>NZ_CM135178.1:0-4800000 GCF_054188005.1 Achromobacter sp. KK8 | reverse complement strand
GGAAGCGCTGGGCAAGATCACGGGCCGTGACCACACCCACCTGGCGGTGGGCCGCGAGCACGACAAGATCCGCTTCCGCGACATCCAGGCGCAGCCGCGCAAGATCATCTCGGCGCCGACCTGGTCGGGCCTGGAAAGCGAAGAGGTCAGCTACAACGCCGGCTACACCAACGTGCACGAGCTGATCCCGTGGCGCACCCTGACCGGCCGCCAGCAGTTCTACCAGGACCACCGCTGGATGCTGGACTTCGGCGAGGGTTCGTGCGTCTACAAACCGGCCATCGACACCAAGACCGTGGCGCCGATGCTGGGCCGCTATCCCAACGGCGAAAAGGAACTGGTGCTGAACTGGATCACGCCGCACCAGAAGTGGGGCATCCACAGCACCTATTCCGACAACCTGCGCATGCTGACCCTGAGCCGCGGCGGTCCCCACGTGTGGATCTCCGAGGCCGAGGCCAGGCAGGCCGGGCTGGTCGACAACGACTGGGTCGAGGTGTTCAACGTCAACGGCACGCTGACCGCGCGCGTCGTGGTGAGCCAGCGCGTGCCGGTCGGCATGTGCCTGATGTACCACGCCCAGGAAAAGATCGTGAACGTGCCGGGCGCGGAGACCAGCGGCAAGCGCGGCGGCATCCACAACTCGGTGACGCGCACCGTGCTCAAGCCGACCCACATGATCGGCGGCTACGCCCAGCAGGCCTACGGCTTCAACTACTACGGCACCGTGGGCGCCAACCGCGACGAATTCGTGGTGCTGCGCAAGATGAAGAAAGTGGACTGGCTGGAAGGCCCGCTGGTCGAAGATCCCGCCGTCCAAACGCAACAGGAAGAGAAGCAATCATGAGGATACGCGCCCAAATCGGCATGGTGCTGAATCTGGACAAGTGCATCGGCTGCCACACTTGCTCGGTCACCTGCAAGAACGTCTGGACCAGCCGCGACGGCGTCGAGTACGCCTGGTTCAACAACGTCGAGACCAAGCCCGGCATCGGCTATCCCAAGGAATGGGAGAACCAGGAGAAGTGGAAGGGCGGCTGGCGCCGCACGGCGGCCGGCAAGCTGGAACCGCGCCAGGGCGGCAAGCTGCGCATCCTGGCCAACCTGTTCGCCAACCCCAACCTGCCGCAGATCGACGACTACTACGAGCCGTTCACCTTCGACTACGAGCACCTGAAGAACGCGCCGCTGTCGCAGACGCCGCCCACCGCGCGCCCGGTGTCGGTGCTGACCGGCAAGAAGATGGACAAGATCGAATGGGGCCCCAACTGGGAAGACGACCTGGGCGGCGAATTCGCCGCGCGCAGCCGCGACGCCCTGTTCGAGGGCGTGCAGAAGGAGATGTACTCGACCTTCGAGAACACCTTCATGATGTACCTGCCGCGCCTGTGCGAACACTGCCTGAACCCGGCCTGTGTCGCCAGCTGCCCGTCGGGCTCGATCTACAAGCGCGAGGACGACGGCATCGTGCTGGTCGACCAGGACAAGTGCCGCGGCTGGCGCATGTGCATCTCGGGCTGCCCGTACAAGAAGATCTACTACAACTGGCACAGCGGCAAGGCCGAGAAGTGCACCTTCTGCTATCCGCGCATCGAGGCCGGCCAGCCGACCGTGTGCTCGGAAACCTGCGTCGGCCGCATCCGCTACCTGGGCGTCATGCTGTACGACGCCGACCAGATCGAGCGCGCCGCCGCCGTCGGCAACGAGCAGGACCTGTACGAATCGCAGCTGGACCTGTTCCTGGATCCGCACTCGCCCGAGGTGATCGCCGCGGCGCGCGAGCAGGGCATCCCGGAATCCTGGCTGGAAGCCGCGCGCCAGTCGCCGGTCTACAAGATGGCGGTGCAATGGCGCGTCGCCTTCCCGCTGCATCCGGAATACCGCACGCTACCGATGGTCTGGTACATCCCGCCGCTGTCGCCGATCCAGACCGCGGCCGAGGCCGGCAAGATGCCGCAGCGCACGCTCGGCACCAGCGCCATGATCCCGGACGTGGCCAGCCTGCGCATCCCGGTGCGCTACCTGGCCAACCTGCTGACCGCGGGCAAGGAAGCCCCGGTGCTGCAGGCGCTGGAGCGGATGCTGGCGATGCGCGCCTACAAGCGCGCCGAGACCGTGCACCGCGAGCACGACACGGCCCTGCTGGAACAGGTCGGCCTGTCGGAAGAAACCGTGCAGGACATGTACCGCATCATGGCCATCGCCAACTACGAGGACCGCTTCGTGGTGCCCAGCAGCCACAAGGAAATCGTCGAGGACAGCTTCAACGAGAAGGGCAGCTGCGGCTTCACCTTCGGCAACGGCTGCTCGGGCGGCGTCTCGGAAGGCACGCTGTTCGGCCGCAAGCCGCAGGGCAGCGAGATCTTCATCGACATGCCGAAGTCGCGCAAGAAGGCCGCGGCCTGAGACCGGAGAACATCATGAGCCTTTATCGACTGCTTTCCGCGCTGCTCTGCTACCCCGAACAGGAGCTGCTCGACGCCCTGACCGAGGTCGAGGCCGTCCTGGCCGCCCATCCCGAGGCCGAGGAAACCCTGCAACCGCTGATCGGCCACCTGGCCAGCCAGGACCTGATCGCGCTGCAGGAAGCCTACGTCGCCACCTTCGACCGCAACCGCGCCCATTCGCTGCACCTGTTCGAGCACGTGCATGGCGAAAGCCGCGACCGTGGCCAGGCCATGGTCGACCTGCTCGAGACCTACCGCCAGCACGGCTTCGAGCCGGTGGTGTCGGAACTGCCGGACCACGTGCCGCTGTTCCTGGAGTTCCTGGGCGTGATCGACCCGGCCGTGGCGCGGGACCTGCTGGACGACGCCATCCACGTGCTGGCCGCCATCGGCTCGCGCCTGGCGCGCAACGAGAGCCCCTACGCCAGCGTCTTCGTCGTGCTGCGCGGCCTGTCGCGGGTCACGCCGCGCGAACAGACCGCGCCGCCGGTGCGCGACATGGACGAGGCCATGGAGACCTTCGGCGCCGGCGCCGACGGCGTCGAGCCGCTGCTGCGCCCGTTCTCGGGCGACGGCGCGCAGGCCGTGCGCTTCTATCCCCGCGCGCCGGCGACCCGCTAATTTCCAGGACACGCATCATGAATTCCCTGAACCAGTTCTTCTTCGGCATCTACCCCTACATTGCCCTGACGGTGTTCCTGCTGGGCAGCCTGGCGCGCTTCGAGCGCGAGCAGTACACCTGGAAGACCGACAGCTCGCAGCTGCTGCATCGCGGTCAGCTGCGGCTGGGCAACATCCTGTTCCACGTCGGCATCCTGGGGCTGTTCTTCGGCCACTTGGCGGGCCTGTTGACCCCGGTGGTGGTGTGGGACACGCTCGGCGTGTCGCACACGCTCAAGCAGACCGTCGCCATGGTGGCCGGCGGCGTCATGGGCGGGCTGTGCCTGATCGGCCTGCTGATCCTGATCCACCGCCGCCTGAGCGACCCGCGCATCCGCAAGACCACCCGGCCCGGCGACAAGCTGTTGCTGCTGTGGATCCTGGTGACGCTGCTGCTGGGCCTGTCGACCATCGCGCTGTCGGCCGGCCACATGGATGGCGAGATGATGGTGCGCCTGATGAACTGGGCGCAGCACATCGTGACCTTCCGCGGCGACGCCGCCAGCTTCGTGGCCGACGTGCCGCCGCTGTTCAAGGCGCACCTGTTCATGGGCCTGACCCTGTTCGTGATCTTCCCGTTCACGCGCCTGGTGCACGTGTGGAGCGGCTTCGCGTCGCTGGGTTACCTGGGCCGCGCCTGGCAACTGGTGCGCCCGCGCTGAGCGGCAAGGAGGCCGACATGCCTGTGACCATCAATGGCGTCGAACTGACCGACGCCGACATGGAACGAGAACTGCCGCTGCATGCGGACGCGCCCAACCCGATGCGCGCCGCCACCACGGCGCTGGTGCTGCGGCGGGTGCTGCTGGACGAGGCGGCGCGGCTGGGGCTGGGGTCGGAATCGGAGCCCTTGTCCGAAGACGACGCCATCGGGGCCTTGCTGGCCCGCCAGGCCCAGGCGCCCGAGGCCGACGAGGCGGCCTGCCGCCGCTACTACCAGGCCAATCCGCAGCGGTTCATCGTGGGCGAGCTGATCGAGGCCGACCACATCCTTTTCCAGGTCACCCCCGGGGTCAACCTGGATATGCTGCGGGCCCACGCCGGCGCGGTGCTGGCCGACCTGCTGGCCGATCCGTCCGGTTTCGCCGAGGTCGCGCGGCGGCAGTCGAACTGCCCGTCGGCGACGGTGGGCGGCAACCTGGGGCAGTTGGGGCGCGGCGACACCGTGCCGGAATTCGAGAAGGCCGTGTTCGCCCTGCCGGCCGGCGGCCTGCTGCCGCAGGTGCTGGAAACCCGTCACGGGCTGCACATCGTGCGGGTGACGCGGCGCATCGAAGGACGCCTGCTGCCGTTCGAGCAGGTGCGCGAATCGATCGCCTCGGCCCTGGCCGCCGCCAGCCGCGACACCGCCTGGCGCCAGTACGCCAGGCTGCTGGTGGATCGCGCCGACGTGCGCGGCATCGACCTGGGCGGCGCCGAGGACGACCGGGTGTTCGGGAGCCCGTCATGAACCCCGCGCCGGCCCTGGCGTTTGCCCCGGCGGCCCCGGTCGCCACCCTGGCGCCGGCCGAGGCGCGGGGGCTGATCGACGGCTTCGGCCGCCGCATCGACTATCTGCGGGTGTCGGTCACCGACCGCTGCGACCTGCGCTGCGGCTATTGCATGCCCAAGGGCTTCAAGGGCTTCGAGGAGCCCGCCAACTGGTTGCACCATGACGAAATGGCGCGCCTGGCGGGCCTGTTCGCCGGCCTGGGCGTGCGCCGCTTGCGGCTGACCGGCGGCGAGCCGCTGCTGCGCCGCGGCGTGGCCGGCCTGGCCGCCGCCATCGCGGCGCTGCCGGGGGTGGACGACCTGTCGCTGTCGACCAACGGCACCCAGCTGGCGCGCCATGCCGCCGCCTTGCGGGCGGCGGGCGTGCACCGCCTGAACATCAGCCTGGACACCCTGGACGCGGCCGAGTTCGGTCGCATCACCGGACGCGATTGCCTGGATGCCGTGCTGGCCGGGCTGCGGGCCGCGCGCGAGGCCGGTTTCGCGCCGATCAAGCTCAACAGCGTGGTGCATGCCGCCACGCCCGAGGCCGACGTGCGCCGGCTGCTGGACTACGCGCTGGCGCAAGGCTTCATCCTGCGCCTGATCGAGCCGATGCCGGTGGGCGATTGCGGCCGCCGCTATGCCCATGCCGACCTCGGCGAGCTGGGCGCGCGGCTGGCGGCCGACGCCGGCCTGGTGCCGGCGCTGGCGGGGCAGGGCGCGGGCCCGGCGCGCTACTGGAGCAGCGGCGGCGGCGCGCCGGTGCTGGGCGTCATCACGCCCATGTCGCGCCATTTCTGCGCCGCCTGCAACCGCGTGCGGCTGGGCGTGGACGGCACCCTCTACCTGTGCCTGGGCCAGGAAGACCAGGTGCCGCTGGGGCGGCTGCTGCGCGAGGGCGCCAGCGACGCCGACCTGGAACGAGCGATCCGCGCCGGCATCGCCGCCAAGCCGGAACGCCACGAATTCACCACCCGGCCCGAGCGCATCGTGCGTTTCATGTCGCAGACCGGAGGCTGAACCATGCGCGACATCGAACGGCTGGTGGATGGCTTCCAGCGCTTCCAGCATCAATACTACGAAGAGGCGCCGTCGCTGTACCGCAACCTGCGCGACGGCCAGCACCCCAGCACGCTGCTGGTGGGCTGCTGCGATTCGCGGGTCGATCCGGCCATGCTGCTGGGCTGCGATCCGGGCGACATCTTCACCGTGCGCAACGTCGCCAACCTGGTGCCGCCGCCCGACCGCGACCAGGGCCACCACGGCGTGCTGGCCGCTATCCAGTTCGCGGTCGAGCAGCTCAAGGTCAGCCGCATCATCGTGCTGGGCCATGCCCAGTGCGGCGGCATCCGCGCGCTGATGGAGCGGCCGGCGCGCGGCGGCGGCGAGCCGGACTACCTGGACCGCTGGATGGATATCGCCGAGCCGGCGCGCCTGCGCGTGTTGAGCGAGATGCCGACGGCGTCGCTGGCGGAACACCGGCGCGCCTGCGAGCAGGCCTCCATCCTGATCTCGCTGCGCAACCTGGAGCGCCTGCCGTGCGTGCAGCGGCGCCTGCAGGCCGGCGACCTGACCCTGCACGGCTGGTACTTCGACCTGGTGGCGGGCGCTTTGCTGGCATACTCGGCCCGGGCGGACGCGTTCCTGCCCATTGTCTGTCCCTTGTTCACGGAGCCCGCATGACCCCCGTTTTCGGCATTGCCGGCCGCTCAGGCAGCGGCAAGACCACCCTGATCGAGGCCATGCTGCCGCTGCTGCGCGCGCGCGGCCTGAAGGTCAGCGTCATCAAGCACAGCCACCACGACTTCGAGATGGAGCCGCCCGGCAAGGACAGCGCGCGTTTCCGCCAGGCCGGGGCGCAGGAGGTGATGGTGGCGTCGCCGTTCCGCTATGCCATCGTGCACGAGCTGCGCGGGGCGCCGGAGCCGTCGCTGCAAGAGCAGTTGCTGCGCCTGGCGCCGGCCGACCTGGTGCTGGTGGAGGGTTTCAAGCAGGCGGCCATTCCCCGCATCGAGGTCTACCGTCCGGCGCTGGGCAAGCCGCCGCTGCATGCCGAGGACGCCGGCTTCCTGGCGATCGTGACCGACGCGGCGCTGGCCACGGACCTGCCTTGCCTGCCCCTGAACGACCCGGCCGCGGTGGCCGATTTCATCATCCGGGCGGTGCGGCAGGGTTGAGCGGAACGACTACACTGGAGTCTGCTAGCCGCGCGGCGTGCGCCTCACGGCTGGCAACCGCCCAACCCGCTTCAGGCACGCCCGCGCGCAAGCCCAGTCCATGACCACACCCGATTCCCCCTCCGACGCCCAGGGCCTGCCGTCGCCACGCCACCGGCTGTCGACGCGCATCGTCGCCAGTTCGCTGCTGGCGTTGATCGTGGTGCTCGGCATGATCGGCCTGACGCTGTGGCTGTCGTGGCAGCTGGAAGGCGCGGGCGCGGCCATCAACGACACCGGCAGCCTGCGCATGCGCGCCAACCGGGTCGCGGTGGAGCTGATGCGGCCTGAGGCCGGGCGCCAGGCGCGCACCGAAGAGCAGGTGCAGTTGATGGACGACACCATCGCCCGCCTGGCGCGCGGCAATCCGGCCCGGCCGCTGTTCATTCCCAACGATCCGACCATCCGCCAGCATTGGCTGGGCGTGGCCGACTACTGGCGCGACATCATGCGGCCGGCGGCAATGCGCGCCATCGCCCGCGAGGACGCGGCCGAATACCTGGAGACGCTGCCCGATTTCGTCGCCAAGGCCGACGGCCTCGTGCGCATGATCGAACAGGACAACGCCGGCAAGACCACCTCGCTGCGGCTGTCGCAGGGCGTGCTGGCGGCCATCGCCAGCGCCGGCACCCTGGCCATGATCTACCTGCTGTACCTGTGGATCATCGCGCCCGTGCTGCGCCTGCGCGACGGCCTGCAGCGCATGGCGGCGCGCGAATTCAGCACCCGCCTGCCGGTCGAGAGCCAGGATGAATTCGGCGTGCTGGCGCGCGGTTTCAACCGCATGGCCGACGAATTGCAGAGCCTGTACACCGGCCTGGAACAGCGGGTGGGCGAAAAGACCGCCCAGCTCGCGGCGCAGAACCGCGACATCGGCGCGCTGTACGACATGGCGGCCTTCCTGAACCAGCCCAACGAGATCGAGGCAATGTGCCAGGGCTTCCTGCGCCGCGTCATGTTGCAGTTCGATGCCGAGGGCGGCAGCATCCGCGCGCTCGATCCCGACAACGAAAAGCTCAACCTGGTGGTGTCGGTGGGGCTGTCCGAGGAATTGGTCGAGTCCGAGCATTGCATGCGTGTCGACGACTGCTATTGCGGCGTGGCCACGCGCCAGGCTGGCGTGGTCGTGATCCAGGATTTTCGCCAGGCGCCGCCGCAGATGGACCTGAACTGCCAGCGCGACGGCTTCGCCAGTGTGGCGGTGTTTCGCATCGTCACGCGCGACGAGGTGCTGGGCTCGTACTCGCTGCATTTTCGCAGCCAGCGCAAGCTGGCGCCGTCCGACTCGCAACTGCTGGAAACCCTGGGGCAGCACCTGGGCGTGGCGCTGGACAACCGCCGCCTGGGCGCCCAGGCGCGCCAGCTGGCGGTGGTGCAGGAGCGCGGCCTGGTGGCGCAGGGGCTGCACGACAGCCTGGCGCAGGGCTTGAACTTCCTGAACCTGCAATTGCAGCTGCTGGACGCGGCCGTCAGGCGCGGCGACCAGGCCGAGGTCGAGGAAATCCTGCCGCTGCTGCGTACCGGCGTGGACGAAAGCTACAAGGACGTGCGCGAGCTGCTCACCAACTTCCGCGACAAGCTGGGCCAGGGCGACCTGAAGGCCGCCATCCAGGACACGGTCGAACGTTTCCGCCGCCAGACCGGCATGGCCACCGAGCTGGCCTTCAGCCAGGGCGTGGGCGCGCCGCTGGCGCCCGAGCAGCAATTGCAGGTGCTGTTCATCCTGCAGGAAGCGCTGTCGAACGTGCGCAAGCATTCCGAGGCGGACCGGGTCGACGTGGTGGTGCGCAACGACCGCGATTTCAACCTGCTGATCGCCGACAACGGCCAGGGCTACGATCCGGACGAAGTGGCGCAGCGCGGCGAGGCCCACGTCGGCCTGCACATCATGCGCGAACGCGCCGCCCGGATGCATGCCTTGATTACAATGAAATCCCGGCCCGGCGGCGGCACGCGCATTGCCTTGACGTTGCCCGACGCCGAACGCCAGGCCGCCTGACCCTTTCAAGACCATGCCCATCCGTATCCTGCTCGTCGATGACCACACCCTGTTCCGTTCGGGCATGCGCCTGCTGTTGCAGCGCCAGCCCGATTTCGAGATCGTGGCCGAGGCCGGCGATGGCGTCGAAGGCCTGAAGCGCGCCAAGGAACTCAAGCCCGACGTGGTGCTGCTGGATCTGAACATGCCGGGCCTGTCGGGGCTGGAGACGCTGCAACTGCTGACGCAGGATCTGCCTTCCTGTGCGGTGATCATCCTCACCGTGTCGGAAGAAGCCGACGAGCTGGGCCAGGCGCTGCGCGACGGCGCCCGCGGCTATCTGCTCAAGAACATCGACGCCGAGGCCCTGACGTCGGCCATCCGCCGCGCCGCGGCCGGCGAACCCGTCATCGCCGAGAGCATGACGGCCAAGCTGGTCGAACAATTCCGCGGCCAGGCCAGCCTGGCCGCGCAGGCGCCGGCCGGCCAGGCCGAGCGTCATCGCCTGACGGCGCGCGAACGCCAGATCGTGCAGTGCCTGGCGCGCGGCGCCAGCAACAAGGTCATCGCGCGCGAACTCGACGTCAGCGAAAGCACGGTCAAGATCCACGTGCAGAACGTGTTGAAGAAGCTGAACCTCACCAGCCGCGTGCAGGTCGCGGTCTACGCCGTCGAGCACGGCCTGCACGGCGACGATCCGGCCTGAAATCGCGCGGCGTGGCGCGCCGCCGCGGGACGGTTTGATCTGCGACAAGGCCACCCGCCTCGCCGGCCCCTAGACTGGCCGGCATGCAAACCCGAACCTCCCCCCTGGAACTCGTGGCGCCGGCCGGCAGCCTGGCCGCGCTGAAGGCGGCGATCGAGGCAGGCGCAGACACCGTCTACCTGGGCCTGAAGAACGCCACCAACGCCCGCAACTTCGCCGGGCTCAATTTCACCGAAAGCGACATCCGTGCCGGCGTCGAACTGGCGCACAGCCGGCAACGCAAGGTGCTGTTCGCCATCAACACCTTCGTGCAGGCCGGCCGCGGCCATGAATGGCGCGAGGCGGTCGATGCCGCGCACGGGCTGGGCGCGGATGCGGTCATCATGGCCGATGCCGGCCTGCTGGCGTATGCCCGCGACCGCTATCCCGACCTGCGCCTGCACCTGTCGGTGCAGGGCTCGGCCACCCACACTGACGCCATCGAACTCATGAAGGAGCAATTCGGCATCCACCGGGTGGTGCTGCCGCGCGTGCTGACGCTGGCCGAGATCGCCCGCATCTGCGCCAACGTCAGCGTCGAGGTCGAGGTGTTCGGCTTCGGCAGCCTGTGCGTCATGGCCGAAGGGCGCTGCCTGTTGTCGTCGTACGCCACGGGCGATTCGCCCAACAACAAGGGCGTCTGTTCGCCCGCCAGCGCGGTGCGCTGGGTCGAGCAGGACGGCCGCCTGGATGCGCGCCTGAACGGTATCCTGATCGACCGCTATGGGCCTGGCGAGGCCGCCGCCTATCCGACGCTGTGCAAGGGGCGCTTCGAGGTCGACGGCCATGCCGACCATGCGCTGGAGGAACCGACCAGCCTGAACGCCATCGGCCTCTTGCCCAAACTGGCCGAGATGGGCGTGGCGGCGATCAAGATAGAAGGGCGCCAGCGCAGCCCGGCCTACGTCACGCAGGTGGTGTCCACGCTGCGCGCCGCGCTCGACAGCGCGCACGCCGATCCCAACCGCTACTCCCCACGTCCCGAATGGAACGCCATGCTGGCGCGCCATGCCGAGGGATCCCAAGTCACGCAAGGCGCATTCGAACGTCCATGGAAATGAAACCCAAGGCTTTCCGCATCTCGGTCGGACCGTTGCTGTACTACTGGCCGCGCCAGCGCACGCTGGAGTTCTACGCGGCGCTGGCCGACTGCCCGGCCGACATCCTCTACATCGGCGAAACCGTCTGTAGCCGGCGCCATGAACTGCGCGCCGACGACTGGCTCGACCTGGCGCGCGACCTCGCCGCGACCGGCAAGGAAGTGGTGTTGTCCGGCCGCACCCTGATCGAGACCGGCGCCGAGGCTTCGGCGCTGAGACGCCTGTGCGAGCAGCAGGATTTCATGGTCGAGGCCGGCGAGGCCGGCGCCATGCGCCACCTGGGCGGCCGCCCGTTCGTGGCAGGTCCGCACATGAATGCCTACCACGGCGGCACGCTGGAATGGCTGGCCGCGCGCGGCGCGACCCGCTTCGTGGCGCCGCTGGAAATGCACGTCAATGCGCTGGCGCGGTTGCTGGCCGAGCGGCCGGCCGGGTTGCAGGCCGAGATCATGGTGTGGGGCCGCATGGCGCTGGCGTTCTCGGCGCGCTGCTTCACCGCGCGCCACTTCCGGTTGAAGAAGGACGAGTGCGGCTTCCGCTGCATCGAGCATCCCGATGGGCTGGACATGCGCACGCGTGAATCGCGGGAGTTCCTGGCGATCAACGGCATCCAGGTGCAGTCGGCCGCCTGTCTCGACCTGCTGGACCAGGCCGCGTACCTGGCCGACATGGGCGCCGACGTGCTGCGCGTCAGCCCGCAGTCGGCCGGCACGCTCGAAGCCATCGCGGCGCTGGACGCCGCGCGCGGCGGCCGCGCGCCGGAAACGGTGCAGCCGCCGGCCGGCATCGGCCGCTGCAATGGCTATTTCCATGGCCAGTCGGGGATCGCCTGGCAGGAGGGGCTATGAGCGACAGCCGATTCGCCGTGCCGGGCCTGGTCGCGCGCCTGGGGCGGCGGTTGCCCGCGCCGCTGGTGTCGCTGCACTTCGTCGCCGGGCTGGAGTTGGCGCGGCGCCTGAACTGGCTCAGCCCGCCACCGGAACTGGAGGGCCGCAGCTTCGCCATCACCATCGAGGACCTGGGCCTGTGCAGCCGCTTCACCGTGCGCGGCGGCGTCTTTCGCCCGATGTGGAACCGCGAGGCCTGCGAACTGGAGCTGGGCGCGGGCGTGGTGGAACTGCTGGCCCTGATGCGCGGCGAGACTGATGCGGACACTTTGTTCTTCCAGCGTCGGCTGCGTATCTCCGGCGACACCGAACTGGGGTTGATCGTCAAGAACTGGCTGGATGCGGCGCCGCGTCCGGCGTGGCTGGAACGGCTGGGCGCAGGGGGCCAATAGGCTTGGCCGCGAAGGCGGCACCGCGCGCGTCGGCGAGGATATCAGGAAACCGCTCCTTCCATGCGCCGCGCCACGCGCGCCAACGCCAGGCTGGCGCTGAAGTACAGCAGCGCCACCGCCAGGTAGACCTCGACATGGTAGGCACGCCAGTCAGTGCCGGCGACCACCGCCTTGGCCGCGCCCAGCACGTCGAACACGCCGATGATGCTGACCAGCGAGGTGTCCTTGACCGCGCCGACGAACACGCCCAGCGCGGCCGGCGCCGCGATGCGGCGCGCCTGCGGCCAGATCACCGTCCAGTAGGCGACGGCGGGGCGCATGCCGAGCGCGCGCGCCGCCATCATTTGGCCAGGCGGAATTGCCTGCAGCGCGCCGCGCAGCACTTCGGCCAGCAGGCAGGCGGTGTGCAGCGTCAGCGCGGCCAGGGCCATGCCGAACTTGGACACGCCGCCGCCCAGCAGCAGCGGCAGCACGAACGACGCGAACAGCAATTGCGTCACCAGCGGCACGCCGCGCACGGCCTCGATCAGCGCTGCGGCGGCGAGCGACCCGCCGGGGCTGGCGGAACGGCGCAACAGCGCCAGGCCGAAGGCCATCGGCAGCGCGGCCAGTAGCGCGGAGATCGCCAGGATCAGCGTCACCAACAGGCCGCTCCAGCGCAACGGGCCGACGGCGCCGCCACCCCAGGGCCAACCGGCCAGCGCGGCCAGCGTGACGGCAATCATCAGCGCGATCCACGCCAGGCGTGGCCGCGCCGCGAGCCGACCCACCCCCAGCGCGACCGCCACGCCGGCGAGCAGGGCGGCGCAGGCGACCAGCGCCTGCGCGCGGTCGGCGGGCGCCATGGCGCCGAACAGCAGCAATGGCAGGTTCTCGCCCACGGCGGCCCAGCAGGCGCCCGCGGCGGCGCAGGCGGCGGGGCTGCCGCTCCAGACGGCGCGCAGCAGCGCCCAATCGAGCAAGGCCCAGCCGGCGGCGCCCAGCAGCAATGCCATCAGCGCCGATCCGAACCAGCCGCCGATGCCGCGCTTGTCGTCGTCCAGCAGGCGCAACGCGGGGCGCTCGCCCAGGCGGGCGCCGTGGCTGTCGCCGGGGCCGTGGCGGGCATGGCGCGCGTTCCAGGCGGACAGCGCGCCGCCCAGCGCCAACGCCAGCCCCAGGTAGACGGCCACGGCCAGGGTGATGCCTTCCAGCGCCAGCCCGGTCTGGGTGATGGCGGTATTGATGACGGCCATCAGTTCCTGGTAGCCGATGGCGATGGCCAGGGTGCTGTTCTTGACCAGTGCCAGGCACTGGTTGGCATACGGCGGCAGCGCCACGCGCGCGGCGTAGGGCGCGACGACGTGGCGCAGCACGCCCCAGGGGGTCAATGCCATGGCCTGGCCGGCTTCCACCAGGCCCACCGGCACCGCCCGCACGGCGGCGCGCACGATGTCGGCGATGTAGGCCGCATGGAACACCACCAGCCCGATCACCAGCGCGGCGAATTCGATGCTGGGCTGCCAGCCGCCTTGCAGGCCCAAGCCGCGCTTGACGGGCAGATCAATGGTGACGCCGGGCAACAACGCCCAGGCCAGCGCCGTGGCCGCCAGCGCGGCCCAGGGCGCGGCGCGGCCGAGGCGATGACGCAGGCGCCAGCCGAGCAGCAGGGCGCCCGCCGCCGCCAGCGCATAGGGCAGCCAGCCGTGCAGCGCCGGCAATGCCAACCCGCGGTTCGACAGCAGCACGGACGGCAGCGGCGACCACGCCAGGCGCGCGTCCGGCAGGCGCAGCAAGAGGCCGTACCAGACGAACAATTGCAGCAGTACCGGGGTATTGCGCAAGGGCGCGATGACGAGCGCGGCGGCGCGCGATGCCAGCGGCCGCGACGACAGCCGCAGCAGGCCCAGGCCGATGCCCAGCAGGGTGGCGAGCGGAATCGCCACCAGCGCGACCGTCAGCGTGTTCACCAGCCCGGCGGCGAGCGACATCCAGTAGGGATCGTCGGGCGTCACCGGCAGCAGGCTTTCCGAAATGCGGAAGCCCGCCGGCTGGAACAGGAAGCCGAAGCCGCCGCGGATGCCGCGGGCCGCCTGCGTGGCTTCGATGTGCAGCAGCAGTAGCGCCGCCAGGGCGGCAAGCCCCAGGGTCCAGGCGGCGGCTGGCCACCAGCGCCGCAGCGCGGCGTTCCAGGGCGAGGAGTGAAGGGCGATCATGTCTGTCCTGGCCTGCGCCGGAAGGGGCCGGCGGCTTCCCAAAAAGCGCGCAGGCGGGCCGTTGGCCCGCCTGCCGGCAGCGCGTGCGTGAAGGTTTATTGGAACGGCGGCGAATACAGCAGGCCGCCCTGGTTCCATTGCCGGTTCAGGCCGCGATCGAGCTTGAGCGGCGTGGCCGCGCCCAGGTTGCGGTCCCACACCTCGCCATAGTTGCCGACGGCCCTGATCACGTTGCGGGCCCAGCCTTCGTCCAGCCCGAAGCCCTTGCCGATGCCGGGGTCCAGACCCAATAGGCGGCGCACCTGGGCGTCGCTGCTTTGCGCCTGGCTGTCCACGTTCCTGGAGGTGATGCCCAGTTCCTCGGCGGCCACCAGCGCGTTGACGGTCCAGCGCACGATGGCGGTCCAGTTGGGATCGTCCTGGCGCACGAAGGGGCCGAGCGGCGACTTGTTGATGCGTTCGGGCAGGATGACGAAGTCGTCCGGATTGGCGGCGCGCGCGGCGCGGCTGGCGGCCAGCGTCGAGGCATCCGACAGGTAGACGTCGCAGCGCCCGGCGTAGAAGGCCTGTTCCAGCTCGACCAGGTTCTCGATCACCACCGGCCGATAGTTGAGCTTGTGCTTCTTGAAGTAATCGACCAGGTTCTGTTCGTTGACGGTGCCGGGCTGCACGCAGACCTGCGCGCCGTCCAGTTCGGTGGCGCTTTTCACGCCCAGCTTCTTCGGCACCAGGAAGCCCTGGCCGTCGTAGAACACGATGCCGGCCGAGACGATGCCCAGGCCCGCGTCGCGGCTGGAGGTGATGGTGGTGTTGCGGTTGAGCACGTCGATCTCGCCGCCTTGCAGGGCGGGAAAGCGCTGCTGCGAACTGAGCGGCACGAAGCGCGTCTTCTCGGGATCGCCCAGCACGGCGGCCGCCAGCGCGCGGCACAGGTCGGCGTCCAGGCCGGTCCAGCGGCCCTGTTTGTCGGCGATCGACAGCCCGGCGGAGCCCTGGCTCACGCCGCACACCAATTCGCCGCGCTTCTTGATGGCGTCGACCGTGACGCCCGCCATGGACGCGCCAGCGCAAGCCAGCGCCGCCGCCGCCCCGGCGGCCTTGAGTAGAGAGATCAACCGCATGCCGTTCCCGTATTCGATGTATGCAAGAAAGGCATGAATTCTATGGTCGCGCGCCGCAATCGTGAGCGACTGTATCGTCATATGGTTATGAGAACTTAGCCTTATCCAAATTCGCGTCATATACCTAGAATCCGTCCATACCAAGTTGCATGATTGAAGAAGGTTGCGCATGAGCTGGCAGGACGAATTCCGGGAATGGTTTCCCATCACTCGCGACAAGGCATACGCCAACATCGCTTACACCAGCCCGCTGGCGCCCAAGGTGGCCGATGGCGTGGCCGCCTTCTTCGACGGCATCACCCATGCCCGCAGCGACAAGCCGCAATGGCTGCGCGATGCCGGCGCGCTGCGCGCGCGGCTGGCCCGGCTGATCGGCGGCGACGCGCGCCGGCTGGCCTTCACCAAGAACACCACCGAGGGCCTGAACACCGTGGCGCAGGGCCTGGCCTGGCAGGAAGGCGACAACCTGGTGGTCGACGACCAGGAACATCCCACCAACGCCTTGCCCTGGCTCAACCTGCGCCGTCGCGGCGTGCAGGTGCGGGTGCCGTCGGCACGCGCGCACCGCTATACGGTCGATGACCTGTGGCAGCACGTCGACGCGCGCACGCGGCTGATCGCGGTGTCGTGGGTGCAATACGGCACGGGCCTGCGCACCGACATCGCCGAGCTGGGCCGGCGCTGCGCCGAGCGCGGCATCTGGCTGGTGGTCGATGGCATCCAGGGCGCGGGCCTGTTGCGCGCCGAGGTCGATGCGTGGGGCGTGGACGCTTTCGCCTGCGGCGCCCACAAGGGCATGCTGGGGCCGCTGGGCGTGGGCCTGCTGCACGTGTCGCCGCGCCTGCTCGACGCGCTGGATCCGCTGTACGTCGGCCCGTCGGAAATCACCACGCTCGACAAGACCGGCCTGCAATGGCAGGTGGGGGTGTCCGACGCGGGCGACGCCCGCCGCCTGGAAACCGGCAACCTGAACTATCCCGGCATCGCCGGCTGGGCCGCGGCGCTGGACCTGATCGATTGGGCACGGCCCGAACGCATCGAGCCATGGGTACTGGAGCTATCCGCTGCATTGAGCGACGGTTTGCGCGCCCAGGGCCTGCAGGTGGTATCGCCGGCCGACGCGGCGCTGCGCAGCACCACCACCGCATTGCGCGTGGCCGATCCGGCCGCGGCGCTGGCGCACCTGGCCCGCGAAGGCGTGGTGGCCAGCATCGTGGAGTATGGTTACGTGCGCCTGTCCGTCGGCGCCTATAACAATCATGGGGACGTCGACCGCATCCTGCGCGCCGCGCGCGGGTTCGCCGCCTGATCCTATTACCGATAACGCATTTCGAGGAGCACCACATGACCGAACCGAAGAAGCCCGAGTGGCGGCTGGAAACCATTGCCGTGCATGGCGGCTACAAGCCCGACCCGACCACGCGCGCCGTGGCCGTGCCGATCTACCAGACCGTGGCCTACGCCTTTGACGACACCCAGCACGGCGCCGACCTGTTCGACCTGAAAGTGGCGGGCAACATCTACACCCGCATCATGAACCCGACCACCGACGTGCTGGAACAGCGCGTGGCGGCGCTGGAAGGCGGCATCGCCGCGCTGGCGCTGGCTTCGGGCCAGGCCGCGGTGACCTACGCCATCCTGACGATTGCCGAGGCGGGCGACAACATCGTCTCGTCCAGCACGCTGTACGGCGGCACCTACAACCTGTTCGCCCACACGCTGCCGCAATACGGTATCACCACGCGCTTCGCCAACCCGAGCGACCTGGCCGCCTTCGAGGCGCAGATCGACGAGCGCACCAAGGCCATCTTCGCCGAGTCGGTCGGCAACCCGCTGGGCAACATCACCGACATCGCCGCGCTGGCCGAGCTGGCCCACCGCCACGGCCTGCCGCTGATCGTCGACAACACCGTGCCCTCGCCGTACCTGCTGCGCCCGATCGAGCACGGCGCCGACATCGTGGTGCAGTCGCTGACCAAGTACCTGGGCGGCCACGGCACCAGCCTGGGCGGCGCCATCATCGACTCGGGCAGGTTCCCCTGGGCCGAGCACAAGGCCCGCTTCAAGCGCCTGAACGAACCCGACGTCAGCTACCACGGCGTGGTCTACACCGAAGCCTTCGGCCCGGCCGCCTACATCGGCCGCGCCCGCGTGGTGCCGCTGCGCAACACCGGCGCGGCGATCTCGCCGTTCAATGCGTTCCAGATCCTGCAGGGCATCGAGACGCTGGCGCTGCGCGTGGACCGCATCGTCGAGAACGCGGTCAAGGTGGCCGGCTACCTGCGCGAGCACCCCAAGGTCGAGTGGGTCAATTACGCGGGCCTGCCGGATCACCCCGACCACGCGCTGGTGCGCAAGTACCTGGGCGGCAAGGCGCCCGGCCTGTTCACCTTCGGCGTGAAGGGCGGCCGCGAAGCCGGCGCGCGCTTCCAGGATGCGCTGCAACTGTTCACGCGACTGGTCAACATCGGCGATGCCAAGTCGCTGGCCACGCATCCGGCGTCCACCACCCATCGCCAGCTCAATCCCGAAGAGCTGCAGAAGGCGGGCGTGCGCGAGGAAACGGTGCGCCTGTCGATCGGCATCGAGCATATCGACGATCTGCTGGCCGACCTGGACCAGGCCCTGGCACAGGTGTAAGCGGCATGAGCATGATTTCCCGCAGGACCTTGTTGCAACTGGCGGCGGGGCTGCCCGCCCTGGCGGCTGCGCCGGCCGGCGTGGCGCGGCCCGCCTCGGAATCCGCAGCCCAAGTTACAGCCCAACCCGCGTCCGGCCGCGCCAAGACCTACGTGCTGGCGCACGGCTCGTGGCACGGCGGCTGGTGCTGGCGTCCGGTGGCCGAGCGGCTGCGCGCGGCCGGCCATCGCGTCCACGCGCCCAGCTTCACCGGCATGGGCGACCGCGCCCACCTGCTGCACAAGGGCATCACCATCGACACCTTCGTCGAGGACCTGGTGCAGGTGATCGAGAGCGAAGAACTGAACGACGTGATCCTGGTGGGCCACAGCTTCGGCGGCATCCCGATCTCGGGCGTGGCCGACCGCATTCCCGAAAGACTGGCGCACCTCGTGTACTTCGATTCGATCGTGCTGCAAAGCGGCCAGAACGCGTTTTCGGTGTACCCGAAGGCCGAGGCCGACGCGCGCATCGCCGCGGCTTCCAAGGCCACCAACGGCCTGGCCGTGCCGATTCCCGAGCCCTTGCCGGCGGCCTGGGGATTCAAGCCCGGCAGCGCCGACGAGGCCTGGGTCAAGCGTCGCCTGACGCGGCATCCGCTGGCCAGCTACACCACGCCGCTCACCCTCCGGCATCCCGTGGGCAACGGCCGCCCGCGCACCTACATCCATTGCACCCAGCCGGAACTGGAAGTGCTGGAGGCCTCGCGCCAATGGGTGAAGTCGCAATCGGGCTGGAACTGGGTCGACATCGCCGCGCCGCACGAGGCGCACATCACCCACCCGCAGTTGCTGGCGGAACTGTTGCTGGGGCTGTCGTAAGGCGCCGCGAGCCGGGACGCGAGGGGTCGCAAGGCAGGGGCGCGGCGGCCTTCAGCCGGGCGCGCCCGGCAAAGGCGAGCCCTTGCGCCAGGCCGAAGGCGCCACGCCCTCGGTGCGCTGGAACACGCGGCTGAAGGCGGCTTGCGAGCGGTAGCCGACCTGTTCGGCGGCCTCGGCGATGGCCAGGCCTTGCGCGAGCAGGCGCCGCGCCACGCGCATGCGCAGCAGTTGCAGCAGTTGCGCGGGCGTGGTGCCGCTTTGCAGCGTGAAGCGGCGGTGGAAGGTGGCCTTGGACATGTGCACGTGGCGCGCCATGTCGTCCATGCTCCAGGGGTCCGCCGGCCGCGCCAGGATCGCCTGCAGCAGGCCCGCCATGGCCGGGTCGCGCGCCAGCACGAACAGGCCGTGGGCCTGGCGGTCGTGGATCGCCAGGTGGCGCAGCATGAAAAAGACCAGCATGTCGGTGAGCCGTTCCAGCACCACCGTCGAGGCGCCGCCGTCGCGCCGGGTTTCGCCCAGGATCAGGTCGAACACGCCGCGCGCGCTGGCGTAGCGGGCATCGTCGGCGCGCAGCACCAGCACGTCGGGCAGCGTATCGGCCAGCAGATCGGCCAGGCCGGGACGGAACTGGAAGAAGCCGCAGGCCAGCCCGGTGCCGTCGGGCTGGCGCGGCAGGAGCGGCCGCATCTCGCGACACACCGGCGCGGCCGATCCGGGCGCGTCCAGCGGCGTCAGCGCGTGCGGCAGGTCGCGCAGGAAGAACACGCCGTCGCCGGCCGCCAGCGTCAGCGGCGCCTGGCCCGGCCCCAGGTCGACGCGGCAACGGCCGTGCAGGATCAGGTGGAAACTGGCGCGGGCCCGGCCGCTGGTGCTGGCCGACCAATTGCCGCAGTACTGCCCCAGGTGATACAAGCTGGACTGCACCTCCAGGCTCGACAACAGCAGGGCGTCGACGGCGGCTTGATCGGCGTTCGGGGCGGGCGAGGGCGGCATGGCAAGGGCAGGCGAGTGGCGGCCGCGCTGGTATGGCGGAACGACCGGATCAGTTTGGCGCGATGATGGCGATCGCGCCTGGTTATAAGCGCATAGCTGAAAGTCGATAGGATCGAGCATCAGCTTGCGACCCCCGTGCATTGTCGCCCGGGGCGGGGCGCCCGCACAATCGAGTTTTCGTTGACAGTCTTCTGGAGACCTTCATGGCCCGTCTGCCCGTCCATACCGCGCAAAGCGCCCCCGAACCCACCCGCGCCGCGCTGGCCGCCGCCGAACAGGGCGCGGGCTACCTGTCCAACCTGCTGGGCGTGCTGGCCAACGCGCCGGTGGCGCTGGAAGCGTACCAGACGCTGTCGCAGATCAACGCGCGCGCCGGGCTGACGCTGCGGGAACGCGAGGTGGTGCAACTGGTGGCCGGCACCCGCCACGGCTGCACCTTCTGCGTGGCCGGCCACACCGCGCTGGCGCGCAACAAGGCCAAGCTCTCGCCCGAAGTGGTGGATGCGCTGCGCGCGCAAGGCACGCTGCCCGACGCCCGCCTGCAGGCGCTGGCCGCGTTCACCGAAGCCGTGATCCGTACCCGCGGCCGCGTCAGCGACGCCGAGCTGCAAGCCTTGCGCGAGGCCGGCTACAGCGACGGCAACGCGCTCGAAGTGATCGTCGGCGTGGGGTTGGCGACCATCTGCAATTTCGGCAACAACCTGGCGCAGACGCCACTGAACGAGCAGTTGGGCGCCTACGCCTGGAGCGGCGCGCAATGACGGCGCGGCAACCGGACCCGCGCCTGTCGCCCGGGCTGGCCGCCTGGCTCGACGCCCATGCCGGCGCGCTGGACGACGGCAGCCATGACGCCGCCGAGGTCCTGCCGCGATTGGCCGAGGCGGGCGTGTTCCGCCTGGGCGTGCCGGCCGAGCAGGGCGGCGCGCCGGGCACCGATATCGGCGACGCCATCGAGGCGGTGTCGCAGGTGGCCGAGCATTCCGTGGCCGCGGCCTTCGTGGCCTGGGGCCAGCGCGTTTTCATCGAATACCTGCTGCGCAGCCCCAACGCGGCCTTGTCGCGGGCGTGGCTGGCGCCCTTGCTGGCGGGCGAAACGGCCGGCGCCACGGCGCTGTCGAACGCCATGAAGTTCCTCAGCGGCATCGAATCGCTGCAGATCGGCGCGCGCCAGGACGGCACGGATTGGCGGCTGGACGGCCGCATGCCGTGGGTGACCAACCTGCGCAAGCAGGGCTTCCTGGTGGCCGCGGCCGTCTCGTCGCCGGACGGCACGCCGGCAGTGGTGGCCTTGCCGCACGACATCGACGGACTGACGCGCAGCGCCGACCTGAACCTGCTGGCGCTGCAGTCCAGCAACACGGCGGCGCTGGACGTGCGCGATGTACGCATCGGGCCCGAATGGCTGATCCATCCGGACGCGCGCCAGTATCTGCCGCGAGCGCGGCCGGCCTTCGCCGGGCTGCAGTGCGGCCTGTCCATCGGCCTGGCGCGGCGCGCCTTGCGCGCGGCTGGCGAGGCCGGGCAGGGCCAGGCGTCGCGCGGCATCCTCGCCGAACCCCTGCAGGCGCTGGCGCGGCAGCTCGACGAAGTGACCGCGCGCCTGGTGGCCGGCGTGCGCAGCGAACGCTTCGTGGCCGAACCGTGGCTGCTGTTCGAGAGCCGCATCGCCCTGGCCGAGATCGCCAGCCAGGCAGTGCAGCTGGAACTGCAGGCCAGCGGCGGCGCGGCCTACCTGAGACCGGCTGGCGACGGTTTTGCGCGCCGCTGGCGCGAGGCAGCCTTCCTGCCCATCGTCACCCCCAGCCTGGTGCAGCTCAAGACCGAGCTGGCCAAGCGCCAGGCCCGGCTCGCGGCCGAGGGCGCCGCATGAGCGCGCCGCCGCGCCCCGTGTTGCAGGCCAGCGCGCTGGCGCTGCGCTACCCCGGCGCGTCCATGGACGTGTTCCGGGACGTGGACCTGGCGCTGGATCGGGGCGAGGTGGTGGCGGTGCTGGGCGCCAGCGGCGCCGGCAAGTCCAGCCTGTTGCGGGTGCTGGCGGGGTTGCAGCCGGCCAGCGCCGGCACGCTGTTGATGGAGGGCGCGCCGTTGACCGGCGTGCATCCGCGCGTGGCGGTGGCGTTCCAGGATCCCAGCCTGTTGCCGTGGCTGTCGCTGGAGCGCAATGTCGCGTTCGGCCTGGATTTCGTCCACCAGCCCGTGCTGGACGCGGCCGAACGGCGCCTGCGGATCGACCAGGCCATCGACGAGGTCGGCCTGTCGCATGCGCGCCACCTGCGGCCGGCGCAACTGTCCGGTGGCATGGCGCAGCGCACCGCGCTGGCGCGCTGCCTGGCGCGCCAGCCGGCGGTGCTGCTGCTGGACGAACCCTTCGGCGCGCTCGACGAGGTCACGCGCGGCGACATGCAGGCGTTGCTGCGCAAGGTGGTGGCCGACTTCCATACCGCCGCCGTCCTCATCACCCACGATATCGACGAAGCGCTGCTGCTGGCCGACCGCATCGTGCTGCTGGGCGGCGCGCCCGGACGCATCCTGGGCGTGTGGTCGGTGGACCTGCCGCAGCCGCGCGCCGATCTCTTGCCTGAAATGGGCGCGCTGCGCCTGGAAATCCTGACCCGCCTGCGCGATGCGCTGCGGGTCGCACGCGGCCAAGCCGCCAAGGAGTCTATCGATGTGCCTTGAACACATGTCGCGTCGCGACTGGTTGAAACTCTCGGCCCTGCTGACGGTGGGCGGCGCCGCGCCGCTGCTGTCGGCGTTCAACGCGCGGGCGCAGAGCGAGCCCGACGCCCCGGTGCGCATCGGCTACCTGCCGATCACCGACGCGGCGCCATTGCTGGTGGCGCATAACAACGGCCTGTTCGACAAGGCCGGGGTGAAGGCCGAAAAGCCGACGCTGCTGCGCAGTTGGGCGCAGGTGATCGAGGCGTTCATTTCGGGGCAGGTCAACGTGGTGCACCTGCTGTCGCCGATGACGGTGTGGGCGCGCTTCGGCAGCCAGGTGCCGGCCAAGGTGGTGGCCTGGAACCACGTCGGCGGCTCGGGCCTGACGGTGGCGCCGGCCATCAACGACGTCAAGCAGCTGGGCGGCAAGACCGTGGCGATCCCGTTCTGGTATTCCATCCACAACGTGGTGCTGCAATACCTGCTGCGCGAGAACGGCCTGGAGCCCGTGTCGCGCAAGGACGGCGCGCCGGCCGCCAACGAAGTCAACCTGGTGGTGATGGCGCCGGCCGACATGCCGCCGGCGCTGGCGCAAAACCGCATCGCAGGCTACATCGTGGCCGAACCCTTCAATGCCGTGGCCGAGACGCTGGGCGTGGGCAAGGTGCTGCGCTTTACCGGCGACGTCTGGCGCAACCACGCCTGCTGCGTGGTGTTCATGCACGAGCGCGACCTGCAGCAGCGCCCCGAGTGGTCGCAGAAGGTGGTCGACGCCATCGTCCAGGCGCAGCTGTGGATCCGCGACAACCGCGAAGAGACCGCCAGGCTGCTGTCCAAGGAAGGCATCAACCGCTACACCCCGCACGGCCTGCCGGCCTTGAGCAAGGTGCTGGCGCCGCCGCCGTCCGACCGCGAGCAATACCTGGCCAGCGGCGCGATCCGCCACGCCGACTGGGATGAGCGCCGCATCGACTTCCAGCCATACCCGTTCCCCAGCTATACCGAGGAACTGGTGCGGCGCCTGCGCGACACCGTGATCGAGGCCGATCGCGGCTTTCTGGTGAACCTGGATCCGGCGCGGGCGGCCGCCGAGCTGGTCGACGACCGCTACGTCAGGCGCGCCATCGAGGCGGCGGGCGGATTGGGACGCTTCGGCTTTCCCGAGTCGTACAGCCGGGCCGAGATGGTGCGGGCGTGACGGCGCGTCAGTCGCTGGCCGCGGGCGGCGCGCAGCCCGTCGCCGTGCCTGCGCGCACCCGCGCGCGGCGCGACGGCCCGGCCGCGCGCGCCGTGCTTGGGCTGGCCGGCCTGGCGGCGCTGCTGGCGCTGTGGTGGCTGGGTACCGAGGTACTGGCGCCCGCCGGCGGCATGGCGCGGCGCTTTGCGCCCGCCGCCACCTTCGCCAGCCTGTGGCAACTGCTGACCGGCTCGGATCTGCCGCTGCACGTGCTGGTGAGCCTGCGGCGCGTGGCCGTTGGCCTGGGGCTGGCGCTGGCCATCGGCGTGCCGCTCGGGCTGGCCATCGGCAGCTACCGGCGCCTGGAGGCGGCGTTGTCGCCGGCCATGCAGTTCCTGCGCATGATCTCGCCGCTGTCGTGGATGCCGATAGCGGTGATGGTGTTCGGCGTGGGCGACGACCCGGTGTATTTCCTGCTGGCCTTTGCCGCGGTGTGGCCCATCGTGCTGAATACGGCCGCAGGCGTGCAGCAGCTGGACGCGCGCTGGCTGCAGCTGGCGCAAAGCATGGCCGCGACCCGCTGGGAAACCCTGCGCCACGTGATCCTGCCTGGCGTCCTGGGCCATATCCTGACCGGGGTGCGGCTGGCCATCGGCATTCTCTGGATCGTGCTGGTGCCGTGCGAAATGCTGGGCGTATCGGCGGGGATGGGCTATTTCATCCTGGACACGCGCGACCGGCTGGCCTATTCGGAGCTGATGGCCATGGTGCTGCTGATCGGGGCGCTCGGCTTCGCGCTGGACGCCGCGGCGCGCGCGCTCTACCGCTATTGGCGCGGCTAGGCCCTGTCCATGCAACAGGCGCCTCGCATGGACATCCGGACGCGTGACCAGGACGCGCGGCGCGGTCGCGGCAGGCCCTAGTCCTTGCCCGCCGCCGTGCCCTGGGGCGGCGCGCGGCGGCCGTCGGCCGGGCAGATCACGGTGCGCAGCGAGCGTTGCACCGGGTCGCGCACCACCGGCGCGCTCGACATGCCCGCCACGGGCAGCGATTCCACCAGGCTGCCGGTGGCGTTGGGGCCGGCGTAATGCTGGGTCTCGGTGACGGTGTAGGTATTGTTGCTGCAGTTCATGATCACGGCCTGCGTCACCGACCCATAGGGCTGGCCATTGGTTTCGGAGACCCGTGGCTGGGCGTAGAACCAGGCCACCGTGGCCAGCATCACCACCGGCCGTTCGGACAGCTGCGTGATGGAGGCGCCGTCATAGAACACCCCCGGCATGCTTTGCGGGGCCAGCGGCTGCCAGTCCGAGCCAGGGCTTGGCGCCAGACCGGTATTGTCCGCCTCGCGCGGCACGCTGGCGCCCGCGCAGGCGTCGGCCTGCGCGGCTTTGCCGCCACGCTGCGCCGCGGCGCAGGCGTCCGCCGCCGTGGCGGCCGGCTCGGCCCAGGCCGATCCCGCCAGCATGGCCAGGATCAGTATGTGTAGCGCTTGCCTTGCTGTCATGAGGGCGTTTCCCGAGCGGCGTCCGTGTGAGTGGCCCCAGTATAGAGAAAGATCCGGTCACAGCCGGAGCGCGGCGCGGTGTGCGGCGCGGAGGTATAGTCTCGTCCGTCCGGATGGCGCCCATGGCGACGTCTGGCGCTGTCCCGCATCGCAGGAGTGACGAGCACGATGAATATCAGGGGGTTCGCGGGTGTGGCCGCGATTGCCGCGACCGGCCTGCTGGCCTATGGCCTGCACCAGCTGGTGCCGGAAGGCCAGCCGTTGACGCGCAGCGAGGTCATCGGCGAACTCGACGGCCCGCCGCTGGCCGGCTATTCGCGCACGCGCCTGTACCGCTATGGCGATCACCAGTACCTGACCGGTCAATTGATCTCGGGCGAGCGCGACCTGGCCGGGTTGGGCCGCGCGCCGGTGCTGGACGCGCTGCTGCCCGCCGTGGCCGAGCGCCATGAACCCCGGCGCGCGTCGGCGCAGGGGACCGCGCCGGCATTGGCCGCCGGTCAGGCCGACCTGGCGCTGGATCTGTTGCGCGCTGGCGCGGCCTCGCGCGAGGTCCGCAACCTGGTCTATGGCGGCCGCGACAACGGCCGCTACGCGCTGCTGGGTTCGATTGGCGGCGACACCGGCGTGACGCTCATCGGCACGCCGGGCCAGACTCTGTATCTGGTGACCAGCACCTTGCGCCGTCCGGGCGACGGCGACCAACCGGCCGCGCGGGACGTCCTGCGTTCCGACGACCAGGGCGCCACGTGGCGCTACGATCCGGAGGTCGCGCTGGGCGCGCCGCAACGGCACACCATGTTCCTGAGCGAGGCGCGCGCCGTGGCGCTGGAGGACGGCGCGGACGGCGAGCGCCTTTTGGTGAGCGAAGACGGCGCCCGGCGCTGGTCGGCGCTGCGGTTGCGCGAACAGGTCTGGCCCGATGCCGGCAGCTACGCCAAGGCCTTTCATGAGCAGGCGGGCGCGGGCGAGCAACTGGCCTACGGCTGGTCGCTGTACCCGGCGGCGGCCGACCGCGCGGTGGGCTGGAGCTGGCGCGAAGGCGTCACCGCCGATGGCGGCGCGCGGCGCATCGAGACGCGGCGCTTCGAGGTGCGGTTCCAGAGCGGCGCGTCGCCGGCATTCCGCATCACCCATGACGTGGCGCCGGTGCCGGCGCAGGACCCGCTGTCGCGCCCGGTGCTGGGCCAGCCGGTGTATGCCACCCATGGCAACCGCATCTTTCGCCTGGAGCCGGACCAGGGCAACTGGCACGAACTGGCCGCCACACCCGACGTGCGGGGCCGGCCCACCTGGATCGGGCAGGCCTGGTTCGGCCGCAACGGCTGGGTGATCCAGACCTACGCCGACCACCTGTTTTCGTTTGGCGAATACACCCGCACGTATTTCCACACCCGCGACCAGGGGCGCAGTTGGCGGCCGTTCCAGCTGTCGCCCGACCAGGAGCGCGGGCTGCTCGGGCTGGACGCGGCGGGCGAGGGCCTGCTGGTGCATGCCGATCGCGACGGCAGGACCCTCATCGTGCGTTATGCGTTGGAGTAGGGCGCCAGCACGTAGTCCGGATAGCGCTTGCAGATCTCGGCCACCTGGCTGAGGGTGCCCGACAGGTGCTCGCGCAGCGCCTGCTGCGCCCGCGGCGCATCGCCGGCGGCGATGGCGTCCAGCACCCGCTGGTGGTCGTCCATGATGCGTTCGGCCTTGCCGGCTTCCGGCAGGTGCAGGCGGCGCAGGCGGTCGACGTGGCCGCTGTAGCGCTGCTCCATGTCCCACAGCGCCGTGACGCCGGCGGCCGTGTGCATGTCGCGATGGAAGGCCTGGTCGGCTTCCATGAACTGCTGGTATTGGCCGGCGGCGTGGCAGACGCGCTGGCGGTCGATGCTGGCCTGCAGACGCTGGACCAGCAGGGGATCGGGTTTCTGCGCCAAAAGGTGCACGATTTCCAGTTCGATCGAACGCCGCAGGAAATGCGCCTGGCGCGCCGCGGCGATGTCGATGCGGCTGACCACGGTGGTGTGCTGCGGATAGATCTCGACCAGCGCTTCCTCTGCCAGCTTCATGAGCGCGTCGCGGATCGGCGTCTGGCTCAGGCCGTAGGCCTCGGCCAGCTCCACGCGCGACAGCGGCGCGCCCGGCGCCAGCGCCAGCGACATGATCTGTTCGCGCAGATGTTCGAAGACCTGGGGCGCGGCGTGCCGCGAGCGGTCCAGTCTGAGCTTGGGGCTGGGCATCGGAGCGGAATCCGGGAAATTTTCGGTAGGTCGGTCGGAAGCGTCGGTCGTCAAGGTCGATCGCAAGGGGCAGTCGTGGAAGCGGAGTGTAGCGGGTTTTCACCTAGCTGACGCACTAATGTATTAGTGTTTAAATGGTCCGGTCAACGATTTCTTCTCTTTCTCTTTTCGCATCCCTGGACCCGCACCCGCCTATGAAACGCACCTACGAAAGCCTGCGCAGCGCCGCCTGGATGGCCAAGGACGACCTGCGCTCGTTTGGCCACCGCTCGCGCATGATGCAGATGGGCTATGGCCCCGACGACTGGGCCGGCCGCCCCATCATCGCCATCATCAATACGTGGTCCGACCTGAACCCCTGCCACAGCCACTTCAAGCAGCGCGTCGAGGATGTCAAGCGCGGCGTGTTCCAGGCCGGCGGCTTCCCGGTGGAACTGCCGGCCATCTCGGTGTCCGAATCGTTCGTCAAGCCCACCACCATGCTGTACCGGAACATGCTGGCGATGGAGGCCGAGGAACTGCTGCGCAGCCACCCGGTGGACGGCGCGGTGCTGCTGGGCGGCTGCGACAAGACCACGCCGGGCCTCTTGATGGGCGCCATCAGCGCCGGGCTGCCCTGTGTCTACGTGCCCGCCGGCCCGATGCTGCGCGGCAACTGGAAGGGCAAGATCCTGGGCTCCGGCTCGGATGCCTGGAAGCTGTGGGACGAGCGCCGCGCCGGCAAGATCACGCAGGAACAATGGACCGAGGTCGAAGGCGGCATCGCCCGCAGCTACGGCACCTGCATGACGATGGGCACGGCCAGCACCATGACCGCCATCGCCGAGGCCATCGGCATGACGCTGCCGGGGGCCTCGTCGATCCCGGCGGCCGACGTCAACCACATGCGCATGTCGGCCGAATGCGGCCGCCGCGTGGTCGAGATGGTGTGGGACGACCTGACGCCGCAGCGCATCCTGACGCTGGCCTCGTTCAAGAACGCCATCAACGTGGCCATGGCCATGGGCTGCTCCACCAACGCCATCATCCACCTGGTGGCCATGTCGCGCCGCGCCGGCCATCCGGTGGGCCTGGACGACTTCGACGCCGCCAGCCGCAAGGTGCCGGTCATCGCCAACATCCGGCCCAGCGGCGACAAGTACCTGATGGAAGACTTCTTCTACGCCGGCGGCCTGCCGGCACTGATGTCGCGCCTGGAAGGGCACCTGGACCTGTCGGCCATGACCGTCACCGGCAAGACGCTGGGCGAGAACATCGCCGGCGCCGAGGTCTACAACGACGACGTCATCCGCAAGCTCGACACCGCCATCTACGACGAGGGCGCGCTGGCGGTCCTGCGCGGCAACATCGCGCCGGACGGCTGCGTCATCAAGCCCAGCGCCTGCGCCCCGCAGTACCTGCGACACACCGGCCCGGCGCTGGTGTTCGACGACTATCCCAGCATGAAAGCCGCGGTCGACGACGAGAACCTGGACGTCACCGCCGACCACATCATGATCCTGCGCAACGCCGGCCCGCAAGGCGGCCCCGGCATGCCGGAATGGGGCATGCTGCCGATCCCCACCAAGCTGGTCAAGCAGGGCGTGCGCGACATGCTGCGCCTGTCCGACGCCCGCATGAGCGGCACCAGCTACGGCGCCTGCATCCTGCACGCGGCGCCCGAAGCCTACATCGGCGGTCCGCTGGCGCTGGTCAAGACCGGCGACCTGATCACCGTCGACGTGCCGGCCCGCAGCATCCACCTGAACGTCAGCGACGAGGAGCTGGCCGCGCGCCGCGCCGCCTGGACGCCGCCGCCCAAGCGCTACGAGCGCGGCTACGGCTGGATGTACTCGCAACACATCCTGCAGGCCGACGAGGGCTGCGACTTCGACTTCCTCGAGACCAGCTTCGGCGCGCCCGTGCCGGAACCGGAAATCTTCTGAACCCGCCATCCCCTGAATCGCTTTCCCTGGAGTTTTCCGTGTCAGACATGAATCCCGCCACCCGCGCCAAGCTGGCCGGCATCAGCACCGCCACGCTGTGCACCGCCTTGTTCAAGCGCGGCCTGCGCAACCAGTTCATCCAGGACGTGCGGCCGCTGAACGCGACGCTGCCCAACATGGTCGGCCCGGCCTTCACGCTGCGCTACATCCCGGCGCGCGAGGACCTGAACACCATCAAGGTGTTCGAGGACCGCGCCCATCCGCAGCGCGCCGCGGTCGAGACCTGCCCGCCCGGCGCGGTGCTGGTGATGGACAGCCGCAAGGACCCGCGCGCCGCCTCGGCCGGTTCGATCCTGGTGACCCGCCTGATGAAGCGCGGCGTGGCCGGCGTGGTCACCGACGGCGGTTTTCGCGACTCGCCCGAGATCGCCGAACTCGGCTATCCCGCGTACCACAACCGGCCGTCCGCGCCGACCAACCTGACGCTGCACCAGGCGCTGGATATCAATGCGCCCATCGGCTGCGGCGACGTGGCCGTGTTTCCCGGCGACATCGTGGTGGGCGACCGCGAGGGCGTGGTGGTGATCCCGGCGCACCTGGCCGACGAGATCGCCGCCGAAGCGGTGGAAATGACCGCGTTCGAGGACTTCGTCACCAGCCAGGTGCAGGCCGGCGCCTCGATCCTGGGCCTGTATCCGCCCACCGACCCGGCCACCAAGGACAAATTCGCCGCGTGGCGCAAAGAACAGGGCCGTTGAGCCCTGGCGCCGGCCGTCCGGCCGGCGACCCATGCCTATAAAACACAGAGGGCAGGAGACAAGCATGAACAAGCAACGTCGCAGCGCGCTGGCCGCGCTGCTGGCAGGACCGCTGCTGGGCGCGTGGGCGCTGCCGGCCACGGCCGCCGAGTGGCCGGCGCAGAAGCCGATTTCCTACGTGGTGCCGTTCACCGTGGGCGGCTCCACCGACGTGGTCGGCCGCGTGCTGGCGCAGAAGCTGGGCGACCGGCTGCACCAGAACGTCATCGTCGAGAACAAGCCCGGCGCCGCCGGCGGCATCGGCGCCACCTACGTGGCCAAGGCCGCGCCCGACGGCTACACGCTGTTCGGCGGCACCATCAGCACTCACGCCATCAACGCCAGCCTCTACAAGAACCTGAAGTACGACCCGGTCAAGGACTTCGAGCCGGTCTCGCTGATCGCCTATCTGCCGAACGTGCTGCTGGTCGACCCGAACCTGGGCGTGAACTCGGTGGCCGACCTGATCGCGCTGCTCAAGAAGGATCCGTCCAAGCGCACCTTCGCGTCGTCCGGCGCCGGCACCTCCACCCACCTGGCCGGCGAACTGTTCTCCGGCATGATCGGCGTGCCGCTCACGCACGTGCCCTACAAGGGCACGCCGCCCGCCATGGTCGATGTGTCCTCGGGCGCGGTCACCTTCATGTTCGACCAGATGACCGCCGCCTTGCCGCTCTTGCAGACCGGCAAGCTCAAGCTGCTGGCCGTCACCACCAAGGACCGCATCTCGCTGGCCCCGGACGTGCCGACCATGCAGGAGGCCGGCGTGCCCGGCTTCCAGATGGCGTCGTGGCAGGCGGTGTATGCGCCCAAGGGCACGCCCAAGCCCATCCTCGACAAGCTCGCCGCCGAGATCGCCGTGATCCTGAAGGAACCCGACGTGCAGGAAAAGCTCGGCAAGACCATGGGCATGGAGCTGGTCGGCAGCACGCCCGATGAACTGCGCGCCCTGATGGCCACGGAGATCCCGCGCTGGGCGGAGGTGGTGAAGAAATCGGGGGCGACGGTGGAGTGATGGCTGCCAATGGGCGCAAGCCTACGCCCCATCATGTAAGACCTGATTCCCACCCCGGCCTGGAGCCGGGGTTTTTGTTTTCCACGTCCGGATTCGCCGCGTCAGGGTTTCAGGTTCAGCTTCGGCACCAGCGCGTTGAAGGCCTGTTCCTGCCGCGCCACGTCGGCCGCGAATTGCGGTTGGTCGGCGTATGACGGCGTCAGGTTCTGCTTGCGCATCAGCGCCTGGAAGTCCTGCGACTGCGCCACCTGGCGCGCGGCGTTGCGCCATTTCTCGATGGCGTCGGCCGGGGCCGACTTCGGCAGGCCGATGCCGCGCCAGACGCTGAACTGCAGGTCGGCGCCGCGTTCCTTCATGGTCGGCACGTCCGGCAGGTTGTCGAGCCGTTTCGGCGCCATCACGGCCAGGGTGCGCAGCTTGCCGGTGTCCACGTGCTGCTGCAGTTCGGCATAGGCCACCGTGGTGGCCTGCACGTCGCCCGCCAGCAGGCCCATGATGGCCGGCGCCGAACCCTGGTAGGGCACGTGCACGAACTTCACGCCGGTCTGCTCGCCCAGCGCCGCGGCCGCCATGTGCGGCACGGTGCCGATGCCGGCGTTGGACACCGCCACCCGCTCGGGATTCTTTCGGGCGTAGTCCAGGAATTCCTCCACCGTCTTCCACGGCGCGTCGGCGCGCACCGTGACCGACGACGGATCATCGGTGAAGCGGGCGATGGGCTGGAAGTCCTTGACCGTGGTCTTGCCGATGCCCATCAGCGGCACCACCAGCATCTCGGGCGTCATCAGCACCAGCCTGTAGCCGTCGGGCTGCGCGTTGGCCACATACGACCAGCCGATCGAACCGCTGGCGCCGGGCTTGTTGATCACCACGGTGGGCTGCGCCAGCAGCGGCGGGCGCACCGCTTCGGCGATGGCGCGGGCGGTGTTGTCGCTGCCGCCGCCGGGCTGGTAGGCGACCACCAGTTCCATCGAGCGGCTGGGATAGTCGGCCGCCATCGCGGCGGGAGCGGCGGTGGCGCAGGCCAGGAAGGACAGGGCGCTGAAGGCCAGCGCGGGCAGGCGGGTGCGGGTCATGGTGGCTCCGGTATCAGTAGCCCAGGGCTGAAAGATCCGCCAATGTCTGGCGGGTGATGGCGAGGGTGCGTTCGCGTTCGGCGCCGGCCAGGTCCAGGCGCGGCGGCTTGACGGTTTCGGCGCTGCCGGTGATCAGGTGCTCGGCCAGCTTGATGTGCTGCACCAGCTTGACCACGGTGTCCAGGTGGAACAGCGGCGTGAGCGCCGCGTACAGCGTGCGGGCACGCTTGAAGTCGCCTTCGACCGCCAGCCGCAGCAGGTCCACCGACGCTTTCGGCACGGCGTTGGCCATGCCCGAGACCCAGGCGGTCACGCCCAGCGCGGCGCTTTCCAGCACCAGGTCGTCGACGCCGCAGACCACCGCCAGGCGGTCGCCGAAGCGCGTGATCAGGTCGGTCACGCGGGTGGTGTCGTAGGATTCCTCCTTGATGGCGACGATGGTCGGTTCCTCCAGCAACTGCGCCACCAGGTCCGGCGTCAGGTCGACGCCGTAGCCGCGCGGGTTGTTGTACAGCAGGATGGGCAGGGGACTGGCCTGCGCCACGCCGCGGTAGAACGCCACCGTTTCGCGCTCGTCCGACTTGTACGTCAGGCCGGGAAACACCATCAGCCCATCGACGCCGATCTGCGCCGCCTGGCGCGCGAATGCCGCCGCGCGCGCGGTGCCGGTCTCGGCCACGCCCGACACCACCGGCACGCGGCCGCGCACGGTCTCGACCGCGATGCGCAGCACCTCCAGCTTTTCCTCGGGCGCGAGCTGGGCGTTTTCGCCCACCATGCCCATCATCACCACGCCGCCCACGCCATTGGCGATCAGGCGCTCCAGGCCCTGGCGGATGGCGTCCGCGTCCAGCGAGAAATCGGGCTTCAGTTTGGTGGTGACCGCGGGGAATACGCCTTGCCATTGAATGCTCATGCTGCCGCTCCTGTTGCGTGATCCGCCCGGTTTGTACTGTCGGGCTATTGATTGGATATTGGATCCAAAATAAAAGAGCCAGAAAAACGAGGCGCGAAGGCCCCGAACCAGCGCCCCGGGAAGGGCGCCGATTTCTGCTGGATCATGGATCCAATATACTCACATTAAACGGGTTCCGGACACCGGCTGTCTCTCGGGGTTTTCCTGGGCGTGGGGCAGGTTGAGCGGATCCGCTGCCGTCCGGCGTCCGCCGGGCGGAATCTTCCACCGGATGTGACGTGTCCCAGAATTCCTCTCCCGCCAGCGCCACCCAACCCCGCGTCGCCGCCGGATCCGCCGGTCGCCTGGTGCGCAAGACCGCCGTCGACCTGGTGGTCGACGAACTGCGCGACCGCATCCTGTCTGGCGCGATCGCGCCGGGCTCCGCCCTGCGCCAGGAACTGCTGGCCGAGGAACTGGGGGTGAGCCGGCTGCCGGTGCGCGAGGCGATCCGCCAGCTCAGCGCCGAAGGGTTGGTGGACATGATCGCGCACCGCGGCGCCTACGTCTCGATGCTGTCGCGCGCCGAAGTGCAGGAATTCTTCGACATCCGCCTGCGGCTCGAACCCTGGCTGCTGCGCCTGGCGGTGTCGCAGCACACGCCCGAGGAACTGGACGAGGCGGCGCGCATCGTGGCGCGGATGGACAGCGCCGAACCGCAGCAGTGGGGCCGCTTGAATTGGCAACTGCACGAACTGCTGTACCGCGCCGCGCAGCGGCCGGCGGCGCTGGCCATGGTGCGCGCGCTGCATGAAAAATCCGAACGCTACTTCCGCTTCCAGATCGTCAACGCGCCGATCCGCCAGCAGGCCCACGACGAGCACAGCGCCCTGATCGCGTTCTGTCGCCAGGGCCGCGCCGGCGAGGCCGAGGCGGCGCTGGAACACCACATTGCCGAGGCCGCCGAGCAGATCCTGGCGATTGTCGATCACTTGCTCGATACGACCGCGGCGCCGGCGTAGCGGCACAGCCGACGCAAAAACGCCGGCCGGGGAAACTCCCTCGGCCGGCGCACAGCGGGCGCGTGTCGCGCCCGCGCCGAGTCCGCGCGTGACTCAGTTGATCTTGATGTTGCGTTCCTTCACCAGCACCTTCCACTGCGCGGTTTCCTTGGCCAGGTAGTCGCGCAGTTCGTCGGGCGTGCCGCCGATGGATTCGGCGCCGATCGAATCCAGCGTCGCCTTGACCTTGGGCTCGTTCAGGGCCTGGCGCATGGCGGCGTTCAGTTTGGCCACGACCTCGGGCGGCGTGCCGGCCGGCGCGAAGGCGGCGAACCACGGCATCAGTTCGTAGCCGGGCAGGCCGCTTTCGGCCACGGTGGGCACGTTGGGCAGCGCGGCCGAGCGCTTGGCGGTGGTCACCGCCAGCGCGCGCAGCTTGCCGGCCTCGATGTGCGGCTTGGCCGACGTTACGCTGTCGAACATGTAGTCCACCTGGCCGCCCAGCAGGTCGGCGATGGCCGGGCCGCTGCCCTTGTAGGGCACGTGCAGCATGTCGATCTTGGCCATGGAGACGAACAGCTCGCCCGCCAGGTGGATCGAGGTGCCGACGCCGGCCGAGGCGTAGGTGTAGTGGTTGGGCTGCGCCTTGGCCTTGGCTATCACTTCGTCCACGCTCTTCACATCGTTGCGCGCGGGGTTGGTGACCAGCACGTTCGGCACCACCGCCAGCAGCGAGATCGGCGCGAAGTCCTTGATCGGGTCGTAGTTCAGGTCGGCGTACAGCGCCGGGTTCACGGCCATGCCGTTGGCCACGATCAGGATGGTGTAGCCGTCCGGCTTGGAACGCGCCACGCTGGCCGCGCCGATGTTGCCGCCGGCGCCGGCGCGGTTCTCGACGATGAACGAGGTGTTGAGCTGCTTGCCCATCGATTCCCCCAACGTGCGGGCGATGCTGTCCATCGCGCCGCCCGGCGGGAACGGCACGATCCACTTGACCGGCCGGTCGGGGTAGTTATCGGCCAGGGCGGTGCCGGCGGCGCCGAGCAGGGCCAGGCCCATGCAGGCCCGGGCGAGGTGTTTGAAGGCGTGGCGCAAAACCATGTCGTGTCTCCGTGTGCTTGAATTATTTTTCCGCGCGCCGATGCGTGGCCGGCGCGCGGGAACAGCCGTGGGGGCAGGGCGCGTCAGCGGTCCCTGCGGTAGAAAGCCAGTTTGTCTTCGTCCAGTTCCAGGCCCAGGCCCGGACCGGTGGGGACCTCCATCGCGAAATCGGCGTAGCGCGGCGGGTTGGCGACGATGTCGTCCTTGAGCAGCAGCGGGCCGAACAGTTCGGTGCCCCACGACAGCCGCGGCAGGCAGGCAAAACCGTGGGCCGAGGCGATCGAGCCGACCGAGCCTTCCAGCATGGTGCCGCCGTACAGCGACATGCCGGCGGCGTCGCCGACCGCGGCGGTGCGTAGCATTTCGTGGATGCCGCCCGACTTGGCGATCTTCAGCGCCAGCACGTCGGCCGCGCCCAGGCGGGCGATGGCCAGCGCGTCCTCGGGGCCATTGATGGCTTCGTCGGCCATGATGGGCACCACGAAGCGCGCCGCCAGCCGCGCCATGCCGGCCAGGTTGGCGCGCGGGATGGGTTGTTCGATCAGGTCGACGCCGGCCGCTTCCAGGCGCGCGATGGCGCCGGCCGCGTCGGCCTCGTTCCAGGCCTGGTTGACGTCCACTGTGACGCGGGCGCGCTCGCCCAGCGCCTGCTTGATGCGCGACACGTGGGCCACATCGTCGGCCACGGCGCGGCGGCCGACCTTGAGCTTGAAGGTGTTGTGGCGGCGGCTGGCGAGCAGCGACTCGGCTTCCTCGATGTCGCGCGCGGTGTCGCCGCTGGCCAGGGTCCACAGCACCGGCAGGCTGGCGCGCACGGCGCCGCCCAGCAGGGTCGAGACCGACACGCCCAGGCGCTTGCCCTGGGCATCGAGCAGCGCGCTTTCCAGCGCCGACTTGGCGAAGCGGTTGCCGCGCGCCACGGTTTCCAGGCGCCGCATGGCGGCGTGGATGTTGGCCGCGTCCAGGCCGGCCAGCGCCGGCGCCAGGTAGGTGTCGATGGCCAGCTTGATGCCTTCCGGGCTTTCCTCGCCATACGACAGGCCGCCGATGGTGGTGGCTTCGCCGATGCCCTCGATGCCGTCGCTGCAGCGCAGGCGCACGATCACCAGCGTCTGGCGCTGCATCACGGCCATGGCCAGCTGGTGGGCGCGGATGGTCGGCAGATCCACCAGGATCGCCTCGACCGAGTTTATCGTTACTGGATTCATACTTTCCAAAGCAGGTTCTTCAGGGCAAGCGCAGTATCGCTTGCGTTACACGGCCAAGTCCAAGACTATATGGGTCTCCATTTATACCTATAGGGTTTGGATAGCCATGGAACTCAGGCACCTGCGCTACTTCCAGGCGGTGGCGCGCGAGGGCAGCTTCACCCGCGCCGCCGAAGCGCTGCACATGGCGCAGCCGCCGCTCAGCCGCCAGATCCGCCAGATGGAAGAGGAACTGGGCGTGGCGCTGTTCGAGCGCACCACCCGCGCGCTGCGCCTGACCGAGGCCGGGCGGTTCCTGCTGGAGCAGTCGCGCCTGCTGACCGCAAGGCTGGACGAAGTGCTGGAGGGCACGCGCCGGCTGGGCCAGGCGCGGCGCCGCTGGTTCGGCATCGGCTTCGTGCCGTCGACGCTGTATGGCTTCGTGCCCGAGCTGATCCGGCAATTGCGCGGCGCTGACGCGCAGGTCGAGGTCGGCTTGCTGGAGATGACCACGCTGCCGCAACTGGAGGCGCTCAAGGCCGGCCGCATCGACCTGGGCATCGGCCGCATCCTGCTGGACGACCCGGCGATCGAGCGCCGCGTGCTGATGACCGAGCCGCTGATGGCCGCCGTGCCGCTGCGCCATCCGCTGGCCGGCTGCGACAGCGTGTCGGTCGACCGGCTGGCGCAGGAGCCGTTCCTGCTGTATCCGGCCCGGCCGCGGCCCAACTTCGCCGACCATGTGCTGGACCTGTTCCGCGCCGCTGGCCATGCGCCGCAGGTGGCGCAGGAGGCCAACGAATTGCAGACCGCCATCGGCCTGGTGGCGGCCGGCCTGGGCGTGACGGTGGTGCCGGCCTCGGTGCAGCGCCTGCAACGGCGCGACGTGGCCCACGTGCGCATCGACGCCGAGGCCTTCGTGTCGCCGGTGATCGCCAGTTATCGCAAGGACGACGCCTCGCCGTTCCTGGCGCAGGCGCTGGCCCTGGCGCAGCAATTGGCCAAGGGGTAACAAAGCGTAGGCGCGGCGGTTGCGGCGGGTCGGCTTGCGGCACACTACGCGCTTGCCAATCCCGTGCTTCCAATAACAACCGTCATAGGGACCCTAGCAATGCTGATCGTCAACATCCAGAACAAGGCCAAATGGCTGTTTTCCCAGCTTGGGCAACTGGTCATCGCCGTGGGCCTGTTGTCGCTGGTATTCAATTACGCCTACCGCTACACCGTCGATCGTGATATCAACTCGCCGGGCTTCTACCTGGCCACCGTGGCGCTGGCGCTGGTCGTGTTCCTGGCGGTCCGCAAGGACTACGTGCTCGTGAACCGCTATGCCTTCAGCGAAACCGAGATCGTGGTCAGCACGTTGCTGGGTGTGAAAAAGACCTACCCCACGTCGCAATATGAATTCGTGCCGTCGCTGCACAAGGCGGTGAACGTGCCCGAGCAAAAGGCCTCGCTGTCTTTCTACGTGCGCGATGCGCAGAGCAAGAAGAACATCCGCAACTACTCCTGGGCCGGCTTCTCGCTCGAGGATTTCCAGGCGGTTTCACGCCTGTATGGCTATCGCGGCGATACCGATTTCAAGCAGAAGGATTTCGGCCGCGGCTGATCCGGCGCCGCGCGTGCCGTCAGGCCTTGCGGCAGACCCAGCCCTTGAACGTCAGCGCGGCGTAGAACAGCTCGATATCGGTAAAGCCGGCGTCGCGCAGGATGGCCTCGTCTGCCTGCGGATCCAGCACGGGCAGCTTGTCGCGCATCGCTTGCATGCCGTCGCGCGCCTGCGCGGCCGGCACGCCGGCGGCGGTGATGAAGGCGGCATTGCGCGTCAGCCACGCATCGCGCCGTTGCAGCGGAAAACTGTGGTGGGCGACGATGAACGGGGCGCCGGGGCGCAGGCGGCGGCTCACTTCACGCACCGTGCGCAGGCGTTCCTGGGGCCCCAGGAAGTGCAGCGTCAGCAGGCAGGTCGCGCCGTCGTAGGGGCCTTCGGGGGCATCGTCGATATAGCCTTGACGCAAAGTGGCGCGCGGCGCCAGCTCGCCCAGCGTGGCGCGGGCCTGGCGCAGCATGTCCGTGGAGGGATCGACGCCGTCCAGGCGCCAGCGCGGGCCGCTTTCGGCCAGTGCTTTCAGTTCCAGGCCGCCGCCTGCGCCCAGCACCAGGAGATGGCCGTCGGCGGGCGTCTGCTCGGCCATCAGCACGCCGATCATGCGGTGCAGGTCGCGCAGGCCCGGCACATGGCGGGCGACGCGGTCGGCATAGTCGTCCGAGGCGCCGGGGGTTTGGGCAAAGGTCATGGGCGGCTCCACGAGGACACTCGGAACAGTGTGTGCTTCATGAAACATATGATGTTTCATGAAACGCCGCGCGTCAAGCGATGCGCCGGCGTGATGCGGGGTCAGGCCGCGAAGGACCGTGACACCGCGGGGCGGGGAAAGTCGGGCAGCACGATATCGCTGTGGCCAGGACGCACCCAGCGCACCCGTTCGCGGGTGGCGTCGATGCAGCCGCCCTCGGCGTAGACGCCCTGCGGATCGCGGATCCGCATCATGCGCGCCAGGACGGCAGCGGTGGCCTCGGGGTCGGCCAGCGTCCGGTGCACATGTTCCTTGACGATGGCTTCGTCGATGAAGGGCTTGCCGGCCGCGTCGGCGCGCAGGCCATGGCGCCAGTGGAAGATCTCGACGCACTTGGAGGCCAGCGTGTAGGGCGCGCCGCGTTCCCAGAAATTGTTGAACAGGCCCCTGCCCAGGTAGAACACCCAGGAGCCTTCGTAGCCCTCGACGTCGGAGGACGCGGCGTCGGGATTGCGGAACCAGAGCCGGTCGCCCGGCACGTAGAAGCGCTGCGGCAGCGGCGCGTCCAGCGCGCCGTATTCCTGCAGGAAGGTCTCGTGAAAGCTGCCGGACATGACCGCGCGCGTTTCCCACTGGCGTTGCAGGCGCTGGCCCAATTCGGGATTGGCATCGCGCAGTTCCTGCGCGATGCCGAGCACGGTGACGTATTCGGTGGCGCGATAGCACGAGAAGGCGTACAGCTGGCCCGAGGCCTCGGGTTGCGTGGCCTTGCGCAGGCCGTCGATCAGCGGGCGGCCCGGCAGCACCGTGAAGCCGCGCGCCTCGTCGTAGGTCCAGTAGTCTTCGGGCCGCTCGGCGTGTTCAGTGTCGAAGGCCAGCGCCGTTTTGGCGGCGGCGCGCACGATGTAGCGGCGGATGCGCACGGCCGATTCCAGTTCCGCGACCGTGGGAAAGGCGAAGGCGACCGGGCTGGCCAGCATCGCCAGCACGATCTCGCGATCGAGGTCGGCGTCGTTGGCGTCGGTGCGCAGGCTCAGTGCCCGCGCCACGCCCGTGGTGTCGTGCCCGGGCAGGTAGCTGGCGGCGAAACCCGGGGTGAGCGCGGCATGCGCGCCGGCGGCGCCGGGTTGCGCCTGGCAGTGGGCGGCGGCGCGCAGGCCCAGGTCGGACAGGAAATGTTGCGCCATCGCCAGCGCGCCGCTGGCGTGAATGACGATTCCGCCCGGATCGGGAAGGTGCAGCTGCGGGGTAGACGGCATGGGATACGAACCGGAAGGCAACGGACAGGATATGGATAGGCGCAAGCGGGGCCGGGTTCCCGCCGGGCGGCAAACGCGCGTGAACATCTGTTTCAGGCCGTGCACTCGCGTGGGGGCCGGCCCGTCGGTCTGAATCGATTGTAGGGGCGATGCCTTAATATCAGCTGTATGAATGCCGCACGCCGGGGGCATGATCGTCATGCCGCTGTCATGCGCGGGCGGGAGCCTCCGGCGCGTGGCATGATGGGCAAGGGCCGGCAGGTGCCGGTGCCAGACCTGATCGACGCCAGGAGACGACGCACATGGCCCATCCCTTGTCCGCCGGTGTGATGGCCTTGTACCAGGCGCATGCGGCGGCGTTCGAGCGCGACCGCGGCAACACACTGATCGAGCGCGCGTGGCTGGCGGATTTCCTGGCGGCGCTGCCGGCGGCCGCGCCGCGAGTGCTGGACATCGGTTGCGGCACCGGCATGCCGATCGCCGGCCACCTGATCGAGCACGGTTGCCGGATTACCGGCGTCGATAGTTCGACCGCGTTGCTGGCGCGCGCCGCCGCGCGCTTTCCCGAGCAGGCCTGGATCGCCGCCGACATGCGCCAGCTGCCTTGCGCCGGGCCGTTCGACGGCCTGATCGCGTGGCACAGCTTCTTCCATCTGTCGCCCGAGGACCAGCGGCCCATGTTCGCGCAGTTCCGGCGCCTGGCCGCGCCGGGCGCGGCGCTGATGTTCACCAGCGGTACGACGCTGGGCGAGGCCATTGGCCAGCTCGACGGCCAGCCGCTTTATCACGGCAGCCTGGACAGCGCCGAATACCGCGAGCTGCTCGAAGCCAACGGCTTCGAGGTATTGCGCCACGTCGAATGGGACGCCGCTTGCGGCAACGCGACGGTGTGGCTGGCCAGGCGGACCTGAGCCAGGCGGGGCGACGGGCCGTCAGGTCATAGATGCGGATCGCGCAGGATCGCCCGGATCCTGAGGAAGGCGTAGGCGGCGCAGCCCAGCGCGATCAGCACCACGAGCCAGGCATACGCCTTCTTGCGCTGCTTGTTGGACCAGGCGCTATCGTAGGTGGCCACCGGATCCCACAACACCTTGCCGTCCATCTGGCGCACCCCATGAACCCTGATGGGCACGTGCACGCTGAACATCTGGCCCTCGTAGACGTTCTTCAGGTCGTTCGGCTCGCGGTCGGTCAGCAGTTCCAAGGTCCGTGGCAGGACGAGGCCGGTCACAACGGCGCCCGCCTCGAACGCCACGTCGGGATAGTCGTTCGAGAAATAGCAAAGGGGCCTGTAGCCGCTGTTCTGCCGGGAACTGGCGGTCCGCGAGTAGGGGCATACGGCCAACCTGTCCACGCGCACGGCGATGGCGTGCAGCGTGGCGGGATCGGGCGGCAGGTACGCCTTGGCCGCGGCGTCGAAGAGATCGCGGGACAAAATCAGCAGCATCAGGCAGAGGAACAGCGCATTCAGCGGGCGCTTGAAGCGCGCCTTGATCTCGCTCCATTCGCTCATTGGCGTGGCCTCGCGGCGCGCGGCGCCAGCGCCGCCGGGGCGGGGCGGGACTTGGCGCGGCTGCGCATGCGGATGGCGTGTGTGTCCAGGTTCATGGCCCCTCGGTTCCCGGTATTGTTGCTGGCGGGTGAATGCTAGCGAATTTCCGAGGGCGCGGCGGGGCAAGGTTAAACATAACGTTGGTCGATGTTTCAAATTGCCTGGCGGCGGGCTACGATTTGCGGCCCGAAGCCATCGCTACAGGTTGCCATGCCACGAATCGACGCCCATCCCCGCCGCGCGCTCGTTGCCGTGGCGCTGCTGGTCCTGCTGCTGGCGGCGATCACGCCGCCCGGCGCCTGGGCGCCCGGGCAGTACGGACTGGTCATGCGAGTCGGCGCGCTGGTGCTGTTGGCCGGGTTGCTGTGGCGATATCACCGCTCGGCGCCACGCGCCGCCGCGGCCTCGGCCTTGTGGGCGGATGTCGAGCGCCGCCGCGTGGCGCGCATGGGCCTGCACGTCCGCGAAGCGCTGGCGCAGGCCCGCAACCGTCATCTGGCGCAGCAGGCCGAGACACAGGCCCGCTGGCCGGTGCGGGGACAGGCGCCGGTGCCTGCCGTGCGCTACACCGCGGCCGATATCACGCTGGAGGACGCCGTACGGTCGGGAGACCGCATTCTCTACTTCCGAGCGCGGTGGCGCGATGACGGGCCGGGGCAGTTCGAAGGGCGCTATACCGAGCATGGCGATTGCGCCTATGACGGCCGCGAGGTCGATCCTGCGACGGCCAGGCGGGCGCGGCTGGCATCGCTGGGCCTGGCGCTGCGGGAGCGCGCCACCTATGGATTGCTGGTCCCTTATGCGTTGGCCCTGTTGGCCATGGCCGCCTGCGCGCGGGGCCTGTTTGCCGCCTGATCCTGGCTGGATTGCGGCCGGAAACAGTATCAACCAGCAGCGCCCGCTCGGCCCGCGCCGCTCACCGGCGCATGCGCCGCCATCAGTTCCGCCACCCAGTCAATGAACACCCGCAGCTTGGCGCTGACGTGCCGGTTGGGCGGGAAGGCGATGTACAGCGGCATCGAATCAAGCCGCCAGTCCTCGAACAGCGGCACCAGTTCGCCGCGCGCCGCGTGGTCGCGGGCCATGTAGTCCGGCAGCCACAGAATGCCCATGCCGGCCAGCCCCGCCGCCAGGTAGGCGTTGCCGTCGTCCACCGCGACCACATAGCGTCCGTGCGCATGGATGCTTTCGTCGCCGCGATGCATGGCGTAGGGCAGGGGCTTGCCGCTGCGCGACCAGAGGAAGCCGACGATGCGGTGGTGGCTGTCCTCGAGATCGCGCGGATGGCCGGGCGCGCCGGCCCGTTGCAGGTAGGCGGGCGCGGCATAGACGCGCAATTGCAGGTCGCCGACGCGCCGCGCCATCAGTGACTGGTCGGTCAGCTCGCCCCCGCGCACCACGCAGTCGACGTTCTCGCCGATCACGTCGACGATGCGGTCGCTCACGCCCATGTCGAGCTGGATGTCCGGGTAGCGCGCGTGGAAGGCGGGCAGGGCGGGCACCAGGATCATGCGCGCCAGCGGACTGGGCACGTCGACCCGCAGCCGGCCGCGCGGCACGGCGGCGGCGCTGGACAGGCTGGTCTCGGCGTCGTCCATGTCGGCCAGCAGGCGCAGCACGCGTTCGTAGTACACGGCGCCGTCGGCGGTGACGTTGACCTTGCGCGTGGTGCGATTGAGCAGCCGCACGCGCAGGCGGGCCTCGAGCTGCTGCACCAGCTGGGTGACGCTGGTCTTGCTCATGTGCAGGGTGTCGGCCGCCTTGGTGAAGCTGCCGGTCTCCACCACGCGGGCGAAGGCCTGCATTGCGTCGAAACGGTCCATCGCCACTCCAGGGGATCAGGGAATTGTTTGCATTTTACAAACAGTGATGGACACGCTTGCCCGTTTATCGGCGGCCGCGCCGTCCGTACAGTGCCTGCATCATCAATACGGGCTTAAGGCCCGGGACAGGAGGATGAGTATGGCAACGCGTGATGTGGTTTTTCCGGCCGGGCGCCAGGCGCTGTATGAACGCAACCGCTATTCGCCGGCGGTGCGGTCGAATGGCTTTCTGTTCGTGTCGGGCCAGGTGGGCAGCCGCGAGGACGGGTCGCCCGAACCCGACCTGCAGGCGCAGGTGCGGCAGGCGTTCGACAACCTGAACGCGATCCTGAAGGCGGCGGGCGCCAGCTTCGAGGACGTAGTCGACGTGACGGTGTTCATGGTGGATCCGGCGTCCCGCTTCGAGACCATCTGGCAGGTGGTGCCCGAATACTGGGGCCAGGCGCCGCATCCGACGCTGACGGCGGTGGGCGTGACCTGGCTGTACGGTTTCGATTTCGAGATCAAGGTGATCGCGAAGCTGCCGCGTGAGGCCTAGCCGCCGGGGGCGGCGGGGCAAAAGCGACGGGGCAGGCCGGCGCAATCGCCGGGCCTGCCCCGTTTCGGGTGCGTCGCCGTATCAGCCGCGCAGACGCGCCACGGCTTGCGCCAGGTCTTCCTGCTTGCGGATCAGGGCGGCCTCGACCTGGTCGCGCGGGGTGCGGGTGTCGTCGCGGTGGCTGGTCAGATCGGCCGCGCGCAGCAGACCCATCAGGTCCTGGGTGCGGGTCTGGGTGGTGGGCGTGATGCGGCTCTGGTCGACCAGCTTGCCCTTGACGAACTTGCTCACCAGGGTCGACATCGTGCTGGACTCGGTGAACGAGGCCTTGGCCAGTTCGCCGTCTTCGTAGGCGATGTCGGTGCGGTTGCTGTAATCGTCGCGGATCTGGTGGAACGCGTAGTTCTGCGACTCGGGGTCCTTGGTCAGGTTCAGCTTCTGATCGGGCGAGAGCGCGCGGTGGAAGCTGGCGTTCAGCGACGATTGCTGCTGTTGCGTGATCGCCAGGTCGAGCTGGGGCCGGCCGCTGGAGGTGGTGTTCTGCGAGGTCTCGTAGGAGAAGGTGTCGAATTCGCGCGGCTGCAGCGGATTGGACGCGACCGGCGCCTGGTTGATCGAGGCGGAGAAGTCGGCCAGGCCGGACAGCATGGTGCGATGCACTTCGGCCGGCATGCCCAGGCGCGTCGTGGCGGTGCCTTGCGGCGCCCAGTCGCCGTAGCTCTTGTGCAGGTCCGCGAAACCCGACTTGAACAGGGCCATCAGCGTGGCATCGCCTTCGCCGCGCTTCTGGGCGCTGTCGAACTTGCTCAGGTAGTTGTTGATGGCGGTCGTCTGCTGCTGGGCGCTGCCGAACTGGCTGGGCTGGCTGGCGTCGACGTTGATCTGGGCCGAGCCGGCCACGGTCTTGACCGTCAGCGAGCGTTGACCCGCATCGGCCTGGAAATTGAAGCTGACGCGGTCGGGGCCCTCGGCGCCGACCGTGGCTTCCAGCGACACCGACGACAGCACGCTGGTGTTGAACTTGGCCAGCGCGCCCAGCGCCAGCTTGGGCGGCACCGAGGCCAGGCCATCGACGGCGTCCTGGAACGATTTGGACAGGCCGGCGATGGCGCTGCGTTCTTCTTCGGTGAGCTTGGCATCGCCCACGTCGATCTGTATGCCCAGGCCCTTTTCATTGCTTTCCAGGGTCACCGTGACCTTGGCGCCGCTGGCAGTGGTGATGCGTAGCGCGACCGAGTTGTCGGCCACGGCCGCGCCCTGGGGCGCGGCGATGCCGTCCACCGGGGCGGCGGCGCGGGCCGAGGGGATCGTCAGCGCGTAGTTGCCGCCATCGTTCTGCATGCGGCCCAGCAGGGCCGCGGCCAGGCCCTTGAACTGACCGGTCAGCGAGGCGGCGCGGACGTTGTCGGACATCAGCGAGGAGAGCGCGTCGGGTTCCTGCACCTGCCCGGCGGCGACCGATTCGGGAGAATAGGTCAGCACGTTGGCCGGCTGGCCCAGCGTCACCGAGGTGGACGCGGGGATGTCGGGGCTGCGGTTGACGGTGGTGACACGGGACACCCCGGTCGCCGGCGCCTGCGGGGCGATGACGAGCGGCGGGGTGTAGCTGGAGATCGTGGTCATGTCAGTGGTAGTCCTGGCGGGCAACAACTGCCCAATGAGGCTTGCCGGGGAGTATCAACATGACTAACGGCGGGCGTGGCGGAAAATTAATCTGCCGGTGATATTTATTTTTGCTTTTTTGAAGGCATTTATATTCAGTTAAGTGACAGCTTTGGGGGGATTCCCAAAATAATGTCGACAAAACAAATGCCGCGCATCGCGAGATAATCGATTCCCACGGGCGACGGCTGTCATGCGCCGCCGCGGGCCTTATTTCACGACATAATTCTTCGCTTCATTTTCACCGGCCCATTTACGCAGCGCGGCGATGAATTCCGGGCAGACATTGCCGTCGACGGTGGAATCGACAATCACGCTGTCCTTCATGCGCATCAGCACCTTGCATTCATAAATGCGGGTGCGGCCCTGGTAATAACCACTGCTGCTTTGCTGGAATACCGGCGTCGCGGCGGTCGTGTTGGTGGCCGGGATCATGCCGACGACCTGCTGGGTGGTGCCGGTCGTCACCCATTCCTGGTAAGGCGCGGCCTGGTAGTCGGACCACTCCAGTTCCATGGTGTTGCCGACGGCGCGTTTCCGGGACGGCTCGCCCAGCGCCGCGATGGCGTCGTTGATCGAGCGGCCCTGCATGTTGCGGGCGACGTTGACGCTGGGAGAGAACGACAGGCCTTCCGAGAAGACCCGGCTGAGCGAGGGCAACGAGGAACTGCCGCCGGAGGGCATCGGGGCGCATCCGGCCAGGCTGGCGGCGGCGATCAGGCTGGCGGCCAGGCGCAGCGTCGGACGGCGGGCTGAAAGGGGCAGGGGGAAAATCATGGCTTGCGGTCGGCGCTCCGTGTCGGTCGGCGCGGCGGCTGCGATTGCGAACCTGGCGCCAGACGTTTTGTTTCTCTTCGTGACAGGCCGGGGCGGCCAGCCCTGCGACGGGAGAATGATTGCAGACTGACAGCCTGCTTACGAAATGTCCGCCATTTTTACCGATAAACGGGGCCACCTTCCTTGCGCCAATGGTGAAATTTGTTACTCAATATGCCCGCGTCGTATCGGCAAAGGGGACGGACCGACCGATCCGCTTTGCTAAGATCGTGGCCGCTGAATCCACCCGATCCGGACACCGACCATGCTATTTGCCCGATTTTCCCCGACTATCCGCGCGGCGCTCGGCGCGCTGGCGTTGATGGCCGGCCTGTTCGCGCCGCAGGCGCATGCCGACAAACTGTATGGCGGCATTGCGACGGATGGCAAGCACGCCAAGATCTATTGGGCGCTGCCGGAGGACTCGGAAAAGGCGGCCGAAGCGGCGGCGTTGGCGGCCTGCCGCAAGGGCGGCGGCAAGGACTGCAAATCGCTGAGCTGGTTTTCGGACAGTTGCATGACTTATGCCCGCAATACCTCGAACGACCTGTTCCCCGGCAACAGCGTGTCGCCGGAAATGGCGGCAAAGAAGGCGATCCGACGCTGCACCGCAGGCAGCCCCAACGGCAAATGCTGGTTGACCACGATGCCGCTGTGCGTCGGGCCGGGCTACAGCGCGCAGGACATGGAGGCGGCCAGAAGGGCCACGCCCGCTGAGTTGGAAGCCCTGTCCGCCAAGCTCAACGACCGCGAATACTGGGGCGCCGTCGCCGAGAAAGACTCGGGCGACCTGACGTACTCGGACGGCTACCCCAATGAGAAGGACGCCATCAACCAACTGCTGGAGTGGGATGAATGCACCGGCTGCACCAAGGTGCTGACCTACCGCGACACCTGCGTCGGCATGGCCTGGGCCAAGGGCGTGAAGGGGCGCGGCACCAGCTACACCGCGCTCGATCCGGATCCGAAGACGGCGCGCGATGCGGCGCGCAACACCTGCAGCACCAAGAGCGGCCTGCCCAATTGCGTGGCGATGGTGCGCTGCTCGGGCCGCCCCTACATCAGCGGCTATGCCGGCGAGGACGAAAAAGCCAATTGAGATCGCCATGAGGCGGCAGCGCGCCGCCCGGCACGGCAAGCCGGCTCCCGTACAGGGGCCGGCTTTTTTCATGGGCGCCCGGTCAATCCGCCAGCCGCGCGGCGGCGTCGCGGACCACCTGTTGCAGCCACGCCAGCGCCGCGTCGCCGGGCGCGCGCCGGCTGCACACCATGTCGATATCGAAAGGGCCGGGGTCGACCTCGGGCGGCAGCGGCCGCAGGGTCAGGCCGGGGCCGGCCAGCCGCAAGGCGGCGCGCCGCGCCAGCGTGGCCAGCAGGTCGGTGCCTTGCACCGCGTGCGGCAGCGCGACGATATGGGCGAAGGTGCAGGCCACCCGGCGCCGCTGGCCCAGCCGCGCCAGGCTGGCGTCCACCACCCCGCGCGCCGAGCCGTCGTCGCTGGGCGTGAACAGCGCGTGCGGCAGCGCCACGTAGCGCGCCAGGTCCAGCTTGCGGCCGCGCAGCGCCGGATGCTGCCTGTCGGCGATGCAGACGAAGTGTTCCTGGTACAGCCGTTCGCGCAGCATGCGCTTGGGCGGCGCCAGATGGCCGCCGATGGCCAGGTCGACGCTGCCGTTGTCCAGTTGCTCGTAGAGGGCGGCGCGGTCGAGCCGCGCGATGCGCAGGTCGATGCCGGGCGCGTCGCGCCGCAGCGCCGCGACGAGGTGCGGCACGATCACCACGTCGGCGTAGTCGCTGGCCGCCACGGTGAAGCGGCGGCCGGCAGCGGCCTGGGGATCGAAGCCGGCGCCTTGCGTCAGCGCCTGGCGGATCTGGTCCAGCGCCGCGCTCACGGCCGGCATCAGCGCGACGGCCTTGGGCGTGGGCTGCATGCCGTCGGCGGTGCGCAGGAACAGCTCGTCCTGGAACAGCAGGCGCAGGCGCCCCAGCGCGCTGCTGACCGAGGGCTGCGCGCGGTTGATGCGCTGGCCGGCCAGGGTCACGTTGCGGGTGTCGTAGAGCGCCTCGAAGGCGACCAGCAGGTTCAGGTCGACGGCGGAAAGATTCATGACATCAATAGTACGAATAGCGATTATGGATTTCAACAATTCCAGGGCGCGGTCCTACCATGGCGGACAGCAATTGAATCGAAGGACTGCGCAATGACGACCGTACTGATTACCGGCATCGAACCGTTCGATGGCGAAACCCTGAATCCCTCCTGGGAAGCCGCGCGGCGGCTCGATGGCGCGCAAGTGGCCGGTGCCACCCTGGTGGCGCGCCAACTGCCGTGCGTGATCGGCAAAGTGGTGGGCGTGCTGCGCCAGGCCATCGAGGACACGCAACCGGACCTGGTGATCTGCCTGGGCCAGGCGGGCGGCCGCAGCGACGTGTCGATCGAGCGCGTCGCGATCAACGTGGTGGACGCGCGCATCCCCGACAACGAAGGCCGCCAGCCGATCGACGAACCGGTGGTGGCGGGCGGCCCGGCGGCCTATTTCTCGACCTTGCCGATCAAGGCCATCGTGCGCGACCTGCGGCGCGCGGGCGTGCCGGCGTCGGTGTCGTCGACGGCGGGCACCTACAACTGCAACACCATCTTCTACGGCCTGTCGCACTACATCGCCACCGAGCGTCCGGCGTTGCGCGGCGGCTTCGTGCACGTGCCGTACCTGCCCGAGATGGCGGCCCATCATCCCGGCCAGCCCAGCCTGGCGCTGGAGACGCTGATCGAAGGCGTGAAGGTGATGGTGGCGACTTCGCTGGCCGTCACGGCGGACGTCAAGGAAGGCGGCGGCGCGCTGCATTGAACGGAGACGGACGATGGATACCTTCAAGGACGCCGACGCCTTCGCGCTGGACGGCGTGCCGTTTCGCCACCGCCAGGTGCGCGTGGACGGCCTGGGCTATCACGTGGTGGAGGGCGGCGCCGGGCCGGCGCTGATCCTGCTGGCCGGCTTTCCGCAGAGCTGGTACGCCTGGCGCCGGGTGATGCCGCTGCTGGCGCCGCATTTCCGCCTGTACGCGATCGACCTGCCGGGCCAGGGCGATTCGGACAAGCCGCTCGATGGCTATGACACCCGCAGCGCCGGCGAGCGCCTGCGGGCGCTGTTCCACACGCTGGGCCTGACGCGCTACGCGCTGGCCGGGCACGACATCGGCGCCTGGATCGCCTATCCCTACGCGGCGCGCCACGCCGACGAGGTCGAGCGCCTGGTGCTGCTGGACGCCAACATCCCCGGCGTGACGCTGCCCGCCAGCTTCGAGCTGGGACCGGACAACTGGAAGCGCTGGCATTTCCTATTCAACACCGTGCCCGATCTGCCCGAAGCGCTGCTGCAGGGACGCGAGCGGGTGCTGATCGAGTGGTTCTTCAGCCGCAAGACCGCCAACAAGCCGGGCGTGTTCAGCCGCGCCGATCTGGATGAGTACGAGCGCGTCTACCAGACGCTGGGCGGCTTGCGCGGCATGCTGGGCTATTACCGCGCGGCGCACCAGTCGGCCGAGCAGAACCGGGCGCTGCGCGAGACGCCGTTGACGCTGCCGGTGCTGGCGCTGGGCGGCGAGCATGGCAGCGCGCCCGATCTGTACGAGGCGCTGGGGCCGCTGGCGCGCGACCTGCGCGGCGGGGTGCTGGCCGATTGCGGCCACTATCTGCCGGAGGAGCAGCCGCGCGAACTGGCGCGGCGCATGCTGGCGTTCCTGGCGTAGCCGGGCGCGAGCGTCCCGGCGAAGGGCCGCCCCGGCAAGGGGCCACCCCGGCAAAGGGCCGCCCCGGCATTTCCACATTGCGCATTGGTATTTGTCCGGCGCGCGGCGCGCTCCTATCCTGGCCTGCTCGGAATTTCCGCAGGGAGCAGGATGATGGGCAATCGACGCAGATCCGTACTGAAGGCCGCGCTCGGCCTGGCCGGGGGCGTGGTGGTGGGCGCGGGCTTGTTGAGCAACATGACCGGCGCCGCGCCGGCCGCCACCGACGACGCCACGCGGTATCCGAGCCGGCCGGTCAAGCTGATCGTGCCGATCGCGGCCGGCGGCAGCGCCGACAAGCTGGCGCGCACCGTGGCGCAGAAGCTGAGCGAGAAGTGGGGGCAGAGCGTGGTGGTGGAGAACCAGCCCGGCGCCAGCAGCGCCATCGGCAATGCCGCGGTGGCGCATGCGCGCGGCGATGGCTACACGCTGCTGCTGGGCGGCGACGCCTTGTCGCTGAACGCGCTGCAACCCGGCAAGCCGTTGTACGACCCGTTGCGCGATCTGCGCGGCGTGACCAAGGCGGTGGTCAATCCGCAGTTGCTGGTGGTGCGCCCGGGCCTGGGCGTGAAGACCTTCCAGGAATTCGTGGCGCTGGTGCGCAGCCGGCCCGGCGAGATCTCGCTGGCGCTGCCCGGCGGCAACGGCAGCCTGCAGCACTTGGCGGTGGAACTGCTCAACGAACGCATCGGCGCCAAGACCAACCAGATTCCCTATCCGGGCGGCGGGCCGGCCACGCTGGATGTGCTGGGCGGCCACGTGGACGCCATGCTGATCACGCTGGCCGCCGCCACCGAGAACGTGCGCTCGGGCAAGCTGGTGGCGCTGGCGGTGACCACGCCGTACCGCTCCAAGGCGCTGCCCGAGGTGCCGACCATGCAGGAGGCGGGGCTGGCCGACTACGCGGTCGAGAGCTGGCAGGGCTTCGTGGTGCCGGCCTCGACCCCGGCGGCGTTGGTCGAGCGCATCCATCGCGACGTGGTGGCCGTGCTGCGCGAACCGGAGACCGCCACGCTGCTGGAGAACCTGGGCTTCGCCATCGCCGCCAGCACGCCGGAAGCCGTGGACCAGACCGTGCGCGACGACATCGCCACCTATCGCCGCGTGATTGCCACGGCCGACGTCAAGCTCCAGTAGGCGCGCCGCAACAGCGGTTTCATATTCATATCTGAAAGTCTTCTTTGTGTTGTGCGGCGCCGGACCGCAGCATAGAACTTCGTTCAATGCCCACGACACAACAACATGAAGACTCGCAATATCTCCGGCCGTATCCTGCAGGCGGCCGTCGCGCTGGCCCTGGCGGCCGGCGCCACCGGCGCCCATGCCGACGCCACGCTGGACAAGATCAAGGAACGCGGCACCGTCACCATCGGCGTATTGGCCAACGGCGGCGTGTTCGGCTCGATCGATCCCGCCACCCAGCAACTGGTGGGATGGAACCCGGAACTGGCGCGCGAACTGGCCAAGGGCCTGGGCGTGAAGGCCGAGCTGGTGCAGGTGCAGACGGCCACCCGCACGCAGTTCCTGATCTCGGGCAAGGTCGACCTGCTGATCGCATCGATGGAGCTGAACCCCGAACGCGCCGAGATCCTCGGCTACGCGCCGACGCCGTTCTTCCGAGTGGGCGGCGCCGCCGCCACGCGCAAGGACAGCGGCATCGCCAAGTGGGAAGACCTGCGCGGCAAGCCGGTCTGCGTGTCGCAGGGCAGCAGTTTTGCGCGTCCCCTGCAGGCCGACTACGGCGCCGTGGTCAAGGGCTACAAGAGTTCTTCGGACTCGCTGCTGGCGCTGCGCGGCGGCCAGTGCGTGGCGGCGGTGCACGATTCGACCCTGATCCATCCGCTGCTGCGCACCAATCCCGAATGGGCCGACTACCAGGCGCCCATCGCCACGGAAGTGCTGCCGGCCAATTCGGTGGTGTGGACCCGCAAGGGCGAGGCCGACACCATCGCCGCCGTCGACAAGGTGATCCAGGGCTGGCACCGCAGCGGCTGGCTGATCGCCACCGAGAAGCGCCTGGACATCCAGCCGGCGCAGCCGCTGCTGCAGGAACTGCACGACAAGTACAAGCAGGGCAGCTGAGCCTCGCGCCCGCCCGTGTTGGAAAAGACCGATGAATAGACAAGCAATCAAGTGGGCCGCCGCGCTGGCGCTGGCGTCCCTGGCGACGGCGGCGCACGCCGACGCCACCCTGGACCGCGTCAAGCAACGCGGCAAGCTGGTGGTGGGCGTGGACGGCGCCAGTCCGCCGTTCGGCCTGCTCGATCCGGCCACCGGCAAGGTCGGCGGCTTCCAGACCGAGCTGGGCCGCGATATCGCCACCCGGCTCGGCGTCACGCTGGAGACGGTGCCGGTGACGGCCGCGACCCGGGTGCAGTTCCTGCAGGCGGGCAAGGTCGATCTGCTGATCGCCAACATCCAGTGGACCCAGGAACGCAGCGAGATCCTGAGCTATGCGCCGACCCCGTACAACCTCGTGGGCGGGGCGGCCATGGTGTCCAAGCGCAGCGGCATCAAGCGCTGGGAAGACCTGAAGGGCAAGGTGGCCTGCGTGTCGCAAGGCAGCAATTTCGCCAAGCCGCTGCAGGAAACCTATGGGGCGGTGGTCAAAGGCCTGCGCAACATCCCTGAATCGCTGCTGGCGCTCAAGGGCGGCAGCTGCGATGCGTCGGTGCACATCCAGCCGGCGCTGTACGAGACGCTGCACGGTCCCAACGGCAAGGAATGGGACGGCTTCGAGCTGGCCACGCCGGACCAGCTGATCCCGTCGCCCACCGTGATCTGGACCCGCCGCAACGAGGCCGACACGCGCGCCTTCGTCGATGGCGTGATCCGCGACTGGCACAAGTCCGGCCTGCTGGTGAAAGAGGCCGACAGGTTCGGCGTGCCGGCCGATTACCTCAAGCAGGCCAACGCCGACGCGCAGGCCGGCAAGTTCGACAGCGCTCCCCCCGAGGCCCAGGCCAAGCCATGACGACGGCCGCCAGGGACACGCTCGATCCCCTGAACCTGATGAATCCCGGAAAGGTCCTGTCATGACTGAATCCCTGTTTCCCGGCGTGTTCGCGCGCCGCGTCCGCGGCGTGGAACTGTCGCCGATTGCCGCGGCCGGCGCGCGCGCCGCGCGGCTGGCGGCCGAGGGCCGCTCGATCGTGGCGCTGACCTCGGGCGAGCCCGACTTCGACACGCCCCAGGCCATCAAGGACGCCGCCGCGCTGGCGCTGGCGCAAGGCCAGACCAAGTACACGCCGACGGCCGGCACCGCCCCGCTGCGGCGTGCCGTGGCCGATGGCTACCGCCAGCGTCACGGCCTGCCGACCGAGTCGGCCAACGTCATCATTTCCAACGGCGGCAAGCAGGTGATCTACCTGGCTCTGGCCGCCACGCTCGACGAGGGCGACGAGGTGATCGTGCCGACGCCGTACTGGCCCACCTTCCTGGATTCGGTGCGAGTCAACGGCGGCACGCCGGTGCTGGCGCCGACCGCCCAGGCCGATGGCTTCAAGCTCACGCCGCAGGGCCTGCGCCAGGCGCTGACGCCGCGCACCAAGTGGCTGATCCTGAATTCGCCCGGCAATCCGTCAGGCGCGGTCTACAGCGAGGCCGAACTGGCGGCGTTGGCCGCGGTGCTGCGCGAACATCCGTCGGTGCTGGTGCTGTGGGACGAGATGTACGAACAGATCTGGTTCGACGAGGCGCCCGCGCACCTGCTGCGCGCCGCGCCGGACCTGGCGGGGCGCACGCTGGCGGTCAACGGCGTGTCCAAGGCCTACGCCATGACCGGCTGGCGCATCGGCTGGGGCGTGGGGCCGGCGGCGCTGATCGGCGTGCTGGAGGCGGTGCAGTCGCAGGTGTCATCGGGCCCCAGTTCGCTGGGCCAGGCCGCCGCGCTGGTGGCGTTGCAGGGCGTGGCCGATGACTTCGTCGAGAACGCGCGCCTGGCCTATGCGCGCCGGGCGCGCGTGATCGTCGACGGCCTGCGCGCGGTGCCGGGCCTGAGCGTGGCGGCGCCGCGCGGCTCGTTCTTCGCCTGGATCGGGGTGGCCGGCCTGATCGGCCAGGTCAGGCCCGATCGCGCCGTCATCGCCGACGATGGCGACGTGGCCGACTGGCTGCTGGAGGCCGAGGGCGTGGCGGTGGTGCGGGGCGCGGCCTATGGCTTGTCGCCGTACCTGCGGCTGTCGTTCGCCGCCTCGGACGCCAAGGTGGCGGAGGCCGTCGCGCGCATCGCCCGCGCGGTCGCGGCGCTGCGGCCGGCGGCGCTGGAGGCGGCCGCATGATCGAACAGGCATTGCAGGCCTGGGTGCATTTCTTCAAGCCCCTGGGCCTGAACTACGGCTTCGTGCTGGATCCGGGCGAGTTGTCCGCCTTCGGCCACGGTCTGCTGGTGACGCTGCAATTGTGCGCCTGGACTATTCCCGTCAGCCTGCTGTTCGGCGTGCTGATCGCGGCCGGGCTCACCAGCGGCCGGCCCTGGCTGGCGCGGCCGCTGCAGGCCTTCGTCGAACTGACCCGCAATACGCCGACGCTGGTGCAGCTGTATTGCGCCTTCCTGGTGCTGAACATGCTGATCACGCAGAAGCTGGGCGGCGGCAGCCCGATCACGCCGTTCATGTGGGTGGTGATCGTGGTGGCGCTGCACAAGGGCGTGTTCCATGCCGAGGCGCTGCGCGCCGGCATCGAGGCGGTGCCGGCGGTGACGCTGGAGGCGGCGCGTTCGCTGGCCTTCTCGCGCCGCCAGATCCTGGCGCAGGTGCAGCTGCCGCTGGCGCTGCGCTTCGCGCTGCCGGCGCTGGTCAACAATCTGGTGGACCTGGTGAAGATGACCGCGATCGCCTCGGCCATTGCGGTGGGCGACGTGACCTACGAGTCCATCATGATCTGGTCGCACCGCGACAACGTGCTGGAACTGCTGCTGCTGATCCTGCTGTATTTCGGCCTGCTGACCTGGCTGGTGAGTGTCGCCGGACGCTGGCTCGAAGCGCGCCTGAGGATGCCTGGCTATGGCCAATGAACTGGTATTGAATGCGGCCGCGGCGCGCCGGGCGGGTGGCGGATGGCTGGCATGGCTGCGCGATCCGTGGGTGGTGCTGCTGCTGGCCCTGGTGATCCTGGGCGTCGCCTGGGCGCTGACCGATACCGCCCCGCCCGCGGTGCGGCACCTGTGGCACTGGTCGCCGGCGCTGCTGCGCGGGCTGGGCATGAACGTGCAGATCAGCGTGCTGGCGATGGCGCTGGGCACGGCGCTGGGGTTGGTGGTGGGCGCGCTGTCGCTGTCGCCGTCCAGGCCGCTGCGGCGCCTGACGCGCGCCTATGTGCTGGCGTTCCGCAACGCGCCGATCCTGGTGCTGGTGTATTTCACCACCTACGTGTTCCCGTTCGAGCTGAACCTGGGCGGCTGGAACCTGCCGTTCCCGGACTGGATCAAGGTGGTGATCGGGCTGGGCCTGCCGGCCAGCGCCAATGTCGCCGAGATCTTCCGCGGCGCCATCCAGTCGATCCCCGAAGCCCAGTGGGAGGCGGCGCAATCGCTGGCGTTCCGGCGCGCGCAGATCTTCCGCATGATCGTGCTGCCGCAGTGCGTGCGGCGCATGCTGCCGTCGTGGATGAACCTGTACGCCAGCATCACCATGAGTACCTCGCTGGCCTCGCTGGTCGGCGTGCACGACCTGGTCGACACGGCCACGGTGGCCAGCAACACGGTGGCGCGCAGCGACTTCACCGTGCTGGTCTATTTCACGCTATTGGCGCTGTTCTTCGCCTATTGCTATCCCATCGCGCGCTGGACGCGCCATCTGGAACGACGCTATGCGCATCATTGACAACGGCGCCCGCGCCGCCGGGCTCCCGCTGGTCAGCCTGCGGGACGTGCACCTGGCCTTCGGGCAGACCGAGGTGCTCAAGGGGATCGACGTCGAGGTCCGTCCGGGCCAGGCTGTCTCCATCATCGGCCCATCGGGCTCGGGCAAGTCCACCATCCTGCGCTGCATCACCGGCCTGCTGCGGCCGCAGCGCGGCGCGATCGAGGTCGGCGGCGTGCGCGTCGATGCGCTCAAGACCGAGTCCGAGCTGATCGCCCTGCGCAAGCGCGTGGGCTTCGTGTTCCAGCAATACAACCTGTTCCCGCACCTGAGCGTGCTGGAGAACCTGGTGATCTCGCCCATCAAGGTCAACGGCCAGCCGCGTGCCCAGGCCCAGGCGCTGGCGCGCGAGCTGCTGGCCAAGGTGCGCATGGACCACAAGGAAAACGCCTATCCGGGCGAACTGTCCGGCGGCCAGCAACAGCGCGTGGCCATTGCCCGCGCGCTCGCCCTGCGGCCCGAACTGATCCTGTTCGACGAAGTGACCTCGGCGCTGGACCCGGAAATGGTGGGCGAAGTGCTGACCGTGATCCGCGACCTGGTGCAGGACGGCCTGACCTGCGTGCTGGTGACGCACGAAATGCGCTTCGCCCAGGAGGTGAGCGACACGGTGTACTTCACCGAGGCCGGCCGCATCGTCGAGCACGGGCCGCCGGCCCGCATCTTCGGCCGGCCCGACAGCGAGCGCACCCGCGCCTTCCTGCAACGCGCCTCGGCCGAGCCGCCGGTGCGGCGCGCCCAGGCCGATCCGATCGACGCCTACCTGACCTTTGACCCGCTGCGTCTTGCAGTGTGACGCTTTTCCGAACCTCCGGAGCCGATATGACCGCCGCTAATTCCGTTACCCTTGAACGCCGCCAGCGCGTGCAGGACACCCTGGCCGACATTCGCGGCCTGCTGGCCGCCGCGCCGCTGACCCGCGACCTGCTGGCACAGATCACCGGCCGCCTCGAACAGCTGGCGCAGCAGCGCGCGCTGTTTCCCGCCGCCGAGTTCCCGCCGCCGGCGCCGGGGCAGGGCGTGGGCGCTTCGACCCGCTACCGCCTCAATCCCGACGCCGCCGCGGGCGAACCGGCGCTTTACCTGAACTCGATCAACCCCGGCAAGACCACCTTGCCGCACAATCACACCACCTGGGCGGTGATCGTGGCGCTGTCGGGCCAGGAACTGAACCGCGTCTACCGTCGCAGCGACGATGGTTCGCGGCCCGGCCGCGCGACCCTGGAACAGGTGCGCGAGGTGGTGGTGCAGCCGGGGCAACCGGTGTCGTTCCTGCCGGACGACATCCACAGCATCCATGTCACCGGCGACGAGCCGACGCTGCATTTCCACCTTTACGGCCAGCCGCTGGAAACGTTATCGGGCCGCATCGGCATCGACCTGGCCACCGTCGAGATCGTCAACTACAACGCCACCCAGATGAAGCCCGGCCAGGAGCAGCGCGCATGAGCCTCGACCACGCCCGTGTCCAGACCCGGCTGGTGCATGCCGGCAGCCCCGACCTGAAGCAGGGCGCCGGCCCGGTCAACGTGCCGGTGGTGCGCACCAGCACCGTGCGCTTTGCCGACACCGCCACCCATGCCGCGCTGAACGCGCAGCGCGCCGCCGGCGAGCGCGTCGCCACCTATGGCCGCCATGGACTGGACACGCACCAGGCGCTGGAAGCGGCGGTCGCGTCGCTGGAAGGCGGCCACCGCAGCATCCTGGCGCCGTCCGGCCTGTCGGCCATCGTGCTGGTGCTGCTGGCCACCCTGGCGCCGGGCGAGCATGCGCTGGTGTCCGACAGCGTCTATTCGCCGGTGCGGCGCGTCGACAAGGCGCTGCTGCAGCGCTACGGCATCGAGGTCGAATACTTCTCGCCCGGCCGCGACGATCTGGCTGAACGCTTCCGCCCCAACACGCGGCTGCTGTACCTGGAGTCGCCCAGCTCGCTGCTGTTCGAGGTGCTGGACCTGCCGGCGCTGGCCGCCCAGGCGCGCAGCCGCGGCGTGCTGGTGGCCACCGACAACACCTGGAGCGGCGGCCTTTACTACCAGCCGCTGGCGCTGGGCGCCAACATCTCGATCCAGGCCGCCACCAAGTACCTGGCCGGCCATTCCGACGTGATGATGGGCGTGGTCACGGTCGACAGCCCCGAGCTGGCGCGGCAGGTCGGCGCCACCTACGACGCGCTCGGCTTGGCGGTGGGCGCGGACGATGCCTACCTGACGCTGCGCGGCCTGCGCACGCTGGACGTGCGGCTGGCGCGCCACCACCAGAACGCGCTGAGCGTGGCCGAATACCTGTCGCGCCATGGCGATGTGGAACGGGTCTTTTACCCGGCGTTGCCGCAGGATCCAGGCCACGCGCTGTGGCGGCGCGATTTCAGCGGCGCCAGCGGCCTGGTGTCGTTCGCATTGCGGGCCGAGCAGCCGGGCGCGGCGGCGCGCTTCATCGACGCGCTGCGCCATTTCTCCATCGGCGCGTCCTGGGGCGGCTACGAAAGCCTGGCGCTGGAAGCGGCGCCGGAAAGGCTGGCCGAGCACAGCGTGTGGCAGGGCGGCCATGAAGTGGTGCGGCTGCACATCGGCCTGGAGCATCCGCTGGACCTGGTCGAGGACCTCGACCGGGCCTTCGGCGCGGTCCGCGACGGCCTGCGCCGCAGCGCCTGACGCATATGCAAATGACCACATTTCCTTAGGGATTCTGATTATGTAGAAGCAATTACAACGTCTTTTTCCGGTTGGACCTTCGGGGTCTAGAATTTGCCTTGTTCCAAGGTTGGCGGCAGGGCATGTCCTCTATTTCTTCGATCGGATCGGTACAGCTTTCCTTCGCGGCGCGGCAGCTGGATGCCGTGCGCGAGTTCTACCGCGGCACCCTCGGGCTGGATGAAATGCCGGTCCCGGAGGGGCGCCTGCTGTTCGCGCTGGGCGACGCGACCCTGTCGCTGTCGCCGGTGGCCGAGGTCAGCCGCGAGCTCAGGGCCGACTACCTGGCCATCCGCACCCGCGCCTACGACGATATCCTGCTGCGGCTGCGCGACGCCGGCTTTCACCCGGTCTGTTCGCTGCCCGACGCCTCGCCGCGCGTCATGTACGTCAAGGACCCCAGCGGCAATCAACTGGCATTTCTCGGCTAGGCGGCGGCATCCCATGAACTTCCAGCAACTGCGTTCCGTGCGCGAGGCCGTGCGCCGCGATTTCAACCTGACCGATGTGTCCGAAAGCCTGCATACCTCGCAGCCCGGCGTCAGCCGCCAGATCCGCGAGCTGGAGGAGGAGGTCGGCGTCGACATCTTCGTGCGCTCGGGCAAGCGCCTGATCGGCCTGACGCCGCCGGGCGAGCAGATCCTGCCGCTGGTCGAGCAGATCCTGCAATGCGCCGACAACATCCGTCATGCCGGCGCTGAGTACGCCGACAGCCGCAAGGGCGTGCTGTCGATCGCGGCCACGCATTCGCAGGCGCGCTACGCCTTGCCGCCGGTGATCAAGGAATTCCGCCAGCGCTATCCCGAGGTGGTGCTGCACCTGCACCAGGGCTCGCCCAAGCAGGTCTCCGAGATGTTGCTGGAAGGCGAGGCCGATATCGGCGTGGCGACCGAGGCGGTGGCCGACTATCCCGGCCTGCTGAACCTGCCGTGCTACCGCTGGAGCCACAGCATCATCGTGCCCAAGGGCCATCCGCTCGCCGCGATGGACGGCGGCATCAGCCTGTCGCAGCTGTCGCGCTATCCCATCATCACCTACGGGCGCGGCTACACCGGCCGCGCCCACATCGACGAGGCCTTCGCCCGCGCCGGCATCACGCCCGACATCGTCATGACCGCGATGGACGCCGACGTCATCAAGACCTATGTCGAGCTGGAACTGGGCGTGGGCATCGTGGCCGCGGTGGCCTGGGACGCCGAGCGCGATACGCGGCTGTGCGCCATCGACGCGCGCCACCTGTTCGAGATCAACCTGACGCGCCTGGCGATCCGCCGCGGGGCGTGGCTGCGCGGGTATGCCTTCCACTTCATCGAGATGTTCGTGCCGACATTGACGCGCGCGGTGGTGGACCAGGCGCTCAAGGGCGAAGCCTGAGACCAGGCGCGGCTGCGTGGCCTGCGCGCCTGGCGCGATGCCGCGCCGTGCCGGCCGGCGGGCATGCGCGCATCGCCGCCCGCATAACCATAGACGCATTTCTACGTTGTCCGAGCCCGATCGCGGACGTAGGCTGATCCGGTTCTTCAACCCCAGGAATGCCGGATCCCATGAGCACCCATCCCCACGCGGCCGCAGCCGCTTTCCGCCACGATACCGAACGGGCCCGCGCCGTGCGCGACTTCATCGCGCAGGTCAAGGCGCTGGTGCCGGACCCCGCGCGCGCCACGCCCGAACAACTGGCGCCGGTGGCCCGCCTGCTCGAAGCGCTCGGACGCCGCGCGGAATTGTTTCCCGCCGAGGCCTTTGCCGTCGTGCCCGGACGGCCCACCTCGATCTACCGCCTGGCCGAGGACGCCGACGGCGGCTACGCGTTGTACCTGTCGCTGGGCGAGCCCGGCAAGGCGCAGCCGCCGCACGACCACACCACCTGGGCCATCATCGCCGGCGTGGCGGGCAACGAGCGCAACGAGGTCTATGCGCGCAGTGCCGGCAATGAGCCGGGGCGCGACGTGCTGACCCACGTACGGCGGGTGGACGTGGCGGTGGGCGATTCCATCGTGCTGGGACCGGCCGACGTGCACACCATCGAACTGGTGGGCGACGCGCCCGGCGCGCACCTGCATTTCTACGGCCTGGCGCTCGACCGCCTGCACGGCCGCGTGGTGTTCGAGAGCACCGCCGGCGGCGCCTATCGCACCTTTTCGCCGCCCGCCGCGATCTACCATGCGCGCCTGTCGCCCGCCGGGTTGCAGGAGGCTTTGCGCGGCGAGGCCGAGATCGCCGTGCTGGACGTGCGCGAAGCAGGCCGCTACGCCCGCCGCCATCTGCTGTACGCGGTGCCGGCGCCGCTGTGGCGCCTGGAGGTGCTGGCCGACCGCCTGGTGCCGCGCCGCGACACCCGCATCGTGCTGGTGGACGACGACGAGACCCTGGCGCACCAGGCCGCCGCCAAGCTGACGCGCCTGGGCTGGACCGACATCTCGGTGCTGGCCGGCGGCACCGACGGCTGGGAGCGGGAAGGGCGCGAACTGTTCTCTGGCACCAACGTGCCCAGCAAGGCGTTCGGCGAAGTCATCGAACACGAAAAGCACACGCCGTGGATCGACGTCGACGAACTGCACGAGCGGGTCGCGCGCGGCGACGACATCGTGGTGGTCGACAGCCGCACGCCGGAGGAATTCCACAACTTCACGCTGCCGTTCTCGCACAGCCTGCCGGGCGCCGAGTTGGTCTACCGCATCCGCGAACTGGCGCCGGATCCCAGCACCTTCGTGGTGGTGAACTGCGCCGGCCGCACGCGCAGCATTGTCGGCGCGCAGACGCTGATCGACGCCGGCATCCCCAACCGGGTGGCGTCGCTGCGCAACGGCACCATGGAATGGCTGCTGTCCGGCCGCGAGCTGGCCTATGGCCGCCAGGCGGCGCTGCCCGAACCGTCGGCCGACAGCGCCGCCGCCGCGCGCGAGCAGGCGCGCGGCGTGGCGCAGCGTGCCGGCATCGGCCATATCGACGCGGCCACGTTGCGCGCCTTCGAGGCCGAGCAGGGCACGCGCACGCTGTACAAGTTCGACGTGCGCACCCGCGAGGAATACGAGACCGGCCACCTGCCGGGCTGGCGCTGGGCCCCTGGCGGCCAGCTGGTGCAGGCCACCGACGAGTACCTGGCCACCCGCCGCGCGCGCGTGGTGCTGGCCGACTGGGACGGCGTGCGCGCCCAGACCACCGGCGCCTGGCTGGCGCAACTGGGCGCGGTCGAGGTCTACCTGTACCAGCCGCCGGCGCTGGTGCCGTTGGAACGCGGCGCCGAACCGCGGCGGGTGCTGCGGCACCGGCCCGACGTGCCGGCGCTGCGGCCGCAGGCCTTGCAGGCGGCTATCGACGCGGGTTCGGCGGAGGTCTTCGACATCGAATCGCGCTTGGCCTACGAGCGCGGCCACGTGCCGGGCGCGCGCTACGCCGCGCCGGATCGCCTGCATGAGTTCCTGCCGGCCGACACGCAGCGCACGATCGTGCTGACCTCGCCCGACGGCGTGCTTGCCGCCGTGGCGGCGGCCGAACTGGCCTGGCGCACCGGCCGCCCGGTGCGCTACCTGCTGGGCGGCACCCGCGCCTGGCAGGCGCAGGGCCTGCCGCTGGCGCAAGGCGCCGATGGCGTGCTGACGGGCGACGACGACCAGAGCATCAGTCCGTACCTGTTCGACGATCTCTCGGCGCGCGACCAGGGCTTTCGCGACTACCTCGATTGGGAATTGGGGTTGGTCGCGCAGCTGGAGCGGGATGGCAGCGAGGATATCCGGCTGATTGCGGCGGCTTGAAGCCGACTCGACCACCTGTTTTCACGTTATCACGAGATATACGCGGGCAGCGAAATCTATCGGATACATCGGAGGAGTGAAGTGGCGCCGACGCCGAATGTGTTCAGCGGAATAAGCATGCCCGGACGCCATATCAGGTTGCGAAAAGCGAATCGCTTAGTTGCGCCATGACACTGTACTGCCCGTGCTCGCCGGATATCTTGATCGCAAGGGGATTTGTATCAGAGAAGGCTATCGCAAAAATCTGCCATATATTTGTCCAAGCCCGGTCTGTCACAATAGAACGAATCCCATGTTGCATTGATCCACTCGTCCACGGGGTCCCCCTCGACCACGATAGACGGCGATGGCGACCCCATCAAGTCACCTGGACCCACGGGTTCTACTACCGTGGCAAAATAGTGGGGACTGGAGGCGTCGCCCCACGGATCCATCGCCTCTGTCGGAAAATCAGGGCCATCCACCAGGCCGAAGTCCCCCGGAAATATTGGCCATTCATCTCCGACCCACGGCGCGATACTATCGGCCGAAGCGGGAGGCATTTTGTCCGTAAACTCGGACGGCGGCAGAGCGTCAGCAGCCCAGGGTGGCATCGTGACTGGGGCGGATGCTCCAACTTGCACGAATACTGAACCATCTTCGAGGGTTGTAGTTATCGTTTCGCTCCCAGCAATGGCCGCCCCGTCGTGCAGAGAAGTAATGCTGTGGATCGCTGGATGAGCATCCTTGTAGTAAGTAACGGACATGCCCTGCCGGTTGGTTCCGGCGAGGGTCAGAGTGAACAACACATACGACATGGACTCGACATTTCCCTCACGATCAAGGCCCGTCACATTGCCGTGATAACTTGAACCACTCATGGTCGTCCCGAACCGATCTGTGTAGATAAGGCCGTCGATACCTCCGAATCCCATTTCGATGGATGCCATCAGCTCGCCAAATGCGCTCTTCACCAATTGGTAGCCAAGGGCGGGAAGATCGAAATTCCAGATTTTTTCGGCGAAGGCGAAGACCATGAACTTGCTATAGGTCCGCTCAACCTCTGGCAGACTTTCCTGTTCCAGCTGAGAGAGCTTCGTCAAAAGATCGACGTCGGCCTTGAGCTTTTGCATGGCTTCATCCGGCCGGCCTTTGGCATCAAAATAGGCCAGATCGTGATCCTTGCACATCGCATCCAGCGGGCTGTCCTCCGTGATTCCATCGACTCCCGGGCGTTTGAGCACGGCTCCTCGAACAAGCTCGTCCCGACTCAGTTCTCCACCGCGCTGCCCCGCCGACCAATCGGGTCCGCACCAGTTGCCATATATAGGAACAAGACTGGCCAGCTCATCCCAATGCGGGTTGAGCAGCCTGATGTCGCCGTATTCGGAAGCCATCTTCGTTCACTCCAATCGTCAAGAACTACGGTTTCACTTCGCTATTGCCCAATGCAGATGAAGCTGCCACGGGGATGATCTCCGCATCTGCCCACGGGGGCAGGCGGATGGCGGACCATGTTGCGGTAGCGATATCCAGCAGAGCCATTCCTCCGAGCCTGTTGCCCCGCGTGGAGGGCTGATCCATGTAGATAGCCGCGATATAGTCGCCGTCGGGCGCGCATAGCAATTCGCGAGGCTCAAATACCGACCCTGAATTCCCATGCATTAACTGCCACCCTTGCCGCACGCCTTGCGAGGACAGGCGGATCACACTCAATCCATGGCGACGCGTTTGTCCCTGGAGGCAAAGATGGCCAGCCCGGTCCTGGGACGGCAGTTCGGCATGCAAGATTCCATCAAAGGCACATGGGACCGGCACCCTGTCGTCTCCACGTCTCATTCGATAAATCTCGCTACGCCCATAGCGATCGTGGTAATCGGTGAAGAGCCCGGACGGGCCGTAGGACTGGAAGAGAATTTCGTCGTCCGAAACGTATTGCGCCTGTCCCCCTTCGACAAACTTGAACAAACCCGAGAAAGGGCGTTCCGTGCCGCGCGAGAGGTCAAACTCCCACAGATCGAACTCCAGAAGGCGCACGCGCCGACCTGGTGGCAACAGGCGCGCACTGCGCCAGAATGCGATCCTCGTCTCGTCCAGAGACATGAAGGGGGATAACTTGTTTCCTCGCGCCGCCGGAATGGTCGCCAGCACACCGCCTTCGCTGGGCATCAGCGCAATTTCAGATTCATCCAGCGAGCGGCGCTCCTCGTCTTCGGAGTCACCGGGAATCTTCCGACGAGACATTACGATGTAGCGCCCTTGCGGCGAATAGTGCGCGTACGTGTAGCGAAAGCCTTCAGGCAATCCGTAGCGATACAAACGGCCTGTCTTCAACTGGTAACGCATCACGTCACAGCGCTGATGAATCCGCTCAACGCACTCGACGAACAACCAGTCGCTGCCATTCGGATGAATGCTCAGCGAACGGATCTCACGGCCGCCATTGGGCGGCGAGAAGCGCGTCTGCGCGGTGGGCGTCGCCACCTCGGCCGCGGCCCTCGCTTTCACTTCGGTAGTCGAGGGTGGTGAGGCGAGGAAAGACCACCACAATGGCAAGACGCAAGCCGCCGTCAAAGCCGCGGCGAAGGTCCACCCTCGATTTCGTTTCATCATTGCGTCCGCTTGCCTTCAGACGCCCGCAGGACAGCGGGACGATGCCCAACAACGTATATCGATCGTCAAGGTGACGGAAGCGCCGATTCGGCTAAAGCGGACCAACCTCCGTCAAGCCGCCGTTGTCGTCGACGGGCGCCCGAACTCACGCGAGGCGCTATTAATAGGAATTGTTCCTATTGTGGCCGTTCGAGTCTGGAGTTGTAGCGGGCATCGAGATACGTTGCCGAGGATTGTTCCGCCGCTTTGGCGGGCTTCTGACCTGTGCGAAGACGATGACGAAGCGACATCGAGCGTGGATTTTCGCGGCAGGCGCGACGGTGGTCTGCGTGCTGCCCCCTGTGGTGGTCGCTCTGGACTTCGGCTTCCCTGGGCGCGCACGAGAAAAAGACACCTCTCGTGATGACGGACACACCGACCCCGCGCACGCCGTTCTCGCCGCCGAACGGGGCAGGGACATCCGCTCCCTGAGTGTGCATCCGAACGGCGTGGATTGGCTGTTTGTCGAGTGCGCCCAAAGCGGCGACAACCGTTGCGACGTCATGCGTTACCAACTCGATTCCGGCCGGCTGTATCGCTACGCGCTGCCGCCCGCCTATTCCTATACCTATGCGCGCTATTCGCCCAAAGGCAACTACATGGTGATGTCGCGCAGGCCTGTCTATGGAGAGACCGAAGAGAACCTGCGCCGTTCGCTCAATGACAGCGAGATCGTGTTGATGCGCCCGGATGGCCGTGCGCTGGAGGTCATCCCGACAGCACTCGGCAACAAACTGTGGCCGTTCATGTCTCTGGACGAGACGCGCATCGCGTACTGGAGAGTTGCTCGTCTGGTGCCGCCTGGCAAGCGCATACGTCTGTTCGATTTCGATATCTGGGAATTTGATCGGCGCGGCATGGCCGAACGGCCCTTTGCCAGCGTCTTCCATTTTGTCGATGGCGGCCAGGCGCAATACATATCGGACGATGAGATCTTGTTTGAATCCTATGGGCCGATAGATCATTTTTCGGAATACCACCGTCGATATGACGGCAATGAAATCTACCGAGTGCGGCGGGAAGCCGACAAGGTGCCGACTCCGGATGTGTTCGACGGCATGGAACATATCAGGATGCCTTCCATGGATCGCGCAGGCAGTCTGTACCTGTGGGGGCAGACGCCTGGTTACGGGCTGACGGTCATCCGTATTGCGGCTGACGGTCAGCGCAGTGGATGGCTGCAAGAAGGAGCCGTTGGACCATCGTTCGAGCCAAGGCAATTGGTCTGCGATCCGAACGGTAGATACGTCGCGGCCATCTACCGGGATCATCCCATACGTTTTGGTGCAGGAGCAGGGGGACTCGCCATGCTCGACATCGTTGCCAACAAATGGTCCGCAGTGCCGTTGCCGCAACGGCAGGAAGCGGAGGAGATTTCTGTCGCGGCCTCCAGGGAAAGTGACGCGGCGTTGTGAGTTCGCGGGAGCGACGATGAAAGGAAATCGCGTTTGGATTTTCGTGACAGCCCTGGCGTTGGTTTGCGTGGCGCCGCTGTGGTGGTCGATCTTGATATTGGTTCCTTCGGTTGCCAACCAGAAAAAAGCACCCGCCGCTGTGGTGGAAACGCCGACCACGCGGACACCGTTCTCGCCACCCAATGCTGGCAGGGATATCCGCTCCCTGAGTGTGCATCCAAACGGGGTGGATTGGCTGTTTGTCGAATGCGCCCAAAGCGGCGACAACCGCTGCGACGTCATGCGTTACCAACTCGATTCCGGCCGGCTGTATCGCTACGCGCTGCCGCCCGCTTATTCCTATACCTATGCGCGCTATTCGCCCAAAGGCAATTTCATTGTGATGTCGCGCATGCCCGTCTATGGAGATACCGAAGACGAGCTGCGCCGTTCGCTTCATGACCTGCAAATCGTACTGATGCGCGTGGACGGCAGCGCCTTCGAGGTTGTGCCGGTTGCGCCGGGCAATAAATTGTCGCCGTTCATGTCTCCCGACGAGTCGCGGATCGCATTCTGGCGCAGCGAGCGCCTGGTTCCTCCGGGCCGGCGAGTGCGGCTGCTGGAGTTCGATATCTGGGAGTTCGACCGGCGCGGCATGCATGAACAGCCGTTCGCGGGCATCTTCAAATTTGTGGAAGGTGGCCAGGCGCAGTACATCTCGGACGATGAAATCCTGCTCGAATCCTTTGGTCCGTCCGGCCTGTTTTCACGCTATCACGAGATATACGCGGGCAGCGCAATCTACCGGATGCGTCGGGGGAATGAGGTGGTGCCGATCCCCGTTGTGTTCGACGGAATAGAACATATCAGGATGCCTTCCATGGATCGCGCGGGAAATCTCTGCCTCTGGGGGCAGACGCCGCGCTATGGACTCACCGTCATCCGGATTTCCGCGGACGGGCGGCGCCAAGCCTGGCAAGAGGGGCCATCGCAGCTCGGGCCATCGTTCGAACCTCGGGAAATGGTTTGCGATCAGGCAGGAAAGCACATCGTGTCGATCTATAGGGATCATCCTGTACGCCCGGGCGGCGGAACAGGGGGCATGGCCATGCTCGACATCGCAACTGATACATGGTCCACGCTTCCGCTTCCCTCAGCGTGGGAAGCGGAAGAAATCCCGGTCATTGTCTCGCGCGAAGAGATACGTCGTGCTGGGCATTGATCCTTCCAGACAGAGGAAACGCAATGGCATCCAATGACGGCAGTATTAGATTTCAAGATACGAGTTCGAATCCGACCAGCTGGCTTCCGGTATACGGACGATGGTGCGGGCCGGATTGGTCCGCGGGGGAACGAGGTACAACGAAGAGTGTGGCCGAGCTTGGTAACGAACCTGTTTTCCGGCGTATAGGTCCCGCAGGAGGGCTGGAGGTCGACAGTCCATTGGATTGGCTTTGCAAGCAGCATGACTTGGCCTATCTCAAAGCCGAGAGAAAGCCAGGCCTGGAGGCAATGCAGAAACTCACCGCGGATATTGATTTGCTCGGAAAAGTTGCCGCGCTCGACGAAACTCTGCTCACGAAAAGCGAGAAAACCTACAGCAAGCTGATGGCGCTCGCTTTCGCCGAGAAAATCTTCAGCGTCGATGTCCCCGCTCTTGGATACGAGGTGGTCGTGACGGCGATGAAGGATCTGATGCTATCGCTCCATGGCCTCTTCGAAAAAATTGAGGGTCTCTCCTATATGGATCAGTTCGGCGCCATGATGTGGGGAGCGGTCGATGAAGGAGACCTCCACGGCGGGTTCGGTGATCAGGAATTCTGGGATATCCCGTTCACACGGTTCACGCTGACCGCGACCGATACGGCGGGGCGCAGTGCGCTAATTTCGTATTACGCGGATCCGTATCGGCAAGCTCACGGTATCGCTGCTGTTGTCGCTGGCGAAATAGTCGAAGGATCGGCCCGAACGATAACAATCTATGACGATGGCTTTGTCACTGCGCAAGCCGGTGTGCAGGACCCTGTCGTGCTGGCGGAGCCAGTGACCATGGCCTGGCCTGGGCTGTATCTCGACGATTTTCAGGTCTTCCCTGACGTGATCCCTGTCAGATCGCCCGCGGCGACATCGGAGCCTCCCGCAAGCGATCCGGATGTGGCGAATATGCCGATACCTTCGATCATCGACGTCGGGCCGATAACCTTATATCCATTGCCGTCGGTCCCTTTACCTTCGTTACCCGAACCAACCGCTCCTCCTGAGGGGCAATCGGCGCCGCCCGACAGAACTGATGGCGGTCCGTTTTACGCGGTGTTGGTAGACCCCCCGTTTCCTGACGACGGAACGGGTTTGAAGGGGCCGCCACCGCCACCCATTGTGGTCTACGGCAGCCCCAGCAATGACTGGTTCAACGCGACTTGGGACCTGTTCCAATGCGATAGCCCCGACTTTTTCACGAAGAGTTTCTGCGATGGCCTGCTGCGTGACGCTAATCCCTTGGCGACTGATCGGGCCGCCGACCTTCGGATAGGGCAGGACCTCGATCAGCTCGTTGCAGCCGATGCGCACCGGATGGAGATACAGGCGCAGCAAGACAAGCAATCCAGCGCGCCGCAATCCGATACGGACAATGCGTGGCCGTTCGACGGAAGCTGGGCGCTCGCGGACGCGAGTTGCGCCGTGGTGGGCAATAACGTCGATGATGTCGGCTGGTGATCCGGCGCGCGCGCACCGCTTACTTGAACAACGCCGCGTTCTCTTCCAGCACCATGTCCGCGCATTGCGCGTCCAGGTTGCCGCCCGGCGCGCCGGCCACGCCGATGGCGCCGATGACGTTGTTGCCGGCCTTGATGGGCACGCCGCCGCCCAGCAGCAGGTAGCCGGGGATGTCGGTCAGGTTGGCGGCGCCGGGGTTCTTCTGCGCGTTCTCCATGATGGCCAGGGTCGGCGCCTTGGCGGAGGCCGAGGTGAAGGCCTTGGCGCGGCTGGCTTCGATGGTGTGCGGGCCGGCGTTGTCGGCGCGCACGAAGGCTTTGAGCAGGCCGGCGCGGTCGACCACCGAGGCGCTGACGTTGTAGCCCTTGGCCTGGCAGGCGGCGACGGCGGCGCTGGCCAGCTTCTGGGCGTCGGCGGTCGAGATATTGCTTTCGGTGAGCACGGCGGCTTGGGCGGCGCCGCTGACGGCGAGCGTGGCAACCAGGGCGGCGAGCGGGTGGCGGGTCATGGTCTGCGTCCTTTTTTCGTGTGGGGATCAGGAGCAGTCAGTGTGGCCAAAAGGGCGGCGGCGCGGTATACGCCCGATTACCCACGCGCCTCCGTAGCGCTACGGAGGCGGCGGGGCGGGCTTCAGTCCAGCAGCGTGGCGTACTGGCGGATCAGCTGCGCCAGCGAGTCGGCTTCGAGCTTGGCGAAGACGTTGGCGCGATAGGTTTCGACGGTACGCGGCGACAGGTCGAACTCGCGCGCGATTTCCTTGTTGCTCATGCCCTGCACGATGCGCTCGAGCACTGCGTGCTCGCGCGTCGACAGGCGCGCCAGGCGGTCGGCGGCGGCCTGGGTCACGGCCAGCCGCTCGCGGCGGGCGATGTGGCCGCGCACAGCGGCCTGCACGGCGTCCAGGAACACGTCGTCGTCCACCGGCTTTTGCAGGAATTCCATGGCGCCACCCTTGAAGGCGCGGCGGCACAGGTCGACATTGGCGTGGCCGGTCAGCATCACCACCGGCAGGTCGGACGTATCGGCCAGCCGCGCCAGCACGTCGAGCCCGCTGATGCCGGGCATGCGGATGTCCAGCACCACGCAGCCGATGGCCTGCGGCGCCAGCTGCGCCAGGAATTGCTGCGGGTCGGCATGGCTTTCGCTGCGCAGGCCGACGGTGCGCAGCAGCAGCGCCAGCGCGTCGCGCACGGCGTCGTCGTCATCGACCAGGTAGACCAGCGGCGATTGGGCGGACAGGTTCATGCGGCGTCTCCGGCCAGCGGCAGCGCCAGGGTGAAGCAGGCGCCCGCGGGTTGCAGGTTGCGCGCCGCGAGGCGGCCGTCCATGGCGCCGGCCAGCGTTTCGCAAAGCGCCAGGCCCAGTCCCATGCCCTGGGCGCGGGTGGTGTAGAACGGCGTGAACAGCCGGGGCAAGGCGTCGACGGCGATGCCGGGGCCGTTGTCGCTGACGCTGAAGACGTAGGTGGCGCCGTCGGCGCGGCCTTCGAGCGCGATGTGGCGGGCGCCGGAGGCGCTGGCCAGCGCGTCGGCGGCATTCTGCACCAGGTTGTGCAGGATCTGTTCCAGCGCCACCCGGTCGGCCAGCGGCCGGGCCTGGGGACTGGCGTTGCGCCAGCTCAGCTGGATGCCCTGGCGCGCCAGCTCGGGTTCACGCAGGAAACGCAGCGAGGCCACCAGCGCGTCCGGGTCCAGCGCTTCGCGCCGGCCCGGCGCGCTGGGCTGCACCAGGGCGCGCATGCGAGTGATGATGTCGGCGGCGCGCTTGGCCTGTTCGGCGCTGGCCAGCAAGGCGCGGCGCACCGTGGGGCGTTCCTCGTCGTCGTCCAGCAGGCGTTGCGCGGCGCGCGTCTGCGCCAGGATCGCGGTCAGTGGCTGGTTCAGCTCGTGGGCGATGCCGGCCGCCATTTCGCCCAGGGTACTCAGGCGCGCCATCGCGGCCACGCGCGCCTGCTCCTGCTGGCGCCTGGCCTCGGCGCGCGAGCGTCGGCTGGCCGCCACGCCCGCCACCAGCAGCGCGCTGGTCAGGGCCCACAGCAGCCACGGCAGCCAGGGCCAGGTGGCCGGCGTCAGCGTGCGCGCGCTGTGCAGCATGAAAGGCTGGCTGGCCGCGCCCAGCGGTTTGGCCAGCGCCAGCGGCCAGCCGGACGGGGCGGGTTCGGGCTGGCGTTGCAGCAACGCCAGCGGCTGCGGGCCGATGGCAAGCGTCAGGTTGGCCAGGCCGGCGGGAAAGTCGGCCGCGGCGAGCAGGTCGCGCGCGTCCACCAGCAGGCTCCAGCTGGATGGCGACACCAGCCAGTAGCGGGCGGCGTCCAGCGGCAACGTGACGGGGCGGCCCAGGCCGCGGGCCTGCGCCACGGCGGCGCGCAGGCCGGGCGGCTCCGGGGCGCTGCCGGCCCAGGCGCCGTCCGGCAGGTAGCCGAGCGCGCGCAATTGCGGCATGGCCGGACGCAGGCTGGGAAACAGCCGTTCGGGCGCGGGCGGATGCGACAGCGCGGCCAGCGTGGCCAGCACGGCTTCGTGCTGCACGGTCTTCTGGCTCAGCATGCGTTGCGCCACGCTGGTGTCCTGGAAAAAACGGTCGTACTGGTCGACGTAGTGCTGGCGGCCGATCCAGAGGGCGCCAAGGCAGAACAGGACCAGCCAGTAGAGGAGGGCGCGGTGGCGCAAGGGGGGCTTCACGCTGGAATTATGCCCTGCGGGCCGCCCGCCCCGGAATCCGTAGGGCTACGGAGGCGGGCGCCGCCGCTTCAAGCGGCCAGGCGGTCGCTGTCGTCGGTGTCGGGCGCGGTCTGGGAAGCGGCCGACAGCGCCATCTGGTGCAGCGCGGCCACCAGGTCGGATTGGGTCACCAGGCCGACCAGCACGCGGTCCTCGCCCAGCACCGGCACGCAGTGCAGGCTGTCGGACATGGGGCGGGCCAGTTCGATCGCGGGCAGGTCGGGGTGGGCGAACGGCACTTCCGAGCGCATGCAGTCGGCCACCAGCAGGTCGGCGGGCGCGCCGCCGGCCGCGGCCACCTGGGCCGGCCGGCTCTTGCGCGCCAGCACGTCGCCCTGGGCCAGCATGCCGGCGTAGTGGCCGGCGGAATCAAGCACTGGCAGCCATTGCAGCCGGTGCTTGTCGAACAGGCGCACGGCGTAGTCCAGCGGATCCTGCTGCTGCACCGAGACCACGTCGCGCGACATGATGTCGGCGCAGCGCACGTCGCCAAAGCGGCGGCGGCTGGCGCGCAACTCGGCCGCCAGCACGATTTCCTCGAGGTCTTCCTTGCTGATGTCGAGCAGCTCGCCGCGCTGCGCCAGGGCCTGGTCGAGATCGGCGCGCGAGAAACCGAGCCGCGCGCTGGGCGCCGGATCGCGGGTCTGGTGATTGGTGGCCGGTTCGGCGTGGCGGCGCGGGTAGTTGCGCTTGAGCAGACCGTTGAAGACCACGGCGATGCTGAGCAGGATGGCGGAATTCAAGGCCACCGGCCACAACGCGAAGCCATAGCCCAGCGCCGCCACCTGCGGTCCGCCCAGCACCGCGGTCAGGGCCACGGCGCCGCTGGGCGGGTGCAGGCAGCGCAGCCAGAACATGGTGGCGATCGCCAACGCGGCGGCGGTAGCCGCGGCCACGCCGGGGTCGGCGATCGATTGGGCGCAGAACACGCCGATCAGGGCCGAGACGAAATTGCCCGCCATGATCGACCAGGGCTGGGCCAGCGGGCTGGCGGGCGCGGCGAACAGCAGCACGGCGGAAGCGCCCATGGGTGCGATGAACCACGGATTGGCGCTGCCCAGCGCATGGTGTCCGACCCATTCGGTGCAGAACAGCCCGACCAGCGCGCCTACCGCGCCATAGAGCTTCTCGCGTGTATTGACGCCGACCGGCGCTGGCGCGAACGCACCCAGCCAGCGCTTGATTGCCACACCCAAAACCTTCTCCTCGCCGTTCCAGATATATCGGGGGACGACAATTTATCACGCGGCGCGCCGGGCGGCGGCATGAGCTTATGCCTGCAAGTGATAAGAAACGCGGGAATCAGCGGTCGGCGGGATCGTCGCCGATGCGCGCCAGCAGCCGTGTCAGCAGCGGGCGCATGGCGCGCAATTCTTCCAGGTGGGAAGCCGACAGGCTGGCCAGGATGCGCTCGGCCTTGTCGGTCAGCACCACTTCGACGCGGCGGCCATCGGCGGCATCGGGTTCGCGGCTGACCAGGTCGAGCCGCTCCAGCCGGTTGACCAGTTCGGCGGCGGTGTGCGGTCGCACCAGCAGGCGTTCGGCGATCTCGCCCACGTACAGGCCGCGTCGGCCAGGCGCGCCGGGGCGGCTGCCCTTGATGGCCAGCAGCGCCTGGTGCTGCTGCGGCATCAGTTCAAGGCCGGCGGCGGCGTTTTCGCTGAAGGCGGCGAACTTGCGCAGCGCGTAGCGGAAATCGGCCAGCAGTTCGTAGTCCGAGGCGGAGGGCAGGGCGGGGGGCTTGGAACGTTTCACGGGCCGATTCTAATATATGTCGTGATACGATATATTTGATCTTTCGCAAATCTCCCTCCCGCCCGGCTTGCCGTTTTCTTCCCTTTCCCCTCGAATCATGCCTCCCGTTTCTTCTTCCGCCCGCGCCTTGCGGCTGGGCGACTTCACCACCGACAAACGTGTCGTGCTGCTGATGGCGCTGGCCGTGCCGACCGGCCTGGCCAGCGTGGCCGCGGCCTGGGCCCTGCTGCGCCTGATCGCGCTGTGCACCAACCTGGCCTACCACGGCCTGTTTTCGTTCGCCGACCTGCCCATCACCACCGGCCGGCTCGGGCCGGCGTCGGTGCTGATTCCCGTCGTCGGCTGCCTCATCATCGGCCTGATGGCCCGCTATGGATCCGAGAAGATCCGCGGCCACGGCATTCCCGAGGCGATGGAAGCCATCCTGATAGGCAAGAGCCGCATCGCGCCCAAGGTCGCGGTGCTCAAGCCGGTGTCGTCGGCCATTTCCATCGGCACCGGCGGCCCGTTCGGCGCCGAGGGGCCCATCATCATGACCGGCGGCGCCATCGGCTCGCTGCTGGCGCAGACCATCCACTTGAATGATGGCGAGCGCAAGACGCTGCTGGTGGCGGGCGCGGCCGCGGGCATGACGGCGATCTTCGCCACGCCGCTGGCCGCGGTGCTGCTGGCGGTGGAGCTGCTGCTGTTCGAATGGAAGCCGCGCAGCTTCCTGCCCGTGGCCACCGCCGCGCTGGTGGCCGCCGCCGCGCGCGCCTTCGTGCTGGATGCCGGGCCGGTCTTCAGCTACGCCGGCGCCATGTCGTTCACGCCGTGGCACTTGCTGGCGTGCGCCGCCGTGGGGGTGTTGGCGGGGCTGGGCTCGGGCGTGCTGACGTCGCTGGTGTACGCGGCCGAGGACCTGTTCGAGAAACTGCCGCTGCACTGGATGTGGTGGCCGGCCCTGGGCGGCCTGGCCATCGGCATCGGCGGCCTGATCGACCCGGCCGCGCTGGGCGTGGGCTATGACAACATCCGCCACCTGCTGGCCGGCGACCTGGCGCTGCAGGCGGTGTTGCTGCTGCTGGTGGTGAAAGTGGCGATCTGGTCGATCGCGCTGGGTTCGGGCACCTCGGGCGGGGTGCTGGCGCCCTTGCTGATCTTCGGCGGCGCCCTGGGCGCGTTGGCCACGCCGTGGCTGCCGCAGGCGGCGCCGGGCTTCTGGGCGCTGGTGGGCATGGCAGCGATGATGGGCGGCACCATGCGCGCGCCGCTGACGGCCACGCTGTTCGCGGTCGAGCTGACCGGCAACCTGGGCGCGTTGCTGCCGGTGCTGGCCGCCTGCGTGTTCGCCTACGGCGTCACGGTATTGCTGCTGCGCCGTTCCATCCTGACCGAGAAAATCGCGCGCCGCGGCCACCACATCAGCCGCGAATACCGGGTCGATCCGTTCGACCTGCTGCGCGCCAGCCAGGTCATGACCACGCCGGTGCAGACCCTGCCGGACGCCTTGACGGTGGCGCAGGCGATCGCGCATTTCACGACCGCGCAGCCGGTGCACACGAGCTATCCCGTCATCGATGCCGAGGGCGTGGCGGTGGGCGAGGTGACCCGCGCAGACAGCCTGGCCTGGGCGCTGGAGCCGGCGCGGCAAGAGCAGACCCTGGCGCAGGCGCTGCAAGGGCGCGAACTGGTCTACGGTTATCCCGAGGAACTGGCCAGCCAAATTGCCGACCGCATGGCGCTGTCCGGCGCCAGCCGCGTGCCGATCCTGGAGCGCGGCACCGGCCGGGTGTTGGGCATCGTCGGCCGCAAGGACCTGTTCCGCAGCCGCGCCCGGCGCCTGCGCGAGGAAAGCGAGCGCGCGGCATTCCTGCGGCGGGCGCCATCTTCCGGAGCCTGATGCGCCTGGCTCGCCAGCGGCCACTGCGCGAATCGCGAAGGCCGGTGCGCGACGCCGCCCCCGACTGGCTGGATCATTGGTGGCCGCCGGCGGCGCGCAACAGCCACAACGCATCGAGCACGTGCTGCGTGGCGCGCTCGACCTGGCCATCGCGATGCGCGATGCCCAGCGGCCGCCACAGTGCCGGACGCAAGGGCCGCATGACGATGCGCGGATCGGGTTGCGGCGCGGTGGCTTCGTGCGGCAGCAGGGTCGCGCCGTATCCGGCCGCCACCAGGCTCTTGATGGCGTCGTTGTAGTTCAGCTGGATGCGCGGGCGCGGGTTCAGGCCGGCGCCGGCGAACCATTCGCCGGTCTGGCGCGACAGCCGGGTGCTGGCGTCGTTCAGGATCAGCGGCCGTTCGCCGAGCCACGCGGGCGTGACGCGCGCCGGCGCGTCCCAGGCGGCGGGCAGGAAGGCCATGATGGGATCGCGCCGCCACGGGCGCAGCACCAGGCCGGGCACGGGCGGCTGCGGCAGCGCCACCAGGCCCACGTCGAGCGTGCCGTCGCGCAATTGCTGCAGCGTTTCCTGCGAGGTCAGCACCGCCACCTGCACGTCGATGCCGGGATGTTCGCGCCCCAGGGTTTCCAGCGCGCGCGGCAGCAGATGGGCGATGGCGCCGGTGGACGCGCCCAGCCGCACCCGGCCGCCCAGGCCCTGCACCTGCCGCTGCACGTCGTCGAGCGCCTGGTCGGCGTCGGCCAGCAGGCGGCGGGCGCGTTCCAGCAGGGTGTCGCCGATGGGCGTGGGCCGCACCTGGCCGCGGGTGCGCGTGAGTAGCGGCGCGCCGATGCGGGCTTCCAGGTCGGCCACGTGCAGGCTGACGGTGGGCGGCGCCAGGTGCAGCGCGCGGGCGGCCTCGGCGAACGAGCCCAGGTCGGCGATGGCGACCAGGGTGCGCAGGCGGTCAAGGTTGATTTCACGCATGGCGGTATCGTTCAGGAAATATGAATTCAATCGTCATGATATTCGACTTTTCCTATGCTTTGCATTGCGCAATGATGGCATCCATCCCCGCAATCCTCCGGCAGCGCGCCGGTTCTTCCGCAAAGGCACGCACATGACGCATCCTCTTGTATTCATCGATGGCGACCAGGGCACCACCGGCCTGCAGATCCACGAACGGCTGCGCGGCCGCGCCGACCTGCGCCTGCTGACCTTGCCCGAGGCCGACCGCAAGGATGCGCGGCGCCGCGCCGAGGCCATCAATGCCGCCGACATCGCCATCCTGTGCCTGCCCGACGAACCGGCGCGCCAGGCGGTGGCGTCCATCGCCAACCCCGAGGTGCGGGTGATCGACGCCAGCTCGGCGCATCGCACCACGCCCGGCTGGGTCTATGGCTTCCCCGAAATGGAGTCGGCGCAGGCGCGGCGCATCGCCGAAGCCAAGCGGGTCAGCAACCCGGGCTGCTATCCCACCGGCGCCATCGCCTTGCTGCGGCCGCTGGTGCGGGCCGGCCTGGTGCCGGCCGACTATCCGCTGGCGATCCACGCCGTGTCCGGCTATTCGGGCGGCGGGCGCGCCAGCGTCGACGCCTACGAGGCGCCGGGCGCCACGGGCGGGCTGGCCTTCCAGGTCTACGGATTGGGCCTGGCGCACAAGCACACGCCCGAAATCGAGCGCCACGCCGGTCTGTCGCAACGGCCGGTGTTCGTGCCGTCGTACGGCGCGTTCCGGCAGGGCATCGTGCTGACCGTGCCCTTGCAACTGCGCCTGCTGCCGGCCGGCGTCACGGCCGCGCAATTGCACCAATGCCTGGCCCGGCACTATGACGGCAGCCGCCACGTGCAGGTGGCGGCGCCGCAGGAGGCCGCCGCGCAGACCCATCTGGATCCGCAGGCGCTCAATGGCACCAACGACCTGCGGCTGGCGGTGCATGGCAATGAAGCGCATGGCCAGGTGCTGCTGAGCGCCGTGTTCGACAACCTGGGCAAGGGCGCGTCGGGCGCGGCGGTGCAGAACCTGGACCTGATGCTGGAGGCGCTGGCGCCGGCCGAGGCCTGAACGCAATTGGGGCGCGCCATCGGACGCGCCCCTTGGCCGGCCAGCACGGCCGGCGCCGTTTCCCCTTTCAGTGCTTCACCACTTCATTTCGCCCTTGGCCACCTTGGCGCTGATCTCCAGCGAAGCGGCGGCGCCGGCTTGCGGGTAGCGCGCGCGCATCGCCTGGATCAGCGCGGCGCCGTCCTTGGCCTGGGCCGCTTCGGCCTCGAAGGCGCGCAGGTAGCCCTGGGTGTAGTGCACCGAATCCAGCGTCAACGGCGCGCCGGGAGCGTAATGGCCCGGCACCACGGTGGTGGGCCTGAGGCCCTCGATGCGGGCCAGCGTTGCCAGCCAATCGGCGCGCGATTGCGGCGTCTGCGTGTCGGCGGTCCACACGTGCAGGTTGCCGAACACCACGACGCCGCCCACCACCGCCTTGCGCGACGGGATCCAGACGAAGCTGCGGTCGGGCTGCGGGCCGTCCAGCCCGGTGATCCGCAGCGTTTCGCCTTCCAGTGTCAGGGAGTCGCCTTCCAACACTTGCGGAATGACCGCCTTGCGCGGCGCGTCGGCGCCCAGCTTCAGACCCCAGAACGCCAGCTTGGCGTCCACGGTGTCGCGGATATGGCGCACGGTGCGGGCGGTGGCCACGACCTTGGCCTGCGGGAACGCCGCCAGGACGGTGTCGAGCCCGAAGTAGAAGTCCGGGTCGCCGTGGCTGATGTAGATGGTGGTCAGCGTCTTGCCGCTGGCGCGCACCAGCGCCACCAACTGTTCGGCCTGCGACTTGCCGAACTGGGCATCGATCAGGATTGCCTCGCGTTGGCCGCTGACGAGCACGGACGAAACCTGGAAGATGGCGTCGTTGCCGGGGTTGTAGGGCGTGAGGGTCAGTTCGGTGGCGGCGGCCAGGCCGGGGGTGGACAGGGCCAGCGCCAGGGCGGGCAGCAGGCGGCGCAGGGTGGGCAGGGGAGACATGGCGGTTTCCTGGAAAGAGAGGGAATGACGGCAGTCTAGTTGCGCCATTCGGTCAGATAAACCGCGATGCCTGCGCGAGTCTGTTGCGTTGATCGGTCAAATAGTGGCGGGCGGGGCGTCGCCGGCCGGATCCGCCAGGGTCTGCACCACCAGCGTGCGCAGCCAGCGCGTGCCGGGGTCGCTTTCGAAGCGCGCGTGCCAGTGCACGGTGACGCTCAGGGGCGGCAGCGCCAGCGGCAGCGGCCGGATCTCGAAGGCGCCGTCGCGGTTGAACCATACCGCCGCGCGATGCGGCAGCGTGACCGTCAGGTCGGTGCGCCGCACGATTTCGGCGGCGGCCGAGAAATGCGGCAGTGTCAGGTAGGGCTGGCGGTGCAGCCCGGCCTCGCCGAGCACGTCGTCCAGCAGGCGGTGGGCGCTGGCGCGCGAGGCCACCAGGATGTGGTCCAGGCGCTTGAACTGGCCGCGGGTCAGGCCGGCCGCCAGCACGGGATGGCCGCGACGGCCCATGCAGGCGTAGCGCTCGCTGAACAGGTCGGCATGGCGCGTGTGGCGGCCCAGGCCGGCCAGGTTGCCGATGGCCAGGTCGATTTCGCCGTCCTTGAGCGCCTGCGGCAGTTGTTCCAGCGGCACCTCCACCACCTCGACCTGCAGGCGCGGCGCCAGGGCGTGCACGCGCTCCATCAGGCTGGGCAGGAACACCATTTCGCCGATGTCCGACATCGACAGACGAAAGCGCCGCGTGCTGCTGCCAGGCTCGAAATGCTGCCGCAGGCTGACGGCCTCGGCAAAGCTGTGCATGCCGCGTTCGATCGGATCTGCCAGGGCGAAGGCCACCGGCGTGGGCCGCATGCCGGCGGGCGTGCGCACGAACAGCGGATCGTCGAATTTCTCGCGCAGCCGCGCCAGGGCATAACTGACCGCGGGCTGCGTCAGCTGCAGGCGCTGGGCCGCGCGCGTGACGCTGCGTTCGTGCATCACGGTCAGGAAAACCCGCATGAGATTCAAGTCGAAGTCCACGCCCGCCCTTGTTATCAGTCAGTCTTATGCAATGAATAATACCCATAAATTTGACACATAAATAGTTGATTCCTAGACTAATTTTCACGAGCCGCGGCACCGACCGCCGGCCGCCGACAACAAGGGGAAAAGCACGCCATGCAAGCGTTGACATTGCCGTCGCTGTTGCGCGACCAGGCCGCCCGCCAGGGCCGGCGTCCATGGGTCCAGGCGCCGGGTGGGGCGTTGAGCTATGCCGAGGCGCCGCAGCACGCCGCGCGCTGGGCAGCGCTGCTGGCCGCGGCCGGAGTGGCGCGCGGCGACCGCGTCGGGCTGATGGCGGGCAACCGCATCGAGTTCCTGTCGGTGGTGCTGGGCTGCGGCTGGCTGGGCGCGGTGGTCGTGCCCATCAACACCGCGTCGCGCGGCATGCAGTTGCAGCACATCCTGGCCAACAGCGGCTGTGTGCTGCTGGTGGCGGACACGGCCTCCTGTCCGGCGCTGGCCGGGCTGGACGCGGCGGGCCTGGCGTTGCGGCGCATCTGGCTGCTGGACGACGTCCCGCCCAGAGAAGCCGGCGCCGACGCCGGCCTGCCGGCGCCCGCCACCCCCGTGCCGCCGTTGCCCGATGCGCCCATCCCGGCGGCCGAACTGGGGCCAGGCGACACGCTGGCGATCCTCTACACCTCCGGCACGTCGGGCCTGTCCAAAGGCGTGTGCTGCCCGCATGCCCAGTTCCATTGGTGGGGCGTCATCGCCGCCCGCAACCTCGGGATCGGCGTCGACGACGTGCTCTACACCAGCCTGCCGCTGTTCCACACCAACGCGCTCAACGCCTGCTTCCAGGCGCTGGCGACGGGCGCCGCCATCGTCTGCGACGAGCGCTTCTCGGTCAGCCGTTATTTCGAGCGGCTGGCGGCCACCGGCGCGACCGTGACCTATCTGCTGGGCGCCATGGTGCCAATGCTGCTGGCACGCGAACCGTCCGCCGCCGAAAGCGGCCACCGCGCCCGCATCGCGCTGGCGCCGGGCGTGCCGGAACGCTTCCATGCCACCTTCACGGGCCGCACCGGCATCGCGCTGCTGGAAGGCTATGGCTCCACCGAGACCAATTTCGCGCTGGGCGGCACGCTGGCCGAGCAGCGTCCCGGCACCATGGGGCGCGTGGCGCCCGAGTTCGAGGCCATCGTGGCCGATGAGCACGACGCGCCGCTGTCCGATGGCCAGGCCGGCGAACTGCTGCTGCGCGCGCGCCCGCCGTTCGCCATCGCCACCGGCTACTTCGGCATGGCCGACAAGACGGTCGAGGCCTGGCGCAACCTGTGGTTCCACACCGGCGACCGCGTGGTGCGCGACGCCGATGGTTATTTCCGTTTCCTGGACCGCATGAAGGACGCGATCCGCCGGCGCGGCGAGAACATCTCGTCGTACGAGGTCGAGCAGGTGCTGCTGGCGCATCCGTCGGTGGCGGTGGCGGCGGTCTACGCCGTGCGCTCGGAGCTGGCCGAGGACGAGGTCATGGCGGCGCTGGTCTGCAAGCCGGGCTGCGCGCTCACGCCCGAGGCGCTGCTGGATTTCTGCCAGCCGCGCATGCCGTATTTCGCCGTGCCGCGCTATCTGCGCGTGCTGGACGACCTGCCGCGCACCGAGAACGGCAAGGTTCGCAAGTTCCAGTTGCGCGATGAGGGCGTGACGGGCGACACCTGGGACCGCGACGCCGCCGGCTACCGCGTGGCGCGCTGAATCCCGTCCATATATAGAACAAGGGGCAAGAGCATGACGTTGGCATACCAGGGCGCGGCGCAGAGCGCCGACGAGCAGGCCCGCAGGAAGCGCACGCGGCGGGTGGTGATGGCGTCCGTCGCCGGCAACGCGATGGAGTGGTACGACTTTTTCATCTATGGCACCGCGGCGGCGCTGGTGTTCGGCGAGCTGTTCTTTCCCAAGGGCACCGACCCGCTGCTGGGCACCATGGGCGCCTTCGCCGGCTTTGCCGTGGGCTTCCTGGCGCGGCCGCTGGGCGGCGTGGTGTTCGGCCACATCGGCGACCGCTACGGCCGCAAGCTGGCGCTGGAATGGACGCTGGGCATCATGGGCGCGGCCACTTTCCTGATCGGGCTGTTGCCCACCTACGAACAGGTCGGCATCTGGGCGCCGGTGGCGATGGTGGTGCTGCGCGTGTTGCAGGGCGCGGCGGCCGGCGGCGAATGGGGTGGCGGCGTGCTGCTCATCAGCGAGGCGGTGGGCGGCAGGCGCCGCGGCTATTTCTCGTCGTTCAGCCAGTTGGGCGTGGCCGGCGGCTTCGTGCTGTCATCGGGCGTCTTCATGCTGGCGCAGCAGCTGCCGCAGGACGCCTTCATGAGCTGGGGCTGGCGCCTGCCGTTCCTGTTGAGCGTGCTGATCTTCGGCATCGGCCTCTACATCCGCAAGCACATCCCGGAAAGCGACGAGTTCGTGCAGGCCAAGAAGACCGCCAAGCGCGGCATGCCGGCGGTGGAAGTGTTCCGCCGCTATCCGCGCCAGGTGTTCACCGCCATGGGGCTGCGGGTGGCGGAGAACGGCGGCTCATACATCTTCCTGGCGTTCGCGCTGGCCTACGGCAAGTTCCTGGGGATTCCCAACGACGTGATGCTGGGCGGGGTGCTGGCGTCCATGTTCATCGAACTGGGCACGCTGGTGTGGTTCGGCCACCTGTCGGACCGGATCGGCCGGCGCACCGTCTACCTGATCGGCTCGGCCGGGCTGATGCTGGCGGCGTTTCCGTTCTTCTGGCTGGTGCAGACCAGGGAGCCGGTGTGGATCTTCCTGGCGTTCTTCCTGGGCAACACGGTCTGCCACGCCGCCATGATCGGCACCCAGCCGGCGTACTTCGCCGAGTTGTTCCCGCCCGAGGTGCGCTACACGGGCCTGGCGCTGGGCCACGAACTGGCCTCGGTGTTCGCCGGCGGCCTGTCGCCGCTGATCGCCATGGCGCTGCTGCGCGAGTATGAATCGGCCACGCCGGTGGCGTGGTTCCTGGTGGGCATGGCGGCAATCACGGTCATCACGCTGTTGCTGACGCGCGAGCCCGCACGGCAGGAATCGGCATGAACGCCGGCCCGGGCATCGTCGGCGTGGGCGAGACGCCCGCGCTGCGCAATCCCGAGCCCGGCTGCGACACGGCCACGCTGATCGCGCAGGCGCTGCGCCTGGCGCTGGACGATGCCGGGCTGCGCCCGGCCGACGTCGACGGCCTGGGGCTGGCCTCGTTCACGCTGCGCCCCGATCGCGCTATCGACATGGCGTGGCGGCTGGGCCTGACGCTGAACTGGTGCATGCAGGACGAGATGGGCGGCGCCAGCGCCATCAACATGCTGCGGCATGCCTGGCTGGCGCTGCGGGCCGGGCAGGCGCGCACCATCGTGCTGGTGGCTGGCGACCATTTCAGCGGCGCGGATTTCGCCGAACTGGTGGGGCGCTACAACCGCAGCGCGCAGGATTACCTGAGCCCGCTGGGCTGCGCCGGGCCGAATCCCTTGTTCGCCATGCTGACGCAGCGGCAGATGGCGCAAACCGGCCTGCGGCGCGAGGACTATGGCGCGCTGTGCGTGGCGCAGCGCGCCTGGGCGGCGGGCAATCCCAACGCCGCCTATCGCCAGCCGCTGACGCTGGCGCAGTACCTGGAGGCGCCGATGGTGGCCGAGCCGCTGGGCCGGCTCGATTGCGTGCCGGTGGTCAGCGGCGCCTGCGCGCTGGTGCTGCAAGCGCGGCCGCAGGGCGTGCGCGTCACGCTGCGGGCCAGCGGCGCGCGCTACAACGCCGACCAGCAGGAGGGCGACGGCCTGGTGACAGGCATTGCCGGGTTCGCGCCCGCGCTGTGGGCCGAGGCCGGCCTGGGGCCGGACGAGATGGACGTGATCGGCGTGTACGACGATTATCCGGCGATGGCCGTGGCCCAGCTGTGCGACCTGGGCCTGGCGCCGGCGGATGACCTGCCGGGCTTCATCGCGCGCCGCATCGCCACGCGGGACCTGCCCGTGAACACCGCGGGCGGGCAGCTGTCGGCGGGGCAGGCGGGCACGGCCGGGGGCATGCATGGGTTGGCGGAAGTGGCGCGCCAGTTGCTGGGCCGGGCCGGCGCGCGCCAGGTGGCGGGCGCGCGCCATGGCGTGGCGACCGGCTACGGCATGGTGCAGTTGCGCTACGGCATGTGCGCCAACGCGGCGGTGCTGGCCAGGGAGGACGCATGAGTTTCAGCGTGATGGAATGCGGGCAATGCGGGCACCGGGTCTACCCGGCGCGGCTGTGGTGCCCGGCCTGCGGGCACGACCGGGCCCGCGAGGTGGCGGTGGAGCAAGCCGAGCTGCTGGCGTGGACGCGCGTGTCCGGCAAGGCGGGCGAGGATGGCGGCGTCTTCGCCACTGTCAATGCGCTGCCGCGCGGGCCGCTGCTGGTGGTGCGCCTGCCGCAGGCGCCGCGGCACGGCGCGGGCCAACGCCTGCGCCTCTTTGGGCGAACCGAGCAGGGAGTGGCGCTGCCCTGGGCACAGGCGTTGCCCGGGATCGAAGCCGCCCCGGGCAAGGACTGACGTCCCGGGAAGCTGCTGGCGGGGCCGGCTGGAACCTGCCGGCCCCGCGGCTCACTGGCCGGGGTCGGCCGCCCGGATCGCTTCCAGCCGCTGCGCCAGCGTGGCGTTCGACAGTTCGCCGACGCGCAGGTCCATCAGCCGGCCCTGGGCGTCGAGGAACAGCGTCGCGGGCAAGCCGCGGTTGCTCATCTGGCGCGAGGCTTCGCCGGCCGGGTCGAGCAGGGCGTTGGCCAGGGACGGCGCGTGTTCGTCCAGGTACTGGCGCACGGTGCTTGCCGCTTCGCCCTGATTCAGAAAGACGAAATGGATGTCGGGGTTGGCCGCCTGGGCCTGCTCGAAGGCCGGCATCTCGCGGCGGCATGGCGGGCACCAGCTGGCCCACAGGTTCACGACCGTGGGCTTGCCCTGGAAGGCGGCCAGCGTAGCGGGCTTGCCGTCGAGCTGTTGCAGCGACAGGGCCGCCAGTTGGGGCTGCGGCTGCGCCGACGGCGCCAGCAGGCGGCCGCCGCCCAGCCAGACGGCCGCGCCCAGCGCCATCGCGGCCAGCACGGCGCGGCGCGGGGCGCGGTCGCGCAGCACGGCGTAGGCGCCATAGAGCAGCGCCGCGGCCAGGCCGGCCGGGCCGGTCCAGCCGCCGTCGCGCAGGTCCAGGATCTTGATTGGATCCTGCAGGAAGTGATCGAGGTATTGCCAGACGAAGGCCAGCCGGGCCACCAGCAGGCCCAGCAGCAGGCAGCGCCACAATGCGCGGCCGGCGTCCTCGGCGCGCGCGCCGGCCAGCAGGCGGCCGGCGACCAGGCCGACGACGACGGCGGCCGCCAGCAGCGCCAGTTCGATGGGAAATACCAGGGGGCCAAGACGGAGGGCGGGACTCATGCGGCGCGCTCCCGGCGCGCGGCCAGGGCGGGGCGGCCGTTGCTGCGAAATTCCATGGCGTGATGCGAGTAGGGGGAAGGCCCAAGCCTAGCATGTCGTTGCGATATGCTCTGACGTCCTCCATTGCCGTCGTGTGCCCCAGATGAAACCGCTGCCTTCGCTGTTGCCCCTGATCCAAGCGCCGATGGTCGGCTCCTTCAGCCCGCTGGCGATTGCCGCCTGCCGCGCCGGCGCGCTCGGGTCGCTGGCCTGTGCCGCGCTCGGTCCGTACGCGCTGCGCGAGCAGATCGCCGCCATCCGCGCCGAGACCGACGCGCCGTTCAACCTGAATTTCTTCAGCCACACCCCGCCGGCCACCGACGAGGCGGCCCAGGCCCGCTGGCGCGAGACGCTGGCGCCGTACTACCGCGAGGCCGGGCTGGAGCTGTCGGCCGCCGGCAGCGGCCCGGGCCGCGCGCCGTTCGACGAGGCCATGTGCCAGGTGGTCGAGGAACTGCGGCCAGCGGTGGTCAGCTTCCATTTCGGCTTGCCGGACGAGGCGCTGCTCGAGCGGGTGCGGCGCGCCGGGGCCATGGTGCTGTCGTCCGCCACCACGGTCGAAGAGGCGCGCTGGCTCGACGCCCGTGGCGTGGATGCCATCATCGCCCAGGGCGTGGAGGCCGGCGGCCATCGCGGCATGTTCCTGACCGACGACATCGGCGCCCAGCCGGGCCTGTACGCCTTGCTGCCCCAGGTGGTGGACGCTGTCGGCGTGCCGGTGATCGCGGCCGGCGGCATCGCCGATGGGCGCGGGATCGCCGCGGCCTTCGCGCTCGGCGCGGCGGCGGCGCAGCTGGGCACCGCCTATCTGCTGACGCCGCAGGCGGGCCGCTCGGCCATCCACCGCCAGGCGGTGCGCGCGGCGCGCGACGACGCCACGCGCCTGACCAATCTGTACACCGGCCGCCCGGCGCGCGGGCTGTTGACGCGCTTCATGCGCGAACAGGGGCCGATGAGCGCGGTGGCGCCCGCGTTTCCGCTGGCGACCGGGGCGGTCGATCCGCTGCGGGCGGCGGTGGAAAAGCGCGGCAGCGGCGATTTCTCGCTGCTCTGGTCGGGCGAAGCCGCCGCGCTGGCGCGCGAGACCGACGCCGAGGCCCTGACCCGCCAGTTGTGGGACGACGCGCTCGACTGCGCCGCCGGCCTGCGCGCGGGCATGGCGGCGCGGGCGGGCTAGTGTGCTGTCCCGTAGATGCGTCCGCATGACGAAATTCATCCCTTGGCGTCAGGGCTAGGCGCAAACCGCAGTGCTACCCGTAGGTATCGCGAGGATTTGCAACGACGCCATGGCGTCAAGGGGTGGATTTCGCGCGGGCGTATCTGCGGGACAGCACACCGGGTCGTCAAGGTGTAGCCCGGACGCCGGCCCCGGGCGCGGGGCCGCGCCGGTGTCGGCGGGCCGGTCGCGCCGCCTTTCGCCCGGCTCTTCGACCCTGGCGCTTGGCCCTATATACGGCCGAGATGAAACACATATTTCCAGGAACGCTAAAATAACCGGCTCGCGGCTTTCGTCGAGCCCTCCGGCCTTCTTCATTCCTGCGCCTCGCGCCCTCGATAAACATGAAAAAACTGACTGCTGTTCTTCTCGTGTCCGCCACCACGATGCTGACCGCTTGCGGCCCATCCGACAACGCCCCGGCCGCCAGCGCGCAGGCCCCGGCCGCCGCCCGCAAGGTCGTCGTCGGCCTGGACGACAACTTCCCGCCCATGGGTTTCCGCGACGCCAACAACCAGATCGTCGGCTTTGACGTGGACATGGCCAAGGAAGCCAGCAAGCGCCTGGGCCTGGAAGTCGAATTCAAGCCGATCGACTGGAGCGCCAAGGAAGCCGAACTGAACGGCAAGCGCGTCGACGTGCTCTGGAACGGCCTGACCATCACCGAAGAGCGCAAGAAGAACATCAGCTTCACCGCGCCCTACATGGCCAACCACCAGATCATCATCGTCGGCAACGCCTCGCCGGTGAAGGCCAAGGCCGATCTGGCCGGCAAGGTGGTCGGCGCCCAGGACGGCAGCAGCGCCACCGACGCTATCGCCAAGGACCCGGTCGCCGGCAGCATCAAGGAAGTCAAGAAGTTCGGCGACAACGTCACCGCGCTGATGGACCTGGCCGCCGGCCGCCTCGACGCCATCGTGGTCGACGAAGTCGTGGGCCGCTACCTGATCAGCAAGCGCGCCGGCGAATACCGCGTGCTGGACGACAACTTCGGCACCGAAGACTACGGCGTCGGCGTGCGCAAGGACGACACCGAACTGCTGGGCAAGCTCGACAAGACCCTGGATTCGATGAAGCAGGACGGCACCGCCGGCCGCATCGCGACCCAATGGTTCGGCGCCAACATCGTCAAGTAATCTCCCGGGAAACGCCCGGACCGCGCCGCGGTCCGGGCGTTTTTCAGTCCGGCGTTTCCCCGCGCCGCCTCTCCCGCTCCTGATTCCTCCCGCCGGCAAGGCGCCCACCCATCCGCATGGACTACGTACTCTCCCTCCTGGGACCCCTGGCGCAAGGCGCGAAAGTGACCTTGACGCTGTTCTTCATCACGCTGGCGCTGGCCGTGCCGCTGGGCCTGGTGCTGGCGTTGCTGCGGATCTCCAAATGGGGCTTCGTCAGCCAGCTGGTCAACGGCTACATCTGGCTGATGCGCGGCACGCCGCTGATGCTGCAGATGCTGTTCATCTACTTCGCGCTGCCGTTCGTGCCGGTGGTGGGGGTGCGCCTGCCCGACTTCCCGGCGGCGGTGGTGGCGTTCGCGCTGAACTACGCGGCGTATTTCGCCGAGATCTTCCGCGCCGGCATCCAGTCGGTCGATCGCGGCCAGTACGAAGGCAGCAAGGTGCTGGGCATGACCTACCTGCAGACGCTGCGCCGCATCGTGCTGCCGCAGATGGTGCAGCGGGTGCTGCCGCCCATGAGCAACGAGACCATCACGCTGGTCAAGGACACCTCCCTGATCTACGTGCTGGCGCTCAACGACATCCTGCGCACCGCGCGCGGCATCGTGCAGCGCGACTTCACGACCACGCCGTTCCTGGTCGCGGCGGCCTTCTATCTCATCATGACGCTGGTGTTGACGTGGTTCTTCCAGCGTATGGAAAAGCGCTATGCCAAATACGACCAGTAATCCGTCCGCCGGCGGTCGCGGCGCCATGATCTCGGCGCGCGGCATCGTCAAGTCGTTCGGCGCCAACCGGGTGCTGGACCAGGTCTCGCTGGAACTGGGCAAGGGCGAGGTGGTGGCGGTGATCGGCCCGTCGGGCTCGGGCAAGAGCACCTTCCTGCGCTGCCTGAACCACCTGGAGACCATCGACGACGGCACCATCGAGATCGAGGGCGAGGCCCTGGCCACGGCGGTGCCGGGCGGCCACAGCCGCTACGCCAGCGATGGCGACGTGCGCCGCATCTGCCGCAAGATGGGCATGGTGTTCCAGTCGTTCAACCTGTTCCCGCACATGACCGTGCTGCAGAACATCATCGAAGCGCCCATGATCGTCAAGGGCATGCCGCGCGCCGCCATCGTGCCCAAGGCCGAGGAACTGCTGCGCAAGGTCGGCTTGCTGAACAAGCGCGACAACTATCCCACGCGCCTGTCCGGCGGCCAGAAGCAGCGCGTGGCCATCGCCCGCGCGCTGGCGATGGAGCCGGACATCATGCTGTTCGACGAGCCGACCTCGGCGCTCGACCCCGAGCTGACGGGCGAAGTGCTGCGCACCATGCGCCAGCTGGCCGACGAGCACATGACCATGCTGGTGGTGACCCACGAAATGGGCTTCGCCCGCGAAGTGGCGCACCGCGTTATCTTCATGGACGAAGGCCGCATTGTCGAAGAGGCGCCCTCGGCCGACTTCTTCCGCGCCCCGCAGCATCCGCGCAGCCGCGAGTTCCTGGCGCACATGCTGTAAGGGCGGTACCGGCTTCGTTCCCCCGGCCATCCCGCCGCCAGCGCACCGGCCTTGAGGCGGCGCGCGGCCGGATTCAGCGCTAGCCGCCGCGCCGCGGCACGACCATCGGGCTGCCGGTCTCCGGATCCGGCAGCACCCGGCAATCCAGGTCGAACACCCGCCGCATGGCGTCCTCCGTCACCACCTGGCGCACCTCGCCCTGCGCCGCGATGGCGCCGGCCCGCATCATGACGACGCGATCGGCGTAGCGGAACGCCAGGTTCAGGTCGTGCAACACCACCACCAGCGTGCGCCCGGCCCGGTGCAGGCGCGCGCACAGCTCCAGCAGGTCGATCTGGTGGCGGATGTCGAGGAAGGTGGTGGGCTCGTCCAGCAGCATGATGCCGGCGTCCTGCGCCAGCACCAGCGCCAGCCAGGCGCGCTGCCGCTGGCCGCCGGACAGCGTGTGCACGGGATGGTCGGCCAGCTCGGCCAGGTCGGTGTCGGCCAGCGCCGCGTCAACCGCCCGGGCGTCCTCCGCCGACCACTGCCGCAGCAGGGTCTGGTGCGGATAGCGGCCGCGCGCCACCAGGTCGCGCACGGTGATCATTTCAGGGGCCACCGGGTTCTGCGGCAGGTAGGCCAGGCGCCGCGCCACCGCCTTGCGCCGCAGGCTGGCCAGATTGGCGCCGTCCAGGAACGCCTCGCCCTGGCTGGGCGCCAACGCGCCGCCCAGCACGCGCAACAGCGTGGACTTGCCGCAGCCGTTGGGGCCGATCACCGCCGTGAAGGCGCCGGGGGCCACCGCCAGCGACAGGTCTCGCAGCACAGGGGTATCGCCATAGGATAGGCCGACCTGCCGCAGTTGCAGGGCGGACATGCCGCTGGCCGGATCGTTCAGGTGGAGGTCTTGCGCCATTCGAGTACCAGCAGAAATGCGAGATAGACGCCGCCGATGCCGGCGGTCAGGACGCCCACCGGCAGGCCATTGGGGCCAGCCGCGCGGGTCAGCAGGTCGGCGGCGGCCAGCAGCACGGCGCCGGTCAGGGCCGCCAGCAGGGGCTGCGGGCCGCTGGCGCGCACGCAGCGGCGCGCGATCTGCGGCGCGGACAGAGCGATGAAGGCGACGGGGCCGGCCACGGTGACCGCGGCGGCCGCGGCCAGCACCGCCACCAGCGTGGCGGCGAGGCGACTGCGCGACGCGGTGGCGCCAAGCGCCTGGGCCAGGTCGTCGCCCATTTCAAGCAGCCGCAGGCGGGCGCACAGCGCCAGCGCCAGCGGCAGCAACACGGCGCAGGCCCCCGCGATCAGAGAGACATCGGTCCACGTTCTGCCGGCCAGGCTGCCATTGAGCCAGGCGGCCGCCAGATAGGCCTGTTCACGCCGCAGGTTGGAGAGGCCATACTGCACGAAGGCGAAGGCGATCGCGCCCACCGCGATGCCGGCGATCACCATGCGCTGGGGCGCGGCGAAGCCGGCGCCGGAACCGAACCAGACGCCGGCCGTGGCCAGCAGCGCGCCGGCCGCCGCGCCCCAGGCCACCGGCATCAGCCCGGGCCAGACCATCGCCACGGCCACGGCGCCGGCCGAGGCGCCGGCGGTCAGGCCGATCACGTCCGGGCTGCCCAGCGGATTGCGGGTCAGGCTCTGGAACAGCGCGCCCGACAGGCCCAGCGCGGCGCCCGCGCCCAGTGCGGTCAGGACGCGCGGCAGGCGCACGGTATGCACCAGCCACCGATCCACGGCGCCCCCGGCGCCCAGCAGCGTCTGCCCCAGCGCCTGCCAGGACAGCGCCGGCTCGCCGGTCAGCAGGGCGGTGACCAGCAGAGCGCAGGCCAGGACCAGCAGCAGCGCTGCCCAGGCCAGCGCGCGGGGCGCGACGGGCCAGGCCAGCCAGGCGCCTGCGCGCAACACGCGCGCCGACGAGATGACGGAATGCGCGCGATGCTTCATGCCAGGCTCCGCGCGCGCTTGCGCAAGGCGGCCAGCAGGAATGGCGCGCCGATGAAAGCCACCACCACGCCCGTCAGCAGTTCCGCTGGCGCCCGCAACAGCCGCGCCAGGATGTCGGCGACCAGCATCAGCAACGGGCCGAGCACCACGCAATAGGCGAGCAGCCAGCGCAGGTCGGGACCGGCGTAGCGGCGGGCGATGTGCGGCACGGCCAGGCCGACGAAGGCGATCGGGCCCGCGGCCGCGGTGGCGGCCGCCGCCAGTATCGCCACGCATAGCAGGCCCAGCAGCCGGTACAGGCTGGTGCGCAGTCCCAGCGCCTGGGCCAGCGCCTGGCCCAGGGCCAGCAGATTGAGCGGCCGCGCCAGCATCGCGGCCAGCAGCAGGCCGGTGCCGATGTATGGCGCCGCGCGCAAGGCGACGTCCAGCGATTGCCCCGCCAGCGAGCCCACGGCCCAGAACCGGTAGGCGTCGAAGATATCGTCGCGCAGCAGCGCCACGGCCTGCACGTAGGCAAACAGCACCGCGTTGACGGCGGCGCCGGCGAGGATCAGCCGTACCGGCTGCAGGCCCCGGCCGCCCGCGCCGATCAGGTAGACCGCCGCCGCCGCGCCCAGCGCGCCGGGCAAGGCAGCCCAGAACGGATGGGCGGGCAGGCCGCCCAGCAGCAATGCCGCCGTCACGATGGAGGCGGCCGCGCCGGCGTTCACGCCGAGCAGGCCGGGGTCGGCCAGCGGGTTGCGGGTCAGCGCCTGGATCAGCGCCCCGGACACGGCCAGGGCGGCACCGGTCAGCAACGCCAACAGGGTGCGGGGGATGCGGGAGGCGACGACCAGCGCGGCATGGCTGTCGTCCGGTTGCAGCAATACGCGCCACACGGTGGCCGCCGACAGGCCGCGCGAGCCGAGCCAGAGACTGGCGACCGCGGCGCCAGCCAGCAGCGTACAGGCCGCCAGCAACAGCGGCGCCCGCAGCCGGCGCGCGCCCGGGAGCGGTTGGTCGCTGCGCGCGGCGGGCGGTGGGGAATGCGACGGCATCAGGAGCCGGCTCCGTTACCCCCGGCGTGGCGCGCGGCCTCGGCCAGGCGGGGCGCCAGCCGGTCCAGCATCCACGCCACCGCCAGCGGCGTGCCGGAGGACGAGGCCATCACCAGCGCCGGGTCGCTCAATGCCACGTAGGCGCCGCGGCGCACGGCCGGGATCGATGCATACAGCGGCATGGCCGCGGTGCGGTCGCGTTCCTGCGGCGTGTAGAACCAGGACACGAGGATGTCGGCATCGCCCAGCGCGTCGGCATGCTCGAAGCCCAGGTAATGGGCGAAGTGGCCGGCGCTGGCGCGCAGGCCGCGCACCGAGGGCGCCAGCGTCAGGCCCATGGCGCTGAGCGTATCGACGCGCGGGTCGCCGGCAACGTAGGCGGCGAAGTTGCCCGAGCCGAGATCGGCGCGCACGTAGGCGAAGGTCTTGCCGGACAGTTCGGGATAGCGGCGCGCGGCTTGCGCCAGCGCATCGTGGATGCGGGCCTTGAGGGGCGCGGCGGCCTCGCGCGTGCCCAGGGCGGCGGCAATGAGGTCGATCTGCGTGTCAACCGGGGTCAGGAAAGGCTGCTCCGGATAGCCCACGACCGGCACCAGCCGCGACAGTTGCGCGTAGGCCTCGGGACTGACGCCGGAGAAGGGGGCCAGCACCACGTCAGGCCGCAGCGCGATGATCTTCTCGATATCCAGTTCGGGATAGACGGTGATGCGCTCGGGCAGTGGCTGCCCCCGCGCCTCGATCGCGGCGCGGACCCAGGGCCAGTAATGGTCAGAGTCGCCGCCCCAGTCGGCGCGGCCCACGCCCACCGGCACCACGCCCAGCGACAGCACCAGGTCGTCCGCGCCCAGGCCGAGCGCGACGACGCGCTTGGGCGGGGCGGGGATCACCGCAGGGCCCAGGGCGGTCTCCAGCGTGACGGGAAAGCCCGCGACGGTGCTGGCCGTCACGGGTGGGGCGGCGGCCGGCTTGCCTGCCGCGGAGGGCGCAGGGGCGTTGCCTGCCGCAGGCTCGGGAATGGCAGGCGCGCGGTCGCATGCGGCCAGGGCGGCGGCCAGGGCCAGCGCCGCCAGGCCGGCCAGTGCGCGGCGGCCTGCCCGCGCCGCGATCGCCAGATTCAAATGCATTGTGCCGCTGTACTCCTTGGCTTGCAGCCGTGTGACGCCATCTTCAATACTGCGCGCGCACGGTCAGCATGACGTTGCGCGGCGCGCCATACCAGCCCTGGCTGAAGAAGCCAATCTGGTCGTAGTACTTGCGGTCGAAGACGTTGTTCAGGTTGAGGGTGGCCGAGACCTGCTTGCTGAAATCGAAGCGGGCCATCAGATTGACCAGCGCATAGCTGCCTTGCTCGACATCCACGTTGCCGCGCGGGCTGGCCGCGGACTGGTACATGCGGCTCTGCCAGTCGACGCCACCGCCCACCGTCAGGCGGTGAAGGTCGCCCGGCAGGCGGTAGGTGGTGTACACCTTGAACAGGCTGCGCGGATGGCTGGTGTTGATCGGCTTGCCGTCGGCGTCCTTGGCGGTGAAATGGGTGTAGCTGGCGCCGATGTTCCAGCCGGGCGTGAGCTGGCCGCTGGTTTCCAGTTCGAAGCCCTCGACCTTGGCGCCCGAGGCGGCGCGATAGGCCTGCGTGCCCGGCATGCCGCTGACCGATTCGCCCGGGATGGCCTGCGCCAGATTGTTCTGGCGCGTCTGGTAGATCGACGCGGAGGCGTTCAGCAGGCCGTCCAGGTAGGCCGCCTTCAGGCCGATTTCGTAGCTCTTGCCGTCGATCGGCGGCAGGATCGAGCCGCTGGGCGTGCGCGCGTTCTGCGGCTGGAAGATCTCGGTGTAGCTGGCGTAGGCCGTGTAGGTGCTGTTGATGTCGTACAGCAGGCCGGCGTAGGGTGTGAACTGGTCGTTGATCTTGTAGGCGCGCTTGCTGCCGAAGTAGGTCTGGTTGGTTTCCCAGTTGCTCCAGCGTCCGCCCAGGATCAGGTGCAGCGGGTCGGCCAGCGAAAAGCGCCCGACCGCGTACGCGCCGGTCTGCTTGACGCGCAGGTCGTCCGCGGGCGTCTTGGTGCCGGACCAGGTCGGTTCGGCGATGTGGTCCTGGCGCCAGTCGAAAAAGCTGCCGATGGCAGGCTTGGCGCCGGTCATCAGGTACTGGCCAATGTTGCTGTGGTCGTTCACGCTCATCCAGCCCAGCGCCAGTTCGTGCTTGCGGCCCAGCAACTGGAACGGACCCGACACGGTCAGGTGGATGTCGTCGCGCGAACGGTCGCCATCGTAGTTGTTGAACGAGCTGGTCATGCCGGCGCCCGTGACGCGATCGGGGTAGCCGCCACGATAGAGCTGCTTCATGCGGTAGTCGCCGTCGGTGTGGCTGTAGGCGGCGCGCACCTTCCAGTCGTTGGCGAAACGGTGCGTTAGGTCGACGAAGGTGGTGGTGGACTCGGTGTCGATGCGGGCCCAGCGGGTGTTGTTGGCGACGGAGCGGTTGAAGTCGGTGCGCGAGCCGTCGCTGTAGAACAGCGGAAAGCCGCTGCCGAAGCCGTTGCTCTGGTTGCGGAAGTACTCGACGCTGGCGGTCAGCACGGTGTCCGGCGTCAGGTCGGCACTGACCACACCATAGAAGGTGCGCTTGCGTGAATCCAGGAACGTCACGTAATCGTCGCCCTGATTGTAGGCCGCCACGAAGCGGGAACGGATACGGCCGTTTTCGGTGATCGGCACCGACAGGTCGACATCGCCGCCGACGTAGTCCCAACTGCCGGCGCTGGCGCTGCCGGACAGGGCGAATTCGCGCAGCGGCTTCTTGCGGATGAAGTTGACCGCCGCCGACGGATTGCCGGAACCTGTCATCAGGCCGGTGGCGCCGCGCACGATCTCGACCCGATCGTAGATGGCCGCGTCGATGTCCGTGGCGCCGTAGTTCCATTGGCTCAGAATGGGCGAGTTCAGGCCATCGAACTGGAAGTTGTCGATGGCAAACCCGCGCGAAGAGAACGACAAGCGGTTGCTGTCGCTGCGCGTGACCGAAATGCCCGGCGCGCTCGCCAGGATCGAACCGGTGTCGCGCAGGCCCTGGTCCTCGATCTGCTGGCGCGTGACCACGCTGACGGACTGCGGCGTCTCGCGCGGCGACAGCGTCAATCCCGTGGCCGTGTTCATGGCGTCGGTGGTATAGGAGCGGGTGCCTTCCGTGGTGCCGGGGATGCCCGCGCCGCTGACGGTGACGGCGGGCAATTGCGCCACCTCGCCGGCTTCGGCGCCGGCGGCGTCCTGGGCGAAGGCCTGCTGGTGGGTCAGGGCAGAGCAGAACAGGGCCGTCTGGATCGCGTAGACAAGAGGGCGCACCCGGCGCGATTGCGCGGCGGGCGGGGGCAGGACGGACGGCATGAGGACAAGCTCCAACGGAAAAATTTGGTAATGAGAATTATTGATTTTTACCGTTGGGCTGATGTATGCCGGACGACGCAATGCATATGGAAAACGCCGCCGGGCTGCCGCGCTGTCGCGCGCATGTGCCCGCACCAAACCCATGGGGTGGCACGCTACCCCAGCCCGGCCTCGGTCTTGGCCACGGGCGCGGCGCAGCGATGCAGCCAGGCCCAACCGGCGGCGCTGGCCGCCACGCAGGCCAGCATGGCCACGGCCAGCCGCAGTGGCTGGCCGTAGACCAGCGGCACGCCCCAGCCGCTGGCCACGGAGAACGTCAGCATCTGCATGAAGCCCAGCACGGACGCGGCGGTGCCCGACAGGTCCGGCACGTGCCCCAGGATGCGCAGCGTCATGGCCGGCACGCCCATGGCCAGTCCGCAGGTGAACAGGCCCGGCAGCAGCACCGCCCAGGGCAGGCGCGGCGGCTCGGCGGCGGCCATGTACAGCACGTAGGCCAGGCAGCTGCCTCCCATCAGCAGGTAGGCCAGCAACGTGATGCGCCCGTCCGACCAGCGGCCGGCCTTGCGCGCCGCCAGCAGCGCGCCGGCCATGGCGCCCATCACCAGCGGCACGAACAGGTAGGCGAAATCGGTTTCCGGCAACCCCAGCACATTGGTGATGAAGTCGGGCGCGGCCCCGATCAGGAACCCCTGCGCGGCGAACAGCAGGCTGAACGCCAGGCCCAGCGCGGCGTAGCGCCGGTTGCCCAGCACGCGCGCGTAGTTGCCGCCCAGTGTGCGCCAGGCCAGCGGCTGGCGTCGATCGGGCGGCAGCGTTTCGGGCAGGCGCCGCGCGCACAGCAGCCAGGCCGCGGCGGCCAGCGCGGTCAGCAGCAGGAATATGGACCGCCAGCCCTGGTGCGCGGCCAGGTAGCCGCCCAGGATCGGCGCCAGCGCCGGCGACAGATTGAACACCAGGATCAGGTATGACATGGCGCGACGCGCCACGGCGCCGTCGTAGCAATCGCGGATGATGGCCTGGCCGACCACGATGCCGGCGCCCGCCGACAGGCCTTGCACCGCGCGTCCGGCCAGCAGCCAGCCGAAGCCGGGCGCCAGCGCCGCCATCAGCGCGCCGCACACGTACACCCCCAGCGCAGCCAGCACCACGCGACGCCGCCCCAGCGAGTCGGACAGCGTGCCATGCAGCAGCAGCATGGAGGCATAGCAGGCCATGTAGACGCCCAGCGTCAGTTGCACGGTTTCCTGCGGCACGGCGAATTCCCGGCCCAGCGCGCCGAAGGCGGGCAGGTAGGCGTCGATGGTGGCGGGGGCGACACAGGACAGCAGGCCCAGCATCAGCACCATCATGGGAAAGGAAGGCAGGGGTTCGCGGCGTGACACGACGGCATCCATGGCGGGGGCTTCCCGGGCTGGGAAGCGCAACCGCATGGTCGCCTGTCATCGTGGGTTGCAGGAATGGTGAACGCCGCAAGAGCAATGGGCGCCGCCGTAAGCCGTGCACGGCCGGCGCTCAGTTCAGTTCGCTGGGAGCGATGCCGTAGCGCTCGCGGAACGCCGTGGCGAAGTTGGTGGCGTGGCGGTAACCGACGAAATGCGCCGCCTGTTGCACGCTGCACCCCTGGGCCAGTTGTTCGCGCGCCACTTCCAGCCGCCGTTCGCGCAGCCAGCTGAAGACCGAGCGCTGGTAGGTCGCCTGGAATTTGGCGCGCAGCGTGCTCGGGCTCATGCAAGCCAGCCGCGCCAGCTCGTCCAGCGTGTGTTCCTCGCCCGGCGCGCTGTACAGGCGTTCGCGCACCCGTTCCAGCAACTGGCGGTCGCGTTCCGAAACCGTGCTGTCGGCCGGCGCGCGCTGTTCCAGTGTCGCCAACGCATGCGCCAGCAACTGCGTCCCCACGCCTTCGCGCAGCATGGCCTGCAGCGGGCCGTCCCAACCGCAGTCGAGCAGGTGCTCGATGGCCTGCAGCAGATGGCCCTGGACCTGCCAGCGGCGCAGCCGCAGCGACGGCGAACGCAGCGCCTTCCAGATCATCTCGCTGGTCTGGTCGTCGCCGGCGCCGTCGGGGTCGGACAGCGACAGGTTGATGCTGCGCAGGCGTTGGCCCGGCGCGTGGATGCCGGTCATGGCGACGGTGTCGCCGTAAAGCGCGCTGACGCCGCTGTGCGCGGCCAGCCTGACGTCGTCGTGGCGATCGATGCGGGTCTGGGCGTGGCCCTGCAGCATGACGATGGCGGAAAAGCGCGGCGACATCATCGAGGTGGCCTCGTAGTGCTGGTGCACGCGCACGTCGGACAGCACCAGGGTCAGGCCCGGTCGGATCGCGTGGGTCTCGACGCGGCCTTCGGCGATGCAGAGGGTCTCGGGGTCGCCGCGCAACGCGCCGTTCAATTGCGGCAGGCGGTAGCGGAAACCGCTCTGGCTGCCCATGCGGTTGAAGTCGGCGACGGTGAATTGGGCGGGGGAGGGTGCTGGGTTCAAGATCGTCACTCGCGATACGGGTTGAGCCCCTGTAGCGGTGTTCGGCACACCGTCAAATGTGAGAATGAGAATAGCATATGTTCGCATTGTTGCAGCTATTCTCACCGCTCCGGCACCGTTTTAATTGCGGCGCGCCCGGCCCCTGCGTCCCCCTACGGCGCGGCGCAGTCGCCCAGTTCCTCGCCCATGATGTCGCGATACCACTCGTGGAAATGCTGCATGCCATCCTCCATCGGCGACTGGTATGGGCCGCTTTCGGAGGTGCCGCGGCGCAGCAGCGCCAGCCGGCCGGCGTCCATGCGCTCGCCGATCTCGTCGTCCTCGACCGCGGTTTCCATGTAGGCCGCGCGCTGCGCCTCGACGAATTCGCGCTCGAACAGCGCGATTTCCTCGGGGTAGTAGAACTCGGCGATGTTGATGGTTTCCTGCGGGCTCTTGGGGTAGAGCGTGGAGAGCACCAGCACGTGCGGGTACAGCTCGATCATGTGGGTGGGGAAGTAGGTCACCCAGATCGCGCCGAAGTCGGGCGCCGAGCCGCCGCGATAGCGCATCAGCGTGTCGTGCCAGTCGCGGTAGACGTCGGAACCGGGCTTTTCCAGCGAGTCATGCACGCCCACGCGTTGCAGGCTGTGGTGGCGGCCGAACTCCCAGCTCAGGTCCTCGCAGGTGACGAACCGGCCCAGGCCGGGGTGGAAGGGCCCCACGTGGTAGTCCTCCAGATAGACTTCGATGAAGGTCTTCCAGTTGTAGTTGCACTGGTGCACCTCGACGTGGTCGAGCACGTAGTCGGAGAAGTCGAACTCGGGCCGCTCGAACAGATGGCCCAGGTCGGCGCGCGGATCGCGCGGGCCCTCGAACAGCAGGCCATGGCAATTCTTCAGCGGAAAACGCGGCAGGTTCAGGCAGGGCGTGCTGGGGAACTGCGGCGCGCCCAGGATCTGGCCGCGGTTGTCGTAGGTCCAGCGGTGCAGCGGGCAGACGATGTTGCCGCCGCTGGCCGACAGGTTGCCGGCGGGGTTGCCGGGTCCGGTCACCGCGCCCGTCTCGCCGCCCAGGATCAGCGCCTGCCGGTGGCGGCAGACGTTGGAGACGAGCTCGACGCCATGGGCGTTGCGCACCAGCACCCGGCCGCCGTCCTCGTGCGGCAGGCGGCGCCAGTCGCCTGGTTCGGGCACGACTTTCTCGTGGCCCACGTAGATGGGCGATTGCTTGAATATCCGTTCCTGTTCGCGTTCGAACAGGGCTTGGTCGAAATAGGCCCGAACGTGCAGCGGGCTCAAGGCCTCGCGCACGTGCTCGAGGCGGCCAATGTCCGTCATTTCCGACTCCTTGTGCCGTCCCGCAAGGCCCGGCCGCCTTCAGGCGGGCACGGCGCTCTCGGCGTCGATCCGGGTCATGCGTTCGGCAAGATCCAATTTGGGGCAGGTGCTGCAGTAGTCGCCGTCGCGCCTGCGGAAGTAGTGGCAGCAGACCTGCCGATCGACGGCGATGACCGGCAGGTCCGCGCGCCGCCAGGTCAGGTAGCCGCTGCGCCCGCGCAGGCCGAGCAGGTCCATCCATTCGATGGCCTGCCGCTGGGCCCAGTCGTTGGCGGCGGCGCCGTCGTCGTGACGCGCGGCCAGCAGGGCATACAGCACGCAATCGGCCTGCATGCTCTCGGCGGCGCGCGGACTCACCCGCAGCACCTGGGTCAGTTCGCGGTAGAAGGTGGCGCAGATATTGCGCAGTTGCGCGGCGGCGGCCTGCATGCGGTGGCGCAGGCCGCCGCGCAAGGGTTCATGGCGCTCCAGGGTGTAGCCGATGATGAAACCGTCGTCCGGCACCGGCTGGATCATGCCCGACAGGTCGGGCACGATCGCGCTGCGATGCGCGGCGATCACGCTCAGGTAGACGGGCTGCCAGATCAGCAACCCCCAGCAGCGCAAAGCCAGGTAGTGTGGCCCGGCCTCCGGATAGCGCTGCCCCCAGACATCGCGCAGCCGCGCGATGGCCTGGGCGTTGTCGGCGCCCGGGCGGATGCCCGGCCCGGGCGCCGCCGCGACCTGGCCCGACAGCCCGGGCACCAGGCGGCCGGTCAGCGCCAGCAGATCGTCCAGGTCGCGGTTCACGCAAGCGCCTGCGCGGTGTCGGCCTGGCCCAGCCACTGGGGCCGGTGGCGGGCAATCGGGTTGGCCAGGTTGGGCGCCATCTGGAAGCTGCCGATGGGGTCGGCCAGGTTGACCATCTGCAGGTTGTTGGCCAGCTGCAGGCGGTTCAGGCACGAATGGATCATCTCCGGCGCGAACAGGTCGTACTGGCGGTACTTTTCCAGGCGTTCGGGATGGGCCTCCTGATAGGCGATGATGCGGCCGGCCACCAGTTTCCAGAAAGCGTCCTCGTCCATCACGCCGTTGTCGACCAGCACCTGGGACAGATGGCGGAAGTAGCCTTCGAACACGTCCACGAAGATGGTCAGCAGCTTGTATTCCTCGGGCACGTCGGCGGCCAGGCGGCGGGCGTTCTCGGGCAGGGCGGCGTTGGGGTCGAGGATCGACGATTCCTCGGCGATGTCCTTCATGAAGGCGCGCACCGGCACGTGGTCCTGGACCACCAGGATGACGTTCTCGCCATGTGGCATGAACACCAGGTCGTGGGCATAGAAGCAGTGCACCAGCGGCGTAAGGTAGGCGTCGACGTAGCGCTCCAGCCATGCGGCGGCATCCAGCCCCGAGGCGCGGATCAGTTCCGGCAGCAGCGCGCGGCCCTGCGGATCGACGTGCAGCAGCGCGGCCATGGTCATCAGGCGCTGGTTGGCGCCGATCAGCGCGGTGGGGTTCTCGCGCCACAGCGCCGAGAACATCTTCTTGTAGGGCGTGTCGACCGAGATGGCCGCTTCGTAGTAGTAGTTGCGGAACCCCAGCGAGGCCGCTTCGCGCAGGATGGTGAAGCCGTTCTCCCGCAGCCACGGATCGGCGTTGATCAGGCCGTGGATGTACTCGTTGATCGCCGGCGTGCCGGACATGTAGTAAGGCGACAGTCCGCGCATGAAGCCCATGTTCAGGATCGACAGCGAGGTCTTCACGTAGTGCTTGCCCGGCTGGCTGATGTTGTAGAAGGTGCGGATCGACTGCTGCGCCAGGTAGTCATCGTCGCCGTAGCCCAGGCACACGATCTTGCGCGAGGCCACGTAGGGCGCGAACGCCAGCGACAATTTGTTGAACCACTGCCACGGGTGCGACGGCATGAGGAAGTAGTCCGCCGGGTCCAGCCCCTGATCGCGCAGGGTCTGGGTGTGGCGGGCGACGGTGTCGGCGCCCAGCTCGTCGCGCAGCAGGCTGTCGTAGTCCATGGTCGACAGGCAGGCGAAGTGGGCATTGTCCTTGTGCACCGCGAGCCACATCACGCGGATCGGGCTGGCGCATTCCGGGGCGTAGACGTGGTAGTCCTCGGCGTTGAAGCCCAGGCGGCCGTTGTTGGCCACGAAGCTGGGGTGGCCCTCGATCATCGAGGTCTCGATGGTCTGGTAATCGGCCAGCGCCAATTCGGCGGCCGCGGGCGCGGCGCGGGTGTGCTTGTAGGCGCTGCCGTGCAGCGTGCTGGTGATCTCGTCCAGGTAGATCGGCAGGCGGTCCTCGGGCATGCCGAGCTTGTCGCGGATCTCGATGACGAACTGCAGCGCGTCCAGCGGCGCGGGCGTGCCGGCCATGGTCTTGCTGATGGACTCGGGCGGGATGCGCCAGTGGCGCATGGCCATCAGCTGCGCGTCGAACTGGTATTCGGCATGGCCGTCGGCCAGCACCAAGCGGTAGCGGTCAAAGCCGGGCGCCTCGGCGGGGCCGAGCCGTTCGGGCTCCAGCAGCCATTCGTGGGCATATTCCGAGATGGCCTTCTTCACCAGCAGGCGGTTCACTTTGTCCCAGACCTCGGGAGCGAGGTGGCTGGCGATCTGGGCGGGATGGGGCTGGGTGCTCATAGGGAAGACTCCTGGAGTTGGGCCTGTTCAAATTGCTGCCGGGTGCAGAAGGCGATGCTGGCGGTCTTCTCGCGAAAACGCGCCTGGCCGGCGTAGACAAAACCCATGGCCAGGTTGAGCGCATGGATCTTGCTATTGTTGCTGTCGGGTTCCACCACCACGCGCCGGGCCTGGAGGCGGTCGAACATGAAGCGCATCACGAAGGCCAGCACGTTGCGGCTGAAATTCGGGATGCGCACGCGCGGCGGGCCGATGAAGATGTGCATGCCGAGGTCGCCGGGGCGCACCGGGTAGTGCTCGCCGACCTGGTCGTGGGCGGGGTCGTAGCACTCGACCAGGAAAGCGGGGCGGCCGTCGTGGCTGCCCAGCCAGGCGCCGGCGTGGCCGCTGTCGGTCAGCGCTTCGTAGAACTCGCGCACCTGCGCTTCGGTGAAGGTCTGCATCGACCAGAAACGGGCGTAGTCCATCGCGAACCACTGGCGCAGCAGCGCGGCATCGGCGGCGGGATCGAGCGGCCGCAGCGCCAGGCCCGCGCCCTCGTCATAGTGGCTGCGCGCCTGGCGGTCGATCTCGCCCAGGAAGGCGGCGGTCATGGTGATCATGGCGGGCTCCCGGGGTATCAGACCGTGGCGGCGCGATGGCCGTCCAGCAGGGGCATCAGTTCCGGCGCCACGCCGCCGCGGCACGCCGGCGCCGCTTGCGCCGCGCGATGCGCCAGCACGCCGCCGGCCGGCGGACGGAAATCCTGCAAGGCGGTGCGCGGTTCGATGGCGTAATGCTCGTGGCCGGTCAGTTCGCGCAGGATCTGCGAGTTGCGGTAGCAGCAGAAGCCCAGGTCCGGATTGGTGACGCCATGGCTGAGCAGGCCGCTGTTCTGCACAAAGATCTCGTTGCCGCCATGGTCGATGGTGTAGTTGCGCGCGATGCGGTAGCCGCCATCGTCGGCCCAGGCGATGCGGTCGTGGATGGGATTGACGCAGCTGGGGATGCTGCGCGCATAGCCGGTGGCCAGCACCAGGCCATCGGTCGAATGCGAGAACGGCTGGCCGGTATCGACGTGGCGGAATTCCAGCTGGTAGCGGCCGGTGCCGCGGTCATGGCGGCTGGCGCGCAATTCGGCATTGGTCAGCAGCGTGTAGCGGTTGTCGCCGTTGTGGATCCTTTCATCGAGCAGGTCGTAGATCTGGTTGATCAGCGACGCGTTGATGCCCTTGTACAGGCTGCTCTGCTCGGCCAGGATCTGGCGGCGGCGAGCCTCGGGCAGGTCGTAGAAATAATTGGTGTAGTCGGGGGAAATCAGTTCCAGCGTGAGCTTGGTGTTCTCCATCTGGAAAAAGCGCGGCGAACGGGTGATCCAGGCCAGGCTGTAGTCGTGTTCGTCGCTGTCGCGCAGCAGGTCGTGGAACACCTCGGCCGCGCTCTGGCCGCTACCCACGATGGTGATCGACGTCCGTCGTTGCAGCTGTTCCTTGTGCCGCAGATAGTCGGCGCTGTGGATGTAGGGCGCTTCGCGCCGGTCGCAGCAGGCCGGCAGCACCGGCTGCGAGCCCAGGCCCAGCACCAGCTTGCGGCAGCGGACCATGAAGCGTTCGCCATTGACGCTGTGCTGGCCGGTGACCAGGTAGGTGTCGGTCTCGGGGTCATGCAGCACGCTCTGCACGTCGCTGTTGAAGCGCAGGTTCGGCAGGCGCGCGGCCACCCATTTGCAATAGCGGTTGTACTCGGCGCGTGTCAGGTAGTGGTTCTCGCGCATGTAGTACGAGTAGATGCGGCCGGTCTGCTTGCAGTAGTTCAGGTAGCTGTATTCGCTGCGCGGATCGGCTAGGCTGACCAGGTCCGCCAGGAACGGGTTCTGCAGCGTGGAGGCCTCGATCAGCATGCCCGGATGCCAGTCGAAGCCGGGTTTCTTGTCGAGGAACAGGGCGCGCACGCCGGGCAAGGGCGCCGACAGGCAGGCCAGGCTGAGGTTGAAAGGGCCTAGGCCGATCGCGACGAAGTCATAGATTTCACGGTTCATGATGGTTACGCCTTTTGCGGAGTCTCTCGTTGCACGGACGATGCCCGGGGCAGGGCATACTCGGAACAGGGCCGGCTAGTCAGGCGGAACGGGACGCGAGCGGCTCGTCGGTCCGTCGGTCCACTGCAACAACAAAGAATTTCCATCGCCGGTATTGCATGAATTGAACATCTGTGTAGGTATGATTTTCATTTGCAATACAGACACTCTAGCAAATGGTTTTTTGCGGCGAAGCATTGCCACAGCCACCGAGGCGGCGCCCATATGCAGGGTGGCAAAGCGCATAGGGACATGGCCGAAACGCATAAGCTCATGCATGGACCCGAGAGGGCATCGAGGGCGCGCCGCGGCGCCGCGCATATGCCTGGCGCGCGCGGGTTATGCTTGCCGCCATGTCACAGAAACCTCCCGTGCTCAGGCTGCGCGGCGTCTACAGCGAACGCCTGGCGCCCGTCAGCCTGGATCTGGCGGCGGGCGAATGCGCCGCCATCACCGGCCCTTCGGGGTCGGGCAAGTCGCTGCTGTTGCGCCAGGTCGCCGATCTCGATCCGGGCCATGGCGAAGTCGAATTGGACGGCGCGCCGCGTTCCGGCATGCGCGGTTGGCAATGGCGCCGCCAGGTGACCTATTGCCAGGCCGAGGCCGGCTGGTGGGACGACCGCGTCGCGCGGCATTTCGCCGACCGGACCCTGGCCACCGAACTGTTGCAACGCCTGGGCCTGGCGCCGGAAAAAATGGACGCCCTGGTGCAGGAGCTGTCCACCGGCGAACGGCAGCGCGCCGCCCTGGCGCGGGCCTTGGCGCAGGCGCCGCGGGCTTTGCTGCTGGACGAGCCCACGGCGGCGCTGGATCCCGAGGCCACGGCGCGCGTCGAGGCCGAACTGCGCCGCTATTTGGAGGGTGGCGCGGCCATCCTCATGGTCACCCACAATCCCGAGCAGGCGCGCCGCATGGGAAGGCGCGGCTGGCGCATGGAGCAGGGCAAGCTGGAGCCGCAATGGACGTGATCAAGCTGGAGACGCTGGACTTGGTCATCGCCTCGCTGCTGGTGCTGCTGTCGGCCGGCATTTCGTTCGCGTTGCGCTTGAACCTGCAGCGCCAGGTGCTGTGGGCGGCGCTGCGCACCGTGGTGCAGCTGCTGCTGGTCGGCCATATCCTGCGTATCGTGTTCGCGCACGCGGCGCCCTGGCTGACCGCGCTGGTGGTGGCGGTGATGATGGCGCTGGCGGCGCGCGAGGTCGCGGCCCGGCCCAAGGGGCGGCTGGCCGGCCACGGCAACGGGCACGTGGGCACGATGGCGGTGGTGGCCACCACGGTGGTCACCGCGCTGTTCATCCTCAGTACCGCGCTGCGCCCGGAACCCTGGTACGACCCGCGCTATACCATTGCGCTGGTCGGCATCGTGCTGGGCAGCGTGCTCAATGCCGCCAGCCTGGCGCTGGACGGGGTGCTGTCGGGCGTGCGCCGCGACAAGCTGGCGATCGAGGCGCGCCTGTCGCTGGGCGCGACCGCGCACCAGGCCTTCGCGGCGTTGCTGCGCGAGTCGGTGCGGCGCGGCATCGTGCCCAGCATCAACCAGATGTCGGCGGCCGGCATCATCACGCTGCCTGGCATCATGACCGGCCAGATCATCGCCGGCATGGACCCGATCGATGCGGCCAAGTACCAGATCCTGCTGATGTTCCTGCTGTGCGGCGCCAGCGGCATGGCGGCGATGGGCGCGGCCTATGGCGCCATGCGGCGGCTGACGGACGAGCGCGGCCGGCTGCGGCTCGATCGGTTGATGGCCGAGCGCTGAGCGGCGCCCGCCGCGAGGCCCGCGGCTGTCTCGTCGGCGGCGCCCGGATTTGATGAAATATCGACGCGGCCCGCTGCATACTGCGACCCTTCATCCATGACGCGGCCGGCGCCACCGGCCATGAAAAAAGAAGGGCGGGATCCGTATGAGCATTACCGAGATGTTTGCGTGGTTGACCAGCGAGCAGGGCCTGATGGCGCTGCTGGCGCAGAACTGGGTGCTGGGCACCTGCATCATCGCCGCCATCGTGTTTATCGAGACCGGCTTGGTGGTGATGCCGTTCCTGCCGGGCGATTCGCTGCTGTTCGCGGCCGGCGCGTTCCTGGGGCTGGCGGGCATCGACCCGCTGGCGTCGTTGGCGGCCATCACGGCGGCCGCCATTGCCGGCGACGCGCTCAACTATGCCATTGCCTCGTCGCGCTGGGGCCAGAAGCTGGCGCATAGCCGCTGGGTCAAGCCGGATCACCTGAAACGGGCGCGCGATTATTTCGCCCGCTACGGCGCCATGACCATCACGGTGGCGCGCTTCGTGCCCATCGTGCGCACCCTGGCGCCATTCGTGGCGGGGCTGTCGCAGATGCCGCGCCGCACGTTCTTCATCTACAACGTGGTCGGCGCCATTGCCTGGTGCGGCTCGATGCTGCTGGCGGGCTACTGGCTCGGCTCCATCGCCTGGGTGCGCGCCAACCTGCATTGGGTGTCGGTCATCATCATCGGGCTGTCGCTGGTTCCCGTGGCGCTGCAGTGGTTGCAGATACGACGGATGCGCAGGGTGTCGCAGACCTGAGCAGCGCGCGGCGGGGCACGGGTCGAGAGCGGGATGCCGGGACGGGCCCCGCCTGCGGCCCGGCATCCCGCAACAAAGAAAAAGCCGGTGGCTCCTTGCGGAACCGCCGGCTTTTTTTGCGCCACCGGGCCAGGCGGCCCGGGGCGGGGGGCTTAGCCGATGTTGGCCAGCACCTGGTTCAGCGTGGCGCTGGGGCGCATGGCGCGGCTGGCCTTGTCTTCGTTCGGCTGGTAGTAGCCGCCGATGTCGACCGGCTTGCCCTGGGCGGCCTTGAGCTCTTCCAGGATCTTGGCTTCGCCTTGCGCGAACGCGGCGGCGGCCGGGGCGAACAGCGCGGCCAGCGCGCGGTCGTCGGTCTGCTCGGCCAGGGCCTGGGCCCAGTACATCGCCAGGTAGAAGTGGCTGCCGCGGTTGTCCAGGCCGCCGACCTTGCGGTCGGGCGACTTGTTCTCGTCCAGGAACTTGGCGGTGGCCAGGTCCAGCGTCTTGGCCAGCACTTGCGCGCGGGCATTGTCGTAGGCGCGGCCCAGGTGATCCAGCGAAGCGGCCAGGGCCATGAATTCGCCCAGCGAGTCCCAGCGCAGGAAGCCTTCTTCCAGGAACTGCTGCACGTGCTTGGGCGCCGAACCGCCGGCGCCGGTTTCGAACAGGCCGCCGCCGGCGACCAGCGGCACGATCGACAGCATCTTGGCGCTGGTGCCCAGCTCCATGATGGGGAACAGGTCGGTCAGGTAGTCGCGCAGTACGTTGCCGGTGACGGAGATGGTGTCCAGGCCTTCGCGGATGCGCTTGAGCGAGAACTTGGTGGCCTCGACCGGTGCCAGGATGCGCAGATCCAGGCCGTTGGTGTCGTGGTCGTTCAGGTACTGCTTGACCTTGGCGATGACCTGGGCGTCGTGGGCGCGCTTTTCGTCCAGCCAGAACACGGCCGGCGTCTGGCTGACGCGGGCGCGGGTGACGGCCAGCTTGACCCAGTCCTGGATGGCGGCGTCCTTGGTCTGGCACATGCGCCAGAGGTCGCCGGCCTCGACGGCCTGCTCCAGCAGCACCTTGCCCGAGGCGTCGGTGACGCGCACGGTGCCGGCGGCGGGGATGACGAAGGTCTTGTTGTGCGAGCCGTATTCCTCGGCGGCCTGGGCCATCAGGCCGACGTTGGGCACGCTGCCCATCGTGACCGGATTGAAGGCGCCGTGCTGCTTGCAGTCGTCGATGACGGCCTGGTAGACGCCGGCGTAGCAACGGTCGGGGATGACGGCCTTGGCGTCCTGCAGCTTGCCTTCGGCGTTCCACATCTTGCCCGAGTCGCGGATCATGGCGGGCATGGAGGCGTCGACGATGACGTCGCTGGGCACGTGCAGGTTGGTGATGCCCTTGTCGGAGTTCACCATGGCCAGCTGCGGCAGCGTCTTGTAGGCGGCGTCGATGTCGGCGGTGATCGCGGCCTGCTGGTCGGCGGGCAGCGATTGGATCTTGGCGTACAGGTCGCCGATGCCGTTGTTGGGATCGAAGCCGGCCTGCTTGAGGACGGCGGCGTGCTTGGCCAGCACGTCCTTGTAGAACACGGACACCACGTGGCCGAAGATGACGGGGTCGGAGACCTTCATCATGGTGGCCTTCAGGTGCACCGAGAACAGCACGCCCTGGGCGCGCGCGTCGTCGATCTGGGCCTGCAGGAAGGTCTTGAGCTTGGCGGTCGACAGCACGGCGGCGTCGATGATCTCGCCGGCCTTGACCGGGGTCTTTTCCTTCAGCACGGTCTTGGTGCCGTCGGCGGCGGTCAGCTCGATCTTGACGTCGCCGGCTTCGGCGATCAGGGCCGACTTTTCGGTGCCGTAGAAGTCGCCGCTGTCCATGTGCGCGACGTGCGACTTGGAGTCAGCCGTCCAGGCGCCCATCTTGTGCGGGTGCTTGCGGGCGTAGTTCTTGACCGACAGCGGCGCGCGGCGGTCGGAGTTGCCTTCGCGCAGCACGGGGTTGACGGCGCTGCCCTTGACCTTATCGTAGCGCGCCTTGACGTCGCGCTCGGTGTCGTTGGCCGGGGCGTCAGGGTAGTCGGGCAGCTTGTAGCCCTGGTCTTGCAGTTCCTTGATGGCGGCCTTGAGCTGCGGCATCGAGGCGCTGATGTTGGGCAGCTTGATGATGTTGGCTTCGGGTTGGACCGCCAGGGCGCCCAGTTCGGACAGGGCATCGCCCAGCTTCTGGCTGTCGTCGAGGTAGTCGGGGAACAGGGCGATGATGCGGCCCGCCAGGGAGATGTCGCGGGTTTCGACGGTAATGCCAGCGGACTTCGCGAAGGTCTGGACGATCGGCAGCAGGGAACGGGTTGCAAGCGCCGGAGCTTCGTCGGTGAGGGTGTAGATAATCTTCGGAGTAAGAGACATGATCCTTGAATCTGTTCGGCGGTGGCGCTAGGCGCAAACCCGAACATGCTATGCGGCGTCAGCCGGTAGATGTTGTCGAGAGTGGGTTCGTTTGAACCGACACAGGCGGGCCCGGGTCGGCTCAACATGGCGCCGCCCGCCCTTTATTTGCTGGTCCAAAAGCCCGACCGCCTGGAAGGTGCGACTGCCACGAATCGAACATTGTAATACCGTGACCCGCGCGGCGTGCGCGGAAATGGGCGCCAATCGTCCGCCGGGCGTGCGCCAGTGGCCGGATGGGCGGTTTTTTGCGTCCAGGAATGGCGCCAAAGATCGACAACCTCTGGTAACGGCGTGCAAGTATTGGCTAATATGCCGCAACTGTCGCGCCAAAGCGCGCGGGCGGGTGAGAGCGGGGCGCCGGATGACGATGGGCGTTGTGAGAGGCCCGGCGCGGAGAGAGGCAATGCGGTTTGGCAATCTGTTGTTCGATCCGAAGTTCCGCTATGCCAGCGGTACCGATGGCAGGACGGTGCACTTCACGCCCGTCGAAAGTGCCGCGCTGGCCTTGTTGACCGGACACGTGGGCCAGATCCTGCCGCGCCAGCGCCTGCTGGACGTGACCCAGCGCGGTGACGGCGACGCCCTCGAGCGCAGCGTCGACCTGTTGATCAATCGCCTGCGCGCCAAGCTCGGCGATTCCGCGCGCGCGCCCCGTTTCATCGCCACCAGCTACGGCGAAGGCTACAGCTGGATCGCCGCGGCCGAGCCGGGGCCGGGCGGCGACGTCTATGTCGCCATCGGGCCGGCGGCCGGCCCCGAGGCCTTGCGCGCCGAGCCGCGGGTGCGAGCCTTCCTGACGGACCTGGCCGCGGCATTGCGGGCGCGCCTGCCGAGCGAGCGGGGCGTCAGCCTGTTGTCGCTGGCGGCCGCCGCCGAAGCGCGCGCGCCATTCCGGGTGGAGGTTGGTTTGCGCCAGGACGAGGCCGGCGTGCATTGCGCGGTGGTTTTGCGCGAAGCGGCCAGCGGGGCGGCGTTGCGCGCCGAGCGCTGGACCATCGCGCCCGGGGACGGTCCCGACGTCGGCCGGACCGCCGCCGCGACTTTCGCGGCTTGCCTGAAAAGCGAAATCTGGCGCAGCCTGGCACGGGCTCGCGGCGACGTGGCCGGCCCCTCCGACGAGCCGATCGAGTTGCGCTTGCACAGTGCCGCGGTGCTGCTGTCGCGCACCCCGCAAAGCTGGCTGGAGTCGGAGGCCGAACTGGAGAAACTGCGCGCCGAGAATCCCGACGATCCGCAGACCGCGCTGATGTGGGCCTCGCACCTGTACGCGCGGCTGGTGCTGGACCTGTCCAGCGTCCCGGCCGAGCTCGAGCCGCAGATCGAGGCGCTGGTGTTCCAGGCGCTGCCGCACGTGCGGGCCAATCCGATGCTGGCGCTGGCGGCGGCCAAGCTGCTGTGCTTCGTCAGCCACGGCCACCTGGCGCTGGCCGAGGCGTTGGCCGAAGAGGCCTTCGCGCGCAGCACCGCGTTCGCGTCCGCTTTTGCGGTGCTGGGCCAGTTGCGATTGAACCGCGGCCGCCTGTGGGAAGCCATCGAGCATTTCGACCAGGGCATCGGCCTGGCCGAACCCGGTTCCGAATTCCAGGTGTTCCTGATGGTCTTGAAATGCACCACCTTGCTGGCCCTGGATGATCGCCAGGCATGCCTGGCGGCCAGCGAGGCCCTGTACCGCGCCAAGCCCTTGACGCGCATGCAGATGGGCCTGTTCCTGTGCTCGCCCGACGAGGTGCTGCCCGACGACCTGCGCCAGATCCTGCTGGCGCTGGACGCCGACATGCTGCGCCGCTTGCTGGCGCATTTCGAATACCTGTTCGTGCGGCGGGTGCCCGACGCCGCGGGCAGGAGGAACATGTTCCGCGGCGTGCTGGCGCAGTTGGCGCGGCACCGGCCGCTGGACGAGCTGCCGGCGCCCGTGCGGCCCTATGCCCAAGGCGGGCCGATTTGACAAACCGCCGCGCTTGCGGGAAGCTACGCCCCATGACTTCCCGCGCCGTCCGCATTTCGCTGATTATTACCATCATTCCTGGAATGGTGGGTTAACGCGCGACCGCAGTCAGTCAAACAAACCCGCCCCACGAGGCGGGTTTGTTGTTGCCGCCTCTGCCGGGCCCAGCCCCCGAAAAAGCCGCAGAGAGTTCCCATGCAACAACCGCAAGCCACCCCCACCGACACCGATGCATTCACCGCGGGCCGCGCCGCGCCCATGGAATACCTGCGCCAGATCCTGACCGCGCGCGTCTACGACATCGCCCGCGAAACCGAACTGGACCCGGCCCACGGCCTGTCGCGCCGGCTGGGCAACCGCGTGCATCTCAAGCGCGAGGACAACCAGCCGGTGTTCTCGTTCAAGGTGCGCGGCGCCTACAACAAGATGCGCAACACGCCGCAGGCGGCGCTGGAGCGCGGCGTGATCACCGCGTCGGCCGGCAACCACGCCCAGGGCGTGGCGATCTCCGCCGCCCGGCTCGGCGTGCGCGCCACCATCGTGGTGCCGCAGACCGCGCCGCAGGTGAAGGTAGACGCGGTGCGCGCCTTCGGCGGGCCGACGGTGCAGGTGGTGCTGGCGGGCGACTCCTACAGCGATGCCTACGCCTACGCGCAGACGCTGGCGCGCGATCAGGATCTGACTTTCATTCCGGCGTTCGACGATCCCTACGTGATCGCCGGGCAGGGCACGGTCGGCATGGAGATCCTGCGCCAGCATCCGGGGCGGCTGGACGCGGTGTTCGTGCCGATCGGCGGCGGCAGCCTGGCGGCGGGCGTGTCGGTGTACATGAAGGCGGTGGATCCGTCCGTCAAGGTGATCGGGGTGCAGACGGTCGATTCCAGCGCCATGGCGCAGTCGATCCAGGTGGGCGAGCGCGTCAGCCTGGCCGAGGTGGGGCTGTTCTCGGATGGCACCGCGGTCAAGCTGGTGGGCGAAGAGACCTTCCGCCTGTGCCGCCAGTTCCTCGACGAAGTGATCCTGGTGGACACCGACGCGGTCTGCGCGGCGATCAAGGACGTTTTCCTGGACACGCGCAGCGTGCTGGAGCCGGCGGGCGCGCTGGCGCTGGCCGGACTCAAGCAATACGTGGAGCGCGAGGGCGTGAGCGGCCAGTCGCTGGTGGCGATCACCTCGGGCGCCAACATGAACTTCGACCGCATGCGCTTCGTTGCCGACCGCGCCGAGGTGGGCGAGGCGCGCGAGGCGGTGTTCGCCGTCACCTTGCCCGAGGAGCGCGGCAGCTTCCGCCGCTTCTGCGCGGTGATGGGCCAGCGCAGCGTGACCGAATTCAACTACCGCATCGCCGACGCCCGCACCGCCCGCATCTTCGTCAGCGTGCAGATCGCGCGGCGCGGCGAGGGCGCGGACATCATGCGCGGCTTGCAGGAGCAGGGCTTCGCGGTCAGCGACCTGACGCACAACGAGGTATCCAAGCAGCACATCCGCTACATGGTCGGCGGGCGTTCGCCGCTGGCGGGCGGCGAACGCCTGTTCCGCTTCGAATTTCCGGAACGTCCGGGCGCGCTGATGAAGTTCCTGACCGCCATGGCGCCGAACTGGAACATCAGCCTGTTCCACTACCGCAACCAGGGCGCCGACTTCAGTTCGGTGCTGGTGGGCATCCAGGCGCCGGTGGCCGACGACGCGGCGCTCGACCGCTTCCTGGCGCAGCTGGGCTACGCCCATTCGGAAGAGACGGCGAACGAGGCCTACCGGCAGTTCCTGATCTAGGCGATATGGGCCAATCCGATATGGGCCAATCCGTCCACATGCACTTGCGGTTGGCCCTGCGGACACCGTTCGACCCGGGCCAGCACGCCATAGGCGCGGCGCAGCGTATCGCGCGTGACCACCTCGCGCGGCGGGCCTTCGGCCAGCAGCGCGCCGCCGTGCAGCAGCAGGGCATGGTCGGCGTGGCGCAGGGCGATGTTCAGGTCGTGCAGCACCACCAGCGTGATGAGGCGATGGCTTGCGGTCTGCCGGCGCAGCACGTCCATGACGTGGAACTGGTAATTCAGGTCCAGCGCCGACAGCGGCTCGTCCAGCAACAGCAGGCGCGGCCGCCGCACCAGGGCCTGGGCCAGCGAGGCCAACTGCTTCTGGCCGCCGGACAGCTCATCCAGGCAACGGCTGGCGAGGGCGCCGATGCCCAGTTCGGACAGCACCCGCATGGCCTCGCCCATGAGCACGTCGCCGGGCTGGCGCGCGCGGCCGGAGCGGGCCGCCACCAGCACCGATTCCAGCACCGTCATGTGCACGCCCCTGGGCAGGGCCTGCGGCATGTACATCGCATGTTGCGCGCGCCGCGCCGGCGGCAGCCGGCCGAAATCGGCGCCGTCCAGCCGCAGTTCGCCGGCCTGCATGGGGTTCAGGCCGGCCAGGGTCTTGAGTAGCGTCGATTTGCCGCTGCCGTTCGGACCCAATAGCGCGGTCAGCGTGCCTTCGCGCAGCGGGCCCGCCCGCAGGCCCCGCAGCACCGGGCGCGCGCCATAGCCGGCATCGAGCGCGCGGATCTCCAGCGCGGCCGGGGTGTCGGGGCTCTGCCGCGAGGCCATGGCGTCAGGGCCGCTGCAGGGCCAGCGTGCCGCGCATGTGCTGGGCGTGCGCCGGGAACGAGCAATAGAAGGTGTACGACTGCCCGGCCGCCAGGCGGCTGACGGGGAAGGTGACGCTGGCGGTCTCGCCGCCGCCCAGCATCGGCGTGCGGGCCAGGATGCGGCCATCGCCCGGGGCCAGGAAATCATGCGCCGCGCCCGCCTTCATGCCGTCGACCATCACCGCGTCGATGTCTTCGGTCCGGGTCAGCACCCAGTTGTGGCCGGCCTTTTCCTTGCTGTTCTTGCCGGTATGGATCAGGCGCACCGTGAAGTCCCGGCAGGTGGCGGGCACCACGATGTGGGCGGGCGCGAACTTTTTGCCGGGCTGGCCTTCGACGTCGATGCTGCAGGCGGGCGCGGCGGCGTGGACGGCGCCGGCGGCCAGCAGGGCGGCGAGGGCGAACGGGTAGCGGGTGTGCATGGGAAGGCGTCTCCGGTGAAGGTAGGAGTCAGCTGCGCTTGAGGGCGCGGATGACGATGGTGAGAAAGAAGGGAATGCCGACCAGCGAGGTCACGATGCCGACCGGCACCAGCGCGCCGGGCAGCACGGTCTTGGAGGCGACGGAGGCCAGCGACAGGATCAGCGCGCCGGCCAGCGCGCTGCCGGGCAGGTAGTGGCGATGGTCCTCGCCCAGCAGCAGCCGGGCGATGTGAGGCGCCACCAGGCCGACGAAACCGATGGTGCCGACGAACGACACCGCCAGGGCCGCCAGCGCGCTGACGCGCAGCAGGCTCACCAGCCGCAGGCGCTTGACGTCGATGCCGAAGCTGGCGGCGCGTTCCTCGCCCAGCCGCAGCGCCGTCAGCTTCCAGGCGTCGCGCAGGGAATAGGGGAGCGCCAGGGCCAGCGCCACGGCCATCGCGCCGACGCTGGTCCAGTTGGCGCGCGCCAGGCTGCCCATGGTCCAGAAGACGATGCCTTGCAGCGCTTCCTCGCTGGCGATGAATTGCAGCAGCATCACCAGGGCCTGGAAGGCATACACCAAGGCAATGCCGAACAGCACCACGCCCAGCGTCGACCCGCCGCGCCAGCGCGCCACGCGTTCCAGCACCAGCACCGACACCAGCGTGCTGGCGAAGGCGGACAACGACACCACCATGCCCGGCGGCAAAGCCGGCAGGTGCCAGTCCAGCGTGATCGCCAGCGAGGCGCCGAACGCGGCGGCGGCCGACACGCCAAGCGTGTAGGGACTGGCCAGCGGGTTGTCGAGCATGGTCTGCATCTCGGCGCCGCCCAGCCCCAGCGCCACGCCCACCAGCAATGCCATCAGCGCGTAGGGCAGGCGGAACTGCCAGACGATGACGCGGGTGCCGGCGTCGGCGCCGTCGGGATGCAGCAGTGTGCGCAGCAGATCGGCCGGCGCCAGGCCGGCCGGGCCGGTGGCGAGGTCGGCCAGCAGGCTGGCGACGATGAGCACGGCCAGCGCCAGCGCCAGCAGCAGGCGCCGCCTGCGGGTGCGGCGATAGTGGGCGACGGGATCGTCCGGCATGCCGTCGGCGGCCAGGATGGTGGCGGGGGTCTGCATGGGAAGAGCCGGTCAACGGGCGGCGGGCGCGGTCCAGTAGGTGCCGGCGCCGTCCAGGTCGAGGAAGTCGCGGTACAGCGTGTCGAGCGTGGCGCGCGGATCGAGCGCGGCGGCGCGTGCCGGATACAGCCACTTGGCCATGGCTTCCACCGCCGCCACGTTGTAGGGCGAGTTGTAGAACGCGTGCCAGATGCCGAAGGCGCGGCCGCGCTTGACCGCCTCCAGGTCGCGGATGCCGTCGCGTTGCAGCAAGGCGGACAGGCTGGCGGCCGAGACATCGGCGGCAGCGCCCGGTCCGACCAGCAGGCCCGGGCGGCCGGGTTCGGAGCGGCTGCCGGTGGCGATGTAGACCCGCGGCTGTGACTGCAGCAGGAATTCCATGCTGACGTCGCCGATCGCGCCCGGCAGCACCGGCGCCGCCACGTTCACGCCGCCGGCGGCCTGCAGCAGGTCGCCGAAGCTGCCGTTGCCGGTGGTGTGGCAGCACGCCGGCCAGACGCCGGCCAGCATTTCCACGAACACGCGCGGCCGCTCGGCCTGCGGCACGGGTTGCACCAGGTCGCGCACCTTGGCCATGTGCGATTCATAGAATGCAATGTAGCGCTCGGCCTGTTCCTGGCGGTCGAGCGCCTGGCCCAGGATGCGCAGGCTGGGAACGGTGTTTTGCACCGGATGCTGGCGGAAGTCGATGAAGACGATGGGAATGCCGGCCTGCTGCAACGACGCGATCATGGGATTGTTGCGGCCCGGGCCGTGGCCGCTCAGGCTGAATACCGCCACGTCGGGCCTGAGCGCGACGATTTTTTCGGGACTGACGCTGGCTTCCGAGGTGGTGCCGATCAGCGGCACCTGGGCAGCCTTCGGGAAGCGCTTGACCAGTTGTTGCCAGGAGTAGGGGTCCTGCTGCTTGAGTTCGCCCTGCCAGCCGACCACGCGGGCCACCGGATCGGCGCGGTCCAGCAAGGCCATGGCGAAGACGAAGCGGCCTTCGCCCAGCAGCACCCGCCGCGGATGGTCGGGCACGGTCACGACGCGCCCGGCCAGGTCGGTCACCTGGCGGGCCTGGGCGCCGGCGACGGCGCAGAGCAGGGCGGCGCCAGCCAGCGCCGCGCGGAACACGAATTTCAAACGCATGGAGAATCCCGATCCAGTGACCCTGGACGCGCCCGCGGGCTTGCGGGTAACGCGAACCATTCACATCGGCGGACAGTCTCCGCCATCGGGGTTCAAGATTTCGTTAAGACGCGGCGGCCCGTGGCCGCGGCCGCTGCCGGGCGCCGGCCGCGCTTACAATCTGAGATTGATTTCCATTCCCGCCCGATCCGACATGCGCGTTCTTGTCATCGAAGACGATCCCGATATCCTGGCCAACATCACGCATCACCTGACGCGCCGCGGCTATATCGTCGATTGCGCGGAGGACGGGCTGCGCGGCTATGCGATGGCCGCTGAAGGCGGCTTCGACCTGATCGTGCTCGACCTGATGCTGCCGCGGCTGGACGGCTACGACCTGTGCCGCCAACTGCGCGCCGAAGCCGGCTGCGGCACGCCGATCATCATGGTCACCGCGCGCGACACGCTCGACAACCGCTTGGCCGGCTTCGACGCGGGCGCCGACGACTACCTGGTCAAGCCCTTCGCGCTGGCCGAACTGGCGGCGCGCGTCAAGGCGCTGCTGCACCGCGCCAGCGGCGCCGGCGCGGCGCGCGTGTTGCGGGTGGGCGACCTGACGCTGGATACCGGCACCCTGGCGCTGGCGCGCGCCAGGCAGGCGCTGCGCCTGCCGCCGTCGCCACTGCAGCTGTTGATGCTGTTGATGCGCGCCAGCCCCGCGGTGGTCCATCGTGGCCGGCTCGAAGAGGCCCTGTGGCGCGATTCCCCGCCCGATAGCGACAGCCTGCGCACCCATATCCACCAGATCCGCCAGGTGGTCGACAAGCCGTTCGACGCGCCGCTGCTGCACACGGTGCACGGCATCGGCTACCAATTGCGGGCGGCCGGCGATGCGTAGCGCGCGGCGCGGCCTGGCGCGCTACCTGGTGCGCACCTACCTGTTGCTGGCGCTGCTGGTCGGCGGCGTGCTGACCTGGGTGTCGATCTGGAGCGTGAACACGCTCGAAGTCCACTTGCAGCGCATCGACATGGGCATGGCGGTGGAACGGGTGCGCGGCGACTTCCTGGCGGGCATCGACCCGGGCCGGCCGCATCGGTTCTTCCATGGCGAACCGGGCGGATCGGCGTTCCCGCAATGGTTGCGGGGCCTGGCGCCGGGCTTCCACAAGATCGAGCGCGAGGGCCGAATCTGGCACGTCATGGTGGACGACAAGGACGGCCAGCGCTACATGCTGCTGCGCGACTACACCGAGTACGAACACAACCAGTCCGCGTCGCACTGGACCGTGGTCAGCGGCCTGGCCGGCGGGCTGGCGCTGGCCTTCGTGCTGGGCACCCTGGCCACGCGGCGCATGCTGCGGCCCTTGGCCAGGCTGGCGGCGCAGGTCACGGCGCGCGGCGCGCAGCCGCCGCAGACCCGCCTGGCCGAGGACTACCCCCCTGACGAGATCGGCCGGTTGGCGGCCGCCTTCGACGCCACCTACAACCAGCTCGAGCAGGCGCTGCGGCGCGAACAGCTGTTCACCGCCGACGTTGGCCACGAATTGCGCACGCCGCTGATGGTGATTTCCAGTTCCTGCGAACTGCTGTTGGAAGAGCCGGGACTGGATGCCGACGGCAATGCGCGCTTGCGGCGCATCGCGGCGGCCGCGGCCGACATGGGAGAACGGCTCGATACCTACCTGATGCTGGCGCGCGGGGGCGACGACGCGGGCCAGTTCGCACGCGCCAGCGCCGATGAGGCCGCGCGCGAGCAACTCGCGGCCTGGAGCGCGGTGGCGCGGCGGCGCGGCATGTCGCTGACGCTGCAGGCCGCGGCGGGGCCGAGCCCGTCGAACGCGGCGGCCGGCGCGCCCGCCGATGTCTTCGACAGGGGCGCCGCCCCGGGCCCGAGCGGCGCCGACGGGATGACGCCGGCAATGGACCCGCCGCGCTTTCCGGCGCCGTTGCTGCGCGCGTTGCTGTCCAACCTGATCCGCAATTCGCTGCAATACGCCGGACCCGGCGCGCGCGTCACGATCAGCGCCGGCGCCCAATACCTGCAGGTGGCCGACGACGGTCCGGGCATTCCGGCGGAGCGGCAGCAGGCGGTCTTCAGCCCCTTTGTGCGCGGCACGCAGCCTGCCGCCGGCAACCTCGGGCTGGGCCTGTCCCTGGTGCAGCGCATCTGCGAGCACCAGGGTTGGCGGGTCTCGCTGCAATCGGCGCCGGGGCGGGGCAGCGTGTTCCGCGTCGACCTTGGCACCACGGCTCGCTCCTGAAGATCACGGCGCGGCCCGCGGCCGGACGGCGTGGCAATGTCCGGCCGGGCGGGTGTGGCGTCAGGCGCCGAGCACGCCGTCGGTCATGCGCGGCAGCCCTAGCGGATTACCGCGCTTGAGACCATCGGGCAGCAGCGCGTCCGGCAGGTCCTGGTAGCAGACCGGACGCAGGAAGCGGCGGATGGCGGTGGCGCCGACCGAGGTCGAGGCGGGGCGCGAGGTGGCCGGGAAGGGGCCGCCGTGCACCATCGCGTGGCTCACCTCGACGCCGGTGGGATAGCCGTTGGCCAGGATCCGGCCGGCCTTGCGCTCCAGCACCGGCAGTAGGGCGCGCGCGGCTTCGATGTCGGCCTCGTCCACGAACAGGGTCGCGGTCAACTGGCCTTCCAGGTGTTCGGCCACCTGGCGCATCTGCGCGGCGTCGCGGCACGCCACCACCAGCGAGGCCGGGCCGAAGACTTCGGCCTCCAGTTCGGGCGAGGCCAGAAAGCGCGCGGCATCGGTGCCGAACACGGCGGGGCCGGCGGCATTGGCGGCCGGCCGCGAGGCTTCGCCGCGTCCCAGCGTGGCGACGCTGGCGTGGCCGGCCAGCGCCTGCTCGCCCTGCGAATAGGCGGCGAAGATGCCGGGGGTCAGCATGGTGGCGGCGCCCTTGGCCTGCACCGCCTGGCCGGCGGCCTGGCGGAAGCGTTCCAGCGCCGGGCCTTCGATGCCGACCACCAGGCCGGGATTGGTGCAGAACTGGCCCACGCCCAGCACCAGCGATTCGACGAAGCCCTTGGCGATGGTCTCGGCGCGCGCTTCCAGGGCGGCGGGCAGCAGGAACACCGGATTGATGCTGGACATCTCGGCATACACCGGGATCGGCACCGGCCTGGCGTTGGCGGCGGCCACCAGCGCCAGGCCGCCCCGGCGCGAACCGGTGAACCCGATCGCGGTGATGGCGGGGTGGGTCGCCAGCGCCGTGCCGATCTCGTTTCCGGCGCCGAACAGCAGCGAGAACACGCCTTCGGGCAGGCCGTGCCTGGCCACCGCCTGCTGGATCACGCGGCCCACCATTTCGGCGGTGCCGGGGTGGGCGTTGTGGGCCTTGACGATGACCGGGCAGCCCGCCGCCAGCGCCGAGGCGGTATCGCCGCCCGCCACCGAGAACGCCAGCGGGAAGTTGCTGGCGCCGAACACGGCCACCGGCCCCAGCGGCACCTGGGCCAGGCGCAGGTCGGCGCGCGGCAGCGGCTGGCGCTCGGGCTGGGCGGGGTCGATGGTGGCGTCCAGGAAGTAGCCGTCGCGCACCACCCGCGCGAACAGGCGCAATTGGCCCACGGTGCGGCCGCGCTCGCCTTGCAGGCGGGCCAGCGGCAGGCCGGTTTCGAGATGGGTGCGCTCGATCAGCGCGTCGCCGAGCGCCAGGATGCCTTCGGCGATGCTCTCCAGGAATTGCGCGCGGGTTTCGAGCGGCGCGGCGCGGTAGGGGTCGAACGCGGCGGCGGCCAGTTCGGCGGCGCGCGCCACGTCCTCGGCGTCGCCGGCGTGGAACGCCGGTTGCAGCGGTTCGCCGCGGGCCGGGTCGATGGCGTGCAGCGGCGCGCCCGCGCCTTTTACGGCCTGGGCGCCGATCAACATGTTGCCGGTCAAAGTCATGCAGTGTCTCCGAATGAAAACGCCCCCAGCGGGGGCGGGCAGGCGGCGCCGCGCCTGGTCTATTGGGGGCCCAGCTTGCGGATCAGCGCGTCGAGCATGGCCATTTCGTCGGGATGCAGGTCGGTCAGCGGCGCGCGCACCGGGCCCGCATCGTGGCCGACCAGCCTGGCGCCGGCCTTGACGATGCTGACCGCATAGCCGGCGCAGCGGTTGCGGATCTCGAGATACGGCAGGAAGAACTCGTCCAGCAGGCGGTTGGTGGTGTCGTGGTCGTGCGCGGCGACGGCGCGGTAGAACTGCATCGCGGTCCTGGGCACGAAGTTGAAGACGGCCGACGAGTAGACCGGCACGCCCAGCGCCTTGTAGGCCGCGGCGTAGACCTCGGCGGTGGGCAGGCCGCCCAGGTACGAGAAGCGGTCGCCGAGCTTGCGGCGGATGCGCACCATGGCCTCGATATCGCCGACGCCGTCCTTGAAGCCGACCAGGTTGGGGCAGCGCTCGGCCAGTTGGGCCAGGCTGTCGGCCGACAGGCGCGATTGGGCGCGGTTGTAGACAATGACGCCGATCTTGACGGCCTTGCAGACCTGCTCGACGTGGTCGGCGATGCCCTGTTGCGAGGCCTCGGTCAGGTAGTGGGGCAGCAGCAGCACGCCCTTGGCGCCGAGGCGCTCGGCCTCGCGGGCATAGGCGATGGCGACGCGGGTGGGGCCGCCTGCGCCGGCCAGGATCGGCACCTTGCCGGCGCAGGTGTCCACGGCGGTGCGGATGACATCCGAGTATTCGTCCGGCGCCAGCGAGAAGAACTCGCCGGTGCCGCCGGCGGCGAACAGGGCGGTGGCGCCGTAGGGCGCGAGCCATTCCAGCCGCTCGGCATAAGAGCGGGCGTTGAAATTGCCTTGCGCGTCGAAGTCGGTCACGGGGAAGGAGAGCAGGCCTTCCGAAACGATGGCCTTGAGTTCCTGCGGCGTGGTCATGGGCGGTATCCGTTGGTGGCGGACGCGCGGCAGAGGGGCTGCCGGGCTGTCATGTGTTGAATAGGTACGTCATCGTACAACATGATTTTCTCCGGCTCAAGCAAGATAAGACGGAATCGCTGAGGGCAGTGGCGGCGGATACCTGGGGAAATCCGCAATGCGTGCCGCCATCAGTCCATGGATAATCTCTCTAGTTGTACGATAACGTATAGGATGCCGCAGCCCGCGGCATCGTTTTCGAGGATGCTCCATGTCGTTCGCGCCCGCCCCAGCGCCCGTGCTGATCAAGATTCACCCGCAGGACAACGTCGCCATCGTCGCCAACGACGGCGGGCTGCCGGCGGGCACGGCGCTGCCGGACGGCTTGGTGCTGGCCGAAGCCGTGCCGCAGGGCCACAAGGTGGCGCTGCGCGACCTGGCGCCTGGCGAGCCGGTGCGCCGCTATGACGTCGTGGTCGGCTACGCGGCCCGGCACCTGCCGCGCGGCAGCTGGGTCAACGAACGGGTGACCACCATGCCCGCGGCCCGCGCGCTCGACGACCTGCCGGTGGGCACGCGCAGGATCGCGCCGCCGGCGCCGCTCGAGGGCTACACCTTCGAGGGCTACCGCAACGCCGACGGCACGGTGGGCACGCGCAACATCCTGGCCATCAGCACCACCGTGCAATGCGTGCAGGGCGTGGTGGAACACGCGGTCGAGCGCATCCGCCGCGAGCTGCTGCCGCGTTATCCCAATGTCGACGGGGTGGTGGGTATCGAGCACACCTACGGCTGCGGCGTCGCCATCGACGCGCCGGGCGCGGCGGTGCCGGTGCGCACGCTGCACAACATTGCCCGCAATCCCAATTTCGGCGGCACCGCCATGGTGGTCAGCCTGGGCTGCGAGAAGCTGCAGCCCGAGCGCCTGTTGGCGCCGGGCGCGATCCCGATCCGCGCCGGGCGGGGGATGGCTGGCGGCGAAGGCGTCGACACCATCGTGCTGCAGGACGACGAACACGTCGGCTTCGAGTCCATGATCGCCAACATCATGCGCACCGCCGAGCGCCACCTGGAAAAGTTGGACCGCCGCCGCCGCGAGACCTGTCCCGTCTCCGATCTGGTGGTGGGCGTGCAGTGCGGCGGCAGCGACGCTTTCTCGGGCGTCACGGCCAATCCCGCGGTGGGCTTTGCGGCGGACCTGCTGGTGCGTGCCGGAGGCACCGTCATGTTCTCGGAAAACACCGAAGTGCGCGATGGCATCGACCAGTTGACCGCGCGCGCCGCCACCCCCGAAGTGGCCGAGGCGCTGGTGCGCGAGATGGCCTGGTACGACGATTACCTGCGGCGCGGCGGCGCCGACCGCAGCGCCAACACCAGCCCCGGCAACAAGAAGGGCGGCCTGTCCAACATCGTAGAAAAGGCCATGGGCTCGATCGTCAAGTCCGGCACCTGCAACATCGACGGCGTGCTGGCGCCGGGCGAGCGGTTGACCCGCAAGGGGCTGATCTTCGCGGCGACCCCGGCCAGCGACTTCATCTGCGGCACGCTGCAACTGGCGGCCGGCATGAACCTGCACATCTTCACCACCGGCCGCGGCACGCCCTACGGGCTGGCGCAGGTGCCGGTGATCAAGGTCGCCACCCGCAGCGACCTGGCGCGGCGCTGGCACGACCTGATGGACGTGGACGCCGGCCGCATCGCCACCGGCCAGGCCAGCATCGAAGAGGTGGGCTGGGAACTGTTCCGGCTGATGCTCGACGTGGCCAGCGGACGGCGCCAGAGCTGCGCGGAAAAACTCAAGCTGCACAACGCATTGACGCTGTTCAATCCCGGTCCCGTGACCTGATTGCCGTCGCCGCTTTCAACGCAAGGCCATCGCCGAACATACCAAGAGGAGACCATCGATGGACCACAGCCCCCTGATGCAGGCCGGCCGGCGCCGGCTGCTGGGCGCCCTGGCGCTGGCGCCCGCCGGCCTGGCGCAGGCGCAATCCTTCGCCTTCACGCCGCAGCAACGCTACCCCGACCCGTCGGTGCGCATCCTGGACCCGGAGTTCTCGAAGTACCGCATCTACAGCAGCAGCGTGGAGCAGCTGGCCACCGGCTTTCGCTGGCTGGAGGGACCGGTGTGGGTGGGGGACGGGCGCTATCTGCTGTGTTCGGACATCCCCAATGACCGCATCATCCGCTGGGACGAGACCACCGGCGCCACCAGCGTGTTCCGCCAGCCCGCCAATTTCAGCAACGGGCTGGCGCGCGATCGCCAGGGGCGCCTGCTGGCCTGCGAGCACCTGACGCGCCGCGTCACGCGCACCGAGTACGACGGCGGCATCACGGTGCTGGCGGACCGCTACGCGGGCAAGCGCTTCAATTCGCCCAACGACATCGTGTGCCAGCGCAATGGCGCCATCTGGTTCACCGATCCGCCCTTCGGCATCGGCGGCCACTGGGAGGGCGACAAGGCCGAACCCGAACTGCCGCATTCGGTGTATCGCATCGACGCGGACAGCGGCCGCGTCGAGCTGGCGCTGGACGACCTGGCCGGGCCCAACGGCCTGTGCTTTTCGCCGGACGAGCGCGTGCTCTACATCGTCGAATCGCGCCACCAGCCGGCGCGCGTGGTGTGGGCGTATGACGTCGGCGCGGACGGCAAGCTGTCGGGCAAGCGCAAGTTCATCGACGCGCAAGGTCCCGGCGCCATCGACGGCATCAAGTGCGACGAGCACGGCAACCTGTGGTGCGGCTGGGGCAGCAATGGCGCCGCCGACGCCAAGCCCGAGGAACTCGATGGCGTGATGGTCTTCAATCCGGGCGGCAAGCCGATCGGCCACATCCGCCTGCCCGAGCGCTGCGCCAACCTGTGCTTCGGCGGCGCCAAGCGCAACCGGCTGTTCATGGCGAGCAGCCATTCGCTCTACGCGCTCTACGTCGAGACGCGCGGGGTCCTCTGACACAAATACCACAACGGAGACAACATGGATTCGAACCGAAGGCAGTTATTGCTGGGCGCGGCGGCGCTGGGCGCGGCGCACTGGGCGCCGGCCTGGGCCCAGGCCGACGCATGGCCGACCCGGCCCGTGCGCATCGTGGTGCCATACCCGCCGGGCGGCTCGTCGGACATCATCGCGCGCGTGATTGCGCCGCGCCTGGCCGAGGCGCTCAGGCAGACGGTGGTGGTCGAGAACAAGCCGGGCGCCAACGGCAACCTGGGCGCGGGCATCGTGGTGCAATCGGCGCAGGAAGGCCATACGGTGCTGTTGTGCGACGTAGGCGCGCTGGCGATCAGCCCGTCGGTCTACACCAAGCTGTCGTTCGATCCGTCCAAGGACCTGCGCGCGGTCGGCATGCTGGCGTATTCGCCGCACGTGCTGGCGGTGCATCCCGACGTGCCCGCCAGGACCGTGCCGGAGCTGGTGGCGCTGTCGAAGAAACAGCGCCTGAATTTCGCCGTCACCGCGATCGGCAGCGCGCCGCACCTGGCGGCCGTGGCGGTGCAGCAGGCCACCGGCGCGCAATGGGAGTACGTGCCCTACAAGGGCGGTTCGCAGGCGGTCACCGACACCATAGGCGGCCAGACCCAGGTCATCATGAACGGGCTGCTGGCGACGCTGCCGCACATCAAGGGCGGCAAGCTGCGCGCGATCGCGATCTCCAAGAAGGAACGCATGCAGCTGGTGGCCGACATTCCGACCATCTCCGAGCAAGGCGTGGCCGGCTTCGAATCCGGAACCTGGCAGGGCGTGATGGCCCCCGCCGCCACGACCGACAAGACGGCCAACCTGCTGGCGACGCTGATGGGCCAGATCGTCAATCAGCCCGACGTGAAGTCACAGCTGAACGAGCAGGGCGCCGAGATCGTGGTGCGCGATCCGGCGCAACTGGCGCAGTTCTTCAACAGCGAGCGGGCGCGCTGGGCCAAGGTGGTGCAGAGCGCCGACATCCGGCTGGATTGATCTGGGCGGCCGGCGTGGCTGGCCCCCAAAAGACCGCGGACCGTGCGGCGCCTGGCGCCGCACGGTCCGCTTTTTTCCTGGCGGGAAGTTCAGTCGGCGCTCTGGGTGTCCGACGGCGCCTGGGCCGGCGTGTCCACCGACGTATCGACTGAGGTGTCCACCGGCGTGTCCACGGCCGCATCGGCGGGCGCGGCAGCCTCCGCCTGCGCCGGCTTGGCGCCTTCGGCGGCCGGCTTGCCCTTGGCGGCATTGCTCTTGCCGCCACGGCCACCGCCCGCCTTGGCGTGACGGCGCGAGGCCATGCGCTTGGCGTGCTGCGCTTCGTTGGCGGTCACGGCGCCGTTGGGTTCGCCGTTCAGGTCGACGCGCGCGGCGGATTCGACCATGCAATCCCAGTAGCGGCGGCCGTCACACCAGGTCTTGACGGCCTGCTTGATCTCGTCGGCGCTGAGCTGCAGGGTCTGGGCGTGTTGCACCAGGTCCTCCAGCACCCCCAGCTTGAGCGGCACCTTGGGCGCCGGCTTCTTGGGAAAGGCCTTGGGAAATTGCCGCTGCAGTCGCGAAATGGCGATCAGCACCGGATCGACCGCCGGCGCTTCGCGTCGGTCGCCGGCCGGCGCGCGCGCGGGTTTCTTCCGGGCGGCAGCCGCATCGCCGGACGGACGCGCGGAGGGCTTGCGCGACCCCGCTTCGTTGGCGGCCGGACGGGCGGGTTTCTTCTTGGAAGCCGCCTCTTCGGGAGCCTGCTTCAACAGCAGTTCTCGGATTGCGGCGAGCTGTTCTAGACCCATGGTGTGCTGCGAATTCAAATGTTGAAACCGTGGAGCATAACAGTTGTGGCGTGTCGGATTGAAGTTGCGGGCGTCCGGCGGCCGTCGTAAGCTCGTCGGCACCATGGGGATGCACACGCCGGTTACGTTTACGCGCAGGTCTGCCGCCACCCGCCGCGCGCTGGTGTGGCTGGCGGCGGGGCTGCTGGTTTTCCAGTCGCTGGTGGCCGCCACGGCGCTCGGCGCGGCCCTGCCGGCGGCAGCCGGGCAGGGGGCCTCGTCTGTCATCCTCTGCACCGCCAGCGGCCCACGGGTGGTGGCGCTGGACGACGTGGACGCCGTAGCGGCCACGCCGGTCCAGGCCGCTGGCCACGTCTCCAACCACGCCGCCGGCGGCACCTTGCCGCACTGCTGTGCCGCCAGTTGCGCCATGCTTGCCGGCGCCGGCCCGCCCGCGTTCGCGGGGCTGGCCTGGCGCCTGCCGCTGGAGCCGCCGGCCCTGCCGCGCGCCGCGCAAGCCGGGCCGTGCCCGCGGGGCGCCACGGCCTGGCTGCCGCAGCAATCGCGCGCGCCGCCGCGCGCGGCCTGATCCTTTGCGCCGGTCCCCGCGCACGCCCATTCCTGTGGCGCGCGACGCGGGCGCGCACCGGTCGTCGATACCCAAACCGTTCGTTTCGCGCGCGTCCGATCCGCTTTCGGCGCCCGCGCCATTCTTTTCGCGCGGCCGCGCGCCGCCGTCACTTTGGAGTCCGATCATGTTCAAACCCGCATTCATCGCCGCCACGCTCGTGCTCGCCCCGCAATGGGCCTGGGCCCACGCCCACCTGCAACGCGCCACGCCGGCCGACAAGGCCGAGGTGGCCGCGCCGTCTTCGGTGACGGCCACTTTCTCCGAAGGGTTGGAGCCCGCCTTTTCGTCGCTGACCGTGCTGGACACGGCCGGCAAGCAGGCCGTCGCGGCCAAGGCCGCGCCGGCGCCGGGTGATGACAAGACGCTGGTGTTGCCCGTGGCCACACCCTTGCCGGCGGGCGCCTACACCGTGAAATGGCAGGCCTTGTCCAAGGACGGCCACAAAACCAACGGTGCCTGGACGTTCACGGTCAAGCCCTGAAATGGACGCCTTGTGGGTCGTGTTCGCGCTGTGCCGGGCCGTCAGCGCCGGCGCGGCGGCGGTGCTGTTCGGCGCCAGCGCGATGCTGGTGCTGGGCGGCTCGCCGCGCCTGGGGGTGGCCGCCGAGACCGCGCTGCGGCCGGCCCTGCTGCGCATCGGCGCGGCGGGACTGGTGGCCACACTGTGCCTGTTGCCGTTGCAGGCCGCCAGCATCGCCGGCGACTGGCGGGCGATGCTGGACGGCGAGATGCTGGACACGGTCACCCTGCAGACCGGCTACGGCCAGGCCTGGGTGGCGCGCGCCCTGTGCGCGGCCGCCGTGCTGGGCGTGGCGCTGGGGCTGCGGCCGGGCCGGCCATCTTGGCTGGCGGGGCCGGCGGCCGTGGCATTGGCGCCGCTGGCATTCAGCGGCCACGCCGCGATGCACGAAGGCGGCTGGGGCCTGGCGCACACGGCCAGCGACTATCTGCACCTGTTGGCGGCCGCGTTCTGGCTGGGATCGCTGCCGGTGTTCCTGTCATGGCTGGCGGCCTGGCAACGTCCGCGGGATCGCGCCGAGGCCGCCCGCGCGCTGCTGCGCTTTTCCGCCTGGGGGCATGTCGCCGTGGCGGCCTTGCTGCTCAGCGGCGTGGCCAATGCGGCGTTGATCCTGGGGCCGGCATTGCCGGACGCGGGGTGGGACTATGTGCGCGTGCTGTTGCTCAAGATCGCGCTGGCGCTGGCGATGACCGGGCTGGCGCTGGCCAATCGCTATCGCTGGATCGCGCGCATCCGGGCCGAGCCGGCCCTGGCCCTGCATGCCATCCGGCGCAATACGATCTGGGAAATGCTGCTGGGCGCCGCGGTGCTGGTCATCGTGGGCGGGTTGGGGTTGATGTCGCCGTCGTAGAGGGTGTCGTGAAAGGCGTCTTGAAGGCGTCTTGAAGGCCGTTCGCGCTGGCCGCCGTCATCCCGCCAGCACCAGCAACAGCGCCAGCGCCAGCAGCAGGGCGAAGGCGGCCAGCGCGAACGGCAGCAGCTGCACGTACACGGGCCGCTCCTGGCCATGGCCGCGTGCCAGGCCGGCGGCGATGGACATGCGCACCGGCGAGAAGAACCCCATCGACGTGCCGGATACGTGCAGCAGCGCCGCCGCCGCGGGCAGGCTCAGGCCGGCGTGCAGCGCCAGCGACAGCTGCGATGGCATGAAGAGGCTGTTGGGCGCGTTGCCGCTGTTGGCCAGGATGCCGAACGCGCCGGCCATGAGCGGCGTGATCAGCAGGGTCCAGTCGCCGAGGGCGCGGAACAGGCCGTCGGCGTAGGCCTGTGAAATGCCGGCGCCCGCCAGCACTTCGGCCATCATCGCGAACAGGAATACCGAAAGCACCGCATGCCTGCCGGTGCGCCAGGCATGGCGCGCGTTGGCGGCCAGCAGGCCCGGCCGGCGGCGCATGGCCGCCATCAGCAGCGCGCCGCCGATCAGCCAACTGCCGGCATGCAGGAACGGCGCCCAGGCGGGCAGGTCGGCGTAGGGACTGAAACGCGCCAGCGAGGCCAGGCCCTGGTTCAGCGCCGGCACCAGGCGCGTGGCGACCAGGCAGGCGATCAGCACGATATACGGCAGCGCGCCGCGGGCGGCGGCCCGCAATTGCGCGCGGCCGGGCCGCCGGTCCAGCGCGAAGCGCAGCACGATCAGGGGGCCATAGGCGGCCAGCAAGGCGGTCTCGGGGCCCAGCAGCGCGGTGGCGGCCGTCAGCAGGGCCAGGCTGGCCAGCATCCAGGCCGTCTCGCGCCCGCATTCGACCATCGTCGCCGGCAGGCCGGCGCGCCGCGCCGTGGTCCAGAACAGCGCCAACCACACGCCCATCAGCAGGGCCACGGGCACCATGCCGTACAGGGCCAGCTGGGCCGGCGGCACGCGCGCATAGGCGGAGGCCAGCAGCGTGCCGCTGCCCATCGCGCCCCAGGGAATCAGGGTCTGGCTCAGCAGCGCGAAGACCATCAGTTCGCGCGGCTTGAAACCGAGCGGACGGATCAGCAGCACGGTGCCCAGCATGCCGACGCCGAAGCCGGTGGCCGATTCGGCGAACGGCCCCACCAGGAAACAGGCAAAGAACAGCAGGCGGCGGCGCGCCAGGGGATCGGCCGGCGCGCCGGCCGCGTCGGCGCCGGATGCGGCGCCAGCGGGCGTGGCGTCCCGCGCCGCCATCTGCCAGAACAGCAGGCCGCCCAGGATGTAGGGCGTGATGACCCCGCCGATCCAGAGGCCGCGCGACAGGGCCTGGCCCAGCGCGCCCGCGCCGAAGGCGCCGGGGGCCGCGAACAGCGCCACCGCAATGGCCGCCAGCAGCCCCAGCACGGCGGCCAGGGTGGTGTTGAGGCGGCCGCTGGCGATGGCGCCAATGACCACCAGCGCAGGCAGGGACCACAGCAGGTACATCATGGCGCGAGGCCCGCCTGGTCGGATGCGCGGCGGGCGCGGCGCGAGCCGGTTGCGTTGCGCGCCACGGCTCAGCAGGCCGCCGCGAAAGCGCGCAGGATGCCCAGCGCGTGCGGCGTGGGCGCCAGGGCGGCGCGCAGCGCGGTCACGTCATGGCCTTCGGCCGCCAGGAAGTCCTGGCGCCGCGCCAGGCACGCGTCCATCAGCCCGGCGGTGAATTCCGGATGGAACTGCACCGACAGCGCGCGCGGGCCGTAGCGCAGGATCTGGTGCGGATCGTGGGCGGTGCCGGCGAGCACGGTGGCGCCGGCTGGCGGCCGCAGCACGCTCTGCTCGTGCGTGAGATGGGCGGGAAAGCGCTCGGGCAACCCCGCCAGCAGCGGATCGGCCGCGGCGGCGGGCAGGCGCGCAACGGCGTGCAGCCCGATCTCGCGGCCACGCGGGTGGTAATCGACCTCGCCGCCGAAAGCGTGAGCCATGAGCTGGTGGCCGTAGCAGATGCCCAGCAGCGGCAACTGCGCCGCCATGGCATCGCGCAGCCATTGCGCGGTGCGCTCGCTCCAGGGCTCGCGGTCGGTGACCATGGCCCACGAGCCCGTCAGCACCGCGCCGCGCAGCGTGGCCGGATCGGGCAGGGCCTCGCCGGCGGCCGGATGGATGACCGCCAGCGGCGTGCCGACGCCCGCCAGGGCCGCCGTGATCCAGTCGGCCTGTTCGCCATGGATGGCGCGCAGGTCTTCGGGCGGTCGGCCCATTTGCAGGATGGCTAGCGGTCGGTGAGGCATGGCGGTGGCGGAATCGGCGGCGCCCGGGTGGGGCCCCGCGCAATGATGAGGCCGCCGCGCCCATTCATCAATAGCCCGGGCCGGCTATCTGCTATGAGCGGGAATGATATCGGCCCGGGGCTGGCTGCCGCACGCCGGGCCATGGACGCGGCCGTGGCCCTGTCCCGCATGGCCGGCCCGTCGTCTCACAGCGTGGCGGCCTCGCGCTCGCGGCGGGATGCGGACGCCGCCGCCACGGCGCGGTGCGCCGGCCGCGCCAGGCCCAGATGCTGGCGCAGCGTGGCGCCACTGTATTCGGTGCGGAACAGGCCGCGGCGGCGCAGTTCCGGCAGCGCCAGCTCGATGAAGTCGTCCAGCCCGCCGGGCAGCCACGGCGACATGATGTTGAAGCCGTCCGCGCCGTCTTCCTCGAACCATTGCTGCAACTGATCGGCCACGCTTTGCGGCGTGCCGACCACCTGCTGGTGGCCGCGCGCCCCGGCGATGCGCAGGTAGAGCTGGCGGATCGTCAGGTTGTCGCGCCGCGCCAGGTCGATCAGCAATTGCTGGCGGCTCTTGCCGCCGTTGGTCTCCGGAATGTCGGGCAGGGGGCCGTCTACCGGATACCCCGACAGGTCGAAGCCGCCGATCATGTTGGACAGCAACTGCACCCCGACGACCGGATGGATCAGGTCCTGCAGGCGCGCGAACTTGTCCTCGGCTTCGGCCTGGCTGCGGCCGATCACGGGGAAGATGCCGGGCATGATCTTGATGTCGTCGGGATCGCGGCCGTATTCAACGGCGCGGCCCTTGATGTCGCGGTAGAAGGCGCGGGCCTCGTCGAAGGTCTGGTGCGCCACGAAGATGACCTCGGCGGTGCGCGCCGCCAGGTCGCGCCCGGCGGGCGAGGCGCCAGCCTGCACCACCACCGGGCGGCCCTGCGGCGAACGCGACACGTTCAACGGCCCGCGCACCGAGAAATGCTCGCCGCGATGGCGCAGCGGATGCAGCTTGGCGGGGTCGAAATACTGGCCGCTGTGCTTGTCGCGCAGGAAGGCGTCGTCCTCCCAGCTGTCCCACAGGCCCAGCACCACGTCGTGGAACTCGGCGGCGCGGGCATAGCGGCGGGCGTGCTCGACGTGCTCGTCCAGGTTGAAGTTCTGCGCCTCGCCCTGGCCGCTGGAAGTGACCAGGTTCCAGCCCGAGCGGCCGCCGCTGATGTGGTCGAGCGAGGCGAACTTGCGCGCCACGTGGTACGGCTCGTTGTAGGTGGTCGAAACCGTGGCGATCAGGCCGATTTTCTCGGTCACGGCGGCCAGCGCCACAGCAGCGTCAGCGGCTCGAAGTGGTCGCTGCGCGCGGTGCGCGACAGCGACGCCAGGTCGGTGTTGCGCACGCCGACCGAGTCGGCCAGGAAGATGGCGTCGAACTTGGCGGCCTCGGCGCGACGCGCCAGCTCGGCGTAATGGCGGAAATTGACCGGCGCGTCGGCCTGGGCGTCGGGATGGCGCCAGGCGGCGATGTGATGGCCGGTCTGCATCAGGAAGGCGCCAAGCTTGATCTGGCGCGGGGAACGGGTCATGGGGATGACTCCAGCAATGGGGTGGACGGCAACGTTGCCGGGAAGCGGAACGGGGATCTCACCAGGCCATGCGCAGCGAGGCCAGCGACGGCAGCGCGGGCACGCCGGCGGCCGCGTCGACGCCCAGCGGCGGGCTGTCGTCGGCCGGCGCGCCGTCCGGCTCCAGGAAGTCGGACAGCACGTCGTCGCGCAGGCGGATGAAGCGCGGGTCGCTGCGGTTGCGGGCTTGCGGCAGCGGCACGTCGACGACGCGGCGGATGCGCCCCGGCCGCGGCTGCATGATGACCACCCGGTCTCCCAGGTAGACCGCTTCCTCGACGTCGTGCGTCACCAGGATCATGGTGATGCGCTCTTTCTGCCAGATGCGCTGCAGCTCGGTCTGCAGCCGGGCGCGGGTCAGCGCGTCGAGCGCGCCAAAGGGTTCGTCCAGCAGCAGCACGCGCGGCCGGTTGACCAGGCCGCGGGCGATCGCCACGCGCTGCGCCATGCCGCCGGAGATCTGGTGCGGGTACGACTGCTCGAAGCCCTCCAGTCCCACCAGGGCAACGTGTTCGGCCACGCGGTCGCGCTTTTCGCTGGTCGAGATGGCGGCGTTGCGCAGCCCCACGGCGATGTTCTGCGCCACCGTCAGCCAGGGGAACAGGCGGTGGTCCTGGAACACGATGCCGCGTTCCGGGCCGGTGCCGCGCACCGGTTCGCCGCCCAGGGTGATGGCGCCCTCATAGGTGTCGTCCAGCCCCAGGATCAGGCGCAGCAGGGTGGACTTGCCGCAGCCGCTGGCGCCGACGATGGAAACGAACTGGCCGGCGGGGATGTCCAGGTCCACGCCCGTGAGCACCTGCAGCACGCCGCCTTCGGCCTGGGCGCTGGGATAGCGCTTGCCGACCGCCTGTAGCGACAGGTCCAGCGAAGTATGTTGAGTCATGCCTGAGTCTTCCTGCGGTTATTGGTCCTGCCCGCGCAAGCGCGCGAGCCGGCGTTCGGCCACGCGGGCCAGGGCGTTCATGAGCCAGCCGATCACCCCGACCACGAACATGCCGAAGATCACCAGGTCCATCTGGAAATGTTCGCTGCCCTCGATCAGCAGGTTGCCGATGCCGACGCCCGCCACCAGCAGGTATTCGGCGCCGATGGTGGCCAGCCAGGAGTAGATCAGCGCCAGGTAGACGCCGGTGAAGATGGCGGGCGCGGCGGCCGGCAGCACCACCTGGGCGAAGGTCTGCCAGCGGTTGTAGCCGTACACCCGCGCCACCTCCAGCAGCTTGGGCGGGGTGTTGCGCACGCCGTCGCAGGTGTTGACCACCACCGGCACCAGCGCCGCCAGCGACAGGAACACCACCTTGGCGGTGTCGCCCAGCCCGAACCACACCGAGATCAGCGGGATCCAGGCGAACAGCGAGATCTGCTTGAAGGTGTTGAAGCTGGGGCCGACCAGCCGGTTGAAGGCGGGCGACAGGCCCAGCAGCACGCCCAGCAGCAGGCCCGCGACCGTGCCGATGGCAAAGCCGGTCAGCTCGCGGCCCAGGCTGGCGCCGAGCGCGCGCCACAGCTTGCCGCCCAGGATCTGGTCGGCGGCAGTGGCCAGCACTTTTTCGGGCGACACCAGCAGGGCCGAATTCACCAGGTCGATGCGCGCCAGCAACCACCACAACGCGATGGCGGCCAGCGGCAGCACCAGGCCGCGCCAGCGGCCGCCGGCGCGCACGGCCAGCGGTTGCGACAGCGCCAGCTCGGCGGCATCGCGGGAGGCGGAAGTGGCGGCGTTCATGGGCGTGCCTGCGCGGTGAGGGTGGGGCGGCCCTGGATCAGGCGCGTCTCGGCCCAGTCCAGCAGCCGGTCGATGGCATAGCCGATGGCGCCCACCACGATCACCGCGGCCATCACCAGGTCCAGCTGGAACAACTGCCGGCCATAGACGATCAGGTAGCCCAGGCCTTCGCTGGACGCCACCAGCTCCACCACCACCAGCGACAGCCAGGCCTTGGTGAAGCCCAGCCGCAGCCCGGTGAAGAGCGTCGGCAGCGCCAGCGGCACGACCACCTCCAGCACCTCCTGGCGCCGGCTATAGCCATAAACCCGCGCCACTTCGCGCAGCGCCGGGCTGGCCTGGCGAAAGCCCTGCAAGGTATTGAGCGTGACCGGCACCAGCGCCGCCTTGGCGATCAGGATGTACTTGAGCGGTTCGCCGATGCCGACGATCAGCAGCACGAACGGCAGCCAGGCCAGCACCGGGATCTGCACCAGCGCGTTGAAGGTCGGCAGCACGTAGGCCTCGAGCCGGCGAGACAAGCCCATCGCCGTGCCCAGCAGCAGCCCCAGCAGGCTGCCCAGGGCAAAGCCGACCAGCACCCGTTGCAGGCTGGCGCGGGTGTTCAGCCACAGGTCGCCGCTGGTCGCCAGGTCGCGCAGGGTGTCCCAGACGAAGGCGGGCGGCGGCAGCACCTGCGGCGAGATCCAGCCCTGGCTGGCGCCGGTCTGCCACAGCGTCAGCAGCGCCAGCGGCAGCAGCCACGGCGCGGCGGTCCAGGCCGCCTGGCGCGCCCAGGCTGGCGCCGGGGCCGGGCGCGGCAGGGCAATAGGGGAAAGCGAGGACATGGCGGCGCTCCGGTCAGCGTGCCGCGGCCTGCGCCGGGCCGGACACCGGCTTGCCGGCGGCGTCGAACGCGGTCCAGTAGCGCTCCAGCCCCTGGGCCTTGAGCGCATTCTGCAGGTAGCGCGGATCGAACCAGCCGTCCAGCGAGACCTCGCGGCGGATCAGCTTGAGCTTGACGGCGTCGGCCACCACCGCCTTGTAGCGGGCGATGATGAAGTCGTCGATCAGCGGCGAGTTGCGCGCGGCCAGGTCCTGCTTGTCGAATTCGGCCTGCCACGAGGCGTAGGGCACGCCGCTCTTTTCCCAGATCTTGAAGAGGGCGTCGCGGTTCTTCTCGTCGGACGACCACTGCGCGGCGCGCACGAACACGTCCACCACCTTCTGCACCTGGGCGGGATTCTCGCGCTCGAAGTCCTCGCGCACCAGCAGCGAGGCCTGGCGGGTGTAGGCCGGGTCCTGGCCCTGGGTGCTGTAGATGACCTTGGCCAGGCCCTGGTCGCGCACCTTGAACCATTCGTAGCCGCCAAAGGCCGCGTCCACGCCGTTGGACACCAGCGCCGCCTGGGCGCTGCCGGCATCCAGGTTGACGCCCTTGATGTCGCGCTCGGCCAGGCCATGCGCGGCCAGCACGTTGATTGCCACCAGGTGGCCGTTGGTGCCGCGGAAGATCGACACCTTGCGGTCCTTCAGGTCCTCGATGGACTTGAGCGGGGAATTCGGCGGCGCCACCAGGTACAGGTTGTTGCGCGCGCCGCTGACCAGCAGCAGCTTGGTCTTCAGGCCGTTCGCGCGGCCCACCACCTGCGGCAGGTCGCCCTGGTAGGCGAAGTCGATCTGCTTGTTGGACAGCGCTTCGTTGACGGCCGGGCCGGCGCCCTTGAAGAACAGCCACTCGACCTTGACGCCGTCCGCGGCGAAGGCCTGTTCCAGCCATTGGTTGACGCGCACCACGCCGCCGGGCGAACCGCCCCAGGTGATCGGATCGCCGCCGCCGGCGGTGGCCACGCCGACGCGGATGACGTCGGCTGCCCGGGCGCTGCCGCCCCACGCCGCCAGGGCCGCCAGGCCCAGCGCGGCGATGCGTTTACTCAGGATCATCAATGACTTCATGGAATGACTCGTTCAGGAAAGGATCGGGCAGCCGGCCGGCATCACGCCGTCCGGCGGTCAGGCAGACAACGGCGGGCGGGGTCAGGCGGCCGCGCGCGCTGGCGCGGCCAGCTTGCGCTCGATGGCGGTGCCCTGGAAGAAGGCCGGATTGGCCTCGGTATAGAAGCGGTAGGGGTTGCCGAACACCAGCGCCTTGAAGTCCTGCGCGCTGATCACGCCCTGTTCGACCAGGTCCCAGCTTTCGGCCAGCGGCGCGGTCAGGTCGGGCACGTCCCAGTGGCCGATATCCGAGGACCAGATGGCGTTGATCTTCACGCCCAGCGGGTTGACCTTGTCGTTGAAGGCCGCCGCCACGGTGCGGTCGTCGGATTCCGAGCCGAAGTAGAAGCTGTCGACCCAGCGCTTGCGGATGTCCTCGACCGATTCGATGCCGGCGGCGGCGAAGTCGTCCAGCTCGTCCGGGTGCGGGTCGCGGCTGTGCGGCAGGGCCGAGATGCCCAGGCTGTCGCGCAGCAGCTGCTGCGGGTCGATGTCGCGGCCGCGGATGAAGTCGGCGCCGTAGCGCTGGAACAGTTCGTGCAGCAGCGCCACGTCGGCGTTGGCCGGGTTGTAGTTCTGCACCGCGGCGCGGTTGCGCTTTTCCCAGCGGTCCACCAGGTGCGTGTAGACGTGCGAGCCCCAGTCGGCGCCGCCTTCCAGCAGCGCCACGCGCAGGTTCGGGAAGCGCCGCGTGACGCCGCCGAAGAACAGCGCCTTGGCGAAGGCCTGCGAGCCATCGGCGAAGTGGCCGATGTGGTTGAACATGTAGTTGCTGATGGAATGGCGCCCGGTCCAGCCCTGGCTGCCGTAGTGCGTGGTGACCGGCACGCCCAGCTCGACCACCTTGGCCCAGAACGGGTCGTAGTCGTACTCGCTGTCGATGCCGTAGAAGTCGATGTAGCTGGCGTGCCGGGCGATCTCGGGATGGTCGGCGGCGGGATACTTGCGCGCGATCGCCTTGATCGGCCGCTTGACGCCGCCGGCGATGTTGATGACCTTCAGCCCCAGCGTCTTGACCGCGAATTCCAGTTCCTCGATGCCTTCCTGCGGCGTGTTCAGCGGAATGCCGGCCACCGGCGTCAGGCGGTCGCTGTACTTGCGGTACTGGTCGGCATGGAAGTGGTTGATGGCGCGGTGCAGCGGCTGGCGGAACTCATCGCCGGCGCCCAGCGGCGCCAGCACGTCGTTGGGAAACAGCACGGAATAGTCCGCGCCTTGCTCGGCCAGGCGTTCGTTGAGCAGCTCCGGCAGGGTGTAGGTGGCCAGGTCCAGCGTGTTGCGCGTGACCCGCGCCCACCAGGGCGAGCGCAGGGTGCGGTTGTCCTGGCGCTCGGCCGGGGTCTGCTGGTACCAGTCCTTGCCGCCGCTCCTGGTGGCAAAGCGCGAACCGAGGGCCTTGCGCAAGGCATCCACCAGCTTGCCGCCGCCGTAGTGCTGGACGTAGTCCTCCAGGACCGGCGCGTAGTCGTTGACGTGCACGTCGGTGTCGATCACCGGGTAGTCCAGCGTCGCCTTGACGGCGGCGGATCGTGACGCTTGGCTCGGGTGCAAAGGCTGGTTCATGCTGGCGCTCTCCGTAGTTCATGTCGCGAGGCGCAGGGGAATTCCCTGCTTGCCTGGCAAACATTACGGGAGCGCCGCGCGGCGCCCAACGAAGGATTGGTTGTTTAGTTGTGCGTCATGACTAAATAACCAGGCCGCCCGATCAGCCGCCGCGGCGCGCCGTCAGCCACTGCGCGGGCTTGAGCGCCTGGTTGACGATGCGGATTTCGCCGATGCTGCCGAAGAAGCCGTCGGCGCGCGCGCCGTCCCACGACCCGGCGCCGATGATCCACGGCATGTTGGCGGCCAGCGTCGCCAGGCCCGGGGCGTCGGCCACGTTGCGCAGCACCGGGGCGCCTTCGACGTACAGGATGGTCTCGTGCGTGGCGCCGTCGTTGACGATGGCCATGTGCATCCATTTGTCGGCGATGATCTCGCCGGACCAGTTGGCCTTGGCTTCGCGCGCGCCGCTGCGCTCGGGCACCACCTCCCATTGCACTTCGCGCAGGCTGGAGATGGCGAACAACAGGGGCGGCGATTCCGGGTCGCCGCCGCTGTAGCCGGGCAGGTCGCCGCGCTTGCCGTCGCGCGTCATGATGTTCATCCAGGCATTTTTCTGCGAGGTCCAATCGCGGTCGATCTTGATGAAGGCTTCCACCGTGTAGCCGTTGGGCACGGTCTCGGCGTTCAGCACCGCCGAGGTGGCGGTGCTGAAATAGCTCATGCGGCCGGTGTTCTTGTCGGTGTTGAGAAAGCGCACCGAGCCAGGCGCCGCCGACAGGTAGTGATGGTCGCTGGACCACACCAGGTCGCCCAGCTGGGCGCCGGCCACGCCGTCGATGTTGAGCGCGGCGCGGCTGATGGGATTGAGGCCGGCCCGGTCCTGGATCACCTGGCCCACCGGCACCGGCTGGCCATCGGCGCCGCCGAAGAAGCGCCAGTGCGCCAGCGTGCCCGGCACCTGCGGGTAGTCGTCGCTGTCGACCGCGGGCTTCTGCGCGTTGGCGGCGGGGTCGGTGTAGTTGGCCAGGATCAGCGCGCGGGCCTGGTCCACCAGCGAGGTGTGCGTCGGCGCGGCGGCCTGGAACGTCTTGTTGAAGCCGCCAAAGCGCTTGGCGAAATCCATCTTGATGGTGAATTGCTCATTGGCGCCCGTCAGCACCGCCTGGTCGAAGGCGTTGAGCGTGTCCTTGGGCTTCTGCGGCACCCAGGGCGAGAACGACAGCACCCGGATCTCGTTGTTGCTCAGGTCGAATTCATACAGCCGCATCAGGCCGTTGCCACCCTGGTAGGCCATCTGGTAGTCCACCACCATTTCCTCGACCGCGTTGCCGAAGGCATTCATCTTGGTCAGGCGCGCGGCGCCATGGTAGTGGCCGTTCAGGGTCATGAAGATCTGGTCGTTGTCGCGGATCAGCTTGTCCCACAGCATCAGGCCGTACGGCACTTCGAGCGGGCTGACGCCGTCCTTGTCGATGTTGAGCAGTTGGTGGTTGACGAGGATCACCGGCAGCGTCGGATTGGCGCGGATGACCTGGTTGGCCCAGGCCAGGGCGCCATCGGAAATGCGCCATGACAGCGACAACACCATGAACTTCTGGCCCTCGGCCTCGAACACGTGGTACTCATGAAAGCCGCTGGGATCGCGGCCGCCGAAGGTGGCCTGCTTGCGGGCGCGGTCGGTGCCGAAGGTCTTCAGGTAGGGCTCGTTGGCCAGCGTGCGCTGCGCATCGGTGGCGCTGGCCTGGCTGCTGGGGTCCACGTAGTCGCGATCCAGGATCACATCATGATTGCCCGCCAGGATCGAATACGGCACCTTGGCGTCTTCCAGGATCTTCATGGCCGAGCTGGCCACGGTCCACTGGTCCGGCTTGCCCTGCTGGTCGACCACGTCGCCCAGGTGGATCAGGAAGGGGATGCCCAGCGACCTGGCATGGTCCGCGACCCACTGCGTCTGGGCCTTGTACGGCTCGCTGCCGTACTTGCGCATGAACTGCTGGTTCTCGGCGTCGGTGGCGTAGCGCGAGTAGAACTGCGTGTCCGGCAGCACGGCCACGGCGAAGCTGGAGATGTTCTTCGGTTGCGGCGCGGGCGTGGCGGTCGACGGGCTGTCCTCATCGTCGTCGTCATCGCTGGAGCAGGCCGAAAGCAGCAGCGAGCCGCCCACCGGCAGCAGCGTGGCGCCAAAGCCGGCTTTCAGCAGGCTGCGCCGGCGCGGATCGGCCGCCGTCGGCAGGTTGTTGGAAATCGTGGCAATGCCGTGCTTGCTGTCTTGCGTGTCGTGCGCCATCTGTGTGCTGCCCATTCAGAAAAAGTGGGAAGCTTAGGAACGCCGAATGACGAACGTGTTAAGCGCGCATGAATATTGTGCGCGGCAGGCCGACGACGGGCGCGGGCACGGCGCCCGGGCCCGCGCCGTTGCGCATCAGGCGCGTTGCGAGTCCAGCGCTTCCTGGTTGCGTTCGACGTCCTGCGCCTTGGCGTAGCTTTCGGCCAGCAACTGGTACGACGGGAAAATGCCGCCGTAGATTTCCGCCCATTGCGCCGCGTCGTCGCGGTGCCAGGTGCGTTGCAGTTCCGACGCCACCGCGGCGGTGTCCATCGGCACCACGCCGGCCTGGACCACGCGCGCCAGCGTGATTTCCTGCGCCATCTTCGAATAGGTGCCCGAGGCGTCGATCACGGCGAACACCTGGTAGCCGTCGGCCACCGCGGCAATGCTGGGAAAGGCCATGCAGACGCTGGTGATGGTGCCGGCGATGATCAGCTGCTTGCGGCCCGTGGCCTTGACCGCGGCAACGAAGTCGGGATTGTCCCAGGCGTTGATCTCGCCACGGCGCGCGACGTACTTGGCATGCGGCGCGTTCTGGTGGATCTCGGGGATCAGCGGACCATTGGGACCTTGCGGCACCGAGGCGGTGGTGATCACCGGCATCTTGGTCAGCGTGGCCATCCTGGCCAGCGCCGAGGCGTGGGCGCGCACGGTGGTGAAGGGCAGGTCGCCGATGGTCTGGAACAGGCCGCTCTGATGGTCGATCAGCAGCATCGCGGCCTGGTCCGGAACGATGACCGGACGGGCGCCATTGAAGTTCGCGGGTTGGCTCATGACGGGACTCCTTTGGGGGTGGGTAAGCAGAGTCATCACGATAATTTGCGGACGATGGCGGCGCTAGTAGGTCAAAATTGCCATCAGCGTTCCAAAAACAGGACGATAGCGCGGTCCGCGCGACAGCGCGCTAGGGAAAGGCCATCAACCCGTCCGCCTCGCCCGCGCCCGGATCGACCAGGTCGACCCGGTCCGGCGCCATCTCGCGCACCAGCCGCGTCAGCACGCGCGCGAACTCGCGCGCCTGTTCCGATGGCGCATAGGAACTGGGCAGCAGGAAGCCATACGGCATGGTCAGGCGTGGCTCGAAGTCGCGCAGCACGATGCCGGGCACGTTGGCCGCCAGGATCGGATCGGCCAGCGCGATGCCCATGCCCAGCGCCGCCAGTTGGCAGGCGGACTGGCCCGACGAGGTTTCCATCACCAGCCGCAGGCGCAGGCCGCGTTTTTCCATCAGGTCGTCGATGTGCTGGCGCAGCAGGGTGAAGGGACGCAGGGCGATGAAGGGTTCGTCCTCGATGTCGTCGACCGTGACGACGCGCCGGGCCGCCAGCCGGTGGCCTTCCGGCATGGCGATCACCAGGCGCACCTGGGCAAAGGTGCGCGAACGGATGCCGGGAAAGTCGATCGGCAGCGCGGCCACGCCCAGGTCGAACTGCTGCCCCGACATCCACAGGCCGACGTCCACGCGTGAGCGCACTTCCAGCGACACCCTGACCTTGGGATGGCTGCGCGCGAAATCGGCGATGGCGCGCGGCGTGACGCTGTAGGCGAAGTAGGGCTGGGTCAGGATGCGCAGCCAGGCGTCCTGCTGGGTGCGGATCGAGTCGGCGATGCGCGAGACTTCTTCGAAACCGGCCAGGATGTGGCGCGTGCCTTCATAGAAGCGCAGGCATTCCTGGGTCGGGATCAGGCCGCGCCCCTGGCGCAGGAACAGCGGAAAGCCGACTTCATCCTCGAGCGCCGAGATCAGGCGGCTGATCTGCGGCTGCGTGCGGTGGATGCGGTGCGAGGCTTCGGTGACGCTGCCGGTCTCGAGCACGGCGCGCAGCGCCTGCAGGCGGTTCAGGCGCATAGGGACAAACCCCGACAGGCGGCGCGAGGCGGGTGGGCACGGACCGGCGCCTGCCCCAGGGCAGGGCGGCCTGGCGGCGGCAACACATTACAAAAGCGCATGAATCAATACTCCAAACGAAATTGACGCATGAATTCACGCAATCTTAGGATCATCCCACCTTCAACGAAAGAGGCGCGGCGTGAATATCCTGGACAGACCGGTTTCCGTGGGCGGACCCGCGGCACTTTTTCCCGATGACCGCAATGGCATCGAGCAGCTCGACTGGAGCAATGTCGGCGACGCGTTCCCGATCAAGCAACGGCGGGCCTACCTGAACAACGCGTCGATCGGCGCGCTGAGCCTGCCGGTGGTGGCGGCCGTGAACCGCTTCATGGAGGACGTGCGCGACAACGGCCGCAACGCCTATCCCGAGTGGTGCCGCTACGCCGAGGAGACCATCAAGGCCCGCATCGGCCGTCTGATCGGCGCGCACCGCGACGAGATCGCCTACGTCAAGAACACCACCGAAGGCCTGGTGCACGTGGCCAACGGCTTTCCCTGGCGCGATGGCGACAACCTGATCCTGGCCGACATCGAATACCCGTCCAACGTGTATTGCTGGATGAAGCTGGCCGCGCGCGGGGTTACCATCCGCTGGGTGAAGAACCGCAACGGCCGCATCCTGGTGGACGATATCCGCAAGCTGATGGACGACCGCACCCGCCTGGTGTCGCTGAGCGCGGTGCAGTTCTCCAATGGCTTTCGCCAGGACCTGGAAGCCACCTCCAACCTGTGCCACGAACGCGGCGTGTACCTGAACCTGGACGCGATCCAGTGGGCCGGCGCGCTGGAGCTGGACGTGGAGCGGCTGGGCATCCACTTCCTGTCTGTGGGCGGCCACAAGTGGATGCTGGCGCCGATCGGCACCGGCTATTTCTATTGCCGCAAGAGCGTGCTGGGGCTGCTGGACCCGCCCAGCGTGGGCTATCACAGCGTCGACAGCACCGAAGACCACATGCATTACCTGCTGGAGTACCGGCCCAATGCCGGTCGCTTCGAAGAGGCGCTGGCCAACTTCACCGGCATCTGGGGGCTGGACGCGGCGGTGCGGGTGCAATTGGCGTTGACGCCGGCCCGCATCGAAACCCACATCCTGGAGCTGACCGACCATGCCGGCGCCGCCCTGCAGCGCAAGGGCTACCAGATCGTCAGTTCGCGGGCGCCGGGCGAGGCGTCGGGCAACCTGTCGTTCAAGCATCCGGGCCATGACGCGCAGGAACTGGCGCAGCGCCTGCGCGACGCCGGCGTCGACCTGGCGGTGCGCGGCGGCAACTTGCGCATTTCGCCGAGCTACTACAACGATTCCAGTGAAATCGACCGGCTGGTCGAGGCGCTGCCGTCCTGACGGCGCGCCCGGCACGGACCGGCATTGTGTACAAGGGGTAAAACATGACGATGATGCATACCTGGCGCCGCCTGGCGCACCTGTTGAGCGCCTGCGCCCTGGCGGCTGGCGCAGCGGCCGCGCAGGCCGCCGAGACGCCCAAGCAGGGCGGCACGCTGCGCTATGGCACGGTGTCCGAGATCGTGTCGCTCGATCCGCACGTCTATGGCGGCAGCGCCTGGAAGGTGCTGATCGAGGCGCTCTACAGCCCGCTGGCGGGCTATGACAAGAGCGGCGCGATCGTGCCGCGGCTGGCGCAAAGCTGGGAACAGCCCGACGCCCGCACCATCGTGTTCCACCTGCGGCCCGACGTGGCCTTCCAGGACGGCTCGCCGGTGACCGCCGACGACGTCAAATTCTCGCTCGACCGCATCCTGGACCCGGCCACCGGAGCCACGCTGCGCTCGAACCTGCAGGGCGCCGTCGTCACCGTGGTCGATGCGGCCACCGTCAAGGTGGAAAAGCCCTCGGCCGACGCCACCATGCTGAGCGTGCTGGCCTTGCCCGAGGCCGCCATCGTCTCGCGCAAGTGGGTCGAGGGCGGCGCCAACCTGAAGCTGTCGGCCAACGGCACCGGCCCGTTCCAGCTAAAGAGCTACGAACCGGCCGTGCGCGCCAGCCTGACGCGCAACCCGCGCTACTTCGTCAGTGGCCAACCGTACCTGGACGGCGTCGACTTCCGCATGATCAAGAGCGACGACGCGCGCGTCAACGCCTTGCGCAGCCAGTCGCTGGACATGATCGACTTCGTGCCGTGGAAGGACATCGACGTGCTGCGCCGCAATGCCGGCACCCGAATCGACACCGCCGGCGGCGCTTTCATGAGCGTCTGGTTCAACACCGGCAAGAAGCCGTTCGACGACGCCCGCGTGCGCCGCGCGGTGTCCTACGCCATCGACCGCGAGGCCGTGTCCAAGGCCGCCTTCTTCGGCTACGGCAAGCCGATCTACGGCGCGCCCACGCCCGAGGATTCGCCGTACTACGACAAGTCGCTGGACGGCACCTACAAGCGCGACACCGCCAAGGCCCGCGCCCTGCTGGCCGAGGCCGGCTACGGCAACGGCGTGGACGCGTCCATGGTGGTGTTCCAGGGCCTGGGCATCTACACCACGATGGCACAGGTGGTGCAGGCCAACCTGAAGGAAGTCGGCATCAACCTGAAGCTGGAACCCGTCGAATGGGCCACGCTGGTCGAGCGCAAGAACCGCGGCGACTACGAGTCGATGATCTACGGCGTGTCGGTCAAGCTGCCCGACCCGGACGCCTACGCCTATTACCTGGGCGGCGACTCCAGCTACTGGGCCAAGCCGATAGGCTACCGCGATCCCGAGCTGGAAAAGCTGCTGGCCCAGGGCCGCGCGCTGACCGATCCCAAGGCGCGCCAGCCGATCTACCAGCAGGCGGAAAAGCGCATCCTGGAGACCAGCCCGTGGGTCTTCGTGAGCTGGCGCGAGCAGGCCCAGGGCTACCTGCGCAAGGTGCAGGGCTACACCCAGCTGGGCGGGGCGCTGAGCGAAAGCAGCCCGGGCATCTCGCTGCCCACCATGTGGCTCAAGTGAGCGCGCCGGCATGCTGCCCTTTCTGCTGAGGCGCCTGGGGTCGGCCGCCATCACGCTGGCGCTGGCCACGGGCGTGGTGTTCATCGCCATCCACCTGCTGCCCGGCGATCCGGTCGCCATCATGCTGGGCGACCAGGCCGGCAGCGATCCGGTGGCCGTGGCGCGGGTGCGGGCGCAACTCGGCCTGGACCTGCCGCTGGGCACGCAGTTCACGCACTGGGCCGGCGCGCTGGCGCGCGGCGACCTGGGGGTTTCGCTGCGCACCGGCGAACCGGTGGCCGACGAACTGGCGCGGCGCATTCCGCGCAGCCTGGAGCTGATCGGCGCCGGGCTGTTGATCGCCGTGCTGCTCGGCGTGCCGCTGGGCGTGGTCGCGGCGCGCTCGCGCGGCCGGCTGGCGGGCGCCCTGGCCGCGGTGATCGCGGTGGCGGGATTCTCGGCGCCGGTGTTCGTGCTGGGCATCCTGCTGGTGCTGCTGTTCAGCCTGGCGCTGGGCTGGCTGCCGTCGTCGGGCTTCGTGCCGTTCTCGGACGACCCGCTGCAGCACTGCCTGGCGCTGATCCTGCCGTCGCTCACCATCGGCCTGAACTTCATGGGCGTGGTGGCGCGCATGACGCGCGCCAGCCTGGCGGACGTGATGGGCCGCGACTACGTCAAGCTGGCCCGCGCCAAGGGCATGCCGCGCGGCCGGGCGATCCTGCGGCACGCGCTGCCGAACGCGCTGGTGCCGGTCATCGCCATCGTCGGCGTGCGCGCCGGCAACCTGCTGGGCGGCACCGTCATCATCGAGGCGCTGTTCGATTGGCCGGGCCTGAGTTCGCTGCTGGTGAGCGCGGCATTCTCGCGCGACTACCCCGTGATCCAGGGTTCGCTCCTGGCCATCTTCGCCTTGTTCATCCTGATCAGCCTGGTCATCGACCTGGCGCAGGGCTTCGTCGACCCCCGTATCCGCAGGCCTTCCGCATGATCGCATCGCTTCGTATCCCCAAGACCGGCGTGGCGGTCCGGCTGGCGCTCGGCTTCCTGGCCGTGGTGGTGCTGGCCGCCATCCTGGGCCCGGCGCTGGGCCTGGCCGATCCGTACCGCATCGACGCCGCCAACCTGCTGTCCTCGCCGTCCTGGCGGCACTGGCTGGGCACCGACGAACTGGGCCGCGACCTGCTGGCGCGGGCGGTCCACGGCGCCCGGGTGTCGCTGTCGGTGGCCGCGGCGGCGGTGATCCTGGCGGGCGTGCTGGGCGTAGCGCTCGGCGTCGGCGTGGCCTTCCTGGGCCGGCGCGCCGAGGCCGCCGCGATCCGCGTGGTCGACGTCTTCGTGTCGCTGCCGGAGATCTTCGTGGCGCTGGTGGTGCTGGCCTTCATCGGCGGCAATCTGCCGACGCTGGTGGGCACCATCGGCATCCTGTACGCACCCCAGTTCGCCCGCGTTGCCTGGGGCGTGGCGCGCGGCATCCGGGCGCGTGAACACGTGCTGGCGGCCAGTTCGCTGGGCGCGGGCAGCGGCTGGATCATCTGGCACGAGGTGCTGCCCAATATGCGCTCGATCATCGCGGTGCAGGCTTCGTTCACGTTCTCGTTCGCCATGCTGCTGGAGGCCGGCCTGAGCTTTCTCGGCCTGGGCGTGCGGCCGCCGGTGCCTTCCTGGGGGCAGATGGTGGGATCGCTCAAGGATTACCTGTTCACCAATCCGTGGCCGGTGCTGGTGCCGGCGCTGGCGCTGTTCTTCACCGTGCTGGCCGTCAACGTGCTGGGCGACTGGCTGCAGGACGCGCTCAATCCGGAGTTGCAACGATGAGCCACGACGCCGACGTGCTGCTGGCGGTCAGGAACCTGACCATCGATTTCGACACCCCGCAAGGGCCGTTCGCCGCGGTCAAGGGCGTGGACCTGACGCTGCGGCGCGGCGAGGTGGTGTGCCTGGTGGGCGAATCCGGCTCCGGCAAATCCGTCACGGGCTTTTCCCTGATGGGCCTGGTGGACCCGCCGGGGCGGGTGGCGGCCGATTCGCTGCGCTTTGACGGCCGCGACCTGCTGCGCGCGACCGAGAGCGAGCGGGATGCCCTGCGCGGCAAGGAGATGGCGATGGTGTTCCAGGAACCGATGACCGCGCTCAATCCCGGCCGAACCGTGGGCAGCCAGATCGCCGAGGTCATCCGCCTGCACGGCCAGGCGGGCCGCAAGGCGGCCTGGGAGCGCGCCGTGGCGCTGCTGGAGCGGGTCGGCATCCGCGAGCCGGCGCAACGCGCCAAGGCCTATCCGCATGAGCTTTCGGGCGGAATGCGGCAGCGGGTCATGATCGCGATCGCCTGCGCGCTGTCGCCCAAGCTCATCATCGCCGACGAGCCGACCACCGCGCTGGACGTGACGGTGCAGGCCCAGGTGCTGGAACTGCTGTTCTCGATCCAGGCCGAAACCGGCGCCGCCGTGCTGTTCATCACCCATGACCTGGGCGTGGTGGCCGAGATCGCCGATCGGGTGGTGGTGTTGCGGGCGGGCGAAGTGGTGGAGGAGGGCATGGTGCAGCAGATCTTCGCGCGCCCGGCGCATCCCTACACCCAGGCGCTGCTGGCCGCCGTGCCGGACGTGGACGCGCCGCGCGACCGCGCCCGCCGCCTGGCGCCACCGGCGCGGGCCGCCGTCCGGGGAGCCACGCCATGACCGATTTCATCCTGCGCGCCGAAGGCGTCACCAAAGACTATGTCGCCGCCCGCGGCCTGCTGGGCCGGCCGACCCGCGTGGTGCACGCGGTCAAGGGCGTCAGCCTGGCGATGGCCGCCGGCACCACGCTGGCCCTGGTGGGCGAGTCCGGCTCGGGCAAGAGCACGCTGGGCCGCTGCATCGCCGGCCTGCTGCGGCCCAGCGCGGGCCGCATCCATCTGGCCGGCCATGACGTCGGCCAACTGGCCGGTCCCGCGCTGCGCGCCTTCCGGCGCCAGGTGCAGACCATCTTCCAGGACCCGTACTCCAGCCTGAATCCGCGCCGCACGGCAGGGGACGCCATCATGGACGGCATGGTGATCCATCGGCTGCACACGCCCGACGAACGCCGCGCGCGCATGCTCGCGCTGCTGCAACGGGTGGGGCTGCGGCCCGAACACGCGCAGCGTTTTCCGCACCAGTTCTCGGGCGGCCAGCGCCAGCGCATCGCGATCGCCCGGGCGCTGGCGCTGGAACCGCGCTTCATCATCGCCGACGAGGCGGTGTCGGCGCTGGACGTGTCGGTCAAGGCGCAGGTGCTGGACCTGCTGGCCGACCTGCAGGCCGAGCATGGACTGACCTACCTGTTCATCTCGCACGACCTGGGCGTGGTGCGGCACTTCGCCGACCGCGTGGCCATCATGGCCGCGGGCGGGCTGGTGGAAGAGGGCGAGTGCGACCGCATCTTCGAGGCGCCGGCGCACGACTACACCCGCAAGCTGATCGCCGCGGTGCCGCGGCCCGATCCGACGCGCAGGCGCCTGCGTCCGCCGGCGGGGCAGGGCCGGCCGGCTTGATCCACGTCAAGGCAAGGGGCTGATCGCCGCGCGATTGGCCTTTCCGTGCGTCCTACAGCTGCCCGCGGGGCCTTTTTCACGGCGCCCTGCGTGCTACCATCCGCGACTTCAAGAGGATGCGAATGCACACAGGCGCCGTTGCCCGAAGACGCTGCACCGCGCTGGTCGCGGTGTTCCTGTTCGTCTTCCAGGCGCTGATCGCTTCCGCCGCATTGGCCGGGCCCAGCACCGCGCCCGGCGCCACCACCATCATCTGCACCGCCAGCGGACCGCGTGTGGTCACGCTGGACGCTGGCGGCGGCCTCGCGCAGGACGTGCAGCAGCATAGCGGCGCATTGCCGCATTGCTGTTTCGCCGGGTGCGCCATGCTGGGCGGCGCGGCGCTGCCCGGGCTGGCGTTGCTGGCCTGGCTGTTGCCCAGCACGCCGCTGGCGCTGCCGGCGCCCACCATCGATATCCATTTCTCCAGCGCGCAGGCGCGGTTGCCACGGCAGCCGCGCGCGCCCCCTCTGTTGGCCTGAACCCCGTCCTTTCCATTTTTTGCTGGCGCGCACCGATGCGGCCCGCGTGGTCGCGCGCGTCCAGCCTGTTCAGATCCAGAGAATCCCATGCGCAAGAAAAAGGAAATCCTGCGGGCCAGCTGCCTGGCCACCGCGTTGGCGGCGGCATTGCCCGCCTGGTCGAACACCGTCGACAGCGACGGCATCACGATGACCGACCCGGTGGTCATCACCGGCGTGGCGCCAAGCGCCCCGCTGACCGTCACCACCGATCCAAAGATCCCGCGCCAGCCGCTGCCGGCCAGCGACGGCACCGACTATCTCAAGACCATCCCGGGCTTCTCGGCCGTGCGCAACGGCGGGACCAACGGCGATCCGGTGCTGCGCGGCATGTTCGGTTCGCGCCTGAACATCCTGACCGATGGCACCTCGATGCCGGGCGCCTGCCCGGCGCGCATGGATGCGCCCAGTTCGTACATTTCGCCCGAGAACTTCGACAAGCTCACCGTCATCAAGGGTCCGCAGACGGTGCTGTGGGGGCCGGGCGCCTCGGCCGGCACCATCAAGTTCGACCGCGACACGCCACGCTTCACCGAAGCCGGCGCGCGCTTCGATGGCAGCCTGCAGGGCGGATCAAACGGCCGCAACGACCAGGCCGCCGACCTGACGGTGGGCAACGACAAGGTCTACACCCGCTTCACGGCCAATCACTCGCATTCGCAGGACTACAAGGATGGCGACGGCAACACCGTGCCGTCGCGCTGGGACAAATGGAATGCGGACGTGGCGCTGGGCTTCACGCCCGACGCCGATACGGTCTATGAATTGACGGCGGGCACCGGCGACGGCCAGGCGCGCTATGCCGGCCGCGGCATGGACGGCTCGCAGTTCAAGCGCGAGAGCTTCGGGCTGCGCGCCGAGAAGCGCAACCTGGGCGGCATGCTGGACAAGCTGGAGGCGCAGCTCTACTACAACTACGCCGACCACGTGATGGACAACTACACCCTGCGCAAGCCGGACCCGCACGGCATGATGCCGATGGCGATGGCCTCCAACGTGGACCGCGCCACCTGGGGCGGCCGCATTGCCGGCACCTGGAACCTGGCGCCCGACCTGAGCCTGGTGACGGGCCTGGACTTCCAGCAAAGCCGCCATCGCTCGCGCAAGGGCAACGCCAAGGTTTCGTACCGCGCCAACAGCTGGATCAAGGACGCGAGCTTCGCCAACACCGGGGTATTCGGTGAACTGACCTGGCATGCCGCCGACGACAGCCGCGTCATCGGCGGCGCGCGCGTGGACTGGGCCTCGGCCAAGGACTTCCGCCGCGAGACCGGCTCCAGGATGATGCTCAGGCCCAACCCCACGGCCGGCGAGCGCCGCAACGACACGCTGCCCAGCGGCTTCCTGCGCTATGAACGCGATCTGGCCGCGCTGCCGGCCACCGTCTACATCGGCCTGGGCCACGCGGAGCGCTTCCCCGACTACTGGGAGCTGTTTTCGCCGACCAAGGGGCCGGACGGTTCGGTCAACGCGTTCCGCGGCGTCAAACCGGAAAAGACCACGCAACTGGACCTGGGCGCGCAATACAAGACCGATACGCTCGACGCCTGGGTGTCGGGCTATGCGGGCTACGTCGACGACTTCATCCTGTTCGACTATGGCAAGGGCGGTATGGGAGGCATGGGCGCGACCGCCCAGGCGCGCAATGTCGACGCGCGCATTGCCGGCGGCGAGCTGGGCGTGTCGTACCAGGTCGCGCCGCGCTGGAAACTGGGCGGCACCTTGGCGTATGCGTGGGGCCAGAACCGCAGCGACGGCCGCCCCATGCCGCAGATGCCGCCGCTCGAAGCCCGGCTCAGCGCCGCCTACGACGATGGCACCTGGTCGGCGGGCGCCCTGTGGCGCGTGGTGGCCGCGCAGCGCCGCTACGCCCTCGAGCAGGGCAACGTCGTCAGCAAGGACTTCGGCCCGAGCGCCGGCTTCGGCGTGTTTTCGCTCAACGGCGGCTACGCGTTCAGCAAGCAGGTGCAGCTGTCGCTGGGCGTGGACAACCTGTTCGACAAGACCTATGCCGAGCACCTGAACCTGGCGGGCGACGCCGGTTTCGGCTTTGCCGCCAACACGGCCTTCAACGAACCCGGGCGCACCTTCTGGGCGCGCCTGAGCTTCAAGTACTGAGCGCCGTCCGGATCCGCTTGAGATCCCGGTCCAGCTCGATGCGCATCGCTTTCAGCAACGCCCGCGCGTTCTCTGAAAGCGGTGTGCCGGGCCGGAACACCAGCAGGCAGGCAAAGCCGATGTCCAGTTCCAGCGGCTTGATGGTCAGGCCGCGCGCCAGGTAGTCCAGCGCCATGACCGGATGCACCAGGCCGATGCCGACGCCGTGCAGCGCGAACTCGCAGACGGAATTGGAATAGGGCGTCTCCAGCACCGGCCGCAGCGCCAGGCCCTGGTCGTGCAGCGCCGTTTCCAGGCGCCGGCGGCTGGCGTCCTCGGGATTGAGCGCGATGAAGGGATGCTCGGTCAGGTCGCGCAGCGTGATGCGCGGCCGCGCCGCCAGCGGATGGCGGCTGTGCATGGCGATCACGCCCGGCACCCGCAGGAATTCCGAATGCTCCAGGCCGGCCACCGACAGTTCGTCGGCCATCAGGCCGAAATCGAGTTGCCCGGCCGTGACCTGTTGCAGCACCTCGCGCGAACTCATGATCTGGAACGACATCTGGATGCGGCGGTCCTGCAGGCCGAACGCGGCGATCGCGCGCGGCATGAAGCCGGTGCCCAGCGCCGGCAGCGACCCCACCGCCAGGCGCCCGACGCCGAACGATTTGAGGCTGCGGATGCGGTGCTCGATCAGCTCGAAGCCGGCGAAACAGCGATCCACTTCCTCCATCAGCGCGCCGGCCTCCTGGGTCGGCACCAGCCGGCCGCGCACGCGCTCGAACAGCCGCAATTCCGACGAGGTTTCCAGCTTGCGGATGGCCTGGCTCACCGCCGGCTGCGAAATGCCCAGCAGGGTGGCGGCCTTGCTGGTGGTGCCGGCCTGCATCACGGCCCGGAAGACCTGGATCTCGCGCATGTCCATCTATAAGTCCCGCTTATTGACTAAGTTTCTTCGATTGTTGAGGCAATGGTAGGAAAGGCAGACACTGGCGCTGTTCCCGATCACTCCTAAGCCCAGCAAATAGATTAGATGAAAGCTATCAATCAGACTAATAGAGATTTCGCCAGCCTGTCGCCCGCCGTGCAGCGCGCCTCGACCGTGGTGTTCGACTCGCTCGACGCCTTCGTCAACCGCAAGCACCGCCAGCCCGACGGCTTCAGCTACGGCGTCACCGGCACGCCCACGGCGCGCCTGCTGGAAGATCGCATCGCCGCGCTCGAAGGCGGCCGCCACTGCGTCATCACGCCGTCCGGCGCGGCGGCACTGATGACGGTGGTGATGGGCTTCGTGCGCGGCGGCGACCACCTGCTGCTGTCGGCCGCCTGCTATGGCGCGCTCAAGACCTTCGGCGAGAAGTGGCTGGCGCACATGGGGGTGGACGTGGAACTGTACGACCCGTCGATCGGCGCCGGCATCGAGGCGCTGATCCGCCCGGCCACCCGCATGATCTGCATCGAGGCGCCCGGCACCGTCACCATGGAAATGGCCGACGTGCCCGCCATCGCCGCCGCCGCGCGGCGCCACGGCGTGCTGACCATGATGGACAACACCTGGGCCAGCCCGCTGGGCTTCCAGCCGTTGGCGCACGGCGTCGACTTCAGCGTCGAGGCCGCCACCAAGTTCTTCGGCGGCCATTCCGACGTGCTGATGGGCAGCATCAGCATGAACGACGCCGACCACTACGCCGTGCTGCGCGAGACCCAGAGCATCCTCGGCCAGCAGGTCAGCCCGGACGACTGCTTCCTGGTGCTGCGCGGCCTGGAGACGCTGGCGCTGCGGCTGCGCGCGCAGAGCGACGCGACGCTGCGCGTGGCCGAGTGGCTGCAAAGCCAGCCGCAGGTCGAGCGCCTGTTGTATCCGCCGCTGCCCTCCGACCCGGGCCATGGCCTGTGGCAGCGCGACTTCCGCACCAACGGCTGCCTGTTCTCGATGGTGCTGGCGCCGGCGCCCGAGGCGGCCTTCAACGGTTTCTTCGACTCACTGCGGCACTTCGCCATCGGCGCCAGCTGGGGCGGGGTGCACAGCCTGGCCGCCTATTACCCGGCGGGGCTGCAGGCCGGCCGCGCCTTCCCGGCGACCGACCGGCCCATCGTGCGCCTGTCGATCGGCCTGGAGGAGGTCGACACGCTCAAGGACGACCTGCGCGGCGCGCTGGCGGCCTACCAGGCGCAACGCTGAACGCGCGGCGGGCGCCGTCGCTCGCCCGCGCGGCCGGAGCCTTCCGGCGCACCTGTTCAACACCGGCCGGCCACGCATGGCCGACCGGCTCGAAGCGCCTCGAGGCGCTCACCACATCGCAAGGGGAATTGCCATGTTCAGCTTCAAGCAGACTTACCGTTGTCTCGCCCTGGCCATCGCGGCCTGCGCCCCGGCCGCCGTGCCGCTCCCGGCACAGGCCCAGGCCGCCGCCCAACCCGCGGCGCAACCCACGGCGCCCGCGACCGGCGCCTCGCCGGTGGCGGCCGCGGTCACGCAGACCAACAGTCCCACGGTGGACCAGATCCGCGCCCGCGGCTACGTCATCTGCGGTTCCGGCCATGGCACCACCGGCTTCTCGGCGCCCGACAAGGACGGCAACTGGAAGGGCCTGGACGTCGACACCTGCCGCGCCATCGCGATCGCGGTGCTGGGCGACGCCAGCAAGACGCGCTTCGTGCCGCTGACGGGCCAGCAACGCCTGACCGCCTTGCAGACCGGCCAGATCGACGTCCTGCCGCGCACCACCTCGTGGACCCTGCGGCGCGATGCCAACGGCATCAACTTCACCTACCCGAATTACTACGAGTACGACGCCTTCATGGTGCGCAAGGACCTGGGCATCACCCAGACCAAGGACATGAACGGCGCCACCATCTGCGTGCAGACCGGCTCGACCAACGAGGTCACGGTGGCCGACCTGTCGCGCAAGTTCAAGCTGGGCCTGAAGACCGTGCTGTTCGACAACGTCGCGGCCTCGCGCCAGGCGTTCTTCTCCGGGCGCTGCGACGGCCTGATCACCGACGCCTCGGCGCTGGCGGCGGTGCGCGCGACCCAGGCGCAGAACCCGGACGACTACGTGATCTTCCCGGCCAGCGGCCACAGCGAGGCGCTGACGCCGTCGGTGCGCCATGGCGACGACCGCTGGTTCGACATCGTCAAATGGGTCATCCAGGTGCCGATCGCCGCCGAGGACATGGGCATCACCCAGGCCAACGTCGACGACATGCTCAAGTCCGACGATCCGCGCATCGCCCGCTTCCTGGGCAAGGAGCCCGGCAACGGCAAGGCGCTGGGGCTGGATGAGCGCTGGGCCTACAACATCGTCAAGCAGCTGGGCAACTACGGCGAGATCTTCGAGCGCAACGTCGGCAAGAACAGCCCGATGAAGCTCGAGCGCGGCATGAACCGCCTGTATCGCGACGGCGGCCTGATGTACCCGTACGTCTTCAACTGATCGGCGGCCGAGTCTCATCATGTTCAAGCGACTCTGGTTCGACGGCCGCGCCCGGTCCGTCCTGGCGCAGCTGCTGATCGCCGGCGCCTTCGTCGGCGGCGTGGGCTGGCTGGCCTGGAACGCCCACGCCAACCTGACCCAGCGCGGCATCGCCATGGGGTTCGACTACCTTGGCGAGGCGGCCCGTTTTCCCATCGCCGAAAGCCTGCTGGCGTACCAGCCGACCGACAGCTACGGCCGCGCCTTCCTGGTGGGGCTGGCCAACACGCTGTACATCTCGGCGCTGGTGATCGCGGCCTCGACGCTGCTGGGCTTCGGCCTGGCGCTGGCGCGCCGCAGCCGCCATCCGCTGGTGACGGGCGTGGCCACGGTCTACCTGGAAGCCGTGCGCAACACGCCGCTGGTGGTGCAACTGCTGTTCTGGTACAGCCTGGTGACGATCAACCTGCCGCCGGCGCGGCAGGCGCTGCAACCGCTGCCGGGCGTGTTCCTGTCGCTGCGCGGGCTGTTCTTTCCCAGCCTGTCGCTGCAGGGCGACACGCAGCCGCTGTGGTGGGCGCTGGGCGCGGCGGCGCTGCTGCTGTGGGGCGCGTGGCGCCTGGCGCGACGGTCCGTGGGCGGACGCGTGCCGTGGCGCGGCCTGGGCCTGCTCGCGGCGGTCGCGCTGGTGGCGGCCGCGGCGGGGTGGGGCGGCGCCTCGCTGCACGCCGACGTGCCGGCGCTACGCGGCCTGAACTTCGCCGGCGGCAGCGCCTTCACGCCGGAGTTCACCGCCTTGCTGGTGGGGCTGACGATCTACTCGGCCGCGTTTTCCGGCGAGATCATCCGCGGCGGCATCGACGCGGTGCCCGCCGGGCAATGGGAAGCGGCCCATTCGCTGGGCCTGAAACCCGGCGCCGCGCTGCGCTGGATCGTGGTGCCGCAGGCGCTGCGCGTGATCATCCCGCCGATGACCAGCCAGTACCTGTCCATCATCAAGAACACCACGCTGGCGCTGGCGGTGGGCTACCCGGACCTGTCCTTCGTCATCACCACCACCATCAACCAGACCGGCCAGGCCATCGAGGGCGTGGCGGTGCTGATGGCGGTGTACCTGAGCATCAGCCTGAGCGTGTCGCTGTTTATGAACCTGTACAACCGCCGCATCCTGAGGACGCAACGCGCATGAGCCTGTCCCATCCTTCCTCCCTGCCGCCGCAGGCCCTGCGGCCGCCGCGCGAGCGCCGCGACAGCGCCTGGCACCGCCTGTTCGGCAGCGCCGCCAGCGCGCTCGCCACGGTGGCCACGCTGGCGCTGGTGCTGGCCGCTGCCGGCAAATTGCTGAACTGGGCGGTGCTCGATGCCGTCTGGCCAGGCGCCACGGGCGATGTCTGCCGTCAGGCCAGCGGCGCCTGCTGGGCCTTCCTGGGCGAAAAAATGCGCCAGATCCTGTTCGGCATCTATCCGCCCGGCGAGCAATGGCGGCCCACCGTGGTCTGCCTGTTCATCCTGGCGATGACGGTGTTCTCGCTCAGCCCGCGCCAATGGCGCGCGCGCACGGCGGTCATCTGGATCGCGGGGCTGCTGGCGGGCCTGGCGCTGATGCAGGGCGGCATGTTCGGCCTGGCGCGGGTGCCGACCTCGTCGTGGGGCGGCCTGCCGATCACGCTGCTGCTGGCGGTATGCGCGTTGGGCGCCGGACTGCCGCTGGGCGTGCTGCTGGCGCTGGGACGCCGCGGCAGCCTGCCGACGGCGCGCTTCATCAGCATCGGCGTGATCGAGCTGATCCGGGGCCTGCCGCTGGTCAGCCTGCTGTTCATGGCGTCTATCGTGCTGCCCATCATGCTGCCGGCCGGCATGACCATCGACAGCCTGCTGCGCGCCGGCATCGCGCTGACGGTGTTCTCGGCCGCGTATCTGGCCGAGGTGATCCGCGGCGGCCTGCAGGCGATCCCGCCCGGGCAGGTCGAGGCCTCGCGCGCGCTGGGGCTGTCGTGGTGGCAGATGACGCGGCTGGTGGTGCTGCCGCAGGCCCTGCGCAAGGTGATCGCGCCGCTCACCAATACCGCCATCGTGATGATCAAGAACACCAGCCTGGTGCTGATCGTGGGCCTGTTCGACCTGCTCAGCTCGGGGCGCGCGGCGCTGACCGATCCGGCCTGGCCCACGCCCTACGTCGAGACCTATCTCTTCATTGCATCGATCTATTTCTGCATCTGCTTCGGCCTGTCGCGCTATTCGATGTGGCTGGAGCATCGCTATAAAAAAGGGGAACTCCGATGACCACGCCTTCCGCCGCCACGCCGCCCGCCATCGCCATCGCCGGCATGCACAAGTGGTATGGCGAATTCCATGTGCTGCAGGACGTCAACCTGCAGGTCCGGGCAGGCGAGCGCCTGGTGATCTGCGGGCCGTCCGGTTCCGGCAAGTCCACCATGATCCGCTGCATCAACCGGCTCGAACGCCATCAGCAGGGCTCCATCGTGGTCAACGGCGTCGAGCTGACCGACGACCTGCGCGCCGTGGACGGCGTGCGCACCGATGCCGGCATGGTGTTCCAGCACTTCAACCTGTTCCCGCACCTGACGGTGCTGGAAAACTGCATCCTGGCGCCGACCCAGGTGCGGCGCATGGCGCGCGCCCAGGCGGTGGATCTGGCCATGCGCTACCTGGAGCGGGTGCGCATTCCCGACCAGGCCGGCAAGTATCCCGGCCAGCTGTCGGGCGGGCAGCAGCAGCGCGTGGCCATCGCCCGTTCGCTCTGCATGCAGCCGCGCATCATGCTGTTCGACGAGCCGACCTCGGCGCTGGACCCCGAGATGGTCAAGGAGGTGTTGGACACCATGACCTCCCTGGCCGAGGACGGCATGACCATGCTGTGCGTGACCCACGAGATGGGTTTTGCCCGCAACGTCGCCGACCGGGTGGTGTTCATGGACGGCGGCCGCATCATCGAGATGGGCGAGCCGGGCGATTTCTTCGACAACCCGAGGCACGAGCGCACGCGGGCGTTCCTGGAGCGCATCCTGCATTGAGGGCAGGGCGGCGGACGCGGTCGGAGCGCGGGGGTTTGTTTATGAAAATGGAAACCATTATCATGCATGCCTCTGTTGATTGCGCGCCATGTCCTTGCGTCCGTCCCGTCCATCCGGCTTTCTGGCCTATTACGAAGAACTGCTCGCGGTCTGGACCCGCAAGCTGGGCTGCCGTGACGCCGCGCGCGACCTGGCCCACGACGCGCTGGTGAAGTGCCTGGAAACCGATCCGGCGCAGGTGGCGCAACCGCGCGCCTACCTGCACCAGGCCGCGCGCAACATGGCCGTGGACCAATTCCGCCGCGATGCCGGGCAGGAATGGGTGCCGCTTGATACCATTGCCCACCACACCAGTCCGCTGGGCGACCCGATGGCCCAGGCGCGCACCGGCCAGCTGGGCCAGGCGCTGGAAGCGGCGCTGGCGGAATTGCCGCTCAAGTGCCGCCAGGTGTTCGTCTGGCAGCGGCTGGAAGGCCTGACGCAGGCCGAGATCGCCGAGCGCATGGGATTGAGCAAGAACATGGTCGAGAAATACATGATCCGTACCGCCCTGCATCTGCGCGAACGGCTGGGGGCGTATGCGCCCAGCTGACGCCGCATCGCCCGCAAACGCCGGTCACGACGCCGGCCGCGACGCCATCCGCGCCGAAGCGGCGCGTTGGTTCGCGCGCGCCCATTCCGGCGAATGGGACGCGGCGCGGGAACAGGCGCGCGCCGACTGGCTGGCCGCCGATCCGCGCCATGCCTACGAATACCGCCTGCTGGAATCGATCTGGCAGGCGGCCGGCGCCGTCGCGCCAGAACGCCTGCGCGCCCTGGCCGAAGCGCCGCGCCGGACGGCCCGTTCCGGACGGCGAGCCGCGCTGGCCTTGAGCCTGGGCGCCGCGATCATCGCCGTGGGCGGCTGGGCGCTGTGGCCGCGCGGCGCGGGCTGGACCGAATACCGGACACAGGTTGGCGAACTGCGCAGCGTGGCGCTGCCGGACGGCTCGCGCGCCGAATTGAACAGCCGCAGCCACATCCGCGTGCGCTTCGGCGAGGCCGAGCGGCGCGTCGAGCTGGTGGCGGGGGAGGCGCTGTTCTCGGTCGAAAAGAACACCGGCCGCCCCTTCGTGGTGGACGCCGGCCTGGGCACCGCGGTGGTGACCGGCACGCGCTTCGACGTGCGCCGTGACGCCGAACAGGTACGGGTGCTGGTGGAGTCCGGCTCGGTCAAGGTGGCCGGCGCGCGCGATGCCGCGGCCGTGCCCGTGGGGCCGGGCCAGGGCATCCGCATCGACGCGGCGGGCCAGGCCGACCGGCCCGCGCCCGCCGACCTGGCCGCGACGCTGGCCTGGCGCGGCGGCCAGATCCGCTTCAGCGATACCGACCTGGCCAGCGCGGCGCGGGAAGTGTCGCGCTATCGGCAGCATCCGATCGTGCTGGCGCCGGGGGTGGAGCACCTGACCGTGACCAGCGTGTTCCAGACCCGCGACACCGACGCCTTCCTGACCGCCTTGCCGCACATCCTGCCGGTGCGGGTGCGCCAGCTGCCCGACGGCCGCAGCGAAATCGTGGCGCGCTGACGCTGTTACAAAATAGTTCGGCGACGCATTCAGGTTTTTCAGCCGTATTGCGTCTTCTTCTTGATTCCGTGGGGCATGGGGCCCGTCGAGCACGGAGCAGGAGCAGAAGCTGTGGTTCACAAGAAAACAGGACAAGGCGCGCCGGTGGGTGCGCGCCTGACGATGGCCGCGATCGCGGTATTGCTGGCATGCGGCGCGGGGGCCGCCCACGCGCAGGCGACGGCGCCGGTCGCCATCGACATGCCGGCGCAATCGCTGGACCAGGCCCTCAAGCGCCTGGCCGAGACGCATGGCCTGCAGATCTTCTACGCGCCGCAAACCGTGGCCGGCATGCAGGCGCCGGCGCTGTCCGGGGCGATGACGCCGCAACAGGCGCTGGCGGCGCTGCTGCAGGGCAAGCCGCTGCGGCTGCGGCAGGAGGGGTCGGCCACCATCATCGAACCCGAGGCGGCCAGCGGCGGCGCCACCGTGATGGCGCCGATCGAGGTCAGCGCATCGCGCACGTCCAGCAACCTGGTCAGCCCGGTGCAGCAGACCATCGTGCTGGAACGCGATGCCTTGCAGGAATTGCGGACCGGTTCGGACAGCCTGGCCACGGTGCTGGCCAAGACGGTGCCGGGCATGGCCGATTCCAGCCGCACCATGACTAACTACGGCCAGACGCTGCGCGGACGCGGCGTGCTGGTGCTGGTCGATGGCATTCCGTTGAACACCAACCGCGATTCCTCGCGCAATCTGGCCAACATCGATCCAGCCATGATCGAGCGCGTCGAGGTGCTGCGCGGCAGCAGCTCGATCTATGGCGCCGGAGCCACCGGCGGCATCGTCTCGATCACCACCCGGCCCGCCGGCGGCGAACCGGTGGCCGAAACCACCTTGACCGCCGTCAGCCCGCTGAGCCGGCTGAATTCGGACGGGCTCGGCGGCCAGTTGCAGCAGTACTTCGCCGGCAGCCAGGGCATGCTCGACTACGCGCTGGACCTGGGCGCGCGCCACAATGGCGCGTCCTATGACGCCCGCGGCCGCCGTATCGCGCCCGAACCAGCACAGGGCGATCTGTTCGACTCCAATATCTACAGCCTGGGCGGCAAGCTGGGCCTGCGGTTGGACGACAAGCAGCGCCTGCAATTGTCGGCCAGCTACTACAACGCCAACCAGAGTTCCGATTACACCTCCGATCCGTCGGTGGGCAGGCTGCCTCCCGGCGCGGCGCGCGCGCTGCCGATGAGCGGCCTGGACCTCGCAGACCAGAACCAGATCCGCAATACCCTGGTGAACCTGGAATACCAGCATCTGGACCTGCTGGGCAGCAAGGTCACTGCGCAGATGTACTACCGCGATTACTACACCCGCTTTACGCCGTTCGATGCGCGCGCGGTGGTGACTCGCGGCAACAACATCGACCAGGTCATGCAGAACAGCAAGGTGTTCGGCAGCCGCCTGACCGTCGATACGCCGCTGGGCGCGCAATCGAAGCTGCTGTGGGGCATGGACTACAACCAGGAACGCAGCGACATGCCGATCGACGTGTTCGACGCGGCTGCCTATGATGCCAGCGGGGGCAGGGTATTCCGCAAGACCGGCCGCCTGACCTACATGCCCGAGCTGACCACGCGCAGCACCGGAATCTTTGGCCAGACTGAGCATCGCTTCAACGAGCGATGGTCAGTGCAGGGCGGAGCGCGCTACGAGTACGCCACGGCCCGGTTCGACGATTTTGTGCCGTTGTCGCAGTCAAGATTGGCGTCGCCAGCATGGGTGCGCGGCGGCTCCGTCAGCTACGATGCCTTCCTGTTCAATGCCGGCCTGACCTACGCCCCGATCCGGGGCCAGGAGTTGTACGCAAACTTCAGCCAGGGCTTCCAACTACCGGACATCGGCGTGCAGATGCGCAATGCGCGGCCGGGCTTCGACATCGGCTCGTCGGACCTGGAACCAGTCAAGACCAACAACTATGAGCTTGGCTGGCGCGGCGGCGTGGGCAACACGACGGCGTCGCTGGCGCTGTTCTACACCACCTCAAAGCTGGGCGACGTGCAGAGCTTCAACAATGGCCTGATCCTGACGCGCACCGAAGAGCGCATCCACGGCATCGAGGCGACGGTGGACTACCTGACCGACGACGAGAAATGGGGCACCGGCGGCACCTTCACCTGGATGAAGGGACGCGAGCGTCCGGCTGGCGGCGCCTGGCGCGACTTGAACGGCTACCGCATCCCGCCGATAAAGCTCACTGCCTATCTGCAATACAGGCCGAACGAGCGCTGGAACAACCGCATCCAGGCCAACTACTTCGGCGCGCGGGACTACCGGCTGGATGGCGTCCAGGGATTCGGCCGCCGCGACGTGAGCGGATATTTCACGGTGGACCTGATGAGCCGCTATCAGTTCACTCCCAAGGACACGCTGGTGGTCGGGGTCGAGAACCTGTTCAACCGCGACTACTACCCGCTCTATAGCCAGCTGATGCGCAGCGACACCAACACCAGCCGCCTGCCGGCGCCAGGCACGGTGCTGACGCTGACTTATCAGCATCGCTGGTAGGGACCGGGAAGGGGCAGGGCCAAGGGCCTCCGGCGTGTTTTAATACGCGCTTTACGAGCCCTTGAACCCTGACACGGTTCCGCTGCCTCATGTTGCGCCTGACCGAAATCATCCTGCCCCTGTCGACCTCCCAAGCGGATATCGACGACACCCTGCGCGCCGCGGCCTGTAGCCGCCTGGGAATCGCCCCCGATGCCCTGCGCGCGCTGACCATCTTCCGGCGCAGCTACGACGCGCGCAAGCGCAGCGCGATCACGCTGACCTATTCCGTGGACGTCGAGGTGGCCGACGAGGCCGCCGTGCTCAAGCGCGTCGCCGGTCTGCGCACGGTAATGCCGACGCCGCCCATGGAATACCAGTACGTCGGCCTGGCGCCGGCCGATCTGCCCGAGGGCAGTCGCCCGGTCGTGATCGGCTTCGGTCCCTGCGGCCTGTTCGCGGCGCTGATCCTGGCCCAGATGGGGTTCCGGCCCATCATCCTGGAACGCGGCCGGGTGGTGCGCGAGCGCACCAAGGACACCTGGGGGCTGTGGCGCAAGAACACGCTGCAGCCCGAGTCGAACGTGCAATTCGGCGAGGGCGGGGCGGGCACGTTCTCGGACGGCAAGCTGTCGACCCAGGTCAAGGATCCCAAGCACTACGGCCGCAAGGTGCTGCAGGAGTTCGTCGCCGCCGATGCGCCGCCGGAAATCCTGTACGTCAGCAAGCCGCACATCGGCACCTTCCGCCTGGTCAAGATGATCGAGCAGATGCGCGCGCAGATCGCGACGCTGGGCGGCGAGTTCCGTTTCGAAAGCCGTGTCGACGACATCGAGATCGAAGACGGCCGGGTGCGCGGCGTGCGCCTGGCGGGCGGGGAGTTCATCGCCGCCAGCCACGTGGTGCTGGCCGTGGGCCACAGCGCGCGCGACACCTTCCGCATGCTGCACAAGCGCGGCGTGTTCATCGAACCCAAGCCGTTCTCGCTGGGCTTTCGCATCGAGCATCCGCAGTCCGTGATCGACCGGGCCCGCTTCGGCCCGAGCGCCGGCCACCCGGTGCTGGGCGCGGCCGACTACAAGCTGGTGCACCACGCCGGCAACGGCCGCGCGGTCTACAGCTTCTGCATGTGCCCGGGCGGCACGGTGGTGGCCGCCGCGTCGGAACCCGGCGGGGTCGTGACCAACGGCATGAGCCAGTATTCGCGCAACGAGCGCAACGCCAACGCGGGCATCGTGGTGGGCATCGAACCCAAGGACTTCCCGGGCATCGAAAACTCGCCGCTGGCGGGCATCGACTTCCAGCGCCATTGGGAGGCGCGCGCCTACGAGCTGGGCGGCGGCGACTACAGCGCGCCGGCGCAGCTGGTGGGCGACTTCCTTGCCGGCCGGCCGTCGACCGCGCTGGGCAGCGTGACGCCGTCGTACAAGCCCGGCGTCAAATTGACCGACCTGTCGGCCAGCCTGCCGGACTACGTCATCGCCGCCATCCGCGAAGCCTTGCCCGCGTTCGAGCGGCAGATCAAGGGTTTTTCCATGCACGATGCCGTCCTCACCGGCGTCGAGACGCGCACCTCGTCACCGCTGCGCATCACGCGCCGCGACGATTTCCAGAGCATGAACACGCTGGGCCTGTTTCCGGCGGGCGAGGGCGCAGGCTACGCGGGCGGCATCATGTCGGCCGCCATCGACGGCATGAAGGTCGCCGAGGCCGTGGCGCTGCACTTGCTGGGCCGCGACGACATCACCGGCGGCAACCGTCGCGGCGCCAGCGACGACTATTGACCAGCTTCGGCGTGGCGGCGCGCCCCGCGCGCCCTGCCAGCGGGCTCAGGCCGCTTCCATCGCGGCTGTCTGCCGCGCCGCATCGCTGCCCGCCACCAGGGTCTTGCGGAAGATCTCGACCAGCGGCCGCAGGTTGACCTTGTGCCACGCCGCCCATAGCGGCGTGCGGTACGCAAACCACGACAATTCGCGCAATACCACGCCGGCCGGCGCCTGATGGCGCAGGCTGCGCTGGATCGTCGTCACCCCCAGTCCCGCCGCCACCAGGCCCAGCGCCGCCAGCGGCTCGGTCGCCTCCAGCGAGATGGCGGGCGTGAAGCCGGCCTTGGCGCAGGCGGCGATGAAGGTGTCGTGCCGCAACGCGCTTTCCTTGTGCATCACGCCGATCCATTTCAGTTCGGCCAGGTCCTGCGGGCTGATGGCGTCGGCCGTGGCCAGCGGATGGCCGGCGGGCAGCGCCAGCAGCATCGGGTCGTTGAGCACCTGGGCCGACTCCAGGTCCGGGTCGTCGGGTGGCGGCGGCTCGCACACCAGCGCGATATCCAGGCTGCGCTGGCGCAGGCCTTCCAGCTGGACGTCCGATTGCTGGTTGTAGAGCGCGATATGTACCGCCGGGCGGCCGTCGCGCAGCTCGCGCAAGGCGTCTGGCAGCACCCCGGAATGCATCGCGTATTCCAGGTAGCCGATGCACAGCCCGCCTTCGTCGCCGCGGCCCAGCCGCCGCGCCAGCGATTCGAGCCGGCTGGCGTGCGTCAGGAAGGCGCGCGCCTCGGCCAGGAAGGTGCGTCCGTCACGGGTGAGGCGGATGCGCTGCTGGGAACGCTCGAACAGCACCAGGCCAAGCTTTTCCTCCAGCTGCGCGATCTGCCGGCTGAGGGGGGATTGGGAAATATGCAGCCGCTCGGCGGCGCGCCCGACGTGTTCGTCTTCAGCGACGGCAACGAAATAGCGGAGTTGGCGCAGATCCATAATTAAGACCGAAATTGACTCAAATTGCGCAAATTATGTCTTGGACAGACTCAACTGGCAACCCTAGACTGGCTCCACTTCAACTGATTTGCAGGAGCAAACATGAGCATCAAAGACAAGCTGGCCGGTGGCGTCATCGGCTTCGGCACGGCCCCGCTGGGCAATATGTTCCGTGACATCCCCGAAGAGCAGGCGCAGGCAACGGTGGATGCCGCCTGGGAGCAGGGCGTGCGCTACTACGATACGGCACCGTTTTACGGCGCCGGCCTGGCCGAGATCCGGCTGGGAGACGCGCTGGCCCGGCGCAAGCGCGACGACTACGTGCTCAGCACCAAGGTCGGCCGCGTCATCCTGGATGAAGTCGAGGACGCCGGCGCTCGCGCCCTGGGCGAAAAAAGCGGCCTGTTCGCGGCCGGCCGCCCCAACAAGATGATCGACGACTATTCCGCCGACGCCACCTTGCGGTCGATCGAGGACAGCCTGAAGCGGCTGAAGACCGACCGCCTGGACATCGTCTGGGTCCACGACATCGCCCAGGATTTCCATGGCGACGAATGGTTGTCGTATTTCGAGGTGGCCCGCAAGGGCGCGTTCCGCGTCCTGAGCCGCCTGCGCGACGAAGGCGTGATCAAGGCCTGGGGCCTGGGCGTGAACCGGGTCGAGCCGATCGAACTGACGCTGGACCTGGCCGAGGCGCAACCCGACGGTTTCCTGCTGGCCGGCCGCTACACGCTGCTGGACCATGAACGCGCCTTGCAGCGCCTGATGCCCAAGGCCGCCGAGCGCGGCACCGACATCGTGGTGGGCGGCCCGTACAGCTCCGGCATCCTGGCCGGCGGCTCGCACTTCGAATACCAGGAGGCGCCGGCCCACATCATCGCCAAGGTCGAACGCATCAAGGCGGTGGCGCAGCGGCACGCCGTCGGCATCAAGGCGGCGGCGCTGCAATTCTCGCTGGCCAACCCCGCCGTGGCGGCGGTGATCCCGGGGGCCAGCCGGCCGCAGCGCATCGCCGAGGACGCCGCCGCCCTGGCGGAAACCATTCCCGCCGATTTCTGGCGCGAACTGCGCGAACAGGGTTTGGTGGCCGCCAGCGCGCCGCTGCCCATCGACCGCATCTGAGCCAGGAGACCGACATGGCACAAGCCTCTGCAAGCATCACCCTGCCGGCGACGCCGGACCGCGTCTGGCAACTGATCGGCGGCTTCGATTCGCTGCCCGACTGGCTGCCTTACATCCCCAGCAGCGAACTGAGCGAGGGCGGCCGCGTGCGCAGCCTGCTCAATCCCGACGGCGACGCCATCGTCGAGCGGCTGGAAGCCTTCGACAACGACGCGCGCAGCTACACCTATTCCATCCTGCGGGCGCCTTTTCCCGTCACTGGCTACCGCTCCACGCTGCGCGTGGTCGGCATCGACGACGGCCACGCCGCGCGGGTGGAATGGTCGGGCAGCTTCACTCCGGCCGGTGTCAGCGATGAAGACGCCGCGGCCCTGTTCGAAGGCATTTACCGCGAGGGCCTGGCGGCGTTGAAGGATACGCTGGCCTCGATGGCCTGACAGCGCGAGCCCGGCATGGAAAGGGCCGGCGCCCATATGGCGCCGGCCAAGGCGCGCACCGGGCGCGCGGATCAGGCGCGGGCGTCGCTCGCGCCTTCCAGGAACAGCTTCTGCACCATCGAGGTCATGCCCAACGGCGCGATCTCGCCGCGCTGCGCGGCGTCGATCGCCGCGTACAGCAGGAAGTCGTAGGCCCTGACCAGCCACAGCGACGGCACGTCGATGCGGAACACGCCGGCCTTCTGGCCATTCAGGAAGAAATTCTCCAGCGCCTGCCCATAGAAAGAGGGGATGGGCACGCTCAGGTCCACGGTGCGGGAGTCGATCACGCGTACCCACTGGGCGTGGTTCCAGAACATGTAGAACTCGCGCCCCTGCACCACCGCCTCGGTCAGCCGCTGCAAGGCGGCGGCATAAGGGGGCGTCTCCAGCTCGGCCCGCACCAGCGCATCCTGCAGATACTGGGTGGCGCGTTCGAGCAACAGGTCGATCACGGCGTCGCGCGTGGGGGCGATGCGATACAGCGTGGCCTTGCTGATGCCGGCGCTGCGCGCCAGTTGTTGCAGATTGGCGCGGGGCTGTTGCGCGACCGACAAGGCCAGGGCGCGGGCCAGCTTGTCGTCCAGACCGTCAGACATGGGGGCTCCTTTGTGGCCGAACCATATGAGTCTTCTTGAATTCAGCCAAGGGTGGGAAAGCGTGGATCGAAGTCTACTACGGCAGGTTGAATCTACAAAACTTAACATGAATCTATATTGACTCAATTAATCCCTATATATATCATTCGGTCCTTGATCGCCTCAGACCTGAGGCGGCATCTGGATGTCAAAGGGACCCACATGAGCCAATTCACAACCAGCGGCGCGGCCTTATGCCTGCTTGCCCTCCTGGCGGGGTGCGGCGGGCAGGAGCCGCAAGCCCCGCAGGAACAGACCGTCGAAGTTGCGCCGCTGGTGGTGGCGCCGCGCGCGCAGGCCATCATGGCCGACCTGCCGGGGCGGATTTCGCCCGTGCGCGTGGCCGAAGTCCGCGCCCGGGTGGCGGGCATCGTGCGCAAGCGCCATTTCGAAGAAGGCGCGACCGTCAAGGAGGGCGATCTGCTGTTCACGATCGAGCCGGCGCCGTTCGAGGCCGCCCTGGCCCGCGCCCAGGGCGCGCTGGCACGGGCCGAGGCCCAGGTCAGGCAGGCCCAGGCGCTGGTGGACCGCTACGCGCCGCTGGTCAGGATCGAGGCCGTCAGCCGCCAGGAATACGATGACGCCGCGGCGGCGTTGCAGACCGCGAAAGCCAACCGGGTGTCGGCGCAGGCCGAAGTCAAGACCGCGCAGCTCGACCTGGGCTATGCCAGCGTGCGCGCGCCGATCTCCGGTCGCATCGGCCGGGGCCTGGTGACCGAAGGCAGCCTGGTGGGGCAGGGCGAGTCGACGCCCATGGCGCTGATCCAGCAGATCGATCCGGTCTATGCCGATTTCCGCCAGCCCATCAACGCGGTGCTCAAGCTGCGCGAAGCGGCCGAGGCCGGCCATGTGCGCGCCGGCGGCGCGCTCGAGCCGGCGGTCGGCCTCCGCGTCGACGGCACCGGCTACACCGCGCGCGGCAGGCTGCTGTTCTCGGATGTGTCGGTGGACCCGGGCACCGGCCAGGTGCTGCTGCGCGCCGAATTCCCCAATCCCGACGGCCTGCTGCTGCCGGGCATGTATGTGCGCGTCAGCGCCGAGCAGGGCGTGGACCGGCAGGCCATCTTCGTGCCGCAGCGCGCCGTGATGCGCGGGCCGGACGGGCAGGCCAGGGTGCTGGTGGTGTCGGCGCAGGGCAGGGCTCAGGAGCGTGCCGTGCAGACCGGCGCGATGCAGGGCGCGCAATGGCAGGTCACGCAAGGCCTCGCGGCGGGCGACCAGGTCGTCGTTGACGGCGCCGCCAAGATCGCGCCCGGCACGCCGCTCCACGTCAAGCAGCCGGACGCGCAAGCCCCCGCGCAACCCCCCTCGCGCTGAGGCGCACAGGCCGAGCCACGCCATTCCCGCCCGCGCGGCGGCGGGCTTGCGCCCAGACGGATCACATCATGCCGAATTTCTTCATCCAGCGACCCAACTTCGCGTTGGTCATCGCGATCTTCATCGCCCTGGCGGGCCTGCTCGCCATTTCATCCTTGCCGGTGGCGCAGTACCCCAGCGTCGCGCCGCCGCAGGTCATCGTGCGCGCGGTCTACCCGGGCGCGTCCGCCGGCACCATCAACGACAGTGTCACCAGCCTGATCGAGGAAGAACTCAACGGCGCCAAGGGCCTGCTTTATTACGAATCGCAGAGCAATGGTTCCGGCGTCGCGGAAATCACCGTCACCTTCGAGCCCGGCACCGATCCCGACCTGGCCCAGGTCGACGTGCAGAACCGCATCAAGCGGGTCGAATCGCGGCTGCCGCAGTCGGTCATGAAGGAAGGGTTGCAACTGGAACAGGCCAGTTCCAGCTTCCTGCTGATCTATGCGCTGACCTACAAAGAAGAGGGCAAGGACCAGGTCGGCCTGGCCGACTACGCGGCCCGCAACATCAACAACGAAATCCGGCGCGTGCCGGGCGTGGGCCGGGTGCAGATGTTCGCGGCCGAGCGCGCGCTGCGCATCTGGATCGATCCGGCCAAACTGGTGGGCTACGGCCTGTCGGTCGATGATGTGAACCGCGCGATCGCGGCCCAGAACGTGCAGGTATCGGGCGGCGCCACCGGCGACCAGCCGAGCCCGTCTTCGCAGGAGATCACCGCCACCATCAATGTGCGGGGGCAGTTCAGCACCATCGAGGAATTCGCCGGCATCGTGCTGCGCGCCAACGCCGATGGTTCCACCGTGCGCCTGGGTGACGTTGCCCGTCTCGAAATGGGACGCCAGGACTATCGCATGGGCAGCCGGCTGAACGGCCAGCCGGCCGCCGCCATGGGCGTGCAGCTGGCGCCCGGCGCCAACGCGCTGGAGACCGCCAAGGGCATCAAGGCGCGCCTGGCGGAACTGTCGGGCAATTTCCCCAGCGATATTTCCTACAGCGTGCCCTTCGACACCTCGGTCTTCGTCGACGTGGCGATCAAGAAAGTGGTGATGACGCTGGCCGAGGCCGTCGTGCTGGTGTTCCTGGTGATGCTGCTGTTCCTGCAGAATTTCCGCTACACGCTGATCCCGACCATCGTCGTGCCGATCTGCCTGCTGGGCACGCTGGCGGTGATGCTGCCGCTGGGCTTTTCGGTCAACATGATGACCATGTTCGGCATGGTGCTGGCGATCGGGATCCTGGTGGACGACGCCATCGTGGTGGTCGAGAACGTCGAGCGCCTGATGGCCGAGGAGGGCCTGTCGCCCAGGGACGCCACGGTCAAGGCCATGGGCCAGATCAGCGGCGCCATCGTCGGCATCACGCTGGTGCTGGCGGCCGTGTTCCTGCCGCTGGCGTTCATGACCGGCTCGGTCGGCGTGATCTACCGCCAGTTCTCGGTCTCGCTGGCCGTGTCCATCCTGTTCTCGGGCTTCCTGGCCTTGACGCTGACGCCGGCGCTCAGCGTCCTGCTGCTCAAGCCGGTGGCGCAGGGCCATCACGAAAAGAAGGGCTTCTTCGGCTGGTTCAACCGGGTGTTCGCGCGCATGACCGAGCGCTATACGGCCACCACGGCACGCCTGCTGGCGCGCACCGGCCGCGTGATGCTGGTGTATGCCGTGCTGGTCGGCGCACTGGGCTATGCCTACACCGTCCTGCCGTCGGCCTTCCTGCCGACCGAAGACCAGGGCTACATGAATACCGACGTGCAGCTGCCGCCGGGCGCCACCTTGTCCCGCACACTGGAAACCACCCGGCAGCTGGAGCAATACCTCGGCACGCGGCCCGCGGTGGCCGACGTGCTGGCTTTGCAGGGCTTCAGCTTTTCCGGCCAGGGCCAGAATGCCGGCCTGGGCTTCGTGATGTTCAAGGACTGGGCCCGGCGCGCCGGCAGCGAATCGGCCATGGCCGAGGCGGACCGGGCCAACCAGGCGCTGGCCGGCGTGCCCGATGGCGTGCTGTTCTCGGCGGTGCCGCCGCCAGTTGAAGGCATGGGCAATGCCACCGGTTTCTCGCTGCGCCTGCAGGATCGCGCCGGGCTGGGCCGCGAGGCGTTGCTGGCCGCCACCGAAACCCTGATCAGGAAGGTGTACGAGGCGCCACAGACCTTCTCGTACATCATGGTCGAGGGCCTGTCCGACGCGCCGGAACTGGACGTGCGCATCGATCGCGACAAGGCCGAGGCCCTGGGCGTGCCGTTCGACGCCATCAATTCGGCGCTGTCGACCGCGTTCGGGTCGGCGCTGGTCAATGAGTTCCCCAACCATGGCCGCATGCAGCGGGTCATCGTGCAAGCCGAGCCCGAAAGCCGCGCAACGCCGGAATCGGTGGCCAGGTTGAACGTCATGAACCGCTCGGGCGACCTGGTGCCGCTGGAATCCTTCAGCGAGATCGGCTGGAAGCACGGGCCGGTCCAGTTGATCCGCTACAACGGCTATCCCAGCATCAAGCTGAACGGCGACGCGGCCTACGGCAGCAGCACCGGCCAGGCGATGAAGGAAATCGAGCGCCTGGTGGGCCAGCTGCCGCATGGCATCGGGTTCGAGTGGACCGGCCTGTCCTACCAGGAAAAAGCCGCCGGCTCGCAGGCGCCCATGCTGCTGGCCCTGGCGCTGCTGGTGGTGTTCCTGGTGCTGGTCGCGCTGTACGAAAGCTGGAAGATCCCGGCGTCGGTGCTGTTGATCGTGCCGGTCGGGGCGCTGGGCGCGGTGGCGGCGGTGATCGTGGCCGGCATGCCGAACGACGTGTACTTCAAGGTGGGGCTGGTGACCATCATCGGCCTGGCCGCCAAGAACGCCATCCTGATCATCGAGTTCGCCAAGGACCTGCATGCGCAGGGCCGGACGCTGCGCGAAGCCGCGATCGAAGCCGCGCGGCTGCGCTTCCGTCCCATCGTGATGACGTCGGTCGCCTTCATCCTGGGCGTCGTGCCGCTGGTCATCGCCACCGGCGCCGGCGCCACCAGCCAGCGCGCCATCGGCACCGGCGTGCTGGGCGGCATGCTCAGCGCCACCATCCTGGGCGTGCTGTTCGTGCCCGTGTTCTTCGTGTGGACCCTCTCCCTGCTCGAGCGCCGCAAGACGCAAGCCGCGTCGCGCCCGCTGGCGCCCATCCAAGAAGGTGAAAAGTGAAAGCCATGAACCGTACCCTGAACCGTGTCCTTGCGCGGCTCAAGCCGCTGGCCGCGGCGGCCGTCGTCCTGGCGCTGCTGTCGGGTTGCGCGCTGGCGCCGACCTACCAGCGCCCGGCGTCGCCCGTGGCGCAGCACTGGGACGCCGAAGGCCAGGCGGGCGCTGCGTCCGCGCCGGGCTCGGCCGCGTCAGTGCTGGACTGGCGCGATTTCGTGACCGATCCGTCGCTGCGCGGCCTGGTCGAGACCGCGCTGGCCAACAACCGCGATCTGCGCCGCGCGCTGCTCAATGTCGAGGCGGCGCGCGCCATGTATCGCGTGCAACGCGCCGAGCGGCTGCCCGGCATCGGCGCGCAGGCCTCCGGCTCGCGCCAGCACAACCCCGCGGACCTGAATCCCGCCGGCAGCGCGGGAGTGCAGAGCGAATGGCGCGCCGGCCTGGGCGTGAACGCCTTCGAACTGGACCTGTTCGGCCGAGTGCGCAGCCTGTCTGAGGCCGCACTGGAAGAGTACCTGGCCACCGAAGCCGGCGCCCGCGGCGCCCGCATCAGCCTGATCGCGGAAGTGATCGAGGCCTATCTCACCCGTGAAAGCGCGCGGCAGCGTGGGCTGCACACCGAGCGCACGCTGGCGTCGCGCGAAGCCTCGCTGCAGCTGATCGGCCGGCGCCGCGCCGAGGGTATTGGCAGCGCGCTGGACTACGAACAGGCCAAAGGCCTGGCCGACCAGGCGCGGGCCGACCTGGCGCGCATGGAACGCGAGTACCGGCAGTCGACCAACGCGCTGACGCTGCTGGCCGGCATCAGCGACCTGAGCCCCTATCTGGCGCCGCATGACGACGCCGCCGCGCCGTTGCTGGTGCAGCAGCTGGCGGCGGGCGTTCCCTCCGAACTGCTGGCGCTGCGCCCGGACATCCTGGCCGCGGAGCATCGCCTGCGGGCGCGCAACGCCGACATAGGCGCCGCGCGCGCGGCGTTCTTCCCGCGCATCTCCCTGACCGGCATGTTCGGCAGCGCCAGCGCCGACCTGTCCGACCTGTTCAAGGGCGGCCAGCGCGCCTGGTCCTTCGCACCGCAGCTGACGCTGCCGCTGTTCGACGGCGGCCGCAACCAGGCCAACCTGGACCTGGCAAAGCTGCGCAAGGACATGGCCGTGGCCGAGTACGAGCAATCCATCCAGACCGCGTTCCGCGAGGTCATGGACGGCCTGGCGGCGACCGACACCCTGCGGCGGCAGGAAGCGGCGCAACAGGCGCAGGCCGACAGCAGCCAGGCGGCGCTGCGCCTGTCCGAGGCGCGCTACCGCGGCGGCGTCGACAGCTACCTGCGCTACCTGGACGCGCAGCGCAGCGATTTCGTCAACCAGATCGCGCTCATCGAGGTGCGCACCCAACGCCAGGTGGCGCTGGCCACGCTGTTCCGCGCCCTGGGCGGCGGCTGGCGTGGCGACGCGGACGCCGGGCAGTGACCGGGCCGGGAAAAGGGGAACGCGCATGGCAAGACGCAAGCACCACGACGCCCGCCTGACGCGCGAGGCGGTGCTGGATTCCGCCGAACGCTGCTTTCGCCTTCAGGGCGGGGCGCATGCCTCGGTGGAATCGATCGCCGCCCGCGCGGGCTGGTCGCGCGGCGCCGCCACCTATCATTTCCGCGGCAAGGCCGAGCTGTTGCGGGCGGTCCTGGCGCGCGGCCAGTTGCCGCTGACGCGCGACCTGGCCCGGATCGCCCGGACCAGCGGGCCGGTTATCCCCGCGTTGCGCCAGTGCGCGCATCGCTGGATGCACGCGCTGCAAAGCGAGCCACACGCGCGCAATGCCTTCGGCATCCTGGCCTGGGCCTATGACTATGCCGACGACTACGCCGGCATCCGGCGCGACATGCGCGTCGCCGCCGCGCGCGGCTTGCGCCGGCTGCGCGGCCTGATGCAGCGGGCCGCGGCGGCGGGCGAATTGCGCGAGGGGCTGGGCGGCCGCGAATGCGCCAGGCTCCTGGCCGCCTGGTGGCTGGGCGCGGCCTCCATGGCCGTATCGACGCCTCGCGGCAACGAGGCGGCCATCAGGCCTTGCCGCCCCAGCGCCATCGAAACGATCTTCACGCTGATATCCGGTGAAGCTCGCGCAAACCAATGACAACCTGGTGTGGACATGCCCAAAGCAAGATTGAACGCAAGAAAGAAGATCGGCCTATTCCTCCTGGCACTGGTGCTGCTGTACTGGATCGCGGTGCCGGTGCTGCCGTTCCTGGAGATCCCGCACAAGGCGGCCACGATCTCGATCCTGGTCGTGGGCGGAGAAATACTCTTCATCCTGGCCGTCGCCGTCCTGGGCAAGGAATACTGGGGCGCCATCAAGCAATGGTGCCGGCGGTTCGTGGCCCGAAAGCCATGACGCGGCCGGGCAGGGCGGCACGGGGCCGCAAAGGGACGAACCTCAGGTTTCCCGTTCCGCCGCCGGGCCACGGTCCGCGCCCCTGGCCGGACGCGCCCGCGACAACTGCACGTTCATGCGAGGCATGGACGGCTCCAGCCCGGCCTGGTCCAGGCGCCGCCGCAGTCGCAGGTTGAAGGCGCGCTGGACCTCCCATTGCCGGATCGGCGCGGTCTTGAAGCGGAAACGCAGGATGGCCTGGCCGCTGTCGAAGCTCTCGACCCCCTGGAGTTCGATGGCCGACCACAGGAAGGGATAGACCGCCGGATCGGTGCGCAGGTCCAGCGCCACCTCGCGCACCAGCGCGACGGCGTCGTCGATCGGCATGCTGGCCGGCACCGGCCAGCGGAACATGGCGTAGCCAAATTCGCGCGAGTAGTTCTTGATGGTCTTGATCTGGCTGAACGGAATCGTGTGCACCACGCCGTCCAGGTCGCGCAGGCGCACCGTGCGGATGGTCAGGCCTTCGACCGTGCCCAGGTGGTTGCCGACGTCGACATAGTCGTCGATGGACAGGGAATTCTCGATGATGATGAACAGTCCCGTGATCAGGTCGGTCACCAGCGATTGCGCGCCAAAGCCGATGGCCAGGCCGATGACGCCGGCGCCGGCCAGCAGCGGCGTGACGTTCATGCCCATGTTGGCGAGCGCCACGATCAGCGCGATCACGGCGATGGTCGCGAACAGCACGTTGCGGATCAAGGGCAGCATGGTCAGCGCGCGCACGTTGGCGCGGTTCCTGCCGCTGGTGCCCAGGCTGTGCTGCAACGCTGTGTCCACCAGGATCCAGACCAGCCAGGCCGCCAGCATGGTGCCAACGAAACTGGCCACCCGCGGGCCGATCGCCGAGCCGCTGCCTTCCATGAAGCCGGCCAGCGACAGGCCCACCACGCGCAGGCCGATTTCCAGGAACACCAGCAAGTTGACGATCTGCAGCAGCGTGTAGCCGAAACTGCGCATTTGCCCCAGGTAGGCCGCGCGCCGGCCGACTTCGCGGCCGCCCCGCAGGTAGGAACGGCGGATCAGGCCGCTGACGGCCATGCCGATGATCGCGACCAGCGCGCACAGCAAGGCGCGGCGCATGGCCTGGCTGCTGTCGTCGGCGGTGGCCAGGGTGGCGAACAGCGAAATGGCCACCAGGATCAGGAACGGCACGAACCACAGCGGCCCGATCAGCCGCAACAGTTCCTGCACGCCGCGCCGCTCCACCCGGCGGTCGCGCGGCTGATTGCGGATCAGGTGAGTGACGGGACGCCGGAACCGCAGCACGAACAGCGCGCTGAACAAGGCCGCGGCCACATTGGCCAGCAGGCCGGCGAACTGCGCCACGCCGGGGCCGAACACGGCCATCACCTGGGGATCATGCAGCGAATCGCCCAGCGCGGCCAGGCTGCCGATCAGCCAGAGCGGCACCATCGCGCGCTGGTACAGGATGTCCAGTGCCCGCGCGCGGTGCGGGCCGTCCAGCAGGCTCAGGGCGATCAGGCACAGCGACGAGAACAGCGCCCCGACCAGCAGCACGTAGGCCAGCACCAGCGCCCCGATCTGGCCGACGGAATCCGGCCCCACGACGGATAGGTAGAGCATGATCACGAAGGCGATCGCCCAGGGCGCCAACTGCCGGGCCGCCAGCCACAGCAAGTCCCGCGGCTGCCAGCGGCGCGACGGCGTCGCGGCGGGCGCCCGGCGCCGGTCGAAACGGCGCCAGGCCCAGCGCATGCCCAGCGCCAGCGCGGCCCAGATGGCCAGGACGATCAGGAAGTCGCCGAACAGCGTCGGCCATTGGCGCCAGGCGGGCAGGCCCGCCGTGAGTTCCGCGTGCGCCCGCGCGTACAGCGCCGCCCAGCGCGCCACGGGGCCATCCGGCCCATCCAGGCGTTTTTCCAGGCCTTCGGCGGTATCGCGGATGAGGGCAAGAATGCCGCCTTGCGGCGCCTCCTTGTCGTCCTTGGTCGCGTCGCGCAGTTGCTTGAGCCGGCTCAGGAGGTCGGTGCGTTCCTTGTCGTTCTCCAGCATCTGGATGACCTGGTCGAGCGAGCGGTTCAACTGCGCGTCGTCGGCGGGCTGGCTGGAACCGGAACCGGTCAGGGCGCCCAGGGGGCCGGGCAGGGCGGCGCTGGCGGCCGGCGGGCCTGACAGACACCAAACGAACAGGAACAACGACAGGAACCGGAGAAGGCAGGAACGGACTGGAACGCGCACAATGGTTTCCGTGGGAATGATACGGATAGCTTTTAGAGAAGGGGAGATAATTCTATCCATAGGACACTGATAACCAAATCAATACCTACCGGGAATCATTGTTGATCGAAAGCGATGTAGCCCGTCAAACAGGAACCCCATGAAAACCCATCTGAATCGACTCCTGCTCGCGGCCGCGCTGGCCGGCGGCGCCATCCCCGTCCATGCCGCCGGCGTGGACTACCGCATCGACCCCGAACACGCGCAGGTGGTGGTGACCTGGAACCACCTGGGCTTCTCGAAGCCTTCGGCGCACGCTGGCGACATCCAGGGGGTGATCCGCTACGACGCGGCCAACGTTTCCGCCTCGTCGGTCAAGCTGGACGTGCCGCTGGCGAGCTTCACCTCGCATGTGCCGAAGCTGGACGAGATGCTGCGCGGCCCCGAATTCTTCGCCGCCGGCAAATATCCCGCCATCGGCTTCGAAAGCACCTCCGTCGAGGACAAGGGCAACGGACGGCTGCTGATCCACGGCAAGCTGCGCATCAAGGACCACGAGAAAGCCATCGTGCTGGAAGCCAGGCAGAACAAGGCCGGCGTGCATCCGATGGCGCAGCGGCCGGCAATCGGTTTCGACGCGGCCACGGTCCTCAAGCGCAGCGATTTCGGCGTCCAGGCGTACGCGCCCGACGTCAGCGACGAGGTCACGCTGCGCATCACGGTCGAAGCGTTGGCCGACGCGGCGCGCTGAGCATAGCGGTGACGAACGGCTCGTCTAAGCCTGGCGAGCCGTTCTTGTCGGCGCACGGTTATCGGTGGGCCGGCAACAGGCAACGTGTCGGGAAGATGCGGACAGTCGAGCCACGGCGGGACGCGCGCCTGGACCGGCATAAAATACGCATAATGTATATTATGTAAAGTAAAGAATGGATCCGGGCCCCACGGATTATTGGGATCGGCATGGCAATCTATTCAATGATTCTCGAATCATTGTATTATCCCGCCATGAATGAAGATCAAACCGTTCTCGCCCTTGGCGCCCTGGCCCACACCCAGCGGCTTCGCGTTTTTCGCGCGCTCGTCGTGGCTGGCCTCGGCGGCCTCACGCCCAGCGTGCTGGCCGACCAGCTGGACGTCGCCCGCAATACCTTGTCCTTCCATCTGAAAGAGCTGTCCCATGCCGGCCTGGTCACCATCGAGCAGCAAGGCCGCAATCTGATCTACCGGGCCGACTTCTCGCGGATGAACGGGCTGCTCGGCTATCTCACCGAACACTGCTGCCAAGGGGCTCCCTGCGAGATCTCCGACTCCAGCGGTTGCACAACCTGCTGATCCCCGAATATCCGATCCTCCACTCGTTGCCGCCAGGAATTTGCATGTCACGTTCTCCTTTCAAGGTACTGTTTCTCTGCACGGGCAATTCCGCGCGCTCCATCCTGGCCGAAGGCCTGCTCAACGGGCTGGGTGGCGACCGCTTCCAGGCCTATTCCGCTGGCAGTACGCCCAAGGGCGAAGTTCACCCGCTGGCGCTCTCCACGCTGAGCTCCTTTTCGCTGCCGACCGACGGCTATCGCAGCAAGAGTTGGGACGAGTTCGCGGCGCCCGAGGCGCCACGGATGGATTTCATCATCACTGTCTGCGACAACGCCGCCGGCGAGGTCTGCCCGATCTGGCCAGGTCAGCCCATGACGGCGCATTGGGGCGTTCCCGACCCCGCGGCCCACGAAGGAACCGAGCAAGCGCGCCGCAAGGCGTTCCAGGATGCCGCGCGCGTACTCAAGCGCCGCATCGAGCTGTTCCTTTCCCTGCCCATGGAACGCCTGGACGCGATGTCGCTCCAGGCCGAATTGCGTGGTATCGGCAAGGCCCGGGAGTAAGTCATGTCATCCAATGCACAGGCAGCCGCGAGCGCCCCGCGGACGCGGGGCGGGATGAGCCTCTTCGAGCGTTACCTGACGCTCTGGGTGTTTCTCTGTATCGTCCTGGGCGTGGTCCTTGGCCAGCTCATGCCGGCCTTGTTCCAGGCGATCGGGCATCTCGAAGTCGCGCAGGTCAATCTTCCCGTCGGCCTGCTGATCTGGGTAATGATCATCCCAATGCTGCTCAAGGTCGATTTCGGCGCGCTCGGCCAGGTCCGGCAGCATTGGCGCGGCATCGGCGTGACGCTGTTCATCAATTGGGCGGTCAAGCCGTTCTCGATGGCATTCCTGGGATGGCTGTTCATCCGCCAGGTCTTTTCCCCCTGGCTGCCCGCCGACCAGCTGGATAGCTACATCGCGGGCCTGATCCTGCTCGCCGCCGCGCCGTGTACCGCGATGGTGTTCGTCTGGAGCCGGCTGACGGGCGGCGATCCGGTATTCACGCTATCGCAGGTCGCGCTGAACGACACGATCATGGTGTTCGCATTCGCGCCCATCGTGGGATTGCTGCTCGGCCTGTCGGCCATCTCCGTACCCTGGGACACCCTGCTTGTGTCGGTCGGGCTGTACATCGTCATCCCGGTCATCATCGCCCAGCTCTGGCGCCGCGCGTTGCTGCGTCGCGGGCAGCAGGCGTTCGAGGCGGCCCTGGCCCGGATCGGACCGTTCTCGATGGCCGCCCTGCTCCTGACGCTGGTGCTGCTGTTTGCGTTCCAGGGCGAAGCGATCATCGGGCAGCCGCTGGTGATCGCCATGCTGGCGGTGCCGATCCTGATCCAGGTGCTGTTCAATTCGGGGCTGGCGTACTGGCTCAATCGTCGCCTGGGCGAAAAGCACGACATTGCCTGCCCGTCGGCGCTGATCGGAGCCTCCAACTTCTTCGAGCTCGCCGTCGCCGCCGCGATCAGCCTGTTCGGATTCCAGTCCGGCGCCGCGCTGGCGACCGTGGTGGGCGTGCTGATCGAGGTGCCGTTGATGTTGCTGGTCGTACGGGTGGTGAACCGGTCCAGGGACTGGTATGACGCGGGCGCCAAGCGGAGCTGACCGGTGACGGGCGCCCCCGTCCGGGTCGTCGGCGCCCTGGGCACCGCCCAGACGCTGGCCTGGGCCTCCTCCTACTATCTGCCTGCCATGCTGGCGGCGCCGATGGCGGCTGATCTGGGCGTTGCGACGCCTACCGTCTTCGCGGCCTTTTCCGGCGCGATGGTGGTGTCGGCCCTGGTCGGCCCGTGGGCGGGGCTGGCGATCGACCGCCACGGTGGCCGCGTGGTGCTGGCCGGCACCAGCCTGGTATTCGCGCTCGGATTGGGCATGCTGGGTTTTGCCCAGGGTCTTTGGACGATGGTCATCGCCTGGCTCGTCATTGGCGCAGCGATGGGCGCCGGCCTGTACGAAGCGGCGTTCTCCAGCCTGGTTCGCCTGTATGGACAGCACGCCCGCGGCGCGATCACGGGCATTACGCTGCTCGCCGGATTTGCCAGCACCGTCGGCTGGCCGCTGTCGGCCTGGATGGAAACTCGGTTCGGGTGGCGCAACGCGTGCCTCGGGTGGGCCGGCATACATTTGCTGATCGGCTTGCCGCTGAACGCCTGGCTGCCCACGCTGCCGTCACCGGCGCAGCCCGAACGGACTGCCGCCGCGGACCCCGCGCAGGCGATTGCGTCGGCATCCCCTTCCCCCGTTGCCGCGGCCGGGGGGGCTGGATACGCGACCGCCCTGCTCGCCTTCGTGTTCGCCGCAACCTGGTTCATCAGCACCGCGATGGCCACGCATTTGCCGCGGATGCTGGAGGCTGCCGGCGCCACGCTCGCCGCCGCGGTCGCCGTGGGCGCCCTCGTCGGTCCCGCGCAGGTGGCCGGCCGCGTGCTGGAGTTCGGGCTCCTGCGGCGCGTCCACCCGTTGCTGTCGGCGCGCCTGGCCGCGCTGGCACACCCCGCCGGCGTGACCGTGCTGTTGATGGCGGGGCCGGTGGCGGCCCCCCTTTTCGCGATCCTGCATGGGGCGGGCAACGGCATCCTCACCATCGCGAAGGGCACCTTGCCGCTGGTGCTGTTTGGCGCCCAGGGCTATGGCGCGCGCCAGGGCTGGCTGATGCTGCCGGCCCGCATCGCCCAGGCGCTTGCCCCGCTGCTTTTCGGGCTGGCGCTGGACGCCTGGGGGGCCAACGCTTTGTGGCTGTCCGGCGCCATCGGCCTGGCTGCCTGTGGCGCGCTGATGCTGCTGCGCGGCCCGACCCACACACATTGAAATTCCCGTCTTGCATCAAGAGAGGCATTGCATGAGTTCCACTCCCATTCATCACAACCACATGGAAGGCATTACGCCGGCAGCGTTCGCCGACCTGCCCAACATCGATCCATCCCGGTTCAACCGGCCGTCCCCCGGGGAATTGTTCTCTCCCCGGCGCGCCACGCACGCGCCGCGCTTCCTGGTGCTGTATGGCTCGTTGCGCGAGCGTTCCTACAGCCGCCTGGCCGCCGAGGAATCCGCGCGGCTGCTTCAAGCGCTGGGAGGCGAAACCCGCATTTTCAACCCGTCCGGGCTGCCGCTGGTCGACGACGCCAGCGATGATCACCCCAAAGTCCGCGAGCTTCACGAGCTGGTCCAGTGGTCGGAAGGCATGGTGTGGAGTTCGCCGGAGCGCCACGGCGCCATGACCGGCCTGATGAAGACGCAGATCGACTGGATTCCGCTGTCGATGGGCGCGGTGCGCCCGACCCAGGGCAAGACACTGGCCGTCATGCAGGTGTCCGGCGGCTCGCAGTCGTTCAATGCCGTGAACCAGATGCGGGTGCTGGGCCGCTGGATGCGGATGCTGACGATACCCAACCAATCCTCGGTCGCCAAGGCCTACCAGGAGTTCGACGATGCCGGGCGGATGAAGCCCTCGCCCTACTATGACCGCATCGTTGACGTCGTCGAGGAACTGATGAAATTCACCTTGCTCACGCGCGACGTCGCGCCCTACCTCGTGGACCGCTACAGCGAACGCAAGGAAACCGCCGCGGCGCTGTCGCACCGGATGCGGCAAGCCTCCATCTAGACGACCCCTGGCGTCCCCCCTTCGCGGCATTCAGCCCGGGTGGAACTTGTACAGCGCATACGCCAGAAAACCCGCTCCCAGCGCCAGGTGGATGGCAATCCCCTGCCGCCCTTGCAGGATCGATGCCGGTTGCCTCGCGCGCACCAGGCAGGCGAGCAAGCCGGAATGCGCCAGCAGCAGCCCGACCGGCCACAGCGACAGGTAAAGCAGCACCCCGAGCGGATCGGGACCGTAGCCGTCGCCGTGGCGCGGCGCTTCGTAGACGGCGACGGTGATTGCCCAGACCGCCAGCGCCAGCAGGCTCGCCACGAAACTGATCCGGTAGTACAGAAACAAGGAACCCCCTTTGCTTTTTCCGGGGCGCCATCGGCCCCGATTGTGGCATTCATGCAAACGTTCCCGGCTCAATTTCCCAGCAGCCGCACCGTCTGCGGGTTGTAGCCGGAATAGGCGCCGGCGCCGCAGGCCACGACCGCTTGCGCCTGCGGCGGCACGCCCGTGGCGCGCACGGCCAGGTCCCCCCCGCGCAGGCGCATTTCGCGGAACCGTTCCGCAGCCACCGACCCGTCGGGCAGGAAATACAGCCGCACGCGTGGCAGGCCCTTGTCGGGATCGGCCTGGCTCGCGGCGCTGAAGGCGGGCACCACCACCCTCGCCTCCTGCCAGCGCGACGGATCCTGCAGCGTCTGCCAGCGCACGCGCAGCGGCTGTTCCAGGTCCAGCATCGCGGGGCTGCCGCCGCGCGCCGGGTCGCAAGGCTGGCCAGCCTGGCTGCGCGCGGGATCGCCGCCCAGGTCCAGCGTCTGGCCGTTGATCTCCAGGCGGGCGATGGCGTGCGGGCTGTGGTTGTCCAGGCTGACGATGGCCAGCCCGGCAACGCGGGCCGCGGTCATGGCGTCCTCGGTGCTGGCGGCAAAGCGGCCGAGGCTGGGCGCCACCTCGACGCGATCGGGGTAATGGAAGTACTGATAGACCAGCAGCGCCGCTTCGCCGTAGGCGAATGCCGGCAGCAGCTTGCCCAGGTCGGGCGCGGGCAGGCGTCGCAGCGGCTGGGAATCGCCGGCCTGGCCGTCCTGCGAGGAATACGCATAGCGTTCGACGTCCGGCTTCAGGTGCGCGCCAGCGTAGGGAAACGTGCCGGCGGCAACCAGGTCCGGACCGGGATTGCGGCGAAAACGCGAGAAGCGGTCGTTTGTCGCTGAAGCGGGTTCCATATAGGGCTGGCCGCCGCCGTCGGTCGAGGATCCGGCGCGATAGTCCAGCCAGAGCGTGCGTCCGCTGAAGTTGACGTGGTTCTCGGTGATCGCCGGGTTGGCGCCGCGGAAGCGGTCGGCGCCGGCCCGGCGGATCTGGTCGTCGATCGGCACGATCATCAACGCCACCAAAGACGGCAGGAACAACAGTCCGTGCACCCGCGCGGGCACCTGGCCGCGATCCCGCACCAGGTACACGATCCAGGTCAGCGCCAGCACGATGGCCAGCGGTCCGCCGAACAGGACGCCATATGACAACAGCGCCGCCATGCCCCAGCCGAGGTTGTCGCTGGAGACGGCCACCAGCCCCAGGAATGCCAGGAGCGTTGCCAGCACCAGCGACACGATGATGCCAAACAGATAGTTCTTGGTCTTCAAATCGATAAGGCCTCGTCGGATGCCCGATGCGGGCGGCGGGGTCTTGCGCGGCGGACACGGCGGTCCGGCCGCGCCCACGATAACAGAGACGAGGGTCCAGGCGCGATCAGGTGGGGTCGGCGCGTCCGTCCGGCCAGGGATCGGCCCACGCCGGCAGCCGCATCAGGCCGTCGAGCCAGGCCACGATGCGCGGATACGGTGCCATCGGCATGCCGGCGGCCTTCCAGTACGCCGCCATCGACGCCAGCTGGAAGTCGGCGATGGTCAGCCGGCCACAGGCGACCTGTTCGCGGTCGCGCAGATGGGTATCGAGGACCGCGGCATAGCGGTCGAAGGCTTTTTCCTTGCCGGCCAGTTCGCCGGCGTCCGGCGGGCCGATGCCAAAGGTCGATTTGACGATGTGCTCGAAATAGTACGGAGCAACCGCCGGGGCCCAATGACAGTCGTTCCATGACAGCCAGCGCAGCACCTCGATCTGTTCCCGCGTATCGGCGGGCCACATGTCCGAGCCGGCCTTGACGCACAGGTACGCCATGATCGCGGACGACTCCCACAGATGGTAATCGCCGTCGACCAGGGTGGGCACCTTCATGTTGGGATTGATGGCGGCGTACTCCGGCCGCCGCAGCGCGCCCGCCATCAGGTCCATTTCGATGAATTCGGCCTCGATGCCCAGGTGCTTGACGAGAGCGAGGACGCGCCGCGGCGCCTGCGCCTGGATCCAGTAGATCTGCATGGGTTGCTCCTGCGGGGTGTCGATATGGTTGCCACTTGCGGAACACGATACTTCACTCGCCGCGGCCGTAGCACCCCAGGAACATCGCCACCGCCGAATCCACCACGCGGTCGCGCTCGGCCGGTCCCAGGGGTGGCTGTCCCAGCGTGACCTGCGGCCAGAAGGCGAAACTCTTGACCAGCCCCTGCAACTGATGGCCGGCGAACTCCGGGTCGACCTGGGCCAGTCGGCCGTCGGCGATGGCGGCACGGATCCAGGCGATCTCGCCGCCCTCCTTCGCGCCCATGCGGCAGACGATGGCCTGGGCCCGTTCCGGCGTGTGGATGATCTCCGCCATGGCAACGCGCGCCAGATCGATGAAGTTCGGATCGCCCAGCAGTTCCAGCTTCTGCATCAGCATCTGGCGCAACTGCGCGGCCAGCGGCTGGTCGGCGCGATACACGACGGTGGCGTTGGCAATGCTGCGGTTCCACAGCTGTTCCAGCATCAGCCCGAACAGTTCGTCCTTGCTGGGGAAATGGTTGTAGACCGTGCGCTTGGACACGCCGGCCGCGGCGGCGATGCGGTCCATGCTGGTGGCCTCGTAGCCCGCCGTGCGGAACTCCTCCACCGCGGCGCGGAGGATGGCTTCGCGCTTTCTGTCGGTGAGCCGCTGCGGTACTTCTGCCATGGGAAATGTCCTGATAGAGGGATAGCGAAAATTTTACACTCAGCGGTGTACTTTCATAAAAAAGGAAACTACACTGCTCGGTATACTTTTGGCCATGCCGGCCGTCTCCCTTCTTTCCCTGGAATCGTGCCGTGACTGCTCCAACGCCCGCCTCCCCCGCCCTGCCCTCCACTCACGCCGTCCCGCCGCATCACCGCGACGGCCGCTTCCACAATGCCCGCCCGCGCCCCTCCATGGGCTTTTGGCAGGGGCTGAAACTGACCTGGGCCTTCCTGTTTGGCAAGCCGGCGGGCACCGTGCCCGGCCAGCCGATCCCGGTGCGGCCGCTTACCCGCGCCGCGCTCGGCGCCGCGCCCGACCGCAGCCTGTTCCGGCTGGGCCATTCGACCATCCTGCTGAAGCTGCGCGGCCGCTACTGGCTGACCGATCCGGTGTTCTCCGAGCGGGCGTCGCCGGTGCAGTGGGCCGGCCCGGCGCGTTTCCACGCGCCGCCCATCGCCCTGGACGACCTGCCGCCGATCGCCGGCGTGATCCTGTCGCACAACCACTATGACCACCTCGACCGCGCCGCCGTGACTCGGCTGGCGGCCCGCACCGGCCGCTTCATCGCGCCGCTGGGCGTGGGCGACCAGTTGATCGCCTGGGGCGTCGATCCGGCCAAGGTCGAGCAATTGGACTGGTGGCAGTCGACCGAGGTCGAAGGCCTGCGCCTGACGGCCACCCCGGCCCAGCATTTCTCCGGCCGCGGCCTGACCGACGGCGACCGCAGCCTGTGGGCCTCCTGGGTCATCGACGACGCCGGGATGCGGATCTTCTTCAGCGGCGACAGCGGCTATTTCGATGGCTTCAAGGCCATCGGCGACGCCTTCGGTCCGTTCGACCTGACGCTGATGGAAACCGGCGCCTATGACAAGCGCTGGGTTTTCGTCCACATGCAGCCCGAGGAAACGCTGCAGGCCCACCTGGACCTGCGCGGCCGCTGGCTGCTGCCGATCCACAACGGCACCTTCGACCTGGCCATGCACGCCTGGCAGGAACCGTTCGAACGCATCGCCGCGCTTGCCGCGGAGCGCGGAGTGGCGCTGGCCACGCCGGAGATGGGCGAACGGCTGGACCTGGCCGCGCCACATCCGGGATCGCCGTGGTGGCGGGCGGTTGCCGCGCGCCAGCCAGCATCCGGCGCGTGCCGCCTGCTGGCGCCTTGCCGGGCCAGGTGAGCCGGCAGGGCCGGTCCGCGCGGCCGGTCCGGTATCAGTCGAAACGCCCGAAGATGTGGTGAGGATGGCGAGGCGCCGTCCCAGCCCGTTGCCCGCCGGCCTCGCAACCGCAATTTGTTTACAATCGCAACGCAACGCGTATTGCGCCCAAGCCAATGCCCGCGACCCGGGTATTGCGGCTTGATGAGCCCGCTTCGGCTAGGCTTTGGCCTGCGCGCATGACCTGACCCCCGCGCGCCCGTCGGCAGACGCGTCGCCCCGGCCGCGTGCCGGACCGGTCAGGCTCCCATTCCATGATGTTCCCCGCAATCGCCCCGTCCCGGCCTGACGCCCTGGACGGCCGGGAAACCGTTTGCGTATTTTTTCCGCCCGGAGGTGCCTACGTCCTTTTCCCTGAAGTGCCGATAACTACAACAACATAATCCTTTGAACCGTAAGGTCTAATACCCATGAGAAAGTTTCTCAAGATCCTGGGCAGCCTGGTGGTGACGGTGGTGATCGCGGTCGCCCTGTTCCTGTACTGGCCGCTGCACCAACGTTCGGTCCCGGCGCCGGACAATGACAAGCCCCTGGACGCCGTGCTCGTCGGCGGCGGCATCATGAGCGTGACGCTCGCCACCTACCTGCAGGAATTGCAGCCGGACTGGCGCGTCGAACTCTTCGAACGCCTGGACGGCGTGGCGCTCGAAAGCTCCAATGGCTGGAACAACGCGGGCACCGGCCACTCCGGCTTCGCCGAGCTGAACTACACCCCCGAAATGCCCGACGGTTCGGTCGACATCAAGCGGGCCATCAACATCGCCGAACAGTTCGAGATCTCGCGCCAGTTCTGGGCGCACCAGGTCAAGACCGGCCGCCTCGGCCAGCCGTCGGACTTCATCAATCCGACCGGCCACATGAGCTTCGTCTGGGGCGATGACCGCATCGAGTACCTGCGCAAGCGCCGCGATGCCCTGGTCAAGAGCCCGCTGTTCTACGGCATGGAGTATTCCACCGACCCGGCGCGGATCCGCCAGTGGGCGCCGCTGCTGATGGAAGGCCGCGACGCCAGCCAAAAGGTCGCCGCCACCTACATGCCGCTGGGCACCGACGTGAACTTCGGCGTCATCACCAACCAGCTGACCCAGGGCCTGCAGCGCAACCCCAACTTCAAGCTGCAACTGCAGCATGAGGTCACGGCGTTGCGCCAGAACGGCGACAAGACCTGGAACGTCACGGTCAAGGACCTCAAGACCAACCAGGAGCGCACGGTGAAGTCGCGCTTCGTCTTCATCGGCGCGGGCGGCGCCTCGCTCAAGGTGCTGCAGTTGTCCGGCATTCCCGAGTCGAAGAACTACGCCGGCTTCCCGGTGGGCGGCCAGTTCCTGGCCTTCGACGCGCCGGCCATCGCCGGCCGCCACGAGGTCAAGGCCTACGGCATGGCCGATACCGATTCGCCGCCGATGTCGGTGCCGCACCTGGACGCGCGCAAGCTCGACGGCAAGCCGGTGGTGCTGTTCGGCCCGTTCGCGCTGGCCACCACCAAGTTCCTCAAGCAGGGCTCGGCCTTCGACCTGTTCTCGTCCGTGAACCACAACAACGTCGCCAGCATGGTGGACGTGGGCCTGGAGAACCTGGACCTGGTCAAATACCTGGTGGACCAGGCGCAACTGACCGACGCGGACCGCCACGCCCAACTGCTCAAGTACTTCCCGCAGGCCAAGCGCGAAGACTGGCGCCTGGTGACGGCCGGTGAACGGGTGCAGGTCATCAAGCGCGATCCGGAAAAAGGCGCGATCCTGCAATTCGGCACCGAAGTCGTGACCGACAAGGACAACACCATCGCCGCGCTGCTGGGCGCCTCGCCCGGCGCCTCGACCTCGCCGCCCATCATGCTGAATCTGCTGGCCAAGGCCTTCCCGCAGCAGATGGAAGCGGGCTGGAAGGCGCGCCTGAAGGAGATCATTCCGTCGTATGGCCAGAAGCTCAACGACAGTCCGGCGCTGACCAACCAGATCCGCGCCATGACGAGCCAGGTGCTGCACCTGCCGTACGTGGAAGTGCCGGTGCCGGGCGCGGCGCCCGCCGCCGCGCCCACGGCCCCGGCCACCAACGCGCCGGCCCAGCCGGCGCCGGGGCGCAATGCCAACACCGAGATGCAGGCGCTGTAGTGGCCTGCCCCGCCCTCCCTTTCCGGGAGGGTTTTTTTTGTACGGCGGCCGGCGGCATTCGCGCCGGCGGCCGCCTTGCCCCGCTTTTGCCTCTTCGCGTCGGCCGCCCCGGTCACTGTGCTAAGGTGCCCCATCGGCTATCGGATGATGACAAGAGACATGCACAATCCCCTGGCTTGCCTGCGGCCGCCCATGGCCGCCGCCCTGATGTCGCTGGCCCTGGCCGCGCTGGCCGGCCCGCTGCAGGCCCGCACCCTCTACAACGACAAGGGGCTGCGGGTCGAAGAGACCGACATCGGCTTCCAGGACTACCAGGAAGGCAGGCGGCGCAACGCCAGCCAATACACCCTGGCCTACCAGCGCCAGCCGCTCTGCGGCAAGGGCGTCAAGCTGGGCGAGCGTTTCCTGCCGGCGGGCGACCCGCGCCGCGCGCGCGACTACTTCTGCGGCCCCGCCAAGCCGATCAACCCGCACGGGGTGCTGGCCTTCGTCACCCGCACCTCCGGCCACGGCAACCTGCTGTACCTGGATGTCGGCGGCGGCGATCTGCGCATCACCGCCATCCCGGTGCAGAAGGAAGGCGACGGCGACAGCATCGGCGGCCAGGTGTTCCTGGACGCCGGCGAACCCGGCTGGACGCGCTACGAAAACGGCTGGTACGAGACCACGCTGATCCGCCACGAACCATTCCAGGCCGTGAGGCTGGGACCCGGCCGCCTGCTGGATATCGACAATGGCGTGGCCTTCCTGCTGGTGCCGCGCGGCCAGGAGGTGCAGACCGTCAAGCCGGCCAGCGTGGGCCAGACGGCCAACGGCACGCCGGTGGTGATCGCCGCCGAGCTGCGCCAGCGGCCGACGCCCGTGCGCTTTCGCGCGGTGGACCTGGCCACTGGCCGCGAGCTGGCCAGCGTGGCCGCGGGCGATGCCTGCCTGGATGCGCCGAGCATGGATTTCTGGGGTACCGGCAGCGCTTCGTCGGCCCAGGTGCCGTATGCCGAGCTGGCCGTGTGGCGGTCGCGCAATCTGGTCTACGTGGCCGGGGCCAAGCCGTCCTTGCGCCTGGCGGCGGCCAACGAACTGCGCCCGCTGGCCAATTGCCGGCGCGACTGGCAGCCGGCGCGCTGAGGCGCGTCCATGCCTGCCGCCCGCTTTAGGGGGGCGTACGGGGCGCTCCCACGATCCCGCTGAACCGCTGCGCCAATCTCGGAGCGCGAGACGGACGCGGGCGGTTCTGCGCGCATCGTCGCTCAATACTAGGGTTTTCACTCATAAATTCGCTGAATTTCGCGGATAAGAATTCAGAATTTTTCTTATGGCGAGGGCACGCGTATAACGGTCTACGCAGTAAACCTCGACCTACCTACAGAGAGAAAACCATGAGGGGAAATTCCAGGACGGGCCACCAGCCGGTGCGCGCGTCGACCGCCGCATTCATCGGCACGATGATCGAGTGGTACGACTTCTACATCTACGCCACCGCCGCCGCGCTGGTGTTCGGCAAACTGTTCTTTCCATCGGCCACGGGCTTCTACGGCACGCTGGCGGCTTTTGGCACCTTTGCCGTGGGCTTTTTCGCGCGGCCGTTGGGCGGCGCGCTGTTCGGCCATATCGGCGACCGCATCGGCCGCAAGAAATCGCTGGTCATCACGCTGTTGATGATGGGCAGCGTGACAGTCCTGATCGGCCTGTTGCCGACCTACGCCTCGATCGGCGTCTGGGCGCCGGTGCTGCTGGTGCTGCTGCGCATCGTGCAGGGCGTGGCGGTTGGCGGCGAATGGGGCGGCGCGGTGCTGATGGCGGGCGAACACTCGCCCGACAAGAGCAAGCGCACCTTCTTTGCCTCGTTCGCGCAGCTGGGCAGCCCGGCCGGCCTGATCCTGTCGATGCTGATGTTCAAGCTGGTGACCGGCCTGGACGACGCCGCTTTCCTGACCTGGGGCTGGCGCGTGCCGTTCCTGTTCTCGGCGGTGTTGCTGGTGGTGGGTTTCGTGATCCGCCTGAGCGTCAATGAATCGCCCGACTTCCTGGAAGAAAAGCAGGCCCAGGCGCAGCGCGCCAAGCCGGCCCGCGCGCCGCTGGCGCAAGTGCTGACGGGCGCGCCCGGGCTACTGGCGCTGGCCGTGGGCGCCAACGTGCTGGGCATCGCCGGGTTCTACTTCACCAGCACCTTCATGATCGCCTACACCACGCAGTACGTCGGCCTGAACCGCGCGGTGATCCTGGACTGCCTGCTGGTGGTGTCGATCATGCAGTTCTTCATCACGCCGCTGGCGGCCTATATCGCCAGCCGCGTCGGCAACCTGCGCTTTCTGGCGACGATGGCGCTGGTGTCGGTGTTCACGCCATACGCCATGTTCAACCTGGTGGACCTGGGCTCGCTGTCCGCTATCACGCTGGGCATCGGCGTGGCGGTGCTGTTCATGGGCGCCTATTATGCGGTGATCGCCGGCTTCGTCAGCGACAGCTTTCCCACCGCGATCCGCTACACCGGGATTTCCATGGCCTACCAGTTGTCGGGCGCCATCTTCGGCGGCCTGACGCCGATGCTGGGCACGGTGCTGGCCGAGAACTTCAAGGGCCAGTGGTGGCCGCTGGCCGTGCTGTTCTCGGTGATTTCGCTGCTTTCCCTGGTATCCGTGCTGGCGCTGGGCGCCCATGGCCGGCGCCATGTCCAATTCCAACCCGAGGGCCATCGAGCATGAAGGCGTATTTCCACGACGATCAGAAATTGCACCATCCGCAGACCTATTTCTCGCGTGGCAAGATGCGCACGCCGCAGGAAGTGCCATCGCGCCTGGACGCGTTGGCGCAGGCGGCGCGCAACCTGGGCTTCGACGTGCAGGCGCCGCCCGACCACGGCCAGGCCCCGCTCGAAGCGGTGCACACGCCGGCCTATCTGCGCTTCTTGCGCGAGGCGCACGCCGAATGGAAGAAGCTGCCCGATGACTGGGGCGACGAGGTGGTCTCCAATGTCTTCGTGCGCGAGCCCAACGCCTTGCGCGGCGTGCTGGCGCAGGCCGCGCGCTACCTGGCCGACGGCAGCTGCCCGGTGGGCCCGAACACCTGGCAATCGGCGTACTGGTCGGCGCAGTGCGCCATCGCCGGCGCCGACCGCATCGCGGCCGGCGACCGCCATGCCTATGCCCTGTGCCGTCCGCCCGGCCACCATGCGCGCCGCGACGCGGCCGGCGGCTTCTGTTACCTGAACAACGCCGCCATCGCCGCGCAGCGCCTGCGCGGCACCTATGGGCGCGTCGCCATCCTGGACACGGACATGCACCATGGCCAGGGCATCCAGGACATCTTCTACGAGCGCAGCGACGTGCTGTACGTGTCGATCCACGGCGATCCCGAGAACTTCTATCCGGTGGTCGCCGGCTTCGAGGACGAGCGCGGCGCGGGCGAAGGCGAAGGCTACAACCTCAACCTGCCGATGCCGCACGGCTCGCCCGAGTCGGTGTTCTTCGACCGCCTGCGCGAAGCGCGCGCCGCGATCGAGCGGTTCCAGCCGGACGCGCTGGTGCTGTCGCTGGGCTTCGACATCTTCGAGAAGGATCCGCAGGCCATGGTGGCGGTGTCGGAAGACGGCTTCGAACGGCTCGGGCGCGAAGTCGCCGGGCTCAAGCTGCCGACCTTGATCGTGCAGGAAGGCGGCTACTATATCGAGGGCTTGGAATCGAACGCCGCGCGCTTCTTCGCGGGGCTGGCCGGAACCTGATCACGGGGCCGGCGCGGCGGACGGAAACCGGCCCTGTCCTTTCGCCGGAATCCGCCACGCCGCCATGTGCCCTGCCCCCGTCCGCCCCGCCCACGCCCTGTCGCTCGCGCCCGAGCGCATGGACTGGAACCTGCTGCGCACCTTCATGTTCGTGGTGCAGGCGCGCGGCGTAGGCCGGGCGGCGCAGGCGCTGCATCTGAGCCAGCCAGCGGTCAGCCAGGCCTTGAAACGGCTGGAGGATGCGGTCGGCGGCATGCTGCTGCACCGGCGCAATGGCGAATTCCGCCTGACCGGGCTGGGCGAAGAAATCTACGCCATCGCCCGCGACATGTACGGCGCCATGGCGCGCATCGAGACCGCCGCGCTGCAGGACCGGCACGAGGTCGCCGGCACGCTGCGGCTGCTGGTCATGAGCCGCATCCAGAGCGCGGCCTACGACGACTTCCTGGCCGACTTCCACCAGCGCCATCCCCGCATCGAATTCCACATCGAGGTGCTGCCCAGCGCCGACATCCTCGACGCCCTTTCCAAGCGGGTGCCCGCGCTGGGCCTGTGCCTGTGCCGCAAGCCGGTCGAGGCGCTGGAGCGCCGGCTGTTCCTGCGCCACCATTACGCGGTGGTCTGTGGCCGGCGCCATCCGCTGTTCTCGCGGCCGCGGGTGGGCATCGAAGACCTGATGGACCAGAACTTCGTCTGTTTCGCCAGCGACCAGATCGGCGACACGCTGTCGCCGCTGACCATCTTCCGCGACCAGCAGGGCTTCACCGGCCGCATCGTCGGCACCTCGCCGCACATCGAGGAAGTGCGGCGCATGGTGGTGGCGGGCATCGGCCTGAGCTTCCTGCCGGAACACCTGATCGTGCCCGACGTGGTCAACGGCGAATTGCGCCGCCTGCCGCCCAACGAGAGCGTGGCCGAGATCGACGTGTACCTGGCCTGGCACCGGCAGCGCAAGCTGAGCGCGGCCGAGACCGCCTACCTGGAGGCGTTCGAGCGCTTCCTGGCGCGCACGCCGCTGGCGGCGCGGGCGCGCTGACGGCGCTGACCGCGCCCTGAATCGGCGGCCGCATTTGACCCGGGATCGGGCAATCCGTCCGACCTTGCCGCCCGCGCACGGCACGAACCGTAGGCGGCGGCGGGGGTTCTGGCGATAATGGCCGCCTGGCTGTGCGCATCACCCTTCCTTCACCTCCCTTCACCAAGAGGACGCCATGTCTCGTTGGACCTTCTATACCGCGCCGGGCACCTGCGCCCTGGCCACCCACATCGCCTTGCAGGAAGCCGGCGCCGAATTCGACGTCGTCAAGCTGGATTTCGGCGCGGGCCAGCAGCAGAGCCCGGAATTCCTGCGCGTCAATCCCAAGGGGCGGGTGCCGGCGCTGGCCACCGAGCATGGCGTGCTGACCGAGACCCCGGCGCTGCTGGCGTTCGTCGCGCAGCGCTTCCCGGCGGCCGGGCTGGCGCCGCTGGACGATCCGTTCGCGTTCGCGCGCCTGCAGGAACTGAACAGCTACCTGGCGTCCACCGCCCACGTGGCGCATGCGCACAAGCGGCGCGGCGCGCGCTGGGCCGACGACCCGGCGGCGCACGAGGCGATGCGCGCCAAAGTGCCGGAAACCATGACGGCCGTGGCCGCCTACCTGGAATCGCAGATCGCCGGGCCGTGGGCGCTGGGCGAACGCTTCAGCGTGGCCGACGCCTATCTCTACACCATCGGCAGCTGGCTGGAGGGCGACGGCGTGGATCTGGCGCGCTTCCCGGCGCTGACCGCCTACCTGGCGCGGGTCGCGGCGCGCCCGGCGGTGCAGCGCGCGCTGGCGCAAGCCAAGGCCGAATAAGGCAGGTCCGCACAAGGCGGGTCCGAACGGGTCGCGTCCCAACAAGGCGTGTCCCAACAAGGCGCGCGGCGCGCCGGTCGGCTCAGCGCAAGGCCGGCGCCGCGTCCGCCGACAGGCTGCGCGGCGTGGTCGTGCCGTAGTCCTCGTCCGCATAGATGCAGGCCGGCAGCGGCGACACCGCGCGGCCGCCCCGCTCCCACAAGGCCTCGATCCAGTCGGCCGCGGTGTCGGCGATGGCGTCCTGCACGCAGAAGCCGGGGTCGCGCGCGAACATCGGCACCGGCGGCGTCAGGCCGGTTTCGCCGTGCACCACGTCGAACAGGTGCCGATGGCCTTCGATGGCCTTGTTCAGCACGTACAGGTCGGGCCCGTCCAGGCCGATGACGACGGAAAACGTGCCCTCGCCGTCCTGGTCGGGGAAGATGCCGAACTGGATCTCGCGCGCTTTTTCGGGCAGGCGCGGGAACAGGCCGGCCAGCACGCGCAGCGCGGCGTCGGTGTGGGCATCGAGTTCACGCCGCAAGGCGGATTGATAGTCGCGTTGGTTCATGCCGCGAGCTTAGCGGATCGCGCCCATTTCTGTTATTTCTGTCTTGACAGAAATAACAGAAATACCTACAGTGGCCGCATGAAACTGACTCCGATCGCCGAACGCTTCATCCTCCATTGGGGCGAAATGGGCTCGCGCTGGGGCGTGAACCGCACCGTGGCGCAGATCCACGCCCTGCTCTACCTGCTGGGCCGGCCCGCGCCCGCCGAGGAAATCGCCGAAACGCTGGGCGTGGCGCGCTCGAACGTCAGCAACAGCCTCAAGGAACTGCAGGCGTGGCGGCTGGCCAAGGTGGTGCATGTCATGGACGACCGCCGCGACCATTTCGAGACCTCCACCGACATCTGGGAATTGTTCAAGCTGATCGTCGAAGGCCGGCGCCAGCGCGAGATCGACCCCACCCTGTCGATGCTGCGCGACACCCTCGCCAGCCCCGAGATGGCCGACGAAACCCCGCTGACCGCGCAGCGCGTGCGCGAGACGCTGGCGTTCCTGGAAATCCTCACCACCTGGTCCGATGAAATGCTGCGCATGAAACCCGAGACGCTGATGAAGACGCTGGGCATGGGGGCCAAGATCAGCAAGACCATGCGTCGCACCAAGGCGTGAGGGCGTGGCGGGAGCGCGTGTCCCGCCATTTTTTTGGCCTGTTATTTCTGTTTATACAGAAATAACAGAAATAAAAGAACCAAGCGGTCGATACGGCCGGAGGCGGGTCACATGAACATTCTGGTATGCGGTGCCAATGGCTTTATTGGCCACGCGTTGTGCCAGGCGCTGGCGCGCGACGGGCATCGGGTCCTCAAGGGCGTGCGGCGGGCGCGGCATGCCGACGAGCTCGCAGTGGACTATCGCGTCGATACGACGCCGGCCGCCTGGGTCGACCGCCTGCGCGGCATCCACGTTGTCATCAACGCGGTCGGCATCCTGCGCGAAGGCGACCGCGGCGATTTCGACCGGCTTCATCACCTTGCCCCGGTGGCGCTGTTCGAGGCGGCCGCGCAGGCCGGCGTCAGGCAGGTGCTGCAAGTGTCGGCGCTGGGCGCCGAGGGCGGCGACACCGCTTACTTCCGCAGCAAGCGCGCCGCCGACGACCATCTGCGCACGCTGCCCATTGCCCACCACATCCTGAGGCCGGCGCTGGTGTACGGCGCCCAAGGCGAGTCGGCGCGCTTTTTTCGCGCATTGGCGTCGCTGCCGCTGCATGCCCTGCCCGCCGGCGGCTGCCAGCCGCTGCGTCCGATCCACATCGACGACCTGGCCGAGATCGTGGTCCGCCTGGTCAACGGCGCGGTCGACGCGCCTGCGGTGCTCGATCTGGTGGGCGACACCGAGGTCACCTTCAAGCGCATGCTGGCGGTCTATCGCACATCAATGGGCTTTGCGCCAGCGTGGACGCTGACCGTGCCGGGTGCGCTGGTGGCCGGGACCGCGGCGCTGTGCGACCGTCTGCCCGGCTCGATCCTGACGCGCGATACCTGGCGCATGCTGCGCGCCGGCAACAGCGGCGATCCGGCGGCCACGGCGCGGGCGCTGGGACGCCCGCCCGCCGGCATCGACGCCTTCATCGGCCCGGATGAAGCGTCCGCCCTGCGCCAGCAGGCCCTGGCGGCCTGGCGCCCCGCCCTGCTGCGCGGCGCGCTGGCGCTGATCTGGCTGTGGACCGCGCTGTGCAGCGCTTTTATCTACCCGACCGGCGACAGCCTGGCGCTGCTGGCGCGGGTCGGCCTGCACGGCCCGGGGGCCGTGGCGGCGCTGTACCTGGCCGCCGCGCTGGACGCCGTGTTCGGCGTCGCCACGCTCTGGCGACCCGGCCGGCGGCTGTGGGCCGCTCAGCTTGCCCTGGTGCTGGGCTATTCCGCGGTGATCGCGGTGGCTTTGCCGGAATTCCTGTGGCATCCGTTCGGCCCGCTCCTGAAGAACGTCGCCGTCGTCGCGCTCCTATTCATCCTGTTCAGCGAGGAAACCCAATCATGAACGCCTATCTCACGATCAAGACCCTGCACATCCTGTCGTCAGTCCTGCTGGTCGGCACCGGTTTTGGCACCGCGTTCTACCTGTTCTTCGCCAACCGCAGCGGCTCGGTGCCGGCGATCGCGGCGGTCTCGCGCCTGGTGGTGCGGGCCGACCTGTGGTTCACCACGCCCGCCGTGGTGGCGCAGCCGCTGACCGGCCTGTGGCTGGCGCACGCGGCGGGCTGGAGCTGGACCACGCCGTGGATCGCCGTGTCGATCGGACTGTACCTGCTGGCCGGCGCCTGCTGGCTGCCGGTGGTGTGGTTGCAGTACGAAATGGCGAAGATGGCCGCCCGCGCCCACACGGCCGGCGCCACGGCGCTGCCGGCGCGCTACTGGCGCTTTGCGCGCTGTTGGGAATGGCTGGGCTACCCGGCGTTCCTGGCGATGGTGGCGGTGTATTTCCTGATGGTGGTCAAGCCGGCGTTGTGAGGACGGGGCCGCCCTGCCCCCTTTTCGGCATGGGAATCCGCGCCCTGCCGGCGCGGATTCCCGGCGGCGCGTCAGTCGATGGCGGCGCCGGCCGTTTTCACGACCTTGCCGAGCCGCGTGTACTCCTCGGCGCTGAACTCGGCCAGCGACTGGCGCGAGGTCGGCGACGGAATCGCGCCGCGCGATTCCAGCGCCTGCTTCACCTCGGGGCGTTGCAGCGCGCGGTTCACGGCGGCGTTCAGCTTGTCGAGAATGGCGGCGGGCGTGCCCTTGGGCGCATACAGCCCGTCCCAGGCGAAGAACTCGTAGCCCTTGACGCCGGCCTCGCTCAAGGTCGGGATGTCGGGATTCGACGCAACGCGCTGCGGCGTGGTCACGCCCAGCGCGCGCAGCTTGCCCGCGGCGATCTGCCCCGACACGTTCGGCATGACGTCGATCAGCAGCGAAATGCGCCCGCCCAGCAGGTCGGTCATGGCGGCGCTGCCGCCCTTGTACGGGATGTGCATGATCTTGACCCCGGCCATCTGGTTCAGCAGTTCACAGGCCAGGTGCGACGAGGTGCCGTTGCCGGCCGAGCCACAGGTCAGTTCGCCCGGGTGCGACTTGGCGTAGGCCAGCAGCTGCGCCAGCGACTTGAAGCGCTCGTCGGTGGCGTTGACCACCAGCGCGGCCGCGATGACGGTGAAGCGCGAGACCGGCTCGAAGTCGCCCGGCGCGTATCCCGGCGACTTGTAGAGCCAGTGGTTGGTGGCCTGGGTGCCGTTGGTGCCGTAGGACAGCGTATAGCCGTCCGGGTTGGCGCGCGCCGCGATGGCGGTGCCGATGTTGCCGCCGGCGCCCGGGCGGTTCTCGACGATGATGGACTGTCCGAGTTCGCGCGACAGCGGCTCGGCCACCAGCCGAGCCAGGGTATCGCCGCCACCGCCGGCGGCGAACGGCACCACCAGGGTGATGGCATGGGTGGGCCAGTCGGCGGCCTGCGCCGGCGCGGGGCCGGCCGCCAGCGCCATGCAGGCGGCGGCGATGCCGATCGAGGTCTTGAGGGGGATCATGGTTTGTCTCCTTGGGGGTGCGGGGCGCGCGGCCGCTGGTTTTGATGTATCGGACGCGCGTGGAACGAAAAAAGGAATGGCGCGACGGGCTCCCGGCGGCGTCACACGAAGCGGCAGCTGACCGCGCCGAGCACGCCGTAGTCCACGTGGAAGGTGTCGCCGCGCTGGGCGAACACCGGCCGCGTGAACGAGCCGCTCAGGATGATCTGGCCGGGTTCCAGCGCGACGTCGTAGCCGGCCAGCTTGTTGGCCAGCCACACCACGCCGTTGGCGGGATGGTTCAGCACGCCCGCCGCCAGGCCGGTTTCCTCGATCACGGCATTGCGCGACATCATGGCGCCGACCCAGCGCAGGTCCACGTCGCCGACCCGCACCGGCCGGCCGCCCATCACCACGCCGGCGTTGGCGGCGTTGTCGGCGATGGTGTCGAAGACCTTGCGCGGCCGCTTGCTGTCGGGGTCGATCTGGTGCGAACGCGCGTCGATGATTTCCAGCGCCGGGATCACGTAGCGCACCGCGTCCAGCACGTCGAACAGCGTCACGCCCGGGCCTTGCAGGCGGCGCTCCAGGATGAAGGCCAGCTCGACCTCGACCCGCGGCACGATGAAACGGTCGTGCGGGATCTCGGCGCCGTCCTCGAACAGCATGTCATCCAGCAAGGCGCCGTAGTCGGGCTCGTCGATCTGCGAGGACAGCTGCATGGCGCGCGAGGTCAGGCCGATCTTGTGGCCGACCAGCCGGCGGCCGCCGGCGATCTTGGCCGCCACCCATTCGCGCTGGATGGCGTAGGCGTCGGCGATGGTGATGTCGGGATGTTCCAGCGACAGCTGGCGCACCTGGGTACGGCTGCGTTCGGCCTGGTCCAGTCGCTGGGCCAGCGCCTTGATGGTCGCGGCGTCCATGGAGGTTCCTTGGGGTGTCATGGGATTTTCGGGCACGGTTTGGGGGATGTCATTCGGGCGGCAGATGGCGCCGGCTGCGTTTTTCCGCCAGCAGCCAGTCCTGGCCATGGACGGCCAGGCGGTCCTGGCAGTCGCGGATGGCGACCAGCCGCGGCGCCCCGCCCTGCACTTGCGGATCGCTGTCGTAGGCGGTGAGGAAATAGCCGACCATCGCCCGCGACCCGTCGTATTCGAGCAGGCGCAGGTTGGTGATGACATGGCAGGTGGTGCGCTGCGGCGGCCGTGCCTCCAGGGCCGCCAGCACTTCGCGCGGTCCCGTCAATAGCTGGCCCTGGCGCAGCCAGGTGCCATCCAGCGCCATCAGCGCGGCGGCGGCCTCGTGGCGCCGGGTATCCAGCGCGTGGAAAAAGGCCAGGACGACCGCCTCGCAGGCGGCCTTGGCGTGTTCGGTCTGCATTCGGTTCTCCATCGTGGGTCAGCCGATCCGGGCGCTGGACAGCGGCGCGTCGGCGCGCGCCAGTTGCGCGGGATCCACCTGGGTGCCCTGGGCGATCCACTGGCGCAGCTGGCGCAGTTCGCGCGCCGCGTTCACCGCCACGGCGCCAACCACGCGTCCGCCCTCGTCCAGCGCCACCGACAGCAGCGCCCGCGCGTCCGCCAGGGGCCGCAGGACTTCGCGCCCGCCCCGCGCCGGAAAGCCGGCGATCTGCACCATGGCGTCGTACTGTTCCGACCAGACCGCGCCGCTGGGCAGGTAGGGCTGGCCCGCATCCAGCGCCGACAAGGCCGCCGCCGCGCCCTGGTCCTGCGCGTTCTGCCAGGATTCGAGACGGATGGGTCCGCCGCCGGCGGGCGTGGCTACCGCCACGTCGCCCGCGGCCAGCACATCGGGCGCCGACGTGCGGCAGTATTCGTCGACCAGCACGCCGCGTTCGCAGGCGATGCCGGCCTCGCGCGCCAGGGCGTCGTTGGCCTGCATGCCGACGCCCAGCACCACGGCGTCCGCCTCCAGGCGGCTGCCGTCCGCCAGTTCGGCCACGCAGCCGCCCTCGGGCCGCGCATGCACCGCGCGCAGGCTGGCATTCAAGCGCAACGAAACGCCCTGCGCGGCGTGCAACGCCGCCAGGTGGGCCGAGACGCCGGGCGGCACGCTGCGGGCGCACAGGCGCGGCGCCTGTTCCAGCACCGTGGTGGCGCAGCCCGCCAGGCGCGCGGTGGCGGCCACTTCCAGGCCGATCCAGCCGCCGCCGGCGATGACGATGCGGCGGCCGGGGCCCAGGCGGGCCCGCAGGCGCAAGGCATCGTCGCGGGTGCGCAGCACATGGACGGCGGGGCCGTCGGCGCCGGGCAAGGCCGGCACGATGGGACGGCCGCCGGTGCACAGGATCAGCTTGTCGTAGCTGAGCATGGCGCCGTCGGACGTCTCGACCTGATGGCGCTCGGGCCACAGCCGCGTCGCCGCGACGCCGGGCCGGAACGTGATATCCAGTTCCGCCAGGCGTTCTTGGGAAAACAGCTCGGTGCTCTCGGGCGCGGCCTGGCCGCCCAGCACCGCCTTGCTCAGGGGCGGCCGCTCGTACGGCGGGTGCGGCTCATCGCCCAGCAGCACGATGCGGCCGCGGTAGCCACGGCCGCGCAGCGTCGCCGCGGCCCAGCCGCCGGCCTGCCCCGCGCCGACGATGACGATGGCGCCGGCGCTCACGCGGCCTCCGGGCTCAGGTAGATGGTGCCGGCCTCGACCCGCACCGCGTAGCGCCGCAGGTCGGTGGTGACGGGCGGACATTGCGGTTTGCCGCTGCGGACGTCGAACACGCCCTGGTGCAAGGGGCATTCGATGGTGCCGTTCTCCAGGTAGCCGTCGGCCAGGCTGGCATTGCCGTGCGGGCAGCGGTCCTGGGTGGCGCAGATCTCGCCCTGCAGGTCGTACAGGCACACGGCCTCGCCCTCCAGCGCGACGCGCAGCGTGCCGGTGTCGGGGGAAATATCGCCCACCTGGGCGACCGGAGTCCAGGTCGTCATGGTCACAGCCCCATCGCGTTGCGGTAGTAGTCGTAGAACGAGCGGATCAGCACTTCGGTCACCATGTAGTCGGCCGGCTCGGTGTCGCGCCCGCCCATCTCGACGATGCCGCGCGCCTCGGGGTAGCCGGTGACACCGATCTGCACCTGGTTCAGCATCTCGCTGTCGTCCATCGAGACGAAGCCGGCCGGGCCCAGCAGATTGGCGTGCTTCAGGCGCAGGCGGGTCATTTCCTCGTCATCGTCCTCGTAGCCGTAGTAGGTGAAGACGAGTTCGTGCTCGGTCGGGCTGCGCGGAATCACGTGGCGGGTCTTGAGCGAATTGGCCTGGATGCCGAACTGCGCGGCGGGAAAGACCCAGGCGCCGCCGACCCGGCCGCGGTTGAATTCGGCGCGCGGGGTCACGGTTTCCAGGTCGAGCAGCTCCAGGTCGTCGCGAAAGCGGCTCATTTCGCTGGTGGCCTCGGTCTTCTTCTTGCCCTCGTTGTGCGACACCATCACGCTGTGCGCGCCGCCGCCGGTGGGAATGCATTCGGACTTGGAGTCCGCGCGCCACAGGCCGAAGGTGATGTAGAAGGTGTGCAGCAAGGTGGCGTGGTACGGGTCTTTCAGGTTCTCCAGGTACATCTTCCAGTTGCTGGGAATGAGCTGGCGACTGTAGCCCAGCAGCTTGAGCTTCTTGCCCGGCAGCATGTGGTCGATCTCGGCCAGCACCTCGGGGCCGCAGTAGTCCTCGAAACTGGGCGCATCGTCGGCGAACGTCGCCCAGATCGAGCCGCCGCGGTTGACGCTGCGCAGCTTGCGGATGCCGTTCTGCCTGGGATCGAAATCGCGCGGCATGCCGCCCTTGCCCATGGCGCCGCGGCGGAACGGCACGCCCTGCAGGTTGCCATCCAGGTCGTAGTTCCACTGGTGATACGGGCAGGTGAAGTCGCTCACCTGGCCGGTGTTCTTCCAGCAGATCTGCGCGCCGCGGTGGGCGCAGCGGTTCTCAAGCACGTTGATCTCGCCGCTCTCGGTGCGCACCATGATGACCGGGCGGTTGCCGATCCAGTTGCGCTTGTAGCAGCCGGTCTCGGGCACTTCGCACTCCAGGCCGACGTAGTTCCAGGTGCGGCCACCGAAGAAGACGTCCATCTCCTTTTGGAAAATGGCCGGGTCGGTATAGACCCAGTTGGGGATGCGCGTGTAGCCCTCCTTGGGCCAGCGGCGCTCGATATGGATGGGGGCCGCGGCGGGAGTTTCCAGCACGGCGGAATCGGAACAGGTCATGGCGGGTTTCCTGGCAGCGGGATCAGAGGGGAACGATGAGCGAGGTGCGCACGCGGTAGTTGTCGTAGACGCAGTCGCGGCGGGTCAGCAATGGGCCCTGCGGCGTCAGGCGCAGCTCGTCCAGGTAGCGGCCCACCATGTTCAGCGTGGGTTCGCGGTCGGACAGCGACTCCATCACGGCGAAGTTGGCCTGGGCCACGATGCGCTCGCCCTGCGCCTGGATGACGCGCACGCCGCTGATGAAGTGGCGCAGCGAGCGCGGCTCGAACATGGTGGTCTCGCGCAGCGCGGTGACGCGGTCGCGCAGCATGTTCTTGTTCATGCAATAGATCAGGCCGAGCGGCAGGCCGGCGTCATGGTTCTCGCGCGACAGCACGCGGTAATGGCAGTCCTCGGTGAAGAAGTCCGGCCACTCCTCCAGCCGGTCTTCGTCCAGGCAGTAGGCGTAGTCGTCGTAGAAGTCGCGCAGGCGGGCGCGCAGCGAGGTGTCGTCGGGCAGTTGGATCTGGGTCATGGGAATTTCCGGGATGCGGCGGGCGCGTTCAGGACGCGGCGGCCAGTTGCGCCAGGTTGCTTTCGAAGCCGCCCTGGCTGCCGAGCGCCAGGATCGGTTCCTGCATGCGCTCCTGCCAGATCAGCGATTCCATGGCGATCTGCAAGGGATGGTCCTGCACCGTCAAGGCCGAGGTGGTCTCGGTGCCCGAGTGATGCGAATGCATGGCCCAGCCGGGCGCCGACAGGATCAGGTCGCCGGCCTTCCAGTCCAGCCGCACGCCGTTGACCTTGCTGTAGCCGTTGCCGCGCAGGTAGTAGTTGATGGCCGACGAGCTGTGGCGGTGCGGCACGTGGTGGTTGTCCGGCGGCGACGACGAGATGGTGGCGAAGAAGCTGTGGGTGGTGCCGATGCGGCGCTCGGTGGCCGGGTTGTACAGCACGAACAGGCGCCGGCCGTTGTAGCCGCGCGCCATGTCCTCGACGCTGGGCAGGTGGCGCGAGACCGCCGCCCAGGGCCAGTGCAGCGCCTTCGATTCGAGCACGTCGATGTCGATCAGCCACTCGTAGCCCATCAGCCAGGCGCCTTCCGGCGTGATCTGTTCGCGCAGCGCCAGGTCACGCGCGCGGACCGACTCGGGCGAGCGCGCGGGCGCCGGGCGGGTGTTGGCGTCGGCCGGCGGCACGTCGCCCTCGAATTCCTCGACGTAGTGGATCTCCAGCTTTTCCAGCAGCGGCGCGTTCGAGTACGACAGCCGCACCCAGGGAGTATTGCCTTCGTTGCGGTACGAATGCACCTGCATCGCAGGCGTGTTCCACACGTCCCAGCGGCTCACCGCGATGTCGCGGCCGGCCACCGTGGCCACGCCCGCGCCGCTGATACAGATCTCCAGCATGTTGGAGTTCTTGCGCAAGTTGAAGGTGCGTTCGCCGGGATTGACGACGTTGATGGTGACATCCGTGCCGGGAGCCAGGCCCAGGCCGGGCGCCGTCGCCTGCGGATGCACGATGAGGGACGCACGGCGGCCGTTGTCGGGGCGCGGCGCGTCGATCAGGCGGGCGATCTCCAGGTCGATCGCTTCCTTGGGGATCACGATCGATGGCCATTTGTTCTGTTCGCGGGGCGCGGCCCCGCTGATGTCGACGAACATGTCTGTCTCCTGTGGCCGGCGGGCGGTGCGCGCCGGCGTCATGATGCTTTGAAGGGGGTAATCGAAATCAGGGCTGCGCCAGCAGCAGGTTGTCGCGGGTCTGCGGCGGCAAGGCAACGCCCAGGCCATGGTCGCGGGCGTGTTCGTACGCCACCTGCGCCATCGCCAGGTCCGACAGGCCCATGCCCATGCCCTTGAACAGCGTCAGCCGCGCATCCGGCGCGCGCGTTTCGCCGCTTGCCAGCAGCTCGCCCAACACCGCCACGCCGTCCCAGGGCGCGCCGTCCGCGCCATAGCGTTCGCGCAACTCGCGTGAACCGCGCCGGGCGTTTTCCAGGTCGTCCACCACCACGCGGTCGGCGCGCTCGAACACGTCCTGGGCGAACTCGGCCTTGGCCGGCAGGATCGCGCCCACCGCGTTCAGGTGGCGGCAGTCGGCCAGTTGGGCCGCGTCGACGAACGGTTCGACGGCACGCGTGATCAGCGTGACGATCTCGGCGCCGGCCAGCGCGTGTTCCAGCGTGGGCGATTCCTCGATCGTGAAGGCGTACTTGCCGGACACGGCATCGACGAAGGCGCGGCGCTTTGCCGGCGTCGGGCTGTAGACCCGCACGCGCCGCAGCTTGCGCACCGCGGCCAATGCGGCCAGTTGCGTCACTGCCTGCGGGCCGGTGCCGATCAGGGCGGCCTGCGTAGCGCCCTCGGGCGCCAGGGCGCGGGTGGCCACGCCGCTGATGGCGGCGGTGCGCAACATGCCCAACGCGCGCGCTTCGATCACCGCCCGCAACAGGCCGGTGTCGGCATCGAACAGGCTGAACAGCGACCCGCCGCCCGCCTTGGTGTGGACCCAGGTCTTGAAGCCGGCATAACCGCCGGGGCCGGGCTGCACCGAGCCCAATGCATGCATCGAGCTGCCGTCGCCCCAGGTGGCCAGCGCCTTGGGCACGTTACGCGCCCCGTCGCGCGCCTGGGCCACCAGCATGCGCTGCAGCGCCTCGATGGCGCGCGGGATGGTCAGCGCCGCCACCACGTCTTTTTCGGTGAGATACCGCAATGCCTCGGTCATGCCTGTGTCCTTCGTGTCAGTGGGGGTGGGCGGGTTCGTCCGCCACCGTGTTGCGCAGCGTGCCGACGCCCGGCACCTCGATCTCCAGCGTGTCGCCGGCCGCCAGGAAGCGCGGCGGCTGGCGGCTGGAACCGACGCCTTCCGGCGTGCCGGTGGCGATCACGTCGCCGGGCGCCAGCGGCGTGAAGGCGCTGATGTAGGCGATCAGTTCTGGAATCGGGAAGATCAGGTCGGCCAGTTCGCCCTGCTGCACGGTCTCGCCGTTCAGGCGCGTCTGGATGCGCAGGCCCGCCGGGTCGCCGATCTCGTCGGCGGTGACCAGCCACGGGCCGATCGCGCCGCTGCGCTCGAAGTTCTTGCCGGGCGTGACCTGGGCGTTGTGCTTCTGGAAGTCGCGCACCGAGTTTTCGGCCATGCAGGTGTAGCCGGCCACGTGGGCCAGGGCGTCGCGCGCCGCGATGTGGCGCCCTGCCCGGCCGATCACCACGGCCAGTTCGCCCTCGTAGTCGAAGCGCTCGGAGGCGCGCGGCTTCCAGACCGGCGCGCCGTGGCCAACGAAGCTGTCGGGATAGCGGGCGAACAGCGAGGGATGGCGCGGCAGCTCGCGCCCGGCCTCGGCCACGTGGCGGCCGTAGTTCAGGCCGACGCAGAGGACCTTGCGCGGCGCCGGCACCGGCGGCAGCCATTGCAGGTCCGCCAGCGCGATGCCGGGGCCTTCGTGCCGCGCGGCCGCTTGCGCGATCTGCGCCACCCCCGCCGCCAGGGCCGTGGCCAGGTCGGGCCAGTACCGCGTCAACGGCACGACCTCGGCGTCGCGCAGCATGCCCCAGGCCGGCCGGCCCGCGTGCTCGAAGCTGATCAGCTTCATCTTGTCTCCTGTCCTGTGGGCGGTGCTCCTGGCATGCAATTGAGTGACGCATTGCATGCATTCAGTGGCTTTTAAGTGCCGTGACCGCTGTTTTTCCGAATTATTGCATGCAATTTTGATAAATCGCAAGGTCGTATTGTTTTTTTGATGCGCAATTGCATGCAATTTTGTAGGTACACTGGAGGCCCCTTCAGATACGTTTCAGCCGACGATCCGCTATGGCCGCTCAGATCGACAAAGTGATTTCCGAACTCCGGGACATGGTGCTTTCCGGCGCCCTGCAACCCGGCGAACGCGTGGTGGAACTGCAGTTCTCGGCGCGCCTGGGCGTGTCACGCACGCCGCTGCGCATCGCCCTGACCGAGCTGGAAAAGGAAGGCCTGCTGGAACGCCTGCCTTCGCGCGGCTTTCGCGTGCGGGCCTTCACCGTCGACGAGATCGGCGACGCGGTCGAAGTGCGTGGGGTGCTGGAAGGCATGGCGGCGCGGCTGCTGGCCGAGCGCGGCGCCAGCGCCGAGGTGCTGGAACAGTTGTCGCAGGCGGTGGAGGAAGGCCGCGCCCTGCTGGCGCCGGCGCGGCGCGACCCCAAGGCCACGGTGGATGCGCGCGCCTGGGGCCAGATCAACCGCCGCTTCCACGAGATCCTGTGCGAAGCGGCCGGCAACCGCGCCCTGCTGTCGGCGCTGGAACACAACAACAAGACGCCGCTGGCCGGCCCCGCCGCGCTGACGCTGCCGTCCACCCCTTCCCTGCTGGAGACGCCCTTCGTGCTGCGGGCGCAATCGGACCACGAGGACCTGCTGCGGGCGATTACGCGGCGCGAAGCCGCGCGCGCCGAGAACCTGATGCGCGAACACGCCTACCGCAGCCGCGAGAACAAGCGCGTGCTGCTGGAATCGCTGCGCGGTGGCGTGTCGGGGCCGGCGCTGCCGGCCGACAGCGCGGCGGCCTAGAGCCGCGCCGCCGGTTTGAAAGCGCGAGGCCTGGGGGCTGCCCGCCGGCCTGATGCGGGCCGGGGCGACGCATCCAAACGGCGGCCCGATGCGGCCGCCACAGGCAAGACTGCGTTCAGAACAGTCGGCGCACGCGCTCGCGGATGGCGCCGGCGTAGGCCCAGCACCATACCGCCAGCGCCAGCATCGCCACCGTGAAGTAGGCGCGCGCCCCGAGCGGCACCGGATTCAGGCGCGACAGCGTGGGAAACGGCTCGTAGCCGATGAAGTCGCTGGCGGCCAGCGCGCTGAACAGCAGCGCCAGCACCGGACCGGTGAAATGCGGGCGTTCGCCGCGGGTCTGCGGATCGGCCCGGAAACGCCAGTGGAACAGGCGCAGCAGCTGGATCACGACGGCGACCAGCGGAACGACCAGGGCAAGCTGCAGCACGAGCAGCGCAACGATGACTTGAGTGGGAAGCATGGCCGCGATTTTACGCGGCCCGGGGACCGGCCCTCGGGACAACCCCTATTACCCGCCCCAAGCCAAACAACTATCGTATTCGAGAATTATCAAATAAGAGAATTCTCGCTTCCGACAAAATGGCCGCAGACCCCCAATACGATTACGCCGTCATCGGCGCCGGCATCGCCGGCGCATCCGTGGCCTACCGCCTGAGCGCGTCCGCCTCCGTCGTGGTGCTGGAGCGCGAAGCCCAGCCCGGCTACCACTCCACCGGCCGCTCGGCCGCCATGTTCATGGAGACCTACGGCACCACCCAGATCAAGGCGCTGACCCGCGCCAGCCGCGATTTCTACGAACATCCGCCGCAAGGCTTCTGCGAGCATCCCCTGCTGAGCCCGCGCGGCGTGCTGTACATCGCCGCGCCGGGCCAGCAGGACCTGCTGCGCGAGGTCTATGACGATTTCCGCAGCCAGTCGCCCAACGTCACGCTGATCGACGCCGAACAGGCGCTGGCGCGGGTGCCCTGCCTGCGGCCCGACCAGCTTTGCGGCGCGATAGAGGAACCGGATGCGCGCGACATCGACGTGCATGCGCTGCACCAGGGCTTCCTGCGCGGCATGACGCGCCAGGGCGCGGTGCTGCGCAACAACGCCGAACTCGTTACCGCCACGTTCGAGGACGGCGCCTGGACCCTGACGCTGGCCGGCGGCGAGTCGCTGCGGGCGCGCGTGCTGGTGAACGCCGCCGGCGCCTGGGCCGACCACACCGCCGAACTGTGCGGCGTGCGGCCCGTGGGCCTGCAACCGTGCCGCCGCACCGCCTTCACCTTCACCGGGCCGGACGACGTCGATTTCGCGCACTGGCCCGCCGTGGTGGGCGTGGACGAGAGCTTCTATTTCAAACCCGACGCAGGCCAACTGCTCGGCTCGCCCGCCAATGCCGACCCGGTCCCGGCGCATGACGTGGTGCCCGAGGAACTGGACGTGGCCACCGGCATCTACCGCATCGAAGCGGCCACCTCGCTGACCATCCGCCGTCCGCGCCACACCTGGGCCGGATTGCGCTCGTTCGTGGCCGATGGCGATTTCGTGATCGGCTGGGACAGCGCCACCCCCGCCTTCTTCTGGCTGGCGGCGCAGGGCGGCTACGGCATCCAGTCCGCCGCCGGCGTTTCGCAGCTGGCGGCCGACCTGTTGCTCGACCTGCCGTTGAGCGCCAGCCTGACCGCGCAGGGCGTCGACCCCGCGCGCCTGTCGCCGGCCCGTTTCTCCCCTTCCCGATAGGAGCCCGTTCCATGAGCCAAGCCATCCAGCGCCTGCCCAGCAGCCTGCCGTTCCCGTTTTCGCGGGCCGTGAAGGCCGGCGGCTTCCTGTTCCTTTCGGGTCAGGTGCCGATGAGCGCCGCCGGCGAGGTGGTGCGCGGCGACATCCAGACCCAGACCCGCGCGGCCTGCGAGCGCATCGTCGAAAGCCTGGCGGCCGGCGGCGCGCGCCTGGACCAGGTGGTCAAGGCCACGGTGTGGCTGTCGGACATGGGCCACTTCGCGGGTTTCAACGAGGTCTACAAGGAGTTCTTCGGCGCGGCGCTGCCGGTGCGTTCGACGGTGGCGTCGGCCCTGGCCCTGAACGTCGACGTGGAGATCGAAGTGCAGGCGTATATCGGAAACGACTGAAGGCAACCATCCAGAACGGAGCGAGCGCATGAAGATTTTTTCCGGGTCCCTGGCGACCGAGACCAATACCTTTTCCCCCATCCCGACCGGCCTGTCGGCCTATCGGGCGCGCGGCTACTACCCGGCCGGCCAGCACCCGGACCGCATGCAGATGTTCTCCGGCCCGCTGTGGGCCGCGCGCCAGCGCGCCCAGGGCAAGGACTGGACGCTGATCGAGGGCATGACGGCGGGCGCGACGCCGGCCGGCCTGACCACGCGCCACGCCTACGAGACCTTGCGAGACGAATTGCTCGACGACCTGCGGCGCGCCGGCAAGGTCGACATCGCGCTGTTCGGCCTGCACGGCGCCATGGTGGCTGACGGCTATGACGACTGCGAAGGCGACCTGCTGCGGCGGGCGCGCGAGATCGTCGGCCCCGACACGGTGATCGGCGCCGAACTGGATCCGCACTGCCACCTGACCGACGCCATGATGAACAGCGCCGACTTCCTGGTCTGCTTCAAGGAATATCCGCACACCGACATCCTGGACCGCGCCTACGACCTGGTCGACCTGTGCGTGGCGCGCGCCGAGGGCCGCATCAAGCCGACGCGCGCGGTCTTCGACTGCGAGATGATCTCCATCATGCACACCAGCCGCGAGCCGATGCGCGGCTTCGTCGACCGCCTGCTGGCGATGGAAGGCAAGGAAGGCGTGCTGTCGGTATCGATCGCCCACGGCTTCCCGTGGGGCGACACGCCCGACATGGGTTCCAAGGTGCTGGTCTACACCGATGGCGACGCCGGCCAGGCCGAACGGCTGGCGCGCGCGCTGGGCGAAGAGATCATCGGCTTTCGCGACCAGCTGGCGCCGCCCTATCCCGGCGCCGACGAAGCCCTGGACCAGGCGCTGGCGCTGGCCGACTTCCCGGTGGTGCTGGCCGACTCGGCCGACAACGCCGGCGGCGGCGCGCCCAGCGATGCCACCTTCATCCTGGAGCGCGTGCTGGCGCGCGGCATCCAGGACGTGGCGACCGGCCCGTTCTGGGATCCGGTGGCGGTGCAACTCTGTTTCGAGGCCGGCCAAGGCGCGCAGATCAAGCTGCGCATCGGCGGCAAGGTGGCGCCGGTGTCGGGCCAGCCGCTGGACCTGGCCTGTGAGATCGTCGCGCTCAAGCGCGACGCCGTCATGACCGGCCTGGCCGGCACGCCCGCGCTGCTGGGCGATGTGGCCGTGGTGCGCAGCCAGGGGGTGACCATCGTCATGACCACCAACCGCACCCAGGCCATGGATACCGACCTGTTCACGCAGTTCGGCGTGGACCTGGGCGCGATGAAGCTGGTCATTCCGAAGTCGTCGCAGCATTTCTACGCCTCGTACTCGAAGCTCGGCCGCCACGTCATCTATGTCGAGACGCCCGGGGCGATCACGCAAGACTACAACGCGCTGCCTTTCACCAAGCGCAAGCTGCCGAAATGGCCCTTCAAGGGCTGATATCCAACCCATTGCCCACGCAGGCAACCGGAGAAAACAAGGGGATGACCATGATGAAACGATTCAGCCTGCTGGGCGCCGCCGCGCTGCTGGCCCTCGGCCTGGCCGCGGGCCAGCCGGCCCAGGCGCAAGGCAAGACGCTGCGGATGGTGCCGCACGCCGACCTGAAGACGCTGGACCCGCTGTTCAACACCGCCTACATCACGCGCAACCACGGCTACATGGTGTTCGACACCCTGTTCGCGCAGGACAGCCACGGCCAGCCCAAGCCGCAGATGGTCGAAAGCTGGACCGCCTCGCCCGACGGCAAGGCCTGGACCTTCAAGCTGCGTCCGGGGCTGAAATTCAACGACGGCACGCCGGTCACGGCCGAGGACTGCATTGCGTCGCTGCAACGCTGGGCCAAGAAGGACACGCTGGGCCAGGCCCTGATGGCGGCGGGCGCGGAACTGGCCGCGACCGGTCCCGACAGCTTTTCGCTGACGCTCAAGCAGCCCTTCGGCCTGGTGCTGGACGCGCTGGCCAAGCCGTCCGGCATGCCTCCCTTCATCATGCCCAAGCGGCTGGCGCAGACCGACGCTAACACGCCCGTGACGGAAATGGTCGGCTCCGGTCCGTTCCTGTTCAAGCGCGATGAATGGGTGCCCGGCAACAAGGTCGTGTACGTGAAGAACCCGGCGTACGTGCCGCGCAACGAACCGGCCGACGGCCTGGCCGGCGGCAAGGTCGCCAAGGTCGACCGGGTCGAGTGGATCTACATTCCCGACGGCAACACCGCCACGGCGGCGCTGATGAACGGCGAAGTCGACATGATCGAGCAGACCACGCCGGACTTCCTGCCGGTGCTGGAAAGCAACCCGGACATCAAGCTGAACACCTCGGTGGCCACGCAGGGCATGGCCATCGTCAACGCGCTGCATCCGCCGTTCGACAAGCCGCAGGCGCGCCAGGCGCTGTACTACCTGGTGAACCAGAAGGAAATGCTGTCGGCCATCGGCTACCCCGAGAAGTACCGGGTCGACTATTGCGCCACGCTGTACATCTGTGGCTCGCCGCTGGCCAGCGACGCGGGCGCGGCGCCCTACGCCAAGCCCGACCTGGCGCGCGCCAGGCAGCTGTTGCAGGAGGCCGGCTACAAGGGCGAGAAGATCGTGGTGCTCTACCCCACCGACCACATCAGCGCGCCCGCCGTCATGGTGCTGACCCAGAACATGAAGAAGGCCGGCCTCAAGGTCGACCTGCAGACCATGGACTGGGCCTCGCTGGCGGCGCGCCGCCTGAAGAAGGACCCGCCCGACCAGGGCGGCTGGAACCTGTTCCTGACCTGGGGCGGGTACTACGATGCCAGCACGCCGGTCACCAATCCATGGCTGTCGGCCGCCTGCGGCAACAGCCTGCCCGGCTGGCCCTGCGACAAGGAACTGGACACGCTGCGCACCCAGTGGATCCAGGAGCCCGACGCCGCCAAGCGCAAGGAGATCGCGGCGCAGTTGCAGGCGCGCGCCTACCAGACGGTGCCTTACGTCATGTGGGGCGAATTCAAGCCGGTGTCGGCCATCCGCGGGCTGACGCACACCGAGCTGATGAAGACCGGCATTCCGGTCATGTGGAACGTCGAAAAACCATGATGCGGCGCGGGGCCGCGCGTGATCTGCAAGCGCGCCCCGCTCCCGGACAATCAGGCCGCCGCCAAGCGCTCCGCGCGCGCCGCGCCAGGCCGGGGGGAAACCCAGCGTGAAAACCATCCTGCGCCGCATCGCGGCCGTCATACCCGTCATGGCCGTGGTCGCGGTCGTGGTGTTCCTGCTGATCCACCTGTCGCCGGGCGATCCGGCGGCGGTGATCGCGGGCGACAACGCCACCACCGAGGACGTGGAAAAGATCCGCCAGAACCTGGGCCTGGACAAGCCGCTGCTGACGCAGTTCGGCATCTGGGTCGGGCACCTGGCCACCGGCGACCTGGGCACATCCATCGCCACCCAGATGCCCGTGGCGCAACTGATCGGCCAGCGCATGGGACCGACCCTGTCGATCGCCGCCTTCACCATGCTGTTCGCCGTGCTGGCGGCGATACCCCTGGGCGTGCTGGCGGCCTGGAACGCCGGCAAATGGCTGGACCGGCTGGTGATGATCGGCGCGGTCTGCGCGTTCTCGGTGCCGGTGTTCCTGATCGGCTACAGCCTGGTCTACGGCTTTTCCATCAAGCTGGGCTGGCTGCCGGTGCAGGGCTACAAGCCGCTGGCGGACGGGCTGGCGCCCTATCTGCGGCACCTGGTGCTGCCCTGTCTGTCGCTGGGCCTGGTGTACATGGCCCTGCTGACCCGCATGACCCGCGCCACCATGCTGGAGGCGCTGTCGGAAGACTACATCCGCACCGCCCGAGCCAAGGGCCTGGCGGCCGGGCCGATCGTCTGGCACGCGCTCAAGAACGCCGCCAATCCCATCGTCACCACCATCGGCGTGGGCGTGGCGCTGCTGATCGGCGGCGTGGTGGTCACCGAAACCGTGTTCGCCATTCCCGGCCTGGGGCGGCTGACCATCGACGCCGTGCTGCGCCACGACTACCCCGTGATCCAGGGCGTGCTGCTGGTGGCCTCGGGCATCTACGTGCTGATCAACCTGCTCGTCGACCTGAGCTACCGCCTGTTCGACCCGCGTATCCGCTATTGAAAAGGGGCGATCCATGACCACCACCACCCTGCCCCTGGCCGCGGCGCGCCCGCGCTGGCGGCGCGCCGTCCGTTCGCTGCGGCGCCATCCCATGCTGTACGTCGGCGCCGCGATCCTGCTGGCCCTGGCCGTGATCGCCGTGGCCGCGCCCTGGCTGACCTCGATCGATCCGCAAGACATCAACCCGCTGGCGCGCATGAAGCCACCGTCTGCCGAACACTTCTTCGGCACCGACGCGCTGGGCCGCGACGTGTACGCGCGCACCCTGTGGGGCGCGCAGGTGTCGCTGCTGGTCGGCGTCGTGGTCGCGCTGGTGTCGACCGCGGGCGGCGTGCTGCTGGGCATGCTGGCCGGCTATTTCCGGCGGCTGGACGCCGTGATCATGCGCATCATGGACGGCCTGATGGCGATCCCCGGCGTGCTGCTGGCGATTGCGCTGATGGCCACGCTCAAGGGCGGCCTGGCCACCGTGATCGTGGCCATCGTGGTGCCGGAAGTGCCGCGCGTGGTGCGGCTGGTGCGGGCCCTGGTGCTGACCATCCGCGAACAGCCTTACATCGAGGCCGCCGTGGCCGCCGGCACCCGCGTGCCGGCCATCCTGCTGCGCCACATCCTGCCCAACCTGTTCGCGCCGCTGATGGTGCAGGCCACCTTCATCGCCGCCTCGGCCATCCTGACCGAGGCCGTGCTGAGCTTCCTGGGCGTGGGCATCCCGCCGCAGATTCCCAGCTGGGGCAACATCATGGCCGAAGGCCGCAACTTCGTCGCGGTGGCGTTCCACATCATCCTCTACCCGGGCCTGTTCCTGGGCGTGGCCGTGCTGGCCGTCAACCTGGTGGGCGACGGGCTGCGCGACATGCTCGATCCGCGCCTGGCGAAAAAGCTGTAGGAGCGCGCGCATGCCATCCCAACCTGTCCTGCAAGTGAATGACCTGACCACCTGTTTCGAGGGCGATGACACCACGGTGCTGGCCGTGGACGGCCTGTCGTTCGACCTGATGCCGGGCGAGACGCTTGGCCTGGTGGGCGAATCCGGCTGCGGCAAGAGCGTCACGTCGCTGTCCATCATGCGGTTGCTGCGCGCGCCCGGGCGCGTGGCGCGCGGCCGCGTCGAATTCGACGGCCGCGACCTGCTGGCCCTGCCCGAGAAAACCATGCGGGCGGTGCGCGGCAACCAGCTGTCGATGATCTTCCAGGAGCCCATGACCTCGCTCAATCCGGTCTTCACGATCGGCCGCCAGATCAGCGAGCCGCTGATGCTGCACCAGGGCCTGTCGCGGCGCGAGGCCATGAAGCAGGCCGAGGCGCTCTTGGAACTGGTGCAGATCTCCGACCCGGCGCGGCGCGTGCATGAATACCCCTACCAGTTGTCCGGCGGCATGCGCCAGCGCGCCATGATCGCCATGGCCCTGGCCTGCCAGCCCAAGGTGCTGATCGCCGACGAGCCGACCACCGCGCTGGACGTGACCATCCAGGCGCAGATCCTGCACTTGCTGCGCGACATCCAGGCGCGGCTGGGCACGGCGATCGTGCTGATCACCCACGACCTGGGCGTGGTGGCGCAGATGTGCCAGCGCGTCATCGTCATGTACGCGGGTCGCAAGGTCGAGGAAGGCAGCGTCGACGACGTGCTGGACCGTGCCGCCCATCCTTATACACAGGCGCTGATCCGCTCGCTGCCCGACTTCGTCGATGGCCAGGACCACGGCGCCCGCCTGGCCGAGCTGCCCGGCATCGTGCCGGTGGTGACGCCCGAATCGCGCGGCTGCGCCTTCGCGGCGCGCTGTCCCGAGGCCCTGCCGCGCTGCGCCGAGGAGGCGCCGCCGGAAGTCGCCAGCGGCGACCGCCACCGTGTCTGGTGCTGGGCGCGCCAGCCCGCGCCGGCCGCCAAGATGGAGCAAGACCCGCGATGAACCTGCACGACGCCCCCTTCCCATCCGCCGTCGCGGCGGCCTCCGCCGCCCCCATGCTGCAGGTGACCGACCTGAAGAAGCACTTCCCGCTGGAGGGCGGCAAGGTGCTGCGCGCCGTGGACGGCGTGTCCCTTTCGGTGGCGCGCGGCCAGACCCTGAGCCTGGTGGGCGAGTCCGGTTGCGGCAAGTCCACGACCGGCAAGTGCCTGATCCGCCTGACCGATCCCACCGCGGGCCGCATCCTGCTCGAAGGCGCCGACCTGGCCGCGATGAACAGCGGCCAGTTGCGCGCCATGCGGCGGCGCATGCAATTCATCTTCCAGGATCCGTTCTCGTCGATGAACCCGCGCATGCGGGTGCGCGACATCATCGGCGAGCCGCTGCGCAACTTCGGCTACGGCCGCGAGGCCATCCGCGAACGGGTGGCGCAGTTGCTGGCCCGCGTCAGCCTGCGCCCGGACGCCGCCGACCGCTACCCGCACGAGTTCTCCGGCGGCCAGCGCCAGCGCATCGTCATCGCCCGCGCCCTGGCGCCGGAACCGGGCCTGATCGTCTGCGACGAACCGGTGTCGGCGCTGGACGTGTCGGTGCAGGCGCAGGTCATCAACCTGCTGATGGACCTGCAGCGCGACCTCGGGCTGACTTACGTGTTCATCTCGCATGACCTGAGCGTGGTGCGACACATCAGCCACCATGTGGCGGTGATGTACCTGGGGCGGATCGTCGAGAGCGGCAGCCGCGATGCGGTGTTCAACCGTCCGTCGCATCCGTATACCCGCGCCCTGCTGGCCGCGGTGCCCTCGGCCCGCCGGGGCGAACGCGCCCCCGTGGCGGTGCTCAAGGGCGAGATTCCCAGCCCGCTGGCGCCGCCGTCCGGCTGTGCCTTCCGCACCCGTTGTCCGCTGGCCCAGGCGCGCTGCGCCCAGGAAACCCCCATCGCCCGCCCGGTCGGCTCCGGCCAGCTGGTCGCCTGCCATTTCGCCACTTGATCGCCACTTGATCGCCCCGCCGGAGATTTCCATGTCCCAATCCGATTCCCAGCCCTTCGACCTGCTGCTCGCGGGCGGCACCCTCATCGACGGCAGCAACACCCCGGGGCGGCGCGCCGACCTGGGCGTGCGCGGCGACCGCATCGCCGCCATCGGCGATCTGTCGGACGCCGCCGCGCACACCCGGGTCGACGTGTCGGGCCTGGTGGTCGCGCCCGGCTTCATCGACTCGCACACCCACGACGACAACTACCTGCTCAGGCGCCGCGACATGACGCCCAAGATCTCGCAGGGCGTCACCACGGTGGTCACGGGCAATTGCGGCATCAGCCTGGCGCCGCTGGCGCACGCCAACCCGCCCGCCCCCCTGGACCTGCTGGACGAAGGCGGTTCGTACCGTTTCGAGCGCTTCGCCGACTACCTGGACGCGTTGCGGGCCACGCCGGCGGCCGTCAACGCCGCCTGCATGGTGGGCCATTCAACGCTGCGCGCCGCGGTCATGCCGGACTTGCAGCGCGCCGCCACCGACGAGGAAATCGCGGCCATGCGCGACCTGGCCGAGGAAGCCATGGCCAGCGGCGCCATCGGCATTTCGACCGGCGCCTTCTACCCGCCCGCCGCCCGCGCCACCACCGAAGAGATCATCGAGGTGTGCCGGCCGCTGAGCGCGCATGGCGGCATCTACGCCACCCACATGCGCGACGAAGGCGAGCACATCGTGGCCGCGCTGGAGGAAACCTTCCGCATCGGCCGCGAGCTGGACGTGCCGGTGGTGATCTCGCACCACAAGGTCATGGGCCAGCCCAATTTCGGCCGCTCGCGCGAGACGCTGCCGCTGATCGAGGCCGCCATGGCGCGCCAGGACGTCTCGCTGGACGCGTATCCCTACGTGGCCGGCTCCACCATGCTCAAGCAGGACCGCGTGCTGCTGGCCGGACGCACCATCATCACCTGGTGCAAGCCCTTCCCCGAACTGAGCGGGCGCGACCTGGATGAAGTCGCGGCCGAGCGTGGCAAATCCAAGTACGACGTGGTGCCCGAGCTGCAGCCGGCCGGCGCCATCTACTTCATGATGGACGAGCCCGACGTGCAGCGCATCCTGGCGTTCGGCCCGACCATGATCGGCTCCGACGGCCTGCCGCACGACGAGCGCCCGCATCCGCGCCTGTGGGGCACCTTCCCGCGGGTGCTGGGGCACTATGCGCGCGACCTGGGCCTGTTCCCGCTGGAGACGGCGGTATGGAAGATGACGGGCCTGACCGCCGCGCGCTTCGGCCTGGCCGGGCGCGGCCAGCTGCAGGCCGGGTACTTCGCCGACCTGGTGGTGTTCGACCCGGCCACGGTGGCCGATACCGCCACCTTCGAACGCCCCACCGAGCGCGCCGCCGGCATCCATTCCGTGTACGTCAACGGCGCGCCGGTCTGGCAAGAGCAGGCGTTCACCGGCCAGCATGCCGGCCGCGTGCTCGCACGCACGGCCGCCTGAGCCCGGCGCCAGCCCTTACAATCCGGCGTGAACGGGGCGGCGTGCCGCCCCCTCCCAACCCTGGACGCAAACCGCTACATGGCCCCTCCCTCCGCTCGCAATACGGCCCCACCCGACATCGTGGGCAAGGAAGTGATGGGCGCGCGCCTGCGCGCCGAGCGCAAGGCCCGGAAAATGACCCTGCAAGACCTGTCGCAGGCCAGCGGCATCGCGGTCTCGACCCTGTCCAAGGCCGAGCTGGGCCAGATCGCCCTGAGCTACGAGAAGTTCGCCGCGCTGGCGCGGGCGCTGGGCATCGACATGACGCGCATGTTCATGCTGGGCGACGCGGCCCAGGCCGAGGTGGCTCCCACCTACGTCAAGAACAAGCTCAGCGACGCGCGCGACTACGCCACCGAGAACTATCACTACCGGCTGCTGATGGGCGAATACCCGGGCAAGAAGATGATGCCCATGCTGGCCCTGATCGACGCGCGCGAGGTCGTCGAGTTCGAGGACTACATCCGCCATCCCGGGCAGGAGTTCGCGCTGGTGCTGTCGGGCAAGGTGCGCATCCAGTTCGAGAACGGCGACAGCGTGGTGCTGAACCGGCTGGAATCCGCCTATTTCGACAGCGGCATCGGCCATGTCTACCTGTCGCTGAGCAAGAAACCGGCCGAGGTGCTGGCCGTGTGCAGCGACCTGGACGAAGTGCCCTCGCGCCTCAAGCCCGCGCCGCGCAAGCCCTGAGGCCGCCCGCCTCCTTCCTGCCGCGGGCAGCGCCCGCCTGGCGCCTTGTGCGCGTGCCGCCGGCCCGCCGCGGCCGGAGGCACGCGCATCGCCATTCGCCGCTACGGGAAATCCCGTAGAAACTTTCTTTCCCCGCCCGGGGTCACTCATTATTCAGCTACTTGTCAGGACAGCAGGCCTGGAAACAGGCCATGCCGCCCCGCCAGGCCGGATGACGCCCTGGCCAACGGGCCGTGTCGCCTGACGCCCTCCAGCCGTGAGTCCGAGCCCCCGCGCATCGTGCGCGGCGGCAACCTGCCGGGAGAATGCCATGCCGTCTTTGCCGCGCCGTCCGTTGCGCGCCCACCCCGGTGCCGCCGGCGAGCGAGGCGGCGCGGCCACCGCCGCGTCCGGCCCGCCGGGCCTGTCGGTGATGGACGCCACGGTGGTGCTGGTCGGCGTGGTGATCGGCATCGGCATCTTCGGCTTTCCGCCCCTGGTGGCGCAGCACGCGGCGTCCGAGGCGATGTACCTGGCGTACTGGTGCGCCGGCGGCCTGGTGATGCTGGTGGGCGCGCTGTGCTACGCCGAGCTGGGCGCGGCCTATCCCGGCGCCGGCGGCGAATACCTTTATCTGTCGCGCGCCTGGGGGCCGCGCGTGGGCCTGCTGTTCGCCTGGGCCCGCTGCACCGTAATCCAGACCGGCGCGATCGCGGTGGTGGCCTTCATCTACGGGGACTATGCGCAGCAACTGCTGCCGCTGGGCGAACACGGCGCCACCACGCACGCGGCGCTGTCGGTGATCGGCCTGACCGCGCTGAACGTGGCCGGCACGCGCCACTCGAAGCGGCTGCAATGGCTGTTCACGATCCTGACATTGGCGGCGCTGGCGGCGGTGCTGACCGCCGCGCTGTTCACCTCGACGCCGCTGGCGCCGGCGCCAACAGCGCTGGAAGGCAATGTGGCCGGCCTGATGGGCATGGGCATGGTGTTCGTGTTGCTGACCTACGGCGGCTGGAACGAGGCCGCCTATCTCAGCGGCGAACTGCGCAACCCCGGACGCAACATGGCGCGGGTGCTGTTGATCGGCACCGCGGTGGTCACCGGCGCCTACCTGCTGACCAACCTGGCGCTGCTGGAACTGTTCGGGCTGCAGGGCCTGCGCGACACGCCGGCGCTGGGCGCGGCCGTGATGCAGCTGGCGGCCGGCCCCTACGCCGCCGCCCTGCTCAGCCTGGTGATCTGCGCCACCGCGCTGAGCACCATCAACGGCACCATCATCACCGGCGCGCGCGTCTACTACGCGCTGGGGCGCGACCTGCCGCGCCTGCGGGCGCTGGCCGGCTGGAGCGCGCGCAACGAGGCGCCGGTCAGCGCCTTGCTGGCCCAGGGCGCGATCACGCTGGCCTTGCTGGGGGTGGGCGCCTTCAGCCACAACGGCGTGCAGGCCATGGTCGCCTACACCGCGCCGGTGTTCTGGCTGTTCATGCTGCTGGTGGCGGCCTCCGTGTGGCGCCTGCGCCGGCTCGATCCGGCGCGTCCGCGGCCGTTCCGGGTGCCGCTGTATCCCCTGACCCCGGCGTTGCTGGCGCTGGCCTGCGCCGGGCTGGTCTATTCCAGCGCCGTCTATGCCGGCGCCGGCGCCCTGATCGGGCTGGCGGTGCTGGCGGTCGGCGTCCCGGTGCTGCGCCTGCTCAAGCCCGCCGGGGCGTCGCCGGCCGAGCCGCCCGGTTGACCGCCGGGGCCCTCGCCGCCACGCCCTTTTTTCCGTCCGCCCAAGGAGTCTTCATCATGCAAGCTGCCCTATCGTCCGTTCCGTTCGCCCGCCGCTGGGCCGCCCTGGGGTCGGCGCTGGCCCTGGCCTTCTCCATTTCGCTGCTGGCCGAGGCGCGCGCCGCCGGCGCAACCGCGGAGCCCCCCGCCAAGACCGACGCCTACGTGCCCGACGTGGGCCAGGACGGCAAGGACGTCATCTGGGTGCCGACCCCGCAGGCCCTGGTCGACAAGATGCTCGACATGGCCCGGGTCACGCCGCGGGACCGGTTGATGGACCTGGGCTCGGGCGATGGCCGCACCGTCATCACCGCCGCCCAACGCGGCCTGCGGGCCAAGGGCATCGAATACAACCCCGACCTGGTGACCCTGTCGCGCAGCAACGCGGCCAAGGCGGGCGTGGCCGACCGCGCCACCTTCGAGGTGGCGGACCTGTTCGAGACCGACCTGTCGCAGGCGGACGTGATCACCATGTTCCTGCTGTCGACCATCAATGAAAAACTGCGGCCGCGGCTGCTGGAGCTGGCGCCCGGCACCCGCATCGTGTCCAACACCTTCCGCATGGGCGATTGGGAGCCGGACGCCTCCGAGACGGTTACCGAGGCCTGCCAGACCTACTGCAACGCGCTGCTGTGGATCGTGCCGGCCAAGGTCGGCGGCCAGTGGGACCTGGACGGCCGCCGGTTGCTGCTGGAGCAGCGCTACCAGATGCTGACGGGCAAACTGGGCGGCAGCGAGATCACGGATGCGCGCATGGACGGGCGCAGGATATCGTTCTCCGTCGATGGCGTGCGCTACACCGGCGAAGTGGACGGCAACGCCATCAGTGGCAACGCCGCGGGCAAGGGGCAATGGTCGGCGCGGCGGATCTAGCGCCGCGGCGGCGCCGGGCTCCGCGGGCCTAGCGCGCCGCGGCCCGGATCACCCGGTGCACGAATTGCAGCTTGCCGACCACCGCGGCCGGCAGCACGAACGGATAGAAATCACGCTGCCCCATGCTGCGCGACAGCTCGTTGAGCGCCCCGGTCAGCGCCACCCAGGCGTTGACCAGGTCGAGAAAGCCCTGCCCTTCGGGATCGTCCGGATCGTACAGCGATACCCGGGTGAAAGGCTCAACGGCCTGTTGCACGGCCACGCGGGTGACGCCGAAGCTGATGGCGGTGTCCAGCGTGTCCATCATGTGCAGGTAGTGGGCCCAGGTCTCGGCCCAGTCTTCCCACGGGTGGCAGGACGCATAGGTACTGATGAAACGCCCCGCCCAGTCGGCCGGCGGACCTTGCTCGTAATTGCGCCGCAGCGCCTGCGCATAGTCGGCGCGCTCATCGCCGAACACGGCGCGGAACGGCGCCAGCCAGGGGCCGCCGGCCACCAGCTGGTCCCAGTAGAAATGGCCGATCTCGTGGCGGAAGTGCCCCAGCAGCGTGCGGTAAGGCTCATGCATCGCCTCGCGCACCCGGTCACGGTAGGCATCGTCGGCCTCGCGGATGTTCAGCGTGATCAGCCCGCGGTTGTGCCCGGTCAGCAGCGGCGCGCCGTCCGCCGCCGGGGCCAGCAGATCGAACGCCAGGCCGCCGTCGCCCGCCGCCTGCGAGCGCCGGATAGGCAGGCCCAGCGTCAGGAGCTGGGCGACCAGCTGGCGCTTGGCGGCTTCCACCTTGCCCCATAGCGGGCCGTTTTCCGCGACGGATAAATCGGGAATGGTGCGGTTCAGGCCACAGGCCAGGCAGAGCGACCCGCTGGCCGCGGCCGGCAGCAGCCAGTTGCAGGCCGCGGCCGAGGCGTAATTGGCGCAGCGCCTGAAGGTCCGGCCGCGCGCGCGCCCGGCTTCGATCCATAGGCCCCCGGCCTTGCCGGGGTCCAGCGCCAGGACGTGGCCGCGCTTTGGGTCGAAGCCCAGTTGCCGGTGGCAGTTCAGGCATTCGCTGTTGTTGAAAAAGACCTGCTGGCCGCAGACGCAGCGGAATGCCTTGGCGCGGGCATGGCGCTCGCTGGCGCGCGAGCGATGCGGGGATTTCAATTGGCGGCCCAGGGCCTGGAAAAAATCATTCATGCGTGGGGCTCCGGCACGGGGCGGCGCGCTTACCGCGCCACCGCCTGATCGAGCCGCAGTCCGCGGCGCTGGGTGTCCAGCGTCACCTTCGCGCCAAGCGGTAGCGTCAGGTTGGGATCGCCGTGGCCGCTGGGCCAGGCCGCCAGCACCGGTATGCCGCGCCCGCCGAACTGTTCCAGCAGCAGCGGAAACAACTGGCTTTGGCCCGGCGCGTCGCCCATCGGCAGGCCCAGCCGGGTGAAATTGCCCGCCAGCACGCCCTTGATATGGTCGAACTTGCCCGCCGAACGCAACTGCCACAGCAGCCGGTCGATGCGGGGCAGCGCCTCGTTGACGTCCTCGATGAACAGGATGGCGTCGCGCGTGGCGATCTCATGGCGCGAGCCGATCATGGCGGCGATCAGCGCCAGGTTGCCGCCCACCAGCCGGCCGCTGGCCACGCCCGGCGCCAGGACCACCGGATTGGATGCGGGCGGCGCGTCAATCCAGGCGCCCTGCCCGATCTGCCCGCCCACCATGGCCAGCACGTGGCTGGCGGTGGGTTCCTCCTTGCCGGCCAGCAGGTCCTGCGCCAGCATCGGACCGTGGAAAGTGACGAAACCGGCATGGCGCTGCATTGCCAGATGCAGCGCCGTGATGTCGCTGTATCCGATGAAGGGCTTGGGATGTCGGCGCAGCAGGTCGAAGTCGAGCCTGTCGGCCAGCCGCCATGAGCCGAAGCCGCCCTGCAGGCACCAGATCGCGTCGATCGCGGGATCGGCGAACGCCGAGTGCAGGTCGTTCAGGCGCGCATTGTCATCGCCGGCCAGGTAGTCGTATGGCGCATCGCTGCGCGTGAGCGCGGCGGGCATGATGCGGGGCTCGTAGCCGCGCGCCTGCAGCCATTCGGCCGCGTCCAGGGCCGCCCCGTCGGCCGCCGACGCGGGCGCCACGATCGCCACCCGGCCGCCCGGCCGCAAGGCGGGCACGGCCGTGTCGCGGCCGGGCGCGGCACCGCTTGCCGCCGTGTCACGCGTGGTCGCGGCCGGGCCGGCTCCCGAAGGCGTCACCCGACTCGCGCAACCCGCCAGCGCCAGGCTGGACAATCCCAGGGCGCCCGCGACCCTTAGCAGGCCGCGTCGCGCGGGATCGATCGGGACTTGAGACTCGCGAGGCCGTATCGCCATATTGGATCCTTGTTCGTTTTATATTGTTTTATTTATCAATCACTTATTGGAATTATCTATAATTTACATGAGAAAAAGCCCGGACCTTGCGGCCACCTGCAACTCGCTGGCTCAGGCGTCCCGACGCTGAATCCGCAGCGCCTCATCCTAGAATTCACTTTAAGTTATTCGAGAAAACACTTTAAGTTATTCCAGAAATCACTTTAAGTTGTCAGAAGCGCTCGTATTCCAGCCGATAACGCCATTGCCCCACCGCCAGCCCGGCCATCGGCAGTCGACCGATGCGGATACGGCGCAGGGCCTGCAGTTCCAGCCCCGCCATGTCGCAGGCGTATTCAATGAAACCCAGGGCTGGCGTCTTGAGCGCGAAGCGCAGGTGGGTTTCGTTCTGCCAGCTGACCTTCATCGGCGTGGCCGGGCGGCCCTCATAGGCCAGGCCGCGCTGCAGTCGCGCCAGCCCGACCGCGTCCAGCGTGCCGCGCACCTGCGCAATGTATTCCTGCTCGACGTGGCGCCCCTCTTCCACCAGCTTGCGCGCGACCGCGTATTCCTGCGTGTACACCACCAGCCCGCTGGCCGCGCGCTCCAGCGGCGTGGCCAGCTTGAGGCCGTTGAACATGCGCTTGAGATAGCGCTGGCCCGAACGGTCGCCCGGCATCAGGTTTTCGGGCACGACCAGGCCCAGCGCCGAATGCGCCGGGTCCGACGCCGACAGGCCCGCCGGCTTGTGCACCAGTATGCTCACCGGCCGCATCTCTTCCAGCCGCGCGCCCGGCAGCAGGACGACAACCTGGCCAGGGCTGACGCGGAAACCGGGTTCCTCGACGACCTTGCCGTCCACGGCGACCCAGCCGCCCTCGATGTAGCGTTCGGCGTCGCCACGGGAACAGGATTGCTCGGCGGCCAGCCGCTTGGCCAGGCGGACGCTGTCGCTCATGGCCGGCCCGCGCAAGAAAGGAGGACCGGGAAATGGATGGGGCGGGAAATCGGCGGAAATATCGTCATCTCGAATACAGCGTGAAAGGCGGGAACAGACCGGCCCCGCGCGGCGCTCTCGGCGCAGGCATGGGGCCTGGCGCGGATGTTACGCGGTTTTCCCACGGCGGCCCGTGCGGGACAGTTTGCGCGGCTCAGGGCTCGACGGACGGGCGAGCCGCCAGCGACGCGTCGGCGGCCGGCGGCGGCACTTCGTCGACCCAGGCCTTGAGCAGTGTGGAGGTCACCGCCAGGATCACCGGGCCGATGAACAGGCCGACAATGCCGAAGGCAAACATGCCGCCCAGCACCCCGGCCAGGATCAGCAGCATCGACAGGTTCACGCCGCGCTTGATCAGCAGCGGCCGCAGCAGGTTGTCGAGCATGGTGACCAGCACCGCCCATACCAGCAGCAGGACCGCCGCCACTTTCATGTCGTTCTGGAACAGCCAGATCACACCGCCAAGCAGGGGCAGGAAAGGCCCCAGTTGCGCCAGGCACAGCATCAGCATCAAGGCCGTGATGATGCCTGCCGCCGGCACGCCGGCGATCCACAGGCCCAGGCCGCCCAGCGCCGACTGCACCACGGCCGTCACCACGATGCCCAGCGCCACCGCGCGGATCGACAGGCCCGCCAAGCGGATCGCCGCCACGCCACGGTGCCCTGCCAGCCGGTTGGCGAAGCGCTGCATGAAATCCGCCGCCACGTCGCCCTGGCTGTAGAGAATGCCGGCAATGACGATGGTGATCAGCATGTGCATCACGAACACGCCGACGATGGCCGCATTGCTCAGCAGCCACTTGGCCGCCATGGTGATGTACGGCTCCAGCCGCGCCAGCAGGCCGCCGGCGCCGGCGTCGGCCAGCGCCTGCCATTCATGCGCGATGCGCTCGCCGCCCAGCGGAATCCCGCGCACCCAGCCCGGCGGCGCCATCAGCGCATAGTCAGGCAGGCCCTTGATCGCGGTCATGATGGCCCCGCCATGCAGGGCCAGCGTCGAGATGGCCTGGTACAGCGGCAGCACGATCACCACCAGCAGCACGATCAGCATGGCCACGGTGGCAAGCCAGCGGCGGCCGCCGCAGCGCCGTTGCACCGCCAGCATCACCGGCCAGGTCGCCACCACGATGGTGGTGGCCCAGATCAAGCCGAACAGGAACGGCTTGAGCACATACAGGCTGCCGATCATCAGCGCCGAGAGGATGACGACGACGAGCAGGTTGCGGGCAAGATCCGCGGGCGGACGTGGGTTCGGGTTCAAGCTGGACTCCAGGCGGCGGATTGGCCGTGTATGAATTTATCCGAACTTCGGCGGGCGCGGCGCGGCGCGGCCTCAGGCGGCGCCGCCGCCAGACGCTGGCGGCGGCGCGGCGGGGGCGGAAATCAGGTGGCGCGTGAGTTCCAGCAGCTGCGCGTCGCGGGCTTTCTGTTGCGCCATCAATTCGGCCTGCTGCGCTTCGGCGGCCGCCAGGCGTTGGGCCAGTTCCTGCTCGCGGCGGCGCGATGCCTGCAGCGCTTCCCGCGCCGTGGCCAGCTCGGCCAGCCGCCGGCCCTGCTCCGCCTGGGCCTCGGCCTGCGCCGCGCGCAGTTGCGCGGCGGCCTCGGATTCGGCCACACGCAGGCGCTCGGCGGCCTCGGCCTCGGCCGCATGCAGGCGCTTGGCATTGCCGCGCTCGGCGTCCAGATCGTTGAGCCAGCGGCGTTCATGCGCCGCGTGGCGCGCATGGGCGGCCGCCAGCGCCTCGGCCTGCTCCTGGCGGCCGCGTTCGGCATCGGCTACCTGGGCCAGCAAGGCGGCGCGCGCATCGGCAAGCTGCTGCTGGCCGTGGGCCAGCGCCTCGTCACGCTGGCGCAGCTGGCTTTCGGCCGTGCGCAGGCGCGCTTCCGTTGCCGCCAACTGCCCGGTTGCGACTTTCAGGGCTTCTTCCAGGTCGCGCTCGCGGCTGGCCAGCAACGCCTCGCGCCGGGCCAATTGCGCGGCCAGGTCGGCCAGGCGCTGGTCTTCCGCCCGTTGCGCGTCTTCGCGTTCGCGATTGTCGGCGGCAAGGTCGGCCCTGGCCGCCGACAGGGCGGCCTCCCAGAAGTGCGCGGCGGCCTGGGCGATGGGCTGCGGCACCGGCGTCGGCGCGGCGAAAGCGCCCGGGTCCTGGATCCGGGCGCCCAATGCGCGGAACCAGGTTTCCAGGTGCGGGCTGACCGTATTGGGCGAGCCGCGGCCGATCTTCTGGCGCACGCGCTCGATGGTGGGGCGCGCGCCTTCCAGCAGCAAGGCATCGGCGGCGCGCCAGACGTCCTGTTCGGTGATTCCGGTGGCCATGGCGGGTTTCCTGGGCAGATATCGATGATTTACTCACGATAATGGAATCTTATCGTGAGTAATTTTCCTTATTCATTATATATCATACACCATATGTATGAAATATAACTAAACGCCAGCGCCCCCTTGATCTGAGGGTATCAAGCGCGAAAATCGCCGGAATTTCCGCTCGCGAGGCGAGCTTGAGGCGGATTTCCGGCATGCCGGCCGCAAGCATCCGGACGCCGGAGATGGCGGCCGCGCTCTACATGCACCCTGCCTGTGCGCCGAGAGCCGGCATGGCCTGCCCGGCCACGGGTGCTAAGATCCCACGCATCCATCGACAACCGAATGCACACGATCTCAGGGCCGCCAGTCGGGCCGAAGGGTGAAGCTGCCAATGAAACGCTTGGCGTTGATCATCATGTTGTCCGCCTCCGCCTTCGCCACCTGCCAGGCGCAGGCAGCCCGGACCTGGCACTTCACCGGCGCCGAGCTGGTCGCGGCCCTGGAAGGCCGGATGCCCTCCGAGATTCGCGACGCATCGCTTCGCCGCCAATTCTCTTCTTCCTATGCGCAAGCCTATGTGCTCGGGATCGCCGACCTGACGCAAGGCACGGCCTGGTGCACCCGCGGCGGCGTCCTGCCGCATGAACTGAAGGACAGGGTGTACAGCTACCTGTCCACACTGCCCGCCAGCCGTCTCGGCGGAAATGCCGGTCCGCTCGTGAGCGAGGCGCTGCGGCAGTCGTTTGCCTGCCCAGGATGACGAGACTTCTCTTTGCCTTTCTGGCCGGGCCGTTCTGGACCGCCCTGTTCCTGGGCCTGCAAGCGCGGCTCTTCTGGCGCGAGCCCGGCTTCATCGGCGCCGGCGGGCAGCCGGACTGGACCCTCATGGCCACGCTGCTGGGCCTGCTGGCCGGCGCCATCGCCATGGCCGTGCTGGGCCTGCCGGCGCATCGCGTGCTGCGGCGGCGCGGTCGCGTCACGCTGGCGCCCTACGTGCTGGCCTTCACCGCCATCGGCCTGGCCGGCTGGTGCGCCGCGCTTCTCATCGCCTCGCTGTTCGGCCCCGGCGACCTGCGCTTGGCCCTGTACATGCTGGCCGACACCGTCGTGTCGCGCCCCGGGGTGCCCTTGTCCGCCGCCGTCCTGGGCGCCCTGGTGGGCGCCAGCTTCTGGTGCATCGCCCGGCCCGACAGGACTGCGCCCTCCCTTCGGTCATCCCCGTCGTCGCCAGGAGACCGGGCTTGATCCGTCCTCGCCCGCCCCGGCCGCTGCCATCCCGCCGTGCGCGGCGGGGTCCGCGACAAGGCGGTGAACGTTGAACGGGCGCAGCTTCCCGCTGAGGCGGTCACTGCACGCCCTGCTGCTGGCGGGCGCCGTCGCGCAGGCTACGCCCGCCGCGGCCCTCGAACGCCAGGAGATCGAAACCACGCTCGCGGCCGCCATGACCCAGGTGGTGAACCAGTATGTCGATCCGCTCGATTCGGGCGCCCTGACCGTGCGCGGCCTGCGCGCGCTCGGCGCGCTGCCCGAGACGGCCGCGCCGTCACGCCAGGCCGGGATTGAACAGGCCATCCTGGCCGGCAGGCAGGCCGAGGGCATTACCCCCCAGACCCGCATCCTGGCCGGCGAGATCCTGCGCTTTGGCGACGGCGCGCCGCGCGAGGCGGCCCTGGATGCGGCCCTGCGCGGCATGATGACCGGCCTTGACCCCTATAGCCGCGTCGCCTCCCGCGCCGAACTGGCGCCGCCGCCTGCATCGGTGGGCCTCGAACTGTCGATCCGGGACGGCGCCCTGACCGTCGTGCGGCCCCTGCCTGGCGGCCCCGGTGAACAAGCCGGCATCCAGGCCGGCGATATCCTGACCCGCGTGGACGGCCGCGCCACCGCGGGCCTGCCGCTGCCCGAAGCCGTTGCCCTGCTGCGCGGCGCGCCCGGCACCCGTCCCATGCTCACGCTGCGGCGGCCGGGCACGGCTGGCGCGATCATGGCGCAACCCGTGCGCGGGCCGGTGCAGGCGCCGCCCACGGTGCGTTGGGAACTGGACGGCGCGGTCGCGGTGATCCGCAACTCCGCCTTCGACAGCAGAACCGGCGGCCAGCTGCGGGATGCCGTCGACGCGGCGGCCACGCGCGCCGCCGCGCCGCTGGCGGGCCTGGTGCTGGACCTGCGCGGCAACGCCGGCGGGCTGCTCGACGCGGCCGAGCAGGTCGCCGGCCTGGCGCTGCCCGAAGGGTCCGTGATCGGCAGCCTGCGCGGCCGCGCCCCGGACAACGTTCGCGCGCTGCGCGCCCGCGATCCTCTCGTGCCGCGTGGCGTGCCAATGGTGGTGCTTGTCGATGGCCGCACCGCCGCCGGCGCGGAAATCGTGGCAGCCGCCCTGCAGGACCACGGCCGCGCCTTGCTGATCGGCGCGAAGACCTTGGGCGCGGGCACGATCCAGACCGTCCTGCCGCTGCCCGCCGGCCAGGGCGCGCTGATCGTCACCACCCACCGTGTCCACCGCGCCAACGGCGCCCGGCTGGACGGGACAGGGGTGGCGCCGGACATGCGGCTCGACGAGGCCAAGCGGCGCATCACCGTGCGCGACGATATCGCGGCCGATTTCAACGGCGCCCTGGCGCAACGGGTGCGCGACGCGGTGGCGGGCGCGCCCGCCCGCGCCGACGTGGCCCTGCTGGCCGCGCGGGCCGCCCTGGCCCACGCAACCGCCGATTGAGGCGGGCCCATGCCCGACCCGGAACGAAGGAGCAAACCGATGCATACCGACCAGATTCCACCGGACTACCTGCCGCTATCGGTGCCCGGCCTGCCGACGCTCTATGGGCCGAACAGCGCCTGGCGCGTCTGGCTGGCGGCGTTGCCGCTGCCCGCGACGTCGCGATTGCGCGGCGCCGGCGCCCTTGCCGCATCGAAAGGCCAGGCCCACCACGACCGGCTCGCGCAGGACGGTGAAGTCATCGCCTTTTTCGAGAACGATGATGGCTCCGGCGAGCAGCCGGCGCCGATGATGATCGCGGCGGCCCGATGGTTGCTGGACCATGACGCCGCATTCCACCGCGCGGTGGTGGATGCCATGCTGGCGGACCTGCCGCGCCTGCGCGCCGAGCAGGATGGCATCGTGCTGGACGATGATGCCTTCCGCCTGCCGCCGCACTGGGACGAGCAGACCTTGCTCACCTTGATCCGCCTGAACAGCATCACGTTCCACCCCGTCGACGGCGGGCCCTACATCGGCCTGGACTTGCGCTGCGCCTGGGATGATGAGCACGGCTACGGATTGATGATGGCCGGCACCGACGTCATCGAGACCGGCGGCGCCGACGTCGGGTCATTGTCATGGATCGCGGCGCGGCACGCGACGTCCCTGGGCACGGGCCAATAGCGCCCGGCCTGTCGTCCACCTTGCGGATGCGGCGGAAAGCGTGGAACCCCTTCCGCGTTTGCGGCGATCCGCGCGATTCAGGAGCAAGACGTGGTTTTGATTTCCTCGGTTCGTTCCCCCCCCGGCGTGGGCAGCCAACGCATCCGGCGGCGCCAGCCGGGCCGCCCGGCGCGATGGCCCGCGGCGCTCCTGGTACTGGCCTTATGCTGCGGGCCGCTGGCGGCCGGCGCGCAAGACAGCCTGGGCCTGATGTACGCGAATGCGCAAGGCGGCGAGAAGGACGATGCGCAAGCGGTGGCATGGTTGCGCCGCGCCGCCGAGCAGGGGGAAGCCGGCGCGCAGTTCAACCTGGCCGTGATGTATGCGAACGGTCGCGGCGTGCCGCAGGACTACGCGCTTGCCGCGCAATGGTGCGAGAAAGCCGCCGTCCAGGGCAATGCCGAAGCGCAGACCATGCTCGGCCGGATGTACGCCCAGGGCCAGGGGGTGGCGCGCCAGGAAGACCTGGCCGTGCAATGGTGGCGCCGCGCCGCCGACCAGGGCTACGCCGAGGCCCGGTATCAGTTGGGCGACCACTTCTTCGACGCCCCTGCCCCGCGGCGGGACGATGCCCAGGCCAGGCGCTGGTTCGCCCTGGCGGCGGCCCAGGGCCACGCCGAGGCCCAGAACAACCTCGGCGTCATGTACGCGGACGGACTGGGCGGGCCGCGCGAGGTCGGCAAGGCGGTCGAGTGGTTCCGCAAGGCCGCCGAACAGGGGCTGCCCAAGGCGCAGAACAATCTCGGCGCCATGTACTTCACCGGCAGTGGCGTGCCCGCCGACGATAAGCTCGCCGTGCAGTGGTGGCGCCGCGCCGCCGACCAGGGGAATGCCGCCGCGCAGGACCGCCTGGGCGGCGCTTATCTGTCCGGCCGGGGCGTGCCCCAGGACGATTTGCAGGCCTCGCAATGGTTGCGCAAAGCCGCCGAGCAGAACCATGCACCGGCCCAGGACACGCTGGGCACGCTGTATGAGCAGGGACGAGGCGTGCCGAAGGACGAATCGCAGGCTGTGCGGTGGTACCGTCGTGCCGCCGAGCAAGGTCTGGATACGGCACAGTACAACCTGGCGCGGCAATACGACTTCGGACGCGGCGTGCCGCGCGACCTCGCGTCGGCCCGGGCGTGGTACGGGAAAGCAGCCGACCAGGGCTATCCGCGAGCGCAGTTCAACCTTGCCGTGATGTATGCCAACGGCGATGGCGTCGCGCAGGATGATGCGCAGGCCGTGCGTCTGATGCGCAAGGCGGCCACGCAAGGCCACCGCCAGGCGACGTTCGGCCTGGGAGTGATGTACGCCGAAGGACGCGGCGTGCCGCGCAATCTGGAAGCCGCCTTCGCATTGATCAGCGCCATTGCCTCGCCGGACGAGGAGATGGCGCAGTATCGCGACATGCTCCTGACCCACATGCCGCCCGGCCAGCGCGAACGGGCCGAGCGGCTCGCCGACGAGCTGCGCGCCACCGGCGTCAGCGAAGCCACGATGCGACGCCTGGCTCCCGAAAGCGACGGCCAGCCCGCGTCATGACGCTTCCAGGCGGGCCAGCGCCGCCGCCAGGTCGTCGCGCGCCTGGCCGGGCGCGGCGCGGTCCAGCGCCTGCCGTATCGGCGCGACGGCGGCCGGCCCCGATCGGATCAGCAGCGCCTGCACCGATGACCGCAGCAGCGGATCATCGCTGCGCAGGCGCGCGCTGATCGCCGCGTCGAGCACCGCCGGCGCGATCGTCGCCGGCAACGGCCCGGATTCGCCCGCCACCGCGGCCAGCATCGTCGCCTTGTCGACAAGCCGCGCGGCATCGGATTCCTTTTTCACCGATGCGGCAAGATACAGCAGCCCCGCCGGGCCGGCCTGCGCCAGCGCGCGCCATGTCACCCGGGACGGCGCGCGGCTGCGCGACACGGCATCGATCATCGCCCGCGCGATGGCATCATCAGGCTTGGCAAAGCCGCCCAGCGTCACGATGATGCGTTCACGCGCCTCGTCCGAAGGCGCCGCTTCCAATTCCGCGATGAGGCCGCGAACCACGTCGTCATAGCCGGACGCGCCCGGCCCGAGGGCCTGGGCGATCTGGACGCGAATAGCCGGCGACGTTGACGCGGCGCCGGCCGCATCGAGTTTCTGGCGCACGTCCGCGGGCAAGGAAGCGCCGCGCGCGACCTGCGCCAGATCGCCGAGCATCCGCTCGTCCCGGGTGTCCCTGATGGCCTGGAAAAGCTGTTCCGGCGCGCCCCGGGTAGCGCTCCAGAGCGCCGTCCGCGCGGCCGCGCGCGCTGGTTCCGTCGGGCTCTGCCGCAAGTGTCCGAGCAACGGCGCCGCCATGGCGGCGCGGCCGCTCGCATCGAGCACGGCCAGGACCCTGGCCAAGGCCTGCATGCGCGCCTGCGGCACGTTGCCGGCCAGGTCCCGGCCCATGGTTTGCAACAGTTCATCCGGCAGGGTGACGCCGCCCTGGCGGCGTTGCGGCAGAAACGACGCCGTCCAGAGAAGCTCGGCCAACGCCTGCATGGCGCCGGTCCTGTCGGCCTCGCCTTTCGCCGCCTGATACTGGCGCGCGATCGTCGCGAGCGCTTGCCGGTCGCGCGCCGGAATCTCCGCGCGCGGCGCCGCCGCGATGGACGGGTCCCGTGGCGCCGCCCCGGCGGGCCAGGCCGCCGTCAAGGCCAGGACGGCCGACAGGCCGAATTGGCGGCAGAGCCGGCCGAATGCGCGCCGTCCCTGGTGCGGCGCGGCGGTTGCGCGGACATCATTCATCGCGTAGACACTCCAGGAATGCCGCGGTCAGGCTTGACTCGGCTTGTTGCTGTGCCGCCAGGATGTGGCGGGAAAACACGACCGCCGGCGCAAAAGGCAGGCAGACCACGCCCGGTATCTTCAAATGTCGCATCACCAGCGGATTGATCACGCTCACGCCCAGCCCCATCGCCACCATGCGGCAGATGGTGGCTGCGTAGGGCGTGTCCAGAATAAGCTTGCGGCGATCCGGCTCAAAGGCGGCGTCGATCGCCGCCCGCGTGCCATCGCCCTGCGTCAACGAGATAAAGGGCTCTCCATCCAGATCGCGGGCACTGACCTTGCGCCTGCGCGCCAGGCGGTGCCCGCTCGGCACGATGCAAACCCCCTCCTCCTGCGCCCAGAGGCTCGCGGTAACGCCTGGCGTATCGGCCAGGTATGACACCAGGCCCAGGTCGCAGTAGCGCGTCGCGGTCCATTTCGCGACCATCGGTGAGTCGCCTGTGTGTATCGACACCGGCACGTCCGGATAACGCTGGCGGAACGTTCGCATGACCTTGGGCATGACGCACATGGCAATGGACGGCACCGCGCCGATGCGCAGCGTGCCGGGACCGACCTGGCGGATCAGGCGGGCCGCGTCGGCCAGCGCATCCATGCCGAGAAACGCGCGCTGCACTTCCTGATAGAACGCCTCGGCTTCAGGGGTGGGCGCCAAGCCGCCCGCGCGGCGTTCGAACAGGCGGAATCCCGTCGCGCTTTCCAGTTGGCCGATGACCCGGCTGACGTTCGATTGAGACGTGTGGAGCTGGCTGGCGGCCAGCGTCATGGACCGCGTCAGCATCACGACGCGAAAAGTCTCGATGTGCTTGAACTTCATCCGTGGATTCTCCTGCCTCGGGCCGCACAGCATATCAAAATTGCATGCGCAGGCGGAATACTGTCATTTGACGTAATGATGTTCGATTTCCATACTGCATTCCCATCTCAGCGGGCAGCCTGCACGCGCAGAAGGAGCAGAAAAAGCATGGAATCGAAGGTCAGTCGCCGCTTGCAGCAAGCCACCGCCCAGGAAGTCTGCGACCACATCTACCTGCCGCGCCTGAACCGCGAGTTCAGCAGCGGTTTCGACTATCTTTCCGACATCAACCAGGCGCACTTGCTCATGCTGGCGCGCGCTGGCCTGATGCCTCGGGCATCGGCGATCGGCCTGGCGCAGGCGCTGCAGCAAATGGAACGGGACGGACCCGCGGCGGTGCCGCTGGACCCGCAGCGTGAAGACGCCTACTTCAACTACGAAGCGCACTTGATGCGCCTTGCGGGCGCGGACGCGGGAGGCCGCCTGCACGTGGCGCGCAGCCGCAATGACATCCTCGCCACCCACGACCGGTTGCGGGCGCGCGATGCCGGCCTGGACGTGCTTGATGCGCTGAACAACGTTCGCGAAGTGGCGATATCGCGCGCGCAGCAATACGCCGATGTGGTCATGCCGGGCTACACGCATCTGCAATCGGCGCAACCGATCACCTACGGCCATTACCTGATCGCGGCCGCGGACGCCATTGCCCGCGATGCCGCCCGCATCGAGCAGGCGCTGGCCCACATCGATGCCTGTCCGCTCGGCGCCGGCGCGCTCGCGGGCACGACCTTCCCCATCCGGCGCGAGGACACCGCGCGGCTGCTGGGCTTTGGCCATTGCGTGGCCAATTCGCTCGACGCCGTGGCGTCGCGGGACTTCGCCTGGGAACTGATGTCGGCCATGACCATCGCGTCCTTGACCTGGGGAAGAATCGCCCAGGACTTCTATGTATGGGCCACCCCCGAGTTCGGGCTGATCCACTTCCCCGATCGCGTCGCGGGCACGTCGAGCATCATGCCGCAGAAGAAGAACCCCGTGGTGGTGGAGTATCTGAAAGGCAAGACCAGCCACCTGATCGCGCTGTTCACCGCCTCCATGACGGCGGTGAAGGGCACCCACTTCACGCATAGCGGCGATGGCAACAGGGAAAGCATGCGCAGCTTCTGGGAAAGCGCCGACGAGTGCATCCGCTGCCTGGCGCTGTTCCGCCTGGTGCTGGATGCCGCGGAACCTGTCGAGCACACCATGCTGCGCAAGGCCAGAACCGATTTCTCGACCGCGACCGACCTGGCCGACGCCCTGGTGCGCGAGTCGGGCCTGTCGTTCCGCGAGGCCCATCATGCGGTGGGCGCGGTGGTGCGCCAGGCCCTCGATGCCGACCTGGCGGCTGACGAGATCACGGCGGCAATGGTCAACGCCGCCGCTTCGCAACAGACCGGGCGCGACATCCGCCTGGACGCGGCATCGGTGCGGCGATGCCTGGATCCACTGGCCAGCGTGCAAGCCCGTTCGGCCCATGGCGGGCCCGCGCCGGTCCTGTCGAGCCAGCGTATTGCCGAACTGCGTGGCGCGCTGGAGGCGGCCAGGACGCAGGCGGCGGCGCGGCGCGCGTCCGTCGCCGCCGCGCGCGCCACGCTCAAGCAAGAGCTCGCGGCACTGGCTTCGGCGCCGCCGCGCTAAGGCGCATCCCGACGCTTCCATTCCTGCCACACAACGGTACAAGGGGTTCCCTCATGAAGCTTGCCATCACGCTTGCCGCCGCCTCGGCGCTGGCATTTTCTTCCGTCGCCGCCGCGGATGCCTACCCGACCAAGCCGATCCGCCTGGTCATCCCGTTCGCCGTGGGCGGCAGCACCGACAATCTCGGCCGGGTACTGGCGGCCCGCTTGTCGGAAAAGCTCGGCCAGCAAGTCGTGGCGGACAATCGGCCCGGCGCTGGCGGCAATATCGGCACGGACCTCGTCGCCAAGGCGCCCGCCGATGGGTACACGCTGCTGTTCGCCACCGAAGGCACCTTGGGCATCAACCCTTCCCTATACAAGCGGCTGCCGTTCGACCCGGACAAGGACTTCACCCCCATCGCGCTGTTCGCCAGCGTACCCAACATCCTGGTCGTCAATCCCAAGGTCCAGGCCAACAGCGTGGCGGAACTGGTCGCCTATGCCAAGGGCAAGCCCGCAAGCCTGAACATGGGCTCGGCCGGCAACGGCACGACCAACCATCTTTCGGGTGAACTGTTCCAGGCGATGACCGGCGCGTCCTTCACGCATGTTCCCTACAAGGGCAGCGGGCCCGCGATGGCCGACCTGCTGGCCAACCAGATCCAGTTGATGTTCGACAACCTGCCGGGTTCCCTGCCGCAGGTGAAGGCGGGCGGCCTGCGCGCCCTGGCCGTAACCAGCGCCAGGCGCTCGCCCTTGCTGCCGGACGTGCCGACCATGGCCGAGGCCGGCGTGCCGGGTTATGACGTCGAGGTGTGGTTCGGCGTCGTGGCGCCCAAGAACCTGCCCGCGCAAACGCTGGCGATCCTGTCCAGGGCGATCACCGACATCTCGCGGGAGCCGGCCACGACCGCGAAGATCCTGAGCATTGGCGCGACGCCCCTGGCGTCCACGCCATCCGAGTTCGGCCAGCAAATTCGCAGCGCCCGCGAAAAATGGGCCCCGATCGTGGCGCAGTCGGGCGCGACCATCGATTGATGGCCGCGTGCGCACGCGCCTGGCGGTTCAGGCGTCGTCCGCCGCGCCCAGCAGCGCCAGGTAGCGCGGCAGGTCCACATTGCCGCCGGTTACCACCACGCCGACCCGCTTGCCTCGCAGCGGCAGGCCGCCATGGCGCGCGGCCGCAAGGCCCAGGCAAGCGGTGGGCTCGACCACCAGTTTCATCGCCTGCGCGAACATGCGCATGGCCTCGATCAGCGCGCGGTCCGGCACGGCCACGATGCCAGCCGCGCCGTCGCGGATCAACGCAAAGGTGAGCGCGCCCAGGTGCTGGGCGCGGGCGCCGTCGGCAATGGTTTCCGGCGGCGCGATGTGGACCACGGCGCCGCGCCGCAGCGACTGGCGGCCGTGATCGCCGGCCTCCGGCTCGCTGCCGTAGACCTGGCACTGGGGCGCGAGCCGCCCGGCGGCGAGGATCGCGCCCGCCAGCAGGCCGCCACCGCCCTGCGGCAACAACAGCGCGTCCAGCGGACCCGTCTCCTGGAGCAATTCGAGCGTGGCCGTGCCTTGTCCGGCAATGACGTCCGCGTGGTCATAAGGAGGAACCAGGGTCAGCCCGTCGCTTTCCGACAGCCGCCGCGCAATGGCTTCCCGATCGTCGGCGCGGCGGTCGTACAGGACGATGCGGGCGCCGCAGGCCCGGGTTGCCTCCATTTTGGAGGCAGCCGCATCGCGCGGCATCACCACGGTGACCGGGATGTCGAGCATCCGCCCCGCCAGCGCAATGCCCTGCGCGTGGTTGCCGCCCGAAAACGCGACGGCGCCGCGGCGGCGCTGGCCGGCGTCCAAGCGCGCCAGCGCATTGAACGCGCCGCGGAACTTGAAGGCGCCGGTACGCTGCAGGTTCTCGCACTTGAAGTGCAATTCGGCGCCGACCCATGCATCCATCGCCGCCGAGCGCAGCACCGGCGTGCGCAGGGCGTGGCCGGCCAGGCGGTCGGCGGCAGCGACCACGTCCTCGAAATCGGGCAGCAAGGGGGGACTCATGAAGGTGGCGGGCGGCGGCGCAATGGAAAACGGGCGGATCGGACAGCATAGCAAGCGCGGCGCGGGGCGTGAACGACATTCTTTTCATATCGGCATGGCATGCCATGGCCGGCGCTCGCGTCTCGCGCGCAACTCTATGTTTATGAAAATTCGGTAGTTTCCCCGAGCGGAAAGACATCCCACAATCTGCGGCTTTTCTGATTGCAGGAAGCCATCCATGAAATCCCTGACGACCAAACTCCTGTTCGGCCTGGCGGCCGCGACCCTCGCGGCAACCGCCAGCGCCGACACCACGGCCGCGCCGGCGGAAGTGCGCTTCGCCTGGGCCGGCGCGCCGCGCGTATGGGTATTGGGCAAGGCGGACAAATCGTTCGACCAGGCGCTCGGCGTGCCCGTGAAATGGGTGCAGTTCAATACCGGCGCGGACGTGCTCGCGCTGTTCGCCAGCAAGCAGATCGACATTGCCCGCTTCGGCTCCAATCCGGCGGTGTCCGGGTACGCGCAGGGCCTGCCGATCGAACTCATCTCGGTGCCCGAAATCATCACCACGGCCGAACAACTGGTGGTGCGGGCGGACATCAAAGACGTCAAGGGAATCGAAGGCAGGACCATCGCCTACCCGCCCAATTCGACCGCCCAGTACGCGCTGGAGGCCTTGCTCGACCGCGGCCATGCCGACCGCGCCAAGGTCAAGCTCGTGCCGCTCAAGCCGGCGGAGATCGTGGCGGCCTGGAAGCGCGGCGACATCGACGGCGCCTACGCCTGGGATCCGGCCAAGGCCCAGTTGGTCGCGGACGGTGCCCACGTGGTGTTTTCCACCGGCGACCTGCGCAAGGACGGCGTGCTCATCTACAACAATTTCGTCGTCAGCAAGGATTTCGCCGCCAAGTACCCGCAACTGGTCGCCGCGTTCCTGAAGAACTACCAGAAAAAGGTCGAGGAATACCGGCAGGACCCCGAGCGGGCCGCCGCCACCATCGCCGCCACGCTCGACCAGCCCGTGGACTCGGTGCGCACCGCGCTGCGCGGGATGGAGTATCCGACCATCGCGGAACTGCTCTCCGCCGAATACCTGGGCGCGAGCGCCGACGGCGCGCCCTCCGGCATTGCCCGCGCCCAGGCCGAGACCGCCGCGTTCCTGGTCAAGGCCGGGCAGCTGCAGTCGACCCGCGTGCCGGCCAGTTTCGTGCCGTTCAACAATGCGTCATTTCTGCGGCAGGCGGGGAACTGAGCGGCATGAAACAGGCATATCGTTACGCGATCAGCGCGGCCTCGGTGGCCCTCGCGCTGATCGCATGGCAGTTGTCGGCCCGATTCGGGTGGACGGACCCGCTGCTGCTGCCTCCCCCGTCCGAGGTCCTGCGCACCGCCGTCGACGTCGCCATGCACGGCTATCAGCAGACCTCCTTGTGGGAACACACGGCCACCAGCGTGGCCCGCGCGGGCGTCGCATTCGCGGCCGCCATCGTGATCGGCGTGCCGCTGGGCCTGCTGATGGGCATGTCGCCGGCCCTCTCGGCGGTGCTTGATCCTTTCGTGCAGTTCCTGCGGCCGCTGCCCAAGATCGCGCTGATTCCGCTTACGGTGGTCTGGTTCGGGATCGGCGAAGGTTCCAAGTTCTTCCTGATCTTCATCGCCAGCTTCCTCAGCATCCTGGTTGGCGCCGCCGCCGCGGTCGGCGGCGTCAGCGCCGCGCGCCTGCGCGCGGCCCAGGTGCTGGGCGCGAGCCGCGCGCAGGTGTTCCGCCACGTCGTGCTGCCGCATACCCTGCCGGAACTGTTCACCAGCGTGCGGCTGTCGCTGGGCATCGGCTGGACCGCGCTGATTGCGGCGGAGCTGGTCGCCGCCAATACCGGCCTGGGCTGGATGGTCCTGAATGCCGGCAACTACCTGCGCACCGACGTCGTCATCCTGGGAATCGTGCTGCTGGGCCTGATCGGCTATCTGCTGGACGTCCTGCTGCTGGCGGCGCAGAAGCGCTTCGCCCCCTGGACGGGAAAAGACGCATGAGCATCCCGCAGAACGTGATCGAATTGCGCGGCGCGGGCAAGGACTTCGGACTGTCCGGCAGGCGCGGCGAGGCGCGCACACGGGCCCTGGAAGACGTATCGCTGGCGATTCCGCAAGGCCAGTTCGTCTGCCTGCTGGGGCCTTCGGGTTGCGGCAAGTCGACCATCCTGAATCTGGTCGCCGGCTTCGAGCCGCCCACCCGCGGGGCGGTGCTGGCGCATGGACGCGAAGTGCGCGGCCCCAGCCCCGGGCGAGGCGTGGTGTTCCAGAAGCCGGCCCTGTTCCCCTGGCTGTCGGTGTTGGACAACATTACCTTCGGCCCACGCATGGCGGGCGCGAGTCCGCAAGACTACCTGCCAGAGGCGCGCGAGTACCTGCGCCGGGTGGGCTTGAAGGGATTCGAGCGTCATGCGCCCTGGCAGTTGTCCGGGGGCATGCAGCAGCGGGCGGCGCTGGCGCGGGCCTGGATCCTGAATCCGGGCATCCTGCTGATGGACGAACCCTTCGGCGCGCTCGATGCGCAGACCCGCATGATGATGCAGGAACTGCTGGGCGACATCTGGGCCGCGACCCGCCCCACCGTGCTGTTCGTGACGCACGACGTCGACGAAGCCTTGTTCCTGGCCGACCGGATCCTGGTCATGTCGGCCCGGCCCGGGCGCATCGTCGAGGACCTGGCGGTGCCCGCCGGACGCCCGCGCGACATCGAGGCGCTGGCGCTCGACCGGCAGGTCGGCGAGATGCGCCGGCACATCCTGCACCGGGTCCGCGAAGAAGCGCGCCAGACGATCGAAACGCCGTTCTGACGCGGCGGCCGCCGGTCCCCATGGTCGGGCCGCGATGGCGGTAAAGTTGGGGATTGCCCGCTCCGCCGCCGTCCATGCCACCTGCCTCGCCGCTTTCCGCCCTGCTGCACACCGTGGCGCGGCGCTATCGCATCCCCCGCCCGCGGGCCGCCGCCCTGGCGACCGACTGCGGGCCGGGCGCCGCGCTGGCGCGGGCGATCGAGCAGTTGCAGGCGGCGCGGGCCGCGGGCCAACCGCCAGACCCCGCCTTGCGCGAGGCCTTCATCGCCGCGCTCGCGAGCCTGGTGCGCGCGGCCCTGCGGCCGGAAGATGGCGATCCCGCATTCCAGGCGATGGTGCTGGAACACCGCTATTCCCAGGTGCGCGAATTCCTGGCCCTGCGCCGCCAGGAGGCCTGCGACCGACGCCAGCTGCGCACGGCGGTCGACGCCCTGGCACACCCGCGCAAGCCATCGCGCGTGGCCACGGATGCGGCGCGCGCCCTGCTGGCCGACCTGCATGCCGCCGCCACGGCGGCGGCATGGCCGCGCATGAGCCGCATCGCACTGGCGCTTGAAGCCTTGCCCGAGGTCAAGCACGCCGAAGGCCTGGCGCCCGCGCTGCGGGCGCTGCTTCAGTCCCCTGCCCTGGCCCGCCTGGAGCGCATCGATGCGCTGAGCCAGGATCCCCGCGTGCGGCAGTACACATCGATCCGCGAAAAGCAAGGTCCCCGCGCCGGCAGTGACGAGGCCAGCGCCCAGGGCCAGCTCGCCCGGCAACGGGGTGTCGCGGTGGAAGTGCTGGCGACGCGCGCGCTGGAAGCCGTGGCCAGATATCTCGACCAGACGCGGGCGCAGGCAGCCCCGGACGGGCCGGGGAACGCCGCGGCCCCCCGCTATCGTGTCGTGACGTCGCTGCGGGTGCCGGCCGAACTCGCCGCCGACGCCGACCGGGCCAAAACGGAGTGGGATGCGGTCCTGTTGCGCCGCGCCGAAGGACCCGCTTCTTGCCCGCCGCTGTGGGACATCTGCCTGGTGGTCGAGGCCAAGGCTTCCGTCGAGGCGGCCACGACCGACCTGCCTCGCCTGCTGCGCGGCCTGCGCCTGCTCGCCCGCGCCCAATCCGGCGCGGTCTATGCGTTTGCCACGCAGCAGGGCCGGGTGCAGGTGCGCGGCGCCTCGTTGGCGACGCTGCCCACGCGGGAGGCGGCGCTGGCCGACGCGGTGCTGTACTGCTGCGACGCGCCGGCCGACGGCCCGTTCGCGCCGCTCAACGCCGCCAGCCGCATGCAACTCCTGTCGGCGCCGGCCAGCCTGGCCTACGCAACCGCCCTGGCCGAGGGCGGACCGCTCGATGCGGACATGCTGGAGCCACTCTGGCTCGACCTGCAACGCGCGGCGCGCTGGCACCCCCTGTTGGGGCTGGCAGCCATGCGCGAACGGGCACGGTCGCTGATGGTGCATCCGGATGATCTGCTGGCGGCGGTGGTCCCCGCTCCGGCCTGATGACGCCGTCGCGCGGCAAGACACAAGGCGCCCGCCGGCTGCGCGTCACCGCCCGGCTTGCCGCGGCGGCACGCCGGCATAGAGCTCCAGCGCCGTGCGCAGCCGCTGCCTGAGCCGGTCCGCAATCGCCGCCGCCATCAACCCGCCGATCAGGGCTGCGTCCTTCAACGCCCAGTGCATGGGGAATTCGGCCAGGGGTTGGGGGGACTGCCAGAACGGATGGAACACGAAAAGGGTCGCCAGCAGCAACGCCGCCAACGCCGCCGCGCCGAGCCACAACCGCTGCCCCAGCATGATCAGTACGGCGCCGCAGACCTGGACGGCGATCGTGACGATATGGAGCAGCCGCCCCGATCCGGACGCGCCAGCGCCCGCGAGCGACTGGCCGCCCTGGGCGTCAAAGACCCCGGCCAGGCCGGAACAAAGAAACACCAGCCCCAGCAGAATGCGAGCGCAGATCCAAAGCCAGTGACCGTCCAAGACCTGCCCGATGCGTTGATGCATGCACGAAACTCCAAAAGACAACAGGGATCCCCGTTCCCATGGTGCGGATGGGCAAAGGGGCACAAAGCCCGAAGCGATCCCGGGCTTGCCGAACAAAGGGTTCGGCACTGTAAAACCTGAAGTTAGGTTGAGGTCAACAAAAAAAGCCGCTGGGCGCGGCTTTGGTTCCGGAATGCGTCATCGACCCGCGCCGGAAGGCGGATGCCGCATGCCGCGAGGCGGCCGCGCGAGGCGCCGCAGCCAGGGCGCGGCGTGGAAGACGCTCATCAAGGCATACATCCACGCCATGCCATCGAACGGCCAGGCGCCGGCGCCGCACAGCGCCGCCATGGCGCCGGCCTCGCGCATGGCCGCCAGCAACGCCATCAGTGCGAAGACCGGCGTGGCGGCCAGGGCGAGCCGGTCCGCGAAGGCGCCGGCGATCCCCGCCGCCCGGCTGCCGCCATGCAGGCCGGCGCCGCTATCCGTGCCGTGCCCGCCGCCGTTCATGTGCCAGCGCTCCCGGCCGGCCCGGGGCCGCCATACTCATCGCGCCGGCGCAGCCACAACCCGTCCTCGTTGCGGCCCTTGGGCGCGCGGTCGAGCCAGGCGTACATGCCCCAGATGGCATCGGTGCCGCGCGAATAGGTGGAATAGGTGTGGTGGATCTCTCCGTCCTGCAGCGCGAACGCGCTCATGCCCTCGCGTTCCCGCATATAGGTGGGCAGGTCGGTGCCGGTGGTGCCCGCCCAGGTCACGAACTCCGCCGGGGGCTGCGCGGCAGTGGCCAGTTGCATGACCGGGTCGTCGCGGCGGAAGTTGTACTCCACGCCCGCCTGCTGCTGGGCCGGGGTGAACGAGGCGTTGAAATCGAAATTGAAGTCGCTCCCGGCGGACGAGGCCCAGGGAAACGTCCAGCCCATCCTGTGCTTGTAGGCCTGCAGCTTCTCCAGCGGGGCCCGCGACACGGCCCACAGCATGACGTCGTGGTGGGCCAGGTGCGTGACGATGCCGTTGAAACCGTCGGCGATCGACGAACACGAGGGGCAACCGGCCTTGTAGTCGGGCCCGAACATGAAGTGATACACGAGCAACTGCGACCGCCCCTGGAACAGGTCGGCGAGGGTCGCGGCGCCGCTGTCCGTATCGAAACGGTACGACTTGTCCAGGCGCACCCATGGCAGCGCCTGCCGCTGCCGCGCCACCTCGTCGCTGGCGCGCGTCAGGCGCTTTTCGGCGTCCAGCAGCGCCAGCCGCGCCGCCAGCCATTCCTGGCGCGTCCCTATCCTGTGTGAAGTCATCGTCCTCTCCTTGGTTTCCGTCTGCGCATGCTGTCGGCGGCATGCCCGCGCCTTCTGACTGACATGGTGCCGCGGGAACCCGCCAGGCGGGGAGTAACAATGCTGGCGCGATTGCCGCCGGCGGCGCGGGCGGATCGGGCACAATTGCGGTTCAGCCATTCGGCCGTGAAGCCGCGCCATCGCATGCCCCCCCTCCAGCCGCCCTCGCCGCTCCCGCTGCCCGCCGCGCCGTCGCCGGCGGCCGCGCCCCTGGATCCGTCCGCCCTCGACCCGGCCACGGAGGCCGCGGTCCGCGCCTTGTTGCGCGAGGGCAGTTCGGCCAATACCGAATCGGCCTACCGGGCCGCCATGCGTTATTGGGCGGCCTGGTTCGCCTTGCGCTTCGGCCAGCCCCTGGCGTTGCCGGTGGCGGCGCCCGCCGTGGTGCGGTTCGTGGTCGACCACCTGCAAGTCCAGGGAACCGACGGATTGCGGCACGGCCTGCCGGACGACATCGACCGGCGCCTGGTGGCGCAAGGCGTCAAGGCGCGTCCGGGACCGCTTTCACTGAATACGGTGCTGCACCGCATCGCGGTGCTGTCGAAAGCGCACGCCCTGCAGGATCTGGTCAACCCCTGCCGCAACGAACAGGTGGCCACGCTGTTGGCGCGCGCCCGGCGCGCCTACGCCCGGCGCGGCGCCCTGCCCGTGCGCAAGCCGGCCCTGACCAAGGCGCCGCTACAGGCGCTGCTGGACACTTGCGACGATTCGCTCGAGGGCTTGCGGGACCGTGCATTGCTGCTGTTTGCCTGGGCCAGCGGCGGCCGGCGCCGTTCCGAAGTGGTGCGCGCCACCACCGCCAATACGCTGCGCACGCCGCAGGGCTACCTGTACGCGCTGGCGCATTCCAAGACCAACCAGGGCGGCGCCGCCCGCGCCGACAACATCAAACCCATCGTTGGCGCCGCCGCGCTCGCGCTGGATGCCTGGCTGGCCGCGGCCCGCATCACCGAGGGGCCGCTGTTTCGCCGGGTGCGGCGCGGAGGCGTGATCGGCGAGCCGCTGGCGGCCGCGGCGGTCCGTGACGTCGTGGTCAAGCGCAGCCGGCTGGCGGGACTGGACGAGGCCTTTTCCGCGCACAGCCTGAGGTCGGGATTCGTCACCGAGGCCGGGCGCCAGAACGTGCCGCTGGCGGAAACCATGGCCATGACGGGCCACGCCAGCGTGGCGACGGTGATGGGCTACCACCGCGCCGGCGCCGCGACGCAATCGCGCGCGGCGCGCCTGCTCGACGCCGAGGACGGGCCCGCCCCGCCGCCCCGGCCCGCCGACGCCTGAGCCGCCCGGCGCGCACTTGAATACAATTGCGGCTGCCGACGCCCGGGGGGGCGCTGCGCGTGCCCGAGGTCCAAGCCTGCTGTGTCTTCCATGCGAATCAATCTCCGCGGGCTGGTGCTCGCGCTCACGGTGTTCAGCGCCATCGCCGCCACCGCCAACGCCCTGTATGCGAGTTACCGCCTGCAGCGCGAACAACTCATCGCCAATACCCTGGAATCGAACCGGGTCTACGCCGCCAAGCTGGCGGAAAGCGCCGGCGGCTTTCTCAAGGCGGCGCAGCGCCAGCTGGGCTACAGCGCGCGCCATATCGCCGCGCACATGGACTCGCCCGGGCTGCTGGCGGCCGAAGTGCTGCGGGTGCAGGAACAGAGCGAGAACTTCAATTCGGTGGGCGTGGTCGGCGCCGACGGGCTGATCCTGGCGACGACGCAGAACTTCCGCAGTTTCCTTGGCACCCGGGTCGACAGCCCCGGCAGCCGCGCCGCGTTGCAGGCGCGCCACCCGGCCATCAGCAAGCCCTACGTATCGATCGCCGGCAATCTGCTGATCAACCTGTCGTACCCGATCTTCTCGACGGATGGCCGCTATCTGGGCTATGTCGCCGGCACCCTGCACCTGCGCAAGGAAAGCGCGCTGGAGGACCTGCTGGGGCGCCACCATTACACCGACGGCTCCTATCTCTACGTGGTGGACGGCGACGGCCGCCTGATCTATCACACGGACCCGGCGCGGGTCGGCGAGGTGGTGACGGGCAATCCGGTGATCGAGGCGGTGATCGAGGGCCAGGCCGGCGCCAGGCGGGTGACCAATTCGCGCGGCGTGGACATGCTGGCCGGCTACGCGCCGGTGCCTGCCAGCGGCTGGGGCGTGGTGGCGCAGCGGCCCACCGCGGTGACGCTGGAGCCGATCCGCGACCTGCTGTGGGCGCTGCTGGGATACGCCGCGCCGCTGGCGGTGGTGTTCCTGCTGGCCATCTGGTGGTGCGCCCGGCAGATATCCCTGCCGCTGTCGCAACTGGCCACCAATGTCGAGCATCACGACGTGGCGGTGGCGATGCAGCGCGTGAAATCCGTCAGGGCCTGGTATTTCGAGGCCGAACGCCTCAAGCGCGCGGTGATCTGGAGCTTCACCAGCCTGCAGGAGAAGATCGGCAAGCTGAACCTGGCCAGCATCACCGATCCACTGACCGGCCTGCGCAACCGGCGCGGCACGCAGGACGCGGTGGACCACCTGCAGGCGGCCGGCACGCCCTTTGCCGTGGTGGCGCTGGACATCGATCACTTCAAGCGCGTCAACGACACGTATGGCCACACGGTGGGAGACAAGGTGATCCAGGACGTGGCGCAACTGATGCGCGATTGCTCGCGTCCCAGCGACATCCTCTGTCGCAACGGCGGCGAGGAATTCCTCATCCTGCTGCCGGGCGTGGCGCCGACCGAGGCGGTGATCGTGGCCGAGCGGCTGCGCCAACGCACCGCCGAACGCGAAATCGACCTCGTCGGCGGCATCACGGTGTCAGCCGGGGTGGCCCAATGGCCGACCAGTGGACCGGAGGTGCTGCAGGCTTTCCACGCCGCCGATGCCGCGCTGTATGCCGCCAAACAGCAGGGCCGCAACCGGGTGGTGCTGCACGGCACGCCCTAGCTCCGGGCGTGGCTGGCGATGGCGGCGCAAAGCAGGCCGCCGATCACCGATACGTGCTCCAGCGCGAAAAACAAGGCCAGCTTGGCCTGCGCCTCCGGCAGGCGCCAGAATGCGTGCACGATCACGATGGTCAGGGCCAGGAACACGCTGAGCGCGGCGGCCGCCAGCCACACGGCGCGATCCGCCAGAATCAGCGCCGACCCCGCCAGCATCAGCACGGCCACAGCGATGTTGAAGAACCGCGCCGGCTCCAGGCCGGCGGCGCGCATTTCGGCCACGCCGCCCTCGAAATCGATCAATTTGGCGGCGCCCGAGGCGATGAACACCACCGCCAGGCAGAGCCGGGCGATGAACCAGAGCCAATTGCTCTGAAGCAGGGAATCGAGGTGCTGCGGGAGCTGCATGGGTGCTTTCCTGGTGGCGGATACGCCCGGCGCGGCGCGCCGGCAAAAGGGGCCGCGCGCACCGGACCGGGTTGCCAAATCTGGCGCGAGCGACTATAAGACCTCAACCTAACTTGAGGTCAACACCCATGAGTGGCGACAAGCCGATCGATATCACGCGCGTCATGACAGTGGGCGAAGTCGCCCGGCGCAGCGGCGTGCCGGTGTCCACCATCCACTTCTACGAATCCAAGGGGCTGATCCACAGCTCGCGCAGCGATGGCAACCAGCGCCGCTTTCCCGGCATCGTGCTGCGCTACATCGCCATCATCAAGGTCGCGCAACGCACCGGCATTCCGCTGGAGGAAATCCGCGAAGCGATGGCGCGCTTTCCGCAGGACAGCAACAAGCTCACCCCGGCCCAATGGAAGCAGTTGTCCTCGCAATGGCGCGCGAACCTGGACGAGCGCATCCGCAAGCTGACCCGGCTGCGCGATGAGCTGGATACCTGCATCGGCTGCGGCTGCCTGTCGCTCAAGGACTGTCCGCTACGCAATCCCGACGACGTGCTGGGCCGCGAGGGCCCGGGGCCGCGAATACTGGAACGGCCGTGATTGGCGTGGGCGCGCGGCAATGAAACGAATTGATTTCATATCTTTGCGCAACCGCCTGTATTCGATTGACATACTGTTGCGTTGCCGCCAAAGATAATCGCGCATGCCGCCCGCGCCGGGCCTGAGGGCCGCGCAATTACAGTATCCTGCGCGCACAGTCACATCGCATCAGGCCGGCTTACCCGTATGTTGCGCAGTAGATTTTCGATCAAGTCGCTGGAACGCTATTTCCTGATATTGGCGGCCGGCGTGGTGCTGCCGATGTCGGTCCTGACCGGAATCCTGCTGATCCAGAGCCGCACCGCCTATCTTGCCAGCACCGATGCCATGCGGGCGTTCGGCGTGGTGCGCGCCACGGTCGCCGCGATGGAAATGGTGTCGGCCGAGCGCGGCCCCATGAACGCCGCGCTCGGCGCCGATTACCCGGTCGCCCAACCGATGCTGGACGCGTTGCGGCAGGCGCGCGATCGCAGCGACACCAGCATCGCCGAGCTGCTGGCGCTGTACCGGGCGCCGCTCAGCCCCAACAGCGCCAGGGAATTCACCAACGTGCAGCGTATCCGCCACGCCTTGCTCAAGGCGCGCGAACAGGCCGATATCGTCATCGCCACGCGACGCGCCGACGTGTCGGGCCTGCGCGTGCAGGCCGTGGTCGACGGCATGGTGGCGCTGGTGCCCGAATTGCAGGCCGCCATGGCCGCCAGCGTCGGCGTGGTGATGCAGAACGAGGCCGATGCGCCCAACCTGCTGACACTGGCCCTGCTGGCCAGCGAACTGCGGGAACAGGCCGGCTTGCTGGGGTCGGCCTTTACGCCGGCGCTGGCCAAGCACCGCCAACTGACCGAAGCGGATGAATATCGGATCGAACGGGTGCTGGGACGCATCGATCAATTGCGCGACCTGCTGGAGACGCGCATGGCCACGCGGCCGGACCTGCGCGCCTCGCTGGCGTACAACGACATGCGGCATTTCTATTTCGACGAGGGCATGCGCTACCTGGAAGAGGTGCGCGACATGGCCGCGCTGCAACCGGGCGGCGCCAGGCTCACCACCCGCGAACTGGCCGCGGCCTATGTGCCGCTGATGCACGCCATCGGCCAGTTTCGCGACCTGATGCTGGACCAGATGGAACAGAGCATGCGCGCGCACCGCGCCCAGGCGATGCGCCTGCTGCTCATCACGCTGGTGGCGGCCACCGCGCTGGCGGCGGCGCTGATGCTGTCGCTGCGGCAGTTCCGGCGGCGCGTGATCCGTCCGTTCGTGCAGGCGACCCGCATCATCGGCGCGATCGCCGACGGCACGCCAGCCGCCACCATCCCGGTCGGCAAATATCGCGGCGAAGTCAACGGCATGTTCGAGGCGCTGAGCGTGCTCAAGGACAACGCGGCGGCCCGCAGGCAGGCCGAGCTGGAGCGCGACCGGCTGATCGTGGACCTGGCGGTCATGGCCGAGACGGACTTCCTGACCGGCCTGTTGAACCGGCGCGCCTTCGAAAGCCGTCTCGAACAGGCATTGGCGCAATGGCGCGGCACCGATGCGGTGCTGGCCTTCATCCTGTTCGATATCGACGATTTCAAGGGCATCAACGACACCCATGGCCACGCCAGCGGTGACGAGGCCTTGAAGACCGTGGCCGGGCTGTGCCGCCAGACCTGGCGCCAGGCCGACGTGGTGGCGCGGGTGGGCGGCGAGGAATTCGCCGTGCTCTGCCATGTCGGCGCGGCCGATCATGCGGTGCAGGCGGCCGAGCGCATGCGGCGGCGCATCGCGCAGGCGCGGGCCACGGCGCAGGACGGCGCGGTATTCACGCTGACCGCCAGCTTTGGCGTGGCCTACGCATCCTGGCGCAACGCCGAGCCGGCCGACGCCCTTTTCCGCCGCGCCGACGAATTGCTCTATCGCGCCAAGATGGACGGCAAGAACCGGGTCGTGCCGGGCGAAGTCGGCTGACCGGGCGCCACGACGGCGCGGCTGCGCCGCATCATCCCGGGGCCGCGCAAAAAAAACCGCGTCGGCAAGCGACGCGGCGATGGGAATGCCGGGGGGTCAGGCGGGAACGCGGGCGGCGTTCTTGTCCTGGGCGGCCTCGGTGTTTTCCGGGCGGGACTGGGTTTCAGGATCCGGACGGGTGTCGGGCGCCTTCCAGTTCAGCGGCGGAACTTCGAAGCGCGATTTCTTGCTCATCGGTTGGGACATGTGCGTACTCCTGTGGCGATGTCGGCCTGCCCCGCGCAGGCGCACGACTCGGGTATCCAGCGCGCCCGGGATGCTGGCGGAAATGCGAGGGAGGCATCAGGAACGGGCGCCAGGGCGTGGCCCTGGGGACGTCGGCGCGGATGTGATAACCCGCCGGGGCGGCGGATTGTTTTTCGCATCGATTTTTTGAGCGACGATGATGCAATTTTAGTATTAATTGACAGATATTGCAAGCAAATTGATAGCAAGCGAGCGCTCGGACCGCGCGTCAGGGCGGCGGCATGCGGCTTGCTGGCCGGTGGATCCCCCTCACTTTTGGCGGCTGAACCGCCCCCAGGGCCAGCCCCGGGCGGCCGGGCCCGCCACCACTGCGCCGAGGATCTCCCATGATCATCGAAGTCTTTCAGCATGCCGACCGCGAATGGACATTTCGCCGTATCGACCTGATGGGCGTGCAGGAGCACGACGGCCGCTACGCGACCCAGGAAGAAGCGGTGGCGGCCGCGGCCGCAACGTATCCCGGCGTTGCCGCGACGGTCATCACCGGCGAGGCCGGGACGTGATCAGTCGAAATCGCCCGCGCCCAGCGGGATGACGCCCTCGGTGGGAATCGAACGCGCCTGGCTGGCCGCATCGCGCACCGCGTCCGCGCCGTTCTCGAACGCATGCAGCAACTCGGCCGCGCTGCCGTCGCGGGCGCCGAAGCGGCGCCGCAGCACATCGCCCGAGATTTCGAACTGGCGGGTGACGCCGTTGACGCCCAGGCTGAAAACGATGGCATCGCCCTGGGCTTTGGCGCCCGTGGATTTGGTGAACTTCATGGCGGGGGCTCCCATATGGCCGGTGGATCGAACCCGCCATGCCGCGCGGCGGGTGTCCTGTCGGCCAGCAAGCCCTGTTCCAGCGCTTGACGGCGGGAGAACGGTCGTTCTAACATGGCGCAACCTTGAAGAGAACGCTCATTCTCCATGCCTTCGGATACCGCCCTTCCTTCCCCGGACACCCGCCAGCGCCTGTTGCAGGCGACCGAAAGACTCGTCTACGCCGGCGGCATCCATGCCACCGGCATGGACCTGATCGTCAGGACTTCGGGCGTGGCGCGCAAGCAGGTGTACCGGCTCTATCCGAACAAGGACGCCCTGGTGGCGGCGGCGCTGCGCGCGCGCGACGAGCGGTGGATGCAATGGTTCGTCGCGGCCAGCTCGCGGGCGCAGGCCCCTCGCGCCCGGCTGCTGGCGATGTTCGACGCCTTGCGGGAATGGTTCGGCACCGACGATTTTCGTGGCTGCGCTTTCCTGAACGCGGCCGGAGAGATCGGTGACGAGGCCAGCCCGATCCTGGCGGTGGCGCGCGAGCACAAGGCCCGCCTGCTGGAGTACGTGCGGACGCTGACCCGCGCCGCCGCATTGCCGGACCCCGACGAGGCCGCCGCGCAGTTGCTGGTGCTCATCGATGGCGCGATCGCGGTGGCGCTGGTCACGCGCGATCCCGCCATCGCCGACAGCGCCGGCCGGGCCGCGGCCGCTTTGCTCGGCCAATCCGGCTGACCGTGGCGCCCCGCTTGCCCTTTCCGTCCCGGTTCGCCGCGACGCCTTTCCGTGCCCCTGCCGTGAGGTATCCCCCATGACATCCCCCGCCGCTTCCCGCCCTCCTCTTCCTCCCTTCACGCACGCCAGCGCGGTGCAGAAGGTCCGCCTGGCCGAAGACGGCTGGAACAGCCGCGACCCCGACAAGGTGGCGCTGGCCTACAGCCTGGACACGCGCTGGCGCAACCGCGCCGAATTCGTCCGCAATCGCGATGAAGCGCGCGCCTTCCTGGCGCGCAAATGGGCCAGGGAACTTGAGTACCGGCTGATCAAGGAACTATGGGCCTTTGGCGGCAACCGCATCGCGGTGCGCTATGCCTACGAGTGGCGCGACGACTCCGGCAACTGGTTCCGCTCATATGGCAACGAGAACTGGGAATTCGGCGAAGACGGCCTGATGATCCAGCGGCATGCCAGCATCAACGACCTGCCGATCCAGGAAGCCGATCGCAAGTTCCGCTGGCCGCTGGGCCGCCGGCCGGACGACCACCCGGGCCTGTCCGAACTGGGCCTGTAGGCGGCGCCCGCGGCGCGGCGTCAGGGCATCGGCACGCGCTTGATGCCTTCGCCGTCGTCGCCGGCCAGCACCGGCAACGGCAGGCGCACTTCGCGCCCGCCATGCTCGACCACCAACCCCTGCGCATCGATGCCCACCAGGCGCGCCGACCGGGTCAACCGGTCGCCGATGGCGTAGGCCTGCGCCGGCCCGCCATTGACCGACAGCACGGCCGCGCCACGGCCTGCGCCGGCCAGCGCGCCGGCCACCCGCACATCCAGCCGCGCCGGACCGGGCGCCATCCAGGCCGCGACCTCGGCGGCGCCGTCTTCCGTCACCGCGACGGCCGGCACCGCGACGACGGGCGCGGACGTGACGGGTTGGCTCAGGCGCCAGCCCCACCAGGCCAGCCCGGCGACCAGGGCGGCCGCGCCCGCCAGGCTGGCCACGTGGGAAGGGGCGACACGCAAGTTCAAGGCCATGGCGGCAAGCTCCTGGTTGGGAGGACCCGTGAATCCGGGCAGTCGCGCGGCAGGCCGCCGCGCCGGCGTGTTGAACGCATTGAACGCATGAACATATCGACCCGATCGATGCTACGCGGCCTGTGCGTCAGTTGCGCGACGGCGCTTCAGTGCAGCAACAGCACGCGCCGGTAGCGCAGCGGCGTCTGGCCGAGCACGCCGCGCGAGATCACCAGTTCCAGCGCCTGCGCGGGCTGCTCGCCCTGCGCCGGCAACGCCACCCAGCCTCGTCCCGGGGCCCAGGCCCGCACGCTGAAATCCAGCAATTGGTCCAGCACGACGGTGGCCGCATCGGCCGCTGGCGCGGGCAGCGGCGTCAGGGCGGTCGGCGTGCCCGCCGCGCGGATCAGGTTGCCGCCGCGGCGTTCCCACACCACCCGCTGGCGCGCGTCCGGCCGGCCGGGCGCGCCGCGGATGATGTCGATGCGTGGCGCCGGCGTCTTCATCCCGCTCACGCGGATCGCCTCGGGCAGCAACTGCGGCAGCACGGGCTGCGGCTCGGCCTCCTGCGCATCGGATGCCGCCTGCGCCTCGGGCGCGGCCGGCGCAGCGGACTCGGCCAGGTCCGGGCTGCGGGCGCCGATGTCGCGCTCGAACTGGTCGAAGGCGCGCTGCAGCGCCAGCGCCTCCTCGGTGTGCTGGTCGAGCCTGCGGCTGGTCAGCGCGACGCTGTCGATGGCGCGCCAGGAGATCAGGCTGATGACGGCCATGATCATGATGGCGATGACGACTTCGATCAGGGTGAAGCCGGCCTGGCGCTGCCCGGTCATGGCGGGCGGTTCTCCACGATTCCCGACAGCGTCGCCAGGCGCGGCGTCGGGCGCTGGTCCAGGTAGACCTCGACCGTGACCCTCCGCGCGCCCTGGCGGGCGTCGGCATAGCGGCTGTCGCACACCAGGTTCAGCGCGCCCTGCGGGCAGGCCGCCTTGTCGCGGCTGGCGGTCAGGGCCGGCGGCGCCAGTTGCAGTTCCACCAGGCGGTTCTGCGCCGACAGCAGCGCCAGCGCGCGCTCGCGCAGCACGCCGTTGTTGGTCGTCAGCATGCCGGTGGTGCGCATGACGGCGGCCAACGCCACGCTGACGATGGCCAGCGCGATCAGGATTTCCAGCAGCGTGAAACCCGCGGCCCGCGCCAGCGGTCGCGGCGGACGGGACGGCGGCGCGCGACGGATCATGCGAGGCTCCGGCTGCATGGCGGACGGCTCATTGGACCAGGAAGCGGCCGTTGGCATCGCGGCGCACTTCGACCTGCCCCGCCGCGCTGGACAGCGTCAGGCGCCACGGCTGCCCGAACCACTCCGGGGTCAGCAGCACCGGCACGGCGGGCGCCACCCGCACCGGTCCCGCCTGCCATTGCCGCGGCCGCAGCGCCGGATCGCGCGGGAAATCGTCGATGCGCGTCGGGTCCAGCACCGGCACCGGCCCGTCCAGCATCCAGGCGCCGCGCACGAAACGGTAGCCGTCGGCGTCGGCCTGCCAGGCGATCGCGCGGCCATCGATGCGCACCTCGCTTTGCGCCGCCGCCAGCCGTTCGACCAGCCGCTGGGCGTCATCGCGCAATTGGCGCGCCGGGTCGGAGCGGATGCTCAGGCCAAGCGCGGCGGTGGCCACGCCCACGATCACCAGCACCACCATCAACTCGATCAGCGTGAAGCCGCGCTGCGTCCGCCGCGAGCGTGCCGGGCGCGCCGGCGCGGCGCTCGAAGGCCGGGCGACGGCGCGACCGTTCATGCCTGCAACCGGGCCGCCTGGCTTTCGACATGCTGCCGGGCATCGCGCAGATGGCGCCTGACAATGCGGCCGGACACCCCGTAGCGCGCCGCTGCCTCGCTTTGCAGCATGCCCTCGATGCGCACGCCGATGTAGATCTCGCGCTGTTGCCGCGGCAAGGCCTCGATCAGGCGCATCAGTCCGCGCATCGACGAGCGCGCCTGCGCGATGCGCAGCGGGCCGGGCGCCGCGTCCTCGACGTCTTCGAGCACGACGTCGGTGGCGCTGAACGGCCGTTCGGCGCGCAGCCGGTCGATGGCGATGTTGCACGCCATGCGGAACACGTAGGCGCCTGGATTGGCGATGGCGGGCGCTGGCGGCGCCGCGCCGTCGGCCAACCGCAGCCAGGCGTCGTGCAGGCTGTCGGCGGCCAGGTCGGCGCATCCCAGGTGGCCGCGCAGCGCCTGCATCAGCCGCGCATAGTTGGCCGCGACGAATTCGCCCAGGCAGGCCGGCCGCGGACGCGCCGCCAGGGCGCCGCCGGCGCAGTATTCGTCGCGGCGCCGCTGCGCCTGGGGCGCCGGTTCAAGGCATAAGGACATGGCGGTTCTCCGTGGCGGCCCTGCCCCCGGGCGCAAGCGGGCGCCGTCCGGTGCCGGCCGGACGCTGGGCGGCCCGCTTGCGCATTGCCCAGTTGGCGGGCGCCAGCAGGCCATCGTCGAGCGCCTGGCGCAGCAGCGCGGCGACGCCGGCATGCGCGGCGATCGCCTCCAGTTCCTGATCGAAGCTGGGCGCGCATTCGCAGCCATTGCCTTCGGACAGGCCGGCGAACCAGCGGAACAGCAGGTTGTAGGCGATCTGTTCATGGAAATACGGTTTGCTGCCGGCCGGATACAGCAGTTGCAGGATATGCGTGCGGCACAGGATGGCGGCGTCCAACGTCAGCCCGCACTCGGCGCTGGCCGCGCGCAGCAGGTCGGCATGCGCCCGCAGCGTGTCGTCGACGTGCTCGCGCAAGGCCACCAGAGGATGGCGCGGCGGCACATAGCGGGTCAGCTGGATCTGGCCGATCCAGGTTTCGTGCGACACCACCCAGACCCACGGGGATCCGTAGCGGGACACCGATACGGGTTGCTGCCTGGCGCAATCGAGCACCTTGGACAACTTGCGATCCAGTTCGAGCATGCCTACGTTGACGGTCGCCGACACAACGCTCTCCCAGGGCCGGATGGGCCCATGTCCGGTTGGCCGCGCTGCGTATGGCGCGGCCTGTACCCCTAAGACGACACGGCGCGGCGGAATCCGCCAGGTTTTTTAATCAGGACGGATGGCGCGTTCACGCCAGGCACGCAGCAGCGCCCGGTTCAGGGCGATGCCGGTGGCCTGCTCGATGGGGGCGACCGGCGCGCCGGCCAGCGCCCGCCCCAGGATGTCGACAATATCGGCGCTGGCCAGCGCCCGTTCGAGCGCGTGGCCGAAATCCTGCGGGCTCCAGATCTCTTGGTCCAGCGACAGCCCGACGAACCAGCGGAACAGCAGGTTGCACGAGACCTGCTCGTGCAAGCCCGCCTCGGTGTCGATGCCATAGAGCAGCTGGATCACCAGCGCCCGCAACAGCGGCGGCGCCTCGATGCGCAGCATGGCGCGGATCGCGGCCGCGTGCAGCCGCGGCTGGCTCGCCGCCAGCGCGCGATCGACGTGGTCGCGCAACGCGGCCAGCGGATGGCCGGCCGGATTGAACTCGACCCGGCGCGTATTGCGCGACCAGACCTCGTGCGACACGATCCACACCCACGGCGAGCCGTAACGGTGCACCGACACGGGATGCTCCCATGCCGAATCCACCACCGCCGACAGATTCTCCTTCAGTTCCCGGATACCGATATTCGGTTTACGCGACACGACTGCTCCCCATCGCGCGGACGCGGCATGCGCCCTCGATGGCGGATATGCGCGGCCTGCCTTCTTAGGACGACATGGGCGGGCCAAACCCGCCACCGCGCGCGCCAGGCCGGGCAAAGGCGTCGTCGCGGCGCCTCAGGCCAGCACCACCACGTTGCCCGGCAGGTGCGTGGCGCTCAGGCCGAACGCCTTCTCGATCTGCACCAGCACCTTGTCGGTGTCGCGGATCTCGAAGCGGCCGCTCAGCGCGCTGGCGCCGCGGGCGCCGTCCAGCAGCACCACGCGGCCGCGGCGGTAGCGGTTGATCTCGGCCACCACCTCGGCCAGCGGCGTGTTCCGGAACACCAGCGAGCCCTGGCGCCAGGCCGAGGTCTCGGCCGGATCGATCTGCTGCACCGCGCCCAGGCCCCGCCGGTCATAGAACAGCCGTTGGTTCGGCCCCAGCACCGTGGCGCCATTGCCCAGGGCTACGCGCACCGAGCCGGACAGGCAGGTGACGCAGACCGTGCCGTCCAGGTTGCGCAACTCGAAGCGCGCGCCGCGGGCCTCGGCGCTGCCGCGCCCGGCCACGACGGTCAACGCGGCGGACGAGGACTGGCCGTCGAAGGCGGCTTCGCCGGCGATCAGCTCGACCCGCAAGGCGCCCGGCTGCTCCGAGCGCAAGGCAATGCTGGTCTGGGTATTCATGTCCACCTGCACCCGTTCTCCCAAGCCGAACTGGCGCCGGTCGCCGGTGTCGGTGCGATAGTCGGCCAGCCATTCGTCCCACGCCGGCCACAGCCGCAAGGGCGGCGCCACCACCGCCGCCACGGCCGCGGCGGCAGTGCCCGCCAGCGCCGTGCCGAGGAAGGCGCGACGGCCCCAGCCCTGCGCCGGGCCACGGGCGGGTTGGCGGGCGCGCTGCCCTTGCAACGCCAGGCCGGCGGGCGCCATCAGACTCCAGAGCTGGCGCTGCGCGGCAAAAGCCTGGGCGTGCCGTTCGCTGGCCGAGCACCATTGCCTGAGCGCATCGGCTTCGCGCAGCGTGGCCTGCCCGGACGCGATCAGGCGGATCCAGGCGCGGGCCTCGCGTTCGATATCCGCCTGTCTGCGATCGGCGGGCTGGCTTGCGGTCTTCATTGCTCACTCTCTCAATGCCGCCGCGCCGCCACTGCGGGCGTTGGCGCGCGGTTTTTCCCCTTGACATCCATAGGACGACTCTCGCAGCCGGAACCCGCCTCATGGTGACAATAATTTACGTGTTCGCCGCGCACAGTACTCATGGGCGTTGCGCAGTTCGCGTTCGACGGTGCGCAACGACACGCCCAGCCGTTCGGCGATGTCGTTCTGCGGCAGCCCCTCGACCCGCACCGCCAGCAGGATGTCGCGCTGGCGCGCCGGCAGCTCGCCCATCGCGCGGGTCAGCGCATCGAGTTCGGCGCGCCCCTCGGCGATACGCTCGGGCCCGGGCGCCGGGTCGGCGATGTGCAGCAGCACCTCGGCCTCGGCGACGGTCAGGCGCCGGTTTTCCACGCGCTGCTGGTCGACCGCCACATTGACCGCCATGCGCATCAGATAGGGACCCGGGCTGTCGACCGGGCCGAGTTCTTCCTTGCCTTCGAGGCGCAGCCAGGTGTCCTGCAATGCGTCGCTGGCCAGGTCCGGGCAGCCCAGGCGCCGCGTCAGGCGGGCCTTCAGGTCGTCGTAGCGTTGCAGCATGAAATCGCGCAGGACCGACAGGCTGGAGGGCATCATGGATCGCGGGGCAAGGATCGACGGCGCGCGTCAGTACGCCGGGCAGCCCCGGTCGTGTTCCGGCGACTGCGGCATGACCAGCATCACGAACGGCTGCAGCAGGTCCGGTGGCGGCGCCTTGTCGAACACGGCCTGGTCCAGCGCCAGCACGATCTCGTCGTCCTTGGCGCGGTCGCCGGTCGAATCGAGCACGCGCGCCCGCTCCACCCGGCCCATCGGCGAAACTTCGAAACTGATGGCCGCGCGGTAGTCCCCGGCACGGGTGGCGGGGTTGCGGCACAGCGCCTCGCGCACGCCGGCCTGGACCACACCGTAGTAGCTGCGGTAGAAGGCGCCGCGGCTGCCGTCGGTGCGGCGCGTGGCGGACGTCGCGCGGTCCTTGCGGGCGGCGTGTCGCAGGATGAATGCGTTGGCGGCCGTGTATTCGGCCGCCAGTCCCGAACCTTCGATCAGCATGCGCAAAGCCGCCTCCGGCGTATAGATTCCCTTGACCGCGGCCGAACGCCGCCCCACCGCCAACGCGGCGCGATACACCACCGAACTGCCGGTGACATTGCTGTATTGCTCGAGCGCCGATTGCAGCGGTTGTGCCGGCAGGTCGAACTCGAAGACGCGCAACAACGGTTCCTGGGCCATGGCCGGGCGCCAGCACAAGGCCGCGCAGACCCCCCACAGGATCCACCAGCCCAACCATTGGCGCCCCTGGCCGCGCGCCGGCCGCTTGCCCGCCCTGATTGGCTCCAGATGCATGCCCTGCCCTTGTCGCGCCCCGGCGGCTGAGGGGGAGCCGCAACACGTCGTGCTAATCGGTGAATGGGCAATGTAGGTCGCGCTTGTGACTGCGGCATGACAGCGGATCGTCAGCTTTCCAGCTCCTAGCCACCTGACAGGCCACGCTGCTCCGGTTCGGTCAGGCGGGCCTTCTGCGCCGCGTCCAGCTCGCCGTTGCCGACCATCTGGAAGATGCTGCGCGGGTCGTAGCCCTGTGTCGCGGCCGCCGCGCCCGGCCCCGGATTGCGGCCGGCCGGCGCGGTGGCGCCGGGCGATCCCGCGCCCGACAGCGGCTCGCTGCCATTGCCCAGGATCTGCACGCTGATGATGGACGGTAGATTGCGGCGCGCCGCCGCCTGCTGCTGGCGCGAGGTCTCCTGCGCGCCCTGGGTCGCCCCCGCCGCGGCCGCGCTGGCGCTGGTCAACGCCGCGACGTTCACCGCCGCCAGCGCCGGCACGCCGGTGGCCTTGCCCTGCCCCACCACGTTGGCCGCGTTGACCACCTGCAGCGCCGCCAGGTTGACGTTGCCCGAGTAGCGGATGCCCGCCTCGCCCGCGTCGATGGTGCCCAACGGCGCCACTAGGTCGACGTCGCCCGGCGGCACCTCTGGAATCGGGTTGAGGGTGGCGATCCCGGCGCCGGTGCTGGGCACGGTGGGCGACAGCGTCACGTTGCCGACGTCGTCATACAGGCGCCGCTGCGGCGTATACACCACGGTGCTCTTGGCGCCCCGGCCGCTGTTGATGTCGCCCTCGGCCGACCAGCCCAGGATGTTGCCGCCAAAGGTAGTCATGACCCGGCTCTGGCCCAGCAGGATGCTGCCCTTGGCGTACATCTGGATGTCGCCGGCGCCCTGGGTGATGATGCCGGCGGTGGACGGCGGCGCCACGCCCTCGACGCCGAAGACCACCTGGCCGCCCGGCGCCATCAGGTGGATCGAGCCGCCGTACAGCGTCTGGATGCCGGAGCCGCCGAACAGCGTGATGTCGCCCTGGTAGCGGATCGGCCGGCCATCCGCGCCGGTCGTCGGGTACAGCTCGGCGATCGCCTGGCGACCGCGGGCGTAGCTGCCGGCGCGCGGCCCGATCGGGTCGTTGTACTCGCGGCCGCCCGCCGTCAGTTCGGCGTAGTAGACCTGGCGCAGGAACACGCGCTGCTGCTCGGCCGGCAGCGCATCGAAATAGGCGCGCGCCCCGTCCGCGGCGCCGCCGTAGCCATGCTGCGCGCGCAGCCAGTCGAGCAGTTCGCCTTCGTAGGTCTTGGCCGTCTTGCCCGCCTGGCCGGACAGCGGCTGGCCCGGATCGGCGCGATTGGCCGGGTCCAGGTAGCGGCGCGCAAACGCCGCGTAGTCGCCTTGGCCGCCGGCGCTGGCAACGATGCCTGCACCGCCCTTGCCGGTGGTCTGCCCGCCGTTGATCGGGCCGATGCTGGTGAGGCGGCCCTTGTCTTCCTGCGTCAGGTTGCGGCCGGCGCTGACTTCCAGCCAGCCGGGGCCGGCCACGTCGACGTTGGCATAGAGGATGTCACGGCCGGCGACGATGCGGGAAACGTCGTTGGGTTGGTGATTCAGGACCAGGGCCTTGAGGTTGACGATGTCGCCGCCGGCCTGGATGCTGACGGGACGGGCGGCGTGGTACTCGATGCCGTCCTTGGTCGTTATCGTGCTGCCGGTAGACAGGCCCACGATGTCGCCACCCGCATAGAAGCGCGCGATCCCCGCGTTGGACAGGGCGGGACGCCCCGCCGCCGAGTCCGTGCCGAAGGCGAGCAGGCCGCCCTCCAGGCCCACGGCGTTGCCGGCGCTGACCGCCCCGCTGTCCCATGTGGCCTGGTAGGCGGGGCGTTCCGGCGCCGCGATCGACGTCGGGTCGGCGCCCGACACGCCGGTGCGATAGCCGCCGCCATAGAGGCCGCCGCGCGCAAGCATTTCCACGCTGCCCTGGCTTCCCGGCGCAAAGGACCATTCCGTTGCGGCGTTGGCCGAGCTGGCGTGATAGAAAATGCTGCCCGATGCCGCCACCACGCTGACGCGCGAAGGATAGGCAAAGACGTTCGCATACCCACTGGCACTGTATTGGTACTGGTTCTTGGTCGCCAGGTTGTCGTTGTGGCCGGCGGTGATCGGCGTCAAGGCGCCGCCCGCGGCGAACAGGTCCAGCGAGGTCCTCGCCGTCCACAACGAGAACCAGCTATTGGCCCCGCCCGGCTGTTCCACGCCCTCGTGAATGAAGGGGGTGGCCGACAGCTGGTACATCCTGCCGGCATCGCCCACGCCGCCCAGGACCAGATCCCCGCGTGCGTTCAGCGCGGCGGTGGCGTCGCCGGCCACGATGGCCGGACCGCCGGATGGCGCCGCCAGCGTGGGACGCAATGGGTCCAGGCCACGGGAATCCGATCGGTCCACCGCCCGATACAGCGGATCGACCCGTCCGATGCTGCGCGCGTCCACCTTGATGGCGCCGCGCAGGTTGGTCAGGACGCCGTTCAGATCGGAGTACGGCGCGGAAATGTCATTGACCCCATCGCTCGAGCTGGTTCGCAAGGGATTCAGCGCGCCGCCGACGCGCAGGCTCAAGTCCCCGCCACCGGTGGACACACGCTTGCCGTCCGGCGTGATCCGCCCGGTGCTGCCCACGGCAAGCGCCAGACCCTGCATGGTGGGATAGGTATTCTGCAACGCCACGGGCTGGGTCAGCACGCCTGCGTCGCCGCCCACATTGACCGACAGATTGCCGCCACCGAGCGTGCCGAAGCCGGTAAAGCCCTCCACCGATACGCCCGGGGTGTAGAACGTGGAGAAGTACGGCGACGGCAGGTAGGTCCCGAAGTTGATCCACCAGGCCGTCTGCTGGCCGATGCCAGCGCCCCCCTGGCGCCACAGCCAATAGCCGGGGTAGCTTCCCGGCGCGGGCGCCGCGCCACGGGGATCCTGGCCGTCGAACTTCGACGGCAGGCCGCGCACCGCGCCGCGCATGTCGCCTTGCACATTCAGCAGCAGGTCGCCGCCGCGCTCGGGATACCAGGCGGCGTATTGCCCGCCGGTGACGAGCGGCTCGTAGCTGGCCGCGGCGGCGCCCAGCACCGAGCCGTAGCCGTCCGTCTGGCTCATCAGCTCGTCATAGGCGCGCGGCAGGTTGTAGGCGTCCCTGCCCAGCGCATCGAGAATGGGATTGCCCTGGGCGTCGCGCACGGCGTCCGACGGCGTGCCGGCGGTGTAGATGCCGTAGTAGGAACCCTGCTGGAAGTTGCCGCCGGCCAGGATGTCGAGATCGCCGCGGCCGGTGCGGATCACGCTGAAGATGGGCGATTCGCCCAACAGGCCGAAGCTCAGGTCCTGCAGGTAATGCGGATCCGACAGCTTCACATGCCCGCGGTCGCCCAACTGGAAAGCCGGCAGCAGCGCGCGGGTGTCGGCCGAATCCAGGTCGGCGCCGCCCGCCAGCCGCAGACTCCAGGACGAAGCGCCCCGGCCCAGCATGGGCGCGACGGCCCAGATGCGGCCCTGTACCCCATCGGCGTTCAGGTCCCGCAGTTCCACCGTGCTGCCGTTGAAGCGCAGGTCGGTTCCGCTGGGCAGGTAGGCGCCGGCCGCCAGCGGCAGGTCGGCGGCCAGGGCCAGCGGGGCATTGAAGATCGACAGCGGCGTGCCTTTGGGCACGGTGAAGGTCCGCACGGAGATCGCCTGGTTCAATGCCATGCCCGCGCCCAGGCGGGCGCCGGCCGTCAGCGTCAAGGCGGCCGGCAGCACGCTGCCCTTGGCGTAGAGCGTGCCGTCCGCCGCGCGCACGTCGGCCTCCAGCACGGTGCCGGCCGCCAGGGTCAGGGGCTGGGCCAGTTCGACCTGGGCCGGCAGGCGCGCGTTGGCCTTGATGGTGTTGGGCTGGATCGGCAGGTCGAAATTCAGCGATTCGGTCTCGGTGTTGGGAAACACCGTGCCGCCGGCCAGCGTGACCGCGCGCGGCAGGATCAGGCTTTGGCCGGCCACGTCCACGCCATTGGCGTCATCCGGCCCCGCCCGGCCGATCAGGCGCCAGGCGCGGACGTCGTCATCGGTGCCCAGCGGCGGCGCGAAACCGTCGGTGATGCTGCCGTAGATGTTCAGGTCGCCCTTGGCGCGCACCAGCAGCACGCCGGCCGCGCCGAAGCCGCGGCGCGCCGGATCATTGCGGTCCGCGTCGGGGCCATAGCGGTAGTTCGACAGGTCCAGGTCGCCCTCGACGCGCAGATCGCCGTCGGCGGCGCGGCTGACGATCTCCACGCCGGGGCGCAACCCGTAGCCCCGCAGCCGAGCGCCCAGCGCGGCGTTGGCCAGCGCGGCGTTCATGTAGTTGACGCTGTCCGCGTCGATCTGGTCCAGATAGGCCTGGGTGATCACTTGCGGCGTGCGGCCGGTGATGTCCGGGGCCGTGGCGAGGGGCGCGTCGTCGTAGCGCCGGAAGGCATTGACCGACACGCGCTCGGCGCCCAGCACGTTGGGTGTGCCGAGGATGTCCAGCGCCACGTCATCGGCGCCCAGGCGCGGCGCGTTCAGGTCCAGCGTGCCGCGCGGGCGGCCATCATGCTGGCCGGGGCCATTGCCCGCCGCCACGCCGGTGCCGGCCCGCAGGTCGATGGCCGCGTTGGCGCCGAGCACCAGACGGCCCTGCGTGGCGGTCAGTTCGACCACCGCGCGGTTGGGGCTGTCGATGATGTCGCCCCGGCTGTCCACGCGCAGCAAGGCGCCGTGCGCGTCCAGCAGGCCGTTGACGATCAGGTCGCGCTGGGCCGACAGGCGGATGCTGCCGACCTGCGCGCCGCCGGCGTCGACCACGCCATTGACCGTCAAGCTGCCGCCGTCGACCGCGATGTTGATCCGCCGGGCCTTGATTTCATTGCCGATCACCAGGTCGCCGCGCTTGAGCTGGAAGGCGCGCGAGCCGGTCACGCCGCCTTCGGTCAGGCGCTGGTTCAGCGCCACGAAGTCGGCGATGGCCTGGGCCCGCAGCGCGATGCCGCCGGCCTCGAACGGCACCAGGGTGCCGCCGGCATCGTACTCGCCGCTGGACTGCCCCTTGATGGCGCCGCGCAGGTCGATCAGGCCGGCGCCGGCGTCCAGCGCCGTGGCCGTGAGCCTGCCGGCCTGGTTGTAGCGCGCCGACAGATCGATGATGGACCCGGCCGCCTGGACGATATCCCCCTTGCGGCTTTCGAGCTCCACGTCGCCGCCCCAGCCATAGCGCGTCTGGTCGCCCAGGATCACGGCGCGACCGCCCAGCTCGAGCCGCGCCCCGCTGGCCAGCGTCAGGCCATGCTCGGCCTGCGCCACCAGCTTGCCGCTGGGCAGCACGATGGCGCTGTCCAGCTCGACTTTGCCGCCTTGCAGGGTCAGCGTGGCGCCCCACGGCGCGGCGGCGTCGGCCGGCGCCGCGCCGGTGCCCGTCAATTGCAGCAGGTCGCCCGCCGTCAGGCGCGTGACCGAGCCGTTGCCGCCCGTGAGCATGGGCGTGCGCAACAGCAGCGAGCCGCCTTGGTACTGGAACTTGCCATCGACGAAGTCGCCGCGCGCCTGGTAGACCTCCAGGCTGCCCTCGCCGCCCGCGGTGATCTGCTCGGCGGCATCCATCCGCACGCTGGCGAAGCCCAGCGCCTGGCGCCGCATCTGCTGGTGCGGCACCTGCAGCGTGCCGTTGGCGTCGCCCAGCACGATCCGGCGCGCGCTCAGGTTCAGCGTGCCCAGGCCGGTTCCCGCCCCGCCGGCCGCGATCGGGGCGGGCTCGGCGTTGGCGACGCCGTTCCAGACCAGCGTGTCGGTGGACAGGGTGGCGACGTCGCCGGCGCCGCCGTAGCCATAGATGGCGGGCGTGTTCAGCACCAATTGCGCCAGGCTGGAGCTGCCGGTGGCGGCATCCAGTGTGCTCAGATTGACGTTGCCGAAGAAATTGACCGAGTCGCGCAACGAGAAGATCACCCGTTCCAGCGCCGGCGCGCCGACGCTGGTGTCGCCGTCCAGCAGGCGGCGCAACAGGTCCTGCGACAGGCGCAGCCCCGCGGGCAGAACGCCGCGCGCCATCGCGTCCGCCAGCGCGGCATCGCCGCCCGCGTTCAGGCTGCTGGCGGCCACCACCAGGTTGCGGGTGCCATAGCGCAAGGCGTCGTGCAGCACCAGATTGTTGCTGCCAAAGACCACCGTGCCATCGGAGTAAAGCTGGGTCGTGCCTGCGCAGGCTGTCGCCGGGCAGGCGCCAAGCTCGATGCGGCCGGATTGCGCGCCCAGCCCATTGCCGAAATCCAGCCAGCCATTGGAGATGGCCAGGATGCTGTTGTTTCCTCCCGCGCTGCCGAACCGGTAGCCCTGGCGCGCGTCATAAGGGGCGGCGCCCATCCCCAGCGTATTGATGGCCGCGCCGCGTTCGACCACGATCGACTTCGCCTGGTCGACGATCAGCAGCACTTCGGGCGCGCGCAACTGGGCGCCGGCGCGCACGATGACGTCGCCGCCGGAGCCGGCTGCCGTGCCCAGCTGGCGGTCTCCCGCCGTCACCGGCTGGTACGCCCAGCCGCCGAGCGACAGGCGGTTGGCGGCCACCGCGTTCAGATCCTTGTCCCGCAGCGCGATGCCGGCCGGCGAGGCCGTGGACGCGTCGTTGACGATCTCGAGCGCCGCGCCGTTGGTGCGAACCAGCAACTGGCCGCCATAGCCGTCACTGGCGGGCGTGAAGCGGGCCTGGCCGTCGAACCGCAGCGCCGGCCCGGCGCCGGGCAGGTTGCGATAGTTGAACTCCAGCGCCGCCGCGTCGGCGGGCAGCATCGGCCGCGGCTGGCCGCTGCGCGCGGCCTCGGCCAGCACGAAGGCGCTGTAGTCCATCTCGTTGTACTGGGCATGCCGCCGCAGCACATCGCCGGGGGTGACCAGCGCCTGCCGCGGCATGGCATCCACGGCGCCGGTGTTGGACAGGCCGCGGATGGCCGCGACCGACCAGGATCCCCCCCGCAGCGTACTGGCGTTGCCGCCCAGCGCGCCTTGCCCCAGCTCGACGCGATAGGCGCCGGGCAACAGGGCGTAGTAGGACGGCAGCAAGGTATAGGTGCCCGCGGGCAGGCCGGGCACGCCGGCGCCGATCGTGATGGTCTCGCCGGCGCGCGGGCGCGAGCCGGCGTAGCCGCTGGCTTCGTCGCGCGGCGCCACCGGCGCGTAGCCGTCGGCCAGGCCCGGCATGATCGCGTAGACCGGCCGGTCCGACAGCGCCGGCAGGTCGAATTTGCCGCTCGCGGCATCGAACCGCGGCAAGGGATGGAACAGCGGATCGGTGGAGCCGCCTCGCCCGCTGATGAACCCCGCGCCCGCCAAGGTGCCTCCGCCGGACAGGTCGATGACCGCGCCGGCATCCACCGCGATCGATCCGCCCAGCAAGGAAATGCCGCGCATCACCCCGAAGACGCTCATGCCGCCGACGCCCACGGCCTCCACCGGCGCGCCTTGGTAAAGGTAGCTCAGGCCGTCGACGGTGCCGCCATAGGGCACGGTGAGGCCCGCCGCGCTGACGGAGGTCAGGCTGCCGGGCAGCAGCCGCACCTGGCGGGTATCGCCGTTGATGCCGATGCCCATGACGATACGTCCCAACGGCGCAAACACGTTGCCGCCCTGCTCCACGTTGGGCGCGTTCAAGGTCAGCGCGCCGAACACGGACAGCGGCGCGACGCCAGCCTGCGGACCGGCCACGCCCTCGATCCGCAGCACCGCGTCGGCGTCATAGGGAACGCCGCCGCCGCGCCACCCGGCCACCGCCAACCCCTTCGCGCCCGTGGCGGGATAGACCCGCTGCCCGGCCAGTAGCAGGTTGCCCGCCGTCAGGACGGCGCTGGTGTCGCTCTGCCCGCTGATGGGGATGTCGGTGGCGCCCACGGTGGCCAGGAACCGCAGGTCACCCCGGCTGCGCAGGGCCACGTTGTCGTAGCCACGACGTTCGATGGCCAACTGGCTGCCGCCGCCCAGCCTGGCCGCGCCGGACATGCCGGCATTGACGCGGTTGCGGATATCGATCTGGTCGGCGTCGACTTCAAACAGCGCGGCGCCCGGTAGCGTCGACGGCTTCCACGCGTTGAGCGTGGCCTCGACCTGCTGCACGATCGCGGGAGTCAGGTTGGTGCGGCCGCTCAACAGCACATAGGGCGCGATGATGCGGACGGTGGCGCCCGCCCGGGTGTTGCCCAGCGCGCCCTGGTACAGGCTGATCGATTGCCGCGCCTGCAGCGTCACGTCGCCGTCGAAGGTCAACAGGTCGCGCGCATACAGCGACACGTCGCCAAAGCCGCCCGCCGCGATCTGGTCCACGCCAATGCGGCCCAAGCCATAGTCCAGCGCGGCGCTTTCCGGGGTGATGCCGGCCGGCAGCAGGCTCGCGCCCGCCGCCTGCGAAATGCGCAGCTCACGCGGCCGTATCAGGGCCTGCTGCGTGCCGGTCGCGTACAGCGGGGTTTCCAGCTTCAGCGACAGGGCTCCGCCCGCGGCGCTGGCGCCGCCCGCCGCGGCCCGCATCGCGCCATCCAGGTAGAGGCCGGCGGTGGCAGCCAGCGCGATCTCGCCGCCCTTGCCGTCAACCCGCCTGGCGCCCGCGCCGGCGCCGTCATCCACCGGAACGTCCACGGTCATCGCCGAACCCGACGCTTCCAGCACCGCGCCCGGCCGAATGACGACGAACTCGCCGTCGATGGCGATGCGCCCACCATCGAGCTGCTTGCCGTAGCGGCGGCCACGGGCGTCCACGGCCATCGCCGCAATGCCGCCCACGTCGAGCCTCGCGCCCGATTCGATCCAGACCGAGTTGGGCAGGCCGCCCAGCTGCGCGGTGGCCCCCTGGTCATCCGCGCCCCGCGCCACCACGATCTGGCCGCCGGGCGCTTGCAGCGTGCCTTGCACCCGCATCAGCCCGCGCGATTGCAGGCGGATGGTCTGGCCTGGGTCGACCCGCAGCACGGCATCCTGGCCGATCCGCAAGGCGCCCACCGTCTGCGGCGTCGCCGCAACGAAGGCGGACAGCGACAGGCTGGCCCCGAGCCGCTGGCTCATCCGGCCGGTGACGGCATTCTCCTGGAACAACGGCGGCGTCCACAGCGTCAGCGCGTCATCGAAGCCGGCCAGCTGCGGGGCCGGCGTCTCGGACCTGGGACGATAGACCGGCATCGCCACGTCCAGCGCCATGCCGTCGGCAACGGTCAAGCCCTGCGCGCCGTTGATGTCGTAGCGCGCGAACCCGCGCTGGAACAGGTCGCCGCGCAACACCAGGCCATCGGCGCCGGCATCGGCATCCGCCGCATCGCTGATCAACACGCGGTTGGCGCCGACCCGCAGGGTGCCGCCGCCGTTGACGCCGTAGCCATATACCGTGCCGGCCAGCGACACCCCCACGGGTCCCGGACCGGGCACGCTGCCGTTCAGCGTCACCTGCTCCAGCGCCACGTCGCCGCCCTTGCCGCCGCTCAGCCGGCCCTTGACGTCCAGGGTCGCGCCCGAACGCGCATCCAGCACGCTGCCCGCCGCGACGGCAACCGCGCCGGTGCCGCGCAGCGCGATCTGCCCGCCATTGCGCCAGGCCAGCGCATCGACGTCTTGCGGCGCGCGCCGCAGATTGGCCCACAGGCCGCTGACATCGATGCTTGTGCCGGGCGCGACCTCGACCCGCGCCGAGGTATTGGCGGCCGGCGCCAGGAAAACCTCGCGTTCGACGCTCTGCAGCACATTGCCGGCAGCCACGCGGCCGCCGCGCGCCGTCAGGTCGCCCTGGATGGAGACGTTCGGCGCGTATAGCTCGATCAGGCCCCCGGACGCGACCCGCAGATCCTGCCCGACGGTCACGTCCTGCGCCGCCACGGCGGTGACCTGGCCCAGGCCCGCGCGGCTCAGCGCCGCGGCATCGAGCCACACGGTGTCGCGGCGGTCCACCGGCATGGCGCCGTCCAGCCCGAGCCTGTCGGCCAGCGGCGGCATGGCATCGGTGAACAGGATCTGCCTGGCCGCGGCCGCCAGGTCGTACCCCCACGAAGTCGTCGTTGCGCTGGTGATCTGGCGTGCCACATAGCGGCCAACGATCAATTGGCCCGCCTGCGCCCGGGCCAGCTGCGACTGCTGGTAGCCGGTCTGCTGCCGCAGGCCCGCCTCCACCGCCTGTCGCGCCTGGGTCTGGCGTTCGCCCTGGAAGGCCTCGCCCACGATACTGCCTTCCATCACCGCGGTGCGCGTGCCGATGACCAGGCGGCCCGCGTCGCGTCCGGCCGTATAGCCGTCTTCGTAGCGCTGCCGGGGCGCCAGCAAGGCGCTGTAGAAATAGCGGGTGGCGCTCTGGCCCCAGCGCGCGTGGGTGTCTTCGAAGCCGCGATACAGGCCCTTATAGAGCAGGTCGCCGGGCGCGCGCGAGACTTCGTACAGGCGGCCGTCCTCGCCCCGCAGCCAGCTCTGCTGGATGTTGCCGCCCGCCACATCCAGCGTGCCGCCCGAGATGTTGATGAGCGACCCCTGGCGGGCGACCAGCTCGCCGCCCTCCACCGTCACCGTGCCGCCGATCGCCGCCCACTCGCCGATGCCGTGGCGCTCGGTGCCCAGGTAGCCGCCCACCTCCAGCAGCCCGCCGGCGGTGTACCAGCGCTCGCGTTCATAGCCGTTCACGCCCTTGGCCACCTGCACCAGCGCACGGCGGTCGATCCAGATTTCGCTGTTGTTCAAGACCTTGCCATCGCGGTTGAGCGGCGCGTCGCGCAGTTCGTTGCCCTGGATATTGATCTTGAGGTTGTTGGATTCCATCGTCACCTTGACGCCGACCGCGCCGGCGACGTCCAGCAACGCACCGTCGTTGAGCAGCGTGCGGCGATTGGCCGCGATGGTGATCTGGCCCCCCGTGGCCAGCGCCAACGCGCCGTCCCGGGCCTCGACCGTGCCGCCGCTGGTCACCTCGATGCGCGACTGGTCGCGGCGATCGGGCAAGGCGCTCAGGTGATCGAAAGCCTGGCCCGCGGTCCGATGATTGTCGCCCTCCTCCGGCGCCGGACGCACCAGCGTGTCGCGCTGCGCATCCAGCGCGACGGTGCCGTCGTTCTCGATCAGGATGGCGGTGGTGGAATCCCGGCCGAACACGACGCTGCCGCTGGCGTCGCTGGCCGAATTCAGCAGATGCACCGTGCCGCGCGTGGTCACCGACGTGGTGGCGATGGCCGCGCCCTGCTGGCGGACCTCGTGTCCGGTCAGCGTGATGTCGCCCAAGGGCGACTGGATCAGGCCGGTGTTGGCCGCCACGCCCGCCTGGCTGCCCGCATTGCGGCGCGCCGATACCTCGTTGCCACGGGTGGTGGAACGGACGTTGGCGTCCGATCCCAGGCCGCGGCGGATGATAAAGGTGTCGCCCGCCGCCAGCACCGTCTGGCCGCTCGGCGTCGTGATCTGGCCGGCGTTGTGAACTTCGCGGCCCAGCAGCAGGACGTAGCCGCCGCCCTGGGTGACGCCGCCAGGCGCGCTGGTCTGGATGCGCGCGCCGGCCTCGACGCGCACGTCGCCGGTGGCGTTGCCGGCGCGGGCGGCGTCGCCCTGGCCGACCAGGTCGTTGCCGAAGCTGGGCGTGTAGCGCTCGTTGGCGCTTTCACCCGTCTTGCCACTGTACAGGCCGCTGCCGAACTGGGCGTCGCTCATCCCCACCGCGGCGGCGACCAGGTTGCGCGTATTGACCTGGCTGGAACCGCTGAAGACGATGCCGTTGCGGTTGACGATCATGACGGTGCCGGGCGCTTCGATCTGGCCCTGTATCTGGCTGGGCCGCGCGCGCGGGTCGTTGACCCGGTTCAGCACCGACCACGAACTGGCCTGCTGCTTGAACGATACGGTGGTGTTGCGGCCGACGTTGAAGGTCTCCCAATTCAGGATGGCCTTGTCGGCGGTCTGGTCGACCGTGACGACGGTGCGGCCGTCACGCGAGGATTGCGAGCCGGGCGTCAAGGGACGCGCATTGAGCCAGCCGGCCGTCAGCGGATCGGTGTCGACCTTCAACCCGTCTTCGGCCATCCCGTCCGGCACCGGCGACCCCTGGTGCAGCGCCGCCTGGCGCGCCGCGGCCTGGGCCGCCTGCTGCGCCGCGATCGCCGCCGCGCCCCGGTTCAGGTTGGCGAGCGAGCGCTGCAGCTGCTGGTTGGCGCGCTGCTGGTCGCGCAGCGTCGACGGAATGCCGGCAAGGCCGCCGCCGGGCAGGCGTCCGGTCGCCGCGGTCTGCGCCTGCGTGGCGCGCTTGTCGGAGAACCAGCCGGGACCGAACGCCGGGCCGGCCGCCAGCGCCGGCGCCGCCGACAGGGCGAGGACCAGGGCGTGCATGGCTGGCGACAGCCGGAATGCGGGGGCGCCCCGTTGTCCGCCCTTGCCAAGTCGGGTCACGCTGCCTGTCTGCTGGTTCATGCCGTATCTCTGATCCTGGGTATGCGCCGCTACGAAAGGCGGCTGTCGATATGGGTGCCGGGCCGGGCGCGCTCGCGGCATGCGCGAACGCGCGGCAAATGGCCGCGACACCGGCAATGATGTGTCCGCCAGATGACAGCGGCGGGAAAAAAGGTGTGGAGTGGCGTAACAGTGCGGCGCGCGCCTCAGCCACGGCCGGCGACGTCGCCGCACACGGCCGCATTGCCGAGGTTCAAGCGCGCCGGCGTCCCCGCGGGGCTGACGAAGGTGGCCAGCAGGTGCGCGCGCAGCGTGGCGGGCAGCGGCGTCAACTGATGGCTGGCGATGGCCGCGGGGTCCTCGTACAGGCGCTTGAGAAACACCCGCAAGGCGCTCGTGACGATGGTATCGGCATAGCACTGGCTCAGCACCAGGTTGGTGGAGCCCACGATCGGATAGCCGCCGGGCGGATCCGCCACGATCCGCACCCAGTTGGCCGGATTGCCCGGATTGTCCGGCGACGACCAGCCCGGCGCGCCCGGACCGTGCCCCACCGCCGTGCCGTTGGGCAGCGCCGGCGCGCCGGTCGATTCCATTGCCGCGAGGACATTGGCGGACGTCGGCAGGTAGGCCACCCCATCATGCAGGTTGACCAGCCAGGCCTGTTTGATGCCGGCGGTGTAGGCGGGGTCCGGTCCGATATAGGTGATGGCCGAGACATTCCCCGCCATCGCCGCGGCGGCGCCGTCGTCTCCATGCGCCTCGACGAAATGGGCCGGCAAGGGCCCGGGCGGGAACTCCTCCCGGAACACACTCTTGCCAGTGAACCGCAAGGCGCCGCCGGTTTCGCAGACGGCACGCAGATGACGGGTCAGTAACGCGGTAGTGCCGCTGCCGTCTGCACGGTAGACCAGCTTGAAGGCGTCCAGCGAGGGCGGCACCGACACACCCAACTGGCTCCAGCGATCCACCATGCCCGAGAAGATCGCGCAAAGCTGCCGGGAACTCAGCGTGACGGGCTGCGACGGGCCCTTGTAGGAAATCGTGACGGCCACATACGCGGCCGGAATCTGGATCAACGGCCCGTGGCCGGCGGGGTCGCCCTGCCGGCCCCAACCCTGGACCAGGTAGTCGGCGATCTGCGCCTGGGTCAACGGCGTCTCGCTGCCAATCCAGTGGACTGCCCCGTTGCGGCCGAACGTGTCCGCGGTATTGAGCAGGAACGCGCGCAATCCGGCCGTGCTGCCCGTACCCACGTAGGACGGAAAAATCCCCGGCGGGAGTTTGGCGAGGGTCTCCTGGTACAGCGGCAGGGGCAAGCTGGCGCCGCCCGAGACTATCGTCTGGCCGGCGGCCGCGCCGTGGATGCAGGCCTGGGCCAGCAGGCACAGCGTGGCGAAGCGGAGAAGGTAATTGCTCATGGCGAACTCCGGGCATCGGGCGCCTGCCGGCATGTAGCGCCGCGCCCTGGAAAAAAAAGGGCGAAGCCCCGTTGCCGGTTGCTCCGCCCCGCTCTGCCTTGACGGCCAGTGCTAGCGAACCATCGTGAAATCAACCACGGCCGGCGTAGCTGCCGCAAACCGTCGCGTTGTTGATGTTCAGGTTGGCGGTGGTGCCGTTGATGAAGGCGGCCAGCACGCGCGTGCGGTTCGCCGGGGTCAGCGGAACCAGCTTGTGCTGGTCGATCTTGCCGGGGTTGCTGCCACCGACGGTCGAGTTGGCGGTCGAGTAGTGCGTGGTCAGGAAGTTCTTGATCGCCGTGGCCACGGCCGCGTCGGTGTAGCACTGGCTGAACACGAAGTTGGTGTAGCCCACGATCGGGTAGCCCGAACCCGGGTTGACCGTCGAACGCACCCAGTTGAACGGGTTGGCCTGGTTGTTCGTGTCGGTCCAGTTGGCGCCGGCCGGGTCACGTTGCACCACACCGGTGGCGGGCGGCAGGGCCGCCGCGCTACCCAGGGCGGTGCTGACGTTGGCCGAGGTCGGCGCGTACGCCACGCTGTTGTTCTTGTTGATCAGCGAGGCCTGTTCGAGCGCAACGGTGAAGGAGGGATCCGGGCTCAGGTAGGTGATGGCCGAGGCCTGGGCGCTGATGGCCGTGGCCACGCCGCCGCTGCCGGCGGCGGCCAGGAAGTTGGCCGGCGGCGTGTTGCCCGGGAATTCCTGGGCGAACGTGCTCTTGCCGCTGAACGCGACGTTGGCGTCGGTGCCGCAGACGGCCTGCAGGTGGCGGGTCAGCAGTTCGGTGGTGCCGCTGCTGTCCGAACGGTAGATCACCGTGAAGGCGTCGGGCGCCGAGCCGGAGGAGACACCGACGTCGCTCCACTTGGTGTACTTGCCCGACAGCACGCCGCACAGCTGCGCCTTGTTCAGCGTGACGCCGGCCGCGGGACCCTTGTACGAGATCGTCACGGGCGTGCCCACCGACGGGATCTGGACCAGCGGGCCATGGCCCGAGGTGTTGCCGATCTTGCCCAGGCCGGTCGTCAGGTAGTCGTTGATCTGGGTCTGGGTCAGGATCGAGTCGCTGCCGATCCAGTGGACCACGCCGGTGCTGTCGAAGCCGACGGCGCTGTTGGTCAGGAAGGCGGTCTTGCCCGCGCCGCTGCCCTTGCCGACGTAGGCCTTGAAGGTCGACGCCGGGAAGCTGTTGATTTCATCCTGGTACAGCGGTTGGGGCAGCGTCGCGCCACCCGACACCACGACCTGTTGCGCCAGGGCGGCGCCCGACAGGGACAGCATGCCGACCGCCGACAGCGCGGCGACCAGGGAATTGCGATTGAACATGTCTTGCTCCTTGCACTCGTTTAGGAGAGAACTGCGTGGGGAGAAAAGAACGAATGGACCCGAGAACGCATCCGGCGGCGCTCTGCAAAGGCCGGCCTGATGCGTTGGAGACATGTTGATCAGACGAGGTGACAGCGACGGGAAAAAAGGTGTGGAGTGAGGTAAGAATGTGCGGAGATGTGCGGAGTTCGCTACGCCCGCGCCGATTGCGCCTTCACGTTGCGGCGCGCGTGTCGATACCGTCTCAGCCCACCATCTGGTTGATCTCCATGATCGGCAGCATCACCGCCAGCACGATGGTCAGCACCACCCCGCCCATGATCAGGATCATCAGCGGTTCGAGCATCGCCGTCATGGCCATGGCGCGCCGCTCGATGTCGGCGGACAGCGTCTGCGCGGCGCGGTCCAGCATGCGCGCCAGCGTGCCGGTCTTCTCGCCGCTGGCGACCAGGTGGCAGAGCAGCGGCGGAAACACCTTCTGCTGGCGCAGCGCGGCGCCCAGGCCCGACCCGCCTTCGATGCGTTCGGTGGCGTCGAGCACCGCGCGGCGCAGGCAGTCGTTGGCCAGCGTCTGCCGCGCGGCGTCCAGCGCGCGCAGCAGCGGCACGCCGGCATCGGCCAGGATCGCCAGCGTGGCGGCGAAACGCGCGGTGTTCACGCCCAGCGCGAAGCGGCCGATCATCGGCAGCCGCAGGATGCGCCCGTGCCACGCGAGCCGCGCCGCCTCGGCGCGCTGCGACAGGCGCCACAGGCCGAACAGCAGCGCCGCGACCAGCGCGTTCAAGCCGCCCCAGGCGCGCACGTAATCGCTGGCGGCGAGCATGGCGCGGGTGATCCAGGGCAGCTCCTGGCGGGCCTGCGAAAAGGCGCTGACCACCTGCGGCACGACGTAGGCCAGCAGGAACACCACGATGCAGATCGACACCACCCCGACGATGGCCGGATAGATGAACGCGGTCAGCACTTTCGAGCGCAGCGCATTGCGCCCCTCGATGTAGTCGGCCAGCCGTTCCATGATGCGGGCCAGGTCGCCGGAGTCCTCGCCGGCCTTGATCAGGGCGCGGTAGATCGGCGGGAAATCGCGCGGCCGGGCGCTCAGGGCATCGGAAAAGCGTTGCCCGCCGCGCACGTCGGCGCGCACGCCGGAAAACGTGGCGGCGATATGCTTCTTTTCGGCCTGCTCGACGGTGGCCGACAGCGCGCCCTCCAGCGGCAGCCCGGCGGCCAGCAGGCTGGCAAGCTGGCGCGTGGCCCAGGCCAGATCGCTATCGGACAGCCGCGCGGCGAACAGCTCCGCCGAGCCGGCTCCGCGCCGGGCCGACAGGCGCACCGCCAGCGCGGTCAGCCCCTGGGCCCGCAGCTGCGCGCGGGCGGCGCGGGCGCTGTCGGCGCTCAACACGCCGCGCTGGATCCTGCCGAGCGCGTCGGCCGCTTCGAAACGAAAATCCGCCATGGTCCGCCCTACCCGTCCCGCGTGACGCGGATGATTTCCTCGCGCGAGGTCTGGCCGGCAAGCACCCAGCGTTCGCCGTCCTCGCGCATCAGCTTCATGCCGGCGCGCTGCGCGGCCACGCGCAGCTGCTGTTCGCCGGCGCCCTCGTGGATCAGGCCGCGCTGGGCGTCATCGACGATGTACAACTCGTGGATGCCGGTGCGGCCGCGATAACCCGTGTGGTTGCAGGCCGGACAACCCACCGGCTCGAACAGGCCCGGTTCCTGCGGCGATGGCCGGCGGCAGTCCGGGCACAGGCGCCGCACCAGACGCTGCGCCAGCACGCCCAGCAGCGACGAGGCCAGCAGGAAGCGTTCCACGCCCATGTCGGTCAGCCGCGTCAGCGCCGAAACGGCATCGTTGGTGTGCAGCGTGGCCAGCACCAGGTGGCCCGTCAGCGAGGCCTGCACCGCGATCTGCGCGGTCTCCAGGTCGCGGATCTCGCCGATCATGATGACGTCCGGGTCCTGCCGCAGGATGGCGCGCAGCGCCACCGCGAAGCTCATGTCGATCTTGGCGTTGACCTGGATCTGGCTGATGCCCGGCAGGTCGTATTCCACCGGATCCTCGACCGTCAGCACGTTCGAGGTGGCGGCGTCGATCTGGCCCAGCGCGGCATACAGCGTGGTGGTCTTGCCGCTGCCGGTGGGCCCGGTGACCAGCACGATGCCATGCGGCTGGTGCACCAGGCGATCCAGTTCGCGCAGCACGCCCGGCGCCATGCCCAGCTTCTCCAGCCGCAGGCGGCCGGCCTCCTTGTCCAGCAGGCGCAGCACCGCGCGTTCGCCGTGGCCGGTGGGCACGGTGGAAACGCGGATGTCGATCGGCCGGCCGCCCACGCGCAGCGCGATGCGCCCGTCCTGCGGCAGCCGTTTTTCGGCGATGTCCAGGTGCGCCATGATCTTGATGCGCGAGATCAGCGCGCCGTGCAACGCCTTGCGCGGGCTGACCACGTCGCGCAGCCCGCCGTCGACCCGGTAGCGCACCACCGAATGGGTTTCATAGGGCTCGATGTGGATGTCGCTGGCGCCGTCGCGCGCGGCCTGCGTGAAGAGCGCGTTGATCATGCGGATCACCGGCGCGTCGTCCTGCGCGTCCAGCAGGTCGGTGACCTCGGGCATCTCGTGCAGCAGGCGGTCCAGGTCGACCTCGTTCTCGGCCGCGCCGACCACCGAGGCGGCGTCGCCGGCATCGGCGTAGGCGGCGGCCAGCAGCCCGTCGAACTCGGCGTCGGCGGCGCGGCGCAGCGCCATGGGGCCATGGCGACGCCGCGCCTCGATCACGGCCCAGGCCGGCGTCTGGTCGGTGATGACCAGTTCGCCGACACCCCCGCCCTGCCACTGCAGCAGCGCCCGGTGCTGGCGCGCCCAGGCATAGGGCAGCTTGTGACGCGGACTGGCATCGCGCGCGTTCATGGCGCCAGCGACGATGCCAGGGGCGGCACGCGGTCGATCGATACCTCGGCCACGGGACCAGCCTGCCGTTGCTGGGGCGCGCACCCCGCCAGCGCCAGCAGCTTGGCCATGCTGGCGGCGGTGCGGCGGGCGGACGCGCGGTAGACGGTGCGCTGCAAGGGGTACTGCGTCACGGGATTACCTTTCGTTGGGGGAAATGGGACCGAGCAGCACCACGCCGGCCAGGCCTTCGCCCGGCGCTACGCCAGGCTCGGCGGGCTCGGCTTCGTCCTGGCGTTGCAGCTCGACGCGCGTCAACGCCAGCGGCAACGGCGCCGGGCCGGCCAGCAGCCAGGCCGCCAGCGGCGCGGCGGGCGCGTGGTCGAAGCGAATGCGCCAGGCGCCGGCGGCGTCGGCGCTGACCTCGTAGCGGCCCGCCAGTCCGGCCGCATCGAGCCAGCGGCCCAGTGTTTCGGCCGACACCGCCGCCTGCCGCGCCGTTGGCGGCGGGCCGGCCTGGCGCAATACGGCATCAAGTTCGCGCGCGCCCGCTTCCAGCTGCCGCAGCGCTTGCCGGCTGCGCTCGATGCGCGCCAGCGACGGTTCGATCACCGCCAGCCAGCACAGCGCCGCGCCGACGACGCAGGCACAAAGCGCCAGCAGGCGTTTTTCGCTGTGCGACAGGCGCGTCCATGCCGCCACGCCGCGGGCTTGCCAGGCCTGGCGGCGCGCGCGCCAGCGACCGCGCCAGAGCGCCGGCAGGCCCAGCGGCCTGGGAGGAGGCGCCAGCGTCATGAGCGTTCCGCCTTCCCGGCCTCGGCATCCGCCGGCGCGCGGCGCAGGCGCCAACCGGTCGCGGTGGCCTGGACCGCCAAGCCCGCCTGGCGCGCCGCCTGGACCCAGCCGGGCGTAGCCGCCGGCTTGCCGTCGGCGGGCGCATCCTGCGTCCCGGGACGGGCCGCGGGCGGCATGTCCAGCTCCAGGCCGCCCGCCTCATAGCGCCAGGCCAGCACGTCGCCCGCGGCGAAGGCCATGTGTTCGCGCGCCGCCCGCAACAGGAATCCGAGTTCGCGCCAGTCATCGCCCGTGCCGGCGCGGCGTGCGGCCAATTGCCGGCGCGCCTGCGCCAGCGGGTCGACCACCGTGGTGATCGACGGAAACACCTGGCGCAACGCCTGCGCCTGTTGCTGGCGCAGGGCCTGCGCGCCATGTTCCAACCGGGTTGCCTGCAATGCCAGGCCGGCCATCCATACCGCGGCCGCCGCCATGGCCAGCGCGGTCGCCCTGCCCCAGCCCCAGGCGCCGGCCGCTGCATGGCCGTCGGCGGCGGCCGCGATGGTCCAGGGGATATCGGCCATCACGCCGCAGGCCGCCTCCGGCAACACCGGATCGGCCGCATCGCCACGCCACTGCGCCGGCACGGCGCCGATCCACTGGCGGGCGCCGGCGGCGCAAGCGGCGGCGTCCGGCCCCAACGTCCGCGCCAGTGTCGACGGCGTGTCGCCATCGGCCATTTCCAGCGCATATAGCGCGCCGCGTCCGTCGGGCTGGCGCGCCACCAGGTAGCCATCCAGGCAATACAGCGTCCAGCCCGACGCGGTCTCGGGCAGCCACAACGGCGTCGGCGCGAAGGCCGCCAGCGACAGTCCGCTGGCGGCGAGCAACGACTGCGCATCCGCGGCCGCCTGGGCGTCGACCCAGGCCACGGCGACCCACCCATCGGCGTCGCGGGGGCCGTGGCCGATGCGCAAGGTGTCGGGGTCCCCCAGCGCCAGCGGTTCGATCGCGCCTTCCACCGCGATCCGCAAGCGGGCCCGCGTCAGCGGCGGCAACGACACCGACGTCAGCGTGAGGTCTTCGGGATGCAGGAAAACGGTGACGCGCGCGCCCGGCCAGCGCCGCCCCAGTTCCGCCAGGGACAGGGGCGCCTGGCGGCGCCAGCCGGCCTTCTCTTGCACCGCCAGGGGCAGCGGCGTATCAGCCGCGAGAATGCGCAATGGCGGCAACAGCACGCGGATCGAGGCCATCACGCGCCTTCCCGCGACCAGACGATGCGCGAGGCGCCGTCGCTGGTGCGCGCCAGCAGCGCCTTCAACGGCAGGATCGCGTCGCCCAGCCGGGCCGCGCCGGTCAAGGTGAACCAGCCGCTGGCCACCGCCACGCGCGGCGCTTGCGGCGCCGCCACGGGGGTGTCGCCGCGGGCGTTGTTGCTGGCGTTGCCGCTTGCGTTGCTGCCTGTATCGGCGCCCGCGGCCTGCCCGGCGCCGCTGGCGCTGGCCAGGCGATTGGCGAAGTCGCCCTGGTTGACGAACCAGAGGCCGCCGTCGCGCTGCGCCACCATGGCCCTGGCCTGCTCCAGCGACATGCCCGGCACGCGCGCCGCGATGACTTCGGCGCTGGCGGTGTTGACGTTGACCAGGGTGACGCGCGGCAGCACCGTCACATGGCGCCGCAGCCGCGCCAGCACCACCACGTTCACGCCCGCCACGCCGGCAAGCTCCTCCAGGCCGCGCGGCGCCGGCAGCGCCGAGCCCGACGCCGCCCCCGGCTGCGAATCGAGCATGCGCTGGGCGATGGCCATGCCCACCTCGGGCGCCACGCCAACCAGGGCGCACAGGCGCAGCAGTTCCTCCACGCCGTCCTGGTGCAGCCGTCCTTCGAACACCAGGTTGCGCAGGTTGAACTTGCCCTGCTCGTCCTCCAGCCGGCCGACGAAGGCGGTATCGCGGCCGGGCGGTTGCAGCCGCGTGTCGATGATGGGCGCGGCCCAGTCGCCATCGGCGCGTGTCGCGGCCTGGCGCCGGCTGTCCTCCCGCAACAACTGGCGCGCCAGGCCCAGCCCGGCTTCGAGCACGGCCTGGGCCTGGGCGCGCGTCTGCGCCGCCTGCACCGCGCGCAGGAAAGTGTCCTGGCGCTGCAGCAACGACGCGACGATCATCGTCACCGCCGCCACCACCAGCAAGGCGCTGATCACCGCCATGCCGCGCTGCCGGTCACAGCTGCCAGGAACCGATGTCGGCATTGCCCGCGTCTCCATCCGGCTTGCCGTCCGCGCCCAGCGAAAACACGTCGATCTCGCCCCGGGTGCCGGGGTTCAGGTATTGATACGGGTGGCCCCAGGGATCATTCGGCAGGCGGTCCAGGTAGGCGCGCCAGGCGCTCGAGGCGCCCGGCCCCGAAGCCGGTCGTTCGACCAGGGCGCGCAGGCCCTGCTCGGTATTGGGGTAACTGCCGTTGTCGAGCCGGTACAGCTTGAGCGCCTGCATCAGCGCGCTGATGTCCTGGCGCGCCGCCACCGCGCGCGCCTGGTCGGGCCGGTCCAGCAGCCGCGGCACGATCAGCGCGGCCAGGATACCCATGATGACGATCACCACCATGATCTCGATCAGCGTGAAACCACGCTGCCGGCGCCTGGGCGGGTACTGCCTATCCGTCATGAACCGGCCTGCTTTCATCGCGCTTGGACTCCGGGGCAATCACATGGGGAGCCCGGGGGACGGCATGGCGGGTGGCGGCGAAACCGCCCGCACCGCCCCTCGGGTCCGCACAGTGTGGCCAACCCGGATTTCACGCATTTGACCCATTGTGTGGAGCTTTGAAAGGCAGTCGACGCGCGCGCCGGCGGCATTTGCGGCGCCTTTGGATCCGGCAACCGCCTAGGGATTTCCCGCGTTCTGCCGGCGGCTTCGCCGGGGCGCCGCAATTTTTTCCGTTTCCTGAAAGGTGAACGGAAGTTTGGATTTTTAGACTCCCGCATTCATTGGAATGTCAGCTTTTTTTCAGATCCAAGTCAGTCTCGGAAGAAAGCCACAACAAAGGGAGGAAGGAATCCAATGCAATCCAAACGCAGCGTCATCAAGCGCGAGGCGTGGGCCGCGGGCACGATGATCGTGCTCGGCCTGGGCGCCATCGCGCAGGCATCCACGTACACCATCGGCAGCCTGGCCCGCATGGGCCCGGGCATGTTCCCCGCCATCCTCGGCGTGCTGCTGGTCCTGCTGGGGCTGGTCATCGCTCGCACGGCCTACTCGCCCCTGGCGGCGGAAGAGGACGCCGAGGACATCCCCCCGCCCGAATGGCGCGGCTGGGGCTGCATCATCGGCGGCCTGATGGCTTTCATCCTGATCGGCAAATTCGGCGGCCTGGTGCCCGCTACGTTCGCGCTGGTCTTCATCTCGGCCATGGGCGACCGCCAGCACACCGCGCGCAGCGCGGCGCTGCTGGCGGTAGGCGTGACGCTGCTCGGCGTCGCGGTGTTCTCCTGGGCGCTGCAGTTGCAGTTCCCGCTGTTCCGCTGGGGTTGAGCCATGGAAATCCTCAATAACCTGATGCACGGGTTCTCGGTGGCGTTCGCGCTCGACAACCTGTTGTGGGCCGTGTTCGGCGTGTTCATGGGCAACCTGATCGGCGTGCTGCCCGGCATGGGCGTGCTGGCCGCCATCTCGATCCTGCTGCCGCTGACCTACACCATGACGCCGACCGCGGCGCTGGTGATGCTGTCGGGCATCTACTACGGCTCGCAGTATGGCGGCGGCATCACCTCCATCATGCTGAACCTGCCGGGCACCGCCTCGCACGCGGTGGCCTGCCTGGATGGCAATCCGCTGGCGCGCAACGGCAAGGCCGGCTCGGCGCTGTTCATGCTGATGTTCTCGTCGTTCTGCGGTGCCTCCGTCGGCATCCTGGCGATGATCCTGTTCTCGCCGCTGCTGGTCGACGTGGCCTTCAAGTTCGGCCCGGCCGAGTACTTCTCGATGATGATGCTGGGCCTGCTGGCCGGCGCCACGCTGGCCAAGGGCTCGGCGATCAAGGGCGTGGCGATGGTGGTGGTCGGCCTGTTGCTCGGCGTGATCGGCACCGACGTCAACACCGGCACCATGCGCTTTCACTTCGGCATCCTCGAACTGAGCGACGGCCTGCAGATCGTGGCGCTGGCCATGGGCCTGTTCGGCGTGGCGGACTTCCTCAAGAACATCAACCAGATCGGCGGCGACACCAAGGTCACCAGCACCAAGGTCAGCATGAAGTCGATGCGCCCCGAAGCCGGCGACATCAAGCAGTCGCGCGGCGCCCTGGTGCGCGGCACCGCCATCGGCGCGGCATTCGGCATCCTGCCGGGCACCGGCCCGACCATCGCCTCGTTCATCTCGTACGCGGTGGAAAAGAAAGTGGCGCGCGAGCCGCGCCGCTTCGGCCGCGGCGCCATCGAGGGCATCGCCGGCCCCGAGGCCGCCACCAGTGCCTCGACCCAGACCAGCTTCATCCCCACCATGAGCCTGGGCATCCCCGGCGACCCGGTGATGGCATTGATGCTGGGCGCGTTGATCATCCACGGCATCCAGCCCGGACCGCAGATGATGGTCGAACACGCCGACATGTTCTGGGGGCTGATCGCCAGCTTCTGGGTCGGCAACGTGCTGCTGCTGTTGCTCAACCTGCCGCTGATCGGCATGTGGGTGCGCCTGTTGACCGTGCCGTTCCGCTACCTGTTCCCGGCGGCGCTGTTCTTCGTCTGCGTCGGCGTCTACAGCACCAACAACAACCTGTTCGACGTGGGCATGGTGACGCTGTTCGGCGCGGCCGGCTATGCGTTGATACGGTTGCGTTTCGAACCGGCGCCGCTGCTGCTGGGCTTCGTGCTCGGGCCGATGGTGGAAGAGAACTTCCGCCGCGCCCTGCTGCTGTCGCGCGGCGACCTGGCTATCTTCGTGACGCGTCCGATCAGCCTGGGCTTCGTGCTGGCCTGCGTGATGCTGATCGCCCTGCTGCTGGTATCGGCCGTGCGCCACAGGAACAGGATGCAGGCGGCCCTGCGGGAATCCGGTTCGGCGGCCTGAGCCACGCCGCGCCGATGGACGGCCGCCCCCGGGGCGGCTGTCCCATTTGCAGAGGCGCGACTCGCGCCGCGCCCGCGCTTACGCCCCGGACGGATCTTCGGTCGCGGCGCGATGACCGTCGATATGGCCCAGCGGCCGACCCGGATCGAGGCGGTCGCGCACACGTTGCTTGAGCACCTTGGCCTCGGGAAAGCCGCCATCGCGCTTGCGGTCCCAGAGCAGTTCGCCGTCATAAGTGATCTGGAACACGCCGCCGGTGCCGGGCTGCAGCGCCACCTCGCCCAGGTCGGTGGCGAAGGTGGACAACAGCTCCTGCGCCATCCAGCCGGCGCGCAACAGCCATTGGCACTGCGTGCAATAGAGGATGACGATGCGGGGACGGGCGGCGGCGGTAGTCATGGCGCGGATCATTCTACGCCAGCCAGATACCGCCGCGCGTTTGCCAACGCCTGGGCGGCCTTCGCCCGGCCCCCAGGCGGGGCGGCTTTCAGGGCAGGCGCAGGCTGGTGGATAATGTCGGGTTTTCCCGGGCGTGCAACGCGCCCCGAGCCTGCCATGAAGTCTGCATTACCCGCCGCCCGCCGCCAATCCTGGCTGATCGGCCTCCTGATGGGGCTGGTCACGCTGACGCCCATGGGCATCGACATCTACCTGCCCTCGCTGCCGGCCATGGCGGCCGGCTTCGAGCAGCCGATGAGCGCGCTGCAGGCCAGCATCACCCTCTTCATTTTCGCGGTCGGCGTCGGCCAGGTCCTCATCGGCCCGCTGGCCGACCGCTACGGCCGGCGGCCGGTGGCGCTGGGCGGCGCGCTTGCCTACCTGCTGGGATCGGCGCTGGGCGCGGCCGCCACCTCGCTGGAACTGTTCTATGCCGCCCGCGTGATCCAGGGCCTGGGCGCCTGCTCGGCCTCGCTGGTGGCGTTCGCGGCGGTGCGCGACCGGTTCAGTCCCGCTGTCGGCGCGCGTGTCTACAGTTACCTCAACGGCGCCCTTTGCACGGTGCCGGCGCTGGCGCCGATGCTGGGCGGCGCCCTGGCCGTGCACCTGGGCTGGCGCAGCACGTTCGTCTTCATGGTGCTGTTCGCGCTGGCGCTGGCCCTGCTGCTGGCCTGGCGCTTCGACGAGACGCGGGCCGCGCCGCCGTCCGGCCGCGCGCCGCTGTACAGCCTGCGCCGCTATGCGCCCATCATCGCCAGCGGCCGCTTCCTGTACTTCGCCGTCTTCGGCATGGCCGGCATGGCGATGATCCTGGTATTCGTATCGGCCGCGCCGGTGGTGCTGGTGCAGCAGCTGGGCTATTCCGAGCTGGGCTTCTCGGCCTGGTTCGGCGGCAATGCCGCCATCAATATCGCGGCGTTCTTCCTGGCGCCGGTATTCATCGCGCGTTTCGGCCGCCATGCCATGCTGCGGGTCGGCATGGCCGCGCTGCTGCTGGCGGCGCTGATGCACCTGGCCGCGTGGCGCTGGGCGCCCTCGGCCGCCTGGATCTTCATGCTGCCGGTGGCGGTGCTGACCGTCGGTTTCTCGCTGGCGCTCGGTTCGGCCCTGAGCCTGGCGCTGGAACCCTTCGCCGACCGCGCCGGCACCGCCGCCGCCGTCTACGGGCTGTTCCAGATGAGCGGTTCGGCCGTCATCGCCACCGCCCTGCTCGACCACGGCGTCGCGCCGCAGGCGGCGATGGGACTGATCGGCGTGCTGATCGTGGCGCCGCTGCTGTGCCTGTCGGGCCTGATGGCACGCCGCGCGGGCGCGGGGCGCTGACGCCACCGTCGGCGCGCTCCGGCGCCCCGCCTCAGGCCGCGGCGCGCGGCGCGTTCGACAGATGCATCAGCAAGGCGCCGCCCGCGATCAGCGCGGCGCCGGCCAGGCGCCCGGGATTGAGCGCGCTGCCCACGAAGCCCACCAGCGCATAGCGATCCAGCAGCAGCGCCGCCAGCATCTGGCCCGCGATCACCGCCGCCAGGAACGCGCCCGCGCCCAGACGCGGCGCCAGCATCAGTGCGGCCGTGATGTAGAACACGCCCGACAACCCGCCGGTCCAGCCCCACCATGGCAGCCGGCCGATCTCGCCGAAACTGGGCGCGGGCACCCGCAGCAGCGCCATCACCACCATGGCCGCGACAGCGCTGACCGCCAATGACACCATGGTGGCCCACAAGGGATGGCCCAAATGGCGCCCCAGGGCGGCGTTGGCGCCGGCCTGGATCGGCACCAGCGCGCCGGCCAGGACGGCGGCGGGAATGACGTAGGCGGTCGAGAAATTCATGGCCGGACTCCGGTAATGGATGAATGGGGAATGGGAATGGCGCTATTCTCATATTCATCAACCATTGAATCCAATTCGATATTCGTCTTTTGGATATGCACATCACGAATAATCTAAGGGCAATCGACCTGAACCTGCTGGTGGTGCTGGATGCCCTGCTGCATGAACGCCACCTCACCCGCGCCGCCGCCCGGCTGCCAATGAGCCAGCCGGCCATGAGCCACGCGCTGGCGCGCCTGCGGGTGTTGCTGGGCGACCCCCTGTTCCATCGCACCCGGGGCGGCTTGCGCCCCACGGCCCACGCGCTGGCGCTGGAGGCGCCGCTGCGCGATGTGCTGGCGCAGGTGCGCCGGCTACTGGCGGGCGCGGTGTTCGAGCCGGCGGCGAGCCGGCGCGCGTTTCGTCTGGCCATGTCGGACTACGGCGCGCGCGTGGCGCTGCCGCCGCTGTTGCGCCACATGCGGCGCGAGGCGCCGGGCATCGACCTGGAAATCAGCTATGCCAGCCGCAGCGGCATGATCGCCGGCGTGGCCGATGGCCAGCTGGACCTCGCGCTGTCGGTGTTTGGCGAAACACCGGCCGACATCCGCCGCGCGGTGCTGTTCCTGGAGGATTTCGTCTGCGCCGCCGATGCCGCCCAGGGCGTGCCGTCGACCTTGCAGGCGTATCTGGCGCGGCCGCACGTGCTGGTCGCGGCCGGACCGGACCAGCGCGCCGCCGAGGTCGATGCCGCGTTGGCCCGCCTCGGCCACGCGCGCCGTGTGGCGGTGCGCCTGCCGCACTGGACCGCGGCGCCCGCCATGCTGGCCGGCACCGATCTGCTGCTGACGGTGGCGCGCCGCACGGTCGACCCGGTCCCGCCGGGATTGGCGGTCGGCGCGGCGCCGTTTCCTATCGCGCCCCTGGCCTTCGAAATGATCTGGCATGAACGCGCCGATGCCGATGCCGGCCTGGCGTGGCTGCGCGCGCAGCTCGGCGCCGCGCTCGCCTGACGCATGCCGACGCGGCGCCGCCCGCTCGCTTTGGCCTACTATCGGCATATCCCTCTCTCCAGGAGATGTCATGCCATCCGAGCTTTCGATGCCTGCACGGCCCGCGGCCGCCCCCGCCGCGTCGCCAGACCCCTTGCTGTCATACGCGCTGCGGGACGGCGTCGCCACGCTGCGCCTGAACCGGCCGGCGCAGTTCAATGCGCTGTCCGAAGGCCTGCTGGACGCGCTGCGCGCCGCCATCGATGCGCTGGCGCGCGCGCCGGACCTGCGTTGCGTGGTGCTGGAGTCGGCCGGCCGCGCCTTTTGCGCCGGACACGATCTGCGCGAGATGCGCAGCCAGCCGTCGTTCGATTACTACCTGGCCCTGTTCCGCAAATGCAGCGGCGTGATGCAGGGCCTGCAGGCCCTGCCGGTGCCGGTGATCGCCAAGGTCCGCGGCGTGGCCACCGCGGCGGGCTGCCAACTGGTCGCCAGCTGCGACCTGGCGGTGGCCGAGGACACAGCGCGATTCGCCGTGTCGGGCATCAACGCCGGCCTGTTCTGCTCGACGCCGGCCGTGGCCCTGAGCCGCAACATCGCCGCCAAGCGCGCTTTCGAGATGCTGGTCACGGCGCGCTTCATCGACGCCGAGCAGGCGCGCGACTGGGGCCTGCTGAACGACGTCGCGCCCGCGCAGGAGCTGGATGCGAGGGTCCAGGCCCTGGTTGACGTCATCGTGGCCAAGAGCCCCGCGGCCATCCGCTACGGCAAGCGCATGTTCTACGCCCAGCGCCAGATGCCGCAGGCCGAAGCCTACGAATACGCCGCCGAGGTCATGGCCCGCAACATGATGGAGGAAGACGCGGGTGAAGGCATCGACGCCTTCCTGCAGAAGCGCGCGCCGCGCTGGCGCCAATAGGCTGCCAGCCGCCGCGGGCGCGCCACGGCGGGCGCGGCGTCGCGCCGCCGGCGCGCGCAGTATCCTCGCGGCCGCTGGCCGTCAGGCCAGCCAGCCCAGCGCCCAACCGCCCGCGGCCGCGGCCAGCACCACCCACAACGGCGACCAGCGCGCATAGACCAGCAGGCCGAACAGCGCCAGCGCCAGCGCGAAATCCCACTTGCCGCGGATCGCGCTGGTCCATACCGGGTCATACAGCGCCGACAGCAGGATACCGACCACCGCGGCGTTCACGCCCGCCACCATGTTGCGCACGCCCGGCCGTCGCCGCAGGCTTTCCCAGAACGGCAAGGCCGCCGCCACCAGCAACGCGCCCGGCAGGAAGATGGCCACCAGCATCGCCAGGCCGCCGGCCCAGCCCGACAAGGGCCCGGCCGAGGCCGAGCCAAGAAAGGCGGCAAAGGTGAACAAGGGGCCGGGCACGGCCTGCGCGACGCCGTAGCCGGCCAGGAAATCCGCGTCCGGCACCATGCCGCCGCCCACCGCCGCCGTCTGCAGCAGCGGCAGGACGACATGGCCGCCGCCGAACACCAGGGCGCCGGCACGGTAGAACCCCGCCAGTTGGGCCGCCAGCCGCGCGCCCGACAGGTCGGCCCACAACGGCAGCGCCACCAGCAACAGGATGAACAGGGCCAGACAGACGTAGCCGCCGAGGCGCGACGCGCCCTGGGTCCGGTTGGCCAGGAGGGGCCGCGGCGGCACCTGCAACAGGGCGGCGCCAGCGACGGCGCCCAACGCGATGGCGCCGATCTGCCCCAGCGTCGACGGCAGCGCCAGCGTCATCAGCGCGGTCAGCATCGCCAGCCCGGCGCGCGGACGATCGGGGCAGAGCGATCGGCCCATGCCCCATACGGCCTGGGCGATGACGGCCACCGCGGCCACTTTCAGGCCGTGCACCGCCGGCAGGCCGGCCAGGCCGCCAAACCGCGCCAGCCCCAGGCCCAGCAGGATCATCGCCAACGCCGACGGCAGCGTGAACGCCAGCCAGGCGGCCAGCATGCCCGCCCACCCCGCCCGCTTCAGGCCCAGGGCCATGCCGACCTGGCTGCTGGCCGGCCCCGGCAGGAACTGGCAAAGCGCCACCAGATCGGAAAAAGCGTAATCGTCGAGCCAGCGGCGGCGGTCGACGAATTCCTCGCGGAAATAGGCCAGATGCGCCACCGGACCGCCAAAAGCCGTCAAGCCCAGGCGCAGGAAAGCCAGGAAGACCTCCATACAGGAGCCCCGTCCGGCCGGGACGGCTTCGCTGGCCGCCGTCTTGCTGGCGACGTGTTCATCATGAAAAGGCGGCTGCGGCGGCATCGGGGCGGCACTCTGACACGGTTGAAGCCCCCCGGGATGGCGGGTCTCCATGATTCAAGCTTATAGCCGGGCGGCGTCATCGTTTCAATCGTCCACCTATCCCGGCGTCCGGATCACTACATGAATTTTCACAATTTCCATACAAATGCGGGCGGATTGCGATAGCCCCCTTCGGTAGCATTCCGCAGCCCACCGCGATGGAACTCGATGCGCCCGGACGGCAGATGTGCGGCCCTCGCGCCCCACAGGAATCACAGCATGCTCAAGTTCACGATCCGTATATTCGTGGTCGCCGCCATTGCCTATATCGCCGCCTCCCAGCTCGTGAACCGCAGCCTGGAATACCTGCTCGATTCGGTCAGCGCCGACCTCTCCTACCAGGCGGTGCGCGGCCAGATGTATGCGCTGCACAAGGAACTGGACCCGATCGAACCCGAATCGCGCGCCGCCTTCATCCGCGATTCGCTGCGGCCCCATTACGGGCTGGAGCTCAAGCTGGTGACGCCGGAACGGATCGAGGCCACCGAGAAGGAACGGCAGGACCTGGCCACGCGCGGCTTCATCATGCGCGACGAGTACAACACCTATCTGGCGCCCCTGCCCGGCGAGCCGCGCCAATGGCTCGAAATGCGCCTGCCGGGCGAACCGTCGCTGGAAAAATGGATCACCTGGGGCGCCTGGCTGGCGCTCTGCATGGTGCTGGCGGTGGTCCTGCTGCTGTTGTGGGCGCTGCCGGTCTGGCGCGACCTGGATGCCCTGCGCAACGCCACGCTGCGCATGGGCCAGGGCGACCTGGCGGTACGGGTGCGGCTTTCGCATTTCTCCGGTATCCGGCACGTCGGCGAGAGTTTCAACCAGATGGCCGAGCGCATCGCCGCGCTGGTGGAAAACCAGCGCAGCCTGACCAACGCGGTTTCGCATGAACTGCGCACGCCGCTGGCGCGGTTGTCTTTCGAGGTCGACATGCTCGGCCAGGAAAAATTCCTGCCCAAGCGCGACCAGATCCTGCACGACATGCGCACCGACATCGGCGAGCTCGAGGCGATGGTGGGCGAACTGCTGGTGTACGCGCGGCTGGAGCGCCCCGCCGAAGACGTCGTCACCCAGGAAACAGTGGACGTGCGCGACTGGCTGGGCGAAGCGCTGGCCCAGGTCGCGCACCAGGCCGACGCGCGCGGGGTGCGCTGCCACGTGCGCGATGGCCTGCCGGCCCATGTCCAGCTGCATCCGCGCTACATGAGCCGCGCGCTGCTGAACCTGGTGCAGAACGCGGTGCGGTACGCCAGCGGGCGCATCGAGATCGCACTCACCAGCTGCCCCGCCGGGGGCTACGAATTGGTGGTGGACGACGACGGCCCGGGCATCCCGCTTGAACACCGCGGACGCATCTTCGAACCCTTCATCCGCCTGGACGAAAGCCGCGACCGCGGCACCGGCGGCGCCGGCCTGGGCCTGGCCATCGTCAAGCGCGTCGCCGCCAGCCATCAGGGCACGATCGAGGTGCAGGACAGCCCCCTGGGCGGCGCGCGTTTTGTCCTGCGGTGGCTGTCGGCGCCGGTGACGGCGGACTGATCGCCGCCACCCGGGCCGCGCCGGCGCCTATCGCCAGGCGGTGCCCACCTGGATGTAGAACGCGTTCTGGTCCCTGCTATGGGCCACGTCGATCCCCACCGCCAGGCCCAGCTTGCGCGCGATCAGGTAGCGGAATCCCGTGCCGACGCTGACGATATTGGTGGCCTGGCCAAAGCTGTTCCAGCGGCCATAGGCCTTGCCCACGCCGGAAAAACCCAGCAGCGACCAGCGCGGCGTCACGTTCCAGCGCAGTTCGACTTCGGTGGTCAGCGCGTTCTTGTCCTGGTAGCGGCCGCGCGAGACGCCGCGCAGGTCGATATAGGGCTGGGCGTAGAACGGCACCGAACCGCTGGTGACCTGGGCATCCGCCCGCAGCCCCAGCGTCCAGCGCGGCGACAGCGGCTGCCACACATAGCCGCGGGCGCCATAGGTATCGAAGGACTGGGAACTGCCGAACCCCGGCCGCGCGAACTGGGCCTCCAGCTCTGCATAAGCGCCCTTGGTGGGATAGAACATGTTGTCGCGGCCGTCGTAGTCCACCACCAGGCCGAGTTTGCCGATACTGCGCGAAACGTCTCCCGCCTTCAGCTCGGACGCCATCTGTCCCGTGAACGTGGTGCGGGAGTTGAAATAGGTATAGCGCGGACCCGCATACCATTTCGATTCGCCAAGCCGGGCCAGCAGTTGCTGTACCAGGAACGTCCCCTTCAGCTCGTAGCTGCGGCCGCGGTTGAGCATGCCGTAATAGTCCAGATTCATACGCCCCTGGGCCAGCGCGCCCAGGTAGCGGTAGCGGTCGCCGCCCCAGGTGTGGAAATGGAACAGGCCGCCGCCGCGCGACCCGTTCTCGGTCATCAAGCCGCCGGCCCCGGTAATGTTGGGCGGCGCCGCGGCCTCGCCGCTGGCCCGCGCGCGTTCGCCCGCTTCCGACATCGACTCCGAGAAATACAGCAGCATCAGGCCGCCGCCATATCCCACGGCCGGTTCGGTGATCACCGCCGGCACCGGCATCAACCCTTTGTTGTGGAGCAGATAGTTGCTGATGTCGAAGCCGCCGTCCTCGGGGTCGGTGAGCTTCTGCGCGACCGCCGCGCCGCAGACCAGCCAGAGCCCCAACACACGCAACGCATGGCGCATAGACGCCTCCCAGGCGAGCGGGCCCGCCGCCCCGGCGAACGGCGCCCAAGGCTGCATGGCCCGTATCAGAACACCAGCGTGGCCGAGGCCATGACGGTGCTGCTGCTGTCCAGGCGATTGGTGCTGCTGATGGTCGGCACCCAGCGCAGCCCGAGCGACAGCGATCGCTTGTCGGCCAGTTTGCGGTCGTAGGTGATGACCGGGCCGAGCGCCCAGTCGCGGCCCTTGAAGCCATTCAGGCGATCCGCCGTCGGCCCGCTGTCGCTGCCCAGCTGCTGCTGCGTGCCCAGCACCAGCCCCACGGCCAGCCCGTTCGAAAAGGTCTTGCGCCCCATCACGTCTATGCCGAAGATCGGCGCGTTGCGGTAGTCGGTATCGTTATTGCGGGTGTAGAACTGCACGCTGGCGACCGTGTCGAGCTGCAAGCCCGACTCCGGGAAGATATGGGTATAGGCCACCTGCGGAATGAAGGTCCAGTTGTTCAGGCTGGGATTGGCCAGGGCGTTGGCATCGTACTTGCCAGTGGGCGCCCACACGTTCAGGCTCAGCGCCATGTGCGAGGTTTCCGAAAAGTGGTAGCCGGCGATGATCGGCGAGAAATACAGGTCGAACAGGTTGGACGCGGTATCGCTCTCGCCCGTGCTGCGGCCCAGCGGCCCGGAAGCCCGCGCGTTCACCTTGGTCCAGACATAGGGCAATGTGACGCTGGACGCAAAGTTCCAGCGGCCCGGCCCGGTGTCCCAGGTCTTGAGCAAGGTCGCCAGCGTGAACGCCACCTTGCCCTCCACGTCGGCCGACACGCGCTTGCCCAAGGGCACGTCGCGGCCGCCGCCGACCTTGCCGTCCAGGTAGATCTCGGCGAAGTTCACCGCCCAGATGGGCTCGGGCGAAACGATGCCGGCATTGGGCTGCACGCTGGTGCCCGTCACCTGTCGCCCCAGCGCGCCTTCGGTGGCATGCGCCGAGAAGGGCACGGCCAGCAGCGCGGCAACCAGCAACGGAACGCCACTGGGGCGCGAACTGCGATGAGGCGACACTCTCGACATGCTGTGGCTCCCGCTGGGTCGTAAAGGCATGGCGGGCGCTCAGCGCCCGAAAGTGATGTTGATACCGGCGAACAGCGTGAACTGCGGCAGGCCCTCGCCCTTGTGCGCCACGGTCCACTGCGGTTCGACGAAAGCATTGAAGATGTTCCCGCCCACGCGCCAGGCCTTGCCGGCGCCCAGGCCCACCGGGATGTAGTAGTCGTTCTTTTGCAGATCGAAGGTCCAGGTGGCCGTCGACCGCAGGTACCACCCCTGTTGCAGGTTGCGGATCACGAAGGGCTGCACGGTGGCGGTATGGACGGTGTCCCGGCCGCTCTGGCCGGCAAAGGAATGCTGCCATTGCACCAGCCCGCCCAGCAGCCCGCCGGGGCTGGGGTGCACCACCACCGCCGCCAGTCCGCCAGACCACTTGCCCGCGCCCAGTTCCCGGCTGGTGGCGGTCGGCATGGTCAGCATCGGCCCCACGCCCACGTCCAGCGTGCCCTGGCCGAGCAGGAAGATATCGAACAGGTTCAGGTCGCCCAGGCCGGTCCTGTAGCCGCCATCGAGCGCGGGCCGGGTGCTCAGCGGTGCCGTCACGCGCAATATCTGCGGCACGCCGATCCAGTCGCCCGGCGCGATCGGAATCGTGGGCCGGACCAGAAAATCATTGGTATGCGCGTTGCCGCCGAACAGCCTGGGCGTGTAGTAATTCTGGAAATTGAGCGAAGGCGCGAGATTGAGCGGATTATTGCTCTGGTTTGCGTCGTCCGCCGACTGCGCCCAGGCCTGGGCACCGAGACATAATGGCGCGCAGGCGCCGATCAAGGCCAGAAAGCCTGGCCGTCCCCTTGTTCTGCCCGCAAACAACATCGTGCCCATGCTTCGTTCCCCATTGAATGGTTCATCGTGCAAAGACAAATTCGCTGCTGGTGCCGCCGATTTATTCGGCCCTTGCTGAATGAAAACTTATTATTAACGGGCCGAAATTTTCGACAATATTCTCATAATCTTTTGAATTGACCAATAGTGCGATCAATCACGCCGCCGCCCACCCGGATTGAAACGAATGCGTGGCCGGCCGCCGCCGTGAGAATACGGGAATGCCGCCACGGCATTCCCGCAGCGCGCGTGTAAACCACAGGCGGCGGCAGGCCGCGATCAGGCCGCGCCGGTAGCGGCGGTGGCGTCGGTCGCCTTGCGCGCATGGACCTGGTCGATGCGCAGGCCGTCGCGGCGCGTGACCTCGAAGCGCCAATCGCGCCATGCGACCACATCGCCGGTTTCCGGGATACGCCCCTCCGCCCTCAGCAGCAGGCCGGCCAGCGTGGCGTCGTCGGCGTCATCGGCCAGTTCCGCCGCGTCCAGCAGCCGCGCCGCCTCGGCCAGCGCCAGCCGGCCATCGAGCAGCCATGATCCGTCCGACAGTTGCAGCGCCTCCGGCGGCGCCTCGGCATGTTCCGGAAGCTCGCCCGCCACCGCGGTCAGCACGTCCATCGGCGTCACCAGCCCTTCGCACACGCCGTGCTCGTCCACCACGATCAGCATGTGGTCGCGCGACGCCCGCAGTTCGTCCAGCACCTTGAGCACCGGCGTGGTTTCCATCACGTAGCGCGGCTCGCGCGCCAGTTCCACCAGGTCGATCGGGCCGGGGTTGCGCAGCAGCGCCAGCAGGTCCTTGAAGTGCAGCACGCCCAGCACGTTGGCCGGATCGCCGGCGCACAGCGGCAGGCGCGAGTGGCCCGAGGCGAACTTGCGCACGATCTGGTCGGGTGTGTCGGCGACATCCAGCCAGACCATGTCGCCCCGCGCCACCATGATGGCGCGCACGTCGTGCGCGCCGATGGCCAGCACGCGTTCGATCATCGAGCTTTCCTCCGGCGCGAACGCCGGTTCCTCGCCGACGCTGTCCACCAGCGCCACCACTTCGTCAGCCTGCTGCGGCACGTGGCCGCCACGGCCGGCGCGCAACAGCCGCAGCACCGCCTGCGCGGTGCGCTGGCGCCGTCCCAGGGCGTGCGTGCCCTTGGCGCGGTTGCGGCGCGCCAGCTGGTTGCACAGCTCGATGAGGATCGAGAAGCCGATCGCGGCGTACAGGTAGCCCTTGGGCACATGGAAGCCCAGGCCCTCGGCCACCAGGCTGAAGCCGATCATCAGCAGCAGGCCCAGGCACAGGATCACCACGGTCGGATGGCGGGCGACAAAGCCCATCAGCGGACGGCTGGCCAGCATCATCACGGCCATCGCCACCACCACCGCGATCATCATGATGCTCAGGTCCTGCACCATGCCGACCGCGGTGATCACCGAGTCCAGCGAGAACACCGCGTCCAGCACCACGATCTGCAGGATCACCTGCCAGAACACCGCGTGCTGCGGCTTCTGGCCGGAATCGTGAGCGCTGCCGCCCTCGACCCGTTCATGCAGTTCCATGGTGCCCTTGAACAGCAGGAACAGGCCGCCCAGGATCAGGATCAGGTCGCGCCCGGAGATCTCGGCGCCCAGCACCGTGAACAGCGGCGCGGTCAGCGTCACCACCCACGCGATGCTGGCCAGCAGGCCCAGGCGCATCACCATGGCCAGCGTCAGGCCGATCATGCGGGCGCGGTTGCGCTGCGCCGGCGGCAGTTTGTCGGCCAGGATGGCGATGAACACCAGGTTGTCGATACCCAGCACGATTTCAAGAATGACCAGCGTCGCCAGGCCAAGCCAGGCGGTCGGGTCGGACATCCAGTCGAAAATCATCAACGTTCCACAAAGAAAATTCGGGGCGGGCGGGCGTGGGCGCCCGGCAGCCCGCAAGCCGTCGGCAGGGACGGACGGGAAAGCAAGGGATCAGGGCCCGCGGCCCGTCCGGGAATCGCGGGCAAGAGGCGGCCCGGCGGCGCGCGTCCGCCTATGCGTGGCGTCGGCGCCGTCGCGCAATCGTGGGGAGTCGGCCAGCAACGGCCGGATGCCGGAAGTCGGCAGGGAGGAGAAACCGGGCGCCGCTGCGTGAGCGGCGCCGTACTAGGAGGCGGGTCGTCGGTCATAGATGGCGAAACCGTCCTTGCTTGCCGTGGCAAACGCGGGCCGCATGTTCCGCCGTGCTCTCATTCTTTCAGGAACCTGAATATTAGCTGAAATGTAAAGAGAAGAAAAACCCGGGTTGGCCCGGATGCGCCAGTTGTCGCGGCCCCCAAATCAGTGACAAACTCAGCACACGAACACATATGCTGTCGCGGGATCCCTTTCACTCGGGAGCCGAACGCTCCGGAGGTCGTTGCCTCGCGGGCCGCAGCGCCGCAGGGCAAGCCTCGCCGGACGCCGGCTCCGCCGCTGGAGCGATGCATGGACGACCAACCAGTTTCCGGACGGCGCGGATTGCTCAAGGCCCTGGCCGTGGGCCTGCCCGGCGCCGCGTGGGCCCCGCGGCCCCAGGCCGCGCCCGAGCCCTCCCCGCCCGCCGCCGAACCGCCGAACCGCACGCTCAAGTTCTTCAATGCGCAGGAAGCCGCTGCCATGGACGCGATCGCCGCGCGCCTGATTCCGGCGGACGAACTCGGCCCGGGCGCCAAGGAAGCCGGCGTGACCCAGTTCCTGGACGGCCAGTTGGCGGGCGCCTGGGGCGCGGGCGAGCAGTTCTATCGCCAGGGCCCGTTCGAAAGCGGCACCCCCGAACAAGGCTACCAGCTGTCGTTCACGCCCGCCGAGATGTTCCGGCGCGGCCTGGCCGCGCTGGACGTCGCCACCCGCAGGCAGGACGGCAAACCCTATGCCGAACTGGACGCCGCGCGCCAGGACGCCTGGCTGCATGACATGCAGGCCGGCAAGCCCGACTTTTCACCGCTGCCATCGGACGTGTTCTTCCAGGCGCTGCTGGACGCCACCATCGAAGGCTTCTTCTCCGACCCCTTGTACGGCGGCAATGTCGACATGGTGGGCTGGAAGCTGGTGGGCTTTCCAGGCGCCTATGCGTCATTTTCCAACGACATCGAGCGCCATGGCGTGATCTGGGCCGGCAGGCCCGTCTCCATCGCCAACGCGCGCGGCCACATGGGCAAACCGGGAGACGGCCATGGCTAAGACGCTGCCCGCGGTGGATGTGGCGATCGTCGGCGGCGGCTGGACCGGCGCCATCATCGGCAAGGAGCTGGCGGCCGTCGGCCAGCGCGTGGTGGTGCTCGAGCGCGGCGAGGCGCGCTGGCCCTCGCCCGACTTCCAGGGCCCCTACGTCCATGACGAACTGAAGTACACGCGGCGCCACGAACTGCACCAGAACGCGGCGACCGAGACCTTCACCTTCCGCAACAACACCGACCAGAAGGCGCTACCGATGCGCCGCTGGCAATTCGCCTATCCCGGCACCCACCTGGGCGGCGCCGGCAACCATTGGTCCGGCGCCTATTACCGCTTCGATCCCACCGATTTCCGTCTGCGCAGCCACTACACCGAACGCTACGGCGCGAAGATCTTCGATCCCGAACTGACCTGCCAGGACTGGCCGCTCACCTATGACGAGCTGGAACCCTATTTCGACCGCTATGACTACCTGATCGGCGCTTCCGGCCAGGCTGGCAACATCAAGGGGCAGAAGCAGGAAGGCGGCAACCCGTTCGAGCCCTGGCGTTCGCGGCCCTACCCCAACCCGCCGATGAAAGTGCCGTACGCGCCGGCGCTGTTCGGCGAGGCCGCCAGACAGCTCGGCTATCACCCCTATGTGCAGCCGTCGGCGCTCTGTACCCGGCCCTACGTGAACAGCGAGGGGCTGCACATGAGCGCCTGTGTGTATTGCGGCTTCTGCTCCAACTTCGGCTGCGAACATTTCGCCAAGGCTTCGCCGCAGGTCTGTATCCTGCCGGTGGCGCTGAAGCTGCCGACCTTCGAGATCCGCACCGGGGCCCACGTGCTGCGGGTCGAACTGACGCCCGACAAGAAGCGCGCCCGCGGCGTGACCTACGTGGACGCGGCCGGCGCCGAGATCTTCCAGCCGGCCGAGATCGTGGTGCTGTGCGCCTTCGGCATCAACAACGTGCGCCTGCTGCTGCTGTCCGGCATCGGCCAGCCCTACGATCCGGTCACGGACAAGGGTGTGGTGGGGCGCAACTACACCCACCAGACCACCTCGGGCGTGAACCTGTTCTTCGACGAGTCGGTGAACATCAATCCGTTCATGGGCGCGGGCGCCGTGGCCGTCACCATGGACGACTTCAGCGCCGACAACTTCGATCATGGCCCGCATGGCTTTGTCGGCGGCGGCTATCTGCAGATCCAGGTGGTCAGCGGCGCGCCCATCGGCTTTCACCCCACGCCCAAAGGCACCCCGGCCTGGGGCGCCGAGTGGAAGAAGGCGGTCAAGCGCTACTACAACCACGCCGCCAACATCACCATCACCGGCTCGGCCCAGCCGTGGCGCGGCGGCTACCTGAGCCTGGATCCGACCTACAAGGACGCCTGGGGCCTGCCGCTCCTGCGCGTCACCTACGACTTTCCCGACAACGACATCCGCATGTCGGCGTTCCTGACCGAGCGCGGCGACGAGATCGGCCGCGCCATGAAGGGCGTCACGCGCACCGAGCCCGGTCCTCGCAAGCGGCCGTTCTCCGCCACGGCGTACCAGTCCACCCATCTGACCGGCGGCGCCGCGATGGGCAACGACCCGGCCACCAGCGTGGTCAACCGCTACGGCCAATCCTGGGACGTGCCGAACGTCTTCGTCACGGGCGCGGCCTTGTTTCCGCAGAATTCGGGCTACAACCCCACGGGCACGGTAGGCGCCACCGCCTACTGGATCGTCGAGAAAATCAAGGCGGACTATCTGCGTTCGCCAGGGCGGCTGGTGTCATCATGATCGAACATCGCAACGGCATCCTGATCGCGGTGGCGCTGATGGTGGGCGTGCCCGCCATCACGCTGGTCGCCACCCTGCACCAGATGTTCGGCACTGGCGGCGAGGGCCCCATCCGGGCCAGCGCCGTCCAGGCCCCCGCGGCGGCGGCGCCGGCCGCATCGCCATCGCCATCGCCATCACTATCGACAGCGGCGCCGACACAGGCGCCCCGCGCCGCGGCCGGCGCCACCCCGCCCGCCTCCGCCGCGGCAACGCCAGCCGCGCCCGCGCCGGTGCCCGGCCGCGGCGCGCTGGACTTCAGCGCGTCACGGCCGGTCTGGGAAGGCTATCTGCGCGGCGCCGACCCGGAACAGGGCAAGCAACTGGCCGCCGCCGGCAAGCCGGCCGCCGGCGTGCAGGCCTGTGTCGCCTGCCACGGCCAGGCCGGCATCACCCCCAGCGGCGGCATCTTCCCCAATCTCGCGGGACTGACCGCCGAGTACATTGCCAAGCAATTGGCCGATTTCCGCCAGGGCACGCGCAAGCAACCGCTGATGGACACTATCGCCCAAGGGTTGAGCGAGCAGGAGATCGGCCAGTTGGCGGCCTACTACGGCAGCCTGGCCGGGCCGCCACTGCACGTGGGCGAAGCCGGCGGCGAAGCGGCGCGCAAGCTGGACCAGGTTGGCGACGGCACCCGCGCCCTGCCCGCCTGCGCCAATTGCCATGGCCTGCGCGGCCTGGGCGAAGGCCCGCTGCTGCCCCGGCTGGCGGGCCAGTCCAAGGAATACTTCGCAGACCAGATCAACGCCTTTCGCAACGGATCGCGACAGAACGACGACGTCGGGGTGATGCGGGCGTTCGCGCAACGCCTGACCGACAGCGAGGTGGAGGCGCTGGGCCAGTATTACGCCGGCACGCGCTGAAGCCATCGCGGCACGCGGCGGGCCCGGGCAAGGAGCCGGCCCATTGCCGCGCCGCTTGCGGCGCGCGCGCCGCCGCAGACGTGTCGAACAGGAATTTTCCCTTGGTGTTTTCCCTTATCCGTTCTTATAATTGCGGCACCTTCAACCACCCCGAGATCATTGTGGACAACGACGGATGTAGTCGATACACGACTGCTTGCGCCGCTTGACGCAGGATCCGCAGAGTTTTCTGCCGAGTCCTGCGTAAAGCCAGGACAAGGCCATCCGGCCCGGACACCAGCCCGCTCGCGCGCGCATCGACCGGCCCCGGCCCTCTCCCCCATCAGCTTGCCGACGCGAATCGCGGGCCTTGTCGCGCCCGCGCCGCGACCGGCGGGCGGCGCATGCATGTGGACCTTCCACCGTACTCCCCCTGGAGACGACCATGCGCATCAAGAAATTCCTTCCCTTCCTGGATGGCGGCGCCGCCGTGCGCGGCATGACGGCGGCGGCCCCGGCCGCGCGCGCCGCCACCCCCACCTACCAGTTCACCATCGTCAGCGTCGCCGACACCCTCAACGCCCTGCGCAAGCAGCTGTACTTCGAACTGCAGGCGCTCGACCTGCGCGTGCTGAACGTGCGCATCTCGCGCCAGGAGGCCGGCCAGCTCGCCAGCACCACGGTCACGCTGCAGTGCCCGCCGCAATTGCGCGGCCTGCTCAGCGCCGTCGCCCTGCGGCTGGGCCAGAGCCCCGACGTGCGCCGGGTGCATTGGGAAAACGAGGACGGCGCCCGCATTGCCGTGCTGCCCGCCTGAGCCATGGAAAGGAGACTGTCATGAAAGACCCGTACAAATGCCTCCTCGTTGCCCGGGTGGTTGCATTGCTGCTGCTGTGGCTGGTGGCCTTCGGGCTGACGCTGGCCTCCGTCTGGCAATTGCCCTGACCCGGTCCGATACGACGCGACCTGCCGAATCCGAGAACAACAACATGAAGAACTTCGAAAACATCCAGCTGCTGACGCTGGCCAATACCCTGATCAGCCTGGCGACGGCATTCGTGCTGGGCTCCATCGTCGGTTTCGAGCGGCAATACCGTCAACGTACCGCGGGCCTGCGCACCAACGCGCTGGTGGCGGTGGGCGCCGCGATCTTTGTCGACATGGCCTTTCGCGTCGGCGGTCCCGACGGCGGCGCGCGGGTGATTTCCTACGTCGTGTCCGGCGTGGGATTTCTGGGCGCCGGCGCCATCATGCGCGAAGGCGGCAGCATCCGCGGCCTGAACACCGCCGCCACGCTATGGGGTTCGGCCGCCATCGGCGCCTGCGCCGGCGCCTCGCTGATCCTGGAGGCGCTGGCGGCCACCGCCTTCGTGCTGGCCGCCAACACGTTGCTGCGGCCGCTGGTCAGCCACATCAATCGCCAGCCGGTGGATGCGCAGACCACCGAAGTCACGACCGTGATTCACGTTATCGCGCACGTGGACCAGCGCCAGGCTGCCATGACCGTGCTCGAGGACGTGCTGGAGGCCGAGCAACTGCCCTTGTCCGAACTGAAGATCGACCAGTTCGGCGAGAACGAGGTCGAGATCGAGGCCGCGCTGAGCGAGGCATCGGTCGACGAACTGGACCTGGACCGCGTCACGGCCCGCATCGCCGCCGCCCCGGGCGTGCGCACCGCCTTCTGGGCCGCCCGCACCGTGTAGTTCCCGGGCGGCGGCAAAACCTTCTAGAATGGGCGTCGACCATGCGCCCCCGCTTCATGCCCCTTGCCCGCAACGCCGCCTGCCTTTGGCTGGTGCTGGCGCTGTTTGCGCTCAAGGCGCTGGTGCCGCCGGGCTTCATGCCCGCGACGCCGGGCGGCGGCACGCTGATCCAGCTGTGCTCAGCCGCCGGTCCGGTCTGGGTGGCCGGCCCCGCCAAGCGCGGCGACGCGCCCGACGAACGCCACGCGGCGCAGGCCGCCACCTGCCCCATGGGCGCCATGCTGGCCGCGGTGGCGCTGCCCTCCGCGCCGGCGGCACTGATCGCGGCCAGCGCCCTCATGACCCATCCGCTGGCGGCGCGCGCGCCGCCGGCCGTGGCCGAAGGTTCCCCGCCCGGCCCGCCACTGGGCGCCCGCGCCCCGCCCGCTTTCCCGGTACCCCGCTGATCGCTCCGCCGCGCCACGCGCGGCTTCATTGGCTTACCGAGAAATTCCATGTTCCATTCCCCCGCCAGGACGCCGCGCGTCCTGACACGGCGCCTGGCCGTCTGGGCCACGCTCGCCTGCGTCCCCGTCGCGCAGGCGCAATCCACGCCTCCCTCTTCTTCCCCCGCCGCTGCGTCCACGCCGCGCGACGTCGCCACCCTGCCCGCCATCGCCGTGTCCGCCGATGCCCCCGCGCCGACTCTGCTCGAGCCGGCCAGCACGGGCACGCTGCTGGGCCTGCGGCCCTTCGATACCCCGGCCAGCATCGAAATCCTGGACAACGAACAACTGCGCGCGCGCGGCGCGGTCACCGTCACCGATGCCATCACGCAGGCCGCCGGCCTCAGCGCCATGCGCCATCCCGGCAACGGCGGCTCGTCGCTGTCGTCGCGCGGTTTCACCGATTCGAACTCCGTTGCGCAGTTGTACGACGGCGTGCGCCAGTTCGGCGGCGTCGGCCAGACCTTCCTCTACGATCCGTGGGCGGTCGACCGCATCGAAGTCCTGCGCGGCCCGGCCTCGGTGCTGTATGGCGAGGGCGCCATCGGCGGCGTGGTCAACGTGATTCCCAAGAAGCCGACCCGCGGCCCGATCGAGAACGAAATCCAGACCACCGTCGGCACCCACGACACGCAGCGCCTGGGCTTGGGCAGTGGCGGCGCGCTCGACGACAAGTGGTCGTACCGGCTCGACATCAGCGGCAACCATACCGATTCCGGCCTCAGCCTGGGCGACTCGCGCGATTTCGCCGTGACCGCGGCGTTGCGCCTGGACGTCTCGCCCGACCTGAATTTCACGCTGACACAGGCCTACGCCTGGCAGGAGCCGACACGTTACTTCGGCACCCCGCTGATCGACGGCAGGATCGACTACGGCCTGCGGCGCCAGAACTACAACGTGGCCGACAGCAAGATCATCTACCGTGACAGCCGCACCGAGCTGAAGGCCGAATGGTCGCCCAACCCGGCAGCCCGCGTGCGCAGCCGCGTCTACTACATCGGCAGCGACCGCGACTATCGCGACGCCGAGAACTACACTTGGCAACCCGCCAGCGGCCTGATCCAGCGCAGCGCGTACACCGACATCCGCCACGACCAGCGGCAGGTCGGCACGGTCACCGACGCCGCCTTCGACGGCCATCTCTTCGGCCTTGCGAACAAAGTGGCGGTCGGATTCGAGCTGAACCACGCCTCGTTCAAGCACACCAACAATTCGCCGTACTCGGGCACCTCGCTGGTGGATCCGTACGATGTCGACCACGGCCGCTTCATCAACCTCGCCGGCACCACGCCGCGCTACCGCAACACCGCCGACCAGTACGCCCTGTTCGCCGAAGACCGGCTGATGCTGACACCCGGCTGGTCGGTGCTGGCGGGCTTGCGCTATGACCACATCGACCTGAAGCGGCGCGACCTGGTGGCCGGCCAGACCGCCTTCGACACCACGTTCAACAATGTCGGCTGGCGCGTCGGCACGGTCTACGACCTGCTGCCCACCCTGTCCGTCTACGGCCAGTATGCCGAAGCCGCCGACCCGGTCGGCAGCCTGTTGTTGCTGTCGCCGGCGAACAAGGACTTCGAGTTGTCCAAGGGACGCCAGGTGGAAGTCGGCCTGAAGCAGACGTTCTGGGACGACAAGGGCCAGTGGACCCTGGCCGCCTACCATATCCGCAAGGATCACCTGGTGAGCCGCGATCCCAATGACCCCGCGTTGCGCATCCAGGTCGGCAAGCAGTCCTCGCGCGGCCTGGAAGCCACGCTGGGGGTCGAACTGACGCCGGCCTGGCGTGTCGACCTGAACGCGGCCGTGCTGCGGGCTCGCTATGACGATTTCAGCGAATCGGTCAACGGCGTCGCCGTGTCGCGCGTCGGCAATGTGCCGACCGACGTGCCGCAACGCGTGGCCAACGCCTGGGTCAGCTGGAAATTCGCGCCGCAATGGACCGCCAGCGCCGGCCTGCGCTACGTCGGCAAGCGCTACGCCGACGCCGCCAACCGGCTGGAAATGGCCGGCTACACCACCACCAACCTGGCCCTGCAATGGGAACCGCGCCGCGACTTGAGCCTGGCGTTGCGGGCATTCAACGTGTTCGATCGACAGTACGCCGAGACGGCCTACTACAACCAGACGCAGTGGCTGCTGGGCGAAGGCCGCCGGGTGGAATTGAGCGCGAACTACCGCTTCTGACTCATTGGGTGAACAGGTCGGAAATCGCGTCGCCCAGGTCTTTCACCGCGCCGGCAACGCCCCCGGCCGCGCCTTCGGCCCCCACGCCGATGGCGCGGCCGAAGCCGCTCGCGATCTGCGCGGCGAACCCGCGCGAGGCCGAAAACTTGGGGTTGTCCAGGCTGCCGGAAAGCTTGAATTCCATGCGCAGGACTCCCTTGCGATTCTCCAGCGCCGCCAGCACGGCTTTGCGCGGCAACGAAAACAGCGAACCGTCGCCGCTGAATGCCAGGTCGCGCAGCGCCACCACGCCCGACGCCTCCAGTTGGCGCCGGGCGATGGTGGTGCGCATGTCCAGGTCCATCGCGCCGCCGGACAGCGATCCCGCGCCGTTGCCGGCCAGGTATGGCGCGGCGTGACGGACGTCCATGTTGCGCACCGCCACCGTGATGTCGGCATCGCTGCCGCCGAGCGTCAATGTGCCGTTGGCCTGCACCGTGGACGCGCCGCCGCGGTTGTCGCGCACCGCGCCCTGGAACGTGATGTCGCTGCGCTGGTCGTTGGCGGGCAACACCAGCGGTTGCAGGCGCGCCGAGACGTGGTCGAAGGCAATGCGATGCGGCGGCGTGGCAATGGCGGCGTCGATGAAATCCAGCCGGCCTTCCTCCAGGATGACGGCATCGGCCCGCAGCGGCCGCCGGCCCCGCGCCGCGGCGTCGCCGCCGTGACCTTCACGCAGGGCGGCCTGCAACGCCGGCGAAATCTGCATGTCGCCGTCGGCGCCGCGCAGCACCGCAAAATCGAAACCTTGCACGGTGATGCGGCGAAAGACGGCGACCTGCCCCAGCAGCGAGCGCCATTCGGGTTCCGCCACCACCCGCCGCGCGCTGGCTGGCGCCATGCCCGCGGCGCCGGCAATCCTCACGTCCGTCAACACCACCTCGTTGAAGCCCAGCCGCACCTCGCCAACCTGCGCGCGCGGCCCCAGCAGGCCGGCGATGCGCCGCTCCGCCACCCGGGTGCCGACCCAGGCCAGCACGGCCAGCAGCACGGCGGCCGCCAGGAGGATGACGAGGACCTTGCCCAGGAGCGAGCGGCGGCGCGGCGTGGCGGCATTCATGGCGATGGAGTGTCTCGTTCTGTCGATGGCCGCTGCGCGATCGCGTGGCGGCGGGCCTTGGAGCGGCCCTGCCCTGGCACCTTAACGACGGGCCGCGCATGGCGCAAGGCGGATGGCATCACCGGTATGCGTGGACCATCCAGGGCGGCGCGGCGCCGTGCCGCCGCCAGAGGCGCGATGCGCCGCCGGCGGCACGGCGCTCGCGGACAAGACGATGCCCGCGCAGCACGGGTTGCGCGGGCATCGTCACGACTCGAGTGCGCCGGTGGGCGCACCGGCCTGTGCCAGGCTTGTTCCGCAAAAACCGGTATACCCGGGTTCAGGGTGTCAACGCTGCGTCTGCGAACGCTGGCCGCCCTGCTGGCCCGGCTGTTGGCCCTGGCCACGGTCCTTGTCCACCTGCTGGCCGCCAGGCTGCTGCCCCTGAGAACGGTCGCGGTGCTGCGGATTTTCCTGGGATTGCTGCTTTTGCTGCTGCTTTTGCTGGTCGGGCTGATTGGGGTTTGCCATCGCAAGTCTCCTGAGAGGCGGAACCATTCCGCCAGGGACTTGCCAGCAACTGGCGTGCCCGGCCCCCCGCCCCTTGCGCCGTCAGCGGCTGTGGGGAATTTTGGCGGCAGTGGGCAGAAAAGGCGGCACGGCGCGCAGGCGCCGGAAAGACCGGACGCGGCGCGACTGCCGCGGCCTTATTGCGTGGTGACGTGCGCCGGCAGGCCGGCCTCGGCGTCCTGCGGATCGAAGGCGTCCAGCCAGGCCGAGGCATAGGTGGCGGGCGCGGCCAGCGGTTCGCCTCGGTCGCGCTGGACACGCAACCGCGTCATCAGGTCATCCAGCGGCATCGGCCGGCCCAGGGCGTAGCCCTGCCCGTAGCGGCAGCCGGCAGCCCGCAGGGCGGGAATGTCGGCAACGTTCTCGACGCCCTCGGCCACCACCCGCCAGCCCATCCGCGTGGCCAGTTCCGCGGCCGTGCGCAGCACCTCGAACGCCACCGCGCTGCGCCGCATCCGGGTGACGAAATACTGGTCGATCTTGACCTCGGACAACGGAATGGCCGACAGCAGTTTCAGGGAGGCATGGCCGGTGCCGAAATCGTCCAGGCTGACCTCGCAACCGGCCTGTTCCAGCTTTTCCAGGGTCGCGCGCAACGCCTCCAGTTCCTTGATGGGCTGGTCTTCGGTCAATTCGACCCGCAGCAGCGAAGCCGGCAGTTCGGCGGCATGGATGCGGCCCAGCAGGAATTCGACCGCGAGCTCGTCCGACAGCGTCGACGCCGGGGCATTGATTGCAATGGGAATCGCCATGCCGGCGCGCCGCATGGTCTGCAACATGTCGATGACGCGCTGCGCGACCCGCTCGAACAGCGTCCTGTCGAGCCCGAGCCGGTTGACGGCGGGCACGAACTCGGCGGGCATCACGATGCCCAGCTTGGGATGCTGCCAGCGCGCCAGCGCCTCGGCCGAAACGATGCGGCCGGTCAGCAGGTCGACCTGCGGTTGCAGCAACACCCGCAGGCCGTCTTTGCCTGTAATCATGGCGGCGACTTCCTGGTCGCTCACCACCGAGCTTGTGGAAGCCTCGTCGGTTGGCGTCATGTTCGCTCCTGAAGCACCCCGGAATATGACCTGCGCTGTCCGGGCGCATAACGGGGCGCATTGGACATGAGTATTCACATTCGGCCTGCAGGAATATGCTTACCGGCTCGTGTACTACCCAGCGTATTCGATCGCCAATGTTTTTTTATGCGATTTTGCGCATTTACTCCAGGCAATTCTGCGCCTGTGCGGCGCCAAAGTCACATATATGTAACCAGTAGTATTCAAGGCGAAGGATTCATGAAAATCGCATTACTCGGACGCTCGAATATTTCTTTGCGATTTCGCCTTGTCGACATGGTAGCGTTGCGCCTTTTCCGCCATTGCGGACTATCGTCCATTCGTGGTTTCCCGCGTGACTACCCTGCTATCCCGTTGGCGCCTTTCGCTGCGCCACGTCCTCTGGCTGGATGCCCTGCAAGCCGCCGCCATCAGCGCCGCGCCCGTGATCCTGGCCGTGCTCGCGCACGAGCCGCGGCTGGGCTGGACCGCCATCGCCGCGTTCTGGGCCTGCTTCGGCGATCCTGGCGGGCCCTTGCGCCAGCGCGCCGGCTCAATGCTGGCGCTGGGCCTGATCGGGGCGTTGTTCTGCTTCCTGGCCAGCGCCAGTGCCGGTCACCTGTGGCTGTTGTTGCCCTTGACCTTCGCCTGCTGCACCTTCGGCGGCCTGCTGCGCGTGCTTGGGCCGGCGGCCGCCATTGTCGGCACCCTGCTGTCGGCCGGCTTCGTGGTGGCGGCTGAATTGCCCGCGCCCACGCTTGCCGCCAGCCTGTCGTACACCTTGTTCTTCGTGGCCGGCGCGCTGTGGGCGATCCTGATGACCGCGCTGGTGTGGCGCCGCCGTCCCTGGAAGGACGCGACCCACGCGGTCGCGCACTGTTATCGCGGCCTGGCCGATTTCGCCGACGCGCTGGCCCGCATGTATTCGGGCCTGGCGCCGGCCGCCGGTCCGCAAGCCTGGAGCGCGGTCACCCGGCCCCAGCGCAGCGCACTGCGGGCCGCGCTGGAAGCGGCGCGCGTGCGCATCCGCGAGGTGCAGGATGCGCGCCCGTCGCGGCGCACCCGCGCCCAGCAATTGTTCTATCTGCTCGACAGCGCCGAAGACAGCTTCATCGCCCTGGTGGCCGCCGCCGACCTGCTGGAGTCGAACGCGCCGCGCTGGCTCGGCCGCGCCGCCGGCGCCCACCTGTCGCACGCCTTCCATCGCTACGCCAGCGTCGCCAACGCCATCGCCAGCACCTCGGACGTCGGCGACGCGCGCCAGGCCGAATGCCTGCGCGAACGGCTGGCCCACTTCGGCGCCGGCCTGCACGAGCTGCGTGGAGCCGCCATGGCCCATGCCCCCGACCTGGCGACCATGGTGCCGGTCCTGGACCGCCTGCAACAGACCGCCCAGTCGATCGCGCAGGCGCTGTTCGAGCGGGACGGGACCCCGGTCGCGCCCGCGCCGGCGGCGCGCGCGGCCACGCCGGCCCGGCTGGCGTGGCGCAGCCTGCGGCAGAACCTGCGTTTCGAGTCCGACGCGTTTCGTCATGCCTTGCGCGTGGGCATCGGCGCCACCATCGCGGTGGCGCTGTCCAGGACCTTCGAGGTCAATCACGGCTATTGGATGTCGCTGACGCTGGTGTTCATCCTGCAACCCTATTTCGCCGGCACCTGGCGCCGCACGCTCGAACGGGTGATCGGCAGCGTGGCCGGCGCCATCGGCGCGTCGCTGCTGGGACTGCTGCTGAGCACGCCGCTGTCGGTGGCATTGGCGGTGCTGCCGATCGCGCTCGGCACCTTCGCCGCGCGCACTGTCCACTATGCCTTGTTCACGTTCTTCCTGACCTCGCAGTTCGTGCTGGTCAGCCACATCCAGCAACCGGACATCTACGAACCGATGCTGGCGGCGCTGCGGGCCTTCAACAGTGTCCTGGGCGGGGTGCTGGCGCTGCTGGTCGGTTTCCTGGTATGGCCCGAAAAGGAACCCCGCCAACTGGCGGGCGCGCTCAGCCGCGCGCTGGAACACCATGCCGCCTACGCGCTGGCGCTGATCCGCGCCAAGAGCGGCGCCGGCACGGCCGACGACATTGTGGGCCTGCGCCGCCAGGCCTGCCTGTCGGCGGACAATGCCGAGGCGTCCTTGCAGCGGCTGCAACAGAACCCCGTGCATCGCGACCGCAAGGTGGATACCGCCGTCAATCTGTTGAACGCCATGCGCCGGGTGACCGCGGCCGGCACGGTGCTGGAGATCCAGCCGCCGCTGCCCCCGGACAGCCCTGCCGCGCCGGCCCTGCGCGACTACGGCCTGGCGCTGGCGCATGCGCTGCATCCGCAGGAACCCGAGCCGGCCGTCGCCATCCGCCAGCTGGCCTTGCCCGCCGCGGTGGCCGCGGCCGCGCCCACATTGGCCGGGCCGCTCGAGCGCATCGCGCAGCAGGCGCGCCAGGTGCGGCAACTGCGCGACCGGGTGCAGCAGGCCTGATCCCGGCGCCGCCGCGCCCATGTATTGCGGCAACGCCGGCAAACTGCGGACCGGTTGACGCCCATCAAGGGCGTTGGCGCGGGAACGCGCAACGATGGAGGCCTACCGCACTCAAAAGGAGGCCGCCATGTACCGCCGCATTTCCGTCCACCTGGACCACGGATTCGATTGCCCCCGCCGCACCGCGGTGGCCCTGGCCCTGGCCAGGCGCCACAAGGCCGAATTGGTCGGCATCTACGCCAGTTCCGCGCCCCTGCAGTATTACTACGGTGAATCCGTGATGATGTCGCGGACCCTCGACGTGATGCGTGACCTGCAGGCGCAGAATCGCGGCGCGGTGCAGAACGCCTTCCTCGAAGCCGCCGCCGCGGCCGATGTGCCGGCCGTGGTGCGCGCCGGCGCCAGTTCGCCCAGCGCCAGCGTGGCGCTGCTTGGCCGCACCAGCGATCTGCTGGTCGTCAGCCAGCAGAACCGCGAGGACATCGAGGCCGCGCACGAAAACGAATTCGTCGAGCAAACGCTGCTGGCCGCCGGCCGGCCGGTGCTGGTGGTGCCGTCCAGCGGCGACTTCCCCGTGATCGGCGATCGCGTCCTGTATTGCTGGGACGGCAGCCGCGAGGCCGCGCGGGCGCTGGCCGACGCCGCGCCGCTGCTGCGCCTGGCCGCGCATCTGGTGGTGCTGACCATGGACGAAGGCGCCGCCACCCGCAAGGAGGAAGCGGTGCCGTTCGAGGACCTGGCCACCTATTGCATCGCCCAGGGCATGCCGGCTCCGGATCACGCGCGCCGCGACATCAAGGGCGTGGGCGTGGGCGGCACCATCCTGAACGCGGCGGCCGACTACAGTGCCGACCTGGTCGTCATGGGCGCCTACGGCCACAGCAAATTCCGCGAATGGGCGATGGGCGGCGCCACCGCGTCGATCCTCAAGAGCATGACCGTGCCGATCATGTTCTCGCATTGATCCCGGGCCGCGCGCCCGCGCCGCGTCAGCCGCGAGGCGGGGGCACCGGCGTCAGCACGGCCTGGCCGGCGAAATGCGCGCCGGCATTTTCCAGGAACAGGGCCACCGTCGCCGACACCGCCTCGGGCGAACGTCCGGCGCTGTGCGGCGTCAACACCACGTTGTCCAGCGCCAGCAGCGCCGGCGGCACCACCGGCTCGCCTTCCACCACGTCCAATCCGGCGCCGGCGATACGGCGGCCGGCCAGCGCGGCGATCAGCGCATCGGTATCGACCACGCTGCCGCGGGCGATGTTCACCAGATAGCCTTGCGGCCCGAGCGCGTCGAGCACCGCGGCGTCCACCAGGTGGCGCGTTTCGGCGCCGCCGGGCGTGGCGACCACCAGAAAATCGCTGGCCTCGGCCAGCGCCCTCGGGCTGTCGTAGTACGCATAACCGCAATCGGGCCGCGCCCGCCGGCTGTAATACCCCACCGTCATGCCGAAGCCATTGGCGCCGCGCCGGGCGATTTCCAGGCCGATGCTGCCCAGGCCCAGGATGCCCAGGCGCTTGCCCGATACCTGCGGTCCCATGAACCCGCTCCAGTGTCCCTGGCGCACCCAGGCGTCGGCCTGCGGAAGGTGCCGCGCCACGCCCAGCAGCAGGGCCATGGCATGGTCGGCCACCGAGGTGGCGTTGGCGCCGGGACCGTGCGTGACCTGCACCCCGCGCGCGCGGGCGGCGGCCAGGTCGATGTTCTCGAAGCCGACGCCCAGCGAACAGATCAACGACAGCCGGGGCAGCGCCGCCATCTCGTCGGCGCGAAAGCCGGTGGCCCCGCGGGTCAGCACGACCCGGATCTCGTCCGCATGGTCACGAATGGCGCGGGCGCGTTCCTCTGGCGTGGTGGCGAGGATGCAGCGAAAGCCACGGTCTTCGATCGCGGGCAGGAAATCGTGCACGCTGTCTATCAATATCAACAAGGGGATCTTCATGTCGCTACAGGAGGGAGGCAGTGAAAACTCGATGGCGCCAAAAAGCGCCGGCAGATCTTACGCCTCGGTACAATTGCGCGCCACCCGCCTCCCCCGCCATCGACCGCGCCATGAAAGCCAAGCTCCGAAAATCCCTGCGCACCGCCGTGTCATTCCTGCACCGGTGGACGGGCCTGGTCCTGGGCGTGGTGCTGGTCCTGGCGGGCCTGAGCGGCAGCCTGCTGGCCTTCGATCATGAACTGGATGGATGGTTGAATGCCCGCATGCTGCGCAACACGGCCGGCGCCTGCAACACCGCGCAGCCCCCTTCGGCCGCCGCCGGCGCGGTCCAGCGAGCCTGGCCCGGCGCCGAGATCGGCGCCATCACCCTGCCCCAGGCCGCGGGCGACAGCTATCGAGTGCAATTCAGGCACGACGCGACCGCGGACAACGAGGCAGGCGTGGACGCCTGCTCCGGCCAGTTGCTGGCCAGCCGCAACCGCGATGCGGTCGCGCTGGACCGGGCCCATGTGATGCCATTGCTGCTGCGCTGGCACATGACGCTGTTGCAAGGCAAGACCGGCCGCGAAATCCTGGGTTGGCTGGCGCTGGCGTGGCTGGCGCTGTTGGCGGCTGGCATCTATCTGGCGTGGCCCCGGCCCGGGCACTGGCGTCGCTCGGTGACCGTGACGCGCGGCGTCGGCGCCTTTCGCACCAGCTACGAACTGCATCGCGCCGCCGGGCTGATAACCGCGCTATTCCTGCTGGTGGTGGCGGGCACCGGGTTTTTCCTGGGCCTGCCGCAACTGGGCCGGCAACTGGTCGCCAGCGTGGCCACGGTGCCGCTGGATGCGCGCGCCGCCGTGCTGCCGGCGCTGGGTCCGGCCGAACCGGAGATCGGCTGGGACGGCGCCGCGGCCCGGGCGCGCGGCCTGGCGCCGGCCGATGCCACCCTGGTGATGCTGCGGCGCGATCCGGCGCGCGGCGTCTACCAGGCGCGCGTGCGCCGCGCTGATGACTGGCAGCCGGTCGGCACCCTGCGCATGTTCATCGACATGCGCAACGGCGCCCTGGTATCGGCGGCCGACCCCATTTCAGGCACGGCCGCGCAACGCTTCCTGGCGGTGATGTTCCCGCTGCACTCGGGCAGCCTCTACGGCTTGCCGACCCGCATCCTGACGGCGGTGCTCGGCCTGCTGCCGTTGCTGTTCTTCGCGACCGGGGTGATCATCTGGATCAGCCGCCGGCGCCTGCAGCATCGCGGCCGCCAGGCGGCGCAGGCGCGCGCACGCGCGGCGCGGCAAGCCTGAGCCGGCCGTCGCGCCGCGCGCCCGCCGCACGGCCCGTCCAGGGGCGCGTTGGCGGCGGCCCGCCCCTGCTCCCGCAGCGGCGGACGCGCCTGGGACGCCGCGCTACAGGCGTCCTGTCAGCAGCAGCACGATCAACACAATGAGCACGATCCCCAGCAGGCCGCTGGGGTAATAGCCCCAGCCCCGGCTATACGGCCACGCGGGCACGGCACCGATGAGAAGGAGGATCAGGACGATCAGCAGAATGGTAGACATGATGGCTCCGTTTGTTCTTGGTTCAAGCGCGGCCCGCGCGCTCAGTGGACCGTGGCGGTCTTGTCCCGGGCGGGTGGCGGTTCAAGCGGCGGCAGGTCCACCTCGGGCTCATCGGTGTCCGGATCGACCGGCAAGTCGCCCGGCGGCGAGCCTGGCGGAATCGGCTCCGGCTTCGGCGGAACGTGCAAATACAGATGGTCTGGCATGGCGCTCTCCTGTAAATACGCTGCGGGTCGCGCGGCCGGGCGGTTCCCGGTCCGCTCCCCTCTGGACACGCTGGCGCTCAGGGGCGCGCCAGCGCAAAAACGCGCAGCAGTTCCCGATTGAATGCGGGGATGTCGTCCGGCTTGCGGCTGCTGATCCAGCGGCCATCCACCACCACTTCCTCATCCACCCATTGCGCACCGGCATTGCGCAGGTCGTCGGCCAGCGACGGCCAGCTGGTCATCTTGCGGTCCTTGACCAGGCCCGCCGAAATCAGCAGCCAGGCGCCATGGCAGATCACCGCCACGGGCTTGCCGGCCTCGTGCAGGGCGCGCACCAGCTCGCGCGCGTCGGGATGCAGGCGGATTTCGTCGGCGTTGACCACGCCGCCCGGCAGCAGCACGGCATCGAACCTATCCGCTTCCGCGCGCGCTTGCGCGAACGTCAGGTCCACCTGGACGCGCTCGCCCTTGTCGTGGTGGCGCATGCCCTGCACGTCGCCGTGCCGCGCCGACACGATGACGGTGCGCGCTCCCTGCGCGCGCAAGGCGTCGCGCGGGTCGGTCAGCTCCACCTCTTCAAATCCGTCCATCACCAGAATGGCGACGTTGAAGTCCTGTAGTGTCTGTGTCATTCAATACTCCCGGTTTGCGGCAAGACATCCCTCAGCAAGCGGCGTGCCCGTGAGCCAGTGACTTGCCGCGGCCCGGGGGGAGCCGGGCACGCGGCTTGCTCCAGGCCGGCGCCACCTGCAGGAGGGCCCATGGCAAACCGCAGCCCCGCGCCGCGCGAGCGCGGCGCCGATGACGCGCTGGTCTATATGGACGACACCGGGCCCGGCTATTCCCGGGTGCGGGTCAACGGCGCGACCTTCCATTACCTGGATACGCATGGCAGGCGCATCACCCGCGCGGCGGAGTTGGCGCGCATCCGCGCCCTGGCGATCCCGCCGGCGTACGAAGATGTCTGGATCTGCCCATTGCCGCATGGCCATCTGCAGGCGACCGGGCGCGATGCGCGTGGCCGCAAGCAATATCGCTACCACCCCGCTTGGGCACGGTTGCGCGACGCCGACAAATACCAGAGTCTGGGCGCGTTCGGCCTGCAGCTGCCCCGCATCCGGCGCCGGGTGCAGCACGACTTGCTGATGCCGGGTCTGCCTCGGGCCAAAGTGATCGCCGCGGTGGTGCGCCTGCTGGACGACACCCTGATCCGCATCGGCACGCGTGAATATGCGCGCGCCAATCGCTCCTACGGCCTGACCACCCTGACGCGACGCCACGCCAGCGTCAGTGGCGACCGCCTGCGCTTCCGATTCCGCGGCAAGAGCGGCGTGGCGCATGACGTGACGGTAAGAGACCGGCGCATCGCCCGGGTGGCCAAGCGCTGCCTGGAGATCCCCGGCCAGCAATTGTTCCAGTACCTGGACGAAACCGGCGAGGCCCATGGCATCGATTCGGAAGCGGTCAATGCCTATCTGAGGGAAGCCGGCGCCGCCGATTTCAGCGCCAAGCACTACCGGACCTGGGCGGGTTCCGTGCTGGCCTTCGCGGCGCTGCAGGCGCGCCCCTGGGTCGATGAACGGCAGGCGCGGCAGGCAGTGGTGGACGTCATCAAGCAAGTATCGCGACGGCTGGCCAATACGCCGGCGGTCTGTCGCGCCTGCTACGTGCATCCATCGATCATCGAGGAATATCTGGCGGGGCGACTGCCGCCGCGCGCCGCCGCGCCCGCGCGGCCGCGCGGCCTGAATGCCGACGAGCGGCGGCTGCTGGCCTTCCTGCGGGACGCCTGAGCGGCCCCTGGCCGGGGTCGCTCAGAGAATCGACGAGCGGGCGTTCTTGGCGCGCGGTTGCGGCTGGGCGTTGTCGGCCCAGTTGGATTCGGTCTGGTCGTCGGCCACCCGGCGGCCGTCGCGGGCGGCTTCGTCCGGGGTGGCCGCGTCGGGCCTGGGGGGCTGGCGCGGCACGTCGACCGGCGACTGCGGCGGCAATACCTTGCCTGAAGCCGCAGCCGCGGCGCCGCTGCGCGCCTGCCGTTCGGCGCGGGGCTTGCCAGGCGATGATGATGGCGTGGAGGTCTTGGATGAAGTCATGCGAAACGCTCCCGATAAATCCGCTGTGGTCCGGTCCATGCTACGGCATGCGCCGCCTGGACAGCATGCGCGCGCGGCTCAAATTGCAAGCGGATGTGGCAGGACCCGCAGGAGCGCCGGTTCACGGTAAAACGAACATTCACAACGAGATGCAATGCAAGATCCCTACGGGGCCGATACATGCCAGCCTTTTCTCCATGCGCCGCGCCCGTAACCCGTATAAGGGAACGCGGCCATGTTTTCGCCAACGCAGACTCCAGGAGCTTCCCATGGCCAACAACCATACCCCCGCGCCCTCGGACTTTCCCGAGAACGGCCCCGACGACCGCGGCGCGCGCCGCCGCCGTCACCCCGAAAGCTGGATCGACGATCTCGAGGCCACCCTCAGCGACGCCTCGGCCACCGACCTGGAGGCCCTGAAGGCGCGGCTGGCCGAGCAGTTGCGCGATACCCGCCACAGCCTGCGCAACGCCTCCGACAGCGCCCAGGACATGGTGCGCGAGACCATCGACTGCACCGAGCAGTACATCCATGCGCGTCCCTGGCAGGCGATCGGCCTGGTGGCCGGCGCGGCATTCCTGTTCGGCGTGGTGGTGGGCCGCCAGTAAGGCAGGCGGGTCGCGCGCGCCGGCGGCGCGCGCGGGCATGGCAGTTGCTCGGGATGGCCCGAGGGCGCACCGGCGCCCGCCATCCAGGGAGATCCGCATGACGCAATCCGACGACGCCGCGCCTGGCTCGCGACCCCACCCGACGCCGCCCATGCCGGCCCAGCACCTGCCCAAGCCTGGCGAAGAAGCGCGCATGGCGCTGCGGCCGCAGTATCTGGCGCCCGGCTACCAGGGCAGCGGCAAACTGGCCGGCATGGCGGCCATCGTCACCGGCGGCGATTCGGGCATCGGCCGCGCGGTCAGCGTGCTGTTCGCGCGCGAAGGCGCGGACGTTGCCATCGTCTATCTCAACGAACACGAAGACGCCCGCGAAACCGAGCGCGCGGTGCGGGCCGAAGGCCGGCGCTGCCTGCTGATCGCAGGCGACGTGCGCGAATCGGCTTTCTGCGACCGGGCCGTGGAACAGGCGGCGCAAGCCTTTGGCCGGCTCGACGTGCTGGTGAACAACGCCGCGTACCAACAGCACGACGAAGGGCTGTCGGCCATCAGCGACGAAAAGTGGGACAAGACCCTGCGCACCAACATCTACGGCTATTTCTACATGGCGCGCGCGATCCTGCCCCATCTGCGCGCGGGCGCCGCCATCATCAACACCGGCTCGGTCACCGGCCTGCGCGGCAGCGGCGGCCTGCTGGACTACTCCACCAGCAAAGGCGCCATTCATGCATTCACCCGCTCGCTGGCGTCGAACCTGGCCAGCCAGGGCATCCGCGTCAATGCGGTGGCGCCGGGACCGGTCTGGACGCCGTTGAATCCCGCCGACCGCGACGCCGACGAAATCCCGTCTTTCGGCCAGGACACGGAACTGGGCCGGCCAGCCCAGCCCGAGGAAATCTCGCCCGCCTATGTGTTCCTGGCGGCGCCGGCCTGCTCCAGCTACATCACCGGCATCGTGCTTCCCATCACGGGCAGCGCGGGCGACTGAGGCCGCGGCCAGCCCGCGCCTGCGGACTGGCCTATTTCTGTGGCGCCACCGTCTCCGGGGCCACCGAGGCGGGCGCGCTGCGCTCGGCCGGCGACACCGGCGGGGGTTCGCCCTGTCGGGCAGGCGGCGCCGCCGCGTCCGGACGTGCCGCCGGATCCCGCTTGAGCGCGCGCGCCAGCGCAAGCTGGTCTGCCAGCACCGGCTGATGGCGCAGTGCGAAGTCACGCACCTGGGCATCGGCGCTTTGCTCGGCCGCGGTGCGATACAGACGCTCGCTCTTCTCATGGGCCAGCAGCGCTACCTGCTCGATATACAGGCTGTCGAACGCTTCTCCGGTCTTGCCGGCCATTGCTTCCAGCGCGCGCTGATCGCCGGGTTCCGCCTTGGCCGGCAGCGTGATCCGCTTCGCTCGCGCCAGTTGCCGCAGGCCGGCATCCCGTTCCTGGTAGCTCGAGCGCATCTTCTCGGCGAAGGCCCGCACTTCGGTGCTGGCCGCGCGTTCGCTGGCCAGGCGCGCCGCCTGCAGCTGAAAGGCATCGGCGGCCGCGGCCGCCTGCAGGAAGTGGCTATCCGCCGGCGACAACTGCGCGGCGCGGGCAGCCAGGGGCGCGGCCAGCAGCACGAACAGGCAAGCGGCAAGCAGCGCTTGCAGCAGGGTTCTGTGATTCATCTGCGTCTCCTTGCCGCCATCGGCGGCTCACGGCGCCACCGACGGCGCCTCGACATGGCGCGGCGGCTTCAGGGGATCGAAGTCCTGCCACTTGCCATCCTGCCAGCGGCCCTGGGCGCGTTCGATATCGTGCCCTCCCGCCTCGCGCAGTACCCGCCGCGCCAGGGCTTCGCGCTCCGGCGACACGGGCAACGCCAGCATCACCCCGGCCTGTCGCGGGGCCGGATGCGCCTCGGCGGGTTCGGGCGCAGTCCTTGCCGGGCGCCGGCGGTTCTTGCCCGCCACCCGCAACGCGCCGGCCAGGGCGCCGATATAGGCTCCCGCGCCGGCCGCCACGATCACCACCAGCGTCGCGGCGCCCGACCACAGGGCCACCAGGCCGCCGGCCAACGCCAGTAGCAACCCCAGCACCGCGGCGCCCGCCAGCGCGCCCAGGTGCGCGCCGCGGGCATCCGGATCCGCGACGCGGTCCCCGCCCAGCGGGAAGCGCGCATGCTCGCCCGCCGTGTTGATGTAGAACGTGTGCAGCTCGTCCTCGGAGAATCCTTCGAGACGCAGGCGCTGCGCCGCCTCGGTCGCCTCGTCGAACGTCTGGAAGCGCGCGGCAACAATCAGGGACATGGCAATCTCCTATCGGCTCGGGCCCGTCGTGGGCCATGCCCTGCCGGCAGCAATTGGCATGCCCGGCTGGGTGCGCGGCACGCCGCTTGCTGCATCGCCACCGGGGAAAGCGTGGTGGTTGCCGGCCGCGGTTGCGGCGCGCAAGCCATCCCGCGCCGCGACGCGGCACCACCGCCGGCGGCGCATGACCCGCATGCCGCTGGCATCGGAGTGCGACATGCAAACCTATGGCGACGACGACGATCTCGCTTTTGCCACGAACGGCGACAACGTTGCCGGCAGCGCCCGCGACCGCCACGGCCTGCGGCCGCTGGACTGGACCGCCCTGGTCACGCTGGTGGCCGGCGGGTTGAACTGCGGCCTGATCGCGGCCGTCAACCTGGATGTGTTCGCGCGCATGCTGCCCTGGCCGCTGGCCGGCCGCGTGGCCTACGGCCTGGTCGGTCTGGCCGCGCTGCATTGCGTGGTGTTGCTGTTCCGGCTCGCCGCCGACGAGACCTGAAGGTCGACGGTGAGCGCGGCCCTGCCCGCGCCGCGCTCACCGCCCCGCGCCGGGCTTGCGGGTGCCGGGATACTGGCCGCCCTCTTCATACTCGGCCCCCTTCGGATGGGGATGCTTGTCCGCGCGGCGAGGAGCCGCCGGCGTATCGCGCCCGGGTTGGTCCGCCCCGAACTGGCCGCTGCGGTGAGCCGCCGCCGTGTCGTCCTGCGGCGTGTTGGCTTTGCCGGCGTCGACCTCCCTGGAATGGCGCGCGGCGCCCGTCGCGTCATCCTGGTCGCGGCGGCTGCTCGGCTGGGCGGTGGTGGCTTTGCTCATGGCTATCTCCCGATGTCGCGGATGCCGCGGACGGCACCCTGTCGGGCACTTGCGCTGCAAGTGGCGTGCCTGGGCGGCGGCGGGCACGCCACTTGCTCACCCGCGCACGGCGGCCCATTTTGCGGCCTGCCCTATTCCCATCCGAAGGAGCCATCCATGAATCTGTCCAAGATCCGCCTGTCCCTGACGCTCATCCCGGCCGCGGCGCTGGGCCTGTCCGCGCTGGCCCTGCCGGCGGCCGCGCAGACTGCCTCGGGCGCCTCCTCCGCCGTGCGCAGCAACGAACAGATCGACAATCAATACAAGATGGACAAGAAACAGTGCGACGCGATGAAGGGCAATCAGAAGGACATCTGCGAGCAGCAGGCGCAGGCCACTCGCGACAAGGCCAGGGCCGACGCCAAGGCCGGCAAGGAAAAGGCCGAAGCCAATCATGACGCGGCCAAGGCGCGCAACGAGGCCGACTACAAGGTCGGCAAGGAAAAATGCGATGCGATGTCCGGCAATGCCAAGGACACCTGCCTGGCCGACCTGAAGACCCGCCACGGCAAGTGACGGGAAGCGGCGGGATACGAGGCGGAAGGCGGCCTCAGCGCGCGCCTTCCGCCGGCGCCTCGCCGGGCAGCGTGTAGCCCGCCGCCGCATACTCCTCGAGCCGGTTGTAGAGCGTCTTCGGGCTGATGCCCAGCACGGCCGCCGCCTGCTTCTTGACGCCCTTGCAGCGCTCGAGCGTGGCCAGGATCAGGCGACGGTCCGCTTCCGCCAACGTCTCCCCGACCGGCACGCTGACCTGCCCGCCAGCCACGTCGCCGCTGGGCGACACCTGCGGCGCCAGCAGGTCGGCATCGAGTTCGTCGCCTTCCGCCATGATGAAGGCGCGGCGCACGAAGTTCTTCAATTCGCGCACGTTGCCGGGCCATTCGTACTGCGACAGCGCCGCCGCGGCACGCGCCGAAAACGCCTTGGAGCGGCCGGTCTCCTCGTTCTGCGCCTGCAGGAAGCGATCGGCCAGCAGCAGGATGTCCTCGCCGCGCTCGCGCAGCGGCGGCAGTTCCAGGGGGAATACGTTCAGGCGGTAATACAGGTCCTCGCGCAGCTTGCCTTCCTGTACCGCCTGTTCGGGGTTGCGATTGGTGGCGGCGACGATGCGGATATCGCAACCGATTTCGCGGTTGGTGCCGACCCGCATGAACTGGCCGGTTTCAAGCACCCGCAACAGCTTGACCTGCAGGTCGAGCGGCATCTCCGTGACTTCGTCCAGAAACAGCGTGCCGCCATCGGCGCGCTCGAAATACCCCTTGTGCTGGCGGTCCGCGCCGGTGAAGCTGCCGCGCTCGTGGCCGAACATCTCGCTTTCGATCAGGTGCGGCGAAATCGCGCCGCAGTTGACCGCGATGAACGGCCGCTGGCGCCGCGTGCTCAATTCGTGGATGGCATGGGCGGCCAGTTCCTTGCCCGTGCCGCTCTCGCCGACCAGCAACACCGTGACGCCGGTGGGCGCGACCCGGCCGATCTGGCGATACAGCTCGCGCATCGGCGCCGAGCTGCCGTACATCTTGCCGAAACGGCCGGGCGCCTCGAACGGCGTGCCCGGCAGTTCGCGGCCGGTATTGGACATGATGCGCGCCAGGATGCCGTTCAGCCGCTCCATGCAGATCGGCTTGACGAGATAGTCGGTGGCGCCGAGCCGCAGGGCCTGGACCGCGTTGTCGACGGTGCCGTGCCCCGTCATCACCACGACCTCGGCGCTGGCCACCGCCACATTCTTGAAGATGTCCATGCCGCTGCCGCCAGGCAGGCGCACGTCGGTCAGCACCAGATCGGGCGCCTGGCGCTCGAGCTGGATCAGCGCGTCCTTGACACTGGCGGCCAGCGCCACCGTGAACCCGCTGTCGCGACCGAGTTCGGCCAGGGTTTCACGAATGGCATCGTCGTCATCGACGATCAGCAGGTGTGGCATGGCGTCTCCTGTAACCTGGGGCCCGGGCAATGGCGCCTGGCGCCGCTGCGGCCACGTTCGAGCATAGCGAAGCTGCGGCGGCGTGACGTAAATATTCGATACGATCCACTAAAGTTTTCGATTACTTGCAACTGGTCGCATCGCTGGCGCGTAGCGCCCACTACCATGGATGGCATCATGAACGTTTCCGGCCTGTCCCCCGTGATGCAGAAGCTGGCCACTCAGGTACGCCTGGCGGCCGAAACCGACGCCAGCGTCTTCATCGTCGGTGAAAGCGGCGCCGGCAAGGAAGTGGTGGCGCGCGCCATCCACGAAGCCAGCGAGCGCCGCGACCATCCCTTCATCGCCGTCAACTGCGGCGCCATCAGCGGTTCGCTGGCGCATGCCGAATTGTTCGGCCACGAAAAAGGCAGTTTCACCGGCGCCGTGGCGCAGAACGCCGGCTACTTCGAATCGGCCAGTGGCGGCACCCTGTTCCTGGATGAAGTGACCGAAATGCCGCCCGACATGCAGGTGCATTTCCTGCGCGTCCTGGAAACCGGCACTTACCAGCGCGTGGGCGGCACCGACCTGCTGCGGGCCAATGCGCGCATCCTGTGCGCGAGCAATCGCGATCCGGCGGCCTCGGTGGCCGACGGCCGCCTGCGGCAGGACTTCCTGCATCGGCTACTGGTGATCCCCCTGCGCGTGCCCCCGCTGCGCGAGCGCGATGGCGACGCGGTGACGCTGGCGCGACACTTTCTCAATGAACTGAACGCCCGCCACGGCACCAGCAAGACATTTTCGCCACGGATGCTGCAGGCCATCGGCCGGCACGAATGGCCGGGCAATGTGCGCGAACTGCGCAACGCCGTGCAGCGCGCCTACATCCTGTGCGACGAGGAACTGGACGCGGAATTGCCGCGCGCGCGCGCCGCGCCCCACGCCGAGTTCAAGGACGGCGCCCTGAGCTTCCCGGTGGGCACCGCCCTGGGCAACGCGCAGCGCGACTTCATTCTCGCCACCCTGGCCCATCACGGCGGCGACAAACGCCTGACCGCCGAAACCCTGGGTGTCAGCCTGAAGACGCTCTACAACCGCCTGGAGGTCTACGAAAAGGATGTCGGCGGCGGCGCCTGAGCGGCGTACCGGCGCCCGCGGCGGCACCGACGAGATCACTCCGTCCCCCGCCAGGGCGCAATATTTACCGTCTTGTTGTAAACCCGGCCGGCGCCGCAGGCGCCGCAAGCCGCGCTCCCGCCCGCTGGGCGGCTTGGCATGATTATTGCATCGTTCCAGGAATGCGCCGCCCTTCCGGCGGCCCGCGTTGCAGGAGAGTTTCTTGGGACACCCGATGCAAGAATTGCGCCTGCGCCAGCAGATGACGCTGGCTCCCCGGTTGCAGCAGTCCGTCAAGCTGCTGCAGATGTCGGCGCTCGAATTCACCACCGCCGTCGAGTTGGCACTGGCGAGCAATCCGTTTCTGGAGGAAGTCGAGGAGCAAGTGCCGGACCCGGCGCAGGACGCCACTGAACCGACCGCGCCACCCGTCGGCGATCCGTCCGAACCCGAAACACCAGCGGGCGAGACCACGCAGGTCACTCTGGAACCTGCCGCCACCACGCCCGAATACGCGGGCGACTATCCCGTTCCTTCCCGTGGCGACGGCGAAGACCACGACCTCAGCCAGTGGGCCAGCGCGCCCGTGTCGATGCGCGAAAAGCTGTCGCTGGAGCTGGGCAACTACCGGCTCGGACCGCGCGACCGGTTGCTGGCCGAATTCATCATCGATGCGCTCGACGAGGACGGCTATCTGCGCACGCCGACCGCGAACCTATGCAATGCCCTGAGCGCCGATTTCACCCCCCCGCCGGATGACAGCGAATGGCTGGCGGCGCTGCGCCTGGTGCAGCAACTGGATGTGCCGGGCCTGGCCGCGCGCGATCTGCCGGAGTGCCTGGCGCTGCAACTGGAAGCCGCGCCCGGCATCGACGCGTCGCTGCGCAGACTGGCGCTGGATATCGTGCGCGGGCAGATCGACCGGCTCGCCAAGAACGACGTCGCCGGCTTGCGGCGGGCGCTGAACTGCTCCGACGACGCGTTGCGCGAGGCCTGCGCGCTCATCCGCAATCTGGACCCCAAGCCGGGTCGCCGCTATGACGGGCAGGCGCCGGTCTATGTGGTGCCGGACGTGTTCGTCGACAAATGGCGCTCGCGCTGGCGCGTCGTGCCCAACCGCAGCGCGATGCCGCAGGCCCGCCTGCACCAGGTCTATGCCGACCTGTTCCGGCGGGCCCGGCTGGACGACCGCAGCCCCATGGCGCAGGAGCTGCAGGAGGCCCGCTGGCTGGTGCGCAATGTGGAGCAGCGCTACACCACCATACAGCGAGTCGCCGAGGCCATCGTCAAGCGTCAGCAGACCTTCTTTGAATACGGGGAAGTGGCGCTGCGACCATTGATGCTGAAAGAAGTTGCGGATGACCTCGACATGCATGAATCCACGGTGTCACGCGCCACGGTCAGCAAGTACATGGTGACGCCCCGCGGCGTCTTCGAGTTCCGCCATTTCTTCTCGCGTGAGCTGGCCACCGACTCGGGCGGGACCTGCTCGGCCGCCGCGGTGCGCGCGCTGATCAAGGAACTGATCGAGGCCGAAGACCCCGCCATGCCCTTGTCCGACGTCGCCCTGGCCCAGCAACTGGCCGCCAATGGCATCGTCCTGGCACGCCGCACCGTGTCGAAGTATCGTGGCCAATTGCGCCTTCCTCCCGCTGAATTGCGACGCGCCCATTGACCGTCTTGTCGTGTTGAAACGCCACGCGGGGAGCGATCAGGATCGCTCCCCGCGTGGCGTCCAGGGCCGACACGGCCCGCGCGCCCCGGGGGACGCGCGGGCCGCCGCCACATCTACTTGCTGCCGCCGGTGTTGGGATAGCCCGGAGGCGGCGTGGCGCCGGCCGCTGGGGTGCGCGGCACATTGTCATTGGCCTCGCTATTGCGGTTCGGCATTTCGCCGCTGCGCTTGTCCGAGGACGGCGTGGTACCCCGCTTGTCCACATTGGGCGGCATGCTCTGCGTGCTCGGCGTGGCGTTCGGCGCCGGGGCGGCCTGGCCCGGCGGCACCGGCCGGTTCGGTTGCACGGCGGTGCCGTCATTCGGGGTGGTGGATGGCGCCGTGGGGCTGGCGGATTGCGCCCAGGCGGCGGAGCCGCCCAGACTGGCGGCCACGACGACGGCATAGGTCAACGCACGGATTTTCATGGGTTCACTCCTTGGTCAGGTTGCCCTGTTCCTATAGCAATCCCCATTCCCGTGGCCCGGCGCCCGCGGGCGGCGTTGCGCCAGCGGCAATTTTTACCGCCGCTTGAAACCTCGTCATGCCCCCGCACATGCAACCCGGTCATCCCGTCGGCAGGCGCCTGCCATCGGTATGCGCGCCGGAGGATTCCAGCATGCGTTGCACCCGTTGCGCCAGCGCATCCAGCGCGAACGGCTTGACGATCAGCTCCATGCCGGTGTCAAGGAAGCCCGAGCCCCGCGCGGCGCTTTCCGCATAGCCGGTCATCAGCAGCACTTTCAGGCCCGGATGCGTGGCGCGCGCGGCGTCGGCCAGTTGGCGGCCATTCAGGCCGGGCAGCCCCACGTCGGAGATCAACAGGTCGATATCGGCATTGGCGCGCAGCCGTTCCAGGCCCGTGTCGCCGTCTTCCGCCGCCAATACCCGCATGCCGAGCTCGGCCAGGCATTCGCAGACCATTTCGCGCACATTGGCCTCGTCCTCCACCACCATGACCACCGCCTGGCGCGCTCCGCCGGCCAGGGGGCCGGCCGTGGGCGCCGACGCGGCCGGCGCGATCGTGACGCCTTCGAAGCGCGGCAGGAAAATGCTGACCGAGGTGCCGGCGCCCACCTCGCTTTCCAGCGTCACGATGCCCCCCGCCTGCTTGGCGAAGCCGTAGATCATCGACAGGCCCAGGCCCGTGCCCTGCCCCAGCGGCTTGGTGGTGAAGAAGGGATCGAAGGCATGCGCCAGCACGTCCGGCGTCATGCCGCAGCCGACGTCGGTCACCCGCAGCTCGACGAACGCCCCGGGCGGTATGCCCGGATAGGGCAGCAGGAAGCTTTCGTCCAGCTGTGTGTTCGAGCCCGACACCGTCAGCGTGCCGCCGTCAGGCATCGCGTCGCAGGCGTTGATCACCAGGTTCAGCACCGCGCTCTCGAACTGGTTGCGATCGCAGCGCACCGGCCACAGGCCGGGTTCCAGGTCGAAAACCAGTGACACGGCCTCGCCGGTATAGCGATGGAACAGGTCCACCATCGATTGCAGCGTGGCGGCCACCGCGAACGGCTGGGGATCGATCGGCTGGCGCCGCGAAAACGCCAGCAGGCGCTGGGTCAGATGGGCCGCGCGGTTGGCCGAGTCCATCGCCACGCCGACAAACCGCGTCGCCTGCTCCGGCGTGCCCGCCGTCAGCTTGCGCTGGATCAGATAGAGCGCGCCGGTGATTCCCTGCAGCATGTTATTGAAATCATGCGCAATGCCGCCGGTGAGCCGGCCCACCGCCTCCATCTTCTGCGCCTGGCGCAACGCATTCTCGGTTTCCAACAGCGTCTTGGCCTGCAATTTCAGGTCCGTGTCGTCACGGCCCGCCATGTACAGACTGTCCTGCGCCCATGACATGCTCCAGGTGATCCAGGCGTAGCTGCCGTCGCGCTTGAGGATGCGATTCTCCAGGTGCCGCACTCCCTGCGATGCCGGCGCGTGCCGGGCCTGCGCCAGCGCCGCGCGCGTGGCTTCGTAGTCGTCCGGATGGATCTGCTGGCGCAATCCCATCGCCAGGAATTGCTCCGGGGTCCACCCCAGGATCGATCGCACCGCGGGATTCACGCTGGCATAGCGTCCCTGGCTGTCGATCACCGCGAGCAATTCCGGCGACAGGCGCCAGATGCGATCGCGTTCGGCGATGGCATGCTCGACCCGCTGCTCCAGCATGCGAGCGTACTGCGACCGCTCGACCGCGCCGCAGAGGCGCTCGGCCACCTCCTCGATGCAGGTGATATCGCCGCGCCGCAGATGGGCGCCGGGCGCCGGCCGGGCCACCAGCGCGCCGCCCTGGCGCCCCCAGCGGCCCATCGGCACCACGATGGCGGACGGCACGATATCTCCATCGGCCTGCGCCAGCAACGGCTCCATGAAAGCGGTGCGCCCGCCGCGCAGCGCCTCGCACAAGCGCTCGTCCAGGAGCGTGGGGTCCGCGCCCGCCTGCATCGCGTCACCGGCCGCCCCCGGCCGCCATTGGGTCGAGAGCACCGGTTCGGCCCCCTCCCCCGGCCAGTCCACCACCGCCACCAGGCCAAGCGCAAGGTGCTGGCCCAGACTTTCGCAGGCAAGCTGCTCGATCGCGGACTGCTGCTGCAGTTCGCGCATGCGGTCGCCCAGCCCCAGCATGAAATTCTTGCGGTGCTGGCCTTCCCACAACTCCGCCTCGGCTGCCTTGCGCGCGGTGACATCCAGGAACAGCGCCATCATCTGGTTATCGCCCTGGCGCCGCGCGCGCGCCTCGTACCAGGCCTGGCGCGGCGCCGGCACGGCGAACTCGAACTGCGCGGGCACACCACTTTCGACCACCTGCGCAAACGTGTCCAGGATCTGGTCCGGCACGCCGGGTATCATCTCGCGCAACGTATGGCCGAGCGTATCGCCCTCCTTCATGCCGCTTTGGCGCTCGAATGCCGGGTTGACCTCGATAAAACGGAAATCGACGATACGCCCTTGCGCGTCGCGCAGCGCCTCGCTCAGGAAGAACGCCTCCTGCATGCCTTCGAACATGGCGCGCCAGCGCTCGCCGCTGCGGCGCAGCGCGGTCTCGGTCACGTGTCGTTCGATCGCCAGCGCGGCGCTGCGCGTGATCACGGCGATGGCGTCGATATCGTCGGCCGTGGGAGAGCGCGGCGCCATGTAGTAGTTCGAAAACACGCCGAGCAGATGCCCATCCGCCGCCTTGATGGGCGTGGACCAGCACGCCCTCAGCCCGTGCGCCAGCGCCAGCGAGCGCCACCGCGCCCAGGCAGGGTCGGTGGCAATGTCCTCGACGTACACCGGACAGCCGCAATGCGCGGCCGCGCCCCACGAGGCCATCTGCGGCCCGATCGGCGCCGGATCGATCGCGGCATTGAACGCCGCCGGCAGGCTGGGCGCGGCGCCATGGCGCAGGAACGCGCCGGTTTCGTCGACCAGCGCGATCGAGGCGCGCAGTTCGACACTGGATTGGGCCTCGATGGCGTGCAGCATGTGCCCCAGCACCTCGGCCAGCGGCACGCCGGCGGCAATGCGTTGCAGCATGACGCGCTCGTCCTCGAGCCGCGCGAGCGTGTCGGTCCAGGGATGGGGTACGCGGTCTCGCTGGGTCAGCATGGAATCTCCTGCAGGGTTTCCAGACTGTATTGCGAGCGCGCCGCAACAGCCGCAACCCTAGGTAACGCGGCATTACGGCGATATGGCGCGACCCAGGAGGCTCAGCGCGGCGATTCGGCGCTTTCGCGCGCCAGCCCCAGCGCCGTCAGCGCCTCGGGCTTGTCGACCAGCACGCATTGCTTGCCGGTGCGGGTGCAGTGGTCCTTCACGCGCCAATAGGCGCCGTGGCTGACGCAACCTGTCTGGCAGATGACAAGGTCCGCCGCCACCAGGCTGGCTTCGAGGGTGTCGCCATTGGTGCTTTCACCGCCGCAATGGCCCAGGTAGCGCCCGCCAGCCATTTCCACCACCTTTCGCGTCAGCATCAGGGCCATGGCATCCTCGCCCACGCACAGCACGGATTTTTCGCGCAGCGTGGCCGCGGCGATGACCGCGGCAGGCACCGTCGGCTCCGCCGCGGAATCGAGCGGATGGGCGCGCGCCTGGGCGGCACGGTCCTGCCAGGCCAGGCGCTCGCGCATCAGGTTCTGCACCCGCTCCATCAATTGCGCCACGCGCCGCGCCAGCGCCACGCGCCGGGGCAGCCCGGGGATCGCGCCCTCGAGCGCGGCGCGATCTTCCCGCGCCCAGGCGAGCGCCGTATCGCGCTGGATCACCGCCGCGCGCAGCTTGAAGACCTCGGCCTCCAGGCATTGGATGCGCTGCGCCTGGGCGCTCAGCAGGCGACTGCAGCGCGCCTGGGCCTGGCCATAGGCGACGAGCAAGGCCGCGTGTTCGCGGTGCAGCGAATTGGGCGCCTGGAAAGCTAGGGTCATCGGAGGCCTCTCGGAATGGCGGGCAACATGGCATCCGCGTGGGCGGCGCCGTCGACATGCGAGGCATTATAAATGAGAATGCGTCTGTTTACCGATATAGCGATATCCCCCGCCCTGCTGCGGGAAATCCATTACTGACGGCCCCGGACCGCTTAAATATGATCAACGGACCATACCGGCACACAAGCCCGCGGCACGCAAGCCCGCCGGCTTGATCAGACGCCCCTCCAGGACGCTCGCGCCTTGTCTGTTCCCGGCCGCGGCCGCCTGGCCGCGGACTCAATGAAGTGAGGGGCACCCGATGCCGAGATCCGCCGAACTTCTGCGCGACATCCACGAAACCAATCTCATGTATCTGCTGCTGTTGCAGCGGATGGCGCGCACCGGCAACCTGCCGGCGCTGGCGGGCATGCAGATGTCGGTCCAGGCCTGCCAGTGGCTGGCCGCCCTGGGGCCGCAAGACCTGGCCCGCCTGTCCCGATGCAGCGTGGTGCTCGCCCAGTTGAGCCTCGAACCGCACCTGTTGCTGGCGGCCCTCAGCCAGGGCATGGACGCGACGCTGGCGGCTGAGGCGCCCCCTCTGCGGACGCCGGCCTGACAGCCGCGCCGGCCGCGGCATCCCCGGACGGAATCCGGACACCGCGCCTGCCGTACCGAAACTGCGAAGACCGGCCGCGTCAGGCCGCATGGCACACCACGCACAGCTTGTTGCCGTCGGGGTCGCGGAAATAGGCGCCGTAGTAATTCGCGTGGTACTCAGGCCGCAGGCCCGGCGGCCCTTCGCAGCGCCCGCCGTGCGCCAGCGCCAGTGCGTGGCAACGATCCACGGTGGCGCGGTCTTCAGCCAGGAACGCTGTCATCTGCCCATTGCCCGGCGCGGCCGGCGCGCCATCGTAGGCCGTGCCGATCACCAGTAACGGGCGGCCGCCGCCGGCCGGCTGCCAGCCTGCCCACGGCCGCTCGCGCTCGAGAAAGCGCGGCGAGAGCCCGAGCGCCTGCGTGAGGACGGAATAGAAAGCATGGGCACGATCGAAATCGTTGACGCCAAGGCAAACATGCGAAAACATGCGCGGTCTCCAGGATGGGGGGCATGCGATTATGACGCGCTCCCCCCGACCGCGGGCGCTTGCGGCAGACGCGCCGTGCGCCAGTACAGCGCCGCGCTGATGAGCAATGCCAACGCCAGCAGGCCGCCGGCCATCGCGGCCACGCCCGGCCAACGGCCATCGGTCCAGAAATGTCCGCCCAGCGAACCCAGCACACTGGAGCCGACGTAATACACCAGCAGGTACAGCGAAGCCGCCAAGGCCTTGTAGCCGCGCGACATCTGGCCGACCCAACCGCTGGCCACCGCATGCGCGGCGAAGAATCCGAAGGTGAACACCACGATGCCCGCGATCAGCAGCGGCAAGGCATCCGACAGGGTCAGCAGCAGGCCCGCCAGCGCCAGGCCGGTCGCGGCCGCTAGCATGGCGCCGCGTCCATGGCGATCGGCCAGGCGGCCGAAATAGGTGGAAGCGAAAATGCCGACCAGGTACACCACGAAAATGAAGCCGATGAACGTCTGGCTCAGCGAAAACGGCGGCGCCAGCAGGCGGAAGCCGACATAGTTGTAAACCGTGACGAACGCGCCCATCAACAGGCCGCCCATGGCGAACAGGCCGCACAGCGGGCCGTTGCGCAGATGCGCGCCGATGCCGGCTCGCACGTCGCCGGCCACGCCGGCCCAGCCGCGCGGGCGCCGCGGCGTGAAGCGCCGCGAGGCCGGCAGCAGCCAGATGAACAGCACGGCCGCCACCACGCCCAGCAGCCCCAGCGTGCCCAGGGCCGCGCGCCATCCGAAATGATCCGACACCAGGCCGGTGATGACGCGGCCGGAGAGCCCGCCGAAGGCGCTGCCGCTGATGTACAGCCCCATCGCGAAGCCCAGCGTGTCGGGTTCGACTTCCTCGGCCAGGTAGGCCATGGCCACCGCCGGCACCCCGCCCATCGCCACGCCTTGCAGGGCGCGCAACGCCAGCAGGCTGTGCCAGTCGGGCGCGATCGCCGCCGCCGTGCCCAGGATGGCCGAGGCCAGCAGCGACAGCGCCATGATCCGCTTGCGCGGCAACGCCTGGGAAAACAGGCCGACCAGGAAGATGGCGATGGCCAGCAGGCCGGTACAGAGCGACAGCACCAGGCTGCTCTCGGCCGGGGACACGCCAAAGGCCTGCGTGAACAGCGGCATCAGCGGCTGCACGCAATACAGCAGCGAAAAGGTCGAAAAACCGGCCGCGAACAGCGCCCATTGGGCGCGCCGCAGGGCCGGCATGCCGCGCGCCAGGTAATCGGGCTGCGGCGCGGGGGACGCGGCGCCAGGGGTGGAGGCGGAAGCGGCGGAAGCAGTGGACATCGGGATTCTCGAAAAACACCGGGCAACGGCCCGTGCGATCAAAGTAGACTTTTCCCCTGCATATGTCCAATATATGAAACCGGCACTCGCTATATTTAATAACGATGGAACTGAGACACCTGCGCTATTTCACCGTGGTCGCCGACGAGCTGCACTTCACCCGCGCCGCCGCGCGGCTGGGTATCGGCCAGCCGCCGCTGAGCCAGCAGATCCAGCAACTGGAGCGCGAGATCGGCACGCCGCTGTTCCTGCGCCTGCCGCGCGGCGTCGAACTGACCGAGGCCGGCGCCCAATTCCTGGAAGACGCGCGCGCCATCCTGGCCAGCGCCGACCGCGCCATCGACACGGCGCGCCGCCTCGGACGGGGCGAGCATGGCGCCATCACCGTCGGATTCACGGCCTCGGCCGTGTTCCATCCCTATCTGCCGCGCGCCATCCGGGCGTTCCGCGACCGCTATCCCGACGTGCGCATCAGCCTCACGGAAAGCAACACCATCAGCCTGCTGCGCGGCCTGCGCGAGAATGCCGTGGACGTGGCATTCGTGCGGCCGCCCTACGTGCTTGACCCGGAGTTCGAATCCGAGCGCGTGCTGGACGAACCGATGTTGATCGCCCTGCCTCCCGGCCATCCGCTCAGCCGCAAGCGCAGCGTGCCCATCGCCGCCCTCGCGGACCAGGATTTCGTGCTCTATCCGCGCCCGATCGGCGCCGGCCTGTACGATGCCATCCAGGGCGCCTGCCTGCGCGCCGGCTTCACGCCCCGCGTGATCCAGGAGGCGCCGCAGATGGCGTCCATCGTCAGCCTGGTGGCGGCGGGCGTGGGCATCTCGATCGTGCCGGCGGCCATGCGCCACATGGGCGCGCAAGGCATCGAGTACCGGCCGATCAAGGGCGATGCGCCGCATGCCTTGCTGGACATGGCCTACCGCCGCCACGACCGCTCCATCGCCGCGCGCAACGCGGTCCAGATGCTGCGGGGGCTGGCCCACCCGGAACACGCGGCGCCAGCGTGAAACCCGCCCGGTATCGCCTTGTCGCCTTTGTCACCTCCTGTAAACCCCGGCGGCGCGGCGCCCTGTAAATTGTCGCGCTATCGCCGCAGCGGCCCCCTGGCGGGGCCCGGCCGGCGCAACCCGCCCATAGGTGCACACGTGCAACGTACTCTCCTGGCTGTGGCCCTTGCCACGCTTCCCGGTCTGGCCGCGGCGGCCGGACTGGCCTCCTCCATCGGCGCCGTCACGGTCTACCAGGACCGCGCCGTGGTCACCCGCGCCGCCAGCAGCGACCTGCCGGCCGGCGAGCACGAGCTGGTGCTGGAAAAGCTGCCGGCCAGCCTGCAGGAAAACTCGCTGCAGGTGTCCGCCAAGAGCACCGGCCAGGCCACCCTGCTGGACGTGCGGGTGCGCGACGCCTTCCAGGCCGATACGCCCAACGACCGCGTCAAGCAGCTGGAAGATCAGATCCGCAAGATCGAGGGCCAGCAGGCCGCGCTCGACGACGAGGCGGCGGTGCTGGAGAACCAGCGCGAACTGGTGGCGATGATGCAACGGGGCGCCACCGAACCGGCCAAGGAGGGTCCGCGTCCGACCCTGGATGAACTGAAGGCGATCCAGTCGCTCAGCGCCGACACGCTCAACCGCGTGCTGGCCGGCCTGCGTCGTGTCGCCGAGCAACGCGAAGACCTGGAACGCCAGTTGTCCGCCGCCCAAGGCGAATTGGGCCAGCTGCAGGGCCAGCTCAACCGCCGCACCAAGACCGTCACGCTACGCGTCAACCTGGCGCGCGCCGGCAAGCTCGACCTGAACGTCTCCTACGCAGTCGCCGGGGCCCGGTGGACACCCGCCTACGACGCGCGCCTGCGCCCCGCCGACCGCAGCGTCGACCTGGGTTATTTCGGCGTCATCCGGCAGAACACCGGCGAGGACTGGAACAACGTCAAGCTGACGCTGTCGACCGCGCGGCCAGCCCTGGGCGGCGGCGCGCCCAAGCTGAATCCGTGGATCATCGATGTGGCGGCGCCGCCGCAACCTGTCAGGCCGATGCCGGCGACGGCCCCCGCGCCGGTCGCGCGCAACGAATCTCGCGCGCGCATGAGCGCCAAGGCCAGTGCCGAGATGGCGGCCGACGAGGCGGCGTATGCGCTGGAAGACGTCAAGGACTCGACCGCCGCGGTACAGTCGGAGGCCACCAGCGCGTCGTTCCAGATCCGCGCCCCGGCCACGCTGCCGTCGGACAACAGCGTGCAGCGCGTCGCCATCACCACCGCCAAGCTGCCCGCCACGCTGCAATACCAATCCACGCCGGCGCTGCGCGAGGCGGCCTTCCTGACCGCCCTGGCCAGCAACGGCACCGACTACCCGTTCCTGGCGGGCACGCTCAACACCTTCCTGGATGACGCCTTCGTCGCCGCCTCTTCCATGAAGACGGTGATGCCGGGCGAGAAACTCGAACTGGCGCTGGGCGCCGACGACGGCATCTCGATCAAGCGCCAGCTGGTCAATCGCTTCACCGAAAGCACCGGTTTTTCCGGCAACGGCAAGCGCGTGACCTACGAGTACAAGATCACCGTCAAGAACAACAAGGCCACCAAGGAACAGGTCACCTTCAAGGATCACCTGCCGATCTCGCGCAACGAGAAGATCGAAGTCAAGCTGCTGTCGCCCGCCGAGCGCGACATCAAGCGCGAGGACGACGGCGTGCTGGTCTGGAACTGGGAAATGGAACCGGGCAAGTCGCGCGACGTGGTGTTCAAGTTCTCGGTCGATCACCCGGGCGACATCGACGTGGCCGGACTCTGAGGACCGACCGTCTTCGCGGCTGCCGCCGGGGCGCTCATCGCCGGCGGCAGAACGCGATGAAATCGTCCGGCGGCAGCGGCACCGAAATCCCATAGCCCTGCGCCACCTTGCAACCGAGTTCGCGCAGCAACTGGATGTCGCGCTCCTGCTCGACCCCTTCGGCCACCACCCGGCGCCCCAGGACGCGCCCCATTTCGATGGCGGCCGCCACCACCGCGCGCGACGCCGGCTCGCGGTGCATGTGGACGATGAAATCGCGGTCGATCTTCAGTTCCGTGAACGGCATGGCCGAAAACAGCCGCATCGACGCAATGCCGGCGCCAAAGTCGTCCATCGCCAGCTCGAAGCCGCGCACACGCAACAGGTTCAGCGCCGACGACAGCGTCAACCAGTCGGTGACCGGCTCGTCCTCGGTAAGCTCCACCTTGACCAGGCGGGTCGGCAGGCCGGCCTGCGTCACGCGCGTTTCCAACGCGTCCGGCAGGCCGGGCGCGCACAGCGTCGAGGCCGATGCGTTGATCGCGATCGGCACCGCGATTCCCTCCGCGTGCATCGCCACCTGCACCTCGACCACGCAATCGGCAACGCGGTTGAACAGGGTCTGGTCCAGCCCCAGCCGGTGCGCGGCCGGCACGAAGTCAACGGCGGGAATGGCGCCCAACGATGGATGGGTCCAGCGCGACAGCGCTTCGGCCGCGACGGCGCGACCGCTGTCCAGGTCGACCTGCGGCTGCAGCACCACGCTCATGCCCTCGCCCGAACTCAGCGCATGGCCCAGTTCGGCCTCGATTTCATCGCGCCGCACGGCCGTCTGGCGCGGCGAAGCCGTCGTGCCGTGTTCGATGCTGTGCAGGGCCATTTTGACGGCATGCTGCATGGCGTTGCGCGAGACCGGCTTGGACAGCGCCAGCGACGACGGGCAGCCGCCCTGCAGCGCCAGCCGCACGTGCGACTGCAGCAGTTCGTCCGACAGGCTGCTGATCCAGATGATGGGCGGCATGCTCTTGAGCCGGCCTCCGTCGACCAGCTGGCGCAACTCGGTCGGCAGGCGCGTGCCGTCACCTTCGCCCATGACGATGTCGCTGATCACCACGTCGTAGGCCTGGCGCGCCAGCGCGCTGACGGCTTCGGTGCTGCTGCCCACGCCCGCGACCCGGCGATAGCCCAGCGCCAGCAGCATATTCTGCAGATAGGCCCGCTCCACGGGGTGGTCTTCCACCAGAAGGATCCGTCGGTTGGCACCGGCGTCGGTCTTGGGCATCGCGCACGTCCTCGGGATGTCGGCATGTCCCTCCATGCTACGGCATCTTCCGCGACTGTAGCGCCGGCGACGACGGGCTAGGTCCTATTGCGCCCCCGCGGCCGCCGATCGGCCTAGACCGTGGGGGACATAGCCCGGACGGACGAAGCCCGCCGGTGCGATAATGACGCTCTTTTCCGCATCTATGGCACGGAGCTTCCCTTGACCCGCATTGACGATCCCCTGCACGACCGCGAGGTCGGCACGGCCGACGCCACCCAGGACAACACCCGCACGGACGACACCCGCATCAGCGCCGTGCGGCCGTTGATTTCGCCCGCCCTGCTGCAGGACGAACTGCCGGTTTCGGCCGAGATCCAGACGCTGGTCGAAGACAGCCGCGCCCGCATCGCCGACGTGCTTCACGGCCGCGACGACCGCCTGGTGCTGGTGGTCGGCCCCTGCTCCATCCACGACCACGCCCAGGCCATGGAATACGCGCGCCAGCTGCGCGCCGCCGCCGACCAGTATCGCGATGACCTGCTGGTCGTCATGCGCGTGTACTTCGAAAAGCCGCGCACCACCGTCGGCTGGAAGGGCTACATCAACGACCCGCGCCTGGATGGCAGCTTCCGCATCAACGAAGGCCTGCGCCGTGCCCGCGAGCTGCTGCTGGACATCAGCGGCCTGGGCCTGCCGATCGCCACCGAATTCCTCGACCTGCTCAGCCCGCAATACATCGCCGACCTGATCGCCTGGGGCGCCATCGGCGCGCGCACCACCGAAAGTCCCAGCCATCGCCAGCTCAGCTCCGGCCTGAGCTGCCCGCTGGGGTTCAAGAACGGCACCGACGGCGGCGTGCAGATCGCGGCCGACGCCATCGTCGCCGCCAGCGCCAAGCATGCCTTCATGGGCATGACCAAGATGGGCATGGCCGCCATCTTCGAAACCCGCGGCAACGTGGACACCCACGTGATCCTGCGCGGCGGCAAGCAAGGCCCGAACTACGATGCGGCCAGCGTCGACGCCTGTTGCGCCGTGCTGCGCGCCGCCGGCCAACGCGAACAGGTCATGATCGATTGCTCGCACGCCAATTCCAACAAGTCGCACCTGCGCCAGGTCGACGTGGCGCGCGACATCGCCGCCCAGCTCAGCCGCGGCGATCGCCGCATCACCGGCGTGATGATCGAAAGCCACCTCGAGGAAGGCCGCCAGGATCTCAAGCCGGGCCAGCCGTTGCGCCATGGCGTGTCGATCACCGACGCCTGCCTGGGCTGGGCCCAGACGCTGCCGGTGCTGGACCTGCTGGCGCAAGCGGTGCGCGAGCGCCGCGCCCACGCCTGAACCGGCGCCGCCTCAGCGGTTCAAGGCGTAAGGCGCCGGGTCCATGTCCGGCGCCTGCCCCGTCACCAGGCAGGCCAGCAGCTTGCCGGTCACCGGCCCCAGCGTGAAGCCATGGTGCGCATGGCCGAACGCCAGCCACAATCCCGGATGGCGCGGCGCCGGGCCGATCACCGGCCGCATGTCCGGCATGCACGGCCGGCATCCCATCCAGGGCGTCTTCTCCACCGCGGCGCCCAGCGGCAGCAGTTGCGCCGCCAGCGCCCGGGTACGCGCCACCTGTACCGGCGTCGGCGCCGCGTCGCGCGGTGCGAACTCGGCCCCGGTGGTCAGGCGCAGGCCCAGCGTCATGGGTGATACCACGAAGCCACTGTCGATATCGGCCACCGGCCGCGACAGCGCGGCGCCGTTCTCCAGCGCGAAATGCTGGTGATAGCCGCGCTTGACCGCCATCGGTATGCGATATCCCAGCGGTCGCAATACATCGGGCGACCAGGGACCCAGGGCCACCACCACGTCGCGCGCCTCCAGCGGCCCCGTCACCCCACGCACCCGCCAGCCGCCGGACACCGACTCCAGCGTGCGCGCATCCCCCCGCGCCAGTGTGCCGCCGCGTTGCTGGAACAAGGCCGCGTAGCCGCGCGCCACCGCTCCCGGGTCCGATACATTGACCGGATCGCGCCAATGGATCGCCCCCACCAGGCGCGACGACAATGACGGTTCCAGCGCCGCCAGCCCCTGGCGGTCCAGCACCGCGTAATCCAATCCGTAGGCCGCCAGCGCGGCGGCCTCGGCGACCGCGCCATCAAGGCTGGCCTGGGTCCGCATGCCGTCGATCCAGCCATTGCGGCGGAACAGCCGGCCGATGCCGGCCGCGTCCTTGAGCGCATCGTGCTCGGCCACGCTGCGCTCGATCAGCGGCAGCATGGCGGCGGCCGCCCGCGCCAGCCGGGACGGCGCGGAATGCCACCAGTAGCGCAGCAGCCAGGGCGCGATGCGCGGCAGGAAGCGCGCATGGTAGCGGACGTCGGGCCGACGGTTGCCGGCATAGCGCAACAGGCTGCGCCAGTCGCGCGGAAAGGCATAGGGAATGACGCTGGCGCGTTCGATCAGCCCGGCATTGCCGTAGCTGGTTTCCTCGCCCGGACCTCGCCGGTCCAGCAGGGTCACCGCGCGGCCGCGCGCCTGCAGATGCAGCGCCGCGCTCACGCCGACGATACCCGCGCCCAGGACTACCACGTCTGTTTTCATGCGCGGCATTCTGCGCCGCCGCGAGGGGTTCGGCAAGCCTCGACCGCGGGCGTAGAATCATCCGTCGCCCCGGGGAGGCCTGCCACGACGGTCCGCGCCCGACCCCGACGCGCTCACGGAGCCACGCCATGCCCGCCCCCGCTTCCCTTCAACCGGTCACGCTCGACGGCCAGATCGTGCGTCTGGAACCCCTGACGCTGGACCACGCGGGTCCGCTCGCGCAAGTCGGCCTCGATCCGGAGCTGTGGCGGCTGCAGCCCGAACCGGTGGCTTCGGCCGCGGACATGCGCCGCTATGTCGAACGCGCCCTGGCGGGCCAGGCGGCGGGCGCCTGCCTGCCGTTCGCCATCGTCCGCCGCGCCGACGGCCAGGTCATCGGCACGACCCGGTACATGGATATCGCGCTGCCGCACAGGCGCCTGGAGATCGGCGCCACCTGGCTGACACCCGCCAGCCAGCGCAGCGGCGCCAACACCGAAGCGAAATATCTTTTATTGCAGCACGCCTTTGAAACAATTGGTATCATACGCGTCGTATTCAAGACGGAGGCGGCCAATGTGCAATCGCGGCAAGCCATCCTGCGCATCGGCGGCGTCGAGGAAGGCGTGTTTCGCAAGCACCTGATCGCGCAGTCCGGACGCACCCGCGACATGGTCTATTTCGCCATCCTCGACGACGATTGGCCGGCCGCCAAAGCGCGCCTGCTGGCGCGCCTGCGGCGCGCGCCCTGAACGTCGCGGCGCTCGCTCTTTGTGGTTTCATCATGGCCGGCACTCAAGTTCCCGCGACTCGAGGCCGTTAACGCAGTACCGCGGGACGGGTTCTGCCCCTCCCCGCCCTTCTCAAGTCAGGTATGGATCGTTCTCCCCTCGCCCCGCCCGCGTCGCTCGGGCACAATCGCCGCAGCATCTTCATCTACACCGAAGAGCAACGGGGCAACCAGTTGGTCGAGTCGCCGGTCATCGGCATGCTGTCGGACGTCTCGGGTTCGGACAAGCTCGTCGTCGTGCGCGACCCGTTCAGCGGCATCAAATTCATCTACCGCGTCGACCACGAAAGCAACAACCTCGACGCGGCGGCCATTACTGAGCAGGACGAGTCTGCTTTCGATGGCAAGAACGCGGTGCAGATCAACTCCATGTCCTACAAACTGGGAACCGCGGAAAATGCGATGAAGCTGCTGCGCGGCAAGACCCAATGGATCCAGGACAAGGGCGCGGTGCTGTCGGTCCTGCTGCAGAATGCGGCCGCGCGCAAGACGCGATTCGCTCCGCCCCGCATCGAACGCGACCGCGTGCGCCGCGTGCCGCAGGGCGTGCCGGTCGAATACCTGGCGGACCCGCGAACGGGCGCCGAGTGATGGCGCCCTGGCGGTGAACAACTTCCAGCCGCTGTTTTTTATCCACAGTTTCTGTGGATAAAAAAGTCGCCCGCGCACGGCTGCTGGCCGTTCCCGCCACGCGGCAGGGGCTGCGCATTTTTTGATCAGCCCCATTTCCTCGGCCGGGCCGGCCGCGTCGGGCGCGTTGCATCGCAATATGCGGCGCCGCCGCAACGGCGATAATGATATTCTCCGCGAAGCGCCTCGAGGGGACCACACCGGTTGGCGTGCCTTCCGGTCCGGCGCCCGCGCCCGGCGGACTCACCCACACCAATAAGAAGCCGTAGCATGAAAGGAGCGGAAAGCGTGTTTGCCCTTGGAGCGCCTCGAGCACAACCGCTAGCTTGTCCGGCGCCGTGACCATCATCATCGTCGACGATCACGGGGACTGGCGCGACACCATCGCCGAATTCATCCACGACCTCGGCCTGGGCGAAGCCATCCTCACCGCCGGATCGCTGGCCGAGCTGGACCAGTTGCTGCTGAGCGTCACGCCAGGCATCCTGGTGCTGGACGCCATGCTGCCGGACGGCGATGGCCTGGCGCGGGTGTCGCACTTGCGCACCACCTATCCGTCAATGGGCATCATCATGCTGACCGGCCGCCTGCTGAGCGAAGACAAGGTGTCGGGATTGAGCCTGGGCGCCGACCATTACCTCACCAAGCCCGTCAACCTGGCCGAACTGGGCGCGACGCTGGTGTCGCTGTCGCGACGCCTGCGGGTGGTGCCGGCCGTCGACCCCGAAGCCCCCTCCGCCGAGATCTGGCGCTTCGACCCGGCGCGCCGCATGCTGGTGTCGCCCAAGCGCGTCCACGTCGACATCACCGATACCGAAAGCCGCCTCATCGGCGCCTTGATCCAGGCCGCCCCGCTGCCGCTTTCGCGCGGCCGGCTGGTCGAGGCCCTGGGCGCCAGCGCCGAAGCCTACGACACGCATCGGCTCGATGCCCACATGCACCGCCTGCGCCGCAAACTGCGGGCGCAGGCGGGCGCCGACATGGGCATCCGCACGGTCTATGGCGTCGGCTACGTCTGCACCATGCCCGTGCAGATCGTTGGCAACCTCCAGTCCTGAACAACCGCCGCCATGCCACTGACCGCACGCCCTCGCCGTTCCGTCCTCTACATGCCTGGCGCCAATGCGCGCGCCCTGGACAAGGCCCGCGACCTCGACGCCGATGCGCTGATCCTCGACCTCGAGGACGCGGTCGCGCCGGACGCCAAGGCGCTTGCGCGGCAACAGGTGGTGGCCGCCCTGCGCGCCGGCGGCTACGGGCGGCGCGAATGCGTGGTCCGCATCAACGCCCTCGATACGCCGTGGGGCCTGGACGATGCACGCGCCATCGCGCGCGCCGGCGCCGACGCGGTGTTGCTGCCCAAGGTGCAATCGGCGGTCGAACTCGATGCGCTGGCGCGCGCCCTGGATGCTGCTGGCGCGCCCGCCACCTTGCCGCTGTGGGCCATGGCGGAAACGCCGCTGGGATTCCTGCGCCTCGACGCCATCGCCGGCGGCCATCCCCGCCTCGCCGCGATCGTGGTCGGCACCTCCGACCTGGTCAAGGACCTGCATGCGCGTCATACCCCGGAACGCCACGAAACCCTGCTGGCGCGCTCGCTGGCGGTGCTGGCGGCGCGGGCCCATGGCCTGGCGGTCCTCGATGGCGTGCACCTGGACCTGAACGACGACGCCGGCCTGGCCGCCGCCTGCAAGCAGGGGCGCGACCAGGGGTTCGATGGCAAGACACTGATCCACCCCAGGCAGATCGCAGCGGCCAATGCCGCCTTCGCGCCCACCGACGCCGAGCTGGCCAGCGCGCGCAGGCGATTGGAAGCCTGGCACGCGGCGCGGGCGGCGGGCCGGGGCGTGGCGGTGGTCGACGGCGCCCTGGTCGAGAACCTGCATGCGCGCGAAGCCGAACGCCTCTTGGCCCTGGCCGCCGCGATCGCCGGCCAACCGGATCCGGACTGAACACCACGCGGGGCGACGGCCTGCGCGGCCAGCTACAATAGCGGCCGCGATCGGATGGGCGCCCTGCCCCATCCGCCTGTCGCGCCTGGCGCGGCCCACCCTGCCACGCCGCCGGCGCGATTCCTCCACGGTTCCCCTTTTTGCGCCGCAGCTTGTGGCGGGAGCCTTGCCGCGCGCCCTGCGCGCCCTCCAGCCACACGATTCATGATCCGCTTCCAACAAGTTTCACTGATGCGCGGCGTCAAGCCCTTGTTCGACAAGGTCGACCTGCTGCTCAACCCCGGCGACAAGATCGGCCTGATCGGCGCCAACGGTGCCGGCAAGTCGAGCCTGTTCGGCCTGCTGCGCGGCACGCTGCACGCCGACCAGGGCGACCTCGATTATCCCGCCAGCTGGCGCATGGCCTACGTGGCGCAGGAAACGCCCGCGCTGGACCGTCCCGCCATCGAATACGCCATCGACGGCGACGTCACACTGCGCAGGCTCGAAGCCGAGCTGGCCGCGCTGGAAGCGGAGCCAGAGAGCGCCGAGAACGGCCTGCGCATGGCCGATATCTACGCCGCGCTGGCCGACGCCGATGCCTACACGGTGCACTCGCGCGCCGAGCAATTGCTGACCGGGCTGGGCTTCACGCAGGCGCAGATGCAGCTGCCGCTCACCAGCTTCTCCGGCGGCTGGCGCATGCGGCTGAACCTGGCGCAGGCGTTGATGTGCCCGTCCGACCTGCTGCTGCTGGATGAGCCCACCAACCACCTGGACCTGGACGCCATCATCTGGCTGGAAGATTGGCTCAAGCGCTATCCGGGCACCCTCATCGTCATCTCGCACGACCGCGACTTCCTGGACGGCGTGGTCAACGTCATCGTCCACATCGACGAACGCAAGCTCAAGCGCTACTCGGGCAACTACTCGTCGTTCGAGCGCCAGCGCGCGGCTCAACTGGAACTGGCGCAGGGCATGATCGAAAAGCAGATGCGCCAGCGCGCGCACCTGCAATCCTTCATCGACCGCTTCAAGGCCCAGGCCAGCAAGGCGCGCCAGGCGCAGAGCCGCATCAAGGCGCTGGCCCGCATGGAAGAAGTGGCGCCGCTGCGCGCCGCGGCCGAGTTCTCGTTCGAGTTCCGCGAGCCGCTGCGCGCGCCCAATCCGCTGTTGACGATGGACAAGGTCAGCGCCGGCTACCGCAACACCGACGAGGACAGCGGCGTCACCTCCGACAGCATCATCGTGTCGGGCATCGACTTTTCATTGCAGGCGGGCCAGCGCCTGGGCCTGCTGGGCATCAACGGCGCCGGCAAGTCGACCTTCATCAAGACCATCGCCGGCGAGTTGCAGTCGCTGGCCGGCGAGACGCAGTTCAACAAGGGCCTGTCGATCGGCTACTTCGCCCAGCACCAGGTCGAGATGCTGCGCCACGACGAATCGCCGCTGTGGCACATGACCAAGATCGCGCCCACGGTGCGCGAACAGGAACTGCGCAACTTCCTGGGCAGCTTCAATTTCAACGGCGCCATGGCCACCAGCTCGATCGCGCCCTTCTCCGGCGGCGAGAAGGCGCGCCTGGCGCTGGCGCTGATCGTCTGGCAGCGCCCCAATCTGCTGCTGCTCGATGAACCCACCAACCACCTGGACCTGGAAACCCGCGAAGCGCTGACCACCGCGCTGGCGCAGTTCGAAGGCACGCTGGTGCTGGTCTCTCACGACCGCCACCTGCTGCGCGCCACCACCGACCAGTTCATCATCGTCGCCGACGGCCGCTTCAGCCCGTTCGACGGCGACCTGGACGACTACAAGGACTGGCTCTACAAGACCAAGCTGTCGGCCAAGGCCGCCGCCTGAGCGGGCGCCGCCGCAAACACCTTCCGACAGGAGGTCCACTGGCGGGACGAACGCGTTACAATCGCGTCGTTTGCACGCCGGGCGCAGGCCTATTCGCGTCAACCCCAACCACGTCCCGCTGTCCGCGGGACGCGTTTTTTAGCGCCCTAGATGCCGATCAAAGACCAACTCTTCCTCGCCAGCCAATACCTCGCGCCGCATCACCTGGTGTCGCGCCTCTTCGGCTACGCCTCGGACTGCCGGGAACCCGCGATCAAGAACTGGATGATCTCGCGCTTCGTACGCAAGTACGGCGTGGACATGCGCGAAGCCGAGCAGGAAGACGCGCTGGCCTTCGACTGCTTCAACGATTTCTTCACCCGCGCCCTCAAGCCGGACGCCCGTCCGCTCGATGACGAGCCCGGCGGCGTGCTGTGCCCCGCCGATGGCGCCATCAGCCAGATGGGCGCCATCGAACATGGCCGCATCTTCCAGGCCAAGGGCCACAGCTACGGCCTGACCGAACTGCTCGGCGGCGACGCCGAACGCGCCGCGCCCTTCCAGGGCGGGGAATTCGCCACCATCTACCTGTCGCCCAAGGACTACCACCGCGTCCACATGCCGGTGGCCGGCACGCTGCGCGAGATGATCCATGTGCCGGGCCGGCTGTTCTCGGTCAACCCGCTGACCGCGCGCAACGTGCCGCGCCTGTTCGCGCGCAACGAGCGCGTGGTCTGCCTGTTCGACACCGAACACGGGCCGATGGCCGTGGTGCTGGTCGGCGCCATGATCGTGGCGTCGATCGAAACCGTGTGGGCCGGGCTGGTCACGCCGTACAAGCGCCGCGTCAAGGCGGTGCGCTACGACGACGCCGCGCGCGCGCCGATCCATCTGGCCAAGGGCGCCGAGATGGGCCGCTTCAAGCTGGGTTCGACCGCGATCGTGCTGTTCGGGCCGGACAGGATCCGCTGGGCCGACACGCCCTCGGTGCGTGGCCCGGTGCGCATGGGCGAATTGCTGGCGCTGCCGCGGGACTGAAACCGACGAACGCGGCGGTTCGCGCGACCGCGCAAACCGATGAGCGCGGCAGTTCGCACAGCGGTGCCGTGTTGTCCGGAAAAAGCGAACAGGCAATAGCGGTTTTATTCGCTTTATACGATCAGGCGGGCTGGGTAGATTGGAGGTTTTTCGCGTCCTCCAATGACTACGAGCGTCCTGCCCGCCCCCGCGTCCGCGACCCGCGCCACGCCCCGTCCCGCCCGCGCCCTGGCGCGCATGCTGTCCCTGGACGATTTCGAGGCCGCCGCGCGCCGGCGCCTGCCACGCCCGATATTCGGCTACGTCGCCGGCGCCGCCGAGGACAACCAGTCGCTGCAAGCCAATCGCGACGCCTTCGGCCGCTACGCGTTCCAGCCGCGGGTGCTGGTCGACGTGTCGGGCCGCAGCCAGCACACGGAACTGTTCGGCCAGCGCTACGAATCGCCATTCGGCATCGCGCCCATGGGCATCAGCGCACTGTCGGCCTATCGCGGCGATATCGTGCTGGCGCGCGCCGCCCGCGAACAGGGCATTCCCGCCATTCTCAGCGGCACCGCGCTGATCCCCCTGGAAGAAGTCATCGAGCAGGCGCCCGGCACCTGGTTCCAGGCCTACCTGCCCGGCGATCCCGCGCGCATCGACGCGCTGGTGGCGCGCGCGGCCCGCGCCGGCTATGAAACGCTGGTGCTGACGGTGGACATCCCCGTCTCCGCCAACCGCGAGAACAACGTGCGCACCGGATTCTCGACGCCCCTCAAGCCCAGCCTGCGACTGGCCTGGGACGGCCTGACCCGGCCGCGCTGGCTGGCCGGCACCTTCCTGCGCACGCTGCTGGCTCACGGCATGCCGCATTTCGAGAATTCGTTCGCCACTCGCGGCGCGCCCATCGTATCGGCGTCGGTGCTGCGCGACTTCAGCGCGCGCGACCATCTCAGCTGGGAACACGTGGCGCGCATCCGCCGCCAATGGCCAGGCACCCTCATCATCAAGGGCATCCTGCATCCCCAGGACGCGCGGCTGGCGCGCGAACACGGCGCGGACGGCATCATCGTCTCGAACCACGGCGGCCGCCAGCTCGACGGCGCGATCTCGCCGTTGCGCGCCCTGCCCGGCGTGGTGGCCGAGGCAGGCGCCATGCCGGTGATGATGGACAGCGGCGTGCGCCGCGGCGGCGACGTGCTCAAGGCGCTGGCCCTGGGCGCGCGCTTCGTGTTCGTCGGCCGCCCCTTCAACTATGCCGCCGCGGTCGGCGGCCAGGCCGGCGTGGCCCACGCCATCGGCCTGCTGCGCGCCGAAGTGGACCGCAACATGGCCATGCTCGGCATCAATCGCCTGGAAGAGATGAACGCCGGCCTGCTGGCGCCGGCATGAACCGGGAGGCCGGGCGCGGCCGCGGCGCGCCGGCCCGCGGGCGCACGGCATAGAATGGCGGTTCCCCCGCTATCGCCGGGCGGGCCTGCGCGCCCGCCCTCGCCCCGCCGCCCGTGTCCCTACGCCAATCCTCGTTTTTCCTGCGCTTCCTGACCCTGGGCGCGCTGGCCCACGTCTATGTGGGCGCCCGCCTCATCCCCGATGCCGGTTTCGACGGCCCCGGCGCCGCCGCCGCCATCCTGCTGCTGATCCTGTCGTGCGTGCTGATTCCGTTGGGGATGCTGGGCCGTTCCTCGGTGCATCCGCCCTGGGGCGACCGCATCGCCTGGGTGGGCCTGATCGCCATGGGCCTGTTTTCGTCGCTGTTCGTGCTGACGGTGCTGCGCGACGCCGCATTGCTGGTGACATGGCTGGCCGGCCTGGCCATCAGCGCGGACCTGCCCTGGCCCGCGCTGCGGCGCGCCAGCGCGCTGGCGGTGGCGGCGCTGGCGCTGGCCGCCACGCTGCTGGGCTTCTACAACGCCCGCCGGCGGGCGCGCGTGGTGACGGTGGATGTGCCCGTCCGCGGCCTGCCGGCCGACCTGGACGGATTCACCATTGCCCAGATCAGCGATATCCACGTCGGCCCGACCATCAAGCGACGCTATGTGCAGGCCATCGTCGACGCCGTCAACGAACTGGCGCCGGACATGATCGCGATCACCGGCGACGTGGTGGATGGCAGTGTCGAGCAACTGGCGGCCCAGGCCAGCCCGCTGGGCCTGTTGCGCGCGCCCTTCGGCGCCTACCTGGTGACCGGCAACCATGAATATTATTCAGGCGCCGCGCCCTGGGTGGCGGAGTTCCGCCGCCTGGGCCTGCGGGTGCTGATGAACGAGCATGCCGTGATCCACCCGGCCGGCCTGCCGGTGGTGGTGGCCGGGGTCACCGACTACAACGCGGGCGCATTCGACCCGCAGCAGCGCAGCAATCCGGCCGCCGCCCTGGCCGGCGCGCCGCCCGACGCCCAGGCCAGGATCCTGCTGGCGCACCAGCCGCGCAGCGCGGCCGCCGCCGCGCCGCTGGGCTACACCTTGCAGCTGTCGGGCCACACGCACGGCGGCCAGTTCTTTCCGTGGGGCTTTTTCGTGCGGTTCCAGCAGCCCTACACGGCCGGCCTGCACCGGCTCGGCGGGATGTGGATCTACATCAGCCGTGGCACCGGCTACTGGGGCCCGCCCAAGCGCCTGGGCGCGCCTTCCGAGATCACCCGCCTGCGGCTGCGGCCGGCCACGCCTTGACGGCACGTCTGCGGCGCTCCCGCGCCCGGCCGGCGCCAGGCGGGCCGCGCCTCAGGCATCCTCCGGCAACGGTCCGCGCTCCAGGTAGCTGGTGAGCGCGATATCGCTGGTGGTGTTGGTGATGCCCTCGATCTGGTGGATGCGCGCCAGCAGTGCCTCGAGCGCCTGGGTGTCGCGCACCCGCACCTTGAGCAGCATGGCGCTCTTGCCGGTAATGGTGTGGATCTCCTCGACTTCGGTCAGCTCCGCCAGGCCCAGCACCTGCTGGGTGATGCTCCAGTTGTTGGTGTCGACGTGGATGAATGCCAACAGCGGACGGCCGATGCGCGCGCCGTCCAGCTTGGCGGCGATGCCCTTGATCAGGCCGTCGCGCTTGAGGCGCTTGACCCGTTCGTGCACGGCGGGCGCCGACAGGTTCAGCAATTTGCCCAATTCGGCGTAGCTCGGCGAGGCGTCATCCGCCAGCAGCGTTAATAGTTTTCGGTCGCGGTCGTCGAGATCTGGCATTGGAATCTGGTTCTGCCTAACGGCATTCGAACTTTTACGGGATAAGGGAATATCGGTATTAACCCTTATTTTATTCCAATAAAATCCTCGCAATGCAGAACCGCAACACCGCTCGCGAGCCCTCGCGCCGCCAGCCGCTTCCCCCCGCCATTCCCGCCTTGATGTTCGCCGTCAGCGTAGTCGGCTCCAATGGCCTGGCCCTCAGTCCGATCCTTGCCGATGTGGCGCGCTCGTTCGCCAGCACGCCGCTCACCGTCAGCACGGCGATTTCGGCCTATGGCGCGGCCACCGCCGCCAGCGCCTTTCTACTGGCGGCCCGGATCGACCGCTGGGGCATCCGCCGCTCGCTGCTGATCGCGATGGCCGTGCTGATCGGCTCCTTGCTGCTGTCGGCCGGCGCGCCGCACTGGATCGTCCTGACCCTGGCCCAGGCAGTGGCCGGCGCCGCCGCCGGCGTGATCCTGCCCGCCGCCTATGGTTCGGCGTCGCTGGTGGCCGCCGCCGGACAGGAAACGCGGGCGTTGGGCCGCGTGATCTCGGGCTGGTCGGTGTCGCTGGTGGCCGGCGTGCCGCTGTCGGCGCTGATCTCCGACGCCATCGGCTGGCGCGCCACCTACGGCGTGCTGGCCCTTTGCGCGGCGGTGGCCCTGGCCGGCTTGCGCAAGCTGCCCGAACGCCGCGGCGCCCATGCCGCGCCGCCGCGCCTGTCGCGCCTGCTGGCGCCGCTGTCCTACCGCGACGTGCCAGTGCTGCTGCTGGGCTGCCTGGCATTCTCGTCCGCATTCTATGGCGTCTATGCCTTCCTGGCCGACCACGTGCGGACCCTGTTGGCCTTGTCCGCGGGCCAGGTCGGCTTCATTGCGTTCGCCTATGGCGCCGGCTTCCTGCTGGCCGGCCTGGCCGGCGCGCCCCTGATCGAACGGCTTGGCCCGCGCCGCGCATTGCCATTGGCGCTGGCCGCCCTCAGCGCGGTCTATCTGGCGTTGTTGCCCGCGGCGCATGCGCTGGCCGCGGTATTGGCCCTGGCCGTGCTGTGGGGCGCCGCTTCGCAACTGAGCCTGAACCTGCTGGTGCTGCTGTTGTCGCGGGCCCGCCCGGAGGAACGCGGCGCGGTGCTGGGTCTCAATACCTGCACGACTTATCTGGGCGCCAGCGTCGGCACGGCCGTGGCCGGCACGCTCTATACCCACGCGGGTTTCGAGAGCCTGGGGCTGGTTGCCGCGGCCGCCTTGGCCCTGGCCGCGCTTGGCCTGCACTGGCGCCTGAACGGCCGCCGCACGCGTGAAGGCCGCGTCACTGCCTGACGCCCGGCCTCAGGACGGCAGCACCACCGCGCAATCACGTCCGGCGCGCTTGGCCTGGTAGAGCGCCAGATCGGCGCGCCGCAACACATCCGACATGCTGGCGTCGGTTTCCAGGAAACCGGTCACGCCGCCGCTGGCCGACAGCACCAGCGCCTGGCCATCGATATTGGCGGGATGCTGGCGCAGGCTGAGGCGCAATCGATCGCAGACCGCCAGCGCCACGTCCTTGTCGGCGTCGGCCAGCAACACCACGAATTCCTCGCCGCCCAGGCGGCCCACCGAATCGCCTTCGCGCAGGCAGGCCCGCAACTGGTCGCAGAAATGGCGCAGGGCCGCGTCGCCGCCCAGATGGCCATAGCGATCATTGACCTGCTTGAAATAATCCAGGTCCAGCATCAGCGCCGTATGGCGGGCGCCGCGCTTGGCGGCCTCCAGCATCGCTTTCATGCGCTGCAGGATTTCCGCGCGGCTCCAGCAACCGGTCAGGCCATCGACCTTGGCCAGGCGTGCCAGGGCGGCCTCGTTGCGACGGCTCTCGGTCATGTCCATGCCGATGTTGATCACGCTGCCGTCCGGCAGCCGCACATTGGACCAAAGCACCGACAGGCGCTCGCCATCGCGCGCCAGCGGGTGCCATTCACGGAACGAACGATGCGCCGCGAATCCGACGCTGTCGAGCACGCGCGCGCGGATGTCCGGGTCGGGATAGAACAGCGCCAGCGGTTCGGCGTGGCGGTTGATTTCCTCACGGGTCCAACCGAAGCGGCGTTCGCAGGCCTCGTTCCACAAGCTGCATTTGCCATGTTCGTCGAAGGCGTTGATCAACACCGGGGCCTCGTGGAACAGGGCCTCGTATTGCGCCACCACCTGGCGCAGGCGCGCCAGTTCCTGGTCGCGCGGGTCCCCGGCGTTGCCGCTGTCGGTCTCGGCGACGCGCGGCTGCGGCACAGTCAGGGCGTCATTCGAGGAAACGAGTCGCATGGGTTCGCTGGCAGGAAGAATCGTCGCGGCCCGGCGGCATTCGCCTGGGGCGTGAGAAGGCGCGGCCAGTATACGTGCTGGCCGCCGCCGTGACTGCCAAGAAACGTCAATTCGCCGTCATGCCCGGCGGCGTCTACCAGGGAAAGGCGATCAGGTCGCCATACAGGCTGCGCAGCCTGGCCTTGACCGCCTCCGAGTTCTGGTAGATGGCAATGAATTTCAGCAGCCGCGGGTCCTGCGCGTGATCGGGCCGGACGACCCAGCGGATCGCGTAGCGGCGCACATTGGCCGGATCGGTGTTGTCGAAGGCCAGGCCATCCTTCTCGTCCAGCCCGGCCTGCTTGGCGAAGGTGGTGTAGGTGACCGACGCGGTCACGTCGTCGAAGACGCGCGCCGATTGCGAACCTTCGATCTGCACGAATTTCAGGCGCTTGGGGTTGTCGGTCACGTCTTCGATCGTGGCCCGATGCGCCACGCCCGGCTTGAGCTTGATCAGCCCGATCGACTCCAGCAACAGCAAGGCGCGGCCGGTGTTGACCGGATCGTTGGGGACCGCGACCGTGGCGCCGTCCGGCAGGGGCTGCCCCTTCTTGAGCTTCTTCGAAAACAGGCCGATGGTGGTGGAATAGCCATAGGCGATGGGAACGAGGCCGGCGCCGCGCCGCGCGTTGAACAGTTGCAGGAACGGTTCATGCTGGAAGAAGTTGGCGTCGATCGAACCGTCGGCCACGGCGATATTGGGCAGCACCCAGTCGCTGAACTCCACCAGTTCGACTTCCAGCCCCGCCTTGCGCGCCTCGGCGACCGCCAGTTCGGTGGCGCCGTTGGCCACGGACGGAATCAGGCCGATGCGCAGCGGCTTGTCGGCGGCCAGCGCCGGGGCGGCGCAGGCCAGCCCCAGGGCGGCCGCGGCGGCGCCACGCGCCAGAATGAGGAACAGGGAGTGCAATGACATGGAATCGTCCGGAAAGAAATCGCTCGACCCGGGTATTGTGCCGCAGCGCCGCCGCCGCGCGGCCAAAGGCCTTGGTCGCGCAATGGCGATGGCGTCGCGCCACGGCGCTACACTCGATGCCAGCATTGAAACCCCGCATGACGGAGCCTGATCTTGCAAAACACCGCCACCCTGCCCAACCAAGTCACCCTGATCGGTGCCCCGACCGACATCGGCGCGGGCGCGCGCGGCGCCTCGATGGGCCCCGAAGCGCTGCGCGTGGCCGGCATCGGCCCCGTCATCGAGGCGCAGGGCTTCCAGGTCACCGATCGCGGCAATCTCTACGGCCCGGCCAATCCGTGGCAACCGCCCGTCGACGGCTATCGTCACCTGGACGAAGTGACCGCCTGGAACCAGGCCGTGCACGATGCCATGTACCAGGCCCTGACGCAGGGCGCGTTGCCCATTCTGCTGGGCGGCGACCATTGCCTGGGCATCGGCTCGATCAGCGCGGTGGCGCGCCATTGCCGCGCCGTGGGCAAGAAATTGCGCGTGCTGTGGCTGGACGCGCACACCGACTTCAACACCAACGCCCTGACGCCGACCGGCAACATCCACGGCATGCCGGTGGCCTGCCTGTGCGGCCATGGCCCGGCCCAGATCACCGGCATGTCGGGCCAGACGCCCGACATCGATCCGTCGTGGGTGCGCCAGATCGGCATCCGCAGTGTCGACGAGGGCGAAAAACGCCTGGTGCACCAGGCCGGCCTGGAGGTGTTCGACATGCGCTACCTGGACGAAATGGGCATGCGCGCAACGATGGAAGCGGCGCTGGCCGGGCTGGACGAAGACACCCACCTGCACGTGAGCTTCGACGTCGACTTCCTCGACCCCGAGATCGCGCCCGGTGTCGGCACCACCGTGATGGGCGGACCAACCTACCGCGAAGCGCAACTGTGCATGGAAATGATCGCCGACACCGGGCTGATGCGCTCGCTGGATGTGGTCGAACTGAACCCCGCCTTCGACGTGCGCAACAAGACCGCCGACCTGGCGGTGGACCTGATCGAAAGCCTGTTCGGCAAGTCGACGCTGGTGCGCCGCGGCGCCTGACGCTTCAGGTCTCGCCGTCGCGGCGCACCGCCTCGGCCGCCGCCGCCAGGCTTTGCACGTGGGCCTCGCGGCGCGCCCGTACCCGCGGCGTGGGCCCCGCCAGGCACAGCGCGTACCATTCCCCGGCCCGCTCCAGCGCCACCGCCAGGCCGGTCAGGTCCGCCACGCTTTCGCCGGCATTCTCGGCCCAGCCCTGGGCCTCGGCCCGGGCCACGTCCGCCAGCAGCGCGGCCCGCGTGGTGCGGGTGTGATCCGTGTAGCGGCGGAAATCCGCCGCCGCCAGCACCGCCTCCCGCTCGCCCGGCGCCAGGCGCGCCAGGATCGCCTTGGCCACCGCGCTCGTGTGCAGCGGCCGCCGTTCGCCGGGCCGGGTGGCGTAATGCACCGGCTGCGCCGATTCGGCCACCTCCAGGAACAGCACCCCGCCGTCCTGGATCTTGCCCAGCATCACCGTCTCGTCGGTCCGGTCGCGCAGCGCCGCCAATTGCGGCCGCACCCGCTCCAGCCAGGGGTCGCCCGCCTGGATCAGGCCGCACAGCGCCTGTAGCCGCGGCGTCGGGTAGTAACCGCCGCGCCGCCGCACCTCGTAAAGATAGCCGCGCCCCACCAGCGTGCGCACCAGGGCCAGGCAGCTGGACATCGGCGCGCCCAGCCCTTGCGCCAGTTCGGTCAGCGACAGCGGGCGGCGCGCCTGCGCATACAGCTCGATCAGTTCCAGCGTCCGGACGACCAGTTTGACTTCCATGGCGATGGCCCCGCGATGATGTGTTGACTTTTCATATATGGGAACATAAATTCTTGCACAGGAATTTTTATTCACCAATAAGAATAAATTTTCAGCCGGATGGAGAACCGGCGCCCCGGCCCAGCATTCGCGTCACCCAAGAAAACCGATATTCGGCTCGCCCGACGGGCCGTGGAGACAAACCGATGCGTATCAATCCCTTGTGCGCGGCCGTGGCCGCCACGCTGGCCGCCTGTGCCATGCATGTTCCGGCCGTCCAGGCCCAAGCCGCCGCCGGCGCCGACGTCGTGCGCCTGGGCGTTTCCAACGACCGCTCCGGCATCTATTCGGACCTGGGCGGGCTGGGCTCCGAAGTGGCCGTGCGCATGGCCGTGGAGGACTTCGGCGGCAAGGTCGCCGGCAAGACGGTCGAGGTGGTCGGCGCCGACAACCAGAACAAGGCCGACGTGGCCTCGGCCCTGGTGCGGCGCTGGTTCGATACCCAGGGGCTGGTGGCGGTGGTCGATGGCGGCGCCAGCTCCGCCGGCCTGGCGGCCCAGGGCGTGGCGCGCGAGAAAGGCGGCACCGCGCTCATCAGCGGCGGCTTCGCCGGCGATTTCAGTGGCAAGCAATGCAGCCCGCTCAGCACCCAGTGGGCGCCCGACACCTACGCGCTGGCCAATGCGGTGGTCAAGAGCGTGGTCGAAAGCGGCGGCAAGTCCTGGTATTTCATCACCACCGATTACGTCTTCGGCAAGTCGCTGGAGGCCAACGCCAGCCGCTTCGTGCAAGGGGCCGGCGGCAAGGTGCTGGGCAGCACGCGGCACCCGCTGGGCGCCATGGATTTCGCCTCGTTCCTGGTGCAGGCGCAGGCCTCCAAGGCCGACGTGGTCGGCCTGGCCAGCGCCGGCGGCGATCTGGTCAATCTGATCAAGCAGGCCCAGGAGTTCGGCCTGACGGGAGGCAAGCAGCGTTTGCTGACCTTCCTGACCTTCATCAACGACGTGCAGGCCATGGGCCTGCCGGTGGCGCAGGGCCTGACCTTTCCCACCGGCTTCTACTGGGACGCCGACGACGACACGCGCGCCTGGACCCGCCGCTGGCAGCAGAAGATGGGCGTGACGCGTCCGCCTTCGATCGTGCAGGCCCTGAGCTACGTCGCCACCACGCATTACCTGCAGGCCGCGCAGGCCGCGGGCAGCTTCGAAGGCGCCGTTGTCAACCGGAAGATGCGCGAGTTGCCCATCACCACCAAACTGATCAAGAATGCCCGCATACGCCCCGAAGACGGGCGAGTCATCATGGACCTGTATCTGGTGGAAGTGAAAAAACCCGCGGAATCCAAGTACCCCGGCGACTTCTACCGCATCCTGTCCACGGTGCCCGGCGAGAAGGTATTCGTCTCGCTGGCCGACAGCGAGTGCCCCTTGATCAAGAAATAAAGCCAATTCCCCGAGGAGACATCCCATGAAGTGCTATTGCGTCGTCAACTTCCGCGAACCGCTGCAGCAGATGGACCAGGCCACGCCCGCGCCGCAAGGATCGCAGGTGCTGCTGAAGGTGCGCGCGGCGGGCGTCTGCCACAGCGATATCCACTTGTGGGAAGGCGGCTACGACCTCGGCCAGGGCCGCACGCTGTCGCTCAAGGACCGCGGCGTATCGCTGCCGCTGACGATGGGTCACGAGACCGTGGGCAGCGTGGTGGCGGCCGGTCCCGACGCGCGGGGCGTGGAATCCGGCCGCAACTACCTGGTCTATCCGTGGATCGGCTGCGGCGCCTGCCCGACCTGCCTGTCGGGCCAGGAGAACCACTGCACCGCGCCGGCCTGCCTGGGCGTGCATCGCGCCGGCGGCTATGCCGACCACATCCTGGTGCCGCACCCGCGCTACCTGATCGACATCGGCGACCTGGACCCGGCCCGCATCGCGCCCTACGCCTGCTCCGGCCTGACCACCTATTCGGCGCTCCGGAAGATCGGCGAGGCCGTCTACCGCGAGCATCCGGTGGTCATCTTCGGCGCCGGCGGCCTGGGCCTGATGAGCCTGACGCTGATCAAGGCGCTCGGCGGCAAGGGCGGCATCGTGGTCGATATCGACCCGGCCAAGCGCCAGGCCGCGCTGGAGGCCGGCGCGCTGGCCGCCATCGACGGCGCCGCGCCGGACGCCGCGCAGCAGATCATCAAGGCGGCGGGCGGCAAGCCGCTGCAGGCCGCCATCGACCTGGTCGGCGCGCCGTCCACCACCGCCCTCGCCTTCGACTTCCTGACCAAGGGCGGCAAGCTCATCATCGTCGGCCTCTTTGGCGGCGCCTCGTCCTGGCCGATCGCGCTGATTCCCATGAAGGCCATGTCCATCATCGGCAGCTACGTCGGCAACCTGGCCGAACTGCGCGAGCTGATGGACCTGGTGCGCACCGGCAAGGTGCCGCCGATGCCGGTGCACCGCTATCCGCTGGACGAGGCCGACAGCGTGCTGGCGTCGCTGCGCGCCGGCAAGGTGCTGGGCCGCGCGGTATTGACGGTGGATTGAAGTTGGCTTGAAGTTGGATTGAAGGCGGCGCCCCTCGCCAGGGCCCGCCCGGACGGTCGCGGCGAATGGGCCTATCATGTCATCTGCACACCCGCCCATCTTCCAGCAAAGGACCTCGCATGACCGACCGCCAGCTCACCATCCTCGCGGCCATCAATCTGCTGATCGCCGTCGGCGCCGGTGCCTTCGGCGCGCACGGCCTCAAGCGCCTGGTGACGCCCGAGCTGCTGTCGGTCTGGCAGACCGGCGTCATGTACCATCTGGTGCATGGCCTGGGCCTGTTCATCATCGCGCTGCTGGGCGCGCGCTACGGTTCGCCGTTGCTGTCGGCCGCCGGCCTGGTGATGTTCATCGGCATCGTGCTGTTTTCAGGTAGCCTGTACGTCCTGACCCTGACCGGCACCCATTGGCTGGGCGCCATCACGCCCGTGGGCGGCGCCGCGTTCCTGGCCGCCTGGGCCATGGTGGCGCTGGCCGCCTACCGCGCCCAGGGCTGAATCCACGCCGGGCCGGCGCCCGGCAACCCCGCATTACCCCTTCTGGCGGCCTCGGCCGCCTTTTCCGCTGAACCCCGATGTCGTCCCCTACCGTTTTTCCCGCCGCGCGTGACCACTCCGCCTTCGCAGGCATCGCCTGTGTCGCCGGCGGCATTTTCTTCCTGACGCTCAGCGATGCCAACGCCAAATGGCTGGGCACCACCTACAACCCCCTGCAGATCCTGTTCCTGCGCGCGCTGATCGCGCTGCCGTTCGTGACCGCGCTGGCCATCTGGCTGGGCGGGCGCCGGGTGCTGCGCACCGACCATCCCGCACTGCACCTGACGCGCGGCGCCATCAACGTCGTGTCGGCCTGTTGCTTCTACCTGGGGCTGCGCGCGCTGCCGCTGGCCGAAGCCACCGCCATCGCCTTTGCCGCGCCGCTGTTCGTGACGGCGCTGTCGGTGCTGATCCTGAAGGAACGGGTCGATGGCCGGCGCTGGCTGGCGGTGCTGGCCGGCTTCGCGGGCGTGCTGATCATCGTGCGGCCGGGCACCGACGCCTTCCAGGCGGCCACGCTGCTGCCGCTGACCACCGCGTTCCTGTATGCCGTCATGATGATCACCGCGCGCGGCATCAGCCGCGGCGAAGGGATGCTGACCACCACCTTCTACATCGTCGCTGGCCAGCTGGTGTGCAGCGCCGTGGCGCTGCCCTGGGTCTGGCATACGCCGGCCGTGGCGGACCTGCCCTATTTCGCCGCGGTGGCGCTGTTCAGCACGCTGGGCCTGGCGCTGATCACGCAGGGTTTTCGCATCGCGCCGGCCTCGGTGGTGGCGCCGTTCGACTACACCGGCCTGATCTGGGCCACGCTGCTGGGCTGGATCTTCTGGCGCGAGGCGCCCGACGCCTACGCCTACCTGGGCGCCCTGTTCATCGCCGGCAGCGGCGTCTACATCGCGCTGCGCGAGGCGCGCGGTTCGCACAAGCGACGCGCCAAGGCGTAGGCGTCCGGGACGCATTGGCCGCGGCGGCATCGCCGTGGCCAGGCGTGCCGGCTACTCGGTCGGCGGCGGGAAATTGCGCTTGAGCACGCGCGCCACGTTCGGTTCCTGCGCCGCCTGGCGCGCCACCGCCGTCAAGGCCGGACAGTTGGCCTCGAACCAGGCCGGGCCGGGCCGCCAATGCGTCATCACCGTCACGTACAGGTCCAGCGCCGAAAAGCGGCGGCCCAGCATGTGCGGGGTGCCGGCCTGGCGCTCCAGTTCCAGCCACACTTCGGCGCGGCGGCCGTGTATGCGTTCACGCAGCAGCTCGGCCGGCGCGCCCGGCGTGGTCCATTGCGGCGGGTCGTCGCCATAGGTGAAGGTCGGATAGACCGCCGCCACCAGCCGCACCAGCAGGTTCAGGAAGCGCGCGCGCTCGGGCCGCGAGGCTTCCGGCGCCAGGCCCGCCTGGGGCGCCACGTCATGCAGATGCAGCACCATGGCCGCGCTTTCGGTCATGACCTCGCCGTCCGGCGTGATCAGCGTCGGCACCTGCCCCAGCGGGTTCAGGCGCAACAGCCGCTCGCGCTCGGGTCCGGGCTTCAGGTACGGCACGTCGGTCAGCGTGTGCGGCACGTTGGCCAGCGCCAGCGCCATCTCGACGATGGCCGAACCGCAGCCCTGCGAGCCGATCAATTCGTAGGTTTTCATCATCGTGCTCATCCTCCGGTTTGCGCCGGCGCGAGCCGCAGCAGTTCGCCGGGCGACGCGTCGGTCAACACATAGACATAGCCATCCGGGCCTTGCCGCACGTCGCGGATGCGCGCCTTGCGTTCACCCAGCAGGCGCTCCTCGGCCACCACCCTGTCGCCGTCCAGCGTCAGCCGGATCAGGTCCTGGTCGGCCAGCGCGCCGATGAACAGGGAACGGCGCCACGCCGGGAAACGGTCGGCGTCGTAGAACGCCATGCCGCTGATGGCCGGCGACCTGGCCCACCAGTACAGCGGCGGCTCCATGCCGGCCAGCGTCTCGCCCTTGGCTTCCGGTATCGGCTGGCCCGAATAGTTGATGCCATAGGTCGCCAGCGGCCAGCCATAGTTCTTGCCGGCCTGCACCAGGTTGATTTCGTCGCCGCCGCGCGGACCATGCTCGTGCTCCCACAGCGCGCCGGTCCACGGATTGAGCGCCATGCCCTGCGGATTGCGATGGCCGTACGACCAGATCTCGGGACGCGCGCCGGCCTTGCCGACGAAGGGATTGTCGGGCGGCACCGAGCCATCGGGCGCGAGGCGCACCACTTTGCCCTGAAGCTTGTCCAGATCCTGCGCGGTGGGCCGCTGGTTGTTCTCGCCGAGCGAAATGAAGAGGTGGCCCTTGCCGTCGAACACCAGGCGCGACCCGAAGTGCTGCCCTTGCGACAACTTGGGCGCCTGGCGGAACAGCACCTGGAAATCCTCCAGCGCGCCGGCGTCGGCCGACAGGCGGCCGCGGCCCACGGCGGTGCCGCCGCGCGAGCCGTCCGATTCGGCATACGAAAGGTAGACGTAGCGATCCCGCGCGAAGTCCGGCGACAGCGCCACGTCCAGCAAACCGCCCTGCCCCTGCGCCGCCACCTTCGGCACGCCCGCCAGCGGCTTGGACAAGCCGCCGGGCGTGCGCAGCAGGCGCAGGTGGCCGGGCCTTTCGGTGATCAGCACGCCGCCCCCGGGCAGGAATGCCATCGACCACGGGTGGTCCAGGCCGCCCACGACCACCGTCACCTGCGCGCGCGCGGCGGGCGGCTGGCCGGGGCTTTTCTGTGGCGTGGCCCAGGCCGCGGCCGTCCATAGCGCGGCGCCGGCGAAAGCAATCAGGGACGAGACGCGACGGATCGCGGGCGGGCGTGACGGCATGGACATCTCCGGCGGCTGGGTGAGGCGCGGCGGTGCTCGGCGGCGCCTTGCGGGTGGCGTACCATAGGAGCCTGTGACGGGCGGCCTCCCCGTCCTTTCCTTTCAGGAGACTCCCTTACATGAAACTGTACTACATGCCCGGCGCGTGCTCGCTCGCTTCCCACATCGTGCTGGAATGGATCGGCAAGCCGTACGAAACCCGCAAGCTCAGCCGTGACGAACTCAAGGGCCCCGAGTTCCTCAAGGTCAATCCGCTCGGCGCCGTGCCCGCGCTGGACGACGACGGTTTCACGCTGACCCAGAACGTCGCGATCCTCGAATACCTGGCCGAACAGGCGCCGCAAGCCAACCTGCTGGGCGACGGCTCGGCCCGTTCGCGCGCCGACGTGCGCCGCTGGCTCGGTTTCATCAATTCCGACATCCACAAGACGTTCTCGATGATCTTCGGCGCCGGCCGTTTCCTCAGCGAGGAAGCGCCGCAGCAGGAACTGGCGGCGTCCGCCTCCAAGCTGCTGACGCGCCTGTTCGCGCTGCTCGACGCCCAACTGATCAACCAGCCCTACCTGGGCGGCGAGGCGCCGTCGATCGCCGACGCCTATCTGTACGTGGTGCTGCGCTGGGCCCACGCCAAGCAGGTCGACCTGTCGGGCCAGGACCACCTGGCCGCGTTCTTCAAGCGCATGCAGGACAACGCCGGCGTCAAGGCCGCGCTCAAGGCCGAAGGCCTGGAATAAGCCCGCCAGGCCGGCATGACCGGCCGGCGCGAACGCCCCGCCGCCCTTGCGCGCCGGGGCGTTTTCTCTTGCGCGCCGGCCTGATTTCCTTCAGCCGCCGACCAGCGCCGGGGCCGCGCTGTCCAGCGTCTTCCTGACCGCCGCCAGGAAGCGCCGCGCCAGCAACGGCGGCGCGCTCAGGTTCGAATGCGTGGCCCAGATCTCCACGCTGGCGCCCGGCGCGATGGGCCGCAGCACCATGCTTTCGGTCTGGTCGGGCGACACGCACCAGGCATCCACCAGCGCCGGACCGAGCCCCTGCTGCACGAACGAACAGGCTGTCACCGGCGAATGCACTTCCACCGCCGCCGGACAGGCCGGCGCGCCGCCGAAGAACGATTGCAGCGCGCGTCCCAGTGGGGTGTCGCGCGGGTAGCCGATCCAGGCCGCCGAGGCGAAATCCTCCGGATGCACCACCTCGTGCGCCGCCAGCGGATGCCCCTTGGGCAGGACGCAGATCACCGGCACCGTCGCCAGCCTGACCGAGGTCAGGTTGGGATGGTCGGGCGGCCGCATCGAGATGCCGATATCGGCCTGGCCCGACAGGAAATACGCCGCCAGTTCGTCGAACGTGACGCTGCGGTAGTCGACCCGCGCGGCGCCATTGCGGTCGCGCAAACGCCGCAGCGCCATCGGCACCAGCCGCTGGCCGTAGCTGGCGCTGGCCACCACCTTGAGCATGCCCGCGCCCGACTGCCCCAAGGCGGCCGCCAGGTCGTTGACGCGCTGGATCCCGCCGTAGACCTGTTCGACTTCGGCGTACAGCCGGCGCGCCTCGGCGGTGGGCGACAGGCGGCTCTTGACACGTTCGAACAGCCGGTAGCCCAGGCGGCTTTCGGTCAGCGCCAGCACCCGGCTCACCGCCGGTTGCGAGACGTGCAGCATGCGGCCCGCGCCGCTGATCGAGCCGGCCATCATGATGGCGCGGAACACCTCGATCTGGCGCAGGTTCAGCGCGCGGCCGGCGCTGGGCGCGAGCGCGTCGGCATCGTCGTGCGCATCCATGTTGTTCCCCTTGGTCAATAACGGCGGATTATAGGTTTTCGACATTTTTCGATGACGCGGTGCCGCAACCCCGGTGCTAATCTGCCCGCCTCCACACAACAAAACAAGGGGAATCCAGCATGCAACGCACCATTTTCCGCGGCCTCGCCGCCCTGGCGCTAGCCGCCACCTTCAGCACGGGCGCGCAGGCCGCCGGCGCCTATCCCGACAAGCCGATCACCTTCATCGTGCCGTCGGCCGCCGGCGGTTCGCCCGACGTGCTGTCGCGCCTGATCACCACGCAACTGGCCAAGGACACCGGCGCCACGCTGGTGGTGGAAAACCGCCCCGGCGCCGCCGGCAACATCGGCATCGCACTGGTCAAGCGCGCCGCGCCCGACGGCTACACCGTGGGCTACGGCAACATCAACACGCTGGCGGTGAACCGCTCGCTGTTCAAGCGCCTGCCCTACGACGTCGACAAGGACCTGACGCCCGTGGCGCACATGTTCGACCTGTACAACGCGCTGATCGTGCCGGCGGATTCGCCTATCAAGAGCGTGCAGGACCTGATCGACCGCGCCCGCAAGGAACCCGGCCGCCTGTCGTACGGGGCTTCCGGCGTCGGCACCACCGGCCACATGGGCGGCGAACTGTTCAAGAGCATGGCCAAGGTCGATGTCATGTTCATCCCGTACAACGGCGGCCCCGCCGCCATCCAGGACCTGCTCGGCGGACGCCTGGACTACCTGTTCGTCAACACTTCCGAAGCCACCCCGCTGGTCAAGAGCGGCAAGGTGCGCGCCATCGGCGTCAGCAGCTTGAAGCGCCTGGCGCTGATGCCCGACGTGCCGACGCTGGACGAAGCCGGCCTGAAGGGCTATGAGACCGTGGCCTGGGGCGGCGTGGTGGCGCCCAAGGGCACCCCGCCCGAGGTCGTGGCGCAGCTCAACGCCGCCATCCAGAAAGCCTTGCAGGCGCCCGAGGTCCGCACCGGCCTGGAAACGCTTGGCGCCGAACCCGCCAGCGGCAGCCCGGCCGAATTCAAGCAGCTGATCGATCGCGAAACCGCCAAGTGGAAGCACATCATCGAAACCGCCGGCATCGAGAAACTGGACTGAACCTGGCCATGACGGACCGCAGCACCCTGGACGACGCTCCCGCGCAAGCCGACTTCATCATCGCCGGCGCCACCCTCATCGACGGCGGCGGCGGCCCCGCCCGCCAGGGCGACCTGGCGGTGCGCGGCGGGCGCATCGTGGCGCTGGGCGACTTCGCCCATGCGCCCGGCGTGCCGGTGATCGATGCCCGCGGCCTGGCGCTGGCGCCCGGCTTCATCGACTCGCACACGCACGACGACGGCTACCTGCTGGCGCATCCCGAGATGCTGCCCAAGGTTTCGCAAGGCATCACCACGGTCGTCACCGGCAACTGCGGCATCAGCCTGGCGCCACTGTCGCGCCGGCAGATCCCGCAGCCGCTCGACCTGCTGGGCCCGCCCGAGCTGTTCCGTTTCGCCACCTTCCGCGACTGGCTGCGGGCCCTTGCCGAAACGCCCGCCGCCGTCAACGTGATCCCGCTGGTCGGCCACACCACGCTGCGCGTGGCCGTCATGGACGACACCGGCCGCGCCGCCACCGACGCCGAACGCGCGGCCATGCGCGCCCTGCTGGACGAAGCGCTGCAGGCCGGCGCCTTCGGCGTCTCCACCGGCACCTTCTACCCGCCCGCCAGCGCCGCGCCCACCGACGAGATCATCGACGTCTGCCAGCCGCTACGCGGCCGCGCCGGCGCCATCTACGCCACCCACCTGCGCGACGAGGCCGACCACATCGTGCCGGCCATGGAAGAGGCCCTGCTGATCGGCCGCGAACTGGACTGCCGCGTGGTGTTCTCGCACCACAAGCTGGCAGGCGAACGCAACCACGGCCGCAGCCGCGAGACGCTGGACATGATCAGCCGCGCCGCCGCCACGCAGCGCGTCTGCCTCGACTGCCATCCGTATCCGGCCACCTCGACCATGCTGCGGCTGGACCGCGCCCGCCTGGCCAGCCGCACCATGATCACCTGGTCCAAGGGCTACCCCGAGGCCACCGGCCGCGACTTCGCCGCGGTCATGGCCGAACTGGGCCTGGACGACGAAGCCGCCATCGCCCGCCTGGCGCCCGCCGGCGCCATCTACTTCCTGATGGACCCGGCCGACGTCAACCGCATCTTCAGCCATCCGCTGACCATGGTCGGCTCGGACGGCCTGCCGTTCGACCCGCACCCGCACCCGCGCCAGTGGGGCACCTTCACCAACGTGCTGCGCACCATGGTGCGCGAACAACGGCTGCTGTCGCTGGAAACCGCCATCCACAAGATGACCGGCCTGGCGGCGGCCCAATACGGCCTGACCGAGCGCGGCCTGCTGCGGCAGGGGTATCATGCTGATCTGGTGCTGTTCGATCCCGCCAACGTCACAGACACGGCCACTTTTTCAGCTCCCATTCAGGTCAGCCAGGGCATCCACGCCGTGTGGGTCAATGGCAGGCAGGTCTGGGATGGGGAACGGACCGGCGCCGAACGCCCGGGCCAGGTACTGGCACCCGGTGATGCAATACCTTGGAGTCAACAAAGTGAATAGCTATTCCCAGGGCTGTTACCTGGGTGTTCTGGGCGGCATGGGCCCCATGGCCGGCGCCGCCTTCGCGCTCCGCCTGGCGGCGCTCACGCCCGCCGACGCGGACCAGCAACACATCCCCACCCTGCTGCGCAACGACCCGCGCATCCCCGATCGTTCCAGCGCCTACATGGCCGGCGGCGAGAATCCCCTGCCCTACATGGTCGAAGGCGTGCGCTTCCTGGAACGCGCCGGCGCCCAGCTCATCGCCATCCCCTGCAACACCGCGCATCTCTGGTACGACGACATCGCCGCCGCCACCCAGCGTCCCGTGCTGCACATCATCCAGGCCGTCATCGACGACCTGCGCCGCCTCGGCCTGCAACAGGGCCGCATCGGCCTGATGGGCACCGCCGCCACGCTCAAGCTCGGCCTCTACCAGCGCCACCTCGAAGCCCAGGGCTACGAATGCATCGTTCCCGACGACGATGAAGTCGAACGCTACTGCATGGCCTCGATCCGCGCCGTCAAGGGCAACCAGCTCGAAGCCGCCTTCGCCCCCGCCGCCGACTGCATCGCCCGCCTCAAGGCCCGCGGCGCCGACGCCGTCGTCCTCGGCTGCACCGAACTGCCGCTGGCCGTGCCCCACGCCCTGCGTCCCAGCCTCGGCATCACCCTGACCGACTCCATCGACGCCCTGGCCCGCGCCGCCATCGCCCACTACCTGGCCGACCAGCCCGAGCAACGCATCGCAGCGTAGGCAAGGCCTGCGAGTTGCACAACCGCGCGACAACCGGGAGAATCGATCCGTGGGCCACCCTGTCGGTGGCCCCGGACCATTCAGGAGTCAAGGACGTGCGCAACCCCGTTCTCGCGGCAGTACCGGCCAGCGCCATGAAAGGCCGGCGCCGGCAAAGCGCTCAAGGCAAACATGCGATCCTGCACGCGGCAATCTGCGCCGTCCTCGCCAGCGCCCCGTTCCTGCCAGTCAAAGTCGCCCACGCCGCCGGCTTCGACTGCAAGGCCGCGAAAACCCATGTCGAACATCTCATCTGCGCCGACCCATCGCTGTCCAGGCTGGACGATCAGATGAAGGATCTCTACGACAGGATTCAGGCCGAAACCGCCGGCCGCGACGGTGAAACCGGTGAACGGCGCGATCCCGTGGCGAACGAGCAGACGCAATGGCGCACCACCGTGCGCGACCGTTGCCCCGACGCCGCCTGCCTGAAATCCGCCTACGAGGACCGCATCGCCGCCATGAAAAAGAACTGGGCAGAAGCGCTGGGCCCCGCGGGCAAGTAATACGCGACGCGCTCCGGGGTGGTCGAGTTTTGCTATTTGAAAGCTCAGGCGCCCCGATCCCAGTGCCGGAGATTGAAGGCTGCTAACCGTTGAATTCGATATCGTCCGGGCTCCATGTTTGATGCAGTTCGGCATATCCCTCTCTCTCCCCTCCCCGGCGGGTCACCCCCTCCCCAAGCGCACAGCGTCATCCTCCCGACGCAAAATCAGCGCGTATGCAAAGATCGGCCGCCCGCGCGGCCGATCTTTGCGGGCCCCGCAAACGTCGCCCCTTACCCCACGCTCCAGCAACGCGACAAGCCTCGCAATCCGCAGCCCGAGGTGGGTGGCCGGTGGGCGCGGCGGGCCGTCGATGCGCCCGAGGGAAACCGAAGGGAGCCGAAGGCGTACGAGGTTGACGCAGGGGAAGTCCGGCGCCCGCGCGCCGGACCGCAATCGTTGGCCTGCCGTGCCCACCGGCCACCCGCCTCGGGCGACCTACGAAGCACCATCCGCGCCGACAAGACAAAAAAAGGGCGCCCCTTTCAGCAGCGCCCAAATTTCCCTTCGCGGGGAATAAACCGTAATTCGAATCACCCGCCCAGATACGCCTTCCGAACCTGGTCATTGACCAGCAGATTCGCCCCCGTATCCTGCAGCACGACCCGCCCGTTCTCCAGCACGTAGCCGCGATCCGCCACCTGCAGTGCCTTGTTGGCATTCTGCTCGACCAGGAACACCGTCACGCCCTGTTCCCGGATCTCGCGGATGATGTCGAAGATCTGCGCGATCACCAATGGCGCCAGCCCCAGCGTCGGCTCGTCCAGCAGCAGCAGGCGCGGCCGCGTCATCAACGCCCGCCCGATCGCCAGCATCTGCTGCTCGCCGCCCGACATCAACCCGGCGCGCTGGCTGGCCCGTTCCTTCAGGCGCGGGAACAATCCATAGACGTGGTCAATCCCCGCCTGGATCTCCTCGCGCTTGGAGAAAAAGCCCCCCATCTTCAGGTTCTCGGCCACCGTCAGGTCCTTGAACACGCGCCGCCCTTCCGGCGAAATGGCGATGCCATTGCGCATGATGTGGTGGGTGTCCTTGTTGGTGATGTCCTCGCCCTCGAAGGTGATTTTGCCTTCCTTGGCGCGCGGATTGCCGCAGACCGTCATCAGCAGCGTGGTCTTGCCGGCGCCGTTGGCGCCGATCAGGGTCACGATCTCGCCCTTGTTGACGTCCACCGACACGCCGTTCAGCGCCTGGATGGCGCCGTAGTAGGTGTGGATGTTTTCCAGCTTCAGCATTTATTCCTCCCCCAGGTACGCCTTGATGACGCGCTCGTCGTTGCGCACCTGCTCGGGGGTGCCGGTAGTGATGGGCTTGCCGTGTTCCATGACCAGGATGCGGTCCGAAATGCCCATGATCAGGCTCATGTCGTGCTCGATCAGCAGCACCGCCACGCCGAACTCGCGGCGCAGCTGGTCGATCAGCGATTGCAGATCGCGCTTTTCCTGCGGGTTCAGGCCGGCGGCCGGCTCGTCCAGCATCAACAGGCGCGGCTTGGTGATCATGCAGCGCGCGATCTCCAGGCGGCGCTGGTGGCCGTAGGCCAGGTTGCCGGCCTCGCGGTTGGCGTACTCGCGCAGTCCCATGAAATCCAGCCACTGGGCCGCGCGCGACAACGCATCGGCCTCCGCCTGGCGGTAGGCCTTGGTCTTGAGCAGGCCGGGCAGCAGGCGCGCCTCCACCTGCGTATGCTGCGCCACCAGCAGGTTCTCCAGCACCGTCAGCTGCTTGAACAGCCGCACGTTCTGGAACGTGCGCACCAGGCCATGGCGCGCCACCTTGTGGCTGGGCAGGCCGGTGATGGACTTGCCGTCCATCACGATATCGCCGGCCGTCGGCGCGTAGAAACCGCCCACGCAGTTGAACACGGTGGTCTTGCCGGCCCCGTTCGGGCCGATGATGGCGAACACCTCGTCGGATTTGACTTCGAACGCCACGCTGTCGACGGCCAGCAGGCCGCCGAAGCGCATGGTCAGTCCGGATACTTTCAGCAATGCCTCGCTCATTTAGCCAGCTCCACGTGGGGACGCTTCATGGGCAACAACCCCTGCGGACGCCACATCATCATCAATACCATCACCAGGCCGAACATCAGCATCCGGTACTCGGCGAACTCGCGCGCCAGCTCGGGCAGCACCGTCAGCAGGATCGCCGCCAGGATCACCCCGACCTGCGAACCCATGCCGCCGAGCACCACGATGGCCAGGATCAGCGCCGACTCGATGAAGGTGAAGGATTCCGGATTGACCATGCCCTGGCGCGCCGCGAAGAACGCGCCACCGAAACCGGCGAAGGTCGCGCCCAGCGTGAAGGCCGACAGCTTGATGCGGGTCGGGTTCAGGCCCAGCGAACGGCAGGCGATCTCGTCCTCGCGCAGCGCCTCCCAGGCGCGGCCGACCGGCATGCGGATCAGGCGCGTGGAGACAAACAGCGTGACCAGCGCCAGCAGCAGCGCCATCATGTACAGGTAGATCACCATGTGCTGGTTCTGGAACGTCAGGCCGAAGAAGTCGTGGAACGTGGTCGCGCCCTCCTCGCTTGCCCGGCGCGTCATTTCCAGGCCGAACACCGACGGCTTGGGAATGCCCGAGATGCCGTCCGGACCGCCCGTGAGCGTGTTCAGGTTGATCAGCAGCAGGCGGATCATTTCACCGAAGCCCAGCGTCACGATGGCCAGGTAGTCGCCGCGCAGGCGCAGCACCGGAAAGCCCAGCACGAAGCCGAACAAGGCGGCCATGGCGCCCGAGAACGGCAGCGCTTCCCAGAAGCTCCAGCCGCCCCAGTGGTACAGCAAGGCATAGGTGTAGGCCCCCACGGCATAGAACCCGACGAAGCCCAGGTCCAGCAGCCCGGCGAAACCGACCACGATGTTCAGGCCCAGGCCCAGCATCACGTAGATCAGCACCAGCGTGGCGATGTCGACCGAGCTGCGGCCGGCGAAGAATGGCCAGGTGACGGCCACCGCCAGGATCAGCAGCATCAGCAGCTTGTTGTTCTTGGCCGGGGCCGACGGCAGCGTCGGCAGGCCCACCTTGAGCTTCTGGAACGGCTTGGCGATCCAGGGCCGCAGCAGCTGGAACACGAACACGACCGCCGCGGCGATGGCCACCAGCGACCAGTGCGACTCCATCGAGGTGCGCGCGCCCTGGCGGATCAGTTGCAGGCCGAAGACGGGGGTGACGATGACGGCGGTCAGCACCGCCGCCATGGTGGCGTTTTTCAGGTTGTTGTTCGACATCAGACTTTTTCCACCTCAGGTTTGCCCAACAGCCCGGTGGGACGGAACAGCAGGATCAGGACCAGCAGCGAGAACGCCACGATGTCCTTGTACTGCGACGAGATATAGGCTGCCGCGAACGTTTCGGCCAGGCCCAGCAGCACGCCGCCCAGCATGGCGCCGGGAATGCTGCCGATGCCGCCCAGCACCGCCGCCGTGAAGGCCTTGATGCCGGCCAGGAAGCCGATGAAGGGATTGAGCTTGCCGATGGTGATGGCGATCAGCACGCCGCCCACCGCCGCCAGGATCGCGCCCATCACGAAGGTGAACGAGATCACGCGGTTGGTGTCGATGCCCAGCAGGTTGGCCATGTGCATGTCCTGCGAGCAGGCGCGCGAGGCGCGGCCCATGCGGGAATACTTGATGAACAGCGTCAGGCCGACCATCAGGGCGACGGTCACCAGGATGATCATGATGCGCGAATACGGCACCGTCACATCGAAGTCGGAACCCATGTGGAACTGCACCGCGCCGGACACCAGCGAAGGCACCGCCATGTCGCGCGCGCCCTGGCCCAGGGCGACCCAGTTCTGCAGGAAGATCGACATGCCGATGGCCGAGATCAGCGCCACCAGGCGGGGGCTGCCCCGCACCGGGCGGTACGCGACCCGCTCGACGCTGAAACCGTAGATGCCGGTGACGACGATGGCCACCAGCAGCATCGCGGCGATGATGAACGGTACCGGCAGGCCGCTATTGGTGCCGATGGCCGTCAGGGTGACCAGGCCGACATAGGCGCCGATCATGTAGATTTCGCCGTGAGCGAAGTTGATCATACCGATGATGCCGTAGACCATTGTGTAGCCGATGGCAATCAACGCGTAGATCGCGCCCAGAGACAATCCGTTGAAGAATTGCTGGGTAAGTTGGGGTATGAGGTCGGACATTATTTCTCTTGCTCCAAATAGTTCCGGCTCCGGTAGAGAGACCCGGAGCCGGAAACCTGGGCGTATTTTAAGGGCCTGTGATCACCGCCTGCCGGCCGCACAGCGCTTTTGGCGCATCGCTACGCGGATTACGGCACAACGACGACGACAGGCCCTCGCGCCGGCACCACGCCGGCGGAATCGCGGGAGTTTACAGCTGGGTCTTCTTGCCGTTCTTGTCCCACTTGTAGACGGCGAACTCGAAGTTCTTCAGGTCGCCCTTGGCGTCGTACTCGACCTTGCCGATACCGGTGTTGAAGGTGGTCTTGTGCATGTAGTCGGCCACCTTGGCGGGGTCCTCGCCCACCGCGGTGATGCTGTCGGCCAGGATCTGGACCGCGGCGTAGGCCGGCATCTGGAAGGCGCCGTCCGGATCGCGCTTGGCATCCTTGAAAGCCTTGACGATGCTTTCGTTGGCCGGCAGCTTGGTGAAGTCGGCGGGCAGCGTGACCAGCAGGCCGTCGATGGCCGGGCCGGCGATCGCCACCAGGTCCTGGTTGGCGGTGCCTTCCGGACCCATGAACTGGACCTTCAGGCCCTGTTCACGCGACTGGCGCAGCAGCAGGCCCAGTTCGGGGTGGTAGCCGCCGAAATAGACCAGGTCGACGCCGGCCGACTTGAGCTTGGTGATGATGGCCGAGTAATCGCTGTCGCCGACGTTGATGCCTTCGAACAGCGCCACGTTCACGCCTTCCTTGGCCAGGGTGTCCTTGACCTGGGTGGCCACGCCCGAGCCGTAGGTCTGCTTGTCGTGCAGCACGGCGACCTTCTTGGGCTTGAGGGTGTTGGCGATGTAGCGCGCGGCGTACGGACCCTGCTGGTCGTCGCGGCCGATGGTGCGGAAGAAGAAGTGCGGCTTGATGGTGTCGGTGACCAGGGGCGAGGTGGCGCCCGGGGTGATGCCGACGATGCCTTCCTGTTCGTAGACGTTGACGGCGGCCACGGTCACGCCCGAGCACGCATGGGCCACGGCGAACTTGGCGCCGGAATTGACCACGCGGTTGGCGGCCGGCACGGCCTGCTTCGGTTCGCAACCGTCGTCGATGAGGATCGGTTCGAGCTTCTTGCCCTTCACGCCGCCCTTGGCGTTGATGGTCTCGATGGCAGTCAGCGCGCCAGCCTGGATCTGGTCGCCGTACTGGGTGTTGGGGCCCGTCATGGGCTGCGGGATGCCGATCTTGATCGTATCGGCGGCGTGCACGGAACCTGCCAGGGCAAGCGCCCCGAATGCCATAGCTACCGGGGTAAGGCGATGCAGAAACTTCATGCGGAGTTCTCCAGCGAGGTTTTGAGCGGCTCTGTTCGATCCGGTTTATCGGGTGGATACCCCTAAACCCGCATCGCCCGTCGCCGGCTTCTTGGGCAAAAACACGGTGTGGGCGGTATTCTGGAAGCAAGCAGACATACTGTCACTGCGTGTAATCCCCAATATTTCTGGAGAAACCTTTAATCGTGACGGATTAGTACGACAAGTGCGTGAAATCGCAGGGGAAATCCGCGCCGCGCCTTGGATTGCCCATGGCGCGGCGCGCGAATCGATGGCAGGTGATTTATATGAATAATCATTAATACGCCGTTTGACCGCGCATTTTCATACAGTACTTACGCGAGTCTTACGGATAATGATTATCCCGTTAATTAATACCGACTGATTTTCGACAATCACACGCTGGCCGGCTTGGCCAGGTTCCACATCAGCGCGCGGAACGGCGCCAGCATGCTGATATTGACCGCCAGCTTGATCGCCAGGTCGCCCATCATCCAGGTGACCCACGGCGCGCCGCTGGCGGCGAAGGCCACGCTGAAGAACACCGCGGTGTCGAGGATCGCGCCCAGCACGCCGGAAACCAGCGGCGCGCGCCACCAGCGCTGGTCGCGCAGGCGATCGAACACCTGGATGTCGACCAGTTGCGCGCAGATATAGGCCAGCCCCGAGGCCAGCGCGATGCGCGGCGACGCCACCCACACCGACACCGCCAATGCCGCGGCGAAACCGAACCACACCACGCGGCGCGCGGCCGCGGGGCCGAAACGGCGATTGAGCACGTCGGTCACCAGGAACGCCACCGGATACGACAGGCCGCCCCAGGTCAGCCAGTCGTTCAGCGGCACCTGCACCAGGATGTTCGATCCCACCACCACCACCAGCATGCACAGCACGGCGATGCCGAACTGCGCCCGGCTCATGGGGGCAAAGCGCGCAACGGCGTGGCTCACTTGCCGAACTCCTCGGCCAGCTCGCGCGAACGCCGCGCGGCCGCGGCCATGGCGTCCTCGACGATGCCAGCGAAGCCGGCGGCATTGAACGCGGCCAGCGCCGCGGCGGTGGTGCCGCCCTTGGAGGTGACGCGCTCGCGCAGCACCGAGGGCGGTTCGGAGGATTCCGCCGCCAGCCTGGTGGCGCCCGCGAAGGTGCCCAGCGCCAGCTGGCGCGCCTGCTCGGCCGTCAGGCCGACCTTCTGGCCGCCGGCGATCAAGGCTTCCAGGAACAGGAAGACATAGGCCGGGCCGCTGCCCGACAGCGCCGTCACGGCGTCGAGCGCCGCGTCATCGGCCACCCACACCACCTCGCCGACGCTGGCCAGCATGGTGGCGGCCAGGTCGCGGTCGGCCTGCCCCACGCCATCCAGCGCCGCCAGGCCGGTGATGCCGGCGCCCACCAGCGCCGGCGTGTTGGGCATGCAGCGCACCAGGCGGCGCCACGGCGCCTCGGGCGTGCCCAGCCAGCCCGCCAGGGTGTCGGCGCGTATCCCGGCCGCCACGCTTATCACCAAAGTGTCGTCGCGCAACCACTGACGCGTGGAAGCCACAACGTCTTTCATGTTCTGTGGCTTGACCGCGAACACCCATACGCGGCAGCGCGCCAGGGCCTCGTCCGGGGCGGTCGCGGTGGTCATGCCGCGAGCCTGCCAGGCAGCGTGCGAATCCTGGTTAATGTCAATGACATGAATGCTGCCGGCGGGGCATACTTTGCCCGCAAGACCCGAGGCCAGCGCGGCGGCCATATTGCCGCCGCCGATGAACGCAATCGAAAGTTCGTTTTTCATAGGATGCGATTGTAAACCGGGCCGTCCCGGCGGGAAAAAAAAGAAAATGTTCGTTCGCGCCTGAAACGCGCAATTTGACAGGCGTTTTAAGTGATGTGAAAGTCACGGTTTTGTCACAAACAATTCATAAGGTGACGTGTTTTCCGCGCCGGGACAACCCCGGTCGCGACACGACCAACTGGAGGAAACCTCTCATGCGATCCCACCGAATTGCCCTTACCTTCGCCGCCGTGATGGCGGCCTTTGCCGGCGCCTCCGCGCACGCGGCCACCGAAATCACGTTCTGGCACTCGATGGAAGGCGCGCTGGGCGACCGCGTCAACGGTCTGGTCGACGAGTTCAACAAGAAGAACCCCGACTACCAGGTCAAGGCCGTCTACAAGGGCAACTACGGCGAATCGATGAACGCCGGCATCGCCGCGTTCCGCGCCGGCAACGCCCCGGACATCCTCCAGGTGTTCGAAGTCGGCACCGCCACCATGATGTACGCCAAGGGCGCCATCAAGCCGGTGCAGCAGATGTCGGAAGAAGCCGGCAACCCGATCGACCCGAAGGAATTCATCGGCGCCGTGGCCGGCTACTACTCGTCGGCCGACGGCAAGCTGGTGTCGATGCCCTTCAACAGCTCGACCGTGGTGTTCTACTACAACAAGGACGCCTTCAAGAAGGCCGGCCTGGACGCCGACAAGCCGCCCAAGACCTGGGAAGAACTGGCCGCCGCCGGCCAGAAGCTGAAGGCCGCCGGCCAGGAATGCGGCTACACCACCTCGTGGCCGTCGTGGGTCCAGCTGGAAACGTTCTCGGCCTGGCACAACGTGCCGTACGCCACCAAGGATAACGGTTTCGGCGGCCTGGACGCCCGCATCGCCATCAACACCCCGCTGCACGTGCGCCACCTGGAAAACCTGGCCAAGCTGGGCAAGGAAGGCATCTTCATGTACGGCGGTCGCGGCGACGAGCCGAACTCGCTGTTCATCAGCGGCAAGTGCGCCATGATCACCGGTTCGTCGGGCCTGCGCGCCAACATCGCCAAGAACGCCAAGTTCGAGTTCGGCACCTCGACCCTGCCCTACTACGGCGACGTGCAGGGCGCGCCGCAGAACACCATCATCGGCGGCGCTTCGCTGTGGGTCTTCGCCAACAAGAAGCCGGAAACCTACAAGGGCGTGACCGCGTTCTTCAAGTTCCTGGCCAGCCCGGAAATCGCCGCCCGTTGGCACCAGCAGACCGGCTACGTGCCCGTCACCAAGGCCGCCTACGAGCTGACCAAGAAGGAAGGCTTCTACGACAAGAACCCGGGCACCGAAGTCGGCGTCAAGCAGCTGAACGTCGAAACCACCGCGCAATCGCGCGGCCTGCGCCTGGGCTTCCTGCCGCAGATCCGTGAAATCGAGGACGCTGAAATCGAACGTATCGTGTCGGGCAAGGTCTCGGCCAAGGACGGCGCCGAGAACATCGTCAAGCGCGGCAACGAACTGCTGGAAAAGTTCGAGAAGAGTGTAAAGTAACGCCCGTTCCGTGGCTTGCCGGCAAGTCCCGCGATGCACGATTCCCGTTGTGCAACAAGGACTTGCCCCTGGCGAACAAGGCTTAAAGCCCTGGTTTTTTTAGGGCTTTAAGCCTATCGTGTTTTATGAGTACCGGCGCATCCCCGCGCCGCAGGCCGGCCGGCCCACCCCGGCGGCTGTTTCACCAGGCGGCGGTTAATCCAACCGCCGCTTTTCGTACCTTGGGTTCCCCCTATGGAAAAACGTGTCGTCTTCGGGCATAAGACCCTGCCCTATCTGCTGCTCCTGCCGCAGATCGTCATTACCGTGGTCTTCTTCTTCCTTCCCGCCGGCCAGGCCATGTGGCAGTCGATGCGGCTGGAAGATGCGTTCGGCCTGTCCTCCGAGTTCGTCGGCCTCGACAACTTCATGGAACTGTTCTCGCAGCAGGCCTACCTCGATTCCTTCCGTGTCACGGCGGTGTTCTCGATCCTGGTCGCGGTGGTCGGCCTGGGCGTGTCGCTGCTGCTGGCCGTCATGGCCGACCGCGTGATCCGCGGCGCCGGGCTCTACAAGACCCTGCTGATCTGGCCCTACGCCGTCGCGCCCGCCGTGGTCGGCGTGCTGTGGCTGTTCCTGTTCTCGCCCTCGGTCGGCATCCTGGCCGTGGCCCTGCGCCAGGCAGGCGTCGACTGGAACCCGCGCCTGGACGGCAACCAGGCCATGATCCTGGTGCTGATTGCCGCCGTCTGGAAGCAGGTCTCGTACAACTTCCTGTTCTTCCTGGCCGGCCTGCAATCGATCCCGCGCTCGCTCATCGAAGCCGCCGCCATCGACGGCGCCAGCCCGTCGCGCCGCTTCTGGAGCATCGTGTTCCCGCTGCTCTCGCCCACCACCTTCTTCCTGCTGGTGGTCAACATCATCTATGCCTTCTTCGACACCTTCGCGGTGGTGGACACCACCACGCAGGGCGGTCCGGGCACGTCGACCTCGATCCTGGTCTACAAGGTGTACAGCGATGGCTTCCGCGGCCTGGACCTCGGCTCGTCCGCGGCCCAGTCGGTGGTGCTGATGTTCATTGTGATTGCCCTGACGGTCGTGCAGTTCCGCTACGTCGACCGCAAAGTGCAGTATTGATTCTCGAGGCAGATAACAATGGTTGAACGCCGTCCCTGGCTGGATATTCTGGCCCACGTCATCCTGCTGTGCGGGGTGGCCATGGTGGCCTTTCCGCTCTACGTCACTTTCGTCGCGTCGACCCAGACCGCGCAGGAAGTGGCTTCCGCGCCGATGTCGCTGATCCCCGGTCCGCACTTCGTCGACAACTACATGCAGGCGCTCTTTGGCGGCTCGTCCGGCGGCTCGTCCGGCGCGCCGGTGGGCCGCATGATGTACGTCAGCCTGATCATGGCGCTGGCGATTTCCATCGGCAAGATCGCGATCTCGCTGCTGTCGGCCTTCGCGGTGGTGTATTTCCGCTTCCCCGGCCGCATGTTCTTTTTCTGGATGATCTTCGTCACGCTGATGCTGCCGGTCGAAGTGCGTATCGCGCCCACCTACAAGGTGGTGGCCGACCTGGGCCTGCTCAACAGCTACGCCGGCCTGACGCTGCCGCTGATCGCCTCGGCCACGGCCACGTTCCTGTTCCGCCAGTTCTTCCTGACGGTGCCGGACGAGCTGATCGAGGCCGCCCGCATCGACGGCGCCGGCCCGGTGCGCTTCTTCCGCGACGTGCTGCTGCCGCTGTCCAAGACCAGCATCGCCGCGCTGTTCGTGATCCAGTTCATCTACGGCTGGAACCAATACCTGTGGCCGCTGCTGGTGACCACGCAGGAAGACATGTACCCCGTCGTCATCGGCATCAAGCGGATGATCAGCGGCGGCGACAGCGTGACCGAATGGAACATCACCATGGCCACCGCCATGCTGGCGATGATCCCGCCGGCGCTGGTCGTCATCCTGATGCAGAAATGGTTCGTCAAGGGGCTGGTCGACACTGAAAAATGAGGCCCCCACGCCGCGCCTTCGGCCTGCTGCCCCCACGACAACGACTCCGATACGAATAACTCATGGCTACTCTCAGCTTTCGCAACGTAAAGAAAACCTACGCCGGCAACGTGCCGGTCATCCATGGCATCGACATGGATGTGAAGGACGGTGAATTCATCGTCATCGTCGGCCCCTCGGGCTGCGGCAAGTCCACGCTGATGCGCATGGTCGCGGGCCTGGAAACCGTGACCAGCGGCGAGATCGTGATCGACGACAAGGTCGTCAACAACCTCGAGCCGGCCGAACGCGACATCGCGATGGTGTTCCAGAACTACGCGCTCTATCCGCACATGACCGTGTTCGAGAACATGGCGTACGGCCTGAAGATCCGCAAGTTCTCCAAGGACGAGATCAAGAAGCGCGTCGACGTCGCCGCGCAGATCCTGGAGCTGACCCACCTGCTGGACCGCCGCCCGCGCGCCCTGTCGGGCGGCCAGCGCCAGCGCGTGGCCATGGGCCGCGCCATCGTGCGCGAACCCAAGGTGTTCCTGTTCGACGAACCGCTGTCGAACCTGGATGCCAAGCTGCGCGTGGCGATGCGCCTGGAAATCATGAAGCTGCACCGCCGCCTGGGCACCACCAGCCTGTACGTGACGCACGACCAGGTCGAGGCCATGACGCTGGCGCACCGCATGATCGTCATGTACCAAGGCGTGCCCGAGCAGATCGGCACGCCGATGGAAGTGTTCGAAAAACCCGCCTCGACCTTCGTCGCCGGCTTCATCGGCTCGCCGCCGATGAACCTGATGGAAGTCAACGTCGCGGGCGACGGCACGGTGCAGACCGTCGACGGCCTGGCGCTGGAAATCTCGCCGCTGCAGGTGCCGTCGCAGGTGCGTGGCCGCAAGGTGATCATGGGCATGCGCCCCGAGCACATGCTGCTGAACACGCAGGGCGTGCCGGCCGAAGTCGAGATGGTCGAAACGCTGGGCTCCGAACAGTTGGTCCACTGCCGCTGCGGCAAGTCGACGCTGGTGGTGCGCTGCACGACGCGCCAGTTGTCCGAGTCCTCGGCCAAGGTCGGCGACCGCGTCAACGTCGGCCCCGACGGCCGCCATCCGCTGCATTGGTTCGAGGCCGACACCGGCCGCCGCGTGCAGGGCCTGTAAGTCTCCTCCATGCGCGGGGCCGGCGGCAATCCGCCCGGCCGGCCCCGCCGTCACCCCTACCCGTCCGGGAAGGGACAAGCTCAATACGTGTACGTCACCATGGTGCCGATCGAGTACTGGTTGCGCTCCTTGACGATGGGGCTGTCGGCCGCATCGCCATACAGGCGGCGCGCCTCGGCGGCCACGGTCCACGACCACTCCTTGCTCAGCGGCAGCACCCAGCTCGCGCCCAGGCCCACGCTTTCCAGCCCGCCCTTGGGGTTGTAGCGGCGATAGCCCGAATTGGCCGACTGCCTGTCACTCACGCCGTACCAGGTGCGCATGTAGTTGCCGTCGCCGAAGGTGCCGTTCAGCGACAGCGAGATCGCGCCCGCGGAACCCTCGTACACGGTGGTGCTGGCGCCCAGGTCGAACAGGGTGTAGCCACTGCCCACGTCGCTGTGTTCACTGCTTTTCTTGAAGGCGTGCGCCACCGTGGCCGACAGGGTCACCGGACCCAGCGTGGTCTCGGCGTCCATGCCGATCTGCGCGCGGCTCTTGATCTCGCCCATGCCGCGCAGCTTGTTGGAGCCTTCGAAGCCCTTCTTGCGGTCCTTGCGCGAGGCGCTGGCGCCCAGGTAGAAGCGGAAGGTGCTGTCCAGCGCCTGGGTCTCCCAGCCCAGCCCACGCTCGGTATTCAGGAAAAAGCCGCCCGGGCTGCGGATGCCCAGGCCGACGATGGGCAGCGCCGAGCTTTCGTCGCTGCCGCTGTAGCGTGGCGCGTAGCCGACGCCCAGCGTGCCGTAGAACTTCCATTCATCGGCCGGCTTTTCGGTTCCAGTCGACACCTCGATGCCGCGCGAACTGGCGCCGCGCGAACCATAGACCGAGTTGTCGGCGACCTGCTGGCCGCCCGCGGCGAACGACCACGCTGGCAGGCTCGCCAGCAGACACGCCGCGCCGGCGCGGCGCTGCATCAGGGACATAGAGGAATATCGCTTCATAAATACATCCGGGAAACGAGGTTGTGGGGAAATCGAACGCGCGCCGCGGCCATCGCGGCGCGGACCTACTCTTGCGCCACGCCCTTGGCCTGGCGCATCAGGTTCATCGCCAGGCTGGAGACCGAGGTCACCAGCGGCTCGGCGCTATCGGCGTTGCTCATCACCAGCACCGCCAGCTTTTCACGCGGCGCCAGCACCCAGCGCGCATGGAAGGCTTCGGTCGCGCCGCTGTGTTGGCGCAGGGCGTCGCCGGCGATGTAGTCGCGGTCGCACGGCGCCGCCAGCCACGACAGCGCCAGGCGGCATTCCAGTTCCATGCCGCTGGCCACGGTCTCCAGGTTCAGCAGGGCCAGCGCGGATTCGTCCTTGAGGATGCGGCGGCCCTGGTAGGTGCCGCCGGCGAACAGCATGCTGGAGAACCGCGCCATCTCGGCCGAGCTGGCCCACAGGCCTTCGGCAGCCTCGTTGGACTGCGGTTGCTCGGTCCACGGCATGCCGCGGCGGTAGCCGGCGGCGCGCAATTCGCGCACCTCGTCGCCTTCGACCGCAAGCCGGAAACCGGCGCGGGAGATGTTCAACGGCCGCAGCAGCGTGCGCCGCACGTAGGCGTCGAACGGCTCGTCGGCCACGTGCGCGACCATGTCGCCGAGCAAGGCGTAGCCCATGTCGGCGCGGGCCCGGCCCATGGTGTCTTCCAGCGTATCGGGCCGCAGCGCCAGCAGGCGGCGCGCGGTGAACGGATAGGTGCCCATCCAGTGCATGGCGACCCGCCGCGGCTCGGCTTCCCAGTGCGGCAGCGCCTGGGCCGCGGGCACGTCGAGCGACAGGCGGCCGTCGTCGGCGGCACGCAGCACGCCGGCGGCGGTGACGATCTTGGAAATGGCGCCTACGCGGTACAGCGTGTCGCCGGTGGCATTGCGGTGGCGCGCCGCATCGGCGTAGCCGAAGCCGCCGCTCCAGACCGTGCGCTGGTCATCGACGATCGCGATCGACAGGCCCGGCACCCGCTGCGCATCCATGTCGTAGGCGATGCGCTGCTTCAGGTACGCCACCACCGCCGGATAGTCGCCCTTGGCAATGGCGGGCGGCGCGGCCGGGGCGACGCCCTGGCAACCGCCCGCGACGATCAGGAGCATGGCAACGGCGGCCAGGCGGGTAAGCGTGAACATGACGAGCGGACGCCCCTCTTTGGAGAACTGCCGTCATGCTAGTCAGGGATGCCGCGCCGATCTTTCCCGCTTTGTATGGAGTTTGTGAAGAATGCCGGGGCAGATTGTGAAGTTTGTTAAAGGCGTGCCGGATGCCCCGCGGGGCCGCTCAGGCCGCCTTCCAGCTCACGATGAAACGGGCCCCGCCGAGCGGGCTATCGGCCGCCTCGGCGCTGCCGTTGTGCCAGCGCGCCACCCGGCTGACGATGGCCAGCCCCAGGCCGGTGCCGCCGGTGCCGCGGTCGCGGCTTTCGTCCAGGCGGATGAACGGTTCGAAGATCCGCTTGCGATCCGCGGCCGGAATGCCGGGGCCGTCGTCGTCGACCATCAGCACATACTCGCGCGGGGCCGGCGACACCAGGCTGACCTGCACCCGGCCGCTGGCATAGCGGATGGCGTTCTGCAGCAGGTTCAGCAACGCCCGTGTCATGTAGCGCTGATGCAGGTGCACCTCGCGCACCTGGCACAGCACCACTTCGCAACGCACGCCGGACTGCTCGGCCTGGAACGCGGCGTGCTGCACAACCGAATCGAGCCAGCTGCGGGCGTCCTGCGGCTGCAGGGTGACGCCGTCGCCCTTGTGCTCCAGGCGGGCGTACATCAGCAGTTCGGAAGCCATGCTGTCCAGTTCGGCGACGTCGCTTTTCATGTCGTCGATCAGGCGCTTGCGCTCGAGCGGCTCTTCCGCCCGGCCGATCATGTCCAGTTCGAACGACAGGCGCGCGATCGGCGTGCGCAGCTCGTGCGAGACCGCGTTGGTCAGTTCGCGCTGGTTGTTGATCAGCGCGCCGATGCGCTCGGACATCTGGTTGAAGGTGTCGCCCAGGTTGCCGATGCTGGAATGTCGCGACAGGCGGGCCCGGGCCTGCAGATCGCCCTGCCCCATGCGCAACGCCGCCGTCTTGAGGGCTTCCAGGTCGCGCCAGATCGGCAGCGCCCACACCAGCATGAAGGCGCACAGCAGCAGGCCCAGCGCCGAATACACCGCGGCCACCACCCACGGGCCGAATGACGGCTCGGGCGGCAGCTTGACCTCCAGCCATTGGTTGCCCGGCCCCGGAATGGCGGCCACGAAGGTCTGCATCTTGTCGCGGATGAAGAAGTCGCCCTTGGCGGCGATGCGGCGTTCCTTGTCGCTGGCGTTGTAGTCCGCGGCGTTGAACACCCGCAGCCCCAGGCCGTAGTACGGCGCCAGTTGTTGCTCGATGTGGGCCGCGCGGGCGCCCGGCTCGACCTTCGACAGTTCCTGCACCAGGCTGTGGATCTGCCCCCGCACCGATTCGCGGGTGTAAGCGTCGCTGACCGGCTCGAACAGGTAGTTGGCGGAGCGGTCCACGACTTCGTTGGAAATCACGAAACCGATCGCCAGCACCACGAAGAGCCGCAGGACGAATTTAATCATCGCCGTCCTCGTGCGCCTTGGGCGAGAACAGATAGCCCTTGCCCCACACGGTCTTGATGCGCGCCGGATCGCGCGGGTCGTCGTCCAGCTTGCGGCGCAGCTTGCTGACGCAGACGTCGACGCTGCGGTCCAGGCCGTTGAACTCGATGCCGCGCACCGCATTGAGCAGGTCATCGCGCGTGAGCACCTGGCCGGCCTGGCTGGCCAGGGCCCACAGCATTTCGAATTCCATGGTGGTCAGGTCGACCTCGACCCCGCCGTGCACCACCGCCCGGGTGCGCCGGTCGATGACCAGCGGCCCGAACTCCAGGCGCTCCGGCGGTTCCTCCAGCTGGCTGTGGCGCCGCAGCAGCGCGCGGATGCGGGCCAGCAGCACGCGCGGCTCGACCGGCTTGATGACGTAGTCGTCCGCGCCCGACTCCAGGCCCAGGATCTGGTCCAGGTCGTCCTCGCGCGCGGTCAGCATCAGGATCGGCGCCGACGAAAACGCGCGCAGGTCGCGGCAGACCTGCAGGCCGTCGCGGCCGGGCAGCATGAGGTCGAGGATGGTGATGGCCGGGTCATGGCGGCGGAAAGCCTCCACCGCGTGGTCGCCGCGGTAGGCCTGGGCGACATTGAACCCGTGTTGCTCCAGGAACTGCGCGATCAGGCGCGACAGCTTCGGATCGTCTTCGACTAGCAAGGCCTTGGTCATGGGGTGTCCGGACAGGAAAAGAGAGTTCGATTTGGCCGCATTCTACGCAAAACCGCGCAAGCGGCGTTCGACCGGGGGACCGGCCGATCGGTTCCCGAAGGCAGCCGCCCACGCAAAAGCCGGGCGGGAAGACGCTGCTTCCGGCCCGGCCGAAGGGTCTGGCGCCCGGCGCGCGTCCGGGGCGGCAAGGCCGCCCGGCGCACGCCAGGTGCTTACTTGTAGACGGACTTGGAGCCGTCCTTGTGCCACACGAACACGTCGAACTGGAAGTTCGTCAGGTCGCCCTGCTTGTTCCAGCTGACCTTGCCGATCGGCGTGTCGAACGAATTGGCGTGCAGGTACTTGGCGACCTTGGTCGGGTCTTCGCTGCCGGCGCCCTTGATGCCGTCGGCGATGACCTGGGTGGCGGTGTAGGCCGTCATCTGGAACGCGCCGGCCGCATTGCGCTTCTTGGCGGCGAAGGCCTTGACGATCTCCGCGTTGGCGGCGTTCTGGGTGAAGTCGGCCGGCAGCGTCAGCAGCATGCCTTCGACAGCGTCGCCGGCAATGGCGTTGATGTCCGGGTTGCCCGTGCCTTCCGGCCCCATCCACTTGGCCTTCACGCCCTGCTCGGCCGCCTGGCGCAGCAGCAGGCCCATTTCGGGGTGGTAGCCGCCGTAGTAGACGAAGTCCACGCCCTGGCTCTTGAGCTTGGTGATGACGGCCGAGTAGTCGCTGTCGCCGGCGTTGATGCCTTCGAAGATCGCGACCGGCACGCCGCCCTTTTCGAGGTCGTTCTTGACCGCGGTGGCGATGCCCTGGCCATACGACTGCTTGTCGTGCAGCACGGCGGCCTTCTTGGGCTTGAGCTTTTCCAGGATGAACTTGGCGGCGGCGGGGCCTTGCTGGTCGTCGCGGCCGATGGTGCGGAAGATGAACTCGTAGTTCTTGCCGTCGGTCAGGGCCGGCGACGTGGCCGAGGGCGTGACCATGACCACGCCTTCGTTGTTGTAGACGTCGGCGGCGGCGATGGTGGCGCCCGAGCAGACGTGGCCGACGACGAAGCCGATCTTGCTGTTGACCACGCGGTTGGCGGCGACCGGACCCTGCTTGGGTTCGCAGCCGTCGTCGATGACCACGGTTTCCAGCTTCTTGCCATTGATGCCGCCGGCGGCGTTGATGCGCTCGACCGCCGTGTCGACGCCTTCACGCACCATGTCGCCGTACTGGGTGACCGCGCCGGTGGTGGGGCCCACCACGCCGATCTTGATGGTCTGCGCCTGCGCGCCGGCGCTGAACGCCAACCCCGCGGCGACGCCCAGCGCCGCGATGACCGGGGTCAGACGAAATGCTTGCTTCATGAGTGGACTCCTTTAATGGCTTGTAATCGTTGGTTTTCGCACGGGCGGACAGCCGGAAATGTGTTGGTCACGCCCCGTTACGTTGCATTAGCACGGCAAGCATACACTGAAAAATACCGGCATTTGCAGGGGGTTCCGGCCCGACTTGGGCGAGGTTTCGATATTGCGGTGCCGCATCGGCGGCCCCGGCGCCGCCCCTCTCCCCGGCCGATTTCCTTTATGCCCGCCGCCGTATATGCAAAAGCGCATTTATTCGTTTGCGTTACTAAGACGGCGCGGCATCATGGCCGCCATGAGACTCCAACCGATCATCGTCCCCGGATGGAAAGACTCCGGACCCGAACACTGGCAATCGCGCTGGGCGGCCCTGCTGCCGCACGCGGTCAGGGTACGGCAACGCGACTGGGAAAACCCGGTCAGCGCGGAATGGATTTCCACGCTGGCGGCGCAGGTCGACCAGGCCCGCAGCCCGGTGCTGCTGATCGCCCATAGCCTGGGCTGCCTGATCAGCGCGGCGCTGCCGGTGCCGCTGCGCGCCAAGGTCGCCGGCGCGTTGCTGGTGGCGCCGGCCGACGTCGAGCGCGCCGACGCCCCGGAATGCCTGCGCGGCTTCGCGCCGATCCCGCGGCACTCGCTGCCGTTCCAGAGCGTGGTGGTGGCCAGCGACAACGATCCCTATTGCCGGCTGGAACGGGCCCGCGCCTTCGCCGAGCACTGGGGCAGCCGCGTGGTGGTGATCCCGGGCGCCGGCCACATCAACGCCGACAGCGGCCTGGAAGACTGGCCGCAAGGCCTCAAGCTGTTCGGCGCGCTGCGCCGCCGCGCTTCGTGGCGCGTATCGCCGCCGCCCGAGCGCATCGCGCCGATTCCCGAGCGTCCCCTGTCGCACCAGGCCTGAGGCCGCCGGCTCTCTTGCCCGCCACGCGCGCGTCGGCCGCGGCAGGCGGGAAACCCATCGCCGCCCGTCACCCTGCGCAGTTCGTCCCGACCCGTGTTGCGGGCAGCGGGGTATCGCCGCTGGTGTTCCCCGCGTGCTTGCGGATCCGCTCCGCCAGCTCCGCCGAGGGCTTCTCATACCCATAGCAATAGGGCGGCGTCGGCGCGGCTTCCGGGCGATAGTCCTGCAGCACCGGCTTGGCGTCCCCCAGGTAGAGGTTGTCTTTCAGGCGCAGGAATGCCTTGAAGTCGCGCGTATAGCCGTGCACGGCCTTCAATTGCTGGTAGGCGCCCTCGTCGGAGGCGCCGTTGTCCAGCGCGCTGCGCTTGGCGGCCATGGGAATGTAGCGGCAGTAATTCACCTTGACGCCTTCCACCGTGGGGAAGAATTCCGGTTCCACGCATTGGCGCTTCGAATCGTTGTTGAAGATATTGCCTTCGACCAGCGCCTTGGCCTCCAGACTGAAACTCATGCCATAGAAATCCCAGTTCTCCAGCAGATTGTTGAACAGGTGGAAGGTGCCGAACTGGCCCCTGGGATTGCGCTGCACCGTGTTGAAGAAGTAATTGTGGTGCAGCGTCACGCGCGCGATGGAATCACGTTCGTAGTTCGCGAACAGGTCCTTCGAGGTGATGTTGTTCAGCAGCATGACCTTGTTCGAGTTGTGGAACTTGGTCCAGGAAATCGTCACGTCGGTCGAGCCGTTCTTCACGTTGAGCAGCCGGTCGGACATGCGTGACAGGTCCATGTGGTCCACCCAGACGTCGCGGCTGTCGTTGGCGATGTTCACCGCCTGCGTCAGGCGGTTCAGGCGGCCATCGATGGTCAGGTGCGTCAGGATCACGTTCCTGCTGCCATACACGCCCAGCCCGTCGTCGATCAGGGCCACATGCCTGCCGCGGCCATCGATGGTCGTGTTCGACGGCACGCGCAGTTGCGATTTCAGCACGATGGTCATGTCGGAGGCGAAGCGGATCCAGGTGGGTCCCTTCTTGGCCTGCGCCAACGCGGCGCGCAGCGTGCCCGGTCCGGCGTCCTGGTCGGACGTGACCTCGATGAACCGGCCGCCCAGGCCGCCCGTGGCGCGGGCGCCGTAGCCCTCTCGCTGCTGCAGCAGCGCGGACACGAATGGACAACGCTCGTCCGGACTGGCGCAGGACTCGTTGGCGGCCGCCGCGCCGCCGTATAGCATGGCCAGCGCCGGCAGCCAGGCCAGCGCGCGCGGCAGCCGCTTGGACCAGCGCCTGGCCCATTGCGGCGCCCTGCTTCTCATACTCTCTCTCGAATTCGTTCGCGGATTCATCGAAACTCGCTCCCCAACACTGCGCCGGCGGGCCGCGCGGATCGATCCGCGGGCTGCACGTGGCGCCAGATGCCGCCGCTCAGGCGCAGGTTTTCCGGCGGACCGGCCACATGCGCCCTCAGGTGTTTGAAATACGCCTCTTGCCAGCGCTGCGCGTACGCATCGGCGTCCTCGCCGGGTTCCACCGCGGGCAGCATCTCCAGCGTATAGGCGACGCGGCCGTTCTCCCAGCGCGGGGTGTAGAACACCGATGGCACGCCCTGGCGGTGCGCCAGGTGGGCGGCGAAACTGGAATAGGTCACCGCCTGCCCTTCGAACTGGGTGCGGGGCGCCGCCGGGTTGGCCGCGCCGTCCACCGCCAGGCACAGCACATTGCCCGCCGCCAGCGCGCGCATGCAGGCCTTGGCGACCTGCGCCTCGGTCTGGTCGGCGGTGGAGATCAGGGCGGCGGCATAGCTGCTCTGGGCGATGCTGGGCGCGGTGGCCAGCCAGCGGGAAGGAATGCCCAGCAGTTCCAGCGCCATCAGCCCGGCATACATGGGGCCGACGTGCGCCGTGGCCACCACCACGCCCCGGCCGGCCGCCAGCAGCGGCGCGAAGAAACGTTCGCCGGTGTCCAGTTCGCCCAGCATTTGCATGGCTTCCTCGACGCTGTCTTCGCGGCATTCGAGCCAATCGAACAGCAGGTGATCCACCAGGTGGCCCCAGCGCGCCCGCCGCTCCCATTGCGCGCGATCAGCCCCGGCATCGCCACGCAGCGACCAGGCCCAGTCCAGTCGCGCCTGCGGTATGGGCGCGGTATCCAGCTTCTGCTCCAGTTGTTCCAGCGCCTGCTGGAACGTTGGCGGCAGCGCCTGGCCGCGTTGCCCGACATAGCGCTCGAACAAGGCTTCGGCTTCCTGCTTGCGTCCCGCTTGCGAGAGCGCGCCGATGGCGGCGCGCTGCCAGAGTTGTTTGTCGGGCGATTTTTCGACCAGGTGCAGCAGTTGATCGGCGGCCTCCCCGTACTGCAGCGTGTAGCGCAGCGCGCGCGCATACAGGGCGCGTGTCTGCTCCAGTTCGGGGGCCAGTTCCATGGCCTGGCGCAGCGGCGCCACGGCGTCCTTGTAGCGGCCCGCGCGCAGCAGGGTTTCTCCGTGCAGCGTCAACAGCCGCACGTCGGTCGGGGCCGCTTCCAGGCCCGCCTCGAAGTGCGCCAGCGCATGCACTTTGCGGTCGTCGTCCGTGGCGCGCCGCAGGTGCGCCAGCCCCAGCGATGCGCGCAACGCCGGGGCATCGTGCCCCGCGTCCAGCGCCGCATTGCCCAGCAGGATCGCCGCCTCGACCCGGTCGTCGTCGAGCAGCGCGCGCACCGCCACCGTCGCCACGCGCGCATTCGGCAGGTCATCGGCCTGCAAGGCCATGGCAATGCCGGCCGCCTCGACCGCGTCGCCGTTGCGCGAAAACGCCAGCATCCACCAATGCGCGTCGCCCGGCGCGGCCGCCGCCAGGGCGGCGGTCTGGCGCGCGACGTCGGCCGCCTGCGCGATATGCCCGGCCTGCACCCGCAGTTGAATCCGCGCGGCCTGCAGCGCCGAGGAATCCGGCGCGATGGCGGCGGCGGCGTCCGCCTGGGCGATGGCGCGTTCCCACTGCTCGGTGCGGCCCAGCAGGCTGGCGAGCAGGCGGCGGTCGTCGGTGCGCGCCGGATAGGCCTGGACCAGCCGTTCCAGCGCGGCGATCGCCGGTTCCAGTCGCCCCACCCGCACGAACGGCGACACCAGCAGGCGGCGCGCATCGCGCCAGCCCTCTTCCACCCGCGCCAGCGCCGGCCCGAGCTCGGCCATGGCCTGCAAGGGGTCGTCCGCCTCCAGGATCCGCTTGATGACCGCGCGCAGGCGGCTGGTGGCATCGCTGGCGGCGGTGTTTGCGACGGCGGCGGGCGCCGCCGATGCCGGTGCCGCGGCGGTGCCGGGGCGTTCTATCGTCGTATCAACCATGGCGCAATCCTCTAAGCAAGGCCATCGCCGCGCGCAGGACGAACATGAGCACGAAGCCCAGCGCCAGCGCCTGCAACAGCAGCACGCCGGTGCGCGGACTGCTGGGCCGGTCCGTGGAGACCGGCTGCGCGATGATGGACAGGTAACGCTGCAGGCGCAGGGCGTCGGTCACGGCCTGCTGGTACGACTGCTGCGCCAGCGTCAGGTTCGAATCCGCAAAGGCCTGGGTGTTGCGCAGCGCCTCGTAGGATTTCAGTTGTTTCGCTTCCGTGTTGCCTTCGCCGCTCAGGCGCTGGCGCACGCTGGCGAGCCGTTTCTTCAGGGCCACGACCTGCGTTTCCGCGGGCTTGAGCATGAAGTGGTCCTTGTTGCCCAGCGCGCGGATCTTGTCCAGGTTGATCTGGGCGCTGCTCAGTTCCGCTTCGAGCTGGCTGGACAGGTTCAGCAGCATGGCCACCGTGGCGGTCGGGTCGATATTGCCGTGCGTGGTTCGCCACGAGGTCAGGGCTTCGCGCGCGGCCAGCGCCTTCTGCTCGGCCTGCCGGACCGATTCCTCGCTGACCTTCAGCTTGTCCGCCACGCCCTTTTCGTTCATGGAGCTGACGAAGTCCTCCGCCAGGCCGATCAAGGCCTTCGATAGCATTTCGGCGTCTTCGGGCGAATACGCGCGCACCCGCAGCACGTCGATCTGCTCCAGCGCATTGAAGGAAACCTGGACCGAGGCCCGGTAGGCGCGATACAGATCGTCCTCGCTCGAATCCTCGGACAGGTGGTTGGCCGGGTCCAGGCCGGCGTTGCGCAGGTACTGCCGCAACCCGACCTTCTTGTCCAGCTGCCGCATGCTGTCGCGCGACCGCAGGAAATCGCTGACGGCCCAGCCGTCGACGAAACCGCCGAGCATGCCGCCCGAATTCCCCGTGGTGAGCAGGCTGGCCGCCATTGCGCCGCCGCCCTGCTGGCCCGAGCCCGATTGCACGAAGAAGCGCGATTCCGCTTCGTAGCGCGGCGTGGCCACGAACAGCACGTAGACCAGCGCCAGGGCGACCGGGGCGACGACGATGAAGGCATTGACCCAGCGGCGCCGGCGACGTTCGTCCAGCGCGGCCTGCCGCTCGCGGCGCCGGCGCTCGATCTCGGAACCGCTCTCAGAAGCCGAGCTGGCCCTCGTCGAAGCCGCCGAAGACGTCGTCGCCTGTTCCGGATTCGCTGCGTGATCGTCGCGGGGGGAACTTACTGATGCACTGGTCGAGGTCGTCTTCGATGCGGAGTGCGCTTCGTTCATAAATCAGGCCCTTCAGGCAATAGTCCGCCAATTGATTCTGGCGGTAACTGGAAAGAATGAGCGTCCTGCCGACCAGGCGTTCTTCGAACAGCGCCAGCCAGAGACGGGTGAAACGGCAGGGTTCGAAGGGAATCGCCCCTTCGATCACGTAGATGTCGAACGCCGGCGCCAGCGCCAGCGCGAACGAAAACTCCTGCCTCGCATACAGCGGCCAATGTTCCATCGGCCGGCTCAGGCTCCTGGGATCGCTGATCAGGTCGGCCACCAGTTCGTACGTCGCATCGGCATCGATCTCGTACATCTGGCTCACCAGCTCGATCATGCTCAGGCCGTTGGCCTTGCCACGGATGAAGCCCTGCCGGCCGATGGCCCAGGACACGTTGCCCTCGTGCCGCACGAAGCCCTGGCGCGGCGGACGCAGGCCGCACAACAGGTCGATGATCTGGCGATGCAGCTCCGGCGCGGGCGAAAGCAAGGCGTAGCGGCCGACGGGAATGTCGAGATGGGCCCCGGCCAGCAGCGCCTGCCGGCTGCCGAAGGCCAGGGGTTCATCCGTCACGCCATTGAGATGAATCATCGTCGTTCCTCACATGGGCTGGATATTGGGACGGGCCAGCCGCTCGGCCGCCAGGGCGACCACCATCAGGAAAACCAGGCTGGTCAGGAAATATCCCAGGCTCGCGTCCTGCGACGTGTAGGCGTCGAAATAGGCCGATCGCAACAGCTGCATGCCATGCGAGAACGGCAGCCACAGCATCCAGGGCCGCAATTGCTCCGGCAGCTGCTCCGAGACGAAAAAGACGCCGGAGAATATCTGCAGGAAGCGCTCGATCACCGGCGCCAGCCGCAGGAAGAAGTGCCAGAAGGTCGCGATCGCGCCGAACAGCAGGCCCATCGCGGCGGCGCAGCACGCCATCAGCACCACGTACAGCATGAAGCCCGGCCAGCTCTTGGGCAGCGTGATAAGGTCCAGCGCATGGCCGGCGCCGATCAGCACCACGAACACCACCAGGTACACCGACACGTACAGCAGCGCCTGCACCAGTGCGCACATCAAGGGCGAAACGCCCTGGAAATTCAACAGGCCGCGGGCCGACACGTACGCCGTGCTGCTCCTGAAGATGATCTGCCGGAACATGATCCAGGTGGTCGCGCCCAGCAGCGAGAAGGTCTGCACGTCCATCCCCAGGATGTAGTGCGTGCCCATCAGGATGTACAGCGACGAAATCAGCGTCAGCAGCACCACCGGGCCCACCAGCGCCCACAACAGGGCGATGCGGCTCTCGCCGTGCATCACGTGCAGCTGGTAGACGAACAGCGCCAGCAACGTGCGTCCGCCTGGCCAGCCGCGGCCGGCCAGGCGCGGATGATGCCCGGCATGCAGCCCGCGCAGCCGCTCCCGCAGGATATCCAGGTCGCCGGCCTCCCCCGGGGGCAGCTCCATTTCCAGCGCGACGTCGTTGCGCGACGCCTCGCGGCGCGCCTCCCGCGCCTCCTCCTGCCTGCGCCGCTCCTCGCGCCGCGCGTGCGCCTCGGCCAGGCGCCGGTCCTCGGCCACCAGCCGGGCCGGCATATAGCCCGGCGCGAACACGTCGACGCCCGCGCGGATGTCCTGCTCCAGCAGGCGCACGATGATGCGCAGGCGCCGCCGGGAGAAGTCCGCCAGCGTCTCGTCGACCTTGGCGCGCGCAATCTCCGCGTCCAGCTCCTCCTGCACCGCCTCGTACACCGCCCGCCGGGCGGCCACGGAGTCATGCGGCTCGCCCTGCAGGCGCGCCAGCAAAGGCCTGAACAGCACGGCCGGCTCGGCCTTCGCCTCGAACAGCGCGGCGGGATCCAGGCGCCACGCGGCGACGCCCGAACCCACCGCGTAGCTGCTGTCCTTTCTCCGCGCGCGCCAACCCTTGATCCGATCCTCGTTGCTCATCGACACGCTACTGGCTGACGCCGCTGGAGGAACTCGAGCCGGAGTCGGAGTCGATGGCGCGCGTCGCGCTGAAGCCGGCGCTCATGGTCACGCGGAACGCCGAAAGCACTTTCTGCACCTGCGTGAACGGCGCGTCGGAGATATAGATCGCCTGGCCCTCGTGCACGCTGAATTCGCGCGCCAGCGCCACCTGCTCGGCGCGCGTGAGATCGAACTGGTACACCACCGGCAGCAAGTCCGGCTTGCCGTCCACGCCGGCCTGCGCGGGCGTGAACAGGAAGACCGAGCGCGGGTCCGCCGTCTTGTCGTCCAGGCCCCTGGCATCGGCCAGCGCGTCCAGCACGCTGTAGTTGCGCTTGCTGATCGCCACGCGGCCCTGGTTGCCGGCGGCGCCCAGCACCGTCAGGAACTCACGCGATTCATACGCGGTGATGACATCGCCCGGGCGCAGCAGGATGTCGTTGTTCTGGTTGCGGTAGATGTCCGACAGGCGCACCGAGGCGACCTGATTGTCGCGTCGCAGGCTGACGACCAGTTGCTCCGGATTGGTTTGCACCGGCGCGGCCTGCGCCAGCGCGCTGCTCAGGCGCTGGGCGGTCTGCGTGATGGGATACATGCCCGGCTTGGTCAGGTTGCCCTGCACCGTCACCATCTGTCCGCGGGCGTCGGCCACGCGCGTCACGCTGACGTCGGCGCCGGCCACCAGCCGGCTCAGGCGCCCGACGATGGCGTCGTGCAGTTGCGCCAGCGTCATGCCGCCGGCCTGGAATTTGCCGAGAATGGGAAACGCGACATTGCCGTTGCGGTCCAGTTCCTGGTTGCCCAGGTCGCTCACGCCGGACGGGTCCGCCGTGAACACGCCCAGCCCGCCGCGCTCCCACACTTTCACGTTGACGCCGTCGCCCGGCACCAGGCGGTCGAAACCGGCCTGGGTCAGGTCGCGGTAGCGCACGGGAAAATCCGAGACCTCGGCAACCCGGCTCGCGCGCGCGAGCTCGCGCGAGGCCTGCATCACGACCACGTCCTTGGCGTCGTGGGCGCCTGTCACCTCACTGAGCATGGGGCCGGAACGCGGCAACTGGCAGCCGCTGAGCGTAAGCACGGTAATCAGCAGCAGGGCCGGCGCCGCGAGGCGGCGCGGGCCCGCGGCCGGGACGTTCATTTGCATAGTTTCCTTTGTCTTCGAAACCAGGGGACCTGGAGGGGACCTGGGTAAGGCGGGCCTTCAGGCCTGCATCAGGCGCATCGGCGGCATATCCATGCTCTCGTCGTTCTCCGACTCGGGCATGGCCGGCATGCACAGGCTCAGGAACTTGGCCAGCATGGCCTCCAGCGAGAACAGGGTCTGCGCCCGATGGCGGCTTTGCGCCCTCAGGCTCGCGTCGGCGCGCACCCGATCCACGATCGAGGCGACCTTGTCGCAGGCCTCGTGCAGGTCCGGATGTTCGACATCGCCCAGCAGGTGGCCGGTCTGGTCCTCCTCGAAACACTCGCCCGCCCCGCCGGCCGGCGTCGAGACCACCGGCACGCCGAGCAATTGGGCTTCGATCAGCACGTTGGGCAGGCCCTCGTAGCGCGACAGCAGCACCTTGGCATCCATCTGCGAATACCAGTAACCCACGTGGTTCGACAAGCCGACCAGCAGCAACCGGTCCATCACGCACAATTCCTGCGCCAGCGCCACGATGTTCTCGTGCAGGCGGCCGTCGCCGACGATGACGAAGCGCGCCTGCGGACGCTGCTTCAGGTAGAGCGCCGCGAGCTTTATCCATAGTTGCGGCCGCTTGTCCGGCTCCAGGCGGAACACGCCGCCGATGGTCTCCGTCGCGTCGGCGGTGCTTTCCTGGAAGGCGCGCCACTTTTCCTGGTCCGTCGCCGCGGCATCGGTGGCCAGGTCCGGCACGCCGTTGTACAGCACGTGGAAGCGCACGATGGGAATGCCGAGCCACTCCGCGTAGGCCTCGGCGGCCTTGCGGCTGTTGCTGACGAAATGCACGCCGGGCACCTGCGCCAGCGCCTGGTACAGCTCGGGATACTCCTCGCGGAAGCGGTCCTTGCGGATGTTCGGCGGCAGGCCGCGGAACACCAGGTGGATGGTCGGCGCGCCGGCCAGCAGCGCCGCCAGGGCGCCGAACAGGCACGTGCCGTCCTGCCACAGGCTGACCACGTCGAAGGTGTTGGCGCGCAACACCGGCGCCAATCGCGTCACGCCGTAGTGGACCGGCGGCGGCAATTGTTCCAGCAGCCGGCTCAGGCTGCCGTCCGGCACCGACTGGTGGGCCACCGAGATCGCCGGCAGCTTGTTGATTTCCGTGACCGGAATCCGCGCCTTGACCAGCACCGACAGGAAGAAGTCCAGCCCCTGCTTTTTGGTGGAACCGGCCGGCTCGGTGTGCTGCTTGACCAGCACCTCGACTTTTTCCGGCTTCATCGGCACGTCGGCGGGCCGCGGGGCGGGCGTATCCGCCATGCGGGCCAGTTCCCCGGCCAGCCGCGTCAGCTGCCGTTCGGCGCCGCCGGGCCCCAGGCTGCCGGTCACCAGCGCGACCGAGACGGGCTTGTCGGGCGAGTATTCCGGAATCTGCCGATTGCGGAAATGCAGGATCGCATGCTTCATCGAGACGATCCTGATGTCCTTGCCGGCCAGCGCGGCTTCGGGCTCCAGGCGCTGATAGAAGGCGTAGTCGCTGGCCAGGCCGTCGGCCAGTTCCGCCGCCTTGCTGCCCGGCGCAAGATGCTTGGCCACGGGCGCGATGACGTCGAAGGCGTCCGCCAGCAGGCCGCGCTTGCGCAGGCGCTTGGCGAACTCGACGCGGATGTTGCGGTCCGTATGCTGCAGGATCAGCCGGCGGAACAGCTCGTCGGACTGCTCATGCGCGCGGATATCGCTCAGCAGCTTGGCGCGGGCGAACAGCCGCGATGGATTGTCCGTGGACTCGGGCAGGTGCCGCTCGACCAGCGCCAGCGCGTCGTCGACGCGGCGCTCCTTGACCAGCCGGGTCGCGCAATAACGCACGATCTCCAGGTCGTCCGGGCACTCCCGCAGCAGCGTGGCCCATTGCTCGGCCATGCCCTCGTTCAGGCCGGCCGCTTCCTTCAGCCGGAGCAGCAGGAAGCGCACCTTGGAGTCGGCCATGTGGCCGCGCGCCAAGGCTTGCGCGTCGACCAGGTTCGCCTGCGCCACCTGGACCCGTCCCGACGCCGCCACGATTTCCTCCAGCCGCGTCTTGACCTCCTGCAGGTCGGACGCGGTGTTCTTGCGTTCGGTAGTCAGTGGCGGATTCATGCGGCCTTCCTGCGGTTGGCCTTGTCGATCCACACCAGGCAGCGCTGGATGTAGTGGTCGTACTGGGCCGGATTGTCGGAACGTTCCTGGAGCGCGCGCCAGTAGGGCAAGGCCTGTTCGAAGCGGTGCAGCCGCATGGCGCCGACCGCGGCCAGGCGCAGGCCGATGGGATCGTCCGGCACCAGCTGCAGGATGCGCTCACCCAGCGCCAGGCGCTCGGTGGTGCTGGACGAGTCCAGCGCGCGCGATTCGGCGTACAGCACGGCCAGGATTCGCCGCTTCTCGTGGTCGACTTCCGTCATCTGCGGCCACGACTGCGCCACGCGCTCGAGCAGGTTCCAGGCCGCCTTGGGATCGCCCGCCGACAGGATTTCGCGGGCGCCGCGGATGGCGCGCGGTCCCAGCCTTCCCAGCTGGCGTTCGGCTTCCTCCTTGGCGCTCTGGTCGGCCGAGCCATGGGCCAGCACCATCTTGTAGGCGTCGATGGCCTCGCCGAACCAGCCGCCGTTGAACGCGACCCGCGCGAAATGCAGCTGCGTGCTGAAAGGCGCGGATTCGTTGGCGGCGGCCTGCTCCAGGTGCCGCATGGCGGTCTGCTTGTCGCCCAGCGCGTCGGCCGCGCGGCCGCGCATCGCATGCAGTTCCGGGAACTCGACGCCGGTGTCCAGCGCGATGTCGGTCAGGTCGATCACTTCCTTGTGGTTGCCCGCCACCAGCGCGGCCCGCACGCCCAGGCGCATGGCGCGCTCGAAGGCGCGCTGCGCGCGCACGCCTGCCAGGGCGTCGGGGTTGAGCAGGCGGTGCGCGCAGATGCGCTCGGCGGCATCGCGCAGGCGGCCTTCTTCCAGCGCCTGCGCGCCCTCTTCCGCCCAGGCTGTGGATTGCGCGCGCAGCCAGGCCGAAATGTCCTCCTGCTCGCTGTCGGCCAGTTTGCAGGACACGGCCAGCGCGGCGGCGGCCATGATGCATCCGCGCCAGGTCGCTTCCTTGACCAGTTCCAGCGCCTCCACGTCCTTGAGCGTGGGCGACTCGGACGCCAGCGCTCGCAGCCCCGTACGGTCCCCGGCGATCAACCGGTCGCGCCACAGCATGGCGAAGCTGCGGCCATGCGACGGAATCGCGGCGCGCACCTCATGGACCCAGCGCAGGGTGGCGTCCATATCGCTGCCCGCCTGCAGCAGCGAGAGCACGGTGTCGGCCGCCTCCGTGGCGGTCGCGTCCTGCGGCGCGGAAATGCGGAACAGCTGCTTCCAGTTGCCCAGGGCTTCGTCCACGAATCCCAGGTGACCGGCCGAAATCGCCGCGATACGCACGATTTCCGGCGTCTCGATCTCGTCGCCCAGCAGGCCGGCGGCCAGCGAGTGCGCCAGGTCATAGCGACCCAGCTTGAAGTGGTTGCGCATCAGGATCTGCTCGGCCTTGCTGCCGGTGGCCAGCGTGCCGTCCGCGCCGCCCAGCAGCGCCAGCGACCCTTCGTAGTCGCCCAGCTCTTCCTGGATGCGCGCGAACAGCAGCGTGTGGTCGGGCAGGCCCGGATGGCGGCGCAGCACGTCGCGCAGGCGGCGCGAGGCTTCGCGCAGCTCGCCCGCGTCCCAGATCTTCTCGATGCGCTCCGCGCTTTCTTCGGCGCCCAGCTTGGGCACGCTCAACTGCGGGGTGGAGGCGCTCAGGCGCGGACGCACGAAGGTCTTGAACCACTCGGTATACAGGCGTTCGGCGAACAGCGGGGTGTAGTGCGTCAGGTCCAGCCCGCCATCTTCCATCGCGTCGGCCTGCCCGATCTTGTTCATCAGCGGCGTCGGATCGTAGCAAGGCACGCCGATGCGCTGGGCGCTGGCGGTCACCGCGGCGATCAGCTGGGCGCGTTGTTCGATCGGCACGTTGTCGGGCGTCATGGCGTTGACGTGCGTGACGAACACCACCTTGTCCCGGCCCAGCAGGTCGACCAGTTGCTGCATCTGCTGCTCGATCTCGTCGTCCGTCTGCTCACGCTTGACGATGCGGGCAAGCAGGTCCCGATTGTCCGCCGACAGGCTCTTGAAGACGGGATCCTGGTCCAGCCATGCGCGCCGCTCGGCGAGCCGTTCGTCGCTGGCCTGCGCCCAGAACGCGCGGGTGCGCGCCCGGTCGGCGAAGAACTCGCTGAAGTAGCGCCCCAGGTAGTTGGACTGGATCGGATAGCCGCCGACGGTCAGCAGCTTGCGCGAGGACAGCTCGACCATATACAGGTCGGCCGGCTTGTGCACGCCGCGCCGGGCCTGCTCGCCGTTCGACGGACGGAAGATCACGCGCTGCACGTCGGTGGGAATCTCGGCCTGGCCGAACATGAAGCGGGCCTGCTGCAGCGCCTCGGCGCTGGTGTGCACGAAACCGTAGTTGCGCCCGAGCTGTTGCTTGATCGGGTAGCGCGCCACGGCATCGCGCAGCGGGGTATGGATGCGGCAGGTGCCGATCGGAGCGATGGTAAAGGCTGTCATTCCGGGCCTCTCCTGTGTTTGATGGGTTGCGGCGGGCCTGGACTCAGAGCGTCCAGTACAACAGGTCGGACTGAAGCCGGCGGCTGTCCAGCACCGACTTCAGGTCGCACACCATGCCGCCGGCCTTGACCAGTTGCGGCAGGTCTTCCCAGATGGTGTCCATGGTTTCGCGGTGCGGCACGGCCAGGATCAGCACGTCCATGTCGCGGAACTGGTCGCGCTCCACCAGGCTGATGCCGTACTCATGGCGCATCTGTTCCACGTCGACCATCGGGTCGCAGGCCACCGGCGTGATGCCGTAGTCGCCCAGCGCGCGATACAGATCGACCACCTTCGAATTGCGGATGTCCGGCACGTTTTCCTTGAACGTCATGCCGAGGATGCCGACCCGGGTCGAGGCGTTCAGGCGACCATTGCGCGCCAGGGTCTGCACCACGCGCGAGGCCACGTGGCCCGCCATGCCGTCGTTGATGCGGCGGCCCGACAGGATGACCTCGGGGTGGTAGCCCAGCTCCTGCGCCTTGGACGTCAGGTAGTAGGGATCCACGCCGATGCAGTGGCCGCCGACCAGGCCGGGCGTGAACTTGAGGAAGTTCCACTTGGTGCCCGCCGCTGCCAGCACCTCGGCGGTGCGGATGCCGACCAGGTCGCAGATCTTCGACATCTCGTTCATCAGCGCGATGTTGATGTCGCGCTGCGTGTTTTCGAGCACCTTGGCGGCCTCGGCCACCTTGATGGAAGAGGCGCGATGCACGCCCGCGTCGATGATCTGCTCGTAGACGCCCGCGATAATCTCCAGCGATTCCTCGTCCTGGCCGGACACGATCTTGACGATCTTCTCCAGCGGATGCTCGCGATCGCCCGGATTGATCCGTTCGGGGCTATAGCCGAGCTTGAAATCGACGCCGCAGCGCAGGCCCGATGCCTTTTCCAGCTCCGGACCGCAGATTTCCTCGGTCGCGCCGGGGTGCACGGTGGATTCGAAAACCACGATGCAGCCGGGACGCAGCACCGGGCCGATCGACCGGCAGGCGCGCACCAGCAGGGAAAAATCAGGATTGTTTTTCTCGTCGACCGGCGTCGGCACGGCCACGACGAAGAAATCGCACCCTTCCAATTCGCTCACCTGGTCGGTGAACTGCATGGGGGAAGCCAGCAATGCATCACGCTCGATCTCGCCGGTCCAGTCCTCACCCTCTTTCAGGCTCGTGATCCGCCGCTTGTCCACATCAAAGCCGACGACATCAAAACGCCTGGAAAATGCCACGGCCACGGGCAGGCCGACATATCCTAGACCGCACACTGCGATTCTCTTTACCACGGGGGACCTCACTGTTTTCGTCGTGTCGAAGACACTAGAAACCGACACCCGGGCATTACTGAATCGATGCGGAATCGCATCGCATTTGCCTGCCCGGGGTGGACGCGTTGCTCAAAATTGATTACATCTCGATACCCCGTCATACGGTCGGGTAGCGAGCCAACGAATCGTAGGCCGGGCAGACAGCAAATTTTTTTCTAAAAGTTTTCGATGCTATGGAAATAAGTCGCCGAGGTCGTAATAAACGTGGGGAAATCCCTGAAATAATCTCTTTTCCAACACAATTTGAAATGAATGAGATCGTTTGTCTTGTTAGCAAATATATAAAGTCGTTTTCTTATCTTGGCTTAATAAAACTGCAAGGAATGAGCATTCGTTCGGGAGCAGCAGTAAGCGCCCTGGGATAAATGTCTTTATTGCAACTTCAAGTCACGGATAGCGTCCGAATTTCCAAAAAATATCGTGCTAGAAGGGAATCGAAAATACTCACGCCGATTGACCATTTTCAAAGGCCGTGGCATATGCGCCCGCGAGTGGCGTACCCGGAAATCTGTCCTGATATTGAAATGACTTCCACCGATGACAGGCCGGTGGATTACACATTCGAACAAGTGCGCCAAAAGGGTGGCCGCCGATCCGCGCATATACCCGCCCCGCCTTCCGGATAATGCGCCCGGCGTCCCGGCGGGAAACCGGAGCGCGGCCGCATGAAAAAGCCCCCGGGAACCGCAAGGTCCCCGGGGGCTTGGCATGCCGCTGGCGCCGGCCAGGCGCCGCCCGGCCTATTGCAGCAGGCTGCGCAGCATCCAGGCGTTCTTTTCGTGCACGTCCAGGCGCTGGGTCAGCAGGTCGGCGGTGGGCTGGTCATTGGCGGCATCGGCCTTCTCGAAGGCGGCGCGGGCGGTCTTGGCGACCGATTCGTTGGCGTTGACCAGCAGGCGCACCATCTCCAGGGCTTCCGGCACGGACTCGGGCTCGGCGATGGACGACAGCTTGGCGTATTCGCGATACGTGCCCGGGGCGTAGTGGCCCAGCGCGCGGATGCGTTCGGCGATGCTGTCCAGCGCGTTCCACGACTCGGTGTACTGGGTCATGAACATCAAGTGCAGCGTGTTGAACATGGGCCCCGTGACGTTCCAGTGGAAGTTGTGCGTCATCAGGTACAAGGTGTACGAGTCGGCCAGCAGCTTGGACAGTTCACCGGCGACGGCGGCGCGGTCCTTGTCCGAAATGCCGATGTTGATGCGCGGAACGCTGGGGGTCTTCTTGGAGGACTTTGCCATTGCTAGCTCCCTGTGGGGTTGGTAGACAAAACGAGGATAACACCGCGATTGCGACAATCCGGCCCAAACGCCGGCCGGCGCGAGGCGGCTTGATCGAGCGCAAACGCGCTCGCAATTTCAATCCTGCACGGCCGCGGCTTCGTCCGACAGCATCCGCACGCCCGGCAGCTCGCATTCGTACACCGCCTGGGCCAGCGCCTCGATCGCCGCCAGCCTCGGGAAGCTGCGGCGCCAGGCCAGCACCACGCGGCGCTCGGGCACGTGGCCCTCGAACGGCAGGTAGCGCAGCAGGCTGTTGGAAGGCGGCTGCTCCGGCACCGCCGTCACCGGCAGCACCGTCACGCCGATGCCCGCGGCCACCATGTGGCGGATCGTCTCCAGCGAAGAGCCCTCGAAGGTGCGCTGGATGCCGTCGCTGGCGGCCGAGAAGCGCGACAGTTCCGGACACACCTCCAGCACCTGGTCGCGGAAACAGTGGCCGCTGCCCAGCAGCAGCATGGTCTGCTGCTTCAGGTCCTGCGCGTCGATCGATTCGCGCTGCGCCAGCTCGTGGTCTTGCGGCACCGCCACCACGAATGGCTCGTCGTACAGCGGCTGCATCACCAGCCCCGCTTCCGGCAGCGGCAACGCCATGATGGCGCAATCGATCTCGCCCTGGCGCAGCAGCTCCACCAGCCGCACGGTGAAGTTCTCCTGCAGCAGCAGCGGCATCTGCGGAGTGCGGCCGATCTGCACCGGCACCAGGCGCGGCAACAGATACGGGCCGATGGTATGGATCACTCCGACCCGCAACGGGCCGGCCAGCGGGTCGTGCCCCTGGCGCGCGATCTCCTTGATGCTGGCGCTCTCTTCCAGCACCTTCTGGGCCTGGGCGACGATGCGCTGGCCGATGGGCGTGACGCCCACTTCGGCGCCGCCGCGCTCGAACAGCGTCACGCCCAGTTCGTCCTCGAGCTTGCGGATCGCCACCGACAGCGTGGGCTGGCTGACGAAACAGGCCTCGGCCGCCCGGCCGAAATGGCGCTCGCGCGCCACGGCCACGATGTATTTCAGTTCGGTGAGAGTCATGGTGGACTACGCCCCCGGGAGTTGAGCGCGCGCCCGGCGGGCGGCGCTGGAAAATGGGAAGGTCATGGTGGCATTCATCCGCTGGGGCCTAGGTGCGCAGGAAGTCTTCCCGGCCCCGCATCCAGCGGGCCAGGTGCGCCTCGACGGCGGCAGGATGTTCGGCGCGCAGCCAGACCGCGGCATCGCGCGCCTGTTCGGCGATCTCGGCGTCGGTTTCCAGATCGGCAAAGCGCAGCAGCGCCATGCCCGACTGGCGCGTGCCCAGGAATTCGCCGGGGCCGCGCTGCTCCAGGTCGCGGCGCGCAATCTCGAAACCGTCCGAGGTTTCGAACATGGCGCGCAGGCGTTCGCGCGCCACCTGCGACAGCGGCGTCTGGTAGAGCAGCACGCAGACCGATTCGGCGGTGCCCCGCCCCACCCGGCCGCGCAACTGGTGCAGTTGCGCCAGGCCGAAGCGTTCGGCGTGCTCGATGACCATCAGCGAGGCATTGGGCACGTCCACCCCGACCTCGATCACGGTGGTGGCCACCAGCAGGTCGATCTCGCCCTCGCGGAACGCCTGCATCACCGCCGCCTTCTCGGCCTGCGGCAGGCGCCCATGCACCAGGCCGATGCGCAGGTCCGGCAGGTCCACCCGCATGCCTTCGTAGGTATCGACGGCGGTCTGCAGTTCCAGCGCTTCGCTTTCCTCGACCAGCGGACAGACCCAATACGCCTGCTGTCCGCCGCGCGCGGCCTGCGCGATGTGGGCGATGACTTCCTCGCGGCGCGCGTCCGACACCAGCTTGGTCAGCACCGGCGTGCGCCCCGGCGGCAGTTCGTCGATCACCGACACGTCCAGGTCGGCAAAAAAGGTCATGGCCAGCGTGCGCGGGATCGGCGTGGCGCTCATGTTGAGCTGATGCGGCACGATGCGGCCGCGCACCGTCTCGCCCTTGCGCGTCAGCGCCAGTCGCTGGCCGACGCCAAAGCGGTGCTGCTCGTCGACGATCGACAGGCCAAGGCGCTGGAATTCGACATGGTCCTGGATCAGCGCCTGCGTGCCCACCACCAGTTGCACGCTGCCGTCGGCCGCGGCGGCGGCGGCCTCGCGACGCGCCTTGGCGGTCAGGCTGCCGCTGAGCCAGGCGACGTTCACGCCCAGCGGCTGCAGCCACGACACCAGCTTGCGGAAATGCTGTTCGGCCAGGATCTCGGTAGGCGCCATCAACGCCACCTGCGCGCCGCCGGCGATGGCCTGGGCCGCGGCGATGGCGGCGACCACGGTCTTGCCGCTGCCGACGTCGCCCTGCAGCAGGCGGTGCATCGGGTACGGCCGCGCCAGATCCGCCGAAATCTCGGCCACCACGCGCTGCTGGGCGCCGGTCAGCTTGAACGGCAGCGCCTGGTACAGCCGGTCCACCAGGCCGCCCGGCTCGTCGCGCACGGGCAGCACCTCGGCTTCCTTGACCCGGCGCGCGGCGCGCGCCGCCGCCAGCGACAGCTGCTGGGCCAGCAACTCATCGAATTTGATGCGACGCCAGGCCGGATGCACCCGGTCCAGCAGCGCCGCTTCGGATTCGCCCTGCGCCGGCGTGTGCAGCGCGCGGATAGCCGGCGCGAACGGCGGCAGGTCGTAGCGCGCCAGCGCTTGCGGCGGCAGGGTATCGGACAGGTCGGCGCGGTCGAGCGCCTGGGCGATGGCGCGCCGCAGCGTCAGCTGCGGCAGGCCCTCGGTACTGGGATAGACCGGCGTCAGGGCGGTGGGCAGCGGCGCGTCGGCATTGGTCAGGCGCGGATGCACCATCTCGCGTCCGAACAGGCCGCCGCGCACTTCGCCGCGCGCGCGCAGCCGCTTGCCGACCGTGACCTGCTTTTGCTGGCTGGGATAGAAATTCAACCAGCGCAATTGCAGTTCGCCGCTGTCGTCCGCCAAGGTGGCGGTGAGCTGGCGACGCGGCCGGTAGAGCACTTCGGATTTGGTGATCTCGCCTTCGACCTGGCCGGCGAAGCCGGGGCGCAACTGGCTGATCGGGATCACCCGGGTCTCGTCCTCGTAGCGCAGCGGCAGGTGCAGCACGAAGTCCTCGGGCAGCACCAGACCCAGGTTACGCAGCTTGCGCTCCGTATCCGTCATGGCTTTGCCGGCGCCTTTGGTATCGGCGCCGGATCGCTTGGTAGCCACGGCCGCGGCCGGCATATCGGGATGAAACCCCTGGGAAAACGCGTGGTGGCGTTACAGGACCAGGATGGCCTCGACCTCGAACTGGGCGCCCTTGGGCAGGCTGGCCACGCCCACCGTCGAACGGGCCGGGAACGGCTGCGGAATCAGCTCGGCCATGATGGCGTTGGCGGCGGTGAACTTGCCCAGGTCGGTCAGGAACAGCGTCAGCTTGACCACCTGGTCCAGCGTGCCGCCGGCGGCCTCGACCACCGCGGTCATGTTGGCGAACGCCTGGCGCACCTGCGCATCAAAGTTCTCGGAGACCAGGTCGCCGGTGCCGGGTTCGAGGCCGATCTGGCCCGACAGGTAGACGGTCTTGGTGCCGCTGACGGCAACCGCTTGCGAGTAAGGGCCGACGGCGGCGGGCGCGGCGTCGGTATGGATGATTTGCTTGCTCATGGGCGGAATCCTTCTGGTGACGGATAGCTACAACTATCGGATTTTAATCGGCAATAGGGTTTTGCGAAAGGCTCATGCGAGCCGACCCGAGCCTTCCATGTTACCCACACTTCACGGCGCGCAAGGGCAATCCGTCATCGGAACGCCGCGCCAATCTCCGCCCGGCTGGCCCACAGCAGGTCGTACAGCGCCTGGGCCGCCAGCGGCAGGCTGCGCCCCTGGCGCCACACCAGGTACAGCGGCCGCAGCAGCGCCTTGCCCGCCAGCGGCACGATGCGCAGGTCCGGCCCGCCGAAATGGAACAGCGTCATCGCCGGCACCACCGCCACCCCCAGGCCGGCCCGCACCAGTCCCGTGACGGTCGCCAGGTGCTCGACCTCGAACACCGGCGGCGGCGCATCGGCGCCGAAGGCCGCATCCAGATGCTTGCGCACGCTGCTGTTGCGCGCCAGCTGGATCACCGCATGGCGCGCCACGTCGCGCAGCCGCACCCGCGCCATCGCCGCCAGCGGATGGTCGGCGCGGCACACCAGGAAATAGCGGTCGGCGTGCAGGAACTCGCTGTCCAGGTCGCTCATGTCCGGCCGCCTCGACGCCACCGCGAAATCCACCTGGCCGTCGCGCACCATGTCCAGGCACGGATCGAGCAAGGCGTCGCGCAGGTCCACCGCGATACCCGGATGCTGCTCGCGGAACCGCGCCAGCAGCGGCGGCAGCCAGCCCGCCGCCAGCGACGGCAGCGCGGCCAGCGCCACCCGGCCGCGGCGACGGGCCGCGTGGTCGCGCAGGTCTTCCATTACCAGGTCCATGTCGGCCAGCAGGCGGCGCGCCGAGGCATCCAGCACGCGCCCTTCCGCCGTCAATTCCACGTTGCGGGTATTGCGATCGAACAGGCGCAGGCCAGCGCTGTCTTCCAACTGGCGGATCAACGCGCTGAAGGCCGGCTGCGTCAGGTGGCAGCGCTGCGCGGCGCGGGTGAAGTGCCTTTCGTCGGCCAGGGCCACGAAAGCGCGTAATTGCCGGGCGGATAGATTCATGGCTTTTCTGGATTAATTGATCCGATATTTCTATTTTACGGATGAGCGGGCGCTGCCTATAGTGGGCTCCGGCTTCCCCTACGCGACTTTTATGCCTTCCTCTCCCCTGCTCATCGGCTGCGCCTCCGGCTTCTCGGGCGACCGCAGCGACGGCGCCGCCGCCGTGGTGCATACGCTGGCCGCCCGGGGCGGCGGCACGCTGATCTTCGAAACGCTGGCCGAGCGCACCCTGGCGCTGGCGCAACTGGCGCGCAATGCCGACCCCCGCCGCGGCTTCGAGCCGTTGCTGGACGAGCTGGTGGCGCCAGTGCTGGCCGACTGCCTGCGCCACGGCATCGCCATCGTCAGCAACTTCGGCGCCGCCAACCCGGTCGGCGCCGCGCGCCGCATCGCCGAGCTGGCCGCGCAACAGGGCTTGCCGGCGCCGCGCATCGCCGTGATCCATGGCGACGCCCTCGACACGCCAGACCAGCGCGACCTGCTGCGCCAGCGCCTGGGCGCGGCGCTGGACGGGGTCGAGGTGGTCAGCGCCACGGCCTACCTGGGCGCCACCGAGATCGCGCAGGCGCTGGCCGCCGGCGCACAGATCGTCGTCGCCGGTCGCGTCGCCGACCCGTCGCTGACACTGGGTCCGGCGCTGGCCCACTTCGGGTGGCGCCACGATGACTGGCCGCGCCTGGGCCGCGCCACCATGGCCGGCCACATGCTCGAATGCGGCTTGCAGGTCACCGGCGGCTACTTCTGCGTGCCGGGCCTGAAGGAAGTGCCGGACGTGCATGCCGCGGGCTTTCCCATCGCCGAGATCCACGCCGACGGCGAGTTCGTCATCGGCAAGGCCGCCGATACCGGCGGCATGGTGGACGCCCGCACGGTCAAGGAACAACTGCTGTACGAGGTGCACGATCCCGCGCGCTACCTGACCCCCGACGTGACCGCCGACCTGAGCCAGGCGCGCGTCGAGGAACTGGGCCGCGACCGTGTCGCCGTGCGCGGCATCACCGGCCACGCGCGCCCGGCCGAACTCAAGGTCAACGTCTGCCACCACGGCGGCTGGCTGGCCGAGGCCGAAATTTCATACGCCGGCGTGCAGGCCGAAGCGCGCGCGCGGCTGGCCGCCGACATCGTGCACAAGCGTCTCGGATCGGCGCTGCGCCTGCGCGCCGACCTCATCGGCGCCATCAGCATCCTGGACAACGACGCGGGCGCCCTGCGCCACGACCATCCCGGCGGCCAGGCGCGCGACGTGCGCCTGCGCATCGCCGGCGAGCACGCCGAGCGCGCCATCGCCGAACGCGTGCTGCGCGAGGTCACGGCGCTCTATACCTGCGGCCCGGCCGGCGGCGGCGGCGTGCGCACCGCGCTGCGCCCGCGCCTGAACATGGTGTCCTGCACCATTCCCCGCGAGGCCGTAACCAGCGGCTGGCGCTTCCTGGACGAGATCCCGCAATGAACCCAGCCCTGACCTCCGTGCCCCTGTACCGCCTGGGCCACAGCCGCTCCGGCGACAAGGGCGACACCTCCAACCTCAGCCTCATCGCCTGGGATCCCGAATGCTATGAGGTGCTGGCCGAGCAGGTCACCGAAGCGCGCGTGGCCGCCTGGTTCGGCTATCGCCGACCGGCCCGCGTCACCCGCTACCTGTTGCCGACCCTGCACGCCATGAACTTCGTGCTCGAAGGCGTGCTGGACGGCGGCGTGAACGACGCGCTCAACCTGGACGCGCACGGCAAAAGCCTTTCCTTCCGCCTGCTGGACATGACGGTCCAGGTCAGCCCCGCGCTGGCCGCCCGCCTGCCCGACATCGCGGGCGACCACCCCGCCCCCGCCTGACCCCGCAGTCCCTCACCACCACAACAACACACAACACACGACAGGAGACACACCATGCGCTTTACCCTCAAGGGCCGGCTGGCCCTGCTGCTGGCGGCCCTGCCGCTGACGGCCCTGGCCCAGGGCACGGCGGCGACGGGCTTTCCCGCCAAGCCGATCACCTTCATCGTGCCGTTCGCGGCCGGCAGCGCCACCGACCAGATCGGCCGCGCCATCGGCCAGGGCGTCACCGAGCAGACCGGCCAGGCCGTGGTGATCGAGAACAAGCCCGGCGCCAGCGCCATGATCGGCGCCGCCACCGCGGCCCGCGCTGCGCCCGACGGCTACACGGTGCTGATCACCACCAACACCACCCACGCCGCCAACGAGCATCTGTACAAGACGCTGACCTACCACCCGGTCAAGGACTACGCGCCGATCTCGCTGCTCGGCAAGGGCGGCCAGATCATGGTGGTCAACCCCAACTCGGCCGCCAAGTCGGTGGGCGACTTCCTGGCGCAGGCGCGCCAGTCGCCCGGCAAGCTGAGCTTCGGCAGCGGCAGCTCCAGCAGCCGCATCGCCGGCGAACTGCTGCAGCAAATGGCCGGCGTGCAGTTGCTGCACGTGCCCTACAAGAGCAACCCGCTGGCCGTCACCGACCTGCTGGGCGGGCAGATCGACATGATGATCACCGACACCGCCACGGGCCTGCCGCAGGTCAAGTCCGGCAAGCTGCGGGCCCTGGGCGTGACCGGCCAGGCGCGCTCGCCGCTGGCGCCGGACGTGCCCACCATCGCCGAGTCCGGCGTGCCGGGCTACGAGATGGGCTATTGGTTCGCGGCCTACGCGCCGGCCGGCACCCCGCCGGACGTGGTCAAGCGCCTGAACGAGCTGCTGGTCAAGGCCACGCAGAGCGCTCCGGCCAAGCAGTTCTATGCCCAGACCGGCACCGACCCGGCCAGTTCCACGCCCGAGGAACTGGCGCGGTTCCAGCAGGCCGAGTCGAAGAAGTGGGGCGACATCATCAAGAAGGCCGGCATCCAGCCCGAATGACGTCCCCGGGGCGGCGCGCCCGCGCTGCCGCCTTTATCGCAACGCCGGAAACAAAAAGCCCCGTCGCATGTGCAACGGGGCTTTTTTGCCACGAAGGAAGGACCGCGCCTTATTTGTCCACGAAGGCGCGCTCGACCACGTAGTCGCCCGGCTGGCCGACGCCCGGGGACACCACGAAACCGCGCTTGTCCAGCATGGCGCTGATGTCGGCCAGCATATGCGGGCTGCCGCAGATCATGGCGCGATCGGTTTCGGGGTTGATCTGGGGAATGCCGATGTCTTCACACAGCTTGCCGTTTTCCATCAGCTCGGTGATGCGGCCCTGGTTGCGGAACGGCTCGCGCGTGACGGTCGGGTAATAGACCAGCTTTTCGCGCACCACGTCGCCGAAGAACTCGTTGTTGGGCAGTTCGTTCTCGATGAAGTCGGCGTAGGCCAGCTCGCTGACCCAGCGCACGCCATGCACCAGAATGACCTTGTCGAAGCGTTCGTAGACGTCCGGATCCTTGATGATGCTCATGAAGGGCGCCAGGCCCGTTCCCGTGCCGAACAGGAACAGGTGCTTGCCGGGCTTGAGGTCGTCGACCACCAGCGTGCCGACCGGCTTGCGGCTGACCAGGATGGTGTCGCCTTCCTTCAGATGCTGCAGGCGCGAGGTCAGCGGACCGTTCTGCACCTTGATGCTGAGGAATTCGAGGTTCTCTTCGTAATTGGCGCTGGCGATGCTGTACGCCCGCAGCAGCGGCTTGCCTTCGACTTCCAGGCCGATCATGACGAAGTGGCCGTTGTGGAACCGCAGGGCCGCGTCACGCGTGGTGGTGAAGGAGAACAGGGTGTCGTTCCAGTGGTGCACGCTCAGCACGCGCTCGGTATTGAAAGCAGCCATGTCGTATCTAGTAAGGGCGGAACCAGGGGTCGACGGGAAACCGCAACGGCCTCGGCTCGTTCCGCGAGGGGTTCGCCATGGCGCACAAAAGACGCGCCCGGCATTAGGGTTGTCCCTATTCTACAGGGACTTGATGATAATTGCTCTCATTATTCCGTAATACCCTTATGCCGTATTGATGGGGATCAAGGGTCTTATGCACAGTCTTACATTGAGTTGAATACGATAAAACTTCCTGTTATCGTCCCGCTCTGACTTGATAATCATTTTCGTTAGCAGACCGCTTTGCCGGAGTCCCTATGTCCAAGCGTCCCCAAATGACCACCCTGCTGCGCGCCCTGGCCCTGGCCGGCGCCGCCGCCTTCGCCGTCCCGGCCCACGCGGCCGAGGAAGTCAGCCTCTACACCACCCGGGAACCGAAGCAGATCCAGCCGCTGCTGGACGCCTTCACCAAGGAAAGCGGCATCAAGGTCAACACCGTCTTCGTCAAGGACGGCCTGCTCGAACGCGTCAAGGCCGAGGGCGCCAAGTCGCCCGCCGACGTCCTCATGACCGTCGACATCGGCAACCTGCTCGACCTGGTGGACGGCGGCGTGACGCAGTCGATCAAGTCGCAGACGCTGGAATCGGTCATCCCCGCCAACCTGCGCGGCGCCGATGGCAAATGGTACGCCCTGTCGCTGCGCGACCGCGTGCTGTACGTCGAAAAGGACCTGAAGCTGGAATCCTTCCGCTACGAGGACCTGGCCGACCCGAAATGGAAGGGCAAGGTCTGCATCCGCTCGGGCCAGCATCCCTACAACACCGCCATGGTCGCCTCCATGATCGCCCATGACGGCGCCGAGGCCACCGAGAAGTGGCTGCGCGGCGTCAAGGCCAACCTGGCCCGCAAGGCCGCCGGCGGCGACCGCGACGTGGCCCGCGACATCCTGGGCGGCATCTGCGACATCGGCCTGGCCAACGCCTATTATGTCGGCCACATGAAGAACGCCGAACCCGGCACCGACGCGCGCAAGTGGGGCGACGCCATCAAGGTAGTCCGCCCGACCTTCGCCAACGAGAAGAGCGGTGGCACCCACGTGAACGTCAGCGGCGCCGCCGTGGCGGCCCATGCGCCCAACAAGGCCAACGCCATCAAGCTGCTCGACTTCCTGGTGTCCGAGCCGGCGCAGGCGCTGTACGCGCAGGCCAACTACGAGTACCCGGTGCGCAAGGGCGTCAAGCTCGACCCGGTCATCGCCAGCTTCGGCGAACTGAAGGTCGATCCCCTGCCCCTGACCGAGATCGCCAAGTACCGCAAGCAAGCCAGCGAGCTGGTGGACAAGGTCGGTTTCGACAACTAAACCGCAGCCAGGCGGCGCCCACGGGCGCCGTCTCGCGGCACTCAGGCCTGCCCTCGCTCGCCCGGAAAACACCCGGACGGGCGACGGCAGGCCTTGACGCTACTATAGGCGCCGCCCGCGCGGCGTCTTCCCCGCAGTAAACCTTCTGAAGCATGCATACAGATTCCCTGCCCCGGCCACTGCGTTTGCGCTGGGCTGAACGCGGCGCCGGCTGGCTGGCCGGCGCCGCCCTGATCGGCCTGGCGGTGCTGGCGCCGGTGCTCACCCTGGTCTGGTGGGCGCTGGGCGGCGATCTGTCGCACTGGCGGCACCTGGCCACCTACGTGCTACCGCAGGCGCTGGCCAACACCGCCGTGCTGCTGGCCGGCGTCGGCGTGCTGGTGACATTGCTGGGCACCGGTTCGGCCTGGCTTGTGACGGCCTACGAATTCCCCTCGCGGCGCGCCTTGACCTGGGCGCTGCTGTTGCCGCTGGCGGTGCCGACCTACATCATCGCCTTCGCCTATCTCGACCTGCTGCATCCGATCGGCCCGATCCAGAGCGGCATCCGCGCGCTGCTGGGCTACGACAGCCCGCGCCAGTTCCGGCTGCCGGACCTGCGCTCGATCTACGGCGCCATCTTCGTGCTGGGCTTCGTGCTGTATCCCTATGTCTACCTGAGCACCCGCGTCATGTTCATGACGCAGGCGGCCAGCCTGCTGGAAGCGGCCCGCACGCTGGGCGCCGGCCGCTACGCCGTGTTCTTCCGGGTGGCGCTGCCGCTGGCCCGGCCGGCCATCGTGGTGGGCGTCAGCCTGGCGCTGCTGGAAACCCTGAACGACATCGGCGCCTCGGAATTCCTGGGCGTGCAGACGCTGACCGTATCGGTCTATACCACCTGGGTCACGCGTTCCGATCTGGCCGGCGCGGCGCAGATCGCGCTGACCATGCTGGCCATCGTCATCGGCCTGATCCTGCTTGAGCGCCATGGCCGCAAGCGCCAGCGCTACGCCAATACGCAACGCATGCGGCCGATGCAGCCGCGGCGGCTGCGCGGCGCGGCCGCCGTGCTGGCGGCGGTGCTGGGCTGGATTCCCGTGGTGGTCGGCTTCGCCGCGCCGGCGCTGTATCTGGTCGTCGAGACCTACAAGCGGCTGCACCTGGTGGGCGGCGTTTCCAGCCAGTTGCTCAACGGACTGGGCAACACGCTGATCGTGGCGTTCAGCGCCACCCTCGTCACGCTGGTCTGCGGTCTGGTCGTGGCCTGGGCCGGCCGCACGCTGCGCGAAAGCGCCGGCTTCAATCCGGGCCGCGCCTGCGCCCGCGTCGCCAGCCTGGGCTACGCCGTGCCGGGCACCGTGCTGGCCATCGGCCTGCTCACGCCCTTCGTCTGGATCGACACCGCGGTGGCCAAGGTCTTCGGCGGCAGCGGCCTGTTCCTGATGGGTTCGATGGCGGCGCTGGTGTGCGCCTATGCCATCCGCTTCCTGGCCATCTCCACCGGCGCGCTCGAAGCCGGCCTGGCGCGCATTCCGCCGTCGCTGGAACAGGCCTCTCGGCTGCTGGGCGAAAGCTCGGCGGGCACCTTGCGCCGCGTCCACCTGCCGCTGCTGCGCCCGGCGCTGGCGGCCAGCGCGCTGCTGGTGTTCGTGGACGCCATGAAGGAATTGCCGGCCACGCTGCTGCTGCGGCCCATGAATTTCGACACGCTCGCCACCTGGCTCTATGCCGAAGCGGCCCGCGGCACCTACGAGGAAGGCGCGGTCGCCGCGCTGGCGATCGTGCTGGCCGGCCTGCTGCCCGTCATCCTGCTGGCCCGCACCAATCTGAAAATGGGACATTGAACATCGTGCCCGAACTGCTTGAACTCGATCACATCTCCCTGGCCTACGACACCCCCAAGGGCCTGCGGCCCGTGGTGCAGGACCTGACGCTGGGCCTGCCCGCCGGCCACATCGGCTGCCTGCTGGGCGAATCCGGCTGCGGCAAGACCACCGTGCTGCGCGCCATCGCCGGCTTCGAACCGGTGCGCGCCGGCCGCATCCTGCTCGATGGCGCTGTCATTTCCTCGCCCGCCGAACAGGTCGCCCCCGAAAAACGCCGCGTCGGCATGATGTTCCAGGACTACGCGCTGTTCCCGCACCTGTCGGTGGCGCAAAACGTTGCCTTCGGCCTGCGCCGCCTGGAACGCGCCGAGCGAGCGCGCCGCGTCGAAGAGATGCTGGCCCTGGTGGGCCTGGCGCACGCCGCCAACAGTTATCCGCACGAGATCTCCGGCGGCCAGCAGCAGCGCGTGGCGCTGGCGCGGGCCCTGGCGCCCTCGCCCGACCTGCTGCTGCTGGACGAGCCGTTCTCGAATCTGGACGTCGACACCCGCGAACGCCTCGCCTTCGAGGTGCGGGAGATCCTGAAGACCACGGGCCACACCGCCATCCTGGTGACGCACAACCAGGCCGAGGCCTTCGCCATCGCCGACCGCATCGGCGTCATGGCGGCCGGACGCATCGCGCAATGGGACACGCCCTACAACCTGCACCACCACCCGGCCGACGACTTCGTGCGCGACTTCATCCGCCGTGAAGCGCTGGTGGAACAGCGCGAGCAGGTGTTCGCCCGCGGCCGCTGATCTTCCAGCCGGTTCGCCGCGCCTGCGGCAAGGGCGCGACACGCGGTGATCGCGCCCGCAGTCAGCGCTTGCGACCGGTTCGGCCAACCGCGCGGCACGCGCCGACGACGTGCCGATCAGTCGGCCGACAGCTTGACCTTCTGCGACAGCGCCTTGAACGACTCGTATTGGCTGCGCGTCAGGCGCTCCACTTCCGCCGGCGTCGAGCCATAGGGCATGAAGCCGGCTTGCTCAAGCTTGTCCTTGACGTCCGGCATCGCCAGCGCGGCCTGGAAGGCTTCGCTCAACGCGTTGGTGATTTCCGCCGGCATCCTGGCCGGGCCATAGACCGCGAACCACGGGTCCACCACCGCCCCGCCGTAGCCCAGTTCGGCCAGCGTCGGCACGTCCGGCAGCGCCGGCGCGCGCTTGCTGCCGGTGACGGCCAGCGCGCGGACCTTGCCCGACTTGATGTGCGGCAGCGAAGCCGGCAGATTGTCGAACATGATCGGCAGATGGCCGCCCAGCAGGTCGTTCAGCGCCTGCGCGCTGCCCTTGTAGGGTATGTGCTGCATGCCGGCGCCGGTGAGCTGGTCGAACATGACGCCGGCCAGGTGCATCGAGGTGCCGGTGCCAGGCGTGCCGAAGGCGGTGCCAGGATGCTGCCTGGCGTAGGCCACCAGGTCCTTGACGCTGTCGGCCTTGAGCGACGGGCCGGTTTCCAGCACCACCGAGGACGCGCCCAGCATGCTGATGCCGGTGAAGTCCTTGGTCGGGTCGAACGGCATCGACGGATAGACGAAGGGATTGAGCGCATTGGTGGAGATGGCGCCGAAGCCGATGGTGTAGCCGTCCGGCGCGGCCTTGGCCACCGCATCCATGCCGATGTTGCCGCCCGCGCCGGGACGGTTCTCGACGATGACGGGCTGGCCCAGTTTCTCGGCCACCTTGGCGCCGGCGGCGCGCGCCACCAGGTCGGTGGTGCCGCCGGCGGTGTACGGCACGATGAACACGATGGGCTTGGCCGGATAGCCGGCGGCCTGCGCCACGGCGGCGCCGTGGACCAGCGCCAGCGCGGCCAGGCCGCGCAGCGCGTTCAGGGTAAAACGTTGCATGATGTCTCCATCCCGATTGTTATCACGTTAGGGATGCGCATCATACTGCCGCGCCGTCGGGGATGGCGGTCCGCGTTCCAGCCCGTGGACAGCGGACAGGCCGCCGACGTCAGGCCCGCGGCGGCGGCAGCGGGATGAACTCGGTCTCGTCGCCCGGCACGGTCTGGCCGAAGCGGTTGCGCTGCCAGTCTTGCTTGGCCTGCTCGATGCGGTCCTTGCTGCTGGAGACGAAGTTCCACCAGATGAAGCGCGGGCCTTCCAGCGGCTCGCCGCCGAGCACCGCGAAGCGCGCGTCGGTACAGGCGCGGATCTGTACCGGGCGGCCCGGCGCGAACACGATCAGGCGGCCGCTTTCGAACACCTGCCCATCCACCTCGACCGAACCGACCGCCAGGTAGGCGGCGCGTTCTTCATGTTCGGCGGGCAGCACCGTGACGGCGCCGGCCCGCAACTGCATGTCGCCATAGAACAGCGGCGAATGGGTCTTGACGGCCGAGGTCTTGCCGAACAGCGAGCCGGCCACGACCTGGGCGCGCACGCCCTCGCCTTCGACCACGGGCTGGGCGTCCAGGCCGTAGTGGGTGAAGCCGGGATCGGTTTCCTCGTGCGCCTTGGGCAGGCCGACCCAGATCTGCAATCCGGTCAGGCGCTGCGCGGCCTGCCGGCTTTCGGGCGAGGAACGTTCGGAATGGACGATGCCGCGGCCGGCCGTCATCCAGTTCACTTCGCCCGGCAGGATGGTCTGCGTGTTGCCGGCGCCATCGCGGTGCACCATCGAGCCTTCGTACAGGTAGGTCACGGTGGACAGGCCGATGTGCGGATGCGGGCGCACGTCAATGCCCGAGCCCGCGGCGAATTCGACCGGGCCCATGTGGTCCAGGAACACGAACGGGCCGACGGTGCGGCGCTGCGCCGAGGGCAGCGCGCGGCGGACTTCGAAGCCGCCGAGATCGCTGCTGCGCGGCACCACCACGGTTTCGATCTGGCTATCGCCGGGTTGGGACAAGGTGGACATGGAAATGCTCCTGTAGGTTGGCCGTCTTGGGACCATGTTAAGGCCCCGGGGGCCTTTGCTGAACCGCCTGCCGCGCCATCGCCCGACGGCGGACCGGCCACGCATCGAAAACAGGCCGGGCGGACCATTGGTCCGCCCGGCCGCCGGCCGTCAGGCCAGGTCGAACACCAGCACCTCGGCGTTGTCGCCGCCGGACAGCACCACCCGCGTTTCATCGCTGATGGCGACCGCGTCGCCGGCCGCCAGGGCGACGCCATTGACCGTCAGGCTGCCGCGCGCCACGTGCACCCAGGCACGACGGCCGGGGGCCAGTTCCAGCGTGGCCGACTCGTCGCCGTTGAACAGGCCGGCGTAGAGCCGCGCGTCCTGGTGGATGATCATCGAACCATCGACGCCGTCGCCCGACACCAGGGCTTGCAGGCGGCCGCGCTTTTGCGCGTCGCTGAACGCCTTTTCCTCGTACTCCGGCGCGATGCCGGTGACGTTCGGCTCGATCCAGATCTGCAGCATGTGCGTTTCCTTGTCGGCGCGCGGGTTGAACTCGGAGTGCATCACGCCGCGGCCGGCGCTCATCCGCTGCACGTTGCCGGGCTGGATGGTGGAACCGCTGCCCATGCTGTCCTTGTGCGCGATGGCGCCGTCCAGCACGTAGGTGATGATCTCCATGTCGCGGTGCCCGTGGGTGCCGAAGCCGCGGCCGGCGGCGATGCGGTCATCGTTGATCACGCGCAGCGCGCCGAAACCCATATGGGCCGGATCGTAGTAGTTGGCGAACGAGAAGGTGTGGAACGAATCGAGCCACCCGTGGTTGGCGTGACCGCGTTCGGCGCTACGGCGAATGGTAAGCATAGTGGACTCCCTGTTTCAAATAAGTGAATGGTTTCGCGGTGGCTGGCTTCCCTGCTTTCTGGTCGGGAAGACAGCGCTGCGCAACCGGCATGAATGACATTGTGCGCGTACTTGGCAGCCGGTTTGACGCTATGATTTGAAGAAACCATTCAAATTATTTGAATGACATTTTCCGGAGCCCGTCCCCATGCAACAGCCGATCACCCCCGAATTGCTGGTCCTGGTGGACGCGATCGCGCGCCACGGCAGCTTCGCCAAGGCGGCGCGCGAGCTGGACAAGGTGCCCTCCGCCGTGACCTACGCGATCCGCAAGCTGGAGGATGGGCTGGACGTGCTGCTGTTCGACCGATCCGGCCACCGCGCCGTGCTGACGCCAGCCGGCGAGACCCTGCTCAAGGATGGCCGCCACGTATTGCAGTCGCTGGACGATCTGGCCTGCAGGGTCAAGCGCATCGCGACCGGCTGGGAGGTGGAACTGCGCATCGCGGTCAGCGCGGTGCTGCCGTGGCGGCCGCTGTACGACCTGGTTGAAGAGTTCCAGGCGCTGGGCAGCGCGACCACGCTGCGCTTTTCGACCGAAGTGCTGAGCGGCAACTGGGACGCGCTGACCTCGAACCGCGCCGACCTCGTGATCGGCGCGGGCGCGGCGGGCGAGCCCACCGGCCCCTACCGCTCACAGACCATGGGCCAGGCCCAGTTCGGCTTCTGCGTGGCCGCGCATCACCCGCTGGCGTCGGCGCCGCAGCCCTTGAGCCGCGCCGACATCACGCGCTATTGCGCGGTGGTGGTGGCCGACACCTCGCGCAACCTGCCGCCTCAATCCCGCGGCATCCTGGCCGAGCAACCGACGCTGGTGATGCCGACGATGCAGGCCAAGATCGAGGCACAGATCCGGGGATTGGGATGCGGCTACCTGCCGCTGACGCTGGCGGCGCCCTATCTGGCGCAGGGCGTGCTGGTGGTCTGCGATACCGACGAGGGCATGTCGCTGACCGAGCACGTGGCGTATGCGTGGCGGGCGGAGGCGCCGGGCGAGGCGTTGAAGTGGTGGCTGCAGAAGCTGAAGTCGCCGCGCCTGTGCGAAGGGCTGCTCGGCATGGCGTGAGCGCGTCGTTTCCGCGAGAGGAGGCCACGCGGGCGACGCAGCGCCGCCCGCGTGTTCCAGGCAAATGTGCCCTACTCGTCTTCGATGCCGAGTTCGCGCAGCTTGCGGGTGATGGTGTTGCGGCCAATGCCCAACCGCGAGGCGGCTTCGACGCGGCGGCCGCGGCTGGCGTCCAGGGCGCTTTGCAGCAGGATTTTCTCGAACTGGCGCGTCAGGGTCGCCATGACGGCGGGTTCGCCGCGTTCCAGGCGGTACTGGGCGTCGCGCAGCAGCGAGTCCTGCCAGTTGCGCGGCGCGTCGTCGCCCATGGCGGCGGCCGGCGCGTGCTGGACCACGGTGCCGATGGCGGCGACGCTGGCGCCGGCCGGTGGGCGCGGCGAGACCGTGCCGGCGGCCGGCGCGTGTTCCATGGCGCGGATCTCGGGCGGCAGGTCGGCGCGCTCGACCGTCTGGCCCGGGGCCATGACGGTGAGCCAGTGGCAGAAGTTCTCCAGCTGGCGCACGTTGCCGGGAAAATCGAACTTGGTCAGCACCGCCAGCGCCTCGGGCGTCAGCCGCTTGACCGGCACGCCCAGCGAGCGCGCGCTGGCCGTCAGGAAATGCTGGGCGAGCGCGGGAATGTCCTCGACCCGCTCGCGCAGCGGCGGCAGGCGCAGGCGGATCACGTTCAGGCGGTGGAACAGGTCTTCGCGGAACAGGCCCTGCTCGACCCGCTGTTCCAGCGGCTGGTGGGTGGCGGCGACGATGCGCACGTCGACCCGCACCGGCTGGGCGCCGCCGACGCGATAGAAGCTGCCCTCGGCCAGCACGCGCAGCAGGCGGGTCTGCAGCTCGATCGGCATGTCGCCGATTTCATCCAGGAACAGCGTGCCGCCGTGGGCTTCTTCGAAGCGGCCGCGGCGCAGCGTGTTGGCGCCGGTGAAGGCGCCACGCTCATGGCCGAACAGTTCGGCTTCCAGCAGGTCGCGCGGAATGGCGGCGGCGTTCAGCGCCACGAACGGGCCGCTGGCGCGCACGCCGTGGCCGTGCAGCGCGCGCGCCACCAGCTCCTTGCCGGTGCCGGACTCGCCGGTGATCAGCACGGTGACCTTGGACTGCGCCAGCCGGCCGATGGCGCGGAACACTTCCTGCATGGCGGTGGACGAGGACTGCGTCATCATCCAGCGCTCGTTGTTCTGGGCTTCGCCCTGCCCTTCGGGACTCTCGGGCTGGGCCGATTCCTGCATGGCGCGCTGGATCAGCGCGACCGCTTCGTTCACGTCGAAGGGCTTGGCCAGGTAGTCGAAGGCCCCGCCCTGGAAGGCCGACACGGTGCTGTCCAGGTCGGCGAAGGCGGTCATGACGATGACCGGCAGGCCCGGATGGCGTTCCTTGAGCTGGCGCAGCAGTTCGAGGCCGTTGCCGCCGGGCATGCGGATATCGGAAACCAGGGCGACGGGCGTCTCGTGCGACAGCGCTTCGAGCACGTCGGCGGCCTGGGAAAAACTACGGGTGGGGACACCGGCGCGGGCCAGGGCCTTTTCGAGGACCCAGCGGATGGCCTGGTCGTCGTCGACGATCCATACGGGTTTCATCAGAGTGCGGGCTCCATCGGTAGGACCAGGCGAAACTCGGTGCGCCCGGGTCGGGATTCAAATTCGATGATGCCTCCGTGCTGCTGCACGAAATCCTGGGCCAGGCTCAGGCCCAGCCCGGTCCCGCCGGCGCGAGCGGTGACCAGCGGGTGGAAGATGCGGTCGCGGATGTGGTCCGGCACGCCGGGGCCGTTGTCGATGATGGACAGTTCCAGCGCCAGGCGGTGCTGGCGGTGCGCCAGCATGACCTGCCGCGCGACGCGCGTGCGCAGCGTGACCACGCCCGGCTCCAGCCCGGGCGCCTGCGGCCGCGCCACCAGTTCCTGCGCGGCGTTGCGGGCCACGTTCAGCACCGCCTGCATCAGGCGGGCGGCGTCGCCCTTCAGGTCGGGCATGGAGGCGTCGTAGTCGCGCACCAGCGTGACGTCGTTGCGGAATTCGGCCTGGATCAGCGCGCAGACGCGCTCGCAGATCTCGTGGATGTTCACCGGCCGCGCGTTCAGCGGCACGCGCTGCGGCCCGCTCAGGCGGTCCACCAGCGCCTGCAGGCGGTCGGCTTCGGAAATGATGACCTGGGTGTATTCGGCCAGCGCCGCGCTCGGCAGCTCGGCTTCCAGCAGTTGCGCGGCGCCGCGCAAGCCGCCCAGGGGATTCTTGACTTCATGCGCGAGGTTGCGCAGCAGCTCACGATGCGCCTCGATCTCGTCGACCAGGCGGTGATTGCGGTCGGCCAGCACGCGCTGCTCGATCTCGCGGGTCTCGATCAATGCGGGCCAGGGCTGGCCGCTCAGTCCCACCGTGGTCACCGCCACTTCCACCGATTCAGCGGCGCGGCGCAGCGATGCCAGTTGCCGGACGTCGGCATACCTGCCAGCGGCGGCGCGGTCGATGGACGACTGGATGTTCTCAGGATTGTCGAACAGCGTGGCGGCGGAATGGCCGCGCAGCTGCTTGCGGGAACGGCCGAAAAGATCCTCGGCGGCCGCATTGGCGTATTCGATATGACCGCGTTCGTTGACCAGGAAAACGGACGTGGCAAGCAGATCGAGAGCTTCTACATTCATTTTTCAACGTACCCGAATGACTACATGGGGGAAATCGGCACGCCGGTCCGGCGGCGCCCGCGAGCGCGGCGCCCTGCCCGCCGGCGCGGGGCCGGACGGGCAAGCCTTTGGTCGGCGACCTGGCGGTGCGCGTGGTGTCGGCCCTGGTTTCTGCCTACATCATCGCGCTCCCCCAGCCACGGCCCCTGGGATCAGAGGCTGTAGTACATGTCGAATTCGACCGGATGCGTGGTCATGCGCAGACGGTTCACATCGGCCATCTTCAGGTCGATGTAGGCGTTGAGCATGTCGTTGCTGAACACGCCGCCGCGGGTCAGGAACTCGCGGTCGTTGTCCAGCGCTTCCAGGGCCTGTTCCAGCGAGGAGCAGACGGTCGGGATCTTCGCGTCTTCTTCCGGCGGCAGGTCGTACAGGTTCTTGTCGGCCGGATCGCCCGGGTGGATCTTGTTCTGCACGCCGTCCAGGCCGGCCATCATCAGGGCCGAGAAGGCCAGGTACGGGTTGGCCAGGGGGTCCGGGAAGCGCGCTTCGACGCGACGGCCCTTCGGGTTGCCCACGTACGGGATGCGGATCGAGGCCGAACGGTTGCGGGCCGAGTAGGCCAGCTTGACCGGGGCTTCGTAGTGCGGAACCAGGCGCTTGTACGAGTTGGTGCCGGGGTTGGTGATGGCGTTCAGCGCGCGGGCGTGCTTGATGATGCCGCCGATGTAGTACAGCGCGAATTCCGACAGGCCGGCGTAGCCGTTGCCCGCGAACAGGTTCTGGCCGTCCTTCCAGATCGACTGGTGCACGTGCATGCCGGAACCGTTGTCGCCGACGACGGGCTTCGGCATGAAGGTGGCGGTCTTGCCGTAGGCGTGGGCCACGTTGTGCACGATGTACTTGACGATCTGGGTCCAGTCGGCGCGTTGCACCAGGGTGCTGAACTTGGTGCCGATTTCCAGCTGGCCGGCGCCGGCCACTTCATGGTGGTGCACTTCGACCGGCACGCCCATCTGTTCCATCAGCAGGCACATTTCCGAACGCATGTCCTGGAACGAGTCAACCGGGGGAACCGGGAAGTAGCCGCCCTTGACCGCGGGACGATGGCCGGTGTTGCCGCCTTCGAATTCCAGGCCGGTGGACCAGGAGGCCTCTTCCGACTTGATCTTGACGAAGGTGCCCGACATGTCGGTGTTCCAGGTCACGCCGTCGAACACGAAGAATTCGGGTTCCGGACCGAAGTAGGCGGTGTCGCCCAGGCCCGAGGCCTTCAGATAGGCTTCGGCGCGCTTGGCCAGCGAACGCGGGTCGCGGTCGTAGCCCTTCAGGTCGGACGGCTCGACCACGTCGCACGACAGGATCAGGGTCGGCTCTTCGCGGAACGGATCCAGGTTGGCGGTGGCCAGGTCGGGGATGAGCAGCATGTCGGAGGCTTCGATGCCCTTCCAGCCCGGGATCGACGAACCGTCGAAAGCCTGCCCGCTTTCCAGCTTGTCTTCATCGATCGCGGTCGTGGGCACCGACACGTGGTGCTCGCGGCCGACCGTATCGGTAAAGCGGAAATCCACGAATTTGACTTCGTTGTCGGCGATCTGTTTCAGGACGTCTTTCGGGCTTGCCATGTCATCTCCATTAGATAAAAGGGTCGAGGGCTGTGCCGCTCGACTGGCATAAAAGAGGGAAGCAATAAGCGTGCCAGGTTTCACCCCCGGGATTGCCCGGGGAAGGCGGCAAGGCGATGGGAAAATGTAGCACCAATTTGGTGCAAAAGATGGGGCATGATTGCCCCATCCTGGTGCCTGATTGCTACAGGAACATTTCCTGCAGGTCGTTCAGGAAGCGCCAGCCCAGGGGCGTGGCCCGCAGCCGGGTGGGATCGGCGTCCAGCAGGCCCTTGGCGGACGCTGCCTCCAATTGGTGCGCAATGGCGGCCAGCGACAGGCCGGTGCGCTCGTTGAACAGGGTGGCGGCCACCCCGTCCTTGAGCCGCAAGGCATTGAGCATGAACTCGAACGGCAGTTCGTCCGGGCCGACCTGGCGGCTCTCGGCCAGGTGGCTGCCGTCGCGCGCGGCGGCGGCCCGCAACCAGGACTCCGGGCTGCGCAGGCGCGCCTCGCGCACGATGCGGTCGTGGAATGACAACTTGCCGTGCGCGCCCGGCCCCAGGCCGAGGTAGTCGCCGAATTCCCAGTAATTCAGGTTGTGGCGGCAGCGCGCGCCGGGCCGCGCGTACGCCGAGACCTCGTAGCGCGCCAGGCCGGCCGCGGCAAGTTCGGCCTCGACCGCGTCCTGCATCGCGGCGCTGGTGTCGTCGTCCGGCAGGTCTTCGGGGGGAAACTTGGCGAATACCGTGTTCGGCTCCATCGTCAGGTGATAGAGCGACAGGTGCTCGGTGCCGAAGCCGATGGCCTGGCGCAGATCGTCCACGCAGGCCGCCAGGGTCTGCCCGGGCAGCGCGAACATCATGTCCAGATTGACGCGCGGCGCGGCGCGCTGGGCCATCTCGATGGCGGCGCGGGCCTGGGCCGAATCGTGGATGCGGCCCAGCTTCTTCAATTGGGCGTCGTCGAAGCTCTGGATGCCCAGCGAAAAGCGCGTCACGCCGCTGGCGGCGTAGTCGCGGAACCGGCCGGCCTCGGCGGTGCCGGGATTGGCCTCCATGGTGATTTCCGCGTCGGGCCATACGTTCAGACAGGCGCGCAGCATCGCCAGCAGCTCGTCCAGGCCGGCGGCCGAGAGCAGGCTGGGCGTGCCGCCGCCGATGAATACCGAAACCACCTGGCGGCCCCAGATCGACGGCAGCGCCTGCTCCAGGTCGCTGCGCAATGCGTCCAGGTAGGCGCGTTCGGGAATCTCGCCGCCGGGCGCCGCATGCGAGTTGAAATCACAGTACGGACACTTGCGCACGCACCATGGCACGTGCACATAGACCGACAGCGGCGGCAGGCTGGTCAGCGTGGCGCCGGCCGGGGTGACCAGGCGCGTACGGGCCGCGCCCGATTCGGCGCGGATGGGGATGGTGATGGACATTCGGTGTTCCTGGGCGCCACGGCGCCCGTGTCAAGCCTGGTTCAGCTTGCTCAGCAATTCGCGCAGGGCCCGGGCGCGATGGCTGATGGCATTCTTTTCCTCGGGTTCGAGCGCGGCGGCCGTCAGGCCCTGATCGGGCAGATAGAAATGCGGATCGTAGCCGAAACCGTTCACGCCTTCGGGCTGGTCGATGATCTCGCCCTGCCACAGGCCTTCGCCGATCAGGGGACGCGGATCGTTCTCGCTGCGCACCAGGGCCAGCACCGCCACGTAACAGGCGCTGCGGTCGCTGGCCGCCGCCAGCTTCTCGACCAGCAGCGCGTTGTTGGCCTGGTCGGATTTCTCGCCGCCATGCATCTTGGCGTAGCGGGCCGAGTACACGCCCGGCGCGCCGCCCAGCGCGGCCACGCAAAGGCCCGAATCGTCGGCCAGCGCCGGCAGGCCGGTCAGGCGGCTGGCGTGGCGCGCCTTGGCCAGCGCGTTTTCGACGAAAGTGACGTGCGGCTCCTCGGCTTCGGGCACGCCGAGTTCGCCCTGCGGCACCAGCTCGATGCCGAGCGGCGCGAACAAGGCGGAGAACTCGCGCAGCTTGCCGGGGTTGTTGGACGCCAGCACGACGCGGCGCAGGGAATCGGGAATCTTGGGGGATGTCATGGGCCAAATTGTATAGGGCGCGGGGCCGATGCCCAGGCGTAACCGCCGCGATGGCGAAACAACGCCGACATATTTCGTTGTCAATATGATCAATCTTGTCACTGATCGTATCTGAACGTCCCGGCGATGAACCCACTTCACGCTTTGCCCCGGCCGGCCGCGGCCAGCGCGCCTCCCCTTTCCACCGGCGCCGCGACGCCCGCGCCGGTCAGCCTGGCGGGCATCCTGCGCGAACGGCTGTTGCGACCCCGTTTTCAACCGGTGATCGACCTGTCCCACAGCCGCATCTATGGCCACGAAAGCCTGATCCGCGGCCCGGTCGACACCACCCTGCACTTTCCGGACGCCCTGTTCGCCGAGGCCCGCCGCCAGGGCCTGCATCCACAACTGGAGCTGGCGAGCTTTCGCGCCGGCGCCCAGGGTTTCAACCAGAACCCGGCTGCCGGCAAGCTGTTCCTGAACCTGTCGGGTTCGGCGCTGATCCACTACTGGTCGCTATGGGGGGACGAAATGCCCTTGCGCCTGCTCAAGGACTGCACCCTGGCGCCGTCCGACATCATTGTCGAACTGACCGAGCAGGACCCGCTGTCCGAGCACATGTCGACGCTGGGCAGCGCCTTCGCCTGCCTGCGCGAATATGGCATGCGCATCGCGCTGGACGACTATGGCGTGGGCAATTCGAACCTGCAGCTATGGGCCGAAATGCAGCCCGACCTGGTCAAGATCGACCGCTACTTCTTCAATGGCATCGGCCACGACGACCGCAAGCAGAACATGGTGCGCGCCATCCTCAAGGTGGCGCAGTACCTGGGCACGGCCATCGTCGCCGAGGGCATCGAGACCGCCGAGGACCTGGCGGTGGTGCGCGACCTGGAGATCCGCTACGCCCAGGGCTGGCTGCTGGGCCGTCCCGACGAAACCCTCCTGACCGAACTGACCCCGCCGCTGCGCGACTCGCTGCGGGTGCGCGCGCCGGCTCCGCTGTCGCAACGATCGGCCGGCGGCACCGCCGCCAGCCTGCGGGTCGAGGCCCCGGCCGCCTTGCTGAACAAGCACACCAACGACGACGTGCATCGTCTCTTCGTCGAGCACAAGAGCCTGCACGCGGTGGCCGTGGTCGACGCCGACAACCGGCCGGTGGGCATCATCAACCGCCGCGATTTTTCCGAGCACTATGCGCAGCGCTACACCCGCGAGCTGTTCGGCCGCGACGCCTGCTCGACCTTCATGAACGCCGAGCCGGTGCTGGTCGACCTGGACGTGTCCATCGACCAGTTGAGCCACGTGCTGATCTCCGAAGACCAGCGCTACCTGATGGACGGGCTGATCATCACCCGCGACGGCCGCTACGACGGCCTTGCCACCGGCGAGACGCTGGTGCGGTCCGTGACCGAGATGCGCATCGAGGCCGCGCGCTATGCCAATCCGCTGACCTCGCTGCCGGGCAACATCCCCATCAGCCGGCACATCGCCACGCTGCTGGACGACGCCGCGGATTTCACCATCTGCTATGGCGACCTGAACAACTTCAAGCCGTTCAACGACGTCTACGGCTACTGGCGCGGCGACGACATGATCATGCTGACCGCCGACGTCATCAAGCGCCACTGCGACCCGCTGCGCGATTTCGTCGGCCACGTTGGCGGCGACGACTTCGTGGTGCTGCTGCGCAGCCCCGACTGGAGCGAACGCATCCAGCGCATCATCGCCGAATTCAATGAACGCGCCATCGACCTGTACGACGACGAAGGCCGCCGCAACGGCGGCATCGAGGCCGAGGACCGCTACGGCGTGCCGCGCTTCTTCCCGTTCGTGACACTGGGTGTCGGCGCCCTCACCGTCACCCCGTCCCTATGCGAGCGCATCCGCCCGGAGGACATCGCGTCGGCCGCCGCCCATGTCAAGCACAAGGTCAAGCATGGGAACCTGTCGCTGGTGGCCGAGCGCTACAGCGGCGCCAGCCTGCCGCAGGTCGCCGCCTGAAGCGTGGCCGGCGGCCTGCGCCTGGGCGATCTGGAATACCGACACCGCCCGGCGCAGATGCTGCGCCTGCAGCTCCAGCGCGGCCGCGGCCGCGGCCGTCTGTTCGACCATGGCGGCGTTCTCCTGGGTCGAACGCTCGATGTCCGCCACGGCGTCATTGACCGAAGCGATACCCGCGGCCTGCTCGGCCGTGGCGCTGGAGATCTCGGCCACGATCTGCGTCACGCGGTCGACCGACACCAGCATGTCGCGCATGGTGTCGCCGGCCAGATTGACCTGGCGCACGCCGGCCTCGACGCGCGAATTCGAATCCTCGATCAAGCCCTTGATTTCCTTGGCCGCCTGCGCGCTGCGCTGCGCCAGCGAGCGCACTTCACCCGCCACCACCGCGAAGCCCTTGCCCTGCTCGCCCGCGCGGGCCGCTTCCACCGCCGCGTTCAGCGCCAGGATGTTGGTCTGGAACGCGATACTGTCGACCACGCCGACGATCTCGCCGATGCGGCGCGCGCTGTCGGCGATGCCTTGCATGCTGGTCACGACTTCCTCCACCGCCTGCCCGCCGCGCTGCGCAAGCTGCGTGGCGCCGAGCGCCTGGCGGCTCGCCAAATCGGCGTTGCCCGCGGTCATCTGCACCGTGTGCGCCAGCTGCGTCATGTTGGCCGCCGCTTCCTGCAACGACCCGGCCTGGCGCGCGGTGCGGTCCGACATGTCGGCGCCGCCGGCGGCGATCTCGCCCGAGCCCGTATGGATTTCCTCGACGCCATGGCGCACCGACGCCACCGCCGCCGACAGGCCGGTCTGCATGCGGCGCATGGCCGAATACAGCACGCCGATCTCGTTGTCGCCATGGACGGCGATATTGCCGGTCAGGTCGCCGTCGGCGATGCGGTCGAAGTGCGCGCCGGCCTCGTTCAACGGGCGCAGGATGCGTCGGCGCACGGCCAGCCGGATCAGCACCGCCAGCACCAGCACGAAGCCGAGCACGGCCGCGGCCACCAGCGTCACCCGCTGCATGGTCTGGCTGGCGCCGGCCACCGCCGCCTGGCCCTGCTGGCGCGCGTAGGCCTGGTAGGCCTCGGCCTGCTTGACGTAGGCCGAGCCGGACACCGGCAGCACCTTGTCGACCAGCCGGTTGACTTCGATGCCGTTCCAGCCCTTGATCGCCTTGAACATCGGCGCCAGGGTCTGGTCGGCAAAGGCGGCATACGCCACCAGCGTCTGGTCGAACAGCGGCGCCCCCTGCGCGCTGGTGTCGGCATTGGCGCGCAGCCGCGCCTGGCTGGCCGCCGCCTGCTTGAGCAGCGCGTCGGCCTGGTTCAGCGACTGGTCGCGCGCCTCCTCCAGTCCGCCTTCCATGGCGGTTTTGGCGTCGGTCAGCGCGGCGCGCGCCTGGAACAGCCGGCTGGTCATGTCCGACAGGTCGCTGGCGCGCTCGATGCTGCCGCGGCCCAGCGCCTCGATGTCGGCGCGGTTTTCGCGCAGCACGAAGATGCCGGCCGCCGCGGCCAGCGCGAACAGCGCCACAAACACCGCCAGAATGGCGGAAACCGCCGTCGTCACCCTGAGATTTTTCCGCATATCCATCCGTCTGTTGCATCGCCACCTAGGCGTATCGGGGCGATTATGGGGATGCAGTTTGGCAATTTCTTGACACAACCCCGCTCCCCGCATGACGAACGGCGGTCACATAAATGCGCTTTTGCGAACAGGAACCCCGTATTAATGAATTGTGAATTGGCAGGCGCGGCGCCTTGCGGCACATTCGATCCTGTCCCGAATTCCCTTTCATTGTCGACATCGCAACCCACCCCATGCCTCAAGCCTCCCACGCCTACCAGGACATCCGCGAAGCCGTCCGCGACCTGTGCGCCCAGTTCCCCGCCGAATATTTCCGCAAGATCGATGAAGAACGCGGCTATCCCGACGCCTTCGTGCGTGCCCTGACCGAGGCCGGCTGGCTGGCGGCGCTGATCCCGCAGGAATACGGCGGCTCGGGCCTGGGCCTGACCGAAGCCTCGGTCATCATGGAGGAAATCAACCGCAGCGGCGGCAATTCCGGCGCCTGCCACGGCCAGATGTACAACATGGGCACCCTGCTGCGGCATGGTTCCGAGGCGCAGAAGCGCGAATACCTGCCGCGCATCGCCGCCGGCGAGCTGCGCCTGCAGTCCATGGGCGTGACCGAACCCACCACCGGCACCGACACCACCAAGATCAAGACCACCGCCGTGCGCCGCGGCGACCGCTATGTCATCAACGGCCAGAAGGTCTGGATCTCGCGGGTGCAGCATTCCGACCTGATGATCCTGCTGGCGCGCACCACGCCGCTGGACCAGGTCACGCGCAAGTCCGAGGGCATGTCGATCTTCCTGGTGGACCTGCACGAGGCGGTCAAGCACGGCATGTCGATCCGCCCGATCCCCAACATGGTCAACCACGAGACCAACGAACTGTTCTTCGACAACCTCGAAATCCCGGCCGACAACCTGATCGGCGAGGAAGGCAAGGGTTTCAAGTACATCCTGGACGGCCTGAACGCCGAGCGCACCCTGATCGCCGCCGAGTGCATCGGCGACGGCTACTGGTTCGTCGACAAGGTCACCGCCTACGCCAAGGAACGCATGGTGTTCGGCCGCCCCATCGGCCAGAACCAGGGCGTGCAGTTCCCCATCGCCCGCGCCCACATCAACGTCGAGGCCGCCAGCCTGATGCGCTACGAGGCCTGCCGCCTGTTCGACGCCCACGAACCCTGCGGCGCCCAGGCCAACATGGCCAAGCTGCTGGCCGCCGACGCCTCCTGGGAAGCTGCCAACGCCTGCCTGCAGTTCCACGGCGGCTTCGGCTTCGCCACCGAATACGACGTCGAGCGCAAGTTCCGCGAAACCCGCCTGTACCAGGTCGCGCCGATCTCGACCAACCTGATCCTGTCCTACGTCGCCGAACACATCCTGGGCCTGCCGCGCTCCTTCTGACCATGACCACCGACACATCCCCCCCCAGCGCCACCCTCGCCGCCTTCGCCGCCAACCTGCGTTTCGAGGACATCCCCGCCCCGGTGCTGCGGCGCGCCGAAGACCTGCTGCTGGATTGCCTGGCGTCGATCCTGGCGGGCGCCTCGGCGCGCCCGGTGCTGGCCATCGACCGCTACGCCGCCGCCATGGGGCCTGCGGACGGTCCCAGCGAGATCCTGATCAACCGGCGCCGCACCTCGCCGGTGTTCGCCGCCATGGTCAACGCCGCCGCCGCCCACGTGGTCGAGCAGGACGACGTACATAATGGTTCGGTGTTCCACCCCGCCGCCGTGGTGTTCCCGCCGGCGCTGGCGGTGGCCCAGGCGCTGGGCCGCAGCGGCCGCGACCTGCTGGTGGCGGCCGTGGCCGGCTACGAGGTCGGCATCCGCGTCGGCGAATTCCTCGGCCGCTCGCATTACAAGATCTTCCACACCACCGGCACCGCCGGCACGCTGGCCGCCGCCGCGGCCACCGGCCGCCTGCTGGGCCTGTCGCCCGCGGCCATGCTGGACGCCTTCGGCTCGGCCGGCACCCAGGCCGCCGGCCTGTGGGAATTCCTGCGCGATGCCGCCGATTCCAAGCAGCTGCACACCGCCCGCGCCGCCGCCAACGGCATCGCCGCGGCCTACCTGGCGCAGGAAGGCTTCACCGGCGCGCGCCACATCCTGGAAGGCCCGCAGGGCATGGCCGCCGGCATGTCGAGCGACGCCGACCCGGCCCGCCTGACCGACCGCCTTGGCACGCGCTGGGCGCTGGCCGAGACCTCGTTCAAGTTCCATGCATCGTGCCGCCACACCCATCCGGCGGCGGACGCCCTGCAACAGGTGCTGCGCGAACACAAGCTGGCCGAAAGCGACATCGCGCGCGTGGTGGCGCACGTGCACCAGGGCGCCATCGACGTGCTGGGGCCGGTGGTCGATCCGCGCACGGTGCACCAGTCCAAGTTCTCGATGGGCACGGTGCTGGGCCTGATCGCGCGCCAGGGGCGCGCCGGCCTGCCGGAATTCGATGCCGCGCTGGACGATCCGGCAGTGGCCGACTTCCGCGGCCGGGTCACGATGGAACTGGATCCGGAGGTCGACGGCGCCTATCCACAACGCTGGATCGGCAAGGTCACGGTGCATACCCGCGACGGCCGCGTGCTGCACGGCCGCGTCGACGAACCCAAGGGCGATCCCGGCAACACGCTGTCGCGCGACGAGATCGAGGCCAAGACGCTGAGCCTGGGCCGCTATGCCGACGCCGCCACCGAAACCGAGCTGCGCGGCCTGATCGACGCGATCTGGAGCCTGGAGCGGGCCGGCAAGGTGGGCGCCCTGCTGCCCTGAGGCCCGCGCCGGCCGCTTAGGCCAGCGCCGCGCGCTGCGCCCGCACCAGGCCGGCGATGCCGTTCTCGGCCAGGCCCAGCATCGCGTCCAGCTCGGCGCGCGTGAAGGTGGCGCCCTCGCCCGTGCCCTGCACTTCCACGAAGGCGCCGCCGCCCGTCATGATGACGTTGACGTCGGCGTCGCAGGCCGAGTCTTCCTCGTAGTCCAGGTCCAGCACCGGACGGCCCTGCACCAGCCCGACCGACACCGCCGCCACCGCGTCGCGGATTGGATTCACGGCCAGGTCGCCGCGCTGCATCAGCAGCGCCACCGCGTCGGACGCCGCCACCCAGGCGCCGGTGATGCTGGCGCAGCGCGTGCCGCCGTCGGCCTGCAGCACGTCGCAATCCAGGTGCAGCGTGCGCTCGCCCAGCGCCCGCATGTCGAACACGGCGCGCAGGCTGCGGCCGATCAGGCGCTGGATTTCCTGGGTGCGGCCGCTCTGCTTGCCGCGCGCGGCCTCGCGGTCGCCGCGGGTGTGGGTGGCGCGCGGCAGCATGCCGTATTCGGCCGTGACCCAGCCCTCGCCCTTGCCCTTGAGGAACGGCGGCACCTTTTCCAGCACGCTGGCGGTGCACAGCACGTGCGTATTGCCGGCCTTCACCAGCACCGACCCTTCGGCGTAGCGCGTGAAACCGCGCTCCAGGCTGAACGGGCGCAGTTCGTCGACGGCGCGGCCCGACGGGCGGGCAATGGCGTTGGCAGTGGTCATGGCAAGGCTCCAATCAGATTCGGTTGGCGGCATTGTACGGGTTGCCGGTCGCTGCCCCGCCCGGGTTTGGAGTATCCTGCCGCGATACACGGGTTGCATATACCCGCCCGCGTCCGCGCACGACGGACAGGCGGAACCGGCGCGGCCCGATCCAAAACAAGCAACAGGATATCGACACCATGATTCGCAGCATGACCGCCTTCGGCAACGCCCGGGCAGACCTGGAACAAGGCACGCTGGCGCTGGAACTGCGCAGCGTCAACAGCCGCTTCCTAGACCTCTATTTCCGCCTGCCCGACGAGCTGCGCCACGTCGAGACGCCGCTGCGCGAACTGCTGACGGCGCAACTGGCGCGCGGCAAGGTCGAGATCCGCGTGTCGTACACGCGCAATGCCAGCACCGACCTGTCCAAGCTGGAGCCGGCCTGGCTCGAAAGCCTGGCCGAACAACTGCAGGCCGCGCGCCGCATCCTGCCCGACATCGCCGCGCCGCGCCTGGTGGAACTGTTCAACTGGCCCGGCCAGCGCGCCAATGACGCGCTCGACCCGCAAGTGTGGGGCGCGGCCTGCATGCAGGCCGCCCAGGAAGCGCTCAAGCAGCTGCAGGAAGGCCGCGCGCGCGAAGGCGAACGCCTGGCCGGCATGATGCGCGATTGCGCCGACGGCGTGGCCGGCATCGTCGAACTGGTGCAGAACCACCTGCCCCAGTTGCTGGCCGACCACCGCGACAAACTCGCCGCCAAGCTGCGCGAAAGCGTGGAATCGGCCTTCCCCGGCGGCTTCACCCATATCTCGGGCGCCGAACTGTCCGAGCGCCTGTCGCAGGAAGCCAACCTGTTCGCGCTGCGCATCGACGTTGCCGAGGAACTGTCGCGCCTGCGTTCGCACGTGGAGGAACTGCGCCACCTGCTGACCGACGGCGGCGGCAAGGCCGCGGGCAAGAAGAACGCCGGCAGCGCCGGCAAGCGCCTGGACTTCCTGTTCCAGGAAATGAACCGCGAAGCCAATACGCTGGGTTCCAAGGCAGGCAGCATGGAAGTCACGCGCGCCGCCATGGACCTGAAGCTGCTGATCGAGCAGATGCGCGAACAGGCGCAGAACATCGAGTGAGGTGCAAACGCCGAGGCCGCCGCATTACCGAGCGGCCTTGGCCGGATGCAATAGGGCCGCGGAGTTCCGCGGCCTTTCTTTCATCGCCCGCCAGTGCCCGGCGCAGGCGCCGTCTCCGGCCCGACCGTGGCCGGCTCGCCGCGCAGCGCCGAGTCCAGGTAGGCGCTGCGCGCCCGGGCGTCCGGGAAGATCATGTCCTTGTAGCTCACGAAGCGCGAACCCTTGACCAGGCGGTAGCCCAGCCAGATCAGCAGGAACAGCGGGATGCCGATATAGGTGGCCGCCACCCCGCCCCAGTCGATCCGGTGCTCCAGGAAGGCCTGATAGTTCTGGCCCAGCGTGATGATCAGGCACAGCACGAAGGCGAAGATCGGGCCGAACGGGAAGAACGGCGACACGTAAGGCAGGTCGGCCAGGTTGCGGCCCTGCTTGACGTAGCCGCGGCGGAAGCGGTAGTGGCTGATCGCAATGCCCAGCCAGGCGATGAAACCGGTCATGCCCGACGTGTTCAGCAGCCAGATGTAGACCGCCTTGGGGCTGAAGATGAACGAGAAGAAACAGAGCGCCGCCACCACCGTGGTGGCCAGCAGCGCCCACAGCGGCACGCCGTTGCGCGCCACGCGGCCGAAGATGCGCGGCGCCTTGCCATCGCGCGCCAGGCTGTAGAGCATGCGGGTGGCGGCGTACATGCCGGAGTTGCCGGCCGACAGCACCGAGGTCAGCACCACCGCGTTCATGATCGAGGCCGCCGCCAGCAGGCCGGCGCGCTCGAAGATCAGCGCGAACGGACTGACGCTGACGTCGGTGACGTCGTTACGCAGCAGGTGCGGATCGGTATAGGGAATCAACAGGCCGATCACCAGGATCGCCATCACGTAGAACAGCAGGATGCGCCAGAACACCTGGCGCACGGCGCGCGGCAGGTTGCGCGCCGGATCCTTGGATTCGCCGGCGGCGATGCCGATGAGTTCGGTACCCTGGAACGAAAAGCCCACCACCATGGCCACGCCGATCAGCGCCGCGAAACCGCCGGCAAACGGCGCGTCGCCCACGGTCCAGTTGGCCACGCCGCCGTCCTCGCCGCCGCGGATGATGCCCAGCAGCATCATCACGCCCATGGCGACGAAAGCCAGCACCGCGATCACCTTGATCAGCGCGAACCAGAATTCGGCTTCGCCGAAGCCGCGCGCCGACAACGCGTTCAGGCCGAACGTGATGGCCAGGAACAAGGCGCTCCAGTACACGCCCGGCACGTCGGGAAACCAGTAGGCCATCACCAGCTGCGCGGCCACCAGGTCCACCGCCACCGTGACGGCCCAGTTGTACCAGTAGTTCCAGCCCAGCGCGAAGCCGAAGCCGTCCTCGACGTAACGGGCGCCGTAGGTCGAGAACGACCCGGACACCGGCATGGCGGCGGCCAGCTCGCCCAGGCTGGTCATCAGGAAATAGACCATCACGCCGATCAGCACATAGCCCAGCAGCGCCCCGCCCGGTCCGGCCTGCGCGATGGTGGCGCCGGAGGCCACGAACAGCCCCGTCCCGATGGAGCCGCCCACCGCGATCATCGTCAGGTGGCGCGCCGACAGGGCGCGGCGCAATTCGGACGGTTCTGCCGCCCCCTTCTTGCCGCCGGCGCGGTGCTGGTCGTGTTCCGTCAATGCCAAAGTCGTGTTCCTTCAGAGCAAAAAAGCCCCCGCGGATTGTGCCCCCGGGCGCCGTGGGATTTCCACGCAACGCGCGAGCATAGCGCAACTGCCCCCGGCCGTCGAAACCGCGGGGGAGCCGGCGGGGATCCGTCCCCGCCCGCGAAAGCCCGCTACGGGGCTATTGGAACGCCGTTTCCATGAAGGTGCGCAACTTGCGCGAGTGCAGCCGCTCCGGCGGCATGCCGCGCAGGCGCTCGAGCGCCCGGATGCCGATTTCCAAGTGCTGATTGACCTGGCGACGGTAGAACGCGCTGGCCATGCCCGGCAATTTCAGCTCGCCATGCAGAGGCTTGTCGGACACGCACAACAGCGTGCCGTACGGCACGCGGAAACGAAAACCGTTGGCCGCGATGGTGGCCGACTCCATGTCCAGCGCGATGGCGCGCGACTGCGCGAAGCGCTCGACCAGCTCGACATGGTCGCGCAATTCCCAGTTGCGGTTGTCGATGGTGGCCACCGTGCCCGTGCGCATGATGCGCTTGAGGTCCCAGCCGGACAGGCCGGCCACCTCTTCCACCGCCTGCTCCAGGGCCACCTGCACTTCGGCCAGCGCCGGCACCGGCACCCAGGTGGGCAGGTCGTCGTCCAGGACGTGGTCCTCGCGCACGTAGCCGTGGGCCAGCACGTAATCGCCCAGGCGCTGCGAATCGCGCAGGCCGGCGCAGTGGCCCAGCATCAGCCAGGCGTGCGGGCGCAGCACCGCGATGTGGTCGGTGATGGTCTTGGCGTTGGACGGCCCCACGCCGATGTTGACCAGCGTGATGCCAGAGTGATCGCCGCGCACCAGGTGATAGGCCGGCATCTGCGGCAGGCGCTGGCCCTGGCCTTCGTCGGCCGGGCCGGATTCGCCGCGCCGCGTGATGCGGTTGCCCGGTTCCACCAGCATCTCGTAGTCCTCGTTGCCGCTGGCCATCAGCGCGCGGGCGCGGGCGCAGAACTCGTCAACGTAGAACTGGTAATTGGTGAACAGCACGAAATTCTGGAAATGCGCCGGCGCCGTCGCGGTGTAGTGCTGCAGGCGATGCAACGAATAGTCCACCCGCTGCGCCGTGAACGGGGCCAGCGGCTTGGGTTCGCCCTCCTTGCCGCGCCAGGAGCCGTTGACGATGGCATCGTCCGTCACCGCCAGATCCGGCACGTCGAACAGGTCGCGCAGCGGGCGCTTGAGGGCCTCGAGGTGCTCGCCTTCGACGTAGGCGCCTTCCGGGAAGGCGAAATGCAGCGGGATCGGCGAATCGGATTCGCCCACTTCCACCGCCACGCGGTGGTTCTGCAGCAACTGGCCGACCTGCTCGATCAGGTAGTCGCGGAACAGGGTCGGCTGGGTGATGGTGGTCTGGTAGATGCCGGGCTCGGCCACGTGGCCATATGACAGGCGGGTATCGATCGGGTCGTAGGTCTCGACCAGGATGCGGATGGCAGGGTAATAGGCGCGGGCCCGCTCGCGGCCGCTGGTGGAGCCCTTCAGGACATCGCGAAACGCCGCGCGCAGGAAGGCCGTGTTGCGCGCATAGATTTCGGCCAGCCGGTCCACCGCCGCCACGGCGTCATGGTAGGGCTCGAAAGGAATCGCCTCGGGCCGGTTCATCGAGGACAAAGGGTGTACTGCGTTCATCATTGAGCTTGGCTCCGCTTTCTTATGGTCTTCTTTCAGCGGCCGCTCGCGGCGATCAAGCCGGGAGGGCCGATGCCAACGATTATGCCCGAGCCTAGGACTACATGAAGTGTCATATTCGGCCGCGTTGCGCGGCCGGATGCGCGGGCGCGCATCGCCACAATCAAAGAAACAATATATCATTCCGATTTTTCGCCTTTCCGCCTCGCCCATGCCGCCGGCTTCCCGCCTCCATCCCGCTGCGCGCCCTGCCCGATGGGCAGTGCTGGGTTGGCTGTGCGCCTGCCTGTTGCTGTCACCGCTGGGCGGCGTGCGGCACGCGCTGTCGCACCTGTCGGGGAGTCCCGCTTCCAGCCAGGACGACGCGCACACGCCCGACAAGCTGGGCCATTGCGACCTCTGTCATATCTGGGATCTGCTGGACGCCACGCTGCCGGCTTCCTTTCCCGCATTCGCCTGCGGCGCGCTGCGCATCGCGGCGTCCGCGCCGGTGCCAAGCGGCACCACCCTCATCGCCACGCCCTGGTTCCAATCGCGCGCCCCGCCCGCCGCGGCCTGACACCCGCCCGCCCGATTTCAACCGCCGCCGCCCGCCGGCCGGCAACCAGGATTGCCACCATGCCTTTTGCTGCTTCCCATGCGGGGACGCGTTCGTCCCTGCGCGCCTTTTCCCTGAGCCCGCTCGCCCTCGCCTGCCTGCTCGCCTTGCCGCCGGCCGCCCGCGCCCAGGCCGACGCGCCTGACGCGGCCACGCTGTCGCCCGTCATCATCACCGCCAACCCCCTGGGCAGCGAAGCGCTGGCCTCGCCGTCGACCGTGCTGCAAGGCGCCGGCCTGGACCTGCGACGCGCCTCGAACCTGGGCGAGACGCTCAACGGCCTGCCGGGCGTATCGACCACCACGTATGGCCCGATGGTGGGCCGCCCCATCATCCGCGGCATGGACGGCGACCGCATCCGCCTGCTGAACAACGGCGTCGGTTCGCTCGACGCCTCGTCGCTGTCGTTCGACCACGCCGTGCCGCTGGATCCGCTGTCCACCAACCGCGTCGAGATCCTGCGCGGGCCGGCCGCCCTGCTGTATGGCGGCAGCGCCATCGGCGGCGTGGTCAACACCATCGACAACCGCATCCCCACCGAGCCCATCGACGGTATCCACGGCGACGTCGCCGGCAGCTACGGCGGCGCCAACAACGACCGCAACGGCGCGATCCAGCTCGAAGGCGGCGACGGCACCTTCGCCATCCACGCCGACGCCTTCAGCCGCAAGACCGGCGACCTGCGCATTCCCGGCTACGCCCGCACCTCGCGGCAACGCGCGATCGACGGCCCCGACCGGGACCAGCCGCGAGGCACCCTGCCCAACAGCGACGGCCAGGCCAGCGGCGGCGCGCTCGGCATGTCCTGGACCGGCGACCGCGGCTATGCCGGCCTGTCCTACAGCGGCTACGACTCCGACTACGGTTCGGTGGCCGAGCCGGACGTGCGCATCAGGATGCGCCAGGAACGCTTCGGCTTCGCCAGCGAGCTGCGCGACCTGGAAGGCCTGTTCACGAGCGTCAAACTGAATTTCGCCTACACCGATTACCAGCACAAGGAGATCGAGGACGGCGAAACCGGCACCCTGTTCAAGAACCGCGGCTACGAGGCCCGCATCGAGGCGCGCCACGCCGACATCGGCCCGCTGCACGGCGTGGTCGGCCTGCAACTGGGCCAGACGCGCTTCTCGGCCCTGGGCGAGGAAGCGCTGGTGCCCACCACCGACACCGACGCCATCGCGCTGTTCGCGCTGGAGGAATGGAAGATCAATGATCGCCTGACGCTGAGCGCCGGCGCGCGCGCCGACCATACCCGCCTGACCCCGGGCGGCGGCGGCAACGAACGCTTCGACGGCTCCAACCGCCGCACCTTCACCGCCGGCAGCTTCTCGCTGGGCGGCATCTACAAGCTGGACAGCGCCTGGTCGGTGGCCGCCAACACCGCCTACACCGAGCGCGCGCCCACCTTCTATGAGCTGTACGCCAACGGCCCGCACGCCGCCACCGGCCAATACCTGGTGGGCGACCAGAACCTGGCCAAGGAACGCGCCTGGTCCGGCGACCTGTCGCTGCGCTACAAGAAGGACGCCGACAGCGCCAGCGTGGGCGTGTTCTACAGCCGCTTCTCCAACTACCTTGCCGAGATGAACACCGGCCGCTTCCGCGACGACGACGGCGATCTGGTGGCCGCCGGGGACGACGAGGCCCTGCCCGAGGCCCGCTACCAGGGCGTGTCCGCGCGCCTGTACGGCGTGGAGGCCGAAAGCAGCACGCGCGTGCTGCAATCGGGCGGCCACAAGCTGGACCTGGGCCTGTCGGGCGACTACACGGTGGCGCGCAACAGCGATACCGGCCGCTCGCTGCCGCGCATTCCGCCGCTGCGCCTGCGCGTGGCGCTGGACTACGGCTACGGCCCGTACAGCGCCGGCTTGAGCGTGTCCAAGGCCTTCGCCCAGCACAGCCGTCCGGACAACGACACCGCCACCGCCGGCTACTACAGCCTGGACGCCAACGCCGGCTACCGCTTCAAGGTCGCGGCGGTGCAGTGGCAGGCCTACGTGCGCGGCATCAACCTGACCAACCAGGACATCCGCTACGCCACCTCGGTGCTGCGCGACGTCGCGCCCGAGGGCGGCCGCGCCGTGATGGTCGGCCTGCGCGGCAGCTTCTGACCCTGGCGCCCGGCGCCCGTTACCTTTTCCCGACCGGATCAGGTAACGGGCAGCCCGGCAGGATGCTGCATTGCACTACAAATGTAATGAAACTTTATTCCATTACAATGCGATGGCAGTTCGTGAAGCTCAAGCCTCCCCTGCCCCCTTTCCGCCGGCTTGTCCCCCGTGGACAAAGCCATGCCGCCCACTCCGATTTTTGAAGTGACGTAATGACGCCGCCCACGCGAAAAGCCCGCCTTGCCTTTTTCCGCCTTCCCGCTTTGCTGTCAGCGCCCCTGCTGGCCCTGACGTTCTCCTGGTTACCCGGCGCCGCCCAGGCGTCGATCCCCTCCGAGCAGGCCCGCGCCTCCCTGTCCGGCCTGCGCCTGGCGCAGGACCCCACCGTGCCGACCCTGCGCGAACGCGTGGTGCAGGCCGGCCTGGCCGCCATCGGCACGCCCTACAGCTGGGGCGGCGACGATGCCGCCGAAGGTTTCGACTGCAGCGGCCTGGTGCTGTACGTCTACCGTGAGATCGCCGGCCTGGAACTGCCGCGCACCGCGCGCCAGCAACGCACCCAGGGCGACACGGTGAACAACAAGAAGCAGCTCAAGCCCGGCGACCTGGTGTTCTTCGCCACCCGCGGCCGCGGCATCACGTCGCACGTGGGCATCTACATCGGCCAGGACAAGTTCGTGCACGCCCCGCGCCGCGGCGCCAAGGTGCGCGTGGACGAGATGAAGAATCCGTACTGGTCCAAGCGCTACCTCGGCGCGCGCAGCTACATCGATACGGCCAAGGGCCAGATGCTGGCGCAGAAATAAAGCCCGAAGGACGGGCCCCCGCGCTGCGCGCCATGCGCTTGCTGCCCCCCACGGGGGCGGCCCGGCGGCGGGGCGGGATCTTGTCGACGAAATGGCTCGATAAAAAATAAAAAAGCGCCCGCGGGCGCTTTTTTCATTGGTGGCGCGGTTCAGCCGCGCCCGACGAACGGCATGTTGGTCGCCATGATCGTCATGAACTGGACATTGGCGTCCAGCGGCAGGCGGGCCATGGCCGCGACGGCCTGCGCGACGTGGGCCACGTCCATGCGCGGCTCGACCTTGATGCTGCCATCGGCCTGCAGGATGCCGGCGGCCATGCGTTCGGTCATGTCGGTGGCGGCATTGCCGATATCGATCTGGCCGCAGGCAATGTGGTACGGACGGCAATCCAGCGAAATCGACTTGGTCAGGCCCGTCACCGCGTGCTTGGTGGCGGTGTAGGCGATCGAGAACGGCCGCGGCGCGTGCGCCGAGATCGAGCCATTGTTGATGATGCGGCCGCCCTGCGGGGTCTGCGCCTTCATCACGCGGATCGCGGCCTGCGCGCACAGGAACATGCCGGTCAGGTTGGTGTCGACCACCTCTCGCCAGAGCGCCACCGGCAGTTCCTCGATCGGCATCGCCGGCGCGCCGCGGCCCGCGTTATTGAACAGCACGTCCAGGCGCCCGTATTCGCGCTGGGTGGTGTCGAACAGCTCACGCACCGCCTGCTCGTCGGACACGTCCGTGGGAACCACCAGGGCCCGCACACCATCTTCGCCCGCCGCCGTGCGCGTGGCTTCGAGCGGCTCGCGCCGACGACCGGCCAGCACCACGCGATAGCCTTGCGCCAGGAATTCCAGCGCCACCGCGCGGCCAATGCCGGTGCCGGCGCCGGTGACCAGCGCAACGCGGGGAGGGTCGATCTCGTTCGTGTGCATTGGATGCTCCTTGTTATCTGTCGGCGAAATGCTACCCGAATCATTCTGGCGATGGTGCAAGCGAACGTTCCATTCGCTACGCGCCGAGTGCGGCTGGGCAAGCACGGATCAGGAAACGAGCCGGCGAACGGATGCAGCGCCGTCGCGATTGCCGCCATCGCTGTTGCAAATTGAACGCGCGCAAAACCCCTGGCGGGCTTTGATCTGTCACAAATTTCCATATAATTTCTGGAAATTAACTTATTACCAAAATTCCAATAAATTTCGGAGTTTGATCATGGCATTACTGCCCTTTTCCACCGTCCGTTGGGCGGGCGCGCTGGCGCTGGGCGCCGGCGTGCTCGGTGCGCTGCCCGGTCCCGCGCAGGCCGCTCCCGATGGGCGCCAGATCAGCACACAGGGCGCCAACGGCGCGCCGGCCTGTATGACCTGTCACGGCGCCAACGGCGAAGGCAACCCCGCCGCCGGCTTTCCCCATCTGGCGGGCATGGGCGCCGCCTATCTCGCCGAACAGCTCGAAGCCATGGCCAACGGCTCGCGCGTGAGCCCGGTGATGGCCGCCACCGCCAAGGCGCTGGACCCCGCGCAGCGGCAAGCGGTGGCCGCCTATTACGCCGGCCTGCCGTCGCCGCTGAACATCGACCGATTGGCCGCCACGGCCCGGCAGCCGGTCAAGCCCGACGATACCGGCGCCTGGCTGGCCACGCGCGGCGCCTGGGACAAGAACGTGCCAGCCTGCAATCAATGCCACGGCCCGGGCGGCATCGGCGTGGGCGCCAACTTTCCCAGCCTGGCCGGCCAGCCCGCCGCCTACATCGCGGGCCAGCTGCGCGCTTGGCGCCAGGGCCAGCGTCCGCCCGGCCCGCTCGGCCTGATGCCGGCCGTGGCCACCCGCCTGACCGACGCCGAGATCGACGCCGTGTCCGCCTACTACGCCGGCCTGCCCAAGGCCGCCGACCTGCTTGCCGCGCAAGCCAACACCGCCGCGGGAGCCAAGCAATGACCCCGATCCGTCACCGACTCGCTCATCTTCTGTTCGCCGCCGCGGCAACCAGCGCGTTGCTGTCGACCGGAGCGGCCGTGGCCGCCGATGCGCGCCCCGACTTCACGCCGCCCAGCGCCGCGTCGCTACCCGACAGCGAATTCGGCAAGATCGTGCGCCAGGGCGAGCAGATCTTCCTGCACACGCCGCAGAACGCCAGCAAATTCGTCGGCAACGACCTGAACTGCGCCAGTTGCCACCTGGACGCGGGCCGCCGCCCCGATTCGGCGCCGATGTGGGCGGCCTACGTGCTGTATCCGGCGTACCGCGCCAAGAACGGCCACGTCAACACGCTGGCCGAGCGCCTGCAAGGCTGTTTCCGCTTCAGCATGAACGGCAAGCCGCCCGCGGCCGACGACCCGGTGCTGACCGCCTTGCAGACCTATATGTTCTGGCTGGCGAGCAAGGCGCCCACCGGCGTCGCGCTCAAGGGCCAGGGCTACCTCAAGCTGCCCAAGCCGGCCCAGAAGGCCGACTACGTGCGTGGCAGCGAGGTCTACGCCCAGTACTGTGCCGTCTGCCACGGCGCCGAGGGCAAGGGACAGAAGAACGGCGAGCACTGGGTATTCCCCGCGCTGTGGGGCCCGGATTCCTTCAACTGGGGCGCCGGCATGCACCAGATCGGCAACGCCGCCGGCTTCATCAAGGCCAACATGCCGCTGGGCCAGGCAGGCATGCTGAGCGACCAGGAAGCGTGGGACGTGGCCTACTTCATGAACGCCCACGAACGCCCCCAGGATCCGCGCTACACCGAATCGGTGGCTAAGACCCGCGCCAAGTACCACGACTCCGACGACTCGCTCTACGGCATCGAGGTGAACGGCCACCTGCTCGGCAGCGACGCGCCCGCGCCGGGCGGCAAGCTGACGCAGGCGGCGGCGCGCTGATCCGCTCCCGCGCGGCGGTCCCGCCACGGGCCGCCGTTCGGGGCCGCTTTCTTGCGGGGCCGCATCGCGCGCCCCCAACCCGCAGGTGGTTGGCATTGACGACGCGCGCAGGGTTTTCCCCCTGCCGCGCTGCGCGATTTGCTATTCTTCGGGTCTCGGCATCACACGCTCGTCACATTCATGCACGCCACTTCCGGCAATGTCTTCATGGTCGTCGCCCCCAGCGGGGCCGGCAAGTCCAGCCTGGTCAAGGCCTTGCTGCAGCAAGACCCGTCCATCCTCCTGTCCGTCTCCTGCACCACCCGCGCGCCGCGTCCCGGCGAGGAAGACGGCCGCGAGTACCGCTTCATCGGCATCGACGAATTCAAGCAGTTGCGCGACGAGCAGCGCCTGCTGGAGTGGGCCGAGGTCCATGGCAATTTCTACGGGACGCCGCGCGATCGCATCGACGAAGCCACCCGCGAGGGCCGCGACGTGCTGCTGGAAATCGATTGGCAAGGCGCGCGCCAGGTGCGCCAGCGCTTTCCCGGCGCGATCGGCATCTTCGTGCTGCCGCCTTCGATCGAGGAACTCGAAAGCCGGCTCAAGGCGCGCGGCCAGGATGCGCCGCAAGTGATCGCGCGCCGGCTGATGGCCGCGGGCGGCGAAATCGCGCACGCGCCTGAATGCGAATATGTTATTATTAATCAAGAATTTAGCGTGGCCTTGTCGGAACTGACTCAAATCGTCAGCGCCGCACGGCTGCGTTTTTCGTCTCAGGCCGTGCGCCACGCCGAATTGTTTGCGCAGCTCGGCATCCCGGCGGCGCACTGAAACGAAACCGCATTCTCCCTATCCACCATCAGCACCAGGTGTCCTAATGGCTCGCATTACCGTCGAAGACTGTCTGAACCAGATCCCCAACCGTTTCAAGCTCACGCTGGCCGCCACCTACCGCGCCCGCGAGCTGGCGCAAGGCCATGCCCCGCGCCTGGACAGCAAAGACAAGCCCACGGTCACTGCCCTGCGCGAAATCGCGGGCGGCCTCACCGGCGTGGAAATGCTGCGCAAAGTTCCCACCTGATCTTTTCCGGGGGGCGGCAAGCATGGCTTTTCCCGGGCTGAAGTACGCTTCATCAGGTCTGCTTGCCGCGCTACGTGCCGGCTCCCGTCTCGGGCGCCGCACGGGCAAGAAAGACAAGAATTCCCCCACGCCGCCCTCCGTCGCCGCGCAAGAAGCGGCGGATGCGACCGCCTCGCCGGTCGCCTCGCTGGCGCCGCTGACCGAAATCATCGGCAGCTATCTCGACAAGAAAGATGTAGAACGCGTGCGCGAAGCCTATCGCTTCGCCGACCAGGCGCACCTGGGCCAGTTCCGCGCCAGCGGTTCGCCCTACATCTCGCACCCCATCGCCGTCACGGAAATCTGCGCGGGCTGGAAGCTCGACGCGAATGCGTTGTCCGCCGCCCTGCTGCACGACGTGATGGAAGACCAGGGCATCGCCAAGCACGAGCTGGCCGAGAAGTTCGGTCCTGAAGTCGCCGAGCTGGTCGATGGCCTGTCCAAGCTGGACCGCCTGGACTTCGCCACCAAGGCCGAGCAGCAGGCTGAAAGTTTCCGCAAGATGCTGCTGGCGATGGCGCGCGACGTGCGCGTCATCCTCATCAAGCTGGCCGACCGCCTGCACAACATGCGCACGCTGGACGCGGTCAACCCCGAGAAGCGCCGCCGCATCGCCCGCGAAACGCTGGACATCTACGCGCCCATCGCCCACCGGCTGGGCCTGAACCTGCTGTTCCGCGAACTGCAGGACCTGTGCTTCGCGGCCATGTACCCGAACCGCTACCAGGTGTTGTACAAGGCCGTGCTGGCCGCGCGCGGCAACCGCCGCGAGGTGATCGGCAAGATCGCCGACTCGGTCCGTGCCGCGCTGCCCGCCGCCGGCATCGAGGCCGAAGTCACCGGCCGCGAGAAGACGCTGTTCGGCATCTACCGCAAGATGGTCGACCAGAAGAAGTCGTTCTCGGATGTGCTCGACATCTATGGTTTCCGCGTCATCGTCCACACGCTGCCCGAGTGCTACCTGGCACTGGGCACGCTGCACCAGCTGTACCGGCCGGTGCCCGGCAAGTTCAAGGACTACATCGCGATCCCCAAGGTCAACGGCTACCAGTCGCTGCACACGACGCTGGTGGGCCCCTACGGCACCCCGGTGGAATTCCAGTTCCGCACCCGCGACATGCATCACGTGGCCGAAGAAGGCGTGGCCTCGCACTGGCTGTACAAGGGCGCCGACCTGACGCTCAACGACCTGCAGAAGCGTACCCACCAGTGGCTGCAATCGCTGCTGGACATCCAGAGCCAGACCGGCGATTCGGGCGAGTTCCTCGAACACGTCAAGGTCGACCTGTTCCCGGACGCCGTCTACGTCTTCACCCCGCGCGGCAAGATCATCTCGCTGCCGCGCGGCGCGACGCCGGTGGATTTCGCCTACGCCATCCATACCGACATCGGCAACCAGGCGGTGGCGGCCAAGGTCAACGGCGAGTTCGTGCCACTGCGCACGGAACTGAACAGCGGCGACACGGTGGAGATCGTCACCTCCCCCGCTTCGCGCCCGAACGCGCAATGGCTCAATTACGTGCGCACCGGCCGCGCCCGTTCGGAAATCCGCCACTACCTGCGCACCGTCAAGTACGAGGAATCGGTGGCCTTCGGCGAGCGCCTGCTGGGCCAGGCCCTGCAGGAATTGCACATGCCGCTGCCGGCCACCGACGACCCGGCCTGGCAGAAGCTGGCGCGCAGCACCGGCGCCAGCTCACGCGAGGAAATCCTGGCCGACATCGGCCTGGGCAAGCGCCTAGCCGCCGTCGTGGCGCGCCGCTTCGCGCCCGAACACCAGCTGGTGGCCACCACCGCCGCGGCGGTGGACGAGCTGACCTCGGCGCGCAGCGCCCCGATCCTGATCCAGGGCAACGAAGGCCAGGCGGTGCAGTTGGCGCCGTGCTGCGGCCCGCTGCCCGGCGACCCGATCATCGCCGGCATGCGCATGGGCCATGGCCTGGTGGTGCACACCGCCGACTGCCCGGTGGCCATGCGCCAGCGCCTGCGCGAACCGGAACGCTGGATCAACGTCGCCTGGGACGCCCACACCGCCAAGCACCTGGCCACGCGCCTGGACATCGTCACGCGCAACGAGCGCGGCGTGCTGGGCCGGCTGGCCGCGGAAGTCACGGCGGCCGACGCCAACATCATGCATGTGACCATGCACGATGACGCGGTCTCGACGGTGTCGCTGCACCTGACCATCCAGGTGGACAGCCGCAAGCACCTGGCGCAGGTGATCCGCGCCATCCGCCACGTGCCGCAAGTGCAGAAGATCGTGCGCGTGAAGGGCTAGGGGGGAGCCCACCCCCGAAGCGCTGCGCGCTTCCCCCTCAAGGGGGCATGTCTACGGACCGGCGGAGCCGGATCCGTGACATCCCGCTTGGGGCGCGGTTCTGGGGCGATCCGCGCTCAGGCAACGTGTTGCAGGAAGTCCTTCAGGCGCTGGCTGGGCGGATTGTCCAGCAGTTCGGCTGGCGGACCGTCATGCGCGATCTTGCCGGCGTCGATGAAGATCAGGCGGCTGCCGACCTTGCGCGCGAATTCCATTTCGTGCGTGACCACCACCATGGTCATGCCCTCCTCGGCCAGGTCGCGCATCACCTTCAGCACCTCGTGGCGCAGTTCCGGATCGAGCGCCGAAGTCGGCTCGTCGAACAGCATCAGCTTGGGCTTGATCGCCAACGCGCGGGCGATCGCCACGCGCTGCTGCTGGCCGCCGGACAGTTCGGATGGGTAGTGGTTCATGCGCTCGGCCAGCCCGACCTTGCCCAGCAGTTGCTCGGCCAGTTCGCGCGCCTCGTCGCGGCTCTGTCCGCGCGTGTGCACCGGCCCGAACATGACATTCTGCAGCGCGGTCATCTGCGGGAACAGATTGAACTGCTGGAACACCATGCCGGCCTCGCGCCGGATCTCGCGCACCTGGGCGGCGCCGCCGTGCACGCTCAGGCCGTCGACCAGCAGGTCGCCGCCGTTGATCGTTTCGAGCACGTTGATGCAGCGCAGGAAGGTGGACTTGCCGGAGCCGGAGGGCCCCACCACCACGACCACCTCGCCCGCGTCGATATTGAGCGAAATGCCGTCCAGCACCGTGGACGCGCCGAACGTCTTGGTGACGTCATGAAATTCAACCATGCTCATAGTATGCGCATCCTCTTTTCCACCAGGTGCAGGATCAGCGCCATCGTGCCCGTCAGGATCAGGTAGACGATGGCAATGGCCGACCAGATCTCGACCGCGCGGAAGTTGCTGGCCATGATCTCCTGGCCCTGACGGGTCAGTTCCGCGACGCCGATCACGATGAACAGCGACGAATCCTTCAGGCTGATGATGCACTGGTTGCCCAGCGGCGGAATCATGCGGCGGAACGCCACCGGCCCGATGATGTGGAACAGGATCTTGTGAAACGGCAGGCCCATCGCCTGCCCGGCTTCCTTCAGCCCCTTGTGGACCGACAGCAGCGAACCGCGCACGATCTCGGAAATATAGGCGCCTGAATTGATGATGAGCGTGACGATGGCCGCCCACTCGGCGTCCACCCGGATGTTCGCCAAGAGCGGCAAGGCGAAATAAATGAACATCACCTGCACCACGATCGGCGTGCCGCGGATCACCGCGACATACACCTGGGCGATGCCCGACAGTATCGGATGCCCGTAGGCCCGCGTCACGCCGGAGAGCGCGCCCAGCAGAAAGCCGCCGAACAGGCCCCAAAAGGTGATCTTGATGGTCATCTGCGTGCCCACCCACAGGTTGGGCAACGCCTCCATCACTACATTCCAGTCAAAATCCACGAATTACCCCTCAATGGCGCGCCCGCGCGCCGCATCATGGCGGAAACGCCCGGCGCCGCAAGCGGCTCGGGGCCGCCCCGTCCCGGGCCCGGCGTCGCCGGAGCGAAGCGCCGGGGCCCCAGACTGCCGGGCGGCCCCGAAATGCAACATCAATCCGACGAAAAAGCTCAGGGCTTCTTGCCGAACCACTTCTCGTAGATGGCGTCGTACTGGCCGTTGGACTTGAGCGTGGCCAGGGCCTTGTTGACCTGCGGCACCAGTTCGCTGCCCTTGGGGAAGGCGATGCCGTAGAAGTCGCCGCTCTTGACCGAGCCGACCACCTTGACGCGGCCCTTGCCAGCCGTGTTGGCGTAGTACTGGACGTTGGGCGTGTCGTGCACGGCGGCATCGACCCGGCCGGTGGCCAGTTCCAGGTAGGCGTTGTCGATGTTGGGGAACAGCTTGAGCTTGGCGTCCGGCACCTGGGCCTTCAGGAAGTCCACGGTGGCCGTGCCGGTCTTGACCGCGACGGTCTTGCCGGCCAGCGACTTGGCGTCCTTGATGTCGGTGTTCTTTTCGCCGACCAGGATGGCCAGGCCGCTTTCGTAGTAGGGATCGGAGAAGTCGATCACCTTCTTGCGGTCATCGCGGATGGTGATGCCGGCCAGCGCCACGTCGATGTTCTTGGTCTGCAGGCCGGGGATGATGCCGTTGAAGTCCATCGGCTGCAGCTTGTACTTGACGTTCAGTTCCTTGGCGATGGCCGCCCACAGGTCCACGTCGAAGCCGGTGTAGGTGTTGCCCTGCTTGAACTCGAACGGCACGAACGCCGTGTCGGTGGCCACCACCAATTCCTTGCCTTGGGCGTAGGCGCCGGAGGCGGCGCCGAACATGGCCACGGACAGGCCGACCAAGGCGGCGGCGACTTTACGTTTAATCATGAAACTCTCCTCTTGGGGCCGATAGCACCCGGGGTTGTAGTTAGGACATGATGCGCGGGCCACACCGGGATCGCCGGAGCAACTTACGGGGAATCTTAACGCATCCGTCCCCACCGGACAGAGCTTAGAAAAATTACAATCCGCATGACACCCCGGAGAATCCCCATGCCCTACAAGTATGTACGCATCGCCGGCAACCGGCGCCAGGTCGGCGTGGCGCTAGGCAAGCTGGCCCGCCCGCTGATGGCGACCTACCTGGACCAGAGCGCCACCTGGAAGGCGCTGCGCCCCTGGCGCGGCCACCCCTACGTGGCGGAACTGGGCGAGCAGGCGCGCGCCGCGCTGCCGGCGGTCTGGGAGGAACTGGAGGGGCTGGCCGAAGGACTGGGCCTGCCGCTGGCCGACGTGCTGCTGTGGAATTGCCGCGGCGACCTGCTGCACAGCAGCGGCAGCGGCGACGGCTGCACGTCGGTGGCGCTGAAGGCGGCCGACGGCACCCGCTGGATCGGCCACAACGAGGACGGCGATCCGTTCCTGTACGGCCGCTGCCATCTGGTCGACGTGGCGCTGGACGACGCGCCCGGCTACCTGAGCTTCTATTACCCGGGATCCCTGCCCGGCCATACCTTCGGGGCCAATCGCGCCGGCCTGGTGCAGACCATCAACAACCTGCGCACGCGCCTGCGCCAGCGCGGCCTGCCGCGCATGCTGCTGGCGCGCGCCGTGCTCGACTGCGCCACGCTGGACGAGGCCGTGGCGCTGCTGCGCGACGCGCCGCGCGCGGGGGGCTTCCACCATACGCTGGGCTCGGCCGCCGATGCCCGCGTCTTCAGCGTCGAGGCGTCGCCCGGCGCCGCGTCGGTCCTGGAGATCGGCACCCGCTACGGCCATGCCAACCACATGGTGCACCAGGCCAGCCGCGGCCAGACGCAGATCATCACCGACTCGTCGCGCGAGCGCCAGCGCCGCATCGAGGGCATCGTCGACACCTGGTCGCCCGCCACCGTCGGCGCCGACCTGCTGACGGCGTTGCATGACACCGAGGGCGAACTGCCGATCCTGCGCACCGATCCCAAGGACCCGGACGGCGAAAACACGCTCGCCACCGCGATCTTCGAGATCGGCGATGGCGAGGTGACGCTGCGGGTCTACGACCGCAAGCCGAAGGCGGACATCGTGCTGGATGTGATGAACGATCCGGACGACGCGGCGCCCGATCCCGCCTGAACGGACTCGGACGCCGATGGTGGGCGGCGCTTACGCCGCGCCGTAGCCCCCGCCTCCAGGCGTTTCCACCACGAACACGTCGCCCGGATGCAACTGGGCGCTATCCTGCGGACCGAGTTCCTGCACCGAGCCATCCAGCCTTTCGATGTAGTTGCGGCCCATCGCGCCCGGTCCGCCGCCGGCCAGACCGAATGGCGCGTGCAGGCGGTTGTTGGACAGGATCGCGGCGGTCATGTCTTCCAGGAAGCGGATGCGGCGCACGCCGCCGTTGCCGCCCGGATAGCGCCCCGCCCCGCCCGAGCCGTGACGGATCTCGTACGACTCCAGCCGCACCGGGAAGCGGAACTCCAGCACTTCGGGGTCGGTGAGGCGCGAGTTGGTCATGTGCGCCTGCACCACCGAAGTGCCGGGGAAGCCTTCGTCGTGGGGACCGGCGGCATCGATGCGCACGGGACCGGCGCCGGTGCCGCCCGAGATGGTCTCGTAGTACTGGTGGCGCGCGTTGCCGAAGGTGAAGTTGTTCATGGTGCCCTGGCTGGCGGCCAGCACGCCGAGCGCGCCATACAGCGCGTTGACGATGCACATGGACGTTTCGACGTTGCCCGCCACCACCGAGGCCGGCGGGTTCGGGCGCAGCATCGAGCCTTCCGGCAGGATGATCGACAGCGGCACCAGGCAGCCGTCGTTCAGCGGGATGTCGTCGTTGACCAGGGTGCGGAACACGTACAGCACCGCGGCCACGGCGATGGCGCCCGGGGCGTTGAAGTTGTTGTCCAGCTGGTCCGACGTGCCGGTGAAGTCGACCACGGCGCTGCGCGCCTGGTTGTCCACCCGCACCGCGACGCGGATGACCGCGCCGTTGTCCAGCGGATACTCGTAGCTGCCGTCCTTGAGCACCGAGATCACGCGGCGCACCGCCTCTTCGGCGTTGTCCTGCACGTGGCCCATGTAGGCGCGCACCACGTCCAGGCCGAAGTGATCGCACATGCGCAGCAGTTCCTGCACGCCCTTTTCGTTGGCGGCGATCTGCGCGTGCATGTCGGCGATGTTCTGGTCCGGGTTGCGCGCCGGCCAGCGGCCGGAGCCGAGGATGTCGCGCGCGGCCTGTTCGCGGAACTCGCCGCCTTTGACCAGCTGGAAGTTGGTGAACAGCACGCCTTCGTCTTCGACCGTCTTCGAATCGGGCGGCATCGAGCCCGGGGTGGTGCCGCCGATATCCGCATGGTGGCCGCGCGAGCCGACGTAGAACAGGATCTCGTTGCCCTTGCGGTCGAACACCGGCGTGATCACCGTGACGTCCGGCAGGTGGGTGCCGCCGTGGTACGGGTCGTTGACCACGTAGGCGTCGCCCGGCTGCATGCGGCCGGCGTTGGCGTTCATGACGGTGCGCACCGATTCGCCCATGGAGCCCAGGTGCACCGGCATGTGCGGCGCGTTGGCGATCAGGCGCGCCTGGGCGTCGAAGATGGCGCAGGAGAAGTCCAGGCGTTCCTTGATGTTGACCGAGTACGCCGTGTTCTGCAGGCGGTAGCCCATCTGCTCGGCGATCGACATGAACAGGTTGTTGAACACCTCCAGCATCACGGGGTCGGCCTGGGTGCCGACGGCGCGCCGCTGCGGGCGGGCCTCGACGCGGCGGATCACGAAGTGGTCCTGTTGCGTCAGCTCGGCCTGCCAGCCGGGCTCGACCACGGTGGTCTGGTTCGGCTCGGAGATGATGGCGGGGCCCGCCACCAGGTCGCCGCCGGCCATGTCTTCACGCACGTACAACGGCGTGTCGCGCCAGGCGCCGCCACTGTACATGCGAACCGTGCGGCGCGGCGCCAGCGCGCCGTCGCGGCTGCGCGACGCGGGCGTCTCGGTGACGCGCTCGCCGCCGCCGGTGGCTTCCACCGAGATGGTTTCCACCACCAGTTCGCGGTTGGGCATGAGGAAGGAATAGCGCTGGCGGTAGGCGGCCTCGAAGTCCTTGCGGGCCTGGTCCAGGTCCGAATACGGCACTTCGAGCGCGGTGTCGGTGCCGCGGTACTTCAGGTGCAGGCGGCGTTGCACGCCGATGTCGCTATCGGCCACGTGCTGGCGGCGCAGTTCGCCCACGGCCTGCTCGGCCAGCGCGTCCAGTTCGCCTTGCAGTTCGGCCATCAGCGCGGCGTCGAGCGTTTTCTCGACGGTCTTCTGGCGCATGTCGGTCTGGTCGGCCAGGCCCATGCCGTAGGCCGACAGCACGCCGCCCAGCGGGTGCGCGAAGACCGTGGTCATGCCGAGCGCGTCGGCCACCAGGCAGGCGTGCTGGCCGCCGGCGCCGCCGAACACGGTCAGCGCGTATTCGGTGACGTCGTGGCCGCGTTGCACCGAGATGCGCTTGATGGCTTCGGCCATGTTGCCGACGGCGATTTCCAGGAAGCCCTCGGCCAGCTGTTCCGGCGTCATGTCGCGGCCGGTGGCGGCGCGGACCTCGTCGGCCATGGCCTCAAAGCGCTGCACGACGGCGTCGCGGTCCAGCGCTTCGTTGGCGTCGGGACCGAACACCTTGGGGAAGAAATCGGGCTGGATCTTGCCGAGCAGCACGTTGCAGTCGGTCACGGCCAGCGGCCCGCCGCGGCGGTAGCAGGCGGGGCCGGGGTTGGCGCCGGCCGAATCCGGGCCGACGCGCAGGCGCGCGCCGTCGAAATGCAGGATCGAACCGCCGCCGGCCGCGACCGTGTGGATGCTCATCATGGGCGCGCGCATGCGCACGCCGGCCACCAGGGTCTCGAACTCGCGCTCGAATTCGCCGGCGTAGTGCGACACGTCGGTGGAGGTGCCGCCCATGTCGAAGCCGATGATCTTGTCGAAACCGGCCTGCTCGCTGGTGCGCACCATGCCGACGATGCCGCCGGCCGGGCCGGACAGGATGGCGTCCTTGCCGCGGAAGCGGTGCGCGTCGGTCAGGCCGCCGCTCGATTGCATGAACATCAGGCGGATGCCGGGCAGTTCGCCGGCCACCTGGTCGACGTAGCGCTTGAGGATGGGCGACAGGTAGGCGTCGACCACGGTGGTGTCGCCGCGCGAGACGTACTTGATCAGCGGGCTGACCTCGTGCGAGGCCGACACCTGGGTGAAGCCGATCTCGCGCGCGATGCGGGCGGCGCGCTGCTCGTGGCCGGTGGCGTGCCAGGCGTGCATGAAGACGATGGCGACGGTGCGGATGCCGCTGTCGTAGGCCGCCTGCATGTCACGGCGCAGCGCGGCCTCGTCCAGGTCGCGGATCACTTCGCCGTCGGCGGCGACGCGCTCGTCGGCCTCGACCACGGCTTCGTAGAGCATTTCCGGCAGCAGCACGTTGCGGTCGAACAGGCGCGGACGGTTCTGGTAGGCAATGCGCAGGCCGTCGCGGAAACCGCGCGTGGTCACCAGCAGCGTGCGTTCGCCCTTGCGTTCGAGCAGCGCGTTGGTGGCGACCGTGGTGCCCATCTTGACGCATTCGACCTGCTCGGCCGGCACCGGCTGGCCGGGCGCGATGCCCAGCAGCTTGCGGATGCCCGCCACCGCCGCGTCGCGGTACTGCTCGGGATTTTCCGACAGCATCTTCGCGGTGGTGGTGGTGCCGTCGGGGCGACGCGCCACGATGTCGGTGAAGGTGCCCCCACGATCAATCCAGAATTGCCACTTCATAACTATCCTCGGGTACAAGAAGCCGCCACGGCGCTGCCGGCCGCGGCGTGCGGGTTGCGGTACGGGGCGCTGCCCCGCGTATCGGTTTACAGGGAGGTCGCGGCGCGCGCGGCCTGGTCGTACAGGCCGGACAGGGCGCGCAGCGTGTGCGCCAGCTGGCGGCTGAATTCCAGGCCGCCGCCCCCCGGCGCGTCGAGGCCGGCGGTCAGGCATTGCTCGCGGATTTCGCCGTAGCGCTTGATGATGGCCGCGCCTTCGGGCGTGACGCTGTAGAACACTTCCTTGCTGGCGCGCTCGCCCTTGACCACGCCCAGGCGGTCGAGCTTTTTCAGCGCGTAGTTGACGATGTGCGTGTCCTCGACATTCAGCGTGAAGCAGATGTCGGCCAGCTTCTTGGGGCGCTGGCGGTGGAACACGTGGTGGAACACCATGACGTCGGTGGGCGTCAGGTCGGGCAGGCCCGCCGCCGCCATGCAGCGCACGGTCCAGCGATCGAAGGCGTGGCTGGCGATCATCAGGCCGAATTCGACTTCGGACAGGTCCGGCGCGCTACCGCCGGCCAGGTGGGCCGACGAGGCGATCAACGTGGAGGTCATAAGGGCCGCGCAACAAGTTTATCTGCGCGAAATACTAATAATTTATCTATATTTCATCAATAAAAAACAAAACAGGGACGGAAAAAATCCCTCGATTCGAGGGAATACCCCTAGGATGAATGCCCGCCTAAGGCGCGCGCAGCACTCCCGCGCCTTGCTATGGCGCGTCCCAGCCAGCCGGCAAATGCGCGCGGATCAGCGAACCGGCAATGGAGATGCGCGCCGCGATCTCTGGCATCGGATCGCCCGGACCGAACCAGCGCGCGTCGGCGATCTCGTCTTCCTGCACGCGGATCTCGCCCGACACGTATTCGGCCGTGTAGGCCACCATCAGCGAATGCGGGAACGGCCAGGATTGGCTGCCGAAGTACTTCAGGTTGCCGACCTTCAGGCCGACCTCTTCCAGCACCTCGCGGTGCACCGTCTGCTCGATGCTTTCGCCCGGCTCGACAAAGCCGGCCAGGGCCGTGTAGCGCCCGGCGGCATTGGCGGTGTGGCGCGCCAGCAGGATGCTGTCGCCCTTGCGGATCAGCACCATCATGGCCGGCGAGATGCGCGGATAGGCCGAGAAGCCGCAGGCCGGGCAGCGCTGGCAGAACTCGCCGCTGACGCGCGTGGTGGCCGTGCCGCAGGCGCCGCAGAAGCGATGGGTGCGGGCCCATTCGGCGATCTGGTAGGCGCGCCCGGCAAGCGCCATGCGTTCCTCGTCCAGCACCCCGAACAAGGACCGCAGCTTCTTGAAGGCGTAGCCGCGCGGCGCTTCGATGCCCGGTTCGACATGCGCGGCGCGGGCCGGCGAATCCGGCGTGGCCCAGACCGGCTGCAGGGCGTCGGCCCCAAGCCCGGCGCGCCCACAGGCATCCAGGTCCGGCAACACGCTGGTGGCTTCCTCGACCAACAACTCGTCACGACGAAAAACGAAATTCACACGACCCTCTGCGACACGACTGCGATGACGAGATCTTAGAAGAAAAAGACGCCGCCGCAAGACAACGTCCGGCCCGTGGGCACACTATTTCAATCGTCAAGCATTTCGGACCGGCGGCCTAGGAATTACCCGTAAACACGCGCTTGCAGGCACTTTGTGACCAAGAGGCAACATAGAATGGCACGGCTTTTCAGCTATGCGTCATGCCGCGCCGCGCGCTTTTTCGCAATGCCTCCGGGCCCTGCCCGCACTCATCATTCGCAAAGAAGGACCATCATGTTCAAGAAGCTCTCGCTGTTGACCGGCTCCATCGTCCTGGCGTTCAGCGCCGGCGCCCAGGCCCAGACCAAGTGGGACCTGCCCAGCGCCTATCCCGCCAGCAACTTCCACGTCGAAAACCTGACGACCTTCATCAAGGACGTCGACACGCTGTCGGAAGGCAAGCTCAAGATCACGCTGCACAACAACGCCTCGCTCTACAAGGCGCCCGAGATCAAGCGCGCGGTGCAAGGCAACCAGGCCCAGATCGGCGAGATCCTGCTGACCAACTTCGCCAACGAGGACCCGATCTACGAACTGGACGGCCTGCCCTTCCTGGCCACCGGCTACGACGCCTCGTTCAAGCTGTACCAGGCGCAGAAGCCGTTCCTGGAAAAGAAGCTGAATTCGCAGGGCATGACACTGCTGTACGCGGTGGCCTGGCCGCCCCAGGGCATCTTCGCCAACAAGGACATCAAGCAGATCAGCGACATGAAGGGCCTGAAGTGGCGCGCCTACAGCCCGGTGACGGCCAAGATCGCCGAACTGGTCGGCGCCCAGCCGGTGACGGTGCAGCAGGCCGAACTGTCGCAGGCGCTGGCCACCGGCGTGATCGACTCGTACATGTCGTCGGCCTCCACCGGCTACGACACCAAGACCTACGAGTACATCAAGAAGTTCTACGACACCCAGGCCTGGCTGCCCAAGAACGCCGTGATCGTCAACAAGAAGGCGTTCGACGCGCTTGATCCGGCCACACAGGAAGCCTTGAAGAAGGCCGGCGCGCAGGCCGAGGAACGCGGCTGGAAGCTGTCGCAGGAAAAGAACAAGTGGTACCAGGAAGAACTGGCCAAGAACGGCATGGAAACCGTCAAGCCCACGGTCGAACTGAAGGAAGGCCTGTCGGTGATCGGCAAGCGCATGCTGGATGACTGGCTCAAGAAGGCCGGCGCCGACGGCCAGGCCATGATCGACGCCTACCGGAAGCAGTGATACGACCATGCGCCGCTTTCTGGATGGACTTTACGGCGCGGCCGGCCTGCTGGCCGGCCTGTGCACGATCGGTGTATTGGTTGCGGTGCTGGCCGCGATCGTCGCGCGCCAGCTTGGCCTGAACATTCCCGGCACGGACGCCTATGCCGGGTATTTCATGGCCGCCGCCGGGTTCCTGGCGCTGGCCAGCACCTTCAAGCATGGCGAACACATCCGCGTGACGCTGCTGCTGAACGCGCTGTCGCCGGCCGGCAGCCGCCGCCTGGATATCTTCGCGCTGGCGGCGGGCACCCTGATGGCCGCCGCCTTCGCCTTCTTCAGCGTCAAGCTCACCTACGACTCCTGGCAGTTCAACGACATCTCCACGTCCAACGACGCCACGCCGCTGTGGATTCCGCAGCTCAGCATGGCCGTGGGCACGGTCCTGTTCCTGGTCGCCCTGCTCGATGAGCTGGTACGTCGTTCACGCGGCCTGGCCGCCGCCACCTCGCAGCAAACCCATGAATGAACTTCTCGTCATTACCCTGCTGGTCGTCTCGATCTTCGCATTCCTGGGATGCGGCGTCTGGGTCGGCCTGACGCTGGCGGGCACCGCCTGGATCGGCATGGAGATGTTCTCCAGCCGCCCGGCCGGCGATGCCATGGCCGTCACCATCTGGGGCGCCTCGTCCAGCTGGACGCTGACCGCCCTGCCCCTGTTCCTGTGGATGGGTGAAATCCTGTTCCGCACCCGCCTGTCGGAAGACCTGTTCAAGGGCCTGGCCCCCTGGCTCAACCGCCTGCCGGGCCGGCTGCTGCACACCAACGTGATCGGCTGCGCCATCTTCGCGGCGGTGTCGGGCTCGTCCGCGGCCACCTGCGCCACGGTCGGCAAGATGACCATCCCCGAGCTGACGCGCCGCGGCTACCCCGAATCGAAGATCCTGGGCACGCTGTCGGGCGCGGGCACCCTGGGCCTGCTGATCCCGCCGTCGATCATCATGATCGTCTACGGGGTGGCGGCGGACGTGTCGATCGCCAAGCTGTTCATCGCCGGTATCGTGCCGGGCATCCTGCTGGCGCTGTTGTTCATGGGCTACATCGCCTGGTGGGCCATCCGCAATCCGGACGAAGTGCCCGCCGCCGATCCGGGCCTGACGTTCAAGGAAAAACTGTCGCGTTCGCGCCACCTGATTCCGGTGATGCTGCTGATCGGCGCGGTGCTGGGCTCGATCTACACCGGCCTGGCCACGGCCACCGAGGCCGCGGCGGTGGGCGTGGTCGGGGCGCTGATCCTGTCGGGCCTGCAAGGGTCGCTGTCGCGCGCCACCTTCATGCAATCGCTGCTGGGGGCCACCCGGTTGTATTGCATGATCGCCCTGATCCTGGCGGGCGCGCAGTTCCTGACGCTGGCGATGGGCTACATCGGCCTGCCGCGGGCGCTGGCCGAGTGGATTGGCGGACTGGGCCTGTCGCAGTTCTGGCTGATCATGGCGCTGATGGTGTTCTTCATCGTGCTGGGCTGCTTCCTGGACGGCATTTCCATCGTCGTGCTGACCATGGGCGTGCTGCTGCCGACGGTGCAGGCGGCCGGCATCGACCTGATCTGGTTCGGCATCTTCATCGTTTTCGTTGTGGAAATGGCACAGATCACGCCGCCGGTGGGCTTCAACCTGTTCGTGCTGTCGGGCATGAGCGGGCGCGAGCTGCCCTATATCGCCCGCGCCTCGCTGCCGATGTTCTTCCTGATGATCCTGGCGGTGCTGCTGCTGTACCTGGTGCCGGGCATCGCGACGTGGTTGCCGCTGCACATGACGCTCTGATCCGCACACCACCCGCCCAAAACCCCGTTCCTGCAACGGGGTTTTTTTGGAACAATGCCAGGATTGTTCCAGTCATCGCCTTTTTTGCATTTCTGTAAACCCAGGGAAAACGCGAAAAAGATAAACGCACTACACAAGCCGTAACTTTTCTAGAATCCTCGTGGCGTTCTGGATTGGCACCACTATGGCGCACGGAACGTACAGAGGGCCCATGCTCCGGACCCGCGCCAACCCCTGGCGTCGGTGCAACGGCCCAGCTCCAGGCGAACCGCCAGGCGCGTCCAGCCGAGCCAAAAGCCCGGCCCACGCTAAGAACAGAAACATTAGGAGAAGCCTCAGTGAAACGCATCACTCTTACGCTCGCCGCCGCCGGCCTCGGCCTGGCCGCAGGCGCCGCTTCCGCTGAAACCAGCGTCACCCTCTACGGTATCGCCGACGTCAGCATGCGCTACGTCAATACCGGCTCCGGCGCGTCCGGCGAGGACGGCAGCCGCCTTTCGATGGAAAACGGCGCCATCTCCAACAGCCGCTGGGGCCTGCGCGGCTCGGAAGACCTGGGCGACGGCAACCGCGCCTTCTTCCGCCTGGAGCAAGGCTTCAACGTGCAGAACGGCAACTCGTCCAGCTCGGGCAAGACCTTCAACCGCCTGGCCTACGTCGGCCTGGACGGCGGCAGCATCGGCGCGTTGACGCTGGGTCTGCAGAACACGGTGATCCAGGACCTGATGGCGGACTACTTCGATCCGCTGACCGTCGGTAACTACAACGAAAACTCGTGGCTGCCCGCCGCCATGGGCCGCGTGCGCAACAACAACACCTTCCGCTACTCGAACACGCTGGGCGACCTGAACGTGATCGCGTCGTGGGCCAACGGCGACAAGTGGTCGGACCGCAAGGCCGGCCAGCAGATGGGCGTGAGCCTGCGCTATACCGTTGGCCAGCTGGGCCTGGGCGGCGCCTTCATGCGCACCTACGAAGGCAACGACTCCGAACTGCGCCAGCAAGTGTGGAACTTCAGCGCTTCGTACCAGTTCGAAAGCGCCAAGGTCTTCGCCGGCTACTTCAACGGCCGCGACCAGACCGGCTGGGTCAACGCCGTCATGGGCGGCACCACCACCGCCCAGCTCGACCGCAAGGACAACGGCTACTTCGCCGGCGTGACCTGGCAGGCCACCCCGCGCTGGGCCATCACCGGCGCCGCCTACTACGACCAGAGCAAGAACGTGGTCGAAGACGGCGACAAGGGCAAGCGCTACGCCCTGGTGGCCGTGGCCGAATACGCGCTGTCCAAGCGCACCCAGGTATACGGCACCGTGGACTACAACAAGGTCCGCGACGCCGCCACCGGCGAAATCGCCGGCCGCACCAGCCAGCTGGGCGCCGGCGTGGGCATCCGCCACATTTTCTAAGTCCTTCGCGACTTACGGCCCGCCCCCGGCCGCATGTCAAAAAGCCCGTCGCTCGCGCGACGGGCTTTTTTTCGTCCAGCGCCTTGCCCGCGCTACATGCCGAGATACGCCTGCCGCACCTCGTCCGACGCCGCCAGTTCGGCCGCATTGCCGGACAGCGCGACGCGCCCGCTCTGCATCACATAGGCGCGCGCCGCGACTTCCAGCGCCTGCGCCATGTTCTGCTCGACCAGCAGCACCGACAGGCCGTCGTCGCGGTTCAGGGCGGCCAGCGCGTCGAACACCTGCTCGACCAGCAGCGGCGACAGGCCCAGGCTGGGTTCGTCGATCAGCAGCAGCCGTGGCCCGCTCATCAGGGCCCGGCCGATGGCCAGCATCTGTCGTTCGCCGCCGGACATGGTGCCCGCGAGTTGTTCGCGGCGCTCTTTGAGGCGCGGGAACAGCGCGTAGACCTTGTCAAGCCGTTCGCGATAGACGCGCTCGTCGCGCACCGTGTAGGCCCCCAGGCGCAGGTTTTGCTCGACCGGCTGGCGCGCGAACACCCGCGCGCCCTCCGGAATCATGGCAATGCCCTGCTTGACCAGCTGGTCCGGCGGCGTTCCCGTGATGTCGCGCCCTTCGAAGACGACCCGGCCTTCCTTGGGTTTGACCGAACCGATGATGGCCAGCAGGGTGCTGGACTTGCCGGCGCCGTTGGCACCCAGCAGCGCCGCGATTTCGCCCGGGCGCACTTGCAGCGACACGTCGCGCACGGCCTGCACGCCGCCATAGGCCACGCTCAGGTTGTCGACCTTCAACATCACGTCAGGCACGGTGCTTCCTCCCCAGATAGGCTTCGATCACGGCGGGATTGCGCACGATGTCCTGCGGCGCGCCTTCGGCGATCATCTGGCCGAAGTTCAGCACCAGCACCCGCTGCGCCAGCCGCATGACCACCTCCAGCACGTGCTCGACGATGATCAGCGTGACCCCGGCAGCGTGGATGCCGCGCAGGATCTCGGCCAGCGCGATGGCTTCGGCCGGATTCAGGCCGCCGGCCACTTCGTCCAGCAGCAGCATGCGCGGCTCGGTCGCCAGCGCGCGCGCCAGCTCCACCCGCTTCTGCCCCGCCACGTTCAGTTCCGCCGCCAGCGTGTCGGCGCGGTCGGCCAACCCCACCAGTTCCAGCACCCGCGCCGAGGCGCGGCGCGCGTCGGGCAGGCGCGGATGGCGCAGCAGCGCGCCGACCATGGCGTTTTCCAGCACCGTCATCTGGCCGAAGCTGCGCGGGATCTGGTAGGTGCGCACCAGCCCCATCGCCGCGACCTGCTCCGGCCGCCGGCCGATCATGGACTCGCCGGCGAACGCCACCGTGCCGGAGGTCGGCTCGTGATGGCCGACCAGGCCGTTGAACAGCGTGCTCTTGCCGGCGCCATTGGGACCGATGATGGCGACGATCTCGCCCGCCTCGACCGACAGCGAGATGTCCTTGTTGGCGACCAGGCCGCCGAAGCGCTTGGTCAGGTTCTTAACGTCGAGCAGAGCCACGGCGCCTCCTCAATGTCACCAGACCGCCTGGCAGGAACAGGGTGACGAGCAGGATCGCCAACCCGAAAATCAGCAGATCCAGGCCCAGGCCCGAACTGCCCCACAGCACCCGCGTGCCTTCCGACAGCGGCAACAGCACGGCCGCGCCCAGCCACGGGCCGACCAGCGTGCCGACGCCGCCCAGGATGGCCACCAGCACCACCTGCACCGACATCGTCAGGCTGAACATCGATTCGGGATCGATGAAGCCCACGTACATGGCGAAAAAGCCGCCCCACACCCCGGTCATGCCGGCGGACAGCACGAACGCCAGCATCTTGTAGCGGTCCGCCGGCACGCCCAGGCTGCGCGAGGCTGCTTCGTCGCCGTTGATGGCGCGCCAGTAGAAGCCGGTCTTGGAGTGCACCAGGAAGTACGTGGCGCAGAACGTCAGGAACGCCAGTCCCACCGCGATCCAGTAGTACGGCACCTTGCTGCGGAACAGCAGCATCCAGGCGGCGTCGCCGATCGGCGCTTCCAGCCCGACGGCGCCGCCGGCCCAGTCCCAGTTGATCATCAGCAGCAGCCCGATCTGCAGCAGCGCGATGGTGGCCATGGCGAAGTAATGACCGGACAGGCGCAGCGTCGGCCCGCCCACCAGCCAGGCCAGCGCCGCGCTGATCAGGCCGCCCAGCGGGATGCCCAGCAGCGGCGTCAGCTTCAGGTGATGCAGCAGCAGCAAGGTGGTGTAGCCGCCCACGCCCACGAACACGGCGTGGCCGAAGGAAATGCGCCCGAGAAAGCCGCCCACCAGGTTCCAGCACGCGCCCAGCGCGCCGAACATGATGGCCAGCAGCAGCACCTGCAAGGTGAACGAGTCGGTCACCACCAGCGGCACCAGCGCCAGCAGCACCGCCGCCGCCAGCGCCACGGCCACCGGCCATTTCGGCACGCCCGAGCCGGCGCCGTCCTTTTTCTGTGTCGTCGTCATGTCACCACCGCCCGAACAGGCCGCGCGGCCGATACCAGAGAACCAGGATGAAGAGGATGAAGACGCTGACCGTCTTCAGCGCGGGCGCCACGAAGTAGCCCGTCATGGCCTCGATGATGCCGATCAGGATGCCGGCGATGAAGGCGCCCGGCAGCGAGCCGAAGCCGCCCATGCAGACCGCCACGAAGGCCAGCAGGCCAAACACCGTGCCCACCGAGGGAAACACATAGAAGAACGTGGTCAGCAGCGCGCCGGCCAGGCCGACCGCGGCGCTGCCCAGCATCCAGACCTGGGCGTTGACGCGGTCCGGCGAAATACCGACCAGCGCGGCCACCTGGCGGTCTTCGGCCACCGCTTGCAGGGCGTGCCCCCAGCGCGTGCGGTACACCAGCACGAACAGCGCGGCCACCACCACCAATGCCACCAGCCCGGTCACCACTTGCGGGCGACCCAGCGAAACGCCGGCCAGCGTGACGCTGCCGGACACCAGAGTATCGGGCAGGCTGCGGTAGTCCGGGCTGAAGGCGATGAACGCCAGCTGGCGCAGCACCAGGCCCAGGCCGAAGGTGGCCAGGATCACCGCCATCGCGGGTCCCTTCTGCAGGCGCTTGATGATCAGCGCATAGGTGAGGAAACCGACGAAGGCCAGCACGATGGCGACCAAGGGCGCCGACAGCGTGGGGTCGATATGACCCAGGGTGTAGAGCCAATAGGCGGCATACATGCCGAGCATCAGGAATTCGCCATGGGCGAAATTGATGACGTCGGTGATGCCCCAGATCAGCGCCAGCCCCACCGCCACCGCGGCATAGATCAGGCCGTTGAACAGGCCTGCCGAGAGAGCTTCGAACATGGAGTGCTCCTGTGGCGGGCCCCCGCGGCCCGCCACGGCTGATGATTACTTCCAGGAGAACGGCAGCGTGGGCAGCGTCTTGTCGGTGCGGTACTTTTCCGGCCATACCGTCTGGTAGGACGAACCCTTCAGTTCCAGGATCAGGCCGGAACCCTTGGTGTTCTGGCCCTTGTCGTCGAACTTCACGCCGGCCCAGGGCATGGCCACTTGCGCCTCGCCCAGGTCGGTGGCCGCCAGCGCCTTGCGGATCGCTTCCGGATCGGTGGAGCCGGCGCGGTTGATGGCGTCGGCCAGCACCAGCACGCCCTGCATCGAACGGGCGTTATTGCCGTTCAGGTCCTTGCCGGTCTTGGCCTTGTACATGTCGTTGATCTTCTTCAGGCCGGCCTTGGCGGCGGCCACGTCGTTGCCCCAGACGTCGCGCGTCAGCACGCCCTGCACCTGCGGGCCCACTTCCTGCACGAAGCGCGAGTCGATGAAGCCGGCGTCATTGGCCAGCAGCACCGGCGGGGCGTACTTGCTTTCGCGCATGGTGCGCACGAACAGCATGGCGTCCGAGGTGTAGCTGGCGAAGATCGCCACGTCCGGCTTGGCGGCGGCCAGCTTCTGCACTTCGGCCGTCACCGAGGCCGAGCCGGCGCTGTAGGCGATGTTGGCCACCACCTGGCGCTTGTACTGCTTGGCGAACTTCTCGACCGCCTTGTAGGTGTTGACGCCAAAGTCGGTGTTCTCGTAGACCACCGCGATCTTGGCGGTCGGCGTGCCCTTCACGCCGTCCAGGAACTGCATCATGTTCTCGACGAAGGTGTCGTCGTTGGGCGAGGTGCGGAAGAACCACTTGTAGCCGCGCTCGGTCAGGTCCGGGCTGCTGGACTCGCCATTCAGGTAGGGAATGCCGCGCTGCTCGGCGATGCGGCTGGCGGTCTTGGTGACGGCCGATTGGTAGGCGCCGGTCAGGGCCACCACTTTCTCCTGGTCGATCAGGCGCTGCGCGTCGGCCAGGCCCACTTCGGGCTTGCCCTGCGAATCGCCGAACACCACTTCGATCTTGGCCCCGCCCAGCGCCGGCAGGCCGGCGCCCGCGGCCAGCGGGATCCCTTCGAGTTCGGGATGCGGGTTATTGACGATGTCCACGGCCAATTCCACCGCGGCCTTGATCTCGGCGCCGGTGGACGCCAGCGCGCCGGACAGGGGATAGATCGCGCCGATCTTCACGGTCTTGACCTGCGCCTGCGTCGGCGCGGCGGCCAACAGCGCCAGACTCGCGGCGACACCCGCAATGAGCTTCATCTTCATTACCTGACTCCTGGAAAAAATCCCACTGTGAAAGCAATGCAATCCACGGGGCGCGCGGCCCCGGGCCCGGCGGATCCGGGCCTGCGGCGGCCCCGTCCCGCCGGCATGCCGGCAGGCGCTGGGCCTGAAACTTCTGTCGCCTTTTCCCCTTGTCCTTTCATGGATCTTTCTGGAGGCAAAACCAAAGCTGCGGATACGCCATGACAGGCGCCATGAGGGTGCCATGAGGACACCGCGAGCGCGTCATGGGGACGTCACAAGGACGCCAGGTACGGCTGATTCCTGATCGATGCGATTCCTGTTTCTAGCGGTTTTCCGCTGACGGTTGACTGAGAATGGCCGGTGGCGACTACCGATGGCGACTACAGGATCGCCATGCGGCTGTTGACGAGATCCGTGACCAGCATGTGGCCGGGCGCGTGCGTGATGCAGAAGTCGGGGCGCACCGCAGCCACCACCGACTGCGGCGTGACGCCGCAGGCCCAGAACACCGGCATTTCGCCCGGACGGATCTCCACGGGATCACCATAATCCGGCCGGTTGATGTCGGCAATCCCGATCAATGCCGGGTCGCCCAGGTGCACCGGCGCGCCATGGACCGAGGGAAAACGCGAAGTCACCTGGATGGCGCGGATGGCGTCGGCGGCCTTCAGCGGCCGCATCGACACCACCAGCGGACCGCCGAACACGCCGGCGGCATGGGTCGGGATGCTGGTGCGGTACATCGGCACGTTGCAGCCCTGTTCGATGTGGCGCACCGGCAGGCCGTTGTCGAGCATTGCTTCCTCGAACGAGAACGAGCAGCCGATCAGGAACGACACCAGGTCGTCGCGCCACCAGTCACGCACGTCGGTGGGTTCGGCCACCAGCTCGCCGTTCTGCCAGACGCGATAACGCGGGATGTCGCTGCGGATGTCGATATCGTGGCCCAGCTCGGGCAACGCCGGATCGCCCGGCTCGGACATGGCCAGCAAGGGGCACGGCTTGGGATTGCGCTGGCAGAAATGCAGGAAATCGGCCGCCAGGGCGCGCGGCAGGATCGCCAGGTTGGCCTGCACATGGCCCGGGGCCAGGTTGGCGGTGGGGCCGGCCAGCTTGCCGCTGCGGGCATCGAGCCGCGCGCGGCGCGCCAGTTCCACGCTGCTGCGGACCGCCGAATCCAGTGCCATGTCAATTCCCCTTGCATCGATGTTGGTATGGGGACATTGCACAGGAACTCGGCCGCAGCGTCTAATCACATGTTGCGATAGACCCCGATCAGAATTCCTTATCAGGGTTTTGCCGGATGGCGCAGCGCTTCTTCGCGCGCAATCTGCTGCGCGGCCTCGGCCACGGTGCGCGGCACCTGGCTGTCCGGCCCCTGCATCCAGCAGGCGGTGTAGTGCAGCGGCGGCAGCGGCGGTGCCTTCACGTCGAGCAGCCGCAATTCGCCCTGCGCCAGCTCCTTATGCAGGATGACGGGCGCGATCACCGCCGTGCCTATGCCGTCCAGCGCCATCCGCACGATCACGCTCAGCGCCGAACTGCCGTACATGCGCGGCGCGTCGACGCCGGCCTGCTGCAGCACTTGCCGCACCGCGCGGTGCGGATCGGTGGTGGACGAATAGGTGATCACCGGCCATTGCCCCAGCCGCTTCAGGCTGATGGGCTGGCGCCCCACCTTGAGCTTGGGGCTGGCGACCCAGCTGAGCGGGTAATTGCACAGGTACAGGTTTTCGATGCGCGGCTCTTCCATCGGCCCCAGCAGGAACGCCAGGTCGATCTGGCGCGAGGCCAGCTGGGTCTTGAGCATGGTGGTGGTGTCGACCTGGATCTCGACCATCAGCGCCGGGTAGGCGTCGTGCAGGTACTCCATCAGCGTCGGCAGCCAGGTGTGGACGATGGTCTCGGACACGCCCAGCCGCAGGGTGCCGCTCATCACGCTCTTGGCGCGGGCCGCCTCCTGCATGTCGCGCCGCAGCTGCAGCATGCGCTCGGCATGCGACAGCAGCTCGCGGCCCTTGCCGGTCAGCTTGATGCCGCGCACGTCGCGGTCGAACAGGCGGATGCCCAGGTCGGACTCCAGCGACGCGATGCGCTGGGAAATCGCCGGCTGGGTAGCGTTGAGTTTTTCGGCCGCGGCGCGAAAGCCGCCCAGCGTGGCCACCCAGAAAAACGTCTCGATATTGCGCAGATCTATCATGGCGCCCGAATCCTGCCCCGTTGCGCGGCCTGTCCCGTCGCCATGTTAGCGTCGGGAGGACGATGCCGATATGGCGGAAAACACCGCCCTGCCCGCCCACGCCGTGGGACGGCGGGAAACCGCGGGCCGCGACGCAACGCGGCCCCGGCGCCGGTTCAAGCGGCGAGCAATTCCTCGACCGCCAGGCCGATCGCCAGCACGCGGCGGTCGGCGCCATTGCTGGCGGCGATCATCAGGCCGACCGGCGCGGTGCCCGCGGCATGGCACGGCAGCGACAGCGCGCAGCCATCCAGGAAATTGATCAGGGTGGGATTGCGCAGGATCAGGCCGTTGGCGGCGTAATAGGCTTCGTCCGAGGCTTGCAGATCCGCCACCGCCGGCGCCACGATGGGCGTCGTCGGCATGATCAGGGCGTCGTAGCCGGCGATGCGGCGGTCGACCGCGGCCACCCAGGCTTCGCGCGCATCCAGCAGGTCCAGGTAGTCGGCGGCGCTCATGTCCTTGCCGCGCAGGATGCGCGACACCACGCGCGGATCGTAGCGCTTGCCGGCGCGCGCGATCAGGTCGCGGTGCCAGGCCCAGGCCTCGGCGGCCGTGAAGCCGCCCTTGGCATTGATGTTGGCCAGTTCGGCGAATTCCGGAATGGCGATCTCGTCGACCAGGGCGCCGGCTTCCTTCAGGCGCGCCACGGCGCGGGCGAAGGTGTCGGACACGTGCTTGTCCATGCCGTCCAGCGCCAGCGTCCTGGGCACCGCCAGGCGCAGGCCGCGCAGCGGCAGCGCCTCGGGCACCGGGCCGCCCTCGCCCGACAGGATCGCGTCCAGTTCGGCGCAGCAGCGCACGCTGGCGGCGATCGGGCCGATGGAGTCCAGGTTGGCCGACAGCGGCAGCACGCCGTCCATCGAGACGCGCCAGGCACTGGGCTTGAAGCCGGTCAGGCCGCACAGCGCGGCGGGAATGCGCACCGAGCCGCCGGTGTCCGAGCCGATGCCGGCCACGGCCATGCCGTCGGCCACCGACACCGCCGCGCCGGAGGACGAGCCGCCGGGAATGCGGCCGGTGGCGCGATCCCAGGGATTCAGCGGCGTGCCGTAATGGGGATTGATGCCCAGGCCCGAATAGGCGAATTCGGTCATGTTGGTGCGGCCGATGATGACCGCGCCGGCGGCGATCAGGCGCTGCACCACTTCTGCGTTGGCGTCGGCGGCGGGTTCGCCCTCGCGCGCCACCGAGCCGGCCATGGTGGTCTCGCCCTCGACGTCGAACAGGTCCTTGATGCTGATCGGCAGGCCTTCGATGGCCGAGCGCACGATGCCGGCGGCGCGCAGCGTATCCGAGGCCCGCGCCTGCGCCAGGGCCGATTCAGCGTACAGCCGGGTGAAGGCGCGGGCGCCCTCGCCGTCCGGATCGCCGGCACGGGCCAGCGCGGCTTCGGTCAGTTCAACGGAGGTGCTGCGACCGTCGTTCAAGGCGGCGGTCAGGTCGTTCAAGGTCGGATACATACGATTCCAGGTGCCGCGTCACGGCATGAAAGTGTTGGACCGGCGCGCCCCAACGGGGCGCGTCATGACAAATCAGGACGCCAGCCGGGCCTCAGGCCACCACCGGCAGGATCTCGACATGATACCGGTGGCGCAGGCTGCGTTGGCGGCGCGGATCGTACAGCTCCATGGCGAATCCGGCCGACGGGCGGATACCGCCGATGGCGCCGACCGTGCCGCAGGTCATGCCCGCGCCTTCCGGCAGCGTCGCGGCCCCGCCGGTGTAGCCGGCGATCAGGTCCTGCGGCGTGCGCAGCGAGGCCAGCGGGCCTTCCTGGTACAGCACCTCGACGCCGTTCTCGACGATGTACGAACGGATCACCAGCTCGTCCCAGTAGTCGGCCACGTCGGCCAGGCGCCAGGCCGTGGTCGCCACCGGCTTGACGCAGACCTGCTTGGACATGGCCACGCTGACCGTCTCCAGCTTGCGGTCGGTGTGGTCGGACGCGATGCTGACGTACATTTCGCCGTCGGCCGCGAACACGAAGGTCTCGACCTCGCCGGACGAATCGCCGCCCACCGCCTGCACCCGTTCGGCCTGGGTCAGCTGGTTGTCGGCGATGCGGTAGTACAGCGGCACGCTGGTGGGACGCGGCACGCCGATGGCGGCCAGTTCCTCGATATGGTGCTCGATGGCGGCCATGTCGCGGCCGGCCCAGCCCGCCACGATGAGGGTGTTGAAATCCACCTCGACCTGGCGGGGGGAATCGGCTTCGATCTGGAATACGGCTTTCATGAAAAGTCCTGCGGAGGAAACGGGGAAAATGGGCGTGGCACCCGGAGGCCACGCCCGCAACGGTTATGGGCCCGGCGCGCTAGCCGAATACCCGCGGCAGCCACAAGGCCAGGTCGGGCCACCACGCCAGCAGCGCCAGCATCACGAACATCGCCAGCACGAACGGCAGGCTGCCGGTGATCACGGCGCTCATCGAGCCGCTCTTGCGCAGGCTCTGCACCACGAACAGGTTCAGTCCGACCGGCGGCGTGATGAGCGCGGCCTCGACCAGGATGATGATGATGATGCCCAGCCAGATCGGGTCGTAGCCCAGCGCGATCATGATGGGCGCGACGATCGGGATGGTCGTGATCATCATCGACAGGGTCTCCATGAAGCAGCCCAGCACCAGGTAGAACACGATCACGATCAGCAGCATCCAGCCCGGCGACAGGCCCAACCCGGTGATGGACTGGGTCAGCGCGTCGGTCAGGCCGGTGGCCGACATGACGAAGTTCAGGAAGCTGGCGGCCACCACGATCAGCATGATCATGGCGGTCGAGCGCATGGTGCCTTCCATGGCTTCGCGCAGCATGGTCCAGGTCAGGCGGCGGAACCAGGCGGCCAGGATCAGCGCGCCCAGCACGCCCAGCGCGGCGGCCTCGGTCGGCGTGGCCAGGCCGGCGTAGATCGAACCCACCACCAGCAGGAAGATGCCCATCGGCGGCGCCAGGTGCACCAGGCTGGCGAAACGCTGGCCCCAGGTGGCCTGGATCTTCTTGCCGCCCCAGGACGGCTTGGCCACGCAGGCGATCATCACCGTCAGCATGAACAACGCCGCCATGGCGAAGCCCGGAATGATGCCGGCCAGGTACAGCTTGGGCACGGACGAATTGGTCAGCACGCCGTAGATGACCAGGTTGATCGAGGGCGGGATCAGGATGCCGAGTGTGCCGCCGGCGGCCAGGCTGCCCAGGAACAGCGGCTCGTTGTAGCCGTACTTGCGGATCTGCGGGATGGCCACCGTACCAACCGTGGCGGCGGTGGCGACGCTGGAACCGGAGGTGGCCGAGAACAGCGTCGAGGCGCCGATGTTGGCGTGCATCAGGCCGCCCGGCAGCCACGACAGCCACAGGCTCATGGCGCCGTACATGCGCTCGGCGAAGCCGGCCCGCAGCAGCACCTCGCCCAGCATGATGAACAGCGGAATGGCGACCAGGAGGAACTCGTTATTGGTGCTCCAGGAGATCTCGCCGATCGCGCGCGACAGCGGCAGCATCGAGAACATCGGGTCCAGGATCAGGCCCAGCACCCCGAGGGCCGCGCCCACGGGGATCGACAGGCCGATCAGGACCAGCAGCAGGGTCAATGCGGTGGCGATCATGCGGCGGCTCCCTTGACCATGCGCTCGCCGGCGGCGGCTTCCTCGTCGGCCTCTTCCTGCGCGGAACGCACGCCGCAGATTTCCTTGACCAGTTCGATGTCGCCGGTCACCAGCGCGGCCGAGGCGCGCGCCAGCATCAAGGCCACCGTGACGCACATCCACGCCAGGCCGAGCAGCCACAGGCCCTGCGGAATCCACAACGGCGTGGCCAGCGGCGTGTTGGCGGCGGACTTCTGCGCCCACGACATCTGCACCACTTCATAGGCGTAATAGGTCAGGAACACCATGAAGACGGCCAGCGCCACCATGGAAACCCAGTCGAGCACGGCCGACAGGCGCACCGGCAGCTTCTGGTACAGCACGTCCACCCGCACGTTGGCGCGCTGCAGCGTGGCGAAAGCCAGCGCCCAGGAGGTGCTGATGGCGAAGGCGTAGCTGGACAGTTCGTCGGCGCCGCCGGTGGTAAAGCCGAGGAACTTGCGGGCCAGCACGTCGAAGGAAATGAGCAGCACGCTGGCGATGGTCAGCGCGCCGCCCGCCCATACCGCGACGCGCGAGAAGGTCTCGGCGCGCCGCAGCAACCCGCCCAGCAGGCGGAAATGTTCGGATCGGGTCATGGGGACAGCCTTACTTGCTGGCGGTCACGCCCAGCGTCTTGCCGACGGTGGCGTTGAAGTCCTTGACGCACTGCGCCGAGCAACGCGCGGCCCACTTGGGCAGCACGGCTTCCTGCGTCACCTTCTTGAGCAGTTCGCGGTCGGCGTCCGAAGGCTGCACCAGCACCATCTTGCCCTTGACCGGGAACGGGCACGCCGCCGCGCCGGTGTTGCAGTCATAGCCTTCCTGGGTCTGGCGCGCCGCGGCGTCCCAGATGTTGTCGACCAGCGTCTTGACGTTGGCCTGCAGGAAGGTGCGCACGTTGGGGTCGAGCTTGTCCCAGGCCTTCTGGTTGACGGCGTGGATCTGCTGGTTCCAGTTGATCGGCAGCGCCACCAGGTGGGTCGACACTTCGTACCACTTGGCCGAGTAGCCCGACAGCGAGCCGGTGATGGCGCAATCGACCACCTTGTTCTGCAGCGCCGGCACCACTTCGCCGAACGCCATGGTGACGCTGGAGCCACCCAGCGCTTCCACGAATTCGGCGGTGGTGCGGCTGCTGGTGCGGACCTTCTTGCCCTTGATGTCGGCCAGGCCCTTGATCTCGGCGTTGCAGAACAGCACCTGCGCCGGATAGGTGGAGATGCCCAGCAGCTTGACGTTGCTGCCCTCGCCGTACAGGCGCGCGTAGACCGGCTCGAAGGCGTTGGTCACCTCGCGCGCCGTCTTCACGTCCGGCGCCAGGCCGGCCAGGTCGATGGCTTCGTTGATCGGGTTGTCGCTGGCGAAGTACGACAGCGTGGCGGTGCCGAACTCGACCACGCCGGTCGACATCAGGCGCAGCAGTTCCGGGCCCTTCAGGCCCATTTCGTTGAAGCCCTTGATGTCCGCGGTGACCTGGCCCTTGGACGCTTCCGGAATGGTCTTGGTCCAGAACGGCTTTTCGTAATCGTTGTAGGCGGTCAGGTTGGACAGGCCGCCCACCACCTTGAGGTGGGTCTTGGGCAGGTCTTGCGCCTGGGCGGCGCCGGCCAACAGGCTGGCGGCGACGGCGGCGAGAGCGAGCGACTTCTTCATGGACGAAACTCCTGGCTGGCGGGATGGTCTGGCGCGCGCGGGTCCCCGTTACCCCTTGAGCGCGCGGGTAGAAATCGGAACGTCAGAGGAGCAAAGGTTTTCCCCCGGGCCTGTCTTTCCAGGCGATCTTCTTGATGTGCCGCCATTGCAGCGTCAGGGGCGCCGAGCGTCCAATCGTATGTTGCGATGTGGGGGTATAAATATTTCTTGGGTCTCGCCGGCCGGCCGCCCGGCGCCGGGCGCAGAGCCAGCAACCATGCGGCCTGGCGCGGGATCGCGGGGTCGGACGCAGGCGCGCCGCGAGCGCTTCGCATGACCGCCCGCGCGCCTGGCGCTCGGGAAAACACCTAGGCGCGCGCCCCCCCGCGGATCATGATGCGTGCCGTTGCCGCCGCGGCCCAGGGTCCGTGCGCGGCTTCCTTGCGCGCGGGCAGGCCTTAGGACGCCACGCCGTCGCCGGCCTGCGCCGCGACCTTCTGCGCCATCTGCGCGATCAGGCGCGCCGCATGGCTGTCCGGCCCCTGCACCCAGGTGGCCGTGAAACTCAATTCGGGCAGTGGATCGGCGTCGACTTGCAGGATGCGCAGTTCGCCGCGCGCCAGTTCCTTGCCCAGGAACACCGGCGCGATCACGCTAGTGCCGATGCAGTCCTGCGTCATCCGCACCACCATCGACATCGAGGCGCTGCCGTACATGCGCGGCGACGCCACGCCGGCGCGCGTCAGCATGTCGCGCACCACGCGGTATGGCGCGCTGTTGGACGGATAGGTGACGATCGGCAGGCGGCCGATGCGCTCCAGCGTCAAGGGCTCGGGGCCCAGTTCCAGCAGCGGGCTGGCGACCCAGGCCAGCGGATAGGTGCACAGCGGCAGGTTCTCGACCCGCGCTTCCAGCACCGGCCCCATCAGGAAGGCCAGGTCGATCTGGCGCGACATCAGGTGCGAGCGCAGCACATGGGTGGTGTCCACCTCGATCTCCAGCACCAGCGCCGGATACGCGGCGTGCACCAGCTCGATCAGCGTCGGCAGCCAGGTCTGCACGATGGTCTCGGCCACGCCGATGCGCACCGTGCCCGTCATCACGTTCTGCTCGCGCGCGGCCTCGAACATGTCGCGCCGCACCTGCAGCATGCGTTCGGCGTGCGACAGCAGTTCATGGCCCTTGGCGGTCAGCTTGACGCCGCGGGCGTCGCGCTCGAACAGTCGCACGCCCAGATCGGCCTCGAGCGAGGCGATGCGTTGCGAGACCGCCGGCTGCGTGGTGTTGAGCTTGTCGGACGCGGCGCGGAAGCTGCCCAGCGTGGCGACCCAAAAGAATGTTTCTATGTTGCGTAGTTCGATCATGAACCTTTCCCCCTGCCGCGATGAGCGTATCATGTCAGCCGCCCCGTGGCCCCCGCCCGGGATTGATCGCGCACAAGGAGTCCGTCCATGTCCCCGGCCGATACCGGTCGCCCGCGCCCCGGCGCGCCCGCCGCCAGCGGCCCGCTCGTCGGGATCCTGCTGCTGGTGCTGTCGATGTGGACGCTGTCGTGCCTGGACGCCAGTGGCAAGTGGGTCATGAACGCCGGGGTGCCGCTGCTGGTGCTGTCGTGGTTCCGCTACGCGGTGCACCTGGTGCTGGTGCTGGCGCTGGTGCTGCCCACGCGCGGAACCGGCATCCTGCGCAGCAAAAAGCCCCGCGAACAGATCCTGCGCGGCGGCTCGATGTTCCTGGCCACGCTGATGTTCTTCACCACGCTCAGCTACATTCCCCAGGCCGAGGCCACCGCCATCAATTTCCTGGCGCCCTTGCTGGTGCTGTCGCTGGCGCCGTGGATCCTGAAGGAGCCGGCGCGCATGTCCCGCTTCGTGGCCGCGGGCATCGCCTTCGTCGGCGTCATCATCGTCATCCGCCCGGGCGGCGGCCTGCATCCGGTCGGCACCATTTTCGGCCTGCTGACGGCCTGTTGCTTCGCGGCCCAGTTCATCGCCACGCGCCGCGTCGCGGGCGACGATCCGTTCACCTCGCTGATCTGGAGCGGCGCCGTGGGCACCGGCTGTCTGACGCTGGCCCTGCCCTTCATCCTGCCCCCGGCGCTGCCGGTGCTGCAGGCGCTGACGCCGCTGGACTGGACCCTGCTGATCTCCACCGGCGTCACGGGCGGCCTGGGCCACCTGTTCCAGATCGCGGCCTACCGCCGCGCGCCGGCCTCGACCCTGGCGCCCTTCATCTACCTGCAGATCATCAGCGCCACCACGGTCGGCTGGCTGGTATGGGACCACTTCCCGGATCCCCTGACCTGGCTCGGCATCGCCATCATCTGCGCCAGCGGCATCGGCATCGGGCTGGTGGAATGGCGGCGCGGCCGCGCGTTGGCCGCGGCCGCCGCCGACGCGCGCTGAGCGCGGCGATCCGGGCCCGGGCGCCCTCGCCCGGCGCGCCGCCCCGCTCCCGTACAATCCGGAGCGGTCCCGCCTCTGGCGCGGGACACCGTCCCGGCATTCCCAGAACGAGGTCTTCATGATCATCAAACCCCGCGTGCGCGGCTTCATCTGCGTGACCACCCATCCCGTCGGCTGCGAGGCCAACGTCAAGAACCAGATCGACTACGTCCGCGCCCAGGGCCCGATCAGCGGGGGCCCCAAGCGCGTGCTGGTGATCGGCGCCTCCACCGGCTACGGGCTGGCCGCCCGCATCAGCGCCGCCTTCGGCTGTGGCGCCCAGACCCTGGGCGTATTCTTCGAACGCCCTGGCGAAGCGTCCAAGGCCGGCACGCCGGGCTGGTACAACAGCGCCGCCTTCGACAAGTTCGCCAGCGCCGCGGGCCTGTACGCCAAGAGCATCAACGGCGACGCCTTCTCCGACGCCATCAAGGCGCAGACCATCGCCGCCATCAGGCAGGACCTGGGCCAGGTCGACCAGGTGATCTACAGCCTGGCCGCGCCACGCCGCACCCATCCGGTGAGCGGCACGGTGTTCAACTCGACCCTCAAGCCGGTCGGCCAGGCGGTGACGCTGCGCGGCCTGGACACCGACAAGGAAATCATCAAGGAATCGGTGCTGGAACCGGCCACCCAGGAGGAGATCGACGCGACCGTGGCGGTCATGGGCGGCGAGGACTGGCAGATGTGGATCGATGCCCTGCTAGAGGCCGGCGTGCTGGCCGAAGGCGCCACCACCACCGCCTTCACCTACCTGGGCGAGAAGATCACCCACGACATCTACTGGAACGGCTCGATCGGCGCGGCCAAGAAGGATCTGGACCAGAAGGTGCTCGACATCCGCGCCAAGCTGGCCGCGCGCGGCGGCGACGCCCGCGTCTCGGTGCTGAAGGCGGTCGTGACGCAGGCCAGTTCGGCCATTCCGATGATGCCGCTGTACCTGTCGCTGCTGTTCAAGGTCATGAAGCAACAGGGCACGCACGAGGGCTGTATCGAGCAGGTGTACGGGTTGTACCGCGACAGCCTGTGCGGCGCGGCGCCTATCCTGGACGCCGAAGGCCGCCTGCGCGCGGACGGCAAGGAGCTGGACCCAGCGGTGCAGGCGCAAGTGCAGGCGCTGTGGCACCAGGTGACCGAGTCCAATCTGTATGAACTGACCGATTTCGCCGGCTACAAGCGCGATTTCCTGCGCCTGTTCGGGTTCGAGATCGATGGGGTCGATTACAACGCCGATGTCGACCCGGATGTGAAGATCCCCGGACTGATCACCGCCTGAGGCGGGTTCGGGTCCACCGAGGGCCGCGTTCGCGCCGCCGGTGGCGGCCCGTCAGCGCCGCGCCTATGCCTTGCCGGCGCTGAACAGGCGCAGCAACTGGTCCAGCCCGCCCTGGTCGATCGCCACCTTGGCCTCGCGCCGCACCGCCGGCTTGGCGTGATACGCCACCGACAGCCCGGCGGTGCGCAGCATCGGCAGGTCGTTGGCGCCGTCGCCCACCGCGATGGCGCGCTCCGGTCCGACGCCGAGCGCCGCGCACACCTCCAGCAATTTGCGACGCTTTTCCTCGCCATCGCACAGGTCGCCCCACGCTTGCGGCAGCAGCCGTCCCGTCAACCGCCCATCGACGACCTCCAGCACGTTGGCGCGCACGTCGTCCAGCCCCAGGCGCAGCCGCAGCCGGTCGGTGAAGCAGGTGAAGCCGCCCGTCACCAGCAGACAAAACAGGCCGGCGGCCTTGCAGGCCGCGATCAGCGTTTCCACGCCCGGGTTGAGCGCCAGGCGGTGTTCATACACCTCGTCCAGCGCCGCCGCCGGCATGCCGGCCAGCAACGCCACGCGCTGCCGCAAGCTCTGCTTGTAGTCGACGATCTCGCCGCGCATGGCCGCTTCCGTCAGCGCGGCCACCTCCGCCTTTTTCCCCATCAGGTCGGCCATCTCGTCCAGCGTCTCGATGGCGATCAGCGTCGAATCCATGTCGAAGGCGATGACCTTGTAGTCCGACAGCGCCAGCGGCGGCTGGATGCCGCGCCAGTGCAGGCCGGCATCGCTCTGGAAATCTTGCATGGGCATTCCTTCTCTATTGGTCAGGTAGCGGATGGCCGGCCTCGCGGCCCAGCCAGTCGATGAAATGGCGCGCCGCGGCCGCCGCTGGCGCATCCGGGCGGAACAGCGCATGGACGCCGGCGTTGGGCAGGCGCGGCTGCAGGAACAACGGCCGCAGCCGGTCGGCGCGCAGGTCGTCCCGCAGCAGGCACCACGGCGCCAGGGCGATGCCCAGGTCATTCATGGCGGCCTGCATGCATAGGAATTGATGATCGAAGACCGGGCCGGGCAGCTGCGCCGGCACATCCACCCTGGCCAGCGCGAACCAGCGCGGCCAGTGGTCCATGCCGCCGGCCACCTTCAGCAAGGGGTGCCCCAGGCAATCCGCCGGCGCGGCCAGCCGGTTGCGCTCGATGAAGCGCGGCGACGCCACCGGCACGTGGAAGTCGTCCAGGCAGTGCACGCAGCTCATCTCCGCGTGCGCCACGAAACCGTGGCGGATGAACACGTCGCTGCCGCCCTCGTCGCCGCGGTCCAGGAAGGAACGCCCCTGTGTGGTGAGCTGCACATCGATACCGGGATGCAGCGCCTGGAACGCCGACAGGCGCGGAATCAGCCATTTCATCGTCAGCGACGGCGTGGCACTGACGCGCAGCACCCCGCCATGGCCCGGCGAGCGCAGCTTGACGGTGGCCGCGGCGATGCGCTCCAGGCTGGCCTGGACCTCGGGAAAATACGCCTGCGCGCACGGCAGCAGCGTGACGCCGCGCGCCTCGCGCGCGAACAGCGGCTGGCCGATGTAATCCTCCAGGACGCGGATCTGCTGGCTGACCGCGCTGTGCGTGATGCTCAGTTCGTCGGCCGCCGCGGTGAAACTGCGCAGGCGCGCCGCGGCCTCGAACACCCGCAAGGCTTTCAGCGGCGGCAGGCTCGGGCCCGCCATCTCAGGCGATGCCCGCCCGTGCGCCTGGCCGGCGCAAGGCTTTGCTGCGATTTCCCACGATTTCCCTTGTCATCTGTTTTATCCGATGCCGCTCGCGGCCGCACCGTTGCTATGAGCGGCATTCTAGGGGATTGCGGCGCCGCCGACCTCTTAGAAAAACTAACGCCAGCCCTTAAAAAACACCGCTGGTCGCCATGGCCCGGCATTCCTATGATGCGCTCAACCCCAGGCAGGAACCCTTCATGGCATCGATCACCGTAGACGGCATCATCAAGACATTCGGCGGCCAGCAGGTGCTGCGCGACCTGTCGCTGCACATCCCCGACGGCGCGTTCTACACGCTGCTGGGCCCCAGCGGCTGCGGCAAGACCACCCTGCTGCGCTGCATCGCCGGCTTCTACGCGCCCGACGGCGGCCGCCTGCTGTTCGACCAGGACGACGTCACGCACGTATCGGCGCACCGCCGCGACATCGGCATGGTGTTCCAGGACTACGCGCTGTTTCCCGACAAGACCGCCTTCGACAACGTCGCCTACGGCCTGCGCGCCCGGGGCGTGGCCCGCGCCGAAATCCAGCGCCGCGTCGACGAGGCGCTGGACAAGGTCGGGCTGGCGGCCCTGGCCGACCGCTACCCGGCGCAGATGAGCGGCGGCCAGCGCCAGCGCGTGGCCCTGGCCCGCGCCCTGGTGATCCGGCCACGCGTGCTGCTGATGGACGAGCCGCTGTCGAACCTGGACGCCAAGATGCGCCTGCAGATGCGCGACGTCATCCTGGACCTGGTGCGCGAGGCCGGCATCACCACCGTGTTCGTCACCCACGACCAGGAAGAAGCCCTGGCCATGTCCGACCGCATCGCCATCATGGACCACGGCAGCATCGCCCAGCTGGGCACGCCTGAAGACCTGTACGGCACCCCGGTCAACGCCTATGTGGCGGACTTCATCGGCTCGGCCAACGTGATCCCGGTGCCGGCCCGCGGCGGCCTGGCCGGCGCGCCCGCCGGCCACGTGCGCTACGAGCTGTGCGGGCTGGGCTTTGACGGCACCCTGGGCAGCGACACGCTGGCCGAGCGCGCGGTGCTGATCGCCCGCCCCGAGGAACTGGCGCTGATGGCGCCCTCGCCCTACGTGCCCAACACCCTGCCCGGCAAGGTGCTGCGGCGCCAATACCTGGGCTTCAAGACCGCCTACCGCATCGCGCTGCAGGACGGCTCGGAGATCCGCGTGGAGTTGCACGCGGGCAACATGGTGGCGCAGTTCCAGCCCGGCGAGGCGGTGCAGGTGCTGATTCCCGCCGACAGCCGCGTCGTCAACGCCTGAGGACCGCCACGCCATGAAAATCAAATGGTGGCCCTGGGGCATCCTGACGGCGATCAGCCTGGCGCTGCTGCTGTTCTTCGTGCTGTATCCGCTGGCGGTGCTGTTCAGCAACAGCGTCACCGGCCAGGACGGCGGCTTCTCGCTGGAAGGTTTCCGCGCGCTGCTGGCCGACTCGCAATACCTGGAGGCCTTCGGCAACACGCTGGCGCTGGGGCTGGTGGTGACCACCTGCACCATCCTGGTGGGCGTGCCGTTCGCCTACATGGTGGCGCGCTACGACTTCCCGCTCAAGAACCTGGTGGCGATCCTGCCGGTGCTGACCATCGTCATTCCCGAGATCATCGTCGGCCAGTCCTGGCTGCTGGTGCTGGGCAACAACGGCATCCTGACCAATCTGCTGGGCGACGCGGGCATCTCGCTGCCGTCTTTCTATGGCTGGACCGGCATGGTGTTCTCGATGACGCTGGTCTACTACACCTACATCTACCTGGGCGTGCTGGCCGCGCTGCGCGGCTTCGACGGGCAGCTCGAGGAAGCCGGCCTGAGCCTGGGCACGCCGCCACTCATGACGCAGCTGCGGGTGCTGGTGCCGGTACTGCTGCCGGCGGTGCTGGTGAACGCGCTGGTGGTGTTCACGCTGGTGGTGGGCAACTTCGCGCTGGCGATGCTGCTGGGCAGCCGCGTGCCGCTGCTGTCGGTGATGACCTACAACACCTTCGTCAGCGAAATGGGCGGCAGCCCGACGCTGCAGAGCGCCATGTCGGTGGTGTCGATCGCCATCGTCGCCATCGTGCTGTTCGTGCAGAAGCGCGTGGTCGAGCGCAAGGTGTACACCATGACCCAGGGCCGCGCGCCGGCGGCGCGCCGGGTGCGTTCGTGGCAGGCGATACTGTACACGGGCGGCGTCGGCCTGGTGATCCTGCTGTCGCTGCTGCCGCTGATCGTGGTGTTCATCGCCGCCTTCACCAAGACCAGCGGGCCGGTGATGCACTGGGGCTCGTGGTCGCTGGCCAGCATGCAGCGCGCGCTGCACGGCGCGCCTGAGCCGATCCTGAATTCGCTCAAGTTCGCCTCGCTTGCCACGGTGACGGGCGTGGCATTCGCGGTGCTGGTGAGCTACCTGACCATCAAGAAGCGCAGCGCCTTCACCCAGGTGCTGGACTACATCGTGGTGCTGCCGCTGACCATCTCCGGCACGGTGCTGGGCATCGCGCTGGTGCAGACCTTCAACACCGGCTGGCTGGTGCTGGCCGGCACCTCCGGCATCATGGTGCTGTGCTACGCGGTGCGGCGCCTGCCGTTCGCGGTGCGCAACGCCTCGTCGGTGCTGTTCAACATTCCCGACTCGATCGAGGAAGCCTCGATCAGCCTGGGCGTGTCCCCGCTGATGACCTTCTTCAAGGTCATCCTGCCGGCCATGAAGGCCTCGATCATCTCGGCCGCCATCCTGATGTGGCTGACCACGATTTCCGAGCTGTCAGCCTCGATCGTGGCCTACAGCGGCGGCCTCGAAACCATGCCGATCGCCATCTTCCGCCAGGTCGACGGCGGCCGCCTGGGCATGGCCTCGGCCTACGGCGCGGCGCTGGTCACCGTGATCGTGCTGCCCATCATCGTGTCGGTCAAGGCATTCCGCATCAAGCTGTTCTCCGGCAAATAACCCGCATCCACAAAGGCTAACCATGCACCTCAAACACCTCCTGCAAACCGGCCTGCTGGCCGCCACCCTGGCCGCGGGCGCCGCGCAGGCGCAGAACGTGGTCCTGTACTCGTCCAACAACACCGAGACCATCGAGACCGCGCTGGACGCCGTCAAGAAGCAGTCGCCCAAGCTGAACGTGCAGCCGGTCACCGGCGGCACCGGCACCATGATGAAGCGCATCGAAGCCGAGGCGCAGAACCCGCGCGGCGACCTGTTCTGGAGCGGCGGCTTCGGCACGCTGGGCGCCTACCGCCAGCACCTGCAGCCCTACCGCCCGGCCGACATCGACAAGATCCCGGCCGAGTTCCGCGGCCCGGACGATCTGTGGGTCGGCACCAACGTGCACATCATGGTGCTGATGGTCAACGAGCGGCAGTTGAAGGGCCTGGCGGCGCCGGCCACCTGGTCGGACCTGATGCAGCCGCAATGGAAGGGCAAGTTCGCCATCACCGATCCGTCCAAGAGCGGCACCGCCTACATGCTGGTCTACGGCCTGTACAAGCAGTTCGGCCAGGAAGGCCTGGACAAGATCGCCGCCAACGCCGTGGTCACGGCCTCGTCGGGCACCACCTACAAGGGCGTGGCGGCCGGCGAATACGCGGTCGGCATGACGCTGGAGTACGCCGCCCAGGAATACGTGGCCGGCGGCCAGAAGGAAATCAAGCTGGTCTACCCGACCGAAGGCAGCTACCTGGCGCCCGAAGGCATGTTCATCATCAAGGGCGCCAAGAACCTGGACGCCGCCAAGGCGCTGTACGACGGCCTGCTCAGCAAGGAGGCCCAGGAAGCGCAATTGGTGAAGAACTTCCGCCGCCCGACCCGCAGCGACATCGCGGTGGCCAGCCTGACCACCCTGCCCGACTTCAACAGCATCAAGATCTTCCCGGTCAGCCAGGACGCCGCCGCCAAGGAGTACGAAGCCGTCGTCGCCGCCTGGAACCAGGCCGTGGCCAAGGCCAAGTAAGGCTCGCGCCAAAGGCCAAGCAAAAACGCCACCTTCGGGTGGCGTTTTCGTTTCAGGCTGGTATCGCCGGCGCGGGCCGCAGGGGCCGGCCGCATCCCGCCTACGCGGCCATGCGTCCCGCCGCCAGCACCACCTGCCGGCCGCAACGCGCCGCCAGTTGGGGATCGTGCGTCACCAGCACCAGCGTGGTGCCGTGCTCGCGGTGCAGGTCGAACATCAGGTCGATGACGGTGACGCCGGTGGCGGCGTCCAGGCTGCCCGTGGGTTCATCGGCGAACAGCAGGTCGGGCCGCACCACGAACGCGCGCGCCAGCGATACACGCTGCTGCTCGCCGCCGGACAGGGTGCGCGGATAGTGATGCAGGCGCGCGCCCAGGCCGACGCGCTCGAGCATGGCCTGGGCCGCCTCGCGCGCCGGCTGGCCCGCCAGTTCCAGCGGCAGCATGACGTTTTCCAGCGCCGTCAGGTTCGGCAACAACTGGAACGACTGGAACACGAACCCCACGTGATTGGCCCGCAGGCGCGCGCGGCCGTCCTCGTCCAGGGCGAACAGGTCCTGCCCGGCCAGCCGCACGCTGCCGCTGCTGGGAACATCCAGCCCGGCCAGCAGTCCCAGCAAGGTGGACTTGCCCGACCCGGAGCTGCCGGTGATGGCCACGGCGCTGCCCGACGCCACCGTAAAATCGATGTCTTCCAGGATAGACAGCGTCCCGCCGGCATCGGCCACCCGCTTGCCCAGCCCTTTCACCTCGATCGAATTCTTGCTATCCATGCGCCTGATTCCCCTGATTCGCCGTTCACTACTGATATCCACGCTCGCCACGGCCACGCTGATGGCGCCCGCCCACGCTCAGACCGCCGCCGCGGCCCAGGGTTCCGCGCAGCGCACCGTGCTGGTGGTGGGCGACAGCCTGGCCGCCGAATACGGCATCAAGCGCGGCACCGGCTGGGTGCCGCTGCTGTCCGCGCGGCTTTCCGAACAATACCCGAAGTACAAGGTGGTCAACGCCAGCATCAGCGGCGACACCACCAGCGGCGGCGTCGCCCGCTTGCCGGCCCTGCTGCGCCAGCACGAGCCAGCGGTGGTGGTGCTGGAACTGGGTTCGAACGACGCCCTGCGCGGGCTGCCGCTGAACATGACCGAACAGAACCTGCGCACCATGGCGCAGGCGGCGCGCAAGGCCGAGGCCAAGGTGGTCATCGTCGGCATGCAGATCCCGCCCAACTATGGCCGTGACTACACCCAGCGCTTTTCGCAGGTATTCCCGACCGTCGCCAAAGACGAAAACGCCCGGCTCGTGCCCTTCCTGATGGAAGGTATCGCAACGGACCGGGCGATGTTCCAGGCCGATGGCATCCATCCCAACGAGGATGCCCAGGCCAGGTTGCTGGACAATGTGTGGCCGGTGCTGCGGCCCTTGCTGCAATGATGCAATGACGCGGGCCTGGGCGGCCCGCGCGCGACGCGGCAGGCCGGTCAGCCCGCCGCCTGCTGCGAGGCGTCGCCGCCGCGGATGGCCTCGGCGGCCGCCGGCAGCACCTGCACCTTGTATTCCTCGCGCAGCATGCGCACCAGCGCTTCGTTCTCGGCCTGGCCCCAGGCGCCCGCCAATTGCTGCGCCAGGCGTTCCTTGTCGGCGGCCTCGACCGTGCCGGCCTCGACCTTCTCCAGGCGCACCAGCGTGTAATCGGCGCCCGACTGCACGCCGGTGTAGGCCGGCAACTTGGCGGCCGGCAGGCGCATCACGGCGTCCAGCACCGAGCGCGGCAGGTTCTTCGGATCCTGGCGCGACACCACCAGCGGGCCGCCGAAGCCTTCCGGCGCGGCGGCCGGGTTGGCCTGGTCGGCCGCCAGCGCGGCCTCGCCGGCCTTCTTGGCGGCTTCGGCCGAACGCTCGTCCAGCAGCTTGGCGCGAATCGAATCGCTGACCTTGTCCAGCGGCGGCACATGGGCCGGCTGCACCGCGGCCACGCGCACCGCCAGCATGGTGTCGGGCGACAGCTCGATCACGCCGGAATTCTGCTTTTCACGCAGCACGTCGGGCGAGAACAGCACCTGGCGCACGCGCGGATTGTCCAGCAGCGCGGCGTCCGGGCTGTCCACGGCGGAACCGGGGCCGGCCTGGTCGGCGGGCAACAGGCCTTCGCGCGTCACCCCCGAAGCGGTGCGCAGCTTCAGGCCGACCGCGTCGGCGGCCGGTTGCAGGCTGTCGCGCTGGTCATAGACCTGCTTGTTCAGCTGGCTGGCCATCTCCGAAAAACGCACGGCGGCCAGTTGCTTGCGCACTTCGGCGGTGATCTGGTCCTTCACCTCGGCCAGCGGCTTGATCGCGGCCGGCTGGATCTCGGTGACCTTGACCACGTGGAAGCCCGACGGGCTTTCGACCACGCCGGACACCTGGTCCTTGGACTGGCTGAAGATCGCCTTTTCCAGCGGGCCGGACAGCATGCCCGGCGCCAGCCAGCCCAGGTCGCCGCCATTGGCGGCCGAACCGGCGTCCTGCGAATTCTTGCGGGCCAGCTCGGCGAACTGCGCCGGGTTGGCGGCGGCCTGCGTAGCCAGGGCCTCGGCCTTGGCGCGGGCGGCCTTGCGCGCATCTTCCGAAGCGCCGGCGGGCACTTCGATCATGATGTGGCTGGCGCGGCGGCGCTCGGGCTGGCCGAAGCGGTTCTTGTTCTGTTCGTAATACGACGCCAGGTCCTCGTCCTTGACCTGCACACCCTCGGTGGCGGCGGCCTCGTTCAGCACCAGGTACTGCACCTGGACCTGCTCGGGAACCTGCAATTGCTGCTTGTTGGCGTCGTACCAGGCCTGGATGTCGGCCGGGGTGACGGTGACTTGCGAGCGGAAATCGGCGGCGGCGAAGCGGCGCAGTTGCACCGTGCGCTGCTGCGTCAGGGCGGTTTCGAGCGACGCCACCACTTCGGCGGGCGCGCGGGCCGACTGCCCGACCGGTTCCAGCACGCGGGCCACGGCCAGGTCACGGCGCAGGCCGGCCTCGAACGAGGTGGGCGACATGCCCTGCGCCGCCAGCACCTGGCGATAGCGCTCGGGCGAGAAGCGGCCGTTGTCCTGCACTTCCGGAATCGCGGCAATGGTGTTGCGCAGCGTTTCATCGGACACCGAGAAGCGGTTGTCCACGGCCACGTTCGCCAGCAGGCGCTGGTTGATCAGCTGGTTCAGCAGCGCCTCGCGCAGCTGCGGCGTGTCGATCACGGCCGGGTCGAACTGCGCGCCCAGGCGCTGGCGATACTGTTCCAGCTGGTTGCGGTGCGCCTGGTCGAACTCCGCGCGGGAAATCGGCTGGCCGGCGACCGTCGCCAATTCCGGCTCCTTGCGCATGAAGCTCTCATAGCCCTGGATCCCGACGAGGAAGAAGGACGGCACAATCAGAAGCAGCAGGATGAACTGCATCCAGCGCCGGTGGCTGCGAATAAATTCGAACATGGAATCCCTGTTGCCGCACTCGGGAGGAGACTTCCGCCCGGGCCGCACGAAAACGCATAAAAAAAGGCGAATCTCATTCGCCCTATTCCCATACCGGTCAAACCGGGTCAGCGGGCGGATTTTAGCATTTCTCATTCGTCCCGCAGCGTCTGCTTACACCGGTGCGCCGAACGCCCCTCCCGCCCCCGCGGCACGGGGTTTCCACCCCCACGGAAGCCCGTCCCGGTCAACCCGGGAAACCCCGGTTTTCGCCTTCCGTCCCCACTCGTATCGTGAAACCCGGGCCGCCACGCCGTGGCCGGCGCCTTCCTTCCCCTTTTCATGCAGAGGTGACTTTCGATGCCGCTCCCGTCCTCACGCCCGCTCGTCCTTCGCACCCTCCTCGCCCTGGCCTGCCTGGGCGGCGCATCCGCCCTCCAGGCCGCCCCGCTGGCCGCCGTGCACGACGCCGCCAAAGCCCAGCAGCAGCCCATGCTGGACACCATGCGCGACCTGGTCGGCATCGAATCGGGCAGCAAGGACGTGGAGGGCGTGGAACGCATCGCCGCGCTCATCGGCGAACGCTTCAAGGCCCTGGGCGGCAAGGTCGAGATCATTCAACCCACCGACATCTTCCGCCTGGATGACACGCCGGAGCGCGTCGGCCCGATGGTGCACGCCGAATTCAAGGGCAGCGGCCAGAAGAAGATCATGCTGATCGCGCACATGGACACCGTCTACCGCAACGGCATGCTCAAGGACCAGCCCTTCCGCATCGATGGCGACCGCGCCTACGGCCTGGGCATCGCCGACGACAAGCACGGCGTGGCCACCATCCTGCACACCCTGGCCCTGCTGCAGAAACTGGGTTTCAAGGACTACGGCACCCTGACCGTGCTGATCAACGGCGACGAGGAAATCAGTTCCCCCGGCGCTCGCGCCACCATCACCCGCCTGGGCGCCGACCAGGACGCGGTGTTTTCCTTCGAAGGCGGCGGCGCCGAGGCCCGCCTGACCCTGGCCACCAGCGGCATCGGCGCCGCCTACCTGACCGTGCAGGGCAAGACCTCGCACGCCGGCGCCCGTCCCGAAGGCGGCGTCAACGCCCTCACCGAGCTGTCGCACCAGATCCTGCAACTGAAAGACCTCTCCAAGCCCGAGGAAGGCCTGAAACTGAACTGGACCGTGGCCCAGGCCGGCACCAACCGCAATGTCATCCCCGGCCAGGCCACCGCCCAGGCCGACGCCCGCGCCCTCAAGGTCGCCGACTTCGACGCCCTGGAACGCACCTTGCAGGAACGCATCCAGAAAAAGCTGCTGCCCGACGCCAAGGTCAGCCTCAAATTCGAAGTGCGCCGCCCGCCGCTGGAAGCCACCCCCGCCTCGCGCGCCCTCGCCAACCACGGCGTCGCCATCTACCAGGAACTCGGCCTGCCCATGAAAGTCATCGACCGCGCCAGCGGCGGCGGCACCGACGCCGCCTTCGCCGCCCTCAAGGCCCGCGGCCCCGTCATCGAAGGCATGGGCCTGAGCGGCTTCGGCGCCCACTCCAACGACGCCGAATACATCCAGATCCCCTCCATCGTCCCCCGCCTCTACCTGGCCGCCCGCATGATCATGGACGTCTCCCAGGACAAGGCCCCGATGAAATAAGCGCCAGGCGCCTCCGGCGGCGCAACCCTACGAAGGCCGCCCCTGCCCCCAAGGCGACAGGCTCCCCGCCCGCAAATCCCACCTCCCGCCCCAGGATGCGCCCGCGCGAGCAGCCACCACGTATGTCCGACAAGGCCGCGCAGGGCGGCCTTGTCGGACGGGCGCCAGCAAATCCTTCAAGCGCCGCAATCCTTCCCACGAAGCCCAAGCACACCCCCCGCCCCAGCGACGCCCCGAACTTTCACCACCGCGAGCGGCTGTGGGGCCGTGGCGCGGGGCCGGGGCGTGTAGAGGCGCGCGCGACGGAATCCGAAGGAGCCGCAGGCGACGAGGATGAGGATGCGCTGTCCGGCGCGCAGGCGCCGGACAAGCCTCGTAGCCCCGGCCCCGCGCCACGGCCCCGCAGCCGCGCCAAAAGAACCGAACCCGCCACACAGGCACGAAGCAAGCCCCCCGCACGACAGGAAAGGACCCCCCAGAACAGAGTATCCTTCCACCCTGTCCCAAAGAACCCCAAAGCATCAACAGAAATGACCGCATCCCTCCCCACCTGGCCCTATTCCCGCCACATCGCCCACCGCGGCGGCGGCCGCCTGGCCCCGGAGAACACCCTCGCCGCCATGCGCGTCGGCGCCGAACACGGCTTCACCATGTTCGAATACGACGTCAAGCTCAGCCGTGACAACGTCCTGGTCCTGATGCACGACGACGACGTCGACCGCACCTCCAACGGCCACGGTCCCGCCGCCGCCAAGACCTTCAGCGAACTGGCGCAACTGGACTTCGGCAGCTGGCACTCCGCCGCCTACGCCGGCGAGCCCCTGCCCACCTTCGCCGCCGTGGCCCGCTACACCGTCGCCAACGGCATCGCCAGCAACGTCGAGATCAAGCCCTGCCCCGGCCGCGAAGCCGAGACCGGCGCCGCCGTCGCCCTGGCAGCCCGTGAACTCTGGAAAGGCGCCGCCGTGGCTCCGCTGCTGTCCTCCTTCGCCGAGGAAGCCCTGCAGGCCGCCAAGGACGCCGCGCCCGAACTGCCGCGCGCCCTGCTGGTCGAGAAGGTGCCGGCCGACTGGCTCGACCGCCTGGTCAAGTACGACTGTGTCGCCCTGAACATCAACCAGAAGGACGCCACGCGCGAACTGATCGACGCCGTGCACGCCGCCGGCTACCGCATCGCCGCCTGGACCGTCAACGACCCCGAGCGCGCGCGCCTGCTGCTCGACTGGGGCATCGACGGCATCTTCACCGACGAACTGGCCGCCATCCGGCCGGCCGCCTGAGGCCCCCGCCCCGTGTTCAGCTATCGCCACGCCTTCCACGCCGGCAACCACGCCGACGTGCTCAAGCACGCCATCCTGGTCCACACCCTGGACTACTTCAACCGCAAGGACGCGCCCTACTGGGTCATCGACACCCACGCCGGCGCCGGCCTCTACAGCCTGGACAGCGACTGGGCCGCCAAGACCTCGGAATTCGCCGATGGCATCGGCCGCCTGTGGGAACGCGACGACCTGCCGCCGCTGCTGGCCGACTACGTCGCCCGCATCCGCGCCTTCAACACCAACGGCCGTCTCAAGCGCTACCCCGGCTCGCCCTGGCTGACGCTGGACGCGCTGCGCCCGTCCGACCGCCTGCGCCTGTTCGAAATGCACCCGACCGAGATCGACACGCTGGTCGGCAACCTCGAACACATGGACCGCACCGCGCAGCGCCAGACCACCATCTACGGCGACGACGGCTTCGAGGGCGTCAAGGCTCTGCTGCCGCCGCCGACGCGCCGCGGCATGGTGCTGATCGACCCGTCCTATGAAGACAAGAACGACTACCGCCGCACGCTGGTCACCGTCAAGGAATGCGTCAAACGCTTCGCCACCGGCACCATCGCCGTCTGGTATCCGCTGGTGCAGCGGCGCGAGGCCAGCGAAATGGCGCGTCACTTCGAGAACCTCAAGGTCAAGAGCTGGCTGCACGCCACCCTCACCGTCAAGAAGGCCACCATCGACGGCTACGGCCTGCACGGCAGCGGCATGTTCCTGATCAACCCGCCGTGGACGCTGCACGACGCCCTCAAGCAGACCATGCCCTACCTGGCGCGTGAGCTGGGCCAGGACGAACGCGCCGGCTTCACGCTGCAATTCCGCGAGAATCCGTTCCCCGCGCCCAAGAAGCAGTCCGACGACTGATTCCAGGCCGGAACGAAAAAAGGGCTGCCCACGGGGCAGCCCTTTTGCATGGAGACGGCGTTCAGGCCGCGGCGTCTTCCGCCTCCACCTGGCGCAGCGCTTCCTGCGCCCGCGCCAGCTTGGCGGCCGCGTCGCGCAGCGCGGTGCGCAGGCCTTCCTCGATGACCGGATGGTAGAACGGCATTTCCAGCATGCGCGCCACGGTCAGCTCCTGCTGCACCGCCCACGCCAGCAGGTGGCCGATGTGCTCGGCGCTGGGGCCGACCATCTCCGCGCCCAGGAAACGGCCGCTGGCGATATCGGCGTACACGTGCAGCAGGCCGCGGTTCTTCAGCATCACCCGCGAACGGCCCTGGTCGCCGAAATCGACCTCGCCCGTCACGAAAGTGCCCGGCGTCAGGCGGGCGTGGCCCTGCCCGGCCAGCGCGATCTGCGGGTCCGAGAACACCACCGCCAGCGGCGCGCGGCGCAACCCCTGGCGCACTTCGGGATAGCGCGCCGCGTTCTCGCCGGCGATACGGCCTTCGTCGGCGGCCTCGTGCAGCAGCGGCGCGTCGGCGTTGGCGTCGCCGGCGATGAAGATCGCCGAAGCGCCCGCCTGCATGGTCTCGCGGTCGAACAACGGCACCCCTTGCGCGTTCAGCTGCAGCGAGGTGTTCTCCAGGCCCAGGCCGTCCACATTGGGGCGGCGGCCGGTGGCCACCAGCGCGTAGTCGAAGCGCTCGGTGCGTTCGGTGTTGTCCAGCGCCACGTAGCGCACCTCGACCTCGTCGCCGACGCGCTGGGTTTCCAGTACGCGCGCATCCGGGTCCAGGTAGAACTCCTGCTGGAAGATCTTGCGGGCGCTGTGGCGCACCTGCGGATCGCTGATGCCGCCCAGGCTGCCGCTGACGCCGAACACGCGCACCTCGACGCCCAGCCGCGCCAGCGCCTGGCCCAGCTCCAGCCCGATCACGCCGGGGCCGAACACCGCCACGCGGCGCGGCAGGTCATCCCAAGCGAATACGTCGTCGTTCAGCACCAGGCGGTCGCCCAGCCCGCGGAACGGCGGCGGCACCGACGGCCGCGAGCCGGTCGCGATCACCACGCGGGACGCATGGATCTCGGTGTGGTCGTCGACCCGCAGCACCGTGTCCGATTCAAAGCGGGCATAGCCGCGGATCTTGTCTTCCGCCGGGATGTTCTCCACGCCCTCGAGCACGAAGCCGACGAAACGGTCGCGCTCGCGCTTGACGCGGTCCATCACCTCTTCGCCGTTGACCGTGACCTCGCCCTCGACGTGCACGCCGAACGGCGCGGTGTGCGCCGCCTGGTGCGCGGCCTCGGCGGCCGCGATCAGCAGTTTGGACGGCATGCAGCCGACCCGGGCGCAGGTGGTGCCGTAGGGGCCGCCTTCGATCAGCAGCGCGCGCTTGCCCGCGGCCTTGGCGGCGCGGTAGGCGGCCAGGCCGGCGGTGCCAGCGCCCAGGACGGCGATATCGGTGTGCAAAGTCTTCATGAGTGGATCCCCCGGTGTGGCGTGGAGCAAACGTTGTCAAAGGCGGATTCCGCCTTGTTGCGCACCCTCGGGACGAACGCCGTCCCGCGGCACCGCTCGGGGCCGCGCGAAGATGCGGAAAAAGGGAAACCGGCGCGCCGGACCGCTCCTTGCGGGAGCGGCCGCGGCAAGGGAAAGGGACTGCGTCCCCTTCCCGGCCAGCATCAGGCGAAGTGCGCCTTCAGGTCTTCCAGGCCGCCGATCAGCGAACCATTGATGAACACCTGCGGAGCGGTGCCCTTGCCGGACACGGCGCCGATCACGCGGCCGCGCACCTTGTTCTCCAGCGGGATCTCGATCGGGGCATAGCCCTTGTCTTCGAGCAGCGCCTTGGCTTCCACGCAGAACGGGCAGCCGGGCTTGGAGAACACCACGACCTGGTCGGGCTTCTTGGCCGACGGGGCGAAGTGGGCCAGCATGGTATCGGCATCCGACACTTCAAACGGGTCGCCTTCCTTTTCGGGCTCGATGAACATCTTCTGCACCACGCCGTCCTTGACCAGCATGGAATAGCGCCAGCTGCGCTTGCCGAAGCCCAGGTCGCTCTTGTCGACCAGCATGCCCATGCCTTCGGTGAATTCGCCGTTGCCGTCGGGCAGCAGCGTGATGTTGGCCGATTCCTGGTCCTTGGCCCATTCGTTCATGACGAAGGTGTCGTTGACGGACACGCAGACGATGCTGTCGACGCCGGCGGCGAAGAAGGCCGGAGCCAGTTCGTTGTAGCGCGGCAAGTGGGTCGACGAGCAGGTCGGCGTGAAAGCGCCGGGAAGCGAAAAGACCACGACCGTCTTGTTCTTGAACAGGTCGTCGGTCGTGACCTTCTTCCAGGTGTTGCCCTCGCGAACGGGGAACGTTACGTTGGGAACACGTTGGCCTTCACGGTTTTGCAGCATTCAATCTCTCCTTGGGGTAGCGGGGTCTGTTCAACCACCATGGAAAGAATGATAAATCCCAACTATCAATTAATCAAATTTAATTAGTTTAATTGATTGATAGTTTTTGACAATAACAAGTTCATCGCCGCCAGACGTTATCTATCATACGCCTGGCGGCGGCCCACCCTTACACCGGCTGCGGCTCGTAGCCGGCGTCGCGGATGGCGGCTTCGACCTTGTCGGCCTGGTCGCTGCCGGTGACCGTCACGCGGTGCGTGGACAGGTCCACCGCCACGCTGGCCCCCGGCACGGCTGCCGTCACCGCGCCGGTGATGGTCTTGACGCAATGGCCGCAGGTCATGTCGAGGACTTGGAATTGGATGCTCATGGTGTTCTCCGTGTGAATCAAGGATGGTCGCGCCGCCTTCGGTGCGAACTGGAATCCAGCTTAGACCTTCCCATTATAGGAAGGTCAAGCGTAGAATAATCCTTGACCTTCCCATCATTGGAAGGATGAAACTGAGGTCTTCCTACCTCAACCGAGACTGCCATGAGCGTTGCCAACCCTTCCGTCGAGCTTGAACTTGCCATCGAGGGCATGACCTGCGCGTCCTGCGTGAAGCGCGTGGAAAAGGCCCTGACCCGCGTCCCGGGCGTCGCCCAGGCCCAGGTCAACCTGGCCACCGAACGCGCCCTGGTGGCCTATGACCCGGCCGCGGCCCGGCCCGACGCCCTGGTCGAGGCCGTGGTCAAGATGGGCTACGAGGCGCGCCCGATCGCCGCCCAGGACGACCACGCCGAACGCCAGTCCGAGGCGCGCGACGCCGAGGCGCGGCGCCTGCAGCGCGCCTTCATCGCCGCGCTGGTGCTGACGCTGCCCGTGTTCGCCCTGGAAATGGGCTCGCACCTGATCCCCGCCATGCACCACTGGGTGCTGGCCAACATCGGCCAGCAGAACAGCTGGCTATTGCAGTTCGTGCTGACCACGGCCGTGCTGGCCTGGCCCGGCCGCCACTTCTTCAGCAAGGGCCTGGTGGCGCTGTGGCGCCGCGCCCCCGAGATGAATTCGCTGGTGGCGCTGGGCGCCGGCGCGGCCTGGGGCTACTCGGTGGTCGCCACCTTCGCGCCGGACTGGCTGCCGGAAAGCGCCCGCAACGTCTATTACGAAGCCGCCGCCGTCATCGTCACGCTGATCCTGCTTGGCCGCACGCTGGAAGCGCGCGCCAAGGGCAAGACCGGCGCCGCCATCAAGCGCCTGATCGGCCTGCAGCCGCGCACCGCGCGCGTGCTGCGCGACGGCCAGCCGCAGGACATCGCCATCGAACAGGTGCGCAAGGGCGATATCGTGGTGGTGCGTCCCGGCGAGAAGATCCCGCTGGACGGCGAGATCATCGAAGGCAGCTCGTACGTCGACGAGTCGATGCTGACCGGCGAACCGGTGCCGGTGGAAAAGCAGCCGGGCATGCAGGCCACCGGCGGCACGCTCAATACGTCGGGCAGCTTCACGCTGCGCGTCACCCACACCGGCGCCGACACCATGCTGGCGCGCATCATCCGCATGGTTGAAGCCGCCCAGGGCGCGCGCCTGCCGATCCAGGCGCTGGTCGACCAGGTCACCGCCTGGTTCGTGCCGGCCGTGATGGGCATGGCGCTCTTGACCTTCCTGGCCTGGCTCTTCCTGGGACCGGCGCCGGCGTTGTCGCATGCGCTGGTCAACGCGGTGGCGGTGCTGATCATCGCCTGCCCTTGCGCCATGGGCCTGGCCACGCCGACCTCGATCATGGTCGGGACCGGCCGCGCCGCCGAAATGGGCGTGCTGTTCCGCCAGGGCGACGCGTTGCAGACGCTGCGCGACGTGCAGGTGGTGGCCTTCGACAAGACCGGCACGCTGACGCTGGGCAAGCCGACCCTGACCGAACTGGAGCCGGCCGCAGGCTTCCGTGATGCGGACGTGCTGCGATGGGTCGCGTCGGTGCAGGCGCGCTCCGAGCACCCGATCGCGCTGGCCATCGTGGCGGCCGCCGCCGACCGCAAGATCGACCTGCTGCCGGCCGAAGGCTTCGCTGCCATCACCGGCGCCGGGGTCGAAGCCAGCGTGGCCGGCAAGCGCGTGCTGGCAGGCGCCGACCGGCTGATGGCCGAGCGCGGCGTGGACGTCAGCGCCTTCGGCCAGCGCGCCGAGCAGTGGGGCAACGAGGGCAAGACGCCGATCTACGTCGCCATCGATGGCAAGGCCGCCGCCATGATCGCCGTGACCGACCCGGTCAAGCCGTCCGCCGTGGACGCCATCGCGGCGCTGCACGCGCAGGGCCTGAAGACCGCCATGATCACCGGCGACAACCGCCACACGGCGCAGGCCGTGGCGCGCCAGCTGGGCATCGACGAAGTGCGCGCCGAAGTGCTGCCCGACGGCAAGGTCGAGGCCATCACCGCGCTGCGCGCCGGCGGCCGCAAGCTGGCCTTCGTCGGCGACGGCATCAACGACGCGCCGGCACTGGCCGCGGCCGATACCGGCATCGCCATCGGCACCGGCACCGACGTCGCCATCGAGGCCGCGTCCGTGGTGCTGATGGCCGACGACCTGCACGGCGTGCCCAACGCCATCGCGCTCAGCCGCGCCACGCTGGCCAATATCCGCCAGAACCTGTTCTGGGCCTTCGCCTACAACGCCGCGCTGATCCCGCTGGCGGCGGGCGCCCTGTATCCGGCCTATGGCCTGTCGCTGTCGCCGATCTTCGCGGCCGGCGCCATGGCGCTGTCCAGCGTGTTCGTGCTGGGCAACGCGCTGCGCCTGAAGACCTTCCGCCCGCGCGCCGCGCACTGACGCGCCAGCCAACCAGGAGACCTCACATGAACATCGGACAAGCCGCCCAGGAATCCGGCATCTCCGCCAAGATGATCCGCTACTACGAAAGCATCGGCCTGATCGGCCCGGCGTTGCGCAAGGATTCGGGCTACCGCGTCTACAGCGAGCATGACTTGCATACGCTGCGCTTCGTGCGGCGCGCGCGCGACCTGGGCTTCTCGGTGGAGCAGATGAACGAGCTGCTGGCGTTGTGGCGCGACCGCAGCCGCGCCAGCGCCGACGTCAAGCGCATCGCGCTCGAACACGTGGCCGAACTGGAACGCAAGGCCTGCGCCCTGCGCGACATGGCGGCCACGCTCAAGCACCTGGCGCACAACTGCCACGGGGATGATCGACCCGACTGCCCCATCCTGGAAGACCTGGGGCGCTCCCACTAAGAAAAAAGGGCAAGCCAACCGGCCTGCCCTTCTTGCATGCGGCCCGGTCCACGCCGGGTCGGGGTCTCACGCCTGGCTTTGCGCCGGCGCCTCGCCTTCGGCCGCGACGCGGGCGTGGTAGGCCTCGGTGGCCGCCTGCTTGGACGCGGCCTTCTCGGCAGCCGCTGCTTGCTTTTCCGCTTCGGCGGCCGCCGCCTCGGCGGCCTGCTGCAAGGCGCGCTGGCGGGCGCGCTCCTGCACTTCGCGCACGCCCTCGGCATCCAGCGATTCGAACACGGCAATGGACTCCACGTGCCCGGTGTGCGGGAACATGTTGATGACACCGGCGCTCTTGAGCAGGTAGCCGCCCTCGTGCACCATGATGGCGGCGTCGCGCGCCAGCGTGGCGGGATTACAGGACACGTAGACGATGCGGCGCGGGCGTTCCTCGGCCTTCAGTTGCGAGAGCGCCTGCGCCACGGCCTGCGCGCCTTCGCGCGGCGGATCGATCAGCATGCGGTCGAAGAAGCCCAGGCCGCGCAGCCATTCGGCGTCCACCTCGAACAGGTTGAGGGTGGCGAAACTGGTGCGCTCGCCCAGCCCGTGGCGCGCGGCGGCCTCATGGGCGCGGTCGGTCAGCGCCTTGCTGCCTTCCACGCCCACGGCCTCGCGGCCCTGGGTGGCCAGCGGCAGCGTGAAGTTGCCCAGGCCGCAGAACAGGTCGGCGACGCGGTCGGTCGGCTGCACTTCCAGCAATTGCAGCGCGCGCGACACCATCGCGCGGTTGATGGCGTGGTTGACCTGGGTGAAGTCGGTCGGCCGGTACGGCATGCGCAGGCCGAACTCGGGCATGGTGTAGGTCAGCGCGTCGCGATGCTCGGGCACCAGCGGATGCACCGTGTCCGGGCCCTTGGGCTGCAGCCACCATTGCACATCGTGCTTGTCGGCGAAGGCGCGCAGCACGGCGATGTCGTGGTCGGTCAGCGGCAGCAGGTGGCGCAGCACCAGCGCGGTCACGCCGTCGCCCAGCGACACTTCCACCTGCGGCAGGCGGTCGGGCGCGGACATCGACGCGATCATGGCGCGCAGCGGCATCAGCAGGTCGCTGACGTGGCGCGGCAGCACATGGCATTCGCGCATGTCGGCCACGTAGCTGCTCTTGCGCTCGTGAAAGCCCACCAGCACCCCGCCCTTCTTGGGCACCACGCGCACCGACAGGCGGGCACGGTAGCGGTAGCCCCAGGTCGGTCCATGCAGCGGCGCCAGGATGCGGGCCGGACGCAGCTTGCCGACGTGCCAGAAGGTGTCTTCGAGCGAACGCTGCTTGATCGCCACCTGCGTGGACGGTTCGAGATGCTGCATGGCACAGCCGCCACAGACGCCGAAATGCGGGCAGCGCGGCGCGACGCGCTGCGACGACGGGCGCATGACCTGGTCGACCCGCGCGATTTCATAGGACGGCTTGCGGCGCACGGTGGTCGCCGTGACCCGCTCGCCGGGCAAGGCGCCTTCCACGAACACGACCTTGCCATCGCGGCGGGCGATACCCCGGGCTTCCAGGTCCAGGGATTCGATACTCAAAACGTCAGACATCTCACGCAGTCCAGAAAATTCACGCAACCCGGCATTGTAAGAGGAATCAGGCGGCATGCCTCAGCGGGGTCCTGGCCGCCTGCCAGCGCAGCGCCGCCGCCGCGACCACGGCCGCCGCCGCCCCCGCCAGTGGCAGGCCGGCGAGGCCTCCCGCCGCGATCACCAAGCTGCCCAACGCGCCGCCCAAGGCCGTCCCCAGATTGAACGACGCGATGTTCAAGCCGGCCGCGGCGGCCGTGGACGCCGGCACATAGCGCCGCGCCAACGCCAGCAGCCGTAGCGTCAGCATCGTGACGATGGCAAAAAAGCACAGCCCCAGCCCTCCCGCCAACGCCGCCACCGCGACCGGCGAATGCCGCAGCAGGAACAGGCCGCAGAGGTTCAGGGCCAGCGCGGCCAACGCCCTCTGTGCATTGCGATCGGGCGCCGGCCCATCGGCCAGATAGCCTCCCAGCAGATTGCCGCCGACCGTGCACGCGCCGAACAGCAGCATCGCCAGGCTCAACCAGCGCGCATCGGCCGACGCCACCTGCAGCAGATAAGGCGAAATGAAGGTGAAAAAGGCGAACACCGCAACGCTGACCAGGGCGCCCACGCCGGCCGTCATGAGCATTTGCGGGTGCCGCAGGGCACGCAGCGCGGCAGCCGCGCCGGCGGCCTGGCCCGCAGGCGGACGCGGCGGCATCAGCAGCAGCAGGCCGCCCATGCCCAGCAGCCCGAGCGCCGCCATCGCCAGGAACACGGCACGCCACGACCAGACGCTGCCGAGATAGGTGCCCAGCGGCACCCCGACGGCCAATGCCAGTGTCAGCCCCAGCCACACCAGCGACAGCGCCCTGCCCGCGCGCGCCGGGCCGACCAGGCGCGTCGCGGCATCCGACGCCACCGCCATGAAGACGCCATGCGCCAGGCCCACCGCGAAGCGCAGGACCAGAACGCCGCTCAGCGTCGAGGCCAGGCCGATGGCGGCGCTGCCGATCGTCAGCGCCGCCATCGCCAGCGCCAGCTGGCGGCGGTCCTGCCATCCCGCCGCCAATGCGGTCAGGAACGGTGCGCCCACGGCAGCGCCGAGAGCATAGGCGGCGACCGCCCCGCCCACGGCCTGGACCGGCGCCAGCAGGTCATGGGCCATGGCCGACACCAGCCCGGCCACCACGAACTCGGACAGGCCAAAGGCAAACGTGCAAAGGGAAAACAGGTAGACGGCGGCAGGCATCGCGACCCCGGACTCGGAAAAGGAAGATGCCTCTGAGCTTAGGGATCGCGATGCGGTTCGTAAAATATATTGTTTATGGTCCAGTGAGACGTTTTTTGTCTTATTTCTCAGCCGACCATGGCCCGCCGGATCGCGTCGATGAAGCGATCCCTCACCGGCGAGACGCGGACATGGTTCCATGCCATCAGCAGCTCCAGTTGCAGCAGGCTATCCGGCGCGTCCGCCAGCAATGGCCGGAACACGATATCGGACCGGTCAGGCAGCGCCAACGACGCCGGCAGCATAGCGATGCCGAAGCCCGCCGCCACCAGCGCCACCAGCGTCTGCAACTGGCGGCCATGTTGCACGATCCGCGGCGCGAAGCCCGCGGTCCGGCACAACTGCACCAATTGGTCGTGAAAGCCCTGGCCCGACGCCCGCGGCGACGCCACGAACGCCTCGTCCGCCAGGGACGCCAGCGCAACCGCGTCCTGCCCCGCCCGCGAATGGCCCGCGGGCAGCGCCACGACGATCGGTTCGCGCAGGATGGGCTCCAGGCATAGATCCGGCGTCGTCGTGCCGGGCGTGCGCAGGAAGCCGACATCGGCCGCGCCGCTTTCCAGCGCAGCCACCTGCTCGCGCGTCGAAGCCTCGCGCAGCGTGAAGGCGACCGCCGGCGTATCGCGGCGATAGTCGCGCAAGGCACGCAGCAGTTCGGCATAGGGCGCGATATTGAGGAAGGTGAGCGTCAAGTGCCCCGCCATGCCCTGCGCCACCCGGCGCGTGTGCGCGACGCCCTCCTCCAGCGCGGCCAAGGTGCCGCGCGCCGTCTCGAGAAAGGCGGCACCCGCGGGCGTCAACGCCACGCTGCGGTTATTGCGCTCAAACAGGGCCGAGCCGATCTCCTGTTCGAGGCGGCGTATCGCCTGGCTCAAGGGCGGCTGGGCCATGTGCAAGCGCTCGGCGGCGCGGTTGAAGTGCAGCTCTTCGGCAACGGCGATGAATTGCCGCAACAGGCGGGTTTCGATCATTGGGGCATCTGGCGTCTGGCGATGAAGCGCCCAGTATATTTACCAGGCCGCGCCCGCCCCCGGAAAAAAGGGGGACTTGCCGGAGACGGCCCGCCGGGCAGTCTCCATCAAGCCCCCCAAAGCCGGCGCCGGTCAGGGCGCCGCCACGGATGGGAATCAGAACGAGCGCGACACCGAGAACACCGCGCCCAGGCGGCCCGACGGATGGCCGTACTTGGTCGGCAGCCAGTTGTCCTTGGTGGCGCCCACCGCCGCCAGGCCCAGCACCCAGCCCTTCAGGTCCTTGGTCACCCCGAGCTTGTAGTCGACGTAATGGCTGATGGAATCGCCGTCCATGTTGACCTGGTTCTTGAGCTTCTGGTAACCCAGGTGCCCCACCAGGCCCCAGCCGTCGCCCAGGTCGAAGTTGGCGGTGCCGTCCAGGTACCAGGTGCCCTTGCTGTCGGGCGTGCTGAAGAAGTCGCTGGGCGTGTAGGAGTACTTCAGCGTGTAGTTGCCGTAGGTCCCGGCCAGGTACAGGTCGGTGTTGTTGTAGTTGCCACCCTTGGGCGAGCTGGAACCTGGATAGTAGTAGTGCAGCACGCCGGCATCGAGCGTGAAGCCACCGCCCACGTCGCCCTTCCAGCCGCCGTAGAAGTCCATTTCAAGGTTGCCGTCGGTGAAGACGAAGCTGGACACGTTGGAGTTCCAGTTGCCCAGGTAGAAGCCGGAACTGTGGGTCAGGTCGAAGCCCAGTTGTGCGGCCGGCCGGAAGTCGGTCTGCGAATAGCCGCGGAAGCGGTAGTCGCTGGCGATCGTGGCATTGCCGCTGAGCGAGAAACCGCCGCCCAGGTCGGTGGGTTCGGCCTGGGCCGTTGCAACGAAACAAGCGGCAAGCGCAACGGGCAAGGCTAGCAACGTCTTCTTCATGGTGCGGTGTCCTGATCGGATTTGACGAGAGGAGGAAGGCCATGGGCGCATCCGTCAGGCCGGTCTTGCAACGGCAGGTAACCGGCTCACCTTTCCTCAAGCAATGTCCGTGCCAGGTTTCATCTGCGTGTCAGCACACTGGCGCCGCGCTGAATCCGCGCGGCGCTGCGCACCATCGCGGTGCGCCGCGCCACGTGCACAGGCGGGGCCGCCTCAAAATGGGGCCTGCGCGCCGCGGTCCGGGGCACGCAAAGAAAAACCCCGCCCCGCGGGCTGGCGGGACGGGGTTGGCGGGCGCGGCCTCACCTGGGGCGCCGGCAGGGGCGGAGCCGGAGGGCATGGCCGTCCGGCCGGATCCTCCTCAATTGGCGGCGGGCGCGGCCGGCGGCGGCGGCACGGCGCCCGGGGCATTGCCCGGACCCTTGCCATGGCGGCCTTCCATGCGGGCGTGGCGCTCCTGCATCTTGGCCTGGCGCTCCTGCATCTTGGCCTGGCGCTCCTTGAGCATCTGGGTCACCTGGGTGCGCTGGGCGTCGTTCAGGCTGTCCCACACGGCCAACCATTGGTCACGCACCTGCTTGGCCTGCGTGCCGAACTGGTCACGCGATTTATCGGACTGCTCGAGCAGCGCGCGCGGGTCCAGCTTGCCACTGTCCAGCTGCGCCTTGAGCAGATCGTGGCGCTGGCCGCCGGAAGCGCGCATCGCTTCGTGCAGGCTGCGCTGGCCGTCCTGCGCGGTCTTGAGCAGGGCCTGCTGCTTGTCGTCCAGCTTGAGCTGGTCGAATTGCGCCTTGGACACGGGGCCCAGGCCCGGGATCCACAGGCCGTCGCGCATGCCCTTGTGGAAGCCGCCGCCACGATGGCCTTCGTGCATGGCGGCGGGACCACCGTCGGCGGGCGCCGCCGCCATGACGGGAGCGGCCAGCAAGCCGCCGGCGGCGGCGACCATGGCAAGCGCGGCCAGGTTGGAGCGGAGTGCGAATCGGGACATGTAGGTCTCCTGAAAGTGAAGAAAGCGAGGCCATTGTGCGATCGGCCCGGTTTCATCCAGGTTTCGCCCCCGCAAGCTATGTTTCAGTCGATTGCGCCAGTGCTGGACGTGAAAACGGGGCCCAGCGGACCCCGTCTGTCGAGCCTGTCGCGCCAACCGCGCGCGCCACTCAGCTGGCGTCCCAGGCCGCCATGTATTCCTTCCAGTGCGGCGCCTCGCTGGCCGTCAGCGTGTCGCGCACCAGCGCGATCTCGGCGTCGTAGGCGGTGCGGTCGAGTTCACCGCGCAGGAAGCGGAAGCGGCAATACACCAGCCAGGTGTTGACCACGTCCGTTTCGCAATACGCGCGGACCTCGTCGGCGCGGCCCTGGCTCCAGGCCTCCCAGACCTTGCTGCCGTCCATGCCGAGCTTGCCCGGAAAGCCGCACAGCTTGGCCAGCTCGTCCAGCGGCGCGTTGGCGCGGCCGTTGTACTTGGCCAGCAGGTCCATCAGGTCGGTGTGGCGGGAGTGATAGCGCGAGATGTAGTTGTTGAACTTGAAATCGCGGTCTTCCTCGCCCATGTCCCAGTAGCGCGGCGCGGGCACGCCCTGGATCAGGCTGCGGTAGTGCAGCACCGGCAGGTCGAAGCCCGAGCCGTTCCAGCTGACCAGCTTGGGCGTGTAGCGCTCGATGGTCTTGAAGAAGCCGGCCAGCAAGGCGGCTTCCGGATCGTCCGCCTGGCCCAGCGTCTTGACGCGAAAGCCCTGGTCGTCGCGGAACACGCAGCCCACCACCGCGACCTTGTGCAGGTGCAGCGGCAGGAAGTCGTGCCCCACGGCCTCGCGGCGCGCGGTCAGCGCGCGCTCGACCACTTCGGCGTCGGGGACGTCCGCGCTCCAGCCGTTGAGCTTGCGCAGGCCATCCGCGTCGGGAATGGTCTCGAGGTCGAATACCAGGGTGGGCGTCATTTGGCGGGCAGGTACTGCATCGGATCCACGGGCGTGCCCTGGCGGCGGATCTCGAAATGCAGGCGCGGCGAAGTGGTGTCGCTCTGGCCGATCTCGGCGATCTTGGCGCCGCGCTTGACGTCCTGGCCGGTCTTCACGAGCAGCGTGCGGTTGTGCGCATACGCCGTGATGAAGCCGTTCTGGTGATTGACGATGATCAGGTTGCCCAGGCCGCGCACGCCGTTGCCGCTGTACATGACCTTGCCATCCGCCGCGGCGGTGACCGGATCGCCCAGGGCGCCGGCGATGTCGATGCCCTTGCTGTTGTTGTTGAAGCCCTGCATGATCTGCCCGCCGGCCGGCCAGGCCCAGTTGATCACGCCGGCGTCGGCCGCGCGCGTGGCCGGCTTGGTTTCAGCGGGCGTGGGAGCGGGCGCGGGCGGCGGCAGTGATGCCGTGGCGGTGCCCGAGGTATCGGCCGGCTGGTCCAGCGGGCGCGGCTGCGCCTTGTTGCTGGCAATGGGCGCCGGTTGCGCGACACCGCCCGACGAACCGGACATCTTCAGCACTTGCCCCACCGAAATCTGGTTGGGATCGCTGAGGTTGTTCCAGCGCTTGATGTTCTCGATATCGACGTTGTTGGCGCGCGCGATCTTGTAGAGCGTATCGCCCGGCTTGACGACATAACTGCCGCCCGGCTGGGCGGGTGCGGACGGCTGGCCGCCGGCCAGGTCGACGACCGGCGCGCGCGTGCCTTTGGATGCGCAGCCGGCCAGGATGGCCAGGCTGAGGACGCCGGCCACGAAAACCGGGCGGCGCAGGCGCGTCATGGACACGCCAAGGTTCATATCGGTCAGTTGCAACTGCCCGTTGAGCATACGTTTCTCCTGTTTGCTCAAGATTGTATTCCGGCACGCAGCGGCACAAAGCGCACGGCCTCTAATTCAGTACGTTTCCAGCTGGCCGCGCCGGTGCGTTCGATCAGCACCAGGCGTTGATTGGAGCCCCCTTCGGGAGCGATCAGGCGTCCGCCCGGCGCAAGCTGCGACAGCAGCGCCTGCGGGATGGTCAGGCCGGCGGCAGCCACAACGATAGCATCGAACGGCGCCACGCCGGGCAGGCCCAGCATGCCGTCGCCGTAGATCAAGCGGATCCGGGTGGTGAGCCGCAAGGCGCGCAGGTGTTCGCGCGCCAGCTCGTACAGGCCGCGGATGCGTTCGATCGAATGGACCTCGCGCACGAACTGGGCCAGCACCGCCGCCTGGTAGCCACAGCCGGCGCCCACTTCGAGCACGCGGGTGGGGGTGCGGTCTTCGCAGATGGCGGCGATCATGCGCGCCACCACCCAGGGTTGCGAAATGGTTTGCGAATGGCCGATCGGCAGGGCCGCGTCTTCATAGGCGCGGCTGGCCAGGGCCTCGTCGACGAACAGGTGGCGCGGCACCGCGGCCATGGCGTTGAGCACGCGTTCGTCGGTCACGCCCTGGACGCGCAGGCGCTGCACCATGGCCTGGCGCAGGCGATCCGAATTGAGCCCCAGGTTGCCGCCCGCCGCGGGCGTCGGCGCCTTCGCCTGGCTTTGCAGGGTCGCGGCCGAGACCCGGGTGTTGCTGTTGGCCGGCGTGACGCCGGGGCTGAGCCGGCCCGAGTCGTAGCGCACCGGGCTGGGCCGCCCGGGAACCGCCTGGGAGACGTCCGGCTGGCTTACGCGTCGACGCATAGCGGCTCCGCCCAGGTCCGGATTTCGTCGAGCTGGCTGTGCTGGGTCAGGTCCAGCCGCAGCGGCGTGACAGACACCATGCCCTGCGCGACCGCGTGGAAATCGGTGCCAGGCGTGGCGTCGGCCGCCTGCCCCACCGGCCCGATCCAGTAGACCGGATCGCCATAAGGGGTGGTGGTGCGCACCACCGGCTGCGACGGATGGCGCTTGCCCAGGCGCGTGACCTGAAAGCCGTGCATGTCCTCGAACCGGCGGCTGGGGATGTTGACGTTCAGCAGCACCGGCGCGGCCAAGGGCTGCGCCAGATGGCGTTCCACCACCATGCGCGCCGCGCGGGCGGCGGAATCGATGTGCTCCCAGCCTTTCTCGGCCAGCGAGAAGGCGATGGCCGGGATGCCGAACAGGTAGCCCTCGCTGGCGGCCGCCACGGTGCCCGAATAGAGCGTGTCGTCGCCCATGTTGGCGCCGTTGTTGATGCCGGACACCACCAGGTCGGGGCGCGCGTCCATCAGCCCGGTCAGGGCCACGTGGACGCAGTCGGACGGCGTGCCGTTGACGGCGATGAAGCCGTTGGAAGCGGTGCGCACCGACAGCGGCCGGTTCAACGTGAGGGAATTGGATGCGCCGCTGTGGTTGGTCTCGGGCGCGACGACGGTCAGGTCGCCCAGGCCTTGCAGCGCCTTGACCAGCGCTTCGAGCCCAGGGGCGGAATAACCATCATCGTTCGAAACCAGAATTCGCATTGTGCATCCGAAAGAAAATAAAACGCGGGTGACGCGCTGGATTGTACCGTCCAAGGAGGACCTCGGCATGTCCGTCGGCGAACCCGGTTCCGATCGGCCGCTCGCTTACCCGTACCCGGCCCGCCGGGCCGCCGGGGTAGAATCCGCAGCCATCGAGACAACGCACGACAACAACGGACCCCTTACCCATGGCGATCACCGAACCCTCCCTGGCGTTCTCCGCTGCGCTCATCCTGCTGGCCTACCTGATTGGCTCCGTGCCGTTCGCGGTGGTCGTCAGCAAACTGATGGGACTGCAGGACCCCCGCAGCTACGGCTCGAAGAACCCCGGCGCCACCAACGTGCTGCGCACCGGCAACAAGACCGCCGCCGCGCTGACCCTGCTGGGCGACGCCGCCAAGGGCTGGTTCGCCGTCTGGCTGGCGCAGCGCCTGGCGCCCGGCATCACCCCCGGGCCGCTGGCCGCGGTCGCCGTGGCCGCCTTCCTGGGCCATCTGTACCCGATTTTCCTGGGCTTCAAGGGCGGCAAGGGCGTGGCCACCGCGCTGGGCGTGCTGGTCGCCATCCAGCCCTGGCTGGCGGTCGCCACGGCGGCCACCTGGCTGATCATCGCGGTGTTCTTCCGCTATTCCTCGCTGGCCTCGCTGGTGGCGGCGTTCTTCGCGCCGGTCTATTACGTGTTCGGCTCCGGCCTGGCCTGGTATGCCCAGCCGGCCATGGGCATTGCCCTGGCCATCATCGGCGTGCTGCTGTTCTACCGCCACCGCGCCAACATCACGCGCCTGGTGCAAGGCACCGAAAGCCGCATCGGCGGCGGCAAGAAAAAGTGATCCGCGCGCCGGTACGGGCGTCGCGGCACAAATGAAAAGGGGGCCGCGGCCCCCTTTTCATTGCCCGGCTCAGCCGATCTCCGCCAGGTCCCAGCGCGGCCGCACGGTAAATCCGTGCGCATCGGGATCCAGGGTCACCAGCCCGGCCTTGACCCGTTCGGCCGCCGCGAAGGCGATCATGGCGCCGTTGTCGGTGCACAACGACAGCGGCGGGAAATAGGCCTGTGCCTTGAGCGGCTTGAGCGCGGCGGCCAGCCTGGCGCGCAGCAGCTGGTTGGCGCCCACCCCGCCGGCCACCACCAGGCGGCGCAGGCCGGTCTGCTTGAGGGCGCGGATCGACTTGGCGGCCAGCACCTCGACAATGGCGGCCTGGGTGGCCGCCGCCAGGTCGGCGCGGGTCTGCTCATCCAGTCCGCCGTCCTGCTCGGCCGCCTTGACCCGAGTCAGCACGGCCGTCTTCAGGCCGCTGAAGCTGAAATCCAGGTCGCCGCTGTGCAGCATGGGGCGCGGCAGGTCGAAGCGCGCGGCATCGCCCTGGTCCGCCAGGCGCGCCAGCGCCGGTCCGCCCGGATAGCCCAGGCCCATCAGCTTGGCCGACTTATCGAAGGCTTCGCCGGCGGCATCGTCCAGCGTTTCGCCCAGCAATTCGTAGCGCCCCACCCCGTCGACCCGCATCAACTGCGTATGGCCGCCGGACACCAGCAGCGCCACGAACGGGAAATCGGGCCGCGGGTCGGCCAGCATCGGCGACAACAGGTGGCCTTCCAGGTGATGGATGGCAATGGCCGGCAGGTGACGCGACCAGGCGAACGACTGCGCCACGCTGGCGCCCACCAGCAGCGCGCCGGCCAGACCGGGCCCGGCCGTATACGCCACCGCCCCGATGTCCGACATTTCCAGGCCCGCCTCCTGCAGCACCTGGTGCGTCAGCGGCACCACGCGGCGGATATGGTCGCGCGAGGCGAGTTCAGGCACCACGCCCCCGTATTCCTGGTGCATGGCGATCTGGGTGTGCAGCGCGTGCGCGAGCAGGCCGCGTTCCGTACAGACGGCTGCGACGCCCGTTTCGTCGCAGGAGCTTTCAAAGCCGAGAATAATCATGGCGGCAGAGTTTACAACTGATGCGAAAATACGCCCGTTTACAAAATGACCGAGGGCGGCCAAGCCCCCTTCCGACAAACCGAGCCTGCAAGCACCCTGGGGATAAGAATGCTGGAGAAGCTATTCAACCTGCGTGAACACGGCACGACCGCGAGAACCGAGATCGTGGCCGGCCTGACGACATTCCTGACGATGTCGTACATCATCTTCGTGAACCCGGACATCCTGTCGTCCACCGGCATGGACCGCAACGCCGTGTTCGTCGCCACCTGCCTGGCCGCCGCGCTGGGCTCGCTGGTGATGGCGCTGATCGCCAACTGGCCGATCGGCATGGCGCCGGGCATGGGGCTGAACGCCTTCTTCGCCTTCACCGTGGTCAAGACCATGGGCTACACCTGGGAGCAGGCGCTGGGCGCCGTGTTCATCTCGGGCGTGATCTTCCTGGTCCTGACCATCTCGGGCATCCGGGTCTGGCTGGTCAAGGGCATCCCGCATTCGCTGCGCAGCGCCATCGCCGCCGGTATCGGCCTGTTCCTGGCCATTATCGCGCTGTCCAGCGCCGGCATCGTGGTGGCGCATCCGGCCACCAAGGTGACGCTGGGCGACCTGACCACCCCGGGACCGCTGTTTGCCATCCTGGGCTTTTTCATCATCGCCTCGCTGGACGCGCTGCGCGTGCGCGGCGCCATCCTGATCGGCATCCTGGTGGTCACGGTGCTGTCGATGGCGCTGGGCTACAACGAATTCAAGGGCGTGTTCGCGGCGCCGCCGAGCCTGGCGCCGACGCTGTTCAAGATGGACATCCTGGGCGCGCTGCACACCGGCTTCGTGCACGTCATCCTGGTGTTCGTGCTGGTCGAGGTGTTCGACGCCACCGGCACGCTGGTGGGCGTGGCCAAACGCGCCGGCCTGATGCCGGAGGGTCGCCCCAACCGCCTGGGCCGCGCCCTGTTCGCCGACAGCACCGCCATCGTGGCCGGCTCGATGCTGGGCACCAGCAGCACCACCGCCTACGTTGAAAGCGCCTCGGGCGTGCAGGCCGGCGGCCGCACCGGCCTGACCGCGCTGGTGGTGGCCCTGCTGTTCCTGGCCGCGCTGTTCATCTCGCCGCTGGCCGGCGCCGTGCCCGCCTACGCCACCGCCCCCGCCCTGCTCTACGTGGCCGGCCTGATGATGCGCGAGCTGATCGACATCGACTGGAACGACGTCTGCGAAGCCACCCCGGCCGCGCTGACGGCACTGGTGATGCCGTTCACCTACTCCATCGCCAACGGCATCGCCTTCGGCTTCATCAGCTACGTGGTGCTCAAGACCGCTACCGGCCGCGTGCGCGACGTGCATCCGGCCACCTGGCTGGTGGCGATCCTGTTCGTCATCCGCTACGCGTTCTTCCCGGAATAACGTCCGCCAGACGCGCCCCATGCAAAACCGCCGCGCTTCCGGTCCGGAAGGCGGCGGTTTTTTCATGCCGGCGCGCACCCGCCGCTAGGCCACGGCGGTCCAGACCGCGAGTTCATAGCCATCGAGGTCGGCGAAGTGGAAGCGGCGGCCGCCGGGGAAATCGAAGGCCTCCCGGCTGATGCGGCCGCCCGCCGCCGTCACGCGGCGCTGCGCGTCGACCAGGTCGTCGGCGTACAGGATCACCAGCGGCCCGCCCGGGCGCACCGGCTCGCCGGTGGTGAAGCCGCCCTTGAGGCGGCCATCGGTGAATTCGGTGTAGGTCGGCCCGTAGTCGGTGAACGACCAGCCGAAGGCGTCGCCATAGAAGCGCTTGCTGCGCGCGATGTCGGCGACGTTGAATTCGATGTTGTCGATCTGGTGGTTATTGCCGGTGACGCTCATGCGTGTCTCCCGCGGATATAGAAGAAAACCGCATCATCGCCGATTCGAGTGGCCGCGTCTTGGACGAAACGGCCAGACGCTGCCGATCATGTTGGCAATCGCAGGCGCGGCGGCGCGATCGGGTGGCGGACCTGGAGCCGCGGGAACGATGCTTGCGGCGCCGAAGTGACCACTATACCGGTACGACTGCCCGGGTCGCGGGCCGCCCGGCAAATCGTCATCATTGAGTCCGGCTATCAACCCGCCGGCCCGTATGGTTGCTGGCGGGAGCGGTTGAATTCGCCGATACACTCCCCATGTATATAAGACCATGGAGCCGACCTTGTCTCGCCACACCCCGCATTCGTCCTGTCCCCGCCGCCCACGCGAGCGCCGCGCATGAGCACCCTGGCCCGCATCCCCTTCTCGGTGCTGGACCTGGCCCCGATCGTGCAGGGTCGCGACGCCGCCGACGCCTTCCGCAACAGCGTGGCGGTGGCCCAGCACGTCGAACGGCTCGGCTACAAGCGTTTCTGGCTGGCCGAACACCACAACATCAACGGCGTGGCCAGCAGCGCCACGGCGGTGCTGATCGGCCACATCGCCGGGCACACCTCGACGCTGCGCGTCGGCTCGGGCGGCGTGATGCTGCCCAACCATGCGCCGCTGATCATCGCCGAGCAGTTCGGCACGCTCGAAACCCTCTACCCTGGCCGCATCGACCTGGGCCTGGGCCGGGCGCCCGGCAGCGATGGCGCCACGCAGCACGCGCTACGCCGCGGCCCGCGCAGCGGCCTGGAATTCCCGGCGCTGGTCGAGGAGTTGCGCGGCTTTCTCGCGCCTTCGCGGCCGGGCCAGCCGGTGCGCGCCATCCCTGGCGAAGGCCTGGACATCCCCATCTGGCTGCTGGGTTCGAGCGATTTCAGCGCCCGGCTGGCGGCCGAACTGGGCCTGCCGTTCTCGTTCGCCGGCCACTTCTCGCCCGAGGGCATGGCGGCGATGCGCCTGTACCGCCACCTGTTCAAGCCGTCCGAGACGCTGGCCCGACCCTACGCCATGATCGGGGTGCCGGTGGTGGCCGCCCCCACCGATGAAGAGGCCCGGCGCCTGTCCACCACGCAGCAGCTCAAGTTCCTGTCGCTGGTGCGCGGCAACCGTCTGCAATTGCAGCCGCCGGTCGACAGCATGGACGGGCTCTGGAACGAATGGGAGCGCGAGGCGGTCAATCAAAGACTGGGCGCCGCCATCGTCGGCGGCCCCGAAACCGTCAAGCGCCGGCTGGAAGCCCTGGTCGCCGAGACGGAAGCCGACGAAGTCATGATCGTGTCCGATTTCTACGATATCGCCGATCGCCTGCGTTCCTTCGAGATCGTCGCCGCGCTCAAGCAGCGCGACGGCGTACCCACAACAACCGCGGCGTGAGGCCGGCGGCCCCGCCGCCGGCCCCACAAGCTCCGCAGACCGCGCTCGCCACAGCGCCAACCATTGCGACGCGACCGGTCCCCGCTCTACTATGGACCGGCAGGACCGGCAACCGCGTCGCCGCATCCGGTCCGGGGCAGGCGTCCCCGGGCCGCTGATACCGACACTTTGCGCCGCGCCAGCGGCAAGGATCCAAAATGAGTATTGTTGAACTCACCAAAGACAGCTTCCAGGAAGCCATCACGCCGGACGGCACCTTGATCGTGGACTTCTGGGCCCCCTGGTGCGGCCCGTGCCGTGGCTTCGCGCCGGTTTTCGAGCAGGCCGCCACCGAGCATCCCGACGTCACCTTCGCCAAGGTCAACACCGACGTGGAACAGGAACTGGCCGGCGCGCTGGGCATCCGCTCGATTCCCACGTTGATGGTGTTCCGCGAGAAAGTCCTGCTGTTCTCGCAGCCCGGCGCCTTGTCCGGCGGCCAGCTCAATGAGCTGCTCGCCAAGATCAAGGAAGTCGACATGGAAAAGGTCCACCAGGAAATCGCCGCGGCCCAGGACAGCCAGGACGCGTGATGCACAAGGGCCCCTCGGGGCCCTTGTCGCATGTCACGCCAATTGTTCCCACGCCGAGCGGCCGCGCGTGATGTTGGCCGCCGTCATCTCCAGGTCGGCCACGGCGCCGCGCGGCACCGTGAAGCGCAACGCCACCCCGTCCGCGCTGAAATCCTCCTGCACGATCACCGCGCCGGCCTGCGCCAGCCGCGACTTCAGCAGCGGCAGCTCGGCGAAGCCGCAGGCGCACGCCACCGTGGCCAGGTCCACGATCTCGGTGCGCGGGCCGTTGCGCAGGCAGTTGGCGGCGCAGCCGCCATAGGCCCGCACGAGTCCGCCCGCGCCCAGCTTGACGCCCCCGAACCAACGCACCACCAGCACCGCCACGCGGTCCATGCCCTGCCCCTCGATCGCCTGCAGGATCGGACGCCCTGCCGTGCCGCCGGGCTCGCCGTCGTCATTGAAGCGGTATTCCTGGCCGATGCGGTAGGCCCAGCAGTTGTGGGTGGCTTCGGGCTCGCTGTGCGCCGCGAAGAACGCCATGGCCTCGTCGACGGTGGCGACGGGCGCGGCATGGGCGATGAAGCGGCTTTTCTTGACGTCTTCCTCGTGCGAGCAGACGGCGGTCAAGGTGGTGGTCATAGCCCGCCATTGTAAGGGCCGCGCCCCACCGGCCTGCCCGGCCTTTGCGGACGGATCCGGGCCGCGTCGGGCTCAGCCGTGGCAGTCGGCGACTTCCTGGTCCAGATAGACGTCGAAAGCCACGTCTCGGGCCCATTTGGCGGTCAAGGCCTTCCAGGCGTCGGCCCGCGCCCATTCGCGCATGCGCGCATCGAGCCAGGACTGCGTGGCCGTATCGGCCGCCGGCAGCAGCCAGACCCGCTCAGAGCGGGCGCCATCGGGGCGCAGCGTGGCCGAGAATTTCTTCCATTCGGGAAAACGCATCAGCGGTTCCCAGACCGCGTCGTCGATCAGGCCGACGTCGCAGCTGCCCTCGCGCACCGCGACCAGCGCGTCGGACGGCACCCGATAAGTGCGCACCACCGCGCCCCAGCCCCGCGCCAGCGCCTGCGCGCCGACGGCGGCCTCGGCCATGCAGACGCTGCGGCCGCGGGCATCGCTGCCCTGGCGCATGCGGGTATCGCTGCGGATCACGGCCTTGGGACGCGCGGCGTAGCCGGTGGCCACCGCCGCCAGATCGCCGGGCAGCGCCTGGGCCGGCTGCGCCCGATCGGCCAGCACCACGTCGACCTCGCCCGCGGCCAGCAGCCGCGCCGCGTCGGCCGCCGCCACCTGCCGCAGGCTGAACGGCAGGCCCAGGTCCTGCGCCAGCTTCTCGGCCATGGCGATATCCAGGCCTTCCGGGGTGCGGATCTTGGCGCCGGCCACCGGCGCGGGCGCCAGGTACGGCACGCCCACCACCAGCTCGCCGCGCTGGCGCGCGGCCGCCAGCCCGTCGGCCGCCGCCACGCCGCCGGTGGCGGACAGCAAGGCCGCCAGGCAGGCCAGGAAACGCAGACCGCGCCGCATCATGGGCCTCACACGTACTGGTAGCGCAGCAGCCGGTGCTTGAGGTTCTCGAGCACGAACTGGTCGATCAGCGCGGCCAGCACCGCGATGACCAGGATGTTGGTCATGACGCCGGTCATGTCGGCGATCTCGCCCGAATAGGCCAGCGAACGGCCCAGGCCCTTGCCGAAGCCGATCAGCATTTCGGCCGAGATCAGCGCGCGCCAGGCATTGCCGAACGCCAGCTGGGCGCCGGTGATCAGCTCGGGCATGACGGCCGGCAGGTACACGCGCTTGACCAGGCCCCAGGGCGTGGCGCCCATCACGCGGGCGGCCGAAACATGCACGCGCTGCACCGATTCGGTGGCGTTCATCACGCTCAGCGCCGCCGGAAAGAACGCCGACAGCGCCACCACCACGATGATCGGCGTGCTGCCGAAACCCATCACGATCAGGAACAGCGGCACCCAGGCGATCGACGGGATCGATTGCAGGATGACGATGGCGCTGCGCAGCACTTCACGGAAGAAGAACAGCACGGCCGCCACCAGCCCGAAGCCGATGCCCGCCGCCAGCGCCAGGCCGTAGCCCGCGCCCAGGCGGCCCAGCGTGCCCATCAGGCTCTGGTGGAACGACTGCTTGCCCAGGTCCTCGAACAGGCGTTCGAGCACGGCGGGCACGCCCGGCATCAGGAAGTCGGGCAAGGCCAACGCCGCCGCCTGCCATAGCGCCAGGATGAACAGCACACCGAGCACGCCCGCCAGATGCTTGCGGGCGCCGGTCACACGGGTCGACGCGCTCAAAGCTTGCGCGCCTCTTGCCAGGACAGGTCGACGATGCTGGAGACGTCGTACGGCTTGCCGTCGCGCGTCTTGAGCGACCCCTGGGCCTGCAGGATGTCGGCGATCTCCTGCATGCGCTTGGTGTCCTTCTCGGTCAGCTTGGGCGTGAACACCTGCGTGCTGATGGCTTCGGCGATCACGGTCTCGCGCGGCAGCTCGCCGCGGTTCAGCGTCTTGAGCGTGGGCTCGGCGATGAAGTACGAGGCGATCAGCTTCGAGGCCTGGGCCGGTTCCTTCTGCAGCAGCGCGATGGCCTGGTTCTGCGCGTCCAGCGCCTTCCAGACGTCGTCCTTGCGCTTGGCCAGCGTCTCGCCCGAGGTGATCACCACCATGCACGGGAACGGCCAGGCCTGGCCCACTTCGTAGATCTGCTTGACCGGCGCCACCAGTTGCGCGATGCGGTCATAGGGTTCGAACAGGAAGGCCGCGTCCACGCGCTTGCCCACCAGCGACTGCACCGCCACCGCCGGGCTCACGCCCATCACGTTGACGTCGTCGGCGGCCAGGTTGCCCTGCTTGAGCACCACGCCCTTGAGCACCACGTCGGCGGTGCTGCCTTCGGCCTGCGAGGCCAGCGTCTTGCCCTTCAGGCCGGCGATGTCCTTGATGCCCGAGTCGTCGCGCACGATCAGCGAGTGGTAGCCCTGCTGCGCGCCGCCCACCACCTTCAGGTCCGCGCCCTTGGAGGCCCAGGCCACGGCGTTGGTGAAGCCCAGCACGCCGATGTCCAGCTGGCCGCCGACGATGGCCTTGATCAGGTCGGTGCCCGACTTGAACTCGATCAGCTCGGAATCCAGGCCGGCCTTCTTGTAGTAGCCGCCTTCCTGCGCCACGATGGCCTGCGCATCGTCCATCACGCGCAGATAGCCGACGCGGAATTTCTCGGCGGCCATGGCGGGCGCCGCGGCCAGGAGCGCCGCGGCCAGCGGCAGGGACAGCCATTGCTTGAATTTCATGGGAAAGCTCCAGGGGATCGAGGATGGCCGGCGCCAACTGACTGGCGCCGCCCGTGAACCGGAAAATCGAAAGGGTCAGGCGGCCAGCGCCAGGTCGGAATGCGCCGCCGCGCCGTCGACCGCGATGCCCAGCAGGCGCAGGATCTCGCGCTTCTCGGCGGCCAGGTCGGACAGGTCGTGGCTCTTGGCGCGATGGGCCAGGTTGAATTCGCGCAGCACCCGCGCCGGGCGCGGACTGAACACCACGATGCGGTCGGCCAGGAACAGCGCCTCGTCGACGTCGTGGGTCACCAGCAGCACCGTGGGTTTTTCCTGCGCGATCAGCTGGCGCAACACGTCCTGCAGCGCCAGGCGCGTCAGCGCATCGAGCGCGCCGAAAGGTTCATCCATCAGCATCGTCTGCGGCTGCGCGATGAAGGCGCGGGCCAGCGCGGCGCGCTGGCGCATGCCGCCGGACACCTGGTGCGGGTAATAGTGTTCGAAGCCGGCCAGGCTGACGCGCGCCAGCCATTGGCGCGCCGCCTCGCGGGCCCGCTTCTTGGGGGTCTTCTGGAATTCCAGCGCCAGCGCCACGTTGTCTTCCAGCGTCAGCCACGGATACAGCGCGTGCTCCTGGAACACCAGCGTGCGGCTGGGATGCGGACCGCTCACGGCCTTGCCGTCGGCCAGCACCTGCCCTTGCGTGGGTTTTTCCAGGCCGGCCGCCAGGTGCAGCAGGGTCGACTTGCCGCAGCCCGACGGCCCCACCAGCGCGACCAGCTCGCCGGTCTTGAATTCGCTGGTGAAACCGTCGACGACCGGCAGGTCGCCGAATTGCTTGTGGACGTGGTCGAAAGTCAGGTTCATGGAACGAATCGTGGGCGCGCGTGGGGAACGGGCCTAATCTAACAATTCGTTATATGAATCCAAACGATAAATATCGCATGTCCTTAATGCCTGGAGTTATAAAACAGCCGCTTCAAGCGGCCGCCCCCGACCGGCTGGCATGCCGTTGCAGGCCGACCGCGATCAGGAAGCCGAACAGCACCGCCACCGCGGCGGACAGGAAGATCGCCGGATAGCCGAAACCGCCGGAGATATAACCCGCCACCGGACCGGTCGCGCCCAGCGCCAGGTCGAGGAAGGCCGAATAGGCCCCCAGCGCCGCGCCGCGGCTGCCCGCCGGCACCCGCGCCACCGCCTCGACCCCGATGGCCGGGAACACCAGCGCGAAGCCACAGCCGGTCAGGGCCGCGCCCACCAGCGCGGCGCCGGAATTGGGCGCCAGCCACAGCAGCGCCAGGCCGGCCGCCTCCACCAGGAACGACACCTGCGCCACCCTGAAGCCGCCATAGCGCGTGATGGTGCCCGCGAACAGCAGGCGCACGCCGATGAAGGCGCAGCCGAAGGCGCTGAGCGCGTGCGCCGCGCCCTCCCACGAGAAGCTGGCGTAGTACAGCGCCACGAAGGCCGCCAGCGTGCCGAAGCCCACCGAGCCCAGTCCCAGCGCCATGCCATGCGGGAACACCCGCAGCACCACGCTCTTGAAGGCCATGCGGTGGCCGCCGACGATGGCCACCGCGGCCCGCGCCAGCGCCAGCCCCAGGCCGGCCAGGCCCAGCAGCAGCACGGCGCCGCCCAGCGCGCCCATGCTCCATTCGGTCTCCAGGTAGACCCCCAGCGGCGCGCCCAAGGCCAATCCGCCGTAGGTGCAGATGCCATTCCAGGAGATCACCCGCGCCGTGTGCAGCGGGCCGACCCGGGCGATGGCCCAGGTGGCCGAGCCAGTGCCGACCCAGCTTTCGCCGAAGCCCAGCGCCAGCCGGCTGACGATGATGGCGCCCAGGCTGAGCCAGGCGCTGCGCTCGAAGGCGTAGGCCAGCAGCAGGAACACGCCGCTGGCGGCACAGGCGGCCATGCCGATCACCACGGTCTGCTTGGGGCCCACGGTATCGGCGATGCGGCCCGCGTGCGACCGACTCAGCAGCGTGGCCACATACTGCACGCTGATGGCCAGCCCGGCCAGCACCGAGCCGTAGCCGAGCTGGTCGTGCACGTAGCCCGGCAGCACCGCCAGCGGCAGGCCGATGGCCAGATAACAGATGAAGGTGAAAAAGGCGATCGCGACGATGCGCGCGGTCAATGCGAACGTCCCGATGGGCGCGCCATCGGGCGTGGTATGAGGAGTGGGAGGCATGGCAGACTGGGTGGAACCTGGCGCAACGGGCCAGGGTTTACCCGGATGATAGCCCAGCAGGATTGCGGCAGGCTGAACGCCGTCCAGCCCGCCGCCCTGGCCCGGGCGTCAGGCCCGCCAGCAGGCCTGGACGTAGGCCCGGGCCATAGGCCCGCATATCAGGCCCGTGGCATCGGGCTCCGAGTATCAGGCTTCGATGCCGCGCGAGGACAGGTAGTCTTCGTAGCCGCCGCGGTAGTCGACGATCTCGCCCGAGGGCAGGATCTCGATCACGCGCGTGGCCAGGCCGGACACGAATTCGCGGTCGTGCGACACGAACACCAGCGTGCCTTCGTACTTTTCCAGCGCGAACTGCAGCGATTCGATCGATTCCATGTCCAGGTGGTTGGTCGGCTCGTCGAGCAGCATGACGTTGTGGCGGCCCAGCATCAGGCGGCCGAAGGTCATGCGGTTCTTTTCGCCGCCGGACAGCACCTTGGGCGCCTTGGGCAGGTCGTCCGCCGAGAACAGCAGGCGGCCCAGCACCGAACGGATCGACTGGTCGTCGTCGCCCGGCTGGCGATGGTCGCCCATCCAGTCGAGCAGGTTGATGTCGGTCTGCAGGAACTGGTCCGACACGTCCTGGGCCATGTAGCCCAGGTCGGCGTTTTCCGACCACTTGACGCTGCCGGCGTCCGGCGCCAGATCGGTGGCCAGCAGGCGCAGCAAGGTGGTCTTGCCGACGCCGTTGGCGCCGATGATGGCGATCTTCTCGCCGGCATCGACCATGGCCGAGAAGTTGCGGATCACGGGCGCGTCGTAGGACTTGGACAGGTTCTCGACGGTCACCGCCAGGCGGTGCATGACCTTGTTCTGCTCGAAGCGGATGTACGGGTTCTGGCGCGACGACGGCTTGACCACGACCTGCTCGGCCTTGATGCGGTCGATCTGCTTCAGACGCGAGGTGGCCTGGCGCGACTTGGACTTGTTGGCGGCGAAGCGGCGCACGAAGTCCTGCAGTTCGGCCACGCGTTCCTTGGCCTTGGCGTTGTTGGCCACCAGGCGCTCGCGCGCCTGCGTCGAGGCCAGCATGTAGTCGTCGTAGTTGCCCGGGTAGATGCGGATCTCGCCATAGTCCAGGTCGGCCATGTGGGTGCAGACCTGGTTCAGGAAGTGGCGGTCGTGGCTGATGATGATCATCGTGCTCTGGTAGCTGTTGAGCACGTTTTCCAGCCAGCGGATGGTGTTGATGTCCAGGTTGTTGGTCGGCTCGTCCAGCAGCAGCACGTCCGGGTTCGAGAACAGCGCCTGGGCCAGCAGCACCCGCAGCTTCCAGCCCGGCGCCACTTCGCGCATCGGCAGGTTGTGCTGGTCGACACCGATTTCCAGGCCCAGCAGCAGTTCGCCGGCGCGGGCTTCGGCGGTGTAGCCGTCATATTCGGCGAACTTGGCCTCCAGGTCGGCCGCGCGCATGTAGTCGTCTTCCGACGCTTCCGGGTTGGCGTAGATCGCATCGCGCTCGGACATCGCGGCCCACATCTCGGTGTGGCCCATCATCACCACGTCCAGCACGCGCAGGTCCTCGAAGGCGAACTGGTCCTGGCGCAGCTTGCCCAGGCGCACGCCCGGCTCCAGCGAGACGTTGCCGGCCGACGACTCCAGGTCGCCGCCGATGATCTTCATGAACGTCGACTTGCCGGACCCGTTGGCCCCGATCAGCCCGTAGCGGTTGCCTTCCCCGAACTTGACGCTGACGTTCTCGAAAAGGGGCTTGGGACCGAACTGGATGGTGAGATTGGCGGTGGATATCACAGTGTTTTAGCAGCGGGAAATGGATGTGGCGCCAGGATGGCGCGACAACGCCGGCATGCGGCGAAACCTGATAGTGTACCAAGCCCGGATGGCAAACCGCCCGGCGCGGGCCGGGCGGTCGGAAAAACCAGGCGGGCCGGGGCCTCAGTGATGGTGTTCGTCCAGCACCAGGTGGGCCAGGCCCTTTTCGGTGGCGATGCCGACTTTCTGGCCGATCGGCAGCGTCGCCTTGGTGGCCACGTGGCCGTACGGCAGGCCGGTCACCACCGGCACCTTGACCGTCTTGCGCAGCCAGGCCACCACTTCGTGCAGGTCGTAGCCCTTGTCGTGCGGCGCCAGCTTGTAGTCGGAGAAGCGGCCCAGCACGATGGCCTTCTGCTTGCCCAGGATGCCCGCCTGCCACAGCTGGATCAGCATGCGCTCGATGCGGTAGGGGTGCTCGGCCACGTCTTCCAGGAACAGGATGCCGCCACGCACCTTCGGCATGTAGGGGGTGCCGATCAGCGAGGCCAGCATGGCCAGATTGCCGCCCCACAGGATGCCGCGGCAATCGACCGGGTCGGCGTCCTGGGTCTCGAAGCTGAGGATTTCCAGCTCGCCGCGCATCACTTCGCCGAACAGCGCTTCGGTCAGGTCGTCGACCTTCTTGCCGCCGAAGTCGTAGATGGCGGTGGCGCCGGTGTAGCTGACCGCGCCGGTCTGCGCCAGCAACGCCAGGTTGAAGGCGGTGAAGTCGCTCATGCCGACGAAGCGCTTGCCGCTGTCGGCCATGGCCTTCCAGTCGATCGCGTGCAGCAGCCGGCCCATGCCGTAGCCGCCGCGCGTGACCATGACGATCGGCAGCTTCTGCCTGGCGGCGCGCGTCAGGCTGGCCAGGCGCTGCGCGTCGGTGCCGGCAAAGCGCTGGTGCTCGGCCAGCGCGGTGCGGTCCAGCGCGGTCTTGAAGCCCTGCGCGGCCAGGCGCTCGCGCGCCAGCTCCACCGTCCGCGGGTCGCGCACGGCGGACGACGGCGAGATCAGGTAAATGCCGCGCGCGTCCGGGAAGCCGTGGACGTGGCCCGGCTCGTGGTCGTGGCTGTGGTCGTGGCCGCAGGCCTCGCCGCATTCGTGGTCGTGATCGTGGCTGGCGTGGTCATGCGCCGGGGTGGCGGCCGCCTTGGCGGCGCGCGCCTTGGCGCCTCGGGTGTTGCTCATGCGATGGATTCCTTGGCGCGGCGTTCGCGGAAGAACCGGCGCAGCAGCTCGCCGCAGGGTTCCGCCAGCACGCCGCCGGTGACTGAAGTGTGATGATTGAGTCTGGGCACCGAGCCCACGTCCAGCACGCTGCCGCAGGCGCCGGTCTTGGGATCGTAGGCGCCGAACACCACCCGCGCCAGCCGCGCGTGCAGCATGGCGCCGATGCACATGACGCAGGGTTCCAGCGTGACGTACACGGTGATGCCCGGCAGGCGGTAGTTTTCCAGCGCGCGCGCGGCGCCGCGCAGCGCGACGATCTCGGCATGCGCGGTGGGGTCGTGGTCGATGATGGTGCGGTTGTAGCCGCGCCCCAGGATGTCGCCCTGGGCCGAGACCACCAGCGCGCCCACCGGCACCTCGCCGATGTCATAGGCCGCCCGCGCCTGGTCCAGCGCCAGCGTCATGAAATCGGCATCCTGCGCGGTCCAGGGCGGCGTGGCCGCCATGGCGAGCGGCTCAACCACGGTACACCCGCGACTTGAGCGCGATGCGCCCGGCCAGGCTGGTCACGGCCTCTTCCAGCCACTGGTAAAGCTCGGCGTTCTCGTCGTAGCGCGCCTGGTTCAGGTTCGATACCCGGCCTTCCTCGATGAAGCCCCAGGCGCGGCTGCGCTTGTCGCGGTGCTTCGGATCCCACACGCCGAAGGCGAAGCCGCCGGCGCGGCGGATCAGCGAGAAGCACGGGATGTCGGTGTAGCCGTCGCCGACGAACACCATCTGGTCGAACGGCACCCGCAGGCGGTCTTCGGGCACCTTGCGGTTGACCTCGAACGGCTTGTTGCGGAAATCGCGGCCGATGATGCCCTTCTGGATGTGGAACAGATAGCGCGTCTTGTCGGTGAAGCTGACGATGCGGCGCGGAAACTCGATGCCGCCGTCGGCGCCATAGGTGAATTCGGAGGCCCAGATCTCGGTGAACTCGTGGGCGATGGGCGTGGAGCGGACCACGTCGCCGATGCCGCTGGAGATCAGGTAGAACTCCAGCTGCACCTGCGGCTGCTCGGCCCGCACCGCGGCGCGCAGGCGCTGGAACAGCGTGGACACGCCGTCGTGCAGTTCGAGCCGCGCGCCCCAGTCCTGCAGGCGCTGCTGCGTGATGAGGCCATGCCTGCCCTCGCGCGAGAGCTGGATCATCTGGTAGAGGTAGGCCGGAACGGGATCCCAGTCCTGCCTGGACAGCAGCGGGTCGACCTGGTCTTTCCAGAAGGACGCCGTGTCCACCCCGATGCTTTCCAGGAAACCGGACGTGCTGTCCGAGGCCAGCGTGTCGTCGAAATCGAAAATCAGGGCGATGACGTCGGACATGGATATGCGTGAGTAAGGGCGACAGCCGCCATTTTGCCTGATTGTGGCGGCGGCCGGGCCCCAGGGGCGCGGGGAAAGGGCATGACGCCCTCCCCTGGCCCTTCAAGCGCCGTTACTGGCGCATCGGCGCCGGCGGCGGCGCCATGCCCGGGGCGGGCGCCATGCCGGGCGCCGCGGCCGGCGGCGCGGGCGGCACCGTGCCGGCGGTGCCGGCCGGCACCTGGATCACGGTTTCACGCAGCACGCCACCGCCCTGCACGCTGCCGCGCACCTGGGTCGGCGAAGTCATCTGCGTGATGCAGTCCTGGCGCGAGTCGGCCGGCAGGCGGTTGCAGCGTTCCACCATGTTCTGCTGGTGCTGGTCGGTGCTGCCATCGCTCAGGTGCTGGCGATTGGCTTCCTGGCGGGCGGCGCCCGCCTCGCGCATGCAGGCGGTGCGTTCCTGCCCGGTGCTGCCGTTCTTGCAAGCCGCCACATCCTGTTCGTATTGCGCCTGGATGCCGGCGCGGCCGATCGGATCGGCCGCCTGCGCCGCTCCCGCGGCCAGCATCAGGCCTGCCGCGCAAAGGGATGCCGCAAGGCGTTTGGTGTGCATGGGACGTACATTCATGGCCAGCTCCTTGGAGAAAGAGGATTGAACCCGGGACGACGCGGCTTCATGGGCCGGCGCCGTCTGCTTGATACAACTATCCCACGATGGGACGACGGGGACATGTCCAGCAACGTGCAATCGTAAGCCGAAGTTTCCGATGCTGCGACGCAATATCCATTGCGTCCGCGCAACCCGGCGCCGGATTTTTCCGTTCCGTCCCTTTGCGTGCCCTGCTCCGCCCCCGCCCGCCTAGCGCGCGTCCAGATCGGCGTCGGCCTTGGTCAAACGGTTACGGTATACCGCCGCGCGCATCAGCAGCATCGCCGTCACCGGCGACGAGACGATCAGCAGCAGTGTAATGATCACTTCATGAAACACCGGCCGCGACGACAGCGCCGAAAACACCAGGATCGACGCGGCCAGCACGCAGCCGCAGCCCATGGTGTTGCCCAGCGTCGGCGCATGGATGCGGGCGTAGAAAGTGCGAAAGCGCAGCAGGCCGGCCGAGCCGGTCAGCGCCAGCAGGCCGCCCAGCACCAGCAGGATGCTGGCCGGAATGCTGGCCCACAGGGGAAGGGTTTCGATCATGGCTCGATCACCTCGCCGCGCAACAGGAAGCGCGCCATGGCCGTGGACCCCACGAAGCCGAACAGCGCGATCAGCAGCGCGATGTCGAAGTAGACCGGCGTGCCCGAACGGATGCCGAACACCAGCATGGTCAGCATGCCGTTGATGTAGAGCGTGTCCAGCGCCAGCACGCGGTCCTGCGCGGTGGGGCCGCGCAACAGGCGGATGGTGGCGAACACCATGCCCAGCGCAAAGCACACCAGGGCAAAGGACGCCGCCCAATACAGTATGGCGTTCATTCGAATATCTCCATCAAGGGGCGCTCATAGCGGTCCTGCACCAGGCGCACCCAGTCTTCCTCGTTCTGCAGGTCGAGCACGTGCAGCTTGAGACGGTGGTCGTCGGTCAGTTCGACCCAGACGGTGCCGGGCGTGTAGGTGACGATGCAGGCCAGCATGGCCAGGCCGTGCGGGTCGCGCATGGTCAGGGGGATCTTGATGAACCCGGGCGAAAAATCGTTGGGCCGCGGGTTCAGGATGAGCTTGGCGACCGCGACGTTGGACTTGATGATGTCCGCGGTCACGTGCAGGAACAGCGGAATCGCCTTCCACAGTCGCCGCGGCTTGGCGTGCAGCGGACGCAGGCGCGACGCGGCCCAGGTGAACCACAGGGCCAGCGCCACGCCCAGCGCGATCTGGCCGGCCGAGAGGCTTTCGTTCAGCACCAGCCACAGGACGAACAGGAACACCGGCAGGAAAAGGAAATACAGACGGCGCATCAGCTGCCTCCTTGCGCGGCGCGCACCGTCTGCGCGGACATGACGGCATCGATGTAGCTCTTGGGCTGGTCCAGCGAACGCGCGGCGTCGTCCAGGTAGGCCGACACCGGGCCCGCGCCCGCCGCCAGGCCCACGCACAGCAGCAGCAGGACGGCCACCGGCCCGGCTTCGATCACCCGCAGGCGCGGCGTGCTGCGGTCGTCGCTGGCCCAGAACACGCGGATGCCGGTGCGGCCCAGGCCGATCAGGCCCGCCAGGCCGGACACCAGCACCGCCGCCACCAGGATCCACGCGTCCATCGGCGGCGCCGATTCATTGGCGGCGGAAACCGCCGCCGACAGCAGCGAGAACTTGGCCACGAAACCCGACAGCGGCGGCAGCCCGGTCACCAGCAAGGCGCAACAGATGAATGCCAGCCCCAGGAAAGCCATGGCTGCCGGGATGGCGACGCCGACCACGTCGTCGGAACGATTCACCGACGTCGGGTCGTCCAGGTCGAAGGCGTCCAGCGTCACCGCCAGCACGTTGGCGCCGAAGCTGCGGGTGCGCTCGATCAGCTCGGCCAGCAGGAAGAAAGCGCCCGTGGTCAGCACCGAGCTGATCAGGTAGAACAGCGCCGGGCCGGTCAGCGTCACCCCCGGCATGCCCAGCGCCGTCAGCAGCGTGCCGGCCGAGACGATGACGCAATACCCCACCATCTTCTCGAGCTGCTGCGTGGCCAGCAGGCCCAGGCCGCCGAACAGCAGCGTGGCCAGGCCGGCCGCGAACATCCAGTCCAGGCTGAACGCGGCCGGCGCGCCGCTGGGCAGCAGCAGCGAACCGATGCGCAGCAGCGCGTAGATGCCGACCTTGGTCATGATCGAGAACATGGCCGCGATCGGCGCGCCGGCCGAGCCGTAGCCCTTGACCAGCCAGAAGTTCAGCGGCCACGCCCCCGCCTTCACCAGGAAGGCCACGCCGAGGATGGCGGCGCCAGCCTCGAACAGCATGCGGTCCGAACCGGTCAGGTTGCCGGCGCGCAGCGCCAGGTCGGCCATGTTGAGCGTGCCGCTCACGCCATAGATCAGCGCGATGCTGATCAGCAGCAGGAACGAGGCCACCAGGTTGACGGCGATGTACTGCAGGCCGGCACTGACGCGCGCCACGCCCGAGCCGTGCAGCAGCAGCCCATAGGATGCGGCCAGCAGCACTTCGAAGAACACGAACAGGTTGAACAGGTCGCCCGTCAGGAAGGCGCCGTTCAGGCCCATCAGCAGGAACTGGAACAGCGAATGGAAGTGCACCCCGGCGCGGTCCCAGCGCGCCAGCGCGTAGGTCAGCGTGGCCAGGCCCAGCACCGCGGTCAGGGTCAGCATGACCGCGGCCAGGCGGTCCACCACCAGCACGATGCCGAACGGCGCGGGCCAGTCGCCCACCAGGTAGACGCCGACGCCGTCCGGCCAGACGCCCGGCACGACGCCGCCGGCGACCGCCAGCAACGCAATGGCGGCGGCCAGTTGCGCCAGCGTCGACACCATGGCGATGGCGCCGCGCGCGTAGCGGCTGGTGTCGGCCAGCAACAGCATCACGGCGCCGGCCAGCAGCGGCGTGATGATGGGCAGGATGGGAAGGTGTTGCAGCCAGAAACTCAAGATTGGGACTCCCGTCCATCGACGTGGTCGGTGCCCGTCAAGCCGCGCGAAGCCAGCAGCACCACCAGGAACAGCGCGGTGGTGGCAAAGCCGATCACGATGGCCGTCAGCACCAGCGCCTGGGGCAGCGGATCGGCATACCAGGAAGGATCATGGGCCATGGCCGGGTCCACCACCGGCGGACGGCCCGAGGTCAGGCGGCCCATGCCGAAGATGAACAGGTTGACCGCGTAGGAGACCAGCGACAGGCCCATGATGAACTGGAAGGTGCGCGGCCGCAGCAGCAGCCAGACCCCCGAGCCCGCCAGGACGCCGATCGCGACGGCGTAAATCAATTCCATCAGGCTTCCCCCGTTTGTGCGGCGGCCGCCTGGCTTTCGGCGGCTGCCTTGCGTTGCGCGCGCAGCGATTGGTGAGCCAGCGCCACCAGCACCAGCACGGTGGATCCGACCACCAGCATGTAGACGCCCAGGTCGAACAGCAACACGCTGGACAGGTGCACGTGGCCCACCAGCGGCAAGGCGATGTCCCAGGCCAGCGCGGCCAGGAACGGCTTGTAGGCCAGCCAGGCGGCCACCGCCGCCGTTCCGGCGAACAGCAGGCCGATGCCGATCCAGTTCTGCGGGTTCAGGCGGCTGCGCGACTCGACCCAGTAGACCCCGCCCACCATGTATTGCAGGATCACGGCGGTGGCGAAGATCAGGCCGCCGACGAAGCCGCCGCCCGGCTGGTTGTGGCCGCGCAGCAGGAAATACACCGAGATCAGCGCCGCGGTCGGCAGCAGCAGGCGCACCAGCACCGTGGGCACCATCATCGGGCCGGTCGGCACCACCGACTTGATGTCGGGCGCGGCCGGCACCGGGCCGTCCTGGTCGATCTGCTGGCGCGGCAGGTCGGCGCTCTCGGGCGCCGGGCGGAAGCGGCGCAGCAGCGCATAGACCGTCAGCGCCACGATGCCCAGCACGGTGATCTCGCCAAAGGTATCGAAGCCGCGGAAGTCCACCAGGATCACGTTGACCACGTTGGTGCCGCCGCCATCGGGCAGCGCGCGGTCGACGAAATACGAGGAGATGGTCTCGCCCTGCGGCCGCACCAGCACGGCATAGGCCAGCGCCGCCATGCCGGTGCCGGCGGCGGTGGCCAGCAGCAGGTCGCGCAGGCGGCGGCCACGAGCCCGCAGCGTCGCGCCCAGGCCTTCGTCCTCGTCCTGCGCGATGCGGCGCGGCAGCCAGCGCAGGCCCAGCAGCAACAGCACCACGGTCACCACTTCGACCGACAGTTGCGTCAGCGCCAGGTCGGGCGCCGAGAACCAGAGGAACGTGAGACAGGTCACCAGGCCCGCGCCGCCGGCCAGCGCCAGCGACGCCAGGCGGTGGTACTTGGCCTGGTAGGCGGCCGCCACGGCGCACACGCAGCCCACCAGCCACAACAGGGCGAACGCGGGGTCCACCGGGGCCGCGCGGCCGGTGCCGTCCAGCCAGCCGCCCGCGCGCAGCGGCAGCCAGGCCACGAACAGCGTGCCTAGCACGATCAGCACCATCTGCACCTGCAGGCGCGACGAAGCCAGCCAGCGCAGCAACCAGGCGGCCGCGACGCTGGAACCGTCCAGCAGCGCCTCGAACGAGCGGCGGCCATCCAGGCGGTAGATGAACGGCACCCGGCCCGGATTGGCGCGCTGGTGCGCGCGCAGCGCCAGGTACAGGATCACGCCCGCGGTCATGGCCACGAAGCTCATCACCAGCGGCAGGTTGACGCCGTGCCACACGGCCAGGCTGTATTCGGGCATGTCGGCGCCCAGGATGCTGCGCGCCGCCGTGGCCAGGAACGGGCCCAGGGTCACGCCCGGCAGGATGCCCACCACCAGGCACATCAGCACCAGCAGGCCGCTGGGCACCAGCATCCAGCCGGGCGGCTCGTGCGGGGCGCGCGGCAGGTCGGTGGCTGGCGGGCCGAAGAACACCTGCAGGATGAAGCGCAGCGAATAGGCCACGCTGAAAGCCCCCGCCACCGTGGCCGCCAGCGGCAGGCCGGTGCGCGTTATCCAGTCGCCGCTGACGAAGGTGGTCTCGGCGAAGAACATTTCCTTGGAGATGAAGCCGTTGAGCAGCGGCACGCCCGCCATCGAGGCGGCGGCCACCATGGCCAGCGTGGCCGTGATCGGCATGGCCTTGTACAGCCCCGACAGGCGGCTCAGGTCGCGCGTGCCGGTTTCGTGGTCGACGATGCCCGCCGCCATGAACAGCGAGGCCTTGAAGGTGGCGTGGTTGACCATGTGGAACACCGCCGCCACCAGCGCCAGCGAGCTGTTCAGCCCCAGCAGCAAGGTGATCAGGCCCAGGTGGCTGATGGTCGAGTACGCCAGCACGCCTTTCATGTCCTGCTGGAAGATGGCGGCATAGCCGCCCAGCACCAGGGTGATCAGGCCGGCGCCGCCGATGATCCAGAACCATTCGTCGGTGCCCGCCAGCACCGGCCAGAAGCGCGCCAGCAGGAACACGCCGGCCTTCACCATGGTGGCCGAGTGCAGGTAGGCCGACACCGGCGTGGGCGCGGCCATGGCATTGGGCAGCCAGAAGTGGAACGGAAACTGCGCGCTCTTGGTCAGCGCCCCCAGCGCCACCAGCACCAGCACGGCGGGATACCAGGGGTCGGCGCGCACCAGGTCGCCGGCGGCCAGCACCCGGTCCATGTCGTAGCTGCCGACGATGTGCCCCAGGATCAGCACCCCGGCCAGCAGGCACAGCCCGCCGGCGCCGGTCACCGTCAGCGCCATGCGCGCGCCGCGGCGGGCATCGAGGCGGTGATGCCAATAGGCGATCAGCATGAACGAGGCCAGGCTGGTCATTTCCCAGAACATGACCAGCTGGATCAGGTTGCCCGACAGCACCACGCCGAGCATGGCGGCCATGAAAGCCTGGAAGAACGAGAAAAAGCGCGGCACCGGGTCTTCCGGCGACATGTAATAGCGCGCGTACAGCACCACCAGCGCGCCCATGCCCGAGACGATCAGGGCGAACAGCCAGGCGTAGCCGTCCATGCGCAGGGTGAATTGCAGCCCCAGCGCGGGCGCCCAGGGCATGTCGGCGCGGATCACGCCGCCATCGGCCACCTGCGGATACAGGCTGGCGACCAGAACCACGCACACCAGCGCGATGATGCCCGCCAACCAGGCCTCGGCGTTGCGGGCGTTGGAAGGCAGCAGCGCGGCGCACAGGCTGCCGGCAAACGGCAGAGCGAGGATCAGTATCAGCGACATGGCGTTCCGAGAATGTCCGGGCCCCCTCCCGCCAGCGCGGCAGCGAGAGACGAAACGAACCGGGGATTGAAAAACGGACGGAACCCTGGCCCGGTGCGTCGCTGCACTACACGTTGCCCCGCGGGGACTTCGACCAACGCCCCATTGAACGGCGCAGACAGAAACAAACGCAATAGCTTTATTGCAAGACCGGCCAAGAATCTCATCCGAAAAATATCAGATTCTTGTAAGTTATGCAGAGATTTATGCACGTACCGAGGGGATGACGACATGTTCGATGCGCATTCATTACGCATCCATGATGCCCCCGTTTTCGTTCAAGTTATTGTCAGCATACGTTTTTTAGCCACAACTTCGCCGATCAGGGCCTTTTCTGCGCGGCATCAAATACCCCCATGCGATGCAGGGGGAATCCCGATTGACCGGGGTGGTGTAACTGTGTGGAATGGCGCCCACGAAGCGTCGGCCAGGCCCGCATCCGCGCCCGGCGCGCTTCACCGACGCCGGCCATCGAAGCCGGCCGGCTCGGATTCAATAATATGGAGAAGACTCTTGACCGTGCTGTCCCAAGCCAAGGCCGCCCTGGCCACCGCCCTCGCCGGCCTCTGTCTCAGCGGCGCCGCGCAAGCCGCTGACGCCTACCCGAACAAACCCATCCGCCTGATCGTGCCGTTCGCGGCCGGGGGCACCACCGACATCGTCGCCCGTGTGGTGGCCGAAGGCCTGGGCCGAGAACTCGGCCAGGCCGTGGTGGTGGAAAACCGCGGCGGCGGCGGCGGCTCGATCGGCGCCGACGCGCTGGCGCGCTCCACCCCGGACGGCTACACCCTGGGCGTGGCCACCGTCAGCACCATGGCCACCAACCCCGCCACCAATCCCAAGACCCCCTACAACCCGCTCAAGGACTTCGCGCCCATCACCAATATGGTGAATGTGCCCAACGTGCTGACCGTCAATCCCGCGGTGCCGGCCAAGTCGGTGGCGGAGTTCGTCGCCCTGCTCAAGGCCAACCCCGGCAAGTACAGCTACGCCTCGTCGGGCGCCGGCGGCATCGGCCACCTGGACGGCGAACTGTTCAAGTCGCTGACCCAGACCGACATGGTGCACGTACCCTATCGCGGTTCAGGCCCGGCCCTGAACGACGTGATCGCCGGCCAGGTCAACGCCCAGTTCGACAACCTGCCCTCGTCCATGCCTCACATCCAGGCCGGCAAGCTCCGCGCCCTGGCCATTGCCGCGCCCAAGCGCCTGCCCGCCCTGCCGGACGTGCCGACCTTCGCCGAAGGCGGCCTGCCGGAAATGGACAATATGGCCTGGTACGGCCTGGTCGCGCCCGCCGGCACGCCCCAGGCGGTGATCGACCGCATCCACGATGCCACCGTCAAGGCGCTGAAGGATCCCAAGATCGCGCAACGCCTGGCCGACGGCGGCTCGCTGGTCGACGGCAACACGCCGGCCGAATACGCCGCCCAGATCAAGCGTGAACTGGAGCTGCGCCAACGCATCGCCAAGGAACGCAACATCCAGTCGAACAACTGAGGCTTGCCGCAAGGCATTGCCGCGTAGCCGGCGGGCAGGCTCCCTGTCCGCCGCTCCCCCCGCGCCGCAGGCTGGCAGCGTGGGGGCCGGATCAGCGGATTCGGACCATTCGGACGAGGCGCCCGCGACACATCGGCGGATGGCGGGCGCGGGCTCTGCTACCATTTCGCCCGTGCGAACCGATTTTTCCCGCCTCTCCGACGCCGCCTGCGTCCTTTGCGCCCTGCGCTCGACCCTGTTGAGCTCGCAGGAAGTCGCCGCGCGTTCCGCCTACGCGCGCTCCAAGCCCGGCTAAGCGCCCGCTTCCCCTCCCTTCCGTCTCGTCCGTACCGGCCGCCGCCGGCCGCCAGCACGTCCGCACGTCCCCATGCCGTGCGCACCGCCAGGCTCCAGGCCGGCCGCCGCAACCGCCTCGCCGAATGGCCGGGCGGTTCTCGCCACATGTTTCGTCCGCGCGCCGGCTCCGTCCGGCGGGCGGCGCCACGCCTTGATCGCCACCGAGCCATGCAACTCACCAAGAAATTCGTCAAAGCCAAGAATCCCTGCGCGGGAGGCTACAAATGGTTCCTGCGGGACCACAACGGACAGGGGGACTACCAGGCCGTCCTCGATGCCCTGGTGGCCGACGGGCGCGTGGGCGACGCCTGCTGGCTGCTGGACCAGTTCGGGCCGACCGACGCAGTGCTGAAGCTGGACACGCTCGACGCGCAGGCCATCGTCTTTGCCGGCACGCTGGAGGTGCGCATGGGCATCAACGTCGACAGCGTGGTGCGCGCCGGCCGCAGCATCATCACCGGCGGCGGCATTCGCGCCGGGGAATCCATCGTTGCGGGCGAGAACATCACCGCCGGCGCCAACATCGCCAGCGCCGGCGACCTGCGCGCGGGCGGCGACGTTTCCGCCGAATGGGGCATCGAGGTCGCCACCCTGCTGGACTGCCGCGGCAACGTGCGCGCCAAATGGGACATCTGCGCCGGCCAGGACCTGGCCGTGACCGGCCACCTGCGGGCCGGGCAGGACGTGCAGGTGCAAGGCGCCCTCAAATGCGGCCAGGGAATCAAGGCCGGCGGCGGCGTCCAGGCCGCCAAGGACATCGATGCCGCCTGCGGCATCCAGGCGGGTGCCACCATTGCCTGCGGCGGCCACCTGGCCGCGGGCTGGGGCCTGATCGCAGGCGAAGACATCCGCGCCGACGGCTCGATCCGCGCCGGCGAAGGCGTGCATGCCGATGGCTGCATCCAAGCGGGCGACGGCCATGGCGTCTATGCCGGCCTGAATGTGCGCCTGGACGCCTGGGCGGTCTGCGCCCGGGTCCAGGCGCGCGAGCGCCCGGCGCAACTGGTCAGCGGCCACTGGGCCGGCCAGGAAGAAACCGCGCACGCGTAGCGCGGGGGATATTAGCTCCCAGGCTGCGCGGCCGGCGCCCGCAGCACCAGCATCAAACCCAGCAGGATTCCCGCCATGCCGCCCAGGCTCAGCAGCGACAGCCGGTTGCCGAGCACCAGGTAATCCAGCGCCGCGGTGCCCGCCGGCACCAGGTAGAACAGGCTGGTGACGTTGACCAGGTTGCCGGACTGGATCATGCGGTAGAACAACAGCGTCGCGCCGACCGAGATCACCAGGCCCATCCACAACAGCGGCAGGATGAAGCCCACGCTCCAATCCGCATGCAGCGGCTGGAACGGCGCGAACAGCAGGCACAGCGCCAGGCTCACCACGTACTGCAGCGGCATCACGTCCATCGGCGCCTGGCGCACGCGCTTTTGCAGGATGGCGCCGACCGTCATGCTGGCCAGCGCCGCGAACGCGAAGGCCATGCCGGCCACCGAGAAACGCGCCATGCCGATGCTCTGGAACATCACCATCGCCAACCCGCACAGGGCCAGCAGCAGGCCCGCCAGCCGCATGGGCGGAAAGCGGCGCTCCAGCAGGGCCAGGGTCAGGATGGGTTGCGCCCCCAGCAGCGTGGCCAGCACGCCCGGCGTGATGCCATGGTCCAGCGCCAGCAGATAGCAGATGGAATAGCTGCCGATGAGCAGCAGCCCGGTCAGCGCGACGATACCGCGCGTGCCCGGCGCGGGCAGCCAGCGCCGCCGCCCCGCGCAGATCAGCAGCAACACCGCCAGGGCCAGAATGAAGCGCAGCAGCAGGAAGCCGAAGGCCGAGGCATGCGCCAGGCCCCATTTGGCGAAGATCGCGCCGCCGCTCCACAGCAGCACGAACAAGGAGGTGGAGCCGTAGGCGGCCCACGCATTGCGATTTGAAGACATGAGAATTTCTACCTGTCGAATATGGAACAGGCTCCCGCGGCGTGCGCGCGTCTTGCGAAGCGCGGAACGAATCAGGCATGGACGCGCGGCGGGCGGACGCAAACGCGTCGGCGCATCAGCGCGGCGGATCCAGGCGATAAAGCGGGAGCGGGAGGTGTGCGGCGGTCAGCCGACGACGGCGGCCACGGGCGGATAGGCGCCCACGACGCCGGCGACGACATCGCACGGCGGCGGCGGAGCAGCCGGCGGCGATACGACCGTCGAGACGACAGGAGAAACCACGGGAGAGGACACGCCATGCCGCAGGCTTGCGCGCAGGCCGGCGCCGGCTGCGCGGGCAGCGAACGCGGATTCGGCGGAAGGCGTGAAGTCGGGCATGTGAAACGCGTCGGGTTCGGTGATGAACCCGCGTAGCCTACCGGCGCGGCGCCCAGGCGTCAAGCGCCGATGCGACGCTGCTCGACGCCCAGGTCGCGCCAGGCCTCGCCATGGCAGGTGAACATCAGGATCTGGTGGCGCGTGGCGGCATCGAACAGCGCGCGCTTCATCAGGTCGCGGCGGCCGTCGTCGGTGTGCACAAGGGCGTCGTCCAGCAACAGCAGCGTGGGACGCCCCGCCTCGCGCAGCAGGTCGGCGTAGGCAAAGCGCGCCAGGATGCCCAATTGCTCGCGCGTGCCGAAGCTGAGCGCGTCCAGCGGGTCCTCGCCGCCGGCACGCTGCAGGGCGGCAGGCAACAGCGCTTCGTCCAGGCGCAGCGCCGATTCGGGGAACAGCAGCGCCAGGTAGTGGCTCAGACGGCGGGCCAGCGGCGCCTGCAGGCGCTGGGTGGCGGCGTCGCGTTTGCCGGCCAGCAAGGTGGACAACAGCTCAAGCGCCTGCGCGCGGCGCTGGAACTCATCGCGGCGGCGCTGCAGGCGTTCGCAGGCGGCCTCGGCTTCGGACAATCGTTCGCCCAGGCCTTGCGCGCCGGCCTGCTCCAGCTTGCCCAGCAGTTGCTGGATCTCGCTGTGGCGCCTGTGCTGGGCGTCGCGTTCGATGGCGGCGGATTTCTCGTAGCGTTGCGCGTCCTGCTCCAGCAATTCGGGGCGCAGCGCTTCCAGCGCGGCCTGCGCCTGATGCAGGCGTTGTTCGAGCAGGTCGTGGCCGTTGCGGGCCTCGGCCAGGCGGCCGGCACGATCCTGGCGCTGCGCCGCGCGTTCGGGCGATTGCAGGTCGGCGCCGCGCGCGGCGGCCTGGGTTTCGAGCAGTTGGGCGCGGGCGCCGTCGGCATCCAGGGCGCGCTGGACCGCCGCCAGGGCCTGCTCGGCTTGCGCGGCGCTGGCTTCGGCATCGCGCAACGCCTGGCGCGCGGCCGGCGGATCGACGTCGTCGGCCTCTGCCGCCGGGGGCAGCAGTGCCAGCCGTTCGGCCAGTTGCGCGCGCCGCGCCTGCGCTTCGTTGCGCTGGCCGCGCAGCGCGTCCACGCCCTTGGGCGCGTGGATCGCCAGCGTCTTGCGCATGGCGTCCAGCTCGCGCTGCAAGGCGATGCCGCGCGCGTGGCGTTCCTCGGCCTCGGCCGCGTGGGCCACGCCCAGGCGCGACAACAAGGCGGCGCTGGCGGCCTGCATCTGCGCCAGTTCGCGCTTGAGCGCCGGCAGGTCCTGGCCGCCCGGTTCGATGCGCAAACGCCCCAGGCCGGGCAATTCCAGTTCGGCCGCGGCGGTCAGCAGCAACTCGCCGTTGCCGGCCAGCGCGGCGCCGTCCAGCCGGGCCTCGCGGCCCGCGTCGAACGCATAAGACAGGCGCGTGGCAATGGCCTGCTGGCGCAGTTGCAGATCGCCCAGCGCGCGCTCGCTCTTGCGCAGGGCCTGGATATCGGCGTCGGCGATTTCGATGCGCACCGCTTCGGCCTTCAACGTCGAGCCCTGCTCGATCAGGCGGGTGGCTTCTTCCAGCGCGCCGTCCAGGCGTTCGATATCGCGCGCCAACTGGTCGAGTTGCTGCTGCAGATCGCGCCGGTCGGCCACCGCCTGCACCGCCGCGACCCGCTGGCGCGCCTGCTCGGCGGCGGCAACGTGCGTATCCCGGAGCCGCCGGGCGCGGGCCAGCGGCTCCTGCGCCTCCTGGACGGCGGCGCGGGCGGCCTGCGCCTGCGCCACCAGGGCCTGCAGCTCGGTTTCGTCCTGCTGGTCGCGGCGCACCTGCTCCTGCAGCACCGCGAGGGTCTGCGCGGCCTGGCGCTGCTCGCGCTGCAGCCCTTCGAAGGCTTCGCGTTCCTTGGCCACGGCCGCGAGCCGGGCGCGCGCCTCGGCCGCGCGCGCCTCGAGATCCTTCCAGGGTTGGCCGGCCTCGGCGCGCGCATGCTCGGCGCGCAGCGCCGCCAGCCGGTCGACGTCGGCGTCGAGCTGGGCCTTGGCCTGGGCGCATTGGTCGCGCTCGGCCTGGGCGGCGGCGAGCGCGTCCTCGGCGTCCTTGTAGACGCCCTTGGGGCGGCCGTTGCGCGCATCCAGCAAGCTGGCGCGCTCGGCGGCCACGCGTTCATAGAGCCGGTCGCCGTCGCCGGAGGCCAGCTCGCCGGACAACTGCGTCAGGGCCTCGCGCAAATGGCCGCCGGCATGGCCGGCCGCGGTTTGCAGGTTCTGGCCGTCGCCCTGCTGGATCCACAGCAGGCCCGGCACGCCGGCCAGGTCGGGCTTGCTCTGGCCGCGCGCGGCCAGTTCGAAGCCCAGCAATGCGGCCAGCGTGTTCTCGGCTTCCTCGCCCTCCAGCCGTTGCGCGCCGTTGTCGATCAGCAGCTCGCAGCGGGCGCGCGACAGGAAATACTTCTTCAGTTGGTAATCATGGCCGCCATGGCTGAACGCCAGCTCGACGCCGGGACGGGCGCCGCTCTCGCCGCGCGGCGCCAGGTCGGACACGGTGCGGGTGCTGTAGCGTTCCAGGAACGCGGCGCGGATGGCCGCGGCCACGGTGCTCTTGCCGGCCTCGTTGGGACCCACGAACAGGTTCAGGCCATCCTGCAGGCCATCCAGCACCAGGGGCTGGCGGAACTTGCGGAATTCTTCCAGGGCGATGCGCGTGAGCTTCATTGCGCGCCTCCCGCGGCGGCGCCTTCGCGTTGGAAGCGCAGCAGCAGCCGCAAGGCCTCGCCGGCCACCGCCGCCTGCTCGGGATCGGCCTGCATGGCCTGCAATTGCGTCGCCACTTCGCCGACGTAGCCGCTGGCTCCCAGTTGCGCCAGGTCGGCGTCATCGGGTTCGAGCAGCAGGCCGGAAAAGTCCGGCAGCACCGCCCTCGCCTGCGCCGCGGCCTGGTCCACGGCGCGTTGCAGCGCCTCCCAGGTCGGCACGTTGACGTGGCCCTGCACCTCCAGCCGCAGCACGTCCTCGGCGCGCAGCGCCGCCAGGCGCTCGGCCAGCGCCTGGGCGTCGGTCGGCAGGCTCAGCGTTTCGGTCCAGGCCGACCAGCGGTACTTGCCGGTGGCCACGCGCTCGACCTGCGGCGTGGCGCCGGGCGCGGCGATGCGCACGTCCAGCACGTAGCCGGGTTCGTTGCCGCGAAAGCGGTCCTGTTCGGGCGTGCCGGCGTACCAGGTGCGTTCGTCGATGGACAGGCAGCCGTGCCAGTCGCCCAAGGCCAGGTAGTCCAGCCGCGCGCGGCTGGCGCGATCGGGAGCGATGGGATTGGTGGCGTCGATGGTGTCCGGCAGGCGCCCGGCCACGCTGCCATGGGCCAGGCCCACGCGGATGCGACCCGGTTCGGACTCCATGGCGTCGAAGGCCTGGGTGACGTCGTCGTAGGTATGGCGCTGGGTCAGCGGCGCGGCCAGCACCGCGAGGTTCTGCGCCGCCAGGTCGACCACGCCGGGGCGCGGCGGCACCCGCACATTGGGCGGAATGCAGCCCAGTTGCGCGGCGCGGCTCCAGACGCTGTCGGCCAGCGCCGCGTCGTGGTTGCCGGCGATCATGACCCAGGGGCCGGCATAGGCGGCCAGCGCCGCGAACAGGCGGCGGATGGTACGGTCGGACACCCCCTGCGTATCGAACACGTCGCCGGCCACCAGCACCGCGTCGACCTGGCGCTCGGCGGCCAACGCGGCGATGCGCGCCACGGCATCGAAGCGGGCCTCGGCCAGCAAGGCGGCGTCATCGGTTTCGAACTGGCCGTACTGGCGGCCGATCTGCCAATCGGCGGTGTGCAGGAAATGGGTCATGCGGGGATTGTAGAGGCCGGCGGCGGCCGCCAGGAACATCGGCAGGCCGCAAGCTGTCGCAAAAGCATCCGCCCGCGCCCGGAGCGAACAACGGCCCGGCCGGCATTGTGCGCCGGGCGGGCCGTCGAGACGCCGGCTTTTGGCCGGCGCCGAAGGAAACGCGTGCGGGGATCGGGCCGGACTCAGGCGCCCTTGCCGCCCAGCACCAGCGGCCGTTCGGCCGGGGCGTGGCGGTCGTAGCGCGACAGCGCCAGGCCGTCGGTGCGGATCTGCGGACGCTGGCCCAGGACCTGGTCGGCCACCAGCTTGCCGGAGCCGCAGGCCATGGTCCAACCCAGCGTCCCGTGGCCGGTGTTCAGGAACAGGTTGCCGTAGCGGGTCGGGCCGACCACGGGCGTGCTGTCCGGCGTCATCGGGCGCAGGCCGGTCCAGAACTCGGCGCGGGCCACGTCGCCACTGCCCGGGAACAGGTCATTGACCACCAGCTCCAGCGTCTTGCGGCGCGCGTCCTTCAGGCGCAGGTCGAAGCCCGACAGCTCGGCCATGCCGCCGACGCGGATGCGGTCGTCGAAGCGGGTGACGGCGATCTTGTAGGTTTCGTCCAGGATGGTCGAGACCGGCGCGGCGGCCTCGTCCTTCATGGGGATGGTGAGCGAATAGCCCTTGACCGGGTACACCGGCAGGTCCAGGCCGAGCGGCTCCAGGAAGCCGCGCGTATAGCTGCCGAACGCGGCGACGTAGCGGTCGGCCGTCAGGACCTCATTGCCGACGCGCACGCCGGTCACCTGGCCGCCGGCGGTGTTCAGGCCGGTGACGGACTGGTTGTAGCGGAACTCCACGCCCAGCGCCGCGGCCATTTCGGCCAGGCGGGTGGTGAACAGGCGGCAGTCGCCGGTTTCGTCGTTCGGCAGGCGCAGGCCGCCGGCCAGTTTGTGCAGGGAACGCGCCAGCGCCGGCTCGGCGGTGACCAGGCGGTTGCGGTCCAGCAGCTCGTAGGGCACGCCGACCTCTTCCAGCACCGCGATGTCGCGGCGCGCGGCTTCCATCTGCGCCTCGGTGCGGAACAGCTGCAGCGTGCCGCGGGCGCGCTCTTCATAATGGATGCCGGTGTCGGCGCGCAGCTCGCGCAGGCAATCGCGGCTGTACTCGGCCAGGCGCAGCATGCGTTCCTTGTTGACCGCGTAGCGCTCGGCCGAACAGTTGGCCAGCATCGCCGCCATCCACTTCAGCTGGTACAGGCTGCCGTCCAGGCGGATCGCCAGCGGCGCGTGCTTCTTGAACAGCCACTTGATGGCCTTGAGCGGGATGCCAGGCGCGGCCCAGGGCGTGGAATACCCCGGCGACACCTGGCCGGCGTTGGCATAGCTGGTCTCCTGGGCGGCGCCGGGCTGGCGGTCCAGCACCGTCACTTTGGCTCCCTGGCGGGCCAGATAATAGGCGGTGGTGGTGCCGATGACGCCGCTGCCGAGGACGATGACGTGCATGATTCTTTCCGAAGTTTGGATTTGGTCAGGAATTTCGGTAGTCTATGAGCCTCATGACAGTGAAAATCACTGAAGATTTTCATTAGGCAGTGCTTTTTCCCGGCCAACCCTGTTTTTTTACCCGTCCGAAGTGAAATGCGCGACCTTGATCGTATCGACCTGAAAATCCTGGATATCCTGCAGCGCGAAGGCCGTATTTCCGTCACCGAACTGGCCGAGCGTGTCAGCCTGTCGGCCACGCCCTGCTCCGACCGGATCAAGCGCATGGAACGCGAAGGCGTGATCTCCGGTTACCATGCGCGCGTCAATCCGGCGGCGCTCGGCAAGAACCTGCTGGTGTTCCTGGAGATCAAGCTCTCGGCCAAGTCGGGCGACGTGTTCGACAAGGTCAAGAAAGAACTGCTGTACGTGCCCGAGGTCATGGAATGCCACCTGGTGTCGGGCGATTTCGACTACCTGGTCAAGGCCCGCCTGACCGAAATGAATGAATACCGCCGCCTTCTTGGCGAAATCCTCAAGCGCCTGCCCGCGTCGGCCGAATCCCGCAGCTATGTGGTGATGGAGGAGATCAAGGAGACGCTGTTCCTGCCCGTCGACCGGTAGCAATTCCCGCGTCTTGTTACCGGCAGGCGCGCCACCTGCTGCTATGCTGCGGCCCTCCCTGTCCACGCCCGGCGCCCGCCCCGGTCCCGATGACCTGGCCCCGATTTCTTTGCCCCATGACTCTATGACCCGTCTCTACAAGTACTTCTTCCGCGGATTGATCACCGTCCTGCCGCTGGCGTTGACGATCTACCTGCTCTACATCTTCCTGGCCTGGACCGAGGCGGTGGCGCTGACCTTCCTGCGCCCGTTCATCGGCGGCTTCTACTTCCCCGGCCTGGGCCTGCTGCTGGGCATCCTCGGCATCCTGGCGATCGGCTACCTGGTGTCCAAGGAACGCGTCAAGCGCGTGATGGCGTTGCTGGAAATGCCTTTCACCAACCTGCCGGTGGTCAAGAGCATCTATTCGTCGCTCAAGAGCTTCGCCGACTACTTCTCGCCCAGTTCCAAGGCCACCGCCCAGCAGGTGGTGATCCTGCGCGTGCCGGGCCAGCAGTTGGAGCTGGTCGGCCTGGTGACGCGCCGCAACCTGGAAGGCCTGCCGGAAGGCTTCACCCAGGGGGACCGGGTGGCCGTGTACCTGCCGATGGGCTATATGATCGGGGGCTACACCGTGTTCGTGCCGCAGGAATGGGTGCAACCGATCCAGATGTCGGTCGAGGAAGCCATGCGCTCGTCGCTGATCGCCTGGATGGCGCGCGCCGAAACCCCCAGCGGCCGCCCCGTGGCGCCGGCCGACGTGCCGCCGATGCCGCCCGCCCCGCCGGCTCCGCCCGCTGGCGGCAATGTCCCCGGCGGCCAGGCCTGAACCGCCCGCTCCTCATTCAACGCCCGTCCGTTCCATGCCCATCATCGAATTCACGCTTGCCGAAGGCAGCCCCTTTATTGAAGTCAACCAACTGCTCAAGGCCACCGGGGTCTGCGACAGCGGCGGCGCCGGCAAGATGCTGGTGGCCGAAGGCCACGTAAGCGTGGGCGGGGTGGTCGAAAGCCGCAAGACGGCCAAGATCCGTCCCGGCCAGATCGTCACCTGCGGCGACGTCCGTATCGTGGTGCGCGCGCCATGAAGTTCAGGATGTCGCAGAACTCCATCTTCGCGGTGCTGCTGCGCTCGCCGTGGTGGATGAGCGCCGGCGTGGCGCTGCTGCTGTCGGTCGGCGGTTTTGCCGCGTTGCCGTTGGAGTATGCGGCGATGGGCGTGTTTGCCGCGGTGCCGTTCGCGGTGATCGCCATCATCGCGGCCTACAGGCAGTTGCGCGCGCCGTCGGGCGCGCGCGTCGAGGCCGTGGCGCAGGCCGCCGCGGCCATGTCGTGGCAGCAGTTCGCCGCCACCGTCGAGGCCGGTTTTCGGCGCGACGGCTGCGAGGTCGAACGGCTGCAAGGGCCAGGCGCCGATTTCGCCTTGACCAAGGATGGCCACGTCGCCATGGTCGGCGCCAAGCGCTGGAAGGCCGCGCGCGTCGGCGTCGAGCCGTTGCGCGAACTGCAGGCCGCGCGCGAAAAGCGCGGCGCGCGCGAAGCCATCTATATCGCCTTGGGCGAGGTGTCCGACAACGCGTTGCAGTACGCCCGCGCCCAGGGCGTGTCGCTGATGACGGCGCCGGAACTGGCCAAGCTGCTGCGCGACCTGAAACCCTGACCCGCGGCGCCGGGCCGCGCGCCCGGTCGCCGATCCCCGCCGCCGCGGCCGCAATGCCCGGCGGCGCGGATGCCAACCTCGGAGGACCTGCCGCATGATTCCTCGCCTGCTGGCCGACGCCGTCCTGATCGTGCACGGCCTGTTCGTCGCCTTCGTGGTGTTCGGCGGCCTGCTGGCGCTGTGGCGCTGGCGCGTGGCCTACCTGCACCTGCCGGCGCTGGCCTGGGGCGCGATGGTCATCGGCATGGGCTGGGTCTGCCCGCTCACCCCGCTGGAAGTCTCGCTGCGGCAGCAGGCCGGCCAGCAAGGCTATGCCGGCGGCTTCATCGAACACTACGTGCTGGCGCTGATCTACCCGGACGGCCTGACGCGCGGCATCCAGATCGCGCTGGCGCTGCTGCTGGTCGTTGGCAACCTCGTCATCTACACCCTCTGGGCGCGCCGCCGCCTGGCCCGCCGCGCCCGCGCGCTGGGCGCCTGAATCCTGGACACGACATCCCATGAGCTTCCTGAAGAAACTGCTCGGCAAGCAAGCCGCCCCCGCCGATGACGGCGCCGCGCCCGCGGCCGATGCGGCGTCGGTTCCCGAACCGATTTCCGAACCCGACTCCGCGCCCATTTCCGAACCCGACTCCGAGCCGGCCTCCGCGCCGGACAGCCAGGCCGACATGATCCGCGCCTACGACGCCTATGGCCGCGAAATCTTCGTGCCGCGCGACCAGTGGCGCGACAACGTGCTGGCCGGCGCCGTCGAGCGCCACTGGGACGACCCCGACTCGCTCGCCGGCCTGATCATCCAGTCGCTCGGCGACGGCTTCATCGATGAAATGGTCAGGCCCGCCGACCGACTGGTCGAACTGCAGCCGGGCGCCGAGCGCGGCGTGGTGCTGCAGGCCATCGTCTACATGAAGACCGGCCGGCTCGACGACGCCGAACGCGTGCTGCGGGATTTCATGGCCGCGCACGGCGAGACCGGCATCGTCCTGACCAACCTGGCCAAGATCCAGGACGAGCGCGGCGACGAGGCCGGCGCCCTGGCCACGCTGTGGCATGCGCTGAAGCTGGATCCCAACCAGGACAACGGCCTGGGCTGGTACGAGGCGATCCACCGCGAACACGGCGGCGATGCCGCCGGCGTGGCCGCCATGCGCAAGGTTGCCGCCCTGCCCGGCAGCTGGCGCGCGCAGTTGTGGCTGGCGCACGGCGAACTGGGCGCGCACAACCTGTCCGGCGCGATCGCGATGTATGAAGAGTCGTTGGCCCGCGCCGGCACGCCCGCGCCCGCCGACCTGCTGGCGCAGATGAGCGGCGACCTGGGCAACGCCGGCGCGATCGAGCCGATCGTGCAACTGGCCGGGCCGCGCTTCGAGGCCGCCCACCACGGCATCCAGGTCGGCAACAACCTGATCCGCGCCTACGTCGAACTGGGCCGCCACGACGAGGCCCGCGCCATCCTCGACCAGCTCTACGCGCAGCAGCGCCCCGACTGGAAGGACAACCTGGCCTATTGGGACACCGAACTGGCGCGCGCCGCGCTGGGTGACGGCGCCACCGAGCCGGCGCAGATGCGGCTGGCCATGCTGCTGGGCCGCGGCCCGGTCTGGCTGACGCCCGATTCGCCCGCGGCGGCGCTGTTCACGCCGGTGACGCCCGATCGTCCGCTGGTGTCGTTCCTGGGCGGCTCGGCCGAGATCGGCGCCGCGCCCGAGGGCGCCGAGCGGCAACTGGCCGACGCCACCGGCCGCCTGAGCCGCGCGCTGCCGCTGTACTTCAACGAACAACTGGCGCTGCGCTGCGGCCTGCGCACGCAGACGCTGGTGCCGTGGCTGACCGAGCCGCATCCCGGCTTCCTGCTGAGCGGCGCGGCCTGGGACGACACCGACGCCATCGGCTACGCGCAGCAATGCGAGGCGCAGAGCGATTACGTGGTGATCTCGCACCTGGTCACCGTGGCCGAGCCGTGGCGCGCCGAAGTGCGCTTGGTGCGCACCGAGGACGCCGAATGCATCGGCGCGTTGTCGGCCGAATTCCCGATGGCCGATCCGACCGCCGCGATCCAGCGCCTGACCGAGGAACTGGTGGCGCTGGTCGGCCGCGCCACCGCGCAGGCGCCGCTGGCGGCGCCTGCCAACTACACGGTGCCGGACGGCGCCGCCTTCCCGTACTACCTGCTGCGCCTGGAACAGTTGCTGGCCGTGCGCTGCAACGGCGCCAATCCGGAACAGCCGGGCCAGCTCAATGGCGAACGCGAAATCCTCGATGGCAACCTGCGCCAGTGCCTGGACTTCCCGCGCAGCGTCAATGCGCGCCTGCTGCTGGCGCAGACGGTGCGCGCCATGAAGAAGGTGCGGCCGGATGTGGCGGCCGAGTTCGAGGAAAGGATTGCGCGGCTGCAACGCGAGCAGCCACTGGAAGCGTCGGCGCAAGCCGCGGTGCAGGCCTTGCTGGACTGATCGCGCGCTTCTACAGGGCGCGCGCGATCACCAGCCGCTGGATGTCGCTGGTGCCTTCGTAGATCTGGCACACGCGCACGTCGCGGTAGATGCGTTCCACCGGAAAGTCCGCCAGGTAGCCGTAGCCACCAAGCGTCTGGATCGCGGCCGAGCAGACCTTCTCGGCCATCTCGGAGGCGAACAGCTTGGCCATCGAGGCCTCGGTCAACGCCGGCCTGCCGGCCTCGCGCAACGCCGCCGCGTGCAGCACCATCTGGCGCGCCGCGTGGATCTGCGTGGCCATGTCGGCCAGCCGGAACGACACCGCCTGGTGCTCCATGATGGGCTTGCCGAAGGCCTGGCGGTCACGGGCGTAATCGCGCGCGCATTCGAACGCCGCGCGCGCCATGCCGACCGACTGCGAGGCAATGCCGATGCGCCCGCCCTCCAGGTTCGACAGCGCGATCTTGTAGCCCTCGCCCTCCTCGCCCAGCCGCCACGCGGCGGGAATGCGCATGTCCTCGAAGGCGATCTGGCAGGTGTCCGACAGATGCTGGCCGAGCTTGTCCTCGACCCGCACCACCTGGTAGCCCGGCGTGTCGGTCGGCACGATGAAGGCCGAGATGCCGCGCTTGCCGGCCTGCGGATCGGTGACCGCGAACACGATCACCAGTTGGCCCGTGCGGCCCGAGGTGATGAACTGCTTGGCGCCGTTGAGCACGTAGTGGTCGCCATCGCGCACCGCGCGGGTGCGCAGGCTGCTGGCGTCGGAGCCGGCCTGTGGCTCGGTCAGCGCGAAACCGCCGATGGCGGCGCCCGTGGCCAGCGGCCGCAGGAACTGGTCTTTCTGCGCGTCGCTGCCGTACTTCAGGATCGGCATGCAGGCAACCGAATTATGCACGCTCATGATGGTCGAGCAGGCGCCGTTGCCAGCCGCGATCTCCTCGAGCGCCACGGCGTATGACAGGTAGCCGCTGGCGTTGCCGTCCCATTCCTCCGGCACCAGCATGCCGAAAAATCCCAGGTCGGCCATCTCGCGGATGGCGTCGGCCGGATAGTGGTGTTCGCGGTCCCAGCGCTCGGAATTGGGCGCCAGGCGTTCCTGCGCGAAACGGCGCGCCATGTCCTGGACGCTGAGCTGTTCTTCGGTCAATAGCATGTTCGATGTCTCCTGGTCGGGCAGTGCCGGACTGGCGCGGGTGGACGCCGTCCGTGTTCTCTTGCGCGGGCCGGCGGCCCGGGATGCGGGCGCGGCACGATTGCGAGAATACACCGGCGCCGTGCCCGCTAGCGCTCCGGGCAGTGCGGATGCAGCTTGAGCCGTTCCTGGAAGTCCCGCGCCAGCTGGTCCATGCGGATCGTGGCGAAGCGTTCCAGCAGCAGCCGGCGCGACTCGGCCATCGCGCCTTCGAGCCCGGCGTTGACGGCCTGCTCCACCAGGCACTTGGGTTCGCTCTGGTCCAGTCCGAGCGCGAAGATCGGCGGCTCGCCCAGCGCCTGGTACACGTCCAGCAAGGTCAGTTCGGACAACGGGCGCGTCAGCACCCAGCCGCCGCCGTGGCCCTTTTCCGATTGCACGTAGCCGCGTTCGCGCAGGCCGGACATCATGCGCCGCACCACCACGGGATTGGTGTTCAGCATCTTGCCGATGGTCTCGGAGGTCAGCGGCGCATCCTGCTCCGCCATGTGCAGCAGCACGTGCAGCATGCGGGACAGGCGGTTATCGCTGCGCATGGAAAGACTCCTGGTTCATGGTTTGAAACATTATAAGTTGCGTGACCACGCGCCCCGCCGTATCATGCAACTTTTAAAGTATCGAGAAACCCATGAAGCCTGAAAAACTGCCCCCTTGCTACGACGCCATCATCATCGGCGGCAGCTTCGCCGGCCTGTCGGCCGCCATGCAGCTGGCCCGCGCCCGCCGCCGCATCGCGCTGGTGGATGCCGGCCTGCCGCGCAACCGCTACGCGGCGCACTCGCACGGCTTCCTGGGCCAGGACGGCAAGACACCGGCCGAGATCGTGGCCGTGGGGCGCGCCCAACTGGCCGCCTACCGCAGCGTGGATTTCATCGACGGCGCCGCCGCCCACGCCAGCGGCGAGTCGGGCCGCTTCGCCGTCACCATGGAGGACGGCCGCGAACTGCGCGGCGCCCGCCTGATCCTGGCCATCGGCGTGCGCGACGAACTGCCCGACCTGCCCGGCCTGCGCGAACGCTGGGGCCGGACGGTGCTGCATTGCCCCTATTGCCATGGCTATGAAGTGGCCGACCAGCCGCTCGGCGTGTTGGCCGCCCACCCCATGTCCTCACACCAGGCGGCGCTGCTGCCCGATTGGGGGCCGACCACCTATTTCACCCAGGGCGAGTTCGAGCCGGACGCCGAGCAGGCCGCGCTGCTCGCCGCCCGCGGCGTGCGCATCGAGCGCACGCCGGTGGCGCTGCTGCTGGGTCCGGCACCCCGGATCGACGCGGTGCAACTGGCCGATGGCCGCCGCCTGCTGGTCAACGCGCTGTTCGTCGCCAGCCGCGTGCACATGGCCAGTCCGCTGGCGATGCAACTGGGCTGCGCCTTCGATGAGGGATTGCTGGGGCCTTACTTGCGGGTCGATGATTTCAAGCAGACCACGGTGCCCGGCGTCTATGCGGCGGGCGACGCCAGCCTGCAGATGGGCAACGCCACGCTGGCCAGCGCTTCGGGCGTCATGGCGGGCGTGGGCGTGCACCAGTCGCTGGTGCGCGAAGACCCCGTCAAATGCTGGCGCGCGCAGGCCAGCCGGCCGGTGTAGGCGCCTGCGCGGACCGTGTCGTGGGGCCGATGACAGAGCGCGGCGTCCGCCGTGTCGCGGGCATCCGTCATGCCGGATCCTTGCGGCCGGCGCTGGCGAATTTCTTCCAGTCCTCGTTCTCGACCAGCGTCGAACGGAACACGCGCAGTTTCTCGCAGCCCTTGATCGATTTCAGCACCTTCTTGACCTGGTCGCAGACCGTGGCCGGCAGCCACGGACTGAGCGTGACGCGCTTGATGGTCGCGGGCGAAACCGGGATGCGCAGCACCGGCGTGTCGCGCATCTTGCGGCAGACGAACAGGCGGAATTCCTTTTCATCGCGAAAGGCATGGCGCTTGAGGAACGGCAGGTCGGCCTCGGCCGGCGGCTGCTCGCGCAGCGATTTGATGGTGCGGTACTGCACCGCTTCGGCCCGCAGGTCGGGCACCGCCCTCACCTGCTCGATCAGCTTTTCCTTGTCGAATTCGATGCAGACGCCGCCGCTGCCATGCGAGAACACGCGCCAGTGGTGGTAGGTCTCGGAGGCCTCGGCCAGGCAAAGCGCATAGATGCCCAGCAGGCGCTTGGCGCGCGCGTATTCCTCGATGTAGAAGGAATCATTGCGGTCGTCCCACGCCTTCGGATTGAGCAGCGCCAGTTCGCCCGACTGCAGGTAGTCGATCAGGTAGGGAAGCTCGGTGTATCTGCGCAGCGAGGTGGCCAAGGCGGTGCTCCGGTGAAAACCCAGCCGCCAGTCTACCCGCATCGCCGCCGGCACGACGTTACACTGGCCCCTTGCCAAAAGGAGACCCCATGCAGCAGAACAATGGTGAAGGAAGGCAAGCTACCCGGCGCCACGCGCCTACCAGTCAGCGGTTCTGGTACATCGTCCTGGCGGGCACGCTGGTCACCCTCAGCTATGACCTCATGCCGCTGCTGCGCGGCCAGCTCTCGCCCCTGCTCAAGCTGATCGTGCCCGGACTGCTGCTGGCCGGGCTGTACCGTGGCAGCGAATGGGCGCGGTGGCTGCTGATGATATCGTTGCTGGGCTTCGGTGTGCTGGTCATGTACCTGACGACCTCGCTGATGCCCTATTCGATCGACATCTGGCTGCACCGCTTTGTGTGCAGTGCCGCCATGGTGGCGACAGGGCTGTACCTGGCGCTGGCCAGGAAGGACTTCGCGCGTTACTGCAATTACGTCGCGCTGCGCGACGGGCCGAAGGCGGCGGCCAGGAGGCGGGCCGCCGAACAGGCCAACCGCCAGAACTCGGCGCGCTAGCGGGCAGCGGCCTTCACGACAGCAGTGGTTGAAGGCCGGCTTGCCCAGCGCCGGTCAGCGCAACGCGTTCCTGAAGAACGCGACCACGGCCGCGTTGAAATCGCGATGCCACGCCGCCCGGTCGAAACCCGCCGCGTCGCGGCAGATCGCCGGCGCGGCCTCGGCCTGCGCGGTGGAGCACGGCGCCAGGAAGGCGAAATGCCCGGCGCCGGCGACCGGGTGGAACTCGGGCGCCGCCAGCCCCAGTCGTACCGCATCGACGCTGGCCGGCGTGACGCCGTCACCGCCCCGCGCCGAGGCCCACAGCTGCACCGGAATCGACACCGCCTTGAGCGCCTCGGCGCTGAAGGCGTTGAGCGGATCGGCGATGACCAGCGCCTTGATGCGCGCATCCTTCACATAGGGCTGCGCCGGCACCTTGCCGTCGCGGATGTCGCGGCACATCGGCAACGCCGGCTCGTCGGCGCAGAGGCCCAGGCCCAGCTTGAAATCGGGCGTCGCGCCCGCCAGCACCAGCCCCGTATAGCCGCCGCGCGAGAACCCGAAGAAGCCGATGGCGCCGTCCAGCCGCGCCCGTTGCGGCCACGCGCCGGTCAGGTAGTCGAGCAGCCGCCGGATCTCGCGCGGCCGGGTCGAGAAGATCGACAGATAGCCCTGTCGCGAGCGGTCCACCGCGTTGTCGCCGACGTGGTTGATCGCCGCCACCACGAAGCCCGCGTCCGCCAGCGCCGCGGCGGTGTCGTGATGCCCCAGGTACGAGCCGGCCGATCCGTGCGACATCACGATGAGCGGCTTGGACCCGTCGGTCATCGGGCAGTCCGGCGTCGCCGCCAGGGTGACGCGGCCGATGGCGACGTCCTGCGCGGGCGCGGCGCACGGATACCAGATGCCGCCCTGCAAGGCCGGGCCGTTCATGTCCATGGGCAGGTTGAGCCGCTGGAATCCGGCCGCGTGCGCGGCCCCGGTGGCGAGCAATGACAAGGCGAAACAGGCGCGCAGGAAAGGCTTGAACATGGAATCGAAGGCAGGCGGTGCGGGACGGGCCCCGGCAGGAAAAGATGACAGTATCGCGACGGCAACGCGATCGATATTGTCATTTTAATGTTCGCGAACTGTCGATCGACGCCGCGCAGACTTCGAATCGCCCTGCAATGGAAGGCATCCCCTTCGACCGCACGGCGCCATTCGAGTTTCCCAGCCTACGGAGTCATCCATGAAAAAACAATTCGCCGCCGCGGCCGCCATGGCGCTGTCCGGCGCGGCGTCCGCGCAGACGTCGGTCACGCTCTACGGCCTGATCGACACGGGCATCGGTTACGCCAACGTCGACGGCAGCTACACCGACCCGGCCACCGGCCGCCGCAGCAACATCGACAACAGCCGCATCGGCACGACCACCGGCACCACGGCCGGCTCGCGCTGGGGCCTGCGCGGCAAGGAAGACCTGGGCGATGGCCTGTACGCCGTGTTCCAGCTGGAGTCGGGTTTCGACAGCCGCAACGGCAATTCGCTGCAAAGCGGCCGCCTGTTCGGCCGCGAAGCCACCATCGGCCTGGGCAGCGCCGACTGGGGCGAGGTGCGCCTGGGCCGCCAGTACAACGTCGCCACGCGCTATTTCTCCGGCATGCTGGGCCCGTCGTTCGGCGGCGGCTTCAACCAGCTCAACACCGGCGCCGGCCTGGGCTTCAGCTCGGCCTACTTCCCGCGCTACGACAACCTGGTGGTGTACGAGACGCCGTCGCTGGGCGGCTTGCGCGCCGCCGTCGGCTACGCCTTCAACGCCGACGACCGCCGCACCGCGCAAACGGGCTTTGCCACCGCCGACAACACCCGCGCCATCACCGCCGGCGTGCGCTACGACAACGGCCCGCTGATGGGCTTTGCCACCTACGACCAGCTCAACGCCTCCAACAAGCTGGGCCAGGACCAGGTCGACGCCACGCCGCGTTCGTACATCGTGGGCGGTTCCTACGACTTCGAAGTCTTCAAGGTCGCGCTGGCCTACAACCGCCTCACCGACGGCTGGTTCGCCGGCAAGAGCCTGCCGGGCGGCGGCAGCATCGGCAGCTTCACCGGCACGCCGTCGTACGCCTTCTCCAAGGGCTTCCGGTCGAATTCGTACATGCTGGCGCTGGCCGCGCCCATCGGCAAGTCGAGCGGCGTGTTCGCCTCCTGGCAGCGCGCCGACGCCAACAGCAAGCAGCTCACCGGCGGCGACTCGGCCAGCAACACCTACAGCCTGGGCTACAACTACAACCTGTCCAAGCGCACGGACCTGTATGCCGCGGCCTCCTACACCACCAACTGGGCGTTCCTGGACAACGCCAAGGCGACCGAGGTCAACATGGGCATACGCCACCGCTTCTGATCGCCGCGGGATCGCTCCCGCCTTGCGCATGTTCCCGTTGATGACGCCCGCCTCCGCGAAGGGATGGGCGGTTTATCGCCGCGCGTTTCCGGGTCCGTCCGGGAACGCGCGTTTTTTTCGCCGGACAGCTCCAAGGCAAAAACACCCGATTGGGGAACAGCGACCCGCGCGGCAGCGATGCGCCTCAGGCGGCGGGCCCCTGGATCATCTTCCAGCCATTGCCCGCCGGATCGCGAAACCCCGCGTCGATGCTGCCATAGCGCTCGACCGGCTCCTGGGTGAACTCCACGCCCAGCGCCTTCAGCCGGGCATGGCTGGCGCGGCAATCGGCCACCGCCAGCACCAGCGGCGGCATCGCGCCCTTGGCGACCATGGCGCGCAGCGCCTGCGCGGTGGCCTCGTCATGGACCGGCGGGCCGGGCCGGAACAGGCCCAGCTGGAACGATGGCTGGTCCGGATGCTGCACGGTCAGCCAGCGATACGGGCCGTTGCCCACGTCCGTATGGACACGAAAGCCGAGCTTGTCGACATAGAACCGCAGCGCCTCGTCCTGGTCGTCCACGTAGACGCCGACGACATTGATTCCTGCACTCATGGTTGCTCCCCTGGACACGTTGATCGGGTGATGGGCGACCCGACGCGGGCCGATCACCGCACTTTATCCTTCGCCTGGCGGCGGCGCTTCTCCAAAACTGCGATGTTCAGATCGGGGCGCAGCGCGGCCTTGACCACGCAGGCTGGCACGAGGCCCAGCCCCTCCTGGCCGGCCCGGGCGCGCACGCGCATGGCGCCGGGGCTGGACCCCGTGATGTCGCGAAAGATGCGGCCAAAGGTGCCCAGGCTCTGCCAACCGGTGGCGTAGGCGATCTCGGTGATGGGCAGGTCGGTGTCGCGCAACAGGGCAATGGCCTGCTCGACGCGCCGCGTCAGCAGGTAGCGATGCGGCGGCAGGCCGAAGGCGCGCTTGAAGCAGCGGGCGAAATAGGCAACGGAAACGCCGCTGACCTCGGCCAGGCGCTCCACCGGCCAGGCCTCGTGCGAGGCGGCGTCAATGCGGTCCCTAGCGCGCAGCAGGCGGCGCAGCAGCATGGGATCCAGCAATGGTTCCTCGACGGCGGTGGCCGCACAAGACGCGCGCGCTCGCGGCATGCTAGACCTCCTCGATCACCGCCGTGGGCGCGAACGGCGTGCCCAGTCCCAGCGCGCGATAGATGCGTTCCAGGATGCGCTGGCGCCGCGTCGGCCGGCCCATGCGCCAGCGCGTGTCCAGGAACAGCAGCGGCAACGCGACGCACAGCCAGGACACCAACAGGAAAACGAACGTCACCGCGGCCAGTTCGGGCGCCGCCTCGCGGCCCGACGGCGAGTCGGAGGAAGACAGCACCGCTACCACCACCAGCCAGCACACCAGGAGCAGGATGGCCAGCAAAGACAGCATCGGCACGCGCTGCCTCAGGCCCACGCCCACGGGCGCGATGTCGGTGAAAGCGGCGCGGAAATAGTGATGGCAGACATAGACGCGGCCGTCCTCCAGATTGCGCAGGCCGTAAACCAGCTGGTCGGGCCCGGCGCCGGCGATCTGGCCGGCATAGGCGGCCACCTCCACCCGGTCGCCCTCGGCCAGGAACGGCAGCACGTCGCCGAAGTTCTCGGCAACGTACATGATGAAGCGGCGCGTGCCGACGTGGAAACGGTAGACGCCATAGCTTGGCGTCGTGCGGGCCGATGGCCTGGCCTCGTGCGTCAAGGATGCCAGCGCGCCGCGTATCAACAGGATCTCGGGCGCCGCGTCGGTGAGCAGCGTCTCGCCCTCGCCCGACGGCTGCGCGGCGCACGCTTGCGCCGGCGGCGCGGCGTCCGGCACGGGGGTGTCCCGCAGGTCGCGGTAGAGCGCTTCGCTGCGCAGGATCGCCGCCCGGTGCCGGCGGTTGTCCCACAGGCCGTACAGCGAGAAACCCGCCAGCAGCACGGCAACCAGCGCCACCGTCAGCGCCAGCACGAGCAGCAGCACCTGCGCGAACGACGACAAGTCCAGCAGGCTGGCGCCGGCCCCGGCCACTGCGGCCACGGCCAGGCTGATGCCGATGCCGCGCCATCCCCGGCGGCACTGGTCGACGTAATAGCGCGGCGGTATGCCCCGGCCCCTGCCGGCGCTCAGCCACGAAAAATGGCGCAAGCCGTGCGGACCGCCCTCTAGCACGCCGACGCGCACCGGCGTGGCTTGCGCTTGCAGCCCGCGCAGCGCGCGGATATCGGCCTGGTCTTCGAAGGTGGCGTTGACAGGCTCGCCGTTGACCCGGAAATGGACGTGGCCGCGTACGAGCGGCACCGCAAGCCGGATCCTGTCGATGCGGCCTTCGACCGTTGCGGCCACCGTGTTCGTGCGCTTGGACATGCGTGCTGGCGGGCCGCAACGCACGCGGCCGATGCTGGAAAAGCGTCAGCATACCGCAGCGCCTGTAGCGGGCGCGCGGCTGCGCGTTTGCGCGGTTGTGCGATTGTGCGATCATCGACACGCAGCCCGCCCGCGCGCGAATCACCATGACGCCACGCGGCCCCGGGCCACGCCACCGGGATCTCCATGAAAAATCACTTCGAAAGCCCCTTCAAGGGCAAGCTGCTCTCCGACGACGTCACCAACAGGAACATCAAGGTCGGCCGCTACAGCTACTACTCCGGCTACTACCACGGCCATTCGTTCGATGACTGCGCGCGCTACCTCATGCCGGACCGCGATGACGTCGACCAGCTGATCATCGGCAGCTTCTGTTCCATCGGCTCCGGCGCCGCCTTCATCATGGCGGGCAACCAGGGCCACCGGTACGACTGGGCGTCATCGTTCCCGTTCTTCTACATGAGCGAAGTGCCGGCGTTCGCGCAAGCGCGCGACGCCTTCCGGAAAGCCGGCGACACCGTCATCGGCAACGACGTCTGGATCGGCTCCGAAGCCATGGTCATGCCCGGCATCACCATCGGGCACGGCGCCGTGATCGGCAGCCGCGCACTCATCACCAAGGACGTGGAACCCTACACGATCGTCGGTGGCAACCCCGCCAAGCCGATCAAGAAACGCTTTGCCGACGACGACATCGCCCTGCTGCTTGAAATGCAGTGGTGGGACTGGCCCGAAGACAGGCTGGCCGGCGCCATGCCGTTGCTGTGCTCGGGCGACATCAAGGGCCTGTACGGCTATTGGCGCGACACCGTCAAAGCGGCGCGGCGGCCAGCATGAAACTGCCGCCGCGAATCACGTGCAACAACCGCGGGCGGCTGCCGCCATCCACCTTCTTGCGCAGGCGCCGCATGGCGATCGCGACCGCCTGGCACTTCACGTGCCGAGTCCCGGCGAGCGGCGCCTTGGATTTCCATACGGACTCGGCCAGCTGCCAGCTGGTGAACACCGCGCCCGGGCTGCCCATCAACAGGGCCAGCAGGCCGAACTCCTTCGGCGTCAACAGCAGCGGCTGGCCATCGCGGTAGGCGCGAAAGCGCAGCAAGTCCAGCTCCAGGTCCGCGAACTGCAGCCTGTCGCCGGACTCGGGAACGCACGTCAGCAGGACGTGAGCCATCGCGAGGACGCGGTTATCGGCGGCTCTCGTTCTGGCGCTGCACCTCGGCCTGGTAGTCAGGACCCGAGCGCAGGCGCACATATTCCGAGAACGCAGCCTTGTATTCCGGGCTGTAGATGTCCGGCGTGGCCTCGCCGCGCCAGAACCGGTCCACGCCGGCGCGCTTCCACAGCGCCAGGTCGGCCAGCACTTCGGCGCGCGTGAGCGGCGCGCCATAGGGGCTGGTCAGGGCCGTGGACGGCGCCTGCTGCGCCAGCGCCGTGCCCGAAACGCCGGCCGCCAGGACCAGGACCAGTGCGGTTTTACGAAGAATCTGCATGCTTCACTCCTATGAATCGTGGGGGGTACTGCTCGGGATTCATTCTAGGAAGGCGATGCGGACAGAAAGCGGATAAGGGGATTACGTTTTTGCAATGAAAAAGCGCCACGGAAACCGTGGCGCTTCGAGATGGCGAAGATATCGCGCGGTGCTTACCGCACCTTCCCTTCCTTCCAGGCTTCCAGCAGCTTCTCGTACGCCACCGTCTCGCCCTTGGGCTTTTCATTGGCCAGCTTCTTCCACGGCGCGTGCTGGTCCGACAGCCACTTGTTCGGATCGCCCTTGGCGTTCAGCTTGGGCGCGCATTGCGCCATGCCGGCCCGCTCCAGCCGCGCCATCACCTGGTCCATTTCGTTGGCCAGGTTGTCCATCGCGGCCTGCGGCGTCTTTTCGCCGGTGACGGCGGTGGCGACGTTCTTCCACCACAGCTGCGCCAGCTTGGGGTAATCAGGCACGTTGTTGCCGGTCGGCGTCCAGGCCACGCGCGCGGGGCTGCGGTAGAACTCGATCAGGCCGCCGTAGTTGGCCGCGTTCTTGCTGAAGTAGTCGCTGTGAATGTCGCTGTCGCGGATGAAGGTCAGGCCGGTGATCGACTTCTTCAGCGACACCGACTTCGCCGTGACGAACTGGGCGTAGAGCCAGGCGGCGGCCATCTTGTCGGGGTTGGTGGACTTGAAGAAGGTCCACGAGCCCACGTCCTGGTAGCCGTTCTGCATGCCGTCCTTCCAGTACGGACCGTACGGCGACGGCGCCATGCGCCACTTGGGCGTGCCGTCCTCGTTGACCACCGGCAGGCCCTTCTTGGTCATGTCGGCGGTGAAGGCCGTGTACCAGAAGATCTGCTGCGCGATCTGGCCCTGCGCCGGCACCGGGCCGGATTCCGAGAAGGTCATGCCCATGGCCTGCTGCGGCGCGTACTTCTTCATCCAGTCGACGTACTTGGTCAACGCATAGACCGCGGCCGGGCTGTTGGTGGCGCCGCCGCGCGCCACCGAGGCGCCCACCGGCGTGCACTTGTCGTCGGCCACGCGGATGCCCCACTCGTCCACCGGCATGCCGTTGGGCAGGCCCTTGTCGGCGGCGCCGGCCATCGACAGCCACGCGTCGGTGAAGCGCCAGCCCAGCGACGGGTCCTTCTTGCCGTAGTCCATGTGGCCATAGACCTTCTTGCCGTCGATCTCCTTGACGTCGTTGGAGAAGAAGTCGGCGATGTCCTCGTAGGCGGACCAGTTGGTCGGCACGCCCAGCTCGTAGCCGTACTTGGCCTTGAACTTGTCCTTCAGGTCCTGGCGCGCGAACCAGTCGGCGCGGAACCAGTAGACGTTGGCGAACTGCTGGTCGGGCAACTGGTAGAGCTTGCCGTCCGGCGCGGTGGTGAACTTGGTGCCGATGAAGTCCTTCAGGTCCAGGCCCGGATTGGTCCATTCCTTGCCGGCGCCGGCCATGTAGTCGGACAGTGGCAGGATGGCGCCATAGCGGTAGTGGGTGCCGATCAGGTCGGAGTCGGAGATCCAGCCGTCGTAGATCGACTTGCCCGACTGCATCGAGGTCTGCAGCTTCTCGACCACGTCGCCTTCCTGGATCAGGTCGTGGTTGACCTTGATGCCGGTGATCTCGGTGAAGGCCTTGGCCAGCACCTTGGACTCGTACTCGTGGGTGGTGATGGTTTCCGACACCACGTTGATTTCATTGACGCCCTTGGCCTTGAGCTTGGCGGCGGCCTCGATGAACCACTTCATCTCGGCCATCTGCTGGTCCTTGGACAGGGTCGACGGCTGGAATTCCGAATCGACCCACTTCTTCGCTTCCGGCTCGCCAGCCCAGGCTCCTGACGTCCCGATCAGGGCGATGGCGGCCGCCATGGCGTGCATGCGCAATTTCATGACCTGTCTCCTCGATAGGTCTTCCCCTGTGGTGCTGCGGACTTCTGGCCGGGGAAGACATTGGCCGATCGTCCTTCCAAACCGCTGATATCGCGCGGGGTCTGACGCCCCTTCAGCCTTTTCTCATGATGAAGGCCAGCAGCAGCATGGACAGCACGAAGCTGATCCACACCGATGGCGGCTCATCCAGCGAAAACCATTCCACCGCCTTCTGCCCGAACCCCAGGAACGCCAGGTTGAGCCAGGCCGCGGCCATCAGGCCGATGAAGAGGCGGTCGCCGCGGGTCGTGCGCAACGGCAGGAAGCCCTTGCGCTCGACCGTGGGCGATTTCAGTTCCCAGATCGTCATGCCGACCAGCATCAGCACGATGCAGGAGAAGAACACGGCGACGGGGGTGGTCCATACCATCCAGCTGAACATGTGGCGCCCTCCCCCTCAGACCCGGCCCATCGCGAAGCCCTTCGCGATGTAGTGCCGCACGAACCAGATGACGATGCCGCCGGGCACGATGGTCAGCACCCCGGCCGCCGCCAGCACGCCCCAGTCCATGCCCGAGGCCGAGACCGTGCGCGTCATGGTGGCGACGATGGGCTTGGCGTTGACCGAGGTCAGCGTGCGCGCCAACAGCAGCTCGACCCAGCTGAACATGAAGCAGAAGAACGCCGCCACGCCCACGCCCGACTTGATCAGCGGCAGGAAGATCGTCAGGAAGAAGCGCGGGAACGAATAGCCGTCCACGTAGGCCGTCTCGTCGATCTCGCGCGGCACGCCGGACATGAAGCCCTCCAGGATCCACACCGCCAGCGGCACGTTGAACACCAGGTGCGCCAGCGCCACCGCCAGGTGCGTGTCCATCAGCCCGAACGAGCTGTACAGCTGGAAGAACGGCAGCAGGAACACCGCCGGCGGCGTCATGCGGTTGGTCAGCAGCCAGAAGAACACGTGCTTGTCGCCGATGAAGCGGTAGCGCGAGAACGCGTAGGCCGCCGGCAGCGCCACGGCCAGCGAGATGACCGTGTTGATGACCACGTAGATCAGCGAGTTGATGTAGCCCGAATACCAGGCCGGATCGGTGAAGATGGTGCGGTAGTGCTCCAGCGTGAACTCGCGCGGCCACAGCGTCAGGGTGCTGACGATCTCGGTATTGGTCTTGAACGACATGTTCAGCATCCAGTACAGCGGCAGGATGGCGAACACCAGGTACAGCGCCAGGAAGGCGCCGCGCCACCAGGTCGATTGCTCACGCATTGGCGCGCTCCTCGTCGAAACCGCCGGTGGTGCCGGCGCGCTGCATCCAGTTGTACAGAATGAAGCAGAGCAGCAGGATGATCAGGAAGTAGATGATCGAGAACGCCGCCGCCGGGCCCAGGTCGAACTGGCCCACGGCCTTCTGCGTCAGGTACTGCGACAGGAAGGTGGTGGCGTTGCCGGGCCCGCCGCCGGTCAGCACGAACGGCTCGGTGTAGATCATGAAGCTGTCCATGAAGCGCAGCAGCACCGCGATCATCAGCACGCCGCGCATCTTGGGCAGCTGGATGTAGCGGAACACCGCCAGGCGCGAGGCGCCATCGATGCGCGCGGCCTGGTAATAAGCGTCGGGAATCGCGCGCAGGCCGGCATAGCACAGCAGCGCCACCAGCGGCGTCCAGTGCCAGACGTCCATCACCAGCACCGTGACCCAGGCGTCCAGGTCGTTGCCGGTGTAGTTGTAGTCCACCCCCAGCCACGACAGCGTCGCCCCCAGCAGGCCGATGTCAGTGCGCCCGAACACCTGCCAGATGGTGCCCACCACGTTCCACGGGATCAGCAGCGACAGCGCGATGATGACCAGCACCGCCGAGGCGCGCCAGCCGCTGGCCGGCATCGACAGCGCCAGCAGGATGCCCAGCGGGATCTCGATGGCCAGCACCGCCAGCGAGAAGCCGATCTGGCGCAGCAGCGCGCCGTGCAGTTCCTCGTCCTGCAGCACGGCGGCGAACCATTCGGTGCCGACGAACACGCGGCGCTCGGGCGAAATGATGTCCTGCACCGAGTAGTTGACGATGGTCATCAGCGGCAGGATGGCCGAGAACGCCACGCACAGCACCACGGGCAGCACCAGGAACCAGGCCCGGTGATCGATCGGTTTCATCGGATCAGCTCCTCGTCGCGGTAGAAGCAGGTGTGCGTATTGAGTACCGACAGCCACACCGTGGCGCCGGGCGCGATCGCGGCGGCGTCGGTGCCCAGGCGGGCGCGCAGCGGCGTGCCCTCGAAGTCGGCCAGCAGCAAGGTGTAGGTGCCCACGTCCTGCACCCGTTGGACCGTGGCCGGGATGGCGCCGGGCGCCCCGGCATCGGCCAGGCGCAGGTATTCCGGCCGCACGCCCAGCTTGACCGGGCCGGCGTCGGCCAGCCTGGCCGCCATCGCGTCCGGCACGCCGTCGACGCGGCGCTGCCCCACCATCAGGCCGCCGTCGCGCCATTGCGCCGGCAGGAAGTTCATGCCGGGCGAGCCGATGAAATGGCCGACGAAGGTGTGCGCCGGCCGCTCGAACAGGTCGTCGGCGCTGCCCACCTGCACCGCGCGGCCGCGCGCCATCACCATCACCTGGTCGGCGAAGGTCAGCGCCTCGGTCTGGTCGTGCGTGACGTAGATCAGCGTCAGCTTGAACTCGTGGTGGATTTCCTTGAGCTTGCGGCGCAATTCCCACTTCAGTTGCGGGTCGATCACGGTCAGCGGTTCGTCGAACAGCACCGCCGACACGTCGTTGCGCACCAGGCCGCGCCCCAGCGAGATCTTCTGCTTGGCGTCGGCCGTCAGGCCGCTGGCGCGGCGGTCCAGCACCTGCGACATCTCCAGCATCTCGGCGATGCGGCCGACGCGCTCGCGGATCTGCTTGGGCGGCACGCCGCGGTTGCGCAGCGGAAACGCCAGGTTCTCGGCCACGGTCATGGTGTCGTACACCACCGGGAACTGGAACACCTGGGCGATGTTGCGCGCCTGCGGCGTCTTTTTGGTGACGTCCCGGCCGTCGAACAGGATGCGCCCATGCGAAGGCCGCAACAGGCCCGAAACGCAATTGAGCAAGGTGGTCTTGCCGCAGCCCGAGGGCCCCAGCAAGGCGTAGGCGCCGCCGTCGCGGAAGGTGAACTGCAGCGGCAGCAGCGCGTAGTCCTCGTCGGCCTGCGGATGGGCGACGTAGGAATGCGACAGGTCCAGCTCGATCTGCGCCATCAGGCGATCCCCCCGCTGGCGTGAGGCCGCGCGGGCGCGGCCAGCAAGGCGCCGTCGCCGCCGAAGGCGTAGGTCTGGGCCGGATCGAAGTACAGCGTCAGGCGCTGCTCCAGCGTGTAGCGGTGCACGCCCGGCAATTGCGCGACCACGTCGCCGGCCGCCGTCTCGGCGTGCACGAAAGTGTCGGACCCGGAGATTTCGGCCAGCTTGACCACGCCGTCCAGGCCGATGTGGCCGGGGCGCGGCGCGATGTCCAGCGCCCCGGCGCGCAGGCCGGCGGTGAGCCCGGCGCCGTCGCCCGGGGGCAGTTGCCGCGAGACCGTGACGCCGCCCTGCAACGTGAAGCCGCTGGCCCCGCGCCGGGCGCTGAACAGGTTCATGGGCGGGTCGCTGAACGCGCGCGCCACGCGGATCGAATTGGGCCGGTGGAAGACCTCGGCGGTCGGGCCGTATTGCAGCAGTTCGCCGGCATCCAGCACCGCGGTGTGGCCGCCCAGCAGCAGCGCTTCGCCGGGTTCGGTGGTGGCGTAGACCACGGTCGAGCGGCCTTCGGCGAACAGCGCCGACAGCTCGTCGCGCAACTCCTCGCGCAGCTTGTAGTCCAGGTTGACCAGCGGCTCGTCCAGCAGGATCAGCGGCGCGTCCTTGACCAGCGCGCGCGCCAGGGCCACCCGCTGCTGCTGGCCGCCGGACAGTTCGGCGGGCAGGCGTTCCAGCAGGTGGTCGATGTGCAGGCGCGCGGCCATGGCGCGCACCTTGTCGGCGATGCCGCTGGCGCCGCGCAGCTTGAGCGGCGAGGCAATGTTGTCGAACACCGTCATGGACGGATAGTTGATGAATTGCTGGTACACCATGGCGACGTTGCGCTGGCGCACCGGCACGCCGGTCACGTCGGCGCCGTCCACCAGCACCCGGCCTTCGGTGGGCCGGTCGAGCCCGGCCATGATGCGCATCAGCGATGTCTTGCCTGCCAGGGTGACCCCCAGCAATACGGTCATGGCGCCCGGCACCGGGGCCAGGCTCATCGGATACAGGTGCGTCTGCGAGCCGGCTCGCAAACCTATCCTGTCCAGGGTCAGCTGCATCTGGTCTCCTCTACCTCTAATACGTCCCCGGTTTTCAGACCGGACTTCAGTACATCGGTACAGCGGCCCTCGCGGCGCGCGGGAACGCGCCGGCCAGGGGTCTTCTTTCAGATCGCTTTCGTTTTTTGTGCGTTTTACCGAAGAAGCGAACAAAAAACAATCTTGCAGTGCGTCATTATTTTTCGCTTTTGTTGTTTTATGATGCGAACGTGACACTCACTATGCGAACATGACACTCAATCCCCGACAAAGCGCCTTGATCGAAATGGTGCGGGCCCAGGGCTCGGCCACCATCGAGGAACTGGCCAAACGTTTCGACGTCACGCTGCAGACCGTGCGGCGCGACGTCAACATCCTGTCCGAAGCCGGCCTGCTGTCGCGCTTCCATGGCGGCGTGCGCATCGAGGCCTCGACCATCGAGAACATCGCCTACCGCAAGCGCCAGGGACTGCACGCGGCCGGCAAGCAACGCATCGCCGAGGCCGTGGCGCGCGCCGTGCCCGACGGCTGCTCGCTGATCCTGAACATCGGCACCACCACCGAGGCCATCGCCCGCGCCCTGCTGCGCCATCGCGGCCTGCGCGTCATCACCAACAACCTGCACGTGGCCGACATTCTTTCCGACAACCCGGATTGCGAGGTCATCGTCGCCGGCGGCGTGGTGCGCTCGCGCGACCGCGGCATCGTCGGCGAGGCCACCATGGATTTCATCCGCCAGTTCAAGGTCGACATCGGCCTGATCGGCATTTCCGGCATCGAGGCCGACGGCACCCTGCGCGACTACGACTTCCGCGAAGTGCGCGTGGCCCGCACCATCATCGAACAGTCGCGCGAAGTGTGGCTGGCCGCCGACAGCAGCAAATTCAAGCGCCAGGCCATGGTGGAACTGGCGCACATCTCGCAGATCGACCGCTTTTTCACCGACGCGCATCCGCAGGAACCGCTGGCGCAAGTGCTGCTGGACGCCGGCGTGCGCTGCGAGGTGGCCGCCGCGCCGAACGCGGCCAAGGTACCCCCCTGACCGGCTTGACCCGGCCCGGCGGCACGGCGCTGGCGCCGCGCCCGGCCGGCACCAACAGAAACGAACAACGCACCGAACCCTAGCGGCCCCGCCGCCCAAGCATATGAACCAACCGCTCGCCACCGTCACCCCGCCCGACCGCAACCGCCTGCTGGCGCAACTGGACAACACGCCTGCCTGGGACGTGATCGTCATCGGCGGCGGCGCGACCGGCCTGGGCACCGCCGTCGACGCCGCCAGCCGCGGCTACCGCACGCTGCTGATCGAGGCCGCCGACTTCGCCAAGGGCACCTCCAGCAAGGCCACCAAGCTGGTGCACGGCGGCGTGCGCTACCTGGCGCAAGGCAACATCAGCCTGGTGCGCGAGGCCCTGCACGAACGCGGCCTGCTCAACCGCAACGCGCCACACCTGGTGTGGCCGCTGGGCTTCGTGGTGCCGGCTTACAACCTGCTGGACCAGCCGTTCTACGGCGTGGGCCTGAAGATGTACGACATGCTGGCCGGCAAGCTCAACCTGTCGCCCAGCCGCTGGCTGTCGCGCCGCGAGACGCTGGCCAACGCGCCGACGCTGGCCGAAAACGTCAACGGCCGCGGCCTGAAGGGCGGCGTGCTGTACTACGACGGCCAGTTCGACGACGCGCGCCTGGCGCTGAGCCTGATGCGCACCCTGTTCGACCTGGGCGGCACGGCGGTCAACTACGTGCGCGCCACCGGCCTGACCACCACCGGCGGCAAGGTCGACGGCGTCACAGCCGAGGACGCGCTGGGCGGCGCCAGCTTCACCTTGCGCGCGCGCTGCGTCATCAACGCCACCGGCGTCTGGGTCGACAGCGTGCGCCGCATGGAAGACAAGAACGCGCCCACCATGGTGGCGCCCAGCCAGGGCGTGCACCTGACGCTGCCGCACGACTTCCTGCCCGGCAAGCGCGCCATCCTGATCCCCAAGACCGACGACGGCCGCGTGCTGTTCGTAGTGCCGTGGAACGGCCACACCATCGTCGGCACCACCGATTCGCCGCGCAACGACCTGCCGCTGGACCCGGAAGCCGGCGCCGAGGACGTCGACTTCATCCTGAACACCGCCGCGCGCTATCTCAGCCGCAAGCCGACCCGCGACGACGTCACCAGCGTCTGGGCGGGCCTGCGGCCGCTGGTCAAGGCCACCGGCGACGCCTCCACCAAATCGCTGTCGCGCGAGCACACCATCCTGGTGTCGCAGGCGGGGTTGGTGACGGTCACGGGCGGCAAGTGGACCACCTACCGCCGCATGGCGCAGGACGTGGTCGACACCGCCATCCAGCACCAGTTGCTGACGCAGGCCAGCTGCCGCACCGAGTCGCTGGCGCTGCATGGCGCCAACGGCCTGGCGCCGTCGCAGGAACACGCCGGCACGCCGGACAGCTACTACGGCAGCGACCTGGCCACGCTCAAGGCCCTGCCCGGCGCCGAGCGCATGCTGGTCAGGAGCAGCGGCCTGTCGGAAGCGCATGTGCGTTTCGCCGCGCGCTTCGAACTGGCGCGCAGCGCCGAGGACGTGCTGGCGCGCCGCAACCGCGCGCTGTTTCTGGACGCCGAGGCGGCCATGCTGGCCGCGCCCGAAGTGGCGCGCATCCTGGCCGAGGAACTGGGCCACGACGCCGCCTGGCAGCAGCGCACGCTGCAGGAGCTGGCCGGCGTGGCGGCGCACTATCGGCTGAAATGACACGGCTGAAATGACGCGCTGGCGCCGCGCGGCCCGCCCGGGCGCTGCTTGCATCCAGGTCCGCCAACCCGACAACGCCGCGCCGCAATGCGCGGCGTTGCCGCATTGCGCTACGGCACGCGCAGCGGGCTGTGCTGGATCATGTTTTCGAACACGCGCAGCAGGTCGGGATCGCACTTGGCTCCGGCCTCCAGGTTGAGGATGCGCATGATCTCGGCGTGGGTGCGCGCGGGATGGTAGGGCCGCGCGTCGCCGAGCGCATCGTAGGAGTCGGCCAGCGAAATGATGCGCGCGGACAGCGGGATGGCGTGCCCGGCCAGTCCGTCGGGATAGCCCGACCCATCGAAGTGTTCGTGGTGGTGGCGCACCGCCTGCGCGATCCGCTCGCGTTGCGGCATGTCGCTATGCAGGATGATGTCGGCCCCCACGGCCGCATGGGCCTTCATGATTTCCCAATCTTCCTTTTCGAGCCGCCGGGGCGAGAACAGCACGCGGTCCGGCGTGCCGATCTTGCCGACGTCGTGCAGCCGCGCGGCCACGGCCACCATGTCTTGTTCATCTTGGTTCAGGTCGCAGGCGCGGGCCAGCGCCACGCTCAGGGCGACGACGCGGTGGCAATGGCGGCCCGTGGCGGCGTCTCGGGCCTGCATCGCGGCAAACAGCGCGGCTTCGCAGGAGCCTGCGGCACGCGTGGCCGCCGCGCTGGGGGGTACATCTGGGGGCATCGGTCTTGGCGCGCGCGGTTGCAGCGAAACCGCGCGTCTGTGTCAGAAAGTATCGATTCTGACACAAGCACGTACCGTTCCGGCGCTGCGGGCCCTGCCCACGTATCGACCCGCGGATTCATCCGCGGATTCACCCCACCGTCGCCCCGCGCCTTGGGCTCAGGCCTTCAGGCGTTCCAGCAGCGCCTGCGCGACGCCGACCGACGAAGCCGGATTCTGCCCGGTGATGAGCAGCCCATCCGAGACGATGTGCGGCTGCCAATCCGCCCCCTTGCTGTACAGACCGCCCAACATCGCCAGTTCATCCTCGACCAGGAAAGGCACCACGGCGGTCAATTGCACCGCCGCCTCTTCCGTGTTGGAAAAACCCGTGACCTGGCGGCCCTGCACCAACGGCTTGCCATCGGCGGTCTTGGCATGGCGCAGCACGCCCGGCGCGTGGCACACCGCCGCCACCGGCTTGCCGGCCGCGAGCATGGTTTCGATCAGCGACACGGACCGGGCGTCTTCGGCCAGGTCCCACAGCGGACCGTGGCCGCCGGGATAGAACACGGCGTCGTAGTCGGCAGCCTGCACCTCGGCCAGGCGGCGCGTGTTCGCCAGGCGGCGCTGCGCCTCGGCGTCCTGGCGGAAGCGGCGCGTGTCGTCGGTCTGGGCGTCCGGGTCGTCGCTCTTGGGATCGAGCGGCGGCTGGCCGCCCTGCGGCGAGGCCAGCGTCAGCGTGGCCCCCGCGTCCAGGAAAGCGTAGTACGGGGCCGCGAATTCCTCCAGCCAGAAGCCGGTCTTGCGGCCGGTGTCGCCCAGCGTGTCGTGGGACGTCAGCACGATCAGGATATTCATGTTGCGCTCCTCATGTTGCGTTCCTATTCATCCGGGCCGACGCGCACGATGCGCTTGCCGGCATTCTCGCCCTTGAGCAGCCCCATCAGGCCACGCGGCGCGTTTTCCAGGCCATCGACCACGTCTTCGCGATACTTGATGCGCCCGTCGCGCAGCAGCTCCTGCATGGCCGCGCGGAATTCACCGAAGCGAGGCGCGTATTCGTTGAAGATGATGAAGCCCTGCATCTTGATGCGCTTGGTCAGGATGGTGCGCATCAACAGCGGCAGGCGATCGGGGCCCTCGGGCAGGCTGGTGGCGTTGTAGGCCGAGATCAGGCCGCAGACCGGCACCCGCGCGCGCGGATTGAGCAGCGGCAGCACCGCGTCGAACACCGCGCCGCCAACGTTCTCGAAATACACGTCGATGCCTTGCGGCACGGCCTTGGCCAGCAGATTGGCCATGGCCGGATCCTTGTGGTCGATGCAGGCGTCAAAGCCCAGTTCCTCGACCACGTAGCGGCACTTGTCGGGGCCGCCGGCGATGCCGACCGCCTTGCAGCCGTGGATCTTGGCCAACTGGCCCACCACCGCACCCACCGCGCCGCTGGCGGCGGCCACCACCACGGTCTCGCCGGCCTTGGGCTGGCCGATGTCCAGCAGGCCCATGTAGCCGGTGAAGCCCGGCATGCCCAGCACGCCCAGCGAATACGACGGGCGTTCGGGCGCCGGCCCCAGCTTGAGCAGGCCGCTGCCGTCGGACACGGCGTAGTCCTGCCAGCCGGACTGGGACAGCACCCACTCGCCCACCGGATAGTCGGCGTGGCGCGAGGCCGCCACCCGGGCCACGGTGCCGCCCACCATGGGCTGGCCGACCTGCACCGGCTCGGCGTACGAGGGCGCGTCGCTCATGCGTCCGCGCATATAGGGATCGAGGGAAAGATAGACCGTGCGCAGCAACAGCTGGCCCGGGCCGGGTTCGGGCACCGCGCCGGTTTCCAGGCGGAAATCGCTGTCGGCGGGTTCGCCGCGTGGCCGCGAGGCCAGGACGATGCGGCGGTTGAGGGAGGACGATTGCGGCATGGCGTGCTGACTCCTTCTGTTCCGATCTGGCCATTACACCACCCCTGTCCGGTCGCCTGCCCGCCGACCCTGCAACCCACTCCGCTTTTAATTAATTAAGTATTTAATTAGAATCCGACCATGCCTGCCAAGCCTTCCCCCGCGCGCCGTCCCGGCCGCCCCGCCCGCCCCGACAGCGCCGCCGTGCGCGACCAGCTGCTGGACATTGCCACCGACCTGTTCGCCAAGCAGGGCGTGGCCGCCACCCGCCTGGCCCACATCGCCGAACGCGCCGGGTTCACCTCGGCCATGCTGCACTACTACTTCAAGAGCCGCGACCAGTTGCTGGACGCCGTGGTGCTGGAACGCGTGGTGCCCGTCATCGGCTACGTCTGGAGCCCGGTGCCGCAGACGCCGCGGCGGCTGCAGGGGTCGGCCGAGGCGACGCGCGCCGTCATCGCCGAAATCGTCTCGCGCATCGTGCGCTGCGGCACTGACCGGCCCTGGCTGCCGTCCTTGTGGATGCACGAGGTCGTCAACGAAGGCGGCCAGTTGCGCGAGCGCGTGCTGCGCCACCTGCCGGCGCAACGCCTGCAGGTGTTCGCCGGCCTGATCGCCGACAGCCAGCGCGCCGGCGCCATCACCCCGGACGTGGAGCCGCGGCTGGTGTTCCTGTCGATTCTGGGCCTGACCCTGCTGCCGCTGGCCACGTCCAGCCTGTGGCGCCGCATCTGGCAGGACGATCCACAGGCCCGCGCCATCGGCCACGAGACCATCGCCGCGCACGCCACCGCCATGCTCACGGGCGGATTGTTTTCCCCGCCGGCCGCGCCGCCACCGGCGCCCGCAACGCCCGCCAAACGGACCCGGCGCGCTGGCGCGGCTCCGGACGCCGAACCGCCCGCCACAGGACGCTGACCATGCGCACCGCTTCCCTCCCCCGTTTCGCGCTGCCCGCCGCCGCGCTCGGCCTGTCGCTGCTGGCCGGCTGTGGCAAGAGTGGCGAGGCCGTCTACCAGGGCTATGTCGAGGGCGAGTACCTCTACATCGCCTCGTCCGAGGCCGGCCGGCTGGACACGCTGTCGGTGCGGCGCGGCCAGCAGGTTGCCGCCGCCGCGCCCTTATTCGCGCTGGAGGCCGAGCGCGAGACCGCGGCGCGCGACCAGGCCGGCGCGCAATTGGCCGCGGCCAGCGCGCAGCTGGAGGACATCGCCACCGGCAAGCGTCCGCCCGAGGTCGACGTCGCCCGCGCCCAGCTGGCCCAGGCCGAGGCCGCCAGCCGGCGCTCGGCGGCACAACTGGCGCGCGACACCGCGCAGTTCCGCGCCGGCGGCGTGGCGCGGGCGCAGCTGGACGACAGCCGCGAACAGGCCCAATCGGATGCCGCGCGCGTGCGCGAGCTGCGCGCCCAGCTGGAAGTGGCCAACCTGCCCGGTCGCCAGGACCAGCGCCGCGCCCAGGCCGCCCAGGTCGACGCGGCGCGCGCCACGCTGGCGCAGGCCGACTGGGCCCTGGCGCAGAAACGCCTGGCGGCGCCCGCCGCCGCCCTGGTGTTCGACACGCTGTACCGCGTGGGCGAATGGGTGCCGGCCGGCAGTCCGGTGGTCAGCCTGCTGCCGCCGGGCAACATCAAGGTGCGCTTCTTCGTGCCGGAGACCGTGGTCGGCACGCTCAAGCCCGGGCAGCAGGCCATGGTGCGTTGCGATGGCTGCGGCGACCCGGTGCCGGTGCGCATCGACTACATCTCGCCGCAGGCCGAGTACACGCCGCCGGTGATCTACAGCCGCGAAACGCGCGGCAAGCTGGTCTACATGGTCGAGGCCCGGCCCGCGCCGGACGCGGCCACGCGGCTGCATCCGGGCCAGCCGGTGGAGGCGGCGTTGCAATGAACGACGCCCCCGCCCGCTCGGCGACCGACGAGGCCGGCTACGTCATCGACGTGCACGGCCTGAACAAGCACTTCGGCAACAAGCACGTGGTCAACGACGTCTCGCTGCAGGTACGCGAAGGCGAGATCTTCGGCTTTCTCGGCCCCAACGGCAGCGGCAAGACCACCAGCATCCGGCTGATGTGCGGCCTGCTGACGCCGGATTCCGGCAGCGGCACCTGCCTGGGCTACGACATACTCAGGGACAGCGCCCAGATCAAGCGCCACGTCGGCTACATGACGCAGAAATTCTCCTACTGGGACGACCTGACCATCCGTGAGAACCTGGACTTCGTCGCCCGCATGTACGGCATGCCGAACCGCCGCGAGGCGGTCGACCGCGCGCTCGAGGACCTGGGCCTGCAGACCCGCGCCAACCAGCTCACCGGCGCCCTGTCGGGCGGCTGGAAGCAGCGGCTGGCGCTGGCCGCCTGTCTGCTGCATGAACCGCGCCTGCTGCTGCTGGACGAGCCCACCGCCGGCGTCGACCCGACCGCCCGGCGCGACTTCTGGGAACAGCTGCACGAGCTGGCCGCGCGCGGCATTTCGGTGCTGGTCAGCACCCACTACATGGACGAGGCCGAGCGCTGCCACAAGCTGGCCTACATCTCGTACGGCAAGCTGCTGATCCAGGGCACCGCCGACGAAGTCATCGCCCGGCAACGCCTGACCACCTGGGCCATCCATGGCCACGACCTGGTGCCGCTGGCGCAGCGGCTGCGCGGCGCGCCGGGGGTGGACCAGACCGTGGCCTTCGGCACCGCGCTGCACATCAGCGGCCGCGACGCCGCCGTGCTCGAACGCACCTTGCGAGACGTCGTGGCCGGCCAGGACCTGCGCCTGGAACGCATCGACACCAGCCTGGAGGACGTCTTCATCTATCTGATGAACCGCTCCGACGACAACTATGCGAGCCCGGCATGAGGCGCCACCTGGAGGGTTTCTCGTGGTCGCGCTGGTGGAGCATGGTGCTCAAGGAGTTCCTGCAATTGCGGCGCGACCGCATCACCTTCGGCATGATCGTCGGCATTCCGATCATGCAGCTGGCGCTGTTCGGCTACGCCATCAACACCAACCCCAAGCAGCTGCCGACCGCGGTCATCGTGGCCGACCAGAGCCCGTTCACGCGCAGCTTCGTGGCGGCGATGACGGCATCCGACTACTTCGACATCGTCGAGACCCTGCCCGACGAAGAGGCCGGCCGCGCCGCGCTGGCGCAGGGCCGGGTGCTGTTCGTGCTGACCATTCCGCCCGACTTCTCGCGCAAGCTGCTGCGCGGCGAGCGGCCGGCGCTGCTGATCGAGGCCGACGCCACCGATCCGATGGCGGTCGGGCTGGCGATCGGCTCGGCCACACAGTTGGCGCAGGCGGTGGCGCAGAAAGACCTGACCGGCCCGCTGGCGCACCTGGCCGGCGGCCAGCCGCCGTTCGACGTGCGCGTGCACCAGCTCTACAACGAAGAGCAGATCTCGCAATACAACACGGTGCCGGGGCTGATGGGCGTGATCCTGACCATGACACTGGTGATGATGACCGGCCTGGCCATGACGCGCGAACGCGAGCGCGGCACCATGGAAAACCTGCTGGCCATGCCGGTGCGGCCGCTGGAGGTGATGACGGGCAAGATCGTGCCCTACATCGCCATTGGCCTGATCCAGTCCACCATCATCCTGCTGGCGGCGTATTTCGTGTTCCACGTGCCGTTCCTGGGCAGCCTGGTGACGGTGTACCTGGGCGCGCTGATCTTCGTGGCGGCCAACCTGACCGTCGGCATCACGCTGTCGTCGCTGGCGCAGAACCAGCTGCAGGCGATGCAGCTGACGATGTTCTATTTCCTGCCCAACATGCTGTTGTCCGGCTTCATGTTCCCGTTCCTGGGCATGCCCAAGTGGGCCCAGTACCTGGGCAACCTGCTGCCGCTGACGCACTTCAACCGGCTGATCCGCGGCATCCTGCTCAAGGGCAACGGCTGGTGGGACCTGTGGCCCGCCATCTGGCCCATGCTGCTGTTCACCGTGGTCGTGATGACCGCCGCCGTGAAGTTCTACCGCCGCACCCTGGATTGAAGGCCGCCATGCCCCGCCCCCACCCGCCCTTCGCCCGCCGCGCCGCGCTCGTGGCCGCCTGCGTCCTGCTGCCCGGCTGCGCCGTCGGGCCGGACTTCGAGCGCCCCGCGCCGCCGCCGGTCGCCGCCTATACCCCGCCGGCCGACAATGCGCCCGCCAGCGGCGCGCAACCGCGGCTCACGGACGCCGACATCCCGGCCCAATGGTGGCGCCTGTTCCGTTCCGCTGCGCTGGATGCGCTGGTGCGCCAGGCGCTGGACGCCAGCCCGACGCTGGAACAGGCCCGCGCCCGGCTGCGCCAGGCCGGCGAGGACCTGAACGCGGAGACCGGCGGCCGCCTGCTGCCGGCGGTGGACGCCAACCTGTCGGCGACGCGGCAGAAGGTCGATCCCTCCGCCTACGGCGTGCCCGTCGCCGAGCAGCCGGCGCCGTTCACGCTCTACAACGCGTCGATCGACGTGTCCTACACGCTGGATGTGTTCGGCGGCAACCGCCGCGCGCTGGAGGGCCTGGCGGCCCAGGTGGACTACCAGTCGCATGAGCTGCAAGCCGCGCGCATGACGCTGGCCGCCAACGTGGTCACCACCGCCATCCGCCAGGCCGACCTGGCCGGGCGCCTGGCCGACACCCGCGAGCTGTTGCTGGCGCAACAACGCCAGCGCGACATCATGGCGCAGCGCCTGCGGGCCGGCGGCATCGCCGAGGCCGACCTGCGCAACCAGGAACTGCTGCTGGCGCAGACCGAGGCCAGCGTGCCGCCGCTGGAATACCAGCTGGCCCAGGCCCATCACCAGCTGGCCACCTACCTGGGCCAGCCGCCGGCGGCCTGGCAGGCGCCGCCGCTGCGCCTGGCCGACCTGACGCTGCCCGCCGAAATCCCGACCGGCGTGCCGTCGGCGCTGACGCGCCAGCGGCCCGACATCCTGGCAGCCGAAGCGTTGCTGCACCAGGCCTCGGCGCAGATCGGCGTGGCCACGGCCAACCAGTATCCGCGGTTCACGCTGACCGCCAGTTTCGGCTCGCAGCGCACCCGCGCCGGCGACGTCGGCGATGGCGTCAATGTCTGGAACCTGGGACTGGGGCTGGTGCAACCGCTGTTTCGCGGCGGTGAGCTGCGCGCCCGCACGCGCTCGGCCCAGGCCGCCTACGAAGCCGCCGCGGCGGCCTACCGCCAGACCGTGCTGGACGGCTTCAGGCAGGTGGCGGACGCCCTGCGCGCGCTGCAGAGCGATGCGCGGGCCTATGACGCGTATGACACGGCCTGGCGCCGCGCCGACGATGCCGCGCGCATCGCCCGCGACCGCTACCAGGCCGGCGGCATCAGCCACCTGGACGTGTTGGACAGCAAACGCCAGCTGCTGCAGACGCGCATCGCCCGCGGCGCGGCCGACGCGGCGCGCTACGCCGATACCGCCGCCCTGCTGCAGGCGCTGGGCGGCGGCTGGTGGAACGCGCCGCCGGCCGACCCGGTTGCCGCCACGCAATAGCCCGCAAAGCGCGCCAAACCATACATCCTGGGGCCATGTCCGAGAATTCGGGTCAGAAAATGGCGTTGTGCGGCGTTTAGGAATCCGTTGTATCCGATGCATCATGCATGCGCTCAAGCTGCACTGATCTCGACAACGATTCATGAATGACCTACTAGACCTGATCGTCTTCTCGCCCGATTCCCGCCAACGCGCGCACCGCTGCGACGCGCTGGCGGGCATGGGCTTCTCGCCGCGCGGTTGCGAGGACTCCAACGGCCTGTTCCGGCTGTTCCAGGCGCGGCGCACGCCGCTGCTGGTGATGGAAGCCGAGCTGACCGATCTCTGCATGGCCGTGGCCGGCCTGCGCGCCATGGACACCACCGCCGGCATCGTCGCGGTATCCACTTTCGATTCCCCGGAAAACCGCATCCTCGGCCTGCACTGCGGCGCCGACGCCTGCTTTCCGCCCGACGTCGCCAGCGCCGAGATCGCCGCCGCGCTGCAGGCGCTGGTGCGCCGCGTCCCCGTGAACGGCCGGCGGCCGGCCGATGCCGAACCCCGCCCAGCCGCCGCGCCGGCCGAGGCCAATGGCAAATGGCACTTCCAGGATGCCGCTTGGACCCTGGTCAGCCCGCGAGGCACCCGCCTGGCGCTGACCCAGGCCGAGCGCGACTTCCTGCTCAAGCTGACTACCAGTCCCGACAGGCGCATGCCGCGCGGCGACGTGCCGCCCAGCGACCCGCAGGCCGGCCGCGAATCGCTGCGGCGCACCGACGTGGTGGTCAGCCGGCTGCGCCGCAAGGCCCAGGAAACCAATATGGAGCTGCCGATCCGCACCGTCTGGGGCTGGGGCTACGCCTTCACCGGCGACATCTAGGGCCTGCGGCGCGCGCGGCCGGCGTATCATGCGGCATGGCCGGCCGGATCCCGGCGCCGGCCCGCCAACCCGCTGCGCCCCGCCATGGAAGTCTACGAACGCCTGCAGGCCCTGCTGACCGAGCATCAGGCCCGCTACCGCCTCATTTCCCATCCCGCCGCCGGCCGCTCGGTGGAAGTCGCCGCCGTGCGCGGCACCGCCGTCAGCCAGGGCGCCAAGGCGCTGGTCTGCCGCGTCAAGATTTCGTCCAACCAGCGTCGCAACGTGCTGGCGGTGTTCCCCGCCGACCGGCAGGCCGACCTGGAAGCCATCGCCCGCGCCGCCGGCGGCAAGAAGGCCTCGCTGGCCTCGCAGGACCTGGCGCGCGAACTCACCGGCTGCGAGATCGGCGCGATCCCGCCCTTCAGCTTCAATCCCGACCTGCACCTGCTGGTCGACCCCACCCTGCGCCAGCGGCACGATGAAATCGTGTTCAACGCCGGACGGCTGGACGCTTCCATCCTGATGGCGACCGCCGATTATTTCCGCCTGGCAGCGCCACAAGAAGCGCCGCTGATCAAAGGCTAGCCGTCGCCGAGGCCCCCTTGCCGGACACGCCTGCCGCGCCCCACGCCCGCACCTCCAACATGCGCTGGCTGATGAGCCTGGCGCACATGGAGCCGTCGCCGGTCAGCCGCTGGGTGGCGCTGCGCGCAGCGCTGGCCATCGGATTGCCGACCGCGGCCGGCCTGGCGCTGGACCAGAGCGCGGCGGCCGCGTTGGTGGCCCTCGGCGCCCTGCCCGCCATCACCGGCGACAACGGCGGCCCCTACCGCAACCGCGCGCTGTCGATCGGCAGCACCGTGTTCGGCGGCGCACTGGGCTACTTGCTGGGCTCGCTGCTGTCCGGCCACGGCCTGCTCAGCGCCGCCGCCATGACGCTGCTGGTCCTGGCGGCCAGCCTGGTCGGCACCTTCAACAACATCGCCGCCGTCGCCACGCTGCAATTCGCCACCTACGTCATCGTCGGCGCCAGCCTGACGTCGCCCCTGCCGCCCTGGCTACCGCCGGCGCTGGTGGGCGCGGGCGGCCTGTTCGGCCTGGCGCTGACCCTGCTGGGCTGGGTGGTCAACCCGATCGCGCCCGAACGGGCGGCGGTGGCCCTGGCCTATCGCAAGCTGGCGGCCATGTTCGCCGCCATCGGCACCTCGCGCATCATGACGGCGCGGCGCGACATGGAAGCCGCCATGGCCGGCGCCTACGACACGGTGCTGGCGGCCCGGCGCCGCGCCGCCGGCCCCTCGCCGCGGCTGGCCCGGCTGGCCGCGCAGTTGCAGGCATGCACGCCACTGTCGGACGCCGCGCTGGCGCTGGCGCGGGCCGGCCGGGTATTGCCACCCGAGTGTTCGCGAGCCATGAACCGGCTGGCCGACCACGTCGAGAACGCCACGCCGTCGGCGCCAGGCGACGACATCGCGGCCGTGCGCCAGGCCGGCGCAACGGCACTGGCCGACGCACTGGAACAGGCGCGGCCGTTGCTGGAAGGCAGCGGCCCGGCGCGTCCGGACGCCTTCCCGGCCTTGCCACCGGCGCGCCCGCGCACGCCGTGGCGGGTGCTGGCGCGCACTTACCGCCCCGGCCCGACCACGCTGCGCTACCTGGTGCGGCTGGGTCTGTGCCTGGTCGTCGCCGAAGCCGTGGCGCGCACCCTGGCCCTGCCGCGTTCCTACTGGGTGCCGCTGATCGTGGTGGTGGTGTTCAAGCCCAATTTCGGTTCGGTCTTCGCCCGGGCGCTGCAAAGCTGCGCCGGCAGCGTGGTGGGCGTGGCGATCAGCGCCACCGTGCTGGCGCTGGACCGCAGCGGCGTCGTCAGCCTGCTCGCCGTGACCGGCCTGGCGGCCTTGCTGCCGTGGTCGATCCGCCGCAACTACGGCCTGTTCTCGGCGATCCTGCTGCCCATCCTGATGCTGCTGATCGGCGCACTGCAACCCGGCAGTTGGCCGATCGCCCTGGCGCGGCTGGAAGACGTGGCGGTGGCCGCGGCCATCGTGCTGGCGGTGGGCTACCTGCCCTGGATGCGGCTCGAACGCCACAATCTGGACCAGGCCGTGGCCACCGCGATCGACACCCTGGCCGCCTATCTGAATGCCGTGTTCCAGGCCGATTCGACGGCTCGCCACGAGCTGCGCACCCAGGCCTATGCGCGCCTGTCCGACCTGCGCATCGCGTTGCAGCGCGGCCTGTCGGAACCGCGTTTGGTGAGCCGTCGCGCACTGGCCTGGTGGCCCGTCGAAGTGGCGCTGGAGCGCGTGGCCAACGCGGTGTCCGACAGCGCCTGGGCACTGCCGGCCGACCAGCCGCCGCCCGCGCCGGCCGCGGTGGCGCGGTTGGCCGACACCCTGCACGCCATGGCGCAGGCCGTGACGCGCGGCGTGGCGGTCGGCCCCGCCCAGGTGGCAACGGACGAGCCCGCCCTGCGCGAAGCCGCCGGCGCGATCGAAGCCCTGCGCGCGACGCTGGCCGGCCCGGGCTTTACCACCGAACCCGGCCGCCCGCGCCCGCCCTCCCCAAGAACCCAACCGGACTGAACCATGTGCCTTGCCGTTCTCGCCCTGCATACCGTACCGGGCATTCCCGTCCTGATCGCCGCCAACCGCGATGAATTCCATGCCCGGCCGACGCTGCCCGCCGCGCAGTGGGCCGACGCCGCCCACGTGTACGGCGGACGCGACGCGCTGGCCGGTGGCACCTGGATGGGCGCGACCACCGGCGGGCGCTATGCGCTCGTCACCAATTTCCGCGAACCCGGCCGGGTGGTCGCCGACGCCCCCTCGCGCGGCGCCCTGGTCGAGGATTTCCTGCGCGGCCATGCCGCGCCGGCCGACTACATTGCCGCCGCCCATGCCGCGGGCCCGGCCTACAACGGCTTCAACCTGATCGTCGGCGACGCCCGGGGCGCCTGGTACGCCAGCAACCGCGATGGCGCCCCCCGGCCCCTGGCGGCCGGCGTCTACGCCCTGTCGAACCACCTGCTGGACACGCCCTGGCCCAAGCTGGCGCGCACCAAGGCCGCCTTCGAACGGGTGCTGGCCCATGACCCGCAACCCGACCTGCCGGCGCTGTTCGAGGCGCTGGCCGATCGCAGTCCGGCCGACGATGCCGACCTGCCCGCCACCGGCCTGGCGCCGGATCGCGAAAAGCTATTGAGCAGCCCGTTCATCGTCAGTCCCAACTATGGCACTCGCAGTTCCACGGTGCTGGCCTTGCGCGATGACGGCACCGGCCTGCTGACCGAAAAACGCTTCGCCCCCGACGGCGGCGCCAATGGCGAAAGCGTCCTGGCATTCGCCTGGCGTGATCATCCCGCGAGCGCCACGCCGGGATAGCGCATGCCCGCGCAAACGCCCCGCCGTGGCGAACTCGCCGACGCCAGCGCGGTCGAACCTCTTGCGTGATCATCCCTTCAAGGAGAATTGCATGAACAAGCGCATCGAACGTTGCACCATGGCCGCCGCGATGGCCCTGGGCACCCTGGCCTTTGCCGGCGTCCTGTCCACCGCGCAGGCGGCATTGCCGCCCGTGCAGCAACAGGGCAGCGTGCAGTACGTCAGCGGCGGCATCGGCCTGGACGAATCCGAGGCCATGAAGGCCGCGGCCAAGGACTACCCCCTGGCGCTGACTTTCGCCGCCCAGCGCGACGGCAAGGCCGACTACGTCGCCAACGTCGCCGTCACCATCAAGGACGGCCAGGGCAAGCAGGTGCTGCACGCCGAATCCGGCGGCCCCTACATGCTGGTCAAGCTGCCCGCCGGCCATTACAAGGTCTCCGCCACCTACGAAGGCAAGGCGCAGGAACGCGATGTGAAGGTGGAGAACAGCGGCACCGCGCGCGCCGTGTTCGAGTGGAAGTGAAGCGGCAATGACGGCCAGGCATCCTGGCGAGGCGCGCGGGGCGCCTCGGACCGGGCGTTGGCCGCCGCGGCGTCCTACACGCCCGAGAACAGGATGGCGATGATGAAGCCCATGCTGATCGTCCAGACCAGCGAACGCAGCGCGCCCCAGCCCGCCAGGTACATCGCCAGATAGCCCAGGCGCACGCCCAGCCAGCATGCCATCAGCGTGGCCACGTGCGCAGCCGGCGCCTGCGTGTAGAGGGCGAACAGCACCGCCCCGAAAAAGAACGGCAAGGCCTCGAAGGTATTGGCCTGCGCCGCATTGGCGCGGGCGCGCCAGCCTTCCTGGCGGGCCAGCCAGGTACGCGGATCATTGTTGTCGAACTGCTTGCCGCCGGCCTTGGCCACGATCGTGCAGACGAACGGCAGGATCGCCGCCGCCAGCATCAACCAAGCGATCATTTTCATTGTTGCTCCTTGCGCGCGCGCCCCTTCCCGCCACCGGACGGGAGGCGCCGCCGCTGCGGCATGGTCGCCCGAAAGCGCGGAAATGAAAAGTGCCCGATGGCGCACCGCAAACGGAAAGCGGCCGCCGGCAAAGGCGAGCGCGCAAGGCGGCGCTTACACTTGCGGGTTTGGGCGCCGCCGCTTCGACCGCGGCCAGTGTGCCGGCCATGCGCCGCCCGTCGCCTCGCAGGAAGATACATGCCCTTTGCCTCACCTGGATCCCTGATGTTTCTGGCCGCCGCCATGTTGTGGCCGGCGACCACCCGCCGCTGGGCGCCGCTGGCGCTGGCGCTCGCCTATGCCTGGGCCTGGACGCAGGGCGGCATCGACCCCGTGGCGCTGGCCTGGCCGGCATTGCTGCTGCTGGCCGCGCTGCTGGTGCGCCCGGCCACGCCTGGGGCGGCCAGCGCCGCCGGTCATACGCTGTTCGTGATCCTGGCGGTGCTGCTGTTCCTGCATTGGCTGCCCGGTTTCCGCAATCCCCTGGTGATCCCGCGCGCCGCCCTGACGCCCGATGCCGTGCCCTTCAGCATGTACCTGAACCTGGACAAGCCGCTGGTGGCGTTCTGGGTGGTGCTGGCCGCCGCGCCCGCCATGGCCGGCGCCAGCACGCGCGCCACGCTGCTGGCGGCGCTGGCCGCCTGCGCGGCCGCGGCCGTGGCCTGCCTGGGGTTGGCCCTGGCGCTGGACGTGGTGGCATGGGCGCCCAAATGGCCCGACTCGGGCTGGCTCTGGCTCGCCAACAACGCCTTGCTGGTGACGCTGGCCGAGGAAGCGCTGTTCCGCGGCTATGTGCAGGAACGGCTGGCGCGCTGCTGGCGCGACCGTCCCTGGGGCGCCACGGCGGCGCTGTCGATCGCGGCGCTGCTGTTCGGACTGGCGCACTATGCCGGCGGCTGGCAATGGATGCTGCTGGCCGGCATTGCCGGCGTGGGCTACGGGCTGGCCTACCGCTACGGCGGCCTGGCGGCCGCCGTGCTGGCCCACCTGGGCCTGAACGCGGCGCACTACGGCTTGTTCACCTACCCGATGCGCGCCGCCCTGTATTGAGACGCGGACGCCGCCGTTGCCAGTCCTTTGCGACCGGCAACGGCGGCGGGGCTCAGGCCACCGCCAGGGCGGGGTAGTCGGTGTAGCCGGCCGCGCCCGAGGCGTAGAAGGTCGACGAGTCCGGGGCGTTCAACGGCGCGTTCAGCGCGAAGCGGCGCACCAGGTCGGGGTTGGCGATGTACTGCACGCCGAACGCCACCGCATCGGCGCGGCCCGCGGCGATCGCCGCCTCGGCCGATTCGCGCGTGAAGCCTTCGTTGGCGATGTACACGCCGCCGAACGACTCCTTGAGCTGCGGGCCCAGGCTGTCGGCGCCCTCGCGCTCCCGCGCGCACAGGAACGCCAGGCCACGACGGCGCGCCGCCCGCGCCACATAGTTGAAAGTCGTCGCCGGATCCGAATCGCCCATCGTATGCGCATCGCCACGCGGCGACAGGTGCAGGCCGACCCGGCCGCCGCCCCAGACGCTGACGCAGGCATCCACCACTTCCAGCATCAGGCGGGCGCGGGCCTCGAGCGAGCCGCCGTAGCCGTCGGTGCGCTGATTGGTGCTGTCCTGCAGGAACTGGTCCAGCAGATAGCCATTGGCACCATGCACTTCAACGCCGTCGAAACCGGCTTCCTGCGCCAGTTGCGCGCCGCGCCGATAGGCCTCGACGATGCCCGGGATCTCATCGGTCTCGAGCGCGCGCGGCACCACGTAACCGCGCTTGGGGCGTACCAGGCTGACATGGCCACCCGCCGCGATCGCGCTCGGCGCCACCGGCAGTTCGCCATTCAGGAAAACCGGATCGGAAATGCGGCCCACGTGCCACAACTGCGCGAAGATGCGGCCACCGGCCTCATGCACCGCCGTCGTCACCTTGCGCCAGCCCTTGACCTGCTCCTGCGACCACAGCCCCGGCGTGTCGGCATACCCCACGCCCTGCGGCGTCACCGAGGTGGCCTCGGTCAGGATCAGCCCGGCCTCGGCGCGCTGGACGTAGTATTCGACCATCAGGTCGTTCGGCACCCGGCCTTCGCTGGCGCGCTGGCGCGTCAACGGGGCCATGATGATGCGGTTGGGCAGGGTCAGTTCCCCCACTTGCAAGGGTTCGAACAGCTGGCTCATAACAATCCTCGTGCCCGGCGGGCGGGCTTGGGTAGCGGCGGCAGGCTACATGTCTTGGTTCAATTGCCGCAGGAACGCGGCAATCACGGGTTCATTGCGACGGAAGAACACCCACTGCCCCACCTTGGTGGCCGAGATCAGTCCCGCGCGCTGCAGCACCGCAAGGTGCGAAGACACGGTGGACTGCGACAGCCCGCAGCGCCCATCGATATGGCCCGCGCACACCCCGTGTTCGAAGGTATGGCCCGGACGTTCCTCGAAGTGCGCCTGCGGCGTCTTCAACCACCCCAGGATCTCGCGGCGCACGGGATTGGCCAACGCCTTGAGAATGGCGTCGACATCAATGTCCGTGGCGGCCTCGATGGCGGTGGAAGCAGTGGTCGTCATATTGAAATATCGCAATTTATCGAATCTTATATCGAGACATTCCGATATATCGTTATGCCCCTGCCGGCCAAGGGGCTTTCCCCCCGGCCACCCGCCATCATCGCCCGGCGCCTTCGCCAACCGGCTCTCACTCCCCCTGCACCCGGCCCCGCAGGCGCTTGACCTCGCCATGCTGCACCTTGCGCTGCACCCGCCGCCGCTGCGAGGCCCGCGTGGGCTTGGTCGCCCGCCGCGGTTTCTCCACTTTCGCCGCGGCCCGCACCATGTTCACCAGCCGCTCGATCGCCTCGGCCCGGTTCTTGTCCTGGCTGCGAAACGACTGCGACTTGATGACGATCACCCCCTCCTTGGAGATGCGATGGTCGTTCATCGCGCAGAGCGCCTCCTGGATCTCGGCGGGCAGCGACGACGCCCGCACGTCGAACCGCAGATGCACGGCGCTCGACACCTTGTTGACGTTCTGCCCGCCCGCGCCCTGCGCCCGGATCATGGAGAACTCGATCTCGCGCTCGTCGATATAGAGAGAATCTTGGACGTGAAACATAGCGCGAGAGTATATAGGCCCCGACGGCGCGGCAACATGCGCCGGCCGGCCTGCCCGTCCGGGGCAAAAGCTTGATGGTCATCTTCCGGATTTGCAATAATGGCCCACCTTGCGCCACTTGGCGCGGGAACGGGAACCATAGGCTCGGCGTGCGCTCAAACCGGCGCATCGCATCCTCTCAACCACCAAAAGAGAAATCCACAATGATCAAATCCGACGACACCGGCAAGCTGGTTTTGCGCCTGACCCTCGGCATTCTGATTCTGCTCCACGGCCTGTTCAAGATCACCGGCGGCGGCGTCGGCGGCATCGCCGGCATGCTGTCCTCGCACGGCCTGCCCGGCTTCCTGGCCTACGGCGTCTACATCGGCGAAATCATCGCGCCCGTGCTGCTGATCATCGGCGTCTACACCCGCCTGGGCGGCCTGATCATCGCCATCAACATGCTGGTCGCCATCCTGCTGGCGCACACCGGCCAGATCGGCAGCCTGACCAACAACGGCGGCTGGGCGCTGGAACTGCAAGGCATGTTCCTGTTCTCGGCACTGGCCATTGCCTTCATGGGCGCCGGGCGCTTCAGCCTGGCCGGCAACGGCGGCCGCTGGAACTGACCGTTCCACCCCCCGCGCCAATCCGGAAGGCTGCCGCAAGGCAGCCTTTTTTCATGGTCCGTAGGGCCGGGCCGGCGGCGCCGGCCACGGTCGCGCCGGAACAATTGCTACGAACGACATCAACGGTCACGCCCGCGCAAACATCCGTCACCTGAAAGCTGTTTCGGAACCATTACAGTCCCGAACTCGCACCCGCAGACCATGGCCTAATCCCTACGAGCCCACAAAGGGCGTGACACACGCCCCGTTGCTCGGCAGGAGATCCGACCATGAAGAAGACCATTTTGCTGATGCTGGCCGTGGCCAGCGCCCTTACCGGTTGCGTGGTGGTGCCGGCCCGTCCGGCCTATTACCGGCCGGCTCCGGCCTACTACTATTACCCGGCGCCGCATTATTACTATCACGGCGGCTATTACCACGGCTACTGATGCCGGCCCTGCCGCCGCGTAAAGGACATGCCATGAATGCCACTTCCCGGATTCTCCGACCGCGTCCGCTGGCCGCCGTTCTGCTGATGACAGCCTGTGCCGGCGCGGCGGCGCAGACCTACGCGCCACCGCCCGCCCCGGCCGCGCCCGCCTATGACAACGGCGATCCCGCCAACGCCAACCTCGCGCCGCTCGACCGCAGTCCGCAACCGCCGCCGCCCCTGCCCGTCTATACCCAGCCGCCCGCCCCCGGCGATGGCTATATGTGGGTGCCGGGATACTGGAGCCTGAACCGCTACGGCTATTTCTGGGTGCCGGGCGCGTGGGTGCTGGCGCCCTACACCGGCGCGCTGTGGACCCCGGGCTATTGGGGTTTCGTGGACGGCGTCTATCTCTGGCATGCCGGCTATTGGGGACCGCATATCGGCTTTTACGGCGGCATCAACTACGGCTTCGGCTACATCGGCATCGGCTACGTCGGTGGCTACTGGAATCGTGACCGCTTCTTCTACAACCGCGCCGTGACCAACGTGAACGTCACGCGCGTGACCAACGTGTACAACCACACCGTGGTGGTCAACAACGTCGACAATCGCCGTATCAGCTACAACGGCGGCCCCGCCGGCATCCAGCGGCGCGCCGACCCGCGCGAGGTCGCCGCGCGCAACGAACCCCACCATCCGCCCACCGACGTGCAACGCGGCTTTGCGCGCGAGGCGGGCGGCAACCGCGCGCAGTTCTTCGATCATAACCAGGGCCGTCCGCCGCAAGCCTTCATCGACCATGCGCCCGGCCGTGGCGGTTCTCCCGCGGCCGCGCGCCCCGGCGCCGGCCCGGGGAATAACCTGGGAAATGGCCCGGGAAAGACGCCTGGGAATGGGCCCGGGAGCGGTCCCGCCAATCGACCAGGCAACGGTCCGGACAAGGGGCCGGCCGGCGCCACGCCCGGCGGTGCGCGCCCCGAGTTCAATCGCGGCGGCCCGCCGGCCGCCCAGGCGCCCGCTCAATCGCAGTCGCGCCCGCCGCAATCGCAGTCGCCCGGCCAGCCACAGTCGCGGCCATCGCAGTCGCCCAATCAGCCACAGGCCCGACCGCAGCAGGCCCAGCCCCAGGCGCGCCCGCAGCAAGCTTCGCGCCCCGGTCCGGCGCCCGACAACCTGGCGCAGGGCGCGCCACGCGAACATCGCGCGGCGCCCGCCACTCGCCCGGAGGCCCGGCCCCAGGGCAACCCGCAACATGGCGGCGGCCGCGCGGCCGGCGGCCAGGAAGCGCAACGCGGCGGGGGTGATCGCGGCGGGGGTGATCGCGGCGGCCCATCACGTGAAAAGGGCCGAGATTGACCGCGACGATGCGCCGCGCCGCCCGCCGGACTGGATTCCGGCGCACGGCGCGGCTACAGTGGTAAGGCCCGGCCCCGTCGATGTCCACGCGGCCCGCGGCCACCCGATACCCGGAGATCCCATGAAGCGCCTTGCCCCCCTGTTCCTCGCCTGCGGCCTGCTGGCCGGCCCCGCCGCCCACGCCGCCCTCGACGTCGGCGCGCCCGCGCCCGACTTCAGCGCCCAGGCTTCGCTCGGCGGCAACGTGTTCACCTTCAAGCTGGCCGAGGCGCTCAAGCAAGGCCCCGTGGTGCTGTATTTCTACCCCGCCGCGTTCACGGCCGGCTGCACCATCGAGGCCCACGATTTCGCCGAGGCCACCGACGAATACAAGTCGCTGGGCGCCACCGTCATCGGCGTCTCGGCCGACGATATCGACACCCTGAACAAGTTCTCGGTCAGCGAATGCCGCAGCAAGTTCGCGGTGGCCGCCGATGGCGACGGCAAGATCATGAAGTCCTACGATGCCGTGCTCGACGCCCGCCCCGACCGCGCGCAGCGCGTGTCCTACGTGATCACGCCGGATGGCAGGATCCTGTACGAATACACCAACATGAATCCCGAAGCCCACGTCAGCAACACCATGCGCGCGCTGCGCGAATGGAAGGCCGGCCGCAAGTGATTGGCTGAACGCGGCCGCGCCGGGGAGCACGTTCGGCCGCCCGGCAAGTATCCGCTGACCCGCAGCGACGCCTGGCAGGGAACGGCCGCCGACCGCGCGCTAAACCCTGCTCCGACTCAGTTGAACGGCCACACGGTCGGATGCGTGCCCGGGGGACTCGAAGGCCGGGTCCAGCGCGCCGGCGTCTGGGAGAACTGCGCCGCATGGCGCAACGCCACCAGCTCGCCGAAGCCCGACGGCTCGGTTTCGAGCAGGCCGGCGAAGCCCGGCATCGGACAGGACAGGCCGCCGTCGACGCGGCCGAGCGTGCGCAGCCAGTGCGCGGTCTGGGCCAGCGACACCCGCACATGCCAGCTGCCGCCCTCGGTGGCCTGGCGCGCCAGCGCCACCTGCGCGCCGAAAGCCATCAGGTAGCCCGAGGCATGGTCCAGGATCTGCATCGGCAAAGGCTTGGGCGCCTCCTGGCCGGCGGCGGCCGCTTCGGCCTGGTTGAAGCCGGCGGCGGTCTGCACCAATGAATCGAAGCCGCGGCGGTTGGCCCAGGGGCCGACGGCGCCATAGGCGGACAACGATACGTACACGATGCCGGGGCGCAAACGCGCCGCGTCCTGGGGGCCAAAGCCGAGCGCCGCCATGCCTCCGGGGCGGTAGCCCTGCACGAACACGTGCGCGCTGCGCAGCAGGTTGGCCAGCGCGATGCGGCCATCGGCGGTATCCAGGTCGGCCTGCACCGACAGCTTGCCGCGGCTGGTGTCGATGAGGTTGGCGATGTTGGGCAGATGCGGCGAGTTCACCAGCATCACGTCGGCGCCATAGGCCGCCAGCGCCCGGCCGCACACCGGCCCGGCGATGATGCGGGTCAGGTCCAGCACGCGGATGTCCTTGAGCGGACGCGCATCGTGCCCGTACTTGGGCAGCGGCCGCGGGTCGGCCTCGCCGATGCGCTCGATCGTCAGCAACGGCTGCGCCGCGATGGCCTGGCCTTGCGGATGGCGGTCCCATTCATCGAAGCTGCGCATGGCGGCGACCACCATGCCGGCATCCGCGGCCACCTGTTCGAAATCCAGCGCGCGCCAGCGTGCCAACGCCTGCTCGACCGCCTCGCGGGTCGCGCCGTCGCCGGTGGGACAGCCCAGCAGCGCCAGGGCGCCATCGCGGTGATGCGGGAAATTGGCGTGGATGCGCACCCAGCCGCCATCGCCGCAGCGATAGGCCCCGGTGATGGGATCGCGCGGGTCGGGCGCGACGCCGTTGATGGTGAAATGGCTGCGGCATTCCTGCGCGGCATGCAGCATGTCGACACCGACCTGCTGGCGTTCGCCGCCGCGCAGATGCCAGATTTCCGCCGCCGCCAGCGCCGCCGCGGCCATGCTGGCCTGGGCCGCGGTGCCCACCGCGAACGAAGACGGCAACACCGGATCCGCGCCGGTCAACACCACGTGCTCGAGCGCTTCGTCGGGCAGGTCGAGCGAGCGCCACAATTGTTGCAGGACATCGCGCGACGTCCTGGCGGCGGGTGTGCGTCCTTTGAGGAAGGACGGGCGGAGATCCATCAAATGTCCCATATCGTCATTTTTTTGTTTGATCGTCAGATGAATTACATGGCGGCCGTGACGACGGCGTCAATACAGGGAAAGCGCCAGCGTGTTTCATGGTTTGACCGCCCGCCGCGCCCGATCCGGGGAGCTTTGGCTGTGGGGCGCCGTCTCCATCGGCCGGTCCACGGCGCCGCGGTTCGTCACATCTACTCGTAGTTTTTACAAGGTGTGCGGCGCGGCCCGGGACGGCCTGGGTCCGCGAGATAGAATGCCAGCCTCGCCGCGCGCCTCCCGCCCCCTCTTTCCGGACCCACCGCCCGCATGCATACCCTGATCTGGCTGCGCACCGACCTGCGCCTGCACGACAACCCCGCCCTGGCGGCCGCGGCCGCTGAAGGCACCGCCACCGCCCTGTTCATTGCCGCGCCGGGCCAGTGGCGCCTGCATGGCGACGCCCCGGCCAAGGTCGACTTCTGGCTGCGCAACCTGCGCACGCTGTCGCGCGACCTGGCCCGGCTCGGCATTCCCCTGAAGCTGCTGACCGTGGACACCTGGGACCAGGTGCCCGATGCGCTGCCGCGGTTCTGCCGCGAACACGGGATCACGGCGGTCCACGCCAACACCGAATGGGCCGTGAACGAACGGCGCCGCGACGACGCGGTGGCCTGCCGCCTGGCCGAGGCCGGCATCGACTGGACCCTGCACCATGGCGCATCGCTGCTGCGTCCCGGCACCGTGGTCACCGGCAAGGGCGATTGCTACCGCGTCTACACCCCCTATGCGCGCGCCTGCCGCGAACGCCTGCGCAGCGCGCCGCCGCGCGCGCTGCCGGCGCCCCGGCCGCAGGCGGCCCCGGCCTGGGCCGCCGACCCGCTGCCCGAGACCTTCGAAGGCTATGCGCCCGCCAGCGACGCCATCCGCGCGCTGTGGCCTGCCGGCGAGAGCGCGGCGGGCGCGCGCCTGGACGCCTTTGCCGACGGCGTCATCGACGCCTATCGCGACGAGCGCGACTTCCCCAGCCTGCCGGCCACCAGTTGCCTGTCGCCCTATCTGGCGGCCGGCGTGCTGTCGGCGGGCCAGGCGCTGCGCGCCGCGCTGGCCGCCAACCAGGGCGAACTCGAAAGCGGCAAGGCGGGCGCGGCCACCTGGATCAACGAACTGCTGTGGCGCGAGTTCTACCAGCACCTGCTGGCGGCGTGTCCAGCGCTGTCGATGCACCAGCCCATGAAGCCGGAAACCGCGGCCGTGCCGTGGCGCGACGCGCCCGACGACCTGCGCGCCTGGCAGCAGGGCCGCACCGGCCTGCCGATCGTCGACGCCGCCATGCGCCAGTTGCTGGCGCTGGGCTGGATGCACAATCGGCTGCGCATGGTGACGGCCATGTTCCTCACCAAGAACCTGTTGATCGACTGGCGCCTGGGCGAAGCGTGGTTCATGGCGCACCTGGTCGACGGCGACCTGGCGGCCAACAACGGCGGCTGGCAATGGAGCGCCTCGACCGGCGCCGATTCGGTGCCCTACTTCCGCGTCTTCAACCCGCTGTCGCAATCGCGCAAGTTCGACCCGCGCGGCGTATTCCTGCGCGAATGGCTGCCCGAGCTGGCGCACCTGGACGACAACGCCATCCACGATCCCAGCCCGATGGAGCGCGCGGCGGCCGGCTATCCCGCGCCGATCGTCGACCTGCCCCAAAGCCGGCTGCGCGCGCTGGAGGCCTTCGGCAACCTGCCCAAGGCCTGAGCGGCGGCCAAAATCGTCAATCACATCATGGCCGCCCCGGCGTGCGCTCATTTACGTTTCGTATAGTTTCAGAATGTTTTGATGTAGATCAACCCAGCGATATCGTCCGTCCCCGATGATCCGGCAGCAACACGCCCCGCCCATCACAGGACGAATGACGCATGCGCAATAACCAGCCGGTCTACGACAAGGAATACACGCTACACGACGAGCAGTACCTGATATCGCGCACCGACGCCCGCGGCCGCATCATCTACGCCAACCCGGCGTTCGTGGAAGTCAGCGGCTTCGCGCGCGAAGAACTGGTGGGCGCGGCCCACAACATCGTGCGCCATCCCGACATGCCCGAAGCGGCCTTCGAGGACCTGTGGCGCACCATCCAGCGCGGCGAATCCTGGACCGGCGTGGTCAAGAACCGCCGCAAGGACGGCGGCTACTACTGGGTGCTGGCCAACGTCACGCCCATCATCGAACGCGGCGAGACGGTCTGTTATGCCTCGGTGCGGGTCAAGCCGACCCGCGCGCAGATCGAGGCCGCCGACGCCGCCTACCGCAGCCTGCGCGGCGGCAGCGCGCGCGGCTTCCGCCTCAGCCGCGGCCAGGTCAAGCCGACCGGCCTGCGCGGCGTGCTGGCATGCCTGAAGCTGTGGCGCCTGACCGGCGTGCGCTCGCGCATGCTGGCCTGGGCCGTGCTGGCCAGCACACTGTTCCTGGGCGCGGCCGGCGTGGCGCTGTATGGCATGCTGGACCGCATGAGCACCGAGGAAATCGCCCTGGCGGCGGCCATGCTGGCGACCGGCGTGATCCTGATCTTCGCTTCGGGCTGGGGCTTTGCCCGCTCGATTTCCGGGCTGCTGGTCACCGCCACCGATTTCACGCGCCAGATCGCCGCCGGCAATCTCAGCACGCCCTTGCCGCCGGCCAGCATCCGCGACGAGATCGGCGCGCTGAAGTTCTCGCTGGAAGTAATGCGCAAGAGCCTGGTGAGCATCACGCGCGACGTGCACAACGGCATCGAGAGCGCGCTCACCTCGGCCGCCGAGATCGCCGACGGCAATGCGGACCTGTCGGCCCATACGCAACGCCAGGCGGCCTCGCTGGAGGAAGCCGCGGCCAGCATGGAGCAGTTGGCCTCGACCGTGAAGCAGACCGCCACCAACGCGCACGGGGCCGACCAGATGGCCAACCAGGCCTCGGACGTGGCCCGGCGCGGCGGCCAGGTGGTCGACGACGCGGTGCGGGCGATGCAGGGCATCGTGCAGAGCACCGCGCGCATCAGCGAGATCGTCGGCATCATCGACGGCATCGCCTTCCAGACCAACATCCTGGCGCTCAATGCCGCGGTCGAGGCGGCCCGCGCCGGCGAGGCCGGCAAGGGCTTCGCGGTGGTGGCCGCCGAGGTGCGCAGCCTGGCGCAGAAAAGCGCCACCGCCGCGCGCGAGATCAAGGAGCTGATCGAGGCCTCCAATCACAAGGTCGAGGACGGCGTGCGCCACGTCGAGCGCGCCGGCGAGGCCATGCTCGACATCGTCGGTTCGGTGCAGCAGGTGACCCAGATCGTCAACGAGATCGCGGCCACCTCCAACGAGCAGCACACCGGCATCGACAACGTCAGCCGCACCATCTCGGAAACCGACAGCGCCGCGCAGAGCAACGCGGCACGCGTGGAACAGGCCAGCCGGGCGGTGGACAACCTGCGCACGCGCGGCGCGCAGCTGCGCCACGCCATCGAGGTGTTCCGCATTGCCGGCGCGCAGACCGTGCTGCCCAAGCGCGCCGCGGCGCCGGCGGCGGCGGCGGCGTTGCTGCCCGCGTCGCGGCCGGCGCAGCCGTTGCTGGAACGGCGCGCCCAGTGACGCGCGGCGCGCGGCTTCAGGCCGCCGCGGCGGCGGCCTGGATCGCCGCAAGCTGGCCCGCCAGGCCCGCCTGCGCGGCGGCAAAGCGGCCGTCCAGCGCGGCCGTGCCGACCGTGAAACCGGCCGCTCCCGCGCGGCAGGCCGCCTGGATGCGGGCCGGCGTATCGAGCGAGCCCGCCACGATCACCGGCCGCGCCACGCCGCACACTTCCCGCATCAGCGCCGGCACGTCGACATCGGCACGGTAGGCCAGCAGATCCAGGCCGTGCACGCCGGGCTTGGCGGCCAGTTGCCGCGCGCTGTGCGCGATCTGCCCGCGTGTGCCGCCCAGGATGCTGGGATGGCCATGGACGCGTCCCGGAAACGGGTAATAGCGGATGCGCGAGCCGGCCAGCAGCGCCAGCGCGTCATCCACATGCGTGCCGCCCAACAGGCAGTCCACGTCGAGGTCCAGCGCGGCGCGCACCGACGCCAGTTCGCTCTCGCGGTCCTGCGAGACCACCTCCAGATAGCACCGCGCGCCCGCCGCGTGGATGGCGCGCCGCAGGCGTCCCAGCACGGCCAGCGGCTGGCCGATGTCCTTGAAGCCGAGGTGGCGCACGCCGCTGGCCAGCGCGATGTCCAGGCAGGCATCGGCCGCGTCGATGGTGCGGTCGTTGCGGGTCAGCATGAAGATGAAGTCGGCGGGCATGCGGGTCGCGCCAGGGGCAATGGGTTCGATCATAGGTCGGGGCGCTTACGCGCGGTGGCCGGACGCGGCGGCGTCCGGCGGGTTGGCGGCCAGCCGCAAGGCATGGTCGATGGCGGTCTGCAGGCTGGCGGGATCGGCGATGCCCTGGCCGGCGATGTCGAACGCCGTGCCGTGGTCGGGACTGGTGCGGACAAAGGGCAGGCCGAGCGTGATGTTCACGCCCTGTTCCAGGCCCAGGTACTTGACCGGGATCAGGCCCTGGTCGTGGTACTGCGCCACCACCACGTCGAAACGGCCCTGGCGCGCCTGCATGAAGACCGTGTCGCCCGGCCACGGGCCGCTGGCATCGATGCCTTCCCGGCGCGCGGCGGCAATGGCCGGGGCGATAATGCGTTGTTCCTCGTCGCCGAACAGGCCGCCTTCGCCGGCATGCGGGTTCAGCCCGGCCACCGCCACCCGCGGCGCGGCGGCGCCCAGCGCGCGGCCGCCCTGGTGCGCCAGCCGGATCGCCGACAGTTGCGCGTCGAAATCGGCGCGCTCGATGGCCTGGCGCAGCGAGCAATGGATGGTGACCAGCACCGTGGCGATGGCCCCATTGGCCAGCATCATCGCCACGCGCGCGGCGCCGCCGCGTTCGGCCAGGATCTCGGTGTGGCCGGGGTACGGCACGCCGGCCGCGGCCAGCGCTTCCTTGTGCACGGGCGCCGTGACCATGCCCGCCACCCGGCCCTGGCGCGCCAGGTCGATGGCCAGGCAGATGGCCTGGTATGCCGCCTGGCCGGCGGCCGCGTCGATCCGCCCGAATGGCGGCGGCGCCGGCATGCGCGACGATGGCAACAGGCGGATCTCGCCGGCCTCCCATCCGGCCCGGATCCCGGCCACGTCTTCCACCACCCGCAGGCGGGCGGCCGCGCCCAGCGGCGCCAGCGCGCGCGCCATCACGCCGGCATCGCCGACGACGACGCAGCATTGCGCGTAGCGTGCCCGCAGCAGGGTCCTGGCGACGATTTCCGGCCCGATGCCGGCGGGATCACCCATGGTGATGGCCAAGGGCAAGGCGGGCGCGGGCAGGCCGGCGCGCGCGGTCACAGGGTTCATCGGCACAGCAGTCTCCAGGCGGCATCGCGCAATGCGCCGGGCCCGCCAAAGCCGCCCGCCTTCATGGCGATCGACAACGGCTGGCCGGCGCACACGGCGGTCCCGGCGGGAAAGCCGGGCGCCAGTTCACAGGTCAAGGTAAGGGTGTCGATGGCCAGCGCCTCGAGCAGCGCGGCCAGCGTGTCGCCGCCGGTTGCGATCAGGCCATCAAAGCGATGCCGCGCCATGGCGCGCCCGGCCTGCGCCACCAGCGCCGCCAGGACCGCCGCCGGTTCGGCTTGCGGCGAACGCGGTGCGCGCAGGCAGGCCAGCGTGTCCTCGTCCGCGATCTCGTCGGCCCGGGTCGCCAGGCGCGCGCCGGCCGCCCGCAGGGCCTCGCACTGCGGGCGGCTGGCCGGGTTGGCGCTGCCGACCACGACCAGCACGCGCGTCGCGCGGCGGGCCGTGGCGGCGGCGGTGATGGGCGCCTCCGCGCTTTGCGCCGCCAATGCCCGCGCCAGGCCGGGCGATCCGGCCCAAAGGCATGAACACCCCTGCCCCCAAAGCTGTGCCACCCGCGCATCCAGCGCCTGTTGCGTAGCGGCGTCCAGCACCAGCACGCGCGCGGTGGCGATCGCCGCGCGCAGTTGCATCGCGCTGGCGTCCTCGGGGATGACGCAGGCAGGCCCGATGTCCGGGTCGATCAGGTCGAGCAGGCGCGCGCTGCGCGCCGGATGCACCGGATCGGCGCCGTAGGGGCTGGCATCCACCGGCACGCCATGCACGTACTGGATTCCCCCGCGCGTCACCCGCCCCGCCTCGGCAAAGGCCGGCGCCACCACCAGCAGCCGCCGGCCGCTGGCGCGCATGGCCGCCGCCAGTTCCGTCCGGACGTGGCCCCTGAGCGTCGAATCCATGGTCTTGTACAGGATGCCGCGCGCCGCCAGCGCCCGGGTGGCCTGCGCCACGAGGCGGCCGGCTTGCGCTTCGGGACAGGCGCGGCTGCCGGTGTCGATGGACAACACGGCGTGCGTCTGGTCGCCCGGCACGCCGCGATGCACCCGCACCGCGCCGAAACCGCGCAGGAATGGCGCGGCGCCATCGGCGGCGCTGGTGAGGTCATCCGCCAGGATGCCGATCGCCTGGCGAGGGTTTTCCGGTGAGTTCATATTGGTGATTAAAATGCATCTCACCCACCAGGAAAATCGAACATTTCTGACGATTATTCGTGATTAAAAATCACCAATGAAGCCGACCCGCCGCCCCTCCCTGAACGACCTGCGCGCCTTCGAGGCGGTCGCCCGCCTGGGCTCGGTGCGCGCGGCCGCCGACGAACTGGCGCTGACCCACGGCGCGATCAGCCGGCGCGTGGCCAAGCTGGCCGACGACCTCGGGCTGGCCCTGGTGGAACCCGCCGGCCGCGGCTTGCGCGTCACCGCGGGCGGCCAGTTGCTGGCCTCGACCATGCAGCGCGCGCTGGCGCTGATCCAGGACACCATCGACACCCTGCAGGCGCGCGATACGCGGCGGCCGCTGGTGCTGTCCTGCGAGCGCTCGGTGGCCATGCGCTGGCTGATCCCGCGGCTGTCGGCATTCCAGGACCGGCATCCGCAGATCGAACTGCACCTGTCGGTCGGCGGCGGCCCGCTGGACTTCGCCCGCGACCAGGCCACGCTGGCGCTGCGGCGCCTGGACTTCCCGGTGCATCCCGACTGGATCGTCACGCCGCTGATGGCGGAAAACATGGGTCCGGTCATGGCCCCGTCGCTGTTGCCCGCATTCCAGGCCGGCGACTACGTGGCGCTGTCCTCGCGCACCCGGCCGCGCGCCTGGGACGACTGGCTGGACCAGGCGCCAGGGCGGCCCGCCCCGCGCGCCACGCGCAGCCTGGATCATCATTTCCTGATGGTGGAAGCGGCCGCCGCCGGCCTCGGGGTGGCGCTCAGTCCGCGCATCCTGGCGCTGGACGACCTGCGCAGCGGCCGCCTGGTGGCGCCGCTGGATTTCACGCCCGACGGCTCCAGCTACGGGCTGATCGAATCGCGCGCCACGCCGGCGGGCGCGGCGCCGGCGCTGGCGGCCTTGAAGCAATGGCTGGTCGACGCCGCGGCCGACGCCTGAGCGGCGCCGGGCCGGGCCGGGCCGACCGGCGTGTCATGGGGCGACGGCCGCGTCCTTGTCCAGGCGCTTCATGAACACCAGCAGTTCCTTTTCCACCTGCTTGTCGCCGCGCGCCTGCGCGGCCTTCAGGCCGGCCTCCCAGGCCTCGCGCGCGCCGGCCTTGTCGCCCCGCCCCAGGCAGGCCTTGCCCAGCCACTTCCAGGCCACCGAATAGGCGGGATCGAAGGCGAGCGAGGCACGCAAGTGCGTTTCGGCATCGCCAAAGCACTCCTGTTCGGCGTAGGCCTTGCCCAGCGAGAATCGCAACAACATGTTGTCGGTGCCCTTGGCCAACATGGTTTCCAGACGATCGATCATTTCCCGCATGGCCGGCCTCCTTTGCGCCGCTTGCGCTGACTGCGATGGCACATGATAGGCCGCGGCCCACGCCGCGACGGCAATAGCCCCGCGCCGCGCGGGGATAGCATCGCAACACGGGCATACCCGTAACGCCGACAGGGATTTGCGGCGGCGCGCGCGCGGCTGCTCTAAAATTCGCGCTCCCTTCCCTGTCGCCGCGGCCCCGAACGCCCGGCCCTGTCGCCGGTTTTACATGCCCCTGCATCTCATCGCGCTGGCCGCCGCCGCCTTCGGCATCGGCACCAGCGAATTCGTCATCATGGGGCTGTTGCCCAACGTCGCCGCCGACCTCGACGTCAGCATCGACATCGCCGGCCTGCTGATCACCGGCTACGCCATGGGCGTCGTGATCGGCGCGCCCATCATGGCCATCATTACCGCTCGGCTGCCGCGCAAGGCCACGCTGATCGGCCTGGCCAGCACCTTCGTGCTGGGCAACCTGCTCTGTGCGCTGGCGCCGGGCTACGGCACGCTGATGGCCGCGCGCGTCTTCACCGCCTTCTGCCATGGCGCCTTCTTCGGCATCGGCGCGGTGGTGGCGGCCGACCTGGTGCCGCGCCACCAGCGCTCCAGCGCCATCGCGCTGATGTTCACCGGCCTGACGCTGGCCAACGTGCTGGGCGTGCCGCTGGGCACCGCGCTGGGCCAGGTGGCGGGCTGGCGCTCGACCTTCTGGGTAGTCAGCGCCATCGGCCTGGCCGCGGTGGCGGCGCTGGCGGCCTGGCTGCCCGGCCGCATCCCGATGCAACCCGGCAACATCCTGCGCGAATTCCGCGTGCTGCGCGACGTGCGCGTGCTGTGGCCGCTGCTGGCCAGCGTGCTGGCCTCGGCCGCGCTGTTCTGCGTGCTGACCTACATCGCGCCGATCCTGCGCGACATCACCGGCGTGTCCGAACGCGGCGTGACCGGCGTGCTGCTGCTGTTCGGCGTCGCGCTCACGGTGGGCAGCACGCTCGGCGGCAAGCTGGGCGACCGCAACCTGGAAGTGTCGCTGCGCCGCATCTTCCTGGGCCTGCTGCTGGTGTTCCTGGCGCTCAGCCAGGCCATCCACGCGCTGGCGCCGATGCTGGTGATGACCTTCATCTGGGGCACGCTCGGCTTTGCCGTGGTGCCGCTGCTGCAGACGCTGATCGTGGACCAGGCGGCCGAGGCCCCCAACCTGGCCTCGACGCTGAACCAGGGCGCCTTCAACCTGGGCAACGCCGGCGGCGCCTGGCTGGGCAGCCTGGCGCTGGGCCACGGCCTGCCGCTGACCGATCTGCCGTGGATGTCGGCGGCCATCACCGCGGCGGTGTTGCTGCTGACCCTGTGGGGCACGCGCTACTATGGGCGCCACGCCGGGATGACGCAGACGCCGCCGGCCGGCGCGCTGGCTTCGTCCCGTTCCGACGCCTGACCCCTGGGAGCCCGCATGAGCACGATCTACGATTTTTCGGCCCGCGACATCCACGGCGCCGACCAGCCGCTGGCCGCCTACCGCGGCCGGGTCCTGCTGGTGGTGAACGTGGCCTCGAAATGCGGCTTCACACCGCAGTATTCGGGCCTGGAAGAGCTGTACCGCGCCTTGCGCGATGACGGCCTGACGGTGCTGGGCTTCCCGTGCGACCAGTTCGGCCGCCAGGAACCCGGCAACGAGGCCGAGATCCTCGACTTCTGCACCACGCAGTACGACATCACCTTCCCGCTGTTCGCCAAGATCGACGTCAACGGCGCCAACGCCGACCCGCTGTACCGCTGGCTCAAGGGCGAGAAGCCCGGCGTCTTCGGCACCGAGGGCATCAAGTGGAACTTCACCAAGTTCCTGGTGGGCCGCGACGGCCAGGTGATCAAGCGCTACGCCCCCACCGACACGCCGGCCGGGCTGAAGGACGACATCGTTCGCGCCCTGGCGGTCCCCGCCGCCTGATTCACCCTGAGGCCGGCTGCCGTCCGCCCGGCCATCCCGGGTCCGGGGCCGGCCACTGAAGCGTCACGCCCGCCGCCCTGCTCCCCTAACCCGGCACGCATCCCGCCGCGCCGCTCAACGCAGCGGCGGCAGGCGGCCGCGCACCGTGTGCGCCTTGACGATGGCGGTGTTGGTTTCGGCGAATTCGGTCACGCGTTCCAGGATGCCGTCCAGGTGCGAGATCGAACGCAGCACCATGCGCGCGAAGAAGCAGTCATCGCCCGTGACCTTGTCGCACGCCACGAATTCCGGAATCTCCTGGATCAGTCCTTCGACCCGCCGCAACTGCCCGGGCAACGGCCGGATGCGCACGATCGCTTCGAGCGTATAGCCCAGCGCCACCGGATCCACGTCCAGCGTGTAGGCGCGGATCACGCCCGATTCCTCCAGCCGCCGCAGGCGGTCGGCCACGCTCGGCGCGGACATGCCGACCTGGCGCGCCAGGTCGGCGGTGGTGGTGCGCGCATTGGCCGTCAGCATCTCCACCAGGCGGCGGTCGATGCCATCGAGAACCGGGTTTTCAATTTTTAGGTCATTCTGCATAAATTCCACCCGAACGAAGGTTGAAAGGCAAAACTGCCGCAGCAACATCATATAACCAGCCCGATCGGCCTGGGATAATTTCTCCATCGAATCAAGGGCCGAACGGCCCGCAGGAGCCTTCCATGTCCCCCTCATCCGATCGCGTTGGCCTGGCCCAGATGGCCGCCGCCATGACCCTGTCCGGCACCCTGGGCGTGTTCGTCCTGGAATCCGGCCAGAGCGCCTGGAACGTGGTGTTCTTCCGCTGCGTCTTCGGCGCCCTGTCGCTGTTCCTGTACTGCTGGGCCCGTGGCCTGCTCAAGCCCGGCCTGTTCACGGCCCGCACCCTGGCGCTGGCGCTGGCCGCCGGCGCCGCGCTGGTGCTGAACTGGGTGCTGCTGTTCTCGGCCTACCGCCTGGCCTCGATCTCGCTGGCCACCGCGGTCTACAACGTGCAGCCCTTCTTCCTGATCGGCCTGGGCGCGCTGTTCCTGGGCGAACGCCCCACCCGCGGCAAGCTGGCGTGGTCGGTGATCGCCTTCGCCGGCCTGCTGCTGGTGCTCAAGCTCACCGACCACAGCGGCGGCGACGCCTACCTGTCGGGCCTGCTGCTGGGGCTGGGCGCGGCGGCGCTCTATGGCATCACCGCCGTCATCGTCAAGCGCCTGAAGGGCATCCCGCCGCAGGTGCTGGCGCTGGTGCAGGTGACACTGGGCGCGGTCATGCTGCTGCCGATGGCCGACTTCCAGGCGCTGCCCGCCGCGCCGCTGCAATGGGGCTACCTGGTGGCGCTGGGCCTGGTCCACACCTGCCTGATGTACATCCTGATGTACTCGGCGATCCAGAAGCTGCCCACCACCTCGACCGCCGCCCTGAGCTTCATCTACCCGGCCGTGGCGATCCTGCTGGACCTGGTGGTGTACGGCCACCGCATGGACGCCACCCAGGTGCTGGGCGTGGCCATGATCTTCCTGGCGGCCGCCGGCGTCAGCCTGAACTGGCAGTGGCGCCTGCGCGGCGGCGCGCGGCCCGGCGCGGCCTGACCCTGAAGCACGAGCCAAACCCGCACCGCGCCCCCGGGTATTCGGCCGCGCGCCCGGGGCGCCGCTATCATGGGCCTTCCGATCCGCCGGCAGTGGCCGGCGGCGCCAAGACGCTGAGGAATCCCCATGATCGATCTCTATTACTGGACCACCCCGAACGGCCACAAGATCACGATTTTCCTGGAAGAAGCCGGACTGCCGTACGAGATCCACCCGGTCAACATCAGCAAGGGCGACCAGTTCAAGCCCGAATTCCTGGCCATCGCGCCCAACAACCGCATTCCCGCCATCGTCGACCAGCAGCCGGCCGACGGCGGCGCGCCGCTGTCGCTGTTCGAGTCCGGCGCCATCCTGCAGTACCTGGCCGAAAAAACCGGCCGCTTCCTGCCCGCCGACGTGCGCGGCCGCGCCGAGGTCTCGCAATGGCTGTTCTGGCAGATGGGCGGCCTGGGCCCCATGGCCGGCCAGAACCACCACTTCTCGGGTTACGCGCCCGAGCGCATCCCCTATGCCATCGACCGCTACGTCAAGGAAACCAACCGCCTCTACGGCGTGCTGAACAAGCGCCTGGCCGACCGCGAATTCGTCGCCGGCGACTACTCCATCGCCGACATGGCGTCCTACCCCTGGATCGTGCCGCACGCCAAGCAGGGCCAGGACCTGAACGACTTCCCGCACCTGAAGCGCTGGTTCGACGCCATCGCCGCGCGCCCGGCCGTGCAGCGCGCCTATGCGCTGGCCGACAAGGTCAACACCGCGCCGTCGGTCAGCGACGAGGAATCGCGCCGCATCCTGTTCGGCCAGACCGCCCAGAACGTGCGCTGAGCGGAGGCCGCCATGACCGACTCCCCGCTGCGGTTCCGCCGCGCGCGCGTGGGCGACCTGCCCGAGATCGTGGCCATGCTGGCCGACGACGAACTCGGCGCCAAGCGCGAAGATCCCTCGATTCCGCTCAACCCCCGCTACACTGCGGCTTTTGCCGCCATCGAGCAGGACCCGAACCAGTACTTCGCGGTGGTCGAGCGCGACGCGCGCCTGATCGGCTGTTTGCAGTTATCGTTCATACCCGGCCTGTCGCGGCTGGGCCAGTGGCGCGGACAGATCGAAAGCGTGCGCATCGCCTCGTCGGCGCGCGGCCAGGGCCTGGGACGCGCCATGTTCGAGTGGGCCATCGAGCAGTGCCGCGCGCAGGGATGCGCCATGGTGCAGCTGACCACCGACCGCGCCCGGCCCGACGCCCGCCGCTTCTACGAAAGCCTGGGTTTCGTGGCCAGCCATGACGGCATGAAACTGAGCCTGTAGCGCCGCCCCCGGCGCCAGGCCTGATACACAAGGAGCGCCCATGCACGGCGAATACAAAGTCCCCGGCGGCAAGCTGGTGGTCGCGGACCTGGAAGTCCGCGACGGCCGCCTGGCCGACGTCCGCATCAGCGGTGATTTCTTCCTGGAACCGCCCGAGGCGCTGGAAGCCATCAACCGCGGCCTGAACGGCCTGCCGGCCGACGCCGGCGAACTGGAACTGGCGCTGGCGGTGCAGTCGGCGCTGCCGCCCGACACCGAAATGTTCGGTTTCTCGGCCGAGGCCGTGGCGGTGGTGCTGCGGAGGGCGCTGGCATGACGCGCACCGACTGGAACGACTACGACTGGCAACTGATCCACGAAGCCCCGCAGCGCCCCGCGCTGCACATGGCGCTGGACGCCGTCATCACCGATGAGGTCGGCGCCGGCACGCGCCCGCCCACCCTGCGCATCTGGGAATGGTCGGCGCCCGCGGTCGTGATCGGCCGCTTCCAATCGCTCAAGAACGAAGTCGATCCCGAAGGCGCCCGGCGCCACGGCATCGAGGTGGTGCGCCGCGTCAGCGGCGGCGGCGCCATGTTCATCGAACCGGGCAACAGCATCACCTATTCCCTCAGCGCGCCGCAGGCGCTGGTGCACGGCATGAGCTTCCAGGAAAGCTATGCCTTCCTGGACGCGTGGGTACTACAAGCGCTGCAGGGGCTGGGCATCAAAGCCTGGTACCAGCCGCTCAACGACATCGCCTCGGACATCGGCAAGATCGGCGGCGCGGCCCAGGCGCGCCGCGCAGGGGCAGTGCTGCACCACGTCACCATGTCCTACGACATCGACGCCGATAAAATGGTGGAAGTCTTGCGCATCGGGCGCGAGAAACTGTCGGACAAGGGCACCACCAGCGCCAAGAAGCGGGTCGACCCGCTGCGCACCCAGACCGGGCTGGCGCGCGAGGTCATCATCCAGCGCATGGTGGACACCTTCGCCAGCCTGCACCGGCTGACGCCGGGCCAATTGGGCGCGGCCACGCTGGCCCAGGCCGAGGCCCAGGCCGCCGAAAAGTTCTCCACGCCCGAATGGACCGCGGTCGTCCCCTGAGGCGCCGCGGGTTTGAGTCGGACGGTCGCGCCCGCGCGCGCGGCCGGGTTTTCTGGAGGTAGTTCAATGCGTCTTCCCCGCAAGCCGCGCGGCCTGTCCGCCGCGGGTCTGGGAGCCGTCCTGCTGGCCCTGGCCGGCTGCGGCAGTTCGCCCCCCGCCAACATCACCCTGGACTCGCCAACGGCCGGCACGGCCACGCCCGAGAAGATCGGCGACCTGGCCACCGAGCGCATCAAGTGGGCGTCCAACAAGCCCGACTGCAAGGGCGACTGCCCGCGCATCGAGATCGACAGCGTGGCCTTTCCCGGCATCCCGAAACTGAGCGCGCTGGTCGACCACGTGCTGGCCTACATGACGGGCACCGACGCCAATCGCCGCGGCCCGTACGAGACGCTGTCGGAATACACGCAGTATTTCTGGTCCACCGCGCGCCCGCGCGACGCCACCTACTTCAAGGCCAGTGTCAAGGACACCGTGGGCGACATCGTCTCGATCGAGCTGCACACCGAGCAGTTCCTGACCGGCGCCGCGCACGGCATTCCCGCCACCCAGTACCTGAATTGGGAGCGCAGCCGCGGCCGCGTCATGGCGCTGGACGAGGCCCTGATCCCCGGGCGCCGCGCCGAATACGTCGCCGCCTTGCGCCAGGCGCACGCCAAGTGGCTGGCCGGCAATGCGGACGCCAAGCGCGACCCGGCCGCCTACAACAAGATGTGGCCGTTCCAGGAAAGCGACAACTTCGCGCTCACGCGCGACGGCATCGTGGTCAAGTACGACGCCTACTCGATCGCCCCCTACTCGCATGGCGAACCGGAACTGAGCATTCCGTACTCGGACCTGCGCGGCATCCTCAAGCCGGAACTGCTGCCGAAGTCGTGAGGACCAGCGCGCTCCGGCCGGCGGCGCCGGTGGCCGCCATCCCGCCGTAAGCAACGCGTCCCGCCAACTCCGCGGCCCAAAATGGAAACCGCCCCTGTCTGAACTGACCCCCGAAAGTTGGACGCAATCCAACCTTCGGGGGTTTTTCGCATGGCGAAGTACGAAGAGCAATTCAAGATCAAGGTGGTGCAGGCATACCTGCAAGGCACAGGCGGCTTCAAATCGGTGGGGCGCCGACACGATGTGCCGTACTCCATGGTTCGGCGGTGGGTCGAGAGCTTTCGAGCGCATGGCGTTGATGGGTTGCGCAGGCAATCTGGCTCGTACAGTGCGGCCTTCAAACAATCGGTGCTGATCAAGATCCGGCGCGAAGGTCTATCGGACACGCAGGCGGCGGTGTTGCTGGGGATTCGTCATACAGGGCACATTACGAAATGGCGCGCCCAGTATGATGCTGGGGGTATAGAGGCGCTGGCGCGCAAGCGCCCAGGAGCAAGCATGCCGCATAAGTACCCCCCAGAGCCGGTGTCCAAGGACATGACCAAGGAAGAACTCGAGCAAGAACTGGCGTATCTGCGCGCGGAGAACGATTACCTAAAAAAAATGAAGGCCTTGATCGAAGCGGAGAAGACCCGGGCGCTGGTTGGAAAGCGCAAGTGGTCCAAGGATTAAGGCCCAAGCATCCGCTGGCGCTATTGCTACGCGCAGCCAAGCTGTCGCGCAGCACGTTTTATTACCACCTGAAGTCGTTCAGAGCCGTGGACCCGTACACCGAGCTCAAGCAGCGCATCAGCGCGGTCTACGCCCGTCACAAGGGCCGCTACGGCTACCGCCGGATTACGGCGGTCTTGCGCCAGGCCGGCGAGCTAGTGAACCACAAGACCGTGCAGAAGCTGATGCAGGCGCTAGGCTTGAAGTCGCTGGTGCGCGCCAAGAAGTACCGGTCCTACCGAGGCCAATCGCACCACGTGGCGGCCAACGTGTTGGCGCGCGACTTCGAGGCGGCGCGTCCGAACCAAAAGTGGGTCACCGATGTGACCGAGTTCAACGTACGTGGCGAGAAGCTGTACCTGTCGCCGGTGATGGACCTGTACAACGGCGAGATCGTGGCCTACGAGACCAGCCGCCGGCCGGTGTTCAAGCTCGTGGGCAGCATGCTGAAGAAGGCGCTGGCGCGGCTGCTGCCGACGGAGCGTCCAGTGCTGCACTCCGATCAGGGCTGGCAGTACCAGCAGCAGAACTACAGGCGGATGCTGGCAGATAGATCGGTGACGCAAAGCATGTCACGCAAGGGAAACTGCCTGGACAATGCCGCCATGGAAAGCTTCTTCGGCACGCTCAAGGCCGAGTTCTTCCACCTGAACCGCTTCGAAAGCATCGACCAGTTGCAGACCGGTATCCGGCAATACATTTGTTACTACAATCACGATCGCATCAAGCTCAAGCTAAAAGGCCTGAGCCCGGTGCAATACCGAGTCCAGGCCTTCGGGCTTTAGCCGACCGTCCAACTTCTGGGGGTCAGTTCAGTCGGGGCGGTTTTCCTGTCTTCCTCTGGCTCCTCCGCGCGCCGGGCCGGGCCCGGCGCCAGAAGGACTTACGGGTACAGTCCGCGCACCTGGCGGGCCTGCAGGATGCGCGTGCAAGCCACGATGAACGCGGCGGTGCGCAGCGTCACCTTGTGCTCCTTGGCCACCAGCGCGATCGAGGCATAGGCCTCGCGCATGATGCGTTCCAGGCGCTGGTTGATTTCGTCCTCGCTCCAGAAGAAGCTGGAGAAGTCCTGCACCCATTCGAAGTACGACACCGTCACGCCGCCGGCGTTGGCCAGCACGTCCGGCACCACGTACACGCCGTGCTCGAACAGGATGTCGTCCGCTTCCGGGGTGGTCGGGCCGTTGGCGCCTTCCACCACGATCTTGGCGCGCACCTTGGCGGCGTTGTCGGCGGTGATCTGGCTTTCCAGGGCCGCCGGGATCAGGAATTCGGTTTCGAGCGTCCAGAACTCGTTCTTGTCCATCGCCTGGCCGCCGGAGAAGCCGCCCACGCCGCCATGCTGCGACACGTGCGACAGCAGTTTGTGGACGTCCAGGCCGGCGGCGTTGTGCACCGTGCCGGTGTGGTCCTGCGCCGCGATGACCTTGGCGCCGGCTTCATGGAACAGGCGGGCGGCGGTGCCACCCACGTTGCCGAAGCCCTGCACCACCACGCGCGCCTTGGACACGTCGATGTTCAGGTCGCGCGCGGCTTCGCAGCCGACCACGAACACGCCGCGGCCGGTGGCCTCGACGCGGCCCAGGCTGCCGCCCAGCGCGATCGGCTTGCCGGTCACGACGCCGGTGGCGGTCGAGCCTTCGTTCATGGAGTACGTGTCCATCATCCAGGCCATGGTCTGGGCGTTGGTGTTCACGTCAGGGGCGGGAATGTCCTTGGACGGGCCGATGATGACGCCGATTTCCGAGGTGTAGCGGCGCGTCATGCGCTCGATCTCGGACTGCGACAGCTTGCGCGGATCGACGCGGATGCCGCCCTTGGCGCCGCCGTACGGCAGGTTGACCGCGGCGTTCTTGACCGACATCCAGGCGGCCAGCGCCATCACTTCCGACAGCGTCACGTCCTGGTGGAAACGCACGCCGCCCTTGCCCGGACCGCGCGAGGTGTTGTGCTGCACGCGATAACCCTCGAAGTGGGCCACGCTGCCATTGTCCAGCTCGATCGGCACATCGACGATCAGCGAGCGCTTCGGACGCTTCAGGGTCTCGACCCAGCGCGCCAGCGAACCGAGGTACGGCGTGACCCGGTCGACTTGTTGCAGGTAATTACCCCAGGGGCCGAGTTCGTCGGCATTCAGATAAGACGGCAAGGCATGGGTGGGAGTTTGAGACATGAACATGCTCTCCTGACAAAGTTGCGCCATTTTATCCATATCCTTATTGTGTCCCCATATTTTATGGAAAAATATTAATTGGGGACGCAATATGGAAATGAAGACCGTGAGCGTCACCGAGCCTGCCGAAACGCTGCGCCTATCCTAGCCCCGCTCGTCGGCAGCGTCCACCCCGTGCGCGCCCGCTCCGCCCACTCGACTCGCCCGGCCCCAGCCCAGGCATCCGCGCCAGCAAGGCCCTGCGTACCGCGCCCCGGCCTCCCCCCTCCCCCTCTTGCTTGCGCCCCGACGCCACATCACATTCGCGTGTCAGTCCGGCCCGGGGCGCCTGTCGCACCTTGCTTGAAAGCGTCATCCAGTTGAATCAGAATCAACCGGCCCCGGTTTTAGCGGTACCCGGCACCGGCGGCTTCCAAAGCTTGTCATCCCGCGTTGCCGGCGGGCGCCCCCCGCTTGCATCCTGCACTTATGAAAATCAACCATAGAGGTGCGCATGTCGGATTTTTCCCTGATTGACAGCAATGACCCGCGTTACGCAACCCTGCAAAAGGGTTTCAACCTGCGCTTCCCCACCACGGGCCAGGGCGCCAACGCCATCTATGTCTGCAAGACCCCGCAGGACGTGCTGGACGCGGCCAACGCCGCGCTGGCCCAGGGCTGCCGCATCACGGTGCGCAGCGGCGGCCACTGCTACGAAGGTTTCGTCGCCAACAAACTGCCCGAGGACCACGGCCAGCCGCTGGCCATCATCGACCTGAGCCTGATGACCGGCCTGCGCTACCGCGAGGCCGGCGACATTGCCTCGCCCTGGAACCCCGCCGCCCGCTACCGTTTCGCGGCCGCGGCGGGCAACCAGAACTGGGACGGCTACCTGGACCTGTACAAGACCGCCAACCGCACCGTGCCCGGCGGCTCGTGCTATTCGGTCGGTTCGGGCGGTCACATCGTCGGCGGCGGCTACGGCCTGCTGTCGCGCCTGCATGGCCTGACGGTGGACTGGCTGTCGGGCGTGGACATCCTGGTGCCGCAGGGCCCGGGTTCGCGCAAGCTGGTGCCCAAGCATGTCAACCTGCACAGCGCCGGCGCCGACCGCGACCTGTTCATCGCCTGCCGCGGCGGCGGCGGCGGCAACTTCGGCATCATCCTGACCTACTACTACGCCGAACTGCCGGTCGCGCCGCAGGAGGCCTACTGGCTGTCGCTGTCCTATCCCTGGGCCAGCTTCGGCACCGGCACGGCCGGCCGCGCCAACTTCGCCCGCTTCATGCGCGCCTACTGGCAATGGTTCGCCGACCATGACGCGGACTGGAACAGCCCCGATCCGGCCAAGGCCAACGGCGGCCTGTTCACCTTGCTGAAGGTGCAGCACCGTTCCACCGGCGACGTGGTGCTCAGCATCCAGTACACGGGCAAGGACGGCAAGGTGGGCGGCGCGCGCGACCAGCCGTTCCTGGATTTCGTCGCCACCATGAACGCGGCGGCCGGCGCGGCGCCCGGCGTCAACCTGGCCACCAGCTGGCACGGCCCGTCGCACCGCATGGCCGAACCGGCCCCGCGCCTGCTGGCGCACGCCGTGAACGATGCGCAGAAGATGGACTGGCTGTGGCTGACGCAAAGCATCAACGGCTCGGGCAGCAACCAGCGCGGCAAGTACAAGTCCGCGTATCACAAGGCCAATTTCAGCGACGTCGAAATCATGGCCATGTGGGAGTACCTGAACGGCTCGGACGACCCGCGCCTGAACCAGGCGCTGGTGCAGATCGACTCGTACGGCGGCCGCATCAACCGCAACGACGAAGCCGCCAACCCGACCAGCGTATGCCAGCGCTCGTCGCTGCTGAAGTCGCAGTTTCAGGTGTACTGGACCGACCCGGCCCAGGACGCCTTCCACATCAAGTGGATCGCCGACCTGTACGACGAGTACTTCGCGCAGTACGGCGGCAAGCCCAGCAACCAGCCGGGCTCGCCGTTCGAGGGGTGCTACATCAACTACCCCGACACCGACATGAAGTACACCGACGCCAGCCACACCCAGGTCGACCCGCAATGGCTCGACCTGTACTACGGCAACAAGACCGCCGCGCTGATCGCCACCAAGCGCAACGTCGACCCCGACAATCTCTTCCATCACGAGATGTCGATCCCGCTGGTTGCGCCGCAGGCGTAAAAAGGCCCGCCGTCACGCTCGCCCCGGCGGGCATGACGGCGGGCCCGGATGCGCGGCGGACGTTGCGCCGCGCACCGTGTCATGCGGACAGCAGTTGCCAAGCCAGGCGCGCCGCCGCGCGGGCGCCATGGCCGTCGATGTCGAAGCGCGGGTTGTACTCGGCCATGTCGGCCAGGCGCAGCTTGCCGCTGGCCTTGACGCGCAGCACGATCTCCTCGATCACCGCCATCGGCACGCCATAGGGCGCCGGCGCCGACACGCCCGGCATCACCGCCGCCGGCAGCACGTCCAGGTCGATGGTCAGGTACACGTGGCGGGCCCGCGCCAGCAAGGCATCGACATTGGCCAGGCGCGCCGCCAGGTGGCGTTCCTGCATGTCGCGGTCCTCCACCCACACCGCGCCCACTTCCGCCGCGCGCGCATACAGCGCCGGCGTATTGGCCAGCCGCGACACGCCCAGGCAGGCGTATTGCAGCGCCAGCCCGTGCGCCTCGCAGTAATGCGCGATCTGGTCGAACGGCGTGCCGGAACTGCCCGGCCGGCCGGTGCGCAGATCGAAATGCGCGTCCAGGTTCAGCACCAGCACCGGGCCGTCGTCGCCGCGGTCGGCCAGCCAGCGCGCCAGGCCCTGGAAGCTGCCCCAGGCGATTTCGTGGCCGCCGCCCAGCACCAGCGGGCGGGCGCCCTGGCGCAGCAGGTCGGCCACCGCCAGGCCCAGGCGCTCCTGCGCGTCCTCCAACTGGTCCCCCTCGCAGGCCACGTCGCCCGCGTCCAGCAGGCGCGTCAGGCCGTGCGCCGGCAGGCCGGCCATGTACTTGCGGATGCCGGCCGGGCCGGCGGCCGCGCCGACGCGACCTTGGTTGCGGGCCACGCCCGCATCGCAGGCGAATCCCAGCAGCACCGGCTCGCCCGCGGCCGGCGCCTGGCCCGCGGCCGGCTCGACGATGTGCGCCAGGCGGCGCGTGTCGCCGCGCTCGGCGCTGTCGTCGCGCGCGGTCCACAGGCTCTTGTCGAATTGCGCCGCCGTCATGCCGCCCCCTGCCCCGCGCTCAGCACGGCCTGCAGGAATTCGCGGGTGCGGGCCTCGCGCGGCTGGCTGAAGATGACCTCGGGCGCGCCCGACTCCAGGATCACGCCGCCGTCCATCACCGCGACCACGTCGGCCACGTCGCGGGCAAAGCCCATTTCGTGGGTCACGACCATCATGGTCATGCCTTCGCGCGCCAGCAGCTTCATGACCTGCAGCACTTCGCCCACCAGCTCCGGATCCAGCGCCGAGGTCGGTTCGTCGAACAGCATGACCTTGGGCTGCATCGCCAGCGCGCGGGCGATCGCCACGCGCTGCTTCTGGCCGCCCGACAGGCTGGCCGGCATGGCCGACATCTTCTGCGCCAGGCCAACCTTGCGCAGCAGGTCCTCGGCCAGCGCGTTGGCCTCGTCGCGCCCCATGCCGCGCAGCTTGCGCGGCCCGACGGTGACGTTGTCCAGCACCGACAGGTGCGGGAACAGGTTGAAGCCCTGGAACACCATGCCGACCTGCATGCGCAGGCGGTTCAGTTCGGCCTCGGGCAACAGCTCGCCTTCGTTCTGCAACGTCTGGCCGCAGATCTCCACGGTGCCGCCCTGGGCCACTTCCAGCCCGTTGCAACAACGCAGCAAGGTGCTTTTGCCCGAACCGCTGGGGCCGATCACCACCACCACCTGCGAGGGCAGCACATCGAAGTCGATGCCGCGCAGCACGGCGTGGTCGCCGTAGGATTTCTGCAGGCCGCGGATGCGGATCATTTCTTTCGGATTCGCGGCGTTCATTGCACCATCCCCCCCGCGCGCAGGCGTTGCTCGATCCTGCGCAGTATCAACATGGCGGCCGTGGTCAGGACCAGGTAGATCAGCGCCACCACCAGATAGGTTTCCAGCGAGCGGTACGACACGCTGATGATCTTCTGCCCTTCGTGCATCAGGTCATGGATGGTCAACAGCGACACCAGCGCCGAATTCTTGATCAGCGCGATGAACTCGTTGCCCAGCGGCGGGATCATGCGCACCACCGCCTGCGGCAGGATGATGATGCGCATGGCCTGGCCCGACGACATGCCCAGCGAGCGGGCGGCCTCGGTCTGGCCGCGGTCGACCGACTGGATCGCGCCGCGCACGATTTCCGACACATAGGCGCCGGAATACATGCCCAGCCCCAGCACGCCGCAGGCGAACGCCGGCAGCGTCACGCCGAACTGCGGCAGGCCGAAGAACCAGATGAACAGCTGCACCAGCAGCGGCGTGCCGCGAAAGAACAGCAGGTAGACGCTGCACAGGTTGTAGATGATGCTGCGCTGCGGGTTGAGCCGGCCGACGCCGACCAGAAGGCCGATGACACAGCCCAGCAGCAAGGCACCGGCGGTCACCTCGATGGTGACCACCGCGCCGCGCACCAGCGCGTCGAAGTCGGCGAAGACGGGAGCAAAATCCAGGTTCATTTCGCGGGCGCCTCGAACCACTTGTTGACGATGGCCTGGTAGCTGCCATCGGCCTTGATCTTCTGCAGCGCCTCATTCAGGCCGCGCGTCAGTTCCGGCTTGTTCTTGGGCACGGCGATGCCGTAGTCCTCGGTGGTGATCTGGTCGGCCAGCACGGTCAGGTCGGTGGTGCTCTGGGCGAACAGCTTGGCGGCCGGCTTGCCGGTGACGGCGGCATCGGCGCGGCCGATCTGCACCAGGTTGAACATCTCCTGGTTCTTCTCGACCTCGACGCGCTGCACCGACGGGTAGTGTTCCTTCAGGTAGTTGACCGACTTGGTGCCGACCTGCACCGACACCTTGCGGCCGTCCAGGTCCTTCAGGGTCTTGACCAGGCCGTCCTTCTTGGTCAGCACCACCAGACCGCCGGCGTAGTACGGGTCGGTGAAGTCCACCACCTTGCTGCGCTCGGGCGTGATGTAGATGGCGGACACGGCGATGTCGGCGCGGCCGGCCTGCAGGGCGGGAATCAGGCCCTTGAAGTCGATGTCGATCCATTCGACCTTCTTGCCCATGGCGGCGGCCAGGGCCTCGACCAATTCGATGTCAAAGCCGGTGCGCTTGCCGTCCTTGACGAACTCCATGGGCGGGAAGGTGGCGTCGGTCACGGCGCGGATGGTTTCCTGGGCGTGGGCGGTGCCCATGCTCCAGGCCAGGCCCAGGGTCAGGGCGGCGGTCAACAGGGTGCGGCGAGTAGTCATGGCGAATCCTGAAAGAAAAAGTGGATGCGGATACGGCGATCGGAGCGGCGTAACGGGTGTGGCGGTGTCTAGAGATGAGGCGGGAATGGCGGGGACAACGAGGAATCCGGGTACGAAATAGGTCAGTGCGCCTGCAACTTGCCCGAGATGCGGCGGGCGGCGGCGACGGTCAGGTCGATGAAGGCCTGCGGCCGCTGGGCGGCGCGGGTGGACGGCGCCATCAGCGTGATGGAGGCCACCGCCTGGTTAGCGCGCTGGAAGATCGGCACGCTCACGCCCCAGACGCCGGCGTCGACTTCGCTGTCGGTCACGGCATAGCCCTGGGCGCGGATGGCCTCCAGTTCGTCGGCCAGGCGCGCCGGGTCCAGGCCCGATTCCCTGGCCAGCACGGCCAGCGCAGCCTGCAGCCGTGCCGCCGGCATGAACGCCAGCAGCGACTTGGCCGAGGCGCCCCGCGCCAGCGGCAGGCCGCGGCCCTTGGTGAAGGAGCACCGCAGCGGGTGCTGGCTTTCGACCATGTCCAGGCATACCGCCTGGTCCTTGACGGCCACCAGCAGGCCGATGGTCTCGCCCGACGCCGCCGCCAGGGCGGCCATGTCCGGCTGCGCTTCGTGGATCAGGAACGAAGACTGGTCGAAGCCCCAGGCCAGTTGCACGCACAGCGGGCCGGGGCCGTATTCACCCTCATGCTCGGCGACGAAGCCCCAGCGCTTGAGCAGCGCCACCTGGCGGTACAGGGTGCTCTGGGCCAGGCCGGTCTTTTCCGCCAGCGCGGCGATGCTCAGGGGGCCGTCGTGCCGGGCCAGCGTGGCCAACACGTACAGCACGCGGTCCGCGCCCGCCCCTACCGACTGATCCATCGAAAAGCACTCCAGATGTTGATGGCCGCCAGATTATCAATTTATGGTGTAAAAACGGCCAACATTTCCCACCCATTGAGAATAACAAGGGAAAACCCCGAACAAAGGATGCGAAAAATCCGACGCGGCACGGCTTGAGCCGTTCTCGCGGGGCCATGCGCGGGAGGCCGTCGATCCTCGCGCCCTCCCCGCGCACCGGCCGGACGGCCAAGAAAAAACCCGCCATCGGGCGGGTTTGCAAGGAAGCGGGACCGCAGGCGCTCAGGGCGCCGCAGGCTGGTCGTAGTTGTTCAACCGCACGCCCGACACGCCACCGACGCTGGGCGCGGACTTCGGGCTGGCGTCCTGCGCGGCGGGGGCTGGCGAGGACGCCTGCGCCGGCGCGGCGGGCGTTGCGTCCGTGGCAGCGGGCATCGCGGCGCCCGCGACGTCGCCGTCCGCGGCTCCCGGCACCGGCGCCTCGGGTTCGGGCGGCGTGCTGGCGCGGCGGGCCCGTTTGGCGTCCTCCTGCTGGGCGATCAGGGTCTTCAATTCCGCGGCCAGCTTGGCGGACTTGCCCGTGGTCGCCCAATCGGACGCGTCCTGGCCCTTGGTGTCGCGCGTGGTGACGTCGGCCCCTGCCTTCAACAGCAGGTCCACCATTGCCCTGTTGCCCGACAGCGCCGCCATCATCAACGGCGTCTCGCCGTTGGGCGCGGGTGCGTTCACCATGGCCTTGTTGTCCAGCAACAGCCGCGCCATCGCCAGCTGGCCCTTGGACGCGGCGTAGTGCAGCGGCGTCCAGCCCAGGCGATTGACCTGGGCCCCGCGCGCCATCAGGCTGCGGGCGCGGTCGACCTGGCCGGCGATGGCCAGGTACATCAGCGGGGTCTCGCCCGCCGGATTCTCGGCATTGACGTCGGTGCGCGGATTGGCCGCCAGCGCGTCGAAGACCTTCCAGGCGCCATCCACCACCGCCCGCATCAGGGCCGGCTGGCCGTTGCGGTAGCGCACGTTGGGATCGGCGCCCCGGGCCAGCAGTTCATTGATCTCGTCGGGGTAATCGTTGGCAACGTAGACCCACCAGTCCGAGGGATTGGCCGCCGCCTGGGCGGCCGGCGCCGCCACGGCGACACACAGCGCCAGCAGCGCGCCGCGGCAATGGGAAACAAGGCGGTGACGGGAGAACGCGTTGCGGGCAGCCATGGTCATCCTGATAAATTACTTTAGATATTTGACTTTAGATTATCTCTTTATCTTACTGAAAAGATTAAAGAAATTATCGGTTGACGCCCGCGCCACCTCGGCCACGCTGACACCCTTGAGCTCGGCGATCTTCTCGGCCACGTGGATCACCTTGGACGGATCGTTGAGCTTGCCCCGGTACGGCACCGGCGCCAGGTACGGCGAATCGGTCTCGATCAGCAGCCGGTCCAGCGGCACCTTGGCGGCGACCTCGTGCACCACGTGGGCGTTCTTGAAGGTCACGATGCCGGACAGGGAGATGAGGAAATTCTGGTCGAGCGCGGCCTGGGCCACTTCCCAGGTCTCGGTGAAACAGTGCATCACGCCGCCGACCTCGGCCGCGCGTTCCTCGCGCAGCATCCGCACCGTGTCCTCGGCCGAGGAACGCGTATGCACGATCAGCGGCAGCCCGGTGTCGCGCGCCGCGCGGATGTGGCGGCGGAAACGCTCGCGCTGCCAGTCCAGCGGCTCGGACAGGCGGTAATAGTCGAGCCCGGTCTCGCCGATCGCCACCACCTTGGGATGCGCCGACAGGCGCGCCAGTTCCTCCGGCTCCGGATCGGGCGTGTCTTCGTAGTCGGGATGCACCCCGACCGAAGCCCACAGGTTGGGCTGCGGCTCGACCAGCGACATCAGGCCGGGCCATTCGGGCATGTTGACGCTGACCACCAGCGCGTGGGTCACCTGGTTGGCGGCCATGCGATCGAGGATCGCGGGCAGGTCGGCCGCCAGCTCGGGAAAGTTCAAATGGCAGTGTGAATCGACGTACATGAGGCTTGGATCAGGGATGGCGCGACGCCGCCGCGGCCACCCGGGCGGGGTGGCAGGCGGCGGCGTCACGACGGGTTATGCCTGACAGGATAGCACCACGCGCTGCAGCGTCGCATGGGCGAAAAGCTTGCCGTTCAGGGGATGCGTGGCCAGCGCGCGCTGGCGCGTGAGCCAGCGCGCCGCTTCGGCGGCACGCGCGGTGTTCATGCGCCCCGCCACCTCGGCCACGGCCGCCGCCAGCGTCGGGAAATAACGCACCGGCGCCCCGGCGGCGGCCAGCATCAGATCGGTGTACAGGCGCTGCAAGGCGTCGATCCACTCGGCGGGCGCGGCCTTTTCCAGGGCCTCGGCCAGGGTGCCGACGTCCGGCGTCTGGCCCTTGGCCAGGGGGCCGACCAGTTGCGTCAGCCATGGCGGGCAGGCCGTTTCCGCATGCTGCGCCAGGCGCAGCGCCGCCAGCGGCGCGCCGCCCGCGGCGGCCAGCCATTCGCGCGCCGGCTCCACGTTCTGGTCGCGCAGCCATTGCAGCGCGGTGTCGGGATCGGGCGCCGGCAGCGGCAGGCGGCGGCAGCGCGACACCAGCGTCGGCAGCAGGCGATCAGGCGCGTCCGCCACCAGCAGGAACACGGTGTGCGGCGGCGGCTCTTCCAGCACCTTGAGCAGGGCATTGGCCGACACCACGTTCAGCGCGTGCGCCGGATACAGCAGCGCCACGCGCCAGCCGCCCCGGTGCGTGGCGGTGTTGAACCAGGATTCCAGCGAGCGGATCTGGTCGATGCGGATTTCCTTGGACGGCGCCTTCTTGGCCGCGCCGGCGGCGGGTTCGGCGTCTTCCGAGACCTCGGCGGCGTCGGCCCCCTCCTCGACCGCCACGGCCTCGGGCCGGATGCGGCGCAGGTCGGGGTGGTTGCCGCTGGCGAACCAGGCACAGGCGGCGCAATGGCCGCAGGCCAGGCCGTCCTGCGGCGTCTCGCACAGCAGGCTGGCGGCGGCGGCCACCGCGAAATCGAGCTTGCCGATGCCGGCCAGGCCATGCACCAGCCAGGCATGGGCGAAGCGCTCGCGGTTGCCGAGCCAGGCGCGCGCCGTCTCCATCTGCCAGGGCAGGAACTGGGGCGCGCTCATGGCCGGACCGCCACCAGTTCGCGCAGCCCGGCTTCGAGTTCGGCGCGGATCGCGGCAATCGCGCGGGTCGAATCGATCACGCGGATGCGGTCGGGCTCGGCCGCGGCGCGGGCCTGGTAGGCCGCGCGGGTGCGTTCGAAGAAGGCGGCGCCTTCGCGCTCGAAGCGGTCCGGCTCGCGGGCGTCGGCCAGGCGCGCGCGCGCCACCTCCAGCGGCACGTCGAACAGCCAGGTACGGTCGGGCCGGCCCGCCTGCATCCAGGTTTCCAGCGCGGCCACGCGTTCGGCGCCCAGGCCGCGGCCGCCGCCCTGGTAGGCGTAGGTGGCGTCGGTATAGCGGTCGCACACCACCCACGCGCCGCGCGCCAGCGCCGGCTCGATGACCTGGTGCAAGTGCTCGCAGCGGGCCGCGAACATCAGCAATGTTTCGGTGTCCAGGCCCATCGGGTCGGTCAGAACCAGCGCGCGCAGCTTTTCGCCCAGCGGCGTGCCGCCGGGTTCGCGCGTGGACACCACCTCCAGGCCCTGGCCGCGCAGGAACTCGGCGATCCACTCGGTGTGGGTGCTCTTGCCGGCGCCGTCCACTCCCTCCAGCGTGATGAAACGTCCGCGTGAGGTCATTGCTCTTATCCTTCTGCTGGCGCCGGATCGCTGTCCGGCGCGGGGGTGGATGCGGGTTCCGGGGCCGGTGGCTTGCCGGCGGGGGCCGGCCGCGCCGCCGGGGTCTGGCCCAGGATATAGCGGGAGACGTTGCGATTGTGCTCGGACAGGTTCACCGAGAACTCGCTGGTGCCATTGCCGCGCGACACGAAAAACAGGAATTTGTGCTGCTCGGGCTGCACCGCGGCCAGCAGCGCCGCGCGGCCGGCGGCCGCGATCGGCGTGGGCGGCAGGCCCGGACGCGTGTAGGTGTTCCAGGGCGTGTCGGTCTGCAGGTCGCGCTTGCGGATGCGGCCCTGGTAGGCATCGCCCATGCCGTAGATGACGGTGGGGTCGGTCTGCAGCAGCATGCCGATCTTCAGGCGGTTGGCGAACACGCCCGCGACCCGGCGGCGGTCCGGGCCATGGCCGGTTTCCTTCTCGATGATGGACGCCAGCACCAGCGCCTCGTACGGCGTGGACAGCGGCAGGCCGGACTGGCGCTTGGCCCAGGTGTCGTCCAGGATGCGCTGGCCTTCCTGGTAGGCGCGGCGCAGCAGGTCGTAATCGGTGCTGCCCGGCGTGAAGACGTAGGTATCAGGAAAGAACAGGCCTTCCGGATGCTTGATGTCCGAACCCAGGCGTTCCATCAGCGCCTCGTCGCTGATGTCGCCCAGCGTCTGCTTGACGTCCGGGTTCTCGCGCAGCGCCTGGCGGATCTGGCGGAAGGTCCAGCCCTCCAGGAAGGTGATCTGGCGCTGGGTCATGTCGCCGCGCGCCATGCGTTGCAGCAGCAGCCACGGCGTATCGCCGTTGATGGCCTGGTAGCCGCCCGCCTTGAGCAGCTTGTCCTGTTCCGACAGGCGCGCCATCCACACGAACCCCGGCTCCCAGACCGGCACGCCGGCCGCATTGAGCGCGCGCGCGACCGTGCGCGGGCTGCTGCCCGGGTCCACCACGAAATCGATCCTGTCGGCCGACAGGGGAATGGGTCGGTGCATCCAGTGCCAGGCCGCGCCGACAGCCGCGGCGGCGGCCAGCACGATGAGCAGGAAAGACCACAGGACGTAAAAACGGAGTCGCTTCTTCATAAGTGTGGGAAGTTTAATGGATCGCGCGCCCCTGTCGCTGCAAAACAAGGGCCGGAGCGCGTCACGCGCCCCTTTGCCCGTCGCGGGCATGGGCCTGCCGGAATGAGAACACAGCTATCATCAAGCCTTTGATGACGAGTCTCGGGCCTACCCAGCCATGCATGCTTTCTTTGCTTCGATCCCGGCGCGCGCCGAAGGTTGCGCCCAATGCGCCCCCCTGGAGGATTTCGCGGTTTTCGGCGCCAGCGGCGCCGACGCGCTGACCTTCCTGCACGGCCAGCTGACGCAGGACGTCACCGGCTTGCCGGCCGACGCCGCCCGCCTGGCCGGCTACTGCACGGCCAAGGGCCGCCTGCTGGCCACGCTGGTCATGTGGCGCGGCGCCGATCCGGCCGAAGACGCGCCGCGTCTCTACGGCCTGGTGCGCCAGGACCTGGCCGCGGCCCTGGTCAAGCGCCTGTCCATGTTCGTGCTGCGCGCCAAGGCCAGGTTGGCCCCGGCCGCCCTGCACGTCGCCGGCGTGCAGGCCGCGCCGGCCCAGGTGGCCGCGCTGGAAGCCGCCGCCGGCGCGCTGCCGCGCACCCCGTGGCAGCGCGCCGAGCTGCCCTCGGGCACCTGGATCGCCGCCCCCTCGGCCGACTCCGCGCTGCGCTGGTGGTGGATCGCCTCCGACGCGCAGCTGGCGGCGGCCGCGCCGCTGGCCGCCGTGCTCGGGCTGGCCCCGGCCGCCCAATGGCACGCCGCCGACCTGGCCGCCGGCATTCCCTGGATCACCACCGCCACCCAGGATGTCTTCATCCCGCAAACGGTCAACCTGGACCTGATCCAGGGCGTCAGCTTCACCAAGGGCTGTTATCCGGGCCAGGAAGTGGTGGCGCGCAGCCACTACCGCGGCACGGTCAAGCGCCGCATGGCCTTCGGCACCATTGCCGGCGCCGACCTGCCAGGCGCCGAGCTGGCCGGCAAGGACGTGTTCGACGCCACCCAGCCCGGCGAACCCGCCGGCCGCATCGTCGACGCTTCCCGCGCGCACGACACGGTATCGGTGCTGTTCGAAACCACGTTGGCCGCCCTGCCGGAAGGCGACCTGCGGCTGGGCGCGGTTGACGGCCCGCGCATCGCCACGGCGCCGCTGCCCTACGCCATCACGCCGTAACGGGCGTCAGACCACGGTGCCGAACAGGGCGCCGACGCCGGCGGTCACCGCCATCGCCAGCGCCCCCAGCACGGTCACGCGCAGCGCCGCCGGCGCCTTGGGCGCTCCCCCGGCCCCGGCGGCCAGGGCCCCCAGACAGGCCAGACAGGCCACCGACGCGGCGATCACCGAGCCGATCAGCGGCGCCCCCGGCACCAGCGCGGCCACCACCAGCGGCAACGCGGCGCCGCCGGCAAAGGAAGCCGCCGACGCCACCGCCGCCTGCACCGGCCGCGCGCGGTTGTGCATCGAAATGCCGAGCTCATCGCGCGCGTGGGCATCGAGCGCATCGTGGCGCGTCAACTGCCGCGCCACCTGTTCCGCCAGGTCGCGCGACAGGCCGCGTTCAACATAGATCTCGATCAGTTCCTCCAGCTCTTCGCCCGAATTGCGCTTGAGCGAACGCTGCTCCATACGCAGGTCGGCGGCCTCGATGTCCGATTGCGACCGCACCGAGACGTATTCACCGGCCGCCATCGACAGCGCGCCGGCCACCAGGCCGGCCAGGCCCGAGGTCAGCACCACCTCGTGCGCGGCCTGGGCGGCCGCCACGCCGGTGATGAGGCTGGCGGTGGACACGATGCCGTCGTTGGCGCCCAGCACGGCGGCGCGCAGCCAGTTGCTGCGGAAAATCCGATGGTGTTCTTTGGAAGGCATTGCCGTAGACCCGATCAAGGTGCGACAAGGCTTGCGGCGGCCCCCGCCGCAAGCGGCTCAACGCGGCGTCACGCGCACCGCGGTGAGCAAGCCTATCACGCAAAGCGTGGCCTGTTCGCCCTCGTAGGCATGCACTTCGACCTGGCAGATCGACAGGCGCTTGCCCGGCTTGACGACGCGGCCGCTGGCCACGTAGCGCTCGCCCTTGGCCGGCGCCAGGAAGTTCATCTTGAATTCCGAGGTCAGCACGTCCTCGCCCGGCTGGAACAGGCTGAAGGCGGCGTAGCCGCCGGCCGAATCGGCAATGGTGGTGGAGATGCCGGCATGCAGGAAGCCGTTCTGCTGGCACAGGTCGGCGCGGTACGGCAGGACGATGTCCACCCTGCCCGGCTCGACCACGTCCAGGCTGGCGCCGAGCAGCCGCATGATGCTCTGCCGCTCGAAGCTCGCCTGGACCCGCCCGGCCGGATCGGCGCAAGTGGCGGGCGTGGCCATGTCAGTCCTGGTCGCGCTTGACCAGGTTGACGATGCTGGAGAAATCCAGCCGGCCAGAGCCGCCCGCGCTGTGCAGCGAATACAGGTTGCGCGCCAGCTCGCCCAGCGGGATCGAGGCGCGCGCCGACAGCGCCGCCTCGGCCGCCAGGCCCAGGTCCTTGAGCATCAGGTCGACGCCGAAGCCGCCGGCATAGCCCTTGGAGGCCGGAGCATGCTCCATCACGCCGGGCCACGGGTTGTACAGCTCGGTGGCCCAGTTGCGGCCCGAGCTCTTGGCGATGATGTCCGACAGCACCTTGGGATCGAGGCCGTTGGCCACGCCCAGCGCCAGCGCCTCGGAAGTCCCGGCCATGAGGATGCCGAGCAGCATGTTGTTGCAGATCTTGGCGACCTGGCCGGCGCCCGCGGGGCCGGCATGGAAGATGTTCTTGCCCATCTTCTCCAGCACCGGGCGGGCGCGCTCCAGCGCCGCGGCCTGGCCGCCGACGATGAAGGTCAGCGTGCCGGCGGCGGCGCCGCCAGTGCCGCCCGAGACCGGCGCGTCGATCATGGCGATACCGCGCACCTCGGCCGCCTGGGCCACCTTGCGGGCCGAGTCCGGCGCGATGGTGCTGCACTCGATCACCAGCGCGCTGGACGGGATCTTGCCCAGCAGGTCCTGGTCCAGGTACAGGCCTTCGACGTGCTTGCTGGCCGGCAGCATCGAGATCACCACCTCGGCGCCCTTGACCGCCTCGGCGGCCGAGGCCGCCGACTTGGCGCCCGCGTCGGTCAGCACCTTGACCGCCGCCGGCACCAGGTCGAACACCGCCAGGCTGTGGCCGGCCTTGACCAGATTCAACGCCATGGGCGCGCCCATGTTGCCCAAACCGATAAACGCGATACTGCTCATAATGTCCTGTCTCCTGTTGCTATTGCTGTAGGTATGAAATCAGTGTTGCGACGCGATGCCGGCCCGCTTCGCGGCGGGCGTCAGCGGCCTTCCTTGCCCAGGTCGTCCAGCGGATGCGGCTGGCCCTCGGGCCAGGGCTCATCGAAGAACTTCTGCACCCAGGCCTCGGTGGCCATGTCCAGCACCGCGGGGTTCCAGCGCGGCTTCTTGTCCTTGTCGATCAGCAGCGCGCGGATGCCCTCGGCGAAATCGCCATGCGCGGTGCAATGCAGCGCGGCGATGTATTCGGCGCGGAACACGTCGTCCAGCGACCGCAGCCGCATGCGCTGCTGCAGCGCGAACGACAGCCGCAGCGAGCCGGGCGAGCCGGCCAGCATGGTGCTGGCGGCGCGCGCCAGCCACGGATCGGCGTGGTCCTTCAGGCCGGCCAGTTCCTCGTAGATCTCGTCCAGGCGGTTGCCGCTGCACAGGCTGTTGATCAGGAACGAATGCTGGCGCAGGTTGCCGCCTTCCAGCGGCGCCTGCGGCTCCAGCGCAGTCAGGGCCCGGCGCAGCAGGCCGTCGTTGATCGAACGCGGTGGAATCGCGTCCTCGGCGCCGCCGCTGGCCTGGCCGGCCCAGGGTTGCTCTTCGAGCGAGGCCAGCAGCTTGGGCCAGTCTTCGTGGTTCAGGCGGAAATCCGCCAGCCCGGCGAAGAACGCGTCGGCGGTGTTGATCTGCGCGCCCGTCAGCGCCAGGAACACGCCAGTGCGGCCCGGCATGCGGTTCAGCAGCCAGCTGCCGCCCACGTCCGGGAACAGGCCGATGGAGACCTCCGGCATCGCCAGCCGCGAGGTCTCGCTGACCACGCGGTGGCTGGCGCCCATCATCAGGCCGATGCCGCCGCCCATGACGATGCCATGGCCCCAGCACAGCACCGGCTTGGGGTAGCTGTGGATGCGGTAGTCCAGGCGGTATTCGTGTTCGAAGAAGCGGCGCGCGTAGGCATTGCCCCAGGCGCCCTTGCCGGCGTTCTCGGTCATGCTGCGGTACAGGCCGTGCAAGTCCCCGCCGGCGCAGAAGGCCTTTTCGCCGGCGCCCTGCAGCACCACCAGCGCCAGGCCCGGGTCACGCGCCCAGGCGTCCAGGCGCTCGGCCAGCAGGTCGACCATCTCCAGCGACAGGCCATTCAGGGTCTGCGGCGAATTCAGCGTCGCGATCCCGAAGCGCATTCCATTGGCGGCGGCCCTTTCTTCGAACAGCACCGGTGCATTCATCTTATGTCGGCTCCTTTTTCCAACAATTGGCGGGCGATGATCACGCGCATGATCTCGTTGGTCCCCTCCAGAATCTGATGTACGCGAGTATCGCGCACCAGACGCTCCAAGGGATAGTCCCGCAGGTACCCGTAGCCGCCATGGATCTGCTGCGCGTCCAGGCAGATCTGGAAACCCATGTCGGTGGCAAAGCGCTTGGCCATGGCGCAATAGGTGGCCGCGTCGGGCGCGCCCGCATCCAGCTTGCAGGCCGCCAGCCGCACCATCTGGCGCGCCGCCACCAGGTGGGTGGCCATGTCCGCCAGCTTGAACTGCAGCGCCTGGAATTCCGCCAGGCGGCGATTGAACTGGCGCCGCTCGTCCATGTAGCGGCGGGCCGCGTCGAGCGCGCCCTGGGCCGCGCCGACCGAGCACGTGCCGATGTTGATGCGGCCGCCGTCCAGGCCCTTCATGGCGATCTTGAAGCCCTCGCCTTCTTCACCCAGCAGGTTGCCGGCCGGCACGCGCACGTTCTCGAACACGATCGGGCGGGTGGACTGGCTGTTCCAGCCCATCTTCTCTTCCTTGCGGCCGTAGCTGATGCCCTCGCTGTCGGCCGGGACGGCAAAGGCGCTGATGCCGCCCGCGCCCTCGCCGCCGCTGCGCGCCATCACCACCAGCAGGTCGGTGTCGCCGCCGCCCGAGATGAAGGCCTTGGCGCCGTTGAGCACGTAGTGGTCGCCCTGGCGCTGCGCCCGGGTCAACAGCGAGGCGGCGTCGGAGCCGGCGCCCGGTTCGGTCAGGCAGTACGAGGCCAGCTTCTGGCCGCTGGCCAGCAGCGGCCCCCAGGCCTCGCGCAGGGCCGGCTGGCCCCACTTGCCGACCATCCAGGTGGCCATGTTGTGGATCGTCAGGAACGCGGTGGTCGACGGGTCGACGGCGGCCATTTCCTCGAACACCAGGGTGGCGTCCAGGCGCGGCAGCCCCAGGCCGCCGATGTCCTCGCTGGCGTAGATGGCGCAGAAGCCCATCTCGCCGGCGCGCGCGAACGCCTCCTTGGGGAAGATGCCCTCGGCGTCCCAGTGCGCCGCGTGCGGCGCCAGTTCGCCTTCGGCATAGTCGCGCGCGGCCTGCGCGAACGCGCGCTGCTCGTCGGTCAGTTCCAAGTCCACAGCCTGTCTCCTGATGTAATCGGTATTGTCTGTTGGCGTTGCTGCCGTCTCGTGAACGCCAGCCAGGCCATTTTGACATGACGTTGACGTAAACGTAAGTGTGCGGCGCAGTAAATCTTACGCCGGAAGCGCCGGCGCGATTTGTCCTATTGATGACAATGTGGCGGCGTCGACCTGCCGCCGCCGGGCACGGCCGCCCCGTCGCGCCGGCTACAGCAGCCCGGCCGGGCGCACTCGCCCGTTGCGGGCGGTCCTGGCGCGGCGGTGCTCGGCGCGGCGGCGCCGCGATTCCTTGGGATCGAAGCTCAGCCCGCGATAGATCTCGACCCGGTCGCCGTCACGCAGCGGCGTGCCGGCCTCGACCACGCGGCCGAACACGCCCACGCCCCGCTCCCAGGGCTGGACCACCGGGAAGGCCTGGGCAAAGCCGCTCTCGCGCAGGGCGTCGGCCACCGTCGCGCCCGCCGGCAAGCGCAGTTCGCGCAGCCAGACCTGGGCTGGCAAGGCATAGCAGACCGACACCGCGATCCGCCCGTCCGCGCACGCCTCATTCCCCATACTTGGCCTGCGCGCGCTTGGTGAAGGAATCGATGAAACTGGTGGCGATGCGGTTGAACACCGGCCCCACCACCATTTCCAGCGCCCGGTTGGAGAACGCGTATTCCATGGTGAACAGCACCTTGCAGGCGTCCTCGGCCAGCGGCTGGAACTCCCAGTGCCCCACCAGGCTGGAAAAAGGCCCGTCGACCAGTTCCAGGTCGATGCGGTTGGGGTAGACGTGCCGGTTGCGCGTGGTGAAGCGCTGCTTCATGCCCGCGAAGCTGATCAGGATGGACGCCTGCATGCCGTGCTCGTCGCGCGTCTGCACCTCGGCGCCGCCGCACCACGGCATGAACTCGGGGTACTTCTCCACGTCGGCCACCAGGTCGAACATCTGGGCGGCGCTGTAGGGCACCAGGACGGATCGCTGTACTTTGTGCATCGACTATCGCAAATGGCTAGAATGATAGGATTTTACCGGCACCGCGCCATCCGGGGCGCAAACGGGCACAAACGAAGAACAAACGGGCATATTGGGCCCCACAAGATGAGCATTATCGATAACCGCAAGGCCACGCACGACTACTTCATCGAAGACCGCTACGAAGCCGGCCTGGTTCTCCAGGGCTGGGAGGTCAAGGCGATCCGCGACGGCCGCGTGCAGCTCAAGGAAAGCTACGTCATCGTGCGCGATGGCGAACTGTTCCTGCTGGGCATGCACGTCAGCCCCCTGCCCACCGCTTCCACCCACATCCACCCCGACGCCATGCGCACGCGCAAGCTGCTGCTCAAGGCCGAGGAAATCAGCAAGCTGATCGGCAAGGTCGAGCAGCGCGGCTACACGCTGGTGCCGCTCAACCTGCACTACAAGAACGGCCGCATCAAGCTGGATTTCGCGCTCGGGCGCGGCAAGAAGCTGTTCGACAAGCGCGACACGGCGCGCGAGAAAGACTGGCAGCGCGAGAAAGAACGCATCATGAAGCACGATACGCGCGCCTCGCGCAAGGACAGCTGAACCGTATCGCCGCCCCGCCGGGCGCGACGCCAGGTCAGGCGGCCACCGGCAGCGGCGCGCGCTCGGCCTGGTGCATGCCCGGCCCCAGCACGCGATTGCGTCCGGCCTGCTTGGCCGCGTACAGCATGCGGTCGGCGCGCTCGAAGAATGCCTGCAGGTTCTCGCCCGGCAACCAGTCCACCACCCCGGCACTGAAGGTATACGCAATGGTACTGCCGCCGTGGGCGCAGGGCGTGCGCCGCACCGAATCCAGCAGCCGTTGCGCCACCTCCAGCACCGCGTCGCTGCGCATGTCGGCGAACAGCACGCTGAATTCCTCGCCCCCCACCCGGCCCAGGTGATCGCCGGTGCGCAGCGTGGCCGTTGCCAGCAGGCCGAAATGGCGCAGCACGGCGTCGCCGGCGGCGTGCCCGTGGGTGTCGTTGATGCGCTTGAAATGATCGATGTCCAGCAACAGCAGCGACAGCGGCCGCCGCGTACGCAGCGCCTGGGCGCAATAGCGTTCGGCCTGCAGCCACCAGGCCTTGCGCGACATCAGTCCGGTCAGGAAATCGGTGCTGGCCTCGTGCTCGCGATCGGCCAGCATGCGGTCATGGATGATCATGATGGTGCCCAGCGTCAGGCATGGCATCGCCAGCACGCCCAGCGTCATGAACACGATGTTCCAGGTGGTCGGTTGCAACAGGAAATCGGCCTGCGCCACGCCCGTCGCGAACAGTATCGAACGCAACGCGCAGGTCAGGCCCGAGATCATCGCCACCGACCAGACGAAGTAATAGCTGTAGCGTGAGCGGTTGGCCGGCACGCCGCGCGCCACCGCCACCGCCACGGCAAACATGAAGCCCATCTGCAACGTCGACATGGCGACGATGCGCGGCGCCACCTGGCTGTCCAGGTAGGTGTATCCCACCAGCGCCAGCCAGGCCGCGGCGCATGCCACGCCCATCAGGCGCCGCGGCACCCGTTGCCCCAGCAGGCGCCGCACGCCCGTGTAATAGGCGCACAACGCCAGGCTGATCAGCATATTGGGCAGGAGGATCGAAGCCCAGCGCGGCGCCTCGGTGGCCTGCAGCCCGAACAGAAAAAACGCCAACAGCGTGAGCAGGTTGGCGCGTATGGTCTCGCGGATGCCAGCCATGCCGCTGCGCGCCAGTGACCCCAGCACGCAAAGCGACAGCACTCCCGTCAGTACTGCGATCGACAGCAAATGCACGGGAGCGATCATGGGCGGTGCGCCTTGCGGCGCGCGGTTCAGCTGTTGCGGGTGGATTTGACGATGGTCATGGCCGAGGCGATCATGCCGCCCACATCCGACAGGTTGGCCGGCAGGATCAGCGTGTTGCCTTCCTTGGCCACGTTGCCGAAGGCCTCGACGTAGCGCTCGGCCACCTTCAGGTTGACCGCTTCCATGCCGCCCGGCTGGCGCACCGCGTCGGCCACCTGGGTGATGGCCTTGGCGGTGGCCTCGGCGATCGCCAGCACCGCCGCGGCCTCGCCCTGGGCCTGGTTGATCTGCGCCTGCTTCTCGCCTTCGGAGCGGGCGATGGCGGCTTCACGTTCGCCGGTGGCGATGTTGATCTGTTCCTGGCGGCGGCCTTCCGAAGCCGCGATCAGCGCGCGCTTCTCGCGTTCGGCGGTGATCTGCGCCTGCATCGAGCGCAGGATCTCGTTGGGCGGCGTCAGGTCCTTGATTTCGTAGCGCAGCACCTTCACGCCCCAGTTCAGCGCCGCCTCGTCCAGCGACGACACGATGGTGCTGTTGATGGCGTCGCGTTCCTCGAAGGTGCGGTCCAGTTCCATCTTGCCGATCACCGAACGCAGCGTGGTCTGCGCCAGCTGCGTGATGGCCGAGATGTAGTTGGACGAACCGTAGGACGCGCGCATCGGGTCGGTCACCTGGAAATACAGCACGCCGTCCACCTGCAACTGGGTGTTGTCGCGCGTGATGCAGACCTGGCTCGGCACGTCCAGCGGGATTTCCTTGAGCGAATGCTTGTACGACACGCGCTCGATGAACGGGATCACGAAACCGGCGCCCGGCGACAGCACGCGGTCGAACTTGCCCAGCCGCTCGACCACCCAGGCGTGCTGCTGGGGAACGATGGCGATCGCCTTGATGACGATCAGGATCGCCAGCGCGACGATGACGAGCAGGACGATAGTGGAAGTGTCCATCATGGTGTAGTGCCTCTTCTGGGTGAATGCGGTGACGCGCCTGCCCGCGAGAGCCAGGGCGCCTGCTGCGGCCGGCCCGCGTACCACCGGGCCGGGTCCTGCGCGGGGAATGCGAAGTCCGCTTCCCCTTTTGTCAGCGCGGGGCGCCGGCCGCGCCGCCCTTGGGCGTCAGGACCAGGCGCGTGCCGCGCAGTTCGGTAATCGTGTGTTCGCCGCCATGGGCCGGCTGACCGGCCGCCAGCTCGGCCTGCCAGTGCGCGCCGCGGTACCAGACGCGTGCCGTGCCGTTGTCGGCCCACGCCTCGACGTTGACCGTCTGGCCGATGTCCAGGTTGACGTCGGCATTGCTGGCCGCATCGACCTCGCGTTTTTTTAGCACGCGCGTCTTGCGCAGGACCAGCAGGCCCAGCAGCAGCACCGCGCCGCAAGCGACCAGTTGCCATTCCAGGCCCGCCAGCAACCACGCGGCGATGCCGCCGGCGGCCAGGCCGAGCGCCACCAGCAGCAGATAGAACGTTCCCGTCGCCAGTTCGCCGATGAGCGCCAGCGCGGCAAGCCCAAGCCAGATCCACATAGTTGAGTTTTACCTGAAAGGATGAGTCGGTCAGCGGATTGTACGTATTTCCATGACGCAGCGGTGACACCCGGCCCGCGCCTCGGACAATCGCCCTGGATTATGATGTGCCCTGGCATCCCGTCCGACCCGGTCGCGGCGCCCGGCATTTTCAACGCACATACCCCATGACCGCTGCAACATCCCCCGTCCGTCCCGTCCTCATCCTGCACACGGGAGACCCGGACGACACGCTCAAGAGCCAGTTCGGCGGCTATGCCGAACAACTGGCGCGGGCCTCGGGCCTGGCGCCGGACGACCTCGAAGTCGTCGCGGTGCACGCGGGCCAGCGTCCGCGCGCACCGGACCAATACCGCGCCGCCCTGATCACCGGCTCCCCGGCCATGGTCACCGACCTGGAACCCTGGAGCGAAGACACCGCCGCCTGGCTGCGCGAGGCCGCCGCCGCGGGCCTGCCCATGTTCGGCATCTGCTACGGCCACCAGCTGCTGGCCCATGCCATGGGCGGCAAGGTCGGCTACAACCCCGCCGGCCGCGAAGTCGGCACCCAGACGGTCGAACTGCTGCCCGCGGCCGCCGGCGACAAGCTGCTGGCCGGCCTGCCGCCCACCTTCCCGGCCCAGATGCTGCACGCGCAGACCGTGCTGCAGCCGCCGCCCGGCGCCGCCGTGCTGGCGCGTTCCGACCTCGACGCGCACCAGATGATCCGCATCGGCCGCAATATTTTCTCGACCCAGTTCCATCCCGAATTCGGCCCGGATTTCGTGCGCGCCCACCTGGAGCGCTTCGGCCGCCGCTACGCCGCCGAAAACCTCGACGTGCCGGGCCTGTCGGCCAACGTGCGCGCCACCCCGGTGTCCGGCGACCTGGTGCGGCGCTTCCTGGACGCCTACGCGCCCGCCTGAGGCGCGCGCCGGGCAAAAACCGGAGTGCGGCGGCGGCCGGTCCCTGAGAACATTGCCGAAAGCGCGCGAACCTGCGCGCCCCAGGAGCCAGACATGACCCACGCCGCCCCCCTGAGCAAACAGCACGCCGCCGCCGTCGAACGCGCCTGCCGGGCGCTGGAGGCCGAACAGCCGCCCGACCTGAACACCCTGGCCGAACAGGCCGGCATGAGCCGCTTCCACTTTCACCGCATCTTCAAAGCGGCCACCGGCATCACGCCCAAGGCCTACGCCAACGCGTTGCGCGCCGACCGCGCCCGCCAGCAGCTGCGCCAGAGCGCCAGCGTCACCGACGCCATGTACGGCGCCGGCTTCAATTCCAGTGGCCGCTTCTACGAAGCCGCCCCCGCCATCCTCGGCATGACGCCCACCGCCTTCCGCAAGGACGGCGAAGGCGTCGAGATCCGCTTCGCCGTGGGCCAGTGCGCGCTCGGCGCGCTGCTGGTCGCGGCCAGCGACACCGGCATCTGCGAAATCGCATTGCACGAGGATCCCGAACAGCTGGTGCGCAACCTGCAGGACCGCTTCAAGGCCGCCCGGCTGATCGGAGCCGACCGCGAATTCGAGCAATGGATGGCCGCGGTGGTCGGTTTCGTCGAAAACCCGTCGGTGGGCCTGCACTTGCCGCTGGACGTGCGCGGCACCGCGTTCCAGCGCCGCGTCTGGGAAGCGCTGCGCGAGATCCCCGTCGGCACCACCGCCACCTACACCGACATCGCCGAACGCATCGGCTCGCCGCGTTCGGTGCGCGCGGTGGCGCGGGCCTGCGCGACCAACAACATCGCGCTGGCCATCCCCTGCCATCGCGTGGTGCGCACCGACGGCTCGCTGGCCGGCTACCGCTGGGGCATCGAACGCAAGCGCGAACTGATCGAGCGCGAGGCCAAGGCGGCCTGACACCGCCTCCAGGCCCGCCGCCATCGCGGCGGCCCGAAAAAAAAGCCCGCGCCATCCCTGGCGCGGGCTTTTTGCGTCAACGCGGGCGACTTACTGCTTCGCCAGGCGCTGCCAGGTGTCGACCACGGTGTCCGGGTTCAGCGACATCGACAGGATGCCTTCGTCCTTGAGCCACTGCGCGAAATCCGGATGATCGCTGGGGCCCTGGCCGCAGATGCCGACGTACTTGTTGGCCGCCAGGCAGGCCTTGATCGCGCGGCGCAGCATGAACTTCACGGCGTCGTCGCGTTCGTCGAAATCGGCCGCCAGCAGTTCCATGCCGGAGTCGCGGTCCAGGCCCAGGGTCAGCTGGGTCATGTCGTTCGAACCGATCGAGAAGCCGTCGAAGTACTGCAGGAACTCGTCGGCCAGGATGGCGTTGGACGGCACCTCGCACATCATGATCAGCTTCAGGCCGTTCTCGCCGCGCGCCAGGCCGTGCTTGGCGAGCAGGTTGACCACCTTTTCCGCCTGGCCCAGGGTGCGCACGAACGGCACCATGATTTCGACGTTGGTCAGGCCCATTTCATCGCGCACCTTCTTGAGCGCTTCGCATTCCATGCGGAAGCACTCGGCGAAGTCGTCGGCGATGTAGCGCGAGGCGCCGCGGAAGCCCAGCATGGGGTTCTCTTCCTCGGGCTCGTAGCGCGAACCGCCGACCAGCTTGCGGTACTCGTTGGACTTGAAGTCCGACATGCGCACGATCACGGGCTTCGGGTAGAAGGCCGCCGCGATGGTGGCCACGCCTTCGGCCATCTTCTCGACGAAGAAGGCGCGCGGGCTGGCATGGCCGCGGGCGGCCGATTCCACGGCCTTCTTCAGCTCGCCGTCGACGTTCGGGTAGTCCAGCACCGCCTTCGGGTGGATGCCGATGTTGTTGTTGATGATGAATTCCAGGCGCGCCAGGCCGACGCCGCCGTTGGGGATCTGGGCGAAGTCGAACGCCAGCTGGGGGTTGCCCACGTTCATCATGATCTTCAGGTCGATGGCGGGCATCTCGCCACGGCGCACTTCCTCGACCTCGGTCTCGATCAGGCCGTCATAGATGCGGCCTTCGTCGCCCTCGGCGCACGACACGGTCACGGCCTGGCCTTCCTTGAGCAGGTCGGTGGCGTTGCCGCAACCCACCACGGCCGGAATGCCGAGTTCGCGCGCGATGATGGCCGCGTGGCAGGTACGGCCGCCACGGTTGGTCACGATCGCCGAGGCGCGCTTCATGACGGGTTCCCAGTTGGGGTCGGTCATGTCGGTGACCAGCACGTCGCCGGGCTGCACCTTGTCCATGTCGGAGATGTCGCCGACCACGCGCACCGGGCCCGAGCCGATCTTCTGGCCAATGGCGCGGCCGGTGATCAGGACCTGGCCGGTGGCCTTCAGGCGGTAGCGCTGCTGCACGTCGTTGGCGCCCTGCTGCGACTTCACCGTTTCCGGGCGCGCCTGCAGGATGTAGATCTTGCCGTCGACGCCGTCGCGGCCCCACTCGATGTCCATCGGACGGCCGTAGTGCTTCTCGATGATGACGGCGTAGCGCGCCAGTTCATTGACCTCGTCGTCGGTCAGCGAGTAGCGGTTGCGCTCGGACACCGGCACGTCGACCGTGCGCACGGCGCGGCCTTCCGGACGCTCGGGGTCGAATTCCATCTTGATCAGCTTGGAACCGATGCGGCGGCCGACGATGGGGAAATGGCCCTGGGCCAGCGTGGGCTTGAAGACGTAGAACTCGTCGGGGTTGACGGCGCCCTGCACCACCGTTTCGCCCAGGCCGTACGACGAGGTGATGAACACCACGTCCTGGAAGCCCGATTCGGTGTCGATGGTGAACATCACGCCGGCGCTGCCCTTGTCCGAGCGCACCATGCGCTGGATGCCGGCCGACAGGGCCACATCGGCGTGGGCATAGCCCTTGTGCACGCGGTAGGAGATGGCGCGGTCGTTGTAGAGCGAGGCGAACACGTGACGGATCTTGTCCAGCACGTCGTCGATGCCGACGACGTTCAGGAAGGTCTCCTGCTGGCCGGCGAACGAGGCGTCGGGCAGGTCTTCGGCGGTGGCGGACGAGCGCACGGCGAACGAGCCCTTGCCATCGGCGTCGAGCTTGGCGAAGGCGTCGCGGATCTGGGTTTCGAATTCGGCCGAGAACGGCGCCTCGACGATCCATTGGCGGATCTGCGCGCCGGCGTTGGCCAGCTCGCGCACGTCTTCGGGGTTCAGCGTGGTCAGGCGCTCGGCGATGCGCTTGTCCAGGCCCGAGGCCTTGAGAAAGTCGCGGAAGGCGTCAGCGGTCGTGGCAAAGCCGCCCGGCACGCGGACACCCGCGCCAGACAGCTGGCTGATCATTTCGCCTAATGATGCGTTCTTGCCTCCTACCGAGTCCACGTCCGTCATGCGGAGCTGCTCGAACAAAACAACATACGACATTGAAGTCACCTTTTACAATGGAATGAAAGCGAGTTTGGTCAATGCAGATTCGACGCCGGCTACCGCCTGGATTTCGCCGATCCGCCTGCGCTGACCAAACTGGCCTTGGACCGCCCTTGGGGTGACTTATAGGGGCCTGATTGTACTCGGAGGAGCACATCCGGCCATCCGCCTGGTTGGAATTTTTACATATGACATCTACCCCGATCGTACGCACGGTATACATCGTTTCCGACAGTACCGGCATCACTGCGGAAACCTTCAGCCAGTCGGTGCTTTCCCAGTTCGAGGAAGTCGATTTCAAGCCCGTGCGGCTGCCGTTTGTCGACACGCTGGAAAAAGCCGCCGAAGTGGCCATGCGCATCGACCGCAGCGCCCAGGAAGCCGGCGTCCCGCCGATCGTCTTCAGCACCCTGGTCAATCCCGACATCCTGGCGCGTGTTCGCCAGGCGAACGGGATTTTCCTGGACCTGTTCGGCACCTTCGTCAGCCATATCGAGCAGGCGCTGGGACTGAAATCCAGCCATTCCATCGGCCGCTCGCACATGCAGGCCAATTCTGAAAAGTACCGCAACCGGATCGACGCCATCAACTTCAGCCTGGCGCACGACGACGGCCAGTTCGTCAACCAGCTCGACCAGGCCGACGTCATCCTGGTGGGCGTGTCGCGCTGCGGCAAGACCCCGACCAGCCTGTACCTGGCCATGCAGTACGCCATCAAGGCCGCCAACTTCCCCCTGACGCCGGACGATTTCGAGCGCGGCACCCTGCCCTCGACCATCGCGCCGCACCGCGCCAAGCTGTTCGGCCTGTCGATCCAGCCCGAACGCCTGGCCGAGGTGCGCAACGAACGCCGTCCCAACAGCCGCTATGCGCAGCTGGAGCAGTGCCGTTACGAAGTGGCCGAGGCCGAGCGCATGATGCGCCGCGAGGGCATCTCGTGGCTGTCCACCACCACCAAGTCGATCGAGGAAATCTCGACCACGGTGCTGCAGGAAGTGGGCCTGGACCGCGGCTGAAAACGCCAAGGGCGCGCCACCGGCGCGCCCTTGTCTGGCGAAAAACGGGCCGCCCGCAGCGGTCAGCGGCGCAGCTTGACCCGCTCGCGCGAACCGGCGCCCCAGTACTTCAGCGACGCCATTTCCTGCTGCGCCAGCGTTTCCGAATCTTCCATGCGCATGACCTGGGTGCCAACGCTGGACGAATTGCCGCCGACGCCCTCGATGCTCAGACGCACGTAGCGCGTCTGTCCCGGCGCCAGGTCGAAGGTCACGAATTCGTTCTCGCGCATCGTGTCGACGCGATAGGTACCGGGCGGACGGTTGATGAAAAAGAAACTGCCCGGCTTGGAACGCCCCACCTTGGCGCCGTTGACCCGCAGGTAAGGTTGGCTCGACAGCACGCTGCCCGGCGCCGGCGGCTGGTAGAAGTAAATCCGGCCGGTATCCGGCACCATGATCGGAATGTTCGCCGCCACATCCCGGTAACGCGCGCCACCGCACCCCGCCAACAACCCTACCGCGATCGCGGCGCTGGCCAACATCCTGATGCCGCGCTTCATATCCTTCCTTGTTTTGAGATTTACAGGCCTGACACCTGCTCCGACGAGGCCGCGCCCCAATAACGCAACCGGCGCATTTCACGCTCGGCCATCTCGGGAGGATCGACCAGCTCCATCATCAGCTTGCCCGACGCGCTGGTGCTGCCGAGCGACTCGGCCACGATGCGCACGTAGCGCGTCTGCCCGGCATCCAGCATGAAGCTCACTCCATCGCCGGTCCAATACAGGTTGGTCACCGTGTAGCTGCCCGCCGGCCGGTCGACGAAGAAGAATGCGCCCGGCTTGTTGCGGCCCACCACCACCCCATTGACGCGCATCTTCTGCTGCACCGACGACATCATTTCGGGCTGCGGCTGATAGAAATAGATGCGGCCCTTGTCCTGCGGGACCGGCGGGAACCGCGTGACGGCGTTTTCGTACTTGGATCCGGCACACCCAACCAGGACCATTGCCGCCAGCATCATGGCGGCCATTCTCACCAGGCTCATTGGCGCATCTCCACCGGCAGGGTGACAGGGCGCGACAGCGCGATATAAGACCCCTCGCCGGGCAGGTAGAACCCCACCAGCTTGCCCGAAGAGGCCACCGGGTAGGCTTCGTTCTGCCGGCGTGTCTGGATCGTGAACAGGCGCCCCTGCGCACGGTAGACATCACCCTGCAATATGGCGCCGACTCGCTGCCATTGCGATCCCGACGGCAACGTCACCGCCCCCTCGTTGGGCAGCGTCGCGATCACCGCCCGCGACAGCTGGATCGTGCTGACAGGCTCCGAGGCGGCAACAGGCACCAGCGACACTCGTTCCGACCTCACGGCCATGCAGCCGCCCAGCACGATCACGCATGCGCCCACGACAAACCACACACGGACCATGTGGTCCATGTGGCCCAATATCCCGCCCTTGACCTGAGATGACGCCATGAATACCTCGAATGGCAAAAGCTCCGAGTATATATAAACGCGACATATTTTTACAGAATTTAGCGCCTCTTCCGACGGTGCAGTCGACAGCGAGCGCCCTACCCTACGTTAGTAGCGCAGCTTCTCGCGGTCGCGCCAGCCCGCGCCCCAATAGCGCAGGCCGCTCATGTCCTGCTGCGCCGTCTCGGCCGAGTCCTCCAGCCGCAGCACCTGAGTGCCGCTGACAATGTCCGTGCGCACATAGCGAGTCTGGCCGGCTTCCAGCGGCACCGGCAGCTCAGCCCTGCCCGCCCTCTTGTCGTGCGCTGTGGCGAGCGTGTGCGCTCCGGCCGGCCGGTCGACGAAGAAGAAGCGCCCCGGCTTGGAACGGCCGACCTTGCGGCCATCAACCAGGATTGGAGGCTCTGCCGCGCTGGGGCCATCGGCCTGGGCCGGCTGGTAGACGTAGATCCGTCCATTGCCGGCCTCGATCGCCGGGATCTGGGCCGCGATCTCACCGTAGCGCGGTCCGGCGCAGCCTGCCAGCAACAACGCGGCGGTCGACATCACAAGCATCCTTCCGATCTTCATGCGGGCTCCTGGGGCTGTCGTGTTCGGAAGCCGATAGCGGCATCCGCATCATGAATATCGCGAAAGTATATGCGGGGACGGGCCCCGTTAGCGGCGCCGCGGTGAAGGTGGGACGGTATCAGCGCGCGCTGGCCGCCAGCGCCTGGCGGCGCTGTTCGAACAGGCAGATGGCGGCGGCCGCGCCCACATTGAGCGATTCGACCGCGGTCATGTCGTGGGGAATGCACAGCTTGAGCCGCGCCGCCGCCAGCAGATCGGCCGCCACGCCCTGCCCTTCATGACCGAAAACCCAAGCGCAGCGCTCGGGCAGGCTTCCCGCGTACAGGTCCCGGGCCCCATCCAGCGCAGTCGCCACCAGCGGCACGCGCAGGAGCCGCAGCAGCGCCTGCAAGTCCACGTGCTCGTGGATCGCCAGCGCGAAATGCGCCCCCTGGCCGCTGCGCAGCACCTTGGGCGACCAGGCGGCCGCGGTGCCGGTGGCCAGGAACACGCGCTTGATGCCGGCCGCGGCGCAGGTGCGCAGCAAGGTGCCGACATTGCCGGGATCCTGGATGCGATCGAACAGCACGCAATTCTCGTCCACCGCGGCGGGCAGGGACAAGGGCGGCGGCGTCACCACGAAGGCAACGCCCTGCCCGCTTTCGACACTGGCCAGCGCCTGCATCAGGCGCGCATCCAGCGCCAGGCAGCGGGCGTCCGGCACGGCGGCCGCCAGCGCCGCGATATCGGGCTGGGCCAGCCGTTCGACGTCGAAGATGGCCTGGTCCGGCGCGCCATGATGCTGCAGCCAGGCCTGGCACAGGTGCACGCCGTCCAGCAGCACGGGCGCGCCGCGCTTGCCGGCGGTGCCGGCAAGCTTGACCAGCGCCTTGACCGCGGGATTGTCGCGGGAACTGATGTGCTTCATGGGACCAGGCCAAAGGCCTTGATGGGCGCGAAACTGCGGCGGTGCTCGGCGCAGGGGCCGTGTTCGCGCAGCATCTGCAGGTGCAAGGCGGTGCCGTAGCCCTTGTGCTGGTCGAACGCGTACTGCGGATACAGCGAATGCAGGCGCAGCAGGTCGGCGTCGCGCGCGGTCTTGGCCAGGATGGAGGCGGCCGAAATGGCGGGCACCAGGGCGTCGCCCTTGATCACGGTCTGCACCGTGCAGCCCAGCTTGGGCGCCTGGTTGCCATCCACCAGCGCCAGCTGGGGCGCCAGCGAAAGCCCCTCGACCGCGCGGCGCATGGCCAACAGGGTGGCGCGCAGGATGTTCAGGCTGTCGATCTCGGCCACGCTGGCGCTGGCCACGCACCAGGCCAGCGCGTGCGCCTGGATCTCCAGCGCCAACGCCTCGCGGGTGGCGGCCTTGAGCACCTTGGAATCGGCCAGTCCATCGATGGGCCGGGCCGGATCCAGGATCACCGCGGCGGCATACACGGCGCCGGCCAGGGGACCGCGGCCCGCCTCGTCGACACCGGCCGTCACCAAGGCCGGCTGGGCCGGCGCGGCAAACAGGTCAGGCTGCTCCACCCGCCACCTCCAGGATCGCCTGGGCCGCCAGCGCCGGCGTATCACGCAGCAGTTCCTGGTGCAGCGCCGTGAAGCGGGCTTCGATGCGGGCCGCCAAGGCCTCGTCGGTCAACGCCGTCCAGGTGGCTTCGGCCAGCTTTTCCGGCGTGGCGTCGTCCTGCAACAGTTCCGGCACCGCGAAATCGCGCAGCAGCACGTTGGGCAGGCCGACCCACGGCAGGTAGGGCCGTTCCTGCCCCGATTTCCACGCCATGATGCGCCGCATCAGCGGCGACAGCACATACGAGATCACCATGGGGCGCTTGTACAGCGCCGTCTCGAGGGTGGCGGTACCGCTGGCCACCAGCACCGCGGTGCTGGCTTCCATCACCGACCAGGCCACCGGGGCCTGGCGTTCGCCGCCTTCGCCATGCAGGTCCTGCGCGGTCACGCAGCGCAACCCCGGCACGGGATACTTGGCCAGGATCGCCTGGAATTCGGCGCGGCGCTGGTCGTTGACCATCGGCACCACGCATTGCAGCGCCGGATCGCGCTTCTGCAGCATCTGCGCGGCCTGCAGGAAGCGCGGCGCCAGCAGGCGAATCTCGGACGAACGGCTACCCGGCAGGATCGCCAGCACGCGCGCGTCCTGATCGATGCCCAGCCGCGCGCGCGCCGCCGCGCGGTCCGGCTGCATCGGCACCGCGCCGGCCAGCGGATGGCCGACATAGGTGACCGGAATGCCTTCCTTGCGGTAGATCTCTTCCTCGAACGGGAACAGCACCAGCATGTGCGACACCGAATCGCGGATCTTGTGGATGCGGTCGTAGCGCCATGCCCAGATCGACGGCCCGACGAAATGCACGGTGGGCGTGCCGGCCTGGCGCAGCTGGTGCTCCAGGCGCAGGTTGAAATCGGGCGCGTCGATGCCCACGAATACCGACGGCGGCTCGGCCAGCCAGCGCCGCGATACGTCGCGGTAGGTGCGCAGCAGGCTGGGCAGGCGCTTGAGTGCATCGACGTAGCCGAACACCGTCAACGCATGCATCGGATGCCAGGTATCGAAATCGCGGGCCTGCATCTGCGGGCCGCCGATGCCTTCGCACAGGACGCCCGGGGCGCGCTGCTGCAGACCGGCAATGATGCGGCCGGCCAGCAGATCGCCCGAGGGCTCGCCGGCCACCATGCCGATCCGCATGTTCATGGACGGATGATGCCGCGCGAAGCGACGTCGAGGAAATCCAGCAGCGTCTGCAGGTGCTCGGCGACTTCCGGTTCGGCCTGCTGGCGCGCGCGCAGCTCGGCGCGCGCGGCGTCCAGCGACAGGCCGCGGCGATAGATGATCTTGTACGCGTCGCGCAGCGCCGACACCTGCGCCGGCGTGAAGCCGCGGCGCTTGAGGCCTTCGACGTTGACTCCCACCGGACGGCAGGGATTGCCCGCGGCCAGCACGAACGGCGGCGTATCCTGCATCAGCGAGCTGTTGCCGCCCGTCATGCTGTGCGCGCCGATACGCGAGAACTGGTGCACGCCGGTCAGGCCGCCGACGATGGCCCAGTCGCCCACGTGGACGTGGCCGCCCAGCTGCACGGAATTGGCCAGGATGGTGTGGCTGCCCACGTGGCAATCGTGCGCCACGTGCACATAGGCCATGATCCAGTTGTCGTCGCCCAGCGTGGTGGCGCCCCCATCCTGCACCGTGCCGGTGTTGAGCGTGACGAACTCGCGCACCGTGTTACGGTCGCCGATCACCAGTCGGGTCGGCTCACCGTTGTACTTCTTGTCCTGCGGCATGCCGCCGATCGAGCAATACCGGTAGAACCGGTTGTCGCGCCCGATGGTGGTCACGCCATCGACCATGCAATACGGGCCAAGCTCGGTGCCGGCGCCGATCGTCACATCGGGTCCCACGACGCAAAAGGCGCCGATGACCACGCTGGGGTCGATTTTCGCCGCCGGATCGACGACGGCGGTAGGATGGATGTTTCCTGCCATTTACTCTTCCAGGCTGCGGATCGCGCACATGAGCTTGGCCGACGCCACTTCCTGACCGTCCACGGTGGCGCGCGCTTGGTATTTACAGATGCTGCGGCTCAGGCGTTCGGCTTCGACTTCGATGCGCAACTGGTCGCCCGGCACCACGGGACGGCGGAAACGCGCGCCGTCGATGCCCACCAGGTAGTACGCCGTCTTGGCGCCTTCGCACTTCAGGCCGCCGTTTTCGTCGGTGAACGAGAACAGCGCCGAGGCCTGCGCCATGGCTTCCACGATGAGCACGCCCGGCATCACCGGGTGGTGGGGAAAGTGGCCGTTGAAAAACGGTTCATTGATCGAGACATTCTTGATGGCGACGATGGACTTGCCAGGCACCATTTCGACGACGCGATCAATCAGCAGCATCGGGTAACGATGCGGCAGCCTCTCCATGATCCCCTTGATGTCGAGTTCCATTTTTCTGTGAATTCCTGCGAAATGAGATAAATCTTGCGGCGCCGGACGCGCCCAGGGCAACGAGGATGCGCCCTAGTCTTTTTCCAGCGTCCGCACGCGGCGGCGCAACTGCGCCAACTGTTGTATCACGGCGGCGTTGCGCTGCCATTCACCGTGATCCGCATACGGGTACACCCCGGTATAGCGTCCAGGTTTGGAAATATTCGACGTCACCGCGGTGCCGCCTGAAATATGCACGTCATCGGCCAGGGTCAGGTGCCCCGAGAGCATCGCCGCGCCGCCGATGGTGCAACGCTCGCCGATCGTGGTGGATCCGGCAACGCCCACGCAAGCCGCGATCGCGGTGTACTTGCCAATGCGCACGTTGTGACCCACCATGATCTGGTTGTCGAGCTTGACGCCGTCGGCCACCGTGGTGTCTTCGAGCGCGCCGCGGTCGATGGTGGTGTTGGCGCCGATTTCGACGTCGTCCCCCACCGACACCCCGCCCAGCTGCGGGATCTTGCCCCAGGCCCCCTGCCCCAGCGACGGGTCCGGCGCGAAGCCGAAACCGTCCGCGCCCAGCACCACGCCACTGTGGATGATGGCGCGGGCGCCGACCTTGACGCCCTCGTACAACGTGACGTGGGCATGCAGGCGGCTGTCGGGACCGATCGACGATCCGGCGCCAATCACGCAGCCTGCGCCCAGCACGCTGCCGCGGCCGATCCGCGCTCCCGACTCGATGACGCAATTCGGACCGATACGCACGTCGTCTTCGATGTGCGCGTCAGCCGCGACCACCGCCGAGGGGTGCGTGGCGGCCGGCAAGGCCGGACGCCGCGCGGCGTCGAACCACTGCGCCACCCGGGCGTACAGCAGATAGGGATGCTTGCACACGACCAGCGCGAAACGCGGCCGGTCGGCGCCGGCGGCCTCCAGCGCCTCGGCCACGTCGGCCGAGACGATCACCGCCCCCGCCTGGGTGGCGGCAAGCTGGCTCTGGTATTTGGGATTGGCCAGGAAACTGATTTCCTGGCCGCTGGCCGACGCCAGCGTGCCGATGCCGCGGACCCGCAAGGGATCGGCGCCGGCCGGCGCGCTGATGCGCCAGTCCATGCCCTGGGTATTGGCGGCGCTCAACAGCGCTTCAAGCGTCGGCGCGCGGGCAAGATCCAGTAGAACCGGCATACGGCGACTGCAGCTTATTTGCCCAGGCTCTGGATCACCTTGTCGGTGATGTCGATGCGCGGGTTGACCGTCACGGCGTCCTGGATGATCAGGTCGTAGTTTTCCTGCTCGGCGATGCGCTTGATGGCCTCGTTGGCCTTCGTCACGATGCTGGAAAACTCTTCGTTGCGGCGGCGGTTGAAGTCTTCCTGGAATTCACGGCGCTTGCGCTGCAGGTCCGTATCCAGGTTGGACAGTTCACGCTGGCGCTTGACGCGGTCGGATTCCGACAGCACCGGCGCGTCCTTGTCGAACTTTTCGGCTTGCGAGCGCAGGCTGGTGTTCAGGCGCTGCAGCTCGTCGTCGCGCTTCTTGAATTCGGCTTCGATCTTGCTTTGCGCCGTCTTGGCCGGACCGGACTCACGCAGGATCCGCTCGGTATTGACGAAGCCGATCTTGGTGTTCTGAGCCTGAGCGGGCACCGCCGCAACGGAACCGAGAATGAGCGCACCCACCAGGGCAATGGAGCCGCCCAGCTTGCCACGGCGCGTGGCGCGCAGCGAATTCGATGATTTAAGTGCGAAGTCAGACATCATGAAAATCTCACCTTCCAGTAAGGCAAAGCCAAAGTGTGTATTGTGCCACTAAACGGCAAAAGGGCCGGGCCGGCGGGCCCCTCCCTTGTTTTCAAGCGTAACGCCGATCAGAACCCGGTCCCGATCTGGAACTGGAAGCTCTGCTTGTCGTCGCCCGGCTTGGAATTGAGAGGACGGGCATACGACAGTTGCAGCGGCCCCATCGGCGACTGCCACGACAGGCCGATACCGGCCGAGAAACGCCAGCCGCAGGGATCCTCGACCTCGCTGCCCGGCTTGCCGTTGGTGCACGACAGGCCGCTGCCGGCGCTGACCTGGCCCGCATCGCTGAAGATGAACCAGCGCAGCGTGCGATCCTTGGATGCGCCCGGGAACGGCAGGTACAACTGGGCGTTGGCGACGATGCGGCGCGAACCACCCAGGTAGTCGCCCGTGACCGAGTCGCGCGGACCCAGCGACGAACCCTCGTAGCCGCGCACCGTGCCGATACCGCCGGCGTACACGTCCTTGATGATCGGGTAGTCCTTGCCGCCGTAGCTCTGGCCCCAATCGACCATGCCGTTCAGCGCCAGGGTGTACGAGTTGCCCAAGGGGATGAAGTACTGCTGCTGGCCGGTGAGCATGTAGTACTTCAGGTCGACCGTCGAGAAGTCGCTCTTCAGGCGGGTGTACGAACCCTTGGTCGGCGCCAGCGCGCTGTCGCGGGTGTCGTTGGACCAGCCGGCGGTGAAGATCACCGAGTTGGTCGCGTCGCCGTACTGGTCGACGAAATTGCGATAGGCGAGCGGCGAGTTCGAGAACAGGTCGATCTGGTTGCGCTCGAGATTGGCGCCCAGGAAGATCCGGTCGTATTCCGAGATCGGCACGCCGAAGTTCATGCCCAGGCCCATCGACTTGACGCGGTAGTCGCCGTCGTTGTTGTTCCAGGGCTCGGTCACGCGGTAATAGGCGGACGTGGTGCGGCTGATGCCGTCCTTGGTCCAATACGGATCGGTGTGCGACAGCACGATCGCGCGGTTGGTCTTGCTGGTGTTCAACTGCAGCGTCAGGTTGGTGCCGCTGCCGAACACGTTGTCTTCGCTGATGCCGGCCGACAGGATCGCTTTTTCGGACGAACCGTAACCCACACCCAGGTTGATCATGCCGGTGGGCTTTTCCTTCACGTCGACGTTGACGTCGACCTGATCGGGCGAACCCGGCACCGGATCGGTCTTGACGTTGACGTCGCTGAAGTAGCCCAGGCGGTCGACGCGGTCGCGCGAGGTCTTGATGTCCTTGGCGTCGTACCAGGCGGCTTCCTGCTGGCGCATTTCGCGGCGCACGACTTCGTCGCGCGTGCGGGTGTTGCCACCGATCTGGATGCGGCGCACGTACACGCGGCGGCTCGGGTCGACGTAGAACGTCAGGTCGGCCTCGTGCTTGGCGCGGTCCAGCTGCGGGTTGGGGTTGACGTTGGCGAACGCGTAGCCCAGTTCGCCCAGGTAGTCGGTGATCGCCTTGGCCGAGTCGTTGGCCTTGGCCGCCGAGAAGGTTTCGTCCGGCTTGATCTTGACCAGGTCGTTGATTTCCTTGTCCAGGCCGATCAGGTTGCCGGCCAGCTTGACGCTGCGCACCTTGTACGGCTCGCCTTCATGGACAGTGATGGTGATGCGGATGTCCTTGCGGTCCGGCGAGATCGTGACCTGCGGCGGTTCGACGGTGAATTCGAGGTAGCCGCGGTCGAGGTAGAACGAACGCAGGCGTTCGAGATCGCCCTCGAGCTTTTCGCGCGAATACTTGTCGGTATCGGTGTACCAGGTGAGCCAGCCCGGCGTGGTCAGCTTGAATTCGTCGAGCAGGTCGCTTTCGGAGAAGGCCTTGTTGCCGACGAAACGGATTTCCTGGATGCGGGCGACCGAGCCTTCGAACACGTCGAAGCTGACGCCGACGCGGTTGCGCGGCAGCGGCGTGACGGTGGAGGTCACTTCCACGCCATACTTGCCCTTGGACAGGTATTGCTGCTTGAGTTCGTATTCGGCACGCTCGAGCATCGAGCGGTCGAAAATACGGCCTTCGGCAAAACCCACCTGCCCCAGCGATTTGGTAATGGCCTTGGAATCGAATTCGCGCATGCCGTTGAAATTCACGGATGCGATCGTCGGGCGTTCCTGCACCACCACGACCACGACATTATTGTCGGTCTGGATCTGCACGTCGGTGAAAAAGCCGGTGCCATACAGGCGGCGGATCGCCTCGGTGGCTTCTTCCTCGGTGAATTTCTCGCCCACCTTGACCGGCAGATAACCGAAGACGGTGCCGGCGTCGGTGCGCTGGATCCCCTCTACGCGGATATCCCGCACGACAAAAGGGTCGAAGGCGTGAGCCATGCCTGGCAGCAGCAATGCGGCGATCAGACTCGGCACTACGCCCGGCAGTACACCCTTTTTGTGATGAAACATCCGGCGAAAAGACATCCTTGAGTATCCTCGGTCGTGCAAATGGCGGGGGATTTTATGCTAATTGGCGCTTAAGTAAACAGGCGCGTGAAATCATTGAACAGCGCAAGCCCCATCAGGCTTGCCAATAAACCAATGCCTGCGCGCTGTCCGATATCGATCCACCGTGCGGGCGGTGGACTGCCCCGCACAATTTCGACGAGATAGTACAGCAGATGCCCCCCGTCCAGCATAGGAATGGGCAGCAAATTTAGTACGCCCAGGCTGATACTGATCAACGCGATATAGGCGATGTACGCAACAATACCGATCCGGGCCGTCTGGCCGGCGTAATCGGCGATGGTCACCGGACCGCTGACATTGCGCCAGGAAACGTCGCCCGTCACCATCCGGCCCATCATGCGCAACGAAAACAGTGCCGTGTCCCAGGTGCGGACCGCCCCGCGCCAGAGGCTGTCGAACACCCCGTAGCGCACGGTCACCATGGGCACGTCGCCACCCAGCTGGACGCCGAGCCGGCCGATGACCTGGCCGTTGACCGTTTCGGCGCGCGGCGTGACGTTGATCGAGATCTGGGCGCCGTCGCGCGCCAGGGTCAGGGCCAGGGGCTTGCCGGCGCTTTCCTGGATCTGCTTGACCAGCGCGCCGGTATCGGGGGTGGGCTGGCCGTCGACGGCCAGGATCAGGTCGCCCTGGCGCAGGCCGGCCGCCTGCCCTTCGCCGCCGTCGTTGACGACGCGCACGGCGGGCTTGGGCTGGGCCAGGCGGATGCCGGCGGCCGCCAGCGGATCACCGCCAGCCGGATCCATGGCATTGGCCGGCAGGATCAGCTCGCGCTGCTGCGCGGAGCCGCCCGGCGTGCCGACCTCGACCAGCGCGCGGCCGCCCGTGGCCATCACGTCCATCAGGCGCCAGCGGGCATCGGACCACGACGCCACTTCCTGGCCATCGATGGCCAGGATGCGATCGCCAGCGACCAGGCCGGCGCGCGCGGCGGGCGTATCGGCCGCGGGCGGCGCGATCACGGCCACCGGCTCCTCGGTGCCCGCCATGTTCAGGCCGGCATAAAGGAAGACCGCGAGGATGAGATTGAAAATCGGACCGGCCGCCACGATGGCGATACGCTTGCCGACCGGCTTGTTGTTGAAGGCGCCCGCGGCTTGTTCGGCGGTGGCGCCGGCCGGGGCATCGTCCTGCATCTTGACGTAGCCGCCCAGCGGCAGGGCCGACAGGGCCCATTCGGTGCCGTGACGGTCGGTGCGGCGCAGGACGACCTTGCCAAAGCCCACCGAAAACCTCAGCACCTTCACGCCGCAAAGGCGCGCCACCCAGTAATGCCCCAACTCATGGAAAATGATCAGGGAGCCAAGCGCGACGGCAAAGGCCAGCAGGGTGAAAAGCATCGGGGTCAGGAAATCCAGGAATCAGGGACGACGTGGGACGCCGGGGTCATCCGCTCAGCGTCACGCCAGGCCAAGGTTGCCGGCGTAAACGCGCGCGGCGGCATCCAGCGCCAGCACATCGTCAAGACTGTTGAGCGTAACAGATGATTGCCCCCCCTGCCACTCCAGGGTCGCCTCGATGACGCGCGCAATCCAGGTGTAGGCCAGCCGCCCTCCCAGGAACGCCTCCACCGCCACTTCGTTGGCCGCGTTCAGCGCAATGCAGGCGGCCTGCCCGGCCCGCAGCGCCTCGAACGACAGAGCCAGGCACGGGAACCGCGCCAGGTCCGGTTTTTCAAAATCCAGCCGCCCCAGGCGCGTCAGGTCCAGTGGCCCCACGCCGCTGTTCAGGCGTTCGGGAAAACCCAACCCGTAGGCAATCGGCGTGCGCATGTCGGGCTGGCCCAGCTGCGCCAGGACTGACCCGTCGTCGTATTCGACCATCGAGTGCACCACGCTCTGCGGATGCACCACGACCTCGATACGGTCCGGCGGCATGGCGAACAGCCAGTGCGCCTCGATCACTTCCAGTCCCTTGTTCAGCATGGTGGCGGAATCGACCGAGATCTTGCGGCCCATGCTCCAGTTGGGATGGGCGCAGGCCTGCGCCGGCGTGACCTCATGCAGGTCCTCCAGGTCACGGCCACGGAACGGACCGCCGGACGCGGTCAGCAGCAGGCGGCGCACGCCCGGCGCGGGGGCAGCGGACGCGCCGGCGCGTCCGCCGTGCGGCATGCATTGGAAAATGGCGTTATGTTCGCTGTCGATCGGCAGCAATTCGGCGCCGTTGTCGCGTATTGCCTGCATGAACAGCGAGCCCGCCGCCACCAGCGCTTCTTTATTGGCCAGCAACACGCGCTTGCCCTTGCGGGCGGCCGCCAACGCGGCCGGCAGGCCGGCGGCGCCCACGATCGCCGCCATCACCGAATCACACTGCGGATCCGCGGCCGTGTCGGCCAGCGCTTGCGCGCCCACGCGGATTTCCGGCGGGGTTTCACCGGCGGGCCAGGCCGCCATGAACCTGGCACGCGCCTCGGTATCCGGCACCACCACCACCGCCGCACGACTGGCCAGCGCCTGTTCGGCCAGCCGCTGCATGCGGCTGTAGGCGGACAGCGCGTACACCGCCAGGCGATCCGGGTGGCGGGCGATGACATCCAGCGTGCTTTCGCCGATCGAACCGGTCGACCCCAGCACCACGACGCGTTGAAAAGCCGTCAAAACAACACTCCAGACAAAATGAATGCGAGCGGCGCAACCGGGAGGATCGCGTCGATCCGGTCATAGACCCCGCCATGGCCGGGCAGCAGCGCGCTGGAATCCTTGCGGCCGGCGCGGCGCTTGAGCAGGGACTCGAACAGGTCGCCGATGATCGACAGCACCCCCAGCAAGGCGGCGATCGGCAGGGCCAGCCAGAAGCTCCAGCGCGCGACCAGGGCATGGCCATAGGTGCCGTCCCAAAGACTGGACAGGCCGATCCAGATCACCGCGCCCAATACGCCGGCCACCGCGCCCGCCACTGTCTTGCCGGGGCTGACCCGCGGCGCCAGTTTACGCTTGCCGAACGCGCGGCCGGCAAAATAAGCGGCGATGTCGGCCACCCAGACCAGCGCCAGCAGCGACACCACGAAGCCGGCGCCATGGGTCATGAACATCTGCGCCAGCACCGCCCAGGCCGTGAAGGCGGCCGGCACGGAAAACAGCGACCAGGCCAGGCTGGCCGGCGCCGCGTCGGAACGGCCGCGCATCACCGCGGCGGTGGCGCCCAGCAGCCATACCGCGGCAACCAGCGGCGCCGCGTAGCGCAGGACCCAGGCGGGGTCGGTGACGCCTTCGCGTCCGCCCGAGAGCCAGGCCGACGTCAGTGCCAGCATGGCCGCGAACAACAGGATCGGGATACCGGCGGCGATCAGCGGCGACGGCGGCTGCGGCAACGTCAGGCGCAGCCACTCCCAATTGGCGCAGGCCGCGGCCAGCGCGAGCAGCGCCACGAACCACCAGGGATTGGCACTCATCATCGCCGCCGCCAGGATGGCGAGCAGGATGACGGCGGTAACGATACGCTGACCCAACATGTGACGGTCTCCTCGAGGTCGGCTCAGGGCCGCCGCGCGCCGCGCGGCTGGCGGCAAGCCGTTATTTGTCGCCGCTTGCGGCGAGCTGTGCGCTGGTGCGGCCGAAGCGGCGCTCGCGCGTGCGGTACCAGTCGAATGCCTCGCGCAACTCGTCGGCGCCAAAGTCGGGCCAGTAGCGGTCGGTGAAATAGAACTCGGCGTACGCCATCTGCCAGATCAGGAAATTGGAAATGCGCTGCTCGCCGCCGGTGCGGATGAACAGGTCAGGCTCAGGGGCCCAGGACATGGACAGGTGCCGCGCCAGCCGCTCTTCGTCGACCAGCTCAGGCTGCGTCGCCAGGGCCGGCTCGGCCGCCAGCATGGCGCGGGTGGCCTGCAGGATGTCCCAGCGGCCGCCGTAGTTGGCAGCCACCGTCAGGTGCAGGCGGTCATTGTGGGCGGTGCGGGCCTGGGCCGCGAAGATCAGTTCCTGCAGGCGCGGCTCGAAGGCCGACAGGTCGCCGATGACGTGCAACCGCACCCCCTGCTCTTCCAGCTTGCCGACCTCGCGCTCCAGCGCCTGCACGAACAGGCGCATCAGCAGCGACACTTCCTCGGCGGGCCGGCGCCAGTTCTCGGAACTGAAGGCGAACAGCGTCAGGTAACGCACCCCGGCGCGACCGCAGGCCTCGACCACGCGCCGCACCGCCTGCACGCCCTTGGCATGGCCCGCCGTGCGCGGCAGCAATCGCCGCGTCGCCCAGCGACCGTTGCCATCCATGATGATGGCCACGTGCTCCGGGATATCGCGGGTAGCGGGAACCGCCTGGGTAGAACTGGTTGCCATGGGTCTGGGGAGCGCCGTCGACCGGCGTAAAACAGGGAATACGGGAAAAATCCGCGCCGTCGATCCACTGCTGCGCCAGCGAGCTGCGAGGCAATGGATGGGACGGCGCGCGAAGGCAGCAATCCTGGCGCCGGGCGTGGCTAGCCGCCCCTGCCCGGCACTGCAAGGATTATACGGTCATGATTTCCGCTTCTTTTTGCGTGACCATCTTGTCGATGTCGGCCACGCTGCGGTCCGTCAGCTTCTGGACATCATCCTGCGCGCGACGCTCGTCGTCCTCGGAGATTTCCTTGTCCTTGACCAGCTTCTTCAGCCCTTCGTTGGCTTCGCGGCGCAGGTTGCGCACGGCCACCTTGGCGTCCTCGCCCTCGCTGCGCACGACCTTGGTCAGGTCGCGGCGGCGCTCTTCGGTCAGGGCCGGCATCGGCACGCGGATGCTGTCGCCCATGGACATCGGGTTCAGGCCCAGGTCCGATTCGCGGATGGCCTTCTCGATCGCGGCGGCCATGCTCTTTTCGTAGGGCTGGACGCTGATGGTGCGCGCGTCGATCAGGTTCACGTTGCCGACCTGGCTGATCGGCACGGGCGAACCGTAGTACTCGACCTGCACGTGGTCCAGGATGCCGGTGTGGGCGCGGCCCGTGCGGATCTTGGCCAGGTTGGTCTTGAGCGTGTCAAGCGACTTGGCCATCCTGGCTTCGGCGGATTTGCGGATTTCTGCGACGCTCATGGATTTTCCTTTTCTTTAAACGTGTACCAACGTGCCTTCGTCTTCGCCGCTGACGACGCGCTTGAGCGCGCCCGACTTATTGATCGAAAACACCTTGATCGGCAGCTTCTGGTCGCGGCACAGGGCGAACGCCGTGGCGTCCATCACTTCCAGGCGACGGACGATGGCCTCGTCGAAGCTGATGCGCGCATAGCGCGTGGCGGAAGGATCCTTGTTGGGATCCGCGCTGTAGATGCCGTCGACCTTGGTGGCCTTCAGCACGATCTCCGCGCCGATCTCGGCGCCACGCAGGGCGGCGGCGGTGTCGGTCGTGAAGAAGGGGTTGCCTGTACCCGCGGCGAAGATGACGACCTTGCCTTCTTCGAGGTAGCGCAGGGCCTTGGGGCGAATGTACGGTTCGACGACCTGGTCGATGTTCAGGGCCGATTGCACGCGGGTGTCGATACCCTTGTGCTTGAGCGCGTCCTGCAGGGCAAGGGCGTTCATGATGGTGGCCATCATGCCCATGTAGTCGGCGGTGGCGCGGTCCATGCCCTGCGCACCGGGCGCGACGCCACGGAAGATGTTGCCACCGCCGATGACGATGGCCAGCTCGACGCCGGTGGCGGCGACTTCGGCGATCTCATCGGTCATGCGGACGATGGTGGAGCGATTGATGCCGAATGCATCGTCGCCCATCAGCGCCTCGCCGGAAAGTTTGAGAAGAACCCGTTTGTATGATCTGCTGCTCATAGGTGATATCCCGAAGAACAATCCGACGAAAGTTTAAGACAAGAAATAGGCCGGACTAGAAAATATCTAGCGCCGGCCTGTAAGGACTACCCTGAGATCAGGCGCGGCCGGCGGCGGCGGCGGCAACCTCAGCGGCGAAGTCGCTGGTCTTCTTCTCGATACCTTCGCCGACGACGAACAGCACGAACTTGCTGATCGAGGCGCCCTTGGCCTTGAGCATCTGTTCGACGGTGTTCTTGTCGTCCTTGACGAACGGTTGCGACAGCAGCGTCACTTCCTTCAGGAACTTCTGCACCGAGCCTTCGACCATCTTGGCGACGATTTCAGCCGGCTTGCCCGATTCGGCGGCCTTCTGCTCGGCGACCGAGCGTTCGGCGGCGATGTCGGCCGGGTTCACGCCGTCGGCGTTCAGGGCCTTCGGCTTGGTCGCGGCGATGTGCATCGCCAGGTCCTTGCCCACTTCCTCGGCGCCGGCGTATTCCACCAGCACGCCGATCTTGCCGCCGTGCACGTAGCTGGCCAGGGCGTTCGGGGTCTGGATGCGCTCGAAGCGGCGGATCGAGATGTTTTCGCCGATCTTGCCGATCAGGGCGGTACGGGTCGATTCGATGGTGCCGTCGCCGTAGGGCAGCGCCGACAGGGCGGCCACGTCGGCGGGGTTCTGGGTGGCGACCAGCTCGGCCAGCTTGTTGACGAAGGCGACGAAGTCGTCGTTCTTGGCCACGAAGTCGGTTTCGCAGTTCACTTCGATGACGGCGCCTTGCTTGGCGTCGGCCGAGATGAACAGGCCGATCAGGCCTTCGGCGGTGACGCGGGCGGCAGCCTTGCTGGCCTTGTTGCCCAGCTTGACGCGCAGGATTTCCTCGGCGCGGGCCAGGTCGCCTTCGGCTTCCGTCAGGGCCTTCTTGCACTCCATCATGGGCGCATCGGTCTTTTCGCGCAGTTCCTTGACCAGGGCGGCGGTAATTTCAGCCATGTTAGCTCCAAATTTTGCTAAGACATGCCCCGGCGGGCCGGGGCATTGGTGTGATTCGATGAGACGTCCGCAAGCAGCGGATGAGGAAGGCGGGAGTCCGCCTTCGCACTGCCGGCGAGGCGGGGGCACGCCGCTTTCCGCGACCGCCCCCAGACACTAACCGCCGGACATGACAGCAGGCTTTAGGCCTGGTTATCCTGCACTTCGACGAACTCTTCCTGGCCTTCACCGATTTCCTCGACCAGACCGTTCAGGTTCTGTTCGCGGCCTTCCAGCACGGCGTCGGCGATGCCCTTGGCGTACAGCGCGATGGCCTTGGCCGAGTCGTCGTTGCCGGGGATCACGTAGTCGATGCCTTCGGGCGAGTGGTTGGTGTCAACCACGGCGACCACGGGGATGCCCAGGGTCTTGGCTTCGGCGATGGCGATCTTGTGGTAGCCGACGTCGATCACGAACATGGCATCGGGCAGGCCGTTCATGTCCTTGATGCCGCCGATCGACTTGTTCAGCTTTTCCAGTTCGCGCTGGAACAGCAGGCCTTCCTTCTTGATCATGCGCTCGGCGCCGCCTTCGGCGACCACGGCTTCCATGTCCTTCAGGCGCTTGACCGAGGTCTTGACCGTCTTGAAGTTGGTCAGCATGCCGCCGAGCCAGCGGGCGTCGACGAAAGGCATGCCGCAACGGGCGGCTTCGGCGGCGACCAGCTCGCGGGCGGCGCGCTTGGTGCCGACGAACAGGATGTTGCCACCGCGAGCAGCCAGCTGCTTCACGAACTTGGTGGCTTCCTGGTACTTATCAACCGTCTTTTCCAGGTTGATGATGTGAATCTTGTTGCGATGGCCGAAGATGAAGGGGGCCATCTTGGGGTTCCAGTAGCGGGTCTGGTGACCGAAGTGGACACCCGCTTCCAGCATTTCGCGCATCAAAGACATAACTTTCTCCAAGGGTTGATTTCTTGCGCCGCACCTGCATCAGCCTGTGGCTGACACCCTGGGTGGTGTTGCGCGCGATTTCCCGCACCTGCGGGATGAACAGAATTTTAACCGGGCCGGCCGATCACTGCCGCACTACTCCGACGTGCCGGGCATGTGCCCCGCGCGCCTTGCTGCCACGCTGCCGCGATAAACCCAGACGGCCGCCACGACGAAGCGCCTTGCCCCGCCTGCACGCATCGCGCCGTCCGACCCGCCAGGAAATCCCTGGCAGTTTCTTCCAGCGCACCCGGACCTGTTTTGTTGGCAGCGAAATCCAGTTCCCTCGCGTCCTGGTTTTCAACCAGGATCTTTCAACCCTGGTTTCAATCATCACGCGCATCAGTCGCCGGAGGCATTTCTTCAGGAAAACAGGGTTTCAAAACCCGGGTTTTCCAAGAACTTAAACCGGCAGCCACATCGAACCTGCATCGCTGCTCGAAAACATGACCGGGCTTGCGAGCACGCAGCGCCCCAGCCTGAGGGATGTACACGCCCGACCTTCCCGGCCCGCCGCCCTCGCCCGCCTGCCGCGCCGCCTCGCCCCCGGAATCTCGCGACTGGCCCGAATTCCCACCACAACCTTCGCTTGCGATGAAACTCCAGGACCCGCCACCGATCTCACAAGATGCGGTGCGACCCAACATGCAGGGTCGAACAACCAACCAGGTGGCCTGGATGATTCCATCCCCACCCGCCGGGATCGGCGCTTGCCGCTACCCAGATTGCTCCCCAAAATTTTAGGGAAGCCTATAATTCTACTATTCTTTCAAGCAGACATTCAAGCGAGATCCGTCAGTCATTCCATGGGCACCATTACCAATCCGGCCGACCTGGCCAAAATGCGCGCGGCCTGCCAGGACGCCGCCAAAGTCCTCGATTTCATCACTCCCTACGTCAAACCTGGCGTCACCACCGGGGAACTGGACCGCCTCTGCCTGGAATACCTGACCGACGAGCTCAAGGTGAAGTCCGCCACGGTGGGCTACGCCCCGCCCGGCTACCCGCCCTTCCCCGGCGCCATCTGCACCTCGGTCAATCACCAGGTGTGCCACGGCATCCCGGGCGACAAGGCGCTGAAAAACGGGGACTCCCTCAATATCGACGTCACCATCATCAAGGACGGCTGGTTCGGCGACACCAGCCGCATGTACGCCGTGGGCGAGCAGTCGATCCTGTCGCGCCGCCTGACCGACATCACCTTCGAGTGCATGTGGAAAGGCATCCAGCAGGTCAAAAACGGGGCCACATTGGGCGACGTCGGCAACGCCATCCAGAAGCACGCCGAGGCCAACGGCTTCTCGGTGGTGCGCGAATTCTGCGGCCACGGCATCGGCCAGCGCTTCCATGAAGACCCGCAGGTGCTGCATTATGGCAAGCCGGGCACCGGCGTGGAATTGGTGACGGGTATGTTGTTCACCATCGAGCCCATGATCAACGCCGGCCGCCGCGAGATCCGCCAGTTGTCCGACGGCTGGACGGTCGTGACGCGCGACCATAGCCTGTCGGCGCAATGGGAGCATGCTGTCTGCGTCACCGACACCGGCTACGAGGTCCTGACCCTGTCGCCCGGCATGCCCAAGCCGCCCGCCTTCATCACCGAACCGATCGTCATTCCCGCCGTCTGACCCCGGCCAGTCCGCCACCATGACCGCCGATATCCTCAGCACCCTGCGCGAACGCATTCAGGAATCCCGGCGGGCCGCGGTGGCCCAGTTCCGCGAACACGAGCGCCCCGACACCCTGCTGGGCGACCTGCGCCGCATCGTCGACGCGGCGCTACGCGACCTGGTCAAGCACACCCCCCTGCCGGCCGGCGCCACGCTGGCGGCGGTCGGCGGCTACGGCCGCGGCGAGCTGTACCCGCATTCGGACGTCGACCTGCTGATCCTGCTGCCGCACGCGCCCACCGCCGAAGACGAGTCCGCCATCGAGCGCCTGGTCGCCGCGCTCTGGGACCTGGGCCTGGAACCCGGCCATAGCGTGCGCACCATCGAGGACTGCGAACGCGAGGCCGACGCCGACATCACGGTCGAGACCGCGCTGCTCGAATCGCGCTGGCTGGCGGGCAGCCGCGCGCTGATGAAGAAGTTCGAAGCCGCCACCCAGTCGCGACTGGATGCGCGCGCCTTCTTCCGCGCCAAGCGCGTCGAGATGCAGCAGCGCCACGCGCGCTACCAGGACACGCCCTACGCGCTCGAACCCAACTGCAAGGAATCGCCCGGCGGCCTGCGCGACCTGCAAGTGATCCTGTGGATGGCGCGCGCGGCCGGTTTTGGCGAGAACTGGCGCGCGGTGGCGCAGGCCGGCCTGTTGACGCCGTCCGAGGCACGCGACCTGCGCAAGGCGGAACAGGCCTTCAAGCGCCTGCGCATCGAGCTGCACCTGCTGGCCAACCGGCGCGAGGACCGCGTGCTGTTCGACCTGCAACCGGCCCTGGCCGAGGTCTACGGCATCCACGCCACCGCCACGCGCCGCGGCAGCGAGCTGCTGATGCAGCGCTACTACTGGGCCGCGCGCCTGGTGACCCAGTTGAACGGCATCCTGGTGCAGAACATCGAGGAACGCCTGTTCCCGCGCCCGGACAGCGACGCGCGCGACATCGACGACGATTTCCGCAACCTGCGCGACCGCCTCGACATCATTCGCGACGATGGTTTCGAGCGCAATCCCACGCTGCTGCTGCGCGCCTTCCTGGTGATGCAGCAGCACCCCGAGCTGACCGGCATGTCGGCGCGCACGCTGCGCGCCATCTGGCATTCGCGCCATCGCATCGACGCGCAGTTCCGCCGCAATCCGGTCAACCGCAAGCTGTTCCTGCAGATCCTGCAGCAGCCGCGCGGCATCGTGCATGAACTGCGCCGCATGACCATGCTGAACATCCTGCCGCGCTACCTGCCGGTGTTCCGCCGCATCGTCGGCCAGATGCAGCACGACCTGTTCCACGCCTACACGGTGGACCAGCACACGCTGGCGGTGGTGCGCAACCTGCGCCGCTTCACCATGCCCGAGCATGCCCAGGAATATCCGCTGGCCAGCCAGTTGATCGCCGGCCTGGACCGCCATTGGCTGCTGTATGTGGCGGCGCTGTTCCACGACATTGCCAAGGGCCGCGGCGGCGACCATTCCGAGCTGGGCGCGCGCGAGGTGCGCAAGTTCGCCCACGACCACGGCATGGAACCCGAGGACACCAGGCTGGTGGAATTCCTGGTGCGCCAACACCTGCTGATGTCGGCCGTGGCGCAGAAGCGCGACCTGTCCGACCCGGCCGTGATCCAGGAATTTGCCGCCACGGTCAAGGACGAACGCCACCTGACGGCGCTCTACCTGCTGACGGTGGCCGATATCCGCGGCACCAGCCCCAAGGTCTGGAACGCCTGGAAGGGCAAGCTGCTCGAGGACCTGTACAAGCTGACCCTGGCCGCGCTGGGCGGCGCCCATGCCGACGCCCACACGGTGCTGACCGAGCGCAAGGAAGAGGCCGCGCGCCTGACGCGCCTGGCCGGCCTGCGCGACGACGCCCGCGAAGCCTTCTGGAACCAGCTCGACGTGGCGTATTTCCTGCGCCACGACGCTTCCGACATCGCCTGGCACACGCGCCATCTGTATCACCAGGTGACGCCGGCCCATGCGGTGGTGCGGGCCCGCCCCACCGAGCAGGGCGAAGGCCTGCAGATCATGGTCTATACGCGCGACGTGCCGGACCTGTTCGTGGCGATCTGCGGGTATTTCGACGCCAAGTCGCTGTCGGTGCAGGACGCCCGCATCCACACCACGCGCCACGGCTGGGCGCTGGACAGCTTCATCGTGCTGCTGCCCGAGGGCGCCAGCGACCTGCGCGCCCAGGCCACGCTGGTCGAACACGAACTGGCCGAGCGGCTCAAGGACATCCAGGCCGCCGCCCAGGCCACCACGGGGCGCGGCGGCTACTACGGCCGCGGGCGCCAGTCGCGCATGTCGCGCGTGTTTCCCATCATGCCGCAGGCGGAACTGCAACCCGACGAGCGCAGCACCTCCTGGCGGCTGTCGGTCACGGCGACCGACCGTCCCGGCCTGTTGCACGCCCTGGCGCGGGTCTTCGCCCAGCACGAAGTCAACCTGCTGATGGCCAAGATCATGACGCTGGGCGACCGGGTCGAAGACGTTTTCATCGTCGACGGCGCTGCGCTGGCGCGCCCGCGCAGCCAGATGCAGTTCGAGCGCGACATCCTGGACGCGCTGGCCGGCGACGAGGCCCGGCAACAGGCCGCCTGAGGCTCGCCCGCGGGCCGTCGCCAGACGGCCGCCGACCGCATACAATCCGGTTTTCGGCCTGGCGATACGGTGCGATGGAGCTAAACGAATACTTGCGGGTACTGGGGACCAGCTTCTTCTTCGCGCTGGCCACGCTGTTGCCGTTCCTGAATCCGCCCGCGATCGCCCCCATCTTCCTGTCGCTCACCGAAGGCGCCTCGTCGTCGACCCGCACGGTGCTGGCCAAGCGCGTCGCCATCAATGTCGGACTGATGCTGATCGTGGCGATGGTGGCGGGCAACGTGCTGCTGAGCTTTTTCGGCATCTCGCTGTCGATCGTGCGCGTGGGCGGCGGCATGCTGGTCATCGCCAGCGCCTGGCGGCTGGTCAATTCCCCCGACGCCGACACCGAGCGGGTCGCCCGCATGGCCGAATCGTTCACCCCGGAAATGGCCAAGACGCGGGCCTTCTACCCGCTCACATTCCCCATCAGCTGCGGCCCCGGCTCGATCGCGGCGGCCATCACCGTGGGCGTGTCGCTGCGCGACCAGAACCACGTGCTGAGCCTGCTGCGGCTGGGCGGCTCGATCCCCGGCATCGTGGTCGTTTCGCTGACTTTGTACGTCTGCCTGCGCTTTGCCGCGCAGATGCTGCATCGGCTGGGCGATAATGGCACCGCCGTGTTCATGCGCATGTCCGCCTTCATCATGCTGTGCCTGGGCGTGCAGATCTTCTGGGAAGGCTCGCGCGAACTGCTGCTCGGCGTGTTGCAGCAGGTCATGCAACCAATTCCGATTCCCAAGGCCTAACGCCTGGCGGCCGGACTGGCCATCCCCGGGGGCCGCGCCCCTGCGAACCCTTATCTTGCAACAACCATGACTTCTCGCTCAGAACGCCTGCTCCGCCTGATCGCCCTCTTCTGCTTCGGCGCCGTCGGCATCGCCCTGGTTTCCCAGTATGCCTTTGACATGCCGCCTTGCGCCTGGTGCGTGCTGCAGCGCCTGATCTACCTGGTGATCGGCGTCATCGCCCTGATCGGTGGTTTCGGCGGCGGCCGCGCGCTGACGCGCGTTTGCGCGTCCCTGGCCGCCCTGCTGTCGATCAGCGGCATCGCCGCGGCCTGGTACCAATACACCGTGGCCGCCAAGATGCTGTCGTGCGACCAGACTTTCGCCGACCGCTTCATGACCGGCATCGGCCTGGACGGCGGCGTGCCGTGGCTGTTCGGCATCTACGCCACCTGCATGGACGCGGTGGTGCCGGTGCTGGGCATCGAGTACGCCCTGTGGAGCCTGGCGCTGTTCGTGATCCTGCTGTTCATGGCCCTGCCCGCCGCCTTTGGCCGCGGCCGCGCCGCCTGAGCCGCGCCCCCGCCGTTGGACGGCCCCCACGCCAGACGCCTGCGCGCCACGGACGGCAACGGAAAATGGCCAGGCCCGCGCGGGCGGGCCTCGATCCATGCCTGACATCATGAAATACCTGACCGGTTATCCGGAATCGCTGCTGGCGCAGGCCCGCGCGCTGCTCGACCAGGGCAAGCTCGGGCCGGCGCTGCGCGCCCGCTATCCCGCCGGCGCGCACGACGTGCGCACCGACAAGGCGCTGTACGACTACGTGGTGGACCTGAAGAACACCTATATCCGCAACGGCGCGCCGCTCAGCAAGATTGCCTTCGACAGCAAGATCCACGTGATCCAGCACGCGCTGGGCCAGCACACCTTCATCTCGCGGGTGCAGGGCGGCAAGCTCAAGGCCAAGCACGAGATCCGCGTCGCCACGCTGTTCAAGGCGGTGCCGCGGGAATTCCTGAAGATGATCACGGTCCACGAACTGGCGCACCTGAAGGAAAAGGACCACAACAAGGCCTTCTACAACCTGTGCCGGTTGATGGAGCCGCAATACCACCAGTATGAATTCGACCTGCGGCTCTACCTGACCCACCTGGAGGCCACCGGCGAGAGCCTGTGGTGAAGCTCCCATCCGCGCGAGCCGACGGACAAAAAAAAGCCGCTCCCCAGGGAGCGGCTTTTGCATGGGGCGCGTCGACTTCAGGCGTCGTTGGCGGCGTAGCCCATGTTGAATTGCAGGCCGCTGGCGCCTTCGCCGTCGCCCGACTCCGCGCGCGACTGGCCCAGGCGCGCCAGGTATTCCGCGGTGATGTCGCCGGTGATGTACTCGCCATCGAAGCACGACGCCTCGAAGCGCGACAGCTTCGGGTTGAGGTCGCGCACCGCCTGCTGCATGTCGTGCAGGTCCTGGTAGACCAGGCTGTCGGCGCCGATCGCGCGGGCGATCTCCTCGTCGCTGCGGCCGGTGGCGATCAGTTCGCTCTGCGTCGGCATGTCGATGCCGTACACGTTGGGGAAGCGCACCGGAGGCGCGGCCGAGGCGAAGTACACCTTGTTGGCGCCGGCAGCGCGCGCCATGTCGACGATCTCGCGGCTGGTGGTGCCGCGCACGATGGAGTCGTCCACCAGCAGCACGTTCTTGCCCTTGAACTCCATGCCGATGGCATTGAGCTTCTGGCGCACCGATTTACGGCGCACGGCCTGGCCGGGCATGATGAAGGTGCGGCCGACGTAGCGGTTCTTGATCAGGCCTTCGCGGTAGTCCAGATTCAGGCGGGCGGCCAGCTGCATGGCGGCCGGACGCGAGGAATCGGGAATCGGCATGACCACGTCGATGTCGCCCAGGCGCATGTTGCGCGCGACCTTGTCGGCCAGGTATTCACCCATGCGCAGGCGCGCGTCGTACACCGACACGCCGTCGATCAGCGAATCGGGGCGGGCGAAGTAGACGTATTCGAAAATGCAGGGCACCAGCTGCGGATTGTCGGCGCACTGGCGGCTGACGAAGCGGCCGTCCAGGTCGACGAACACCGCTTCGCCCGGCTCGACGTCGCGCACGAAGGCGAAGCCGCTGCCTTCCAGCGCCACCGATTCCGAGGCCACCATCCACTCGACGCCTTCGTCGGTCTCCTGGCGGCCGATGCACAGCGGACGGATGCCGTTGGGATCGCGGAATGCCAGCAGGCCGTAGCCGGAAATCTGCGCCACCACCGCGTAGGCGCCGCGCACGCGCTTGTGCACGGCGGCGACGGCGCGGAACATCGCGTCGTCGTCGAGCGAGACGCCGCTGGCGGCCGACTGCAGCTCGTGGGCCAGCACGTTCAGCAGCACTTCCGAGTCGGAATTGGTGTTGATGTGGCGGCGGTCGACGCGGTAGAGCGATTCACGCAGCTCGCGCCAGTTGGTCAGGTTGCCGTTGTGGGCGAACATGATGCCGAACGGCGCGTTGACGTAGAACGGCTGGGCCTCTTCCTCGCTGGCGCTGGAGCCGGCGGTGGGATAGCGCACCTGGCCCACGCCCGAGGTACCCGGCAAGGCGCGCATGTTGCGCGTGCGGAATACGTCGCGCACCAGGCCATGCGCCTTGTACATATTGAACTGGTTGCCTTGCGACGTCGCGATGCCCGCGGCGTCCTGCCCGCGATGCTGCAACAGCAGCAAGCTGTCATAGAGCAGCTGGTTGACCGGCCCGCGCCCGATGACCCCTACGATTCCACACATGGTGAGATTTCCTGGTTGATGTAAAGCCAATCAATACGGCAGCCACGTCGCCAGGGATGGCGGCAGCCACGTCTTGATATGTTTGATGGCCTCGATGGCCGAATGCGAAAACATGGCGTCCTGCCACCACGGCTCCTGCGGCAGCGGCGTGTAGCCGGCGGCGGCGACCAGCGCCAGCACGATCAGCAGACCCCGGGCCAGCCCGAACATGCCGCCCAGGCCGTGATCGGCCGGGCTCAGTCCGGTGCTGCGGATCAAGGCGGCAAGCGTCATGTTGACCAACCCCACGCCGAGCAGCACGATAATGAAGACCACCGCGTACGAGACACCCATGCGCAGCAGCGTTGTTTCGATATAGGGCTCCAGCCAGGTATAGACCGTGGGCCCCCACCAGATCGCGGCCACGAAGGCCAGCAGATACGCGACCAGCGACAGCACTTCCTTGAGCAGGCCGCGCACCAGGCCCAGCACACCCGATACCACCAGGATGGCCAGCACGACGAAGTCGAAGCCGGTCACTACTGGGCGGCAATGAAACCGTTGTCATAGCCCAGGGTGCGCAACCGCGCCTGGGCCGCCTGCGCCGCCTCGCGCGAGGGGAACGGCCCCACCCGCAGACGGTACTGCTGCTTGCCTCCGATGGAAGCCTGCTCGACGAATGCGTTGGTCACCCCGGCCTGGTGCAGCTTGCTGCGCCGCGACTGGGCGTCCTCGGACGTGGTGTAGGCCGCGATCTGCAGCACGAAATTGCCCTTGGCGGCCTGCGGCTTGGGGGCCGGCGTGGCGGCGGGCGCCGAGCGGCCTTCCAGCAACGCCAGGGCGCGGGCGCCGTCATCCGAACGGGTCTCGGGCTTGGGCGTGGCCGGCTTGGGCTCGGGCTTGGGTTCCGGCTTGGGCGGCGTGGCCGGCTGCGTGCGCGGCGGCGTGGTGGCGGCGACCTGCGGCGGCGTGGCCGCGGGCGGCGTCGCGGCCGGCGGGGTGGCAGTGGCGGGCGGCGTGGTGGCCTGCGGCTGCGCCGGGGTGACCGGCGGCGGCGTCTGGACGGCGGCCGGATCGGTGGGCGCGGCGCCCGGGGCCGGCGTGGCGGCGGGCGCGGTGGCCTGCGGTTCGCTCACTTGCGGCTGGAACGGCGTGTTGCGCTCAGGCACCTTGATGGGAATGTTGTCGGCAACGGGCACCGGCTGCGAGTCCAGCACCATGGGCAGGATGATGACGGCGGCCAGCACCAGCGCGATGGCGCCGGCCAGCCGGCGCCGGGCGCGCCCGCGCAACTCCGCCGCCTGGACCTCGCTGGGCACCGCCGCTCGCTTGGAGGGCTGCGCCTGGTCGGCAGGATCTTTGCGTTTGAAAAAACCCATGGGAGAGAATTCCTTGCGGCGCCTTGCGGCGGGGCGGGTATGGCGGCGGACCGCCACGACGCTGCACCCGGTTTTGCTATGCCGCTTCTACCTACGCCTTGCGACCCAGAGACTGCAAAACCGAGGCCACGGTGAGAAATGATCCGAACACCACGATTCTATCATTCTCGCCCGCCCGTTCACGCGCCGCGGCGAAGGCCTGGGCGGGATCCGCGTAGGCCGAGACACCCGGCGCCTCGGCCCCGGCGGGCGCCGCCGGCAGCGCGGCAGCCACCTGCTCGGCCAGGCGTTCGCCCGTGCCGCCGCGCGGCCCCGGCAAGCCGGCGCAGAACCAGTGGTCGACCCGGGTGCCGAGCTTGGCCAGCACACCGGCCAGGTCCTTGTCGTTGAGCATGCCGAACACCGCATAGGTGTAGGGATGGAAACCCATGTTGTCCAGGTTCTGGGCCAGCACGGCGGCGGCGTGGGGGTTGTGGGCGACGTCCAGGATCACGGTGGGCTGGCCCGGCAGGATCTGGAATCGGCCCGGCAACGAGGCCTGCAGCAGCCCCTGGCGCACCGCCTGCTGCGGCACCGGCAGGCGGTCGCGCACCGATTCCAGCGCGGCCAGCGCGGCCGACGCGTTCAGCAGCTGGTTGGCGCCACGCAGCGCCGGATAGGCCAGCGCGCTGCGGCGCTGTTCGCGCCCGCCATAGGCCCATTGCTGGCGATCGCCCGAATAGTTGTAGTCGCGGCCGAACAGCCACAGGTCGGCGCCGATCTGCTCGACATGGTCCAGCAGCGATTGCGGCGGCACCGGGTCGGCGCACACGGCGGGCCGGCCGGGACGGTAGATATGGGCCTTCTCGAAGCCGATCTTCTCGCGCGTGTCGCCGAGATAGTCGATGTGGTCCAGGTCGACGCTGGTGACGATGGCACAGTCGGCGTCGACGATATTGACCGCGTCCAGGCGGCCGCCCAGGCCGACTTCCAGCACCACGGCGTCCAGCCGCGATTGCGAGAACAGGCGCAGGATCGCCAGCGTGGTGAATTCGAAGTACGTCAGCGAAGTGTCGCCGCGGGCGGCCTCGACCGCGGTGAACTGTTCGATCAGGGCCTCGTCCGAGGCGATCTGGCCGTTGACACGGGCGCGTTCGTTGAAATCGATGAGGTGCGGCGAGGTGTACAGGCCGACCTTGTAGCCCGCGGCCAGCAGGATGGCCTCGAGCATGGCGCAGGTCGAGCCCTTGCCGTTGGTGCCGCCGACCACGAACTTCACGCCGGGCAGTTCCAGATTCATGCGCGCCGCCACTTCCCGCACGCGCTCCAGGCCCATGTCGATCGCGACGGCGTGGATGGATTCCAGGTACTGGAGCCAATCGGACAGGGAGGCGCCGGCGGCAGGCTTGAGGGCAGAAGGCATGACGGGATCGCAAAGGTGGACAGCCCGTGATTTTAGCAGCGCGTGCCCGGTGTTTTCCCTAATCCCCCAGGGCGCGGCACGGGTTCTCCGGGAAAAACCGCTTGCCGATGTTTTTCTCATACGTAAAAATAAATTCACATATGAGAATTTAAAAGGAAGGAACATGATGCAGCAGAAGACCCCGGCCTGGCTGGTCCGCGAAGCCGACGTGCCCGGCTACCACCCGGCCAACCACACCGGCACCCTGAACCGCCGCCTGATCGGTCCCGACACCGTGGGCGCGCGCGGCGTGGAGGTGCTGCTGGGGGTGATCGACAAGGGCAAGGGGGCGCTGCCGCACGCCCACCCCGGCATCGAGCAGGTCTGTTACCTGCTTTCCGGCACGGCCCGCGCCCAGGTCCAGGACGAATGGGCCGACATGGGGCCGGGCGATTGCTGCTACTTCCCGCCGGACATCCCGCATGTGTTCACCGTCACCAGCGACGAGCCGGCGCGGCTGCTGGTGATCTACACGCCGCCGTACGAAGAATCGCCCGACCGCGTCATCCGCGGTTTTCCCGCGCCCGCAACCGGCGCCTGAGGCGCCGGGGCCACCGGCATCCCCGGGCAGCGGCCGCAGAAGCCGCGCCCGGTTTCCCACCATCTGGAGAGACAAACCATGCAACTTCACCGCCTGTTGCGCGCCGCCCTGCTCGGCGGCGCCAGCCTGCTGGCCTTGCCCGCGGCCCATGCCGCGGACTATCCGAACAAACCCATCACGCTGATCGTGCCGTTCCCGGCCGGCTCGGGCACCGACGCCGTCGGGCGCATCTTTGGCGCCGAGCTGTCGACCATCCTGGGACAGCAGATCGTGGTCGAGAACAAGCCCGGCGCCAACGCCACCATCGCCGCCAGCTACGTCGCGCGCGCCAAGCCGGACGGCTACACGCTGTTCGTCACCACCAACACCTCGCACTCGGCCGCGCCCTGGCTGATGAAGAACATTCCCTACGACCCGGTCAAGGACTTCACGCCCATCGCGCGCGGCGGCAACCTGCCCTTCATCCTGGTGGTCAACCCCAAGCGGCCCTGGAAGACCGTGGCCGACCTGGTGGCCGATGCGCGCCAGCACCCGGGCCGCATCACCTATGCCAGCGGCAACAGCACCGGCATCGTGGCCGGCGCCACGCTGGCCAACCGCGCCAGGATCGACATCCTGCACGTGCCCTACAAGGGCACGCCGCAAGGCCTGACCGACGTGGTCGGGGGCCAGGTCGACTTCATGTTCACCGACCTGGCATCCGGCCTGCCGTTCGTGCAGTCGGGCCAGTTGCGGGCGCTGGCGGTGTCCACCGCCGAGCGCAGCGCCATCGTGCCGGACCTGCCGTCCATGGCGGAGTCGGGCGTGCAGGATTTCGACCTGAATTCCTGGAACGGCTACTTCGGTCCGGCCGGCATGCCGCCCGAAGTGGTGGCCAGGCTCAACGACGCCATCAAGCAGGTGGTGGCCAAGCCCGACGTGCGCAAGCGCCTGGCCGGCCTGGGCTTTGACGCCTTCTCCAGTTCGCCCGAGGCCTTCGCGCAGTTCGTCAGCGAACAGCGCGACCTGTGGGGCAAGCTGATCCGCGACGCGGGGATCGAGCAGCAATGACGATGCCCCACGCAGCCCCCCCGCAGGCCGCCGGCCCCCTCGCCGGCGTGCGCATCCTGGACCTGAGCTCGGTCGTGATGGGTCCCTACGCCACCCAGGTGCTGGCCGACCTGGGCGCGGACGTCATCAAGGTGGAGTCGCCGGCGGGTGACAACATGCGCGCCGTCGGCCCCATGCGCAACCCGGGCATGGGACACCTGTACCTGCACCTGAACCGCAACAAGCGGTCGGTGGTACTGGACCTGAAGACGCCCGAGGGCCGCGAGGCCTGCCTGCGGCTGGCCGAGAGCTGCGACGCCCTGCTCTACAACATCCGCCCCCAGGCGATGGCGCGCCTGGGCCTGTCGTACGAGGCGGTGGCCGCGCGCAATCCGCGCATCGTCTACCTGGGCGCCTACGGCTTCGGCGAGACCGGCCCCTACGCCGGCCGCCCGGCCTACGACGACCTGATCCAGGGCCAGACCGGCATCGCCGCGCTGTCCGCGCAGCAAAGCGGCGACGTGCCGCGCTATGCGCCGCTGACGCTGGCGGACCGCGCGGTGGGCCTGCACGTGGGCATCGCCCTGGTCTCGGCGGTCCTTCACGCCCGCGCCAGCGGCCAGGGCCAACAGGTTGAAATCCCCATGTTCGAAGGCATGGCCCACCTGGTGCTGGGCGACCATCTGGGCGGCGCGACCTTCGAGCCGCCGCTGGGGCCCACCGGCTATGCGCGGCTGCTGGCGCCGCACCGCCGCCCGTACGCCACGGCCGACGGCTACATCTGCCTGCTGATCTACAACGACAAGCACTGGCGCAACTTCTTTGCCTTGATCGGCCAGCCCGAACTCGGCCAGGACCCGCGCTTCCACACCCACGGCGCGCGCGCGGCGCACATCGACGAGGTCTACGCCTTCGTCGCCGACGTGATCCGCGCCCGTCCCAGCCAGGACTGGCTGCGGGACCTGGCGCAAGCCGACATCCCCGCCTCGCAGCTCTACACGGTCGACGACCTGCTGGGGGACGAACACCTGGCGGCCACCGGCTTCGTGCAGCAGCAGGACCACCCCACCGAAGGCCGCCTGCGCACCCCCGCCCCCCTTGGCCGCTACCAGGGCACGCCGACCGCCATCCGCCGCCCGGCGCCCACGCTGGGCCAGCACAGCCGCGAAGTGCTGGCCGAGGCCGGCTACGACGACGCGGCCATCGACGCCCTCTTCTCCCATCGCATCACCCAGGACGGAACCCACTGATGGACTTCGAATTCACCCCCGACCAACTGGCCCTGCGCGACGCCGTGTCGCGCATCTGCGAACGCTATCCCGACGACTACTGGCTGGAACGCGACCGCGAGGGCGGTTTCCCCGAGCCGCTGCACGCCGACCTGGCGCGCGACGGCTGGCTCGGCATCGCCATGCCGCAGGAGCACGGCGGCGCCGGCCTGGGCATGACCGAGGCCGCCCTGATGATGCAGACCATTGCCGCCTCGGGCGCCGGCTTCACCGGCGCCTCGGCCGTGCACATGAACATCTTCGGCCTGAACCCGGTGGTGGTGTTCGGCAACGACGAGCAGCGCGCCCGCTGGTTGCCGCCGCTGATCTCGGGCCGCGAGAAGGCCTGCTTCGCCGTGACCGAGCCCGATGCCGGCCTGGACACCACCAAACTCGGCACCCGCGCCGTGCGCCAGGGCAACGAATACGTGGTGCATGGCCGCAAGATCTGGATCTCGACCGCCCAGGTGGCCGACAAGATGCTGCTGCTGGCGCGCACCACGCCGCTGGCGGACGTGGCCAAGCCCACCCAGGGGCTGTCGCTGTTCTATACGGACCTGGACCGGGCCAAGGTCGAGGTGCGCGAGATCGAGAAGATGGGCCGCAAGGCGGTGGACTCGAACATGCTGTTCATCGACGGCCTGCGGATTCCGGTCGCCGACCGCATCGGCGAGGAAGGCCGCGGCTTCGAATACATCCTGCACGGCCTGAATCCGGAACGCATCCTGATCGCCGCCGAGGCGGTCGGCATCGGCCGCGCCGCCCTGGAGCGGGCGGTGCGCTATGCCGGCGAGCGCAAGGTGTTCGGCCGGCCGATCGGCCAGAACCAGGGCATCCAGCATCCCCTGGCGCAGGCCTGGATGCAGTTGGAGGCGGCCGACCTGATGGTATTCAAGGCCGCCAGCCTGTACGACGCCGGCCAGCCCTGCGGCCCCGCCGCCAACGCCGCCAAGTACCTGGCGGCCGAAGCCGGCTACAACGCCTGCCAGACGGCGGTGATGACACTGGGCGGCATGGGCTACGCCAAGGAATACCACGTGGAACGGCTGCTGCGCGAGAGCTTCATCCCGCGCATCGCGCCGGTCAGCCCGCAGCTGATCATGTGCTTCATCGCGGAAAAAGTGCTGGGGCTGCCGAAGTCCTATTGAACCCGCGCCCGTCCGCGCCGGCCGGCCACGGCCGGGCTCAGGATTGCTGTTCCAGCCCGGTGCAGGCCGAACGCAAAATGCGGGCGTATTCCTCCTGGCACGGCTCGATGCGGTAGATCGGGCCGCCCACCGAGATGGCGTAGTGCTCGCCCGACAGCGTCACCGGCCAGGCGATGGCGCCGACGTCGGGAATCGACTCGCCGCTGTTCATGAACCAGCCGCGCTGGCGCGACCGGTCGATGTCCTGCAATACCGCGTCGCGGGTGACCAGCGTGCGCTCGTTGTAGCGCGTCAGCGGCGTGGCCGCCAGGAGCGCGTCGCGGGCCGGCTCGTCCATCAGCGACATGAGCGCTTTTCCCAGCGAATTGGCGTGTACGTCCTTGAACTCGCCGGCAACCGGCGCGTATCGGATCGTATGGGGCGAGTCCAGCACATCCAGGTAGACCACCCGGCCGTCCTGCGCCAGCTTGGCGAACACGACGGTTTCGCGGGTCGCGTCGCGCAGCTCGACCAGGCTGGGGTAGACCCGGTCCAGCACCGGATCGGCGCGGGCGATGCGCTGCGCCATCGCCAGCAGGCGGCCGGTCGGGTAGTACCCCTGGCGGCGGCCGGTTTCATAGAGATAGCCCAGCCCGGTCAGGGTGCGGATCAGCGCCAGGCAGCTGGATACCGGCACGTCCAGCAGCCGGGCCAGTTCCGACAGGGGCAATGCGCGCTTCTCCCGGGCGTAGGTTTCGATGATTTCTATGACTCGCAACGCCGTCTTGACACTCATTGCCCGATCCCAACTTGTTAGCACATGAAACATCCGTCCGCGCCCGGGCCTAAAGTTCCCTGCGGGACTGCCGTAATCGTAGCTGAGAATTCCCTGAAAACAGCGCGTTCCTCCGAGACGCCCACATCGCCGTTGGAGTGATCATGGCCGTAACCCCCTTAGCCCCCGCTACGTTCGCGCCGACGCCGGTCGCGCCCGTGCCGGTCGCCGTCGATCCGTCGGTCACCGTCGCGCCGCCGGTCGCCAGCAGCCAGAGCGGCGGCGCCGACACCGCCACGTCGGAGCAGTCGACTTCCCAGAAGCTGCCCCTGGAAAAGGCGCTCGATGAAATCAACGAGCAAATGAAGGCCTGGTCCACCCAGCTGCAGTTCGAGGTCGACCCCGACGTGCACCAGGTGGTGGTGTCCGTGGTTGACGCCGAATCAGGGGACGTCATACGCACCATCCCGAGTGAAGCCGTACTGAAGATCGCCAAAATGATCGTCAACATGCAAGGAAACGGCATCAAAACCACGGCTTGATATGGCACCCGATATTTTCTGCTGTGCCCGTTTTGGCGCCAATCGATGATGGAAGCATCGAATTAGGCCCGCCTTATGCCCTTACCCGGCCAATCGCCGGCACCCTATTTTTGACAGAATCGCATCGCTAGGAAGGAATTTCACATGGCCTCTATCACTAACCTCGGTTCGGTTTCCGGTCTGCCCCTGGAAAAGATCCTGTCCGACCTGCAGACCGCCGAGGATAAGAAGCTCTCGATCTACACCACCCGCGCCGAAAGCTACAAGACCCGCATCGACGCCTACGCGCAGTTGCAAAGCGCGCTGGAAGCCCTGCAGAAGTCGGCCGGCGTGCTGGGCAAGACCGAGACGATGGCTGCCATCAAGGGCAGCGTGACCGGCGGTAACGCCTTGACGGCCACCGTGGCCGCCGAGGGCGCCGTCGCGGGCCAGTACACCATCACCGTGAACAACCTGGCCCGTGCCCAGAGCCTGCAATCGGGCGCCGTGGCCGACCGCACCGCCAAGCACGGCGACACCGGCTCGTTCGAGATCGAACTGGCCGACGGCACCAAGCGCACCATCGACCTGAAGGGCGACACCTCGCTCAACGGCATCGTCAAGGCCATCAACGCCGACGACAAGTCCGGCCTGCGCGCCACCGTCATCAACGACGGCAACGGCAACAACTACCTGATGCTGACGGCCAAGGACACCGGCGTCCAGGCCTCGGTCAAGAACATCACCGTCACCGGCGACCAGTCGCTCAAGGACATCCTGTCCTTCAGCACCGCCGCCGACGGCACCACTACCGGCATGGCCAACACCAAGGCCGAAGACGCCGAAGTGGTCATCAACGGCATCACGGTCAAGAGCGGTTCGAACAACGTGTCCAAGGCCATCGACGGCGTCACGCTGAACCTGACCGAGAAAACCGAGGCCGGCAAGCCGATCACGCTCAAGCTCGAATCCGACACGTCGGTCGCCAACAAGGCCATCCAGGACTTCGTCAAGACCTACAACGCGCTGCAGACGACCATCAAGAACCTGACGGCCTTCGACGCAAAGGCCGCCACCAACCAGCCGCTGACCGGCGACGGCACCACGCGCTCGATCCAGTCGTCCGTGACCAACGCGCTGCAGGCCGTGCTGGGCGAAGGCACCGTCCGCTCGCTGGCCGACCTGGGCATCACCACCGACCCGCAGACGCGCCAGCTCAAGCTTGACCAGACCAAGCTGGACAAGGCGCTGACCGGCAACCCCGCCGACGTCACCAAGCTGCTGACCGGCGAACACGGCCTGGCCAAGAACTTCGAAGCCGCCTTCAAGGACGTGCTGGGCAGCACCGGTTCGCTGAAGACGCGCACCGACGGCCTGGCCAAGACGATGAGCGACCTGGACGCCCAGCAAAAGCGCGCCAAGGCCGCCAGCGACGCGGAAATCGACCAGATGCGCACGCGTTTCGTGGCGCTGGACAAGTTCTACATGCAGATGCAGACCACCGCCAACTACCTGACCCAACAATTTGCGGCGATGAACAAATCGAGCAAATAACCTGTAGAAGATGCATTAATGACTTACGCCGCCCGCCGCCCCACAGGGTCCCAATCCGTCCGCTCCTACGCCGATATTGGCCTGGAAACCCAGGTGCTGGGCGCGAGCCCCGAGCGGCTGATCACCCTGCTGTACCTGGGTGCCCGGGCAGCGATCGGGCAGGCGCGCATCCACCTGCAGGAAGGTCGGGTCGCCGAGCGCGGCGCGGCTATCTCGAAAGCGATCAAGATCGTCGATGAAGGCTTGAAGACCGGGTTGAACATGGAGGCCGGCGGCGACATCGCCGCCAACCTCGCCCGGCTCTACGATTACATCGTCCGCACCTTGCTGACGGCAAATCTGAAAGCGGATACCGAGCAACTCGATATCGCCGACCGCCTGCTGGCGGACCTGGCCGAGGCTTGGCAAACCTCCATCGACCGACCGGCTGGCATAGCGCAGCCCTGATGGCCCAGAAACACAAATCCAGCCAGCCATCGAACGCCCGAGATTTCCATGACGTCCCTTACCCAGTACTCATCCCCCATTCTGGAACACTACCAGGAGATCGCTCTCATCACGGGCGAGATGTTGACGGCCGCCCAGGCCGGCGACTGGGATACGGCGATGGCCCACGGGCAGCAATACTGCGAGCTGGTCGAACGCCTGCGCATCGCGGAACCGACCGCGCCGCTGGATGAGGCCGGCCGCGCCATGAAATACGACCTGCTGGTACGCATCCTGGAAAACGACGCCATGACGCGTGACCTGGCGCTGCCGCAACTGGCCCGGCTGGGCGAACTGCTGGGCCGCATGAAGCGCCAGCAGACCCTGCTCTCGGCCTACGGCTACCAGGCGCCTGAAGCATGAGCGTAGGTCCCGCGGCACTCGGCAATGTCCTAGTGCAGCGGTTGGACGCCGTGCTTGGCACGACGATGTCCGCCGCCAGCGCCAACCAGGTGTCCGGCGCGCGGCCGGATGCGGTCAGCCAGCCAGGCAACCTGGACAAGCCCGGCTCGGCCGACGGCTCCAATCGCGACCCCCGGCAAGGCATCCAGACCGGCGGCGCCCGCGGCGATCGCCCGGCCACCGTCATCGATGCCAAGACCGCGGCCGCCCTGGCGCTGGCCGCGCGCGGCCTGGTCACCAGCAGCGACACCACCGCCTCGGCGCCCACCACCCTCGGCACCACCGCACGCGCGATCCTCGCCCTGCTGGCCCAGTACCCCGAAGCCGCGCCCGCCGTGCAAGGCCGCGCCCCCCTCTGGACGGCGCCCCCCTCTGCGCAACCGACCGGCGCGCCGGCCCAGCAGGCCGGCCAACCCGCCAGCCAGCCGGGAGCCCCCGGACAACCCACGGCCGCCCCCGCTGCCGGACAGGCGGCAGCGCCCGCGCCTGCCCCCACCACCGCGGCGGCACTGGCCGCGGCTGCCGCGGCCAGTGCCGACCCCGCCGCCGAGACACCGTCCACCAACCGGCCCGCGCGCCCAGCCGGATCGGGCGAAGGCGCCACCGGCGCCAGGAACGCCGAAGCCACGACCCACGCCACCCTGGCTCCTGGCGCGCCGTCGGCCAAGATCCTGGGCCAGGCGTTACGCGCCGCGTTGCAGACTAGCGGCCTGTTCTACGAATCGCACCTGACCGACCTGGTCTTTGGCCGCAGCAACCCGTCCCAGCTGCAGCAGGAACCCCAGGCCCGGCTGACTCGCAGCGGAGTCCCCACGGACGCGGATACCGCGCGTCCGCGCGCCGAGTCCCAGGCCGGCGGCGGCCGCGCCGGCGACGCCAACGCGGCGCCCGGCAACACCAATGCCCCGGCGCCCGGCACGCCGGTCAGCGGCATCCACCAGGACCTCACCCTGCTGGTGCGCCAGCAACTGGACGTGCTCGCCAACCAGGCCCTGACCTGGCAAGGCGAGGCCTGGCCCGGCACGCCGATGGAATGGGAGGTGGAACGCGACCCCTACGGCGGCGATCCGGAATCGGCGGTGTCCACCTGGGCAACCCGCCTGAAACTCGATCTGCCGCGGCTGGGCCTGGTGGACGCGCGCTTGAACCTGGCCGGCGACCAGATCGTGCTGCAACTGGTCGCGCCCCATAGCGCCGCCGAAATCAACGACTCCTCGGACCAGCTGCGCTCACGCCTGCTGGCTGCCGGCCTCACGCTCAGCCACCTGGTGGTGAACGTGGTGGACCCGCGTCCCGTCATACCCGCGGATATCTGATGCGCACCGCTCCGCCCCCCGAACAGGGCCCCAACGCCAACCGCAACGCCGCGGTCGCCATCTCGTATGACGACAAGGACGCCGCCCCGCGGGTGGTGGCCAAGGGCTACGGCCAGCTGGCCGACACCATCGTGCGCGCCGCCGAAGAGAACGGGCTGTACGTGCACGAATCGCGTGAACTCGTCGGCCTGCTGATGCAGGTGGACCTGGACGCGCATATTCCTCCCCAACTCTACGTGGCGGTGGCAGAATTGCTGGCCTGGCTCTATCGCCTCGAATCGCGCGAACTCCCCGAGGCCGCGCCGCCCGCCCCCACTCTCTAAGGACAAGCACCGTGTTGGACGCCAGCGATCCGGAATTCCTGCTCACCCGGCCGGAAGACATGCGCGCCGCCCTCTTCGAACTGACGCACCCCGACAGCCACATCCTGGTGCGCGACGCCGCGGACCGCGAAATGGCCGTGCTGGTGCTGGGGGCGGACAAGCAGACGCGGCAGTTCTTCTGGCGTCCGCGCGACTATGCCGGCGCCGATTTCGAGCAGTCGGACAGCATGGGCCTGCTGAGCGGCACCACCTTCCATTTCAACGCCACCGCCTATGGCGGCGTACAGATCCGCTTCCGGGTCTCGCGCCCGGAGGTCATCCACTTCGATGACGGCAGCGCGGCGCTGATGTCGCCCTTCCCCGACCGCCTGGCGCGCATCCAGCGCCGCAAGATGTTCCGGGCCTCGCTGGTCTCCAGCGCCAGCCGCTGCCACGCCTCGTGGCGTCCGGCGCCCGCCGCGAAACCCATCAGTTTCTCGGTGCGCGACATTTCGGTGGATGGCGTCGGCCTGCGGGTGGAACTGGCGGTGCCGACGTTGCCGCAACGCGGCGCGGTACTCGAGGACGTGCAGCTCGACTTTGGCGAGCTGGGCAAGCTCAACGCGAACCTGGAAGTGCGCAATGTGTATCCGGTGTCGGGCCAACCCATGATCCAGGCCGCCAGTCCGGACGAACCCGCGCCAACGCATGTGTCGCTGACCGGCGAGCCGCCCCTGAGCCATGTGGGCGCGGTGTTCCTGAACCTGGATGCGCGGCAGGAAAACTGGCTGCAGCAGGTGGTCTGGCGCCTGGAGAAAAACGCCCGATAGGCGCACTGCGAGCCAGGAGCGCCGCCGGACGGTTGCTTGTGCCGGAACGGCTGAAGATGCGGCGGATCCAACGCCGCTGGCGGATCCGCTTGGCGGGGCTGCGGCATGATCCGCCACCCCGCTGTCCTGCCCGTGGTTACACGGCCATCGACGAGATTTCCTTGTAGGCCGCAACCAGCTTGTTGCGCACCTGCACGGCCGTCTGGAAGCCGATGCTGGCCTTCTGCAGGTCGATCATGACATCGTTGAGCGAGACGTCCGGCGCGCCCAGTTCGAAGGCCTTGGCCTGCGCGGTGGCGGCGTTCTGCGCCGAGGTGACGCGGCGGATGGAACGCTGCAGTTCGGCGGCGAAACCATCGGGCTGGGCCACGGCTTCGCCCGCGGCGAGATTGCCGGTTTCCGCCTTGGTCACCGCCACGCGCATCTGCTGGAGCATGCTCTCGATGCCGGACAAGCCTGATACAGCCATTACGTTATTCCTTGCTGGTAGGACGAGGGACTACGCCCAGGATGGATGCAGCGTAACCCGGCATCGTCCGCGCCATAGCGCCTAAAAGCCGCCAAAACACCCGATATTTCCGCGAATGCGGCGAGCCCGCCGGCACGGTCCGCGAGCCGCTCCGGGGGGCCGGCGCGCCCGCTTGTCGACATAGGGGATAAGTAACGCCAAAAAACCGCTGTTTTCGACGATTGGGTTTGCTAACTCAGCAGCAATAATCCAGGCTCTCCCCAGACCAGAAGCACGTTGCATGTGTAATCTGCCCTACCCGAACATGAAGTCATTTTCCCTGCTCCGCGAAGCCAGCGGGAGCCGCCAATGAATCAGCAGGCTACCCTGAGCGCGTCGCTTCTGGCGAAGTTTCCCGTGTTGGAAAAGATACGCGCCCTGCCCAAGCCGGTGCTGCTTGGCGCGGCCGCCGCGCTGGTCGCGCTGATCGTCGCCGTGGCGATGTGGAGCAGCGAGCCCAAGTACAAGGTGCTGTTCTCGAACCTGGACGACCGCGACGGCGGCGCCATCGTGACCGCCCTGGGCACCATGAACGTGCCCTACAAGTACAACGACACCGGCACCGCCCTGCTGGTGCCGGCCGACCGCGTCTACGACGCCCGCCTGCAGCTGGCCTCGCAAGGCCTGCCGCGCGGCGGCTCGGTCGGCTTCGAGCTGATGGACAACGCCCGTTTCGGCGCCAGCCAGTTCGCCGAGCAGATCAACTACCAGCGCGGCCTGGAAGGCGAGCTGGCGCGCTCGATCGAATCCATGCACACCGTGCAGCACGCCCGCGTGCATCTGGCCATGCCGCGCCAGTCGCTGTTCGTGCGTGAACGCCAGCCGCCGACCGCCTCGGTGCTGCTGAACGTCTACCCCGGCCGCAGCCTGAGCGATGCCCAGGTCTCGGCCATTTCCTGGCTGGTCGCTTCCAGCGTGCCGGAACTGACCGCCGAAAACGTCTCGATCGTCGACCAGAACGGCCGCCTGCTGTCCGCCCCCACTGGCGAAGGCCGGGGCATGGACGCCGACCAGATGCGCATGGTCCGCGAGACCGAGCAACGCACCGTCGAACGCATCCTCACCATCCTCAATCCGCTGGTCGGTCCGGGCAACGTGCACGCCCAGGCCAGCGCCGAAATGGACTTCTCGCGCCGCGAGGAAACGTCCGAGGTCTACCGCCCCAACCAGGAGCCCGGCCAGGCCGCCATCCGCAGCCAGCAGACCAGCGAATCGAACCAGCGCGGCATCAATCCCGCGCAGGGCGTGCCTGGCGCGCTGTCCAACCAGCCGCCGGCCAACGCCCAGGCGCCGATCGCCAATCCGCCGCAGACCCAACCGCCCCGCCCCGGCCAGCCGCAGCAGCAGGGCCAGCAGCAACAGCAACAGACCGCCACCGGCTCCGGCGCCCAGGGCGCCGGCGGCACCGTCAGCGATCGCCGCGACGCCACCACCAACTACGAAGTCGACCGCACCATCAGCCACATCAAGCAGCCTGTCGGCATGCTCAAGCGCCTGTCGGTGGCCGTGGTGGTCAATTACGTGCGCGACAAGGACGGCGAACCCCAGGCCTTGCCGCCCGAGGAACTGAGCAAGCTCACCAACCTGGTGCGCGAGGCGATGGGCTATTCCGAAAGCCGTGGCGATTCGCTGAACCTGGTCAACAGCCAGTTCAACGACGGCCCGCCGGCCGTGCCGATGTGGCGCGATCCGGAAATGATCTCGCTGTTCAAGACCATCCTGGCCTGGCTGGTGGGTGGCGTGCTGGCCCTGTGGCTGTACCGCAAGGTCCGCCGCTCGGTGGGCGACTACCTGTACCCGCCGGTCGATCCCGAAGTGGCCGAGGCCGAGCGCATCGAAGCCCAGCGCGAGGCCCAGGACCTGGCCCGCGCCAAGGAAACCGACCGTTACCAGGACAACCTGGAACGCGCCCGCACGATGGCGAACAAGGATCCGCGCGCCGTCGCGATGGTCCTGCGCACCTGGATGACCAAAGATGAAAAATGATTCCAAGCCCATGGACGGCATGACGCGCAGCGCCGTCCTGATGATGTCGCTGGGTGAAGACGCCGCGGCCGAGGTCTTCAAGTACCTCACCGCCCGCGAAGTCCAGCAGGTCGGCGCCGCCATGGCCAGCCTCAAGCAGGTCACCCGCAACGACGTGGCCGTGGTGCTGGAGGAATTCCGCCAGGAAGCCGACCAGTTCATGGCCGTCACGCTGGGTTCGGACGACTACATCCGCACCGTGCTGACCAAGGCGCTGGGCAGCGACCGCGCCGCCGGCCTGATCGAAGACATCCTGGAAGCCGGCGAAGGCGGCAGCGGCATCGACGCCCTGAACTGGCTCGATCCGCATACCGTGGCCGAGCTGATCGGCGACGAACACCCGCAGATCATCGCCACCATCCTGGTGCACCTGGAACGCGACCGCGCCGCCGGCGTGCTGGCGCTGCTGACCGACCGCCTGCGCAACGACGTCATGCTGCGTATCGCCACCTTCGGCGGCGTGCAGCCCGCGGCCCTGTCGGAACTGACCGAAGTGCTCAATTCCGTGCTGGCCGGCCAGGGCGCCAAGCGCAGCAAGATGGGTGGCGTGCGCACCGCGGCCGAGATTCTCAACATGATGAATTCGGCCGAAGAGGAAACCGTGGTCGCCAGCCTGCGCGAACGCGACAACGACCTGGCGCAGAAGATCATCGACGAGATGTTCGTGTTCGACAACCTGCTCGACATCGAAGACCGCGCGATCCAGCTCATCCTCAAGGAAATCGACAACGACACGCTCATGGTCGCGCTCAAGGGCGCCCAGGAAGAACTGCGCGCCAAGTTCCTGCGCAACATGTCCAGCCGCGCCGCCGAAATGCTGCGCGAGGACCTGGAAGCGCAAGGCCCGATCCGCATGTCAAAGGTCGAGACCGAGCAGAAGAAGATCCTGCAGATCGCCCGCCGCCTGGCCGAGAGCGGCCAGATCGTGCTGGGCAACTCCGGAGACGACGCGTATGTCTGAAGCGGATACCGGCCAGTCGACGCTCATCTCGCGCAGTGCCGCCTGGCGGCGCTGGCAGATGCTGTCGTTCGACGAGCCGCCGCCCGTCGAAGTCGAACCCGAGCCCGAACCCGACCCGGGCCCCGACCCGGAAGTGGTGATGGCCCAGTTGCGCGCCCAGGCCATCGCCGAAGGCCGCGAGGAAGGCTACGCGCAGGGCCATGCCGCCGGCCTGGAAGCCGGTCGCGCCGAAGGCCATGAAGCGGGCCTGGCCGCCGGCCGCGAAGCCGGCTACGCCGAGGGCCTGGCCCAGGCGCGCGAACAAGGCGCGCAGGAAGCGCAACACCTGCACGCGCTGGTGCAGGCCTGCGCCGAATCGGTCGGCTCGCTGGAAGAAAAGATGGGCCAGAGCCTGCTGACGCTGGCCCTGGACATCGCCCAGCAAGTCGTGCGCACCACCCTGGCCGAACAGCCCGAGACCGTCGCCAGCGCCGTGCGCGAAGTGCTGCACATCAATCCCACCGCCGGCGGCCAGATGCGCCTGTGGGCCAACCCCGCCGACATCGAACTGATCCGCCTGCACCTGGCCGACGAGCTCAAGGAAGGCCACTGGCGCGTGCTGGCCGACGAATCCATCGCCCGCGGCGGTTGCCGCGCCGAGACGCCGTTCGGCGACATCGACGCCACCCTGCAGACCCGCTGGCGCCGCGTCGCGGCCTCGCTGGGCCGCAACGTCAACTGGGAGGAGCCGGCGTGAGCGCCAATCCGGCCCCCGCGCAGCCCGGCCAACCGGCCGTGCCCGTGATCGACCGCTGGCAGACCCAGCTGCAGATCGGTTCGATCCGCGCCGCCTCGACCGACCCCTGGCTGGTCAGCGGCAAGATCACGCGCGCCACGGGCCTGGTGCTGCACGCCACCGGACTGCGCCTGCCCGTGGGGGCCGCTGCCCGCATCGAGATCGCGCGCGGCCACGACCACTGGGCCGATGCCGAAGTGGTCGGCTTCGACGGCCACACCCTCTACCTGATGCCGCAGGCCGACATTTCCGGCCTGCCGCCCGGCGCCCGCGTGGTGCCCGGCGAACCGCCGGTGCAGCGCCAGATCCCGCTGCCGCGCAAGGCCGAGCTGAACGGCAACGCCAAGCCGCAGCTGGGCCGCCACCTGCCGGTGGGCAACGCCCTGCTCGGCCGCGTGCTGGATGGCGCCGGCCGGCCGCTGGACGGCCTGGGCCCGCTGACCGGCGCCGAACTGGCGCCGCTCTCGGCCCAGCCGATCAATCCGCTGTCGCGCGCCCCGATCGACACCGTACTCGACACCGGCGTGCGCGCCATCAACGGCCTGCTCACCGTCGGCCGCGGCCAGCGCATGGGCCTGTTCGCCGGCTCCGGCGTGGGCAAGAGCGTGCTGCTGGGTATGATGGCCCGCTACACCAAGGCCGACATCATCGTGGTCGGCCTGATCGGCGAACGGGGCCGCGAAGTCAAGGAATTCATCGAGCACAACCTGGGCCCGGAAGGCCTGGCGCGCTCGGTGGTGGTGGCCGCCCCGGCCGACGTCTCGGCGCTGCTGCGCCTGCAGGGCGCAGCCTACGCCACGCGCCTGGCCGAACACTTCCGCGACCAGGGCCTGGACGTGCTGCTGATCATGGATTCGCTCACCCGCTACGCCATGGCGCAACGGGAAATCGCGCTGGCCATCGGCGAGCCGCCCGCCACCAAGGGCTATCCGCCTTCGGTGTTCGCCAAGCTGCCGACCCTGGTCGAACGCGCCGGCATGGGCGCGCCCGGCCCGAACGGCAAGGCCGGCTCGATCACCGCGTTCTATACCGTGCTGGCCGAAGGCGATGACCAGCAGGACCCGATCGCCGACTCGGCCCGCGCCATCCTGGACGGCCACGTGGTGCTGTCGCGCCACCTGGCCGAAGCCGGCCACTACCCCGCCATCGACATCGAGGCGTCGATCTCGCGCGCCATGACCTCGCTGATCACGCCGCAGCAGTTCTCGGTGGTGCGCCGCTTCAAGCAGACGCTGTCGCGCTACCAGCGCAACCGCGACCTGATCGCCGTGGGCGCCTACGCCGCCGGCAATGACCCGCAGCTGGACGATGCCATCGCGCGCTACCCGCGCCTGGAAGCCTTCCTGCAACAGGATATCGGCGAAAACGTCGGCTACGAGGATGCGGTGGAACAACTGCGCGCCAGTTTCGAATTGAGGGATACCTATGCCTAGCCAATTGCCCCTGGACATGCTGATCAACCTGGCCAAGGAAAGCACGGACGAAGCCGCGCGCCTGCTGGGCCGGCTCAGCACCGAGCGCACCAATGCCGAACGCCAGCTCGGCATGTTGCAGGACTACCGCCAGGACTACCTCGAACGCCTGCAGCAGGCCATGACGACCGGCATGTCGGCCAGCGACTGCCACAACTACCAGCGCTTCATCGGCACCCTGGACGATGCCATCGGCCAGCAGCAGAACGTGCTGCGCCAGGCCGACGAGAACCTGGCCAAGGGCCGTCTGTACTGGCAGCAGGAAAAGCGCAAGCTCAACTCGTACGACGCCCTGGCGCAGCGTGAATTGCGCGCCCAGGCCGTGGTGGAATCGCGCCGCGAGCAGCGCGCCAACGACGAATACTCCGCCCGCCTGGTCCAGCGCCAGGCCGGAATGCATTAATTGCCCACAGGAAGCCCGATATGACCGCTCCCCTGCCCACCCCCGCCATCGCGCCCGCCGCGCCGGTCTCGATCGCCGACACGCTCGGCGCCAAGTCCGCGGCCGCCTCGACCAAGAAGGGCCCGTCGTTCTCCGACGTGCTGGCCCAGCAGCGTCCCAACCCGTCCGCCGACGCGCGGCCGGCCAATAACAACGGCGCCAAGACGCCCGCGTCCGGCGGCAAGACCTCCGGCGATGCCGCGGGCAACGCCGAAGACGCCGCCGCCTCGGCCATCGACAACGCCGTGCAGACCGCGGCCCAGGCCGAGGCCGGCGCGCTTGCCGTCGCCGCCACGCAGCAACCGGCCACGCCGGTCGTGTTGCCGGAGCAGGCGCTCGAGATCGCCGCCCAGGCCGCCGAGCAGGTCCAGTTGGCGCGGGGCAATGCCCAGGCCGCCGCCACGGCCATCGGCAGCGGCGCCGCCGTGGTGCAGGCCGCGCTCACCGCCAACGATGCCATCGCAACGCCGCGCACGCCGGTGCCGGCCACCGCGCAGCAGGCCGAGGCCGCGGCCGCCCTGGCCAGCCGCGACGCCCAGGTCGCGCAGCCGGTGGTCACCGCCGCCGTCAAGGCGGGCTCCGCGCCCGCCGTCGAAGCGGCCCCCGTCAAGACTGCGCCGGCAGCCGAGCTGCCGCGTCCGGCGCCCGAAGCCGCCGCCCCGCGCGCGGCCAACCCGCGTGTCGCCGCGCCCGAAGCCGCGCCCGCCTTGCCGCAACACGCCCGCACCGAAGAAGACCCGGCCGCGCCGTTGCCCAGCACCGCGCAACAGTTCCAGCTGCCGCAGCACGCCACCAACGCCCAGGATCACCTGGCGCAGGCGATCGCCGCCGCCAGCCAGCGTCAGCAGCCGGCTCCCGTCTCCAACCCCGCCAGCGTCGCCGTGCCCAACGTGCCGGTCATGCTGCAGGTCGCCACGCCGGTCGGCGGCACCCATTGGGGCACCGAACTGGGCCAGCAGATGGTGGTGATGAGCAACAACGTGCGCCAGGGCACCCAGACCGCCGAACTGCGCCTGGACCCGCCCGACCTCGGCCCGCTGCGCGTCAGCATCAACCTGGCCGACGGCGTCGCCAGCGCTTCGTTCGTGTCGGCCCACGCCTCGGTGCGCCAGGCCATCGAAACCGCGATTCCGCAATTGCAGCAGGCGCTGGCCCAGGCCGGCATCTCGCTGGGCCAGACCAGCGTCGGCGAACAGGCCGCGCAGCAGGAATTCGCCCAGCACAATGGCGGCGGTTCGCAACGCCAGGGCGGCGGCAATGGCGCCGCGGTGGCCGATGCCGCGATCGATGGCCAGGCGGCCACCGTGACGGCTGCGCGCAACGCCAATGCGCTGGTCGACACCTTCGCGTAACAATCACGCGGCCCGCGGCTGGCAACGGTTGCGGGCGGTGCAGCAATAGCTTGAGATACACGGCTTTCGCCCTGTTTTTCGCCTCCAATCGGGGGCGCGATTTCGGGCAGAATGCTTTCATCCACTAAGAATCCGTTTTCATCAGCGGCAAAACACGCATCGACACCGAGATGGCGACTTCCAAACCCACAACCATGCCGCCGCGCGGCCCGCTTCCGACACGCTCCGGCGGCATAGGCCGCATTCTTCGTCCGCTGCTCATGATCCTGGTGCTGCTGCTGGTGGCCGCCGCCAGCGCCGGCGCGACCTGGTTCATCGCGCAGCGCATGCAGCCGCAAGGCGGTGGCGCGCCGGTGCAACTGGGCGTGGGCCAGACGGGCAACCAGCCGGGCCAGCCCGGCGCCGCCGGCCCGCAGGCCACGCCGACCACGTTCGTCGCCCCGCCCACGACGCCGGCCGCCGTGCCGGCGCCGATCTTCGTGCCGATCGAGGCCTTCACGGTCACGTTGCAGAACGCCGACACCGAACGCATCATGCACGTCGGCCTGACCCTGCGCGTGAGCGACGAACAGACCCGCATCCGCCTGGAAAAGTACATGCCCGAAGTGCGCAGCCGCATCCTGATGGTGCTGTCTTCGCAATCGCCCACCGGCGTGCAGACGCAACAGGGCAAGACCGACATGGCCAACGCCATCAAGCAAGCCGTCAATCGCCCGTTCGCGCCCCTGCCGGACGGCCAGTATGTCACCGACGTACTGTATACGGCGTTCGTGGTGCAATAAGCATGGCCTACGAGGCGTTTCTTTCGCAGGACGAAGTCGACGCGCTGCTGGCCGGCGTCACGGGCGAGAGCGACAGCAAAAAGGAATCCGCAGGCCCCAACGACGGCGCCCGCGCCTATGACCTGAGCTCGCCGGACCGCGTGGTGCGCCGGCGCATGCAGACGCTGGAGCTCATCAACGAACGTTTCGCGCGGCAGATGCGCAGCGTGCTGTTGAACTTCATGCGCCGCAGCGCCGACATCACCGTCGGTTCCATCAAGATCCAGAAGTACGCGGACTTCGAACGCAACCTGCCGGTTCCCAGCAACCTGAACATGGTGCAGATGAAGCCGCTGCGCGGCACCGCCCTGTTCACCTACGACCCGAACCTGGTGTTCCTGGTCATCGACAGCCTGTTCGGCGGCGATGGCCGCTACCACACGCGCGTCGAAGGCCGCGACTTCACCACCACCGAGCAGCGCATCATCCGGCGCCTGCTCAACCTGACCCTGGAAAGCTACGGCAAGTCCTGGGATCCCGTCTATCCGATCGAATTCGATTACGTGCGCTCGGAGATGCACACCAAGTTCGCCAGCATCACCGGCAACAATGAAGTGGTGGTGGTCACCTCCTTCCACATCGAATTCGGCGCGACCGGCGGCGACCTCAACATCTGCCTGCCCTACTCCATGATCGAGCCGGTGCGCGACCTGCTCACGCGGCCGCTGCAGGAAACCACGCTCGAGGAAGTCGACCAGCGCTGGTCGCAGCAGCTCTCGCGCCAGGTGCGCAGCGCCGACATCGACGTGGTCGCCGAATTCGCCCGCATTCCGTCCAGCATCCGCGAACTGATGCGCATGAAGGTCGGCGACATCCTGCCCGTGGATGTGCCGCAGACCGTCATCGCCCACGTCGACGGCGTGCCGCTGATGGAATGCGGCTACGGCGTCTTCAACGGCCAGTACGCCCTGCGCGTGCAAAACATGTTTACCCACGATACCGAATCAAACGAGGCCCCCGACCATGACTGACAAGAACGAGCCCGGCTCCGGCTCGTCCCCGGCCGACGACTGGGCCGACGCGCTCGCCGAACAATCCCGCGCCAATCCGCCCACCCAGGCGGACGGCCTGAAGCCCGCCCAGGACGACTGGGCCGCCGCCATGGCCGAGCAGACCGCGGCCACGCCGCCCGCGGCCGCCGCGCCGGCGCCCGCTGCTGCTGCTCCGGCCGCACCGGCCCCCGCCGCGCCTGCCGCCCAATCAGCCGCGCAATCGGTGTTCAAGCCGCTGGCCGGATCGGCCGCCGGCAATGGCACCGACATCGACCTGATCATGGACGTGCCCGTCCAGCTGACGGTGGAACTGGGCCGCACCCGCCTGACCATCAAGAACCTGCTGCAACTGGGCCAGGGCTCGGTGGTGGAGCTGGACGGCCTGGCCGGCGAACCGATGGACATCTTCGTCAACGGCTACCTGATCGCCCAGGGCGAAGTGGTGGTGGTGGAAGACAAGTACGGCATCCGCCTGACCGACATCATCACCCCGTCCGAACGCATCAACCGCCTCAACAACCGCCGTTGAAGCCACGCCCGTGATGAACGATTCCGCCCTGCTGCGCGTCATCATCGGCCTGGTGCTGGTGCTGGCGGCCATCCTGGCCGCGGCCTGGCTGGCGCGCCGCGCCGGCCTGACGCAGCGCGGCGGCGGCAACCTGCTCAAGCAGGTCGCCAGCCTGCCGATCGGCGCGCGGCAGAGCATCGTCGTCGTCGAGATCGAGAACACCTGGGTGGTCGTGGGCGTCAGCCCCGGCCAGCTCAACACCCTGCATACCCTGCCCGCCGGCGAACTGCCGCAGGCCGCGCCCTTGCCCACCGCCGCCTTCGCGGCCAAACTGGGCCAGGCGCTCAAGCGCCGCTAGCCGGCGCGCGCGTTTCCACACCATGAGCTTGCCCAACTCCCCTCGCGCCCGCCGCGGCGCGCTGCCCCTGCTGGGCGCCGCCGCCCTGCTGGGCCTGGCCCTGTTCCCCGCCGGCGTGGTGGCGCAGGCGACCCTGCCGGCCCTGACCGCGACGCCGGGCCCGGGCGGTTCCGAAACCTATTCGCTCAGCATGCAGACGCTGCTGCTGATGACGTCGCTGTCCTTCCTGCCCGCGGCGCTGCTGATGATGACCGGCTTCACCCGCATCATCATCGTGCTCGGCCTGCTGCGCAGCGCCATGGGCACGGCCATGTCGCCGCCCAACCACGTGCTGATCGGCCTGGCGCTGTTCCTGACCTTCTATACGATGTCGCCGGTGTTCGACAAGATCTACACCGACGCCTACAAGCCGCTGTCCGAGGGCTCGATCCAGTTCGAGGCCGCGGTCGAGCGCGCCGCCGGTCCGCTGCGCACCTTCATGCTGCACCAGACCCGCGAGAACGACCTGGCGCTGTTCGCCAACCTGGCCAAGCAGCCTGCGCTGGAGGATCCGTCGCAGGTGCCGCTGCGCATCCTGGTGCCGGCCTTCATCACCAGCGAACTCAAGACCGCCTTCCAGATCGGCTTCACCATCTTCATTCCGTTCCTGATCATCGACCTGGTGGTGGCCAGCGTGCTGATGGCGCTGGGCATGATGATGGTGCCGCCCGTCACCGTGGCGCTGCCGTTCAAGCTGATGCTGTTCGTGCTGGCCGACGGCTGGAACCTGCTGATGGGCTCGCTGGCCCAGAGCTTCTACCAATAGGGAATCGCCATGACCGCCGAAACCGTCATGACCATGACCTACCAGGCGATGAAGATCGCGCTGGCGATGGCGGGTCCGTTGCTGGTCATCACCCTGATCGTGGGCCTGGTGATCAGCATCTTCCAGGCGGCCACCCAAATCAACGAAATGACCCTGTCGTTCATCCCGAAGCTGCTGGCCATGTGCGGCGTGCTGGTGCTGCTGGGTCCGTGGCTGATCGGCATCATGGTCGACTACATCCGCCAGTTGATCGGGCAGATTCCCGGCCTGGTGTCGTAGCGGCGCGCGCCGCCGCACTCCGGGACGCGCCCGCATGTTTTCCTTCACCATCGAACAGCTCAATGGCTGGATCGGCCAGTTCCTCTGGCCGTTCGTGCGCATCCTGGCGCTGGTGGGCACCGCTCCCCTCTTCTCCGAATCCACCGTTCCCGTCAAGGTCAAGATCGGCCTGGCCTTCGTGCTGGCCGTGGCCGTCAGCCCTGCGCTCGACCCGGCGCCGCCGATCGCGCCCGGCTCGTTCGCGGGCCTGTGGATGGTGATGCAGCAGGTGCTGATCGGCATCGCCATGGGCTTCACGATGCGGCTGGTGTTCGCGGCGGTGCAGACCGCCGGCGAATTCGTCGGCCTGCAGATGGGCCTGTCGTTCGCCTCGTTCTTCGACCCCAGCACGGGCGCCAACACCGCCGTGCTGTCGCGCCTGTTCAACATCGTCGCCATGCTCACTTTCCTGGCGCTGGACGGCCACCTGCTGGTGCTGGCGGCCCTGGTACGGTCGTTCGACACGCTGCCGGTGGCCGCGATCCAGCTGCACCAGAACGGCTGGGGCGTGGTGGTGGAATGGGGCAAGACCGTGTTCGTATCCGGCCTGCTGCTGGCGCTGCCTCTGATCTGCGCGCTGCTGACCATCAACCTGGCCATGGGCATCCTGAACCGCGCCGCGCCGCAGCTGTCGGTGTTCTCGGTGGGTTTCCCCGTCAGCCTGATCGTCGGCGTGGTGCTGCTGACCGTGGTGCTGCCGAACTCCGGCCCCTTCCTGGAATCGTTGTTCGAATCCGGACTGTCGGCCATGAGCCGGGTGACCGACGCGCTGGCCGGACGCTAGCTTCCGGCGACACGCCGGCAAGTTCGACACGGATTCCCGGCCGCCTTGGCGGGCGCATAAAAAAAACGGCCCGCGCGGGCCGTTTTTTTCGATGGCGCAGACGTCACTGCTGTCCGGTCAGGCGGAACACCCGGATGGTCTCGCGCAACGCGCCCGACTGGTTGCCCAGTTGCAGCACCGCCCCGCCCAGCTCCTGCACCAGCGCCGTGTTCTGCACCGTCATCACGTCCATTTGCGACACGGCGCTGTCGACCTGCTCGATGCCGCTGGACTGCTCCTGCGAGGCCTGCGAGATCTCGCCGATGATGTCGGTGACGCGATGCACCGCATCGACGATCTCCTGCATCGTCGCGCCCGCCTGCTCGGCCTGCGCCGAGCCTTCGCTGACGCGCTCGACGGAGTCCTCGATCAGGCCCTTGATCTCCTTGGCGGCTTGCGCGCTCTTTTGCGCGAGGCTGCGGACTTCCCCTGCCACCACCGCGAAGCCCTTGCCGGATTCGCCGGCGCGCGCCGCTTCCACCGCCGCGTTCAGCGCCAGGATGTTGGTCTGGAAGGCGATGCCCTCGATGATGCTGACGATGTCGACGATCTTGCGCGAGCTGTCCGAAATGCCGTGCATGGTGTTGACCACCTGCCCCACCGCCACGCCGCCGCGCCGCGCCACGTCCATGCTGCTGGCGGCCAGTTGGTTGGCCTGCCGCGCATTGTCCGCGTTCTGCCGCACGGTGGAGGTCAGCTGTTCCATGCTCGCCGCCGTCTGTTGCAGCGAGGCGGCCTGGCCTTCGGTGCGGCCCGCCAGTTCCTGGTTGCCGCGGGCGATATGCACCGCCGCCTGCGTGGTGCCTTCGATGCCGCGGTACACGTCCTGGGCGATGCCCACCAGGCTCTTGCGCATGACTTCCAGCGAGAAATTCAGGCTGCCGATCTCGTCGTCGGACTCGGCCACGATCTGGGTGGTGAGGTTGCCCGCGGCAACCTGGCGCGCCATGTTCGCGGCCTCGACCATGGGATCCAGCAGCGACCGGCTCAGGCGCCAGCCCAGCGCGAAGATCCCGGCCACGCCCAGCGCCAGCAGTCCACAAGCCACCCCGGCGCCGGTCGCGTCCAGCGTATCCCAATTGGCCCGCAGGCCATAGACGCCCGCCGCCACCACGATACCCGAGGACAGCAGCGCGTGGCGGAACATGCGGCCGCGCACATTGCGCCGGAACGGGAAGGCCAGCAAGTCCAACCCGCGGCGCCAGCCCGCCCGCACCGGGCGGCCGCGCAGGATGCGCACGCCACGGGCGCGGCCTTCGCGTATGCGCGCGTAGAGTTCCTCGGCCATTTCGATCTGGGCGTCGCTGGGCCGCACCCGCACCGACGAATACGCCACCACCTCGCCGTTCTCGACGATCGGCGTGGCGTTGGCCAGCACCCAGTAGTAGCCGCCGTCCTTGCGGCGATTCTTGACCAGGCCCAGCCAGGATTCACCCGCCTGCAGGGTACGCCACAGGTCCGCATAGGCTTCCGGCGGCATGTCCGGATGGCGGACGACGTTGTGAGCCTTGCCGATCAGTTCCTCGCGCGAAAAGCCGCTGACTTCGATAAAGGCCGGATTCGCGTAGAGGATGCGACCCTTGGTATCGGTGCGTGAGATCAGGTATTGATCTTCGCGCAGCTTGGTTTCCACATCATTGACAGGAAGGTTCACACGCACAGCGGGTCTCCGTTACATCGTATGGGGCGGCGAACGGTCAGCCACGGCGGGCGTCGGGCCTGGCGCCCGGCCGCTATCCACCCGTCCGGCCTCGCGACGTGCGCATGCCGATGCCGTGCGGTCCTGCCGAAATTTTTCGCCGCCCGTATTTTGGGCGTTATGACTATGAACGGCAATATTTTCGAAAACTTAAGCCATCGAGGTATAAGGTCCGACCGGCGGACAGCATTCGACCCGGCGTCCGCGAACGGGCGTCGGGTCGGCTGGGGTGACGGCCGTTGCGGCCGCGCGCCTTGTCCGACGGGGCGCCGGCCCCGTCTGGATCAGTCTTGCGTCAGGGTCGGAGCCTGATAGCCGCCCAATTGCTGGGCCGGCACTTCGATGACCTCACCGGCGTTGATCTTGAACACGGCCACGGCTTCGGCCAGGCGCTGCGCCTGTTCCTGCAGCGAACCGGCCGCGGCCGCCGCCTCTTCCACCAGCGCCGCGTTCTGCTGCGTCACTTCGTCCATCTGCGACACCGCGCGGTTCACCTGGTCGATGCCGCTCGATTGCTCCTCGGACGCCGCCGAGATCTCGCCCATGATGTCCGTCACACGCTTGACCGACGCCACGATCTCCTGCATCGTCGCGCCCGCGCGCTCGACCTGTTGCGAACCGGCGCCCACCTTGCTCACCGAGTCCTCGATCAGGCCCTTGATCTCCTTGGCCGCCTGCGCGCTGCGCTGCGCCAGCGAGCGCACCTCGCCCGCCACCACCGCGAAGCCCTTGCCCTGCTCGCCGGCACGGGCCGCTTCCACCGCCGCGTTCAGCGCCAGAATGTTGGTCTGGAACGCGATGCCGTCGATCACCGACACGATTTCCGAGATCTTGCGCGAGCTGGCCGAAATGCCCTGCATCGTGTTCACCACCTCGGCCACCGCCGAACCGCCGCGCTCGGCAACGTCCGACGCGCTGGCCGCCAGCTGGTTGGCCTGGCGCGCGTTGTCGGCGTTCTGCTTGACCGTCGAGGCCAGCTCTTCCATCGAGGCCGCGGTTTCCTCCAGCGAGGCCGCCTGCTCTTCGGTGCGGCTGGACAGGTCGGTGTTGCCGGCCGAGATCTCACGCGAACCGACCGTGATTTCATCGACGCCGCGGCGCACCGTGGACACGGTGCGGGTCAGGCTTTCCTGCATGCGCTTGAGGGCCGCGAACAGCTGGCCGATTTCGTTGTGCGAACGCACCTCGACGCGGCTGGTCAGGTCGCCCGCGGCGATCTTGTCGAAATGCTGGCCAGCCTCGACCAGCGGGCGCACCACCAGGCGGCCAAATAGCACCCGGCAGAACACCATCAGCGCCAGTGCCAGCGCCACCGCAACCGCCACGGCAACCATGGCACGGTTGAAATTGGCCTCGGCCTGGTCGATCGTGGCCTGCTGCTGGGCGTCGATGTACTTGCTGAACTCGGCGATGGCCTCGATGAAGGCCGCGCTGCGGGGCGTACCGTACTCGTTGTTCACCATGTAGAAAGTGGAATAGTCCTCGCTGCGCAGCGCCTCGACCATGGTGTCGACGCCGTCATCGATATACGAGCGGTAGCGGCGGACCAGGTTCATCGACAGCTGGCGGCCGGTGTCGTCCTGCAGCATGTTCTTCTGGAATTCCGCGAAACGGCTGCGCACGCCCGTCAACAGATCGGTGGCGCCCTTGAGCGCGGCGGCGGCGTCGCGCGCCGAGTTCTCGCCACTGCCCCAGCCGGATTCCTGCAGGTGGCGGGCGGCGACCATCAGGCTGACGCGGGCGCGCAGCATGTCGCTGTTGATGACTTCAACCTGCTTGGCGCGTTCGGTCAGCTCATTGACCTGGCGGATCGATTCATAGTTGTGCTGCAGGAAGAAGGCAGCCAGTCCGCCCACAGCCGCGATCAACACGGCGAAGAACGCCATCACCCACAGCAGCATCGTGCCGACGCGGGCATCGCGCAGCCTCATCTTGCGTTTCACCTTGGGCGCGCGCGCGGCCTTTTTCTTACCGACCTTGCCGGACTTCGCTCCGGATTCCAGACTCGCTTCCATATTCTTTCCCCATCCCTCAGGTACAGCTCTGACCAAATGAAAAACCACCCTGGCGCGCCATCCTTGCGGAGCGGGCACGCTTCAGGGCGACGTACGCGCCGGCCCGGGGGCCGGCACGCTCTCCGCGGAACGGGGCCTATCGCCCCTGGCGCGTCGGTTCGGGCGGCGCAGCCGGCACCGGAATGACGATGGTTTCCACCTGGGGGGCCGGCGCCGGCTGCTGCGCCCATTCCTGACTGACGTCAGGCGCGGGCGCGGGGCCGAGCAGTTTCTGGCGTTCCCAGGGTTCCAGCAGAATATTGGTGCTGTCGACGAGGCGCATCAGGCGGCCGTCCGGGCCGAACTGCAGCAGCGCTTCCTTGCGGCTGTACAAGCCGTCGGCGACAAACGTGATCTTGAAGGACCAGAGGGCGAGGAAGGTGCCGTCGGTCTGTTTGTAGAACTTGTCAGGAGGCGCGGTAAGCGCCCGCGAGGCCTCTTCCAGCGTCGTCTGCCCGGGGGTCAGCGTCGACAGCTTGCCCGGGTCGAAATTGTGGCCCGTCGCCGCGCAGCCCGTGATCAGCGCCGTGATCGCCGCTGCTGCCAGAAGATGTTGTAGATAGCCTCGCATACTTGCCCATTTACCGGTTTCGACCGGCGTCAAAAAGATTCCCAGTCATCGTCGGCCGGCGCCTGGCGGCGGGTGGCCGCCGGCGCCGGCTTGGCGTCGTTGGCCGCCGCGCGGGGGGCCGGGCGGCGCGGCGGACGCGCCGCGCTGGCCGCTTCCGCCGTCGCCGTCTTGGCGCGCGGCGCGCTATGCGTCAGGCGCGCCGCGGGCGCGGTCTGGCGTGCCGCGGGTGCGGCGGCTGTCGGGGCCGGCGCCGGCGTCGGCGCAACCGTTTCAGCTTGCGGCGCGGCAACCCGCGGCGCACTGCGGTGCTGCGCCAGCTGGCGCGCCGGCACCTCGATCACGTCGCCCGCGTTGATCTTGAACACGGCCACCGCCTCGGCCAGGCGCTGCGCCTGTTCCTGCAGCGAACCGGCCGCGGCCGCCGCCTCTTCCACCAGCGCCGCGTTCTGCTGCGTCACTTCGTCCATCTGCGACACCGCGCGGTTCACCTGGTCGATGCCGCTCGATTGCTCCTCGGACGCCGCCGAGATCTCGCCCATGATGTCCGTCACCCGCTTGACCGACGCCACGATCTCCTGCATCGTCGCGCCCGCGCGCTCGACCTGCTGCGAACCGGCGCCCACCTTGCTCACCGAGTCCTCGATCAGACCCTTGATCTCCTTGGCCGCCTGCGCGCTGCGCTGCGCCAGCGAGCGCACTTCGCCCGCCACCACCGCGAAGCCCTTGCCCTGCTCGCCGGCGCGGGCCGCTTCCACCGCCGCGTTCAGCGCCAGGATGTTGGTCTGGAACGCGATGCCGTCGATCACCGACACGATTTCCGAGATCTTGCGCGAGCTGGCCGAGATGCCCTGCATCGTGTTGACCACTTCGGCCACCGCCGAACCGCCGCGCTCGGCAACGTCCGACGCGCTGGCCGCCAGCTGGTTCGCCTGGCGCGCGTTGTCGGCGTTCTGCTTGACCGTCGAGGCCAGCTCTTCCATCGAGGCCGCGGTTTCCTCCAGCGAGGCCGCCTGCTCTTCGGTGCGGCTGGACAGGTCGGTGTTGCCGGCCGAGATCTCGCGCGAACCGACGTTGATCTCGTCCACGCCGCGGCGCACGGTCGCCACGGTGCGCGCCAGGCTTTCCTGCATGCGCTTGACGGCAGCCATCAGCACGCCGATCTCGTTGGTCGACTGGACATCGACGCGCGTGGTCAGGTCACCGCCGGCGATCCGGTCGAAGCTCTCGCCGACCATACGCAACGGACGCAGCACCACGCGGTTCATGAACAGGAACGCGCCCAGCGAGACCGCCAGGATCACCAGCACCAGCGCCAGATACACATAGGTCATGACCGCGCCATTGGCGCGCGACGACGCCACCTGCTCTTCGCTGTAGGCGGTGATCGTGTTGGCGAATTCGGTCAGCTGCTTGGAGAACGCGCCGCTGGCCGCGGCGGTCTTGGTGTTCTTCAGCTTGAGGTATTCGGCATTGTCGCCGCGGTCCAGGGCGCCCAGCATGGCCTGCAGGCCTTCGGCAAAGCCATTGAACGACGCCAGCAGCTGCCCTTCGGCCTCGCGGCCGATATCGGTGGTTTTCGGAATGGCCTTGAAACGTTCGAGCTTGGCTTTGCCATCCGTCAGCAGTTGCTGCACGATGCGCGTGTTCTCGGCGGCCCCCGCCTTGTCACCGGCCGCCCGCTGGGCGGCGGCGATGTCGGCACGGATGGTGGCGCGCAGCATCTGCACGTAAGAGTCCTTGACCAGATTGCTCTGCTGGACACTCAGGCTATCCAAAGCGTTGATCGCTTCGGCGTTGGATCGCATGCTGCTCCAACCCAGGGTAATGGCAACCAGCGCGGCCACGGCAACTGCCAATTGGGCAAGCATCAAGCCCGTGCGCACCTTCAGATTGCTTAACATTTTCCGATATTTCCGGTAACCGTCGGGGCGACACGCTGTCGTCGCCCCGCCGTAAAAGGGATGTGTTTTCTACTGCCTATTCAATGCATTGCAATACGCTGGCGGATCACTCCGTCAGAAAGACTCCCAATCATCGTCGGCCGGCGGCGCGCGGCGGGCAGCCGCCGCTGCCGGTTTGACGGGTTTGACATCGGTGGCATCGGTGGTCTTGACGACCGGCCGGCGCAGGGGCCTGGCCGCCGTCGCGCCGCTGTTGGCCGTCGGCCGGGCACGGGCCGGCTGGGCCAGCCGCGGCGCCGGCGCCGCGGGCGGCGTCACCGGGGAATGATCCGGCTCTGCCGCGGATTCCGGCTTGGCAGCCGCCTGAACGGCAGGCTTGGCGGTCCTGGCCGCCGGAGCCGGTGCTTCGGTCTGCGCTGCGGCAACCCGCGGCGCACTGTGTTGCTGCGCCAGCTGGCGCGCCGGCACCTCGATCACGTCGCCCGCGTTGATCTTGAACACGGCCACCGCTTCGGCCAGGCGCTGCGCCTGCTCCTGCAGCGAACCGGCCGCGGCCGCCGCCTCTTCCACCAGCGCCGCGTTCTGCTGCGTCACTTCGTCCATCTGCGACACCGCGCGGTTCACCTGGTCGATGCCGCTCGATTGCTCCTCGGACGCCGCCGAGATCTCGCCCATGATGTCCGTCACGCGCTTGACCGACGCCACGATCTCCTGCATCGTCGCGCCCGCGCGCTCGACCTGCTGCGAACCGGCGCCCACCTTGCTCACCGAGTCCTCGATCAGGCCCTTGATCTCCTTGGCCGCCTGCGCGCTGCGCTGCGCCAGCGAGCGCACTTCGCCCGCCACCACCGCGAAGCCCTTGCCCTGCTCGCCCGCGCGGGCCGCTTCCACCGCCGCGTTCAGCGCCAGGATGTTGGTCTGGAACGCGATGCCGTCGATCACCGACACGATTTCCGAGATCTTGCGCGAGCTGGCCGAGATGCCCTGCATCGTGTTGACCACCTCGGCCACCGCCGAACCGCCGCGCTCGGCAACATCCGACGCGCTGGCCGCCAGCTGGTTCGCCTGGCGCGCGTTGTCGGCGTTCTGCTTGACCGTCGAGGCCAGCTCTTCCATCGAAGCCGCGGTTTCCTCCAGCGAAGCCGCCTGCTGCTCGGTACGGCTGGACAGGTCGGTGTTGCCGGCCGAGATCTCGCGCGAACCGACGTTGATCTCGTCCACGCCGCGGCGCACGATCGCCACGGTGCGGGTCAGGCTCTCCTGCATGCGTTTGATGGCGGCGAACAATTGGCCGATTTCATTGGTGCTGCGCACCTCGATACGGCCGGTGAAGTCGCCGCCCGAGATCTTCTCGAAATGATCACCCGCCTCGTGCAGGGGCTTGAGCACCGTGCGGTTGATGAATATCCAACAGCCGATCGCCAGCACCAATGCAATCACCAGCAAGGCGATGGTGACGCTGCGCGATACGCCGTGGTCGACCGCTGCCTGCGCCGCGAACTCGTCGGTGCGCTTGTCGATGAAGCTGAGGTAGTTGTCGACGGCTTCGCGGAACTTGGTATTGACGTTGCTGGCGGAGTCGTTCAGGTTCAGATAGTCCTGGATCGCCATATTGGACAACGCGGCCGCCTGCCCCTTGAGGACGGTGTCGTACTCCTTGAGCGCGGCTTCCAGCGCCTGGCCCAGCGCTTCCGTGCCCGCCAGCGGCGGCGCCTTGCGGAAGGCATCCATCATCTTGAAGGCGTCCTGCATCAGGCCTTCGGAACGCTTGGCCTGCGCGGCCGCCTGTTCGGTCTTGCCCTGTTGCATGTCCATCAACGACGTGGACAACAACAGGCGCGCGCGCAGGAACACGGTGTAGGCGCGGTTGAGCGGCACCGCCCGGTCCGTATAGGCGCTGTTGATCTGGTCCAGCTTGGTATTGCTGGAATTCAAGCCCATCCAGGCCACGCCATTGGACAGGAACATGGCACCCGTGAAGAGCAACAACACCAGAATGATGCAGGTGCGAACTTTCAAATTGACAAGCATGAAATACCCGACGTTATGCGAGGTGAAACGACAAAATTCCTATCCTGTACGCACACACGGACGCTCCGGTATCCACCGGAAGCGTCCGTAAGGGCGCGCAACATGCCGCGCCCATGGGCACGGCCTATGGACTCACCGCGTTATTTGCGGCTGAACAGACTGGATCCTTGAATGGTCATGAACGCGGCCGACGCGGCCTGCAAGGCCACCTGGCGCAGCGCCAGCTGGCTGGCGCCGGAGTAGTAGTCCAGGTCCTCGAGATCCGACAAGGACTTCGAATAGGACAGGCCCTTCTGCGTGCCGGTGGCATCCAGCGCGTCCAGTTCGTTCATGCGGGCGCCCACCGACGCCGCGACCGTCTGCACGTTGTCGTAGTTGGTGGACAGCTTCTTGTTGGCCGTGGCCAGTTCGTTGTTCAGCTTGGCCAGGGCGACCGGGTCGCCGGCAATCGGCGAATCCAGCGTCTTGATGAGGCTGTCCAGCGTATTGAACATGTCCACGTCGGCCGACTGCACGCTCTGCACGTCGATCACGTCGCCGTTCTGGGGCGTGCCCTTGATCACCACCGACACGCCGCCGAAATCGATGGCGGCATCCGGCGTGTACACCGTCGGCGCGGCCGGCGGCGCCGGCGTGGTGACGGGCGGCACCGGCGGGTTGGCGTTGGGATCGGTCGTGATGACGCGGTAGCCCATGTTGCCGGTGGCCGGATCCGATTCGAACTGCAGGCGGAAGTCCTTGCCGATGTTGGGGCTGCCCGGCGTCACCGACACGGTGCTGAACTGGGCGGTGCCGGTGTTGGCCTGCGCGGCGGTGCTGACATAGGCCTGCGACCCCGGGTTGGCGCGGTTGAAGATGTCGCTGCCGATGTCGCTGGTGGACATCTGGCGCGACTGGTCGACCTGCACGGTGCGTTCGCCCGTGGCGCCGCTGTAGACGATCTTGCCAGTGGTGTCCTGCGAATAGGGGACCACGCCGCCCTGGTAACCCGAGAACAGGTATTGGCCGTTGCCATCCGTGCTGTTGGCCAGGCCCAGCAGTGCGTCACGGGCGTTCTTCAGGGCGGTGGACAGCGCCTGGCGGTCGCTGTCGGCGAAGGTGCCGTTGCCGGCCTGCACCACGCGGGTACGCACGTCGGCCAACGCCGTCGTGATGGAATCCAGGACGTTGTTTTCCTGGCCAAGGTTGGTCTTCGCCGTGTTGCGGTTGAGCGCGTACGTCGAGTTCATGCTCTGCGTCTGCGCCACGTTGATCGCCAGCGAGGCGGACAGCGGATCGTCGGCCGGCGTCAGGAATTTCTTGCCGCTGCCCACCTGCTCGACCAGGCGGTTCATGTCGGATTCCTGAGCGAGGACGCCCTTCAGGCCGTTCGAATACATCATGGAGGTGCTCAGGCGCATGGGGAAGCTCCGATTTTTTCTTGATAGGTCACGATTTCAACGATCCGATCAGCCGCGCAGGCCCAGCAGCGTATCGAACAGCGTGCTGGCGACGTCGATGATGCGGGCGCTGGCCTGGTATTGCTCCTGGTAGAGCGACAGGCTCACGTATTCTTCGTTCAGGTTCACGCCGGAAACGGCCTGCTGCGCGGCGGTCTTCTGGGCGATGAGATTCTTCTGCGCGGTATTGGCCGATTGAATCTGCGCGGTCTGCACGCCGACGGTGTTGACCACCTGCCCGAACATCTCGGTGATGCTCATGGTGCCGTGGCCCAGCACCTTGGTGTTCTGCAATTGCGCCAGCTTGAGCGCGTTCTTGCCGTTGGCGTCACCGCCCTCGGTGTCGGCCGCGGCCACTTTCTCCGGATCGGTGATGATCACCTTGATGTCGCGCGCGGCATCGCGGGTGGGCGACAGCGCCCACTTGTCGCCGGCCTGCGGCGGCGAGTCGATCGTCAGCGTGACGCCCATCTCGGCGTTCAGGTCCAGGGTGGCGGTGGGCGGCGTGCCGGTGGCCGGGCCGTTGTAGACCTGGGTGCCTTCCGGCAGGCGCGTCACCATGTAGTTGGTGCCGTCGAAACTGATTTCGTAGTCTTTGGCGTTGATGTTGTTCACGTTGGTGAACTCGCCGCTGATCTGCGCGCCGCTCTTGTTGCCGGCGTTCGGCACGCCTTGCGGCTTGCCGATGCTGAAGAAATCGGTGCCGGGATTGCCGGCGGTGTCCAGGCCCTGGCGGTGCTGCTCGTTGAACGACAGCGCCAGGCCCACGGCCATCTGGCCCAGTTGCGCCTGCATGAAGTCCAGCGAGGTGGCGCGAAACTGCAGAAGGCCGCCCAGCTTGCCGCCGGTGACTTCGGCGTCGTTCAGCTCGACCGCCACGGTCTTGCCGCCGGAACCGGCCGGCAACGTATAGGCGATGACGGTGCGGCTGACGTCCTTGGCGGACGACACGGCCTGCAAGGGATAGACGGTGTCGCCCGACAGCAGCGCCTGCCCGCCCGAAGCCAGCGAGATGCTGAGCTTGTCGCCCTGCTCGTAAGTGGTGACGCCGATAAGCTGGTTCAGTTCCGACACGGCCTGGTCGCGCTGGTCCAGCAGGTCGTTGGGCGGATTGCCGCCGGCCTTGGCGCGGGCGGTGGAAATCTGGCTGTTCAGGTCGTTGATGCGGGTCAGGTAGCTGTTGACCTGTTCGACCGTGGTGGTGATCTGCGTGTTCAGGCCCAGGCGCTGGTTCTGCATTTCCTGGTAGGCCGAACGGATCTGGGTGGTCAGGCTGTTGGCCTTGCCCAGCAAGTCCTGGCGCGCGGCCGGATCCGCCGGCTTGCTGGCCACGGTATTCATGCTGGTGAAGAAATTGGTCAGCCCCGGGGCGATGCCCACGGTGCGGTCGGCGAACAGGTTGTTGACCTGCGACACCTGGTCGAGCTGCGCCTGCAGCTGGGCGCCGCTGCCCTGCGCGCCCACCAGTTGCTTGTACAGGAAGCTGTCGTAGCTGCGCACGACGGTGTCGACCTGGACGCCGCGGCCGATGTAGCCGTTGGTGGTGGCCTGGGCGCCGGCGGTCGAGATCATGACGCGCTGGCGGTTGTAGCCGACCGTGGTGGCATTGTTGATATTGTGGCCGGTGGTCGCCAGGCCTGCCTGGGACGCGTTCAGCCCGCCCAACGCCAATTTATACAGATTCATGCTGACAATGCCCCGTATGTAACCGCAACTGATATGTCTGGATACCCGGTTAACGGCAACCGGCCGTCCAAATTTAGAGTCCTTCCAACATCTGGCGCGAAATATCCACCTTGGCGGCGGCGCCACGCAGCTGGCTCATGACACCGATCAATTTCTGCGCATACTGCGGATCGGTGGCATAGCCGGCGCTCTGGATGCGGCGGGCCGCCTCGATCTCGTTGCGCGCCTGCGTCACGGCTTCGTAGCGCGGGCTGTTGCCGATCAGGCGGGCGTAGTCGGCGAACGATTCCTCGTAGGACGAATAGGCTCGGAAAGGTTGCGTCACTTTTTTCGCGACGCCGTCTTCGTATTCGGTGGTCAGCACGTTGACGACCTTGCCCTTCCAGCTGGGGCCGGCCTTGATGCCGAACAGGTTGTAGCTGGTGCGGCCATCCTCGTGCTTGATTTCGCGCTGGCCCCAGCCGGACTCCAGGGCCGCCTGGCCCATGATGAGGCGGGCCGGAACGCCGCTTTGCTGCGAGGCCAGCGTGGCCGCGCGCGACATTTTCGAGACGAAATTGATGACGTGCTCGGGCGCGCCTTCGGCCGCGGCCAGGGCGCGGTCGCTGGCGCGGTTGTTGCGCATCACGTCCATCAGCGCCGACACCTGCCGCGAGCCGCCGGTCTGGAAGTCCAGGTCGGTGCCCTGCCCCAGGCGCTGCACCGCCTCGGCCGGCAGATCGCCCGGCTTGCCCTGCTGCATCTGTGCCAGGATCGATTGCGACAGACCGATGCCGGGCGTGGCCAGGTGCAGCGCCAGCTGCTCATCGGCCATGGATTGCAGCATCTGCGTCTGCTGCGAGTCGAACAGCCCCTCTTTCGGGGTCGCCTCGCGCATGCGTTTGAGCATCATCTGCAGGAACAGCGCCTCGAACTGCTTGGCGACCTGCTTCTGCTGCTCGGTCCCGGGATTGGCCGGGTCCTTGGTCACATCGCGCTTCAGGTCCGACAGGCGCCCCATGTCGAACACGGAATCCTGGCGGCTGCCCAGGCGCGCGCTGTTGTTGGTGTACGCCATGGCGGTCAGATGATCTCGAGCTCGGCGCGCAAGGCGCCGGCGGTCTTCATGGCCTGCAGGATCGCCAGCAGGTCTTGCGGCGTGGCGCCCAGGGCGTTCAGGCCCTTGACCACGTCGGCCAGGTTGGCGCTGGTGGTGACGCGCTGCAGCGAGCCGTTGTCCTGGCGCACTTCGATCTGGGTATTCGGCACCACCACCGTCTGCCCTTCGGTGAACGGCGTGTCCGGCTGCGACACCTGGTTCTGGCGATTGATGATGACCGACAGGTTGCCGTGCGCCACGGCGGCCTCTTCGATCATGACCGTGCGGTTCATGACCACCGAGCCGGTGCGGGCATTGATGATGACCTTGGCCACGGTGGGCGCGCGCGTCACCTGAAGGTCCTCGACCTGCGACAGGAAGCGCGCCTGCGACGCCTGCTCCATCGGCGTGCGCACCTGCACCACCCGGCCATCCAGCGCGGTGGCGGTGCCCTGCCCGAACTTGCGGTTCAATGCGTTGACCACGTTCTGGGCGGTGCCGAAGTCGGTGTTGTTCATCTCCAGGTAGATGTAGCCGTCGCGCGCGAAGGTGGTCGGCACGCCGCGCTCGACGATCGCGCCGCCGCTGATGCGGCCGCCGTTGAGCTGGTTGATCTGCACGCTGGAACCGCCAGCCGAGGCGCCGGCGCCGCCCACCAGGATGTTGCCCTGGGCGATCGCGTAGACCTGGCTGTCGGCGCCCTTGAGCGGCGTCATCAGCAGCGTGCCGCCGCGCAGGCTCTTGGCGTTGCCCATAGACGACACCACCACGTCCAGCGTCTGGCCGGGCCGGGCGAAGGCCGGCAGGGTCGTCGTCACCATGACGGCCGCCACGTTCTTGAGCTGCATGTTGCTGCCGGCGGGCACGGTGATGCCCAGCTGCGACAGCATGTTGGTCAGGCTCTGCTGCGTAAACGGGGTCTGGCGCACCTGGTCGCCGCTGCCGTCCAGGCCCACCACCAGGCCATAACCGATCAACTGGTTGCCGCGCACGCCCTGGATGGAAGCCAGGTCCTTGAGCCGTTCGGCATGCGCCGCCGAAGCGCCGGCCAACAGCCCCGCCGCGACACAGACGCGCGCCAGCAGGGACAGCAAGGCGGAAATCGGAGTGGGTTGTTTCATGTTCAGAACGGCGAAGCGATCAGGAAGAAGCGTTGCAGCCAGCCCATGGTCTGGACCTCGTCCATGACGCCCTTGCTGCGGTATTCGATGCGGGCGTCGGCCACCTGGGTGGACGACACGGTGTTCGTCCCGGTGATCGAGCGCGGATCGACCACGCCCGAGAAGCGTACGTATTCGCTGCCGCGGTTGATGGCGATCTGCTTTTCACCGGCCACCTGCAGGTTGCCGTTGGACATCACGCCCACCACGGTGGTGGTGATGGTGCCGGTGAAGGCATTGTTGGCGGTGCTGTCGCCCTTGCCCTGCGCCACGTTGCCGCCCTTGGCGTCGGTGTTCAGGTTGGCATTGGCCCAGCTGTCCATGAAGGACGGCGCGGCCGTGATGCCCAGGCTGGCGCTGCCGCTGCGGTTGGTGTTGGTGGCGACGTTCTTGGAGGCGTTGGTCTTTTCGTTCAGCACGATGGTGACGATATCGCCAACATTGCGCGGACGACGGTCCTCGAACAACGGGTAATTGCCGTAAGTCGTGGGCTGGTAGATCGAACCGGTGGGCTGCGCCGCCGGCATCGGTGGCGGCGGCGGTGCCGCCGTCGTCGGCCCGGTCACGATGGGTTCGGGCGGGATCATGGCGCAACCGGCCACCAGCAAAGCCAGGGCAGCACTCGAAACCAGACGCAGGACAGACGACATGGGCATCACAGTTGGGTCAGGCGGGCCAGCATTTCGTCCGAGGTCTTGACGGCCTTGCTGTTCATTTCGTAGGCGCGCTGGGTCGTGATCATGTTGACCAGTTCCTCGGCGACGTTCACGTTGGAAGTTTCGACGTAGTTCTGCATGAACGTGCCGGCGCCGTCCACGCCGGGCTGCAACAGGTTGGCCGGACCCGAGGCGTCGGTTTCCAGGTACAGGTTCTCGCCCACGCTCTGCAGGCCCGTGGGGTTGATGAACGTGGCGATCTGCAACTGGCCGATCTGCACGTTGACGCCGGCCGCGCCCGGCTGCGTCACCGAGACGATGCCGTCCTTGCCGATGGAGATCGACAGGGCGTTGTCGGGCACGTTCATGGGCGGCTGGATCACGTAGCCGCTGACGGTGGTCAGCTGGCCGTTCTGGTCGCGCTGCAGCGCGCCGTCGCGCGTGTAGGCCTGGGTGCCATCGGGCAGCTCGACCTGCAGGAAGCCGCGGCCATTGATCGCCACGTCCAGCTCGCCGCCGGTGTTGTTCAGACCGCCGGTGGTGTGGATGCGCTCGGTGGCGGCCACGCGGGCGCCAGTGCCGAGCTGCAGGCCCGACGGCAGCTGCGTCGCGTCGCCGACCTGGGCGCCGGGCTGGCGCAGGGTCTGGTACATCAGGTCCTGGAACACGGCGCGGCCACGCTTGAAGCCGTTGGTCGAGACGTTGGCCAAGTTGTTGGAAATCACGTCCATCGAGGTCTGTTGACCTTCCAGGCCCGTCTTGGCAATCCACAGCGAACGCATCATGATGAAGTACTCCTGGTGCGGCGGCCCGGCCGCGCGCGAAAATTATTTGGTTCGGATCGGCTGACCGGATCAGGAAACCGAGAGGATGCCGTTGGCGCGCTCGGCGTTGCGGTCCGCCTGCTGCACCACCTGCATCTGCTGTTCGAAGCGACGGGCGTTTTCGATCATGCCCACCATCGCCGCCATGGGGTTGGTATTGCTGCCTTCCAACACGCCCGACAGCACCCGCAGACTGGGGTCGGCAGGCACCGGCGGGGCCGGCTGGCCGTTGACCGGCGCCAGGCGGAAGACGCCGTCGTCGCCATGCACCAGTTGCGCCTCGGGCGGGTTGGCCAGCTTGATGCGGCCCAGGTTGAGGATGTTGTTGGGCGCGTCGCCGGCGCCGATGGCGGTGATGGTGCCGTCCGAGGTGATCGTCAGCGCGGCCTGGTCGGGCACGTCGATGATGCCGTTCTGGTCGGACATCACCGGCTGGCCCAGCGAGGTCTGCAGCAGGCCGTTCACGCCCACCTGCAGGCTGCCGGCGCGGGTATAGGCCTCGCCCTGCGGGGTCTGCACCGCGATCCAGCCGTTGGAGCTGGCCAGGGCCACGTCCAGGTCGCGGCCGGTGGTCTGCATATTGCCCATTTGGAAGTTGTTGCGGGGCGTCGACGCCACCGTCGAGACACGCGTCGGCAGGCTCACGCCGTCATTCACCGGAACCGACCGGTACAGCGCGATCTGCTCGCGAAAGCCCGGCGTGTTCACGTTGGCCATGTTGTTGGAGAGCGCGGCCTGGTGCTCCGTGATCCGCGCTGCGCCATTCATGGCGGTGTAGATGATTCGATCCATTGCCTATTCCGTCGGTGTCGTCGCGTGCCCGTCAGGCATTACTTCAGGTTCATCAGGACTTGCATGATCTCGTCCTGGGTCTTGATGGTCTGCGAGTTGGCCTGGTAGGTGCGCTGGGCGATGATCATGTTGACCAGCTCCTTGCTCATGTCGACGTTGGACGACTCGGTCGCCTGGCCCACCACCTTGGACAGGCCGTTGCTGCCCGGCTGGCCGAGGATCGGCTGGCCCGACGTGGCGGTTTCCTTCCAGGCGTTGTTGCCCACCGGCTGCAGGCCCTGCAGGTTGGCGAAGTCGGCCAGCACGATGGTGCCGACGATCGAGGTCTCGCCGTTGGTGTACTGCGCCACCAGGCTGCCGTCGGCGCCGATGTTGATGCCGCGGAATTCACCCGAGGTGTAGCCGTCCGGCACGGCCTTGAGCGCGTAGGCGCTGCCGTACTGGGTGGTGCCGGCATAATTCACGGAGACAGCCAGCGGATCGGCCGGCGTGGTGCCGCCGCCCGGGGCCGCGAACGACAGGTTGACCGTGGTGGCGCTGGTCATCACGCCCGCCTTGTTGAAGGTGAACTGGGTCGGGTTGCCCCACACGCCGCCCGTCTCGGTGGTCGGCGCCATGGCCTGGCCGTCAATCGAGTAATAGACGTCGTAGACGCTGTTGCCCGCGGCGTCGGCGGCGCGCTTGACGAAATACTGCATCACCTGGTGCGAGTTGCCCAGCGAGTCGTAGACCGTCATGGGCGAGGCGTTGGTGTAGCTGGTGGTGACCTTGGGGTCGAACGGCTTGCCGACTTCGGTCACGGCGGCGGTGTAGTCCTTGTAGCCGGGCACCTGGGCCAGGTTGCCGGTCGTGACGGCGCCGGCGGCGTCGATCGTGATCAGGTTGGGCGCGGCGCCATAGGTGCCGGCCGGCGGCTGGTTCACCCAGACGATGTTGCCGGTTGCGTCGCGCGTGAAGTTGTATTGCGTAGCGGGCGACGGCGGCGTGGCGCCAGTCATCGTCACCGAGCCGTTCACGGCCGGCGCGGTCACCGTGTCGACCTGGTAGATGACCTTGGCGTTGGCGTCCAGGTTGGCGACCGTGGTGGCCGTGGTGGTGGCCTTGGGCGCGACGTTGGCGGTCGGCAACTGCAGTTCGACCGGGTTGGCGCCGATCGCGCCCGCCGGGTAGCCGGTCAGGCGATAGCCCTGCGCGTTGACGATGAAGTTGTTCTTGTCGACCAGGAATTCGCCGTTGCGCGTGTACATGATCGCGCCACTCTCGTCCGTGACGCGGAACATGCCCTTGGCGCCGTCGATGGCGATGTCATATTCGCCGCCACCGCCGTTGACCGTGCCCACCGTGAAACGCTGGGTGATGGCCGCCACCTTGGTGCCCAGGCCGACGCGCGAACTGGCGTAGACGTCGGCGAACGAGGCGGTCGACGACTTGAAGCCGACGGTGCCCGAGTTGGCGATGTTGTTGCCGATGACGTCCAGGTTCTGCGCCGCGGCGTTCAAGCCGCTCAATCCTTGTCCGAAGCCCATGTTTTCTCTCGCTGATCTCTAAATTTGGAAACCGCCGCCGTGGCGCCGGCTGATAATCAAACCGGCCCGCTTCAGCCGATCACCTTGCGCACGTCCAGCATGCTGGTCTGGCCGTCCAGGCCCATGTCCAGGCGCAGGCCGTTGGTGGAGTAAGCCACGCTCTTGACCTTGCCGTACTTCAGTACTTCGGCGGCCACCTTCTTGTCGTCGCCGTCCGTGGCCAGGACGGACACGGTGTACGCGCCCGCGTCCAGCGCCACGCCGGCGTCGTTCTTGCCGTCCCAGTCCAGCGTGTACACGCCAGCCTTCTGCTCGCCCAGTTCGATGGTGCGCACGACCGCGCCGTTGCTGTCGGCAATGCGCACCTGCACCTTGGCGGCATCCTTCTGCAGATCGATGCCGTAGGGCGTGACCACGCGCTCGGCGGGATTCTCGGCACTGACGCCCACCTTGACGTTCGAGCCAGGCACCAGCACCCCCTTGCCGATCATCGCCACGGCGTTCATCGACTGCGACACGTCGATCTGGCCGCTGATGGCCAGCATGGTGTTCTTGAGATTGGTGATACCTTCCACCGTCGAGATCTGCGCCAGCTGCGAAGTCAGCTCGGCGTTCTGCATCGGGTTCAGCGGGTCCTGGTTCTTGAGTTGCGTCACCAGCAGCTTCAGGAACTGGTCCTGCAGCCCCTGGGCGGTGCTCGAGCCGTTGGCGCCGACTTGCGCCAGGCCCAGGCCGGTCTTGCTGGTGGATTGGTCGACAGTGGTCATGGATTCACTTTGTCAGGAGTCATTTCCGCGCGGGCGGCGCGGGCGCGCAGAGTTCTTGAATCAGGATTGGCCGATGGTGAGCGTCTTCTGCATCAGGCTCTTGGCGGTGTTCAGCACCTCGACGTTGGCCTGGTACGACCGCGATGCCGCGATCATGTTGACGGTTTCCGCCACGGGGTCGACGTTGGGCATGCTGACATAGCCCTGGGCGTCGGCCAGCGGATGCTTGGGGTCGTAGACCTGCTTGAGCGGAGACTGGTCCACCACCACGCCGGCCACCCGCACGCCGCCGATCTCGCGGCCCAGCGCCTGGCCGGCCGGCGGATTGACCTGGAACACCACCTGGCGGGCGCGGTACGGCTGGCCGTCCGGGCCGACCACGCTGTCGGCGTTGGCCATGTTGCTGGCCGCCACGTTCATGCGCTGCGATTGCGCGCTCAGCGCCGAACCGGCGATATCGAAAATGCTCAACAAGGACATTGCCTGCGGTTCCCTATGAAAATCAATCCTGGATGGCGGCCATCATGGTGCGGATACGCCCCGACAGCAGCTGCATCGTGCTTTGGTAGTGCAAGGTGTTGTCGGCGAACTGGACCCGTTCGATGTCCATGTCGACCGTGTTGCCGTCCATGCTGGGCTGGTAGGGCAGCCGGTACAGCATCTGGGTCGGCCCTTCGGACACGGCCTTCGCCGGGATGTGGCGCGCCGAGGTCAGCGTCAGCGACGTGTCGGGCAGGCGCTTGGAGCCTTCCATGGCGTTCTGCATCGCCGCCTTGAAATCGAAATCGCGCGCCTTGTAGTTCGGCGTGTCGGCGTTGGCGATGTTCGAGGACAGCACTTCCTGGCGCTGCGCGCGCAGCCCCAGGGACTGCTGGAAGAAGCGGAAATCTTCGTTAAGCCGGTCTAGCATCGGGTCGCCTTCAATACGGATGAAACCCGGGACAGCGGACGCACCGTTATCCCATTGGATGACGGCATCATAGGGTCGGGTGGCACAACACAATCAGCCAAATAACCCGTCATTTCTCATCCAATTCACGTATTGCCAAGCGACGCGGCCTTCTACAATTCAGACATCATGAAATTCCCCGCAAACCTCCGCGCGCGCGCTGCCTGCCTGGCCGCCCTGCTGCTGGCGCCCGTCGCCTCGGCTCGGGCGCAAGAGGCCGCCGTCCAGGCGCCCGAGGCAATCACCATTGCCGCGCAGGCCTATTTGCTGGAACAACTGGCCGGCCTGCCCGGCGAGCCCTCGGTCGCCATCGACCCGCCCCGGGCCGAACGGCTGGCCCCTTGCGATGCATTGTCCCCATTTATACCGTCAGGCATGAAGCTCCGTTCGCGCATGACGGTGGGCGTGCGCTGCAACGGCCCCAAGGCCTGGACCACCTACGTGCAGGCCACGGTCAGCGTGCCGGGCCATTACTATGTCGCCTCGCGCATGATCGCGGCAGGCCAGGCCCTGACGCCCGCCGACCTCGCCCCGCGCGACGGCGACCTGGTGGCCCTGCCCCCTGGCGTCATCACCAATCCCCAGACCGTGGTCGGCATGACGGCGGCCTACCGCATCAATGCCGGCCAGCCGGTCAAGGGCGCCGCGCTGCGCAATGCCCAGTCGGTGGTGCGCGGCTCGAACGTGCGCATCAACGCCCGCGGCAAGGGTTTCGTGGTCAGCAGCGAAGGCCAGGCGCTGGACAATGCGGCGCCCGGCGCCACGGTCCAGGTGCGCACGGCCAGCGGACAGGTGGTCAGCGGCGTGGTGCGCAATGCGGGGTTGGTCGAAATACAACTATAGGTACTGTTACATATCGCGTTGCGGCAAGCCGCCGCCTACCCTAAAGTTCCTTCCGACCTTGTCGTTACAGAGGCATAAGTAGGCGGATCCGTCGCAAATCGACCCAGGACGCCCTGCGGAGAAAACCTTGAAAATCAATTCGACCACCAACCGGCCCATCTCGGCCGACGCCGTCAGCCCTCGCGCCGAATCCTCGGTCGCCCAGGCCTACGGCGCCGGCGGCGGCAGCGGCGCCAGCAGCTCGCAAGTCGCGCTGAGCTCGGCCTCGCGCAAAATGCTCGCCCTGCAGGACGGCTCGAACGACATCAACGTCGAACGTGTCGCGGCCATCCGGGCGGCCATCGCCTCGGGCCAGCTCAAGATCGACACCAGCCGCATCGCCGACGGCCTGATCGCCAGCGCCCGCGACCTGCTGAAGTAACCCCATCGCCTTCCGACCGTACGCCAGAGCATGACCATGAGCCCAGTCGAGTCCCTGCAAGCCTGCCTGCGGCAGGAAGACACCTTGATCACCGAGTTTTCTTCCATCCTCGAAGAAGAGACCAAAGTGCTGGTCGGGCCGGGCAACGTCGACGCGCTGCATGACATCACCGAACGCAAGAGCCAGGTCGCCCAGCAGCTGGTCGACCTGAGCCAGACGCGCGACGGCCTGCTGGCCGAGATCGGCCTGCCCGCCGGGCACGCCGGCACCGAACAGGCCGCCGTACTGCATCCGCAGCTGTCCGGCGTCTGGCAGGCCCTGCTGGCCAAGTCCGCCTCCGCCAACGAGATCAACCTGCGCAATGGCGCCCTGATCGACGTGCACCTGCGCTACACCCAGCAATCGCTGGACGCGCTGCGCAACCTGGGTGGCATGGGCGGCCCGTCCACCTACGACGCGCAGGGCCGCGGCGCCCGCGCCACGCCGGGCCGCAAGTCGATCGTCGCCGGCTAAGCCTCTCCCTGCTTCAAAAGCAAACAGCCCGCATCCGCGGGCTGTTTGCTTTCGAGGCCCCGCAGGGCATGCCGGAACCGTTCAGACGCCTCCGGCCATTTCCAGCATCGCGAACATCTTCAACAGGGCCACCGGCAATAGCCGGCCCGTGAGCTTGCGCTCCGGACTGACCACGCCCGACAAGGTGGCGCGCACGCCGTCCGCCGTCGGCGCGTGCGCCAGCTGCCAGCAGGCCGCGCCGAGCTGGCCCGCCATGAGCGACTGCCGCGCCAGGGTGTGGGCGCCGTCGACCGCGGGCAACGCCTGCCAGGCGTTGGCCATGTAGCGAAAGCCCGCGCGCGCCTCTTCCTGCAGCACCAGCCAGCGGGCCACCGTGGCGGCATCCGCCTGGCTGGCCGCAAGGTTGGTCAGGCCGAACAGCTGGCCCGCGACCTCGCCGCTGGCGGTATCGATCAGCCGCGCGCACACCAGGCGCAGGCGTGTTTCTTCGCCCCGGCCGGGCAGGCCGATCTCAGTGCCCGAGGCCCACAGCGCCAGCGGCGCCGGGCGGGCGCCCGGCACGGCCCGCAGGCCCGGCATGTCGCCCGGCTGCCCCACCGGCAGGTAGCCGACGCTCTTGCCGACCGCATTCAGGTTGGTCGGGCATTCATCCTGGATCACGCGCATGCCACCCGGACTGCGCGCCACCCATGAGGCCCCCTGCCCGCTCAGGCTCTGCCACAGGGCCGAGGTGCCCGCTTCCAGCATATGCACCAGCGGCAGGCGGGCCAGTTGCTCGCCCAGCCAGCGCACCCGCGCCTCCAGCGCCAAGGCCGTATCCGGCTGCGCGGCCGCCGCCGGCGCGAACGAGGACAGCATGCCGTGCGGCAGCACCAGTTGCTGCGCCGGCGCCGCCAAGGCCGCGCCCCGGTCGCTCATCAGCATCGCGCTGAGCAGCGTGCCACCGGGCAAGCCCTCGCCTTTCATGCTGGTCTTGCCGTGCATCGCCAGCAGATGCCGGCCGCAGGCCGTGGGGAACTCGCGCCGCGCCATCGCCAGCGGCGTTTCACCCAACGCCGACAGGCTGGAGCCGGCGCCGTCGCTGACGTATTCGCGCCAGGAAGCGCGCGCCTGCACGCAGGCCGGATCGCTATCGAGCCAGCCCAGGGTGTCGTCCAGATTCTGGGCGGCTTCGATCGAGCCCGCGCCGGCTTGCGGACGCAGGATGGCGGACGCCAGCAGTTGCCGCCGCCGCGCCGGATCGACGGCCTCGGTCTCCCGGGGCGTCGACCACAGCGACGCCATGTCGGCCTCGCTGGGCGCATACAGCGCGCGGGCGCGCTCGACCATGGCGAAGGCCCGGTCGATCAGTGCATCGGCGCGCGCCAATTCAAGGTGCTCGGGCACCTTCTGGCCGATCGACGAATAATGGATCGGCAGCCGGTGGCGGATCGCCGTGTCCAGCGCGGCGCCCAGGCGCGAGGCCTCGTCGAGCTTGGTGATGATGCAGCCGGCCACGTCCTCGCCCACGCCATTGCGGTAGGCATGCGCGACTTCGTCCAGCGTATCGCCCTGGCTGGCGGCATTGAGCACCAGCAGCCGGCGCACCGGCTTGCCGGCGTTGCACAGCATCGAGGCCTGCTCCGCCACCTGGCGATCGCGCTGGCTGATACCCGTGGTGTCGATCAGCACGATCTTGCGGTTGCCCAGTTCGCCGAGGATGCGGCGCAGTTCGCCCGCGTCGCGCACCGAATGCGCCGGCACGCCCATCAGGCGGCCATAGATCTGCAATTGCTCGAGGGCGCCGATCCGGAAATTGTCGGTGGTCAGCATCGCCACCTGTTCGCGGCCCTCGCGCGCCACGCAGCGCGCCGCCAGCTTGGCCAGCGTGGTGGTCTTGCCCACGCCGGTGGGGCCGACCAGCGCATACACGCCACCGCCCAGGAATTCATCTTCCGAACCCAGCACGGGCAGGTGCGTGACGAGTTCATTGCGGGCCCAGGCCAGCGCCGCCTCGGGCGTCGCGCCCGCCGGCATGCGCTCGACCAGCGTGCGCACCAGCTTGGTGCTGAAGCCGGCATCCAGTAGGCTGCGGAACAAGGCGGCGCCCGCCGGCTCGCGGCCAGGCCCCTGCCGGCCGCCCCAGAGCAGGCCGTCCATGCGGCTTTCCAGCGCGCCGCGCAACGCGCTGATGGCGTCCTGCAATCCGGCCGCCGCATCGTTGGGCAGGGCCGCGGGCGGCATCGCCGGGCCATTGCGCAACGGCGCGTCCGGCATGCGCGCCATGGGCGATGGCCCAACCGACGGCGCCGGGCGCGCCGGCGGCAAGGCCGGCATCTCCATCCGCACCGGCCCGGCGGGGGCCGGAGCCGCCACGACCTGCGCCGCCGGCGGCACGGCTGCGGGCGGCGCCTGGCGGGCGACGGGCTCCTGCAGGACTTCCTGCTCCGGCACGCCTGGCGTGGCGTAGGCCGACTGATAGGCGGCAATCGAGCGCGACGGCACGGCGTAACCGGGCTGCGGCGCGGCGGGCGGCGCGATCGACGCGTTATGGGGAGGAGGCGCCATGGCGGCATGCGCGCCCAGGCCATAGGACGCGGGCATGGCCGGCGGCGGTTGCAGGCGCGGCGCGGCCGGGGCCGGCGGGACCTGCGGGGCGGGCGTGCCGGCCGCGCGCGCGTAGCCGTCGGCGTAGCCGCGCGGCGCGGGTTCCTGCGCGTGCTGCTGCGCATCATCGAAAGCGCCTTCGACGGTGGCCAGCACTTCGATGCCGCCATCGACACTACGGTTCGACACGATCAGCGCGTCGGGTCCGAGCACCTGGCGCACCTGGCGCATCACGTCCCGGCTGTTGGCTCCAAAGAAGCGGCTTATTTTCATTGCCCATTACCTCCGCCGATGAGCGCGGTCACGCGGACCATGCGTTCATCGGGAATTTCCGTATTCGACAGCACGCCCAGCTGCGGCAGATGGTGGCGCAGGAAGCGCGACAACGGCGCGCGCAGCACCGGCGACACCAGCAGCACCGGCGCGTTGCCCTGCGACTCCTGGCGTTCGACCGCCGCCTGGGTTTCGCGCAGCAGCGTATCCGCCAGGCCTGGTTCGAGGCCGCCGCTGGTCGTCAGCGCCTGCGACAGCACGCGTTCGAGCTTGACGTCCAGGCCGATCACGCGCAACTCGCCCTCGCCCGGGAACCACTGCTGGGTGATGGCGCGGCCAAGCGAGCGGCGCGTCAGCGCGATCAGCTCGTTGATGTCGGGTTGGCCGCCCGAACCCGCCGCCAGCGCCGCCAGGCGCGGCCCATGCTCGGACAGCGTATCGATGATGGTGCGCATGTCGCGGATCGGCACTTCCTCGGCCAACAGACCCTGCAGCACCTTCTGCAGCGCCGTGAGCGACAGCGTCTTGGGCACCAGGTCCTCGACCAGCTTGGGCGCGTCGCGGCCGATGCGGTCCAGCAACTGCTGCACTTCCTGGCGGCCCAGCAGGTTGGAACCGTGGCGGTGCATCAGGTGGTTCAGGTGGGTGGCGACCACGGTACCGGCATCCACCACCGTGTAGCCCACCACCTGGGCCTGGTCGCGCAGGCTGCCGTCGATCCACAGCGCCGGCAGGCCGAAGGCCGGATCGGTGGTGGGCGTGCCCTTGATCTGCATGGTCACGCCGCCCGGGTCGATCGCCAGCCACTGGCCCGGCATGGCCACGCCGTGGCCGATCTCGACGCCGGACAGCAGGATGCGGTAGTCGTTGGGCTTGAGTTCCAGGTTGTCGCGGATGTGCACCACCGGCGGCAGGAAGCCGACGTCCTGGGCAAATTTCTTGCGCAGGCTGCGGATGCGGTGCAGCAGTTCGCCGTTCTGGGCGTGGTCGACCAGCGGGATCAGGCGGTAGCCGACTTCCAGTCCAAGCTGGTCCACCATCGAAACGTCATCCCAGCTGGCTTCGGCCGCTGCCGCCTGCGCCTGCGTCACGGCCTGCTGCGGCACCTCGCTGGCCGCCACCTCGGCGGCCTTGCGCCGCTTGTGCATGGCCCAGCCGCCCCAGGCCAGCGCGCCGGCCAGGGTCAGGAAGGCGATGTGCGGCATGTTGGGGATCAGGCCCATGATGCCGATGATGCCGGCGGTCAGGAACATCACGCTGGGGTTGGAGAACAGCTGGCTGATGATCTGCTGGCCGATGTCCTGGTCGGTCGACACGCGCGACACCACCACGCCGGCGGCGGTCGAGATCACCAGCGCCGGGATCTGCGCCACCAGGCCGTCGCCGATGGTCAGCAGCGTGTAGACGCGGGCCGAGTCGCTCATCGACATGTCGTGCTGGGCCACGCCCACGATCAGGCCGCCGATGATGTTGATGGCCATAATCAGCAGGCCGGCGATGGCGTCGCCGCGCACGAACTTGCTGGCGCCGTCCATCGAACCGAAGAAGTCGGATTCCTGCGACACCTCGGCGCGGCGCTTGCGCGCCTCGTCCTCGCCGATCAGGCCGGCATTCAGGTCGGCGTCGATGGCCATCTGCTTGCCGGGCATCGCGTCCAGCGTGAAGCGCGCGCCGACTTCGGCGATCCGCCCGGCGCCCTTGGTGATGACGATGAAGTTGATGATGGTCAGGATGATGAAGACGATGATGCCGACGGCGAAGTTGCCGCCCACCAGGAAGTGGCCGAAGGCCTCGATCACCTTGCCGGCCGCGTCCGGGCCGGTATGGCCGTGCAGCAGCACCACCCGGGTCGAGGCAACGTTCAGCGACAGGCGCAGCAGCGTGGCGAACAGCAGCACGGCCGGAAAGGCGGCGAAGTCCAGCGGCTTGCGGGTGAACATGGCCACCAGCAGGATCATCACCGACAGCGCGATGTTGAAGGTGAACAGCAGGTCCAGCAGGAAGGTGGGCAGCGGCAGCACCATCATGCCCAGCACCATCACGATCAGGATGGGGCCGGCCAGAAGCCGCGCGTGCGTGGCTCCGTTGCTTTTCAACATGGTGAGCAGAGCGCTCATTCCTTAAGCTCCTTGTGCTGCGGTTTTGGCCTGCGGGTCCAGCGCGGCCGGCACGGCCAGGGACGTCGGCGCCGTCGGTTCGGCCCCCCATCCCGAGCGCCACGAGCGCAACTGGAATACCCACGCCAGCACTTCCGCGACCGCGGTGTATAGCTCGGCCGGGATTTCCTGCCCCAGCTCGACGTGTTGATGCAGGGCGCGCGCCAGCGGCGGCGCCTCCAATGTGGGAATGCGATGTTCGGCGGCCAGTTCGCGGATCTTGGCGGCGATCAGCCCGGTGCCCTTGGCCAGCACCCGCGGCGCGCCGTTCTTGTCTTCCTCGTACTTCAGCGCCACGGCGTAGTGGGTCGGGTTGGTCACCACCACGTCGGCCTTGGGCACTTCGGACATCATGCGGCGGCGCGCGGCCTGGCGCTGCTGCTGGCGGATGCGGGCCTTGGTATGCGGGTCGCCTTCGCTTTCCTTGTGTTCCTGGCGCACGTCTTCCTTGGACATGCGCAGCTTCTTGAGGTGGCTCCAGATCTGCCATGGCACGTCCAGCAGCACGATCACCAGCAACGAGGCGACGATGAAGGCGCAGCACATCGCCACCAGGCTCAGCGCCTTGGTCAGCGCGGCCGATGGCGCCACGTGCATCAGGCCCAGCATGTCGTCGTGGTAGCGCCACAGGATCCACACCGCCACGCCACCCACCAGCATCGCCTTGGCCAGCGCCTTGATGAGCTCGACCACGGTCTGGGCCGAGAACATCCGCTTGAGTCCGGCGAACAGGCTCAGCTTGGAGAAATTCGGCGACAGCGGCTTGCCCGAGATGACGATCCCGCCCAGCAGCACGCTGGACAGCACCGCGATCACCGCCAGCAGGCCGAAGATCGGCAGGATCACCATCAGCGCATGGCCGAAGCCGTTGACGGCCTGTTCGACCATCACGCCCGGGTCGGCCACCACGCGCTGGTCGAACGCCAGCCCGTTGCGCAGCACCCCGCTCAGTCCCTTATAAATCGTGCCGCCGCCGGCCCAGATCGCCCCGACACCGACGGCCAGCATCATGAACGTGCCCAATTCCCGGGAACGCGCAATCTGCCCCTCCTCGCGCGCCTTTTCCAGGCGCCTGGGAGAGGCGGCTTCGGTTTTCTCGAGGTCGCTTTCTTCGGCCATGCTCTGCGGTATCGTTGCGGCTCGCGGATTTTCGGATTACGAGCTGCCCGCCGAGATTCTAGGAGGCCTGGCCCTTTGGCGATAAGCCAAGAAACGGGGGGAAAGCGGCGCTATTCCCGGATGCGCCAGGCCTGGCCCCGGCCCGGGCGCCGGCGGACTCGTCCGCCCCACCCCGCCCGTCCCGCAACGGCGCCGCTCAGCCGGCCGCCGCCACCGCGCCGCGGGGCGCCGCGCCGGCCTCCAGCGCGGCCTGGAAACGCACGTAATCCAGCCCGATGCGCACCGCGCCCCAATGTTCCCCGTCCAGATACAAAGGCATGGAAATATCGTTGACGATCTCCCCCGTGTCACGGGAGTAGGTCTGAAACAGCAGGGTTTCCGTGTTCGCGGCCAGGCGCGCCCCGACCGGATCGTCGAAGATCCGCTTGTGCCGCACCCGCGCGATATCCTGCGCCGGATCGCCGCTGGGAGGGTGCGAATAGCGGCTGTTGTGGGCCGGCGCATAGCCCCGCGCATCCACCAGCAGCGCGTAGCTGCCGCCAGGCACCGCCTCCAGCACGCTGTCCAGCAACTGTGTCAGCGCCTCGTCGATGCCGCGGTCATAGGCCGTGTGGTAGCGCGGCGGCTCGCTGCCCGCGATCCGCTGGTAGTGGCGATCGAACACATCCAGGCCGCGCGCCCGAGCCTGTTCCAGCAGCCGGGTCGCGGCCGCCCGGAAGGCGTCCAGCGCCTCGGACAGGCGGTCGAACGCGGTATTGCCGGTCCGCATGTCCGACAGCACCTCCTGCACGCTTTCGGTCTGGCGCCGGATCCGATCGATCTCACCGGACATGCTCGCCACCCGCTCGCGCACGTCGGCGCTCAGCGCCGCGATACGGCTCACGTCCTGGCTCATTCCGTGGTTGGTGGCATCGACCTCGCCGATGGCCTGCACCACCTCGCCCACCTGGCGATTCATGCTGTCGAAATCCCGCACGAAATGCTGGAAATCCTGGCGCGTCTTGTCCAGCACCGCGCCCGAGGCGTCCACATCCTCGCGCAGCGTGCCGGTCTGGCGCTGGGTCGAATCGACCAGTTCCAGCATTTCACCGGTATGGCGGCCGATATCGCTGGTGGCCGCATTGACCCGTTCGGCCAGGCGGCCGACCTCGCTGGCCACCACGGCGAAGCCGCGGCCGGCGTCGCCGGCGCGGGCCGCCTCGACCCCCGCGTTCAGGGCCAGCAACTGCGTCTGCAACGCGATGTCCTTGATCAGCTTGCTGATATCTCCCACCGACCGGGCCCGATCGGTCAGCTGGCCCACCACATCGGTGAAGGCGGCCATCTCCCGGGTCATACGGTCGACCCGCTCCTTGACCTCGGACAGCTCCGCCAGCGCCTGCTCGGCGGCGCGCAGGTTCTGGCCGGACACATCGGCGATCTCGCGGGCGTGGGTGGACGTGGATGCTGACAGCGCCGCGATCTGCGCGCCGCTGGCCGCCAACGCCTCGGCCGCCCGCGCCTGTTCCTGCGCCAGCTGCGCGCAGCGGCCGGCCTGGAATTGGGTCCGGGCGGTATTCAAGGCGATCTCGATGCTGGATTGCCGCACCGTGGCGATCCGGCCGCGGATGCCGGCCAGGAAGCGATACAACGGCCATGCGGCCGGACTGAACGACAGCGGGCGTTCCGAGAGCGTGGCGCGGCCGTGGTTGAGCCGGCGCAACAAACCCCAGATGCCTCCGAATCGGAATGTGGATCTGGCCAAGATGGCACCTCCTTGTGCGGCCCGGATCGTCTTCTATGGACATCCGTTGCCTGGGCGCGCGCGCCCGTCTCCTACTGCAGGGCCCCGATTCTTATTGTTTTGCAGTCTACCCAAGGGCGCCGCTTCGCACCCTTAGGGAATACGTCCATGCCCGGCCTCGCGGCGGTGGCTGGCGGGCCCTGGCGGCCCGCCCTCGCCCGCCGGATCAGAAGCCCAGGCTGGCCAGCAGGTCGTCGACCTGGTCCTGGCTGGTAACCACGTCGGTCTTGCCCTGCGGGCTGACCTGCGGGCCGTTGAGCAGGCTGTTGGCCTCGTCGCGGCGTTCCTGCGGCACGTTGTCCAGCAGCACCTGCAACAGCTCGCGCTCGATCGCGCCGACCACGTCCATCATGCGCATGATGACCTGGCCGGTCAGGTCCTGGAAGTCCTGGGCCATGATGATTTCCATCAGCTTGGACTGGGTCTGCTGCGTCTGCTTGGGCACGTCCTGCAGGAACGCGCGCGTGTCCTTGACCAGTTCACGGGCCTCGGGCAGTTCCAGCGGCTGGTCGTACCATTGCTGCCAGCGGCCATCGAGCGCCTGCGCCGAGCGCGACATGCCGTCCTGGATCGGGCCCGCGGCCTCGGTCGCGTTCAAGACCCGGTTGGCGGCCTGCTCGGTCATCTGCGCCACGTAGCGCAGGCGGTCGCGGGCATCGGGAATCGCGTTGGCGGCGTCCTTGATCGCCTGGTCCAGGCCCAGTTCGCGCATGCTGTCGCGCAGCATGCGCGTCAGCGAGGCGATACGGTGAATCAGGTCGGGCGATTCGGTCGAGTCATCATTCTGCGTCGTGCTCATTGCACACCTCAGCCGCCAATTTTCTCGAAGATCTTGACCAGCTTCTCTTCCAGCGTCGCCGCGGTGAAAGGCTTGACCACGTAACCGTTGGCGCCGGCCTGGGCCGCCGCGACGATGTTCTCCTTCTTGGCCTCGGCCGTCACCATCAGCACCGGCAGCGAGGCCAGGCTGGCGTCGGCGCGGATCTGCTTGAGCATTTCCAGGCCGTCCAGGTTGGGCATGTTCCAGTCGGACACCACGAACTGGAAGCCGCCGTTGCGCAGCTTCTCCAGGCCGATCGCGCCGTCCTCGGCCTCGTCCACGTTCTCGAAACCGAGTTCCTTGAGCAGGTTGCGGATGATCCGCCGCATGGTGGGGAAGTCATCCACCACCAGAATCTTTATGCCCTTGTCTACCATCTTTTACTCCAGAAGAAATTTGCTTGAGATCGATCGGGACCGCATCCGCGTCACACGCGGTGCCCCCGGTCGCCCAGGCGAGTCAGAATGCGCTCACTCATCGCCGACAGCGGCACTACTTCGTCAGCCGCACCGATTGCGATGGCCTCCCGGGGCATGCCGAAGACCACGCAACTGGCTTCATCCTGCGCGATGGTATGGGCGCCGGCGCGGTGCATGGCCAGCATGCCGGCCGCCCCGTCCTTGCCCATCCCGGTCAGGATGACACCGATGGCGTTCTTGCCCGCCGCCACGGCGGCGGAATTGAACAACACGTCCACCGACGGGCGGTGGCGATTGACCGGTTCGCTGGCCTCCAGCTCGATCACGTAGTTGGCGCCGCTGCGCCCCAGGCGCATGTGCGTGTCGCCGCCCGGCGCCAGGTAAACGTGGCCCGGCAGCACGCGTTCGCCATGCACTGCCTCGCGGACGGTGACGGCACAGAGCGCGTCCAGCCGCTGCGCGAACGAACGGGTGAAGCCCGCCGGCATGTGCTGCGTGATGAGAATCGCCGGGCTGTCCGGCGGCAGCGGTTGCAACACCTCGCGGATGGCCTCGGTGCCGCCCGTGGAAGCGCCCACGATCACCAGCTTTTCCGAGCTGGACAGCGGGCGGCGCAACATCGGCGCGGGCGCCGCGGCCGGCGCGTGCGGGCTGGGCGCGCGCAGCTTGGCGCGCGAGGCCGCGCGGATCTTGTCGGCGATGATCTCGGTGTATTCGAGCAGGCCGTCGCGGATGCCCAGCTTGGGCTTGGTCACGAAGTCGATGGCGCCCAGTTCCAGCGCGCGCAGCGTGATTTCGCCGCCGCGCTCGGTCAGCGACGACACCATCACCACCGGCATCGGCCGCAGGCGCATCAGCTTTTCGAGGAAATCCAGCCCGTCCATGCGGGGCATTTCCACGTCCAGCGTCAGCACGTCGGGATTGTGCTTCTTGATCAACTCGCGCGCCACCAGGGGGTCGGGCGCGGTCGCAACCACTTCCATATCGGGCTGGCTGTTGATGATCTCGGTCATCAGTCCGCGCACGAGCGCGGAATCATCCACACATAAGACTCTGATTTTCTGCATTTTTTACCGCCTAAGTCTGGCCGCAAGCTCGCCGCAGGGGCGCGCCTAGGCCTTACCTGCGCATTCGTAGACTGTCTGCCCGCGCAGACGGAAATCCCGACTGATATAGGTGAAGTTCTCGGAATGGCCCGCAAACAGCAGCCCGCCCGGCTTGAGCAACGGTACGAACCGCTCAAGGATCTTCGCCTGGGTCGGCTTGTCGAAATAAATCATGACGTTGCGGCAGAAGATCACGTCGAACTTCTCGCTGATCGGCCAGGACGGCGCCAGCAGGTTCAACGTTTCATACCGCACCATGTCGGCAATCTCGGGGCGCACCCTGACCTGCCCGGCATTGGCGCCGCGGCCCTTCAGGAAGAAGCGCTTGAGCCGGCTTTCCTCCATCTTGGCCACGCGTTCGGCCGGATAGACGGCGGTGCGCGCCCGGTTCAGCACATTGGTGTCGATGTCGGTCGCCAGCACCGAGCAGGCGCTGGCCCGCGGTCCCAGCGCTTCGGCCAGCGTGATGGCGATGGAGTACGGCTCTTCGCCCGTCGAAGCGGCGCAGCACCACACCGACACCGGACCGCCGCGCTTCTGCGCGAAATCGGCCAGGATCGGAAAGTGATGCGACTCGCGGAAAAACGCTGTCAGGTTGGTCGTCAGGGCGTTGACGAAATCTTCCCATTCAGCCGCGTCGGGCTCGTTTTCGAGCTGGTCCAGGTAGCTGCCGAAGTCCTGCCGCCCCAGCGCGCGCAGGCGCCGCGCCAGGCGGCTGTAGACCATTTCCCGCTTGTGCGCGCCCAGCGAAATGCCGGCGCGCGCGTGGATCATCTTGCGGACGCGGGTGAAGTCCGCATCCCGGAAATCGAATTGGCGGTCCACCGGAATGGACGGCGCCATGTTTGCCGCTGTTGCCACCGCCGCCCTCAGTGTCCAAGGGCAAGCGCGTCAGGCGCTTGCAGCCGCGAGTCATCGGCGGCGGAGGATCGGCCCGAGGCCAGGCGCTGGGCCGGCACCTCGATGACTTCACCGGCGTTGATCTTGAACACCGCCACCGCCTCGGCCAGGCGCTGCGCCTGTTCCTGCAGCGAACCGGCCGCGGCCGCCGCCTCTTCCACCAGCGCCGCGTTCTGCTGCGTCACTTCGTCCATCTGCGACACCGCGCGGTTCACCTGGTCGATGCCGCTCGATTGCTCCTCGGACGCCGCCGAGATCTCGCCCATGATGTCCGTCACGCGCTTGACCGACGCCACGATCTCCTGCATCGTCGCGCCCGCGCGCTCGACCTGCTGCGAACCGGCGCCCACCTTGCTCACCGAGTCCTCGATCAGACCCTTGATCTCCTTGGCCGCCTGCGCGCTGCGCTGCGCCAGCGAGCGCACTTCGCCCGCCACCACCGCGAAACCCTTGCCCTGCTCGCCGGCGCGGGCCGCTTCCACCGCCGCGTTCAGCGCCAGGATGTTGGTCTGGAACGCGATGCCGTCGATCACCGACACGATTTCCGAGATCTTGCGCGAGCTGGCCGAGATGCCCTGCATCGTGTTGACCACCTCGGCCACCGCCGAACCGCCGCGCTCGGCAACATCCGACGCGCTGGCCGCCAGCTGGTTCGCCTGGCGCGCGTTGTCGGCGTTCTGCTTGACCGTCGAGGCCAGCTCTTCCATCGAAGCCGCGGTTTCCTCCAGCGAAGCCGCTTGCTGCTCGGTGCGGCTGGACAGGTCGGTGTTGCCGGCCGCGATCTCGTGCGAACCGGTATTGATTTCGTCAACGCCTCGGCGCACCGAAGAAACCGTGCGGGTCAGGCTTTCCTGCATGCGCTTGAGGGCCGCGAACAACTGGCCGATCTCGTTGGTGTTGCGAACCTCGACACGGGCGGTCAGGTCGCCGCCGGCAATGCGGTCGAAATGATGGCCGGCGTCCTTGAGCGGCTGCAACACGCGGCGGCGCAGGAACACGTAGGTGGCGAAAACCAGCAACGCGGCGATCACGCCGCCCGCCCCGACCGCCATCAACACGAACTGGTAGCGCACCTGGGCCACTTCGAAAGCGTCCAGCATCTTGCTGGCGCGCCAGAAATCGAAACCTTCGACGGCGCGGGCGAAACGCCCTTCGAGCGCGTCCTGCACCTTCTGCACCTGCGTCTGGTAGGCCGGCATGTCGGCCTTTTCCAGCGCCGCCGTCAGCGGCAACAGGCCTTGCTGGACCAGCGCGCCGTAGGACTCCTCGACTTCCTTGAGCGAGTCGGCCGCCTCGGCCGGCTTGGGCAAGGTCTTGAAATAATCGAACTCGGCCTGGCCCTTGTTCTGCGACGCCTTGGCCCGCTCGAGCAGCCCGGCGGCCTCGCTCGACAGGCCCTGGGCCAGCAGCGTCGGCTGGCCGACGCTGCGCACGATATCGGCGTAGTTGGCCGACGCCGCGCGCCCCAGCCCGTTCAGGCTGTCCTTGTAGCTGGACACGACGCGGCCGAGCGCGTCGTTCAGTTCTTGCGATTGCTTGATTTCCGCCAGTGTCGTGTTGCTGATACGCAACGACAGCACGCCCAGCGCCGCTCCAATCACCAACATGAATGAGAAAAACGCCAGCACCCACAACAGGCTGCTGCGTATCGTCATGTTCGCGAAAAACTTGCGCATCACAAGCACCACTCCAGACAGAAATCGTTAACAAAAGCGCCATATCGAATCCAATATGGCGCGCCCATCTTCCTGGGGTGCGCAGCCGCCATGGCCTCTCGCCTGGCCGGCCGCGCGCCCGGACCCCGCAGCTCCGATCAGGAGGCGACCTTCTCCACCAGGGCCATTTCATCGCTGGTCATCATCTTTTCGATGTCGACCAGGATCAGCATGCGTTCGTCGACCGTGCCCAGGCCGGTCAGGTATTCGGTGGACAGGGTGGCGCCGAACTCCGGCGCCGGACGGATCTGGCCGGCGTTGAGCATCAGCACGTCAGACACGCCGTCGACCACGATGCCGACCACGCGGCGATCGAGGTTGAGGATGATGACGACGGTCTGCTCGTTGTATTCGACGCTGCCCAGGTTGAACTTGATGCGCAGGTCCACGATCGGCACGATGATGCCGCGCAGGTTGGTCACGCCCTTGATGAACGGCGGAACATTGGCGATACGGGTCACCGTGTCGGCGTCGTAGCCGCGGATTTCCTGCACCTTCAGGATGTCGATGCCGTACTCTTCATCGCCCAGCGTGAACACCAGGAACTCGTTGCCGACATCTTCATTGCGCGCGGCTTGCGCTTGCGGTTTGGCTGCCATGGGGCTATTTCTCCATCAATTCAGAATGGCTTCGGGCTGCGACCAACGCTCGCGGTTGGCGCGCGCAAGCGCAAATACGTCGACGATCAGCGCCACGCTGCCATCGCCCAGGATGGTGGCGGCGGAGATGCCGGGGACCTTGCGGTAATTCGACTCGAGATTCTTGACCACCACCTGGTGCTGACCAATCAGGTGATCCACCAATAGTGCAAAGCGGCGGTCCTCGGCCTGCATGATGACGGCAATGGCCTGCGTGGGATCGGTCTGCGCATCGCTGACCGAGAACACGCGATGCATTTCCACCAGCGGCAGGTATTCGCCGCGCACGTGCATGACGCGCTCGTTGCCGGCCACCGAGTAGATCTGGTCGTTGGTCGGCTGCAGCGATTCGGTCACGTGGTTCAGGGGCAGGATGAAGGTTTCCTCGCCCACCCGCACCGACATGCCGTCCAGGATCGCCAGCGTCAGCGGCAGCACGATGCGCGTGGTGGTGCCATTGCCCGGCTCGCACGAGAGCTGCACGTGGCCGCCCATGTCCTGGATGTTCCGGCGCACCACGTCCATGCCGACACCGCGGCCGGAAATGTCGGTGACCTTTTCAGCCGTGGAGAAGCCCGGCGCGAAGATCAGCTGCCAGATTTCGTCGTCGGGGGAATTCTCGTTGACCGGCAAGCCCTGGGCCATGGCCTTCTTGAGGATCTTCTCGCGGTTCAGGCCGGCGCCGTCGTCACTGACCTCGATCACGATGTTGCCGCCGTTGTGCTGGGCCGACAGCACCAGTTGGCCGACCGGGTCCTTGCCGGCGGCGACACGCTTCTCGGGCGTCTCGATACCGTGGTCCAGGCTGTTGCGCACCAGGTGCGTCAACGGGTCGATGATGCGTTCGATCAGGCTCTTGTCCAGTTCGGTGGCGCGGCCGTAGGTCTGCAGTTCGATCTGCTTGCCCATCTTGCCGGCGATGTCGCGCACCAGGCGGGGGAAGCGGCTGAACACGTAGTCCATGGGCATCATGCGGATGGACATGACGGCTTCCTGCAGGTCGCGCGCGTTGCGCTCGAGCTGCTCCATGCCGTTGAGCAGACGGTCGTGCAGCACCGGATCCAGCGTCGACGCGGTCTGCGCCAGCATGGCCTGGGTGATGACCAGCTCGCCCACCAGGTTGATGACCTGGTCGACCTTTTCCACGCCCACGCGGATCGAGGTGGACTCCTTGTCGGCGTGGGCCGGTGCGGCGGCGGCGCGGCTGGTGCGCGCGGCCTGCGAGATGGCCTCGGCGGCGGCGGCGGACTCGGCCACGGCGGGCGCGGCCGCGACCGGCGCGGCCTCGGGTGCCGCGGCGACCGGCGCAGCGGCCACGGCGGGCGCCGCCGCGGCAGGTTCGTCCGCGGCGGCCGGAGGCGCTTCGCGCGCAATGCTGAGCTGGTCGGCGTCGACGATGAAGCAGCAGACAGCCTCGATGTCATCCGGGGTGCAGGTGCTGTCGACCCAGACGGTCAGCACGCCGTTGGCGCGCTCGCTGGCCTTGACCTGCCCCAGGTTGCCCATTTCCTCGAGCAGCGAGGCTGCGTCCTTGTCGGACACCTTGGTGATGCGCACGCGCAGCGGCAGGCCGGCGGTGTCGGCGGACTCGGCCACCGGAGCTGCCTCGGCCACGGGCGCGGGCGTCGCCACCGGCTCGGGTTCGGGCGCGACCTGCGCCACCGGAGCAGGCGCGGGGGTGGGGGCCGGCGCCGGCGCGGACGCCGCGGCGGGGTCCTTGTGCTCCAGGGCGAGCTGTCTCAACACCGCGCAGATACGCTCAAACACGGCTTCATCGGGCTCTTCGGAGGCCCGGTAGGCATCCAGTTGGCTTTTGAGCACGTCTTTCGTTTCCAAGAAAATATCAATCATGTCCGTGCGCAGCGCCATTTCGCCGCGACGGATCGCATCCAGCAGGTTTTCAAGCAGGTGGGTGGTGCCCGCCAGCTGGTTGAAACAGCCGAACGTCGCCGCGCCGCCCTTGATGGAGTGCGCCGCGCGGAAGATGGCATTGAGCTGTTCGATGTCGGGCGCGCCCACGTCGAGCTCGAGCAGAAGCTGCTCCATTTGCGCGAGCAGCTCGTCCGCCTCGTCGAAAAAGGTCTCGTAAAACTGACTGAGGTCCAATCCAGAACTCATGACCCGTACGCCTTCATAAATGAACTCGCCTATGCGCCGGACTGCTCGTCGAGCAGTTCAGACGCCAATTCCACCAGCACATCGGGATCGACCGGCTTCGAGAGCCAGCCGCATACGCCCAGATCCCGCGCGGCCATCTTGCTGTCCACGTCGTCCTCGGTGGTCAACACCAGCACCGGCACATCCAGGTACTGTTCCTGTTCGCGCAGGCCCTGGATCAGCTGCAGTCCGCCCATCACGGGCATGTTCCAGTCGCTCACCACCAGGTCGACGGGATGGCTTTTCGCCACTTCCAGCGCCTCCTGGCCGTTGCCGGCCGTCAACACCTTCCATCCCGCGCCCGTCAGCGTGGCCTGGACGATCATTCGCATCGTCGCCGAATCGTCCGCCACCAAAATCGTTGCCGCCATTGCTATCGAGCCCCTTCGGCCGCCGGCGTCGCCGCCGGTTCGCCTTGCTTGGTTGCCGTCGTGGCCTGGGCGGCGGCATTCACCGCCTCCACGGCCGTCCCAACCTCGCGGGCATCCTTGGCGCTGACGTCCGCGGCCGCGGCGTTCTCGTTTTCGATGCGCCGCTGGGTGCTCTGATTGAGCACCACCAGGCTGATACGTCTATTAACGGCCGCATACGGATCATCTTTAACCAGGCTCATGCTCGATGACAGGCCCTGGATGCGCATGACCTTGCTTTCGTTCATGCCGCCGGCCACCAGTTCCTGGCGCGAGGCATTGGCACGATCGGCCGAGAGTTCCCAGTTGCTGTAGGCGCGTTCACCGCGCGCATACTGCGACGCGTCGGTGTGGCCCGAGATGCTGACCTTGTTGGGCAACTCGTTCAGAACCGGCCCCAATTCCCGCAGGATGTCGCGCATGTACGGCTGCACTTCGGCGCGGCCGGTGGCGAACATGGGGCGGTTCTGGTTGTCGATGATCTGGATCCGCAGGCCTTCGGTGGTCATGTCGATCAGCAATTGGGGCCGGAAGCTTTTCAGCACCGGACTGTTCTCGATGACGTTTTCCAGCCGCTTCTTGAGGTTTTCCAGCCGATGCTGGTCGCGCCGCTCGGCGTCGCCCTTGGGCTGGGCCTCGACCCGGTTGCCCTGGGCGCGGCGCTCGTCGCCGTCGTTGCGCAGGGGGTCGCGTCCGCCGCCGGGAACCGCGCTGGTCTCGGCCGAGCTGCTGGGGCCGCCGGTCAGCGCCACGCGCAGGGGCATGCGGAAGTACTCGGCAATGCCCTTCAGTTCCTCGCGCGGCACGATGCTGATCAGCCACATCACCAGGAAGAACGCCATCATCGCCGTGATGAAGTCGGCGTAGGCGATCTTCCAGCTGCCGCCGTGGTGCCCGCCGCCGTGGACCTTCTTGCGGCGGATCACCACACGGTGGTTGTTTACCGTGCTCATGGCCCGCTCCGTCAGGCCTTGGCGGTGGACTTGGTCTGCCGGACGTGCTCTTCCAGCTCACCGAAAGTCGGACGCACCGACGAGTACAGCACCTTGCGGCCGAATTCCACCGCCAGCTGGGGCGGATAGCCGTTCATGCTGGCCAACAGCGTGGTCTTGATGCATTCCAGCACCTTCATGGCCTCGTCGGTGCGGCGCTCGATGCGCGAGGCCAGCGGGCCGACGAAGCCGTAGGCCAGCAGGATGCCCAGGAAGGTGCCGACCATGGCCTTGGAGATCAGGTCGCCGAGAATCGCGGGCGGCTGGTCCACGGCGGCCAGCGCCTTGATCACGCCCAGCACCGCGGCCACGATACCGAACGCGGGCAGGCCGTCGGCCATCTGCCGGATCATGCTGGCAGGCACTTCACGTTCGTGGCGGTAGGTTTCGATTTCCTCGTCCATGAGCGTTTCGATCTCGAACGAGCTCATGTTGCCGCTGATCATGATGCGCAGGTAGTCCGTGATGAACTCCATGAGCTTCTCGTCCTTGGCGATGCGCGGATACTCGCTGAAGATCGGACTGGAGGCCGGATCCTCGATGTGCGATTCGATCGCCATCAGGCCTTCGCGGCGCGCCTTGTTCAGCAACACGTACAGGAGCGCCATGAGCTCCATGTAGACGTCCTTGCCGTAGCGCGAGCTTTTCAGCGTGTCGGGCAGTGCCTTCTTGACGAGCATCAGCGATTTCTTGCTGTTGCCGGCCAGGAAGGCGCCGAAGGCCGCGCCGAAGATCAGCGTCAACTCGAACGGCTGGTAGAGCGCGCCCATGTGGCCGCCCAGCGCTACGAAGCTGCCGATGACCGACACGATCACCACTAGAAAACCGATAACAATCAACACATCAGGCCCCTGCCAACGAAGTCTAAAACCGGCGTCAATGATCCCCTGTTCCCCCCGTCCCAAAAAGGCGGGTTACGGGGAGTTTTCCAGGGCTTTTGATGTATTTGGACGCGCCGCTCAGGAACGGGCGGCGTCTACGGCTGGCACGGATCGGCTGCCCGCGCGCGCCTTGGCGGCGGCGCGGGTCTTGCCGGCCCGGGGTGGCGGACGGCAGATCGCGCACACGAAATCCGACTGGGGATCATGCGCATGCGCGATGAAATGCCCACCGCACTGGCGGCAGGCGGAAAGTTGCAACATGCCGCTGTCGAAAAATCGCACCAGCATCCAGGCGCGGGTGAAACTGAGCACCGGCTCGGCCGATTCGGCGTTGTCGACGCCGGCGTTCTCGAGATACAAGCGGTAGGCGTCGATGATGGCGCGGATACCCTTGCTGCTGGTACGCGCGTTCAGGAACGAATACACGTTGTAGAACAACGACGAATGAATGTTCGGCAACCAGGTCATGAACCAGTCGACCGAAAAAGGCAGCATGCCCTTCGGTGGCGAGCAGCCGCGGATTTCGCGGTAGAGACGGGCCAGGCGGTCATGGCTGAGGCTGGTTTCCGCCTCCAGCACCTGCAGCCGCGCGCCCAGGGTGATCATGGAGCTGGCTAGCAGGATGTCATCCGCTTCCTGCGAAACGCTCTTGGTGGCCATTGCACGTATCCGAGTGGGAGTCGACCGGCCGTCAGGCCAGTTCTTCAACAGGTTGCTTGGCCAGCAGGATCGTCGCGTGCGCTTGCTGCAGCGCACCACCCAGCACGTCGTGCGTCAGGGCAGACAGCAGGCTGTAGTCATCGAAACGGAAGCGGCACAGGAGCGAGCTGGAGCTGGCCAGCTTCACCAGCTGGGCCGGAGAAAGACGCATCAGGATATCGGCAACCTCGTTGCTGAAACCCAGGCGGAACATCGATGCAGCATAGTCATCGCGCAGCATGCGCTGCGCGAGAAGTAGATAGGACAGATTCACTTCACGGATATCTGCCAGCAAAGAATTTTCGACTTGTTGCACGCCCGACTCCCTATTCCCTATCCCACCGAAGGGGCTTGATAACCAAAAGCATTTGGCAACATCTGTTGCACCCTGCCCGCTGCATCCTGTTTTAATGCGAAATGTATCATTTGTTCGCAATTTAAGTAAAATTTACCACAGGTCATGTCATTTTCTATGACTTATATGACAAATCTTTGTTGATATTGCGCAACTTGAGACTTTAGATACACCTTGACATAGAAAGTCCTCACAAATGTACGTCAATTTGGCAAATAAGCATTCAAAACGTTGCGTGCTTTAAGGAATGAAATACCGTCTTTTACCGACAATGACACCTTGCCGATGACAGAATCTTGCTAGCTTTAGCGCAGCCGCGCGTTTGTCGACAATGTCGCAAATTGACAACAACCGACAATGCGTCACGATGGACACCGCCTGACACTCCCGCAATGCCCCACGCAGATGACAGCTTGGTCGAATATGCCCCGCTAGTGCGGAAGCTGGCCCTGCAATTGCTCGCCCGGCTGCCCGCCAGCGTCGAACTGGACGACCTGATCCAGGCCGGCATGATCGGCCTGCTGGACGCCGTGCGGCGTTACCAGGAAACGGCCGACGCGCAGTTCGAGACCTACGCCACCACCCGCATCCGCGGCGCCATGCTCGATGAGCTGCGCGGCCAGGATTGGCTGCCGCGCAGCGTGCGCGCCAAGGCCCGCAAGATCGAACAGGCCATCCAGTCGCTGGAACAGCGACTGATGCGCGCGCCCACGGAAGCCGAGATCGCCCAGCAGATGGAGATCCCGCTGAACGAATATCAGACGCTTCTGCACGACGCGCAGGGTGTGCAGATCGTCCACTACGAGGATTTCGCGACCGAACCCGATACGGGCTCGGGCTCCGGCCAGTCCGACTGGACCGCCACGCTGAACCACGGCGCGGCCAGCGGCAATCCGCTCGATTCCCTGCTGGCCGGTGATTTCCGCCAGGCGCTGATCCACGCCATCGACTCGCTGCCCGACCGCGAGAAGCTGTTGTTGTCGTTGTGCTACGAGCAAGGCCTGAACCTGAAGGAAATCGGCGCGATCATGAACGTGACCGAGGCCCGCGTCTGCCAGCTGCGCTCGCAGGCCACCGCCCGCATCCGCGCCAAGCTGCGCGAACAGGCCTGGCAGGACCTGCCCCAGGAAGGGCAGATCGCGCAGATCATCTGAGGCCGCGCACGTTCGTGCTGCCGTGGCCCGTACAAGTCCGGGACCAGTCTGGATCGAACTCCGACCCGACGAAACCCGGGATCTTTCCGCCCTTTTTCAAGCCTTCCGCATCCACCATCGGCTGATAGGCTGTCGCCTGCACAATGCCTTTGCCTACGCGCGCGACCAAGCGGCCAAAGTTGCGGCCGCCTCGACACGGACTCCAAGATGACCGAACCCGATCTGTTGAACCAGGCGATTTCCGACGCCTACGACGAAACGCCCTACCTTTCCAACGCCTTGCTCCAAACCGCGCCAGGCCACCTGCGGGCGGTAGCGCGTCTGTATGGATTGGATTCGGCGCCGCTGGCGGGCGCCCGCGTCCTGGAATTGGGCTGCGCCGCCGGCGGCAACCTGATCCCGTTCGCCGTGGCCCACCCGAACGCGCAGGTCATCGGCATCGACCTGTCACCGGAACAGGTCAACGCGGGACGCGAAGTGGTGGAAAAACTCGGCCTGCGCAACCTGGACCTGCGGGCCTTGAGCATCACCGATATTGACGACAGCCTGGGCAAGTTCGACTACATCATCTGCCATGGCGTCTTCAGCTGGGTGCCGCCTGTCGTGCGCGAGGCCATCCTGCGCGTCTGCCGCGACAACCTGGCGCCCGAGGGCATCGCCTTCATCAGCTACAACGTCTACCCCGGCTGGAAAACGTCGGATATCTTGCGCGACGCCATGCAGCTCAACAGTTTCTCGGCCACCACGCCAGCGGAAAAGCTGAAGAAGGCCAAGGAAATGCTGGGCCTGCTCCAACATGGGCTATCAACCAATAACCTGATGCGCGAGGCGATCAGCAAGGCCGCACACACCCTGAGCCAGCAGCCGGATCATTATCTTTTCCACGAATACCTGGAAATGATCAATTCGCCCTGCTATTTCCTGGAGTTCATCGCCAGCATCCAGCAAGCCGGCCTGGCTTATGTCAGCGATGTCCAGCCCGAAGGCTCGTTCCCCTCCAGCTACGGCGAGGCCACGGCGAACGCGCTCGCCGCCATGTCCGGCGATGCCGATCGCGTCATGCGCGAGCAATATCTGGATTTCGCGGTGGGCCGGCCATTCCGCCAGAGTCTGCTGGTCCATGCCGAGCGTGCCGACCAGATCCTGGAACGGCCCGAAGCCAGCCACTTCTCTTCCATGCTGCTCTCCGCCCAACTGCGGCCGGATGCGGAACGCGATCGGGCCCAACCAGGCCGCCGGCATTTCCGCACGCCCGGCAACGCCGGCCTGGCGACGCAGGATCCATCGCTGGTCGCGCTGATCGAGGTGCTGCAGGAACACTGGCCCGCTCCGATTGCGTTCGAACAAGCCCAACGCGTCGTCGCAAGCCACTCGCCCCATACCGGCGACGCCCTGGAACACGCCACGTTGTTGCATCTGATTACGCTGTTCAACTGCGGCGGGCTGCGTTACCGATGCGAGCCGATCGGCTATGGCAACGATTCGACCAAACCCCGACTCATCCCCGGCGCCCGGGAATTGATCACCGCCAGCAGCGAGAAAGCGCTGCAGGTGGGCCTGTACAACCTTTGGCATCAACACGTGAACCTGAGTATCGACCCGGCCACCCGCTACGTTGCCACCTTGCTGGACGGATCCCGGACCCAGGCCGAAATGCGCACGCAACTGCGTGACGCCCTCACTGCCGGCCACATTCCTCATCCGGACGGCCGGGCGCTCAAGGGTGCCCGCAATGCCGATCCGATTGCCCAGGAACTGCTGGTACGCATCTTGGCCGCGTTTCGGTCGAGCGGCTTTCTGCTCTGACCCCCAGCTCTCCACCCCCGCCGGGATTAGCCTGGCCCGGCGGGGAAATGAAAAAAAGCGAAAACTCAAAAAAACTCCTAAAGATTGTTTTTGGCCTGCCGTAATCCTGGCAACGGAGAAATTCGAGGACGCAAGGATTCGGATTCTTCCCGTTACAACGATGGGCGGCCCCGCTGCCCGGTTTGAAGAAGCCTTTCTCTCTTGGGAGCCTGAACATGGCTGCAGTTATCAACACCAACTACTTGTCGCTGGTTGCTCAGAACAACCTGAACAAGTCGCAATCCGCCCTGGGTACCGCCATCGAGCGTCTGTCGTCCGGCCTGCGCATCAACAGCGCCAAGGATGACGCCGCCGGTATGGCCATTGCCAACCGCTTCACCGCGAACGTCAAGGGCCTGACCCAAGCCGCGCGCAACGCCAACGACGGCATCTCGCTGGCCCAGACGACGGAAGGCGCCGCCTCCGAAATCAACACCCACCTGCAGCGCGTTCGCGAACTGTCGGTGCAGGCCGCCAACGGCAGCTACTCGCAAGAGCAGCTCAACTCGATGCAGGACGAAATCAACCAGCGTCTGTCGGACATCGACCGCATCTCGCAACAAACCGACTTCAACGGCGTGAAGGTCCTGTCGGGCAACGCCAAGCCGCTGACGCTGCAAGTCGGCGCCAACGACGGTGAAACCATCACCCTGAACCTGACCGAAATCAGCGTCAAGACGCTGGGCCTGGACGGCTTCAACGTGAACGGCAAGGGCGTGACGCAAAACCGCACCGCCACCGTGTCCGACCTGCAAGCTGCTGGCGGCGTCCCCGCCGGTAACGACTGGACCGTGACCACGAACCACGCTGCCGCCACTGCCGAGCAAGCTTTCGGCAAGCTGGAAAACGGCAATACCGTCGTTGTGGGCGGCACGACCTACACGTACGATGCCGCCAACGGCAACTTCACGTTCCAGAACAAGACCGCTGACGCCGCCGCCCTGACCAAGCTGGCCACGTCGCTGACCCCGGCCACCGGCACCGCCACCGGCACCTACGCCAACAACGCCTCGGCCTCGACGACCTTCGAAGTCGACGCGACCGGCAACCTGACCATCGGTGGCAAGGCTGCGTACCTGGCCGCCACCGGCGAACTGTCGACCAACAACCCCGGCGGCGGCGCGCAAGCTACGCTGAACGACGTCCTGACGGCCACCAGCAAGGCAGCCGTGGGCGGCGCCAGCGTGTCGATCGGCGGCAAGACGTTCAACAGCAGCGGCACCGCCGGCGTCGTCACGTACACCGACACGGTCGCCAAGGACGCCCTGCTGGCCACGTTCAAGGCCGGCGCCGCTGGCAGCGAGATCAATCTGGGTCAAGGTATCACCGCCGCGAAGCTGACCTTCACCACCGGCACGTCGACCGACACGTGGGTTGACGCTTCGGGCAGCTTCACCCGCACCCAGAAGTACGACACGACCTACACCGTCGACCCCAACACGGGCAAGGCCACGGTCAAGAGCGGCACGGGCACCGGCGACTACGCTCCGAAGGTCGGCGCTACCGCCTACGTCAACGCCTCGGGCAAGCTGACCACGGAAACGACCAGCAAGGGCGACAAGACGACCGATCCGCTGAAGACGCTGGACGCCGCCTTCACCAAGCTGGACAAGCTGACGGGCGAACTGGGCGCTGTGCAGAACCGCCTGGAATCGACCATCGCCAACCTGAACAACGTCGTGAACAACCTGTCGTCGGCCCGCTCGCGCATTCAAGACGCGGACTACGCCACGGAAGTGTCGAACATGTCGAAGGCTCAGATCCTGCAACAGGCTGGCACCTCGGTTCTGGCGCAAGCCAACCAAGTGCCGCAAACCGTTCTGTCGCTGCTGCGTTAATCACGCCGCAACGCCTGACGGTTGGGCAAGGCGGGCCGCAAGGCACGCCCTGCCCGCCTCCCGCGCCGGGTGCCTCGCACCCGGCCGCACAACAAGCCGGCGCAAGCCGGCTTGTTTGCATTTACGCCTCCCCAAGGTCCCGCCCCAAGGCCGGCGGCAACGCGCCATCGGGCCGCGGTTTGCACGCTTTCGGCGCTTCATTCCCCGCACCTCCTTCGTCCCGGCCGCGCTTGCGCCGTTGCCCGCGCGCGTGGATTGCCGCTGCGCACCGGGCCCGCGAATCGCCCGGATTTCCAAGCGATCGTGGAAGGTGGCTTTTTGCCACCTTCTCGCTTTTTTGAGACACGCCACGGGCCTTCATAATTGCCCTCGCACGCTTTTGTATCTATATTTTTCGTAATATGACCACCACGCCTCCCGATCCACTCGCTACGCGGCATGACGGCACCACGGATCAAGACGACCAGGCGCCGGTGGACCCCCACACCCAGCGCCTGCGCGAAGAGAACCGCGCCTTGCGCGAACTGCTGGCCGCGCAGGTCCAGGCTTCGATCCCGCGCCCTCCCGGCCCGCTCAAGCGGCTGGGCTGGTGGCTGATCAGCGCGCCCGGCGCCGCCCTGGTCGGCTGGCGCAGCCTGCTGGGGCGTGAAGACGCCACGCCGATCACCGGCAAACGGGTGGGCTACGCCACGCTGACGGTGCTCTACACCCTGGCGATCTATGGCGCGCTGGTGCTGCTGGTGGTTTCCTGGAGCACGCCCGATGCCGGGCGCACGGGCGCATCCGCCGCCGGTCCGGTGCGCGTACCCCTGGGCGCGCCGCCGGGCGTGGGACCGGAGGCCGCCCGGCCGTCGGACCCGCGCTCGCCCGCGGCTCCCATTGCGCCGCGCACCGCCGATGCGCCCCCGCCGCAGCCGGGCGCCACGGACAGCGTCCCCCCTTCCGCCGCGCCGTCGCCTGACGACGCCGCGCCGACGCCGCACACCCAGGGCCAGTCCGCCGCGAGCGCGGCGCCCGCCGCAGCCGCCATCCCCGCCCGCGAAGGCGCCGCTCCGCACGCGGACAGCCCCGCCATGCCCAAGCCCACGTTGCGCATCACCGAGATCCCCGCCGAGAATCCGCATGCCTGGGTCGACAACCTGAAAGCCGAACTGGCGCGCTGCGCCACGCTGGGTTTTTTCGAACGCCCCGATTGCGCCTGGGCGGCGCGCAAGCAGTATTGCGGCCCGAACCAGGGCTGGGGCGCCGTCAAGGAATGTCCGGCCCAACCCTGACCCTGCGCAATCTTCGTCCGAGAATTTCACCGCGAGACGTTGAAGTACGCAATAATCACGCATAATCCATCTGTCCCGGACGCCGTCCGGCAAGCCTCACAGGACTCCCCACCATGGATCTTTCCGTCAGCAACACCGTGAACACCGGCCTGGCCATGCGTGATGCGCAGCTGATGCAGGAAGTCCAGGCCCGCGTCACCAAGAAAGCCATCAACGCCCAGGCCGACACGGTCGCCACGCTGATGCAGTCCCTGCCGGTCGTCGCCATCGACGGCAAGATCGGCACCCGCATCAATACCCAGGCATAAATCGCCCTGGCGCGCGGCAACGATTGCCGCGCTCCCTTCGCTTTGGCGCGCTCTTCGTGCGCCGCCCTTTCGTGCAGCCTTTTCGCGCCGCCCTTTCGCCTCCCCTGTCAGCCCCGGCTCACGCCGTCAGGCCTCCAGGTGCCTGCGCATCAATTCCTCGAACCACTCCAGGAACACCGCCAACCGGCGCGAACGCTGCCGCCGGTGCGGATACAGCAATGCCACCGGCATGGGCGCGGCGCGATGCGCCGGCATGACTTCCACCAATTCGCCCGCTTCCAGCAGGTCCTGCACGTCGAAGCGCGGAATCTGGATCAGCCCCAGGCCCGCCAGGCAGCAGGCGATATAGCTTTCGGCGTTGTTCACCACCACCCGGCTGGGCACCGCGATGAGCCGGCGGCCGCCGTCGTCGGCCACCACCTCCCAGGGTAGTTCGCGCCCCGTGGTGGGCGAGGCGTAGCCCACCATCCAATGCCCCGCCGGCAATTCGTCCGGCGCATGGGGCACGCCCTGGTCGCGCAGATAGGCGGGACTGGCGCAATTGACCAGGCCGATATTGCCCAGCGGCCGCGACACCAGGCTGCTGTCGTGCAGCGCGCCGACGCGCACCGCGCAGTCGACGCCTTCCTGGATCAGGTCGATGGCGCGGTCGCTGGACCCCAGCGCCAGTTGCAACCGGGGGTGGCGCCGCAGCAGGCCCGGCAGCGCCGGCGCCACCAGGCGGCGCGCGATGCGGCTGGGCACGTCGACGTTGAGCCGGCCGGACACCTGGCGCTGGCTTTGCTGGAACAGGTGGTCGATGTCCTCGACTTCGGACAGCAGCGGCCGCAAGCGCTCCAGCAACTGGGCGCCATCGGCGGTCAGGCGCACCTGGCGCGTGGTCCGGTGCAGCAGTCGCGCGCCAAGTTGCGCTTCCAGCTGCTGGACGGCGGCCGAGACGGAAGCGCGCGGCAGTTCCAGCGCGTTGGCGGCCTTGATGAAACTGCCCATCTCCGCCACTTGCGCGAAGACGCGATACTGTTCGAACCTGTCCATGCTCCCCCGGTTTGCGGCAGTGCCGGCGGCACCCCGCCGCCCGTGACAGCATAGCCGCTCCGGCAGCCGTCGCGGGCATCCGACGGCGGCTTCGCCCAGCACGCGTCGCCCAGCACGCGTCGCCAGGCACGCTCCAAACCGGCGCGTAAGCGGCGGCCCGGGGCTCGATGGTTACTTGGTGGTGTAGCCGCCGTTGATCAGGATGGTCTGGCCAGTGATCCACCAACCGTCGCTGACCAGGTGGCGGATGAACGGCACCACGTCCTCGATGTCGGTCAGGCCGGTCTTGGAGAACGGCGACAGCGCGGCGGCGGTCTTGTGGTACGCCACCGCGTCGGCGCCTTCGGCCGGATAGAAGAACGGCGTATCCATCGGGCCCGGCCCGACCGCCGTGACCGAAATGCCGCGCGCGCCGAACTCCTTGGAGGCCGCGCGGGTGTAGTGCTCGACCGGCGCCTTGGTGCCGGCATAGGCGGCGTAGAACGGCGTGAACGCGCCCAGCAGCGAGGTCACCAGGGTGCAGACCTTGCCGTTGTCGTTGACGTGGCGGCCAGCCTCTTTCAGGAAGAAGAAGGCCGTCTTGGCGTTGACCGCGCTCATCTCGTCGTACTCGGCCTCGCTGATCTCGGTCAGCGGCTTCTTCAAGACCTTGCCGACGGTATTGATGGCGATGTCGGGCCGGCCCACCGCCGCCACCGCGTCGGCGAACAGCTTCTCGACCGCGCCGGCGGTGGTCAGGTCGGCCTGCAGCGCCACCGCCTTGGCGCCGGCGGCCTGGATCGCGGCCACGGTGGCGTCGGCGTCTGCCTTGGACGCCGCGCTGTTGTAGTGGATGGCGACGGCCTTGGCGCCGTGCTGCGCCAGGTCGCGGGCGATCAGGCCGCCCAGGTTCTTGGCGCCCCCGGCGATCAGTACGACTTTGCCCTTGATGGAATGGTCTGCCATGGAAAATCTCCCGCATGTGTCGATGGAGATTCGATTCTAGGCAGCCGCGCGGGCCGGATCAGCCGGGTGCGACCGGATAGATTATCCAGAAAACCGTACCAATCATGGCCCGGCCGGCGGGTGGTTCGCGGCTCGCGCCTCGCCCTGCACGCAGTGATCGCGGGCGTCACGGCAAGGGGACGCCAATGAAAACAGCCCGAAGGCCGTTGGGCGCTTCGGGCTGCGGTGCCGGCGTCCGGATCCGAAGATCCGGCAAGCCCCGGCGATCTACTTCTTCTTCATCGGCGGCAGGTCGGTGCACACGCCTTCGGCCACTTCGGCCGCCATGCCCACCGATTCGCCCAGGGTCGGGTGCGGGTGGATGGTCTTGGCGATGTCGATGACGTCCGCGCCCATTTCCACGGCCAGCGCCACTTCGCTGATCAGGTCGCCGGCATGGGTGCCGACGATGCCGCCGCCCAGGATGCGGTGCGTCTCGGCGTCGAACAGCAGCTTGGTGAAGCCTTCGTCGCGGCCGTTGGCGATGGCGCGGCCGGAAGCGGCCCACGGGAACACGCCCTTCTCGACCTTGATGCCCTGCTTCTTGGCTTCGTCTTCGGTCAGGCCGACCCACGCCACTTCCGGATCGGTGTAGGCCACCGACGGAATCACGCGGGCGTCGAAGAACGACTTCTGGCCGGCGGCGGCTTCGGCCGCCACGTGGCCTTCATGCACCGCCTTGTGCGCCAGCATCGGCTGGCCGACGATGTCGCCGATGGCGAAGATGTGCGGCACGTTGGTGCGCATCTGGCGATCGACCTCGATGAAACCGCGGTCGGTCACGGCCACGCCCGCCTTGTCGGCGCCGATCTTCTTGCCGTTGGGGCTGCGGCCCACGGCCTGGAGCACCAGGTCGTAGCGCTGCGGTTCCTTCGGCGCGCCCTCGCCCTCGAAGGTGACGTAGATGCCGTCTTTCCTGGCTTCCGCGCCGACCGTCTTGGTCTTGAGCATGATGTTGTCGAAGCGGCCGGCGTTCTTCTTCTGCCAGACCTTGACCAGGTCGCGGTCGGCGCCCTGCATCAGGCCGTCCAGCATTTCCACCACGTCCAGGCGCGCGCCCAGCGTGGAGTACACCGTGCCCATTTCCAGGCCGATGATGCCGCCGCCGATGATCAGCATCTTCTTGGGGATTTCACGCAGCAGCAAGGCGCCGGTGGAATCGACGATGCGCTCGTCCTGCGGCAGGAACGGCAGCTTCACCGACTGGCTGCCGGCGGCGATGATGGCCTGCTTGAAGCGGATGGTCTGCGACTTGCCGTCGGCGCCCTTGACCGCCAGGTGGTTGGCATCGGCGAATTCGCCCACGCCGGTCACCACGGTGACCTTGCGCGCCTTGGCCATGCCGGCCAGGCCGCCGGTCAGCTTGGCGACCACGCTGTCCTTGTAGCCGCGCAGCTTGTCCAGGTCGATCTTGGGCTCGCCGAAGCTGATGCCGTGGGCGGCCAGCTCGCGCGCCTCGTCGATGATGGCGGCGTTGTGCAGCAGCGCCTTGGACGGAATGCAGCCCACGTTCAGGCAGACGCCGCCCAGCGTGGCGTAGCGTTCGACCAGCACCACGGACAGGCCGAGGTCGGCGGCGCGGAAGGCGGCCGAATAGCCGCCGGGGCCCGCGCCCAGCACCAGCATGTCGTATTCGGCGTCGGCCGAGCCCTTGAAGGTCGCGGCGGCGGGGGCCGCTGCGGCCGGCTTGGCCTCGGCCTTGGGGGCTTCGGCCTTCGGCGCGTCAGCCTTGGGCGCTTGCTTGGCGGCCGGCGCGGCGTCGGACGCCTCGACTTCCAGGACCACCGAGCCTTCGGCGACCTTGTCGCCGACCTTGACGTTGATGGACTTGACCACGCCGCCCGTGGAGGCGGGAATTTCCATCGAGGCCTTGTCGGACTCGACCGTGATCAGGCTCTGCTCGGCCTTGATCGTATCGCCCACGGCGACCAGCACCTCGATGACCTCGACTTCCTTGAAGTCACCGATGTCCGGCACTTTGATTTGAACGGTATTGCTCATGGGGCTCCCCGTTTACAGCGCGATGCGGCGGAAGTCGGCCAGCAAGGCGCCCAGATAGGCGTTGAAGCGGGCAGCGGCGGCGCCGTCGATGACGCGGTGATCATAGGACAGCGACAGCGGCACGATCAGGCGCGGCACGAACTGCTTGCCGTCCCAGACGGGCTTGTGCGACGAACGCGACACGCCCAGGATGGCCACTTCGGGCGCATTGATGATGGGCGTGAACGACGTGCCGCCGATACCGCCCAGCGACGAGATCGAGAAGCAGCCGCCCTGCATTTCGGCGGGCGAGATCTTGCCTTCGCGCGCCTTCTTGGACAGGTCGGTCATTTCCTGGGCGATCTGCAGGATGCCCTTCTTGTCGGCATCGCGGATCACCGGCACCACCAGCCCGTTGGGCGTATCGGCGGCAAAGCCGATGTGGTAGTACTGCTTGAGCACCAGGTTGTCGCCGTCCAGCGAGGCGTTGAACTCGGGGAACTTCTTCAGGGCCGCGACCACGGCCTTGATCAGGAAGGCCAGCATCGTGACCTTGATGCCCGACTTCTCGTTTTCCTTGTTCAGCGTGACGCGCAGCGCTTCCAGGTCGGTGATGTCCGCTTCGTCGTTGTTGGTGACGTGCGGGATCATGACCCAGTTGCGGTGCAGGTTCGCGCCGGAGATCTTCTTGATGCGCGACAGCGGCTTGGCTTCGATCGGGCCGAACTTGGTGAAGTCGACCTTGGGCCACGGCAGCAGGCCCAGCGCGGCGCCATCGGCCGAACCGCCGGCGGCGGCCGGGGCGGCGCCCGAGGCCAGCGCGGTCTTGACGAAACCGCGCACGTCGTCGGCGGTGATGCGGTCCTTGGGACCGGTGCCCTTGACCTTGCTCAGGTTCACGCCCAGTTCGCGGGCGAACTTGCGCACCGACGGCGAGGCGTGCGGCAGCTGGCCGGGCTTGAGGTTGGCGTCTTCCAGCGCGGCGGCCGGGGCCGGGCGCGAGCCGACGGCGGGCGTGGCCGGGGCCGCGGGCGCTTCCGCCTTGGCGGCCGGGGCTTCCGACCTGGCCGGCGCGGCTTCGGCCTTGGCGGCCGGCGCGGCCGCGGCGGCGGGCGCGCTGCCTTCAACCACGACCACGACCGAGCCCTTGGCGACCTTGTCGCCGACCTTGACCTTCACTTCCTTGACCACCCCGCCCTGCGAGGCCGGGATCTCCATCGAGGCCTTGTCGGACTCGACGGTGATCAGGCTCTGCTCGGCCTTGATCGTGTCGCCCACGGCGACCATGACTTCGATGACTTCCACTTCCTTGAAGTCGCCGATGTCCGGCACTTCGATCTCGACCGGACCGCTGCTGGCGGCCGGCGCGGCGGCCTCGGCCTTGGCGGCGGGCGCGGCGGCGGCAGCCTGCCTGGGCGCCTCGGCCTTGGGTTCTTCCTTGGCGGCCGGGGCAGCGGCGGCGTCGGCCGCTTCCACCTCGAGCACCACGGCGCCTTCGGCGACCTTGTCGCCGACCTTGACCGCGATCGACTTCACCACCCCGCCCTGCGAGGCGGGGATTTCCATCGAGGCCTTGTCGGATTCGACGGTAATCAGGCTCTGCTCGGCCTTGATCGTGTCGCCCACCGCCACCAGCACTTCAATGACTTCCACTTCCTTGAAGTCGCCGATGTCGGGAACCTTGATTTGCACGACGTTGCTCATGTCTCTTTACCCTCAGGCGTATTGCGGGTTGGCTTTGTTCGGGTTGATGCCGTACTTCTTGATGGCTTCGGCCACCTTGGCAACCGGCACCTTGCCTTCGTCGGCCAGCGCGCGCAGCGCGGCGACCACGACGAAGTGGCGGTCCACTTCGAAGTGCTCGCGCAGCTTGGCGCGGAAATCCGAACGGCCGAAACCGTCGGTGCCCAGCACCTTGTATTCGCGGCCCTTGGGCACGAACGGACGGATCTGGTCCGCAAACAGCTTCATGTAGTCGGTCGACGCGATGATCGGGCCTTCCGTCTTGGCCAGCTGTTCCGTGACGTAGGCCACCTGCGGCTTCTTCTCGTCGGGGTGCAGCATGTTGTGGCGCTCGGCGTCCAGGCCGTTGCGGCGCAGTTCGGTGAAGCTGGTGACGCTCCACAGGTCCGAGGCCACGCCCCAGTCGGCTTCCAGCAGTTCCTGGGCCGCCATGACTTCGCGCAGGATCGTGCCCGAGCCCATCAGCTGCACGCGGTTCTTGCCCTTGCCGTGCGACTTGAGCTTGTACATGCCCTTGATGATGCCTTCCTCGTCGCCGGCGGTCAGGCCAGGCTGCGGGTAGTTTTCGTTCATCACCGTCAGGTAGTAGTAGACGTTTTCCTGGTCTTCCACCATGCGCTTGAGGCCATGCTGGATGATCACGGCCAGTTCGTGGCCGAAGGTCGGGTCGTACGAGACGCAGTTGGGGATGGTCGAAGCCAGGATGTGGCTGTGGCCGTCTTCGTGCTGCAGGCCTTCGCCGTTGAGCGTGGTGCGCCCGGCGGTGCCGCCCAAGAGGAAGCCGCGCGCCTGCATGTCGCCGGCCGCCCAGGCCAGGTCGCCGATGCGCTGGAACCCGAACATCGAGTAGTAGATGAAGAACGGGATCATGATGCGGTTGTTCGAGGAGTACGACGTGGCCGCCGCGATCCACGAGCTCATCGCGCCCGCTTCGTTGATGCCTTCCTGCAGGAGCTGGCCGTCGGCCGCTTCCTTGTAGTACATGACCTGGTCCTTGTCGACCGGGGTGTACTTCTGGCCTTCCGGCGCGTAGATGCCGATCTGGCGGAACAGGCCTTCCATGCCGAAGGTGCGCGATTCGTCGGCCAGGATCGGCACGACGCGCGGACCCAGCTGCTTGTCGCGCAGCACCTGGTTCAGGATGCGCACGAAGGCCTGGGTGGTGGAGATCTCACGGCCTTCGGCGGTGGGTTCCAACACGGCCTTGAAGGCGTCCAGCGCCGGCGCCTTGAGCTGTTCGTCGGCCTTGGCGCGGCGGCGCGGCAGGTAGCCGCCCAGCGCGGCGCGGCGCTCGTGCAGGTACTTCATTTCGGGCGAGTCGTCGGCCGGCTTGAAGTACGGCAGGTCGGCCAGCTTGTCGTCCGGGATGGGGATGCCGAAGCGGTCGCGGAATTCGCGGATCGAGTCCAGTTCCAGCTTCTTCTGCTGGTGGGTCGGGTTCTTGGCCTGGCCCACGTGGCCCATGCCGTAGCCCTTGATGGTCTTGGCCAGGATCACGGTCGGCTGGCCTTCATGCTTGGAGGCGGCGTCGAACGCGGCGTAGACCTTGTGCGGATCGTGGCCGCCACGGTTCAGGCGCCAGATGTCTTCGTCGCTCATGCGCGACACGGCTTCCAGCAGCTTGGGGTGCTTGCCGAAGAAATGCTCGCGCACGAACTTGCCGTCGTTGGCCTTGTACGCCTGGTACTCGCCGTCGACGGTTTCTTCCATGATCTTGCGCAGGATGCCTTCCTTGTCGTGCGCCAGCAGCGGATCCCAGTAGCCGCCCCAGATCAGCTTGATCACGTTCCAGCCCGAACCGCGGAAGTCGCCTTCCAGTTCCTGGATGATCTTGCCGTTGCCGCGCACCGGGCCGTCCAGGCGCTGCAGGTTGCAGTTGATGACGAAGATCAGGTTGTCGAGCTTTTCACGGGCCGCCAGGGCGATGGCGCCGAGCGACTCGGGTTCGTCCATTTCGCCGTCGCCGCAGAACACCCAGACCTTGCGCTTACTCGTGTCGGCGATGCCGCGGGCGTGCAGGTACTTGAGGAAACGGGCCTGGTAGATGGCCATCAGCGGGCCCAGGCCCATCGACACCGTGGGGAACTGCCAGAAGTCCGGCATCAGCTTCGGATGCGGGTACGAGGACAGGCCCTTGCCGTCCACTTCCTGGCGGAAGTGGTTCAGTTGGTCTTCGGTCAGGCGGCCTTCGAGGTAGGCGCGGCCGTACATGCCGGGCGAGGTGTGGCCCTGGAAGTAGACCAGGTCGCCGCCGTGGTTTTCGTTCTCGGCGTGCCAGAAGTGGTTCTGGCCGCAGCCGATCATGGTGGCCAGAGAGGCGAACGAGGCGATGTGGCCGCCCAGGTCGCCGCCGTCCGGCGGATTGTGCTTGTTGGCCTTGACCACCATGGCCATGGCGTTCCAGCGCACGTACGAGCGGATGCGCGATTCCAGTTCCAGGTTGCCCGGGTGCGCCGGCTCCAGGCCGGGCGGAATCGTGTTGACGTAAGCGGTATTCGGCGAGAACGGGATGTGGGCGCCGGAACGACGGGCTTCGTCGATCAGGCGTTCCAGCAGGTAGTGCGCGCGCTGCGGTCCTTCGCGATCAAGGACTGCCGCCAGGGCTTCGAGCCACTCCTGGGTTTCTAGGGTGTCTTCGTCGTTGGCAGCCTGCACGGCGCCAGCCTGGGCGAAAGAGGACATCGTGTGTCTCCTGTTGGGGTTCGTTCGTGACCGCACCCGCTTATTTATCTACTCGCGGACATGCCATGGTAGTCGGGATCATCCGGGCTACCATGCCATGCATGGGTCGGGGTGTTGTGCTAGAGACCAGCTACTCGGGAGCGGTTTCCCTATCAGCCGGCATTCTAAGAAAGAAGATTAACCGGTCGCAAGGAAAATTTCATGTTGCGGTACGGCATTTCATAATGCGAAAACATGAACAGAAGCTTAAAGCGATATTCCCCACTTTTTTAGCCGATCATCCGCCTGTCCGGCTTGATTCCCGGCAATTCCGTTCCGACACGCATTAAAATGCCCCCCACGCCGCGCCTTCGGCTTGCAGCCCCGCGGGGCCGTTTTCATCTTGAGGCGGCCCGGCGATGAAAAATGCCCGGCCTATCCGGCCCGAACTCCATGTCCAGCGCGCCCAAGTCCAATATACCCACGCCGTTCCACGACCACGCCCGCACGCGCCGACGCGGGGTGTACTGGGTCACGCCCGCGATGGTGCTGATCCTCTATATCTGTGTGATGGGGGTGTTCTTCTGGTTGCAGCGCATCCATGACGACAGCGTCATGTTCGTGACCATCGACCAGGAAATGCGGCAGCAGCGCCTGATCTGGGTGGTGCTGGCGCTGTCTTGCGTGATCGTCATCAGCCTGCTGATGCTGTGGCGCTATACACGCTTCCGTTCCGCCGCCGAGGCCGCCCTGATCGCCGAGACCGGCTTTCGCCGCGCCATGGAGAACTCCATGTCGACCGGCATGCGCGTGCTGGACATGGAAGGCCGCATCGCCTACGTCAATCCGGCCTTCTGCCGCATGATCGGCTGGAACGAGGCCGACCTGATCGGCCGCAGCCCGCCCTTCCCCTACTGGGTGCCGGGCCGCCATGAACAGCACCAGCACACCCTGGACGTGCTGATGTCCGGCAAGACGCCCAGCAGCGGCCTGGAAGTCGAGGCCCAGCGCCGCGACGGCTCGCGCTTCACGGCGCGCATGTACGTATCGCCGCTGCTGGACCCCAACGGCAACCAGATCGGCTGGATGACGTCGATGACCGACATCACCGAGCCCAAGCGCATCCGCGAGGCCCTGACCGCCGCGCACGAGCGCTTCATGACGGTGCTGGAAGGCCTGGACGACGCCATCTCGGTCACCGCCGACACCCACGACGGCCTGGAGCTGCTGTTCGCCAACCGCACCTACCGCCGCGTGTTCGGCGCCCAGACCGGCGGCCATGACGAGCTGCTGGCCGGCCGCCGCGGCCGCTTCACGGATGAATCCGTGGAAGTCTTCGCGCCCTCGGTGCAGCGCTGGTTCGAAGTGCACCACCGCATGCTGGCCTGGACCGACGGCCGCCGCGTGCGCATGCAGGTGGCGCGCGACATCACCGAGCGCCGCACCCACGAAGAAGCCTCGCGCGTGCAGCAGGAAAAGATCCAGCTCACCAGCCGCCTGACCACCATGGGCGAGATGGCCTCGTCGCTGGCGCACGAACTGAACCAGCCGCTGACCGCCATCGCCAACTACAGCATGGGCGCGGTGGCCCTGGTCAAGGCCGGCCACACCAGCCCCAACATGCTGCTGCCGGCGCTGGAGAAGGCCGCCTCGCAGGCCGAGCGCGCCGGCAAGATCATCAGCCGCATCCGCGAATTCGTGAAGCGCAGCGAGCCGCGCCGCCAGCGCGTGGCGATCGGCCGCATCGTCGACAACGCCATCGGTTTCGCCGAGATCGACGCCCGCAAGCGCCGCATCCGCATCGACAGCTTCGTGCCGTCGAATGCGCCGGACGTGCTGGCCGACCCGATCCTGATCGAACAGGTGCTGCTGAACCTGCTCAAGAACGGCCTGGAAGCCATGGAAAAGAGCGAGTCCGACGAGCTCAAGGTGGCCGTGATCCTGCACGAGCAGCACATCGAGGTGGCGGTGGTCGACCGTGGCCACGGCCTGGCCGAGCCGGAACGCCTGTTCGAACCCTTCTTCAGCACCAAGACCCAGGGCCTGGGCATGGGGCTGAATATCTGCCGTACCATTATCGAATCGCACCACGGCCGCCTGTGGGCGGACCCGAACCCCGCCGGCGGTACTATTTTCCGCTTTACCCTGCCCTGCGCTGCGTCCCAGACGCAGGCCCAGAATGACCAGTCAGAGGAGTTGCACGCATGAACACGCCCCACCTGTCGAGCACGGTATTCATTGTTGATGACGACGAAGCGGTCCGCGATTCGCTGCGCTGGCTGCTTGAAGCCAACGGCTACCGCGTCCGCGCCTACGCCAGCGGCGAGTCGTTCCTGGAAGACTACGACGCCAGCCAGATCGGCGTGCTGATCGCCGACGTGCGCATGCCCGGCATGAGCGGCCTGGAGCTGCAGGAACAGCTGATCGCCCGCAACGCCCCCCTGCCCATCGTCTTCATCACCGGCCACGGCGACGTGCCGATGGCCGTGTCGACCATGAAGAAGGGCGCCGTCGACTTCCTCGAGAAGCCGTTCAACGAATCCGATCTGCGCGAAATCGTGGCGCGCATGCTGGAGCAGGCCACGCAGCGCGTGAGCAAGCACCAGGCCCAGAAAGACCACGAAGCCATGCTGGCGCGCCTGACCGCGCGCGAGCAGCAGGTGCTGGAGCGCATCGTCGCCGGCCGCTTGAACAAGCAGATCGCCGACGACCTGGGCATCAGCATCAAGACCGTCGAGGCGCACCGCGCCAATATCATGGAAAAACTTGAAGTGACCACCGTTGCCGATCTGATGAAAGTGGCCCTGGCCAAACCCGAGGCACACGCATGAGCCGCCGGGCCGTTCCCAAGGCGAATACCGTAGCGCACCGCGCGGAGGTTGCCTGATGTCCGCCAGGATCATTGACGGCGCCGCCCTGTCGCAGCGCATTCGCGAAGAAGTCGCCCAACGCGTCGCCGCGCTGGCCGCCAAGGGCACCCGCCCCGGCCTGGCCGTGGTGCTGGTGGGCGAAGACCCCGCCTCCCAGGTGTACGTGCGCAACAAGGTCGCGGCGTGCGAAAAGGCCGGCCTGCATTCCGTCAAGGAGCAGTACCCCGCCGACATGACCGAGGCCGAACTGCTGGCCCGCATCGACAAGCTGAACCGCGATCCGTCCATCCACGGCATCCTGGTGCAGCTGCCGCTGCCCAAGCACATGGACGCGCACAAGGTCATCGAGGCCATCGCCGCCGAGAAGGACGTGGACGGCTTCCACGTCAGCAACGCCGGCCTGCTGATGACCGGCCAGCCGCTGTTCCGCCCCTGCACGCCCTATGGCGTCATGAAGATGCTGGAATCGGAAGGCGTGGCCCTGCGCGGCGCCGAGGCCGTGATCGTCGGCGCCAGCAACATCGTCGGCAAGCCCATGGCCATGCTGCTGCTGGCCGCCGGCGCCACCATCACCATCTGCAACTCCAAGACGCGCGACCTGGCGGCCCAGACCCGCCGCGCCGACGTGCTGGTGGTGGCCACCGGCAAGCCCGGCATGATCGACGGCTCGATGATCAAGCCCGGCGCGGTCGTCATCGACGTGGGCATCAACCGCGGCGCCGACGGCAAGCTGTGCGGCGACGTCGACTTCGCCTCCGCCAGCCAGGTGGCCGGCGCCATCACGCCCGTGCCGGGCGGTGTCGGCCCCATGACCATCGCCATGCTGCTGGTCAACACCGTCGAAGCGGCGGAACGGGCCGCGGCCTGAAGACCGGTCCCGCGCCCCGCCGTGGCACCCTTGTGGGTTTGCCCCGCGCCCTTCCGGGGGACGGGGGCAAACCCACAGTCGTCTCTGGGCGTGGTGCGCGAGACCGGGCGCGCCCAGGGCCTGCCCTTGCTTTTCGGCCTGCCGCCCCAACCTGATCCTTATGCCTGCCGGCGCGCTCGCGTGCTGCCCGCCCTCCTCTCACGCTATTGGTAACACCATGACCCAGAATCCCCTGCTCGCCCCCGTCTCAGAACTGGTCGACTACCAGGCGGTCAAGCCCGCCCACGTGGTGCCCGCCATCGAGGAACTGCTGGGCATCGCCCGCCAGGCCGTGGACCGCGCCGCCGATCCGGCGCTGGCGCCCACCTGGGAAGCCGTGGTCGAGCCGCTGGATACCGCGTCCGAGCGGCTGTGGCGCGCCTGGTCGGTGGCCGGTCACCTGAACGCCGTGGTCAACACGCCCGAACTGCGCGAGGCCTACAACGCCGCGCTGCCGCTGGTGACCGAATTCTCGACCTGGGTCGGCCTGCACGAAGGCCTGTACCAGCAGTACCAGCGCCTGGCCGCCGCGCCCGATTTCGCGTCGTGGTCGCCGGTGCGCCGCCGCATCGTCGAGATGGCCCTGCGCGACTTCCGCCTGAGCGGCGTCGAACTGCGCGGCGCCGACCGCGAGCGCTACGCCGCCATTTCCGACCGCGAGGCGCAGGCCTCGCAGAAATTCTCCGAGAACGTGCTGGACGCCATCGACGCCTGGTCGCTGCTGATCGAGGACGAGGCCCGCCTGGCCGGCATTCCCGCCGACGTGCGGGCCGCCGCCCGCGCCGCCGCCGAGGAAGACGGCAAGCCGGGCTGGAAGCTGACGCTGAAGATGCCCTGCTACCTGCCCGTCATGCAGTACGCGCAGGACCGCTCGCTGCGCGAGGCGCTGTACCGCGGCTACGGCACGGTGGCGTCGGAACAGGGCGACGCCCGGTTCGACAACTCGCCCCTGATCGAGGAACTGCTGTCGCTGCGCGCAGAGGAATCCGCCCTGCTGGGCCTGGGCACCTTCGCCGCGCTGCGGCTGCAGACGCGCATGGCGCGCGACGCCAAGGAAGTCACCACCTTCCTGCGCGACCTGGCCGCGCGCGCCAAGCCGTATGCCCAGCGCGACCTGGCCGAGCTGAAGGCCTACGCCGCCGCCGAACTCGGCCTGGCCGAGCTGCAACCCTGGGACGTGGCCTATGCCTCCGAGCGCCTGCGCGAATCGCGCTACGCCTATTCCGAAGACGAGGTGAAGCAATACTTCACCGAGCCGCGCGTGCTGTCCGGCCTGTTCGAGGTCATCGAAACGCTGTTCGACGTGCGCCTGGCGGAAACGCCGGTGTCGTCGTGGCATGCCGACGTGCGCGGCGTGCGCGTCGAAAGCCCCAAGGGCGACTTGATCGGCTACCTCTACCTGGACCTGTACGCCCGCGCCGGCAAGCAGAGCGGCGCCTGGGTCGACAGCGAGCGCACCCGCCGCGTGGTCGCCGGCCGCGTGCAGACGCCGATCGCCTACCTGACCTGCAATTTCTCGCGCCCCAACGGCGACCGCGCCGCCGTGCTGACGCACGATGACGTCATCACCCTGTTCCACGAAACCGGCCACGCCCTGCACGCGCTGCTGTCGGAAGTGGACGAGCCCGGCGCCGCCGCCTTCGCCAGCGTCGAATGGGACGCCATCGAACTGCCCTCGCAATTCATGGAAAACTTCTGCTGGGAATGGGCCGTGGTGCAGAAGCTGTCGGCCCACGTCGACAGCGGCGAACCGCTGCCGCGCGCGCTCTACGACCGCCTGGTCGCGGCCCGCAACTACCAGAGCGGCATGCAGACCGTGCGCCAGATCGAGTTCGCGCTGTTCGACATGCTGATGCACGACCGCGCCAAGGGCGCCAGCATCAGCGAAGTGCTGGCCCTGCTGCAGGAAGTGCGCGCCGAGGTCGCGGTGCTGTTCCCGCCCGCCTGGCACCGCCTGCCGCATGCCTTCTCGCACCTGTTCGCGGGCGGCTACGGCGCCGGCTACTACAGCTACAAGTGGGCCGAGGTGCTGTCCGCCGACGCCTACGAGGCATTTGAAGAAGCCGCGGCAAGGCAGGCCGGCAACGCCCTGGGCACGCTCGATCCGGCCACCGGCGCGCGTTTCCGCCGCGAAGTGCTGGCCGTCGGCGGCTCGCGCCCCGCCGCCGAGTCGTTCGCCGCCTTCCGTGGCCGCGCCCCGCGCATCGACGCGCTGCTGCGCCACAGTGGCATGAGCGCGAGCTGATCGATTCGCGCATGATCCAGGGCCCGCTTGCGAGCGGGCCATTTTTTTGGCTGGCCGCGCTAGCGCTCCCCCGGCCGGCGCGCCGATACCACCAGCCAGTTCCCATGCACCGACGGTTCCGAACCGGCCTGGCGCCAGAAGTGGCGGCTGTCCTCGTCCTGCGCGTGTTTCAGGCGCGCCTGGCAATAGCGCCGCGCGGGCCAGGCCAGCAGATGATCGAGCCAGCGCCCTTGCCTGGTTTCGACCACGGAATGCAGGGTGATGTCGTGGAATCCATGATGCGCCAGCAATTGATGCAGCTGGGCAAAACCCAGGGGGAACAGCGCGCCTTCCGTGCGCGCCGCGGCGCTCCAGGGATCGACATGCACACCGCGCAGCAGCGCCCGCAGGCGGACCCGCACGCGGCCCGCGTTGGGCGTGGTCAGCACCAGCGTGCCGCCCGGGCGCAGCGCGTCATGAAAGCCGCGCACCAGCAGGCCGGGGTTGGACGCCAGGTGGATCGCTTCGCTGCAGACCACGGCGTCGTAGGGCGCGGCCGCGGGCAGCGGCGTTTCGAGGTCATGCACGGTCAGGCGCCGGTAGCCATTGGCCGAGGCCGGCAACCCGGCCGGACCGATGCCATCGAGTTCGACATCGCGTCCGGTCGCCGGGCGCACCATGTCGCCCAGCCAGCCGCGATTGCAAGGCGCGTCCAGCACACGCCCCGCCAGGCGGCTGCGCAGGATGTCGAGCACCACGGGGTAGTACGGGAAATAGGGATAGCCCAGCGCGTGGCTGGCCGCGGTGTTCATAGGGTGGCACCTCGCCGGTAACTGACAATATCCTGACTGTAGCTGTCAACAACCGTTCGCATGGCCCGATTTGCCACTTCTCCAACAATATTTCGACAAAGCTTCACAAGTGCGCCGCGCGCGCCTTGCGCCGGGACAAACCGCACCGTTGGCGGCGCGCGGCCAGCGCGCCGCCAACGGGTAGAATCGACGGGTTTATCCCTCCAACCGGCGATGGAACCCATGCGACACCTGCTTACCGGACGCGCCTGGCGCGGTCTCTTCCTGGCCCTGTGCATGCTGCTTGCCGCCTGCGGCGACCGCAATGTCGATTGGACGCTCTACAACGTCAAGGGCCACCTGCCCGACCTGAAGTTCTCGCTACCGGGCGCCGGCGGCAAGACCGTCAGCAGCGATGACCTCAAGGGCAAGACCGTGCTGCTGTTCTTCGGCTACGCCAGTTGTCCCGACATCTGCCCCACCACCATGGCGCAGTTGACGGCGGTGCTGCAGAACCTGGGCGACAAGGCGCGCGACGTGCGCATCGTGTTCGTCAGCGTCGATCCGCATCGCGACACCCCGGACATCCTGCAGGCCTACGTCAATGCGTTCAACAGCCAGGCCATCGGCGTCACCGGCAATGAAAAGCAGGTGGCCGACCTGGCGCGCCGCTACCGCGTGGCCTACCAGATCGAAAAGCCCCGGCCCGGCGACGACGCCGACCAGTACGAGGTGACGCACAGCCGCGGGGTGTACATTTTCGACAATCAGGGCCGCGCCCGTCTGCTGGCTTCGGACACCGACAGCATCGAGGCGATGACCAAGGACCTGCGCCAGCTCATCGACCTGACCTCTTAGGGGCGCCTTGCAACATTGCTGCACGGACGACGCGGCGCAGCATGTTGCGTGCTTGCCCCACACACCAGTTGTTACAGCCCCGGCGGCACGCGCGTGAGTAATATCAGGGCACATCGCCCTTTACCCTCGCAAGGAGTACGCGCATGAGCATCATCATCATGATCATCGTCGGCTTCATCGTCGGGCTGATAGCCCGCGCGATCATGCCCGGAGACCAGAACATGGGGATCATCATGACCACCATACTGGGCATCGTGGGCGCGGTCGTGGCCGGCTTCCTCGGCCAGAACCTGGGCTGGTATGCCCCGGGCGAACCGGCCGGCTGGATCGGCTCGGTGGTCGGCGCGATCATCGTGCTGTTCGTGGTCGGCCTCATCGCCAAGAAGCGCGGCTGACGCGCTGGCGCGCGCCACGCAAAGCGGGCCGATCGAAAGATCGGCCCGCTTTTTTTGCCACTATCGAAACGCCGCGAGCTCAGCCCGGCTGGCCGCCAGACGCGGCCGTCGCGTCCGATGCCGGCTGCGCCGCCGTAACGGTGCGCTCGGTCCAGCCACCGCCCAGCACCTTGTACAAGGTGACCAGGTTGGACAGGCGCGACAGGCGCGTATCGACCAGCGCCTGCTGCGCGGTGTAGAGCGAACGCTGCGAATCGAGCACCGTCAGGTAGTCGTCGATGCCCTGGCGGAAGCGCTGCTCGGACAGGTCATAGGCGCGCTGGTTGGCGGCCACCAGCAGTTGCTGGGCCTGGATCTGTTCGTCCAGCGTGCCGCGGCCCGCGAGCGCGTCGGCGACTTCGCGGAAACCGGTCTGGATCGTCTTCTCGTACTGCGCGACCTGGATGTTCTTCTGCACCTTGGCCAGGTCCAACCCAGCCAGCAGCGAGCCGCCGGCGAAGATCGGCACCGTGATCTGGGGCACGAAACTCCAGGCGCCCGAGCCCGCGTCGAACAGCCCGCCCAGGCTGGCGCTGGCGGTGCCGGCGTTGCCCGTCAGGCTGATGGTCGGGAAGAACGCGGCGCGGGCCGCGCCGATGTTGGCGTTGGCGCCCTTGAGCTGGTGCTCGGCCGCGCGGATGTCCGGGCGGCGCGCCAGCAGTTCGGACGGCAGACCGGCCGGCAGCGCGGTCGGCAGCATGCCGTCGTCGAGCTTGACGGCGTTGTCCAGCGCCGCCGAGATTTCCGGCGACAGCGGCTGGCCCACCAGCAGCACCAGCGCGTTGCGGTCCTGCGCGGCCTGGCGCGTGTACTGCGACAGGTTGCGCTGGGCGGTGCGCAGCGACACTTCGGCCTGGCTCAGGTCGAGCGCCGTGGACAGGCCCTGGTCGTAGCTCTGCTTGGTGAGCTTGTAGGAGTCGTCCTGGCTCTTGAGCGTGTCGCGCGTCAGGCTCAGCAGCTCCTGGTCGGCGCGCAGCGTCAGGTAGGCGTTGGCCACTTCGGCGATCAGCGTCAACTGGGTCGCGGTGCGGGTCTCGTCCAGCGCCAGGTACGATTCCAGCGCCTTGTCGCTCAGGCTGCGGATGCGGCCGAACAGGTCCAGTTCCCACGAGGACAGCGCGGCGCCGACCTGGTAGTTGTGGCTGGTGCTGGCCTGGCCGCTGGGCGACAGGTCGGCCGGCGTGCGCTGGGCGGTTTCCTTGCCGGCGATGCCGACGCTGGGCAGCAGGTCGGCGCGCTGGATGCGGTACTGCGCCCGCGCCGCCTCGACGTTCAGGGCCGCCACGCGCAGGTCGCGGTTGTTGGCCAGCGACTGCTCGATCAGTTGCTGGAGCAGCGGATCGGCGAAGAAATCACGCCAGCCGATGTCGGCCGTGGCCACGGCGCCGACGGCGTCGGCCTTGTAGGCCGGGCCGCTCGGATAGGCCGACGAGACCGGCGCGTCGGGCCGTTCGTAGGTCGGGGCCAGCGAGCAGCCCGCCAGGGCCGCCGCCAGGGAAAGGGAAACCAGGGTTCTCATCTGCAGCTTCATTGCGGTTTTCCTTCGACGGACACGTCCTGCGCATCGTTGGCGCTGGGGTCGTGCGGATCGCGCCGCGCGCTCATGCGTTCCACCTTGAACAGGCGCAGCATGATCACGAAGAACGCGGGGACGAAGAAGATGGCCAGGAAGGTCGCGGTCAGCATGCCGCCGATCACGCCCGTGCCGATGGCGTTCTGGCTGCCCGAACCGGCGCCCGAGGAGATCGCGAGCGGCACCACGCCCAGGATGAACGCCAGCGACGTCATCAGGATCGGGCGCAGGCGCTGGCGGGCGGCGTGGATCGCCGACTCCGTCAGGCTCGCCCCAGCCTCGTAGTGCTCCTTGGCGAACTCCACGATCAGGATGGCGTTCTTGGCCGCCAGGCCGATGGTCGTGAGCAGGCCCACCTGGAAGTACACGTCGTTGGACAGGCCGCGCAGCATGGTCGCGCCCAGCGCCCCGATGATGCCCAGCGGCACCACCAGCATGACCGCGGACGGGATCGTCCAGCTTTCATACAGCGCCGCCAGGCACAGGAACACCACGATCAGCGAAATCGCGTACAGCGCCGGCGCCTGGGCGCCCGACAGGCGTTCTTCGAACGACATGCCGGTCCATTCGAAGCCCACGCCCACCGGCAGCTTGCTGGCGATGCGTTCCATTTCCTCCATCGCCGCGCCCGAGCTGTAGCCCGGCGCCGCCTGGCCCTGGATGTTGTAGGACGGCACGCCGTTGTAGCGGTTCAGCTTCTGCGGGCCGAAGCTCCAGGTGGCCTTGGCGAACGCCGAGAACGGCACCATGTCGCCATCCTTGTTGCGCACGTACCATTTGTCCAGGTCTTCGGGCAGCATGCGGGCCGAGGCCTCGCCCTGCGCGAACACCTTCTTGACGCGGCCGCGGTCGATGAAGTCGTTGACGTACGACGAGCCCCAGGCGGTGGACAGCGTGCTGTTGATGTCCGACACGGCCACGCCCAGCGCCCGCGCTTTCTCGCGGTCGATGTCGAGCTGGTACTGCGGCGCGTCCTCGATGCCGTTGGGGCGCACGCCCTGCAGGATCTTGCTTTGCGCCGCCTCGCCCAGCAGCTGGTTGCGCGCGGCCAGCAGTTTTTCATGGCCCACGCCGGCGCGGTCCATCAGCTGGAAGTCGAAACCATCGACGTTGCCCAGTTCCATCACCGAGGGCGGCGGCACCACGAACAGCATGGCGTCGCGCTCGGTCTTCCTGAAGTGGGCATTGGCGCGCGCCGCCACGGCGGCCGCCTTGAGCTTGGCGTCGCCGCGGTCTTCCCAGTCGCGCAGCTTGATGAACAGGATCGAGGCGTTCTGGCCGCGGCCGCCGAAGTTGAAGCCATTGACCGCGAACACCGAGGTGACCGCGTCCTTTTCTTCGGTCAGCAGGTAGTTGGTGGCCTCGTCGATGACGGCCTTGGTGCGCTCGGCGGTGGCGCCGGCGGGCGTCTGAATCTGGGCGAACAGGATGCCCTGGTCCTCGGCCGGCAGGAACGCGGTGGGAATGCGGGTGAACATCCAGCCCATGGCGATGACGATGGCCAGGTAGACCACCATCAGGCGCTTGGTGCGGCCCAGGCCGCGCGCCACGGTATTGGCGTAGCCATGGCTGCTGCGGTCGAAGGCGCGGTTGAACCAGCCGAAGAAGCCGCGCTTGGTGCCGTGGTGGCCCTTGGGAATCGGCTTGAGCAGCGTGGCGCACAGCGCCGGCGTGAAGACGATGGCGACGATCACCGACAGCACCATCGAGGACACGATGGTGATGGAGAACTGGCGATAGATCACGCCGGTCGAGCCGCCGAAGAACGCCATCGGGATGAACACGGCGGCCAGCACCATGGCGATGCCGATCAGCGCGCCGGTGATCTGGCTCATGGACTTGCGGGTGGCCTGCTTGGGCGTCAGGCCCTCTTCGGCCATCACCCGCTCGACGTTTTCGACCACCACGATGGCGTCGTCCACCAGCAGGCCGATGGCCAGCACCATGCCGAACATCGTCAAGGTGTTGATGGAATAGCCGAACGCGGCCAGCACGCCGAAGGTGCCCAGCAGCACCACCGGCACCGCCAGCGTCGGGATCAACGTGGCGCGGAAGTTCTGCAGGAACAGGTACATCACCAGGAACACCAGGATGATGGCTTCCACCAGCGTCTTGAACACTTCCTCGATCGACAGGCTGACGAACGGCGTGGTGTCGTACGGATAGACCACGTCCATGCCCGGCGGGAAGTACGGCTTCAGGTTATTGATGGTGTCGCGCACCGCCTGCGCCGTGTCGAGCGCGTTGGCGCCCGGGGCCAGCTTGATCGCCAGGCCCGAGGCGGGCTTGCCGTTGTAGTAGCTGTCGATGGCGTAGGTCTGGCCGCCCAGTTCGATGCGGGCGACGTTGGCCAGGCGCACCTGGGAGCCGTCGGCATTGACCTTGAGCAGGATGCGGCCGAAGTCTTCCGGCTTTTCCAGGCGCGAGGGGCCGATGATGGTGGCGTTCAACTGCTGGCCGCGCACCGCGGGCAGGCCGCCCAACTGGCCGGACGAGACCTGGACGTTCTGTTCCTTGATGGCGTTGACCACGTCGACCGTGGTCAGGCCGTAGTTCACCAGCTTGGCCGGATCCAGCCAGATGCGCATGGCGTACTGCGAACCGAACAGCTGGAAGTCGCCCACGCCCTGCGTGCGGCTGATGGGATCCTGGACGTACGAGGCGACGTAGTCGGCCAGGTCGTCCTTGGTCATCGTGCCGTCGGTGGACACGAAGCCCGCCACGATCAGGAAGTTCTTGGTGGCCTTGGTGACGCGGATGCCCTGCTGCTGCACTTCCTGCGGCAAGAGCGGCTGCGCCAGCGACAGCTTGTTCTGCACCTGCACCTGGGCGGTGTCGGGGTTGGTGCCCTGGCGGAACGTCAGCGTGATGGACATGCTGCCGTCGGAGTTGCTTTCCGAGGAAATGTACTCCAGGCCGTCAAGGCCGTTCATCTGCTGCTCGATCACCTGCACCACGGTGTCCTGCACCGTCTGCGCCGAGGCGCCCGGATAGGTCACCGCGATGCCGATGGCCGGCGGCGCGATGTTCGGATACTGCGAAACCGGCAGCTTCAGGATGGACAGCGCGCCGGCCATCATCAGCACGATCGCGATCACCCACGCGAAAACCGGTCTATCGATAAAAAACTTTGCCATGCAAGGCTCCCTGACTACTGCTTGGCCGCCGCGGCGCCCGCTTGCGGTTGCTGCGCCGGCTTGGCGCTGGCTTCAGTGGCAACCACCTCGACACCCGGACGCACCATCTGCACGCCTTCCACGATGACCTTCTCACCGGCCTTCAGGCCGTCGGTGACCAGCCACTGGTCGCCGATGGCGCGGTCGGTCTTGATTTCACGCAGTTCGACTTTGTTCTCTGCATTGACCACCAGCGCCGTCGGCAGGCCGCGCTGGTTGCGCGTCACGCCGCGTTGCGGCACCAGCAGGCCGTCGGCGGCAACGCCGTCGACCAGGCGGGCGCGCACGAACATGCCCGGCAACAGGCGGCGATCCGGGTTGGGGAACACCGCGCGCAACGTGACCGAGCCGGTGCCCGGGTCGACCGTGACTTCGGAGAACTGCAGCTTGCCCTGCTGGGTGTATTGCGAGCCGTCTTCCAGCGTCAGCGTGACCAGCGCGGCCTGCTCGCCCTCGGCCTTCTTGAGCTGGCCGCTGGAGAGCGCGTTCTGCAGGCGCAGCAGCTGCACGCTGGACTGCGTCACGTCGACGTAGATCGGGTCGATCTGCTGCACGGCGGCCAGGGCCGTGGCCTGGTTGGCCGTGACCAGCGCGCCTTCGGTGACCGAGGAACGGCCGATGATGCCGCTGATCGGCGACAGCACCTTGGTGTAGACCAGGTTGATGCGCGCGGTGTCGAGCGCGGCCTTGGCCGACAGCACGTCGGCGACGGCCTGGTCGCGCGCGGCCACGGCGTTGTCATAGGTCTGTTGGCTGACGGCGCGGGTGGCCACCAGCGGCTTGTAGCGCTCGGCCAGCAGCGCGGCGGTCTTCTGCTGCGCCTGGGCGCGCGCCAGGGCGGCCTTCTGGCTGTCGAAGCTGGCCTGGTAGAGCGCGGGGTCGATCTGGTAGAGCTGCTCGCCCGCCTTGACCCCGCCGCCCTCGGTGAACAGGCGCTTCTGCACGATGCCGTTGACCTGCGGCCGCACTTCGGCGACGCGGAACGGCGAGGTGCGGCCCGGCAATTCAGTGGTCAGGGAAACCGGCTTGGTGGTGAGCGTGACGACCGTCACCTGCGGCTTGCCCGCCTGGGGTGCTTCCTGCTTCTTGCCGCAAGCGGCCAACGTCAGGGCCGATGCCGTCAGCGTGACCACCGCCGCGCCGCGCCACATAGCGCTTTTCTTGTTCATAGATTGCATTCCCGATTTCCAACTAAAAAGGTAGCCCTCACACCCGCCCACCGGGGCCTGCGCCCGCCGGGATTCCGGCGACAACGACGGCGCAAGCCGAACCATGCATCGGTTCGGCTCGTGAGGATTGACTGGGGTGGTTTCGCCTCAGACATTCAGGCAGGGCTTCGACGCTTTGCTGCATTGCAGAATCGGCATTTTGCGTTATCCCGCCCGAGAAACAAAGAGGCATATTACGAAAACATCATTCCAGATATGGGACAATAATTCGCCCCGCCATGTGACAGAATTCCTTCCATGAAACGCTTACAAGGCATGGAGCTCTTCGTGGAGGTCGCCAAGACGCACAGTTTTAGCCGTGCGGCGGCCGCCCTGGGAGTGCCCAAATCAACACTGTCTCGCCAGGTGGCCGAACTGGAACGGTCGGTCGGCCTGCGCCTGCTCAGCCGCACCACCCGCAAGGTCGAACTGACCGACGCCGGCCGGCTGTACTTCGAACGCTGCCAGCGCATCGTGGCCGAGGCCCAGATCGCCCACGAGGAGCTGCAGAAGCTGGTCGACACGCCGTCGGGGCCGCTGCGGGTGAACATGCCGGCGGATTTCGGCACGGACTTCCTGGCTGAATCGTTCATGGAGTTCTCGCGCCGCTATCCCGACGTCACCTTTTTCCTGGACCTGGCCAATCCCGACCACGCGCAGCGCGTGTTCCAGACCAGCGATATTTCCATCGAGATCGGCGAACTGCCCGATTCGACGCAGATCGCAAGGCTGCTGGGCATGCTGCCGGCCCATTTGTACGCCTCGCGCGAATACCTGGAGAAGCACGGGGAGCCGAAGCACCCCAGTGACCTGACCCGCCACGAGTGCATCGAGTTCCGCGCCGAAGGCGCCGGCCGCGTGACCCGCTGGCCGCTCAACAGCGGCGACCAGCACATCCAGTTCACGCCCGGCAACCGCTTTTCCGTCAATGGCGTGGCGATGGCCCGGCGCCTGGCGATGCTGGGCGCGGGGATCACCGTGCTGGTCGGAGGCCAGACGGCCGAACAGAAATCGGGTCAGCTGCGACGGGTGCTGCCGGACTGGCAACTGGGCCCGTTCCCGGTCTATGCCGTCACGGAAACCCGGTTGTTGCCCGCCAAGACCCGGATCTTCATCGAGTTCCTGATGGAGCGCCTGGGCGGCGACGGGCAGGCGAAGGATACCGCGCCCTTCATGAAATGAAAGACAGCCGGAAACACACTGAAAAATCTGTACGCGGCCGGTAGGCGCCGGCGCGGCGGGCGTGCGGCGGCATTGCGCCGCCCCGCCCGTCAGAAGCGTTCGTCGTCGCGCAGGTAGCGCCACTGGCCCAGCGGCAGGTCGCCCAGGGCCACGCGGCCGATGCGCACGCGCTTCAGGCCCACCACTTTCAGTCCCACCAGTTCGCACATGCGGCGGATCTGGCGCTTCTTTCCTTCGCGCAGCACGAAGCGCAACTGGTCGTGATTCTGCCAGCGCACCTGGGCCGGCTTGAGCGCCTTGCCATCGAGCGACAGGCCGTGGTTGAGCAGCGCCAGGCCGTTCTCGGACAGGTCGCCCTGCACCCGCACCAGATATTCCTTGTCGATGCTGGAGTCCTCGCCGATCAGCAGCTTGGCCACGCGGCCGTCCTGCGTCAGCACCAGCAGGCCCTGCGAATCGATGTCCAGCCGCCCGGCCACGGCCAGACCGTCCAGGTGGCCGCGCTCGAAGCGCTGCGGGCTGCGGTCGCCGGCAAAGCGCGAACGCGCGTCGATCAGCGCGACCGCGGGGGTATAGCCTTTTTCCGCCTGGCCCGAGACGTAGCCGACCGGCTTGTTGATGAGGATGGTGACGCGGGAAGTCTGGCGCGCCTGCGCGGCGCGTTCCAGCGTGATGACCTGGTTGGGGAAGGCGCGCGCGCCCAGTTCGGACACCACTTCGCCGTCGACCCGCACCCAGCCGCGTTCGATATAGCTGTCGGCCTCGCGGCGCGAACAGAGTCCACGCTCGGACATGAGCTTGGAGATTCGTACTTTTTCCATGGGCGGTATTGTATGCGCAGGCCCCGCCGGCGCCCCCGCCTCGGGGCCTGCGCCGGCGCGCCTGCGGCAATCGGCCACAGGGCATCGCGCCCGGACGGCGCGCCGGCCTTGGCATAATACGCAGCCATGATGAATCTAGCCGCAGCACATCACCCTCCCCTCGCCGCGGGCTGGCTGGCCAGCGCGCCGCCCGTCCTGACACTCACGCAGCGCCACTGGCTGTTCCGCCCGGGCGCCCTGACCGCCGGCCTGCGCCAGGTCGGACAGGTGCGCCTGCGGGTGCTGGCCGAATATGCGGACGGCGCCCCCGCCGACGAGGCCCATGCCATGCGCATCGCGCCCGGCGCGCCCGTATGGGTGCGCGAAGTCCTGATGTCGGTCGACGGCATCGACAGCGTGCCGGCGCGCAGCCTGACGCCCTTGCGCGCTTCGCACGGCGCTTGGCAGGGCATGCGGCGGCTGCTGACGCGACCGCTGGCCGACATGCTGTACCACGACAGCACGGTGATCCGTTCGCCTTTCGCCTGTCGCCGCCTTGCCTCGCCGGTGCCGTTCCACGCCACCGCCCTGGGCGCCCTCGCGGCCAATGGCAAGGCGCGCGAGGCTGGCCGCGTGTGGGCGCGGCGCTCGGTATTCTGGCGCCAGGGCCAGCCGCTGCTGGTGGCCGAGTGTTTCCTGCCGGACTTCTGGAAGCTGCTGGCGGGCCGCGCGGCGCCGCCGCTGGTGCCGCACCAGCGCACGCCGCGCTAGGCGCGGCGCAATGCCGCGGGCGCGGCCGCCCGCGCGCCATCCCACGCCATGCAATCCCGCGCCCTTGCCCCCGGGCCGCCGGTCACGCATGGGCCGGCGCCGGACGCGGCCGCGTGTCCACCGCCAGGCACAGCAAGCCCGTCAGCAACGCCAGGCCAACGTGGCCGATGTACAGCGGGTCGAAATCCGCGTGACTCAGCGCGCCCTTGCCCAGCAGCAGCACCGTCAACGCCACGCCAAGCACCGCGCCGATCTGGCGCGTGGCCTGGTTGACCGCGCTGCCCACCGCATAGTGCTGCGGCGGCAGCCGGTTGACCGCGGCGCCAGCCAGCGAGGGCAGCACCATGCCCACGCCCAGCCCGCTCAGCAGCAGTCCCGGCAGCCAATGCGCCAGGTAGGCGGGCTCGGCGCCGGGCACCAGCAGGAACCACAGGCCGCTGGCGGCATAGACCAGCGCGCCGCCCACCAGGAACGGCCGATGCCCCATGCGCGCGGCCAGCTTGCCGGTGATGATCGCGGTCGGCATCACCAGCAGCGGACCCGGCGTGACCGCCAGGCCGGCGCGCGGCAGGCTGTAGTGCCAGACGCCCGTCATGTAGAAGAAGAAAGCGAAGAACATCATCGCGAAGGCAATGCCGAAGCTGAGCGTGGCCAGGTTCACGTAGCGATAGGTGCGATGCTTGAACAGCGCCAGGTCGACCAGCGGATGCGGCGTGCTGCGGGCCCAGCCCACGAAGGCCGCCAGCGACACCAGCCCCACGGCCGCCACCATCCACAGCTCGCCGCTGCTCCAGTGCGGCGATTCCGACTGCACGATGGCCAGCGCCAGCGCGCCCACGCCCACCATCAGCAGCGCCATGCCGACGCCATCGACGCGCCGGCGCGCTTCGGGCCGCACCGATTCCACGAGGCGGGCGGCGCCGAACCACAGCGACAGCGCGCCCAGCGGCAGGTTGATGTAGAAGGCCCAGGGCCAGCCGGCGGCATCGACCACGAACGCGCCCAGGCTGGGGCCGACCGCGGCGGCAAGCGCCGCCACGGCGCCCCACAGGCTCACCGCCACCGAGCGCTGCGCGGCCGGGAACGCCGCCAGCACGATGGACAGCGAGGCCGGCGTCAGCAACGCCGCGCCGACCGCCTGCGCCACGCGCGCCGCGATCAGCCAGCCGACGGTGCCGGCCAGGCCGCAGGCGGCCGAGGCCGCCAGGAACAGCAGCACGCCGATCATGAACATGCGCTTGCGCCCGTGCGTGTCGGCCAGCCCGCCGGACGGGATCAGCATGGCCGCATAGACCACCGTGTAGGCGTTCAGCACCCAGGACATGTCGGCGGCCGAGGCCTCGGGAAAGCCGGCGCGCATGGCGCCGAACGCGGCGTAGAGCATGGTCGCGTCGAGGGAAACCAGGAACACGGCCACGCTGGCGATCCAGAAGATCGGCCAGGGGGATTCGGCCGCGGACGGCGCGGCGGCGGCTTGGTGAGCCGCGGGGGTGGCATTGGAATGCATGTCGATCGGACTCGGAAATGGCGTCGGGAAGGTCGCGAAGGCGTGGCGCCCGCGGTTCATGCCTGCAGGTAGACAGGCGGCTCGGCCGCCAGGCCTTGCTTGACCTGGCGCGTGGCGTCGTCGGCCAGCACTTCCTCGGCGCCGGCTTCCAACGCGTCGAAGGCCTGGCGCACCACCGATTCGGGCGTGCTCTTGGGCGCGTCCAGGCCGCGCGTCAGGTCGGTATCGACAAAGCCCATGTGCAGGCCCAGCACCTGGGTGCCCTGCTCGCGCAGTTCATGGCGCAGGCCGTTGGTCAGGGCCCAGGCGGCCGACTTGCTCATGCCGTACACGCCCAGCAGCGGCCGGTTGATCCAGCTCGCGATCGACAGCACGTTCAGCAGCGCGCCGCCGCCGTTGGCGGCCAGCACCGGCGCGAACGCCTGCGCCACGCGCAGCGGGCCCAGCAGGTTGGTCTCCAGGTGCCGGCGGGCCGATTCGATGCTGTCGTCGGCCAGGAAGCCGCCGGTCGCGGCAATGCCGGCGTTGTTGATGACCAGCGTCACGTCCTTGGCCAGCGCGGCCGCGGCGGCCACGTCCTCGTCGCTGGTGACGTCGAGCTTGATGGCCTGCAGGCCCGGCAGCGAGATGCTGGCCGGATCGCGCACGCCGGCGTAGACCTTGCGCGCGCCACGGGCCAGCGCCTCGCGGGCGAAGGCCAGGCCGATGCCCCGGTTGGCGCCGGTGATGAGGACGGTAGCGTTCTTCAGTTCCATGATGTCTTTCCTTGGGTGCTGCGTTCTGGCTGTGGCCGGTGACACCGGCCGGTTATATAAATATGATGATCATCATATTTATGGGATGAAGAAAGGCCGCGCAATGCGGCCCGAAAAAGGGGGCTTCAGTGGGCGGCCTGGCGGCCCTCGCTGTCGTACTGGTCGAGAATGGACTGGCGCGCGGCCGCCAACATGGCGTGGCCCCGCGCGTTGTCGCCGAGCGCGCGGGCCAGTTGCATGGCGCCCACCAGGCTGCTGGTGATCGCCATCGCGGCGTGCGGGCCGGCGTCGGCCGGCAGCGCCTGTTGCACCACGCCGACCAGCCCGGTCACCCGGCTGGCCGAGATGTCCCGCACCTCGGGCGACTGGCGCGGCATCTCCGAGGCCAGCGCCGAAATCGGGCAGCCCCCTTCGCAACCGACCAGGTGGCCCTCTGACAGATAGCTCTCGACCAGGGCGCGCAGCGGGCTGGCGCCTTCGGCGCGGCGCCGCGCCATGCCCTGCGCCATGCGGGCGGCGCCATCGCGGCCGGCGCGTTCCATCGCCGCCACCAGCATGGCGTCGCGCGACGGGAAATGCGCATAGAAGCCGCCGTGCGTGAGCCCGGCCTCTTTCATGACGTCCGCCACGCCCACGCCGGCATAGCCTTCCCGGCGAATCGCTCGCGCGGCCGCTTCCACGATGCGGTCATGGGAGAGCTCTTTGCGGGAAGCGGGGCCGGCCATGGTCGGGACTCCTGAATATGATGACCATAATATAAACCCGCCCCGGACGCTTTGCACGCTTTTTTTGTTGCGGCGCACTACAGCGTCGCGATCACCCGCGACAGCAGGCGTTGCGCGCCTCGCGGCCCGAACGAACGGGCATCAAAAGGGGACGGGTCTGGCCATCAGCGCCAGATTTCGGGCTCGATGCTGACTTCGCCCTTGTCGGCCGAGAAATACACCACCCCGTCCGAGATATTGGCATTCAGCTGCATGGTGCGCTCGGCCAGGTTGGCGAGGGCGCGGGTCTGCTCGGATGGCAGGTTGATGACCTTGAGGTTGCGGGTGCGCTCCAGCTTGTTGCGCACGCCGTCCCACCAGATCTTGCTGGCGGAACCGCCGTAGCAGTAGACGATGACCTGCTCGGCGCGGCCGCAGGCGCGCAGGATGCGGCGTTCTTCGGGTTGGCCGACTTCGATCCACAGGGTGATGGCGCCGGTCAGGTCCTTGACCCACAGGTCCGGCTCGTCGGTGTCGCTCAGGCCCTTGGTGAAGGCCAGTTCTTCCTGGGCCTGCAGCGCGTAGGCCACCAGGCGCACCATCATGCGCTCGTCGGTTTCGGAGGGATGGCGGGCGACCGTCAGCGAGTGGCTGCCGTAGTAGTGCCGATCGGTGTCGGCCACGTTGAGGTCGGCCTTGTAGATAGTGGCGCGCAGGGCCATGGCGAGAAAATCCGTTGAATGGGGCGAATGACTGAAGGCCGCCATGATACCGCCTGTGGCGCGGCCGGCCCCGCGCAACGGCCGCCGCCCGCCGCCGATGCGGCGGGCGATCAGGCAGTGGCTCAGTACACGCCGACGGAATGGCGCGCGACGTAGTGCCCTTCCCCGACCCGCACCAGCGGCTCGACCAGCGGATCGTCGCCCAGTTTGCGCATCGGGCTGGGGATTTCGTCGACCAGCAGCGAGCGCTCGCGGTGGCGGCGCTGCGGATCGGCGATCGGCACCGCCGCCATCAGCTTCTTCGTGTAGGGATGCTGCGGGTTCTCGAAGATGGCGCGGCGCGGACCGATCTCGACGATCTGGCCCAGGTACATCACCGCCACGCGGTGGCTGACGCGCTCGACCACCGCCATGTCGTGCGAAATGAACAGGAACGACACGCCCAGCTCGCGCTGCAGGTCGAGCAGCAGGTTGACGATCTGCGCCTGGATCGACACGTCCAGGGCCGACACCGATTCATCGGCGATCACCACCTTGGGGTTCAGCGCCAGGGCGCGCGCGATGCAGATGCGCTGGCGCTGGCCGCCCGAGAACTCATGCGGATAACGGTCGATCATCTCGGGCGCGAGGCCGCACTTGTCCATCAGCCAGCGCACCCGTTCCTGGGCCTTGGCGCCGCTGGCCACGCGGTGGATCAGCAGGGGTTCCATGATGGAATAGCCGACCGTCATGCGTGGGTCGAGCGAGGCGAACGGATCCTGGAAGATGAACTGGATGTGGCGGCGCAGCGTCTGCATGGCGCTGCCGCGCAGCGCGCCGATGTTCTGGCCGTCGAACTCGATCGTGCCGCTCTTGCTCTTTACCAGTTGCAGCAGCGAACGGCCGGTGGTGGTCTTGCCGCAGCCGGATTCGCCCACCAGCGACAAGGTCTCGCCCGGATACAGGTCGAAGCTGACCTTCTCGACCGCATGCACGCGCTTTTGCACCCGGCCGAAGATGCCGCCGGTGATGTCGAAGCTGGTGGTCAGGTCGCGCACCTTCAGCACCGGGCCGTTGTCGCGGCGCACGGTGGACGGCTGCGCCACCGGGGCGGCGGCCGGCTCGGCCTGGCGCGCGGCCTCTTCGACCTTGAGCAGCGGGAACGGCGCCGGCTCGTCGGTGCCATGCATGGCGCCCAGGCGCGGCACGGCCGACAGCAGCGCGCGGGTGTAGGCATGGCGGGGACGGGCGAAGACGTCGTCGGAACCGCCCTCCTCGACCTTGTCGCCGCGGTACATGACCAGCACGCGGTCGGCCACTTCGGCCACCACGCCCATGTCGTGGGTGATGAAGATGACGCCCATGTCCATTTCTTCCTGCAACTGGCGGATCAGTTGCAGGATCTGGGCCTGGATGGTGACGTCCAGGGCCGTGGTGGGTTCGTCGGCGATCAGCAGCTGCGGCTTGCAGGACAGCGCCATCGCGATCATGACGCGCTGGCGCATGCCGCCGGACAACTGGTGCGGATAACGGTCGAGAATGGCGCGGGCCTCGGGGATGCGCACGCGTTCGAGCATGCGCAGCGTTTCGGCGCGCGCCGCGGCCGCGTCCAGCCCCTGGTGCAGTTGCAGCGCCTCGGCGATCTGGTTGCCGGCCGTGAAGCTGGGGTTGAGCGAGGTCATCGGCTCCTGGAAGATCATGGCCACGTCGGCGCCGCGCACGCGTTGCAGCGTGCTGTCGGGCGCGTTGACCAGGTCCAGCACGTCGCCGTTGCGCCGGCGCAGCAGCATGCCGCCGTTGACGATGCGGCCGCCGCCGTATTCCACCAGGCGCATCAGCGCCAGCGAGGTGACCGACTTGCCCGAGCCGGACTCGCCCACGATCGCCAGGGTTTCGCCGCGATCGACGTGGAACGACACGCTGCGCACCGCTTCGACGACGCGTTCGGGGGTTTTGAAGCGCACGGTCAGGTCGTTGACCTGGACGACGCGTTTGGGGTCCATGGTTGCCATGATGATTACTTGTCCTGACGGGGATCCAGCGCGTCGCGCAGCCCGTCGCCCAGCAGATTGAAGCCCAGCACCACCAGGAAAATGGCCGATCCGGGGAAGATCGACATCCAGGGCGCCTGGGTCATGAAGTTCTTGGCGGTGTTCAGCATCGAGCCCCACGATGGGTTCGGCGGCTGCAGGCCCAGGCCCAGGAACGACAGGCTGGCCTCGGCGATGATGGCCGTGGCGATGGTAATGGTGGCCTGCACGATCAGCGGCGGCATGACGTTCGGGAAGACGTGGCGGCAGATGATGCGCAGGTCCGAGGCGCCCAGCGCGCGGGCGCTCTGCACGTAGTCCTCGCTCTTGACCGCCAGCACCTGCCCGCGCGTGAGCCGGATGAACTTGGGCGCGGCCGACACGCCGATGGCGATCATGGCGTTGGTCAGGCTGGGGCCGAGGAAGGCGGCCAGCGCGATGGCCAGGATCAGGAACGGGATCGCCAGCAGCGCCTCGGTGGCGCGCGAGATGCAGCTGTCGGTCCAGCCGCCGAAGTAACCGGCGGCCAGCCCGAACGGCACGCCCACCACCAGCGCGATCAGCACCGACACCAGGCCGGCCATGAGCGAGGCGCGGGCGCCATAGACCATGCGGCTGAAGATGTCGCGGCCAAGCTCGTCGGTGCCCAGCCAGTAGGAGGCCGACGGCGCCTTGCGGATGGTGGTGAAGCTGGTCTGGAACGGGTCGTGGTTGGCGACCAGCGGCGCCACAAGCGCCACCAGCACGAAAAACAGCACGATGCCCAGGCCCAGCATGGCGACGTGGTTGCGTTTGAACTTGGCCCAGGCGCGGCTGCGGCTGCGGGGCGGCGTGACGGCGGCGGCCGTTGCGGGAAGTGCGCTCATGCGTGCCTCAGACGGGGATTGACCAGGATGTACAGGATGTCGGCCAGCAGGTTCATCAGGATGAAGCCCACCGCGACGCAGAGCACCACGCCCTGCACCACCGCGTAGTCACGCGTGAAGACGGCGTCGACCACCAGCTTGCCGAAGCCCGGGATGGTGAAGACCTGTTCGGTCAGCACGGCGCCGGCCATCAGTTCCCCGAACAGCAGCGTCACCAGCGTGACGATCGGCATCAGGGCATTGCGCAACGCATGGCGCAGCACCACGCGGCGCGGCGACACGCCTTTGGCGCGCGCGGTGCGCACGTAGTCGGCCGACAGGGCCTCGAGCATGGCCGAGCGGGTGTGGCGCATCAGGTAGGCGGCGATCGCCGTGGACAGCACCAGCGCCGGCATCAGCATGGTCTTGATCGACAGCCAGAAGTCCTCGGTCGGCGACACGTAGCCGGATGCCGGCAGCAGCTTCCACTGCACCGACACCACCATGATCAGGATGATGCCGAGCCAGAAATTGGGTATCGACATGCCGGACAGCGCCGCGATGTTGGCGCCCATCTCGACCGGCTTGCCCTTGCGCACCGCCGCGACGATGCCCATGGGAATGCCGATCAGCAGCGCGAAGAACATCGCCATGGCGGCCAGTTGCAGCGTGACCGGCAGCTTCTGGCCGATCAGGGTGGTCACCGGCACGTCGGTGCGCAGCGACTTGCCCAGGTCGCCCTGCACCACCTGGGTGGCCCAGGCGACGTACTGCACCGGCAGCGGGTCGTTGAGGCGGTATTTTTCGCGCAGGTAGTCCAGCACGGCCGGGTCGCGCTCTTCGCCGGCCATGGTCAGCACCGCGTCACCGGGCAGGATTTTCTGCAGCATGAAGACGATCATCGACACCAGTATCAGGGTCGGTATCGCGACGATCACGCGGCGCAAGATGAGTTTGAGCATGAGGGAAAACCGTAGAACGAAAGCGGCGGACGGAGCCGGCCCGTCAGGGCACGGCGCGCGGCCGCCGCGGGAAACGACCGGCCGCGTTCAGGCAGCCGGCGGGCGCGGCGGCGAACCGCCGCGCCGCGATCACTTCTGCGCGAACGTCACGCCCTTCAGGCGGATCATGCCGTCCGGGTACGGCACGAAGCCCTTGACCTTCTTGGCCAGCGCGAACGGCCATGGCTGGTAGTAGTTATACACGCCGGGCAGCTCGTCCTGGATGATCGCCTGCGCCTGGTCGTAGATGGCGCGGCGCTTGGTTTCATCGGGCACCGTGCGGGCCTCGTTGAGCAGCTTGTCGACGTCCGGGTTGCAGTAGTGGCCGTCGTTGAGCGCGCCCTTGCAGGTCACGAAGCTGTGGATGTTGCCGTCCGGATCGACCCGGCCCGACCAGCCCAGCATCACCACCTGGAAGTTGCCGCCCGCGGATTCCTTCTGCAACGCGGCGTACTCGGTGGGCCGCAGCGACAGGTCGAAGCCGGCCTCGGAGGCCATGGCCTGGACCATCTCGGCCACCGACGAGGTGGTGGTGTTGTTGCCGAACATGACCTCGGCCTTGACGCGCTCGAAGCCGGCCTGCTTGAGCAGCGCGCGGGCCTTGGCCACGTCGCGCTTGGTCACCGGGAACTTGTCGCTGTGGTAGGGGCTGGCGGGCGGGAACGGCTGTTGCGCCGGCTCGAAGATGCCGCCGCCGGCCACTTCGTTGATGGCGTTGCGGTCGATGGCCAGCTGGAATGCCTGGCGCACCAGCTTGTTCTTGAAGGGATTGTCCTCGGCGCGCTTGCCGTTGGCGACGTTGAACATGAACTGCTGGAAGCCCAGGCCGGCCACCGGCGCGAAGGTCAGGCTGGCGTCGCCCTTGACCTGCGCCGCGTCGGACGGGTTCAGGCGCTCGAGCAGGTCCAGGTCGCCGGCGCGCAGGTTCGACAGGCGCACGGTGGTGTCCGGGATCGGCAGGAAGGTGATGCGCTTGAAGGCGTAGTCCTTGGCGTCGTAGTACTGGTCGAATTTCTCCAGCACGACGCGGTCGTTCTGGATGCGCTCGACGAACTTGTACGGACCCGAGCAGATCGGCTTGCGGCCGACCGAGGCCACGTCGGCGTCGGCGAACGACTTGGGCGACAGCATCATGCCGGCGCGGTCGGACAGCTGCGCCAGCAGCGTGGCGTCGGGCTGCTTGAGGGTCAGCACCAGCGTCGCGGCGTCGGGCGCCTCGACTTTCTCGACCGAGGCCAGCTCGCCCTTGCGCAGGCTGTCGGGCAGCGTCATGGCGCGTTCCAGGTTGGCCTTGGCGGCGGCGGCGTCGAACTTGCTGCCGTCATGGAACAGCGCGTCTTCGCGCAGCTTGAAGGTCAGCACCTTGTTGTCCGGGCTGAACGACCACGAGGTGGCCAGTTGCGGCACGAAGTGCAGCTTGGGATCGATGTCCACCAGCTTGTCGCACAGCGAGGTGAAGACGATGCGGCCGACGTAGGTGCGGGCGCGGTGCGGGTCCAGCACGTCCGGATCTTCCTGCAGGCCGATGCGGATGTTCTGGGCGCACGCGGCGCCGGCGGCCAGCGCCAGCACGCTGGCGCCGAAGGTCATGGTCAAGCGTTTCATTGTGTTTATTCCCCTTGTGGCTGCAATGCCCGGCTGCAAGGCCGGGCCGCGATGCGTGACAGCAATGCCCGCGTCAGAAACCCACGGCCTGGCCGTCACGGCGACTGTCGCTGGCGGCGACGTAGCCGAGCTCGTTGTCGCTTTCGGACATGCGCCAGATGAATTGGCCGGCGCCGAAATCCATGTACGGATCGTCCACGGATTTCAAAGCATGCCCCAGGTCTTTCAGGCCCGCAATAGTGGAAGCCTTCATATTGGTCTCGATGTCCAGCGAGAAATCGCGGTTGACCTTCCAGCGCGGCGCGCAGCAGGCGGCCTGCGGGTTCTGGTGGTAGTCGATCATGCGCACCACGGTCTGCAGGTGGCCCTGCGGTTGCATGTCGCCGCCCATCACGCCGAAGCTCATGACCGGCTTGCCGCCGCGCGTCAGGAAGCCCGGGATGATGGTGTGGAACGGCCGCTTGCCACCCTCGACCACGTTGGCCGACTTGGGATCCATCGAGAAGCCGACGCCGCGGTTCTGCAGGCTGATGCCGGTGCCCGGCACCACCACGCCCGAACCGAAGCCCATGTAGTTGGACTGGATGAACGAAATCATCATGCCGTTCTCGTCCGCTGCGGTCAGGTAGATGGTGCCGCCGGCGGCCGGGCGGCCGGCGCTGAAATGGGTGGCGCCGTCCAGGCGGATCAGCTTGGCGCGGCTGTCCAGGTAGTCATCCGACAGCATCTGCTCGGGCGTGACCTCCATCGAGCGCGGGTCGGCCACGTACTTGTAGAGGTCGGCGAAGGCCAGCTTCATGGCCTCGATCTGCACGTGCTGCGACTGCACCGAGTCGACCGGCATGTCGGCGATGTTGAAGCGCTCGACGATGCCCAGCGCGATCAGCGCGGCGATGCCCTGCCCGTTCGGCGGGATCTCGTGCAGCTCGTAGCCGCGATAGGACCGCGAGATCGGCTTGACCCATTCCGGGCGGTAGCCGCGCAGGTCTTCCAGCGTCATGGCGGCGCCGCATTCCTGGCTGAAGGCGGCGATGCGCTCGGCCAGCTCGCCTTCGTAGAAATCACGGCCCTTGGTGGCGGCGATGCGTCGCAGCGTGTAGGCGGCGTCCGGAAAGCGGAAGTGCTCGCCGACCTTGGGCGCGCGGCCCTCGGGCATGAAGGCCTGGGCGTAGCCCGGCTGGCTGCTCAGTTCATTGGCGGCGGCGGCCCATTTGTGCGCCACCACCGGCGGCACGGCGTAGCCGCGCTCGGCGATCTCGATGGCCGGCTCGAACAGTTGTTCGAAGGGCAGCTTGCCGAGCTTTTCGTGCAGCGCGGACCAGCCGGCCACCACGCCCGGCACCGTGACCGCGTCCCAGCCGCGCTTGGGCTGGATCGCCAGGCCGTCGGCGCCGACGCCGTATTTGCGCTTGAAGTATTCGACATTCCAGGCGGCCGGGGCCACGCCCGAGGAATTCAGGCCATGCAGTTCCTTGCCGTCCCAGACGATGGCGAAACAGTCGCCGCCCAGGCCGCAGGAGACCGGCTCGACCAGCACGATGGTGGCGGCCGCGGCGATAGCGGCGTCGACCGCGTTGCCGCCCTTGAGCAGCATGCGCAGGCCGGCCTGGGCGGCCAGCGGGTGCGAAGTCGACACCACATTGCGCGCGAACAGCGGGATGCGGATGGAGGGATACGGGTTGACCCAGTCGAAGGATTTCATGGCGCTTGTCTCATAGAGGTAAGCAGGCGAAGGTACTCCCGTGATCTAATTAAATCAATTTGATTTTTTGTTCGGTAATAAAAGAAATTTTTTTGAATTGATCCCATGAGCACCATCCGATTCCTGCGCACTTTCCTGGCCGTGGCGCACCATGGTTCGTTCTCGGAGGCGGCCGAACAGGTGGCCCTGACGCAGGCCGCCGTCAGCTTCCAGATGCGCTCGCTGGAGGCGGAATTGGGGCGCGAGCTGTTCGATCGCAGCGGGCGGTTGGCCATCCTGAACGCGGCGGGCCGGGAATTGCTGCCGGAAATCAAGCACTTGCTGGATTTATACGACCGCATGAGGCTGCCGCGCACGATGCCGGGCGAACTGGCCGGGTCGGTCTCGGTGGGTAGCATCGTGTCCTGCATGGGCACCTTGTCCAAGGTGGTGTCGGGCATGAAGAAGTCGCATCCCAAGCTGGACGTGCGCATCCTGTCGGGCAAGGCCAGCGAGCTGGCCGGCAAGGTCGAGGACGGCGAACTGGACGCGGCCTTCCTGGTGGAGGCTGGCCGCAAGATGGCAAGCACCCGCTGGACCCCGCTGTATGAAGAACCGCTGGTGGTGATCGCCCCGCCCTCGGCCGCCGGGCGCGACGCGCGCCAGGTGCTGGCGGGCAACCCCTTCCTGCGCTTTGACCGCACCCAGCGCACCGGACTGCAGATCGACCGGCTGCTGCGGCGGCTGGCCGTGCCGCTGGACGAGTTCCTGGAACTGAACGCGATCGAGACCCTGGTCGAGCTGGTGCGCCAGGAGGTTGGCGTGACGCTGCTGCCGCTGATCAACGGCTCGAACTGGAGCGACAGCCCGCAGTTGCGCATCCTGCCCCTGCCCGACGACCTGGGGCCGGCGGCGCGCGCCATCGGCATGCTGGAGCGGCGCGAGCACGCCCGCCAGGGCATCACGACGGCCATCTGCGAAGCCTGCGCCGCGGCCTTCCGGGCGCGTGACGCGCAAGAGCCGGCGCAGGTCCGCCTCTAACGACAACGCCCCGCGTCGTCTCCCGGGCGGAAGCGACACGAGGCGTTGCGCCGGGCGCGGCCATTGCCGGCCGCACCCGCGCGGCGGACCTTACTGGCCCATCGCCGGATCGGTGACCGAGGCCTTGCCCGTCTCCACCCGGCCGGCAAAGCGGCGGATGTAGGCCGGGTCCTCGTTCAGGCGCGCCGTGAAGTCGTACCAGTTGCCGCTGGCCTTGAGCGACCACGACTGCTCGACCTGGCTGCCCGCCGGCACCGTGATCGTCCACTTCTCATTGTTGGTGTAGTAGGCGTTCGGCGTGATGACGAAGGTGCAGGGCCTGGCGCCGCTATTGATGAAGCTGGTGTAGACGTCGCCGTTGGCGATGTCGTAGCAGACACGGATTTCCGCGCCCAGCCCTTCGGTGCGGGCCAGCGCCAGGTCGCCGGCGAAATGGCGCAGGTAGCCGTTCGGACCCATCACCCACAGGTCGTACTTGCCGCCGTCGGCGGCCACGTCCCAGCTGCCTTCCAGCTGCTTGTTGGGCTCGACCGCGTAGCGGCGCGGCAGGCGGTCCAGGTGCAGGCGGTCGTATACGTGGAACACGCCGGCGGCGCTGCCGGTGTTGGCGAACACCAGCCACATGGCGCTGCTGCCGGGCTGGGCGCGGCCGCTGGTGTGCATCTCGTAGGGCAAGGCGCGCGACGGACGCACGCCGGTTTCCTGCCTGGGCTTGGCCTGGGTGGTGGTGTCGGGCAGCGGCACCTGGGCCAGCGCCTGCTGGTCGGCGCGGGCCTGGTCCGCCGTGGCCTTGGTCCACATGGTCAGGTCGGGCAACTGCTCGCTGTTGGGCGTGACGAAGTTGAAGGCCGAGGTCAGGTCGCCCAGCACCGCGCGGCGGTAATCGCTGATGTTGGTTTCCTTGACGCCGAAGCGCGCTTCCAGGAAACGCAGCACCGACGTGTGGTCGAAGGCCTGCGAATTGACCCAGCCGCCGCGGCTCCAGGGCGAGACGACGTACATCGGCACGCGCGGACCGGGGCCGTAGACGCGCTTGTCGGCCGCATCCTGCAGCGACGGCTTGATGTGGCGCTCCAGGTCGGTGTTGATGGTGGATGCGCCCGCCATCGAACCGTCCGGGTTGAGCGACGGCGCGGCCGGCGACGGCACGTGGTCGAAGAAGCCGTCGTTCTCGTCGAAGTTGATCAGCAGCACGGTCTTGCTCCAGACGTCCGGATTGGCCGTCAGGGCGTTGAGCGTTTCCTGGATGTACCAGGCGCCCTGCACCGGGCTCGACGGGCCGGGGTGCTCGGAATAGTTGGCCGGCGCCACGATCCAGGACACCTGCGGCAACGAGCCGTTCAGCACGTCGTCGCGGAACGACTGCAGCAGGCCGTTGTCGCCGGCCATGGTGTTGGCCACGCCCTTGTACAGCGGATTGCCGCTGTCGGCCGCGGGCGTCCAGGCGGGCGGATTGGGGTTGCTGGCGGTCGGGTCGTTGCCGGACAGCTCATAGGCCTTGCGGAACTGGCGGAAGCCCGCCAGCGGGTTGTCGGTGAAGTTGTCGGGCAGGTTCTGGTAGACCTTCCAGCTGACGCCGTTCTCCTGCAGCTTCTCGGGGTAGGTCTTCCAGGTCCAGCCGATGGTCGAGGCGCCCAGGCCGTCCCACTGGTTGCGGGTCGAAGGGCCGTTGCCCTGCGCCAGCGGATCGTTGGTGCCGGTCCAGTGGAACAGGCGGTTGGTGTTGGTGCCGCCGTGCGAGGAGCAGTGGTAGGCGTCGCACAGCGTGAAGGCCTCGGCCAGCGCGAACTGGAACGGCAGCTCCTGGCGGGTGTAGTAGCCCATCGACTGGTTCTGCTTATAGCGCGGCCATTGGTACAGGCGGCCGCCGTCCCAGGCGTTCTGCGCATCCGGGTAGTCGTGCGGCGTGCCGGACACGCGCTGGGCGTTGCCCTTGGTGCTGTCCAGGTGGTACGGCAGCACCACGCGGGTGCCGTTGGTCTGTTCCCAGACCGAGCGGTTCTGCGGCAGCGGCACGGTGATGCGGTCGCCGAAACCGCGCACGCCCTTGAACGTGCCGAAGTACATGTCGAACGAGCGGTTTTCCTGCATCAGGATGACCACGTGCTCGACGTCGTTGATGGTGCCGGTGCGGTTGTTGGCGGGGATGGCCAGCGCGCGGCGGATGGCGGGCGGGAACATCGACAAGGCGGTCAGGCCGGCGGTCGAGGCGGCGGCGTTGCGCAGGAAGCGGCGCTTGCCGGCGTGGATCGGGTCTTTGGCGGACGTCACGGATACTATTCCTTGGATTCTGGAGAAGGCGCGGCGTCAGGGCGCGCAACGCAACTGAGGCTTGGCCGGCTGGGTCGGCGTTTCGGGCTGGTTGCCGGGGTTGCCGGCATCGTCGTCGTCATCCTTGTCGCCGCCGCAGGCGGTCAGGACGGCGGCCACCATCAGGGCGGCGCCCATGCGCAGGCAGGCGCGCAGGATCGGGTTGGCGGTATTCATGGGGTGTCTATCCTCGGACATCAGGGAATCAATTCGGAAACGGACTTGCCGGACATGGCCAGCGACTTGACCTCGGCTTCGGTCAGGGCGCGCGACCAGAAGGCCAGGTCGTCGAAATACATGGTGTAGGGCCCCTTGGTGCCGGCGCAGCACACGCCGTAGGTGCCTTTGCCGTCTTCGTTCAGTCCCAGGTGCGGACCGAACAGGCCGGCGATCTGGGCGAAGTTGACGGTGCCGGTGGAGATCGAGCGGCTGAACCAGCCCATTTCGGTGTCGTAGACGTAGGCGGCCATGGTCTTGGCGGTCTTGTTGACGACCATCGCCACGTAGACCGGCTTGTTGGCCGTGAACTTGACGCCGTTGATGTCCACGCGGCTGCCGCCGGCCAGGTTGAAGCGCAGCTCGGGGCCGGCCCACTGGGCGATGGTGATGCCCGGGTTGGCGCCGGAGTTGTAGTCCTTGTTGCCCAGGATGGAGCGGTCGTTGGCGGTGCCGTCGGACTGGTACCAAAAGCCGATGGTGAACGCCTGGACGCTGTCGAGCAGGCCCGCCGGGTAGTCCAGCTTGAAGGCGCCGATGGGATCGCCGCCGCGCTCGTTGCGGAACATCTTGCCGAACACGCCCTTGTCGGCGAACGCCGGCGCCTGCACGCCGTCATAGGGCGTGATCACGCCGCCGCCGGCGGCCTTGTCGGTCAGGTTGCCTTCGAACGGGAACAGCATCGTCAGGCCGGAACTCAGCGACGGCAGCAGCGGCACCGGCGCGGTGTAGACCACCGTGGCGCGCACCGCCGTGACGGCGCCGCCCACCGCGATGGCGTAGTTCAGCTCGTGCACGCCTTCGGTGGTGAAGGTGAAGCCGGTGTCGACGTAGTCCGTGGCGGTGCCCGGCAGGCGCGCGATTTCCTTGGCGTCGCGCGTGATCACGATCTCGCCGGTGGGCGTGCCCACGCGGCTCCAGCTGAGCGACACGCTCTTGTTGTCCATCGAGGTGCGGCTGGCGCCGCGGCGCAGCGCCACCGCTTCGAACAGCGAGGTGCCGGCCATGTCGTACTGGCCCGGGGCCGGCAGCGCGCCCAGGTGCGCCAGCAGCGTCGGCGCCGCGTCGGCCGCGCTCGGCAGGCCGTACCACGCGGTGTCCCAGACGCCGTCGACCGCGGCATCGTCGGCGCTGCCGCCGAGCAACGGCGCGCGGTTCAGCGCCAGCAACGTGGTCTTGTTCAGCGACAGCGGCAGGCCGTCACTGCCGCCGGTGCGATCCAGGCCGTGGCTGGAAGCCACCACCACCAGCCAGTTCTCATCCGGATGGGCGGCGCGGCGGTCCGCGACCTGCTTGAGCAAGGCGCCGATGGCGCTGTCGGCCTGCCGCAGGGTGGCGCGATAGCCCTCGCCGAAACCGGCGCTGGCGGCCGCGCGCTCGGCGGCGCCGAACTGCGCCACCACCACGTCATAGCCTTCGGTGATGCGGTCGCGCGCCTGGCTGGCGACGCAATCGTCGACGCCGGCACAATCGGTCAGGCTTTGCAGGTAGCCGGCATCGCGATCGCCGCCCACCAGGCCCGCCAGCAGCGACGAATTGAAGGCCGCCGCGGCGCGCGTGGCCGGCCTGGCGGCCTTGATGCGCTGGAACAGCGTGGCCGACTTGGGCGCCTGGCCCGGCGCGTTGCTGCGCACGCCGTGCTGGTCGGCCCATTGGCCGGTCAGCAGCGTGGCCCAGCCCGGCGCCAGCAGCGTCGGTTGCTGCGTCACGCCGCCAATGACCCCGCCGGTCCAGGAACGGGTCGCCGTCAACTGGGCCAGGTTGGGCAGGGACTTGTCCGTCATGCCCTGGCGGTAGGCATCGTAAGTGATGCCATCCATGCCGATGAACAGCACCTTGGCGTTCGCGCCGCTGCCCGGTTGCACGGTCGGCGGCGCCGCCGTGTCGTCGTCCTTGTCGTCGTCGCCGCCACAGCCGGCCAGCGCGCCCAGGGCCGCCAGCGCGGCGCACCAGCGCTTCCACTTCAATAACTGCATGCTCTTTCCCTTTCGAAACCCGCTTTGTGGGTGGCCCACATAGTGGCGACGCAAGGTGAAAGACCCATGAAGCGAAGAAAGGAATCGTTGATCGATGGATCAGGTTTTTTTTCTGCAGCGCTACAGACCGCAACAGGAAGGTGCCTGCCTGCGCCTGGCCGAAGCGCCCGATGCGGCGCGCCATCGCGCGGTTGTCATGATCGGCTGCTAGAGTCGGGCGCATTCCCGCCGTACCGCCATCGCCCGACCATGCCCCTGTCTTTGCGCCCGTCCCTGCCCGCCGCCCCCGCCGCGTTCCGTGTCCTTGCCATCCTGGCACTGGCCGCCGGCCTGGGGGTGTGGGGCGCGATACTGTTGGCGCCCGCGCCGGCCGCCCTGCCCGCCGCGGTCTCGGCGCCCGCCCCGCGCGCCGCCGACAACACGCCGGTGGCGCTGTGGTTCGGCCGCGATGAAGCGCTGCGCACGCAGATCAGCGTGCTGGGCGTGATCGCGGCCGGCCCCGACGGCGCCGCGGTCTTCAGCGTCGACGGGGGTCCGCCGCTGGCCTGGCGCGTCGGCGACGAGGTCGCGCCCGGCATCGTGCTCAAGGACATCGGCGCCGACGCCGTCACCGTCGAGCAAGGCGGCCGCGCCAGCCGCCTGGCCACGCCGGCCTCGCCCGCGCCCGATGGCGGCATCGCGCGCGCCGCGCCGTGAGCCGCGCGCCTCATATTGCTGTCATATTTCATGTCCACAATCGCACGCTTCTCACTGAAATACCGGAGTCGTGAAGTGCGCCAGTCATCGCGTGGGCTCGCCCGCCAGCAGGGTTTCACCCTGATCGAGATCATGGTGGTCATCGTGATCATGGGGATTCTTGCCGCCCTGATCGTGCCGCGCGTGCTCGATCGCCCCGACCAGGCGCGCCAGGTCGCCGCGCGCCAGGACATCGGCGGCATCATGCAGGCGCTCAAGCTGTATCGACTGGACAACGGCCGCTATCCGACCACCGCGCAAGGCCTGCGCGCGCTGGTGGAAAAGCCCGAAGGCGCCTCCAACTGGCGCGGCTACCTGGACAAGCTGCCCAACGACCCCTGGGGCCACCCCTACCAATACCTGAGCCCCGGCGTCAAAGGCGAAATCGACGTGTTCTCGTTCGGCGCCGACAACAAGCCCGGGGGAGAAGGCGGCGATGCCGACATCGGTTCGTGGGAACTCTGAGCGCGGTTTCACGCTAGTCGAAGTCATGGTGGTGCTGGTGATCGTCGCCATCGCCGCCAGCATGGTCAGCCTGTCCGTCGGCAAGGGCGCCGATCCGTTGCGCGACGATGCCCAGCGGCTGCTCGACGCCTTCACCGTGGCCGAAGGCGAGGCCCGCAGCGACGGCCGCGCCCTGCGCTGGTCGCCGGCCAGCGGCGGCTGGTCGTTCGAACGCGCCGGCCGCTCCGATGCGCCGACCGCGCAGGACGACAGGCCCCTGCCCATGGACCGGCTGGAACACGACGCGGCCCTGCGCCCGCAGTCCTGGCGCGCCGGCCAGGTGCAGTGGCGCCTGGATCCCGACCGCCCGCTGGTCTTCAACACCGAATGGGTCGCCGATCCATTCAGCCTGCGGCTGCGCGCGGGCGACTCGCATGTGACGCTGACGCGCGACGCCGCCGGACACTATGACATCCGCTGAATTGCCGCCCCTTCCCGCGCGCCGGCGCGGCCGCCAACGCGGCTTCACCCTGATCGAAGTGCTGGTGGCGCTGGCCATCATCGCCGTGGCGATGGGCGCCGCCCTGCGCGCAACCGGCGTCATGGCGGCCAACAACCGCGCCTTGCAGGACAAGACCCTGGCGCTGCTGGCGGCGCAGAATGCGCTGACCCAGCTGCGCCTGGAACAGACGCTGCCGCGGGCCGGCTCCCAGACCGTGGCCTGCCCGCAGGGCGGCCTGGCGCTGCAATGCGAACTGGTGTTCACCAACTCGCTGAACCGCAGCTTCCGCCAGGTCTCCGTCAAAGTGCGCGACGGCGCCAACGGCGCATCCCTGCTACAGCTGGACGGCCTCCTGTCGAGCCTGCGATGACACCTCGCCGCGTTGCCTCCCACGCCCAGGCCGGCTTCACCCTGATCGAAGTGCTGGTGGCGCTGGCGCTGATGGCGCTGGTCAGCCTGATGGCCTGGCGCGGCCTGGACAGCGTCTCCAGCGCGCGCGACTGGATCGCGCGGCAGGCCGACGACACCGATGCCATCGTCCGCGCGCTCGGCCAGATGGGGCGTGACGTGGAGATGGCCTACAACGGCCCCTCGTTCGCCGCCCCCGGCATCGACGCGCGGGTATTCACGTCCGGCGTGCGCCTGCTGCGCGGCGCGGCCGGCACGCAGATCCTTGAAATCCTGCGCCCCGACCCGGACGGCGACGGCCGCTGGCAACGGGTACAGTGGTCGGTGCGCCAGGACGGCCTGTGGCGCGCCAGCGGCGTGCCGGCCGAACAGGGGCCCCTGCCGCCGGTCAACGAGGGCGTGCTGCTGCTGTCCGGCGTGCGCGCGCTGACGCTGCGCGGCTGGGTAACAGGCACGGGCTGGTTGGACACGCGCGCGCCCTTCCCCGCCACGCCGGCCGGCATCGAGATCACCCTCGAGCGCGGCCCGGCCGGCGACCTGCGGCGCTACAGCCGCATCCTGGAGCTGCCATGAGGCCGTCCCTGCCGCGCGAACGCGGCGCCGCGGTGGTCAGCGTGCTGATCATCGTCGCCATCGTCGCCGCCTTGACCACCAGCCTGTTCCAGCGCCAGACCGCCAGCACCCGGCGCATCGAGAACGAAATGGCGCGCGTCCAGGCGCGCATGCTGCTGGCCGGCGGCATCGACTGGGCGCGCCTGGTGATACGCGACCATGGCCGGCGCGAATCCACCACCCGCGGCGACCAGATCTGGGCCACGCCGGTGCTGGACACCCGTATCGAGCGCCCGGGCGACGATCGCGTGGCGGTGTTCTCCGGCAAGGTGGAGGATGAACAGGGCAAGTACAACCTCGGCAACCTGGCCAGCCACGGCGCGCCCCAGCCCGAGCAGGAAAAGGTGCTGCGGCGCCTGCTGGGCGTGATGGGCCTGCCCGATACGCTCGCCGGCCGCATCATCGACATCATCGCCGCCAGCCAGCCGCCGGCGCCAACCGCCGGCGCGCCCACGCCGGCCCAGGGCGGCCAGACGCCGGACGCGCGCGCGCCGCAACCGCGCGGCATCGACGACGTCGCCGCCCTGCTGGGCCTCGAGCCGGCAGTGCGCGGCGAACTGCGACGCACCATGACGGTGCTGCCGGTCGCCACCAGCGTCAACGTCAATACGGCGCCGCCCGAAGTCATCGCCGCGCTGGTGCCGGGCCTGTCGCTCAGCCAGGCGCGCGCCCTGGCTGGCGAACGGGACCGCGGCAACTGGTTCAACAACAGCGGCGATTTCGCCAACCGGCTCGCCGCCACCGGCGTCAAGACGCCGGCGCCCGCGGTCGCCACCGCCAGCGGCTGGTTCCTGGCCAGCGGCGCCGTGGTCTACGAACGGGCCCGGGTATCGATGCAGGCCTTGATACGCAGCGCCCCGCCCACTGCGCCCGACACCATCTGGACGAGAGAGAACCCTTGAAAAATTCCTTGCGCATCGCGCTGGCCCCGCTCGCCGAACTCGGTCCCGGCTCGCCGCTGCCCTACGCCTGGTTCGACCGCCGCGGGCGCTGCGCGCGCCAGGGCGAATTGACGCTGCAGGCCCTGGGGCAGGCCTACCCCCAGGCCGCCTGTGAAGCCGTGCTGCATCCGAGCGACGTGATCGCCACCACGGTGCAACTTCCCGCCGTCGCCAAGGCGCGCTTGAATGCCGCCGTGCTCGGCGCGCTCGAACCGCTGGTGTTGAGCGACCTGGACGACCTGGCGATCGGCCACGGCCCGCGCGGCGCCGATGGCAATGTGGCAGTGGCCTGGGCCCCGCGCGAGCCCGTGCGCCGGGCCTGGAGCCTGCTGCACGCGCAGGGGCTGCGCGCCCACGCCCTGGTCGCGCCCCAGGCGCTGGCGCCACACGAGGCCACGCCACTGCGCGACCCCGCGGACCCGCGCTGGCTGGCGCCGTCGCCATCCTGGTCGCTGGCCATGCCGCAACTGGCGCCTGCGCGCGTATCGCGCTGGCGCCCTGCCTGGCGCTGGAGCGCGATCGCCGCGGCGGTGTGGATCGGCGGACTGAACCTGCATGCGGCGCAATTGCGCGGCGAGGCCCAGGCCTTGCGCGACGGAATGCGCCGGCAAGTGCTGGCGGCCTTTCCCGAAGTGCCGGTGGTGCTCGACCCCGCCCGGCAGGCGCAACAGGGACTCGAGGCGCTGCAAAGCCGCCGCGGCGGCGCCCATGCCGGCGATTTCCTGCCGCTGGCGCGGGCCGCCGCCAAGACCCTGCCGTTTGCCGCCGACAACGTGGCGCAACTGGGCTACGCCGACCAGGCGCTGACGCTGCAATTGGCCGACAGCGGCGCCCAGGCGCAGCGCGTGGCCGAAACGCCCGCCTTGGTCAAGCAGGCGGCCGCCCAGGGCCTGAAGCTCGAGCGCGGCGACACCGACAACACCTGGCGCATCACGCGCACGCAACCATGAAGCCCATCGAACGCCTGAGCGCCGGCTGGCGCGCCGCCGTCCTTCCCCTGGCCCCCGCCGCCCGGCGCGCGCGCCAACGCTACCAGGCATTGGCCCCGCGCGAGCGGCTGCTGGTCAATGGCGCCGCCGCCCTGCTGGGCGCGGCCCTGGTGTTCACGGTGCTGATCGAACCGGCGCTGGATTCGGTGCGCAAGCTGCGCGACGAACTGCCGCGCCTGCGCGGCCAGGCCGCCATGGTGGCCGACCTGACCACGCAGGCCGCGACGCTGCGCGGCAAACGCACGGGCCCGGCCGCGACCCTGCCGACCGCGGCGGATATCGGCGCCAGCCTGGATCGCGCCGGGTTGCCGGCCGACCATTGGAAAGTAGCGCAGCCCGGTCCGGGCGACAGCATCACCGTGGCCGTGACCGAGATCCCGTCGTCGGCGCTGCTGCGGTGGCTGGAAAACACCGCCGGCGACTGGGGCCTGATGGTCAAGACGGTAGCCCTGACCCGCGCCACCAATGCCAACGGCCGTCCTTTGCCCGGCCTGGTGAACGGCAGCGTGACACTGGCCTTGCCCGGCCCGCAGGCGCGTTCCTGATGCGCCTGCCCCGCCTGCCCAAGCGCGCCGGCCTGGCGCTGGCCTGCGCCGCCAGCGCCCTGGTTTTCGGTGGCGCCGTACTGCCGGCCCGCTGGCTGCTGGCCCTGCAGCCGGACGATGCCCCGCTGGTCCTGGCGGATGCCGCCGGCACCCTCTGGAACGGCGCCGCCTGGATCGCGCTGGGTCCGCCCGGCGCGCGCCGCATGCTGCCGCAACCGCTGCATTGGCAATGGCGCTGGTCGTCGCTGACGCTGGAGCTGTCGCATCCGTGGCTGCAGGGGCCGCTACGCGCCGGCCTGGGCTGGGACGGCGTGGCCGTGTCGGCGCAATCGCTGCGGCTGCCGGCCACGGTGTTGCCGGCATTGGGCGCGCCCTGGAATACGCTGGCGCCCGAGGGCACGCTGGAAATCAGCTGGCAGGCATTGCGCCTGGGCGCCGCCCTGCCGCAAGCGCCCCTGGCCGAGTTGCGCTGGCGCGATGCGGCCACCGCCCTGTCGCCGGTGGCGCCCGTGGGCACCTATGTGCTGCGGGTGCGCGGCGACGGCCGCGCCGGCGCCACGCTGGCGCTCAGCACCGACAGCGGCCCGCTGGCGGTCACCGGCCAGGGCAGCCTCAACGCCCGTGGCGTGCGCTTCCAGGGCCAGGCCACCTTTGCCGCCGGCGCCACCGAGGCCGAACGCGGCGCGCTCGACGGCCTCATGTCCGCGCTGGGGCGGCGCAGCGACGACACGGTGGTCTTCGGCACCGGCAAATAGCACCGGCATAGCCCCGGGCGCCGGCCGCCGCGTTGCGCGCCGGCCACGTCGCGCCCAATACCGGACCGACTCACGTGCCGTCGCGCGCTCCCGCCACGGCCCTCGCGCAGTCGGCGCCACGCCCACCTGCCGGCAGGCAGCCGGCCCGCGCGGCCATCCCGCGGCCACACCCTAATCTCGGACCGGCTCGCGATTGACGCAAAAATTCATAAAACATAACGTTTTGAATTGTTTTTACCTTCGCCGTGTTGCGTCGCTTGCGCCATGCCATATTCCCCCGCGTCTCCCGCCGACATCCGCTGCACCCCTCTTTCGCCCGGCGCCGCGGCGCGCGGTCTCGCAACGGCCGGTTCCTGTATCAACTGACGCGCCATGGCCCGGGCTCGTCGCCCGTGGCGCCTGGCGCGTCGCTCCTGGAACCTGCCCATCAGATGCCCTGCGCCATGCCTTCCGTCTTTGCCCCCCGTACGCCGCTGCGCCTCGCCGTGCTGGCGGCGTCCCTGACCACCGCCTGGACCGCCCAGGCGCAGAATGTTGGAACCGCTGGCGTCCCTGCCCCCACACTGGCCCCGATCACCGTCATTGACCGCTCCAACCAGGGCTCGATGCGCCCCGGCGCATTGCGCGACGAACTGGTCAAGACCGAATCCATCAGCGAACGCGCCATCGCCAAGGCAGGCGCCACCAACGTCAACGAAGCGCTCGACAAGAATCCCGGCATCGCCGTCCAGGTCGAATGCTCGATCTGCAACGTACGCAACATCCTGCTCAACAACCTGCCGGGCCGCTACACCACGCTGATGATCGACGGCGTGCCGATCTTCTCCTCGGTGTCCTCGGCCTACGGACTGGACAGTGTCAGCGTCTATGGCGTCGAACGCATCGACGTGGCGCGCGGCGCCGGCGCCAGCCTGATCGCGCCCGAGGCGCTGTCCGGCTCGGTCAACATCGTCACCAAGCGCCCCACCGAGGCCGAGAACCGCGCCCGCGCGCAGATCGGCAGCTACGGCTCGCGCCAGGGCGACGCCTACCTGGCGCGGCCATTCGAAGGCGGCGCCATCACCGCCACGCTCAACTACAACAAACACGATTCCGTCGACGCCGACCACAACGGCATCTCCGAATACACCGGCTACGACCGCCGGCTGGGCGGCATCGGCTTCTTCCTGGACGACGCCGGCGGCTTCAAGGTGCGCGGCCGGCTCGACGTGGTCAACGAAAAACGCGGCGGCGGCGCGCTCGGCACGGACTACTCCGCCATCAAGCACAGCACCACGGGCAATCCCTTCGACTGGCGCGGCGGCGTGCACGGCTCGCCCGACCGCGACGGCTGGGTCAATCCGGCGGACGGCAGCGTCATGGCCTACGACGACGGCCGCGGCGGCATGTCCGAGATCATCTTCACCGACCGCGTGCAGTTCATCTCCACCGGCGAAAAGCGCTTTGGCGACAGCCTGCTGCGGCTGGCGGTGGGCGCGGCCGAGCACAAGCAGGACAGCTTCTACGAGCTGGCCACCTACATCGCCCGCCAGAAGCAGTACTACGCCGAGGCCAGCTGGCAGACGCCCATCGCGGGCTGGTTGACCACCCTGGGCACCAACTTCCGCTACGAAGATTTGAGAAGCCACGGCAGCATGGAAGACGGCACGCCGGTACGCGGCGTCGACGACTACACCTACCGGACCCCGGCGCTGTTCCTGCAAGCCTATCGTTCCCTGTTCGATGACGCGCTTGAAATCAATGGCTCGGTGCGCTACGACCGCCACAACGTCTTCGGCGGCATCACCTCGCCGCGCCTGAACGCCCTATGGCACCACACCGAGCGGCTCTCCAGCCGCTTCAGCGTCGGCAAGGGGTTCCGCGCGCCCACCAGCTTCTTCGAGCAGGAACATGGCATCCTCAACACGATCCGCATCGATCGCCAGATCAGCAAGCCCGAGGAATCGCTCAACGCCAGCTATGCGCTGAACTACGCCGACGACCGGCTGGCCGTGACCGGGTCGTACAACTACAACCACATCAAGAATTTCGCGACGCTCGATCCCGACCAGACCGACGCCGACGGCAAGCCGATCACGGTGTTCGGCAGCGCCAGGCAGCCCGTCATCGTACAGGGTGTCGACGTGACGCTGTCCTACCTGGTCACGCCGGCGCTGACGGTCATGGCCGCCGCCGAGGGCTTCAACTACAGATTCCCCGCAGGCACGCTGATCTTCGCCCGTCCCAACGCCAAGGCCTATCTTGGCCTGGACTACGACCGCGGCGATCTCGACCTGAACGCCAAGCTGGTCTGGACTGGCCCGATGAACCTGCGCAAGTTCCACGACGACGGCTCGGGCCAGCAGGATCGCTACAACCTCGACGGCACGCCCAAGCGGGACAAGAGCCCGGGCTTCTTCACCCTGGATGTGCGCGGCGAGTACGCCATCAACAAGCATTTCACGGTCTACGCCGGGGTCGACAACGTGTTCGACTACAAGCAGTCGGACAAGGAAAGCCCGCTTTTCGTCAATGGCGACGGCGGCTTCGACGTGACCCAGCTGTGGGGGCCGAGCCGCGGGCGCTACCTGTACGCCGGCACCAAGCTGAGCTTCTGATGCGTCGATTGCTGCTGTGGCCATGCCTGGCGCTATGCGCCCCGCCCATCCTGGCGGGCGCCCAGCCGGCCGGCCGCCCGCAGGCGGGCCTGGCCTGGGACTTCTCGCTGCCGGCGCTGGACGGCGGCCGCTTCGTGCGGCTGTCGGACCAGCAAGGCCCGGTCCTGGTGAATTTCTGGAGCCGCGACTGCCCGCCCTGCGTCACCGAGTTGCCGCGCCTGCAAGCATTCGCCGACGCCCATCCCACGTGGACGGTGTTGCTGGTCAGCACCGATACCCCGGCCGCCGCCACCGAATTCGTCCGCGCCCATGCGATCACGCTGCCGGTGCTACGCCCCGGCGGCAATGTCGCGGCCCTGATGCGCAGCGCCGGCAACCGCGTCGGCGCCCTACCCTTCACCGTGGCGACCCGGGCGGCCCGCGTCTGCGACGGACAGTTGGGCGCGCTGTCAGCCACAGACCTGCGGCGCATCGCCGGCGCCTGCGCGGACGCGCAGGCGCCGGCCAAAGCGACGCCCTGAGCGCGCGCGATCACGCTCCGCCGCGCGCGGCTACGCGTCGCGGGTCACGCGCAGGATTTCCTCGGGCGAAGTCTCGCCGCTTTCCACCCAGCGCGCGCCGTCCTCGCGCATGCTGAGCATGCCGGCGGCGCTGGCGGCGCGGCGCAGTTCGCGCTCGTCGCTGCCTTCGTGGATCAAGCGGCGCGCCTCGTCGTCGACCGTGAACAATTCGTGGATGCCGGAACGACCCGCGTAGCCGGTGTGATTGCAGGCCTCGCAGCCCACCGGCTGGAACACCCGCGCGCCATCCTGCGTCGCCGGCTTCTTGCAGGCGGGGCACAGCTTGCGCACCAGCCGCTGCGCCAGCACGCCGAGCAGCGAGGACGACAGCAGGAACGGCTCCACCCCCATGTCGGTCAGGCGCGTCACCGCCGACACCGCGTCATTGGTATGCAGCGTGGCCAGCACCAGGTGGCCGGTGAGCGAGGCCTGCACCGCGATCTGCGCGGTTTCGAGGTCGCGGATTTCACCGATCATGATGACGTCCGGGTCCTGCCGCAGGATCGCGCGCAGCGCCAGCGCGAAACTCATGTCGATCTTGGCGTTGACCTGCGTCTGGCTGATGCCAGCCAGGTCGTACTCGATGGGATCCTCGACGGTCAGGATATTGGTGGTGGCGGCGTCCAGCCGGCTCAACGCCGCATACAGCGTGGTGGTCTTGCCGCTGCCGGTGGGTCCGGTCACCAGCACGATGCCGTGCGGCTGGCGGATCAGGCGATCGAGCTGGCGCAGCACGCCCGGCGCCATGCCCAGCTTTTCCAGCTGCAGCCGGCCGGCCTCCTTGTCCAGCAGGCGCAGCACCGCCCGTTCGCCGTGGCCGGTCGGCAGGGTCGACACGCGCACGTCGATCGGACGGCCGCCCACCCGCAACGCGATGCGGCCATCCTGCGGCAGGCGCTTTTCGGCGATGTCCAGGTGCGCCATGATCTTGATGCGCGAAATCAACGCCGCATGCAGCGCCTTGCGCGGCGACACCACGTCGCGCAGCGTGCCGTCGACGCGGTAGCGCACCACCGAATGGGTCTCGAACGGTTCGATGTGGATATCGCTGGCGCCATCGCGCGCGGCCTGGGCGAACAGCGCGTTGATCATGCGGATCACCGGCGCGTCGTCCTGCGCGTCCAGCAGGTCGGCCACCTCCGGCATGTCCTGCAGCAGGCGGTCCAGGTCGATCTCGTTTTCGGCCACGCCCATCACCGAGGCGGCGTCCTCGGCGTGGCTGTAGGCCGCCGCCAGCAATGTCTCAAGCGCCTCGTCGTCCACCTGCGCCACGGCGATGTCGCCGTGGCAGCGCCGGATCTCGCGCACCGCCCATTCCGGCGTGCGCGGGCTCACGGTCAGTTGCGCATGGCCGGCGCGCAGCGACAGCACCGCCCGCTGCGCCCGCGCCCACGCGTACGGCAAGGGATGCGCGCTCATAGGTGCGACACCAGCTCGCCCTTGAAGCCCAGCTCGCGCAGCAGCGCGGTGGCCGTGGAGATGGTGCCGGGGTCCTTGGACACCTGGCTGCGCACCACATAGCCCATGCCGCCTGGACCGGTCTGCACATAGGCCTGCAGGCCGCTGGCCTGGACCCGCTGGGCAATGCGATCGGCTTCGCCGCGGGTCTTGACCGAGGCGAACTGCAGGGTCGCGCTGGTGGTGTCGGCTTCGCCGTAGAGCGAGGCGGGATCGCGCGCCACGCTCACGCCCAGCGGCAGGTTGGCGCGGATCGGCAGCGACGGATCGCTGGTCTGGGGCGCCGCCGGATACTGGCGCACCGCGAACGACTCGACCGTGGTGGGCGGCGGCCGCCGCATCGTTTCGGCCAGTTGCTCGGGCCGCATGTCATAGACGTTGTTGGACACCGACGGCGCCGAGCCCGGCGGCGGCAGCATCGGCGCCTGCATGTTGGGCAGCAGCCAATGATTGCCCGGCTGCGCGCCGCCCTGGGCGCGGCGCATGTAGTCGTAGCGGTCCATCGTCACGCTGGCGCTCTGGCGCGCGTCGCGCACCACGTAGGGACGCAGGAACACCATCAGGTTGGTCTTGGTGCGCTTGCGGCTGTCGTACTTGAACAGCGAACCCAGCACCGGAATCGAGCTCAGGCCCGGCACGTTGTTGGAGGTCAGCGTCACGTTGTCTTCGAGCAGGCCGCCCAGCACGATGATCTGGCCGTCATCGATCAGCACGCTGGTATCGATGGCGCGCTTGTTGGTGACGATGCCCGTGGTGGCCGACGAACGGCTCTCGTCGATGCTGCTGACTTCCTGGTAGATGTCGAGCTTGACCGCGCCGCCCTCGGAGATCTGCGGCCGGATGTTCAGCTTCAGGCCGACGTCCTCGCGCTGGATGGTCTGGAACGGGTTGTTGTTGTTGCCGCCGTTGGTGACGTACTGGCCGGTCACGAACGGCACCGTCTTGCCCACCAGGATGCTGGCGGACTGGTTGTCCAGCGTCAGCAGGTTCGGCGTGGACAGGATGTTGGCCTCGCCGGTGTTCTGCATCGCGCGCGCCAGCACCCCCAGGTTGATGACCTTGTTGCCCAGCACGTCCACCGTGCCCTTGACCACGCCCAGGCTCAGGCCGCTGCCGAGCGCGTCGATCGAGGTGGGGCCGGTGCCCGTCAGGCCGCTGCCGCCCAGGTTGGTGCCGCCGATGAAGCTGGTGCCGCCACTGTTGATGTTGCCGGCGCCGGTCATCCACTGGATGCCGAATTCGGCCGCCGCCTGCTCGCTGACCTCGACGATCAGGCTTTCCACCAGCACCTGCGCGCGGCGCTGGTCGAGCTGGTCGATCACTTCGCGCAGGCTGCGGTACAGCGGCTCCGGCGCGGCAATGATCAGCGAGTTGGTGGCCGGATCGGCCTGGATGGTGGCGCCGCCCGCGGAATACGACACCGCCTGGTTGCCGGAATCGTCGCGCGCGATGCGCTCCTGGTCGCCCGACAGGCCGCCCTTGGCGTTGCCGGACGCATTCGTCGAGCTGGACATGCCCAGGCCGGTGCCGGTATTGCCGCCGGAACCCTGGGGCGACCGGTTGCCGCCGGCCTGGCCGGGACCGCCGCCAGCGCCGCCCGAGGGATTGGCTCCCGGCGCCGAATTGGCCTGGCCAGCCAGCAAGCCGCCCAAGACTTCGGCGATGCGGGTGGCCTGCGCGTTGCGCATGTAGACCACGTGCAGGTTGCCCGCGCGGTTCTGCTGCGCGTCCAGCTTCATGATCAGGTCCCGCGCCAGCCGGGTGCGCGCCGGGCTGCCCGCGCGGATCAGGACGCTGTTGCTGCGCGGGTCCGCCACCACCGCGATGCGCTGCGTCGGATCGCTGCTCTGCGTATCCAGCAGCTGCGAGGCCAGGATGGCGATGTCGGACGCGATGCCCGAACGGATCGGCACCACATCGGTGTCGATCGAACTGGGCACATCGATACGGGCGATCACCGCCGCGATGCGGTCCAGGTTGTCGGCGTAGTCGGTCACCACCAGCGTGTTGTTGCCCGGATACGCATTGATCGGGTTGTTGGGCGGCACCATCGGGCGCAGCACCGGCACCAGGTTGGCCGCGTTCTCGTACTTCAGCGGGAATACGCGCGTCAGCATCTCGCCGCTGTTGCCCGATGCGCCACGCGCGAACGCCGCCACCGGCACCGGCCCCTTGGCCGCGCCGGCCGGGGTGGCCGCCGGGCGCGGATCGCCCACCACCGCGCTGCCCTGCAGCTTGGCATCGGCCTCCGGCACCACCCGCGTCACGCCGTCCACCTCGACGATCGCAAAGCCCTGCAGCCGCAGCGCGCCGGTAAGCATCGACAGCGCCTGGCCGCTATCGACCGGCCGGTCGGACACCAGCGTGAGCTTGCCCTTCACGCGCGGATCCACCAGGAAATTGCGCTTGGTGAACAACGACAGCGCACGCAGCACGGCGGGGATGTCCGTGTCGACGAAGTTCAGGCTGACGCGATTGTCCGCCTGTTGAGCATGGGCCTGGTTGGCCGCGGGTCCGAGTTGGCTTGCCGCGAGCAAAACCGCTAGGCTGAGTTGCGCGATATGACGCATGACGGGATGTGCCTGAGACGTGAAGTCGTGTGAAAAAACGTGAAAGCGCGTCGGAGTATACGGGGTGACACTGCAACACTACGGTCATAATCCAAAGGCAAGGTGACGGGCTGCAAAGCCTTGATTTACGGGCCTTTGCGCCGATCGGCGCGGAGCCCGAACCACCTCCCACCATGCCATCCTTTCGTTACGAAGCGACTGACGCGCTCGGCAAAATCGTGCACGGCACGATCGACGCCGACAGCGAGCGCGGCGCCCGCAACCAGCTGCGCGGCCGCGGCCTGCTGCCCCTGTCGACCTCTCCCGCCGCGCGCGCCGAAGGCCTGGGCGCCGCCCTGCGCACGCGCCTGTCCGACGCCGACCTGGCCTGGCTCACGCGCCAGCTCGCCAGCCTGCTCGCCGCCCGCCTGCCGCTGGACGCCGCGCTCGGCGCCACGCTCGAACAGGCCGAGAAGAAACACATCGCCGCCACGCTCGAAGGCGTGCGCGACGATGTGCGCGCCGGCCATCGCCTGTCCACCGCGCTGGCCTCGCGTCCGCGCGACTTCCCCGAGATCTACCGCGCCCTGATCGGCGCCGGCGAGGAATCCGGCGACCTGGCGCAGGTCATGGAAAAACTGGCCGACTACATCGAGGAACGCAATACGCTGCGCAGCAAAGTCATGACGGCGTTCATCTACCCCGCCGTGGTCGCCTGCGTCTCCGTCATCATCGTGGTCTTCCTGCTGGGCTACGTGGTGCCGCAGGTGGTGTCCGCCTTCAACCACGCCAAGCAGCAGCTGCCGCTGCTGACCCGCATCATGCTGGCGCTGTCCGACTACGTGCGCGAATGGGGCCTGGCCACCGGCGCCGTCATCGCGCTGGCCATCGTGCTGTGGCGTTACTCCCTGCGCGTGCCCGCCGCCCGCCGCGCCTGGCACGCCCGCGTCCTGCGCCTGCCCCTGGCCGGCCGCTTCGTGCTCGGCGTCAACGCCGCCCGCTTCGCCTCGACCCTGGCCATCCTCTGCGGCAGCGGCGTCGCCCTGCTCACCGCCCTCGAAGCCGCCCGCCGCACCCTCGGCAACGACGTCCTGCGCGGCGCCGTCGACGAAGCCGCGGCCCGCGTGCGCGAAGGCGCCTCGCTATCGGCCTCGCTGGCCGCGCAAAAAGCCTTCCCCTCGCTCCTCATCCACCTCATCGCCAGCGGCGAAAAGACCGGCCAGCTCCCCGAATTGCTGGACCGCGGCGCCCAGAACCTGTCCCGCGACCTCGAACGCCGCGCCATGGCCATGACCGCCCTGCTCGAACCCGCTCTCATCCTGCTGATGGGCGGCTTCGTCCTGCTGATCGTGCTGGCCGTGATGATGCCGATCCTGGAAATGAACCAGCTGATCCGCTAGACGCACAAAAGGAAAAGGCCCGCGTCCACCCGCGGGCCTCGGAGAGTCGATGACGGACGCCAACAGGGGCGGCGACCAACCGCTAAACATTCACGACGAACAACACGCAAACCATCAGGCAAAACGCGCATCAAAGACGCCGCCAGTCAAAGCCGCAGCCACTCCCCCTCTCTACCCCAGCGCGAAGCGACACCGGTCGACGCCTGCCACCGCGTATGCCCGAGGCGGCCGCCCGCGCGGCCGTCTCGGGCGGGCCCCGCAAGTCCTCCGCAGGCAGCCGCCGCAGCAGCGCTTCATTTCTCAAAGGTGCGAGCCCGGCGCGCTGGCGTGACGGGTGCGGGCGCCGTCGATGCGCCCGAGGGAATCTGAAGGCAGTCGCCGCAGGCGACAACGAAGATGACGAAGGGGCAGTCCGGAGCGAACGCTCCGGACCGCAATCGTTGGCGCCCGCACCCGTCGCGTCAGCGCGCCGGGCGGCCCAAGAACACAACACCTGCCAAAAAAACTTCGGGGAGACCATAACGATCCCCCCGACAGCCAACCCAAAACCGAATCCAGCGCAAATTCAAAGCGCCTCTTCGTCGCTCTCCCCCGTCCGAATCCGGATGGCCTGTTCCACCGGCGTCACGAAGATCTTGCCATCCCCGATCTTGCCGGTACGGGCCGCCTTCACCACCGCCTCGATCGCTGCCTCGACCTGGTCATCCGGCAGCACCACCTCGACGCGGATCTTCGGCAGGAAATCCACCACGTATTCCGCCCCGCGGTAAAGCTCGGTATGCCCCTTCTGGCGCCCGAACCCCTTCACTTCGGTCACGGTCAGCCCGCTGACGCCGACCTCGGCCAGCGCTTCGCGGACTTCGTCGAGCTTGAAGGGTTTGATGATGGCGGTGACTTGTTTCACGTTGGTCGTCCTGATTGTTCGATCTGTTGCGGCGCCCCGGGGTACATATCGGACCAGGGCACGATGATTGAGAGAATACCACCGGCGCCCGGCCCGCCAAGCCCGGCGCCTGGCCTGCCGGGAAAACCCGCAGACCGGTCAGGCCGGCGGCGTCTGGTCGGGAATCCGGTCGGCGTCGCGCATCCACACCACCGACTCGGAATCGCTCGGCGCGCGCCAGTCGCCACGCGGCGACAGCGACCCGCCCGAGCCCACCTTGGGCGCGTTCGGCACGCAAGTGCGCTTGAACTGGCTGAGACGGAAGAACCGGTCCAGGAAGATCTTCAGGTTGCGCTTGATGGCCGCCAGGTCGTACTGGTTGCGCGCCACGTGGCCGCCTTCCGGCCAGGCGCCGGCATCGCGGTCGCGCCAGGCCGCCAGCGCCAGGAACGCCACCTTGGTCGGCGCGAAACCGTAGCGCAGCGTGTAGTACAGGTTGAAATCCTGCAGCTCGTAGGGCCCGATCGTGTCTTCGCTCTTCTGGGTCGGCTTGCCGTCGTCGCCGCCCGGCACCAGTTCGGGGCTGACATCCGTGCCCAGCACGTCCAGCAGCACCGCCGCGCCCGCCTCGCCCAGGCGGCCGGATTCGGCCACCCAGCGCACCAGGTGCGTGATCAGTGTCTTGGGCACGCTGGCGTTGACGCTGTAATGCGACATGTGGTCGCCCACGCCATAGGTGCACCAGCCCAGCGCCAGCTCGCTCAGGTCGCCCGTGCCGATGACGATGGCGTTGTTGAAATTGGCGATGCGGAACAGGTGGTTGGTGCGCTCGCCGGCCTGCACATTCTCGAACGTGATGTCGTACACCGGCTGGCCGTCGGCATAGGGATGGCCGAGGTCCTTGAGCATCTGCAGGCAGCTGGGGCGGATGTCGACCTCGGAGGCCGTGCAGCCCACCACCGCCATCAGCTGGCGCGCCTGCTGCAGGGTGCGCGTGCTGGTGGCAAAACCCGGCATGGTCACGGCCAGGATGTTGGCGCGCGGCAGCCCCAGCGTGTCCATGGCCTGGGCGCAGACCAGCAGCGCGTGGGTCGAATCCAGCCCACCCGAGATGCCGATGACCACCTTGGACATGCCGCTGGCCGAGAGCCTCTGCGCCAGCGCCTGCACCTGGATGTTGTAGACCTCCTTGCAGCGCTCGTCGCGGCGCCGGGGGTCGGCCGGCACGTACGGAAAGCGCGGCACGCGCCGCTCCAGCGGCAGCTCGGCGTCCTCCAGCGGCGCCGCGACCGGCACCAGCACCTGGCGGAACTTGCGCACTTCATCGCGGTGGCGCCGCGCCGACTGGCCGAAGGTGGTCTGGTGCATGCGCTCGCGCGACAGGCGCTCCAGGTCGACGTCGGCAAACAGCAGGTGCGACTCGTTCAGAAAGCGCTCGGACTCGCCCAGCAGCTCGCCGTTTTCGTAGATCAGCGCCTGGCCGTCCCAGGCCAGGTCGGTGGACGACTCGCCGCGGCCAGCCGAGGTGTACATGTAGGCCGCCAGGCAGCGCGCCGACTGCTGCGCCACCAACTGGTGGCGGTAGGCCGACTTGCCGACCACGATGTTCGAGGCCGACAGGTTCACCAGCACCGTGGCGCCGGCCAGCGCCGCGAACGAGGACGGCGGAATCGGCACCCAGACGTCTTCGCAGATCTCGACGTGGAACTGGAACAGCGGCAGCTTTTCCATCTGGAACAGCAGCTCGGGGCCGAACGGCACCGTCTGGTCCAGCAGGCGGATCTCGGTGGCGACGGCGCAATCGGCCGCGCTGAACTGGCGCGCTTCGTAGAATTCGCTGTAGTTGGGCAGGAAACTCTTGGGCACCACGCCCAGGATGCGGCCGCCGGCAATGACCACGGCGCAGTTGTACAGCTGGTGCGCCACCCGCAGCGGCGCGCCGACGATGACGGCGATATCCAGCTCGGCCGTGGCCCGCGCCACCTGGTCCAGCGCCGCCTCGCAGGCGTCCAGGAGGGCCTTCTGGTGGAACAGGTCGTCGCAGGTATAGGCCGACAGGCCCAGTTCGGGGAACGCCACCAGCACGGCGCCGCCCTGGGCCGCCTGCTGCGCCAGCGCGATGGTCTGCGCGGCGTTGAAGGCCGGGTCCGCGACCTTGCACTCGGGCACGCCCACGGCGACCCGGGCGAAGCCATGGGAATACAGGTTGAAGAACGGGTTCGACATCGGATCCATCGCCTGGGGCGCCTTGATACGGAACTGCACGAAACGGGCCTGCTGCAGGCCCTGGGAATCCTACCGGGCGATTATCTCACGGCGTCATGCGCCGGACGGCGGCGCCAAGCGCTCAGGATCGCCGCGGTGATGCGCGCCTTCGGCAGCCATCGCGGCCTGGACGGCGCCCTCGCGCAGGTAGCTGCCCATGGCGCCGATGTCCGCGCCAGACGGCTGCTGGTACAGCCGCAGGCCCAGTTCCGGCAGGATCGCCAGCAGATGATCGAAGATGTCGCCCTGGATGCGCTCGTACTCGACCCAGGCGGTGACGGCGGTGAAGCAATAGACCTCGACCGGGATGCCGTCGGCGGTGGGTTCCATCATGCGCACCATCATCGCCATGTCCTGGCGCACCTCGGGGTTCTGCTTCAGGTAGGCCAGGCCGTAGGCGCGGAAGGTGCCGATGTTGGTCAGGCGGCGGCGGTTGGCCGGCACGCTGGCCAGCTCGCCCATGGTCTGGTTGGCCTGGGCGATGTCCTGCGTCTTGACCCGCAGGTAGTCGTGCAGCAGCCGGAAGCGCATCAGCCGCTGGGCCTCGTCGTCGGTCAGAAAGCGCACGCTGCTGGCGTCGATGCGCAGGGTGCGCTTGATGCGCCGGCCGCCCGACTCGAACATGTGGCGGTAGTTGCGGTAGCTTTCCGAGAACAGCTTGTAGGTCGGCACGGTGGTGACGGTGTTGTCCCAGTTCTGCACCTTGACCGTATGCAGGGCGATGTCCTTGACGAAGCCGTCGGCGTTGGACTGCGGCATCTCGATCCAGTCGCCGATGCGCAGCATGTCGTTGCTGGTGAGCTGCGTGCTGGCCACCAGCGACAGCAGCGTGTCCTTGAACACCAGCAGCAGCACCGCCGACAGCGCGCCCAGGCCGGAGATCATCCACAGCGGCGAGCGGTCGATCAGGATCGACAGCACCAACACGGTGCACACCGCCATCAGGATCAGCTTGCTGATCTGGATATAGCCCTTGATCGAGCGCGTCTGCGCCCGGGTGGTGGCCGAATAGGTGTCCTGCCAGGCGCTCAGCACCCCGGAAAACGCCACGAACACGCAGATCCAGGCGCCGGCGTGGGCCAGCCGCCCGACCAGCGTGACGGCCTTCTCGACGTGCGGCACCAGGTCGATGCCCACCGACACTACCGCGAACGGCACCGCGTACCACAGGTTCTGGTAGGCGCGGCGGCGCTGCAGGGCCTTGTCCCAGTCTTCGTGGCCGCTGACCACCAGCAGCCGGTGCGCCAGCAGCAGCACCACCCGCGCGACCACCCACTGGACGAACAACGCCGTCAGGATCAGCACGCCGATGCCGACCAGCGTTTGCGCCCACGGCTGGTGCGGCATATAGGTATCGAGTTCGGTGGCCAGCTGTTCCCATTCCATGGGCATAGGTCGTGTGCTCTCTTCTAACAACGTGGGGACGTTTTCATCTTGAGGCGGCTCGGCGATGAAAAAACGCCGTAGACCGCCGGATATGACCCTGAATTATCCGACAACTCGCGCCGCCGCGAGTTTCCAGCCGCAACAGCGGGGCGTCCCTGCCTCGCACCGGATTCGTCAGGCGCCCGGGGCAGGCCCTATAATCCCCGCCATCATGGCAAACACTCCCTCCCCCGATCAAAACCAGTTCGCCAACAAGGCGCAGGCCTGGTCCGCCCGGTTCTCGGAACCGGTTTCCGAACTCGTCAAACGCTACACGGCGTCCGTGGACTTCGACAAGCGCCTGGCGCGCGTCGACATCCAGGGTTCGCTGGCGCACGCCGACATGCTGGCGGCCCAGGGCATCATCGGCGCCCAGGACCTGGCCGACATCCAGCGCGGCATGACCCAGATCCTGTCGGAAATCGACGCCGGCAGCTTCCAGTGGCTGCTCGACCTCGAAGACGTGCACCTGAACATCGAGAAGCGCCTGGTCGAGCTGGTCGGCGATGCCGGCAAGCGCCTGCACACCGGCCGTTCGCGCAACGACCAGGTGGCCACCGACATCCGCCTGTGGCTGCGCGACGAAATCGACACCCTGATCGACCTGCTGCGCCAGCTGCGCCACGCGCTGGCCACGGTGGCGCTGGACAACGCCGCCACCATCATGCCGGGCTTCACCCACCTGCAGGTGGCCCAGCCCGTCACGTTCGGCCACCACCTGCTGGCCTACGCCGAGATGTTCGGCCGCGACGCCGAGCGCCTGGCCGACTGCCGCCGCCGCGTCAACCGCCTGCCGCTGGGCGCCGCCGCCCTGGCCGGCACCTCGTTCCCGATCGACCGCGAACGCGTCGCCAAGACCCTGGGCTTTGACGGCGTCTGCCGCAATTCGCTCGACGCCGTCTCCGACCGCGACTTCGCCATCGAGTTCTGCGCCGCCGGCGCGCTGATCATGACGCACGTCTCGCGCCTGTCCGAAGAACTGGTGCTGTGGATGAGCCCGCGCGTCGGCTTCATCGACCTGGCCGACCGCTTCTGCACCGGCAGCTCGATCATGCCGCAGAAGAAGAACCCCGACGTGCCTGAACTGGCGCGTGGCAAGACCGGCCGCGTCAACGGCAACCTGGTCGCCCTGCTGACCCTGATGAAGGGCCAGCCCCTGGCCTACAACAAGGACAACCAGGAAGACAAGGAAGGCCTGTTCGACACCGTCGACACCGTGCGCGACACGCTGACGATCTTCGCCGACATGGCCGCCGGCATCAAGGTCAAGGCCGACAACATGCGCGCCGCCGCGCTGCAGGGCTTCGCCACCGCCACCGACCTGGCCGACTACCTGGTCAAGCGCGGCGTGCCGTTCCGCGACGCCCACGAAGTGGTGGCCCACGCCGTGCGCGACTGCGAACAGCGCGGCTGCGACCTGGCCGACCTGTCGCTGGATGAGCTCAAGGCCTATCACCCGACCATCGGCGACGACGTGCACCAGGTGCTGACGCTGGAAGGCTCGGTCGCCGCGCGCAAGCACGTGGGCGGCACCGCCCCCGAACGCGTGGCCGAGGAAGCCCGCCGCGTGCTGCAGGAGACGGCGGCGTAACACGCCGGCGATTCCCTGGCGGGAAAACAAGCGGCCCCGGATTTCCGGGGCCGTTTTTCATGGGTGGATACGCTCGCGTGACGAACGCAATCAGGCCAGCGACACCTCCAGGCGCCGCCCAAGCTGCTCCAACGCCGACTCGACCTGCTCGATCCGGGATGCATGCCGCACATCCAGCAGACGATCCACTTGCGGCATGTGCACGCCCATGCGGCGAGCCAACTCCGCCTTGCGCACACCTTGCTGGATCATCTCGTTGGACAGGAACACCTTGCTGGTGATCAGTGCCGGCAAGGTCACCGACGCCTGCCCCGCCGATACGGGCGACGGCAGCGGAATGGGGCGGCGCGCGTCAAAGTAGATTTCCAGCGCAGCCTCAAGCGCTTCCCTGGCGTTGATCGCGGCCTCTTGCTCGTCGTCACCAACCGTCAACGCTTCCGGAATATCTGGAAATCGAACGAGCCAGGTGCGATTGGAATCAAGCGTCAGGGTGAACGGATAGGTCAGCATGTAAGCCTCCCGGTTACCGAACTGGGGAAAAGTGCAGAGCACAGGGCGTGAGCGTCGATCGCATTGAATCCGTCATTATTTCAATCCGAGCTGCTTCTTGATTTCATGTTCAAGGTGTTTACCCATTTCCTTGGAGCCATGGTACGGAAAGATCGTCGTGGCGCCGTTCAACGTGACCCGAAAATGGCTGCTTCCGGAACGATGCGCAACAAAAACCGCTCCTTGCCGCTCAAGCCATTTTTTGAATTCGCTGTATTTCATGGCCCGCGCGTCGTGCAGACAAGCTTAAACAATAAAGTTGTCTAAGAAAACATAAATGTTGTCTCCGCCAGATGTTGCCATGACGGACTGTCGGAGCGTATCCCCTGGCAAGGCATCCAAGAAGATTGGGCGCCGTTTAGCGGAACAAATTACCTGTCACGGCGTGTCATTCCTCGTTTCCGATCTCGCACGAGCGGCGGGGACGGGTTCGCTATGATGGGCGCTTTTCCACTCAGCCCCTCCCCCATGCCAGCCCTGCGCGCGTCTTGGTTCCAGTCGCCCCTGTCCCGTCCGGCCATCCTGACGGCCGCCTGCCTGCTGGCGCTTGCCGCCCTTCCCGCCGCCCAGGCGCAGACGGCGCGCAAGCCGTCGCCGTACGAAAACAACGTCATCGAACCCCTCAAGCCCCCCCGGCCGCTCACCCCCGAGGAGATCGCGGCGCGCAAGGCCGAGGATGCGCGACGCGGCGGCCCGGCCTTCATGGCCCGGGTCGAAAACGAAGCCGCGTTCCGCCAGCTGGCCCGGGTCTACAACGCCGGCACGCCGCTGGAAATCCCGCACGTACTGTTCGTGATCGACCGCCAGCGCGGCAATCGCATCCATTACCTGGACACGCCGCGCTACGGCCTGCACGAGACCTTCGCGCGCGAGCGGCGCCTGCTGCCCGGCAAGGACAAGGCCGTGCTGATCGCGCAGTACAAGGACCCCAACCGCCGCCTGCTGTTCGGCACCCTCAGCTGGCAGCGTGACCTGCCGGGATATACCTATGAATTCTGGGAAGGCGACCGCCTCACCCCCGAGCTGTTGAAGCTGGCCGACGAGGTGGTCGCCAAGAGCTTTTACGCCCCGGTCCGCTTCAAGACCAACTCGACCCTGCACGAACAGGCCGCCACCACGGCCGGCCTGACCTTCGTGACCCAGGAAGCGCTGCTGCGCGAACAGGCCTTCCTGCCGCTGAATCCCGGCAGCGCGCAGGGCCGGCTGCGCATCGTGGCCTCGATCGAGGCCTCGCCCGACCTCAAGCGCGACGACATCGTGGTGCTGGACGAAGTGCCGATCGCCATCCCGCCCGTGGCCGGCCTGATCACGCAGCGGCCGTCCACGCTGCTGTCGCACGTCAACCTGCTGGCCAAGGGCTGGGGCATTCCCAACGCCTACGTGCGCGACGCCACCACCGCGCTGCGCCAGTACGACGGCCAATGGGTCACCTTGACCGTCAGCGGCAACGACTACCACGTGCGGCCCAGCGACAAGCCCGCCAGCCAATCGCCGGCCACGCCGCCCAAGCCGCGCGCGCAACTGCCCAAGCCCGACCTTAGCGTGCAGGCGCTCAAGCCGCTGGATGCCCTGGCCGTGCGCGACAGCCGCCATTGCGGCGTCAAGGCCGCCAACCTGGGCGCGCTCCGGTCCGCATTGCCGCCGGCCGCCAGCGTGCCCGACGGCTTCTGCATCCCGTTCGCCCAGTACGCCGCGTTCATGAAGCGGCTGAATGTGGCGCAGCGCATGGCCGCGCTGGAACAGCGCCCGGACTTCATCGCCGACGCCGAGGTGCGGCGCAAGGAACTGGCCGCCCTGCGCCAGGACATCATGCAAGCCGCCGTCGACCCGGCGCAGGCCGAATCCTGGCGCGCGCTGTGGCAATCGCGCCTGAAGGGCGCGGGCGTGTTCGTGCGCAGCTCGTCCAATTCCGAGGACCTGCCCGGCTTCAGCGGCGCCGGGCTGTACACCACCGTGCCCAACGTCACCCAGCCCGACGCGCTGGCCAAGGCGGTGCAGACGGTATGGGCCTCGGTCTACAACTTCGACGCCTACGAAGCGCGGCGCGCGGCCGGGATTCCCCAGGACGCGGTGGTGATGGCCGTGCTGGTGCAGCTGGCGGCGCCGTCCGACAGCTCCGGCGTCATGATCACGCGCGATCCGTTCGACGCCAGCCGCCGCTACGTGACCTACATCTCGGCCAAGCGCGGCCTGGGCATCAAGGTGGTGGAAGGCAAGCGCCAGGCCGAGCAAGTGATGTATTCGAGCTGGTCCAAGGCGGTGCAAGTGCTGAGCCGCTCGGCCGAGGACACGCAATTGGTGGCGGACGCCGGCGGCGGCGTGCGCGAAGTGCCGATCGCGCCGGACGCGCGCCAGGTGCTGAACGACGCGCTGGTGGCGCGGCTGGCGGCCGTGGGCCGGCAGGTCAAGCAGCGCCTGGGCAAGGTCGACCAGGACATCGAATGGGCGGTGGTCGGCGACAAGATCATCATCCTGCAGGCGCGGCCCTACATCGACCCGCGCCGCTAGCGAGCACGAACGCGGGCGTTCAAGGCCTGTTGCCTTGAACGCGCGTGCCGCGCCGCGTGTCCTGCGCGCATCACGGGCAACCCATGCCGTCCGGCAACCGGGCCCACACAGGAAAAAGCCGCGGCGGCGGGCAGGATGCCCACCACCACGGCTTCGGATACACCACGACAGCTTCTAGATGTGCAGCGCGTGCCCCAGCGCCTTGAGCGCGGCTTCCTGCACCGCTTCGCCCAGGGTCGGATGGGCGTGGATCGTGCCCGCCACGTCCTCCAGCGTCGCGCCCATTTCGAGCGACTGGCCGAACGCTGCGGACAGTTCCGACACCCCGCGCCCCACCGCCTGCCAACCCACGATCAGGTGGTTGTCGCGGCGCGCCACCACCCGCACGAAACCGTCGGTGGATTCCAGCGTCATGGCGCGGCCGTTGGCGGCGAACGGGAACGACGCCGCCAGGCAGTCCAGCCCGGCCGCCTCGGCCTCGGCCGGCGACAGGCCGGCCACCACGACTTCGGGATCGGTGAAGCACACGGCCGGGATCGCGGCCGGCTGGAAGTGGCGGCGTTTGCCCGCCACCAGCTCGGCCACCATCTCGCCCTGCGCCATGGCGCGGTGCGCCAGCATCGGTTCGCCGGCGATGTCGCCGATGGCCCAGACGTCGCGCATGGAAGTGCGGCACTGGTCGTCGATGCGCAGCGCGTTGCCCTTGCGGTCCAGTTGCAGGTTTTCCAGGCCCCAGCCCTGCGTGCGCGGACGCCGGCCAACGGCGATCAGCACCCGGTCGGCGGGCAGCGCGGTCTCGGCGCCGCTGGCGTCCTGGATCCGCACCGCCGTGCCGGCGCCATTCAGCCCCAGCACCTTGCGGCCCAGGTGCAGCTCGACGCCCAGCCTGGCCAGCGCGGCGGCCACGGGCTTGGTCAGCTCGGCGTCATAGGTCGGCAGGATGCGGTCCTGCGCCTCGACCACGGCCACCTCGGCGCCCAGCTTGCGGTACACCGTGCCCAGTTCCAGGCCGATGTAGCCGCCGCCCACCACCACCAGCTTCTTCGGGATGTCGGCCGGCGACAGCGCCTCGGTCGAGGACACCACCATGCCGCCGAACGGCACCGACGGCAGCGGCGTCGGCTCGGAGCCGGCCGCCAGCAGCAGGTGCTCGCACTGGATGCGCTGGCGGCTGCCGTCGGCGCTCTCGACCTCGACGGTCTTGCCGTCCAGCAGGCTGGCCCAGCCCTGCACCACCTGCACGCCGTTCTTCTTGAGCAGCGCGCCGACGCCGCCGGTCAGCTTGCCGACGATGCCGTCCTTCCAGGCCACGGTGCGGCCAATGTCGATGGCGGGCGCCGACACCGAGATGCCCAGCGCCGACTGGCCGGCGTAGTGCCGCGCCTTGTCGAATTCCTCGGCCGCGTGGATCAGCGCCTTGGATGGAATGCAGCCGATGTTCAGGCAGGTGCCGCCCAGCCGGTCGCCCTCGACCAGGATGGTGGGCACGCCCAGTTGCCCGGCGCGGATCGCGGCCACGTAGCCGCCAGGCCCGCCGCCGATCACCAGCAGGGTTGTCGTCTTGGTAGTCTGGCTCATGCTTACTCCACGAAAAGCAGCGCGGGTTGTTCCAGCAGCGCGCGCACGGCCTGGATGAAGCGGGCCGCGTCCATGCCGTCGACCACGCGGTGGTCGAACGAGGACGACAGGTTCATCAGTTTGCGCGCCACCACGGCGCCATTGCGGAAGGCCGGCCGCTCGACGATGCGGTTCACGCCCACGATGCCGACCTCGGGATGGTTGATGACCGGCGTGGTGACGATGCCGCCCAGCGGCCCCAGGCTGGTGATGGTGATGGTCGAGCCGGACAGCTCGTCGCGTCCGGCGCTGCCGGCGCGCACCGCCTGCGCCAGCCGGCCGATCTCGGCCGCCATCGACCACAGGTCGCGGGTTTCGGCGTGGCGCATCACCGGCACCATCAGGCCGCCGTCGCTCTGCGTGGCGATGCCGATGTGCACCGCGCCATAGCGCGTCACCTGGCCGGCCTCGTCGTCATAGCGGGCGTTGATCTGCGGGAAGTCGCGCAGGGCGATCACCATGGCGCGCGCCAGCAGCGGCAGCAGCGTCAGCTTGCCGCGCGACTCGCCGAACTTCGCGTTCAGGCTGGCGCGCAGGTCCTCGAGCTCGGTGACGTCGATTTCCTCCACGTAGCTGAAGTGCGGAATGCGGCGCTTGGACTCGGCCATCTTCTGCGCGATCTTGCGGCGCAGGCCGATCACCGGCACCTGCTCTTCGTCGTTGCGCTCGGCGTAGGCCGGGCCGCGCGCGGCGGTGACCGCGCCCTGCCCTTGCAGATAGGCGTCCAGGTCCTCGTGCATGACGCGGCCGGCCGGGCCGCTGCCGTGCACGTAGCGCAGCTCGATGCCCAGGTCCCAGGCGCGCTTGCGCACCGCCGGCGAGGCCAGCGGCTTCTCGCCGGGTTGGCGGGCCGCGGCGGGGGACTGGCGCGCGGCGGCCGGACGGCTGGGCGGCGCGGATGGCGCTTGCGGCGCGGCGGCGGCAGGTTGCAGCGACGCGGCGATCTGGCCGGCAACGCCGCCGGCCGGGGTCTTGTCGGCCTTGGCCGGCGTCGGCGCGGCGGCCGGCGCGCTTGCCGCCGGCGCGGGCGCGGCCTGCGGTTTCTGCGCCGCCACGTCACCCTTGACGTTGCCTTCGCCTTCCACTTCCAGGCGGATCAATTCGCCGCCCACGGCCATCACCTGGCCGACTTCCCCGCCCAGCGCGACCACGCGACCGACCACGGGCGACGGGATCTCGACCGTGGCCTTGTCGGTCATGACGTCGGCCAGCGGCTGGTCCTCGGCGACCGTGTCGCCCACCTTGACGTGCCAGCCCACCAGTTCGACCTCGGCAATGCCTTCGCCGATGTCGGGCATCTTGATGACATGAATACCCATCTCACACCTCCATCGCGCGCTTGAACGCTTCGCCGACCCGGCGCGGGCCGGGGAAATACGCCCATTCCTGCGCGTGCGGATACGGAGTGTCCCAACCGGTCACGCGCTCGACGGGCGCTTCGAGGTGATGGAAGCAGTGTTCTTGCACCAGCGCGATCAGCTCGGCGCCATAGCCGCAGGTGCGCGTGGCTTCATGCACCACGACGCAGCGGCCGGTCTTCCTGACCGAGTTGACGATGGTCTCCAGATCCAGCGGCCACAGGCTGCGCAGGTCGATGACCTCGGCGTCGATGCCGGTTTCCTCGGCCGCGGTCAGCGACACGTGCACCGTGGTGCCGTAGGTCAGCACCGTCAGCGCGTTGCCGGGCCGCACGATGGCGGCGGTGTCCAGCGGCACGGTGTAGTAGCCGGTCGGCACCACGCTGCCCGGGCGTCCGGTCCACGGCGTCACGGGACGGTCGTGGTGGCCGTCGAACGGACCGTTGTACAGGCGTTTAGGCTCCAGGAAGATGACCGGATCGTCGTTCTCGATGGACGCGATCAGCAGGCCCTTGGCGTCGTAGGGGTTGGACGGCATCACCGTGCGCAGCCCGCACACTTGGGTGAACATCGCCTCGGGGCTCTGGCTGTGGGTCTGGCCGCCGTAGATGCCGCCGCCGCAAGGCATGCGGATGGTCATGGGCGCGATGAATTCGCCCACCGAGCGGTAGCGCAGGCGCGCCGCTTCCGACACGATCTGGTCGGAGGCCGGATAGAAATAGTCGGCGAACTGGATCTCGCACACCGGCCGCAGGCCGTAGGCGCCCATGCCCACCGCCACGCCGACGATGCCGCCTTCGGAGATCGGCGTGTCGAACACGCGCGAGCTGCCGTACTTGGCCTGCAGGCCCTCGGTGCAGCGGAACACGCCGCCGAAATAGCCCACGTCCTGGCCGAACACCACCACGTTGCCGTCGCGCTCCAGCATCACATCCATGGCCGAGCGCAAAGCCTGGATCATGGTCATCGGCGCGGACGCCGGACCAGCATTGTTATCGATAGCCATGACTCACACTCCGAGCTGCTGACGTTGCCGGCGCAGGTGCTCCGGCATGTCCTTGTAGACGTCTTCAAAGATGCTGGCGGCGCTGGGGACGTGGCCGTCCACCAGGGTGCCGTAGCTTTCCGCTTCCTTCTGCGCCGCCTGGATCTCGGCGTCGAGCTCGGCGCGCACCGCGTCGTGCTCGGCCTCGGACCAGATGCCGCGCAGGATCAGGTGCTTCTTGAAGCGCTCGATCGGGTCGCCCAGCGGGAAGTGGCTCCAGTCGTCGCCGGGGCGGTACTTGGAGGGGTCGTCAGAGGTGGAGTGCGGGCCCGCGCGGTAGGTCACCCATTCGATCAGGGTGGGGCCGAGGTTGCTGCGCGCGCGCTCGGCGGCCCAGCGCGAGGCGGCGTAGACCGCCAGGAAATCGTTGCCGTCGACCCGCAGCGAGGCGATGCCGCAGCCCACGCCGCGGCCGGCGAAGGTGGCGCCCTCGCCCCCGGCGATGGCCTGGAAGGTCGAGATGGCCCACTGGTTGTTGACCACGTTCAGGATCACCGGCGCGCGGTACACGTGCGCGAAGGTCAGCGCGGTATGGAAGTCCGCCTCGGCGGTGGCGCCGTCGCCGATCCAGCCCGATGCGATACGCGTGTCGCCCTTGATGGCCGAGGCCATGCCCCAGCCCACCGCCTGGATGAACTGCGTGGCCAGGTTGCCCGAGATGGTGAAGAAGCCGTTCTCGCGGTCGGAATACATGACCGGCAGCTGGCGCCCCTTGAGCGGGTCGCGCTCGTTGGACATGAGCTGGCACATCATGGTCACCAGCGACACGTCGCGCGCCAGCAGGATGCTCTGCTGGCGGTAGGTCGGGAAACACATGTCGCCCTGCTCCAGCGCCAGCGCGTGGGCCGAGCCGATGGCCTCTTCGCCCAGGCTCTGCATGTAGAAGGAGATCTTCTTCTTGCGCTGGGCGGTCAGCATGCGGCCGTCGAAGATGCGCGTCTTGAGCATGGTGCGCATGCCTCGGCGCAACAGCTCGTCGCTGATCTCCGGCGCCCACGGGCCGACGGCGCGGCCGTCGTCGTCGATGACCCGCACCAGGCTGTAGGCCAGGCTGCCGGTGTCGATCGCGGCGACATCAATGGGGGGTTTGGGCACCTCGCCGGGCGGCGACAGGCGCAGGTAGGAAAAGTCGGTCTTGCAACCCGGACGCCCGGTAGGCTCGGGGACGTGCAACTTCAGCGGCCCATATTGGCTCATGAATTGTCTCCACGCTTGATCGTGTCATGCGCATTCTTCTTACCAAGACACTGCCCAGGGGGGTGACCTCGGACATTGCCATCGTCGGCCTGTGCAAAGGGATAAACATGCACGGCCGGGAGCCAGAGTAGCACAGGGCGCGGCCCCGAGACAGGGGCCGCGCCAGGCCTCGCTCGCCGCACAGGCCCAGGGCCGGCCGGCGCGCGCGGCGGGAGGTTTTCCCCCTCCTGCCCGTCCGGTTTTACCAGCGGTAGGTCGCCGTGCCGATCACCCGCCGCGGCTCGCCGTAGAAGCAACCGTAGGTGCAACTGCCGATGTAGGTCTTGTCGGCCAGGTTGGTGGCGTTGAGCGCGAATTTCCACGGCCCGGTGGTGTAACTCACCATGGCATCGAACAGCGTGAAGGACGGTACCTCGACCGCCGTGCCGTGCGCCAGGCCGCGCGTGCTGCCGACGTAGCGCACCCCCGCGCCGACCCGCAGCCCCGGCAGGCCGAAGGCGCCGAAGCCGTAGTCGCCCCAGACCGAGAACTGGTTGAACGGCACCGAGTTCAGGCGCTTGCCGACCTCGTCCGGTTGCAGCGGGCTGGCCTTGAGGGTGCGCGCATCGGTGTAGGCATAGGCGGCGATCAGGTTGGCATGGCGGCCGACGCGGGTGCGCGCCTCCAGCTCCAGCCCGCGGGTGCGCGCCTGGCCGGCCTGGATTTCGTAGTTGGTATCGAACGGGTCGGCCACGTTCACGTTCTTGCGCGTCAGTTGGTACACCGCCGCCGACAGCATGGTGTCCGACCCGGCCGGCTGGTAACGCAGCCCGGCTTCGTACTGCTCGCCGGTGGTGGGCTTGAAGCGGCTGCCCTGGCGATCCTGGCCGCTGGTCGGCTCGAACGATTCGCTGTAGCTCAGGAACGGCGCCAGGCCGTTGTCGGCCAGATAGACGACGCCGGCGCGGCCGGTGAAGGCCTGGCTCTTTTCGTTGTCCGCGATCTTTTCGCCGGTGAAGAAATTGCGTTCGTTGACCGTGACCCAATCGTGCCGGCCGCCCAGCAGCAGCACCCACTTATCGGCGATCTTGACCTGATCCTGCAGGTAGACCCCCAGGCGCTTCATGTCGGTTTTCGAGGACGACCACGGGAACGGCGTAGCCGGTCCCAGCGGGACGCCATAGACGGGGTCATAGAGATCGATGTTGGTGTTGCCGCGCAGGTAGCGCTCGGTCTCGTGCCTGGGCAGCGAGTAGTCCAGGCCCGCCAGCAGCGTGTGGCGCAGCGGGCCGGTGGTGGCGCCGTACTGCAGCGATGTATCGGCCACAACCGCCGAAGACCGGTCCCAGCGCGGCATCGCGCCGCGATCGGCGGTGTGGCGCTGGTCGGCCTGCAACTGCCAGATGTCGGTGGAGAAATAAGTGCTGTCCGCGTGGAAGTAGCGCACGCTGTTGCGCAGCTTGAACTGGTCCGTGAACGCGTGTTCGAACAGGTAGCCGATCGAATAGCGCTTCATGATGAACTTGTCGAAGCCCGGTTCGCCCGTGAAGCGATTGCGCGGAATCCTGCCATTGGGATTGGGCAGCACCGTGCCCTGGCCAGGCAGGCCGTAGACGTAGACCGTGCGGTCCTCCTGGTACTCCGCCAGCAGGGTCAGCGAAGTGGCGTCGCTGGGTTGCCACTTGAGGGCCGGGGCCACGTAGGTCCGATCGTCCGGCACGTGATCGATGAAGGTATCGCTGTCGCGCTTCAGGGCGGTCAGGCGGTACGACCATTTTCCCTCGTCATCGAGCGCGCCGCCGAAGTCGCCGGAGATCTGCTTGCGGCGGAAGTTGCCCGCCTCGACATTCAGTTCATGCAACGGCTCGGTGGTGGGACGCTTGCTGACCGTATTGATGACGCCCCCCGGCGGCGCCGCGCCGTAGAGCACCGAGGCCGCGCCCTTGAGGAACTCGACCCGTTCCAGCCCGTACAGTTCCTGCCGTCCGTTGTAGATGTTCACGGTGTACAGCGTGCCATCGCGATAGTAGCTGCCCTGGGTGCCGCGAAAGCCGCGCAGGAACAGGCTGTCGGACGTGCGGTCCTGGCCCTCGGCGCGGCTCACGCCCGCCACGTAGCCCAACGCGTCCTGCAGGCTCTGCGCCTTGAGCGTCTCGATTTCCTCGGTGCCGACCACCGTGATCGACTGCGGCGTCTCGATGATGGGCGTATCGGTCTTGGTGCCGGTGGCGCTGACATGGGCGGCGTAGCCATGCAACGGGCCTGTGGCCGATTCCGCCGCGCCGGTCACGCGCACCGGCTCCAGCAGGGCCGCCCCGCCCGTCTGCGGCAGGGGCCGCGCGCTGAAGGTGCCGTTGGCGGTGATGCGCAATTCCAGGCCGCTGCCCGCCAGCGCCTGGCGCAAGGCCTGCTCGGTCGTGTAGGTGCCGGCCACGGCTGGCGCCTGGCGGCCCGCCACCAGCGCCGGATCGACCGACACCGCGCGGCCGCTCTGGCGCGCGATGCGGGTCAGGGTCTCGGCCAGCGGCGCGGCGGGCAGATCGTAGCGCTGCGCCAGGGACGCGCCCGATTGGGCGCCCGCCTGCGCCTGGGCGATAGCGGCCGGCGCGGCCAGGGCAATGAGGAACGCGGCCGCCAGCTGCGGCGCGGGACGAACGGGGAACATGGAATCTCCTGCGACAAGGGGGTGCTTCAGGAGGTATGTCCAGCGAGCCCGCCGCAAGCGATCATTTTTTTTCGGCGGCATCGGCGCGCAGGTCGATGCTGACCAGCCAGCCGCCCAGCCCGCCGACCTCGATCGGCAGGGTCTGGCGCAGGGATTCCAGTACCCGATCGGTATCGTCCAGCGGAAAGGCGCCCAGCACCCGCAACCGCGCGGCCTCGGGTGAAATGCGCAGGAAGCCGCGCCGGTAGGGCCGCAACGCCGCCACCACCGCGCCCAGCGGCTGGTCGCGCACCACCAGCATGCCGTCGTGCCAGGCCGCGGTTTCGGCCAGCGCGGCATCCGACGCGCCGATGCCATCCGCCCCGAAGCGCGCGCCCTCTCCCGCCGCCAGGACGCGCCGCTGGCCCGCCGCGCGGACTTCGACGCTGTGCTCGATCACACAGGCGACGCTGCCCTGCTCGTCGCGCGCCACGCCGAACACCGTGCCCAGCGCCTGCACCTCGCCATCGGGACTGGCGACGATGAAGGGCCGCGCGGCGTCGGCCGCGACCCGCACGTACACCGCGCCCGCGCGCAGCCGCAGCACGCGGGCGCGGCCGCCGAACGCCAGGTCGACGGCCGAACGCGCGTTCAGCGTGACCTCGCTGCCGTCCGGCAGCGGATAGGTATGGCGTTCGCCCGTCCCGGTGCGCAGGTCGGCGGCCAGGGTCCGCAACGGCGTCTGGCGGTCGACCAGGGCAGCGAGTCCGCCGGCCGCCAGCGCCAGCAGCAGGGCATTGCGCAGCGCGCGGCGACGCGAGACCGGCGCCAGCAGCGCCGCGCCCGCGGCCTGGATCGAGGCGCCGTCGCCCAGCGGTGCAAAAGTGGTTTTGACGGCGCCGGCAACCGTCTGCCAGGCGGCGGCGTGACGGGGATCGGCCTGGAGCCAGGCCTCGAAGCGGACGCGATCGGCCTCGGCCGCCTCGCCCGACGACAGCAGCACCATCCAGTCGACCGCAGCCTCGACGACGGCCGGCAGCGCGGGCACGCTCATGCGGCCAGGCGCGCCGCCACGCACAGCGTGATGGCCTGCTTCATGCCGCGGCGGACGGTGATGGCGGATACGCCAAGGCGTTCGGCGATCTGCGGATAGGTCAGCTCATGCAACTGGCTCAGGAGAAAGATCTGCCGGACGCGCGCCGGCAGGCGCTGCAAGGCCCGGTCGATCTGCATCAGGGCCTCGACCACCAAGGCGCGCTGCTCTTCGCTGGGAACGCTGGCACGCGGCAGGGCCTCGAGGCTGTCAAGATAGGCGCGCTCGAGTTCGCGGCGGCGCCAGAACGTGTACAGCGTGCGTTGCGCCAGCGTGGTCAGGAACGCGCGGGGTTCGTGGATCGGCTCGGTCGGGCGGCCGGCCAGTACCCGCACGAAAGTGTCGTGCGCCAGGTCGGCGGCATCATGGCGGCAACCCAGCCGGCGACGCAGCCATTCCAGCAACCACGGATGATGGGCCTCGTACAGCTGGGCGGCGGTGTGCGGCGTCGGCTGCGCAGGATGGGACATGGAGGGAATGGGAGGGCGGGCTAATCAACAATAAGAATTATTGTCATTTATTGATGGCTGCGCAAGCCTGCTCCGTGAAGCCGGACGGCGAGCAACGCCGACCGGGGTCGACGGCCTGCGCCTGGGCGACCTCTATACTTGCACCTTCCGATTTCCCAGGAAACCGACGTGCCTCGATTGACCGCCTCGAAATGGTTCAGCTGGACCGGCATCGTGTTTGCCGCGCTTTACCTCGCCGTCGTCATCCTTTGCATCGCCGGCGCGCTGTCGGCCGACGGCGACGACAAGGGCCGCTTCATTCTGCTGCAACTGCCCTTGGCCTTGCAGCTTGCGCTGCTGCACGACCTGAACCTGGACCGGCTGCTGGGCGACCTGTCGTGGACCGGCGGCTACCTGCTGATCGGGCTGCCCACGCTGGCCCTCTTCTATTTCGTGGGCTGGGGCCTGGAGAAACTGGTGCGCGCGGCCTTCCGGCCCATCGCGTCGCAACGGTAGGCCACGCCGCTCGCAACACGAAAAAACCGGCCAGCGGCCGGTTTTTTATCGAACCACGACGCGCCTCAGGCCGGACCGGTCCACTCGGTGACGAACTCGCGGTAGTCCGGGCGGTTGGCCGGCGGCACCGCGCACGCCGGGGTGCCGATCGCCAGGAAGCCGAGGAAGCGGTAGTCGAGCGAATCCAGGCCCAGCGCCGCCTGCACGTCTTCGACGTAGGTGCCGATGCCGGTGCTCCAGAACGCGCCATAGCCCAGCATGTGGGCGGCATTCAGGATGTTCATGGTGGCGCAGCCAGTGGCCAGCAGTTGCTCGGCCTCGGGGATCTTGGTGTTGTCGTGGGCGATCTTCTGCGCCACGGCGACGAACAGCGGCACGCCGGCCATCCACTCGCGCACCGACTTTTCCTTTTCCGGCGTCATGCGCGGGTCGCCGCTGCGCTTGACGGCTTCCAGCGCCACGTCGGCCAGCTTGCCGATGGCCTCGCCTTTGATCACCACGAAACGCCAGGGACGCAGCGCGCCGTGGTCGGGGGCCGACATGGCGGCCTGCAGGATCTGTTCGAGTTCGTCGGGCTTGGGCGCCGGCGCCCGCAGGAACTTGACGGAACGGCGCGAGGTGATGGCGTGCAGGGGCGTGGCGGTGGCGGTCTGGGTCATGGAGGCAGGCACAAGTTACGGAATTCTGGCGGTTTCCCAAATGGGAAAGAGAAGGGTTCTCATATTACGCCATGGCCGCGCCGGGGACGGCTATCCCCCTGCCCGGCGCATGGCGACTAGGACGTTCAACCCAGGTGGGTATGGCGCTCCTGGCGTTCCTCGACCTGCATTTCCGACAGGCCATGCAGGATGCCGCAGTCTTCCGTATCGGGCCGCGCCGACAGGCAGCGCTGGCGCAGATCGGTCAATTGCGTCTTCAACTGGGTCAGCTCGGCGATGCGCTCGTCCACGTGGGAAATGTGTTCGTCGAACAGTTCATTGATGGGGCCGCATCCTGCCTGGTGATTGTCGGCCAGCGACAGGATCGCGCGGATCTCGTCCTGGGTCATGTCCAGCGCGCGGCAGTTGCGGATCAGCCGCAGGCGCTCCAGGTGGGGCTGGCCGTAGCTGCGGTAGTTGTTCAGTCCCCGTTCCGGGGCGGGCAGCAGCCCTTCCTTCTCATAATACCTGACGGTTTCGACCGTGGTGCCGGCCGCCGTGGCCAATTCGCCGATACGCATCGTGCCTCCCGGACGCATCCGATGGATTTAGGGGGTTGACCCTATAGTAACTCCAAGGTGTGCAATGCGGTCAATGGCTTACGAAAAGGCAACGAGAATGTCTTCAGCATCGACCCGACACCCCGAACACTCCGCCACCGCCGGCGCCTGCTGCGGTGGACACGCGCCCGCCGCCAAGCGCGCCGGCCCGGGCTGCGGCCACGACCATGGCCAGGCCCAGGGCCACGATCACGACCATGGTCAAGGTCACGACCACCGCCACGATCACGACCATGGTCAAGACCACGACCACGGCCACGGCCACGCGCACGACCATGGGCATGGCCACGCCGCCACGGCCTGCTGCAGCCACGACGCCGGCGCCATCCGCATGTCGGGCGGCGCGGCCGCGCTGCAGGCCGGCCCGGGCCAGTTGCTGGCGCGCCTGCGCATCGGCCAGATGGACTGCCCGACCGAGGAAACGCTGATCCGCAAAAAGCTCGACGGCGTCGCCGGCGTGCACGCGCTGGACTTCAACCTGATGCAACGCATCCTGACCGTGGTGCACGCCGAAGGCGCGCTGGACCGCATCACGGCGGCCATCAAGTCGCTGGGCATGACACCCGAGCCTTTGGCCGACGACGCGCCGCGCACGCCCGCCCCGGCCGCCGCGCCCGTGAACTGGTGGGCCATCGGCGGCGCCGGCGTGCTCGCCGCGCTGTCCGAAGCATCGCACTTCGCCGGCATGCACTGGGGCGTCACCGCCGCGCTGGCGGTGGCCGCCATCCTGGCCTGCGGCATCAGCACCTACCGCAAGGGCTGGATCGCCGTGCGCAACGGCAACCTGAACATCAACGCGCTGATGAGCATCGCCGTCACCGGCGCGGTGCTGATCGGCCAGTGGCCGGAAGCGGCCATGGTGATGTTCCTGTTCAATGTGGCCGAACTGATCGAGGCCCGTTCGCTGGACCGCGCCCGCAACGCCATCCGCGGCCTGCTCGACCTGGCGCCCGAAACCGCCACCGTGCGCCAGGCCAACGGCGCCTGGAAACAGGTGCCGGCGGCACAATTGCAGATCGACGATGTGGTGCGGGTGCGACCGGGCGAACGCATCGCCGCCGACGGCATCATCGTCAGCGGCCGTTCGGCGGTGGACCAGTCCCCCATCACCGGCGAAAGCCTGCCGGTGGAAAAGGCCGAGGGCGACCAGGTCTACGCGGCCACCGTCAACACGGCCGGCTCGTTCGACTACCGCGTCACCGCCGCCGCCGGCAACACCACGCTGGCGCGCATCATCCACGCGGTCGAACAGGCCCAGGGCGCGCGCGCGCCGACCCAGCGCTTCATCGACCGTTTCTCGCGCATCTACACGCCCGCCGTGGTCGGCGTGGCGCTGCTGGTGGCCGTCGTGCCGCCGCTGCTGTGGGACCAACCCTGGTTCGACGCGATCTACCGCGCGCTGGCGCTGCTGATCATCGCCTGCCCCTGCGCCCTGGTGATCTCCACGCCGGTCAGCATCGTCAGTGGCCTGACGGCGGCCTCGCGCCGCGGCATCCTGGTCAAGGGCGGCGTGTACCTGGAGGAGGGCCGCAACCTGAAGTGGCTGGCGCTGGACAAGACCGGCACGCTGACCCACGGCAAGCCGGTGCAGACCGACCTGCAGGACTGGGACGTCTCCGACCTGGCGCGCCAGCCCGCGGCGCAGGTCGCCGCCAGCCTGGCGGCCCGCTCCGACCACCCGGTGTCGCTGGCCGTGGCCAACGCCGCGCGCGACGCCGGCCAGGCCCTGCTGGAAGTGGACGACTTCACCGCCCTGCCCGGCCGCGGCGTCAGCGGCAAGGTGGACGGCGTGCTGTTCCAGTTGGGCAACCGCCGCCTGATGCGCGAGCTGGGCGTGTCGGACGAAAAGCTGGAAGCCCGCTTCGACGAACTGGAACAGCAGGGCAAGAGCGCTATCGCGCTCAGCGATGGCCAGCGCGTGCTGGCGCTGGCGGCGGTGGCCGACACGGTCAAGCCCACCAGCGCGGCCGCCATCGCCGACCTGCACGCGCTGGGCGTGCGCACCCTGATGCTGACGGGCGACAACACGCCCACCGCGCAAGCCATCGCGCGCCAGGTCGGCATCGACGAAGCGCGCGGCGACCAGCTGCCGGAGGACAAGCTGGCCGCCATCGAAAGCAAGCTGGCGCCCGCCGGCAAGGTCGGCATGGTCGGCGACGGCATCAACGACGCCCCGGCCCTGGCCCGCGCCGATATCGGCTTCGCCATGGGCGCGGCCGGCACCGGCACCGCCATCGAAACGGCCGACGTGGCGCTGATGGACGACGACCTGCGCAAGATCGGCACCTTCCTGCGCCTGTCGCGCGCCACCCACCGCGTGCTGGTGCAGAACATCGCGCTGGCGCTCGGCATCAAGGTGGTGTTCCTGGCGCTGGCGATGACCGGCAACGCCACGCTGTGGATGGCGGTGTTCGCCGACGTCGGCGCCAGCCTGCTGGTGGTGGCCAACGGCTTGCGGCTGCTGCGGGCCGCCCCGGCGGCGAACTGAAGCGCCGCCCTGATGCAAAACGCCCCGGCGGGAATCTCCTGCCGGGGCGTTTTTCCACATCGGCGCGGCGTCGCGCTTTCGCGCCGTCCGATCGTTCAAGGCGCGCTGCCCGGGAAGGCGGGCACGGCCGCCTCGATCATGCGGGGATGCAACGCCGAATGCGCCGCGCGTCAGCCGGTCTGCTCTTCCTGCGGCCAGTCGCGCAGCACCGGCGCGTCCGGCGCTCCCGGGCCGACTTCGCGCAGGTGATCGTGCTGCAGCAGCGCCATGCGGTAGGCGTCGCGGTAGGCGCCGTTGGAAAAGAACTCTTCCTTGAGCAGCCCTTCGATCTGGAAGCCGCAGCGCTCGTAGATGTGCACGGCGGCGCTGTTGTCCTTGTCCACCACCAGGTAGACCTTGTGCAGGTTCAGCACGCGGAAGGCGTAGCCCACCGCGATGCGGGTGGCGGCCTTGGCGTAGCCGCGGCCCTGGTAGCTGGGCGCGATGATGATCTGGAATTCGGCGCGGCGGTGGATGTAGTCGATTTCTACCAGTTCCACCAGGCCGGCCGGCTGGCCGGTGTCGTGCTCGATGATGAAGCGCCGCTCGTTCTGGTCGTGCAAGTGGCGGTCATAGAGGGCAACCAGTTCGTCGTAGGCCTCGTAAGGCTCTTCGAACCAATAACGCATGATGACGTCGTTATTGTTGATCTTGTGGACGAAGTGCAGGTCGCCGCGCTCCAGGGGGCGTATTTTGATATCGGATATTACCGACATAGAAACCTCCGAAAGTGCCGCCATTGTAGCTGACATCGCCCTGAAAAGCCCATTGCATGGAGATTTCACTAGAAGAATGGCTTGTTTATTGACCTACAGCAGAAAAATGGCTGAAAAAGCGCATGAATACTGGAACTTTCAATATTCACGCTCCGCCATCCGTAACGAAATCCACCCACAGCCCCGGCCGGGCATTGCCCCCCTACCCTCGGCACACATGCCGCCATTACAGCGCCGAGAATGCCGGCAGGCGCTGCTCGATGCGGCGCACCACTTCGTTGGCGGCCGATGACAGCGGCCGCCCCAGGCGCAGCAGCATCTGGCATTCGGGCGCGCTCAGGATCGGATGCGCGATCGGCAGCGCCACCAGTTCGCCGCTGGCCAATTCGTGGTGCACGCCCAGGTTCGGCATCAGCGTCACCCCGGCGCCGCTGATGGCGTACTGCTTGAGCACCCGCAGCGAATTGGTGGTCAGGCTCGGCGTCAGGTGGATGCGTTCGGTGAACTCCAGCAGGTCGACCGCCTGGCGCAACCCGTAAGGCGCGGACATCAGCGCGAACGGATACGGCAGGATGTCGGCAATGGTGAGCGGGGCGCGATGACGCGCCAGCGCATGGCCGGGCACCGCCAGCAGGCAGACCGGATGCTTGCGGCTGGCGCGGCAGCGCAGCCGCGGATCGACCGGCGGGTTGTAGGCCAGGCCGATGTGCGCGGCATCCGTGGCCACCGCCTCGACCACCTCGTTGACCGAGCCGACGTTGACGCTGACGTTGATGCGCGGGTGTTCGATGCAGAACGGCCCGACCACGTGCTCCATCAGGCTGTCGATGAAGCCTTCGCTGATCATCAGATGGACGTTGCCGCGCCGCATGCCGCGCAGTTCCTGCAGGCGCGTGTTCAGGTGTTCCTGCTGCGCGCGGCAGGCGCGGTGGTATTCCAGCAGCATGTCGGCGGCCTCGGTCGGCGTCAGGCCGCGCGCGCGCCGTTCGAACAGCGCCACGCCCAGTTCCTTTTCCAGCAACTGGATCTGGCGGCTGATGACCGAGGGCGCGGTGCCGAGCTTGTCGGCGGCGCCGCGGATCGAGCCACAGGCCACGACCTCGTTGAAGTATTTCAGCCGCGTCTGGCTGATTTCGGCCATCGCTCCCCCTGTATGTTTTGTCATGGACGCCCAGACGCCGCAGCATGACCGGCGCGTCGCTTTTCCGTTGCCCTGAAGGCAACGATAATTTATCACCCAGGTCATTGTTTCGAACACTGCGTGCTCGCAATATGGACGCCGCGCGGACCCGCCCCGGAACCGCCGCCATCCCAACCACCGCGGCGGGCGCAGACCCGCCCGCGAGGAGACACGCAATGCCCCATCAGGCCACGCCAGGCGCCGATCCGCGCCTGGCTCCGCTATACCGCAAGATCACCTGGCGGCTGCTGCCGTTCCTGCTGCTCTGTTATGTGTTCGCCTACCTGGACCGCATCAACATCGGCTTCGCCAAGCTGCAGATGCAACAGGACATCGGCATCTCGGACGCCGTCTACGGCCTGGGCGCCGGCATCTTCTTTCTCGGCTACGTGATGTTCGAGGTGCCCAGCAACCTGCTGCTGACGCGCATCGGCGCGCGCCGCACCATCAGCCGCATCATGGTGCTATGGGGCCTGACCTCGGCCTCGATGCTGTTCGTGCAGGGCGAATGGAGCTTCTACGTCCTGCGCTTCATGCTGGGCGTGTTCGAGGCCGGCTTCGCCCCCGGCATGATCTTCTACCTGACGTACTGGTATTCGCAGTCGCGCATGGCCGGCGTCATGGCGGTGGTGATGCTGGCCGGCCCGATCGGCGGCATCGTCGGCGGCCCGGTCTCCGCCTGGATCATGACGGCCTTCTCCGGCGCGCATGGCCTGGACGGCTGGCAATGGATGTTCCTGCTGGAAGGCCTGCCCTGTGTGCTGCTGGGCGTCATCGCCTTCCGCTACCTGGACGACAAGCCGGCCGAGGCGCGCTGGTTGAGCGCCGAGGAAAAGGCGCTGCTGGCCGCCGACCTGGACAGCCGCGGCGCGCACAAGAAGCACGCCTTCGCCCAGGTGCTGCGCGATCCGGCCATCTACGGCATGGCGCTGACCTACTTCTGCCTGATCTGCGGCATCTATGCCGTCAGCTTCTGGCTGCCGACGCTGCTGAAGCTGGCCGGGGTGCAGGACACCATGCAGATCGGCCTGTACTCGGCGATCCCCTACGTGGCGGCGGCGGTCTTCATGCTGTGGTTCGCGCGCAGCTCCGACCGCCTGCGCGAACGCCGCTGGCACACGCTGGTGCCCGCCCTGCTGGCCGGCGTGGCGCTGTGCATCGCCACCGCGGCGCCGACGCAATTCGCGCTATCCCTGACGGCCATCACGCTGGCCACCGGCTTCATGTGGGCCGCCTACACGGTATTCTGGGCGATTCCGTCGCAGTACCTGCAAGGGGAAGCCGCGGCGGGCGGCATCGCGCTGATCAACAGCATCGGCTTGCTGGGCGGCTTTCTCAGCCCGTCCATCATCGGCTGGGTCAAGGAATCCACCGGCAGCCTGGCCGGCGGCCTGTACGCGATCTCCGCCCTGCTGGTGGCCGGCGCCCTGCTGCTGCTGGTGAACCGTCCTGCCCAATCCGCGCCCGCGCGCGCCTGACGCTCAAAGGAATCGATCATGCACATTCTGGTGGCTGGCTTCCAGCACGAGACCAATACCTTCGCGCCGTCCAAGGCGGCCTACGAGAACTTCGTGCGCGGCGAGGGCTTTCCCGCCATGGTGCGCGGCGAGGACATGCTGGCGCTGCGCGAGGTCAACATCCCCGCCGGCGGCTTCATCAACGCCGCGCTGGCGCAGGGCCACACCGTGCGCACGGTGATCTGGGCCGGCGCCAGCCCGTCGGCCCACGTCACCCGCGACGCCTACGAACGCATCGCCGGCGAGATCGTCGACGCGGCGCGCGCCGGCGGCTTCGATGCCATCTACCTGGACCTGCACGGCGCCATGGTGGCCGAACACCTGGACGACGGCGAAGGCGAGCTGCTGGCGCGGGTGCGCGCGCTGGTCGGCCCCGGCGTGCCGGTGGTCGGCAGCCTGGACCTGCACGCCAACGTCACCGCGCGGATGCTGCGCGAGGCCGATGGCCTGGCCGCCTTCCGCACCTATCCGCACGTGGACATGGCGGTGACCGGCGAGCACGCCGCGCGCCTGCTGGCCGCGCGCGTCGCGGCCGGCGACAAGTGGGTGCGCGCCGAACGCCGCCTGCCCTTTCTGATCCCCATCAACGGCATGTGCACGATGCTGCAGCCTTCGCAAGGGGTGTATGAAGAACTGGAGCGCCTGGAACGGACGCCGGGCGTGGCCTCGATCTCGTTCGCGCCGGGCTTTCCGGCGGCGGACTTTCCCGAATGCGGCCCGGTGGTGTGGGCCTACGGCACCGACGCCGACGCGGTCGAACGCGTGACCGAAGCGCTTTACCAGCGCGTGCTGGAACTGGAACCTCAGTGGTCGCCCGACTTCCTGGCGCCGGCCGACGCGGTCAAGCGGGCCCAGGCGCTGGCGGCCGGCGCCTCGCGCCCCGTGGTCATCGCCGACACCCAGGACAACCCGGGCGCGGGCGGCGACGCCAACACCACCGGCATGCTGCGCGCGCTGGTCGAGGCCGACGCGCAGAACGCCGCGCTGGGCCTGTTCTACGATCCCGAGGCCGTGCGGCAGGCGACCGCCGCCGGCATCGGCGGCAAGGTGAAGCTGCGCCTGGGCGGCCAGTCCGGCGTGGCCGGCGACGCGCCGTTCGAGGGCGAATTCGTGGTCGAGACGCTGTCGCCGGGCAAGCTGCGCTTCGATGGCCCGATGATGAACGGCATGGACGTGGACCTGGAGGCGGTGGCCGGGCTGCGCCTGGGCGGCGTGCGCGTGGTGGTCAGCGCCACCAAGTCGCAGATGCTGGACCGCAACCTGTTCCGCGTCGGCGGCGTGCAGCCCGAGGAGATGGCGATCCTGGTGGTGAAAAGCTCGGTGCACTTCCGCGCCGACTTCCAGCCGATCGCGCATGAGGTGCTGGTGGCCAAGGCCCCGGGCCCGATGCAGGCCGATCCCGCCGACCTGCCCTGGACCCGGCTGCAACCGGGCATCCGCATCAAGCCGCTGGGGCCGGCATTCGCGGCTTGAATTCGCGGCCTGGTCTTGAACGGAACGCGGATGGAAGGCGGACGGCCGCGTCCTACTTGAGCTTGCCCTGCGGGCTGACGAAATCTTCCAGCGTCAGCCCTTTTTCCTTGAGGATGGCTTCCAGCAGCGGCTGCAGCTTGCCCAGGCTTTCCTGGACGGTCTCGCGCACCGTGTCCACCACCACCTGGGTGCTGCGCTCGATCTCGATGTTGACGTGGTCGCCCACCTGCTTGTCCTCGAACACCGTCATGCGGCGGGTCTCGGGGATCAGCCAGACTTCGAACCAGCCCTCGGCGCGGTTCACCTCGGACACGGTCAGGCTGGCGCCGTTGATGGCGATGTAGCCCTTGGCGAACACGTACTTGCGGAACGCCTCGGGGATGCTGAAGCGCATCAGGCGATTGGTGTCCGACGACTTCACCATCACCACTTCCGAGGTGAAATCGACGTGGCCGGACAGCGGATGGCCGCCGATCTCGGCGCCATCCCTGGCGGCGCGCTCGACGTTGGCGCGATCGCCTTCCTGGTAGCTGCCCAGCGTGGTAATCGCCAGGCTTTGCAGCATGACGTCGAAGGTGGCGTGGTTGGCGTCGAGGATTTCGGTGACCGTCAGGCAGACGCCGTCGGTCGAGACGCTGGCGCCAATCGCCAGGTCCTTGCAGAAGCCGTCGGGAAACGCCAGCGTAAACGTGCGCAGGCCTTCGCGGTCCGCGATGTTCGCGATCTTCGCGGTGCCTTGGACAATACCGGTGAACATGCTGATCCTGGATACGGGGCGTGGCGCCCCTGGCAAAACATCAAAGGTAACCGATATTTTGCCACCGGGCGCCCGCCCCTGCCGGGGCGGCACGCCCGGCCGCCGCCGGATCAGTGGCGGATGGCGATGGTCTTCAGGGTGGTGAAGCCATACAGCGCCTCGAAGCCCTTTTCACGGCCGTAGCCCGACTGGCGCGAACCGCCGAACGGCAGTTCCACGCCGCCGCCGGCGCCGTAGTTGTTGACGAACACCTGGCCGGCGCGCAGCTTGCGCGCCAGGCGCAGCTGGCGGCCGCCGTCGCGGGTCCAGACGCCGGCCACCAGGCCGTAGAGCGTGCCATTGGCGATCTCCAGCGCCTCTTCCTCGGTGTCGAACACCATGGCGGCCAGCACCGGGCCGAACACTTCTTCCTGCGCCAGGCGGCTCTTGGGCGGCACGTCGCGGAACAGCACCGGCGGCTGGTAGAAGCCGCTGTCGGGCGCGCCGTCCTTGAGCTGGCCGCGCGCCGCGACCTTCAGGCCCTCGGCTTCGGCCTCGGCCAGGAAACCGCGCACGCGGTCGTGCTGGCGGGCGCTGATCAGGGGGCCGACGTCCAGGTCCTGCGCGGCGGGGCCGGTGACGGTGGCCGCGAACGCCTCGCCCAGGCGCGCCAGCACTTTCTCGTAGACGCCGCGCTGGATCAGCACACGGCTGCCGGCCGAGCAGGTCTGGCCCGCGTTCTGGATGATGGCGGCCAGCAGCACCGGCATGGCGGCGTCCAGGTCGGCGTCGTCGAACACGATCTGCGGCGACTTGCCGCCCAGCTCCAGCGTCACCGGCACGTGGTTCTCGGCGGCGGCGTGCGCCACCATCTTGCCGGTCTGCGGCGAGCCGGTGAACGAGATGTGGTCGATGCCGGGATGCGCCGACAGCGCCGCGCCGGCCTCGTGGCCATAGCCCGTGCAGATGTTCAGCGCGCCGGCGGGCAGGCCCACCTCGGCGGCGATCTCGGCCAGCTTGAGCAGCGACAGGCAGGCGTCCTCGGCCGGCTTGACCACGCAGGCGTTGCCCGCGGCCAGCGCCGCGCCGACGCTGCGGCCGAAGATCTGCAGCGGGTAGTTCCAGGGCACGATGTGGCCGGTCACGCCATGCGCTTCGCGCACGGTCAGCACGGTGAAGCCCGGGGTGTAGGGAATGGTCTCGCCGTGCAGCTTGTCGACCGCGCCGGCATAGAACTCGAAATAGCGCGCCACGGCGGCGGCGTCGGCGCGGGCCTGCTTGATCGGCTTGCCGGTGTCGGCGGACTCCAGCTGCGCCAGTTCTTCCTGGCGGTCGAGCAGCGCGAAGGCGATGCGCATCAGCAGGCGGCTGCGGGCGGCCGGGGCCATCTGCCCCCACTCGCCCTCGAAGGCCTGGCGCGCGGCCGCCACGGCGCGATCCACGTCCGCCTCGCCCGAGCGCGCGATGGCCTCGAACACCTTGCCATCGGACGGGTTCAGCACGGGGATGGTTTCGCCGCTGGCGGCGGGCACCCATTGATTGGCGATAAAGTTCTTCTGAGTCACGGTGTGCGGAGTAAAGTAGCGGCCGGTTGGCCGGTTGCGGAACGCGCGGATGCGGGGGTCTCCTGGCGCGCCCGGTGCAGCCGGATCGCGCCACCCGGGCGTCGATGGCGCGCGGTGTGGTTATAGGGATTCGTCCAAGGTAAGGGAGCGCCTCGCAACTTGTCAATTGAATTGACAGCTTTTATCCCAAGCTTCAGGATATTTTGATGCCGACTCGGGTTATCCCTAGGATCCCACGCCATGCCGCCATGCACTCCAACGCCGGCAGCCGTTTTCCGATTTGTCATGACCATTAACAAACCCGGCGTTCGCGCCATGGGAGCAAGGCAATGAGCAAGGTGCGCGATCCGCAACTGGACAAGCTGCTCACCGCGGCCAGCCGGCCGCGGCCCGAGCTGGACGTCCTGGCCGAAGTGGCCTCGGGCCTGGGCTACGTGCGCGCCGAACGCTTCGCCGAGCGGGTCTACGAAAGCCTGTTCTACGCCATCGCCACCGGCAAGATCGCGCCCGGAGCCAAGCTGCCGACCGAACTGGAACTGGCCGCGCTGTTCGAAGTATCGCGGCCGGTGGTGCGCCAGGCGCTGGACCGCTTGCGCGAAGACCAGCTGGTCGAGTCGATGCGCGGTTCGGGCAGCTACGTGCGGGCCAAGCCCGACCTGATGGGCGGCATGCCCGCGGTCGACCCGGCGCGCCGCGTCGGCCACATCCTGGAAGGCCTGGAACTGCGCATGGTGATCGAACCGGAATGCGCCTATCTGGCCGCCCTGCGCCGCACCGACGACGACCTGGCCGAAATGGACCGCATGCTGGCTGGCTACGAGGCCGCCGATGCGGCCGGCGCCATCGCCCACCACCACGACTACGGTTTTCACCGCGCCATCGCGGCGGCCACCGGCAACCAGCGTTTCGTGCAGGTGCTCAAATCGCTGGAGTACGACGTCAGCCATGCCGTCAACGTGATGCGCCACCTGGTGCACAGCGAACCCTGGAAGCGCACCCGCGCCGCCATCGACGAGCACCGCCAGATCTATCGGCTGATCCGCGAACAGGACGCCGAGGGCGCCCGCAACATCATGCGCGCCCACATCGAGAAGGCCCGCAGCCGCATGCTCAACAGCGGCTCGGAACAGTGAACCACCCTTCTTGCGACGTCGCGCCGGGATAGCCGTCCGGCGCTGGCCCTTTCCGCTTCACCCTGTCCATCGGATTCATCCCCCGTTTTCCTGCCTGATCACCGCCATGCCCAGCACCGCCCTCCCCCTGGACCAGCAACTCGTCATCGTCACCGGCGCCAGCCGCGGCCTGGGCGCGGCCATCGCGCGCGCCTTCCTGCGCGAAGGCGCGCGGGTCGTCGTCAACTACCTGAACAGCGAAGCCGCGGCGCGCGAACTGGCGGCCACCGCCCCGGACCGCCCTGGCCGCGCGGGCCGACGTGCGCGACGCCGACGCGGTGGCCGCCATGGTGGCGCGCGCCAGCGAGCACTTCGGCCTGCCGGTCGGCACGGTAGTCAACAACGCCCTGCCCGCCTTCCGCTTCGACGGCGACGCCCGCCCGCATGCCGACACGCTCGACTGGGCCCGCATGAACGCGCAGTTCGAAGGCAGCGTGCGCGCCGCCCTCAACACCACCCAGGCCGCGCTGCCGTCGATGCGCGCGGCCGGCGGCGGCCGCATCATCAACATCGGCACCAACCTGGTCCAGAATCCGGTGGTGCCGTACCACGACTACACCGCCGCCAAGGCTGCCCTGCTGGCCTTCACGCGCACGCTGTCGCACGAACTGGGCGCCGACGGCATCACCGTCAACATGGTGTCCGGCGGCCTGCTGCGCACTACCGACGCCTCGGCCGCCACGCCCGACGAGGTGTTCGACCTGATCGCCGCCGGCACGCCGCTGCGCGAAGTGACCACGCCGGAACAGTTCGCCGACGCGGTGCTGTTCTTCGCCAGCCCGTGGTCGCGCGCGGTGACGGGGCAGAATTTGATAGTGGATGGCGGATTGGTGAAGGGGTGATGCCGGAGCCGCGCGGCGCGCGCGCCGGGCACGGTATCATCTGGCCCAGATAACGGCGCTTTCCCGGATCGGATTTCGATGGGACGCCGCCACGCGCCGTCCGCCAGCGCGACGCCATGCGTCCGGCACGGCCAGCCACAACAATATTCGGGCAGACACGCAACATGAAACTCGCCACCTGCAAGCTGCATGCAGGTGTCAGACCGTTTCCCACCGAACACCCACCTCCCCGCCAGCCCGCATAAACGCGGGCTGTTTTGTTTCTGAGCGTGCCATGTAGTACTTTGCTGGCGACAGTTCAATGAGTAGCCAGATGAGTAGCTAGGGCCCCAGCTACTCAAAATGAGTGGGAGACCAGTGTGGCAAAGCGTGGATCGAACCTGCTGGACGATATCCAGTTGCGGCGGTGGATCGCCGCCGGCGAGCGCATCGCGCGCAGCGACGGCGACGGCCTGACGTTCACCCTGTCAGCGGCCGGTACGGCCACCTGGGTGCTGCGCTATCGCCTTGGCGGCCCGCAGAAAGAGGTGACCATCGGGAACTACCCGGACGTCACGCTGGCCGAGGCCAGGAAGACGGCCAGGAAGCTGCGCGCCGCGATCGACCGCGGCGATGATCCAGCGGTGGAGAAGCGCCAGGAAAAGGCCCGCGTCACCAAGATCGCCACGGTGCGGCAGCTGGTCGAGGACTTCAAGGGAAAGAAGCTGGGCGGCCTGGCAGTCGACACGGTGCGCTACCGCATCTGGGATCTGGACAAGATCATCCTGCCCAAGCTGGGGTCGTTGCCCGTCGACCAGGTGCAGCCGGCCGACGTCGTGCACATGATCGAGACGGCAAACCGCACCTGGACGATCTCCAAGCGCATCCTCACCAGCGCCAAGATGCTGTTCGCCCACGCCTGCGGCCTACGGCTGATCAACGTCAACCCAGTGGTCGGCATTGACTTGGTTGCGCTGCGCGGCCCCCGGCCGCCGGTCCGTCGGCGCGTCATGCTCACCGAGCCGGAACTGCGCACGCTGCTGGCCGGCATCGAGGATATCGGCACCGAGAACGCGCTGGCCCTGCGGATTCTCCTGGCCACGTGCGTGCGATCGACCGAACTGGCCACGGCGCGGTGGGAGTATGTCGACCTCGAGGCTGGCCGCTGGATCGTGCCAGAGGAAAACGTCAAGGTCCGGCGCGCCTTCATGGTGCCGCTCACCCCTACCGTGGTGGGCTGGTTCCGGCAGCTACAGGAGCTGGCCGGAACGTCCGAATGGGTGCTGCCTGCACGCCAGGAACGGCGCCGGCGCAACCAGGGCGGCGACACCCACGTGGGCAAAACCACCCTGTGGGCAGCCATCCAGCGCGCGTTCGCGCGCGGCGACATCGACATCCGGCGGTTTACCCCGCACGACACCCGCAGCACGGCCAAAGGCCACATGCGAAACCTCGGCGTCAGCAACGAGGTGTCAGAACTGGCGCTGAACCACAAGCTCAAGGGGATGGAGGGGATCTACGATGTCCGGGAGGACATCCCCGAGCGGCGCGTGGCGCTGGAACTGTGGGCGGCCTTCCTGGACAGCTGCGCCAGTGGCACCGCCTGGAACGTGACGCCGCTTCGCGCTGCGTCCTGATAGGAGACGACCATGGAAGACAACGGAATCCTGGAACAGGTCCCCGGCCAGTACGTGGCCCAGGCCGCCCTCACCCTGCCGCCGGCGGCCAGCGCCGAGGACCGCGACTACCCGGTCGAGGTCGACGCCGGCCACGCCGGCCTGGTGCGCATCACCTTCCGGCGCCAGAAGGCCAGGCGCAACAAGACCAGTCACTGGTTCTGGCTGGCGCAGCGGGCGGACGCGGTCTAGGGCTTGGCCCAGGCATCCACGACCGCCTGGTGGCGGGCGGCACACTCGGCATATTGGAACGCCAGCGCCACGTGCGCCTGCGCCAGGTCGTCCCAGGATGAGGAATCAACGCGCGGGACCGGCGGGCACGGGGCGCTGAGGTTGACGGGCAGCGTTGGCCGCGTCGATACCGTCATTGGTTGCGCGCACCCGGCCAGGGTCGCGCACGCAGTCAGCAGGCAAAGGACGCTGAACGATTTCACGGGTGTACCTCTCGATGACCTGCGGCCGCGTCGCGGCGAGTTGGTCGATAAGGGCCTGAATGCCGCCGGACAGCCCGGTCAGCCGTTCAGCCTCGGTTTTGAAGCCCTCCAGCTCGGCTACGCGATGGGCTTCTTGGCACTCTGCCCGGCCAGCGACTCGCTGCGAATGCCCATACAGCACCACGCCGGCGCCCAGCACCATCACCACCGCCGCGCCGCCGATCCATGGAAGCGCCATGCGCAGGAAGGGATTCACGGCTGCACCTGCGCGGCAGCCTGGCGGTAGAGATCCGGCCAGCTATCCGGCTTGGGCTTGCCCGGGCGCCAGGTGCGCAAGTACAGCGCCCAGCCGGCGTCCGCATCGCCGACCGGCGGCAGCGCCTTCGGGTCCGTCCAGAGCAGCAGCCGCGCCACGCCGGCGGCCAGCACGTCGTCGTACTCCAGCGCCGCGTAGATCGCGTCCGGGTCGCAGGTGACGCTACGGGCCTTGCACAGCGCCGCCAGGCGGTCCTTGCTGGCCTGGTGCAGGTACACGCCCCACACGCCGCCGCGGCTCGCCCTCGTGCCCTTCTCGAACTGCCAGAAGCCGCGGGCCGGGCCGCCGATCTGGCGCCGGTGCACGAAGCGGCTTTCCTGCAGGCCGATGGCCAGCAGCATCACCCGCGCCTCGGGCGTATCCATCCGCGCCGGCAGCAGCGCCAGCGCCGGGGTGATGGCGTCGGCAACGATGGTATCAAGGGTCATAGCGTGGGCTTCCTGATGTGCTTTGCCGTCACCGCGGCAACGTAGAAGGCGGCCGACGCGGCAAGCGCGGCATCGCCAGCGCTGGCCCAGCCGGCCATGAAGATCCGGCACGCGGCGCCGGTGGCGGTCAGGCTGACGGCGGCCAGGCCGATCCGCTCGAAGGTGGTGTCCTTGATGGCGCGGGAGAACACCGCCAGCACCGCGCCGCCGGCGACGATGAGCCAGCTCACGAACGCCAGCACGGCCCAGAGCGTCAAGTAGATGGTGCTGTCCATGGTCATGCCCCTTTGCCGCGCACGCGGTCAATCACTGCCTGCCACAGCGCGCCGATGGGCGCCGCCTGCACGGCCTCCCACCCGCGCGACACGATGGCCATGCCGAACATGCCGGTCAGGAAGCCCGCCAGGCCTTCCGGGATGCCCAGCAGCAGGGAGAGGTAGGGCGAGGCGTAATAGGCCACCAGCGAGCCGCTGGCGGCCATGCTCAGGCGTGCGGGCCACGATCCCTGCAGGTAGCGCATGGACACGGCCGCGCCCAGCACGCCGGCGAACTTTGCCGCGAAGGCGTCGAAGTCTTGGATGTTCAAGCGGGTCCCCTAGAGGCGAAAAAAAGCCCGCACGCGGCGGGCCATGGTCAGGTGCAGGAGCAATCAGGCCACGATCAGCGCGGCCTCTTCGAACAGCGCATCCCGCTGCGCTTCAGAGATGCCAGCCTTGTCCGCCAGGAAGTTGAACGCCGCGCTGCTGCGGTTCCATTCCGTGGCCTTATCGAACGCCCATTTCACCTCGGCCGGCGTGTCGGGCGCATTGGCAGCAGCCTGCACTGCCTCCATGAGCCCCGCGCGGATCAGCGCGATGCCACCTTGCGCTGCCGTAACAACCTGCACGGGAGCCGCCACGGGCGGGTCGAAGGGCAACGGCGTATTGCCGTCGGCAACCCAGGCGAGATATGCCACGTAGTCGAGGTTGTCCAGACTGAACGGGATATAGGCGTTATCCGCCAAGCGCAAGACGATCGAATCGGATATGAGTTTGTACATTTACAGTCCCGCGTCTAGGATTACGCGGCAGCCGATCGGGGTCCGAGCGAGCATAGTGCCCGACGCCGGGGCGCCTGCAGGAGTAGCCCAGGAAATCTGTAACTGGTTATCGACAACAACCACACTCACAACGTTCATCGTGACCCAGACGCCGCCAATAAACGCTTGCCAACTCGCTGCATCTATGGACGCGGTGGGTTGAGCAATTCGCATCCGATCCCCCATCGGATACATCATGAGGACGCCCCCGCCGGAGGGAGTCATCACGATCTGCCAGTTGTTGGCCTTGAACGTGTCCAACCGGTAATACCATCGCGCCGCCCTCAGTTCGACGTCCATCGGGCGCACCTCGAACATGTTCGGCGTTGATCCAGCCTCGAGCTGCGGCAGAGACAGCGTACCCGTGCCGAACTCGACCGAGGCATTCACCCCACCGACCAACGTGGCCACAACCGGAGCGGCAGCGAATGACCCCGCGTTGATGCGCGCCTGCGCCGTTCCCTGCCATGACAGCACATGGTCGCCGCTAAGGATCGACGAGCCTTCCACCACTTGAACCAGCGTGCCGGCGGTGATGTTCAGTGTGGTCACGCCGTTGGCGGTGGAGAAGGTGTAGGTGCAACCGCCGCTGCCGGCTTTGAACATGTCATGTCCATAGGCCCCCGCCGCCAGCGTTACCGTCCCGGAAGCTGCTCGCTGATTGATCGCGAGCAACCCGTTGATCAGCTTGTTGCGGAAGCCGCCCGTAGGCAGCAGGCCGGTGGCGCCATCTGCCGCGTACAAGGGGCGGTCCAGGATCTTCCCCGCATCGACCCAGCCGGTGTTGTCGGCTTTGCGTCGAAACGTCTTTCCGGTCGACGGTTGCGCCCAGGTCATGTAGGCGAACGGGTTCGCCGGCTCGCTGTCGCTGACAAAGTCGGTGGCGACCTGCCGCGTGAAGGCGAACCCCGCGCGCAGATAATCATCCAGATTCGGGCCGACCGTTTCATTGCCCGTGGGGCTGTTCGCCGCCGGGTTGGGGTTCAGGTCCCCGACGTTGGAAGGTACAGGCATATCGTCACCAATAAAAATGCCGCCATGCGGCGGCGGTTTGACCGTAGAATTTGCGGATGAACTTTGATCCGATCCTGTTGGGCTATCTGGCGGCCGCCATCATCCTAGGGGCCATTGACGCCTGGCGCCGCAAGTAGGCCGCCCGCAGCGGCTGCGCCGGGCAGCAGGAACGGCGCGCTCACGCTTCCCTGACGTTTCATCTCTTCGGCCAGCAGCCCCGGCAGCACGTTCTGGGCGCCGCGCTGGCGCAGCGAAATTTCAATGTTCCGTAGCGGGGTCAGCAGCGCTGATTCACCGAACGGGATCTTCCCCAGCGCTCCTTTCAGCAAGTCATAGCCGCGGCCGGCCAGCAGCGCGCCCGAATTGCTGTTGTTCACGGCCGACCCGACCGGCTGGGCCTGCATGTAGCTGCCTACCCGGCCCACCGCGCGCAACTGCTCGATTTCAGCCGGGCTGAAGAACTGCGACAGCTTGCGGTTACCGATGGCATTCAGGGCCTTGTTGTAGGCCGCCGCGCTGAACTTCCCGACCTCGTCGGATGCGCCGTTCAGCGCCTTGCCCTTGAGATAGTCGACCAGGTGGTCGCGCACGGCGCCGATCGCGTACTGGTTGTTGCCCAGCCCGCGGCGCAGCGCGGCAACGTCGGCGGCAGTCGCATTTTTCCCCAGAATGTAACGGCCGACGAACTGGTCGGGCGTAGCCGTACCCTCGAATACCGCCTTCAGCGCTGGGCTGGACTCCACGGACTGCATCATGGAGCGATTGGCGGCGCGAGCCTGGTTGAACGCGGCAATGGCCTCTTCGCCCAGCTGGGGGTTATTCGCCACCGCCGGCAGATTGCCCGGGTTCACCGCGCGCGCGCCGGCAGCGCCCGTCTGCTGGCCCAAGCCCAGAACCGGCGTGTTGTCCAGCTCGTTGCGCACCACCCCCAGAGCCATTCGGACCTGGCCATCAGAAGAAGCCCGCTGCAAATTCCCCATGGCCGTTTTCAGCTGCTCGGCATAGTCGACCGTGAAAGGCACCTCCCCCCGCGCAATGCGGTTCAGGTGGCTTCGCACGTCGGCCGGCAGCGCAGCGCCCAGCAAACGGTCGTCCAACGCCTGCCCCACCCGGTTGGTGAAAGATGCGCCGTCCAGCGGGAAGCTGCGCCCGGCGCTGTCGCGCGCGTTCGAATACAGGTTATTCACGTTGGTGCGCTGCGCATCCAGATTGCGCGCCAGCGCGCCGATGGCGGCCTCGCCGGCGTCGATCGCCTCCGGCGCGCGCGCGGCGCCCGCCTCGTTCAGGTTGGCGATCAGGCGCGCGTTGTTCTCGTTCTGCATGCGCGGCAGGCCGGCCAGTTGGTCGTCAGCGCTGTTGGCGGCGATCTTGGCCAGGTTCTGCTCGCGCGTGAGCTGCACCGGGTCCAGCGTGATCGAGCCGCGCGTCGGCGTCGCGCCCACGGTCCGGAAATCCGCCAGGCGCCGGACGGCGTCCGGTCGCAATTCGCGGCCGGTGCGCAGCGCGGCCTCCATCTCTGCGCGCAGCCCGCGCGCCACGGTCTCGGGGATCTTCGACAGATCGACGCCCGCCTCATCCATGAGCCGGTTGAAGCGGATATCCAGATCGCCCGGCTTGGCCGTCATGCGCTGGGCCACGTTTCGCGCGTTCTGCGCGATGCTGTTGGTGGCCATGACCGCGCCACCGGCCAGCAGGCCCCCGGCCAGAGACGCACCGAACTGCCCAAGCGCGCCGGCCCCATTCTCGCGCGCCATGCCGCCCAGAGTCCCCGCGCCGACCGCCGAACCCAACTGCACGCCCGGATTGGCGGCCAGGCCGGCCGCGACGCTCTGCCCCAGCCCGGTGGTGCTGGCCGTGGGCAGAAGGCCGCCAGCAGCCTGCGCGCCGCCGCTGGCCGCACCCATCAGGCCCATCATGCCACCGCTGCCAGCCATCAGGCGCGCGGCATCGCCCACGATACGCTCCTGCCGCGTTTCGGGCGAAGGCAGGCCCAGGGTATCCGCCAGCGCTGCCATCGTGCCGCCGGACGACGTAGCGGGCGGCAAACCCACCAGATCGGCGGCAGGGTTGACGACGTACCGGCGCAAGGGCTCGGTCACGAGCTGGGCAGCCTGGCCCAGCCCCTCCAGCCCGTAGCGCGCGGTGAGCCCCGCCTGACGGGCCCATTCGGATGGCGAGCCGATGCCGTCGAGAAAGCCCTTTTTCTCCGGAGCGGCCGGCTGAAGCTCCGGCGGAAGGCGAGCGTTGCCGCCCAGATCTCGCAGCGGCATGCCATTGGGCACACGAGAAGCGGGCGCCGCGGCGTCCGTGCCGCCCCATTCCAGGCGCATGGCGCCGTCCGGGCTGCGGCTGGTCAGCACCTCGCCGGCGGCGGGTTGCTCGGTGCGCGGCCGTTGCTGTTGCTGCTGGGCAGGCGCCGCAGGCATCGCAAACTGCTGGTTCAACTGCTCCCAGGGGTCGGCCTCCTGCCGCGCCGGCGCCGCGCTTTGCTGGGAGAACTGGCGGTTCAGATCTTCCCAGGGGTCGTTTTGTTGTGCCATGCCTGCCCTCACCTTCTGGATGTAGCCCCGGGTTTCATCCGGGGCCCTATCGATGCCTTTGCGCTGCAGGTTGCCGATGCCCCAGTTGTACGCGGCCAGCGCGCTGTCCAGGTCTCCCGTCTGGTCGATCATGTCGCGGTACATCCGCGCCGCGCCGCGGGCTGCCTGCGGCAAGTCGTTGGGGTCGGTCACACCGTACTGGGCTGCGGTCTCTGGCATGAACCCGAAATGCCCCTGCGCGCCCTTCGGCGACAGCATGTTCTGCCCGCGGCTCGACTCGGCCGACCAGACGCTATCCAGCAGGCCAGCCGGCAGCCGATACTTCTCTTCAAGCGCGGCAAACAGGGGCTGAGCCATTACCGACGCTCCTGCGTGCGGTACTGCGCCATGATCGGGTCGTTCCAGAGCGAGCCCTGGATCTTGCGCCATTCCCGATCCACCCGCGACAGGTCGCCGGCGCGCTGGGCCAGCGGCAGGGCCGCCTCGTAGTACTGGGCCTTGCGCATGCGCTGGTTGGCCTGCGCCTGCGCGAAATCGACGATGAACTGGTTCGCGGCGGCCGGATTGGACAGCTGCGCAAAGGTCTGCGCCGCGCGCTGCGCATCGCCCTCGGTCTGCGGGCCTTTCTGTAACATCAGCGCGTTCTGCAGGCGCTCCATGGCGATCGACTGGAATTTCTTCGCGTCCGTAGCGTATTGCTGCACGGATTCCGGCGCGATGCCCAAGCTCGTCAGCAGGTTGGCGGCGGCCGCCTTCGTTTCGGTGCCCCAACCCGTATCCAGTGGGATGGTGCGCCATGCCGCCAGGCTGTTGGACAGGTCCGACGCGGCCTTGCCATCGTCCAGCGCCGGCCGATAGCTGTTCGACAGCCAGTCGCTGTTGATGCTCTTGGCCGCGTCCTGCGCGACCGGGCCCGGGGTGTAGCCGATGGCACCCGGGCGGGGAGGCATCCCGCCGCCGGTGCTCATGCCTTGGCCGGGCAGACCTTGAAGCAGCGCAGCCGCCTGTGCGCGCGTTCCTTTGAACGTACCGCCAGCGCCGTCTGGGATGTCCACGAGATCGAGGCCGGCGGCCGTGGTTTGCTGATCGCGGTTCTGGGCGATGTTGAAAGGCAGCTGGGCCGCGGCGACGGCGCCGGCCCGCGCACCCTCGGCGCCGGCATTCGCCGAGCTGTACCCTGGAATGGGGCGTACCATAGGCTCGCCATTGGCACCGTAGACCAGCTGCATGCCCTCGCCAACCTTCGGCGTGAATTCCAGCATCCCCGTGATCGGATTGCGGTACGTGGCGCCGGCCTCGCGCTTGGCGCCCTCGTTGGCATACTTGAGCTGGTCCAGCAGGTCCGGGCCGCCCATGGCCTTGAGCATCGTGACGTCCTGCAAGCTCAGCGGAAACCCGCCGGCGCCCGGGCCAGCGCCGCGCACGGCACCACCTTGGCCGCCCGGCGCCCCACCGCCAAAGCGGGAGGAAAGCAGCGTTTGAATGCCCCGCTGCTTCGTTGCGTCCTGCGTCAATTTCTCGATCTGGGCCTGGCGGTACGCGTTCTGCAGCTCGGAATCCCGCGCATGCTGCATGCCTTGCGCGGCTCCCATCATCCCCGAGGCCAGCGCCGGCCCGAAGGCGCCATAGTTCCCGTTTGCACCAGCAAGCAGGCCCGCGCCCATGCCAAGCAGGCCCATCGACAACGGGTTGTTACCGTCGTTCGCATAGAGAGAGTCAAAAAGGCCGGCCATATCAAAGCCCCCCGATGATTTTGTCCAACAGCCCAGACGTGCGGCTGACCTGGCGCGGCGCCACCTGTGGAATGAACTGGGAGAACAGGCCGCGCATGTTCGCACCACCACCGCCGCCGCCGCCCATCATGGGCATTTGCTGCGGTTGCTGCTGCTGGCGCTGCTGCTGGCCGAACATGTTCTGCCCCATCTGCATGGCGTCCATGGCCGAGAATGGGCTGGCCGCCGCAGCGCCGCCGCCGAGCGTGGCCGCGCTGGTGCCAGTAGCCCCCATGCCTGTACCTGCGGTGCCGGTGCCCAGCCCCTGCATCAGGGGGCTGGCGTAGGCGCCCATGGTGTTGAAGGTGCCCGTGCCGAGCGCACCCATGCCGCCGAGCCCGCCGCCAGCGCTGCCCGCTGCCCCGGCGCCCGCGCCACCTGCACCACCGGCGCCAGCAGCACCGGCAACTGCAGGCGCGGCGAAATAGCCACCCAGCGCAATTCCCACGGCATCCCCGGGCTTGTCGCGGATGACGTCGCCCACCCGGTCCACGATCGGGATCTGCCGCACGGGGTTGATCGTCTCGTCGATGCGATCAAACGGGGTCATGACCTTGGAGCCCACCCGGTTCGTCATTTCCGGGATCTTGTGGCTGGTGAGGTCGACCCACTTGTCGCCCAGGCCACCGGGCAGCCACGCCATGGGGTCGGTCCACTTCTGGATGGGCGCGCCGATCGCGCCGAGAATCGATTCGTGGTTGCCCGAATCGAACAGTCCGTCAAAAAGTCCCATTTCCGCCCCTTAGCCGAACAGGCCGCCCAGCAAGCCCAGACCGCCGCCAATGGCGGTCCCCCAGGGGCCGAACATCGACCCCATGCCAGCGCCGCCCAGCGCGCCGCCCAGCGCACCGGCCGTGCGGTTGACCTGGTTCGGGTTCGGGCCGACCTGGTTGCGCGCGATGCCGCCGCCCGTGGCGCCCGTGATGCCATTGGCCAGGATTTCCATCTGCTGGTAAGGCTGGCTCACCTGCTGCTGCCAACGCGTCAGCGCATCGTTGAGCTGGCTCTGGCTGTACTCGCGCTGGATGTCGCCGATTCCCAGCAGCGCCTGGTAGTTCTGGTAGTCGGTGTTGGCGAGGCTCGGCGCCAGGCCCATGGCCTGCATCTGGCGCTGCCGCTCGGAATTCCACAGCGCGTCATCGCGCTGCAGATCCTGGGCCGCAATCTGCCGCTGAATGTCGTAGTCCTGCATTCGCATGCCGCTGCTGGCGTTGGCCAGCGTATCGCCCAGCGCGCGGTTCTGCATGTCCTGCGTCTCTTGCATCGCCGAGCCGCCGAATGCGCCGGAATTGCGGAACTGGGCCAGCGTCTGCGCGCCCGTGCCGGCGGCGTAGTTCCGCGCAATGTCGCCCTGCGTCTTCTGGATGGCCTGGTCCAGGTATGGATTGTCCCCGGCATACGGATTTTTCTCCGCGCCGCGCATGTACTGGCCCTGCAGGGTCGCGGTCAGGCCCTGGCGCGCTGCGTTGATATCGGCCGAGCCATTGAGCGCGCGCGACCGGATTGCATTCATCGCCGTGAGCTGGTCCTGATTCAGCCCCGCAGTCAGCTGGCCCCCATACACAGGCGTCGGCGTCTGCGAAAGGTTGTAAGACCAGTCCATCAGGCGTTCGGCATAGGGCTGCACATACCCCGGCAATTCCACCTTGGTGGTCTGCGTCGTGCTACCGCCGCCTCCCCCCTTGAACGCTGGCCGGCTGCGACCAAAAGAAAAGCCCCGATTGCCGGGGCCCTTGTCGGACGGGTCGTAAAACCCGCCATCGTCACGATATCGACTCATAGGTCACACCTCACCACTTGATACGCTACATGGAAGCCCAGGCGGCCCCACAACCTTGCCACCGCTGGCGGGCAATAGCCTTGGATCTTGCTGGCGCCACGGTCCTTGAGCCACGTTTTCAACTGCGCCACGTCGGCTTCACACGCGAATAGCCGCCGGCCGCCCGTCGCGATAAAGCTGGCGACGCGATAATTCGGGTATTGGATAAATTCAATGGCCAGGGCACCGACCAAGGAATCCCCCTCGTGCACCAGCACCAGGTCAGCCTGGCGCGCAGTGATCAGCATGCGCAGTTGGGACAAATCCAGCTCGCCCTCGCCTTTTTCGAGCGCCGCGGCCAGCAGCGGCGCGACATCGGGCCAGATCCTGTCCAGCTGGGCCGGGTCGAAGTGCATGAGCGTGCGCATCAGTTCCCCGTCAGTACTCGCTGCTCGCGCCACGTGCCGGGGTTCCCGCTGGCCACGCAGATCCAACCGGTGACCACGTACCGCGCCCCGGCTGTGCCCGCCTCCACCGGCGCGACGTTGCGGATGACATCGCCCTGCTTGAAATCCCCGGTCGTGGGGGGTGCCGCGAGCGCGTTGTAGGACGCCTCGACGCGGCCCTCGGCCATGTTGTTGACCTGGATTGCCATGCCCGACCACAGCCGGGAAATGGCGAAGGTCAACTGCTGCAGGTAGCTGACGCCGTCCTTGGCGGCCGGCAGATTGGCATCCGGTGGAATCTTCATCATCGTTCCCCGTCCGCCTGCATACGTGGCTCGAAGCCGATCAGTTCCATGTTGCCGGTGAAGGTCATCTGCGCACGATGAAACCGCGCCGAGCGCAGCACATCGAATTTCCCATCCGCCAGCACCGAAGCGACGCCGATCTCGAGCGGTGTACCGACGCCGCTATGGTGGAATGTCTGGCATGCCCCGGTGGCGGGGTTCTGGGCGAAGCGCACGCGCACACCCTGGAGCGTTGAATACTGCCAGTCGTCGCCGAAATCCCCGGTCATGGCCATGGAGTCCTCGCCGTCTCCAGTCAGGGACGCCACCTTGTGATCCACGCCCACGATCGCCGGCACCACCGAAGCCGACAGCCAGAAGGGCGAGTCGTAGGGGATCTGCGGAAGATCTTCGTAGGTCGCGTACAGGTCACCCAGCGAGTCGTAGGTGATCTGGGCCGAGGCGTAGTCTATGACCGCCTCGATACGGCGGTTCGCACGGCCCCACTGGTTGCGGCGGTAGTTGTAAACGATGGCTGAGTCGATCGAGCCGTCCGTGCTCGAATTCGAAGGGTAGTACCAGATGACCAGGCCGCTGATAGCGTCGTGCTGGCCGATGACCCGATAGCGGTAGGTCTGGTTCAGGTCGCGGAAGAACCACGATTTCACCGAGTCGCCAATGGCCTGCGGCCGCGTGCCGTCGAAGATGTAGAAGTTGTCCCAGCCGATGAACACGTGCGCCGTGCCAATCGACACCACGCACTCCTGATTCGTCGCGCCAATCTCGCCCGGCACCATCTGCCAGGCCCACACAACCGGCGGCCCTTGATAGCGGCCGATGTACATGGACCGCTCCTTGTACGCGATCATGTCGCTGCCCAGGGCCCGCCCGGCCCGGATCTCGCCCGGCGAGTCCAGGAGCCGTCCACTCGCGCACTGCGAGGCAATCGAGGGCGTCCAGACAGTGTGATCGTAGATACCCGAGCACCACCAGCGGTCGGGGCTGTCTCCGAACGTGGCGTCATCGGTGTTGAACGCGAAGACGAAGCCCTGCGTCACTTCGATGATCTGCGCTTTCGGCGCGCCGGCGATATCGGAAAATGCTCCGGATACGCTCTGCTGGATCGGGTCGGCGCTGTTGCTGGCCAGCGTGGCATTCCCGAACTGGGCGAAGCGCCACCGGTTATCCGTGATCGTCGAATAGCCGCCGGCGCGCGAGACGTCGGACCAGGCGAGCGACACGCGCTCATACAGCCGGTTGTTCGTCCCGACAATGAGCCGCTTGGCGTTGTCCAGCCGCGTCACCGCGGCAGCGCCGTGCACCGCCCCAGGAAGCGCAGGCAGGCCCGAATCCACCGATTTCGGCGCAGCGCGCATACCCTTCGTTCCCGGGACCAGCATCGAGCAGTCCGTGATTACGCCAGGCGTCGTAGGGTCGAGGTCGGGCGCGAAGCCGATGAAGGGAATCACTGGCGAATCTCCAGCGAGCCACCCGAGAACTTGGCCTTGTCGCTCGACGCCTGCAGGTCGCCCAGGGCCACCTGCAACAGCGATCGCCACGTCTCGATGCGCGGGTCGTTTTTCAGGTACGGTTCGGCTTCCAGCAGCGAGCCGTACAGGTAGATATCCGGCCCCGAAGTCAGCAGCCAATTCAACGGCGCGGCAGTCGTCAGCGACGGGATACGGGCGTAGTAGGTGAATTCGAGTTCGACGGTGTTGTCGATGCGGGCGCCCACCACCAGGTCGTCGCCTCGAATGGTGTAGTAGTCGCCCTCGTAACGCCCCATTCCGCCGCGCCGCTCCCGCATCTGGTCGCTGGTGACGAAGTGCAGCGGCGCGCCGTCGACAGTGGGCTTGCCGAGCAGTTCCAGCCAGTCCGCAGGGAAGGCCACCACCGGCCCGGCGATGGTCTGCGTTACCGTGGTTTCCATCTGGCGCACCCGCAGGTTGCGGTTGAAGCGGGTTTCCGCCAGGGTGATCAGATCCGGAGCCACTGGCGCCAGGTCGGTGCGGCTCAGCCAGCGCCCGATAGCGGCCTGCAGCTCCGCGTAGTTCGTGATGCTCATACACGGCCCCCGTGCACCCGAAACGCAGCGTTCTCGGGGTCGTTGACACACTCGCGCAGCAGCCGCACGTCCTGCATGACCGCATCGAAGGTCACGCCGCGCTTTTGCGCCCAGGCCGCCACCACCACCACGGGGATTTCCGCCACATGGCGGTCACCATTCGCCGCGTGCGTCTGGCCGGAGGCGGCCAGGTTGTGCGCGAAATCGACGATTTTCTCGACGTCGGCGACCGTCTGCAGGCCGATCCGGCCGTCTACCTTGTGGAAGATCGTCTGCGTGCCGCGCGAGGCGGAAAGGAGGTGTTTTTCCATAGAAAAGGCCCCCGGTTATTGGCCGGGGGCCTTCCTTCAGGGTGGTTTTAGGCGACGGTCAGGTCACGCACCGCGAAGTTGGCCGCCTCGTTGTCGCATTTCAGCGTCCACTCGGTGTTGACCATCTTCTTGACGTTGTCGCCCGTCTTGGCCAGCTCGGACGACTTGAACGGCCGCAGGGTCAGCACCGACCACATGCTGGGGTCGATGCCGAAGACGTCGCGCTGACGCTGGTAGCGGCTGTTCACCACCTTGTAGGTGCCGTAGTCGCCCTCGTACACCGCGATGGTGGCCGTCAGCTCCTTCTCGTTGATGGCGTACTGCTTCTGGGCGCCAGCATTGAACGCGGAGAAGACCGGGCGCTGCGCCGACGGCAGGAACAGCAACGTGGGGTTGCCGCCGCTGTTCCAGGCCTTCGTTGCGGCCTCGACCAGCAGGGCCTCGGTGAAGGCGCGCTGCGTGCCGTCGGTCGGCGCCGTGTTGGCCACGGGGTCGGGGTCGGTGCCGTCGCTGGCCTTGCTGGTGTTGGTCTTGATGAAGCCCAGCGCGCCGCGCGACTGCGGGGCGGTAGCGGACGCCGCGGCGATGGCGGTGGTGTTCTGCAGGGCGGCGAATTCGATGTCGCGCTTGAGCTCGACCATCTTCTTCACGTCCTGGTAGGACACTTCCGACTTGCGGCCGGCCTTGTCGACCACTTCCTGCGTGCCAGTGACGGCGAAGGTCTTTTCGGAGATCTGCGTGCGGTTGCCCAGGCGCACCGTGGGCGTGATCACCTGCGGAGACGGCTCGTTGCCCTGCACGACCTTGTTGTTGGTCGCGGCTTCCAGGGCGTCGGTCTGCCATTCTTCGTACACGGCGGTGGCTTTGCCCTTGCCGATGGCCGAGACGAACGGGGTTTCCTCGGGCGAGATGTTGTAGATCGCGTCCGAGAGGGCTTCGCGGTTGCCGACCGCGTCGAAAGTGGCGAAAGAATTGGCGAGTTTTGCCATGATTACCTCACTTGTTGGCGGCGTTCATGAGCACGGCCATGGCCTCGATCGAGGGCTTGGCGGCGAAGCTCTTGGCAGCCTTTTGCACGGTGTTGGGAGGGACGGACCGGGTTTGCGGCGCCGGCTTCGGCGCGGCCGCCACCTTTTTCATCGCCTCGGGCTTCTTGGCCTGCAGCTCGCGGTACTTCATCGCGTCATGCAGCACCCGGATATGGCGCGGGTCGGTGATGGTCGACATTTCCTCGGGGGAAAAGCCGTATTCCCGGCCGGTCACGTTCAATTTCTGAACCAGTTCCTTGCCGAAACCAGGGATCGCGTTGGGCCCCGTGGAGAGTTCAGCCGCCGCTTGCTTTTGAGCAGTCAGGAATGCCTGGTGTTGCTCTTGAGTGCGGGCCTGCTGGACGCTCTGGAGATGGGCGGCCAACCCATCCCGTTGCTTGGTGGCCATCATCAGTTCGCTCACTGCGCTGCTGTAGCCGGTCGGGTCGTCATAGCGGTTGATCTGGGCGATGTTCGCCTCGAGCTGCTTTACGATCCGGTCCTGCACATGCAGCTCACCGAGCGCCTGCGCGAACTGCTGGACCTGCTGGAACTGCTGCTGTACCCGCTCGTTGAACGAATCACGCTCACGCGCCAATTCTTGCGTCTTGTGCGTGTAGTCCTGGTTGCGCATGTAGCCGGCCTTCAGCTCGGCCACGGGCGCAGAGAACTTTTCACCCGAACTGGTTTCCCACTCGATGACCTGATCATCCGGCGACGCCGCGGCGGGGTTGTCGTCGGCACTGCCGTCAGGATCGTTCTGCGGGTCGTCGTCCTGCTCGCCATCCGGCTGGCCTGCGCTGTTCGCCTCCCCTTCGGGTTGGGCGGGATCGCCTTCCTGCAGTTCGGGTTCGTCCGACTGCGCCATTTGGCTTACAAGTTGCTCGATGGTGGTGGTTTCGTCCATTGCAAATACCTCGTGAGGTTTGACTCCGACAACAAAAAGGCCCGCTATCTGCGGGCCGATCGGTTGGTCTTTCTACGGGCCGCCATCAAGGGCTGGCGGCTTGCCCAAGAAATCATTGGTGCTGCGTCCCGTCGCTGTACGTCGCGAGCGCGTCGCCGGCGGCCAGGCGGATACCGCCGTAGCGGCCCGCATGCACGCCCTCGTCGGCGTTGGGATGGGTGATCAGGGTCACAACGATGCCCAGCGCCATGGCGGCGTCCTCGTGGCGCGTGATGAACATGCCCAGCGGCTCGGCGGGGATCGGATCGGCCGGCGGCGGCGCGGCGGGGTCGGCGGGCTCGGCGTCCGCCGGCCGCTGCTCCGGCTCGACAGGCGCCATGGCGGCGTCCTGGGGCTCGGCCGTCACGGCGGGCTGGTCCTGGGTCTGGTCTTGCGGCTCGTTGGCCGGCGTCTGCTGTTTCTTAGCCACGGAAGAACTCCTTTGCACGGGTCAAGGCGCTCTTTCGCTCTTCCTCGGCCCTCAGGTGGGCGGAAACCAGTGCTCCGGTCTCCATGTGGGTCTTCAAAGCCAGCTCGAACTTCTCGGCCACCTTGAAGAAGCGGAAAAGGTGCTCGCGGCCCTCGGTATCGCGCGCCGGCGACGCCTGCCAGGCTGCCAAAAGCTCCGCGCGGATGTCGGCCAGCGCTTCAACGACCAGCGGGTCTTCGAGGATCAGCCGCGCGCGCTCGGCGCGGGCCAGGTCAATACTGTCCTTGGTGTCCATATCCGGGGCTCATGAGGGTTTGCAGCGTGTCGCGGCGCTCTTGGCGGTCCGCGCGTTCCTGCTCGTCGGCGGCCGTGGCGGCCTTGACCAGGGAATCGCGGTTCTTGATGCCGAGTTCTTCCTGCTTCTGCTGCAGTTCGATCTGTTTCATCTGCAGTTCGACCTTCTTGGCTTCCAGGTCGAGCCGCTTCCCTTCCAGCATGGCCTCGGCCTTGACGCGCTCGGCCTCGACCTGCGCCTTGGCCAGAATTTCCTCGGGCGACGGCGGCGGCGGGTCCTTCGGCTTGGCGTTCGCCGGGTCGGTGAAGTACAGCTCCGCTCCCTTGATGCCCATCGCCTTCATGACCTGCTGCAGAGCGTTGTAGACGTTCGACTCGTCGGCCAGGCTGGACCCGGCCTCGATCGCCTGCTGCTGCATGGCAATGACCTGCTGCCACATGGCCACCTGCTCGGACTTGTCGCCCGTGCCCAGGCCCACGTTGATGGTGACGTCCATCTCGTGCGACCACTCGCGCGGGTCGAAGGCGACGAACTGATTGCGCAGCCGCACCACCGCGGCCTTGTCCTGGTACTGGCACACCAGGCGCAGCACGAGGCGGTACAGGTCCTTGACGCCGGTCTCGGCGAAGATGCGGGCGATCATCAGCATGCGCTTGTCGCCCTTGCCCATGATCTTGGTGACGCCCGTGGCGGTCTTGTTCAGGCTGTCGGCGTCCAGGCCCTGGTTGTAGCGGGTGACGCCCGTGCGCGCCTCGCGGCGGCTGTCCATGAACTCGATGCCCTGCAGCGCCTCGCCGGAGACGTTCGTCGTCTGGAGCGGGCCGGCGGCATTGGCCGCCTTCATGCGCACCACGCCGCCGATGCGGTTGGACAGCAGGTCGTCGAGGTTCACCTGGCCGTCGATCGCATAGGTGCGCGGGTTGTTGGCCAGGTACAGGGAATCCAGGTACTGGCGCTGCAGGGCGGTGTTCGTGGCCTGGATCGGCGCGACCGGGTCGGCCAGCGCCATGCCGTAGACCGAATGCGGGATAGGAATGGGCGTCAGCAGGCAGTAATCGGGCCCGTCGTCGGCCTCGACGTTCTTCAGCGTCTTGTTGCCGCCGCGCAGCACATAGCGCCATTCCGCGATGCCGTCGCCGTTGAAGTCGGCCTTGATGTAGCCGCAGAAGAGAACCACTTCTTCCGTCGACTTGTCGGTGCTTTCAGGTTCGCCCAGGCGCCAGGTGCTGGATTCGTGTTCGGCGCGCTCCTTGAGCGAGTCGCCCGTCTCCAGAATGCGGTACTCGTAGTCCTGGACCGTGTAGGCGTCTTCCCTGTCGATACCCATCTCGACCAGGTCGGAACGCGTGAATGGCCGGATTTCGCCCTGCAGGATGGCGTCGGCCTGTTTCGTGGCTCGCTTGGAGATGATGAAGGTCTCGGGCCGCACACCCTCGATGCACACCTTGCCGGCCGGGCGCGTCACCCGGATCTCGACGTCGTAGATCATCTTCGCCGGCTGCGCCAGCATCTGCTCGACCTGCTGCGCCTGCTCGGGCGTCATGGTCTGCATCTTCTGCATGGCGTCCTGCCGCATGGCCTCGTCGGTCGGGTCTGGATGGCCTTCCTGGGCCACGATCTCGACGCCCTCGGCATCCAGCAGCATGGTCAACTGCTCTTCGGTCAGCCCGCGGTACCGCTCCTTCTTGACCGACTTGGCGGCGTTCCAGTAGGCCCGCACGATACCCAGCTTGGCCAGCATCGCGTCCTTGAACCAGGTGTTGAACACCAGGAAGCCAGGATTCTGCTTGCGCACCAGGTGGTTGATGTAGTCGGTCGCTTGCGCCGCGCCCGACTCATCCTCGGGCCCGGTGGGTTCGAACTCCCCGATGTTGTCGCCGGCCAGGAAGATATCCAGCAGGTCGGGCAGCACCGATTCGACGGTTTCGAATACGTCCCAGGATACGACCTGCGAGCGGCCCTCGACCTCGTTACCCAGCGGCAGGCCCAGGTAGAACTGGTAGTTGCGCTCGCGCTCGTCCTTGATCGCCGAATCCAACCACGCTACGGACTGCGCGACCTCGTCATCGACCAGACCGTCGAAGGTCTCGTCGTCCATCTTCTCTATCTTGTCCATCAGGCAAGGCCCAGGTTCGGGTAATTGAGGGCGCCGCCCCAGGTTTCGTTGGTCATCCGGTCGGCATTGATCGCGATGTAGCGCAGGTTGTCAGCGCCGTGGCTGAACTCGTCGTGCAGCGGCGCGCCCGGCTCGTTGGTTTGCTGGTTCACGCTGCGGCGGTAGCGCTTGGCGCACTGCACGATGCGTGCGGCCTTGGTCTTGTCGAAATACATCCTCGGGAAGGCCATGCGCGCGGTCCGGATGCCGTCTTCCACGGACATGCTGGGGGTGATGTCGACCGTCCAGCCCAGCGCCTCCATGATTTCCTGGCTGCTCTTACCGGTCTTGAAATCCTTGTTGCGGCCGTCGTGAGGCAGGAACATCGTCCCCCAGTTCAGGTTGCGCTTGCGCAGCTCGGCCGAATACCAGTCCAGTGTTTTGTGGCTTTCCTCCAGCGTCTCGATGACGCGCAGGTCGGACAGGCCGCGCTGCACCAAGGAGATGAACATGGCATCGTTCCAGCCAAGGTCAACGACCACGTGCACCTTGAGCATTGGGTCATAGGGCACGTTGGTGATGCGCCCCTGCTCCTGCGCCGCGGCCATCTCGTCGTAGTAGATGGCGCCGGCCACCGCCGGCAGACACTTCCCTTCCCAGATCTGCGGATACCCCTTCGGGTCGCGTCGCAGGCATTCCAGCCGCTCCTGCTCCAGCACGTCGGGGAACCAGGGGTTGTCGGAATAGTTGATCTGGACCACCACGGCATTGCCCGGCGGGTCCAGCACGAAGCGGCTGTAGGTCTCGTCAGATTCCAGCTCGGGGTTCAGCGAGATCCAGATTTCCGAGCCTTCCTTGCGGATGGTCGGGATCAGAACGTCCCATGAGCGCTTGCTGACCTTGTGGGCTTCTTCGACCCACACAACGTCCGCACCTTCATACGACTTGATGGAATCGACGGTGTGGTCGGCCAACCCCGCGAACGAGAACTCCGTTCCGTTGGCGCCGCGGATCTCGTTGTTCTGGATCTGGTAGAACCAGCCCAGGCCGATAGCCTCGATCTGGTCCGACAGCAGCTTGTGCACCGAATCCTTGATGGACTTCTGCACCTCGCGCGTGCACAGGATGCGCAGCTTGCGCTGGGCGCCGAGGGCCAACAGCGCGCGGGCGAACGACCAGGACTTGGCCGAGCCGCGCCCGCCGTGGGCGACCTTGTACCGCGCCGGCTCGAAAAGGCATTGCAGCTTTTCGGGGAACTCCAGCACGGGAAGGTCGCGGGCGCCCATGTCAGGCTCCGGGACGGCGGAAGGCGATCTGCAACGCCATGTTGATGGGCTTATCCGGGTCGCCGCCCTCGATGGGCTGCACGGACTTGCCGTAGGCGCGGTCCAACAGCTCCTTGGCGGCGGCGACGCGGGCGGCCGGCGGCTGCTTCGTGCCCTTCATGATCGAGACGAGCGTCGCGATCGCTTCGGGCCCGTGCTGCTGGGCCAGCGCCTTGATTTCGGCGGTCGCCTTGTTCGGGACGCCCTTCTTGCGGCCCCCGCGGCGTTCACCTGGTTTCGATCCACCTGCCATGGCTATATCCGGCTACTTTTCCCTGGGTAGAAATAAAAAGCCCCCGGCTCTGGGACCAACCAGAGATCGAGGGCAGAAACGAAAAAGCCCCGGCTTGTGGGCCAGGGCTTCGGACGCAGTTGTTACGTCTATGCCGCGCATCCTAATCCTGATCGGCCCGGAAGGCAAGCCCCGGCCGTCGCATAGTCGTTTGGAATCAACTCCTTGGCGATCAGGTCGGGGATGAGCGCGGCCTTGGCTTCCTGGTACAGATCCATGGCCTGTTCGGGCGACAGCCGGCCGGAGCGCCACACGACGCCGCCCAGGCGGTTGGCGCAATGCAGGTCCACCGCCACGGCCTGCATGGTCGTCAGGCGGTCGATGCACCACTGCGTGCGCTCGGCCTTGATCCTGGCCAGGCGGACTTCCCGCTCGTCCATGTCGTCCCAGACGGCGCCGCGCGCCGGCGGGATGTCGCGGAACATGGCCGAGCCTTTCAGCCGGGGCGGCCGGCAGCCGCGAGTGGTCCAGGGATACCAGACGTTGACCAGCAGGTCTTCGACGGCGTCCAGGTCTTCGAATGGGTTTTGCATATGGTCTCCTATGCGTTGCTCGACGCCGTGCATCTCCATGAACTCCCGTGCCGCTCGGTACTGTCCGGCGGCGTCGGCAGGCCGGTGCGCGGAATGGATGAATTGAAACGACGACGGCCGCATAGCCCGTAGCAGCGCGAGGATCTTGCGCATCAATCCCCTCCCCGCCGGCCGCCCGAGAGCGACGGCGTGTATGGCTGGGCCGCGCGGGCCCGGGCGCCGTTCAGCAGCAGAGCCGGGGGCAGGCGCAAGGCCTGGCCAGGACGAACGCCAGGGACGACCGTGACGGGCCCCGCGTAGGGACGCTCCGGCTCCGGCTCATGCGGCGCGGCGTGCGCGCCGACGTGGCTGGCTAAGGACGCCTTCAGCCAGCGGTCATACGCCTCCTGCTGGGTCTCGCCGCGGCGCTCTACCCCGCCACCGGCGCACAGCCACAGGCCCAGCTCGACCTTGCGCAGGCGCGGCCGGATTCGTCCGGCCGGCTTCGCCCGCTTGGCAGGCGCTTTGGTGCGCGGCCTGGCCGGGATCTCGCCGGCCTTCTCCCGGTGGCGGCGCACCAGCTGCGCGATGCGCGTGGCCGTGACCTGGTATTCCAGCGCCAGCGCGCCGGTGGCCTCACCCGCCAGGCGGCGCTGGACGATCTCCGCGTTGCGCGCGGTCTGTTCGTGGGTCGTGTTCATGCTTTGCGCTCCTGCGCCACGGCGCCAGCCTTTCGCGTGCGTCGCGTCTTCGGCTTGGCCAGCGGTGCGGCCCACTCCCGCTTTTCCTTGGCAATGGCCAGATGCAGGATCGCCAGGGCGTCGGCGTCGTTGTCCGATTCGGGGCGGAAGCCGCGGGCGCGCGCCTGGGCCTCCATGGCGGCCTTGTCGGCGTTGCCCTTCCCCGTCCAGTGCTTTTTGATCGTGCCCACCCCCACCGGCACCAGACGCACTCGGTGACTGTCAGCCACCAGCTCGGTGAGCGCCAGGAAGGCGCCGTAGGCGTGGGCGGCGTCCGTGCCGGCGTGGCGCTTGACGTCCTCGTAGGCGATGACGTGGACGTTGTTGTGCGCCACCACCTCGTGCAGGAAGGTGCGGAAGCGCTGCCAGCGCTGGCCAGGCGACCAGGACTTGCGCGGGGCGAACGACTCAGTGCCGTGGGTGATCGGCCGGTCGCGCATCTGCAGCGCCCAACCCAGCTTCGTCCCCAGGTCCAGCGCCAGGATGTTGACGTTCACGCCCGGCAAGGGCGCCACCTCAGATCCAGCATTGGCGCGGCGTGGCGAGGCGTTCGGCCCCGATTGGGCGCCATCCCGCGCCCAGGGGTCGGCGGGCTCGATGTTACTTTTTGCCAGCTCGGATGTGGGTGCTCCCGCGCGCGCGTAGCTGCCCGCCAGCGTGCCGGCCATCGGGTCGTAGGGGTCGGTGAGGTTGGGTGAGGCGTTCATCAGATGGTTTCCTTGGCGGGGAAGTGGCGGGCCAGTTGATCGATCACCGGCAGAATGGTCTTGGCGCGGGCGTCGTGCAGAACCTGCTGGCGGTCGTCCGGGTGCATGTCGTCGTAGCCGGGCGGCAGTTCCACGTCACGCAGGCACTGCCAGCCAGGCACCCGGTACACCGTCCAGCCGAGGGCGGCCAGCTTGCGGTCCCGCGCGGCGTCTTTGCGGGCGTCGTGAAACTGCGCGCCGTCGCATTCCAGGGCCACCTTGGCGATGGGGTTGCCGAAGTCGACGAAGAAGCCGGCCACCGGCAACTGCGGCCACATGGGCAGGCCGGCGCGGCGGATGTGATACCAGGCCTCCTGCTCGATCGGCGAAAAGATCAGCACCCAGTCGCCGACGGAATACTGGTTCTCGCCATCCCAGCTTTCCAGGCCGGCGTCGACTCGCACCTGGAATTGCCGGTAGGCGCGGCGGATGCGCGAGAACATCTCGCCCAGGTTCGCGGACCAGGTGGCCTGCTGCAGCGGGTAACGCTGCGACACGCGCAGGTCGTCAAGGAATGCCGCCATGTCGTCGGCGACGTGAACGGGCTCTTTCATGCGTCGGTTTCCTCGGGTTGGGTCTGGTCCAGCCAGGTGGCGCCCTGGCCGGCGCGTTTCGGGGTGCCCATGTGTTCCTGGGGCTGGCGGCACTCGTCGCCCAGCACGCGGAGCATGTGGACGCCCAGGTGGTAGGCGGTGACGCCGCGCACGCTGGGCACCTTCTCCAGCAGGTCGGCGCGGCCCAGGGCTTTGATGCGATCGCGCACCTTGCGGCTGACGGTGTCGCCCTTGGGGCGATTGACCAGCCAGTAGGCGGCGGTGAACAGGGCCTTGCGGTTCTGGGCGCGCGCGCTGATGTCGTCGAACTCGGACCGCGGCGCGCCGAAGTGCAGGCGGCAGTGCCAATCCTTGCCGCCCTGGGTGCTGGCGGTCATCGTGCCCGGCAGGCAGCAGCCGAAGGCAGCGCAGATGCCATAGCCCCCGCTTTCGTTGCCGCCCACGGCGGCGCTGGCTTCGGCGTAGCTGCTCATGCGCGGGCTCCTTGCTGGTGCTGGGCGACCTTGGCCGCCGTCTCGGCCTTCAGGACGTCGAGGCGGTCACGTTCGGCCTGGCTGGCCGCTTCGGCTTCGCGGCGGCGCTTCTCGGACGGCGTGATGGCCTTGGCCAGCATCTGGTGCAGCTTGCGGATGTTCTCGGCCGCGACCTCGTCGTCGGGAGCGCCGAACTCGGCCGCCGGCGGCGGCAGCAGGCCGGCCACGTGCGGCGCAGGCAGTTGACCCAGATCCACGGCGTGCTGCAAGACGGCCTCGCGCTGCGCGAGGTCATGTCCCAGGGATGCCACCCAGCGCACCGGCCTGAACTCGGCGCGGGCCTTGCTGACCATCCGGCCGTAGGCGGCCTTGAACGCCATCCGGGCGCCAACCTCGTCGCCGCGCGCCAGCACAGGCCGGGCCGCCGCCAGCGCCGCGGCGATTTCTTCCGTCCAGACCACGGTGACGGCCTCGTCGTCGGCCTGCATGGCGATCGACCACGCCTCATCCGCCTCCGGCCGGCCGTCCTGCGCCGCCGCGCCCTCGATCTGCGCCACGATGTGCGCGGGCTGGATCATGGTCTTGAACTTGCCGGCATCCGGGTCGATCAGGTGCGCTTGAATGGCCTTCTCGACCAGGTGCATCGGGTAGCGACTCACCGCCTGGAAGAACAGCGCCTTGCCGCGCGCGGTCAGCGTCGGCAGTTGGCGCAGCGCGGCCACGTCATCCAGGATCTGCGCGAATTGGTCGAAATCGTCCTCAGACATCGATGACCTCCTGCTGGTGTTGCGCACGCGCGCCGGCGCCGAACAGCAGACGCTTGGCCTCGGCGTTTTCAGCGGCGGCGTTCACCGGCGGCAGGCCGGAGCCGGGCCGCCGGCTGGGCTGGCGCGCGATGCGCTCGTTCAGCGCCTTGGACAGCCAAGCGGCGGGCTCCAGCGCCTCGACGCGCATGCATTCGGACGCCAGTTCCCACGCGCCCTGATCGCCCAGTTGCTTGCGCGCGCCGCCGAGCAGGGACCGGGCGCTGCTGTCGCGCACACCGCGGGCGACGAACCACGGCACGGCGACCTGAAACAGGGCTTCGCTGGGTGTGAGCCCTTCTGGCAAAGCCTCGGGCTTCGACGCGCCAGCGTCAGGAGGACCGTTAGGTCCTACTGAACTACCCGAAGGAGAAGAAGAAGATGAAGAAGAAGAGCCGTCACCTAAGGGGGGCTTTGGTGAAGACTTAGATGGTTGCTTTGGTGCTGCCTTAGATGCTGCATCATTGCCATCACCAAAGCGCGAACCTTCGCCGCGAATGGTGCGGACATACTCGTCTTTCACCATGCGGCTGGAATACCAGATCGGGCCATCTTGGGGGGTGACAAGGGTGACGGGTTCGCCATCCTTGCGGCCGCTGCGCGGCGTGTAGACGAAGGGCTCGTCGAGCACTTTGTCGTCGCCCTTCAGCACGCCCTTGGCCACCAGCCCCTTCACCAGCGCCACCGGGCAGCCGGCCGCCTGCGCGATCTCCTTCATGGGCCAACGCAGGACGCCATACTCTTCCTGGTCGTGCATGAGACACATGATGTCCAGCCAGGCGCCCTTTTCCGCGTGTGTGCAGCGGCGCAGGTTGCTGTTCCCGGTCCAGTCGCCGGGGTAGAACTGGAATGACGGCCGCTTCATGCTGCCTCCCGAAGCTTGCTGGCGCGCACGGGCTCCCACCGGGTGTATGCCCAGTCGAAGGTGGCGCGCTTGATTTCTCGATCGATCCCGCTCTGGTCGTAGAGCGCATGGCAGAAGTGGCAGGCGGGAACGGTGAAACGGTCGTGAACCTTCAGGCCCATGCCCTTCCCTTCGTTCTGATGGGCAGGCACGACCGTGGGGTCGCCTTCGTAGCTGCAGCACCCGGCGAATTGCAGGTAGCAGCGCTCGCCGCGGCAGGCGGCCAGGTACTTCGGTTCGTGGCCGGGGCGCTTCTTCGGCGCGCGGCGCTTGAATGGGGTGCGCTGCAGGCCGGTGGTGGCCTTGAGCGGGGTCTTGCGGGTCAGCGGTGCGGAGCGCTTGAGCATCAGTCGCCCCTCACTTCCAGGATCACGCCGCGGGCGGCGAAGTCGTCGCGCACCGCATCGGCGTACTTGGTCAGCTGGCGCGTGTTCATCCGCGACGTGACCGGGAACACCCGCATGGCGATCAGCTTCTTCTCGTAGGGCAGCGGCTTGATGGAGCCGTCGTAGGCTGCGCGGAACTCTTCATCCTCGGCGCGCAGGATCGGAACCCCGTGATGCAGCTTGCAGTAGCACTTCCAGCCCAGCGCATCATCTTCGGGCAGCGCCTGGGCGATCTCGCCGTACCAGGCGTGGGAAAACGCGTTCTGGGCGCGCGAGCGCGGCTTCTGGCGCTCGCGGATCAGTACCTCGTAGGGACGCTCTGCATCGAGCGGCAGGCGCGGCAGCAGATCCAGCAGCGCCGACAGCTGGCTCGGCCCGACCAGCAAGAAAGACTTCGGATTTAGCAGGCGCGCGCGCATCAGTGCCTCGTCGAAAATGCGGTGTGGCGGCCGATGACCAGGAAGGCCTCGCGCAACTGGGGGTTCAGGTCTTCGCGCAGCATCATTTCCTCGTAGGCCTTGGCGCGGTCCCAGCCGTGCTGACGCAAGGCCTCTTCGAACGCGCGCTTGGTGATGGCCAGGGCTTCCTCATAGCTCATGCTGTCCTCTGGGCGATGACTTCTTCCATGATGGTCAGCCGGCCCAGATGGTTGAGGTATTGGCGGATGGCGTGATTGCCCACGGCCTCCTCGAACGCGTCGATGCAGTCCGCCGGCAGGTCGAGCCGCGGCCGCTTCTTGTTGTCGAGCGGTTCGGGGTGCAGGTAGCTGCTCACGTGCGGCGCGTACAGGCCGCATTCCTCGGCCAGGCTGCGCTGCGTCATGTTCGGGCGGCCCCGGTGTTCCCAGGCAAGGCGCACGGCCTCGCGGAAGGTCTTGCAAGCCGCCACAGCAGACGGCGGCAGGAATCGCTTTCCGGCGGGCGCCGGGAACGTACTGGCGCCATAGACAACTGCGGGATGGGTGTGCACTGCTCTTCCTTAGGAAAAAATCATCGGGTTACAACGTGAGTTACAGCGTGGAGCCGGGCAAAAATTTTTCGCATCGACAACCCGACGCGAACGAAATGACCGACACCGAAAAGCTGCTGCAGAACGCCCAAGACATCGCCCGCAGGACCTTCGTGGACCCGTCCGAGGCCGCGGTGATGGCCATCTTTGAAGAGCTGCGCGCCGAGCGCGACCGCATGGCCTGGGCCACCGACGACCGCGTCGGCGCGACGGTGCATTGATGGCGTCATGTCGCCTTCCCTTCGGCTGCGTCCGCAATGCGCCGCAGGACCGCGCGCACGTCGGCCTTGAGGTCCGGCGCATCTGCGGCGATGGTGCGGATCAGTGCAGGTGCACCATCACCAACGGCGGCGGCGAAGGCCACAGTCGACAGGGCCAACAGAGCGGCCACCACCGTCTCCAATTCTTCGAGGCGCTGCTCGGTGGTCTTCATCTACGCCGCCTCCTGCTGGGCCGCGGCGGACGTCGCCAGCTCGGGCCAGATGCGTTGCCAATCATCGGGCCGGAGATCTCTGCGGGAGACGTCGCCGCCGGTTACCTGTTCAATCGCGGCGCAATGCTCCACGGGAACAGGCCGGCGCCCAGTGCGCCACTGGTATACGAGCGCTGGGGAAACGCCCACATGGCGGGCGAGCGCTGCCGCGCTGCTCGCATCATCCCGGTTCAGGTAGCTGTTCAGGTCCATGGCAAAAACTATAGCTTTGCTACAGTTAAAACGCAAGCCATGCTACAGATTAATTTGAATAGCATTGCTACATGAAAATCTGGACGATCGAAGAAGAAGCCGCCGCACTGCGCAAACGCTTTGAGGGCGTAAACCGCGCTGCATTCGCGCGCGACCACCAGGTCAAAGGTGGCCAGGCGATGATTTATCAGCACATCACCGGCCGGCGTCCGATCAGTGTTGAAGCGGCTATGGCTTACGCTTCAGGATTTCAATGCTCCCTCGAAGAAATCAGCCCAAGGCTGGCCATCGAGGCTCAAAAGGCTGCGGCGCTCTCATCTGAAGTACCTGTTGCTGCGCCGGGCCCGGCGATATCCTGGCCGTTCTCATCAATCTCCGAAGCCGCTGTACGCGCTCTACCACCTAGCAAACTAAACGCCCTAGACGGCGCGCTTGCCCTTGCCATGGCGCAGCTCAACATAGGTATAGAGGTTGCACCAAAGAGATCTCTACCCTCGCGGGCCGCGGCCGGCTCTTTGGTTGACATAGACACAGCGGCCGACGAGTTCCCCATGAGCATTGGCGGCGTGCTTCCTCCTTGGAAGGAGGGCGCCACTACGACCCATCAACTCGAGCGCGCAACCTCCAAGCCGTTGGCAAATGCCTCGGAAGTCGTGACGAACGTCCGTGCGGGCGATCCGCCTGCAGCCAATGAAAAGATCGAGAGGGTGCCTGAACTCGGGGAGGTCCGACTGGCAGCTGGTGACGGCATAGAAAATCACACGGAGGAGATAACCGGATTCGTGCAATTCCGTAGGTCCTTTCTCCGGTCAGTTGGCGCTGACAGCGCCCATGCGCGTGTGGTGTATGCCCAAGGCGACAGTATGGAGCCGCTGATCCGTGATGGGGCGGCCCTTTTGCTTGCCCTCGACGAAGGTCTCACGCTGCAAGATATCGCTCCCGGCTCCGTCTACGCTATCAACTATGACGGCAAGATGCTGGTGAAAACCTTGGCAAAGGACCGCCTCACTCGCCGATGGGTCGCCAGGTCAATAAATCCGAAGCATCCAGATATCTCGTTGGAAGACGACGTGCCGGTACGCATTCTTGGCCGAATCGTCTGGACTGGCGCTAGACTACCCAGAAACGTTAGCGAACAGTGACTTCGGTCTAGGACAAAGGTGGAAAATGAAACTTGTCTTACTTTTGGCTGCCTCTCTTGCTCTGGTCAGCCCCTTCAGTGCAAACGCTGAAAAGATAATCGCCATATGCAAGGACCCGCAGGGAGTTGTCATGGCGTCACCGTCCAAAGGGGACAAGCCAACGATCACGGAAGACGGGTTTAAACAAGCCACTTGGACTTTCACCTGGGACAGCGCCTCACCCGGGTTCGGTCAGGTAGTGGTTCAAAGCTCGGCGAGCGCCGGCGGCCGTGCAGAATCATCATCGCTCCCAGCAGTGAAGCGGTCGGTAAACGGGCCGATTTCGTTTGTCGCTCCGTATGAGCAGGGAACATGGCTTTACACCCTGTTCCCGCAATCCAAGACCCTGTTGACCTCTCGCCATCTGGAAGGCCTTCCCGGGGAGCAGCCACACGCGGGACTCTTCTATACCCGGTGTGATATCACCGTCAGCAGATAACCCGGCCCGAACCCAACTTGCTAAGCCCGCCCGTCGCGGGCTTTTTTCTTGCCTGTTACAAAAAACTGTAGCATAGCTATTGCACCGAAACTGTAGCGTTGCTATATTTCTCCCAACACCTCCCCACCCCGGGGAGAACTGGGAGAAACAGCATGGCAAGCGATCTGATCCTCACCCCGGACCAGCAGCCCCGCGTCATCGCCTTTGACGATTGGATGGTGTGGGCGCGTGATGCACAAGGCCGCATCGTCGAAACGTGTACTGAAATGTGGCCCGAATGGCTGGACGAAGCCCGCGACCCGTCCGACATGGAAACCGACGAATACCGCGCCGCCGTGCTGCGCATCCTGCGCACGAAGCGGCCGCAATGGCGCGATGCCCTGGCTTTCGCAGAAGACCAGGAACACCGCGACATGATTCTGCGCGACCTGGCTTCGCTGGAAGCCGCGCAGGCCGCGTTCATCGCCGGCGCCACCGCCTGACCTTCCCCACCCGCCCCGGGTGCCGGGGCAAGGAGACCACCATGGAACAGCAAACCAAGCCGAAGGCGACCGATGCCGAAGCCGTGCACGTCATGCGCCAGTACGGCGGCTCGTTCGTGAAGCAGTTGGCGCAGTTGTGGCTGACGGCCGACCCGATGAACCAGGCGCGGCTCAAGGAAGCGTTTCGGCCGGAGTTTGACCGCTACCGCAAGGACGCCGCCGCCCTGAAGCATTACCAGGGCCTGGCGCGCGAGGCCGAACTGGCTTCGAGGAACTGAGCCATGGGTGCCTATCACGCAGAACTGATGGACGACCTGCTGCGGGTCGCGCCGCCCTACTCCCTGCCGCACGAGCCGGACGAAGACGCGCCGACCGTGACGAAGGCGCAGGCCGTGGCCGCGGTGGTGGCGTGCCTGTCGAACGAAGCGCCGACGGCCTACGGGCTGACGGCGGCGGACTGGGCCGAACACCTCATCAACGAGCTGGCCGACAACTCGGCGGCGGTGCTGCTGGTGCTGCTGATCGGCTCGGCCGTGCCGAGCGTGGGCGAGTTCCTGGCCGGCCACCTGGGCAACTGCATCGAGGGCCTGGCCAACCGCCAGCTTGCCAAGATGAACGCGGACGAGCTGGAGGCCTACCTGTGATCGGCTTTCTCATCATCGGCGCGCTGTGCCTCTACTACGCGATCGTTGAAGCCTGGAGGTCCCGCAAATGATGGCCTACGCCATGTGGGGCTTGGCCGCCCTTTACGCAATTGCCCTGATCGGCGACGCCTTGATGGCGCGCCACCGGAGAAACGCATGACGACCATCAACGTCCTGGGCGTGGACCCGCGCAGCCAGAGCAAGACCATGCTCAAGGCGCCGGCGCCGCTGCCCCATGTCTCGCGCCGCGCGCTGGCGCGAGTACGCGACCGCATCGAGCCGCCCACGTCGTGCCATTGCTGCGGCGGCCCGGTGAAGCTGACCAACAACCGCGACATCTACAACGGCCAGTCCTTTGGCGATTGGCCCTATGTCTACCGGTGCGCGCAGTGCCAGGCCTACGTCGGCCTGCACCCGGACACCGATCTGCCGCTGGGCATCATGGCCGACCGCCAGACGATCCAGGCGCGCAAGGAGGCCAAGACGGTGTTCCAGCGCATGGTGCTGGTGCGGCACAACCGGGACCGCAACGCCGGCTATGCGTGGCTGGCCCGCGCGCTGGATATCCCGGCGTCCATCTGCCACTTCGGCATGTTCGATCGCTCCCGGGCCCTGGCCGCGCGCAACGCATGCTGGTGCGCCCTGGAGGCCCGGCAATGATCCGCCGCCTGCTGCGCGCCCACTGGGAAGGCATCGTCATGGCCCTGCTGATGACCGTCGCTTTCTCCCTCGCCGGCCTGTTGGACGAGCCGGCGCCCACCCTCACCGCCTGCGAAGGCTGCGGCAAGACCGCCGTCGCCGCCAAGGAATGAACATGCACAACCTGAAAGCCATTCGCCGCATGCCCTGCAGCGAACTGAACATCTACCAGCACGCATTGATCGCGGTCGCCGAAGAGATGCTGGCCGTTCGGAAGTTCGCCAACGAAGTGCGCACCTCGACTTGGATGAGGCAGACCTTCTACCGCGAAACGGTGCGCCGCCAGGCAGACTCGGTGGAAACCCGGCTGATCGCCACGCTTTTTGCGTTCAGCGGTCCCATCATTTGGATGATGGGTACCGATGTCTTTGAAGAGTACGACCTCCTGAAAGAAGCGTGCTTCAACGAAACGGCCTTCCTGACCAGCGACGCCTATCTGCTGGGTGAGCAGCAATGAACGCCATCACCGAACCCGTCGCGCTCATCGACGCGCCGTGCACGATCGAAGGCCAGGACATCGAGGCGTACCACCGCGGCCCGGGCATCAGCAAAACCGGCCTGGACCACGTGGCGCGCTCGCCGGCGCTGTTCTACGCCCTGCACCTGGACCCGGCCCGGCCGGCCGAGAAGGAGCGCGCCGGCCAGCTCGAGGGCCAGCTTGCGCACTGCGCCATCCTGGAACCGGCCGAGTTCGACAAGCGCTATTCGGTGGGCCCGGACGTTTCGCGCGCCACCAAGGCCTGGAAGGAATGGGAAGCCAGCCTGCCGGCCGGCGTGATCGCCATCAAGCCCGACCAGCGCGAGACGGCGCTGCGCCAGGCCGAGAGCGTGCGCCGCCTGCCGGACGTTGCCGAGGCCCTGGCCGCCGGCCGGCCCGAGGTTTCGGCGTACTGGATCGACCCGGACACGGGCGTTCTGTGCCGCTGCCGGCCCGACTGGGTGCACCCGGCCGGCGAGTCCGGCGTGGTGCTGCTGGACGTCAAGACCTTCAGCGACGCCAGCCCGGCCGAGTTCGCCCGCCAGATCGCGCGCAAGCGCTACCACGTGCAGGACGCCTTCTACAGCGAGGGCTACGCCCGCGCCGCCGGCGTCGACGTGCTGGGCTTCGTATTCGTGGCCGTCGAGACGGAATGGCCGTTCGCCGCCAGCGCCGTGATGCTGGACGAGCCGGGCAAGCGCCAGGGCGCGATCGACATGCGCCGCGATCTGACCACCTACGCGGCGTGCCTGAAGGCCAACGACTGGCCCGGACACGGCGCCGCCATCCACCAGGTTTCCATGCCCGCTTGGGCGCTCACCAACGAATGACAGGACCGATCATGTCCCAAACCACTTCCCTCGCGGACCTCAAGAAAACTTCCAAGATGGTCGCCTCGCAGGCCGGCATCGGCCAGGTCAAGGCGTTCATGGAATCGCAGAAGGCCACGCTCGCCGCCGTGCTGCCGCGCCACGTCAGCCCGGACCGCATGCTGAAGATCGCGCTGGGTGCCATGCGCACCACGCCCAAGCTCATGGGGTGCACCGTTGAATCCCTGATGGGCGCCGTCGTGCAGGTGTCGCAGCTCGGCCTGGAACCGAACACCCCGCTGGGCCATGCCTACCTGATCCCGTTCGAAAACCGCCAGAAGAACACCACCGAAGTGCAGATAGTGCTGGGCTACAAGGGCCTTATCGACCTGGCCCGCCGCTCCGGCCAGATCGTGAGCATCGCCGCCCACGAAGTCTGCGCCAACGACCATTTCGAATACTCCTATGGCCTGGACGAAAAACTGGAGCATCGCCCGGCGATGGGCGACCGCGGGGAGGTGATCGCCTTCTACGCCGTGGCCAAGCTGGTCGGCGGCGGCCATGCGTTCGAAGTCATGAGCAACCAGCAGGTGCTGGACATCCGCGACGCATCGCAGGGCTGGAAGCAGGCCAAGCGGTACGGCAAGACGGAAAACACGCCCTGGGGCGCGCACTATGCCGAGATGGGCCGCAAGACCGTCCTTCGCCGCCTGTTCAAGTACCTGCCGGTCAGCATCGAGCTAGCCAACGCCGCCGCGCTGGACGAGCTGAACGCCCGCGGCGAATCGCAGGCCCTGGACAACGTCCTGGAGGGCGACTACATCACGCCCGCGCCCGGCGATGACGCCGACGACACGCTGGCCGCCGCCGCGCTTGCCTTCGATCCCGCGCCCATCCTGCAGCAGATCACCGACGCCAACACCGTCGACGCGCTCGACCTGGTCGCCGACAGCTTCCGCGACGCGCCGGACGAGCACTACGACGCGCTGAAGAAGGCCTACGACGCCCGCCGCGCCGCGCTCGGCTCGGCCGCCTGACCCTTTCCCAACGTAGCACCCAACCCCTGGAGAAATCCATGCATCCATCCCACGTCAGTTCTTCCCTGTCCGTTGGCGCTGCCCAGAACCAGCCCACGCCGGTCCCCAGCGGCGAAATCGTCGACGCGCTCCACGAGCTGAACCGCGTTCTGGACAACCTGGAAGTGGTGGCCGGCGGCGTCTTCGAGCGCCTGGCGCCCGTCCTGCGGCCGGAAGCGGACATCGCAGGCGGCACCTGCGCCAGCAATGCACCCCGCGACACCCCCTTCGGCGCCGATCTGGGCCGCATTCAAGGCCGCATCGAGCGCCTGCACAGCCAAGCCGCGAACGTCAGCTTCCGCCTGGCGCTGCCCTGACCAATCACCCTGGAGCCCTGCCCCATGTTCTCGATTACCGAGCAAACCGCCCGCTTGCAAGTCACCAACCGGCTTGAAAAACACGGGCCTTCCAATGTGCCCGCGATGACGTTGCGGCTCACCTTCCGCGCGCCCAACGACATCCTGTCGGAAGTGGATTCCACGCTGAAATCGTCGCTCTATCGCCGTCCGCACCCTGGCGAGAACGACATGGCCGACGAGGCCGACGAGCGCATGCAGGACCCCAACTACCTGCCGCGCCTGCGCCATCCCAAGATGAAGAACAAGGTGGTCATCGACGAGAAGATCGTCGGCGCGAAGTTCACCCTGCATTACGGCCTGGGCGGCCCCAGCAACACCGTCCTCGACGACGTGAACGTCGACAACTTCCAGTTTGATCCGCAGGACGGCGGCACCGTCGAATGCTCCATCGACATCGACATGGTGCCGAGCGAACAGGCAGCAGGCCGGATCTTCATGCAAAACGGGCAGGACGTCGTGTTTTCGGTGACGCCTCCCGAGGAACCGCAGGCATCCCTGAGCCTGGACCAGTAACCCTTTGGCCGGCCCGGCGGCGGGCTACCTCAAGCACCCCCACCGCCGCCGGTGCCTGGCCACCTGATACCGAGAAGAACATGACGAAATCGACCTTTCAGCCTGGCGCTGACGTGTACAACGCCGACGGCGCTGTCGCCTCCTACGTGGGCCCGGCGCCGCACTTCGGCCACGTGGTGCTGCCGTGCTACGAGCATGACGACGAAGAGCCGCACTACGGTGAACCCGAGATCTGGCCCGAAGCGTTCGCCACGCCTCCGCGCGCCAAGCTGGCCGAAGACCTCGCCGAGCTGCGCCAGGACATCAGCGACGCGCGCCAGCAGCTGGAAGTCGTGCTGACGAAGGTCGCGGAGGCCGAGCGCACGAAGGTAATTCTGGAGCGCGAGGCCGCGAAGAATCCCGATCTCGCGCCGCTGGCGCTGTGGCTGTCGGGCGACGCCAAGTTCGCAGTGATCCTGGGCGCCGACTATGGCAACCAGTTCGACATCCACAGCGTGGAGACCGGTTCCATTCCTGACGTGTTCAAGACCAAAGACCGGGACAACGATATCCGCCTCGTGTCGCTGTACTGGGAGCCCAAGGCCGAGCGCACGTTCAGTGTGCGCGTTGCACGGTACTTCGACGGCAGCAGTGATCATTCTCGCCGCGTGTTCTTCGGGCGGACGCAGCAAGAAGCCATGGACGCCGCTGCTGCACATGTGGCCTACAACCAGAAGATCGAGCACAACGACCATTACTACCCGCGCATGGGTCTGTGGCTGGAACACTTCGGCTACAGCCACCTGCTCACGCCGAAGGTGCGCGAGAAGATGGAGGCCTACAAAGTGACGGCCCGCGAGAACCAGGCCAAGAGCGCGCGCGAGGAAGTGGCACGCGCCGAGGCCGCGCTGGCCACCGCACGCGCCAAGGCCCAACAGGCGGAACAGGCGGCCTGACCATGACCCACGCCCGCAAGCCCCGCCGCCACAAGCGCTTTCATCCCAGCATCCCGCGGCTGCCGATGACCAGCGCGCTGCGCGATCGCATCGCCACGCACATGCACGGCGCGTTCGCGGCGCTGCGCCTGTCGCCCAACGCGGAGGCGTTCGACTCCCTGGCCAACATCCTGAACATGGTCGGCCTGACCGTCCAGAACGATCCGGCGTTCCGTCAGCAGTACCTGCTGATCAACGGCGCGGCGCGGACGATGAACCAGATCGGCGCCAAGGTCGAGGCCGGGCTTGCGTTGCGTGACCACGAGATTGCCTCGCTGACGGTTGCGGTCAGCGCGATCGACGACATCCTCCCGCGCATCGACGTCGCGCGGCTGCGCATCAACGAATACATCGCCGTCGCCCTGATTCGGGCGGCGCAGACCAAAGGAGCCTGAAATGACGAAATCCTACGACGTTGCCCACGGCCTGAGCCAATGCCCTCCCGGCTCGCTGGAGCCGGTGGAGATTGCCCAGCAGCCCGGCGCTGCGCCTGCCACGGGCAACACCGCCCGCGACCAGGAGATGTACGTCGCCGGCATCCGGACTGGCGAAGAGAACGCCAAGCACAATGCGGCGATCCGAGCGGGCGCTGGCTGGCTGCCGATCGAGAGCGCGCCGAAGGACGGCACCGAGTTTCAGGCCTGGTTGAATGTGGGCCTCTGGGAGCCACGCTGCCGCTTCAACCCCGATAGCGAAGCGTTCGAAATCTGGGGCCGCGTGGATTACGACCGAGACGACTGGGATGCCTGCGGCCATCTGACTGCATCCCACTGGATGCCGAAGCCCGCCGCCCCTGGCGTATCCACGGTGGAGGATGCGCAAGACGGCGTGCCAGCCGACGTGATGGCCGCGCTGAATCGTATGTGCACGCCGTTGGATGCGTCCATCCTCAAGGGGGCTACGGCCGACGCTGACGCGTTCTGCATGCAGCTCATCCGCGACTACATCTTGCGCCGCCCCGCTCCCGCTGCTGGCGATGCGCTGGATGCTGAGCGGTATCGGGCAATCCGAAATCCGCCTTACTCCGACCGTTATGGCGACCTGTACGCAATGACGTTCCAGGGGGATGGGGATATCCCGCTCAAGGGTGACGAGCTGGACGCTGCCGCTGACGCCGCCATTGCAGCCCAACGTAAGGGGGATGCGTGATGGCCAGGGCCGTCGCCTACTACAACGAGATCGACCCTTACGCCGCCGACTGGCTCCGCAACCTGATCGCGGCAGGCCACATTGCCCCCGGCGACGTCGACGAACGCAGCATAGAGGACGTACACCCCGATGACCTTCGCCCCTACACACAGTGCCATTTCTTCGCCGGCATCGGCGTCTGGTCGTATGCCCTTCGCCGCGCCGGATGGCCTGATGATCGACCTGTTTGGACGGGTTCCTGCCCGTGCCAACCTTTCTCCGCGGCAGGCAAAGGAACTGCGTTTGATGACGAGCGGCACCTCTGGCCAGCCTGGCACTGGCTCATCCAAGAGTGCCGCCCTCCAGTCGTCTTTGGCGAGCAGGTTGCAAGCAAGGACGCAGAGCCTTGGCTCGACCTTGTTTCGACTGACCTGGAAGCCCTGGTCTATGCCGTCTCGGCGTGCGCTTTCCCGTCTGCGAGCATCGGTGCTCCGCACATCCGCGATCGAACCTACTTCGTGGCCTACGCCAACCACGACCGACGCACTGCGCCATCCCTCGATCGAGGCCACCACGCCAAACATCACACTCAACCACGCGGCGAATCTCGCGGCATGGCGCTCCCCCAATACGGTGGACTCGAAGCTGGGCAATCGGAACGGCGACGGGCAGGTGCAGTTGTGCCACCAAGCGCTGCTGGCGGGATGGGGAACGCCGCTGACCAACCATGCCAACGGGACGCCGGAGGCGTTTCTCGAGCGAAAGCGTCGGAGCATGGAGCGCGGGTCGGCATCGATGGGAGTCAGCCTGTCCGACCTGAACATGCAGGTGCAAGCGTGGTGCGCGGGATGGCCGACACCGATGGCAGGCACGCCGGCGCAGAACGGAAACAACGCGGCGGGGAACAACGACAGCAGCCGGAGGACAGTGGAACTGGCGACCTGGCCAACGCCACGGGCGGCGGACGGCGAGAAGAACGTGCGGACGCTGGACGGCGCCATGTCGGAGATCTCCCGCAAGGGGTCGCCGCAGGATCTAGCGCAGGCGGCAGCGATCTGCGGCCCGGCCCGGTTAACGGCTTCTGGCGAGCTGCTGATTGGCTCCTCTGCCGGGATGGAAAGTGGCGGCCAGTTGAACCCGGCACATTCCCGCTGGCTCATGGGGCTCCCGCCCGAGTGGGACGCCTGCGCGCCTACGGCAACGCGATCAACGCGCAGCAAGCGCAAATCTTCATCGAAGAAAGCATGAGGTGCATATGACCCAACAAGACGACATCACCCAGCGCCTGCGCGACAACGCGGACCTGGACGAAGCTGAACACGGCAATGCCCGCGTGGTGCAGCTGGAGCGCGACGCCGCCGACGAGATCGAACGCCTGCGCGCAGAGCTGTCCAAGCTGCGCGCCCCTGTAGCCGATGCCGTGACGCCGACTAACGCCGATTTGGACGCCGCATTTAATAAGGCCGTAGGCGCATCCGTCGCTATGGAGGCAAGCGCCCCTGTAGCCGATGCTGGGAACTGGCAGCAATACAGCCTCCGGGGCAGCAACGAAACCGCCGAACAGATCATCGAGCGCGAGCGCAAGGCCTACGCCGATCTGCTGCAATCGGTGATGGACAAGCGCAGGAACCAGGTAAGCGCCCCTGTAGCCGGGGAGGCGCAGCCGGTGGCCGTCACGGATCACCAAGGCGACGTTCACTGGAGGCATGGGCGCAAAGCGGGGATCGCGCTCTATGCCGCGCCCCAGGCCAGCGCCGAGTACGACCGAGGCCATGCCGATGGCTGGGCGGCAGGATGGGATCAGGCAATCAAGCAGCCCCAGGCGGACAAGGACGGCGGCCAGCAGCGCGCCGGGGATGGCAAGACCCGCGAGGCCGTGGACTATCCCCGCGGTGGCGCGCTGAACTTCGACGACCCTGTGTCGGCCAGCGCCGAAGGCATCCGCAGCCCGTCCAACGCCTGCATGCACCGCAACGAGTGCCGCGCCATGCTGGACCGCCAGCAGCGCGCCGGGGATGATCTGCCAGCCTTCATGCAGCCCCGCATGACGCCGTGGGGCCTGCTGGTGCGCGCCGGCCGCATCATTCTGGGCACGACGCTGATGGACATGTCCAAGGCGCTCGGAATGCGCCCATCAGAACTATCCGCCTACGAATGCGACCGGCAGCGCCTGACCGACGACGTCATCCTGGCGGTCATGCGGTTTTTCGAAGAACGCGGGTTGTGCATCCCCGCAACTGCCTGGCGGAAGGCCTCCCGCTCTTCCCCCCAGGCCGAACAAGGAGAGCGGGATGCGTGAACGTCCGATACTTCCCGCCGCCCACGCTGCGCTCAATGCCGAGCGCGCGGGCCGGCCCTACCAGCCTTCCAACGGCACCGAGGGGGAGTTCTTCTTCGAGGCCTGGTGCCGCGGCTGTGCACGCGACCGCGCCATGCGCGAAGGCGACGACGTCCACGAGTGCGACGATGACGAGGTCTGCAACCTCATCGCCCAGTCCATGGCGTTCAAGCCCGGCGACGCCGAGTACCCGGCCGAGTGGCAATTCGACAAGACCGGACAGCCCTGCTGCACCGCCTTTGTGCCGGCCGGCGAGCCGATCCCGACGCCGCCCTGCCCGCACACCATGGCGCTGCCGCTGGGCAACGACACCGAGGACGGAGGTGCCCATGGCTGACCATATCCCCTACCCCACATCCTGCACGGACGCCCAGGGCCGCGTATGGCGCGCCTACTCGGTCAAGTTCTACAGCCCGGACGGCTCCTACGAGTGACACATTTCAGCCATCAGCGACGACCACGCCCGGCTGCAACTCGATGCCCTCAAGGAAACGGGCCATCTCACTGGGCAGACTTTGGAGATACACGATGAATGACCGCGAACTGTTGGAGCTGGCGGCGAAGGCTTCGCGCCAAGAGCGCTCGCCGGCCGGTGACCTGTGGAGCAACGAGCGGGGCATGCTTTGGAACCCGCTCGACGACGACGGCGACGCGCTGCGGCTCGCCATCAGGCTGCGCCTATGGCTGCATGTCGAGGAATACGGCGCATCAGCACGGCGCGCCGGCGGCGCATGGGTTGGCTGTGAAGCGCGCCTGCACGGCGGCATTAAAGCGGCGACCCGCCGCGCCATCGTGCGCGCCGCCGCCGCTATCGGAAAGGAAATGTGATGGCACACGCAGCCCAACACCAAGCACCGGCCGCGGCGCCGAAGCTGCTCTACCGTCTGCGCGAGGCCGAGGAAGCCCTGGGCCTGTCGCGCACGATGATCTACCGCCTGGTGAAGCGCGGAGACCTGGAGAAGGTCGTGATCGGCGATGCCACGCGCATCACGGTCGAAAGCGTGCAGGCGCTGATCGAGCGCAGCAAGCAGAAGAAGGCGGCATGACCGGGTATCATCTGGCCTTGTCCCTGGCGTCAGCCAACCACGCCCCGGATGAGTAGCCAGATGAGTAGCTAGGCCGGGATTTTGGAAGGCAGCACTGCCGAAAGCCGCATGAATAAACGGTCTACGAAAATTATGAAATTAGCCACCTGGAACGTCAACTCCCTCAACGTGCGCCTGCCCCAGGTGCTGGACTGGCTGGCCGCCAATCCCGTCGACGTGCTCTGCATCCAGGAACTGAAGCTGACCGACGACAAGTTCCCCGAGGCCGCCTTCAAGGAGGCCGGCTACCACGCGGTCTGGGCCGGCCAGAAGACCTACAACGGCGTTGCCATCGTGTCGCGCGTGCCGGGCACGTCCATGGTGCGCAACCTGCCTACCTACGAAGACCCGCAGCAGCGCGTGCTGGCCCTGACCTTCCCCAGCGCGGACGGCGACGTGCGCGTGGTCTGCGCCTATTGCCCCAATGGCCAATCGGTCGGCTCGGACAAGTACGCCTACAAGCTCGAATGGTTTGCCGCCATGCGCGCCTGGCTGGCCGACGAGATCAAGCAGTACCCGCGCCTGGCGGTGCTGGGCGACTACAACGTCGCCCCGGCCGACGAGGACGTGCACAACCCCGAGAAATGGGAAGGCCAGGTGTTGGTCTCCGAGCCCGAGCGCCAGGCGCTGCGCGACCTGATCGATCTGGGCCTGGCCGACTCGTTCCGCCTGTTCGAGCAGCCCGAGAAGTCGTTTTCGTGGTGGGATTACCGGCAGTTCGCGTTCCGCCGCAATGCCGGCCTGCGCATCGACCACATCCTGCTGTCACCGCCGCTGGTCAAGCGCTGCACCGCCTGCGTCATCGACAAGGAACCGCGCCGCAACGAGCAGCCTTCCGACCACGCGCCGGTGGTGGCCACGCTGACGTTCGATTGAGCCAAAAATCTTGCGCACCGGCTTGCACGGCGCGCGGAAATTCCTGTATAGTTGCGCTCTTGCTTGATTTGGGGCGGTAGCTCAGCTGGGAGAGCGTCGCGTTCGCAATGCGAAGGTCGGGAGTTCGATCCTCCTCCGCTCCACCAATTCAAGCTCCAGAGCGATCTGGGAAAGTACAAGACAGCGCCTTAGGGCGCTTTTTTGTTTGGCGTTGTTGTTTGGCGCTGTTTTTTTGGCCTTGCGGCGGGCGCGGCCCGCGGATTCAAGACTGCAGCAAGGAGATGCGGGGCCTGCCGTATTCCTGCCGGTAACACACGCATAGCAGCACTCTGCCGACCCGCTCGCACCGCGCGACGAAGCTCCAGCGGCTGAATACCAGGCCGATTTCCGCCCCGCCCAGGCCGAGCGGCCTCGCCCCGGTGATGGACAGGCGCGGCAGCGCATGCAGCAGCCCCAGCCCCACGCTTTTCGCGCAAGCCTCGCGGGCGACCCAGCCGGCCAGGAAATCCACCACGACGCGATCCCGCCGCGCCAGCCACGCCGCCAGGCGCTGCTGGCGGACGGCCAGATCGGGCCGATCCAGATGCTCGATGTCTATGCCCACATACTTGCGGTTGGCGTATAGCCGCGCCTGCATGCCGGCACTGTCGCTCACGCCGAAACCGGCAAGGCCGGGAAGGTACGGCTTGCCCAAGCGCGTGCGCGCGGCCCGCCCGGAAAGCGCCGGGTCCAAAGCGCCCAGCGCCACCGTGACGTCAAAGCTCGACGAGGGTACGGTCATGCGTGCCGGTCGCGATCAGGGTGTCGGCATCGCCCGTCACGGCGTGCGCGCTGAACCGCAGGGAATTGCCGAACATGGCCGCCACCGTGATCGTCAGCCGCACCGCGCTGCCCGGATGCGCGTGCGCCACGTGCCGCACGCTGACCGCGTGTCCGACCGACCCGCAACGCCCGCCGCCCGCCAAGCGGATGCACTCGGTCGCATAAGACTCGATCCAATAGACAATAACCGGGGTGGCCAGCACGTCCAGGTCTCCGCCATAGCTCAACGCGCTTGCGGCGGCATCGACCACGCAGGTTTTCTGGAACTGCTGGCCTGTCTGAAACAGCGCCTGCGCCTGTAGCGTCGGGCGATCCATCTAGGCGCGCTCCAGCGCGGCGAGCGTATCCGCCGCGTTGCCGAAACGATCCTTGAACATGGAGATCCAGCGCTCCAACCCGAACGCGACACAACTGGTATGCACGAAGTTGCCCGCCAGGCGGATATCGAATTTTTCACCGAAGTAGTTGCGGTGATAGTTCAGCGAAGACACGGCATGGCCGTCGAACACCAGTTCACGCTTGGTGGGCGTCAGCGCCGACAGGCGCGCCACGGCGCTGCCTGAATCAAAGAAGGGATCGTTGGCTTCTTCACAACCCGCGCTGATCCCCAGTTGGGCGAACAAGGAGAACAGGCGGTCGTAACCCGCTTCCAGGTGCGCCCGCGCGCCCTCCGCGGTGCCCAGGTACACGTATTCCTTCATGGTGAAGTTAAAGGCACGGTAACGATCCAACGCCTTGTCCTCGTGCCGGAAGCAACGCGCGATGCAGGATTCCACGCGCGCCCCGTCCAGATGCTGCCCTTGCAACCCCAGATAGACCTTGTAGCAGGTCGCCGGCAACAGCGCCACGTCGGCGACAAGCGCCTTGAAATCCTGGTCCAGCTTGCGCTGGCCGCGCGCGAACCCCAGCAACTCCCCTTGCTCTATCGAGCACATGACGCAGGTCAGGTGCGGGAAATTACGCACATAACCCAGTGCATTGATCTCTTCATGGGCCAGCAAGCTGTCGAATTCCGTGGTGGCGTCGGGCGCAATCGAGAATATGTCGTCCAGCTTGCCCTGCAGCACGGTCTTTACCTGGTGCCATTGCTTTTCGATGATCACGATGAAATCTCCTGGAAAGCCCTAAAAGCACTTGAAGAATACGGACAGGACCAAGCCTTACGACGTCAAGTCAGCCAGCACCTGCCGCACGGTTCGGATGGAATGCGTGTCCTTGCAGGACGTGCCGCAATACAACGCCATGTCCTCGATCAAACCCTCGGTGTGGACGGTGGGCACCGCGACGCTGTACCGCAGGATGGGATAACGCTTTCCAAAGTAATACGCAGAGCCGATGACGCCCGCCGGCAGCGATTCCTCGCAACTGGCATTGCGGATGACCCGGTGGCGATGGGTATGCCACCCCACGCTGAAGCGGTCGGTGACCACGGTATCGCCGGGCGTGGCGTTCACGATCGCCTGCTTGTAGCGCTCGTGCGCCGCGGACTCCCGGGTGGCCGCGAATACCGTGCCGCACAGCACGCCGGAAAATCCGGCCTGCATTACCTGGCGCAATTCCACCGCGTTGCTGATGCCGCCGCTTATGAACACCATGCGCTTGTCGACGCCATGGCGGGCGGCCTGGTCCAGCGCCTGCTCGCGCGCGGTCGAACCCAGGTGATGGCCGCCCGCTTCCGTGGTCTGCAATACGCCAAAACGCGCACCGGCATCGAACCCCGCTTCCAGCTCGCCCCAGTTTCCCCCTTGCACGCCATATTCCATCCCGACCGGCAAAGCCCGCAGCACGGTGGCGTCCGGCAGGCCGAAGAAGGTCACGATCGGCCGCTCCGGACGGTCCGCCAGGAAAGCCAGCCGGTCGAGCAACGCGCCCGCGTCCAGCACGAAGGGCACCAGATTCACGCCAAAGCGCGCCCGGGTCAGCGTGGCGGTCTGCGCGAGCAACACGCCGATCTCGTCCAGCGTGTGGCGATACAGGCCAATCATGCCGAACGCGCCCGCCTCGCACACGGCGGCCGCCAGCTCCGGCTGCGCGACGCCGCCCATGCCGGCCTGCAGAATGGGCAAGCGCGCGCCAAAAAGCGCTTCCACCTTGGAACTGCTGGCAATCTGCGCCATGATGTGCCTCCGCCCTATAGCGCGGCCAGGTTCAGGTCCGTCACCAGCCCCTGTTTGGTGAAGTAGGCGGCGCTACGCTTGAACCATTGCTCGTGGACGGCCTTGCGCGCCGGATGCGAGCGCAGCGCGTTGCGCATGGCGTTGCCGTTGCGAAACCCCAGCGGCTCGTAGACCTTGGCGTCGTCATAGACGGCGGGGTTGTACATCAGGCTGATGAAGTACCGGAACATATTGGTCACCGTGCGCGCCACCTCCGCCCGCGTCGCGTCGGGATCGCCGCTGCGCTCCAAGGCCAGCTGGTACAGGCGCGGCACCATTTCCCGGCCGAAGGACACGTGGCGGGACTCGTCCACATGATGCTGGTAATTGATCTGCTTGAGGATCTCGGTGATGCCGTCCGTGGTGCCGACCTTGTGGTTGTAGTAGTCGACGAACTCTTCGAAGATCAGGGTGCTGGCGAACATGTACAAGTCATCCAGCTCTGGCGTGGACGCCTGCGCATCGCCCTGCAACTGAATGGACGGATATATTTTTCCCGCATAATCGAGACAGGCCTTGGCGAAATACCACATATGGAAGTTCTCTTCGCCCATGAAGATATGCAGGTATTCGGATACATCGGCATAGCGCTCTTCATAGATGCATCGGCTGACAAAGCCCAGCACTCCTTTGATGCCGTGCACGTTCAGGCTGAAGAAATTGACCGCCTCCCATTTGCTGAGCCGTATCTGCTGCGCGGCGTCCAGTTGCTCCTGCAGGGGCGTTCCATAGGTGGTGAGCAAGTCATTGCTGCACCAGGGCTGGTCATCCGGAATATGGGCGGGCCACTCGAAACGCTCGTAGGGGTCATGCGAACGCCCCTTGGACAGCGTCTTCAAGCGGTCGATTCTTGAGTAGTCGAATGTCATGGCGGGTTCCTTGGACTAGCGCTGTACGTGGACGAAGTTGACGATGGCATCCACCGTGCGCAGGTCGTCGACGGTGATGGCGGTCGAGACATCACGCCCCACCAGTTCGCCCAGGAACATGATGAAATCCAGGAACTGCATGCTGTCCAGGATGCGCTCTTCGATCAGGTTCTTCTCCTTGATGCCTTCGACCTGCGCATTGCGGTTTTCCTTCAGCCAGGCGATCACTTCGGCTTCGGTATCGGTATCGGTGACGGTGACGGTCTGTGTGGACATAGGGACTCCGGTTCAATGGGGTGGATAACGCGTCAGACCTTGACGGCCGACAGCAGGCAAAACCCGCTGCTCTCCTGGCGCAGCACGGCCTGGCGCTCAAATCCGGCGGCCGCGATCTGCGCCTGCATGTCGCCCACCGTCCAACTGCGCCCGCCATCCCACAGCGCCAGCGCGGACAGGTTGTGCAAGGTGGTGAACAGCGGCGCGCGCCGGTCCTCGGCAAGGAAGTAGCCTTGCACCAACAAGGTTCCGCCCGGGCGCAATGCCTGCCTTGCGCGGTCCAGCATCGATCGGCACACCTGCGCGCTCTCCTGATGCAGCACGTTCGAAAAGAGCAGCGCGTCGGCCGCCTCGCCAAAGCCGTCCTGCCGATAATCGGCCACCTTGGCGCTCACGCGGTCCGCCAGGCCGGCAGCGCGCATGGTTTCGCGCGTGATCTCGACAACCGGCGCCAGATCCAGAACCTGCGCGGTTACGTCGGGCCGCGCCGCGCACAACGCAATGGAATACGTGCCTGCGCCCCCGCCCACATCCACCAGGTGGCGAATGGGCACGTCTTGCAGGGCCTGCGCAAACGCGGGGCCCGAACGGGACGCGAACTGATGCATGCCGAGGATGAAATCGCGCATGAACTGGGGGTCCTCGCCCAGCCACTTGGATTGGTTGTCCACCGCCTCGCCTCGCCGCACCGCCTCGGCCAGTTGCGTCCAAGGCTGCTTCCAGCGCGCCATGACGCGCAGCCAGCACAACAGGGATTCGGGGCTGCCCTCGGTGAGAAAACGCGTACTGAGATCGGTATTGGCGTAGCGCTCGCCGTCGCATGCCAGCAGTTTCTGCGCGACCGCGCAGTCCAGCAAGCGTTCCAGCGGCTCGGATTCGCAACCGATTTCCCGAGCCAGCTCGGCGCAGGTACGGGGTTCAGCCAAACGCTGGGCAATCCCCAGATCGGCCAGGGCATACAAGGGTTGCCCCTCCCAATGCCCGAATGCCAACCGGGAAAACGCCATGAAGCTCACATCCATCGAGATTCCCTCCTGATTCAACGGTGATGGCCCGACGGGCCAGACAGGTGAACACGCAACAACCCCGGGGACGGAGTTGGAAACCAGCGATCAGGATGTATGCACGCAAAGCCGATGGAGATCCGGCCGCATGCGCCATCCTGGGAGTTGACAGCGATCTTGCGGGGCGGCTAAAAGGCGTCGCCGGAGTGTCTTCAATGGTCCATATTCTGGACCATTATTTATTATTTAATTTTCGAGCATTCTATACCCACGAAGAAAATAGGCAATAATAAATTTCACCCGATATTTTTTGGTCCATTATGTAGACCATAAACGCTGTTTAACGAAGAGGTGTGGGCATGGAGTGGACCATCGCGGCACTGCTGGCCGGCGCGGGCACGCTGGGCGGCGTCATCAATGCGCTGGCGGGCGGCGCCACCTTGATTACCTTTCCCGCGATGGTGGCGGCGGGCCTGCCGCCTGTCATCGCCAATGCCTCCAGCGCGGTAGCCATATCACCCGGCCATATCCTCGCGGCACTGGCGGATCGTGAAAATCTGCCCGCTCCCGATCGGCGCTTCTGGTTGTTATCGATCGCCACCACCGCGGGCGGCGCGCTGGGCGCATTCATCCTGCTTGCCATTCCCCCCGCCTATTTCATCCTGCCGGTGCCGGCGCTGATCGCGTTCGCCACCCTGCTGTTTGCCTTTGCGCCCCAGGTGCAGGCCTGGAGCGCGCGCCGACGCGGCGGCCAGGCGCAGGACGGTCCCGCGCGCGGCGTGCTGCCGATCGCGCTGGCCTCCGTGTATGGCGGTTTTTTCGGCGCCGGGCTGGGCGTGATCCTGACCGCGGTGATTTCCATCACGGATCCCGGAAACCTGCGCGCCATCAAATCACTGAAAAACCTGCTGGCCACGTTTGTCACCGCCGCGGCGATCGTCATCTTCATCGTGCAGGGCTCGGTGCACTGGCCGGCCACGCTATGCATGCTGGCCGGCGCGCTGGCGGGAGGCTACCTGGGCGGCCACTTGATACGCGTCCTGCCGGCTTCGGCCATCCGGGCGTTCGTGATCGTCACGGGCGCCGCCATGACCGTGATCTATGCGGCGAAGTACTGGTTCTGAACGCCCCGCGCCATTGCCGGCCTTGGCGCATCACCGGCGTCGTCGGAACATCGTCCTGCGTGCGTGAACGCCGCAACTGCGATACAACGGTAGGCACTCTGCCGTCACCCGGATGGAACACCGATGTCCGCGCCCGCCACCACCGTTCCCGCTGCCGCCTCCACCGACGAGCGCCTGCCGCTGCTCCTGAGCCTGAACGCGGGCTACGTCGACACCCTTGGATTCATCGCGCTGCACGGCCTGTTTTCGGCGCACGTGACCGGCAACTTCGTCACCATCGGCTACGCGCTCGGCAACGGCGCCTCGGGCGCCTGGACCAAGCTGGCGGCCCTGCCGATGTTCTGCCTGGGCGTGTTCCTGGCGCGGCTTTACGGGCAGGCGCGACGCGACGCGGGCAAGCCGGCGTTCATGCGGCTGCTCACGGCCAAGACGCTGCTGCTGTGCGTGGCCGCGGCGCTGGCCCTGGCGCTGGGGCCGTTTGCCCCGGGCGACAGCTGGGGACTGTTCGCCACCGGCATGACGCTGGTGCTGGCGATGTCGATCCAGAACGCGGTGCATCGGGTGCACCTGGGCGCGGCCCCGCCCTCGACGCTGATGACGGGCACCACCACGCAGATCATGCTGGACCTGGCCGACGCCGCGCGCGGCCAGGCCGACGAGGCGGCCAGGCGCCGCATGGGACGCATGGGACGGGCGGTGCTGGCGTTCGCGATCGGTTGCGGCGCGGCCGCGCTGCTGCACGTGTCGATCGGGCTGTGGGCCTTCGCGCTGCCGCCGCTGGTGTCGCTGGCGGGACAGGCGCTGGCGCGCCCCTACCCCGGCTGACGCGCCTGGCTGGCGCGCCGGGCCCGGGCGCCCTTGCCCTGGGGCCGCGGATCGCGTGGTGTCTGGCCGGCCCGCCGGCCGCGCAAGCGGCGGGCAATGGCGTCATAGAGCCGCACGCCGGGCGTGCGCATCAGCAGGAACACCAGTACGCCCAGCAGCAGGGCCAGCCATACGGCGCGCAGCGAGATCATGGCGCTCCCCCCGCCGGTTCGGCGCGCAGGTGACGGCGGATCGACCGCGAGAAACCGATCGAATCCTCGCCCAGGATCGGCGGAATGCCGACGAAGCCGCGCTCGCGCAGCGTCTGCAGTGGCAGCCGGGTATCGAGTCCGCCTTGCTCATAAAGGTATTCGGGCAGGTAGCCCGACAACAGGATGCGGTAGTCCAGCGGCAGGCCGGGCACGATGGCGCGCACCATGCGGTAGACCAGCGTGGTGCAGTTGGCGGTGACCGTGTGGTAGAAGCGCGGCGTGTCCGCCAGCTCGTTGGCGGTGCGCACGTACGACAGGAACAGTTCGCGCATGGCATCGACCGGCATTTGCACCGGGTAGATGTAGACATTCTCGGCGCGCGGACCGGCGCGCACGTAGAGCACGTCGCGCTCGTCGGCGGCAACCACGCTCAACTCGAACTTCTTGAAGAAGCCGCCCAGTTCCGAGAATTGTTCGCCGCGCTCCTTGCGGATCTCGACCGAGAACACCACGTGACGGCCATCGGCGAAACCGAACGAGACCAGGGTGTGGGCGATGGCGGGGCCGTCCCAGTAAGACAGCACCATGTCGACCGACCGCAGGTCGTTCAGGTCGTAGACCCGGGTTTCCCAACGCTGCGTGTAATCGCTGTCCGAGCGCCACTTGAAGTCACGCACATTGTCCAGCGTGACGATGCTGCCCGCGACACGGCCACGCAGGGTGCGGGCCACGTCGTCGGCCCAGACCCGGTCATTGGAGGGCGCGATGCCTTGCCACCAGGCCGCCAGCGCGATCACGGCCAACAGGTAGGCCCACAACGCGGGCCGGCGGCGCAAGCGACCGACGCCATGCCACAGCCGTAGCAAGGCATACAGCCCCAGCGCGACCCAGGCCAGCATCAGCACCGCCTTGGCCCAGACGGCCCCCGGCCCCTGATACCAGAACGCCAGGCAGGCCCACCCGATGGAGAACAGCATCAGCAGGCTGAGCGCGGCCCGGCCCAGCAGCCGCAGGCCGCGCCGGGCCCAGCCGGCGCGGGTGGCGTCAGGCACCGGCGCCATGCTGGCTCACGATTTCCAGCACGCCGTTGATGACGAACTGCACGCCCATGCACACCAGCAGGAAACCCATGATGCGCGAGATGGCCTCGACCCCGCCGTTGCCGATCAGGGCGACGATGCGGCCGGCCGAACGCAGGCAGATCCAGAACAAGAGGCCCAGCAGCGAAAAGACGATGACCGGCGTGACGGCGATGGTCCACGCGGGATACTGGCTGGCGGTCTCGCCGCCGACGGTCGAAGCCGCGCTGATGATCATGGCGATGGTGCCCGGCCCCGCCGTGCCCGGCAGCGCCAATGGCACGAAAGCGATGTTGGGCACCTGGCGGTGAATCGCGACATCGGCGGCGACGTCGGCCTCGCGCTCGTCACTGGCGGCGCTGGCCGCCGACGGAAACAGCATGGTGAAACCGATGCTGACCACGATCAGTCCGCCGGCGATGCGCAGGCCCGGGATCGAGATGCCGAACGTGGCCATGATCCAGGCGCCGGCGTAGTACGTGACCAGCATGATGCCCACCACATAGCAGGCGGCCTGCCGGATCTGGCGTTCGCGCTCCTTGTAGGGAATGTGCTGTCCCAGGGACAGCAGCATGGTCATGGAGGTCAGGGGATTGGCCAGCGGCAGCATGAGCGCCAGGCCCAGGCTGACCAGCTTGCCCAATTGAACCAGATCATCAATCATCGCGGCGAAGGAGAAAACGGCGGATCGGGAGGGACGAACAACGCGCGCGTCCGGCGTCATCGACCGCGCTACACCGCACAGTGTAATGTAAGCAAAGGCAAACATCCGTATTTACCGGGTGGCGCGCTCCGGTACCATGCTGCCCGGGTGGCCGCCGGCCACGATCCCTAGAGGAATTGCGCCGTGACCGTCCTTCGCCCGCGCGGCTGGCTTGCCGCCCTGTCCCTGCTGTTCGCCCTGCCCGCCGCGCCCGCCGTGGCCGGCATGGATTGCGCGCGGGCGCGCACGCCCACCGAGAAGACGCTGTGCGCCGATGCCGCGCTGTACCGGCTCGACGATGAGCTCGGCGCCGCCTATGCCAGGTTGCGCGCCGCCCAGCAGCCCGGGCAGAACGAGGCGCTGCGCCAGGCGCAACGCGGCTGGCTCAAGCAGCGCGACGCCTGCGGCAGCGATGCCGAATGCCTGCGCCAGCGCTACGACACCCGCCTGGCGCAACTGCAGGCGCAGCAGTCCCGCGCGCTGGCCTATCGCCCCGACGACATCGATCGCCTGGCGCTGGAAGACCTGCGCCAGGCGATCGAGGCCGCGCGCCAGTCGAATCCGGAATTTGCCGTGGAAACCGTGCTGGCGGCGCGCTCGCTCAAGGCCGAGGCCAGCGCCATCCACAACGAACGCGCGGCGGACGGCGACGGCCCGGCGCGCCTGCCCGCCGCCCGCCCGGCGGGTGTCACCGAGGACGAATGGGCCGCCGTGCTGGCGTCGGACCTGGAATCCGACGCCGAAGAAGGGTCCGTCTCCTACCTGCTGCTGGACCTGGACGGCGACGGCCGCCGCGACCTGGTGCTAGACAGCTACATCGGCGGCACCGGGCTGTTCTCGGAGGTCAGCGCCCTGCGCCGCGACGGCGACCGCTTCCTGCCGGCCGACCTGAGCGGCGCGCCGGACGCCGGCGCCTCGCTCTATACGATCAATGGCCGCGGCGCCAACCAGTCGGGCGACTGGATCCGGCTGCGCGACCGCGTCTACGCCGTCTACCGCGTCGGCGCCTACGGCGAAGACCGGCTCCATCTGCTGCGGCCGCTGCGCCGGGTGGGCGAGGTGCCGATGCTGACGGTGCGCTACCGCTACGAACTGTCGGTGCCGCGCCAGCAGAAGAACAGCGACAAGGGCACGGTCAGGACATTGGACGAGACGCTGCACGCGGCATTGACGCGCGCCGTGGCCGCCGTGCCCGCCGACCGCGCCTGGGGCGACGCGCCAAGCCGCAAGCCGCTGTGTCCCGTGCCGGCCGGCGCCGCCCAGGACGAAAGCGGCGCCTACTTCGGCTTCGGGCCGGGCCACTACAGCTACGAGACCGTCGCCGACGTGACGGTGCAGGCGGGCCCGCGCTGCTACGTGGGCCGGGTGGTGGACTGGTTCGGCGACTACAGCGCCAAGTCGGGACTGTCGGCGCAGATCTGGATCCGCGACCCCGCGCCCGGAGACCGGCAGGAATCCTTCGACCTGCACGGCAGGCGCCGCGCCGTCGGCGTCGAAGCCGGCATCGGCCCCGTGGTCGGCGACAACGGCGCGTAGCCCGCGGTCAGCCCCCTGGCCGGCGCCAGTGCCGCGCCGCCAGCGCCAGCAGGCGCGCGTCGGCGCCTTCGGCGGCCACCAGTTGCAACGCCACCGGCATGCCGTCGACAAAGCCGGCCGGCAAGGCGATGGCCGGCAGCCCCAGCAGGTTCCACGGATTGGTCAGGCCCAGCAGCGTCTCGCGCACGGCGGCGCTGCCGGGGCCGGCCACGCTGCGCTGCTGCAGCGCCGGCGCGGTGATCGCCACCGCCGGCAACGCCAGCACGTCGACCCGCTCGAAGATGCCCGCGAACACGCCGCGCAACCGCTCGCGGGTGTTGCGCGCGCGGACGTATTCCCAGCCCTGCACCGGACGCGAGGCGCGCAGGCGCTCCAGCACTTCGGGATCGAACTTGCCGGGTTCGTCCTCGACCCGCTCGGCGTGCACTTCATAGGCTTCCGAACGCTGGATGGCGCCCAGCGCCGCCTGCAAAGCGCGAGCGTGGCGCGTGACCTCGGCGCCGTCCACCAACACGCCGCCGAAGCCTTCGGCGAGCGCGCGGGCGCGGGCCGTGACGGCCGCATCCTCGATGGCGAACGGCGCGTTCGGCACCCACATCATGCGCGGCGCGGCCAGCCCGGGATCGGCCGCCTCGGCATAGGCGCCGATCGCGCCGCCGGACAACGCCTGCATGAAGACCTGCGCATCCTCGACGCTGTTGGCCAGCACGCCGGCATCCTCGATGCTGGGCGCCAGCGGGAACACGCCGCGGGCCGACACGCGGCCATGGGTCGGCTTGAAACCGACCACGCCGCACAGCGCGGCGGGCACGCGCACCGAGCCGCCGGTGTCGGTGCCCAGCGCCACCGGCACCATGCCCGCGGCCACCGCGGCGCCGCTGCCGGCGCTGGAGCCGCCCGTGATCTGGCTGGTGCGCCACGGATTGCGCGCCGCGCCCTGGACGCTGCGGTCGCCGGTGGGGCCGTAGGCGAATTCATGCGTGAGGGTCTTGCCGATGACGATGGCGCCCGCCGCGCGCAACAGCGCCACGCAGTCGGCGTCGGCCGCGGGCCGGTGCCCAAGGAAGTGCGCCGCGCCCATGGTGGTGGGCATGTCGCCGGTATCGACGTTGTCCTTGATGGCGACGGGGATGCCGTGCAGCGGCCCGCGCACCTGGCCGCGGGCCCGCTCGGCGTCCAGCGCGCGGGCGGCGGCCAGGGCGGCGTCGGCGTCCACGTGCACGAAGGCGTTCAGTTGCGGGTTCAGGCGCTCGATGGCCGCCGCCGCGTGGCGCACCAGCGCTTCGGCGTCGAGCGCGCCCTGGCGCATGGCGTCCTGCAGTTCGGCCACGGTGCGGCCGGCGAAAAAGCCGGGTTCGACGGCCAGCGCCGGAACGGGGTTGGATTGCGGATTCATCGCGTGGCTCCCTGGTAGTTGGCGGGCAGGCGCGGGCCGACGCCCGGACGCACCTGCAACATGGCGATCATGCCGACCGCCGTGGCGACCGAGGCGGCCACGAACATGACCGAATAGCCGTGGCGCGCCGCCAGGTAACCGGTCAGGGTCGGCGCCAGGATCGAGGCGATGTTGGCGAAGAAGTGCATCAGGCCGCTGAAAGTGCCGACGCGGCTGGCGGGCGCGGTATCGATCACCACGGCCCAGTAGACCGAGTTGGGCATGGCGTTGAGCGCGTTGGCCAGCGTCATCAGCGCGATCACGGCGAACACCGACTGCGCCTGCGACACCAGCAGGAAGCACAGCGTGGTGGCCAGCAGGCAGCCGGCGGCGAACCAGCTGCGGGCGATCTTCAGGTTGCCGGTGCGCCTGGCCAGCATATCGGAGATGCGGCCGCCCAGCAGCACCGTGACGCAGGCGCCGGTCCAGGGAATCATGCCCATGTACCAGAGCGAGGACAGGCTGTAGCCGAAGGTGTCCTGCAGGTACTTGGGAGTCCAGGTCAGCAGCAGGAAGTTGACGTAGTTGAACGAGAAATAGCCCAGGGTGTTCAGCACCAGCGTCTTGCTGCGAAAGAAGCTCCACCACGGCAGCGCCGGCGCGTCGCCGCCCTGCCCGGCCGCCGCCTGCTCGGCGCGCGCCGCCTGGATCTCGCGCAGTTCGGCCGGGGACACGCGCGGGTTGGTGTCGGGCCGGTCGGTGAAGATGCGCATGAACAGCACCAGCACGAGCAGGCCGGCCGCGCCCAGGATGTAGAACATGGCGCGCCAGCTGCCGGTCAGGCTCAAGAGGCCCACCGCCACGGGCGCGGTCAGCAGCGCGCCCAGCGGCGTGCTGAGCAGGCCGAAGCCGACCACGAAGCCGCGTTCGCGCGGCGTGGCCCAGTTGGCGATGGTCTTGTTGATGATGGAGTACGCCGGCCCCTCGGCCGCGCCGAACAGGATGCGGATGGTGGCAAAGCCGGCCAGCGCCGAGCCGCCCAGGAAGGCCAGGCCGAAGTCGCCGGCCCAGGCGGTGGCGATCTCGAAGATCGACCAGGTCACGCCGGCCACGATCCAGACCTTGCGCGGGCCGTAGCGGTCGGCCAGCATGCCGCCGAACAGCGCGCCGACCATGTACCCATAGCCGAAGTACCCCAGCACGGCGCCCCAGTCGCCGCGATCCAGGCCATATTCGCCGGTGATGTGCGCGGCGGCGTAGGACATGGCGCCGCGGTCGATGTAGTTGATCAGTGCCAGCAGCACGACCATGGTGAAAATTCGGTAACGGAACCGCGAGTTCCGGGATTCAAGTGTCATTGCGATCAATCCAGTCGATTTACCCAAACGTTTGGGTTGCGCAATGCTAAGGGCTCCGAACGCAAAAATCGACACCGTGTAAACCCTAGGTTGCCGCCTAAGGCCCTGGGACGGTATTCGTGCGTGTATCCTCCAGCTCCATGAACAAATCCCGCCCTGTCACGTTGCAAAGCCTGGCGCGGCAGCTCGGCCTGAACGTGTCGACCGTGTCCCGCGTCCTCAATGGTTCCGAGGACGACGCCCGCGCCGCCGCCGCGCCCGACACCGTCAAACGGATCCGGGCGCTGGCCGCCGAGCTGCAATACCAGACCAATCCTCACGCCGCCAGCCTCAAGACGCGCCGCAGCCGCACCATCGGCGTGCTGGTGCCGCGCCTGTCGGACATGGTGCTGGCCACCATCTACGAAGGTATCGACGAGGCCGCGGCCGAACACGGCTACCTGACCTTCGTGTCCAACACCCAGGACGTGCCCGACAAGCAGCGCAAGCTGATCGACATGGCGCTGGCGCGGCGCGTGGACGGCCTGATCCTGGGCGACGCCCACAGCCACGACGGCGCCGCGCCCAATCCGCTGCTGGCCGAACTGGCGCGGCGCGACGTGCCGTTCGTGCTGGTCAGCCGCCATGCCGACGACCACTGCGCCGTCACCTGCGATGACCTCGAAGGCGGCCGGCTGGCGGCCGAGCACCTGCTGGCCATGGGCCACCGGCGCATCGCGGTGATGGTGGGCGAACCCTTCACCAGCACGGGCCGCGACCGCTCGGCGGGCTTTTTCGCGGCCTGTGCCAGGCACGGCGTCGAGGTCCCGGCCGCATGGCGCATCGAAAGCCCGTTCGACACCGACGCCGGCCGCCACGTGGGCGCGCGCTTGCTGGCCGGCCCGGACCGCCCCACCGCCATCTTCGCGGTCAACGACTTCCTGGCGGTGGGCGTGATGGGCGCGGCGCGCGAGCACGGCCTGGAGGCCGGCCGCGACGTGGCCGTGGTGGGCTACAACGACACGCCGCTGGCGGGCGCCCTGCCCATCGGCCTGACCACCATCCACTCGCCCATGCACCAGATGGGGCGGTTGGGGCTGGAACTGTTGCTGCAGAAAATCGCCGGCGGCCGCCCGGACAGCGTGCGGCTGGCACCCACGCTGGTGGTGCGCGGCAGCAGCGACCGGCCGATACCGGGCTGAACCGCGCCGACAGGCTCGGCCACCGGCCGCATGGCCAACCACCGGGCCCGATCGGCCCGGACGATCGCCGCTTTCCTCACCCCCGCGCCGGCTTGACCGCCCGCGTCGCCAGGAACGTCGGCACGTAGCGGTCGATCAGGAAGCGCGGCCGCGGCTGGTGGTCTTCGTGAAAGCCCGCCAGCAGGAAACCGGCGTCCAGCTGGCCGCCGATCTGGTCGCGCAGGCTGTGGCCGAACACCAGGGCCTCGCCGCGCGCGCGCTTGGCGTCCAGCGCCGCCGCGTCGAGCATCGGGCGGCAAACCCCTGCCGCCAAAGAGATTCGCGGCCCGGATATCATGATCGCCCCAAGACAACGCCCTTTGAACCAGGCATCCACGCCATGAGCACCTCATCCCCCAGGCTCGTCGACATCGGCGGCAAGCGCGTCCTGCAATACGGCGAGACCGGCCCGGCCCTGGCCACCGGCCAGGACACCAATGACCTGATCAGCGCCGCCTGGGAACACGAGGCCGAGTGGCTGGCGCTGCCCGCCGCGCGCGTGCATCCCGATTTCTTCCGGCTGGAAACGCGCATCGCCGGCGAGCTGATCCAGAAGTTCGTCAACTACCGCCTGCATTGCGCGGTGGTGGGCGATATCTCGGCGCACCTGGCCGCCAGCAAGTCGCTGCGCGACTTCGCCTACGAGACCAACCGCGGCCGCGTGTTCTGGCTGCTGGAGGACATGGCGGCGCTGACGGCGCGATTGACGGCAGGCCAAGGCTGAGCGGGCCATCGGTCGGCTGCCTGGCTCGTCCCCCTGCCCGGCGAGCTCGTGGCGCGGCTAGTGGTTATTGCTGGCATGGAAAAAACGGCAACTCAAGGAAAGCGCCAAGCTCGGTCCATTGCGCAAAGCCCCTTCGGCGCGGACGGTCTTGCTTGACGCTGGCTCGCCCCGAACCGTATTCTTATTTGAACGATCATTCCATAAACCACGCCATGCGCACCAAGGATTTCGAACCCGACGAAGTCGCCGACGCCGCCATGCAGGTGTTCTGGCGGCGCGGCTATGCCGCGACCTCCGTGCAGGATCTGGTGGACGGCACCGGGCTGGGACGCGGCAGTCTCTACAACGCCTTCGGCAGCAAGCAAGGCCTGTACGAGGCCGCGCTGCGGCGCTATCACGAACTGACGGCCGCCAATCTCGACCTGCTGGCCCGGCCCGGCAATGCGCGCGAGCGCATCGGCCGCCTGCTCGACTTCATCGCCGACGACGAATTGCGCGAGCCCTCCCGGCGCGGTTGCCTGGTCGCCAACGCCTCGCTCGAAATGGCGGGGCAGGATGAGATGGTGGCCGAACTGGTGCGGCGCAATTTCCAACGCCTGGAAAAAGCGCTGGAACAGATCCTGGCCGAAGGGCAGGCCAACGGCGAGATCGACGCCGGCAGGTCGCCGCGCGCGCTGGCCCGCTTCATCGTCACCACCGTCCAGGGCCTGCGCGTGGTCAGCAAAGGCAGCAACGCGCGCGAGCGCCGCCAATGGCTGGGCGACGTGATTTCAGTGGCGCTGGGCACGATCTAGCACATCCCCTGGCATACTGGACCGCCTCGGCACCCGCGCTTTTTTTCGTTCTTTTTTGGAATGACCGTTCCAATTCAATCGCAATCGGAGTTTCCGCATGAGTTTCACCTCTCCCCTGCCCGCCGAGGGCTGTCCCGAACACGGCGCCGACAGCCTGCCCATGGGCAGGCTGCTGGCCCTGGCGCTGGCGGGCTTCATCGCCATCATGACCGAGACCGTGCCCGCCGGCCTGCTGCCGCAGATCGGCCTGGGCCTAGGCGTGTCCGAGGCGCTGGCCGGCCAACTGGTGACCCTGTTCGCGGCCGGCTCGGTGCTGGCGGCCATTCCCATCATCGTCGCTACCCGCGGCTGGAACCGCCGCCCGCTGTTGCTGCTGGCCATCGGCGGCCTGTGCATTTTCAACGTGGTGACCGCGCTGTCGGCGCACTACGCGCTGGCGCTGGCGGCGCGCTTTGGCGGCGGCATGGCGGCCGGCCTGCTGTGGGGGCTGCTGGCTGGCTACGCGCGCCGCATGGTGGCCACCCGCCAGCAGGGCCGGGCCCTGGCGGTGGTGGGCGCGGGCCAGCCGCTGGCGTTGTGCCTGGGCGTGCCGGCCGGCGCCTGGCTGGGCAGCCTGATGGACTGGCGCGGCGTGTTCTGGCTGATGGCCGCCGTGTCGCTGGCGCTGGTGGTCTGGATCCGCGCGGCCGTGCCCGACTTCGCCGGCCAGGCCGCGCGCCAGCGCCTGCCGATCGCGCGGACCCTGCTGCTGCCCGGCATCCGGCCGATCCTGTTCGTGCTGTTCACCTGGATCCTGGCGCACAACGTGCTCTATACCTACATCGCGCCCTACCTGATCCACCTGGGTCGGCCGGCGTCCGTGGACATGGTGCTGCTGGTGTTCGGCGCCAGCGCGGTCGCCGGCCTGTTGTTGACGGGCGTGCTGGTGGACCGCCGCCTGCGCCGGCTGACGCTGCTGTCGCTGGCACTGTTCGCGCTGACCGCCACCGCGCTGGGCCTGGCCGGCGCCCACCCCGTCGTCCTGATGGCTGGCGTGGCGTTGTGGGGACTGAGCTTCGGCGGCGCCCCGACGCTGTTGCAGACCGCCCTTGCCGACACCGCCGGCGAACATTCGGAGGTGGCGCAATCGATGCTGGTCACGATCTTCAATCTGGGTATCGCCAGCGGCGGACTGCTCGGCGGTGTGCTGCTGAACACGGCCGGCGCGGGCTCCTTCGCATGGACGGTGGCGGCCCTGGCCGCGATCGCGCTGCTGGCGGCCTGGCGCGCCCGCGGCCACGGCTTCCGCCCCGGTCACCGGCACTGACGTCAGGGCCGCGGCGGGCGTACGGCCGCCGTGACCGAGCGGCGCGCCGCGGCGACCCTCAGTCGCGCGCGCTGCGGCCGGCGATCGCCGCCAGTGGCGCCAGCATGCATGCGGCGGCGGCCAGCAACGTGGCCGGCAGCCCCCAGCGGTCAACGCCGATGCCGCCCGCCAGCGCCCCCAGCGCGATCGCCAGATTGAACACGCCGACGAACCAGGACGTCGCCGCCTCGATGGCGCCGCGTGAAGCCTGCATCACCCAGGTCTGCAACGCGACCGAAACGCCGCCGTACGACAGGCCCCATAGCAGCAACAGCGCCACCACGGCGCCGCGCGCCTGGCCCAGCCACGGCAGCAATGCCAGCGTCGCCAGCAGGCCCAGCAAGATCGCCAGCAGGGTCGCGCGCGGGCGCCGTCCCGCCATGCCGCCGGCGGCGAAATTGCCCGCGATGCCGGCCACGCCGTAGGCGAACAGCAGCGGGCCGATCCAGGCCGGCGCGAACCCCGCCATCGACTGCAATACGGGCCGCACGAAGGTGTAGGCCATGAAATGCCCGGCCACCAGGAACAGCGTGATGAACAGCCCCCGCCGCACGTCGGGGTTGCGCAACTGCCGGCCCAGCTGGCGCGCCGTGACCGATTGCGCCACCGGCAGCGGCGGCAAGGCCAGCGCGGCGAACAGCAGCACGGCCGCGCTCAGCGCCGCCATGGCGCCAAACGCGCTGCGCCAGCCCGCCAGATTGCCGATCAATGCGCCCAGCGGCACCCCCAGCACCGACGCCACCGCCACGCCGCCGAAGATCACGGCGGTGGCCATGCCGATGGCGGCGGGCGGCACCAGCCGTCCCGCCAGGCCGCCGGCCACCGCCCAGATGCCGCCGATGCAGACGCCCACCAGCACGCGCGCGGCCAGGAACCACGCCATGTCCGGCGCCAAGGCGCTGCCCAGGTTGGCGGCGGCCAGCAGCAACAGCAGGCCGCACAGGATGCGGCGGCGGTCGACGCCACGCGCACCCATCACCACCAGCGGCGCGCACAGCGCGGCCAGCAGGCCGGGCACCACCATCAGCCAACCGGCACGGCCGGTCGACGCGTCCAGGCTGGCGGCGATCGGCAGCAGCAAGCCCACGGGCAGCATCTCCGTGGTGACGACGCAGAACGTCGCCATGCCGGCCGCCAGCACGCCGGCCCAGGCAGCGGGCGGGCTGGTGGCCGCCGTGGCGGGCCGGGGGTCGATGGCGATGCTGCGGGTCATGGGAGGTTTCTCACCTGAGGGGAACAATGGAAAAGTGAATGGCGGGCCGGTCGTGGGGTCCGTCTACCTGGCCAGTCTACTGTTTCCATTTCACTGATAAAGTAGCTTCGTAAATAAACAAAAGGGACGATTTGTCGCCAATCGAGCGCTCGCTCCCCTTTCCTGTTGGAACTGCCCATGACGCCCCTCACCGCCACCGGCATCGACCACCTCGGCGACGTGCTCGCATTCGTGCGCGTCGCCGACGCGCAGAGTTTCACGCTGGCCTCCGAACGGCTGGGCCTGTCGCGCTCGGCCATCGGCAAGTGCATCGCGCGGCTCGAACAGGGCCTGGGCGCGCGGCTGTTGCATCGCAGTACCCGCAGCGTCAGTCTCAGCGACGAAGGCCGGCTCTTCTACGAGCACGCGCAGCGCATCCTGGCCGAAGTCGACAACGCCACCGGCGCCATGGCCAGCCGCCAGGAGGCGCCGCGCGGCCGCCTGCGCATCGACCTGCCGGTGGCGCTGGGCCGCCTGCACATCATGCCGCTGCTGGCGGGCTACCTGCGGCAATGGCCCGAGGTCGAGGCCGACGTGAGCTTCAGCGATGACTACGCCGACCTGGTGCGCGATGGCATCGACCTCGCCATCCGCATCGGCGGCGAGGCCGACAGCCGGCTGGTGCGGCGCGTGCTGGCGCCGCATCGGCTCATCACCTGCGCCGCCCCCGCCTACCTGGAACGCCACGGCGTCCCGGCCTCGCCCGACGCACTGGCGCGCCACCGGACGCTGGCCTTTACCCACATGGGCGCGCCCGTGCCGTGGCGTTACGCCAGCCATGGCCAGGAGCGCAGCGTCGCCGTGGCCGGGCGCCTGCGGCTGGGCGACACCGAAGCGCTGCGCGATGCCGCGCTCGAGGGCGCCGGCATCGTCCAGCTGGGCGCCTTCCTGGTCGGCGAAGACCTGCGCCAGGGCCGCCTGGTGCCGCTGCTGGAAACCCATGCGCCACCCGGCGCGCCGGTCTGCGCCGTGTACCCGCACCGGCGCCACCTGGCGCCCAAGGTACGCCGCCTGATCGACGAGATCGCGGCGCGCTGGGCCGGCGGCGCGCCCTGGGGCGGGTTCGGGTCGCCTCCGATTTGAATCAGCTATCATGATGATCAGCATCGCCTTGCACGATGCAAACGCCCGCGCCGCGCAGCCTCACACTAGCATAGCGCGGCACCCAGCCGGCCTTCTTGCCGCGCTAGCCTGACCCGCCTTACCCCCGGAGTTTTTCTTGAGCGACATCTATCACTTCAGCCGCGGCACCGCGCCGCTGCTGATCTCCATTCCCCACCTGGGCAGCCAGTTGCCCGATGCGCAGCGCGCCCGCATGACGGCCGTCGGCCAGCAGTCCGGGGACACCGACTGGCACCTGGACACCCTGTACCAGTTCGCCGACGCGCTGGGCGCCTCGGTGCTCGGCGCGCGCTACTCGCGCTACGTGGTCGACCTGAACCGCCCGCCCAACGACGAAAGCCTGTACCCCGGCCAGACCAAGACCGGCCTGTGCCCGACCCACACCTTCCGCGGCGAGGCGCTGTACCAGCACAACGCGGCGCTGACCGACGACGAGCGCGAGCATCGTCTGCAGACCTACTGGCAGCCGTACCACGCCAAGCTGCGCGAGGAACTCGACCGCATCCGCGCCGAACACGGCACCGTGCTGCTGTGGGAAGCCCATTCGATTGCCAGCGTGCTGCCGCGCCTGTTCGAAGGCAAGCTGCCCGACCTGAACGTGGGCACGGCCGACGGCGCCAGTTGCGCGCCCGACATCCTGGACGCCATCGCCGAACGCCTGCCCGGCTGCGGCTACACCAGCGCCGTGAACGGCCGTTTCAAGGGCGGCTACATCACCCGCCACTACGGCTCGCCGGCCGAGGACATCCATGCCGTGCAACTGGAGATGTGCCAGTCCACGTATATGGACGAGTCCTATCCCTACGGCTACCAGGCGAACGCGGCCGCCAAGGTCATCCCGGTGGTCGAGGGCATGGTGCGCGCCGCGCTGGCGCAAACGCTGGCGCGCAAGCGCTGATCCGCCCGCCCGACCGCCCGATGAACCGCCTGCCCGACCGCGACGCGGATCCGTATCCCGAATGGAGCCTGCTGCTGGCCTGGGTGGCGGTGGTGCAGGCCGCGTCGGTTTCGGGCGCGGCCCGTTTGCTGGGACTGTCACAGGCGGCGGTGTCGCAACGGATCAAGCAGCTCGAAGCCGCGCTGTCGACCGAACTGCTCGACCGCAGCACCCGGCCGGCGCGCCCCACCCCCGCCGGCGACCTGCTGTTCGAGCACGCGTCGCGCCTGCTGGCGCAGGCCGGCGACATGACCGAAAGCGTGCGCAACCTGAGCCGCGCGCGGCGCAACATCGTGCGCTTCGGTTGTGTCGACTCGTTCGCCGGCACCCTGGGGCCGACGCTGATCCACGGGCTGTCGGGCTCGTCGCGCCAGATCCGGTTGTGGTCCGGCATTACCCCGGTGCTGGACAGACAACTGGAAGAACGCCAGCTGGACCTGGTGATCAGCACCAGCGCCGCCGCCGATGCGCCCGCGATCCGCAAGCTCGGCCTGTTCAGCGAGCCTTACCTGCTGGTGCTGCCGCGCGCCACGCCGCCGCAGGAAGCGCGCTCGCTGGCCGAACTGGCGCGCCGCAGCCCGTTCATCCGCTACAGCGCGCGTTCGCACATCGGCGCCGCCATCGACCGGCTGCTCGAATCGCGCGGCGTCTTCATCGAGCGCACCTTCGAATTCGATAACACCGATCCGCTGCTCAGCCTGGTCACGGCCGGCCTGGGCTTCGCCATCAGCACGCCGCTGTGCATCTGGCAATCGCGCCATTTCGTCGATCAATTGCGGGTGTTGCCTCTGGCGCCCTGCCTGGACAAGACCCGCGCCGATGCGCCTGACCTGGCGCGCAGCTTCTATCTGGCGGCGCGGCCGCAGGAGGCCGGCAAGCTCCCGGCCCAGGCCCGCAACGTGATCCTGGTGGCGGTCGAACGGCTGATGCGGCAAGACGTGGCGCCGGCGCTGGGCTTGCCGCCTGCCACGCTGTGGCGCAGCCTGCGCCGCTGAGCCGCCGGCCGCGCGCGTCGGGCGCCCCGGCCCGCGCCGTCACGACACCGCGCCGCGCCCATAGCTGCCCGTCAGCAGCGCGCCGCGCGTGAAACGCGCCAGCGCATACGGCGCCAGGGGGACGTCGGTCGCCAGCCCCAGCGCTTCCTGCGCCAGCACCCGCCCCACCGCCGGCGACAGCTTGAAACCATGTCCGGAAAAACCGAATCCGGCCACCAGCCCTTCGACCCCGGCGATACGTCCCAGCACGGGATTCCAGTCGGGCGTGACGTCGTACACGCCCGTCCACGACGCGGCCAGTCCGGCCTCGGCATAGGCCGGAAAACGCGCGGCCACCTGTTCGCCGACCTCGGCCACGTAATCCAGCGGCACATCGCCCTGCTCCACCTCTCCGGGCGCCAGCCTTTCGCCCTCCGTGCCCTCGCTGACCAGCATCTGGTTGCCGCCATAGCTGCGGCAATAGAGCATGCCGGGCGAGGCCAGGTCCTTGTAGACGGGCATCGTGTAGGCATAGGGCGCGGCGGCGCATTGCAGCGCCAGCACCGCGTGGCGCTCGGGCGCCAATGGCATCGCCACGCCGGTCCAGGCCGCCAGTTCGGCGGTCCAGATGTTCTGGGTGCTGACCACCACCACGCTGGCGTAGTCGCCCGCCGACGTGGTCACGCCGGTCACGCGCCCGTTTCGAGTCAGCAGGCCGTGCACGGCCACGTTCTCGCGGATCGTCACGCCGCGCCGGCGCGCGGCGCGCGCGAAGCTGGTCGCGACCAGGTAGGCGTCGGCAAAACCGGCCTCGGGCTCGAAGCCGATCAGCGCGGCATCGCCGAAATCGGCGATCGGCAGCAGCTCGCGCGCCTGCGCCGCGTCCAGTTCGTGCACCGGGATGCCCAGCGCGCGCTGCTGCGCCAGCGCCGCGGCCAGCGGCGCGCGCTTGTCATCGTCGGCCGCGGCTATCAGGTAGCCGCAGCGCACCAGGCCGCTGGCGGCGTCGTCGTCGCCGACGTAGGCGGCAAAGTCGGTGAACGCGCCCCACGAACGCCGCGCCAGTTCGACGTTCTCGCGCACCGAGTAATGGGTGCGCAGGATGCCCGACGATTGCGCGGTGGTGCCGGCGCCGATGGCGCCGCGGTCCAGCACCAGCACGTTGCGGGCGCCCAGGGCCGCCAGGTGGAAGGCGACCGAGGCGCCGACCACGCCGGCGCCGATCACGATCACGTCATAACTCTTCATGGCCACGCTCCAGAAAGCAATGGAGGCAGTGTGACGCGGGCCGCGGCCGGCGCCCGCTATATCAGCGCGGCGAATATTGAGTAGAAGCGATCGATGGGCAACGATGGAAGGAAAACGGCGTCATGGCAGCCGGCCCGCCAGCGTCCAGGCCAGGCACCAGCGGCTGCGCGACGGCCAGTGTGCTGTCCCGTGGATACGCCCGCACGAAATCCACGGGACAGCACACTAGGCCGCGCCCGGCTGACGCCACGACATCGTCGCGCCGCGCCCCTCCTCGGCCAGGAACTCCACCAGCGCCGGCAACGAGGCGTCCATCGGCCGGTTGGCGTGGATGCGCATCACGTATCCCCACGAGCCCGGCATGCGCAGCCCCGGCGCCAGCGTCACCAGCCGGCCGCTGGCCAGTTCCTCGTCGATCAATGGCGCGCGCCCCAGCGCGATGCCGACGCCGGCGGCGGCCGCCGCCACCACCGTGCTCAGGCCGCTCAGCACCAGCGGATCCTGGCCGGCGCTTTCCGGCAGGCCCAGGCGCGGACGCCAGGTGCGCCAATCGGTTTCGGGACTGTCGATGTGCTTTTCCTCCAGCCAGCGGTGGCGCGTGAAGACCGCGGGGTCGTCGCGTTCGTCGGGCGCGACCAGCGCCGGGCTGCACACCGGCACCACGGTTTCCGTCATCAGCGGGATATCGCCCGGCGCCGCCAGGTGCGGGCCGAGGGCGCGCACGTGCAGGAAGGCCAGGTCGATGTCCTGCGCTTTCCAGGCAGGGTCCTGGCTGGCGTGCAGGAACACCTGGATGTCGATGTCCGGGTGCAGTTCGATGAAGCGGCCGATGCGCGGCGCCAGCCAAAGCGCGGCCAGCGAGGGGTTGGCCGACACGTTCAGGTTGTAGCGCCGCTTGCCGCGCGCGCTGCTGCGGGCATGGCGGCAGGCGGTCTCCAGCAGGGTCAAGGCCTGTTGTACCGACACCAGCAGCGCGGCGCCGGCCTCGGTGGTTTCCGCCCGGCGCACCGTGCCGCCCCGGCGCAGCAGACTCACGCCCAGGTCGGCCTCCAGCGCGCGCAGCTGATGGCTGACGGCGCTCTTGGTGACGTTGAGCTCGGCCGCGGCGCGGCTGAGGCTGCCCAGGCGGGCGACGGCCTCGAAGGCGCGCAGCGCGGCCAAGGGCGGCATATGGGTGGGCAGGGTCGGCATGGGTTGAGTTTATCTCAACCCTTGATTGAATAACTATCGCTATCGCGCAAGGGCCGGATGCGTGACCATGCAGGCTCTGCAAGGAGCATTGATATGTATTTCGATTCGAGGCTTTGGCAACTGACCGCGGGGCTGCGCGCCGGCATGGCGGGCGGCATTTTCCTCGGCCTGCTGGCGCTGGCCGCGGGCATCGCCCGCTACGTTTTCCTGGGCCAGCTGCTGGCGCGCGTGTTCGACGGCGCGCCCTGGCAGGACTGGCTCGCGCCGGCCCTGTATGCCGGCGCCATGGTGCTGCTGCGCGCCCTGCTCGACCACCTGCGCACGGTGCAGGCCAACCGCTGCTCGGCGCAGGTGCAGCAGACGCTGCGCGCGCGGCTCTACGACCGCATCGTGGCGCTGGGGCCGGCCTGGTTCGCCAACCAGCGCACCGGCGGCGTGATGCTGACGGTGGTGGACGGCGTGGAGCAATTGCAGACCTTCTTCGGCCAGTACCTGCCGCAGGTCGCCATCGCCGCGGCCGCGCCGTTCGCGATCTTCGCCGTCATCGCTTTCTGGGACGTGCCGACCGCGCTGGTGTTCCTGGTCGCGGCGTTGTTCGCGTTGTTCGGGCCGATGGCCGTGCACATGCTCGACCGCCGCGCCAGCCTGGCGCGCACCCGCTCGCTGAACGAATTCGGCGAGGAATTCCTGGACGCCGTCCAGGGCCTGCCGACACTGAAATCGTACGGCCAGGGCAAGGCCTGGGGCGAGCGCCTGGCCGCCCGCGCCCGGGCCCTGTCGGACAACACCTTCTGGGTGCTGTCGGTGAGCCTGCTGACGCGCGGCATCAGCGACCTGGGCGTGGCGCTGGGCGCCGCGCTGGCGCTGACCGTGGGCGCCTGGCGCGTGGCCGCCGGCGACATGAGCGTGGAAGCGCTGCTGATCGTGCTGATGGCCGGCACCGAGATCTTCCGCCCGCTGCGCGACCTGCGCTCGGTGCTGCACCGGGGCATGCTGGGCCAATCGGCCGCCGCCAGCATCCACGCGCTGATGGACGCGCAGCCGCTGACCGCCGCCCCCGCCGTGCAGGCGGGCGCCGCACCCGCGCGGCTCGACCCCACTATCGAATTCGACGCGGTGGCGTTCTCGTATTCGCCGCAGCGCCCGGCGCACCAGGGCCTGTCGTTCCGCGTCGCCGCCGGCGAACGCGTCGGCATCGTCGGCCCCAGCGGCGCCGGCAAGTCCACCATCGTGCGCCTGCTGTTGCGCGAATGCGTGCCGCAGGCCGGCGCCATCCGCGTCGGCGGCCACGACGTCAACCGGCTCGACACGCAGACACTGCTGGGCCAGATGGCGCTGGTCAGCCAGGACATCACGCTGTTCCACGGCACCATCGACGAGAACCTGCGGCTGGGCCGGCCCGACGCCAGCCATGACGAGGTGCGCGCCGCCGCCCGCGCCGCCAACATCGACGACTTCATCATGGCGCTGCCGCAAGGCTACGCCACCCGCATCGGCGAGCGCGGCCTGCAACTGTCGGGCGGCCAGCGCCAGCGCGTGGCGATCGCCCGCGCCCTGCTGCGGGACGCGCCCATCCTGATCCTGGACGAGGCGCTGTCGTCGGTCGACACCGAGAACGAAGCACTGATCCAGCAGGCCCTGGACCGCCTGATGGCCGGCCGCACCACGCTGATCCTGGCGCACCGCCTGGCCAGCGTGATCGGCGCCGACCGCTGCCTGGTGCTGGACCAGGGCCGCGTGGTCGAGCAGGGCCCGCACGATGAACTGATGCGCCAGCGCGGCCTGTATTACCGCCTGATGCATGAACAGGCCCTGGCGCTGGCCGCGCCGGCCGCGCCCGCCCCGGCCGCGATGGCGCGCGCGGCCACGCCCGCCGCCCATGGCAACGACGATGACGCCGGCGGCCAGGGCCCGGCGCTGCGCTCGCTGGATGCCGATGCCGAACAGGTCGGCTGGCGCGCCACGCTGGCGACCCTGCTGTCGGTGGTGCAACCCTGGCGCGGCACCCTGATCGCCACCATCCTTCTTGGCGTGGCGCGGGTGGCGGCCTTCATCGGCGTCGGCGTGCTGAGCGCGCTGGTGGTGGCCGCCATCCGCGACGGCCGCGACACCTCCGCGCTGATCGTCGGCCTGCTGATCGCCGCGCCGCTGGCTGCGCTGTTCCACTGGCTCGAATCGTGGCTGGCGCACGCCATGGCCTACCAGCTGCTGGCCGACATGCGCGTCAAGCTCTACGACAAGCTGGAGCGGCTGGCGCCCGCCTACCTGCTGCAACGCCGCTCCGGCGACCTGGTGGCGCTGGCGACGCAGGACGTCGAAATGGTCGAGTACTTCTACGCCCACACCATCGCGCCGGCCATCGTCTCGGTGCTGGTGCCGCTGTCGGTGCTGGGCTTCCTGGCCTTCTACAGCTGGCCCGTGGCGCTGGCGCTGCTGCCGTTCCTGGCCTATGCGCTGGTGTCGCCGGTGCGCGGACGCCGCAAGGTCGACGCGCTGGGCGACCACGCCCGCCAGGCGCTGGGCGAGATGAGCGCGCACACTACCGACACCATCCAGGGCCTGGCCGACCTGACCGCGTTCCAGGCCACCGGCCGCCGCCGCGAGGAATTCCTCAAGGTCGCCGACCAGTACCGCGTGCGCCGCCTGGATATCCTGCGCGACCTGTCGCGCCAGACCGCCTGGTTCGAGACCGCCATGGGCCTGGGCGGCCTGGCCGTGGCCGTGGTCGGCGCGCTGCAGGTGTCGGCCGGCGCCCTGTCGGCCAGCATGCTGCCGCTGCTGGTGCTGATCGCGCTGGCCACCTTCCTGCCGGTGTCGGAGATCTCCCAGGTCAGCCGCCAGCTGGCCGACACCATCGCCGCCACCCGCCGCCTGCACGTGGTCAACAACGAGCCCGAGCCGGTCACCGACGGCCCGCTGCCGCCGCCGGTGGCGCCGCACGGCCTGTCGCTGGCGTTCGACCACGTGTATTTCACCTATCCCGGCAAGAGCCAGGACACGCTGCGCGACCTGAGCTTCACCGTGCCGGCCGGCGCCACCGTGGCCGTGGTCGGCGCCTCGGGCGCGGGCAAGAGCACCGTGGCCAGCCTGCTGCTGCGCTTCTGGGATCCGCGCCAGGGGGCGGTCAAGCTCGACGGCGTGGACGTGCGCCAGCTGCGGCTGGACGGCCTGCGCGAACGCGTGGCGCTGGTGACGCAGGACACCTATCTGTTCAACGACACGCTGGAGGGCAACATCCGCCTGGCGCGTCCCGACGCCAGCCGCGAGGAACTGGCGCGGGCGTTGGAACAGGCCGCGCTCGGCGATTTCGTGCGCAGCCTGCCCGAGGGCCTGGCCACGCGCGTGGGCGAACGCGGCATGCAGCTGTCCGGCGGCCAGCGCCAGCGCATCTCGATCGCCCGCGCCTTCCTGAAGAACGCGCCGGTGCTGATCCTGGACGAAGCCACCTCGCACCTGGACACCCTGTCCGAGATGCAGGTGCGTGGCGCGCTGGATGTGCTGATGCGGCACCGGACCACGCTGGTGATCGCGCACCGCCTGGCCACCATCCGCGACGCCGACCTGATCCTGGTGCTGGACAACGGCGCCCTGGCCGAGGCCGGCACCCATGACCAGTTGCTGCGCAAGCAAGGCGCGTACGCCCGGCTTGCCAGCCACCAGGGGGCGCGCGACCTTACCGCCGGTAGCGCAACGTCTCTTCCGACGTAGCGTTGCGCCGCACCTCGTCCGCCGTGAACCACACCCGCTTGCTGCCAAAGCTGTTGTACAGGTCGAACTGGTCGCGGGTGTGCGGCGACGGCGTGCCGTCCGGGGCGACGAAGCCGCTCTGCCCCGGCGCCACCACGTCCACCGCGCGCACCGACCTGCCGTCGAACACCGTCATGTTGTTCTCGGTGCCGCGGTTCTGCGTGGCCGGATAGCTCAACACCGCCTTGGCGTCGGCCTGCGGCACGCCCAGGAAGTTCTTGGGCGCGAACACCATCGGCGGCGCCGGGATCTTCCACGCGGCCGGATCCTTGCCATAAGCCTGGCGCAAGGCCGCCAGCGCGTCGTCCAGCGCCGCCAGGATGACATCGTCGGCGCGCGCGCCATTGAAGAAGTCATACCGCTGTGGCACCCCGGCAGCCGGACCCGCCAAGGCGTTGAACAACACCTTCACGCCGGTGGTCAGGTTGAGCGAACCAGTGGCAGGCGCCTGCGGCGTCGGATACCCGGTGGCGCTGTACCACTTGAAGAAGTCGGCCGGCATCTCGTCGGCCAGGGTGCGCTTGAGCATCGCGCGCAGCCAGGCGTCCATCACCGCCGGGCCGGCGTTGTCGTAGTAGCCCGGCTCGCGCTCGCTGGTCATCATGCCGTCCCAGCCCCCCAGCCCCGCCACCAGCCGCACGCGCGGATCGTCGGCCGGCAGCCCCTGCACCGCGCGTTGCAGGAACGGCAGGAAATGGCGGCGGTTGACGTCGGCATAGCTGGTGGTGCGGATCAGGTCCCACATCTGTTGCGGGCTGACCTTGCCGCCGTTGGCGGTCATGGCCTTCAGGCGCGTCTCGATCTCGGCATAGCGGTCGGCCTGCCCCCAGACGATGGCGAACAGGTCGGTGGCGGGATAGCCGCGCATCGGCTGGTTGTTCCAGTTGGCGATGAACCCCTGGCCCGGGTTGTAGACCTGCGGATTGGTCGAGAACGGCAACAGGCCCAGCCAGTCCATTTCGCCGGTGCCCGGCACCGGCAGGCGCGGATCGTGGCCCGGCCGGCGCCTGGGATAGAAGCCCGTGTGCGCGTAGCCGATGTTGCCGCGGTCGTCGGCGTAGTACCAATTGATGGTCAGCGCGTGGCGCGCCGCCTGCGCCTTCCATTGTTCCCAGTTGGCCGACTGCGTCTTGCGGGTCCAGGCCATCAGCGATTGCAGTTCAAAGCCCTCCCAGGCGCGCGCCTTGGCATAGGCCACGTGCTGCGCGTCGTCGAACTTGACGATCAGGCCATGCACGCTGCGGTACACATCCAGCGTCACCGGCGCCGCGTCCTTCACCAGGATCAGGTCAGTGCGCTTTTCCAGCGTCTTCCATTGGCCGTCGTGGAAATAACGGTTGCGGTCGGCCGGATCGAGCTTCTCGGCGTAGATGTCGACATCGTCGCCGAAGCCCGCGGTCGAGCCCCAGGCCACGTGCGCATTGTGGCCGAACAGGATGGAGGGATAGGCGAACGGCGTGTTGCCGACCACGTCGAAGCCGGCGCCGTGCAGGCCGATGCCGTAGGTGTAGGCCGGATTCCACCAGCCGAACTGCGGGCCGTTCAGCAGGATCGAACGGGCATCCTTGGCATGCTCGCGGCCCACGATCCACATGTTGCTGGTGGTCGGGAAGCCTGCGATGCCCGGCTGGCCCGATTGCGCGTATTGCTCGGCCAGTCGAGCCCGCAGCGTGGCGGGCGCGCCATCGACCACGCCGCGCGTGGCCGGATCGCGCACCACGCGTTCGAGCATCGGCGGCGTGCCGTCGTAGCGCGGCAGCGCGTAGGCCAGCTGGTCCGCGCCTTCCGGCTGGAACACGGCCGGCTGGTAGCTGCCCTCCTGGGGCGGCACCGTGGTCGGCGCGCGGCTGTCCGTCAGCCAGCGCAGCTGGTTGAAGATGCGCATGGCCTCGGCCTCGCCGTGCCTGTCCTTGAGCGCCGTCAGCAGCGCCAGGTTGTCGATCTCGCTGTTGGCGTCAGAGAAGCGGTTCGCCATGGTGCCGATGAAGATCATCGCCACGTCGTAGGCGGTCCAGTCGGCCGGCGCGAAGCCCAGGTCGTTGAATTCCTTGGGCATCAACTGCCCCGGCTGCGCCCGGATCCGCGCCAGCCAGGCGTTCATGCCGGCCGCGTAGCCGTCCAGCACCTGGCGGTCGGCGGCCGGCAGCGCCGCCAGCTGGCGCTGGATGCGTTCGGGCGAAAAATTGCCGCGGATGGATTTGTCGAACGCCACCATCGACGCGCCCAGCACTTCGGCCACCCGGCCCTGGGTGCTGCGCCGCGCCATCTCCATCTGGAACAGCCGGTCCTGCGCCACCGCGTAACCGTAGCCGTAGAAAATGCCGTACACCGTGTCAGCGTAGACGTGCGGCATGCCATGGGCGTCGCGCCGGATCGTGACCTTGCCGTCGACGCCTTGCGCCGGGGCCGCGACGGCTGCGAACTCCTGGCCCGCGGCTTGCGCCACGGGTTGCGCCATCGCGGGCAGGCAGGAACAGGCCGCCACCAGGGCGGCCGACAACACATGCTGCTTCATTGAATCTGTCTCCGTATCGAATGGGACCGCGCCGCGAGCCTGCCGCGGGCGATGGCGGCGCCTCTGCCGGGCGCCGTCCGCGGACCATGATACGGAGCCGCTATCTATAATTCCAATGCATTTAATTCATACGATTCATGCGGTTGGAACATGGACTTCCAGAAACTCAAGCACCTGCTCGCCGTGGTCGAACACGGCACCTTTTCGCGCGCCGCCGACAAGGTCAACCTGTCGCAGCCCGCGCTCAGCCGCAGCATCCAGGCGCTGGAGGCCGAGCTTGGCCTGCCGTTGCTGGACCGCGGCACCCGCCAGGTGCGCCTGACGCCCTACGGCGCCTGCGTCGCCGAACGCGCCCGCCGCATGCGCTACGAGGAAGCCGAACTGCGGCGCGAACTCAAGACCCTGGCCGGCGGCGAATCCGGCGCGCTTTCGATCGGGCTGAGTCCCACGCCCGCCTCGCTGCTGCTCACGCCCTTCCTGGCCCACATGGCCACCCATTACCCGCAGGTGCGCGTGGCCGCCGAACTGGGCACCACGGCCGCCCTGGTCGACCTGCTGCGCGCCGAACGCATCGACGCCATGGTTTGCGACGCCCGCATGCTCCATGGCGCCGCCGACATCGAAACCCGCCCCCTCGCCCCCCTGCGCGCCGGCATGGTCTGCCGCAAGGGTCATCCCATCCTGGCCCACCGCCGCCCCGCCATCGAGCACATCCGCCAATACCCGGTCGCCTCCAGTACCCTCAGCCCCGAGGTCGCGCTGCGCCTGGCCGAAACCCTGGGCGCCGCCGGCGCGCCCGAACAGATGGTCAGCGTGCGCTGCGAGAATCTCGACCCGCTGGTCCGCCTGGCCCTCGCCACCGACACCCTGCTGCTGGGCGTCATCTGCGTCACCCGCCAGGAACAGCAGGCCGGCCAGCTCGTGGAAGTACCGCTGCCGCCCGATCCCCAGCGCCAGGGCCACTACGTCCTCGCGCGGCTGGCCGGCCGCAGCCCGCTGAAGGCGCAGGACGCGCTCTACAGCTACACGCAGCAGTGCTGGAGCGGCTTTGCCGGATTTCGCGCGAAGCAGCCGGCGGCGCGGCCGCGGCCAGGGCCGGTCAAGGGCCCGTGACGCGCGTGATCCAGTACGGCGCGAGATAGCCGAGCAGGACGCCCAGCGCGACGGCCAGCAGGTAGCCGTCGATGCCGGCGCCGAGCAGGGCCGCGACCAGCAGGCATCCCGCCACGGCGCAGCCGACCTGCCACAGCGCCGGATAGCGGAACGCTTTCGGCTCGATGACCGGCGCCCCGATCGCGCCGAAGATGGCGCCGGTCAGCGCGAGCCAGATCACGCTTTCCAACGAATAGCCCGTGGTCCAGCCGCCGATGACGACAAACAGCGCGGCGAAGATCAGGCAGGCCGCAAGGGCCAGTCTGATGCCGGCCGACAGGGTGCGTTTCATGTCATTTTCCTTGGCGCATGGGTGGCCAAGTGTATCCGTCCCGGCCGCCGCATCGCGCCTCACCCGCCCGCGCCTCAACCGCCGTCCGGCAGCCACTCCTCCAGCGTCACCTCGAACGTCATGCAGACAGGGTTCGCCCCCGGGACGAACACCCCGCCGTGCACCCGCCCCGCCGGGTCCGCCACCACCCCCGACAGCGAGGCCACCACCGACCCGTCCGCCTGCGCGCGCACCTCTCCCGCCAGGCTCACGATCTCCACCGCCGGCCCCTCCAGCTGCCGCACCTCCCCGCCCCGCGCATACAGGCAGGCATCCACCAGGCTCCCAAGCGCGCCGCGCACGAAGGCGTTGCGAAACCCCTCCGCCAGGCACAGCTTCTCCACCCCCTGCACCAGATCCTCGTTGGGCCCGATGCGCGCATACGCCACCCGCCCCATGCTCCCGCTTTCGACCTCGGCCGGCATCATCGTCAGATCTCCCGCGGCTGCAGTAGCCGCAAATTGGTTTCGGCGTCATAAGTGGCGCGCAGTTCGAAGCCCTCCAGCGCCGTCACCAGTACCGTCACCGGCCCCGCGCCCACGATCGTGGTCTGCGGGATCAGGTGCCCGCCCAGCAGCGCCCCGCCCTGATCGCAAAACGCCGCGTGACAGTGCACCAGCGGCTCGCCGTTGTCGCCCTTGCCCAGCGTGGCGTTGCCGAAGATCAGCGTGGCCGCGCCCGCCGCGATCGGCGCGGTGTACGCCACCACCCGCAGATGCGCCGGGTCCGGCGGCGCGGTGCAGTAGTCGAGATGGCTGAATTCGCCGCTCAGCAGCGTCATCGAGGCGTTCTCCACGCCCAGCGGCGCCAGGCCATTGACCAGCGCCTCGAATAGGCTGGCGCCGGGCTGCAGCGCCAGCCGGACATGGCGGCCGCGCCGCGCGCAGCGGCTGTGTATCCGGACCGGGTTGAAGGCTCCCGGGTGTATCAGCGTCCTGGGGCGGGGCAATACCGGTGATCCCCGCAACGAACGATCCACGGTGGTGGTTCGCATGATGTGCACTCCGTGCGCTTGTGGCGCAAGATGGGAATGAAAGCTGAAAACGCGGGCGTCAATGCACCGCCGGCAGCATGCCCGCCGCGGTGAAGCCGCCGTCCACACAGATCACCTGCCCGGTCACGTAGCTGGACTGCGACTCGTCCAGCAGCCAGCCGATGGTGCCGTTCAGTTCCTCCGGCGCCGCGTAGCGATGCTGCGGCACCACCCGACGCCAGGCCGCGCGCGCCTCATCCGTGTGCATCTGGCTCACCAGCGGCGTCTCGATCGGCCCGGGCGCGACCGCGTTCACGCGGATGCCGTAGGCGGCCAGCTCCACCGCCATCACCCGGGTCAGCGTCACCACGCCTCCCTTGGAAGCCCCGTACGCCGCCCGGCCCGCGTTGCCGCGGATGCCCGACACGGACGCGATGTTCACGATCGACCCGCGGCCGCGATCGCGCATGCGCCGGGCCGCCTCGCGCGCCACCACGAACGACCCCACCAGGTTCACTTCCAGGATCCGCCGCAGCAACGCCGCGTCGGTCTCCAGGAACGGCACGTCGCGGCCGATACCCGCCGAATTGACCAGCCCGGCGATCGGCCCGAAGTCGGACTCCAGCCTCGCGATCGCCTCGCTCACCTGCGCCTCGTCGGACACATCCATCCGCACGCAGCCCAACCGATCCGCCGGCGCCAGGCCTCGCACCTCGTCCAGTCGTTCCTGCGACACGTCGGCCACCAGCACCCGGCGTCCCGCGCCCAGCAGGCCACGCGCGACGGCCAGGCCAATGCCCGACGCGCCTCCCGTGACCAGCACCGCTTCCTGCGCTCCATCCATGACTCGGTCTCCTCGTTGTGTGCTCGCGATGTGTTCGCGATGTCCGCACCCTCTTGCGCGGCCGCCGCGCGGCGGCCCCGTTTCCTAGGCAGGCGCCAGGCAGCCCCGCTCGCGCAGGGCCTCGCGCACCAGCTTCTTGGTGATCTTGCCGTAGCCCGACCGCGGCAGCGCATCCCAGAAGAACACCTGGCGCGGCAGCTTGTAGCGCGCCATGCGCGATCCGAGCCAGGCCAGCAGGGCCTCCTCTTCCAGTGTCTCGCCGGGTCGCAGGACGCACACCATCACCCCCACCTCGCCCCACACCGGATCCGGCACGCCCAGCACCGCCGCCTCCGCCACCGCCGGGTGCGCCAGCACCTTTTCCTCGACCTCGCGCGGATAGATGTTGGAACCGCCCGAGATATACATGTCGGATTCGCGGCCAGTGATGTAGAGATACCCCGCGTCGTCCTGATAGCCCAGGTCGCCGGTGCGGAACCAGCCGTTGCGGAATGCCTTGGCGTTGGCGGCCGGGTTGTCGTAGTAGCCGGCGAACACCGCCGGCCCGCAGACGCAGATCTCGCCGGTCCGGCCCGCCGGCAGCGGGTTGCCGGCCTCGTCCTGGATGCTGACCTGCATGCCGATGCGCTCGTAGCCGCAGGTCCCCACGCGCGCCTCGGGGCCGTCGCCGTCATGGTGCTGCGCCGGCGGCAGCACCGTGATGTTGCCGGTGACCTCGCCCAGCCCGAAGTACTGCACCAGCACACGGCCCAGCTTGGCCAGCGCGCGCTTCTGGTCTTCGCGGTACATCGGCGCGCCGGCGTAGATCACATAGCGCAGGCTGGTGTGGTCGAAGGCATCCACCGCCGGATGCTCGACCAGCAGCTTGACGATGGTCGGCACGGTGAACATGTTGGTCACCCGGTGCGCCTGCACCAGGCGCCAGGCCTCTTCCGGGTCGAAGCGCTCGCCCTCCGGCAGCACGGTGGCGGCCGCGCGCGCCACCTGGGTCAGGAAATGGATGCCCGCGCCATGCGACAAGGGCGCCACCACCAGGCTGACGTCGTGTTCGGTGGTGCCCGGCATCAGGTCGCACAGGTGGTTGGTCAGCACGAAGGCCATCTGGCCATGCGTCAGCACCGCCGCCTTCGGATGGCCAGTGGTGCCGGAAGTGAAGAAGAACCAGCAGGGGTCGTCGTAGTCCACGTCGACGCAGGCCGCCGGCGTGTCCTGCAGGCGCGCATCGATCAGGGAGGCGGTGTCGGCCGCGCCGAACTCGCCCGGGCCCAGTCGCGCCAGCAGGGCCAGGTCCGGCATGGCCTGCGCCACCGCCGCGGCGTGCGCCGGCGACTGGCCCTCGCACAGGAAGGCCTTGACCCCGGCCGCCCGCGCCAGGTAGACGGCCTCGTCCGGTGAAATGCGGCAGTTGGTCGGCACCCAGACCGCGCCCAGCCGCAACACGGCAAACAGGGTTTCGGCGAACGCGAAGCTGTTGCGCGCGTGAACCAGCACCCGGTCGCCCTTGCCCACCCCGTGCTCGGCCAGCGCCCGCGCCAGCGCGGCGGTGCGCGCGTCCAGCTCGCGCCAGCTCAGGCGCGCCTGGCCGCAGACCAGCGCGGCGCGCGCCGGATGGCGGCGCGCCGCCTGCACCAGGAAATGCGCCAGGTTCATCACCCGCCGCGATACCGGCGCCACGCCGCCGGGCGGCGCCGCGACCTGCTGCAACGGGCCGCTCATTTGACGCGCTCCAGGATGCTGACGTAGTTGGCCACGGCCGCGCCGCCCATGTTGAAGACGCCGGCCAGCGTCGCGTCCGGCACCTGCATGGCGCCCGCCTCGCCGGCCAGTTGCAGGCACGCCATGACGTGCTGGGACACGCCGGTGGCGCCCACCGGATGGCCCTTGGCCTTGAGTCCGCCCGACGGGTTGACGGGCAGGCGCCCGCCCTTCTGCACCCAGCCTTCGCGCAATGCCCGCACGCCATGGCCGCGCGGCGCCAGGCCCATGGCCTCGTACTCGATCAATTCGGCGATGGTGAAGCAGTCGTGCGTCTCCACCAGGCTCAAATCGTCCAGGGTCGCGCCGGCCTCGGCCAAGGCCTCGCGCCAGGCCCGCGCCGCGCCCTCGAAGGCGATGGGATCGCGCCGGCTCAGCGGCAGGAAGTCATTGACGTGGCGCCGCGCGCGAAAGCCGATGGCGCGGCGCAGGTCCGCCGCCGTTTCCGCGTCGGCCAGCACCAGCGCCGCCGCGCCGTCGGAAATGGGCGAGCAATCGGTGCGCCGCAGCGGCGCCGCCACATAGGGATTTTTTTCGGAAACGGTATTGCAGAACTCGAAGCCCAGGTCCTTGCGGATCTGCGCATAGGGATTGTCCAGCGCGTTGGCGTGGTTCTTGGCGGCGATGCGGGCCAGCGCCTCGCCGTGGTCGCCGTGGCGCTCGAAATAGGCCGTGGCGATACGGCTGAACACGCCGGCAAAGCCGCCCGGCAGCGTGGCTTCTTCCTTGCGGTAGCTGGCATTGAGCAGGATATCGCCGGTGTCCTCGGTGGAGCGGGCGGTCATTTTCTCGGCGCCGACCACCAGCGCCACGCGGCCGCGCCCGGCCTCGATGAAATCCATGGCCGCGTACAGCGCGGCCGACCCAGTGGCGCAGGCGTTCTCCAGCCTGGTTGCCGGCACATGGGCCAATGCCGGATCGGCCAGGGCCACCAGCGCGGCCTGGAAATCCTGCTTCTGGAAACCGCTGTTCATGACGCCGGCATAGATGCCGTCCACGGCCTGCGGACTCACGCCCGCGTGCTCCAGCGCGGCGCCGGATACCCGCGCCATCAGGCTTTCGGTGTCGGGGTCGTCGAGTTTGCCGAATGGGATGTGCGACCACCCCACGATGACGGCACGCTTGCTCATTGCTGTCTCCTCTGTTGGCAGCCCCGCCCCGCCGGCATGGCGGATCAGGGCTTGGGCTTGGCGGCCGGCGGGCGCGCCCGCGCCTCGCGGCCTGCCGGGTTGGCCTGCGCAAGCAGGCGTTTGGCCTCGCGTGACAACAGCTTGGCCAGCTGGAACTGCCTTTCTTCGTCCATGCGCGATTCGACCGCGGCGATGCTGAGCGCGCCCAGCACATGGCCCTGCTCGTCGCGCAGCGGCATGCCAATGCCCCACGAACCCGGCACCACCAGGCCGCGGTTCACGGCATAGCCCTGTTCTCGCACCTCATCGACCAGCGTGCGGATCAGCGGCACGGAGTAATGCGGATAGCGCCGTTCTATCAGGCCGGCATTGGCCTGCAGGCAGGCGTCGACCTCGTCGTCGGGCAGCGCCGCCAGGATGGCCAGGCTGCCGGCGCCGATGCCCAGCGGATGGCGATCGCCGGGCAACAGCACGTGGGTCTTGAGCGGGTAGTCGCCGTCCTCGCGCAGCACGCAGACCGCGAACACGTCGCGGCGCAGCGAAAAGAAGGCGGAATCACCGCATTCGTGGGCCAGCCGCGCCACCACCGGCGCGGCCAGCCGGTTGATGCCGAAGCGCTCGCTGGCGATGTTGCCCAGCACGTGGCATTCGGGCCCGAGAAAGTAACGGCGGCTGGCGAGGTCCTGCTCGACCATGCCTTCGGCGGCCAGCGCGGCCAGGATGCGGTGCACGGTGGGCTTGCTCATGCCCGTGTCGCGCGTCAACGCCAGCAGGCCCGCGCCTTCGCCGCGGGTGCGCGACACCGCGCGCAGCACCAGCATTGCGCGGGATATCGCCTGGGCGCCACCGACCTGGGATGAGGTCTCCGTCACGTCTCCGCCTGTTTTTTCATCAGGTCCATTTTGTGGACCATCAATGTGATTTTGTTTTTTCATTCTGCACCAGTTTTATGGATTTACGCTAGCGAATCAATATGATTTAATGAATTTAAGGGTAGTAAGTAGGTCCATATAATGGACCTCATGCAAAGATAAAGCAACAAGCCTGGCAAGGCGCTTTATCCGGCCGTCCTCGACGGCGGCCGGATCTCATAACCAAGGAGACAGCATGAACACGACTCGACGCAACCTCATGCGCGCCGCGGGAGGCGGCGCGCTGCTCGCCCTGGCGCCGTTCCAGCGCACGCTGGCGGCGCCCCAGTTCCGTTACAAGTACGCCAACAACCTGCCGCCCTCGCATCCGATGAACCTGCGCGCCAACGAGGCCGCGCAGAACATCCTCAAGGACACCGGCGGCCGCTTCGAACTGGCGGTGTTCCCCAGCAGCCAGCTGGGTTCCGACACCGACACCCTGAGCCAGTTGCGCGCCGGCGCCGTCGAGTTCTTCACCCTGTCGGGCCTGATCCTGTCGACCCTGGTGCCCAGCGCGTCGATCAGCGGCGTGGGCTTCGCCTTCCCCGATTACGCTTCGGTCTGGAAGGCCATGGACGGCGACCTGGGCGCCCACATCCGCGCCGACATCAATGGCAAGGGCCTGTTCGTCATGGATCGCATCTGGGACAACGGCTTTCGCCAGGTCACCACCAGCTCGCGCGCCATTACCGGCCCGGACGATTTCCGCGACCTGAAGATCCGCGTGCCGGTCAGCCCGCTGTGGACCTCGATGTTCAAGGCGCTGGGCTCGTCGCCGGCCAGCATCAACTTCAACGAAACCTATTCGGCGCTGCAGACCCGCGTGGTGGACGCGCAGGAAAACCCGCTGGCCATCATCCAGACCGCCAAGCTGTACGAAGTGCAGAAGTACTGCTCGATGACCAACCACATGTGGGACGGCTTCTGGTTCCTGGGCAACCGCCGCGCCTGGGAGAAGCTGCCGGCCGACATCCGCGAGGTCGTCGCCAAACACATCAACGCCGCCGGCATGGCCGAGCGCGCCGACGTGCTGGCGCTCAACAATCAGCTGCAGGCCAAGCTGGCCGAGCAGGGCCTGGCCTTCAACACCCCCGACCCCGCGCCCATCCGCGACGCGCTGCGCCGCGCCGGCTTCTACGCCAGCTGGAAGGAAAAATACGGCGACAAGGCCTGGGGCCTGCTGGAGCAGGCCGCCGGGAGCCTGTCATGAGGGCTGCGCTCACGCATCCGGCGGAAGTGCTGCCCACGGCCGGCGCCGCCCCGGGCAGCCGGCGGCCCTGGGCCATCGCCGCCGACAATGCCCTGGGCCACCTGGTGGAGATTCCCGCGGCCATCCTGGTGGTCGCGGAAATCGTCATCCTGTTCTCGGGCATCGTGGCGCGCTACGTGCTGCACACGCCGCTGGTGTGGTCCGACGAGCTGGCCTCGATCCTGTTCCTGTGGCTGGCCATGCTGGGCGCGGTGATCGCCTTCCGCCGCGGCGAGCACATGCGCATGGGCGCCCTGGTCAATCGCGCCTCGCCCGCCACCCGCGCGCTGCTGGACATGGTGGCGGTGGCGGCGGCGCTGGCGTTCCTGCTGCTGCTGCAGGCGCCGGGCTACGAATACGCTTCGGAGGAACGGTACGTCACCACCGCCGCGCTGGAGATCCCCAACATCTGGCGCGCCGCGGCCCTGCCTGTCGGCACCGCGCTGATGCTGCTGATCGCGCTGCTGCGGCTGGTCGAACGCGCGCAGTGGCGCGTCACCGGCCTGGCGCTGCTGCTGGTCGGCGGCGTGGTGGCCGCCATGACGGCGCTGCAGCCGGTGCTGGCGGGACTGGGCAACCTGAACCTGCTGATCTTCTTCGTCGGCGTGGTGGCGGCCACGGTGTTCGCGGGCGTGCCGATCGCCTTCTCGTTCGGGCTGGCCACCTTCGGCTACCTGTCGCTGACCACCGACGTGCCGATGATGGTGGTGGTCGGGCGCATGGACGAAGGCATGTCGCACCTGATCCTGCTGGCGGTGCCGCTGTTCGTGTTCCTGGGCGTGCTGATCGAGATGACCGGCATGGCCAAGCGCATGGTGGCCTTCCTGGCCAGCCTGCTGGGCCACGTGCGCGGCGGCCTGTCGTACGTGCTGATCGGCGCCATGTACGTGGTCTCGGGCATTTCGGGCGCCAAGGCGGCCGACATGGCGGCGGTGGCGCCGGTGCTGTTTCCCGAAATGCGCGAACGCGGCGCCGACGAGGGCGACCTGGTGGCGCTGCTGTCGGCCACCGGCGCGCAGACCGAGACCGTGCCGCCCAGCCTGGTGCTGATCACCATCGGCTCGGTCACCGGCGTGTCGATCACGGCGCTGTTCACCGGCGGCCTGCTGCCCGGGCTGGTGCTGGGCGTGATGCTGTGCCTGGTGGTCTGGTGGCGCAACCGCCGCGAAGACCTGAGCGCGGTGCGCAAGGCCAGCGGCCGCCAGATCGGCCGCGCCCTGCTGGTGGCGCTGCCGGCGCTGGCGCTGCCCTTCGTGATCCGCGCGGCCGTGGTCGAGGGCGTGGCCACCGCCACCGAGGTGTCCACCATCGGCATCGTCTATGCCACGCTGATCGGGCTGCTGGTCTACCGCTGCTTCGACGCCAAGCGGCTCAAGCCCATGCTGGTGGACACCGCCTGCCTGTCCGGATCGATCCTGCTGATCATCGGCACCGCCACCGCCATGGCCTGGGCGCTGACGCAATCGGGCTTCTCGACCCAGCTGGCGCAGGCCATGGCGGGCCTGCCCGGCGGCGCGGCCACCTTCATGGCGGTGTCGATCGTGGCGTTCGTCATCCTGGGCAGCGTGCTGGAGGGCATCCCCGCCATCGTGCTGTTCGGGCCGCTGCTGTTCCCGATCGCGCACCAGATGGGCATCCACGAAGTCCATTACGCGATGGTGGTGATCCTGGCGATGGGCCTGGGCCTGTTCGCGCCGCCGTTCGGGGTGGGCTACTACGCCGCCTGCGCCATCGGCCGGGTCGCGCCCGAAGCCGGCATCCGCCCCATCCTGGGCTACCTGGGTTCGATGGCGGTCGGCATCGTGGTCATTGCCGCGGTGCCGTGGATCTCGACGGGGTTCCTGAAGTAAGGCGCCTGGCCGGCCGCCGCGCCCACGTGGCGCGGCGCGCCGGCGCACCTACCGCCGTGGGGAAAAACCCACACGCGAGCATTCCCCCACCGCTCGCGCGGTTGATCCGCCTACACCACTTCTATAGAATCTTCAATTCGGGCCTGTGCCCATTCTTTTTTCCCTTCACCTACACCTGGGAGGCGCAAGATGATGAATCCGCATACCGCCATCCCGCGCGTATCTCCGCGACGCCATTAAGTCGTCGCCCGCGCGGCCCCATCGCCAGACTACCTGGCGACTGGTCCGCCGTGCCCGCCCCAAACCCCTGAACGCAATGCCCGCGCCCTAAGGCGCAGGTCGTATCACCTTCTTCCCAAAAGGAAACCGGCGCCTTCGCGTTGCCGGGCGATCGCAATGAATCGAACAAAAATCGATCTGCGAGGACAAGCCTTCAAGGACGTCCTCGGCTTTACCTTCCGCTATTGGCGCACCCAGCCCTGGCGCACCACCCTCATCATCGCGCTGGCCCTGTTGTCGGCCGTGGCCGATGTGCTGACCCCGCTGTACGCGGGCCGGCTGGTCGACGCCGTGGCCTCCGGCGCCTCGTCCGACGCGCAGGTCTGGGGCGCGGCCGTCACCGCGTTCTGGCTGCTGATCGCGCTGGGCATCGGCGGCACGCTGCTGCGCCAGGGCGTGTTCCAGAACATCATCGTCTTCACCCTGAAGATGATGAACGGCATGGTGTCCAACGCCTTCTACCGCGTGCAGCGCTTTTCCACCGACTGGCATGCCAACAGCTTCGCCGGCTCGACCGTGCGCAAGATCACGCGCGGCATGTGGGCGGTGGACGTGCTGAACGACACGCTGCTGGTGGCGCTGCTGCCGTCGGTGGTGATGCTGGTCGGCGCCACCGTGCTGCTGGGCGTGCACTGGCCGGTGATGGGCCTGGTGGTGGGCCTGGGCTCGGTGCTGTACATCGCGGTGACGGCGGTGCTGTCGCTGGGCTATGTGGCGCCGGCGGCGCGGCTGGGCAATGCCTGGGACACCCGCATGGGCGGCGCGCTGGCCGACGCCATCAGCTGTAACCCCGTGGTCAAGGCCTTCGGCGCGGAAACGCGCGAAGAAGGACGCCTGGGACGCGTGGTCGACAAGTGGCGCCGCCGCACGCGCCGCACCTGGATCCGCGCCACGATCAACGGCGGCATCCAGGGCGCGATGCTGGTGGCGATGCAGGCCGGCATCCTGGGCGCGTCGCTGCTGCTGTGGTCGCGCAACCAGGCCAGCGTCGGCGACATCACCTTCGCGCTGACGATGTTCTTCATGCTGCAGGGCCACCTGCGCGACGTGGGCATGCACATCCGCAACCTGCAGCGCTCGGTCAACGACATGGAGGAACTGGTGGCGCTGGAGAAGCAGCCGCTGGGCGTGGACGACCGTCCCGGCGCGGGCGAGATCCGCGTCACGGCCGGCGAGATCCGCTTCGAGGACGTGACCTTCCGCTATGGCCGGCACGACGTGGCGCTGTACGACCGCTTCTCGGTGCGCATCGCGCCGGGCGAGCGGGTCGGCCTGGTCGGGCATTCGGGTTCGGGCAAGACCACGTTCATCAAGCTGATCCAGCGCCTGTATGACGTCAACGGCGGCCGCATCACCATCGACGGGCAGGACATCGCCCAGGTCAAGCAGGCGTCGCTGCGCAGCCAGATCGCCATCGTGCAGCAGGAGCCGGTGCTGTTTCACCGCACGCTGGCCGAGAACATCGCCTACGCCCGCCCTGGCGCGACGCAGGCCGAGATCGAGCAGGCGGCGCGGCTGGCCAGCGCGCATGACTTCATCATGGCCCTGCCCAAGGGCTACGAGACGCTGGTGGGCGAGCGCGGCGTCAGGCTGTCGGGCGGCGAACGCCAGCGCGTGGCGATCGCCCGGGCCTTCCTGGCGGACGCGCCGATCCTGATCCTGGACGAAGCCACGTCGAGCCTGGACAGCGAAAGCGAAGTGCTGATCCAGCAGGCCATGGAACGCCTGATGGTCGGCCGCACGACGCTGGTGGTGGCGCACCGCCTGTCGACGGTGCGCGCGCTGGACCGCCTGCTGGTGATGGACCACGGCCGCATCATCGAGGAAGGCAGCCATGACCAACTGATCCGCCTGAAGGGCGGCCTGTACCGGCGCCTGTTCGAGCGCCAGGCCCTGGAGCTGACCAAGGGCCTGACGCAGGCGGAGATGCTGGCCGACGGCGCCCGCCCCGTGCCGGCGCGCGCCGATGGCGAAGACCAGGACCAAGGCCAAGACCAGGACGAAGCGTCCTTCGCCTTCGGCAAGTAGGCAAAAGGCCTGACGCAAGTCAGGCCTTTTTTTTCTTTGCCGCCGGCGCGTCCCGCATGCGCCGCCCGCGCGGCCCCCGTCCTGCGCCGCCTCAACGATTCAGCGTCAGCCGCAGGCCGAAGGCGATCAGCGCGCCGCCGAACACGGCGCCCTGCCATTTCTGCACCCGCGGATGCGCCGCCATCCAGCGCCCCAGCGCGCCGCCAGCCAGGGCGCACAACACGTCGAAGGTCAGCCCCAGGCTCACCAGGATCACGCCCAGCAACGCGAACTGCCGGCCGATCGGCCCCTGCGCGGGCGACACGAACTGCGGCAGCAGCACCGAGCAGAACAACAACGCCTTGGGGTTGAGCACGTTGGTCAGCACCCCGCTGAGCAACGCCGCGCCAAGCCCTTTGCCGCGCGCGGCCGCCTGCGCCTCGTGCGCCACGCCGTACGACATGGGACCGGCGCGCAGCAACCGCAAGCCCAGCCAGATCAGGTAGCCGCCGCCCACGGTGCGCGCCGCGTCGAAGGCCCACGGATGCGTCTTGAACAGCGCCGCCAGCCCCAGCGCCGCCAGTGTCACGTGGGCGGCGCGCGCCAGGGCCAGGCCCACGGCCACCGCCAGCGCCTGGCCGCGCCCGCGCAGCGCCCCGGTTTCAAGCAGCAGGATCATGTCCGGCCCCGGCACCACATAGACAATCAACAATGCCCCGAGAAACAACGCCATATCGGCCATGAGCCACGCTCCGTGCAGCAGGAAATGGCGATCATTCTAGGGAAAAGGCATCGGCATGTGCTTGCTATTCCTGCCAACAGGAATAACATGATTGGCATCTTGGACCAATCAAGCCCTCCAAAATTTCATTCCATGCCAAAACGCCAATTGGACGCCTATGACCGGCGCATTCTCGAGGCCCTGCAGCAGAACGGCCGCCTGACCAACGTCGAGCTGGCCGAGCAGATCGGCCTGTCGCCCTCGCCCTGCCTGCGGCGGGTGCGGCTGATGGAGGAAGCCGGCGTGATCCAGGGCTACGAAGCCCGGCTGGCGCCGGACGAAGTCGGGCTGGGCCTGACCGTCTTCGTCGGCGTCAAGGTCGAGCGCCACCACGAACGCGACGCCGAGCAGTTCCGCAAGGAAGTCTGCGCCCTGCCGGAAGTGGTGGCGGCGCACCTGGTGTCGGGCGAATCGGACTTCCTGCTGCAGGTGGTGCTGCCCGACCTGCGCGCCTACGAACGCTTCCTGCTGACCACGCTGCTCAAGCTGCCAGGGGTGAAGGACATCCGCAGCAACTTCGCCATCCAGACCGTCAAGCCGCAGAGTCCGCTGCCGCTGGACCACCTGGGGCATTGAGCGCGGCCTGGCGCACCTTGGCGCTGCGCCGCTCGAAGCGCGCCTGCGACTGCGCCAGGTACTGCCGCACGATGTCCGGTTCCGAGGTCCTGGGCGTGCCGCCGGGAAACGGCGGCTCGGGGTCGTATTCGATCTGCAGCTGGATCAGCTTGGCGACCTCATCGCCGCACAGCGTGGCCACCACCTTCAGGGCCATGTCGATGCCCGACGTGACGCCGCCGGCGGTGAAGACGTTGCCGTCCACGCACAGCCGCGCGTCGGTCGGCACGGCGCCGAAATGCGCCAGCAGTTCGCGCGCGCGCCAATGGCTGGAGGCGCGCTTGCCGCGCAGCAGGCCGGCCGCGCCCAGCAGCAGCGAACCGGTGCAGATGCCGAAGACGTAGCGCGCGCCCAACGCCTGCCTGCGCGTGAAGGCTACCCAGTCCGGGTCGAGGATGGCATCATCCGTGCCCGGCCCGCCCGGCACCACCAGCAGATCGCAGGGCGGCGCCGACGCCAGCGTCTGGGTCGGCACGAAACACAGGCCGCGATCGCTGCGTACCGGATCGGGCGATTTTGCGACAAAATCGACGCTGAACCCGGGCGCGGCGGCGAGCACCTCGTAAGGCCCGGTCATATCGAGCTGGGTCAGCCCTTCGAACAAGAGAATATTGACATGCACGACGATGCTCCTTCGCAGAATGGAACCGCCAGCGTAGACCGACAGGCCGGCGCGCGTGCGCCAAATGGCGGCACGATCGCGCCAAAACGCATTGTCTTCCTGCTGTACGACGGCTTCCAGCCGCTCGACCTGGCCGGGCCCTGGCAGGCATTCAGCGGCGCCAACGACGAAGGCGGCGCCGGCTACCAGTTGAGTACCGTGGCGGCCACGCCGGTGGTCGCCACCTGGGACCAGGGCCTGCGCATGCAGGTCAACGCCACCTTCGCCACCGACGACGACGCGCCGATCGACATGCTGTTCGTGCCGGGCGGCCCCGGCATCGACCAGGCCGCCGCCCATGGCGAAACCCTGGCCTGGCTGCGCCGCCGCAGCCCGCAGGCGCGCCGCACCTGCAGCGTGTGCACCGGCGCCTTCCTGCTGGCCGCTGCCGGCCTGCTCGATGGCCGCCGCGTCACCACCCACTGGCGCTCGGCCGACCGCCTGCGCCAGCTGCATCCCGGCCTGAAGGTGGAAGACGACCGCATCTACATCGAAAGCGGCGCCGTCTGGACCTCGGCGGGCGTGACCGCCGGCATCGACCTGGCGCTGGCGCTGATCGAGCGCGACGTGGGCGCGCGGGTGTCGCAGGACGTGGCGCGCCGCCTGGTGGTCTTCATGCGGCGCGACGGCGACCAGCGCCAGTACAGCCAGTCGTTGCGCCTGCAGGACCGCCTGGCGGCGCCGTTCCGCGACCTGGTGGAGAAGATCGAGGCCAGCCTGTCGGCGCGCTGGTCGGTCGACGACATGGCCGACGCCTGCCATATGTCGCGCCGCACCTTCCAGCGCAAGTTCGCGGCGCATTTCGGCGTGACGCCGGCCGAGGTCCTGCGCCAGTTGCGGCGCGAGCGCGAAGGCGCCCTGCGCGCGGCCGGCAGGGCCTCGGACAAGGCCGTGCGCCATGCTCTCGGGGCAGCGGGCCGGCCGTAGGGCCTGTCGCGCCAAGACAAACCTTGCGCCGGCGTTGCCGCGGCGCGCGGACTGCCCCTATCATCCCGTCCAGGCCCGTTTCCCATACGCCATGAGCGAATCCGCCCCGTCCTCCCCCTGCCCCGAATGCGGCCAGCCCCAGACCGTCACCGAACAGGGGCTGAGCCTGATCGCGCGCTGCGGCGGCTGTGGCTGGATGGTGGCGACCACCAATCCGAACCACCCGATCATGGACCGCACGCCCTACACGCTGCGGGTGCGGGCCGGCGACCTGCCCACGGCCAGCGCCGTCGCCCGCCTGGCGGTGGCGCTGGGCATCGGCGTCAAGCGCGCGCGCGACCTCATCGCGCAGGACCTGCCGGTGGCCGAGAACGTCCTGGCGCTCGAGGCCATCCGGCTTCACGGCGTGCTGGCCGGCGCCGGGTTGCAGGTGGGGATCACGCCGCCACTTCGCTGGCCGCTGGAGCGCCGCGACTGACGCGGCGGCGCCCCGGGTCCGGCACGCGGCGCCTCGCCGTGTGAACGCTTACCCGGCCAGACCGACCGACATGCCGCCGCAGACGTACAGCACCTGCCCGGTCATGAAGCCGGCGCGCCGGTCCAGGAACGACGACACCGCGTGCGCCACGTCCTCGGGCCGGCCGATGCGCCCCACCGGGATGGCGGCCTCCAGCGCCACCGTCCTGGGGTCTCCCGGCGGGTTGGACTGGTCGAACAACTCGGTGGCGATCGGCCCGGGCGCCACGGTGTTGACCGTGATGCCGGCCTGGCCCAGTTCCAGCGCCCAGGTGCGTGTCATGCCCACCAGGCCGGACTTGGTGGCGCCGTAGACCGTGCGGCCCGGCTTGCCCAGGCCGGCGCGGCTGCCGATGTTGACGACCCGGCCGTAGCCGGCCCGGCGCATGCCGGGCAGCAGCGCCTGCATCAACAGCAACGGCGCGGTCAGGTTCACCGCCACCATGCGCGCCAGTTCATCCTGTGTCACCGCCTCGATGTCGGCGACCTGGATCACGCCGGCGTTGTTGACCAGGTGCAGCACCGGCCGCGCCGCCGCCAGCGCGGCGGCCGCCGCGGCCGTGGCGGCGGCATCGCCCAGGTCCACGGACTGGAAGGTTTCGCCCGGCAGCGCCGCGTCCGGCGGCCGACGGCTGAAGTTGACGACCTCGAAGCCGTCCTGCAACAAGCGCGCGACGATGGCGCGGCCGATGCCCCGGCTGCCGCCGGTGACCAATGCGATGGGGGTTGTCATTGCGCCGTGATTCCCTTGTCCTTGATGAGGCCGCCCCATTTGGCGCGTTCCTGCCTTTCGAACGCGGCCAGGTCGGCGCCGAACAGCGTGCCGGGCCGCGCGCCCATGGTGGCGAAATTGGTGGCAATGGCCTGCGAGCCCAGGCCGCTGCGCGCCGCCTCGATCAGCTGGCGCACCACCGGCTCCGGCGTGCCGCGCGGCGCGTACAGGGCGAACCAGGCCGTCACGTCAAAGCCCGGCAGGCCGGACTCGGCCACGGTAGGCAGGTCGGGCAGCGAGGCATCGCGCGCCGCCGACGTCACCGCCACGCCCCGCACCAGGTTGCCGTCCTTGATCTGCGCCAGCGCGCCGGGCAGGTTGTCGAACAGCAGGTCGACCTGGCCGCCCGCCACCGCCGGCAGCGACGCCGAGGTGCCCTTGAACGGCACGTGCAGCATGCTCACGCCGGCCATGGCCTCGAAGTAGGCCCCGGTCAGGTGCACCGACGAACCGATGCCGGGCGACGCATAGGTCAGTTTCTTTTCCTTGTTCTGGCGCGCCGCCTGGATCACGTCGGCCACCGTCCTGTAGGGCGACTTGGCGCTGACGGCGATGACGTTGGGCGTGGTCGACACCAGCGCGATCGGCACCAGGTCGCGCTCGGGGTCGAACGCCATGTTGCTGTACAGGAACTGGTTGATGGTCTGCGTGCCGATGGTGCCCAGGCCCAGCGTGTAGCCGTCGGCCTTGGCGCGCGCCACGTAGGCCATGCCGATGTTGCCGCCCGCGCCCGGCTTGTTCTCGACCAGCACGGTCTGCTTCAGGCCCGGCTGCAGCGCGTTGGCGATGGCGCGGCCGAAGATGTCGGCGCCGCCACCCGGCGGATACGGCACGACCACGGTGACGGGATGCTCCGGATAGCCGGCCGCCTGGACCGCATGGATCGGGGCCCCGGCCAGCACGGCCAGCGCCGCCGTGGCCAGCGCGCGCCGCCCGGCGCGCCTGTGCAGGGAATGCGTCATGGATCTGTCTCCTCGCGAATCCGCTTGGCGCGGATTTCTTCTGGCTCCGCCTCGGGGCGGATGCTGTCGATGGGCGCCCGCGGAATGCGGACACTTCCTATAGTACGTAAATACGTACTATATTCACAAGAACGCGAAAAACATACCGGAGACAAACCATGAAACGCTGGACGCGCCGTCCCGAGGGATCGACCTGGGGCGATTTCGGGGCTGACGACGAGATCGGCCGCCTGAACCTGCTGACCGAGGAAAAAGTGCTGCAGGCGGTGCGCGAGGTGCGGACCGGCAAGGTCTTCTGCCTGTCGCTGCCGCTGGACCTGCCCGGCGGCAACGTGCTCAACCCGCGCCGCCACCCGCCGCAACTCAAGCCCACCTTCCGCGACGGCACGCCCTACCTGAACTTCGCCATGGCGCGCCTGCAGCCCGACGCCGTCGACGTGCTGTCGGACGACCAGGTCACGCTCAGCCTGCAGTACTCGACCCAATGGGACGGCCTGTGCCACGTGGGCGCCCAGTTCGACATCCAGGGCGACGGCCAGGCCCGCCGCGTCTACTACAACGGCTATGCCGCCGGCGTCGACGTGTTCGGCGGCGAGGACGCCGGCCCCGACGCCTGCTGCCCGCCGGGCGGCTCGTATGCGCGCAGGCTGGGCATCGACCGCTATGCCGAAAAAGGCATGCAGGGCCGCGGCGTGCTGGTGGACCTGGCGCGCGCCTTCGGCCCCGGCCGCACGCTGGTGGGCCATACCCAGCTGCAGGCGGCGCTGCGCGAGCAGCGCGTGGTGGTCGAGCCGGGCGACATGCTGGTGCTGCGCACCGGTTTCGCCGAAACGCTGGTGGAAATGGCCGGCCAGCCCGATCCGCACCAGCTGGAGCAGACCGGCGCGGTGCTGGACGGCGCCGACCCGGCGCTGCTGGACTGGATCACCGACAGCGGCATCGCGGCGATCTGCGCCGACAACTACGCGGTCGAGGCCTATCCGGCGCGCACCACCGGCCCCGGCCATTCGATCCTGCCGCTGCATCATCACTGCCTGTTCAAGCTGGGCGTGCCGCTGGCCGAGCTGTGGTACCTGAAGGCGCTGGCCGACTGGCTGCACGCGCAGGGCCGCAACCGCTTCCTGTTGACCGCGCCGCCGCTGCGCCTGCCGGGCGCGGTGGGGTCGCCCGTGACGCCGATCGCCACGGTGTGACGCCATGACGCAATCCTCCCTCCTCTTTTCGCAACACCTCGACGCCCTGGCGGCGCGCCACCCCGGGCGCCCCGCCCTGATCGACCGCGACCGGGCCATCAGCCACGCCGAACTGCGCGCGCGCAGCCGCGCCCTGGCCGCCGGCCTGGCGCGCATCGGCGTGCGGCCCGGCCAGCGCGTGGCCGTATGGCTGCCCAATTGCGCCGCCTGGGTCGAGACCTTCCTGGCCTGCGCCCACCTGGGCGCGCTGGCGCTGGCCGTCAACACGCGCTTTCGCGCCCTCGAACTGGCCGACATCCTCGGCCGTGGCGGCGCCGACTGGCTGGTGTTCTGGCCCGGCTTCAAGGGTATCGACTTCCAGGGCATCCTGGACGGCGTCGCGCCCGAACACCTGGCGCGGCTGCAAGGCATCGTCGCCGTGTCCGAAACGGACGAACCCGCCGCCGCGTCGCTGCGCGGCAAGCCGGTGCACCGCTACGCCGACCTGCGCGCCTGCGCCGACACGCCCCCGCCGCCCCAGCCCGACGCCGGCGTGCTGTGCTTCACCACGTCCGGCACCACCTCGCAGCCGAAGTTCGTGCTGCATGACCAGGGCACCCTGCTGCGCCACGGCGCCGCGGTGGCGCAAGCGTTCGGCTACGACGACGACAGCCGCGTGCTGGCCAGCGCGCCGTTCTGCGGCGCGTTCGGCTTCGCCACGCTGGCGGGCGGGCTGGCGCGGGGCGTGCCGGTGGTGTGCGCGCCGGTGTTCGACGCGGCCGAATCGGCCGCCGCGATCCAGCGCCACCGGGTCAGCCACACCTACGCCAACAACGAGGCGCTGGTCGCCATGATGCGCGCGGCCGCGCCCGGCGCGTTCGCCTCGGCGCGCCTGTTCGGCTTCGCCAGCTTCACGCCGGCGCTCGACCACATGCTGGACCTGGCGCGCGCGGCCGGCGTGCCGCTGACGGGGCTGTATGGGTCCAGCGAACTGATCGCGCTGGTGGCCGGCCAGCCGCGCGACCCCGCCGAGGGCGACGTGGCCGCGCGCCACCAGCCAGGCGGCACGCTGATCTATCCCGAGGCGCGGGTGCGGGCGCGCGACCCGGCCAGCGGCGCAATCCTGCCGCACGGCGAATCGGGCGAGCTGGAAATCCTGTCGCCCAGCCTCATGCGCGGCTACCTCGACAACCCCGAGGCCACCGCCCGCGCCTGCACCGACGACGGCTACTTCCGGACCGGCGACCTGGGCTACACCCTGAACCCGCGCCAGTTCGTGTTCCAGACCCGCATGGGCGACTCGTTGCGCCTGTCCGGCTTCTTGGTGAATCCGGTCGAGATCGAACAGATGGTGGAAACGCTGCCCGGCGTGCGCGCCTGCCAGGTGGTCGGCGCCACCCGCGACGGCAAGACCGTGCCCTACGCCTTCGTGCTGCTGCGGGAAGGCGCCAGCGCCGACGCGACCGGCTGGACGGCGGCCTGCAAGCAGGCCATGGCCGGCTTCAAGGTTCCCGCCGGCTTCACGGTGCTGGATGCGTTTCCGTCCGTGGAAAGCGCCAATTCGGTCAAAATCCAGAAACACCGGCTGCGCGAGATGGCCGACGCCCTGCTCGCCGCCCCCGCCACCTCCTGACCGATCCGACCATGCCCGCGCGCCCGCTTTTCTCGCACAGCCCTCAACCGCTCTACCTGCAGGCGGCGGCGCTGTTTCGCAGCCATATCCAGAACCGCACCTGGCGGCCGGGCCAGCAGATCCCGCCGCTGGAAGCGCTGATGGAAACCTATGGCATCTCGCGCGCCACCATCCGCCAGGCCCTCGGCCAGCTGGAACAGGACGGCCTGATCCGGCGTTCGCGCGGGTCCGGCACCTTCGTCAACGCCGACCTGCCGGAGACGCCGACGCTGCTGATTCCCAAGACCTGGGCCGAGACGGTCGAACTGAGCAACCAGCTGGGCACGGTGTCGCTGGTGGAGTCGAGCGCCGATTCGCCGCTGCCCGACACGCTGGGCATGCCGTGCGCGGCGGAGCGCGGCGGCAGTTTCCAGTACCTGCGGCGGGTGCACACCACCGAGGCCGGGCCGTTCTGCTATAGCGAGGTATTTCTGGAAAGCAGCCTGTTCCGCAAGCATCGCGCCCGCATCCAGAAAAGCACGGTGGCGCCGGTGCTGGACCAGTTCTACGGCGCCCGCATCAGCGAGGCGCGCCAGGTGCTCAATGTGATCGAGGCCGGCCAGGAGTCGGCCGAATCGCTGCGCATACCGGTGTCCTCGCCGGTGGCCGAGCTGCGCCGCTACGCCTGCATCGACGGCCGCGTGGTGTATTTCGCGCGGCTGGAATTTCCGTTCCGCAAGGTGCGCATGGAGTTCGACCTGTTGAGCCAGCGCTAGCGCCACCGACCTTCCCAGGAGACTTCGCCGGCCGACGCGCGGCCGGCGGCGCACGCGCCAACCCGCGTTCGCCCGCTGTTCCCGACCCATCACAAAAGCGCGGCCATCCGGCCAAAGCGCCCGCAGTGCCCGCAAGCATCCGGCATAACCATAAATGGAGACAACCATGACCCCCATGCCCCGGATTTCGCAGCATCGCAGCCCCCCTCCCCGCCGCTTCCCGCGCGCCGTAGCCATGGCCGCGGCCTGCGGCGCCACCCTGTTCGTCGGCGCCGCCAGCATGGCGCAGACCACCCCCGCCGCCATTTCCGACGATATCGTCCGCCTCGGCCTGATCCTGGACATGAGCGGCATCTATGCCGACGTGACCGGCAAGGGCAGCGCCACGGCCGCCCAGATGGCCATCGACGACTTCGGCGGCAAGGTGCTGGGCAGGAAAATCGACCTGCTGGTGGTCGACCACCAGAACAAGGCCGACATCGCCGCCGCCCGCGCCCGCGAGTGGTACGACACGCAGAAGGTCGACGCCATCCTGGACGTGGCCGGCTCGGCGCCCGCCCTGGCGGTGCTGGAGGTGGCGCGCGAGAAAAAGAAGATCGTGGTGTTCAGCGGCCCGGGCACCGAGCGCATCACCAACGACCTGTGCTCGCCGTATTCGGTGCACTACACCTACGACACCTGGTCGCTGGCCAACACCACCGCCCGCGCCACCGTCGACCGCGGCGGCAAGAGCTGGTACTTCCTGACCGCCGACTACGCCTTCGGCCACACCCTGCAGGCCTCGGCCACCGAGGTGGTGAAAGCCCGCGGCGGCACCGTGCTGGGCGCCGCGCGCCATCCCATCGGCACCAGCGATTTCGCTTCGTACCTGCTGCAGGCGCAGGCCAGCCGCGCCCAGATCGTCGGCCTGGCCAACGCCGGCGGCGACACGGTCAACGCCATCAAGGCGGCGCGCGAATTCGGCCTGACGCAAAGCGGCCAGAAGATGGCCGGCCTGCTGCTGTACATCAACGACATCCACGCCATCGGCCTGGATGCGGCGGCCGGCCTGATGCTGACCGAGGCCTTCTACTGGGACATGAATGACCAGACCCGCGCCTGGTCGCAGCGCTACTACGACAAGCTCAAGAAAATGCCCAACATGAGCCAGGCCGGCACCTATTCCTCGGTGATGCACTACCTGAAGGCGGTGCAGGCCGCCGGCACCGACGCGCCCGACGCGGTGATGAAGCAGATGAAGGCCATGCCGATCAATGACTTCTTCGCCACCAACGGCCGCATCCGCGAGGACGGCCGCATGGTCCACGACATGTACCTGTTCGAGGTGAAGACGCCAGCCGAATCCAAGCGGCCCTGGGACTACTACAAGCTGGTGGCGACGCTGCCGGGCGACGAGGCCTTCATGCCGCTGTCCAAGTCGACCTGCCCGCTGGTGAAGGCGGCGGCGAAGTAGACCGGCGGGCCGGTCCGCCGGCGCTGGCTGGCCCTGGCGACGGCGCCGCCACGGCATCATCGCCCGGGGCCGAACGACAATGGCGCCACGAGCCGCGAAAGCGCCCCGGGCTCGCGGCGCCCGCCTGCGTTCAGCGCGAGGCGGCGACCGCCTCTTCCAGCATCTCCAGCCGGTCCTGGCCCCAGAACAGCTCGCCGCGATACACGTACGACGGCGAGCCGAACACCCCGGCCGCCACCGCCGCGTCGGTGTTGTCGCGGTAGGCCCGCCGCGCCGCCGGCTGTTCGGCGGCGGCCATCAGCGCGCCGGCATCCAACCCCTGTTCCCGCGCGATGGCGCGCAGCGTGTCCGGCGACGAGATGTCCCGCTCCTCGCACCACTCGGCGGCCAGGATGGCCTTGTACAGGGCCGCCACCGGCAAGCCGGCGGCATCGGCCGCGATCACGAGGCGCGAGGCCAGCCCGGCGTCCGGGCACATGTGGGCCGGCGTGGCATTGACGTGGATACCGAGCTTGCGGCACCAGCGCGCCAGCTCGGTCACGCGATAGGCCTGGCGTTCAGGCGCGCGCTGGCCCAGCAGCACGCCGCCGGTGCGCGCATAGACCTCGGGCAGGTCCACCGGCAGGTAGCGGATGCGCGCCTGCTGGCGCGCCGCCAGCGCCTCCAGCCGGTCGGCCCCCAGGTAGGCCCAGTCGGAGTTCAGCCAGAAGTAATAGTCGATGGTCTTCATGTCGTCCTCAGGTCCGGGCGCCGGCCGGCACGCCCAGCGCGGCCTGCGCCGGCGCATCGCCGCGCATGCGCCAGGCGCTGAACACCGCCACCACGCCCAGCGCGCTCAGGTACCACACCACGTATTTCGGATCGCCGCCGGCGCGCGCCAGCAGCCAGGTCGCGACGATCGGCGCCAGGCCGCCGCCGATCGCGCCGGATACCTGCACCGCCAGCGAGATGCCGGTGTAGCGCACCTCGGCCGGGAACTGGCTGGAGAACAGCGTGCCCTCGGGGCCGTACAGGCAAGCGTAGACCAATCCCACCGCCAGGCATACCGCGACGATGATCCAGCCGGTCTGGCCGGTGGCCAGCAACTGGAAGAACAGCGGCGCGCACGCCAGGATGCCGACCGCGCCGGCCATGAACACCCACTTGTGGCCAATGCGGTCGCCCAGCATGCCGAACAGCGGCATGGTGAACAACGCCAATGCCGCGCCCCAGATGGTGGCGTCCAGCATCACCGCACGGGGAATGCCCAGCGTGCCGGTGGCGTAGGCCAGCGAAAACGTGACCACCGTGTAGAACCAGGTGACCTCGGCCAGCCGCGCGCCCACCACCGTCCACAGCGCGCGCCGGTGATGGCGCAGCACGGCCGCCACCGGCACCTCGACCTTGGCGCCCTTGTCGCGCATCTGCTCGAAGTCGGGCGATTCGGCCACCTTGACGCGGATGAACCAGCCCACCGCCAGCAGCACCACGCTGGCCAGGAACGGCAGGCGCCAGCCCCACGACAGCATGTCCTGCTCCGGCAGCCCGGCCACCGCGCCCATCGCCAGCGACGACAGGATCAGGCCCGGCGCCACCCCGGCCTGCGGCAGGCTGCCGAAAAAGCCCTTCTTGCCCTGCGGCGCGTGCTCGACCGCCATCAGCACGGCGCCGCCCCACTCGCCGCCCACCGCGATGCCCTGCAGAAAACGCATCAGCACCAGCAGCACCGCGGCCCAGTAGCCGATCTGCTCATACGACGGGATCAGGCCGATCAGGATGGTGGGCACGCCCATCAGCAGCAAGGTGATCAGCAGCATGGACTTGCGGCCGATCCTGTCGCCGTAGTGGCCGAAGATCACGCCGCCCAGCGGCCGCGCGAAAAAGCCCACCGAATAGGTAGCGAACGCGGCCAGCGTGCCGGTCAGCGGATCGAACGACGGAAAGAAGATCTTGTTGAAGATCAGCGCGGCGGCCGTGCCGTACAGGAAAAAGTCGTACCACTCGATGGTGGTGCCCATCATGCTGGCCAGGCCGGCCGTTACGTAGTCCCGGCGCGAACGCGCGGGCGCTGTCTTGGTCGTCATCATCGTGACTTCCCCTTGGAGATATAGGTATGTGAGCGGCGTCGAATCAGCGGGCGGGCCGCGGCAGCGGCGCGACGCCATGCGTCTGGCGGCACCAGTAGTCGAAGGTGGCGCGCACGATCGACGGCTTGAGCAGGTAGTCGTGGGCCTCGCGCGCCAGCGCGTCGTCCACCGGCGTCAGCGGCCCGAAGGCCTGCGCGCGGATCTGCATGCGCGCCGCCCGTTCCAGGTAGACCGACAGGTAGGTCGCCTCTTCACAGGAAGCGCCGGCCGTCAGGTAGCCATGGTGCGCCAGGATGATGGCGCGCTTGGCGCCCAGCGCGCCCGAGATGATGACGCCCTCCTGGTCGGCGATCGGCACCCCGGGCCATTCGCCCAGGAAGGCGCAGTCGTCGTGCAGCGGCGTCATGTCCATCTGCGCGATCACCAGCGGCTGGCGCGCCGCCGCCAGCGCCGAGGCCCAGGGCGAATGGGTGTGGATGATGGATTGCACGTCGGGTCGCGCCTCGTAGACCCACAGGTGGAAACGCGTCGCCGGATTGGCCATGCCCTCGCCCGTGAGCGTGTGCAGGTCACGGTCGACCTCGATGAAGTCGGCCGGCGTGGCTTCGTCGAAACCCAGGCCGAAGCGCAGCGTCCAGTAGGCGCCGGGGCGCTCTGAACGCACACTGATCTGGCCGGCCAGGCCGGCTTCCTGCTCGGTCATTGCCAGGATGCGGCAGGCATAGGCCATGGTCTCCTGGATGGTGCGCGGCACGGCGCGCAGGTGCTGCGCCATTTCCTGGGTGGCGCGGGTGTCGAAGTACGCTTTTTCGCGCAGGGTGTTGTCCATGCTGCCGCCTCCTGATGCGGTCGGGTGGCGCGCACGGAGGGCGCGCCTTGGCGGACAGTATGGAAAGCGCCCCGCCGGCGAGCCATGCAGCGGCGCTCATAGCAGCTATTCGGCGCGGCGCTCCCCAGGGGCGCCGGCGGAGCGGTACGGGTAAACGCCGACTCAATCCCGCGCGATGCGGCGGGCGCAGTCCAGCAGCTCGCGCACCAGCGGCAGCGGCGGCCGCTGCGCCAGCGTGATGGCCACCACCCGCCGGCGCAGCACCGGCTGGCGGATGACGACCTTGCGCAGGCCGTAGTCGGCCAGCAGCTTGTCGGGGATGCGCGAGGGCAGGATACAGGCGCCCACCCCCGAGGAAACCAGCTTGAGCATGGCGTCGATGGTTTCGGCCTCGGCCACGAACTCGGGCTGCAGGCCGGCGCTGTGGATCATCTTGCGCAACGCGTAATGCGGCGGAAAACCCACCAGCCGCAGCGTCATGGCGGCCAGGTCGGCGCCATCCTCGACCGCGACCCCATGCCGCACGATCAGGCACATGTCGTCGTCGAACAGCGGCGTCGAGGCCAGCGCGTCAGAGGCCACCGCGGCGTCATAGACGAAGCCGATGTCGGCCTTGCCGCTTTCCACCAGCGCCACCACCTCCGGCGAACTGCGACCCATGACCGACAGATTGACGTGCTCGCGGCTGCTGACGAATTGCGCCACCACCTCGGCCATGAAGTAGTAGCTGAGCGTATGCACCGTAGCCAACCGCACCGAGCCCTGCGTCACGCCTTCGCGCTGGCGCACCGCCTCCAGCGTCTGGTCGATGCTGCGATAGGCCGGCAGGATGCCATCGAGCAGCCGCGCGCCCGCCTCGGTCAGTTCGACGCCGCGGCCGGTGCGCACGAACAGCGGCTTGCCCACGTGGGCTTCCAGCGCCGCCAGCTGGCGGCTCAGGCCGGACTGGGTCTGGTCCAGGTCCTCGGCGGCCCGCGACAGCGATTTCAATTCCGCGATCCGCACGAAATAGCGCAATTGCCTGTCCGGCGTGTCCATGCTGCTTCCCCCCGCGAGCCCGAGCGCAGGCCCTGTCGTTATCCAACGCGCTCATGGCGGCGCGCCTGACAGTGTGCACCAAGGGGCGGGCCGCCACTACCGGGATTTGCGCTAGGCCGCCGCGGCCCGGACGGGCGATCTGCTAGCGGGCCCGCGGCGCCGCGTCGCCAGGCGCGCCCAGCCGCGCCAGCGTCGGCGCGCACAGCAGGTAGAGCGCCGCGCCCGCCACCCAGGGCCAGCCGGTCCAGCCGCCGACGCTGGCCGCGTACAACGTGGTGAAGGCCAGCGGGCCGGCGATCGCGGCGGCACTGGCGAGGCTGTTCATGGCGCCCTGCAACTGCCCCTGGCTGCCCGCGCCCGCCCGCGCCGACAGCAGCGCCTGCAACGCCGGCGCGCCCACGCCGCCGGCGGCCAGCAGCAGCATCAGCGGCGCCGCCATCCAGCCCTGCGTGGCGCACGCCAGCAGGACATAACCTGCCGCGTCCGCCGCCATGCCCACCACCAGCGCGCCGCGCTCACCCAAGCGCGCGCTCAACGGGCCCGGCAGCGTCGCCTGCGCCACGGCGTGCAAGGCGCCGAACCCGGCCAGCGACAGGCCCACCGCCGCCGCGTCCCACTGAAAGCGGTCCTGTCCGTACAGCACCCATAGGGATCCCGGCACCTGCCCCGCCATCTGCATCACCAGGAACACCCACAGCAGGCCGGCCAGGTTCTTGCCGCCCAGTGCCTGGCGCAGGCCGCCAATCGGATCCAGCGCGCGCCACGACCACGGCGCGCGAGCGCCCCGGCGCGATTCCGGCAGCCACGCCAGGGCCGTCAGTAAGGCCACGCCATTGGCCGCCGCGGCCGCCACGAACGGCATGCGGGCGCCGGCCAGGCCCGCCAGGCCGCCCAGCGCCGGCCCGAGGATCATGCCCAGCCCGAAACAGGCCGACAACTGGCCGAAGCGCCGCGCGCGCCGCGACGGATCGCCGGCGTCGGCGATGCAGGCGCCGGCCACCGCGCCGGTGGCGCCCGTAATGCCCGCCAGGATGCGTCCCGCGTACAGCACCCACAATGCCGGCGCGGCCGCCATCACCAGATAGTCGACGGCGGCGCCCGCCAGCGACACCAGCAGCACCGGCCGCCTTCCGTAGCGATCCGACAGCGCGCCCAGCACGGGCGCGGCCAGGCACTGCGCCAGCGCATACAGGGACAGCAGCACCCCGTAATGGGCCGGCGTGGCCGCGGCATCGCCAAGCTGGTCGAGCAGGCCCGGCAGCACCGGCATGATCAACCCGGCGCCCGCGGCATCCAGGGTGACGATGAACAACAGCAAGGCAATGGCGCGGTCCGGCATCGAGGCAATAATTTATCAGTGATAAGTTTGTGCATCATAAATTGATCAGTGATAAATTATCCAGCCCAACAAGGAGTCCCTATGGCCAAACTGCAACGCGACGCCGTCATCGCCGCCGCGCTGGACTTGCTGAACGAGGTGGGCGTGGACGGCCTGACCACGCGCAAGCTGGCCGAACGCCTGGGCGTGCAGCAACCGGCGCTGTACTGGCATTTCAAGAGCAAGCAGGCGCTGCTGGACGCGCTGTCGGACGCCATGATGCGCGAGCACATGCATACCCTGCCGTCTCCGGGCGGCCCCTGGAAGGAATTCCTGTACGCCAACGCGCGCAGCTTCCGCCGCGCGCTGCTGGCCTGTCGCGACGGCGCCCGCATCCACGCCGGCACCCGCCCCGCCGAACCGCAATACGATCGCGTCCAGGCGCAGATCAAGCTGCTGTGCGACGCGGGCTTCACGCCGCTGCGGGCCGCCAATGCGCTGGTGGCCATCAGCCACTACGTGGTCGGCTCGGTGATGGAACAGCAGGCCGGCGAGGCCGCCGCGCCCGAGCGCGTCGCGCCGCCCGCGCCCCCGCCCGCCCTGGCACGCACCATGAAGGCGCTGGACCGGCAGGGACCGGACGCGACCTTCGAATATGGATTGGCGATGATGCTCGACGGCCTCTCGCCCGACCTGCCATGACCGCCCAGCCTTCCCGCCCCATCCCCGCCACCATCGCCGCCGTGCTGCGCGACGGCCACGTGCTGCTGGTGCGCCGCGCCAACCCGCCGGACCAGGGCCGCTGGGCCTTTCCCGGCGGCAAGATCGAGGCCGGCGAGCGCCTCGAAGACGCGACCGCGCGCGAGCTGTTCGAAGAATGCGGCGTGCGCGCGCAGGCGCTGCAGGTGTTCGACGCCGTCGACGTGTTCGACCACGACGACAGCGGCGCGCTGCGCCGCCATTACATCCTGGTCGCGGTACTGTGCCGCTGGCAGTCGGGCGAACCGGTGGCCGGCGACGATGCGCTGGACGCCCGCTGGGTGTCCCTGGCCGAACTGGACGGCCAGGCGCTGGCCACCAGCTTCGGCGTGGCGGCCATCGCGCGCAAGGCGGCGGCGCTGGCGGCGGCGGCCGGCATTCTCTGATACCGTAGCCCTGCCCGCCGCCGACCCGGCGCCCTACCCGCCCGCCCATGTTCGACACCTACCTGTCCCGCTGGAACCTCGTGCCCGATGGCGCCCCCATCACGACCCATGCCGCGCGCCTGCTGCCGGTGCGCCAGGCCGGCGTGCCGGCGATGCTGAAGGTCGCGGTCGAGGAAGACGAACGGCAAGGCGGCGTGCTGATGACCTGGTGGGACGGCCACGGCGCCGCGCGGGTCCTGGCGCACGACGGCGACGCCATCCTGCTCGAACGCGCCACCGGCACGCGCTCGCTGGCCGGCTATGCCCGCAACGGCCGCGACGACGAAGCCACCCGCATCCTGTGCGGCGTGCTGCGCGAGCTGCACGCGCCGCGCGCCAGGCCGCTGCCGCCGCTGCGGTCGCTGGAAGAATGGTTCGTCGAGCTGTGGCCGATGGCGCGGGCGCGCGGCGGCATCCTGGCGCACAGCGCCCGCTTCGCCCGCGCGCTGCTGGACGACCCGCGCGACCAGGTGGTGCTGCACGGCGACGCGCACCACGACAATGTCCTGGACTTCGGCGAACGCGGCTGGCTGGTGATCGACCCCAAGCGCCTGTACGGTGAACGGGCCTTCGATTACGCCAATATCTTCTGCAACCCCGACCTGTCCGATCCGGAGCCCCCGGTGGCCATCGCGCCGGGCCGCTTCGAGCGCCGCCTTGGCATCGTGCTGGAGGAATCCGGACTGGAGCGCCGCCGGCTGCTGCAATGGGTGGTGGCCTGGTGCGGGCTGTCGGCGGCCTGGTTCATGGGCGATGGAGACGATGCGGCGATCGACCTGGAGATCGCCAGGCAGGCGCTGGCGTTACTGGACCGCTAGAACCGGCGTCCCCGCCTCAACCGCCGGCGATCTGCTCCAGATACCGCGTCGGCGACACCCCCATCACATTGCGGAACATATAGACGAAGGCGCTCGCGCTGGCATACCCCAGCGTCCGCGCCACGTTCACCACCGACTGCCCCTGCAACAACCGGCAGATGCCCTCGTCGATGCGTACCTGCAGCCGCCAGTTGTGAAAGCTCATGCCGGTCTCGTCCTTCATGCGCCGCGCCAGCGTGCGCGCGCTGGCGCCCATCCGTTCGCCCCACTGCTCCAGCGTGTCGTCGTTGCCGGGCGATTGCAGCACGGCGGCGCAGACCTTGCGCAGGCGCCGGTCGAACGGCAGCGGCAACTGGCGATGCTGCCGCTCGGTGCCGGCCAGCAGGTTCAGCAACAGCTCGGCGCTCAGGCGCTGCACGGGCCCGTGGCGCGCCGCCGGCTGGTTCAGCGCCAGGATCAGTTCGCGCATCAGCGGCGCCACGTCCAGCGCGCAGGTATCTTTCCACAGCCAGGGCGCGGCGTCCGGCGCGATGAAGGCCGAGCGCATCGTCACCTGGCCGACCATGCGCACCTCGTGCGCCACGCCGGGCGGAATCCACAGCGCGCGCATCGGCGCCAGCAGCCAGGCGCCGTCCTCGGTCATGACGCGCATGATGCCGGTGGGCGAATACATCAGCTGGATGCGCTCGTGCGAATGCGGCTCTTGCCGCTGGCCATCTTCGTAGTGGAACGAGCGCGCCACCACGGGCGGCGCATCGAGGGGAAACTCACGCATTGGCGGGATTTCGATAGCAAGGGTTGATCGGCCCCCAATCCAGCCAGTTATGTCCGTTTTTCGACATTTTCTGTCCAGCAAACAGGGAACTTGCTTTTTATCATTAATGCAAATGATTCCCATTGTTTTCAAAAGAAAATGACGCCCGTCGCACTTCCCCCTGTCGCATTTGTCCCACGCCGCCTCCCCGCCTTCCGCCTGACCCTCGCCGCCGCCCTGCTGGCCCAGGCCGGCCTGCCCGTCCTGGCCCGCGCCGCCGACGAGGTGCCGCAACTGAGTCCCGTGCGAGTCACCGGTGCCGCCGAAAAGCTGTCGGACCCCGGCCAGACCGAGGGTTCGCAGTCCTACACCGCCAATACCGTCACCGTCGGCAAGACCGGCGCCAATGTGCGCGACATCCCCAACTCGGTGTCGGTGGTGACGCGCCAGCGCATGGACGACCAGAACATGGTCACGGTGGAGGACGCGCTGCGCCAGACCACCGGCGTCAGCGCCATGACCTACGGCGACGGCACCGCCTACTTCACCGCGCGCGGCTACGAGACCGACGTGCAGTTCGACGGCGTGCCGGCCAACGGCGCGCTGCAGTACCTGCCCCAGTTCGACCTGGCGCTGTACGACCGCGTCGAGGTGCTGCGCGGCCCGGCCGGCCTGCTGCAGGGCTTCGGCAGCCCCGCCGGCACCGTCAACCTGGTGCGCAAGCGGCCGCAAGACGCCTTCAGCCTGACCGGCGCGGTGATGGCCGGCTCGTGGAACAACTACCGCACCGAACTGGACGCGACCGGCCCGATCACGGCCGACGGCCGGGTGCGCGCCCGCGCCGGCCTGGCCGCGCAGGACCGCGACTTCTTCTTCGACAAGGCCCACAATCGCCAGGGCCTGGCCTACGGCTCGCTCGAATTCGATCTGACCGCCAACACCACCCTGACGCTGTCGGCGGCCTACCAACGCCAGCGCGAGGCGCCGTTCGACTACGGCCTGTCGATCTACTCGAACGGCCACATCATCGACTCGCCGCGCAAGGGCTTCTACGGCACCGACTGGTCGCGCGGCGACACCACCCTGTCGGAAATCTATTCGGAACTGAGCCACCGCTTCGCCAATGGCTGGACCGGCCAGGTGTCGATGAACTACCGCTCGACCGACATGGACAGCCGCTACGGCTACGTCAACGGCCCGGTCAATCCCGCCAACGACCGCGCCGGCTACCGCCTGCAGGTGCAGAAGGACCAGATCCGCTGGATCGGCTTCGATACCCATGCCTCCGGCCCCTTCAGCCTGCTGGGCCGCACCCACCAGGCCATGATCGGCGCCAACTACGCCGAGCGGCGCCAGGACAGCCGCTCCGGCGGCATGAACATCAGCAACGTGTCGATCCACGACATCGACGTGCCCGATCCGGACCTGCCCTACACCTCGGGCGACGACTCCAAGTCCAGCCAGATGGGCGTCTACGGCCAGCTGAGCTTGAACGTGGCCGACCCGCTGACGCTGATCGTGGGCGGACGCCAGAGCTGGTACCGCAACGCTACCCAGGCCATCCTGCCGGTGGCGGGCGACACCCAGCGCGATCCCGAGGTGCGCAAGTTCGTGCCCTACTACGGCGCGGTGGCGCAGTTGAATTCGTGGCTGTCGGCCTATGCCAGCTATTCGGACATCTACGCCTTCTCGGAAGCCTGGCAGATGACGGCCGACGGCAAGCCGCTCAAGCCGCGCACCGGCAAGCAGTACGAGATCGGCCTGAAGGGCCAGTTCCTGGACGGCGCGGCCAATGCCTCGCTGGCGCTGTTCCGCATCCGCGACAAGGACCGCGCGGTGGCCGACGACGCCAACCCGGGCCGCTACCTGGCGCAGGGCGAGGCCCAGAGCCAGGGCGTCGAGGCCGAGATCAGCGGCCGCCTGCTGCCCAACTGGGACCTGTACGCCGGCTACACCTACCTGCAGACCCGCTACCTGTCCGACCCGACGCAGGAAGGCCAGATCGTCAACCCGGAAACGCCCAAGCACCTGTTCAAGGTCTGGACCACCTATCGCTTCACGCCCGACGTGCTGCCGGGCTGGCGCGTGGGCGGCGGCGTGCGCGCGCAGAGCCGCACCAGCCGCAACAACGTTTCGTGGCAAGGCGGCTACGCGGTGGTCGACGCGCAGGTCGGCTACAAGGTGAACCGCAACCTGGACGCCTCGCTGACGCTGAACAACGTCTTCGATCGCCACTACTACGCCCGCGTGCCGTCCAACTTCTACGGCATCTACGGCGAACCGCGCAACGTGATGCTGACGCTGCGCGCCACTTACTGACGCGCGCATGGGGTCCGGTCCGACAACGGGCCGGCATCCCGCCCTGTCAAACAGCCGCCCGGAACGATCGGTTAAGGTGTAGCCCCACACCCCTTGACCCTTCATTCCTGGAGTAACGAATGACCGGATTGTTTATCGTGGTGGCGGCGCTGGCATTCCTGATGCTGGCGGCGTATCGAGGCTACAGCGTCATCCTTTGCGCGCCCATCGCGGCCATGGGCGCGGTGCTGCTGACCGACCCGTCGGCGCTGGCGCCGGTGTTCTCGGGCATTTTCATGGAGCGCATGGCGGGCTTCGCCAAGCTCTATTTCCCGGTGTTCCTGCTGGGCGCGGTGTTCGGCAAGCTGATCGAGCTGTCCGGCTTCTCGCGCGCCATCGTGCAGGCGGTGCTGCGGCTGATCGGCGCCGAGCGCGCCATCATCGCGATCGTGCTGGTGTGCGCGGTGCTGACCTACGGCGGCGTGTCGCTGTTCGTGGTGGTATTCGCGGTCTACCCGTTCGCGGCCGAGATGTTCCGCCAGGGCGGCATTCCCAAGCGGCTGATGCCGGGCGCGATCGCGCTGGGCGCGTTCACCTTCACCATGACGGCGCTGCCCGGCACGCCGCAGATCCAGAACATCATCCCCACCACCTTCTTTGAAACCACCACCTGGGCCGCGCCCTGGCTGGGGCTGATCGGCGCGGCCTTCACGCTGACCGTCGGGGTGGCCTACCTGGAATGGCGCCGCAAGCGCGCCGCGCTGGCGGGCGAAGGCTACGGCACCGAACTGCGCAACGAACCGGACACGCCCGCCGGCGGACGCGAGCATCACCCGCTGGTCGCGCTGCTGCCGCTGGTGGTGGTGGGCGTGGCCAACTTCCTGCTGACGCGCTGGATTCCCGGCTGGTACCCGGCCGGCTCGCAGGTCGAACTGCCCGGCCTGCCGCAGCCCCTGCCGGTCAACGCGCATGACCAGGTGGCGCTGTGGGCGGTGATGGGCGCGCTGATAGCCGGCATCGCCACCATCCTGCTGTTCTCGTTCTCGCACATCAAGGCGCATTTCGCCGAAGGCAGCAAGAGCGCGGTCTCGGGCGCGCTGCTGGCGTCGATGAATACGGCGGCGGAATATGGCTTTGGCGGCGTGATCGCGGCGCTGCCCGGCTTCCTGATGGTGGCCAGCGCGCTCAAGGCGATTCCCGACCCGCTGGTGGGCGAGGCGGTGGCGGTGACCTCGCTGGCCGGCATCACCGGTTCGGCCTCGGGCGGCATGAGCATCGCCCTGGCGGCCATGGCGCAGACCTTCATCGACAGCGCCCAGGCGGCCGGCATCCCCATGGAGGTGCTGCACCGCATCGCCGCCATGGCCTCGGGCGGCATGGACACGCTGCCGCACAACGGCGCCGTCATCACGCTGCTGGCCGTCACCGGCCTGACGCACCGCCAGTCCTACGGCGACATCTTCGCCATCACCCTGATCTCGACGCTGTCGGTGTTCCTGGTGATCGCGGTGTACTACCTGACCGGCATCGTCTGATCGTCCTGGCCGAAGGCGCGGCCAAAGATGCCGGCCAGCCACTGGCTGAACACCCGTACCCGCGCCGACACCTGGCGGTTCTGCGGATACAGCACCGACACCGGCATCGGCGCCGGCGGCGCGCCGGGCAGCACCAGCTTGAGCCGGCCGGCGGCCAGGTCCTCGGCCACGCGGTAGCGCGGCACCTGGACCAACCCCAGCCCGGCCAGCGCCGCGCTGGCGTAGAGCTCGGCGCCGCTGACGCTGATGACCGAGCCCGGCCGCACCAGCACGTTGCGCCCGTCCACCGTGAAATCCAGCGGCAGGCTGCGGCCGCTGGACGAGGACACATAGTCCACCGCTCGGTGCCCTTCCAGATCATCCAGCGTGGCCGGTTCGCCGTAGCGCGCCAGGTAGGCCGGACTGGCGACGGTGACCTGCGGCATCAGGGCGATCTGGCGCCCCACCAGCGATGAGTCCTGCAGCGTGCCGGCGCGCAGCACGCAGTCCACGCCCTCGCGCACCAGGTCCACCAGACGGTCGTCTTCGCCCAGGTGCAGCACCAGGTCGGGATAACGCTCCAGGAAGCCCGGCAACGCCGGCATCACGAACACCCGCGCCAGGGTGCCCTGCATGTTGACCCGCAACAGGCCCTTGGGCGCGGTGTTCAGGAAGGCACCGTCCGCTTCCTCCAGGTCGGCCAGCAGGCGCACGCAGCGCCGGTAATAGGCCTCGCCGTCATGGGTCAGCCGCACCTGGCGCGTGGTGCGTTCCAGCAGGCGCGCGCCCAGGCGCTTTTCCATGCGCTTGATCAGATTGGTGACGGTGGCCCGCGGAATCCGCAGATCCTCGGCCGCCTTGGAGAAACTGCGCCGCTCGGCGATCCGGACGAACACCTGCATTTCCTGGAAACGGTCCATGCGCGGGCTCTATTATTAATACAGATGAAATTATGTTAGCAAAACTGGCGTAATTATCTTTGGTTTGGAATAGTCCATGATTCGTTCCACCGCATGATTCGTCCTACATTCCACCCAGGAGTCACCATGAATTCCCAAGCCTCCCAACGCGTTGCCCTGGTCACCGGCGCCTCGCGCGGCATCGGCGCCGCGATCGCGCGCCGCCTGGCCGCCGACGGTTTCGCCGTCGCCATCAACTACGCCGCCAGCGCGGCCGAAGCCGACGCCCTGGCCGGCGAGATCCGCGCCGCGGGCGGCCGGGCGCTGGCGGTGCGCGCCGACGTGTCCAAAGCCGCCGAGGTGCGCGCCATGTTCGACCAGGTCGAGGCCGGCCTGGGACGCATCGACGTGCTGGTCAACAGCGCCGGCGTGCTGAAGCTGCAGGCGCTGGCCGAGGCCACCGACGAGGTCTACGACCAGACCTTCGACATCAACACCCGCGGCACCTTCAACACCCTGCGCGAGGCCGGCACACGGCTGGCCGACGGCGGCAGCATCGTCAACGTCTCCAGCACCACGCTGGCGCTGAACCTGCCCACCTACGGCCTCTATATCGCCAGCAAGGCGGCCGTGGAAGGCTTTACCCGCGTGTTCGCCAAGGAACTGCGCGGCCGCCGCATCACGGTCAACGCCGTGGCGCCGGGCCCGGTCGCCACCGACCTGTTCAAGCAGGGCAAGAGCGCGGAACTGATCGAGCACTACGCCAAGATGCCGCCGCTGGAACGCCTGGGCGAACCCGAGGACATCGCCGGCATTGTGTCGTTCCTGGCCGGCGCCGACGGCGGCTGGATCAACGGCCAGGTGTTGCGCGCCAACGGCGGCATCGCGTGACGCGCCGATCCGGCGCGGATGCTACTGTTGCGCCCATGCCAGGAATCGACCCAATGGACCCGATGACAACGCCCCGCGCAATCCGCGCTCCTCATCCAGAAAACGCCCGGCGCCGCGCGGCCAGCCTGCGGGCCAGCGCCGTGGCGGCCGCGGCGCTATGCCTGGCCCCGCTGGTCTCGCCCGCCGCCCGGGCCACGCCGCCGGTGCAGACCGGCGACCTGGTCTTCCAGCAATCCCGTTCCGCGCAGAGCCTGGCCATCCAGCAGGCCACCCGCTCGCCCTACAGCCACATGGGCATGATCGTGATGCGCCAGGGCGCGCCCTACGTGCTGGAAGCCGCCGCCACGGTCAGCTACACGCCGCTGGCCGCCTGGGCGGCGCAGGGCGAACGCGGCGCCTATGTCGTCAAGCGCCTGCGCGACACGGCGCGGCTCACGCCCGAGGCGCGCGAACAACTGGCTCGCGTGGGCACGGACTATGTCGGCAAACCCTACGACCTGGTGTTCGGCTGGTCGGACGAGCGGATCTACTGCTCCGAACTGGTCTGGAAGATCTACCAGCGCGCGCTGGGCGTGCGCATCGGCGCGCTGCAACCCTTGAAGAGCTTCGACCTGAGTCCGCCCGCCGTCCAGGCCAAGATGCGCGAGCGCTACGGCAAGGACATTCCCTGGGACGAGCCCATCATCTCGCCCGCCGCGATGTACGACTCGCCGCTCTTGACCACGGTCGCGGACCGCTAGCCGCGTGGCCGGCGTCGACATCGTGGCGCTCGCGCGGGCCGTCCCGTTCATGGGCAGATTTATTCCAACCGGGACTCATTCCATGAAAATTACTTGTTTGTCGTGATCAACCGCGGGGCCTAGCATGAGTGGCATCCCCCGACTTCACGGAGACAAGCCCGCCATGAGCGCCCCGATTCCCGCCTTCCCCCACAGCCACATCGAGCGCGACGCGCGCGGCGTCTACACGCTGCGGATCGACGACGCCAAGAGCCTGAACATCCTGGCCTCGCCGGTCACGCTGGGCCTGACCGAAGCCGTGCGCTGGATCGCCGCGCAGGCCGACGCCCGCGCGCTGGTGCTGCGCGGCAGCGGCGACAAGGCCTTCGTCGGCGGCGCCAACATCTATGAGATGGCCGAACTCGATCCGGACGGCGGCCGCGCCTTCATCACCCGCCTGCGCGACCTGTGCGAAGCGGTGCGCGCGGTGCCGGTGCCGACCATCGCCCGCCTGCCCGGCTTCTGCCTGGGCGCCGGCATGGAACTGGCGGCGGCCTGCGACATCCGCCTGGGTTCGCGCGACGGCGTCTTCGGCATGCCGGAGGTGCAGGTCGGCATTCCGTCGGTGATCCATGCCGTGCTGCTGCCGTCACTGATCGGCCCGGGGGCCACCAACTGGCTGCTGCTGACCGGCGCCACGGTCGATGCCGAGCAGGCGCTGCGCTGGGGCTTCCTGCAATTCCTGGGCGAGACCGGCGAGCTGGACGCGCTGGTCGAGCGCACCGTCGCGCCCATCGCGGCCAGCGGGCCGCTGGCGGTGCGTTCGCAGAAGGCGCTGCTGCGCTATTGGGAAACGTCCACGGTCGAGGCCGGCCTGGACCGCAGCGTCGACGCCTTCGGCGCGGCCTTCGCCACCGACGAGCCGCGCCGGCACATGGCGCCGTTCCTGGCCCGCAAGCGCGCGCGGGAGGCGCAATGACGGCGGCTGTCCCGGCCGCCGGCCCGCTGGCCGGCGTGCGCGTGATCGACATGACGTCGGTCGGCATGGGCCCCTACGCCACCCAGATCCTGGGCGACATGGGCGCCGAGATCATCAAGATCGAAGCGCCCGAGGGCGACGTGTTCCGCGCCTCGGCGCCGGCCGCCTCGCCCGGCATGGGCGCCGTCTACCTGAACCTGAACCGCAACAAACGCAGCGTCACCCTGAACGCCAAGGACCCGGACGACCTGCGCCGCCTGCTGCGGCTGGTCGACGATGCCGACGTCTTCATCTCCAACGTGCGCCCGCGCGCGCTGGCGCGGATCGGCCTGGACGCCGCCAGCCTGCGCGCGCGCAACCCGCGCCTGGTCTATTGCTCGGCGGTGGGATTCGGCCAGGACGGCCCCTACGCCGCCCAGCCGGCCTTCGACGACATCATCCAGGCCATGAGCGGCCTGGCCGACCTGCAGGGCCGCAACAGCGGCGCGCCGGCCTACATCAACACCATCATGGCCGACAAGGTGGCCGGGCTGACGCTGGCCTACGCCATCCCGATGGCGCTGTACGAGCGCGAGAAATCCGGCCTGGGCCAGGCGATCGAGGTGCCCATGTTCGAGACGCTGGTGTCCTTCACGTTGATCGAGCACCTGGGCGGGCGCACCTTCGAACCGCCGCGCGGCGGCATGGGCTACAGCCGCGTGCTGTCACCCGAGCGCCGGCCCTACCGCACCCGCGACGGCTTCCTGGCGCTGCTGCCGTATACCGATGCCCAATGGCGGCGCTTCTTCACCCTGGCCGAACGCGCCGACCTGGCCGCCGATCCACGCTACGCCAGCGCCCGGACGCGCGCCGGCAACTTCGACGCACTCTACCGCGACCTGGCGGACATCGTCGCGTTGCGCAGCACCGAAGACTGGCTGGCGCTGCTGGCCGACGCCGACATTCCGCACTCGCGCGTCAACCCGCCCGAGGCACTGTTCGACGACCCGCACCTGGCCGCCACCGGCTTTTTCCAGCGGGTCGAGCATCCCACCGAAGGCACGCTCACGGCCACCGCGATCCCGGTGCGCTTCTCGCGCACGCCCGGGTCGATCCGCCGCCTGGCGCCGCGCCAGGACGCGGATCGCGATATGCTCGATCCGGATTGATTCCCCGGGACGCGGCGGGCGCGTGCTTGCGCGTCCCGGGACCACCCGGGGCGCCCGCCCCCATTCCGTCGCGACCATGAACATCACCCTGAAGCAGTTGCGCGTGTTCTGCGCGCTCTACGAGTTGCGCAGCTTCACCGCCGCCGCCCGCGCCGCCTTCGTCACGCAATCGGCCGTCAGCAAGCTGTGCGCCGAACTCGAGGCCGAAGTCGGCCAGCCGCTGTTCGAGCGCTCGACCCGCAGCGTCACGCCCTGCGAGGGCGCGGCCGACTTCTATGCCTATGCCCAGGAGATCCTGGGCACGGTGCGCGCCGCCGAACGCAGCATGTCCGGGCTGCGTTCGCTGGAGCGCGGCGTGGTCGGCGTGGCCTGCTCGCCGATGATGATGGTCGGCCTGCTGGGCGGGGTGATCGCGCGCTACCACCGCCGCCATCCGGGCGTGAAGCTGGACCTCTTCGAACTGAACACCGACGAGACCATCGAGCACGTGCGCCATGGCCGCGCCGACTTCGGCATCGTCTCCACCGACATCGACGGCGACGAGCTGGCCGCGCGCGTGATCTACCGCGACACCATGCATGCCGCCTACGCGCCCGGCCATCCGCTGGCGCGCCGCAAACAGCTGCGCTGGGCCGACCTGGCCGCGCACGAGCACATCACGCTGCGCAACGTCTACAGCGTGCGGCGCGCCGTCGACCGCATCAGCGGCGAACTCGACCTGCAATTCCAGTCCGGCATCGAGGCCGGCATGCTGACCTCGGTGCTGAACCTGGCGCGGGCCGGCCTGGGCATCACGGTGGTGCCCGGCTACGTCTGCGCCTTCGCGCGCCAGCTGGGCCTGGTCACCGCGCCCATCGGCGGCGGCGGCCAGCGCGGCCATGCGCTGTGGCTGATCCAGCGCCACAGCGCGCGCCTGTCATTGGCGGCGGACGCCTTCCTGGCGAACCTGGAAAAGACGCTGCGCGCGCGCGAGGCCGCGCCCGACCCGACCCGCTACGACGAGGACGCCGCCGAACCGTGAGGCGGCGCCGGGCGTGAGGCGGCGCCGGGCCGATGCGCACGGCGCGGCACTTATCCGGATACGGAATAGGTCTATGAAAATTAGTCCCTTGTTGCGATAAGCCGCGCGGCCGCATCATGACGGAAATCGCGGCCGTTGCACGCCATCGCGGCCGCAGAAGAACACAGGAGACTTTCATGACCCGATCCCCGCAACGCAGCCGCATGCGCCGGTTCGCCGCCTGCTGCGCCCTGGCCCTGGGCACAGCAGCCAGCGCCGTCCAGGCCGACGACGCCTATCCCGGCAAGCCCATCACCATCGTGGTGCCGTTCTCGCCCGGCAGCGCCACCGACACCAGCGCCCGCATCCTCACGGAAAAGCTCGGCCCGCGCCTGGGCGTGCCGATCGTGATCGAGAACAAGCCCGGCGCGTCCGGCACCATCGGTTCGTCCACCGCCGCGCGCGCCGCGCCCGACGGCTACACCCTGATCCTGACCAGCAGCTCGACGCACTCGGCCACGCCCGCCCTGTTCCGCAAGCTGCCCTACGACCCTACCGGCGACTTCATCCACGTCATCCGCATCGCCACCATTCCCATGATGCTGGTGGTGCGCGCCGATTCCCCCTACGGCTCGGTGTCGCAGCTGGTGCAGGCCACCCGCGCCAAGCCGCTGAACTATGCCTACGGCTCGCCCACCAGCCAGATCGCCGGGGCCACCTTCAACAGCGTCGCCGGCGCCGCCGCCAACGCCGTGCCCTACAAGAGCCAGCCGCCCGCCGTCACCGACCTATTGGGCGGCCACGTCGACTACCTGTTCGCCGACCTGTCGGTGGTGACCTCGTTCATGCACAGCGGCAAGCTCAAGGGCATCGCCTTCACCGGCCAGGCGCGTTCCAAGGACTTCCCCGACGTGCCGACGCTGGCAGAACTGGGCTACCGGAATTTCGACCTGGTGGTGTGGGTGGGCGTGGCCGCGCCCAAGGACACGCCGGCTCCGGTGGTCGAGCGCCTGAACCGCGAAATCACGCGCATCCTGAGCGAGCCCGACAGCATCGCCAAGTTCGAGACGCTGGGCATGCAGGTCGCGCCCAACACGCTGGCCGAACACCGCGCCTTCGCGCAATCGCAACGCCAGATCTGGACCCAGCGCGCGATCGACGCGAAGATCGAACCGCAATAAACGCGCCGGACGCGGCCTCAGCCCATCCGGACCGGGGCCGCCGCGTTGGCCAGCGGCATCACGGCCAGCCGCAAGCCCATCGCCTTGAGAATCGCCAGCAGGCTGGCCAGCGATGGGTTGCCCTTGGGCGACAGCGTGCGGTAGAGCTGCGTCGGATTCAGCCGCGCCTGCTCCGCCACGGCCTGCATGCCGCCGAACGCCTGCGTCATCTGGCGCAGCACGATCAACAATTCGGCCTGGCTGCCATCCGCGAGAATCTCGTTGAGCGTCGCCAACGCAAGATCCGGATCGCCCGCGTACACCTGCGCCATCGCTTCGTCATGGAGTCTGCTTTTCATGGTTCCTGTCCCAGCCCAATAGCCATTCGATTCCAGCTTGGCGAGACCGTACCGCCGCGGCCGCACCATGCCTCGTCAATAAACGAATCTTAAACGGACACGCGCCAAACGCCCGGCGTTTTTCGAAAAAGCAGACGGGCGCCAAAGCGCCCGTCCGTCCTGCCGGGATGTTGGCTACCCGTCAGAACCGATACTGCGCCGTGGCGATCACCGTGCGCGGCTCGCCCACGCGGATCTGGCCGGCGCTGGTGGCCGAGGCGTAGTAGGTCTTGTCGGTGATGTTGCGCACCGCCAGGCGCCAGTCCCACTGGCCGACGCGGTAGCCGACCAGCGCGTCCCAGGTGGCGTAGCCGGGCAATACCGCGGTGTTGGCGTTGTCGGCGTAGCGCTGGCCGACAAAGGTCAGGCCGGTTTCGCCGTACAGGCCCTCGGCCGGCCTGTAGGTCAGGAATACGCTGCCGTTGCGCCGCGCCACGTTGCTGACGCGGTTGCCGGCCAGGCCGTTGTTGTCCTGAACGATGGCGGCGTTCTGCAGGCCGATGCCGCCGCGCAGGTACCAGTTGCCCGCGAGCCGTCCGGCGGCCGTGAGCTCGATGCCGCGCGAGCGCTGCTTGCCGGTCAGCAGCACGAGGGTCGGATCGACCGGGTCGGTGGTGCGACGGTTGTAGAGTTCCAACTGGTACAGCGCCAGCGTGGTGCTCAACTGCCCGTCGAGCCAATCGCTCTTGACGCCCACTTCGTATTGGCGCGTGTGTTCGGGGTCGACGTCGTTGGTGTTGCCGCGCGCGTTCGGCGTGATGCCGATCAGGCTGCCGCCCACGGGCGAGAAGGTCTTGCTGTACGAGGCGTAGAAGGAATGGTCGCGCAGCGGCGTCCACACCACCCCGGCGCGCGGGCTCACGCCACGGCTGTCGCGGCGGGCCGAGAGGTCGAGCATGCGATTGGTCGAATCGACGCTGAAGCGGTCCATGCGCAGGCCCAGCAGCACCTGCCAGGCGTCGTCCAGCTTGATCTGGTCCTGCACGTAGTAGCCCTGGCTGCGGGTCTTGTGGCGGGCCGAACTGCTGAGCGTCATGGCGCCGTCGTGCTGCCGCGACAGGTCCGGATCGTACAGGTCCAGCGCCGGCACCGGTTGCGCGCCCGGTCCCCGCGCCAGCGTGGTGTAGAGATCGGGCGTGCGGTCCTGGTTCGCCACGTCCACGCCGAACAATACCCGATGCTCGACGCTTCCCGTGTGGAACAGGCCCTCGGCTTCAAGGTTGTTGTTGATGCTGCGCGTGGTCAGGTCCTGTTGCCAGCGGGTGCGGCTGACCTTGCCGGTGGCGGCGCTGTAGCCGGTCAGGTAGGTATTGTCGAACTTGCTGTCCAGCGCGAACACGCCCAGCGTGTAGCGCAGTTGCCAGCCCGGCGCCACGCTGTAGGCCAGCCGCGAGCGGAACGATTGCGCGCGGTCGTCGATGTAGTCGCGGTCGGGGTCGCCGTAGACGGTCGAGCGGCCGACGTCGGCCGGCCGGCCGTTGACGCTGGGGATGCCGCGGTCCGGGGTGCGGTCGTAGCGGCTGTACTCGTACTGCACCAGCCAGTCCAGGTCGGGCGTGATGCGCCAGTTCAGCGACGGCGCCACCAGTTGGCGAGTGCCGCCGATCTTGTGGCGGAAGCTGTTGCTGTCTTCCTGGCCGATGTTCAGGCGCACGCTGACGTCCTGGCCGGGGTCGGCGCTCAGGTCGCCGTAGAAGCTGCGCAGGTCCCAGCTGCCGGCCACGGCCTCGAGCGTCGATTCGCGCCCGGGCTGCGGCGCCTTGCTGACGCGGTTGACGATGCCGCCCTGGCTGCCGCGGCCATACAGCACCGCCGCCGGGCCCTTGAGCACCTCGATCCGCTCGATGTTGTGCAGGTCGCGCACGTACTGACTGTCGTCGCGGATGCCGTCCAGGTAGAAATCGTTGCTGGCGTCGAAGCCGCGGATGCGCAGCGAATCGAAACGGGTGTCGGAGGCGTTGCTGACGTTGGGGATGCCGGACAAGGCTTCGCCCAGCGTATTGATGCCGTAGTTCCGCAGGTTCTCGACCTTGACGCTGTCGATGGCCTGCGGCACGTAGCGCGCGGCGGTCTGGGTGCGGGTGGCGGTGGTGACTTCGGGCACCCGCGGATCGTCGGCGTTGGCGCCTTCGACACTGATGGCGGGAAGCTGCGCGGGTTCGGCGTGGAGCGGGGCAACGGGGACCATCAAGGCCAGCGCGGCCCCAAGCATGAGGCGGCGCGGTACAGGGAAAACGGGCATCGCAAGCTATCTGTAAGATTCATCGAGCCGCGATCATATCGATAATGAAACTTATTTGTAAATGAGAATCCTATCATTTACAAAACCCTTGCTTTGGCTGTTGCGGTGTCGCAACGACACCCGCTCGCCAGCCCCGCGCCGGTCGCGCCGCGCCATCCCCTGCCCTCCATTCGCATGAGCCGACGGCGTCGTGCGCGCGCCTTGCAACGCTCGCGAATCTGCGACGGTCCTCATCCATGCCGACGAGTCTCGGGTCATCCAGCCGCATGACATCGCGGCCCCGGACGCAATGTTTTCCAAACAATCACTCCGATGTTTGCACTACGGAAAACTCTAGCCGGCCGGACGAGGTTTGCATGAGAGGGACGGGGCAACACCTGTATTAGGCTGGCCCGGCAGTACTCCGACTCACCTTGATCGATTGGACGAAAGCAAATGAATCAACTCATTCATCCGGACTGCCATCCCTTTACCGCCGCAGGCAATTTGAAGCAAGTCTCCGCGTTCTATGAGGAAGGACGACGTGTCATGTGGATGATGCTGCGCGCCCAGCCGCGCCCCTGCTTTAACCATGAACTGATCGACGAAATCATGACCCTGGCGCGCGCCGCCAAGGACTCCGGCCTGCCCATCGACTTCTGGGTCACGGGCTCGCTGGTGCCGCAGATCTACAACGTCGGCGGCGACCTCAACTTCTTCGCCGAAGCCATCCGCACCGGCCGCCGCGAGGCGCTGCGCGCCTATGCCCGCGCCTGCGTCGATTGCGTGCATGCGGCCACCCGTGGCTTCGACACCGGCGCGGTGTCGCTGGCCATGATCGAAGGCACGGCGCTGGGGGGTGGCTTCGAGGCGGCGCTGGCGCACCACTTCGTGCTGGCGCAGAACAACGCCCGCATGGGCTTTCCCGAAATGGCCTTCAACCTGTTCCCGGGCATGGGCGGCTATTCGCTGGTGGCGCGGCGCTCGGGCATGAAGCTGGCCGAGGAATTGATCGGCAGCGGCGAATCGCACACCGCCGAATGGTTCCAGGCGCGCGGCCTGGTGGACGTGCTGTTCGAGCCGGGCGACGCCTACAAGGCCACCCGCACCTTCATCGACGTGATGCGGCCCAAGCTGAACGGCATGCGCGCCATGCTGCGGGCGCGCCAGCGGGTGCTGCAGCTGACGCGCTCGGAACTGATGGATATCACCGAGGACTGGGTCGAGGCCGCCTTCTCGATCGATCCGAAGGACCGCGCCTACATGGAACGGCTGGTGATGGCGCAGAACCGGCGCTCGCCCGCGGGTCCCGATGGCCTGATCGACGCGACCATGCATTGAGGCCGGCGCGCGCCGGCCGCGTCAGGCGATCAGATGCAGCCGGCGCCGCTGCGCCAGCCAGGTGGTCAGCTCGGCCGCCGGCATGGGCTTGGCGTACAGGTAGCCCTGCTTGGCGTCCACCCCCAGCGTGTCCAGGAAGGCGGTTTCCTCCTGGGTCTCGACGCCCTCGGCGATCACCTGGAGTTCGAGCGTGCGGGCCACCGCCACGATGGCCCGCGCCAGCGCCTGCGACACCGGGTTCTCGTTGACGCCGCGCACGAAGCTGGCGTCCAGCTTGATCGCGTCCAGCGGAATGCGGGCCAGCTGCGACAGCGACGAATAGCCGGTGCCGAAGTCGTCCAGGTGGACGCGCGCGCCCAGCTGGCGGAACTGCTTCATCAGCTCGATCGCCGCGACTTCGTCCTCGATCAGGCAGCTCTCGGTCAGCTCGATGTCCAGCAGGCAGGGGGCCAGGCCGGCGTCGCCGACCGCCCGCATGAATTCACTGACCACGCCCTTGTCGTCCAGCTGCCGCGCCGACATGTTGATCGCGACACGCAGGTCCAGCCCGTCGCGCTTCCATGCCGCGGCCTGGCGCGCGGCCTCGCGCATCACCCACACGCCCAGCTGCGAGATCAGGCCGGACTCTTCCGCGTAGGGAATGAAGACGCTGGGGCAGATCATGCCGCGTTCGGGCGAACGCCAGCGCAGCAGCGCCTCGACCCCGTCGACCTCGCCGCCGCGCCCGGCCAGCTTGGGCTGGTAGTACAGCATCAGGTGGCCTTCGGCCAGGGCCTTGCGCAGGTTGGTGTCGAGCCAGACGTAGTCGGCGTTGCGGCGGTCCATTTCGGGCTGGAACACCCGATAGGTGTGGCGCCCGGCCTCCTTGGCCACGTACATGGCGATATCGGCGCTGCGCACCACGCTGTCCAGGTCGTCGCCATGCTCGGGATACATGGCGATGCCGATGGAGCAGCTGGTGTAGACCTCGATCAATTCCTGGCGGAACGGCTCGCGCAGGCGTTCGATGATGCGGCCGGCGGTGGCCTCCAGCTGCCACGCCTCGGCGTGTTCCTGCAGCACCAGGAATTCGTCGCCGCCCAGCCGCGCCAGCGTCTGGCCGGGCGCCAGGCAGCTGGAAATGGCCACCGACACCGACTTGAGCAGGCGGTCGCCGAAGCCGTGGCCGTAGTGGTCGTTGATGCGCTTGAAGTTGTCCAGGTCCAGGAACAGCACGCCGCCGCGCGCGCCCTCGCCTTCGGCCAGCGCCGTCTTCAGGCGCGTGGTGATGGCGTGGCGGTTGGGCAGGTTGGTCAGCACGTCGGTGTTGGCCAGCACCCGCAAGCGCTCCTGCGCCTGGCGCTCCTCGGTGATGTCGGTGCCCGAGCAGATCAGGTAGACGCGCTTTTCGCCGCTGCCGCTGGTGACGAACTTGTTGCGGAACAGGAACAGGCGCGGGCCCTTGACCGTGTTGATCAGGCGCTCGACCTCATAGGACTGCCCGCGCTTGTAGAACTCGGCGATGTTGCGGCGCGAGGCGGCGGCCTCCTCGCGCGTCATGAACATGTCGAACACGCTGCGCCCGACGATGTCCTGCTCGCGCTTGCCGGTGTATTCCTCGCTGACCTTGTTGAAGCGCTGCACGCGCCCGTGCTGGTCGACGATGACGATGACCGAGTTGGCCTCGGACACCACCGTCTCGGCGAACGACAGGCCTTCGACCAGGTCGCGCGCCACCGAGTCGGTGTCGCTGTGCGCCGAGGCCGTGCCGGCCCATTCGTTGGGATTGATCTTGCGGCCGACCAGCCGCAGCTGTATCGGATCGCCGTACAGGACGATGTCGATGCGCAGGCTGGCGGTGATGCCGGTCAGGGCGCGGATGGCCTGCGCCTGCTCGGGCTTGAGCGCCATCGCGATGTTGGTGGCGCCCTTGACCGCGGATAGTTCGATCGCGTCGCTGTCCGCCGCCAGCCTCCAATAGGGGCTCGGCGTACCGAAATGCAGGTACAGGATCGATTTTTCGTCCTGAGTCTCAGTCATTGGTGTCCCCCGCCGTCCTAGGAAGGCCTGCGAGAAACATACGGCCTAGCCAGTTCGGGGTCAACCACCCGTGCGAACAGCGTTTGGGCTGTATTGCGGATTATTTCACCGTCCCAGGCAACTGTAGCGTCATCATCGCCCTTGGCGCTATGGACGATTCACGGGAGGAAAGCCAACTTCACGACCGTTGCGCAACCCGGCATCCACCATGCAAACAATAACGCCGGAAATTTGTGACCATTTCCCGCATGTGGCGCAAATGAAGCAACGCGGGGGACGCGCCGGTGCCGCCGCGTCCCCCGCCCGCAAGGCCTTATTCGGGCTTGACCCCGGCCTCGTCGATCACCTTGGTCCAGCGCGCCACCTCGGCCGACACGCGCGCGCCGGCGTCGGCCGGGCTGGTCCATTCGGCAATGGCGCCCTGGTTCAGCAGCGAAGCCTTGACCGCCGGCTTGGCCAGGATCTTCTTGAGCTCGCCGTTCAGGCGGTCGATCACCGGCGCCGGCGTGCCGGCCGGCGCGACGATGCCGAACATGGAGCTGACCTCGAAGCCCGGCAGGCCGGCCTCGGCCGCGGTCGGCACGTCCGGCAGCGCCTCGACGCGTTGCGCCGAAGTCACCGCCAGCGCGCGCAGCTTGCCGGCCTTGATGCTGGCCTGCGAGGCCGGCACGGTCTCGATCATGCTGAGCACCTGGCCCCCCATCAGGTCGGTCATGGCCGGGCCGCTGCCCTTGTAGGGCACATGCAGGATGTCCACGCCGGCGGTGCGCTTGAACATCTCGCCGGCCAGATGCTGCGGCGAACCATTGCCGGCCGACGCCATGGTGACGTAGCCCGGGCGCGACTTGGCCAGCGCGATCAACTGCTTCAGGTCATTGGCCTGCACCGAGGGGTTGACCACGAACACCAGCGGCACGGTGCCGACGATGGACACCGGCGCGAAGCTCTTTTCCACGTCGTAGGTGACGCGGCCGCGGTACAGCGCCGCGTTGATCGAATGGCTGGTGAGCGCGCCCATCAGCAGCGTGTAGCCGTCGGGCTGGGCCTTGGCAACCTGGTCGGCGCCGATGTTGCCGGCGGCGCCGGCGCGGTTTTCGACGATCACCGACTGGCCCAGCGCGCCGGTCAGTTCCTGCGCCAGCACGCGGCCGATCACGTCGGTGGCGCCCCCGGGCGGGTACGGCACGATCAGGCGGATGGGCTTGTCGGGATAGGCGTCGGCGGCCAGGGCGGGCGCGGCGGCGCCGGTACACAAGGCCAACAGGGAAAGCAGCAAGGCGCGGCGGGGCCGCAGACGCAGGTCTGACATGTAGGTCTCCTGCCGGGATGGGTATAGGAATGGAACGGACGCCCGGCTCGTCAACCGCGCCAGTGTAGGAGGCCAATCTTGATTGATGAATCAGAATTTTTCTATCGACTGATCTTATTTGGAGATCAATAAATATTTATCGCAAAAGCGCTTGCCGGGCGTTTCCCAGGCTGTATATGATCTTCGCCCTGGATTATCAATAATATTATCGGGAAGCAAAATGACGGACGACACCAAGGGCGGCAAGCCCGCCCAGGGCCCCTTCGACAGCGACGGCGCGCGCAGCACCGGCGTGGCGCGCGGGCTCACCAACTACGGCGACACCGGCTTTTCGCTGTTCCTGCGCAAGGCCTTCATCAAGGGCGCCGGACTGTCCGACGACGCGCTGGCGCGTCCCATCATCGGCATCGTCAACACCGGCAGCAGCTACAACCCCTGCCACGGCAACGCGCCGCAACTGATCGAGGCGGTCAAGCGCGGCGTGATGCTGGCCGGCGGCCTGCCGATGGACTTCCCCACCATCTCGGTACACGAGAGCTTCTCGCAGCCCACCAGCATGTACCTGCGCAACCTGATGTCGATGGACACCGAGGAAATGATCCGCGCGCAGCCGATGGACGCGGTGGTGCTGATCGGCGGTTGCGACAAGACGGTGCCGGCGCAGTTGATGGGCGCCTCGTCCGCCGGCGTGCCCGCGATCCAGCTGGTGACCGGCTCGATGCTGACCGGCTCGCACCGCGGCGAACGCGTCGGCGCCTGCACCGACTGCCGCCGCTACTGGGGCCGCTACCGCGCCGAGGAGATCGACGCGCCCGAGATCGCCGACGTCAACAACCAGCTGGTCGCCAGCGTCGGCACCTGTTCGGTGATGGGCACCGCCAGCACCATGGCCTGCCTGACCGAGGCCATGGGCATGATGGTGTCCGGCGGCGCGTCCGCCCCGGCCGTCACCGCCGACCGCGTGCGCGTGGCCGAGCGCACCGGCGCCACCGCCGTCGCCATGGCGGCCGCGCGCCTGACGCCCGACCGCATCATCACCGGCAAGTCCATCGAGAACGCGCTGCGCGTGCTGCTGGCCATCGGCGGCTCGACCAACGGCATCGTGCACCTGACCGCCATCGCCGGCCGCCTGGGCATCAATATCGACCTGGCCGGGCTCGACCGCATGAGCCGCGAGACGCCCGTGCTGGTGGACCTCAAGCCCTCCGGCCAGCACTACATGGAAGACTTCCACCACGCCGGCGGCATGCTGGCGCTGCTGCGCGAACTGCGCCCGCTGCTGCACCTGGACGCGCTGACCGTCTCGGGCCGCACCCTGGGCGAGGAACTGGACGACGCCCCCGCGCCGTTCAAGCAGGACGTGATCCGCAGCGTCGCCGCGCCCATCTATCCGGTGGGCGGCCTGGCCGTGCTGCGCGGCAACCTGGCGCCCGGCGGCGCCATCATCAAGCAGTCGGCCGCCAATCCCAAACTGATGGAGCACGAAGGCCGCGCGGTGGTGTTCGAGGACGCCGAGGACATGGCCCGCCGCATCGACGACGAGGCGCTGGACGTGACCGCCGACGACGTGCTGGTGCTCAAGCGCATCGGCCCCACCGGCGCGCCCGGCATGCCCGAGGCCGGCTACATGCCGATCCCCAAGAAGCTGGCGCGCGCCGGCGTCAAGGACATGGTGCGCATTTCCGACGGCCGCATGAGCGGCACGGCGGCCGGCACCATCGTGCTGCACGTCACGCCCGAGGCCGCGATTGGCGGCCCGCTCGCCTACGTGCAAAATGGCGACCGGATCCGCCTGTCGGTGGCGCGGCGCGAAATCGCCCTGCTGGTCGAGGATGCCGAGCTGGCGCGCCGCATGGCGGCCGGCCCGGTCGAGCGTCCGGCCGCCGAGCGCGGCTACCGCAAGCTGTTCCTGCAGACCGTGACCCAGGCCGACCAGGGGGTCGACTTCGACTTCCTGCGCGCCAGCGCCACGCGCGACACCGTGCCCAAGCAATAACGTCTTCCCCCTTGCCCATGAACGCCATCACCCCCGCCGCCCACGAACCGCAAGCGCCCGACGCCCTGGCGGCGGCGGTCGCCGCGCTGGAGGAAGACATCGTCTTCGGCCGGCTGCATCCGCGCGAGCGGCTGACCGAGGACGAGCTGATGGCGCGCTTCGACATGAAGCGCCACGCGGTGCGCCAGGTGCTGGTGGAGTTGGAACTGCTGGGCGTGGTCGAGCGCAAGCGCAACGTCGGCGCGGTGGTGCGGGCCTTCTCGGCGCGCGAGGTGATGGAGCTGTACGCGCTGCGTGAGGTGCTGGAGGTGCACGCCGCCAGCCTGATGCCGCTGCCGGTGCCGCCCGCGCGGCTGGCGGCGTTGACGGCGGTGCAGCGCGAGCACGACGCCGCCGTGGCCGATGGCGACGCGCGCCGCGTGTTCCGCAGCAACCAGCGCTTTCACCGCGAGTTGTTCGGGCTGCTGGACAACGCGGTGCTGGGCCAGGCCATCGAGGAATACGCGCGCCGCACCCATCCGATCCGCTTCGGTTCGCTGGCGGCCGCCAATTACCGCGAACGCGCCCGCCAGGAACACTGGGCCATGATCCACGCCCTGCGCGACGGCGACCGCGCCGCGCTGATGACGCTGTGCCGCGAGCACCTGCTGCCCTCGCGCGACGCCTACCTGGCGTCGGAACAGGCGCGCCGCGGCGCCTGACACCATACCCGCCGCGACCTCACCGCGCCTCTTCAGCCAGATACTGCCGCAGCATCGCCACCAGCGCCGCGGCCGCCGGCGGCAGGCTGCGGTTGCGCGCCGTCACCAGCCCGATCGAGCGTTCGGCCACGGGGCCGGTCAGCGGCCGCTGCACGATGCCGTTCTGCGCCACCGCGCCGGCCGCGATTTCCGGCAATGCCGCCACCCCGAAACCGCACTCCACCATCGCCACGATGGTGGTCAGGTGTTCGGCCTCGAAGGCCGGCGTGAAGCGGATGCGGTTCTGCAGGAAGGCCCATTCGGTGTACTGGCGCACGCTGCTCGGATGCACCATCGACACGTGCGCCGCGCCGGCCGTGTCGGCCCAGCGCAGCGGCCCCGTGGATCGCGCCAGCGGATGCGCCTCGGGGATCAGCAGCAGGAAGCTGTCGGACATCAGCGGCTGGTAATGCAGGTCGGCGTGCTGCGGATCGGCGGCGGTCAGCGCGAAGTCCACGTCGCCGGCGCGCACCAGGTCGAAGGCCGGCCCCGACAGCGTGTCGCGCACCTTCAGTGCCACCTGCGGATGCGCCTGGCGGTAGGCCATCAACACCCGCGGCAACAGGCGCGCGGCCAGCGACGGCAGCGCCGCCACCGACACCTGGCCGTGCTCGGCGCTGGCGATGCCGCTGACCGCGGCAATGGCGTCGCGGAAGGCCACCTGCAGGGCGGCGGCCTGCTGCATGAAAACCTCGCCCGCCGCCGTCAACCGCACGGTGCGGGTGGTGCGGTCGAACAGCCGCACGCCCAGCGCCTCCTCGATGCGCTGGATCTGCGTCGACAGGGCCGACTGCGACAGGTGCAACTGCGCCGCCGCCTGGCGGAAGTTGAGGGTGCGGCCCAGCACCAGGGTGGTGTCGATGTCGCGCATCGAAAGATTGATCTGCATGCCGTCCTGCGCCTGGCTCATTGATCCGATTTGTCGATCATTCTATCCAAAAAATCTGATTCATCAATCAAACAAGCTTCTCTACACTCGGCGCCCAATACAGTCATGCGCGCCGACACAAGCGCGGGCACAGACGAGAGATGCAACAGCGGGTTCAGAACAAGGAGCAAACCATGCAGACGGACGCGAAGGCCCTGCCCAATCCGGGCGCGGCGCATGCGGTGGTGGTGGGCGGCGGCACCATGGGCGCCGACGTGGCGGTGGTGCTGACGCGCGCCGCCTGCCGCACGACGGTGATCGAGCCGGACGCGGCGCGCGCGGCCGCATTGCCGGCGCGGGTGGCGGAGAACCTCAAGACCATTGGCCGCGAGGCCCAGGTGGCGCAACTGGCCACGGCGGCCAGCCTGGACCAGGTGGACTGGGCCAGCGTCGACCTGGTGATCGAATGCGTGCCGGAGCGGCTGGACATCAAGCAGGCGCTGTTCGCCGAGCTGGTGCGCCGCGCACGGCCCGACGCCATCCTGGCGAGCAACAGTTCCAGTTTCCCGATCAGCGCCATCGGCCAGGGCCTGGCCACGCGCGAGCGCATGCTGGGCCTGCACTTCTTCATGCCGGCGCACCTGGTGCCGCTGGTCGAGGTGGTGATGGCCGAGACCAGCGACGAGGCCCGCGCCGACGCGCTGATCGCCTTCATGCGCCGCTGCGGCAGCGTGCCGGTGAAGGTGCGGCAGGACCTGCCGGGTTTCCTGGCCAACCGCCTGCAGCACGCGCTGTCGCGCGAGGCCTTCAACCTGATCGACCGCGGCATCGCCTCGCCCGAGGACGTGGACGCGGCGGTGCGCTTCGGTTTCGGTTTCCGCTTCCTGGCGGCCGGCCCGGTGATGCAGCGCGACCACGCCGGCATCGACGTGCACGCGGCGGCGGGCGCGACCATGTACCCGACGTTCTGCAATGACGACCATCCGGCGCGCTGCCTGACCGAGCGCGCCGCCGACGGCCGCCACGGCATGAAGGCGGGCGAAGGCTTCTATGCCTGGACGCCGGAAACCATCGCCGCCGAGCGCGCGCGCTATGACCGCCTGTTGCGCGCGGGCCTGGACCTGATCGCGCCGGAACTGCCGGAGATCCAGCCGTGAACGCCGTGAACATTCCCCGTCCGGCCCTGGCCGAGTCGCCCGTCATCGTGACGGTGGCGCCCAACGGCGCCTACAAGAAAGCCGCCGACCACCCCGCCGTGCCGCTGACGGCCGAGGCCCTGGCGCAGGAAGCCCGCGCCTGCCTGGACGCGGGCGCGGCAATGATGCACATGCACGTGCGCAAGCCGGACGGCAGCCATCTGCTGGACGCGCAGGCCTACCGCGATGCGCTGGCGGCGGTGCGCCGCGCGGTCGGCGACGAGCTGCTGGTGCAGGTGACGAGCGAGGCGGCCGGCGTGTACAAGGCGGCCGAGCAGATGGCGCTGGTGCGCGAGCTGCAGCCGGAAGCGGTGTCGATCGGCCTGCGCGAGATCGCCGTGCCGGAGATTCCGGAAGACGAGCTTGCGGCGTTCCTGGCCTGGGTGGCCGAGCGGCGCATCATGACGCAGATCATTCTGTACGACGAGGGCGATGTGCGGCGCTGGCTATCGCTGCGCGCGCGGGGGCTGGTGCCGCCGGGCGCGTGGTCGGTGCTGTTCGTGCTGGGGCGCTACAGCGTGGGACAGACGTCGTCGGCCTATGACCTGCTGCCGTTCCTGGCGGCCTACGATCATTCGCTGCCGTGGGCGGTGTGCGCGTTCGGGGCGCAGGAGAATGCCTGCGTGACGACGGCAGCGGCGTTCGGGGGGCATATGCGAGTGGGGTTCGAGAATAATCTGAAGCTGCGGGATGGTTCGGTGGCTTCGGGAAATGGCGAGTTGGTGCGGCAGGCGGTGGAAGGGGCGATTGCTTTGGGGCGGCCGGTGGCGGATGCCGCCGAGGCGCGGCGGATCTATGGGGCGATTGGTTAGCGGTTGATTGATACGGCCTGTATTTGATTGCTGGCCATGGACATCTTGCTTGGGCCGCCCTGCGCGGCCTGCATGGACATACGCGATCCGTTCGCGGTCGCGGGTCCGGGGGCTGGGTTCGCGTTCAGTCGCTTATTGAGTGGGGATGAGTGGGGAGTGCGCTGTTCCTCTCGTTATATATATCAGCACATAATGCCACCGCGAATTATTGCGCTGTGGTGCAACATTGACGCGTCTGAAACGCATCTGCTAAAAACTTCGACATCCGCACGTTAAACGCAATACCCCGACTGTCTGGTGAGGTGGTGTGTGTCAAACGAGTCTGATGGCTACACGAAGCCGCAGGAACTGCGAAGTTTTCTGTTCCTGACGGCGGTCATGGCCCCCGTTCTTACGGTGATCATCGTCGCGGGCTACGGTTTCATGGTTTGGTTCTATCAGTTGTTTGCCGGTCCGCCGGGCAGCTGATGCGTACCGACGGAACCGACCCCATGTCCGTGCATCCTTCCCCGGCCGCCGCGCCGGCTTCCCCCGAATTGCATATCGCCAGCCTGGTCGTGCATGCCACGCCGCGGCGGCTGGACGAGGTGCGCCTTGCGGTGCTCGCGATCGCGGGCGCCGAGATCCATGGCGCGTCCGAGACGGGCAAGCTGGTGGTGACGCTGGAAGCCCCCTCCACTGACGACATGATGGCGCGGATCTCGCAGATCCAGCGACTGGATGGCGTGCTGGCGTCGGCGCTGGTGTACCAGCACGCCGACACGCTGGCCGCGATGAACGAGGAGATCGACGATGGCAATGGCCCGTAGGGATTTCATCAAGCAGTCCGCCGCCGCCGCGGCCGCCACGGTGGCGGGGATTCCGGTGGTGGGCTACACGCAGAACATCGTGACCGAGTCGGAGGCGGCCAAGCTCAAGTGGTCCAAGGCGCCCTGTAGGTTCTGCGGGACCGGCTGCGGCGTGAACGTCGCGGTCAAGGACAACCAGGTGGTGGCCACGCATGGCGACTTCAATGCCGAGGTCAACAAGGGGCTGAACTGCGTCAAGGGCTATTTCCTGTCCAAGATCATGTACGGCAACGACCGGCTGACGCAGCCGCTGCTGCGCATGAAGGACGGCAAGTACGCCAAGGATGGCGAGTTCGCGCCGGTGTCGTGGGACCAGGCCTTCGACGTGATGGCCGAGCAGTTCAAGCGCGTGCTCAAGGACAAGGGGCCGGAGGCCGTCGGCATGTTCGGCTCGGGCCAGTGGACGGTGTGGGAAGGCTATGCCGCGCTCAAGCTGATGAAGGCGGGGTTCCGCTCCAACAACCTGGACCCGAACGCGCGCCACTGCATGGCGTCGGCGGCGGTGGGGTTCATGCGGACCTTCGGCGCCGACGAGCCGATGGGCTGTTATGACGATATCGAGAACGCCGACGTGTTCGTCCTGTGGGGCTCGAACATGGCGGAGATGCATCCGATCCTGTGGACCCGCGTCACCGACCGGCGGCTGTCGGCACCCAAGACCAAGGTGGCGGTGCTGTCGACCTTCGAGCACCGCTCCTACGAGCTGGCCGACCTGACGCTGACCTTCACGCCGCAGACCGACCTGGCGATCCTGAACTACATCGCCAACCACATCATCCAGACCAAGCGCGTGAACCGCGAGTTCGTCGACAAGCACACGGTGTTCCGCGAGGGCAATACCGATATCGGCTACGGGCTGCGGCCCGACCATCCGCTGCAGAAGGCGGCCAAGAACGCCAACGACGCGGGCGGCTCCAAGCCGATGACGTTCGACGAGTTCGCCAAGTTCGTGTCGCGCTACGACCTGGACTACACCGCCAAGCTGACGGGCGTGCCGAAGAAGTCGCTGCAGGACCTGGCCGAAATGTACGCCGACCCCAAGCTGCGGGTGACGTCGTTCTGGACCATGGGCTTTAACCAGCACACGCGCGGGGTGTGGGCCAACAACATGGTCTACAACATCCACCTGCTGACCGGCAAGATCTCGACGCCGGGCAACAGCCCGTTCTCGCTGACCGGCCAGCCCTCGGCCTGTGGCACGGCGCGCGAGGTTGGCACGTTCTCGCATCGCCTGCCGGCCGACCTGGTGGTGACCAACCCCAAGCACCGCGCCCACGCCGAGGAAATCTGGCAGCTGCCGGCCGGCACCATCCCGGAGAAGGTCGGGGCGCACGCGGTGCTGCAGAACCGCATGCTGAAAGACGGCAAGATCAACGCCTACTGGGTGATGGTCAACAACAACATGCAGGCGGCCGCCAACCTGATGAACGAGGGGCTGCCGGGCTACCGCAATCCGGACAACTTCATCGTCGTGTCCGACGCCTACCCGACCGTCACCACCATCTCGGCCGACCTGATCCTGCCGGCCGCCATGTGGGTGGAGAAGGAAGGCGCCTACGGCAACGCCGAGCGCCGCACGCAGTTCTGGCACCAGTTGGTCAACGCGCCGGGCCAGGCGCGTTCCGACCTGTGGCAGCTGATGGAGTTTTCCAAGCGCTTCAAGGTCGAGGAAGTCTGGCCGGCCGACCTGCTGGCCAAGAAACCCGAATACCGCGACAAGACCCTGTTCGACGTGCTGTTCGCCAACGGCAAGGTCAACCGCTATCCCAACACCGAGCGCGACAAGGACTACGCCAACCAGGAGGCCGATGCCTTCGGCTTCTATGCGCAGAAGGGGCTGTTCGAGGAATATGCCGAATTCGGCCGCGGCCACGGCCACGACCTGGCGCCCTTCGACACCTACCACGAGGTGCGCGGGTTGCGCTGGCCGGTGGTCAAGGGCAAGGAAACGCTGTGGCGCTACCGCGAGGGCAGCGATCCGTACGTCAAGCCGGGCGCCGGCTTCGAGTTCTACGGCAACCCGGACGGCCGCGCCATCATCTATGCCCTGCCCTACGAGCCGCCCCCCGAATCGCCGGACAAGGAATATCCGTTCTGGCTGTCGACCGGACGGGTGCTGGAACACTGGCACTCCGGCTCGATGACGCGGCGGGTGCCCGAGCTGTACCGGGCCTTTCCCAACGCGGTCTGTTTCATGCACCCGGACGACGCGCAGGCCATGGGCCTGCGGCGCGGGGTCGAGGTCGAGATCATCTCGCGGCGCGGCAAGATGCGCACCCGGCTGGAAACGCGCGGGCGCGACAAGCCGCCGCGCGGCCTGGTGTTCGTGCCGTGGTTCGATGCCGGCCAGCTGATCAACAAGGTCACGCTGGACGCCACCGACCCGATCTCGTTCCAGACCGACTTCAAGAAGTGCGCGGTCAAGATCGTCAAGGTCTGACGCACCGGAGACAGCCATGAATCGACGCGCCCTCGCTTTCGTATTGTGCGCAGCCTGTAGCATCGCGGCCTGGGCCGCGCCGCCGTTCGAGGTACAGGACCCGATGCGCGGCCCCACGCCCATCGCCGACGAGACCGACCCGCCGCTGATCAGCCCGATCGAGAACAAGGACATCAAGCGGATGCGCACCTATTCGATGCAACCGCCCACCATCCCGCACAGCATCGACGGCTACCAGATCGACAAGAACTTCAACCGCTGCCTGGCCTGCCACGCCCGCGTCAACACCGAGGAGACCCAGGCGCCGCCGCTGAGCGTGACCCACTACATGGATCGCGACAGCAACGTGCTGGCCGAGGTGTCGCCGCGGCGCTACTTCTGCGTGCAGTGCCACGTGCCGCAGGCCGAGGCCAAACCGCTGGTGTCCAACACCTACCAGGACATCGACGTGATCCTCAAGCGCCTGACCGCCCCGGCGTCCGACAAGAAGTAAGGCACGGGGAACCGCCATGGTCAAACTCATCAAGCGCTACTGGAACATCATCCGCCGGCCCAGCGTGCACTTCAGCCTGGGTTTCCTGACGGTGGGCGGCTTCATCGGCGGCATCCTGTTCTGGGGCGCCTTCAACACCGCCATGGAATTCACCAACACCGAGAAGTTCTGCACCGGCTGCCACGAGATGCGCGACAACGTCTACGCCGAACTCAAGGGCACCATCCACTTCACCAACCGCTCGGGCGTGCGCGCCCTGTGTTCCGACTGCCACGTGCCGCACAACTGGACCGACAAGATCGCCCGCAAGATGCAAGCGTCCAAGGAGGTCTGGGGCAAGATCTTCGGCACCATCGACACGCGCGAGAAATTCGTCGACAAGCGGCTGGAGCTGGCCAGGCACGAATGGGCCCGCTTCAAGGCCAACGATTCGCTGGAATGCCGCAACTGCCACAACTACGACTACATGGACTTCACGCGCCAGAGCGTGCGGGCGCAGAACATGCACTCGACCTACCTGGCCGACAAGAGCAAGACCTGCATCGACTGCCACAAGGGCATCGCCCACAAGCTGCCCAACATTCCGCCCGGCGAACTATCGTCGGTGCCCGGCCTGAACGGAACGGAAAGCCCGCATGCGGCCCGCTGATCCACCCTTCGCCGCCCTGGCCGGCGCCGGGACGGACAGCGCCAACGCCGCGGCGGACGCCGGCCTGCGCGCGTTCGGCCTGGTCGGCCGGCGCGGCGCGGCGGCCCCTATCGACCTGGCGCTGGCTCCCGGCCAGCTGCTGCGGGTGCGCGGCGCCAACGGCAGCGGCAAGACCAGCCTGTTGCGCATGCTGGCCGGCCTGCTGCGGCCGCTGGCGGGCGGCGTGCAATGGCGCGGCCGCGACATCCGCCGCGATCCGGCCGCCTACTATGCGCAGATGGCGTTCCTGTCGCACGGCAACGGGCTGTGCGGCGAACTGAGCGCGGCCGACAACCTGCGCTATGCGCTGGCGATCGCCGGCGCGCCCGCGGTCGACGCCGGCCCGGCGCTGCGCGCCTGGCGCCTGCAGGCCTGCGCCGACCAGCCGGCGGCGCGCCTGTCGCAAGGCCAGGGCCGACGGCTGGCGCTGGCCGCCACGGTGCTGGCGCGCAAGCCCCTGTGGCTGCTGGACGAGCCCGACGCGGGGCTGGACGCCGCCAGCCTCGCGCTGCTGGACCAGGCGCTGGCCGCGCACCTGGCCGGCGGCGGCCTGGCCGTGGTGGCCTCGCACCGCCCCCCGGACCTGGCCTTGGCCGACACGCAAACCCTGGACATGGACGACTACGCCGATGCTGGCAACGCTGTGGCAGTTGGCGCGCCGTGAACTGCGGCTGGCCTGGAGGCGGCCGGCGGAAACGCTGGGCGCGACGCTGTTCTTCGTGGTGGCGGGTTCGCTGTTCCCGCTGGCCATCGGCCCCGACCCGGCGCTGCTGGCGGCCATTGGCCCGGGCGTGCTGTGGGTCTGCGCCCTGCTCGGCATCCTGCTGACGCTGCAACGCCCCTTCGCCCAGGACTACGACAACGGCGCGCTGGAACAGCTGCTGGTGTCGCCCCATCCCCTGCCCGTGCTGGTGGCCACCAAGCTGGCCGCGCACTGGTTCAGCAGCTGCCTGCCGCTGATCCTGGCCAGCCCGGTGCTGGCGCTGCAATTCGGCCTGACGCCGGGCGCCATCGGCGTGCTGGCGTTGTCGCTGCTGCTGGGCACGCCGACGCTGGCGCTGGTCGGCGGGCTGGGCGCGGCGCTGACGCTGGGCCTGCGCGGCGGCGCGCTGCTGCCGCTGCTGGTGCTGCCGCTGTACGTGCCGGTGCTGATCTTCGGCAGCGGCGCGGTGGCGGCCGTCCACGCCGGCCTGGGCGCCGGCCCGCAATTGTCGTTGCTGGGCGCCGGCCTGTGCCTGGCGCTGCTGCTGTGCCCGTGGAGCGCCTCGGCCGCGCTGCGCGTGGCGTTGGACTGAGGACCGGCCATCATGCATTCGCCCCCGCATCTCACCCTGCTGCCGACCCCGCCCGCGCGTCCCGGCTGGCTGCGCTACGCCGCGCCGCAGCGCTTCTATCCTCTGGCCGGCAAGCTGATCCCGTGGCTGGGGCTGGCCGCGGCGCTGTTCGCCGCCGCCGGCCTCTACGTGGGCCTGGTCAAGGCCCCGGTCGACAGCCAGCAGGGCGAGGTCTACCGCATCCTCTTCATCCACGTGGCGGCGGCCTGGATGTCGATGTTCCTGTACCTGGTGATGGCGCTGTACGCCGCGCTCGGCCTGATCCTGCAGACGCGACTGTCGTTCATGATGATGCGGGCGCTGGCGCCCACCGGCGCCCTGTTCACGTTCCTGACGCTGTGGACCGGCGCGCTGTGGGGCAAGCCGACCTGGGGCGCCTGGTGGGTGTGGGACGCGCGCCTGACCTCGGAACTGATCCTGCTGTTCCTGTACCTGGGCTTCATGGCGCTGCAGGCGGCCAGCGACGATCCGCGCCGCGGCGACCGCGGCGGCGCCATCCTGCTGCTGGCCGGCGTGGTCAACGTGCCCATCATCTATTTCTCGGTGCGCTGGTGGAGCACGCTGCACCAGGGCGCCTCGATCAACCTGACCACCGCCCCCAGCATGGCCCGCGTCATGCTGGCGGCCATGCTGCTGATGGTGGCGGCGTTCTGGCTGTACAGCGCGGCCGCGTCGCTGGCGCGGGTGCGCGGCATCATCGCCGAACGCGAGCCGGCCTCGGCCGAACCGCCCCGGGAGCGCCGATGAGCTGGGACGCGCTGTTCTCGTTGCAGGGCCATGGCCCCTACCTGCTGGGCGCCTACGGCGTCACACTCGCCCTGATCGCCTGGGAAGCCGGCACGCTGTGGCGCCGGGCGCGGGCGCGCCGCCGCGCCGCCCGCCTGCGCGCCGGGGACGGCCGATGAGCCCGCGCCGGCGCCGCGTGCTGGCGCTGCTGGGCGGCCTGGGCCTGCTGGCCGCGGCCGTCGCGCTGGTGCTCAATGCGCTGCAATCGAACCTGGTGTTCTTCTTCACGCCAACCCAGGTGGCGGCGCGCGAGGCGCCCGCCAGCGGCAGTTTCCGCGTCGGCGGCCTGGTGCAGGAAGGCTCGGTTCAACGCGATGGCCTGCGGCTGCGCTTCATCGTCACCGACACCGCGCACGCGGTTCCCGTCACCTACCAGGGCCTGCTGCCCGACCTGTTCCGCGAGGGCAAGGGCGTGGTGGCCGCAGGCAAGCTCGACGCCGACGGTGTGTTCCATGCCTCGGAGGTGCTGGCCAAGCACGACGAGAACTACATGCCGCCCGAGGCCGCCGACGCGCTCAAGCGGGCCGCCGCTGGCGCCACCAGCAACACGGCGCGGGCGGACGCGCGATGATCCCGGAGATCGGCCTTTTCAGCCTGATCCTGGCGCTGCTGGCGGCGCTGGTGCAAGGCACGCTGCCGCTGGTCGGCGCCGCCACGGCCTGGCGGCCGGGCATGGCGGTGGCGCGGCCGGCGGCCGTGGCGCAGTTCGGCCTGGCCACCGTGGCCATGGGCTGCCTGGCCTGGTCGTTCCTGCAAAACGACTATTCGGTGCTGTACGTGGCGGCCAACTCGCACGCCGACCTGCCCGCCGCCTACCGCTTCGCTGCTGTCTGGGGCGGCCACGAAGGCTCGCTGCTGCTGTGGCTGTACCTGCTCAGCGCCTGGACCCTGGCGGTGGCGCTGCGCAGCGCGCGCCTGCCGCCGGCCTTCGTCGCCCGGGTGCTGGCGGTGATGGGCTGGATCAGCGCCGGCTTCCTGCTGTTCCTGCTGTTCCTGTCCAATCCCTTCGAACGCCTGATGCCGCCGGCCATGGCCGGCCGTGATCTCAACCCGCTGCTGCAGGACCCGGGCATGATCGTGCACCCGCCCATGCTGTACATGGGCTATGTCGGCTTCTCGGTGGCGTTCGCCTTCGCCATCGCGGCGCTGCTGTCGGGCGAGCTGGACGCCCTGTGGGCGCGCTGGGTGCGGCCGTGGACGCTGGCGGCCTGGACCTTCCTGACCATCGGCATCCTGCTCGGCAGCGCCTGGGCCTACTACGTGCTGGGCTGGGGCGGCTGGTGGTTCTGGGACCCGGTCGAGAACGCCTCCTTCATGCCGTGGCTGGCGGGCACCGCGCTGATCCATTCGCTCATCGTCACCGAGCGGCGCGGCGCCTTCCGCAGCTGGACGGTGCTGCTGGCCATCTGCGCGTTCTCGCTCAGCCTGCTGGGTACCTTCCTGGTGCGCTCCGGCGTGCTGACCTCGGTGCACGCCTTCGCGGTCGATCCGGGCCGCGGCCTGTACATCCTGGGTTTCATGACCCTGGTGGTCGGCGGCTCGCTCGCGCTGTACGCCTGGCGCGCGCCCAAGGTCGGCCTGGGCGGCGGTTTCGCCCTGCTGTCGCGCGAATCGCTGCTGCTGGCCAACAACGTGGTGCTGACCGTGGCGGCCGCCTCGGTGCTGCTGGGCACGCTGTATCCAGTGGTGCTGGACGTGCTGGACTGGGGCAAGATCTCGATCGGCCCGCCCTACTTCGAGGCCGTGTTCGTGCCGCTGATGACGCCGGCCATCTTCCTGATGGGCGTCGGCCCGGTGGCGCGCTGGAAGCAGGCCAAGGTGCCCGAGCTGGGCCGGCGCCTGGGCATCGCATTCGCGGTCAGCGTGGCCACGGCGGTGCTGCTGCCGCTGGCCATGCCCGGCCCGGCGCGGCTGGGCTCGCCGCTGGTGGTCCTGGGCCTGTGGCTGGCGGCCTGGTCGGTCGCCAGCGCGGCGGCGCACGCCTGGCAGCGCCTGACCGACGGCGACGGCCACTGGCCGCGGCGGCTGGCGCGCCAGCCGCGCGCCTGGTACGGCATGCTGCTGGCCCACGCCGGCATCGGCGTCTTCATCGCCGGCGCCACCCTGGCCAACGGCTACGAGGTCAAGCAGGAACTGCGGCTGGAGCTGGGCGCCGAGCAGGAGGCTGGCGGCTACCGCTTCACCTTCACCGCGCTGGCGCCCGCCAGCGGCCCCAACTACAGCGCGCAGCGCGCCGAGTTCCGCGTCACCCGCGCCGACGGCCAGCCCGTGACCACGCTGTACCCGGAAAAGCGCCACTACACGGTGCAGGACATGCCGCTGAGCCAGGCCGCGATCGACAGCGGCTTCTCCCGCGACCTGTTCGTGGCGCTGGGCGAACCGGCCGGCGCCACGGCCTGGACGGTGCGCATCCAGGTCAAGCCGTTCATGGCGTGGATCTGGTCGGGCTGCCTGCTGATGGCGCTCGGCGGCCTGCTGGCGGCGGGCGACAGGCGCTACCGCCAGGAAACGGTGCGCGCGCCCCATCCCCGCGCCGGCGCCATGCCGGCCGCCTCGCGCGAGGGCTACTGACATGCTGCGCTACCTGGTGCCGCTCGCCGTCTTCCTGGCCATGGCCGTGTTCCTGGCCATGGGCCTGTCGCGCGATCCGCGCGCCGTGCCCTCGGCCATGATCGACAAGCCCGCTCCCGCCATCGGCCTGCCGCTGCTGCAGGCGCCGGGCGAGCGGCTGGAGGTGCAATCGATGCGCGGCAAGGTCTGGCTGCTGAACGTGTGGGCCTCGTGGTGCGCGCCGTGCCGCGAGGAATTGCCGGTGCTGCGGGAAGTTGCGCAGCGCCACGGCGTGCCGCTGTACGGCCTGAACTACAAGGACAAGCCGGAAGACGCGCGTGCCTGGCTGGCACGCCATGGCAATCCGTACCAGGCCTCCGCCAGCGACGTCGACGGCCGCGTCGGCATCGAATACGGTGTGTACGGCGTGCCCGAGACCTTCGTCATCGATGGCGCCGGCCGTATCCGCTACCGGCAACTGGGCCTGATCACGCCGGAGATCTGGCGCACGCGGTTGCAACCGATGATCGAGGCGCTGCAATGAGGCAGCGGCCAACCCCTCGCGCTGGCGCCTGGCGCCCGCCTCGATCTCCCGGCAAGACCGGCGGCCGGGCCGCGGGACGCCCTGGCCGCCACCCGTTGCGCTGGTTGGCCGCGCCCTTGCTGGCGCTGTGGCTGGCGGCGTGGCTGGCCGCGCCGGTCCAGGCCCAGTCGCCATCTCCCCCGCTGCCACCCGCGCTGGAGCAACGCGCCGAACGACTGGCGCACGGCCTGCGCTGCCTGGTGTGCCAGAACCAGTCGCTGGCCGAATCCAACGCGCCGCTGGCGCACGACATGCGCAACCTGATCCGCAGCCAGCTGGCCGAGGGCCGCAGCGACGCCCAGATCATGCGTTTCTTCGAAGACCGCTACGGCGATTTCGTGCGCTACGAGCCGCCCTTCAAGCCGATCACCTGGCTGCTGTGGCTGGGCCCGTTCGCGCTGCTGGCGCTGGGCTTCGCGGTGCTGTGGCGCACCGTGGCGCGACGGCCCCGCAGCCGCGCGCCGCTGACCGCCGATGAACGCGCCCGCGCGGCCCGCTACCTGGATACCGGATCATGACGCCGCTCTGGCTTGCCGTGCTGGGCTTGCTGCTGGCCACCCTGCTGTGCCTGGTGCCGCCGCTGTTGCGGCGCCCGCCACCGACGCGCGACGACGCGGCCGACAGCGGCCTGCGCGCCTTCTATCTGGCGCAGCGCGAACAATTGCGGCGCGACCAGCGCGACGGCGCCCTGAGCGCGGATGCGGCCATGCGCGCCGACGAGGAACTGCAACGCGACCTGCTGCAGGACCTGGCCCAACGCCACCCCGGCCGCGCGGCGGTCGGCGGCCAACGCGCCGGCATCGCCGCCGCCTGCCTGCTGAGCCTGGCGCTGCCGCTGGCGGCGGCCCTGCTCTACAACCACCTGGGCAACCCGCGCGCCGCCGCCAGCGCCGCCACGGCCGTCACCGCCGAACCCCATGCCGGCGACGACGGCGACACCATGGCGCTGGCCATCAACGCGCTGGCCCAGCGCCTGCGCGCCACGCCCGACGACGCCGACGGCTGGTACACGCTGGCGCGCTCCTACGAAACGCTGGGCCGCTACGGCGACGCGGCCGCCGCCTATCGCGAAGTGCTGCGGCTGGTCCCGGCGCAGCCGCAGGTGCTGGCCGACCTGGCGGACGCGCTGCTATCGGCCAACCAGGGCGCGCCGGACGCCGCCTCGATCGCGGCGGTGGCGCAGGCGCTGGCCGCCAATCCGGACCAGCCCAAGGCCCTGGCGCTGGCCGGCATGATGGCCCTGCGCCGTGGCGACGCCGCCCAGGCGCTGGAATACTGGCAACGCCTGCAGGCGCTGCTGCCGCCGGACTCCGAAGCCGCGCGCCAGATCGAATCCAATATCGCGCAGGCGCGCGCGGTCGCATCGGCAGGCGGCGCGCCGCCTGCGACGCCAGGCCGGATGCCCGGCCAGATGCCAGGCCAAACTCAGGCGGCGGCAACGGCAGCCGCGCAATCCTCGCCTCCTCAAACGTCCGCCATCAAGCCGCCCGCGAGCCTGGCCGCCGCCCCGGGCAGCGTCAGCGGCCAGGCGCGCATCGCGCCCGCCTTGATGGCCCAGGTGCAAGCGACCGACACCGTCTTCATCCTGGCGCGCCCCGCCTCGGGGTCGCGCATGCCGCTGGCCGTGTTGCGGCTGCGCGCCGCCGATCTGCCGCGCGCCTTCACGCTCGACGACAGCAATGCCATGTCGCCGCAGGCGCTGCTGTCCAGCGCCGGCCGCGTGCGCGTCGAGATCCGCGTCAGCCGCTCGGGCACGGCCATGCCGCAGCCCGGCGACCTGGGCGGCACGCCGGTGGCAACCGACGTGCCGGCCGGCGGGCTGGAACTGGTGGCCGACACCGTGCTGCGCTAGCGCGCCGGGGCCGCTCGCCGCCGCCAGCGGCGGCGTCGTCCCGGCATCACCGCGCGGCCTCAGGCCCGCTCGATGCGCGCCGGCAACCCTTGCCGCACCGCCGCGCCCGAGACCCAGTCGATCCAGACGTTGGCATGATCGCCGCGCGTCGCGTCGCCGAAGCCCAGGTCGTTCAGGTTCACGCCCGCCGCCAGCGCCGGATCGTGCGGCATCGGCTTGCCATCGACCAGGTGGGCGCGCGCGCCCAGTTCGGTGTGGCCATAGCCGTGCTCGATGCCGACCGCGCCCGGCTGGATGCCGTCGCGCAGCAGCGCCAGCCCGGTCACCGCGCCGCCCGGCGTGACGATGCGCACCCGGTCGCCGTTGCGCAGGCCCAGCCGCTCGCCGTCCTGCCGATTGATCGACACCGGATTGTGCGGATGCACCTGGCGCAGCCGGTCCACGCCGATCGACATCGAACTCATCAGGTTGGACTTGAACGAACTCAACAGGAACGGCCAGTCCGCCCGCGGATACTGCTGGCGCACGTCGCGTCCGTCGGCCAGCCGCGCCGGATACCAGGTGGGGCAGCCGCTGTAGCGCTCGCCCGTCATGGCATGGCGGAACCCGGCCAATTCCTCGCTCCACACCTGCAAGGGCTTGGCCCAGGCCTGGCGGGTCTGGCCGGCATCGGTCCAGGCGTCGCGCACGCGATCGAAACGTCCGCCGCGGCTCATCACCATGGCCACACGGCGCCACTCCTCGGGCTTGAGCTTGCCTTGCAGCGCATCGCGGTAGCGCGCCACGCCGGTCAGCTCAAGATCGTCGTCGCTGGCCTCGGGCACCGGCCGCCCGGCGCCGAAGGCGATGTTGGCGATGCCGCGCAGGAAGAAGTCCTCGGCCGTGTCCAGCGGATAGCGGTTGCCGTCCGCATCGGCGATGGCGTGGGCGCCGAAGCCCGGCATGCCGATGCGCTTGGCGCAGGCGATCAGGAACGACTCCAGGCACACCGGCGCGCCGTCGGCGGTGCGCGCCACGCGGGGTTCGACCGCCGGCCAGCGCACCGTCGACGCCTTGGCCACCACGTCGGCCCACGGCGCCGACACGCCCCAGCTTTCGTAGGTGACGGTGTCGGGAACGATGTAGTCGGCCAGCGCGTTGGTCTCGTTGATGAACGGATTGATCGACACCGCCAGCGGCAGGATCTTCGGATCCTTCAGCTTGTCCAGCAGCACGTTCCTGAACCCGGCAATGCCGTAGATCGGGTTGCTCATGTGGTTGAACCAGACCTTGGCGCGATACGGATAGCCCGCCAGCGCCGACGCCAGCATCTCGGAGCTCAGGCCGCCCGTGGCCGGATACCAGGGCGCGGCGGCCGGATAGACCGGCTGGCCGGCGGCCTGCTTGCGCTTGAACTCGCTCGACTTCTCATACGGAAAGCGGTTGCGCGACAGGGCCACGCCCTTGGGCGTGGCGCGGTTGGCGAAGCCCGCGATGTTGTAGCGCGGCCCGGCGCCATAGGGCGGGAACGGGCCGGCGTCCAGCACCAGGCCGCCCTCGACGTTGAGGTTGCCCACCAGCGTGTTGAGCATGGCGATGGCGTAGGCGGTGTAGAAGCCCGCCCCGCTCATGGTGCCGCCATGCGCATCCGCCACCGCGCGCTTGCCGTGGCTGGTGAAGCGCTCGGCCAGTTCGGCGATCTTGGCCGCCGGCACGCCGCACAGGGCGGCGTATTCGTCCAGCGACTTGCGATGCGCCTCCTGGCGCAGCAGCGACAGCGCGCTGCACACGCGCAGCGCGGCCGGCGCGCCCGCCAGGCCCGGCGCCGCCACCGCCTCGTCCACGAACAGCGTGGCCGGCATGGCGCCGGTATGCGGCGCCAGCTTGCCGTCCTCCAGGCGCACCACGTACACGTCCTCCCACTTTTCACCGGCATCGACCGGCTTGGCCCAGCCCAGGTCCGCGCCGCGCAGGAAACTGCCCTGGCGCGGATGGCCGGGCTCGGCGATCACCAGGTGCGTGGCGTTGGTCCATGCCGCCTCGCCCGCCGCCTTCATGGCCGCCGGGCCGGGCTGCGCCAGCGCGCGCGCGTCGAAGCGCTCGTGGTCCAGGATCCAGCGGATCAGGCCCATCGCCAGCGCCAGGTCGCTGGCCGGATTGACCGGAACCCATTCATTGCCCGAGCCGGCCGACAGGCTGGAGGACGCGGGCAGCATCGGCGACACCACCACATAGGTGAAGCCGGCCTCCTCGGGCCGGGTGCGGGCCTCGGCCAGCTGGCGCGCCTGGCGCTGGAACGGGTTGCCGGCCTGCGCCGGAGCCGCGCCGATGAACAGGCCGAAGCGGGCGTTGTCCCAATCCGGCTTGCCGTGCGGCATGCCCTTCAGGTCGCCCAGCGCCGCGCCCGCGCCGACGCGGAAGCTCTGCCCGCAATAGGAACCATGGTTGCTGAAATTGACGGTGCCGAACGACTGGCCGGCAAAGCGCTGGATGAGCGGCGTGCGGCCTTCGTTGGAGGCATCGGTGAACAGGAACTGGTTGACCTTGGCGCCGTACTCCGGATTGGCCGGATCCAGCGGCGTGTCGCGGTCGAAGATGGCGCGCAGGCCATCGACGTGGCCCTCGCCGAACAGGTCGCCGCCTTCGCACACCTCCTGCACCAACTGCTCGAAGGAAATCGTCTGCCACTTGCCTTCGCCGCGGCCGCCGACGCGCTTGAGCGGCTGGAGCACGCGGTACGGGCTGTGCATCTGCTCCAGCATGGCCGAACCGCGCGCACAGGACGTGGCGCGGCCTTCCAGGCCGTTGTCGCCGCCCAGTTGCGCATAGGTCTCGCGCACCGGCGCGTCCATCGCGGCCGGGCGCGTGGTGGCCAGCGGGTGATACGGGTTGCCGGCCACCCGCAGGATGCGGTTGGCCTTGGTATCGACGCGCAGCCGCACGCCGCACTGCGTCCAGCAGCCCAGGCAGCTGGAGGGGCTGACGGTCTGGCCCGGCTGGGTCGACAGCAGGCCCGTGACCGGGTCGATGCGGAATTCGGGCGTCAGCGAATTGCCGCGCACCGCATGCGCGGTGGGCACGCCGGCGGTGCCCTGCGCCAGGCCCTTGACGGCCTTGGCGACGGTCTCGCCGTAGCCGGCCGCGAAGGCGGCCATGCCGCCGGCGACCACGCCGCCGCGCGCGATCAGCTTGCGGCGCGCGGCGTTGTCGGGTTGATCGGGCCCGTCGGCATGGGCGGGGATATCGTCTTGGTGAGGCTTGTCCATGGTCATCTCGATGCGAATTCTTGTCGGGCCGGCGGCATCAGGCCGCCAGGCCGCGGGTGCGGGCCGGGAACAGTTCCAGCGCATAGGTCACGGCGGCCACCAGCGCGACGCACAGGCCCAGCACGCCGATCATGCCGAGCAGACCGTCGCTGCCCCAGGGCATGTCGTACAGGTACAGGCCGGCGCCGTACTTGGGCACGCCCTGCACGCTCATGAACACGACCCAGCGGAAGATCCACGCAGCCGCCAGCATGGTCAGCGCCAGCGCGGCCGACGGCAACGGCGCCGCCAGGGTGCGCGGCGCGCGCTGCAGCAGCGCGATCATGCAGAACGCGGTGGCCACGGCGCCGGCCAGGCTGGCGCGCCACACGGGGAACTCGCCGAACAGCCGCAACGCCGCGTCGAACGAGGCATCCACGCCCAGCAGTCCCAGCAGGATCCAGGCGCCCGCGCCGATGGCCATCATCACCACCGACGTCACGCCGAGGCGGCGCAGCAGCTCGACGGGCAAGGCCGCCATGCCGCCGGGCAGCCAGCGCCCCACCAGGAACATCGCCCCCAGCGCGCCCAGCCAGGCGGTCAGCGCGAAGTTCAGCGGCAGGAACGGCGTGTGCCACAGCGGACGGGCGCGCAGCACCATGACCTCGGCCCCGGTGTAGACCAGGATCGACACGGCCGACAGCGCCAACGCCAGCGCCAGCAGGCGCACCCAGACCATGCGCCCCCACCACCAGGCGGCGCAGAACAGCACGGCCAGCCCGGTGAAGAGCGGCAGCAGCAGCGCCCCCAGCCACATCCACGACCACGGCGTGAGCCGGGTATAGAAGTGCCAGAAGCGGCCCGGCTGGTGCAGGTCGGCCAGCAGCGAGACCGGCGCGGCAATGGCGCACACCAGCAGCACGGTCACGGCGGCCGGCAGCAACCGGCGGGCCGGCGATCCCGCCTCGCCAAAGGCGGCGCCGGCGGCCGTCAGCGCGGCGGTGGCGGCGATGCCGATAAGAAAGAAATACTGCACCGCCCAGGGCAGCCAGGCGGCGTCGTAGACCGGGGTCAACAATTCGGTGATCTGCATGAGGCTCCCCTTCTCAATGGCCGCCGGCCAGGCGCACGCCGGCCTGGCCGTCGATGTGGTGCACGAAGGCATCGGGCAGGCCGATGTAATAGACGTGGGGATCGGTCTTCATCTCGGGCTTGAGCACCTTGATGTCGGCGCGATGCTCGGCCATCAGCCGCGAGATCGCGCTGTCGGGGTCGTTCAGGTCGCCGATGATGCGCGCGCCGCCCACGCAGCTTTCGACACAGGCCGGCAGCAGGCCGGCTTCGAGCCGGTGCTCGCAGAAGGTGCACTTGTCGGCGGTCTGGGTGTCGTGATTGATGAAACGGGCGTCGTACGGACAGGCCTGCACGCAATAGCCGCAGCCGACGCAGCGCTCGTTGTCGACCAGCACGATGCCGTCCTCGCGCTGGAAGGTGGCCTGCACCGGGCAGACGGGCACGCAGGGCGGGTTGTCGCAGTGGTTGCACAGGCGCGGCAGCATCACCATGGCGCAGGGGCTGCCGTTGTCGGGCTGGACTTCGTATTGCAGGACGGTGGTGCGGAACTGGCCGACGGGCGGCAGGTTTTCCAGCGAACAGCTGACCGTACAGGACTGGCAGCCGATGCATTTGCGCAGGTCGACCAACATGCCGTAGCGCTTGCCGGGAATGCCGGGACGACGGGGAGGTTGCTGGTTGATGCCGGTGCCGGCTTCGGCACGGATGGGGATGATGGTGGCCGCGGCGCTCAGGCCGAGCAGGTTCTTCAGGAAACCGCGTTTGCCCGGGAGGGGGACTTCGGGTGGGGGGTGAGGCACAGACTTCTCCGCGAATTATGTCGTTGTGCCATTAACTTATCGCTTTTGGTTATATAGAGAGTTGATGCCGATCAATAGGGGACGGGTTTATTTAAGACCTTTCTTACCCACCTGCCTCGAAAGACCGCAGATAGTCCCGATCCAGGTGAAGAAACGCGACCAACAGCCCCGCGACCGCCGGATAGAAGCGGAAGGCCAGGGTGTCCACGCCGTCCACCAGGGCCTGCCAGTGCGCGACCCAGGGCATCAGCGCGGCGTCCAGATAGGCCGCCTGCTCCCCCGCGCAGGCGGCGACGTCATTCGCCCGCCCGCCCTCCCGGCTCCAGCGCGCCAGCGCCGCCAGGATGACGGCAATGTGGTCTTCGGGCTCCTTGAACTGCGCATCCAGCCGCAACTGGCTGGACTCCAGGAACGCGCGCATCAGCCGCGCCGGCTCGCCGTACAGCTGCCCACCTTCCTCCAGGTAATGCGAGGCGTAGGGAATGGGCGCCGCCCGCCCCTCCAGCAGGAACAGCGCGGCGAAGTCGGCCGCGTTTTCCAACGGCGCGTCGGGGTGCCCCGCCCATGCCTTGAACACGGCGGCCACGGCATCGGCCTGCCGGCCAAGCCCAAGCGCCTTGAACACCGCCAGCAAATGATCGGCCCCGCCGCCCTGGCACAAGGCCATGGCGGCGGGTTCCATTTCCCTGGCAAAAACCGTGGAAAACCACCCATACAGCTGCGAACGCAGCTGGCAGGCCGCGCCCCAGTCCGGGTCGGATAATGCAAGGTTCAACGCATGCTCCATGAAATCACAGGATCCACACCGGCCGGCGTCCCGCGCCGGCCGAGACCTCAATGCCGGGCCAGCGCCTTGCCATCGATATCCACCTCGGTCGGGCCGCCGAACGCGGTCACCGGTGGCGCCACGCCCTTGTACGGTTCGATTTCCACCAGGCAGGTGTTGGGGCTTGGCCCCTGCGCCAGCTCGGAGGTGCCGACGTCCAGCGTCAGCGTGTTGGGATCGCCATAGGTGTCCAGCGCGCCGATCTCCGGCCCGGTCGGCCCATACCAGGCGCCCTCCTGGATGCGCACCACCCCGGGGGGGAAGTTGGCCGAAAGCGACGCGCCGGCCAGCAATTGCCCACGGTCGTTGAACACCCGCACCAGGTCGCCATGCTTGATGCCGCGCTGACGGGCATCGTCGGGATTGAGGTAGACCGGTTCGCGCCCCTGGATGGTGTAGGTGGCGCGCCGCGAGGGCGATTCGCAGGTTTGTGAATGCAGGCGGGTATCCGGATGCGCCGACTGCAGCCAGAGCGGGAATTTGTCCGATCGCGGACCGTTGTGGGAGCGTTCGGCCTTTTCCATCCAGACCGGATGCCCTTTGCAATCGCGGTAGCCAAAGCCGGCAATCTTGCGGCTGTAGATCTCGATGAACCCGGACGGCGTGCCCAGCGCGTTGACCTCGGGGTCTTCGCGGAAATCGGCGTGGCGCACCCACGGTTTGCCCTCCGGGAACAGCACGTAGCCCTGCTCCCAGAATTGCGCGAACGGCGGCATGTCGAAGCCCTTGCCGGCATTTTCCTTGCGGCAATCCTCGTACAGCGACTCGACCCACTGCATCTCGTTCATGTTGCGCGTGTATTCCACGTCGCGTCCCATGCGCTTGCAGAAGTCCGTCCAGATATCGAAGTCCGAGCGCGAGTGGTACAGCGGATCGACCAGTTTGTGCATGGCGATCACGCCGCGGTTCGAATAGGAACCGTAGGCGTCGATGTCATTGCGCTCGTAGGGGGTGCAGGCCGGCAGCACGATATCGGCAAAGCGGCAGGTGGCGGTCCAGTTGTAGTCGATGGCCACCACCGTTTCCAGCTTCTGGTACGCGCGCTTCATGCGATTGCGGTCCTGTTGCCGGTGCCACTGGTTGCAGCCCGAGAAGATCGCCACCTTGTACGGCGGCAGCTTGACCTTGTGGCCATTGAAGTTGATTTCCTTGCCCGGTTCCAGCAAGGCGTCGATCACCCGCGACACCGGCACGACGGCGCTGTACCCCTGGTAGTCGTCGTTCTCGTGCCGGGGTTTGCGGCCGGTATCCAGGTTCAGCGGAAACGCGCCCGGCATCGACGCGCCCGAGGCCGACACGCCCACCGAACTGTAGTGGTGCGAATAACTGATGCCGCCGCCGGGCAGCCCGATCTGGCCCAGCATCGCGGCCAGGATCGCGCCCATCCAGTAAGGCTGCTCGCCATGCTGCTGGCGCTGGATCGCCCAACCGAACATCAGTTGCGTGCGATTGGCCGCCATCAGGCGCGCCAGCTCGCGGATGCGCTGCGCCGGCACGCCGCAGATCGACGCGGCCCATTCCGGGGTGCGTTCGATCTTGTCCTCGGTCTTGCCCTCGACGTAGGCGATGAACTCGTCGAAGCCGACCGCATAGGTCTCGAGGAACTTGGCGTCGTACAGGTTCTCTTTCCACAAGGTGTGGGCAATGCCCAGCATGAAGGCCACGTCGGTCAGCGGATTGACGTACTGGTGCTCGCAGTCCAGGTAGTTGCGCGTCTTGCTTTTCACCGGATCGACGCAGATCACCGTGATTTCACGCTTCGCGACCTTCTGCCTGAGCTGCTCGAAATAGGCATAGGCCTCGTGCGTTTCGGTGTTCCAGCCGACCTGCAGGTTCTTGATCGGATCGCTGGCCCAGAACACCAGCACCCGCGTTTCCTTGAGGATGATGTCCCAGGACGTGCCCTGCGAATACACCTCGGTCGAACCCAGCACGTAGGGCAGGATGGTCTGGCCGGCCCCGGTCGAGTAGTCGCCCGCGGTGCCGACGCTATAGCCGTGCATGCCCATGGCGCGCAGCATGTGGTTGCCGCAGCTGTGCATCAGCCCCACCGAGCGCCAGCCGACGTTGCCCACATGCAGCGCCCAGGGGCCATGGTCGCGCTGCACCCGCTCGAGCTCGTCGTAGACCAGGTCCAGCGCCTCATCCCAACCGACCCGGATGAAGCGGTTGTCGCCGCGCAGCGCCTGGCCCGCGGCGCCGCGCTTGCGATACCAGTCGAGCCGCACCATCGGATAGCGCACCCGCGAGGCGCTGTACAGCACGTCCAGCGTGCCATCGAGGATCGGCGTCGGATGCTTGTCGAACTCGAAAGGCTTGATTTCCACGACGCGGCCGGCCACGACCCGGGCGCGGAATGCGCCCCAGTGCGCGCCGGAGAACCGCCAGCGGCCCGGGCCGGCGTCCTCATCGCCAAGCGTGGCGGCGCGCAGCACGCGGCCATTGCGCAACAGCGGCGGCACCACCATGGAGCCCAGCGAGGCGGCGACACCACCCAGGAAACGACGACGGGAGAGTTTCATGTCTTTCTCAGTGGGCCGCGGCCACACTGTCCTTTGCAGCAAAATCGGAGGAATGCAGTTGCAGGTATTTCAGGACCAGCTTGGCGGTCTGGTCGTCCATGTTGGTGAAGCCGACCATGCCGCCGAACAGCCCGGGCCATTGGTTGGCGTCGTGCGAGGCCTCGTTCGGCTGCCGGTGGCAGACGCTGCAGCTCTGCGAATAGCTCTTCCTGGCCGCCGTCCAGATCGGCGCGACGTCAGCCACCAGGCCGCCGCCGCGCAGCCAGACCGTGGCGGCGATCTTCTGCCATTGCAGGCCGGTCACATCGTCGATCCGGCTTTCGATGACATGGACCACGCCGTCGTCGCGCGACACCTCCTGGCTCAGCACGGCGCTGGTGATGTTCAGGCCGAACTGGCCGTACAGCACCCGGGCGTAACCCTTGTTCTTCCTCCAGAGTTGCAATTCGACCTGCACCGCGTCCTTTTTCTTCTGCAGCACCTTCACGCCGGTGGCGATCTCGATGGCGCCGATCTCGCGGTCCAGGCCCTCGTCCGCGTAGATCGGCTGCGGCATGACGCTGTAGTACTCGCGGCCGGCGTCGATGGCCGCGCCGCGCGCGTCGGCCGTGAGCGCCGCCAGCGCCGGGTTGCCCTGTGACTTGACCTCGGGCAATCGGTGCGCGATGCCCTTGTGGCAGTCGACGCAACTGGCATTGCGCTCGGCCGCGCCGTGCATGGTGGTCTGCGAGGTCACCCGCATCTTGTCGAAATCCATGCTGGCGTAATCGTGGCAGTTGCGGCATTCCTTGGAATTGTTGGCCTTGAAGCGGGCCCACTCGCGCGTGGCCAGCACGATGCGGTGTTCCTGGAATTTCTCGGGCGTGCCGATCGTGCCCATCAGGTGTCCCAGCACTTCGCGCGAGGCCTGCATCTTGCGCGCGACCTTCGAGGTGAAGTCATGCGGCACGTGGCAGTCCGGACAGTGGGCGCGCACGCCAGAACGGTTTTTCCAATGCACGCTCTGCTGCAGTTCCGGCAGCACGGTGTCGCGCATCGAGTGGCAGGAAATACAGAACGCCTCGGTGTTGGTGGCGTTCATGCCGGTGTTGAACAGCGCCAGGAACGTGACGCCGCCCAGGAACCCGCCGATGACCAGCACGCCCAGGCCGATGCGGGTGGCGGGGCGCAGCAACAGCGCGCCCATCCATTGGATGATGGATTTGGCGATCTTGAAGGGATTTTTCATGTCGGTGGCTCAGGCTGCGTTTTTCTCGGACGGCGCATTCATGTCGGCGGCCCCCAGAACAGGATTTGACCGAACCAGACGATGAATCCGTACACGCAGATCATCAGAAACGCCACGACGGGACACGCTACAAAGGCCAGCGACAGGAACTTTGCCCACTCGGCCCCACCACCATTGCTGCTGTGCTTGGGTTTGCTTTTCACGGAGTACAACTATTTGGATATGAACGGCTACTACGTCGAACCGCGCCGCGGCACAAGCAAGGCCGGCGGTCCCCGCGAGGGCCGTTGGCGGTTCGATGCCTTTTCATGATCGACGCGCGGCCGGCCCCCGCATATTGATCTCCGTCAAGCGCCGCGGGTCACACGCGCCATCGCGCCCATTACTCAGACCGATCTGAAGCCACGGCCCGCCAGCGCTCGAAAACGCATACGGTCGCGTGGCGATCGGCGCCATGATGCGGCCAACGGTAAACGCGTCCGACATAAATCCAAATGCGCCACGGCCACGCAAAACCGCGGCCTGGATTCATTAATATCCCATCCCGTTATCGGCTTCGCGCCGCCCTTGATGCAGCGGGGATTGTTGTCATGAGTATCTGGATGGGCGCCGGCCATGCTTGAAGCGGAAGGGCTCACCTGTTCGAAAGGAACCCGTCTGCTGTTCGAAGACGTGTCGTTCCAGCTGCGCGCCGGGCAATTGCTGCGCGTGACCGCGCCCAACGGCCATGGCAAGACCAGCCTGCTGCGCATCCTGTGCGGCCTGGCGCGCGCCGACGCCGGCACGGTGTGCTGGCGCGGGGCCGACATCCACCGCCTGGGGCCGGCCTACCGCCAGCACCTGCTCTACCTGGGCCATGCCGACGCCCTCGCCGATTCCCTCACCCCCCTCGAGAACCTGCGCTTCCTGTGCCAGGCCCAGGCCGATGCCGTCAGCACGGCAGCCTGTCGCGACGCCCTCTGCCGGATGGACCTGGCGGCGCTGCTGGACCTGCCGGCGCGTGTGCTGTCGCGCGGCCAGCGGCGCCGCGTGATGCTGGCGCGGCTGTCGCTGCGCCCGGCGCGGCCGCTGTGGATCCTGGACGAACCCTTCAACCTGCTCGACGCGACCACGGTGGCGGCGCTGACACGGACGCTGGCAAGCCATTGCGACAACGGCGGACGCGTCCTGCTGACCACGCACCAGGAGGTTGCCTTCGACCGGCCGGTGCGCACCCTCGACCTTGGCCCGCACACGCCATGACGTGGCAGGACAGCCCCTTCTTCGCCGTCCTGCGGCGCGACCTGCTGCTGCTTGGCCGCGGCCGGGCCGACGCCATTGTCTCGCTGCTTTTCTTCGTGCTGGTCGCCTGCCTGTTCCCGCTGGGCGTGGGCGCCGATGCGTCCTTGCTGCGCGCGCTCGGACCCGGCGTTCTATGGGTCGCCGCGCTGCTCGCCACGCTGCTGTCGCAGCATCGACTGTTCGCGCAGGACCACGCCGACGGCACGCTCGAACAACTGCTGCTTTCGCCGGGCGCCGCCACGCTCTGGGTGCTGGCCAAGATCACGGCGCACTGGATCGGAACCGGTCTGCCTTTGGTGGCCGTGGCGCCCCTCATGGGCCTGCTGTTTGACCTGGGTCAGTGTTCGCGCCTGACCCTGTCGCTATCTTTCGCGCTGGGAACGCCGGTACTGGCCCTGGTCGGCGCGATCGGCGCCGCGCTGGCCCTCGGGATGCGCGGCGGCGGCGTGCTGCAGGCCCTGTTGCTGCTGCCCTGGTTCGTGCCGGTGCTGATCTTCGGCGCGGGCTCCGTGTCCGCCTGCGCCACGGGCCAGCCGCCCACGACCGCGTTCCTGCTGCTTGGCGGCGCGCTGCTGGCGGCGCTGGCGCTGGCCCCGCCCGCCTGTGTCCTGGCGCTGCGCTTCGCCGTCGAAGAATGAAGATGCCTTCCATGCCCACTCCCCCCGCCCGCCACGCCACCCGCCTGCTGCGGTTCGCCGCGCCGCAAGCCTTCTATCCGCTGGCGGGCAGGCTGGTTCCCTGGTGCGCCGGAATCGCGATCGTGCTTGGCGCCTGCGCCCTGGCGATCGGCTTTTTCGTCGCGCCCACCGACGCCACGCAGGGCGAGGTCTACCGCATCATTTTCATCCACGTCGCGGCCGCGTGGATGTCGCTGTTCATCTATCTTCTGATGGCGTTCTGGTCCGCGCTCGGCCTGGTCCTGCGCACCCGCCTGTCGTTCATCATGGCGCGCGCGCTGGCTCCCACCGGCACGCTGTTCTGCTTCGTCGCGCTCTGGAGCGGCGCGCTGTGGGGCCGGCCCACCTGGGGCGCCTGGTGGGTCTGGGACGCGCGGCTCACCTCGCAACTGATCCTGGGGTTCCTGTACCTGGGCTACCTGGCTCTGACCGCCCTGACCGTCGATCCCCATCGCGGCGACCGCGCCGGGGCGCTGGTGGCGCTGGTGGGCGCCATCAACGTCCCCATCATCTATTTCTCGGTGTCATGGTGGAGCACGCTGCACCAGGGCGCTTCGGTCAGCCTGACGCGCGCGCCGTCCATGGCGGCGACCATGCTGGCCGCCATGCTGTTGATGGCGCTGGCCGCGTGGGCCTACACCGCCGCCGTCGCGCTGGCGCGCGCGCGCGTCATGGTGCTGGAACGGGAATGGCCGGCCGGCTGGGTGCGCGACCTGGCGCGCCGCGAGGCCGCAACACGCAAGGAGCCGGCATGATGCACTGGGAATCCTGGGCCGCGTTCTGGCACATGGGCGGGCGCGCCGGCTACGTCTGGGGCAGCTATGGCGCGCTGGCCCTGCTGGTGCTGGCCGAATGCGCGTCGCTGGCGCGGCGGCGGCGCCGCGCGCTGCGACGCCTGGCCGCGCTCGATCGCGCCAGCCGCCCGGCGGCCAGGCGGCAACGGCGGGACGCGGAACCGGCATGACGACACCCCGCCGCCGGCGCCTGCTCCTGCTGCTCTGTGCGGTCGCGCTGTTGAGCGCGGCGGCCGCCCTGATCCTGACGGCCATGCGCCAGAACCTGGTGTTCTTCCACACGCCCAGCGAAATCGCGCGCGGCGAGGCGCCGCGACAGCGGCTGTTCCGCGTCGGCGGCATGGTGCTGGCCGGCTCGCTGCAACGCGAGGCCGACGGCCTGGGCGTGCGCTTCATCGTCACCGACACCGCCCACGAGGTGCCCGTGGTGTATCGCGGCGCCCTGCCCGACCTGTTCCGCGAAGGCACGGGCGTGGTGGCCCAGGGCACGCTGGACGCCGACGGCGTGTTCACCGCCACCAGCGTGCTGGCCCGCCATGACGAGAACTACACGCCGATCGAAGCGCGCGACGCCATCGAGCGCGCCCACGATGCCGGCAGGACGGTACAGCCATGATCGCCGAGGTCGGCCACTTTTCCCTGATGCTCGGCTTCGCGCTGGCGCTGGCGCAGGCCATCGTGCCGCTGTATGGCGCCTGGCGCGGCCGCGCGGCGCTGATGGCGGTCGGCCGCGCTGCCGCGCGCGGGCAACTGCTGTTCGTGCTGTTGTCATACGCCTGCCTGCACCTGCTGTTCATCGCCAATGATTTCTCCGTGCGGCTGGTGGCGGACAACAGCCACACCCGCACGCCGCTGATCTACCGCATCACCGCGGTCTGGGGCAACCACGAGGGCTCCATGCTGCTGTGGATCGTCTCGCTGTCGCTCTGGACGGCGGCGGTGACGCGCTGGAGCCGCGGGCTGCCGGAGGCCTTCACGGCGCGGGTCCTGGGCGTGCTGGGCGCGGTCAGCGCGGGATTCACCGCCTTCACGCTGCTGACCTCCAACCCCTTTTCCCGCCTGTTGCCAGCGGCGCCGGAAGGCCGCGACCTCAACCCGCTGTTGCAGGACCCCGGCATGATCATCCACCCGCCCTTGCTGTACCTGGGCTACGTGGGCTTCAGCATCGCCTTCGCCTTCGCCATCGCGGCCCTGATGACGGGGCGCCTGGACGCCGCCTGGGCGCGCTGGTCGCGGCCCTGGACCGTGGCCGCGTGGGTCCTGCTGACCGCCGGCATCGCGGTGGGATCGAGTTGGGCCTATTACGAGCTGGGCTGGGGCGGCTGGTGGTTCTGGGATCCGGTCGAGAACGCCTCGTTCATGCCGTGGCTGCTGGGCACCGCGCTGATCCATTCGCTGGCCGTGACGGAAAAGCGCGGCGCGTTCCGCGGCTGGACCGTGCTGCTGGCGATCGGCACCTTCTCGCTGTCGCTGCTGGGCACGTTCCTGGTGCGGTCCGGCGTCGTCACCTCGGTACATGCCTTCGCCACCGACCCGGCGCGCGGCCTGTTCATCCTGTGCCTGCTGGTGGCGGTGGTCGGCGCATCGCTGCTGCTGTACGCCTGGCGCGCGCCGCGGCTGCAGGGTGGCGGCCGCTTCGAGCTCGTGTCGCGCGACGCCGCCTTGCTGGCCAACAACGCGCTGCTGTCGGTGGCCTGCGCGGCGGTCCTGCTCGGCACCCTGTATCCGTTGTTGCTCGACGCCCTGGGCCTCGGCAAGATTTCGGTCGGCCCGCCCTACTTCGACACCACCTTCGTGCCGTTGATGACGCCAGTGCTCATCCTGCTGGTGCCCGGCGCCCTGGCGCGCTGGAAGGCCGACACCTGGCAACGGCTGGCGCGCCGCCTGCGGCCGGCCACGCTCGCCAGCGTGCTGCTGGGCCCGGCGCTGGGCTACGGGCTCGGACACTTCACCTGGCGCACCTGCCTGGGCCTGTCGCTGGCGGCCTGGATCGTGCTGGGCAGCCTGCAATTGCTGGGCGAGCGCCTGCGCGGCGGCGGCCGGGCCGGCATCGCCACCCGCCTGCGCGGCATTCCCGGAAGCTGGTGGGGCATGTGGCTGGCCCATCTCGGCCTGGGCGTGTTCATCATCGGCGTCACCATGGTCAACAGCTTCCAGTCGCAACTGGACGTGCGCATGCTGCCCGGCCAGACCGCCCGCCTGGCCGGGTACACCTTCACCTTCGGCGGCGTGGAGCAGGTCGCCGGTCCCAACTGGATCGCCGCGCGCGCCACCCTCGATGTCGCGCGCGGCGACAAGCACGTCGCCACGCTGCGACCCGAGACCCGCCGCTACGTGGCGCAGGCAATGCCGATGACGCAGTCGGCCATTGACGTCGGCCCCTTGCGCGACCTCTACACCGCCCTGGGCGAAGGCCTGCCCGACGGCAGCTGGATCGTGAACCTGTTCCACAAACCGTTCATCAGCTGGATCTGGGCCGGCTGCGCGTTGATGATGCTGGGAGGCCTGGCCGCCGCCGGCGACCGCCGTTATCGCAAGCAGACGTCGCGGCGCGACGCCGCGCCCCCGCAACACACCCGGCGACCGCACAGCGAACAGCCATGAAACTCCGATCCCTCCTGCCCCTGCTGTTGTTCATCGGCCTGACGGCCCTGCTCGCCATTGGCCTGGGGCTGGACCCACGCGAGCTGCCCTCGCCCTTGCTGCGTCAGCCCGCGCCGCCTTTCACGCTGGCGCGGCTGGACGCGCCCGGACGCCAGTTCGGGCTGGACGACATGCGCGGCCAGGTCTGGCTGCTCAACGTCTGGGCCAGCTGGTGCGTCGCCTGCCGCGCCGAACACCCCGTGCTGCTGCGCGCCGCCCGCGAAGGCCGCATCGCCATCGTCGGGCTGGACTACAAGGACGAAGACAGCGCCGCCCGCGAATGGCTGGCGCGCCTGGGCGACCCCTACACCGCCACGGTGGTCGACCCCGGCGGCAAACTCGGCATCGACTATGGCGTGTACGGCGTGCCCGAGACCTTTCTCATCGACGCCCAAGGCGTGATCCGCTACAAGCACGTCGGGCCGGTCACGCAGGACGTGCTCGACAACATCCTGATCCCCCGGGCGCGGGAGGCGCTGAATGAACCCTGACATCCTCCGCGCGCCCCGCCCCGCGCCCCGGCGCGCCGCCTTGGCCGCCGGCTTGCGCGCGGCCTGCGGCGGCGTCGCGCTGGCGCTGGCCATCGCGGCCCGCGCCACGGCCGGCGAGGCGCCCGCCGCCGCGCCCGACCCGGCCCTGGAAGCGCGCGTCCAGGCCTTCACGCGCGACCTGCGCTGCCTGGTGTGCCAGAACGAATCGCTGGCGGACTCGCGCGCGCCGCTGGCACGCGACCTGCGCGACGAAGTGCGCCGCCTGTTCCAGGCGGGCCAGGACGACGCCCAGGTGCGCCAGTTCCTGGTGTCGCGGTATGGCGACTACGTGCTCTATCGCCCCCCGCTGAAAACCCGCACCGCGCTGCTCTGGATCGGGCCCGGCGTGCTGCTTGCCGGCGCCATGGGCGGCCTGCTGTGGCGCTTGCGACGCCATGCCCGCACGCCGGAGCCGCCCCTGCCTGCGCCGCAAGCGCAAGCGGCCCGTGCCCTGCTGGCCGACCTCTCGGAAGACGCCGGTCCGTCCGCTGCCGGCGGGGAGCGCGCCCCGTGACCCTGTTCTGGCTCCTCGCGGCCGGCATGATCGCCGTCGCCCTGCTGTTCGTGCTGCCGCCCCTGCTGGCGCCGGGGGCCACCGGCCGCCGCGACGGCCCGCCCCAGGCGCAGGCATCCCTGGCGGTATTGCGCGAACAACTGGCGCAATTGCAGGCCGACCAGGCCTGCGGGCGCATCGCCCCGGACCAGTATGCCCAGGCGCTCGCGGAGATCGAACGGCGCGCCCTGCGCGAAGGCTGCGCAGCGCCGGATCCCCTGGATACCCGGCCCGCGCCGCGCTGGGCCCTGGCCGTGGCCCTGGGACTGGGCGCGATCAGCGTCGGCCTGTATGCCGTGCTTGGCACGCCGTCGGCCCTGGCGCCGGCGCACGCCAGCCTGGACGCGGCGATCCCCGCCAGCGCCGGCCACGACGCCAACGATCCCATGGCCGACCGGCTGGCCGGCTTGATCCAACACCTGCAAGCCCATCCGGACGACGCCGCGGCCTGGACGACATTGGCCCACACCTACGCAACGCTGGGAGATTTCGCCGACGGCGCGGCAACCTGGGCGCGCATCGGCGCCCGGGCGCCGCAAGATCCCGGCGTATTGGCGGAGTGGGCCGACCTCCTGGCCACGGCGGCGGACGGCGATTTTTCCGGCGAACCCGACCGCCTGATCGCCCTGCTGCTGACGCTCGCGCCCGACGACGTGAAAGGCCTGGCCCTGGCCGGCACCAGCGCATTTTTCCGGGGCGACTTCCAGCAGGCCATTGACGACTGGGAGCGCCTGCTGCCCCTGGTCGACCCCGACGGTCCCGTCCACGAGCAGGTCCAGGCCAGCCTGGCGCAGGCCCGCCGGGCGGCCGGTCTTGCGGCGGCGTCCGGCGCCGCAGGCGCCGCCTTCCTGCCAGCCCCCCCGATCGTAGGCGCTGAAGGTCGCGGCCGGCGGGACTGACCGGCCGCCTCGCGCACGGCCAAGCGCCGCTCGTATTCCGCTTTTCACCTTCCGCTTTCCGCGCTTCGTCTCCGGCCGCATGTCGCGGCACCCGCGCCGCCAACGCCCCAACGCGCAGGCTCAGGCCGGCATCGTCAACGCCTCGCGCCAGGCGGCCAGTTTCTTCTCGAACGATGCGGCCGCGTGGGCCGGGCTGGTGGATGGCAGGTCGACATATTGCAACGGTCGCTGCGGCAGGCGCGGCAGCACATGGCGGCGGTAGAGGCTGGCCGCCTTGGCGCCGTTGAAGCAGACCCGCGCCAGGCGTGGATGGGCCCCAAGGAACGCCGCGAAGTCGTTGGGCACCAGGGTGTCGACACGGATGTCCGCATCCAGGCTGCCCGGCCGTTCGCAGGCCTGCAGCACGTCCCAGAGCGCGACGCCGGCGGATCGCAGCGCTTGCAGGCGCCGCGCGTAATCGGCGGCGGGATCGAAGCCGAGCACCTGGGCCGCGATGGGCCAGAAGGCGTTGCGCGGGTGGGCGTAGTAGCGTGCCTGCCGCAGCGACGCCACGCCGGGCATGGAGCCCAGCACCAGGATGCGGGCGTCGGCGGCGGCCACCGGGGCGAAGCCCTGGACTTGGGGAGATCGGTCAGCCACGGCTGTGTCGGCTTGTCGTTGCATGGCGCAAGAATACCCGGGTTTACAGGCCCTTCGTCGCGGGTCGCGCCGGCCGCCGGCACCGCGCCAAGCCCGGAATTCCTCCCCCCGCCCTCGCCGCACTGGCAACGCTGGCCCGCCTTGGGGCCGTCAGCGTCCTATTGCTGGAACGGTGCTTATCAATGGAGGGGACTACCGCAACCGCCGTCCCGCCCTTATCTTGATAGGTATGACGAACGGCCCCGCAGGGGCCGCGCAACAGGAATGACGATCATGAAGAAGATTCTGGGTGTGCATGCCAGTCCCCGTCCCCACTGGGTGGGCGACGGCTTTCCGGTGCGCTCGATGTTCTCGTACAACGACAAGGGCAAGAACGTCAGCCCGTTCCTGCTCCTGGACTACGCCGGCCCGGCGCAATTCACGCCGGCCACGCAACCGCGCGGCGTCGGCCAGCATCCGCACCGCGGCTTCGAAACCGTGACCATCGTCTACAGCGGCGAGGTCGAGCACCGTGACTCCACCGGCAACGGCGGCGTCATCGGGCCCGGCGACGTCCAGTGGATGACGGCCGCCTCGGGCATCCTGCATGAAGAGTTCCACTCCCCCGCGTTCACCCGCAAGGGCGGCGAGCTGGAGATGGTGCAGCTGTGGGTCAACCTGCCGGCCAAGGACAAGAAGGCCCCGGCCGGCTACCAGAGCCTGCTGAACGCGGATATCCCGGTCGTGTCGTTGCCCGACGATGCCGGCTCGCTGCGCGTCATCGCCGGCAGCTATGGCGGCCAGACCGGCCCGGCGCGCACCTTCACGCCGATCGACGTGTGGGACGTGCGCCTGTCCGCGGGCAAGGCCACGACCTTCGCGATCCCGGCGGGCCGCAACAGCATGCTGGTGATGCTGCGCGGCACGGTGCTGGTCAACGGCGAAGCCGTGGCGCGCGACGCGCAGCTGACGCTGTTCTCGCAGGACGGCGACGAGATCACGGTCGAAGCCAACAACGACGCCGTGTTCCTGGTGCTGAGCGGCGAGCCGATCGACGAGCCGGTGGTGGGGTACGGGCCGTTCGTGATGAACTCCCAAGCGGAGATCGTCGAGGCGATCCAGGACTTCAACGCCGGCAAGTACGGGCAGATGCATTGAAGGATGGGACCGGCGTCGACGCGCCGGTCCTGAATGGAGCCGCGTTTCCTGTTGGGGAAGCGCGGCTTTTTGCTTTGATCGGCGGGAAGTGCGAGGGGCTCGTTACGACCCGAAACGGACGGTCGCCGCTGCACGGTTGCGGCCACAGCTTCCGAAATACAGCGGTCATTCAGCATTTCGTCACAGCGAACAAATCATCTAGCGACACACATAGGGCAAGGTACGGGGCGATGTCCGAAGGCCCCCGTGGTCCGCTTGGCAGCTTCGTCGCAGTACAAGGATAGTGCTCCCTTCAGGGAGTGTCCTTTCGATGTCCGGCATGGGCTTCCGCCCAGTACAACGGGTCCGAGAATGAGATGGCCGTTTCCGTGGTCGAACTCCTAGGTAAGCATTCCATCATTTGTAATTTCCCGGTACATTTGTGGTCACTCAAGAATGACACGGCAGAGACGATGGAATATCAACACTACCCGATCCGGAAGATTTTGGATGCAGTTGTCAGCGGGGAAATTCGGATTCCCGCGTTCCAGCGGGGATTCGTTTGGGAGATGGATCGAGTAGCTTACCTGCTGGATAGCATTTATAAGGGCTTCCCGTTTGGCTCCTTGTTGTTCTGGCGTACAAAGCAGAAGCTAGCGACCGAACGCAATTTGGGCACCTTCACGCTACCTGACCCGCAGGCTGACTATCCGATTGACTACGTTCTCGATGGACAGCAGCGGCTTACGTCAATTTTCACCGTCTTCCAGACTGAGTTAAAGCCGGAGCCGAACCCTGAGTGGGCCGACATCTACTTCGATCTGGAGGCGAATCACAACGCCCAAGACAGTGCATTCGTTCCGATTTCGCCTGGAGATGAGTACGACAAGAGCCGATATTTCCCCGTGAGTGTCCTCTTCGATTCGGTCAAGTACCGGGAGAACACTGAACATCTGGGCAAAGAGCAAATCGGACGAATCGACAGGCTTCAGGAAAAGTTCAAAGAAGTACAGATTCCTGTACAAATTCTGAAGAGTGAAGATCGCTCAATTGTTGCTATCGTATTCGAGAGGATCAACCACCTTGGCATTGCTCTCGATACGCTCCAACTTCTCTCGGCATGGACATGGAGTGATGATTTTGACCTTCTCGAAAAATTCAGGGAGCTTCGCGAAGAGCTTTCCGAGTTCGGCTTTGCGGGAGTAGGGGATGACGCCGATCTTTTATTGAGTTGCGTCGCTGGAATTCTGACCAATGAGCCAGGGCCAGAGAAATTACTCGACCTAAACGGTGCGGAGGTCCGCGCGCAGTTTCCGAAGGTTGAAAATGGAATCCGTGGTGCAATTGATTTTTTGAGAACGCAACTCAATGTTGTTCACTTGAAGTTACTTCCGTACCCAGCGATGCTCATTCCGCTGGCGGCATTCTTTGCTGAGCCGGACGGCAAGGAGGTTTTGTATGGAGGTCCGACTTACCAGACGATCAAGCGATGGTTCTGGCGCACGTGCTTTTCTAGCAGATACACGAGCCAAACGCGAAAGACCACGATTCACGATATCGAGCAGATGATTAGGTTGAAGACGGGGCAGGCGAATACGCTAGACGCAATCGAGGTTGTGGTGACGCCGGACTTCTTCAAAGGCACGTTCCGGGTGGGCGCGGCAGCCACCAAGACTTTTGTTCTTCTGCTGGGGAACAATGGCCCCCGCAGCCTTCTGTCTGGAAAGAGTATCGACTTGGACAAGGTGCTGCAACGCTACAACCGTTCTGAGTTCCATCATATCTACCCTCGCGCCTTCCTGCGCGACATCGGCCGCTCCGAAATTGAAATCAATTCGCTTGGGAATTTTTGCTTCCTCAGTGCGGCGGAGAACAAGCACATCGGAAGAAAGAAGCCATCGATCTACATTAATGATCTTGTGGTCGGTCACGAGGAAGAGCAGGCTGCAACCCTCACTTCTGCATTCTGCCGGAAGGACGATTTCAACGATGACTTTAGTGCCTTCCTTACCAACAGATGCAACCGGCTGGCGGAATTCGCCAACGTGCTGATCACGTGAATCCTGTTCTTTGAGCGATTGATAGTCCGCTTGCCGAGTGGAAGTGCCACGTGAAGGTCCCGACGGTGAATCGGGCGGAAGGCCATTCGTGGCCGCATCGCGGCGCTCGGGTTGGCTTGCGAAGGGGAGGATGCTCCAAGCATTTGCAGACGCTTCCGGCTCGTGCTGTTGCCCGTTTGAACACCGGCACATTGCAAATCGGCCTTCCAGTAGTGTGCAGCAGCTCGGGAACCCATAAGACCGCTCCGTGTAGAGCTCGGACAAGCACGAAAATGAATCGCACCGAGAATGTTCGATGTCCCCTCTATGGATCATTTTCGCTCGCCACACGGGCCAATACTCTTCCTCACCGCCCGACAGACGAGGAATCATCTAATTTAGATGCAACCCTGGTGCACTGCGGCAATGAATGCTAACGCTAGACTGTCGCGTGCTTAAAAAGGAATTAGGGATAGGTAGTGGGCATTCTCGCGAAAGCTACACAATTGCGCGGCCACAAAACGATTGCGGCCATCACCGCTGCTGCGGTGGCGAGCGGGCCGGTATTGGCCACCAAAGACGAGGCGAAAGCTGCACTTGACGCTTTTAAGGTCTACTTGGAAAAAAACGACCACCAGTGGTCTGTCGCGGTATTGCTTGCATTGCTTTTGTGGGATGCGGACAGCGCGGTTGCGCGGCTTCGACGCGACGGTCTGTTGCGGGCATCGCGGTACAAGTTCCAGTCTGGTGCGATTATCAAAGCAGTGGAAGCCGGCTTGGCACTCTTGCCAAAGGTCACAATCCGCCCAGACCGGCTGGAGTTCTTGCGCTCAGTTCGGCTACTTCTCAATCTCGCGCCTGCTGCACGGCAGCTTCGTGAAGGCCTGATACTGCGCCTCAGATCTCGGCGCAAGGTCGCTCAGAAGAGCCTGCTGGTTATTGTCAACGAAGCCTTCGCCAATGGGTGGAGGGGAGGCGACCGGCTCCAGGACTCTTCAAAATTCGAACATTGGACGACTGAGGAAATCACGCAGGCCCTGTCCTTCATTTTGCACCTGATGCGTGAGGAAGTTGGCACCGTACCCAAAGACTGGCAACTCGTTGACGAATTGCTCGTATCTCCATACCAGAGCGTCTATCCGGAGTTGCTGATGGACGCAGCTCGGCTCAATGAGCTCTTTGAGGTTGAGGCGATGCTCGATGGCCTGCCCTACAAGATTGAGCAGAGCGGCAAAGAACTCAAGGTGCTGTCCATAGATGAAGCCTTTGAAAAGTCCATTCGCTTGGGCTACATCCAAAGCAGCTTGCAAGGAGAAATTCGCGCCAGCGATGTTGCCAGGGAGTTTCACGAGAACAACGAGCAGCTTCCTACCATGGAGTCGTTCATCGATGCGGCTTTCGCGCATGGGGGGCTGGGTGAGTGCGTCGAGTTGCGCACCGAACCCATCGAGCGGCTTGTTTTTCGAGTGCACCAAGATCCTGGATTCTTTGCACCTATAGCCGCGAACCAATTCTTCGCGGAGGAAGTCGCGGTGCTAATTGGTCTAGGGATCGACAACTTCCGCCAGAGCGATCCGCTGTCGCTTCAGGTCACGGAGACACTCACCGCAGGCGACATCATGAAAGTGCAACGCATGTTCGCATTCTTTAGTGCCGTCTTCCAGCAAGCGCTTAAGGAGATTCAGCCAGACGAGCATCAGCAACGCCTGCGGGCACGTTCCGTCCTACCGGTGATGCGCCTCAAAGATATTGTGACGACAATCGGCCAGATCCTGCCGCCCGCGAAAGCACAAGAGGTTGTCAACATCCTCACATTACGAGCAGACCAGAAGTTCATTGACCTACAGTACCGACCACTCATCGAAGCTGCGGGCTACTTAGTCCTCGCGCCAGCAATGATCGCGCGGTCGAGTCTCGTGCGAAACGTCGTAGTGGCTAACGATCTACGACGTGTTCAGCTTGACGGCAAGGATCCGATGGAGCAGGCCGTAGTGGCCGCTCTGAAAGACGCGGGATTCAAGGTACGAAGCAACTTCAAGTTCGATATCGAAGGAAAGCGAGAGACAGACATAGTCGCGTCGCGAGACGGGCATCTCTTCATTTTCGAGTGTAAGAACTCATTCCTGCCGGTGTCGGCTCACGAATTGCGAACGAGCTACGAGCACCTGAAGAAAGCTCGCGACCAACTGGATCTCCGCTTGCGTTGGATGAAGGTTCCACCAAACCAGGAACGTCTGCTCAAGTGGCTGGGTTGGGATGTTGCCGTCACAACGGATATCCATACCGGCATCATCACTGCCAACCGGGTGTTCAACGGGTACACCATGGGAACACACCCGGTGCGACAAGTGCATGAACTTACCAATGTAGTAGCCCGCGGTTTCGTTCGGCTCTCGTCTGGGGGGGAAATGCGCTTCTGGCGTGATGAAACCTTCCAGGCGCTTGACTTGGTGGATTACCTTCAAGGCGGCAGCATTATCAGGAAGCAGTTTGACCTCCTGCGACCATTTGATCGTCGGGTGCAGTTCGAAGGCATGACGCTTACGTTGCAGAACTACTTTATGGATATGAGGGAAGCCACGGCGCAGTTTCAAGGTGAGGTGACTGGCTTGAACCTTGAGTTTGCAGGCCAAGAAAAACCATAGGACCGCGGGCCTGGTTAGTTCTCAGATTCTATGGGCTTCGGCGGGGCGAGATCATCATATCGAAGTCAGAAGGAATGCCCGTTATTGGCCGGAAGCGGACCTTGGTAGCCGTCCGCTTCCGGCAAGCATTCGTAGCCCCGCGTCAAACGCCTGAAGCGATTGCCCAACCGAAGCTGCACCCGACCACCGAACGGCGCGGCAGCGGCACAAAACCTTTCTTGCAATCAACGACATAGGAATCTGTTCCACGAGGCGCACGCCAACATGCGAGCAAAAACGCCGCGCGCGGCCGAGCTTGTGGCCGCGCCAAAGCCCGGCTAGGATCGGCTCAACCGCATTCCCGTTCCGCCCCCGCATCCGTGATGGAAGCCTCCGTGACCGAATCCAGCGCCATTGAAGTTTCAGCCGACGCCGCATCCCATAAGGGCGAATTTTTCCTGATCGACGCCGGCGTCTTGGAAAACGGCAGGGTTCCCGGCATAGAAATCGCCAACGAAGTGAAGCTGATCGATCCGGGGATGAATGTCGTCTCGCGTCCTGATGGAATGCCAGGCCAGTATCCGGAGCGTCCCCACCTGGTTCATGTACCGGCGAAGGGCGCAATGCCACGCGATCTGGAAGAGCTCGCCGGCATATGGATTGTGTCGGAGCCGTTGAAGCAACTGTTTGAGCAGTTGGACGCCGAGGCGTTTGCATTTGTGGCATGCGACTTCAGCCTTGCCGACGGCAGCCCTGCCCCTCCGTACTATCTGGGCGATGTGCTGCGCAGACTCGATGCCCTGGATGAAGCCTCTTCTCGCGTGAGAATCAAGCTCGACCACAATTATCAGACCGGCGAGAACGAGAAACTTTACAGCCTCGTCGGCGGGGCCAGCTTGGTGTTCAAACAGGATGTTGTGGGAGCTGCCCATATCTTCCGCCAGGATCGCATGGGAGCGCCTCCCATCTGCGACCGCGCCATGTTCGATGCATTGCGCGCGGCCAACTTCTCCGGCGTACGGCTGCGCGATGTCGCCGATATCTAGAGCGGGGCCACCAGGTCCCGAATGTAAGCCTCCAGCGTGGTCGATCCGCGCAGCGGGGTGTCCGACAAGTCGAAGCCGCTATCGACGCTCACCTCGGTCATACGGGCATAGGATTCAGCGGCGGCTTCAGAAAATCCCTGGCTGACGAACGTCTGCCGCCATGCCGCTCGCGGTACGACGCGGACCTCGACAGGCCGGCCCAAGGTCTCGGCGAACGCTCGCGCTACGTCGCTGGGTGTATACCGCCTCGGGCCTTCTACGTAGCGGACGCCGCGGTCGTCGAGAGACGTCATTAAACGGGCGGCCGCGACTTCGCCCAGATCTTTCGGCGCGACCATCGGGATGGCGAGATCCGCCGGGAAAAGACTGGGCAACACGCCGGTGTTGCGCACCGTTTCGAGGAACCCGTCCCAGTTGCTCATGTAGTAAGCAGCACGGTTCACGGCCGCCGGCAACGCCTGGGCCCGTAGCCCTTCTTCCAGCTCCCACAGCACGTTCAAATCGCCAATGCGGCTGCCCGGCCGGGCGCCGCCCGTCGATTCGGCAACGACTTTTTCAAGCCCGGATCCCTCGAGCGCGGAGAGTATGTTCGCAACGGTATGTCTTTCGACGACGTCGGTGTCGGTGGTGGTGTCCGCCGGAGGATTCAGTAGAAAAGCGCGTCGGCCACGCCGGAACGCGGCGCGTAATGACGCCACGTCTTCCACATTGGCCTGGACAATGTCGGCGCCCCGAGCGCGCCAGTGCGCGGCGCGAGCCGCCGAGCGGGTGACTATGGTTACCTCCGCGCCAAGCGCGAGCAAAGCGCGCGCGGTTGCCGCCCCGACGTGGCCGGTCCCCCCCATGATGATGTACATGTGTATGTCCTCCGGTTGATGCGGGTTGCGCGCGTCCCGGCATCCGGGCCGCGCCTCACCGAGTCAAACAGATTTCCCGGCTATCGCTGGCCACATTGTGTAACGGCGGTACCCCTCGGAGTAAAGGACGCCCGCTGAGACTTGGCGCAAAACGCAGTGCGCCGAATGCCGGCCATCGCGCCGACACAGCCAAACCGAAACCGCGAGGCTTGCGAGCGCTCATGCAGACGAACTGGAATATGAAGCCTCGCAATAGCAACGAGGCATCCCTACGTTGCCTTCATCTCCTTCTCTTTCTCCTTCGCCAGCTTTTCCTTGTCCTTTTTTGCCCCGTCGTAATGGGACTTGATGGCCAGAAACATGCCCGTGCCCAACACGAGGATCTTGAACGTACCGAAGATTACAGGGACCCAAAAATTCATCATTTCCTCAAAACGCTACGTCAGCAGCTGCAAGCGGGAGTGGGACGAGTGAGCGCCACGAGTCCCATGGACAGGTCGAATCTTACCGTCACACCCATACACATGGCTGAATTGTACGGCTTTTGTAGCAGGCATAATTCTCATAAAAACCATACATAAGAAGAAGACATGCTTCGGACATTGCCTTAAAAAACCATACACGCGACTACCGGCTGCGTTGCAACAGGCTCTGGTTCACCTCTCGCAGGTCGACGATACCGAGCAGGCCCATGTTGCGCCGGATCTCTTCGACGATCAGCGCGATGGCATGGGCCACGCCGCGCTGGCCGGCCACCGTCGCCGCGTAGTTGAACGGACGGCCCACGAACACGCAGCGCGCGCCAAGCGCCATCGCTTTCAGCGCGTCCGTGCCTCGCCGCACGCCGCTGTCGAGCATGACGTCCATGCCGCCCGCGGCGTCCACGATGGCGGGCAAGGCATGCAAGGGAGAAACGCTGCCATCGAGCTGCCGGCCGCCATGGTTGGACACGATGACCGCGTCCATGCCGTGCGCGCGCGCGGCCCGCGCGTCATCCGGGTGCAGGATGCCCTTCAGGACCATCCTGCCCTTCCAGGTCTTGCGTATGGCGGCCACGTGTTGCCAGTTCAGGTGGCCGCGATCGGAAAAGTCTCGCAGCACATTCCCGGACAGGATGGGCGCGCCGCGCGTCGCATAGTTGTTTTCGAAGTGCGGCATGCCGTGGCGGGCCAGCGTGCGCAGAAAGGTGCCGATCAACCAGCGGGGGTGCGTGACGCCCTGCCAGGCCAGGCCGACGCTGGGCCGCAGCGGCGTGGAAAAGCCCGCCCGCACGTTGTTCTCGCGGTTGGCGGCGACCGGCGTATCGACGGTCAGCACCAGTGTGTCCACCCCGGCTGCGGCGACGCGATCGATCAGCGCGGCGATCTGCGCGCCGTCGCCGGGAAGGTAGGCCTGGAACCAGGTCCCGGGCGCCGCCTCCATCACGGTTTCCAGGCGGATCAGCGAAGATCCGCTCATGATGCAGGGCACGCCCGCCTCGGCCGCGGCGCGGGCCAGCATGACGTCCCCGCGATAGCTGGTCAGCGCGGCAATGCCCATGGGCGCCACGCCAACGGGCGCCGCGTACTCGCGGCCCAGCACCGTGCAGCGCGTGCTGCGGCGGGACACGTCCACCAGCACCTTGGGCCGGAACCCGTAATCGTCGTAGGCCTGCCGATTGCCGCGTTCGGACTGTCCGTCTTCCACCGCGCCCGACACATAGGCATACAGGGGCTTGGGCAGTATCCGCCGGGCGGCGGCTTCGAAGTCGTGCAGGCTGAGCATGCGGCGCAGCGGATCTGACATGATGGGATTCCTGGCGGCGCTCGGCGGCCGATCCGCCGTGCAAGGGTCTTGACGGCGAAAGACTATAGGCCGGGCCGAGAGTTGAATAAAGTGACTTTATTGAAGACCTTTATTACACTTTTCGTCGCCCTCAATCGGTTCGCTGCCGGCCCGATCCTCCGCCCCCATGACGCTCAAGCAACTCGAGGCCTTTTACTGGGCCGCCACCTGCAAGAACTTTGCCATCGCCGCGAATCGGCTGAATATCTCGGTGTCGTCGTTGTCCAAGCGGATCGGCGAGCTGGAATCCTCGATCGGCGCCGCGCTGTTCAGCCGCAGCGCCCGTAGCGCGACCCTGACCGCGCTTGGCGAGCAACTGGTGCCCCATGCCAAGGATTTGCTGCGCAATGCGGACCAGTTCATGCAGCAAGCCAGCAACAACCTCAGCTACTCCGGCCGTTGCCGCTTCGGCGCCGGCGAGCTGACCGCCATGACCTGGATGGCCGGGCTGATCGACGTCATCCAGCAGGCGCACCCCAACCTCCTGGTCGAGCCCTTCGTGGGCGTGGGCGAACTGGTCGAGCGCGGGCTGGAGGAAGGCGAGCTCGACTTCGCGGTGATCGCGGGGCCCTCGTCCCGGTCTTCGCTGGCCTCGCGCGTGATTGGCAGCGCCCATTTCGAATGGGTGGTGTCGGCCAGGGCCGTGCCCGATGCGGCCTCGCTCGAAGTGGCCGACCTGCCTGGCCTGACGCTCATCACCCTGCCGCAAAGCTCGGGCGCGATCCGTATTCTCGACGACTGGCTGACCGAGCAGCGCGTATCGCCAGGCCGCAATCAATGCTGCAACAGCTGGCCCGGCATTGCCGCCATGCTGCGGCAGGGACTGGGGCTGGGTTTCCTGCCCGCCGCCTGGGCCCAGGTTCTCATCCAGCGCGGCGACCTGCGGCGGCTGCCGCGCTTTCCGCCATTGCCGCCCCTGGCCTACACCTTCCAATGGCGCCGCGACGATACGCGGCCCATGCTGGAGAGCCTGCGCTCGCACGCGCAGGCGTGCCTGGATTTCCACGCGCCCGCCGGGATGATCTAGCCCCTCTGCGCGTACGCCCCTGGCGACGCTTTCCAAAAAGCGTTGTTTTCGACATCAAATTATTCGCTTTAAACCGCCGTGAGCCCGGCGTAGAGTCGCCTCGGACAATCCATCCAAGGAGACAAGACGCCATGTCGGAGTTCGGATTCACGCTGCAGGAATGTCCTGCCGGCCCCAGCCGCGAGACACTCGCGGCATATGAAGCATTGGCGGTCGCCAACATCAGCGATGCGATGAGCCGCGCGACCGGAACCTCGGCCTTGCGCCCGATGCATCGCACCCGCCGCATCCTGGGCCGCGCCTACACCGTGCGCACGCGGCCCGGCGACAACCTGATGGTCCACAAGGCGATCGATTCCGCCGAGCCGGGGGATGTGATCGTGGTCGATGCGGGCGGCGACATGAGCAACGCCATCATCGGCGAGATCATGGCGGGATGGGCCGCCAGGCGCGGGCTGGCGGGCTTCGTGATCGACGGCGCCATCCGCGACAGCGAGACGATCGGCGCCGGCGACTTTCCCGTCTACGCGCGCGGCGTCGCCCATCGCGGACCCTACAAGGACGGCCCGGGCGCCATCAACGTGCCGGTGGCGATCGACGGCATGGTGGTGCTGCCGGGCGACCTGCTGGTGGGCGATGCCGACGGACTGCTGGCGATCCGCGCCGACGAAGCGCCCGCCATCGCGGCGCGCGTGCGCGCGATCGCCGCAGCGGAAACCCGCGTGCTGGAGGACATCGCGCGCGGAACGCTGGATCGCGCCTGGGTCGACGCCACGCTCACGGCGCGAGGCGTGCTGTGAGCGTGGCGGCACATTCCAAACCCGCCCGGCTCTGCCGCCTGGACCTCTGGCTCGATCCGGTGTTCGACGAGATCATCGGCGGCACGCCCGGCATCTCGCTGTCGGTGCTGCCGGCAAGGGGCGACGATGCCCGCACGCTGGCCGGCCTGAAGTCGGCCCATGCGTATCACGTTTCCGCGGCCAAGGACGAACTGCCGCGGCAATGGTTCGTCAATGCCGAACTGATCGCGCAATGCCCAGACCTGGTATGCGTTTCGTCCGGCGGCGCGGGCTACGACACAATCGACGTGGCGGCCTGCACCGCGGCGGGCATCGCCGTGGTCAACCAGGCGGGAGGCAACGCGGAGTCGGTGGCCGAGCACACGTACGCGTTGTTGCTGGCCGTGCAGCGGCGGGTGGTGGAATCCCACCATCGCCTGCGCCACGACGCCGGCTTCACGCGCGAAGATCTGATGGGCCACGAAATCCATGGCCGCGTCCTCGGCCTGGTCGGCATCGGCAAGATCGGCACCTGTGTCGCCCGCATCGCGCGCGGCTTCGGCCTGCGCGTGATCGCGCACGATCCGCTGCTGTCCGCCGACGTCATCCGCAGCCGCGGCGCGGAACCGGTGTCGCTGGACGAATTGCTGGCGCGGTCCGACGTGGTGTCGCTGCATTGCCCGCTGGACGCCTCCACGCGCGGCCTGTTCGGCGCAAAGGCCTTCGCGGCCATGAAAGGCGGAGCGGTGTTCATCACGACGGCGCGCGGCGGCATCCATGACGAAGCGGCGCTGCACGACGCGCTGCGCGCGGGGCATCTGCGCGGCGCGGGGCTGGACGTCTGGGACCAGGAGCCGCCCGAGCGCGGCGCGCCGCTGCTGGGCCTGCCCAACGTCGTCGCCACCTTCCATACCGCCGGCGTCACGCACGAAGCCCGGCGCAACGTCGCCCGTTCATCGGCCACGCAGCTCGCCGCGATGCTGCGTGGCGAACGCCCACCACAACTCATCAATCCGCAGGCCTGGCCGCTGGCGGCCAAACGCATCGCAAACCTGACATAACAACGCGGCGGGGCCGCTGCCCGCGCCGCAAGGCGCGACGCAGGCCGGACCCCGCCAAAATACCAAGGAGACAATTCATGCAAAGACAAGACAAACGCTGGACGCGGCGCGCCCTTGCGACCCTGCTGGCGGGCGCCGCCCTGTTGACCGGCGGCGCGCAAGCGGCCGGCTATCCCGAACACCCGATCAACCTGATCGTGTCGTACGGGCCGGGCGGAGGCACCGACCTGGTGGCCCGCATGATGGCGCCCTATCTGCAGAAATACCTGGGCGGCGATGCCCGCATCGTCGTGCTGAACCGCCCAGGCGCGGGCGGCGCGATTGGATTCTCGGAGCTGGCCCGGGCCCAGCCCGACGGCTACACCATCGGCTTCATCAACACGCCGAACCTGTTGACGATTCCCATCGAGCGCAAGACCAGTTTCACCTGGCGCAGCTTCGATCTGCTGGGCAACCTGATCGATGATCCCGGCGCATTCTCGGTGCTGAACGACAACCCGATCAAGACCCTGGCCGACCTGTCCGCCTACGCCAAGAAGAACCCGGGCAAGGTGACGGTAGGCACCACGGGCACGGGCTCCGATGACCACCTGGCCATGCTGCGCTTTGAGCGGGTGTCCGGCAGCAAGCTCAGCCACATCCCCTACAAGGGAGCCGGGGAGGTACGCGGCGCGCTGGCGAGCGGCGAGATCACGATCGGCGCCATCAACGTGGGCGAAGCGCTGCAATACCAGAAAGGCGGAACGCCGCTGAGCATGCTGGGCCAGATGGGCAAGACGCGGTCGGCGGCGCTGCCGGACGTGCCCACCTTCAAGGAACAGGGCTTCGATTTCGAGCTGGCATCGCTGCGCGGCTTGGCCGCGCCCAAGGGCCTGCCCGACGATGTGCGCGCCAAGCTCGTCTCCGCCCTGAAACGCACGGTGGACGATCCAGAGTTCCAGGCCAAGGCCAGGGACATGTTCGCCCCGCTGCGCTATCTGCCGCCCCCGGAGTACGCCAAGGAACTGGCGGCCGGCGAAGCGGAGTTCCAGGCGCTCTGGAAGGAAGCGCCGTGGCTGGATAAGTAGCGGATCAGCGGCGTCCGCGCAGCACGCATGCCAGCGCGCCGCCCGCCAGCGCCAGCACGGCCAGCGTCGTCGCCTGCGGGTGCATCGCGCTGCAGGAATACGCGCTGAACCTGCGTCCGGGGCGCCGCACCGCCGCATGTTCTCCGCCGGCGTCGTACAGCGAATCCTGCCCCATTTCCTCGTAGGTCCGCGGACCTCGCTGGTGGCGAAACAGCCAACCCGCCATACGGTCCGCCAACCCCGGCATGTTCTGGCCAAAGGCCGAAATCGCCCTGGCGGCGCCGCCCACGAAAAGATCACGCACCGGCGTCTGCGCGGCATGCAGGATGGCCTCGGCCACCAGCTCGGGCGCATAGATGGGCGGAGGCAGGTCCGGCTGGGCGTCCATGTAGTTGCGCGCGTGTTCGGTGAACTTGGTGGCGATCGAGGCCGGTTTGATCAGGGTGACCGAAATCGGCGCGCCCAGTTGCCGCAGCTCCATGCGCAAGGCATCGGTGTAGCCCTTGACCGCATGCTTTGCCGCCGAATAGGCGCCCTGCAGCGGAACCGCGCGATCGGACACTTCGCTGCCCAGATTGATGATCGCGCCGCCGGTGGCCTTCATGTGCCGCACGGCGGCCAGCGAGCCATACACCACGCCCCAGTAGTCGGTGTCGAACAACTTGCGCTGGTCTTCGATCGGCACCTGCTCCAGCGTGCCGTAGATCGACACACCGGCGTTGTTCACCCAGGTGTCCACGCGTCCGAACCGCTCCACGGCAAGCGCGAGGATGCGCTCATGATCTTCCTGCACGCCAACGTCGGCCACCACGGTGGCGGCGGCGCCGCCTTCCTGCGTAATGTCCCGCGCCACCTGTTCCAGCGCCGCCTCCTGGCGGCCCGCAAGCACCACCCTGGCCCCCTTGGCGGCCGCCATGCGCGCGGTCACGGCGCCGATGCCGCTGCCGGCGCCCGTGATCACGATGACCTGGTCACGCAACGGTTTCAGATTCACTTTCATGCAATTCTCCCGAGCGAGGCGCCCCATGCGCCTGGTCCGCGGGAGCAGCAAGCGCAATGCCTGGGCGCTCGACCAAGGTGGACACGCTGATCCCTGTTCGCCGAGCAAAACCTGTCCGTCCGCGATAAGTTCACAAGACAAATAAGCGCTCTGTGCAAACCGCCTCGCAGGGAGACCTGGAGGACATCCCTTGGCCCGTCCTGCAACTCAGACGAAAGCCGCCAGAAAACGGAGGCATTGACAATATAAAACATACCCGTATCGGGTATAGTACGGAGGTAGAAATGAAGCGCGTCCTGAAGCGAAAACACTTCGCCCGATGGCAAGCAAGCGAACGGTTACCCGATACTGCCCTTTGCATGGCGGTGAGGGAAATGGAAAGCGGCTTGGTCGACGCCAACCTTGGCGGCCTGCTCTACAAACAACGAGTCGCACGTCCTGGCGGCGGAAAAAGCCATGGCTACCGTACTTTGATTTCCGCCCGAGTAGGCCACTGCTACGTATTCCTGCATGGATTTTCCAAAAACAGCCAGGAAAACATCACACAGGATGAGCAGAAGGCGCTGCGATTCGCCGGGAAGATGTTTCTCGAGCTATCGCCGGAGGCATTGTCGAAGGCGCTGGGGGCCGGCATATTGTTGGAGATTCATTGTGAGCAAGATCATTGAGTCGGTGCGTGGCGACCTGGCGGCGCTGCAGGAAGCGGGCGCCATCACCAAGGTCACCATGCGCGAGTTCGACAGCCTCTGCCCGCCCCCCGTACGGACCTTTGGCGCAGCCGACATCCGCCGGCTGCGTGAAGCCTTGAATTTCAGTCAACCCGTATTCGCGCTGCACCTGCACACCACGGCCTCGACCGTGCGCAAATGGGAACAGGGCGAAACCCGCCCCACCGGCCCTGCGCTCAAGCTGCTCAACCTGATCGCCGACAAGGGACTGCAGGCCATTCTCTGAGCGCAGGCGTCGCCCATTGGCGCCGATGGCGATTTTTCGCAGTCCCCGGACAGGCGCGGCGAAAAACGGATAGTTCCGCGGTCGGCGGGACGGGTTTTCCAGCAGTCCCGTCACAGGCCCGGCGCTTTATTATGAGGACCATCATAAAGGCGCGCCGCAACCGTGCGGCCGCCAGGGGAACCGGTGGCCGCTGCCCGCCGGACATCAGGACAGAGCAAGGAATCCCGGCCATGCTGAACATGACGCAGTCCGATGCCGAGGCATCATGGCACCCCGCCGAGCCGCGCTCGGCGGGAGCGGGAATGGCCGGCGCCGCCGGCTGGCGCGCCGACACCATCCTGGCGACGCCCGCGCACCAGTTGTTCGCCTCGGGCGACCTGGACGAGGCGCGTGCCATGGTGGGCCGGGTGATGCGGCCCCACCACCTGGGGGTGGTGGGTTCGACGCAGCGCCTGAACGCGCGCATGCACCACCAGCCGCTGGGCGAGGTGTCGCTGAACCGGCTGCGCTACGGGGCGCACGTCGAGATCCGGCCGGGACCGCTGGAGGACTTCTTCCTGGTGCAGATGCCGCTGGCGGGCACCGCCCTGATCGAAAGCGGGCCGCAGCGGGTGGATTCGACGCCGGACGTGGCCTCGGTGGTCAGCCCGGACGACGACCTGGCGATGCACTGGGCCGACGACAACGACCAGTTCATGCTGCGCGTGGGCCGCTCGCTGCTGGAGCGCACGCTGGTGGGCCACCTGGGCTGTACCCTGGAGCGGCCGTTGCGCTTCCAGCTGGGGTTCCGCTGGCGCGAGTGTCCGGCCTGGCGCTGCCTGATGGCGTATCTGCTGGACTGTTCCTCGCAGCACGCCGACCTGGCCGAGCACAAGCTGATCGTGCACCAGATGGAACAGCTGGTGGCGGCGACGCTGTTGTCCACCCTGCCCCACAACTACAGCGCCACCCCGGCGGGCCGCCGCGGCGCGGTGCTGCCGCGCCACGTGCGCTGCGTGCAGGATTACCTGCAGGCGCATGCGCACGAACCGGTCAGCGCCGAGCAGCTGGCGCGCATCGCGGGAGTCAGCGTGCGCAGCCTGTATGCCGGCTTCAAGGAATTCCTGGGAATCAGCCCCATGCACTATCTGCGCGACCTGCGCATGGAGCGGGCGCGCGCCGAGCTGGTGTCCGGCGAATGCCAGAACGTCGCCGGCGTGGCGCTGCGCTGGGGCTTTGCCCACCTGGGGCGCTTCAGCGCCAGCTACAAGGCGCGCTACGGCGAAAGCCCCAGCCAGAGCGTGCGCCGGCACGGTTGAAGCGGCAACGTCGACAAGACGGGCGGGGCCTGCCGTTCAGGCTGCCGTGGCGCTGGTCCATCGCACACGGCTCCCTGCCTAGCGTCGCGCGCATCAGCGCGGCTTCCAGGTCAGCCCGTCGGTCGAGCGGTATTCCGGGATGCCGGCGCAGCAGCCGCCAGCGCCGAACGCCTGGCGGCCAATGAACGCCTTCACGAAGCCCTTGCCCGCGGTCAGTTCCTGGCGCACGCAGCGCGTGGGCAACAGGGAGAAATCGCCCTCCAGCACCAACGTCCAGGCGACATTGCCGCCCTCCGCCGAGTCCACCTTGTAAACCTTGCATTCATGCATGAGCAGGTGGATGGGCTTGCCCGCCAGCTCTCCCCTGAACTGGAGTTCGGGTGGCGTTTCCTGGGTGGCCAGGGTTTCGGCCGTGAACCTGGACCCCGCGGGCGGCGGCGGCGGCGACGAATCGCAGCCCGCCAGCGCGACGGCCGCGCACACGGTCAGCAAGGCAAGACGGGCGGCGCGTGCCAATGGCGCGGCTCCGTCAGGCCACGTTCGCGTAGCGTTGTTCAAGGTAGGCGATGATGTCGCTGGACTCGTACATCCAGCGTGTGCCTCCCGCTTCCTCGATGCGCAGGCAAGGCACCTTGACCTTGCCGCCGCCGGCCTGCAATTCGGCGCGCGCCCGGGGATCCCCCTTGGCATCGCGCAGCGCAACCGGCACGTTCAAACGATGGATGGCGCGCCGCGTCTTGACGCAGAACGGGCAGGCATGGAATTGGTAGAGCGACAGCGCGGCCGCCTCGCTATCGACGGCGGCCTGGCCTTGCGCCGAGCGTTGCTGCGGGCGGGGCCGCGTAAGCGCATCGCCCAGCACAATCAGCTGGCCCAAACCGACACGCAAGGCTTTGACAATCATGGATGGCAACTTGAAACGAAAAGGAGCCTTGAGTCTAGCCCATTCGCGGCGACAGGCGGTTTGCGCCCCGCCTTGCCAGCCCCCTTCCTCCTGCCGGGCCGGCGAGGCCACCGCCTTTGGACCAGGCGCTGCATGCCCCCGCTAGAACGGAATGGCCAGCTTGACGTAAAGCTGCGCGCCTTCCGGCCGGTTCTTGACCTGGAATTCCTGCTGCCACTTGGCGGTGAACAGCCAGCCGCGGTCGTTCATGTAGCGCACCGAGGGGCCGACGCCGTAGGCGCGGGCGCGGCCGGCGGCGCTGTTGGGGCCGCTGTCGTCGGTGACCTGCTGGAAGGCGTGGCCGCCCACGCCCAGCACCCAGCCCTTGCCCACGCCCCAGCCGAAGGCGTAGTCGGCGTGGATGGCCTGGCCGGAACGGGTGTCGGTGGCCGAGTTGCGGAAGTTGAAGTCGTACATCAGCTTCAGATCGGCATTGAAGCCGTCCGGGCTGATGCGGCTGAGCGCGAAGACCGGCTGGGCGGTCCAGTAGTTCTTGCCCAGACTGGACGGGTCCTTGCGATCGTATTCGCCGGTGGGCGCGTACATGTCCAGGCCGACCACGTAGTGCAGCGATTCGGACAGGTGATAGCCCAGCGCCACGCCCAGCGTCATGTCGCCCAGGCCGGTGCTGCGGTAGCGCCGGCCGCCGGCCTTGAAGGTCACGTCCAGCAGCGGCGCGATGGCATGGAAGGCCAGCTGGCCGCCCAGCACCTGCTGCGGCGTGACCCAGATCAGGCGCGGGGCCAGCACGTTGACGTCGACCTTGAAGTCCGGCACCGGCAGGCGTTCGCCGTCGTTGCCGCGCAGCTTGTCGTAGCGGGCGCCGCCGGCGTAGACCAGCATATGCACGCCAGGCGGCGGCAGCGCGCCCGACATGAAGTTCTCCAGGCCGTCCGGATAGATGCCCAGGCCGCCGCCTTCGGTGGCTTGCGCCACGCCGCCGGCCAGCGCCAATGCCGCGGCGCAAGCCAGCCGGCGTGTCAGGTGTCTCTTCATGTTCCGCTCCTGCCCCCGCGGGGCGCGAGATGTTGCGCGACAAGATAGCCGGAGCCGCCGCCCAGTCCGGGGCCCGGATGGGTGGCGGCGCCGATGTGGAAAAGGTTGCGCAGCGGCGTGCGGTGGCCGCTCGCGCCATGGCTGCCGGCGAAGGGGCGCAGCCAGAAGAACTGGTCGGGCGAACAGACGCCCGCGTAGGGATCGCCGCCCACCAGGTTGCAGTTCAACGCCTCCAGGTCGGCCGGCGAGTAGCTGCGGCGGCCGACGATGCGTTGCGCCAGGCCGGGCATGACCGGCTCCAGCCGCGCCTGCACGCGGTCGGCCACGGCTTCGCGCAAGGTCTCGGTCCAGCGGCCGTCGGCGGGCGTGTCGATCAGGCCGGCGGCATCGCCCTTGACGCGCGCCGGCAGCTCCTGCATCTGCACCCACAGGATCCAGCCGCCGGCCGGCGCGCGCGACGGATCGACGGCCACAGGCTGGCCGATGGCCAGCGTCGGCCGCGCCGGCAACAGGCCGTTGTCGGCTTCGGTGACCGAGGCGCAGACCTGCTCCATGCTTTCGGTCAGGTGTACCAGCGGCACCTGGCGCAGTTCCGGCGTGCGCCAGTCGGGCGGCGCGTCGAGCGCGAAATGGATCTGCATGCCGCCGCGGCCGTGGCGGTAGCCGGCGGCGCGGCGCCGCACTGGCTCGGGCGCATCGGGCAGCAGCGTGCCGTACAGTTGGCCAGGCGTGACGTTGCAGACCACGGCTTCGGTGGCGTGGTATTCGCGGCCGGCGGCCACGACGCCGACGGCGCGGCGGCGGCGGCCCGCGCCGCGCGTCAGGATGCGTTCGACGGCGTTGCCGGTCAGCAGCCGGCCACCGTGGTGCTCAATCACCTTGGCCAGCGCATCCACCACGCCCTGGCTGCCGCCCTTGACCACCGGCATGCCACCGGCCACCACCGCGGCGAAGGTCAGCTTGCCGATCAGCGCCGAACAGGCGTCGTCGGGTCCCAGGCCGGTGTGCAGCACCCACGGCGCGATCAACGCGCGCACGGCGTCGGATCGCAGTTCACGGTCCGACCAGCGGCGAAAGCTCTCCAGCGAATCGGCGGCGAACGCCATCAGGCCGTCCAGGCCGCGCCGGCGCCACTCGCCGAACAGCAGCTTGAGCATGCCGGCGCCATACGGGTTCTGCCCCAGCAGGCCGAAGGTCAGCGCGGCGTCTTCGCCGAACAGGCGTTGCGCCATGGCGCCGAAGGCCTGGCCGTCGCCGGGCGCCCAGGCGTCCAGGCGCCGCGCGCTGTCCGCGATGTCCTGCCTGAGCGCGATGCCGCTGCCGTCGGGCAGCGCCAGGCCGGTGCTGTAGTCGCACTGGGCGAATTCCAGGCCGGCGGTCTGCAACGCCGGCTTGAGGGCCGCGTAGGCGGGGCCGCCGACGAACAGCGGGTACCAGCTGGACAGCACGTCGTGACGGTAGCCGGGAAACAGTTCCTCGGTGCGGATGCAGCCGCCCAGGCGGTCGTTGCGCTCCAGCACCAGCACCGATTTGCCGCGCTGCGCCAGCAGCGCCGCGCACACCAGCGAATTCATGCCGCTGCCCACCACGATGATCTGGGCGTCGGACGTCGATGAAACAGGCATCACAGGCTCCGGCCGGCCACGCGGACCGGGAAGGTTGATGAAGCGATGGCGCATGCGCCCCCATGCCGGCGCGGGCCGACCTGGCGCCGCGCGCTACGTCAGCGCCGTGAAGCGCCCCGCGTGGAACACCAGCGGCGTGGCCGCCATCGCCGGCGCGGTGGCCACGCGCAACACCCGGCCGAACAGCAGCAGGTGGTCGCCGGCCGGGCTCTGCTGGTCGTTGGCGCAGACCAGCGTGGCCACGGCGCCGGCGATGGCGGGCACGCCCTCGGGCACCTCGTGCAGTTCGGCGCCCTCGAACTTGTCCGGCACGGCCGGGTCGGCGAAGCGGCGCGCCAGCGCTTCCTGGCCGCAGGCCAGCACGCTGATGGTGAAGTGGTCGCAATCGCGGAACGCCGCCAGGTTGGGCGAACGGTTCACCAGGCTCCACAGCACCAGCGGCGGATCGAGCGACAGCGAGGCGAACGAGTTGATGGTCAGCCCGACCTTGCGGCCGTCCGGACAGCGCGTGGCGACGATGGCCACGCCCGTCGGATAGCTGCCCAGCACGCCGCGCAGGACCTTGGGGTGCAGGTCGGTGCTGCCCCAGTCCAGGGCCGCCATCACGCCGCCGCCCGGGTGGATTTGTCGGCGATGAAGGCATCGCAGGCCGTGGCGTCGGTCCACCACGGGAAGAAGTTGGGCGGATGGTTGAAGCCGTTGGCGACGGCGCTGGCCAGCGCGGGCGCGTCGCCGGCGGCCTGCAGCAGCCGCAGCAGGTGCGGCGGCGGCGGCAGCAGCATCGAGTTGGTCCAGTCGACCACGGCGCTGGCGTAGTCCCAGAAGCGCTCGAAGGTCCGCCGCATCCAGTCGGCGGTGAAGGCCTGGTCGCCACGCGCCAGGATCGCTTCCAGGTAGACGGCGCAGGCCTTGGTGGCGTTGTTCGAGCCCTGGCCGGTGATGGGGTCGTTGGTGACCACGGCGTCGCCCAGGCCCAGCACCAGGCGGCCGGATGGCAGCGTCATGATCGGCTTGCGCACGGTGGGCGCGAAGCTGCCGGCCAGGATGCCGTTGGCGTCGGTCAGCTCGACGGCCGCGCAGCGCTCGGCCTCCCAGGGCAGGAAGGTGCGCAGGATGTCCAGGCTCCTGGCCAGGTGATCCTGCGGCGTCCTGATGTCGCGCCAGCAGTCCATCGGGCCGCCCGGCACGCCTTCGAACACCATGATTTCGCAGGGACCGCTGCGAGTCAGCGCGGGGAACACGAAGTATTCGCCGACGCCGGGAATCAGGTTGAAGGCGACCCGCGAGAACACCGGCGCCGGGTGCATGCCGTGCACATACGTCAGCGCCAGCGCGCGCTGCGGCTTGTCGAAGCGCGAGCGCGCCGCGTCGCGTTCGAACAGCTTGACCACGTCGCCCTTGCCGGCGGCCAGCAGCACCAGGTCGTGCGAGGCGGCCAGCAGCTCCAGTTCGGCCACGCCGCCATCCTGGATCAGCAGGCGGCCGCCGCGGGCGGCGAACAATTCCATCCAGGCCGGCATCTTGATGCGCTGGTCCACTGCCTGCGCCGGGCGGTCCAGGCGCGCGGCCCAGTCGATCAGCTTGTGGCCGGGGCGCTCGGGATGCGGCACGGCCAGGCCGATGCCCTCGACCGGCGGACACGCGGCCTCCCACTGGTTCAGCCCCAGGTCGCGCTCGATCCGCAGCGAGGCATCGAACATGCATTGGCTGGACATGACCTTGCCGCGGCGGATGTCGTCCGGCTCGCGGTTGGTGACCACGGTCACCTCGTAGCCCTTGTCCAGCAGGCCCAGTGCCAACGGCAGGCCGGCCTGCCCTCCCCCGACGATTGCGATTCGACGCATGATGGTTCTCCTGTTTGGTGTGCGCGGCCGCCGCATGCGCGGCGGGCCGGGATGCGGCAAGACCGGGCTTATTCGGCCAGGCGCGGGATGGCGGGACGGGCCTGCTCGGGCCCCATGGCGGAATAACCGCCGTCCACGGCGTAGTCGGCGCCGGTAACGAAGCTGGCGTGGTCCGACAGCAGGAAGGCGACCACCTCGGCCACTTCGGCCGGATCCCCGGCGCGGCCCAGCAGGTGGAAGTCGGCCGCGACGCGGTCGGTCTTGGCGCGGTCGCCGTGGGTCAGTTCGTCCATGACGCGCGACCAGGTCCAGCCGGGCGACACGGAATTGACGCGGATGCGGTCGCCGGCATAGTCCATCGCCAGGCTGCGGGTGACCTGCAGCAGCGCGGCCTTGGAGACCGGGTAGAGCCAGCGGCCGGTCTGCGCCACGCGCGACGAGATGCTGGTGAAGTTGACGATGGCGCCGCCGCCCGCGGCCACCAGGTGCGGATGCACGGCGCGGGCCGCCATGACGGCGCTGACGACGTTGATGTCCAGGGCGCGCAGCCAGTCGGCGCGGCCGGAGGCGGCGCCGTCGTCGAGGTAGGTGGCGGCGAGGTTGACCAAGTAGTCGATGCGGCCGAAGTGGGCAGCGACCTCAGTGACGGCGCGGGCCAGCCGGGCGTCGTCGGTGATGTCGAGCGGCCACGCGCGGATGCCGTCGGGGTCGCTGGCGGCGACGCGGGCGGCGCCTTCGGCGTCGATATCGAAGATGGCGACGCGCACGCCCCCGGCGCGCAGCGCGGCGACGACGCCGGCGCCGATCAGCGTGGCGCCGCCGGTGACGATGGCGGTTTTATCGGCCAGTCCCTTCATTTTGTTTGCCTCCTGGGTTGCTGAGATCGTGAGGCGGATGTTGCGGGCGGGCGCTGGCGGGGCGGTAGCCGGATTTGGCGGCGGGTATCCGGGGAGTGCGGGTATTGTGGGGTGGCTTGATGCCCGTCAGGGGGGGATGGCCGGTGGCTGCGGTGGGTATCCGGTTTGTGCTTCGTATGTATGCGGGCGGGGGAGTTGTGGCTTTGGGAGGAGGTGCTTCGTAGGTCGCCCCTCGGGCAGGCGGCCTCCCGATCTGTCGCGCTGCTGGACCCGTGTGCAGGGAATGGAACTTTCAGGGCTGCCAATCTTGGCCGCGCGGGCGGCCAAGATTGGCGTCCAGGCGTTTGATGGGGTGGCGAATGCGCTGCGCGCCGGTGACGCGTGTATCGCGTCGTGCGGTCAGTCCACCCTTCTCCACACACTGGCGAGCCAGGGTTGTTGTTCGCGGGGCAGGCCGTCGGGGCGGTAGTAGTGTTCGAGTTCTTCGAAGCCTGCCGCTTGCAGCAGAGCGCGCCAGCCGTCCAGGTCGTGGTAGGCGCCGTAGCGGCCGCGGTTCCAGCCTTCCTGGTTGCCGCCGCGGGGGTTGGAGCTGAACAGGACGCCGCGGGGTTTGAGGGCGGCGCGCAGGTCACGCAGGACGCGGGGCAGTTCCTGCGTGGGGACGTGGAACAGGACGGCGTTGGCGAAGATGCCGTCGAAGCGGGCGGCGGGCAGTTGCAGGCGCAGGAAGTCCTGGTGCCAGACCTCGCAGCCGCTGGCGGCGCGGGCCATGGCGACGAAGCTGGGGGTGCCGTCCAGGCCGACGGCGCGGTGGCCGAGGGCGGTAAAGGTCTTGAGATCGCGGCCGGGGCCGCAGCCCAGGTCGAGGATGTCGCAGGGCGGCTTGCCCTCGATGTGGCGCAGCAACGCGGCGATGTTCTGGCTGACGTCGTGATCGCGCGTGCCTTCCTCGAAGGACCGGGCGCTTTCTTCGTAGTGGGCCAGCGTCAGCGTGGTGATCTTGGCGAGGTCTTCGGCGTCGAGTTTCATGGGACGATTGTGCCGTAAAAAAAACCCGCGCACGTCACCGTGCACGGGTTTGGGATCGGGCGCGGCCGGCTTAGGCGCGGCCGGCTTGGTCTGCCCAGCCTCAGGCGGCCAGGCGCCCTTCGATCCTGGCCTTGGTGGCGGGCAGGTCTTCCGGCAGGCCCTGGGCCAGCTGGCCGAACAGTTCGTCGTGCAACGCCAGTTCGTCGCGCCAGGCGCCGTCGTCGACCGACATGACCTGTTCGAACTTGTCGGGGCTGAATTCCAGGCCGGTCCAGTCGATGTCCTGGTAGCTGGGCGAGATGCCGAACACCTGGTCCACGCCGCCGGCCTGGCCGTCGATGCGGCCCAGCATCCAGCGCAACACGCGCATGTTCTCGCCGAAGCCGGGCCAGACGAATTTGCCGTCCGGGCCCTTGCGGAACCAGTTGACGCAGTAGATGCGCGGCAGCGTGGCGCCGGCGGCTTCGAGCTGCTTGCCGAGCTTGAGCCAGTGCGTGAAGTAGTCGCTCATGTTGTAGCCGCAGAACGGCAGCATGGCGAACGGATCGCGCCGCACCACGCCCTGCTGGCCGACGGCGGCGGCCGTGGTTTCCGAGCCCATGGTGGCGGCCATGTAGACGCCTTCGACCCAGTTGCGCGCCTCGGTCACCAGCGGCACGGTGGTGGAGCGGCGGCCGCCGAAGATGAAGGCGTCGATCACCACGCCCTGCGGGTTTTCCCATTCGGGGTCGATCGACGGACACTGCGCCGCCGGAGCGGTGAAGCGCGCGTTGGGGTGGGCGGCCTTGCGGCCGGTCTCGCGGGCGATGGCGGGCGTCCAGTCCTGGCCCTGCCAGTCGATCAGGTGCGCGGGCGGCGTGTCGGTCATGCCTTCCCACCAGACGTCGCCGTCGTCGGTCAGGGCGACGTTGGTGAAGATGACGTTGGCCTTGAGCGTGGCCATGGCGTTGAAGTTGGTCTGCTCGCTGGTGCCCGGGGCCACGCCGAAATAGCCGGCCTCGGGGTTGATGGCGTGCAGGCGGCCGTCGGCGCCCGGTTTGATCCAGGCGATATCGTCGCCGATGGTGGTGACCTTCCAGCCGTCCATGCCCTGCGGCGGGATCAGCATGGCGAAGTTGGTCTTGCCGCAGGCCGACGGGAAGGCGGCGGCGACGTGGTACTTGCGGTCCTTGGGCGAGGTCACGCCCAGGATCAGCATGTGTTCGGCCAGCCAGCCCTGGTCGCGGCCCATGGTGGAGGCGATGCGCAGCGCGAAGCACTTCTTGCCCAGCAGCGCGTTGCCGCCGTAGCCCGAGCCGAAACTCCAGATCTCGCGGCTCTTGGGAAAATGCACGATGTACTTGGTGGCGTTGCAGGGCCAGGCCACGTCGGCCTCGCCGGCGGCCAGGGGCTTGCCGACCGAATGCACGCAGGGAACGAAGTCGCCGTCGGCGCCGAGCACGTCGTAGACCTGCTTGCCCATGCGCGTCATGATGCGCATGTTGACCACGACGTAGGGACTGTCGGACAGTTCGACGCCGATGTGGGCGATGTCCGAACCCAGCGGGCCCATCGAGAACGGCACCACGTACAGCGTGCGGCCGCGCATGGCGCCGTCGAACAGGCCGTTCAAGGTCGCGCGCATCTCGGCCGGGTCGGCCCAGTTGTTGGTGGGGCCGGCGTCCTCGGCGCGATCGGAGCAGATGAAGGTGCGGTCCTCGACGCGCGCCACATCGGACGGGTCCGAACAGGCCAGGAATGAATTGGGCCGCTTGGCCGGGTTGAGGCGGCGCATGGTGCCGGCCTGGACCATCTGTTCGCAGAGGCGATCGTATTCCTCCTGCGAACCATCGCACCATTCGACGCGGTCCGGCTTGGCCAGCGCCACGACGCTGGCGACCCAGTCGATCAGGCCGCGGTGCTTGACGTACGCGGGTACGTTCAAGGCCGCCAGGCCCCCGTCCAAGGGCTTATTCATTAGGGTTATCTCCATACTAAGGCTAATGGCGATACGGCCCCGTTTGACTGGGGCCGTATACATGTTTGCGCCATCATACTTGCAGCGCCGGGCAGGCCGTCAACCCGACCAAACGGACGAGTTTGTCACCGGGTTTGTCACTGTTTCATTGGCGCTTGTCGCGTCCGCCGCCCTCATGCGTGGCTACCGTCGCGCAGCGAGCGGCGGATGATCTTGCCGGTGGCCGTGGTCGGCAAACTGGTTACAAAGCGGATGCGGCGCGGGTACTCGTGGGCCGCGAGCCGGGTGCGCACGTGCGCTTGCAACGCCTTGACCAGCGCCTCGTCGCCGGCCACGCCGTCGTGCAGCACCACGTAGGCCATCACCACCTCGGTGCGCTCGGCATCGGGCACGCCCACCACGGCCGCCATGCGCACCGCGGGGTGGCCGAGCAGGCAGTCTTCGATGGGGCCGGGGCCGATGCGGTAGCCGGCGCTGGTGATGACGTCGTCGTTGCGGCCGACGAAGCGGATGAAGCCGTCGGCGTCGCACACGCCCATGTCGCCGGTCAGCAGGTAATCGCCGGCGAATTTCTCGGCGGTGGCCTGCGGGTTGTTCCAGTAGCCCAGGAACATCACCGGATCGGGCCGCAATACGCCGATATTGCCTTCCTGGCCATCGGCCATTTCGGCGCCCTGCTCGTCCACGATGGCGACCCGGTGTCCGGGCGCGGCGCGGCCGATGCTGCCGATGCGCGGCTCGAACAGGGATGAGCACGACGACACCAGCATGTTGCATTCAGTCTGGCCGTAGAACTCGTTGATGGTCACGCCCAGCACGCGGCGGCCCCAGTCGATCAGTTCGGCGCCAAGCGATTCGCCGCCGCTGGCCACCGAGCGCAGCGCCAGCGCATCCGGCGCCGGCGGATTGGCCACGCCGCGCATCATCTTGAGCGCGGTGGGCGGCAGGAAGGTGTGCGTGACGCCATGGCGCGCCATCAGGTCGAAGGCCGCGGCGCCGTCGAATTTCTCGAAGCGCCGCGCCAGCACCGGCACGCCGTGGTGCCAGGCCGGCAGCAGCACGTCCAGCAGGCCGCCGATCCAGGCCCAGTCGGCCGGCGTCCACATCAGCGTGGCGCGCTCGGGGAAGAATTCGTGCGACATCTCCACGCCCGGCAGGTGGCCGAGCAGCACGCGATGGGCGTGCAGCGCGCCCTTGGGCTTGCCGGTGGTGCCCGACGTGTAGATGATGACGGCCGGATCGTCTGCCGCGGTGGGTTCGGCTTCGAACTGCTCGGATTCGGCGTCCAGCGAGGCGTGCAGCGGCAGCGCCTCGCCCTCGCCCGGGCCGTCGATGCAATAGACCGTCTTCAGGGCCGGCAGCGTGGCGCGGATCTCCTGCAGGCGGCGGCAGCCCTCGGCGTCGGTGATGAGGGCGGCGGCGCCGCTGTCGGCCAGGCGGTACTGGATCGCGTCGACGCCGAACAAGGTGAACAGCGGCACCGCCACCGCGCCCATCTTGTAGACGGCGATGTGGGTCACGGCGGTCTCGGGCGCCTGCGGCAGGTACACCGCCACCCGGTCGCCGCGCCGCACGCCCTGGCGCCGCAGCGCGTTGGCCAGCTGGTTGGCGCGCGCCTTGATCTGGTCGAAGCTGTAGCGCGTCTGGCTGCCGTCGCTTTTCTCGTGGATCAGCGCCAGGCGGCCGCTGCCGTCGGCCCACTTGTCGCAGGCGTCCACGCCGATGTTGTAGGCCGCCGGCACCCGCCATTGGAAGGAGGACGCCAACTGCGCGTAGGTTTCGGTTCTGGACAGCATGATGAATCGGTCTCCGTGTCGTTGTTCTTTTGGTCGCGGTCCTGGCCGCTATTTTGGTCGCTATTTTGGTCGGTATGATAGTAAGCCCTGGCCACTTCCCATCGCCCCGCCGTACCCATGGAAAAATCCGCCGCCGTCCCGATGCGCCGCCCGCCGGCCAGCGCCAAGTCCGAGCAACGGATACGGGACATCCTGCGGGTGGCGCGGCAGGTGTTCTCCGAGGCCGGCTTCCAGGCCGCCACCACCACCGAGATCGCGCAGCGGCTGGGCGTGTCCGAAGGCACGGTGTTCACCTACTTCGGCGGCAAGCGCGAGCTGTGCGTGCGCGTCATCAGCGACTGGTACGACGAGATCATCGCCAAGGTCGAGGACTACCTGCCGCACGTGCAGGGCGCGCGGGCCCAACTGCATTACCTGGTGCATGCGCACCTGCGCCACCTGCTGGCCGAGGGCACCGGGCTGTGCGCCTTCATCCTGTCCGAGGGCCGCGCCCGCAATGACGATTTCGGCGAAATCTACGCCGGCCTGCAGCGGCGCTACACCGCGCCGTTGATGCGCATCCTGGCGCAGGGCCAGGCCGACGGCCACGTGCGCCAGGACATGCCGCTGCGCCTGTTGCGATCGGCAGTCTATGGCCCGATGGAGCACGTGCTGTGGGACGCCATCCTGCGCGGCACGCGGGTCGACGTGGCGGCCACCGCCGACCAGTTGGTCGACTTCCTGTGGCAGGCGCTGCAGCCGCCGCGCCGCGACGCGCTGGCGCTGGCGCAATTCCGGGGCGAGGTGCAAGACGCCCTGCATCGGCTTCAGTCCGCCGAGAACAAGGACGGCGGCGCGTACTGAGGAAAGCCGTCGTAGGTCTCGCCGCGCGCGGCCGGCGGCAGGGTCCAGGAGTGGCGCGCGTTGGGCACGCCGCCATCCACGCGGATGACACTGCCGTTGATGAAGGCCGCCGCCGGCGACAGCAGGAACACCACCGCCGCCGCCAGTTCGGCTTCGGTGCCGAAGCGCTGCAACGGCACCTTGGCGGCCAGCCCGCGCAACACCGCGCGGTAGTCCTCGTCGTAGCTGTCCATGCCGCTTGAGGCGATCCAGCCGGGCGCCACCGCGTTCACGCGCACGCCGGCATGGGCCCATTCGCAGGCCGCCGTTTCGGTCAAGTTCCAGACGCCGGCGCGGGCCGCGCCGGAGTGTCCCATGCCGGGCATGCCGCCCCAGATGTCGGCCAGCATGTTGACGATGGCGCCGCCGTGCTGGCGCATGTGCTGGGTGTAGACCTCGCGCGCCATCAGGAAGGTGCCGTGCAGGTTGTTCTGCACCACCGCGTTCCAGCCATTGAAGCTGATCTGCTCCAGCGGCGCCGGAAACTGGCCCCCGGCGCAATTGAACAGGCCGTCGATGGCGCCATGCGCGGCCAGCGCGTCGGCCACCGCGCCGCGCACGCCGGTTTCGCCGCGGATGTCGCAGGCGTGCAGCGTGATGCGGTCGGCGGCCTCGGGATAGATGCGCGCCAGTTCATCGCGCGCGGCCTCCAGCTTTTCCGGCTTGCGGCCCACCAGCGCCAGGCGCGCGCCCAGCGAGGCCAGCTCGTGCGCGGTGCAGCGCCCCAGGCCGCTGCCGCCGCCGGTGACCATGACGGTCTTGCCGTCGAACAGGCCCGGCCGGAAGACCGACGCGTAGCGCGCCGTCGCGGCGGCGCCGTCGGGGGGATGGTGCATGTCTCGCTCCGTTGTCATTTTTTTGAGGATAACTCAATATCCGACCCGAAAACACGCGTGACTCGCGTATTACCCTATGGAAACAATACGCAGTATCAGGTTATTAATTGAGCACCAATCAATAATCTGGAGACCCGCATGAGCACCCCGCCCCCGCTGCTGGTGGACCGCGACGGCCCCATCGCCCGACTGACGCTGAACCGCCCGGACATGCGCAACGCCTTCGACGAGACGCTGATCGCGGCGCTGACCACGGCCGTGCGCGAGGCGGCGGACGATCCGGCCGTGCGGGTGCTGCTGCTGACTGGCGCGGGCAAGGCGTTCTGCGCGGGCGGCGACCTGAACTGGATGCGCAAGATGGCCACGCTGAGCGACGCCGACAATCGCGCCGACGCCGGCCGCCTGGCGCGGATGCTGCGCGCCATCTGGTCCTGCGCCAAGCCCGTGGTGGCGGCGGTCAACGGCGACGCCTACGCGGGCGGCATGGGCCTGGTGGCGGCCTGCGACGTCGCCATCGCCGCCGATCACGCGCAGTTCTGCCTGTCGGAAACCCGCCTGGGCCTGCTGCCGGCCACCATCAGCCCGTACGTGATCCGCGCCATGGGCGAACGCGCGGCCAACCGCTACTTCCTGACGGCTGAACGCTTCGACGCCGCCGCCGCATACCGCATGGGCCTGCTGCACGGCGTCGTGCCGCTGGCGCGGTTGCAGGACGAGGCCGGCGCCGTCTGCCGCGCGCTGTGCGATAACGGCCCGCAGGCGGTGCAGGCCAGCAAACGGCTGGTGCGGGATTTCGCCGGCCAGCCGCTGGATGACGCGCTGGTGGCCGATTCGGTCGAGCGCATCGCCGCGGCGCGCGCCTCCGAGGAAGCGCGCGAAGGCGTGAGCGCCTTCCTGGAAAAGCGCCCGCCGGCCTGGCGCGCGCCCTGACGCGCGGCATGAGCCCCGCGCGTGGACGCGTCAACGCGATGTCCCGCGCGGACCAGGGGAAATATCCGGGTTAACCCCGAACGACGTTTAAGATGCGGGCTTCGTCCACAAGAGAAGCCGCATGCCCGCCCTTCGCCGCGCCGCCTGGAAACGTGAAATCACCGCCACCCTGCTGCTCAGCCTGCCGCTGGTGCTGACCAACCTGGCGCAGATCGCGATGACGGTGACGGACGTGATGTTCATCGGCCACCTGGGCTCGCAGCCGCTGGCGGCCAGCGCGCTGGGCGCCAACCTGTATTCGGCGATCGCGTTCTTCGCGCTGGGCCTGGTCAGCGCCACCGCGCCCATGGCCGCGCATGCCGAGGGCGCGCGCCGCAATTCGGTGCGCGAGGTGCGCCGCACGGTGCGCCAGGGCTTCTGGAGCGCGGTGCTGATCTCGGTGCCGGGCTGCCTGGCGCTGTGGTTCGGCGAGCATATCCTGCTGCTGTTGCGCCAGCCGCCCGAGCTGGCCGCGCCGGCGGGCCAGTACCTGCGGGCGCTGCTGTGGGCGATGCCGCCGTTCCTGGGCTTCCTGGTGCTGCGCTCATTCGTGGCCGCGCTGCAGCAGCCGCGCTGGGCCTTCATCGTGGCAGTGGGCGCGATCCTCTTTAACGTCTTCGGCAACTGGGTGCTGGTGTTCGGCAACCTGGGCGCGCCGGCCCTGGGCCTGATCGGCGCCGGCGTGGCCAGCGCGCTGGCCAGCCTGTCGCTGTTCGTGGGCATGGTGATCGTGGTGCTGCGCGACCGGCGCTTTCGCCGTTACCGGCTGTTCAGCGGCCTGCTCCAACCCGACTGGCAGCGCTTGCGGGCGTTCTGGAAGCTGGGCCTGCCGATCGCCGTGGCGACCGCGTTCGAAGTCACCATCTTCAACGCCGCCGCCTTCCTCATCGGCTGGCTGGGCGAGGCCGAGCTGGCGGCGCACGCCATCGCCATCCAGATCGCCAGCGTGACCTTCATGATCCCCTACGGCGTGGCGCAGGCGGCCACGGTGCGGGTCGGCTATGCCCAGGGCGCGGGCGACGGCGTCGGCGTGACGCGCGCCGGCTGGAGCGCATTCGGCCTGGGCATCGGCTCGATGGTGATCGCCGCGGCCCTGATGGTGACCGTGCCGTACGCGCTGGTGTCGGTGTTCATGGATGTGCACGATCCGGCCAACGCCAAGGTGCTGGCCTTCGCGGTCAGCTACCTGGCGGTGGCGGCGGTGTTCCAGATCGTCGATGGCGCGCAGGTGCTGGGCGCCGGCATGCTGCGCGGCCTGCACGACACCCGCGTGCCGATGATCTACGCGGCGATCGGCTATTGGGGCGTGGGCCTGCCTTGCGGCGCCTGGCTGGCCTTCCAGGCCGGCTGGCGCGGGGTCGGCATCTGGAGCGGACTGGCCATCGGGCTGGCGGTGGTGGCGGTGCTGATGATGCAGCGCTGGGCCCGGCGCGCCTCGCTGGGATTGGTGGGGCGGCGCGTGTCCCACATGCCATAATCGCCGATGCAATTCCTGGAACCTCCATGCCCACCGCCTCACCCGTTTTCCCCCCCCTGAACGCCGCGCGCCTCTGGCAGCGCGTCGAGACCCTGTCACGCTACACCCTGCCCGACCAGCCCTGGACCCGGCGCGCCTTTTCGCCGCTGTTCCTCGAAGCGCGCGACTGGCTGCGCGGTGAATTCGAGGCCGCGGGTTTGACCACCCGCCTGGACGCCGGCGGCAACCTCATCGGCGCCCGCGCCGGCCGCAACGCGCAACGCCAGCCCATCGCCACCGGCTCGCACTGCGACACCGTCATGAGCGGCGGCCGCTTCGACGGCATCATCGGCGTGCTGGCCGGCATCGAGGTCGCCCACACGATGCACGAACACGGCATCGAACTGGAGCATCCCTTCGAGGTCATCGACTTCCTGTCGGAAGAACCCAGCGACTACGGCATCTCCTGCGTCGGCAGCCGCGCCCTGAGCGGCCAACTCAGCGCCGACATGCTGGCCGCGCGCAACGCCGACGGCGAGACGCTGGCGCAGGGCATCGCCCGCATCGGCGGCGATCCGACCGCGCTGACCCAGCCCCTGCGCGGCCCGGACGGCACGGCCGCCTTCGTCGAACTGCACATCGAGCAAGGCCCGGTGCTGGAAAGCCGCCAGCTGCCCATCGGCGTGGTCACCAACATCGTCGGCATCCGCCGCGTGCTGATCACGGTCGAAGGCCAGCCCGACCACGCCGGCACCACGCCCATGGACATCCGCCGCGACGCCCTGGTGGGCGCGGCCCGCATCATCGACGCCGCCAGCCGCCAGGCCAGCGCCGCCAGCGGCAACCCGCACTACGTGGTCGCCACCGTCGGCAAGCTCGCCATGACGCCCAACGCCGCCAACGCCGTGCCCGGCCGCGTCGAACTAACGCTGGAAATGCGCAGCGACAGCAACGCCGTGCTGGACGCTTTCCCCGAAACGCTGATGGCTGGCGTGGCCGCCGACCTGAAGGCGCTGCGCCTGACCGCCGGCTTCGTGCAACTGAGCCGGGCCCAGCCCACCGACTGCACGCCGCTGGTGATGGACGCGGTGCAGGCCGCCGCCGACCAGCTCGGCTACGCCAGCATGCGGCTGCCCAGCGGCGCCGGCCACGACGCCGTCTACATGGCGCCCACCGGCCCCATCGGCATGATCTTCATCCCCTGCCTGAACGGGCGCAGCCACTGCCCCGAGGAGTGGATCGAGCCGGCGCAGCTACTGGACGGCACCCGCGTGCTGTACCAGACCGTGCTGGAACTGGATCGCGTGTTGTCCCGATAACTACCCCGACGCCGCCATGGAAGAAATAGAACTGAACGACAGCACCGCCGACCGCTACCTGCTGGACACGCCTGGCCTCACGCTGCTGGTGTTCCACAGCCGCACCTGCGGCACCTGCCGCATCGCGCGCGAACAACTGCCCAAGCTGGACCTGCCGGTGCAGCGGGTGTGCTGGGTCGACGCCGGCGAGAACGGCGGCCTGGTGGAACGCTACGAAGTCTTCCACCTGCCGGCCATGTTCGTGACCCGTGACGGCGCCTTCTTCGGCCCGGTGCAGGCCAGCCTGGCCGAATGGGATCTGCGCCAGCAGATCGGGCTGGCGCTGGACAGCTACCCGGCCGAACTGCCATGAGCGCCGTCGCCGCCGCCATGGCCCCTTCCCGCCGGGCGTTGGACACGCTGGCCACCAGCGTGATGCTGCTGTTGTGCGTGTGCTGGGGTTTCCAGCAGATCGCCATCAAGCTGGTGGCGGCCGACATCTCGCCCATCATGCAGGTCGGCCTGCGCTCGGCCTTCGCCGCGCTGGTGCTGGGCGCGGTGGTGTGGCGCGCCGAAGGTTCGCGCGCGCTGCGCGACGGCACGCTGGGCGCCGGCGTGCTGGTGGGCCTGCTGTTCGGCTTCGAGTTCCTGGCGATCGCGCAGGGGCTGGTCTACACCACCGCCTCGCACATGTCGGTGTTCCTGTACACCGCGCCGATCTTCACGGCGCTGGGCCTGCATTGGCGCGTTCCCGAGGAACGCATGGCGCCGCTGCAATGGCTGGGCGTGGCGGTGGCCTTTGGCGGCATCGCCGTGGCCTTCCTGGGCAACGGCCAGCCGCAAGCGGCCAACGCCGCCAGCAACATGCTGCTGGGCGACGCGCTCGGGCTGCTGGGCGGGCTGCTGTGGGGCGCCACCACGGTCGCGATCCGCCGCACCGCGCTGTCGGAAGCGGCGCCTTCCAAGACCCTGTTCTACCAGATGGCGATCGCCGCGCTGGTGCTGCTGGTCTATGCGGCGGCCACCGGCAACGCCGGCATCCGCTACACGCCTGCGGCCATGCTGAGCGTGGCGTTCCAGTCGGTGGTGGTGGCGCTGTCGAGCTACCTGGCGTGGTTCTGGCTGCTGCGGCGCTACCTGGCCTCGCGCCTGTCGATCCTGTCGTTCATGACGCCGCTGTTCGGGGTGTCGTTCGGCGTGCTGATCCTGGACGAGCCGCTGGACGGGGCCTTCGTCGTCGGCGCGCTGATGGTGCTGGCCGGCATCTCGCTGGTGAGCGGCGCCGGTCTGCTGCGCGAGAAGCTGCGGCGCGGCAAGCGCGCCTGAATTGCGCGGATCGGCGCGCGGGCTGGCACGCCGGCCGGTGCGCCGGTTGTGGTCCGGGGCATGCCCGGGCCGAAGCGCGGATCGATGCGCCGGCCCTCAGGCCCGGCGCCCGCCGCCCAGGTTCAACACGATCAACGCCGCGCCCGCCAGCACCAGCGCGAAGCCCCACCAGTCGGCGGCATCGGGGCGGTCCCCCACCAGCGCCATCGCGCCCAGCACCCCGACCACCGGCACCATCAACGTGGTCAAGGCCGCCACCGTCGCGCTGACCCGTTCGCTCAGCACGAACCACAGCCAGTACGCCACGGCCGTGCCAAGCACGATGTGGAACGCCAGCGCACCCGCCACGCGCGGGCTCCAGCCCTGCGTCGGAAAGGCTTCGCCCGCCAGCAGTACGCCACCCAGCGCGCAGGCCGCGCCCACCGCCAGCTGCCAGGCCGTCACCACGATGCGATGCCCCATCACCGGCCAGCGCTTCAGGTAGACCGTGCCGGCGGCCCACCCGAAGGCGGCGGTGAGCGGGAACACCAGGCCGCGCGCGGCGGCCAGGTCATGATCGGCAAAGATGGCGCGCAGCACCGGCCAGGCCAGCACCGCCACGCCGGCGGCGCCCAGCAGCAAGGCCAGGCCGCGGCGGCGGTCCAGCCGTTCGCCCAGCACCGCCCAGGCCAGCAATGCCGACATCATCGGCATGGTGAACGTGAGCACGGCGGCGCGCGACGTGCTGGTGCTGAGCTGGGCCCAGGCCACCGCCAGGTTGAACACCGCGACAGCCAGGATGCCGCCGACCACGATGCCCGGCCACGAGGCGCGCGGCGGCAGCAGCGCCAGCCTTTTCATGCGCGCCAGCGCCAGCAGCAGCAAGGCGCCGCTGCCCAGCCCCAGCAGGCGCAGGGTGAACGGCGGGCAGATCGACAACACGATCTTGACCGCCGGCCAGTTCAGGCCCCAGAACAGCGCCAACGCAACCGGGATCAGGCGCACGCGGCCTTTTCCCGGGCGATCAGCTCCGCCAGGCCCTGGCGCTGGTTGCCCTCGGCGTCGAAATTGTCGGGGCTCAACCAGCTCTCGTAGGCCGCGCGCAGGGCCGGCCATTCGCTGTCGATGATCGAGAACCAGGCGGTGTCGCGGCTGCGGCCCTTGTAGACGGTGGCCTGGCGGAAGATGCCTTCGAACTGGAAGCCCAGGCGGGCCGCGGCGGCGCGCGACGGCGCGTTCAGGCTGTCGCACTTCCATTCATAGCGACGGTAGCCCAGCTCGTCGAAGGCGCGGCGCATCAGCAGGAACTGCGCCTCGGTGGCGATGCGGGTGCGCTTGAGCAGCGGCGAGAACGCCACGAAACCGACCTCGATGACGCCGTTGGCGGGGTCGATGCGCATCAGCGACAACGAGCCGATCGCGCGGCCGCTGGCCAGGTCGATGACCGCATGGTGCATGGGATCGCTGGCGGCATGGGCCTGCGCCTGCTCGGCGAACTGGCGGTAGGCGGCCGCGTCGGCGAAGGGGCCGACGCTCATGTAGGTCCAGTCGCGGCCATCGGGCGCCTGGCTGAAGGCGGCGTGCAGGTCCGCCGCGTGGCGTTCGGCCGACAGCGGCTCCAGGCGGCAGTAGCGGCCCTGCGCCGGCGCCACCGGCGGACGCGGGCGCGGCGTCCAGCCGGACAGGTCAGGGCCGATGGGTTGTTGATATGCATTGACGCGCGGTTGCATGCTGCGAGGCCTCTCCAGGTTGGGGGAACGCCGCCGCCAATGGCGGACGCCCGCCAGGGGAATTTCCGTCACGGCGGACCCTGGCACGCTCTCACGATAGCCAAACCGTGGCATGATAAAAAGCACCACGGTCCGTAAATTTAATAGAGCCATGACAGAACCCGCCGCCCTGCTCTCCAGCCCGCTGGCGCGCGGCCCGGGCGCCCTGCCGCGCCAGCGCCAGCTGATCCAGCGGCTCAAGCAGGCCATCCTGGCGGGCCAGTTGCCGGCGGGCGGCAAGCTGCCGGCCTCGCGCGTGCTGGCCGACGAACTGCGCATCTCGCGCAACACCGTGCTGATCGCCTACGAACAGTTGACCGCCGAAGGCTACGTCATCGCCGACCGCCAGGGCACGCGCGTGGCGCCGCTGTCGGCCGCCGCCGCCAGCGCGGCGAAGCAGGCCACCCGGCGCGCCGCCGAGCAGGCGGCCAGACCGGCCCCCGGGCCGGCCGCGGGACAGGCGTCCCGGCCCGAGGCGCCCGTCTTTCGCACCGCCGCCCGCCTGTCGCGCATCATCGCGACGCGCGCCCCCAACGATGGCTCGCTGCCGCTCACGCCCGGCACCCCCGCGCTGACCCAGTTTCCCATCAGCGCGTGGCGCCGGGCCCAGGACCGGGCGCTGCAGGCGGCGCCCGCCGCCACGCTGGGCTACGGCCCGCCGGTGGGCGAACCCGCGCTGCGCGAAGCCATCGCCCAGTACCTGCGGGTGTCGCGCGGGGTCAATTGCGATGCCTCGCGCATCGTCATCACGGAAGGCGCCCAGGGCGCGCTGGCACTGTGCGTGCAACTGCTGACCAATCCCGGCGACACCGCCTGGCTGGAGGAACCCGGCTACCGCGGCGCGAAGTCGGCCTTCCACGCGGGCGACCTGAACGTGGTGGCGATGCGGGTCGACGCAGACGGCCTGGCCATCAGCGAGGACGACTGGCGCACCCGGCCGCCGCGCCTGATCCAGGCCACGCCCACGCACCAGTACCCGACCGGCGCCGTGCTGTCGCTGGCGCGCCGGCTCGACCTGCTGGAACGGGCGCGCCGCGCCGGCGCCTGGATCATCGAGGACGACTACGACAGCGAATTCCGCCACCAGGGCGAGCCGATCGCCGCGATGCAGGGCCTGCTGCCCGACGCGCCGGTGCTGTACGTGGGCACGTTCAGCAAGACCATGTTCCCGGCGCTGCGGCTGGGCTTCCTGGTGCTGCCGCAGGCGATCGCCGGGCCGGCCATGCCTTCGATCGTGGAAATGCTGCGCGGCGGGCATCGGCTGGAACAGCTGACGATGGCCGCCTTCATCGAAAACGGCCAGTTCTCGCGTCACCTGGGCCGCATGCGGCGGCTGTACCGCGAGCGCCAGGCGGCGCTGCGCGAGGCGCTGGCGCAACACCTGGGCATCGACCATGAAGTGCTGGGCGGCCACAGCGGCCTGCACCTAACGGTGCGGCTGCCGCCCGATGTGCCCGACCGCGCCGTCGTCGAGCAGGCGCGCCGGCTGGGCATGAATCCGAACGCGCTGTCGACTTTCGCCATCACGCCGCAGCCGCAGGACAACGGCCTGGTGATCGGCTACGGCAACACCAGCGCCGACCGCTACCCGGCGCTGGTCAGGCAATTGGGCAAGCTGGCGGCGGCGCTGCGCCACTGAAACGCTGAATCTCAGCGGCGCGAATCGAGCGCCATGCGCAGCGCCAGGCCGGCCAGCACCGTGCCCATCAGCCAGCGCTGGATCGCGATCCACAGCGGCCGGCCGGCCAGGAAGCCGGCGATCGAACCCGCCATGATCGCGATGACGGCGTTGACCGACAGGCTGATGGCAACCTGCGTCAATCCCAGCGCGATCGACTGGCTGAACACGCTGCCATGGTCGGGCTGGATGAACTGCGGCAGCAGCGACACGTACAGCACGGCGATCTTGGGATTGAGCAGGTTGGTCAAAAGCCCCATCGTGAACAGCGTGCGCGGGCTGCTGGCCGGCAGCTCGCGCACCTGGAACGGCGAACGCCCGCCCGGGCGCACCGCCTGCCAGGCCAGGTACAGCAGATAGAGCGCGCCGCCGAAGCGCAGCGCGTCGTAGGCGTACGGCACCGACATCAGCAGCACCGTCAGGCCGAATGCCGCGCACAGCACGTAGAAGATGAAGCCCACCGCCACGCCGGACAACGAGATCAGCCCCGCCTTGGGCCCCTGCGAAATCGAGCGGGACACCAGGTAGATCATGTTGGGCCCGGGCGTGAGCACCATGCCCAGGGCGACCAGGGCGAACGTCAGGAGATTGGCGATGTCAGGCATGATGCGCCGGCGCGGGCCGGTCGGTAGTGGGAAGATGAACAGCCACGTTATCTGAAATCTGTATCGGAACAGCGGATTTTTTCGCGCGGCGTGGCGGCCTGGAAACAACACACCGGCGGCGATTAAATGTCGCCGGATGGGCCGCGGCGGCCGCGAGGTATACAGTGATCGGCTAGGGCCTGCTCACACTAAAAGGAGCCTCGCATGAGTACCCAAATGAGTGACTATCAAGGCGCGAAGCGCAGTCGTGGCAGGTCCCCGGCGAGCATTCGCAACGCTGAGAGGCGCTCATTTGGGTACTCACCCTTCGGGCAGGCCGGTAATCGGGCGCCAGGCGTCGTTGCGCTCACCTTGCGTGGCACAGCCACGCGGCGGCGACCGCGCCTAGCCTGGCGCCCGATTACCGGCCTGTGCGAGGCTCCTTTTAGTGTGAACAGGCCCTAAGGCCGCAAGCCCCGGGAGGATCCACGCATGCCACCACGATCATCACCCGCCACGCCCGGCGCCGGCCGTGCCGGCGCCATCCGCGTCGGCGTGGGCGGCTGGACCTACGCGCCCTGGCGCGGCGCCTTCTACCCCGACGACCTGCCGCACGCGCGCGAACTCGAATACGCCAGCCGCCAGCTCACCGCCATCGAGGTCAACGGCACCTACTACAGCAGCCAGAAGCCGGCCACCTTCGCCAAGTGGCGCAACGAGACGCCAGATGATTTCGTGTTCTCGCTCAAGGCCTCGCGCTATGCCACCAACCGACGCGAACTGGCCGGCGCCGGGGAATCGGTGCATCGCTTCGTGCACGGCGGCATCGCCGAGCTGGGCCCCAAGCTGGGGCCGATCGTGTGGCAGTTCGCGCCCACCAAGGTGTTCAACGCCGACGACTTCGGCGCCTTCCTGGCGCTGTTGCCGGACGCGGTGGACGGGCTGCCGCTGCGCCACGTGATGGACGTGCGCCACGCCAGCTTCGCCTGCGAAGAATACTTGGCCCTGGCGCGCCGCCACGCCGTGGCCACGGTCTACACCGACAGCGAAGACTACCCCTCGCTGGCCGATGCCACCGGCGATTTCATCTATGCGCGGCTGATGCGCGCCAGCACCGCCTTCAAGGCCGGCTATGCGCCCAAGGTGCTGGACGCCTGGGCCGACCGCCTGCGCACCTGGGCGCGCGGCGCCGATCCGGACGACCTGCCACGGGTGGGCACGCGCAAGCCGTCGGGCGCGACGCGCCCGCGCGACGTCTTCGCCTTCTTCATCAATGGCGCCAAGGAGCGCGCGCCGGCGGCGGCGCGCGCGATGATCGAGCGGCTGTAGCCGGCGCGGCCGCGCCGGGCCGCCTGGCGCGGCTGTGCTGGCCGTCAAAGGATGCCGGCCCCGGGGACCGGCGACGGCGTCAATTCGCGACCGGCGTGCGCAGCGTCACGAATTCCTCGGCGGCGGTGGGGTGGATGCCGATGGTGTCGTCGAACACGCGCTTGGTGGCGCCTGCCTTGAGCGCGATGGCGATGCCCTGCACGATCTCGCCGGCGTCAGGGCCGACCATGTGCACGCCCAGCACCTTGTCGGTGTCGGCGTCGACGATCAGCTTCATCAGGGTCTTTTCCTGCGATTCGGTCAGCGTCAGCTTCATGGGACGGAAGCGGCTTTCGAACAGCTTGACCGGATGGCCGGCGGCGCGCACCTCTTCGGTGGTCATGCCGACGGTGCCGATGTTGGGCAGGCTGAACACGGCGGTGGGGATCAGCTTGTAGTCGACCTTGCGGTATTCCTCCGGGCGGAACAGGCGGCGCGCCACCGCCATGCCCTCGGCCAGCGCCACCGGCGTCAACGGCACGCGGCCAATGACGTCGCCGATCGCCAGGATCGAGGATTCGCTGGTGCGGTATTCGTCGTCCACCGCGATGAAGCCCTTGTCGTCGAGCTTGACGCCGGTGTTCTCCAGGCCCAGGTTGTCCAGCATCGGCCGGCGGCCGGTGGCGTAGAACACGCAATCGGCCTCGATCACGCCGCCGTCCTTGAGCGTGGCGGCCAGGGTGCCGTCGGCGCGCTTGTCGATGCGCGCCACCTCGGCGTTGAACTTCAGGTCGATGCCCTTCTTGGCGAGTTCGTCGCGCAGGTGCTCGCGCACCGCCTGGTCGAAGCCGCGCAGGAACAGCGGACCGCGGTAGACCTGGGTGGTCTGCGCGCCCATGCCGTTGAAGATCGAGGCGAACTCGACCGCGATGTAGCCGCCGCCCACCACCAGCACCCGGCGCGGCAGCGTCTTCAGGAAGAAGGCCTCGTTCGAGGTGATGGCGTGTTCCTTGCCGGGAATGTCCGGCACCTGGGGCCAGCCGCCGGTGGCCACCAGGATGTTGGCGGCGGTATAGGACTTGCCGTCGACCTCGACGGTGTGCGGGTCCTTGATGCGGGCGTGGGCTTCGAGCAGCGTCACGCCGCTATTGACAAGCAAGTTGCGGTAAATGCCGTTAAGACGCTCGATCTCGCGGTTCTTGTTGGCGATCAGCGTGGGCCAGTCGAAGCTGGGCTGGCCGGCGTTCCAGCCAAAGCCGTGGGCCTGTTCGAAGTCTTCGCTGTAGTGGGCGCCGTAGACCAGCAGCTTCTTGGGCACGCAGCCCACGTTGACGCAGGTGCCGCCCAGGTAGCGGCTTTCGGCCACCGCCACGCGGGCGCCGAAACCGGCCGCGAAGCGGGCCGCGCGCACGCCGCCGGAGCCCGCGCCGATCACAAACAGGTCGAAATCGAATGCCATGGTGTTTCCTTCGCCGTCCCGCTGCCGGGACGCATTTCACTGTCGGGAGAAGCGCTATTTTGCACCAGTGCGGCCCCGTCGGCCGCCATGCCCCCAGCCCCGGCCCGGTCACACCGTCGGAGATCCGGCGCGGATCCGGACCAGCGGCCCGTCACCGCGCCGGCGCGCCCCGGTGACAGGATGCCGGCGTCGCGGCCCGGCCGCCCGCGCGCCCTACGGCAAGGCCGCCGACACCGCCTCCGGATCCAGCCCGTAGCGCCGGATCGCCTCGGCCGCCCGCTCCGCCGGCAGCACGCCGTCGTCGGCCAGCGCCTTGAGCGTGGCCAGCGCGATGTGGTGCCGGTCCACTTCAAAGAACGCCCGCAGCGCCTGGCGCGTATCCGAACGGCCGAAGCCGTCGGTGCCCAGCGTCACGTAGCGGCGCCCCACGAAAGGACGGATCTGCTCGGCCACCGTCTTCATGTAGTCGGTGGCCGCGATCACGGGCCCCGAGGTGTCGGCCAGGCGCGTTTCGACGAACCCCTGGCGCGCCGCGTCCAGCGGATGCAGGCGGTTCCAGCGCTCGGTCTCCTGGCCGTCGCGGCGCAGCTCGGAATAGCTGGTGACGCTCCAGACGTCGGCCGCCACGCCGAAGTCCTGTTGCAGCAAGTCGGCGGCGGCCAGGGTCTCGCCCAGGATGGCGCCGCTGCCCAGCAGTTGCGCGCGGACCTCGCCCGGAGCGCCCTCGCGCAGGCGGTACATGCCCTTCAGGATGCCGGCCTCGGCGCCTTCCGGCATCGGCGGATGGGCGGTCTTCTCGTTGATCAGCGTCAGGTAGTAGAAGACGTCTTCCTGCTCCTGGTACATGCGGCGCATGCCGTCCTGCACGATCACGGCGATCTCGTAGGCGTAGGCCGGGTCGTAGGCGATGCACGACGGGATCACCGAGGCCAGCACGTGGCTGTGGCCGTCGTCATGCTGCAGGCCCTCGCCTTCCAGCGTGGTGCGGCCCGAAGTCGCGCCCAGCAGGAAGCCGCGCGCGCGGATGTCGCCCGCCGCCCAGGCCAGGTCGCCCACGCGCTGGAAACCGAACATCGAATAGAAGATGTAGAACGGGATCGTGGCCACGCCATGGGTGCTGTGGGCGGTGGCGGCGGCGATCCATGAAGCCATGGCGCCCGATTCATTGATGCCTTCCTGCAGGATCTGGCCGCGCCGGTCCTCGCGGTAGACGCTGAGCTGGTCGGCGTCCTGCGGCGTGTACAGCTGGCCCACGTGCGAGTAGATGCCGACCTGGCGGAACATGCCGTCCATGCCGAAGGTGCGCGATTCATCGGGCACGATGGGCACCACGCGCGCGCCGATCTGCGGATCCTTGAGCAACTGCGCCAGGATGCGCACGAACGCCATGGTGGTGGAGAATTCGCGGCCGTCGCTGCCCTTCAGGTGCGCGGCGAAGGCTTCCAGCGCGGGCGTGGCCTGCGGGCCCGGGCCGGCCGGACGCAGCGGCAGGTGGCCGCCGGCGCGCCGGGTGGCGGCTTCCAGGTAGGCCTGTTCCGGGCTGCCGGGTTCCGGCTTGAGGTACGGAATGTCCGCCAGGCGCTCGTCCGGCACCGGCAGGTCGAAGCGATCGCGGTACGCGCGCACCGCCGGGTCGGCCATCTTCTTCTGCTGGTGGTTGGTGTTGGCGGCTTCGCCGGCCGCGCCCATGCCGTAGCCCTTGACGGTCTTGGCCAGGATCACCGTGGGCTGGCCGCGATGCGCCAGGGCCGCGGCGTAGGCCGCGTGCATCTTGACCGGGTCGTGGCCGCCGCGGTTGAGCGCGCCGATCTCGTCGTCGGTCAGGTGCGCCACGCGCTCGAGCAGCACCGGGTCGGCGCCGAAGAAATGTTCGCGCACGTAGGCGCCGCCGCGCGCCTTGAACACCTGGTATTCGCCGTCCACGCATTCCATCATGCGGCGCCGCAGGCGGCCGTCGTGGTCCTGCGCCAGCAGCGCGTCCCAGCCGCCGCCCCAGATCACCTTGATGACGTTCCAGCCGGCGCCGCGATAGACGCTTTCCAGTTCCTGGATGATCTTGGCGTTGCCGCGCACCGGGCCGTCCAGGCGCTGCAGGTTGCAGTTGACCACGAAGATCAGGTTGTCGAGTTTTTCGCGGCCGGCCATGGCGACTGCCGCCAGCGTCTCGGGCTGGTCCTGCTCGCCGTCGCCCAGGAAGCCCCACACGCGCCGGTCCTGCGCCGCGATCAGGCCGCGGTCTTCCAGGTAGCGCATGTAGCGCGCCTGGTAGGCCGCCATCAGCGGCCCCAGGCCCATCGACACGGTCGGGAACTGCCAGAAGCCGGGCATGGTGCGCGGATGCGGATACGACGCCAGCCCGCCGCCGCCGATTTCGCGACGGAAGCGGTCCAGCTCCGCTTCGGACAGGCGCCCTTCCAGGTAGGCGCGGGCGTAGATGCCGGGCGCCGAATGGCCCTGGATGTAGAGCATGTCGCCCAGGTAGTCCGGCGTGGCGGCGCGGAAGAAATGGCGGTAGCCGGTTTCGTACAGGGTGGTGGCCGAGGCATAGGTGGCGATGTGCCCGCCCACGCCGGAATGCTTGCCGGCGCGCAGCACCATGGCCATGGCGTTCCAGCGCAGATAGGCGTCCAGCCGCGCCTCGATGCGGGTGTCGCCGGGGAACGGCGCCTGGGCCGGCAGGCCGATCGTGTTGACGTAGGGCGTGACGCCGGCCGCGGCATAGCCGCCGCTGCGGGCGCGGTCCTGGTCGATCAGGCGGTCCAGCAGGTAATGCGTGCGCGGCAGGCCTTCGTGCGCCAGCACAGCCTGCATCGCGTCCAGCCACTCGCTGGTTTCTTCGGGGTCGATGTCGACGCAGTCGATCTCGGGTTCCATGGGCATCCTCCTTGTGGTGCGCAAGCGGCGCCCGGACACGAAAGGTCGGCGCCATCGTTTCACATCGTGAATTGCATTTGCATAATGTGCAATTGCAATCGTATGGAGGTTTTTGAACAATTGCAAGTGCAACTATTTGAGCGAATGGGCGGCACCCACGGGACCAGGCCCGACGGCGGGAACCTTGGAGGCGGCCGCGCCAACCTGCGGGCGGGACAACGGCGAGGCGGGAAGGAAGGAAGGAAGGAAGGAAGCGGCCCGGCCATCGCGGCCGGGCTCCTGTCCGCGCCTAGCGCGCGGCGTCCATCATGTACGCCACGGCGGCGCGCAGCGTGGCCTCGTCGGCGGCGGTGCCGCCGCGCGGCGGCATGGCGCCCTTGCCCTTGAGCACCGTGGCCAGCAGCGCGTCGGCGCCCTGCGCCAGGAACGGCGCCCAGGCCTGCTTGTCGCCCAGCTTGGGCGCGTTGGCCACGCCGCTGGCGTGGCATACCACACAGGCCGAGCGGTACAGCTTTTCACCGGCCGGGTCGAGCTGCGCCGGCGCGTCGGCCGCGGCATGGGCGAACCCGCCCACGGCCAGGCCGGCCGCCAGTGCCAATCTGATTGCGAGGGACATGGCGGGCTCCTGGTCAGCGCAGAATCGGCGCGGGCGCCTTGATCTGCTTCATCAGGTCGTCGTTCCACTTGCCCTCGACCTTGATGTGGCCGGCCGCGCCCAGTTCGAAGGCCTCGATCAGGTTGTGGTTCAGGTAGGCATACACGCCAGGCTGCTTGAAGGTGTAGAGCGCGGCGCCGGCCGACCCGCCGCGGATGAACCAGGTTTCCAGGTCGCGCTGCGGCGGGTTGGCGAACTTGCCGGTCTCCCAGACCCAGTCGCCATGGCCGCCGATCAGGTGCGGGCGGGTGTCGCGATTGGCCTGCGAGTGGATCAGCAGCACGGTCTCGCCGACCTTGGCGGTGAGCGCGTTGGCGCCGGTCAGCGCGCCGACCTTGCCATTGAAGACGATGTGCGACGGCGTCAGCGTGCGCATCACCTGCACCGTGTCGCCATAGCTTTCGGCCAGCGTGGCGTAGTCCTTGTACTTGCCGTCCGGGCCCTTGGGGATGTACAGGTCGAACTCGCCGATGGTGTAGGCGCGGTCGTAATGCAGCGGCTTGCCCTGCGGATCCTTCAGGCCGTCTCGCGGCAGCACCATCAGCGTGCCGCTCATGCCCGACACCACGTGCCAGGGCACCATGCCTTCGGGCGCGCAGTGGTAGACGAAGGTGCCGCTGCGGTCGGCCTTGAAGCGCAGCGTGGCCTGCTCGCCAGGGTTGACGTTGGTGAGCTTGGCGCCGCCCAGCGCGCCGGTGGCGCCGTGGAAGTCGACGTTGTGCGGCATGGCGTTGGTGGCCGGGTTGACCAGCGTCAGCTGGACGTAGTCGCCCTCGTGCACCACCAGCGTGGGGCCGGGCATGGAGCCGTTGAACGTCATGGCCTGCAGCGTCGTGCCCTTGTCGTCGATCACCATCTTCTTTTCCTCGATGGTCATGGTGAATTCGACGACTTTGGGGCCCGACTTGGTCGCCTGCTCGTGCGGATGCACCTGGGGCGGAGCGACCAGCGTGACCTTGGTATGGGGCAGCTTGTCGGCGTCCTGCGCCCAGGCGGTCCCGGCGGCCATCGTAAAAGCCAGCGCCGCCGCCAGCAAAGTGGGCCGTAATGCGTTCATGTCCAGCTCCTTATCGGGTTTTCAACTGCCGTGTAGGTCGGCAACCCTATTGAATGGCGCATGCCCTTCCCGTTCTTTGCTGTAGCGCAAACTCGGCGCCAGCCTGGCGCCGCGCGCGCATTGCCTCGGCCGGGTGGCGGTGCCACCATGAAAGCGCAATCCCCCCATGCCAGGAGCCCGTGATGCCGTCGCCCCTTTGTCATGCCCTGCTGCGCAATCTGGATCTCTTCAAGCCCTTGTCCGATGCGCAGCTGGAATCCGCGCTGCGCGGCGCGCAGCCCTGCCGGCTCGAAGTTGGCGCCGTGGTCTACCACCAGGGCGCCAGCGCCGCGCATTTCTTCGTGCTGCTCAGCGGCTGCCTGAAAGTGGCGCAGGTCACGCCCGAAGGCGGCCAGGTGGTGGTGCGCTACGTCAATCCCGGCGATCTTTTCGGCCTGGCGTGCGCCATGCGCCAGCCGCGTTATCCCGCCACCGTGCTGGCGGTGCAGGAAAGCGTCTGCCTGGCCTGGCCCGATGCGCTCTGGGAGCATTTCACCAATCACCACCCGCAGCTGGCCGCGCAGGCCCTGCAGACCATGGGCCGGCGGCTGCAGGACGCGCACCTGCGCATCCAGGAACTGTCCAACGACGAGGTCGAGCAGCGCGTGGCCCGCGCCATCCTGCGGCTGGTGGACAGTGCCGGCGAACCCACGGCCGACGGCATCGGCATCGCCTTTCCCATCACGCGCCAGGACATCGCCGAGATGACCGGCACCACCCTGCACACCGTCAGCCGCCTGCTCAGCGGCTGGAAACAGCGCGGCATCGTCGACAGCGGCCGCAAGCGCATCGTGCTGCGCTCGCCCGCCGCGCTGGCGCGGGTGGGCGCGCACGCGGCGGCGCCGACCTGTGCGGGCTGCACATCCTGTATCGACGGGCCGCCGCCTCAGGCCGGGCCGTCCTCCCGCACCAGCCTCAGCCCCAGGTTGGCCGGCGGCACGCCGACCGAGCAGGCGCCGCCCTTGGGGTCGCGGATGAAGTCGGGCAGATAGGCGATGTGCCGCCCCGCCGCGACGCGGATGCCGCAGTTGCGGTCGGCGCCGTCGTCAGGGCCGGCTGTCACGGCCTCGCCGCCCTGCGTGAGCGCCAGGATGCGCCGCGTGTAGCAGTCATCGGTCCATTCCCACACGCTGCCCGCCATGTCCATCAGCCCGGTGGCATTGGTGCCATAGGCGCCGAACGGGCGCACCTCGGTGGCTTCCTGGCCGCGGCGGGTCTGCGCGTCGTACTCGGCCAGCCAGCGCTGCGCCGGATCGGCGTCCGAGGCGGGCAGCGGCGTTTCCTCGCGGTAGGCCTCGCCGGCCGCATAGACCCATTCGGCATACGTCGGCAGGCGCCAGCGCTGCCCGCTGCGGTCCGACAGCCAGGCGGCGTAGGCCGAGGCGTCGCTCCAGCTCAGGCCGATCGCGGGCAGGTCCGGCGCATCCAGGTCCCGGAAGCCGGGATCCAGCGGCTTGCAGGCGCCGGCGCGGACACAGGCCGCATACTCGGCCTGGCTGACCTGGCGCGTCATGATGACGACGCCGCGCGCCAGCTCCGCGCGCAGCGGCGCCGGCGACACCGGATAGCCGTTGCGCAGCGTCTCGCCCGGCGGCAGGTAGGCTACCTGCCCCGGCGGCAGCCGCGACACGTCGGGGGAAAGGGAACGGGCCCGCTCGGCGGGCCCGCAGGCGGTCAACAGGACCAGGAAGACAGCGGCCAGCGGGCGGCGCATGGATGGCGCTCCGGTTGCGCCCGGGGTCACGATGCCCCGGGATACGCTGTCATTGGAACGCCGCCCGGCCTGGTCCTCTTTGCGCTGGCGCAATGAGCGCAATGGACCGGGCGCAAACAGCAGGCCGCCGCCCCGTGGATGCGCCTGCCACGCGCATCCACGCCGGACCCGCAAGCTAGCGGCGCGCGGGCTCGGCCCGCAGCACCGGCTCGGCCGCGGCGGGTTTGCCGCTGAGCAGGCCCAGGATGACCTGCACCACCATCGCCAGCGCCCCCAGCAGGAACACCACGTCGCCGAAGGTGCGGCCCCAGCGCAGGGTCTTGAGGATGTCCTGCTGCATGAAGGCCTCGCTGCGCGCGTACCACATGCCTTCGCTGACGCTGGCATGGAACTGGATCAGGCCGATCGGCAGCAGGCTGGTGAAGATCATCAGCGCCAGGCCCAGGTTCAGGCCCCAGAAGGCCAGCTTCATCAGGCCGGGGCTGAGCGCGTACTGCGGCCGGATGTAGCGCAGCACCAGCAGCGTGAAGCCCAGCGCCAGGAAGCCGTAGACCCCGAACAGCGCGGCGTGCGCGTGCACCGGCGTGGTGTTCAGGCCCTGGATGTAGTACAGCGACACCGGCGGGTTGATCATGAAGCCGAACACGCCCGCGCCCAGCATGTTCCAGAAGGCCACCGCCACGAAGCACATCAGCGGCCACTTCAGGTTTTCCATCCACGGCGCGCGCGTCTTCAGGCGCCAGTTCTCCCAGGCTTCGTGGCCCAGCACGATCAGCGGCACCACTTCCAGCGCCGAGAAGCTGGCGCCCACCGCCATCACCGGCGTGGTGGTGCCGGCGAAGTACAGGTGGTGGAAGGTGCCGGGAATGCCGCCCAACATGAACAGCGAGGCCGAGGCCAGGCTGGCGGTGGTGGCCATGCGGCGCGACACCAGGCCCAGCGTCGAGAAGATGAAGGCCAGCGCGGTGGTGGCGAACACTTCGAAGAAGCCTTCGACCCACAGGTGCACGATCCACCAGCGCCAGTACTCCATCACGGTCAGGTGGGTGCGCTCGCCGTAGAAGAAGCCGGCGCCGTAGAACAGCCCGATGGCGCCGACCGACGCGGTCAGCAGCGCCAGCAGGTTCTTGTCGCCGCCCGGCGTGCGCAGCGCCGGCACGATGCCGCGCAGCATCAGCACCAGCCAGAAGCAGATGCCGGCGAACTTGCCGATCTGCCACAAGCGGCCCAGGTCGACGTATTCATAACCCTGGTGGCCCAGCCAGAAATTCAGGTCCGGCGGCATGATCTGCGCGATCGCCAGGTAGTTGCCGGCGAACGAACCGACCACCACCAGCACCAGCGCCCAGAACAGGATGTCGACCCCGGCCTTCTGGTACTTTGGATCGCGCCCGCCATTGATCAGCGGCGCCAGGAACAGGCCAGCGGCCAGGAAGCCGGTGGCGATCCAGAACAACGCGCTCTGGATGTGCCAGGTGCGCACCAGCGAATAAGGGAACCACTGCGACAGGTCGATGCCATAGAACTTCTGCCCCTCGACCGTGTAGTGCGCGGTGAAGCCGCCCAGCAGCACCTGAAAGCCGAACAGCGCCACCACCAGGAACAGGTATTTGCCCAGCGCCCGCTGCGAGGGCGTGAGCGCGAAGGTGGTGAGCGGGTCGCGCGCGGGGGCCGGCGGCTCGTCCTCTTCCTTGCCGCGCAGGAAGGCCCAGGCCCAGATCAGCAGGCCGATGCCGGCCAGCAGCACCACCACGCTGATGATCGACCACATCACGTTTTCACTGCTGGGGTGGTTGCCGATCAGCGGTTCGTGCGGCCAGTTGTTGGTGTAGGTGACCGAGGTGCCCTCGCGCTCGGTGGCGGCGGCCCAGGCGGTCCAGAAGAAGAAGTGCGTCATCTGCCGGCGACGGTTGGCGTCCGGCAGGGTGTTCTCCTTCATGGCGTAGTTTTCGCGGCTGCGATGCAGCGCCGGCGCGTCCGAGAACAACTGGTCGTAGTAGGCCTCGGTCTGCGCCACGGCCTGCGCCCGGCGCGGGCTGAGCGTGAGCTTGCCGCCGGCCGCGTCCGCGCGGTTGGCGCGGTACTCGGCCTTGAGCTGCTCGCGCAGCGCGGCCTGGGCCGGCGCGTCGAGCTGGCCGTAGTCGCGGCCGTGCGCATCGCGCGCCGCCAGATCGAGCCAGGCCATCAGCTCGCGGTGCAGCCAATCGGCGGTCCAGTCGGGCGCCTGGTAGGCGCCATGGCCCCAGATCGAGCCCAGCTGCATGCCGCCGATGGACTGCCAGGCGGTCTGGCCATCGAGAATGTCGTCGCGGCCGAACAGGCGCGTGCCGTCGGCGCTGGCGACCTCCTCTGGAATGGGCGGCGCCTGTCGGTAGACTTCACCGCCATAGAAGCCGAGCAATGCGAACGTGACCGCCAACACGGCGATCAACGCGAACCATAACCTTCGATACGGGCCCATGATGGGAACACCCTCCTGTGTTGCGTTGTGGGGTATGCCCTCCCATGCGAAATTCGTGCCAGGGAAAAAACCAGGAAAATCAGCAACTTGAAACAAGGCCGGTGCTTTCTACCCGAACCTGGCAGGGTATAAAGAACCGGCATGCGGTGATTTCCACCCTGCCAGCGGCGGTCCGGGCCTCTACAATCCGGGCTGCGAAATCTCTAGACAAAAGGAAGCGACCGCATGGCCACGGGCAAGCCCGACGCGTGGAGCCTCTTCCTGACCGCGCATGCGCTGGTGGTGGAAGAGATCGAGAAACGACTGTCCGCCGCCGGCCTGCCGCCGCTGGCGTGGTATGACGCGCTGTGGGCGCTGGAGCGCGCGCCGCAAGGCACCGCGCGCATGTTCGAGGTGGCCGAGCGCATGGTCATCGCGCGCTACAACCTGACGCGCCTGATGGACCGCATCGAGGCCGCCGGACTGGTCGAGCGCTTCCGTTCCGACGAGGACCGCCGCGCCACCTATGCCCGCATCACGCCGGACGGCCTGGCGCTGCGGCGCAAGATGTGGAAGGTCTACGGCCCGGCCATCGACGAATTGTTCCTGTCGCAACTGCCGCAAGCGCAGCAGGACGCCATGGCCGAACAATTCCGCCAGATCGCCCGCCATGCGCGGGCCTTGTCCAAACCCGCCGCCTGACCCGGCCGCCACGGAGTCCGCATGCCCGCCCGTCCGCCCCTGCACATCGGCATCGTCGCCTGCTCGGCGGAAGGCGCCGCGCTCTGCTACCGCACGATCTGCGCCGAGGGCGCCCAACGCCTGGGGCCGCACGCGCACCCCGAGGTGTCGTTGCACAGCCTGTCGCTGGCGGACTACGTCGCTTGCCTGGAACGCAATGACCTGGCCGGCGTGGGCGCGCTGATGCTGACCTCCGCGAACCGGTTGGCGCTCGCCGGCGCGGATTTCCTGGTCTGCCCCGACAACACCATCCACCAGGCGCTGGACCACGTGCTGCCGCGCTCGCCCCTGCCCTGGCTGCACATCGCCGAGGAAGTCGCCGCCGTGGCGGCCGCGCGCGGCCTGCGCCGCATCGGCCTGCTCGGCACCCGCTGGCTGGTCGACAGCGCGGTCTACCCCGACAAGCTGCGGGCGCGCGGGCTGGACTACGTGCGCCCGGCGCCAGACGACCGCGACCTGCTGGCGCGCGTCATCATGGACGAACTGGTCTACGGCGTCTTCAAGCCCGAATCGGTGGCCTTGCTGCAAGGCGTGGTGGCGCGGCTGCGCGACGCCGGTTGCGACGCGGTGGTGCTGGGCTGCACCGAATTGCCGCTGGTGCTGGACGACGCCAACTGCGCGCTGCCGACGCTGGACTCCACCCGCATCCTGGCGCGCGCGGCCCTGGATCACGCCCTGAACGCGCCTACGCCGCCGCGCGCGGCGGCCTGAGGCGCGCGCGCGTTCAGAGCTGGTCCAGCCCGTACTGGCGCAGACGATCCAGCGCCAGCACCTTGATCTGGTTGTACGACAGCGCCAGCACGCCCTGGTCCGCCAGCGTCTGCAAGGCCTGGTTGACGCGCTGGCGCGACAGGCCCGTCAGGTAGCCCAATTCTTCCTGTGAAATCGCCAGCGTCAGGTCGGTGGACGGATACAGCTGCGGGTTGAACAACTGCGCCAGCGACTGCGCCACGCGCGCATCGGCGTCCAGCAGGCGATGGTTCTGGATCGAGGCGATGAACTCGCCCATGCGGTCGTTCAGCTGGCCGATGACGAAATGCGAGAACGGCAGGCTGGCCGCCAGCAGCGCATGAAAGGTGGCGGCCGGCACCAGCAGCACCAGCGACGGCTGGATCGCCACCACGTCGTACTTGCGCAGCTCGCGCTTGATGACGCTGCCCTCGCCGAACCAGCCGCCCGGCGGCACCCCCGAGAACGTGCAGCTGCGCCCCGACTCGTTGTAGATCGCCAGCTTCAGCAGGCCGCTGTGCACCCCCAGCCAGTAATCCGACGGCGCGTTGCGGCGCGCGATCCAGGCGCCGCTGGCCACGTGTTCGGCGCGCGCCGTGGCCAGCACCAAATCCTGGTGCGGCGCGTCCAGCGCGGTGAACCAGGCGCAGCCGCGCAACAGCGCGGCCAGCTCGGTCCGGGAAACATCGTTTGAAACGTCGGACATGGAAAGAACCGTGTAAAACTGCGGGTTGGGCGCCTGGAAAAAGGTCTGTCATGCAGGCGACAGACACCATTTTCCGGCGGCCGATAAGCTCTAGCAAGCAGCGGGATTCGCATCAGCATCAAACCCGGCGATCCAGATCAAGTTTCCCGCACAAAAGCATATCCGGGCGTCCCCGCGCCCCACAGGAGACAAGCATGAGCAGCATGTTCGACCACGGCCTGGCACGCCGTGACGCCAACTACGAGCCCCTGACCCCGGTCGACTTCATCGCCCGCGCCGCGCAGGTCTATGGCAACCGCCTGGCCGTGGTGCACGGCGCCGTGCGCCGCACCTGGGCCCAGACCTACGAACGCGCGCAACGCCTGGCCGGCGCGCTGGCCGCCGCCGGCATCCAGCGCGGCGACACGGTGGCGGTGATGCTGCCGAACATCCCCGCCATGGTCGAGGCGCATTTCGGCGTGCCGATGCTGGGCGCCGTGCTCAACACCCTCAACACCCGCCTGGACACGCCCAGCGTGCTGTTCATGCTGGGCCACGGCGAAGCCCGCGCGCTGATCGTCGACACCGAATACGCCGAGGTCGCGCAACGCGCCCGCGCCGAATTCCCGCACCTGAAAGTGATCTCGGTGCACGACCTGGACGGCGCCCCGGCCACCCTGCCCGGCGCCACCGACTACGAGGCCTTCCTGGCCGCCGCCCCCGCCACCTTCGACTGGCGCCCGCCGGCCGACGAATGGGACGCGATCGCGCTGAACTACACCTCGGGTACCACCGGCGATCCCAAGGGCGTGGTCTACCACTACCGCGGCGCGTACCTGAACGCCGTCAGCAACATCCTCGAATGGGACATGCCCAAGCACCCGGTCTACCTGTGGACGTTGCCGCTGTTCCACTGCAACGGCTGGTGCTTCGCCTGGACCGTGGCGGCGCGCGCCGGCGTCAACGTCTGCCTGCGCAAGTTCGACCCCAAGACCGTGTTCGACCTGATCCGCGCCGAGGGCGTGACCCACTACTGCGGCGCGCCCATCGTGCAAAGCGCGCTGGCCAACGCGCCGGCCGAGCTGCGCGCCGGCATCACCCATACCGTGCGCACCATGGTGGCCGGCGCCGCGCCCGCGCCGGCGGTGATCGCCAAGATGAAGGAAATCGGCTTCGAACTGACCCACGTCTATGGCCTGACCGAGGTCTACGGCCCGGCCGCCGTGTGCGCCCCGCAGGACGCCTGGAACGACCTGGAAGACGAACAGCGCGCCCTGCTGACCGCGCGCCAGGGCGTGCGCTACCACCTGCAGGCCGGCGTCTCGGTGCGCAACCCCGACACCATGGAGGAAGTGCCGGCCGACGAGCAGACCGTGGGCGAAATCATGTTCCGCGGCAACATCTGCATGAAGGGCTACCTGAAGAACGAGCGCGCCACCGACGAGGCCTTCGGCGGCGGCTGGTTCCACACCGGCGACCTGGGCGTGATGACGCCCGACGGCTACATCCGCATCAAGGACCGCAGCAAGGACATCATCATCTCGGGCGGCGAGAACATCTCCAGCATCGAGGTCGAGGATGCCCTCTACCGCCATCCGGCCGTGGCCGCCGTGGCGGTGGTGGCCATGCCCGACCCGAAATGGGGCGAGACGCCCTGCGCCTTCGTCGAACTCAAGCCCGGCCACAGCGCCACCGCCGAAGAGATCATCGCCCACTGCAAGCTGCTGCTGCCCGGCTTCAAGGTGCCGCGCGCGGTGCGCTTCGGCGAACTGCCCAAGACCTCGACCGGCAAGATCCAGAAATTCGAACTGCGCGCCGCGGTGGGTTCCACCCGCGCCATCGACGCCACCTGATTCCCTCTCATCCAGACCTCGGAGCTCCGACGCCATGACGTACCAAGCCCCCGTGAAAGACATGCTGTTCGTGCTGAACCACCTGGCCGGCCTGCCGCAGGTGGCCGCGTTGCCGCAGTTTGCCGAAGCCACGCCCGACACCGCCCAGGCCGTGCTGGAGGAAGCCGCCACCTTCGCCGCCGACGTGCTGGCGCCGTTGAACCATCCCGCCGACCGCGAGCCCAGCGCCTGGCGCGATGGCGCCGTCACCACCTCGCCCGGCTTCAAGCAGGCCTTCCGCCAGTACGCCGAGGCCGGCTGGCAGGGCATGACGCATCCGGCCGAATACGGCGGCCAGGGCCTGCCCGGCCTCCTGGGCGCGCCCTGCTCCGAAATGCTCAACGCCGCCAACCTGTCGTTCGCCCTGTGTCCGCTGCTGACCAACGGCGCCGTCGAGGCGCTGCTGACGGCCGGTTCGCCCGAACTGCGCGAACGCTTCATCGGCCCGATGCTGTCGGGCCAGTGGACCGGCACCATGAACCTGACCGAGCCGCAGGCCGGCTCCGACCTGGCGCTGCTGCGCAGCCGCGCGCAGCCGGTCGGCGACGGCACCTACCGCATCTCGGGCACCAAGATCTTCATCACCTACGGCGAGCACGACCTGGCCGAGAACATCATCCACCTGGTGCTGGCGCGCCTGCCCGACGCGCCCGAGGGCGTCAAGGGCATCTCGCTGTTCCTGGTGCCCAAGTTCCTGGTCAATGACGATGGCTCGCTGGGCGCGCGCAACGACGTTACCTGCGTGTCGATCGAGCACAAGCTGGGCATCAAGGCCAGCCCCACCGCCACGCTGCAGTTCGGCGACGCGGGCGGCGCCATCGGCTACCTGGTGGGCCAGGAAAACCGCGGCCTGGACGCCATGTTCATCATGATGAACGCGGCCCGCTTCGCTGTCGGCGTGCAGGGCATCGCGGTGGCCGACCGCGCCTACCAGCACGCCCTGGCCTATGCCGCCGAACGCGTGCAGAGCCGCCCGGTGGACGGCTCCTCGCGCGACGCCGTGCCCATCATCCAGCACCCGGATGTGCGCCGCATGCTGGGCACCATGCGCGCCCTGACCGAGGCCGGCCGCGCGCTGGCCTACTACACCGCCGGCCACGCCGACCTGGCCCACGCCAGCGCCGACCCGGCGGCGCGCGCCCGCCACCTGGCGGTGCAGGAATTCCTGGTGCCGATCGTCAAGGGCTGGTGCACCGAAGCCTCCATCGACGTCGCCAGCCTGGGCGTGCAGGTGCACGGCGGCATGGGCTTCATCGAAGAGACCGGCGCGGCCCAGTACTACCGCGACGCCCGCATCCTCACCATCTACGAAGGCACCACCGCGATCCAGGCCAACGACCTGGTCGGCCGCAAGACGCTGCGCGACGGCGGCGCGGTGGCGCAGGCGCTGATCGAGGAAATCCGCAAGACCGAGGAAGCGCTGCAGGCGCGCAGCGAGCCGGCCGCGCGCCTGGTGCTGACGCCGCTGCGCCAGGGCCGCCTGGCGCTGGCCAACACGGTCGACTTCGTGGTGGCCAACGCCGCCGCGCATCCCAACGCGGTGTTCGGCTCGGGCGTGCCCTACCTGCTGCTGGCCGGCACGGTGCTGGCCGGCTGGCAGATGGCGCGCGCGCTGCTCGCGTCGCTGGACCGCCTGGGCGAAGACCCGGCCTTCCACCAGGCCAAGATCGCCACGGCCCAGACCTACGCGCTGCACAAGCTGACCCAGGCGCCGGGGCTGGCGGCGGTGGTGGCCGGCTCGATCGAGTATGCCGTGCAGCCCTGAAGCCGCGCCGGTCGCCGCGACGGCGACCCTGGCCTCCTTTCTGAAAGACCGCCACGGCGGTCTTTTTTCATGGAACACGGCCCCCGTTAAGCATATAACCAGAAAGAATAATGAAAAGACATAAACATATCTAAAATTATTAAGCGGATCCGGGAAACCCGGCCCCGCGGGCAAGCCGCCAGCCGCACCAAGGCGCCGTCGTTCAGGACATTTCCCTCATGCTCCGCAAGCTGTTCACCGCCGCGCTCGTCGCCGCCGCCACATCCTTCGCCCCCGTCCACGCCGCGCCGCCCGCGCTCGAAATCGGCTACCTGCCGATCCTGCCGGACGCGCAATTGTTCGTGGCGCTGGAAGAAGGCAGCTTGCAGGCCAAGGGCGCGCCGGCCCCCAAGCTGGTGTCGTTCCAGAGCGGTCCGGCGCTGACCCAGGCGCTGCTGGCCGGGCAACTGGACGTCGCCTACGTCGGCATCGGCCCGGCGCTGGTGGCCAGCGCCAAGGGCGCCGGCATCAAGGTGGTGGCCTCCAACATCGTCGAGCAGGTCAACGTGGTCGCGCTGGGCGCGCTGGCGCCGTATTTCGCCTCGGGCGATCCGGCCACGGCGTTCGCCCGCTTTGCCAAGGACAAGGGCAGGAAACCCGTCATCGCCAGCTACCCCAAGGGCGCCGTGCCCGAGGCCGCGCTGCAATACTGGCTGCGCAACCGCCTGAAGGCGGACCCCGCCAGCCTGGACCTGATCTACCAGGGCGAGGCGCAGATCCAGCAATCGCTGCTGACCGGCGCCATTGACGGCGCCGCCATCCTCGAACCCACCGTCACCACCGTGCTGACCCGCGCCCCCGAATCGCGCGTGGTGGCGCGCGGCTCCCAACTGTTCCCGAACCAGCCCGGCGCCGTGCTGCTGGTGCGCGACAAGCTGATCGCCGAGCACCCCGAGGCCGTGCAGCAACTGGTCGACGCCCAACTGGCCGCCACCGCCCTGCTGCGCGATGACCCGGCGCGCGCCGCGGCGCACGTGCAGAAATACGTCGGCGGCGGCCGTCTGGACCGCGCGCTGGTGGAAAAGGCCATTCGCAATTCGCATGACCAGTTCGTGGCCGACCCGCACGCCATCGTCGACGCCACCGCCGAGCTGCAGACCTTCCAGGCCAGCCTGGGCACGGTCGAGGCCGCCAAGGTCGACGTCAGGCAGCTGTTCGACACCCGCTTCTACGACAAGGCCAAGAAACAATGAGCCAGACCGCCCCGGCCCTGGCCGCCCCCGCGCCGCGCGCGCGCAAGGGCACGCCGCCCTGGTTCGCCGCCGCGCGCCGGGCGGCGTACGGCATCGGCGGGCTGGCCATCTTCATCGCCATCTGGAAGGCCGCGTTGATCTGGCAATGGGCGCCCCCGGGCACCCTGCCCGACCCATTCGCGCTACCCGCCACGCTGGTCCAGGAATGGCAATCGGGCCGCCTGCTGCCGGCCATCGGCTCGAGCCTCGTGCACTACTTCTGGGGCCTGGCCGCGGGCACCGCGCTGGGTTTTGCCGCCGGCCTGGCGGCCGCCACGCTGCCGCGCTTCGACCTGGCGCAAGCCTACCTGGCGCGCATCCTGCGGCCGATCCCGCCGCTGGCCTGGGTGGTGTTCGCCATCGCCTGGTTCAAGGTCAGCCACGCCGGCGCCGCCTTCGTCATCGCCATCGGCGTGTTCTGGGTCAACTATTTCGCCACCTACGGCGCGGTGCGCAACGTCGACCCGCGCTACTACGAACTGGCGCGCGCCTTCGGCCATGGCGGCTACCTGGCGCGCGCGCTGGGCGTGACGCTGCCGGCCATCGCCCCCGGCGCGCTGGCGGGCGTGCGCACCGGCATCGGCCAGGCCTGGATGACGCTGATCGCGGCCGAACTGCTGGGCGTGCCGGGCATGGGCCAGGAAATGAACGCCGCCGCCGGCGTCGGCGCCTACGACGCGGTGGTGGTCTACATGCTGATCATCTCGCTGGTCTACACGCTCTGCGACCTGGCGTTCTCGGCGGTCGAAAACAAGGTGCTGCAATGGCGTCCGTGATCGAATTCTCGAAACTCTCGTACCGGCATCCGGGCGCCGACGCGCCCGTGATCCAGGGCCTGTCGCTGGCGATCGAGGCGGGCAGCTTCGTGGCCGTGGTGGGCGGTTCGGGCGTGGGCAAGTCCACGCTGCTGCGCGCGGCGGCCGGCCTGGCCGATCCCGCCGGCGGCGAGGTCCGCTTCCAGGCGCCCGCGCGCCCCGGCCGCCGCAGCCGCGCCGTGGTGTTCCAGGACAGCCGCCTGATGCCGTGGCGCACGGTCGGCGGCAACGTCGGCTACGGCCTCGAAGGCCTGGGCCTGGATCGGCAGGAACGGCAGCAGCGCATCGACGCCGCGCTGCAATTGACCGGCCTGGGCGACTACGGCCGCCGCTGGCCGCACCAGTTGTCCGGCGGCCAGGCGCAACGCGTCGGCATCGCCCGCGCGCTGGCGGTCAAGCCCGACCTGCTGCTGATGGACGAGCCCTTCAGCGCCGTCGATGCCATCACGCGGCGCAACCTGCAACAGGAACTGATCCGCGTCTGGCAGGCATCGGGCGCGGCGGTGCTGTTCGTCACCCACGACATCGAGGAAGCCGTGTTCCTGGCCGACAAGGTGGTGGTGCTGGGGGGCCGCCCGGCCAATATCGCCGGCAACTACGACATCGACCTGCCGCGCCCGCGCGACCGGGCGGACCCGGCCTTCGCGCGGCAAGTGGCGGCAATCGCCCACACGCTGGAACATCACTGAACCCGGGGGACGCGCCGGCTCAGGCCCGGCGCGGCGCCACGCCGCCCGGCGCCGTCCTGCGCGGCAGCGTCAAGGCCCAGAACGCCGCCGCCACCAGGCTCAGGCCGGCGCCCAGCGCGCACACGCCCAACCAGCCGGCCCGCGCATACACGAACGTCGAGGCAATCGACCCGAGGCCGCTGCCGGCCGCGTAGAACATCATGTAGCCGCCCACCAGCCGGCTGTGCGCCTGCGCGCCAATGGCGAAAATCATGGTCTGGTTGGTGACGTGCAGCGCCTGCGCGGCGATGTCCAGCAGCAGCACGCCCAGCGCCAGCGCCCACAGGCTCTGGTCCAGGAAGGCGATCGGCACCCAGGCCAGGCACAGCAGCGCCAGCCCCGCCCCCGTGGTGCGCTGGCCATGGCCACGGTCGGCCAGGCGCCCGGCGCGCGCGGCCACCAGCACCCCCGCCACCCCCACCAGGCCGAAGGCCCCCACCGCCGTATGCGTCAGCGAATGCGGCGGCGCGCTCAGCGGCAGCACCAGCGCGGTCCAGAAGGCGCTGAAGACGGCGAACATCAACAGCGCGATCATGCCGCGCACCTGCAATACCCGTTCGGTCGCCAGCAGCGTGAACAGCGAACGCAGCAGCGCGCCATAGCGCAGGTTGGCCGTCGGCAACGCGCGGCGCGGCAGCCACAGGTTCAGCGCCAGCGCCAGCGCCGCCGCCAGGCCGGCGGACACCAGGTAGACCGCGCGCCAGCCCCACAGGTCGGCCACGGCGCCGGCCAGCGTGCGCGCCAGCAGCAGGCCGATCACCACCCCGCCCTGCGCCGCGCCCACCACGCGCCCGCGTTCGGCCGGGGCCGCCAGCGCCGCCGACAGGGCCAGCAGGCCCTGCGTCATGGCGGTGCCGAGCAGGCCCAGCCCCAGCATGCCGGCCAACAGCCAGGGCGCGGCGGACGCCGCCGCCACCACCACCAGCGCCATGACCAGCAGCCCCAACTGCGCCAGCATCAGGCGGCGGCGGTCCAGCAGGTCGCCCAGCGGCACCACCAGCAACAGCGCCAGCGCGCTGCCGAGCTGGGTGGCGGTGACGATGATGCCCACCGCGGCCTCGTCCAGGCCGAACTCGCGCCCCATGGCGTCGAGCAGGGGCTGCGCGTAGTACACGTTGGCCACGCTCACCGCGCAGGCCACGGCCAGCAGCAGCACCACGGCGGTGGGCAGGGGCGCGGCGGATTCGGTTGGAGCAATGGCGGCGGCAGGCGCCGCGGATGAATCGGATCGGTCAGGCATGACGGCCTAAAATGGTTTTATAACGAAACCAGAATGCTAGGCGCACAGGTTTTATAATGCAACCACAAATTCGCAATTTCCCCCCGCCGCGAACGTCGGCAAAGGTCAGGACGATATGGTCAAACGCACCAGTCTCGAAGGCGCCGCCTGCCCGGTGGCGCGCGCCCTGGACGCCATCGGCGACTGGTGGTCGCTATTGATCGTGCGCGACGCGTTCGACGGCGTGCGCCGCTTCGGTGAATTCCAGAAAAGCCTCGGCGTGGCCAAGAACATCCTCAGCGACCGCCTGCGCACCCTGGTGGCGCACGACATCCTGGCGGCCGTGCCGGCGTCCGACGGCAGCGCCTACCAGGAATACGTGCTGACGCAAAAGGGCCAGGCGCTGTTTCCCGTCATCGTCGGCCTGCGCCAGTGGGGCGAAGACCACTACTACGGCCCCGCCGAGCCGCACTCCACGCTCATCGACCGCAAGCGCGGGCAAGCGGTGCAACGCCTGGAAATCCGGGCGCAGGACGGCCGCGTGCTGGCGCCGGACGACACGGTCGTGCGCCGCGTCGGCGGCGACCGCGCCTAGCCCGGCGCCCTATGGCGCGCCTGGGCGCGGCGTCTTTGAATGCCGCTTCGTCCTAGGAACGCCCCTGCCCCGAAGCGCCCGGCCATTGCCCCGTGGCCAGCGCGGTCGGCGCATAGTTGCCGAAGCGCCAGCGCAGGGCCAGCGCCCCCGGCCGCGACCGCACCCGCCGCACGTGTACCCGCCACAGGCGTTCGGCCCCGGCGAACGTCTCGATCTCCGGGCTGTCCAGCACCACTTCGGCGCGGCCCGACACCTGCAGCACGTCGCCGCGCTCGAAGTCGATGAACAGCAGCCCCGCGCGCGGATTGAGCACCATGTTGCCGAGCGTGTTGAAAAAGCGGTTGCCGGAAAAATCCGGGATCGTCAGCGTGTCGCCGTCGATGCGCACGAACCCCGGCATGCCGCCCCGGTGCGAGACGTCGACGCGACGCCCGGCCACGTCCGTGTCGGCGTACGTCGCCACGAACAGCGTATCGGCGCGCGCGATCAACGCCCTGTCGGCCTCGCCCAGTCCCGTGCGCTCGCGCGGCGGCCCGGGAAAACGCAACGCCGGCGATCGCGAAAAATGGAAATCGCGCGCCTGGATGTACTGCGGACAGTTGCCGAACGATTCCGCCACCGCCACGTCGAAGCGCTTGCCATCCCAGGCGGCGATGCGTCCGTTCATGCGGTTGCGCCGGCGCGTGTGCAGTTCGATTCCCAGCAGGCCCAGCGGCCGGTCCGGCCCCAGGCCATCGGCCAGCGGATCGTCGGCGTCCGGCATGGCGGCCACGCGCAGCGTCACGGGGTCCGGCGACAGGGCGAAACCGGGTTCGCCTTCCAGCGCCCCGGCCCAGGGATCGCCGCGCCCGTCGACGGCGCCGACCACCAGGAACGGCAGTTGCGCGAAAAAGAGGCGATGCTGGTCCGGCATGTAGTCGCGGATCACCTTGGCGCCGACCTGCGCCATGCGCTCGGCCATGCCGATGTGCGCCTGCAACTGGCGTTCGCCCGCGTGCCAGGGCGCGGCCGGGGCCGCGGGGGTGTCGAGAGGGGGAAGGCTCATGGCCGGCTCCTTGCGCAGCGTGGCGCCGCGGGCATTCAGGCGGCGCGCAGGCCGACCGGCGACTGGACCATCGGCACGAAGCGCGGCCAGGCCTCGATCCGTGCCAGCCATTCGCGCACTTGCGGATACGCCGCCAGCGACACATTGCCCTCGGGCGCGTGCGCCACGTAGGTGTAGCAGGCCACGTCGGCGATGGTCGGCGCCGCGCCGGCCAGGTAAGCGGTGGCGGCCAGTTCGCGCTCCATCACCGCCAGCAGGGCATGGGCGCGCGCCAGCGTGGCGGGCACGTCGTACGGAGCGCCGAACAGCGTCACCAGCCGCGCCGCGGCCGGGCCGCCGGCCAGCGGACCGGACGCGGCCGACAGCCAGCGCTGCACCGCCGCCGCGCCAACCGCGTCCTCGGGCAGCCAGGCCTGGCCACCGTAACGCTTGCACAGGTACACCAGGATGGCGGTCGAGTCGGCCACCACCACGCCGTTGTCGTCGATGACGGGCACCTGGCCGAAGGCGTTCAGCGCCAGGAATTCAGGCCGCTTCTGCGCGCCGCCGCGCAGGTCGACCTCGACATGGCGGTGCGGCACGTCCAGCAGGGACAGCATCAGGGCCACGCGGTGCGAATGGCCGGACAGGGGAAAACCGTAGAACGTCAGGGGAGCGGCGGACATGGCGGCATCTCGGAAGCGGAAACAGGCCCTCATGTTGGACCCTCGCCGCGCGCCCGTGAACAGCCACGCCGCGCAAGACACCATTGCCGCCGGTGAAAGAATTCACGCCGGCAGCGCGGCCAGGTCGCGGCGCAGCGCCTGGACGCAGAAATCGACGAAGCTGCGCACCTTGGCCGAGCTTTTGCGCCCCTCCGGAAACACCACGTGCACCGGCAGCGGCGGGGTTTCATAGTCGCGCAGCACCACCCGCAGGGCGCCGCTGGCCAGGTCGCGCGCCACCTGGTACGACACCACCTGGGTCAGGCCCCAGCCTTCGCACGCCGCCGCCACCGCGGCCTGGAACGACGTCACGGTCAATTGCGATTCCAGCGGCACGCGCCGCAACTGGCCGTCCTGCAGGAAACGCCATTGGGAGCCGCGCCCCTCCATCGCCGCGGTGATGGTGCAAAAACGGGCCAGGGCGTCGGGGTTGTCGGGCGTGCCGTGGCGCCGCAGGAACTCGGGCGAGGCGCACACCACGCGCCGCACCTGCCCCACCGGCACCGCCGTCAGCGAGGAATCGGGCAGCGCGCCGATGCGCACCGCCACGTCCACGCCTTCGTCCAGCAGGTTCACCACGCGGTCCACCAGCAAGGCGCGCACCGACACCTCGCGATGCTGGCGCAGGTAGCCCAGCACCGCCGGCATCACATGCAGCTCACCAAAGCGCGCCGGCGCGGTAATGTGCAGCGACCCGCGCGGCGCGGCCATCGCGCCTGCGGCGGCATCATCGGCCTGCTCCACGGCCTCGAGGATGCGGCGGCAATCGGCCGCGTAGCGCTCGCCGGCTTCGGTCAGGCGCAGGCTGCGGGTGGTGCGCACCAGCAGCAGCGTGCCCAGCCGCCGCTCCAGCGCCGCGACGCTGCGCGTCACCGTGGGGGCCGACATCGCCAGCCTGCGGGCGGCGGCGGCAAACCCTTGCGCCTCGGCCACCGCCAGGAAAACGCTCATTTCATGGAACCGGTTCACGATGCGCGTCCCTCCGTGTCGCGTATGCCCGCCACGCTCTTCCACATGTCGATACCCCCTATTTGAATTCCTGCCGCAGCCATGCCAGGAACGCCTTGACCGGAGGATGGCGCTCGCGCCCCGGCGCGCACAGGGCAGTGTAGGCCGCGCCCGCCACGCTGACCTCGGGGCGCAGCGGCACCAGCGTGCCGGCCGCGACGCTGTCGGAGACCATCACGGAGCTGGCCAGCACCAGCCCCTGCCCCGCGATGGCCGCCTGCAAGGCGTAGTGTTCTTCCGCATAGGCGTGCACCGCCGCCGGCTTGCGCCAGGCCGGCAACGCCGCCGCCGCGCACCACTGCTGCCAGCCCTCGTCGTAGAGCGCCGAATCGCGCCAGCGCACGGTCACCAGCGCGGGCCGGGCGCGCCGCGCCTGCGCCACCACGGCGGGCGCCCCGTAGACGCCGAAACGCTCGTGCAGGGTGCAGGCCGCGTGCAGCATGGGATAGCGCTGGCGGCTGTAGCGGATCGCCACGTCGACGCTGGCGTCCTGCAACAGGTCGATCGTCTCGGCCTGCGCCTGCAGGCGCAACTGGTACTGCGGATACGCCTGGTAGAAGCGGCCGAGCCGCGGCACCAGCCACAGCGCCGCGAAGGAATGGGTGGTGGACAGGGTCAGGGCCCCGGCCGCGCTGGCCGGCCGCAACGCGTCCAGCGTCTGGGCGATGTCGAGCAAGGCGCCGTGCGCGCTGGCGAACAGCCGGGCGCCGGCGTCGGTCAGGCGCACGCCCTGCGGCACGCGATCGAACAGCGCCACGCCGGCGTGGCGCTCCAGCGCCTTGATCTGGTGCGAAACGGCGGTCGGCGTCACCGACAGTTCGGCCGCGGCCGCCTTGAAGCTTCGCAAGCGCGCGGCCGCCTCGAAGGCACGCAAGGCGGTAACCGGCAGGGAGGCGAACATGGCAGGCCATCCAGATGAATTGAACTCATCTTAGCCAAGAAATCATCGTTTGTCCCGATGCCTATGGGTGCGTAAATTTTCCTTTGTTCGTTCCACATGTTCCACCCACCGAGGCATCCATACATGAATTCAGATCATCAATCCAAGCGCCTGCTGATCCTGGCCGGCAGCCCCCGCCGCGACGGCAACAGCGCCGCGCTCGGCGCGGCGGCCCAACGCGGCGCGCAGGCCGCCGGCAGCAACGCCACCCTGCTGTTCCTGGACGACTACATCAAGGGATTCCTGCCCGACCTGCGCCATGCGTCCGCGCCGGACGACCGCTACGCCGAGCTGTTCCTGGAACACTTCCTGCCGGCCGACGGCGTGCTGTTCTGCACCCCCCTCTACTGGTACGGCATGTCGGCGCAGACCAAGGCGTTCTTCGATCGCTCGTTCACGCATTACGCCGGCAGCGGCCCCGAGCCCGAGGCGGTCAAGGCCCGCATGGCCGGCAAGCGGCTGGCCCTGGCCGTGGCCTCCGAAGAAACCTATCCCGGCGCGATCCTGGGCGTGGTGCACCAGGTGCAGGAATTCGCCCGCTACACCCACGCCGATTTCGTCGGCGTGGTCCATGGCGCCGGCAACAGCCGCGGCGAAATCGCGGCGGATCCGCGCAACCCGCTGCGGGCGGCCGAGACGCTGGGCGCCGAGTTCTTCACGCGGAAATACTCGGACTATCGGCTAGAGACGCCACGCAGTCACAACGTATGGGCGTCGCCCCCGCCAGACGACGCTCGCCGCGACTGAGCCAGCCCAGCGCGATCGGCCACAGCGTGTCGCGAAAACGCTCGTGGAAAAAAGCGAAGTGGCCGATCCCGTCCAATCCCAGCGCAGCCGGCGCCAGGCGCAGATGGGTGCGGGCGCTGCCGGTGAAGTACGCCAGCAGCCGGCCGACGGCGGCCTCGGTGCCGAATTCGTCATCGGTGACGCTGAGCGCCAGGATCGGCGCCGTCACCGCCGCCATGGCGGCCACGCGGTGATCCGGCCCGCCCCGGCCCTCGAAGCGCGGGCCCATGAAGCTCCAGTCGCGCACCACGCCGCGCGGCGTGTCTTCCAGCCACCCCAGCCGGCGCCCCGGAAAATAACCCAGGCACGCCGCCAGCAGCGGCATCACGACATGCCATTTGGCCAGCATGCGCAGGCGCTTCCCGGCGGCGTAGTCGCGCCAGTAGGCGTATTGGGCGCCCATGGTGAAAATGCGGCGCAGCCCGCGCGCCGAGGGCGCCAGGCCGGTGACGAAACCGCCGATGCTGTGCGCCACCACGTCCACCGGCTGGCCGGGGAAATGGCTGCGCACATAACCCAGCACCGCCTCGAAGTCCTTTTCTCCCCAGTCCATCCACGATGCCTGGAAACCGCGCAGGGACGCGGGACGCGATTCGCCGATGCCACGGTAGTCGTAGGTCAGCACGTCGAAGCCGTGCTGGTGCAGGTAGGCCGCGAAACGCGCGTAGTAGCGGCAGCGCACCGACGTGGCGGCGTTGATGACCACCACGGGCCGCGGCCCGGCCGGATCGGGAGCGGCGTGCCGCCATGCATATCCCCCCAGCGCCACCCCGTCCGCGGCGCGCAGCGCGATGCGTTGCGAATCCATTTCACATTCCTCCCGATCAATCAACATGGCGCGAACAGCCGCCGCATGAGTCGATTAAATCCCGCCAAATCGGCCGATTCAACCGATCATTCATCGCCCATTACATGATCCATAGGAATGTCATTGCGCCCGCTTGCGGGCCGCGGACCGGCGCAGCACGCCGGGCGGGCTGCCATACACCTGCTTGAATACCCGCGTCAGGTGGGCCTGGTCGGCAAAGCCTACGGCCAGCGCCGCCTCGGCCAGCGGCAGGCCGCCGCGCAGCAGCGCGCGGGCGCGCGCCACCCGCCAGTTGCGCAGCCACGCCTGCGGCGGCAGGCCATAGCGGCGCGCGAACTGCTTGACCAGCGTGCTGCGATGGCGGCCATCGGCCCGCGCCAGCGCCTCAAGATCAGGCGCGCAGGCGGGATCGGCGCGCATGCGCTGCAGCAACAGCTCGCAGACGTCGGCAACGGCCCGGGCCGGCGGGGCCGCGGGATCGGAGCCGCTCGAGCGGGCCGGCATCGGCCCGGCATCATCGGCTGCTTCGGCCGCCCCGCCCGCCGGCGCGCCATGCGCCGCCAGCAGCCGGAACAGGGCCGCCGACAACTGGGCGCGGCGCACCGCGTCATCGGTGTCGTCGGGGGCCAGCGCCGCCAGCCATTGCGCGCACAAGGCCGCGTCGCCGATGACCGGCCCTGGCAGGCCCAGTCCGTCCTCGCGCAGGGCCAGCGCATGCTGCTGGAACCAGGCCGGCTCGATATATGCCATGCGGTAGGCGAGCAGGCCGGCCGAGGTGCCGCCGGTGTGCACCTGACCCGGGGCGATCACCACCAGGTCGCCCTCTCCCGCCTCGAACGGACGGCCGTGCACCGTGAAGGCGCAGCGCCCGCGCGCGATCGCGCCGATCGACCAGGCGTCGTGGAAATGCGCGTCGTACCGGTAGGCGCGCAGGTCGGCGATCAGCACGTCGCCGGGCAGCTCCGCGCCGCAATGCCAGATATGTTGGGAAACCGCCATGGAAAAACCGCCCGTCCGGAACGCTCGGGGTGCCGCCTCGGCACGCCCGGCCAATACGACAGGCTACCCGAAATACTCGCCGTCCGCGGCCAGCGAGCGCGCCAGCAACCAGGCGTTGCGTGGATTTTCGCCCACGCGGCGGACCGCGTAGGGCCACCAGTCGGCCCCGAACGGCAGGTACACCCTGACCGCGTAGCCCAGGCGCCGCAGCGCCAGCTGCCAATCGGGCCGCACGCCGTAAAGCATCTCGAATTCGAACTCATCGGGGGCCCAACCCTGCTCGCGCGCCAGCGCCATCACGGCACCGGCCAGGCGGTCGTCATGGGTGCCGAACACCGGCAGGAAGCCGGCGTCGCGCGCCCGCGGCGTCAGCATGAGGGTGGCCGCGTCCAGGTAGGCCTGGTCGATACGGGCCCGGCCCGCGTGATCCAGCGCGCGTTCCGGGAACGCCCCCTTGACCAGCCGCAACGAGGTGCGCTGGCCGACGACCTGGGCCAGGTCGACCAGGGTGCGGCGGCGGCGCGCCTGTAGCGTCAGGCCGGCCGGCAGCCCGTCCCGCAGCAGTTCGGCGTGCAGCGCGCAGGTGCGCTCGCGCAGGCCCGAATCCTCCATGTCCAGCACCACCCAGTCACGCCCGCCGCCCGCGGCCTGGCGCGCCGCCGCCGCGATGCGCCGGGCGTTCTCGCGCCCCAGCGCATCGTCGCGCATGTAGCCGATGGCGGTAGGGTCGATCGAGACATGCACGTCCAGCCCCGCGCCGCCCAGCGCGGCGCAGGCCTGCATCGCCTGCCGCGTGTTGTGCTCGATGGCCTCGGGGTCCGCCACGTACTCGCCCAGGTAGAACAGCGACGCGCGGATGCCGTGGACCTCGCGCAGCCGGGTGGCGGTGCGCACCGCCTCGGCGATATCCGCGCCGCCGACGAAGCGGCGCGCCAGCGAGCTGCGCGTGGCCAGGGCGCGCATGGCGCGGCCCGCGCCCGGACTGCGCGCCAGCGCAATGGCGGTTTTCTGGAAAAGGCTCATGGGCTCTCCGGTCAAAGAGAGCCACTATGCGGCGCCGCCCCCGCCCCGTCTTGAACGGGAGTGAACCGCGCCGGCGCCCGTCACGCCTTGCCGCAGGCCTGCGCGGCGGCGCGGCCATGGCCGAACAGCGGCCGCTGCACCGTCTGCGCCAACAGCACGCCCGCCAGTGTCACGGCGCCGCCCAGCAGGTGATACGAACGCAGCTGCTCGCGCAGCAGCACGAACGCGGCCAGCGCGGTGAACAGCGGCAGCAGGTTGATGAAGATGCTGCAGCGGTTCGGCCCCAGGCGATGCACGCCCTCGATCCACAGGAACGACAGCAGCACCGACGAAAAAATGCCGGCGTACAGGATCAGCGGAATCGTCTTCATGTCCAGCGCCGCCTGCGCGGCCGGCACCCGCAGGTACAACGGCAGCATGTACAGCAGCGCGAAGATCGACTGCACGAAGGTCGATTGCCAGGCCGGCACCGGCACCTTCCAGTGGCGCAGCAGCACGCCATAGAGCGCGTAGGAGAAGGCCGCCATCAGCATCAGGCCGTCGCCGACGTGGATGCCATGCTGGAAGACGCTCAGCATGTCGCCCTGCCCCACCAGATACAGCAGGCCCAGGAACGACAGCGCGCCGCCGGCCGCCATGCCCAGGGTCAGCGGATCGCGCAGGATGACCACGCTCAGCAGCATGCTGAGCAGCGGGATCAGCGCGGTCAGGATGGCCATGTTGGTGGCGGTGGTGGTTTCGGCGGCGCGGTACGACAGCGCCTGGAACACCGCCGACGACAGGGCGCCATACAGCGCCAGCTTGGGCCAGTGGCGCAGGATGGTCTTGCGGTTGCGCCACACCGGCACGGCCGTGAGCAGCCCCATGATCGCCAGCGCCAGGATCAGGCGGTAGAACGTGATGGCGGTGGGCGAGATGGCGCTGGCCGCCATCTTGGAAACGATGACATTGCCCGCCCAGAACAGAATGGCGAACAATGGAAACAGGTAGGACATGATGGGGTCACTCGCGGAAATGGGAATCGGCCACCGCCCGCGCGCGGGGCGCAGGGGCGGATGGCCGATATCCTATTGAGCGGTGAAGCGCCCGTCTGCCGATGAACAGGCAGCGACTATCGCAAAAGGGACAGCCCGCGATCAGGGCCGGAAGGGCAGCGCGTCCAGCGGCGCCTCCAGGCCGTCCATCTGCGCGGTCAGGAGCGCGGCGCTGCCGCAGGCCAGCGTGAATCCCAGCGCGCCCTGGCCGATATTGAGCCACAGGTTGTCGGCCGCCGGGCTGGGCCCGATCAGCGGCTTGCCGGTGGGCGTGGCCGGGCGCAGTCCGGCCCAGGGAATGGCCTGCTCCAGGTCCAGCGCCGGAAAGGCCTCGCGCACCTGGCGCTTGAGCAGCGCGATGCGGGCCGGATCGATCTGCGCGCCTTCGCTGCCGATGTCCACCATGGCGGCAATGCGCAACACGCCGCCGACCCGCGCGTAGACGATGCGGCGTTCGTAGTCGGTGACGCTGATGCGCGGCGCCACGGCATCGTCATCGGCCAGCGGCACGGTCAGGCTGTAGCCCTTGAGCGGATAGAGCGGCACATCGTGTCCCAGCGGCCGCAGCAGCGCGCGCGTGCCGATGCCGGTGGCCAGCACCACGGCGTCGGCGCCGATATCGCCCTCTTGCGTGCGCACGGCGACGATGCGGCGGCCTTCGCGTTGCAGGCCGGCGACGGGGTTGGACATGGCGCACTGCACGTTGGACAGGCCGCGCAGCCGCTCGAACAGCGCCTGCGTGAACTGGCGGCAGTCGCCCGCCTCTTCGCTGGGGGTGTAGATGGCGCCGGCCAGGCTGGCGCCCATGCCGGCCAGCGCCGGCTCGCGCGCCAGCGTCTGGGCGGCGTCCAGCACCTGTTGCTCGGCGCCATGGGCGGCCTGGTACGCCACCAGCGCGCGCGCCTTGTCCAGCAAGGCCGGGCTGCGGTAGGCGATCAGCTTGCCGTTCCTGAGATGGCCGAATTCCAGGTTTTCCTGCTCCAGCAACGCATGCATGGCATCGCGGCTGAGGAACGACAGCGCCTGCAATTGCGCGGTGGACTCGCGCGCCACCGATGCGCGGCAGGCCAGCGCGAAACTCAGGCACCAGCGCCATTGGTGGGGATCGAGCCGCGGCCGGAAGCGCAGCGGCGAATCCTCGCGCAGCAGCCAGCCTGGCACGCTGGGCAGCACGCCCGGCCCGGCCAGCGGCGCGACATAGCTGTAGCTGAGCTGGCCGCCATTGGCGTAGCTGGACACCTCGGCCGGATGGGCGTGGCTGTCGACCAGCACGACGTCATGGCCCTGGCGCGCCAGGAAGTACGCGGAGGTGACGCCCACGACTCCGGCACCGATTACGCAAACGCGCATACCCTGCATCCAAATAAGAAAATGGCAACGGTCTTATTCTGAGGCGGGGGACGGATGATCGCAAATCACCAAAGGCCCAGCACCCATAACCCGCCCTCATGGTCCGGCGTCATGGCCCCGACCCTCGGGGGCTGGCGTCACGGCCGGGCTACGCCGGCCGGCGCCGAAGTCGGCGCGGCCGTCAGGCGGCGCGGTGCAGCTTGATGATGGCGGCGGCGGTCGGATCGCGCACCAGGTCGGCCAGGGAATAGCCGTTGAGCGCCTCGTAGAACGCCTGCAGGGTCTGCGCCAGCACCCCCGACAGGCGGCAGGCGCCGTCCAGCGCACAGGGCGGTTCGCGGCAGTCGATCAGCGGCCCCTGCTGCTCCAGTTCACGCACCAGGTCGCCCAGGCGGTAATCAGCGGCCGGGCGCGCCAGCGCCAGCCCGCCGCCCTTGCCGCGCGCCGTGCTGACCCAGCCGCGCTGCGACATGAAGTGCACCACCTTGACTAGGTGGTTGCGCGACAGGTCGAAGCGCGCGGCGATCTCCGGGATGGTGACCGCCGCGGGCCGGTCGCGGCACTGCGTCAGGTACATCAGTACCCGCAGGCCGAAGTCGGTGAATCGGGTCAGTTGCATGGCCGCCAGGATACACCGGTCAGGCCGGCGCGCCGCCGCTGCCGAAGGCCTCGGCGTGGATCCGCTCGGGCGCCACGCCCAGCGCCAGCAGCGTTTCGCGCTGGGCCCGCATGAAGCCCGACGGGCCGCACAGGTAGTAGTCGGCGCCCGGCACGATGGCCTCGTCGCGGATGGCGTTCAGGTCGACGCGGCCGCTGTGGTCGTAATCGTGGCCCTTGCGGTCGCCGCTGCCGACCTCTTCGTAGAACACCGCCTTGCGCACGTTGCCGCGGCTCGCGGCGATGGTGTTGACGTGGTCTTTCATGGCGTGCACCGCGTTGTTGCGACAGCCGTGCACGAAGCGGATCTGGCGGGGATCGTCGGTTGCCACCAGGTGGTTCAGGATGGAAACCATGGGGGTCAGCCCCACTCCGCCGCTGAGCAGCACCACGGGCGCGTCACTGTCCTCGCGCAGGTGGAAATCGCCCTGCGGCGGCGCCACGTCCAGCACCCCGCCTTCCTGCAGATGGTCGTGCAGCGCGTTGGACACGCGCCCGGCCGGGTTCTGCGCGCCGCCCGCCTCGCGCTTGACGGAAATCCGCAGCCGGCCCTGGCCGGGCGCGTCCGACAGGCTGTACTGGCGCGGCTGCATCAGGCCCAGTTCGGGCACGTAGACCCGCACCGACACATATTGGCCGGGGCGATACGCCGGGACCTCGCCGCCATCGGCGGGCGCCAGGTAGAACGAGGTGATCTCGGCGCTTTCGGGCTGCTTGCCGACCACGCGAAAGGCGCGCCAGCCGGTCCAGCCACCCGGCTTGGTGGCCGAGTCCACATACAGGCGCGCCTCTTCGGCTATCAACATGTCGGCCAGCTGTCCATAAGCGGCGGCCCAGGCGTCGACCAGCTCATCGGTGGCGGCCTCGCCCAGCACCTCGCGGATCGACGCCAGCAGGTGCTTGCCCACGATCGGGTAGTGTTCGGGCCGGATGCCCAGGCTGACATGCTTGTGGACGATGCGCGTCACCACCGGCGCCAGCACCGAGGGATCGTCGATGTGCTCGGCGTAGGCCGCGACCGCGCCGGCCAGCGCCTGCTGCTGCTCGCCGCCCGCCTGGTGGCCCTGGTTGAAGACGTGCTTGAGTTCCGGATTGTGCTGGAACATGCGGGCATAGAAATGGCGGGTCAGCGCCACGCCATGGGTTTTCAGGACCGGGGCCGTGGCTTTGACCAGGGCGCGGATTTGCGGGCTCAACATCGACTGCTCCTTGCGCTGCGGATGGCGCCGAAGCCATCCTTTTTTAAACATGCATTAATAATACATGTTTAAGTGCGGCGCACAAAATCCGCCCCGGCATTCAGCCGCCCTGCCCCGTCCATTCACCCACCAGGCGCCGCCCCGGCCAGGTACAACGGGCGGCCGCGCGCCAGCCGATACGGGCCGGTGCCGGACCGGCGCCGCGCCACACCGTGGCCATCACCCAATCGCGGCCCAGCCCCCAGCACATCGCCTGCCAGTAGCCCGCCGGCGGGTGTAGCGCTAGCCGGCCCGAAGCATCCGGCGCCATGCCGATCGACGCCATGTCCGCGGGGAAATCCAGCCCGGCCGCCTTGACGAAGGCTTCCTTGAGCGTCCACAGCATATAGAAACGCTCGAGCCGCGCGGCCGCGCCGGCCGCCCGCAGCAGCCAGTCGCGTTCCGGCTCGCTGCAGACCCAGGCGGCCAAGGCGGCGGTATCGCGCGGTCGCACCCGCTCCAGATCCACGCCCACGGCCCAGTCCGCCGGCGCCTGCGCGCACAGCGCGTGGCCGCCGCTGTGGCTGAGCGAGAGGGTGTGAGCCGCGGGCGCCTCCGCCCGCACCTGCTGCAGCAAGGCGCGGCTGACCTGCCAATCATCGCGCGCCCTGGCCGAGCGCAGCGCCACGGCGCGGCGCCTTTCCGCCGCCGACAGCAGATCCGGCCGATAATCGCCGGCCGCGCGTTGGTCCGCCCACCACAAGGAAAGTTCCCGAAAAATCATGCGTTCACGTAACGATTTGGTAAAACAAAATGTAAAATATCAGGCGTTTTCATTGTTTTAGTAACGTCTAAAAACAATTCATGAATTTGCGATCAGTGTAAGATCGCGCGCTATGCTGACCTTTTCCATTGCGCAATGGCAGGGTTGGACATCGGGTATGCAAGACGCGAGCAGCTGGTCGTATTGGGCTGAACATCCTTATTGTCCCGTTGGAGAACCCAGCCCCCCGCGCCTCGAATTCCTGCCCCCGATGCAGCGCCGCCGTCTCAGCCCGATGGCGCGCGCGGTGTTCGAATGCGCGTGGCCGGTCGCCGAAGGCCAGCCGCCCATGCCCCTGGTATACGCCTCGCGCCATGGCGAAACCACACGCAATTTCGGCCTGCTGCAATCGCTGGCCGCTGGCGAACCGCTGTCACCCACCGCGTTCGGCCTGTCGGTGCACAATGCCGTCGGCGGCCAGTGGTCGATCATACGCCGCGAAACCACCGAATCCATCGCACTATCGGCCGAAGACGACGGCCTGGAGCACGCCTTCCTCGAAGCCGGGCTGCTGCTGGCCGATGGCCACGACAACGTGCTGGTGGTGCTGGCCGAGGAACAGCCGCCCGCGCCCTACTCGCCCTGGATCGACGACGTGCCCTTTACCTACGCGGCGGCATTCCGCCTGCGCGCCGGCGCTGACTGGCGGCTCGAGACCGCGGCCGACACCGGCGTCGCCCCGCAACCCTGGCCCAACGCGCTGAACCTGCTGCGCCACCTGAACCTGCAAACGCCCAGCTGGCGACACGCCAACCGCGCCCGCCAATGGCTCTGGACCCGCTCGACATGACGCCTTCCAGCACCACCCCCGCCGCTCCCCAGGCTCGCCAGGACTTCTGGCTATGGCGCCTGGTCGCCACCGGCATGGCCTTCACCATGTTCGGCGTCGGCGGACTGCTGCTGCGCCTGCTGGTGTTCCCGCCGCAGCGCCTGATCCCCGGCAATGCCGCCGATCGCCAGCGGCGCGCGCGGTGGGCGCTGAACGGCACCTTCCGCTTCTTCATCCGCTTCATGGTGCGCGTCGGCATCCTGACGGTGGACTTCAAAGGCGCCGAACGCCTGGGCCGGCCCGGCCAGATGATCCTGGCCAACCACCCGTCGCTACTGGACGTGGTGTTCCTGGTGGGCCACGTCAAGAACGCCAACTGCATCGTCAAGCATGGCCTGGCGCGCAATCCGTTCACGCGCGGGCCGGTCAGCAACGCCGGCTACATCACCAACGATGAAAGCTTCGACATGTTCGACCGCGCCGCCGAAGTGCTGCGCAAGGGAGAAACCCTGATCGTGTTTCCGGAAGGCACGCGCACCCCACAGGACAGCCTGCCGCGTTTCCATCGCGGCGCTTGCGCCATCGCGCTGCGCGGCGCCCGCGTGGTCACGCCGGTGGTCATCCGCATGAACCCGCGCAGCCTGACCAAAGGCGAACCCTGGTATCGCATTCCGCCGTGCCGCATGCGCTATGTGATCCAGGTCGGCGAGGACATCGATCCCGCGACGTGGTCCAATGCGCACCCGCTGCCGATCGCCGGCCGCCGCATGAACGATTACCTGCATGCCTATTTCGATGCCGAGCTGACGCGCCACGCGCCGGCCGGCACCCCGGCGCCCGTCGCCGGCCCCGACAACGAACAAGCGCGAATCGCGCCGCAAGTGGAGTCCAAGCTGGATGAATCAACTGGAAACTGAGCTCAAGACGCTCGTCATCGAATCCCTTGGCCTGGAAGACATCGCCCCCGACGACATCGATCGCGAGGCCAGCCTGTTCGGCGACGGACTGGGCCTGGACTCTGTAGACGCGCTGGAACTCGGCCTGGCGCTGCAAAAGCGCTACGGCATCACCATCGATCCCGAAACGCGCAACATGCGGGAGCACTTCGCCAGCATCGCCAACCTGGCCGAATTCGTCGCGGCCCAGCGCCGCAACTGAGGCAATGGAGTTGACCATGCAGACCCGCGATGAAATCTTCAATACGCTGCGCGACACGCTGAGCGAATTGTTCGAGATCGAACCCGAACGCATCACCCCCGAGGCCAACCTCTACACCGATCTCGAGATCGACAGCATCGACGCCATCGACCTGATCGACCACGTGCGCCGCCAGACCGGCCGCAAGCTCGACGCCAACGATTTCCGCAGCGTGCGCACCGTCGAGGACGTGGTGCAGGCCATGTGCCAGAAACAGCAGGACATCGGCGCATGAAACGCGGCCTGGCGCCCGCGCTGGCCGTGGCCGGCCTGGCCTACCCCTTCGTCGTCTACGCGACGCTGGGCCGGGTCGGCGCGGCCTGGCTGGCCCTGCCGCTGGCTGTGCTGTGGCTGGCTCGCGGGCTGGCCGAGCGCGACGGGCAGCCCAGCGCGCGCCTGCTGCCGCTGGCTGCAGTGGCGTTCTGCCTGGTCCTGGCCGTCTCCAATTCCACTGATTGGCTGCGCTGGTACCCCGTGATGGTCAACGCCATGCTGCTGGCCATCTTCGGGGCCAGCCTGCATCGCGGCCGCCCGGTCGTCGAACGGCTGGCGCGCCTGCGCAACCCCGATCTGCCGGCCGCCGGCGTGCGCTACACGCGCAACGTCACCCGTGTCTGGTGCGGTTTCTTCGCCATCAACGGCGCGATCGCGACCGCACTGGCCGCGTGGGGCCCGTGGAGCTGGTGGACCGCCTACAACGGCGCCATCAGCTACGTGCTGATGGGCCTGTTGATGGGCGGCGAATGGCTGCTGCGGCCGGCCGCTGCAAAGGCAGCCTGAGCGGTGGCCTGGACCGATCTGACGCATCTGCTGCTGCCGCGCGCCGAGGGCGCCAAAAGCGCGTCCGTTGCCGTCGCCCCCGCGCTGCCGCACGCCGATTTCAGCGCGCACTGCCTGGCTACCGCCAGTGCGCTGCGGGCGCGCGCCACCCGCCGCGCCGCGCTCTGGTTCGACGATGCCGCCGCCCTCGCCATCGCCCTGTTTGCGTGCTGGCGCGCTGGCGTGACCGCGGTCCTGCCGGGCGACGCGCGCCCCGACACCTGCACCCTGCTCGATGCCGACGTCGATGCCTGGCTCACCGACACCGACCTGCCACCCACTATCCGCCCCTGCTGGCGCCTGGACGCGCTGCGCGACGCGCCGCCGCTGGCGCCCGCGGCGCTCGATCCGGACCAGGCTCTGATGCTGTGCACTTCCGGCTCCAGCGGCACACCCAAGCGCATCGCCAAGCGCTGGGGCCAGCTGGCGCGCGAGGTCCAGGCCCTGCAGGCGCAATGGCCCGACGCTACTGGCGCGGTGCTTGGCAGCGTGTCGGCCCAGCACATGTACGGCCTGCCCTTCCGCGTGCTGTGGCCGCTGTGCGCCGGCCGTCCGTTCGACCGGCGCCAGCGGCTCTACCCCGAAGACTTGCAGCAGGCCAGCCTGCATCATCCCGTCTTCACCTGGATCGCCAGCCCGGCGCTGCTGCGCCGCCTGGGCGACCGTCTGGACTGGGCGCAACTGCGCGGCAGGCTCGGCCGCATCTATTCATCGGGCGGCGCGCTGCCGCCCGAGGTATCCGACGACATCGCGCGCCACCTTGGCCTGCGTCCCACGGAAATCTACGGCAGTTCCGAAACCGGTGCAGTAGCCTGGCGCGGTGGGGCAGACCTGTGGCAGCCCCTGCCCGGCGTGGAGGTCAGCCTGAACGCGCTCGGCGCGCTGCGCGTGGATTCTCCCTGGGTCGAAGCCGTCGACGCGCAAACCGCCGACGGCGCCACGCTGTCTGGCGGCCGCTTCCAGCTACTGGGGCGCCAGGACCGCATCGTCAAAATCGAAGAAAAGCGCATCGCGCTGCCCATGTTGGAACAGGCGCTGGCGCGCCATGCCCATGTGGCCGAGGCCCGCGTCGGCCGCGCCGCCAGCGACACCCGCCTGACCGCGCTGGTCGCGCTGAACACGGCCGGCCTGCACGCGCTGCGCAATCAGGGCCGACGCGCCGTGGTGGACGCGTTGCGCCAGCACCTGGCGGCGGGCTTCGAATCGCTGGCGATTCCGCGCGGCTGGCGGCTCTCGCGCCAGCTACCCTGGAACAGCCAGGGCAAGATGACCCAGGCCGATTTCGAGACGGCCGCCGGCCCGCGTCCGCTGCGACCCATGGTCGAACCGCTGCCGGCCGCCAGCGCCGACGAGCGCCGCTACCGCCTGGAGATCCCGTACGACCTGGCCTACTTCGGCGGCCACTTCCCCACCGCCCCGGTCGTGCCCGGCGTGGCTCAGATCGGCTGGGCGCTGGCGCTGGCGCAACGCGACCTGCTGCCGGACCTGCGTTTTGCAGGCATGGAGGCGCTCAAGTTCCAACGCCTGCTGCGTCCCGGCGACGTGGCAGAATTGGCATTGCGCTGGGATGCCGGCAAGCGCAAGCTGTATTTCACCTACACCCTGGGCGACGCGCCCTGCTCGTCCGGCCGCGTGCTGCACGGAGACCGCGATGGCGCCGCATAGGCTGTGCGCGCTCATCCCCGTCTACAACCACGGCGCCACCGTGGCCGCTGTGCATGCGCGGCTGGCGGCCCTGGACCTGCCCTGCGTACTGGTCGACGACGGCTCGGCCGCGGATTGCGCCGCCGTCCTGGACACGCTGGCGGCACTGCCCCGCACCCACCTGGTGCGCCGCGCCGCCAACGGCGGCAAGGGCGCCGCGGTGCAGGACGGGCTGCGCGCCGCGCGCGACCTGGGCTACAGCCATGCCCTGCAGGTCGACGCCGACGGCCAGCACGCCCTGGACGACGTCGCCAGCTTCGCGCAGGCCTCGCTGGCGCGGCCGGAGGCGGTCATCTGCGGCGCGCCGCTATACGGCGACGACGTGCCGCGCAGCCGCCTCTACGGCCGCTGGCTGACGCGCGTGTGGGTCTGGATCAACACGCTGTCGCTCGACATTCCGGATGCCATGTGCGGCTTCCGCGTCTATCCGCTCGCCCCTGTGCTGCGGGTGATCGACGCCACGCAGGTGGGCCGCCGCATGGACTTCGACATCGCCATCCTGGTGCGCCTGCACTGGCTCGGGGTGCCCATGGCCTGGCTGCCCACGCGCGTGGTCTACCCCAAAGACGGCGTCTCGCATTTCAAGGCGCTGCGCGACAACCTGCTGATCAGCCGCATGCACGCGCGCCTGTTCTTCGGCATGCTGGCGCGCTCGCCGGCGCTGCTGCTGCGCCGCATCACCTCGGGCACTCGCTCATGAGCGCGACCGATTCCCATTGGGCCGACCAGCCCGAGCGCGGCAGCCCCCTGCTGCTGCGGCTGACCGCCTGGGCCGCGCGCCGCGTCGGCCGGCGCGCGGTGGCGCCGGTGGTGTGGCTGGTGGTGCTGTATTTCTATGTGTTCGGCCCGCGCGCCAGGCGCGCCATCGGCGCCTACCAGCGCCGGCTGGCGCGCGCCAGCGGCCCGGCCACGCCGCTGCCGCGCTCGTTCCCGGTCTACCGTCAATACCTGGCGTTCGCGCAGGCGTTGCTGGACAAGCTCGACGTCTGGCAGGGCAAGATCACGCTGGCGGACCTGGACATCGACGATCCCGACGGCTTGCACGCGCAGATGGGCAAGGGCCGCGGCCAGATCCTGGTGGGCTCGCACCTGGGCAATATCGAGGTCTGCCGGGCACTGGCGGAACAGTCCGGGCTACTCAAGCTCAACGTGCTGGTGCACACCAAGCACGCGGCGCAGTTCGGCCGCTTGCTCGACGAGGCCGGCGGAGGCCTGCGCATGATCCAGGTCAGCGAACTGGACGCTGGCGTCATGCTCGACCTGGCCCAGCGCCTGGAGCGCGGCGAATGGCTGGCTATCGCCGGCGACCGCGTGCCGCTCAAAGGCGACCGCAGCACCGAGGTAACGCTGCTGGGCGACCCCGCCCCGCTGCCGCAAGGCCCCTGGCTGCTGGCCGGCCTGCTGCGCTGCCCGGTCAACCTGCTGTTCTGCACCCGCCACGGCAAACGCTACCGCGTGTCGATGCAGCGCCTGAGCGACGGCATCGAATGGAGCCGCGCCACGCGCCAGGCGCAGATCGCGCAATGGACGCAGCGCTACGCCGACCGCCTGGGCGCGCACTGCCGCCAGGCGCCGCTGCAATGGTTCAACTTCTACCCTTTCTGGAAAGACGATGCGTAAACGCGGCGCGCTTGGCGCGCAAGTCGAGATCCGCGTGCCCTTCTACGACGTCGATTCGATCAACGTCGTCTGGCACGGCCACTACGTCAAGTACCTGGAAGAAGCCCGCTGCGCGCTGCTCGACAGCCTCGGCTACGGCTATGACGCGATGCGCGCCAGCGGCTACGTCTGGCCGGTGATCGACCTGCAACTGCGCTACGCCCAGGCGGCGCAGTTCGGCCAGCGCCTGGTGGTGCGCGCCGAGCTGGTCGAATGGGAGAACCGCCTCAAGATCAACTACCTCATCCGCGAGGCCACCAGCGGCCAGCGCGTGACGCGGGCCAGTTCCGTGCAGGTGGCGGTCTGCATGCGCACCCGCGAGATGCAGCTGGCCTCGCCGGCCGTGCTGCTGGATGCGGTGCGACGCAAGCTCGACACTCCGGAGGACGCCTCGTGAAACGCCTGCTGATCTGCCTGGCCCTGGCCATCCTGCCCTGGAGCGCGCAGGCCTTCGACCTCGACGACCTGCAACAGCAACTGCGCGCCACGCCGATCGTGCGCGGCCATTTCGTGCAGCAGAAATTCCTGCGCTCATTGCCGCAGCCGCTGACCAGCCGTGGAGACTTCACCCTGGCCGCCGGCCGCGGCCTGCTATGGCTGCTGCGCAGCCCCATCGCCCAGGACCTGCGCATCAGCGCCAACGGCATCGCCCGCCGCGGCCCCGACGGTGCCTGGCAGGCACTGCCGCAGCAAACCGGCGCCGGCCGCGAGAACCGACTGTTCCTGTCGGTGCTGGCGGGCGACACCAGCGGCCTGCGCGAAAACTTCGACCTGAGCCTGTCGGGCGGCCCGGACGCCTGGCAACTGACGCTGCTGCCGCGTTCGGTGTTGCTACGCCAGATTTTTGAGAACATCCAGATCAACGGCGGCAGGCTGGTCGACCGCATCGAGCTGCGCGAGGTCCAGGGCGACCGCAGCGTGCTGCAGATGACCGATGCCGCCGCGGCCGAGGCCCTGACCCCCGAGGAGCAACGTGCCTTCGCCGATTGAACACTGGCTGCCGCGGCTGTTCAAGCTTGGACTGCTGCTGTTGCTGGGCCTGGGCGCCTGGCAGTGCCGCGATGGCTGGCCGGTGTCGGCCAACCTGATGGAGCTGGTGCCACACGCGCGTACCGACGCCACCCGGCAACTTGCCGAAGCCCGCATCCAGGAGCCGCTCAGCCGCCAGCTGGTGGCGCTGGTAGCCGCCCCGGCCGGCGGCGACAGCGCCGCGGCCGCGCGCCAGCTGGCGCGGCGCTGGCAGCACAGCAGCCTGTTCGACACCGCGCAGGTCGACGTCGAGGTCGACCTGGCCGACCTGCGCGCCCGCCTGCTGGCCAACCGCCTGGCGCTGCTGCCTGCCGCGCAGCGCCAGCAGTTGCTGGACGCCCCCGCCGCCTACGCCCAGCGCCGCGCGCGTGAACTGGTCGATCCGTTCTCGTCCTCCAGCGTGGTGCCGGTCGACCAGGACCTGCTCGGCCTGGCCCGCCTGGCCGAGCAAGCCCTGCGCCCCGGCGGCGCGGTGCAATACGACGTGGGCAGCGGCACGCTGCAGGCCGAAAGCGCAGGCCGCGTCTGGGTGCTGGTCCGCGCGACGACCCGCGACGACGCCTTCGACAGCGCCGCGCCGGCGCGCATCGCCGCGCAGATCGACAGCGACCGCCAGGCCTTGGCCGCCAGCGGCGCCGACCTGCTGGTGGCCGGCGGCGCCCTCTACGCGGCGGCCGGCCGCGCCCAGGCCGTCGCCGAAAGCGGCTGGATCGGCGGTATCGCCATGGCCGGCATCGTGCTGGTACTGTTGCTTGCGCTACGCCGCTGGCGCGCACTGCTGGCGCTGGCGCCGGTGGCCGTGGGCCTGCTGGCTGGTACGGTCGCCTGCGTCGCGGTCTTCGGTTCCATCCACGTGCTGACGCTGGTGATCGGCGCCAGCCTGATCGGCGTCGCGGTGGATTTTCCGATGCACTGGCTCGGCAAGAGTTACGGCATGCCCGACTGGCGCGCCTGGCCTGCCCTGCGCCGCGTGCTGCCGGGCCTGACCATCAGCCTGGCGGCCAGCCTGGTCGGCTACGTGGCGCTGGCGTTCACCCCCTTCCCCGCCCTGACGCAGACGGCGGTGTTCTCCGCCGCCGGCCTGCTCGGCGCCTACGCCTGCACGATCTGCCAGTTGCCGGCCTGGATGGAACGCTTCCGGCCGCGTCCGTGGCCGCCACTGCTGCGTTTCGCCGAGGGCGCGCTGCGCGTGCGCGAGCGCCTGGCCGGCCGCAGCGCCATCCTGTGGATGGGCGGCGTGCTGCTGGCGGCCGTCACCGCCGGCGGCATCGGCCGTCTCAGTATCCAGGACGACCTGCGCCAATGGCTGAGCCTGCCCGCGCCGCTGCTGCAACAGGCGCGCCAGATCGGCGAGATCACCGGCTTCATGCCGACCAGCCAATTCTTCCTGGTGCGCGCGCCGGATCCGGACGAGCTGTTGCGCCGCCAGGCACGCATCAGCCAGGCGCTGGACGCGCAGGTCGCCGCCGGCAACCTGCAGGCCTACACTGCCCTGAGCCAGCGCGTGACACCGCAGGCCGATCAGCGTGCCCTGGCCGCCACGCTCGGCGCCCTGGCCGAACGGCCCGAGGCCTGGCGCGCCATGACCAACATCGGCCTGCCATTCGAGGCGCTGCGCCAGGAACTGCGCACGCTGGCGGCCCTGCCGCCCGTCACCCTCGACGCCGCCATGCAGGGCCAGGCCGGCGAGCGCTGGCGTCCGCTGTGGTTGGGGCAGCACGACGGCGAGGCCGCCGGCATGGTCACGCTGCTGGGCCTGCGCGATCCCGCCGCGCTGGCCGCCATCGCCCAGGCCGTGCCCGGCGTCACGCTGGTGGATCGCAGCGGCGAACTGAACCGTATGTTCACCTCCACCCGTGTCGAGGCCGCCGAACTCAAGCTGCTGTCCTACCTGGTGGCGGCGGCGCTGCTGTGCCTGACGCTGGGGCGCGCCGCCACTTGGCGCATCCTGGCGGTGCCGCTGGCGGCCACCGCGTGCAGCCTGGCTGCGTTGGGCTACCTCGGCCAGCCGCTGACCCTGTTCAGCCTCTTCGGCCTGCTGCTGGTGTCGGCCATCGGCGTGGACTACGCCATCTTCATGTACGAACGGGTCGCCGGCGCGGCGGCCAGCCTGGTGGGCATCGTGCTGGGCGCGCTCACCACCCTGCTGTCTTTCGGCCTGCTGGCCGCCAGCCAAACCCCGGCCATCGCCAACTTCGGCATGGCAGTGGCGCTGGGCGTGGGCTTTTCCCTGTTGTGGGCGCCGTGGATCCGGCCCCCGCGCCAGGCCTGATTCTGCAGTCTTGCCATTGATCATCATTCGAGGAAACATCCAGCATGGAATATCGGGAAGTCGTCGTCATCGGGGCGGGCCCCGCCGGAGCCGTGGCCGCGGCGCTGCTCAAGCGCCAGGGGCATGACGTCCTGGTGCTTGAGCGCCAGCAGTTCCCGCGCTTCTCGATCGGTGAAAGCCTGCTGGCCCATTGCCTGGAATTCATCGAAGAGGCCGGCATGATGCCCGCGGTGCGGGCCGCCGGCTTCCAGACCAAGAACGGCGCCGCTTTCGCGCGTGGCGATGAATACACCTACTTCGACTTTCGCGACAAATTCAGCCCCGGCCCCGGCAGCACCTTCCAGGTGCAGCGCGCCCAATTCGACAAGGTGCTGGCCGACGACGCCGCGCGCCAGGGGGTGGAGGTGCGTTACCAGCAGGAAGTCATCGCCGCCGATTTCACCGGCGCGGATGGCCCCTTGCTCACTGTGCGCGGCCCCCAGGGCCAGCCCTACCAGGTGCGCGGCAGGTTCGTGCTGGACGCCAGCGGCTATGGCCGCGTGCTGGCGCGCCTGCTCGACCTGGAACGGCCGTCGTCGATGCCGCCGCGCAAGGCCATCTTCACCCACATCGAGGACCGCATCGACGATGCCGGCTTCGACCGCGACAAGATCCTGATCAGTGTGCATCCGGAGCAAAGCGGCATCTGGTACTGGCTGATCCCGTTCTCCAATGGCCGCAGCTCGTTCGGCGTGGTGGGCGGCCAGGACCTGTTCGGCGGCGCCGACCAAGACTTGATGACCACCCTGCGCGCCATGGCCGACGCCGCCCCCAACCTCAGGCGGGTACTGCGCAACGCCGTCTGGGATACGCCGGCCAACACCATCGGCGGCTATTCCGCCAGCGTCACCCGGTTGCACGGGCCGGGCTACGCGCTGCTGGGCAACGCCGCCGAATTCCTGGACCCGGTGTTCTCTTCCGGCGTCACCATCGCGCTGCGCTCGTCCAAGCTGGCTGCCGACGCCCTGCACCGGCAGCTGGGTGGCGAAACGGTCGACTGGCAACTCGATTTCGCCGACCCGCTGATGCTTGGCGTGGAAACCTTCCGCGCCTATGTGCAGGGCTGGTATAGCGGAGAATTCCAGGATGTGGTCTTCTACCAGAACGCCCAGCCGGATATCCGCCGCATGATCAGTTCGATCCTGGCCGGCTACGCCTGGGACACCGACAACCCGTTCGTCGCCAGTCCGCAGCGCCGCCTGCGCATGCTGAGCGAACTGTGCCGCGCGCCAGCGGCTCAGGCACACCCGGCCCGATGAGCCACTCATGATGTCCGTTCTGCCCTCGCTCCCGCCCGCCCTGCGCGCCGCCTGCGTCGCGCTGGCGCTGGCGGTGCTGGCCGGTTGCGCCAGCGCCCCGCCGGTGCCGGCGCGGCCGGGCGGCTTCGCGCTGCCGCGCCAGTTGCACGTGATCCAGGCCAGCCCCGGTCAGCCGACACAGGACACGCTGTTGGTGGTGCAACGCGAAGCGGCCGCCATGCGCTGGTCGCTGTTCGACCCGATGGGCGTGCCGCAGGCCCGCCAGATGCTGGAAGACGGCCGCTGGCGCAACGACGGCTTCCTGCGACCCAACGGTCAGGCGCGCGACCTGTTCGCGGCGCTGCTGTTCGCCTGGACTGCGCCGGCCGACCTGGATGCGGCCTACGGCGCCGGCGTCTGGCGCGCCACCCGCGCCGCCGACGGCTCGGCGCAGCGCGAGCTGCTGCAACACGGCCAGCCGCGCTGGACCGTGCGCTGGCCGGCGGACGCTCCGGACGGCACGCTGGAAATCCGCGACGCCGCCGGCACCTTGTGGCGCGTTGCGCCATTGAAGGAGCAACCATGACCACCACCTGGCTGAGCCGCCCCGGCATAGTCTGCGCGCTCGGCGCCGGCATCGATGCCGTGGCCGATGCCGCCTTCGCCGGCTCCACCCAGGGCATGCGACCGCTGGCCGGCTGGGTAGCCGACCGCGCGCTCACGCTCGGCGCCGTCGCCGCTCCGCTGCCGGCCATCCCCGACACTTTCGCCGCGCGCCACCGCAGCCGCAACAACCAGCTGCTGCTGGCCGCCGCCAGCCAGATCGAGCCCCAGCTGCGCGGCGCCATCGCCCGCCACGGCGCCCACCGCGTGGCGGTGGTGCTGGGCACCAGCACCTCTGGCGTGAACGACAACGCGACGGCGTTCCGCGCCCTGGCCGCCGATGGCGTCTGGCCCGCCGACTACGACTACCGCCGCCAGGCGCTGTCGGCGCCGGCCCAGTTCCTGGCCGAGTGGCTGGGCGCGACCGGTCCGGCCTACACCCTGTCCACCGCCTGCACCTCCAGCGCCCGCGCGCTGCTGTCCGCGCGCCGCCTGCTGGCGCTGGGGCTGTGCGACGCGGTAGTCTGCGGCGGCGCCGACACGTTGTGCCGCCTGACCATCAACGGCTTCGCCACCCTGGAAGCGGTGGACGAGACCCTTTGCCTGCCGTTCTCGGCCAATCGCCGCGGCATCAACATCGGCGAGGCCGGCGTGCTGTTCCTGATGCAGCGCGAGCCCGCCGACGCGGCCAGTGTGGCCCTGCTGGGTGGGGGCGCCAGTTCCGACGCCTGGCACATGTCGGCGCCCGAGCCGAGCGGCGCCGGCGCCCTGCTGGCGATGCGCGCCGCCCTGCGCGGCGCCGGCCTCGATCCCGCCGACATTGGCTGGATCAACCTGCACGGCACCGGCACCGCGCACAACGACGCCATGGAAAGCCTGGCCGTGCACGCGCTGTTCCCGCGGGGCGTGCCGTGCGCCTCGACCAAGCCGCTGACAGGCCACGCACTGGGCGCGGCCGGCGCGCTAGAGGCGGCGCTCGCCTGGATCACCCTGGCGCCCACCAACGCCGACGGCCGGCTGCTGCCGCACGTGTGGGACGGCCAGCCCGACCCGACCTTGCCTACGCTCGACTTCAGTACCCACGCGCACCGTTATGCCGCGGGCGGCCGCCGCATCGCCATGAGCAATTCGTTCGCCTTCGGCGGCAACAACGCCAGCCTGATCCTCGGGGGGACGACATGAGCCCGTGGCCCATCGCCAGCCTGCTGCCGCACGCCGGCGACATGATCCTGATCGACGACGTGCTGGCGCACGACGCCGACAGCCTGACGGCGCGCGCCGTAGTGCGGCCCGGTCCCTACTCCCTGCCCGACGGCGCGCTGCCGCCCTGGCTCGGCCTGGAACTGATGGCCCAGGCGATCGGTGCCTGGGCCGGCTGCCAGGCGCGCCTGGCCGGCGCCGAGGTCAAGCTCGGCTTCCTGCTGGGCACGCGCCGCTACCACTGCCAGGCCGACGCGCTGCCGGCCGGCGCCGTTCTCACCATCCACGTGCAACGCGGGTTCATCGACGACAGTGGCATGAGCGTATTCGAATGCGAACTGCGCGACGGCGAACGCCAACTGGCCAACGCCCGCCTCAACGTCTACCAACCCAAGGACCCCAACGTTTTCATCCAGGAAGATACGCCCCAATGAGCGCCGCTCCCATTCTCGTCACCGGCTCCAGCCGTGGCATTGGCCGCGCCATCGCGCTGGCCCTGGCCGATGCCGGCCATGACCTGGTGCTGCACTGCCGCCAGCAACGCGCCCAGGCCGAGGCCGTGCAGGCCGACATTTCCGCCCGCGGCCGCCAGGCGCGCGTGCTGCAGTTCGACGTGGCCGACCGCGCGCAATGCGCCGCCGTGCTGCAAGCCGACGTCGAGGCCCACGGCGCCTACTACGGCGTCGTGCTCAACGCCGGCCTGACCCGCGATGGCGCCTTTCCCGCGCTGAGCGGCGACGACTGGGACCAGGTGCTGCGCACCAACCTGGACGGCTTCTACAACGTCCTCGGCCCGCTGGCGATGCCCATGATCCGGCGCCGCGCGCCGGGCCGGGTGGTCTGCATGGCATCGGTCTCGGGGCTGGTCGGCAATCGCGGCCAGGTCAACTACAGCGCCTCCAAGGCCGGTCTGATCGGCGCCGCCAAGGCCCTGGCGGTGGAACTGGCCAAGCGCCAGATCACCGTCAACTGCGTGGCGCCCGGTCTGATCGACACCGACATGATCGACGAGCACGTCCCGGTCCAGGAAATCCTCAAGGCCATCCCGGCCCAGCGCATGGGCCGGCCCGAGGAAGTGGCGGCCACCGTGGCCTTCCTGATGTCGCCCGGCGCCGCCTACATCACGCGCCAGGTCATCGCGGTCAACGGAGGGCTGTGCTGATGCAACGTGTCGTCATTACCGGCATGGCCGGCATCAGCGCGCTCGGCACCGACTGGGCCACCATCCGGCAAGCGTTCGAAGACGGTCGCAGCGCCATCCGCGTCATGCCGGACTGGGCTCGCTACAAGGAACTGAACACGCGCCTGGCCGGACCGATCGAGGACTTCCGCGTCCCCGCGCACTGGACCCGCAAGCAATTGCGCAGCATGGGTCGCGTCTCGCAGCTGAGCGTGCGCGCCGCCGAACTGGCGCTGGACGACGCCGGCCTGCTGGGCGACCCGAGCATCCGCGACGGCCGCATGGGCGTGGCCTGCGGTTCGTCGGTCGGCAGCACCGCCGAGATCCGCGCCTTCGGCAACATGCTGCTCAACGGCGTCACCGACGACCTCAACGCCAATTCGTACGTGCGCATGATGCCGCACACCACCGCGGCCAACGTCGGCATCTTTTTCGAGTTGAAGGGCCGCATCATTCCCACCTCCAGCGCCTGCACCTCGGGCAGCCAGGGCATCGGCTATGCCTACGAGGCCATCCGCTACGGCCGCCAGGCCCTGATGCTGGCCGGCGGCGCCGAGGAACTGTGCCCGAGCGAAGCGCTGGTATTCGACGCCCTGTATGCCACCAGCCAGAAGAACGACACGCCCGAACTGACGCCGCGCCCCTACGACCGCGACCGCGACGGCCTGGTCATCGGCGAAGGCGGCGGTATGCTGGTGCTGGAATCATTGGACCACGCGCAAGCGCGCGGCGCCCGCATCTACGCCGAGATCGTCGGCTTCGGCAGCAACTCGGACGGCACCCACATTACCCGTCCCGAGGCCGCCACCATGCGCATCGCCATGGAAATGGCGCTGGCCGACGCCGGCCTGCCACCCGAGGCCATCGGCTACGTCAACGGCCACGGCACCGCCACGGAACAGGGCGACATCGCCGAGACCCAGGCCACGCACAGCCTGTTCGGCAGCCGCATGCCGATAAGCTCGCAAAAGAGCTACCTCGGTCACACTCTGGGCGCATGCGGGGTGCTGGAGTCATGGTTCAGCATCGAGATGCTGCGCGGCGACTGGTACGCGCCAACGCTCAACCTGGAGCACGTGGACCCGCGCTGCGGCGAACTGGACTACCTGCGCCAAGGCCAGCGCATGAGCCACGAATACGTCATGAACAACAATTTCGCCTTCGGCGGCATCAACACCTCGCTAGTGTTCCGGCGCTGGCCCTGAAGACATTTTCAACCCGTCATTTGGAACGCACCCATGAACGTCTCCCATAAGCTGTTTGGCACCCTGGTCCTTTCGTTCGCCTGCTCGGCCCCAGCCCTGGCCGCGGACCGTACTGTCTACCTGCCTCTGCAGCCGGCCATCGAGGCCGCCCAGGCCGCCGGCAAGATCGACGGCAGCGTCAAGTTCTACCTGGCGGGCACCGGCCCCAAGGGCAAGGTCCTGGAGGCCAGCGTGGTCACGAACCGCAAGACCAATGCCTTCGCCAAGAAGGATGCCGAGGCCTGCCTGTGGGTAGCGCAATCGGCCGTGATCGCCCTGCACGAGGCGGCCAAAAAAGCCGGCGCCAACGCAGTCACTAACATTGTCAGCTACTACCGCAAGAACGAATACAGCAGCAAGACCGATTACGAATGCCACGCCGGCGCCATGGTGGCCGGCGTCGCCCTGCGCGGCGACCTGAGCCTCATCAAGTAAGTCGAGCCGCACGATCGCTCGCCGGGACGGCCGCTGGGCAGGTCGCCCCCGGGAAGGCCCGGCCACGGTTACACTGCCGTTTTGACGCAACAACACAAAGGTTTCCCCATGAGCACCGCTACGCTCAAGACCCGCCTCTCCGACGCCGTCAAGGACGCCATGCGCGCCAAGGCCACCGAGCGTCTCGCCACCCTGCGCTTCCTGCTGGCCGCGGTCAAGCAGAAGGAAGTGGACGAGCGCCGCGACCTGAGCGACGCCGAGATCACCGCCATCATCGAAAAGCAGGTCAAGCAACGCCGCGAGTCCATCGCCGCGTTCGAACAGGCCGGCCGCACCGAAACCGCGGAACAGGAAAAGGCCGAACTGGTGGTGTTGCAGGAGTTCCTGCCGCAGGCCGCCACGCCCGAGGAAGTGGCCGCCGCCATCGACGCGGCGCTGGCCGAAGTGGCCGCCCAGGGCGTCACCGGCGCGCCCGCGATGGGCAAGGTCATGGCCTTGCTCAAGCAGTCGCTGGCCGGCCGCGCCGACATGACCGCGCTGTCGCAGCAGGTCAAGGCCAGGCTCGCCTGAAGTCAGAACGCCCCGCCGAACAGGTCCGGCTGGCGTGATTGTTCCTGGGGATCGGCGAAATTGCTCATGCCGACCCCCGCCAGCCGGTACAGCGTCTGCGCCGGCAGGTCGACCCGCTCGCACAGCAGCCGGGCCATGGTCGCCAGCTCGGCGGCCGAGGCCGGCGGATTGGGATTGGTCTGGCTGCGCGTCAGGATGCGGAAGCGGTCGGTCTTGAGCTTGAGCACCACCGTGCGGCCCAGCGCGCCCTTCTTCAAGGCCTGGCTCCAGACCTTGTCGGCCATGCGGTCCAGGGCCTCGCCGACCGCCTCCAGCCGCACATCTTCCGAAAACGTGGTTTCCGCCGACACCTGCTGCAACGGCTGGTCGGTCTGCACCTCGCGGTCGTCGATGCCGCGCGCCAGCTCGTACAGGCGCCGGCCGTAACGGCCGAAGTAATGCTCCAGTTCCTGCGCGGCGTGCGTGGCCAGGTCGCCCACCGTATGGATACCCAACTGCTCCAGGCGCGCCTGCATCACCTTGCCCACGCCGGGCACCTTGCGCACGGGCAGCGGCTGCAGGAACTCCAGCACCCGTGACGGGCGGATCACATATTGCCCGTCGGGCTTGTTCCAGTCGGACGCGATCTTGGCCAGGAACTTGTTGGGCGCCACGCCGGCCGAGGCGGTCAGGCCGGTTTCGGCGCGGATCTGCTGGCGGATCACCTGCGCCACTTCGGTGGCCGACGGCAGCCCGAGCTTGTTGACGGTCACGTCCAGGTAGGCCTCGTCCAGCGACAGCGGCTCGATCAGGTCCGTATGGCGGCCGAAGATCTGGCGGATCTGGCGCGAAACCTCGCGGTAGCGGTTGAAGTCGGGCGGCACGTAGACCGCCTGCGGACAGAGGCGCTGGGCGCGCACCGCCGACATGGCCGAATGCACGCCGAAGCGGCGCGCCTCGTACGACGCCGCGCACACCACCGAGCGCGGCCCGGTCCACGCCACCACCACCGGCTTGCCGCGCAGCTCGGGGTTGTCGCGCTGTTCCACGGATGCATAGAAGGCATCCATGTCGATGTGTACGATCTTGCGGCTGGCGTCGCTCATGGCGGTGGAAAACGGGTGCCCGGATGGCGCATCGGCGCGCAAGCGGGCGCGAAATGTACGGTCACCGGAAAAATCGCCCTGGCGCGGGGGCCGGGCCCGGCGAACGGCGTAAAAGTGGATATTATGACCGGCAAATCCCCATCTTTCCCCTTCCCCGCGTGACCGCTTCCATGACTGCAACCGCAACTCCCGCTCCGGGCGAGTATTTCGGCCTGGCGATTCCCTTCATGAGTTTCCTGGGCCTGGTGCCCGAACAGATCGCGCCGGCCTATGCCCGCACGTCGCTGCCGTGGCGCCAGGACCTGACCAACAGCCGCGGCGACGTCCACGGCGGCACCCTGATGAGCGTGCTGGACTTCACCCTGAGCGCCGCGGCGCGCGGCTCGGCCGATGCCACCGAGGGCATGGCCACCATCGACATGAACACCACCTTCCTGTCGCCCGGCACCGGCGACCTGGTGATCGAGGCGCGCTGCCTGCGCCGCGGCGCGTCGATCGCCTTCTGTGAAGGCGACATCCGCCGCGCCGACGGCGAACTGGTGGCCCGCGCCACCGCCACCTTCAAGATCATCCGCCGCCGTCCGGGCGGCGACTGAACGGGCGGCGGGCCTTGCGGCCGCCGTCGCCCGATGCGGCCGCAAGGCCCGCCATTGCCCTTACTTGGGCAGATCGCGCGACGGCTTGACCGGCGGCCGCGGGTCCAGCGGCATGTAGCTGGAGCACGAACTCATGCCATAGACGATCGCGTCCTGCATGGCGCGCATCGCCGCTGCGTCCCAGGTGCCCTTGCCCCACATCACGATGCGGGTGTCGGTGGCCTTGGGACCGGCCGCCTTCAGGTCGACCCGGGTCATTTCGCTGTCGCTGTACGGCGCCAGCACCCGCACCACGGCGGACTGGGCGCTTTCGTCCAGGCTCGACACCACGCGATAGGCGTCGTCGGTGCTGCGCAGGCAGGCGTTGGCCTGGCGCAGCGTGGTGGCGTAGGCGTCCTTGAACGCGACGGGCGCCTTGAATTCGCTGTGCGGCGACGAGCCGTTCTGCGAAATACCCAGCGAGCAGCCCGCCAGGCCCAGGGCCAGCGCCGAGGCCGCGACCAGATTCCGAACCATGTGTTTCTCCAGATTGATAGCCGCGATTATCCCGCAAACGGACTACCGGCATAAGTGGCCCGGCCGGTTCGACACCCCGGCCGCGGCTATGGCATTATCGACCGGTAGTCCGGCGGCGCCCGCGGCCGGGTGGAATCGTCGGAGGTATGCCTTGCTCTCATTCATGAAACACACCATCCTGGCCGCCGGTATCGTCGGCGCCTCGCTGGGCGCCAGCGCCGCGGCGCAGCCGCCCCGGGCCTACCCCCTGAAGGACTTTTTCCGCAATCCGGAACGCGGTTTCTTCCGCCTGGCCGACGACGGCAAGACCCTCGGCTTCATGCAGCCCACCAGCGTCGACGGCAAGCCGCCGCGCATGAACATCTACGTCCAGCCCCTGGAAGGCAGCAAGCCGGTGGGCGAACCGCGCAAGCTGACCAGCGAGTCGGCCCGCGACATCAGCAATTTCTTCTGGAAGGGCGCCGACGTGGTGCTCTACCAGAAGGACTTCGGCGGCGACGAGAACTTCCACGTGCTGGCGGTGGACGCCAAGACCGGCAAGGTCACCGACCTGACCCCGTACGACGGCGTGCGCGCCAGCATCGAGGACGACCTCGAAGACGACCCCGACCACATCCTCATCAGCCACAACCAGCGCGACCCGCAGGTGTTCGACGTCTACCGCGTCAACGTGCACACCGGCGCCGGCGTGCTGGTGGCGCAGAACCCCGGCAACATCGTCGGCTGGCAGACCGACCACGCCGGCAAGGTGCGCGCCGCCGTCACCAGCGACGGCCTGAACACCACCCTGCTCTACCGCGACGACGAAGCCTCGGAATTCCGTCCGCTCTTCACCACCGACTACCGCACCAGCGTCAGCCCGGCCTTCTTCACCTTCGACGACAAGAAGTTCTACGCCCTGTCCAACCGCGGCCGCGACAAGCTCGCGCTGGTGGTGATCGACCCGGCCAGCCCCGACAAGGAAGACGAGATCTTCACCCCGGACACGGTCGACCTGGACGCCGCCGGCTTCTCGCGCAAGCGCCGCGTGCTGACGGTGGCCTCGTACCAGACCGACAAGCCGCAATACAAGTTCTTCGACGCCGAGACCGAAACCCTGTTCAAGAAACTGTCAGCCCAGCTCGAGGGCTACCAGTTCGCCATCCAGGGCGCCAACCGCGACGAAGACAAGTTCATCGTCGCCGCCTACAACGACCGCACGCCGGGCTCGCGCTACATCTACGACGCGCGCGCCGACACCCTCAGCAAGCTGGCCGACATCAACCCGGCCATCCCCGAGGCCGACATGTCGCGTGTGCAGCCCATCAGCTACCAGAGCCGCGACGGCCTGACCATCCATGGCTACCTGACGCTGCCGGCCGGGCGCGATCCCAAGAACCTGGCGTGCATCGTCAACCCGCACGGCGGCCCGTGGGCGCGCGACGGCTGGGGCTACAACCCCGAGGTGCAGTTCCTGGCCAACCGCGGCTTCTGCGTGCTGCAGATGAATTTCCGCGGCTCCACCGGCTACGGCCGCGCCTTCTGGGAAGCCAGCTTCGGCCAATGGGGCCTGAAAATGCAGGACGACATCACCGACGGCGTCCAGTGGCTGGTCAAGCAGGGCATCGCCGACCCCAAGCGCATCGGCATCTACGGCGCCAGCTACGGCGGCTACGCCACGCTGGCCGGCGTGACCTTCACGCCCGACCTGTACGCGGCCGCGGTCGACTACGTCGGCGTGTCCAACCTGTTCACGTTCATGAAGTCGATTCCGCCCTACTGGAAGCCGATGCTGGACAAGATGCAGGACATGGTCGGCGACCCGGTGCGCGACAAGGACCGCCTGGCGGCGACCTCGCCGGCCCTGCACGCCGACAGGATCAAGACGCCGCTGTTCATCGCCCAGGGCGCCAAGGACCCGCGCGTCAACAAGGACGAGAGCGACCAGATGGTCAAGGCGTTGAAGGCCCGCGGCGTCGAGGTGGAATACATGGTCAAGGACAACGAAGGCCACGGCTTCCACAACGACGAGAACAAATTCGAGTTCTACGCGGCCATGGAAAAGTTCTTCATCGAACATCTCAAGCCGTAAGCTTGGCGGGTTCGGCGGCCTCGGCGGCCGCCTCTTCCTCCCGGGCCGCCTGCGGGCGGCCCGACGCACGTGCGCTCCAGGCCATTTCGACCCGGTCGCGCCCCAGCTCCTTGGCCTTGTAGAGCGCCAGGTCGGCGCGAGCCAGGATGCCATCGGCCGAATCGCCCGGCTGCAGCGTGGCCACGCCGCCGCTGGTGGTCATGCGCAATTCCTGCCCCTGCAGGTACAGCGGCGAATCGCGCAGGGCGTCGCAGACCCGCTGCGCCTGCACCAGCGCGTGCGCGGCATCACAGCCGTACATCAGCAAGACGAACTCCTCCCCCCCCAGGCGGCCAAAGCGATCGCTGGCCCGCACGGCCTTGGGCACCACCTGCGCGAAATGGCGCAAGGCGGCATCGCCGGCCGCGTGGCCGTGGCGGTCGTTGATGGACTTGAAATGGTCGATGTCCAGCACCAGCACCGCCAGCCTGCCGCCGCTGCGCGCGCAGCGCTGCAGCTCGTGCTCCAGTTCATCCAGGATGCTGCGGCGCGAATAGGCGCCGGTGAGGCTGTCGAAGGTCAGCGCGGCCTGCATCTGTTCGGACAGCGACGTCTGGATCAGCAGCAGCAAAGCCAGGAACAGCGCCGGCACCGTCACCGAGCCGCAGACGATGAAGAACAGGCCCCACGGCGCCGGTTCCAGCAACGACGCGGCCTGCGCCCAGCCGCTGCCATAGACGCCGGCGCGCAAGGCATGCAGCACCACCAGGGCGGACAGCGACAACAGCACATACAGGATCACGCCAGGCGTGCGGATACCGCGGCGCTGGCGGAACACCACGGCGCCGGTGGCCGCCATCAGCACACCGGTGTAGCCCGAAAACAGCATCATGCGGCCCACCAGGTCATGCGTGACGTACAGCATCAGCGCCATCGCCGCGATGCCGACCGCGGCCGCGGCGCCCACGCGCAGGACCTGCGGCCGCAAGCCGAAGAACTGCCGCACGCCCACGTACACCAGGCTCACCGCGACCAGCCACGACGTATTCGACACCATCACATAGACGGCCGGCGGCAGGATCTCGGCCGAGGCGTAGGCCAGCAGCGACAGCACCGCCAACGCGTTGGCGATGGTGAACGCGCGCACGCCCGGCACCCGGCGCGCATTGAACGGCAGCAGCAGGGGCAGCGCCAGGGCCGTGGCCAGGCCCCACACCAGGAAAAATAGTGAAGTCGTCATGTTTTTGCCGGCTTGCGCCCTCCTGGGCGGTCGCCGTCGCTTGGAACAACTGTTGCACCGGATGCGGGCCCGAGGACACGTTACAGACCCGCACTTTTGACGTTTTTTGTTACTTGCACGGCGCACCATCGCGCCATTTCCGTCGCGCGCACAACGTTCCGTACCGGGATCCGTCCCAATGCCGGCCATACCGCCACGACGGTTGTGCGGTACGCCCGCAGAGAATACGCCAAGGCCTGCGGCCGCGGTCCCTCCTTTGCACTAATTGACAGTTGATTTCGCCGAAAAGCCATAAAGTTCGGCCTGTTGACGGCGCCATCAGAAGTGCCGCAACCACGCCCCACGGGCGTGGCGCGTACTAGCCATGCACTCCCTCGCGCGAGTGCGAAGGTCCCCGCAGCGGGCGCCGCGCAGTGAATACCCAAACGCTCTCCCCTTCGCCGCCGGCGCCTTCCCGCGTCCGCGCCGCGCCTTCGGCAACGCCCACCCGCGTCCGGCCGGCGGAGCCACGAGCGCCCTCATCGCAACTGCGGAAGTATTTACAGATGCTGAAAAGAACAACGCCCCCCAGGGGCCGGGCAGGCCGCCAGGCGCCGCCCGCCTTGATGACGGACCCGCGACGGCGGATCACCGGGCCGAGACTGCAGGCCCTCACCGCGTGCGCGCTGCTCGCTCCCGTCCTGGCGCTGGCGGCGCCGGGCGCCGACTATGACGCGCTGATCACGCGCGCCCGCGCCGGCGACTACGAACCGGCGCTGGCCATGCTGCGCCAGCAAGGCGCGGCGGCCGGCCGCCAGGCGGTGTACGACCACATCGTGATCGCCAGCTGGGCCGGCCGCCCCGCCGAAGCCGTGGCCGCCTACGAAACGCTGTCGCCCTCCCTCGCCCTGCCCGCCGATATCCAGCTGGCGGTGGCGCGCGCCTATCGCGACCTGCGCCGCTGGCCCGAGGCCCTGTCGGCCTATCGCGCCGGCCTGCGGCGCCATCCCGACCAGTCCGCCTTTGCCGCGGGCGAAATCATGACCCTGGCCGACGCCGGCCAGACCGAAGCCGCCCTGGCCGCCGGCAGGGCCTGGAGCAGGCGCGCGCCGCGCGATGCCGATGCCCGCCTGGCGCTGAGCTACGTCCACGTCCGCCTGCGCCAGCCCTACGAGGCGTTGCACCAGGCCGACCAGGCGCTGGCGATCGCGCCCGGCACGCCCTACGTGCTGCGCGAATACATCGCCGCGCTGAGCCGCGCCCGGCTGGCGCAGCCGGCGCTGGATCTGGCGCGCCAGCATCCGGACCTGTTCGACGCCGCGCAGTTGCGCCGCCTGGAAGGCGACGCGCTGGCCCAGCAGGTGCGGCTGGCGGCCATGCCGACGCGGACCGAGGCCGAACGCTTCGTCATCGCCGACCGCGCGCTGGCGCGCTACGAGGCGCTGATCCCGGCCTGGGAAGCCCTGGGCGATGCCGCCCGCGACGACGTGCTGCGCGCCCGCATCGACCGCCTGCATGCGCTGCACGCCCGCGCCCGCATGGCCGACGTGGTCAGCGAATACGAGGCCTTGCGGGCGCGGGACGTCACGGTGCCGCGCTACGCGCTCAATGACGTCGCCTCCGCCTATCTGTATCTGCGCCAGCCCGAGAAGGCGCGCGACCTGTATCGCCAGGTCGGCGCCGATGGCGCCAACCGCGACGACGACGCGCAAGACCGCCTCAGCACCGAGACCGGCCTGTACTACGCGCTGGCCGAGGCCGAGGAATTCGACCAGACCGGCGCGGTCACCGACGCCATCGACGCCGGCTACAGCCCCTGGCTGTATTTCAAGGGGCAGGCCACCCGCAACCCCAACGACCTGAAGCTGGAAGGCGCGCAGACGGTGGCGGCCGCGCGCCTGCAGGCCGACGACACCGCCGCCGCCGAGCAGCAACTGCGCGGCATGGTCGAAAACGCCCCCAACAATTCCTCCCTGCGCGCCGACCTGGCCTCGGTCTACCGCCGCCGCGACCTGCCGCGCGCCGCGGAACGCGAACTGAAGATGGCCGAAACCCTGGCGCCGCGCGCGCTGCAGGTCGAAAACGGCCAGGGCTTCACCGCCATGGACCTGCAGGAATGGCGCCAGGCCGAGGCGCTGTCGGCAGACACCCTGGCGCGCGCGCCCGAGAACCTCACCAGCCGCCGCCTGGCGCGCGAATGGGAGGTCCACAACAAGGCCGAGCTGCGCATCAGCGGCTACCGCGGCCTGGCCTCGGACAGCCCGGTCAACGGCAACGGCGACTTCGGCATCGACGCGGTGCTGTATTCGCCGCCCATCGACTACAACTGGCGCGCCTTCGGCGGCGGCGGCTACGCCACCGGCGACTTCGAGGAGGGGCGCGGCAACTACCGCTGGCTGCGCACCGGCGTGCAATGGCGCGGCCGCGACCTGACGGTCGAAGGCGAAGTCTCGACCCACAGCTACGGCCACGGCGTCAAGCCCGGCCTGCGGCTGTCGGCCGCCTATGACATCGACGACCACTGGCAGGTGGGCGGTTCGGGCGAAGTGCTGTCGCGCGAAACCCCGCTGCGGGCGCTGACCAACGACATCAAGGCCAACCGCCTGACCGGCTTCGTGCGCTGGCGCGCCAACGAGCGGCGCGAATGGACCCTGTCGCTGTCGCCGTCGCGCTTTTCCGACGGCAACCAGCGCTGGGAACTGGGGCTGGACGGGCGCGAGCGCGTCTACACCGCGCCGCACCTGAAGGCCGACCTGACGCTGGACCTGTCGACCCAGCGCAACAGCCGCGACGACGCGCCCTACTACAACCCGCGCTCGGACCTGATGGTGCTGCCCGGCGCGCGCGTCACGCACACGCTGTACCGCCGCTACGAAACCGCCTGGGAACAAATCGGCACGATCGGCGCCGGCACCTACACCCAGCAGGGCTACGGCACCGGCGGCGTCATCGCCCTGGGCTATGGCCAGCGCTACCGCGCCAACGACGTGCTGGACTTGGGCGCGATAGTCACCGGCATCAGCCGCCCGTACGACGGCCAGCGCGAGCGCGAACTGCGCATCGTGTTCGACCTTGCCTACCGCTTCTGAGACCGCCATGTTGCTCAAGCTACCCACCCGACTCCTGCTGGCGGCCCTGCTGCTGCTGGCCATCCTGGCTCTGACCGCCTGCGCCAAGGACATCCCGGTCTACACGCCGCCGTCCGAACGGCCCGTGGCGCCCGCCGAACAACCCTGGGCACAGGGAAATTTCCTGGCCCTGGCCTACCACGACGTCGAAGACGAAGACCCCGACCAGGCCTTTCTGAGCGTGCGCACCGACCGCCTGGTCGACCAACTGGCCTGGCTGCGCGAAAACGGCTACCAGGCCGTCTCGGTCGACCAGATCCTGGCCGCGCGCCAGGGCGGCAAGCCGCTGCCCGAACGCGCCGTGCTGCTGTCCTTCGACGACGGCTACCGCAGCTTCTACACCCGCGTCCTGCCGATCCTGAAGGCCTATCGCTGGCCGGCGTTGCTGGCGCCGGTGGGCACCTGGATGGACACCCCCGCCGACAAGCAGGTGGATTTCGGCGGCAGCCCGCAGCCGCGCCAACGCTTCCTGAACTGGGCTGAAGTACGCGCGATTTCGCAGTCCGGCCTGGTCGAGATCGCCGCGCACACCGACGCCTCGCACTACGGCGCGCTGGCCAACCCGCAAGGCAATACCGAACCGGCCGCGGCGATCCGCGCCTACGACGCCAAGACCGGCCGCTACGAAAGCGAAGCGCAGTTCGAAGCCCGCATGGGCGGCGACGTGCGCGCCATCAGCCGCAAGATCGAACAGGTCACCGGTAAAAAGCCGCGCGTCTGGGTCTGGCCCTATGGCGCCGAGGGCGGCAGCACCTTGCGCATCGCCGCCGACAACGGCTACCAGCTGGCGCTCACGCTGGAAGACGGCCCTGGCCGGCTGGCGCGCCTGATGTCCACGCCGCGCATGCTGCTGGCCAGCGATCCGCCGCTCAAGCCGTTCGCCAACAGCGTCGTCGGCATGGAGGCCACGCCCTTCATGCGGATCGCCCACATCGACCTGGACTACGTCTACGACCCCGATCCGGCGCAGACCGACCGCAACCTGGGCGAGCTGGTGCAGCGCATCCTGGACATGCAGATCAACACCGTGTTCCTGCAGGCGTATTCGGATCCCACCGGCGACGGGCTGGTGCGTTCGGTGTACTTCCCCAACCGCTGGCTGCCGGTGCGCGCCGACCTGTTCAACCGCGCCGCCTGGCAGTTGCACAACCGCGCCAACGTCATGGTGTATGCCTGGATGCCGGTGCTGGCCTATGACCTGGACGCCTCGATCCCGCGCGTCACGCGCTGGCAGCCCGGCCAGGCCCAGGCGCGGCCCGATCCGGACCAGTACCGCCGCCTGTCGCCGTTCGACGCCACCGCGCGCGCCCGCATCGGCGACCTGTACGAGGACCTGGCGCGCCATGCCATCTTCGATGGCATCCTGTTCCACGATGACGCCGTGCTGTCCGACTTCGAGGACGCCAGCCCCGGCGCGCTGGCCGCCTACCGCGCCGCCGGCCTGCCCGGCGATATCGGCCAGTTGCGCGCCGACCCGGACACGCTGCAGCGCTGGACGCGCTTGAAGAGCCGCGCCCTGGTCGATTTCACGGCCGAACTGACCGAGCGCGTGCGCGCCGTGCGCGGGCCCCAGATCAAGACCGCCCGCAACATCTTCGCCATGCCGATCCTGGAGCCGCAGTCTGAGACCTGGTTCGCGCAGAACCTGGACGACTTCCTGGCCGCCTACGACTGGACCGCCCCCATGGCCATGCCGCTGATGGAGAACGTGCCCAAGGGCCAGGAAAACGCCTGGCTCGACCGGTTGGTCGACGCCGTGGCGCGGCGCCCCGGCGCGCTCGACCGGACTGTATTCGAACTGCAGGCGCGCGACTGGCGCACCGGCCCCGGCCGCCCCGAGGCCACGCCCGTCGACACCGCGGTACTGGCCGGCTGGATGCAACGCCTGCAACTGCGCGGCGCCCGCAGCTTCGGCTACTACCCCGACGACTTCTCGCAAGACCAGCCCCGGTTGCAAGGCATCCGGCCCGCCATCTCCGAAGCCTGGTATCCCCTCCGATGATCGACCGTCTGATTGCCCTGATTATCCTGCTGGCGGTGCTGGGCGCGCCGTTCGGCTTCACCATGATGCTGACCGGCCAGGCGCTGCTGGGCTTCGTGTTCTTCTACCCGCTGTTCATGTCCGGCATGTGGATGGCCGGCGGCCTGTACTTCTGGTGGCATTGGGAACGGCGCTGGCAGTGGGGCCTCGGATCGGCGCCGCCGGCGCTGGCCGGCGATCCGCTGGTGTCGATCCTGGTGCCCTGCTACAACGAGGCCGACAACGGCGAAGAGACCCTGCTGGCCGCGCTCAACCAGCGCTATCCGAACATCGAGGTCATCGCCATCAACGATGGTTCCAGCGATGGCACCGGGGCCATGCTGGACCGCCTGGCCGAACAGCACCCGCGCCTGCGCGTGGTGCACCTGGCGCAGAACCAGGGCAAGGCCATGGCGCTGCGCATGGGCGCGCTGGCCGCGCGCAGCGAATACCTGGTCTGCATCGACGGCGACGCGGTGCTCGATCCGGACGCCGCCGCCTACCTGGTGGCGCCGCTGATCGACAACCCGCGCGTGGGCGCCGTCACCGGCAACCCGCGCATCCGCACCCGTTCGACCCTGATCGGCCGCGTCCAGGTGGGCGAGTTCTCCTCCATCATCGGCCTGATCAAGCGCACCCAGCGCGTCTACGGCCAGGTCTTCACCGTGTCGGGCGTGGTCGCCGCCTTCCGCCGCGCCGCGCTCGACCGGGTCGGTTACTGGAGCCTGGACATGATCACGGAAGACATCGACATCAGCTGGAAGCTGCAGCGCGACCACTGGTCGATCTTCTACGAGCCACGCGGCCTGTGCTGGATCCTGATGCCCGAGACGCTGCGCGGCATCTGGAAGCAGCGCCTGCGCTGGGCGCAGGGCGGCGCCGAGGTGTTCCTGAAGAACCTGCGCTCGATCTGGAGCTGGCGCCATCGCCGCCTGTGGCCGCTGATGCTGGAGTTCTGCCTGTCCACCGCCTGGGCCTTCGCCTTCGGCGTGTCGGTGCTGTTGTGGGTGATCAGCCAGTTCGTCACGCTGCCCAACAACATGCACATCGCCAGCCTGATGCCGCCCGCCTTCACCGGCATGATGCTGGCGATGGTGTGCCTGCTGCAGTTCGCCATCAGCATCCTGATCGACCGCCGCTACGAGCCGGGCCTGTGGCGCGCGCTCTACTGGGTCATCTGGTATCCCCTGGCCTACTGGATGGTGAGCCTGCTCACCACCCTGGTCAGTTTCCCCAAAGTCATGCTGCGCAAGCAGGCCGAGCGCGCGCGCTGGACCAGCCCCGACCGCGGCATCAAATCACCGGACGCATCATGATCATCACGACCAAACGCTCGCGCGCGGGCTATCTGTTCGACCTGCTGCTGACCGCGGTCGGCTGGCTCGCCTTCGTCTACCTGTTCGGCGCCGGCATCGTCGCCATCCTGCGTGGCGCGGCCAGCGGGCCGCAGGCGCCGCTCTGGCCGACCTTCCTGCCGACGCTGCAGACGCTCGGCAGCTACGCCGTGCTGGCCCTGCTGAATACGGCGGTGCTGGTGCTGTGGGCGGCCTACAACCACCTGCGCTTCGGCGGCAAGGACCGCCGCCAGCCCATCGCGCCGCTGGACGATCACCGGCTGGCGCTGAGCTTCGCCGTCACGCCGCGCCAGATCGCCCAACTGCGCGCCGCCCGCGTCGCCGTCATCCATCATGGCGGCGACGGCGAGATCCAGGCCATCGAGGCGGCCCGCCCGCGCCTGGCCGCCGTGCCGGCGGCCTGAGGGCGGATAGCGCCCGGAGCGCGCGGGCGGCCGTCACGGGCCGTCGCGCGCCCCCGCTCCTCAGGCGCGCTTGCGCTCCACGTCCGGCAGCAGCACCGCGACGATGCCCAACAACGGCAGATAGGCGCAGACCTGGTACACATAGCCGATGCTGGTGGCATCGGCCAGCTTGCCAAGCGCGGCCGCGCCCAGCCCGCCCATGCCGAAGGCGAAACCGAAGAACAGGCCGGCGATCATGCCGACCTTGCCCGGCACCAGTTCCTGCGCATACACCACGATGGCCGAAAACGCGGACGCCAGCACCACACCGATGACCACCACCAGCACGCCGGTCCAGAACAGGTTGGCGTACGGCAACAGCAGCGTGAACGGCGCCACGCCCAGGATCGACACCCAGATCACGATCTTGCGGCCGATGCGGTCGCCCACCGGGCCGCCCACCACCGTGCCCACCGCCACCGCGGCCAGGAACAGGAACAGGTACAACTGCGCCTCGCGCACCGACAGCGCGAACTTGTCGATCAGGTAGAAGGTGAAATAGCTGTTCAGGCTGGCCAGGTAGAAGTACTTGGAAAACACCAGCAGCCCCAGCACGCCCAACGCGCCCAGCACCTGGTTGCGCGTCAGCCCGTTGCCGGCGCCTTCGCGCCTCGCGCGGGGCTTGAGGCGCGCGCGGTTGGCGGCGTACCAGCGGCCGATGCCGGTCAGCACCACCATGCCGAACAGCGCCGCCAGCGAAAACCACGCCACGCTGCGCTGGCCGTGCGGAATGATGAACAGCGCCGCCAGCAGCGGCCCCAGCGCCGAGCCCACGTTGCCGCCCACCTGGAACAGCGACTGCGCCAGCCCATGGCGCCCGCCCGAGGCCATGCGCGCCACCCGCGACGACTCGGGGTGGAACACCGACGATCCCGTGCCCACCAGCACCGCCGCCACCAGCAGCCAGCCGAACGACGGCGCCACCGACAGCAGCAGCAGGCCGGCCAGCGTGAAGCCCATGCCCACCGGCAGCGAATACGGCTTGGGGTTGCGGTCGGTGTAGAAACCGATGAACGGTTGCAGCAGCGAGGCCGCCAGCTGGTACACCAGCGTGATCAGGCCGATCTGCGCGAACGACAGGCTGAACGAATCCTTCAGCATGGGATAGATGGCCAACAGGATCGACTGGATCATGTCGTTCATCAGGTGCGCCACGCTGATGGCGCCCAATACCGCGAACGCGGTCGAAGGGTCGGCAACGGCGGGCTGCGGCGCGGCGGCCGGCGCGGCGTCATCGGGCAGCGCGACAGCGGGGGTCTGGGATGGGTTCATGGCTTGGACGGGACGGGGGAAACAAAGAAAAGCCCGGCGCAGCGCCGGACCTTGCCAGTGTAGGAAGCATGCCCGCCCTCCGACTGACAATTTTCGTCGGGAAAGTGACAAAATAGGGCCATTCCCCCATGAATTCGGCCTCCTCCATTTGTCGGAAGTGACAACATGCCCACCCGGCCCGCGCGCCTCGACCCGGCCCGCAGCATCGACGCCCAGGACTATCAACACCGTCCCCGCGGCGTGACCGCGATGGCCAAGGAATTTCCCGCCGGCGCGCGCACCGGCGCCCACTCGCATCCGCGCGCCCAACTCATCTATGCCATCGAAGGCGTGATGCGCGTCACCACGCCCAGCGGCTTCTGGGCGCTGCCGCCGCTGCGCGCGCTATGGGTCCCGGCGGGCGTGTCGCATGGCGTCGACATGGTCGGCGCGGTCTCGATGCGCTCGCTCTACATCCAGGCCGACGCCGCGCAAGCGTACTGGCCGCAATGCCAGGTGATCGAGGTCAGCGGCCTGTTGCGCGAGCTGATCCTGGCCCTGACCGCCGAGCCCATCGACTATCCGTTGGGCGGCCGCGCCGAACAGGTGGCCGCGCTGATCCTGTCCGAACTGGCCGCCGCGCGGGTCGTGCCCATCCAGATCCCATGGCCGCGCGACCGCCGCCTGCAGATCATCTGCGAGGCGATTCTCGACCGGCCCGGGCTGCAGCGCGGCATCGAGGACTGGGGCAGCGAGGTCGGCGCCAGCGCGCGCACGCTCATCCGTCTGTTCCAGGCTGAATTGGGACTGAATTACCGGCAGTGGGTGCAACAGGTGCGCCTGGCCGACGCCGTCTGCCGCCTGTCGCTGGGCGTGCCGGTGGCGCGCATCGCCGCCGACCTCGGCTACCGCAGCGCCAGCGCCTTCAGCGCCATGTTTCACCGTGCCCTGGGCGCGCCGCCGCAACGGTATCTGCACCGACAGGCCGCATGACACCTGCAACCGGCCTTGCCGTTTGTCACGGCGCGCAATACATTTCAGCGCGCGCTTGCCACGCGGCGCTGCGCGAAACCCGCGTGGCGCGTATCCTCAACCCCGTCCCTAAATCCCCTGCCCCCGATCCGAACCGTCCCTGCGGGCAAGTTTGGTTACTGAAACCTTCCGGCGCGGTGGCCGGTCTATAGCGTTCTGCCCTAGAATCGCCAGCAATGAGCACCCCCCAGCAATCCTCCGCCACCCCGGGCGGCAAATCGGGCTTTCCCTGGAAACGACTCCTGATCAAGGCCGGCGTCGCCGTCGCCGGCCTCGGTGTCTGCGGGGCGCTGTTGGTCGGCCTGGCGCTGGCGATCGCCTGGCCCAGCCTGCCCGACCTGCACGCCATGACCGACTACCGGCCGCGGGTGCCGCTGCGCATCTATACCGCCGACAAGGTCCTGATCGGCGAATACGGCGAAGAACACCGCAACGTGCTGCGCTTCGACGAGATCCCGGCGGTGATGCGCCAGGCGGTGCTGGCGGCCGAGGACGACCGCTTCTATCAGCATGGCGGCGTCGACTGGATGGGCATGGTGCGCGCCGTGCTCGTGAACCTCGTCAAGCAATCCAAGACCCAGGGCGGCAGCACGATCACCATGCAGGTGGCGCGCAACTTCTACCTGTCGTCCGAAAAGACCTATTCGCGCAAGTTCTACGAACTGCTGCTGACCTACAAGATTGAATCCGAGCTCACCAAGGACCAGATCCTCGAGCTCTACATGAACCAGATCTACCTGGGTCACCGCGCCTATGGCTTCGCCGCCGCCTCGCGCACCTACCTGGGCAAGCCGCTGTCCGAAGTCACGCCGGCCGAGGCCGCGATGCTGGCCGGCATTCCCAAGGCGCCTTCGCGCTTCAACCCCATCACCAATTTCCCGCGCGCCGAGATCCGCCAGCACTACGTGCTGGGCCGCATGAAGACGCTGGGCTACCTGACGCCGGAACAGACCGAAGAAGCCCTCAAGCAGCACGTAGTGATCCGCGGCGCCGACGGCGCCAGCCTGCGCGGCTTCGCCATCCACGGCGAATACCCGGCCGAACTGGCGCGCCAGCTGATGTACGGCGTGTTCCAGGAGCAGACCTACTCCAAGGGCATCGACGTCTACACCACGATCGACTCCAAGGACCAGGAAGCGGCCTACCGCGCCGTGCGCGACGGCGTGCTGGACTACACCCGGCGCGCGCCCTACCCCGGCCCGGAAGACCAGATCGACCTGCCCGACGGCGTCGAAAAGGACGCCGCGGCGTTCGACGACATCCTCGACGGCGTGCAGGAAAAGACGCCCGACAGCGAAGACCTGCTGACCGCCGTGGTGCTGGCCGCCAGCCCGCAGGAAGTGACCGTGGCGCGCAGCGCGCGCGAGATCATCACCATCTCCGACAAGAAGGCGCTGGCGGTGGTGGCGCGCGCCCTCAACCCCAAGGCCAGCGACAGCCAGCGCATCCAGCGCGGCTCGGTGGTCTACATCCACAAGAACGGCGACGGCTGGGAAATCATCAACATGCCGGCGCTGCAGGCGGCGCTGGTGTCGATGGTGCCGCAGGACGGCGCCATCCGCGCCATGATCGGCGGCTTCGACTACAACCGCGGCACCTTCAACCGCGTCACGCAGGCCTGGCGCCAGCCGGGCTCGAACATCAAGCCGTTCGTGTACGCCGCGGCCCTCGAACGCGGCCTGACGCCGGCCACCCAGGTGTCCGACCAGCCCTTCATGCTGACCGCCGCGCAGACCGGCTCGAAGGACTGGCAGCCCAAGAACGACGGCAACCGCTATGAGCCCATGCTGACCCTGCGGCAGGGCCTGTACAAGTCCAAGAACATGGTCACCATCCGCATCCTGCAGGCCATCGGCCCGCAGTACGCGCAGGACTACCTGACCCGCTTCGGCTTCGACAAGGCCCGCTGGCCGGCGGTGCTGCCGCTGGGCCTGGGCGCCGGCGGCGCCACGCCGCTGCAGGTGGTCAACGGCTACAGCGTGTTCGCCAACGGCGGCTACCGCGTCACGCCCTACCTGATCGACAAGGTCACCGACCGCTCGGGCAACGTGCTGATGCAGGCGCAGCCGGTGGTGGCGGGCGACGCCGCCGCGCGCGCCATCGACCCGCGCACCGCCTGGGTCATGGATGACATCCTGCGCGGCGTCACCACCAGCGGCACCGCGGCGCGCGCGCACCAGGTGCTCAAGCGCAACGACATCGGCGGCAAGACCGGCACCACCAACGAGGCGGTCGACGTCTGGTTCTCCGGCTTCACCCCCAGCCTGGCCACCACGGTCTGGATGGGCTTTGACCAGCCCAAGTCACTGGGCACCAACGAATTCGGCAGCGGCCTGGCCCTGACCACCTGGCTCGACTACATGCAGCCGGCGCTCAAGGGCGTGCCCGAGGCCAAGCCGGCGCCGCGTCCCGACGGCCTGCTGGTGGACAACGGCGAATACTATTTCAACGAATTCCCGCCGGGCCAGGCGGTGGCCTCGCTCGACCTGTCCAGCGGCGACCCGCTGACCGACTTCCTCAACAACAACCGCTCCACCGACGGCGTCGACAACTCGGTGCGGCCCCTGCCCGCGCCCGGCGCGGCGCTGCCGCCAGCCACCCCACCGCAGGCGGGCGCGCCGCAACCGGCCCGGCAGGTGCCGACGCAACAGGTGCCGGCCCAGCAGGCGCCGGTGGCGCAGCCGATTCCCGTGCCGGCCGCCGGCGGCGGCGCGCTGGGAGGCACGCTGGGCGGCGGCGCCGGCAATGCCCCCCCGATCCCGCCGATTCCGGTGCCACGCGTCGAGGCCGACCCGGTGGCCGGCCCCCGCGCCAACGTCGTCAGCGGCGGCGACGGGCCGTTGGCGGCGCGGCCGCTCTAGCGTGCTGTCCGGCCGATACCCCCGCGAGAAATCCACGGAACGGCACTAGCGGCCTGGCACCGCAATGCAGACGGGGCGCCCATGGGCGCCCCGTTTCATTTTCCCGCTCCGGTCCCGGCCAGCCCGGCTAACCCGGCTCGACCACCGGGGGCTCGGTCACCACCGCGCGCGGCCAGGCCTGCAGCGTTTCCAGGTCGAGGAAGGTGAAGTAGCCATCCTTCCAGCCCTCGGTATCGATGTGATAGACGTTGCCCAGCGCCAGCGGCTCGGCCACCGGCGTGTGGCCCGCCACCACCGCGCGCACCCCGCGCACGCCGGTGCGGTCCAGTTGCCGCAGTCGCTCGCGCGACCACTGGCAGGCGGCGCTGGTGCGCTTGTAGCGGTCCTGCAACGCCGATTCCAGGCGCGGCCAGAACAACACCGGGCAATCGGCATGCAGCAATCCCACCGCGCCCGACGAGGTCTCGACCTCGATCGCGATAGGCAATTGCCCGAAGGCCTCGGCGTAGACCTGCTGGCGCTCGGCCGGCAGGTCCAGGAACCAGCCGCCGCCGTAGCCGCGCCAGTTCACCACGTCCACCTGGCCGGTGCGGACATGGCGCACCGCATAGTCCTCGTGGTTGCCCTGCACCGCGTAGAACCAGGGCTGCGCCAGCCACTCCAGCGCGGCCTCGCTCTCCGGCCCCCGGTCGACCAGGTCGCCGACGGAAAACAGCCGGTCGCGGCTGGCGTCGAAGCCCATCCGCGCCAGGCTGTCGCGCAGGCGCGTAAAACAGCCATGCACGTCGCCCACCGCGAAATCGCGGCCCAGCTCGTTGCGCGGCACTTTCAGAAAACGTTGCTGCATGATGATCCAGCCCGCCCAATCGGGCCCAGGCTTCCTTTTAACCCGCTTTCATCTGCCCCCAATTACACCTCGCTTGCAAGACGCAACACAAATCGCGTGACGAGAATAGCTATTATTCGTGATAATGTTCCGTCCTTTCCCGAATCTCCATTGAAGGGGGCCGCGCGAGCCGCCCCGCCGTCGCCATGACCGCCGCCTCCACCATCAAAACCTGGTACCTGGTCCACAAGTGGACCAGCCTGGTCTGTACGATCTTCCTGCTCATCATCTGCCTGACCGGCTTGCCGCTGGTGTTCCACCACGAGATCGAGCACTGGCTGGACGACGCCAAGCCCCTGTCCGACGTGCCCGCCTCGACCCCGCCGGCCAACCTCGACACGCTGGTCGAGCGCGCCAAGTCCATGTACCCCGGCGAAGTGGTCGACTACCTGTTCTTCGACCCCGACGAGCCCCAGGTCTACGTTGGCATGGCCAAGAAGCCCGGCGACGGCATGGTGTCCGGCCACGCGGTGCGCATGGACGGCCGCACCGGCGACGTGCTGCTCGACGGCCCGCTCTACACCGAAGACAAGTTCTCTTTCATGGGCATCATGCTGGCCCTGCACGTGGATCTGTTCGCCGGCCTGCCGGGCGAGCTGTTCCTGGGCTTCATGGGCCTGCTGTTCTGCGTCGCCATCGTCTCCGGGGTGGTGCTGTACGGGCCCTTCATGAAGAAGCTGGAATTTGGCACCGTGCGCGCCGGCCGCTCCACCCGCCTCAAATGGCTCGACCTGCACAACCTGCTCGGCATCGTGACGCTGGTGTGGGCCTTCGTGGTGGGCGTGACCGGCGTCATCAACGAGCTGTCCACGCCGCTGTTCCGCCTGTGGCAATCGACCGAGCTGGTGCGCATCCTCGAACCCTACAAGGGCCAGGGCGTGCCCGCCGAACTGTCTTCGGCCCAGTCCGCCGCCGATACCGCGCGCAAGGCCCTGCCAGGCAACGAAGTGTCGTTCATCGCCTTCCCCGGCAACGCCTTCGGCAGCCCCCACCACTACATCACCTGGATGCGCGGCGCCACGCCGCTGACCTCCAAGATGAACACGCCCGTCCTGATCGACGGCCGCAGCGGCGAACTGACCACGATCGCGAAAATGCCGTGGTACCTGACCGCGCTGGAACTGTCGCGTCCGCTGCACTTCGGCGACTACGCCGGCCTGCCCCTGAAGATCATCTGGGCCGTGCTCGACCTGATCACCATCGTGGTGCTGGTCAGCGGCCTCTACCTGTGGCTGGCGCGGCGCCGTGCCACCGAAGCCCGCATCGCCGAACTGGTGCGCAAGCACCAGGCCGCCGCCACCGCGCAACGGAGTCCCGCATGAGCAAGCAGAAATCCTCGCGCGGCTTCCTGTTCGTCTGGGGCGTGCCGACCCTGCTGGGCGTGCTCAGCATCTTCGGCCTGCTGGCGGCGCTGCTGGGCACCGGCGCCTGGCACTGGGCCTCATGGACGGCGCTGACCATCCTGCTGGTGGTCATCGTGCGCTACTGGTTCTTCCCGCCCAGGCAACCCGAGGCCTAGAGCCCGGCTGGCACTGAAAGAAGCCTCGCGCAGGCCCTGGGCACGCCGGCGGCGCCCGCCGCTCGCGGGCGCCCTACTTGCCGAACTTTTCCGGATCGGGTCCCAGGCGGGGCCCTTCCTCGATGGCGTCGATCGCCGCCATCTCCGCGCCCGACAGCTCGAAATCGAACACGTCGATGTTCTCGCGGATGCGCGCCGGCGTCACGGACTTCGGGATCACGATCAGGCCATGCTGCAAGTGCCAGCGCAGCGTCACCTGGGCCGGCGACTTGCCATGCTTGCGCGCCAGTTCCAGGATGGTCTTGTCCTGGGTGATCTTGCCCTGCGCCAGCGGACTCCACGACTCGGTGGCGATGCCGTGCTTATCGTGAAAAGCCCGCAGTTCGCGCTGCGCGAAGCCCGGATGCAGCTCGATCTGGTTGACCGCCGGCGTGACGCCGGTGGCGTCGATCAGGCGCTCCAGGTTGGCCTGGGTGAAATTGGACACACCGATCGAGCGGGCACGGCCGTCTTCCTTCATCTCGATCATGGCGCGCCAGGCGTCGACGAACTTCTCGCTGCCCGCCACCGGCCAGTGGATCAGGTACAGATCCACGTAGGCCAGGCCGAGCTTTTCCAGGCTTTCGTCCATGGCCTGGTGGGCCTGGTCGAAACCGTGCCTGTCATTCCACAGCTTGGTGGTGATGAACAGATCCTTGCGCGCCACCCCTGCCGCGCGCAGCCCGGCGCCCACGCCGGATTCATTGCCGTAGATCGCGGCGGTGTCCACCGAACGGTAGCCGGCCGCCAGCGCTTCCTTGACGCTGGCCGCGGCCTGCTCGTCCGGCACCTGCCACACGCCCAGGCCCAATTGCGGAATCTTGCCGCCGTCGTTCAGTTTCACTGTGGGTACCTTCGCCATAACACCCTCCCAAGCTTGCGACGCGACGCTCGCATGGCGAAATCGCGCCAGGTCGCGCAGCCAGGGATGTTGCCGGGCGGTACCCCCTGGCCTACCGTTGATGACGGGCCCGCCCCGCTGCGCCCGTATGGAAAAAACAATGCGAAAACTGGATGGAAAACCCCCGGGAGTGGTGCTTTCATCCCAGGGGTTTTCAACTAGATCATAGCGCTGGTGCCGGATAATGGGCCTTTTCGGGGCCTTTCACCCCCGTGGAACCCTGGGCCGTCCCCCCGCCTGAACAACTTCCGTCCCCATGACCGCACCAGATTCCCGCCCCGCCGGACGCGGTGGTTTCGCCACCCTGCGCACCCTCTTTCCCTACCTCTGGCCGCCCGGCCAGGCGGGGTTGAAGGCCCGGGTGGTGGCCGCCCTGCTGTGCCTGTTCGCCGCCAAGGCGGCCACCGTCTACGTGCCGGTGCTGTACAAGCACGCCATCGACGCCCTGGGCGAAGGCGCGCCGGGCGCGGTGACGGTGCCGCTGGGCCTGATCTTGGCCTACGGCGGCGCGCGGGTCCTGTCGCTGCTGTTCTCCGAATTGCGCGACGCCCTCTTCGCCCGCGTCGGCCAGCACGCCATCCGTTCGGTCGGCCTGCGCATCTTCCGCCACCTGCACGGCCTGGCGCTGCGTTTCCACCTGACACGCCAGACCGGCGGCCTGACCCGCGCCATCGAGCGCGGCACCAAGGGCATCCAGACACTGCTGTCGTTCCTGCTGTTCAACATCCTGCCGACCTTCTTCGAGATCGGCCTGGTCTGCATCGTGCTGTGGCGCATGTTCGACGCCTGGCTGGCGCTGGCCACCGGCGCCACGGTGATCCTGTACATGGCCTACACGCTGGCCGTCACCGAATGGCGCGCCAAGTTCCGCCGGCTCATGAACGAAACCGATTCCGAGGCCAACACCAAGGCCATCGAGAGCCTGCTGAACTACGAAACGGTCAAGTACTTCGGCAACGAAGAACACGAAGCGCGCCGCTACGACGCCTCGCTCACCCGCTACGAACGCGCGGCGGTGCGCAGCCAGGTCAGCCTGTCGATCCTCAACGTCGGCCAGGCCGTCATCATCTCCGCGGGCCTGACGCTGGTGATGTGGATGGCCGCCCGCGGCATCGCCGCGGGCCGCTACACCCTGGGCGACTTCGTGCTGGTCAACACCTACCTGCTGCAGCTGTACTCGCCGCTCAGCTTCTTCGGTTTCATCTACCGCGAGATCAAGCAGGCCATGATCGACATGGAGCGCATGTTCGAGCTGCTCGGCCAGGACCGCGAAGTGGCCGACCGCCCCGAGGCGCAGCCGCTGCGCGTGGCCGGCGGCGCGGTCGAGTTCCGCGACGTGCGCTTCGGCTACGACGAACGCCGGCCCATCCTCAAGGGCGTGAACTTCACCCTGCCGGCCGGCAAGACCCTGGCCGTGGTGGGCACCTCGGGCGCGGGCAAGTCCACCATCGCGCGGCTGCTGTTCCGCTTCTACGATGCCGACGCCGGCGCCATCCTGGTCGACGGCCAGGACATCCGCGACGTCACCCAGGCCAGCCTGCGCGCCGCCATCGGCGTGGTGCCGCAGGACACCGTGCTGTTCAACGACACCATCCGCTACAACATCGGCTACGGCCGTCCCGGCGCCTCGGATGCCGAGATCGAGCACGCGGCCCGGCTGGCGCACATCCACGACCTGATCATGGCCATGCCCGACGGCTACCAGACCATGGTGGGCGAGCGCGGGCTCAAGCTGTCCGGCGGCGAAAAGCAGCGCGTGGCCATCGCCCGCACCCTGCTCAAGGACCCGGCCATCTTCCTGTTCGACGAAGCCACCAGCGCGCTCGACACCCGCACCGAACGGGAGATCCAGGCCAACCTGCGCGAAGTCAGCCGCGGCCGCAGCACGCTCATCATCGCCCACCGCCTGTCCACCGTGGCCGATGCCGACGAGATCCTCGTGCTCGAGGACGGCCGCGTGGCCGAACGCGGGCGCCACGCGCAGCTGCTGGCCGCGGGCGGCCTGTATGCCGCCATGTGGGCGCGGCAGCAGGAAAACACCGCCGCGCCGGCGGATTGACAAGCCCCGCCCCCTGTCCGAAGATCGCACCCTTTGCTTCCAAGGCCATCCATGCAGGATTCCCGCATCGCCCCCGAAGTCCGCGTCTGCGCCGCCACCGACCTGGTCAACGGCGGGCTCGGCGTCAAACTGCCGGTCACCGACAGCGCGGGCCGCACCACCGCCTTCTTCGTGCGCTACCAGGACCGGGTGCACGGCTACCTGAACCGCTGCGCCCACGTCGGCGTCGAACTCGACTGGGAAGGCAGCTTCTTCACCCGCGCGGGCGACCTGATCATGTGCGCCCGCCACGGCGCCACCTACCAGCCCGACACCGGCCTGTGCGTGGGCGGCCCCTGTAAGAACGGCCGTCTCACCGTGCTGGCGGTCGAGGAACGCGACGGCGCCGTCTACTGGCAGCCCAGCGGCAAGATCCAGCCGCTGGCCGCCGAAGGCTGAGGCCTCAGGCGCGGGCCGGCTCGGCCGCCTGCGTCGGCTCGGCCCGGTCGGCGTAGCGGCGCGCCAGCACCGCGCAGACCATCAGCTGCATCTGGTGGAAGATCATCAGCGGCAGCACCACGATGCCCATCTGCGAGGTGCCGAACAGCACCGTGGCCAACGGAATGCCGGATGCCAGCGACTTCTTCGACCCGCAGAACACCAGCGTGATCTCGTTCTCCTTGGACAGCCCGAGCTTGCGGCTGCCCCAGGTCGTGACCAGCAGCACCGACCCCAGCAACAACGCATTGACCAGCACCATGGTCGCCAGGTCGATCGCCGGGAACGCATGCCAGATGCCCTGCGCCACCGCCTCGCTGAACGCGGTGTAGACCGCCAGCAGGATCGAACTGCGATCCACCTTCGACAGCACCCGGCTGTTGCGCTGCGCCCAGGCGCCGATCCACGGCCGCAACAGGCTGCCCACCGCGAACGGCAGCAGCAGTTGCAGCAGGATGCGGCCGGCATCGGCCAGGCCGTGGCCGCCGCCCTGGCGATGCAGCAGCACCGCCACCAGCAGCGGCGTCAGCACGGTGCCCAGCAGGTTGGACGCGGTCGCCGCGCAGATCGCGCCCGGCACATTGCCGCGGGCCATCGACGTGAAGGCGATCGACGACTGCACCGTCGACGACAACGTGCACACGAAGATCACGCCCAGCCACAGCGACGGCGTCAGCAGCCCGGGAAACACGGCCCGCAACGCCAGCCCCAGCGCCGGGAACAGGATGAAGGTGCACCCGAGGATCAGCGCATGCAGCCGCACGTCCTTGACCCCCGCCACGATCGCGTCCGTGGACAAACGCGCGCCGTGCAGGAAGAACAACAGCGAAATCGCCACATTGCTGGCCACCATCATGAACGACGCGCCCTTGCCCACGGCCGGGAAAAAGCTGGCGAACGCCACGGTGGCGATCAGGATGAGGGTGAACTGGTCGGGCAGGAAGCGGCGCATGGCGGGAGGTTTCCAGGAAGGTTGCGGAAACTATAGGCGCGCGGCTTGCTATCGTGAAGGCCACTGGTTACTTTAACTGCTATCGAACTTTCCTATAGGCAGGCCGCCATGCTCAACCCGCTCTGGCTCAAGACCTTCGCCACCGCCGCGGGCGCGCCCAGCTTCAGCGAGGCGGCGCGCCGCCTCGGCCTGACCCAGCCCACCGTCAGCGAACACATCCGCCAGCTGGAGCTGGCACTGGAGCGCCGCCTGTTCCTGCGCGACACCCACTCACTGGCCCTGACCAGCGACGGCCGCAGCCTGCTGGTGCACGCCGAAATCATCCTCGACGCGCACGAACGCGCCGAGCGGCTGTTCGACGCCCCGCGCCTGCGCGGGCGCGTGCGGCTCGGCACCTCCGACGACCTGGCGATGGGCCCGCTGCCCGACGTGCTGGCCGCGTTCCGCCAGGCGCATCCCGAAGTCGAGCTGGACATCACCATCGGCGTCACCAGCGACCTCTACCGGCTGCTCGACGACAACGGGCTGGACGTCATGATCGGCAAGCGCCGCCGCGGCGACCGCCGCGGCCAGACCCTGCACAAGGAAGCGCTCCTGTGGCGCGTCCGCGAAGGCCTGCGCCTGGCGCCCGACGCGCCGCTGCCGCTGATCCTGCTGCGCGAGCCCAGCGTCACCCGGACCCTGGCGCTGGATGCGCTGGCGCGCGCCGGCCGCAGCTGGCAGATCGTCTGTACCAGCACCAGCTACGCCGGCTGCCAGGCGGCCGCCCGCGCCGGCCTGGGCATCACGGTGCAGCCCTCGCACCTGTCCACCGCCGGCCTGGCGGCGCCCGCCGGCGCACTGGCCCTGCCGGCGCTGCCGCAGGTGGAATTCATCGTGATCTCGGCGCCCGCGCCCAACCAGCCGACCCGCGCGCTCACCGAAATCCTGATGCGCAGCTCGTTGACCTGAGACTTTCAACCGGACGACCGCGCGGGCGCGGGCCCCGGCCGCTCAGGCCCGTGACCGCGTGTGCCGCACGCTGCCTTCCAGCGGCTGCGGCTGCTTGAGCAGGTTCAGGATCGGGCACCACTGCTCCACCGCCTCATGCACGGCCCGCACCGCGTCCTCGTCGGCCGGCGACACGATGTGCGCGGTGTAGCGGATGTTGTGCGGAAAGAACGGCACCTGCTCGTAGCCCGGCTTGCCGCCGCGCGGATCCAGGTCGCCTTCGATCTCCACCTGCAGCGATTCCAGCGGCAGTTCCAGCTCGGCCGCCTTGATCAGGAAGATGTGCGTCAGGCAGCTGCCCAGCGATCCCAACAGCAGTTCCGGCGAACTCGGCCCAAGGTCATAACCGGCGAAATCCGCCGGGCTGTCGCTCACCACCTGGTGATCGCGGATGCGGATGCGGCGCACGCCGCTGCGACCTTCCGCGCTGACCTGCGCGCGCAGCTTCACCGGCGTCACCGTGCGCGGGTCTCGCGCAATGCGCGCCAGCACCGCCTCGCGCTTCTGGCCCAGGTATTCATTCAACGTGCTCATCTTGCCTGCCTCGCGTATGTGAAAAGTGGAAGGGAAATGTGCCCGGATGGCGAGTCGCCATGCCGCCCGAACATGCGCTACCGCCTGCGGCGCGAATCCGGAATCCCGATGGGGGCACGATCCATCGCCAGCAGCAGCGCGCCCAACCCCTGCGCCGTGGTGTTCTCCATGCGGCCGCCCGGCCCGCAGACGTTGTCCGCGCTGGTCCAGGCCGGCGCCGCGCCCGGCAGGCGCCGCGCCCGCAGCCAGCCGCGGCGATCGACCATGAACTGCGCGCCCGCCAGCCCCTGCGGCGCCAGCCCGGCGGCCAGCGCATAGGCATTCCAGGCGTCCTCGTCCACCGCCGCGCAATCGGCATCCCCGGGCAGCGGACCGCCGCGCGTCAACGCCACGGTCAACAGGCGCGGATCCTGCGGTTCCGGCGGCGCGCCCGGCATCGCCGCCACCACGCGTAGCGGCAGGCCGCGCAGGCCGGCCAGCGTGACCGCGCGCCCGTCGCGGCACGACAACGCCACCACCGGCGCGGGAACCGCCGGCATGCCCGCGCCACCGTTGACGCCATAGGCGTGCACGCGCAGGTAGTCCAGCACCTGCCAGATCTCGTCGGCCGTCAAGGCCTGCGGCGGACCGGCAACGCGCGCCGCGGCGGACTGCCTGTCGCCAGGCAGTCCGCTGCCGGAGCGACCGTCCCCGCCCTGCGCGCCAACGGCATGCCCGTGGCCGCCTTGCGCCAGGCGCCAGTGCAACTCCCCTTCGAGCCGGTTCTCGAACAACGCCGCGCCCAGCACGCTCGGCCAGGTCGGCAGCCCCGGCGCGAGCGGCCCCCGGCCATCCGCCCGCTCGCCATGGCAGGCCGCGCAGTGGCTCTGGTACAGGCGCGCGCCTTGCAGCAGATTGCGATCCGAAAACACCAGGGGCGAACGCTGGTACGACGTGGCCGTCGCTTCCGTCAGCAGCATGCGCGGCGCGGGCCAGCTGGCGCTGGCCAGCAGGCCCGCGGCGGCCGTCAGCCATACCAGCCGGCCCCGCCGCGCAAACAGCGCGCCCACCAGCAGCGCCAGCGCCGCCGCCGTCAATCCCGCCGCCAGTCCCAGGCGCCGCCAGGTATGCGTGCCGACCGGCAGATCCGGGTCGTAGCGCCAGGTGAACGGCCAGTGCGCGATCGCCAGCGCCTCCTCCGGCTGCCAGGCAATCGCCAACGCCAGCAGCGTCGCCAGCAACGCCAACGCTGCCAATACCGTGGCGCCGGCGCGGCGCCACGCCTGCCCCGCCCGTTCCGGCGCGCGGCTGTGCAGCCAGCAAGCCACCAGCGCCGCCAGCAGCAACACAGCGGCGACGGCCAGGGCCAGGTGCCCCAGCCGCGATCCCAGCAGGCCGGGCGCGCCCTGCACCCGTTGCCAGCCCAGCGCAAGCACGCCGCCCACCGCCGCCAACGCCAGGGCCGCCAGCCACGGCAGCGGCAGGCCGGCCGTGATCGCATCGCCCCGCCGGCGCGCGGCGGCCAGGCACGCCAGCATGCCCGCCGGCGCCACCAGGGCCGCCAGCGCCAATGCCGCGTTGCTCACCACGTTGCATCCAGCCCCAGCAAGGCCAGCGCCTGGCGCCGCAACTCGGCCAGGCGCGGGTCGCCGCGATGGCGCGGATACGGCAGGTCGTTGACGATCTCATCCTTGATCCGCGCCGGCCGTTCGCTCAACACAATGATGCGCGAGGCCATGAACAGGGCCTCCTCGACGTCGTGCGTCACCAGCAAGGCGGTGAAGCCGCTGCGCTGCCACAGCTCCACCAGCTCGGACTGCATCGCGATCCGCGTCAGCGAATCGAGCTTGCCGAGCGGCTCGTCCAGGATCAGGATGCGCGGATCGTTCACCAGCGCGCGTGCCAGCGCGGCGCGCTGCGCCATGCCGCCGGACAGCTGGTGCGGGTAGGCCTGGCCAAAGGCCGCCAGCCCCACGCGCTGCAACGCGTCGTCGACCCGGGCGCGCTGCGTCTTCAACAGTCCGCGCGCCTGCAGGCCCAGCGCCACGTTGTGCCATACGGTCCGCCACGGATACAGCGTCGGATCCTGGAACACCACGATGCGCGATGGCGACGGTCCGTCGATCGGTTCGTCGTCGGCCAGCAGGTCGCCCTGGGCCGGCGGCTCCAGCCCCGCCACCAGCCGCAGCAAAGTCGACTTGCCGCAACCGCTCGGGCCCAGCAGCGCCACGAACTCGCCGGGCCGCACCTCCAGGTCGATATCGTCCAGCACCGGCAACGCCGCGCCGTCCAGCTCGAAGCGGTGGTTCACGCCCCGCACCGCCAGCGCCGCGCCGCGCGCCGCCGCTTCCTGTGCCGCCGCTACCATTTCACCACCCCCTTCTGCCAGGCCAGCAAGCGATCACGCCCCGCGAACAGCAGCGTGATCAGCCCCGAGAACACCAGCGCCATCACGATCAGCGCGCCGTACATATTGGCGTACGACGCCCAGCCCTGCGCCCACGACAGATACCAGCCCAGTCCCGATTTCACGCCCATCATCTCGGCCGCCACCAGCACCGAAAACGAGGCGCCCAGGCCCATGAACAGGCCCACGAACACCTGCGGCAAGGCCGCCGGTATCGCCACCCGCAGCACCAGGAACCACTCGCTCGCCCCCATCGTCCGCGCCACGTCGTAGTAGGCGCGGTTCACGCCCGCCACGCCCGACCAGGTCAGCACCGTGACCGGGAACCAGGTCGCCAGCGCGATCAGGAACACCGCCGCCGACCAGCTCGACGGGAAAAAGAAGAACGCCATCGGCAGCAGCGCCGTCGACGGCACCGGCCCCAGGAAGCGCAGCACCGGATGCACCCAGTAACCCAGGCCGCGCGACCAGCCGATCGCCACGCCGGTCAGGAAACCCGCCGCCGCGCCCAGCCCGAAGCCATTGGCCAGCAGCCAGAGCGAGTTGGCCAGGCTGTCGGCCAACCGCTTGTAGTCGCTGACGTAGACCTCGATCAGCGACTGCGGCGGCGCGAAGAACGGGCTGGGCAGCAGCGCCAGCTTGGCCGTGGCGACCTCCCACAGGCCCACCGCCACGGCCAATGCCAGCAGCCACGGCCCGGCCCGGTGCAGTGCCCGCACCGGACGGCGGTGGGCGGCGCCGGCCACCGCCGCCAGCAGCAGCAAGGCCGCCAGCACCAACGCCGCCACGCCGAATTCACGCGTGTAGCCCCATGACGTGAAGCCCACCTCCACGTTGGGCCAGCGCAGCGTCACCGCGCCCACCGCCGCCCACAGGGCGGCGGCGGCCACGCCGGTCTTCCACAGGCGCCAGGGTTGCGCCGCGGCCGGCGCGCCGCGCAACGCGCCAACCGCCAGCGTGTCAGCCGAGGACATTGGGCACCACCGCTTGCGCGTACTTGTTGATATCGAGATTGGAGCTGAGCACCTTGATGGTCTTCAGATCCTTGGCATAGCCCACGATCTCTTCGCGCAGCGCCCCGCCGGTCGACGCGTGGCCATGGCTGTGGCTGCGCAGGATCGCCGCCACGCGCTCGGCCGGCACCTTGCCCGGCACGTAGGGCGCGAAGATGCGGGCGGTCTCGTCGGGATTGGACGCGGTCCAGCGCTGCGCGTCGATCACCGCCCGGGTGATGGCCGCGGCCGACTCGGGATCGTTGCGCACCAGGTCGCCGCGCAGCCCGAGCACGCAGCAGGTGCGGTTCTCGTAATCGCCTTCGATGTTGGTGGCGATCTCGCGCAGCTTGTTGTCCTCGCGCAGCGTGTAGATCAGCGGATCGTCGCCGGCGATGGCATCGACCTCGCCCTTTCTCAGCACTTCGCCGAACAGGTCCTGCGGATACTGGCGCCAGTCCACCGACTCCGGATCGATGCCCAGCTGAGCCACGCGGATCGCGAAGAAGTTCTTCACCGGGCTGGCCTGGTCGGACACCGCCACGCGGCGGCCCTTCAGGTCCTGCACGCTCTTGATCGGCGAGTCCGCCGCGGTCAGCAGGCGCATGCAGCCACCGTGCGTGCCCACCGCCAGCTTCACGTCAAAGCCCTGCTCCAGCGGCTTGAGCCAGCGCAGCGCCATGCCGATGCCGCCATCGGCATGGCCGGTGGCGATGGCTTCGAGCAACTGGTCGGTCGAGCCGCTGAAATTGATGCGCTCGACCTTGAGGTTGTACTTGTCGAAAAAACCGCGCTCCAGCGCCACCGACACCGGCGACTGGCACACCGCGGTCTGGCTCCACGCGATCTTGTAGGTGCGAGGCGCGCCATTGGCCGCCAGCACGCGCGAACCGAGCATGCCCAGCGGCGCCGCAAGGCCCGCCGCGGTTGCCGCGCGCAGCAATGCGCGTCGCGAAATGCCGCGCGCCGCATGGGCGCGCGTTTGGACGTTCGTATTCATCAACCTTCCTTTTGAGCAGACTGTGAATGGCGATGCTTGCCATGCGGCATCATCGGCCCGCGCTCAGGCGTTCGACAAATACAAAGTGGGGATAACAATATGTGGGCGGCGGCCGCGCCGCCGGATCCCGCGGCAGGCGGCGCGCGGCCCTAGTCCGGCAGGTGGTCGGGAACGCCGTGCTCGTCGACGGACTTGACGCGGTCCAGCGCGTTGCGCGCGGCCGACATCGCTTCGACCGTGCCGCGGAAACGACGCGTCACGAAGATCTCGAACGCCAGGCTTTCGGCTTCTTCCTCGACATCGGGCGTCTCACAGGGCGGCTGCGCGTCCGGGGCGCAGGGGGCCTTGGCCGCCGCATCCGCTTTCACCGGCAAGCGCCGCGTTTCCAGAAAGGCGCGCGCCGGAATGCGCCCCTCGGGTTGCGTCGCGTACGCCACGACGGAAAAACCATTGATGATCTTCTCGGCCATACCGGTTCCCTGTAGGCCGCGCCAATGATCGACGCAGCACGTTGTTAGCGACAACGGCCGCCCGCCGGGAAACTTAAGCGCAAGCACGACGGCCCCGATTGGCTTGCGTCAACCGGGGCCGCGGGATCGCGACGATGAACGCGCGTCTATTTTGTCGATAATATTGCCGGCATGCGCGCGCGCACGTATTGCGCCACCTGCGCCAGCACCTGCGACAGGTCGGCGCGCAGCGATTCGAAGCCCGCGTTGCGCTCGCGGGTCGCCTCGTCCATGTACAGCGGACGCCGGATCTCCACCTGCAGACTGTGCCGGTTCAATGCCGGCTGGCCGATCTGCGCGATCAGCTGCACGCCCTTGTAGGGATCGTTGCGCGCCACGGTATAGCCGCGGTCGCGCAGCGCCGTCTCGATCAGGGCGATGAACTCCGGCTCACAGGTGGTGCCGTCGCGGTCGCCAAGCACGAAATCGGCCAGCGGATGCGCGCTCTCGCGGCCCAGCCGCTCATAGGCATCGTTCGGCATCGAGTGCAGGTTCAAGTGCCAGACCGCGCCGAAATCGCGTTGCGCGCTTTCGATGGCCTGCGCCAGCGCCGCGTGATACGGCTCGTAGTACGCCTGGATGCGGTGGCGCACTTCGGCCAGCGACAGCTTGCGGTCATAGATCGGCGTGGCCTTGTCCATGCGGCGCCAGATCAGGCCCTTGCCCAGCCGGGTCTTCTCGCCGGGATCGAGCGGTTCCGGCCAGGGTTCGGCCAGCAACTCCGGATCCAGGTCGCGCAGCGTGCGGTTGGGATCGATGTAGACGCGCGGAAAGTGCGCCGCCACCAGCGTGGCGCCCAATGCCGGCGCCGCCGACCACAAGGCGTCCACGTGCGTGTCCTCGCCCTGGCGCAACTGCGCCAGGCTGGCCGCGGCGCCGAAATCGGCGGGGTATTGCTCGCCACTGTGCGGCGAGTCACACACCAGCGGCAGGGCCGGCGCGGTCGGGGCATGCACGGAAACGGCTTGGAAGTCGGCGTTCGTCATCGTCAGTCAGCCTGGATGTTGGCGGCCTTGGCGACTTTGGCGTAGCGCGCCAGGGCCTGTTCGATCTGCGTCTTGAATTCCTGCGGCGTGGTCGGCATCAGCGTACCACCGACGTCCTCGGCCTTCTTGCGGAACTCCGGATCCTGCATCGCCGCGCGCACCGCCTGGTTCAGGCGCTCGATCACCGCCGGCGGCGTGCCGGCCGGCGCCACCAGGCCGAACCAGCCGCCCGTGCCCATGTCGGGGTAGCCCAGTTCGATATAGGTCGGCACATCCGGCAGCAGCGGCGAGCGTTCGGCGCCCAGCACCGCCAGCGGCCGCAGCTTGCCGCCCAGCACCTGCGGCAGGGTCGAGGACAGGTTGTCGGTGATGGCGTCCACCTGCCCGCCCATCACGTCATTGAGCGCCGGACCGGCGCCGCGGTACGGCACGTGCAGCAGCTTGATGCCGGCCAGCATCATGAAGTTCTCGATGTTCACGTGGCCCAGCGAGCCCACGCCCGGCGAGGCAAAGCTGTACTTGTCCGCCTGCCCCTTGGCCAGCGCGACGAACTCGGCCATGTTCTTGGCGGGGACCTGCGGATTGATCGCGAAGATACTGGGCACGGCCAGCACGTTGGCCACCGGCTCGAAGTCCTTGAGCGGGTCATAGTTCATCTTGCGATAGACCGCCGGATTCGACCCGTGCGTGCTCATCGTCGCCATGCCGATGGTGTAGCCGTCGGGGGTCGAGCGCGCCACCTGTTCCATGCCAAGCGAACCGCCCGCGCCGGCCTTGTTCTCGACCACGATGGTCTGCTTCAGGTCGCGGCCGGCGTACTCGGCCACCAGGCGCGCCACAATGTCGGTCGAACCGCCCGCGGCGAACGGCACCACCAGCTTGATGGGGCGGGAGGGATAGTCGGCGGCTTGCGCCGGGCCGGCAAAGGACAGCGCGGCGCAGACGCCGGCGAGCGCGATGCGCGCGGAACAGCCGAAAAAGCGGCGGGACATGGAGCGACTCCGGAAAAAGGTGCAGGTCTTGCTGCGAGGCCGCCAGTGTCCGAACTTTACGATCCCCTTTCAAACGACTATATTGCACGCCTTCATTACCAACGCTCATGCTGAGGGGCCTGTCGCCTGGCCCCGGGGACCGCCGCGCCATGCGCCTGCACTCGCCGTCCATGTCCGAGCTGCACGCCTTCATGACGGCCGCGCGGCTGGGCAGTTTCACCCTGGCGGCCGAGACCCTGTGCGTGACCCAGGGCGCCGTCAGCCGCGCCATCGCGCGGCTAGAAGCGCATTTCGGCCAGCCGCTGATGCGCCGCAACGCCCACGGCCTGACCCTGACCGAGACCGGCCGCAAGCTCTATGAAGGCGGCCAGGCGCCGCTACAGGCCATCGAGGCGCTCAGCGCCGAACTGCGCGCCGATGACCGCCGCCTGCGGTTGACCCTGTCCAGCGTGCCGACCCTGGCCAGCGCCTGGCTGGTGCCGCGCCTGCCCGACTTCCACCGGCGCCATCCCGACATCCAGCTGGGCTTCGCGGCCTATCGCCGCAACGAGGATTTTTCCGGTGCCACGCCCGACGCCAGCATCCTTTCCGGAGAAACCGGCCAATGGCCCGGTTGGCAGGCGGACTACGTGATCGGCCGGGAAATGATCGCCATCTGCAGCCCCGCCCGGCTGGCGGCGCGGCGCGCTGCCGGCCTGTGGGACACCCCCGCGGGGCTGCTCGGCGAACCATTGCTGTACCACTCCAACGGCATGGACAACTGGACCCGCTGGTTCGAGGCCGCCGGCGTGCGCCGCGACGGCCTCAAGCTGGCCGGCGGTTTCGACCAGGTCAGCATCCTGGTCCGCGCCGTCATGGCCGACATGGGCATCGCCGTGCTGCAGCGCTGCCTGCTGCAGGACGACCTGCAGAGCGGCCGCGTCGCCGCGCCCTTCCCCGACCTGCGCATCGCCATCTCGCGCGGCTACCATCTGTGCGCGCCGCCCCAGCGTCGCGACCACTACGCACTGGCCTGTTTCCGGCAATGGTTGCTGGACACCGCCCGCCAGGATCCCGACAACACCGCGCCGGCCGCCGGCACAGCCGTGTAACGGCCAGGAAACAAAACGGGCCCCGAAACGGGGCCCGACAGTAACAAGCAATTGCAGCGACCTTGCGGCGCCACCCTATATCGACGCCCTCAGGGCGCCAATTTGAAGCCCAGGTCCACGCCCCACTTGTCCGTTTCGCGCAGCCACTTGGCGCCGCAGTTCAAGCAACGGAAATGGTCTTCGCGGCTTTCCTCGCGGCCTTTCTGTGTCGGGTTGGTGAATCCCTGGTGCCCCAGATGCGAATGCGGCGCGACGCCTGCAAGCCCGGGGTTGATGCGTTGGCAAGCCAAGCACATAACGCTCATTGATGCTTCCCCACAAACATAGTTACTAAATTGTAAGGGATTTCACCAATGTTTTTCTATTAAAACCTATCCTCGATTAAACAAAAATTGTTAACGGCGCAATTAAACAACGCCAGGCAGCGCCGCCAGGCAGGTCGCCAGGTGGTACGGCGAAGTCGACGGCATGTCCGGACGCACCACCGCCCCGGCGGCGTCCAGGCATTCATACCAACCGCCGGGATGCAGGAAACGGGCACGGAACGCCGCCAACGCCTGGTTCAGGGCCGCCTGCTCGCCCAACACCGCCAGCACCCGCAGATGCTCCGTCTGCGCCCATATGCGGCGGGTATCGTCCAGCACCGCGCCCTGCTCGTCCAGCGCCGCCGCCACGCCGCCCGCATCGACGCCATGGCCTCGGGCCCAATGCACGCCGCGTGGCAGGGACTCGGCCAGGTCCAGCCCATCGAACACCTCGGCCGACTCGCGCACCAGAGACAACCACTCGAATTGATGGCCCGGTTCGATACGATTGCCCGGCGTGCCCTGCGGCAGCTCCGCAATGCACTGCGTCGACGCGCTCAGGAACGATTGGGTCATGACCTGCGCCAACCCGCGCAACCGCTTGGCGAACAACGCCGGTTCCGCCACCTGGGCGGCGGCCAGATAGGCCTCGGTCAGATGCATCATGGGGTTCTGCGCGGGGCCGCGCAGCACCTGCTTCCAGTCCGCGCTCAAGGCGGCGTGATAAAGGCCGTCGGCCGATTTGAAGCGCGACTCGATGACCTCCGCCGTGGCCAGCATCAGTTTGCGCGCTTGCGCGTTGCGCGAGCGCCGGAAATGCGCGGCGCAGGCAAACACGATGAAAGCGTGGGTGTACAGATCCTGCGTCAGGTCCAGCGGGCGTCCCTCAGCGTCGACGCTGTAGTGCCAGCCGCCATGCGCCTCGGCGCGAAACACGCGCACCAGCGAATCGAACAGGCGATCGGCGTGCGCGCCCGCCGCGGCGCCCGGCGCGGCGGCATAGACGTACAGCTGGCGCGCGCACGCCATGGCGCGATAACGCTCGGCCGGCAACGGCGCGCCGCTGGCGGCATCCAGGGATTCAAAGGGCAGACCCAGGGTGTCATTGAAGCCCGGCCCCATCCACAGGGGCAGGATGACGGAGTCGAAATGCTCGCGAAATGCGGTGATGTGCTCCGCCAGCGCGGAGTTGGTCTGTGCGGCAGTCATCTTGGAACGACGCAAACCCGATAAGGGCCGCTTGTTATGGAGCAGCGACGATAACCGAAATTTTCGTCGCCATCTCCGGAACGCCATTCTGAGCGTCATGCGCACACAGACCCGTACAGCCGTTCAGCTTCCGTACAGCGCGCGAGCGCCTAGCGGAAGATGTTTTCCTCGACCCAGTTCTGCGCGAATATCTCCGCGCGATCGCGTGCCTCGTCCAACGAAGCGCAGTTGCCCAAGTGGGAAAACGCGGCATCCACTTCGGTGCCGCCCTCGGCCGTTACCGTCAGCAATACGCCATATCCGCCGGTATCCATGGCCGCTGTGGAAACGTCGATCAGTACTTCCTGGTCACGATGCTGCATGTGCTACCTCCCAGTCGGTTACCTAAACGCGTGAACCACGCGTGACGCATGCGGGTGCAGAATTCCCGCGCTATGAATAGACCTGAATCCGTCACGCAAGTTCATCTTACCGGCGGCGCGCGCGCCGCGATACGTCCGGACGCAGCCAAATCGAACAAACCGTCTCAGGAGATTCCCGTAGCCCGCCCGGACAAGCGCGGACATCGTGAAATATCACATGAACATTCGCAAGAAATGGACGGAATCCCCCGCGTCGACGCGTACGTCATGAACCTGTAGCGGAATCGGGGGGGACGAATCATGAGGACGGCCGGAATCGGCCTGGAGATGAACAGCGGCGCCGGCCGGCGCCGCTCCATCCGCCCTAGCGCAAATGGATGGCGCCGGGTTCTTCCATGCGCAGCGCCAGCTTGCCTTTTTCGGTGATCACCCAGGCGCCCCCGGGGCCAGCATCGATGCAACGCAAAGTCTGCAACGCTTCGGCCACGTGCGCGGGCACGCTGGTCTGCACGGCGCCCGGTTCCGAATTGTCGGCAACGATGCGCAGCCAATGTCCCAGTTCGCCTTTCTCGAAACGATGCAATGCCATGCGTGACTCTCAGTTCAATACTGCAACGATAGCATGCCGGCCCTACGACGGCCGCAGCGCCAGGGGACGGCGCGACGCCAGCGCCGACCCCGCCACGCTCAATGCGATCAGCCCCAGCCCCAGGGCCAGGTCCGGCGAAATGCGCTCATGGAACACCAGCGACGATACGATCAGGCCGATGACGGGCACGCACAGCATCGCGATCGAGGTCGCCACCGGCGGCAGTTTCTGCGTCATGCCCAGCACCACGATGAAAGTCAGCGCGGTGGCCAGCGGTCCGGTATACAGGATCACCGGCCAGGCATCGGGCACGGCCAGGAACAGCGGGGCGCCATCGCGCAGCCATGCCAGGGCCGCCAGCGGCACGGTGGCGATCGCCGTCTGCCACGGGATCATGTCGGCCCCCAGCCGCACATGGCGGTTGCCACGCAACTGGATGATGTTGCAGGCCCAGGCGAAAGACGCGCCAAGCAGCATCACCAGGCCGATCACGGTATGCGCCTGCCAGGGGCTGAACGCCGGCGCCACGATCACGCCGATGCCGGCATAACTGAGCGCGGTGGCCAGCCATTGCGCCGCCGACAACCGCTCCTTGAGGACCAGCGAGGACAGCGGAATGACCCAGATCGAGGTGGCGTATGCGATCACCGATGCGCGTCCCGGCGCCACGTATTGCAATGCCCACAGCGCCAGCGCCGTGAACGCGCCCATCTGCAGCAGCGCCACGCCGGCCACCAGCGGCCACTCCTGGCGCGTCGGCCATCGCAGCCGCCGCAGCGCCGCCAGCACCACCACGCTGATCAGCGCCGCCGAGCCAAAGCGGCTGGCCGCCAGCCAGAGCGGACTCATGTGCGCCAGCCCCAGTTTCATGACGGGCCAATTGCCGCCCCAGATCATGACCGCCCCCGCCAGGGGCCAGAACTTGCGCAACGTGCTCTGCTGAATCATTACCGCCACATCTACCGCTTGAATATTCCGTACCTTGGCCAATTCGCCAAAGAAAGGAATAGTCTATAGGGTAAACCCCAGCATATTTCACCTCAATTCACCGCAGGAACGGGCATACTCGGCACAAATGCATTGCCCATCCACGAACGACAGGTCTGTTATGCCGGATATCAACCTGGATGCCACCGACATCCGCATTCTCAACGAACTCCAGCGCGACGCGCGCCTGACCAACGTCGAGCTGGCCGCGCGCGTCAATCTCTCGGCATCGCCTTGCCTGGCGCGCGTGCGCCGCCTGGAAACCGAAGGCCTGATCGACCGCCGCGTCACGCTGCTCAACGCGCGCAAGCTCGGCCTGAAGGTCAATGTGTTCATCCAGATCTCGCTGGACAAGCAGCGCAAGGCGGCGCTCGATGTGTTCGAACGCGAGATCGCCGTGCTGCCGGAAATCATGGAGTGTTACCTGATGTCCGGCGACGCCGACTACCTGATCCGCGCCCTGGTGCCCGACGTCGACGCGCTCGAGCGCCTGATCGTCGAACACATCACGCGCATTCCCGGGGTGGCCAGCATCCGCTCCAGCTTCGCGCTCAAGCAGGTGCTCTACACCACCGCCGTCCCGCTGGGCTAGGCGCCGCGCAAGGCCCGCGCGCTTGCGGGATCGGGCTGCCAGCCCCACAATGAAAAGCGTCCGGCCCCGGAGCGAGGCCGGCGCCCCTTCATCGCTTAGCAAGGAGTCCACCATGCCTGAAACCGACTGGTACCCCGGCAGCACGCTACCCGATCGTCAGGGCTACTTCGAAGTGGCATTCGACACCGGAGAAACCGAAATCACGCGCTACGGCATCCTGGGCTGGGAACCCGCCGAGGAACGCGGCCGCATCCTGCGCTGGCGCGGCCTGGATCCGAAGATCGAAGCCGCCGAAATCGAACGTGAAAGCGCGGTGCGCAACCACGGCGACGACATCCTGCGCTGAAGCGCGCCTTCTCAACGCAAAACGCCGCGGCCTGCGCCGCGGCGTTCTTGTTTGCGTCGGCCGCAGGGCCGGCCGCGACGGTCTTTACATATCGATCTTCGCGATCTTGGTGCCTTCCAGCGACACGCCCGCCATCAGGCCGCCGTTGTTGAGCACGAAACCCACCACCGGTTGCTGCGCCGTATTGGTATCGATACGGCCGTTGGCGCCGATGTTGACCACCGCCACGGTGGCATCGGCGCCCACCGTCCAACCGTTGCTGTTGCGGAATTTGTTCAGGGCTTCATCCGTCATGAACAGCACGAACATCGCCTTGGACTGCGCGCCGGCCTGGAAGCCGATCGAACCCGCCGTGGTGCTGTAGTAACCGGCGTTGGCGCCGCCGACACGCAGCACGCCCTTGCCGTGTTGCGCACCGATGAAGAAGCTGCCGCTCAACACGTCAGGGAAGATCAGCACGCCCTTGGCGCGCGCGACCAGGTCCTTCGATTGCGGCGCGGCTTCGTACAGCTTGCCCAGAGACGCATTGGCCGCGCTGTTGATCGACTGCCGCTGCTCCGTGGCGGAAGCATTCGATTGCGGCGAAGTCGTGGTGCAACCGGCAAACAACAGGCCGGCCACGCTGATGGTCGCGGCGGCCAGACCGACGCGGCGCAGGACAGGAAAAGTGTCGAACATGGAACTCTCCTTTTTTGTTGTCATCCGTTATCCACTCTACCGGCCTCGAGCGCGGGCGCAAGGCACATGATGTGATAAACGAAACCAAAACCTACCGCGCCGGATTTCCGCGGCACGCCATGCCGGGCCGCGGGTGGCGCAAGGCGCCGTGCCCGCTTGCGCGGCCCGCCGGAGCAACATTTGGTAGGGCAATCCGCGTCTCGATACCAGCCTGCAAGCCGAGCGAAACCCGGCCGAAAATGGCATTTTCAGAGAATGCCGTAGCGCGGTTCACCAGTAGCCAGATCCACCGAGACGATGCCGGACAACACCAGTTCGGCATGCCGCCGCGCCACGCCCTCATCGGCGAAGGTCACGAAACGCGGCAGCGACCAACGCCGCCGGAAGGCCGCATCGCCCGCCCGCGCCACGCTGATCTCTATCGCCAACACACCGGCGTCGAGACTGACGACTTCGCACTGCACCTCGAAGCCATCGATGCGACGCTGTGGCCACACATCCATATCCTCCTCTCCTGAAATCCGCTTGATCCGCCCGCAATATGCCAACAAAAAGCGGGCTTGAAAAGCAATGTTTTCAGGGGGTTATGGAGTACTAGGACGCATGGTGCCGACGCATCTGGACAAGCGCGATAAAGCCCTGAATCCAGGCCGCTTCCGCGGCACCGGCGCGCCCTGCTCCGCCGCCACTCAACGCGCCGGCGGATGGATCCATTGCGCGTCCCACAAGGCCTCGCCGCGTTCGAGCGTCGCGGCCAGTTCCTTCTTGCGGCGCAGCGCCACCGCCGCCAGCAAGGCATTGCAGATCGACAATGCCGCCACGTGCGAATCGAATGGCGACGCGCTGGAGGTGCGCGCCAACAGCACATGGTGTGCCTGGGCCGCGGCCGGCGCCGCGGCCGAGTCGGTCACCAGCACCACCTTGCCGCCACGCTCCCTGAAGACCTTGACCGCATTGGCCGCGGCCACCGAGTAGCGCCGGAACGTGAACGCCAGCAGCACATCCTGCTCGTCCAGCCACAACAGCTGGTCTTCCAGGAACAACGGCCCCGATGCCGTCATGGCGCGCACGCCCGGCAGGCACAGGTTCAGGTACAGCGCCATGTGGCTGGCCAGCGGCGCGGCCTGGCGCAGCCCCAGCACGTGCACGCGCGCGCGGCGCTGTGTCAACAACCGCACCGCGGCCTCGAACGCCGCCACGTCGATGGCGGCAAAGGTCGTTTCCAGGTTGTGCTGGTCGTGCAGCAAGGCGTTGCGCAGGCAGGCCTGCGCCGATGGATTGTCGACGCTGACCGCGTCGGCCCGCTCTCCCGGCGAGGCCAGCCGCGCCGTGAGTTCGGCGCGCGCCTGCATCTGCGCCTGGGCGTAGCTGTCATAGCCAAGCTTGGCCAGCAGCCGCACCACGGTTGACGCGCTGGTGCCCACGTTGCGCGCCAGCGCCGTGGCGGACTCGAGCAGGCCCTGGGGATAGCGCGCCTGCATGTCCTCGACCAGGCGCCGTTCGGTCTTGGTCAGTTTCTTGTCGTAGGCGGCGATGCGCTGGTGCAGATTCACGATGCGGGCGGACTCCAAGGTGCCGGGCTCCGGTCGGATCACGGCTTAGGTGATAACCCCAAATTCAACAACGTTCATTGCAGACTATATTTCGTTTTGCAATGCGTATTGCATAATAGATCGAACCGTTATTCCCCACAAGAGAGCTTCATGAAGCACCCGTCCGAGGCCTTGTCGCCCGCCCGCCGCCAACTGCTGATCGCGGGCCTGGCCGCCGCCTTGCTGCCCCTGTCGGCCCGCGCCGACGCCGCCTATCCCTCGCGTCCCATCACCCTGGTGGTGCCCTTTCCCGCCGGCGGTTCCGTCGACCTGGCCGGCCGGCTCTATGCCGAAGTGCTGGGCAAGATCCTCGGCGTCACCATCGTGGTCGAGAACCGCGATGGCGCCGGCGGCGCCATCGGCAGCCAGCGCGTGGCGCGCGCCAAACCCGACGGCTACACGCTGGTGGCCTCGTCGCAAAGCTCGCACCTGGCCAACCCGCTGATGCATCCGAACCTGGGCTATGACCCGATCAAGGATTTCGCCTCGATCTCGCAGCTGGCGCGTTCGCCCAACGTGCTGGTGACCAGCGCCGCCCTGCCCGTCAAGGACTTCGCCGGATTCATCGCCCACCTGAAGGCGCACCCGGACGATGTCCACTTCGCCACCGCCGGCGTCGGCAGCATGGGCCAGCTCAATGCCGAACTGCTCAAGCACACCCTGCAGGTCGGCGCGGTGCACGTGCCTTATCGCGGCGGCGCGCCGCTGCTCAACGCGTTGCTGTCCAACGAGGCCCAGTTCGCGCTGGACAACCTGGCGCCCTTCCTGCCCCACATCCAGGCCGGCAAGATGCGCGCGCTGGCCGTGGCCGCGTCCAATCGCCTTCCCTCGCTGCCCGACGTGCCCACCTTCGCCGAGCTGGGCTACCCCGTGCTCAATTCAATGTCGTGGATCGGACTCGCCGCGCCCGCCGGCACGCCGCCCGTCGTCCTGCAGAAACTGCTGGAGGCGGTGCAGACCGCCGCCCGCCAGGAAGCCACGGTGCAGTCGCTGGAAAAGAGCGGCGCCCTGCCGCCCGAATTGCAGTCCCCCCAACAATTCACCGACATGATGTCGCAGCGCCTGGCCTTGTACAAAGACCTGATCGACCGCGCCGGCATCCGTCCGGAATAGGTTCCCGCCATGTCCAATCCCGCTTTCGCTCCCGACACCGCGCCGCTCGAGGTCCTGCCGCGCGACTTGTCCGCCTATCGCCAGGGCAACACCGGCATCGACTACGTGCACCGCTTTGAATCGGGCAAGCCCGGCCCGCACGTGCTGATCAACGCCCTGACCCACGGCAATGAAATCTGCGGCATGGTGGCCGCCACCCACCTGCTCGATACGGGCGTGCGCCCCAAGGTCGGCACGCTTACCGTCAGCTTCGCCAACATGGAGGCGTACAACGCCTTCGACATCGACAACCCTTACGAAAACCGCCAGCTGGTCCACAACCTGAACCGTATCTGGTCGCCCGAATGGCTCGACGGCAACGAACAGAGCCCGGAACTGCGGCGCGCGCGCGAACTGCGCCCGGTGCTGGATGCCGCCGATTACGTGCTGGACATCCATTCGACGCGGGCGCCGGTGCAGCCGTTCTGGGTCTATCCCGAAATGGCGCGCAACGCCGCGCTGGCCGCCGCCGTCGGCGCCCCCGCGGTGCAACTGGTGATGCCGGCCGGCCGCTTCCCCGGCACCGGCGTGCTGAACTACGGCCGCCATGGCGACCCCGCTTCGGACAGCGGCGGCGCGCTGGTGGTCGAATGCGGCCAGCATTTCGCGCAATCGGCCGCCACGCTCGCCACCGACGTCACGCTGCGCTTCCTGGCGCACCTGGGCCTGGTCGACACGCCGGCCGGCAACGCGCCGCCCGCGCCGGCCCAGCCATTCCGGCTGCTCGAAGTACACATGGTCAAGTCGGAAGACTTCACCTTCACCCGGCCGGTGCTGGGCTTCGAGGTTTTCGACAAGGGCGACCTCATCGCCATCAACGCCGGCGAGGAAATCCGCTCGCCGTGCGACAACTGCACGATCTTCATGCCCACCCGCATGCCCATCGTCGGCCGCGAGGCGGTATACCTGACCGAGCCGATGTAAAGGCCAGGCTTGCGCAATCCGCAAGCCCGGCCGGCGCATCGCCTGGCGGTCAGTCCGGGCGCGAGGCGGCCGCGCCCCCCTCCCCGCATCACAGGTCTGGAATCAGACGCTTGCCCAGGCTGATGACCTCGTCCTGATGGAACCCCAGGCTGGCGTAGAAGTCCTTCACCGCCAGATTGCCCGAACGGATCAACAGGTTGATCTTGGGGCAGCCCATTTCCAGGAACTTGCGTTCCAGCGCCCGCATCAGCGCCGACGCGTAGCCACGGCGCTGATGGGCCGGCGACACCGCCAGGTAGTTGACCCAGCCGCGGTGGCCGTCATAGCCGCCCATCAGCGTGCCGACGATGGCGCCGTCCGCCTCGCCGACCAGGAACAGGTCGGATTGCACGGTCAACTTGCGCGCCACGTCCTTGCGCGGATCGTTCCAGGGCCGCGTCAATCCGCAGTCGGTCCACAGCTGGATGATGGCGGCTTCGTCCGCCGGATGGAAAGACCGGATGGCCAGTTCGGGATGCTTCATGCTTCGTTCCTCTCGATGGAAAAAACGAAGGCCGGGCGCTACGCCTCGATGGCTGGAAAGCAAAGCGCGCATGCCGCGCAAACAAAAAGGCCACGAGGGGTATCGTGGCCTTCTGGATGGAACGCCGGGAGAATCCGGCGCTCGAACACGGCTTGCCACTCAACGCAGGCGTCGAGTGATTCGTCGGTTGTCCGCCCGAGCCGGCGCGGCCGGCGGGGCATGATGGGTGCGGTTCATGGCGACCAGCATACACGACCGCGATGCGCCGCGACAAGCTCGCGCCGGCGCATTCAGGCCGCGGCGGGCGCGGGCAGCGTGCCCTCCATCACCACCACCGCCTGGCCGGCCACGCCAGCCCACACGCCGTCCGGGCGCACCTCGGCGTGCGCCAGCAACAGGCTGGCGCGTCCCATGTCCACCCCCTGGCCCACCCGCAGACGCAGCGCGCCCGCGCCCCGCAGCGCCGCCCGCAATGCCGTCGCCGCGCCCGTCGCGCTGCCCGTGGCAGGGTCTTCGGTCATGCGGCCGGTGAACATGCGCGCCTGGATATCCGTGGGTCCCAGCCCCGTATCGGCGCCGCAATCGGTGGTGTAGGCATAGATGGAGCGGGCGCCATCCAGCGGCAGCAAGGCCGCATAGCCCGCCGGATCCGGCCGGGCGCGACGCAGAGCGTCGCGGCTGGCCAGTTGCACCACCAGGAAGACCAGCCCCACCGACACCACCTGCGGCGCATGTTCGGCCAGCAGGATATCGGCGGGCGCAAGGCCCAATGCGCGCGCCGCGGCCTCGGCCGTCACCTGGCTGGCGCGGGTCAAAGGCTGCGGCGCGGCCAGTTCGGCGCCCAGCAGGCCGCCGTCCTCGCCATAACGCAGGTCGATACGCACCAACCCCGCCTCCTCTTCGAACACGAAGCGGGCCGGCGCCGGCTGGCCGGCCGCGATCATCTCGCGCGCCAGCACTACCGCCGTCCCCACATTCGGATGGCCCGCGAACGGCACCTCGCGGTCGGGCGTGAAAATGCGCACCCAGGCCGTGTGTCCGGCATCGCGCGGCGGTAAAACGAAACTGGTCTCAGAATAATTGAACTCGCGCGCGATGCGCTGCATCTGCCCCGTATCCAGCCCCCCGGCCTCCAGCACCACCGCCAGCGGGTTGCCCTGGTAAGCCTGTTCGGTGAAGACATCGGCGGTGACGTAGCGGTAGCGCATGCGGGGTCCTGGAAGCGGATGGCGGATGCGGGAAATTATGCGCGCCGCCCCCGCCCCGCGACAGGCACAGAGCGGTCCAAATCAAGGCATAACAGGCCGACCGACGCGGGCGCAGGGTCGCGCACGGCGACCGGGTGAAACACGCCGCGCCCGCGCTCAGTCGAACACGGGACGGAAGAAACTGCGTTCGTAGCTGAGGATGCAGCGCGTGTCCTCGGCGTACTTGAACGCCGCCTGGCACTGCGCGTCCGACATCGACTGCTGGCGATAGCGTTCGTACTCGGCCAGGCTAGGAAACGTGAACAGCGCCAGCGCGATATTGTTGGCCCCTTCGGAGGGCAGGAAGTAGCCATGATGCGTGCCGCCGAATTTCTCGACCAGCGGAATCCACATCTTGCCGTAGGCTTCGAATTCCTTGAGACGGCTGGGGTCGATGACGTAACGCAGATAGCAGGTGACCATGAAGACTCCGTAGCGGATGGACGAGGCGCGAACGCGCCGCGGCATCCTAGCGCGCGGGCCGAATTCCGGTCAATCGGCCGAACGCGGCGACGGCAGGCCGAGCATCCGCATGCGATCCGCGAAACGCCGCGCAACGTCGTCCGGCAGGCCGGTGACCGTCGCGACGAACGCGTGATACCAAGGATTGGCATGCGCGGTGTCGAACTCGAAAGCCAGCGGATACTGGTTCTCCCAAGCCGATACGTCACGCAGCGCCTCGGCGACGCGGTCGCCGGCATCATCGAAATTGCCGTGGCCGTATCGCGCCTCGATGTCCTGGCAGGCAAAGCGGTAGTGACGCACGGCGGCATCCGGTTTCGGCGGGTGGGGCATGGCAGGGCTCGCATCGCGGCGGCGCACGGGCGCCGATTTCCTTGCGACAATCCCACAACCCTCGCCGCGCGTCAACGCGGCGCTCCGACACATTTGCCGGTCCGCCCATGAATCTGATCCAGCACGTGGAAATTCCCGCCGCCGACCTCGAACGCGCCATGCGCTTCTACAGCCAGGTCTTGGGCATCGCGTTCGACGGCATCGTCGACCTGCATGACAGCAGGATGGCCTATTTCCCCTTCGAGGAAGGCACAGACGGCGCCAGCGGGGCGTTGGCCCAGGGACCCGCCTATCTTGCCCACCCGGCAAGGCCCCATCGTCTATTTCGGAGTGAGCGATCTCGACGGCGCATTGCGCCGGGCCCAGGCGCTAGGCAGCGAAGTGCTGTTTCCCAAGACCCCGACCGGATCCGGCTGGCAGGTGGCCGAAATCCGCGATAGCGAAGGCAACCGCATCGCGCTGCAATCCCGCCTTCCCTGACATCGGATCGGCTTTCCCCACGCCGGTCATCCGATCCTGGGTTAAAAACGGGCGTGCGCCCGCGCCTGAGCGGGCTTCATCCTCCCGGAGCTCCAGTCGTTGTCATATTTTCTCGCCCAGGCCTTGGACCCCCGCCTGTGGGTTCTCACCCTTGCCGTCCTGCTGGCGCTGCGCTGCGTGCCGCTGCGCGGCTGGCGCGGGACGCTCGCCACGAGCTTCACCGCCGGCATGGTGTTCGACAGCATCCAGTTCCGCGTCGGTCCGCCGCGCCTGTGGGACAACATGGTGCTGGACTCGATGCTGGCGGCGCTTTGCATCGTGACGATCCTGCAGCTGATCCTGACGGCAGTGGCACGGCTGCGTACACGCGGCTGAAACGACACGCCGGGCGTACGGTGCCCCTTGGGGCGCAGCCGCGAACCCCAAGGGGCGGCCCGCCGCTCGATGGCGCCCTTCCGGCGCAGGCGGACCCCGACGCCACTGACGCTGGACGGCGTTGCCGTGGTCGCCCATTCCGGCGTCAAAGCCGCTCCGTAGCCGTCCATGCCCGCCCCGGTTACATCCTGATTGATCGCGGGCAAACGTCATTACATTCGCCCATCAATTCCCCACTATTGCCGGCAGGCCCGCGACGCACAATCTTCCCATTGCACCCTGGCCTCGCCGACGGTGCCAACGTCCATCCGCCGGCGCATCTCCCATGAAGTGGTTGCTGATCTCCCTGCTCTGCCTGTCCTGCGCGGGCTGCGGCCTGGCCGCTGCGCCTTGTCGCGTCACGTCCGCCGTCATCAAGATCGTGCCGGTCGTCGGCGGCGTCGCGGCCGCGCCAACGGATGCGTGCGCGGAGGTTATCGACTGATGGCGCCCGGGCCGGTATCAGTTCTGCAGCGCCCACGCGTTTTTGCGCGGAAAAACCAATCGTTTCCGATGGGCACGACAAATGGGTCCTACAGCGCCTACGTGCCCGAGTACACCGACTTTGCCGTGATCTTCTCTTCTACACCGACAAGGCACGGTGCTGCGCTATGACATGAAGACCAACGGAAAGACCAGCTACAACTCCTGCGGCGAATACATCAGCGGGTTCAGATTCTGACGCTCTGCTTGCGCCGTGCGGGCAATGCCGCACGCCCCCCAAGGGCTGACCTTTAGGCATGATTGCGGATACAGAACAAAAATGGCCAATCGCACGAGGCGACGGCCGGAACGATCGCACACTTAAGCGCAGTCTTTGGCCGCTTGAACGAAATCGGTCGCACGCCAACCGGCGCGACTTCCGATGTGAATACGAGTCACCCCATCCTGCTCGACGGCGCGCAGGAGCAGATCGACAAACATGGGGGCATACACGATCTCTATCCCTTTGGGCACTGGGTAGTAATTCGTCCAGCCGGCGCTGAATTTCGACCACCTTTCCGAGACACACGGGCCGTATTCGGCAACAGGCTTGGAAGTCTCGCCTTCATAGATCGTGCCCCCGGTTCGCAGATCCTCCACCGAAGCACACCCCGTCAATACAACAAGCAGCAGCACTGCGACTGATCTCACCATCCCTCCCTTTCAGATAGCGTATTGAACATGGGAGATAACTATAACGAAAGGGAGAGTGGATCGGCCACGAACCCGTCCCGCTGTTCACAGCTGTTCCAATTGCCGGCAACGCAGCAACCATCACGAAGGGGCAATGAGGACTGAGCGAAATGAGCACTGAACGACATGCCCGTGCATGTGGAAGACTCCACAGGCGCCGCCGATATTCGACGGATTTAGCCCCCATGGGTTTGGCCCCCATGGGTTTGGCCCCATGCATTGGGGCCGCAATGAGAAAGGGGGTTAGTGATTTTCATCACTAACCCCCTAGGGTATTGCTGGTCGGGACGGCGGGATTCGAACTCGCGACCCCTTGCACCCCATGCAAGTGCGCTACCAGGCTGCGCTACGCCCCGAAAGAAAAAGAGTATAGCAGACCTAAAAATTGTTTGCACGCATTGGTGCAAAAAAAGTGCCGAATACTCAAAAAAAATTTGCGTGCCCTACGCAATGCCCGCAACACTCACAGGCAAGGCTCGCGCATGGCACGCAAGGTACTGAATCGCAGACTAACCCACAGGATGAGCTGCACTATGCGACAGGGTGAGCTACAGAAATCAGCGGTCCATGCACGCCGCGTTCAACGACAACGCGCATGGCGCGGGGCCATCAACTCGGATAGACGGCGGTGCAATGCACCGCCATGCTCAGGCCGTGGCGTTGGCGCTCACCGCATTGCCGCTCGAAGCCGTCGCGGCCGAGCCGAGCGCCTCGCCCAGCATCGTCGACACATTGCCCAGCTCGTTGCGCAGGGCCTGCATCTCCGCGCCGCTCAGGCGCACCGCGGCATCCTGGTCGTGTGGCGTGTCGCGCGCATCGCCCAGACGGTTGCGCGCGCCGCTGATGGTGAAGCCTTGCTCGTACAGCAGGGAACGGATGCGGCGGATCAGCAGCACTTCATGGTGCTGGTAATAGCGACGGTTACCGCGCCGCTTCACCGGCTTGAGCTGCGTGAATTCCTGTTCCCAGTACCGCAGGACATGAGGCTTGACGCCACACAGCTCGCTGACTTCACCGATGGTGAAGTAACGCTTGGCGGGAATGGGCGGTAAGGTAACGGTGGATTCGGTACGTGTCATAAGAGAATTCTATGCCGCGATGCGTCGAGAGCCGATAACAATTACCGACAAAGCGTATCACTCCTCGGCGTCTGGCGCCGCGGGCGTGGCCTGTTCGACGACGCTCTTGAGTTTCTGACTCGCGTGGAACGTGACCACGCGGCGCGCGGCGATGGGGATGGTTTCGCCGGTCTTGGGGTTGCGCCCCGGGCGCGGCGGCTTGTCGCGCACCTGGAAATTCCCGAAGCCCGAAAGCTTGACGGAGTCACCGCGCGCAAGGGCGTCGCGGATTTCCTCGAAGAACGTATCGACGATGTCCTTGGCTTCGCGTTTGTTCAGGCCGACCCGCTCGAAGAGCAGTTCGGCCAGCTCGGCCTTGGTCAGGGTGCGCGGCTCGGCAAGCATACTGTTCCCCATGGTTCAAGCGCGCTGGCGCGCGCCGTGGGCACTGACCAAAGCGTCTTTGATGCGTGCCAGGCAGGCGGCCACCCGGGCTTCGTCCAGTGTGACCTCAGTGTCCTGTAGCCAGAAACGGAACGCAAGGCTTTTCTCGGCCACGGGCTGGTCGCCCTGGGGCTTTTCGCGCCAGACGTCGAACAGGCGCACGTCCTGCACCACGGCCAGCTGCGGGTCGGCCTTGACCGTCGCCGCCACCGTGTCCAGCATGGACTGCACGGTCACGGGCGCATCGACCCACAGGGCCAGGTCGCGCACCACCACGGGCTGGCGCGACAGCTCGCGCACCTGCGGCAGCTCGCCTTCGGAGAGCGCCTGCACGTCCAGCTCGAACACCACCGGCGCGTGCGCCAGGTCGGCCTGCTGCGCCCAGCGCGGATGCAGCTCACCGAGCCAGCCAACCTGCGTGCCGTCCAGCGAGATGCGGGCGCTGCGGCCGGGATGCAGCGCGGGGTGGGCGGCGGCCTCGAAACGCAGGCGGGCGCCACGCGCGCCGAACAGCGCCTCGACATCCATCTTCACGTCGTAGAAATCGACCTGGCGCGCCGGCACGCCCCACTGCTCTTCCACCGACGGTCCCCATGCGGCGCCCGCCAGCTTGAGCGGCTGGCGCACGCCGGCCACTTCCAGCGGACCGTCCTTGGCGGCATCGTCGCGCGCGAACACACGACCCAGTTCGAACAGGCGCACGCGGGTCTGCTTGCGGTTGGCGTTGTGGCGGATGTTGGCCACCAGGCCGGCGATCAGGCTCGAACGCATCACCGACAGATGGCTGGCGATCGGGTTGACCAGCTTGACCGGCGTGTCGTTGCCGGCGTAGTCGCGCTCCCACTCGGCTTCGACGAAGCTGTAGTTGACGACTTCCTGGTAGTCCTGCGCCGCGGCCAGGCGGCGCAGCGCATGCGGGCCGCGGCGCACTTCGGGCTGCGAGAACATCTTGGCGCGCGCCAGCGGCGGCACGGTGGGGATGTTCTCGAAACCGTAGATGCGGGCCACTTCCTCGATCAGGTCTTCCTCGATCTCGAGGTCGAAGCGATACGACGGCGGGGTGACGACGAAGTCGTCGCCATCGAGCGTGAATTCCAGGCCCAGGCTGCCGAAGATCTTTGCGACTTCGGCCTGCGTGACCGGCACGCCCAGCACGCGATGGCAGCGCGCCAGGCGCATGCGCACCGGCTCGCGCTTGGGCAGGTTGACGATCTGGTCGTCCAGCGGACCGGCCTGGCCGCCGCAGATGTCGACGATCAGGCGCGTGATGAATTCGATGTGCTGCGGAATCGTGGCGAAGTCCACGCCGCGCTCGCCGCGGTGGCTGGCCTCGGAGCTGAACTTGTAGCGGCGCGCGCGGCCGGCCAGCGACTGCGGCCACCAGAACGCGGCTTCCAGGTAGATGTTCTGCGTGTCGAGCGTGACCGCCGTGGCCTCGCCCCCCATGATGCCGGCCAGGCTTTCGACCTGGTCGCCTGCCACCACCACGCCGACCTTCGAATCCAGCGTGACGGTCTGGCCGTTCAGCAGTTCGAGCGTCTCGCCTTCGCGGGCCCAGCGCACCGACAGGTCGCCGTGGATCTTGTCCAGGTCGAACACGTGCGAGGGCCGGCCCAGTTCCAGCATGACGTAGTTGGAGATGTCCACCAGCGCCGACACCGAACGCTGGCCGGCGCGCTCCAGGCGCGTCTTCATCCAGGCGGGGGTCTGCGCGCGCGCATTCACGCCGCGGATCACGCGGCCGCCAAAGCGGCCGCACAGGTCCGGCGCCTCGATCCTGACAGGACGCAGCTCGTCCAAAGTCACGGGCACGGCCTTGGCGGTCGGCACCGACAGCGGCGCGCCGGTCAGCGCGGCCACTTCGCGCGCCACGCCCAGGATCGACAGGCAGTCGGCGCGGTTGGGAGTCATCTTCAGCGTGAAGAGCGTGTCGTCCAGGTCCAGCGCTTCGCGGATCGACTGGCCCGGCGCCATATCGGCCGGCAGCTCCAGCAGGCCGGCATGGTCCTGCGACAGGCCCAGTTCGCGCGCCGAGCACAGCATGCCCGACGATTGCACGCCGCGCATCTTGGCCACGCCGATCTTCATGCCGCCGGGCAGTTCCGCGCCGACGCGGGCCAGCGGCACCTTCAGGCCTGCGGCCGCGTTGGGCGCGCCGCAGACGATCTGCAGCAGCGCGCCGGAGCCGTCATCGACTTGGCAGACGCGCAGCTTGTCGGCGTCCGGGTGCGGGGCGATCTCGACGATGTGCGCGACCACCACGCCCGTGAACGCGGGCGCGGCCGGCACGGTGTCTTCGACTTCCAGGCCGGCCATGGTGAGCCGGTGCGCGAGTTCATCGGTTGCGATCGGAGGATTGACCAGCGTACGCAGCCAGGATTCGGGAAATTGCATGATCAGCCGTCTGTTATTCGTTGAACTGGCGCAGGAAGCGCAAATCGCCTTCGTAGAACTGGCGCAGGTCGTTGACGCCGTAGCGCAGCATCGTCAAGCGCTCCAGGCCGGAACCGAAGGCGAAGCCGATGTAACGCTCGGGGTCCAGGCCGAAGTTGCGCACCACCTGCGGGTGCACCTGCCCCGAACCGGAGATCTCCAGCCAGCGGCCGCGGTTGGGACCCGACGTGAACATCATGTCGATTTCGGCCGACGGCTCGGTGAACGGGAAGAACGACGGACGGAAACGCACGACGAGATCGTCGCTTTCGAAGAAGCAACGCAGGAAATCGGTATACACGCCCTTCAGGTCGGCGAACGAGATATCCTCGGCGATCCAGAGCCCTTCCACCTGGTGGAACATGGGCGAGTGCGTGGCGTCGCTGTCGACGCGATAGGTGCGCCCCGGCGCGATGACCTTGATGGGCGGCTTGTGCATGCGGGCGTAACGCACCTGCATGGGGCTGGTGTGCGTGCGCAGCAGCAGCGGCAGGCCGTCGGCGTCTTTCATGTCGACGTAGAACGTGTCCTGCATGGAACGCGCCGGATGGTCCAGCGGGTTGTTGAGCGCGGTGAAATTGGTCCAGTCGTTCTCGACTTCGGGGCCGTCGGCCACGTCGAAGCCGATGGAGCGGAAGATCTCTTCGACCCGCTCCCAGGTCCGGATGACCGGATGAATGCCGCCCGGCACGCGACCGCGGCCCGGCAACGATACGTCAATGGTTTCGGAGGCCAGGCGGGCATCCAGCTCCGCTTGCGCCAAGGCGGCGCGGCGCAGATTCAAAAGCTCTTCGACCTTCTGCTTGGCCTGATTGATCCGGGCGCCCATGTCGCGCTTCTGCTCGGGATCGAGCTTGCCCAGCCCCTTGAGCAGGACCGTCAGCGCGCCGTCCTTGCCCAGGAAACGGGCCTTTGCGTTTTCGAGCGCGGCGGCGTCGGTGGCCGCGGCGAACCGTTCTTGCGCCTGGGAAACCAGGTCGTCAACCGATTGAGTCATGAAATCCAGCCTTCAAAACGCAAACGGGGCCATTACAGCCCCGTTTGCAGCGATGCGCGATGAGTTAAAGCGCGCGATCAGGCAGCCAAGGCAGCCTTGGCTTGCTGCACGATGGCGGCAAAGCCGGCCTTGTCGCGCACGGCCAGATCGGCCAGGACCTTGCGGTCGAGTTCGATCGCAGCCTTCTTCAGGCCGGCGATGAACACGCTGTAGCTGACGCCATGTTCGCGGACGGCGGCGTTGATACGCGTGATCCACAGCGCGCGGAACGTGCGCTTCTTGTTGCGGCGGTCGCGGTAGGCGTATTGGCCAGCGCGCATGACCGCTTGCTTGGCGATACGGAACACATTACCGCGGCGGCCACGGTAACCCTTGGCGGCGGAAATGACTTTCTTGTGACGTGCGCGGGCGGTAACGCCGCGTTTGACGCGAGGCATAGTAGATCTCCCTTATATCAAGCGAAAGGCATCATGGCTTTCACGGAAGCCACGTTGGTCTCGTGAACCGCCGCCGAACCGCGCAGCTGGCGCTTGTTCTTGGTGGTCTTCTTGGTCAGGATGTGACGCTTGAACGCCTGACCACGCTTGATGGATCCGCTGCCGCGAACCTGAAAGCGCTTTGCGGCGCTTTTCTTGGTTTTCATCTTGGGCATGATGATTCCCTAAACTGAACGCATTGTTGATTTACATGACGCGAGGTGCTTGTCGCAAGGCGGTTGGCGACGCCCCAAGCCACGAAGGCGGAAACGTTCGACCTACACCATTGCGGCAAAACTTGAGGACCTCTTGCCACTTCTTGGGGGTACTGCTGGGGTACTACTGAGGTACTTCGGGGGTATTACTCGAATACCCCCAGGGCCATGAATCCCGGCTTGCGCCATTCGGCTGCCGCCAGGGCATTTGGCCCGGCCTTCCCCGCACCGCCGGCAAAAAAGTAGCCTGGATCCGGGAAAGCCTTTGATTATATGGTGATTTCCCTGGTTTTGTCGAGCCGGGACACGGCGCCGGACAACATGGCAGCACAACCAGGGACGGACCAGGGGAAACAGAACCACGCACCGAGGCGGACGCCCCAGCCCCGGGGCAGACGATCCGCCATCATACCCCCGGCCGTCGATACTGCACCGCCTGGGCCACATGGCTGGCCTGCAGCGTATCCGCCCCGTCCAGGTCGGCGATGGTCCGCGCCACCCGCAGGGCGCGATGCAGCGCCCGCCCGGATCCCGCCAATCGCCGCATCGCCTGCAACAACAGCGCCTGGGCGGACGGGTCCATGGGGCAATGACGCTCCAGTTCGGCGCCGGCCAGGCCGGCATTGGACTTGCCCTGCCGTGCCAGCTGGCGCTCGCGGCAACGCGCCACTCGCGCCCGCACTGGCGCCGACGCCTCGCCGGGCGGTCCCTGCAGGCTTTCCAGATCGGGCGGCGGCAGGGTCACATACAGGTCGATCCGGTCGAGCAGCGGCCCCGAAACCTTGCCGGCATAACGCGCCACCTGGTCCGGCGTGCACTGGCAGGCCCGGCGCGGGTGGCCGCGCCAGCCGCAGGGGCACGGATTCATCGCCGCCACCAGCTGGAAGCGGGCGGGGAACTGGGCGGTGTGCAGGGCGCGGGCGATCACCACCCTGCCCGTTTCCAGCGGCTCGCGCAGCGCCTCGAGCGTGCGCCGGCTGAACTCGGGCAGCTCGTCCAGGAACAGCACGCCGTGATGGGCCAGGCTGATCTCCCCGGGACGCGGGCGGCCGCCGCCGCCCACCAGCGCGAACGGGGACGCGGAATGATGCGGGGCGCGGAACGGCGGCGTGCCCATGCGCGCGTCCGGCGCGCCGGCCAGCGCGGCAATGGCCGCGACCTCGAGCGCCTGCGTGCGCGCCAGCGGCGGCAGCAGGCCGGGCAGGCGCGCGGCCAGCATGCTCTTGCCGGCCCCGGGCGGCCCCACCATCAAGAGACTGTGGCCGCCCGCGGCCGCCACTTCAAGGGCGCGCCGCGCACCGGGCTGGCCGCGCACGTCCGACAGGCACGGCGCCGGCGGCGCGGCCGGCCAGCTCGCCGCAATGGCGTCCGGCAAGCGGCAGACGCCCGCCACATGAGCCGCCACATCCGCCAGGCTGCGGGCCGACAGCACCCGCAGGCCCTCGACCCAGGCCGCCTGTTCGGCGCTGCCGGCGGGCAGGATGAGCGTGGCGCCGGGCGACTCCCGCGCCACGCTCAGCGCGATCACCAGAGCTGCCGAGACGGGCACCAGCGCGCCCGTCAACGACAATTCGCCCGCCAGCACCAGGCCGGCCAACAGCGGATCGGGCGCGGCGGCATCCGCCGCGCCCGCGCCCCCTTCCCGCGCACCCTCTTCCCGCGCCCCCTCCTCCCGAGGCGCCAATTGTCCGGCGGCCAGCAGCAGGCCCAGCGCGATGGGCAGGTCGAAGCGGCCAGACTCCTTCGGAATGTCGGCCGGCGACAGATTGACCGTGATGCGGCCGGCGGGAAAATTGAAGCCGCTGTTGAGGATCGCCGCGCGCACGCGTTCACGGCTTTCGCGGACTTCGGTGTCGGGCAGGCCGACCACGTTGAAACTCGGCAGGCCCGGCCCCAGGTGCGTCTCGACGCGCACCGCATGGGCGTGCAGGCCACTGAGCGTGCGGCTGGCGATTACGGCAAGGGTCAAGGTGGTCTCCGAGGGCGATCGAAGGCCAGTATGCCGAAAACGAAAACGGCCGCGGATGCGGCCGTGGCAGAAATGTCCGCGCGGATTACTTGTCCAGGGCCGCCAGGCGCGACTCCAGCTGTTCAACCGTGGCGGACAACTGATCGACGCGCGCCCGCGTGCGCGCCAGCAGATCGGCCTGCACGTCGAACTCTTCGCGGGTGACCAGATCGAGCTTGGAGAACGCCTGCGTCATCATGGCGCGCACGTTGCGCTCGACATCCGCCGCCGGGCTGCGGGCGATCAGGTCGGAGATGTTCTTCTGGATGTCTTCCATCCACTGGGTGCGATTGTTCATAGCGGCCTCACGATATTCTTGGTGCCTCAAGTGTAGTGCTTTCCGGCCCCACGCTCCGCCGCTGCGCGGGTCGCTGCCCCCCGAGGGGGCGTTTTTGCCTTGGGGCGGCCCGGCGGCAAAAAAAGGCCCCCACGCTCCGCCGCTGCGCGGGTCGCTGCCCCCCGAGGGGGCGTTTTTACCTTGGGGCGGCCCGGCGGCAAAAAAAGGCCCCCACGCTCCGCCGCTGCGCGGGTCGCTGCCCCCCCGAGGGGGCGTTTTTGCCTTGGGGCGGCCCGGCGGCAAAAAAAGACCCCCACGCTCCGCCGCTGCGCGGGTCGCTGCCCCCCCGAGGGGGCGTTTTTGCCTTGGGGCGGCCCGGCGGCAAAAAAAGAGGGCGGGCCGCATGCGGTGACCGCCCATCAAAGCACAGGAGAAAACCGGGCCGCCTTGGGGGCAGCCCCCTACCAACATCGTTACTTGCAGCCCATCTGCGAAGCGGACTGCGCAAACAGGTCGGCCGACTGTTTGCATTGGGAGGCCAGCTGCGTCTTGTCGCTGATCGTGGCCCATTGAGTCTTGGCGGCGTCGAGCTGCTGCTTGAAGCTGGCCGCGGCGGGATTGGAGGCGCCCAGCTTGTCCATGCACGCGCTGACCTGGGTCAGGTAGGCATCGCACTCGGCAGGCAGGCCGGCGGTGGCGCCGGCGGGGGCGCCCGAGCCGGACGGCGCGGTCGTGGCCGGCGGCGTGGTGGCCGCGGGCGGCGTGCCCGGCGTGGTGGTGGACGGGGCCGGCGTGGTCGAAGCCGCGGGCGGGGCGGCCTTCTCGTCGCTCTTGTTGCAGCCAGCCAGGGCGGCCAGCGCGGCGGCCAGCGCCAGCACGGCAAAGGTCTTGCGTTGGGTATTCATCATTCCTCTTTCCTTTATTGCTTTTCGTATTCAGAGAGCCGCAACGCCGGAACCTCTTGTCGCGGCCCGATCAGGCCCTGCCATCGCAATGAGCCGGACTTGATTCTTCTTCAGCCTACCTTTGGCAACAAGCTTATGCGTGTAAACCCTCGTATCACGCCCCGCCCCCTTTTTAGGCGTGAGCGTGCTCCGCTTTCAAGCTCCTGAAACCGCTTTCACGGACGCGCGAAGCCCGCCCCGCAAGGCCCGGCGGCCAGGCGCGCACGGCCATGGGCGATACGCATCACGCACCGCGAGCGCAACAGAGCGCGATCACACCGGCATCAACTGGCAACAAATGGCGGCGCCAGAACATATTCCGTTGCATTCCTCACCTTGGTGGCGGGATGCACCGGATTGAGGCTGGCAGATGGTGCATGACGCACCATGTTGGTGCGGTTCGGCACAACAAACGCGCCTGCCTCTATGCTTTCCAGGCATCGCCCCACATGGCACGGAATTTGCTTGATTGTCGATGCCAACGTGCAACCATGAGAGGAAATGCCATGAAACTCATCATCGCCATCATCAAGCCCTTCAAGCTCGACGAAGTGCGGGTGGCTCTATCCGGAATCGGCGTCCAGGGCCTCACCGTTACCGAAGTGAAGGGATTCGGGCGCCAGAAGGGCCATACCGAGCTGTACCGCGGCGCGGAATACGCCGTCGACTTCCTGCCCAAGCTGCGGGTCGAGGCCGCCGTGCCCGACCATCTGGTGGACCAGGTCATCGAAGCGATCGAACAGGCCGCCCGCACCGGCAAGATCGGCGACGGCAAGATCTTCGCCGCCCCCCTCGAACAAGTGATCCGCATCCGGACGGGTGAAGCCGGCGAAGCTGCGCTGTAGACAAATAAGAAAGACTCATTGGAGCCTGAAAATGGATAAAGCAGATATCTCCTGGTTGCTCGTCTCTACCCTCCTCGTATTGATGATGGCCGTACCCGGTCTGGCGATGTTCTATGGCGGCCTGGTACGCAGCAAGAACGTGCTGTCGGTGCTGCTGCAAGTGATGTGCACGTTCGTGCTGGGCCTGGTCCTCTGGTTCATCTACGGTTATTCCCTCGCCTTCACCGAAGGCAACGCATTCTTCGGCGGCCTTTCGCGCGCCTTCTTCTCCGGCATGTTCACGCCAGCCGACGGCAAGTACGCCATGTCGAACTCGCTGACCGAGCTGCTGTTCGCCTCCTTCCAGGCCACGTTCGCCGGCATCACCTGCGCGCTGATCGTCGGCAGCTTCGCCGAACGCGCCCGCTTTTCAGCGGTGCTGGTGTTCACGGTGATCTGGTTCACCTTCGCCTACATCCCCATTGCGCACATGGTCTGGTTCGCCTCGGAAACGGCGCCGGGCCTGCTCAATGCCAAGGGCGCGCTGGATTTCGCCGGCGGCACGGTGGTGCACATCAACGCCGGCGTGGCCGGCCTGGTGGGCGCGTATGTGGTCGGCAAGCGCGTCGGCTATGGCCGCGAAGCCATGCAGCCGCACAACCTGCCGATGACCTTCGTGGGCGCCGCGCTGCTGTGGGTGGGCTGGTTCGGCTTTAACGCCGGCTCCGCCCTGGCCGCCAACGAGAACGCCACCCTGGCCTTCTTCAACACCATGATCGCCACCGCTGGCGCCGTGCTGGCCTGGCTGTTCACGGAATGGGCCATCAAGGGCAAGCCTTCGATGCTGGGCGCCGCCTCGGGCGCCGTCGCCGGCCTGGTCGGCATCACCCCGGCCGCCGGCCTGGTGGGCCCGGTGGGCGCGCTGATCATCGGCGTGGTTGCCGGCGTGGTCTGCGTGTGGGGTGTCAATGGCCTGAAGCGCCTGCTGCGCGCCGATGATGCGCTGGACGTGTTCGGCGTGCACGGCGTGGGCGGCATCGTCGGCGCCCTGTTGACCGGCATCTTCAACGCCCAGGCCCTGGGCGGCCCGGGCCTGGCCGAGCCTGGCATGATCCTGGGTCAGCTCTGGGTGCAGCTCGAAGGCGTGCTGCTGACCATCGTCTGGTCGGGCGTGGTCGCCTGGATCGCCTACAAGATCGCCAACGCCCTGTGCGGCCTGCGCGTGCCGGAAGACCAGGAACGCGAAGGGCTGGACGTCACCAGCCACGGCGAATCGGCCTATCACAGCTGATCGTCACCCCCGCCCGCTGCCGGGCGGGGCCACGGGAAGCCCCCTCTTCGCAGGGGGCTTTTTTTCGTCCCGGTGATCCCGTTTCGAAGGCCGGGCCAGACGCAAGCGGCCTGCCCCTCCCAAGGTGCCCCTCCCCCCGCGCCCGTCGGCGCAAAAAAAGCCCGGCGCATGCGCCGGGCTTTCCGTTCGTTGGGGCGAGGCCCCGGCGTCAGCGGCTCTCAGGCCAGATCGAGCGTATCCAGATCCACCGGCAAGGCCCGGTTCAAGGCGCTGGCCACCTTCACGCGCAGCGCGTTGGTGTGCGCTCGCCGCACTTCCCGCTTCACGTCCAGCAGTTGCTGCGGATGCATGGAAAATTCGGTCAACCCCAGCCCCAGCAGCAGCCGCGTCATGCGCGAATCGCCGGCCATTTCGCCGCACACCGCCACCGGCTTGCCGGCCCGCTCGCCGGCATTGATGGTGTGGGCCACCAGCCGCAACACCGCCGGATGCAAAGGATCGTAGAGCGACGCCACGTCGTGGTCGCCGCGGTCGATGGCCAGCGTGTACTGGATCAGGTCGTTGGTGCCGATCGACAGGAAATCCAGCGCCTGCGCGAAGGGCTCGATCGCGATGGCGATGGCCGGCACTTCGACCATGGCGCCCACTTCCATGTGCGCCGCGTAGGCCTGGCCACGCGCATCCAGCTCGCGCCGCGCCGACTCGATGGCGGCCCGCGTCGCCACCACCTCGTGCATGTGGGCGATCATCGGGATCAGCAGCCGCACCGGCCCATGGGCCGAGGCCCGCAGGATGGCGCGCAGCTGGGTCGCGAACATCTCCGGGCGCGCCAGGCAGTAACGGATGGCGCGCTGCCCCAGCGCCGGATTGGTGGCCACCGTGGCTTCGCCGTCCAGCGTCTTGTCCGAGCCGATGTCGAGCGTGCGGATGGTGACGGGACGGCCCGCCATCACCTTCACGACGGACGCGTAGGCCTCGTACTGCTCTTCCTCGCCCGGCAGGTCCGGACGCCCCATGAACAGGAATTCGCTGCGGAACAGGCCGATGCCGTGCGCGCCGGAGGCCAGCGCCAGCGCCGCCTCTTCCGGCAGTTCGATGTTGGCGTGCAGGACGATGTCGATGCCGTCGAGGGTGACGGACGGCTCGTCGCGCAACAGGCCGAGTTCGGCGCGCTCATCGGCGTAGGCGGCCTGGCGGCGGCGGTATTCCTGCAGGATGCGTTCCGACGGATTGACCACCACCGCGCCGGCGGCGCCGTCGATGATCAGCATGTCGCCGTCGCGCACCAGCTCGCGCACGTTGCCCATGGCCACCACGGCCGGCACGCCCATGCTGCGCGCCACGATGGCGGTATGCGAGGTCGGCCCGCCCAGGTCGGTGACAAAGGCGGCGAAGCGTCCGCCGCGCAGGCGCAGCATGTCGGCCGGCGAGATGTCGTGCGCCACCACCACCAGCGCCTCGTCGCCGCCCATGTGCGACATGTCCGGCAGGATGGCCGAGGTGCCGGACAGCACGTGCAGCACCCGCTCGATCACCTGGCGCACGTCCGCGCCGCGCTCGCGCAGGTATTCGTCTTCCATGGCGTCGAACTGCTGGCCCAGGATCTGGCCCTGCGTGGTCAGCGCCCATTCGGCGTTGTAGTGCCGCTCGGCGATCAGCGCCAGCGTCTGCTCGGCCAGCAGCGGGTCGCCCAGCAACAGGCTGTGCACATTGAGCATCGCGCCCAGCTCGCGCGGCGCATCGGCCGGCAGGGTGTCGGCCAGTTGCCGCAATTCCTGCTGGGCCGAGGCCAGCGCCTCGGTCAGGCGGCTGCTCTCGGCCGGCACGTCCTCGGGCGCGATGCGGTAGTGCGCGACTTCCAGCGCCGCCGCCCCCATGACCACCGCGCGGCCGATGGCGTAACCGCGCGCCACGCCCTTGCCGTACAAACAAATAACGGGGCTGGCTGAGCCATCCCCGTCATGTGCAAGAACCGCGGTACCGGCCGCGGACATGCCGGCCCGGACGTCGTCCGGGCCGGCGGATTCGGAAGCGCTGCTATTCCTGTTCACCGAATTTGCTGTCGAACAGAGTTTCAATTTCGGAGAGGGCCTGCTCGGCATCGCTGCCCGAAGCCTCCAGCTTGACGGTCACGCCCAGGCCGGCGGCCAGCATCATGACCCCCATGATGCTCTTGGCATTGACCCGCTGCGCGCCCCGCGAGATGAAGATCTCGCTGGAGAACTTGCTCGCCAGTTGCGTCAGTTTGGCGGCCGCCCGCGCATGCAAACCCAGTTTATTGCTGATGACAATGTCTGTATTAGGCATAGGAGATATTATGACCACGGCATCACGCCGCAGTTGGTGATTGCAGCAAATTGTCGAACCGCTCATCGGCTTGAAATATTAGCCGAAATAATAGGACAAGTTCCTGCCCGTCAGTCTACCCGCAACACCCCCTGCACCCCGCCGGCCAGCGCCTTTTCGCGCGTCTCCGCCAGGGAGAGGTTACGGTAGGTCAAGGCGCGCAGCAGCATGGGGGTATTCAGGCCCGCCAGCACACAGCACTGGATGCCCTGCGCCTGGGCATCGGCCACGGCGCGCTTGGAGATATTGGCGGGCGTGGCGCCGATCAGGTCGGTCAGCACCAGCACCCCGCCGCCATGGTCCTGCTCCAGGATATCCTTGAGCACCGCGGGCGCCAGGTCGTCCGGCAAGTCCTCGGGCTGAATGTCGTGGATCGCCAGCATGCCGTCAAGGTTGCCCATGACATGGCTGGCGCATTCGCGCATGGCGGCGCCCAGCGGCGCGTGCACGACGATGACGATACCCGTGGTCATGGCGGATTCCGGCGCGCTCAGGCGGCAGCGGCCACGGCACCCGTCGCCACGGCCTTTTCCAGCGCCTCGACGAACATGCCCGCGACGTCGAAACCGGTCTGCTCGGCGATTTCCACGAAACAGGTGGGGCTGGTGACGTTGACCTCGGTGACGTAGTCGCCGATGACATCCAGGCCGACCAGCAGCAGGCCGCGCGCGGCCAGCCTGGGGGCCACCGCCTCGGCGATCTCGCGGTCGCGCGGCGACAGCGGCTGCGCCACGCCACGGCCGCCCGCGGCCAAGTTGCCACGGGTTTCGCCGGCCAGCGGAATGCGCGCCAGCGAATACGGCACCGGTTCGCCGCCGATCAGCAGGATGCGCTTGTCGCCCTTGACGATCTCGGGGATGTAACGCTGCGCCATGATGGTGCGCGCGCCGTTGTCGGTCAGCGTTTCCAGGATGGCGTTGAGGTTCGGGTCCTTGGGCTGCAGGCGGAACACGCCGGTGCCGCCCATGCCGTCCAGCGGCTTGACGATGACGTCGTGGTGGGTGTCGTGGAAGGCCTTCAGGCGCGCCATGTTGCGCGTCACCAGCGTCGGCGCGGTGAACTCGCTGATTTCGGTGATGGCCAGCTTCTCGGGATGATTGCGGATCGCCGCGCCACCGTTGAACACCTTGGCGCCTTGCGCCTGGGCGTATTCGAGCAGGTGGGTGGAATACACGTATTCCATGTCGAAAGGCGGGTCTTTGCGCATCACCACCGCGCCGAAATCGGCCAGCGGCAGGTCCTGCGGCGCCGATTCGCGCCACCAGTCATGGCCGTGCAGGTCGGCGCCATCCACCAGCTCGATGGGCGTGGTGACGGCCTTGACCGTGCCGGTCTCGATGTACAGGTCGCCCTGCATGGCCACGCTGAGCGTATGCCCGCGCGCCACCAGGGCACGCATCATGGCGACAGAACTGTCCTTGTACGCCTTCAAGAGCGGCAAGGGATCCAAAACGAACAAAACATGCATCGCGACACCCCGAACGTACACCGCCTTCCCTTTCGGGAAGGCGGCTATCTATGACATCGTAGCGCAGAGCCGCCCAATAAGCGAACCCGCCGAACATGGGCTGGACGGCGGGTCGCGGAGAAGAGCGGCCAGGCCTTCCCGGACGGGAAGGCCGGCAGGAGCTTTATGCCGCCGATTCCGGCTTGCCCGCGGGGGCAGCCTTCTTCTTGGGCGCCAGCACCATGACCATCTGACGGCCTTCGAGCTTCGGCATGGCTTCGACCTGGGCCAATTCCAGCAGATCGTCGCGCACACGCTCAAGTACCCGCATGCCCAGTTCCTGGTGGGCCATTTCACGGCCGCGGAACCGCAGCGTCACCTTGGCCTTGTCGCCTTCCTCGAGGAAGCGGCGCAGGTTGCGCAGCTTGACCTGGTAGTCGCCCTCGTCGGTGGCCGGACGGAATTTGACTTCCTTGACCTGGATGACCTTCTGCTTCGAACGAGCTTCGGCCTGACGCTTCTGCTCTTGGTACTTGAACTTACCGTAGTCCATCAAACGGCAGACCGGCGGCTCGGCGTTCGGCGCGATTTCCACCAGATCCACGTCGTTTTGCTCGGAAAGACGGAACGCATCGGCGATCTTGACGATGCCCAGCTGTTCTCCGTCCAGACCTATCAGGCGCACCTCGGGGACGCGGATTTCACCGTTGATGCGATTGGCTTTTTCAGTGGCGATGTTGAAAGCTCCTAGAAATGTTAAGCAGCGCTGCCATCGGGTTGATTGACGTCGCGGCGGGTGGATACGTCTTCGGACAGGCGGGCGACGAAGTCGTCGAACGCAATGGCGCCGAGGTCCAGACCGCCCAATCCGCGTACGGCGACGGTACCGTTTTGCTTCTCCTTGTCGCCGACGACGAGGATGTACGGCACCTTTTGCAGGCTGTGCTCCCGAATTTTACGAGTGATTTTTTCACCGCGCAAATCGGACTCTACTCTAAAGCCTTGTTTTTTCAGGCTTTGCGTGATTTCAGCCGCATAATCGGCCGAAGGTTCGGAAATGCAGCACACCACGGCCTGCACCGGAGCCAGCCAGGGCGGCATCGCGCCGGCGTGGTTTTCGATCAGCATGCCGATGAAACGCTCCAGCGAACCCAGGATGGCGCGGTGCAGCATCACGGGCGGACGGCGCTGGTCGTTCTGGTCCACGTACTCGGCGCCCAGGCGCACGGGCATGGAGAAGTCTACCTGGATCGTGCCGCACTGCCAGTGGCGGCCGATGGCGTCCTTCAGCGTGTATTCGACCTTGGGGCCGTAGAACGCGCCCTCGCCCGGAGAGATCTCGAATTCGCAGCCGGTGCGGCGCAGGCTTTCCATCAGGGCCTGTTCGGCCGTGTCCCAGACCTCGTCCGAGCCGATGCGCTTTTCCGGGCGCGTGGCGACCTTGTACAGCACTTCGGTGAAGCCGAAGTCGCGGTAGACCTTCTGCAGCAGGGCCGTGAAGTCGGCGCATTCGTCCTGGAGCTGTTCTTCGGTACAGAAGATGTGGCCGTCGTCCTGCGTGAAGCCGCGCACGCGCATCATGCCGTGCAGCGAGCCGGACGGTTCGTTGCGGTGGCACTGGCCGAATTCACCGTAGCGCAACGGCAGTTCGCGGTACGAGTGCAGGCCGGCGTTGAAGATCTGCACGTGGCCCGGGCAGTTCATGGGCTTGAGGCCATAGACGCGGTTCTCGGACTCCGTCGTGAACATGTTTTCACGGTAGTTGTCCCAGTGCCCCGTCTTCTTCCAGAGCGAGATGTCGAGGATCTGCGGCGCCTTCACTTCCTGGTAGCCGTTGTCGCGATAGACGGAGCGCATGTACTGCTCCACCTGCTGCCACAGGGCCCAGCCCTTGGGGTGCCAGAAAATCAGACCAGGCGCTTCGTCCTGGAAGTGGAACAGGTCGAGCTCGCGGCCGATCTTGCGGTGGTCACGGCGCTCGGCCTCTTCCAGCATGTGCAGGTAGGCTTCCTGTTCTTCCTTGGTGGCCCAGGCCGTGCCGTAGATGCGCTGGAGCATCTCGTTCTTGCTGTCGCCGCGCCAGTAGGCGCCGGCCACCTTCATCAGCTTGAAGACCTTCAGCTTGCCCGTGGACGGCACGTGCGGGCCGCGGCACAGGTCGATGAATTCGCCTTCGCGGTACAGGCTGAGCGGTTCGTTCGACGGGATCGAGGCGATGATCTCGGCCTTGTACTTTTCACCGATGCCCTTGAAGAACTCGACGGCGTCGTCGCGCGACCAGACTTCACGCGTCACGACTTCGTCTTTCTTGGCCAGCTCGGCCATCTTCTTCTCGATGGCGGCCAGGTCTTCCGGCGTGAACGGGCGCTTGTACGAGAAGTCGTAGTAGAAGCCGTTGTCGATCACGGGGCCGATGGTGACCTGGGCGTCGGGGAACAGCTCCTTGACGGCATAGGCCAGCAGGTGGGCCGTGGAATGGCGGATCATGTCCAGGCCGTCGGCGTCCTTGGCGGTCACGATGGCCAGGCGGGCGTCGCCCTCGATGCGGTAGCTGGTGTCGACCAGCGTGGAGTCGGCGCCGTCAAAGGTCACGCGGCCGCCCAAGGCGGCTTTGGCCAATCCCGCGCCGATCGACTGCGCCACTTCGGCGACCGTGACCGGCCCCGGGTATTGGCGCTGCGAACCATCGGGCAATGTGATCTGTACCATCGGGAGTGCTTCCTGGGGTTCTTGGGAAAAAGAAACGAAATTCAGAAACGACAAACGCGGCTGGTAGCCGCGTTTATCTGGTTGTCTTGCTGAGTCCTACCGCTGACCTGACACGGTGAAACCCGACGCACGAAAAACTAACGCGACATAGGGCGAAAGTTCCGGGTCGTAGTTCGTGCCAGCGGGAAAAACATGGTATTCGGACCTTGCGGGTGATTTCAGGACAACCTGGCGATGCGCCGCCAGAGAAACTGACGGGCTTTATCGTTGCCGATTGTAGCACCTTTTGCGCCCCCTTTCGTGACATTGGCACGACAGTGCCGGCAAGAAGCGTGTCCGGATCAGGCCAGGTTGCGGCTGTCGGCGATCGCGGCCAGGGCATGGGTCACCCCGTCCTCCCAGTGCGGGGCGCGGATTCCGAAGGTGCGCTCGAGCAGCCGGCTGTCGAGCCGCGAATTCAACGGACGGCGCGCCGTGGTGGGGTATTGATCGGATGGCACTGCCCGGATGTCGGCGGGCGTCAACGTGACCGCCAGGCCGGCGCGCCGGGCCTGCTGGGCGATGAAGCAGGCGTATTCATGCCAACTGGCGTCGCCGGTGGCCGCCAGATGGTACAGGCCGAACGGAAAGGCCTCGTCCGCCGGCCGCGCCAGGTAGCGAGCCAGGACCAGGGCGGTGGCATCGGCGATATAGGCGGCGCCCGTCGGCGCGCCGCGCTGGTCGCTCACCACGCGCAGCGTCTCTGGTTGCCGCAAGGCCATGAGCATGGTCTTCAGGAAACTATTGCCGAACACGCCATAGACCCACGAGGTGCGGAACACCAGATGCGCGGGATTCATGGCGCGCACCGCCTGCTCGCCGGCCAGCTTGCTGCGGCCATAGACGTTCAACGGCGCCGGCGTGTCGCGCTCGTCATAGGCGCCGGGCTTGGCGCCATCGAACACGTAGTCGGACGAATAATGGACGATCAGCGCGCCGCGCTCGGCAGCCAGCGCGGACAGTTCGCCCGCGGCCTCGGCGTTGATGCGCATGGCGCGCACCCCATCCTCTTGCGCCCGTTCGACCGCGGTGAAGGCGGCCGCATTGACGATGACGTCGGGCTTTTCACGCCGCACCAGCCGCGCGATCTGCAGCGGATAGGTCAGGTCGCAATCGGCCCGGCCGACCGCCGTCACCACGCCCAGGGGCGCGAGGCTGCGCCGCAACTCGAAGCCGAGTTGGCCGTCCCTGCCTATCACCAGGATCTTCTTGGGCATCTGCCATCCATCGCCATGCTTGCCTTGCGCCGCGGTCCGGCCACATGCCGGTCCGGAAAACCAGGGAATTCTATTCCCCTCGCGCGGCACCTCGCGAGCGGGCCAGTAACGTCGCACAACGTTATTACGAATGTAGTTTCGTCTTATTCGCGTTTAGTTTTTGGCCAGAACGAGCCGTAAGACCATAAGCTTCGCACTCGAATTTCGGACTGGTTACGGCGAGTACGGAGCCGCCGCCCACGGGCGCGCCCTTTTTACCGGACCGTTGCCATTGCCATTCTGTGGAGCCTTGATGAATACTGCCTCAGCGCCGGACGCCGCCTCCTTTTCCGAGCCGCGACCCAACGATGCAGGTGACCGCCCCAATTCTCGCAAGCACCTGCTGCTGTCGCGGCCGCCGCCCGTCATCCGGGTCGCGATCCTGGACGACCATCCGGTCGTCGCGCTGGGCGTCGGCGCCTACCTCGACTCGCGCCCCGGCTTCCGCGTCATCCACCAGGAAACCTCGGCCCGCAGGCTGCTCGAAAAACTCGCGACCTCGCCTTGCGATGTCGCCCTGATCGACTTCTACCTGCCCCAGGAGCCCTGGGACGGCGTCAACTACCTGCGCAGGCTGCGGCGCTATCACCCGTCCATGGCGATCATCACGTTCTCGGCCGGCAACCGCCAGGAGACCCAGTATGCGGCGTTCCGCGCCGGCGCCAACGGCTACCTGGCCAAGCAATGGGGCATGATCCTGCTGCCCGAGATGATCCACGGCGTCCTCAGCCGCAAGGACCCGTTCCTGTCCGTGCAGGAAGGCAAGATCCGCCCCCTGTCCCCCAGGCCGCCGCATGCCCTGCTGACCACTTCCGAGGTCGAAGTCCTGCGTCATATCAGCCAGGGGATGTCTGTCACGCAGATCGCCATGCGCCTGAAGCGCAGCAAGAAGACCGTCAGCACCCACAAGCGCCGCGCCATGCGCAAGCTGCAGCTGTCCGACGATCTGGCGCTGGCCCTGTTCCTGCGCGAAAAATTCGCGGAATGACCCCCACCCGGCGGCCGGCCGTCATCGCACGACGCCGACGCCCACTCCGGCGCCTCAAATGATGCGCGAGTAGCTGGCGCTCGTGCTGGCGCTGCGCAGATAGCCGTCGAACGCCATGGCGACCGCCCGGACGAAATACCAGCCCAGGCCGGTCACGCGCAGTTCGCCAGCGCCCAGGTTCACCAATCCCAGTTCGGCCAGGTTGGCCATCTGCGTCAGCTCCGGTCCGAAATACGTGCCGAACCGCAGGCCATGGCGCGCCTCCACGCGCGCGAAATCCACGCGCCCCTGGCACATGATGTCCATGATGACCTCACGCCGGACCAGGTCGTCCGCATTGAGCGCCAGTCCCTTTTCGACCGCAAACCGGCCAGATTCGATGGCGGCGTAGTATTCGTCGAGGTCCTTGGCGTTCTGGCTGTAGGTATCGCCGATGCGGCCGATGGCCGATACGCCGAGCGCGACCAGGTCACGATCGGGTTGGGTGCTGTAGCCCTGGAAGTTGCGATGCAATTGGCCGCGCTGCTTGGCGATGGCCAGGGCGTCGGTGTTCAAGGCGAAATGGTCCATGCCGATGTAGGCGTAGCCCTGCTTCAGGAACCCTTCGATGGCCGCGCTGAGCAGCCCGACCCGCGTAACGCGGTCGGGCAGGTCGAGCGGATTGATGCGCCGCTGCGGCTTGAAGCGTTCCGGCAGGTGGGCGTAGGCGTACAGCGCGATGCGGTCGGGCCGCAACGCGCTGACCTGGGCGATGGTGCGCGCGAAGGATTCGGCAGTCTGCAGCGGCAGGCCGTAGATGAGGTCGACGTTGATCGAGGCATAGTCCAGCGCGCGGGCGCTTTGCATCAGGTCGCGCACGTCTTCGAAGGACTGCACGCGATGCACCGCCACTTGCACGCGCGCATCGAAATCCTGCACGCCGAAGCTCAGCCGGTTGAAACCCAGCCGTCGCAATTTCTCCAGCCGCTGCGGGGTGGCCGTGCGGGGATCCACCTCGATGGAGATTTCGGCGTCTGGTTCGAAACGGAATGCGCCGCGCAAGTCCGCCATCAGGCGGTCCAGTTCTTCGTCGGACAGGAAGGTGGGCGTGCCGCCCCCGAAGTGAAGCTGCGAGACCGGCATGCCCGCGCCCAGTTCGGCCACGTGCAACGCGATTTCCCGCGCCAGGGCATCGAGGTAACGCGCGGCGCGATCGTGATGGCGCGTGATGACCTTGTTACAGGCACAGTAGTAACAGACGGAATCACAGAACGGAATGTGTACGTAGAGCGACAGGGGCTCGTTCGTACAGGCCTCGCGCCGTTGCCGCAAGGCCTGGCGGTATTCGGCTTCGGCAAAACCGGGGTGGTAGCGGTCGGCCGTGGGATAGGAGGTGTAGCGAGGGCCGTTCTTGTCCAGCCGGGCCAGCAACTGGGGCGGAAAGAACGGTTCGGCCGCGGTGGCCGGCGGTTCGGCGGAGAGTGGGCGTAGGACGGCTTGCATACCCTTGATTATTCGCCTGAGGCTCCCCCCAGGCCTTGATCTTGCGCAAACGGGCTCGCAGGCAGGCAAAGGGGCGCAACAACCGAAACTGCCGGTCCCGGCGCGTGGCGGCGCCCCGCCCCGTAAAATGCGGGGATTCCCCCTATCACAAGGACCTTCCCCGTGGACACCGAACTCGACGGCCGCCTGCTCGCGCTGCGCCAGGCGCTGGCGATCGCCATCGCCCTTTCCACCCGCGGTAGCCCGCAAGCCACCGATATGGCGCTGGAGCTGCTGGACGACCTGAAGGCCAATCTGGACGACACGCCATCGGACAGCCCTTTCGACAAGCCCGAATGGGCGACCGGCGCGCACGACGAACTGGACGGCATTGCGCGCCTGGTGCGCGCCTTCACGCAGACGCCGGAACCCGATACCGGAACCTGATTCCCCGTTCAGCGAAGCGGGACGGCCGGCCGGGCCGCGGACATGCGCCGCCGCCCGCCCTTCCCGTCCATCGCCACCACCCGGACGATCCCTGTCCGCGCTATTGCGCGGCATCGCCGCCGCAATCCGTGGCTGGCCGCCAGACCCGCCAGTACAGCGACGGAAACGCGGGTCCCACCGGCGCGAAGCCATCGGGCCGCGTCCGGCCCTTGCTCAATTCCAGGGCACCACACGCGGCCAGCAGGTCGGCGCCAACCCACGGGCTGAATCGCAGCTGCCCGTGGATCAATACCAACGGTTGCCCGGGCAGCCTCAACGCCAATGCGCCCGACTCCTCCCACGGCCCCGAGATCACGCGCACCGGACCGCCCAGTTCCGCGACGGCGCGCGGATGCAGCGTGTCCGCCAGGGCTTGCGCGTCGAAGTAACGCCAGTCGGAGGCGCGCCGCATCAGGCCGGCGCCATTGGGGCCGGTCAATTCCACCCGCGCCATCAGCAACAGCTGGATGAGCACGAACACCAGGACCGCCCGGCGCGGCCGGAAAGGCGCCTGCCAGGCCGATCGCGTCAGCTCCATCGCTGCCGGCACGACGAACAGCAGGAACGGCGTGCCCCAGTGCAACTGGATATGCGAACCCGAGATCAACGTCATCACGCTGACGAACAGCAGCGGGATCAGGCCGAACGACAGCAACAGCGCGCGCGCCGCGTCGCCGTCCGCGGCCGGCGCCGCGGCGCGCGCGTTGCGATCTCCACGGCCCACTACCCAGAGCGCCGCAAGGAAAACCCAGGCCGGCAGCGCGCGGTTCAGCAATTGGTCGCCCCACCATCTGGCGATCTCGTGCGCGCGCCCGCTCCATGGCAGGCCGGCGGCCAGTGACGACGACATGGCATAGCGCAGCGGCTCGAAATCGTGGTGGATCAACCAGATCAGGTGCGGCGCGAACACGGCCAGCGCGGTCAGGCCCGCGACCTGCAGGCCGAACCGGTGCATGGGGTCGCGCCAGGCTTTGCGGCGGCACCAGAACGCCAGCACCGCCAGCCCCGCGACAGCGGCCTGGTACTTGGCCAGCGCCCCCAGCCCAAGACAGACGCCAAGCACGACCCACCACCCGATCTTGCGGGTGCTGTAGGCCTGCCAGCACGCCGCCGCGCACCCCGCCACCAATGGAATCAGGACGATCTCGTGGTTGTAGAAGTACAACCTGCCGTTGTAGAACGTGATGCACAGGCCAGCCAACGCGGCCGTCGCGGCATAGGCCTCGCCGCGCATGCCGCGCAGCATGTTCCATAACAGCGCGAACGCCCCCAGCGTGCAAGCCGCGCCCAGGACATAAGTGGCCCAGGCATTCCAGCCCAGCAGGCGCACCACCGGCCACAGCAACCAGGTCGGCAGCGGCGGATGTTTGTAGTAACCCCATTCCAGGCTGCGCACCCAGATCAATTGCTCGATGTTGTCGGTCGGCGGCGCCAGCACGATCCGGTTCGACAACCAGAGCCAGGCCAGGGCGAACACCGCCATGCCGATGCCGGTCCGCCGCAGCCCCGGTTTCCACGCCTCTCTGACGCCCGATTGCACGCCACTCTCCCGTTTCTGGCGTACGCGATGCCCCGCCCTGTCGCCCCGTTTCGAGGCGCAGGAATTATCAGATCCGGTCCGGCTCCAACGCCGGGGGATTTGTTCGGCAATTGTTCTGAAACTGTAAAGCACGCCGCCCGCAGCCGGGCCGCATAGGCGGCTCCAACTGGCCTGACCACCAGATAGGAAGAGGGGAAATCCCTCTGATCGTTTTCCCTCTATTGGACGTTTTTTACTTTTATTTCAAGGGGAAGCTACCTATATTGGTGGCCTGACCACCTGACCAAGATTTGCAGTACCGAGATGAACACCTTCCAAGCCGTCGCCGTGACCCGCCTCTATCGCATGATCGCCGACCAGATCGCCGGGCGTATCCGCGCGGGCGATTTCCCGCGCGGCGGCCGGCTGCCGTCGGAACGGGAACTGGCCGAGCAACTGCAGGTGAGCCGGGCCTCGATCCGGGAAGCGCTGATCGCGCTGGAGATCGAAGGCTATGTGGAAGTGCGCGTGGGCACCGGCGTGTTTGTCACCGCCACGCGCGAGGCCGCCCCCGCCCTCACCGCCGGCGCCCAGGCGGCCACCCAGGACGATATCGGCCCCTTCGACCTGCTCGAAGCGCGCATGCTGATCGAACCCGAGTGCGCCGCGCTGGCCGCGCAGCAGGGTTCGCCGGCGCAGATCGCCGCCATCCGCGCGGCCCACGAAGCCATGTCGCTGACCGACGCGCCGGGCTGGCACGACCGCGAATTCCACAGCGCCATCGCCGCCGCCTGCGGCAATGCGGCGCTGGCGGCGGCGGTGGCGCATTTGTGGAACCTGAGCCTGGCCAGTCCGGTGTTCAGCCGCATGCAGGACTACTTCGTCAACACCAAGGTCTGGGCGGTCGCCCATGCCGAGCACCAGCGCATCCTGACCGCCATCCTGGCGCGGGATCCGATCCGCGCGCGCCATGCCATGCATGCGCACCTGATCGGCATCCTGGCGCGCCTGCGGGAAGACTTCGGCGACGACGACGGGAGCATCCGACCCGACATCTAGGCTTCGCTCGCCATCCCGCCGGCGCCGCCGCGCCGCCTGCCTTGCCATGAAACCAGTCCGCGCCGGACGCGGACAGCACCTCCCCGGGAGTGTTTGCATGACGGTTGTAGCCCCCCTGCCGCGCAATGGCGGCCAGATTTTGATGCAGCAGCTGCGCATCCACGGCACGCGCCGGATCTTCATGATCCCGGGCGAGAGCTACCTGCCCTGCATCGATGCGCTCAATGAACATCGCGGCGCCATCGAACCGGTGGTCTGCCGCCAGGAAAGCGGCGCCGCCTACATGGCCGAGGCGCATGGCAAGCTGACCGGCGAACCGGGCGTCTGCTTCGTCACACGCGGCCCGGGCGCCACCAATGCCAGCATCGGCGTGCATACCGCCTTCCAGGATTCGACGCCGATGATCCTGTTCGTCGGCCAGGTCGGCAACGACTTCTACGAACGCGAGGCCTTCCAGGAGATCGACTACCGCCGCATGTTCGGCCAGATGGCCAAATGGGTGGCGCAGATCGACCGCACCGACCGCATTCCGGAATTCGTGGCGCGCGCCTACGCCACCGCCACCAGCGGCCGCCCTGGCCCGGTGGTGCTGGCGCTGCCGGAAGACACCCTGTGGGGCACCGCGACAGTGGCCGACATGCCGCGCTACCAGCGCGTGGCCGCCAGCCCCGGCCAGTCCGACCTGGAACGCATGCGCCAATTGCTCGACCAGGCCGAACGGCCCGTCATGGTGCTGGGCGGCAGCGGCTGGAATGCCGACGCGATCGGGCAGATCGCCGCCTTCGCCGAACGCTTCGAATTGCCGGTGGCGACCGCATGGCGCCGGCTCGAATGTTTCGACCAGCGCCATCCCAATGCCGCCGGCCAGATGGGCTGGGGCATGACCGAGGCGCTGCGGGCCCGCATCAGGAACGCCGATCTGGTGCTCGCTGTCGGCACGCGGCTGGGCGAGGCCACCACGGAGGGCTACCAGCTGATCGAGAGCCCGCTGCCGCGGCAGGCGCTGATCCATGTCCATCCGGATCCGCAGGAACCGGGCCGCGTCTACGCCCCGACCCATGCCATCGCGGCCAGCGTGGCCGGGTTCGCACAAGCGGTCGCCTCGCTGCGGCCTGCCCACGCCACGCCCCGCGGCGCGGCGGTGCGCGCGGCCCATGCCGAGTACCTGGATTCGCTCACGCCGCTGCCCTCGCCCGGCCCGCTGGGCCTGGACGCCGTGGCCGCGCTGGTCAACCAGCGGCTGGCGCCGGACGCCTGCATCACGGTGGGCGCGGGCAACTACGCGCTGTATCCGCACCGCTATCGCCAGTTCACCGGTCCGGGCACCAGCCTGGCGCCCACCGTGGGATCGATGGGCTACGGCCTGCCGGCGGCGGTCTCGGCCAAACTCGAATACCCCGGCAAGACCGTGGTCTGCTATGCCGGCGACGGCTGCTTCCAGATGAACCTGCAGGAACTGGGCGTGGCCCAGCAGTACCGGCTGGGCATCGTGGTGCTGGTGTTCAACAACGGCATGTGGGGCACCATCCGCGCGCACCAGGAACGCGAGTTTCCCGGACGCCCGATCGCGCTGGACTTCGAGAACCCCGATTTCACACAGATCGTGCGCGGCTACGGCGGCTATGGCGAAGCCGTCGAGCGCACCGAGGATTTCGCCGCGGCGTTCGACCGCGCGCTGGCCTACGCCGAGCGCGAACAGCGGCCCGCGCTGCTGGAAATCCGCTACGACGCCGACGGCATCGCCCCCGGCCAGACCCTCACCGCCATCCGCGACGCGGCGCTGGCCCGCCAGGCCGCCGCCTCCACCCACTAACACCGAACGAGGATCCCCATGACTTCATCCCTGTCCGTCAACGGCAACCGGCTCTGGCAATCCCTGATGGATCTGGCCGAGATCGGCGCCACGCCCAAGGGCGGCAACTGCCGCCTGGCCCTGACCGCGCTCGACGGCCAGGGCCGCGACCTGGTCACCGGCTGGATGCGCGACGCCGGCCTGACGATCCGCGTGGACCAGGTGGGCAACATCTTTGCCCGCCGCGCCGGCCGCAACGACGCGCTGCCCCCGGTGATGACCGGCAGCCACATCGACACGCAGCCCACCGGCGGCAAGTTCGACGGCTGCTTCGGCGTGCTGGCCGGACTGGAAGTGATGCGCACCCTGAACGATGCCGGCGTGCAGACCGAGGCGCCGCTGGAGCTGGCCATCTGGACCAACGAGGAAGGCTCGCGCTTCGTGCCGGTGATGATGGGCTCGGGCGTGTTCGCCGGCAAGTTCTCGCTGGAGACGGCGTTGAGCGCGCGCGACGCCAAGGGCCTGGCGGTGCGCGACGAGTTGCAGGCCATCGGCTACGCCGGCACGGAACCGGTCGGCGGCCGCCCGGTGGATGCCTATTTCGAGGCCCACATCGAGCAGGGTCCGATCCTGGAGCACGAAGAAAAAGTGATCGGCGCGGTGACCGGTTCGCTCGGCCTGCGCTGGTACGACGTCACCGTGACCGGCATGGAGATGCATGCCGGCCCCACGCCCATGGGCATCCGCCGCGACGCGCTGTTCGCCGCCAGCTACCTGGTGCAGGCGGTCATCAACATCGCCAACGCGCACCAGCCGCACGGGCGCGGCACGGTGGGCGAGATCCACGCGCACCCCGGCTCGCGCAACGTGATCCCGGGCCAGGTGCGCTTCACCACCGACCTGCGCCATGAGGACGAGGCCACGCTCACGCGCATGGACCAGCAATGGCGCGAGGCCTGCCGCGAGATCGCCGACAGGCACGGCGTGCAGGTGGAGGTGAAGGACGTGCAGTACTTCCGCCCCACCCCGTTCGATCCCGATCTGGTGGAGAAGGTGCGCCAGGGCGCCGCGCGCCGCGGCCTGCCGGCCATGGACATCGTCACCGGCGCCGGCCACGACGCTGTCTACATGGCCGCCGTGGCGCCCACCGCCATGATTTTCGTGCCGTGCAAGGACGGCATCAGCCACAACGAAATCGAAGACGCGCAGCCCGCGCACCTGGAAGCCGGCTGCAACGTGCTGCTGGACGCCATGGTGGCCCGCGCCAACGCCGCGCGCTGAATCGAGGACACGTCATGACCCAAGCTACCCTCGACTACTGGCAAGCCCGCGCCGCTGCGCTGACGCTGCGCGGCCAGGCCTACATCGATGGCGCCTACGCCGACGCCGCGGACGGCGCCACCTTCGCGGCCACCAGCCCGATCGACGGCCGCAAGCTGGCCGACGTGGCAGCCTGCGGCGCGGCCGACGTCGACCGCGCCGTGGCGGCCGCCCGCCGCGCCTTCGAAGCCGGCGTCTGGTCCCAACTGGCGCCGCGCGAACGCAAGGCGCGCCTGACGCGGCTGGCGCAGCTCATCACCGAACACAGCGAGGAACTGGCGCTGATCGAAACCCTGGACATGGGCAAGCCGATCCGCGACGCGCTGGCCTTCGACCTGCCCGAAACCGCGCATTGCTACGCCTGGTATGGCGAGGCCATCGACAAGCGCTACGACGAGATCGCACCGACGGGCGGCAATGCCCTGGCCACGGTCACGCGCGAACCGCTCGGCGTGGTGGCCGCCGTGGTTCCCTGGAACTATCCGCTGCTGATGGCGGCCTGGAAGGTCGCGCCGGCGCTGGCCGCCGGCAACAGCGTGATCCTCAAGCCGGCCGAGCAGTCGTCGTTGAGCGCGCTGCGGCTGGCGGCGCTGGCCGAGCAGGCCGGCATCCCCGCGGGCGTGTTCAACGTGGTGCCCGGCACGGGCCCGGTCGCGGGCAGCGCACTGGGCCTGCATCCGGACGTGGACTGCGTGGCGTTCACCGGCTCCACCGCCACCGGCAAGCGCTTCATGAGCTATTCGGGCGAATCGAACCTGAAGCGCGTATGGCTGGAATGCGGCGGCAAGTCGCCGCACATCGTCTTCGAGGACTGCCCCGACCTGGACCGCGCCGCGCTGATCGCCGCGCTGGCGATCTTCTCGAACCAGGGCGAAGTGTGCATCGCCGGCTCGCGCCTGTACGTGCATGACGCCATCTACGACGCCTTCATGGAAAAAGTGGCGCACCACGCCGCCGAGATGCGGCCGGGCAATCCGCTGGATCCGGCCACGGCGCTGGGCGCCATGGTCGACGAGCGCCAGACGCGCTCGGTCATGGCGCGCATCGCGGCCGGCCAGGCCGAGGGCGCGACACTGCGCATCGGCGGGCGCCAGTTGCACGCTGAGGGCGGCGGCTTCTACATCGAGCCCACCATCTTCGATTGCGCCGACGCCTCCAGCACGCTGATCCGCGAGGAGATCTTCGGCCCGGTGCTGGCGGCGCAGCGCTTCCATACGGAAGACGAAGCCATCGCATTGGCCAACGATTCCTCGTACGGCCTGGGCGCCGGCCTGTGGACCGCCAACCTGGGCCGCGCGCACCGCCTGTCGCGCCGCCTGCGCGCCGGCCTGGTGTGGGTCAATTGCTACGCCGATGGCGATATCACCGTGCCGTTCGGCGGCGTCAAGCAGTCGGGCTTCGGCCGCGACAAATCGCTGCACGCGCTGGACAAGTACAGCGACCTCAAAACCACCTGGATCGACATCACCCAATAGCGCGCCCGCCGTGCACCTCGTCTGTCGCCGCATTGGTGCGCGGCGCCGTCTCTGCACCCATACGTAGCATTGTTGTAGCAGCTCCACCCCGCAGTTCCCCGAGAAACAGGTGGCACGAGGTTTGCTTGTCATAGCCGGCACACGCCGCGTGACGCGCGGCCACCTGACAACCCTCTTCCAGCCCGGAGGCTCGCAGTGAAATCGAAGACTTGGTTCTCCCTCAGCATCGGCGCCCTGGTCCTGGCGGCCGCCTTGCCCGCCACGCAGGCGCTGGCCCAGACCAAGGGCGGCACGCTCAACATGATCGTCCAGCCCGAGCCGCCCGTGATCGTCACGGCCATCAACCAGCAGGGTCCCACCCAGTTCGTCGCCGGCAAGATCTACGAAAGCCTGTTGACGTACAGCACCGACCTCAAGCCCCAGCCCGGCCTGGCCAAGTCGTGGGAAGCCTCGAGCGACGGCCTGACCTACACCTTCCACCTGCAGGACAACGTCAAGTGGCACGACGGCAAGCCGTTCACCGCCGACGACGTGGTCTTCACGCTGTCGGACATGCTGCCCAAGACCCATGCGCGGGCCCGCGTGATCCTGAACAAGTTCGTCGATTCGGTGCAGGCCAGCGACCCGAAGACGGTGGTCATCAAGCTGAAATCGCCATTCCCGGCCTTCATGCTGATGTTCGAACCCGGCTTCGCGCCGATGATGCCCAAGCACATCTACGCCGGCACCGACTACATGACCAACCCGGCCAACCAGAAACCGATCGGCACCGGCCCGTTCGTGTTCAAGGAATGGAAACGCGGCGAATACATCAAGCTGGCGCGCAACCCCGACTACTGGAAGCCCGGCAAACCCTACCTGGATGAGCTGGTGTTCAACGTGATCCCGGACGCGGCCTCGCGCGCGGTGGCGTTCGAGCGCGGCAGCGTCGACGTATTGCGTGGCGGCGACGTCGACAACGTCGACATCAAGCGCCTGCGCGCCCTGCCCAAGGTGGAATACACCACTGCCGGCTGGGAGATGTTCTCGCCCCAGGCCTACCTGATCTTCAACATGCGCAAGCCGCCCTTCGACAACCTGAAGGTGCGCCAGGCGGTGATGGCCGCGATCAACCGCAACATGGTGGTCAACAACATCTTCTTCGGCCTGGGCAAGGTCTCGACCAGCCCGTTCGTCACCACCGAGATGTTCTACGACAAGAACATGCCGCCGATGCCCTTCGACATGAAGAAGGCGCGCGCGCTGATCAAGGAATCGGGCATCAAGCCTGGCGACTACACCATCCGCCAGTTGAGCTTCCCGTACGGCTCGACCTGGGACCGTCTGGGCGAATACACCAAGCAGGCGCTCGAGCAGCTGGGCTTCAAGGTCAACCTGGAATCGACCGACGCCGGCGGCTGGGCCAGCCGCACCGGCAACTGGGACTTCGACCTGACCACCAACTTCACCTACCAGTACGGCGATCCGGCGCTGGGCGTGCAGCGCCTGTACATCTCCTCCAACATCGTCAAGGGATCGCCGTTCGCCAACGTGCAGGGCTACAGCAACCCCGAGACCGACAAGCAGTGGGAGGCCGCCGCGTCCGAAGTCGATCCGGCCAAGCGCCAGGCGCTCTACACGCAGCTGCAGACCACGCTGGTCAATGAAGTCGCCAATGGCTTCCTGGTGGACATGGAGTTCCCCACGCTGTATCGCGCCAACGTCAAGAACCTGGTCAAGACCGCCATCGGCCTGAACGAATCGTTCGACGACGTCTACATCGAGAAGTAAACGCCGCAAGCCGCAAGCGCAGCCAACCCCGGCTCGCTTGCGGCGCCCGGCCGCGCGACGGACGTCCGCGCCCGTCCACGGAGGACCCTGAGCATGAAATTCCTGTCTTTCCTGGTTTCACGCATCGGCAAGGCCCTGGTGGTCGTGCTGGGCGTGGTGATCATCAATTTCTTCCTGATCCGCCTGGCGCCCGGCGACCCCGCCGCCGTGCTGGCGGGCCAGGCCGGCGCGGGCGATGCCGCCTACGTCGAGCAACTGCGCGTCGCGTTCGGGCTGGACAAGCCGGTGCTGACGCAGTTGTTCCTGTACCTGAAGGGCGTGGTCCAGCTCGATCTGGGCTTTTCCTACCGCAACCACGTGCCGGTGCTGGACCTGATCGTCGAACGCCTGCCCGCCACCTTCCTGCTGATGTCCTGCGCCTTCGTCTTCTCGATCGTGCTGGGCGTGCTGCTGGGCGTGGTCGCGGCCAAGGCGCGCTACCGCAACAAGCGCCGCTGGATCGACAGCTCGGTCATGACCGGCGCGCTGCTGCTGTATGCCACGCCGCTGTTCTGGCTGTCGCTGATGGGCATCCTGCTGTTCTCGGTGGTGCTGGGCTGGCTGCCGGCCTTCGGCATGGAAACCGTGGGCGCCGGCCTGACCGGCTGGGCCCGCGCGGCCGACATCGCGCAGCACCTGATCCTGCCGACGGTGACGCTGGGCTGCTTCTTCATGGCGGTGTACGTACGCCTGACGCGCGCCTCGATGCTGGAAGTGATCGGCATGGACTTCGTCAAGACCGCGCGCGCCAAGGGCGTCAGCCCCGGCCGCGTGATCCGCGCCCACGTGCTGCGCAACGCGCTCTTGCCGGTGATCACCTTCGCCGGCATCCAGCTCGGCCAGATGGCCGGCGGCGCGGTGCTGACCGAGACCGTGTTCGCCTGGCCCGGCATCGGCCGACTGATGTTCGACGCGCTGCTGCAACGCGATTACCAGCTGCTGCTGGGCATTTTCCTGGTGACCTCGATCATGGTTGTGGTGTTCAACCTGTTGACCGACGTGCTGTATCGCCTGATCGATCCACGCATCAGCGCGGGCGCGCAACAAGGAGCCGCGGCATGAAGCAATTCGCCCGACGCTATATGCGCAACTACGGCGCGGTGGCCGGACTGGCCATCGTGCTGGCCGTGGTGATCGTGGCGCTGGCCGCGCCGCTGCTGTACGAGGATTCGCCCTGGATGATGGTGGCCGATCCGCTGATCCCGCCCTTCACCGATGCCGCCTACCCCTTCGGCACCGACATGCTGGGCCGCGACATCACCGCCGGCCTGGTGTGGGGCGCGCGGGTCTCGCTGATGGTGGGCCTGCTGTCGACCGCCGTGGCGCTGGTGTTCGGCATCGTCGTTGGCGCCATCGCCGGCTACTGCGGCGGCCGCGTCGACGACGCGCTGATGCGCTTCACCGAGTTCTTCCAGACCATCCCGCAGCTGGCGATGGCGGTGGTGCTGGTGGCGATCCTCGGGCCGTCGATGTATTCCATCATGGGCGCGATCGCGGTGGTGTCCTGGCCGCCGGCGGCGCGGCTGGTTCGATCCGAGTTCATGACCCTGAAGCAGCGCGAGTTCGTGCAGGCCGCCATCGTCATCGGCCAGACGCCGGCGCGCATCGTCGGCACGCAGATCCTGCCGAACGCCATGTCGCCCATCATTGTCTCGGCCTCGTTCATGGTGGCCACCGCCATCCTGACCGAATCGTCGCTGTCCTTCCTGGGGCTGGGCGACCGCAACGAGATGAGCTGGGGTTTCATGATCGGCGCGGCCCGCACCATGATCCGCGAAGCCTGGTGGATGAGCGTGTGGCCAGGCGTGGCCATCCTGCTGACCGTGCTGGCCATCAACCTGATCGGCGAAGGCCTGAACGACGCCCTCAACCCGCAACTGCGCAAGCGCGGCGAATAGGAGACCGGCATGAACGCTTCCCCGCCCCTGCTGTCCATCCAGAACCTCAGCATCGCCCTGCCCCGCGGCGGCGACCGTCCGTTCGCGGTGCAGGACGTGTCATACGATATCCACGCCGGCGAGATCCTCTGCATCGTCGGCGAGTCCGGCTCGGGCAAGTCCATGAGCGCCAACGCCATCATGGGCCTGCTGCCCGACTACCTGACGCCGCAGCAGGGCCGCATCCTGCTGCGCGGCACCGACCTGCTGCGCCAGGACGAAGCCACCCTGCAAGGCATGCGCGGCAAGGACATGGCCATGATCTTCCAGGAACCGCTGTCGGCGCTGAATCCGCTGATGACGGTGGGCGAACAGATCAACGAGGTCATGCGGGTCCACAACGCCTATCCCGGACCGGAGCGCATGCGGCGCACGCTGGAACTGCTGGCCTTCGTCGGCCTGCCCGATCCGGCCACGCTCTACCATGTCTATCCCTTCCGCCTGTCGGGCGGCCAGCGCCAGCGCGTCATGATCGCCATGGCGCTGGCGCTGGAACCGGCGCTGCTGATCGCCGACGAGCCGACCACGGCGCTGGACGTCACCACCCAGGCCCAGATCCTGGCGCTGATCGCCCGCATCCAGAAGGAAAAGGGCATGGGCGTGATGTTCGTCACCCATGATTTCGGCGTGGTGGCCGAGATCGCGCACCGGGTGGCGGTGATGGAAAAAGGCGTGCTGGTCGAACAGGGCCCGGCCGAGGAGGTGCTGAACCGTCCGCGCCATCCCTACACCCAGCGCCTGATCGCCGCGGTGCCGCACCGCCGCGGCGAGGAACGCGCCGCCGCCACGCCGGAACAGCCGGTGCTGGAGGTGAAGGACCTGAGAAAGACCTACGTCGTCGGCCATGGCTGGCTGGGCGGCAAGCGCGAGGTGCATGCGGTCGACGGCGTCAGCTTCAGCGTGCGGCGCGGCGAGACGCTGGGCATCGTCGGCGAGTCCGGCTCGGGCAAGTCGACCATCGGCAAGTGCCTGCTCAAGCTGGTCGGCATCAACGGCGGCCAGTTGATCTTCAACGGCCAGGACATCGCCGCCATGCCCGAATCGCGCTTCCGGCCGCTGCGCAAGGACATCCAGATGATCTTCCAGGATCCCTTCGCCTCGCTCAACCCGCGCCATACCGTGGGCCGCATCATCAGCGACGGCCCGGTCGCCAACGGCGTGCCGCGCGCCCAGGCCGAGGCCCGCGTGCGCGAGCTGCTGTCGCTGGTGGGATTGGACCCGTCGGCGTTCGACCGCTACCCCAACCAGTTCTCCGGCGGCCAGCGCCAGCGCATCGGCATCGCCCGCGCCCTGGCGCTGGAACCCAAGGTGCTGGTGGCCGACGAATCGGTATCGGCGCTGGACGTGTCGGTGCAGGCGCAGGTGCTGCAACTGCTGCACGACCTGCAGCAGCGGCTGAAGATCGCGCTGGTGTTCATCACCCACGACCTGCGCGTGGCCGCCCAGATCTGCAATTCGGTGCTGGTCATGCACCGGGGCAAGGTGGTGGAATACGGATCGCCCAGCCAGATTTTCGACAACCCGCAGCACGCCTACACGCAACAACTCATCGCCGCCGTGCCCGGCCAGCACTGGGATCCGACCCAGGCGCAGGCCGCGGCCTGAAGCGGCCATCACAACCAGGAGACTCGCATGCAACGCCCGCCCGCCGTGCCCACCGTCCAGATCGACAACGACCAGGTCACCGTCACCGAATGGCGCTTTCCGCCCGGCGGTGAAACCGGCTGGCACCGCCACGGCATGAACTACGTGGTGGTGCCGCAGACGACCGGCCCGCTGCTGCTGGATACGCCCAACGGCCAGGTCACCAGCCAGCTCACCACCGGCGTGTCCTACTACCGGCCGGTGGGCGTCGAACACAACGTCATCAACCCCGGCGACACCGAATTCGTGTTCGTCGAGATCGAGATCAAGCAGCCGGGGCAGGCTCCGGACTCCGGCTGTTCGCACTGACGCGCAAAGGAACACCATGAAGGCGTTTTTCTCGGAAGAACAGCTGCTGCACACGCCGCAGCAGTTCATGCGGCTGGGACGCATCAGCGCTCCCACCGACCTGCCGTCGCGCGCGCACAGCCTGCAAGGCGCGTTGGCGGCCCGTGGCATCGCGGTCGAGGCGCCGCCCGACTACGGCCGCCAGCCGCTCGAGAGCATTCACAGTCCGGACTACCTGGATTACCTGGAAAGCGCGTTTTCGCGCTGGCAGGCGCTCAGGGGGCCGGGCGTGGATCCCGGCCCGGAAGTGCTGCCGAACCTGTCGCCCTACTACAGCGGCCGCATCGAAACGGCTGGCCGTGGCCCCTGCCCGTCGCCGTCGATCGTGGCGCAGACCGGCTACTACCTGAGCGACCTGTCCTGCCCCATCGGCCCGCACACCTGGCGCTCGGCGCTGCGCTCCACCCACAGCGCGGTGGCCGCGGCCGAGCACGTGGCCGCCAGCGGCGGCGCGGCCTATGCCCTGTGCCGGCCATCGGGCCACCACGCCCATCGCGACCGCGCCGGCGGCTTCTGCTACCTGAACAGCAGCGCGGCCGCCGCGGCCCGGCTGTTGCAGAGCTGGTCCAAAGTGGCGGTGCTGGACGTCGACGCGCACCATGGCGACGGCACCCAGAACATCTTCTACCAGCGCGCCGACGTCATGACGGTGTCGCTGCATGCCGATCCCGCCGGCTACTACCCGTTCTACACCGGCTATGCGCACGAGCGCGGCCATGGCGCAGGCGAGGGCTGCAATCTCAACCTGCCGCTGCCGCACGGCGCCGGCAACGACCCGTTCCTGCGGGCGCTGGACACGGCGCTGGCGGCGCTGGCCGGCTACGGGCCACAGGCGCTGGTGCTGGCGCTGGGCTTCGATACCTACAAGGATGATCCCATCAGCGTGCTGCGGCTGGACATCGACGCCTACCGCGACATCGGCGCGCGCGTGGCCGGCCTGGGCGTGCCCACGGTGGTGGTGCAGGAAGGCGGCTACATGGTGCAGGCCATCGGCCCGGCGCTGGACGCATTCCTGCAAGGCCTGGCCCGCGCCTGAACCCTGCCATGAGCAACCCCGCCGCCGTTTCCTCCGTCCCGGCCCGGGCCGCCGGCTCGCGCCAGGCCGGCATCCTGCTGTTCTTCGCGGCGCTGGTGGCCTTTGCCACCTTCGATGCCGGATCCAAGCAGATGCTGGCCCGCTATCCGGCGCCGTTCCTGAACATCGTGCGCTATATCGCCGTGGCGATCCTGGCGCTGGCGCTGCTGTGGCGCCAGCGCTGGCCCGGCCTGCGCGCCGTCCCCCACAAGCCCCTGCTGGTGCTCAGAGGCGTCATGCTGGCAACGGTCGGCACCTGCTTCATGACGGCGCTGATCTGGATGCCGCTGTCCGAGGCCACGGCCATCTACTTCACCTCGCCGCTCATCATGGTGGCGTTGTCGCCCTGGCTGCTGGGCGAACGCGTGCGGCCGGTGCAATGGGCCGCGGTGGCGGCGGGCTTCGTCGGCATGCTGTTGATCGTGCGACCGGGCGGCGACCTGCCCTGGCTGGGCACGCTGCTGATGGCGGTGTCGGCGGTCAGTTACGCGGTCTTCCAGGTGCTGACGCGCAAGCTGTCGGGCAAGGTGGCCGGGCCGGTCCAATACGCCTATACGGCGTTCATCTGCCTGATCGTCACGGCGTTGCCGGCGCCCTTCTTCCTGCCGGATCCCTGGCCGGGCCCGACCGACATGGCGTTGATCGTCGGCCTGGGCGCCTGCAGCGGGCTGGCGCAGATCCTGCTGATCGCGGCATTCCAGCGGGTGGCGGCCGCCACGCTGGCGCCGCTGAACTACTTCCAGCTGCTGCTGGCGGTGGCCTTCAGCACCTTCTGGTTCCAGCGTCCCCCCGACGGGTTGGCGCTGGCCGGCATCGCGATGATCATGGCGTCAGGCATATTCCTGGCGCTGCGCCGCGCCGGCTAGCGGGCAACGGCTTCAGCTGGTTTCGCGCCGCACCAGCGTGAAGCCCAGGTCCACGTGACGCTGCGCGATGGGCTGCCCCGCCAGGTGGCGCATCAGCAGTTGCGCCGCTTCCCGGCCAATGTCGTAGCGCGGCGTGGCGATGGTCGACAGCGGCGGCGTGGTCCAGGCCGTTCCCGCAAAGTCATGGAAACCCACCAGCGCCATCTGGCCGGGCACGCTCACGCCCAGCCGGCCGCACTGGAACACCGCGCCCTGCGCCAGGTCGTCATTGCAGAAGAACACCGCGTCGCAATCGGGATGTTCGGCCAGCAGGGCTTCCAGCAGCGCCGCCCCCAGCGCGATCGAGGACTTCTCGGGCGTCATGATCTCAAGCGCCGGGTCGTGCAGGCCGGCATCGCGCAGGGCCTGGCGGCAGCCTTCACAGCGCCTGAGCGAGCGCGGATCCAGCTGGGCGCCGACGATGCCGATGCGTCGGCAACCGCGCTCGACCAGGTGCCGGCCGGCGGCGTAGCCCGACTCGAACTGCGAGAAGCCGACGCTCATGCCATCGCTGTCCTCCAGGGTTTCGATGGTATGGACCGTGGGCATGCCCTGCGCCCGCAGCAGTTCCCAGACCCCCGGGTTGTGGTCGATGCCGGTCAGGATCAGGCCGTCGGGCAGGTGCTGCAGGTACTTGCGCAACAACGCCTCCTCGGCATCGGGCGAATATCCCGTGACGCCGATCAGCAGGTGATAACCCTGCTCGTCCAGCACCTCCTTGATGCCGCTGATGATGTCCACGAACACCACGTTGCTCAACGACGGAATCAGCACCACGATGGTCTGCGAGCGCGCCGACGCCAGCGCGCTGGCGGCATGGTTGGGCACGTAGCCCAGTTCCTGGCAGACCTGGGTGATGCGCAGGCGCACCGCCTCGGCCACCTTGTCGGGGGTGCGCAAGGCGCGCGACACGGTGATCGCGCTGACCCCGGCGCGGCGCGCGACCTCTTGCATGGTCACGCGGCCGGCGCGGGTGCTGCGGGGCTTTCGGATGGACATCGGCCGTTCTGAGCGGTTGGCGAGTCCGTAGTCTGACGTAAAGATCAGGGCTTGCCAAACCAAAAATGTTAGCGCTAACATCGACACCGCGATACCCATAAAAATTCCGGAAAACGGAACGAGGAGACAAGCATGCATGGTTCCCCCCCGGGGCGGCCCGGTGCCGGCCCGATGGCGCGCGCGGCGGATTGGTGCGCTCGATTGCAGACCTGGCTGATGGCCGGTTGCCTGGCGGTCATGGTGGTGTTGCTGTTCGGCAATGTCGCCATGCGCTACCTGTTCAATTCCGGCATCAACGCCTCCGACGAAATCTCCCGGCTGGCCTTCGTCTGGCTGATCTTCCTGGGCGCGGTGCTGGCGTTGCGCGATCACCAGCACATCGGCGTCACGATGCTGGTGGAACGCTTCGGGCCGGCCGCGCGCCGTGTCTCGCACGTGGTCTGTCAGTTGCTGGTGCTGTGGATGCTGTGGCTGCTGGCCGACGGCAGCTGGGCCCAGACCCTGATCGGCCTGGATACCCGCCTGCCCGTGACCGCGATGCCGCTGGCGGTGTTCAACGCCGCCGCGCTGTACGCCGCCGTCGCAATGGGCCTGCTGACCCTGTTCGACCTGGTTCGCGTGCTGGCCGGCGGCCCGCTGCCCGCGGAATCCAGCCCCGAAGACCCGCTGGTCTGACCCCGGCCCCTTGCCTCCACGTTCGGACCCGCCCCAATGATCCTGACCATTTTCCTGCTGGTGCTGCTGGGCTTCATCGCCCTGGGAATGCCGATCGCGTTCGCGCTGCTGTTGAGCGCGGTCGCCATGATGTTCCAACTCGATTTCTTCGATACCCAGATCCTGGCGCAGAACATGCTGTCGGGCGCCAACAGCTTCACGCTGATGGCGGTGCCGCTGTTCATGCTGGCCGGCGAACTGATGAACGCCGGCGGCATTTCGCGCCGCATCGTCAACCTGGCCAGCATGTTCGTCGGCCACATCCAGGGCGGCCTGGGCTACGTCGCCATCTTCGCCAGCGTGCTGCTGGCGGCCCTGTCCGGCTCGGCCGTGGCCGACGCCGCCGCGCTCGGCTCGCTGCTGATTCCCATGTTGCGCGAGAAAGGCTACGACGCCGGCCAGGCATCCGGCCTGATCGCGGCCGGCGGCATCATCGCGCCGATCATCCCGCCGTCGATCTCGTTCATCATCTTCGGCGTCGCCACCAACGTTTCCATCACCAAGCTGTTCTTCGCCGGCATCGCGCCCGGCCTGATGATGGGCCTGACGCTGGTGGCGGTGTGGACCTGGGTGGCGCGCAAGCACGGCGCCATCAAGCCCGCGCCGCGCCAGCCCTGGAGCGCCCGGCTGCGGGCGCTGCGCGAATCGGCCTGGGCGCTGCTGCTGCCCGTCATCATCATCGGCGGCCTGCGCGGCGGCATCTTCACGCCTACCGAAGCGGCGGTGGTGGCCGCCGTCTACGCGCTGCTGATCAGCCTGTTCGTCTACCGCGAGATCGGCCTGCGCCACCTGCTGCCGCTGTTCATCAACGCCGCCCGCACCACCGCCGTGGTGATGTTCCTGGTGGCCGCCGCCATGGTCTCGTCCTACATGATCACGCTGGCCGACATGCCGCAGGACCTGATCGCCCTGCTGGAACCGGTGCTGGACCACCCCAAGCTGCTGATGTTCGCGCTGCTGGTCCTGTTGACGCTGATCGGCACGGTGATGGACCTGACGCCCACCATCCTGATCCTGGCGCCGGTGCTGATGCCGGTCGTCACGCAGGCCGGCATCGACCCGGTCTACTTCGGCGTGATGTTCGTCATGGTGGGCTGCGTCGGCCTGCTCACGCCGCCCGTCGGCACCGTGCTCAACGTGGTCTGCGGCGTGGCCCGCATCAACATGGAAACCATCTGCAGGGGCGTGTGGCGCTATGTCGCGGCCTACACGCTGCTGCTGGTACTGCTGGTGATCTTCCCCGAGCTGATCACCGTCCCCGCGAGCTGGATGCACTGAGGCCCGTACACAGAGGCGCCGACCCCGCGCCATTCAGAAGAAGCCAAGGAGGAACAACCATGAACATCCGTTTCAAGACCCGTCTCGTCGTGCTGGCGGCCGCGCTGTCCTGCGCCTTCGCCGGCGCCGCCGCGGCCGCCGACGTCAAGCCGCGCCTGATCCGCTTCGGCTACGGCCTGAACGAGGACAGCGTGCAGGGCCGCGCCGCCCGCCACCTGGCGCAGGAACTGGAGAAGATCAGCGGCGGCAAGCTGAAGATGAAGACCTTCGGCTCGGCCAACCTCGGCTCGGACGAGCAGATGCAGGGCGCGCTGGTCGGCGGCGCGCAGGAAATGATGGTCGGCTCCACCGCGCCGCTGGCCGGCATGGTCAAGGAATTCGGCGTGTTCGACCTGCCGTTCCTGTTCAACAGCGAAAAAGAAGCCGACGCGGTGCTCGACGGCCAGCTCGGCCAGGACCTGCTCAAGAAGCTGGAAGCCAAGGGCCTGGTGGGCCTGGTGTACTGGGAAAACGGCTTTCGCAACATGACCAACTCCAAGCACCCCATCGTGCGCGCCGAGGACATGCAGGGCATCAAGCTGCGCGTGATGCAGAACCAGATCGCGCTGGGCGTGTTCAACACCCTGGGCGCGAACGCGGTGCCGATGCCGTTCTCGGAACTGTTCACGGCGCTGGAAACGCGCACGGTCGATGGCCAGGAGAACCCCATCACCACCATCCAGAGCAGCAAGTTCTACGAGGTGCAGCCCTACCTGACGATCACCCGCCACGTCTACACGCCCTGGGTGGTGCTGGCGTCCAAGAAATGGTGGGACAAGCTCTCGCCCGACGAACAAAAGCTGGTGCGCCAGGCCGCCGAGGCCTCGCGCGACTTCGAACGCAAGGACAGCCGCGCCGATTCGCTCAAGGCGATGGGCACGCTGGAAAAGGCGGGCATGAAGATCAACACCGTGTCGCCCGAGGAAGTGGCGCGGATGCGCGAGAAGGTGCAGCCCGTGGTCGACAAGTACACCCAGGAACTCGGCCCGGACCTGGTCCGGCAACTGAACGCCGAGATCAGCAAGGCACGCAATTAGGTCCCCGGCGCGCCCGCCGGCGCGCCACGCATCACCGAAGCACACGAGGCACCCATGACCGACACTCCCCGCAAGCTGCGCAGCCAGAAATGGTTCGACGATCCCGCCCACGCCGACATGACGGCGATCTACGTCGAGCGCTACCTGAACTACGGCCTGACGCGCCAGGAACTGCAATCGGGCCGGCCCATCATCGGCATCGCCCAGACCGGCAGCGACCTGGCGCCCTGCAACCGCCACCACCTGGCGCTGGCCGAACGCATCAAGGCCGGCATCCGCGACGCCGGCGGCATCCCGATGGAGTTCCCGGTGCATCCGCTGGCCGAACAGGGCCGCCGCCCGACCGCGGCGCTGGACCGCAACCTGGCCTACCTGGGCCTGGTGGAGATCCTGCACGGCTATCCGCTGGACGGCGTGGTGCTGACCACCGGCTGCGACAAGACCACGCCCGCCTGCCTGATGGCGGCGGCCACCGTCGACATTCCCGCCATCGTGCTGTCCGGCGGCCCGATGCTGGACGGCTGGCATGACGGCCAGCGCGTCGGGTCCGGCACGGTCATCTGGCATGCCCGCAACCTGATGGCCGCGGGCAAGCTGGACTACGAAGGCTTCATGACGCTGGCCACCGCCTCCTCGCCCTCGATCGGCCACTGCAACACCATGGGCACGGCGCTGTCCATGAATTCGCTGGCCGAGGCGTTGGGCATGTCGCTGCCCACCTGCGCCAGCATCCCCGCGCCCTACCGCGAACGCGGGCAGATGGCCTACGCCACCGGCCTGCGCATCTGCGACATGGTGCGCGAGGACCTGCGCCCGTCCCGCATCCTGACGCGCGAGGCCTTCGAGAACGCCATCGTCGTGGCCTCGGCGCTGGGCGCGTCCAGCAACTGTCCGCCGCACCTGATCGCCATGGCGCGCCATGCCGGCATCGACCTGAGCCTGGACGACTGGCAGCGGCTGGGCGAAGACGTGCCGCTGCTGGTGAACTGCGTGCCCGCCGGCGAACACCTGGGCGAGGGCTTCCACCGCGCCGGCGGCGTGCCGGCCGTGATGCACGAACTGCTGGCCGCCGGCCGCCTGCACGCCGACTGCGCCACCGTGTCCGGCAAGACCATCGGCGAAATCGCGGCCGGCGCCAAGACCCACGACGCCGACGTCATCCGCGGCTGCGACGCGCCGCTCAAGCACCGCGCCGGCTTCATCGTGCTGTCGGGCAATTTCTTCGACAGCGCGGTCATCAAGATGTCGGTGGTGGGCGAGGCGTTCCGCCGCGCCTACCTGTCCGCGCCTGGCGACGAGAATGCCTTCGAGGCGCGGGCCATCGTGTTCGAAGGACCGGAGGACTACCACGCGCGCATCGAAGACCCGGCCCTGAACATCGACGAACACTGCATCCTGGTCATCCGCGGCGCCGGCACGGTCGGCTATCCGGGCAGCGCCGAGGTCGTCAACATGGCGCCGCCATCGCACCTGATCAAGCGCGGCATCGACTCGCTGCCCTGCCTGGGCGACGGCCGCCAGAGCGGCACCTCGGCCAGTCCGTCGATCCTGAACATGTCGCCAGAAGCCGCCGTGGGTGGCGGTCTGGCGCTGCTGCGCACCGGCGACCGCATCCGCGTCGACCTGAACCAGCGCAGCGTCATCGCGCTGGTGGACGAAGCCGAACTGGCGCGGCGGCGGCAGGATCCGCCCTACCAGCCGCCGCCGGCCCAGACGCCGTGGCAGGAGCTGTACCGGCAACTGGTCGGCCAGTTGTCAACCGGCGGCTGCCTGGAACCCGCCACCCTGTACCTCAAGGTGGTCGAAACGCGCGGTGATCCCCGGCATTCGCACTGACGGCGGCGGCAACGCTCCGGCGACGCCCGCAATGTAGAGGAAAAAGATGCGTTGATTTCGGCGCGTCACGCAGGGGCCGGGCTTTCAGTCCGGCCTCAGCGACCGGCCGCCGGGCCGCTCGGCTCGTCGGTGTTTTCCTTTGAGATATCAGGCGCTTGCGGGCTAGGGCGCGTCAGCACGTAGGCGGCGCTTGCCAGGAAAAAAAGGCCGACGCCGGATGCGAGCAAAGGCGACGGATGCGCGCCCCACCAGAACAGGCCGTAGCCCACCGCCATGCCCAGCGAGGCATACAGCTTGCCTTTGCGCGACACCGCCCCCTGCTCGCGCCAGGCGCGCAGCGACGGGCCGTAGGTGGGGCTATCCAGCAGCCAGCGTTCCAGCCGTGGGGACGAACGCGAAAAGCAGGCCACCGCCAGGATCAGGAAAATCGTCGTCGGCATCACCGGCAGGAAGGCGCCGATCACGCCCAGCGCCAGCATCGCGCAACCCAGGATCAGCCAAAGTGCTCTCATCATGATGGGGTGCAGGATAACGCAGTTGCCTGTCCGGAACATTTGCGCCCTCCCTTCGGTCAGATCCCCTCCCGCCGCGACCGGCGCCCCCTCCAGGAGGCCTTCTTGACCACCGAACCGCTCAACGCCAAGACCCGCCGCCCGCGCGCAGCGCCCGCGGTGCCGCCCGCCACCGAGACGGAAGGCACGCCGCTCATGCACATGAAGAAGGCGCTGGCGCAATTGCAGGCCGGCCGCCAGACACCGGAACGGGTACGAGCCGCGGGATTGCTGGCCAGCGCCATCGCCTGGATCAACATCCTGACCTGCAGCTAGCGCGCCTGACCGCCCGCCGGACGCGGGACAGCATGGCCCGGGCATCGCGATGCGGGCCCATCGAACGCGCGGCGCCCCTGCGCGCATTCGTGCCGGGACGCGAAAATGCTCTAGTCATCTAGATGTCACTCTCGAGGCATATCTTCTCCACCGATCCACAGCCTCGAAGGTATCCACCCATGCTTACCCTGTCCATCATCCAGGACCTGTTCGCCCGCCATGGCGCCGCCTACTACGGCGGCGAAGCCATCAGCCAGACCGAACACGCGCTGCAATGCGCGCAACTGGCCGAACAGGCCGGCGAGTCCGAAGCCGTGATCGTCGCCGCGCTGCTGCACGACCTCGGCCACCTGATGCTGGCCGAGAGCATCACCACCGACATGCGCCACCAGGATGTGGCCGCCGAAGCCCTCGCCCCGCTGTTCGGCGACGCGATCACGGCGCCGGTGCGCCTGCACGTTGCCGCCAAGCGCTATCTGGGCGTGATCGAACCCGCCTATCTGGACACCCTGTCGCCCGCCTCGGTGCAGAGCCTGGCGCTGCAGGGCGGCGTGTTCACCCCGGCGCAGGCCGACGCGTTCGCCGCGCAGCCACACGCCCAGGCCGCGGTGCGCCTGCGCCGCTATGACGACCAGGCCAAAGTGGTCGGCCTGTCCACGCCGCCGCTGGAACACTATATGGAAATGGTCGGGCGCTGTTTGCAGGCCCGTTGAATCCGGGCGGAAGATGCCCCGACGCGGAAAGACGCCCACACGTCCCCGCGCTGTTCAGCAGTCCGAGATTTGGCCCGCAGCCCTAGCCGGACACTCCGAAAGAACCAATCATCTGACGCGGCGAAAAATCATTCGCCAACTTGCGGCCGGCGGATACCGCCGGCCAGACCTTTGGTTCTTCCCGGAGATAACGTGAACAGTCCCGCCATGCAAACCATGATGTACGACGCCAATCGCAAAAGCGTCGGCGTGGCCTACCTCCTGTGGTTCTTCCTGGGCAGCGCGGGCGGACATCGCTTCTATACCGGCAGGACCGGATCCGCCATCGCCATGCTCGCGCTCACCATTGTCGGCATCGCCCTCAGCGTCATCGGCGTGGGACTGGTACTGCTGGCGGCCGTGGGGATCTGGGTGATCGTCGACGCCTTCCTGATTCCCGGCTGGATCCGCAATACCAACATGCGGCTGGCGGCGACCCTCTCGACCGGCAACATCCCCCTGCCCTGAAAGCCGGCTCAGCTCCGCAGCCAGCCCGCGGTCTCGGCGCGCTTGCCATGCACGTAATTCCACTCGGCACCGCAGGCCGAGCAGACGAATGCTTCGTGCCGCGCCCCGCCCTGCACCGCGGCAAGGCTGCGCACGTAGCCCAGGCTGATCAACTGGTCATGGCCCGCCGCGCCCGAGGTGGCCCGCACGATCGCCCTGCAATCTTCACAATCCGCCATCGCCCTCACCTTTCATTTTTCTTTCAATTCCTCTTGCGGGGAATCCTACAAAATGAAACGGGGCACAGTTTCATGAATTCTCACGAAACTCCGGGCGCGGCGGTTTGAGCAGCCCCGGGCATCAATCGGACTCGCTCTCCTTCTTGCGCGACCGGAACGCCGCGACCTTCATCCGGTTGCCGCATAGCGCCATGCTGCACCAGCGGCGCCGATGCGACTTGGTCCTGTCATGGAACATGAGCGTGCAGTCATGCGCCTCGCATTGCCGCACAAGCGCCAACGGCGTGTCGGTCAGCAATTCGACGATGGCTCGGGCAACAGGCTCGAGCACGCCGGCCGCGTCGTCCAGGCGGCGCGGCCTGACCGCCTTGAAGGACTGGCTGGCGCCGTCCCACGCCAATTCCGTGGCCGCCCCGCCCGCCTTGAGCACGTGGTTGACCACGCTGGCGTCCGAGTCACCGCCCGACTTGGCGGCCTGCAACAAGGATCGAGCGCTTTCGCGCAATTGCAGGGCCAGCTCCCGCAGGCCCGGGGGCGCCACGCGGGTCCCCCGCGGCAACACATCCGCCAATTTCAACCATGCGAGCACGGCGTCATCGTCGCCGAAACAGTCGTGGCGCGCCGCCCCCACCCCGTATTCAGTGTTGATGAAATCGAGTGCAAGGTCGTCGCCCACGAAAAGCGGGGTTTTTTGATTTTGTGCGGTGTCTGGCATGGGATAAATGTAACCTATAAAAATAAATTTGACCAGTTACTAGAATCCAAAGTAACCTGAAAAACCAAATTCAACGGTTACAAAGGAAATGCATCATGACTTCGAATAGCGCGACGGAAACCAGCGGCCTGCCCTCGACCCCGTTGACCGCGGGCGTATCCGCGGCCGATCTGCAGGTCCATCATCGGTTCGAACAGGTGGGAGACGTGAAGGTGTTCTACCGGGAGGCAGGCCCGCGCGATGCGCCCATCGTGCTTCTGCTGCACGGCTACGCCGCCTCTTCATTCATGTACCGCAATCTCATCCCGCTGCTTGCGGACGGGTACCGCGTCATTGCGCCCGACTTGCCCGGCTTTGGCTTCACCGAAGCCCCCGCGCGCGGACAATATGACTACACCTTCGACCAGCTCGCCAAGACCATTGGACAGTTCACGCGGCAACTGGGGCTGGATCGCTACGCCATGCAGGTGTTCGACTATGGCGCCCCGGTGGGCTGGCGCCTCGCCGCGGAACACCCGGCGCGCATCAGCGCCATCATTTCGCAGAACGGCAACGCGTACGAAGAGGGGCTGGGGGCGGGCTGGGCGCCGATCCAGAAATACTGGAAGGACCCATCGCAGGCCAACCGCGACGCCCTGCGCGAGTTCGCCACGCCGGCCTCGATCCGATGGCAATACCTCGAAGGCGTTCCGGACCAGACCCTTGTGGCCCCCGACGCGATTGCGCTCGAAGGCCACCTGGTTTCCCGGCCCGGCAATGCCGACGTCCAGCTCGACCTGCTGCTGGACTACGCCTCCAACGTCCAGAAGTATCCGGAGTTCCAGGCGTACTTCCGCAAGCACCAGCCGCCGCTGCTGGCCGTGTGGGGCAAGAACGATCCCTTTTTCCTGCCCGCCGGCGCCGAGGCCTGGAAGCGGGATATCCCGGGCGCCGACGTGCGCTTCTACGACACCGGCCATCTGGCGCTGGAAACCCACGGAGCCGAGATCGGCGCGGTCATCCGGCGGTTTCTGGATAAGAACGCGAAGTGAAGCGCGGCCGGTATGTCTCTTTGACATACCGCGCCAATTCCAGCTCCACCACTGACATGGATTGCACTTCGCTTCCAGGATTCAGAAGGCGGTGCGCCGCCTCGAGCGTACGCCGCGCGCATCGCTCGGCGTTGGTGACGGCGGGCGCCGTCGGGGCATGAGTGTCGAACACGACGATGGGCATGGCAGCTTCTCCGGGTAGGGACATCGGGCAGTGGCGGCAACACCAGAGCAAGTCGCGTGCCCGGACGGGCAGGCGCGGGGGTGTACTTCAAGCCCCCGTGGCTCGCCAGCCACGATTCTCCGCATTTCCGAAAGACGTCGTCCTTCCCGTGTCGCAAATCACGCCGTTTGCCGGGCAGAAGCCGTGGCGCTGCGACACCAATCATTTCTCCGAATACAACAGGTTTCCCATAATGAATCCAAGCGGAACCAAGTGCTGGTCCGCTTCAAAAGTGAATCATCGAGAACAGTTGACGGCAATCGCTTCGTAGCCGGCATCAACAACTGAAACGGTGTGCGGCGCCGTCCGAAGAATGGATATGGCGAATCAAACTGTTCGATATACCGGCGGGTGGCAATCATACTGTCAGCGTGATGTTCGCGAGCAATGACGGAAATGTTGCCCGCATCACCGATGGGTCGCTGGTGGTCGAAGAACTCTACTGAAGATTTCACCCGGATTTTCATCACCAAGCAGACGGTTCTGCCCCGCCTGATCTACATCGTGAAAAAGCAAAAAGCCGCGAAGTCCAGGACTGTCGCGGCTTTTCAGGGTGATGCCTGACTAGCTCTATCAGGCATTCACTTTGCAGGAATTTGGTAGGCGGTATTGGAATCGAACCAACGACCTCCACGATGTCAACGTGGCGCTCTAACCAGCTGAGCTAACCGCCTGCAAAGAAGAAGAATTATATAGTGCTTTTTTAAACTGTGCAAATCGTCTTTTCAGATTTTTTGCTGTTTTTATTTCGTTGCTTATCAGGCTTCAGAAAATGCCGCGAATCGTCTGGATCATGCGTTCTTGCCGCATGTTGTGGCACATGCGCATTTGGCAGATACCTTCGATTCACTAAATTCTTCAGCCGCAACGGCCGGGTTCGCGGTTTTCACCTTCCCTGCCAGCACTGCTTTCCCTTCTATTTCTTCGCGTCTGCGGCATGCACCGCAGCAACGAAGAACGAGATTCTATCAGAACTTTTTATTCCTTGCTCGACCTCGACGCCACTGCTCACATCGACCGCCCACGGCCGCACCGATTGCACCGCCGCGGCAACGTTGTCGGGGTTCAGTCCGCCCGACAGGATCAGCGGGCGCGACACGGGATCGGCCGCCACGTCGGCGAGCAAGGCATGGTCGAAACCATGGCCGCTGCCGCCGTAGCCCGCGCTGTAGCTGTCGAACAGCCAGCCGGCGGCTTCGCCGAAGGCGCGGCAGTACGTCGCCAGGTCTTCCGGCGTATCCAGGCCGGGCGCGCCGGCACGGAATGCACGCAGGTAGCGATGGCCATAGCGCGCACAGTCCGGCGGCGTTTCGTCGCCATGGAATTGCAGCAGCTCCGGTCCCACCTCGTCGAGCACCGCCTGCACCTGCGACGGATCCGGGTTCACGAAGAGCGCCACCACGTCCACGAAGGCCGGCACCGCGCGGCGCAGTTGCGCCGCGCGGGTCGGCGTGACGTAGCGCTTGCTCTTGGGATAGAAGACAAAACCGATGGCATCGACGCCGGCCGAGACGGCGGCGTCGATATCTTCTTCGCGGGTCAGGCCGCAGATCTTGATGCGTGTGCGCATGGAATTCACCGCTTGTGTCGCTCGGCGCGACAGGTCCGATCAGTATAAGCGAACGCTCTCCGGCCCCGGCGCGCCGGCCCGGCCAGGCGCGTTCAGGCGGCCGGCTGGCCCAGCGTGGCCATGAGCGAATCGAAGCTGCCCTCGGCCACGCGGAACCAGGGGATTTCCTTGTCGCGAAAGGCGGTCATGCTTTCGTACAGCTTCTTGAACATGGGATCCTTGCCGCTCAACTCCTGGTAGAGCTTGAGCGCGGCCTCGTGGGCGGCTTGCAGCATCGGCCTGGGGAAAGCCTTGAGCTGCGCGCCGCGCTGCACCAGCCGGCGCAGGGCGTCGGGATTGCCGGCGTCGTACTTTGCGATCATGTTGGAAGTGGCCATCCGCGAGGCCAGCTCCAGCGCCGCCTGGTAGGACTTGGGCAATTCGTCGTGCGCGTCCTGATTGACGTACAGCGACAACTGCAACGTGCCCGCCCACCAGCCAGGAAAATAGTAGTTCCGGGCGACCTTGTAGAGCGCGAGGCTCTCGTCATCGTGCGGACCGATCCAGGCCACCGCATCGACGCCGCCCTGCTCCAGCGCCGCATAGGTATCGGCGATCGGCAGGTCCACCGGCGCGGCGCCCATGCGGGCCAGCACCTGGCGGGCGAAACCGCCGGCCTTGACCTTCAGGCCGCGCAGGTCGTCCACCGTCTTGACCTCGCCGCGAAACCAGCCGCCCATCTGGGCGCCGGTAAAGCCGCAGGGAAAGTTGAGGATGTTGTATTTGTCGAACAACACGCGGGTCAGCGCCAGCCCCTCGCCCTGGATCATCCAGGCATTCATCTGCCGGGTATTCAGGCCGAATGGCACGCCGGCATCGAAGCACAATGCGGGATCGGTATCGAAGAACCGGGTCGACGCGGTGTGGCCGCATTCGACGACGCGCTGTTGCACCGCGTCCAACACCTGGCCGGCGTCCACCAGATCACCGGCGGAGAATATCTCGATGCGGAACTTGCCGTCGGTGACGTCGCCGACATAGCGCGCCACGTCCTCGGCGCCGGCGAACAGCGTCGGCGACTCGTTGGGGAAGCTCGATGCCAGCCGCCACGAAACCGCCGGCGCATCCTGCGCATACGCCGGCGCGGCGATCACGGCGCCGCTCGCGGCCCCCAGGGCGGTTCGTTTCAAAAACGCGCGGCGTTGCATGAGACAGGCCTCCATTGGGCGCCGGCCGGCGTCCGGCTAGGGCGGGTTGCCCGACGGTCGGGTGAAGGGCGACAGCAACAGGGCTCCGCCATCCAGCTCGTCTAGGCCGAACTCGTCCGGGTAATCGATGGCCGACAGATACAGGCCATCGGGAGAAAACGTGGGCGCGCCGCGCCGGCGGTCGCGCCATGAAAGCAGTTGCGCCATCCAGTCCACCGACTCGCGCCCCTGCCCAATCTGCAGCAACGCGCCCATGATGTTGCGCACCATGTGATGCAGGAACGCGTTGGCCCGCAGCGTGAACACCAGGAACGGACCGCGCTCGTCGATGTCGAGCTGATGCATGATGCGCACCGGGTGTTTGGCCTGGCACTGCGAGGAACGAAAACTGGAAAAATCGTGCTCGCCCAGCAAGGCGTTCGCTGCGCCGCGCATGGCATCGACATCCAGGGGCTGGTAGCACCACCCGGCGCGGCCGGCCCAAAGAGCGGGACGCACCCGGCCTCGCCACAGCAGGTAGACGTAAGTCCGGGCGCGGGCCGAAAACCGGGCGTGGAACGCGTCCGGCACCGCCTTGGCCCATTGTACGGAAATGCTGGAGGGCAGGAAGGCATTCACGCCGCGCACCCAGGATTCCATGCGGCGATCGAGCGTGGTGTCGAGATGGATAACCTGCATCGCGCCATGCACGCCGGTGTCGGTGCGGCCGGCGCAGATGGTGGGGACGGCGTCCGTCACGCCACAGAACTGCGCCAGCGCGGCCTCCAGTGTGTCCTGCACCGTCTGCCGGTGCGGCTGGGTCTGCCAACCCTGCCAGGCGGAGCCGTCGTATGCCAGCCCCATTGCAACTCTAGGCATCGTTCAAATCCGGGGACCGCCAACCGGGCGCGGTTCGTCCGTGGGCGGTTCGTCCAGGTCGAGGCTGATGGAATCGAGCTTGCGGTTCAGCGCCGCGGTGTCCAGCACCGGCTCGTTATAGGCGTAGGTTTCCTCGTCGTCATCGCCGCGCCGCGCGCCCGCGCGTCGCAGCACCCAGGCGATGGCGAAAGCGATCAGCGCCAGCACGGCGGTGACGATGACGAGAAGGTTGTCGGCCAACCAGGCCGGCATCGAAGAAGTCAAATCCTTATCCTTGTTCTTGTCGGCCGACGCCTGCGCGGCGGCCTTGTCCTGTTGCGCGGCGGCCGTCGACGGACCGGCGGCGCCGGGCGTGCCGGAGAGGCCCGGCGCTCCCGTGGCGCCGACGGCGCCAGGGGTGCCCGATGCGCCTGCGGCACCCGTTGCGCCGGGCGAGCCCGATGCGCCCGCCGCTCCAGTCGCGCCAGGCGTACCCGATGCACCCGCCGCACCAGTCGCGCCAGGCGTACCCGATGCACCCGCCGCGCCAGTCGCGCCAGGCGTGCCCGATGCACCCGCCGCTCCGGTCGAACCAGGCGTACCCGATGCGCCCGCCGCGCCAGTCGCGCCAGGCGTGCCCGATGCACCCGCCGCTCCGGTCGAACCAGGCGTACCCGATGCGCCAGTCGCGCCAGGCGTACCGGATGCACCCGCCGCTCCGGTCGCGCCAGGCGTACCAGATGCACCCGCCGCTCCGGTCGAACCAGGCGTGCCCGATGCCCCCGCCGCTCCAGCGCCTCCCGTGGCGCCGTTCGCGCCCGCAGCCCCCGCAGCGCCAGGAGCGCCAGTGGCGCCCCCCTGCCCCGCGACGGCCTTGTTCAATTCATCGACATTGCTCTGCAACTGATTCACGCGGCCCTGGGCATCCGCCATGGCTCGCGCGTCGGAGGCGCGCTGATCAGCCTGCGCATCGGCCTGGGCCGTCGCGCCGCCTTGGGCCTGGCCGGAGGACAGGCGCACCCGGTCCTGCGGCTGGGACGCCGTGGCCACGCCCGTGTCGCCGGGACGGGCCACCGTGCCGGAAGCGGCATCCTGGCCCTTGACCACCGAGGGGTTGGCGCCGGCCGCCGCGCCCAGACGGGCCCGGTAGCGGGCGAACGCTTCGGCGTGCTCGTTGAAAATACGGCGCGCCTCCGCCGGATCGACGGCGCGCACGGTCGCCGCGTCGGGAATCGCCAGTTTCTGCCCGGCCCGCACCAGATTCATGTTGCCCTGGATGAACGCATCGGGATTGGCGCGCCACAACGCCACCAACATCTGGTAGATCGAGGCGTTCGGCACCGCATTGCGCTGGGCAATCGCAAACAGCGTGTCGCCCGACTTCACGTTGACCGACCCCGCCGTGCCGCTGGCGCGGCTCGGCGTGCCAACGGCCGCGGGCGAAACCTCGGCGCCCGCGCCCCGCAACGGCACCAGGATGCTGACCTGCACCTGCCGCTGGCCCGAGCTGGAGCTGATGTCCAGCAGCAGGTCGACCGCGCCGCCGGACGGCGCCTGCGTCGACCGCACCCGCAGGTTCTTGCGGGTCGGATCCATCCCATCCTCGACCCTCACCACCAGGCTGGCCAGCGGCGCGGGCGGTTTCAGGCCCGCGCGTTGCCACGAAGCCTCGTCGGCCACCGACACCCGCAGCGACGCGATTTCGTCGGGTGTGAGTTCCTGCAATCCCACCAGCGCCTGCAAGGGCGCGCCCGGGGCCGAGACCACCCGCGAATGCCCGACCCGCATGGCCAACGCCGGGCTGCAAGCGCTCGCGCCGATCGCCAGTGCGATCGCCCACTGGAGGGCCTTCAAACGGCGGGCATGCTTCACTTGGCGCGAACGCTGGGTCATAAGCTGGAATTCCGTTCTTGTCGTCGAATGGTCGGGCGGAGGCTGTTCGCGGCGAACGCGTGAGAACAAGCCTCAATTCACCGGAAAAGTGTAATGGATCGAGCGCGTTTCACAAACCTGAAAGGCGCATCGGCGTTGGCTGGCCGGCACATTGCCAGCCGCATCCGATGCGCTGATGACCCGGCGCAAACGACAAAGGCACCCGAAGGTGCCTTTGCGGTACGGCCTCGTCGCGAGCGGGCGGCCAGGCCGGCCGCCCGCCAGGCCTCAGGCTTCGGCCAGCGCGATGCGCAGCATGCGGCGCAGCGGCTCGGCGGCGCCCCACAGCAACTGGTCGCCGACGGTGAAGGCGCTGAGGTATTGCGGGCCCATCGACATCTTGCGCAGGCGGCCCACCGGGATGTCCAGCGTGCCGGTGACCGCGACCGGGGTCAACTCGCGGATGGTCTCTTCCTTGCTGTTGGGGATGACCTTGGCCCACTGCGTGCCCTGGGCGATCAGCGCTTCGATCTCGTCCAGCGGCAGGTCGCGCTTGAGCTTGATGGTCAGCGCCTGGCTGTGGCAGCGCATCGCGCCGATGCGCACGCACAGGCCGTCGATCGGGGTGGCGGCGGTGCCGAAGGCGGCGCCACGGCCGAGGATCTTGTTGGTCTCGACCTCGCCCTTCCACTCTTCCTTGGACATGCCGTTGCCCAGGTCCTTGTCGATCCAGGGAATCAGGCTGCCGCCCAGCGGCACGCCGAAGTGCTCGTGGGGCAGCGCGGCGTCCTTCTGCTTGGCCAGGATGCCGCGGTCGATTTCCAGGATGGCCGAGGCCGGATCGTCCAGCAGCGGCTTGACGGCGTGGTTCAGCTCGCCGAACTGGGTCAGCAGTTCGCGCATGTGCTGCGCGCCGCCGCCGGAAGCGGCCTGGTACGTCATGGTGGTCATCCACTCGACCAGGTCGTTGTTGAACAGGCCGGCCAGGCCCATCAGCATGCAGCTGACCGTGCAGTTGCCGCCGATGAAGTTGCGCACGCCGCGCTTGAGCGCCGCGTCGATCACGGGACGGTTGACCGGGTCCAGCACGATGATGGCGTCATCGGCCATGCGCAGCGTGCTGGCGGCGTCGATCCAGATGCCGTTCCAGCCCGCGCCGCGCAGCTTCGGGTAGACCTCGGAGGTGTAGTCGCCACCTTGCGCCGTCACGATGATCGGCAGTTTTTTCAGAGCGTCAATGTTGTAGGCGTCTTGCAGCGGGCCCGCGCCAGTCGCCCAAGTGGGGGCGGCGCCGCCGGCGTTGCTGGTGGAGAAAAACACCGGTTCGATCAGTGCGAAGTCGTTCTCGTCGCGCATGCGTTGCATGAGCACCGAGCCGACCATACCGCGCCAGCCGACAAGGCCTACTGCTTGATTCATTTCAATCGCTCTTTAAAGGTGGGGACAAGGTGTGGTGAAAAAACGTGCAAGAACCCAACAATTTATCAGAATGCACGCATGGATGTTGCGGCGCAGCTTGAAAAAACGGGGCCGCAATCAAAGCCACCCTGCTTTCGCGGCGCCGCGGCAACATCGACATGAAAAAGGGCCGCCCCTGCGGGCAGCCCCTGGAATCGGGACAGCGCCGCAAGGGCGCGTCCCTTGCAGGCATCAGGCCAGGGCTTTGAGGACGGCGTCGCCCATGCCCGAGGTGCTGACCTTGGTGGTGCCGGGTTCGAAGATGTCGGCGGTGCGCAGGCCATCGGCCAGCACGCGGCGCACCGCGGCTTCGATGCGGTCGGCCTGCGCCGCCAGGTTCAGCGAGTAGCGCAGCAGCATGGCGGCCGACAGGATGGTCGCCAGCGGATTGGCGATGCCTTGGCCGGCGATGTCGGGCGCCGAGCCGTGGCTGGGCTCGTACAGGCCCTGGCCGCCGGCGTTCAGCGAGGCCGACGGCAGCATGCCGATGGAGCCGGTCAGCATGGCGGCCTCGTCCGACAGGATGTCGCCGAACAGGTTGCCGGTGACGATCACGTCGAACTGGCGCGGGTTGCGCACCAGCTGCATGGCGGCGTTGTCGACGTACATGTGCGACAGCTCGACGTCCGGATACTCGCGCGCCACTTCGATGACGATGTCGCGCCAGAACTGCGAGGTCTCGAGCACGTTGGCCTTGTCGACGCTGCACAGCTTCTTGTTGCGCTTCTGGGCGGATTCGAAGCCGATGCGGGCGATGCGGCGCACTTCCGATTCGGCATAGCGCATCGTGTCGTAGCCTTCGCGTTCGCCGGCAAAAGCGCCGTCCGGCGACGAGCGCACGCCGCGCGGCGTGCCGAAATAGATGTCGCCGGTCAGTTCGCGGATGATCAGGATGTCCAGGCCGGACACGATCTCGGGCTTGAGCGAGGAGGCGCTGGCCAGCTCGGGATACAGGATGGCGGGACGCAGGTTGGCGAACAGGCCGAGCGCCTTGCGCAGGCCCAGGATGGCCTGCTCGGGGCGGAATTCGCGCGGCAGGCTGTCGTACTTCCAGTCGCCGACGGCGCCGAACAACACGGCGTGCGATTCCTTGGCCAGCTTCAGCGTGGCCGGGGGCAGCGGGTGCTCGAACTCGTCGAAGGCGGCGCCGCCGACGGCGGCCTGCTTGATGTCGAACGGCACGTCCAGCGCCTTCAGGACGCGCACGGCCTGTTCGACGATTTCGGGGCCGATGCCGTCACCCGGCAAGACTGCGATGTTGTGAGTCATGGAAAAAACGGTCCTGTGGTCGGTATGAAGGGAGCTGTCAGGCGATCGGCCGGCTTTCCAGCCAGGGATGGCGGGCCAGGCGCTCGGCCTCGAAGGCGCGGATCTTGTCGGCGTGGCGCAGGGTCAGGCCGATATCGTCGAAGCCGTTCAGCAGGCAGTACTTGCGGAACGGCTCGATGTCGAACTTCATGGCGCGGCCGTCGGCCGCCACCACTTCCTGGCGCTCCAGGTCGATGTTGAGCTTGTAGCCGGGGAAGGCCTTCACTTCGTCGAACAGGCGCGCCACTTCGAGCTCGGACAGCACGATGGGCAGCAGGCCGTTCTTGAAGCTGTTGTTGAAAAAGATGTCGGCGTACGACGGCGCGATGATGGCGCGGAAACCGAACTGAGTCAGGGCCCAGGGCGCGTGCTCGCGGCTCGAGCCGCAACCGAAGTTCTTGCGCGCCAGCAGCACCGAGGCGCCCTGGTAGCGCGGCTGGTTCAGCACGAAATCGGGGTTGAGCGGGCGCTTGCTGTTGTCCATGCCCGGTTCGCCGTGGTCCAGGTAGCGCAATTCGTCGAACAGGTTCGGGCCGAAGCCGGTGCGCTTGATGGACTTGAGGAACTGCTTGGGGATGATGAGGTCCGTGTCGACGTTTTCGCGGTCGAGCGGAGCCACCAGGCCTTCGTGAGTGGTGAATGCTTGCATGATGTCGGTACTCGGTGGGCGCTTAACGGAACGTGCGGACGTCGACGAAGTGGCCGGCCACGGCGGCGGCCGCGGCCATCGCCGGGCTCACCAGGTGGGTGCGGCCACCCTGGCCCTGGCGGCCTTCGAAGTTGCGGTTCGAGGTCGAGGCACAGCGCTCGCCCGGCTCGAGCCGGTCGGCGTTCATGGCCAGGCACATCGAGCAGCCCGGCTCGCGCCATTCGAAGCCGGCCTCGATGAAGATCTTGTCCAGGCCTTCGCGCTCGGCCTGCTGCTTGACCAGCCCGGAACCCGGCACCACCATGGCCTGGCGCACGTTGGAGGCCACGTGCTTGCCGCGCGCCACGACGGCGGCGGCGCGCAGGTCCTCGATGCGCGAGTTGGTGCAGGAGCCGATGAAGACGCGGTCCACGCGGATGTCGGTCAGCGGCGTATTGGGCTTGAGGCCCATGTATTCGAGCGCGCGTTCCATGCCGCTGCGGCGCACATCGTCTTTTTCGCGGTCGGGGTCCGGCACGCGCGAGTCGACCGGCAGCACCATTTCGGGCGAGGTGCCCCAGGTGACCTGCGGCTTGATGTCGCGGGCGTTGACTTCGACCACGGTGTCGAACTTGGCGCCTGCGTCGGTATGCAGCGTGCGCCAGTAGGCCACGGCGTGGTCCCACAGCACGCCGGACGGCGCGAATGGACGGCCGCGGAAGTATTCGATGGTCTTGTCGTCGACGGCGACCATGCCGGAGCGGGCGCCGGCCTCGATGGCCATGTTGCAGACCGTCATGCGGCCTTCGACCGACAGCGCGCGGATGGTGCTGCCGGCGAATTCGATGGCGTGGCCGGTGCCGCCGGCGGTGCCGATGATGCCGATGACGTGCAGCACGACGTCCTTGGCCGTACAGCCGAACGGCAGTTCACCTTCGACCTTGATCAGCATGCTCTTGGCCTTCTTCATGAGCAGCGTCTGCGTGGCCAGCACGTGTTCGACCTCGGACGTGCCGATGCCGAACGCCAGCGCGCCCAGCGCGCCGTGCGTGCTGGTGTGCGAATCGCCACAGACCACGGTCATGCCCGGCAGGGTGGCGCCCTGCTCCGGCCCGATGACGTGGACGATGCCCTGGCGCAGGTCGTTCATGCGGAATTCGGTGATGCCGTACTTGTCGCAGTTGGCGTCGAGCGTGTCGACCTGCAGGCGCGAGATGGGGTCGTCGATGCCCTGGGCGCGGTTCATCGTCGGCACATTGTGGTCGGCGACCGCCAGGTTGGCGCCGTTGCGCCACGGCTTGCGCTCGGCGATGGCCAGGCCTTCGAACGCCTGCGGGCTGGTCACTTCATGCAGCAGGTGGCGATCGATATAGAGCAGACAGGTGCCGTCTGATTCCTGGTGGACGATGTGGGCGTCCCAGAGTTTGTCGTAAAGGGTTTGGGCCATGGATGCGCTCTGCAAATAGACAATCCGGCTGGTGCCTGGCGCGAAGAAACCAAACGTTCCCGCGCCGGCCGCTGCGGCATGGAAGAATTATGCACAGCGACCAAACCTAGTACAAGCACACCGGCAATACTAGTACATGCAATACCACCATGCCTTGATCCTCGACATCGGTATCACGGTTTCCGCGCGTGGATTCCGGCGAAAAGCGGCAGATAATCGGCGACGAGATATAAAAACAATTTAGATACAAAAGACGCAAGCAGGTATAATCAAGTTTCAATGTGGCAAAGCAGAAACCGAAATAATGCGACATAAAACGCATTAATAGTTTTTGATTAATCCGTCCATGTTGAATTTCGCGAAAATCACGTCAATTGTCGTGATTTACGTGAAACAAATCCCGACGGGCCGGCAAACATCCGTCAAGAATTAACAAATCTTGACTCGTCAATTCTGACATTTGCACACAATATGCCGGCTACTAATCCCAAACTTGACTCGCGAATAATCCCTATGTCTTCGTTTCTGCTTAAGACCTCGGTTTCCGCCCTGGCGTTGGCATTCGTTCCTGTCACCTTTGCCCAGCCCGCCGCGGCGGATTCCAGCACTGCGGCGCCCGCCCCGGGCGTCACGACGTTGAACCAGATTGTTGAACAGACCCTGCTCAGCAACCCCGAAATCCAGGCGAAATACCACGATTTCCAGGCGTCGCTGGAAGGCCAGGCAGTGGCGCGCGGCGCGTTCTTCCCGCAAGTCAACGCGTTGGGCTATGTCGGCCGCGAATACCGCAACAACGTCCCCGGCGTCGGCTCGCAGAACTGGAACCGCCCCGGCTACAACTTCGAACTGCGCCAGCTGATTTTCGACGGTTTCCGCACCAGCAACGACGTCAAGCAGGCCGGGTTCGACAAGCTGGCGCGTTTCTATGACGTGCTGGCCACCAGCGACAGCACCGCCCTGGCCGCCGTGCAGGCCTATATCGACCTGCAGCGCTACCGCGACATGGAACTGCTGGCCCGCCAGAATTATTCGCTGCACGAGGAAACCCTCAAGCAGATCGGCCAGCGCACTGAATCCGGCGTGGGCCGGCGCGTCGACCTGGAACAGGCCGGCGGCCGCCTGGCGCTGGCCCAGACCAACCTGATGACCGAAACCACCAACCTGCTGGACGTGCAGCAGCGCTTCCAGCGCGTGACCGGCGCCCTGCCGCCCGAGTCGATGCAGCCGGTGCCGGACATCTCCGACAAGCTGCCGACCAAGCCCGGCAACTTCAACGAGTCGCTGCGCCGCAACCCCAGCTTCCTGTCCAAGCAGGCCGCCCTGCAGGCGGCGGAAGCGGGCGTGGCCTCCTCCAAGGGCGCGTTCTCGCCCAAGTTCGAATTCGTCGCCGCCACCGGCCGCGACCAGAACGACCCGACGCCGGAAAACCGCAACATCCGCAGCTCCAGCGTCCAGGTGGTCATGAACTACAACCTGTACCGCGGCGGCGCCGATTCGGCCCGGGTGCGCCAGACGGCGGCCCAATCCTACGCGGCCCGCGACGTGCGCGACTACACCTGCCGCAACGTGCAGCAGGACCTGGCCGTGGCCTGGAACAACATCACCAGCCTGCAGGAAAAGCTGCCCTTCCTGCGCGACCACGAAATGGCCACGGCCAAGGTGCGCGATGCCTATCGCCAGCAGTTCCAGATTGGCCAACGCACCCTGCTCGACCTGCTCAACACCGAAAACGAACTGTTCGAATCGCGCCGCGCCCTGACCAACGCGGTCTATGACCTGAGGCTGGCCCAGTATCGCTGGCTGGCGCTTTCGCATAAGCTGCTGCCGGCGCTGACGCTGCAGCCCGCGCGCAACGAAATGCCCGAGGAAAACGGCAAGCTGGTGGTGTCCGACGATGTCATCCGCCTGTGCAATTCCACGGTGCCCGATTCGGCGCGGCTGACGCCAGTGCGTGTGCAATACAACGAAGGCACCCTGCCGCCCACGCTGGTGCCGCTGAACGCGCCCGCCGCCCAGGCCCGTCCCTGACGAGGCGCGCGCAAGGAGGCCATATGGCTACAGAGGACAACGACTTTTCACGGTTGGATGCGGACTTCGTCCGCGTGTTGGAAGACTTGATCGACGCCTTGATCGCCAATGGCACCTTGCGCATGACGGACCTGCCGATACAGGCCCAGCAAAAACTCACCCAGCGCAAGCAACAGCGCGCGCGACTCTCGGAGCATCTGGACCTGCTGGATGACGATGATGGACAAGTTATCTGACGCCGCCGCCCGGGAATGGCGCGCCGACGCGCGCGCCGCGCATGACGACCCGCTGCTGGACTGCCTGGTCGAGATCACCCGGCTGCACGGCGTGGCGGCCACCGCGCAGGCGCTGTCCGCCGGCCTGCCGCTGGAGTCGCATCGCCTGACCCCGGCCCTGCTGCCGCGAGCGGCGGCGCGCGCGCAGTTGTCGGCGCGCGTGGTCAAGCGCCCGCTGGACGGCCTGCCGTCGGACCTGTTGCCGGCCATCCTGCTGCTGAATGGCGAGCGGGCCTGCCTGCTGCTCAAGAGGGATGGCGACAAGTGCGTGATCAGCCATCCCGAGCTCGGCGGCAGCGCGGTCGAGATGAGCGCGGCCGAGCTGGACGCGCAATACACCGGCCTGGTCTGTTTCGTGCGGCCGCAGTTCCGCTTCGATGCGCGCGCGCCGGAAGTGGCCAAGGTGCGCGAACGCCACTGGTTCTGGGCCGCCATCATGGAAAACCGGCGCCTGTACCGCGACGCGCTCATCGCCGCGCTGCTGATCAACATCTTCGCGATGGCGATGCCGCTGTTCACCATGAACGTGTATGACCGCGTGGTGCCCAACAACGCCGTCGAGACGCTCTGGGTGCTGGCGTTGGGCATCACCCTGGTGGTGATCTTCAACATGATCCTGAGCACGGCGCGCTCGCACGTGGTCGACAGCGCCAGCAAGCGCGTCGACGTGCGCCTGTCGGCGCAGATCATGGAACGGGTGCTGGACCTGCGCATGGAAGGCCGCCCGGTGTCGGTCGGCTCGTTCGCCGCCAACCTGCGCTCGTTCGAATCGATCCGCGACTTCATCGCCTCGGCCACCATCACCACGCTGGTGGACCTGCCCTTCATCCTGCTGTTCCTGGCCGCGCTGGCCTGGATCTCGCCATGGATGGTGCTGCCGCCGGTGGTGGCGATCGTGCTGATCCTGGTGGTGTCACTGGCCGCGCAGGCGCGCATGGAAGCGCTGACGATGGCTTCTTTCCAGGCTTCGTCGCAGCGCAATGCCACCCTGGTCGAGGCCCTGACGGGGCTGGAAGCGGTCAAGACCCTCAACGCCCAGGGCGCGATCCAGCGCAACTGGGAGCGTTCCACCGAGTTCATCGCGCAGACGGGCGGCAAGCTCAAGCTGATCTCGTCGTCCACCGTGGGCTTCGTGCAGGCGGTGCAGCAGCTGGTGTCGATCTCGGTCGTGATCATCGGCGTGTACCTGGCGCAGGATTCGGCCCTGTCGATGGGCGGCATCATCGCCGCCTCGATGATCGCCGGCCGCTGCCTGGCCCCGCTGGGCCAGGTGGCCGGCCTGCTGATGCAATACCAGAATGCCCGCACCTCGCTGGGTTCGATCGACAACTACATGAAGCTGCCGATCGAACGCCCGGCCGAGGCCGAGTTCCTGCACCGCCCGGTGTTCCATGGCGGCCTGGAATTCCGCGACGTCAGCTTCACCTACCCGGGCAGCACCCAGCCGGTGCTCAAGAAGGTGTCCTTCAAGCTCAAGCCGGGCGAAAAGGTCGGCATCATCGGCCGCATCGGCTCAGGCAAGACCACGCTGGAAAAGCTGGCCTTGGCGCTGTTCCAGCCGACCGAGGGCGCGGTCCTGCTGGACGGCGTGGACGTGCGCCAGATCGACCCGGCCGACGTGCGCCGCGCCATCGGCCACGTGCCGCAGGACCCGCTGCTGTTCTACGGCAGCCTCAAGCACAACCTGGCGATGGGCGCGCCCTACGCCGACGACGCCAGCATCCTGGCGGCGGCCAACATGGCCGGCGTGACCGAGTTCGCCAACCTGCACCCGAACGGCTTCGACATGCTCATCGGCGAGCGCGGCGAGTCGCTGTCGGGCGGCCAGCGCCAGTCGGTGGCGGTGGCGCGGGCGCTGATCAACGATCCGCCCATCCTGCTGCTGGACGAACCCAGCAGCAACATGGATCACCAGAGCGAGGCCCAGCTGCGCCGCCGCCTGGGCGAAGCCAGCGCCAACAAGACCATCCTGCTGGTGACGCACCGCACCGCCCTGCTGGAACTGGTCGATCGCCTGATCGTCATCGATAACGGCCACATCGTGGCCGATGGCCCCAAGGAACAGGTCGTCGAAGCCCTGCGCCAGGGGCGCGTCGGACGCGGAAGCTGAGAGCCGCATGGACAACACCACCGCCATCCCGAAACCCGCCCTTGCCCGGCCCGGCCTGCTCAAGCGGCTGTGGCTGCGCATACGCGGCGTCTTCATTTACTTCTTCGACCGCCTGCTCGACGGCGCCGAGAAAGGCAAACCCAAGGCGCGCACCGACTACGTCGGCAACGCCGAATGGGTCATCCACGAATCGCAGGCGCGCGGCGCCCGCGTGCTGCTGTGGACCAGCCTGCTGGCCGTCTTCCTGCTGCTGCTGTGGGCGGCCTTCGGCTATATCGACGAAGTCGTGCGCGGCGAAGGCAAGGTCGTGCCCTCGCGCCAGGTACAGATCATCCAGAGCCTGGACGGCGGCATCGTCGAGGAAATCCTGGTCAAGCCCGGCCAGGAGGTCGAGGCCGGCCAGATCCTGCTGAAGATCGATTCCACCCGCTTCGCCTCGTCGCTGGGCGAAAACAATGCCGAATACCTGTCGCTGCTGGCCAAGTCGGCGCGCCTGAAGGCGCTGGCCACGGGCGAACCCTTCGTCGCGCCCGAAGAAGTGCTGAAGCAGGCGCCCGGCCTGGCCGAAATGGAGCGCAACGCCTGGCAGGCCCGCACCACCGAACTGAACGCCACCGTCAACGTCGCCCGCGAACAGCTCAAGCAGCGCCAGGAAGAACTGCGCGAGACCATCGCCAAGCGCGACCAGGCGTCGGCCAGCTGCGGCCTGACCTCGCGCGAATTGCAGGTGACCCGGCCGCTGCTCAAGAGCGGCGCGGTGTCCGAGGTCGACCTGCTGCGCCTGCAACGCGACGTGGCCCGCTACTGCGGCGAACAGAAAGGCGCCGAGGCCCAGATCGACCGCATCCAGGCCTCCATCAAGGAAGCCCAGAGCAAGCTCGAGGAATCCGAGCTGAACATCCGCAACCAGGCCCGCAACGAGTTGTCCGAGACCAACACCAAGCTGTCGACCCTGCGCGAGGGCAAGCTGGCCCTGGCCGACCGCGTCAAGCTGGCCGAAGTGCGCGCCCCGGTGCGCGGCACGGTCAAGACGCTGTTCAACAACACCGTGGGCGGCGTGGTCCAGCCGGGCAAGGACATCATCGAGATCGTGCCCAAGGACGACACCCTGCTGCTGGAGGTGCGCATCCTGCCGCGCGACATCGGCTTCCTGCACCCCGACCAGAAGGCGGAGGTCAAGTTCACCGCCTACGACTTCGCCATCTATGGCGGGCTGGAAGGCAAGGTCGAGCAGATCGGCGCCGACACCGTGACCGACGAGAAAGGCAATTCCTATTACGTGGTGCGGGTCCGCACGGACCGCAGCACGGTGGGCGACAAGAACCTGCCCATCATCCCCGGGATGGTGGCCGAGGTCCACGTCCTGACCGGCAAGCGCACCGTGTTGCAGTACCTGCTCAAGCCGGTGCTGCGCGCGAAGGCCAACGCCTTTACCGAGCGTTAGAGGAGAGCGAGAAGGCTTTATGAAATCCGTTCCCGTCTTGTTGATTACGCACGACGACCTGTTGTGGCAGCACTGGCGCGCCCTGGATCCGGCGCGCTGGCTGGCGGCCCGCGGGCGCGGCCTGGCGGACCTGCAGCGCTGGCGCGAGCAGGGCCGCGCCCTGGCGGTACTGGACACCGACCTGCCGCGACTGCCGTCCTGGCAGGACCCCGCCTGGAATGCCCAGCTCGCCGGGCTACAGGTGGTGGTGGCCAGCGCCAGCCCCAACGACGAACAGGGCGCCCAGGCGCTGGGCGCCGGCGCATTGGGGTATTGCCACAGCTACGCCCCGGCGCCGGCCCTGGCGCAGGCGCTGGAGGTAGTCGCCTCCGGCGGCATCTGGATGGGTCGTTCGTTGGTGACGCGCCTGCTGCGGCTGGTCACGGAGCGCGCGCAGGACAGCCGGTCCTGGGACAACGGCACCCTGACCGAGCGTGAAACCACCGTGGCGCGCTACGCCGCCAGCGGCCAGTCCAACGCCCAGATCGCCGACGCGCTCGGCATCACCGAGCGCACCGTCAAGGCCCACCTGTCGGCGGTCTTCGAAAAACTCGAGGTGACCGACCGCCTGCAACTGGCGCTGCGGGTGCACGGCATCTCGGCGCCGGCCGATACGCGCAGCAAAATCCCCTCGTGAACCTGTCCTCGAGGACAATACCGCCGCGCGGCGGCCCCCTCTAGTATCTAGGCCATCTTGGATAACTCCCTGAAACGGAACCAACATGGCCAACTCCTCCCCCGCAGTCGTCAACGAAATCACCGGTCGCGCGTGGATACGCAATAGCGACGGTTCCCTGACCGAGCTGCACCAAGGCAGCAAGGTGCCCGCCGGCAGCGACATCGTCACGGCATCGGGCGCCACGGTGGCGCTGCAGGTGGAAAATGGCATGCCGATCGTGATCGGCGAAGGCCGGGCGGTGGCGGTCACCGAGGACATGGCCGGCCCGCTGGCCGACCCGACCGAAGCGGCCGTGGCCGCGCCCAAGGGCACCGACTCCGACCGCCTGCTGGCGGCCTTGCAAGCGGGCCAGGATCCGTTCGACGTGCTGGATCCGACCGCCGCCACCCTGACCGGCGGCAGCGGCGACGACGGCGGCGGCAGCTTCGTGCGCCTGGCCCGTATCCTGGAAACCACCAGCCCGCTGGACCTGGCCTACCCCAATCCGGGCCGCGGCGCCGACACGATCGACCGCGCCTCCAGCGGCGCCGGCGGTGACGGCGGTGACGGCGGTGACGGCGGCGCCGGTGGTGACGGCGGCGCCGCGGGCGACAACAACAACGCGCCCCTGGCCATCAATGACGTTGCCCGCACCGATGAAAAGAGCGCCGTGCGCGGCAACCTGCTGATCAACGACAGCGATCCCGACGGCGATCCGTTGAGCCTTGTCTCGATCAACGGCCGCCCCATGACGCCGAATGGCGTCGCTGTCACCGGCTCCAACGGCGGCACCTTCATCGTGCAGCCGGACGGCAGCTATGTGTTCGTGCCTGGCACCAGCTTCCAGCACCTGCCGGAGGGCCAGACCACGACCACCACGATTTCCTACGTGGTCACCGACCCCAGCGGCGCGACCTCCACCGCCACCGTGGAAGTAACCGTGGTCGGCGTCAATGACCCGGCCCAGATCACCGCCGCCAAGCCGGGCGACGACGCCGGCACGGTCAAGGAAGACGAAGTCTCCACCGCGAATGGCAAGCTCAATGTCGTCGACGCGGACGATGGCCAGTCGTTCTTCGTGGCCGTGGCCGACCGCGCGGGTGTGCACGGCACGTTCTCCATCGACGCCAACGGCAACTGGGTCTACAACCTGAACCAGGCCGACCCGCGCGTGCAGGCGCTGGCCGTGGGCGAGAAGCTGACCGAGACCTTCACCGTCACCACCGCCGACGGCACCACCGGCACGGTCACCATCACCATCAATGGCACCAACGACGCCCCGACCATCAGCGGCGAAGCGGCCGGCGACGTCAAGGAAGACGGCGCGCAGGAAGTCTCGGGCCAATTGGCCAAGCAGGACGTCGACACCAGCGACACCCATACCTGGTCCGTCAACGATGGCGGCAAGGGCCAGTACGGCACCCTGACCGTCGACCAGAACGGCAAGTGGACGTACGTGCTGGACAACAACAGCGACAAGGTCCAGGCGCTGGCCGAGGGCCAGAAGGTCACCGATACCATCACGGTGACCGTCGATGACGGCCACGGCGGCAAGGCCACCCAGGTCATCACGGTCACGGTCACGGGCACCAACGACGCCCCGACCATCAGCGGCACCACGGTCGGCGAGATCCGCGAAGACGACACCAGCGACACCGTGTCCGGCCAGTTGACCCAGCACGACGTCGATACCAACGACACCCACACCTGGACCGTCAACGATGGCGGCAAGGGCCAGTACGGCTCGTTCACGGTCGACGGCAGCGGCAAGTGGACCTACACGCTGGACAACGGCAGCGACAAGGTCCAGGCCCTGAAGGAAGGCGAAACGGTCACCGACACCATCACCGTGACTGTCGATGACGGCCATGGCGGCAAGGCGACTGAAACCATCACCGTCACCATCACCGGCACCAACGACACGGCCGTCATCACCCCGAGCAAGCCGGGCGACGATGCCGGCAACGTCAAGGAAGACGGCAACCTCACCACCGGCGGCAAGCTGGACGTGACCGACAAGGACGCCGGCGAAGCCACCTTCAACCCGCAGACCGACGCCAAGGGCGATCACGGCAAGTTCTCGATCGACGCCAACGGCAACTGGAAGTACGAACTCGACAACGACGATCCCAAGGTCCAGGCCCTGGCCGTGGGCGAGAAGCTGGTCGAAACCTTCACCGTCACCACCGCCGACGGCACCAAGAGCACCATCACCGTCACCATCGACGGCACCAACGATGATCCGAAGCTGAGCGGCAAGACCGACGGCGCCGTGGCCGAGGACGGCGCCACCAGCGCCACCGGCAAGCTCGACGTTACCGACGTCGACACTTCCGACACGCACACCTGGACCGTCAGCAACAACGGCGACGGCCAATACGGCAAGTTCACCGTCGATGCCAATGGCAACTGGAAGTACGAGCTGGACAACACCAGCGACAAGGTCCAGGCGCTGAAGGATGGCCAGAAGGTCACCGACACCATCACCGTGACCGTCGACGACGGCCATGGCGGCACCGCCACCAAGACCATCACCGTCGACATCACCGGCACCAACGACGCTGCCGTCATCACCCCGAGCAAGCCGGGCGACGATGCCGGCAACGTCGAGGAGGACGGCAACCTCGTCACCGGCGGCAAGCTGGACGTGACCGACAAGGACGCGGGCGAAGCCACCTTCAACCCGCAGACCGACGCCAAGGGCGAGCACGGCAAGTTCTCCATCGACGCCAACGGCAACTGGAAGTACGAACTCGACAACGACGATCCCAAGGTCCAGGCCCTGGCCGTGGGCGAGAAGCTGGTCGAGACCTTCACCGTCACCACCGCCGACGGCACCAAGAGCACCATCACCGTCACCATCGACGGCACCAACGATGATCCGAAGCTGAGCGGCAAGACCGACGGCGCCGTGGCCGAGGACGGCACCACCAGCGCCACCGGCAAGCTCGACGTCACCGACGTCGACACTTCCGACACGCACACCTGGACCGTCAGCAACAACGGCGACGGCCAATACGGCAAGTTCACCGTCGATGCCAATGGCAACTGGAAGTACGAACTGGACAACACCAGCGACAAGGTCCAGGCCCTCAAGGATGGCGAGAAGGTCACCGACACCATCACCGTGACTGTCGATGACGGCCATGGCGGCAAGGCGACTGAAACCATCACCGTCACCATCACCGGCACCAACGACACGGCCGTCATCACCCCGAGCAAGCCGGGCGACGATGCCGGCAACGTCGAGGAAGACGGCAACCTCACCACCGGCGGCAAGCTGGACGTGACCGACAAGGACGCGGGCGAAGCCACGTTCAACCCGCAGACCGACGCCAAGGGCGACCACGGCAAGTTCTCCATCGACGCCAACGGCAACTGGAAGTACGAACTCGACAACGACGATACCAAGGTCCAGGCCCTGGCCGTGGGCGAAAAGCTGGTCGAGACCTTCACCGTCACCACCGCCGACGGCACCAAGAGCACCATCACCGTCACCATCGACGGCACCAACGATGATCCGAAGCTGAGCGGCAAGACCGACGGCGCCGTGGCCGAGGACGGCACCACCAGCGCCACCGGCAAGCTGGACGTCACTGACGTCGACACCTCCGACACGCACACCTGGACCGTCAGCAACAACGGCGACGGCCAATACGGCAAGTTCACCGTCGATGCCAATGGCAACTGGAAGTACGAACTGGACAACACCAGCGACAAGGTCCAGGCCCTGAAGGATGGCGAGAAGGTCACCGACACCATCACCGTGACCGTCGACGACGGCCATGGCGGCACCGCCACCAAGACCATCACCGTCGACATCACCGGCACCAACGACGCTGCCGTCATCACCCCCAGCAAGGATGGCGATGACCAAGGCAACGTCAAGGAAGACGGCAACCTCGTCACCGGCGGCAAGCTGGACGTGACCGACAAGGACGCAGGCGAAGCCACGTTCAACCCGCAGACCGACGCCAAGGGCGACCACGGCAAGTTCTCGATCGACGCCAACGGCAACTGGAAGTACGAACTCGACAACGACGATCCCAAGGTCCAGGCCCTGGCCGTGGGCGAGAAGCTGGTCGAAACCTTCACCGTCACCACCGCCGACGGCACCAAGAGCACCATCACCGTCACCATCGACGGCACCAACGATGATCCGAAGCTGAGCGGCAAGACCGACGGCGCCGTGGCCGAGGACGGCACCACCAGCGCCACCGGCAAGCTGGACGTCACCGACGTCGACACCTCCGACACGCACACCTGGACCGTCAGCAACAACGGCGACGGCCAATACGGCAAGTTCACCGTCGATGCCAATGGCAATTGGAAGTACGAGCTGGACAACACCAGCGACAAGGTCCAGGCCCTCAAGGATGGCCAGAAGGTCACCGACACCATCACCGTGACCGTCGACGACGGCCATGGCGGCACCGCCACCAAGACCATCACCGTCGACATCACCGGCACCAACGACGCTGCCGTCATCACCCCCAGCAAGGATGGCGATGACCAAGGCAACGTCAAGGAAGACGGCAACCTCACCACCGGCGGCAAGCTGGACGTGACCGACAAGGACGCGGGCGAAGCCACGTTCAACCCGCAGACCGACGCCAAGGGCGACCACGGCAAGTTCTCGATCGACGCCAACGGCAACTGGAAGTACGAACTCGACAACGACGATCCCAAGGTCCAGGCCCTGGCCGTGGGCGAGAAGCTGGTCGAAACCTTCACCGTCACCACCGCCGACGGCACCAAGAGCACCATCACCGTCACCATCGACGGCACCAACGATGATCCGACGCTGAGCGGCAAGACCGACGGCGCCGTGGCCGAGGACGGCACCACCAGCGCCACCGGCAAGCTGGACGTCACTGACGTCGACACCTCCGACACGCACACCTGGACCGTCAGCAACAACGGCGACGGCCAATACGGCAAGTTCACCGTCGATGCCAATGGCAACTGGAAGTACGAACTGGACAACACCAGCGACAAGGTCCAGGCCCTCAAGGATGGCGAGAAGGTCACCGACACCATCACCGTGACTGTCGATGACGGCCATGGCGGCACCGCCACCAAGACCATCACCGTCGACATCACCGGCACCAACGACGCTGCCGTCATCACCCCCAGCAAGCCGGGCGACGACAAGGGCACCGTCCAGGAAGACACCACCCTGACCGCCAACGGCAAGCTGGACATCGTCGACAAGGACGCCGGCGAAGCCACGTTCAACCCGCAGACCGACTTCCAGGGCCAGTACGGCACGTTCTCCATCGATGCCAACGGCAATTGGAGCTTCAAGCTCGACAACGACGCCAAGGCCATCCAGCAGCTGGGCGCCAAGGAGCACCTGACCGAGACCTTCACGGTCACCAGCGCCGACGGCACCACGGGCCAGGTCGTCATCACCATCAACGGCACCAACGACGCCCCGACCATCACGGGCGCGGCCACCGGCGACGTCACGGAAGACGGCGCCAAGGCAGTGTCGGGCCAGTTGACCCAGCACGACGTCGACGTCAACGACAAGCACACCTGGTCGCTGGACAACGACGGCAAGGGACAGTACGGTTCGTTCACGCTCGACCAGAACGGCAAGTGGACCTACACGCTGGACAACGACAGCGCCAAGGTCCAGGCCCTGGCCGAAGGCCAGAAGGCCACTGAAACCATCACCGTGACCGTCGACGACGGCAACGGCGGCAAGGCCACCCAGGTCATTACCGTGACGGTCACCGGCACCAACGACGCCCCGACCATCACCGGCACGGCCACTGGCCAGATCCAGGAAGGCAGCAACCAGGACGTGAGCGGTCAGCTGACCAAGCACGACGTCGACACCAACGACACGCACACCTGGTCGCTGAACAATGACGGCAAGGGCCAGTATGGTTCCTTCACGCTCGACCAGAACGGCAAGTGGACCTACAAGCTCGACAACGCCAATCCGGACGTCAAGGCGCTCAAGGATGGCGAACACCTGACCGACACCATCACCGTGACCGTCGACGACGGCCATGGCGGCAAGGCCACCCAGGTCATCACCATCACCGTCGATGGCACCAGCGACGGCGCCGTGATCACCCCGAGCAAGCCGGGCGACGACAAGGGCACCGTCCAGGAAGACACCACCCTGACCGCCAGCGGCAAGCTCGACGTCGTCGATCCGGATGCCGGCGAGGCCGTATTCCGTCCGCAGACCGACTTCCAGGGCCAGTACGGCAAGTTCTCGATCGACGCCAACGGCAACTGGAGCTTCAAGCTCGACAACGACGCCAAGGCCATCCAGCAACTGGGCGCCAAGGACCATCTGACGGAGACCTTCACCGTCGTGACCGCCGACGGCACCACCGGCCAGGTCACCATTACCATCAACGGCACCAACGACGCCCCGACCATCTCGGGCGTGGCCACGGGCGCGGTCAAGGAAGACGCGGCCGACACCACCGTGTCCGGCCAGTTGGCCAAGCAGGACGTCGATGCCACCGACAAACACACCTGGTCCGTCAACAATGAAGGCAAGGGCCAATACGGCACCTTCACCGTCGACCAGAACGGCAAGTGGACCTATGTGCTCGACAATGACAGCGCCAAGGTCCAGGCGCTGACCGAAGGCCAGAAGGTCACCGACACCATCACCGTAACCGTCGACGACGGCAACGGCGGCACGGCGACCCAGGTCATCACCGTCGATATCACCGGCACCAACGACGCCGCGGTCATCACCCCGAGCAAGCCGGGCGACGACAAAGGCACCGTCCAGGAAGACACCACCCTGACCGCCAACGGCAAGCTGGACATCGTCGACAAGGACGCCGGCCAGGCTTCGTTCAAGCCGCAGACCGACTTCCAGGGCCAGTACGGCAAGTTCTCCATCGACGCCAACGGCAACTGGAGCTTCAAGCTCGACAACGACGCCAAGGCCATCCAGCAACTGGGCGCCAAGGAGCACCTGACCGAGACCTTCACGGTCACCAGCGCCGACGGCACCACGAGCCAGGTCGTCATCACCATCAACGGCACCAACGACGCCCCGACCGTCAGCGGCACGGCCACCGGCGCGGTGGCCGAAGACGGCACCACGACCACGTCCGGCCAGCTGACCAAGACCGATGTCGACGTCAATGACAAGCACACCTGGTCCGTCAACAATGAAGGCAAGGGCCAATACGGCACCTTCACCGTCGACCAGAACGGCAAGTGGACCTATGTGCTCGACAATGACAGCGCCAAGGTCCAGGCGCTGACCGAAGGCCAAAAGGTCACCGACACCATCACCGTGACCGTCGACGACGGCAACGGCGGCACGGCGACCCAGGTCATCACCGTCGACATCACCGGCACCAACGATGCCGCCGTCATCACCCCGAGCAAGCCGGGCGACGACAAGGGCACCGTCCAGGAAGACACCACCCTGACCGCTAACGGCAAGCTGGACATCGTCGACAAGGACGCCGGCCAGGCTTCGTTCAAGCCGCAGACCGACTTCCAGGGCCAGTACGGCAAGTTCTCGATCGACGCCAACGGCAACTGGAGCTTCAAGCTCGACAACGACGCCAAGGCCATCCAGCAGCTGGGCGCCAAGGAGCACCTGACCGAGACCTTCACGGTCACCAGCGCCGACGGCACCACCGGCAAGGTGGTTATCACCATCAATGGCACCAACGACGCCCCGACGATCAGCGGCACGGCCACCGGCGCCGTCAAGGAAGATGGCACCCAGACGGTGACTGGCCAGCTGGCCAAGGCAGACGTCGACGTCAACGACAAGCACACCTGGTCGTTGAACAACGACGGCAAGGGCCAGTACGGCACCTTCACGCTCGACCAGAGCGGCAAGTGGACCTATGTGCTGGACAACAACAGCGCCAAGGTCCAGGCCCTGGCCGAAGGCCAGAAGGCCACTGACTCCATCACGGTGACCGTGGACGACGGCAACGGCGGCAAGGCCACGCAGGTCATCACCATCGACATCACCGGCACCAACGACGCCCCGACCATCGGCGGCACGGCCACCGGCGCCGTCAAGGAAGACGGCACGCTGGTCACCACCGGCCAACTGACCAAGACCGATGTCGACACCAACGACACGCACACCTGGTCCGTCAACAACGAGGGCAAGGGCCAGTACGGCACCTTCACCGTCGACCAGAACGGCAAGTGGACCTATACGCTGGACAACACCAGCACCAAGGTCCAGGCCCTGAAGGAAGGCGAAACCGTGACCGACACCATCAAGGTCACGGTGGACGATGGCCATGGCGGCACGGCGGTCAAGGACATCACCGTTACCGTCACCGGCACCAACGACATCGCCAAGATCACCGGCCAGTCCACCGGCGCCGTGATCGAGGACAAGACGCTGGTCACCACCGGCAAGCTGACGGTCTCGGACGCCGACGCCGGCCAGAGCGCGCTGATCGCCCAGACCAACGTGGCGGGCAAGTACGGCACGTTCTCGATCGACGCCAACGGCAACTGGACCTACACGCTGAACAACAGCCTGAAGGTGGTCCAGGATCTGCCGCCGGGCGCCGTGCTGAAGGAAACCTTCGAGGTCGTCTCGGCCGATGGCACCGGCAAGCAGCTGATCACGGTCGACGTGATCGGCACCAACGACGCGCCGGTGGCCGCCGACAACGCCACCAGCGTCGATGCCGGCAGCAGCCACACATTCACCGCCGCCGAGTTCAACTTCAATGACGGCGCCGAGGGCAACCAGCTCGACAGCGTCATCATCACACGCCTGCCGACGGACGGCACCCTGACGCTCAACGGCCAGGCAGTCTCGGTCAATACCGTGGTTTCGGCCGCGGACATCGCCGCGGGCAAACTGGTCTATACGCCTTCGGCCTCGGGCCAGGACACCTCGTTCGGCTTCCAGGTGCGCGACGATGGCGGCACCGCCAACGGCGGCAAGGACACGTCGGGCGACTACAACTTCGCCATCAAGACCAACAACATGATTACGGGGGAAAACACCGGCAGCGGCACCGGCACCAATCCGCCAATCAGCGGCGGCAGCGGTGACGACATCATCGTCGGCGACAAGGGAGGCACGGTCACCAATGTGGAACCGGGCAAGAACTACAACATCGCGCTGGTGGTGGACACCTCCGGCAGCATGAAGTGGGGCCTGGATGGTGCCCGGGATGCCTCTTACGAGCAATCGCGCATGAAGCTGGTCAAGGATGCGCTGATCAACCTGGCGACGCAACTGAGCAAGCATGATGGCGTGGTCAACGTTGCGTTGATCGGCTTTTCCACGGCGGCCGGGGAACCGCTGACCATCTCCGGACTCACTCCGGCCAAGCTGACCACCCTGTTGAATGCGATCAACGCCCTGTACGCCGATGGCGGCACCAACTATGAATCCGCTTTCAACACCGCAGTACAGTGGTTCAACGGCCAGAACAGCCAGGGCAGTTCGACGGCCGCCGGGTTCGAGAACCTGACATTCTTCCTGACCGATGGCAACCCGACCTACTACATGACCACCGACTGGTGGGGCAATCCGACGGTCGGGGGCAGTGGCAGCAGCACCGACAAGACGACGGTGCAGGAGTCCCTGGCCGGCTTTGGCCCGCTCGCGGACGTCAGCAAGGTGCACGGCATTGGCATCGGCCCGGAAATCAACAAGGACCTGCTGCAACTGTTCGATAATACCGGCGGAAGCGGCGCGACGTCCTATGCCGGTATCGGTTCCGGCAGCAGCGCCACGCTGGCCGACTTCAACAGCAATTCCACGTCCAGCAGCAACTGGAATAATCTGAACATCTGGAGCCGCAGCAACGATGGCAGCGGCAGTTCCATCGGCCGCAGTGGCAATACGCTGCAACTCGTCGACGTCAATGGCGGCGGCCATACGGTGGCGGGCAGCCCGACGTTCACCACGTCCAGCTACGTGAAGTTCTCGTTCGGCGTCAGCACGATCAACTTCGCGACGGGCGACTCGTTCTCGTGGTCCATGCAGCGCTGGGATGGCAGCAAGTGGGTCACCGTGGACAGCGGCAAATACACCGCCGCCCTCTCCGGCTCGCAAACGATCACCACTGGACTGTTCCCGCCGGGTTCGTACCGCCTGGTCTACGACCTCTCCGACAATACGGACAACGGCCAAAGCGCCACAGTCCGCATTGACAACATTGTCCAGACCTCGTTCACCTCGTCCAACGTGGTGAGCTCGAACGGCGGCGACGTCGACATCGTGCTCAAGCCAGGCGACCTCGACGCCGCCTTGCAGGGCGGCAAGGTCAACACAGACCCGGCACCGGTCGGCAACGACATCATCAATGGTGGCGCGGGGCATGACATCATCTTCGGCGATACGATCAACACCGATCACCTCACCTGGGGCGATGTCGCGGCGGGCACGCACGACGGGCAAGGCATGAAGGCGCTGGTGGACTACCTGACCTTCAACCTTGGCCGTCCGGCGACCAGCACCGACGTCTACTCGTACCTGAAGGACCACCACGCCGACTTCAACCTGGCCGACGACCCGCGCGGCGGCGATGACACGATCCACGGCGGCACCGGCGACGACATCATCTACGGCCAGGGCGGCAACGATACCCTGTACGGCGACGATGGCAACGACATCATCTATGGTGGCGCCGGCGACGACAAGCTGTACGGCGGCGAAGGCAACGACGTGCTGCATGGCGGCTCGGGCAACGACACGCTGGAAGGCGGCAACGGCAACGACCTGCTGATCGGCGGCAAGGGCGACGACACGCTGATCGGCGGCGCCGGCAGCGATACCTTCAAGTGGGAACTGGGCGACCAGGGCACGACCGCCAAGCCGGCCGTCGACACCATCAAGGACTTCTCGCTGGACAAGCCCGCCGATGGCGGCGACGTCCTGGACCTGAAGGACCTGCTGGTCGGCGAAAAGGATGGCACCCTGACGCAATACCTGAACTTCCACAAGGAAGGCAACAACACGGTCATCGACGTCAACACCCAGGGCAAGCTTGGCACCCAGGGCGCGGACCAGAAGATCGTGCTGGAGAACGTCGACCTGACGCAGGGCGGCCAGCTGAACAACCAGGCCATCATCAATGACCTGTTGCAGAAGGGCAAACTGAACGTCGACCACAGCTAAGCAGCCGGCGGGCAGGGCCATTGCGCGGCCCTGCCCGTTCGGATGACAAGGTATGGCGACGCGGCGCGCAGGCGGCGCGGGGATTTTTTTCGGATGTCGACTGGATCACCCGGAAAAATGTGAAAATCCGTTTCATGCGATCAACCCGCCGTTTCCGCGCCACGCTGAATCTGTGCCGACTGGTTTTGCTCTGCCTGGCTTGCGGCTGGGGCGGCAGTTCCGCCCTGGAGGTCAACGCCGAGAAGCTGCAAAGCCTGTCGGCCAGCCGCTATGGCGCGCGCGGCGCGAAGGCGGTAACGAACTGGCTGCAATTGCTGCGCGGCGCGGCGCCGCCGCTGGAAAAGGACCGGCTGACGCTGGCCAACGATTTCTGGAACCGCGCACTGCTGTCCGGCGAGGACATCACGATCTGGGGCAAGGATGACTACTGGGCCACCCCGCTCGAATCGCTGGGCAAGGGCGCGGGCGATTGCGAAGACTATGTCATCGGCAAGTATTTCACCCTGCTGTCGATGGGCGTGCCGGCCAACAAACTGCGCTTCATCTATGTCCGCGCGCGCGTGGGCGGCCCGGCCAGCAGCAGCCAGATCGCCCACATGGTGCTGGGCTACTACGAAACACCCAATGCGGTACCGCTGGTGCTGGACAGCCTGGTCTCGACCATCCTGCCGGCGTCGCAACGGCGCGACCTGACGCCGGTCTTCAGCTTCAACGCCGATGGCGTCTACGTCGACGGCAAACCCGCCGCACCGGTTGACCGTCTCAGCCGCTGGCGCGATCTACTCCAACGCATGGAACGGGAAGGCATACGCCCCTGACGTCCGGAACCAAGACTATGTCCATACTTCGACAGCTACTGCTCAGCGTAACCCTCGCGATCGGCGTCATCCTGCTGGGCACCCTGGCGCTCAGCGTCAACGCCGCGCGCGAATACCTGTCCGGGCAATTGCAGGTGCAGGCCACCGACGCCGCCGTGTCGCTGGCACTGTCGCTGTCGCAGCCGGCCAACAATGACCCGGTGGTGCAGGAACTGCTGGTGTCGGCGCTGTACGACGGCGGCCATTTCTCGCTGGTGCGGCTGGCCGACCCGGAAGGCAAGGTCCTGATCGAACGCCAGTCGACCGCCACGGCGGCCTCGGTGCCGGCCTGGTTCCGCGCGCTGGCGCCGCTGGATGCGCGCTCGGCCTCGCACGCGGTCAGCGACGGCTGGCGCCAGATCGGCGAAGTGACGCTGGTGGCCAACGACGCCTACGCCTGGGAAGCCCTGTGGCGCAGCAGCCTGCGCATGATCGCGCTGGTGCTGGGAGCCGGCCTGATCTGGGCGCTGTTCGCCTTCGCGCTGGTGGGATGGATCAAGAACCGCTTGTTGCGCGAGGTCAGCGACCACGTCCGCAGCATCGGCCAGGACTCGCCGCCGCAGCAGATGGAAGCGCGCGTGCCCGAGCTGTCCGGCGTGGTCCAGGCGCTGAACCAGACCCGTGAACGGGTCTACGCCAGCGTCGAGGAACAGAACGCCAAGATCGAATCCCTGGAACTGGAACTGAACCAGGACCCCGTCACGCGCCTGCCGAATCGCAAGTATTTCGTCAACGAATTCCGCCGCGCGCTCGACGCCGGTCCCGCCGCCGGCCCGGCATCGGCCCGCGCCGGCATCGACGGCGGCCACGTGCTGGTGTTCCGCCAGCGCGACCTGGCCGACCTGAACCGCCACATGCCGCGCGAATTCATCGACCAGTGGCTGCGCACCGCCTGCGAACGCATCCAGGCCTCGCTCAAGTCCCTGCACGTGGCCGATCCGCTGCTGGCGCGCCTGAACGGATCGGATTTCGCTTTGCTGCTGCCGGGCTGCGCCGCGCCGCAGGCCATGATGATCGCCGAGCAGTTGCGGGCCGACCTGCACGCCTCGCGCATCCCGGTGGGTGAAGGCCACCTGTGCCGCTGGGCCCAGGCCATGGCCGACTACAGCCGCGGCAACCAGGCCGGCCCGGTGCTGTCACGGCTCGATTTCGGCCTGATGCGGGCCGAGAGCGCGGGCAATGACCAGGTCGTGATCGCCGGCGCGGCGGATGCCCAGTCGCCGTCCGAGTCGGGCGAACGGGCCTGGAAGGATGCCATCCTGTCGGCCCTGGAAGCGCACCGTTTCGAGCTGGCCACCGAGCCGCTGTGCGACGCCAGCGGCGCGCCCATCCGCACGGAAGCCATGCTGATGTTGCGCATCGCCGCCGACCAGGCGCCGATCCCCGCCACGCTTTTCATTCCGCCCGCCGTGCGGCTGGACCTGGTTGCCGACTGCGACCTGGAGGCGGTCGCCCTGGGGCTGGACTGGCTCGCCAGTCACGATGGCGAGTTGACGTTGCGCGTCGCCCTGCCCTCGCTGCGCGGCCAGAAGTACTTCCGCCAGTTGGCCTTGTTGCTGACCGAACGCAAGGCGCTGGCGCGCCGCCTGTTTCTCGAAATCGACGCGCACGGGCTGGTCGAATGCCACGAACAGATCGCCACGCTGGCGCGGGTGGCGACCGAGTTCGGCGCGCATATCGGCGTGCGCCGCCTGGCGCAGCAGTTCGGCGCGGTGGCGCAACTGCACACCCTGCCCCTATCCTATGTGAAGCTGGGCGGCGGTTTCGTCGGCGGCATGTCGCAAAGTCCGGGCAGCCAGCAATTGACTGCCTCGGTGCTGGAAACCGCCCGTAAACTGCGCATCGACGTCTACGCGGAAGACGTGCCGGACAGCGAAACGCGACGCATCCTGGCCGACCTGGGCATCCGCGTGATGCGCGGCCCCGGCGTCAAACTGCCGGCCTCGCCGGCAATGCACTAGTGTGCTGTCCCGCAGATACGCCCGCACGAAATCCACCCCTTGACGCCATGGCGTCGTTGCAAATCCTCGCGATACCTACGGGTAGCACTGCGGTTTGCGCCTAGCCCTGACGCCAAGGGATGAATTTCGTCATACGCACGCATCTACGGGACAGCACACTAGCGCGCCGCGCGCCCCTTCGATTGCTCGTACAGCGGCAGCACCTGCTGGGCCGCCCCTTGCAGGTCGGTGATGCGCGAGGCCGCCGACGGGTGGGTCGACAGGATCTCGGGCGGCGCGCTGCCATTGTCGGCGGCCCCCATCTTCTGCCATAACGTGACCGCCGCGCGCGGATCGAAGCCGGCGCGCGCCGCCAGCTCGACGCCCATGCGGTCGGCCTCGGTTTCATGCGTGCGGCTGTTGGGCAGCGTGAACATCACGTCGCTGAGCTTGCCGCCCAGGTCCGACGCGGCGCTCGAGCCGGTGGCGATGGACAGCACTTGCAGGCCCAGGTTGGTGGCCATCTGCTGCGACACGCGCTCGCGCGCATGTTCACGCAGCGCATGGGATATCTCGTGCCCCAGCACCGCCGCCAGTTCATCATCGGTGGGCTTGATCTTGTTGATCAGGCCGGTATAGACGGCGATCTTGCCGCCCGGCATGCACCAGGCATTGACCTCGTCGCTGGTCAGCACGTGCACTTCCCATTTCCAGGCGGACGCATCGGGGCGGAACACGCCGGTCTGCGCGATCAGGCGCTGCGAGATGGCGCGCACGCGCGCCACCTGCTGCGCATCGCGATCGAGCAGGTTCTTGGCCTGCGCCTGCTTGATGATGTCGGCGTACTGCTGGTTTGCTTCCTGCTCCAGCGCCTGCGACGGCACCATGCTCGACATGTACTGGGTGCGGTTGACGCCGATGGCGCCCGACTGGGTGGTGTTCATCCCCGTGCAGCCCGCCAGGGTCGCCAGGGACAGCGCGGCCACCATGCGGCGCAACGGATAGCGGTCTAGGCTCATGCCAGCCTCCTACAAACGGTCAGGAACTCGGTAATGCGGCCGGTATCAGCCCGGCTCGCCGCACTGGCCGCGATGGCGCAGCGCGTGGTCGATCAGCACCAGGGCCAGCATGGCTTCGGCGATGGGCGTGGCGCGGATGCCGACACAGGGATCGTGACGACCCAGTGTCTGCACCATGACCGGTTCGTTGGCGCGGTTGACCGAGCGGCGCTCGACCCGGATGCTGGAAGTGGGCTTGATGGCCAGCGATACCGTCACCGGCTGGCCGGTCGAAATGCCGCCCAGCACGCCGCCGGCGTGGTTGGTCAGGAAACCGTCCGGCGTGATCTCGTCGCCGTGCTCGGAGCCGCGCTGCGCGATGCAATCAAAGCCGGCGCCGATCGAGACGCCCTTGACCGCGTTCAGGCCCATCATCACGTGGGCGATGTCGGCATCCAGGCGATCGTAGATGGGCTCGCCCCAGCCGGCGGGCAGGTTCTCGGCCACCACTTCGATGCGCGCGCCGACGGAATCGCCATCGCGGCGCAACTGGTCCATGTAGGCTTCCAGTTCGGGCACGACCTCGGCGTTGGGCGCGTAGAACGGGTTGTTCGGAACTTCGTCCCAGGACACGAAGGGAATCGCGATCGGGCCCAGCTGGCTCATGTAGCCGCGCACCTTCACGCCGTACTGCTCGGCCAGCCATTTCTTGGCCACGGCGCCCGCGGCCACCGTGGGCGCCGTCAGGCGCGCCGACGACCGGCCGCCGCCGCGCGGATCGCGCAGGCCGAACTTGCGCCAGTAGGCGTAGTCGGCGTGGCCCGGCCGGAAGGTGTCGGTGATGTTGGAGTAGTCCTTGCTGCGTGCATCGGTGTTGCGGATCAGCAGGCCGATGGGGGTGCCCGTGGTCAGGCCCTCGTACACGCCGGACAGGATCTCGACCTGATCGGCTTCCTGGCGCTGGGTGACGTGGCGCGAGGTGCCGGGGCGGCGGCGGTCCAGTTCGAGCTGGATGTCGGCCGCCTCCAGGGGCATCCCGGGAGGGCAGCCATCGATGACGCAACCGATGGCCGGCCCGTGGGATTCGCCAAAATTCGTGACGGTGAACAGAGTACCGAGGGTATTGCCGGGCATAGGAAGTCAACAGGTGGGTTTGCAAGCAACCCCGATTATGACACCGCCGACGCCAAAGCCTGAATTTCCGCGGCCGGCGCCGGACGCCCCAGCAGGAAACCCTGCATCACGCGGCAGCCGAGCGATTTGAGGATCTCGCGCTGCCCCTCGGTCTCGACGCCTTCGGCCACGACCGGCAGGTGCATCGCCTGGCACAGCCCGAACAACGCCGACACCACTTCGCGGCTGCCGGCGTCGGACTCGAGCGCGGAGATGAAGCTGCGGTCGATCTTGACCCAGTCGATGGGCAGGTGGCGCAGATGGTTCAGGCTGGAATAGCCGCAGCCGAAGTCGTCCAGCGCCACGCCGATGCCCTTGGCACGCAGCGTGTTCAGGATCTTCACGTGCCGCTCGTAATGCAGGATGAAGATCGACTCGGTGATCTCCAGCACCAGCTTGCGCGGCGCCAGCTTGGTCGAGGCCAGCACGTCGGAAACCAGTTGCACCAGGCTGTCTTCGTTCATCTGCTTGACCGACAGATTGACGTGCACGCGCCAGGCGGGCGGCCACAGCGCCGCCTGCGAGCAGGCGCGCTCCAGGATCCAGGCGCCCAGCGGCACGATCAGGCCGCTGCGCTCGGCCAGTTCGATCGTCACGGCGGGCGACACGCTGCCCAGTTCGGGGTGGTGCCAACGCAACAGGGCCTCGCAGCCCTGCACCACGCCGGTGCCGCTGTCACACACCGGCTGGTAGTACAACTCGAACTGGTCCATGGCCGCCGTGGTCAGCGCCAGCCGCAGGTCGTTCTCCAGCCCCTGCTGATCGCGCTGGCGCGCCAACAGGCGGAAATCGAACATGTTCCAGCCCGGCCCGCCGCGCTCCTTGAGCGGCACCATCGCCACCTGCACGCAGCGTTGCAGCTCTTCCACACTGCGACCGTGGTCTGGATACAACGCCGCCCCCACGCGGAACACCGCGATCAGAGGCCGACCGCCCAGTTCGTAGGGCACGGACAGGTCCTCGAGCAGCTTGGCCGACACCTGGGCGGCGCCCACCTCATCCACGTCGGGAATGCACACCGTGAATGCGTCGGTGCCGGTACGCGCCACCATCCCACCGAGCGCGCGCGTCAACAGACTGAGCCGGTCCGCCACCATCATCAACAGCGTCTGGTCCTCGCCCGCGCGCAGCATGGCGCTGATCTCGGCGTACTGGTCGAAGCTGACCAGGAAAAAGGCGCCGATGCCCCGAGAGCCGGCGCGGGCACGCGAAATACCCAGGGATTCGCGCTCATCCTGGGCCGAGCCGCGGGGTCCGAAAATGCCTCGGCCCGACTGCCTTTCGGCCTGGTTCAGCCAGGCGCGCGCGCGGCGCTGCAGCTCCTGCTGGCTCAGGACACCGGTCAATTCGTCACGCGTCAATCGTCCGCGCAGGACGCGTTCCCGGCGGACGAAAAACAAACATATCGCTGCAAGTGCGCCCGCGAGCGTCAGGCACAGTGCGAGCAGGTAACTCTCACGCACGGAGCCCCCTATCTAGAAACCCTTGGCGTTGTGGTCCGGAAAGAAACCCAAGGGCTGTAACATTTTTTAAATTATGCATTATTTTCGCAAAAAAACGCCACACTTCAGGAGCAACGCGCTCCCTTTCCTTCGATTCCTGCCCTGATCTGATTGCTCGCGAGGGGTCATGACGGTCCTTGGATAGCAGTCGCTGGCCGCTCCATTGCGCCATGCCGTGCCCTTACTACGACACCCTGGGCCGGAAAATTAATACGGCCTGTCTCAATAGTTATCATCCGGGCAATTATCACGAACGAAATAATTGCACAGGTTGTCTGATATCGCAGTTGATTTCGTAATATTCTGTATGTTCTGTGACATGCGGAATTACAGCGTATACGGCGACACTGAGGTATTAGTAACGTGTGTCACGTTTCTTATCCAGCATTTTTCCCCATCGGGCACTTGCGTGGCCTGACGTTCCCCCCTTTCATTGGCAGGCCGGCATCGAACGGCACCGGCAACGGTGCAGGCCACGAAGGGAATCCTTGATCCATGTCCACACTACGCCGGCTGATCCTCTGCACCGCCCTCCTGATTGCCTTCATCCTGCTCGGCGCCCAGGCCCTGGGGATGCTGGCCGCCCATCGCTATCTGAACACCCAGCTGGCGCAGCAGGGACAGGCCGGCGCGAGCGCCCTGGCCTGGGCCCTGTCGCACGACGCGGCCGGCGACCAGGACAAGGCCAGGCTGGCCGATGACCTCTTCGCGACCGGCACCTACGCCCTGGTGCGGATCACGGGAGAAAACGGGGACACCCAAGTCGAGCGGCGCGAGCCCGCGCCCGACCGGCCGGACCTGGCGCGCGACTGGCGCAACGGCTGGCTGGCGATGGAAGCGCCAGCGGCCACCCGGCCCTATCAGGCGCCCGACGGCCGCCGGCTCGGCACGGTCACGGTCCAGGCCGACGCCCGGCTGGCGCGCGACACGCTGTGGCAGGGCGGCGTGCGGGTCATCGGCCTGACGTTGGCCGCGGCCGTCTTCTGGGTGCTGTTCGCCGCCAACCTGTTGCGCTGGATCGAAGCGCGCGCCGCCCGGGAGATCCACGACCGGGCACGCGCGCAGGCGCCGGACGGCGGTGCGCCCGGCCGCCCCGGCGAACTGACGGACCAGGCCCTGGTCGACGCGCAGCGGCAGGTCGCCGCGACGGTGCAGGAACAGAACGCACGAATCGAATCGCTGCAGAGCGAAATCCATCGGGACGCCGTCACCCGCCTGCCCAACCGCAAGTACTTCATCGACCATTTCCGCCAGGCCCTGGCGGACCCGGCGCCCGAGGCCGGCGGGCACATCCTGATGTTCCGGCAACGCGACCTGGCGCAGATCAACCGGCATTTGTCGCGCGCCTTCACCGACCAATGGCTGCGCTCATCCTCCGACCGCCTGCGCAAGCTGGTCGACGGCGGCGGTGATGGCGACATGACGCTGGCGCGGATCAGCGGCTCGGACTTCGCACTGTTGATGCCGCGCTCCTCGGCACCCCAGGCCGGCCTGCTGGCCGAGCGCGTGCGGCATGAACTGCGGTCGCTGCGCGTGCCGATGGACAAACACGGCTGGTGCCGCTGGGCCCTGGCGATGGCGGCCTTCACGCCCGGCGACAACATCAGCGACACCTTGGCGCGGCTGGATCATGCGCTGATGTGCGCGGAAAGCGCCGACGATGACCAGATCGCCCCGGCCAGCCAGGCCGCCGACAGTACGCGCATCGGCGAATACAGCTGGCACGACGCGCTGTCCACGGCGCTGGAGCAACATCGTTTCTCGCTGTCGGTCCAACCCTTGGCCGACGTGTCCGGCGCCCTGTTGCACTACGAGGCCAGCCTGACGCTGCACGATGCCGACGGCGCCGACCCGGTGCCGGCCTCGATCTTCATGCCACCCGCGGTGCGATTGGGGCTGTCGGCGGAATGCGACATCCAGGCCATCCGCCTCGGGCTGGACTGGCTCTACACCCATGCCGACGCGCTTACCGTGCATGTCTCGCTGGCCTCGCTGGCGCAGGGCGCTTTCCTGTCGAGGCTGGAACGCATGCTGGCCGACCGGCCGGCCCAGGCGTCACGGCTGATCCTGGAAGTGGATGCCGCGGCGCTGGTGGAGCACGGCGCCGACATGCGCCAGCTGTGCCAGATCGTCAGCCAGGGCGGCGGCCGTATCGGCCTGTCGCGCCTGTCGCAGCAGTTCGGCGCGATGGAACACCTGCACGAATATCCCTTGTCCTACGTGAAGCTCTGCGGCGGCTTCGTCACCGGCATCCTGCACAGCCCGGGCAGCCAGCACCTGGCGGCCACCGTCGTGGCCACCGCGGTATCCCTGCGGATGTCGGTATACGCCGAAGATGTGCCCGACGAAGCCACCCGCGCCATCCTGGAGCAAATCGGTGTCCGCGCGATTCGTGGCGCTGTCGTAAACTTCGCCCGCGCGCACGACCTCGCGCCTGACCAACAATGGGTTTCTAGTTGACGGAAGGATTGTTTCTTCGCACCCGCTGGCGGTCGCGCCAGCGCCGCGCGCCGCGCGCCCGTCCGGCCGGATCCGCCTGGCCGGAATGGCTGGGCGCCGTGCTTTTCTGGCCAGGCACCGCCCTGGCCGCCGGATCCGGCCATTCCCCTCCAGACCTGCAGATCGGCCTTGCCGCAGGCATCGCCGTGGCTTGCGCCGCGGCCTGCGCCGTCGCCTGGATTTATTCGCGCGCGGCGATCTTTGGCGCCGGCCTGGCATTCGCGCTGGTCGAAGGCATATTGCGCGCCCAGCCGGCGCTGTTTCCCGCCGGCGCATTGCAGGCAGGTTCGTACGCCGCGCTGCTGGCCCTGTCCATTCCCCTGATCTCGGGCCGCCCCGTCGCCTCGCGGCTGGCCGCGGCCTGCCACTGGACCTGCATCGCATTGACCGGCGTGGCAGCGCTGGCGCTGATCTTCGTCTATGACGGTGACGGCGGCATGGCGCCTGCGCTGATCGCCGGCGCGGGCGCCGCCGCCAGCGCGGCACTGGCCCTGTGGTTCCTGGCCGCGGCGGCGCGATCCGGCCCGCAAAGGGCCGCGACGGCGGCGCTGGGCCTGGCCTATCTGCTGTCGATCGCGATCCTGGCGCGCGACGCCGGATTCGTGCCCGGCGACGGCTCCCTGGTGTTGCCGCTGGCGCGGCTGCTGCTGGTGCTGGCCGCCCTGCTCCTGGCCGGGTTGGCCCAGCGCGGCACAGGCTCGGCCGCCCCCCACGCCAGGGCCGACGCCGACCAATTGGTACAGGGCGAACTGCGGCTGGTGGAAATGGCAAGCGCGCTGGACACGCAGCGCCAGATGAACGCCCTGATCTCGCACGAACTGCGAGCGCCGCTGGCCACGATCAGCGCGGCCGCCCAGTCGCTCGACATGATCCTGTCCGGCAGCGGCGAAACCGTCGATAGCCGCCTGGCCCGCATTCACCGGTCGGTGAGCCGGATGACCGAGCTGATGGAGCAACTGCTGAACCAGGACCGGCTCGGGGAACAGGCCTGGACGCCGCGCGGCGAACTGACCGACATGTCCGAGCTGGCCAGCGACGTCGTCATGGCCATGCAGCCCGACACCGCCCACGCGCTGCGCCTGCAGACGAGCGGCGATGCGTTGCCGGTGTACTGCGACCGCCCGTTGACCAGCGTGGTGGTCCGCAACCTGATCCACAATGCCGTCAAGTATTCGCCGGCCAGCGAACCGATCCGGATCGAAACCGGCCAGGTCGAGGTAAACGGCGCGCCGATGGCATGGGTAGCGGTGACCGACCGCGGCCCGGGCATCGGCCCGGATGAACAGGCGCGCATCTTCGAGCCGCGCTTTCGTCGCGCCGCACATCGCGAGACCCAGGGGATGGGGATCGGCCTGTACCTGGCGCGGCGCATCTGCCAGAGCCAGGGCGGTTCACTGACGATGCAAAGCGAAGTGGGCGTAGGCACGCGTTTCGTGATTACGCTGCCCGCCCGGGCGCCCGCGCCGGGCGAGCGCGATCAGGCGGCGAATACGTAGCCCTGTCCGCGCACCGACAACACCGGCAGCTTCAGGCCCGCGCTCTGCGCCTTGGCGCGCAAGCGACTCACCAGCACATCGATACGGCGCAGTTCGAAGCCGCCCGGGCTGTCGGGCAGGAACAGCTCGGCCAATGCCTGGCGGCTGACCGCCGAACCCGCCGCATCCATCAAGGCCATGAGAAAAGTGCGCTCCTGGGCGCTCAGGTGCAGCGAGGCGCCGTCCGGCGCCACCAGGATCCAGCCGCCGTCCTGCAACGACCAGGAGGTGTCGGCGGCCGCGCGGGTTTCAGCATCGACCGGCCGCGGCGCCTTGGCCAGGCGCATGCGGCGCGCCAGGCTGCGGATGACCGAACTGAGTTCGAGCAGGTCGACCGGCTTGGTCATGTAGACATCGGCGCCGCCTTCCAGGCCGCGCACCCGGTCTTCGAGCGCGCTGCGGCCCGTCAGCATGACGATGCCGACGGGGCTGAGCGCCCGCAGGCGCGTCGCCACTGAAAAACCGTCCTCTCCGGGAAGATGGGCATCGAGAATGACGATATCGCAGGGTTGCTCCTGCAAACGGCGGTAAAACGCCGCGGCATTGTCACAGGCGAACGCCACACGGAAACCGTACCCGCCCAGGCCCAACGCCAACTCCTCCCGGAAGTCCGCATCATCCTCAAGCAGGCCGATACACAGCAAACCATCTGCGCCAGGCATATTCAGAGTGCTTTATATTGAAAATTGTCGACAAATGCCCCAGTGACAGGCATGCCATCCTGAGTGTCCCGCAGGCGACAATCTTACGACTTTTACAATGGAAACGAATGATTGCAGAGAAAAAAACTGCGATTTTTCGCCTCATTGCGCCAATTTTCCGCATCTTCCGCGCTCAAAAGACGATTTTGTCGTCACCAAACGCGCAAAACGAACATCAAGACGAACAGCTGACTTCGATGCCGTTGGCCCAGTCCGGCGGCAGGCCGGCATACTTTTCGTAGCCAACTCTGGCCGTGAACGGCGCCCGCAACAACGTCATCAGGGTGTCGATCTCGCTGGCGTCGCCGGCCTTGGCGGCGCGGATCGCCTCTTCCGCCAGATGGTTGCGCAATACATATAAGGGATTGACCCGGTTCATGGCCTCGGCCACTTCGGCCGCCGGACGCCCGTCCTGGGCGTGGCGCGCCAGCAGGCGGTCGAGCCAGGCCGACGCGGCGGCGCGGTCTATGAACAGGTCCTGGAACGGGGCCCGGTCGCCCGACACCGCATCGGCCAGGCGGCGCCAGGTCAGGGTGAAGTCGGCCTGGTTGGCGTCCATCAGCTTGAGCAGGTCGTCCAGCAAAGGTTCATCCGCCGGCCTCCACGCCGCCAGGCCCATCTTGGCGCCCATGCGGTCATGGAAAGCGCGCGTGAACACGCCTTCGAATTCGTCCAGCACGGCGCGCAGACCGTCGACGTCCGGGGACAGCGTGTGCAGGCTGCCCCCCAGCCGGTAGAGATTCCACAGGGCCACGGAAGGCTGCCGATTCCAGGAATAACGGCCTTCCGAATCGGAATGGTTGCAGACATGGCCCAACCGGAATCCGTCCATGAAGCCGTAGGGACCATAGTCGAGGGTCAGGCCCAGGATCGACATGTTGTCGGTGTTCATGACCCCGTGGCAGAACCCCACGGCCTGCCAATCCGCCATCAGCAGCGCGGTGCGCCGGGTGACTTCGCGCAGCAGCCCCACATAGGGCGCGGCCTCGTCCTGGGGTTCACCGGCCGGCGCGGCCCGGCATTCGGGGTAATAGCGGTCGATCACGTAGTCGGCCAGCGTCCTGAGCATGTCCGGCTGGCGGCGCGAGGACCAGTGTTCGAATGAACCGAAGCGCACGAAGCTGGGCGACATGCGCGTCACGATGGCGGCGGTTTCCACGGTTTCGCGCCACACCGGATCCTCCGAGGCGACCAGCGCCAGTGCGCGGGTGGTCGGTATGCCCAGGCCGTGCATGGCCTCGCTCGCCAGGTATTCGCGCACCGACGAGCGCAGCACGGCGCGGCCGTCGCCCATGCGTGAATAAGGCGTCAGGCCCGACCCCTTGAGCTGCAGCTCCCAGGCGCCGCCCGGTCCCTGGATTTCGCCCAGCAAATGGGCGCGGCCATCGCCCAGTTGCCCTGCCCAGACGCCGAACTGATGGCCGCTGTAGACCGCGGCCAGCGTATCGCCGCCGGGCAACGGCTCGGCGCCTGAAAACACCCGCAGGAATTCCGGCGTCCGCAGCGCCGACGGGTCCAGCCCGATCAATGCCGCCGCATCCGCATTGGCATGCAGCAGGCGCGGCTGGTTCAGCGGCTGGGGCGCCAGGCGGGTGTAGAACGCGGCCGGCAATGCGGCAAACGAGTTGACGGCCCGCAGGTCGGACAGGGAATGGACGTTCACGCGCGTTGCCTCCTGGCGGCCCGCTTGGCCGGCCGCACATAGAAAATGGCGCTGAAGAAGAAAATCGTCGACAGCGCGATCTCGCCCCACGCCATCAGCACCGACAGCGGCGCCGGGTCCGACATGGCGCGCACCGCCCCCTCCATCAGGTACAGCAGCGACAACATCGCAGCCCACTGGTAGGTGTAGAGATTGCCGCGCACGATGCCGCGCAGCGGCAGCGCCAGCGGCAAGGCCTTGAGCAGCATCCAGGAGCCCCCCGGGCGCAGCGGCGCCACCAGCGTCTCCCAGGTGACGCACAGCACGATCAGGGCGAACAGCGACACCGAGGCCGCCAGGCGCAAGCGAGGGTTGAGTTCAGGGTTCATGCTGCTATTATCGCCTGATGAACCGCCCCGCCGAGCCTGCCGCCGCCGCGCCGGCGGCCACCCAGCCCCTGCCCCCGCGCGCATCGTGGGCCGCGCGGGTCGGACGCGCTTTTGTCTTCACCGCGCAGCGCGCCGACGAGGAAAAGCTGCTGCAGGTCGCGTCCAGCCTCACCTTCACCACGGTGCTGGCAATCGTGCCGATGCTGGCCGTGGTGCTGTCGCTGTTCACCGCGTTCCCCGTATTCCAGGAATTCCGGGTCGCGCTCGAGGACTTCCTGACCAATAGCCTGATGCCACCGTCCGTTTCGGACAACATCATGGACTACCTGAACCAGTTCGCCCGCCAGGCCTCGCGCCTGACCGCGATCGGCGGCGGCTTCCTGCTGGTCACGTCGCTGCTGCTGATCATGACCATCGACAAAGCCTTCAACGACATCTGGCATGTCACGCGGCAGCGTCCGCTGCCGCAGCGCGCCCTGGTCTACTGGGCGGTCATCACCCTGGGCCCGGTGGTGGCCGGCGCCAGCCTGTGGGCCACGTCGTTCGTGGCCCGCGAATCGCTGGGGTTGGTGCGCGACGTGCCCGAAGTGGTCAGCGTCGCCATCTCGTTCATTCCGCTGGTATTGACCGGCCTGGGCTTTGCCGCCCTGTTCGTGGTGGTGCCGAACCGGCAGGTGCTGTGGCGCGACGCGCTCATCGGCGGCTGCGTCACCGCGGTCGCGCTGGAGGTCATGAAATCGGCGTTCGCCTACTATCTGACGCGCTTCCCCACCTATACCGTCATCTACGGCGCCTTCGCCACGCTGCCGATCTTCCTTTTGTGGATCTACCTGTCCTGGCTGGCGGTGCTGCTGGGCGCCACCCTGGCGGCCAGCGCGCCGCTAATCCGGCTGGGCCGCTGGGAGTTCAACCGCTACCCCGGCGCCCCGTTCGTCGACGCACTCGATGTCCTGCGCGCGCTGCGCCGGGCGCAGTCCCTCACCCCGCCCGGCCTGCCCGCCAATGTGCTCGCCTCCCGCCTGAAACTGCACCAGGACGAACTGAACGACGTCCTTGAAACGCTCGGCGACATGGGCCTGGCCACCCGCAGCCCCGACCATCTCTGGGTGCTGACCTGCGATGCCCGCGAGACGTCGCTGGCGCCGGTGGTCGACCGTTTCCTGCTGGATCGCGGTCAACCCCGGGTGCGCAACGACGCCGAAATCCTGCGGGTCGCCGCGGCGGTGATTTCCCGGGAAAATGCGCCCGTGCTGGAAGAACTCTGCAGAGAAGCGCAAAATACCGGAAATGACGTCGCCCCGGTATTGCAGCTGGAAGCGAACAAGAAATAGCAATCAGGGCGTCATCCGCCCAGGAGAAACCGATGTTGAAGGTCAGCGAAATTCTGCGCGTCAAGGGAGACACGCTTTACACCGCATCGCCGGACATGCCCGTGTCCCAGGCCGTGCAAACCATGAGCGAGCAGGATATCGGCTCGCTCGTCATCATGGAATTCGGCACGCTGGTAGGCATGCTGACGTTCCGCGAGATCATCCGCCACATGCATGCGCACGGCGGCGCGGGCGAAACCACCATCCGTTCCATCATGGACGACGCGCCGGTCAGCGTATCGCCCAATACCAGCGCCGACGAAGTGCAGCGCCTGATGCTCGAAAAGCATGCGCGCTACATCCCCGTCATGGACGGCCCGACGCTGATGGGCGTGATTTCGTTCTACGACATGGCCCAGGCCATCGTGGCCGCACAGCAGTTCGAAAACAACATGCTCAAGGCCTATATCCGCGACTGGCCCGCGGAAAGCGCGGAATCGACCCAATCCTGAGCCATCGGCGATCGCCTGGCGGCGGCCTGGTCCGCCGGCCTGCACGGGATATGCGCAAAAACGCCCGGGCGGCCTCGCGGCCGTCCGGGCGTTTTTGCGTTCAAGCCGTTCCGATGGATGCTCAGGCGCTCGCGGGAGCGGCCGTCAACGAAGCGCCGTCGCGTTCGGGCGGCACATGCCGCTGGCTGCGCCAGGCGTCATAGATCAGCGCGGGGTCATTGGCGGCCAGCAGCGCCGGATCCGACAACATGCGGCGCCAGCGCCGCGCGCCCGACTGGCCGTTCACCAGTCCCAGCATCGGCCGGGTCATCACCCGCAGCGGCACGCCCTGCGCCACCTGGCGCGCGGCGTATTCCATCATCGCATCGACCACCTGGGCATCGCCGGGCAGGCGCACCGACGGCCACAATTGCAGCGACACTTCCGACAGCACCCGCGGCGTGTGCCACGCCGCGCGGCCCAGCATGACGCCATCGAAGTCGGCCGCCGCGCGCACCGATTGCGCGGCATCGGCCAATCCGCCATTCAGCACGAACACGCAGTCCGGGAAATCCCGCTTGAGCTGGCTGACCACGTCATAGCGCAGCGGCGGGATCTCGCGGTTGTCCTTGGGCGACAGGCCCTTGAGGACCGCATTGCGCGCGTGGGCGATGAACACCCGGCAGCCGGTGTCGTAGATCTTGCCGACGAAGTCACGCACGAAGGCGTACGACTCGTCATAGTCCAGCCCCAGGCGATGCTTGACCGTCACCGGGATGTCGACCGCGTCCTGCATCGCCTTGATGCAATCGGCCACCAGGTCCGGCTCCGCCATCAGGCAGGCCCCGAATGCGCCCTTCTGCACCCGTTCCGACGGGCAGCCGCAGTTGAGGTTGATTTCGTCGTAACCCCATTGCTGTCCCAGCCTGGCCGACTGCGCCAGCGCGTCCGGTTCGCTGCCACCCAGCTGCAACGCGACAGGGTGCTCGGCTTCGTCGAAATCGAGATGGCGCGCCACGTTGCCATACAGCAGCGCGCCGGTGGTGATCATTTCGGTGTACAGACGCGCGCGCGGCGCCAGCAGCCGGTGGAAATAGCGGCAATGCCGGTCGGTCACGTCGATCATCGGGGCGACGCACAGCCGCCAGTCGGGGGAGTCCAAGAATCACTCAGCAAAACAAGGGGATGCGGTATTTTACGGTGCTTGGCGCGATTCTGCCGGGCGGGTCCCGCGGGCGGGCCGCCAGACCCTGCCGGCCATGTGGTCTAAAATTGCGCCGCCGCCGCGTGCACGCATGTCCAGGCGTCCGTCACCCGCGTTCGTTAACCCCTATTTTCCTGACATCAATGGCCGTTTTCACCCCCGTATCCGATGACGACGCGCGCGCCCTGCTGGCGCATTTCGACCTGGGCGAGTTTGTCTCGCTACGAGGGATCACGGCGGGCATCGAAAACACCAATTACTTCCTGCACACCAGCCGTGGCGAGTACGTGCTGACGCTGTTCGAAGTGCTGACGCACGCGCAATTGCCGTTCTATATCGAGCTGATGTACCACCTGGCCAGCCGCGGCATTCCGGTGCCACAGCCGCAGACCCTGCGCGACGGCACCCGCCTGACCACGCTGCACGGCAAGCCTTGCGCCATTGTTTCGCGCCTGCCCGGCGGCTACGAGCCGGCGCCGGGCGCGGCCCATTGCGCCCTGGCCGGCGCCACGCTGGCCCGCGCCCATGTGGCGGCGCGCGACTTCCCGATCCAGCAGCCCAATCTGCGCGGTCTTTCCTGGTGGATCGAGACGGCGCCCAAGGTCCTGCCCTTCCTGGATCCTGGCCAGGCGCAGTTGCTGCAATCGGAACTGGCCGCCCAGCAGGCCGCCGCGGCCACCCCGTCCTGGCGGACGCTGCCCGCCGGCCCCGCCCATTGCGACCTGTTCCGCGACAACGTGCTGTTCGCCGGCACCTTCGAAAACCCGCTCATGGGCGGCATCATCGATTTCTATTTCGCGGGTTGCGACACCTGGCTGTTCGACGTCGCCGTCAGCGTCAACGACTGGTGCATCGAGCGCGATACCGGTGAATTCATCCCCGAGCTGGTCGACTCCTGGCTGGACGCCTACGCCCGCGTGCGGCCGTTCACCGACGCAGAGCGTGAAGCCTGGCCGCTGATGCTGCGCGCCGCCGCCCTGCGCTTCTGGCTATCGCGCCTGTACGATTTTTTCCTGCCGCGCCCGGCCCAGACGCTCAAGCCGCACGACCCCCGACATTTCGAAAGAGTGTTGCAGGCGCGCCACCGCCCGGGCCTGCCGGTATTGCCGTAATCGTTACGCCCCCCATAATTGGGGGTAGCACGTCCCTTATTGAGAGATCACCCCCAAGAGAGCCATGCAAGCAGCATTCCTACCCGCGTCTTCCGGCTGGCAATGGGTTCGAGACGGCTTCCGTCTGTTCCGCAAGCAACCCTTGGCCATGTACACCTGGGCGCTGGTCAACAGCCTTCTGGTGATTTTCGCCTTCGCCGCGCAGATCGTCGGCCCGATCCTGTTCATCGCGCTGATGCCGTCGGTCACCCTGATGAGCCTGGCTGCCTGCAAGCACGTCGAGGCGGATCGCGTCATGCTGCCTTCGATGTGGGCCAAGCCCTTGAAGCAGCCCGGGGTGCTTCGCAAATTGTTCCTGATGGGCCTGCTGTATGCCGCCGTGAGCCTGACGGCCGGACTGGCCACGTTCCTGCCGTTCTCGTCGGCGTTCGCCGAAGGCATGCGCATCGCCTCCATCGAGAACAGCATGGAACCCATCCTGATGGCGATGCGCGCGCCGCTCATCATTTTCACGATCGTCTATATCGTGATCGCGGCGCTGTTCTGGTATGCGCCGGTCCTGGTGGCCTGGCACGGTCTGCGCCTGACCCAGGCGCTGTTTTTCTCGGGCATCGCTTGCTGGCGCAACAAATGGGCCTTCCTGGTCTACGCGGCCACGTGGGTCCTGATCGCGCTGTTCCTGGACCTGTGCTCGGGGCTGCTGATCGCCATCGGGCTTTCGCCGCAACTGGCCAGCACCCTGCAGATCCCATTCACGATCGCCGCGGCAGGCGTGTTCTATTGCAGCTTCTATCCGTCGTACACCTCCGTGTTCGGCATCAATGGTTCCAGCCCGAACCTCGACAACGGCCACGGCGCCCAGGCATGACGCGATCCGGCGGGGCGGCAACGCCCTGCGCACCTTCACCACGCGCCCGCCACGCGACACGAACGCCACGTCAATGGCGTGCCGCATACCGAAGGTGTGCACCGCCCGGCAAGGGCGCAGCAGGATCCCCGATCTCGGCCCTGGCGCTCGACGGCACAGCAACCCCCGCATCCGTCCCATCCAACCATTGACCCGCAGCAGCCTGAGCCGTGCCTGCGGCAAGCGTCGATGGTCGTTCATCCCAGCCCCCTGGACAGCTGGACCGCGATGGGAAACGCCAGCACCAGGAACGTGCAGGGAAAAATGCAGCCGATCAACGGCAAAAGCATCTTGACCGGAGCCTGCATCGCGAGCCGCTCGGCTCGCATGTGACGCTCGCTGCGGCATTGGGCTGCCTGCGCCCGCAGCAAAGGCCCCAGGCTGATCCCCAGCGCGTCCGCGTGCGCCAGGGCCGTGGCCCAACGATGAACCAGCGGGCTGCCGCAACGATCCGCCATGGCCTGGATGGCTGCCGCCCGGGGGACTCCGGCACGGACCTGCGCCAGCGCGCCGGCCAACGCGTCACGCAACGGTCCGGGTGGACCATTCGCGGCGGCCGCCTGCAACGCTGCATGCGCGCCGAGCCCCGCCTCGACGCACAGCGTCATCATGTCAAGCATGAACGGCAGGCCGCGTTCGATCGCACGGCGCCGTGCCACGCCCTGGGCCCGCAGCCATGCGAACGGCAGCAGCGCCGCCGTGAAAGCGACGGCCCCGCCCGCCATCGCCCAGGCCGGTCCGCTCGCCGCGGGCGGCATCGGCGTCCATGGCGTCTGCATCCACTGCGCCTGCATCCCTATGTCAGCCACCATGCCCGCCACCGGCTGCCGCAGCAACAGGTAAACCACCCCCACCAACCCGACACCGCCGATCAATGCGGCGACGCTCAGGGCCAGGACATGCCCCTCCCTGACTTGCGGCGGCAATCCCGCCCGCATCAGCGCCCCGCTCAGCCAAGCGCGCCAGCGCCTCGGGCAGAACCGGTCCAACGCCGGCGCGACACCCGTGAGCCAGGGCCAGGCCAGACGCCACCACCACGGCACGGCACCGGGAACGGGAGCGAGGTCGGGATTCGGGCGGGGGCCGCCCCGAATGGCAGGACGCAGGACACGCCATGTCCCCCAGCCCGCTCCCAGCCCCGCCGTGATCATTCCAAAATACAGCCACATGGCGCCTCCCGCTTCAAATATCGATCCGGACGATGCGCCGGATCAGCAGCACGCCCGCGGTCTGGAGTCCGCCCAGCACGGCCAGCACCGTCCACCCGGCAGGCGTGTGCCAGAGCGGCATCATGATGTCCGGCTCGAGGCGATCCAGCGCGATCAGCAGCAGCACCGGCAACGCGCCCACGATCCAGGCCTGCATGCGCCCCTGCGCGGTCAAGGTCCGCAGCCTGGCCTGCAACTGCAGCCTGGCAAACAATGTCTGCGCGATGCTGTCGAGCGCTTCGGCCAGGTTGCCACCGGTCTGCGCGGCGGTGCGCATGGCCGCCACCATCAGGGTTGTGGATTCGGCCGTCATTCTCGTGTTCAGGCGCGCCAGGACCTCGTCCCACGGCACGCCGAGCCGCTGTTCCCGCAGCATCAAGCCAAACTCCTGTGCCAGCGGCGCCCCGCCCTGCGCCACCACTTGCCGCAAAGCGGGCATCAAGGCGACACCTGCCCGCAAGGCCGACGCCAGCATCAGCAAGGCCATGGGCAATTGCTGTTCGAAGCGCCGCACCCGCCGACGTCGCAACAGGCCCGCCAGCATGGCCGGCGCCCGCAATGCCGCCACGCCCGTTCCAACGGCGGCCATGCCGCTCGCCGTGAGCGCGAAGGCCGACATTGCCGCCAGCAGCGCCAACGTCACCGCGCAGGCCCAGAGCCTGGTGGGTTCGACGAACAGGAACAGTTCCGTGAACCGCAGGCCCGCATCCCGCGTGTAGCGCTCGCGGTAGCGCCGCAAGGCTGGCGCCAGCCGGCGCGTCGCCCACCACGCCAATGTCGTGACGCAGATCATCGCTCCCGCCGCCGCCAGCCACATCATGGCGAGGCCGCCAGGCCATCCGAGGCCGTGCCGGCCTGTCCGGCCGCAAACCAGGCCATGTCCAAGCCCGCCCCCGCCTGCTGCCATTCCGGCGCAAAACTGGGTATCGTGCCGCAGCCGCTGAATCCGCCGGCGCGCTCGTGCCGGAATAGATCCTGCAGCTGAATCCGGCCGCTCTCCATGCCGGTGACTTCCGCGATCGAAAGCACCACCCGGCGTCCGTCGGGCTGGCGTGCCAGTTGCACGATGATGTCGATGCTCGCCGCGATCTGCTCACGCACCGCCGTCAATGGCAGATCCAGTCCCGCCATCAGGACCATCGATTCCAGGCGCGCCAGCGCGTCGCGCGACGAATTGGCGTGCAATGTGGTCAGGGAACCTTCGTGTCCGCTGTTCATGGCGGTCAGCATGTCGAACGCCTCTGCCCCGCGGCACTCACCCACCACGATCCGGTCCGGCCGCATCCGCAGGGCATTGCGAACCAATTCGCGGATATCGACGCGCCCCCGGCCCTCCTGGTTGGGAGGACGGGCTTCCAGGGCCACCAGATGCGCGTGATTCAAACGCAGCTCCGCGGCGTCCTCGATGGTGACGACGCGCTCACCCTCGGGGATCTCGTTGGACAGGACGTTCAACAGCGTGGTCTTGCCAGAACCCGTGCCTCCCGAGACCAGCAGGTTCTTGCGCAGCCGCACGCAACGGGCCAGGAACCGCGCCATGGCATCGCTGAGCGCTCCCGCGGCAAGCAGGGCCGGCATGTCCGGCCGGCTGCGCGGAAACTTGCGAATGGTCAGGCTGGCGCCCTTGAGCGCGACCGGAGGGATGACGGCATGCACCCGCGCCCCGTCGGGCAGCCGGGCGTCCACCATGGGCGAGCTTTCGTCGATGCGACGCCCCAGCGGCGTCACGATGCGCTCGATGACACGGCGCACGGACTGCTCGCCGGTAAACGCGGCCGCGTGACGCCAGAGCCGGCCCTCGCGCTCGACGTAGATCTCATCGTGCCGGTTGACCATGATCTCGGTGATGTCCGGCGCCGCCAGCAGAGGCTCCAGCGGCCCCAGCCCGACAGCCTCGTCCAGCACCTCACGGCACAAGGCTGCCCGGTCCACCCCTGGCGCCGACACATCCTCATCGGCCACGATCTGTGCCAGCAGGCGCGCGGCTTCGGCGCGCAGCGTGGCGTCGCTCATGCCCGACACATCGCGACGGCGCAGGTCCAGCGCTCCCAGCAAGGCGGCATGCAGCCGGCGACGCAGGTCGAGCGACGGCAGCGAGGATCGCGTCGAATCCGGGATCCGGGCCGGCATCGACGGCAAGGGTACAGGCGGATGAATCCGGGCGAGCGCGTGGCCGCGCGCGTCCGCCTTCACGAATTGCACCCGCAGGCGGCACGGCCCGATCAGGATTTCATCCTGCGGCAGTACCGGCGCATGGTGCGCCACGCGCAAACCATTGACGAATACACCGCCCAGGGCGCCAAGGTCCTCGAGCACAACGGCCGAGGCCTCTTGCCGCAGCCGCGCGTGCTGCCGGCCCACTCGCCAGTTGGCGATACGCACGCCGCAATGGGCGCCGCGGCCGATCAGCGCCGGAGCCGCGGCCCTGATCTTGCGCGTGGCACCGTCGTCAAAGGTCATGTCGATTTCAAGCATGGTGCTACTCCTGATTGGCCGGGGCCGGTTCGCGGGCGGTGCCGGCCCATTGCGAGCCCTTCCCCCCATGGATATTCCACCCCGCCATCACGGGAACCTCCGTGCCCAATCGCGACGGTTCGGGAAAGGCAGCGCGGATCACGTCGCGTCCACGCCGTACGCGATCCGTCATGGCTGGCTCGTTGCGCGATACGATCCGGGGCGTAACGAAAATGGCCAGCTCGGTCTCGCGCAACTGATAGCGTCGCGAGGCAAACAGGGCGCCAAGGATCGGAATGTCTTTCAAGCCGGGCAGGCCGCTGCTGTCGTCGGCGCGTTCGCGAGACAGGAATCCGCCGATGACCAATGTGTCGCCGGAGCGGACATTGAACTCGGTCGAGGCGCGGCGGGTCCGCAGCGCAGGTCCGCTCGCGCCGGTCAACGCCATGTCCACCGAGCTGGCTTCGACCTCGATCAGCGAACGGATGACGCCATTGCGATCGATGCGGGGAGTGATCCGCAGGGACACGCCATAGGGCTTGAACAAGGTGGTGGGATTGCCGCGCGAATCGGTGGAGACGTAAGGCACTTCGCCTCCCGCCAGGAACGTCGCGCTGGCGCCGCTGCGCGCCAGCAGTTGCGGCTGTGCCAGCATGACGGCCTCGCCGCTTTGCGCCAACGCGGCGATACGTGCCGACAACAGCGCATTCACGCCGAAATAGCCCGCGACCGACGACACCGGCGCGGGCGTGTCGATCACCGCCTCACCCGGCCGCGCCATCCGGCCCAGGGAACCGGCATCCCACGCCAATCCGGCGTTGACGCCGCCTTGCGTCAGGCCTTCCCAGCGCACGCCGATCTCGCGCAATCTGGAGCGCGGCATTTCCACCACCTGCACATCCAGCTGCACCATGCTGTCCCACCCCACCCTGCCGGTGAAGTCCATGACCTCGGGGTAGTGTTCCGCCAACGCCGCGATACGGGCGTGGTCGTCATCGGAAAGGTCATCCCCCTCGACGACGACACGGCCACCGACCAGGGAGCTGCGGGCCCCCGGGATGCGTGCCAGCAAGGCATCGACCTCGGCGCGCAGGCGCGTGACACCGGCCGCCGCGACATGCACGTCGTAGGCCTGCACGCCGCCATCGGCCCAGACCTGTATCGACGACACGCCCTCGGTGCGCGCAAAGACCACGACCTCGCGGCTGTCGGTGGCGATGGCACTGAGCACCTGGCTGTCGCCGATGGCCACGCGTGTCACTCCGGACTCCGCCAGCACGCGGCTCTCCCCCACCTGCATTTCGAGTGTCTGGCCTGCCGGCCAGGCCGATCTGGCGGCCAACCCAAGGCATAACGTGGCCAGGACCGCAAAGGATCTGATGTTCATGGATGCTCCGACTCAAAATCCGCCAAGACCGTGCCAGGCGCGCTTGCCGACAGACCTGGCCGGTCGCCATACAGGATGACCACGGCCGGTTCGCGGGACGACTCGGGAGCCAGCCCGATCAACGACGCCAGGTCGCGGGGCGGGTCCTCCGGAATCCTGGCCGTATCGGCGCGATTGCGCACCAAGCCGGTCAGCGTACCGGCCCGCCGCGCTGCGAGATATCGCATGGCCTGGTTCGGCGTGGCGGCCAGCGTGACCTGCGCCGGACCGGTTCCGCCGCTGGCATCGGGCACGGCCAGGACGCGCACGCCCTGCAATAGCGGCGTGGTCACCTCGCGGCCCCGATGCGGGAACGAGACATAGATATCGACGAGGTCCCCCACCCGCAACAGATCCGCCACGGTTCCCAGATCGGCGACCGGAACCTGCAAGGCCCGCTGGCCGGGATCGAGCCGTGCCGCCAGTGCCGGCGGCGAAGCGCTGTCGGTGCGAGCCAGGCACCCGCTCAGCACCGGATCTCCCTGGGCCAGCGCCACCCCCAGGCGGGTCCCCAGGACGCTGTCGCCATCGCGTGGCTCGATGCTGGCGGCCGGGGCCCACTGCGCCGGGATGTCGCGTATCGCCAGATGCGCTGGCGTCAGCTCGGTGCCGGCCGGCAAATCGCGCGCCGCCACTAATCGACTGACCATGGCCTCGCGGTGCTCGCCCGCCAAGGTATCGACCCGCTGCCGCACGTGTTCGCGAACCGCCCAGGCCGCCACCAACCCGGCGGCGAGGGCCAACAAGGGAACCGCCATCTTGCGCAAGGCGCGCAACCCCCATCCGAGCAAGCGCATCATGGTGTCGATCTCCGGATCCAGATGCCACTTCCCGATTCGAGCGGCACCAATAGCCATTGCAGCCGTTCCTGTCGGCGCTGCCATGACTGCCAGCCGCCGTCTCCCGGCCCCGCTTCGATATCGCGCCAGCCGTCGCGCGCCAGGCCACGCCGCAGCAACGGCGCCAGGCGCGACGGCGACAGCTGGTACTGCCAGATGGATTCGGACAACACGCGATCCGCTTGGGCAACGGCGAAATCCAGCCGGAGCCGCGCCCCGGATGGCAGCCATGCGGGCGGCGGGGATGCCGACGTGGCCAAGGCCGACAGCGACGACATGCTGCCAACGCTGCGACCCGCGGTGGGACTGGTGAGCCGCAGCACCCAATAGGCCTCGCCAACGCGGCCCGACAGGATGGCGAACCCGGGCATGATCCGCAGATCTTCCAGCGCCGGCTGTTGCCGCGACAGGGCCTGGATCAGCGTCGCAACGTCGACCGGGGCGTCAAATACCCACACCTGTACCGGCATGCCGTGCAACCACATGCGCTCGGCCACGGATTCGACCCGCGAGCCAGGAGGAAAACGCAGGTCCGCCAAGGACGCAGGCCCTGATGCGGACGGCAACGCGTCGGCCGGCGTCGTCGCCAGGGCCGTCGTCCCCAGCGCCAGGGCCAATGCAGCAAGGGCCGCCAACCCCGCCACGACGACCGTACGCGCGCCCCCACGGCGGACGCCGCGCCAAACGACGAAGTGGGCATGCGTGATCATTGGCCGGCCCCCGCGACGGGCAGCAGCCTGTCGGCCGGCACCACATCCGCCCATGCCGACAGCCAGTCCAGCGCAAGCGGCGCCCGGCGCCATGGTGCATCGGTAGCGGCAGCCACCGGCCCGGCCGCGCGCGCGACAGCCTGTGAGCGATCAGCAAACTGTCTCCATGTCGTCGTCGCCGCCGCGATGCGACGGCCCGCGTCCGCGTCATTGGACGCATGCCCGGCCCCCAAGGCAACGCTTGTGCGGCGCTGCAGTGTCATGACGCTCCAGGGACCTGCACCGGTCACAGCGCCGCGGGCCGTCGCGGACACCAGCCGCGCCTCTCCGCCGAGCCACTCCGCTTGCGGCAGGGTATGGTTGAAGCCATCCGCGCCGGAATGCAATGGGACATGTTCCAGCTGCACCCGGAATCCGGATTGACCGGGATTCGGCGCGCCTGCCGCACTCGCCATCGCGGTCATGCGACTGGCCTGGAGCAGCATTTGCGCGGAAAACTGCAGCCGCCCCAACCAGCCGATTGCCAGGAGAACCAGGGCCAGCCCGGGCAGGACAAGCAGCGCTTCAGCCATGGCCTGGCCTTGCTGCCGGTGGCGAGCGCTCATCATGGCGCAGCCCTGGCCAGCAGCGCTTCCGCGGATGTCACGGGCGACAACCGCGCCTGCCAATACGGGCGAAACAACGTGGCCAGCTCGGTGTGCCCGTCAGCACGCGCCTGTGGCCGCGCGAAGAACGTCTCGGCGGCGCTCGTAACCGTCAATGCCGCATCGGCGCCAGGCAGGAGCAGACCGCCCAGGATCGCCGTCTTTGGCGCCGTGTTGCGGTCGAGCTTGACCGCCACCGCAAACCGCAGCGGCGCCGTCTGGCAGCAGTGGGCCAGCTCGTAGTAATCCGGCAAACCCTGGCCAGGCCAGCGCTGCCCCTGCGCCACCGCGTAGGAATTGGCCAGCGGCGTGCCCGTGCCGTCGTGCAGGTCCCATGTGGTGGACTGCCGTACCCAACGCCAGAAGTCCTGTGCAATGAAATCCGCCGGGGGATTCTCGACGTGCTCCAGGTCGGACGGAGCCCTGGAACCGTCGCCCAGCACCGCACCCCAGCCCATCGCGTACTCGCGCAGATAGCATCCCGCCCAACGGTTGAAGCGCAGCGAATGGAACGACTGCGTATCCACCGCGCCCCAGCGTCCGTCCGCTCCCAACCAGGTCGCGCCCCGGCGGCGCAAGGTGTGGTGTCCTTGTGGGCAATGCGCGACAGCCCGCACGGCGTTGCGGCGCGTACCGTCGCGGCGCCCGACAAAGTCATAGCGCTGCACAGCCTGCTCGACAGCGGAACGCAAGCCAGCGTGGCCCATGGCATCGCGCCGCTCGAGGTATCCCGGCCAGCCATCGCTGAGCATGCGAATGGATGGCACGGGCGCCGTGGGATGGTTGTCTTGCAGCACAAGCCGCATGAGCCGCGCGCGCGTGGCCGGAAGATCGGCCACGGCCGAGGCCATGCCGACCGCAAGCACCTGGTGCACGACACGATCGTGTTCGGCATAGGCTTGCGCCAACCCCGCGGCGGTGCCTGGCTCGGCGCGCGCCGCGCGATAGGCCGCCGCCACGTCGCGACCGAACAGCGTGGCGAGCAGCCGCACCGGTGGGTTGTTGCGACGGCGCTGCCCGGCAAGCGTGCGCGTGAAGGCCATCGATGCCTCCAGGGTCACCAGATGTGCCATCGCGACCTGGTGGGCGACCAGCGTGCGGTTTGCGTAGGCCAGCAGATTCAATCGGCGGGCTTGCGCAAGCGCGCCGCTATACGCGGCCGCGTCCGCCGCGTGCGTCAGGCGCATCCGCGCCTCGACCACGCGTCCCACGCCATGCAGCATTGCCAGCGACGCAACGGCCACGGCAAGCAGCAACAGGCCCGATACCAACGCCTGGCCGCGCTGTGCCTCGGACTTCAGGCGGCCTTTTCGAGCATTCATTTGTCGCCCACGGCATTGCCGGCGAAGGACTTGAGCGTGCGCGTTGAGACCTGGCCCGCCGCCTTTTTGACCGCCGCGGCCGCCGCACGGGTTTGCGCGCTGCCGTCTTCGCCCGCGAGTTCGCGCGCCATGGCCGCGGTCTGCGCCCGCACGACCTGACCAAAATGCTGATAGACCGCGATGGCGGCAATCGCCACCAGCGCCACGATCACGATGTATTCCGTCATGCCCTGCCCCGCCTGACGCTGCAAATATCCCGACACTGCCGTTCTCCGCTCGCGATGAATGAGGGTCACAGTGTCGAGGCTGCCGCAGAGCGCCACAATTCGCGGATACCGAGCTGGATCAAAACATCGCACCATCCGGCCGAGTCGACATCGGCCCAGGACAACGCCCAAAAAAATGTTGTAACCCCTTAATTTCCATCGGGTTTTCCCTATTGCCCAGGCCCCAGGGCGGCAGTAGATTGAAGTTGCCGGGCTGTCTGACACCCATCGCGTGCGAAGCCGGGCAGGAGCGCCTCAGACTCATCGCGAGCTGGGGCGCTCTTCCATTGCGCGGCCCGCAGACAGGACCCGGCGCGCCGGCGGCATTACAAAATCTATACACAGTCGCCCAATCCCCTCACAGGGCCATGGCTAGCATTGCGTCTTTCGTTGCCCGATTCGATTGACGACCTATGCTTGCCTACGCCCCACAGCCCAGGGCCTCGCGCCCCGTGCAGGGCGCCGCCGTCCGCAATCCCGCCATCGACGCCCTGCGTGGCCTGGCGATCCTGTGCGTCGTGCTGCTGCACGTGCAGATCCACATCCCGCAAGAACAGAGCCTGCTGGGAAAAGTGCTGCCGCCCGCCCTCTTCAACCTCGTCTTTCGCAGCGGCTACTACGGCGTCATCATTTTTTTCGTGATCTCGGGCTTTCTCATCACGCGCGCAGCCCTCGAGCGCTGGGGCAGCCTGGAAGCCGTCCCCTGGAAACCGTTCCTGCGACGCCGGATCGCCCGCATCTACCCCTGCCTGGCTTTGCTGGTATTGATACTGGCCGGCCTGCACTGGGCCGAGGTCCCCGGCTTCGTCGTCGACAACACCAGCCTCGCCCGGGCTGCGGCCAGCGCGCTGGCGCTGCATCTGAATTGGCTGGAAGCCCAGGTCGGCTACCTGCCCGCGGCCTGGAACGTGTTGTGGTCGCTGTCCATCGAAGAGGCGTTCTATCTGGCGTTTCCGCTGATCTGCATGCTGGCGCTGGCGGCGGGCCGGCGCGCACTGATCGTGGCGCTGCTGCTGTTCGTGGGGCTGGGTCCCTTCGCCCGGGCTGCCTTCAGCGCCAACGAAATCTGGGCCGACCACGCCTACCTGTCCGGCATGGACGGCATCGCCACCGGCTGCCTCGCGGCCTTGTACGCCGCCTGCCCCGCCCGCTGCGCGCGGCACGGCCGCAGGCTGCTGCTTGCCGGCACCGCGCTGTTCTCACTGGTGTTCCTGTTGCGCAAGACCACCCACATGCTGGGCCTGACGGGCCTGGGGCTGAACGTCACGCTGCTGGAGATCGGCGTGGCCTGCCTGCTGATAGGCTGGAGCCGTCCGCGGCGTGCGCCACGTCCCAACGCCATCGCCGCCGCGCTGCGCTGGGCCGGGCAAAACAGTTACGAGATCTACCTCACCCACATGTTCCCCGTGCTGCTGCTGGCGGCCGCATCGTGCCGCAATTCCGGCGGCGTCGTGTCGACCTGGTGGCGGGCGGGCGCGCTGACCGCGGCCAGCGTGCTGGCGATCCTGCTGTCGGCCATGCTGGGGGGATTGGTGGCGCGCTATTATTCGACGCCCATGCGCCACTGGCTGGCTCGGCCCGCCCCACGATGAAGCGGCAGACGGCTGCTCTGTTCCACGCGGTGCGTCGGGCGCCGCTGGCACCCATCCGGCAAGGCCACCGTGAAAAAGCATACGATCGGTTATCCTCCGCAGCAAAAACCACGAGGATGAATCGAACGTGAGCACCGCTCATTCCTTCCAGACCGGCAAACTGGCGTTGGTCCTGTCCAATCGGCTGGGTGATACGTTATATCAAATGACCCTGGCCAACAATCTGCGCAAGGCCGGCCGCGACCTCACCGTGTATGGCGTGCACGGCCACGCCTTGCGGGAATGGTTTCCCGACTTCGATATCCAGCCCCTACCCGCGGACATCGACGGCCTGGCGGGATACGACACCATCGTGCAAATGGACCCGGACAGCCCATTCGACGGCCTGACCCGAGTCTGCAGGCGTTTTCTCAGCACCAAGGAATGGGGCAAGATCCGGGCGGCGCCGCGCAGGCATGCCTCGCCCAACGGCATCCTGGATGAATTCCGCCGGTTCTCGGTCGACGCCTTCGGCCTGACCGAATGGAGCGACGACAACGGACTGCGCGCGCCCGCGCGCTTCAAGGCCCGCCTGCACGACAAACGCGTAATCCTGCACCCCACCTCGAGCGAAGCGGAACGCTGCTGGACGCCGGGAAAATACGTCCTGGTCGCCCGTCGCCTGCGCGCCATGGGCTATGAACCCACCTTCGTGCTGGCGCCCTCTGAACGCGCGTTCTGGCGCCCGCTGCTGGAGCAGGCCCATGCCGGCCTGGTGGAAGCGCCCTCCATCGACGGTGTCGCCGCGCAAGTCTACGAGTCGGGCTGGTTCATCGGCACCGATTCCGGGATCGGCCACCTGGCCTCCTGTTGCGGCCTGCCGACGGTGACCATCGTCGACCGCCCCCGCAATATGCCGCGCTGGCGGCCGGCCTGGGCCGACAACATCATCGTCAAGCCGTGGTGGCTGCCCCTGCGGACCCTGCGCCGCAAATATTGGCGCGAGGCCACCACGGTGGCCGCGGTGATGCGTTGCTTCGGACGCATGGTGCATCGCCAACGCCGCTGAGCGGGAAAACAAACAAACCGGTTGTCGACATGTCGGCAACCGGCCTGGCTCGGCAAGGCCGATTCCCGCCGCGCACGAGACTCCCGAACGTCGTTATCGCGTCAGGCTGCCAGCGTCCCGCTCCTGACCATCCTCGCCTCGTCCATCGCGGCCTCGTAAGCGCTCAACGTCTCGGCCATCTTCTGAGACAGTACCAGGTGACGGTCGGCGAACGCCCGCGCCTGCTCTGCGATGCGGGCGGCCTGCTCCGGATGCGACCAGATCCACGCCAGTCGTTCGGCAAAACCGGCGATGTCACCCACCGGCGCCAGCCAACCCGTGCTGCCAGGGTGAACGATCTCCGGCAATCCCCCGACCGCGCTGGCGACCACCGGACAACGCGCCGCATAGGCTTCTGGCACGACGCGGGACCAGGCCTCGTTGACGGATGGCACCAGCACCGCGTCGGCGGCATGGATGACACTGGCGATATCCTCGCGATGTCCGGCGAATGTCACGCACCCGCCGATTCCCAGTTCCGCCACCAGCTCTTGCAGTTTCTGGCCATACGCCATGGTGCCGCGTGTCGGCATGCCCACCACCAGGGCGTGCGCCGGCAACCCGCGCTGGCGCAGCAGATGCACCACGCGCAGCAGGTCCTCCTGGCGTTTGTCCGGACGCAGCATGCCGATGGTCGCGACGACGAACGCGGCCGGATCCAGCCCCAACTCGCGCCGGGCCGCCTGGCGCCGCTCCAGCTTGTCCGCGCCCACGAAAAAGCCATGGTCGGCCCACTCCCCAACGACACTGATACGGTCCTGCGCGGCAAAGCCCGCCGTGACAATATCCTGGGCGCCCCCCTGGCTGGTGGTGATGACACGGTGGCAGCCCAGGCGCCATTCCAGCCGTCGCCGCCAGCAGGTGCCCAGAGGGCGGGCGAAGTGCCAGGTCCGTACCAGCGAGCACAGGTCGCGGCATAGCGCGGTCGCCTTGGCGTCCGACGTGCCGTGCGCATCGATGACCTGGATGCGCAGATCCTTGACGAGCCGGCGCAGCTTGAGCATGCCCGACCACGAATACGGCGAACGGAAGTTCATGCCGATGGTCGCCAATCCCCAACTGCGCGCAAGCTTCAGGGTTTCGCTTCCTGGCGGCGCGGCAATCGCCACGGCGTGGCCCTGCTCCCGCAGCCAGCGGGCCTGATCCAGGACGCGGAACTCCAAGCCACCCAGGTTCGAGCCAGAAAGCGTGTGCAGAATTTGCATGAAAATAAAAAGACCGGAAAGCGTGACGCAACTGGCGACGCCCGGTGGCAACTCCGCCCCCGGACCAGCCCGACTCGGTTGGCGCCCAGGCAGGGGCGGCATGAGCGGGATCTCGAATCCGCAGGTCGGCGCTTGGTAAGATGGCCGTCGCGCATCCTTGCGCGGCAGGCTATCGGGTCATCGAAACCAACTGAAACGCCAATTTTGTGAAATTTAGCTATCGGTCAGGAATATAGACAGGCAAAAGGGGACGAATTAGGCGATGCCTTTAACTATTGTTAATTTCTTTGCTAATTTCGTAACATTCTGATTCCACACCTCCCCTCCTGTCCAAGGTGGCGCCGCCGGCATGCGCTGGCACGAAAGGGGCAATACCCAGACAACAAGGGTTGGAACCAGAAGCCGAACGGCCTCTTGCGCCGCGCGGGCCTGTCGGCCGCAACAGCGCCGATGGCGGGAGAATTGAGGGGAAAGCCATAGGGGAATGACGACGGGCGCTCCGCCCTCGCATTGCGCGAGGCATCGTCATCAGCGCTGTCCTACGTGCCGCCCATGCCGGCCCGGTCTGTGCCGACCGGGAATCAGCGCTCAGAAAATACAGGTCTTTTGCGTGCAGGTCTTTCGCGCGCCTTCGACCAGAAAAACCGCCACCCGACGATAAACCGATGCCATGCGGGCGCCTGTCGACATGGCGCGGTGGACCGCCGCTGCATCACGGAAAACAAAGCGGGCCTCGGATTGCTCCGAGACCCGCATTGTTCTTTGGTAGGCCCCCCGAGAGTCGAACTCGGCACCAACGGATTATGAGTCCGCTGCTCTAACCAGGCATGAGCTAGAGGCCCAGGAAACTTACTGCCCTTCCAGGAAGCTCTTCAGCTTGTCGGCCCGGCTCGGGTGACGCAGCTTGCGCAGCGCTTTGGCCTCTATTTGGCGGATGCGCTCACGCGTGACGTCGAACTGCTTGCCCACTTCTTCCAGGGTCTGGTCGGTGCTCATTTCGATACCGAAACGCATGCGCAGCACCTTGGCTTCCCGCGGGGTCAGAGAGTCTAGCACTTCCTTGACCACGTCGCGCATGGAACCATGCAGCGCCGCGTCCGAAGGCGCCAGGGTGGAGGTGTCCTCGATGAAATCGCCCAGGTGCGAATCGTCGTCGTCCCCGATCGGCGTTTCCATGGAGATCGGCTCCTTGGCGATCTTCAGGATCTTGCGGATCTTGTCCTCGGGCATGTCCATCTTCTGCGCCAGGGTCGCGGGATCCGGCTCGGCGCCGGTTTCCTGCAGGATCTGGCGGCTGATCCGGTTCATCTTGTTGATCGTTTCGATCATGTGGACCGGAATACGGATGGTGCGCGCCTGGTCGGCGATGGAACGCGTGATGGCCTGACGGATCCACCACGTCGCGTAGGTCGAGAACTTGTAGCCGCGACGGTACTCGAACTTGTCCACGGCCTTCATCAGGCCGATGTTGCCTTCCTGGATCAGGTCCAGGAACTGCAGGCCGCGGTTCGTGTACTTCTTGGCGATCGAGATCACCAGGCGCAGGTTGGCCTCGGTCATTTCGCGCTTGGCCTTGCGGGCCTTGGCTTCGCCGGTGGCCATGCGCTTGTTGACGTCCTTCAGGTCCTTGAGCGGCAGCACCACGCGGGTCTGCAGGTCGATCAGCTTCTGCTGCAGTTCCTGCACGGCGGGGATCTGGCGCTCCAGCGTTTCGGCGTACGGATGGCCGGCAGCCACTTCGTCGACGACCCACTGCAGGTTGGTTTCGTTGCCCGGGAACACCTTGATGAAATGCGTGCGCGGCATGCCGGCACGGTCCACACACGTGTGCAGGACGGCGCGTTCGAGCTGGCGCACTTCTTCCACCTGGTTGCGCAGCGTGTCGGCCAGCTTCTCGACCATCTTGGCGGTGAAGCGGATGCCCATCAGTTCGTTCTGGATCGACTCCTGCGCGCGCACGTAGATGTCCGACTTGTAGCCGTCCTTCTCGTACGACAGGCGCATCTTGTCGAACTGCTTGCCAACCTCGTCGAACTTGGCCAGCGCCTTCACGCGCAGGTCTTCCAGCTGCTTGCTGGACATGCCGCCGGCGGGGCCGTCGTCGCTCTCGTCTTCGTCGGCCGAGACACCGGCACCCGCGTATTCCTCGCCGTCTTCCGGATCCACCAGGCCGTCGACCACTTCGTCGATCTGCGCCTGGCCTTCACGCACGCGCAGGACGTGGGCGAGGATCTCGTTGATGGTGGTCGGGCAGGCCGAGATGGCCATGACCATGTGCTTCAGGCCGTCTTCGATGCGCTTGGCGATTTCGATTTCGCCTTCGCGCGTCAGCAGTTCCACCGAGCCCATTTCGCGCATGTACATACGCACGGGGTCGGTAGTGCGGCCGAAATCCGAATCCACGGTGGTCAGCGCGGCTTCGGCTTCGTCTTCGACGTCGTCGTCGTTGGACGCGACCGGCGCGTTTTCGCTCATCAGCAACGTTTCGGCGTCGGGGGCCTGGTCGTAGACCGCGATACCCATGTCGCTGAACGTGCTGATGATGCCGTCGATGGCTTCGGCGTCGACCAGGTCGTCAGGCAGATGGTCGTTGATTTCGCCGTACGTCAGGTAGCCGCGGTCCTTGCCCAGCTTGATGAGCTGCTTGAGGCGGTTGCGGCGCGCTTCATATTCCTCGGCCGAGACGGGGCCGCGGGCGATCAGGTCCTTGGGATCGGCCTTGCCGCGCTTGCCGCCACGCTTGGGCGGCTTCAGGTCCGGCAGGACTTCGCCTTCGCCGTCCATGGTGTCGTCGAAACCGTCGGAATCGTTGTTGGCATTCTTGGCCGGGCGGCCCGGGCGGCGGCCGCTGGGGGCCGGGCGCGCGCTGCCGACCAGGTCGGCGAGCTTGTCCTCGGCCTTCTTGGCGCGGGCCTTGGTCACCTTCTCGGGCTTGTCCGCCGCCGCCGTCTTGGCGGCCGCCTTCTTGGCGGCCGTCTTCGCGGCAGGCTTGGCGACCTTCACCGCCGTCTTGGCGGGCGCTTTTTCCGCCGCCATGCTGACGACGCGCTTGGCCTTGGTGGCCAGCGTGTCGGTCGCATCAATTGCAGAGGAGGATTTGCCGGTGGATTTGGTCATAGTCGCTTCCGTGGTCGTCGCAACCCGTTCGGGCATGTTGCACCGCATGAAACCGCCGCCGGGCAAAGGCCCATCGCGGCATCCATGCGGGTAAAACTGGTGAATCGGCGGAAACCCTGCGGCTGCGTTGTTCGCAGCACCGGCTCTTGCGAGCCCGCCTGGCGTCATTGCGGTCCGTGACCGGCTGGGCGCCTGGCGTGCATGGCTTCATCCCGCGACGGACTTCGGGCATCGAGGGGGGCTGTCTGCCTATAAATAGGCGTTGCTTGCCTGTCGGGCCTTGCCCTTGGCAGCTGGATAGACACAGCACCCAAACCTCAGACGCGACGCGAAGATAACCGTCGCCGGACTGCGTGATTCACCACTCAGCTATAGTAATTAACTATGTAACAAATTTGACGCACTCATCCGCTTTTTTTCACGTATCGGCTGGGATTCCCGGCAATCCGGTACCGCCCCCGCCCATCCGCCAAAACTTCGGCCGATCCGCTCGTCAAACCTTAAAACTATTAGATTCAGGCGGCGCAAATAGATTCCGCGCGCCGCATTTTTCCTGCCGTCACTTCGCTTCCTGCGGCCACGCTGTAGTCGCCTCTCAGCTGACCGTATCAGTTGCCTGACTCAGTTGCCCGCCCCAGTTGCCTGACTCAGTTGCCCGACCCAGTTGCCTGCGTCACAGCTACCGCTACCGTCGCCAATTGCTTGCAGCCGCTTGCGCATCTGCTCTTGCCACAACCGCTTTTTCAACCTTTCGCGGCGGAAAACCCTTGATTTTACCGCATTTAGCGTATGCCGGCACCCTTGAGCACCAGCATGCGGCTCGACAGTTCCAGGTAGCGCTTGCGCGCCTCTTCCGTCGCCAGGCCAGATGCCGCCAGCTTGGCCATTTCCACCTTGGCCGAATCGAATTCGATCCGCCGCAGCGCGTCGTCCCACTCGGTCTGCGGGTCGGGCAGGTCCTCCTGGGACAGGATATCGACCCGCAACCCCTTGAGCACCGTCGCCAGATCGGAGTCGGGCTCGGCGGCTTCCAACAGGGCCCCGACATGGCGCGCCCCGCTGGATTGGGCCAGCATGATCAGGTCCCTTACCAATCCTAGATGGGGGCCGTGGTCGATGACTTCAAGCTGCTGGTCCCCCATCGAGTCCACCAGTTCGGGATGGGCCAGCAACAGGCTCAACAGACGCTTGGCCAATGACGGCATGGTGCGGCGCCCTTCGAAACCGCCAACGTCATCGCGCTTGCCCTTCCAGTTGCCCTTGCCGCCCTTCCAGTCACCCTTGCCCTTCCAGTCGCCTTTGCCCTTCCAATCGCCCTTGCCTTTCCAGTCCTGCTTGCCCGCGCCGGCATTCCAGCCGCCGCCCTGCTCCCCGCCTGGCGAGGAAAACTGGCCGTAGTCGACGTATTCGCCATCATCGGCCGGGATGTCGTGGAAGTCATGGCCGCCGAAGTCGTAACCGGCATCCGCGGGCGCGCCATCGTGCAATGCCGCGGCGGCGCCCCCGCCCCCTTCGACAGGCGCCGGCTTGGCCGGCGCGCCGAACGGCTTGGCGGGTTGCTGCGCCAGCACCTGGGCCATTTCCTCGGGCGTCAGTTGCACCAGCTTGGCCATCTCGCGCTCGATCTGCACGCGCAAGGCGCATTCCGGAATCGACGCCAGCAGGGGCTTGGCCTCATGCAGGCAGCTGGCGCGGCCTTCGGCCTCGTCCATGTTGTGACGCGATGCGAGTTCGTCCAGCAGGAAACGCGACAGCGCCACCGCCTCGCCCAGGCAGGCGCGGAAGGCTTCGGCGCCCAGTTCGCGCACATACGAATCGGGATCATGCTCGCTCGGCAGGAACAGGAAGCGGATTGCGATGTCGTCGCGCAACACCGGCAGGCATGCCTGCAAGGCGCGCCACGCGGCGCGGCGGCCCGCGCCGTCGCCGTCGAAACTGAAAATCACCTTGTCGCTGGTGCGCAGCAGCTTCTTGACGTGATCCGGCGTGGTCGCGGTACCCAGCGTGGCGACGGCGTTGGCGATACCTTGCTGCGCCAATCCGACCACGTCCATGTAGCCTTCGACCACGATGACCTGCCCTTCCTGCCGGATCGCCTGGCGGGCTTCCCACAGGCCGTACAGCTCCTGGCCCTTGGAAAACAGCGGGGTTTCCGGCGAATTCAGGTACTTGGGCTCGCCCTTGCCGATGATGCGGCCGCCAAAGCCGATCAGGCTGCCGCGCGCATTGCGGATCGGAAACATGATCCGTTCGCGGAAGCGGTCGTAGCGGCGGCCATCCTCGGATTCGATGACAAGCCCTGATTCCACCAGCGTGGGATCTTCGTAATTGGGAAAAACCTGCGACAGCCCGTGCCGGTCCGTGCCGGACCAGCCCAAGCCGAAATGCGCCGCGATCTCGCCGGTCAGGCCACGTTGCTTCAGATAACGGATCGCCGCGGGCGATGCGCGCAACTGCTTCAGGTAATGGGCCTGGGCGGCGTCCAGCACTTGCGTATGGCGGGACTCCTCGGCCTTGCGGCGCGCGGTTTCCTGCTGCTGGCGCGGACTGCGATTTTCTTCGGGGACCGTCATTCCCGCCGAAGCCGCGAGCGTGCGCACGGCTTCGGGGAAACTGGCGCCCGTGTGTTCCATCAGGAAGGTGATGGCGCTGCCGTGGGCTCCGCAACCGAAGCAGTGATAGAACTGCTTGGTGGGGCTGACAGTGAACGACGGACTTTTTTCGTTATGAAAGGGGCACAGGCCAAGCAGGTTGGCCCCACCCTTTCGCAACTGCACGTATCGCCCGACTACATCGACGACGTCGACCCGGGCGAGTAATTCCTGGATGAATGATTCTGGAATCAATAGATTCTGGAATCAGAAATCAATACAGGCGCGGGGGCAGTTGCTGGCTACGGATGCGCTTGTAGTGGCGCTTCACAGCGGCGGCGTGCTTGCGCTTGCGCTCGGCCGTGGGCTTCTCATAGAACTCGCGCGAACGCAGTTCGGTGAGCAAACCGGTCTTTTCGATGGTGCGCTTGAAGCGGCGCAGAGCGGCTTCAAACGGTTCGTTTTCCTTCAGTCGAACGATAGGCATAAAGTGATTGGCCTGCTTGTAGGGTAACAAAAGTTGATGACAAACCTGGCTTGCTTACCAGCAACGCCACGTGGTTCCGGACGGCGAACCGCCTGTAAGCTCAGGCCGCAGACTACGCACGCGACAATAGTAATCGCGCATGCTGTCCGGACCAAGAGTTCAAGAGCCCCGCGCACAGGATTCCCTGCCCGCTGAACTCCTTGCTTCCAGGCGCCAGCGCCAAGAGCCTTGCAGCGCTAAAGTCCTAAAATCGGCTGGCTCTAGGGCCGGCTGGCTGCTGACTGGCAAGAGTCTCCAGGGCCGGTTGCGTTACCCAAAGACTACCTAAAGAGTAACAAGCCAAGTTCGGTTTAGCGATAACCAGCGATTCTAGCATGGTCATGGCTATTTTGACTACCGGGGGAACAGTCTGGCGCCCTGCCCTCGCACCATCATGCGGCGCATCGACGGCCAGGATTGCCAGACCATCCGTCCCCGTATGACTTCAGCCCTTGGAACCCTTGCGGATCCAGGCTTCCAGCTGGTGCGGACGCAGGCTGTCGTAATCCTCGAACGGCTGGTGGATCCAGGGGTTGGTCGGCAGCTTGTCGACGTAATAGTCGGGCTGCGCCTGGGAATGCCCCTTCCACCACAGCACGGCGCTGCGCAATTCGGTGATGTCGGCGAACTGGCTCTTGAGGTGGTCGTACACCTTCATGAACGTCTTGCCGGTATCCACCATGTCGTCCACCAGCAACACCCGCCCGGACAGCGTGCCGCGCGTGATGGTGATGAACTGCGCGATATCCATATCGCCCTGCTTGGTGCCCGCAGCTTCGCGGTAGCTGCTGGTCGCCAGAATGCCCAACGGCACATCAAAAATGCGGGACATGACGTCGCCCACGCGCATGCCACCACGCGCCAGGCACAGAATCTTATCGAACTCCCAACCGGACTGGTGCACCTGCAAGGCCAGGCGCTCGATCAAGCGGTTGTAGTCGTCCCACGTCACCCACAGATGGCTATCGTCACTGGTTGGCGCGCTCATAGGCAAGGATCTCCTGCGTGAAAATACGAAAAGGCCGCCGCCGGTAGGAGACCGGCGGCGGCCTTGCGAATGATAACCCGATGTCAGCCCTTCAGGGGATGACGCAGCACAATGGTTTCGTTGCGGTCGGGACCGGTCGACACCAGGTCTATCGGCACGCCGCAGACTTCGGCCACGCGCTCCAGGTAGCGACGGGCGGCCTCGGGCAGCTTGTCGTACTCGGTGATGCCGACGGTGGATTCGCTCCAGCCCGGCAGTTCTTCCAGCACCGGCTGGGCTTGCGCCACGGCATGCGCACCGTACGGCAGCACGTCGCGGAATTCGCCGTTGACACGGTAGCCCACGCCCAGCTGGATGGTTTCCAGGCCGTCGAGCACGTCCAGCTTGGTGATGCACAGGCCGGTGATGCCGTTCAGGCGGACCGAGCGCTTGAGCGCGGCGCCGTCGAACCAGCCGCAGCGGCGCGGACGGCCGGTGACCGAACCGAATTCCTTGCCGATGGTGGCCAGGCGGGTGCCGATCTCGTCGACCAGTTCCGTGGGGAACGGGCCCGAGCCGACGCGCGTGGTGTAGGCCTTGGTGATGCCCAGGACGTAGTCCAGCGACTGCGGACCGACGCCGGCGCCCGCCGAGGCGGCGCCAGCGACGCAGTTGCTGCTGGTGACGTACGGGTAGGTGCCGTGGTCGACGTCCAGCAGCGCGCCCTGCGCGCCTTCGAACAGCAGGCGCTTGCCTTCCTGCTGCATGGTGAACAGCGTGCTGGAGACGTCCGCGACCATCGGGGCGATCGCCGGCGCCAGCGCCATGGCCTGATCACGCACTTCGTTGGCCGAAACGGCTTCGGCGCCCAGGTACTGGGTCAGCACGAAGTTGTGGTAATCCAGCACTTCGGCGAGCTTTTCGTCGAACAGCGCGGGGTTGAACAGGTCCTGCACGCGCAGGGCGCGGCGGGCGACCTTGTCTTCGTAGGCCGGGCCGATGCCGCGACCGGTGGTGCCGATCTTGCCATCGCCCTTGCGCGCCTCACGGGCCTTGTCGACGGCCACGTGGTACGGCAGGATCAGCGGGCAGATCTCGGAGATGCGCAGACGCGAACGCACGTCCAGGCCGGCGGCCTCGAGCTCTTCGATTTCCTTGAGCAAGGCTTCCGGCGACAACACCACGCCGTTGCCGATGAAGCAGGTGACGCCGGGATGCATGATGCCCGACGGGATCAGGCGAAGAATCGTCTTCTTGCCATTGATCCACAGCGTGTGGCCGGCATTGTGACCGCCCTGGAAGCGGACCACGCCCTGGACGGATTCCGCCAGCCAATCGACGATCTTGCCCTTGCCCTCGTCACCCCACTGGGTGCCGATTACGACTACGTTCTTGCTCATGTTACGAATCAATATCGAGTTTCTCGGGAAATCCGGAAATCTCCCCGCGGCCCTCTCGTTGCCGAGAGGGAGTTAGTCACAGCGTTCTGACCGTCCAGGCGCCATCCTGCAGCGCCAGCTCGCGATCGCAAACGAATTCGTCCTGATCCTGCTCGTGACCGGGCAATACCTGAACGACGATTTCCCCTGACCGGCGCAGGCGGCGGACCGCCTCGGTCAGGGCGGGGGCTTGCCCCCAGGGCGCGCGAACCGCACGCGCCCGTTCCGCCGGCGGCAAACCCGCCGCCAGCTTGCGTAAATCCAGACTGAAGCCGGTGGCCGGACGCGCGCGTCCGAACGCCAGGCTGACATCGTCATAGCGGCCGCCGCGCACCAGCGCATCGCGCCAGCCTTCGGCGTACAGCGCGAACTTGATGCCGGAGTGGTAGCCGTAGCCATCCACGTCGGCCAGGTCGACGCCCACATCGACATTGGCCATGCCATCCACCAGCACCTGCAGCGCATCCAGCGCCGCGACGACGCCGGGCAGCAGCGGCAAATCGTGACGGGCCCGCTTCAGCACTTCGGGTCCGCCATAGAGCTTGGGCAGCAGTTGCAGCGCCTTGAGCGTTTCGGCCCGCATGCCGGCGGTGCGCGCGGCCAGTTCGGTCAGGCCCGGCACGTCTTTTTCGCGCATCAGCCGGATGACGTCCTGCGACACCGCGGCGGCGGCCGGATCGGATTCGACGATGGCGCGCAGCACGCCCGGATGGCACAACACCAGGCGCGGATTGCGCACACCGGCAATGGCCACGGTTTCCAGCACCAGCTGGACGATTTCGAGGTCGGCCTCGAAGCCCGCATGGCCGTAGATCTCGGCGCCGATCTGCAGCAGCTCGCGGCTGGACAGCAGGTCCGCCGGGCGGGCGTGCAGCACGTTGCCGCAGTAGCACAGGCGGGTCACGCCGGCGCGGTTCAACAAGTGCGCGTCGATGCGCGTGACCTGGGGAGTCATGTCGGCGCGTACCCCCAGCGTGCGGCCCGACAGCTGGTCGACCAGCTTGCAGGTACGCAGATCCAGATCGCTGCCGGTGCCGGACAGCAATGAATCGATGTACTCGACCAGGGGCGGCGCGACCAGCTCGAAGCCGTAAGTACGGTACAGATCGAGAAGTTCGCGGCGCAATTCCTCGATGCGCCGGGCCTCTGCCGGAAGTACGTCGGCAAGGCTCTCGGGCAGCAACCAGTTACCCATGAATGTTTACCTGAATAACGCCTAGAGATGCGTGGGCGTCGCCCAAACGAAAAAGCGGCTGAGGGGGCGTAAGCCCGCTCAGCCGCTGCGGAATGTTTTCTAGCTTACGCGGTATTGTACATGGTTCAGCCAGCAGCGCCAGCCGGACCATCCCCCACCGTGTAACCGTCCCCGATTGCCCTCCCGCCCATCGCGCCGGCGGAAAAAAAGCCCCTTGGAAAACCAAGGGGCCTGGGGCTGGCGCGAGCGCCGCTCGCCTTATTTGGCGGGCACGGTTACCGGAGCCAGCGCCTGTCCGGTGGGGTCCTTCATGAACTGGAAGAAGCTGGAGCTGGGGTCGACCACCAGCACGTCGCCCGGCTTCGAGAACGAGGCACGGTAGGCTTCCAGGCTCTTGTAGTACGTATAGAACTGCGGGTTCTTGCCGTAGGCCTGCGAATAGATCGCGGCGGCCGCGGCATCGCCCTCGCCCATGATCGTCTGGGCCTTGGCGTAGGCCTGGGCCACGATCACTTCGCGCTGGCGGTCGGCTTCGGCGCGGATCTTCTCGCCCTCGGCGGCGCCGATCGAGCGCAGCTCGTTGGCGACGCGGGTACGTTCGGCTTCCATGCGGCGGTACACCGATTCCGAAATCTCGGGCGCGAATTCGATGCGGCGCAGGCGCACGTCGACGATCTGCACGCCCAACGGCTCGGCGCGCTTGGCCACGTTGGTGAGGATCTCGGCCATGATCTTGTCGCGTTCGGTCGAGACCACGTCGCGCACCGTGCGCACGTTGACCGATGCGTTGAGCGCGTCGCGGATCTGCGCTTGCAGGCGTTCCTGCGCGGCGCGTTCGTTGCCGCCGAAGGTCACGTAGTACAGGCGGGGATCCGCGATGCGCCACTTGACGTACGAGTCGATCAGCAGGTTCTTCTTTTCGGAAGTCTGGATGCGCTCGGCTTCGTTGGTTTCGATGGTCAGGATGCGCTTGTCCAGCGTCACCACGTTCTGGAACGGCGGCGGCGCCTTGAAGTACAGGCCGGGCTCGCTGATGACCTTGCGCACTTCACCCAGCGAGAACACCAGGGCGTAGTCGCGCTCGCGCACCACGAACACGCAGGAAGAAAGGGCGGCCAGCACGATGAGCAGGCCGACCAGGATGGGCATAAGACGTTGCATGATCAGAAATCCTCCGGGTTAGCGCGACTGGCGGTCGCGGGGCAGCGCGTTGCTATTGCTGCTGCCGGAGGGTTGCGGAACCGGCGCCACGTTGCCGCGGAGCGGCGGCTGGGCGGGCGGATTGATCAGGGTCGACGAACCGGCGCTGCCGGCCGCGGACTTGCTGGCGTCCTGCGCGGCCAGATGCATGATCTTGTCCAGGGGCAGGTACAACATGTTGTTGTTGCTCTTGGTGTCGACCATGACCTTGCTGGCGCGGGTGAAGATCTCCTGCATGCTTTCGAGGTACATGCGCTGGCGCATGACCTGCGGCGCCTTCTCGTATTCGGCCAGGATGCTGGTGAAGCGCGCGGTATTACCCTGCGCATCGCCCGTCACCTTGGCGCGGTAGCCTTCGGCCTGCTCCATCATGCGCGAAGCCTGGCCGCTGGCCAGCGGCACGACCTGGTTGGCATAGGCCTGGCCTTCGTTGATCTGGCGTTCGCGGTCCTGGCCGGCCTTGACGGCGTCGTCGAACGCGGCCTGCACCTGTTCGGGCGGCTGCACGTTCTGGATGGCGACCGTGCTGACCTGCACGCCGGTCTGGTAGCGGTCGAGGATCTGCTGCATCAGCGCCTGGACCTGGCTGGCGACCGTGGTCCGGCCTTCGTACAGCACGAAGTCCATGGACTGCTTGCCGACCACTTCGCGCATGGCGGTTTCAGACGCCTGGCGCACGGAATCGTCCGGGTCGCGCGTCATGAAGAGGTAGTCGGGCGCGCCATCGGCACGCAGGCGGTACTGCACGACGAACTGCATGTCGACGATGTTCTCGTCCGTCGTGAGCATCAGCGCCTCGGGCAGCACCTTGTTGCGGGCGCCGCCACGGAAACCGACCTCGAACGTGCGCAGTTGCGACACGTTGACCATTTCATGGCTCTGGATGGGGTAAGGCAGGCGCCACTGGAAGCCGGCTTGCGAAGTGCTCTTGTATTTGCCGAACTGCGTGACGACGGCGACCTGGCCTTCCTGCACGATGTAGAAACCGCTGGCCGCCCAGATGCCGACCGCGACCAGGGCGATCACCCCCAGCCCGATGCGCGCACCCCGCGGTGACGGCGGCGTCATGCCGCCGCGATTGCCGCCAGGGCGATTGTTACCGCCCCCGCCCTTGCGGCCGAACAACGATCCGATGCGATTATTGAAATCGCGCCAGACCTCGTCGAGGTCGGGCGGACCGTCTCCGTTGCCTTGGGGCCGCTTGGGCGGCGGCTCGGAGCCATTATTGTTTCCACGACCCCAGCCGGGGTCATTCAGATTGAAGAGTTTGATAATTCGAGGCATTGTTTCCCACAATCTGTCCGGTCTCCGCAATTGCCCCGCGCAACGCGTCCAAACCGGCGCGCTCGGTGGCGCTTACAAATACTCGCGCAATCGTACCATGGGCATCACGCTCCGCCCGGGGTTCCAGGCCAGCGCGGTCGATCTTGTTGTATACCAGAATGGTGGGAATCGCGGCAGCGCCGATTTCGGCCAGGACCTTGTTGACCTCGAAGATCTGTTCATCGCGCTGCGGACTGGCGGCGTCGACCACATGCAGCAGCAGATCCGCGTGCACGGTCTCTTCCAGGGTGGCGCGGAACGCCGCGATCAGGTCATGCGGGAGGTCGCGGATGAAGCCCACTGTGTCCGACACCACCACATTGCCCGCCCCTTCGATCCAGATGCGACGGGTGGTCGTGTCCAGCGTGGCGAACAACTGGTCGGCGGCGTAGGTATCGGCCCGGGTCAAGGCATTGAACAATGTCGACTTGCCGGCGTTGGTGTACCCCACCAGCGACACCGACAAGGCACCGCCGCGGGCCCGCGCGCGCCGCTGCGTGACGCGCTGGCGCTCGACGCGATCGAGGCGTTCGCGCAGCGTCTTGACCTTGGCGCCGATCATGCGGCGGTCCATTTCAAGCTGGGATTCACCAGGGCCGCGCATGCCGATGCCGCCGCGCTGCCGTTCCAGGTGGCTCCACATGCGGGTCAGGCGAGTGGCCAGGTGCTGCAACTGGGCCAGCTCGACCTGCAGCTTGCCTTCGTGGCTCTTGGCGCGCAGCGCGAAGATATCCAGGATCAACGCCACGCGGTCCACCACGCGCAGGTTGAATACCCGTTCCAGGTTGCGCTGCTGGGCGGGCGACAAGGGCTGGTCGAACAGCACGATGTCGGCCAACAGCGCCTGGGCCATGCCCACGCCTTCGTCGGCCTTGCCGGAACCGATGAAGAACTTGGCGTCGGGACGGTCGCGGCGGGCCGTGAGCGTGCCGACGATTTCCGAGCCGGCGCCCTTGGCCAGCATGGCGAATTCCTCGGCGTGGGCCGTGAAGTCGGGATCACCCAGATCCACGCTGATGATCAGTGCGCGCATACATGCACCATTTTGGAGCCAAAGCGAAAATGCCCGCCGACGTCGACCGTCCGGCGGGCAATAAAAGGTACTGCGGGAGCGAGATTACTCAGCAGGGACTTCCACCTGGAAATTCACGGCGCGGGCGGGAACGACGGTGGAAATGGCGTGCTTGTAGACCATTTGCGTGACCGTGTTACGCAGCAGCACCACGTATTGGTCGAAGGATTCGATTTGCCCTTGAAGCTTGATACCGTTCACCAGGTAGATCGACACCGGCACATGATCCTTGCGCAGCGTGTTCAGGAACGGATCTTGCAGAGTTTGCCCTTTATTGCTCATTGGCCAGGCTCCATTTGTTTGTTATTGGGTGATGACGCGCTTTTTACAGGTGGGGCACGCCGAAACATGTACTCTACAGGGTTTTCCCGGCCCGTGCTACTTGTGTCGGATGCAAAAGATGACACCAGAGTTTTCCGCCGGAAAGGCCCTTCAGCCGGGGTTCAGACGACCTCGGCGAGCGCCTTCAGCAGCAACTCGCACTGGGCGTCGGTTCCCACCGTAATACGCAGAAACTGGTCGATGCGCGGCAGGCGGAAATGCCGCACGATGATGCTGCGTTCGCGCAGGCCGGCCGCCAGCTCGGCGGCGTCGCGCGACGCATGCCGGGCGAACACGAAGTTGGCGCTGGACGGCAGCACCTCGAAGCCCAGCGCCTGCAGGCCCGCCGTCATCCGCCCGCGGGTCTGGATCACCGCTTGGCGGGTCTGCTCGAAATACTCGACATCCTCGAGCGCCGCGACCGCGCCGGCCGAGGCCAGCCGATCCACGGGATAGGAGTTGAAGCTGTTCTTGACCCGCTCCAGGCCATCGATGAGTTCCGGGCTGCCCACCGCGAAACCGACCCGCAGGCCCGCCAGCGAACGCGACTTGGACAGCGTCTGGATGACCAGCAGATTGTCGTAGCGTTCGGTCAGCGGAATCACCGATTCGGCGCCGAAATCGACATAGGCCTCGTCCACCACCACCACGGTGTCCGGATTGCCGGCCACCACGCGCTCGATCTCGGCCACGCTCAACGCGCGGCCGGTGGGCGCATTGGGATTGGGGAAGATGATGGCGCCGGCCTGGCCGCGGCGGCCCGGCAGGTAGTCTTCGACGTCGATGCGGAAATCGTCGGTCAGCGGCAGGGTCTCGTAGTCGATGCCGTACAGGCCGCAATAGACCGGATAGAAGCTGTAGGTGATGTCCGGAAAGCGCAGCGGGCGTTCATGCTTGAGCAGCGCCAGAAAGGCGTGCGCCAGCACTTCGTCGGAGCCGTTGCCCACGAACACGCGCGCCGGCGCCACCCCCACCGCCTTCGCCACGGCCTGGCGCAGGTGGTCGGACGACGGATCGGGATAGAGCTTGAGCGTGTCGTCGCACGCCGCGCGGATCGCCTCGAGCACCTTGGGCGATGGCCCGTAGGGGTGCTCGTTGGTGTTCAGCTTGACCAGGTTCTGAAGCTTGGGCTGCTCGCCCGGCACATACGGACTGAGCGTCCCGACCACGGGACTCCAGAAACGGCTCATGGATCAGCTTTCCTGCGCGTAGGGGTTGTGCGAAGACTTGAATTCGATCCGCAGCGGCGTGCCGGCTAGGTCGAACGCGTTGCGGAAACGGGTTTCCAGGTAGCGGCGGTATGAATCCGGCACCGCATCCAGCGCGTTGCCGTGGATGACCACCAGCGGGGGATTCTGGCCGCCCTGGTGCGCATAGCGCATCTTGGGACGGAAGATGCCTTTGCGGGGCGGCGGCTGCTGCTCGACGGCGGCCTGCAGCTCGCGCGTCAGCTTGGGCGTGGACAGCTTGGCGAAGGCGGCGGCGTGGGCGGCATTGACCGACTTGAGCAGCGGCTTGATGCCCTGGCCGCGCAGGGCCGAAATGGTGTGCACGCGAGCGAACGACAGGAAGCGCAGCTTGCGCATGAACTCGCGCTCGATGCGTTCCTTTTCCTCGCCGTCCAGGCCATCCCACTTGTTGACGGCCACGACCACGGCGCGGCCGGTTTCCAGCACGAAGCCGGCGATGTGGGCGTCCTGCTCGGAGATCTCGGTCTGCGCGTCCAGCATCAGCAGCACCACGTTGCTGGCCTCGATGGCCTGCAGCGTCTTGATGACCGAGAACTTTTCAACCGCCTCGAACACCTTGCCGCGCTTGCGCAGGCCGGCGGTGTCGATCAGCGTGTAGCGGCGGCCGTCGCGCTCGAAGTCGATCTCGATGGCGTCGCGCGTGGTGCCGGGCATGTCGAACGCGATCACGCGCTCCTCGCCCATCAGCGTGTTGATCAGCGTGGACTTGCCGACGTTGGGACGGCCCACGATGGCCAGCTTGATGCGGTGGTCGTGCTCGCCCTCTTCGGCCGGCTCTTCTTCCTCGGCCGGCGGCTCGGCCAGGTCCTGCAGGGCCAGTTCGATCAGGTCGACGATGCCGTCGCCGTGCGCCGCCGAGATGGGATAGGGTTGCCCCAGGCCCAGCTCGTGGAATTCGGCGATGGCGGCGCCCGCCCCCATGCCCTCGGCCTTGTTCACCGCCAGCAGCACGCGTTGCTGTCCCGACTTGCGCAGCAATGTGGCGATCTCGTGGTCATGCGCGTTCAGGCCGGCGCGGGCGTCCACCAGGAACACCACGACGTCGGCCTCGGCGATGGCCTGCCGGGTCTGGCGCGCCATCTCCAGCAGGATGCCGTCCTTTGCGACCGGCTCGAAACCGCCCGTGTCGATGACGATGAAGGGGATCTCGCCCACCCTGCCCTCGCCGTAGTGGCGATCGCGGGTCAGGCCGGAAAAATCGGCCACCAGCGCGGCGCGCGATCGCGTCAGGCGATTGAATAGGGTCGATTTCCCCACATTGGGGCGGCCGACCAGGGCAACGACAGGCTTGAAAGACACGGTGTAAGGCTTTGTTCTTGAGGGTTTAGTTGGTGCCGATCAGGACGAGATTGCCATTGCCCGTCTGGACCAGCACACCTTGGGAAGTCGTCTGCGGCGGCGAGACCACGGCGCCACCGCCCACGGACAGGCGCGCCATCAGGCTGCCATCGCTGCGCGACAGGAAATGCACGTAACCGTCCAGGTCGCCGACCGCGAGCGCGCCGCCCAGCAGGGCCGGAGCGGTGAGCTGGCGGTTCTTCAGCGCGGCCTGCTTCCAGACGTTGCCGCCGTTGTCGAGCGCGAAAGCGTTGACCACGCTGTTCTGGTCGGCCGAATAGGCAAAGCGCTGATCCAGGACCATGCCGCTGACGCTGGAGAAGTCCTTGGCCCAGATCGGACGGCCGCCGGCCGTGACGTCAAAGCACACGATACGCCCTTGATAGGCCACCGCGCAAAGCAGGTTGCCCGCAATCTGGGGCGAGCCGACCACGTCGGTCAGGCGCTCCAGGTCGCTGGCGCCGCGCGGGGTGGCGACGGTGCCTTCCCATTGCACGTTGCCGCTGTCGGAGGCAATGGCCATCAATTTGCCGCCCGGCAGGCCGGTGATGACGAGGCCTTCGGCCAGCACCATCTGCGCAGCGCTGCGCAGGGCCAGCGCCGGGCCGGGGCGCTGCACGCTCCAGAGGCGTTCGCCGTTGTTGGCATCGAAGGCCTGGATGCGGTAGTCGCCGCTGCGGACCACGACGATGCCATACCCCACAACCGGCGAGATATTGACGTCGCTGGTGGCGCGCACCTTCCACTTGACCTTGCCGCTGTCGTCGAATGCGACCACGTCGCCATCGGGCGAAGCCACGGCGGTGGTGGTGCCGTCGCTGCCGGCGCCCGCCGTCAGCTTCACGCCCGCCTGCGACTTCCAGATGGGACGGCCGCTTTGCAGGTCGAACTTGCCGACCGAACCATCAGGGGTGGCGGCGTAGATCGCATTGTTCAGCACGGTGGGCGCGAAGCCCAGGCCGGAGCCACTGCCGATCGAGGTCGACCAGACCTGGCGCACCGACATGCCGGCCTTGTATTCAGTCAGGGGAGCGGGGTCGTAACGGCCATCGTCATGGGAAAACAGGCCGCAGCCGCCCAGGGCCAACAGGCCCGTCAGGCATACCGCGCCACGCCACGTCGTACGACCAAAAGCAAATTTACGCATTACAGTCACGCTCCGCTCAGGGCATCCAGTTTCAGTTGCACGACCTGGGTCAGCGGATTCGCCGTGCCCAGGCCATCGATGGCGCTTTGCCACGCGGCACGCGCTTCATCGCGCTTGCCTTGCGCCGCGAGGATATCGCCGCGGCGGTCGGCGAACAAGGCGGCAAAGGCGGCCGGCGCATTGTTCAGCTGTCCCAGCGCGGCGTCGTACTGCTTCTGGTCGAGCAACAGGCCCGCCAGGCGCAGCCGGGCGACGGCCTGCATCGAGGGGTTCTTGGACTGGCCGGCCAGCCATTCAAGCTGCTGGCGCGCGCCGTCGACGTCCTTCTGGGCCTGCAGCGCCTGGGCCGCCACCAGCGCGCCGCGGGTGGCGTAGCCGGTCGAGCCGTATTGCTCGCGCAGGGTCGCCGCGGCGGCCTTGATGCGCACCGACGAATCGGCGCCGCCCAGGCGGGCCGCGTCTTCAAGCGCCTCGAAATAGCCCATGGCCTGGTTGGCCTTGTGCGATTGGTAGGCCTTGGCGCCCCACCAGCCGCCCCAGGCCAGCGCCACAGCGGCCACCAGCAGCATCACCAGGGTGCCGTAGCGGGCCCACCAAGCCTTGATCGCGTCGAGTTTTTCCTGTTCTTCCAGATCGTATGCCATGCTAACCCTTGAGATTCAATACGTCGGCCAAGCCCGCCAACGGGACTTGCTGCTGCGCGCCATCGCCTTGGGCGTCGGCGCGCAGGAACTTGATGCTGGCGGTCTGCGAAGCCACTTCATCGGCGCCAAGGATAACCGCAACCCGGGCGCCGCTGGCGTCCGCGCGCTTGAATTGGGACTTGAAGCTGGCGGCGCCGGCATGCACCACCACCGCCAGGCCGGCGTCGCGCAGGTCTTCGCCGACGCGCGCGGCCAGGCGCTGCGCGTCTTCGCCCTGGTGCACGACATAGACATCGCACTCGGCCGGCGCTTCGACCTGCACGCTCTGTTCCCACAGGTCCAGCAGGCGCTCCATGCCGATGGCGAAGCCCACGGCCGGCGCGGGCTTGCCGCCCAGCAGTTCGATCAGGCCGTCATAGCGGCCGCCGCCGCACACCGTACCCTGGGAACCCAGGCGGTCGGTGACCCATTCGAAGACGGTCAGGTTGTAGTAGTCGAGCCCGCGCACCAGGCGCGGGTTGAGGCGGTATTCGATGCCGGCGTCGGTCAGGCGCTGGCACACGCCGTCGAAGTGCGCGCGCGATTCCTCGCCCAGGAAGTCGAACAGGCGCGGGGCGCTGTCGGCCATTTCCTGCATGGCGGGGTTCTTGGTGTCCAGCACGCGCAGCGGGTTGGTATACAGGCGGCGCTTGCCGTCCTCGTCCAGGATGTCGACGTGCTTTTCCAGGTGCGCGATCAGCGCGGCGCGGTGCGCGGCCCGCTCGGCCGGCTGGCCCAGCGAGTTCAGTTCCAGGCGCACGTCGGTCAGGCCCAGCAGCTTCCACAGGCGGGCCAGCATGACGATCAGTTCGGCGTCCACGTCGGGACCGGCGAAGCCCAGCGCCTCGACGTCGATCTGGTGGAACTGGCGGTAGCGGCCGCGCTGCGGGCGCTCGTGGCGGAACACCGGGCCGATCGAATAGACGCGCTGCGGGCGGTCGTACAGCAGGTTGTGCTCGATTGAGGCGCGCACGATGCCGGCGGTCATCTCGGGCCGCATGGTCAGCGATTCGCCATTGAGCGCATCGGTGAACGTGTACATCTCTTTTTCGACGATGTCGGTCACTTCGCCGATGCCGCGCGTGAACAGGCGCGTATGCTCAAGCACGGGCGTACGCACGTTGCGATAGCCATAGCCGCGCAGCCAGCCGCGCACGATTTCCTCGAATTGCTCCCAGCGGGCGCTGGGCCCTGGCAGCAGGTCGTTCATGCCGCGGATGGCGGCGACTTTCTGGAAAGCTTGAGTCATCTTGATCATGCCGCCCCGCGCGCCGGCAAGCGCGCCTCGCGGCCACACCCTTTCTTTTAATGAGAGGCGAGCGCGCCGTAGCGGCGCGCGACGTAGTCTTCAACGATGGCCTGGAATTCTTCGGCGATATGGTCGCCCTTCAGGGTGACCGTGCGCTCGCCGTCGACGAACACTGGCGCGGCCGGCACCTCGCCGGTGCCCGGCAGGCTGATACCGATGTCCGCGTGGCGGCTTTCGCCAGGCCCGTTGACCACACAGCCCATGACCGCGACGTTCATGCTTTCGACGCCGGGGTACTGGGCGCGCCACACCGGCATCTGCCGGCGCAGGTAGGACTGGATGCTATCGGCCAGTTCCTGGAAGAACGTGCTGCTGGTGCGGCCACAACCGGGGCAGGCCACCACCATGGGCGTGAACGCGCGCAGGCCCATGGTCTGCAGGATTTCCTGCGCCACCACGGCCTCGCGGCCGCGGTCGCCGCCGGGTTCCGGCGTCAGCGAGATACGGATGGTGTCGCCGATGCCCTGCTGCAGCAGCACGGCCAGCGCGGCGGTCGAGGCGACGATGCCCTTGCTGCCCATGCCGGCTTCGGTCAGGCCCAGGTGCAGCGGATAGTCGCAGCGCGCCGACAGGTCGCGGTAGACCGCGATCAGGTCCTGCACGTGGCTGACCTTGCACGACAGGATGATGGCGTCGCGGCGCAGGCCGAGTTCCTCGGCGCGCTGGGCGTTGCTGATGGCGGACACCACCAGCGCGTCGCGCATCACCGCCTGCGCTTCCCAGGGCTGGGCGCGGCGGCTGTTCTCGTCCATCTTGCGCGCCATCAGCTCGTGATCCAGGCTGCCCCAGTTCACGCCGATGCGCACCGGCTTGTCGTAGCGGCAGGCCACCTCGATCATCTGGGCGAAGTTGTCGTCGCGGCGCTTGCCGCCGCCCATGTTGCCGGGATTGATGCGGTACTTGGACAGCGCCTGGGCGCAATCCGGGAATTGCGTCAGCAGCTTGTGGCCGTTGTAGTGGAAGTCGCCCACCAGCGGCACATCCACGCCCATGCGGTCGAGCTGCTCGCGGATCGCCATCACTTCCCTGGCGGCTTCGGGCGTATTGACCGTGATGCGCACCATCTCGGAGCCGGCCTGCGCCAGTTCCTTGACCTGGATCGCCGTGGCGATGGCGTCGGCGGTGTCGGTGTTGGTCATGGACTGCACCACCACCGGCGCATCGCCGCCGATCATGACCGTGCGGTCGCCCCACTTCACCGCCACCGAACGCGTGGCGCGGCGGGGAGCCGCGCCCACGGAGGGCGGCGGCGCATCCTGGCAAGGCAGAGAGGAATCTTGCATCGGCGAAACCGGTATTTACTTGGACAGCTTGGGAAGCCAGTCGAACGCCAGCCATTGCTGCGGCAGCCAGCCCTGCCAGAAGGCATAGGCGACGCCGGCGGCAAGCACCAGCACGATGGCGATCAGCCAGCCCCAGGAGGTCGACGACGCGCGATCGTCGTCGGCGCCGGACTGGGGAATCGAATGCGCCGAATGCAGCGCGCCCGGACTCAGCTTGACCGGGCCGGTGACGCGGGCCTTGGGGTCGAGCGAGTCGACGATCGCCTGGGAATCGGCGCCCAGCATGCGGGCATAGTTGCGGATCAGGCCGCGCAGCGACACACCGGTGGGCAGTTCGCCCCACTGCTCGTTTTCCAGCGCCTCGATCTGCTTGGCCGAAAACTTGATGCGGCTGGACACTTCATCGAGCGACCAGCCCTTGGATTGGCGCAGCGTGCGCAGCGCCGAGCCCACATTGCCCGAACCGCCCGCGCTCGCGGGCGTCTCTGAAACTGCAGAAGCGATATCCTGCGTCATGCATGCACCTGTCTAATTGGTATGGTCTGGCGCTGCGCGGCGTTCCGCTCGGTGATGCGGGTACGGTCGCGCACTTCTCCAGCCAGTTGACCACAAGCGGCGTCGATATCGTCCCCCCGGGTCTTGCGCACCGTCGTGATGATGCCGGCGTCCATCAGACGCTGGGCGAACACCTTGACGCGGGCCGAAGGCGAACGCTTCAGGCCGGAGGCGGGGAAGGGATTGAACGGGATCAGGTTCAGCTTGCAGCGGATCTGGCGGGCAATGTGTATCAGTTCCCTGGCGTGCTGGTCGGTGTCGTTGATGCCATCCAGCATGCAGTATTCAAACGTGATGAAGTCGCGCGGCGCGAAAGCCAGGTAGCGTTCGCACGCGGCCAGCAACTCCTTCAGCGGGTATTTCTTGTTCAGCGGCACCAGCTCGTCGCGCAGCGCGTCGTTGGGCGCATGCAGCGACACGGCCAGCGCCACCGGACAGTCCTGCGACAGGCGGTCCATCATCGGCACGACGCCGGAGGTCGACACCGTGACGCGGCGGCGCGACAGGCCATAGGCGTTGTCGTCGAGCATCAGGCGCAGGGCCGGCAGCACCTGGTCGTAGTTGAGCAGGGGCTCGCCCATGCCCATCATGACGACGTTGCTGATGACGCGGGTATCGTCGGTGGCGCGGGCGCTTTCCAGGCGCGCGGTGCCGATGTCGGCTTCCAGCACGCGCTTGGCCCACCACAGCTGGCCGATGATCTCGCTGGTCTTGAGGTTGCGGTTGAACCCCTGGTGGCCGGTCGAGCAGAAACGGCAGTTCACCACGCAGCCAGCCTGGCTGGAGATGCACAAGGTGCCGCGGTCGTCTTCAGGAATGAAGACGGTTTCGATGGCGTTGCCCTGGCCCACGTCGAACAGCCACTTGCGGGTGCCGTCGGACGAGCGTTGCTCGGTATTGACGGCCAGCGCCTCGATGACGCAACGCGACGCCAGCTGGCCGCGGAAATCGCGGGCCAGGTCGGTCATGGCGTCGAACGAATCGGCGCCGCGCTGGTGCATCCAGCGCTGCAGCTGGCGGGCGCGAAACGGCTTGCCGCCCCACTGCCCGACGAGTTCGGACAGGGCGGAGCCGTCCAGCCCCAGCAGATTGATTCGTTCGACGGATTCCATGACCTGGTATTGCTATGACGCTAAAACGATTTCCTGGAAATCAACGGCTGTGGATGTTGATTTCGGGGAAGAAGAAAGCCACTTCGACAGCGGCCGTTTCCGGCGCGTCCGAGCCGTGCACGGCGTTGGCGTCGATGCTGTCGGCGAAGTCGGCGCGGATGGTGCCCGGGGCGGCCTTCTTGGGGTCGGTGGCGCCCATCAGGTCGCGGTTCTTCTGGATGGCGTCTTCGCCTTCCAGCACTTGCACGAACACGGGGCCCGAGACCATGAAGTCGACCAGGTCCTTGAAGAAGGGGCGCTCTTTGTGCACGGCGTAGAAACGCTCGGCGTCGGCGCGCGACAGCTGGGCCAGGCGGGCGGCGATGACCTTCAGGCCGGCTTGCTCGAAGCGGGCGACGATCTGGCCGATGACGTTCTTGGCGACGGCGTCGGGCTTGATGATCGAGAGGGTGCGTTGGACGGACATGGGAACTCCAAAAACGGATTGCTGACTGGTTTCTATGATTGCCTGGCGTGGCCTGCGCTTGTCGGTGTCACCCTTCAAGCGGCAGCGCGCCATGGGCGCGCAAGCGACTCGGACCCGCTGTGTCACGACAGCGTGTTCCGGGCCGTCCCGGCCGCCTGTGCCAAGGCGGGGATTCGACACTGCCTACCCTTCGGAGTTATCCCGCATTGAATGTTCGCTCGGTCCATTGTGCTGAAATCCTCAGCGTTTTTTCAATGAACTTTTGGCGAAACCTCAATGAATTCAGGGACTTCTAAAAGGTTTACAGTAACCCGGTATTCTAACACGCCGATACGACCGCATTACATCTTAAAATGAGCGGTTTGCTTGCCCGTTTCCATCGACCGGGCGCCCTGTCTGCCGGAACCCTGTAATGACTCAAGCCGCTCCCCCGAACGCCGCGCCCGCCGCGACCGACTCCCCGGAACTCTCCAAGAGCTTCGAACCCGCCGAACTCGAATCCCGCTGGTACGCCGAGTGGGACAAGCGCGGCTACTTCGCCGCCGGGTCGCACGTAAAAACAGGGACGGAAGCGCAACCCTACGTCATCCAGTTCCCGCCGCCCAATGTGACGGGCACGCTGCACATGGGCCACGCGTTCAACCAGACCATCATGGATGGCCTGATCCGCTACCACCGCATGCTGGGCGACGACACCGTCTTCATTCCGGGGACGGACCACGCCGGTATCGCCACGCAGATCGTGGTTGAAAGACAGCTCGACGCCCAGAAGGTTTCGCGCCACGACCTCGGCCGCGAGAAATTCCTCGAGAAAGTGTGGGAATGGAAGGAAAAATCGGGCAGCACCATCACCGGCCAGGTGCGCCGGCTGGGCGCCTCCGCCGACTGGCCGCGCGAATACTTCACCATGGACGAACGCATGTCGCGCGGCGTGGTGGAAACCTTCGTGCGCCTGCACAAACAGGGCCTGATCTACCGCGGCAAGCGCCTGGTCAACTGGGACCCCAAACTGCTGACGGCCGTGTCCGACCTGGAAGTCCTGTCGGAAGAGACCGATGGCCACATGTGGCACATCCTCTACCCCTTCGTCGACGGTCCGCAGACCATCGTCGACAAGGACGGCCAGACGGTCACCCTGCGCGGCATGACCATCGCCACCACCCGCCCCGAGACCATGCTGGCCGACGGCGCGCTGTGCGTGCACCCCGAAGACCCGCGCTACAAGCACCTGGTCGGCAAGGAAGTCGAGCTGCCGCTGTGCGACCGCAACATCCCCATCATCGCGGATGACTTCGTCGACCCTGAATTCGGCACCGGTTGCGTCAAGATCACCGGCGCGCACGACTTCAACGACTACGCCTGCGCGATGCGCCACGACCTGCCGCTGATCGTGATCTTCACGCTCGACGCGCACATCAACGAGAACGGTCCCAAGCAGTTCCAGGGCATGGAGCGCTACGAGGCCCGCAAGGCCGTGGTCGCCCAGCTGGAAGCCGAGGGCTACCTGGTCAAGGTCGAGCCGCACAAGATGATGCAGCCCAAGGGCGACCGCACCGGCGTCGTGCTCGAGCCCATGCTGACCGACCAGTGGTTCGTCGCCATGAGCAAGCCGGCCCCCGAGGGCACGCTCAATCCGGGCAAGAGCATCACCGAAGTGGCGCTGGAAGTCGTGGCCGACGGCCGCATCCAGTTCTACCCGGACAACTGGACCACCATCTACAACCAGTGGCTCAACAACATCCAGGATTGGTGCATTTCGCGCCAGCTGTGGTGGGGCCACCAGATTCCCGCCTGGTACGCGGAAGACGGCCAGGTGTTCGTCGCCCACGACGAAGCCGAAGCCATCCAGCAGGCCCGCGCCGCCGGCGTCACCGGCGAGCTCAAGCGCGATCCGGACGTGCTCGACACGTGGTTCTCCTCGGGCCTGGCGCCCTTCACGACCCTCGGCTGGCCCGACCAGACGCCCGACCTGGAACGCTACCTGCCGTCCAGCGTGCTGGTCACCGGCTTCGACATCATCTTCTTCTGGGTTGCGCGCATGGTCATGCTGACCACGCACCTGACCGGCAAGATCCCGTTCAAGCACGTCTACATGCACGGCCTGATCCGCGACGCCGACGGCCAGAAGATGAGCAAGTCCAAGGGCAACACGCTCGATCCGATCGACCTGATCGACGGCATCGACCTGGATGGCCTGGTGGCCAAGCGCACCTACGGCCTGATGAACCCCAAGCAGGCCGGCGCCATCGAAAAGGCCACGCGCCGCCAGTATCCGGACGGCATCCCCGCCTTCGGCGCCGACGCGCTGCGCTTCACCATGGCCGCCTACGCGACCCTGGGCCGCAACATCAACTTCGACCTGAAGCGCTGCGAGGGCTACCGCAACTTCTGCAACAAGCTCTGGAACGCCACCCGTTTCGTGTTGATGAACACCGAAGGCCACGACCTGACCGGTGCGGACGCTGGCGAAACCTCCTTCGTCGACCGCTGGATCGTCAGCCAGCTGCAGGCGCTGGAAGCCGACGTGGCGCGCGGCTTCGCCGACTACCGCTTCGACAACGTCGCCAACGCGCTGTACCGCTACGTCTGGGACGAATACTGCGACTGGTACCTGGAACTGGCCAAGGTGCAGATCCAGACCGGCACGCCGGCCCAGCAGCTGGGCACGCGCCGCACGCTGATCCGCGTGCTGGAGGGCGTGCTGCGCCTGGCCCACCCGATCATTCCGTTCATCACGGAAGAACTGTGGCAGAAGGTCTCGGTGGTGGCCGGCAAGCGCAAGCAGGGCGTGGCCGACAGCGTCAGCGTGCAGCCGTTCCCGCAGGCCAACCCGGCCGCCGTGGACACCGCCGCCGAAGCGGACGTCGCCGAATTGAAGGCCCAGGTCGAGGCCGTGCGCGCGCTGCGCGGCGAGATGAACCTGTCGCCGGCCCAGAAGGTGCCGCTGTGCGCCCAGGGCGATGCGCCCACGCTGACGCGCAACGCCCCCTACCTGGCCGCGCTGGCCAAGCTCAGCCAGGTCGACGTGCTGGACACCCTGCCCGACGCTGGCGCGCCGGTGCAGGTGGTGGGCGCGAGCCGCCTGATGCTGCACGTCGAGATCGACGTGGCGGCCGAGCGCGTGCGCCTGGACAAGGAAATCGCCCGCCTGGAAGGCGAGATCGCCAAGGCCAACGGCAAACTGTCCAACGCCAGCTTCGTCGAGCGCGCCCCGGCCGCCGTGGTCGAGCAGGAAAAAGCCCGCATGGCGCAATTCGGCGAGACGCTGCAAAAGGTGCGTGAACAGCGCGGCAAGCTGGGCAACTGATCGCCAGACTGGCGCCCATGCAAAGCCCCGGACGGCGTCCGGGGCTTTTTTTCGCCCGCGCGATCCTGCCTGCCTACACCCCGCCGTCGGTCATGCGATACCACGTGACCACCGCGTTGACGTACAGGCGACGCAAACCATACAGCGGGAACGGCTTCACCGGCGACAGCGGCACCGGCAGCGCCTTGGCATCGCCGCTGACCAGGTATTGCGCCATGGCGCGGCCCATGCTGGTCTGCAGGCCCACGCCGCGCCCCTGGCAGCCGATATCCACCAGCAAGCCGGGCTGCGGTTCGTGCAGGTGCGGCAGGTAGTCGCGGGTGATGGCCACGCGGCCGCACCAGCGGTACTCGAACGGCGTGCCCGCCACCTGCGGGAACATCTTCACCATCACCCGCTCCAGGTGGGCCCAGTCCTGCGGGCCCTTGGGCTCGCGGAAGGGTCCGCGCCCGCCCATCAGCAGCCGCCCCTGGTGATCGAGACGGAAATACAGCAGCAGGTTGCGGGTATCGGACGTGACGTGGCCTTCCGGAAAGATGCCCGCGCGCAGCCGCTCCGGCAAGGGCGTGGTGGCCACCTGGAAGGTATTGGCGTCGATGATGGAGGGTTTCAGGCCGGGCAGCAGGTCGGCGCCGTAGGCATTGGTGCACATCACCACCCGATCGGCGGTCACGCTGGGGCCACCAGCGGTGGTGGCGGTCCACTTGCCGCCGTCGCGCTTGAACCCGGTAACGGGCGTGTCGGTATGGATCACGGCGCCGGCGTTCAAGGCGGCGCGCGCCAGTCCGCGGGCATAGCTCAGCGGCTGCACCGCGCCCGCGCGCCGGTCGACCCAGCCGCCCAGGTAGCGATCGGTGCCGATCAGGCGAGCCACCTGCGCCTTGTCCAGCGGTTGCGCGTCGGCGCCATGGCGCGCCCATTGCGCGGCGCGGGCGTGCGCCAGCTCCAGCGCCGCGGGGTTGTGCGCACCCTGGATCCAGCCATTGCGCACGTGCGGCACATCCATCGCGTGCCGCTCGATCAGGTTGAAGACCGAATCGGCGGTGGCGCCGGCGAAGCGCACGAGGCGCTCACCGCGCTCGCCGCCGAACATCGCGATCAGCGCGTCAGGATCGTATTTCAGGCCGGGAATGACCTGGCCGCCGTTGCGCCCCGAGCCGCCAAAGCCGATCTCGCGCGCCTCCAGCAACACCACGCGCACGCCCTGCTCGGCCAGGTGCAGGGCGGTGCTAAGGCCGGCGTAGCCACCGCCCACCACCAGCACATCGGCCTGCGTGGACTGCGCCAGCGGCTGCGTGTCCGGCGGCGCCGCCGCGGTGGCGGCCCAGAGCGACGGGGAAAGCGGAAACGGCGTCTGCGACATGATGGTTCCTCACATGGGATGCAGCACGCGGCGCAGGAAATCCTGCGTGCGCGGGTGCTGCGGGTGATTCAGCACTTCACGGGCGGCGCCCTGCTCCACCATGACGCCGCCGTCAAAGAACATGACGCGATCGGCGACCTCGCGCGCGAAGCTCATCTCGTGCGTCACGACGACCATGGTCATGCCGGCCTCGGCCAGCTTGCGCATCACGCCCAGCACGTCGCCGACCAGCTCGGGATCGAGCGCCGAAGTCGGTTCGTCGAACAGGATCGCCTTGGGCTGCATGGCCAGCGCCCGCGCGATCGCCACGCGCTGCTGCTGGCCGCCGGACAGTTGCGGCGGATGGGCGTCGGCCTTGTCGGCCAGGCCGACGCTGGCCAGCAATTCCCGGCCGCGCGCCAAAGCCTGCGCGCGCGGCTCGCCCTTCACGTAGATCGGCCCTTCCACCACGTTCTCCAGCGCGGTGCGGTGGGGAAACAGATTGAAGCGCTGGAACACCATCGCCACCTGCGTGCGGATGGAGACGATGGACGGCGCATCGCAATCCACCAGTTCGCCATCCACGGTGATGCGGCCGGCGTTGTAGCGCTCCAGCCCGTTGATGCAGCGCAGGATGGTGGACTTGCCCGAGCCGGATGGCCCGATCACGCACACCACCTCGCCCTTGCTGACCTCGGCGTCGATGCCCTTGAGCACCTCCAGCGACCCGAAGCTCTTGCGCACCCCCTTGAGTTCGATCATTTGGCGGCGCTCCTCTTTTCCAGATGCCGCACCAGCAGGATCAGCGGCACGCACATCACCAGGTACATCAGCGCCACCAGCGAGAACACGGTTGCGTTCTTGAAGGTCGACACCGCGATCAGCTTGCCCTGCAGGGCAAGCTCGGCCACCGTGATGGTGGACGCCTGCGACGAGTCCTTGAGCATCATGATCATGATGTTGCCGTAGGGCGGCAGCACGATCTTGACGGCCTGCGGCAGCACCACGCGCCGCATGGTCATGCTCCAGCTCATGCCCATCGCCATGGCCGCCTCGATCTGGCCGCGGTCGATGGCCTCGATGCCGGCGCGGAAGTTCTCGGCCTGGTAGGCCGAGTAGGCGATGCCCAGGCCGATGATGGCGGCCTGCACCGCCGTCAGCGCGATGCCCATGTCCGGCATCACGAAGTAGATGTAGAACAGCAGCACGATGATCGGGATGCCGCGCAGCAGGTTGATCACGCCCGCGCTGAACCTGGACAGGTATTTGTTGCCCGACACCCGCATCAGCGCCCACACCAGCCCCAGCAGGGTGGACAGCACCAGGGAGCCCAGCGTCACCAGGATGGTGAGCTTGGCGCCCTCCAGCAATATCGGCAGGTACTCTGCCGCGTCCTTGAAGAATTCCGTCATGACTCCATCCATCCCGACCAGGACCGGTTGACACGAAAAAAACCGCGCCCGCCGCGGGCCCGCGGCGGGCCGCCGGACGAGCCGCGGCCATCCCTGCGCGAACCCGCCGCGATGCGCGCGGGCGTTCAGTCAGGCGCGTTCCCCAAGGCCGATCGGCGGCCCCTCGGGCATGCGCGCCGACCCGCGACATCAGCCGCCCAGCCCCCACTTCTTCAGGATCCGGTCGATGGCGCCATCGGCCTTGAGCTTGGCCAATGCCTTGTTGATACGTTCGAGCAAGGCGGTGTCGTCCTTGCGCGTGGCCAGCCCCAGGCTGCCCATGACGGTGGGCTGATAGGACTGCGCCATCTTCAGGTTGGGATAGTTGCCCTGGGTCAGGATGTAGGCGGCGATGGGATAGTCCATGAAACCGCCCTGGATGCGGCCGGCGTTGGCGTCGCGCATCATGTCCGGCGGATTGTCGTAGAGCTTCACCTCCTTGAACACGCCGCTCTTCTGGATCGGCTCGACGAAGGCGGTGCCCACCTGCACGCCGACCGTCATGCCCTTCATGTCGGCAAAGGACTTGTATTCCTTGTTGTCGCTCTTGGGCACCATCAGGCCCTCGCCGTAGCGATAGACCGGCTCGGAAAAGCTCACCACCTGCTGGCGTTGCGGCGTGATGAACATGGCCGCCGAGACGATGTCGATGCGCTTGGAGGTCAGCGAACCGATCAGGGCGGAAAACGCCATGGGCTCGATCTGGACCTCGAAGCCGGCCTCCTTGCCGACCGCTTTCACGATATCGACCATCACCCCCTCGATGGAGTTGGTCTTGGTGTCGAGAAAGGTGAACGGACTGCCGGTGGGCGTGGACCCCACTTTCAATACCGTCTGGGCCTGCGCGGCCGTGGCCGTGGACAATGCTGCGAATACAGAGACAACCAGAGTCTTGAATTTCATGACATTTCCTCATCTTGGCAAAGAGTTCCGGGCAGCGCCCGGAAGGCGGATGATCCCCAGTGTCATCGCGCCGATTCACTGCCCGCGCGCTCAGGGCGGCGGTTGCGTCCCATCCCCCGCGGCTTGATTGATATTCGAGATGGCCCAGATGACCTCGGTCACCTGCGACCCGGGATTGCGCCAGCGACGCGGTGTGCTGCTGGCATAACAGAAGCTGTCGCCCTCCTTGAGCAGCACGACCCGGTCGCCCACCCACAACTCCAGCGCCCCCTTGAGCACCACGCCGATCTGCTCGCCCTGCCCGGTCACGAACAGCTCGTTGCCGGTCGAGCCGCCCGGCTCGATGGTGGCGCGGCACAGATCCATGCTGCGGCAGGCCGGCGGCGTGTACATCTCCTTGACGATGCCCTTCTCGCGCAAGTCGATGTAGCGGTGCGTGCCGGCGCGGGCCACGCGCCCGCCATCCTCGCCTTCGGTGTGTTCGGCATTGCGCAGCAGCGTATTGACCGAGACGCCGAACTCGCGCGCCAACTGATGCAGGGTCTTGACCGAGGCCGAGCTCAGGCCGCGCTCGATCTGGCTGAGCAAGCCCAGCGACATGCCGCAGGCCTGCGCCACGTCCGCCAGCGAGCGGCCGTGCTGCTTGCGCAGTTGGCGCAGTTGCTGGCCCAGCCACATGTCGACGGCCGATTCGGGCCGCCCCGGCGCCGGCGCCGGCTTGGACAGCGCCGCATCGTCATGCGCAGCGGAAGATGAGGATCGACTCATATGAAAATTTCATTTTTATGTAATTTTCAATACTAAGGAGCGAGGCGGGCCGCTACAACCTAGGAGCATCCCTAGGCCGATCCAGTCTTGGAAAAAGGGAAAAAGCTTGCGGAGGAAACCTGCCGAAGAACGGCAGAGAGATGCGCCCCGCCGGAACCGGCGGAGGGTACGTCCTGGCACGGGCCCCGGAGATGCCTGCGCCGGCTCAGGAAGCCTTGGGCTTGCCGCCGCGGCGGCGCTTGGCGGGCAGCGGCGGCAACGGCTCGCCGGCCAGCTCGGCCAGGAAGCGTTCGTCGGCCAGCGACAACCATCCCTGGGCGCGGGCCGACTCGATCAGCTCGGGGCGACGCGCAGCGGTCAGCGCCAGCGAGCGCTCCCGGCGCCAGCGCGAGATGTTGGCATGGTGGCCGCTGAGCAGCGGCGCCGGCACGGGCGCGCCCTCGTAGACTTCGGGGCGCGTGTAATGCGGGCTGTCCAGCAGGCCGGACAGCGTGTCGTTGAAGGAGTCCTGCAACGCGGAGTCGCCGTCGTTCAGCACGCCCGGCAACAGGCGCACCGCGGCGTCGATGACGGCGAGCGCGGCGATTTCACCGCCCGACAAGACGAAGTCGCCCAGCGAGATTTCATGCGTGACGCAGCGCTCGATGAAGCGCTGGTCGACGCCTTCGTAGCGACCACAGATCAGGATCAGACCGTCGCTGGCGGCCAGCGCCTCGGCGCCGGCCTGGTCGTAGCGCTTGCCCACGGGCGCGAGCAGCGCCACCGGGGCCGGCCCCAGGCCTTGGGCCGCGCGCGCCGCCTGGGCGGCATTGACGGCGGCCTCCAGCGGGGCCGCCATCATCACCATGCCGGGGCCGCCGCCATAGGGGCGGTCGTCCACGGTACGGTGAGGATCATTGGTGAAATCGCGCGGATTCCACGCATGCAGGGCCCACCGGCCCTGGGCGTGGGCCCGGCCGGTGACGCCCAGGTCACGCACCACCCCGAACATTTCGGGAAAGAGCGTCACGACGTCAATGCGCATCAGAGAAGATCCGCGGGCCAGTCGCTGTCGATGCGGCGCGCGGCCAGATCGACGGCATGGATATGCGCGCGCACGAACGGAACGAGCATTTCGGCGGGCTTTCCCTTGGAGGTCAGGACAGGTTCGGGACCATTGGCCCCGGCCTGCTGGCGCAAGACTTTCAAGACGGCGTGGGCGCCGTTGTCAAAGACTTCATCGACCACGCCAATGAGCGCAGCCTCGCCATCCGCCGTGGTGTACAGCGAACAACCAATGAGATCGACCCAGTAGTATTCGTCTTCTTCGGGCGCAGGGAAGGAGCCCCGCGGCGCCTGCACGGAAAAACCGCGCAGCGCTTCGGCCTGGTCGCGGTCGGCGATGCCCGCCAGCTGGGCCACCACGGTGGCGCCCTGCGAACGGACTTGCACGACCTTGTATGCGACAGGCGCAGACGCGACAGCGCCCCGCGCCAATTCAGGCACAGGGCGAGTCAACCACCATTGAGAAGCTGAGAGCAGCACTTCGGCATTGGCCGAATGCGGCTGCACCTTGACCCAGCCTTTCACACCGTAGGCCGCACTGATGCGACCCAGCTCGATCAAGTCCGCAGGCGCCGCGTTGGAATGTGCGGCATCAGACATGTATCGGGCTATCGGTTTCGTACAGCGTAGCTGGAAACTAGCAGGGTTCAGGCGTACGACGCGGGCATCAAGCCGCGGCGGAAACCTTGGCCGAGTAGTCCTTGACCAGACGCTCGACGGCCGGCGACAGCTGGGCGCCGTTGCTGGTCCAGTGCTGCACGCGATCCAGCGCGATGCGCAGGTTTTCGGCGCCTTCATTGCCGACGGGGTTGTAGAAACCCACGCGCTCGATGAAACGGCCGTCGCGACGGTTACGCGAATCGGTGGCCACCAGGTTGTAGAACGGACGCTTCTTGGACCCACCGCGGGCCAGGCGAATCACCACCATAGGTAATCCCTTGAATTAGTTGTGAAAAACGGGAAATTCTAGCACTTAAACAAGCCAGCTGGCAAATGCCCGTGCTGAATCTCGGAAGTCGCGGCGCGATTCATACGCGAAAACACCACATATGCACCACATACGGTATTCTACAAAATCAAAATACGGGCCGGAGCCCGCCGCAGACAGAGTGTAGCCCGTCACGGGCCGCTGTGCTGCGCGAGGGCGCACGAAAGTGGCCGGGCGGGGTTTCCACCCGGGATGCCCTGCCGGAACGGCGCCCTTTGCAAGTGCGTGTGAAGCATTTCCCCGATTGGAGAGATCGGAATGTCATCCTGCGCCACATCCGCAAGCCCGCCTCCCCCTGCCGCGCCGCAACGGCGCCGCCCTTCTCCGTCCTCGCGCCCCCTGCGCCCGCGCAAACGTCCGCGGTTTCGCAGCGGCTGACCGCGCCCCATTTCTCCCCAGTGTTTTTCCCAAACTTCCTCTACCGGAGGGTGCAACACCATGAAGAACCGTAAAACTGTCTTCACCCCTGTCGCGCGCCTGGCGGCCACAGGTTTGCTGGCGGGCCTGCTGGCGCTGCCGATGGCGGCCCAGGCCCGGGTGGTCGGCGCGGCGCTCACCACCGTCACCGGCAAGGTCACGGCGGTCGACCCCGCCAGCCGCACCATCACCCTGCAAGGCACCAATGGCAATGTAGTGGATGTGCAGGCCGGACCGAACGTGCGTAACTTCAAGCAAATCAAGCCGGGCGATTCGCTTACGCTGGACTATTACGAGTCGGTCGCCATCGACGTGCGCCGGGCAGGCTCCGGCGCACCGGAGGTGGTCACCGAGACCGCCGCCACGCGCAGCGCCAAGGGCGCCAAGCCGGGTGGCGCGATGGGTCGGCAGACCACCATCACCGCGGAAATCTGGCACATCAACAAGAGCGCCAACCTCGTGACATTGAAGGGTCCGCAAGGCGGCCTGCGCACGATCCAGGTGCAGGACCCCGCCCTGCAGGCCCGGCTGGCGCAGCTCAAGGAAGGCGACCTGGTGGACTTCACCATCACGCAAGCGGTGGCGGCGGCGATCCACAAATAAGGCGCAGCGATCGCCAACAAAAAGGCCAGCCCGGGGAGAGGCTGGCCTTTTTCATGAGTCGCGCGGCAGCTGCGTGGCTAGCGGCGGCGCAGGAAATGCACGCCGCGGCCGTCCGCCTCGTGCTGCGCGACCAGCACATTGCCGGTCTGGCGCGAGAACGCCTGGAAGTCGCGGATGGCGTTGCGGTCGGTGGTGACGACGCGCAGCACCTGTCCGCTTTCCATCTGCGCCAGGGCTTTCTTGGCGCGCAGGATGGGCAAGGGGCAGGTCAGGCCGCTGGCATCCACCTCCTGGTCGAAGGACGGCGCTGGCGCGCCGGACGCGTTGTCCATGTCAGAGGCGTTCATCGACCCACTTCTGCACGCTGGCGATCGCGGCGGGCAAGGCCGCGATGTCGGTGCCGCCACCCATGGCCATGTCCGGACGGCCGCCGCCCTTGCCGCCCACCTGGCTGGCGACGAAGCCCACCAGGTCGCCGGCCTTGATGCGGTTGGTCAGGTCGGCCGTGACGCCGCCGACGACGCTGATCTTGCCATCGGCCGAGCCGGTGGCCAGCAGCACCACGGCGGGCTTGAGGCGGTCCTTCAGGTTGTCGACCATGCCGCGCAGGGCCCTGGGATCGACGTCGCCGATGCTGGCGGCCAGCAGCTTGATGCCCTTGACCTCGACGGCCGCGGAGCTGGCCAGGTCGTTGCCGGCGCTGGCGGCGAGCTTGCTGCGCGATTGTTCCAGGTCTTTTTCGAGCTGCTTGACCTGGTCCTGCACCTGCGAGATGCGGGCGGGCAGGTCGGCGGGCGTGCTGCGCAGCATGCCGGCCACCTGGGCCAGCAAGGCGCTCTGGTTCTGTACCCAGGCCAGGGCGTTGTCGCCCGTGATGGCCTCGATACGGCGCACGCCGGCGGCCACGCCGCCTTCGGACACGATCTTGAACAGGCCGATGTCGCCGGTGCGGCCGACGTGGGTGCCGCCGCACAGTTCGCGCGAGAAGCCGATGTCGAGCACGCGCACGGTGTCGCCGTACTTTTCGCCGAACAGCGCCATGGCGCCGCCCTTGACGGCGTCATCGTAGGCCATGACCTGGGCCACGGTGGGCTGGTTGGCGAGGATTTCGGCGTTGACGATGGCCTCGACGCGGGCGATCTGCTCGGCCGTCAGGGGTGCGTCCTGGGCGAAGTCGAAACGGGTCTTGTCGGGGTCGACCAGCGAGCCGCGCTGCTGCACGTGCGCGCCCAGCACCTGGCGCAGGGCCTTGTGCATCAGGTGGGTGGCGGAGTGGTTGCGCACGGTGCGGGCGCGGCGCACCGCGTCCACGCGCGCCAGCACGGTGTCGCCGACCGCCAGCTTGCCCTCTTCCAGCGTGCCGTGATGGCCGAACACGCCGGACTGGATCTTGAGCGTATCGCCCACGGCGAAGCGCACGCCGGCGGCTTCGAGCAGGCCGGTGTCGCCGACCTGGCCGCCGGACTCGGCGTAGAACGGGGTGGCGTCCAGCACCACCACGGCGCTCTGGCCGACCTGGACCTGTTGCACCTGGGTGCCGTCGACATACAGGGCCGTGACCTTGACGTTGTCGAGTTCGAGCTTTTCGTAGCCCTCGAAGCGCGTTTCCGCGCCTTCGTAGCTCAGGCCCTCGGCCATCTTGAACTTGCCGGCCGCGCGGGCCTGGTCGCGCTGGCGTTCCATGGCGACCTCGAAGCCGGCCATGTCGACGTCGACTTCGCGTTCGCGGCAGATGTCGGCGGTCAGGTCCACGGGGAAGCCGTAGGTGTCGTACAGCGTGAACAGCGTGGTGCCGTCCAGCTGGCCGCCCTTGGGCACGTTGGCCAGCGCGCCGTCGAGGATGCGCATGCCGTGTTCCAGCGTTTCGCCGAAGCGTTCTTCTTCCTGCTTGAGCACCTGCGCCACGCGCTCGGCGGTGGCGGCCAGTTCGGGATAGGCTTCGCCCATCTCGGCGACCAGGTCGGGCACCAGGCGGTGGAAGAACGGCCTGGTCTGGCCCAGCTTGTAGCCGTGGCGCAGCGCGCGGCGAACGATGCGGCGCAGCACGTAGCCGCGGCCTTCGTTGCTGGGAATGACGCCGTCGACGATCAGGAACGAGCAGGCGCGGATGTGGTCGGCAATGACCTTGAGGGAATTGTTTTCCAGGTCCTTGACGCCGGTTTCGCGCGCGGCGGCGGCGATCAGGTTCTGGAACAGGTCGATTTCGTAATTGGAGTGGACGTGCTGCAGCACGGCCGCGATGCGCTCCAGGCCCATGCCGGTATCGACACAGGGACGCGGCAGGCGCGGCATGTTGCCGGCGGCGTCGCGCTCGAACTGCATGAACACCAGGTTCCAGATCTCGATGTAGCGGTCGCCGTCTTCCTCGGGCGATCCCGGGGGGCCGCCCCAGATCTCGGGGCCGTGGTCGTAGAAGATTTCCGAGCACGGGCCGCAGGGGCCAGTGTCGGCCATCTGCCAGAAGTTGTCCGACGCGTAGCGCGCGCCCTTGTTGTCGCCGATGCGGATGATGCGCTCGGCCGGCACGCCGACTTCCTTGGCCCAGATGTCATAGGCCTCGTCGTCTTCCTGGTAGACGGTGACCCAGAGCTTCTCGGCCGGCAGCTTGTAGACCTGCGTCAGCAGTTCCCAGGCGTACTGGATGGCATCGCGCTTGAAGTAATCGCCGAAGCTGAAATTGCCCAGCATTTCGAAGAACGTATGGTGGCGGGCGGTGTAGCCCACGTTCTCCAGGTCGTTGTGCTTGCCGCCGGCGCGCACGCTGCGCTGCGACGACGTGGCACGCGTGTACGACCGCGATTCCTTGCCCGTGAAGACGTCCTTGAACTGAACCATGCCCGAATTGGTGAAAAGCAGGGTCGGATCGTTGCCCGGCACGAGCGACGACGAAGGAACGATGGTGTGTCCCTTGGACTTGAAGAATTGCAGGAACTGCTGGCGAATCTCGGAGGATTTCATCGTGGATGAAGCAGGATTTAGGCGAATCGTTGATTATAGAGGGTTGTCGGCGCCTTGCACCCTGGGGGACATCCCGGCCGGCGCATCGCCATCCGCCGCGCCTTGATCGAGCCCCCCTGCCGGGGCGCGCCGCGCCCGGGCAAGCAGCCTGCCGCCACGAAACCACAAGCTATCCCAGTTGCCGGCCAGCACCACGTAGGGATCGCGGCGCACGTAGGGAACGACCCGCTCGCCATCGGCGTCCACGCCGAAGATGGCGGGTATCGCCTGGCCCGGCGCGAACTGCAGCCAGGTCTCCCGGCCATCGTCGAACACCTGCATCGGCGCGACCGCGGGATCGCCCGACAACAGCCAATCGAAACGGAACCCCGGCACGGCGACGCCGGATGCCCGCCAACCGGCCCCTGCCATCGGCGCCGCGCCGGGCGTCCATGCGCAACCGGCCAGGCTCGACAGCGCGCCGGCGAGAAAGAGGATTCGTACCATGTGCCCCACCATCCCAGGAACGGCGACCCGGGAACGGATCGCACCACGCCGGGCATGGTGAACCCCTGCGGGCCGGAAAGGCAGACCGGCATGTACGCATGGATCGAATCGCCCTCCTCCCGACGCGGCAAGGACGCGGGCAAGAAAAAAGCCCGGTTCGAAAACCGGGCTTGCGGGCGCTGCCGGACGGCGCGCGGGCGCCGGGCCGGCTGGCGCGGCCTCAGCGCTGCGTGGCGATGCTGCGCGCCTGGCTGGCGGCGTTGTTCAGGGCCGCCACCGGCGGCGTCTTGCCTTCCAGCGCATCGTTGAGCTGCTGGTTGAATACCGGCTCGATGCGATCGTAGTTGGCCATGCGGAAGCCGCGGCTGTTGGCGACCGGGCGGTTGCTCATGGAAGCCACCACCGCCTGGGCCCCGGGGATGCTCTTGTAGAACGACACGTCGGAGGCGCGGAAAGCGGCCTCGGTCAGCGGCAGGTAGCCGGTGCGCTGGTGCCATTCGGCCGCGATGACGGGCTTGGACAACCAGGCCAGGAATTGCGCCGTGGCCTTTTCCTCGTCCTTGGGACGGCCTTCCAGCGCCCACAGCGCCGAACCGCTCACGAACGGCTGGCCGCCGTTCTGGGTGACCTGGTCATAGTAAGGCAGCGGGGCCACGCCGAACGCCAGCGACTTGGTGTTCAGGAACTGGCCGAACGAACCCGAGGAGCCGGTCAGCACGGCGCACTCGCCCTTGGCGAACAGCTTGTCGGCGCTATTGTCGGCGGTGTGCGCCATGAACAGCAGCGAACGCTTCCAGCTGACCATCAGCGAAATGTGGCGCATGTAGAGCGTGTCGAACTGCATCGCCGGCGCCGCGCTCTTCTTGGTGACCGCGTCCAGGCCGTTGTTGTTGCTGGTGTACTGCTGGTTGTTCACCGGCGCCAGGTTTTCCAGGTGGACCGTGACCTGGTCGCTGGAGGCATAGGGACAGTCGAGGTCGGCCACGTCGCGCAGCTTGAGCAGCTCGCCCTGCAGGGCGGTCCAGGTGCGGGCGGGCTTGTTGGGATCGAGGCCGGCCTTCTTGTAGGCGGCGGTGTTGTAGAACATCACCGGCACTTCGGCCATCCAGGGGAACGCCAGCAGGCGGCCCTTGCCGTCGCGCACGAAGCTGCTGGTGGCCGGCACGAACCAGTTCAGGTCCTTGACCGGATACTTGGCCAGCAGGTCGTACATCGGCAGGATCGCCTTGTGCTCGGCCACCACTTCCGGCGAGTGGTTGTCGTTCAGCTGCACCAGGTTGGGGGCCTTCTTGGCCTTGACCGCGGCGGTGGCTTCCTGCTGCAGCTGCGCCTGCGAGGCGAAGGCGCGCAGGGTCACTTTGACCTGGTCCTGTTCCTTGTTGTACTGCTTGGCCAGTTTCTCGAACTCGGCCTTGTTGACGTCCGGCAGCGTGTGCCAGACCTGGATTTCGACGGGTGCGGCGTGGACCGCGCCCGCGACCGCCATGGCGGCGCCAAACACCCATGTGCGCCGGCTGGCGAACATCGCGCGGGCAATGCCCGCCAATTGCAATTTCTTCATAGGTTCATAGACCAAGAAAAGGGAATTCCGGTTCTGGACGGCGTCCGCTCAGCAGATCGGCCAGTGCCCGGCCCGAGCCGACGCCCATCGTCCAGCCGAGAGTACCGTGTCCGGTATTGATATACAAATTGGGGATACGGCTACGGCCGATGATGGGCACGTTCGAGGGAGTGGACGGGCGCAGGCCCGACCAATAACTGACGCGCTCGAAATCGAGCGCGTCGGGAAAGAGTTCGCGGGCGAGCCGCGTCATGGCTTCGCAGCGGCCGGTGTTCAGGCCGCGCGAATAGCCGGACAGCTCGGCGGTGCCGGCCATGCGCAGGCGGTCGCCGAGCCGCGAAAACACCACCTTGTGGCTGCTGTCGGTCAGGCTGACCGTGGGCGCGGCGCCCGGTTGCAGGACCGGGAAGGTCGCCGAATAGCCCTTGGCCGGATAGACATTGCACGGAATGCCGAGCGGGCGCAGCAGCGAGGGGCTGAAACTGCCCATGGCCACCACGTAGGCGTCGGCGGCCAGGGCGCCGTAGCGGCCATCGGGTTCGATCAGTTCGACGCCGCTGACCGCGCCGGCCTCGGTGATGAGCCGGGTGACGCGGGTGCTGTAGCGGAATTCGACGCCGGCGCGCGCGCAGCGCTCGGCCAGCGCGACGGTGAACAGGTGCACGTCGCCGCTCTCGTCCTCGGGCGTGTAGTCGCCGCCGACGATGGTGTTGCGATGCGGCGCCAAGGCCGGTTCGATGGCGATGACCTCGTCCGTCGACACCACGCGGCGCTCCACGCCGAAGTCGCGCATCAGGCCGGCGGCGCGCTGCGAGTTCTCGAATTCGTGCTGATCGCGGTAGAAATTCAGGATGCCGCGCTCGAGGTGGTCGTATTCGATGCCCAGCTCGGCGCGCATGCCGCGCAGCGTGGCGCGGCTGTATTCGGCCATGCGCACCATGGCGCGGATGTTCGGCGCCAGCCGGCCCGGCAGGCATTCGCGCAGGAAGGCCAGGCCCCACATCCACTGGCGCAGGTCCAGCTGCGGACGGAACAACAGCGGCGCGTCGTCCTGGAACATCCATTTGAGCAGCTTCAGGGGCGCCTGCGGATTGGCCCAGGGCTCCGCATAGGAGACCGAGATCTGCGCGCCGTTGGCAAGGCTGGTCTCCTGGGCGGGTCCGGTGCAGCGGTCGATGACCACGACGTCGTGGCCGGCCTGGTTCAGCCACCAGGCGCTGGAGATTCCGATGATGCCGCTACCCAATACCGCTACTTTCATGCCCGCATTGCTCCCTGCGTACCCGCGGGCCCTGCGGACACGATGTCCGCCCCCCGCGGCAAGCCGCTGCCAAGATGACACCGCAGTTTACCCCGGCGCCCCGCCCTCGCCTACGCCCGCCGCCATCAAAAAAAGGGGAGGAATCCGCCGATGCCGGATCCCTCCCCTTCGCGTTGCGCGCGGCCTGATCTCGGTCAAGTCGCGGCTTTCGCCAGATCGGCCTCGGACGTGAAGGCGTCCGCATAGAATTCCTCGGGCGGCAGGCCGCACTGGGCGCTGAATTCGCGCCGGGCGGCGTCCACCATCGGCGGCGCGCCGCAGGCGTAGACCTGGTGGCCCGACATGTCGGGGATGTCCTGCAGCACGGCCTCGTGGACGAAACCGTCACGGCCGCTCCAGCCGTCTTCCTCGAGCGCGTTCGACACCACCGGCACGTAGCGGAAGTCCGGCAGGTCACGGGCCCACGACTGCGCCAGCGCGTCCATGTACAGATCGCGCGGGCGACGACCGCCCCAGTACAGCGCGACCGGACGGCGGATGTTCTTGTGGATCATGTGCTCGACGATGGCCTTCACGGGCGCAAAGCCCGTGCCGCTGGCCAGCAGGATGATCGGCTTGTCGCTGTCTTCGCGCAGGAAGAACGAACCGAACGGCCCTTCCAGCCGCAGGATCTCGCGTTCTTTCATCTGCGTGTCGCCGGCGCCGAACACGTGGTCGGTGAACACGCCGCCCGGCAGGTGACGGATGTGCAGTTCCAGCGGGCTGCCGGTGTGCGGCGCGCCAGCCATGGAATAGCTCCGGCGGCGGCCGTCCTTGAGGATGATCTCGATGTACTGGCCGGCGTAGTAGCGGAATTGCTCCGAGGCGGGCAATTGCAGCTTGAGCACGGTCACGTCCGGCGCCGCCTTTTCCATCGTCTGCACGCGCGAAGGCAGCTTGCGGATCTGGATGTCGCTGGCCAGGCGCACTTCGGTGGACTCGACCACCATGTCGGAGGCGGGCCGGGCCTGACAGAACAGGGTGTAGCCGTCGGCCAGCTCCTCGGGCGAGAGGATCTGCGCGGGGTACTGGCCGGCGTCGAACTCCCCGGACACCACTTTGCCCTTGCAGGTGGAGCAGGCGCCGTTGCGGCAGCTGTAGGGCAGCACGATGCCCGCGGCCAGGGCGCCGTCGAGCACGGTCTGGCCGGGCTCGACCGGGAATTGATGCTTGCTGGGTTGGATGATGACCTGGAAGCTCATGATGAAACGTATCAGGGGGATCAGGGTTGACGGCGCCCATGGGACACACCCCACGGCACGCCGCCCGGCCCGGCCTCAGGCCGGGAACTTGCGGATTTCCTTGACGCGGTTGGCGTCGTCCACCAGCACGACCTGCGGCTTGTGGGTGGCGGATTGCTCTTCGGACATCGGCCCGTAGGTGCAGATGATCATCAGGTCGCCGACCTGCGCCCGGCGCGCGGCCGCGCCATTGAGCGAAATGATGCCGCTGCCGCGGGCCGCCTTGATGATGTAGGTGTCGAAGCGTTCGCCGTTGTTGATGTTGTAGAGCTCGATGCGTTCGAACTCGCGCATGCCGGCAGCGTCCAGCAGGTCTTCGTCGATGCCACAAGACCCTTCGTAGTGCAGGTCGGCTTCGGTGACCGTGACGCGGTGCAGCTTTGCCCGCAGCATGATGCGTTGCATGATGGAAATATCCTGGTTTCGCGTGCCGGAACGCGAAGTGATGCGATGAATGTGAAACACCCGCGGATGGCGCGCACCTGCGGGCATGCAGCCGAACGGCACCCGGTTTTGCCGTCGGAAGCCGGTATTCTATAATTTTTGCCGCGACGGGACGGCCCGTTGCTGCGCTGGCCGCGACATGGCGGCATTTGCCATCGGCAACGACGGCATTGGCCATTGCCGCAAGCGCATCAATCCGGGGACGACCCCTCTCAAGTAGGAGTCGTCATGACCTGGATCATCCTTGTACTGGCCGGCCTGTTCGAAATCGTCTGGGCCGTCGGCCTCAAATATACCCATGGGTTCACGCGCCTGATGCCGTCGCTCGTCACCGTCGGCGGCATGCTCATCAGCTTCTGGCTGCTGGCGCTGGCCATGAAGACGCTGCCGCTGGGCACCGCCTACGCGGTGTGGGTCGGCATCGGCACCGTCGGCGCCTTCGTGGCCGGCATCATCCTGTTCGATGAATCCATCAGTTGGCTGCGCATCGCCAGCGTGGCGCTGATCGTCGTGGGCCTGATCGGCCTGAAGCTGTCGTCGGCCTGATCGACGGCCGGATACCGCCGCCCCGGCCGCGCGCCGGGGCGCGGCGGGCTAGAAATCCAGTTCGATGTCGACCGCGTCGCCCACCTTCAGGCGGGCGCCGGCCGGCGCATCGACGATGGCGTTCTGGCCAAACACCACCCCGATCTCCAGGTTGCGGTAGCCCGCCAGCGTGCGGCCCGGCTCGTCGTGCTGCACGGCGGTGCGCTGATCGATGTCGGGAATCGAGCAGCGCGTGCACGGCTTGACGAACGCCATGCTGACCGCGCCCGTGGTGATCATGGCGGTATGGTCTTCCTCGAAGGCCTGCCACTCGCCCTGCACCACGATATTGGGCCGGAACCGGTCCATCGGCACCGGCGCCACGCCCTTGGCCCGCAGGCGCGCGTTCAGGTCATCGAGCGATGCCTGGTTCGCCACCAGCAGGGGGAAGCCGTCGGCAAAGCCGAAGAAGTGATCTCCCCCGAACGTCTGCGCCAGATCTGGATGGCTTTCGGCCCACTTGTCCACCCATTCCGGCTTGGCGGGCCGCGTCGCGCCGGCGTCGACCTTGTACAGGCGGCAAGGCGTCTTGAGGAAATCCGAACACCACTGCGCCGCGGCCTCGCTTTCGCGGCGCGCGTCGAGCGTGTCCTTCCAGACGCCCACGCTTTCGACGCCGGGTTGCAGCGCCGAGCCGTCCAGCGGCACGTCCAGGTCCGGCATGCCGGGCGCCGAAAGCCGCAAGGCATCGGCCGTGAGCGCCGTGCGGATCAGGGCCATGGCCGCCCACTGGCGCTGCGTCATGAAATGGCCGTCCGCCCCCACCAGCATCCAGCGACGGTCGTGGGCCAACCCGGCGCGGTCCACCGGCGACTCGGACAGGTCGATACCGGCACAGGATTTGACGGGGTAGATATGCAGGCTGAGGATGCGGGCGGACATGATGCGACTTCCGGCAGGGAAAGACGGCAGAGCATAGCGGAACGACGAAAAAAAGCCCAGGCCGAAAGGCCTGGGCTGCGGCGCATGCAAGCGGCGCGGGCGTTCTTTCCCTCACGGGAAAGCGCGCAGCGGGAACGGCATGGGTCGCCCCCGCGCGCGGCCGGTCAGGCCACGCCCCGACCAGCGCCGGCAAGCATCCGCCGCGGACAAGGTGCCGCGCTAGCTGCCGACCAGCTTCAACGTGTCGAGCGGCGTGACCGCCTTGAACGCCTTGCGGGTGGCGATGTGCTCGGGACGCGGGGTCAGGCCGTACTTGGGCGGCTCCAGCGTGTTTTCCATGCTGTTGTAGACCATGAACACGTTGGCGCGCGGCCACGGCGAGATGTTGCTGTTGGAGCCGTGCATGGTGTTGCAATCGAAGAACACCACCGACCCCGCCTTGGCCGTCATCGTGCGGATGCCGCCCTGCTCGACCAGCAATTGCAGGCTGACCGGATCCGGCACGCCGTACTCCTGCTTCTTGAGCGACTGCTTGTAGTGGTCGTTGGGCGTTTCGCCGACGCACGAGATGAACTGCCGATGCGAGCCCGGCACCAGCATCAGCGGGCCGTTGCAGTCATTGTTCTCGGTCAGCAGCACCGAGCAGCTGAGCGCGCGCATCGACGGCATGCCGTCTTCCACGTGCCAGGTCTCGAAGTCGGAGTGCCAGTAGAACTCCTTGCCCTTGAAGCCGGGCTTCATGTTGGCGCGGGACTGGTGGATGTAGACCTCGGACCCCAGGATCTGGCGCGCCACGTTGACCAGCCGCGGATCGCGCACCAGGCGCGCCAGCACGGGGTTCAGCACGTGCACCATGAAAATGGAGCGCACGGCGTTGCTGCCGGGCTCGGTGATCGACTCCTCGCGGCGCACGATCGACGGGTCGCGCGTCATGCGCTCGACCTCGGCCGACAACGCCCGCACTTCGGCTTCGGAGAACAGGTTCTCCAGCAGCAGGAAACCATCGCGCTCGTAGCTGCCGATCTGCTCGCCGCTCAGGGCGTCGGCGTACTTGCCTTCTCCATAGACCACCGGATCCTGGCGGGAAATGATGGCGGAACTTCGATCCGTACGGGAGGCGTACGGATCCTGCGCAGGTGAGATCATGCGAACCTCCTTGTATCAGGCCGCTTGGGCTTCGGCTTCAGGCAGGGCGTAGACGCCCTCTTTGTCATGCACTTCCTGGCCGGTCAGCGGCGGGTTGAAGACGCAGATGACGCGCAGCGGCTCCTTGCCGCCGCACAGCCAATGCTCGTCGTGCTCGTTCAGCGCGTAGACCACGCCCGGGCCGAGTTCATACTTCTTGCCGTCGGCAATCGTCTCGATGGAGCCGTCGCCCTCGATGCACCACACCGCCTCCAGGTGATTCTTGTAGTGGATGTGGGTGCGACCGCCCGGGAAGATGGTGGTCTCGTGGAAGGAAAAGCCCATGCCGTCCTTCTTGAGCAGCACGCGGCGGCTGACCCAGGTATCGGTGCGGACTTCGTCGGCGGTGCCGATCACATCTTTGACATTGCGTACGATCATTGACGTTTTCCTCCAAATTTCAGGATGCGGGCGGACTGCCCCTCTTCGGCCAGCGCGTCGGCCACGCTGGCCTCGATCACTTCCAGGCCCTTGGACAGCAGTTCTTCCTCGATGGTCAGGGCCGGCAGCAGCTTGAGCACTTCGTCATGCGCACCCGAGGTCTCGATGACCACGCCGCGCTTGAAGGCGTTGGCGGCGATGCGGTTGGACAGCGCCGGGGTGGCGTTGCTCACCAGGCCCTGGATCAGCCCGCGGCCCCGCACCGACAGGCCGGCGTTGGGATAGCTGTGCACCAGGTTCTCCAGCCAGTCGCGCACCAGGCGCTCCTTGCGCTGGATCTCGGCGGTGAACGCGGTGTTGGCCCAGTAGGTCTCCAGCGCCTGGGTGGCGGTGACGAACGCCAGGTTATTGCCGCGGAAAGTGCCGCTGTGGGCGCCGGGTTTCCAGACGTCCAGCTCGGGCTTCATCAGCACCAACGACATCGGCAGGCCGAAGCCCGACAGCGACTTGGACAGCGTGATGATGTCCGGGCGGATGCCGGCGGCCTCGAAGCTGAAGAAGGTGCCGGTGCGGCCGCAGCCGACCTGGATGTCGTCCACGATCAGCAGCATGTCGTGGCGCTTGCAGAGCTTGTCCAGTTCCTTGAGCCAGCGCAGCGTGGCAACGTTGACGCCGCCCTCGCCCTGCACCGTCTCGACGATGACGGCGGCGGGCTTGTCCATGCCGCTGCTGGGATCTTCCAGCATGCGCTCCAGGTAGGCCATGGTGTCCACGTCCGGGCCGAAGTAGCCGTCATAGGGCATGAAGGTGGTGTTGGCCAGCGGGTAGCCGGAGGCGTCGCGGAACTTCATGTTGGCGGTCACCGCCAGCGAGCCGCCGCTGACGCCGTGAAAACCGTGCGTGAAGGAAATCACATTGGGACGCCCCTTCACCTGGCGCGCGATCTTGAGCGCCGCCTCGACCGCATTGGTGCCGGTGGGGCCGGTGAACTGCAGGGTGTATTGCCAGTTGCGCGGCTTGAGCAGCACGCGGTCGACCGCCTCGAGGAAGCTTTTCTTGGCGCTGGTGGCCATGTCCAGGCCATGCACCACGCCATCGGCCTGCACGTATTCGAGCAGTTTTTCCTTAAGGATCGGATTGTTGTGGCCGTAGTTCAAGGTGCCGGCGCCACTGAAGAAGTCGATGTACTCGCTGCCGTCCTCATCGACCAGCGTCGAACCCCTGGCCTGGCTGAAGATCACGGGAAACGACCGGATATAGCCTCGTACTTCCGACTCCATCCGGTCAAAGATTTTCAAGTCCATGTGATTAATCCTCCCTTTCATCTCATAAGTTGACAGACGGCCAGATCCCTTCCGCATGCGCGCCGGGCGCATCCGGATGCGTCAAAGCCATCCCGGTTTTCGACAGAACCGCGTTGCCGCCTAGGGGGCGGGCAGAGTGAACGGGCCTATCCTCAACAACATCTCGTCGTCATGGTCCGCGCCGCCGAAAAGCTGCCGATCGAAGAACGGCTGCTCGGAGACGTGGGCGCCCAGCTCGCTGGCCAGGCCGGCGAACGTGCGGCGCGAGGCCTGGTTGTCAGGCGCCACCGTGGTTTCAAGATGACGAACATGCACGAGCCCCTCGCGTTGCAAGAGCGCCCGGAGCATGGCGCGGCCTAACCGTTGGCCGCGTGCGCGGGTGTGCACGGCGACCTGCCAGACGAACAACACGTCGGGCCTGTCGGCAAGCACGTAAGCGGAGATAAATCCATCGATGCGTCCACCGGCGCTTTCGGCCAGGACGCAGGTGCCGCGGTTGTGCTCGCACAGGAGCAGGTACGCGTACAGGGAATTGAGGTCGAGTGGCGGGCACTCGGAAATGAGCTGGTGGATCGCGGCGCCGTCCTTGCGGCGGGGCTCACGCAACAGATGCGTTTTGCTGCCCGCCGCCGGCGCCACGGCACTTGAGGTCGTAGGGTCGTTCAGTTCGTTTGCTCTCATACAACCAATCCTGATTCGGGAGGCGCGCCACCCGTGGGCACCTCGAGGATGGGCGACGAGACGTCGCCCTGGGTTTCCGTCGCCACCCCGCTCTCTTCTTCCATGAGCGCGACGATGCGCTCGAGCGACAGGGTGATGGTGGCCTGCTCCAGCTCCGGCAACGCGTTGAGCGCGTCGGCCAGGTGCTTCTGCAGCGGCGACGGCGCCTGCTGCGCGACTTCGCGGCCGGCATCGGTGGCCGTCACGAAGACGATGCGGCGATCTTCGCGGCCGCGCTCGCGGCGGATCAGGCCCTTGTCTTCCAGGCGGTCGAGAATGCCGACGACCGTGCTGGGGCTGACGTGGATCTCGCGGCTGATCGCCGTGGCCGTCAGCGGCCCGTTCGCAATGACCGTGCGCAGGCACATCAGCTGCGGCGCGGTAATGTGGCTCACCGCGGACAGCTGGCGCGAATGCAACGCAATGGATCGCGTGATCCGGCGCAGCGCCCGCAGGATGCGCAGGTCGTATTGCTGCGCGGGGTCGGTTACGGTCTGTTTATTCATGACTGAATTAGTTCAGCTAAATTGATTTCTATACGAATGATATGGGTGACCCATCCCCGTGTCAAACCGGATTGACCCTCATTTTGTAATCATTTCCGCGCAATCCGCCGTCAAGTCGCCGGGGGCGCTCCAGGGAAACGCCGGCGTTACGATTTGCCAGAATTGTTCTACATTCCGCAAATAAAACATCTGTTTTTCTTTTTGCCGAGACGGATGTAGCATTTGTTTTATTGCTCCTTCCCTGCTGCCATGATCGCGCCTCTGCAAGACCATCTGCGCCACCTCAGCGCCACGCTGCCCGCCGAGCTGCAGCGCGCCGCCCAATGGGTGCTGGCCAACCCGGCCGAAGTGGGGCTTTGGTCGATGCGCCGGCAGGCGCAGGCGGTGGGCGTGTCGCCCGCCACCATGCTGCGGCTGGCGCGCGCCGCGGGCCACGACAGCTATGAGGCCTTCCGCGCCCCGTTCCAGCGCGCGCTGGCCGGTGCCGCCGAGGGTGGGCTGCGCGAGCGCGCGGCGCGCCTGCAAGCCTCGCACGCCCGGCAGTCCGGCGGCCGCGGGCAGGACGCGCTGACGCAATGGCAGACAGCAGCCCTGGCCTCGATCCGGCAGGTCAACGACGACGCCGCTTTGGACGCCGCCGTCGATGCCCTGCTGCGGGCCCGCCAGGTCGGCTTCCTGGGCACGCGCTCCGCTTTCGGCATCGCCTTCCAGATGCGCTATGCCTACCACCTGCTGCGCCGCAACGGCATCCTGATCGATGGCCTGGGCGGCGCGTCGGCCGAAGATGCCGACAGCCTGCAGGCGGGCGATGCGCTGGTAGTGGTGTCGCAAGCCCCCTATCCCGGCGCCACCGTGCGCCTGACGGCCCAGATCGCCGCCCGCGGTGTCACCGTGCTGGCGCTGACCGACAGCCTCGCCAGCCCGGTGGCCCGGGCCGCTCGCCATGTATTGCATTTTGCCCGCCCCGCCGAGGCCGGCGCGGACGCATCGGCGCCGCGCGGCCCCGCCTCGTTCTTCCACAGCACCGCGGGCCTGCTGGGCCTGGCCGAACACCTGATCGCGCGGCTCGCGGCCCGTGGCGGCGACGAGGTGCTGCAACGACTGACCGAGATCGAAACACGATTGCGGGACGAAGGCGCCTATTGGCAGGAGCCGCCGCCGCGGCGCGGCCGCGACCGCGCTCCGGCCCCTGATTGAACGCGCCCGCGCCCCGCGCTCACGCCAGCCCCGACATTTCACGCCCCTTGCCAACGTTCCCGCCCCGGAGTTCCTCGCCATGACCAGCACCCGAGTCCTTCATCGTTCCCTGCGCAGCACGCCCCCGGTCGCGGTCCGTGGCCAGGGCGTGTGGCTCTATGACCAGCAGGGCCGCGCCTACCTGGATGGATCCGGCGGCGCGGCGGTCTCGTGCCTGGGCCACAACCATCCCGACGTGCAGGCCGCGATGCATGCGCAGATCGACGCGCTGGCCTACGCCCACACCAGTTTCTTCACCACCGAGGTGGCCGAAAGGCTGGCGGCGGCGCTGGTCGCGGACGCGCCCGCCGGCACCTCGCACGCCTACTTCGTCTCTGGCGGCTCGGAAGCCATCGAGGCCGCGCTGAAGATGGCGCGCCAGTACTACGTCGAGATCGGCCAGCCGCAGCGCCGCCATATCGTCGCGCGGCGCCAGAGCTATCACGGCAACACGCTGGGCGCGCTGGCGGTCGGCGGCAACGCCTGGCGCCGGGCGCAGTTCGCGCCATTGCTGATCGACGTGGCCCACGTTGCGCCCTGCTACGCCTATCGCGACCGCCACGACGGCGAAACCGACGACCAGTACGCCGAACGCCTGGTGCAGGAATTGGAGCAGACCTTTCAGCGCCTCGGCCCCGACAGCGTGATGGCCTTCGTCGCCGAGCCGGTGGTGGGCGCGACCTCGGGCGCGGTGACCGCGGTGCCGGGCTACTTCCGCCGCATCCGCGAAGTCTGCGATCGCCATGGCGTGCTCTTGATCGCCGACGAGGTGATGTGCGGCATGGGCCGCACCGGTACGCTCTACGCAGTCGAGCAGGAAGGCATCACGCCCGACCTGATCATCATCGCCAAGGGCCTGGGCGGCGGCTACCAGCCGATTGGCGCGGTCATGGCGCAAGAGCGCATCGTGCAGGCGATGCAGCAAGGCAGCGGCTTCTTCCAGCACGGCCACACCTACCTGGGCCACGCCACCGCGTGCGCGGCCTCGCTGGCGGTACAGGAGGTGATCAAGCGCGACCATCTGCTGGCGCGCGTGCGCACCCAGGGCGACGGCTTGCGCCAGCGCTTGCAGCAAGCCCTGGGCGAGCACCCGCACGTCGGCGACATCCGCGGCCGCGGCCTGTTCATGGGCGTGGAGCTGGTGCGCGACCGCGCCAGCAAGGCGACCTTCGATCCAGCGCTGTCGCTGCATGCGCGCATCAAGCGCGAAGCCATGGCGCGCGGCCTGATGGTCTATCCGATGGGCGGCACCATCGACGGCCGCCACGGCGACCACGTGCTGCTGGCCCCGCCCTTCATCATCTCCGACGACGAACTGGACCAACTGACCGAGCGCCTGGCGGGCGCCATCGACGCCGCCATCGCTGGCGGCGGCGCCATCGCTGGCGGCGGCGCCTGACCCCGCGCTAGCTTCCCTGTTCCGCCGCCACGCGGCGCCAGGCGGGCCAGGCGCCGATGGTCAGCGCGCGCAGCAACCATTCGACCGGGCCGTAGGCATGGCGGCGCAGCCACCATGCCGACAGCGGCAACTGCGCCACGAAGATGGCCACCGCGATCAGCACCCCCGCCCCGGGCGAAACACTGCCCGACAGCCGCAGCCCCCACGCCTTGAAGATCAAGGCGCAAAGCAACGATTGCATCAGGTAATTGGTCAGCGCCATGCGGCCCGCCGGCGCCAGGCAGCGCGCCAGCCAGGCTCCCGGCCGCGTGCGCATCGCCAGCAGGAAGGCGGCGGCGTATGACATGCTCAGCAACGGCGCGGTGAACAGATCCACCGCCAGGCCCGGCGTCTCCCACAGAGCGCTCATCGCAGGCAGCGCGCTGGTCGCATAGGCGGCGGATCCCGCCAGTCCGGGCAAGGCCCCCAGCGCGCACAGCAGCCACAGCACGCGCGGCTGTCGCCATGGATCGGCCAGCGCCTGCCGGCGCCCCAGGGCATATCCGACCAGGAACATCGCGAAAACGAAGGGGCCCTGCACCAGCAGGATGACACCCCAGATACTGGAGGTCAGTTCGTACCAGTGTCGCGCGATAGTGGTGCCGATGGTGCCGCGGTAGGCCGCCAGCGCCGCCTGCGCGTCGGCCACGTACGCGGCGGCGCCAGAACGGCTCAAGGCTTCGGTGCCGGCGGGGTCCAGCAGACTAAGGCCGGCCAATAGCGCCCAGGCCAGCGACACCAGCCCGATCAGCCACAACGCCAGGCGCAAGGCGCGGCCCGGCGCCATGCCGCGAACGGCCATCAGGGCGAGCCCCAGCAGCGCGTAGGTCAACAGGATGTCGCCCTGGTAGAACAGCACGGCGTGCGCCAGGCCCAACGCCGCCAGCCCTGCCAGGCGGCGCAGGAAACGCGGCGCGAAGGCCGCGCCGCCGCGCTCGGCGGCGGCCATCTGCAAGGTGAAGCTATAGCCGAACAGGAACGAGAACAGCAGGTAGAACTTGGTCTCGAACAGCCACGCCACCAGCCACCGCACGGCCAGGTCCGCCCGGCTCGAAAACGCCGGATCGGCGATGCCATTGGCATAGAACGGCGAAGCGAATACGCCGATGTTGACGACCAGGATGCCGAGCAAGGCGAAGCCGCGCAATGCGTCGACCTGCGCCAGCCGCGGCAGCGCCATCGCGACGCCGTTTGCGCCGCCGGTGGCGTCATTGGCGATGCTGCCGTGGGCGGCGCTCATGGCCGCTCTCCCGCCGCGCCGGGCGCCGGCGGCAGGCACCCCTGCAACGCCGCATCAAGCAAGCGGCCGCCCGCCGCCGCGTCGAATTGCGGATCGACCACGGACCGGCTGTAGATCCCATCCAACAGCAGCAACAGCATGTCGGCCATTTCCGCCACGGGCCGCGGCATGGCGGTTTGCGGCAGGTTGCGCCACACGGCCGCCAGCAGCGCCGAAAGCGACGCCTTGCGTTCGTTCTCGTTGGCCATGACCAGCGCGTGCACCCGAGGATTGCGCACCGCCTCCGCCAGGATCTCCATGCCCAGGCGGGCAAAGCCCGGATCACGGTACTGCGCCAGGTTCTCGTCGATCCAGCCGATCAAGGCGGCACGTGCATCGGCCGCCGGAGGATCCGCCTGCCGGCGTTCGCGCAATGTGTCGGTATCCGAGGCGATCAGCGCCTCGATGATCTCGGCCTTGCTGGCGTAGTAGTGGAACAGGTTGCCGGGACTCATCCCGGCGCGTGCGCAGATCTGCGCGGTCGAGGTGGCGTGGAAACCATTTTCGGCGAAGCACTCGGCGGCCGCGGCCAGTATCTGGCGGCGCCGCTCCAGTTGCCGGGCGGGATCGATCTTGCGCATGCGGCTGACGGAGGATTAATTAATAGACTGATTGATCTATCTATTAAATATCACGCCACGGGCGACGGTCAAGCCAAGGGATGAAAAAACGGCGGACCCGAGGGTCCGCCGTTGATGGCCGCGCCCGCCGGCAGGTCAGCCCAGCACCGGCGACAGCAGCGGCTGCTTGGGCCGCACGTCCAGCGCCCGCCCCTTGCGGGCGCGCTTGCCGACGTACACGGCCAGCGCCGCGCCCGCCAGGATGTCCTCGGTGTGCTTGTTGCGGTAGATGCCCGCCGCGCGCAGGCCGAGCGCGCCGATCGGCACGGTCTGGTCCAGCTTGTCGGCGCCGTCCAGCCCCATCAGGATGGTGCCGCGCCCACCGCCGGACAGCGACTTGACTTCGTCCAGCCCGAACACCAGGAACTTGCCCTTCTGCGACAGCAGCGCCAGCTGCGTGGCGCCCTCGAACAGCGGCACCGGACGCAGCAGTTCGTCGCCCGCCTCCAGCGTGATGAACTGCTTGCCCGCGCGCTGGCGGCTGGTCATGTCCGACAGCTTGGCGGCAAAGCCATAGCCGCCGCGCGTGGCCAGCAGCCAGCGGCTGTCGGCCGCCGTCGCGATGGTGTGGACGATGCGGGTGCCGCTTTCCAGGTCGATCATGGTGGTGACCGGCTGGCCATCGCCGCGCGCCGAAGGCAGCCCGGCCACCGGCACCGAGTAGACACGGCCGTTGTCGCCCATGGCGATCAGCGTGTCGGTGGTGCGGCATTCAAAGGCGCCATAGAGATCGTCGCCCTGCTTGAAGCCGAACTGCGAGGCATCGTGGCCGTGGCCCTGGCGGGCGCGCAGCCAGCCCTTCTGCGACACGATCACGGTGACCGGTTCGTCCAGCACCTTGGTTTCGAGCACGGCGCGCTCGGCGGTCTCGATCAGGGTGCGGCGGTCGTCGCCATATTGCTTGGCGTCGGCCTCGATTTCCTTGATGAGCAAGCGCTTGAGGGTGTTGGGATTGTCCAGCAGTTCCTGCAGCGCGACCTGCTCCTTGCGCTTGTCCTCGAGCTCCTGCTCGATCTTGAAGCCTTCCAGGCGCGCCAGCTGGCGCAGGCGCATTTCCAGGATGTCCTCGGCCTGCCGGTCGGACAGGTTGAAGCGCTCCATCAATGCCGCCCGCGGCTCGTCCGACTCGCGGATGGTCTGGATCACTTCGTCCACGTTCAGGTAGACCACCATGCGGCCTTCCAGCACGTGGATGCGGTCGATGACCTTGTCCAGACGGAAGCGGGTGCGGCGCAGCACGGTGTGGGTGCGGAACGCCAGCCATTCGGTCAGGATGTCGCGCAGGCCCTTCTGGCGCGGACGGCCGTCGGTGCCAATGCAGACCAGGTTGACCGAGGCGCTGCTTTCCATGCTGGTCTGCGCCAGCAGGGTGTTGACGAACTCGTCGCGGTCGACGCGCGAGGTCTTGGGTTCGAACACCAGGCGCACGGCGGCGTCCTTGCCGGATTCGTCGCGCACCGCGTCCAGCAGGCTCAGCATCACGGCCTTGGCCTGCGTCTGCTCGGGCGTCAGGCTCTTCTTGCCGCTCTTGACCTTGGGATTGGTGATTTCCTCGATTTCTTCGAGCACCTTCTGGCACGAGGTGCCGGGCGGCAGCTCGGTGACCACCAACTGCCACTGGCCGCGCGCCATCTCCTCGAACTGCCAGCGCGCCCGCACCTTGAGCGAGCCGCGCCCGCCGGCGTAGATCTGGGCGATGTCGGCGGCCGGCGTGATGATCTGGCCGCCGCCAGCGAAGTCCGGGCCGGGGATCATGCCGAACAGCTCGGCGTCCGGCAGTTGCGGCTGCTTGATCAGCGCCACGCAGGCCTGCGCCACTTCGCGCAGGTTGTGCGGCGGGATTTCGGTGGCCATGCCGACCGCGATGCCGGAAGCGCCGTTCAGCAACATCACCGGCAGGCGCGCCGGCAGCATCTGCGGCTCTTGCTGGCTGCCGTCGTAGTTGGGCACGAAATCGACCGTGCCCTCGTCCAGTTCGTCCAGCAGCAGCTTGGCGATCGGCGTCAGGCGCGCTTCCGTGTAGCGCATCGCCGCGGCGTTGTCGCCGTCGCGCGAACCGAAGTTGCCCTGGCCGTCGATCAGCGGATAGCGCAGGGAGAAGTCCTGCGCCATGCGCACCATGGCGTCATAGGCCGCCTGGTCGCCGTGCGGGTGGTATTTGCCCAGCACGTCGCCGACGACGCGCGCGGACTTGACCGGCTTGGCGCCGGCCGCAAGGCCCATGGCCTGCATGGCGAACAGGATACGGCGCTGCACGGGCTTCTGCCCGTCGCCGACGTCGGGCAGGGCCCGGCCCCGCACCACGGACACTGCATAGTCCAGATAGGCCTGTTCGGCATAGCGCGCCAGGGTGATGGCGGCGTCGCCGCCCTCGTCGGGCGCGGCGTCGAACAAACCTTGTTGATTGCTGTCGGTCATGATGGTTTCAGGTAGACAAATTCATTGAAACGGCGTCATTGGGAACGCGCGGCGCCCAGCAGCTGGGAGTCGGCCACGTGCTCGCGCAATTGGGCCCGCACCGCGTCCAGCGTGGCGGCGTCCTGCCCGCGCTTGGGAATGATCACGCCCTGCAGCGTCCCCAGGATGACATACAGATGCTGCGGCGTTTCCTCGACCCGCCGCACGTCGACCCAGTCGATGCGCCCCGAGGCGTCGGCGATGCTGTCCTCGATGCCGTCGGCGCCGAAGACCAGCTGGTGACGTCCCAGGAACATCCCGTCCGGCCGCTTGGCCAGCATGCGGCGCGTGTTCATGCGCACCAGTCCCGGCAGCACGAACTCGTAGGCCAGCGCCAGCAGCGCCAGGATGCCCAGGCCGACCGCCAGCCCCTCGAAGTACACCGGCAGCAGCAGGCCCCAGTTCGGGCCATGCCCGTCCCAGGTCTGCCAGACCAGGTAGCCCAGCAGGACCACCACCATCAACACCGCGAAACGCAGGTGCGACAGGTAGCGGCGGCGGCGCAATTCGGGCCGCTTGTACACATAGGCCGCGAATTCGGCGTAGTCGTCGGCGGTCAGGTCGACCGCCATGGCGGCGGACGGCGGCGGGGACGAGGGCAACGACATCAGATGTCCAGCTCCGCCAGGTTGCCCTTCTCTTCGATCCAGGCGCGGCGCTGCGAGGACTCGCCCTTGCCCATCAGCATGTCGAACATGCGGGTGGTGTCTTCGGGGGTCTGGTCGCCATAGCCCACCGGCAGCAGCCGGCGCGTGTCCGGATTCATGGTGGTTTCCCACAGCTGCTCGGGATTCATTTCGCCCAGGCCCTTGAAGCGGCTGACCGCCCAGCTGCTTTCACGCGAGCCTTCCTTGCGCAGCTTGTCCTGCGCGGCTTCCAGCTCGCCTTCGTCCAGGCAGTAGATCTTGCGCGCGGGGCGCTTGCCCTGCGCCGGCACGTCCAGGCGGAACAGGGGCGGCTTGGCGACGTAGACGTGGCCGGCCTCGACCAGCTTGGGAAAGTGCTTGTAGAACAGCGTCAGCAGCAGCACCTGGATGTGCGAACCGTCGACGTCGGCATCGGACAGGATGCAGATGCGGCCGTAGCGCAGCCCCGACAAGTCGGGCGAGTCGCCCGGGCCGTGCGGGTCGACGCCGATGGCGACCGAAATGTCGTGGATTTCGTTGTTGGCGAACAGGCGGTCGCGGTCGACTTCCCAGGAATTGAGCACTTTGCCGCGCAGCGGCAGGATGGCCTGGAATTCCTTGTCGCGGCCCATCTTGGCCGAGCCGCCGGCCGAATCGCCCTCGACCAGGAAAACCTCGGTGCGGGTGGCATCGCTGGATTCGCAGTCGGTCAGCTTGCCGGGCAGCACCGCCACGCCGGAACTCTTGCGCTTTTCGACCTTCTGCGCCGAACGCTGGCGCGCCTGCGCCTGGCGGATGGCGAGTTCGGCCAGCTTCTTGCCGTATTCGACATTGCTGTGCAGCCACAGGTCGAGCGCGCTCTTGGCGAACCCGCCCACCAGGCGCACGGCGTCGCGGCTGTTCAGGCGTTCCTTGATCTGGCCCTGGAATTGCGGGTCCAGCACCTTGGCAGACAGCACGAAACTGGCGCGCGCGAACACGTCCTCGGGCAGCAGCTTGACGCCCTTGGGCAGCAGGCTGTGCAGCTCGGCAAAGCCCTTGACCGCGCCGAACAGGCCTTCGCGCAGGCCCGACTCGTGGGTGCCGCCGGCCGGCGTCGGGATCAGGTTGACGTACGACTCGCGCACCGCGTTGCCGTCCTCGGTCCAGGCCACCACCCATTGGGCGCCCTCGCCTTCGGCGAAGGTTTCGTGGTCGGCGCCGGCGTATTGCTGGCCTTCGAAGAACGGCACCATCAGCTCGGCGCCCGCCAGCGCCTCGGACAGGTAGCCGCGCAGGCCGTCCTGGTACTGCCAGGTCTTGGTGTCGCCGGTCTTTTCGTTGACCAACGAGACCTTCACGCCCGGCAGCAGCACGGCCTTGCTGCGCAGCAGGTGGGTCAGTTCGCCCAGCGGGATATTGGGGCTGTCGAAATATTTGGCGTCGGGCCAGACCCGCACGCGGGTGCCGGATTTCTTGCGGCCGCCTTGGTCGTAGGGCGCCAGCGGTTCGGCGACGTCGCCGCCCTTGAACACCAGCCGGTTGACGGCGCCATCGCGCCACACCACCACTTCGAGGCGGGTGGCCAGGGCGTTGGTGACGGACACGCCGACACCGTGCAGGCCGCCGGAAAAGGCGTAGGCGCCGCCGCCGGCCTTGTCGAACTTGCCGCCCGCGTGCAGCCGGGTGAAGACCAGCTCGACCACGGGGGCGTTTTCCTCGGGGTGCAGGCCGACGGGAATGCCGCGGCCGTCGTCCTCGACGGAGACGCTGCCATCGATGTGCAGCGTGACCAGGATCTGCTTGCCGTGGCCGGCCAGGGCCTCGTCCGCGGCGTTGTCTATGACTTCCTGCACGATGTGCAGGGGGTTTTCGGTGCGGGTGTACATGCCCGGGCGCTGCCGCACGGGCTCCAGCCCTTTCAGGACGCGGATGGACGCCTCGTTGTAACGTGGAGTGGCCAAGTTATCCCCAACATCTGTGGAAAAAAACCGACATTTTACGGATAAGCCCAGATTCTGCGCGGCTCCGGGTGGGATGCGCACGACCTGACCAGCTCCGAATTCGGTAGGATGACGATAGAGACACAGCCAGCGGATCCGGGTTCAATGCGCCGGATCGCGATAACTGCGCCGCGATATCCTACACAAAAGCGGCGAATACTGTTGTTATAAACAGTGGTATGCCTGTTGTTATTGACAGTGGTATGCTTTAATCCATTCCACAAACAAGAACAACGGCAAGGCGCGTCCCTTTTTACGCGCCTTTTGCTGCCGAACCGAGAAACACCATCATGAGCGACCAAATCAAGAACGTCAGTGACGCCAGCTTCGATGCCGATGTGTTGAAATCCGGCCAGCCGGTGCTGGTGGACTACTGGGCTGCCTGGTGTGGCCCCTGCAAGATGATCGCCCCGATCCTGGAAGAAGTCGCCACCGAATACGCCGGTCGCCTGACGATCGCCAAGCTCAACGTGGACGAGAACCAGGGCACCGCCGCCAAGTACGGTATCCGTGGCATCCCCACCCTCATGCTCTTTAAAGACGGCCAGGCTGCCGCCACCAAGGTTGGCGCGCTGTCGAAGTCGCAACTTACGGCATTCCTGGACGGCGCGTTGTAAACTGCGTGCTGTGAACGAACGCGCCGCCCTGGGGGCGGCGCGCATTCAATACCGCGCGAGCCCGTCCGTGGCGCGCCGCCAGAACCCTCCTTTACTTTTCCCCCAACACTCACCGCGATGCACCTCAACGAACTGAAGGCGCTGCATGTCTCGCAGCTGCTGGAAATGGCCGCTGGCCTGGAAATCGAGAACGCCAACCGCCTGCGCAAGCAGGAGCTGATGTTCGCCATCATGAAACGGCGCGCCAAGCAGGGCGAGCAGATCTTTGGCGACGGCGTGCTGGAAGTCCTGCCCGATGGCTTTGGTTTCCTGCGCTCGCCCGAGACCTCGTATCTGGCCAGCACGGACGATATCTACATCTCGCCGTCCCAGATCCGCCGCTTCAACCTGCACACCGGCGACTCGATCGAAGGCGAAGTGCGCACGCCCAAGGATGGCGAACGCTACTTCGCGCTGGTCAAGGTGGACAAGGTCAACGGCGTGGCGCCCGAGGCGATCAAGCATCGCATCATGTTCGAGAACCTGACGCCGCTGCATCCGAACCAGCCGCTGCGCCTGGAACGCGACATCAAGAGCGAGGAAAACCTCACCGGCCGCATCCTCGACGTCTTCGCCCCCATCGGCAAGGGCCAGCGCGGCCTGATCGTCGCCAGCCCCAAGTCCGGCAAGACGGTGATGATGCAGCACATCGCGCACGCCATCACCACCAACTACCCCGACGCGGTCATGATCGTCCTGCTGGTGGACGAGCGCCCCGAGGAAGTGACCGAAATGCAGCGCACCGTGCGCGGCGAAGTGGTCGCCTCGACCTTCGATGAGCCCGCCACCCGCCACGTGCAGGTCGCCGAAATGGTCATCGAAAAGGCCAAGCGCCTGGTCGAAATGAAGAAGGACGTGGTGATCCTGCTGGACTCGATCACCCGCCTGGCCCGCGCCTACAACACCGTGGTGCCGGCTTCCGGCAAGGTGCTGACCGGCGGTGTCGACGCCAACGCCCTGCAACGTCCCAAGCGCTTCTTCGGCGCCGCGCGCAACCTCGAGGAAGGCGGCTCGCTGACCATCCTGGGCACCGCGCTGATCGAGACCGGCAGCCGCATGGACGAAGTCATCTACGAAGAATTCAAGGGCACCGGCAACTCCGAAGTGCACCTGGAGCGTCGCCTGGCGGAAAAGCGCGTCTACCCGTCCATCAACCTGAACAAGTCGGGCACCCGCCGCGAAGAACTGCTGATCGCGCCGGACCTGCTGCAGAAGGTCTGGGTGCTGCGCAAGTTCATCCACGACATGGACGAAGTCCAGTCCATGGAATTCATCCTGGACAAGATGCGCGCCACCAAGACCAACGCCGAATTCTTCGACATGATGAAGAAGAAGTAAGCCGTCGCCGCCCGCATGCCGGGCGCACGCATCGATTTGGCGAGGATTGCCCCACGGCGGTCCTCGCCAAATGTTTTTTGGGAGTCTGTATCGCCATGCCAGCGATCGCTGGGGCAGCCGGATCAGTGCTCGATGAACTCTTCCAGGCTGCGCGGCTTGGGCGTCTGCTTGGGCGCCGGCTTGCCCGAGGCGTCGATCGGGTCGATCTTGGGATCGTCCCAGCTGCCGGTCACGGCGTATTCCATGGTCATGGCGCGGGCCAGCGGCTGCTTGAGCACCCATTGGGTCACGAAGGCGCCCAGGCCGATCAGCGGATTGACCGCCAACGCCGTCACCATGGCTGCGCCACTGGCGTCGAGATTGGGGATCACGACCGCTTTCAGATCCCAACGCTCCTGCACGATGTTGACGCCCCCCGCCAGCACGATGGCCGCGACCGGGCCATTGATCTTGTAGCCCTCGGTATTCAGCGAACCATCGGCCAGCTTGATCTGGCCGCGCACGGTATCGAAAGGAAAGCCGTCGCGCAGCAGGTTGGTCGGATTCACGTCAAGCCGGGCCAGGCGCTGCAGCGACTGCAGCGACAGCAGCTCGAGCAGGCGCGCCGTACGCGAATTCACGTGCATGAAGCGGCCCTTGTCCAGGCTGATCTCGGCGTCGCCCACCAGGTCGGCGATGTCATGGGTCCATGGCAGGTTGCGCCAGGTCGCCTTGCCCTTGATGCTGCCGGTCCCGCCGGACACGACCCGGTCAAAGCCGATACGATCCATGAAGCTGCCGACGTTCTCGAACTTGGCGGTGGCGTCCACCGTCAAGCCACGCTCCGGACCTTCGAGGCGCCAGGCACCGGTCGCATTCAAGGCCGCGGCGTCATTGGTGATCGACAGTTTATCCAGGCGCCACTGGCGACCACGCTCCAGATTCGTGCCCAGCACCTGCAATTCGCCCAGGTTCTTGCCATAGAGGCGGAATTCCTTGGCCTGCAGGTCGATGGCGGGAATGTCCGACAGGTCGTTGCCGGAGGAAAGCGCCTTGTCGGCCTCGTTGGTGTCGTCGGCGCCGCCCAGCGCAAGATACTTGAAACGGGCGGTGATCTGGCCGGCGATCGCGCCGGACGCTTCGCGCCATGACAGCGAACCGGCTGCCTGGCGCGACTGAATGTCCACGCGCCATTGGGCCGGCGCCGGACGGGTGGCGTACAGGGTCAGGTCGTTCAGCGTGTAGCCGCTGGCGCGCAGCAGGCCCGCGCTCAGGCTGACGCGCTCGGCAACCGGCAGCAGCGGCCGGGCCGCCGCGCGCCCCTTGGCTGGCGGCGGGTTGAAGCCGTTGGACACGGCTTCCCAGGCGTCCATGTCCAGTTCCGGCAGGCTGGCGTTCAGGCTCAAGCCGCGTTCGGGCAGGCTGGCGGGACGCTCGATCCCGAGCGCGCCGCGGGTGAAGTATGACGGCGAGGCATCGGCCGGATCACGTTCGAACAGCGCATTGAGATTGTCGCCCAGGCTGGCGGTGAGCCAGCGCCTGCCCTTGGCTCCCGGATCCTGCGCGGCCCCCCATTGCAACTTCAGGGGCCGGGCCAGCGACGCCGGCTTGCCCACGGGCGCCGGCATATCGATCGCCAGGCCGGTCAGGTCGGACTCCACCGACAACTCGACCGAACCGCCGCGCTGGTAGCCGATCCGGCCCTTGTAGGCGGTCTTCCCGGTAAAACGGCCCATCGACGGCGTATTGCTGATCTGCGTCAGCCCGGATCCCGCCAGCACGCCCTCGAAACGCAAGGCATCGGTCGGTTGCGCCAGGCTGCCGCTGAGCTTGACCGGTCCGCCCAGGAACTGGGCGCGGATCTCCTTGGTGCGCACGCCCTTCTCCGAAAAATCCAGGTCGCCATGCATCTGACTGAGCAAGGGCATTTCCGGCATGAAGGTGAAGGTGTTGTCGGCGAACTGGATCTTGCCTTCCACCTGCGTGTCGTCGGTGTTCATCAACGGCACTTTCAACTTGAGCGGCATGCGCCAGGTGCCGGTGCCGCGCGCCTCGTCCAGCGCGCCATCCAGCAACTGGCCCAGCGGCGAGCTTTCCGAAAGCGCCAGGTAGGCCGGCACCGGACCGCTGGTTTCACCATTGACGGTCAATTGCGCATTGTGTTCCATGTCGGGAATGGAGGCGGTCACCGCGCCCAGCGTCACGGTCTGGCCTGGGCCGGTATGCGCCAGCGCGCCGCCCGGACTGTCGAGCACCAGCCCAACCTTGTCGATGCGGAAGCTGCCCGACAGGTTCTCCAGCATCGGCCAGCCCTTGCGGTGAGGGCGCGCCGGCGCGTAGTCGACCTTGGCGCCGGAATAGGCGCCGGCGATGACGAACTCGCCGCTCGATCCGGCCGCCCCGAAGGGAAATTCGTCCAGGTCGCCCTTGAGCACAATCGACGCCGACTCCATCTGGCCGGCCGGCAATCCGGTCGCGAGCCATTCGCGCGCGTCCGCGTTCACCTCCAGCGGCAGATAACGATGGATCGCGTTCATGGCGCCGCGCACCAGCGTGCCACGCATGTCGACGCTACCCGCCGCGCTCTTGCCTTCCCTGCGCCACTGCCCCTGCAGGCGCACATCCAGATCGTCATTGGCGATCCGCAGTTGGGCCACGTCGATGAACCAGTCGTGTTCGCTGGTTCCCTTGATGCGGGCGTCCAGCGCCACCTCGTCGGCTCCCAGCTCGGGTTGTTCGAATATGCCCGGCAGCGCCACGCGCAATTGCTCGGCATGGCCAATGACCGACAGGTTGGCCGCGCCGGAACTGCGGGCCAGCGGCACCCGCTCGCCGTCGATGAAATCGCCCGGCACGCCCTCGATGCGGACTTGCGCATAGCCGGCGCGCACCGCGGTCGCACCAGGCGCCGCCGACCAGTCCACCCCGCGCGTGGCCACGTCGGCCGTGAGCGTGGTGAACTTGCCATGATCGAGCTGCAGCCAGGCGCGGGTGCTGATGCGTCCCTTGATCGGCGGGGGCGACAGCCAGGGCGCCCAGGCCAGGGGTTCGGCGTCATCCAGCGCGGCGTAGAGCTGCCCGCTCCAGTTGGCCGGGCTGGCGGCATTGGCCGAGAACAGGCTGCGATTGAATTCTCCGCGCAGGTCCACTTTGCGCGCCAACACCGGATCGCCGTCGGCGCGCAGCACGAAGCGATGCGACAAGCTGCCATTGCGCACCAGCAGATCGACATTGTTCAGCACCAGATCCGGCGCCTGGCGCAATTCGTCCTGCCAGCGGATCCGGGCGCCACGGATCTGCACCTCGCGCTGCCCGGTCAGCCAGCGCAGCGCCGGATGATTCAGGTCCGACTGGTGATCGCTGGCATTCAGGTCGATGCCCTGCCCCGCCACCCACAGGCGGTTGGCGGCGTCGCGGCGCAAGGTGAGGTCCGGCCGCTCCACCCGCAGGCGCAGCAACGTGGGCGACAGGGTGAACAGGCTGCGCCAGGCCAGCACCGCCGACACCGAAGGCAGGCTCAGGACCGGCTCCGGCACGTCGTCATAGACTTGCACCGAGCTGAGTTCGAGCTTGGGGTTCAGGCCTTGCCAATCCGCCCGGATGGCCCCGATCGCGACGCGTGCGCCCAGCGCCTGGCTGGCGTAGGCTTCGATCTGGGGGCGCCATTGGTCCACGCGCGGCAAGACCCAATAGCGCACGCCCAGGAGCCCGATGGCCACGACGCCGTACACGGTCAGCGCCACCCAGAACAGGCAGCAGAACACTTTCTTTGAAACAGACACGGATCGGTGGGCAGGAGAATAGTCTTGCGGTATCGTCCCCACTTATACCTGAAACGCGTCCATTCGTCTCCCGTCCGATCGCCATGTCCATGCCCGCCCTGTTCGCCCCCGCCCTTGCCTGGTCCGGCCACCTGCGCCGCCGTCTCGATGCCCATCCGGACCTGGCCGCGTGGCTGGAAGACGCCGTACGGGAACCCGTCACGCGGGAACGGCTGGCGCACTGGCAGGCCGAGCTGGCCGGCCCCGGCGCGCCGGACATCCTGCCGGTGGAATTGTGCCGCCAGGTGCTGCGCAAATTGCGCGAGCGGGTCTTCAGCACGCTGATCGTGCGCGACCTGGCCGGCCAGGCGCCGCTCGAGGAAGTGGTGGGCGCGATGACGGCGCTGGCGGATGCCGCGGTGGCCGCCGCCTATCGCAGCGTGGCCGCCGAATTGGCCGAGGTGCACGGGGTGCCGCGCGACCCGGCCACCGGCCTGCCCCAGGAAATGCTGATCGTGGGCATGGGCAAGCTGGGCGGCGCCGAACTGAACGTTTCCTCCGACATCGACCTGATCATGCTGTACGGCGAGGAAGGCGACACCGATGGCCCGCGCCGCATCAGCCACCACGAGTTCTATGGCCGCCTGACGCGGCGCATGATGCCGGTGCTGTCCGAGGTCGACGCCAACGGCCAGGTGTTCCGCACCGATCTGCGCCTGCGTCCCGACGGCGACGCCGGCCCGCTGGCCTGGAGCCTGGACGCGCTGGAGCACTATCTGATCGGCCAGGGCCGCGAATGGGAACGCTACGCATGGCTCAAGGCGCGCCTGATGCCGGCGCAGGCGTTCGAGGGCAGCAACAACGAGGCCCAGGCCCGCCAGCTGGAAAGCCTGCGCGTGCCCTTCGTCTACCGCAAGTATTTCGACTTCGACGCCTTGGCCGCCCTGCGCGCCCTGCGCGAGCGCATCCGCCAGGACTGGCAGCGGCGGGCCTCGGCCCGCAACGGCATCGACAGCGCCAACAATATCAAGCTGGGCGATGGCGGCATCCGCGAAATCGAATTCGTGGTGCAACTGGCGCAATTGATCCGCGGCGGCCGCATGCCGGCACTGCAACAGCGCGGACTGTTGCCCGCCCTGCACGCCGAATGCGTCGCCGGCCTGGTTCCGGCGCAAGACGCGCGCCGCCTGGAGGATGCCTACCGGTTCCTGCGCCGCACCGAACACGCGCTGCAATACCGGGAAGACGAACAGACCCATCTCCTGCCGGGCGACCCGGCGCTGCGCGCCGGATTGGCCGCCGCCCTCGGCATGAGCGCGCAGGATTTCGAAACCACGCTGGCGGCGCATCGCCAGTTCGTCTCGCAGACCTTCCGCAACGTATTCCGCATGGTCGGCATGGACAAGGCGGACAGCGCCGATGCCACCGAAGAAACCACCGCGGACGAAAGCGACGAGCAATGCGAACTGGCCGAGCAGATCCGCCAGGCCTTCGGCGAGCAGGCCGACGACCTGCTGCGCCGCACCGAAACGCTGCTGGGCAGCCATCGCGTGCGCAGCCTGCCCGAAAGCAGCCGGCGCCGCATGGAAACGCTGCTGCCGGCCGCGCTGCGCGCCGCCCGCCAGACCGACGCGCCGCTGGACGCGGCGGTGCGCCTGTTCGACCTGATCGAGAAAATCGCCCAGCGCAGCGCCTATCTGGCCCTGCTGGCGGAATACCCCGACACCCTGGCGCGGGTCGCGCGCATGGTCGCGGCCAGCCCGTGGGCGGCCCAGTACCTGACGCAGCATCCGCTGCTGCTGGACAGCCTGATCGACTGGCGCACGCTGTTCGAACCGCTGGATTTCGCCCAGATCGCGCGCCAGTTGTCCGCCGACCTCGACGCCTGCCGCCTGCCCGATGGCGATCCCGACATCGAGCGCCAGATGAACCTGATGCGCGACGTGCAGCGCCAGGCCAGCTTCCAGTTGTTGGCGCAGGACCTGGAGGGCGAGCTGACGGTCGAAAAGCTCGCCGACCAGCTATCCGCGCTGGCCGACCTGCTGCTGACGGAAACCATCCGCCGCACCTGGCCGCTGGTGAACAAGGTCGCGGGCGCCGAACCGCGTTTCGCCGTGATCGCCTACGGCAAGCTGGGCGGCAAGGAACTGGGCTACGCCTCCGACCTGGACCTGGTGTTCCTGTATGACGATGCGCGCGAGGACGCCGCCGAGGTCTACGCCAAGCTGGGCCGCCGCATGACCTCCTGGCTGTCGACCATGACCTCGTCGGGCCGGCTGTATGAAGTCGACCTGCGCCTGCGCCCGGACGGCGACGCCGGGCTGCTGGCGGTATCGGTCGAAGCCTTCGAGCAGTACCAGCAAAAGCACGCCTGGGCCTGGGAACACCAGGCCCTGACCCGCGCCCGCTACGCATCCGGCGATGCCGCGGTCGGCCAGCGCTTCGAGCAGATCCGCGAAGCCATCCTGGTAATGCCGCGCGATACCGCCAAGCTGCGCGAGGAAGTGCTGGCGATGCGCCAGAAGATCAACGCCGGCCATCCGAACAGCACCGACCGGTTCGATCTCAAGCACGACGCCGGCGGCATGGTCGACGTGGAATTCGTGACCCAGTACCTGGTGCTGAGCCATGCCGGCACCCACCCGGTGCTGGTGCGCAACCTGGGCAACATCACCCTGCTGCGGCTGGCCGGCGAGGCCGGGCTGATCGATCCGGCGTTGGCCGCGCGCGCGGGCGATGCCTACCGCACGCTGCGGCGCGTGCAGCACCAATTGCGCATGCAGGGGGTGGAAAAGGCGCGCGTGGCGCCGGACCAGTTGCAGGCCGAGCGCACGGCCGTGCGCGAACTGTGGGATGCGGTGCTGGGCTGAACAACGGGGGACGCCCCCTCCCCGTGCCACGCGCCACCCGCCGTCACGGCAACTCGGCGTAAAATAAGGGGTTTTCCGCCTCATTGCCCGCTTTGACCATGTCCGAATTCGTGCGCCCCAAACTCGACCTGCCCGTCGGCCGCAGCAAGGTGCTGTTGCACTCGTGCTGCGCGCCCTGTTCCGGCGAAGTCATGGAAGCCATGACGGCTTCCGGCATCGACTACGCGATCTACTTCTACAACCCGAACATCCATCCGGTCAAGGAATACGAGATCCGCAAGCAGGAGAACATCCGCTTCGCCGAGCAGCACGGCATCGAATTCATCGACGCCGACTACGACATGGACAACTGGTTCGAGCGCGTCAAGGGCATGGAAGACGCGCCCGAGCGCGGCGAGCGCTGCACCGCCTGCTTCGACATGCGCTTCGAGCGCACCGCGCTGTATGCCCACGAGCATGGCTTCGACACCATCACCAGCTCGCTCGGCATTTCGCGCTGGAAGGACATGAACCAGATCAACGGCTGCGGCGAACGCGCGGCCGCGCGCTACGACGACCTGGTCTACTGGACCTACAACTGGCGCAAGGGCGGCGGCTCGTCGCGCATGATCGAGATCAGCAAGCGCGAGAACTTCTACCAGCAGGAATACTGCGGCTGCGTCTATTCGCTGCGCGACACCAACCGCCATCGTCGCGCGCAGGGCCGCGAGCGCATCCACATCGGCGTGAAGTTCTACGGCAAGGAAGACCTGATCAACGCGGAAGAGCTTTAAGGCCTGCGTGGGTCCGCGCCGGCCCCACCCGGCCGCTCAGTCCGGCTCGTCCGTCCGGCGTCCCTGGCGCCGGTATTCCGACGGCGACACCCCATAGCGATTGCGGAACGCGTGGCTGAAGCGCGCCGCGTCCGAGAACCCATGCCGGAAGGCGATCTCGCCGATCTGCCGCGCGGTCTGTGCGGCGTCGGCCAGCATGTCGCGGCAACGCTCCAGCCGCGCGCCGAGAATGAAGTCGGCCGGCGTGGTGGCCGCCTGCGCGAACAGGTTGTACAGATAACGCCGCGACACGCGCAGCGCCTCGGCCGCCGTTGCCGGCGACAGATCGGGGTCATGCAGGTTCTCGATCAGGTACTGCTGCACCCGCCGCAATTGCGCCTGCCGCAATTCAGCGGGGTCTTGCGCCCCGCCCCCGCCCGCCCGCTCACTGATGTCGAGCCCCATCATCTGCATCACCGCGTTGGCGGCGTCGCGCGCGGCGCTTTCGGACAGGTGCGCGTGTTCGCTCAGGGCCACCCGCAGCAGATCCATGGCCATCCGGCCGCAACCATGGCGCGCGCTGAAACTGCGCGCCACGGCGTTGCGCATGGCCGGCAGCCAGGCTTCGGACTGCTTGGCGGGCACCTGCATCACCAGGAAATGCGCATTGTCGTCGACATCGACCTCGTACGGCCGGGTGGTGTCGTAGATGCCCCATTCGCCCGGCATCAGCAAGGCGGTGCGCGCGGCCTGGCGGATTTCACTGCGGCCGTCGAGCTGCAGCGTCACCTTGTAGCCGGACGCTTCGGCCCGCTCGGCCAGCAGCCGGGTGCGCCGCACGCGCTGGGCCCCCGTGCGCATTTCGCAGATCTGCATCCATCCCAGCGCATCCACCGCCACGCTGCTGCGAAAGTGCTTGGGATCGGCGGCCGACACTTCCAGCGGCACGAACGTGTTGCTGATGTTTTCCTTCCAGCTGGCGCAATCCAGGAACTGCTGGGGCGCGCTGCGTACGAGGGGGGGTGACATGGCGACTCCGGCGCGCGGCATGGAACAAGTGGCGGTCTTCTTTCTATCACCGAGCCCCGGGCGCGGAGTATCGGTGACAACCCCTAGGGCGCAACCGCAATCCAGCATGCCGGGCACCCTCCGCGCCGGCGCTCCCGACAATGCGCGCCTCAGGGCTTGCGGGCGCTGCCATACGAATAGTTGGACAGGGCAAAACCCAGCGCCCCCAACTCACGCGCCAGGCCGTGGCGTACCGGCACCACATCGTCGTATCGGCGTGGCCGGGCCGCCGCCACCTCGCTTTCGGTGTACGGGCGGAACCCTGCCGGCAGTTGCGCCGGGCTGAAGGTGTGGAGCAGCCAATTCAGCACGTTCGCCAATTCGGCGTTGTTCAATTGTGAATAGGCGGCGCCCGGCACCCGGATGAGGTATTCGCGGCCCGCGGGCAGGTGCGTGAACGCGCCCACCGAATTGCGGAAATCGGGAATGCCGTGCGGTGTGCTGCCGCGCCCGTCGACCCGATGGCACCCTGCGCATTGCAATATGTAGTCGGCGCGAGCGGCCTGCCACAGCGCACCCGCGCCGGCCGCGCCCGGGGCGTCTGGCGCCGCCGCGGAGACGGCATCGCCGGCGGCCGCGCCGAAGGACATGGCCGCCGCCCCGATGGCCATGGCACAGGCGAACGCAACCCCGGCGCCCCGCCGCCGCGCCCCGCCGCGAGCCCTTGCCGCCGCGACGTTCATGGCTTCTTCTTGGCCAACCCCACGATGACGGAGGTGGTGCAATGGAAGATGGACGATTCGTTCGACATGCACCAGTTGACGTCGTTGTGCAGGAACATCTGGTAGCCGGGCCGCTCGCGCTCGGCCGAGGCGCACATGCACTTGCCGCAGGCGGTCTTGCCGCAGCAGTCGTTGTAGCTGATGAGATAGTCCTTGCCATCGAGCGGGTTGTGGCAGGTTCCCACCCACGATACCGCCGACGGCGAGGTGCCCGGCGGGCATGAGGTCATGCTGCCACCGCAGCATGAGCACAGAAAGCCGTCCACCGCGCAATAGCGCCAGTAGTCGCAAGCGGTCTCGTCGGTCTGCGGCTTCCTGGCCGCCGCGGGCGCCGAGCGGGCCACCGGCAGCACCGGCACCAGGAAGGCGGTGCCGACCAGCACGCGGCCGATGCGGTTGAGCACGCTACGGCGCGAGGTGGTGTGGGCGACGGAGCGCGTGACGCGCTCGCCAAGCTTATCCAGCCAGAGCATTGCCGTTCTCCTTGCGTGAAACACGGGTTTCCTGCAGCGCGCTCCCGGCCAGGAATTCCTGTACCGAGGCCACGCCCAGTTCCTTGGCCGTGAACAGGCTTTCGAGCTGCTCGCGGGAATTGATCAGGCCCTTGGCGCGGATCACGCCGGACTCGTCGATCAGCACGGCATAAGGCAGCTTGCTGATCTGGAACTTCATGCCGAGTTCGGTCGACAGCAGGTAGGGAAAACGCTCCAGGCCGGCCTGGCGGTAGAACGCCAGGTGCTCGGGCATCTCGCCGTCGCTGGCCAGCACGATGCGCAGCCAGGCGCTCTCGGTGCTCGCCACAGACTTCAGGATGGGCAACAGCTTCTTGCACACCGGGCAGGTCGGCGACAGGAAGAACAGCAACTGGCTGTGCTGGCCGCGTTCGCCGATGGTCAGGCGCCGCCCCAGCAGGTCGGCCAGCTCGAACCGCGGCGCGGCCTCGCCCACCGCCGGCCCCTTGTCCATGGTCAGGGCCCCCATCGGCGCCACCCGTTCGTACAGCACGCCGATCTGGCGCGACAGCGCCAGGATGACCAGCAGCAGGCAGAGCACCACGCCCCACAGCAGAAAATTGGAAATGATCAAGGCTTCCATATCGTGTCTCTCCGTTGTTCCTAGATGTGCAGCTGCCGCAGCTTCAGGTGCGAGGCCAGCAGGTGATTGGCGGTGAAGTAAAGGGCCACGGCGCTCATCGCCAGGCCGAACACCGAGGCGGCGTCGGCCCACTGCAGGCTGCGCGACGCGCCCTGCGCCGCGGCGAAAACCGGCAGCGTCCACAACGCCAGCAAGGCGTTGCGCGGCACCATCCACCACGACAGGCCGGCGCCGCGCGCCGCCGCGCCGCGCATGGCGGGACCGCCGCAGCCGCAATCGATGTCGCGGCGGCCGCGTGCCAGGTTCACCGCCACGCCGGCGGTGGCCAGCGCCAGCACCAGCAGCGCCAGCGCCGCCCCCGGCGAACGCAGGCCGGGTACCAGCAGCAAGGCGCCAGCCAGCGCTTCGGCGAGCACATAGCCCCAGGCAAACAGGCCACCGAACGCTGCCGGCACGATCTCATAGGCCTGCACGGCGGCGGCAAACGCGGCCATGTCCTTGAGCTTTTCCAATGCCCCCAACAGCAGCACGCAGGCCAGCGCGGCGCTGGCGGCATAGAGCAGGACGGGATCGGTCATGGCGTGCCTCCCGGTTGCGGTTCGACCTGCAAGGCGGTTTCACCGGCGCCCTGGATGGTGCCCTTGAACACCGGTGCGGCCGGCGCCGCGTCGTAGACGTTGACGTTGCCGCCGTCGATGGTGAACAGGCGCGGCTTGTCGTCCTGCGACACCGACATCGACAACGCGTTCTTGCCCGGGATGCGCGCCAATCGCTTGTGCGTGGCCAGGTCGTAGACCCAGATCTCGGCCGCCGGCGTCTTGTGCGACCCCTCGGCGCCATTCGGATGCATGCCCACGTACAGCCGCTTGCTGGCGCGGTTCACCGCCAGCAGGTTGTAGCCGCCGGGGCGCCAGCCGCGATCCTTGCCGGAAGCGTCCAGCAGCGACCAGCGCTCGCCGAAGCGGGCCTCGGCGCCGCTGAAGTCGGCGCTGTAGACGTTGCCGTTGTACGAGACGAAATAGAAGGTGTCGCCCAACCGGTCGGTATGGGTGAAGATCGGGTCCTTCTCCACCTCGAACATCGGCTTGCTGCGCTGCTGGCCGGATGGCTTGCCGGCGGCATCAAGGTCGACCGTGACGAAAGAGCCGTCGCCGCAGATGCTGGCGAAGCTGCGCGGCCGCGATGGCGGCACGATGATGCTCCAGCAGCCCGCCGCCGCGGTCACTTCGTCGGCGAACTTGCGCGTCTTCAGGTCGACCACCGTCACCGACGACGCGGGCGTGGCGTTCTGCACGAACAGCAGGCCGCCGTCCGAACTCTGCTGCAGGTAATTGCGGTAATTCAACGCCTGCGCGCGCTTCTCCGGGATGGGCACCTCGTACTTGGGCGTCAACGTCTCGGCATCCCAGGCCTCGACCACGTCGGTGCGCTTGCCCCGATTCAGGCGCTCGTAGTAGGTGGTCATGATGTAGATGTCCTTGCCGTCCGCCGACACCGTCATGTGGCCGTTGAACGACGAGGGCACCAGCCCCAGGAATTTCATCGTATCGCCGTCATAGATGTTGATGCGGCTGTCGACCAGGTGGTTGAACACCGCATCCATCACGTACAACCGATGCGGCGTGGCCGGCGGCAGGCGCGTGCCGCCCTTGAGTTCCTCGACCGGCAGGTCGGCGCGGGCAAGCCCGGCCGCGGCGGCCAGCGCCGCGCACAGCGCCCACTTGCCGGCCCGCCCGGCGCTGCCCTTGGCACAAAGCGCAATCATTGGCTCTCTCCTGGTGTCATGTCCATTGCTCCTAGAAGGCGTAGACGTAGCGCATCTGCACGCCCCGCATGCGCGGGCCGTTCTCGACCTTCAGGTCGTGGATGTACTGCATCTGGATCTGGTTGGCGTCGTTGATCTGGTGGGTAAGCTCCAGCGCCAGCTGGTGGTTGCGCGCGCGGCTGGTCACGGTTTCGCCGCTGGAGCGCTCGCGCCCGCCGGTCTCATAGCGGTAGCGTATGCCCGTATAGGTGTCGGGCGTGAGGTTGGTGGAAGCCAGCGCAAAGAAGCGGAAGGACGGATCCTTCTTGAGCGTCTGGCTCATCCAGTCGGTGTTGCGTCCGTAGATTTCCACTTCGGCGATGGCCTCGAGGAAGGTGGACTCGCCCACGCCCTTGACGAACGAAAAGTCCTGGACCGTGGACCAGCGATTCTTGCCTGGCGAGGTGTCGGGGCGCGAACCGTCGTAGCGGCCAAGCGGCACCACCACGAAAGGTTCCCAGGCGAACCAGGTCTTGGTCTGCTCATTGTTGTAAAGCCAGATCGCGGAACCCAGGGTAACGTCGCCGATACCGGTCTGGCGATCACGCGAGGCGCCCGGCATCTCCATGGTGGTGCGCGACATCGGCACGATGAACTCCAACTGCACGGTCTTGCCGAACAGTTCGCGATAGTGCATCTGGCGGTAGATCAGCGCGTCCACGTCCACCGAGGCGCCGTCGACGCGCTTGCCGGCCGAGTACAGCCCGGACGAACGCAGTCCGGACAGGTAGCCGGCGATGATATTGGTGCCCACCGGCGCGGGTATCCAGTCGCGCGCGCTGGGATCTCCGGCCCATGCCGTCTGCGCCATCGCCAGGCACGCCAGCAGCAATGCTGTGCGCGCCCGGGCCCGGCAAATGGTCTTGCCTGCCATGCACTTCCCCTTGGTTGCGCGGCCTGCGCGCGCCGGTATCTCCCGGCTTGTCCCGCGCGGCCGTCAGTCTAATAAGCGATACAAACGGACTTCTTCTCCAGGTACAGATCGAGGACGGCGCGGCCATGTTCACGGCCGACACCGGACTGCTTGAAACCTCCGAACGGCATGTTCGGGTCCAGCATGTTGTGGGTGTTGATCCAGAGCGTGCCCGCGTCGATGCGCGGAATCAGCCGCTGGACCCGCGCCAGGTCGTTGCTCCAGAGACTGGCGCCCAGCCCGAAGGCGCTGTCGTTGGCCAGCCTCACGGCGTCGTCCAGCGTGTCGAAGGACTGGGCCACCACCACCGGCCCGAAGATCTCCTCGCGGGCGATGCGGGCGTCCTGCGGCAGATCCGCGAACACGGTCGGCCGCACGAAATAGCCGCCGCCCTCGCCCGCCTCGCCGCCGGCCAGCACCTTGCCGCCTTCGGCGCGGCCGATACCGATGTAGTCCATCACGCGTTGCTGGTGGCGGGCCGACACCAGCGGGCCGACCTGCGTATCCGGGGCAAAGCCGGAACCCAGCTTCATGCCGCTGGCCAGGTCGGCCAGCCGCTCCACCACCTTGCCGTACAAGCCTTTCTGCACATACAAGCGCGAGCCGGCGGTACAGACCTGTCCCTGGTTGAAGAAGATCGCGGCGGCGGCTCCCTGTGCCGCCACATCCGCATCGCAGTCATCGAGCACGATGACGGGCGATTTGCCGCCCAACTCCAGCGAGACGCGCTTCATGTCGTCCATGGCGGCGCGGCCGATGAGCTTGCCGACTTCGGTGGAGCCGGTGAAGGCGATCTTGTCCACGCCGGGATGCGCAACCAGCGCCGCGCCAGCGGTCTCGCCACGGCCGGTTACCACGTTGACCACGCCCGGCGGGAACCCCGCCTCCAGCACCAGTTCGGCCAGGCGCAAGGCGGTCAGCGGGGTTTCCTCGGCCGGCTTGAGCACCACCGTGCAACCGGCGGCCAGCGCCGGCGCGATCTTCCAGATCGCCATCAGCAGCGAAAAATTCCACGGAATGATCGCGGCCACCACGCCCACCGGCTGCGGCAGTGTGTAGGCGCTGTACTTCACCCCGGGCGGGAACGGGATCGACAGGGCCAGCGTGTCGCCGGTCAGCTTGGTGGCCCAACCCGCCATGTAGCGCAGCCATTGGGCGCCGGAGCCAACCTCCAGGCCCTGCGCCACGCCCAGCAGCTTGCCGTTGTTCAGGGTCTCCAGGCGCGCCAGTTCCTCGCCATGGCGTTCCACCAGGTCCGCCAGGTTCAGCAGCAGGCGCTCGCGTCCGGCCGGCAGCATCTCGTGCCAAGGGCCACCGGCGAACGCCCGGCGCGCGGCCTGCACCGCCAGGTCGACCTGCGCCGCGCCAGCGTCCAGCTGCATGGCGATGATCTCGCCGGTTGCCGGATCGTGGACGGGAATGGGATCGCCCTGCCCCTCGCGCAGCGGCTTGCCGTCGACGATCATGTATTCCCGGATGGCAGCCAATTCCGGACGGCCGGTGGCGGAAACGCTGGCGGAGGGGCGGGCGGACGACATGCGAAAGCTCCAACGGATAGTGTCGGGCCAGCATAGCAACGGCCCATCGCGTTCGCTTGTCCGCCCGTGCATGGCGATTTGTCCCGGTGCGCACGGCCCAAAAAAAAGCGGGGCGCTCGCTGCGCCCCGCCTTGTCAATCGCACGCCCCCCGGGGGGCGCGCCGGATCAATCCAGCATCAGCACGGTGGCGCCGGTGGTCTTGCGCGAGGCCAGCGCGGTCTGCGCTTCGCCCGCCTGTTCCAGGCCGTAGCGCTGGTCGATACGCACCTTGATCTTCTTCTTCAGGACCAGGTCGAACAGCTCATCCGAGGCGGCCTGCAGCTTTTCCAGCGTGTTGACGTGCACGCCCAGCGACGGCCGCGTCACGTACAGGCTGCCCTTCTGGTTCAGGATGCCCAGGTTGACGCCCGCCACCGGACCGGACGCATTGCCGAAGCTGACCATCAGGCCGCGCGGCTCGATGCAGTCCAGCGAGGTTTCCCAGGTGTCCTTGCCGACGCCGTCGTACACCACCGGCACCTTCTTGCCGCCGGTCAGGGCCAGCACGCGCTCGGCGACGTTCTCGCGCGAGTAGTCGATGGTTTCCCAGGCGCCGTTGGCGCGCGCCAGCTCGGCCTTCTCGGGGCTGGAGACGGTGCCGATCAGCTTCACGCCCAGGGCGCGCGCCCATTGGCAGGCGATCAGGCCGACGCCGCCCGCGGCGGCGTGGAACAGGATGGTCTCGTTGCCTTGCAGGCGGTAGGTCTGGCGGAACAGGTACTGCACGGTCAGGCCCTTGAGCATCACCGCCGCCGCTTCGTCGAAGCCGATGCCCTTGGGCACCTTCACGACCTGGTTGGCCGGCACGTTGCGGGCCTTGGCGTAGGCGCCGATGGGGCTCTGGCCATAGGCCACCCGGTCGCCCTTTTTCAGGTGCTTGACGTCGGCGCCCACGGCGGTGACCACGCCAGCGCCTTCGAAGCCCAGGCCATGCGGCAGCGGATGGGGATACAAGCCCGTGCGGAAATAGATATCGATGAAGTTCAGCCCGGCCGCATGCTGGTCGATGGTGACCTCATTGGCGGCCGGCGGCGGCACTTCGACTTCGACCAGTTTCAGGACTTCGGGACCGCCATGCTGCTCGATACGGATTGCCTTGACGAGATTGCTGGCCATGCTGGCCTCCTTTCATTGGATTGTTGCGACGCAAGCTTGAGAATCAAACGGGAAGCCCGGACTTCAACGCGGAGCAGCGTTGCCGCCGGGCGCGGCGGGCGAAGGCCTGGCGGCCCCGCCCCCCATCAATACGAATACACCCGCCAGTACCAGCGCGGTCCCGGCCATCTGCCAGACCGTGATGGGCTCTTGCAGGAACCACGACGCCAGGAACAACACCGACACCGGCCCCAGCATGCCCAGGAGCGAGGCGGTCGGCGCGCCGATCAGCGCCACCGCCCACATCAGCATGAAGACGGGCACCACCGTGTTCAGGGTGGCGTGGATGATCGAGTAGCCGTACACGCCCATCGGCTGGACCAGCACGGAGGCGGGATGGATCACGAAGAACTGCACGATGCAGGCCACGCAGGACACCAGCATGGCATAGGCCACCAGCCGCGTGGGTCCGACGCGCTTGATCAGCTCCCCGGAACAGATCAGGTACACAGAATAGCTGAGCGCCGAACCGAAAACGAACAAAGACCCTGACAACACCTCGGCGGAGCCGCCGAAGCTGAGGTCATGGGCAAAAACCAGCACCACGCCGGCGTATGACAGCGTCATTGCCAGCCACTGGCGGCGCTCGACCGGGCGCTTGAACCAGAACGCCGAAATCAGCACCACCAGCGACGGCGACAGGAACAGGATCAGCCGCTCCAGGCTGGCGGTGATGTAGCGCAGGCCGAGAAAGTCCAGGAAACTGGACAGGTAATACCCGAGCAACCCCAGCAGGCAGACCTGCAGGCGCTCTTTCCAGGTCATGACGACGATCTCGCCGCGCGCCGCCAGGCGCGACTGGTGCCAGGCCACGGCCGCGAAAAACGGCATGGCGAACAACATGCGGAAAGCGATGAGGGTGACCGCGTCGATGCCGTAGCGGTAGGTGAACTTGACGACGATGGCCTTGGCCGAAAACAGGATGGCGCCAAGCGCGGCCATGAAGAACCCGGCCGCGCGGCTGGAGGGGCGGGAGACCGGCAAAAGCTTGGCAATACGATTCATGCGATGATTTTAGATTCAGCACCACGGGATTTGCACGCCCGCGCGCTTTTTTTAGCCACTTGCCCAGCCTTCCCCACGCCCTGCCGTCCCATTGCGAATGACCCGACACCGCGCCCTCACCTACATCCACATCGCCGCCGTCCTGTTCGGCCTGACCGGCGTCTTCGGCGAACTGATCCAGGCCAGCGCGGCGGTCATCACATTGGGCCGGGCGGTCTTCGCGATCATTTCGCTGGGGCTTTTTGCCCGCATGCGGCGGCGCCCGCTGCTCGGCGCCCTGACGCCGGCCCAGTTGTTCGTGCTGGTGATCGCGGGCGCCCTGCTCGCGGCCCACTGGGTCACCTTCTTCATTTCGGTGAAAGTGGGCGGGATCGCCATCGCCACCTTGGGCTTTGCCAGCTTTCCCGCCTTCATCACGCTGTTCGAGGGCCTGATCTTCCGTGAGCGCGTGCGGCTGGCCGAATGGTTGCTGCTGGGGCTGGTCACCGCCGGCCTGGTGCTGGTCACGCCGTCGTTCGACCTCGCCGACCAGGGCACCATCGGCCTGGCCTGGGGCCTGCTGTCGGGCCTGACCTTCGCGCTGCTGGCCCTGAGCAACCGCCGCTCGGCCTCGGGCATGGATCCGATGCAGGTAGCCTGCTGGCAGAACCTGGTGGTGGCACTGGTGATGCTGCCATTCGCCATCGGCCAATTGCCCGCCCTGCCCGCCATGGACTGGTTCTGGCTGGCATTGCTGGGCGTGTTCTGCACCGGCCTGTCGCATTTCCTGTTCGTTTCCAGCCTGACGCGGCTGAACGCGCGCAGCGCCGGCCTGGTGATCGCGCTGGAGCCGGTGTACGCCATCGCCTTCGCCTGGATCCTGTTCAGCCAGCAGCCGACCGTGCGCATGATGGCCGGCGCGGCCCTGATCGTGGCCGCCATCGTCTGGTCCGGCCTGCGCAAGACCTCTGCTCCCCTGACGGAAAGCGAGCCTGGAAAGCAGCCTTGACAATTACTGTCTAGGCAGTAAAATTCGCGGATGAACGCCCCGCCCCGCCCTGATTCCTCCGAAAATCCGATCCATTATCGCGGCGACACGCGCTGCATGATGGAAGAGAACGCCGGCTACCTGATCAAGCTCGTCGCCAACTCCCTGAACCGGATGCTGGACCAGGAAATGGCTCCGCTCGATCTCACCGCCATGCAGTGGCGCCCCATCGCCATGGTCTCCCTGGGCCGTGCCGACACGCCCGCCGAGCTGGCCCGGCTCAACGGGGTGGACACCGGCGCCATGACGCGCACGCTCGATCGGCTCGAGGCCAAGGGCCTGCTGCGCCGCGCCCGCAGCCAGCAAGACCGGCGCGTCGTGAAAATCGAACTGACCGAACTGGGCGAAGCCAAGGCGCGCGAAATCCCGCCCAATATCGCCCATGTGTTGAACCATCATCTGCGCGGCTTTTCCGCTGACGAAGTCACGCAACTGATGCACTTCCTGCGCCGCATGATCGCCAACGGTTCCGCCTCCGCCCCCGAACGCTGACGGCGTCGGCCGGCACCGCCCCACCCCTGTAAAAGGGGTTTTATTTGACGTAATATTTGCCTAGGCAAATACAGATTAATCAATTACTTTCAGCAGATTGTCAGGATGAAACGCCTTCTTTCTACCGCATTAGTGTTGGCGTTGAGCGGTTGCGCCCTGATGGAACCCGGCCCCGAGCCGGTGGCCGCCCTGAATGAAGCCAAGCTGGGATTGACGGGCCAGGCCGTGGCCTGGCCCGAAACGAAATGGTGGCAGCGCTACGGCGACAGCCAGCTCGACACGCTGATGGACGAGGCGCTGGCCAACAGCCCCTCCATGACCGCAGCGCAGGCCCGCCTGGCCAAGGCCAACGCGGCCGTCAGTACCGCCCGCGCCCCGTTGATGCCGCGCGTCGACGCCAACTACACGCTTAACCGCGAGCACCTGTCCGCCGACTACATCTATCCGGCCCCGCTCGGTGGCTCGGTGGTCAGCGAAAACCGCCTGGCGCTGGACTTCAGCTACGAGCTCGATTTCTGGGGCAAGAATCGCTCGCACCTGAAGGCCGCCGTCTCGCAGCAGGCCGCCGCCGAAGCCGACGCCCAGGCCGCGCGCAACGTGCTCGCCAGCGCCACCGTGCGCGCCTACCTCAATCTGCAGGACGCCTTCGCCCAGCGCGACGTCATCAAGCGCGTGCTGGCCCAGCGCGAGGAAGTGCTGTCGCTGACCCGCGGCCGCTATTCCGCCGGCCTGGACACCCAGGTCGAGGTCAAGCAGGCCGAGTCGTCGCTGGCCGCCGGCCAGGTCGAGCTGACCCAGACCGAAACCACGCTGGCGCAACTGCGCAACCAGGTCGCGGCGCTGGCGGGCGCCGGTCCGCAGCGCGGTCAGTCGCTGGTGGCAACGGCGCTGACCGCCCCCGCCGGCGGCGTGCCCGCCAGCGTGCCGCTGGAGCTGCTGGGCCACCGCCCCGACGTGGTCGCGGCGCGCTGGCGCGCCGAAGCTGCCCGGCACCAGATCGACAGCGCCCGCGCCGAGTTCTATCCCAACGTCAATCTGGTGGCTTTCGCCGGCTTCCAGGCGATCGGCACCGGCAACCTGCTCGGCGCCGCCGCCCGCACCGCCGGCATCGGCCCCGCCATCACCCTGCCGATCTTCCACGGCGGCGAATTGAACGCCAACCTGGCCAGCCGCCGCGCCGACGCCGACCTGGCCGTGTCCGACTACAACCAGACCGTGCTCGATGCCGTGCACCAGGTCGCCGACGCGCTCGACGGCCTGCGCCTGCTGGAACAGGAAAGAGCGCAGCAGCGCCAGGCGCGCGAAGCCATCGAGGCGGCCTATGAACTGGCCGTCAATCGCTACAAGGCGGGCATGGGCAACTACCTGACCGTGCTGATCGCGCAGACCGGCGTGCTGACGCAGGCGCGACTCGACACCGACCTGCGCATCCGTGCCTACCAACTCGATGCCAACCTGGCCAACGCGCTGGGCGGCGGCTATGCGCCCGCCCCCGCGACCGACGCCGCGCCCGCCACGAATTCCACTCATTGAACGCTCCGGATTCAGACGTCATGAACGCAGCCACTCCCACGACCAATCCCGCCCGCAAACGCCTGCTGCTGATCGCGACCGGCGTTTTCATCCTCATCGCGATCGCCTACGGCATCTGGTGGGCCCTGTTCGGCGCCCACTTCGAGAGCACCGACGACGCCTACGTGCACGGCAACCTGGTGCAGATTACGCCGCAGGTGCCCGGCACCGTGGTGGCCATCGAGGCCGATGACACCGAGACCGTCGCGGCCGGCCAGCCGCTGGTGCGCCTCGATCCCGCCGACACGCAGGTCGCCCTGCAGCAGGCCGAGGCCAAGCTGGCGCAGACCGTGCGCCAGGTCCGCACCTACTATGTCCAGAACGATGCGCTGGCCGCCGACGTCGACCTGCGCAACGCCGACATCCTGCGCGCCCAGGCCGAACTGACCCGCGCCCAGAGCGACGTCAGCCGCCGCCAGCAGCTGGCCAAGTCGGGCGGCGTCAGCGGCGAGGAAATCCTGCACGCCGAAGCCGCGCTGAAGACCGCGCAATCGGGCCTGGCCCAGGCCCGCGCGGCGCTGGCCGCCTCGCGCGCCAAGCTGGCGACCAACCAGGCACTGACCCAGGGCACCACGGTGGCCGACCACCCCGACGTGCGCCAGGCCGTGGCCGGCCTGCGCAACGCCTGGCTGGCGCAATCGCGCACGGTGCTGCCGGCCCCCGTCGGCGGCGTCGTCGCCCGCCGCAGCGCGCAGGTGGGTCAGCGCGTGGCGCCCGGCGCCGCGCTCGTGACCGTGGTGCCGCTGGACCAGGTCTGGGTCGAAGCCAACTTCAAGGAAGGTCAGCTGCGCAAGATGCGCGTCGGCCAGCCGGTCAAGATGGTCGCCGACCTGTACGGCAGCTCGATCACCTATCACGGCACTGTCGAGGGCCTGGATGCCGGCACCGGCAGCGCCTTTGCCCTGCTGCCGGCCCAGAACGCCACCGGTAACTGGATCAAGGTGGTGCAGCGCGTGCCCGTGCGCATCAAGCTCGATCCCGAAGACCTGAAAACGCACCCGCTGCGCGTGGGCCTGTCGATGGATGTGGAAGTCGACGTCGGCAAACAGGAAGGCGAAGCGCTGACGGCCGCCACCCGCAAGGAACCGGCCTGGTCGACACGCGCCTTCGAACCCGCCCATGACGAGCTCGACGCCATGATCCAGAAAATCATCCAGGCCAACCTCGCCTCCGACGAATTCACCCCGCAGGCGGACGCCTCGCCCGTGGCCAAAGCCGGCTTGGCGCGCGGCGCCAAGTAAGGGAGCGCTCCCATGAGCACCACCGCGCAGCCCGCGGTCGGCGGCGCCCCCGCCGAACCCACCGTACTCCCGCCGGGCACCTACCCGCCGCTGGAGGGCGCCACCCGCATCATCGGGTCGATCGCCCTGTCCACGGCGGTGTTCATGAACGTGCTGGACACCTCGATCGCGAACGTGTCCATTCCCACGATCTCCGGCGACCTGGGCGTCAGTTCCAGCCAGGGCACCTGGGTCATCACCTCGTTCGCCGTGGCCAACGCCATCACCGTGCCGCTGACCGGCTGGCTGACGCAGCGGTTCGGCCAGGTCCGGCTGTTCCTGATCTCCACGCTGCTGTTCGTGCTGGCCTCGTGGCTGTGCGGCTTCTCGCCCTCGCTCGAAGCGCTGATCGCCTTCCGCGTGCTGCAAGGCGCGGTGGCCGGGCCGATGATCCCGCTGTCGCAAACATTGATGCTTGCCAGCTTTCCCAAATCCAAGGCCGGCATGGCATTGGCGGTTTGGTCCATGACGACACTGGTCGCGCCGGTGGCGGGGCCGCTGCTGGGCGGCTGGATCTCCGACAACTACACCTGGCCGTGGATCTTCTACATCAACGTGCCGGTGGGCCTGCTGGCCGCGTGGATCAGCTGGCGCATCTATGGCAATCGCGAATCGCTGACCCGCAAGCTGCCGATCGACAAACTCGGCCTGGTGCTGCTGGTGGTGTGGGTCGGCGCCTTGCAGATCATGCTCGACAAGGGCAAGGAACTGGATTGGTTCGCCAGTCCCACCATCATTGCGCTGGCGGCGATCGCCTTCGTCGCGTTCGTCTTTTTCCTGATCTGGGAACTGACGGATGCGCATCCGGTGGTGGACCTGCGCCTGTTCAAGGTCCGTAACTTCACGGTGGGCGCGCTGACCCTGGCGGTGGCGTACGGCGTGTTCTTCGGCAATGTGGTGCTGCTGCCCCTGTGGCTGCAGAGCTACATGGGCTACACCGCCACCTATGCCGGCCTGGTGACCGCGCCGGTGGGGCTGCTGGCCATCCTGCTCACACCCATGGTGGGCAAGATGCTGGCCACGCGCGACCCGCGCCAGATCGTCACGGTGGCATTCCTGATCTTTGCGCTGGTCTGCTTCATGCGGTCCGGTTTCAATACGCAGACCGATGTGCGCACGCTGATGGTCCCCACCATCATCCAGGGCGCGGCCATGGCGGCGTTCTTCGTGCCGCTGACCTCGATCACGCTGTCCAGCATCGAACCCTGGCGCATACCCGCGGCCTCCGGCCTGTCGAACTTCCTGCGCCTGACGGCCGGCGCATTCGGCACCTCGATCGCCACCACGTTGTGGGAAAACCGCGCCACCCTGCACCACGCACAGCTGACCGAAGTCGCCAAGCCCGGCCAGCAGGCCTTCGACCAGACAGTGAACGTGCTGCAGAACAGCGTCGGCATGTCGCACTCGCAGGCGCTGAGCACCGTGGACCGGATGATCAACTCGCAGGCCTTCACCATGTCGGCGGTCGACGTCTTCTACGCCTCGGCGGTGATCTTCCTGCTGCTGACCGGACTGGTATGGTTCGCACGGCCCCGCTCGGCCAAGGCGGGTGGTGGCGGCGGCGCCGCGGAAGCCGCGGCAGGCGCTCACTGAACGGCGCCACGCCCGCGAAACACGCGAAAAAAAGCCCGGCGAGCGCCGGGCTTTTTTTCAATTCTTGAGAAGCGCCTGCCAATTCTGCCGCTCGATCACCTCCGGCGGCAACGCGCTCACCGGCGACAGGTTGATCACCGACACGCCCCGGCCGCGCCACTGCTGCGCGGCAAAACGGAACGATGGCTCGATCAGGCGGGCGAAGTTGCGCACCAGGCGGCTGGTTTGCGGCGTGGCGCCCTCATCGTAGAAACGCATGCCGTGCTGCAATGTCAGGTCGAGACCATGCAAGTAGACCTTGCGCGCTCCGCCCGAGATCAATACCTGCAACGCCACATAGGCCACCGTATCGGCATCGAACACGCCCAGCGACGCGTCGAAGCTGTAGCCCAACCCTTGCTTGGCATCCAGCAATTGAAGGTCGGGCGATGCCGCCACCATGCGCTTGAGCACCGCCGGCGCGGCGCTGCGCTCGTAGGCGCGCTCCGAGATCAGCTCGATGATGCAGATGCGGCAACGGATGAGATCCTGCGGAATGCCCTGCATGATGTAGCGCAGGACTTCCGGCAACACATACAAGGTCAGGTCGCAAGCGACGATTTCACGCACCAGGTCGATGCGATCACGCACGAAATTCTGGTCGATGATGCAGTAGTACTTGAACGGCAACTTGAACTTGCGAGCCAGCGCGATCGAGCCATTGACGCCCATCGCCGTCCGGATATCCAGGCGGTCGTATGGAATCTGCGCAATGGAGGGTCCGCTCAGGATCAGGTGCACCTCTGCGTCCGCCGGGTCATAGCCCTGCTGCAGCGGGGTAATGGGAAAGGTGCGTCCGAACGCCCGAAAACCGCAGATCACGCCCGCCGGATCGCGCCAGATCCGCACGAACGGCCACAGGTGCTGGTTGTGTCGCTGCGTGCGCGAGCGAAGCATGCGAAACAGCTTGCGGGCGAAGCGGTCGGCCCGGCTCCCGCCCACCGGCGCGGGCGGAGCGGCAATCGAATCGACCACGTTATCGGCCCCTGGCTGATGCATCGCTACGCCGTGGGAATCAGCGACGCGATGGCGTCGCCCACTTCGGCCGTGGACGCGCTGCCCTTCATGTCGCGTGTGCGCGGGCCATCGGCCAGCACGGTTTCGATGGCGCGAACCACCGCCGCCGATGCGTCCGGATAACCCAGGAAATCCAGCATCAGCGCGCCGCTCCAGATCTGGCCGATCGGGTTGGCGATGCCCTTGCCGTAGATGTCGGGCGCGGATCCATGCACCGGTTCGAACAACGACGGAAACTTGCGCTCGGGATTCAGGTTGGCCGACGGGGCGATGCCGATCGTGCCGGTGCAAGCCGGGCCGAGATCGGACAGGATATCGCCGAAAAGATTGGAAGCCACGACCACGTCGAACCAGTCAGGATGCTGCACGAAATGCGCGCACAGAATGTCGATGTGATATTTGTCCCAGCGGACGTCGGGGAAGTTCCCGGCCATGTCGGCCACGCGTTGGTCCCACCACGGCATCGAGATCGAAATGCCGTTGGACTTGGTTGCCGCGGTCAAGTGCTTGCCGCGCTTGCGGGCCAGTTCGAAGGCGAATTTCAGGACCCGCTCGGCGCCGACGCGGGTGAACACGCTTTCCTGGATGACCACCTCGCGCTCGGTGCCGCCGAACAGTACGCCACCGCTGTTCGAATACTCGCCTTCGGTGTTCTCACGGACGATGAAGAAATCGATCTCGCCCGGCTTGCGATCGGCCAGCGGCGACGGCACCCCGGGCATCAGGCGCACCGGGCGCAGATTGATGTACTGGTCGAATTCGCGACGGAACTTGAACAGCGAGCCCCAGAGCGCTTCATGATCGGGCACGGTGGCGGGCCAGCCGATGGCGCCGAAGAAAATCGCCTCGTGCTGGCCGATCTGCTGCTGCCAGTCGTCCGGCATCATCTTGCCGTGCTTGGCGTAATAGTCGCAGCTCCAGTCGAAATGATCCCACTGGAAATCGATGCCGAAGCGCGTCGCGGCGGCCTCAAGCACCTTCAAGCCTTCCGGCACGACCTCCTTGCCGATGCCATCTCCTGGAAGTACTGCAATCTTGTGTTTTGCCACCACGCTTTCCTTTGGATTTCCGGGTTATATCGCCCAGAATCATAGGCATAAATGGTGCCAACGCAACACCCCCAGTTACAAACAACACAATACCTCGGGTTACAACACGCGGGGGCCCGAATTTGTCCTAAAAATGGAATACAGCGTTCAGCGGCGGGATTTGGATCCCAGCAGGGACCCCAGGATGCCCCGGGCCAATTGCGTCGCGATCGAACGGGCCGTGCTCTTGGCGAAGGTCTGCACCACGCCGTCGCGTTTGCCGCCACGCGGTCCGGTCGAGCCAAACAGCACGTCATTCAGGCTGTCCATGAGACCACCGCCCTGCTTCTCGGCCGGCGCGCCCCCCGCCGTTGGCGTGGGCGCGGCCTTCCCGGGCGCCTGATCGGCTGGCGCCGCGGCGCGTCCGGCCAGCACTTCGTAGGCGGATTCGCGGTCGATGGCCTTGTCATATTTGGCCGACATGGGACTGCCCTGGCGCAAGGCCTGGCGCTCGGTGTCGGTGGCCGGCCCGATGCGGCTGGCCGGCGGCACGATCCAGGCGCGCTCGGTCGGCATCGGCCGGCCCTTGGCATCCAGCAGCGACACCAGCGCTTCGCCCACGCCCAGTTCAGTGATGGCCGCCTCGATATCCAGCCCCGGATTGGGCCGCATGGTCTGGGCCGCGGTCTTGACGGCCTTCTGGTCGCGCGGCGTGAAGGCCCGCAGCGCGTGCTGCACCCGGTTGCCCAGCTGGCCCAGCACCGTGTCCGGGATGTCCAGCGGATTCTGCGTGACGAAATACACGCCCACGCCCTTGGAACGGACCAGGCGCACCACCTGCTCGATCTTGTTCAGCAGCGCGGGCGGCGCGTCGTTGAAAAGCAAGTGCGCTTCGTCGAAGAAGAACACCAGCTTGGGCTGGTCGGGATCCCCCACTTCGGGCAGCTTCTCGTACAGGTCGGCCAGCAGCCACAGCAGGAAGATCGCGTACAGCCGCGGCGCCTGCATCAGCTTGTCGGCGGCCAGCACGTTGACGATGCCGCGGCCCTGGGCGTCGGTGCGCATCAGGTCGGCCACGTCCAGCATGGGTTCGCCGAAGAATTTCTCGGCGCCTTGTGACTCCAGCGCCAGCAGGCTGCGCTGGATCGCGCCGACGCTGGCCGCCGACACATTGCCGTAACGGGTCTTCAGTTCGGCGGCGCGATCGGCGACGTTCTGCAGCATGGCGCGCAGGTCTTTCAGGTCCAGCAGCAACTGGCCTTCGTCGTCGGCCACCTTGAAAACCAGGGTCAGCACCCCTTCCTGGGTATCGTTCAGTTCCAGGATGCGCGCCAGCAACAGCGGGCCCATGTCGGTAATGGTGGCCCGCACCGGCGTGCCCTGCTCGCCGAACACGTCCCACAGCGTGACCGGGCTGGCGCCCCACGCCGGCTCCGACAGGCCCAGGTTTTTCAGGCGTTCCTGCAATTTGGGACTGGCCACCCCCGCCTGCGAGATGCCGGTCAGGTCGCCCTTGACGTCGGCCATGAAGACCGGCGTGCCGATGCGGGAAAAGGACTCGGCCAGCACCTGCAGGGTGACGGTCTTGCCCGTCCCCGTGGCGCCGGTGATACAGCCGTGGCGATTGGCCAGGGCCGGCAACAGGGCCAGCTCGGTCTGGGCGTTCTTGGCGATGACGATGGGGTTGGGCATGGACTGCTCTCCGGACCGGAATGACTCAGATGCCCAAGTGTAGAGCCTGCCGCGGCGCTTGTGCGCGTGGCAATATGGACACAGGCGGTCGGCAGCCGGGCGCACCGGCCGCCGGCACGGTAAAATGCCCGTTTTGCAGACAATTTATCCTGGGAAGCCATGGCCGGACACAGCAAATGGGCCAATATTCAGCACCGCAAAGGCCGCCAAGACGCCAAACGCGGAAAGCTCTGGACCAAGATCATTCGTGAAATCACCGTGGCGGCGCGCGCCGGCGGCCCCGACCCGGACAGCAATCCGCGCTTGCGCATGGCCTGGGACAAGGCCACCGACGCCAACATGCCCAAGGACAACATCCAGCGCGCCATCCAGCGCGGCGCGGGCGGCGCGGACGGCGACGCCTACGAGGAAGTCCGCTACGAAGGCTACGGCATCGGTGGCGCGGCGGTCATCGTCGACTGCATGACCGACAACCGCACCCGCACCGTGGCGGAAGTGCGCCACGCCTTCGCCAAGAACGGCGGCAACCTGGGCCAGGAAGGCTCGGTGGCCTTCATGTTCAAGCACTGCGGGCAGTTCGTGTTCGCTCCCGGCACGCCGGAAGACCAGGTCATGGAAGCCGCCCTCGAGGCCGGCGCCGAAGACGTCACCACCGATGAGGAAGGCGTGATCGAAGTGGTCTGCGCCCCGGCCGACTACGCCGCCGTGCGCAAGGCCTTCGACGACGCCGGCCTGAAGGCCGAAGTCGACGGCATCGTCATGAAGGCCCTGAACGAAACCGAACTGGCCGGCGAAGACGCCATCAAGATGCAGAAACTGCTCGACGCCCTCGAAAGCCTGGACGACGTGCAGGAAGTCTATACGACCGTCATTTTCGACGAAGCGCAATAATTTTCCGCAGTCTTGTCGACGCTGCTTTTCCACGCAGTTTTTCCATTACCCGGCGCGCCGCAGGCCTGGCCTTCCCCGCGCCCCGCTGTCACCGGATCCGGGCCCGCCCGGATCCGTGGCCTATTTCTCGGGCAGGTGTCTGACGACACTCGACTGGCAACCTTAAGAATCACGCAACAATGAAACTCCTGGTAATTGGCTCGGGCGGCCGCGAACATGCCCTCGCCTGGCGGTTGGCCCGCTCCCCGCGCGTACACAAGGTGTACGTGGCGCCGGGCAACGGCGGCACGCAACGGGCCGAGCAGATGGAAAACATCCCGCTCACCAATGCCGAGGAACTGGCCGATTTCGTCCAGCGCGAAGGCATCGCCCTGACGGTCGTCGGCCCCGAGGCGCCGCTGGCCGCTGGCGTGGTCGACGTCTTCCGCGCTCGTGGCCTGAAGATCTTCGGCCCCACCAAGGCCGCCGCGCAGCTGGAAAGCTCCAAGGACTACGCCAAGGCCTTCATGGTCCGGCACAACATCCCGACCGCGCGCTACGAGACCTTCACCGATCCGGCCGCCGCCCACGCCTACATCGACCAGGAAGGCGCCCCCATCGTGATCAAGGCCGACGGCCTGGCCGCCGGCAAGGGCGTGGTGGTCGCCGCCACGCTCGAAGAAGCGCACGCAGCCGTCGACGCCATGCTCGGCGACGGCTCCATGGGCGAAGCCGGCGCGCGCGTCGTCATCGAGGAATGCCTGGTCGGCGAGGAAGCCAGCTTCATCGTCATGTGCGACGGCCGCAACGTGCTGGCGCTGGCCACCAGCCAGGACCACAAGCGCCTGCAAGATGGCGACCAGGGCCCGAACACCGGCGGCATGGGCGCCTACTCGCCCGCCCCCATCGTCACGCCCGAGCTGCATCACCGCATCATGCGCGAAATCATCCTGCCGACCGTGCAGGGCATGACGCGCGACGGCATCCCCTACACCGGCTTCCTGTACGCCGGCCTGATGATCGCCCCCGGCGACGATCCCGACCGCGACATCAAGACGCTGGAATTCAACTGCCGCATGGGCGACCCGGAAACCCAGCCCATCATGATGCGCGTCAAGAGCGACCTGCTGGACGCGCTCGAGCACGCCGTCGAAGGCACGCTGGACCAGGCCGACATCACCTGGGACCGCCGCACCGCCCTGGGCGTGGTGCTGGCCTCGCACAACTATCCCAACACCCCGCGTACCGGCGACGTCATCCGCGGCCTGCCCGCAGACGCCGACGACTGCATGGTGTTCCACGCGGCCACCCGCCTGGAAGGCGACGAAACCCAGACCACCGGCGGCCGCGTGCTGTGCGTCACCGCGCTGGGCGACTCGGTCAAGATGGCGCGCGACCGCGTCTACGAAGCCATCGACGGCATCCACTTCGACGGCCGCCAGTACCGCAGCGACATCGGCTGGCGCGCGCTCAAGCCGTCGCAGCAGAAGCCCAAGTCCAACGCGTAACCGGAAGCGCCGATGAACGCATTGCCCGTCGCCGACGTCCGCGGCTACTTCACCGGCCTGCAGGCCCGCATCGTCGGGGCGCTGGAAGCCGCCGAGGGCGGCCCGTTCCGCACCGACGAATGGATCCGGCCCGAAGGCGGCGGCGGCGTGTCGCGCCTGCTCGAAGGCGGCCAGTTGTTCGAACGCGCCGGCGTGCTGTTCAGCCACGTCCAGGGTTCCAAGCTGCCGCCCTCGGCCAGCGCGCACCGGCCCGAACTGGCCGGCCGCTCGTGGCAGGCCATGGGTGTCTCGATGGTGCTGCATCCGCGCAACCCCTACGTGCCCACCACGCACATGAACGTGCGCATGTTCGTCGCCACGGCCCGTCCCGGCCATGACGAAACCGACGTGTTCTGGTTCGGCGGGGGGATCGACCTGACGCCCTACTACCCCTTCGAGGAAGACGCGCGCCACTTCCACGCAGTGTGCCGCGACGCCCTGGCGGGCCACGGCGCCGACTACTACCCGCGCTACAAGCGCTGGTGCGACGAATACTTCTTCCTCAAGCACCGCAACGAAACCCGCGGCATCGGCGGCATCTTCTTCGACGACCTGAACGCCCCCGGTTTCGACGCCTCCTTCGCCTTGACGCGTTCGGTCGGCGACGCCTTCCTCGACAGCTACCTGCCAATCGTCGACCGCCGCCGCCACACGCCGTATGGCGAGCGAGAACGCGACTTCCAGGCCTACCGCCGCGGCCGCTACGTCGAGTTCAACCTGGTGTTCGACCGCGGCACGCTGTTCGGCCTGCAATCGGGCGGCCGCACCGAGTCGATCCTGCTGTCGATGCCGCCGCTGGCGCAATGGCGCTACGACTGGCAGCCCCAGGCAGGGACGCCCGAGGCCGAACTGGCCGCCTACCTGACGCCGCGGGATTGGGTGTGAAGCGTATCGGGCTCCTGGGCGGCAGTTTCGACCCCGTCCACGTCGCGCATGTCGCCCTGGCCGAAAACGCGCTGCGCGCGCTCGATCTGGCGCAGGTGCAATTGATCCCGGCCGCCAACCCGTGGCAACGCGCCGCCCTGCACGCCACCGCGCAACAGCGCCGCGCCATGCTGGAACTGGCCATTGCGGGCCGCGACGGCCTGGCGGTCAACCCGATCGAACTGGAGCGCGGCGGCGCCACCTACACCATCGACACCCTGCGCGCCCTGCCCGCCGATGCGCGCTACGTCTGGCTGCTGGGCGCCGACCAACTGGCCAATTTCTGCACCTGGCAGTCCTGGCGCGACATCGCCAGCCTGGTCGACCTGGCCGTGGCCACGCGCCCCGGCACGCCGCTGACGCCGCCGGCCGAACTGGCCGACTGGCTGCGTGGCCAGGGGCGCGAACTCGAAGAATTGCCTTTTGCCCCGATGCCGGTCTCGGCCTCGCAGATCCGCGAGCGCCTGGCCCGGGGCGAACCGACCCACGGCCTGCTGGCCGCCCCTGTCGCCGCCTATATTGCGGCGCACCATCTTTACCGATAAACCCACCCCCGCCTCGGCGCGCGGCGCCGCGGAACCGGCTCCCACCGCCCGTCAGCGGGTTATATTTGCAGCTATGGATATACAGAAACTCCAACGCGCCGTCATCGACGCCCTCGAAGACGTCAAGGCGCAAGACATCAAGGTCTTCAACACCACGCATCTGACCAGCCTGTTCGATCGCGTCGTGATTGCAAGCGCCACCTCCAACCGGCAGACCCGTGCGCTGGCCTCCAGCGTCTCCGACCGCGGCCGCGCGCTCGGCCTGTCGGGCATCACGATCGAAGGCGAAGACACCGGCGAATGGGTCGTGGTCGACCTGGGCGACGTTGTCGTCCACATCATGCAGCCCGCCATCCGCCAGTACTACAACCTGGAAGAGATCTGGGGCGGCAAGCCGGTGCGCGTCAAACTGCTGCCCGAATCCACCCGGTCCGCGCCGATCGCCGGCGACAGCGGCTACGACAGCACTGACGACTGAGGCGCGTCGTGAAACTGATCGTCGCGGCCGTGGGCACCCGCATGCCGGACTGGGTGCAGACAGCCTGGGACGACTACGCCAAGCGCCTGCCGCCGGACTGCGCGCTGGAACTGCGTGAAATCAAGCCCGAACCGCGCACCACCGGCAAGACCCCGGCACAGATGATGGCGGCCGAAGCCAAGCGCATCGAGGCCGCCCTGCCGGCCGGCGCGTTGCGCTTGGCGCTGGACGAACGCGGCCGCGATCTCACCACCATGGCGTTATCGCAAAAGCTCGAGCAATGGCGCGCCGGCGGCCAGGACGTCGCCTTCCTGGTCGGCGGCCCCGACGGACTCGACGCCGACCTCAAGGCCTCGTGCAGCGGTCAACTGCGCCTGTCATCCCTGACGCTGCCACACCCCATGGTGCGCGTGGTGCTGGCCGAACAGCTCTACCGCGCCTGGGCCATCATGACCAACCATCCCTATCACCGCGCCTGAGGCATGACGCCGGGCGCCAGCCTCGCGCGCCTGCAGCGCGCCGCCTCCCATGACTGACGCCTTGCCCGCACGCCTCTACCTCGCCTCCGCCAGTCCTCGCCGGCGCGAATTGCTGACACAGATCGGCCTGCCGCACGCGGTGCTGCGCGTGCCCGCTCCGCCCGGCGAAGACGAACCGCAACACCCCGGCGAAAGCGCCGCCGACTACGTCCGGCGCACGGCCCGCGACAAGGCCGAACGCGGTCGCGACTGGCTGCGCGCCCAATCCTTGCCCATCATGCCGCTGCTGGCCGCGGACACCACGGTCATCCTGAACGGCCAGGTGCTCGGCAAGCCCGCCGACCGCGACGACGCCATCCGCATCCTGCAGGCGCTGTCGGGCCAGACGCACCAGGTGCACACCGCCGTGGCGCTGTGGAGCGGCGAACGCCTGCTGGAGTCGGTCTCCATCACCGAGGTGCAAATGCGTCCGCTGCAAGCGGACGAAATCGCGCGCTATTGCGACAGCGGCGAACCCTACGGCAAGGCCGGCGCCTACGGCATCCAGGGGCTGGCCGGCACTTTCATCGCGCGCATCGACGGCAGCTACACCGGCGTCATGGGCTTGCCTCTGTTCGAAACCGCCAACCTGCTGCGGGCCGCCGGCATCGCGATTCCCTGATTCGCGCGGCAACATGAAAAAAGCCCCCGGGACCTTGGCGATCCCGGGGGCTTTTTTGTAGCGATCCGCGGCAGCGATCAGCTTTGCGAGGTCGACACCTGCGCCATCGCCTGCGGTTGCACGCCGGGCGCCGGGGCCTCGCCTTCCAGCGCCGCATGCAACTGGTCCTTGTCCAGCTCGCCTTCCCAGCGCGCCACCACCACGGCGGCGGTGGCGTTACCCACCAGGTTGGTCAGCGCGCGGCATTCGGACATGAAGCGGTCCACGCCCAGGATCAGCGCCATGCCGGCCACCGGCACGGTCGGCACCACCGACAGCGTGGCTGCCAGCGTGATGAAGCCGGCGCCCGTCACGCCCGCGGCGCCCTTGGAACTCAGCATCGCCACCAGCAGCAGCAGGATCTGGTCGCCCAACGACAGCGGAATGTCGCAGGCCTGGGCGATGAACAGCGCCGCCATCGTCATGTAGATGTTGGTGCCGTCCAGGTTGAACGAATACCCGGTAGGCACCACCAGGCCGACCACCGACTTCGAGCAGCCGGCGCGCTCCATCTTCTGCATCAGCGTCGGCAGTGCCGCTTCCGACGAGCTCGTGCCCAGCACCAGGAGCAGTTCTTCGCGGATGTAGCGCACCAGCTTCAGGATCGAGAAGCCGTTGTAGCGCGCCACCAGGCCCAGCACCACGACCACGAACAGCACCGAAGTGGCGTAGAACGTGCCCACCAGCATCGCCAGGTTGATGATCGACTTGATGCCGTACTTGCCGATGGTGAACGCCATCGCGCCAAAGGCCCCGATGGGCGCGGCCTTCATCAGGATGGCGACCAGCTTGAAGATGGGCTGGGCCAGCGCCGTCAGGAAGTCCAGCACCGGCTTGCCGCGCTCGCCGACCTGCGCCAGCGCGATGCCGAACAGCACCGCCACGAACAACACCTGCAGGATGTCGCCGCCGACGAAGGGGCTGAAGATCGTGGTGGGGATGACGTTCAGCAGGAAGCCAGTGATGGTCGAGTCATGCGCCTTGGCGACATAGCCCGACACCGCCTTCTGGTCGAGCGTGGCCGGATTGATGTGCATGCCGGCGCCCGGCTGCACGAGGTGGCTCACCAGCATGCCGACGATCAGCGCCAGGGTCGAGAACACCAGGAAGTACAGCATGGCCTTGCCGGCCACGCGGCCGACCTTCTTCAGGTCGCTCATGGCCGCGATGCCGGTCGCCACCGTCAGGAAGATCACCGGCGCGATGATCATCTTCACCAGCTTGATGAAGCCATCGCCCAGGGGCTGCATCGCCTGGCCGAGATCGGGCTTGAAATAGCCCAGCAGAATGCCGACCACAATGGCGAACAGCACCTGCACGTACAGGATTTGATAGAACTTGAGCTTGCGCGCAGGCGCGCCTTGATCCACTTCGATCATTGGGATTTGTCCCCACCAGGGGCCCCTGTTCCCCCGCGTCGTGGCGCAGCGGATATCGGGGCGTTATCTCTTTTAGAGCCTTGCGTATTGGCGCAGGCCGATTTCACCCGGTGTGCGATGTGGCCGGGCTTGGAGGGACATACGCAAACCCCGTGCCAGCAGCAAGCCTCCCTCGCCGCCGCCTCAAGTGTTTGATTCGACTTGGAATTTTTTCCACCCCACGGTACACCGATAAAATATCGAGCGAAATACCGCACAGAAACCGGATAAAATGTGCGAAAAACCGCACAACACCATGCCCCTCCCCTCAGCCTTCCCGCCGACGCAGCCGGATCCGGACGCCATCGGCCCACGCCGCCTTCCCGCCTGGGCCTGGATCCTGCTGGCCTTGGTGGCGGTGGCCGCCGTCTTTGGCATCCTGCACGCCGCCAGTCAATGGGCGCGGGAAGGAGCGCTCAAGGAGGCCTACCAGCAGGCCCGCAGCGCGGGACAGATCAATGCCGCCCTGCTCCGCAACAACCTGGACAAGTTCCGCGCGCTGCCCTTCGTCCTGACGCGCGACGTGGACCTGCGCGCCACGCTGCAGGCGCCCTCGGCAGCGCAGATCGAAGCGCTCGACGAGAAACTCGATACCTTGAGCCGCGGCGTCGGCGCATCCGCAATCTACGTGCTGGACCGCAGCGGCTATGCGATCGCCGCTAGCAACTGGCGCGAGCCGGCCACCTTCGTCGGTGTCGACTACCAGTTCCGGCCGTATTTCCGCGGCGCAGTGGCACATGGCTCGGCCGAACACTTCGCCCTGGGCACGGTCAGCCACGAAGCCGGGCTGTACCTGTCGCGCCGTGTGGACGACGCCAATGGCGCCATGCTGGGCGTGGTGGTATTGAAAGTCGATTTCCGCGATCTCGAGGCCGATTGGCGCCAGTCGAACGCGCCCATCTTCGTCACCGACGAGCATGGCGTGGTGCTCCTGGGAAGCGTGCCCGACTGGCGCTTTCGCGTCGTGGCGCCGCTCGCGCCCGACCTGGCCCAAACCCTGCGCACCAGCCTGCAGTTCGGCGATGCCATGTTCCAGCCACTCCCGTTGCAGCCGCCCCTGCAAACCGTCAGTGGCGGCCAACTGGTGCGGGCCGGCGAAGCCTTGCCGCAAATCCCGGCCAGTGCGCCGCTGCTGCACACCACGCTGCCCATTGTCGAATCGCCGGGCTGGACGTTGCATCTGCTGTCGCCGGTGCAGTCGGCCCTGAACCGCGCCACCGCCAACGCGCAGCTGGGCGCGCTGCTGGCGCAAGGCGTGCTGTCCGCGGTGGTCGGCATCCTGCTGTACCGCCGTCACCGGGGCCGCGAGCGCAGCGCGCAGCAATTGGCCGTACGCCAGCAACTGGCCGCGCAGGTCGAGGAACGCACCGCGCAGTTGCGCGCGGCCAATCAGCAGTTGGTCGCGCAGATGGACGAACGCCAACGCACCGAAGCGCGCCTGCACACCATGCAGGACGAACTGGTGCAGGCCAGCAAGCTCGCGCTATTGGGACAGGTGGCCGCCGGCGTGGCGCATGAAATCAACCAGCCGGTGGCCGCCATCCGCGCCTATGCCGACAACGCCGCCGAATTCCTGCGCCGGCGCGACAATCCCTCGGTCGAGGAAAACCTGGCCACCATCGCCTCGCTTACAGAACGCATCGGCCATATAACCGGCGAACTGCGAGCCTTTTCGCGCAAGGCCGGGGCCTCGGTCGGTCCCACCAGCCTGCAGGAAGCGCTGGACGGCGCGCTGCTGCTGGTCGGCCCGCGCGCCAGGCGGCAGGGCGTGGTCCTGCAGCGGCCTCCCGTCGAACAGGATCATCGGGTGTGGGCCGACCGCATCCGTCTGGAGCAGGTGATGGTGAATCTGCTGCAGAACGGTCTGGATGCGCTTGAAGGCCGGGCCGACGGCCGCATCGTCGTCGCCATGCAGGACATGGGCGCATCGGTGCAGTTGTTCGTCAGCGACAACGGCCCGGGTCTGTCGGCCGAAACCAGCGCCCGGCTGTTCACGCCGTTCCACACGACCAAGGCCGAAGGCCTCGGACTGGGGTTGGTGATCTCGCGCGACATCGTCGCCGAGTTCGGCGGCGACCTGCGTGTCGCCCATCCCGGCGACGCCATTTTCCCCGCGCCCCACGGTCCCGACCGCGGCGCGATGTTCACCCTCACGCTGCGCAAGTCGCCGCCCGCCGATCCATGACCCGCGTTCCTGACTCCCCTTCCCGCCCGCCGACCCGGCCAGATCCGGCGACGCCGGCATCAGACACCAGACACCTGGAACACACCGAGGCCGAGCCGGCCATGGCCGCAATGTTCGAAGCGGCTGCCGGCAACCGGCCGGCGCCCCTGGTGGCTTTCATCGATGACGACGACGAACTGCGTCGCGCCAATGTGCAAACACTCAAGCTGCGCGGCATCGACGTGCAAGCCCACGCCAGCGCGCGCGGTGCGCTGGCCACCTTGAATCGTGATTTCGATGGCGTGGTGGTCACCGACATCCGCATGCCCGATATCGACGGCCTGCAACTGTTCCAGCGCCTGCGCGCCATCGATCCGGAAATTCCCGTCATTCTCATTACCGGCCATGGCGATATCGCCATGGCGGTGCAATGCATGCGCGACGGCGCCTATGATTTCCTGGCCAAGCCCTATCCGCCTGACCGCCTCGTCACCGCCATCACCCACGCCGCCGAAAAGCGCCACCTGGTGCTTGAAAACCGCCGCCTGCGCGAAGCGGCGTTCGCCGTCGAAGCCGATGAAGTGCCCTTTATCGGCACCACACCGGCCATGCAGCGCATCAAGCAGACCTTGCGCCACATCGCCGATGCGGACGTCGATGTCCTGGTGGAGGGCGAGACCGGCACGGGCAAAGAGGTGGTCGCCACCGCCCTGCATCGCCTGAGCCGCCGCCGTCACCGGGCGTTGGTCGCGATCAACTGTGGCGCGCTACCCGAAAGCGTGATCGAAAGTGAGCTATTCGGCCACGAGGCCGGCGCCTTCACCGGCGCACAGAAGCGCCGCATCGGGCGTATCGAGCATGCCAGCGGCGGCACGCTGTTCCTGGACGAAATCGAAAGCATGCCGCTCGCCGTGCAGGTCAAGCTGCTGCGGGTACTGGAATCCCGCCAGATCACGCCGCTGGGCAGCAACGAGGTCCGCAGCCTGGATCTGCGTGTCGTCGCCGCCACCAAGGAAGACCTGGGCAATCCCGCGATCCGCGCCAAATTTCGTGAAGATCTCTTCTACCGGCTCAACGTCGTCACCATCCGTATCCCGCCGCTGCGCGAACGCCGCGAGGACATTCCGCTGCTGCTGGCCCATTATCTGGGTCACGCCTCGCGCCGCTTCCAACGCGACATTCCCGATATGCCGGCCGACATCAAGCGTCACCTGTTGACGCACGACTGGCCCGGCAACGTGCGCGAACTCGCCCACTTCGCCGAGCGCTTCGTGCTGGGCGTGCTCAACACGCCGGCCGCAGTCTCGCCAACCGCGGAAACCGCGCCAGGCACCCTGCCGGAAAAGATGGAACGCTTCGAGGCCCAGCTCATCCGCGACGCCCTCGCCGCCCACCAGGGCGATGTGCGCGCCACGCTGGAAGCGTTGGGCATTCCCCGCAAGACCTTCTACGACAAGCTGCAGCGCCACGGCATCGATCGGCAGGATTACACCGGCGCCACCAACTGAACCGTCCGCGCTGAATTTCCGTGGGATCAAGTAAAAACCCCCATGCGGCGCCAGCCGCACGGGGGTTCTTGTTTCACACGCCACAAAAACAAAACCCCACAGGCGCGAGCCTATGGGGTTTTGAGCAATAAAAGCCTGACGATGACCTACTTTCACAGACGTCCGTCCACTATCATCGGCGCAAAGGCGTTTCACTGTCCTGTTCGGGATGGGAAGGAGTGGTACCACCTTGCTATGGTCGTCAGGCGTAACGGGTTGAGAGATTGTCTTTGGGGACAACCGCTCCAATCTTGGAAGAAGCGCAACGTGTGGGGATCAGAGAGTGTCTCGATGATCCCGCACAGTGGGTGTAATTGGTGTTGGCTGGCTGCTGACGGGGCAGCCAGATTTTGTATTGAACGACACTTGGAACGCTATATCACCAGGTCATAACCATCAGTGTTATAGGATCAAGCCTCACGAGCAATTAGTATCGGTTAGCTTAACGCATTACTGCGCTTCCACACCCGACCTATCAACGTCCTGGTCTCGAACGACTCTTTAGGGGGATCAAGTCCCCGGGATACCTAATCTTCAGACGAGTTTCCCGCTTAGATGCCTTCAGCGGTTATCTCTTCCGTACTTAGCTACCCGGCAATGCCATTGGCATGACAACCGGTACACCAGAGGTACGTCCACTCCGGTCCTCTCGTACTAGGAGCAGGCTCCGTCAAGTATCCAACGCCCACGGCAGATAGGGACCAAACTGTCTCACGACGTTTTAAACCCAGCTCACGTACCTCTTTAAATGGCGAACAGCCATACCCTTGGGACCGGCTACAGCCCCAGGATGAGATGAGCCGACATCGAGGTGCCAAACACCGCCGTCGATATGAACTCTTGGGCGGTATCAGCCTGTTATCCCCAGAGTACCTTTTATCCGTTGAGCGATGGCCCTTCCATTCAGAACCACCGGATCACTATGTCCTGCTTTCGCACCTGTTCGACTTGTCAGTCTCACAGTCAAGCACGCTTATGCCATTGCACTATCAGCACGATTTCCGACCGTACCTAGCGTACCTTCGAACTCCTCCGTTACACTTTGGGAGGAGACCGCCCCAGTCAAACTGCCCACCATGCACTGTCCCCGATCCGGATAACGGACCAAGGTTAGAACCGCAAACAAACCAGGGTGGTATTTCAAGGATGGCTCCACGTGATCTAGCGACCACGCTTCAAAGCCTCCCACCTATCCTACACAGGCCGGTTCACAGTCCAATGCAAAGCTACAGTAAAGGTTCATGGGGTCTTTCCGTCTAGCCGCGGGTAGATTGCATCATCACAAACACTTCAACTTCGCTGAGTCTCAGGAGGAGACAGTGTGGCCATCGTTACGCCATTCGTGCAGGTCGGAACTTACCCGACAAGGAATTTCGCTACCTTAGGACCGTTATAGTTACGGCCGCCGTTTACCGGGGCTTCGATCAAGAGCTTGCACCCCATCACTTAACCTTCCGGCACCGGGCAGGCGTCACACCCTATACGTCGACTTTCGTCTTTGCAGAGTGCTGTGTTTTTAATAAACAGTCGCAGCCACCGATTCTCTGCGACCCCATCATGCTAAGCGCGCAGGCGCTTCACACTACCGGGGTATACCTTCTCCCGAAGTTACGGTATCAATTTGCCGAGTTCCTTCTCCTGAGTTCTCTCAAGCGCCTTGGAATATTCATCCCGTCCACCTGTGTCGGTTTGCGGTACGGTCTCGTACAGCTGAAGCTTAGAGGCTTTTCTTGGAACCACTTCCAATCACTTCGCAAGCAATGCTCGCTCGTGCCGTACCCTTGATTTACGCGCCCGGATTTGCCTAAGCGCCATCTTCGATACGTCAACAGGGACATCCAACACCCTGATGATCTTCCGCGATCCGTCCCCCCATCGCACTGTACGACGGTGCTGGAATATTAACCAGCTTCCCATCAGCTACGCATCTCTGCCTCGCCTTAGGGGCCGACTCACCCTGCGCCGATGAACGTTGCGCAGGAAACCTTGGACTTACGGCGAGGGGGCTTTTCACCCCCTTTATCGCTACTCATGTCAGCATTCGCACTTCTGATACCTCCAGCAGCCTTTACAAGCCACCTTCGCAGGCTTACAGAACGCTCTCCTACCGCGTGTACAAAGTACACACCCGCAGCTTCGGTTTATCGCTTAGCCCCGTTACATCTTCCGCGCAGGACGACTCGATCAGTGAGCTATTACGCTTTCTTTAAAGGATGGCTGCTTCTAAGCCAACCTCCTGACTGTCTATGCCTTCCCACTTCGTTTCCCACTTAGCGATAATTTGGGACCTTAGCTGGCGGTCTGGGTTGTTTCCCTCTTGAGTCCGGACGTTAGCACCCGGTGCTCTGTCTCCCAAGCTGTACTTGCGGGTATTCGGAGTTTGCCATAGTTTGGTAAGTCGCCATGACCCCCTAGCTATAACAGTGCTCTACCCCCCGCAGTAATACTTGAGGCACTACCTAAATAGTTTTCGGAGAGAACCAGCTATTTCCAGATTTGTTTAGCCTTTCACCCCTATCCACAGCTCATCCCCTAATTTTTCAACATTAGTGGGTTCGGTCCTCCAGCACGTGTTACCGTGCCTTCAACCTGGCCATGGATAGATCATCTGGTTTCGGGTCTACACCCAGCGACTGAATCGCCCTATTCGGACTCGCTTTCGCTACGGCTTCCCTATTCGGTTAACCTTGCCACTGAATGTAAGTCGCTGACCCATTATACAAAAGGTACGCAGTCACCCCACAAGGAGGCTCCTACTGTTTGTATGCATACGGTTTCAGGATCTATTTCACTCCCCTTCCGGGGTTCTTTTCGCCTTTCCCTCACGGTACTGGTTCACTATCGGTCGATCACGAGTATTTAGCCTTGGAGGATGGTCCCCCCATCTTCAAACAGGATTTCACGTGTCCCGCCCTACTTTTCTCACGCTTAGTTCCACACACAAAATTTCGTCTACAGGGCTATCACCTGCTACGGCCGGACTTTCCATTCCGTTCGACTATCTTGCATGCTAAAACGTGAAGGCTCTTCCGATTTCGCTCGCCACTACTTTCGGAATCTCGGTTGATTTCTTTTCCTCGAGCTACTGAGATGTTTCAGTTCACCCGGTTCGCTTCCACTGACCTATGTATTCAGTCAGGGATACTCCTTACGGAGTGGGTTTCCCCATTCGGATATCTGCGGATCAAAGCTTGTTTGCCAGCTCCCCGCAGCTTTTCGCAGGCTACTACGTCCTTCATCGCCTGTGATCGCCAAGGCATCCACCATATGCACTTAGTCGCTTGATCCTATAACGCTGTAGGCTATAGGACCTGAGTATTAGCGTTTGTGCCGTTCATAAGTTTCAAAGCAGTCTGAGGTTATTCACCCCAGTCTTGAGAACTTGGAACAAAATTAATGCAATCACAACCCGTACCCATCTTCATCAGCAAGCTGATTACTCGATGAGCACATTTCGTTGTGCTTCTTCCAGATTGTTAAAGAACGAATATAGCTGTTGAGTAAAACCCAACTCATAAGACCGGGCAGATATTATCCGCACGACACTATGAGTTAGCCTCTACATCCCACCAGGCACAGGTCTTGGTGGAGGTGAACGGGATCGAACCGATGACATCCTGCTTGCAAAGCAGGCGCTCTCCCAGCTGAGCTACACCCCCATATCCACGGCATCTCTACCTGCGAATACTTGGTGGGTCTGGTTGGATTCGAACCAACGACCCCCGCCTTATCAAGACGGTGCTCTAACCGACTGAGCTACAGACCCAAAACCTTCTCGGATCAGTAGTCAGAAGTCATGGACACAGGGAGGAGTCCCTCTACCCAAGCCCACAACCGATCCCAGCTATATCAAACAACCGATAAGAGTGGACGCTTAACACGAGCACTAAGCTCTGAAAGGAGGTGATCCAGCCGCACCTTCCGATACGGCTACCTTGTTACGACTTCACCCCAGTCATGAATCCTACCGTGGTAATCGCCCCCCTTGCGGTTAGGCTAACTACTTCTGGTAAAACCCACTCCCATGGTGTGACGGGCGGTGTGTACAAGACCCGGGAACGTATTCACCGCGACATGCTGATCCGCGATTACTAGCGATTCCGACTTCACGCAGTCGAGTTGCAGACTGCGATCCGGACTACGATCGGGTTTCTGGGATTGGCTCCCCCTCGCGGGTTGGCGACCCTCTGTCCCGACCATTGTATGACGTGTGAAGCCCTACCCATAAGGGCCATGAGGACTTGACGTCATCCCCACCTTCCTCCGGTTTGTCACCGGCAGTCTCATTAGAGTGCCCTTTCGTAGCAACTAATGACAAGGGTTGCGCTCGTTGCGGGACTTAACCCAACATCTCACGACACGAGCTGACGACAGCCATGCAGCACCTGTGTTCCGGTTCTCTTGCGAGCACTGCCAAATCTCTTCGGCATTCCAGACATGTCAAGGGTAGGTAAGGTTTTTCGCGTTGCATCGAATTAATCCACATCATCCACCGCTTGTGCGGGTCCCCGTCAATTCCTTTGAGTTTTAATCTTGCGACCGTACTCCCCAGGCGGTCAACTTCACGCGTTAGCTGCGCTACCAAGGCCCGAAGGCCCCAACAGCTAGTTGACATCGTTTAGGGCGTGGACTACCAGGGTATCTAATCCTGTTTGCTCCCCACGCTTTCGTGCATGAGCGTCAGTGTTATCCCAGGAGGCTGCCTTCGCCATCGGTGTTCCTCCGCATATCTACGCATTTCACTGCTACACGCGGAATTCCACCTCCCTCTGACACACTCTAGCCCGGTAGTTAAAAATGCAGTTCCAAAGTTAAGCTCTGGGATTTCACATCTTTCTTTCCGAACCGCCTGCGCACGCTTTACGCCCAGTAATTCCGATTAACGCTTGCACCCTACGTATTACCGCGGCTGCTGGCACGTAGTTAGCCGGTGCTTATTCTGCAGGTACCGTCAGTTTCGCGAGGTATTAACCCGCGACGTTTCTTTCCTGCCAAAAGTGCTTTACAACCCGAAGGCCTTCATCGCACACGCGGGATGGCTGGATCAGGGTTTCCCCCATTGTCCAAAATTCCCCACTGCTGCCTCCCGTAGGAGTCTGGGCCGTGTCTCAGTCCCAGTGTGGCTGGTCGTCCTCTCAAACCAGCTACGGATCGTCGCCTTGGTGAGCCGTTACCCCACCAACTAGCTAATCCGATATCGGCCGCTCCAATAGTGCAAGGTCTTGCGATCCCCTGCTTTCCCCCGTAGGGCGTATGCGGTATTAGCTACGCTTTCGCGTAGTTATCCCCCGCTACTGGGCACGTTCCGATACATTACTCACCCGTTCGCCACTCGCCACCAGACCGAAGTCCGTGCTGCCGTTCGACTTGCATGTGTAAGGCATCCCGCTAGCGTTCAATCTGAGCCAGGATCAAACTCTTCAGTTTAATCTCTGTATTTGTTTCGTATTTCTTAGTTCCGAAGAACCGAGTCATACGTCGCTACTCAAAGGAAGTGAGGTATGTGCTTAGACTTGACATCTAAGGTACTTCACTTCTAGTGAGCACTTGATTTCATTGTGCTTGTGAAAGGGTTTAAAACCCAGTCACTGTGCACCCGCATCAAGCGCCCACACTTATCGGTTGTTTAATTGTTAAAGAGCGGTACTGCCAAATTCTGTACTACCAAACTACTTACTGCATCTTCCGCTTTCTTCGGCGATTTCGCTTTCGCGTCGATCGCTGTGTCAGCAGCAGAGAAACGAGATTATGAAGAAGTTTTTATCGTTTGTCAAGTCAGCGTCGCTTGCTTCACTTCGCTGCCTTGCCTACGACCTCTTCAGGTCTCACCAGGCTCGCACCCGGCTTTCTCTTTAGCAGCTATCGAAATATCAGGGTTAACCCTAAGTTTTCGGTAACTGCCAAGCCTGAAACTATAACACAACTTTTGCAGATTATGCAACCGGCTTTTGCCTAATTTGCACTCTATCTTGCAACCCCGCCGCTTTGTGAATCGCTTCACTTTGCAGCAGCCCCGAATCGCTTCGGAGGTTGGTTACCGCCCCAGCTGACTCGCAACACCGACCAGACCGCCCCTACCGGGTAAACCCTGATTCGCCGCCACCAGCCAAGCCCAAGACTATAGCACAATTTTTGCAGATCGTGCAACTGGCTTCTGCCTGATTCGCACCATCCTATGCAAAACTCGCCGACCGCCGGTTCGAGAGAATCATCGCTGACTCACCGCCTTGCTGCCCTGCGGCAGATCCGTTTGCCGTAGCACTCGGATCCGTTGCACTTGCCTGGCCCCGCCGCTCAACAAAACCGCTTGAACTGCGAAGGAGCGAGACTATAGCACAGAATTTCGGCCTGTCACACGCCGGACGCAAAAAGACTGATGAATTTTGCAGGACATCGGAACGCAAGCCGCCCGCGGGCCGTCCGTTCCCTGCTCGCGCACTTGTCCAACGCCTCGTCTCTCTATATAGATAGCGTTGTGTGCCCGCGTGCCGATGGCGCAGTCTTCCCTATCTATATAGATATATAGGGCGCCTCCCTCGCCCCCTCTTATCCATATGGATAGGCGATCTCGCCAGCAGGGCGCCGCTTGCCCGGCGCGCCGGTACGTTTACTATTCGCCTTGCGCCGCACTGCCCTTAACTTGGAGAAGATGCCCCCATGCCCCCCACCATCGCGTTGAGCGAAGATATCCTGATCAACGTCACGCCTTTCGAGACCCGCGTCGCGCTGGTCGAGCAAGGATCGGTGCAGGAGCTGCACGTGGAACGCAGCATCCAGCGCGGGCACGTCGGCAATATCTACCTGGGACGCGTGGTCCGGGTGCTGCCGGGCATGCAGAGCGCCTTCATCGACATCGGCCTGGAGCGGGCCGCCTTCATCCACATCGCGGACCTGCGCGAGAACCGGGGCGAGCGCAGCCAGGGCCTGACGCCGACGCCCATCGAAAAACTGCTGTTCGAGGGGCAGACCATCATGGTCCAGGTGGTCAAGGATCCCCTGGGCACCAAGGGCGCCCGCCTGTCGACGCAGATCAGCATGGCCGGCCGCATGCTGGTGTACCTGCCGCACGATCCGCACATCGGCATTTCGCAGAAGATCGACTCGGAGTCCGAGCGCATCCAACTGCGCGAGCGGCTGCAGGCGTTGATGCCTAGCGAGGAAAAAGGCGGCTTCATCGTGCGCACCCAGGCCGAAGGCGCCAATGACGAGGAACTGGCGGCCGACCTGGAATACCTGCGCAAGCTCTGGACCAGTGTGCAGGCCGCGGCCCGCACCCAACCGGCGCCGGCGCTGCTGCACCAGGACCTGACACTGGCGCAGAGAGTGCTGCGCGACATGGTGGGGCCGTCGACGGGCGCCATCCTGGTCGACTCGCGCACCACCACCGCGGCGATGCTGGAATGGGCCCGCGTCTATACGCCTTCCGTGGTCGATCGCATCCAGCATTACAGCGGAGAGCGCCCCCTGTTCGATACGGCCAATGTCGACGAGGAGATTGCGCGGGCCCTGTCGCGCCGCGTCGACCTGAAGTCGGGCGGCTACCTGATCATCGACCAGACCGAGGCGTTGACCACGGTCGACGTCAATACCGGCGGCTTCGTCGGCGGCCGCAACTTCGACGACACCATCTTCAAGACCAATCTGGAAGCCGCGCAGGCCATTGCCCGTCAATTGCGGCTGCGCAACCTGGGCGGCATCGTGATCCTGGACTTCATCGACATGGAGGAACAGGAGCACCGCGAGACCGTGCTGGCCGAACTGAAGAAGGCGCTGGCGCGCGACCGCACCCGCATGACGGTCAATGGCTTCACGCAGCTGGGCCTGGTGGAAATGACGCGCAAGCGCACCCGTGATTCGCTGGCGCACCAGCTGTGCGAGCCCTGCCCCATGTGCGAGTCGCGCGGTAACGTGCGCACGCCGCGCACGGTCTGCTACGAGATCCTGCGCGAGATCCTGCGCGAGGCGCGCCAGTTCAATCCCAAGGAATTCCGCATCCTGGCGTCGCAGGACGTGGTGGACCTGTTCCTGGAAGAGGAAAGCCAGCACCTGGCGATGCTGGGCGATTTCGTGGGCAAGCGGGTGTCGCTGGAAGTCGAGAGCACGTATTCGCAGGAAAAGTACGACATCATCCTAGTTTGAAACCCGCAGCCTTGCCGGCCCATGGCCGGTACTCCATGATCTGTGATGCCGGAAAGCCGCGACAGCGGCTTTCTTCTTTCATGGCGACCTTATTCCATCGTGACCATCCTTCATGGCGGCCGTACTCCGCCCTGCCTACGCCCGCTCGCGCGTACCAGCTGCCATGCAAATTTTCACGTCAATGTGTGTGAATTTTGTATCTTGGCACTTCGATTGAAATGAAGTTTGAAACCAATGGCGACGAAGGCCACGACCCGATAAGCTCGCCCCCGGCTGGCCACCCCCGGTTTTAAAAGGGGCGCGCCATTTCCCATGTTTTCCGGAGAATCACGTAATGAAATCCCTATTCCGTCCTTTCGTGCTGCTGGCCCTGGCGTTGCCGCTGGCGCTGACCGCTTGCGGCAACAAGGAGCCTGAGCAACGCGCGGCGTTCACGCAGTTCCTGCAGACCCGCATCGTCGACAAGCCGGGCGTGCGCGTGCCGCAGCTGACGGAAGAAGAGAAGAAGTCCTTCGGCGACTACGCCGCGCAGTATGCGGTGATCACCGATTTCAACGCCGGCATGGACGCTTCGGTCAAGCCGATGGGCAGCCTCATGCAGAAGGGCGCCGTGCGTTCGCTGAACGACGTGGTGGCCCGGCGCGACGACATCAAGACGGTGCAGACCGCGCTCAAGGACATGGGCGAGGCCCTGACCAAGGAGCAGGCCAAGGCGGACGCGGCGCGCGCGCAACTGAAGCAGCCCGACGACCTGAAGGCGGTGTATGACAAGGCCTACGCCAAGACGGTGACGGTGCCGGCCGACACCTTCCGCGAAGTGTTGCCGCAAATCAGCGGCACGCTGGACAGCAGCCTCAAGGTGGCGGAATACGTCGAAACGCACAAGGCGCAGATCGACCTGACGGGCCCGGCGCCGCGGGTGCAGGACCCGGCCGTGCTGGCCGAGCTGAACAAGCTGCTGCAGGAATTGACCGCCCAGGCGCAGAAGGTGCAACAGGCGCAAACCCGCCTGCAGGCCGTCATGCTCGGCCGCTGAGCGCCTCGCTGGCATCTCGACGGGACGGTCCTTGCAACGGCCGTCCCGTTTTTCTTGGCGTCCGCGACGGCGGCGACAGGCCGACGCCCGTCATGGGCCGGCAGCCACGACGCGGTTGCGCCCGGCCTCCTTGGCACGGTAGACGGCCGCATCGGCGGCTTCAACCAGGGCGGCGACTTCGTCGCCCGGCCGGGGCACCACGGTGGCCACGCCGATGCTGACGGTGACAATGCCGCCTTCGTTGTCTTCGTGCTGCGCGTGCAGGCCGACCACGGCCTGGCGTATGCGTTCGGCGATGTCGATCGCATGCTCGAGCGGGGTATTGGGCAACAGTGCCACGAACTCCTCTCCGCCATAGCGCGCCGCCAGGTCGCGAGGGCGCCGCGCCTTGCCGCGCACGGTCAGCGCCAGTATCTTGAGCAGCTCGTCGCCCTCCTGGTGACCATAGCGGTCGTTGTAGAGCTTGAAGCGGTCGGCGTCGAGAAACAGCAGTGACAAGGGTTCGCCGTCGCGGCCCGCGCTGGCCCATTCGCGCGCCAGTGCTTCATCGAAGGTGCGGCGGTTGGCAATACCTGTCAGGCCATCGGTCTGGGCCTCTTTTTCAAGCCTGGTCTCCACTTCCAGGCGCAACCGCGTCTCGCGCCGGTACAGCACGACCTGCGCCACCACCGAGGCGAACAGCGCCAGGGTGATGGGGATGACCAGCATCGCCCGTCGTTCCCATGGCGCCAGGACTTCGTCGACCGCCATCGCGACGTCGATGACCAGCGGCGTGCCGGGCACGCTGTCGAAGGTATAAAGACGGTCGACGCCATCCGGCGCCAGCGCGCCGACGAACACGCCTTCGCGGCGGATCAGGAATTGTTGGAAGTCCGGTTCCTGGCCGATGTCGGCGTCCAGGTCCGCGGAGGAATAAGGGGTGCGCGCGAGCACCGCGCCATCGTTGCGGAAGATGGTGATGGAATCGCGCGGGCCGATCGACACCCCGGCGAAGCGCTCGCGGAAATAGGCCAGGCGCAGCGACCCGGTGACCACGCCGGCGAAGCTGCCGTCGGGCGCGGCAAGCCGGCGGCTGATGCCGATGCTCTCGTCACCGCCGCGCAAGCGGCTGAGGTACGGGCGGCTGACATACATGCCGGCGTCGGGCCTGTCGCGATGGACCTGGAAGAAGTCGCGATCGGCGAAATTGGCGATGGGAGGATCGAGGCTCTGTGAGTCGTAGCGGACGTTTCCGTCGCGGTCCAGGATGAGGATGGTGCCAAGGTACTCGGCGCTGGCGGCGCGGTCGAACAGGAAGCGATGCAGGGTGCCGCGTGGCAGCTCTTCGATACCCGGCTCTTGCAGGCGTTCAATGACGCCTTGCAGCGACAGGTCATAGACGCGAATGGTGCGGCTGATATCGGCCGACAGCACTTCCGTCAGGTTGCCGGCGGCGACGTAGGCGAGGTTCCAGGTGATGCGCCGGTCCGTCCAGAGCAACGCGATCGAGGCGGCGCAAATGCCGATGGCGATCAACCCCGCGAGGGCGTACAGGCTGCGATGTAGAAACCCATGGGACTTCAATACGGCGCTCCTTCGCGATCGCGGCGGGGTGTCATGCCTTTTACGGGTCATGATGCCGCAAGCGCGGGCGACCAGGCAAGATGGCACCCGTTCACAGCCAGGAACGGCGTCGGCGGATCCGCGCCAGGGCGTACCGATCGATATCGAAAGCCGTATCGGCATGGCGCCGACCGGGCATCTTGCCTGGCGGCGCCAGGCCGGCAAGCGCCGCGTGGCGATGGCAGCCAGCCACGCGCCCCCCCACGGCCGCGCGGCCGGGCCAGCGCGTCAGGACAGCGTGGCGGCGATCCGGAAGGGGAAGGCCTTGGCGCCGCGCGCCTTGTCGGTTTCGCGATGGGCGCTGATGGCCCAGGCGGGGCCGGCCCCGCCCGCCGACAGGACGAGTTGGCGCATGGCGCCCGCGGAAAACCCGCAACGCAGGGTCGTGGCTTGACGGCGTGCAAGCTCAAGCGCGACCGCTTGCGGGGTCGTGGAAATCCGATCCGATTGCAGCATGGCAGCCCCCTGGCAGAAACGCTCCGGAAGTGGAGCGCGCTTGAAGCTAAATCTACCTCAGCCGATCGGACTTGCGCGTGAAATGATGCGTAAAGTAATGCAAAGAGGCTGTAATACGCGATACGGGTCGCTTGTCATACGGCGGTCATGCCGGCGCGCCAGGCTCCGCATGCCCGGCCGGCGCCACGGTTTCACGGTCCGGCTGGTCGTTCCTGCCATCCGCCGGGCCGGTCATGTTGCCGTACAGCAGCGAGCGCCCGGCGAACAGGCCGCCGGCCACCTCCAGCTCGAACCGGTCGGTGTCCCGCTTGCGCACGTCCGCCACCACGTCGGCGGCTTCGTCCGGCGGCACGCCGATGGCGCGCAGCGCGGCTTCGCCGAAAACCAGGGCCGATTCCAGGGTCTCGCGCACCTGGTAGTCGACCCCTTCCCTGGCCAGCGCCAGGGAATGGATGCGGTCATAGGCCCGCACCACCAGTTGCACCAGGGGGAATTCCGATTTGATCAGCTTGACCATGTGGTTGACTGACTGCGGATTGTCGATACAGATCAGGATGGCCTTGGCGGTTTCGGCGCCGGCCGTGCGCAGCATGTCGATGCGGGTACCGTCCCCGTAATACACCTTGACGCCCCATTTGGCGGCCGCGCGGATGGCATCGGTGTCGATATCCAGGATCGAGACCTTCATGTCGCGCGCCAGCATTGCCTGCGTCACGATCTGGCCGAACCGGCCGAAACCCACGATCAATGCGCAACCTTCCAGGTCCCGGGCCACGTCCACCCCTTCCATCGAGGGGACGGGTTTGGGCAGCAGCCAGCGCAGCGCCAGTACGCACAAGGGCGTCAAGGCCATGGAAATGATGACCACGGCGATCAGCACGGCGGCCAGGTGCGCATCGAAGATGCCCGCGGCCGCGGCGGCGCCGTAGAGCACGAAGGCGAATTCGCCCCCTTGGGCCAACAACGCCGCGCGGGTCACGGCCTCGGCATGGCTGGCGCGCAACAGCCGGGCGACCAGGTAGACGCCCACCGATTTGACCAGCATGAAGACCAGCACGCCCGCCAGGATCAACTGCCATTCACGCGCCACCGCGGCCAGGTCCAGCGACATGCCGACGCCCAGGAAGAACAGGCCCAGGAGGATGCCGCGGAACGGCTCGACCTCGGCCTCCAGCTGATGGCGGAAGGTGGACTCGGACAGCAGCACGCCGGCCAGGAAGGCGCCCATGGCCATCGACAGGCCGCCCAATTCCATAAGCAGCGCCGCGCCCAGCACCACCAGCAGCGCGGCGGCGGTCATCACTTCGCGGGCATGCGCGGCCGCCAGCAGGCGGAACAAGGGGTTGAGCAACCAGCGCCCGGCCGCCAGCAGCGCCAGGACGCAACCGACGGCGATGGCCGCCTGCAGCCAGGGATCGCCATGCTCGGTGGTGCCTGCCGGCGCCAGCAACGCCACCAGGGCCAACAAGGGCACGATGGCGAGGTCTTCGAGCAGCAGGATGGAAACGATGCGCTGGCCCTGGGCGCTGGCGGTCTCGTCGCGCTCGCCCAGTATCTGCATGACGATGGCGGTGGACGACAGCACGAAACCCATCGCCGCCATGAAGGCCGCCGGCCCCGACAATCCGGCCAACAGGCCGACCGCCGTCAACAGCGCGCCACAGGCCACCACCTGGGCCACGCCCAGGCCGAAGATTTCCCCGCGCAGCTTCCATAGTCGCGACGGCTGCATTTCCAGGCCGATGATGAACAGAAACATCACCACGCCGAGTTCGGCCACATGCAGGATGGAACGGGGGTCGGAGAACCAGCCGATGCCGAACGGGCCGATGGCCAGGCCGGCGGCCAGGTAACCCAGGACGGAACCGAGTCCCAGGCGCTTGAACAAGGGCACCGCCACCACCGCCGCGCCCAGCAGGACGACGACGTTGACCAGCTGGTTGCCTTCTGCGGGCAGGGACATGGGCGGCTCCTGGGTGGCCTGGCGCGGCGCCCCGGGCGCCGCGCACGCGATCAGTCTTCGCGGAACTGCATGTTGTAGAGCGAGGCGTACAGGCCGTCGGCGGCCAGCAGCTCGGCGTGGGCGCCCTGTTCGACGATCTTGCCGGCGTCCAGCACGATGATGCGGTCGGCGTTCTGCACCGTGGACAGGCGATGCGCGATGACCAGCGTCGTGCGCCCCTTCATCAGGCGCTCGAGCGAGGCCTGCACCTGGCGTTCGGACTCGTTGTCGAGGGCGGAGGTGGCCTCGTCGAGGATCAGGATCGGCGCGTTCTTGATCAGGGCGCGGGCGATCGCCAGGCGTTGGCGCTGGCCGCCGGACAGGCGGGCGGCGTTTTCGCCCACCGGCGTGTTGATGCCCTGCGGCAGGCCTTCGACGAAATCGAGCAGGTTGGCGGCGGCCAGCGCGTCACGCACCTGCTGCTCGCTGGCTTCGCCCAGGGCGCCGTAGCCGACGTTGGCGGCGATGGTGTCGTCGAACAGCACCACGTCCTGGCTGACCAGCGACAGGTGCGAACGCAGGCTGCGCAGCTTAAGGTCGTTGATCGGCACGTCGTCGACGTAGATGGCGCCGCTGTCGGCCAGCACGAAGCGCGGCAGCATGTTGACCAGCGTGGTCTTGCCGCTGCCGGAGCGTCCCACCAGCGCCACGGTCTGGCCGGGTTCGACCACGAAGGACACGTCATTGACGGTGTCGCGGTCGGCGTCGGCGAAGCGGTGGGTGACGTTGCGGAACTCCACCTTGCCGCGCACGGGCTCGGGCAGTTCGCGCGTGCCGGTGTCGCTTTCGGGCACCTGGTCGATCAGGGTGAACACGCTTTCGGCCGACACCAGCATCTTCTGCATGCGCGCGGCCAGGTTGGTCAGGCGCTTGATGGGGTCGAAGATCTGCGCCAGCGCGGCCATGAAGGAGGCGAAGCTGCCGACCGTGAGCGAGCCGTTGTTGGCCTGGCCCAAGGCGACGGCGATGACCGCGCCCACCGAGATCGAGATGCACACCTGCGTCAGGGGCGTCAGGGCGGCGTCGGCGGTGGCGGTGCGCATGGCGAAGCGGCGCAGGCGGCTGCTGACGAAATCGAAGCGGCCGCGTTCGACCTCGTAGCCGTCGAACAGCTTGATGACGCGCTGGCCGTCGATGCCCTCGCTGACCACGCGGGTCAGTTCGGCGTTCATGTTGACGGTGTCGCGGTTGATGCGGCGCAGGCGCTTGATGAAGGTGCGCGCGATCAGCACCGAGACGGGCAGCATGATCAGGATGATCAGGGTCAGCACCCACGAGGTGTACAGCAGCACGCAGATCAGGGCGATGACCACCAGGGTTTCACGCACCAGCACCGTGATGACGTCGGTGGCGTAGCCAGTGACGTTGCCCGCGTCGATGGTGAATCGGTTCAGCAGGCGGCCGGTGTCGCCGCGCTTGAAATCGGCGTCGGGCAGGCCCAGCAGGCGTTCGAACATGTCGCGCCGCATGCCCAGCAGAACGTTGTTGGCGACCCAGGCCAGCAGGTAGTCGCTGAAGAAGTTGCAGACGCCGCGCAAGAAGATCAACCCGACCACCGCCAGCGGCAGCGCCCAGACATAGTACGGTTTGGCGCCCGAGAAGCCGTCGTCCAGCAGGGGCTGCATAATGACGGCCAGCGTGGGCTGCGTGGCGGCGGCGCCGGCCATCAGCAGGGTCGCCAGCACCAGCCCCTTCCAGTAGGAACCGACCCGGCTATAGATTCGGCTCCAGAGTTCAGCTTTGACAGGCTGGGAGCCTGCGGGCGCGTTGCGTGCGGCAGAATTCAATGGAATCACTCGCTTTTATACAATTGTGCCCCGGATTGTACTGGCTACGCGTTGCCGCGCGGGGCCGGGCGTCCCCCTTTCAGTTCCTATTGCGCGGTGCGCCTGTCCATGTCCGAAATCAGTTGCCTCTACGTCCGCCTGCCCAATTGGGTGGGCGATGTCTGCATGAGCCTGCCCAGCCTGCGGGCCTTGCAGGCCGCCGGCTTGCCCCTGGTTATCTGTGCCCGCCCCTGGGCGCGGGACCTGTTGGACGGGATCGACAAACGGGAGTTCCTGCCAATGCTGGGAAAAGTGGGGCCGGATAGAGCCACGGTCAGCGCCCATCGCCGCGCCCTGGGCGCCGAGGGGCGGCGCGCCCGCGGCCTGTTGTTGCCGGATTCGCTGTCCAGCGCGCTGGTGTTCCGGCTGGCGGGAGTGCCATCGGCGGGCTATCGCGACGACGGCCGCAGCTTCCTGTTGCGCTGGCCGGTGGCCAAGCCGGACGCCGCCCTGCACGCGGTGCAGTCCTGGCATCACCTGACACGCGAAGCGCTGGCCCGCTGGGGTCTGCCCACCGGCCCCGCCGATCCCGCTCCCACGCTCGACCTGCCCCTGACGCCGACGCACCAGGGCGCCGCCGACCTGGCCCTGGAGGCGGCGGGCCTGGCCGGGCAGCGCTTCGTCCTGATCGCGCCCACGGCCACCGGGCTGCACAAGGGAAAGATCAAGGTGTGGCCAGGATTCGATACACTTACCCGCGCCTTGCAGGCACGGGGCCATACCGTGGTAATGTGCCCCCCTCCGGCGGAAACCGACGAAGCCCGGCGCAATGCCCCGAGCGCGCAGTTGCTGCCTCCCTTGTCCCTGGGCGCGTTCGCCGCGTTGACGACCAAAGCAGCATTGGTGGTGTGCAACGATTCCGGCGTTTCGCACGTCGCCGCGGCGGCCGGCGCGCGGGAACTCACGCTATTCGGCGTCACCCGCCCCGGCCGGACCGGACCGTGGTCGCCCCGGGCGGTGTGCATCGGTTCGGAAACGGCATGGCCATCCGCCGAGGCGGTGCAACAGCAGGCCAACGCCATGCTGGACGATGCGCGGTAAACAGTTTGTCTTGAAATGACCATGTCGAGCTACCTCACGAATCTGATCATTCCCTACAACCTGTGCCTGACCCTGGTGGTGGTCGGCCTGGTGCTGGGCCTGTTCCGGCTGCGCAAGACCGGCGGCGCCCTGATCCTCGCCGGCCTGCTGTGGGCGCTGGCGTGGTCGCTTCCGGTGACCTCGCTCTGGCTCGGCGGCGCGCTGGAAAACCGCTATCCGCACCTGCCGCCCGCCGAGTCTCCCACCGCCGACGCCATCGTGGTGCTGGGTGGCAATACCGCCAATGGCCGCGCCAATTGGTTCCTGCCCTACGACAAGGACACCGCCGTGGTGCGCGTCGACACCGCGGCCCAGCTCTACCTGGCGGGCCGGGCGCCCAAGGTGGTGCTGTCGGGCGGCGCGCTGGAAGGCGACGTCAGCGAGGCGCGCGGCATGGCCCACGCCATCCGCCAACAGGGCGTGCCGGAATCGGCCCTGATCCTGGAAAACGCCAGCCGCACCACTTACGAGAATGCGGCCCTGACCGAAGACCAGCTCAAGACCCGCGGCATCGGCAAGGTGCTGCTGGTCACGTCCGCCCTGCACATGCCGCGCGCCATGGCGGCGTTCTCCAAGCAGGGCGTGATCGCCATCGCCGCGCCCGCGCCCCCGCAGATCGTGGCGCCCGCCGACGGTTCGCTGAACCCGTGGCTGCCCGACCAGCGCACGTTCGACGCCAGCCGCTCCATCATCAAGGAATACGCCGGCCTGTTCGTCTACTGGTTGCGCGGGTGGGTCTGAAGATGCCGGCCTCGCTGGCGTGCCGGCCAGGGTGCGGCGCCTGTTGCATCGCGCCGTCGATCACGCGGCCGATCCCCGGCATGCCCGACGGCAAGCCGGCAGGCGTGCCCTGTATCCAGCTGCTGCCGGACATGCGTTGCGCCCTCTTCGGCCAGCCCGAGCGTCCGGCATTCTGCGGCGGGCTGCAGGCCCAGCCCGAAATGTGCGGATCCGAGCGCGAATATGCGATCCGCTGGCTGGGGGAACTGGAACGGGCCACGGCGCCGACACATTGAAAGCGAAAACGGGACCTTGCGGTCCCGTTTTTTTTGCCTGCGGCCGCGTCTCAGCCGCGCTCGGCCAGCACCCCGTGGTACAGGTCTTCGTAGCGCGACGCTACGGTCTCCCAGCTCTGGTCGCGCGCGATCGCCAGGCCGCGCTCGGACAGCGCCGCGCGCAGTTCGGGTTCGTCGCCCAGGCGCTGCAGGGCCTGCGCCAGCTGCGCGCCATCGCGCGGATCCTGCAGGATGAGGGCATCCTTGCCGGCCGACAGGTATTGCGCGAATCCGCAGTAGGCGGGGGAACTGACCACGACCGGCAAGCCATGCGACATGGCTTCCAGCGGCGCCATGGCGTAGCTGTCGTTGAGCGTCGGATGGGCGTAGATGTCGGCCGCGGCAAAGTACCTGGCGACATCGGGCGTGGGATCGACCAGCGTGACGCGATTGGCCACCGCGCCGGCCGCGCGCACCCGTTCGCGGGTCGCGGCGTCGGCTCCCACCACCAGCAGGCGGTACGGCGCGGGCAGCAGCGCCAGCGCGTCCAGCAGCGCGGGCAGCCCCTTGCGCAGCGGGTTGCGAGCCACCAGCAGGCAGCCGATCGTGTCCGCCTCCCAGCCCAGCGAGGCGCGCGTGGCGGCGCGCGAGTCCGCCGCTTCTGGCGCGGGCAGCTTGACGCCGGGCGCGATGATCTCGACCGGCAACTGCGGACCGTAGCTCCGGTGCAACTGGTCCATGATCAGGCCGGACACCGCCACTACCCGACGGGCGGGCGCGCGGCGCACCCGGAATTTCTCGAGCAACAGATACGTGGCCAGCCGCGGACTGAGCCAGGCGAGTACACGCTTGAGCGGCTTGGCCCGGGTCAGGCGGTTGTAGCGTACCGGCGTGACGTGCATGACCTGGATTTCGCCCGCCCAGCCGTTCATGTGCGAATGGACGATGTCGTAGCGGCCACGGGTCAGGCGATCGGCCTTCCAGGCGAAATACAACACCCGCATCCAGCTGGGCAGCCAGCCGGGAAAGCGCACCGGGTGGAAGGGAAACGGCAGATCGCTGTCGAAGTCGCGCGCCACCACGGAAATATCGTGGCGCTGGCCCAGCACGCGCATGAGTTCGACGCCGTAGGCCTCGGCGCCGCCGAAGCGGTTGCCGAAGCGGTCGACCAGCAGTGCGATGCGCAGCCGCCGCTCAGCGGCGCCCGCGGGTGTCTTCATAGCGCGTCAGGCATTTCTGCAGGAAACGGAAGATGCCGGTCGAACGCGACACGGTCACTCGCGGCAGGCCGAAGGGATCGTCGCTGGCGCGCGCCAGGCCGCGCTTGGTCAACGTGGCGTTGTCGTAGCCCGCCTCGCGCGCCATGACCAGATGTTCCGGGCCATGGTCGCCGTAGGGATAGCAGAAGGCGGTGACCGGCGCGCCGAGAGCCTGCTCCAGCACGTCCTTGGATTCGACCATCTGGCGGCGCGCCTCTTCGGGTGTCATTTCGGGCAGGTGGACGTGATCCAGGGTGTGCGAGCCGACCTCGTGGCCGGAGGCGGCCCACTGGCGCATCTCGTCGACGGTCATCAGGGGCGAAAAGGGAATGCCGATCTTGGCGTCCCAGACATTGCCGCCGTCGAACTGGTTGGCCACCAGGTAGTTGGTGGCCGTGAAGCCGAGCTTGTCCAGCACCGGCATCGCATTCTGGACCACGTTGCGGTAGCCGTCGTCGAAGGTCAGGCCGAATACCTTGCCGTGGCGCTCGCCGCGCACGTACGGCATGATGTCGCGCATCGACAGGCCGCGATAACCCAGGAAGCGCATCCAGCGCATCTGGCGCGCGAAATCGTCCGGGTGCACCGTCAGGCCGCGAAACGGCGTGCCCTTGGGATTGGGTTCGCCGATCTGGTGGTACATGAGAATTGGGATAGACATAGCGCGGATTATAAGGCTCAGTGTCCGCCCAACGTACGCTGGTAGACGTCGACCGTGGCTTGCGCGAAACGCGCCAGGTTGAAGTCGCGCACCGCGGTTTCGCGGGCGTTCGCGCCCATGGCCCGGACCTGGCCGGGATCGTCCAGCATGATGCGCAGGCGCGCCGTCATGGCGGCCACGTCGCGCACCGGCACGATCCAGCCGTCGACGCCGTCATTCACGTTCTCGGGCAGGCCGCCGACGTTGGTGACCAGGGCAGGCAGGCCCAGGCCCATGATCTCGCGGCAGGCGAACGACAACGCCTCGCGGTACGACAGCACGAAACCGGCGTCGCACGCGGCCAGGGCCGCCCGCACGTCGTCGAGCAGGCCGGGAAAACGCAGCTGATCGGTCATGCCCAATTCGCGCACCCGATCCAGCTTGGCTTCGGACGGCGGATCGCCGGCCACGAGCAGCAGCACCCGCTCCTTGTCGCCCGGCGGCAAGGCCGCCACCGCGGCCACCAGGTCGAGCCAGCCCTTGTCGTAGTCGGTGCCGCCGGCGCTGCCCAGCAGCAGCTTGCCGCGCCATTGCGGGCCGAAAAAGAGTTCGCGCAGCTTATCGACGCTCTCGGGCGCCGGCGGCGCGAAGAACTGAGTGTCGATGCCGTGGCGGATGGTGGTGATGGGACGCTTGCGGTACGGTGAATCGGACAGCAGGCCGTGGATGTAGTCGCTGACCGCGATGCTGTGGTCGGTGGCCAGCGCCACCCGCAGCTTGTGGCCGAAACTGGTGAGCGGATGGTCGTTGTGCTTGGTGAACACGATGCGCGGGCGGCGCGCCATCGCCAGCGTGGCCAGCATCACCTGCTTGTGATCGGCCGAGCCGTTGGCATGGATGATGTCGAAGCCGCCGTCCTTGATCAGGCGGCGCAGCCGCGCGCGGTCCTTGAACCAGGACGAGGGCCGCGTGGTGTAGCGCATGTCCGCGACCGTGACGCCCGGGATCGCCTTGGCGTAGCGGTACAGGCGGCTGCTGGCGGGCGCGGCGACCGTGATCTGGTGCTCGGCGGCCAGGGCGCGGCACAGGTTGATGATGTAGGTGACGTGTCCACCGCCGTTGCCGGCGTGGAAATTGGTGTAGAGAATCTTCACTTGTTCTTCTCGGCCAGGAACATCAGCTTCGAGTAACGGAAGAAACTGCCCGCCGCCGCGGTCACCGCCAGCACCAGGCCGTGGCGGCCGTCGAGGAAGCCGCGCCGGATCAGGTAGATGCGCACGAAAGTCCAGAAGCTGTGGCCCAGCGCGCCGAACACGGAAGTGCGGCGCCCCTTGGCGTACATCATGGCGGCGGCGTCCGACGAGTAGCGGTTGATCTTGGTGACCAGCGCGTCCAGGTTGTCGTACGGGTAATGATGGAAGTAGCCCTTGAGCTGCAGCGGCGGCTGGCCATTGGCCGGCACCACGCGCTCGTGCACGGCGGCGTCATTGAAGCGCGCGGCGCCGCGCTTGAACAGGCGCAGCACGTAGTCGGGCCACCAGCCGCTGTGGCGGATGTCGCGGCCGCAGAAATTCGACAGGCGGGCGATCTCGTAGGTGTCGGCGCGCGGCGCGGCCAGGGTGTCCTGGATCTCGCGCGCCAGCTCCGGCGTGACACGCTCGTCGGCGTCGATCGACAACACCCAGTCACCGGTGGCCAGGTCCAGCGCGCGGTTCTTCTGCGGACCGAAGCCGGGCCAGTCGGAGGTCACTTCGACCCGCGCCCCCAGGGCCCTGGCCAGCTCCACCGTGCCGTCGGTGCTGCCCGAATCCACGACGATGAACTCGTCGGCGAAAGCAACCGACTTGAGGCATTCGGCGATGTTGGCCGCCTCGTTCTTGGTGATGACTATGACTGATAACTTCATCCGCGATTCCTAAGACGCTTTTTCCAGGCTTTCCAGGCGTGATAGCGCGGCCCCCAAAAGGGATCGCGCGACAGCCAGAGCCGCCGGTTCAACCAGGTACCACCCTGGTTGCGCACCGCGAAGCGGTAGATGTGGCCGGGGTCGGCGCCAGGCGTGTTCTGGCCGAAAGGGTCGGTAGTGTACAAGTGGCGAAAGCCCGCCTGCCTGGCGGCCGCCACGTAGTCGGCGTCGAAATAGCCCTGCGGCCAGCAAAGATGATCACTGGCCTGCCCCAGGCGCTGGATCAGCGTCTCGCGCGAATCGGACAGTTCCCGCGCGATATGGGCCCGCTTGGCCTCGGTGTCGGCGCCGCAGACCTTGTCCCAGCGCGTGTGGGTGTGGGTATGCGAATGAAACTCGAAAGTGCCGGCGGCGCGCATCGCCTCGATTTCGCTCCAACGCAGCATGGCCTCGTCGCCGCGCCCGGCCGCGATCAGCTTCTTGCAGGCGTCGTGGTCGGGTGTAGCCGGCAGCGGCAGGCCCTGCCCCGCGTGCGGGCGCGCCGGCCCGTCGCCGATCCAGCCGGTAATGGTGAACAGCACGGCGCGCATGCCGTGGCGCGCCAGCACCGGATGGGCATGGACCCAGTTGTTGAGATAGCCGTCGTCGAACGTGATCAGCACCGACCGCTCGGGCGCCGGCGCGCCGGCCAAGTAGGCGGCGAACTGGTCGGTCGACAGCGACTGGTAGCCGGCCCGCGCCAGGCGCGCGATCTGCGCCTCGAAAACCTCGGGGGTGGCGGCGATCATGCCGCCGGCCGGCGTGACGTGGTGATACATCAACACCGGGACGTTGGGCGCGTTCATCCGCGCCGCTCCGCCAGCCAGCGGGTGTAGACGGCTTCGGTGGTTTCGGCCAGGCGGGCGGGCGAGAACACGCCTTCTTCCCAGACCATCTTGCGGCCCGCCTCGCCCATGCGGTGGCGCAGCGCGGCGTCATCGACCAGTCTTTCGAGCGCGGCGGTCAGCGCGGCCGGGTCCTTCGGCGGCACCAGGATGCCGGTTTCGCCGTCGCGGAACATCTCGGAAACCCCGCCGACATCGGTGCCGATGACCGGCAGGCCGCTGGCCTGGGCCTCGACGTAGACGGTGCCGGACGCTTCCTGCTGGGTCGCCAGCGCGAACAGATCACAGCCGGCCAACAGGTTGGGCACGTCGCGCCGCATCCCCATCAGGTGGATGCGATCGGCCAGGCCGCGTTCGGCCACGTAGGCCTGGGTCTGCTCGAACACCGGCGATCCCCCGCCCACGAATACCAGGTGCAGCTTGGGACGGGCGGCCATCAGCGGCGCGATGGCGTCGATCAGGTCCTTGTGGCCCTTGGTGGCGCGCATCACGGCCACACAGCCGACCACCACGTCATCGGCCGCCAGGCCGAGTTCCTCGCGCAGCGTGGAATGCTCGACCGGCGGCGGCAACACGATGGGCGAATAGACCGTGGCGACGTGGTCGGCCGGCACGCCGCGCTCGATCAGATGCTCGCGCACGTGGTCGCTGACGGTGGTGACGCGGTGCGGCAGGCGCGTGTATGACCACAGCGAACCGACCTTGTTGGACAAGTGGCGGGTGCGGACGATCAGCGGCGTGCCCGCCAGCCGGCCGGCCGCCGCGGCGATCACCGTATCGCGCCGGCTGTGGGTATTGAGCACGTCGAAACGCCCTTCGCGCAGGATGCGGCGGATGGCGATGACGCCCTTGACGTAATTGACGGGACCGTCCATTTCCAGCGTGTGCACCGTGAACCCGGCATCCGACAGGCGTTCGGCCAGCAGGGCGGTGGGCTGACAGATGGCTTCGAGGTGATGGCCACGCGCGCGCATGGCGTTCATTTCCTTGAAGATCCGGCCTTCCTGGCCACCGAAACTGGTGGCGGCTTCCGAATGGACGATACGCATCAGTAGGTGACCTCCACGCCGTTGGGCTTGGTCCAGGCATTCAGGTTTTCGAGCAGGGTATCGGCCATGCGGACCCGCCATTCCTCGCCCAGCCGCACCGTGCACAGGAAATTGTTCTTGGTGTAGACGATGTCCACCGGCACGCCGGGGATGCCGTTCTCGGGCTCGGCGCGGAACGGGTTGAGCATCTGGCGCAGGCGCGCGGCGTCGGCGCCGCCGTTGAGCTTGACGCGCAGCGACTTGGCGCGCGCCTCGCGCGCCAGCTGCAGGTCGTAGAGCTGCTCGGCCACGATGCGCATGCCGCCCGAGTAGTCGTCGTTGCTGACCTTGCCCTGGACAATGACCAGTTGGTCTTCGCGCAGGCGGTTGCGGTGCTTTTCGTAGAGCTCGTTGAACACCGAGATCTCGACCTGCGCGGTGCCGTCGTCCAGCACCGCGAACACCATCTTGCCGCGACGGGTCATCATGACGCGCACGCTGGCCAGCACCCCGCACATCCATTGCAGGTCGCGCTGCGGCTCGACCCGCGCCAGCTGCATCGGCACGATCTGGCGCACTTCGTCGCGCCAGGCGTCGAACAGGTGGCCGCTGTAGTAGTAGCCCAGCGCCGATTTTTCCTCGGTCAGCTTCTTGTGCAGGTCCCACGGCGCGACCTTGGCCAGTTCGCCGGCCACCACGTCGCTGCTGTCGTCGCCGAACAGCGAGGACTGGTTGGCGCTGCGCGCGGCCTGCTCGGCCGCTTCCATGGCGGTGGGCACCGAGGCCAGCATGGCGGCGCGATTGGGTTCGATGGTGTCGAACGCGCCGGCCTTGATCAGGGCCTCGATGGTGCGGCGGTTGACCGCGTGCTTGCTGACGCGGCGACAGAAGTCGAACAGGTTCTGGAACGGGCCGCCTTCCTTGCGGGCGCGCAGGATGTCCTCGACCGCGCCCTGCCCCGTGCCCTTGACCGCCCCCAGGCCGTAGCGCATGGTGCGCGGCGGCTTGCCCTTTTCGGTGTGCTTGTCAGCCACGGGTTCGAAGCGGTAGCCCGAGAAATTGACGTCGGGCGGCAGCACCTCGACGCCGTTGTCCTGGGCGTCGCGGCAGAAGATCTGGACCTTGTCGGTGTCGTCCATGTCGGAGGACATGGTGGCGGCCAGGAACTCGGTCGGGTGGTAGGCCTTGAGCCAGGCGGTCTGGTACGAGATCAGCGCGTACGCGGCCGAGTGCGACTTGTTGAAGCCGTAGCCCGCGAACTTCTCCATCAGGTCGAACAGCTTGACCGCGAGGTCGGGGTCGTGGCCCTTTTCCTTGGCGCCCTTCTCGAACAGTTCGCGGTGCTTGGCCATTTCCTCGGGCTTTTTCTTGCCCATGGCGCGGCGCAGCAGGTCGGCGCCGCCCAGCGAGTAGCCGCCGATGATCTGCGAGATCAGCATCACCTGTTCCTGGTAGACGATGACCCCGTAGGTGCTCTTGAGCGTGCTCTCCAGATCGTTGTGGAAGTAGTCCACCGCGGCGCGGCCGTGCTTGCGGTTGACGAAGTCGTCCACCATGCCCGATTCCAGCGGCCCCGGACGGTACAGGGCCAGCATGGCGATGATGTCTTCGAAGGTGTTGGGCCGCAGCTTCTTGAGCAGCTCCTTCATGCCGCGCGATTCCAGCTGGAACACCGCGGTGGTGTTGGCGTCGCACAGGATCTTGTAGGCGGCCGGATCGTCGAGGCTGAGCGCCATGACGTCGAAGTCGCGCTTGTCCTCGTTGAACTGGCGCACGTAGCGCACGGCCCAGTCCAGGATGGTCAGGTTGCGCAGGCCCAGGAAGTCGAACTTGACCAGGCCGGCGGCTTCGACGTCGTCCTTGTCGAACTGCGACACCGCGCTGTTCTCCTGCCCCGGCTGGCAATACAGCGGGCAGAAGTCGGTGAGCTTGCCGGGCGCGATCAGCACGCCGCCGGCGTGCATGCCGATGTTGCGCGTCAGGCCTTCGAGCGGCTTGGCCAGGTCGACCAGCGCGCGCACTTCCTCTTCCTGCTCGTAGCGGTCCTTGAAGGCCGGTTCGTCCTTCAGGGTGCGCTCGAGCGTCCAGGGGTCCATCGGGTTGAACGGGATCAGCTTGGACAGGCCGTCGCAGAACATGTAGGGCATGTCCAGCACCCGGCCGGCGTCGCGCACCACGGCCTTGGCGCCCAGCGTGCCGAAGGTGGCGATCTGGCTCACGGCGGCGCGACCGTATTTTTCCTTGACGTAGTCGATGACGCGTTCGCGGTTGTCCTGGCAGAAGTCGATATCGAAGTCGGGCATCGAGACCCGCTCGGGATTCAGGAAGCGCTCGAACAGCAAGTCGTAGCGGATCGGATCCAGGTCGGTGATGCCGAGCGCGTACGCCACCAGCGAACCGGCGCCCGAACCCCGGCCCGGGCCGACCGGCACGCCGTTGTTCTTGCCCCAGTTGATGAAGTCCTGCACGATCAGGAAGTAGCCGGGGAAGCCCATCTGGATGATGGTCTTGCATTCCCAGCGCAGGCGTTCGTAGTACTGCTCGCGCTTGGACGCGCGCTCGGCTTCATCCGGGAACAGGAAGGCCATGCGCTTTTCCAGGCCCTCTTCGGACAACTGCACCAGGTAGTCGTCCAGCGACACGCCGTCGGGCGTGGGGAAGTTGGGCAGGCGCGGCTTGCCCAGCACCAGGCTGAGGTTGCAGCGCTTGGCGATCTCGACCGTATTGGCCAGCGCCGAGGGCACGTCGGCAAAGCGACGCGCCATTTCCTCGGAACTGAGCAGGTACTGTTCCTTGCTGAAGCGGCGCACGCGGCGCGGGTTGGCCAGGATCTCGCCTTCGGCGATGCAAACACGGGCCTCGTGCGCCTGGAATTCGTATTCGTCCAGGAACTGCACCGGGTGCGTGGCCACAACCGGCAGGCCGGCCTCGGCCGCCAGGCGCATGGCGGCCTGGGTGTAGGCCTCGTCGCCGTCCATGCCGGCGCGTTGCAACTCGATGTAGTAGCTGCCCGGGAACATATGCGCCCACTGGCGCGCCAAGGCCAGCGCCGATACCGCGTTGCCGGCGTCCAGCGCCTGGCCGACGTCGCCGCCGCGGCCACCCGACAGCACGATCAGGCCGTCCTGGCCCTGCAGCCATTCACGGCGGATCTCGGCCCGGCCCTTGCCCTGGTTGGTCAGGAACGCGCGCGACAGCAGTTCGCACAGGTTCAGGTAGCCCTGGTGGTTGCGCACCAGCAGCAACACGCGGAACGGCTTGGCGGGATCGTCGTCGTTGCTCAGCCAGACGTCACAGCCGGCGATGGGCTTGATGCCCGCGCCGCGCGCGCCCTTGTAGAACTTGATCAGGCCGAACAGGTTCGACAGATCGGTCAGCGCGACAGCCGGCTGGCCCAGCTTGGCGACACGCTTGATGAGGTCGGGAATGCGCACGATGCCGTCCACTACCGAGAACTCGGAATGGACGCGCAGGTGGACAAAAGGGGACGGAGTTGTTACGGCTTCGGACATAGGAGGAATTGTACCTAGTCGGAGGGCCTAAAACCGCCCTGCGGACGATTCCTCCACGGCCTGTTCGGCGACGCTGTGTAACAATAGGCGATTGCACCTGACTCACCCGCCGCAGGACGAGATTTACGTATGAAATGGCTGATACCCGGGATCTGGCTTGCCGCCATCCTGTTCGCGCACTTCCGTGGCCGCGTCAAGCTGCCGCTGGGCCGGCAACTGCTGGATCACTCGGTGCTGCTGGCGCCGGTCAACGCCTTCATGGTGCTGACCTCGCGCGTGCCGTCCACCCCTTACCTGACCACCAGCGAGATCGCCGAACTCAAGGTGCTGGACGACAACTGGGAAACGATCCGCGACGAAGCCCTGCAGATGGCCGAGCTGCGCCGCATCAAGGCGGCCGACAGCCACAACGACATCGGCTTCAATTCCTTCTTCAAGTACGGCTGGAAGCGCTTCTACCTGAAGTGGTATGACGCCCGCCACCCCTCGGCCGAGGAACTGTGCCCCAAGACGGTGGCCATCCTGAAGACGCTGCCCAAGGTCAAGGCGGCGATGTTCGCCGAGCTGCCGCCGGGCGGCAAGCTCAACGCCCACCGCGACCCGTTCGCCGGCTCGCTGCGCTACCACCTGGGGCTGACCACGCCCAACGACGACCGCTGCCACATCATCGTCGACGGCGAATCCTACAGCTGGCGCGACGGCGAAAGCGTGGTGTTCGACGAGACCTACGTGCACGAGGCCTACAACCACACCGACCAGAACCGCATCATCCTGTTCTGCGACGTCGAGCGGCCGCTCAAGTGGGGCTGGGCCGAGGCCTTCAACCGCTGGTTCGGCCGCGTGGTGATGTCGGCGGCCAGCTCGCCCAACGACGGCGGCGACCAGACCGGCGCCATCAACAAGCTGACCCATGCGCACTGGGTCATCGACCAGAAGCGCAAGGCCTTCAAGGCCTGGAACCGCAACGTCTACAAGGCCACCAAGTACGGCCTGATCATCCTGGTGATCGCGGGCTTCATCGCCCTGTGATCGGGCCGACCGCGCGGATCGCGCGGTCATCACGCCACCACGGCGGGCCGTCCGGCCCGCCGCTCCCCCACCCTACCCCGCGGCGCGCTCCGGCAAGCTCAACAGGCCGGTGTGGTAGTCGTAGCCATAGATCTCGCCATAGCGGCCCCACTCCACCGCGATCTTCAGCACGCGCTCGGCTTCGTCGGGCTTGAGGAATTCCTCCAGCGAATCCAGGAAATTCCTTTCCGGCAGCTCGCCGGCGGGTTCCTGTTCCAGGCTGTGGCGGATATGCGCGGCCAGCGGCACGTGGGCCAGCAGTTGGCGGCCGAAGATGGCCTGCTTCTGGTCCTGGTCGGCCTGCACGTAGCGCTGGCCCAGCGGCGTCAGGTAGATGTCGCCCTTGTCGATCTGGGCCAGCCCGAACAAGCCCAGCGCTTCGCAGGCCGGCAGCAGGTCGTCGTCGGATATCTCGGCTTCCTCGGCCAGCTTGGGCAGGTCGGCGCGGCCATTGAACGGCGCCTCGGCCAGCACGTCGAGCACGCCTTCCATGCGCTCGACCTCGGTATGCGGAAAGCGGTAGCCCAGGCCCTGCTGGCGCGGCGTCGGCATGTCGTGCGCCGGGCGCTGCGTCATCAGCGCGTAGACCTCGTCGATCAGCGCCCGCACCTGCGGCGAATCGGCGTTGCGCGGCCGCGGCAGGCCGATCTGCACCTGGCTGCGGACGCGGCCGGGGTCGCTGGAGAACACGATGATGCGGTCGGCCATCATGACCGCTTCCTCGATGTTGTGGGACACGATCAGGATGCCCTTGGTCGAGATGCGGCTCTCGTCCCATAGTTCGAGCATGTCGTCGCGCAGCGTTTCGCCGGTCAGCACGTCCAGGGCCGAGAAGGCCTCGTCCATCAGCAGCACGTCGGGATTCATGACCAGGGCGCGGGCGATGCCCACGCGCTGGCGCATGCCGCCGGACAGCTCGCGCGGCAAGGCCCCGCCGAAACCGCCCAGCCCCATCAGGTCCAGCACCGCGTCGGCGCGCCTGGCGCGCTCGGCCGGCGCCACGCCCTGGGCTTCCAGCCCCAGTTCGACGTTCTGCTGCGCGGTCAGCCACGGGAACAGCGCGAACGATTGGAACACCATGGCGATGCCTGCCGCGGGGCCGTACACCGGCTGGCCGCGGTAGGTGACGGTGCCCTGGTCGGCGTTGACCAGCCCCGCCATGATGCGCAGCAGGGTCGACTTGCCCGAACCGGACTTGCCCAGCAGGGCCACGATCTCGCCTTCGCGCAGCGTGAAGTCCACGTGTTCCAGCACGTGCCGGGCAGTGCCATCCGCGGCGCGGAACGATTTGCCGACATCGTGCAGTTCAATCAGGAAATTGGAAGGCATGGAGACTCCTACCGGCCGCGGTCTTCGGCCAGCAAATACAGTTTGCGCCAGAAAAACCGGTTCAGCAGCATGACGAAAATGCTCATGACGCCAATGCCGAGCGCGATGCGGTGGAAATCGCCCTGCTCGGTCATCTGCTTGATGTAACTGCCCAGGCCGTCGGCCACCAGCGAGGTATTGCCCCAGGACACGTACTCGGCCACGATGCTGGCGTTCCAGGAGCCGCCGCTGGCGGTGATGGCGCCGGTGATGAAACTGGGAAACACCGCCGGCAGGTAGACCCGGCGCCACAGCAGCCAGCCCTTCAGGCCCAGGTTGCCGGCCGCCAGGCGCAATTCATTGGGAATGGTCGAGGCGCCCGCCACCACGTTGAACAGGATGTACCACTGGGTGCCGAAGATGATCAGCGGGCTGAGCCAGATGTTCGGATTGAGCTTGAACGCCACCATCACGAACACCACGGCCGGAAACAGCAGGTTGACCGGGAACGCCGCCAGGAACTGCGCCACCGCCTGCACCCGTTGCGAATACCGGGGCCGCAGGCCGATCCAGACCGCGATCGGCACCCAGATCAGCGACGCAAGTCCGATCAGCACCATCACCCGCGCCAGGGTGATGCCGCCCAGGCCGACCACGTGCAGCACCTCGCCCCAGCCCACTTCCTGGTGCACGAACACGACCAGCTTGTAGGTCGCCAGCAGCGCGGCCGCGGCCAGCAGCGAATCCCATATGCGGGTCCAGCGCGGGTCCGGCGCCTTGGCGCGGGCACGGATCGAGGTGCCGTCGTAGGGCACGCTGAACCAGCCCAGCGCGCGCCGCATCCGCGCCCAGAACATGTTCGACAGGGCCTGCATCCAGCGGCTGCGGCGGGTCCAGTCCAGCAACCAGGACTGTTGCGCCACGTCGGCCTGCGATTCCTCGAAGCGGAACTTGTCGGCCCAGGCCAGCAGCGGCCGGAAGAACAACTGGTCGTAGAGCAGGATGCCGGCCATCATGGCGCCGATGGCCCAGGCGATGGCGCGGCCGTTTTCGGCGTCGATGGCCACCGCGATGTAAGAGCCGATGCCGGGCAGCTTGATGTCCTGGCCGGCCACCGAAATGGCCTCGGCCGCCACCAGGAAGAACCAGCCGCCGGACATGGCCATCATCATGTTCCACAACAGGCCCGGGGTGGCGTACGGCAGCTCCAGGCGCCAGAAACGCTGCCAGCCGGACAGCCGGAACACCCGCGCGGCCTCGTTCAGCTCGGCCGGCACGGTGCGCATCGACTGGTACAGGCTGAACGCCATGTTCCAGGCCTGCGAGGTGAAGATGGCGAAGATCGCCGCGCACTCCACGCCCAGCAGGTTGCCGGGAAACAGCGCGATGAAGGGCGCGATGGCGATGGCCTGGAAACCCAGGATGGGCACCGATTGCAGGATGTCCAGCATCGGGATCATGGCTTTTTCGGCGGTGCGGAACTTGGCCGCGATGGCCGCGAAGACGAAGCTGAACAGCAGCGAAAAGGCCAGCGCCGTGAACATCCGCAGGATGGTGCGCAGCAGGTAGTACGGCAGGTAGATCGGATCCAGCGAGATCGGCAGTTCTTCGCCGACGGCGAAGGGGCGGCTCATCTGCGAGGCGCCATAGGCCATCGCGGCCAGCACCACCAGCACCAGGGGCAGGAGCGCCCAGTCCCAGCGATTGGGCGTGGAGCGGGACGACGCGGACGGGCGCGTCCGGGTGCTGAAGAGCTCGAACATGTCGGCAATGCTCCAGGGAGCGGGGGGTGAAGGCCCGCGCATTGAAGCATAACCAGATGACGCGTCACTGAACAGAAAACGACTGAAATCTGGCGGTAATACGGGACGGCTCGCGCCGCCCCGTATTCCTCGGTTGACGGGGCCGCGCCGGCCACGCCTGAACCTGCAAGATCAGCGCTGCAGGGATTCCCAGCTTTTCATCAGGCGCTTGACCGACACCGGCATCGGCGTGCGCAATTCCTGCGCGAACAGGGCTACCCGCAGCTCCTCCAGCAACCAGCGGAACTCGTCCAGGCGCGGGTCGGGCGCCCCCTTCAGGGCCGAGCGGGCCCGCTGGTACTGGGTCACGAGCGGGGCCATCTCGGCCACCAGCTTGGCATCGCGGCCCGGATCGGCGCGCAGCTTGTCGATGCGCGCCACCGCCGCCTTCAGGTAGCGCGGGAAATGCGACAGCTGGGGGTAAGGGGTGTCGCGGATGAACCACTTGGGCATCAGCGCCCCCAGCTGCTGCTGCAGGTCGGCATAGGCCGCGGCGTGCGGCTTGGCCTGCGGCAGCTTGCGCTGCAGGGCCGCGTATTCGGTCAGGATCGTGCCCGCCAGGCGCGCCACCTCCTGCGCCAGCAGGCCCAGCCGGCCCTTGCCCTCGGCCCGGCGCGCCTCGAACTGCTGCTCGTTGACCGGCCAGGGCTCGGCCAGGCAGGCCTGGCCCAGGGCGCAGTCGATGATCTGGTCGCGCAGTTCTTCCTGCGTGCCCAGCGTCATGTAGAGCATGCTGATCCTGGTCAGGTCGGCCAGGTTCTTTTCCAGGAACTTGACCTGCTCGCGCAGGCCCAGCCGGAACAGCTTGAGCAGGCCGGCGCGGTGCGCCTTGCGGGCCTCGTCCGGGTCGTCGAACACGTCCAGGTCGCAATGCGCGCCGCGGTCGACCAGCGCCGGGTAACCGATGACCGACTGGCCACGGCGCTTGATCTCCATGATCTCCGGCAGCGGGCCGAAGGTCCAGGCGGTCAGGTTCTCGTGCGCCAGCGCCTGCGCCACCTGGGTGTCGCTGGCGGCCAACTGCTGGAAGGTGGCCTGGGCCTGCTTGCCGAACTCGGCGCGCAACTGCGCCAGGTTGCGGCCGGCGGCCAGCATGCGGCCGTGCTCGTCGACCACGCGGAAGTTCATGAACAGGTGCGCCGGCAGCGTCTCGAGCTTGAAGTCGGCGGCGGCCGGGCGCACCTGCACCTGGTCCCACATGTCGGCGATCAGAGCGTCCACCAGGCCGGTCTGCGGGTCGCCCAGGCGCTCGAACCAGCGGTCGTAGAAGCCGGCGGCGTAGTCGGGCAGCGGCACACAGTGGCGGCGCAGCTTCTGCGGCAGCGACTTGAGCAGCAGGTGCACCTTCTCCTTGAGCATGCCGGGTACCAGCCATTCGCAGCGCGCCGGATCGATCTGGTTCAGGGCGAACAGCGGCACCGCCAGCGTCACGCCGTCGCGCGGCGAGCCAGGCTCGAAGTGGTAATCGAGCGCCATCGACACGCCCTGCCACTCCACCTTCTTGGGGAAGACGTCGGTGGTGACGCCGGCGGCCTCGTGCCGCATCAGTTCGTCGCGCGTCAGCAGCAGCTTGGCGGCTTCGGCCTTGTCGAGGCCGTTGACCCACTTTTCAAGCGTCGCGGTCTGCGAGATGTCGGCCGGCAGCTGGCGGTCATAGAAGGCGTAGATCAGCTCGTCATCGACCAGGATGTCGGGGCGGCGGGTCTGATGCTCAAGTTTCTCGATGCCGGCGATCAGCTTGCGGTTGTGGGCCACGAAGGCCAGGCGCGTGTCGATCTCGCCCGGCACCAGCGCCTGGCGGATGAACAGCTCGCGCGCCTCGCGCGGATGGACCCGGCCGTACTGGATGCGGCGGCCGGTGTAGATGGTCAGGCCGTAGAGCGTGGCGCGTTCGTTGGCCACCACCTGGCCGGCCTTCTTTTCCCAGCGCGGGTCCGACCAGTTCTTGCGGATCAAATGGGCGCCGACCTTTTCCAGCCAGACCGGATCGATGCGCGCCACGCAGCGCGCATACAGGCGGGTGGTCTCGACCAGCTCGGCGGCGACGATCCAGCGGCCGGCCTTCTTCACCAGGCGCGAGCCCGGATGGATGTGGAAGCGGATCTCGCGGGCGCCCTGGTAGTGGCCGCCCTCGTCGCTCTTGAAGCCGATGTTGCCCAACAGGCCCGACAGCAGCGCCATGTGCAGCTGTTCGTAGGTGGCCTCGACCTGGTTGACGCGCCAGCCCTGCTCGCCCACCAGGGCGGCCAGCTGGGTATGGACGTCGTGCCATTCGCGCAGCCGGATGGGCGACAGGAAGTTCTGCCGCAGCAGGCCCACCAGCTTGCGCTGCGAGGCCTTGTGCTGCACCTGCTCGCCGTACCAGCGCCACAGCTTGAGGAAGGAGATGAATTCGGACTTGTCGTCGGCGAACTTGGCGTGCGCGGCTTCGGCCGCCTCGCGTTCCTGCATGGGCCGGTCGCGCGCGTCCTGCACCGACAGCGCCGAAGCGATGATCAGCATTTCCGCCAGGCACTGGTGCTCGCGCGCGGCCAGGATCATGCGGCCGATGCGCGGGTCCACCGGCAGCTTGGCCAGTTCGTGGCCGGTCTGGGTCAGGACGAACGAGGCGCCGGTGCGGCTGGCGTCGTCGCCATCATCGGCGGCCGCCAGTTCGATCGCGCCCAGTTCCTGCAGCAGGTGGTAGCCGTCGGCCACCGCGCGCCCGGGCGGGGCCTCGACGAACGGGAACTGCTCGATGTCGTCGAGCTTGAGCGACTTCATGCGCAGGATCACGGACGCCAGCGAGGAACGCAGCACCTCGGGGTCGGTGAAGGCGGCGCGGGCGTTGAAGTCGACTTCGTCGTAGAGGCGGATGCAGACACCGGGGCCGACCCGGCCGCAACGGCCGGCGCGCTGGTTGGCCGAGGCGCGGCTGACCGGTTCGATGCGCAGCTGCTCGACCTTGTTGCGCCACGAATAGCGCTTGACGCGCGCCAGGCCGCTGTCGACCACGAAGCGGATGCCGGGCACCGTCAGCGAGGTTTCGGCCACATTGGTGGCCAGCACGATGCGGCGCGCGTTGCCGCGCGGATGGAAGATCTGTTCCTGCTCGGCCTGCGACAGGCGCGCGTACAGCGGCAGTACCTCGGTGCCGGCCGGGTGGCGCTTGCGCAGCGCTTCGGCCGATTCGCGGATCTCGCGCTCGCCCGGCAGGAACACCAGCACGTCGCCGGGGCCGTGGCGGGCGCATTCGTCGACCGCGTCGACGATGGCGTCGATCAGGTCGCGTTCCTCGTCGCCCGACATGCGCTCGCGGTCGCGGCCCGGCCTGGCGGGCGCGGCCTCGTCCTCGGCGGCTTCCTCGCGCACCGGACGGTAGCGCACCTCGACCGGATACAACCGGCCCGAGACCTCGATCACCGGCGCCGGCTTGTCCTCGGACGCGGCGAAATGGCGGGCGAAGCGCTCGGCGTCGATGGTGGCCGACGTGATGATGACTTTCAGGTCGGGACGGCGCGGCAGCAGCTGCTTGAGATAGCCCAGCAGGAAGTCGATGTTCAGGCTGCGTTCGTGCGCCTCGTCGATGATGATGGTGTCGTAGCGGCGCAGGAGCGGGTCGCGCTGCGACTCGGCCAGCAGGATGCCGTCGGTCATCAGCTTGATCGACGCATTGGGGCCGGTGCGGTCGTTGAAACGCACCTGGTAGCCCACCACCTCGCCCATCGGCGTGTTCAGTTCCTCGGCGATGCGCTTGGCCACCGAGGTGGCGGCCAGCCGCCGCGGCTGGGTGTGGCCGATCATCTTCTGGCGGCCGCGGCCCAGTTCCAGGCAGATCTTGGGCAATTGGGTGGTCTTGCCCGAGCCGGTCTCGCCGCTGACGATGACCACCTGATGGCCGGCGATGGCGCGCGCGATTTCCTGGCGCCGCGCGCTGACGGGCAGGTCTTCGGGGTAGGTCACGGCGGGAATGGGCCGCTCGGGGCGGGGCGCCTGGCGGGCCGCCGGGGCCGCGGCATCGGCACGCGGCTTGCGGGGGCCCCGGGTCGGCCCGTCGGCCGGCACGGGCGGCCGCGGGCGGGAAGATTCTGGCATGTACGATTTGTCCGGTTAGCTGCCTATTATATAAACGGCCGCCGGTCATATAATTTCGCCACGCCGTCCCATGACGGCGCGTTGACGCGGCCCCTGGGCCGCGTTGTTGCCACTCTCAGGAATCGCCCCACCCATCATGCCCGACCTGGAACCAGACACCGTCTCCGCCCTTGAAGCCCCCGAATTCGCCCCTGCCCAGTTCGTCCGATGGTTCCGAGACGTCGCGCCCTACGTGCATGCGTTCCGAGGCAAGACCTTCGTGGTGGCGTTTGGCGGTGAATTGGTGCAGGCCGGGGCGCTGAACGCGCTGGTGCAGGACCTGTCGCTGCTGTCGTCGCTGGGCATCCGCCTGGTGCTGGTGCATGGCTCGCGCCCCCAGGTCAACGAACAGCTGCGCCTGAAGGGCTTCACCCAACAGTTCGACCGCGGCCTGGCGCCCACCGACGCGGCCGCGCTGGAATGCGCCAAGGAAGCCGCCGGCGAGATCCGCCTGGACATCGAGGCCGCCTTCAGCCAGGGCCTGCCCAACACGCCGATGTCGCACGCGCACATCCGCGTCATTTCGGGCAACTTCGTCACCGCCCGCCCCACCGGCGTGCTGGACGGCGTGGACTACAAGCACACCGGCCAGGTGCGCAAGATCGACGTCGACGCGCTCAAGTTCGCCATCGAAAAGGGTTCGTCGGTAGTGCTGCTGTCGCCGCTGGGCTTCTCGCCCACCGGCGACGCCTTCAACCTGGCCATGGAAGACCTGGCCACCAGCGTGGCCGTGGCGCTGCGCGCCGAAAAGCTGATCTTCCTGTCCAGCGGCCAGGGCGTGCTCAATGACGACGGCTCGGTCGACACCGAACTGGCCCGCGTCGATGCCGACGCGCTGCTGGCGGGCGGCTCGCTGGACGAGGAAACCGGCGCCTACCTGCAATACGCGTCGCTGGCGGTCAAGCGCGGCGTGGCCCGAGCCCACCTGGTGCCGTTCGCGCTGGACGGCAGCGTGCTGCTGGAGATCTTCACTCACGATGGCGTCGGCACCATGGTGGTGGAGGACACGCTGGACGACCTGCGCCCGGCCACGCTCGATGACGTTGGCGCCATCCTCAGCCTGATCGAGCCGCTGGAAGCCGACGGCACGCTGGTGCCGCGCCCGCGCAGCGTGATCGAGCGCGACGTCGAGAACTTCACCGTGCTCGAGCACGACGGCGTGATCTACGGCTGCGCCACGCTGCACAACTTCCCCGAGGATCACATGGCCGAGATGGCCTGCCTGATCGTGCACCCCGAATGGCAGGGGTCCGGCGAGGGCGAGATCCTGCTGCGCCACATGGAATCGCGCGCCCGCGCCAGCGGCGCCAAGCGGCTGTTCGTGCTGACCACGCGCACCTCGCACTGGTTCATGAAGCGCGGCTTCGTGCAGGGCGGCATCGCCGACCTGCCGCGCGAAAAACAGAACAACTACAACCGTTCGCGCAACAGCCTGGTGTTCATCAAGAAGCTGTGACGCGGCCCCGCCCCGGGCTGGCCCCCGAGGCCTAACCGCAGTGCCCGCAGGGGCTTGGCGGCCTTCCGGCGCCAAGCCCGCTAAAATGGCGCATTACCCATTCTTTCCGGCAGCGAACCATGGCCCGTACCGTCAACTGTGTGAAATTGAAGCGTGAAGCCGAAGGGCTGGATTTTCCGCCCTACCCCGGCGAACTCGGCACCCGCATCTGGCAAAGCATTTCCAAGGAAGCTTGGGAAGAGTGGAAGCAGGTGCAGACCCGCCTGGTCAATGAAAACCGCCTGAACCTGGCCGACGCCCGCGCCCGCAAGTACCTGCAGCAGCAGATGGAACGCTTCCTGTTCGAGGACGGCAGCGTCGAAGCCCAGGGCTACGTTCCGCCCTCGGCCTGATCGCGCCGCGCCGCGCGCGCGGCCCCTCCTGCGAAGCCCCTCGTCCGCGAGGGGCTTCGTGCTTCTGGCCGGTCGATCCGGCCATGCCCGTGGCTGGCTTAAGATTCCATTATTGCTGGCCGTATTAACGCTGTCATGAAAGAAGATCCGAGTTCCGCCTCTTCCTCCGACCTGCCCCCGGCCATCCGGCGCGCGCTGGCGGTGGCTCCCGACCGCAAGCACGGCACGCTCCACGACGTGCGGCACGTCGTCATCCTGATGCAGGAAAACCGGTCCTTCGACCACTATTTCGGCAGCCTGCCCGGCGTGCGCGGCTTTGCCGATCCGCATCCGGTGCCCACCCCGGCCGGCGATGTCCTGACACAAGCCGACGGCGCCGAGCGAGTCCGCCCCTATGCGCTGCAAGGCGAGTACGCCAGCGACACGCCCGTGGGCTACATCACTCCGCATACCTGGGACGACGCCCAGCGCGCCTGGAACGACGGCCGCATGGACCAATGGCTGGCCGCCAAGCGCCGCCTGGGCATGGGCGCCTACCGCCCCGCCGAAGTGCCGTTCCAGACGGCGTTGGCCAATGCCTTCACACTGTGCGATGCCTACCACTGCTCGGTCCAGGCCGGCACCAATCCGAACCGCCTGTTCCTGTGGACCGGCACCAATGACCCACTGGGACGCGCTGGCGGACCGGCGTTGGTCAACACCTTCGACCGGCTCGGCCCGGCCGACCAGGGCTACGGGTGGACCACCTATCCTGAACGCCTGCAGGCCGCCGGCATCGACTGGCGCATCTACCAGGACATGGCGGACAACTTCCACGACAACCCGCTCGCCGGCTTCCGCCAGTACCGGCGCCAGCACGAGGCCGGCGGCGCCGACGCGCCGCTACGCGACCGGGGCCTGTCCACCCACACCCTGGACGACCTGGCGCATGACGTGGAACAGGGTACGCTGCCGCAGGTCTCCTGGATCATCGCTCCCGCCGCCGACTCCGAACATCCCGAGGTCTCGTCGCCGCGCCAGGGCGGCGCCTACACCGAACGCGTGCTCGAGATCCTGACGCGCAACCCCGCCGTCTGGAGTGGCTGTGTATTCCTCGTCACCTACGACGAGAACGATTGCTTTTTCGACCATATGCCACCGCCCGCGCCGCCCACGCGCGAGACCGACGGCCGCTCGGGCGGCTTGTCGACGGTGGAGCTGGATGGCGAATACCACGACACCCGCCACGGCCCCAGCGCCGCCACCCCGGACGACCCCGCCGCCCTGCATGGCCGCGGCTTCGGCATGGGGCCGCGCGTGCCGATGCTGGTGGTGTCGCCGTGGAGCCGCGGCGGCTGGGTCAATTCGCAAGTGTTCGACCACACCTCTGTGATCCGCTTCCTGGAGGCCCGCTTCGGCGTGGCCGAGCCCAACATCAGCGCCTGGCGCCGCGCCGTGGCCGGCGACCTGACCTCGGCCTTCGATTTCGCCGGCGACCGCGCCACGCTGCACGCCGACAGCGCGCGCCACACCTGCGCCCTGCCCTATGCCCTGGAGGCCGTGGGCCGCATGACCGCCGACGGCGAACACTACCGCCTGACCTTCCGCAACCCGGGCACGGCGGGCGCGGTGCTGCACGTCTACGACCGCCGGGCGCTGGAGCGCGCCCCGCGCCGCTACACCGTCGGCGCCGGCGCGCGGCTGGACGACGGCTGGCGTCTCGACGCCGAAGGCGCCTATGACCTGTGGCTGCTGGGTCCGGACGGCTTCCACCGCAGGTTCCGCGGCGACACCCGGGATGCCGGCCTGTTGGAAACGCAGCTGGTGCCGGTGACCTCCGGCATTCGCCTGCGCCTCATCAACCACGGCGACACCCACCTGCCGGTGCAGATCGAATCACGCATGGGCGACGGTTGGCGCGCCATGGCCCATGTGCAGGCCGGCGGCGCGCTGGAACTGAAATACGCCGGTTGCGAAGGCTGGTACGACCTGGACGTCAGCGCCCAGGGCCTGCCGGCCTTCGGCCGGCGGCTGGCCGGGCGCATCAACGCCGGCAAGTCGGGCGTACCGGACCCGCGCCTGTGCCAGGGCGCCGAGTTGCCGCTGTAGGCGGCCGGACACGTAAAAAAACCCCAGCGCGCCGTGGCGCCTGGGGTTTTTTGCCGCCGGGCCGCCCCAAGGCAAAAACGTCCCCTCGGGGGGGCAGCGACCCGCGCAGCGGCGGAGCGTGGGGCTTTTTCTGTTGCCTCCCGGCAGGACGGGCGGCGCGGCCGCCGCGGCGATCAGTCGTCCTGCCCGGGGGTATCCTCTTCGCCGCGCGCCAGGCGCTCGGTGTTCTTGACGCCGGTGTGGCGCACGTCCGCGCCCTTGACCATGTAGATCACGCGCTCGGACATGTTCTTGGCATGGTCGCCGATGCGTTCGAGGGCGCGGGCGATGAAGATCATGTCGATGGCGCCCGAGATGGTGCGCGGGTCTTCGATCATGTAGGTGATCAGGTGGCGCAACGCGCCCTTCCATTCCTTGTCCACTTCCTTGTCGCTGCGCACCACGGCGGCGGCCAGGATGGGGTCGAGGCGGGCGAAGGCGTCCAGCGCCTGGTGCAGCATGGTGCGCACGTTGGCGGCCATGTGGCGCAGTTCGATCACCGGGATGTGGCGGACTTCGGACTCGTGGATGCGGCGGGCCACGGTGGCCACCTTCTCGGCCTCGTCGCCGGAACGCTCCATGTCCGTCAGCATCTTGGACACGGCCATCAGCATGCGCAGGTCGATCGCGGTGGGCTGGTGGCGGGCGAGGATGCGGCTGATGCTTTCGTCGATCTCCACTTCGTGGCGATTGACTTCCTTCTCGCGCTCGCGCACTTTCTCAACCAGCGTCAGATCGCCGCTGGCCAGCGCATCGATGGCCTCCTGGATCATGGCTTCGACCACGCCGCCCATTTGCAAGAATTGCGAACGGACGCTTTCCAGGTCAGCGTCGAACTGCTTGTTTGTATGCTCCGTCATCCGGGCTCCCTGCGTGGTTGATCTCATTGCATTGCCCCGATAAGAAAGCGTTTCGTGTGTGGGCCTGCACAACCCGCAAGGTTATGACCCAAGTGTGACAGGATTATGAATCGCGGCCGGACCGCCCGCAAGGGCGGTCGGCCATGCCCACTCAGGCGCGGCGGTCCAGGCGGCGGATGCCGTTCTGCGTGGCCAGCAGCGCCACGTCGGCGCCGGCGATCGCGAACAGGCCGCAGGTGACCACGCCGGGCAGATTGTTGACGCGGGCTTCCAGGCCGGGCGCATCGGTGATCGACAGGCCGGCCACGTCCAGGATGATGTTGCCGTTGTCGGTCACGAAGCCCTCGCGCAGGCGCGGCTGGCCGCCCATGGCCGTCATGGCGCGGGCCACCGCCTCGCGCGCCATCGGAATGACTTCGATCGGCAGCGGGAACTTGCCCATGACCTCGACCAACTTGGACTCGTCGACGATGCAGACGAAGCGGTCGGCCACCGAGGCAACGATCTTCTCGCGCGTCTGCGCGCCGCCGCCGCCCTTGATCATGTGCAGGTTGGCGTCGATCTCGTCGGCGCCATCGACGTAGATCGGCATCGACGTGACGTCGTTCAGGTCCAGCACTTTCAGGCCATGGCCGGCCAGCCGCGCGGCGCTGCGCTCGGAGCTGGCGACCGTGCCGCCGATCCGACCCTTGAAACGCGCCAGGCCGTCGATGAAGAGATCGGCCGTGGAGCCGGTGCCGACGCCGATGATGACGTCGGGGCCGGCGACCTGTTCAACGAGTTCCAGGGCGGCGTCGGCGGCTTGCTGCTTGAGTTCTTGCTGGGAGAGCATGGCGATGCGGAAAAAAGGTGGTTGAAGCCGGGAAATTTAGCATGCGGCCGCCGCCGGCCAAGCCCGCGCCAGGATCGTCCCGACGTCCAGGCCCCCCCCCAGCTCGCCGAACACGCCGCCCACTCCCCCCAGGCGGCTGCCGACGAACCCCTGCGCCACCGGCCCCGGCGCGTGCCGGATCAGCAGCGCCGCCTGCCACAGGCACGCCAGGCCGCAGGCGATGCGCCTGGCCTGGAACTCCGCCTGCGCCGGGTCCGCCAACAGGGCGCGCCACCGCGCCAGCGCGGCATCGAACTCGCGGTACTGGCCGAGGGCCGGGGCGAACTCGCCTTCCAGCGCGGGCAGCGCCTCGGGCTCGCGCTGCAAGGCACGCAGCACATCCAGCGCCATGACATTGCCGGACCCTTCCCAGATGGAATTGACCGGCGTTTCGCGATACAGCCGCGGCATCGGTCCCTCTTCGACGTAACCGTTGCCGCCCCATGCCTCCATGCATTCGGCCACCGCCGCGATCGCGCGCTTGCAGACCCACAGCTTGGCGGCGGGCGTGCCGACCCGCGCCAGCGCGCGCGCGCCGGCGTCGCCACGCTCGTCCACCGCGCGCGCCAGGCGCAGCGCCAGCGCCTGGGCGGCCTCCGACTCCAGCGCGAGGTCGCCCAGCACATTGCGCATCAGCGGCTGCGCCAGCAACGGCTTGCCGAAAGCCTGGCGGTGGCAGGCATGGTGCAGCGACTGCACCAGGGCCTGGCGCAGCAACGCGGCGCTGCCCAGCACGCAATCGAGGCGGGTGGTGGCGGCCATCTCCAGCAGCACCGCCAGGCCGCGCCCGGGTTCGCCGACCATGACGCCCCACGCGTCCTCGAACTCGACCTCGGCGCTGGCATTGCTGTGATTGCCCAGCTTGTCCTTCAGGCGCCGGATGCGGACCGCGTTGCGCGGGCCTTCCGGAATCCAGCGCGGCACCAGAAAGCAGCCAAGGCCCTCGTCGGTCTGCGCCAGCACCAGATGGGCGTCGGCCTGCGGCACCGAGAAGAACCATTTGTGGCCCACCAGCAAATAGGCGCAACCGCGCCCGATCGCGCCCAGCGGCGCGGCGCGTGTCGTGACCGCGCGCAGGTCGGAACCGCCCTGCTTCTCGGTCAGGCCCATGCCGATCAGCGCGCCGCGCTTGCCGGCCAGCGGCGCGTCGGCGCCGTCGAATTCGCGCGAATAGAGCGCGGGCAGCCAATCGCCGATGTAGTCGATCACGCCCGCCGGCTCGCGTTGCAGCAGAGGCACGGCGGCAAAGGTCATGGTGGTGGGACACAGCGTGCCGGCCTCGACCTGGCCTTGCATCAGGTAGGCCGCCGCCCGCGCCACCTGCGCCCCCGGCACCGGCTGGGCCCAGGCGCGGCTGTGCAGGCCGCGCGCCACGATGCCGCTCATCAACAATTGCCAGGCGGGATGGAAATCGACATGGTCGATGCGATGGCCGGTCCGGTCATAGGCCCGCAGCCGCGGCGGATAGCGGTTGGCGTCGACGCCGGCGGCCAGGGTCTGGGCGCGGCCGAGCCAGGCCCCATGCGCGCCGAGGTCGCCGAGCCAGGCGCCAGCGCCCTCGCGGACCGCCGCCTCGCGCAACGCCGGGTCGGTCTCGAACAGCGAATAGTCTTCCAGGGGCGGGACCTGGTTGAGTACGGTATGGGTCACGAACGACGGCATGCTGGCTCCTCTTCGTTGATGCGCCGTGCTTGCCGGCGCGCCCCGCCCGGCGGCCTATCTGGCGATGGGCGCCACCCGCTGCCAGGGCCGCAGGGCCTCGACCTGGGCGGCCAGTTCCAGCAGCCAGGCCTCGCTGCCCAGCGGGCCCATGACCTGGATGCCGATCGGCAGGCCGTCGGCCGACAGGCCGAACGGAATGGAAATGGCGGGCATGCCCGTCAGGTTGGCCAACGGCGCGAACGGCGAATAGCCGATCACGCCCTTCTTGCCCAGGCGATAGGCCAGGTAATCGGCGTTGTCCATCGCATAGCGGCCGATGGGCGCCGGCAGTTGCGCCAACACCGGCGACAGGAACAGGTCGTGGCCCTGCGTGCCCTCGCGATGCAGGAAGCGGCCGATGCGGCGCGTGATCTCGTGGCAGGTATCGACGCAAGCCACGTACTGCGCGCCGGAAATCGCGCGGGCGTACTCGCGCGCGCCCAGCGTGGTCGGCTGCAATTCGTCTGCGGCAAGACGACGATTGCGCGCGCCGACGAAGCTGTCGATGGCATTGGCGGCGGCGCTGGCGATCAGCGGCAGCATCGGCGACAGCACTTCCTCGGAACCCACCGGCGGCGCGGCCACCACCAGTTCGTGGCCCAGGCCGGCGAACAGGCGCGCGGCCTCGTCGACCGCCGCCGCGACCTCGGGATGGATCGCTTCGCCTTCGTAGGTGGTGTTGATATAGGCAATGCGGCGGCGCGGCGATGAGCGCGGATCCGCCGACACCCGCGCCACGATGTCGCGATAGGATTCGCCTGGCCTGGCCGGCGCCGCATACGGCGCGCCGACGTCGGCGCCGGCGCTGATATCCAGCGCCGCCGCGCAATCGCGCACCGACAGCGTCATCATGTGTTCTGTCGCCAGGCCGCCCCAGCCCTCGCCCTTGAGCGGCCCCAGCGGCATCATGCCGCGCGACGGCTTCAGGCCCAGCACGCCGCAACACGAGGCCGGAATGCGGATCGAGCCGCCGCCGTCGCTGCCATGGGCGATGCGCACCATGCCGCTGGCCAGCGCCGCCCCTGCCCCGCCACTGGAACCGCCGGCGCTGTGGCCGGCCTTCCAGGGGTTCTGGGTCGGCGCGCCGTAGACCGGCGATTCGCTGGTGGGGCTCAGGCCCAGTTCGGCGCTGGTGCTGCGGCCGAAAGGGATCAGGCCGGCGCGGCGATAGCGCTTGACGATTTCAGCGTCGACATTCCATTCAACCTGGCCATACAGCACCGAGCCCATGGCGCTGGGCAACCCCAGCGCGGCGGTGCCCAGGTCCTTGAGCAAGGTCGGCACGCCCAGGAACGGACGCTCGCGCAGCAGCGCCAGCCGCTGCTCGGCCGTCAGCGTCGCCAGCTCATCGTCCAGCGCGCGGGCCAGGTCCAGGCCCAGCTCGGCCTGCACGCCGCACGCCGCGTTGATCGACGGATTGCGCGCCGCCACCCGTTCCACCGCCTGTTGCATCGCGGCCTGCGCCGTGGTGGCCCCCTGGGCGATCTCGGCGCCCAGCGCCATCGCGTCGAAGGAAGAGGAATCAACTCGGTCAGCCGTGCCCATGCTTACGATGCTCCAGATATCGACGGCGGAATGCCGCAAGTATGAGGATATCGGCAGAGCGCCCGGGTCACAAGCTCGGCCCCGGAGGGCGCCACGCCGGGCCGCGGGGGGGAAACGGCGCCCGGGCGATGGCCGCTGATGGCGGCGCGGCGACGCAGGCGCGTAAGGCCGGCAGCCGGGCGCGCCTGTCAGGCGCCGGAAGCGGGCGCCGCGGGCGCGTCGCCCTCGGCCGCGGTCTCGTCGGCGGCGCCTTCGCCGCCCAGCAGGCGCAGCGCCTCGGCTTCGGGCAGCGCTTCGACGCTTTTCAGATTGCGCAGCATGGCGCGCGTGCGCACCTCGGTCTGGCCGATCTTGCTGCTGGCGGTGTCCAGGGTCTTCTTCACGCCGGCCAGCGCGTCACCGAATTTGCCGAATTCGGTCTTGACCGCGCGCAGCACCTGCCAGACCTCGGACGAGCGTTGCTCGATGGCCAGCGTGCGAAAGCCCATCTGCAGGCTGTTGAGCAGCGCCGCCAGGTTGCTGGGCCCGGCCACGTTGATACGCAGGTCGTGCAGTCGATCCAGCAGCCCCGGGCGCCGCAACACTTCGGCATACAGGCTTTCGGTGGGCAGGAACATGATGGCGAAATCCGTGGTGTGCGGCGGCGCCACGTACTTGGTGGCGATCAGGCGCGCCTGCAGTTCGACCGCCTTGGCCAAGGCAGCACCGGCCGCCTTCACGCCCTCGGCGTCGGCCGCCTCCTGCGCATCCATCAGGCGCTCGTACTCTTCCTTGGGAAACTTGGCGTCGATCGGCAGCCAGACGGGCATGCCGCCATCGCCGCGCCCCGGCAGGCGGATGGCGAATTCGACCACCGCGTCGCTGCCCGGCACCGGTTTGATATTGCTGGCGTACTGCTCCGGCGTCATGTTGTCTTCGATCAGGCGCGCCAATTGCACTTCGCCCCAGGTGCCGCGCGACTTGACGTTGGTCAGGACCCGTTTCAGGTCGCCCACGCCCGCGGCCAGCGCCTGCATTTCGCCCAATCCCTTGTGCACCGCTTCAAGGCGGTCGGAAACCTGCTTGAATGATTCCCCCAGGCGCTGCTCCAGGGTGGCGTGGAGCTTCTCGTCGACCGTGCGACGCATATCATCGAGCTTGGCGCTGTTGTCATTCTGCAACGCTTGCAAACGCTGATCGACCGTCTCGCGCACCTCCATCAGGCGCCGCTCGTTGATCTGTATCAGCCCTTGCAACTGCTCGTTGAACCCGGCCGCGAAGCGCGCCAGTGATTCGGCCGATTCCACCCGCGCCGCCTGGGCATCGCGGGTCAGCGCCGCGCGCAGCTCGCCGTGGGATTGCGCCAGTTCCTGCCGCAGGCCGCGGGTCGATTCCGAGAACTCGGCGCGCAGACCGCGCTGGCCCTCGGCGATATCGGCGCGCAGCGCGCGCTCGGTGCGTTCCAGGCCGTCCAGCAAGGCGTCCAGGCGATCATCGCGAGCCGGGCGCGACAGCCAGGCCATCAGGGCCGCCAGGCAGGCCAGTACCGCGCCGCCGGCGGCGACCCAGAGCAGAACTTCGTTTGACAAAACGGACCCTCAACGCTGCGCGCCCACGCCGGGCGCGTGAAATTATAGGGCGGCATACCCGGCCCTCTGTAGCTATCCGAAACGACTTTCCCGGCACGCAGAAAAAACCAAAAGCAAACAACAGCATTAAACTGTTAACAACGTATGTATAAACCTTAAAAACAGTTGAATACAGCTGATTTCCCCACGTACTGTCCGCCTCCCGTCGCCTTCGAATCGATTTTCGGTCCATTGAATCTCAATGACGAAACTCCGGTCGCGGTGGGCGGGGACCGTCATATCTTCCAGCATCCCCATGCCCCTTCCCTGTTGGTCAAGGTCATGGACATGCAGGCGCGCGCGATTTACCTCGAAGCCCGGCCGTTCAAGCGCTGGTACAAGCAATACCAGCGCGAAAGCGCCTATCGCGTCTACCTGAACGAAATCACGGAATACGTCACCACGACCACGCGCCCGTCCGGCGTCTGGCAGGTGCCGATGGCGCGCATTCTGGGCGTGGCCCAGACCACACTGGGCCTGGGCCTGCTGGTCGAGAAAATCACCGATGAAGCGGGCAATATCGCCCCCACCCTGGCGGACCTGGCGCCCCAGGGAACAATGGATGCGGCCCTGTCGGCGCAACTGGATGAGTTCATCGAGGACCTGGCCGACGCGCACGTGGTGCTGCACGACCTGACCGCCAGCAACATCGCCTGTGGCCAGAACGCGGAAGGCCGGTCGGGGCTGTTCCTGATCGACGGGTTCGGTGTCTTGCCGCTGGTGCCCATCTATGCGTGGAGCAAGCGCATCAACCGCCGGCGCATCCAACGCAAATACGCCGAGATGCGGGCCGGCATGGCCGAGCGCGCCCGCAAGGCGGCGCAACAGGCGGGCACGGGCGGCTCCGGCCCCCAGGGCTGAAGGCCGCGGCCCGGCGGCAAGCGCGCCGCACCCGCCTCAGGGCGCCTGCTTGAGCGGCGCCCCCTGCCGGTCGACCCAGTGATAGTCCCGTCCGGCCACTTGCCCGCGACGCAAGGGGTTGCGCGTGCACCAGGCCGCATAGGCCGGATCGACGTAGCGGTATTCCAGGTGTTCGTCGCGCCCGGGCGGGATGCCAAGCCGGGCGGTGCTGATCAATGCCTGCGGCGATTCGCCCACGTCTTCGACGTACAGCGCGTCGGGGTCGAAGCGCCGCGCATCCCAGTCCGGCACCTTCAGGCCCAGCGCGCGGCACAGCAGCGTCTGGCCCGCGCACAGGCGCGCCGGCAGGCGCGGACGGCCCTGGGCATCGGGATTCAAGGCCTGCATGCGGGCCAGCGCCTCGGGGCCCGAGAGCGCGTCGACCCAGGGATAGCCGGACTTGATCAGCACCGCGTTGCCCGGCCCGCCCGCGCTGAAATTGAGCGAGTCGCCGCCGCGCGCGTAATACATGTAGACCACGCCGCCGTCCATGAACAGGGCGCGGCGCTTGTGGGTATAGCCGAGCGAAGCATGGCTGCCCTTCTCTTCCAGGTAGTAGGCCTCGGTCTCGATGATGCGCGCCGACAGCCACAGGCCGTCGACCCGGTGGCGCACCACCTTGCCCAGCAGTTCGCGCGCCAGCTGGCGCGCGTCGCGATTGAAAAAGGCATCGGGCAACGCCTTGCCGGCGCCGCGCGATGCCTTGTCGGGCTTGCCCGCCACGGCGTCAGGCGAAGCGTTCGCCGTAGCGCTTTTCGCTGAAGCCGACGCCGACTTCGCCATCCGGCGTGACCGCTACCGGGCGGCGCACCAGTGCCGGGAACTCGGCGATCAGCTTGGTCCACTGCGCGTCGGTGCTGGCCGTCTTGCGATCGTCCGGCAGGTTGCGCCAGGTCATGGAAGCGCGGTTGACGAGTTTTTCCCAGCCGCCGAGCTGGCCGGCCCATTCCTTCAGGGTGGCGGCCGGCACCGGATGGTCGCGGTAGTCGATGAACTGGTGGTCGACGCCGTGCGCGGTCAGCCACTCGCGCGCCTTGACGCAGGTGCTGCACTTGGTCAGGCCATACAGGGTGGTTTGCTTCATTTGGGTTCGGACTCCTTGCGCCATTGCATGCGGTTGGCCAGGATGACGCAGGTGCCCACCGCCAGGATGAACAGCGTCGCCAACGCATTGATCTCGGGTTTCAGGCCCAGGCGCACGCGCGAGAAGACTTCCATCGGCAGCGTGCTGGAGCTGGGGCCGGACAGGAACGACGCCAGCACCACGTCGTCCAGCGACAACGTGAAGGATAGCAGCCAGGCCGAGGCCAGTGCCGGCGCGATCAGCGGCAGCGTGATCTTGAAGAACACCGTGATGGGCGTGGCGCCCAGGTCCAGCGCGGCTTCTTCCAGCGAACGGTCGAGGTCGCGGATGCGGGTCTGGATCACCACCGCCACGAAGGCCATGCACAGCGTCACGTGGCCGACCCAGATGGTGAAGATGCCGTTCTCGGCCGGCCAGCCCAGATGGCCGCGCAACTCCACGAACATCAGCAGCAGCGAGATGCCCAGCACCACTTCGGGGATCACCAGCGGCGCGCTCAGCATGCCCACGTACAGCGCGAAGCCGCGGAAACGGCCCATGCGTCCCAGCACGTAGCCGGCCCAGGTGCCGATGATGACGGCCGCGGTGGCGGTCATGGCGGCGATGCGGAACGACAGCCAGGCCGCGCGCAGCAACGCGTCGTCGTTGAACAGCGAGTGATACCAGCGGAACGAGAAACCGGTCCAGGAGGTCACGGCGGGCGATTCGTTGAACGAGAACACCATCAGGCTGATGATGGGCACGTACAGGAAGAAGTAGCCCAGCCCCAGCACCACCGCGCGCAAGGTCTTGTTGGGACCGTTCATTTGCGCCCCCCGTTGGCCAGTTCCTGCTGCTTGACCTGGTTGTACTGGAACAGCGCCAGCGGCACCAGCAACAGCAGCACCATCACGCAGGTCACCGCAGAGGCCATCGGCCAGTCGGTATTGTTGAAGAACTCGTTCCACATGACGCGGCCCATCATCAGCGTGTTGGCGCCGCCCAGCATTTCGGGAATGACGTATTCGCCGACCGCCGGGATGAACACCAGCATGGCGCCGGCGATGACGCCCTGCCGCGACAGCGGCACGGTGATCTGCCAGAACGCCTGCCAGGGCCTGGCGCCCAGGTCGTAGGCGGCTTCCAGCAGGCGCAGGTCCATCTTCACCAGCGTGGCATACAGCGGCAGGATGAAGAATGGCAGGTAGGCATAGACCATGCCGATATACACGGCCAGGTCGGTGCGGTAGATCTCCAATGGGCTGGAGATGATGCCGAGCCATTGCAGGAAGTTGTTCAAGAGACCGTCGTTGCGCAGGATGCCGACCCAGGCGTACACGCGCAGCAGCAGCGAGGTCCAGAACGGCAGGATCACGCCCAGCAGCAGCAGGTTGCGCACCCGCGGCGACGATCGCGCGATGTAGTAGGCGATGGGATAGCCGATCAGCACACAGGCCAGCGTGGTGATGGCCGCGATCTTTACCGAACTGAGGTAGGTGGCGAAATACAGGCTGTCGGTGAACAGCAGGATGTAGCCGCGCAGGTGCAGGCTGAACTGCACCGCCTCGTCCTTGAATTCGGCCAGCGAGGTGTACGGCGGAATGCCGAACTTGAGCTCGGCGAAGCTGATCTTGAACACCAGCAGGAACGGCACCAGCAGGAACAGCACCAGCCAGGCGAACGGCGGCACCACCGCCAGCGTCCGGCCCGAGGGCAGCCAGTCGCGGGGCGAGAAGCGGCTCATGACGCCAGCACCGTCGCGCTGTCGGCGTCCCAGCTGACGAAGATCTCTTCGTCGATGCCCGGGGCGTCCAGTTGGGCCAGTTGCAGGCTGGGCACGCTGGCCTCGACCATGGCGCCGGAATCCAGGCGGATCTGGTAGAGCGCGTAGCTGCCCATCCATGCCATGTGGCTGACCATGCCGTGGGCCCAGTTGTATTCGCCCGCCGGCTGTTCGCGCGACACCACCATGCGCTCGGGGCGGATGGAGACGTGCACGTCCATGCCCAGCGGCTCGCTGACGCCGTGGCTCACGTACAGCGGGCGGCTCAGTTCGGGGCTTTCGATGGCGACGTGGTCGGGTTCATCGACCACGATGGTGCCGGTGAACATGTTGGTCGAGCCGATGAAGCTGGCGACGAAGCGCGAGTTCGGGAAGGCATAGACGTCCTGCGGCGTGCCGCACTGCACGATCTGGCCCTCGGTCATGACCGCCAGGCGGTGCGCCATGGTCATGGCCTCTTCCTGGTCGTGGGTGACCATGATGCAGGTCACGCCGACCTGCTCCAGGATCTTGACCAACTCGATCTGGGTCTTCTGGCGGATCTGCTTGTCCAGCGCCGACATCGGCTCGTCCAGCAGCAGCAGCTTGGGCCGCTTGACCAGGCTGCGCGCCAGCGCCACGCGCTGCTGCTGGCCGCCGGACAGCTGGTTGGGCTTGCGGCGCGAATAGCCGGCCATCTGCACCAGGTCGAGCGCCTCGAACACGCGGTCGTGGATTTCGGCGCGGTCCACGCCTTCCTGCTTCAGGCCGAAGGCTACGTTGGCCTCGACCGTCATGTGCGGGAACAGCGCGTACGACTGGAACATCATGTTCACCGGCCGCCGGTACGGCGGCACGTTGGTGATGTCCTCGCCATCGAGCAGGATCTGGCCCGAGGTGGCTTCCTCGAAGCCGGCCAGCATGCGCAGCAAGGTCGACTTGCCGCTGCCGGAGCTGCCCAGCAACGCGAAGATCTCGTTGCGCTTGACCGAGAGGTTGACGGAACGGACGGCGACCACGTCGCCGAAGATCTTGACCACATCGGCGACCCGGACGAACTCGTCCGGGTCGGCCGCATGCTGCGCCGAGTAACGGCTATCGCTCATGATGCTCAGCGTCCCGATTTCAGCTCGGCCCACATGCGCGTCTGCAGGCGCTGGATGTTCAAGGGCTGGGCCTTGATGACATACAGCGACTTGGAGACCTCGGGCGACGGGTAGATCATCGGGTTGTCGGCCACGTCCTTGACCACGTACTTGCGCGCCTCTTTGTTGGCGTTGGGGTAGAACATGGTGTTGGTGATGGCGGCGTGCACCTGCGGCGTCTCGATGTAGTTGATGAACGCCAGGGCCTCTTCCGGATGCGGCGCGTCCTTCGGGATGACCATCAGGTCGAACCAGGCCGGGGCGCCGCCCTTGGGAATGAAGTAGTTCACTTCATAAGGCTTCTTGGCCTCCTGGGCGCGCTTGCGGGCGATCATGACGTCGCCCGAGAAACCGTAGACCATGCACAGATCGCCCACGGCCAGTTCGTCGATGTAGCCCGACGAGCTGAACTGGCGGATGTACGGACGGATCTGCTTGAGCACGTCCAGCGCGGCCTTGTAGTCGTCCGGGTTGGCGCTGTTGGGGTCCTTGCCCAGGTACTTGAGCACGGCCGGGAACACCTGCGCGGCCTCGTCCAGCATCGAGATGCCGCACTCCTTGAGCTTGGCGGCGTTCTCGGGCTTGAAGATCATGTCCCAGTTGGCCAGGTCGGCGTTCTCGCCCATGATCTGCCTGACCTTGGTGACGTTGTAGCCCAGGCCGTTGGTGCCATAGCCCCAGGGAATGGCGTATTCGTTGCCAGGATCGACCGAGGCGACCAGCGCCATGACGTCGGGATCCAGGTACTTCCAGTTGGGGATCTTGGACTTGTCCAGCTTCTGGAACAGGCCGGCCTCGATCTGGCGCGAGGCGTAATGCGTGGACGGGACAACGACGTCGTAACCCGATTTGCCGGCCAGCAGCTTGGCCTGCAGCGTGTCGTTGCTGTCGTAGACGTCATAACGGACCTTGATGCCGGTTTCCTTCTCGAAACCGGGGATCGTGTCCGGGGCCGTGTATTCGGCCCAGTTGTAGACGTTGACGACCTTGTTCTGCGCCACCGCCGCCGACGTGGCTGCCGCGACCAGCATCGTCCCCAGCGCCCAGCGCATTCCCGCCCGTAGTTTCATTACCAGCCCCCCAGCTATATGCCGTAAGTTACAGGAGTACCAAAAGGCGGAATCATAAAGCCTTTTAGCGATGGCCTGCCCAACTTTACCGGCGGATTTAGCGCAATTTGCCGCAATTGGGCCCGGATCGGGCCGCGGGCGCCGCCCGTCTCAGGGCTGTACGCCGATCCCCCAGGCGGTCCAGTAGCTGTCGCGCAATTTGAGCCAGAAACGCTCGCCCTCGTCCCCCGCCACCTTGACCAGCGACCGGCGCAGGCGTTCCAGGTTGCCCTGGCGCTGGCGGTCGGAAAGGCCGCCGTCGGTGCCGCGGTCGAAATCGATCAACCAGACCCGGCCGTCGGACCCGATCAGGATGTTGAAGGCGTTGAGGTCGGCGTGCCAGACGCCGGCCCGGTGCATGCGCACGATGGCCTCGGCCACCGGCTGCCACAACGGCTCGGCCAGCGCCTGGGCCAGCGGCCGCACGCCCGGGATGCGCTCGACCACGATGGCGGCGCGGTAGGTCGGCCCCTGGCGCCAGTAAGCCGCGGCCAGCGGCGCCGGCACCGGCAGGCCCTGGGCGCGCATGGCGGCGAGCAGGCGGAATTCGCGGAAGCTGCGGGTACGCGCCTGGCCCGCCCACAGGTAGGTGTCGCGGCTGAGCTTGGCGATCAGGCCGCCGCGCCGATAACGTCGCAGCACGCCCTGCCAGCCCTGGCCCTGCACGAACCAGGCCGCCTGGCGGCCGCCAGCATCCACCGGCCGGGCCCGGTCGCCATAGTGCGCCGGGTTGAACAGCTCGGGACCGGCATCGCCCAGACGCGGGTCGGCCAGCATGGCGCCGGCCAGCGGCGCCGGCCAGGCATGGCGCCGGGCGCCGCAAGGGTCCCGATCAGCCTTCACGGTTGCGCATCCAGTCGGCCACGCCGAAGAACGATTGCAGCAGGCGCTCGACCAGGGCGGGTTCGACGCCCTCGTCTTCCATGGCGCGGCCCATGCAGGCCACCCATTGGTCGCGCTCGACCTGGCCGATCGAGAACGGCAGGTGCCGCGCCCGCAGGCGCGGATGGCCGAAGCGCTCTATATAGTGATTGGGGCCGCCGAAGTAGCCGCACAGGAACCAGAACAGCTTGTCGCGAGCCTGGTCCAGGCTGGGGCCGTGCGCGGCGCGCAGTTCCTTCAGGTCGGACTCCATGTCCATCAGGTCGTAGAAGCGGTCGACCAGGGCGCGCACGCCGCGTTCGCCGCCCAGGAGATCGAAAATGCTGGAGGAAGTTTCCACGGGTTCGGTAGGGGTTTGGACGGAGGACGTCATCAGGTTTCTCTCAGGGTGACCAGCGGCGGGGTGCGCAGCACGCCGCGCAACGCCAGCGCGCCACCGGCCCAGGCGCCGAGCATACCCGCGCAGACCCCCACCAGCCAGGGCCAGAGGCTGAGGGTAATCGTGAAATCGAACACCTGGGTTGATAAAGCCCAAGCGATCGCGCTGGCGCCGGCCGCGGCCAGCAGGCCGGCCAGGCCGCCCACCGCCCACAGCTCGATGCGCTGCGAGCGCGCCAACTGGCGCCGGGTGGCGCCCAGCGCGCGCAACACCGCGGCTTCGCGCATGCGCTCGTCGCGGGTGGCGGTCAGGGCGGCCGACAGCACCAGCACGCCGGCCGCCAGGGTGAACAGGAACAGCAGCTGCACCGCGCGGCCGACCTCGTTGAGCACCGACTGCAACTGTTGCAGGATGGCGCCCACGTCGAACACCGTCAGGTTCGGGAACTGCCGCACCAGCGCGGGCAGCACCTGGGCCTTTTCCGGCGGCAGGTAGAAGGACGTGATCCAGCTTTGCGGCATGTCGGCCAGGGTTTCGGGCGTCAGGATGGCGAAAAAATTGACGCGCATCGTATCCCAATCCACCCGCCGGGTGCTGGAGACAGCCACCTCGAACTGCTGGCCGGCCACGTCGAAGGTCATCCTGTCGCCCAGCTTGATGCCCAGCGTCTTGGCCAGGCCCGACTCTAGCGACACCTCGGCCGAGCCCGGCTCGAGCCAGCGGCCCTGCTCGATGCGGTTGGACGACGGCATCTGCTCGCCATAGGACAGGTTGAACTCGCGGTCCACCAGGCGCTTTGCGCGCGGCTCCTCGTAGTCGTCCGGCCCCACCGGCTTGCCGTTGACGGCGATCAGGCGGCCGCGCACCATCGGCGACAGCACGATCCGGCCCAGCCCCTCGCGGGTCAGCGCGTCGGTCACGGCCTGGCGCTGGTCGGGCTGCACATTGATGAGGAAACGGTTGGGCGCGTCCGGCGGCAGCGTGCGCTGCCAGCCCTGGATCAGGTCGGTGCGGGTCATGGCCAGCAGCAGCAGGGCCATCAGGCCCACCGCCAGCGCGCACACCTGGGTGATGGTGGCGGCGCGCCGGCGCACCACCCCGGCCAGCGCGAAACGCAGCGCCGGCAGGCCTGCGGCCAGGCCGCGCAGGCGCGCCAGACCCAGGATGCAGAGCCAGGCCACCAGCGCGAACAGCGCAAAGGCCCCCAGGAACCCGCCCGCCACCACGCCGCCCAGCTTCGCGTCGCCGGCGAACCACCAGATCAGCAGGGCGAATCCGACGGCGCCGACGCCGTAGCCGAGCGCGCCGCGGGCGCTGATGACGTCGGCGTCGCGCCGCAGCACCCGCGCCGGCGGCACCTGGCGCAACTGCGCCAGGGCCGGCAGGGCGAAACCCAGCAACAGCAAAAGGCCGGTCAGCAGCCCCTGCAGGGCCGGAATGGCCGAGGGCGCCGGCAAGGCCGTGTCGATCAGCGAACCCAGCACCATCACCAGCACCTGGTGCACCGCGTAGCCCAGCAGGCAGCCGGCGGCCGAGGCGAACAGGCCGACCAGCGCGAATTCCAGGGTCAGCATGCGGGCGATCTGCGACTGCACCGCCCCCAGGCAGCGCATCACGGCAATGCCGTCGCGGTGCCGGGTCATGTAACGGCCGGCCGCCAGCGCCACTGCCACGGCGGAAATCAGCACCGCCAGCAGCGCCACCAGCGACAGGAAGCGCTGCGCCCGGTCGAGGGTGCGGCGCACCTCGGGCCGGCCCGATTCCAGCGTGGCGACCTTCTGGCCGCGCTTGAGGTTCTGGCCCAGCCAGGCGGAGTAGCCGGCCACCGCATCCGGTTCGCCGGCCACCAGCAGGGCATAGCCGATGCGGCTGCCAGGCGCGATCAGCCCGGTGGCCGGCAGATCGCTGGCGCGCAGCATCACCCGCGGCGCGACGTTGACGAACTGCATGCCGCGGTCCGGTTCGTAGGTGATGACCCGGTCGATGCGCAGGTGGGCGTCGCCCACGTTCAGGGTGTCGCCGACCTTCAGGCCCAGCAGCGACAGCAGTTGGCCGTCCACCCAGACCGCGCCCTCGGGCGGGATGTCGCGGGTGGGGCCGTCGGGGTTGAACGGCGCGTCCGTCACCCGCAGGGCGCCGCGCAGCGGGTAGCCGGGCTCGACCGCCTTCAGGGCCGCCAATTGGGCGCCGTCGCCGGCGCTGACCATGGACGGGAACTGCCAGGTACTGGAGACGGACAGGCCGCGCTCGCGGGCCTGATCGAGGAAGGCCGCCGGCACCGGTTCGTCCGCGTCCAGCACCAGGTCGGCGCCCAGCATCTGGCCGGCGTCGCGTTCCAGCGCCCGGCCGACCCGGTCGGCCAGGAAGCCGACGCTGGTGACGGCAGCCACCGCCACCACCAGGGCCAGCACCAGCAGGCGCAGCTCGCCGGCGCGGGCGTCGCGCATCATCATGCGGGCGCCCAGCGCCAGGGTGGTCCAAAAGCCGGGGCGCCTGGCCCGTGAGACATCAGGGAAATCCATCATCTGCCAATGTTAACCAACGGCCGGAATGGGGGCCGAATCCCGCTATCATGCGCGAAGCGCCTTGCGGCGCCGCATACCGACTGCAAAACCCACTGCAAAAAATACTGATATCCCTGGAGAAGACAATGCGTAAATCCTGGCTCGCGGCCACGATCCTGGCTGCCTGCGCGGTCGCCGCGCCCCTGGCCGCCTCGGCCCAGGCTCCCCTGAAGATGGCCTATGCCCTGTCGACGTCGTCGCACTACGGCGCCGGCGCCGACGCCCTGGCCAAGTCGATCGAGGCGTCCAGCAACGGCAAGTACAAGGTACAGCAATTCGCCAACAGCGCGCTGGGCGGCGAACGCGAAGTGATCGAAGGCCTGCAGATCGGCACCATCGACCTGGCCATCGTCTCGACCGGCGCCACCCTGAACTTCGTGCCCGAGACCGGCGTCTTCGACATCCCCTTCCTGCTGCGCGACCTGCAACACGCGCGCAACGTGCTCGACAGCAAGATCGGACAGGATATGCTGGCAAAGTTCCCCAGCCGCGGCATCGTCGCGCTGGCCTGGGGCGAGCAGGGCTTTCGCCACCTGACCAACAACGTGCGCCCGGTCAAGACGCCGGCCGACGCCAAGGGCCTGAAGATCCGCACCACGGAAAACCCGATCCACATCACCGCCTTCCGCCAGATCGGCATCCTGCCGACGCCGATGGCCTGGCCGGAAGTGGCCACCGCCCTGCAGCAGGGCACCATCGACGGCCAGGAAAACCCGCTGTCGGTGATCACCTCGGCCAAGCTGTCGCAAATGCAGAAATACCTGTCGCTGACCGGCCACGTCTACGGCCCGGCGCTGGTGCTGATGTCGGCCAACGTCTATGACGGCCTGTCGGCCGACGACAAGGCCAAGTTCGACAAGGCCGGCAAGGAATCGGCCCAGGCCATGCGCGCCTATGTCGACAACATCGAGAAGACCGGCGTCGAGCAGCTCAAGAAGGAAGGCATGCAGGTGTCCGAAGTCGACCGCGCCGCCTTCGCCGCCGCCGTCGAGCCGGCCTATCCCGAGTACTACAAGAAGTTCGACAAGAAGCTGATCGAGTCGATCCGCGACACCAAGTAAGCGCAAGGCCGGCGCGGCGCGAGGCGCCGGGATGACGGAAGCGAATTTCGTCCCCGGCGGCGCCTGCCGCTCCGCCCTCCGCGCGCTCCGCCATCCGTCCTGGAAACCCCCATGCGTCTGCTCTGCGCCTTCGACCGCATCCTGTTCAAGCTGGTGTCGGTCATCGCCCAACTCCTGCTGGTGGCCGCCGCGGCCGCCGCTTTCTACCAGGTCATCGCCCGCTTCGTGCTGCATTCGCCCGCCGACTGGAGCGAGGTGCTGACCCGCGCCCTGCTGATCTGGACCGTGCTGCTGGGCGTGGCCCTGGCCTTTCGCCACGGCGCCATGATCAGCGTCGAACTGCTGCGCAACCTGCTGGGCGGCATGCGCCGCCGCGTGCTGGAGGCCGTCATCGGCCTGATCTGCGCCGGTTTTCTCGGCTTCATCGCCTGGATCGGCGGCCAGATGACCTACCGCGTGCGTTTCCAGAACGTGCCCAGCCTGGACATCTCGATCTCCTGGATCTACCTGGCGATCCCGGTGGGCGCGACGCTCGCCGCCGTCGCCGTGCTGGCGCGCTGGTGCGCCGGCGAAGAAGAAGACGTCCCCGTGCGCAACGACGCGCAGGGCTGAGTCCCGTCCCGAATCCAAGCAGCCGATATCGCCATGTCCCAATTAATGATTGTCTCGATGCTGATTTTCTTCGGGCTGTCCGTGCCGGTCGCCGTGTCGATCGGGCTGGCCAGCCTGGCGGGGGTCGGCGCCGCCAACCTGCCCTGGCTGGTGGTGGCCCAGCAGCTCTATGCCGCGCTGGACAAGTACCCGCTGGTCGCGATCCCGTTCTTCATCCTGGCGGGCAACCTGATGGAAGCCGGCGGCATCTCCGAACGCATGGTGGAGTTCGCCAAGAGCGTGGTCGGCGGCATCCAGGGCGGCCTGGCCTGCACCTGCGTGCTGACCTGCATGATCTTCGCCGCCGTGGCCGGCTCCAGCGTCGCCACCACCTTCGCGGTGGGCGCCATCCTGATCCCGGCCATGATCCGCCACGGCTATCCCGCCCCCTTCGCCGCGTCATTGCAGGCCAGCGCGGCCGAGCTGGGGGTGATCATCCCGCCGTCGATTCCGATGATCCTGTTCGCGGTGTCCACCGACACCTCCACCGGCGAACTGTTCATCGCCGGCGTCATGCCCGGCATCCTGATCGGCGTGGCGCTGATGTTCTACGTGTGGCTCTACGCCAAGCGCAACAACCTGGGCAAGCGCGACGGCGAAGGCCGCCTGCCGCTGTGGCCGGCCTTCAAACGCGCCTGGCTGGCGCTGATGATGCCGGTCATCATCCTGGGCGGCATCTACGGCGGCGTCTTCACCCCGACCGAGGCCTCGGTGGTAGCGGTGATGTACGCGGTGGTGGTGGGCAAGTTCGTCTACCGCCGCCTGAGCTTCAAACAGCTGTCGGACACGCTGCATAAGTCGGTGGTGTCCACCGCCGTGATCATGTTCGTGATCGCCAATGCCGGCGTCTTCAGCTTCCTGCTGAACCGCGCCGGCATCCCCGATGCGCTGGGCGTGTGGCTGGCGCAGCTGTTCGACACCCAGTTCTCGTTCCTGATGGGCGTGAACCTGGCGCTGTTCGTGATCGGCATGTTCATCGAGACCTCGGCCTCGATCGTGGTGCTGGCCCCGCTGCTGCTGCCGGTGGCGCTGAAGTTCGGATTGGACCCGGTGCACTTCGGCATCATCATGGTGGTCAACCTGGCCCTGGGCATGATCACGCCGCCATTCGGGGTGAATCTGTTCGCGGCGTGCGCAGTGGCCAAATTGCCGCTGGAGCGGTTGATCAAGCCGTTGATTCCGTTCGTGGGAGTGGTGATTGTCTGCCTGATGGTGATTACATATTGGCCGGGGTTGTCGTTGGGACTGCGCGACCTGGTCTACGCCAAGTAGCAACGCGGCCGGCCGCCACGCGGGCGGCCGCGCGCCACCCCGCCCCGGCGAGAGGGGCCCGGCCTGTAGCAAGCCTGAAAGACAAAGCGCCCGATTCGGGCGCTTTGTGGTTTCGGCAAGCCTAGATTTCGCGTTCTTCCGTCTTGAGGTGGTTGTCGCGGGCGAAATCCACCACGAACTTGTACGCCAGCGGTTCGAGGTCGCGCAAGCGCTGGTCGACCACGATGCCACGCACGCCGTCGATGACGACGGGCAGCACGTAGGGCGAGTAGGTGAGGTGGTTACCGGCACAGCCGGCGGGCCGGAACTGTGCCATTACGCCGGCGAGCCGTTCCGCCCAATCGCTGGGGCGAAAGCGGCTACCGCTTTCGGTAACGCCATGAATTACGAATTGTCTGACGCGAGTTGCCATGGATTCTTCACTACGGAACGCCCTTCACGAAGCCGGATCGTCGGCGTGATCAAACTGCGCCCCGCGCCGCGAATTGTATATGATTGATCCTTTGCCCTGTCCCGAAAGGCGATCCGCCCAGGGGAAAAGCCCAGGAGGACCCGTCATGACCTCGCCTCTGGCCAACATCTATGCCCGGCTGCCGGTATCGTTCACCCACGGCCAGGGTGTCTGGCTGTGGGACGCGCAGGGCCGCAAGTACCTGGACGCGCTGGCGGGCATCGGCGTCTCCTGTCTGGGCCATGCCCATCCCCGACTGGTCGCGGCCATCAGCGAGCAGGCCGCGCGCGTCATCCACACCTCCAATATCTACGAAATCCCGCAGCAGACCGAGCTGGCCGCGCGCCTGGCGCGGCTGTCCGGCATGCGCGACGTGGTCTTCAACAACAGCGGCTCCGAGGCCAACGAAGCCGCCATCAAGCTGGCGCGCTACTACGCCTACCGGCACGGCAACAGCCACGCCCACATCGTCACCATGGACTCGTCCTGGCACGGACGCACCCTGGCCACGCTGGCCGCCACCGGCAGCGACAAGGCGCGCAAGGGCTTCGAGCCCCTGCCCTCGGGCTTCATCCAGGTGCCGTACAACGATGCCGCCGCGATCCGCGCCGCCGGCGACGCCGAGCCGCGCGTGGCCGCCGTGCTGCTCGAAGCCCTGCAGGGCGAAGGCGGCATCCGTCCCTCCGATGCCGCCTTCCTCCAAGAGGTACGACAACTGTGCACCGAGCGCGGCTGGCTGCTGATGATCGACGAGGTCCAGTCGGGCATCGGCCGCACCGGCAAGTGGTTCGCCCACCAGTGGGCCGACATCGTGCCGGACGTGATGACCCTGGCCAAGGGCCTGGCCGGCGGCGTGCCGATCGGCGCGATGCTGGCCGCCGGCCCTGCGGCGGGCGTCTTCACCCCCGGCAGCCATGGCACCACCTTCGGCGGCGGCCCGCTGGTCTGCGCGGCCGGCCTGGCGGTGCTGGACGCGCTGGAATCGGAAAACCTGCTGGCCAATGCCCACGACGTGGGCGGACACCTGCAGGCGCGGCTGGCCGCCGAACTGGCCGGCGTGCCCGGCGTGGTCGAGGTGCGCGGCCGCGGCCTGATGCTGGGCATCGAACTGACCCGTCCCTGCGGCGTGCTGGCGTTGCGCGCCCTGGAAGCGGGCCTTTTGATCAACGTCACCCGCGACCGCGTCATCCGCCTGCTGCCGCCGCTGGTCCTGTCGCGCGCCGAAGCCGACCAGATCGTCGGCATCCTGGCGCCGCTGATTCGACAGTTCCAGGCCGAACATCCATAATCAACCTCCCGCCCGGGCCACGAGCCCGTCCGGGCCCAATGACCTGCGACATCACCATGACTCCTCCCACGACTCAAAACGGCCCCTTGCGGCACTTTCTGCAGTTCAAGGACTTCTCGTCCGCCGAGATCGCCTACGTGCTGGACCGCGCGCGGCTGATCAAGGAAAAATTCAAGCGCTACGAACCCCACATGCCGCTGCACGACCGCACGCTGGCGATGGTGTTCGAAAAAGCCAGCACCCGTACCCGCGTCTCGTTCGAGGCCGGCATGTACCAGATGGGCGGCTCGGTCATCAACCTGACCTCCAATGATTCCCAACTGGGCCGCTCCGAGCCCATCGAGGACACCGCGCGCGTCATCTCGCGCATGGTCGACATCGTCATGATCCGCACGTTCGAGCAGACCCGCATCGAGCGCTTCGCCTCGCACTCGCGCGTGCCCGTGATCAACGGCCTGACCAACGAATTCCACCCCTGCCAGATCCTGGCGGACATCTTCACCTACATCGAGCACCGCGGCCCCATCGCCGGCAAGACGGTCGCCTGGGTCGGCGACGCCAACAACATGGCCTACACCTGGCTGCAGGCCGCCGAGATGCTGGGCTTCACGCTGCACGTGTCGACCCCGGCCGGCTACGAGCTCGAAGCCGCCCGCATCGGCTCGCCGTCCGACAAGGTGCTGCGCCAGTTCAAGGACCCGATGCAGGCCTGCCAGGGCGCGCACCTGGTCACCACCGACGTCTGGACCAGCATGGGCTACGAGGCCGAGAACGAAGAGCGCCGCGCCGCCTTCGCCGACTGGTGCGTGGACGCCGAGATGATGGCCGCCGCCGATCCCCAGGCCGTGTTCATGCACTGCCTGCCCGCCCATCGCGGCGAGGAAGTCACCGGCGAAGTCATCGACGGCCCGCAGAGCGTGGTCTGGGACGAGGCCGAGAACCGCCTGCACGTGCAGAAGGCGCTGATGGAGTTCCTGCTGCTGGGCCAGTTGAAGTAAGCAGCTCGCCCATGAAAAAAGCAGCCCCGTGGGGCTGCTTTTTTTATCCGCGCCAGGCGCGGCATTCAGGGTTTGAGCGACTTTTCCCAGCGCACGATGGCGTCGACCACCGCCTGCGGCGCTTCCGGCACCAGCGCGTGGCCGGCGCCCGGGATCACCACCACCGACACGCGCTCGCCGAATTCGTCGCGGATCTCGTTGCGGGTCGATTCCGGCTTGAACAGGTCGGCGCCCGCCTGCAGATCGAGCAGCGGCTTGCTGCCGCCCGACCACCAGTCCGACTGGCGCGTGGCCTTGCCGGCCAGGCGCTGGCTTTCGCTGACCTCGGGGTACCAGCCGTTGAGCCAGACGCTGGCGTCATGGCCCGGCGCGAAGAACGCGTACTGGATGGACTTGAGGCGCTCGGCGTCGGGCAGCGACAGGTCGGCGCTGCGGTCGACGTGCTCGCTCAGGCCGGCGGGATACTTCTTGGCCGCGGCCGCCACGATCACCACGCCGCGCACCAGGTCGGGATGGTCCACGCCCGTGGTGCGCGCCACCCAGTTGCCGAAGGCGTGCCCGATCATCACCACCGGCTGCCTGGCCACGTCGCGGATCACCGCCGCCATGTCGTTGCCGAAGTCATGCAGCGTGATGTCCTTCATCGGCCCGCTGCTGCCGCCGATGCCGCGCGGCTCGGGCCGCAGCACGCGGTAGCCAGCCTGCGCCAGCCGCGCCGCGAGGTCGTCGAAATCCTCCTGGCCGCGGCCGCGCGATGGCAGCAGCACCAGGGCCGGGCCCTGGCCCTGCACCAGCACCTCGATACGGGCGCCGTTGCCCGGCAGCACCGTCACGCGCTCGACCTTGTCCGCAGGCGCCGCCGCGGCAGGCGTCGGCGCGGCCTGCGCGGCCAGCGACACCCCGGCCGCGCTCAGCGCGCCCCACAGCACAGCCCTCGCCCATCGCTTGCCCATCGTTGTCTCCTCGTTCTTCTGTGTCAAAGAATCTTCTGGAACATGGTGCGGCGCGTGTTGCGAAACGACGGCCGCACCCGGCTGCTCCAGTCAGTGGCGCGCACCGCCAGCCACGGCGGGCTGCCGAAGGTCTCGCGCGTTGCCAGGTCATAGCAGGCCAGGTAGCGCGGCCCCTGGTCGCGGCATTCATAGCGCTGCGCGCGCACGGTGCCGGGCACCGCGGCCAGGCCCGGCAGGTGCTCCTGGTCGTACCAGGCATTCAGGTCCGCCTCGGCCTCGGGCAGCACGTCGGTCTCGACGATGTAGTGCCAGGGCGCATCCAAGCCGGCCGAAGCGCCGGCCAGGTCCAGGGTCAGGTGCAGCACGCGCGCCTGCGCCCCGGGGAACAGTTCGGCCAGGCGCGCCTGCACTTCCGGCTGGCCACCGGCATCGCCGTCGACATATACGTAGGTCTCGTCCTCCTCGATCGCGGCGAAGGCGCGCAGCCGCACACCGTCCAGCCCTTCGGTCAGGCGTTGCGCCATATCGGCCGCGCGCGTCGCGTCGAAACGCTCGCCCAGCGACACCAGCAATACCGTCTTGTCCATGCAAAGCTCCTTTCAGTGCCCGACGCGCAGCGCCACCAGGAAGCGCGACACCATGTTGTAAGCGGCTACCGTCGCGGCCAGTTCGACCAGTTCCTGGTCGTTGTAGCGCGAACGCAGCGGCGCGAACAGCGCGTCCGGCACCTCGATGTCGCGGGTCATGGCATCGGTCAGGGCCAGCACGTCGGCCTCGCCCGCCTCCAGCCCCTGCACCGCGTCCGCTTGCGGGCCGCCGCGCAACTGGTCGACCACCGCCTGCGGCATGCCCGCCGCCAGCGCGTGCGGCACGTGCGCGTCGAACTCGTACGGCGCGTTGTTCAGGGTCGCCACGCGCAGGATGATCAGTTCGCGCACCCGTGGCGACAGCGAGGTGTTCAGGCGGATCGCGGTCAGCATCGCCTCCCAGCCCTGCACCACGGCGGGGCTGTTCAGCAGCACCTGGTACAGCGGCGAGATGCGGCCGCGCGCGGCCGCGATGCGCGCTTCCATTTCGGCCAGGGCCGGGCGCGTGCCCGGCACGACCGGCGAGACTCGGCAATCGCTCATGCTCACTCCGGACGAATGTTCTTGCGTTGGATCAGCGAACCCCACTTTTCGCGGTCGGCGGCGATCAGCGCCGCCAGCTCCTGCGGCGAGCTGGGCGCGGCCTGGGCGCCGAACTTCTCCAGCTTGGCGCGCACCGCTTCATTGCCCAGCGCGGCGCGCAGGGCCTGGTTCAGTTTCTCGACCGTGGCCGGCGGCGTGGCGGCGGGCGCAACGATGCCGTACCAGTTGTTCGACTCGACGCCGCTGATGCCCTGCTCGGCCAGCGTCTTGACGTCCGGCAGCAGCGGATGGCGCGTCGGCGCGGCGATGCCCAGCGGCTTGAGCTTGCCGCCCTGGATGTGGCCGATCAGGCCCGGCACGTCGCCGAAGAAGCCAGCCACCTGGTTGCCGAGCACATCGTTGATGACGGGCGCCGCGCCCTTGTACGGCACGTGCAGCACCTTGGCCTTGCTGGCGTCGGCGAACATTTCCAGCGTCAGATGCGGAATGCTGCCGATGCCCGACGAACCGATGGCCACCGATTGCGAAGCCGCCTGCGAACGCTTGACGAAATCCGCCGCGTCGGTCGCCGGATTGGCCGGATTCACCACGAACACGGTGGCGTTGTTGACCACGCGCGACACCGGCGCAAAGTCGCGCACCGGGTCATACGGCAGGTCCTTGTACAAGGCCGGGCTGATGGAGACCGCGCCAACGCTGGTCAGGAACAGCACCGAACCGTCGGCCGGCGCCTTGGCCACGTAGGCCGCGGCGATGTTGCCGTTGGCGCCCGCCTTGTTCTCGACGATGACGGACTGCTTGAGTTCCTTGCCCAGTTGTTCGGCCAGCACGCGGCCCACCAGGTCCACTGGGCCACCGGGCGGGAAGGCGATGATCAGGCGCACCGGGCCATCGGCGTGCGCCGTGGCGCCCAGGCTGGCCAGGCCCAGCAGGCCGGCGAATACGAGTTTCTTGAACATGGATTGTCTCCTCGGGATATCGTGTTTTCTTGTCGCCTGGTAGCAGGCGATGGCGCGGCTACGGAAATCCGTAGAGACGCGCCGGGTTGTCCACCAGGACCTGCCGGCGCGTCTCGGCGTCCGGGCAGGCCAGGAAAAAAGCGTCGGCCAGCTCGCCGTCGTCGGGCATATCGCCCGCCACGTTCGGATGCGGCCAATCCGTGCCCCACAACGTGCGTTCCGGCAGCGCCTGCACCAGGGCGCGCACGAACGGAATGCCTTCGGCAAAGGGGCGCTTGCCCGAGGCGATGCGGTCGATCCCGGACACCTTGACCCAGGCGCGCGGCTCGCGCGCCAGGTCAAGCAGCGCGCGGAACGCCGGCGCGCCCAAACCTTCGGCGGCCTTGACGCGGCCCATGTGGTCGATCACGAACGGCACCGGCAGCGCCCGCAGGCGCGGCAGCAGCTCTGGCAGCATGGCGCCGTCCAGGTGCAGGCAGACGTGCCAGCCCAACGGCGCGATCAGCCCGATGACGTGGTCGAACACGGCCGGATCGGGCGCGCCGCCCAGGTGCGGCACGAAATTGAAGCGCGCGCCGCGCACCCCGCCCTCGTGCAACCGGCGCACGCTGGCCGGCGTGGCGTCCGCGCCCAGCAGCGCCACGCCGCGGTAGCGGCCCTGGCTCTGCGCCAGCGCGTCCAGCAGCGCGGCGTGGTCGCTGCCATGGCAGTTGGCCTGCACCACCACGGCGCGCTGCACGCCAAGGTGCGCATGCAGGGCCGCCATCCTGGCGTAGGGCGCGTCGGGCGGGGTGTAAGAGCGCCCCTCGGCATACGGAAACACATCGGCGGGGCCGAAGACGTGGCAATGCGTATCGCAGGCCCCGGCCGGCAGCGCATGGCGGGGACGGGAAGGCGTGGTTAGCGGGGGACGACAATCGGGCACGGGGCGGGTTCCTGCGGGCAAAACGCCATGCTCATCGATTGCGAGCCGCTTAACAATGCTATATCTTTGATTTCAGATATAGAAAATACAAATATCCACACACCCTTTCCCGCCTCCCGGCCCCACCATGGACCTCAAGCAAATCGAGTATTTCGTGCGCGTCGCCGAACGCCGCAGTTTCTCGCGCGCGGCCGAACTGCTCGACGTGGCTCAGCCCACCCTAAGCCGCCAGGTGCGCCTGCTGGAACTCGAACTGGGCCAGCACCTGCTCTACCGCAACGGCCGCGGCGCCGAACCGACCGAGGCAGGATTGCGTTTCCTGGAGCATGCCCGCGCCCTGCTGGCGCTGGCCGACCGCGCCAAGCAGGACCTGCAGACCCTGCGCGAAACCCCAACGGGCAAGGTGGTGGTCGGCCTGCCACCCCGCATCGCGCGGGTGCTGACGCCGCCGCTGGTGCAGGCGTTCCGGCGCCGCTTTCCCGATGCATCGATCGCCGTGGCCGAAGGACTGAGCGCGCAGATGCGCGAATGGCTGCTGGCCGGACGGGTCGACCTGGCGCTGCTGTACGACCCCGCGCCTTCGCCGCAACTGGGCTATGAATCGCTGTTCCGTGAGAATCTGGTGCTGGTGGCCGCCGCCGACCACCAGCCGCCGCTGCCCGCCCGCATCGCGGTGGCCGGCCTCGGCGCTTATCCCCTGGTCCTGCCGAGCCTGCCCAACGCCATCCGCACCCTGGTCGAGAGCATCTGCCGCGCCCAGGGGGTACGGCTGCAGGTCGCGGCCGAGGTCGACGCGGTGCAGACCATCGTGGAACTGGCCGCCCAGGGCGACGCTTACGCCATCCTGCCGCGGTCGGCCGCGCGGGGCCCGGCGGCCGAGCACGCGCTGTCGCTCAGCGAGATCGAAGCGCCCCGCATCACCAACAACCTGGTGCTCGCCAGCGCCCGCCACCGCCCCGCCACCCGCCTGGCCAGCGCCACCGGCGACCTGATCCGCCAATTGAACCTGGCGGCGCTGTTCGAGCCGGCCGCCCCGCCTGCCCGGCCCCTGCCCTGACCCCAGCCCGGCCCCCTGCCCGGCCCCCTGCCCGCCCCCCTGCCCGGACCGCCCAAACGCGTTAAAATGGCGGGCAGATTTCTTGTTTGGCGGCTCGTTGCTGTCAAAGTCCCGTTGGCGTCTCACCTCAAACAATGACCACTATCCTCCCGAACCTTCCCACCGGCCAGAAGGTCGGCATCGCCTTTTCCGGCGGCCTCGACACCAGCGCTGCGCTGCTCTGGATGCGCAACAACGGCGCCATCCCCTACGCCTACACCGCGAACCTGGGCCAGCCCGACGAATCCGACTACGACGAGATCCCGCGCAAGGCCATGGCCTACGGCGCCGAGAACGCCCGCCTGATCGACTGCCGCGCGCAGCTCGTGGCCGAAGGCATCGCCGCCCTGCAGGCCGGCGCCTTCCACATCTCGACCGCCGGCATCACCTACTTCAACACCACGCCCATCGGCCGCGCCGTCACCGGCACCATGCTGGTGGCCGCCATGAAGGAAGACGACGTCAACATCTGGGGCGACGGCAGCACCTTCAAGGGCAACGACATCGAGCGCTTCTACCGCTACGGCCTGCTGACCAACCCGGACCTGAAGATCTACAAGCCCTGGCTCGACCAGCAGTTCATCGACCAGCTCGGCGGCCGCTCGGAAATGTCCGAGTACATGCGCCAGGCCGGCTTCGACTACAAGATGTCGGCGGAAAAGGCCTACTCCACCGACTCCAACCTGCTCGGCGCCACCCATGAAGCCAAGGACCTGGAACACCTGAACTCCGGCATCCGCATCGTCAAGCCCATCATGGGCGTGGCGTTCTGGCGCGATGACGTCGCCGTCAAGGCCGAGGAAGTCACCGTCCGCTTCGAGGAAGGCCAGCCGGTCGCCCTGAACGGCGTTGAATACAGCGACCCGGTCGAACTGATGCTCGAAGCCAACCGCATCGGCGGCCGCCACGGCCTGGGCATGAGCGACCAGATCGAAAACCGCATCATCGAAGCCAAGAGCCGCGGTATCTACGAAGCCCCGGGCCTGGCCCTGCTGTTCATCGCCTACGAGCGCCTGGTCACCGGCATCCACAACGAAGACACCATCGAGCAGTACCGCGAAAGCGGCCGCAAGCTCGGCCGCCTGCTGTACCAGGGCCGCTGGTTCGACCCGCAAGCCATCATGCTGCGCGAAACCGCCCAGCGCTGGGTCGCCCGCGCCATCACCGGCGAAGTCACCATCGAACTGCGCCGCGGCAACGACTACTCGCTGCTGAACACCGAATCGCCCAACCTGACCTACGCCCCCGAGCGCCTGTCGATGGAAAAGGTCGAGAACGCCCCCTTCACCCCCGCCGACCGCATCGGCCAGCTGACCATGCGCAACCTCGACATCGTCGACACCCGCGCCAAGCTGTTCACCTACACGAAGACCGGCCTGCTCTCCGCCTCCGGCACCTCGCTGCCGCAACTGAAGGACGAGGCCAAGAAGAAGTAATTCTTCCCGCCCAACAAAAAGCCCCTCGGCAACACCGAGGGGCTTTTTTTGTTCAACACGCCACACAACGCGAGCCGTCCCGCCCCACCGCCCAAATGCCAAAAGGTGGCCGCCCGCGCGGCCTCCTTTTGGCGACCCCGAAAGATCCTTCTCACTTCAATAAACCATGGGCAAGAACGTCAAGCAAACCGCCCGCCCCAAAGTCCGCCAAGATGCAGACATTGCAGCCCGCCGGGTTGGCGTTGCGGGGGTGCGGGGCGTGTAGATGCGCCCGACGGAATCCGAAGGAGTCGCCGAAGGCGAGGACGAGGATGAGAAAGGGGCAGTCCGGAGCGAACGCTCCGGACCGCAATCGTAGCCCCGCGCCCCCGCAACGCCAACGCGGCGGGCGCCTCAAGAACTCAACCCCCAGGCCTAAAGTTCGACCTGCATCCCCATCTCCACAACCCGATTCGCCGGAATCTTGAAAAACTTCGTGCTCCGCGTCGAATTGCGCGCCATGAACGAAAACACCGCCCGCCGCCAGCGCCACAAGGCCGGCTTCCTGGCCGCCACCACAGTCTGCCGCGAGAGGAAGTAGGATGTGCGCATCGGCTCCAGATCCAGCTCCGGATACGCCTCCGCCACCAGCCGCAGCGCCTCCGGCACGTCCGGATCTTCCTTGAAACCGTAGTTGATCGTCGCCGCCCAGCTCGACGCGCTCATCTTCTGCACCGTGAAGCGCTCGTCCTCGGACACATAGGGCACGTCGGCCACCCGGATCGTCAGGAACAGCACATGGTCATGCAGCACCTTGTTGTGCTTCAGGTTATGCAGCAGCGCCGGTGGCACATTGCCCGAATTCATCGTCATGAAGATCGCCGTGCCCGGCACCCGTGACGGCGGATAGGCCTCCAACTGCTCCATGAATTCCTTGAGCGGCTGGCGGTCGCGCTGCTGCATGTCGGACAGCAGCCGACGGCCGCGGCGCCAGGTCATCATCAGCGTGAACACCACGATCGCCACCACCAGCGGCAGCCAGCCGCCTTCGTGGATCTTGAAGACGTTGGCCGAGAACAGCAGCACATCGAACAACAGCAGCAGGCCCAGCACCACGAACCACAGCATACGCTTGGCGCCCGTCGTGCCCCGCGGCAGCACCGCGAACGCCAACACCGACGTCGTCAGCATCGTCCCCGTCACCGCGAAACCGTAGGCCGCCGCCAGGTTGTCGGAATTGCGGAACAGCAGCACCAGCACAAGCACCGCGCACAGCAGCAGCGCATTGACCTGCGGCAGGTAGATCTGGCCCTTCTCCACCGCCGACGTGTGCAGGATCTGCATGCGCGGCCAGAACCCCAGCTGCACCGCCTGGCGCGTCACCGAGTAAGCGCCCGAGATCACCGCCTGCGACGCCACGATGGTGGCCACCGTCGCCAGCGCCACCAGCGGCGCCAGGCCCCACTCCGGCGCCATCATGAAGAAAGGATTGCGGATCGCGCTGGGATCGCGCAACAACAGCGCGCCCTGGCCGAAATAGCACAACGTCAACGCCGGCAGCACCATGCTGAACCAGGCGCTGCGGATGGCCGGGCGGCCGAAATGGCCCATGTCGGCATACAGCGCCTCGGCGCCGGTCAGCGCCAGCACCACCGCGCCCAGCAGCACGAAACTGATCCACGGGAATTCGACGATGAAGCGCAGGCCCCACATCGGATTGAGCGCCGCCAGCACCTCGGGCGTCTGCCACACCTGCCAGGCGCCCAGCGCCGCCAGCGTGCCGAACCACAGCAGCATCACCGGCCCGAACAGCTTGCCCATGGCGCCCGTGCCGTGCGACTGGATCGCAAACAGCGCCACCAGCACCACCAGCGCCAACGGCACCACCCACGCATCCAGCGTGTGCGACACGATGCCGATCCCCTCCAGCGCCGACAGCACCGAGATCGCCGGCGTGATCATGCTGTCGCCATAGAACAGCGCCGCGCCGAAAATGCCCAGCACGATCAATACCCAGCGCAGCTTGCCCTCGCGGCTGCGCACCGCCAGCTCCAGCAGGGCCAGCGTGCCGCCTTCACCGCGGTTGTCGGCGCGCAGCACCAGCGTCACGTACTTGAACGACACCACCACCATCAACATCCAGAACAGGATGGACAGCACACCCAGCAAGTGGGCCGGCTCCAGGTCGGTGTGCACGCTCAGCCCGGTGAGGCACGCGCGCAGCGTGTACAGCGGACTGGTGCCGATATCGCCATACACCACGCCCAGCGCCCCCAGGACGAGAGCCGCGCGCGACGAAGGTGCATGCCCGCCGGCGGCGTGGCCGTTGGACGAGGGAGGAACGCTGACCGAGCCCTGGCTCATGATGTGGGTTCTTGCCGAGTGAGTTGAGCCCCCTTGCGAGGGCCGGGAAACACGACCGAAAGCCGCGTTCCGGAAAAATCCGGGCGGCTGGTGAGCTTCCACCAGGCGCCGTGGGCGTGCGCGATCTCGCGCACAATGGCCAATCCCAGGCCCGAACCGCCGGCGCTGGCCGACGGGGAACGATAGAACGCCTCGAAGACGCGGTCGCGTTCTTCGGGAGGAATGCCTGGGCCATCGTCCTCGACCGTCAACGAAGGCGGGTTGGCGCCCACGATCAAGGTGATCCGGCCGGTGGCGTTGCCGTAGCGCAGCGCATTGTCGATCAGGTTGCCCAGTAACTCGGCCAGCAACAACGGATCGGCGTCGATCCAGATCGGCGCATCCGGGGCCACCAGGTCCAGCTCATAGCGCGCCTCGCGCACCCGCGGAAACCACTCCGCGCCGTGCGCCCGCACCCATTCGCACAGGTCGATGCGCACGAAGCTGTCCTGCGGCCGGGCGTTGGGGTCGGCCCGCGCCAGCACCAGCAGTTGCTGGCCCAGGCGGATCATACGATCACTGACCGCCTTGATGCGCTCGGCGCGCGCCCGCACATCGTCGGGCAGGGGCCGGGCCAGCATCAGTTCTGATTCCAGGCGCAGCCCCGACAGGGGCGTGCGCAACTGGTGCGCGGCGTGGCCTATGAAGCGCCGCTGCGCCGCCAGCGAGGCATCGAGCCGCAGCAGCAGGTCGTTGGTATGCGTGACCAGCGGTTCGATCTCGACCGGCACGCCGACCACTTCCAGTGGCTGCATGTCGTCGATGGAACGCTGGCGGATTTCCTCGGACAGGTGGTTGACCGAGCGCAGGCCGGAGCGCACACCCTGCACCACGACCCAGGTGAACAGGCCGATCAGCGCCACCTGCCCCACCACCATCAGCCAGAAAAAGTCCTCCAGCATCCAGAGGGACATGTCGATCTTGTGGGTGATGACCCAGGTGGCGGCCAGGTCCAGCAGCACCAGTAGCAGGATCGGCGGCATCAGCCGGATGACCAGATGCCGCGCGAGCGAACGGGAGGGGAGCAAGGGGCGCGAGGCCGTAGGAGCGGGAGGAGTGCGTTCTAGCGTCATGACGCGGTGCCCTCGCTTAGGCGGGCAGGGATTCCGGCCGCCGCGGGCCGGCTACGCCAGCCGGCGCCAGGCGGCCAGGGAGGCCGTCAGGCCGTTTCCACATCCAGCATGTAGCCGAAGCCACGCACGGTCTGGATGCTGGCGCCGGTGCCTTCCAGGCGCTTGCGCAGGCGGTATACGTAGACTTCCACTGCGTTTTCGCTGAAATCGGCATCCCAGGCGGACAGGGAATTCACGATCTGACGCTTGGTGACCACGCGGCCCACGCGGGCCATCAGCATTTCCAGCACGGACAGCTCGCGCACCGACAGCGACAGGCGCTGGCCATTGGCGCGGACTTCGCGGCCGACGGTGTCGAACACCAGCGGCCCGACTTCGATCAAAGGCTGCGCCTGCCCCGCGCGGCGGCGGCCGAAGGCGCGCACCCGGGCGGCCAGCTCGGGCAGTTCGAAAGGCTTGGTGACGTAGTCATCGGCGCCGGCATCCAGGCCGGCGACGCGGTCCTCGATGCCGTCACGGGCCGTCAGGATCAGCACCGGCACCTGGTTGCCGTCCTGGCGCAGTTGACGCAGCACGTCCAGGCCGCTCATGCCCGGCAGGTTGAGGTCGAGCAGCATCAGGTCATACGGCTGGCCTGCCAGCGCGCCCAGAACCCGGTCGCCGTCGGTGAGCCAGTCGACCGCATAACCCTGGTCGGCCAGAAATTCCTGGAGCGCATGGCCCAGGGTGGTGTCGTCTTCGATTACCAGAACTCGCATGCCGCGATTCTAGCGCGATCCCGGAAAAAACGGGGCGCGAAATGCGCCCCGCTGCCGGGAATCGTTCAACGGGCGGACGGCGCCGGGGCGGCTCCGCCTGCTGCCGGGGCCTCCCCCGCCGGCGCGCCCGAGGGCGGCGTGGTGACGAAGCCGATGCGCGTCATGCCCGACCGGCGCGCCGAAGCCATGACCTTGGCCAGGGTCTCGTAGCGGGTATTCTGGTCGGCGCGGATGCGGATCTCGGGTTGCGGCTTGGTGCCGGCGATCGACTTGAAGCGGTTCGGCAGGTCGTCGATATTGACCGGCTTTTCGTCCCAGAACAGCGCGCCGCCGGCATCGATGGCCAGATCCACGGTCTTGGGTTCTTCCTCGATCTGCTCGGCGGCCACCTGGGGCATGTTGATCTTGATCGAGTGGGCCAGCAACGGCGCCGTGATGATGAAGATCACCAGCAGCACCAGCATGACGTCGATCAACGGCACCATGTTGATCTCGGAAACCGTATGGCTCCCGGATCCCTTGCCCTCGAAGCTGCCAAAAGCCATTATTCGCTCCCGCGTTGAACCGCGGCGCCGTTACCGTGCTGGCGGCGCAGGGCGCGCACCTTGCTGTCCGACAGGGCCACTTGCTGGCCGGTCGTCAGGAAGGCGAACAGGTCGTGCGCAAAGGCATCCAGGCGCGACAGGTAGACGCGGTTGTTGCGCACGAAGGTGTTGTAGGCCAGCACCGCCGGAATGGCGACCGCCAGACCCAGGCCGGTCATGATCAGGGCCTCGCCCACCGGACCGGCGATGCGGTTGATGGTGACGCCATCGGACAGGCCGATACCGACCAGCGCATGGTACACGCCCCACACGGTGCCGAACAGGCCGACGAACGGCGCGGTCGAGCCCACCGAGGCCAGCACCGTCAGGCCGTTTTCGAGCTTGGCGGTTTCCTCGTCGATCACCTTGCGCATGGTGCGGGTGACGAAATCGCCGTTCGAGCCGGCTTCTTCCAGCTTGGTGGCGCCGAACTTGTTGTGATGCGCCTGGGCATGCATGGCGTGGCTGGCCAGGTGCGAGAACGGATCACGCGCCCCGTGCGTGGTGATTTCGTGCTCGACCTGTTCCAGCGAGCTGGAGTTCCAGAACTTGTTCAGGAAGTCGGCCGAGCGGCGGCGCATGCTGATGTTGCTGCCGACCTTGACCAGGATCAGGTACCAGGTCACCAGCGACATCAGGATCAGGATGATGAACAGGGTCTTGCCGACGAAGTCGCTCTGCGCGACGAAGTGCAGGAAGCCCATGTCGGGGACCGGCGCCGGTGCCGGCACCGGCGCGGCCGCGGGCAGCGCGGCGGCGGCGCTGTGCAGCGCCTCCGCGGATTGCTGGACGGCGCCGGTGGCCTGCTGGACGATGCCGCCGGCCGCGGTGGCGGCTTGCTGGGCGGCGGGCGCCGCAGCGGCGGCGGCGGGTGCCGCGGCCGCCGGAGCCGCTGCCGGGCTGGTGGCCGCCTGCGCCACCAGGGTGGCGCTGTGCATTGCGTTGGACATCTCAGTTCCTCATTACGAAATCGAACGGAATCTTTGCTTTGGCGGGATAAGCCACGCCATTGCGGCTATAGGGTTTCATGCGGGCCTTGCGCGCGGCGGCCAATGCCGACTCGTCCAGCCTGGGGAAGCCCGAGGACGAATCGACGGTGGCCCGCTCGACCAGTCCCTGGGTATTGATTTCCACCAGCACCACCACCCGGCCCTCTTCCCGCATGCGGCGCGATGCCATCGGGTAGTTGGGCATGGGCCGCGCCCCCAGGTATTCGATCTGGGTTTCCTGCAGGATCTGGTCGGGCGGCGGACCTTGGCGCGGCGCCTGCGTGGTCTGCGCGCCGTCGGGGGTACCGGTGGGCGGCGTTTCGACGGGCGGCGTCTCGGGCTTGGGCTCGGGTTTGACTTCCTGCTTGGGCTGGGGCTTGGGTTTCGGCTTGGGCTTCGGCTTGGGGGCCGGCATCGGCGGTTTTTCGACCACCGGTTCGGGTTCGGGCTCCGGTTCGGGCTCCACCTTCGGATCCGGCTCGGGTTCGGGCTCGATCTCGGGCTGTGGTTCGGGCGGCGTTTCGGTCACCGGTTGCGGCACTTCCGGCGTGGGGTCGGCTTTGGCGATCTGGGGAGTGGGAGCATCCACCACACTCACCATGATGGCCTCGGGTTCCTCCAGTTCAGGACGGTTCTCGGGAGCCAGGTAAATGGCATAGACCACTGCGGCGTGTAGCGCAACGACCGCCAGGCCAGCGCCTACGCGTATACCAAGGGAAGACGGCGGTGAAGTGTTCAAACCACGTTGAAAGCTAGGCATGAATCAGCCAGGGTGCATTAACTTATCTGGCCAGCCAGGAAAACGCGCGCCACGGACGCGCGCCGGCTGACCGGTACAAGCCGAACATCATATCTTAAATGCGAATGATTCGCACGTCATATTTCGTCTGCAATAGCGTAACACCCAGATGCACCGCCAACCCTGCGCGCGCGCAAACAAGCCCACAACCCGCACAGGAACGAACACACACCACGCGCTCTTTCGCCAGCGCCTGCGCCACGGAGCCTGCGCGCACCGCATCCACACTGCGCATCCCCAGTGCGCATCCACATGACTCGCGTCCGCAAGCCTGCCCAGACGCCCCCCCTACATGCGCACGACAAGCGCAAAAACAAAAAACCCGCCACGGTACCGTGTGCGGGTTTCTGTTTCGGCTTGCTGATGGTGGGTGCTACAGGGGTCGAACCTGTGACCTACGCCTTGTAAGGGCGCCGCTCTACCAACTGAGCTAAGCACCCGTCTTGGTGTCGAATCTGCCGCGAACGTCACGCGGAAAATCGCTGGCCGGGGTACTCAAAAGCAATACGCGGGCCGGAGTATACCGGACCGCGTACCTGTCGGCAAATCAACGGGTGCCGTGCCCGTGCAATCTGCCTGGCCGTCGATCAGTTGACGGCGTCCTTCAGGGCCTTGCCCGGACGGAACTTCGGCACCTTGGCCTTCTTGATCTTGATGGTTTCGCCGGTGCGCGGGTTGCGGCCGGTACGAGCGGCGCGAGCCGACACGGCAAACGTGCCGAAGCCCACCAGCGTGACCGTACCGCCCTTCTTCAGGGTGGTCTTGACGGCACCGATCAGGGCGTCAAGCGAACGACCGGCGGCAGCCTTGGAGATATCGGCCTTGCTGGCAATGTGATCGATGAGTTCGGTTTTGTTCATTCAGGTGTACCCCTCACAAGGTATGGAGTCTGCCGGGAGTGCAGTTCATGGCTGTCATGTTGGACGCCACGACTTGACGCGAAGACCCGACAAACGACGAACAGACTAGTGGATAAACTTTTTCTTGCGCTGCAAAGCACAACTTTTAAACTGCTGCGCCGCCTGGGTTTCAAGGGCTTTGCAGCTCCAGAACCGTCAGCGACGCAGACGTGTATTAGGCCTTGGCGTAGAGCGGCTGTCAAGCGATAACCTCACCACAAGCCGCACCAATACTAGCTTTTAGGCCTTTTCGCAATAAACAAAAACACGCATTTCGGGGTTTGCGCGACAACGCCAAGTGATGTTCCGAATGCGTTCCAAATGCGTTCCAAATGCGCGTCGAGCGCGCCTCGAAGGCGCCTCGAATCACGCTCAGACATCCACCCAGCGGCGCAGCAGGTTGTGATAGATGCCGGTCAGCTGGATGATCGACGGATGCCCCGCCGCGTCCTGGTTCAAACGCTGGATGGCCACGTCCATGTCGAGCAGCAAGGCGCGCTGGCTGTCTTCGCGCACCAGGCTTTGCATCCAGAAGAACGAACTGATCCGGGCGCCGCGCGTCACGGGATTGACCTTGTGCAGGCTGGTTCCCGGATACAGCACCATGTGCCCGGCCGGCAGCTTCACGCTGCGCGGGCCGTAGGTATCGTCGACGACCAGTTCGCCGCCGTCGTAGGAATCAGGCTCGGAAAAGAACAGCGTGGCGGACAGGTCCGTGCGCACGCGTTCGCCGCTGCCGGCAATGCCGCGCACGGCGTTGTCGACGTGGTAGCCGAAAGCCTCGCCGCCTTCGTAGCGGTTGAACAGCGGCGGGAATATCTTGCGCGGCAGGGCGGCGGACATGAACAGGTTGTTGCCCGCCAGGCGCTGCAGGATCAGGCTGCCGAGCTCCTGCGCCAGCGGATGCTGCTCCGGCAATTGGCGATTGTGCTTGACCTCGGCGGACTGGTAGCCCGCCGTGACCTTGCCATCCACCCAGTCGGCAGCCTCGAGGCGATGGCGGATGGCGGCGGCCTCGTCGGCAGTGAAAACTTCGGCGATCTGTATAAGCATGGGTTCCTGCCCGGGTTGCGGCGCGGCGCCCTGCCGCGCGCCATGCCCCGTGAATTATCCCTGCAGGCAGCCGTTGAGCGCCTGATCGAAGTCAAATAGCAGATCGGTCTCATCCTCGATGCCCACCGATACCCGGATCAGGCTGTCGGCGATACCCATCTGCTTGCGGCGCTCGGCGCCCATCTCGTAATAGATGGTGTGCGCGGCGGGCAGCGCCAGGCTGCGCGTGTCGCCCAGGTGCGTCGCCATCAGCACGATGCGCAGGCGGTTCAGGAAATCGAAGCAGTCCACGCCGTCGGCCAGTTCCACGCCCAGCAGCCCGCCGAAGCGCGAACCGAACAGCGCCGCGGCGCGCGCGTGCTGCGGATGGCTGGCCAGGCCGGGGTAATGCACCTTGGCCACGCCGCGGTGCTCTTCCAGAAAGCGCGCCAGCGCCAGCGCATTGGAGCAATGCTTGGCCATGCGCAGCGCCAGCGTCTCGGCGCCCACCGCAATGCGGTGCGCGGGCTCGGCCGCCAGCGTGCCGCCCATGTCGCGCAGGCCCTTCTTCTTGATCTGTGTCAGCCCCCAGCCGGTGGACGGCCCCTTGCGATAGGCATCGTAGATGTTCGAATAATTGGCCCAGTCATACAGGCCCGTGTCGGTAACCGCGCCGCCCAGCGCATTGCCGTGGCCGCCGATGTACTTGGACAGCGAGTTCATCACCAGCGACGCGCCCACCGTCGCCGGCCGGAACATCCACGGCGAGGTCAGCGTGTTGTCCACGACGTAGACCAGCCCTTTCTCGCGGCAGATCTCGCCGATCACCGCGAGGTCGGCGACCTGGGTGCCGGGGTTGGCGATGGTCTCGGTGAACACCATGCGAGTGTTGGGCTGGATCGCCGCGCGCACCTGCGCCGAGTCGGTGGCATCGACGAAGGTGATCTCCACGCCCAGCTCCAGCAGCGTGCCCAGCAGGCTGTTGGTGTTGCCGAACACGTACTGGCTCGACACCAGATGGTCGCCACGGCGCAGCAGCGTGGTGAAGATGGCGGCCAGCGCGGCCATGCCGGTGGCGAAGCTCACCGTACCCTTGCCCGCCTCCATGTGGTTCACCTTGGCTTCCAGCGCCGTGGTGGTCGGCGTGCCCTGGCGGGCATAGGTGAAGCCCGCCTTGCCCTGGAAGACGGCGGCCAGTTCGCGCGCATCGGCGTAGGCGAATTCCGACGAAGGATGCATCGGCTTGTGCACCGCTCCGTGCTCGACGGATTGCTGGCGGTCGGAATGGAGGATCGTGGTGGTAAAGCCGTTCTGGTGCATGATGGGCGACGCGAAAGAGAAAGGGTCTACGAAAAGGAAGGCATGGCCGGCTCAGGCCTGGCGCTGGCGCACGGTTTCATACAGGCACACCGCGCTGGCCACGCTGACGTTCAAGCTCTCGACCGAACCCAGCATGGGAATGTTGACCAGTTGGTCGCAGGTCTCGCGCGTCAGGCGGCGCATGCCCTCGCCTTCGGCGCCCATGACCCAGGCCATCGGCTGGCGCGCGTCGATCCGGTGCATGCTGTCGGTCGCCTGGTCGTCGGTGCCGACCAGCCATACGCCGCGGTCCTTCAGGCTGCGCATGGTGCGCGCCAGGTTGGTGACCATCAGGTACGGCACGGTGTCGGCTGCGCCGCAGGCCACGCGCTGCACGGTGCTGTTCAGGCCCACCGCGCGGTCGCGCGGGGCGATCACGGCGTGCACGCCCGCGGCATCGGCCGTGCGCAGGCAGGCGCCCAGGTTGTGCGGATCGGTCACGCCATCCAGGATCAGCAGCAGCGGCGGGCCCTCGATCACGTCGAGCACTTCGTCCACGTCCACCGCCAGCTGGCGCTCGTCGGCCAGCGCCACCACGCCCTGGTGACGGGTGCCGCGCGCCAGGCCGTCCAGGCGCTCCATGGCGACCGGATGCAGGCGACAGCCGGCCCTCTCGGCCTGCTCGATGAACGTCTGCATGCGCTTGTCGCGGCGCGACGCTTCTACGTAGATTTCCTTGATCGACTCGGGCGCGTGGCGCAGCCGCGCGACAACCGCGTGAAACCCGGCAAGGACTTGGGTCGACGCCATAAATGCAAATACCTTTAGAGAAACGAATGCCCGCCCCGGAACGGAGCGGGCCGCCGGACAGGCCGGCCATAGGCGCAATGTTACCCCTTATGGGGCGGCCGCCCGCCCGGGCCGAAACCCGGGCGGCGCCCTGTCAGTGGCGTTTGCGCGTGGCCTTCTTGGCAGGCGCGGCGCGCTGCTGGGCGACCTTGGACGGCTTGCCGGCCTTCTTGGCCTCGGCGCGCCGCTCCTTGGCGGTCTGGCCCTTGAGCGCGGCCGGCTTGGGCGCGGCCGCCTTCTTCACGCGGCGCGGACCCTCGTCGGGACCACGCGCGGACGCCTTGCGCAAGGCCTCGAAGCTGGTGCCCTGCACCAGGCGGAACTCGATGCGGCGCGCCTCCAGGTCCACGCGCGAGACCTGCACCTGGACCTTGTCGGTCAGGCGGTAGCGCATGCCGGTACGTTCGCCGCGCAGCTCATGCAGCGCATCGTTGAACTGGAAGTACTCGCCGCCCAGCTCGGACACGTGCACCAGCCCTTCGACGTGCAGCGTATCCAGCGTGACGAAGATGCCGAAGCTGGCCACGCCGGTGACGGTGCCGCTGAAGTCCTCGCCCACACGCTCCTTGACGAACCAGCACTTGAGCCAGGCCTCGACGTCGCGCGAGGCCTCGTCGGCGCGGCGCTCGCTGGCCGACAGCACCAGGCCCATCTTTTCCCAGATGGCGTGCTCATGCTCGCGCTGGGTGCGGCCGATGACGACCGGCTGGTCGTCCAGGCTGGGCACGTAGCGCTGCCCCGCCAGCAGGGCCTTGATGACGCGGTGCGTCAGCAGGTCCGGATAGCGCCGGATGGGCGAGGTGAAGTGGCTGTAGCCGGGATACGACAGACCGAAGTGACCCAGGTTGTCCGGACTGTAGATGGCCTGCTGCATCGAGCGCAGGCACATGGTCTGGAGCAACTGGTAATCGGGACGACCGCGCACGGAATCGAGGAAATCGCCGTAGTCCTTGGCCGTGGGCGTATCGCCCCCGCCCAGCGACAGGCCCATGGTGCGCAGGAACTCGCGCAGCGATTGCAGGCGCTCGGGCGTCGGGCCTTCATGGATGCGGTACAGGCCGGGATGCTTGCTGCGCGTCATGAAGTCGGCCGCGCAGGTGTTGGCGGCCAGCATGCATTCCTCGATCAGCTTGTGGGCATCGTTGCGCACCGACGGCACGATCTGCTCGATGCGCCCCAGCTCGTTGCAGACGATCTTGGTCTCGACCGTGTCGAAATCGATCGCGCCGCGCTTCTTGCGGCTCTGAGACAGCAGGTGGAACAGTTCATACAGGCTCTGCACCTGCGGCATGACGGCGCGCATGGCATGGGCCGCCGGGCCGCCGGGCTGCTGCAGCGCCGCCCAGATATTGGTGTAGGTGGTGCGGGCATGCGAGTGCATCACCGCGTTGTAGAACTGGTAGGCGGTGACCGTGCCGGCCTTGGCGCCCGAGGCCGGAATCACCATGTCGCACACCAGCACCAGGCGGTCGACGTCCGGATTCAGCGAGCACAGGCCATTGGACAGCGACTCGGGCAGCATCGGAATGACCCGGCGCGGGAAATACACGCTGGTGCCGCGCTCGAGCGCGTCGTCGTCCAGCGCGTCGCCGGGCCGCACGTAGTGGCTGACGTCGGCAATCGCCACCAGCAGGCGCCAGCCCGGCCGCTTGCGCTGGCCGGTGCCCAGTTCCACCGCCTCGCAGTAGACGGCATCGTCGAAATCGCGCGCGTCTTCGCCGTCGATGGTGATGAGCGGCACGTCGCGCAGGTCGACGCGGTCTTTCAGGTCACTCTTGCGGACCACGTCCGGCAGGCGGGCGGCCTGCTTGCGCGCGGCCTCGGAGAACTCGACGGGCACGTCGAACTTGCGCACCGCGATCTCGATTTCCATGCCGGGATCGTCGATCTCGCCCAACACCTCGGACACACGGCCCAGCGGCTGCGTGTGGCGGGTGGGCTGCTCCATGATCTCGACCGCCACCACCTGCCCATGCTGGGCGCCGTTGGTGTCGCTGGGCGGGATCAGGATGTCGTGCTTGATGCGCTGGTCTTCCGGCACCACGATGGACAGGCCGTGCTCGTGCAGGAAACGGCCCACCAGCTTGTTGGTGCGGCGCTCGATGACTTCGACGATGGTGCCTTCCGGCTTGCCGCGGTATTCACCCGACGGCTTGACCAGCACGCGGTCGCCATGCAGCACCTTGAGCATTTCGCGCGGCGACAGGAACAGGTCCGGCCCGCCATCATCGCGCAGCAGGAAGCCGAAACCGTCGCGGTGGCCCAGCACCTTGCCCGCCACGAAGTCCAGCTTGGTGGCCAGCAGCAGCACGCCCTTGCGATTGGGCATCAATTGGCCATCGCGCTCCATCGCGCCCAGGCGGCGTTCGAATCCCACCATCGTCGCCGGACGCTCCACGCCCATGCGCTCGGCCAGCTCCACCGGAGACAGCGGCGCCCCCGCGGATCGCAGCGCCTTCAGAATGGCTTCACGGGACGGGACATCGGGATCGAAGTCTGGCGGCGCTTCCGGCAACGGAGTGGATCTGTTGTTCGATTCGTTATTCGATCGTTTTGCCAAAGCTAATTTTTCCGTATATAATGCGCAGCTTCTGTGGTTCGCCCAAGGCTGAACACTGAAGCAGAAATGGTCAGACGGATTGTAGAGTGATTTTGCAATTACGCTTTGAATACATGCGCTTTAAATACATGGGAATAAAAACCTCATGCAATCGAAGTGGCAGCGTATCACAAAGTTCTGACTGGAATGTCTCAGTGCCCAGGTGGCGGAATTGGTAGACGCGCATGGTTCAGGTCCATGTGCCGCAAGGTGTGGAGGTTCGAGTCCTCTCCTGGGCACCACGGAATTTCAGCTGAGGCTGTTTGGGTTTGCGATGAAAAACATCGCCGTGAAATCAAACAGACAGCATTGGCAAAAAAGTTGAAAACCCCGGAAATCGCAAGATTTTCGGGGTTTTTGCTTTGATCTGCGTGAATGGTCTGGCGTGAACTGCTTTGCACGGCATCAATTGCCCTGTGCCGACCCATCCGCGACCAGATTCAAAGGCCATCACAAGGATGGTGACGCCCCACCCCAACGTTAGCCCCCCCCGGACAGTATTGCTCGATCGAACAACCTTCAGCGCCAAGGCACCTTGCGGTTCAGATGATGGCGCGCATACAGGTCAGCCCCCATCCCCGCGATCTGGCCATCGATCAAGGCCTCGAACGGCCGCAGCAGTTCATCGAAATTACGTGGCGCCTCCAGCGCATTGAGCGCGTGCGTCACCGCCTCGATGGTGGACAGCGCACCCGGAATGTCCGCGTGCCGCACCCGGTAGCGCGACGTCAGACCGGCCGGCAGCATCACGCGCGGCAACGCGGCCAGTTGCGGATTGATGTGCAGCAGCTTGCGCGCATGAGTCCAGGTGCCATCGGGCACAATCAATTGCACCGGCGCGCCCGTCGCGGCGGCGCACCCCGGAATCAATACCTCCGCGCCCTCGCCGGGAAACAGCACGCAGGGCGCATAGCCAGGCTCGGCCCACTGCTCATGCCGAAAGCGTTCGCCCACCAGGCGCCGCGCGCCATCCAGCCCCAACACCGCAAGCCGCGCTGTGTTCAGCGCATGGCGCGCCTCGCTCGGATGCTGCAACACCACCACACGGGTTCGCGGGAGCAGCGCCGGGATCAAGGCGCACAGGCAATGGGATTCGGGGCGCTTACAGCGCAGGCAAACAGGGCGTGACATGGGGCGACACTATAGCCAAGCCGGCCGCATCGAAAAAAAGTGAAAAAAATGCTGCATGACTTGCACACTTCCAAAAAAGTATGCATAATCTCGTTCCTCTGCTGTTGAACACGAAACGAAACGCAGCCGGTAGCAAGAAGTCGAAAGATGGAACGCAAACTGGAAAGCGACGCGGAAGGTAAGACATCAGCGCCCAGGTGGCGGAATTGGTAGACGCGCATGGTTCAGGTCCATGTGCCGCAAGGTGTGGAGGTTCGAGTCCTCTCCTGGGCACCAATTATTACATCACGAGGTACCTGTCGTGATGCGCCAAGAAAAACCCCGTTCGCGAAAGCGTCCGGGGTTTTTTCTTTTGCGGCCCGAATGATCGGGCCGGCCTAGACAGCCGGCCGATCGTTCGCTCGTTCGCTCGTTCGCAAGCGCCTAGGCCAGCACCCGCGTCATGACGACGTGCGCGATGCCGGCTTCCATGAACTCCTCGCCTTCCACCTGGAAACCATGGGCCTCGTAGAAGCCCTTGGCGTGGGTCTGCGCATGCAGCACCAGCATGCGGTGGCCATCGCCATGGCCCTGCCCGATCAGGGCGTCGAGCAACTGGCCGCCCACGCCCAGGCCGCGTGCGCGCTTGTGCACGGCCATGCGGCCGATGTGGCCGTCGGGCAGCAGACGGCCGGTGCCCAGCGGCGTGCCGTCGGCGGCATAGGCCACGGCGTGCACCGAGACCGCATCGTCGTCATCCATCTCGACTTCGGGCGGCACGTTCTGCTCAACCACGAACACGTCGTAGCGCACCGACGACGCGTCGTCGCGCAGGCGATCCCAGGTTCCCAGGGTGATACGTACCGTCGACTTTTGTTGGTTGGCCATTTTTTTCCCTCGCGCCACTGCTGAATATGAATTCACTGCCGACATTTTCGCAGGGATGGCGCATCGGCGAAACAGGCGTACCATCGCGGCTGGCCCATTCCCGCAGCTGATCGCCATCATGCCGCAAGCCGCAACGCCCGCCTGGTTGAAATTCGCGCCCGCGCTTTTCCTGCTGCTGTGGTCCAGCGGCTTCGTCGTGCTGAAAGTGGGCCTGGCCTATGCCGACCCGATGACGTTCCTGGCGCTGCGCTATGCCTGTGTGGTGGCGCTGCTGGCGCCGTTCCTGCTGGCGTTGCGCCCGCCGCTGCCGCAAGGCGCGAGCGCCTGGGGCCACCTGGCCATGGTCGGCCTGCTGCTGCAGGCGGGCTACTTCTGCTTCACCTATCTGTCCCTCAAGCAGGGCATGTCCGCCGGCGGGCTGGCGTTGATCACGTCGCTGCAGCCCATCCTGATCGGTCTGCTGGCGCCGGTGATCGCCCACGAACGCGTCGACGCGCGGCGCTGGGCCGGGCTGGGACTGGGCGTTTCCGGCGCGGCGCTGGTCATCGTTGCCAAGGCCTCGGTCGACCTGGCCTCGACGCTCGGGCTGGTGTTCGCCGTGGCCGCCCTGCTCTGCATCACCAGCGGCACGCTGTATGAAAAGCGCTTCGGTGTGCAGACCCACCCCGTCACGTCCAACACGGTGCAATACGCCGTGGGGCTGGCGGTCACGGCACCGCTGGCATCCTGGCTGGAACCGATGCACATCGACTGGACCGCGCCCTTGCTGGGCTCGCTGGCCTACCTGGTGGTGGGCAATTCGCTGGTCGCGATCTCCCTGTTGCTGGCCATGCTGCGCCATGGCGAGGCATCGCGCGTATCGGCGCTGTTCTTCCTGGTGCCGCCATCGACCGCGGTCATCGCGCTGCTGGTGCTGGACGAGCCGATCCCGCCGCTGGCCTGGCCCGGCATGGTGCTCGCGGCGCTCGGAATCCTGCTGGTGACGCGGTCGGCGCGCACCCCGACGGCGGCGCGGCAAGTAGAATGAGCGCCTTTTCGCGCCCCCGCCACCCGCCGCCATGAATGCCGTCATCACCGCCGCCCTGCCGGTCTTCGCGCTGATCCTGACCGGATGGCTGGCGGCGCGCTGGCGCATCCTGGGGCCGGCCGCCACCGACGCCCTGAACCGCTACGTGGTCTACCTGTCGCTGCCGGCGCTGCTGTTCCGCGCCATGACCCAGGTGGACCTGGCGCACATGGCGCATTGGGGATTCGTCGGCGCCTTTGCCGGCGGCATCGCCGTCACCTTCCTGCTGGCGTTCCTGCCGCGCAAGCGTGGACCGCGCGGATTGACCGACCGCGGCATCGAGGGACTGGCCGCCGCCTATGCCAACGCCGGCTATATGGGCATCCCGCTGTGCCTGGCGCTGTTCGGCGCCGAGAGCCTGGCGCCCGCGGCCTTCAGCACGCTGCTGACGGCCAGCGTGCTGTTCGGCTGCGCCATCGCCCTGATCGAGTTCGACCGCCAGCAGGCGCCGAGCCTGGCCGCCACGCTCGCCAAGGTAGGCCGCGCGCTGATGCGCAATCCACTGCTGGCCGCGCCCATGCTGGGCCTGGCGTGGGCCGGCACCGGGCTGGCGCTGCCCGAGGGGCTGGATCGCTACGTGTCGCTGCTGGGCGCGTCGGCCAGCCCGTGCGCGCTGGTGACCATCGGCCTGTTCCTGGCCCAGACCGAATCGGCCAGCTCCGGTCCCGGCGTGCTGCGGCTGGTGGCCGGCAAACTGCTGCTGCAGCCGGCCGTGACCGCGCTGCTGGCGTTCCAGGTGTTTTCCATGCCGCCGCTGTGGGCCTGGACGGCGGTGCTGATGAGCGCCTTGCCGATCGGCACCGGCCCCTTCATGCTGGCGCAGATGTATGGCCGCGACGCGCGCGTGACGTCCCGCGCCATCCTGGTGTCGACCGTGCTGTCGGTCGTGACCGTGAGCCTGCTGGTGGCGTGGATCAGTGCCAACCCGATCATGTGATGGCCAGCGCAGGCCAGCATATAACCATTGGTTATTAAGAAAGCGAGAATTGATTCTTTGAGAAATGTTTGACGCGCTTTAGACTGGACACCACGATGACGGGTGCGGCGACGCGCCCGTTTGCTTTTCCTTCGCCGGATTTCACCTTACCGATCCCCCGGACTCGACCATGAGCACCAACGCCTCCACCCTGCCCCTGCCCTCGGCGCTGCCGCCGATCCAGATCAACCGCAAGCCGCTCTGGATCGCGCTGCTGCTGGTGCTGGCAGGCGCCCTGTACCTGAACCAGACCGTGAGCTGGCGCCAGGGCGCGCTGTGGATCGTCGGCGCGCTGCTGGGCGTGGCGCTGTACCACGCGTCGTTCGGCTTCACCCAGGCCTGGCGCGTGTTCGTGTCGGACCGCCGCGGCGCCGGGTTGCGCGCGCAGATGTTCATGCTGGCCCTCGGCGTATTGCTGTTCTTCCCATTCCTGGCGCAAGGTTCGCTGTTCGGCCAGCCGGTCAACGGCCTGGTCTCGCCCCCGGGCGTATCGGTGCTGCTGGGCGCGTTCCTGTTCGGCATCGGCATGCAGCTGGGCGGCGGTTGCGCCTCGGGCACGCTGTTCGCGGTGGGCGGCGGCAATACCCGCATGCTGGTCACGCTGCTGTTCTTCATCGTCGGTTCGGTCATCGCCACCGCCCACTTCGGCTGGTGGTCGACCCTGCCCGCGCTGGCGCCGACCTCGCTCATCAAGACCTGGGGCCTGGCGCCCGCCATCATCGCCAACCTGGCGGTGTTCGCGCTGATCGCCTGGGTCGCCACCAAGCTGGAAAAACGCCGCCACGGCCACGTGATCTCGTTCGCCTCGCGCACCGCGCGCCCGACGTCGCTGTTGCAGGGGCCCTGGCCGCTGATCTGGGGCGGCGTGGCGCTGGTGGCGCTGAACTTCGCCACGCTGGCGCTGGCCGGCCGCCCCTGGGGCATCACCTCGGCGTTCGCGCTGTGGGGCGCCAAGGCGCTGGACGCGATGGGCGGCGACGTGGCCACCTGGGCCTACTGGAGCAAGCAGGCCGCGCTGGGCGCGCCGCTGCGCCAGGACGTGACCACGGTGATGGACATCGGCCTGATGCTGGGCGCGCTGGCCGCGGCCAGCGCCGCCGGCAAGTTCGCGCCGGTCTGGAAGGTGCCCGCGCGCTCGCTGGCCGGCGCCGTCATCGGCGGCCTGCTGCTGGGCTACGGCGCGCGCCTGGCTTTCGGCTGCAACATCGGCGCCTACTTCAGCGGCATTCTGTCGGGCAGCCTGCACGCCTGGCTGTGGCTGCCGGCGGCATTTGTCGGCAGCGCGCTGGGCGTGCGCCTGCGCCCGCTGTTCGGTCTGGCGGTCGAAAAGACGCCCGCGGCATCCAGCTGCTGAGAAACACTGTTCCAGCAACGGCCCCCTGACCAGGGGGCTTTTTTACGTCCGCGGCCCGCAGAGCCAGCACTGGCGCCGTTTCCACGTCCCCACGCCGGCCCGTGGTGGCTGCCGGGCCGCACGACCCGTTTACCGGTTTTACAGCCGCCCTGGTGTATGGTTGCTGCATTCCGCAATACGGAGATGGACATGCAATGGATTGCCGGCCGCTACACGGCCTTTATCTTGACCCTGGTGGCCGCGGCCGCGACCACCATCCTGGTGTTCACGGATTCGTACTGGTGGCTGTGGGCCGCCGTGCCGCTGGTGCTGTTGAGCCTGCTGGGCGTGTACGACCTGATCCAGACGCGCCACGCCATCCGCCGCAACTATCCGGTGCTGGGCAACCTGCGCTTCCTGTTCGAATTCATCCGCCCCGAGATCCGCCAGTACTTCCTGGAAGACGACACCCAGGCCTCGCCGTTCTCGCGCGCGCAACGCTCCATCGTGTACCAGCGCGCCAAGCGCGAGATCGACAAGCGCCCCTTCGGCACCCAGGAAGACGTCTACGGCGATCGCTACGAGTGGATCAACCATTCCATGTCGCCCACCCATATCGGCGACACCGATTTCCGCGTGACCGTGGGCGGCCCGGACTGCGCCCAACCGTACGCAATGTCCGCCTTCAACGTGTCTGCCATGAGCTTTGGCGCCCTGTCGGCCAACGCGGTGCTGGCGCTGAACGAAGGCGCGCGGCAAGGCAACTTTGCGCATGACACGGGCGAAGGCGGCATCAGCCGCTACCACCGCCAGCCGGGCGGCAGCCTGGTGTGGAACATCGGCTCGGGCTATTTCGGCTGCCGCGACGCACACGGCGCCTTTTCCGAGGAAGCCTTCGTCAGGAACGCCTGTACGCCACAGGTGAAGATGATCGAGATCAAGCTGTCGCAGGGCGCCAAGCCGGGCCACGGCGGCATCCTGCCGGCCGGCAAGGTCACGCCGGAAATCGCCGAAGCGCGCGGCGTGGCGCCCTGGCAGGACTGCAACTCGCCGGCCAGCCATTCGGCCTTCGATACACCCATCGGCCTGATGAAGTTCGTGGCGCGCCTGCGCGAGCTGTCCGGCGGCAAACCGGTGGGCTTCAAGTTCTGCGTCGGCCACCCGTGGGAATGGTTCGCGATCGTCAAGGCCATGCTGGAAACCGGCATCACGCCGGACTTCATCGTGGTCGATGGCGCCGAAGGCGGCACCGGCGCCGCGCCGGTTGAGTTCGTCGACCATGTCGGCACCCCGCTGCGCGAAGCGCTGCGCCTGGTGCACAACACCCTCATCGGCGTGAACCTGCGCGACCGCATCAAGCTGGGCGCCTCCGGCAAGATCATCACCGCGTTCGACATGGCCCGCGTCATGGCCATGGGCGCGGACTGGTGCAACGCCGCGCGCGGCTTCATGTTCGCCATTGGCTGCATCCAGGCCCAGGCCTGCCACACTGGCAAGTGTCCCACCGGCGTCACCACCCAGGATCCGCTGCGCCAGCGCGCCCTGGTGGTGCCGGACAAGGCCGAGCGCGTCGCCAACTTCCACAAGAACACGCTGCACGCGTTGGCCGAACTGCTGGCCGCCGCCGGCCTGACCCATCCCGGCCAATTGCGCCCGCACCACATCGCCCGCCGCATTTCGTCCAGCGAGATCCGGCTGCTGTCGGCGCTGTTCCCCGAACTGGCACCCGGCGAACTGCTGCGCGGCGAGTTCCGCCACCAGGTGTTCCGTACCGGCTGGTCGATGGCGCGCGCCGATTCGTTCCAGCCGACCCACGACATCAGCACCGCGCTGGCGCAGGAACACGCCATGGCGCATCCGCCCCATCCCGCGACGGCCTGAATCGCGCGCAACGCCGCACGGCGCGGCGGCGCTAGAGCCAGCGCTCGAACATCCGTGAAAAGAATTCCATGAAGCGATCATCCACGCCCCGGGCCCGCCAGGCCTCGGGCGTGATGCGCACCGACTCGGCAACATCGCGCTGGAACAGGGCCTCCATCTCGGCGGCAAACTCCGGCCCCAGCACCACCGCGTTGACCTCGTAGTTCAAGGCGAAGCTGCGCCAGTCCATGTTGCTCGACCCGACCGTGGACCAGACACCGTCGACCACCGCGGTCTTGGCGTGCAGCAACGCGTCGCGCCGCTCGTAGAGCTTCACGCCGGCATCCAACAGTTTGCCGTAGTGCGAACGGCCGGCGTTGAACACCAGCGAGGAGTCGCTGAAGCCGGGCAGCACCAGCACCACGTCCACGCCGCGTTGCGCGGCCGCGGCCAGCGCGTCGACAAAGGCCGGGTCCGGCACGAAGTACGCCATGGTGATGTGGATGGATTGCTGCGCGCTCTCGAATGCGGACATCAACGTCAGATAGACGGTGTAGCCATCGCTGCGATCGGGCTGGTTGGCCAGGATCCGCACCCGCGTCGATCCCGACGGCGGCGCGATCGCATCGCCGCCGCCCCGCAGCGGTTCCTTGGCCTGTGATTGCCAGCCGTCGCGGATCACGGCTTCCAATTGCGCCACGGCCGGCCCCTCGATACGCAGGTGCGTATCGCGCCAGGGCGCGGCACGGGCGTCGGCGCGCCGGGCATCGGCGCCACTGCCCACGCCCCCGGAGCCGCCACTCCCGCTGGCCGGCGAAGATGCGTAGACGTCGCTGACGTTGATCCCTCCGAGATAACCCACCTTGCCATCGACCACCAGGATCTTGCGATGATTGCGCTGGTTCGGAGACCAGCCGGCCCGGCTGCCGTTGACGGGGCTCACCGGATTGAACACCGCGACCTGCACGCCCGCGTCGCGCAGGCGCTGGAACAAGGCATCCGGCGTCTTGATGGTGCCCACGGCATCCACCATCAGCGCCACGTCGGCGCCGCGGTTGCGCGCCGCGATCAGGGCTTCGGCGAAGCGCGCGCCTTGCGCGTCGTCGTCGAAGATATACGTCTCCATGTGCACGTAATGTCGCGCCTGCGCGATCGAGCGCAGCATGGCCTGGTAAGTGCCGGGGCCATCGGCTAACAGGCGCACGCGATTGCCGGCCGTCAGGGGCGCGCCGCTGACGGCCTCTTCGACCGCGAGGTGCCGGGCCAGGAAATCACGGTTGGCATTGCGCGGATCCGCCGCGATGGCCTGGCCGCGGCGATAGCTGTCCTGCGCCGCATCGGTGGACAGGCCCGCTTGCGCCTTGCGCGCCGCGCGTTCCTGGGCGTCGGGCACGCTGGCGCAGGCGGCCAGCAGCGCGGCGCAACATGCCAACGCCCACGCTCGCGCCCACCGGCGCCATCCGCGCCCAGGGACGGCCGGTCCGGACCTGCCCGGCGACGGCGCCGCAGGCGGCCTCATGGCATCGCGGCTCAGCGCCGGTTGGCCAGCAGGCAGCAACCCAGCAGCACGCCCACCAGCGTCGCCACGCCGACCGACTTCCATGCATTTTCGTGCACGTATTCATCGGCGTAGGCCTTGGCCCGGCGCGCCCGCTCCCGGGCAGCGCCTTCCCAATCGCCAGCGGATTCACGCGCCTCGGCCAGTTGACGCTTCAGGCGCGTGCGCGCCGCTTCGATTTCGGAGCCGGTATACGAGGCCGTGGAACGCAACAGGTCTTCGGTGCCGGCAAGCAGTTCGTGCAGGCTGTCGCTCACGCGGTCGCGGTGCAGGGCCATTTCGGCGCGTTGGTTCTTTCGATTCATAGTCGCTCCTTATTGCTTGTCGATCGTTGAGCTTCCCGGCTGGCCGCCTGCCCGGCATGGCGCCGGGACCAGGTCGGGCATGCTGCTGCGCCGGGCCATGGAACCATTGTGGCCATTCCCGCCGCGCTGCGCCCGAGCTTTCGCAACCAGCCGTTAACCGATATTTCAGTGGCGCGGCGCTTGCTGAGGAGCTTGCGCCTGGAGGGAACCGTACGCAACGCCATTGGCCGCCAGCCGGCATGGCAGCCTTCCGGGTGCGCGCCCAATTTCGTAAAAGTCCATTGCATTTCAGGGGCTTAGACTTGACACCAGAACCCCTCTGGCGGCCACAATAAGCCTTTGCAATGCGCTTCACCCGCCTCAAAAAGGAACTGAACGCATGGTCTCTCCTTCCGCACTTCTTGCCGACGCCGCGCCGCGATTCCTGGCGCCGCAACCCCAACCCGCCGGCGCCGAGCAGCGCGAACTGCACGCGGGATTGCGCGATCGCCCCGCCCATATCGACCCCAAGTTCCTCTACGATGCGCTCGGCTCGTCGTTGTTCACCGCCATCACGCAGTTGCCGGAGTACTACCCGACCCGCTGCGAAGCCGAGATCTTCGAACGCCATGGCGCGGACATCGCCCGCCACATCGGCCCGGTCCAGGCCATGATCGACCTGGGCGCGGGCGACTGTGCCAAGGCGGAGCGCCTGTTTGCCAGCCTGCGCCCCCGACACTACGTCCCGATCGACATTTCCGCCGACTACCTGCAATCGGCGGTGCGCCGGCTGCGGCTGTCGTATCCCGAATTGCGCATCACGCCGATCGGCCTGGACTTCTCCCAGGCACTGGCGCTGCCGGCCGACATCGCCACGGAGCAGCGCCTGTTCTTCTATCCCGGCTCCAGCATCGGCAATCTCGACCCGGAGGCGGCGCTCGCCATGCTGCGACGGATCCATGTCCAATGCGCCGGCGGCGGACTGCTGGTGGGTGTCGATCGCGTCAAGCCCAGGCAGGTCCTGGAACCGGCCTACGACGACGCCCTGCACCTGACCGCGGCCTTCAACCTGAATCTGCTGCGCCACGTCAATAGCGTGCTGGGCGCGGATTTCAATGTCGATGACTGGCGCCACGTGGCGCTGTTCAACAGCGACCGTTCGCGCATCGAAATGCACCTGGAGGCGCGTCGGGCAACCACCGTCAGCTGGCCCGGCGGCGAGCGTCACTTCGTCGCGGGCGAACGCATCCACACAGAGAACTCCTACAAGTTCAGCCCACCTGCATTCACCCGCCTGCTGCAGGACGCGGGCTATCACAGCATCGAGCACTGGTCGGACGCCCGCGGCTGGTTTTCGGTTTTCAGCGCCCGCGCCTGATGCGGCGCCCCCCCAAACCCGCCACTGGAGGATCGCCATGGAACCTGCCTGCCTGCTGACCCATCCCGCCAACGGCCCCTACGCCGCCGGCCAGGCCGGCCAGCACGACCGGTACGACGCCGTGCGCGCCACCACCACGGCGCTGGCCGCGCCGCTCAGCCCGGAAGACTGCCAGGTGCAATCCATGCCCGACTGCAGCCCGGTCAAGTGGCACCTGGCGCATACCACCTGGTTCTTCGAAACCTTCCTGCTGACCCATTTCCATCCGCCGACCGCGGTCTTCCATCCCCAGTACCGGATGCTGTTCAACTCCTACTACAACGCCATCGGCGCCAAGCATCCGCGTCCCCAGCGCGGCCTGCTGTCACGGCCGCCGTTGGCGGACGTGATACGGTATCGCCAGCATGTGGACGAGGCCATGCATGCGTTGATATCGCGGCTCGGCGGCAACGACCCGGCGTTCGACGCGTTGCTCGAGCTGGGCTTGAACCACGAGCAGCAGCACCAGGAACTGATCCTGACGGATCTGAAGCACATGCTTTCCGCCAATCCGCTCAAGCCTGCCTACGTGGCCGGCGGATCGCCGGCGCTGCCGCCGGGCACGCCGGCCGGCTGGACCCGATACAACGGCGGCGTGGTCCACATCGGCCATGATGGACGCGGCTTCGGCTTCGACAACGAAGGCCCCGCGCACGAGGTGCTGCTGACGCCGTTTCATCTGGCCGACCGGCTCGTGACCCAGCACGAGTACCTGGCCTTCATTCGCGACGGCGGCTACAAACGCCCCGAGCTGTGGCTGTCGCTCGGCTGGGAACGGGTCTGTGCCGAAGGATGGCGCGCGCCGCTGTATTGGGAAGGCCAGCGCGACGACTGGCGCATCTTTACCTTGCGTGGCCTGCAGGAACTGGAGCTGCAGGCGCCGGTCACCCACATCAGCTATTTCGAAGCCGATGCCTACGCCCGCTGGGCCCGGGTACGCCTGCCGCGTGAAGCGGAATGGGAGCATGCGGCGCGCCAACTGCCCGACGAGGCCTGGTCGGCCCGCGCCAACCTGCTGGAGAACGGCCACCTGGATCCGCGGCCGGCCCCCGCGCGGCTCGGCGCCAGCGGACCGGTCCAGTTGTTCGGCGATGCCTGGGAATGGACCGCCAGCGCCTATGATGCCTACCCCGGTTTCAAGCCCGATAGCGGAGCGGTGGGGGAATACAACGGCAAATTCATGTGCAATCAGTACGTGTTGCGCGGCGGCTCCTGCGCCACGCCGCGGGGCCATATCCGTCCCAGCTACCGCAATTTCTTCCCGCCCGAGGCGCGCTGGCAGTTCTCGGGGATCCGGCTGGCACGCGATGCCTGAGGCGCGGCCGGGCGGATGTAGAAAAAAATCTCCGTCTGGTTGCATTCCCAAAAAATTCCGTGCTAGAATTTCGTTCTTCGTTGCCCTGCTCTCTTTTAATAGCGAGCCAGCAGCAATGAAGACGTAGCAATAAAGACGTGGCGCATTAGCTCAGCCGGTTAGAGCGACGGAATCATAATCCGCAGGTCCCCTGTTCGAATCAGGGATGCGCCACCAAAGAATTCAAAGCAAGGCCCGCAAGCAATTGCGGGCCTTTTTGTTTTTGTGTTTTGGGCGGGTGTTTGGGGTGGGTGTTTTGGTTTTAGCCGAGGGGCTTTGATCAACCCGCTTTGATCAACCCGCTTTGATCAACCCTTCCTGGCCAACCAATGTTGGCCGCCCCAAATCCTGGCTACCCCCACAGCTACAGTTTGACCAGCATATCGCGGCGGCGTCCGCCCCAGGTGGCGCACAGGCTCGCGACGAACGCGCCGATCAACATCGACGCGAAGCCCCACAACGCGAACGCCGCAGCCGCCTTGCGCGCTTGGTCGGCCGCCTCGCGGGCTTTCTGCTTGGCGTCATCGGCGGCTTTCCTGGCGTTCTGGATAGTCTGCTCCACGCGTTGCTGCGCCGCCGCGGGATCGATCTGCGCTTGCGCCGCGATCACCTTGGACACGTAGTCGCGATCCGCGGCCGTCATCTCGCCACGCGCCAGGCTCATGGCCACGATACGGCCCACTTCGGCCCTGGCCGCGGCGCGGTCGCCAGTGGCGTCGGGACGTTCGGAACGCAGCAGCACGTCGGTGAAATAATCGCCGGCCCGGTCCATGCCGCCCGCGCCGGCGCCCGCGGCCGCGGTCGCGGTGATGGCGGTGCCCGCCCCGGCGGCCACCGAGGCGCCGGCCTTGGCCGCGCCCGACGCCAACGTGGCGATGGCGGAGCCCAGCAGCGCCGCGCTGACCACGGCGCTCAATGCCCAGGTCAGAAAGCCATGCGCGGTATCGCGGAAGTAGATCTCGTCGCCGTGCACGTCGGCCCACTTGGTGCGCAGCCGGCCGGCGACGTAGCCGCCCACGCCATAGGCCACGATCTGGGTGAACAGCATCCAGGCGATCACGCCTATGCCCACCGCCGGCGCGGACATGCCTTCGCCGCTCCAGGGTGAAACAGACAGAAAGCCCAGCCCGGTGCCGCCAGCGAACAACGCCAGCGACAAGGCGGCGGCGATCACGGCGCCGGCGAAGACCGCCGCCCACGACACGGCGGATATTGCCGATTCGCGCGCATGCATGATGCCCTCGTAGGGGCGGTTGGCCGTATTTGCATTTTCCATGGTTGTTCCTTGTTCATAGTGCGCGGCGCGGCGCGGAGTCGAAACGGCGATCAGTGCCAGAACAGCGCCAGCAGGATGATGATGGGAATGGGCACCCCCAGCAGCCATAGCAGGATGGAACGCATGCAGACCTCCTTGAAATGAATGGAATCCCGGCGCTCAGGCCAGGTCGATCGTGCCGGGCGCGCGCGGATCGGGCGCGGGCGGCGTTATGCCGGGCGCGCCAGGATCATCGGGCGCGTGATTCGGATCCGGTCGCGGATCCTCCGGCGAGGGATCGCCGGGCAGCGGCGGGTCATCGGGTGGAACGTCGTCGGGCGCGCCCGGTGGACGGTGAAGGGATGGGGACATGGCAGTTCTCCTCGACGGCGCCAAGCGCGCCAGCCGATCCGCCAGCAAGCGCCATGCCCGTCCGGCGGACGCAAAAAAACCCTCGAACGAGGGTTTTGCGTGGGAGAGCTGCCGGCGGTGCCTCGGAGATCAACCCCGGCCAGTCTTGCCGTCGCGGGGCGCTTCCATGCCGTCAGAGGCGTCCCGGCCGAGGAATTCCACCACGGCAGCCTTGCCGGCGGCGGAGGCCTCATCCTGGCTGGCATAACGCCGCTCGGAATAATTGGTGCTGCGCACATTGCCGGTTTCCGGTTCCAGCAGCGTGATGATCCAGGCGAATTCACCCGGCATCAATTGCCTGACCTGCAAGGTGGCACGCGTGCCCGGGCGCAGTCGTTGCGGCATCTGGCGATCTCGAAGAGGACTCAAGGCCTTCATCGTAGCGCAAAGCGCGGGCGCCTCGAGCGCCGAAAAATGCTGCGATGCACACCGTTTCAATGCTGCAAGCTGCGCGGCGAAAACGCCACATCATTGGCCGGAACCTGGAAAACCCTAGCGCCATCCCCTCGAAACCAGGCGCACAATCAGATCAAACGTACTAGACCGCGATAGCGGCGCCGCATCCCTTTAATCAGGCGAAGACGGAGACAACATGACTTACGTAGCAGTGGTTATCAGCTGTCTGATGGTTGTGGGTATCGTCGCGTTGGTGATTCAGACGATTCAAAGCGCGGGGTCCGAACCCTGGCTGAAGATATCGGCGGCGATTGTCAGTTCCCTGTTCGCTTCCCTTTTGCTCATTCCGCTCGGTTACGCGGTGGCGCAAACCATGGTTCTGGATTGAACCTCCCACGCCCGGGGATCAACTTCCCCGGGCCGGCCTGCCTCGCGTCGCCGCCCAACAAATCAACGAACCGGCGGTGACCATCGCTACCCCCTGCCAGAAAGTCAGCGTCAGGCGGGTGGATAGCCATATGGCCGCGAAAAATGTCGACAGCACCGGCGTGAAATATGACGCCGTGGCCAGCAAGGTCAGGTTGCCGTTCAGGATCCCCAGGTTCCAGAGCGCGTAGCCCGCGGCCATGGCGCCCGCCGTCACGCACAGTTCCAGCGTGGCGCCGCCGCCGAAGGCCAGCGCGGGTTCCGCGCTCATGCCGTATTTGATCCACAGTACGATCGCAGTCAGCATGAAAAACAATGCCACACCGTTCTTGCCGTCGGCATAGCGTTTGGTCACGTTGCAATAAACGGCCCATATGATGGCCCCGCTAAACGCCAGCCCGTAACTGAGGGGATTGCTGGAAATGTTGGCGACCAGCCGGTCCCAGGAAATGCCGCCGTCGCCGCCCACCACCCAGACGATGCCGCACAGCGACAAAGCGATGCCGGGAACGACCCAGGCGCTGGCACGCTGGCCGTTGATCAGTATCGCCAGGATGACGGTAAAGCACGGCCACAGGTAATTGACGATGCCCAGTTCGATGGCCTGGCCGCGATTGGCGGCGAAACCCAGCGAAAGCGACAGGCAGATTTCGTAGGCGACGAACAGAATGCTGCCGCTGACCAGATAGGAGCGGGGGAACGACCGCAGACGGGGAAACCCCAGCAGCAGGACGAGAAACACCGAACCTACCGTATAGATCAGGGCCGCGCCGCCGATCGGCCCAAAACTCTCGCTGACGCTGCGGATCAGGCCGACCACGGTGCCCCAGAGCACCACGGCCATCAGCCCAAGAAAGGTCGCCGTGTTCCGGCTGGGAGCAAATTGCATTACTTTTTCCGATTGCCCGATGTCCATCCAGGCGCCGCGCCGGGCAACGCGCGCCAGAACGACGCAGTGTAGCGAAACAGGAAAACAGCCGCGGCGGCATCGGCATGCCGGCAAGGAATGCCGGCGCGTGGCGGATCAGTGGAATCACCGACAAGAGGGAGATCAGGCCGCATGACCATCTCAGTACGCAGGCTGACCGACGTGCTCGCCACAACGGCATCAGGCCGACTTTATCGGATCGAAGTGTTCACGCAGCCGGACCGGCAGGACGGACCAGCCACAGGCGACATGACTTTCCGCTACATCCTCAGGACATCGGAGGGAGAGCGTGTCATCGCACTGGACGAGCGGCGCTACCGGCTGCATTCAGGCGAGGTGCTGACTGCCCTCACCCCCGCGCCCCGCCGCCCCCCCTGCCCTCGATCCGCCTTGAAGCAGGAAGGCACGGGGAAGGCAGCATGACGGAGTCAGGGGCCGTCAAAGGCCACGCGCCGCTTGCCCAGGCCCTTGGCCCGGTACAAGGCGACATCGGCCCGCTCCAGCAATTGCAGCATGGTGACGCCGGACTGCGGATAGACCGCGATGCCTATGCTGGCGGAAACCGCCACCTGGATATTGGGATACGGCTGCGACAGGCTTTCGACCAGGGCTTCGGCGACTCCCGTGGCGTCGTCGCCCCCGGCCCCCAGCAGCAGCACGGCGAACTCATCGCCACCTTGCCGCGCCGCCACGTCCGACACCCGGATGGCACGGGCCATGCGGTCGGCCGCCTCTTTCAGCACGGTATCGCCCGCCGCATGCCCATGCCGGTCATTGACCGCCTTGAAGCCGTCCAGGTCGATCGCCAGGATGGCGAACGACTCGCCGCTGCGCTGCGCCACGGCCAGCTCACGCAGCACCAGTTCGCCGAACAGTACCCGGTTGCACAGCCCGGTCAGCGGATCGTAGTGCGCCAGGTGTTGCGCGTGCGCCAGCATGCGCGACGCCTGCAGCAAGGCCGCGCCGACCTCGGCGGCCTCCTTGACGCGCGTGCCGGGCAGTTCGACGCTGCGGCCTTCACCCAGCGCCAGAGCCGGTCCGACCAGGCCCTGCACCGCCGAGGTCAGGCGGTTGGCCAGCCGCAGGGCCAGCCACAGACCCAGCCCGAAGGCTACCAGCGTGCCCAGCACCAGCCAGGCGATGGAACGATACAGATCGGTCGTCACCAACGTCATCGGCGCGCCGGCCGCGACCGTCCAACCGGTCAGGCTGGATCGGCTGAACGCGGTATAGACCGGGGTGCCTTCCTTGGTGATGGTTTCCAGCGAGCCCTCGTTTTCCATCTGCACGGCGTGCGCCAATGCCGGCACCGCCTTCTGCCCGACAAAGCGCTCCATGTCGCGGGTACGCGCGATGATGGTGCCGCTTTTGTCCAGCACCGCCGCCACCCAGCCGTCCGGCAGTCCCCGACGTCCCAGCACATTGCCGATGCGCTCGGGCGACAGGCCCACGTTGAGGCTGTAGATGACGTCGTCGCCGCGCACCACGGGGACACCCAGCGCAATGGTCGGACTGCGGCCGACGGCGCTGGTGAACAAGCCGCTCAACACCGGTTCGCGCGCGCGGAAAACGCGCGCCAGCTCTTGCGCCACGCCCGATGGCGGCAGTTCGGTGCCGTAGGGCACCAGGGTATTGACGAGCTGGCGACCGGACCTGTCCGTCAGGACATAACTGTCGATGACCTGGAACTTGATGGCTTCGCGGGCACGCTGGTGAAATCCGGCCATGTCGCCGCTGAGCAGGTCTGGCGATGATGCCAGCATCTGCAAGCCGGCCTCGACCCCGGTCATTTCGCGATCGAGGATGGCAGTGAGGTTGCGCGCCAGGAAAATCGTGTCGCGAAAAATCCGCTCTTTCTGGATCAGATAGCTTTCGTAGACGGCGATCGAGGCCACCACCAGCGCCGGCGCGATACAGGCGACCACCAGCCCAAGCAGGCCGGTGCGCATCGAATACCGGTGCTTGGAACGGACCCGCGCAGCGGCCAGGCTTTCGCCATCAGCCATGTTGTTTTTCCCGGCCGCGCCACCGCGCGGGACAACACGTTTGCCGATACTGCATTCTCTGACCCATTGCGCCTCTCCTGGAAAAGCCAACCGCGCCTCGGGCGCGGGTTGGCGAAAAACCAGAAATCATTGCAGAACCAGACCGCGGCATACTCATCCATCGCCTGCCGGGAGCCAGGTTCCCGACGGCAAAAATCCGCGTCCCCAATTTACCTCAAAAACAAAGCCGGGCCACCATTTCATTATGCTCGAGCACCTGCCGGCGAATGTTCGGCGGCGTGGCGTCGACCTCGGCGGCGGAATTGAAATATACCGGCCGGGCATGCTCGCAATACTCAATCCCGGTCCTCGGGGGAAGCGGCGCGCACCCACCCAGACTTGAGGCGATCAGCCACGGCATCGTCATCGCTGCGAGCCACTTTATCCCGCACATCCCTGGCCTCCTTGCGGGCCTGGCCGGCCCGCTCCTGGAGGCGGGCCGCACTGTCCGAGCGTTCCTGCGCCCGGCCCATGGCCCGCCCCCGCCAATAAACCCCGGCGATGGCGGCCAGGCCCGCCAGCACTGCCGCCATCAAGCCGAGGCCCCGCTTAATCCATTGCTGCAACATGCGTCGCGCTCCTGTCTACCCGCGCCCGGACGGCCGCAACGGCCTGCTGATACAGGGCGGGCCAACTGTCAGGCTTGGGCTTGCCCGGCCGCCAGGTGCGCAGATACAGCGCCCACGCCGCATTCGTCTCGCCGACCGGCGGCAGCGCCTTCGGATCGGTCCAGAGCAGCAACCGGGCGACGCCGGCCGCCAGCACGTCGTCATGCTCGAGCACGGCGTGGACCGCGTCCGGATCGGCAGCCACGCCGCGCGCCCGGCACAGCGCGGTCAGCCAATCCCTGCTCGCCGCGTGCAGGAACACGCCCCACACACCGCCGCGACTGGCGGGCGTGCCCCTCTCGAACTGCCAGAAACCGCGCGCCGGTCCGCCGATCTGGCGCCGATGCACGAAGCGGCTTTCCTGCAGGCCGATAGCCAGCAGCATGCAACGCGCCTCGCTCGTATCCATGCGCGCCGGCAGTAATGCCATCGCCGGCCGCAGCGCGTGATCCATGATCTGGTCAAGCGTCATGCCTGCCCTCCTTATCCGTTTGGGTATCCATGCCCAGCGTCTTGCGCCGGATCTCCACCGCCCAGTCCACCAGGTCCTGGTTCTGCAGCTTGGCGGTCAGGCGCAGGTAGGCGCCCAGCACCCACCAGGCCGGCAAGCCGGCCAGCAGCATGCAGGGGCCGAGGACGTAGAACATGGCCAGAAGACCGTCCTCGCCCAGCCCGGTGCGCTGCGCCATCCAATAGGCGGACGACATGATGTCGGGCATCCAGGCAATCATGGCGATCGCCAGCAACGGCCCGAACAGAAAAGAACTGACCACCGTGCAAGCGGTGCGCGCGACGAATTCGCGCGGCGTGCGCGGCGGCATCAGCAACATGCCGATCAAGGCCGCCATCGCCGCCGGCATGCCGAAGGCCAGCGCGATTTTCAGGGCGGCCCAGCCGCCCAATCCTGTAGATGCCGGTTCCATGGTTACACCGCTCCTGTCGACGGTGCGCATTGCTGCCTCCCGTGAACATCACGGGCGCCGCAATGGCGCACCGGATGGACAAATTGAAATGCGGGCGACACTGTCGTCCGTTTGGTGCAGGCGCTGCCTGCATGCGTCCTGGTATCTTCCCTGTCTATTTCCCTTTCCTTTCAGTCCGACCTGCCATGAAACCTTGGACCCGCCGTCAACCTCGCCGCAAGACCGCTCCGACCCTCGCCGAGGCGCTCGCCCGCTATCTCATCGAGGTCTCCGCAACCAAGAAAGGCCATGCGTCGGAACAGTCGATCGCGCGGATCTGGCGCGCGACGCGTCTGGCGATCCGCCCGGTCGATCGCATTCGCAGCTCGGACCTGACGGAACTGCGCGACGAATGGCTCAAGGATCGTGCCCCGGCCACCGTGGTGCGCCGCATGGCCTTCCTGTCACACGTCTATACGGTGATCCGAAAGGATTGGGGTTTCGACCAGCTGGCCAATCCTGTCCAGTTGGTGCGACGTCCGGCTGTGGACGACGCTCGAGACCGGCGTCTGTTCGACCGCATTACCCTGCGCGGGCTGTCGGAGGACGACTGTCCGCGCAAAGAACTGGAATGGATCATCCGCGCCACCCGCTCGGCCGAACTACCCACGATCCTGACGGTGGCCAAGGAAACCGGCATGCGCCGGTCCGAGGTCGTGGGGATCCAGCGCGAGCATCTGGATCTGATGCACGGAGTGGTGCATCTGCCCCACACGAAAATTGGCCGGGCCCGCGATGTTCCGCTTACCCCCCGGGCCCGCGAGGCCCTGCGCCGCTGGGTCACAGGCAAACCGATGCGAGGCCGCATCTTCGCAATGCAACCCGGCTCGGTCACCCGGGCATTCATTCGCGCCCGTCGCCGTGCCCGATCGCGATACGAAGGCATGTGCCGGCACTATGGCCGGCGCCCCAATCCCGCCTACTTCCGCGACCTGCGATTCCATGATCTGCGGCATGAAGGCACGTCGCAACTTGCCACCGTGTTCCAGATCCATGAATTGGCCAAGGTCAACGGCAACGTCGACACCCGTATGCTGCTGCGCTATTACCACCCGCATGGGCGCGAACTGGCCCTGAAGCTGGCGCGCAGCCAGTTAGGCCGGCGCCAGCTCGAGGAAATGCGGCGCGAGCGCGAGGTCGAGCTGGATACGTTGCCCCTGGCCGCCTGACGCTACGCGGCAGCGCTTTCAACCGGGCGCGGCGGTTCCACCGCGGTCAGCCAGGCCGGCAATTCCCCCCAGCCCGGATAGCTGACCTTGCCGACTGCGCCGTCATGCTGCGCGCCGATCGAATATGGCGCTCCCGTCTCCACCACCCACAGCGGCGTGGTGCGATAGTCCTCGACCATGGCCCAGGCATCGCCCAGGCGCCGGGGCCATTTTCCGGCCGGCGGCGCCGGCGGCGCGTCCTCGTATGCGCCGTAGGGGATGTTGAACGTACCTGGCGTCAAGGCCAGTTCATTCGCGGTCGATTGATACAAGTAAAGGCCGTCGTTATCGGCTTGGAATACTGCTTTCTGCATGTTGTTTTACTCCTTGAAAATGAGATTTGCACTGCAAATGCGAGAACACTCACGACGCGCCAGACGCAGCAGGTCCAAAGCCACCTCCACGGAAGCCTGGCCGTGGGCGTAGGCGATGGCTCGTTGGGACCTGGCCAGAGTTCCTACGCGCTGTACGGCGCCGGTACTACCGGCCCTGCCGGCGGTACTGAGACCAGGCCTCAGAACGTTGCGTATCCCCCCCGCATCCATGCATAAAACTACGCATGAATTCGCGGGAGAAAAGCGAAGTCCACGTGGCTGGGTTCAGGCCGCCCACCTCCTACGATGCCGACAGCGTCATGCATGGATACGAGGGCGATATGCGGTATTGAAGGGTCGTGTTTCCTTGCCGCCAAACGGTAGCACTAGTGAGGATGTTGTAACTTCACCAGCATCACGCGCGAAATAGAGTTGGGTCCCGATCGTCGCGGACGAAGACGCCTGTCTGGCACTGTGCGAATGGGTCCTCAGTTCATCGTTTTGACGCGTACCCATCGCTCTCGCATTTGCAGTGTCAGCGTCAGTTCCGGTAAATCGACGGAACATATCGCGCAGATCCGGCACCCGGAACTGCGTTGCCGAATAGTCCGAAAACCAATGACTGCCGCGGCTTGCCGACCATACGGCCTCGGTTTTCACCAACCCCTGCTCCTGCGCGTAACCCCACAGCGCGGCGTAATCCGTCTTCGACAGCAAGCCGCCGGTGGCGTCGACCTCGCTGGCCAGCGGCAGGTTGGTATGGCCATCCAGCGGGCGGCCGCAAAGGGGCGAGCGGTAGCCGGTGAAATACTGTCCGGCCATCCAGTTCCAGACTTCGCTGCATTCCGCAACGATGATGGGGCCGACATCCTGCGTCGGCAGGGCATTGATCGAGTAGATCCTGGGGAAATTTCCCGCCACGAACGCGGTCGTCGCGATACGGGCGCTCTTGTCGCCCGCCGCCGGCGTCGGCGCGGTCGGCGTCCCGGTCAGCGCCGGCGACGCCGCCAGCGCCGCCACGAAGCGGGCCTGCAGTGCCGCCAGGTCGCCGTCGTCGAGTACGTCCTGGCCCGTCTTGTCGGCGATGTACTGGCCGATCATGGCGGCCACGAAGGACGCCTGGCGCCAGACGGTGTTGAGTTCCTTGGATTTGGCCGTGCCGGCCGAGAAGCCGCCCAGCCGGGCCGCCAGGGCCTGGTAGTCGGCGGGATCGAGCACGTTGGCGCCGGGCACGGTGCCGAAGGGAAGAATTTGATTGATAGCCACGGAATTGTCCTTATTCAACCTGCGAAAAGCGAACCCCAGAGTCCGCTGTCGAACCCCGAGATGTAATGGTTCTGAACGTCAAAACCGAACAGGGGCCCCTCGTTCGAGGGGATGACGTAGTAACTGATGCGCACGCCCTGCGGCTTGAGCGGGATGTATCCGCCCGTCAGGAGCGCCAGGAACAGCGCCGACGGCGGCGTGCCGGCGACGCCGATGTCGACCGACATGTCGCCGTTGTCCTGGATGAACACGTGGGTGCCGCCGCCGAAGATGCGCTCCAGGATGGCGGCCGACGTCTCCAGCGTGCCGTCCCAGTGGTTGGCGCCGATCTTGGCGCGCAGCAGCAGGCGATAGGTGTCGTCGTCCAGCGCGGTCAGGCCGCTGTCCGGATCGAACGGTCCCTGCCATACCCCTTGGTCGAAACCCAGGCCGTCGGTGTCGTGCGAGAAATACACGTTGGCGATCGGCGTGCGGACCTTCCGGTCCAGCCCCACCCAGCGCCCCACGGCCTCCAGCTGCACCCCGACCGCCAGGTCCAGGTCGAAAGCCGCCGGCATGCCGCCGTACAACTCACGCAGGCTGGCCGCCGCGCCGCACAGGGCGGTCACGGTCGCAACGAACCTGGGCTTGCCGCGGTGCCAGGCCGACAGCCGCGCGATGTAGTCGTCCGTATTGGCCATGTCAGCTCACCGTGAGTTTCACGTCGTCGGGCGTCGCGGCGGCGGCTTCGTTGAAGGCCAGCGGCACATCCGGCGCGCCATCGCCGGCCGGGCCGCGCAGCGCCAGGCCGGTGATCTTGAACGTGCCATTGCCCGCTACGCCATTCGCGGCCGAGATGGCATCGGCCCATTCCACCGAGGCGCTGGCGCCGCCGCCGATCGCGACACCATTGATGTAGTCGGCAACCGCGCGCTGCACCGCTTGTCCGATGACCGTGGTGTACCCGGACAGCGCCCGCATCTGTACCTGCACCGAAAGCGGCACGAGGGTGGGTCGGAAAAAGCGGATGCGATGCGCGATGCCGTAGATGTCCGTCACCACCACCGTGGTGGTGCCGTGCGTGCCCGTGCCGGGCGTCTTCTTGGCGGCGATGGCTTGCGCGATCGAGGCCGCGTCGCCGCCATCGACCACCAGGGCGATGCTGTGCGGCGGCAGCCCGTGCACGTCGACCACCGCGGAGTCGTTCTCGAAGGCGGCATGGCGCAATACCCCGGGCACCGACGCCACCGCGCCGATGGTGCCCTCCAGCACGCTGCGCGATGGCAGGGCCACCGAGATGGCCTGCCGCACCCGCAGGGCGGCATCGCTCTCGACCGGCGCGCCGGGGGTCGCGGCCGCCGGATTGGTGACGGACTGCCAGCCCAGCGTCGGCGTGCCGATCTGGTTGACGCTGCCGGCCGGCGCCGTCACCGCGCCCAGCGTCTGGCTATGCGCGGTGACGGTGATCTCGCCGCCAGGCGGGATGGTGACGCTGGGCGGCAATTGCCAGCGGCCGCGATTGGCATCGGTCGCCACGCCATCGACGATGGTGACGCCGCCCTGCCCGACGATGCGCAGGTCCACCGCGGACCGCGTCGCCACGCCGCGCGCCAGGCCGTTGATCTTGACGTTGCTGGACAGCGCCGCGTTGGTGGCGGTGGCGGGCGAGAACGCGTTGTACACATTGATCGCCGCCGTGTTGGCCTCGTGGATGGCCAGGGCGAACAGGGCCAGCAACTGGCCGTCCTGGCTGTCCGCCTCCAGATAGGTGTCCGCGCCGTAGATGCCGCGGTACTGCTCCTTGAAATACTGCAGCACCTCGCCGTAGCTCGGCGCGCGTATGCCCGCGGCGTCGATGACCGGGGCCGTGGATGGAATCGTCATAATGCCGCCTGCACAGTGGCCGTGCCGTAAAGGGTTGAGATGGATGCCGTGACGCTCAGGCCGCGGGTCTGCGGGTCGAGCCGGCTCGAATACCCGGCCAGGCCGGTCACGCCGGCCGTGCCCAGGATGCGCTGGCGGATGGCCCAGTCGTAGCTGGCCCTGGACTGCTTGCCCAGCACCTCGCCCCGCCAGGGCATGCCTTCGGTAACGTCGAGGAACCATTCACCGCGCGCCAGCATCAGCCGCGTCTTGACGGCCTGCGCCACGGTCGCGGCCGTGTCGCGATGGAAATCGGCCCGTGACGAGCCGAATGAATAGTCGCCGTCGGCGTCGAGTTTTCGGTAACGCATGGGAGTCCTCAATTGGGCGGTGTGGTCACCGCGTTGGCCCCTTGGGCGATGTGGGTGTGCGTGTCGTCCACCCGTTTTCCATTGGCCAGGATCTGGCCGATCACGTTCAACACGCCGGTGATCTGGGCGGTATTGCCCTGGCCGCCGCTGCCGACCAGGCCGGCCAGATAGCTCAGCAGGCCGTTGACCAGCACCTGTCCGGAGAACTCGGACGTCGGCGCGACCACGTCGAAGCCGCCCGGCGCCACGATCCTCACCTTGCCCGCGGCCGGATCCAGCTCCAGGAACGTCGAGCCGTCGTCGCTGCGCAACTGGGTCGTGTGAGTGCTGACCGCGGGCAGCACCCGCGGCTGCGACCGCACGCCCACATAGACAAAGCCGTCGGACAGGTCATGCATCCGCACTTCCGCCTGGTCCTGGACCTGGCCCGATTGCCACCAGGCATCGATGCAGCGCGACGCGAACACCACCAGGCATTCGTCCCCGGGCTTCACCGGGAAAGTCAGCGTGCAATTGCCCCCCGCGGGAAAGTACACGGGGCAATCCACCAGCAGCGGCAACGTCATGCTGCGCTGCGTTCCCTCGGGCGTGGTGACGCGCGCGCGGATGGCCGGTTGCGCGGTGCACGTCATGGCCACCGGGTCGAACGCGCCGATGATGGCCGGCATGGCGGTCCAGGTCTGCGCCAGCGCGCCGCGCAGCGCCGCGCCGATCGCGGCTTGCGGGTCGTTCAAATTCTCTAGTCGGTTCATGAATCATCCTGCTGAAATGAAGCCGCGCGGGCCGTTACTTGACGACGTCGGCCGGCCTGGCCGCGGCGCCCTCCGCCCCTGCCCGTCCCAGGTCGCCCGGGAACAGCGTCGCATCGGTGGCCAGGCACAGGATCTCCGTATACCAGTCGTTGTCGCGGGTATGCCCGCGATGCTCGACTTCCATGACGTAGTAGTAGCCGTCGCCGCTGATGCGGCGCTGTTCGCCGCGATCGATTTCTGTCGCGTCCTTGCCCTGGGCTCGCCCCTCGTAGCCGTACTCGGCGATGCGGCTGTTGTCCAGGTTGACCAGCCCGCCCACGCGGATGCTGGGGTTGAGCAACATGCGCACCTTGATGCCCTTCTCTGCCTGTTCGGGCATGCCGACCAGGCCGGTGTCGTGCGAGATGACGGGCACCGAGCCCGGCACGTAGGCGGTCTCGGGAACGATCACGACTTTGCCGTCCTGGATGCTCCACAGCGTGTTAGCGCCGTCACAGACGTCCTGCATGTGGTCGCGCACCATGCCGGACATCACGGCTCCGCGGATGGCGGTCTTGCCGCCCAGGTCGGGCACGTAGCCCTGCCTGACGCCATACGGGTTCATGGCCGAGCACAGCAACCGCACCTTGTCGGCGCGGGTGGAGCCCTTGGGCACGGTCGCATTGACCACCGCGAAGTTGTAGGCCTTGTCGCCATCGGCCGCCGTGATCTCCAGCACCGTCTCGGTGTCGCCCGATCCGCCCCACCTGGCCCGCACCACGTTGCCGTGGAAGATCACGCCGTAGTTGCCCTCGTAGCCGGCCTGCAGCACGACCCGGGTGAATTCGCGCTGCACCATGCTGGCCGTCTCGCGACTGGCATTCATCACCTTGATGGTGGCGGTGTTGGGCGTCTTGGCATCATTGCGCTTGATCGCGAAGCTGAAACTGAGCGCAGACAGATCCAGCGCTTCCTCGTCGCCGACGATCAACGACACTTTCCTGCCCCACTGGCGCACGCCCTTGTCGTCGTCCACCGGATCGCCGTACACGGCGATGGGTTCCATTGTGGTCGTCCCGGCCATGTCAGTCCGCCACCCAATAAAGCCGGGCGCCGCGGCCCAGGTCGGTGAACGTCGGCGCGTCGTCCGGCGATTCCGCCCCCGTCACCCGCAGCCCGCCGGTGAAACCGAGGTGGCGGTACTGGCCCAACAGGTTCAGGCCGGCCACCAACGGAACGCCGCATACCAGCGGCCGGCCCAGATCGTCGGCCACGTCCAGGATCCAGCCGTCGCGGTATTGCAATGTCAGCCGATAGTCGTCGCCGCCCAGCGAAATCGCGAACACCTGCGGAATCGGCGACACGGGTATCTCGAAGTAGTTCATGCGTATCTCCTAGTTCCAGTGCAGCGAGCCGCCGTTGGGGGCCGCCACGGGCCGGGGCGTCTTCACGCCCAGGTTCTGCTTGTCCGCGGTCTTCTCTTTTTCCTTCTGGCCCGCGTACGGGGGCAGCGAGGTGCTGCGCGTCTGTACCACCACCACTTCGCGCAGCGTCACCGTCGCGAACACGGCGCCGAAGCTGTCTTTGTTGGTCTCGACCGAGAGCTTCTCGATCAACATGTCGCTGTAGCGCCGCCGGCTGGTGACCACGGTCACCGGCTCGCGCGATTCCTGCAGGCTGAGCAGCTGCGAGTAGATGGCGGTCGCGTAGTCGTCGGCCGCGGCCTTGCCATTGGCCACGTCCTTGGCCCGCGCGCCGGCCAGCGCCTCATACGAGGCGTTGCTCCACGCGCACTTCAAGGTCAGCGTCAGCGGCTGCTTGAAGGCATGGTCGCTGATCGCCGATTTGCCATAGGGGCCCGACTCCACCGGGTGGCTGGTGATCTTGAGCGTGTCCTCATGCGACTCGCTGAGCGTCGCCTCCACCACGATGTCGCCGATTTTCTTCGACAGCAGGCCGACCATGTCGGCGCCCGCGATGTTCAAGTCAGCCATAGGATCCCTGCAGGTTGCGCGTCAGGTCGGCATTGACCCGGCTCTGTTGATTGGCCACGGCTTCTCCGGTCGCATGGGGATCGTTCGTCCCATTGACGTGGATATTCGTGGTGGCGTTGATGGAAACCGATGCGGGCGCGGGCGCGGCCAGCACGCTGGCCGCCGTTTCGCCCGTGGCGAAGCCGGAGCGGTAATCGCGCCACGGCTCGACCTGGGCGCCGTCCATGTGCTCGGGCCGGATGCCGCCCCCGGGCAGGTTCAGGCCCGGGCCGGGCTGTCCGGCCGGAAAGCCTGGCATCCCCTCCAGCGATTTCAACGTCCCGTCGCCCAGGGTCCTGGGGTACAACAGCAGTCCCGCGCCCACGGCCGCGGGGCTGCTGGCCACGCTGCGCACCACCGCCTTGGCGCCATCGGCGATGCGGCCGATCCACGAGCCCGCGGCTTCCCACAGCGATCTGCCCCACTGCAACGCGGTCTGGCCCGCGGCCTTGACGCCATCGACCACCAGCGCGCCGCCGCGCGCGGCCATATTGCCCATCCAGGACCAGACCGCGCCGGCCATATTGCCCATCTGGGTCACGGCGGTGCGGCCCATCGACGTCATCCTGCCGAACACGCCAGCCACGAAATTGGCGGTCACTGTCCAGGCCCGGCTCACGAAACCGCCGATCCGTCCTGGCAACGATGCCAGCTGGGAGCCCAGCCCGCCGATGAGCGACCGCATGCCACCCAGTCGCGAGACCAGGCCTGCCAGCGCTCCCACGACGCCACCGCCGCCCAGCATCAGGAATCCGCCGACCAGCAACAGGAGCTGCGAACTCAGCCCCCCCGTCACACCGTCGAGCCAGGTGATCAGGCTGACCACCGGCCCCAGCAACGACATGATCGACAACACGAAATTGCCGACCTCGCCCAGCCGCTTGCCGGCGGTCTGCCCGTTCTCCTTGAACCAGGCCGAAATGCCGTCGAGCGTCTGCTGCAATTGCGGGCCCATCGTCAGCAGCGCCTGCGCGAACATCGCGTCGACGGAGCCGCTCAAGGCGCGGATGGTGGCCATCAGCTGATGGGCGCGCTCGCCGGCCGCCTCGATCCTGCTGCTTTCTTCGGCGTCACGCTGCACCGACAGGCGCTGCCCGAACGCTGGATCGCGCAGGGCCTCCACGAGGCCGGCATCCACCCCCAGTTTCCTGCCCGTCTCCCCGGCCTGGCCGGGGTCCATGCGCTTGAGCGCATCGCTCAGTTCCAGCACCAGGTCGGCGGTGTTGCGCTGGCCGCCCGCGCCATCGCTCGGCGAGATATGCAGCTGTTCCAGCAGCGCGGCAACCCTGGGGTCATCGCGCACATTGCGATGCAAGGCCTGGGTACTGTTGCGCATCGCTTCGACGGAAACGCCGAAGTCCTGCGCGACCGTCTCCAGCGCCCGCATGTCCCTGCCCGAGGTGCCGCCCAGCCGGGCGGCGAAATAGCCTTGCTCGAACTGGGCAATCTTGTTCTCGGCAAAGTCGACGACACTCTTGGCCCGCCCCGCGAACACCGCGAGCGCGTCGGCCAGGCTCTGCTTGCGCGAGTCGCCGATTGCCTGCTTGAGGTCGTTCAGGTCGTCCTTGTCGATCTTGAATGGGCCCATCAACCCCGACAGGTCGATGGACAGAATCGTGTTAGCCATTTTTTTCTGCCATGTGGCGGCGGTACGCTTCCGCCTTGTTGTCTGCCCGCACCGACAGCGCGTCGTTCAGGAGCGCGATGTCGGCCAGGTCCAGGGTGCCGTCCTTGAGGGACTCGTACTTGCAGAGTCCCTCGAGGACCGGCGCCAGCAACCAATCCTCGCCACCGGGCAGGCTCTTCAGCCAGCCTGTGTCGCCTCGGGGCTGCCGGTCTGGCTGGTAAGCAGCCCTTGTATAAAAGGCCCGAGGCTCCCGACGATGACGCGCAGCGCCAGCGGCAACATGACCGACAGGTCGATGTCCTGGAACATCGGCACGCGCTGGCCGGCCGACCAGATGGCGGTCCAGCCATGTTCCTGCCGGCGCTGGACCGCCTGCATGCAGGTGTCCAGCACGTAGTCGGCGTCCTCGTCCTTCATCGCCGCCAGGCCATCGGCCAGCGGTTGCAGCACGTCGGCCATGCCGCCCGGATCCTCGGTGATCCCGCGCCCGCCCGCCGCGAGGCGGACGAACACGGGGATCAGCGTAGGAACGATCGGAGCGATGCGGCGCGACACGTGGAACTGTTGCTTGGCGCTCAGTTTCCCGATGGAGTACCGGTGGCCGTTCAGATCGAGTTCCTGTGCCATGGCTTAGTAGGTTCCCAGGATCGTGTCGATCTTCGCGGCGTCGAAGGTCCACTTCACCACATCGCCGTCCTTCTTGTAGGTCAGGTCGGGCTTCTTGCTGAAGGCGCACGAGCGGCACGCCGTCACGTCGCCGGTGGCCGGATTGGTGATGGTGATCAGGTTCTTGCCCCACAGGCGGCTGTCCAGCGACTGGGCGTCGTACAGGGCCTGCAGCTGGGCGTTGACGGGCGAGGTCTTCAGGTAGCTCAGCGTCACGGTGCCGCTCTTGTCGGCACGCAGCGTGTGCATGACCTCGCCATCGGCGCCCACCGTCATGGCGCTTTTCTCGCCCTTGGCGGCGATGGCGATGCCTTCATCGGCCACGCCGGAGCCGGAACCCAGCGAAATCGCCCCGCCCGGGCCCACGAGACTGGCGCTGATATCAGCGAACGAATAGGTAGACATCTGCTACTCCTGTTTAGCGGTTGACCGTGACCAGAACGTCGACGGTGTGGATGGCGCCGGCTTCCTTGGCGGCGACCTGGAACGGAACGGCCTTGCGCGCTTCGCGGTCGGCCTGCGACTGGGTGGCGATCGCCGGCGCGTAGACGTAGTAGCCCTTGGCCAGCGTGTCGCCCTGCTTGAGGGCGCCGAAGCCGGCCGAGTTCCACACGCCCGGGGCCAGGTAGCCGTTGTTGACGGCGGCCTCGCACGCGGCCTCGATCACCGAGGCGATCAGCTGGTTGCCGGCGTCGGTCTGCGGCACCTTGGTGGGGCTGGTGTACAGCAGGTTGTAGACATCGGTCTGGACGCGGTTGCGGAACCAGATCGCGTTGTAGACCGAGTCGATGAAGATGCCGCTGGGCGTCACGCCGTACTGGATGATGGCCGTGTCGTTGTCGTAGTTGACGAACACGTTGCAGTTCTTGGCCGCCAGCGTGTCGGCCTGGCTGCTGGTCAGGGTCTCGGCGACGATGCCGGGCTCCTGCTTGTACATCAGCGTGATGGTGGTGTTGTTGGCGTTGAAGTTCACCGTCAGCATGCGGCCCAGCAGCGAAGCGACCGCATACGGGCTGGCGCTGGAGAACTGCACGATCGAGTACTTGTATTTCAGCGCCTTCAGCTGGCTGGAGATGTCCTCGTGGTTGGTCGGGTCCAGCACCTGCGGCGCCTGGGTCGACACACCGTACAGGTGGCGCTGGTCGGCCTCGATCAGGCCGGCCACGGCCAGGTGCTGCGCGTCGGTGATGTCGGCATCGGCGAACGCCACGCCCAGGAACTTGTTGGCGAAGCGGTCCAGGAACAGCGACACGGCGTCCACCGGCGTTTCGGCAACGATGCCGGCGACGGGCGTCGAGGCCTGGCCCGCGGTCAGGCCCAGCATCGACGAGATGTCGGTGCCGGTGCCCGCGGCCGTGGCGTAGCCCAGCGTCGAGGTCGCGCCGGAGGTGTTCGAAGTCACCACGAACTGCGAGCCGTTCCAGGTGACGGAAGCGGAGGCCAGTGCCGTCGAGATGATCGATGCGACCCCGTTCAGGTTGGTGGCGCCGGAGAAATCCAGGCCGTTGACCGTCTTGGCGGTGCCGTCGACCGACAGCGTGAAGGCGCCCGCGGTCACCGCGGTCCAGGCCGACATCTGCTTCTCGGCGGCCGACAACACCGCGCCGCGCAGCGTGGCCGAGGTCGCGCCCTTGGCCCAGCGGCCGATGTACAACTGCGAGGGCTGGGGCGTCTGCTGGAAATACAGCAGGGCCGCGCGATATTCGGGCGCGGCGGTGCCGAAGTCGGCGGCGACGGCGTCGATGCCGCCATAGGAGCGCATGCGCTCGCCGGTGTCGATGACGGCGGAGGCGCCCAGCAGCAGCGCGGTGTTCAGGCTCGCGCCCTGCGCCGCGAGCGGCGACATGTTGATCGTGACGTTGATCAGGCGTGATACCGGCAATCCATTAGCCATGGTAGATCCCTTAATCTGCAAGGTGGTTGATGTGATCCGTCGGCGACAGCGACGCGGCATGCGTCGTGACCTGCGCCGACAGGAGATTCAGGACCGGATAGATGCGCGTGACCCGGCGCTTGAAATGCAAGGTCATGTCGAACTGCCGTATCCACTGCTGATTCACGAGTTCGTGCCGGGCCAGGATCGGCCCCGCGCCGCCGACCGCCATGCCCTGCGCGAGCAGGGGTTCGCGGTTCTGCGGCACGGCGGCGCCATCGCGCAGCAAGGCCGCGTGGCGCAACGCGTTCGGGCCGAACATCGAGCAAAGCACCTCGATGTCTTCGTGCCGGACGTATGAATCAGATCCTTCCCCGGCCGGGTCGTGAGCGACGACCGGGCCGGCGTCCGCGGTTTGCGCCCGGATGTCCATCAGGCACCAGGTATCGCTTTGCGCGGGCGGTTCCACACCGGCCGCGGGCCAGTGCGTACGAACCATGTTCGGGGGCAAGCCGGACACGCCGGCGATGAACCCCAGGAACAGCGCCTCGAGTTCGGCATCCTCCAGGGGCGGAGAAATGGCGATCGGCGCCAGGTAGCCGCCGGTGGCCGAACTGTTCGCCATGCGTAGCTCCTTTGTCGTGTTGAAGTGCCCGAGGGCGGATCGGGGGAATCCAGTTGCCTGGAGGCGGATCGCCGACTTTGCCGCGCCATCGGCGCGATGCCGCGTTGCGTGATGCGTGCGGCCGGGTTGCGGCGGATTCCGGCTGTCGCCCACCGGGCTGCCGCCTCGAGCCGTTCCGGGTCACCGCGGGCGGGAGAAAGGCCCGGTCATTGCAGGAAAGGCGAGGCGGCAGGCCGCTGGACGGCCCAAACGAAACGCCCCGCGCTCTGTTCGAGAACACGGGGCGTGCAAATAGAAAAGGCCCGCCTGTGGCGAGCCTGTCGTGGGGAACTGCAAAGAGCGCGAGGGGGGAACGGGCAGGTGATGCATCCGCCTTGGGACGCACCGCCCGGGCACACGTACCCTCTCATAAAAAAGGCCCGCTGGTGGCGGGCCTTTTTCGGTTCGTCGTCGGTGCGCAGCGCGACGACATGGATGCATTGTCTCGCGGCATCAGGCGCGCTGGCAATCCCCATTGTGTCGCACTTCGCTCCAGACGTAGCTGAGCGAGTTGCGGGCATGCTCGATGCGCGCCACCTGGCCGCCCTCGCGCAGCGTTTCGAGTACGCGCAGGATGGCCTGTCGCATCGCGTTGCGTTCGCGCCGCGTCAGCTCGCGCGCGCCGGATGCGCCGCGCACCAGTTCCGCCATGCGCCAGGGACGCCCCGGCGCCGCCGCCATGAGATCCAGGACTTCGCTTGCATATTTCATCGGGATGCCTCCCGGACAAGATGCTTATCCATGCTTTTTTCCTTGTTCCAAGCCTTCGATTCGTCGTCATCCCGGTTTGTCCGCCCGTGGCGGTCGCTACTCCGGTAGCGATTCAAGGGCACATTGGCCGGTGCCCCTTCGTGCGCCACGGTCGGCGGGGTGGGTCCCGGCAGGGCCACCGGCGGCCGGGGATGGCTGCGGTCGCCCCGACTATCTTCGGGATTGGAATCATGGTAGCGACTCGCTACCGGAAAATCAACAGCGAATCGCTACTGTACTTTCAGGTAGCGGATTGCTACTATCGCTACCATGGATATCCGCTCGATACGACTGAACAACCTCAAGTGCGCCGTGCTCCAGGCCGGGGGGGTGGACCGCCTGGCCGAACGCGCGGGCGTGAGTCGCAAATACCTCGACCAGATCCTCCAGGGGTTCCAGGGCAAGCGCGACAAGAACCCACGCCGCGTCGGCGATGCCCTGGCCGCCAGGATTTCCGCCGGCCTGGGCCAGCCCGCCCACTGGATGGATCTTCCCCACCCCGACCTGTGGCACGAGCTCTCGCCCGACGTCATCGCCGACGAGCCACCGGGCCGGCTGGTCTCCTTCAACCACGGGCGGCTAGGCCGGCCCGATCACGGCAATGTGCTCATCGCCCAGTTCGATACCGGCGGCGCGATGGGAAGCGGCCTGGAACTGCGCGACCAGCCGGGCGTCATCCAGAGCTGGAACGTCAGCCCCGAATGGCTGCAGAAGAACGTCCGCGGCTTTTCCGCCTCGAAGAACCTGTGCATCGTCACGGGCTTTGGCGATTCCATGCGCCCCATGTTCAATCCCGGCGATCCCCTGATCGTCGACCGCGGCGTGCAGGCCGTCGAATACGACGCCATCTACTTCTTCCGCGTCGGCAGCGAAGGCTTCATCAAGCGGCTGCAGCGCATTCCCACCGCCTCCGGGCTGGTGGTGCGGGCCAAGTCCGAAAACACCAAGTACGACGCCTGGGACATCACCGAAGGCATGGATTTCGAGGTCTTCGGCCGCGTGCTGAAGGTCTGGCGCAGCGAGGACTTCTGACCCCATGGCAACCCGCTCTCCCCTGTCGGCTCCCGAAAGAACCATCCTGGTCCACGGCGCGCTCGGCGCGCTGCTGGCGTTGGCGCTGCATGCCGCGCTGCTGAACCGCGTGTGGCCATGGCACAACCCGTTCGCCACCCTGTTCGCGATCCAGTGGGTCTGGCTGGTGCCACTGGCGGGCGCCATGCTGGCCGGCATGCGCTCTGGCAGGCGCTGGCTGCTGGCGCTGCTGGCCTATGCCCTGGCGCTGCCCGCGCTGCACGCCTACGGCCTGGTGCCGCTGCTGGGCTCGCAACCCGTGCGCTATTCCGATGACGGCCCGCGCACGCTCGCCACCGTGATCACCGCCGCCAGCGGTTTCATGCTGCTTCCCCTGATCCAGGCGCTGGACCCATCCCGGCCGGGCTGGGACTACCCCGCGGTGTTCCGCGCGGCCTGGCGCAACACCGTCAAGCTGGCGCTGGCCGGCGGCCTGGCCCTGGCGGTCTGGCTGTTGTTCTGGGCTGCGGGCGCCATGTTCGGCATGATCGGCATTGGCGCGGTCGGCAAGGTCGTCAAGTCCACCCGCTTCACGCTGGGCGTGATGCCGCTGGTGCTGGCGGTCAGCCTGGTGGGAGTACATCGCCGGCCGCAGCTGGCGGACACGCTGCAACGCTCCTGGCTCACGCTCACCGCGTGGCTGCTGCCGCTGGTTGCGCTGGTCGGCATCGCCTTCGTGCTGGCGCTGGCGGCCCGGCTGGCGCTGGACCTGCAGGCAGTGGCGCTGTCCGCCGGTGCGCTCATCGCCTTCAGCGCGCTGTGGATCAAGCTCATCAACTCCGCCTGGCAGGACAGCCCCGAGGCGCCGCCCTTCGGCCCGCGCCTGCGCGCGGTGCTGCGCGTCGCGGCGTGCGGCCTGTTGCCGCTGGCGCTGGTGGCGCTGTACGGTCTCGTCGTGCGGGTCGAACAGTACGGTTGGACCATTCCGCGCATCTGGGGCGTCTACGCCGCGATCCTGTTGACGCTATACGCGCTGGGCTATGCCTGGGCGGCGCTCGCGCCGCGGCGTTTCCACACGATCCTGGGAGGCACCAACATCGTCGCGGCCTTCTGCGCGCTGGCCATGCTGGCCCTGGTGAACACGCCGCTCCTGAATCCCGACCGCATCGAGGTCGACAGCCAGGTGCAACGCCTGATCGACGGCCGCGTCCCGCCCGAGGAATTCAGCTATCTCTCGGCCGCGCGCGATCGCGGCGAATACGGCCGGCAGGCGGTGCGCAGGCTGGCCGATGGTGCCGCCCAGGCCCAATCGCCCAAGATCGCAATCGCCGCCGCCGACGCACTGACGGGCAAATACTACGATTGGGGGCCGCGCCAGTCCGGCCTGGCCGCCTCGCTGACCAAGCCCGACAGCCTGCAGGTCCATCCTGCCGGCAGCGCCGTGCCGGACGCCTGGTGGCGCTACGCCGCGACCGAAAACCCGTTCGAGCTGGACCGATGCGTAAGCGCGGAAAAGGCCGCTGCCGACGATCCGTCCAACCCCGTCTTGGCCGCTGCGCGCTGCTGGTTGATCCATGCGGACATCACCGGCCCCGGCGCGGCCGATCTGGTCCTGTATGTACCGCCGCGCGCCGACGCCACGGCCGGGGGCTACGAAACCTTCCTGACCTATCAGGGGCTGGGCAAGGACGGCTGGCGCGTGGTGTCGTCCAGGACCCATCGCACGTCCGAGAGCGGTCCGGAAGTCGACATGGGCGGGGCGCTGGCACAGGGGCAGGTGCATACCGAGCCACGCCAGGACCGCGACCTCATCGTCGGAGGACGCCGCCTGCCGCTGCGCTGAATGGCGCGCCGCCGCCGTCTCCAGCGCAAGCCCGCGTGCGTTGCGCGGGCCGCAGGCGGCGGCCTGCCGCAGCCTACTTTTCTTCCAGGTCCGGCGTGCCGGCGAACTGGCTCTTGAGCAGCGCCAGCGCGCCCTTCTCCGCCAGCATCGCGTTCGGAAACACGTTTCGCGTGTCTTCCAGCACAGGAAAGCCGAAAACGCGGACGCGGGCATGGTAGCCCTCGGGAGTTTCGGCGAATTCGATGTCGAAGTTGCGCTCTTCGATCCAGCCCGACTTGTGCAATTTCCAGTCCATATCCGACGCGCTCCTCATGAAGGAAATCCGCAGCACAGCCGGGTCAGGCCGGCGGCGCCGCGGAGACAGGACGCCGGCCCCGGCGGGCCGGCACCACCACACCTTACACCCTCGGCCCTGACGTCGTCTTGACCGCGCACAGGCCACTGGCAGGCGCGCTCAGGCTTGTCAGTCGGCCTTGGGGGGCGCAACCGGGGTTGAGGCCGGGGTCGCCGGCCTGGAAGGCGGGACCACGGGCTTGGCCAGCGCGGCCGCGACCACGTCATCCGGAGGCGAGAACAGGTCCCAGCTGGCCATGAACAGCGCGGCGATCAGCGGGCCGATGACGAAACCATTCAGGCCGAACAGCGCCATGCCGCCCAGGGTCGAGATCAGCACCACGTAGTCGGGCATCTTGGTGTCCTTGCCCACCAGGATCGGACGCAGCACGTTGTCGACCATGCCGATCACCAGCACGCCGAAGGCGATCAGCACCACGCCCTTGATGGTCGCGCCGGTCAACAGGAAATAGATCGCCACCGGCGCCCAGATCAGGCCCGCGCCCACCGCCGGCAGCAGCGACAGGAAGCCCATGATGACGCCCCACAGCAGCGCCCCCTGGATCCCCAGGATGGAAAAAATGATGCCCCCCAGGGCGCCCTGCGAAGCCGCCACCGCGATATTGCCCTTCACCGTCGCGCGCACCACCGTGGTGAACTTGCGGAAAAGATGGTGCTTGTGGGTTTCGCTGAGCGGCACCGCGCGCTTGACGCGCTGGGCCAGTTGCGGCCCGTCTCGCAGCAGGAAGAACAGCAGGTACAGCATGATGGCGAAGCTGACCACGAACTGGAAGGTGTCCTGCCCGATGCTGAGCGCCTGGGTCGCCAGGAACTGGCTGGCCTGCATTGCACCGGCGCTGAGCTTTTCCTGCAGGCTGGGGATGTCGGCCAGGTCGAACCGCGCCAGCAGGTCATGCACGGACGGCGGCAGCGCTTCCATGGCCTGCTGGAAGTAGGCGCCAAAGTTGATCTGGCCGGATTTGATGCTCTGGTACAGGTTCGCCCCCTCGCGCACCAGCGACCCACTGATGACCACCAGCGGCAGGATCACCAGCAGCAGCACCATGGCCAGCGTGATCAGCGCCGCCAGGTTGCGCCGGCCGCCGATGCGCGGCACCAGCCGCCGTTGCAGCGGCGCGAACAGGATGGCCAGGATGGCGCCCCAGAACACCGCGCCGTAGAACGGCCACAACAGCCAGCCGAACGCGATGGATACCACCACCAGGAGGAGCAGGAAGGTACGGTAGTGCAAGCTGGAAGATTGGCTCATGTTCCGTCCAAGGCGCGGCCTGAACCGCGGAGACCCGCATTGTACAAAGCAGCGTCCCGCCCCGCTCGTTTCCCCCGCTGGCCCCGGCCCGGGCCGTCCGGCGGGCGCCATTGCGCGGAAAGCGGCGCGCGGCCGGCATTCAGGGCTCGCCGGCGGCCGCCCGCGACACCACGGCGCGGGCGGCCTCCAGCGCCGGCGACTGGGCGTTCAGGCCCTGCAGGCGCAGATTCAGTTCATGCTGCAGCGACGGCGTGGCGACCTTGGCCAGCCCATCCTCGAGCGTGATCTCGGCCTCATTGGCCGCGACGAAATCGGCGATGCCGAGCGCATCGCGCGCGACGGTATCCATGCGCGCCGCCGCGTCCATCAACTCGGCCGCCGGCGCCGTGACCGCCTCGTCATACACCCCGTCGTAGACCGGCGCCAGATCCGGCGCAAGCTCCAGTCCCCTGCGCGCGCGGTCGGCGCGGGCCTTGGCATCCTGCAAGGCGCCGGCGCTGTCGGCCAGCGTCTTGCGCGCGGCCAGCAGGGCCTCGCGCCGCCGCACGATGTCGTCGACCGACTGGATGCGCTCGGCCGCAAGGATGGGGCGCAGCGTCACGGCCGCCTTGGCCATGGCGGACTGGAAATCGACGATCACCTCGTAGGCATCGTCGTAGCGGCCCACGGCGTCTTTCTCGGCTTCGCCGAGGGCGCCGACCGGCACCAGCGACCCGGACGCGATACGGCTTTGCAGTAGCTCGATGAAGGCCGCGCGTTCCTGCGGCTCGCGATTGCCGCAAGCGGCCAGCGCCAGCATCGAAGCCGCCGCCAGGCCGGCCAGGCAGATCCGCAGCATTGCCATGCCCTTCCCTCCTTGCGTAAAACGTTGCATCGGGAACACCCGCCCGGCGGCCGGCATCCTCCCCGGCAGATTATCCCGAAGCGTCCGCCACCCGCCGCCGGTGGGCGGATTTTGTTGCCATCGAATCGATATGACACAGCCCACCGGCGCGCGCCTTCGCGGCTCACGCCGCCAGCGCGTAGCGCATCGCGCAGCGGCGCGCCGGGTCGAAACCCGCGGCCGCCTCCGCCTCCAGGCGAGCCCGCAATGCGGGCCCCAATTGCGGGGCCGGGACCTCGACAAAGCCTTGCCGCTGGTAGAAAGGCGCATTCCAGGGCAGCTCGCGATCGGTGGTCAGCGCCACGCCGCGGTAGATGCGCGCGGCGCGCGCATGTTCGACCACCGCCCGCAGCAGGTCGCGTCCCAGGCCGCGCCCCTGCATAGGCAGCGCGACCGACATTTCCGCCAGGTACAGGTCGCCGTCCATCGGCCGGGCCAGCGCGAATCCCGCCGGCCGGTCGTCGTCGCCCGGCGCGACCCACAACAGGCCCGCGGCAGCGGCGCGCGCCAATTCGGCTGGCGGCAGGGGCTCGCCCGCGGCGGCCCAGGCCATGGGCGTCCCAAGGAAGCGGGCGGCGGCGGAACGTTCGATATCGGGCAGGAGCGCCAGGTCGGCGGGGCGTGCGTGTCTGATCATGGGGCGCCCAGTATGCCCCAAGCGGCACGGAAACGGGATGCGCAGCCCCACTGTGCGCGCACCGGGACCTCATGCCTGGCCGCGTTCCGCCAGCGCCCCGCACTGGGCCGGACCGGCCTAAAATGCAGGATTGCCGGCCCGCTGCGGCCGCCCGCCACCCCTTGTCTTTCCAGCCTGAATGACCCAAGACGCTTCCCCCGACACCTGGGGCTTCGCCCATCCCGATTGCCGTGGCGCCGCCGCCCTGCTGTTTTTCATGAACGACCTGGCCCGCGTGGCCAACCAGTATCTGCGCCCCGGGCACCTGGGCGAAGAAGCGCTGGCCGATGCGCAGAAAGCCGTGGATGCCTTGCTACAACGCTATGTCGAGATCCAGGCCGCCCCGGAAGCCTTCGATGGCGAACGCATCGAGCTGGCGCTGGAAACCGACACCCGTCCCGACGGCTCGACCGCCGCGCAGGTCGCGCTGCGCATGTCGCCCCGCCTGGAGGCGCTGATCATCGAAGCGCAACGCCAGGCGCGCCCCGCCACGCACTGACCTGGGTCCTGCCCCCTGGCGCGGGGGCGTCAGCGCCCGCGCCAGGGGGCACCCCGGCCGGACGGCAAGGGTGGCGTCGCACTCATTTCGGCGCGCCTCACAAAAACCCTTGCGAAATCATTAATTTAGCCATATAATCGTTAGTTTAGCCTATTGAACTTGGCCCTATTGGAACTTGCCGTTTGGCACTCCAGGCTTTGCCGCCGCCTTGGTCGGGTTTTGCTCAGGTCCCACTCAGCCTCAACTGGGTCCGCCAGCGAACCAGGCGTTGAAAAACCAGCCATTGAGCTACCCGGCGGGGCATCGGTCACCATCCGTTGACCAACCCTATTGGCCAACCCGTTGATCACCCCGGTGTTCATCCTGTTTCGCGACAGACAACCCTAAGAACGCGGAACCGGTTGCCAACCATTTATTGCACGCAATTGTGTTGCCGGTTTGCCTTGCGCGTCGTCACGACGATGGCGCGGGCCATAGCCAACCTTCGCCCCGACCATGCCGCCGAGTCCGGCCCGGTCGGAAAACGCACAACGCAGCGTTGATCCGCTGCCATGCGCCCGCGATGGCGCCGTAACGCCATCGCCTATTGGGTCCGCCGTCCACCAATACAGGCAGGCGGCGCCCGCAACGTCCCAGGTCCAGGCCCGGGACGACCCCCGCAGCCAGTCCGGCGCGCCCGCAAACCATGAGAATGCGCAAAGGACCGGCGGCGGATATGCGTTAGTGTCATGCATGACCCGGCACGTGGCCGGGGCGCGGCGCGCGACAGCGCCCTCGCCCCCGCTTCGTGGCATGCGCTACGCAGCAATTCCCATAACAAGAACTTGAAAGAGAACACAACATGAATACTCGTTTCACTACCTCGGACCTGATCCGACGCCCGGCCCATACCAAGCTGGACAACATGCCGATCCACATCGGCGACATCGTTTACCTGCAACCGGCCGACGGCCCGGCCATCCGCGCCGCCGTGATCTTCAACGCGCCGATCGACGGCACGACCACGTACACCACCGAAATCGTGCCTTGCGGAACGGCCGCGCAGAAGGTCCCCGGACAGCGTATCCGCTTCCGCCACGAGCACGTGCACCGCATCGAACCGGTGCGCCGCGCCGCTCGCTGAGCCAGCGGTTCCCAACCTTAATCTGGCGCAAAACCGCCACGGCCCACGCCGTGGCGGCTTCATTTGTGCGTGATACAGTCGCAGGCAACGCAGTCAAGGCGCGACCATCATGCAAAACAACCGGCTTGCCATCCGCATCTGGGACCTTCCCACCCGACTCTTCCACTGGGCCCTCGTCGTCTGCATCGTCGGCGCCTTCGTCAGCGTCAAGCTGGGCGGCCTGTACATGGACTGGCACGTGCGCTTCGGCTGTGTCGCGCTGGGCCTGATCGTCTTTCGCGTGCTGTGGGGCTTTGTCGGCCCGCGCTATGCGCGCTTCACCCAGTTCGTGCGCGGGCCGCGCGCGGTGGCCAACTATCTCAAGGGCGCGGCCGCGCCGGCCGGCCACAATCCGCTGGGGGCGTGGTCGGTGCTGGCATTGCTGCTGGTGGTCGGCTTCCAGGCCGTGAGCGGCCTGTTCACCACCGATGACATCATGACGCAGGGCCCGCTGTTCGGCCACGTCAGCGAGTCCACCGCCGGCCTGCTGACCTCGTGGCACAAGCTCAATGAATGGGTCATCATCGGCCTGGTCGCCCTGCACCTGCTGGCCATAACCTGGTATGCGCTGGTGCGGCGCAAGCGGCTGGTGCGCGCCATCATCACCGGCAACGTCGATCCGAAAGACGTTCCGCCCGGCACACCGCCGACCCAGGACGGCTTCGCGATCTGGCTGCGCGCCCTGATCCTGGGCGCCTGTGTCACCGGCCTGGTGCTGTGGATTCGATCGCTGGAAATCGTCGCGGACATGTCGTTCTCGTAGTCATCGGGCTCGCGCGTGGCGCTGGCCGCCGAGCCACGCGCGGTATCCAGGCCGCGCACCAATGGAAAAGCCCCTCGGTCGAGGGGCTTTTTGCATGCGGCGGCGCGCCACAGGGCGCGGTACCGGCTTACTTCTTCTTGCGATAGGCGTCGTGGCAGGCCTTGCAGCTCGCGCCCACGTCGCCGAATGCGGCGCGCAGCTTGTCCAGGTCGCCGGCGTCGGCAGCCGCCGACAGCTTGACGATGTTGTCCTGGAACGCCTGCTGCTTCTGCTTGAAGCCGGCCGCGTCGCTCCAGATCTCGGGACGGGCGTCGCCGCCTTCCGTGCCGGGACCGAAAGCCGACCAGGGCAGCGCCGACAGCGTCTTGAGCACTTCGACGTTGGCCTTGATCTGGGCCGCGTCGTAGGGCGCCTGGCCCTTGACCACCGGCGTCATGCGGCCGAAGTGCGAGGCCATCAGCGTCAGCGCCGACTGGCGGTACTTGACGGCATCTTCGGGCTTGGCGAACTGGGCCTGGGCCGAGGTCGCCAGCAGCGATCCGACGGTCATACAGGCCAACGCGGCGAGCGTGGACAACTTCTTCATTGCAATCTCCCGTAAGTACAACAAGGATGCCGCGCGCCCGGCGCGCGGCAAGGCGACTATACCGCCCGGGCCAGGTCCGCGGCCAGGCCGATATACGAACGCGGGGTCATCGCCAGCAGGCGCGCCTTGGGTTCGTCCGGCAGGGCCAGGCCCTGGATGAATTCTCGCAGGGCTTCCTCGGTGATGCCTTTGCCGCGCGTCAAAGCCTTGAGCTGTTCATAGGGCTGCGGCAGGCCATAACGGCGCATGACGGTCTGCACCGGCTCGGCCAGCACTTCCCAGCAGGCGTCGATGTCGGCGTCGATCGCGGCGGTGTTGACTTCGAGCTTGCCCAGGCCGCGCATGCAGGCGTCCCAGGCCACCAGGCAATAGCCCAGGCCCACGCCCAGGTTGCGCAGCACGGTGGAGTCGGTCAGGTCGCGCTGCCAGCGGGAGATCGGCAATTTATCAGACAGATGGCGCAGCACGGCATTGGCCAGGCCCAGGTTGCCTTCGGAGTTTTCGAAGTCGATCGGGTTGACCTTGTGCGGCATGGTGGACGAACCGACCTCGCCTTCCTTCAGGCGTTGCTTGAAATAGCCCAGGGCCACGTAACCCCAGATGTCGCGGTCCAGGTCGAGCACGATGATGTTGGCGCGCACGATGGCATCGAACAGCGCCGACATCCAGTCGTGCGGTTCGATCTGGATGGTGTGGCGGTTCTGCGTCAGGCCCAGGCCGGCCAGCACGCGCTGGCTGAAGGCGGGCCAGTCGATTTCCGGGTAGGCCGACAGGTGGGCGTTGTAGTTGCCGGTGGCGCCGTTGAGCTTGGCCAGCGGCTCGACCGCTTCGATCGCGGCGATGGCGCGGTTCAGGCGCGCCGCGACGTTGGCGAATTCCTTGCCCAGCGTGGTGGGACTGGCCGGCTGGCCGTGGGTGCGCGACAGCATCGGCTGGTCGGCCTGGGCCACGGCCATGTCGTTGAGCCTGGCGGCGATTTCACGCAGGCGCGGCAGCACCACTTCGCTGCGGGCGCGCGACAGCATCAGCGCGTGCGAGGTGTTGTTGATGTCCTCGGAGGTGCAGGCGAAATGGATGAACTCGGCCGCGGTGGCCAGCTCGGCGTGGTCGGCGACCTTTTCCTTGAGCCAGTATTCGACCGCCTTGACGTCGTGGTTGGTGACGCGTTCGATGTCCTTGATGCGGGCGGCGTCGGCCTCGGAGAAGTCGCGCACCAGCTGTTGCAGGCGGGCGCGGGCTTCCTGGGAGAAGGCGGGCAGCTCCGGCAGGCCGGCATCGGACAGGGCCACCAGCCAGGCCACCTCGACTTCGACGCGGTGGGCCATGAAACCGGCCTCGGAGAGCAGCCCGCGCAGCGCGTCGCCGCGGGAGGCGTATCGGCCATCCAGTGGCGAAAGGGCATTAAGTTGGCTAAGCTGGTCGGCGATTTGCATGGTCTGGGAAGGAAAAAGCTGCGGGTGGGAAAACCCGGCGATTTTATCATTCAGGGCCGCGCAACATTGTGGCAAACTGAGCGGGATTCCGTCCCGCGGACGGTTTGGCCGTCATGCGGCCTGCTATACTTCGGCCGCTTTCCGACTCCGCTTGTGAATCCATGAAACTGATCGGCTCGCTTACCAGTCCATACGTGCGCAAGGTGCGTATCGTCATGGCCGAGAAAAAGCTGGATTATCGGCTTGAACTCGAAAACGTCTGGTCCGCCGACACGCAGATCCAAACGTACAACCCGCTGGGCAAGGTGCCCTGCCTGGTCATGGAAGATGGCGGCGCCCTGTTCGATTCGCGCGTCATCGTCGAGTACCTGGATACCTTGTCCCCCGTCGCCCGCCTGATTCCGCAGCCGGGCCGCGACCGCGCGGCCGTCAAGTGCTGGGAAGCCATCGCCGACGGCCTGCTGGACGCCTGCGTCACCATCGTCAAGGAAAAGCAGCGCCCCGAGGCGCAGCGCAGCCCGGAATGGATCGAACGCCAGTACGGCAAGATCCACGCCAGCCTGGACGCCATGGACAAGAGCCTGGGCGAGAACGCCCACTGCATGGGCATCAACTACAGCCTGGCCGACATCGCCGTGGGCTGTGGCCTGGGCTACCTGGACCTGCGCTTCGCCGAGCTGGACTGGCGCGCCAACCACCCCAACCTGGCGCGCCTGTACGACAAGCTGTCGCAGCGCCAGTCGTTCGTGGACACCATCCCCAAGACGGCCTGACGGCCCCCGGCATCGTCCCGCACCGTTCCGGCCGCCTTGCGCGGCCGGTTTCACTTGCGGCTCAGGCCCAGAACGCCTGCGCGGCCTTGAACAGCATGTAGGCGGCCAGCGCGAACAGCAGGCAGGCGAACACCCGCTTCAGCGTCTGCACCGGCAAGCGGTGCGCCATGCGCGCGCCCAGCGGCGCCGTGAGGACGCTGACGCACACCAGCACCAGCAGCGCCGGCCAGTAGATGTAGCCCAGCATGCCGGGGCGGGTCGCGCCTTCGTTCAGCCCCGACACCACATAGCCGATGCTGTTGGCCAGCGCGATGGGAAAACCCAGCGCCGCCGAGGTCGACACCGCATTGTGCAGCGCCACGTTGCACCAGACCATGAAGGGCACCGACAGGAAGCCGCCGCCCGCCCCCACCAGCCCCGACAGGAAGCCGATGCCGGCGCCGGCCGCGCTGGTGCCGACCACGCCCGGCATCTGTCGGCTCGGCTTGGGCTTCTTGTTGCGCAGCATGTTCCAGCCGGAATAGCCCACGAACAGCGCGAAGAACAGCGACAGCCACAGGGTGCTGAGCGCCGCGAACACCGCGCCGCCCGACAGCAGGCCGCCCAGGATGATGCCGGGCGCCATGGCCCAGACGATGCGCCATTTGATCGTGCCCTTCTGCTGGTGGGCGCGCACGCTGGAGATCGAGGTGAACAGGATCGAGGTCATCGAGGTGGCGATGGCGGCGTGCACCACCAGGTCCGCCGGCATGCCTTTCCAGGCGAACAGCATCGTCAGGAACGGCACCAGCAGCATGCCGCCGCCAATGCCCAGCAGCCCCGCCGCGAAGCCCGCCACCGCGCCCAGCGCCAGCAGGCAAATCACCATCGTTACATCCACATCCCTCTCCTCGTTGTCGGCATGCGCCGTTTTTCATGAGCCAGGCCCCGCGGACGCGACGCCCGCGGGGCCTGGCTGGAACTGCTATCGGTGTTGCAACGGCCCGTCACAGGCCGGCGTGCCTAGACGATGATGCCGCCGCCCAGGCAGATATCGCCATCGTAAAGCACCGCCGATTGCCCGGGCGTGACCGCCCATTGCGGCTCGGCGAAATCGAGCGTGAAGCCCTCGGTGGTCGCGTCGCCCAGGCGGCAGGCCGCATCGGCCTGGCGGTAGCGCGTCTTGGCGCCGTATTCGCCCGCGGCAGGCGCCTGCCCCGCCACCCAGCTGACGTCCTGCGCCCGCAACGAACCGGACAGCAGCCAGGGATGGTCATGCCCCTGCACCACGTAAAGCACATTGCGCTCGAGGTCCTTGCGCGCCACGTACCAGGCCTCGGCCGTGCCGTCATCGCGCTGGCGGCCCTTCACGCCGCCCACGCCCAGGCCCTTGCGCTGGCCCAGCGTGTAGAACGACAGGCCCTCGTGGCGCCCGACCTTCTGTCCTTCCGGCGTCAGGATCGGGCCCGGTTCGGTCGGCAGGTAGCGGTTCAGGAACTCGCGGAACGGACGTTCGCCGATGAAGCAGATGCCGGTGGAGTCCTTCTTGGCCGCATTGTGCAGGCCGATCTCGTGCGCGATGCGACGCACCTCGGTCTTGTGGATCTCGCCCAGCGGGAACAGGGTGCGCGACAGTTGCGCCTGGTTCAGTCGGTGCAGGAAATAGCTCTGGTCCTTGGAACCGTCCAGCGCCTTGAGCAGCTCGAAGCGCGAGCCGCCGCCCTCGGCGGCCACTTCGCGCACGCGGGCGTAGTGGCCGGTGGCGATGTGTTCGGCGCCGAGCGCCATGGCGTGGTCGAGGAAGGCCTTGAACTTGATTTCGGCATTGCACAGCACGTCCGGATTGGGCGTGCGGCCGGCCGAGTACTCGCGCAGGAATTCCGCGAACACGCGGTCCTTGTACTCGGCGGCGAAATTGACGTATTCGAATTCCACGCCGACCAGGTCGGCCACGCTGGCCGCGTCCAGCAGGTCCTGGCGGGTGGAGCAGTATTCGGAATCGTCGTCGTCTTCCCAGTTCTTCATGAACAGGCCGACGACCTCGTAGCCTTGCTGCTTGAGCAGCCAGGCGGTGACCGAAGAATCGACCCCGCCGGACATGCCGACGACAACGCGGCCCTTCTTGGTGGATGTTTGACTCATGATGATGCCATTTTACTGTGGGGCGGCGGCGTCCTGCGGCTGCGGCTCGGCCGCCCGCGAGACTTCCATCAGCCAGGTCCGGAACGCCTGCAGGGTGGGCAGGTTGGCCTTCTGCTCGGGGTAGCACAGGTAGTAGCCCATGCGCGCGCGGATCGGCAGCTGGATCGCCACGGCCAGCTTGCCGTCGCGCAATTCGTCCTCGATCAGGCAGCGCGGGATCAGCGCCACGCCGAAGCCGGCGGCGGCCGCCTGCGACAGCAATGCATACTGGTCGAAGCGCGCCCCTTCCAGGCTGCGCCGGGTGTCGCAGCCGGCTTGCTCGAACCAGTCGCGCCAGCCTTCCAGGGCCGAGGTATGGTGCAGCAGGGGGTAGGCCAGCAGGTCCGCCGGCACGCTACAGCCGCCGGGAATCAGGCGCGGGCTGCAGACCGGCAGGATTTCGCGGCCGACGATGTAGTCGGCGCCGCTGCCCGGCCAGATGCCCTCGCCGAAACGGACGGCGGCGTCCAGCTCGGGCGACGAAAAATCGTAGCCCTGGCGGTGCGGCAGGAATTCCACGTGGATGTCCGGGCGCAACCGCATGAAGGCCGTCAGGCGCGGGATCAGCCAGCGCGCGCCGAAGGTCGGCATACATGTCAGGTTGAGCGTGCCGCCCTGGCCCTGGTGCGCGATCAGTTCCACGGTGGCCGCCTCGATCTGGCCCAGTCCCGCCTGGATCTTGGTGAGGTAGCTGCGGCCGGCCTCGGTCAGGACCAGCCCTTGCCTGATGCGCAGGAATAGTTCGACGCCGACGAACTCCTCCAGATGTTTCACTTGCTTACTTACCGCACCCTGCGTCACGCACAGCTCCTGGGCGGCGCGGGTGAAGCTGCTGTGCCTGGCGGCCACTTCAAAGGCTTGCAGGTCGGTGAGCGAAGGACAGAACCGTCTCATGGGGGGAATGCCTGCGGACCCGGTCGACGGGGCTTGAAGTTACAAAAAGAAAACTTCGCCGCAAAAGAGGCATGAAAAAAAGTCATAGCTTAAGGAGAAACTTTCGTTTGTGCAAACCGGCCTTGCACGAAAGAATCTTCCTGTTTGCGTCTGCCTTTTGCGCAGTCGCTTTCCAATTCATAGGGGAATCCATGCAACGCCGTAATGTAGTCCTAGGCCTCTGTGTCGCCGCCGCGACCCTGGCCACGCCGCTGACCTCGGGCATCGCCCATGCCGAAGACGCCTACCCGAGCAAGCCGATCCGCCTGATCGTGCCGTTCCCGCCCGGCGGCACCACCGACATCGTCGGCCGCCTGTTCGCCGACAAGCTCGGCAAGGAACTGAACCAGACCGTGGTGGTGGAAAACCGCGGCGGCGCCGGCGGCTCGATCGGCAGCGCCTTCGTGGCCAGCAGCGCGCCGGACGGCTACACCCTGGGCATCGCCACCGTCAGCACGCACGGCATCAACCCGGCCATCTACCCGAACCTGCCGTTCGATGGCGAGAAGGACTTCACGCCGGTCTCGAACCTGGCCGCCGTGCCGAACATCATGACCATCAATCCGAAGGTGCAGGCCAAGGACATGGCCGAGTTCATCAAGCTGGCCAAGAGCCAGCCGGGCAAGCTGACCTACGCCTCGGCCGGCAACGGCTCGGTGTCGCACATGATGGGCGAACTGTTCAAGATGGCCTCGGGCACCGACCTGATGCACGTACCGTACCGCGGCGTGGGTCCGGCGCTCAATGACGCGCTGGCCGGCCAGGTCGACGTGATGTACGACAACCTGCCCTCGACCCTGCCACATGTGCAGTCCGGCCGCCTGATCGCCATGGCCGTCGCCGCGCCCAAGCGCGTGGCCAGCCTGCCGAACGTGCCCACCTTCGCCGAAGTCGGCCTGCCCGCCGTCAACGACGCCTCGTGGTTCGGCCTGGTCGCCCCGGCCAAGCTGCCCGCCCCGATCCTGGCCAAGCTGAACGCCGCCGTGCAGAAGGTCAGCGCCGAAGCCGACGTCAAGTCGCGCCTGGAAGCGCTGGGCGCCGAACCGGCCGCCAACAGCCCGGAAGCGTTTGCCAAGCAGATCTCGGCGGAAATCGCCAAGAACAAGCGCATCGCCAAAGAAGCCAATGTGAAGATCGACTGAGCGACCTTCGATCCCCGCCGCGCCCGCGCGGCGCGCGGGGATCTCCGATTCACGAACGCAATACCCCCATATGCGAATTACCCAACCCCTGTCCTATCGGCTCGACCTCCCGCAGCAATATCCGAACTCGGCGCCCTCGGCCCCGCTGGTGCTGGACTCCCCGCACAGCGGCACCACCTACCCGCCCGACTTCGCGCCCGCGGTCGATTTCGGCGCCCTGCGCACCGCCGAGGACACCTGGGTTGACGATCTGTGGGGCGACGCCATCGACATGGGCGTGCCCATGATCGCCGCGAGCTTTCCGCGCGCCTATATCGACGCCAATCGCGCCCCCGACGAAATCGACGAACTGCTGCTGGACCAGGCCTGGCCCGGCGCGGTCAACGCCTCGCCCAAGGTCAAGCTGGGCAAGGGCCTGATCTGGCGCATGCTGGATGACGGCACGCCGCTGTACGACCGCAAGCTGAGCGTCGAGGAAGTGACGCACCGCATCGAGGCCTGCTGGAAGCCGTACCACGCCGCCCTCGGCCAGGTGCTCGACAGCGCCCACCAGAAGTTCGGCAAGGTCTGGCACATCAACTGCCACTCCATGCCCAGCGTCGCCGGCGCCTACGCCACCGACCGCCCCGGCCTGGTCCACCCCGACTTCGTGCTGGGCGACCGCGACGGCAGCACCAGCGATCCGGCCTTCCGCGAATTCATCGCGGCTTGGCTGCGCGAGCGCGGCTACAACGTGACCGTGAACGACCCCTACAAGGGCGTCGAGCTGGTGCGCGCCTTCGGCCGTCCCGACGAAGGCCGCCACAGCCTGCAGATCGAAATCAACCGCAAGCTCTACATGGACGAAGCCAGCCTGCGTCCGTCGGCCAACTACGGCCGCCTCAAGGCCGACCTGCGCGATCTCACCGCCGCGCTGATCGACTGGACTCGCGCGCAGACGGCCTGACGCCGGACGCCTGCGCGCCGGGTGCCGGCCAGCAGCCAGCTGTCAGCCTGGCCGGTATGACCGGGGCGCGAGCCCCAAAGCCCCATGGTTAACCCCATGGGGCTTTTCTTTTGCGCCCCGCCGAACCTCCTCCCCCGGGCGTATATCCGTTATAACTACGGCGAACCTTCTGAGGAGAGGCGTCGATGCACATCGGGATACCAAGGGAAACCCGAGACGGGGAAACCCGTGTCGCAGCAACACCAGAGACCGTCAAGAAGTACGTAGGCGGCAAACACACCGTTGTCGTGGAGCGTGGCGCGGGCACTGCGGCGCGCTATCTCGACGAAGCCTACGCAGCCGCTGGCGCCACGCTCGGCACCGCTCAGGAGGCATTGGGGGCGGAGCTCGTGATGAAGGTTCGCGCGCCGTCTGCGGCCGAACTGCCGCAGATGAAACCCGGCAGCGTGGTCATCGGCATGCTCGATCCCTTCGATGCCGACGGCCTGCAGCAGATGGCCGCCGTCGGATTGGTCGGATTCGCGCTGGAAGCCGCGCCCCGCATCACCCGCGCGCAAAGCCTGGACGTGCTCTCGTCGCAGGCCAACCTGGCCGGCTACAAGGCCGTGCTGCTGGCGGCCCACCACTACGGCCGCCTGATCCCCATGATGATGACCGCCGCCGGCACGCTCAAGGCCGCGCGCGCCGTGGTACTGGGCACCGGCGTTGCCGGCCTGCAGGCCATCGCCACGGCCAAGCGCCTGGGCGCGGTGGTCGAGGCCTCGGACGTGCGCCCCGCCGCGCGCGAGCAGGTCGAATCGCTCGGCGCCAAGTTCATCGACGTGCCGTTCGAGACCGACGAGGAACGCGAGATCGCGCAAGGCGTGGGCGGCTATGCCCGCCCCATGCCGCCGGCCTGGATGGCGCGGCAGGCAGCGCTGGTGTCGGAACGCTGCAAGCAAGCCGATATCGTCATCACCACCGCCCTCATCCCCGGCCGCCCCGCGCCCACGCTGGTATCGGCCGAGACGGTCGCGGCCATGAAGCCCGGCTCGGTGCTGGTGGACCTGGCGGTCGAACGCGGCGGCAACTGCCCGCTGTCAGAGAAAGGCAAGGTGGTCGAGAAACACGGCGTGACGCTGGTCGGACTGACCAACCTGCCCGGCCTGGTCGCAACGGACGCGTCGGCGCTCTATGCCCGCAACATCCTCGACTTCCTGAAACTCATCATCAACGCGGACGGCGCGCTGGCAATCCAGCGCGACGATGAAATCGTGGCGGCCTGCCTGGTGTGCGAAGGCGGCAATGTGACGCGCAGGAGCTGAAAGCATGGAAGCGATCAATCCCACCCTGATGAATCTCATCATCTTCGTGCTGGCCATCTACGTCGGCTACCACGTGGTCTGGAACGTCACCCCCGCGCTGCATACCCCGCTGATGGCGGTGACCAACGCGATCTCGGCCATCATCATCGTCGGCGCCATGCTGGCGGCGGCGCTGACCGAAGGCGGACTGGCGCGCGGCATGGGCGTGTTCGCCGTGGCGCTGGCCGCGGTCAACGTGTTCGGCGGCTTCCTGGTCACGCGGCGCATGCTGGAGATGTTCAAGAAAAAGGACAGGAAGCCGGCCAAGGAGGAAGCGAAATGATCTCGCTGAACCTCGTCACGCTGCTCTACCTGGTTGCCTCGGTCTGCTTCATCCAGGCGCTCAAGGGCCTGTCGCACCCCACCACCTCGCGCCTGGGCAACGCCTTCGGCATGGCCGGCATGGCGATCGCGGTGCTGACCACCGGCGCGCTCATCGTCGGCCTGGCGCGCTCGGGCACCGCCACCATCGGGCTGGGCTGGGTGCTGCTGGGCCTCCTGGTCGGCGGCTCGATCGGCACGCTGATGGCCAAGCGCGTCGAAATGACCAAGATGCCCGAACTGGTCGCCTTCATGCACAGCATGATCGGCCTGGCGGCGGTCGCCATCGCCGTGGCCGTGGTGGCCGAGCCGCACGCCTTCGGCATCGTCGCCGCCGGCACGCTGATCCCCACCGGCAACCGCTTCGAGCTGTTCATCGGCACTTTCGTCGGCGCCATCACCTTCTCGGGTTCGGTGATCGCCTTCGGCAAGCTGTCGGGCAAATACAAGTTCCGGCTGTTCCAGGGCGCACCCGTGGTGTTCGCTGGCCAGCACATGCTGAACCTGGCGCTCGCGCTGCTGATGCTGGCGATGGGCGTGTGGTTCATGCTGACGCAGGCGTGGACGCCGTTCGTCATCATGACGCTGATCGCCTTCGTGCTGGGGGTGCTGATCATCATCCCGATCGGCGGCGCCGACATGCCGGTGGTGGTGTCGATGCTGAACAGCTATTCGGGCTGGGCGGCGGCCGGCATCGGCTTCTCGCTCAACAACCCGATGCTGATCATCGCCGGCTCGCTGGTGGGCTCGTCCGGCGCCATCCTCTCGTACATCATGTGCAAGGCGATGAACCGCTCGTTCTTCAACGTCATCCTGGGCGGCTTCGGCGGCCAGGCGGGCGAGGCCGCGGCGGCTGGGGGCGGCCAGCAGCGCAGCGTCAAGTCGGGCAGCCCCGACGACGCCGCGTTCCTGATGACCAACGCCGAAAGCGTCACCATCGTGCCGGGCTACGGCCTGGCGGTGGCGCGCGCTCAGCACGCGCTCAAGGAACTGGCCGAAAAACTCACCGAACGCGGCGTGACGGTCAAGTACGCCATCCACCCGGTGGCGGGGCGCATGCCAGGGCACATGAACGTGCTGCTGGCCGAGGCCGAGGTGCCCTACGACCAGGTCTTCGAAATGGAAGACATCAACAGCGAATTCGGCCAGACCGACGTGGTGCTGGTGCTGGGCGCCAACGACGTGGTCAACCCGGCGGCCAAGAACGACCCCAAGTCGCCGATCGCCGGCATGCCGATCCTGGAAGCCTACAAGGCCCGCACCGTGATCGTGAACAAGCGCTCGATGGCCTCCGGCTACGCCGGCCTGGACAACGAACTGTTCTACATGGACCGCACCATGATGGTCTTCGGCGACGCCAAGAAGGTGCTGGAAGACATGGTCAAGGCCGTGGAGTGATGCGCGTGGCCTCGCGATGCGCATGCGCATCCGCGGGGCCGCTTCCTGCCAGGCTGCGGCCGCGCGCCCAATGTCCGCGGCAACGTCCGCGCGATCAGGCCGGCGCCAGTTGCTCGTCCACCACTTCGATCCAGTGCCGCACCGGCGTGCTGGTGCCGCTCTGCAAGTGCCCGATGCAGCCGATATTGGCCGACAGGATCACGTCCGGCGCGGCCGGCGCGATCGCGGCCAGCTTGCGGTCGCGCAGCGCCAACGCGATTTCGGGATTCAGCACTGAATACGCGCCCGCCGAGCCGCAGCACAGGTGCTGCTCCGCAAACGGCTGCAACTCGAACCCCAACTCGACCAGCAATCGTTCCGACAACGGCCGCAGTCCCTGCCAGTGCTGCAGGGTGCATGGCGGGTGGAACGATGCCCGCGCGCCCTTGCCCGCCAGCCGCTGGCGCAGTTGCGCCGCGTGCGGCGCCACGATTTCCGCCACGTCCTTGACCAGCGCCACGATGTCCGCCGCCCGCTGGGCGTAGGCGGGATCATGGCGCAGGTGATGCGCATACTCCTTGACCATGGCGCCGCAACCCGACGCATTCATGACGATGGCTTCGATCCCGCCATCCTTCACTAGCGGCCACCACGCGTCGATGTTGGCGCGCATCTGGTCGAGCGCGGCCGCCTGCGCGTCCAGGTGAAAGCTGGCGGCGCCGCAGCAGCCGGCGCCCGGGGCAATGCGCGCGCCGATGCCGATGGCATCCAGCACGCGGATGGTGGCGGCGTCGATCGTCGGCATCATCGACGGCTGCACGCAGCCGGCGAGCATCAGCACCTGGCGGCCGTGCCCGGCCACTTGCGGGAGCGCGCCAGCGGGACGCCGTTCCGGCACCTTGCGCTTGAGCGCCTCGGGCAACAGCCCGCGCACGGCCTGGCCCGCCCGCATGGCGGGCCCGAACAGCGGCGACAGCATGGCCCGGCGCAGCATCTTGCGCTTGGCCTTCTCGGCCCACGGCCGCGGCACCCGCTCCTCGACGATCTGGCGGCCGATGTCCACCAGATGCCCATATTCCACGCCCGACGGGCAAGTGGTTTCGCAATTGCGGCAGGTCAGGCAGCGATCCAGGTGCTGCTGGGTCGACTGCGTCGGTTCGGCGCCTTCCAGCACCTGCTTGATCAGGTAGATGCGGCCGCGCGGGCTGTCCAGTTCATCGCCCAGCACCTGGTAGGTGGGACAGGTGGCGGTGCAGAAGCCGCAGTGCACGCAGCGCCGCAGGATCGCGTCGGCCTCTTTGCCCAGGTCGGTATCGCGGGCCCAGGCTGCCAGATTGGTTTGCATGATGCCTATAGCTCCAGGACCAGCCGGCCGGGATTGAACAGCCCCGCCGGATCGAGTTCTTGCTTGAGGCGGCGCGTAATCAGCGCCACGCCCGGCGACAGCGGATGGAACACGCCGTCGGTCGGCGGCCGCGTGCCTGCCGTACGGAACAGCGTCGCATGGCCGCCCAACCGTTGCGCCAGTTCGCGCAGCTCGGCGGCATCCTGCGCGCCCGACAGCCAGCGCTGGCCGCCGCCCCACTCCACCAGGGCCTGTCCGCTGCCCACCGCGGCCGCGGTGGGCGGCAAGGCCAGCCGCCAGAGCGGCTGGCCGGGCGCGAAGAAGGCATGGGTCTGTTCACGCAAGCCGGTCCACCAGGCTTGCGCCGCCCCCGGCGCCAGCGGATCCCCGCCGATCACCTGCCGCGCGCCCGACAGGCGCACGTGCATCTGGCCTTCCTCGTCGGCACCGCCCACCCAGCTGGTCGCCGAAATCGGCAAGGGCTTGCCGCGCCACAGCGCGAAGCTGGCCAGGGCCTGGGCCTGCGTCGCCGGCAACGCCAGCGTCAGTTCTTCCATCGGCCGAGGCACGACCTTGAGCGACACTTCGAGGATCGCGCCGAAGATGCCATGCGAACCTGCCAGCAACCGCGACACATCGTAGCCGGCCACGTTTTTCATGACCTCGCCGCCGAACGACAGCACCCGGCCGTCGGAATCCAGCAGCTGCGCGCCCAGCACGAAGTCGCGCAAGGCGCCGGCGCTCATGCGGCGCGGCCCCGACAGTCCCGCGGCCACGCAGCCGCCGATGGTGGCGGCGGGCGAGAAATGCGGGGGTTCGAAGGCCAGCATCTGGCCGTGCTCGGCCAGCGCCGCCTCCAGCTCCGCCAGCGGCGTGCCGGCCCTGACCGTCACCACCAGTTCCGACGGGTGATAGCTGACGATGCCGCGATACGGGGTCATGTCCAGCAGGCAATGGCCATCCTGCGGCGTCACCGGCCGGTAGTTGCCGTAGAACGCCTTGCTGCCGCCGCCCATGACGAACAGCGGCTTGTGACCGGCGCGAGCCGTCATGACCTGGTCGCACAATTCCGACAGGACGAAATCCATAAGGGAGACGTCCTAGAAGCGTGCGAGATCCGGGAAGCGCAGCTCGCCCGCATGTACATGCATCTTGCCGTATTCAGCGCAGCGGGCCAGCGTAGGTATGACCTTTTCGGGATTGAGCAGGCACGGCGGATCGAATGCCCGCTTGACCGCCAGGAACGCGTCGAGTTCTTCGCGAGAGAATTGCACGCACATTTGATTTATTTTCTCCATTCCCACACCGTGCTCTCCAGTCACGGTTCCTCCCACCTGCACGCACAGTTCGAGTATGGCCGCGCCGAATTTCTCGGCGCGCTCCACTTCGTCCGGTTTATTCGAATCGAACAGGATCAACGGATGCAGGTTGCCATCGCCCGCATGGAACACGTTGGCGCAACGCAGGCCGAACTCGTCTTCCATTTGCTCGATGGCGCCCAGCACCCGGGCGAGATGACGGCGCGGAATCGTGCCGTCCATGCAGTAGTAATCGGGCGACACGCGCCCGGCGGCGGGAAACGCGTTCTTGCGCCCCGCCCAGAATTTGAGCCGCTCGGCCTCCGAGGCCGACACCTGGCAGCGGGTGGACCCGGCCGCGCGGAAGATGGCTTCCATGCGCGCGATCTCGTGCGCCACTTCCTCCGGCGTGCCGTCGGATTCGCACAGCAGGATGGCCTGCGCGTCCATGTCGTAGCCGGCGCGCACGAAGGGTTCGACCATGTGCGTGGCGCGCCGGTCCATCATCTCGAGCCCGGCGGGAATGATGCCGTCGGCGATCACCTGCGTCACCGCGTTGCCCGCGGCCTCGACACTGGAAAAACTGGCCATCACGACCTGGGCGCAGGCCGGCTTGGGAATCAGCTTGACCGTCACTTCGGTCACCACCCCCAGCATGCCTTCCGAGCCGATGAATACCGACAGCAGATCCAGTCCCGGCGCGTCCGGCGCCTCGGAACCCAGTTCCACCACGTCGCCGTCGATGGTGACCATGCGCACCCGCAGCACGTTGTGCACGGTCAGGCCGTACTTCAGGCAATGCACGCCGCCCGAATTCTCGGCGACGTTGCCGCCGATCGAACAGGCGATCTGGCTGGAAGGATCCGGCGCGTAGTACAGCCCATAGGGCGCCGCGGCCTCCGAAATGGCCAGGTTGCGCACACCGGGCTCGACCACCGCGGTCGCGCTGGCCAGGTCGATATGCTTGATGCGATTGAATTTGGACAGGCCCAGCAGCACGCCCTGGCTGTGCGGCATGGCGCCGCCCGACAGGCCGGTGCCGGCGCCGCGCGCGACCACCGGGGCATTCAGGCGCTTGCAGATGCGCATCACGGCCTGCACCTGCTCTTCGCTCTCGGGCAGGGCCACTACCGCCGGCAGCGCGCGGTACAGCGACAGGCCGTCGCATTCGTAGGGACGCGTGTCCTCTTCACGAAACAGCACGCAATGCGACGGCAGCGCGGCCGACAACGCCTCGACGAGTTGCTGCAACGAATAAGGCGCCTGCGCTTGAGCCAGGCCGGTTTCGACCAGTGAATTCATGAGCGCAACAATAGCGCGACCGCAGATTGGACGCAGGCCGGGATTTACCCGCATCCTGCGTACATCCGCCGGCCACAAGGGCGCACAGACGTAACCAGCCGTAAAGTCCCTGCGCGCCGAATGGACATGGACGTTGCCGGCCCAGGCGCCCGCTTCATTCCCATCCATTGGGAATGCCTCTCGGCCATGCCCGTCGCCGGTTCCGCTGGACGAAAAAAAACCGGCGGGTCGCCCCGCCGGCCTTCACCTGCGCCCCTTGGGACGACTCACCAGGACACGATCTTGCCCGGGTTCAGGATGTTGTTCGGATCGAACGCATGCTTGAGGCTGCGCATCAGGTCCAGCGCGTCGTCACCGTGCTCTTCGGCCATGAACTGCATCTTGTGCAGGCCGACGCCGTGTTCGCCGGTGCAGGTGCCGTCGGCGGCGATCGCGCGCCGCACCAGGTTGTGGTTGATGGTTTCCGACTCCTGCCATTCGCGTTCGCTGTCGGCGTCCAGCAACATCAGCACGTGGAAATTGCCGTCGCCGACGTGGCCGACGATGGTGTACGGGAAGCTGGCCCGGTCCAGTTCCTCGACGGTGTCGCGCACGCAATCGGCCAGGCGCGAAATCGGCACGCACACGTCGGTGGTGCTGGCGCGGCATCCCGGACGCAGCTGCAGGCCGGCGAAGTAGGCATTGTGGCGCGCGGTCCACAGGCGGCTGCGGTCCTCGGGGCGCTCGGCCCATTCGAAGTCCATGCCGCCATGCTCGGCGGTGATGGCCTGCACGGTCTCGGCCTGCTCCTGCACGCCCGCCGGACTGCCGTGGAATTCGAACACCAGCAGCGGCGTCTCGCGCAGCGTCAGCTTGCTGTGCAGGTTGACGGCGCGCACGCTGGCCGCGTCCATGAACTCGACACGCGCCACCGGCACGCCCATCTGGATGATCTCGATCACGCTTTGCACCGCGGCGTCGAGCGTGGGGAAGTTGCAGACCGCGGCCGACACGGCCTCGGGCTGCGGATACAGGCGCACCGTCACTTCGGTGATGATGCCGAGCGTGCCTTCGCTGCCGACGAAGATGCGGGTCAGGTCGTAGCCGGCCGACGACTTGCGGGCGCGGCCGGCGGTGCGCACGATGCGGCCGTCGGCGGTGACCACGGTCAGCGACATGACGTTTTCGCGCATGGTGCCGTAGCGCACCGCGTTGGTGCCGGAGGCGCGCGTGGCGGCCATGCCGCCCAGGCTGGCGTCGGCGCCCGGATCGATCGGGAAGAACAGGCCGGTGCTGCGGATCTCTTCATTGAGCTGCTTGCGCAGCACGCCCGCCTGCACCGTCGCGGTCAGGTCTTCGGCGTTGACGGCCAGCACCTTGTTCATCTGCGACAGGTCCAGGCTGATGCCGCCCTGGATCGCCAGGATGTGGCCTTCCAGCGACGAACCCGCGCCATAGGGAATCAGCGGCACGCGGTGTTCGTTGCACAGCCTGGCGACCTCGGCGACTTCCTCGGTGCTCTGGGCGAAGACGACGGCGTCGGGCAGCATCGCCGGATACGGCGATTCATCGCGGCCGTGGTGCTCGCGCACCGCGGAAGACTCGGAGAAACGATCGCCAAAGCGGGCGCGCAGGGCCTCGAGACAGGCGGCCGGCACCGCGCGGCGCAGCGATTCAGCGTGCAGGGGAGCATTCATGATCAGCGGATTCTCGGGTTGGGTAATCCGGCTATTCTACGCCGCCCGCCTTGCTGCGCCGCAAACCGCCGCCCGCGGCGGCTTGCGGCAATCCTGCCTTATTTGCCGGAGGTCAGCGCGACGCGGCGGCGTTCACGCACGGCATGGGCCAGGCGCTCGAGCACGGCCACCGACGCATCCCAGTCGATGCAGCCGTCGGTGATGCTCTGGCCGTAGACCAGCGGCGTGCCCGGCACCATGTCCTGGCGGCCGCCCAGCAGGTGGCTTTCGACCATCACGCCGACCAGGCGCGCGTCGCCGGCTTCCATCTGGCGCGCCACGTCCTCGATCACCAGCGGCTGGTTCTCGGGCTTCTTGCTGCTGTTGGCGTGGCTGGCATCGACCATCACGCGTTGCGCCAGGCCGGCCTTGGACATGTCCTGGCAGGCCGCGTCGACGCTGGCGGCATCGTAGTTCGGCGTCTTGCCGCCCCGCAGGATGACGTGACAGTCTTCGTTGCCCGCCGTCGAGACGATGGCCGAATGCCCGCCCTTGGTCACCGACAGGAAGTGGTGCGGCTGCGACGCCGCCTTGATCGCATCGACCGCGATCTTCACATTGCCGTCGGTGCCATTCTTGAAACCCACCGGACACGACAATCCGGACGCCAGTTCGCGATGCACCTGGCTCTCCGTCGTGCGCGCCCCGATCGCCCCCCAGGAAACCAGGTCCGCAATGTATTGCGGCGTAATCATGTCCAGGAACTCGCACCCCGCCGGCAGGCCCAGGCTGTTGATGCCCAGCAGCAGTTCGCGCGCCACGCGCACGCCCTTGTTGATGTCGAAGCTGCCGTCCAGGTCCGGATCGTTGATCAGGCCTTTCCAACCGACCGTGGTGCGCGGCTTCTCGAAATACACGCGCATGACGATTTCCAGATCCGCGCTCAGACGGTCGCGCACCGGCTTGAGCCGTTTCGCGTATTCGATCGCCGCGCGGGTGTCGTGGATCGAACACGGGCCGATCACGACGATCATGCGGTCGTCCATGCCATGCAGGATGCGGTGCATCGACTGGCGGGCGGCGAACACGGTGTCGGAGGCCTCTTTGGTGCAGGCGAACTCGCGCATCACGTGCGCGGGCGGATTCAGCTCTTTGATTTCTCGGATGCGAAGGTCGTCGGTATTGTGTGACACGGTACTGCTCCTGGGTTTCCCGCCACCGGGATCGGTCCCGGGGTGTTCCTCAAGCTGACGGCACAAAAAAAGCCGCCAGTTCGCTGGCGGCTTTTTTGGGGGGATTCTTTCCAAACTTCAGATTGAGCGCGTCCCTTCCTCCGCCAGCGGCTTCAGAAAACCATAAAAGTAAAAGTAAAAGGCGGGGGACGCGAATTTCATGGGAAAAGACTCTAGCACAAAATTTTGGAGCCGTCACGCCGGATTTCAGCGGCGGACGGCGCCCCATTTCACGCGGTGCCGCCCACCGTCAGGCCTTCCATGCGGACGGTCGGCATGCCCACGCCCACCGGCACGCTCTGGCCATCCTTGCCGCAGGTGCCCACGCCCGAATCCAGTTTCAGGTCGTCGCCGATCATGGTGACGCGGGTCATGGCATCGGGGCCGTTGCCGATCAGCGTGGCGCCCTTGACCGGATACGTCACCTTGCCGTCCTCGATCATGTAGGCCTCGGAGGCCGAGAACACGAACTTGCCGTTGGTGATGTCGACCTGGCCGCCGCCGAAATTGACCGCGTACAGGCCGCGCTTGACGGACGAGATGATTTCCTCTGGCGCCTTGTCGCCGGCCAGCATGTAGGTGTTGGTCATGCGCGGCATCGGCAGGTGCGCGAACGATTCGCGGCGGCCGTTGCCGGTGGCCGCGGTCTTCATCAGTCGCGCATTCAGGGTGTCCTGCATGTAGCCGCGCAGGATGCCGTCTTCGATCAGGACGTTGCGCTGGGTGGCGTTGCCCTCATCGTCGATGTTGAGCGAACCGCGGCGGTCGGGGATGGTGCCGTCGTCGACCACGGTCACGCCCTTGGACGCGACGCGTTCACCGATACGGCCCGAGAACACGCTGGAGCCCTTGCGGTTGAAGTCGCCTTCCAGGCCATGGCCGACCGCTTCGTGCAGCAGGATGCCGGGCCAGCCCGACCCCAGCACCACCGTCATTTCGCCCGCGGGCGCGGGACGGGCTTCCAGGTTGACCATGGCTTCGTGCACGGCGCGCTCGACGTAGCCCTGCAGCATTTCGTCGGTGAAATATGCCAGCCCCAGCCGGCCGCCGCCGCCCGCATGGCCCATTTCGCGCCGGCCGTTGCGCTCGGCGATCACGGTCAGCGACAGGCGCACCAGCGGGCGCACGTCGGCGGCCAGGCGGCCATCGCTGCCGGCTACCAGCACCACGTCGTACTCGGCGCCCAGGCCGGCCATGACCTGGATCACATGCGGGTCGCGGGCCCGCGCCATGCGTTCGATGCGTTCAAGCAAGGCGACCTTCTCGGGGGCGCTCAGCGTGGCCACCGGATCGATGTCCGCATACAGGCTGCGGCCCATCTCGGCTTCGACCTGCGCCGCGACCTTGACCTTGCCGGCGCCGCGGCGGGCGATGCCGCGCACCGCGTGGGCCGACGACAGCAGCGCCTCGGGCGACAGCGAATCGGAATAGGCAAACGCGGTTTTCTCGCCACTCACGGCGCGCACGCCGACGCCCTGGCTGATGGAGAAGCTGCCGGTCTTGACGATGCCCTCTTCCAGGCTCCAGCCTTCGCTGCGGGTGTATTGGAAGTACAGGTCGGCATAGTCGACCTTGTGGGTGAAGATTTCGCCGAGCGCGCGCGCCATGTCGGCCTCGGTCAGCCCCCAGGGGTCGAGCAACAGCGATTTGGCGGTGGCCAGGGATGCAATAGCGGGATCGATGATTTTCATAGGACTCTGTTTGGGGGCGCAGGCGCGGAAAACGCGGCAGCCGTGACACGCAAGCCTCTATCGTAACGCCGACACGGGTCCGGCGTCCCGGGCCGCGAATATTGTCTATCAAGTTAACCAATTGGGGACTGTTCCCAAACTGTTGCGGAATCGCGGCACAAAATAAGAAAGCCCCCGGCACGACCCGGACGCCGGCGGCTCCGTCGCCGTCCGGACGCGCCAAATCGGCCTGCCGCGCTTGGATCAAAAACTTGTCATACAACCCAACGACAAAATGAACACCCGGGAAAATACACGGCGCAACGGGCACGCATACCATTCTCGCAGGATGGGAATGAAAATCCGCATACCCTGGCCAAATCCCGCGAATATGCCACGGTATCCATGTCGTCCTACCACTGATTTGCCGCGCGCATTCTTCATCCGCGGAGTTTGCCAAACCCTGGCCAGGCGTGTTCCGTTACCGCGAAAAATACCGATTCCCTTCCCATCCGCTCGCTTCGTGAAACAAAACCGTGCAATTCGGCGCCCGACCGGCGGCATTCGTCCGCCCTGTGAACCAAAGACTATCTTGTTTCAATTAGTCCCAAATTTGGGAATATCATTCCCAATACTTGTTCCAGGCCGGAAGCCGCAAGACTGAACGCTCTCAGGCGGTTTTGATACAAAGTAATTAGTCCGAAACTGCGGCAATGGCTCGGTAACTTCTGTATTATGCGAGGCACAACAAATAAACATAACTCCGCCGGCGATTAAAGCAGTTCCATAATCAGGAATAACCATGGCCCGAGAAACCTACGCAGCTCTGCAAGCAAAGATCGAAAAGGAAATCAACAAGCTCCAAAAGAAGGCTGAAGTCCTCCAGACCAAGCGTCGCAAGCCGGTGATCGCTTCGATCATCACCTCGATGCGCGAGTACGACATCACGCCCGAAGAAATTGCCGCCGCCTTTGGTGCTGGCAAATCCGTTCGCACCGCCAGCAGCGGTGGTCGCCGCAAGACCGGCGCCGCCGCCCGCCCCGCCAACGCCGCCAAACGCGCCGTTGCGCCCAAGTACCGTCATCCCCAGACCGGGGAGACCTGGAGCGGCCGCGGCAAGGCGCCTCGCTGGCTCGCCGCGGAAGAAGCCGCGGGGGCCACGCGCGACAGTTTTCTTATCAAAGAATAAAACCTATCTTTCAGTAAGAAAAATAAAGGCGCACCAAAATGGTGCGCCTTTTTTATTTTCGAACAACCCTTGCGGGCTGCTGAAATTTACTGAACCGGGAATTGGATTTCGCGCTCGGCGCCATTATTTCCTGGAAAGTTGTCAAATATTGCACGAACCAGATAGGGCATCATGCGCATGAAATTGTCCTGCTCGCTGAGTATGAAAGCGCTGGACCGATAGACTTCGGCCCCGCCCCGCTGGCTGTCGTGGATCTGCAGCGTGAGCGTATTGCGCTGGGCCACCACGGGCACGTCGACCCATTCGGGACCCCAGTAGCCGTAGTAACCGCCCCAGGGACGCGGGCCGTAGAAACCGCCATAACCGTAACCGCCATTGAAATACGGATCGTACGGGCGCCGCACCATGACCTGCGTCTGCGTCGTGCCATAACGGAACGAGACATTGAAACGGGCCTTGGCGCCGCCCTGGGCTTCCACCAGTCCGGTGGCGCCGATACCGGCGCGAACCATGTCCTGGTAGGACTGGTATTCGAGGTTATTGGCCTGCGACGGCTCGGCCGGCACGAATTGGTAAGTCTGGCCTTCGACCCCGGCAGGCCATTGCTGGAACGAGGTGACGCGCGCCGATACGGTGGGGGTGGCGCATCCGCTCAGCACCAGTGCCCCGAATACGGCCAGGACGGCCGCCCAGCGGCCGGTATTGAACGGGAAAGAACGGAACATTTGCAACTCCTCATCGCGCGCAACGGCGCCCATCATACTGAGCTTGGACCGCGCGGCCCGTGGAAAGTTTACGCCTTGCGACGCCTTGCAGCCCTGCGCCCGCCGACCCAGCCACTACAATAGGACTCTCGTTCATACAGGACTGCAATCCCATGCGCACCGACACGCCCGTTACCGTATACCGCAAGGATTACCAGCCCTACCCCTACGACATCCCGCAGGTTTCCCTCGCCTTCGATCTCGCGCCCGACAGCACCGAAGTCCGCTGCGTCATGCAGGTCCGGCGCAAAGCCGAGGCCAGCGCCGACGCCGCGCTGGTGCTCGATGGCGAAGAGCTGGAACTCGTTTCGGTAGCGGTGGATGGCCAGGCGCTGCCACCCGACCGCTACCGCCTGTCCGAACACAGCCTGGCGCTGTACGGCCTGCCCGCCGAGGCCACCATCGAGATCGTCAGCCGCTGCAAACCCTCGGCCAACTCCACGCTGATGGGCCTGTACGTTTCGGGCGGCAATTTCTTCACGCAATGCGAGGCCGAGGGCTTTCGCCGCATCACCTGGTTCGCCGACCGTCCCGACGTCATGTCGCGCTATCGCGTGACCTTGCGCGCCGCGCCGGCTTACCCGGTACTGCTGTCCAACGGCAACCTGGTGGCCTCGCGCCAATTGCCCGACGGCCGCAACGAGGTCGAATGGGAAGATCCGTTCCCCAAGCCCTGCTACCTGTTCGCCCTGGTGGGCGGCAACCTCACCCACCGCGAAACCACGGTCAAGACCGCCAGCGGCCGCGACGTGTTGTTGCAGGTCTACAGCGACCCGGGCGCCGAGACCAAGACCGAATGGGCGCTGGATTCCCTGGTGCGCGCGCTGCGCTGGGACGAAACCCGCTTCGGCCTGGAACTCGACCTGGACCGCTTCATGGTGGTGGCCGTCCATGACTTCAACATGGGCGCGATGGAGAACAAGGGCCTGAACATTTTCAATGCCGCCTACGTGCTGGCCGACGCGGATACCGCCACGGACGCCAACTACGAAGGCATCGAATCGGTCATCGGCCACGAGTACTTCCACAACTGGACCGGCAACCGCGTCACCTGCCGCGACTGGTTCCAGTTGAGCCTGAAGGAAGGCCTGACGGTCTTCCGCGACCAGGAATTCAGCGCCGACATGATGGCGCAGGACATGGACGAGGCCGCTGCCGCCAGCGCCCGCGCGGTCAAGCGCATCGACGACGTGGTGACGCTGCGCGCGGCGCAGTTCCCCGAGGACGCGGGCCCGATGGCCCACCCGATCCGCCCCGACAGCTACCAGGAAATCGGCAATTTCTATACCGCCACGGTGTACGAGAAAGGCGCCGAGGTCATCCGCATGCAGCACACGCTGCTGGGCGAGGCGGGCTTTCGCGCCGGCATGGACGAGTATTTCCGCCGCCACGACGGCCAGGCCGTGACCTGCGACGACTTCGTCGCCGCCATGGAATCGGTCTACACGCGCCAGCACCCGGGCCGTGATCTGTCGGTGTTCCGCAACTGGTACCGCCAGGCGGGCACGCCGCGCGTGACGGTCAAGCTGACGCACGACGCCGCGGCGCGCCGCTGCACCGTGACGCTGTCGCAGGAATGCCAGCCGGTCGGCGTCGAGAAGAAGGCCCCCGCCGGCTTCGTCAAGGCGCCGTACCACATCCCGTTCGCCATCGGCCTGCTGGACCGCAATGGCCGCGCCCTGCCCCTGCGGCTCGACGGCGCGGAGCGTGACACGGCGCTGCTGGAGCTGACCACGCAAACCCAGCAATGGCATTTCGACGGCATCGACGAGATGCCAGTGCCTTCGCTGCTGCGCGATTTTTCCGCGCCGGTGATCGTCGATTACGACTGGAGCGACGAGGAACTGGCGCTGCTGTCGGCCCACGACGGCAACCCCTTCGCGCGCTGGGAAGCCGGCCAGGAACTGGCCACCCGCCAGATCCTGGCGCTGGCCGAGGCGCGCCAGGCCGGCCGCACGCTGCACGTCGACCCGGCCTTCATCGCCGCCTGGCGCGCGCTGTTGACCGACCCGGCGCTGGATGCCGCCTACCGCGCCCGCGCCCTGGCGCTGCCGTCGGAAAAGACGCTGGCCGAACGCATGCAGGCCGTCGATCCGCCGGCGCTGGCGGTGGCGCGCGACTTCCTGCGCGCCGAGCTGGGCCGGCAGTTGGCGGCCGAATTCCGCCAGGCCTTCGATGACAACCAGACGCCGGGCGCATACAGCCCCGCGCCAGTGCCGGCCGGCAAGCGCGCGATGAAGAACCTGGCGCTCAGCCATCTGATGGCCGCCGGCGAGCACGAGGCGCAGCGCCTGGCCGAGCAGCAATACGAGCACGCCGGCAACATGACCGACAGCATGGCGGCGCTGTCGGCCCTGATCAACTACGGCCAGGGCGATTTTCCGCAACAGGCGCTGGCCGCGTTCTACGACAAGTGGCGCGACAACGCGCTGGTGGTGGACAAGTGGTTCGCGTTGCAGGCCGCGGCGCGCTACACCACGGTGCAAACCGCGCGCGAGCTGATGACGCACCCGGCATTCACGCTGCGCAATCCCAACCGGGCGCGCGCGCTGATTTTCCAGTTCTGCCTGAACAACGCCCGCGGCATGCACCATCCGGATGGATCGGGCTACGCCTTCTGGGCCGAGCAGGTGCTGGCGCTGGATGCGCTCAACCCCGAAATCGCGGCGCGCCTGGCGCGCGCCCTGGACAACTGGTCGCGCTACGTGCCCGCCCTGCGCGGCCCCATGCAGGAAGCCCTGCAGCGGGTGCGCGGCCACGAGGGGCTGTCGCGCAACGTGCAGGAAATCGTATCCAAGGCTTTAGAATTCGCAGCATAGGGAGAACCTCTTGAAACGTAAAACACTTACCCAATACCTGGTGGAGCAGCAACGCTCCGCGCAGGCCCTGGCCCCCGAAGTGCGGCTGCTCATCGAAGTCGTGGCGCGCGCCTGCAAGGCGATCAGCCACGCGGTCAGCAAGGGCGCGCTCGGCGGCGTCCTGGGCAGCCTCGAAAGCGAGAACGTGCAGGGCGAAGTGCAGAAGAAGCTGGACGTGCTGTCCAACGAGATCCTGCTCGAAGCCAACGAATGGGGCGGCCATCTTGCGGCCATGGCTTCGGAAGAGATGGAGACCATCCACCTGATTCCGAACCGCTACCCCAAGGGCGAATACCTGCTGCTGTTCGATCCGCTGGACGGCTCGTCGAACATCGACGTGAACGTGTCGATCGGCACCATCTTCTCGGTGCTGCACGCTCCTCACAACGTGTCGGGCGCGCCGGTCTGTGAAGCCGACTTCCTGCAACCGGGCAACAAGCAGGTGGTGGCCGGCTATGCCGTCTACGGCCCGCAGACCATGCTGGTGCTGACCATCGGCAACGGCGTGGTCGGCTTCACGCTGGACCGCGAAATGGGCTCGTGGGTGCTGACCCACGAGAACATCCGCGTGCCGGAGGACACCAAGGAATTCGCCATCAACATGTCGAACATGCGCCACTGGGCCGCCCCGGTCAAGCGCTACATCGACGACTGCCTGGCCGGCTCCACCGGCCCCCTGGGCAAGGACTACAACATGCGCTGGATCGCCTCGATGGTGGCCGACGTGCATCGCATCCTGACCCGCGGCGGCATCTTCATGTACCCCTGGGACGCGCGCGAACCGGGCAAGGCCGGCAAGCTGCGCCTGATGTACGAAGCCAACCCCATGAGCTTCCTCATCGAACAGGCCGGCGGCGCCTCCATCAACGGCACCCAGCGCATCATGGACATCCAGCCGGAAAAGCTGCACCAGCGCGTCAGCGTGATCCTGGGCTCGAAGAACGAAGTCGAGCGCGTGGGCCGCTACCACGCCGAGGACGCGGGCAAGTAAGCCACGCACGCGGCCAAACGAAAAGCCCCGGCATGAGCCGGGGCTTTTTTCATCCAGATCCCGCGAAGGGGTTACTTGACCTCTTCGATGGACTTCACGTCGTCCTTGTTGATCTGGACCTTCTTGCCGTCCTTGTCGTACTCGTACATGCCGGACTTCTTGTCGTAGGTCGGCTCGTCGGGCGTCACGGTCGAGGTCCCGTCCCGTTGCTGAATAACCGAGGGCGACGAGCATCCGGCCAGCACCCCTACTCCGGTCACCACCAGGGCCAACGTCATGGTCTTCAGATTCATGGGCGTGTTCTCCGATTGTGAATGGTGAATTCACTTTATCGGATGACCGCCCGGAAAAAGTGACGGCATGTGGCCAAAATGCGTATGAACGTAAAAAACCCCTCGCGGTTCACACCGGCGAGGGGTTGCAACCCCATACAACCGCAAGCTGCCTTTACACCTTGGCGTGCGCCTCGATGTAGCGGCGCACGGCGGCGGCATCGCAGTCCATGACTTCGACGCGCTGCGGCAAGGATTCCAGGTTGGCCAGGTTGCCCGGCGGCGTGGCCGGACGGCCCAGCGCGGCCTCGATGGTTTCCGAGAACTTGGCCGGCAAGGCGGTTTCCAGAACCAGCATCGGCACGCCGGGTTCGACGTGCTCGCGCGCGACCTTGACGCCGTCGGCGGTGTGCGGATCGACCAGCACGCCGGTCTCGTCGTAGAGCGAACGGATGGTGGCCAGGCGGTCTTCGTGCGTGCTGGCGCCCGAGACGAAGCCGTACTGCGCCTCGAATTGCGGCTTGAGCGCCGACAGGTCGAAGAAACCATCGCGCGCCATGTCGGCCCACAGCGCCTTGACGCGGCCGGCGTCGCGGCCCACCAGGTCGAACACGAAGCGCTCGAAGTTCGAGGCGCGCGAAATGTCCATCGACGGGCTGGAGGTGGCGTAGGTCTGTTCGGCCGGGCGCGGACGGTAGATGCCAGTGCGGAAGAACTCTTCCAGCACGTTGTTCTCGTTGGTGGCCAGCACCAGGCGGCGCACCGGCAGGCCCATGCCGCGGGCGATGTGGCCCGACAGGATGTTGCCGAAGTTGCCCGAGGGCACCGTGAACGAGACCTGCTGGCCCGGCTTGTCGGTGGCGCGCAGCCAGCCGTGGAAGTAGTACACCACCTGGGCGGCGATGCGCGCCCAGTTGATCGAGTTGACCGCGCCCAGGCGGTACTTGGCCTTGAAAGCCAGGTCGCCGGCCAGCGCCTTGACGATGTCCTGGGCTTCGTCGAACACGCCGCGCACCGCGATGTTGTGGATGTTCTCGTCCTGCAGCGAGTACATCTGGGCGCGCTGGAACGCGCTCATGCGGCCGTGCGGCGACAGCATGAACACGGCCACGCCGCGTTTGCCGCGCAGCGCGTATTCGGCCGCCGAACCGGTGTCGCCGGAGGTGGCGCCGACGATGTTGAGCGTGGTGCCGCGTTGGGTCAGCACGTACTCGAACACCTGGCCCAGGAACTGCATGGCCATGTCCTTGAAGGCCAGCGTCGGGCCTTCGGACAGCCCCAGCAGCGACAGGCCGTCGTTCAGCGGACGCAGCGGGACGATGTCTTCGCTGTTGAAGATCTGCGGGGTGTAGGCGGCGCGGGTCAGGCGGCGCAGGTCCTCGGCCGGGATGTCGGTGGCAAAGCGCGACAGCACTTCGAACGCCAGGTCGGCGTACGACAGGCCGCGCCACGATTCCAGCGTCTCGGCCGAAATCTGCGGCAACTGTTCCGGCACGGCCAGGCCGCCGTCCGGCGCCAGCCCTTCGAGCAGGATGTCGGAAAACGGCAGGGGCGCCATGCCCCCACGGGTCGAGATGTATTTCATATCAGAAACTCCACAATGCACGGCATCCAGCCAAGCCAGGCCGCGCGGAGCCGGCTCCGCCGGGCCGCCGCCGGCGCCCCCTTGAGGGGGAAGCGCCGCAGGCGCTTCGGGGGTGGGCCCTCATACCAAATGCTCCACGCGCAGGCGCGTGACCTTGGAACGGACAAAGGGCAAGGCCTCGATGCGCTCGATGGCCTGGTTGACGTTGCCTTCCACCGCTTCATGCGTCAGGAAGATGATGTCCGCGCCGCCGATGTGCGAGGGCTGCTGGATCATCGAGCCGATCGAGATGGAGCGGTCGGCCAGGAGGCGCGCGATGTCGGCCAGCACGCCCGGCTGGTCGTCCACGCGCAGGCGCAGGTAGTACGACGTGCTGACCTGCTCGATCGGCAGGATCGGCGTGTCGGCCATGGCGTCCGGCTGGAACGCCAGGTGCGGCACGCGGTTGCCCGGATCGGCGGTGTGCAGGCGGGTCACGTCGACCAGGTCGGCCACCACCGCCGAGGCGGTCGGCTCTTCGCCGGCGCCCTGGCCGTAGTACAGCGTCGGGCCGACGGCGTCGCCCTTGACCAGCACCGCGTTCATCGCGCCTTCGACGTTGGCCAGCAGGCGCTCGGCCGGCACCAGCGCCGGATGCACGCGCAGCTCGATGCCGTCGGCGCGGCGCTTGGTGATGCCCAGCAGCTTGATGCGGTAGCCCAGGCGCTCGGCGTGCTCGATGTCCTCGGCGGCCAGCTGCGAGATGCCTTCGATGTACGCGCGGTCGAACTGCACCGGCACGCCGAAGGCCAGCGAGGCCAGCAGCGTCAGCTTGTGCGCGGCGTCGACGCCTTCCACGTCGAACGTGGGATCGGCTTCGGCGTAACCCAGGCGCTGGGCCTCGGCCAGCACGTCGGCGAACGGCAGGCCGCGCGAGCGCATTTCCGACAGGATGAAATTGGTGGTGCCGTTGATGATGCCGGCGACCCACTGGATGCGGTTGGCGGTCAGGCCTTCGCGGATGGCCTTGATGATGGGGATGCCGCCGGCGACCGCGGCTTCGAACGCCACCATCACGCCGCGCTCGGAAGCCGCGGCGAAGATCTCGTTGCCGTGCTTGGCCAGCAGCGCCTTGTTGGCGGTGACCACGTGCTTGCCGTTGGCGATGGCTTCCAGCACCAGCTCGCGCGCCAGGGTATCGCCGCCGATCAGCTCGACCACGATGTCGATCTCGGGATCGCGCACCAGCGCGTGCACGTCGGTGTCCACGGGCAGCGTGTCGCCGACGCGGGCGCGCGCCTTGGGCACGTCGCGCACGGCGGCGCGGGTCACTTCAATGCGGCGACCGGCGCGGCGCGCGATCTCTTCCGCATTGCGCGACAGCACCGTCCAGGTGCCGCCGCCGACCACGCCCAGGCCGAGCAGGCCCACTTTCATGGGATTCATCGCGGCGCCCTCCGCGGGCGGGCGTTGAGGCGAATTCATTTCATTTCTCCATAATGCGGGCGCTACGCCACGCAAGCCACGCAAAAAACGGCTGCCCCCGTATCGGGATGCCGCGGATCCGGCTCCGCCGGTCCGCAGGCATGCCCCCTCGAGGGGGAAGCGCCGCAGGCGCTTCGGGGGTGGGCCTACCTTCGGGGGGGGGACCTTACCTATAGCCGTCCTTGCGGAACATGTCCTTGATGCCGCGCACCGCCTGGCGGGTGCGCTGCTCGTTTTCGATAAGAGCGAAGCGCACGTATTCGTCGCCATACTCGCCGAAGCCGATCCCGGGGGACACGGCCACTTTCGCATCCGACAGGACACGCTTGGCAAACTCCAAAGAGCCCATCGCCCGGTAGGGTTCGGGGATCTGCGCCCAGATGTACATGGACGCCTTGGGAATTTCCACATTCCAACCTGCTTCGTGCAGACCGCGCGCGAGCACGTCGCGGCGGCTTTGGTACTGCGCCACGATCTCGTTCACGCAGTCCTGCGGGCCGTCCAGGGCGGCGATCGAGGCCACCTGGATCGGCGTGAACGTGCCGTAGTCGTGATAGCTCTTGATGCGCGCCAGCGCGCCCACCAGCTCGCGGTTGCCGACCATGTAGCCGATGCGCCAGCCCGCCATGTTGTAGCTCTTGCTCATGGTGAAGAACTCGACCGCGACATCGCGCGCGCCGGGCACCTGCATGATCGAGGGGGCGACGTAGCCGTCGAAGGTGATGTCGGCGTAGGCCAGGTCGTGCACCACCAGGATGTCGTGTTCCTTGGCCAGGGCCACCACGCGCTCGAAGAACGACAGGTCGACGCACTGGGCGGTCGGGTTGCTGGGGAAGCCCAGCACCATCATCTTGGGCTTCGGAATCGACTCGCGCACGGCGCGCTCGAGTTCCTCGAAGAAGTCCACGCCCGGCGTCATGCGCACGGAGCGGATGTTGGCGCCGGCGATGACCGCGCCGTAGATGTGGATCGGGTAGCTGGGGTTGGGCACCAGCACGGTGTCGCCACGGTCCAGGGTGGCCAGCATCAGGTGCGCCAGGCCTTCCTTGGAGCCGATGGTGACGATGGCTTCGGAATCGGGATCGAACTCGACCGCGTAGCGGCGCTGGTACCAGTCACAGATGGCCTTGCGCAGGCGCGGGATGCCCTTGGATACCGAGTAGCCGTGGGTGGTCGGGCGGGTGGTGGCCTCGACCATCTTGTCGACGATGTGCTTGGGAGTGGCGCCGTCCGGATTGCCCATCGACATGTCGATGATGTCCTCGCCGCGCCGACGGGCTGCCATCTTGAGCTCGCCGGTAATGTTGAAAACGTACGGGGGCAAACGCTCAATGCGAGAGAACTTCCTCATGATGGGAATCCTTAGGGGCGAAGGGGCAAAAATCCAGGGCGCGGGCGCGCGAAGGGGAAACGGGCTCAAAAGCCGCGCCAGCGCAGGTTTGCGGCGCAGCAAAACCCTGTAATCTAGCGCAAGGACGCCCGGGCGGCAAATGGAACAAAAATAGGGCCTGCTTGATGGCGAATTTGGTGGCGAAAATGCCCGCCCGCCCGCCGGGCCGCCCCAAGGGCGGGCAGCCCCCGCAGGGGGGCGGAGCGCGAGCGCAACGAGTCAAGCGTGGGGGTATTCCCTTTGCAACATACGGCCATCCTGATGCGCTATTATCGGAACCATAAAGCCGGAGTATTTATTGAAGCTGCATACCGATCCTGCGACGGCCGCCCTGAACACCGTCACCGCTTATGGTGATGGCTATATCGAGGTCAACCAGGTACGTTTTTCCTCCTCGGTCGCTTTTGGCCCCGAAGGCGAAGTTACCCCTTGGCCCGTTCAGTCGCCGGCCGACATCACCCCCACCCTCTTGCGCCAGGCGGCCGGATTGTCCGAACCCGTCCGCGACCCGTTGGCGTTCCTGGACGAACCCGAAGCCACCCCCAGCCGCCCGGCCAATGCGCCGGAAGTGCTGCTGGTCGGCACGGGCGGCCGGCAACAGTTCCTGCGCCCCGAGGTGCTGCGTCCCCTGTTGGCGGCCGGCATCGGCGTCGAAATCATGGACACCCACGCCGCCTCGCGCACGTACAACATCCTGATGGCGGAGGGCCGGCGCGTGGTCGTCGCCCTCATCCCCCCCAACGGAGACCCCCAGACATGATGATGCCCATCATCGGCAAGCCCGCCCCGCTGTTCACCGCTGAAAGCACCATCGGGCCGATCAGCCTGGAGCAGTGCCAGGGTCGCGCCGTGATCCTGTATTTCTACCCCAAGGACAACACCCCTGGCTGCACCACCGAGAGCCAGGATTTCCGCGACCTGCACGCCGACTTCCTGTCGGCCAGCGCCGTGGTGGTCGGAATCTCGCGCGATTCGCTGAAGTCGCACGAGAACTTCAAGGCCAAGTACGAGCTTCCTTTCCCTCTCATCTCCGACGCCGACGAAACCGTGTGCAACCTGTACGGCGTCATCAAGCAGAAGAACATGTACGGCAAGCAGGTGCGCGGCATCGAGCGCAGCACCTTTCTGATCGACGCTTATGGCGTGCTGGTGCAGGAGTGGCGCGGGGTGAAGGTCCCGGGCCACGCCAAGGAAGTCCTGCAGGCCGCCAAGAGCATCGGTTAGCCGTGCACAGGAATACCCGTCAGGTGCCATAGCCGGCCCATACTGGAGAGTGACGCATATGCCGCTTCCGAAGTTGCCCACCCGCCCCGCAGCCATCCTGACCTTCCCCTCGGGCGATAACGCCCGGGCGCAGGCCCGCACGACCAAGACCGCCGCTGCGCGGTCCAATACCAATACCCAGGCCGTCCTGGCCGAAGACGACGAGGACGAGCTGCTGGTCCAGCCCGAACTCGACGGTATCGGCTCGCCGGCCCGCAAGGCGCAGATCCCGGCCCGCCAGGTTCCCCCCCCGCCGCCCGCCGCGCCGGCGCCGCGCCCCCAGGCCCGCCAGGCCAAACCCGCGCCGGCCCCGGCCAAGCGCGCCAAGGCGCGTGCCCAGAACGCCCCGCGCAAGCTGTTCGTGCTGGACACCAACGTGCTGCTGCACGACCCCAGCTCGCTGTTCCGCTTCGAAGAGCACGACATCTTCCTGCCGATGATGACGCTCGAAGAGCTGGACCACCAGAAAAAGGGCATGTCGGAAGTGGCGCGCAATGCCCGCCAGGTCAGCCGCTCGCTCGACGCGCTGGTGCAGGACGCGACCCAACTCGAAGACGGCCTGGAGCTGGCCAAGCTGGGCAACAAGGACGCCACCGGGCGCCTGATGTTCCAGACCACCGCCATCCACAGCACCCTGCCGTCGGACCTGCCCATGGGCAAGGCCGACAACCAGATCCTGGGCGTGGTGCGGGCCTTGCAGGAAAAATACCCGCAGCGCGAAGTCGTGCTGGTGTCCAAGGACATCAACATGCGCCTGAAGGCGCGCGCGCTGGGCATGGCCGCGGAAGACTACTTCAACGACCACGTCCTGGAAGACTCGGACCTGATGTACTCGGGCGTGATGCAGCTGCCCGAGGACTTCTGGAACAAGCACGGCAAGGACGTCGAGTCCTGGCAACAGGGCGGCACCACCTTCTACCGCATCCACGGCCCCTTGTGTTCGCAGTTCGTGGTCAACCAGTTCGTCTACTTCGAAGGCCAGATGCCCCTGTATGCCCAGGTGCGCGAGGTCAGCGGCAAGATGGCGGTGCTGGCGACGCTGCGTGACTACACCCACGGCAAGAACAACGTCTGGGGCATCACCGCGCGCAACCGCGAGCAGAACTTCGCCATGAACCTGCTGATGAACCCGGAATGCGACTTCGTGTCGCTGCTGGGCCAGGCGGGCACGGGCAAGACGCTGCTGGCGCTGGCGGCCGGCATCACGCAGGTGCTGGAAACCAAGCGCTACACCGAGATCATCATGACCCGCGTCACGGTGCCCGTCGGCGAAGACATCGGCTTCCTGCCCGGCACCGAGGAAGAAAAGATGCTGCCCTGGATGGGAGCGCTGGAAGACAACCTCGACGTGCTGAACATGGGCGAAGGCGAAGGCAATGGCGACTGGGGGCGCGCCGCCACCATGGACTTGATCCGTTCGCGCATCAAGGTCAAGTCGCTGAACTTCATGCGCGGGCGCACCTTCCTGAACAAGTACCTGATCATCGACGAGGCCCAGAACCTGACGCCCAAGCAGATGAAGACGCTGGTGACCCGCGCCGGCCCCGGCACCAAGGTGATCTGCCTGGGCAACATCGCCCAGATCGACACCCCCTACCTGACCGAAGGCAGCTCGGGCCTGACGTTCGTGGTCGACCGCTTCAAGGGCTGGCCGCACTCGGGCCACGTGACCTTGCAGCGCGGCGAACGCTCGCGCCTGGCGGACTATGCCGGGGACGTGTTGTGAACCCTCGCGGGTGAGTCTCCGCGCCGCGCCCACTGCCGTGGACGGGCGCCGCCTCCCCGGGATGGCGTCTCCAAAGAAAAAGCCCCTTGAGCGATCAAGGGGCTTTTTTATCACCGGGGTCGGACGATTACTTGTCGGCGGCGTTGGTGATGGCGTTGCCGGCCCGCGACATGTCCTTGCCCATGCCCGCCACGGTATTGCAACCGGCGAGTACGAAGCCGAACACGACGAAGGCGGTCAGCACGATCTTGCTGCGCATGCTGGCGCTCCTGAAGTGAAGAAACGGTTCCGGGGCGTACTTTAAACGATCTGGACGCGGAGTTCGCCCAGGCCTTCCACGCCGCCGGTGATGACATCGCCCTGCACCACGGCGCCCACGCCTTCCGGCGTGCCCGTGAAGATGATGTCGCCCGGTTGCAGCTCGAACAGGCCCGACAGGTAGGCGATGCTTTCGGGCACGTTCCAGATCATCTGGGAGATATCGCTGGCCTGCTTGCGCTGGCCGTTCACGTCGAGCCAGATGGCGCCCTTGTCGAGCGTGCCGACCACGCTGCGCGGATGGATCGGGCCCAGCGGCGCCGACAGGTCGAAGGCCTTGCCCACTTCCCAGGGACGGCCCTGCTTCTTCATCTCGCCCTGCAGGTCGCGGCGCGTCATGTCCAGGCCGAGGGCATAGCCCCAGACGCAGTCGTTGGCTTCTTCAACGGGGATGTCGCGGCCGCCCTTGCCCAGCACCACCACCAGCTCCATTTCGTAGTGCAGGTTGGAGGTCTTGGGCGGGTACGGCATCTTGCCCGTCTCGCCGTCGGCCACGCTCAGCACCGCGTCGGCGGGCTTGCAGAAGAAGAACGGATCTTCACGGCCGGTGAAACCCATTTCCTTGGCGTGCTCGGCGTAGTTGCGGCCGACGCAGTAGACGCGGCGCACCGGAAACAGCGCGGCGCTGCCGGCAACGGGAACCGCGGTCAGCGGCTGGGGAGGCAATACGTAGTCCATGATCTATCAACCTATGACGGGTGGGACGGTCCGATGGCAAAAATCATCCGCGAGTGTATCCCTTTCCGGGAACGCGAATATTCAGGAAATTGTAGGGATTTCCCCGTCGAACACCACCAGGCGTTCGATGAAATCCGCCATGTAGGCCTTCATTTCCTGGTGGGCGGGCGACACCTGGTAGCGGTCGTGGGCGGAGGCATCGGTGAAAGCCGCCACCACGGCGTGGGTCAGGCCGTCCGCGCGGCTGGCCAGATTGGGCCGGAAGGCGTAGCCGGCCACCCCGTCGCATTCAGCCAGGATGCGGTCGCAGTACCCCTGCACCCGGTCATGGAAGCGCGCATCGGCGGCGCCGGACAATTGCAGCATCACGACATGCAGGAACATCAGGACTCCTTTTTCGAACGGGCGACGGCCAGCCAGGCCCGGGACACCAGTCCCATGATGCCGTCGCGGAACAGCAGGACGCAGAGGATGAAAATGGCGCCTTGCACGATTAAGACCCAGGAACCCAGCGGCGCCAGGTAATTCTGCAGCGAGACGAAGGTGAAGGCGCCGGCAAGCGGCCCGAACACCGTGCCGATGCCTCCCAGCAGCGCCATCAGCACCACTTCGCCGTTGGCGTGCCAATGCACGTCGGTCAGCGAAGCCACGCCGAACACCAGCACCTTGAGCCCGCCGGCCAGCCCCGCGACCGCGGCCGACAGCGTGAAGGCCAGCAGCTTGTAGCGCGAAGTCGAATAGCCCAGCGAGCGGGCACGCTGCTCGTTGTCGCGCACGGAACGGATCACCTCGCCGAACGGCGAGTTCAACACCCGCAGCACGAAGGCGTAGCCCAGCGCGAACACCGCCAGCGTGAAGTAGTACATCGGCATCACGCTGTCCAGGTCGAACAGGCCGAACAGCTTGCCGCGCGGCACGCTCTGCAGGCCGTCCTCGCCGCCGGTGAAGCCCGCCTGCACCGCGATGAAGTACACCAGTTGCGACAACGCCAGCGTGATCATGGCGAAGTAGATGCCCTGGCGCCGGATCGCAATGGCGCCGAACACCAGCCCCAGCAGGCCGCCGGTCAGCACGCCGGCCAGCAGGCCCAGTTCCGGCGTCGCGCTCAGCAGCTTCATGACGATGCCGGTGGCGTAGGCCGCCGCGCCAAAGAAGGCCGCATGGCCGAACGACAGCAGGCCGACATAGCCCACCAGCAGGTTGAAGGCGGCGGCGAACAGCGCGAAGCACAGCACCTTCATCAGGAAGGTGGGATAGACGAACCAGGGCGCGGCCAGCGCCACCACGGCCAGGCCTGCCATGCACCAGCGCATGGCGCGGCGGCCCAGCTGCACCGGCTCGCGCGTGGCTTCGGCCGCCAGCACGTTCTGCACCTGCAACGGCTTGCCGAACAGGCCGGCCGGCTTGCACAGCAGCACCAGCACCATGATGATGAAGATCGCCAGGTTGGCGGCCTCCGGGTAGAACACCTTGGTCAGCCCCTCGATGATGCCCAGCCCGAAGCCGCTGACGATGGCGCCCATGATGGAGCCCATGCCGCCGATCACGACCACGGCGAACACCACCACCACCAGGTTCGAGCCCATCATCGGGCTGACCTGGTAGATGGGCGCGGCGATCACGCCCGCCACCGAGGCCAGCGCCACGCCCAGCGCGTAGGTCAGCGTGATCAGCAGCGGCACGTTGATGCCGAACGAGCGCACGATGGTCGGGTTCTCGGTGGCCGCGCGCAGCATGGCGCCGACCCGGGTCTTCTCGATCAGCACCCATACCGCCAGGCACAGCACCAGCGACACCACCACCGCCCAGCCACGATACCAGGGCAGGAACATGAAACCCAGGTTGACCCCGCCGGTCAGCGCCTTGGGGATGGTGTAGGGCAGCCCCGACACCCCATAGGCCTGGCGCAGCCCGCCCTCGATCAGCAAGGCCAAACCGAAGGTCAGCAGCAGCCCGTACAGATGGTCCATGCGGTAGGTGCGCGAGATCAGCACGCGCTCGACCAAGATGGCGAACGCCGCCATGATGAGCGGCACCAGCACCAGCGCGGCCCAGTAGTTCACCCCCAGGTAGTTCAGCAGCATCCAGGCCAGGAACGCGCCCGCCGTGTACTGCGCGCCATGGGCGAAGTTGATGATGTTCAACAGACCGAAGATCACCGCCAGCCCGATCGAGAGCAAGGCGTAGAACGAACCGTTGATCAGGCCGAGCAGGAGCTGGCCGAACAGTGCCGTGGACGGCACGCCGAAAATTTCGAACACAGGATTCTCCCCCTCAGACACCCAGGCGGCGCGCGATCCGCCCGGGATCGTTGCGCGCCTCTTGCGCCGACAATTGGTCGACCACGCGGCCATGCTCCATCACGTAGTGGCGGTCGGCCACCTTGGTGGCGAAGCGGAAATTCTGCTCGACCAGCACAATGGTGAAGCCGCGCTCCTTGAGCGTGCGGATGGCCTGCCCGATCTGCTGCACGATTACCGGCGCCAATCCTTCGGTGGGCTCGTCCAGCAGGATCAGCTGGGCGCCGGTGCGCAGGATTCGGGCGATGGCCAGCATCTGCTGCTCGCCGCCGGACAGGTTGCCGCCGGAGCTGCCGCTGCGTTCGCGCAGGTTGGGAAACAGGGCGTAGATCTCGTCCAGCGACATGCCGCCGTCGGCCAGGCGCGGCGGCAGCATCAGGTTCTCGGTCACGTCCAGGCTGCGGAACACCGCGCGTTCCTCCGGGCAATACACCACGCCCAGGCGCGGGATGCGGTGCGGCGCCATGCCCACGGTTTCCTGGCCATTCAAGAGGATCGAGCCGCGGCGCTTGTCCAGGATGCCCATGACGGCGCGCAGCGTGGTGGTCTTGCCGGCGCCATTGCGGCCCAGGATCGTGACCAGCTCGCCGCGCCGCACCTCGATGTCGACGCCGTGCAGCACATGCGATTCGCCATACCAGGCGTTGAGGTCCTTGATCGACAGCATCAGTCGTCTCCCTCGTCGGCGCCCATGTAGGCGGTAATGACGCGCTCGTCGCGCGACACCGTGGCGTAGTCGCCCTGCGCCAGCACCGCGCCGCGCGCCAGCACCGTGATGGAATCGGACAGGTCCGCCACCACCGACAGGTTGTGCTCCACCATCAGGATGCTGCGATTGGCCGAGACCCGGCGGATCAACGCCGCGATACGGGCCACGTCTTCCTGGCCCAGGCCGGCCATCGGCTCGTCCAGCAGCATCACTTCGGGTTCCAGGGCCAGCGTCATGGCGATTTCCAGCGCGCGCTTGCGGCCGTAGGGCAGCAGCGCCGCCGTGGTGTCGGCCAGGCCCGCCAGGCCGACGGCCTCCAGCAGGGCCAGGCCCTGGTCGTTGAGCCGATCGACGCTGCGGCGGCTGCGCCAGAACCGCATGCCGTCGCCATGCTGGCGCATCAGCGCCACGCGCATGTTCTGCAGCACGGTCAACCCCAGGAACACCGCCGAGATCTGGAACGAGCGCACGATGCCCAGCCGCGCGATCTGCTCCGGCGCCAGCGCGGTGATGTCGCGGCCGCGGTAGTGGATCGTGCCCTGGTCGGGCGTCAGGAACTTGGTCAGCAGATTGAAGCAGGTGGTCTTGCCGGCGCCATTGGGGCCGATCAAGGCATGGATGGAACCTTCCCGCAGGGCCAGGGACACGCCGTCGACGGCATTGAAGCCGCCGAACCGCTTGACCAGCCCCTGGGCGGACAGAACCGCTTGGGTGCTCATGGCCATCCTCCTACATGCGGGCCAGCAGGCCGCCATCGATGGCCAGCACGTGGCCGTTGACGAACGCGGCGCCCGGCGAGGCCAGGTAGACCACCGCCGGCGCGATGTCTTCGGGCGTGGCCCAGCGTCCCGCCGGCACCGCGGTCGACAGGAACGACTGGAACTGCGGATTGTCTTGCAGCCCCTGGGTGAAGTCGGTGCGCACGAAACCCGGCGCCAGCGCATTGCAGGTGACGCCCTGGCCGCCATACTCGACCGCCAGCGCGCGGGTGAACGCCGCGATCGCGCCCTTGGCGGTGGCGTAGGCCGCGATGTTGGGCATGGTCGCCTGGCCCGCGACCGACGACATCAGCACGATGCGGCCGAAGCCGCGCGCCGTCATGGCGGGCAGCACCGCGCGGGCGCAATGGAAGGCGCCGTTGACGTGGACGTTCTGCAGCGCCTGCCACTCGGCCGGAGTCATCTCGACCACCGGCTTGCGGTTCTGGTTGCCGGCATTGCTGACCAGCACGTCGATGGCCACGCCATCGGCTTCCAGCTGCGCGACGGCCGCCGCCACGGCGGCGCCGTCGGCCACGTCGAACACCGCGCTACGCGCCGTGACGCCGGCCGCGGCCAATCGTTCGCAGGCGCCATCGCAGGCGGCCTGCGACAGATCGTTGATGATCACGCGCGCGCCCGCCCGGCCCAGGCCGGCGGCAATCGCATAGCCCAGCCCGCGCGCGCCCCCCGTCACCAGCGCGGTGCGCCCGGCCAGCCCGAAGGCCTGGCCCAGATAGTCCTGATTCAAGCTTGTCTCCTTGTTTTATAGGCGCCGGATCTCTCGCCGCGGCGACCTTCGGGACTGGCTCCTGAAGGTCGCCGCGCCCTGGCCCGGCCCGTGTCGCTCCGCTTTCCTTGCTGGAAAACGTGATTGACATAAATCTCAATATACGCGACTATTTTTAAACACTCAATAACAAGATTTTTAGTTTTTCTTCCATAACGAGTTTTGGCTAGGAGACATCATGGCCCTCGAAACCCCTGGCTGCCCTGCGGCCAACGCGCTGCCGCCGCTGGCATCGCGCTTTTTGAAAGTGGATGAATTGCCCTGGAAACCCACGCAAGTGGCAGGCATCGACATGAAGGTACTGATGCAGGACAAGGAGTCCGGCCTGCTGACCGCCCTGTTCCGCTGGCAGCCGGGCACCGAGCTGCCGCTGCACGAGCACGTCGAGGTCGAGCAGACCTACGTGCTGGAAGGCTCGATCGTCGATGCCGAAGGCGAAGTGCGCGCCGGCGACTACGTCTGGCGCCCGCGCGGCAACCGCCACGTGGCGCGGGCGCCGCACGGCGCGCTGGTGCTGAGCTTCTTCCTGAAACCCAATCTGTTCATCGACGCCTACGCCGGCCAGACGCTGGAATAGACGCCGGAACAGGCGCACCCCGGCAAGACCCGCGCGACCGCCCGGCACAGGATGGCGCGCCAAGATACAAGCCCCCGAGGAGACAAACCCATGAAGATCCGTTTCAAGCATTGCCTGGCCGCCTGCGCGCTGGGCGCCGTTTCACTGTCGGCCCAGGCACAGGTGTCCGACGACGTCGTCAAGATCGGCGTGCTGGGCGACCAGTCTGGCATGATGGCCGACCTGTCCGGCAAGTTCGGCGTCGAGGCCGTGAAGATGGCCGTGGAGGATTTCGGCGGCACGGTGCTGGGCAAGCCGATCGAGGTGGTGTCCGCCGACCACCAGAACAAGGTGGACATCGGCGTAGCCACCGCGCGCCGCTGGTACGAGAACGAAAAGGTCGACCTGATCCTGGACGTGCCCAACTCCGCCATCGCCCTGGCGGTGCAGGACCTGACCCGCCAGATGAAGCGCGTGGTGATCTTCACCAGCGCCGGCTCGGCCGACCTGACCGGCAAGGCGTGCTCGCCCAACGGCATGCACTGGACCTACGACACCTACGCCTACGCCACCGGCGTGGCCAGCGGCGTCATGGAGGACGGCGGCAAGAGCTGGTACTTCATCACCTCCGACTATGCCTTCGGCCATTCGCTCGAACGCGACGCCATGGCGGTGGTCAAGGCCAAGGGCGGCCAGGTCGTGGGCAGCGTGCGCCACCCCATCGCCAGCGCCGATTTCTCGTCATTCCTGCTGCAGGCGCAGGCCTCCAAGGCCCAGGTGATCGGACTGGCCAACGGCAGCGGCGACACCATCAACAGCATCAAGCAGGCCTTCGAGTTCGGCATCATGGGCAGCAAGCAGCGCGTGGCCGCGCTCTTCATGAGCATCGTCGACGTGCGCAGCGTCGGGCTGGAATACGCGCAGGGGCTGAACCTGGTCGAGCCGTTCTACTGGGACCAGGACGACAAGGCGCGGCAATGGTCCGAACGCTACTTCAAGCGCACCGGGCGCATGCCCTCGATGGTGCAGGCCAGCAACTACAGCGCCGCCATGCACTATCTGAACGCCATCAAGGCGGCCGGCACCGACGGCTCCGAGGCGGTGATCAAGAAGATGCACGAAACGCCCATCAACGACTTCATGACCGAGAACGGCCGCGTCCGCGAGGATGGCCGCGTGATGCGCGATCTGTACCTGTTCCAGGTGAAGAAACCGTCCGAATCGAAGCGCGACTGGGACTACTACAAGCTGGTGCGCAAGATCCCCGCCGAACAGGCGTTCCGTCCGCTGGACCAGGGCGGCTGCGCGCTGGTGAAGCCATGAGCGGCGGCGCGCCCGGCCTGCTGGCAGGCAAGCGCGCCGTGGTCACGGGGGGCGCCAACCCCCGTGGCATCGGCGCGGCCATCGTCGCGCAGTTCCTGGCGCAGGGGGCCAGCGTGGCGGTGCTGGACCGCGACTACCCGGCCGGCGCCGACGCCGCGCTGGCCGGCGGCCGCGTCAACCTGCACTGCGACGTGTCGAGCGGCGCCTCCTGCGAGCAGGCCGTGGCGCGGGCGGCGCAGGCGCTGGGCGGCATCGACCTGCTGGTCAACAACGCCGGCATCGTCGCCGCCACCCGCATCTGGGACCTGCCCGAGGACGAGTTCCGCCGCATGCTCGACGTCAACCTGACCGGCACCTACAACGTCACCCGCGCCGCCCTGCCCCATCTGTTCGAGAGCGGACGCGGTCCCGCCATCGTCAACCTGGGCTCGACCGCCGCATTGCGCGGCGGCGGGCTGCTGGGCGGTTCGCACTATGCCGCGTCCAAGGGCGGCGTGATCAGTTTCACCAAGGCGCTGGCGCGCGAACTGGGGCCTCGCGGGGTGCGCGCCAACTGTGTGGCGCCGGGCATCATCGAGACCGACATGACGCTCGGCAAATTCGGCGAAAATTGGGAACAAGAACTCAAACAGGGCATTCCGCTGCAACGCTTCGGCTCTCCGGCCGAAGTGGCGCAGGCCATTCTGTTCCTGGCCTCGGACCTGTCCTCCTACTCAACCGGCATCGTGGTCGACGTCAACGGCGGCTTCCACATTCACTAGGCGCGTCAGCAGCAATGAGCACTCCCGATCGCATGTTGTCCATCCTCGACCTCTTCCGCGACGACACCACCGCCGCCTTCCAGGAGGACGTCATGGCGCATCTGGAGTGCTCGCGCGCCACCGCCTACCGCTATCTCAAGTCGCTGACCGAAAGCGGGCTGCTGGCGCCCACCGCGGGCGGCGCCTACGTGCTCGGCTCGCGCATCATCGAGCTGGACCGGCACCTGCGCCGGCACGATCCGCTGATGCGCGCGGCGCGCGACGTCATGCGCGCCGCCGGCGACGAACTCAACGCCAACCTGATGCTGTGCAGCTATTACGGCGACAAGGTCATGTGCGTGGACCGCTACTGGACCGACCATTCGATCGAATCCAGCTACGCCCGCGGCCGCCCCTTCCCGATGTTCCGCGGCGCCACCGCCAAGCCCATCCTGGCCAACCTGCCGCCCTACCAGCTGCGCAACCTGATGCTGTGGCATGCCGCCGAGATCCGCGAGGCCGGGCTGGGCGAGGACTGGGATGCGTTCCGCGCCAACCTCAAGCAATTGCGCGCGGCCGGCGTGTGCGTGTCGCACGGCGAGGTCGACCCGGGGTTGATGGGGATCGGTTCGGCCATCTTCACGCCGGACCAGAAGGTGGTGGGCAGCCTGGTGTTCATCGCCGCCGAGGCGCGCACCCCGGCCAAGCGGCTGGCGCTGCTGCAGGAACGCATCCAGGCCGCGGCGGCGCAGGTGACGCAGAATCTGCAGGGCCTGCAAGACAACGGCGCGGCGGCGATCGGCATCATGCCGTCGCGGCCGCGCCGCCTGAAGACGCCCGCCGGTGCGACACCGGCGCGGCGTGGCAAGGCCTGATCAGGCCTTGTTGTAGCGCTCAGCGCTCTTGGTGATTTCCTCGTGGGCGGCATCGACGCCCTTCCAGCCCTTGACCTTGACCCACTTGCCCTTTTCCAGGTCCTTGTAGTGCTCGAAGAAATGCTGGATACGGGCGGTGTCTTCGGCCGGCAGGTCCTCGTAGGACTTGATGTTGCGGTACGGGGGGTACAGCTTTTCGATCGGCACGGCCAGCAGCTTGGCGTCGCCGCCGGACTCATCGTCCATTTCCAGCACGCCGATGGCGCGGCAGCGCACCACGGCGCCGATCTGGATCGGGAACGGGGTCAGCACCAGCACGTCGGCGGGGTCGCCATCTTCCGACAGGGTCTGCGGGATGTAGCCGTAGTTGCACGGGTAGTGCATGGCCGTCAGCATGAAGCGGTCGACGAAGATCGCGCCCGATTCCTTGTCGACCTCGTACTTCACCGGGTCGGCGTTCATGGGGATTTCGATGATGACGTTGAAGTCTTCCGGCAGCTTCTTGCCGGGGGGCACGCGGTCATAACTCATGATGGAACCTTGTCAGTCTGAAAAGAGGATCAAAGCGAACCGTCGTCCTTGAACGGCGGCTTGGTGGTCGGCACCGGCACGGCGGGCGGCGCGGCCGGCTTGGGGGCGGCCGGCGCGGCCGGCGTATAGGTCGGCACGGGATTGTCGAAAGCCGCCGCGGGAATTGGCGCGCTGTCGAAATACTCGTCGATGTCGGAGGTGCTGCCGCCGACGACCGGCGCGTCTTCGGGCGCCAGGGCGCGGGCCTGCTGCTCCTTGCTGGCGCGGGCATCCGGATCCAGCACGTAGTCGGACGCCGATGCCGCCACGGCGGGCGGCAACGCGGGATAGTCGCCGCCAATCTCGGCGTCGCCATCCGACAGCCCCACCGCGTAGCCGCCCTCGGCGTCGACGTGGTAGGGATCCGACCCGGTATCCGCGGCCGGCAGCGCCGCGTCCGCGGCCAGCACCGGCAGCGCCATGCTGGCCGCCGTCGCCAGGCGCCAGTGGCGCACCGCGTCGGCCGGCCGATCGAGGCGGTCGTACAGGCTGCCCAGCAGCGCGTGCGTCTGCGCGTCGCTGCGGCGCGACAGGCTGCGCAGCAGGTAGCGCTCGGCCTGGCCCCACAGCTGGCCGTTCAGGCACAGCATGCCCAGCGCGGTCAGCAGATCGGGATCGGTGGGACGCTGCTGCAGCCAGGTCTCGGCCTTGGCCAGGCGACGCGAGACCTGCCCGGCATCACAACGGGCGTAGGCAGCCACCAGGGCGGGATTGAATTTCACGGCGATGGCGGCTTCCAGCACCTTGGCGGCCTCGTTGGCCTCGCCCGCCGTCTCGAAGGCGGAGGCGCCGGCCAGCGCGATTTCCGGCAGCAGGCGCTCTTCGGCCTTCAGGTCTTTCCAGATGGCGCGCCAGGCGTCATTGGCCGCACCCGCGCGCAGGCGCGCCGCGCCGGCCGCGTCGATCAGTTGGTCGCCTTCGCTGCGCGCCAGCGCATTGCGGCGCAGCAGGCCGCGCGCCAGCGTGAAGACCTGCTCGTCATGATGCAGGGCCGTGTGGGCGCGCAGCAGCAGGCGCATGGTGTGCAGATGACGGGCGCCGCCGTCGGCCAGCGGCGCCAGCACCGCCAGCGCGCGTTCGGCGCGGCCCTGGTCGAGCAGCATGTCGGCCGACACCGTGGCGGTTGCCTCCACCAGGCCCGGCTCGGCGCCGGCATGTTCCTGGGCCACGGCCAGCAGGCGGTCACGACGGTCGAATTCACCCAGGCCATGCGCCGCGCGCGCGGCGGACAAGGCGGCCAGCACACGGCGGGTCTGCACCTTGGTCTGGTCGAGCAGGCGGGTCAGGTCTTTCTCGGCATGGGAATAGCGGCCTTCCAGCAGGCCGATCCAGCCGCGTTCGAGCAATTCGTGATCACGCGCCTGCGCTCGCTTGCCGCGCCAGGCGCGGACGCGATCGGGAATCGCCAGCAGCCAGGCCAGCAGGCGCAGGCCCACGTACAGCACCACGAAGGCCGCCACGATCAGCAGCACGGCCAGCGTCAGCGACATGGAGATGCGCCACGGCCACACCAGCAGCAGCACATTGCCGGAATGGGAACGCAGCACCACCGCCAGGGCGACGGCGATGACGGCAAGCAGCAGGGTCCAGAACCAGGTACGCATGGGCCTAGTCCTGGTCGGTGGTCTTGAAGCCGGCGGCGCGCAGGGCGGCCACGGCGTTCAGGCTGTCGGAGACGTCCGGCATGCGCACGGCGATGTCCGTCTGCGCCAGTTCGCGGGCCAGGTTCTGGGCCGCGACCGTGTCAGGTGAGCGGTTGTCGAAGTACTTGGCCAGCGTGGTGCCGACGTTGTCGAGTTCGCTCTTCCAGACCGCGGGCTGGCGCATCAACATGGCCAGTTGCACGGTCAGCAGACGCTGGCGCAGCGTGCCGCGCACCTGGTCGGCCTGTTCCGGCGACAACAGCAGCGCCGCGGGTTCGTCCACGCGCTGGATGGTGATCAGGCCGCCCAGTTCATGCGCCAGCGCCGAACCGGCACGGCCAGGCCAGGACGCCACTTCGGCGCGCCAGCGTTGCCACCAGGGCGCATCGGCCGGCAAGCCGGCCTGCGGGTCGGCCACGGCCGGAGCCGGGGCCGCGGGACGGGCGTCGCCGGCGGCGGCGATGCCGGGCGCGGCGGCGTCCGGCACCAGCAGCGGTGCCTTGCCGATCAAAGCAGTCAGGCGCTCGATGCGCGCCGATTGGGCGGGGATGTCCACGGTGGACACGGCGCGCAGGCGGTCCAGGTCGCCATTGATGGCTTGCTGCAGGCTGGAGAAGCGCGGACGGTCGGCGCGGGCCAGCCGCGACTGCGCAGTTTCCAGCGCGACGATGGCGTTGGAGACGTTGCCGGCCAGGCGCAACTGCTGGCTGCCGATGGTCAGCAGGCGCTCGACGTCGTTGGCCAGCAGTTCGTCACTGGCGCTGTCGTTGAAGTTCTGCCAGGCCTGTTGCAGGGCGTTGTATTGGCTCTGGGTCTCGCGCACGCTTTCTTCGAGGTCGCCCAGGCGACCGGCCTGGGCTTGCGCCAGCGCCAGCGCTTCGCGCGTGTCCTTGCGCGCCTGCGCCACGTCGGCGGTCAGCGTATCGAGCCGCGAGGCGACCTCGCGGCCGGCGGCGACGAACTGGGTACGCTGTTGCCACAGCGCGTAGCCCAGGCCGACGGCCAGCAGGATGACGATGATGAGGGCGGTGACCAGGGGGCCACTGCCGCGCTTGGCCGGACGGGCCTTGACGGAATCGGCCGGGGCCGATGCGGGCGCGCTGGCGCCCGGGGCGGCCGGGTGAACGGCCGGATCGGTAGCGGGAGTCTTGTCTGTCATGACGCGATTGTATTCGGTGTCAGTCCGAAGCAACGAATCAAGCAGCAACAAAAGCCTGGAAAATCGACTCGTCGTTGGGCATGCAGATTTTTACCATTGCCTGCTGCCCGGCTCCACCGGCCGGTGCGGGCACGCGGGCGCCGAGCGAGGGATGGGTCAGGACGAAGCGGCAGCGCTGCCACCAGTCGGCCAGCCCCGCGGCCCGCAGTTGCGCGCGCACCGCGTCCGCGCCCTCCCCGCTGGTGATGAGCCAGGTGGGGAAAACGCCTTCCGCGGCCCAGCGCCGCAGGCGCGACAGCTCGGATTCGTCCCATTGCGCGGGAGACCGCGCATAGGCCGCATGACGTGTCACGACAACGCCATGCCCCGCCAATTTGTCGCCCAGCCAGTCACGCCCCTGCGTGCCGCGGACCAGCAGAACCCGGGCGGGCAGCCGTGGCAGCCCGCGAAGGACCTCCCAGAGGGCTTCGGAGTCATGGCTGGCGGCCTCGTCCCCAGGGTGCAGAACTGTTGTATTCGCGCCAAAACCGGGCATTTCCCGCAGCCCCGCCGCGCTGGCCGGCCCGACCGTGGCGACGACCACCTGCCGCGGCCAGGCCGTGCAGGCTCCGATGCGCGCCAGCTGGTCCAGGTACTGCCGGGCGGCATTGCCGCTGACGAACACCACCATGTCATGGTCGGCCGGCCGCGGCAGGTCGTCCGCGGCCACCGGCAAGGCGTGGATGGCAAGCGCCGGCAGGACGCAAGGCGTCCAGCCGGCGGCACGCAGACGGTCGGCCAGCGCCTCATTGCGGCCCGCGGGCCGTGTCAGCACGGCCACGCGCGACGCTCGGGCGGCGGCCCTTTCCATCACTCGGGGGCGGCGTCTTGCTGCAGTTCGTCGAGGATGGCCTGGGCGCCGGCGTCGAACAGCTCGGCGGCGACCGCCTCGCCGATCGCCTGGGCCTGGGCCACCGGGCCGCTGCCGTGGGCGCGCAGCATGCGCGTGCCATCGGGCGACGCCACCAATGCGCGCAGCGTCAGGGTGTCATCGGCGATTTCAGCGTAGGCCGCCAGCGGCACCTGACAGGAACCGCCCAGCCGGCGCGACACGGCGCGCTCGGCCAGCGAAATCGACGTGGCGCCCGCGTCGTTCAGCGGCGCCAGCCAGGCGCGCATATCGTCGCGATCGTCACGGATTTCGATGGTCAGCGCGCCCTGCCCGGCCGCCGGCAGGCTTTCGGCGGGATCGAGCAGGCTGCTGATGCGGTCGGTCAGGCCGAGCCGGTTCAGGCCGGCCGCGGCCAGCACGATGGCGTCGTATTCACCGCGATCGAGCTTGCCCAGGCGGGTGTCGAGGTTGCCGCGCAGCGGCTTGACCAGCAACTGCGGATAGCGCGCGCGGATCTGCGATTCGCGGCGCAGGCTGGAGGTGCCGACGACCGCGCCGGCCGGCAGGTCGGCCAGCGTGGCGTAGCGGTTGGAGACGAAGGCGTCGCGCGGATCGGCGCGATCGAGCACCGCGCACAGCTCGAACGGGGCCTGCATGTCGACCGGCATGTCCTTCAGGCAATGCACGGCCAGATCGGCGCGGCCGTCGAGCAAGGCGGTTTCGAGTTCCTTGACGAAGAGTCCCTTGCCACCCACCTTGGAGAGGGTGCGATCGAGGATCTGGTCGCCTCGGGTCGTCAGGGTGAGAAGCTCAACCGCGCACGCCGGATACAGCGTGCGCAGCCGATCGCGCACATGCTCGGCTTGCCACAGGGCAAGCCGGCTGGCGCGGGTCGCGATGACCAAGCGTTGCGGTAGCGACACGTCGCGCCATCAAACGAAGTTGGAGACGATGACCGTCGCCACGACCCCGAGGATGGCCAGCACGAACAGGCCCTGCAGGAGGCTCAGGCCTGATTCGGATTGCTGGGGATCGGCGGATCTACGCAGACTCATGTACGGATTCCTTGGAGGCGGTTTTGCGGCTTGCCAGCCACCGTCCAAGGACAACAACGAGCAAGGCGCCGAAGATTTCTACGCCGATTTTAACCGCAGTGGGCTGGACGCCGAATTGACTTTCGACAAACACGTCCGTAACCAGCATGCCGCCCGCGATCCAGCCCAGCAACGCCGCGCCGAAGGTCACCACCAGCGGGTAGCGGTCGATCAGCTTCAGGACCAGCGTGCTGCCCCAGATGATGATGGGCACGCTCACGATCAGGCCGAAGATCACCAGGCCGATCTGGTGATCGGCGTGGGCGTTCTGGGCAGCGCCGGCAATGGCGATGACGTTGTCCAGGCTCATCACGAAGTCCGCGATGATGATGGTCTTGATGGCGCTGATGATGGACGTCCCGCCCTTCACGTTGCCATGGGCGTCGTCTTCGGGGATCAGCAGCTTGACGCCGATCCACACCAGCAACGCGCCGCCCACCACCTTCAGGAACGGGATCGACAGCAGGGTCAGCGCGAAGGCGATCAGGACCACGCGCAGCAGGATGGCGCCGGCGGTGCCCCACAGGATGCCCTGCATGCGTTGCTTGGGCTCCAGGTTGCGGCACGCCAGCGCGATCACCACCGCGTTGTCGCCACCGAGCAGGATGTCGATGAGGATGATCTGGAATACCGCTGCCCAACTCAGCGTCTGGAAAAACTCAAGCAATTTGAACCCCCGAAGGCATTTATCAAAATAAAGGCCGGCCCCGTGCCGGCCAGCCCGCCGCGCGCCTGGCGCGGGCGGGCCCATTCAAAACAACATATTATTGTAGTTCAGCTTTCAGTCAGCTTTCTGGCGCATCAACAAAACTTTGCCAATTGCCAGGACCAGCAGCGCACCCATCGCGCCGGTCATGAGGGCGAAACTGTGCTGCGTCACGCCCAGGGCCGCGTCGATGCGCGCCACCGGCTCCTGCAGGGCCGGATCGCCCACCAGCAGTTCGCCGGCGATGAACCCGAGCAGCGCCGCGCCCACCCAGACAATGAGGGGGAAGCGCTCGATGACCTTGAGCAGCAGCGTGCTGCCGAAAATGACCAGCGGAATACTAATCGCCAGGCCCAGCACCAGCAGGGTCGTGTCGCCCATGGCCGCGGCGGCCACGGCCACCACGTTGTCCAGGCTCATCACGAGGTCGGCAATCATGATAGTGCGGATTGCGGTCAGCAGATTGCCGTGGGTCTTGCCATCGCCCTCTTCTTCGCCTTCGGGCAACAGCAGCGTCACGCCGATGTAGACCAGCAGCAACGCGCCGATGAGCTTGAGCCACGGCAGCATCAGCAGCTTGGCGGCAACCAGCGTCAGCACGATACGCATGATGATCGCGGCGGCAGAGCCGATCACGATCGCTTTCTTTTGCTGCGCCGGAGGCAGCGAGCGCGCGGCCAGCGCAATTACCACGGCGTTGTCGCCCGACAGCAGAATGTTGACCCAAATGATCTGGAGCAACGCTAACCAGAATGCCGCTGAACTGAGTTCCATACCTCTCTTTCCTAGGACGTGATCCCCCTAGGACAAACCAAATGAATGGGTGGAAAAGACAAAAAGACGTACTGACCGTCTTGGTGCGAGCCCGACGGCATTCTTGCTGGGTACGTGCAGAATTTCTTTCATTATAGTTTCGTTCAGCTTTCCGTATGTTTCACCCGGCCGCATCATGGACGCGGGATTTCCCCTAGGCCCTGCGGTGAGCGGGCAAGAGAAAGGCCCGCCGAAGCGGGCCTTTTGGGTCAGGCTGACAACCTTACAGCACCGACTTGAGCAGCTTGCCCATTTCGGAGGGGTTGCGCGTGGTGCGGATGCCGCAGGCTTCCATGACTTCCAGCTTGGCGTCGGCCGTGTCGGCGCCGCCGGAGATCAGCGCGCCGGCGTGGCCCATGCGCTTTCCGGGAGGGGCGGTGACACCGGCGATGAAGCCGACGACCGGCTTCTTCATGTTGTCCTTGGCCCACTGGGCGGCGTTGACTTCGTCCGGGCCGCCGATTTCGCCGATCATGATGACGGCGTCGGTGTCGGGATCGTCATTGAACATCTTCAGGACGTCGACGTGCTTGAGGCCGTTGATGGGGTCGCCACCGATGCCGACGGCGCTGGATTGACCCAAGCCCAGCTCGGTGACTTGCGCCACGGCTTCGTACGTCAGGGTGCCCGAGCGGCTGACGATGCCGATGCGGCCCTTGCGGTGGATGTGACCGGGCATGATGCCGATCTTGATTTCGTCCGGGGTGATCAGGCCGGGGCAGTTCGGGCCCAGCAGCAGCGTTTTGCTGCCCTTGGCCTTCATGCGGTTCTTGACTTCCAGCATGTCACGGACCGGGATGCCTTCGGTGATGCAGATCACCAGATCCAGTTCGGCCTCGACGGCTTCCCAGATGGCGGCGGCAGCGCCGGCGGGCGGCACGTAGATGACCGACACGGTGGCGCCGGTATCGGCCTTGGCGTCCTTGACCGACGCGAAGATCGGCACGCCTTCGAAGTCCTCACCGGCCTTCTTGGGGTTCACGCCGGCCACGAAGGCGGCTTTGCCATTGGCGTACTCGCGGCACATGCGAGTGTGGAACTGACCGGTCTTGCCCGTGATGCCCTGGGTGATGACCTTGGTGTCCTTGTTGATCAGAATCGACATTTGTGAATCCTTGGATTTTCTTTGTACCGCCGGGCCGTCCCTAGGTGCAAAGCGCCCCCTTGGGGGGCAGCAAGCCACGAAGGGGCGCGGCGTGGGGGCATAGTTACTTGACGGCGGCAACGACGCGGGTGGCGGCTTCGGCCATCGTGTCGGCGCTGATGATCGGCAGGCCCGACTCGGCCAGCATCTTCTTGCCGAGTTCTTCGTTGGTGCCCTTCATGCGCACGACCAGCGGCACGTTCAGGTTGACGGCCTTGCAAGCGGCGATCACGCCTTCGGCGATGACGTCGCAGCGCATGATGCCGCCGAAGATGTTGACCAGGATGGCCTTCACGCTCTTGTTCTTGAGCATGATCTTGAAGGCTTCCGTGACCTTCTCGGCCGTGGCGCCGCCGCCGACGTCCAGGAAGTTGGCCGGCTCGCCGCCGAACAGCTTGATGGTGTCCATGGTGGCCATGGCCAGGCCGGCGCCGTTCACCAGGCAGCCGATGTTGCCGTCGAGCTGGATGTAGGCCAGGTCGAACTTCGAGGCTTCGATTTCAGCCGGATCTTCTTCGTCCAGGTCGCGGTAGGCGACGATTTCCGGATGGCGGAACAGGGCGTTGGAGTCGAAGTTGAACTTGGCGTCCAGGGCGATGATGTTGCCCTTGCTGTCGCGGTTCAGGGGGTTGATTTCGACCAGCGAGGCGTCGGTGTCCATGTAGCACTTGTAGAGCTTCTGGAACACGTCCACGGCCTGGGCGGTCGAGTCGGCGGGCAGGCCGATCGCGTTGGCGATCTTGGTGGCTTGCTCGGCGGACAGGCCGGTCAGCGGGTCGATGTATTCGGTGACGATCTTCTCGGGGGTGGAGTGGGCCACTTCCTCGATGTCCATGCCGCCTTCGCTGGAGGCGATGAAGGCGACCTTCTGGGTGGCGCGGTCGGTGACCAGCGACACGTAGTATTCCTTCTGGATGTCGGCGCCGTCTTCGATGTACAGGCGGCGGACCTTCTGGCCTTCCGGGCCGGTCTGGTGCGTGACCAGCTGCATGCCCAGGATTTCGGAGGCGAGCTTGCGCACGTCGTCCAGCGAGCGCGCCAGCTTCACGCCGCCGCCCTTGCCGCGGCCGCCCGCGTGGATCTGTGCCTTGACGACCCAGACCGGTCCACCCAGCTTTTCAGCGGCAGCCACGGCCTCGTCGACGGAAAGAGCGGGGATCCCGCGCGGCACCGGGATGCCAAATTGCTTCAGCAGTTCCTTGCCTTGATACTCGTGGATTTTCATGTGTTACCTGTCAGGACGTATGAGAAAGAGAAGGTGAATCGGAGGTCGAATCGGCCGATGCCTCAGCGCTGCCCCCGGTGTACCACTTGGGATAGTGCTCAGCCACCACCGGGCCGTCGGTGCTCAGCGCATGACAGCCGTCCAGTTGGAATGGACGCCGGTTCGGGTTGCTTTCCTGCCGCCGGCGGTTGGCCATGGTCTGCACCGCCGCGGTGGGAAGCACCTGCGACAGTTCGGTCATGTGCGTACAGCCCTCGACATGGCCGAAGCGCTCCTTGACCTGGCGGCGGAACCCCTTGAGCAGGTTCATGCCGATCAGGTCAGCGTAGGCGGATTCGATGGCCATGCAATGCTCGCCGTAAGGCGCGGCATCATAGACGGCCTGCGCCGCCACGATGGTGAAATCGCCATCGATGGTGATGCGCAGGTGCATATGGTGGATGGGCTGCCCCGCCTTGAACATCTCGCCGTCGCGCTTGGGGAAATCGTACGCCTTGACGTCGATGAGTTCGGCCTCCAGGTCCCAGTTGCCGTCATCGCGCGCATACGACTGCACGCGTATGGAACGCGTGTGCAGCGGCTGGCGAGGACAATCCGGCGGTGGCAAGGGCATGCTTGGGGCCTGCGGGGCAGAGACGGCCGGCGCATGGTGCGCGGCAACAAAACCTTCAAAGTATAGCGCAGCCCGCCCTGCCCCGACCGTCAGAATACGCGTCGCGCTCGCCCCGGCGCCGGGCGTGCCGGCGCCTGTCGGCTCATTGGCGCGTCCACGGCGTGGCCGGGCTGCCCATCCAGGACTGCCCAGCCGGGATGCTCTCGCCCTTGAGCACCAGGGTCAGCGGTCCCAGCCGGGCGCCGTCCTCGACCCGGGTGTCGTACAGGATGGTGCTGCGCGGCCCGACGTTGACGCCATGGCCGATCCGTACCGGCCCGATTTTCATCACGCGGTCCTCGAACAGGTGGGTCTGCGGGCCCGACCAGGCGTGCATGACGGCATCGTCCCCAATTGATACGCAGTCGTACTCGGTGACGTCGGTGGTGTCCATGAACACGCGCTTGCCGATGCGCGCCCCCATGCAGCGCAGCGCCAGCGGCAGCCAGGGCGTGGCGCGCAGGAAATTGAAGAAATTGGGCACCGCGATCGATTCATACAGGCTGGTGACGGCCTCGCTCTTCCACACGAACGGCGTCCACATGGGCTCGGCGCGCGGCCGGTAGCGGCCGACCAGCAGCCACTTGAGCAGCACCAGGAACAGGAAGGTGCCGACGCCGTAGAGCACCCCGGCCAGCATCAGCTCGTCGAAGGCGGCCAGGAATCCCTCGCGCGCGGCGATCGGGATGACCTTCATGACCGTCAGGTAGCCCACCGCGATCACCACCGCCAGCGGCAGGATCATGCGCATCAGCTCGACCGCGCCGCGCGCGACCTTGCGGCCCAGGCTGGGGCGGAAGGTCAGGTGCTCGGGAAAACCGGCCGCCTGCTCGCGCGCCGGCAGCGCCAACGGCGGATTGCCGAGCCAGGTCTGGCCGCTGGCCATGCGGGCATTGGCCGGCGCCCGGCTCTGCACGCCGATCAGCACGTCATCGGGCAGCACCGAGCCGTCCGGCACATAGGCGCCGTTGCCCACGAAACTGCGATTGCCGATGACGGTGGGCCGCATGGTCATCCAGCCCCGGTCGATCTCCTCGTCGCCCAGCATCACGCCGTCGGCGATGAAGCTGTCGCGGCCCAGGGTCAACATGTCGGGCACGATGCCCATCGCGGTCGAGATTTCGGTGCCGCGCCCGACCCTGGCGCCCAGCAGCCGGTACCAGGTGCCGGCGTAGATCGACGCATACAAGCCGTGCAGCACGCTCAGGCTGGATTCCTGGATCTGGTTGGTCAGCCAGCGCCGCAGGTAGATCTGTCCATACACCGGCCAGCGGCCGCTGGCCAGGCGCGGCAGCAGCGTCCAGCGCAACAGCGCGGACACCAGCACGGTCAGCAGCAGCAGCAAGGCGCTGGCCGGCAGCGCCAGCAACAGGTAGACCAGGAACGCGTAGGGCCAGGACACGCGCGAGCCCATCAGGTCCAGCCAGCGCGCGTCGATCCAGTCGATCAGCACGAAACTCGGGAACACGGGCATGAAGAACAGGGCCGCGATCAGCGTGCCGCCGGCCGCATAGGCCAGCACGTCCAGCCGCGCCCAGCGTCCTTCGCGCGCCGGCCGCGCGGGTAGCTCGGGGGCGCGCGCCTGCGGATCGTGCCGCGCCGGCGCGCCGGTCCAGATCTGGCCGGCCGGGATACGGGCGCCGGCGGGCAGCGAAGACAGGCCCTCGAGCCGGCCGTCGTCCTCGATCACGACGTCGCCCTGCACCACCGCGTAGGAGCCGACGTAGGCATTCGCGCCCAGCGCGATGGGCGCCACCTCCCAATGCGCGCCGCGCACTTCAAAGTTCTCCAGGTTGACGGCGGCGCCGATGCTGGCGCCGTCAGCCACCGTCAGCAGATCCGGGGCGCGCACCGAAATGCGGCTGATGGCGGTGTCGCGGCCAATGCGCGCGCCCAGCGCCCGCAGGTACCAGGCCTGCAGCGGCGAGCCCGCCAGCAGGTGAGCCGGCGGGATGTCGAGGATGCGGTCGACCAGCCACCAGCGATAGAAGGTCCAGCCATAGAGCGGATAGCGGCCGGCCTTGAGTCGCCCCAGGATGCCCCACTTGCAGACCACCGCCACGCCAAAGCTGAGCAGGTTGCAGGCCAGGTAGCTGGCGATCGACAGCGCCACCGCGCGCCATACCGAATCGCCCTCGTCGCCGGTGAAGTAGTGGTAAGTGAAGAACGGCGTCAGCCAGATCAGCATGCGCACGCCGATCAACAGCGGCAGCACCGCCAGCTGCGCCAGGCCGCAGGCCCAGCGGCGCCACTGCGGCGCGCGCTCGACCTCCGCTGCCTCGGCCGCCGGGGCCTGGACCTCGTCCGAAGCGAGCGCCAGCGCATCGAGCCGGGCCGCCAGCGCCCCCAGCACCGAATGCTGGTAGAGCTCGTGCATGGTCAGGGCCGAGAACTGCGGATGCTTGCGCAACGACGACACCAGCCGCGCCGCCAGCAGCGAATGGCCGCCCAGGTCGCGGAAGAAATCGCTCGCCAGCCGCAGCGGCTGGCCCGGAAAGAGTGGCCGCAGCGCCTCGAACAGGGCCTGCTCGCCCGCCGAGACCGGCACGTCATCCTCGCCGCTGGGCTCGGACGCCGTGGCCAGTTCGCGCGCCTTCAAGGCCTTGCGGTCGATCTTGCCCGAGGTCAGGCGCGGCACCTCGGCCACCAGCTCGAAACGGGCCGGAATCATATAGGCCGGCAGCTCGGCGGCCAGCGCCGCCCGCAGCGCGTGCGGGTCGAGACGGACATCGCCCTCCGGCGTCAGGAACGCCACCAGCTGGTCGATGCCCGCCAGGTCGCGCAGCACCACGGCGGCGGCGCCAACGCCAGCCTGGCGGTACAGCGCGGCCTCGATCTCGCCCAGTTCGACGCGAAAGCCGCGCACCTTGACCTGGTCGTCGCTGCGGCCCAGGCACTGGATCTGGCCGTTCTCGTCGATGCGCGCCAGGTCGCCGCTGCGGTACATGCGGGTGTCATGTTCGCCGCTGGGACGCGGGTTGGCCAGGAACTTCTCGGCTGTCAGTTCGGGGCGCCCCAGATAGCCGCCGGCCACGCCCGGGCCGGTGATACAGAGCTCGCCGGTCTGGCCCTGCGGCAGCACCGCGCCGTCCTCGCCGCGGATCAGCATGCCGTAGTTGGGCAGCGGCGTGCCGATGGTCACCGGCTGGCCGGGCAGCAGTTCGGCCAGGCTGGCCGACACGGTGGTCTCGGTGGGACCATAGGTATTGAACAGGCGCCGGCCGGGCGTGGCCCAGCGCTGCACCAGGAACTCCGGGCACATCTCGCCGCCCAGGTTGACGATGCGCAGGCCCGGCACGTCGCGCGCGAACAGCGCCAGCAGCGTCGGCACCGCGTGCAGCACGGTCACGCCCTCGCGCGCCAGCGCATCGGGCAGCGCCTCCGGATCGGTGGTCAGCATCTTGGGCGCCACCCACAGCGTGGCGCCGACCAGGTAGCTGATCCAGATTTCCTCGAACGACATATCGAAGGCAACCGAGAAGCCCTGATAGACCTTGTCGCCGTGGCGCACGCCGAGCACCTCGTTTTCGCTGCGCAGGAAATGGCAGATGCTGGCCTGGCTGATCGGCACGCCCTTGGGCTTGCCGGTGGACCCCGACGTGTAGATGACGTAGGCGGGATGTTCGGGCAGCAGGCCATCCCGGCGCCGCAATGGCGCGTCGACCGCCGCCGCCAATTCCCAGGGCGTCCAGGTGGCCATGCCGTCCAGGCGGACCTCGCCACCGGCAACCAGCCCGTGGGCGCCGGCGTCCTGCAGGCAAACCAGCATGCGCTCGGGCGGCGTGTCGGATTCGAACGGCAGCCAGGCCGCGCCCGCCTTGGCGATGGCCGCCTGCATGATGAGCAGTTCGTCGCCGCGCGGCAGGCACAGGCCGACGATGTCGCCCGGCCGCACGCCGGCCTCGATCAGGTGGTGCGCGGCCAGGTCGGCGCGGCGCCCGAGTTCGTCATAAGTGAGGGATTGATCCAGCCAATGGATGGCAATGGCGGCGGGATGCCGCAGGATCGTGGCTTCCAGGATATCGGGCAGCGTTTCCGCTTGCAGCAGATCCGGCCGACGGGGGCCTTGGAGAATCATAGGTACGGCGACAATCCGGCAAATGGGATGTTTGCCTATTGACCCACGCGGTGCGAATTCGTTCAAGCAGGGACGAAAAAAACCCCTGTGGCGTGCATCAGGCGCGCAACACAGGGGCTCCGGGTTGCCGGCCCCGGCAAACTCACGGCGGGCCGGCCGCCGCCGGTCAGGCGGCTTCGCGCAGTGCGCGGGCGGCTTGCACCATGCCGATCAGCGCCGCTTCGGTTTCCGGCCAGGCGCGGGTCTTCAGGCCGCAATCCGGATTGACCCACAACCGCTCCTTGGGCAGGCGGGCGGCGGCTTTCTGCATCAGGCCGACCATCCAGTCCACTTCCGGAACGTTGGGCGAATGGATGTCGTAGACGCCCGGGCCGATGTCGTTCGGATAGCGGAAATCCTCGAACGCCTTGAGCAGTTCCATGTTGGAGCGCGACGTCTCGATCGTGATCACGTCCGCGTCCATGGCGGCGATAGACTCGATGATGTCGTTGAACTCCGAATAGCACATGTGCGTGTGGATCTGGGTCTCGTCGCGCACGCCGGCGGTCGACAGGCGGAAGCAATCCACGGCCCAGTCCAGGTACGCCTGCCAATCGGCGCGACGCAGCGGCAGGCCCTCGCGGATGGCCGGCTCGTCGATCTGGATGACGCTGATGCCGGCCGCTTCCAGGTCCACCACCTCGTCGCGCAAGGCCAGCGCCAGTTGGCGGCAGGTCTGTTCGCGCGGCTGGTCGTCGCGCACGAACGACCACTGCAGGATGGTGACCGGACCCGTCAGCATGCCCTTGACGGGCTTGTCGGTCAGCGACTGGGCGTACGAGGACCAGCCCACCGTCATCGGCGCGGGGCGCGCCACGTCACCGAAGATGATCGGCGGCTTGACGCAACGCGAACCGTAGCTCTGCACCCAGCCGTTCCTGGTGAAGGCAAAGCCGGCCAGCAGCTCGCCGAAGTACTCCACCATGTCGTTGCGCTCGGGTTCGCCATGCACCAGCACGTCCAGGCCGACCTTCTCCTGGAATCGGATCACCTCCTCGATTTCCTTGCGGATGGCGCTCTCGTAAGCCGAATCCGTCAGCGCGCCCGCCTTCCAGTCGCGGCGCAGCGCGCGGATCTCGGCGGTCTGCGGGAACGAACCGATGGTGGTGGTCGGGAACGCCGGCAGGCCGAGCTCTTCCTGCTGCCGGGCGATACGGCCGGCGAAAGGCGCGCGGTCCCGCGATACCGCGGCCGAGGCGGCCATGCGTTGCGCCACGGCGGGGTTGTGGATGCGGGCGGACGAGCGACGCGCGGCCAGGGCGGCGCGCTGACGGGCCAGGCCGTCCTGCACGCTGGCCTCGGTGGCGCTGTCCAGCGCGCGGCCCAGCAGGCTCAACTCGTCCAGCTTCTGCGCGGCGAACGACAGCCAGCTCTTGAGCTCGGCGTCCAGTTCGGTTTCGTTGGCCAGGTCCACCGGCACGTGCAATAGCGAGCACGACGGCGCCAGCCACAGCCGCTCGCCCAGTTGCTGCTTGACGGGCGCCAGCGTCGCAATGGCGGCGTCCAGATCGGTGCGCCAGATGTTGCGGCCGTTGATGACGCCGGCGGACAGCACCTTGTCGGCGCCCAGGCCGGCCAGCACGTCGCCCAGTTGCTCCGGAGCGCGCACCAGGTCCACGTGCAGGCCGGCTACCGGCAGCGCCAGCGCCGTGCCCAGGTTGTCCTTGAGGCCATCGAAGTAGGTGGCGACCAGCAGCTTGACCGGGCTGGCCGAGAACGTGGCGTAGACCTGCCTGAAGGCATCGCGCCAGGCTTGCGGCAGGTCCAGCACCAGGATGGGTTCGTCGATCTGCACCCACTCCACGCCCAGCTTGGCGAAGCGGGCCAGCACTTCCTGGTACACCGGCAGCAGGTTGGCCAGCAATTGCAGCTTGGCCGCGTCGGCCGCGCCGCCGGCAAAGGCGTCGCCCTTGCCCAGGAACAGCCAGGTCAGCGGACCCGGGATCACCGGCTTGACGGCATGGCCCAGCGCCTGCGCTTCACGGATCTGCTCGAACAGCGATTCACGCGCGATGCGGAAGGCCTGGCCCGGCACCAGTTCCGGCACGATGTAGTGGTAGTTGGTGTCGAACCATTTGGTCATTTCGCACGCGGCGGCGGGCTTGCCCGACGGGGCGCGGCCGCGGCCCATGCGGAACAGCGTGTCCAGCGAGACCGGCTCATTGTCCTTCTGGCCGAACCGCGCCGGCACGGCGCCCAACAGCGTGGTCCATTCCAGGATCTGGTCGTACCAGGCGAAATCGCCCACCGGCACGAATTTGACCCCGGCGGCGGCCTGCGCCTGCCAGTGCCGGGCGCGCAGCTCGCGGCCGGTCTGCTCCAGCGTTTCGCCGGTCTGCTTGCCCGCCCAATAGGCTTCGACCGCGCGCTTCAGTTCGCGCTGGGCACCAATGCGGGGGAACCCCAAATTATGAATCGTAGTCATGGCAGTCGCGTCTTAGACAAATTTTGTTCAAGTGCCGATTATTCTGGACCCAAAGCAAAATGAATCAAAATCAATGTCTACATTCATAAGATGAAAAAATCTCATAGAATATAAGTTCATTCCCGCCCCTGGTCGGGAGTTCCCGCCGTGTTGCCCCCCCGGCGACGGCGCCATCCTCACCGCTACCGCCGCCCCATGCTGGAAATCCGCCACCTCGAAACGTTGACCGCCATCCGCGAAGGCGGCAGCCTGCAGGAAGCCGCCGAGCGCCTGCACCTGACCCAGTCGGCCTTGTCGCATCAGTTGCGCGACCTCGAAACCCGGCTGGGCACGCCGCTGCTGAACCGCCGCACCCGGCCGGCCCGCCTGACCACGGCGGGCCTGCGCGTGCTGGCGCTGGCCGACGAAGTGCTGCCGCGCATGCGCGCCACCGAACGGGAATTGCAGCGGCTGGCCGCGGGCCGCACCGGCCGCCTGCACCTGGCCATCGATTGCCATTCCTGCTTCCAGTGGTTGATGCCGGCGCTCGACGCCTTCCGCGCGCAATGGCCCGACGTGGCGCTGGACCTGTCGGCGGCCTTCTCGTTCGCCCCCCTGCCCGCGCTGGTGCGCGGCGACCTCGACCTGGTGATCACGTCCGACCCGCAGCCGCTGGACGCGGTCGAGTACCTGCCCCTGTTCAAGTACGAGCTGGTGCTGGCCGTGTCCGAATCGAATCCGCTGGCCGGCAGCAAGTTCGTCATGCCCGATCAACTGGCCGACCAGACGCTGATCACCTATCCGGTGGACAAGCAGCGCCTGGACATCTTCACGGCCTTCCTGGACCCCGCCGACGTCGAACCGGCCGCCATCCGCAAGGCGGAACTGACGCCCATCATCGCGCAGCTGGTGGCCAGCAACCGCGGCGTGGCCGCCCTGCCCAACTGGGCGCTGACCGAATACATGAACCAGGGTTGGCTGCGCCAGTGCCGGCTGGGGCCCCAAGGCGTGTGGCGCACCTTGTACGCGACGGTGCGCAGCGAGGACACCGACGCCTCGTACATCGACGAATTCCTGACATTGACGCGCGACGTCTGCTTCAAGACGCTGAGCGGCATCAAGTCGGCGAAATAGGAAAAGGCAACGACGGGCCGGCAATGGCCCTCGCCGCGCGGCCCGCTCAGTCGTCGTCGCCCGCGCCCAGGATGCGACGGATGACGTCATGCGCGAAGCCGCGGCTGGCCAGGAAGCGGGCCTGCTTGGCATAGGCGGCGCGATCCTCGGGCTTGGCGCCGAAGCGTTTCTGCCAGACCTCGAGCGCGCGCTCGTATTCGGTGGCGCGCAATTGCTCGCGCAGCTCGGATACCTGGGCATCATCCACGCCGTGCTGGCGCAATTCCTGCACGATGCGGGCCGCCCCCTGGCGCGAGGCGCGGCGGTGCACCAGGCTTTGCGCAAAACGCTCGGTCGACAGCCAGCCTTCCTTTTCCAGCGCGTCCAGCACGCGCTCGACCTCATCGGGGTCTTCGGCATGGGGCGCGAGTTTTCGCGCCAGCTCATCGCGGGCATGCTCGCGCCGCGACAGATAACCCACCGCCCGCATTTTCAGCGACGGCCCCTTGGGGCGCGGGCGCGACTTGTCTTCGGATGGCTGCGCCCCCTCGCCCGCGCCATCGCCATCATCACCGCCCTTGCCACGCCGGCCGCGCCCGCCGGCCGCGCGCCGTTCGGAACTGCGCTGCCACTGCGACGCCGGCGCGCCGGCGCCCTCTGGTTCCTGGCCGGACGCCCCGGTGGATTCGGCGGCCCGCCGCAGGTCCGACGTGCGGCGCAGTCCTTCGGGCTTGGCCACGGTCTCGAATTCATCGTCCAGCCTGGCGCGCAGGCGATCAGCGGACGTGACGGGCGGTTTCCAGCTCATGCGCTTCCTCTATGTGCCAGCGGCAGGCCTCCCGGGACGGGAGCCTGCCGCTGGCGGCCGGGCTGGCGGGCCCGGCGCTATCCGGTGAAGGGGCGACGCGATTACTCTTCGCTGTCGTCTTCGGCGGTGGGCACGAATTCCGCGGCGCGGCTGACGATGCCCTGGTTCTCGCGGACCCGGTTTTCGATCTCGATCGCCAGTTCCTTGTGTTCCTTCAGGTATTCACGGACGTTGTCCTTGCCCTGGCCGATGCGGTTGCCGTTGTAGCTGTACCACGCGCCCGACTTGTCCACCACGTTGGCGGCCACGCCCAGGTCAATGATTTCGCCTTCGCGCGAGATGCCGGCGCCGTACATGATGTCGAACTCGGCCTGCTTGAACGGGGGCGCGACCTTGTTCTTGACCACCTTGACGCGGGTTTCGTTGCCGACGACCTCGTCGCCCTTCTTGATCGAGCCGATGCGGCGGATGTCCAGGCGCACCGAGGCGTAGAACTTGAGCGCGTTGCCGCCCGTGGTGGTTTCGGGGTTGCCGAACATCACGCCGATCTTCATGCGGATCTGGTTGATGAAGATGACCATGCAGTTGGTCTTCTTGATGGTGGCGGTCAGCTTGCGCAGCGCCTGGCTCATCAGGCGGGCCTGCAGGCCGGGCAGCGAATCGCCCATTTCGCCTTCGATTTCGGCCTTGGGCACCAGGGCGGCGACCGAGTCGACCACGATCAGGTCGACCGAACCCGAGCGCACCAGCGCGTCGGTGATTTCCAGGGCCTGCTCGCCCGTGTCCGGCTGCGAGATCAGCAGGTCGGACAGGTTGACGCCCAGCTTCGAGGCGTACTGCACGTCCAGCGCGTGTTCGGCGTCGACGAAGGCGCAGGTGCCGCCCAGCTTCTGCATTTCAGCCACGACCTGCAGGGTCAGCGTGGTCTTGCCCGAGGATTCCGGACCGTAGATTTCTACCACGCGGCCGCGCGGCAGACCGCCGACGCCCAGCGCGATGTCCAGCCCCAGCGAGCCGGTCGACACCACCTGGATGTCATGCGAGACCTCGTTGTCGCCGTAGCGCATGATCGAGCCCTTGCCGAACTGCTTTTCGATCTGCGAGAGCGCGGCGGCCAGCGCCTTGGCTTTTTCCGCGGCGGCGGCCTTGGTGGTTTTGTCGTCCATGTAGTGTCCTGTCAGGTCTGGTCTGTAACGTATCGGGGCGCGGCACGGGGTGTCGGTCAGCGCGCGGGTTGTCGCAAGGGGTGATCGGGCCGTTGCTGACAGCTGTTGCCAGAAAATTGGCAGTGAAAGCTGTGGCGCTGAAGCGGTGATCGGTAAAGCGATAGCGCAGATTATGGCATCGGATTGTACTGTACAAAAAACCAGTGTGCCACAGTTTTCCACGTATTCCCTGAGTGGGCAAGCCCGGTGCCATATGACAGAATCGGGGAAAAAACTGGCGCTATGTCCCCATTGCGCTCCCGGCACGCCGCCCCGGCATCCCACCGAGGGCGGCACGCGTGCGCCGCTCACCCGGCGCCCTTCTTCTTTTCGACTGCCCATGCGCATCCTGATCGCGGAAGACGACAGCATCCTGGCCGACGGCCTGTCACGCTCGTTGCGCCACAACGGTTACGCGGTCGACGCCGTCCGCGACGGCCTGGCGGCCGATTCGGCGCTGGCGGCCCAGGCCTTCGACCTGCTGATCCTCGACCTGGGCCTGCCGCAACTGGCCGGCCTGGAGGTCCTGCGCCGGCTGCGCGCCCGCAATTCCGCCCTGCCTGTCCTGATCCTGACCGCCGCCGACAGCATCGAGCAGCGCGTCAAGGGGCTGGACCTGGGCGCCGACGACTACATGGCCAAGCCCTTCGCCCTGTCGGAACTGGAAGCGCGCGTGCGCGCCCTGACCCGCCGCGGCGCGGGCGGCGGCGCCACGTTGCTCAAGCATGGCCGGTTGGTGTTCGATCAGACCGGACGCGTGGCCACGGTCGACGACCAGACGCTGGACCTGTCCGCGCGCGAGGTCAGCCTGCTGGAAATCCTGCTGACCCGCAGCGGCCGCATGGTCAGCAAGACCCAGCTGGTGGACCATCTGTGCGAATGGGGCGAGGAAGTCAGCACCAATGCCATCGAAGTCTACGTGCACCGCCTGCGCAAGAAGCTCGAGCCCAGCGGCGTGAAGATCGTGACGGTGCGCGGCCTGGGCTATTGCCTCGAACGGGACCAGGGTGCGGCCTACCTCGCAAGCTGAACCGCCACAGCCGGAGGCGCTCAACCAGGAAGCGCTGGATGTGATGCAGGCCGGGGCCCGCGGCCCCAGTTTCGCGCCACCGCAGCGCTCGCTGCTGGGCGAGATCCTCGACTGGATGCTGGCGCCACTGTTCCTCTTGTGGCCCATGAGCGTCGCCATCACCTATGTGGTGGCGCAGAACATCGCCAACGTGCCCTACGACCGCGCGCTGGCCAACAACCTGCACGTGCTGACGCGCCAGGTCCATGCCCAGGATGGCCGCGCGGTGCTGCGCATGACCGACCCGGCGCGCGAGGTGCTGCGCGCCGATGAAACCGACAGCGTGTTCTGGCTGGCCCTGGGAAGCCGCGGCGAATACCTGGGCGGCGACCGCGCCCTGCCGCTGCCGGCCTCGGTTGGCCAGCCGCGCCCCGGCGAAGTCCAGTACGAGGACGACACCCTGCGCGGCTTCGGCGTGCGCCTGGCCTTCACCTGGGTCGACCTGAACCTGCCCAATACCCAGCCGGCGCTCTTGATCGTGGCCGAGACGGTGGAAAAGCGCACCCAGCTGGCCAACGACATCATCAAGGGCGTGATCATTCCGCAGTTCGTGGTGCTGCCGATCGCGGTGTTGCTGGTGTGGTTCGGCCTGTCGCGCGGCGTCGCGCCGCTGAACGCGCTGCAGCAGCGGCTGCGGGCGCGCCGGCCGGACGACCTGTCGCCCATCGACGAACGCGCCGCGCCCTCCGAGATCGCGCCGCTGGTGGCGGCCATGAACGACCTGCTCGACCGCCTGTCCGCCAACGTGCAGGCGCAGCGCCGCTTCGTCGCCGACGCCGCGCACCAGCTGAAGACGCCGCTGGCCGGCCTGCGCACCCAGGCCGAGCTGGCCCTGCGCGACGCCAGTCCCGAGGAAATGCAGGCCAGCCTGCGCCAACTGGTGACCGGTTCCGAACGCGCCACCCGCCTGGTGAACCAATTGCTGCTGCTGGCGCGGGCCGAAAACCCCAGCGCCATCGGGCTGGCCGCCACCGACCTGAACGCCATCGCCTATGAGCAGGCCATGCACTGGGTGCCGCAGGCGCTGTCGCTCGGCACCGACCTGGGCTTCGAGGGTTCGGAGACCCCGGTCGAGATCAACGGCAACCCGCTGCTGCTGGCCGAGCTGCTCAACAACCTGGTCGACAACGCGCTGCGCTACACGCCGCGCGGCGGCCACATCACGGTGCGCGTGCAAGCCCTCGATGGGCAGGCCGTGCTGGAAGTCGAGGACTCCGGCCCCGGCATCGCGCTCGAAGAGCGCGAACGCGTGTTCGACCGCTTCTACCGCGTGCTGGGCACCCTGTCCGACGGCAGCGGACTGGGCCTGGCCATCGTCCGGGAAATCGCCCAGAAGCACCAGGCGACCGTCCTCATCAGCGACCATCCGACCCCGCACTCCGACCTGCCCGGCACTCGCATCCGGGTGGTGTTTCCGCTCTACGCCGAACCGGTCGAGGACCTCGGCGACTAGGGCTGCCGTGGCGCGCGGGCGCCATGCAAGGCTCCCCCCTTGCGCACAGGCGCACGCCCCATCTTGCCGACCCATTCTTCGCATGGCAGGTTCGCGCCCGGCGAGGCAAGGTTCCCCACTCCGTCCCTAGGACTATCCCTAGCTCCCCAGGGGAAAATTACTTTTTGTTTCAATTTTAAGATTCAGGTAAGGGTCTCGTCAGAACCCCGTCAGCCTGGCGTTCCAACCTTGCGGTAGCTCGATGTCGGCCCCGCCGGCGGAGGGTCAAGCACGGCGGAAAACCGCCGGCCAGAAAAATCGAGGAGACATCATGAGCACAACTACCATGGCAGGTCGCGGTCCATCCGCGAATCCGCGCCCGATGACCAAGGATGAACGCCGCGTCATCTTTGCCTCGTCGCTGGGCACGGTGTTCGAGTGGTACGACTTTTATCTTTACGGTTCGCTGGCCGCCATCATCGCCCAGCACTTCTTCTCCGGCGTGAACCCCACGGCCGGCTTCATCTTCGCGCTGCTGGCCTTCGCCGCCGGTTTCGCGGTGCGCCCTTTCGGCGCGCTGGTGTTCGGCCGCCTGGGCGACCTGGTCGGACGTAAATACACCTTCCTGGTCACCATCGTGATCATGGGCCTGTCCACCTTCCTGGTGGGCGTGCTGCCCAGCTACGCCAGTATCGGCCTGGCCGCGCCCGCCATCCTGATCGTCCTGCGCCTGCTGCAAGGCCTGGCGCTGGGCGGCGAGTACGGCGGCGCCGCGACCTACGTCGCCGAGCACGCGCCGCACGGCCGCCGCGGCTTCTACACGTCGTGGATCCAGACCACCGCCACGCTCGGCCTGTTCCTGTCGCTGCTGGTGATCCTGGGCATCCGCACCTTCATGGGCGAGGACGACTTCAAGGCCTGGGGCTGGCGCATTCCGTTCCTGATCTCGGTCGTGCTGCTGGGCATCTCGGTGTGGATCCGCCTGCAATTGAACGAGTCGCCGACCTTCCAGCGCATGAAGGATGAAGGCAAGGGCTCGAAGGCTCCCATCGCCGAATCGTTCGGCCAGTGGAAGAACCTGAAGGTCGTGCTGCTGGCGCTGCTGGGCCTGACCGCCGGCCAGGCCGTGGTCTGGTACACCGGCCAGTTCTACGCGCTGTTCTTCCTGACGCAGACGCTGAAGGTCGACGCCAACACCGCCAACATCATGATCGCGATCGCGCTGCTGATCGGCACGCCGTTCTTCGTGATCTTCGGCGCGCTGTCTGACAAGATCGGCCGCAAGCCCATCATCATGGCGGGCTGCCTGATCGCCGCCGCAACCTACTTCCCGATCTTCCAGGGCCTGACGCACTTCGCCAACCCCGCGCTCGAAAAGGCGCAGGCCAGCGCGCCGGTCACGGTCATCGCCGACCCGTCCACCTGCTCGTTCCAGTTCAACCCGGTGGGCACTGCTTCGTTCACCAGCTCCTGCGACGTGGTCAAGTCGTTCATGGCGCGCAACTCGGTGAACTACAAGAACGAGGCGGCCCCGGCCGGCTCGGTGGCCAAGGTCAAGATCGGGAGCGACGAATTCGCCTCGTTCGACGGCAAGGGCATGGCCCCGGCCGACTTCAAGGCCAAGGCCGCCGAGCTGGACAAGGCCCTGACGACCGCGATCCGCAGCCACGGCTACCCGGCCAAGGCCGATCCGGCGCAGAGCAACAACGTCATGGTCGTCGTGCTGCTGACCATCCTGGTGATTTACGTGACCATGGTGTACGGCCCGATCGCGGCCATGCTGGTGGAAATGTTCCCGACCCGCATCCGCTACACCTCGATGAGCCTGCCGTACCACATCGGCAACGGCTGGTTCGGCGGCTTCCTGCCCCCGGTCGCCTTCGCCGTGGTGGCCGCCACCGGCAACATCTACGATGGCCTGTGGTACCCGATCATCATCGCGGTCATGACCCTGGTCATCGGCACGCTCTTCGTGCGCGAGTCCAAGGACAACGACATCAACGCTTAACGTCCATCCCCCGCCGGGCGGGACTGCTGCGCCTGCCCGGCCTTTCAAAAGCTCCCCTGGGAGCTTTTTTTTTGCGCCGCAATCCTCGCCGGCCGTCCAGCCTGGCAACGACCGGGCCTGGATGGACCGCGGACACGCGATGCGCAATCCTGATTCAGGACGCTGTCAGACCCCCGCCGTTAGACTGGCGCCTCAGATTACGGCCTTGCGCCTCATCGCCCGGCGATTGATCCCCCTGCCAGGCGGTTGCAGGGCTAGTGTTCTGACACCGATACCGCGTTCCCCGCGAGCCTTTTATGACGCGGTATTGTGTGCTCCCGTACCGGCCCGGCCTTTATTGAGCCGGGCCGCTTTTTTTTTGCGGTGGCTGACGCCGGCGCAAAAAAAGGCGGCCGCGATGGCCGCCTCCGGTTTTCCGGGGGATGCGCCTCAACGGCGCATGCCGACCCCGATGACCAGCACGCCGGCCACGATCGCGGCAATACCGGCCCACATTGGAATTGGCACGGACTTCTCGGTCTCGGCCGTGGCCTTGACCGAGCCGACCTGCAGCACGGTTTCCTCGGACTTGTAGCTGAAGCCCTTGTAGGCCAGGGCGGCAATGCCCAGCACGATCAGGATGGCGCCGACGATCTTCATGCTTCTTCTCCTATTGCACGGGGATGTCGCGGACATTACCGCAAGGCCGTCCCCCTGTCAGTGACAGAACGTGTCGCCTGGCCCCATCGTATTGCGCCGCTACGGCAAAGCGGCCCGCGTCGTATAGAATCAACCCTTTTGGCCGACGCTCATGTGGTTCAAGAATCTCAAGATTTACCGTCTCTCCTCGCCGTGGACGCTGACCGGCGAGCAGCTTGAAGAAACGCTTGCGCGGCATGCCTACCAGGCCGGCAACAACCTCGAAATGCAAAGCCTGGGCTGGGTCCCGCCGCGCGAAAACGGCGGGCTGGCCCACGTCGTGGGCGGGCAGATCCTGCTGAATCTGCGCGCCGAGAAAAAGCTGCTGCCCAGCACCGTCGTCAACCAGGTCGCCAAGGCGCGCGCCCAGGAAATCGAAGAGCAGCAAGGCTACAAGCCGGGCCGCAAGCAGATGAAGGAAATCAAGGAGCGCGTCACCGACGAACTGCTGCCGCGCGCCTTCAGCGTGTACCGCGACACCCGCGTGTGGATCGACCCGCAGAACCACTGGCTGGTGATCGACGCCGCCGCCTCGGCCAAGGCCGATGAAGTCATCGGCCTTTTGGCCAAGTGCGTGGACCCGTTCCCGCTCGAAAACCTGTACGTGGCGCAGTCGCCCGCCTCCGCGATGACCGGCTGGCTGGCGGAAGACGAAGCGCCGAGCAACTTCAGCATCGACCAGGACACCGAGCTGCGTTCGTCCGGTGAAAGCGGCGCGGCCATCCGCTACGTCAAGCACTCGATCGACGCCGACGACGTGCGCCGCCACATCCAGTCGGGCAAGCAGTGCACGCGCCTGGCCATGACCTGGGCCGACCGCATTTCGTTCGTGCTGACCGAAGGCCTGGACGTCAAGCGCGTCGCGCCGCTGGACGTGCTCAAGGAAGGCAACGACACCGTCGCCACCAACGACGACGAGAAGTTCGACTCCGACATGATGCTCATGACCGGTGAACTGGCCAAGATGCTGGCCGAGCTGGTCGAGGCGCTGGGCGGCGAAAAGAAGATCTGAACGCAGCCCGCCTCGCCGACACAGGCCGCCTTCGCAAGAGGCGGCCTTTTTCATCGCCGAGCCGCCTCAAGATGAAAACGCCCCCCTCGGGGGGGCAGCTAGCCGGCGACGCTGCGGTCGCGCCCCGCCTGCTTGGCCTGGTACAAGGCCTTGTCGGCCCGATCGATCAGGTAGGCGTAGTCCGGATGGCCGTCGAAGGTCGCCACGCCGATGCTGGCGGTGATCCGCAGGCTGCCCGCTTCCGGAATGGCAAAGGCGTGGCGGCGGATTTCCGCGCCCAGTTTCTCGGCCGCGGCCAGCGCCGCCTCGCGCGCCGTGTCCACCAGCACCACCAGGAATTCCTCGCCGCCATAGCGGAACACGAAATCGCTGGAACGACAGGACTGGTGCACGACTTCGGCGAATTGCCGCAGCACCTGGTCGCCGCCAGCGTGGCCATGACTGTCATTGATGGCCTTGAAGTGATCAATGTCCAGCAGCAATACCGAGAAGGTCGAATGCTCGCGCGTGGCGATCAGGATCTCGCGGCCGATCACCGACGGCAGGAAGCGGCGGTTGAGCACATTGGTGAGGGGATCGCTGCCGCTTTCGATCTCGGCCACCATGTCGAACAGGCCGTTGAGCAGATGCTTGATGCGCGCCACCAGTTCCTGCAGTTCGCGCACCTGGTCCGGCAGCGACTCGGGGCCGCCCTGCAGCAGGCGTGGCAGCACCACGTCGTCGAGCCGCGCCACTGCCTCGATGATCTGTCCCAGCGCGGGCGCGCTCTCGAACAGCACCCCGCCCTTGTGTTGCAGCCACACGCCGAACTCGGAAGCGGCCAGCCGCGGCAGCACCTGCTCGGGGGCGCGATAGTGCAGGCCGATCAGCACCGCCTGGCTCCATTCGAGCAACGCGGCCCGCTGGCGCTCGCGCTCGGTCGATATGTTCTGCCCCAACGCGAACAAGCGATAGGCCTCGTCGTTGCGGGCGCCGCGGTTGATGTCGCGCATGAACGCGCGGCTCATCTGCTCGATCGCCAGGTCGAACAGGTTGCAGACGTACTGGGTCGCGATCGACGCAGCCATGCCATCCAGATCGCTGGCGCGCAGTCGCTGGGCGATCTCATTTTTCAGAATGCGGGCGCCGGCCATCACCAGGTGGATCGGGATATGCACGCGCGCATGGACTTCGCCCACTTTTTTCTGGGTCGCCATCAACGCCGCGATGTCGCCCTGCTCGCGCACGCACAGCAGGCCCTTGAGCCAGCCCTTCATGCCTTTGTGCAGGCGCGTGGAAACGATCTCGTGGGACAGGCGCGGCCCCGCCTCGGCATCGGCCAGCAGCGTGGAATAAAAGGCGTCGACCAGTTCGTTGGCGCTGTCGGACACCACCGCGGCAACCTGGCCGCGGGTATAGGCATCGACCGAGGAATAGACCGCCTGCCAGGCCTGGGCATTGGAAGCGCTGAGGTAGCACGCCTGCCCGGCGGGATCAGGGGAAGACGGGACTGCGCGACTGCTCGAAGACATAAGACCATCCGACCGAAGATTCCACGGCGTGCCCTGGAGCGGCACGCGACGGGAAAAACCAGCGCGGATTATGCTTGAAATCGCCGGCGGCGGCCGTCATGACCACACCGCCGCGCGGCCCGCGGACGCCTTATTCCAGGCCGTGGAACACCGAGTCGTCCGGACCGATGTGCGACGGGTGCTGCCAGGTCACATCGCGCAGCGAGTGCTGCACCAGCCCTTCCACGCCCAGCAGCACCGCGAAGATGGCCATGCGGATGGGAATACCGTTGTCGGTCTGGCGGAAGATCGCCAGGCGCGGATCGTGGTTCAGGTCCACGCTCAGGTCGTTGGCGCCCGGCCGGCTGTCGCGCGGCAGCGGGTGCATGACAATGGTGTCCGGACCGCAATAGGCGTCGATGATGGCGCGGTTGATCTGGAAGTCGGGCGTATAGCCTTCGTTCTCTTCGTTGGCGAAGCGCTCCTTCTGCACGCGCGTGGCGTAGATCACGTCCGCGCCGGCAAGGCCTTCGGCCAACGAACTCTTCTGCTCGATGATGTTGCCGTTGCGGCTGGCCTGCTCGACGATGTAGGACGGCATTTCCAGTCCCTTGGGCGACACCAGCGAAAACTTGACGTTCTTGTAGAGCGCCATCAGCTTGATCAGCGAATGCACCGTGCGCCCGTATTTCAGGTCGCCCACCATGGCGATGTGCGCGCCGTCGAGCAGCTTGCCCAGGCGCGAGAACTCGGTCAGGATCGTGTACAGGTCCAGCAGGGCCTGGCTGGGATGCTCGCCCGGGCCGTCGCCGCCGTTGACCACCGGGATGTTGGTGGCGCGCGCGAATTCCGCGACCGAACCCTGGTCGGGGTGGCGGATCACCATCGCATCGACGTAGCCGCTCATGACGCGGCTGGTGTCGTAGATGGATTCGCCCTTCGCCATCGACGAAAACGTGAAGCCCGTGGTGTCGCACACCGAGCCGCCCAGGCGGCAGAAGGCCGAGCCGAAGCTGACGCGGGTGCGCGTGCTGGCCTCGAAGAACAGGTTGCCCAGCACTGCGCCTTCCAGCACGCGCGAGACCTTCTGGCGGCGCGCGATGGGTTGCATCATGTCGGCCACTCGGAACAGGTCTTCCACCGATTCCCGGGTGAACTGGTCCACCGACAGCAGTTGATGCTTGCCTTCCACCGCGATGCGTTCACGCAGCGGCCCTTCTTGTACGCTTTGCGTATATTTTTCGAGCAGCACGCCGTTCTGCACGATTTCGCTGACGAAGCGCTGCACCACTTCAGGCATGGCGCGGAATTCCTGCGATCCTTCCGGCAGCAGCCACGTATCCAGGGCCCGGCGCTTGACGCCGATCCGGGTGGCGAACACATCGCGCGTGAGGTTCAGGCGGCGCATCGCGTCGCGCAGGAAGGCTTGCTGGGAAATGGTCATGGCAGGTCCCGGAGAATGGGGTTATATACGCACTGCGCATATTATTCCCAACGCATGCGCAAGTCCAACATTTTTGCGCACACGGGTTTACCCTGAAAATTCAAAGCGTGGCGTAAGTCGTCATTTGCGACGCGGCATCGGTGGCGCCCTGCCCGGCGGCCAGCCAGCAGGCGGCGCAAAATGCCAGGGCGCTGGCCACGTAGCAGAGCATGGCCAGCATCTGCGCCGGCAGGTGGCCGCGGCCCAGGCGACCGGTGTAGCCCTGGCGCAACAGACTGACCTGCGCCAGGTAGGCGAACAATACGCCCAGGCAGGCCACCAGCAGGCCCGCCAGCAGGAAGAACAGCGGCAATTGCAGATCGGGCGCGGCGATGTCGCCGCCCACCATGCCGAGCACGAATGCCACCAGGCCCAGCGCGGCGCCGCCGTTCAACCAGCCCAGCAGGCGAAAAGCGCCCGTCAGCAGCGCGAACGGCAAACCTGCGGCGCGGATCTGCTGGGCGCGCGGGTCCATGCCTAGTCGCCCTTGCGGCAGACGGGGGTGGCGCTCTGGATCGACGCGCGGGCGGCGGCGATCTCGGCCGCGTCCCAGCGGCCCTCGCCCAGCACCGTCACGGTGACCTTGGCCTTGGCCGGCCCGTCGGACTCGGCGGACACCAGCTCCAGGATCTTGGCGGTTTCACCCACCTTGTAGACCTGCACCTCGTCGGGGGCGCCCTTCTCGCCGATGACGTGCTTCCACGCATAGGCGACGTTGTAGGGATGCTGCACGTTGACGTGGCAGGTGCGCACGTATTCGCCCGCGCGGCGGAAGGCAGCCTGGTAATTGGTATCCACGCTGAAGGTTTCCTTCAGCGTGGTTTCGGACTCGTAGACGCCCGTGCTGGCGCAACCACCCAACAAGGCCATCAACGTGACGCCCACCCACACAGACTTGCGCATGATTCTTCCTGCCATCGGATTCGGATTCCGCGATTATGCCAGCGCACGCAAAAAGGCCACGCCCGAAATGCCGCAACATTCCTGCGTGGCCCTGGCCGCGCCGCGAAGCGCGAAACCCATGCCGGCCGAGACTTGCTTGCCCGGCTCGCCTGCCCGGATTACTTGGTCGCGGCGCCCTCGATTTTCTCGCCACCGCGCTGGATGTCCTTGCCGGCCCCTGCCACGGTGTTGCACCCCGCCGACATGGCGGCAATCGAAAGCAGCATCACGAGAATGACTTTGTTCTTCATGGGCATCTCCTATCGAGGCGTGAAAACCGAAGCCAGCATACCGCAAAGACCGCCGTTTTGCGCGCTGTGTCGCTGGCGTCTCTCGCCGGCCTGGCCAACCGCGCGGTCACATGGCCCGGCCTTGCGCGGCCTGTCGCGTATTTGCCGGCAATCGATTAGGATTCTCCAATGACCACGAAACACCTATCGGAAAACACGGGCGGCGGGCCCCAGGCATGGGGCTGGGAACAGCCGCAATGCCGCGGCCAGGCCGCATTGGCGCTCTTCATCGACGATCTGCACCGCATCCTGCAGGCGCACGCCGCCGGCCAACTGGCGGCCAGCAGCACCCTGGCGGATGCCCAGGAACAAGTCGACCAATTGCTGGTCCGATACAACGACATCGCCGCGGCGCCCGAAATTTTCCTGGGGCAGTCGGTGCAGCTCAAGGAAGGCGTCGACCGCAGCGGCGTCTCACATACGATACCCATTTTTTCGTCGCGCCTGAAACAGTCGCTGGTCGCGATGCTTGGCCAAGCACCCGGCTGACCCCGCCCCGGCGCGCCTGTCGGCGACCGGCCAGAACAGCTCCAACAAGAGGGAGACCGCAGCATGAATACCGACAACGTCGTAGAGTTCCTCCGCCTGCTGTCGCTGGATGTCTCGTTGGGCGCGGCCGCGCAACATGCCGCGAGCCAGGCGGACGCGCCCCTGGCGTTGGCCCGCCTGGCCACCGCCCACGGCCTGCCCTGCAGCGCCTCCGACTGGTCAGTATTCGCCCGCAGCTGTCTGGATGCCCCCGACAGCACGGAAACCGATGATTTTTCCGGGGACGCCAGGATCTGGCAATTGGTGCAGGATCCCGGCCAGGGCACCAGCATGCCGGCCAGCGCCATCACCCGGGTCATCGGCATCGTCACGCAACCCGAGGGGCCGGCGGTGGTCGGCCACGTGGTCAACGACCTGGCGCCGCGCCCAGCGCAAAGCGCCGCCCCCTATCCCAACGGCTCCTGAAGCCGCTCAGCGGCTCGCCAGGAACCGCGCCACGCCCTCGGCGGCAATCACGCCGCTGGCCATGCACGCGGTCAGCAGATAGCCGCCTGTGGGGGCTTCCCAATCCAGCATCTCGCCCGCGCAGAACACGCCCGGCGCCTGGCGCAACATCAGGCCGGGCGCCAACGCGTCGAAGCACACGCCCCCCGCCGTGCTGATGGCCTCGTCGATCGGACGGGTCCGCTGCAATACCAATGGCAAGGCCTTGATCAATCGGCCCAGGCGCGCCGGGTCGCGATAATCGTCGGCGCCCGCGCATTCGCGCAGCAACCCCGCCTTGACTCCCGTCAGCCCCAGCCTGCTCTGCAAGTGGCTCGACATCGAACGCGCGCCACGCGGATGCGTGATCGCGGCCAGTACCTTTTCGTCGCTCCAGTCCGGCGCCAGATCGAGCAGCGCCACGGCCTGCCCGGCCGCTTCGATCCGGTCGCGCAAAAGCGCCGACAACGCATACACCAGGCTGCCCTCGATGCCGCTCTCGGTCACCACGAATTCGCCCTGGCGGGCCGGCCCGGGTCCGGCGTCGCCGACACAGCGCAGCGTGACCGACTTGACCGGCTGGCCGGCATGGCGCTGGCGAAAATGCGAGGACCACGCCACCTCGAAGCCGCAATTGGCCGCCCGCAAGGGCGCCATGGCAATGCCGTGCGCCGCCAGTCCCGGCAGCCACGCGCCATCGGAGCCCAGTTTGGCCCAGCTTCCGCCGCCCAGCGCCAGCACCACGGCGTCCGCCGCCTGGGTGCGAACGCCGTCGGGTGTATCAAAGCGCAGGCTGGCCGCGTCGGGCCGCTCGGCCGGCGCCCAGCCCAGCCAACGGTGACGCATGTGGAAGCGCACGCCGCTCGCTCGCAAGCGCGCCAGCCAGGCCCGCAACAAGGGCGCGGCCTTCATTTCCGCGGGGAAGACCCGCCCCGACGACCCCACGAAGGTCTCGATGCCGAGCTGTCGCGCCCAGGCGCGCAGGCCATCGCCATCCAGCGCGCGCAGCCAGGGTTCGATCTGCGCGGCGCGCGCGCCGTAGCGCGCCAGGAACGGCGCCGCGGCTTCACTGTGGGTGAGGTTCAACCCGCCACGGCCGGCCATCAGGAATTTGCGGCCCACCGATGGCATCGCGTCGTATACATCGACCTGGATGCCGCGCGCGGCCAGGCCTTCGGCGGCCATCAGGCCAGCCGGCCCGCCGCCGATGACGGCCACGCGCCAGGAGGACGCGCTCATGGCGCTGGCGCCTTCGCGCCGCCACGGAACGGATGCGGGTTGCAATGCATGAGGAGGAATCCGGAATTACCGAGGCGGCACACGCCGCCGGGGCTGCGATTGTCGCACGCGTCACGGCGCCTGCCGCCGGAATGAAAAAAGCCCCGTATGGGGCATTTTTTCATCGCCGCGGCCAAGCCCTTGATATTGCTGCCATATCGAGACATGCACAGCGTCTATCCCAAGGCTTGTCCACAATCGCTGTGGGTAACTCCAGCCTAGGCGTTGCCGGCCGCCTGCATCGGGCCCGACCAGGGTTCGGCATCGAGTTGGAAACGCAGCTCCTGGTATTCGCCGTCGACGGCCACGGCGCGCAACAGCCCCGCCCCCAAGGCCTGGCCTAGAGCCCGGCGGCAGAGGGTTTCGGGATCGTCGGGCAAGGACTGGAACACCCCATCGGGAATGCGCAATCGCAGAAGCGCCTGCGGATCGCCGCGTTCGGCGGGCCGGCCGATATGGATGTGGGCCGGATAGCCGTGCGGGCACCAGATGCCCACGTGGTACTTGCCTTCGGCGCCGGTATCGGCGACATAGCCGGGATGATCGTATTTTGCCGTGCCCATGGACCCTCCTCGTATGCGGCGGACTCGCGCGCTTGAGCCATGGTAGCGCAGCGCCCGCCGGCTGTGCGGTCCGTGGACCCAGGGAAACTCCGGACTGGAACGATGGCTTGATGCAAGGCAAGCGAAGGACGAAAAAAAACCGCGACGCGTGTCACGGTTTTTTCGCAGCGCTGGCAGAGGCTTGGAACCTTGCCGCCGATGGCGCCGGGTACTGCTGGAAACTGGTTGCGGGGGCAGGATTTGAACCTACGACCTTCGGGTTATGAGCCCGACGAGCTGCCAGACTGCTCCACCCCGCGTCTGATGTGTGAATCATACATCATTTTGAAATCTTGTGCATTGCACCCAGGCGCGCCGGCGCGCAATTGCCCCGTCCCAGGTGCAAAAGGCGGGCCAGGACCGCCACGGCACGGGCCGCCATGCCCGGCGGATCCAGGCAGATCACCTGGGCCGATGTCACCGCGCTCAATGCCAGCCAGCCCCCTTCCGCCAGGCAATAGGTTTCGCCTGCATTCAACGGCGGCGACGGCGCCAAACGCGCGCCGGGCGGCAAATCGGGCCGGTATGACGGATCGATCGCGATCAGGCGGCCGCTGACGCAGACGACGGCGGCCCCGGCACGCAGGCGTACTTGCCGGCTGGCGCCGGCCGGCAGGTCGAAGCGTAGGGATTGCGGTTCGGGGGTGGAAAAAAGGGCCATGGTCATCTCCAATCTGACCCTCACAGGCTACGCGCGCCCTGCTTTGCGCAACAGCCACACAATCCGGCTTTCTGTACCGATGCAGTCTTCCGATTTTGGCCCTGTTATGGTGTACTTTGCGTGAATCTGTGCCTACCCTCAACCCAACCCAGGGGAGCATGATCGGCGCATGGACCCGCAACCGCTATATCTCCGCCTGGCGAACCACTACCGGCGCGCCATTCAGACCGGGGTCCTGGCCCCCGACCAGCGCATGCCTTCCGTGCGCACCCTGGTGCGCACCCACCACGTCAGCCTGTCGACCGCTTTGCAGGCCTGCCGGCTGCTGGAAGACGACGGCCTGATCGAGGCCCGGCCACGGTCCGGCTATTTCGTCCTCAAGCCACGCCGCAACAGCATTCCGCCGGTCAACGAACCCGACATCCGCCAGGCGCTGGGCGCCGCCCAGTACGTCGGCATCCACGACCGCGTGTCGGACTTCGTCGCCAAATGCGAGGCCCATCCCGTCAGCGCCAATTTCGCGCTGGCCGCGGCGGTGCCGGACGCCTATCCCATGGAAGACCTGAAGCAGGCCATGATCCGCGCGCTGCGGCAGGCGCCGCAGGTGCTGGTCAGCCCGGTGCCGCCGCAGGGCCACCCGGAACTGCGCACCGTGCTGGCGCGACGCGCCCTGGCCAACGGTATCAATGCCACCCCCGACGACGTCATCGTCACGCACGGCTGCATCGAAGCGCTGAACCTGGCGCTGCGCGCGGTGGCGCGCCCGGGCGATACCATCGCCGTCGAATCGCCGACCTACTTCGGGCTGCTGCAGATCCTCGAAAGCCTGGGCATGCGCGCGCTGGAAATTCCCACCAGCCCCCAGCACGGACTGTCGATCGAAGCGCTGGACCTTGCCTTCCAGACCCACGGCAACATCCGCGCGGTGGTGGTGGTGCCCAATTTCCAGAATCCGCTCGGCTGCGTCATGCCGGATGCCGAGAAGGCGCGGCTGGTGGCCTTGTGCGAACGCCAACAAGTGCCGTTGATCGAAGACGACACCTATGGCGCGCTGACCGACGACGACACCCCGCTGCCCGCCGCCAAGTCCTGGGACCCCACCGGCAACGTCATCTATTGCGCGTCGATGCACAAGACGCTGGCGCCCGGCATGCGATTGGGCTGGCTGCTGGGCGGCCGCTGGAAGGCCCGCATCGCGATGCTGAAATTCGCGCAAAGCCGGCCCAACGAGCCGCTGGCGCAGATGGCGGTCGCCGAGTACCTGGGCTCGCGCGCCTACGACCGGCACCTGGCGCGGCTGCGCCGGCTCCTGAAGACGCAGCGCGACCAGACCGCCGAAGTCATCGCCGCGCACTTCCCGCGCGGCACCCGCCTCAGCATGCCTACCGGCGGCATGCTGCTGTGGGTCGAAATGCCGGACGGCCGCTCCGGGCTGGAAGTGTTCGAAGCCGCCCTGCAGCAGGGCATCCGCGTGGCGCCCGGCGCCATGTTTTCCAACAGCGCGCGCTATAACCATTTCCTGCGCATCAGTTGTGGCCAGCGCCACACCCCCGAAATCGCGCGGGCGCTGGTGACCCTGGCGCGAATCGTGGGCGCGCGCCAGCCATGAATCCGCAGTTGCACCAGTTCATCGTCGACTATGGCCTGTGGGCGGTCTTCGGCGGCACCCTGCTCGAAGGGGAAAGCGTGGTGGTGCTGGCGGGTTTCCTGTCGCACCAGCGGCTGCTGCACCTGCCCTACGTGATGCTGTGCGCATTCGCGGGCTCGTTCCTGGCCGACCAGGCGCTGTTCTACCTTGGCAGGCGCTATCGCGAACATCGCTACGTGCGGCGCATCCGTGCGCAACCGGCCTTCGGCAAGGCCCTGGCCGCGGTCGACCGCTATCCGCACGGCTTCATCCTGGCGCTGCGCTTTCTCTACGGCCTGCGCACCGTGGGACCGGTGGCGCTAGGGGTCTCGCAGGTTCCGCCCATGCGCTTTCTCGCGCTCAACGCCCTTGCCGCCGCCATCTGGGCGCTGTGCTTCAGCCTGGTGGGCTATCTGTTCGGGCAGACCATCGAGTCCCTGCTCGGCCGCTTGCACGGCGTGGAAACCAAGCTGGCGGTGGCCGCCGTGATCGGCGCGGCAACCTGGCTGGTGTATTGGTGGTATGCGCGCCGCCGTCGGCGGCGCTAGGGCCCTATGCGCGGCGGCGCCAGGCGGATGCCGTGTCAGAAAACCAGCTTGCCGCTGGCGCGCATCACGTGGCGGCGGCGCGCCTTGCGATACAACGCGCCGATGAAGGGCAATAGGGCCAGCCGCCGCAGGACCGGATGGCGCTGGTCGAAGTCGTGCCAGGCCTTGAAGCCATGGCCCAGGCGCTCCCAGCTCTGGCGCGCCTCGGGAGAAAGTTTGCCGGGGTCGAAGGCCGCCAGCTTTGCCGCTTCCGAACCCCGGGCCGCCAGGCCACGGTTCCGGTGTTCCAATGGATACTGATTCCGCATGGGGCGGCATATTACCCGGCTTGCGTGACCCTTGCCGGCCTGCGTCAGGCGCCGTTCGTGGGCGACTCTGGCGCCGCCTTTGATCGCACTTTGCAAGCCGTTGTAAACAAAGGAAAAAGGCATCCTATGCCAGCGCTATCCCAAGGCTTGTCCACAGAAGTTGTGGGTAACTTCGGCGGGCCGTGAGACTGTGTGGCTACTTGAGCGCAGCGACGATCTGGTCGCGCACGCTCTCGAATCCGGCCACGTACTGCGGGTTTTCGGAACGGGCGAGCAGGCTGGAATAGTTTTGCTCCAGCTGGGCCTCGATCGCCTCGCGCAGTCCGGGCGAAGCCTTGGCCAGGTGCAGCATCGTCAACAACGCCGAATTGAGCGCATCGATGCGGCCGCCCTGGTGCGAGATGGTATGCACGATGACCGCGATTTGTTCCTGGGTGTCCATGGGTAAGCCTCCTGGATTGATGTCGGCGCAAATCCTAGCATGGGCGCGCGCGGCCACTGGGCAAGGCGCGCGCTGCGCGCTAGCATGAAGCGTAGCGCGGCGCGGCGACGGCGCGCCAAGGCAACCGGGAGCGTACCCATGAAGACGATCCACGACTACATGCCCCCCGACGCGGCGGCGCTGCGGCGGTTGCAGGAACGGTTGGGATACGGCGACGCCCAGATGGCCGAACTGGCCGGCCTGGACGATGCCGTGCCCTGGTCCAGCTATATCGGCGGCCCGCAACCGCGGGCATTGGGACAGCACCGGCTGCTGGCCATGGCCGCCCGCCTGGCCCTGGACGACCCGGCCTGGCAGGCGGTGCTGGCGGCCATGCGCGAGATCGGCGCGCGCTTCGACTATGACATCGCCCGGGCGCCGCTTGCGACGCCGACGCCGGCGCCGCCTCCCGCGCAGGAAAGCAAGTTCGGCATGCAGCTCGTCAGCGACCACGGCGCCTTCCACGAGATGGAGCAATTGCGGGAATTCGCGCACCATGCCCAGGCGTTCGGCGTCACCGACCTGGTGCGCGTGGCGCGCTACGACAGCGGCGCCGACCTCTGTCGTTTCACCCTGGTTCCGGCGCGGGAGCAGGATGCCGCGCGCCGCGACCGGGTCTTCGACGCGGCCTCCCGGACCATCACCCGCTTCGTCTTCGACGGCCGCGTCTACCGCGGCGGCATCCCGCCGGAATCCGACGGCTGACACATGCATTGACTTGCGCCGCGCCGCGCCTGTATGGTCGGGCGCATGAACGAACGCCTAGACGCCATCGACCGGCAGTTGCTCAGCCTGCTGCAGGCCAACGCCCGTGAACCCGCCGCCATCCTGGCGCGCAAGCTGGGGTTGGCGCGCACCACGGTGGTGGCGCGCATAGCCCGCCTGGAACGCGAGAACATCGTGGCAGGCTACGGGGTGCGCCTGGGGCGCTTGCTTGAAGAAGCCGCGGTGCGTGCGTATTGCTTCATCAGCGTGCTGCCCAAGACGCCGGCCGCGGTGATCCGCGAACTGGAGAAAATGCCCGAGGTCGAGGAAGTCTCGTCCGTCAGCGGCCCCTACGACTACCTGATTTTCCTGCGCTGCGAAACCCACGAACAACTGGACGCGCTGCTGGACCGCATTGGCCTGATCGATGGCGTCAAGCAGACGCAGACCTCGATCGTCCTGAGCCGCAAGGTCGATCGGCGCAGCGCTGTGGGCGCGCCCTAGCGGCGCGCTGACCGGGCCGCCGGCAGCCGCCACGCGATGCCGGCCTTTCTCTGTATTGTGTATCCCGGGGACAGCGGGAGCGGCATAATGTTGTAATGTGAATTGTCGCCTTTTACGGATTCCCCATGTTCGCACGCCTTGCCCTCGCCTCCGCCTTGCTCGCCCTGCTGACCGCCTGTTCCAGCATGAGCGAAGTAACGCCCACCGGCAAGAACAGCTACAGCGTCACCTACAGTTCCGGCACGCAATTGCTGACCTGGGTCGAAATCAAGAACCAGGCGCTGCAACGCGCCGACCAGTATTGCCAGTCGATCGGACGCAAGCTGCAGAAGCCGGCCATCACCTCGAACCACGCGACGGGCCTGGGCTCCAAGCGCGCCACCGTCACGTTCGAATGCGGCGAGGTCCCGCCGCCCAAGAGCGCGCCGCAGCAATAAGCCGGGAACGCATCGTGAAGACGCCCCCGCCCGTCGGCATCACCATGGGGGATGCCGCCGGCATCGGCCCCGAAATCGTCGTCAAGGCCTGCGCCCAGGGCTTGAATGCCTCCTGCGTGGTGTATGGGGACGCCGGCGCCTTGCGCCGCGCCGCCAGCGCGCTGGGCGCGCGCCTGGAGATCACCGAGATCGCGCGGGCCGGGCAGGCCAGCGGCGACGCCGGCCGCATCGAGGTGGTGAACTGCAGCCCCGCCCTGCCGCCCGACCTGCCCTATGGCCGGATCAGCGCCGCCGCCGGCCGCGCGGCCTATGACTATGTCTGCGCCGCCATCGACGACGCCCGGGCCGGCCACATCCGCGCCATCGTCACCGCGCCGTTGAACAAGAAATCGATGCACGAGGCCGGCATCGATTATCCCGGCCACACCGAGATCCTGGCCGAACGCTCCGGCACCGATGATTTCGCCATGATGCTGGCCAACGACGAGTTGCGCGTGCTGCTGGTGACCATCCATGTGGCGCTGGCCGACGTCATGGCGCGCATCACTCCCGAGGCCGAACTCACCGCCATGCGCCTGGCCGACCGCGCCTGCCGCCAGATGGGCATCGCGCGCCCGCGGGTCGCGGTCGCCGGGCTGAATCCGCATGCCGGCGAAGGCGGCAAGTTCGGGCGCGAAGACATCGACATCATCGAGCCTGCCATCCGCCGCGCGCGCGACGAGGGCATCGACGCCAGCGGCCCGTGGCCCGGCGACACCATCTTCATGCGGGCGCGCCGCGGCGAGTTCGACATCGTGGTGGCCCAGTACCACGACCAGGGCCTGATCCCGGTCAAGTACCTGGGCCTGGATCATGGCGTCAATGTCACGGTGGGCCTGCCGTTCGTGCGCACCAGCGTCGACCACGGCACCGCCTTCGACATCGCCGGCAAGGGGGTCGCCGACCAGGCCTCGCTGATCGCCGCGTTCGACCTGGCCCTGGCCATGACGCCCTGACCGTCCAAGCCCCCGCGTCTACAATACGCCCCGATTCCGGCGCCCGTCGCGCGCCGCCGCCGCTTTTCCTCCCCTCCCTATCTCCATGTCACGCCTTGCCCGCCTCCTGCCCGACCGCTTCACCCTCTACCTGATCTGCACCGTCATCATCGCCAGCATCGTGCCCGCCCACGGAAAGGGCGTGGTGGTGTTCGGCTGGATCACCAACATCGCGGTCGGCCTGCTGTTCTTCCTGCACGGCGCGCGCCTGTCGCGCGAGGCCATCATCGCCGGCCTGACCCACTGGAAGCTGCATCTCACGATTTTCTCGGCCACGTTCCTCATGTTCCCGCTGCTGGGCCTGGCGCTCAAGCCGGTGCTGGAACCGCTGGTCACCCCCGAGCTCTATCTCGGCATCCTGTTCCTGTGCTGCCTGCCGGCCACCGTGCAGTCGGCCATCGCCTTCACCTCGATGGCGCGCGGCAACGTGCCGGCGGCGGTCTGCAGCGCCTCGGCCTCGAGCCTGCTGGGGATTTTCCTGACGCCGCTGCTGGTGGGCACCGTGGTCGCCAACGCCGGCAGCGCGCCGATCTCGTTCGATGCGGTCGGCAAGATCATGTTGCAGCTGCTGCTACCGTTCGTGCTGGGGCAGTTCGCCCGCCGCTGGATCGGCGCCTGGGTGCACAAGCGCAAGGCGATGCTGAAGTTCGTCGACCAGGGTTCGATCCTGCTGGTGGTCTATACCGCGTTCTCCGAAGCCATCAACGAGGGCCTGTGGAGTTCCACGCCGATCCCGGCGCTGCTGGGCCTGGTGGTGTGCTGCGCCGTCATCCTGGCGCTGGCGCTGGGCCTGTCGGCGCTGGCCGGCAAGATGTTCGGCTTCAACCTGCCCGACCGCATCACGCTGCTGTTCTGCGGCTCCAAGAAGAGCCTGGCCAGCGGCATTCCCATGGCCCAGGTGCTGTTCGCCGGCCATGCGGTGGGCGCCATCGTGCTGCCGCTGATGCTGTTCCACCAGATCCAGCTGATGGTCTGCGGCGTGCTGGCCGCGCGCTACGGCAAGCGCCCCGAAACGGACGAGTGAATCGCCACGCCCGCATGAAAAAACCGCGCTCGGGCGCGGTTTTTTTTGGGGCTGGGCGCCGGGCGCTCAGTACATGTCGCGGGGCTGCGCGCCGGAGAAGTTCAGGAAGCGCGTGCTCGAACCCTGGAAGGTCAGGCGCACCGTGCCGATCGGGCCGTTACGCTGCTTGCCGATGATGATCTCGGCGGTGCCCTTGTCCGGCGAATCGGGGTTGTAGACTTCGTCGCGGTAGATGAACAGGATCACGTCCGCGTCCTGTTCGATGGCGCCCGATTCGCGCAGGTCGCTCATCACGGGGCGCTTGTTGGGACGCTGTTCCAGGCTTCGGTTCAGCTGCGACAGCGCGATCAGCGGACAGTTCAGTTCCTTGGCCAGGCCCTTGAGCGAACGGCTGATTTCCGACACCTCGGTGGCGCGGTTCTCGCCCGAACCGTTGCCCGACATCAGCTGCAGGTAGTCGATGATGATCAGGCCGAGCTGGCCGCACTGGCGCGCCAGCCGGCGCGCGCGGGCGCGCACTTCCATCGGGCTGAGCGCGGGCGATTCATCGATGTAGACCTGCGCGTCCTGCATCAATTGCACCGCGTGGGTCACGCGCGGCCAGTCCTCGGCGATCAGTTTGCCAGTCCGCATGCGGTGCTGGTCGAGCAGGCCGACCGAACCCAGCATACGCATGGCCAGCTGCACCGCGCCCATTTCCATCGAGAATACCGCCACCGGCAGGCCCTCTTCGATGGCCACGTGTTCGCCGATGTTCATCGAGAACGAGGTCTTGCCCATGGACGGGCGGCCGGCCACGATGATCAGGTCGCCGCCCTGCATGCCCGAGGTCATCTTGTCGAGATCGGTGAAACCGGTGGGCACGCCGGTCACATCAGAAGTGCTTTCGCGGTGATAGAGCTCGTCGATGCGTTCGACCACCTGCGTGAGCAGCGGCTGGATTTCCTGGAAGCCGGCGGCGCCGCGCGCGCCTTCCTGGGCAATCTGGAACACCTTGGACTCGGCCTCGTCCAGCAGTTGGCGCGCTTCCTTGCCCTGCGGATTCATGGCGGCCGAGGAGATCTCGTCGGCGATCGACACCAGCTTGCGCAGCATGGCGCGCTCGCGCACGATTTCGCCATAGCGGCGGATGTTGGCGGCCGACGGCGTGTTGTGCGCCAGCGCGTTCAGGTAGGCCAGGCCGCCGGCGTCCTCGGCCTTGCCCGCGCTGACCAGCGATTCATGCACCGTGATGACGTCGGCCGGACGCGCCAGGCCGATCAGGCGGGCGATGTGGTGCCAGATCAGCCGGTGGTCGTGGCGGTAGAAGTCCTCTTCGACCAGCACGTCGGCAATACGGTCCCAGGCTGCGTTGTCCAGCAGCAGGCCACCCAGCACCGACTGCTCCGCCTCGATCGAATGGGGAGGAACGCGCAGGTATTCGAGCTGGGAATCGGCAGGTGTGTTCATGGCTTCAATAGTAACGGCTGCAGGATATCCGCGACGCGGAAGAAACCCTGCACATCGCGCGACGGCAACCGGCCCAGGAGCGGGCGCAACGGCGTGGCGATGAAGGAAAGCACCCGGGTCAGGCGGCGCAGGCGCGCCTTGACCTCGGGATCGGGATTGCACTCGAAATAGACTTCCAGCGCCAGTTTACCCAGGGTGCGGCCGACCTCGTCGGGCAACTTGCGCAACGATGCCAGCGACGCCAGCATCTGGAACAGATCATAGGCTTGCGCCAGTGGCCGCGACAGCGTCGAACCGATGTTTTCCTCGAAGTCGATGCGCCACAATTCGCCATCCTGCAAGGTGATGTTGCGGATCTGGGCGCCGCCATGCCACAGCCCACGGGCGTGGAAGGCGGCCAGGTCGGTCGCGGCCGCCCGCGTCAGCCACAGGCGCGAGGTGGTGTCTTCGTTGCGGATCAGGTCGGCCAGGTCGTCGCCGACGAACTCCAGCACCAGCAGCCCCTCTTCCTGCCACCAGACCTCGGGCACGCGGCAGCCGGCCTGCAGCAATTGCTTCAGGCGCCGGGCCTCGTGCTCCAGGCCGTTGCGCAACAGGATGCCGGGCCGCGGGAATTCGCCCAGGAACAGCTTGCACCCCAGCCCAAGGAACAACGCGCGCGCATAGCGCAACACGTAGCTCACGCCGCTCGCCAGTCCCGGGCGCCGGCGCTTGACGATGCAGCGCACCCCATCGATGGTCGCATCGCGCACCGACGGCTCGCGCTCGGCGTCCAGGCTGTCGAGCCAGGCTCGCAATCCGGCGGGGGCGTTGTGGTGGACGGGCGGCTGGGTCAAGAGGTCCTCGAAGGAAACGGCGTGGGAGACAAGCGTGCAGCCCGCAAGACTACACGCAAATGGCGGCGGGTACCGCGACGGAACACAAGCCGCAAAGAAAAAAAGCCGGCGCGCGGGCCGGCTTTTTTTCTACCGCGGGGCGAGGCTTACGACAGTTCGCCTTCGACCAGCACCGTGACGTCGACGACGACGTCGGCGTGCAGGGCGACCTGGATCGGGAACTCGCCGATGGCCTTGAGCTGGCCGTTGGGCATGCGCACCTGGGCCTTTTCGATGCCTTCGAAACCGGCCTTCTTCAGACCTTCGGCGATGTCGGCGTTGGTGACCGAGCCGAACAGACGGCCGTCGACGCCAGCCTTCTGGACGATCTTCAGCTGGTAGCCGTTGACGCGCTCGCCCAGGGCCTGGGCGGCGGCCAGCTTCTCGGCCTGGATCTTTTCCAGTTCGGCGCGGCGGGCTTCGAATTCCTTCAGGGCGGCGTCGGTTGCGCGACGGGCCTTCTTCTGGGGAATCAGGAAGTTGCGGGCGTAGCCATCACGCACGCGGACGACTTCGCCGAGGTTACCCAGGTTGACGACTTTTTCGAGCAGAATAACTTGCATTTCAGTGCCCCGGATTAGTTGTGGTTGTCGGTGTAAGGCAACAGGGCCAGGAAGCGCGCGCGCTTGATGGCGGTGTCCAGCTGGCGCTGGTAGATTGCCTTGGTGCCGGTCAGACGAGCCGGGATGATCTTGCCGTTTTCTTGCACGAAGTCGCGCAGGGTGTCCAGATCCTTGTAGTCGATCTCTTCGACGCCAGCGGCGGTGAAGCGGCAGAACTTACGACGCTTGAAGAGCGGGTTCTGCTGCGTGAATTTGCGTTTTTCCTTGCGTTTTCCGAAGAAAGCCATGATATGTGCCTTATGTTTGAGAGGACCGGGTCTGCCTTGATCGGGCCCGACTCCCCGTAACCTATCCGTATTCAGAAGGCGCTCTCGCGCCCGTTGCCCTTCCCGTCAAGCCACCAGCGGATCGCGTCCTGCGCTGCCGCTGATCCTGCGCGCCTGCTGCAGATGCAGCTTGAACTTCACGGAGTCCTTGCGCACCGGGGCCAGAAACCCCTGCACCTGCAATTCGGACCCCAGCGCCGTTCCTTGCAACAGCAACGCCAGATCGCCCAGTGCCACGGCCGAGATCGTCAGTTCGACACGGCGCGGATGGCCGGCTTCGATGACCTCGGATTCGTGCGCCAGCACCATTTCCAGGGCTGGCAGACCGGCGGGAGTGTGGCGCAAAGGCTCGCATTCGAGAACGCGGGCGCTGAGTTCCAGCTTGTTCATCCTGCCAGGCACCAAGGGGACTTCATGGGATGGGCTCTGCCTGAGCCCTGCTTACTCGGCCTGAGCCGCGACAGCTTCCGCCGAAGCCTTGCGGGCTTCTTCGCGCTCGACCGACTTCATCATGATCGAGGGAGCGGTCTGGGCCTTCTTGGTCTTGATGACCAGGTGGCGCAGCACGGCGTCGTTGTAGCGGAACGAGTGTTCCAGCTCATCCAGCGTGGCTTGGCCGCACTCGATGTTCAGGCAGACGTAGTGAGCCTTGACGAGCTTCTGGATCGGGTAGGCCAGTTGACGGCGGCCCCAGTCTTCCAGGCGGTGCACCGAGCCGCCTTGGCCCGTGACCAGCGCTTGGTAACGCTCGACCATGGCGGGCACTTGCTCGCTTTGGTCGGGGTGAACGATAAACACCACTTCGTAGTGACGCATGAGTAAAACTCCTTGAGGATGTCTTGCCTGCCGTCCGCCCGACACCGTCATCAGTCCGCGCGCACATCGTGTTCGCGATCCGTTCCGGCTTTCCAGTGCTTTCTCTATCACTGGTCTTTTTCTTCGAGGCGTATGGCTTGCAAGGGGCAGCCCGCTACCCAAAAAACATGGGCGGTCGAGCAAGAAAGCTCTCGATTATCGCCGATCGGGCCACGGGGCGCAAGCCAGCGGCGCTCAGGAAATCGGGGACGCGTTATCCGGTCCCACGGGATGCGGCGCAGCCGCCACACCGATCGGCTGCGGCCGGCTGACCAGGCTGACCATCACGTAGCTGATGATCATGAGCAGGAACCACGAGCCCAGCTTGGCAATGGATACCAGTTCCCAGCCCTGCGACTGGTTGGGATAGCGCCAGGCGTTGGCGAAGGTGCCGATGTTCTCGGCGAACCAGATGAACAGCGCCACCAGCACGAAACCCAGCAGCAACGGCATGCGGCGGTAGTCGCGCCAGATGCGGAAATAGACCCAGGTGCGGGCGAACAGCAGCGCCGTCAGGCCGAACAGCGCCAGCCGGAAATCCACGATGAAATGATGGGCGAAGAAATTCACGTAGATCAGTACCGACAGCGCCAAGGTCGCGGCCAGCGGCGGATGGGCGCGGAAGCGGAAGTCGAACAGGCGCCAGACCCGCGCCAGGTAGCTGCCGACCGCGGCGTACATGAAGCCGGTGAAGAGCGGCACGCCGCCGATGCGCAGCACGCTGGCCTCGGGGTAGATCCAGGAGCCAGCCGCTGTCTTGAACAGTTCCATGCCGGTGCCGACCACATGGAACATCAGGATGACCTTGGCCTCGCTCCAGGTTTCCATGCGCAGGGCCAGCAGCGCCGCCTGGATCGCCAGGGCCGCCAGTGTCAGGAAATCGTAGCGCGCCAGCCAGGCGTCCTTGGGATACCACCAGTGCGTGCCCAGCAGCAGCGCGCACATCAGGCCGCCGAACAGGCAGGCCCAGGCCTGCTTCACGCCGAAGCGGAAGAACTCGTAGAAGGCGACGCCCAAACGACCGCGGCCGGCCAGATGATCGGCCAGCCGCGCTTCCCACCCCTGCAGTCTCGCGATGAGCGGCCAGTCATTGGCCGCCGGATGCCGCACGGAGGGCTCAGCCTTCCACCACGGCGTAGGCCGAGTGGTTGTGGATCGATTCGAAGTTCTCGGCCTCGACGCGGTAGCGCGCGATGCCGGGATGCGCGTTCAGGCGGGCCGCCACGTCGCGCACCAGGTCCTCGACGAACTTGGGGTTGTCGTAGGCGCGTTCGGTGACGTACTTCTCGTCGGGGCGCTTGAGCAGGCCCCAGAGCTCACACGAGCCTTCGTCTTCGATCAGGCGGATGACGCCGTCCATGCTGATGTCGGATTCCAGGATGGCCGAGACCGTCACGTGCGAGCGCTGGTTGTGCGCGCCGTATTCGGAGATGGCCTTGGAACACGGGCACAGGCTGGTCACCGGCACCTGCACCACCAGCTCGAACTCGACCTGGTCGCCCTGGGCGCGGGCGATCCACTGCACTTCGTAGTCCAGCAGGCTCTGCACGCCGGAGATCGGCGCCGACTTGTTGATGAAGTACGGGAAAGCCGCAGTGATGTCGCCGCGCTCGGCATGCAGCAGCGGTAGCATGTCGGCCGCCATGGCGCGGAACAGCGTCGGCGTCATGGGAGTGCTGCGGTACTTTTCCAGCAGCGCCACGAAGCGGGACATGTGCGTCCCTTTTTCTTCGGGGGGCAGCGCCACCGTCAGGGTCCAGTTGGCCACGGTGCCCTGGGGCGAACCGTCGGCGTTCTCGATGAGCATGGGGTGGCGCACGCCACGGATGCCCACGCGCTGGATCGGGATGTGCCGCGTGTCCGTCGAGCTCTGGACGTCGGGCATCACGATGGCGGGGTCGATCGGAGAATTCATTTCGGCTTACCTGTCTGGGCGACGAGCGTGGCGTAAACACGCAGACCCAGGAATCTTTAAGAGGGGGCCATTATCGCCCAAAGTGCCGCCAGCGCCAGGGAAAACCCTTTCATTCGTAGGCTGTCGGGGCCGGAACACACTGTTTCGCCACACGGACCAAACCACCGGGCCGGTCCGTGGGTGCGCGCAATCAGGCCAGCAGCGCGGCGTAGCGCGTCCGGATCGATTGCTCGATGCCCGCGGCATCCAGGCCGATTCCGGCCAGCAGCGCCAACTGATCGCCGTGGTCGATGAATTCGTCGGGGAAGCCCAGTTGCAGCACCGGAATCGAGACGCCTTCGGCGGCCAGCACCTCCAGCACCGCGCTGCCAGCGCCGCCCATGATCGCGGCGTCCTCGATCGTCACCAGCGCGTCGTGGCGGCTGGCCAGGTCGAGGATCAGCGCGCGGTCGATCGGCTTGACGAAGCGCATGTCGGCCACGGTGGCGTCCAGCTTTTCGGCCACCGCCAGCGCCGGCTGCAGCAGCGTGCCGAAGCCAAGAATGGCGATCTTGCGGCCTTCGCGCCGCACCACGCCGCGGCCCAGCTCCACCGTATCCAGGCCGGCCGTTTCCGGCGCGCCGCAGCCCGCGCCGCGCGGATAGCGCACCGAGGCCGGGCCGGGATACTGATAACAGGTGGACAGCAGCAGGCGGGTTTCGTTTTCGTCCGAGGGCGTGGCCACCACCATGTTTGGCACGCAGCGCAGGAAGGCGGTGTCGTAGTTGCCGGCGTGGGTGGCGCCGTCGGCGCCGACGATGCCGGCGCGGTCGAGCGCGAAGGTGACGTCCAGGTTCTGTAGCGCCACGTCGTGGATCAACTGGTCGTAACCGCGTTGCAGGAAGGTCGAATAGATCGCCAGCACCGGCTTCTGCGCTTCGCAGGCCACGCCGGCGGCGAACGTCACGGCGTGCTGCTCGGCGATGCCGACGTCGAAGTAGCGTTGCGGGAAGCGCTTTTCGAATTCGACCAGGCCGCTGCCTTCGCGCATGGCGGGCGTGACAGCCACCAGGCGCGGATCCTGCTGGCCCATGTCGCAGAGCCAGTCGCTGAACACCTGGGTGAAGGTGCGCTTGCCGGGCGCCTTGGATTGCTGGATGCCGACGGCGGGATCGAACTTGCCCGGGCCGTGGTACAGCACCGGGTCGGCCTCGGCCAGCTTGTAGCCCTGCCCTTTCTTGGTGACCACGTGCAGGAACTGCAGCCCTTGCAGCGCCTTCAGGTTCTGCAGCGTCGGCACCAGCGCATCGAGGTCGTGGCCGTCGATCGGGCCGACGTAGTTGAAGCCGAATTCCTCGAACAGCGTGGCCGGCGTGACCATGCCCTTGGCATGTTCCTCGAAGCGGCGCGCCAGCTCCAGCACCGGCGGCACGTGTTGCAGCACGGCGCGGCCGACGTTCTTGGCGGCGGCGTAGAAGCGTCCGGACATCAGGCGCGCCAGGTAGCGGTTCAGCGCCCCCACCGGCGGCGAGATCGACATGTCGTTGTCGTTCAGGATCACCAGCAGGTTGATGTCGGCGGTGACGCCGGCATTGTTCATGGCCTCGAAGGCCATGCCGGCGGACATCGCGCCGTCGCCGATCACGGCGATGTGCTGGCGCTGCACGCCGGCGTTGCGCGAGGCCACCGCCATGCCCAGCGCGGCCGAGATCGAAGTGGACGAATGCGCGGTGCCGAAGGCGTCGTACTCGGATTCGCTGCGCTTGGGAAAGCCCGAAATGCCGCCCACCTGGCGCAGCTTGGCCATGCCGGCGCGGCGTCCGGTGAGGATCTTGTGCGGGTAGGATTGGTGGCCCACGTCCCAGACGATGCGGTCATGCGGCGTGTCGAAGACCTGGTGCAGCGCCAGCGTCAGTTCCACCGTGCCCAGGTTCGACGACAGGTGGCCGCCGGTCTTGGAGACCGACTCCAGCACGAAGCCGCGCAACTCGTCGGCCAGCCGCTTGAGCTCGCGACGATCCAGGCGCTTGAGGTCTGCCGGGGATTGGATGCGGTCCAGTAATTCTGTCGTCATGCTTGTATGGGGTTCGTATGCCCGGCCTGCGGCCAGCCCGGACGGGTCACGGTTCAGCGATCTCGAAGGACGATGAAATCGGCCAGTTCGGCCAGGCGCGAACCGGCATCGCCCAACGGCTCGAGCGCGGCCAGCGCGGCTTCGCGCAGCTCGCCGGCAAAGGCGCGGGCCTCGTCCAGGCCCAGCAGCGAAACGTAGGTCGGCTTGTTTTCGGCAGCGTCCTTGCCCGGCGTCTTGCCCAGGCTGGTGGAATCGGCGGTCACGTCGAGGATGTCATCCACCACCTGGAACGCCAGCCCCATGGCCTGCGCATAGACGTCCAGCGCCTGGCGCGAAGCCGAGCTGGCGCCGGCGACGATGCCGCCCAGCGCCACGCTGCAGGCCAGCATGGCGCCGGTCTTCATGCTGTGCATCAGTTGCAGGTCGTCGCGCGACAGCGAACGGCCGACGCTGAACAGGTCGATGGCCTGGCCGCCGGCCATGCCCTGGCTGCCCGCGGCGCGCGCCAGCGACTGCGTGGCCTGCACGATCAGCGCCGGGGCGATCGGCATGGAGGCCAGCAATTCGAAGGCCAGCGGCTGCAGCGCGTCGCCAGCCAGCATGGCGGTGGCTTCGTCGAACTGCACGTGGGTGGTGGGACGGCCGCGGCGCAGGACGTCGTCGTCCATGCAGGGCAGGTCGTCGTGCACCAGCGAATAGGCGTGGATCAGTTCCACCGCCGCGGCGGCGCGGTCCAGCGAGGCCTCGACGGCCAGCACGCTGCCGCTGACCGGGCAGGCCTGGCCGGCGGCGTAGACCAGCGCGGCGCGCACCCGCTTGCCGCCGCCGAGCACGGCGTAGCGCATGGCTTCATGCAGGCGGGCGGGCACGGCGTCGGCGGGCGGCAGGAGGTCGTCGAGCACGTCTTCGACATGCCGCACGCGGCCCTGCAGCCACTCCGGGAAAGCGAGTTGTATTTGCTTCATCCGATTCTTATTCGTCATCCAGCGCCGCCGGATCCAGCGGGCGCAGCAGGTCGCCCTCGAGGACCTTGACCTGCTGTTCGGCCTGGGCCAGGCGGTCCTGGCAGACGCGCGTCAACGCCACGCCGCGACGGTACGCGGCCAGCGATTGCTCGAGCGGCAGCGAACCGTCTTCCATGGCCGCGACCAGCGATTCGAGTTCGGCCAGGGCCGTTTCGAAATCCTGGGGCAAGGGACGGTCGTCGGTCTGCGGATCGGCTTGTGCGGGTTTGGCCAAACGGGTCTCCGAGGGCGCTAGGGGTGGATCAATCCGTGAATTGTACGAGATACCAAGGACACGTCCCGATGCGCCCGCGGTCTCAGGCGCAAGCCCCCGCCAACCCCGCGATCGCGGCTCGCAGCGCCGGCGCCACATGGGTGCGCAGGCCGGCTTCGGGCAACAAGCCTTCCGGCCCGCCGCAGCTCATGACGAACACCCCCTCGCCCGTTATCGACACGAAGGGCACGGCGACGGCGTTGATGCCGGACTGCCACTCGCCGATCGCGAAGCAGCAGCCGGTGTCGCGCAGTTCGGCGCGGGCGCGCTCGATGGCGGCAGGCGCCGGCGCCGCCGGCCCCAGCCGTTCCAGCACGTCGGCACAGGCGGCCGCCGGCAGGCTGGCGAGATAGGCGCGGCCCATGGCGCTGTCGAGGCTGGCGCGGTAGCCGACCGGCAGCCGCAGATACAGGGCGGACGAACCGTGGATGGCCTCGACGTAGGTCATGGCGTCGCCGTCGAACGCCCCCAGCGCCACCGCGCCGCCAGTCTCGCGCGCCAGATCGGTCATCGAGGCCTTGGCCAACTCGCGCACCTCCAGTCCGGCCAGCAGGCCGAAACCCAGCGCCAGCACGCCGTAGCCGGGCGAGTACTTGCCGGTATCGGGGTGATAGCGCAGGTAGCCCAGTTCGGTGAGGGTGTAGGTAATACGGCTGATGGTGGGCTTGGGCAGGCCGGTCAGGCGGGCCAGATCCAGGTTGCCCAGCGCCGCCACGCCGGGCCGGAAACAGCGCAGCACCTCCAGCCCGCGCGCCAGCGCGGTGATGAAATCCGGTGATACCGGCCCCTCGCCCACGGCCCCCGCCCGCTTGCGGCGCGCCGGCGCGCTCAATTCAAGCTTCTGGTCGGGCTTGGCGGCGGGATGGGGAATGCGCTTGGGGTCAGAAAAAGATTGCATTTCTATTCGCTTCGTTTTTATAGTTTATTTCGAATAACAAAACTAAATTCCAATATTCGGAATTTAACACACACGCGATTTCAAGGGGAAAACATGATTCGCAAGCGCTACCCATTCCTGGCGGGTTTACTGCTCAGCGTCGCCGCGCTGGGCGCCCAGGCCGATTCCTATCCGTCGCGTCCGATCAAGGTCGTGTCGCCGTTCCCGGCAGGCGGCGCCACCGACGTACTGACCCGGGTGCTGGCCGAGCGCATGGCCAAGACGCTGGGACAGCCCATGATCGTCGAGAACAAGGCGGGCGCCGGCACCTCGATCGGCGCCGCCTTCGTGGCGCGCGAGACGCCGGACGGCTACACCATCCTGATGGCCACCAACTCCACCCTGGTGACCAACCGCTACCTGTATAAGGAACTGCCCTACGATCCCGACGGTTTCGCCCCGATCGGCATGGTCGGGGTGGGCCCACTGGTGCTGCTGTCCAGCCCCAAGCGACCGTTCAACAGCACGGCGGACGTGGTCGCGTACGCCAAGCAGAACCCGGGCAAGCTGACCTTCGCCACCTTCGGCGCCGGCACCTCGTCGCACCTGGCGGGCGAACTGTTCAAGGAACGCGCCGGCATCGACATCCTGCACGTGCCGTTCAAGGGCGCGACCCAGGCCCTGCCGGCGCTGATCAGCGGCGACGTCGACCTGTTCTTCGACATGGTCGCCACCGGCATGCCGCAGGCCGAGGCCGGCAAGGTCAAGGTGTTCGCCATCACCAGCCCCAACCGCCTGGCCACCGAATCGAAACTGCCGACCCTGGCCGAGCAGGGCTACGCGGGCTTCGACATGACCGCCTGGTTCAGCTTCGTGGCGCCCAAGGGCACGCCGGCCCCGGTGCTGGAAAAGCTGCAGGCGGCCCTGGCAGATACGCTCAAGGACGAAGCCGTGAAAAAGCGCATGCTGGAGATGGGCATCGACCCGCGTTCCGGCAGCCCGTCGGAACTGGCCCGGCAGATCAGGAACGAGCAGCCCATCGTGTCGCAGCTGATCAAGCAGGCCAATATCGTCCTGCAATGACGGCCACCGCCGTTTCGTGACAAAACGTTCACCGACCCGCAACGTCCGCGAACCTGCGCCCAGGGCGCCCCTAGACCGACAGCGCCCGCGCGGCCCTGTCGGTTTTTCATGCGCAACCTAACCCCTGGATACAGTACCCGCGCCGCCCCGGCTGCTAAGGTGAAAAGCGAGGACGGCCGCCGCGCCCTCCCCCGCCTCACTTGTCTCCGGGAGTCCGATGCCTTTGACCGATGACCGCTACGCCCGACTGGATGCCGCCCGCTGGCTTGCCGCCGCGGCGGTGGTGCTGCTGCACAGCGCCGCCCTGATCGTCAGCGAACCGGCGGCGTTCGGCAATGGCGCCTGGCTGGCCGCCAATCTCTACGATTCGGCGGCGCGCTGGTGCGTGCCGGTGTTCGTGATGGTCAGCGGCGCCCTGCTGCTCGATCCCGACAAACCGCAGGACGCGCGCCGCTTCTACAGCAAGCGGGCGACGCGGATCCTGACGCCGCTGGTGTTCTGGAGCCTGTTCTACCTGGCCTGGCGCACCGGCCTGGACTGGTGGGACGACGGCCACGTCGATTTCTCCTTCTGGCCGCGCAAGGTCGCCCAAGGGGAACCCTACTACCACCTCTGGTATCTCTACATGATCGTGGGGCTGTACCTGTTCGCGCCGCTGGTGCGGCTGCTGTATGCGCGCAGCAGCCCGCGCTCGCGCTCGCTGTGGGTGGTGGGCATCCTGGGCCTGGCCATCCTCGATGCGCTCTATCGCCGCGCCCTCGGCGCGCAACCCGGTTTCTTCCTGACCTGGTTCCTGCCCTACCTGGGCTATTTCGTCGCCGGGCGCCAGATCTTCGACGGCGAGTTGCGCGTGCCACGGCCGGCGCTGGTGCTGGCCGCGAGCGTGGCGGCCACGGCCCTGGGCGTGTACACCATGTCCAGCAACCGAACGTTGAACACCTATTTCTACGACTACTTCAGCCTGACCGTGCCGTTCATGTCGCTGGCGGCATTCCAGTTCATCGTCTCGTCGCCGCGACTGCCACGATTGGCGTCGCTGGCTCCCCTGACCTTCGGGGTCTACCTGATCCATCCGGTGTTCCTGGATGTGGCGCACCGGGCCGGCGCCATCAGCGGCGCGCGCCGCGACGCCTGGGTCGTGCCCCTGTTGACCCTGGCGGTGTTCGCCTTGTCCGCCGCCAGCAGCTGGTTGCTGCGGCGCCATCCCGCCACCCGCAGGCTGGTCTGAAAAACCTACGATGTGCAAGGTTATTCAGGTTTTGCGCGCGGTCAAACCAGCGCGGCCGGATCTTCACTAAGCTTCACCGATCTTCACGGGCGTGGGGAAAAGGGTTGGGGTACAATTGACGGCTTACTTGATCGGCCAGACACCGATTTTTCTTCGCGCCAGAACGGATTTAGCCACCCCTCTTGCATACCGCGATTGCAAAACACGACAGCGCGCAAACGCGCAATAGTGAAGCAGCAGTGGTGAAGCAACAGCGACGCAACAATGTCGCAACAGCGGCAGGGGATGTGACGAAGCTCAAGCCGTCCTGGCTTTTTAACGCCGGGCCGCCCCAGAAAGAGGCCCCCATTTGAGGGCAGGTCAGCCCAGCTGGTACGTAGTACACAGTGGGCGCGGCGTTGGGGGAAATATTCATCCGAGCGGAGGGAATCATGACCGACATCGGTCGGATGGCACATGTTGTGCCAGCTCGCACCCAGCTACCCGTCAGTGCTTATTTTGACGAAGCCCTCTTTGCCCGCGAGCAAGAACTCATTTTCAAGCAATCCTCGCTGTACGTCGGCCACCAGAAGCTGGTGCCCGAGGTCGGGGATTGGCGCACCTTGGCCCAGGAAAATGGAGGGCGCGTGCTGGTTCGCAACCAGCAGGGCGTTGAACTCATCTCAAATGTCTGCCGCCACCGCCAGGCATTGATGCTGGGCGGCCAGGCCGGCGACGTCACCGGCCACTGCAATTCGCACGGCAGCCTCAAGGCCACCGGCGGCAACATCGTCTGCCCGCTGCACCGCTGGACCTACAACAACCAGGGCGAGCTGCTGGGCGCGCCGCAGTTCGAGACCACGCCGTGCATGAACCTGCAGAAGTTCCGGCTGCGTGATTGCCATGGCCTGCTGTTCGAAGGCCCGCGCGACCCGGCCGCCGACATGGCGCCGCTGTTCGCGCGGCCCGAGTTCGACTTCGGCGATTACGTGCTGGACCACGTCGAAGTGCACCAGTGCAACTACAACTGGAAGACCTTCATCGAGGTGTACCTGGAGGACTACCACGTCGGCCCGTTCCACCCCGGCCTGGGCCGCTTCGTCACGTGCGACGACCTGACCTGGGAGTTCAACGACTGGTACAGCCTGCAGAAGGTCGGCGTGCACAACGCGCTGGCCCAGCCGGGTTCGGACGTCTACAAGCAATGGCACGATCGCCTGCTGTCGTTCCGCGACGGCGACGCGCCCGATTTCGGCGCGGTCTGGGTCACGTATTTCCCGACCCACATGATCGAGCTGTATCCGCACGTGCTGGTGCTGTCGACGCTGTATCCAAAGAGCCCGCAGGAAACCGTCAACGTGGTCGAGTTCTACTACCCCGAGGAAATCGCCGCCTTCGAGCGCGAGTTCGTCGAGGCGCAGCGCGCGGCCTACATGGAAACGGCGATCGAGGACGACGAGATCGCCGAGCGCATGGACGCCGGCCGCAAGGCCCTGATGTTGCGCGGCGTGAACGAGACCGGTCCCTACCAGTCGCCGATGGAAGACGGCATGCAGCACTTCCACGAATGGTACCGCCGCATCATGCAGGAGCGGCTCTGAGGACACGCTCCGCCAACGCAAAAGGGCTCGCGATCGCGAGCCCTTTCTTTTTGCCGGGGCGGCAGTTCAGCGGCCGAGGGCGGCGGCGACCGTGCGCTCCCCGATCGCCAGCCCGACCGTCATGCCCACGCCCGAGTGCATCACCGCGACCGTGGTGGCGGCGTCCACCGGCATCACCGAGAACGGCGCCGGCCCATGCGTGCCATAGACGCCCTGCCAGCGCTCCAGCACCCGCAGCCGCGCCCCCAGCGCCTGCGACGCCAGGTCCAGCATGGCGTTGTCGATGGCCTCGTCGTTGAACGGGAAGGCATCCTGGCCGTAGCGGTGCGAATCGCCGATGATCAGTTCGCCATAGGGCGTGGGGCTGATCAGCAGGTGGATGCCGTTTTCCAGCAGCATCGGCGTGCGCGCCTGGATCTGCTCGCGCAGCGCCAACGCCGACGGCAGGTCCGAGAAGGCGCCGTAGTGCACGCAGGACAGGCCAGTGAGCAGCGGGCGGTCCAGCGCCATGGGACTCGTCTCGAAAGCCGCGCGCAACATTTGCAGGCGCGTCACTTCCAGGTTCAGCGGCGCGAACCGTTCGGGCAGCAGCGTCAGATAGTCGTGGCCGGGGCAGACGAAGACGTGCGCACCGGTGAAGTCGCCCGCGGTGGTCGCGACCTGCCCTTGCTCGACGGCGCGCGCCAGGGTGCCGGTGACGAATTCGACGCCCAGCGATTCGGCCAGGTAGCGCGTGATGGCCGGCAAGGCCTCGCGCGAATAGATCTGCAGGTCGTCCAGCCCACGCAGCGCGGCGCAGTGGTGCGCCAGCTGGCCGTCATACAGCTTTGCCACCTCACGGCCCGACAGCAGCTCGGCGCGATAGCCTTCCTGTTGCAGGCGGGTCCGGGCGAATTCGTCCAGCACGTCGGCCTCGCCGGCGTCGCGCGCCAGCACCAGCGCGCCGTTGGCGCGCACATGGAAGCCGGCCTGGGATGCCAGGTCCAGCCACAGCTCGCGCGCCTGCTGGGCGTGCGACAGCATCATGCCGGGGGCCTGGCCGGTGACGATCACCTGGCCGAAATTGCGGATGGTGGCGCCATGCGCCTGGCGGCTGCGTTCGATCACGGCCACCGACAGGCCGCGCTTGGCGGCGGCCCAGGCATGGGCGATGCCGAGCATGCCGGCGCCGACCACGACTACGTCGAATTTTTTCATTTGGAGAATGAGGCAGAAAGGTTGCGCGGGAAGCGCCCGCCCGGGCGCCTGCCCTGCCGCGGCGGCGTGGCCGCCGCGGTGGCCCGATTACTTCTTCTTGGGCTCGGACTTGCCGTCGTAGCGGCGGGTCCATTCGGCGATGATGCGGTCGCGGTTGGTGGCGGCCCAGACGAAGTCGTTCTTGATCATGCGCTTGGTCAGGTCGGCCGGCAGGTTGGGGTTGGACGTGGCGATCGAGGGAATCGCCAGCACCGCGAAGTTGGCCTTGTACAGCTCGTTGGCCTCGCGGCTGGCCGAGAAGTCGGCCAGCTTGCGCGCGGCTTCCAGGTTCTTGGTGCCCTTGACGATGGCGGTGGCTTCGACTTCCCAGCCCAGGCCTTCCGACGGGAACACGGCTTCGACCGGCGCGCCGTCGGCCTTGAGCTTGGCGGCGCGGTAGTCGAACGACACGCCGATCGGGAATTCGCCGGCGGCCGCCATGTTGCACGGCTTGGAGCCCGAGTGCGTGTACGAACCGATGTTCTTGTGCAGGGCGTCCATGTAGGCCCAGCCCTTTTCTTCGCCGAAGATCTGCAGCCAGGCGCTGACGTCCAGGAAGCCCGTGCCCGACGAGGCCGGGTTCGGCATGACGATCTTGCCGGCGTAGACCGGCTTGGTCAGGTCCTGCCACGATTCGGGCTTGGGCAATTTCTGCTTTTCGGCTTCGACGGTGTTAAAGCAGATGGCGGCGGCAAAGCCGTCCATGCCGACCCAGGTGGGCTCGGCCTTGGCATCGCGCATGTTGGCGGCGATCTGGTCCAGGCCCTTGGGGGCGTAGGGCTGCAGCATGCCTTCCTTGTCCATCAGGCCCAGCGAGGTGCCGGCCAGGCCCCAGATCACGTCGGCCTTGGGGTTGCCCTTTTCGGCCAGCAGCTTGGCGGTGATGATGCCCGTGGAGTCGCGCACCCACTGGATCTTGATGTCGGGGTTGGCCTTTTCGAAGGCGGCCTGGTAAGCCTTGATCTGGTCGGCTTCCAGCGCCGTGTAGACGGTCAGCGTGGTCTCGGCGGAAGCGGCGCCGGTGAGGCCGGCGAAAGCGGCGGCCAGGGCAAGCAGCGTGAAGCGTTTCATGAAGGTACTCCGTGGGTGGGCGGAAAAAGGGTGAGTCGGGTCGCCGCGGCCGGCCCATGCCCGCCGCGGTGCGTTGCGAAAAAAGGTTGGGTCAGGATCCCGGCGCCGGCGGCCTCAGGGGCGTTGGCCCGCCGCCAGGCGGGATTCGATATCGGCAATCACGCCGGGCAGGTCGGCCACGGTGTCGATCAGGTAGTGCGGCGCGGCGCCGGACAGTTCGCGGCCGGCGCGTTCGCGGGCCGCCTGGCGGCCGTTGTCGTCCAGACTCAGGTATTCGTCCAGCGTCAGGCCGGCCGCATTGCCCGACAGCAGCAGGCCGACGGTCCACATGCCGGCGCGGCGGCCTTCCTCGATGCCGGGGGCGGTGTCGTCGACCTTGATGCAGCCGGCCACGTCCGTCAGGCCCAGCTCCACCACGTTCTTGAGCGCCATGGCCGGCGCCGGGCGGGCGCGCGGCACATCGTCGCTGGCGACGATGCAATCGGGCTGCAGGCCTTCGCCGGCGGCGCGTTCCACCACCCGGCGCATCACGCTGTCGGGGTAGCCGGAGCACGAGCCGATCTTCAGGCCGCGCTGGCGCAACGCGCGCAGCAGCTCGGCCGCGCCGGGGATGGCGGCCGAGTACTGCGCCACCTTGTCCAGCTGCATCGGCAGGAAGCGTTCGTAGATGGCGGTGACGTCGTCGTCGGTCGGCAGGCGGCCGAACCGGGCCTGGTACTGGTTGGCGATGGCGGGCTCGTCGCACAGCGCGCGGATGTGATCCCACTTGCCCACGCCCATCGGGCCGCGGGCCTGCTCCAGCGTGACGTCCATGCCGAACTCGGCGAAGGCGTCGACGAACACCTTGGTCGGGGCGAACGAACCGAAGTCGACCAGCGTGCCGGCCCAATCGAAAATCACCGCTTCCAGGCGGACGGGCAGAGGCGAAACAGTCATGAGGATCTTCCTTGCAGAATATTCAAATCAAAGGGCCGCGGGCCGGCGCCAGGCCTGGCTGCGCGCCACCAGGGCGCGGCTGGCCAGGTGCAGCAGCAGCGCCGCGACCGCCGAGCTGGCCATGATCACGGTGCACATGGCGGCGGCCGGGCCGATGAAACCGGCGTCATCCATGTTCAGCACCGCGACGGCGGCCAGCACCGTGGACGGGCTGTACAGGAACACCACGGCCGACACGGTGGTCATGGCGGAAACGAACAGGTAGCGGGCGACGTCGAGCGCGGCCGGCAGGCACATCGGCAGCGTCACGCGCAGGAAGGTAGTCATGCGCGGCACCTTGAGCGAGGCCGAGGCCGCCTCGAACTCCGGGTCCAGCGCGTTCAGCGCGGTGGCGGCCGTCAGGTGCGCGCTGGTGTAGAAGTGCACCACCGTGCACAGCACCAGCAGCGGCATGGTGCCGTACAGCACATTGAGCGGATTGGCGGCGCCGTTGAAGAAGAAGATGTAGCCCAGGCCCAGCACCAGGCCGGGCACGGCCATCGGCATCAGCGCCAGCATGCCCAGCACGCCGCGCAGGCCTCGCGCCGAGGCGCTGCGGGCCGGCACCTTTTCCATCATCCAGGCGCCCAGGAACACCACCACCGTGCCGATCAGCGCGGTGCAGAAAGCCAGTTCCAGGCTGTTACGCCAGGCCAGCCAGCCGCCGCCATCCATGTTGTCGAAGTCGTACGAACGCAGCGACAGCGACAGGTTGTAGGGCCACATCTTCACGAACGAGGCCCACACCGCCACGCCGATGATCAGCAGCAGGAACCCGGCCATGGCGCCCGCCAGCAACAGGAAGGCCGCGTCGCGCCGGCGGTTGGCGCCGGCCGCATAGGGCTGGGCGCGGCCGCTCAGCTGGGCGCCCTGGCGCGCCCGCAGGCGGCGGTCGAGCACGAAGGTCAGCAGCGCCGGCAACAGCAGCAGGATGCCGATGGCGGCGCCCTTGGGGAAGTTCTGCTGGCCGACCACCGCCTTGTAGGCTTCCATCGCCAGCACGTTGTAGTCGCCGCCCACCACCTTGGGCACGCCGAAGTCGGTCACGGTCAGCGTGAACACCACGCAGCAGGCCGAGAACACGGCATAACGCGTGCCGGGCAGCGTCACCGTCATGAAGGTGCGCAGTGGCCCCGCGCCCATCGCGCGCGCCGCGTCATAGAGGCGTCCATCGGCCAGCGTCAGGCCGGTCAGCAGGATCATCAGCGCGTGCGGGAAGGTGTAGAACGCCTCGCCCACCACGACGCCCCAGAAACCATAGATGGTGGCGCCGCCGGACAGGCCTTTCAGCAAGCCCTGGTTGCCCAGCAGGTAGACCAGCGCGATCCCCGGCAGCAGCGACGGCGCCAGCAGCGGCAGCAGCGCGATGGTGCGCAGCAGGCCCTTGCCGGGAATGCGGCTGCGCGTCAGGGCATAGGCGAAGGCGTAGGCGCAGGGCACCACCAGCATCATGGTGACCACGCCCACCGTCAGGCTGCGCCCGACCATGCCCAGGAAACCGTCGGCGCCGATGATGCCCAGCACCACCGACAGGCCGGCCCAGTCGCCATTGGCGTCGGTGACCGATTTGGCCAGGATGGCCACCAGCGGCAGGGCCAGGAACAGCGCCAGGCCCAGCGCCAGGGCGCCCTGCCCCAGCGTCAGTCCGAAGGCCCCGACCCAGGCGGGCAGCGGCCGGCGGCCCAGTGACGCAGAAACGGGGGCGACGGACGTGTCGGCGGGCGCGGACATGGCGGCGGGTGCGCGGCTCGAAGCCGGATCAAGCGTAGGCGCGAATCGCATGGCGCGGCAGCTCCACCCAGCAGCGGCTGGCGGCGTGAGGGCCCAGCAGGGCGTCTCCGGTTTCGGGGGACACGATCGAATGCACGGTGGCGCCGGGCACGCCTTCCAGGCGCAGCGCCAGGCGGTAGCCGCGGCCCAGGAACACGCCATCGAGCACGTCGGCCAGCATGGTGTTGGGCTGCTCCGGACGCGCCACGCTCACGCGCACCGCCTCGGGCCGCACGAACAGCTTGCCGACGTTGCGCTCCAGCGCCTCGTCCACCGCCAGTTCCTGGCGGCCGACGCGGGCGCGGTGCGCGTCGATGCGCTCGAACGGCAGCCAGTTGGCCTCGCCGACGAAATCGGCGATGAAGGCCGAGCCAGGCTGGCGATACAGTTCGCGCGGGGTGCCGAACTGCTCGATGACGCCGCCGTTCATGACGGCGATGCGGTCGGCCATGACCATCGCTTCTTCCTGGTCGTGCGTCACCATCAGCGTGGTGATCGACAGGCGCTTCTGCAGCGCGCGCAATTCGATGCGCAGGTGTTCGCGCACGCGGGCGTCCAGCGCCGACATCGGCTCGTCCAGCAGCAACAGGGACGGCGACGGCGCCAGCGCGCGGGCCAGGGCGACGCGCTGCTGCTGGCCCCCGGAGATCTGTCCCGGATATTTATGAGAGGCGCCGGCCAGGCCCACCAGCGTCAGCATTTCCTCGACCCGGTCGGCCACGTGCTTGCGATGGGCGCGCTTGCCGCTCAAACCGTAGGCCACGTTCTGGGCCACGGTCAGGTTGGGAAACAGCGCATAAGACTGGAACAGGATGCCGTAGTCGCGCTCCTGCGGCTCGGCATGGGAGATATCCCGGCCCGACAGCAAAATGGTGCCGCTGTCCTGGCGCTCGAGCCCGGCGATGGCGCGCAGCAGCGTGGTCTTGCCGCAACCCGACGGACCCAGCAGGCACACCAGTTCGCCAGCGCGAATATCCAGCGACACATCCGACAGCGCCGTATGGCTGCCGAAGCGCTTGACGAGATTGCTGACCGAAAGAAAGCCCCCGCGCGGCGCTCCGTGCGGCGGCGCGGCGCCGGTCGGAACAGTATTGGTATCGCGTTGGAGCTGTTGGGCCATGGGGCCTCCGGTCTGGGAACGAAGGCAGTATGGAAGGCGCGTATTGAGTGTTTATGACACTTCGCGCAAATGCAGTAATAAAAACATCAAATTATTTTGGTGTACTGGCGGTCTTGCGCAATCCGTCCACCAATTCATCCGTTTACAGGCCCTGCCCAACGTGCTCGTCGCCGAACTCAAATCCTTCTATGCCGTGGCTCGCTGCGGCACCGTCACCAAGGCCGCGGCCCAGTTGGGCGTCAGCCAACCCACGGTGACGGGGCAACTGCGCCAGTTGGAATCGCGCTATGGCGTCGAGCTGTTCCACCGCCAGGGCCGCGGCATGCGACTGTCGGATGCCGGGCACAGCCTGATGCCGATGGTCGAAAAGCTGGTGCAGCAGGAAACCGAGATCGATTTCCGGCTGCGCGACGCCAGCGACCTGCGCGAGGGCAACCTGCGCATCGGCGCCACCGGGCCGTACTACATCATGGACACGGTGCGCCGCTACAACCAGCTCTACCCCGGCATCGACCTGACCGTGGCCATCGGCAACTCGCAGAGCATGCTGCAGGCGCTGCACGACTATCGGATCGAGATTGCCACGTCCTCGTTTCTGATGGATGACAAGCATTTGTACCGCCGCATGATCGCGGCCGACCCGATCCGCGTGGTGACGCACCGCGGCCACCCGCTGGCGCGGCGCGGCAAGGTGGCGCTGGCGGACCTGGCCGACCACGCGCTGCTGCTGCGCGAACCCGGATCGATGACGCGCCAGCTGACCGAAGAGGCGCTGCAGGCGGCTGGCGTGACGGTCAAGCGCACGCTGGAAATCGGCAGCCGCGAATCGATCCGCCAGGCCATCCTGTGCGAACTGGGCATCAGCCTGATTCCCTCGCGTGAAATTCCGTCCCATCCCGAACTGGCGGCCCTGGACATCGAGGGCGCCGACGTCGTGATGCATGAATACCTGTACTGCCTGCGCGAGCGCCAACCGGTGCAACTCATCGCGCGCTTTCTGGAGATGGCGCCGGCAGCCGGCTGATCCCAGGGATCACTGCCCGCCTCTTCCCCTTGCGGCCACTCAGGAGACAACCATGGCCTTGACCCTGCAGGACATCGAACAGCTTTTCCTGGAACGCGGGCACCGTTCCTATCATGGCGAATCCGTCAGCCATCTGCGGCATGCGTTGCAGACCGCGACGCTGGCCGAACGCAATGGCGCCAATGCCCAATTGATCACCGCCTGCCTGCTGCACGACCTCGGGCACCTGATCGCCGACCATCCCGACACGCCCACGCTGCGCGGCATCGACGACAAGCACCAGTATTTCGTGCTGCCGTTCCTGCGCGGGCTGTTCAGTTCGGCGGTGCTGGACCCGATCCGGCTGCACGTGGAGGCCAAGCGCTACCTCTGCTACGTGGAGCCGCAGTATGAAGCGTCGCTTTCGGAGGATTCGAAACGCAGCCTGGCGCTTCAAGGGGGCAGCTTCGATGCGGGCCAGGCGGTGGATTTCGCCAGCATGCCGGGCGCGCCGGATGCGATCCGCCTGAGGCGCTGGGACGACATGGCCAAGGTGCCGGGGCTGGCCACCCCGCCGCTGGACCACTTCCTGGAAATCGCCGAAAGCGTCTCCGGACGGGTCAAGCTGGCGGCGGTCTGGTAAGGCCGCCACCCGCGCCGTCGGAATACCACGGCGCGGTTTCAGGCCCGGTTTGCGGCGGGGCCGGCCGGTGCGTTCACTCGCCCTTGGCCACCGGCCGGGACGGATCGCTGCACCACTCGCTCCACGAGCCCGGATAAAGGCGCGAGCCGGCCAGGCCGGCGATTTCCATCGACAGCAGGTTGTGGCACGCGGTGATGCCCGAGCCGCACTGGTGCACGATGGCCGCGGGGTCGCGGCCGTCCAGCAGGGCGGTGAATTCCTGGCGCAATTGCGCCGCGTCCTTGAAGCGGCCGTCGGCCTGCAGGTTCTGGCCGTTCGGACGATTCAACGCGCCGGGGATGTGGCCGGCCACCGGATCCATCGGCTCGACCTCGCCGCGATAGCGGTTGGCGGCGCGCGCGTCGATCACGGTGAATCCGGGCCGGGCGATGTTGTCCAGCACCGCCTGCGCATCCACGCTGCCCACGAGCGGCGCCGCCGGCGTCACCGGCGCACCCGCCTGCACCGGCGCGGCCGCCTCGGTGGAGGTGGGCAGCCCGGCGGCCTGCCAGGCCTGCCAGCCGCCGTCGAGCACGGCGACCCGGTCGTGGCCCAGCCAGCGCAGCATCCACCACAGGTGCGCGGCGTACATGCCGCCGCTGGCGTCATAGGCCACCACCAGGGTTTCAGGCGTGACGCCGTGCGCCGCCATCAACGCGCCGAACTGGCCGCGGTCGGGCAGCGGATGGCGGCCGTTCCTGCCGGTCCGGGGGGCCGCCAGCTCGGTTTCGTGGTCGAGGTAGCGGGCGCCGGGAATATGGCCGGCGGCATAGGCTTCACGGCCGGCCGCGTGGTTGGTCAGGTCGTGGCGCACATCGAACACGCGCACGTCCGCCGCGCCCAGGTGCGTGGCCAGGTCGGCCGCGGAAATCAGGGTCATCGTCATCGGAAATTCTCCTCTGATAGGGTCGGGTTGGCGGGATCAGGTCGGCTTGGGGTCACGCATGGTGCGCCAGACCGACAGCAGGCCCGCCGAAATGATCAGGCCCATCCCGGCCCAGGCCAGGCCGTCCAGGGTATCGCCCCAGAAACCCATGCCGAGCAGGGCCGCGAAGATGATCGTGCTGTATTGCAGGGCCGCGGTCAGCAATGCAGACCCCAGGCCGAACGCCCGCGTCATGGCCAACTGGCCGAACAGGCCCGTCACGCCCACGCCCAGCAGCGAGCTGTAGCCGGTCCAGTCGGCCTGGCCCCAGCCCTCGAAGCCCAGGCCGGCGAAGCTGGAGGCGCACACCGCCACCGAAAAGAACAGCACCGTGCGCCATTCGGGCTCGCCGATGCGGCCCAGCTGGCGGATCTGCATCATGGCGATGGCCGACATGGCGCCCGCCCCCAGGCCCAGCAAGGCAGCCAGCCACTGGTCTTCGTTGATGCTGGGACGCAGCACCGCGATCACGCCCAAAAAGCCCAGGGCCACGGCCGCGATCCGCACCGGGTCGCGCTGCGCCCCGCCCCACCCCAGCATCCAGCACGCGATGAACAGCGGCGCCGTGTAGTTCAGGCTGGTGGCGGTGGCCAGGGGCAGATGGGAGATGGCGAAGAAACCGAGCCACATCGAGGTGACGCCGGACAGGTTGCGCCACAGGTGCAGTTTCCAGCTGGTGGGCACGATCGACTGGCGCCCGGCGCGCGCCCAGATCAGCAGCAGCACCACCGATGGCAGGCCACGGAACAGCACCACTTGCGGCAGCGTCGCGCCGTGCTCGGTGCCCAGCTTCACGAACGACCCCATGATGGCGAACATGGCGGACGCCAGCAACATCCAAAGTGCCTGCATCGGGGTCTGCGCTCAGGTAAAAAGAGGGAGGGGAAATAGGGGAAAGCGATACTATACTCTCCGTCACCGGGAGCGGCGCGGCGGTCGGGGAACTGCTGCGCCGCGGCACAGTCCAATCCCGCACAAGTCCCGCTCGCTGAGGAACAAAAAAAGCATGAAACGCATCATCCTTTTCGTCATTACCAACCTGGCCGTCATGCTCGTGCTGTCGGCCACGCTGCGCATCCTGGGCGTAGACCGCTACCTGACCGCCAACGGCCTGAACCTGCAGGCGCTGTTGATCTTCTCGGTCGTGGTCGGCTTCACCGGCGCCATCATCTCGCTGCTGATCAGCAAGCCCATGGCCAAATGGAGCACCGGTGCCCAGGTGCTGGATCCGAACGCGCCGCGCAACCAGCGCGAGGCCTGGCTGCTGGACACCGTCCACCAGCTCGCCGATCGCGCCGGCATCGGCCGCCCGGAAGTCGCCATCTACGACGGCGCGCCCAACGCGTTCGCCACCGGCGCCTTCAAGAACGACTCGCTGGTGGCGGTGTCGACCGGCCTGCTCGAAAGCATGAGCGAAGAGGAAGTGGCGGCGGTGCTGGCCCACGAAGTGGCCCACATCGCCAACGGCGACATGGTCACGCTGACCCTGATCCAGGGCGTGGTCAACACCTTCGTGGTGTTCCTGGCGCGCGTGGTCGGCTACTTCATCGACCGCGTGGTGTTCAAGAACGAACGCGGCCTCGGCCCCGGCTACATGGTCACCGTGATCGTCTGTGAGATCATTTTCGGCATCCTGGCCTCGATCATCGTGGCCTGGTTCTCGCGCCAGCGCGAATACCGCGCCGACGCCGGCTCGGCCCACCTGATGGGCGCCCGCGAACCCATGATCCGCGCCCTGGCCCGCCTGGGCGGCCTGGAACCGGGCGAACTGCCCAAGTCGTTCGAAGCCTCCGGCATCACCGGCAAGGGCGGCCTGGCGGCCATGTTCGCCTCGCACCCGCCGATCCCGGCCCGCATCGCCGCGCTGCAGAACGCCCGCGTGATCTGATCCCGGCAACGGCCCACGAGAAAAGCCTCCGCGCCGCGCCAGCGGCTTGCTGGCCCCCCCGAAGGCGCGTTTTCATCCTGAGGCGGCTCGGCAATGAAAAAAAGCCCCTTGAGCGATCAAGGGGCTTTTTGTTTGGGGCGCGCCCGCCTCAGCACTCGACGATATTCACCGCCAGGCCGCCGCGCGCCGTTTCCTTGTACTTGGTCTTCATGTCGGCGCCGGTCTCGCGCATGGTCTTGATGACCGAATCCAGCGACACGTAGTGCTGGCCGTCGCCGCGCAATGCCATGCGGGCGGCGTTGACGGCCTTGATCGAGGCCATGGCGTTGCGTTCGATACAGGGAATCTGCACCAATCCGCCGACCGGGTCGCAGGTCAGGCCCAGGTTGTGCTCCATGCCGATCTCGGCCGCGTTCTCGACCTGCTCGACCGAGCCGCCCAGCGCAGCGGCCAGGCCGCCAGCCGCCATCGAACAGGCCACGCCGACCTCGCCCTGGCAGCCGACTTCGGCGCCGGACAGCGAGGCGTTGTACTTGTACAGCAGGCCCACGGCCGCCGCGGTCAGCAGGAAGTCGCGCACGCCCTCGCGGTTGGAACCGGGGACAAAACGGTCGTAGTAGTGCAGCACCGCCGGGATGATGCCCGCCGCGCCGTTGGTCGGCGCCGTTACCACCCGGCCGCCGGCGGCGTTTTCCTCGTTCACCGCCATGGCGTACAAGTTGACCCAGTCCATCACCGACAGCGGATCGGACAGCGTGCGCTCGGCGCGCTGGGTCAGGTTGCGGTACAGCTCGGGGGCGCGGCGGCGCACCCGCAGCGGACCCGGCAGCTCGCCGTCGGCTTCGGGATAGTTGATGCCGCAGCCGCGCGAAACGCAGTCCTGCATCACCTGCCAGATGCGGTCCAGCCCGGCCGCGACCTCGCCGGCCTCGCGCCAGGTCAGCTCGTTCTTCATCATCAACTGGGCCACGCTCAGGCCGCTCTCGCGGCACATGGTCAGCAACTCGCGGCCGGTGCGGAACGGGTACGGCAACTGGTCGTGCGCGGCGATGACCTGGCTGTTGGACGCGCCCGCCGTCACCACGAAGCCGCCGCCCACCGACAGGTAGCGGGCCTCGCGCAGCGACTGGCCCTCGGCGTCGAAGGCGTGGAATTTCATGCCGTTGGGGTGCTCGGCCATGGCTTCGCGGCGGTAGAACATCATGTGTTCCTTTTCCACGAACGGCACCGGATAGTGGCCCAGCAACGGCAGCTGGCGGCTGGCCCGCACCGAGGCGATCATGCCGGCGATGGCGGCGGGGTCGACGGTATCCGGGGCCTCGCCCATCAGGCCCAGCAGCACGCCCTTGTCGGTTCCGTGGCCCTTGCCCGTGGCGCCGAGCGACCCATAGAGTTCGGCGCGCACGCTCGCCACCTTGGGCAGCAGGCCGTCGCGCTCCAGCCCCTGGGCAAACAGCAATGCGGCCCGCATGGGGCCGACGGTATGGGAACTCGACGGGCCTATGCCTATTTTGAACAGATCGAAAACGGAAACGGCCACCGCAACTCCCCTGCATCCAAGAATGATCCGGCAATGATACGCGCAAGGTCCGACACTACGCAGCAAAGCCCTGCGGGGCGTATGCTGTATTCCAGGGACGGGTTTCCCCACCTGCCCCGGCATGCGATCATTACAGAATTATTTCTTGTCATAAAAAGAATGGAACCACCCCAGGATGTCCGGACTCATTACCCTGCTTGACTTCGCCGGCTACGTCGCCCTGCTGCTGTGGGGCGTGCACATGGTCCAGACAGGCGTGCAACGCGCCTTCGGCGCCGCCCTCGGCGCTGCCCTCGGCCGGGCGCTGGGCACCCGCTTGCGCGCCTTCGCCGCCGGCCTGGGCATCACCGCGGCGCTGCAGAGCAGCACCGCCACCGGCCTGATGATCACCGGCTTTGCCGCGGGCGGCGTGGTCGGCCTGGTGCCGGCCCTGGCCGCCATGCTCGGCGCCAACGTCGGCACCACGCTGATCGTGCAGTTGCTGTCGTTCGACCTGACCTCGCTGGCGCCCATCCTGATCCTCGCCGGCGTCTGGATGTTCCGCCGCTATCCGCCGGGCCGCACCCGCGACCTGGGCCGCGTCTTCATCGGCCTCGGCCTGCTGCTGCTGTCGCTGCACCAACTGGTGGAACTGTTCGAGCCGTTCCAGACCGCTCCCATGCTGGGCATGATCCTGGACGCCCTGGCCACCCAGCCGGTGGCGGCCGTGCTGCTGTCTGCCGCCTTCACCTGGGCCGCCCACTCCAGCGTCGCCGTGGTGGTGCTGGTCATGTCGCTCGCCAGCCATCACATGGTGGCGCCGCACGTGGCTTTCGCGCTGGTGCTGGGCGCCAACCTCGGCACCGCCATCAACCCCATGATCGAGGGCGTCACCGGCGACGACCCCGCCGCCCGCCGCCTGCCCCTGGGCAACCTGCTGACCCGCATCCTGGGGGTGCTGGCCGGCCTGGTGCTGCTGCCCTGGCTGCAACCGCTGATGAGCGAGATGTCCAGCGACCCGGCGCGCGCCGTCGCCAACTTCCACACCCTCTTCAACGCCGTCATTGCGCTGGCGTTCCTGCCGCTGCTGGCGCCCTACGCCGCCCTGCTGACCCGCTGGCTGCCCAAGCGCGCCGATCCCAATGACCCGTCCCGCCCACAATACCTGGACGAATGGGCCCACGACGTGCCCGCCGTCGCGCTGGGCAACGCCGCCCGCGAAGCCCTGCGCATGGCCGACATGCTGCAGACCCTGCTGCTGTACGCGCGCGCCGGCTTCAAGCGCGACAATCGCCACCGCATGGTGCAGGCGCGCCAGCTCGACACGGCCCTGGACAAGCTCGAAAGCGCCATTACCACTTACCTGGCCACGCTCGACCAGGAAAACATGACGCGCGACGACGTGCAGCGCATGGATGACATCCTTGCCTTCATCAGCAACATCGGCCATGCCGGCGACATCGCCCACCACGGCCTGCTCAGCCACATCGCCAAGCTGCGCAAGCAGGGCTGGACCTTCTCCCCCGAACAACGCGCCAGCCTCGACGACACCCTGGGTGAACTGATCTCCAACCAGCGCCAGGCCGCCGCCCTGTTCGTCAACGACGACCTGCGCCAGGCCCGCGCCCTGGCCGGCGAAAAGTCCCGTTTCCGCACCATCGAAACGCAGGCCGCGGACGCCCATCTGCAGAAAATCAAGGGCGGCCAGGTCGACGCCGCCGAAGTCGGCGCCCTCTACCTCGACATCCTGCGCGACATGAAGGGCATCAACTCCCACCTGGTCGGCGCCGCCGCCTATCCCCTCCTGGCCCGCCACGGCGAACTCCTCCCCAGCCGCCTGCGCGAAGCGGGGAATTGAGAGCCCCCACGCCGCGCGCGCTTCGCGCGCTTGCTGCCCCCCGAGGGGGCTGGCCCGCCTTCGGGCGGCCGGGCGGCGGGCCGGCGATCCTGGCGGGAGATTTTTGAAGGCTCCCGCGCTGCCCCGCAATGGCTGCCACCGTTGGGGGCTACCCCGGCTTGAAGCAACTGTGTCGCACAGTGACGATTGCCGCATGCGATAGAACTCGCTCCCTTTCATTCATCTACGGGGCGCAATAGGCGGACAGTTCTCTCCGCGACACCGCACTACCTATCGCCCCCTCTTCCCGCGCGCGCGGCGAACCCGGCCCCGACGCCCCACACCCCGTATGCCAGGGCCGGCTGCCCGCGCAGCCGCCCTGGCGGGCCCCGCAAACCTCTCGCATGCCGCCGCGGTCCAGCAGCGCCCCATGCCTCGAAACCGGCAGCCCGGCGCGGGTGGCGCACGGGTGGGCGCGCCGTCAGACGCGCCCGACGGAAACCGTAGGGAGCCGAAGGCGGACGAGGTTGAGGTTGGGGTAGTCCGGAGCGAAGGCTCCGGACCGCAATCGCAGGCGCGCCCACCCGTGCGCCACCCGCGCCGGGCTGCCTACGAAAGCAACAACACCCCTAAAAAAAACCGCCACGCAAACGCGCAGCGGCTTCTCATGACGCCAAGGGCACAATCCCTCTCAAAGGTATCGCTTGAACCACTCCAGCATCCTCCCCCACCCATCCTTGGCCGCTTCCGCCTGATAACTCATCCGGTAATCCGCCAGGAAAGCATGATCCGCCTGCGGGTACACCACGAACTCGGAGCGCCTGGCATTTTCATTGCCGCCGGCCAGCTTGGTTTTCATTATCTCGATATCCGACACAGGAATGCTGGCATCCTTGGCGCCATACAGGCCCAGCACCGGCGCATGCAGTTCATTGACCACATCGAACGCGAAGCGCTTGATCAACGGTCCGTGCCCCGAACTCAGTCGGCCATACCAGGCCACGCCCACCTTCACGTCCGGATTGTGCGCCGCGTACATCCAGGTCAGGCGCCCGCCCCAGCAGAACCCTGTCACCGCCACCCGCTTCGGATCACCGCCATGCTGCGCGGCCCACGCCACGCTGGCGTCCAGGTCGGCGAACACCTGCTCGTCGGGCACCTTGCTGACGATTTCGGCGATCAGCTTGGGAATATCGGTATAGGTCGACGCATCGCCCTGGCGCTCGTACAGATTCGCGGCCACGGCCAGGTAACCGGCCTTGGCCACCCGGCGGCAGATATCCTTGATGTGCTCGTGCACCCCGAAGATTTCCTGGATCACCAGCACCACCGGCAGGTCGCGCTTGCCTTCGGGGGCGGCGTAATAGGCGCTGATGGATCCATCGGCCACGGGCAACTGGAAATCCCCGTGGGCCAGCCCCTGGGCGTCCGTGTGGATCACGGTGGGGGCGACATTGCCGGCGGCGGCGGAAAAACTCATGGCGAACTCCTGGTAGGAATCAAGGCGGAGCCGATGCCCCGCGGTCCGCCTTGCGGCATCCGCGACACGACCGGCCAGGTTCGAAAGCAAAGCCGGGTATGGCGCACGCTGCGGTTCAATGCGTATGCATGTGCTCCGTACGCGCCGCGCCGTGGCCTGCGCCCGCCTCGTGATCATGCCCATGGTGCATCAGGGTCGTGACGCTGTAGATCAGCACCACACCCACGCCCACCAGCAGCAATTGCGGCACCGCATCGGCCAGGGATACCCGTTCGTGCATCTGCGGCATCAGGTCGGCCACCGAGATGTAGAGGAAGCTGCTCGCGGCAACCACCAATACGTACGGCACCCAGTCCTGCGCCTGTTGCAGCACGAAGTAGCCTATTATGCCGCCCACGGCTGAACACAAGCTGGTGAACAGGATCAGCGCGAAAGCGCGGCGGCGCGCCAGGCCGGCGTTGAGCAACACCACGAAATCGCCCAGCTTGTGCGGCACCTCGTGCACGATGATCGAGGCGGCCGTCAGCACGCCCAGCAGCGGATCGGTCAGGAAGGCCGCCGCGACCAGCACGCCGTCGCACAGGTTGTGCAGCGAACTGCCGATCAGGATAAGCACGCCCCCGCGCCCCGCCTCGTGGCGGTCGTGGCCATGATGATGATGGTGGCCGTCGCCCTCGTGATGGTGGCTGTGGCGCAGCAGCGCGATCTTCTCCAGCACGAAAAAGCCGATCAGCGACGCCAGCATCAGGCCGAACAGCACATGGGCATCGGCCACCCCGCTTTCAAAGGCCTCCGGCAGCAGGTGCAGCAGCGCGACCGACAGCAGCACCCCCACGGACAGGCTGACCATGTGGTGCAGATAGTGGGCGAAAACCTTGTAGGCCAGCCAGCTGGCGACAAGGACGGCGATGAGGCCGCCGGTGATGGTGGCAAGAAGGACCCAGAGCAGCAGCATTTGGGGGACGTATTATTGTCAGGGAGGAAGCGCAACATTATATTGTTGCAGGGAGAAAAGCGGAAATAGGCCGCCCAAGGAAGCCGTGCCCTTCCCTTGCGCGGCCCGCGCTCCTCGCCCACGCGGCGCCAGTGACGCCGCGCCCGGGCTTCAGTGCGCCTGTTCCCAGTTCTTGCCCACGCCCACCTCGGCCACCAGCGGCACACGCAGCTCGGCCACGTTGCACATCAGGCGCGGCAGGGTTTGCTTGACCAGCTCCAGTTCGGCGTCCGGCGCTTCCAGCACCAGTTCGTCGTGCACCTGCATGATCATGCGGGTCTGCAGCTTTTCGGCTTCGAGCCAGTCCTGCACCGCCACCATCGCCATCTTGATGAGGTCGGCCGCGGTGCCCTGCATCGGCGCGTTGATCGCCGCGCGCTCGGCGCCCTGGCGACGCGGGCCCGAGGCGCCGCGGATTTCCGGCAGTTGCAGCCGGCGCCCGAACACGGTCTCGACGTAGCCTTGCTCGCGGGCCACTCGGCGCGTGTTCTCCATGTACATGGCCACGCCGGGATAGCGGGCGAAGTAGCGGTCGATATACGCTTGCGCCGCGTCGCGCGTGATACCCAGGTTGGATGCCAGGCCGAACACGCCCATGCCGTAGATCAGGCCGAAGTTGATCGCCTTGGCCGCGCGCCGCTGCTCGGACGACACGTCCGCCAGCGCCACGCCGAACACTTCCGACGCCGTGGCGCGGTGGATGTCCTCGCCGGCCGCGAAGGCGCGCTGCAGGTTGGCGTCGTCCGACACGTGCGCCATGATGCGCAGCTCGATCTGCGAATAGTCGGCCGACAGCAGCAGGCCCTGCTCGGCGATGAAGGCCTCGCGCACCCGGCGCCCGGCCTCGGTGCGCACCGGGATGTTCTGCAGGTTGGGATCGGACGACGCCAGGCGGCCGGTGATCACCGCGGCCTGCGAATAGTGCGTGTGCACGCGGCCGGTATCGGGATTGATCATGCGCGGCAGCTTGTCCGTGTAAGTGGACTTCAGCTTGGACAGCCCGCGGTACTCCAGCAGCACCTGCGGCAGCGGGTAGTCCTGCGCCAGCTTGCTCAGCACTTCCTCGTCGGTCGATGGCGCGCCGCCGGCGGTCTTGCGCACCACCGGCAACTGCATGCGTCCGAACAGGATCTCGCCCAACTGCTTGGGCGAATTCAGGTTGAAGGGCTGCCCTGCCAGTTCATAGGCCTTCTGCTCGAGCTGCAGCATTTCCTGGCCCAGCTTGTGGCTCTGGCGGCCGAGTTCCGCCGCATCGACCTTGACGCCGTTGCGCTCGATCGTGGTCAGTACCGCCGACACCTGCATTTCCAGCAGGTAGATGCGTTCCAGCCCGGCATCGGCCGCCACCTGCGGGCGCAGCACCTGGTGCAGTTGCAGCGTGAAGTCGGCATCCTCGGCGGCGTAGTGGCCGGCCTTGTCCACCGCCACTTCGTCGAAGCCGATCTGCTTGGCGCCCTTGCCGCACAGGTCTTCGTACGAAACCCCGCTGCGGCCCAGGTAGCGCTGCGCCAGGTCGTTCAGGCCGACGCCGCGATGCGACTCCAGCACGTAGGCCTGCAGCATGGTGTCTTCGGCGATGCCCGCCAGGCGGATGCCCTCGTTGGCGAACACGTGAGTGTCGTACTTGGCGTGATGCAGCAGCTTGGCGCGCGAGGCGTCTTCCAGCCACGGACGCAGCCGTGCCAGCACCTCATCCTTGGGCAGTTGCGTGGCGCCGTCCGGGCCGCGGTGCGCGACCGGGATATAGCAGGCCACGCCCGGCGCCACCGCCATCGACAGGCCGACCAATTTGGCCTGCATCTCGTCCAGCGAGGTGGTCTCCGTATCCACCGCCACCAGCGCCGCCTTGTCCACCAGTTCCATCCAGGCGTCGAACGCCGGCCAGTCGGCAATGATGCGGTAATCCAGCTCCGTGGGCGCGGCCGGCACTTCGGCCGCCACGCGGGCGTCGCCCGTCGGCACGCGCTCGGCGTCGCCGGTCAGATCGCGCAGCCAGGTGCGGAAACCGTAGCGTTCGTACAGTTCGGTCAGGGTGGCGTCGTCGCGATCGCGCGGCGTCAGGTCGTCGACGCTGTCGACGTGGCCGGTCAGGTCGCAGTCGCACTTCACCGTCAGCAGCTGGCGCGTCAGCGGGAAATTGGGGATGGCTTCGCGCAGGTTGTTGCCCGCCACGCCCTTGATGCCTTCGGCGCCTTCGACCAGCTTGTCGATCGAGCCGAACTCGGAGATCCACTTGGCGGCCGTCTTGGGGCCGACCTTGGTCACGCCCGGAACGTTGTCGACGGTATCGCCCACCAGCATCAGGTAGTCGACGATGCGGTCCGGCGCCACGCCGAACTTGTTGAGCACGCCGGCCTCGTCCAGCACCTCGCCGCTCATGGTGTTGACCAGGGTGACGTGGCTGTTGACCAGTTGCGCCAGGTCCTTGTCGCCGGTGGACACCACCGTATGCACGCCGCGTTCGGCGGCGCGGCAGGCCAGCGTGCCGATCACGTCATCGGCCTCGACCCCCTCGATGGCCAGCACCGGCCAGCCCAGGGCGCGCACGGCGCGGTGGATGGGCTCGATCTGGGCCGCCAGGTCTTCCGGCATGGGCGGACGGTGCGACTTGTATTCCGGATACAGATCGTCGCGGAACGTCTTGCCACGCGCATCGAAAATACATGCGGCATACTCTGCCTTATAGTCGGATACAAGCTTGCGCAACATATTGACTACGCCGTACAGCGCACCTGTAGGTTCGCCTTGCGCATTGCGCAAATCAGGCATAGCGTGGAAAGCGCGGTACAAGTAGCTTGAACCGTCGACCAGCAATAAGGTTTTTTTCATGGTTACAAAGGCAGATATGGCAACAACTGCGGCAACAACTGCGACGGCAATTGCGGCGACGCCCGCCGAAAAACAAATTCCGCTGATTATGTCAGAGATACGGACGGCGGCGGAAAAGCTCGCGCACATCGGGCCCGCGGTCAGTGTCTTCGGCAGCGCGCGCGTCAGCCGCAACTCCCCCCACTATGAAACCACCGTGGCAATCTCGGCCGCCCTGGCCGAAGCGGGGTTCGCGGTCATCGCGGGCGGCGGCCCGGGCATCATGGAGGCGGCCAACAAGGGGGCCTTCGAAACCGGCGGCACCAGCATCGGGCTGAACATCAGCCTGCCGCACGAAGCCCATAACAACGAGTATCAGACCATCAGTCTGTCGTTTGAGTACTTTTTCTCCCGCAAGGCCACGTTCTTCATGCACAGCTTCGCCTACGTGGCGATGCCGGGCGGCTTCGGCACCCTGGACGAGCTCTTCGAAGCGTTGACGCTGATCCAGACCGGCAAGGTCCCGCCCGCGCCCATCGTGCTGGTGGGCAGCGAATACTGGTCCGGCCTGGTCGAATGGCTGGGCGGCCAGGTACTGGGCAATGGCATGATCGGGGCGCACGACCTGGATCTGTTCATCATCGAGGATGATCCGCGCAAGGTCGTGCGCAAAGTGGTCGAGTTCCACCAGAAGGTCAGCACGGAAGCGCAATACGCGCCGTCTCTGCCGGCCTGACGCCCGCTGGCCGGGAAAGACGCCCGGCAATACCGGGCGGCCGCGGATCGCGGCCGCCCGCCTGCGCCTACTTGCGCATGAACGACGGCAGCACGTCCGCCGGAATCGGGCAGACGTACGGCTGGCCGCGGCGCATTTCCAACAACTCTTCCCTGGCGCGCGCCAGCGTCTCGGGCTGCCGATAGAGATCCGCCGCCGTGGCCGCGATGATCTTGGCCGCGTGCACCATGCCCTTGTGCGCCAGCGACAGCTTGCCCTGCGCCACCATCTGCCACGAATGGAACGGCGTGCCGTAGGCATAGCAGGCGCCCCAGCATTGCGCGGTGGGCGTCACCCAGCTGACGTCGCCCACGTCGGTCGAGCCGTAGCTGATCTCGTGCCTGCCGGGCTCGTAGGGCGCCACGCCGCTGAACAACGGCGTCGGATTGCGCAGCACCGCGCCCAGGTTCTTGCCGGCGTTGTCGATGTCATCGGCCGAAATCGCGTCCCACATGCGGCGCGCGGCCTGCTGTTCGCCCTCGGTGTAAGCGGGTCCCTGCAGCGCCTGCATGTTGGCGTACATGACCTGGTTCAGCACGCCGTTGGGAATGTAGTTGGAGCAGGCCTTGTCGAACACGATCTCCAGCTCGCAGCCGGTCATCAGCGCCGCGCCGCGGGCCACGTTCTTGACCCGTTCGTACAGCTCGGCGGCCTGCGAATTGATCGGCGCGCGCACCAGGTACAGCACTTCGGCGCGGGCCTGCACCACGTTGGGCGAGATGCCGCCGCTGTTGGTCACCGCGTAGTGCACCCGCGCGTCCGGCACCATGTGCTCGCGCAGGTAGTTCACGCCTACGTTCATCAGTTCCACCGCGTCCAGCGCGCTGCGTCCCAGGTGCGGCGAATTGGCCGCGTGCGCCGCCACGCCACGAAAGCGGAAATAGGCCTGGATGTTGGCCAGCGACGACTGGTGGAAGATGCCGGTGTGCGAAGCCGGATGCCAGGTCAGCGCCGCGTCCAGGTCGTCGAACAGGCCGGCGCGCGCCATGAAGGTCTTGCCCGAGCCGCCCTCCTCGGCCGGACAGCCATAGAAACGGATACGGCCCGGCAGGCCATTGCGTTCGAGGAATTCCTTGACCGCCACCGCCGCGAAATGCGCGGCCGTGCCCAGCAGGTGGTGGCCGCAGCCATGACCGTTGCCGTTGGGCGTTTCCGGCGACGGCTGGCAGGCGTAGGCGCCGCTTTCCTGGCTCAGGCCGGACAGGGCGTCGTACTCGCCCAGGATGCCGATCACCGGGCCGCCGGCGCCCGCCTCGGCGACGAACGCCGTCGGAATGCCGGCCGCGTCGCGGGTAACGCGAAAGCCGGCCTCTTCCAGCATGGCGATGTGCAGTTCGGCCGATTTGTGCTCGTCGTAGCGCAATTCGGCCAGGCTCCAGATGCGGTCGCTCAACTCGGCGTAGCGGTCGCTGCGCGCGTCGATGAACGGGGCAAGAATATCGATGGCTCCCATCGTGTCTCCAGTGGCGGTCTACAGGATCTGGGGGCGCCGGCCACGGTACGTCGCCGGCGGCGGCAAAACGTCATTCGTCGAGCTTGATGGCGGCAGTTTCAATGATTTTGCGATTGGCGGCCAGGGTCTGCGCGATGCGCTGGCTGAAAGCCTGCGGCGTGCCGGTGTCGGGCTCGGCGCCCAGGGTGGCCAGCCGCTGCACCAGCGCCGGCTCGGCCAGCGCTCGCCGCACCGCGTCGTTCAGGCGCAGCACCACGGCCTCGGGCGTGCCCGCCGGCGCCACCAGGCCAAACCAGGTCTGGCCCAGCGCATTCAACTGCGGGTAGCCCAGTTCGGCCAGCGTCGGCAGCTGCGGCAGGCCGGCCAGTCGCGCGGGGGCCGCCACCGCGATCGGGCGCAGCTTGCCCGCCTTGATCAAGGACTGGGCCGAGGCGTACTGATCCTGCTGCACCTGCACCTCGCCGCCCACGGCGGCCGTCAACGCGGGGCCCATGCCCCGGTAGGGCACGTGCAACACCTCGACCTGGAGGTCGGCATTCATCGCCGCCAGGTTCAGGTGCCCGAGCGACCCCACGCCTGGCGAACCGAAGGAATACTTGCCCGGATGCGCCCGCAATTCGGCCAGGAACTGCGCGAAGTCCGTCGCCGGAAAGGCCGGGTTCACCATCCACACCACCGGCACATTCGCCACCGAACCCACCGCCGTCAGTTGCTTTGCCGGATCGACGCGCGCCGTACCGTACAACAGCGGATTGACCGCCATGGTGCTGACGGTGGCCATGCCCAGCGTATAGCCGTCGGGCTCGGCCCGCGCCACCGCCTCGGTGCCGATCAGGCCGCCGGCGCCGGCGCGGTTCTCCACCACCACGCTCTGGCCCAGTTCCTTGCGCAGGCCGTCGGCCACCGCCCGCGCCAGGACATCGGTGGAACCGCCGGGCGCGAACGGCACGATCAGGCGCACCGGCTGCGAGGGATAGACGCCCTGCGCGTGCGCCAGGGACGAAACGCCGACCAGTGCGGCGCAGACGAAAGCATGCAACAGACGGGACTTCATGGAACGGCGAATCCTTGAGTGGAAACCGGTAGCCGGCGTCACGCCATTCTGGGCAGGGCATATCCTTATTTCAAATACATTAACCGACCAATATATTCATATTTTGAATATCTCGCTCCGGAATGTTCGATCCATGGACGTCGCTCCCGCCACCCTGCTCGCCCGGCTGCTGGCCAAGGGGCGCCTGCGCCACCTGCAACTGCTGGCCGGGGTCGCCGAGCTCGGCAGCCTGCAACAGGCCGCCGCGCAGATCGGCATGAGCCAGCCGGCCGCCACCCATGCCCTGGCGGACATCGAATCCCTGCTGGGCGTGGAACTGTTCGAACGCCATGCGCGCGGCATGCGCGCCACCCGCTGCGGGCAGTTGATGGCCGATTGCGCGCGCGGCATGCTCACCTCGCTGCGCGCCTCGACCGACTCGGTCGCGGCCCTGCGCGGCGGCGCCGCCGGCAGCCTGCGCTTGGGCGCCATCCCGGCAGCCAGCAGCGGCCTGCTGGCGCAGCATCTGCCGGCCTACATGCGGGCCCATCCGGACCTGCAGGTGGACTTGCAGGAAGGCAGCCGCGAACAATTGCTGCCGCTGGCGGCCGCGGGCAATCTGGACATGCTGCTGTGCCGACGCCCCGAAGCGATGCCCGCCGGCCTGGACTTCGTCCCGCTGCAACAGGATGGCGCCGTCATCGTCGCCACGCCCGGCCATCCGTTGCTCGCCAGCGACGCCGCGCCGACATTGGCGCAGGTGGCAACCCAGCTCTGGATCCAGCCACGTCCGGAACTGGCGATCCACGCCGTCTTCACCGCTTTCTTCGAACGCGCCGGCGTGGTTCCGCGGCTATGCCGCCTGGCCAGCGCCGCGCCACCCATGCCACTGCTGATCGCCGTCATGCAGGCGCAGCAGGCGCTGGCCATGGTGCCGCTGACGCTGGCCGGCTGGTATCTGCAACATGGCCATTTTCAGCGCCTGCTGATCGAATCGCCGGGCGCCTTCCAGCCCATCGGCGCCATCGTCGGACAGGCAGGTCCCGGCCGCGAATTCCTGCACTGGTTGATGCGCGCGCCGGAACAACCCGCCCCCTGACCGCCGCGCCGAAACCGGCTCAACGCAGCGCCCGCTCGATCGCTTCGCGCGCCTGGCCGATAAAGGCATCTTCGCCCGGCCGCGCCGGCAGCAGGCGGAATTCAACGTCGGGCAACGGCGGCAGGCCGGGCGCCTGCAGGCGGCCGATGCCTGGCGCCAGTGCCGACTCGTTCAAGCAGGCCACGCCCAGCCCCGCACCGATCGCCAGTTGCAACCCCGCGACGCCCGAGGCCACGTGCGCCACGGCGTACGGCACGGCGCGCCGAGCCAGCAATCGTTCGGCATACTGGCGCAACGCGCAGGTCTCGGGCAGCGCCAGCAATGGCAACGGTTCCGGCGGCGCCGACGCGCCCTCGGCCGCCATCCACAGCAACGACTCACGCCGCAGCAATGGTCCCGACGCCCGCCCTTTCGACGCGCCGCGCTCCAGGATCACCATCGAAATGCCGACATCGACTTCGCCGCGTTCGTAGGCGGCCTCGATCGCGCCGCTTTTCATGATGGTGACGTGCATGCGCACCTGGGGATACTGCTCGTTCAGGCGCCGCAGCAGGCGCGCCACGTCGCCGGGCCGGAAGTAGTCGGTGATGCACAGCCGCAACTCTCCACGCAGCGCCACGCCGCGCAGGTCGCGGTAGGCTTCGTCGCTGAGCGCCAGGATGGCGCGCGCATGCGCCAGCAGGCGTTCGCCCGCGGGGGTCGCGACCACGCCCGACTTGCCGCGGACCAGCAGCGGCTGGCCGGCCCGCTCCTCCAGCTTGCGCATCTGTTCGCTGACGGAGGATTGCGACAGGAACACCTTGGGCGCGGCCGCCGTCAGGCTGCCCGCATCCAGCACCGCCACCAGCGTGCGCAACTGGTCGAGATCGAATCCGGACATGGCTTATCCAACGGTTTATACGATGGAAGCAATCGTAAATTCCCGCTTTTCCGATGTCAATGCCGTCCCTACACTGGCTCCATTCCCCTCACCCAAGGAGCCTGTCATGCCCCACATCGTCGTCCACGTATCCGGCCAGCCCGACGCCGCCCGCAACCGCCGCATCGTCGATTCGGTCGCCAGCCTGACCCAGTCGGTGCTCGGCAAGAAGCTGCCGGTCATCGCCATCACGCTGCAGCACATTCCGCTGGACCAATGGTTCATCGGCGGGCGCCCCTTGTCGGAACTGGGCAGGAACGCCTTTCACCTGGACATCAGCGTCACCGACGAGACCAACACCAAGGCCGAGAAGGCGCGCTTCATCCAGGAGATCTACGCAGCCTTCGGCGAGATCCTCGGCGAGCTGCACGAATGTTCCTACGTGCATGTAATCGACGCGCGCGCGGCCGCCTATGGCTATGGCGGCAAGACGCAGGAATACCGGCACCAGCACGCCTGAGCCCGCGTGCCGGCGCGCGGGCGGCGGCCGCTGCGCCGCGTGGTCGGCAGCGTGTGGGCCGTCGACAGCTTGAACAGCGCCGCCGGCAAGCCCGCGGCCACGAATGAAAAAAGCCGCGCACCCCGAAGGGCGTGCGGCTTTCCGATTGCCAGGCGCGCGGGGCCTGAACCCCGCCCCGCCTTACACGGCGGATTCGCGCGCGGCGCGCTTGCGCTCGTTTTCCTGCAAGTAGCGCTTGCGCAGGCGGATCGACTTGGGCGTGATTTCGACCAGCTCGTCGTCGTCGATGAATTCCACGGCGTATTCCAGCGACATCTGGATCGGCGGCACCAGGCGCACCGCTTCGTCGGTGCCCGAGGCGCGCACGTTGGTCAGCTGCTTGCCCTTGATCGGGTTCACGACCAGGTCGTTGTCGCGACTGTGGATGCCGATGATCATGCCTTCGTACAGCGCATCGCCCGGGTTCACGAACATGCGGCCGCGATCCTGCAGCTTCCACAGCGCGTAGGCCACGGCGTCGCCGTTGTCCTGGCTGATCAGCACGCCGTTGCGGCGCTCGCCGATCGAGCCTTCCTTGATGGGCGCGTATTCGTGGAAGATGTGGCTCATCAGGCCGGTGCCGCGCGTCAGCGTCAGGAACTCGTTCTGGAAGCCGATCAGGCCACGGGCCGGAATCAGGTATTCCAGGCGGGTGCGGCCGCGGCCGTCCGGCTGCATGTCCTGCAGGTCGCCCTTGCGGCGGCCCAATTCTTCCATCACGCCGCCCTGGTGGGCGTCTTCGACGTCGATGGTCAGCGATTCGAACGGCTCGCACTTGACGCCGTCGACTTCCTTGAACACCACGCGCGGACGCGACACCGCCAGCTCGTAGCCTTCGCGGCGCATCGTTTCCAGCAGGATGGTCAGGTGCAGTTCGCCGCGGCCCGACACTTCGAACACGGTGTCGTCGCCGGTGTCGCGCACGCGCAGCGCCACGTTCGACTTCAGTTCGCGGTCCAGGCGGTCGCGCAGCTGGCGGCTGGTGACGAACTTGCCTTCACGGCCGGCCAGCGGCGAGGTGTTGACCATGAAGTTCATGGTCAACGTCGGCTCGTCGATGCGCAGCATCGGCAGCACGTCCTGCGTCACCGGGTCGGTCACGGTGCAGCCGATGCCCAGGTCTTCGATACCGTTGATCAGCACGATGTCGCCGGCTTCGGCTTCGTCCACCACGATGCGCTCCAGGCCGTGGAACTTCAGCACCTGGTTGATGCGGCCGCGGCCGCCCTGGCCCTCGGGACCGAACTTGTAGGCCACTTCCATGCCGGGACGCATGCGGCCGCGGTTGATGCGGCCCACGCCGATCTTGCCGACGTAGCTGTTGTAGTCCAGCGAGATGATCTGCATCTGCAGCGGGCCGTTGGGATCGTCGTCGCGCTGCGGCACGTGCTGCAGGATGGCTTCGAACAGCGGGCGCATGTCGCCTTCGCGCACGTCCGGCGTCAGGCCGGCGTAGCCGGACAGGCCCGAGGCGTACACCACCGGGAAGTCCAGTTGCTCGTCGGTCGCGCCCAGCTTGTCGAACAGGTCGAAGGTGGCGTTGATGACGAAATCGGTGCGGGCGCCCGGACGGTCAACCTTGTTGACCACCACGATGGGCTTCAGGCCCAGGGCCAGCGCCTTGCGGGTCACGAAGATGGTCTGCGGCATCGGGCCTTCGACGGCATCGACCAGCAGCAGCACGCCGTCGACCATCGACAGCACGCGCTCGACTTCGCCGCCGAAGTCCGCGTGCCCCGGGGTGTCGACGATGTTGATGTGCGTACCTTCGTATTCAACGGCACAGTTCTTGGCCAGAATCGTGATGCCGCGTTCTTTTTCCAGGTCGTTCGAGTCCATGACCCGTTCGGTCAGCGCCTGGTTTTCGCGGAAGGTGCCGGATTGGCGCAGCAGCTGGTCGACCAGGGTGGTTTTACCGTGGTCCACGTGGGCGATGATGGCGACGTTGCGCAAGGCGCGAGTCATAGCGAGTCCTTTAAGGTGGTGGCGGGCAGCAAGCCCGCCGGCAATTCGTTCAGTGCAAGCAATGCCTGCTTGGGGTCTGGCATCGCCTGCAAGGCATCCAGCGCAACGGCGCGTTCCAGAGAAAATGGCCCGACGTGCGTGCGCCGCAGCGCCGCCAGGTGGGCGTAACAGCCCAGCGCGCGCCCGATGTCCTGGGCCAGCGTCCGGATGTATGTGCCTTTACTGCAAGCCACATCGATCTCTGCCTGCGTCCCGTTCAGGGACAGCAGCTCGATGCGGTAAATCGTAATCTGCCGCGGCGGGCGTTCCAACTCGATGCCGGCCCGCGCGTATTCGTACAGCGGCTTGCCGTCGCGCTTGAGCGCCGAATACATGGGCGGAATCTGCTCGATCGTGCCCGAGAAACGTGACAGCGCGTCGCGCAGCGCCTGTTCCTCGACCACGAAGCCCGGCGCGGCGGTGGCCACCACGTTGCCGGTCAGGTCGCCGGAATCGGTTTCCTCGCCAAATTGCAGCGTAGCGCGATAGGCCTTGTCGGCGTCAAGCATCGCGCCGGAAATCTTGGTTGCCCGGCCCATGCAGCACACCAGCAGGCCGGTGGCAAAGGGGTCGAGGGTGCCGGTATGGCCGGCCTTCGCCGCGTCCATGGCACGCTTGGCGCGTTGCAAGGCGTGGTTGCTCGACAAACCTACGGGTTTGTCGAGCAACAGCACACCGTCGAGCGCAAGCCCGCGTCGTTTAGCCATCGTCGGAATCCGGAAATTAAAGCAGTGACGACAGCCCGATCAGGACTGGTCTTCAGGTTCGTCGGGCACGCCCGAGTGCGGGCCGGGCCGGTTTGCGCGGTCGATGAGGATCGACATTTCGATACCACGGGCAATCTGCTCGTCGTGGAAGAAGCGCAAAGTGGGGACAGTATGAATGTGCAGCAGCTTGTACAGCTGGGAGTGCAGCCAGCCGGCCTTCTCGTTCAGCAAGGCGGTCGCGGCCTCGGGCTCGGCGCCCAGGACCGTGAAATACACCTTGGCATGCGCGTAGTCGGTCGACAGTTCCACACCGGAGAGCGTGATCAAGCCAGCGCGGGTCGTGTCGATCTCGCGCTGGATGATCCCGGCCAGATCCTTCTGGATCTGGTCGGCCAGCCGCAGATTGCGGCCGGGGATGGCTTTGGACTTGTGACGGCTCATTGGAAGCAATGCCTCGCGACGCTTTACAGCGTACGCGCGATTTCCTTGATTTCAAAGACTTCCAGCTGGTCGCCCACCTGGATGTCGTTGTTGCCGCGCAGCGTAAGACCGCAATCGAAGCCCGACTTGACTTCCTTGACGTCGTCCTTGAAGCGGCGCAGCGAATCGAGCTGGCCGGTCCACTGGACCACGTTGTTGCGCAGCAGGCGGACCTGCGAATCGCGACGCACCAGGCCGTCGAGCACCATGCAACCGGCGATGTTGCCGATGCGGGAGATGCTGTAGACCTCGCGGATCTCGACCAGGCCGATGATCTCTTCCTTCTTCTCGGGCGCCAACATGCCCGACATGGCTGCCTTCACCTCGTCCACGGCGTCGTAGATGATGTTGTAGTAGCGCACGTCGATGCCGTTGGTCTCGGCCAGCTTCTTGGCGCTGGCTTCGGCGCGGACGTTGAAGCCGATCACCACGGCGTTCGAGGCGATCGCCAGGTTGATGTCGCTTTCCGAGATGCCGCCCACGGCCGCGTGCACCACTTGCACGCGCACTTCGTCGGTCGACAGCTTGGTCAGCGACTGCACCAGCGCTTCCTGCGAACCCTGGACGTCGGTCTTGACGATCAGCGCCAGGGTCTGGGTGCCTTCGCCCAGGTTGTCGAACATCGATTCCAGCTTGGCGGCCTGCTGGCGCGCCAGCTTGACGTCGCGGAACTTGCCCTGGCGGAACAGCGCGATCTCGCGCGCCTTGCGCTCGTCGGACAGCACCATCAGCTCGTCGCCGGCGGCCGGCACTTCGGTCAGGCCCTGGATTTCCACGGGGATGGACGGACCGGCTGCCTGGATCGGCTTGCCGTTCTCGTCGAGCATGGCGCGCACGCGGCCGAAGCTGGCGCCGGCAAGCACCACGTCGCCACGGTGCAGCGTGCCGCTCTGGACCAGGATGGTCGCGACGGGGCCGCGGCCCTTGTCCAGGCGGGCTTCGATCACCAGGCCCTTGGCGGGCGCGTCCACCGGCGCCTTCAGTTCCAGCAGTTCGGCCTGCAGCAGCACGTTCTCGAGCAGGGCGTCGATGCCCTCGCCGGTCTTGGCCGACACCGGCACGAACGGCACGTCGCCGCCGTATTCTTCCGGCACCACTTCCTCGGCGACCAGCTCCTGCTTGACGCGCTCGGGGTTGGCGCTGGGCTTGTCGATCTTGGTCATGGCCACCACCATCGGCACGCCGGCGGCCTTGGCATGGTGGATGGCTTCGCGCGTCTGCGGCATCACGCCGTCGTCGGCCGCGCAGACCAGGATGACGATGTCGGTGGCCTTGGCGCCACGGGCACGCATGGCGGTGAACGCCTCGTGGCCCGGGGTATCCAGGAAGGTCACCATGCCACGCTCGGTTTCCACGTGGTAGGCGCCGATGTGCTGCGTAATGCCGCCGGCTTCGCCCGCGGCAACCTTGGCGCGGCGGATGTAGTCCAGCAGCGAGGTCTTGCCGTGGTCGACGTGGCCCATCACGGTCACGACCGGAGCGCGCGGCAGCTGTTCGGCTTCCGACACGCTGGCGGTTTCGTCCAGGAAGGCTTCCGGGTCATCGAGCTTGGCGGCGATCGCCACGTGGCCCAGTTCCTCGACCACGATCATGGCGGTTTCCTGGTCCAGCACCTGGTTGATGGTGACCATCTGGCCCAGCTTCATCAATTGCTTGATGACTTCGGCGGCCTTGACGGACATCTTGTGGGCCAGGTCGGCCACGCTGATGGTTTCCGGCACGTGCACTTCGCGCGCGATGAATTCCTGCGGCGCCGGCTCGTTGCGGCGATCATTCTGCTGGTTGCGGCCACCGCGGCCGCCACCCTTGCCACCGCCCTTGCCGCCGGCACGCCAGCCGTCGCGGCTGGCCGGCGCCGCCGGCTTGTCGGCCGGCTTCTTGCGCGAGGCGTCATCCGACCAGGTCGAGGCGACTTCGGCCGTCTTGATGGTCTTCTTGGTGCCAGGCGCGGCGGGCTTGGCGTCCTTCTTGGCGCCAGGACCCGCGGCCCCCTTGCCGGCCGGCTTGTGCAGCGTGCCCGAAATCGGCGCGGCTGCCGCGGCGGGCGCTTCCGGTTCGGGTGCGCGCAGCACCTTGCGCGGGCGGTTCAACATTTCGCGCAACGCGGCGGCTTCGGCCTCGGCGGCGCGGCGGGCCTCATCACGGCCGGCGCCAGTGGCGGAGGCGGCGAGCGGCGGGCCGGCGCGGCGGTTGTCGGCACGGTTGCCAACCTTGGCGGCGGGCGCGGCGGCCTCGACCGGCTTGGCGGCGGACTTGGCGGGTTCGGACTTCGCCGCAGGCGGGACCTGGGCGACAACAGGCGCGGCGGCCTGGGAGGACGATGGTTCGGACTTATTGGCTAGCACAACGGGTTCCGGCTTGGCTTCTTCAGCCTTGGGCTCGGTGGATTCAGTCTTGACTTCGGGCTTGGCCTCTTCGGCCACGGGCTCGGCAGGAGCGGGCGCCGGCGTCGGTTCCGGTTCAGGCTGGGCCTGGACTTCGGCGGCGGGGGCCGCAACGGGGGCGGGCACTTCGGCCGCGACGGGTTCAACAGGCGCGGGCGCTTCCACCGGCGCGGGCGCTTCTACAGCAACGGGTTCCTGCGCCGGAGCCGGAGCGGGAGCCTGGACCGGCGCGGCTTCGCGCGGCTCGACCGGCGCCGTCACTTCGGGCGCGGCCGGCGCGGACACCTGCGCGGCTTCTTCCGCGCCCGCTTCCTCTTCGGCGCGAGCGGCGGCGGCCTGCTCCAGGGCCAGTTCGGAGGGATCACGCTTGACGAACACGCGCTTCTTGCGGACCTCGACCTGGATGGTGCGCGAGCGGCCGGTGGCATCGGCCTGGCGGATCTCGGAGGTCTGGCGGCGCGTCAGGGTGATCTTCTTGCCTTCGGTCGCGCCGTGGGCGCGGCGCAGCGATTCGAGCAATTTCGCCTTGTCGCTGTCGGTGACGGAATCGTCCACCGATTTGAGGTCAACGCCGGCCGAGCGCAGCTGTTCCAGCAGCACATTGGCAGGCATTTTCAGCTCGGTAGCGAACTGGGCGACGGTGTTACTCGACATTAGGCTCTCTCTTCCCTATATGCAGCTATTACAAACAACGTGAACTTGCGGCGGACTTGACGGCCATCCGCCGCAGACCCGTGTCCTTTTGGTTATTCTTCGTCAAACCAATGGGCGCGGGCACGCATGATGAGGTCGCTGGCTTCCTGCTCGGTCAGGCCGGCGATTTCCGCCAGCTCGTCCGTCGCCAATTCGGCCAGATCATCACGCGTATGCACTTGACGCTCGGCCAGCTTGGCGGCCAGTTCCGGCGTCACGCCTTCGAGTTCGAGCAGATCCTGGGCCGTTTCAAGACGCTCTTCCTGGGCGATGGCCTCGGTCAGCAGCGCATTGCGGGCACGGGCGCGCAACTCGTTGATGGTGTCTTCGTCGAACGCCTCGATCTCCAGCAGTTCCTGCATGGGCACGTAGGCGATTTCCTCGATACCGGTGAAACCTTCGTCGATCAGGATGTCGGCGACTTCCTCATCGACGTCCAGCTTGTTCATGAACGTGGCGCGCAGGCCCGAACGCTCGACTTCCTGGCGGTTCAGGCTTTCTTCCGGCGTCATGATGTTGATCTGCCAGCCGGTCAGCTCGGAAGCCAGGCGCACGTTCTGACCCTTGGCGCCGATCGCCTTGGGCAGGTTTTCCTCGTCCACCACGACGTCCATCGCGTGCTTGTCTTCGTCCACCACGATGGACTCGACGTTGGCCGGGGCCAGGGCGCCGATGACGAACTGTGCCGGATCTTCCGACCACAGCACGATGTCGACCTGCTCGCCGCCCAATTCATTGCGCACGGCGGTCACGCGCGAACCGCGCATGCCCACGCAGGTGCCGATGGGGTCGATGCGCTTATCGTATGCCACCACGGCGATCTTGGCACGCACGCCGGCGTCGCGAGCGGCTGCCTTGATCTCGAGCAGGCCCTGCTCGATCTCGGGCACTTCATTCTCGAACAGCTGGCGGATGAACTCGGGCGAGGTGCGCGACAGGATCACCTGCTGGCCACGAGCGGCGTGGTCGACGCGCAACACGAAGGCGCGCACGCGATCGGCGACCCGCAGGTTTTCCTTCGGGATCATTTCCGAACGCGGCAGGCGCGCTTCGATCTTGCCGGTCTCGATGATGGCGTCGCCCTTGTCCATGCGCTTGATGGTGCCGGACACGATGGTTTCGCCGCGATCCAGGAAGTCGTTCAGGACCTGTTCGCGCTCGGCGTCGCGGATCTTCTGCAGGATCGCCTGCTTGGCGGCCTGGGCGCCGATACGACCGAACTCGATGGGCTCGAGCGGTTCCTCGATGTACTCGCCAACCTGGATGTTGGGCACGATCTCGACCGCGTCCGACAGCATTTCCTGCTTGTCGGGCTCTTGCAGGCCCGCTTCGTCGGGCACCACCAGCCAGCGGCGGAACCCTTCGTGGTCACCGGTTTCACGATCGATGGCAACACGAATGTCCGCATCATCCTTGAAGCGCTTTTTCATGGCCGAGGCCAGCGCGCTTTCCAGCGCCCCGAACACGACATCACGCGTGACGTTCTTTTCACGCGCCAAGGCATCGACCAACAGAAGAATTTCGCGACTCATCGCTTTTTGCCCTTGAAATCCAGAACGGGATCCAGTTTTGCACGCTCGATATCGTCGACCGTGAAATTCAACACCTGGATTTCGTTCTTTTTTGCCTCAAATTCGAGACCGAACACGGTCTTGTGCATGCCTGCCACGGCGTCCGAAGCCGCGGGCGCGTCTTCGGGCACGGTCAACGTGCCGGAGAAGACCTTGCGTCCGTCCAATGCCTCGCGCAGCTTGATCTCGATGCGTTCGCCCGCGAAGCGACGGAATTCGGCCTCGTTGCGCAACGGGCGGTCAATGCCCGGCGAACCGACTTCCAGCCGCTTGTAGTCGATGTTCTCGACCTCGTACACCCGCGACAATTGGCGGGACACCTGCTCGCAGTCTTCGATGCGCACACCGCCGACCCGATCGATCGTGACGCGCAAAAGGCCCAGCGCGGCACGTTCGACGTCGACGAGTTCGACGTCCATGCCGGCCAGTGCCTCTTCGGTCAATGCGAATAAATCAGCCATATACTCAAAAAAAATGGGCTGCACGCCCAGCCCACCGTATTGCACAGTGCCCAGCCGCCACCCTACTGCACGTAAGGAGCAATGCTGGGCAGCGCCCTATATTGCGACCTAAATTTCGGCTCGCGCCGCCCTTGCGACGCATTCGCCAGCTTCGCATTCCGCATTTGCTTGCACACCCGCCGAGCCAACCGCCACAGCCAGGATGCACGCCATCAAACAGGCATTCCGGCGCGCCAGACAGCAAAAGCGGGGCGCGAACCAGGGAACGCGCAACGAACGCGAAGCCATGAAAACCATTGATTTTACCAGATAAACTGGAAAAACGCCTGATTCGTCACGGGCTTACGGTTAAGTGGGACGCATCCGGCCGGCGGCGCCATCCTGGCGCCGCCCCGAGGGTGGCTTAACGCCCCCTGCCGCCTCGGCCGCCCATCACGCCAAGGCGCGATTCATGGGCCGAGGCGCCACGCGGCTGCCAGTCGTCGCCACGAGGCGCCGAACCGCCGCGGGCCGCGCGCGGCTTGCCACCGGCGCCCGGCCCCTTGTTGCCGCCGGCGCGCGCGCCCTCGGCCTTGTTGCCCGCGCGACCGGCTCCCGCCGGCTTGTTCCCGCGGCCGGCATTGCCGCCGCGCGCGCCTGCCGGCTTGCCGCCAGGCTTGGCGCCCGCCGGTTTCCGGCCAGCGCCCACTGCCGCTTCCGGCGCGCCGGCCGAACCAGCGGCCGCGGCACGCACGCCGCGCGCCTTGCCGCCACCCGCCTTGCCGCCTCGTCCGCCGGACTTGCCACCCGTGCCCGCCTGGCCGCGACCGCCAGCGGGCTTGCCGCCCTTGCGATTGCCGTTGGCTTCGCCCGCCAGAGGGTGCCCATTGGCATAGCCGCCCGCGATCATCAAGCCGGTCCCAAAGGGATCGGAGGGACACGCCGCCGCCTGGCCAGCGCTGCCGGCACGGCCACCCTGGATCTTGCCGCGACGACCGATGCGGGCACCGTTCATGCCGTTGCGGTCCATGGTGCCAAAGCCGGGAGGCAAGGCGCTGTCATGCGACTGCGGTTGCTTGGAGCGACGGCGGTTGCCGCCCGACTCGTCGTCTTCACGCAACAGCCCGAGCTGCACCATCAGCGCGGTGACCAGCGAGGCGTCCAATTCTTCCCAGCGGCCACGACGCAGCGTGCGGGGCAACACCACGTCGCCAAAGCGGGTGCGGATCAGCCGGCTGACCGTTACGCCAACCGCCTCGAACATGCGGCGCACTTCGCGATTGCGGCCTTCCTGCAGCGTCACCCGGTACCAACGGTTGCTGCCGTCGCCACCCAGGTAATCGAGCGCGCCGAAAGCGGCCACGCCGTCTTCCAGCTCGATGCCATCGACCAGCGATTGACGCTGCGCCTCGTCCATCTCGCCCAGCACACGCACGGCGTATTCACGCTCGGTGCCGTAACGCGGGTGCATGATGCGGTTGGCCATGTCGCCCGAGGTGGTGAAGATCAGCAGACCCTCGGTATTCAGATCGAGCCGGCCGACCGACAGCCACTTGCCGGTGCGCAGCTTGGGCAGGCGCGCAAACACGCTGGCGCGGCCACCCGGATCGTCATGGCTGACGATTTCACCCGCCGGCTTGTGATACAGGATCACGCGCGGCGGCTTCTTGGTATTGGCCCGCATGATCGGCTTGCCATTGACCCGCACCTGGTCATTCGGCGCCACGCGCTGGCCGATGTGCGCCGGCTCGCCGTTGACCGATACACGGCCGGCGACGATCAGCTCTTCCATCTCTCGACGCGAGCCAATGCCCGCATCCGCCAGCACCTTGTGCAGCTTGGGCATGACGGCTTCGCTGTTCAGGTACTTGCCCAACCGCTGCTCCATGCGGTCGGCGGTCTCGAGGTACGACAGCGCCTGCTCGGCTTCCTGCTCGCCGCCACGGGCATCCGCCGCATCCGCCTGGCCAGCCGTCGCGGCCTGCCCTTCGGTAGCGGGAGCCTGCTCGGCGGCCGCGTCACCGCGACGGCGGCGGAACGGCGTACGCAATTTGCGGCCACGGCCACGGGCTTCGCCCTCGGCGGCCGGTTCGCGGCCGGCGGAAGCTTCCGCCGGCCCATTGGAAACGGCGTCGTCCGGACGGGGGGTGTCGTCCTGCATTGCTGTATTCGTTGTCACTGGGACAGCTCCGAATGTCAAACTTGGGGAGGCCTGCCAGGAGCAGGCGCATCATCATCTGGGGACTCCGGCTCGCGATCAGCCTCGGGCTGATCCGAATCCGGCTCGGTCGACTCCGCCGCGGCGGGGCCGGTATCGGTCTGGAACGACCCGACGCCATGCGCCAGGGGTTCAGCCTCGTCTATCGGTTCGGTCGGTTTCGCGCTTTCCGCGTACTGGGCAACTTCGATTGCAACGCCGGACTCGGCGGCTGCATCGGAAGCGTCAGCGTCTGCGGGATTTTCGGACAACCCGCCATGCGCCTCTTGGGCGGCATCCACCAGCGGCGTTTCGGCCTGCGTTTCGGCTTGATTGAAACGCCCGGCATCCTCGATGTCCGCAGAGGGCGCATCGGACAAGCTTTCGGCTTGCGCCCGGACGGTGGCATCGTCTGCGGGAATCGCGTCTTCTTCTGCGCGCGAAAGCCGGGATTCTACGCTATCGCCCGCCACGATGGTGGCTTCGTCGTCCGAAACAGACAATTCCACAGCCGGAATACTGGTCTGGGCCGCCTCGCCATCGGCGCCCTCGGGCAACTCGGCAGCCTCCGGCGCTGGCGCCGCCCCCTCCAATTCATCGACCGCACCGGCATCATTGGCCGCGCCAGCCGTGTCGGCATCGGCCTCTTCGGCGGCCTGCGCCAATTGTTGCACCTCGCCCAGGTCCAGGCCAGCCAGGGCCGCGGCGGCATGCGCCGATTCGAGCGCCGGCAGTTCGTCCAGCGCGCGCAAGCCCAGATCATCGAGGAACTGGCGCGTGGTGCCAAACAGGGCCGGGCGTCCCGGCGCATCGCGATGGCCGATCACCTCGATCCAACCGCGATCCTCCAACGCCTTCACGATGTTCGACGATACCGTTACCCCGCGAATGTCCTCGATGTCGCCGCGGGTCACCGGCTGGCGCCAGGCCACGATGGCCAGCGTCTCCATCACCGCGCGGGAATATTTGGGCGGCTTCTCGGGATTCAGCCGTTCCAGGTAGCGCTGCATGTGGGGACGGCTTTGAAACCGCCATCCGGTTGCCAGCTGCACCAGTTCCAGCCCGCCATCGGCCCAGTTGTTCTGCAGGGTCTCGAGCAACGCGCGCAATGCGCTGTTGTCGAATTGTTCATCGTCCCCGAACAGCTTGCGCATTTCGGACAGTTGCATCGGCTGCACCGCGCAAAGCAGCGCGGTTTCCAGCACGAGTATCGCCTCGCTATCGTTCATCGACATTCAAATTCAAAAAAGGGCTAACTTGCGTTAGGTTGAAAATAAGGCTATTATTCTTTTCTCAGACGCGGGGTGGAGCAGTCTGGCAGCTCGTCGGGCTCATAACCCGAAGGTCGTAGGTTCAAATCCTGCCCCCGCAACCAAATTGATCAAGGCCTGGCGAATGCGCCGGGCCTTTTTCATTTGCGGCCGAAGAATTGTGGCCGAAGAAAATTGCGGCCGAAGAATCGTTAAAGATATTCCGGGCAAACGCGTCAGGAAAAATGCGTTTTTGAGTGAAGGCGCCCCGGGTAAAGACAGCTCGGGTGAAAACGCCTTGAGCAAGCGCGCCTTCGGCCAGAACCACCTGGGCCGGGGCCTGGCGAACCGGCGAACCACCCTCACAGCCACCGACCCGCGCAGCCACCCGGACCGCCACATCGGCCGGACCGCCACAGACAGCGCTGGTTTGCGTATTTCTCACGAGAATCCTGTAGTTACTGCCAAGCACCGCATCAAGGGCCACATCAAGGGCCACATCAACGGCCACGCATCATCGGCCACACATCGCGGGACGCCCCACGAATAACAACCCCACGAGCCGCGCACCCATCGCTACGCGGTTTAGCGAGCAGGTTCGCGCCGGATGGGCTGCGCATACGCCCCGACGAGGGCGGGGACAAATTCGTCAGCGGTAAATCCGTCAACGAAGAACCGTATAAGCAAAATCTGGAAAAAGCTGGCCAACGAGCCAACGAGCCTGCGGGATGCGCCACCGCCTGGCAGCCTTCTCGCGGCGATCGATATTGCGGCAATCGATATCAAGAACCTGAATCGTCAGGCATCGGTCACTGGCGCCACGCGCCTGCCACCGTCATCCGGAAAATCCGGCGAGCCTCCCCTGGTGCTCCTGGCATCCGACCCCGCAATGTCCAGCCGTGCGGCCGGAACCACGACACATCGGAACCACGATTCTTAGATGTTTTCTAAGACTACATGCTAGCGGACATTGGCAAAAGCCCTGATGCGCAGCGCTCAGCCTGTCGAGGCAGCAATCAAATTATACCGTTATATACCCTGCCCTCAACCCAGGCGACCCGGCAATCCCCCCACGGCAGCAATTCCTAGGACTGATCCCATGGCGCCGGCCCCAGCCTTTCGACCAGGAAGTCCAGCATGGAACGCAGGATCAGGGGCATCTGGCGGCGCGACGCATAGACGCCGTAAATCCCGAGCTCCTGCGGCCTGGCCTGCGGCAGGATGGCCTTGAGCCGCCCCTGCGCAACATATTCGGCGGCGTAATAAGTGGGCAGCATCGCGATGCCCGCGCCCTCCAGGGCCGCCTGCAGCAACACCGACACCTCATTGGCACTGATGTTGCCGCTGACAGGCACGTCCACAGGCACCCCGTCACGCTCGAAACGCCACAGGCTCTTGCCGAAATAGGAGTGGGTCAGGCAATTGCGCAAGGACAGGTCCTCGACCCGCGCTGGCTCGCCTTCACGCTGCAGATATTCGGGCGACGCGCAGACGACCGAACGGCACACGGCCAGCTTGCGGGCAATCAGGTTGGGATCCAGGTCGTTGGTGATGCGCACGGCCAGATCCACCCGCTCTTCGACGAGGTTGACCGCCCGCTCGACCAGCATCAGGTCGACCGACGTACCCGGATGCAGCTTGACGTAATCGGTGACCACCCGCGCCAGATGCCGCGAGCCGAACGACATGCTGGTGGTCATGCGCAGCAGCCCCCGCGGCGTGTCCTCGGGAGTGGACACGGCGCTGCGCAGGTCGCCCACCATGTCAAGCATCTGCCGGCACCGCGGCAAGGTTTCGGCGCCGGCCGGCGTCAGGCTCAGGCGCCGGGTGGTGCGATGCAGCAGGCGCACGCCCACCCATTGCTCCATTTCGGCCAGGTAGCGCGACACCATGGCGCGCGACATATCCAGATGGACCGCCGCCGCCGACAGGCTTCCCCGGTCGGCGACCTCCACGAATACCTGCATCGCTTTCAATCGGTCCATGATTGTCTCGATTCTTGCACCAGACTTTGCGGTTATACCGTACTTCCGTGCATTTTCAGCACCTGAAATGGCAACCACCAGACCATTTCAAGCCCCCTGGCAATCGCCGCCGTGCTTGCGCCCGCCACGACTCATGACCTGCCGGCACGGAACCTGAAGCGTCGATCTTCCCGGCCATCCGCCCCTTGGCGCAAGCCTCGGCTTGCCGTAGCGGCACACCGCAAGAATCCCCGTTCCGGCGCGAAGCCCGGCCGGCGGCCACGCCGCCAGCGATCGCCCCATCCAGCCGCGGGATCAGAGGGGAAACTGCCCCAGCGCGGCGCAGACTTCGGCACGCACTTGCGCCACGTCGACGCCGCGGACGATATAGACCAGCCGTGACAGCCGCTCGTCATCCGGCCATTGCGGCAACGGCCGGATCGGATATAGCTCGCCATGTACGCCATGGACCTCGCACGGCAGGATTTCGCCGTCGAAGCACACCAATCCCTTCATCCGCAGCAAGGCCGTCCCGAACCGTTCCTGCACCCGCGATACGCCCGCCAGGAAAGCCGCCCGCCCTATCGGCGCGACCAACGGCAACGAGAAGCTCGCGACCTGCGCATGGCGGCCGGCCATCGGCTTGGCGAACGCTTGCAGCCATCCGGCCAGATCGGCGCCATCACGACGCGCCTGCGTATCCGACCCCTCCAGCAGCGCGCTCGCCAGGGGCGCATCGCTGCGCTGCACGCAACGACGCGCCCCCGGATTGATCGTCGCGACGGCCTGCTCGACGCGACGCAACTGCGCCGCATCCGCAAGATCGGATTTACTCAGCACGACCGTGTCGGCCAACGCCAATTGCCGCAGCGCCTCGGGTTGATCGGCCATGTGCGCCGCGCCATGCGGCACCTCCACCACCACGATGGCGCCTTGGTAGGCATAGCGCTCGGCCAGGAAACGATCGTGCTTGAGCGTGAACAGGATCGGTGCGGGATCCGCCAGGCCGCTGGTTTCGATCAGCACGCGCCGGAAGGGCTTGATGCGGCGGCTCAGCGCCAGCATGAACAGTTCGCGCAAGGTATCGGCCACTGCGCCGCTGACCACGCAGCAAAGGCATCCGCCTTCTATCAAGACGATATTGTCCTGCGCCATGCGGACCAGGTGATGATCGACGCCGATATCGCCGTACTCATTGACGATCACTACCGCGTCGGCATAAGCGGGTTCGCGCAACAGCCGGTTCAACAGCGTCGTCTTGCCACTGCCCAGAAATCCCGAAATCACCGTCACGCCGATGCGTTTGTCGCCTTCCGCCGCCATCCATGCCACGGACTCCCGCCCGCCCTCTCTATTGCGCCGCGCCCCAAATGGGGAATGGATCCCGAATCGTAGCCAATTCGGCCGCGGGCCGGGCCATTTCTTCCTGCGTCATCAGGCAGGCGCGCAAGCGCGCGTCCAGCGCCGCCTGGTCCATGCCGATGCCGATCAGCACCAGTTCCTGGCAGCGGTCTCCATAGACAGGATCCCAGTCGGCAATGATCCGGGCACGGGAATCCGCATCATCGGGCCAACGCTCGCGCGGCAACGCCGCCCACCAGTATCCTGCCGCACCATGGCGCGTGACCGGCCCGGCCTGCGACCACGAAGCCGCGAAGGCGGGACGCGTCACCAACCAGAAATACCCTTTCGAGCGCACCACCCCGGGCCATTCTTGCTGCATCCAATCCCACAGGCGCTGCGGATGGAACGGACGCCGGGCACGGAACACGAAGCTGCCGATGCCATACTCCTGGGTCTCGGGCGTATGCTCGCCGCGCAATTCCTTCAGCCAGCCGGGCGCCCGCGCCGCTTCCTCGAAATCGAAGCGCCCGGTGTCCAGCACGCGCGCCAAGGGCACCCGGCCGAATTCGCCCCGCACGATATCGGCCCGCGGATTGAGTTTGCGCAATATGGCCTCGAGCCGCGCCAATTCGTCCGCCGCGACCAGATCGGTCTTGTTCAGCACCATCACGTCGCAGAATTCCACCTGCTCGATCAGCAGATCCACCACGGTGCGCCCATCCTCGTCGCCCAGCGTCTCGCCGCGCGCGGCCAGGCTGTCATGGCTGGCATAGTCGCGCAGGAAATTGAATGCGTCCACGACCGTCACCATGGTGTCCAGGCGCGCCAGGTCGGACAGGCTGGCGCCATCCTCGTCGCGGAACGTGAACGTTTCGGCGACCGGCAGCGGCTCCGAGATGCCGGTCGACTCGATCAAGAGATAATCGAAGCGCCCCTCGGCGGCCAGCCGGCGGATCTCGATCAACAAGTCTTCGCGCAACGTACAGCAGATACAGCCGTTGCTCATTTCCACCAGCTTCTCGTCCGCCCGCGACAGCGCCGCCCCGCCCTCGCGCACCAGCCTGGCGTCGATATTGACCTCGGACATGTCGTTGACGATGACCGCCACCCGCCGCCCCTCGCGGTTATTGAGCACATGATTGAGCAGGCTGGTCTTGCCCGCGCCCAGGAAGCCCGACAACACCGTCACGGGCAGACGCGCATCGCGCCGGCGACCGCCGCCGTCCGGACCGCGAGTCAGCTTCTCGACCGACGCCTCGCCCACCGACCCCGCTTCCGCCCCGCCACCAGCCTTCTCATCTTTCATCCGCATGACGCCACCCAAAAAAGGAAATGTTATTACATAACAAATCTTACGCGCAGCGAGGCAACTGGAGCAACACGAAATGGAGCAGCACGGCATGAACCCGCCGCTGGAAAGGTCACGCACACGTATCGCCACGTAGCGACACGGAAAACCAAAAGGGCCACTCACTTGCGTGAGTGGCCCTGAATTCTTTGGCTCCCCGAGCTGGGCTCGAACCAGCGACCTGCGGATTAACAGTCCGTCGCTCTACCGACTGAGCTATCGGGGAACTGCTAAGAAACGAGATTATGAAGGAAAAATTCGAAGTGTGCAAATCCGATGTTTTTTCACGCGAGGGGCGCCGCATGTTTCCCATCGCAGAAAAACTCTGATATGATTTCGGTCTTTCCAGATCGGGCCCCATAAACAGGGCATGAACTGCGAAGAAAAAGATGTTTTGCTTGAAGTTCTGGCTTGCCGGAAACGAAGCAAATGGTCTTGCCGGCATAGCTCAGTTGGTAGAGCAGCGCATTCGTAATGCGAAGGTCGTAGGTTCGACTCCTATTGCCGGCACCAGAATTCAAAAAGCAGCCCGACCGGGCTGCTTTTTTCATTTCCGGCCGCATCCACCGCCCGGCGTCCCCCGCCACTTCCCTTGCGGGAACTCCCGCCTTGCCGCGCGCGTCCAACCCGCTGGACACATCACGGCAACGACTATCATGCGCATCCTTCTCGTAGAAGACGACACCATGATCGGGGAAAGCGTGCTGGACTGCCTGCGCGCCGAGCACTACGCCGTCGATTGGGTCAAGGACGGCCACGCGGCCGAACTGGCCCTGCGCACCGATCCCTACGACCTCGTATTGCTGGACCTCGGGCTGCCTCGCCGCGATGGACTGACGCTGTTGCGCGAACTGCGCGCGCGCAAGGACCGCACCCCGGTGCTGATCGCCACGGCGCGCGACGCCGTCAGCGACCGCATCGCCGGACTGGATGCCGGCGCCGACGACTACATCGTCAAGCCCTATGACGTCGACGAACTGCTGGCCCGCATGCGCGCGCTGATCCGCCGCAGCGCGGGCCGCGCCGAGCCGGTGTTCGAACACGACGGCATCACCATCGATCCGCAATCCCACGCCGCCACGGTCGACGGCACGCCGGTGCCGCTGACCGCGCGCGAATGGGCGGTGCTGGAACCGCTCATCGCGCGGCCCGGCATGATCTTCTCGCGCGCCCAGCTCGAGGAGAAGCTGTACAGCTGGAAGGACAGCGTCAGCAGCAATGCGGTTGAGGTTTATATTCATGGCCTGCGCAAGAAACTGGGGCAGAACCTGATCCAGAACGTCAGAGGCGTCGGCTATGTCATTCCCAAAACATGAGCATTCCGCTTAGCTATTCGCTGCGGGCACGATTGCTGTTCTTCCTGCTCGCGGCGATCGCGGTCGGCGCGCTGGTGCAAGGCGCCATCAGCTACCGCAGCACCTTGCAGCAGGCCGACGACATCTTTGACTCGCTGCTGCAGCGCACCGCGCTGTCGCTGGGCACGGGCGACGGCCTGTTGCGCATGGGTCCCGCCCACGCCCAGGGATCGGCCACGCCCATGGCCGACGACCTGATCATCCAGATCTGGACGCCGGATGGCGTGCGCGTGTTCAATTCGCGTTCGCGCCGCCCCCTGCCCGACCAGATCGTCCTGGGGTTCGCCGACACCGAGGTCGAAGGCAACACCTATCGCGTCTATTCACTGGCCACGCCGTTCCAGGTGATCCAGGTGGCGCAGGACATGGACGTCCGCAAGCGCATGGCGGGCGCGCTGGCCTGGCGCACGGTGGCGCCGATCGCGGCGGCGGCGCCGCTGCTGATGCTGATCGTCTGGTGCGTGGTGAGCTGGTCGCTGCGGCCGGTCAAGCGCGCGCGGGCCCAGGTGGCGGACCGCCAGCCCGAGGACCTGTCACCCATCAACGTGCCCGACCTGCCGGACGAGATCCGGCCCCTGATGCAGGAACTGAACCTGCTGCTGGAGAGGATGCGAGGCGCATTCGCGCTGCAAAAGCAGTTCGTCGGCGATGCCGCGCACGAACTGCGCTCACCGCTGGCGGCGCTGAAACTGCAACTGCAATCGCTGCGACGCGCCGGCGACGACGCCAGCCGCCGCGTCGCCGAGGAACGCCTGGCGGCGGGCATCGAGCGCGCCACGCGGCTGGTGGAGCAGTTGCTGTCCATGGCGCGCCACGAAAACGCCGCCGAACGCGCCGCGCCCGAACCGGTGGACCTGGCCGAGGTCCTGCGGCTGGCCCTGTCCGAAACCCTGGCCGACGCCAACGCCAGGGACATCGATGTGCAAATGCATGGCGAGCCGCAAGCCTGGGTGCGCGGACGGCGCGACGACCTGGTGCTGCTGGCGCGCAACCTGCTCGACAATGCGATCAAATACACGCCGCCCGGCGGCCATATCGACATCCGGCTCGAAGCGCCCGCCGGACAGGCGCTGCTGCTGATCGACGACAACGGTCCGGGCATCCCGCCCGGGGAACGCGCCCGCGTGTTCGACCGCTTCTACCGGCTCGAAGGCAACACCCAGCACGGCAGCGGCCTGGGACTGGCGATCGCGCGCGCCATCGCCGAACGCCACGGCGCGACCATCACCCTTGAAGATGCGCCCGGCGGCAGCGGCCTGCGGGCCAGGGTCGCCTTTGCGCGCGGCCCCGCCCCGACTTAAGATTCACCTAAGTGTCAGGCCCGAAGATAGCGCCATGTCCCCACACATGAACGCAGGAGCCGACATGAAGACTTCGCAGATCAAACCCTCGCGCCTGGTGCTGGCGCTTCTGGCCGCCGGCGCGATTGGCGGCGCGGGCGCCGCCGCCACGTTCGGCGGCGTTTCGATGGCGGCCAGCGCGCCGTCCGCCACTGCCGCCGAGATCGCGGCCACCAGCGCCGCCACGCCGGGCGCCCCGATGATGGTCGCCCCCAACTTTGCCCAGATCACGCGCGACTACGGCCCCGCCGTGGTCAACATCAGCATCAGCGGCACGCGCAAAGTGTCCGACGACGACGACGATCCCTTCGCCCAGTTCTTCGGGCAGATTCCCGGCGCGCGCGGCGGCATGCCCTCGCGCGAAGTGCCGGTGCGCGGCGAAGGATCCGGCTTCATCGTCAGCAACGACGGCATCATCCTCACCAACGCCCACGTGGTGCAAGGCGCCAAGGAAGTGACCGTCAAGCTGACCGACCGCCGCGAATTCCGCGCCAAGGTGCTGGGCGCCGACACGCAGACCGACGTGGCCGTCATCAAGATCGACGCCAGGAACCTGCCGGCGGTCAAGATCGGCGACGTCAACAAGCTGCAGGTGGGCGAATGGGTGCTGGCCATCGGCTCGCCCTACGGCCTGGAAAACACCGCCACGGCGGGCATCGTCAGTGCCAAGGGCCGTTCGCTGCCGGACGACACTTCGGTGCCATTCATCCAGACCGATGTGGCGGTCAACCCCGGCAATTCGGGCGGACCGCTGTTCAATGACCGCGGCGAAGTCGTCGGTATCAATTCGCAGATCTACAGCCGCACCGGCGGCTTCCAGGGGCTGTCGTTCTCGATCCCGATCGACGTGGCGTACAAGATCAAGGACCAGATCCTGGAGCACGGCAAGGTGCAGCACGCACGCCTGGGCGTGACGGTGCAGGAGGTCAACCAGGACCTGGCCAATTCGTTCAAGCTGGACACGCCGTCCGGCGCCTTGGTTTCCAGCGTCGAAAAAGGCAGCGCGGCCGAAAAGGCCGGCCTGCAGCCCGGTGACGTGGTGCGCAGGATCGACGGCAAGACGATCGTGTCGTCGGGCGACCTGGCCTCGCTGATCACGCTGGCCAAGCCCGGCGAAAAGATCACGCTGGATCTGTGGCGCAACGGCGCTCCCAAGGAAGTCGTGGCCACGCTCGGCGGCATGCCGAAGGACCGGACGCAGGCTGCCGGCGACAGCCGCGACGTGCAGAAGGGCCAGCTCGGCCTGGCCTTGCGGCCGTTGTCGCCCCAGGAGCAGGAAGCGGCGGGCACGCAGGGACTGTTGATCGAGCAATCGGCCGGCCCGGCCGCCAAGGCGGGCATCCAGCCGGGCGACGTATTGTTGTCGCTCAACGGCCAGCCTGTGCGCAACATCAGCCAGGTCAAGGATGCGCTGTCAAAGGCCGGCAAGACGGTCGCGCTTCTGGTGCAGCGCGGTGAAGACAAGATCTTCGTGCCGGTGCAGCTCGGCTAAGGCTGGCGGGGCCCCTCGCGGGGCCGCCAGCCTTACTCCGCGTCGGGCTGCTTGCCCGGCGCGGCGGCGTCGAACGCCGGCAACTCGCGGCAGGCGGCGTCAATCCGCACGACCGTGGGCATCGCGGCCAGATCGCATTCGAAGCGGCGCGCGTTGGCCACCTGCGGCACCAGGCAAAGGTCGGCGATGGTCGGCGTGTCGCCATGGCAGAACTTGCCGGTGGCGGACGACCCGGCCAGTTGCGCTTCCAGGGCTTCCAATCCCTGGCGCACCCAATGCTGATACCAGGCCGTCTTGGCGGCTTCGTCCACGCCCAGCGTGTGCTTCAGGTACTTCAACACCCGCAGGTTGTTCAAGGGATGCGTATCGCAGGCAATGCCCAGCGCGAGGTCGCGCACGCGCGCCCGGCCGATGGCGTCGGCCGGCAGCAGCGGCACCTGCGGATGCGTTTCCTCCAGGTACTCGATGATGGCGAGCGATTGACCGATGACCGCGTCGCCGTCGACCAGCGTCGGCACCAGCGCAGTCGGGTTGACCTTGCGGTAGTCGGCCGACAATTGCTGGCCGCCATCCTTCAGCAGGTGCACCGCCAGGTATTCGTACGGCAGGCCCTTCAGGTTCAGGGCGATGCGCACGCGATAGGCGGCCGAACTGCGGAAATAGCTGTACAACTGCATGAAGTCTCCTCGATTCTTGTTCTTGGCGGCGCCCGCGGCGGGGGCCGCGCCTATTCCAGCGATTCGGTCTGCGCCACCTTGCGCGACAGCCCCTTGGGCAACGGGAACGCCACGTTCTCTTCCAGGCCCGGCATGGTGCGCACCGACACCGCGCCCAGTTCCTTGACCCGCGCGATCACCTGCTGCACCAGGATCTCGGGCGCCGAGGCGCCGGCGGTCACGCCGATGCGCTTGCGGCCTTCGAGCCAGGCCGGGTCGATGGAATGCGCGCCGTCGATCAGGTAGGACGCCACGCCCTTGCGGTCCGCCACTTCGCGCAGGCGGTTGGAGTTGGAACTGTTGGGGCTGCCCACCACCAGCACCAGGTCGCATTCCGGCGCCAGCACCTTGACCGCGTCCTGGCGGTTCTGGGTGGCATAGCAGATATCGCTTTTCTTGGGCTCGACGATGCTCGGGAAACGCGCCTTGAGCGCCTTGGATACCGCCGCCGCGTCATCCACGGAAAGGGTCGTCTGCGTGACGTAGGCCAGGTTCTCGGGGTCGTTCACCTGCAGGCCGGCCACGTCCTCGACCGTCTCGACCAGGTACATGCCGCCCTGGGCCTGGCCCAGCGTGCCTTCGACCTCGGGATGGCCCTTGTGGCCGATCATGATGATCTCGCGCCCGGCCGCGCGCATGCGGGCCACCTCGATATGCACCTTGGTCACCAGCGGACAAGTGGCGTCGAACACCTGCTGCCCGCGAGCCTCGGCCTCGGCCCGCACCGCCTTGGACACGCCGTGGGCGGAGAACACCACGATCGCGCCCGTGGGCGCGTCGTCGAGTTCGTCGATGAAGATGGCGCCCTTGGCGCGCAGGTCCTCGACCACGTAGCGGTTGTGGACGATCTCGTGGCGCACGTAGATCGGCGCGCCATGCAACTCGAGCGCGCGCTCGACGATGTCGATGGCACGGTCGACGCCGGCACAGAAGCCGCGCGGCTGTGCCAGCACGACTTCGGCGTCGGCCGCGGTGACGGGGACAACCTGGCTCATCAGAGAACTCCCAGCAGCGCCACGTCGACTCGCAAACGGACGCCCGCAAGCGGGTGGTTGAAATCGAACAACGCCGATTCCTCGTTGATTTCCTTCAGAACGCCCGAATAGCGCCCGCCATTGGGCGCGGCGAATTCGACCAGGTCGCCCGGCTCGAAGGTGGCGTCCGCGCCGGCGTGTTCGGCCAGCATCTTGCGCGTCACGCGCTGGATCAGCTCGGGATTGCGCTCGCCATAGGCATCGGCCGGCTCGAGCGTGACACTGAACCGGTCGCCTTCGGCCTTGCCGAGCAAGGCGGTTTCCAGGCCGGGGGCCCACTGGCCGCTACCCAATTGCAACGTCGCCGGACGGCCGTCGAAGGTGTCGGTGAATACCGACCCCTCGCCCGGCCCCGAGGCCAGGGTGATGCGGTAGTGCAGCGTCAGGTAGGAGTCCGGACGGACCAAAACGTTCACTTCGTTAGAGGCGATGCTCAAGATCTGCCACCGTATTCAGACAGTAAGTAAACCCTGATTTTAGAGCCTCTTATGAAATTGTCTGCGCGGGTGCCAAAAGCCGACCGTCCCAGGGAGCGCCTGCTGCGCCTGGGGGCGTCGGCGTTACAAAATGCCGAACTGCTCGCCATCGCCCTGCGCACGGGGGTGCCGGGCCTGAATGTGCTGGACCTGTCGTGCCAATTGCTGGACCGCTTCCATGGCCTGCGCGGGCTGCTGGGCGCCACCCCCGAGGAACTGCAGGCGTTGCCGGGGCTGGGCACCGCCAAGGCCTGCGCCCTGGCGGCCATACTGGAAATGGCCAAACGCGCGGTCGAAGAGGAACTGGCGCGCGACAGCACGCTCGACCACCCGTCCCGGGTAAAGCAATACTGCCGGGTCACGCTGGCCCACCGCCGGGTCGAACATTGCATCGCGCTCTACCTGGACAGCCGGCTGCGCCTGATCGCCAGCGGCGAACTGGCGCGCGGCACGCTGTCGCAGGCCTCGGTGTATCCGCGCGAAGTCGTGCGCGAGGCCCTGAGGCACCATGCCGCCGCGCTGATCGTGGCCCACAATCACCCCTCCGGCCTGGCCGAGCCAAGCGCGGCCGACCAGGCCTTCACCCGCCACCTGAAACAGGCGCTGGCCCTGGTGGACGTCGCCCTGATCGACCACCTCATCATCGCCGGCGACACGGTCACCTCGATGGCGGAACTGGGCCGCATCTGAGGGGCTGCGCGCGCCGCGGGAATTCGTTAGACTACGGCCCGAAATTGCTTTAGGCTTAACCTAATTCCGCTTTCCCGATTCCGCTTTCGCGACCCGCGCCCTCCATGAAACGCCTGTGGGATATCTCCCCTCCCGTCTCCACGGCTTCGCCCGTGTTCCCCGGCGATACCCCGTATCGCCAGGAATGGAAGTGGTCGCTCGCGCCCGGCTGCCCCGTCAACGTCAGCGAAATCACCCTGTCGCCGCACGTGGGCGCGCACGCCGACGCGCCGCTGCACTACCAGAACGGCGCCGCCGCCATCGGCGCGGTCTCGCTCGAACCGTTCCTGGGCCCCTGTCGCGTCATCCACGCGATCGACTGCGGCCCGCTGATCACCCCGGAGCACCTGCTCCACGCCGCCAACAACCTGCCGCCGCGCATCCTGGTGCGTACCGCCAAGCATGCCGCGCAGGAATGGTGGACCGACGACTTTTCGGCCTACGCGCCGCAAACCATCGAATGGCTGGCCGAACGCGGCGTCATGCTGATCGGGCTGGACACCCCCAGCATCGACCCCGCGTCCAGCAAGACCCTGGACAGCCATCACACCATTCTGCGGCACGACATTCGAGTACTGGAGAACCTGGTGCTCGACGACGTGCCGGAGGGCGATTACGAACTGATCGCACTGCCGCTGGCTTTGATCCAGGCTGACGCCAGCCCGGTGCGCGCCGTCTTGCGCGAATTGGGCTGAAACACCGGCCACGGGCGGACCGTGCGGGCCGCGGCGCAATGATGGCGCCGCCGCTGCGCCGACCGCCCCATTCGAAAGAAGCACGACCATGACCATTCCGTACGACCCGCGCATGGCGCTCGCCTGCGCCCGCCTGCCATTTTCCGGCTGGCGCAGCCTGCCCGCCTCCGCCCGCCGCGCGGCCCCACCCTGCCAGCGAGGCCAGGCATGAGCCAGAACCAACGCCCCGAAGACATCGTCCACGAGGAAAAAGCGCAGCTGGATTTCGCGCGCGACATGACCTACGGCGACTACCTGCACCTGGACGAGCTGCTGGGCGCGCAGCACCCGCTGTCGCCCGAGCACAATGAGATGCTGTTCATCGTGCAGCACCAGACCAGCGAACTCTGGATGAAGCTGATGCTGCACGAGCTGCGCGGCGCCATCGCCAACCTGGCGGCCGACCGCCCGCAGCCCGCCTTCAAGATGCTGGCCCGGGTCAGCAAAATCATGGAGCAGTTGGTCCATGCCTGGGACGTGCTCGCGACCATGACGCCGCCCGAGTACTCCGCCCTGCGGCCCTATCTGGCCCGTTCCAGCGGCTTCCAGAGCTACCAGTACCGCCAGATCGAGTTCCTGCTGGGCAACAAGAACGCCGCCATGCTCAAGCCGCACGCGCATCGCGCCGACCTGCTGGCGCAGGTGCAACAGGCCTACGAGGCGCCCTCGCTGTATGACGAATCCCTGCGCCTGCTGGCGCGGCATGGCGTGACGGTCCCCGCCGACCGCCTGGAACGCGATTGGACCCAGCCTTACCTGGCCTCCGATGGCGTCGAACAGGCCTGGCTGACCGTCTACCGCGACACCGACCGCTACTGGGACCTGTACCAACTGGGCGAAAAGCTGACCGACCTGGAGGATGCCTTCCGCTTGTGGCGTTTCCGCCACGTCACCACGGTCGAGCGCGTCATCGGCTTCAAGCGCGGCACCGGCGGCACCTCGGGCGTGGACTACCTGCGGCGCATGCTGGAAGTGGTGCTGTTCCCCGAGATCTGGAAACTGCGCACGAACCTCTGATCCGGCGCCTATCCGTCCCTGAATGGGCATCCGGGCAGGTCCGCCCGGATTGCCTCGCCCGCCCCGTGATTCCCATGCTAGAATGCACAGTTACTTTTCGGATACGTGGCAGGAACCTGAAAGCGGTTCGTGCTGGCGACCCTAACTTTTGACATGACTCCCTGGGGGAGTCCTAGGAAAGCACCATGAAAGAAGGCATTCACCCCGAATACCGCGAAGTCGTCTTCGCCGACCTGCAAACGGGCAGCAAGTTCATCACCCGCTCGACCGTCCAGACGCGCGAAACCATCGAACTCGATGGCAAGACGTACCCGCTCTTCAAGTGCGACGTGACCTCCGAATCGCACCCGTTCTACACGGGCGCCCAGACGCGTATCGTCGAAACCGGCCGCGTGGAAAAATTCCGCGCCCGTTTCGCCCGCACCGCTGGCACGGTCAAGTCCGCTTCCTGATCCTGTTGCTCCCACGGGAGTCACAGCAAAAAGGCAGCCTCCGGGCTGCTTTTTTTTCCCCTGGCCCTGCTTGTCGATCAACCAGGGGCTGGCGCTTCCCGATCTCTCGGTTACATTAACGCCCGTGTCCCCACTTTCCATTTCCACTCCGGCCCGGCTGACGTCCGTGGCCACCGCGAAACTGCCCAGGCTGATCCTGCTTGGGCTGGCGCTGGCGTACATCGTCGCCGGCCTGTTCATGCGCGACCCGTGGAAAACCGACGACGCGGTCGGCCTGGCGACCATGATCACCGCCATCCGCGAGGGTGGCATCACCTGGCTGCTGCCGCAGGTGGGGCACCTGGCGCATGCCGAGGAAGGCCCGCTGATCACCTGGGTTGGCGCCATCTGCATCTGGCTGTTCGGCCCCTTCATCGGCGACATCACCGCCGGCCGCCTGCCCAACCTGCTCTGGTTCGGCATCACCGCCACCAGCGTCTGGTACGGCACCTATCTGCTGGGCCGCCGCGCCGAAGCGCAGCCACTGGCCCTGCCCTTCGGCGGCGAGCCGGAACCGCGCGACTACGGCCGCATGCTGGCCGACGCCGCGCTGCTGCTGCTGCTGGCCACGGTCGGCATCCTGCAGCGCACCCATGAAACCACGGTCGTGCCCGCCATCATGGCGTGCCAGGCGCTGGCCTTCTATTCGCTGGCGCGTACCGTCGATCGTCCGGTCACCGGCTCGACCACCCTGGGCATCGCGCTGGCCGCCAGCTTTCTCACGCGCGGCTGGATCGGCGCGCTGCCGATCATGGTGGGCGCCCTGCTGGCCTTCTATCCGCGCGGCCCGCTCTGGAAATGCAAGCGCTGGCTGCCCTGGGCGGCCGCGTTGGCCGCCGCGCTGATCCTGGCCTGGTGGATTCCGGCCACCCAGGCCAGCGAATACTGGATCCGCAACTGGAAGACCTGGAACCTGGCGTCCTTCGCCGTGCCCGCCTGGCACGACCTCGGCCGCACGCTGCGCGACCTGCCCTGGTATTTGTGGCCCACCTGGCCGCTGGCGCTGCTGGCCATCTGGCGCTGGCGCGCCTGGATCTATGCGCCGCATATCTGGTTGCCGCTGATGCTGCTGATCTGTTCTGCCCTCGTGCTGTTCGGGTTGGACGAGGCCAGCGATTCGGAATACGTACTGCTGGCCGTGCCTTGCGCGGTGCTGGGCGCGTTTTCGCTGCCGACCTTGCGTCGCGGTGTGGTCAACACGCTGGACTGGTTCGCAGTGATGTGCTTTTCGCTGACCGCCGCCACCGCGTGGCTCGGCTGGATCGCGTTGCATTTCCACTGGCCGGCGCAGATCGCGCGCAACATCGGCCGCCAGACCACCGGGTATGAGCCCGTCATCTCCTGGGTGGCCTTCGCCCTGGCGGTGGTCTTCACGCTCGGCTGGATCGCGCTGGTGGTCTGGCGCCTGCGCGTCAAGCCGCAAGCGCTGTGGCGCGGCACCGTGCTGTCGGCCGGCGGCCTGACGGTCACCTGGATCCTGCTGGTGCTGCTGTGGCAGCCCGCGGTCGACTACGCCCGCAGCTACCGCACCGTGTCGGGCGAGCTGGCGCAGGCCCTGGCGCAGAACCTCCGTCCGGGCGAATGCGTGCGCGGACTGAGCCTGGGCAGCGGCCAGCGCGCCTCGTTCCTGATCTTCAACAACCTGACGTTCACGTTCGATTCGAAGTGCACGCTGGTGCTGCAGCAGACCACCAACCAGAGCCTGCGCGACAACACCGCCGCCTACAGCGACAGCGCCGACGTGCTGTGGCAGGGCGGCCGCCGCGCCGACCGCCAAGAAGTGTTCCGCCTGCTGCGAGTCGGCCCCACCCGATGACGCCCCCCCAACCGGCGGTGCCCGGTTTCGGCGCCACCCTGCGCAACATCGCCAAACAGGCCTGGCCGGTCCTGATCAGCCAATGGGCCGGCATCTCGTTCGGCGTGCTGGACACCGCCATGACCGGCCACGCCAGCGCCAACGACCTGGCGGCGATGGCGCTGTCGGCCTCGATCTACATCACCGTTTTCGTGGGTCTGATGGGGGTGGTGCACGCCCTCATCCCGATCCTGGCGCAGCATTTCGGCGCCGGCAACAACCGCGAAGTGGGCCGCAGTTGGGGCCAGGGCGTGTGGCTGGCGCTGGGCCTGTCGGCGGTGGGCGGCATCCTGATGCTGTTCCCGGATTTCTGGCTGTCGATGTCGGGCAACGTCGATCCCGGCGTGCGCGACCGCATCGCTTCGTACCTGCGGGCGCTGATCCTGGCGCTGCCGGCCGCGCTGGTGTTCCGCACCATCTACGCGCTCGGCACCTCCGTGTCGCGGCCCAAGCTGGTGATGGCGATCAACCTCACCGCCATCGGCTTCAAGGCCTTCTTCAACTGGCTGTTCATCTACGGCTCCCTCGGCCTGCCGGCTATGGGCGCCACCGGCGCCGGCCTGGCGACCGCCGTGGTGTCGTGGATGAGCCTGGGGCTGGGCCTGTGGGTCATCACCCACGACCGCTATTACCGTCGGTTCCACCTGCACGTCGGCCGGCCCGACTGGAAGACGCTGAAAGAACTGCTGCGACTGGGCATCCCCATGGGCGGTTCGTATCTGGTGGAGGTCTCGGCCTTCACCTTCATGGCCTTGCTGGTCGCGCGCGAAGGCACCTTCGTGACCGGCGGCCACCAGATCATGTCGAACCTGGCGGCATTGTGCTACATGATGCCGATGGCGCTGGGCGTGGCTACCGCCGCGCTGACGGCGCAGGCGATCGGCGCCGGCAACCTGACGCATGCCCACCGCACCGGCATGGCCGGCCTGGCGCTGGGACTGATGGGCGCCCTGCTCACCGCGGTAGTGCTGCTGGCCGGCCGTCCGCTGATCCTGGCGGCCTACACCGACAATCCCCAGGTAGCCGCGGTGGCGACCACGCTGCTGGCGGTGCTGCCGCTGTTCCACCTGTTCGACTCCATGCAGTGCATCAACTCGTACCTGCTGCGGGCCTATAAAGTCGCGGTGGTGCCGCTGCTGCTGCAGACGGTGGCGCTGGCCGGCGTCGGCCTGGTCGGCGGCTGGTGGTTCGGTTTCGGCCCGGGCCGCGGCGGCCTGGACGGGCTGCGCGAGATCCTGGTGCCGGGCTCGCCGCAGGGCGCGGGCAGCATGTGGTTGATGGCAATGGCGGGCCTGGCGCTGTCAGCCACCCTGCTGCACTTCTGGTATCGGCATATCGTGCGGACCGTGGCGCGCCAGGCCTGACGGCGCGCCCGGCGGGCAGCGACGGCGCAAAAAAAAGCAGCCCGAGGGCTGCTTTTTTCATGGCGGTGTGGCCGCCCCGCGCCGTTGCCGGCGGCGGGGACGCGCAGCGCGCTCAGCCCTTGGGGCGCTTGTCGATCACACGGCGGGCCTTGCCGGTCAGCGTGCGCTCGACGTGGCCGGCGTCCGACACCTGGATGCGGGCGCTGACGCCGATGTGCGTCTTGACCGCATGCTGCAGTTGCTTGCCCAGCGCCGCGCGCTCGGCGTCCGACAGGGTCGCGAACTCGGCGCGGACTTCCGTCAGGATCTCGAGCTCATCCATATTGCCCGTGCGCGACAGCACCAGCTGGTAATGCGGGGCCAGTTGCGCGATCTTGAGCACCAGTTCCTCGACCTGGGTCGGGAACATGTTCACGCCGCGCACGATCAGCATGTCGTCGCTGCGGCCGGTGATCTTGCCGATGCGGCGCATGCTGCGCGCGGTGGGCGGCAACAGGCGGGTCAGGTCGCGGGTGCGGTAGCGGATGATGGGCATCGCTTCCTTGGTCAGCGAGGTGAACACCAGTTCGCCCGGCTCGCCGTCCGCCACGGGCTCGCCCGTGTCCGGATTGATGATCTCGGCGTAGAAGTGGTCTTCCCACACCACCGGACCGTCCTTGGTCTCGACGCACTCGCTGGCCACGCCCGGGCCCATCACTTCGGACAGGCCGTAGATGTCGACCGCGTCGATGCCCGCTTCGGCCTCGATGTCGGCGCGCATCTGCCCGGTCCAGGGCTCGGCGCCGAAGATGCCGATGCGCAGCGAACTTTGACGCGGATCAATCCCCTGGCGGCGCTGCTCCTCCAGAATATTGCAGAAATAGGAGGGCGTGACCATGATGATGTCCGGACGGAAATCGTTGATCAGCTGCACCTGCTTTTCGGTCTGCCCGCCCGACATCGGGATGACGGTGCAACCCAGGCGTTCGGCGCCGTAATGCGCGCCCAGGCCGCCCGTGAACAGGCCGTAGCCGTAGGCCACGTGCACCGTGTCGCCGGGCTTGCCGCCGGCCGCGCGGATCGAGCGCGCCACCAGGTTGGCCCAGTTGTCCAGGTCGCGCTGGGTGTAGCCCACCACGGTCGGCTTGCCGGTCGTGCCGCTGGACGCGTGGATGCGCGAAATGCGCTCGCGCGGCACCGCGAACATGCCGAACGGATAGTTCTCGCGCAGTTCCTTCTTGGTGGTGAAGGGGAACTTCGAAATGTCGGACAGCTGTTTCAGGTCGTCCGGATGCACGCCGATCTCGTCGAACGCCTTCTTGTAGTGCGGCACGTTCTCGTAGGCGTGCTTGAGCGACCACTTCAGGCGCTCGAGCTGCAACGCGCGCAGCTCATCCTGGCTGGCATGCTCGATGGGGTCCAGCCCCGGCTTGCTCATGGTGTTGGGCATGGTTATCTCTCTCCTGGAATGCTCTACCCTCCGTGCCGGGGGACGCGCCGCGCGCCCGCCTCGGCCGGTGGCCTTGTCTCTGATTGGTTGACGCGTTCAAGCCTCGGTCGGCGTGCCGACGATCTGCCCCTTGATGCGATAGGACCGGCCCCGGAACAGGGCGACGTTGCGGCCGTCCTGGTTGGTGACGGTCACGTCGTACACCCCGGTGCGCCCGGCCAGCGAGCGCTCCTGCGCCACCGCGGTCAGCAGGTCGCCCTCGAAGCCGGGGGCCAGGTAATCGATGGTGCAGCCCGACGCCACGGTGCTGACATTGCGGGAATTGCAGGAAAAGGCAAAGGCGCTGTCGGCCAGCGCGAAGATGAAGCCGCCATGGCAGGTCTTGTGGCCGTTGAGCATATCGGGGCGCACCCGCATGCTCAGGCGCGCATAGCCCGGCGCCATTTCCTCGACCTTCATGTCCAGGCCCTGCGAGGCCGCGTCGCCGGCGTACATCACCGTGCCCACGGCCTGCGCCAGTTCCTGCGGATCCGTCGGCGCCTCGACGGGCGGAACGTGCGTGCTGCTCATCATTGCCCCTTGAACTGCGGTTCGCGTTTGCCCAGGAAGGCCGCCACGCCTTCGGCGTAGTCGGCGCTGCGGCCCAATTCGCGCATCATGTCGCGCTCCAGGTCGAGCTGGGTCGCCAGGTCATTGCCCAGGCTGGCCTGCAAGGCGCGCTTGGTGAAGGCCAGGCCCTTGGTCGGCGCGCGCGAGAAATGCTGCGCCAGGTTTTCCAGGGTCGTGTCGAACGCGTCGTCGGCCACGCATTGCCAGATCAGGCCCCAGGCCTCGGCCTGGCGCGCGCTGAGCTTGTCGCCCAGCATGGCCAGCCCCATGGCGCGGGCGCGGCCCACCAGGCGCGGCAGCACGAAGGTGCCGCCCGTGTCGGGGATCAGGCCCAGCTTGCAGAACGACTGGATGAAGTTGGCCGATTCCTTGGCGATGACGATGTCGCCGGCGAAGGCCAGGTTGGCGCCGGCGCCGGCCGCCACGCCATTGACGCCCACCACCACCGGCATCGGCAAGGCGTTCAGGCGCCGCACCAGCGGCGCGTAGAACTTGTCGACGGTCTCGCCCAGGTCGGGCGGCGTGCCGTCGGGCGCGGGCTTGCGCTCGCTCAGGTCCTGCCCGGCGCAGAAGCCGCGGCCGGCGCCGGTCAGCACCAGCACGCGCGCGCCTTCGGTTTCGACGCGGGTCAGCGCATCCGCCACTTCGCCATGCATGTTGGCAGTGAAGCTGTTGAGCTTGTCCGGGCGGTTCAGCGTCAGGCGAGCGATGCCGTCGGCCAGTTCGAATTGGATGTCTTGATAGGTCATGTCCGGATCCACCGTTCAGATGTGGCGGCGGGTCTGCACCACGCGGAAGCGGTTGGACACGTAGGCCGAGTCGGACAGCGCCGCGTTGGCCGCCGGGTTGGCGCCGGTGCCGTGGAAATCGCTGAAGGCGGCGGTCTGGTTGACGAACACCGCGCCGGTCAGGTTCAGCGACAACGACACGCCGGACTCTTCCGCCGCGTCCTGCACCTGCTCGGCCACCTCGTTGCTGGTGGTGTAGGCCGACAGCGACAGCGCGCCGTGCTCGATCACGCTGTCGCGCGCGATCTGGATGCTGTGGGCGGTGGAATCGGTGGCGACCACGAAGGCGATCGGGCCGAACCATTCCTGGCTGATGGCGGGGTTGCCGGCCTCGGCGCGCAGCAGCAGCGGCGTGCGCACGCGGGCGTTCTCGAACTGCGGGTGCGTCAGCGCCTTGCTGTCGGCCACCACCGGCAGGCCCAGCGCGCGGGCCTTCTCGATGCGTTCGACGATGCCTTCGTTCTGGATCGCGCCGGTCAGCTCGACGGCCTTGGCGGCGTCGGCGCCGAGCTTGTCGACCGCGGCGCCCAGGGCGGCGGCGACCTCATCGAAGCTGACGCGGCCTTCCGGCGTCTGGATGCCGTCGCGCGGCACGTAGATGTTCTGCGGCGCCGTGCACATCTGGCCCGAATACAACGCCAGCGAGAACGCCAGGTTGCGTGCCACGCCCTTCAGGTCGGCGGCCGAATCGATGATGACCTGGTTGACGCCGGCCTTCTCGGTGTAGACCAGCGCCTGGCGGGCGTTGTTCTCCAGCCAGTCGCCGTTGGCGGTGCTGCCGGTGAAGTCGATGATCTTGACGGCGGGGTCCAGCGCCAATTGGCGCGCGGTGTCTTCCTCGGCGGTGTGCGCGGCCAGCAGCACCACGTCCGGATCGAAGCCGGCTTCCTGCAACACTTCGCGCGCCACCTTGACGGTCAGGGCCAGCGGCAGGATCGCGCCCGGATGCGGCTTGACGATGACGGTGTTGCCGGTGGCCAGGCTGGCGAACAGGCCGGGGTAGCCGTTCCAGGTCGGGAAGGTCGAGCAGCCGATCACCAGCGCCACGCCGCGCGGCACCACGGTGAAGTGCTTTTCCATGCGGATGGGGTCGTTCTTGCCCTGCGGCTTTTCCCAGATGGCGACGCCAGGAATGCGCGACATTTCCTGCCAGGCGTAGGCCACAGCCTCGAAGCCGCGATCCTGCGCATGCGGGCCGCCGGCCTGGAAGGCCATCATGAAGCCCTGGCCGGTGGTGTGCTGCACCGCGTAGGCCATTTCGAAGCTGAGCTTGTTCAGGCGCGCCAGGATTTCCAGCGACACGCCCACCCAGGCCTGCGGGCCGGCGCGGCGCCAGTCCTGCAGCGCGCGCTTGGAGGCGGCCACCAGCTTGGCGGCGGGCACGTGCGGATAGGTGATGCCCAGGTCGAAGCCGTAGGGCGACTTTTCGCCGCCGACGGTGCCGTCGGCGTCGTGCAGGTTCAGCGGGAACGGCTTGCCGCGCAGCGCCTCGAAGGCGGCGCGGCCGTCGTCATTGGCGGTCTCGCCATAGTTGCGGGGGCTGGGCGACTCGGCAAACGGGCTCCAGTAGCCGCGCAGGGCGGCGGCGGCCAGGGCTTGTTCCAGCTGGGGCTGGTGGCGTTCGAAGAATTTCTGGGACACTGCGTCTCTCCAAATGGAATAGGGGTGTGGCTGGCGCGCGCCGGGTCAGGTTTCCTGGTCGAAGTCGATCACCAGGCGGTCGCTGACCGGAAAGCTCTGGCAGCTCAGGATAAAGCCTCGGGCCACTTCGTAGTCTTCCAGGGCGAAATTGGCGTCCATGTCCACTTCGCCCTCGACCACCTTGCAGCGGCAGGTGGAACACACTCCGCCCTTGCACGAATACGGCAGCTCGATGCCCTGCGCCAGCGCCGAATCCAGCACGCTGTCTTTGTTCTTGTCGATCACGAACTTGCGGCTGTGGCCGTCCTGCACCACGGTCACCTCGCACTGACCCTTGCCGGGAGCCTGGCGGGCATCCTGCCCCGTGCGCAACGCGCGCGGCCCCTTCGGGGCGCCGAACAGTTCGAACTTGATGTTCGCCTTCGGGATGCCGCGGGCCTGCAGCCGCTCGACCACGCTCTCGGTCATGGTCTGCGGACCGCAGACAAAAGCGTAGTCGATATCCTCGGGACTCATCCAGGCCGACATCAGCTGGTCGACCTTGTCGCCGTCCAGGCGGCCGTTGAACAGCTCGATGTCCTGGGTTTCCCGGCTCATGACGTAGACCAGCGAGAAGCGGTCCATGTACAGGTTCTTCAGGTCCTCGATCTCTTCGCGGAACAGCACGGCCGACGAGGCGCGGTTGCCGAAGAACAGCGTGAACTTGCTGTTCGGCTCGGTCGACAGCGCGGTCTTGACCAGCGAGAACACCGGCGTGATGCCGCTGCCCACCGCGAATGCCACGTAGTGCCGCTGGTTTTCCGGCGCGAAGTCGACGGTGAAGTTGCCGGCCGGCGCCATCACTTCCAGCGTCTGGCCCGGTTGCAGCTCGTGGTTGGCCCAGCTGGAGAAGACGCCCTCGTCGACCTTCTTGATCGCCACGCGCAGCAGCTTGTCGCGCGGCGCCGAACAGATCGAATAGGAGCGGCGCAGTTCCTCGCCGTTGAGCTGCGTGCGCAGCGTCAGGTATTGGCCGGGCTGGAAAGCGAACTCGTCGACCAGCGTATCGGGCAGGTCGAACGTCACGACCACCGCGTCGCGCGTGTTGCGCGCCACCGAGGCCACTTTCAGGGGGTGGAATTGGTTCAGGCTCATTCTCGAAACCACTCTCAGTGAGTCTTGAAGTAATCGAACGGCTCGCGGCAGCTGACGCAGCGGTACAGCGCCTTGCACGAGGTCGATCCGAAGTTGCTGACCAGGCGCGTGTCGCGCGAGCCGCAGCGCGGGCACTCGATGGCGGGCCCGGCACTGCGCCGGCTGATGCCCGAGATGTCGATGGCCTGCTGCGCGGGCGCGGCGATGCCGTAGTCCTTGAGCGCGGCGCGGCCTTTTTCGCTCATCCAGTCGGTGGTCCAGGCGGGCGACAGGCGCGTCTCGACGCGCACCTCGCCGATGCCGTGGCGCGCCAGCACCTGGCGGATGTCTTCGGTGATCTCCCGCATCGCGGGGCAGCCGGAGTAGGTCGGCGTGATGACGACGACACAGGCGTCGCCGTCCCAGGACACGTCCCGCACCACGCCCAGGTCCACCACCGACAGCACGGGGATCTCCGGATCGGGGACCTCCTGCAGCCAGGCGTAGACCTGCTCGATGGACACGGGCGCGACGGCGTTCACCACTTGGCCCCCGGATAGGCGCGCGGCAGGTACTGCATTTCCGCCAGCACGTAGCCCAGTTCCTCGGTGTGACGGCCCTGGCGGCCGCCACGGTGGGCCGGATGGTTTGAGGCCGCGGAGTCCGGCACGGTCAGCGTGGCTTCCTCCAGCACTTCGCGCACATGCTGTTCCCAGGGCGCGCGCAGCGCGGCCAGCTCACAGCCGATGCCGCGCGCCGCCATGTCCTGGTCGATCGCGTCGTCGGTGAACAGTTCGCCGGTGAAGCGCCAGGCGTCGTCGATCGCCGCCTGCATCCTGGCGTGGCTGGTCTCGGTGCCATCGCCCAGGCGCACCACCATGTCCGACGAACGGCGCACGTGGTAGGTCACTTCCTTGAGCGACTTGGCGGCGATGCCGGCCACGCGCTCGTCCGACGATTGCGCCAGGCGCTGCAAGAGGAAGTAGTGCCAGACGTCGAACAGGAACTGGCGCGCCATGGTGTCGGCATAGTTGCCGTTGGGCCGTTCGACCAGCAGCGCATTGTGGAACTGATGGGCATCGCGCAGATAGGCCAACGCGTCTTCGTCGCGGCCGGCGCCTTCGACCTCGCCGGCCAGCGTCAGCCACATGCGGGCCTGGCCCAGCAGGTCGAGCGCGGTGTTGGTCAGCGCCAGGTCCTCTTCCAGGATCGGGCCGTGCCCGGTCCAGGCGCCCAGCCGCTGCGACAGGATCAGTGTGGTATCGCCCAGGCGCAGCAGGTATTCGAAGAAAGTCTTGTCCATGTCTCCCCCGCCGCCTTACATGTGCTTGATTTCTTCAGGCATCGGAAAGAACGTGGGATGCCGGTAGACCTTGCTGTTGGCCGGCTCGAACAAGGGATCCTTGTCGCCCGGGCTGCTGGCGGAAATGTCGGAAGCCCGCACCACCCAGATGCTCAGGCCTTCGTTGCGGCGGGTGTAGACGTCGCGGGCGTGGTTGATCGCCATTTCGGCATCGGGCGCGTGCAGGCTGCCGACGTGCTTGTGCGCCAGGCCGTGCTGGCTGCGGATGAACACTTCCCACAGAGGCCAGTCTTTGCTCATGATGGATATCCTCGGATGCCGGGCGCGCGTGGCGCCCCGGGTATTGGATGGGTAAGGAGTTGGAAGGCCGGGCGCCGCCCGGCCAAGGCTCAGGCCGCCTTGCGCTCGGCCTGCTTGTCGGCGTAGGCGACCAGCGCCTCGCGCACCCAGGCGCCGTCTTCGTGCGCCTTGACGCGCGCCGCCAGGCGTTCGCGGTTGCATGGGCCATTGCCCTTGAGCACGGCGTAGAACTCGCTCCAGTCGATCTCGCCGAAGTCATAGTGGCCGCGCTCGGCGTTCCACTTCAGTTCGGGATCAGGAATGGTCAGGCCCAGGTATTCGGCCTGCGGCACGGTCTGGTCGACCATCTTCTGGCGCAGCTCGTCGTTGGAGAAGAGCTTGATCTTCCAGGCCATCGACTGGGCGCTGTTGGGAGAGTCGGCATCCGACGGGCCGAACATCATGAGGGCCGGCCACCACCAGCGGTTCAGCGAGTCCTGCACCATCGCCTTCTGTTCGGGCGTGCCGTGCAGGCACATCTGCATCAGCAGGTCGTAGCCCTGGCGCTGGTGGAAGGACTCCTCCTTACAGACGCGCACCATGGCGCGGGCGTAGGGGCCGTAGGAGCAACGGCACAGCGGGATCTGGTTGATGATGGCCGAGCCGTCGACCAGCCAGCCGATCATGCCGATGTCGGCCCAGCTGAGCGTGGGGTAATTGAAGATGCTGGAGTACTTGGCGCGGCCGGCGTGCAGGTCGTCGATCAGGTCGTCGCGTGATACGCCCAGGGTTTCGGCGGCGCTGTACAGGTAGAGGCCGTGGCCGGCTTCGTCCTGCACCTTGGCCAGCAGGATGGCCTTGCGCTTGAGCGACGGAGCGCGGGTGATCCAGTTGCCTTCCGGCAGCATGCCGACGATTTCGGAGTGCGCGTGCTGCGAGATCTGGCGCACCAGGGTCTTGCGGTAGGCCTCGGGCATCCAGTCCTTGGCCTCGATCCGCACGCCATCGTCGATGCGGCGCTGGAACGTCTGTTCGCGGCCTTCGAGCTGGTCCGCGGTCTTGACCTGCTTGACGCCGGTTTCGACGAGTTGAGCGTACATGGTTGTCTCCTTGAGACGGTTTGCGATAGCGCAAAGCGAACGCCGCGCAGTGCCGTCATGTCATAGGCGGATTATTTAATACAAAAAAACCATTGTCAAACTCAAATCTGTATCACATTGGATTTATGTATCATATCCAGGATCCCGATATCGGCCCCTTGCGGCCCCCCTTATGGCAAACCCTCAGTCGCCCCTGGACCGTTACCTGTCACGCCTCATCAAGAGCGATCCGCCGCGCGCCAAATCGCTCTGCGTCAGCCTGCTGGGCGACGCCCTTGCGCCGCACGGCGGCGCCATCTGGCTCGGCGACCTGATCGAGTTGCTGGCCCCGCTGGGCATCAACGAACGGCTGCTGCGCACCAGCGTGTTCCGGCTGGTGGCGCAGAACTGGCTGCAGTCCGAACGCCACGGCCGGCGCAGCCTCTACCTGATTTCCGAGCAGGGCCTGCGCCACACGGCGCACGCCTCGCAGCGCATCTACGTCGGCGCGCCGCGGGAATGGAACGGGGAATGGACGCTGGTGGCGCTGCCTCGCACCGGCAACGGGCTGGCCGAGCGCGCGGAGCTGCGCCGCGAGCTGGTCTGGGAAGGGTTCGGGATGATCGCGCCGGGGCTGTTCGCCCATCCGCACACCGAGGCCCGCGCGGCCCATGACATCCTGGAAAAGCTGGGCATTCCGGACAAGGCGCTGGTGCTGTCGGCGCGCGACCTGGCCGGCGCCGGCGGCCTGCCGATAGCCAGCCTGGCCTCGCAGTGCTGGAACCTGGACGACGTGGCCGAGCAATATCGACAGTTCAGCCGCAATTTCGGCCCGCTGGAAAAACTGCTGGAAGCCCCGCCCTCGCCTTCGGACGCCTTCATCGCGCGCGTCATGCTGCTGCACAATTGGCGCCGGATCGTGCTGCACGATCCCCACCTGCCCGGCCCCATGCTGCCGGACAACTGGCCCGGCCACGCGGCCCGCGATCTATGCGGGCGCATCTACTGGCAAGTATTCGACGCCTCGGAAGCGCACCTGAACACCCTGGCCGGGCGCGACAACGAACGCTACACGCCGCTGGCCGCCGACATCGCGGCGCGCTTCGGCGGCCGGCCGACATAGCGCCCTGGGCCGAGGGGCCGCGGAACAGCCCCTTCTCAGGCGTCGTCGTCCTCCCCCGGCATTACCACCCCCAGCGTGTCGAGGTGCAATTCGCCGGCCGCCTGCGCGGCCAGCGCCAGCCCCCGGGCCCGGCCGATGAAGGACAGCGTCCAGCGCGCCCGGATCGGCCGGCCCAGTGCCGCACCGGTATCGGCGTCGATGCCACTGGGTACGTCCAGCGCCAGCACGGGCGCGTTCCAGCCATTGACCGCATCCACCAGCGCCTGCCAATCAGGCCCCAACGGACGATTCAGGCCGATGCCGAACAGGCCATCGATGACCAGATCCGGCAACAGGTCGGGAGTCAGGGTGGACAAGGCGATGCCGCCGGCCGCGACCCAACCCGCATACGCGCGTGCGGCGTCGGGCGGCAGGCATTGAGCGCCCGCCGGCAGCAGGACCCGCACATCATGGCCCAGTTCCCGCAGCCGGGTCGCCGCCTCCAGGGCATCGCCGCCATTGTTGCCGGGTCCGGCCAGCGCCAGCACCACCGAGCAGGGCTCGATCCGCTGCGCCACGAAACGGGCCGCCGCCGCGCCCGCCAGCGGCATCAGGCGCCGGCCTTCGGCCAGGGCCTGGCGTTCGGCGGCGCGGATCCTGGCGACGGAATGGGAAGACGACATGGCGGCTCGCGGGCGGTTGCCGACGGTTCGGCGGCGGCTTACACCTTAAGGAAGTGCTCGCGGTAGTACTTCAGTTCGTCGATCGATTCATAGATGTCGGCCAGCGCCTCGTGGCGGCTCTTCTTCTCGAACCCCTTGTACACGCCCGGCGCCCAGCGGCGCGCCAGTTCCTTGAGCGTGCTGACGTCCAGGTTGCGGTAATGAAAGAACTGTTCCAGGCGCGGCATGTAAGCAAACATGAACCGGCGGTCCTGGCTGATGGTGTTGCCGCACAGCGGCGACTTGCCTGCCGGCACGTGCTGCGCGAGAAACGCCAACAGCGTATCCTCTGCCTGCGCTTCGGAAATCGTCGAGGCGCGCACCTTGTCGATCAGGCCACTCTTGCCGTGGGTGGATTTGTTCCAGTTGTCCATGGCGTCGAGCAGGCTGTCGGACTGGTGCACCACCAGCACGGGGCCTTCGGCGACCACGGTCAGGTCGGCCTCGGTGACCACCACGGCGACCTCGATGATGCGTTCTTTTTCAGGGTCCAGGCCGGTCATTTCCATGTCCAGCCAAACCAGGCGATTTTCGTTCACAGCCATATAATTTGCCTATAAAACACGCGATTTTCCAATACGCAATTTTCGCACATCCCCACTTGAGCCAGCCGCATCGCCCATGTTCACACTGCTGTTCGTTGCCTTCCTGCTGACCGATATCGCCGTGCGCATGTGGCTGGCCAGCCGCCAGATCCGCCACGTGGCGCGCCATCGCGACCAGGTGCCGCCGGAATTCTCCCATCGGATCGGCCTGGCCAGCCACCAGCGCGCGGCCGACTATACGGTGGCGCGGGTCAGGCTGGGCATGTTCGAACGCACCTATGATGCCATCTTGCTGATCTGCCTGACCTTGATGGGCGGCCTGCAGGTCATCGACCTCTGGGTGGGCCAGCTCACCGACAACGACTTCCTGCGCCAGATGCTGTTGCTGGTGACGGTGGCGCTGCTGCTGGGCCTGCTGGGCCTGCCCTTCACGCTGTGGCGGCAGTTCAAGCTGGAGGCGCGCTTCGGTTTCAACCGCATGACGCCCGAACTGTTCATCTCGGACGCAGCCAAGGGCCTGCTGGTGGCGGCGGTGCTGGGGCTGCCCCTGGCGGCCGCCGTGCTGTGGCTGATGGGCAGCGCGGGGCAGTATTGGTGGGTCTGGGCCTGGGCGCTATGGACCGCATTCAACCTGGCGCTGCTCATCGTCTATCCGATGTTCATCGCGCCGCTGTTCAACAAATTCACGCCGTTGTCCGATCCGGAACTGGCCGGCCGCATCCAGCGCCTGGCGCAGCGCTGCGGCTTCGCGCTCAACGGCCTGTTCGTGATGGACGGCTCGCGCCGCTCGGCCCACGGCAACGCCTATTTCACCGGTTTCGGCCGTTCGCGCCGCATCGTGTTCTTCGACACGCTGCTGGCGCGCCTGAACGCCGACGAGATCGAAGCCGTGCTGGCGCACGAACTGGGCCACTTCGCCAAGCGCCACATCATCAAGCGCATCGTCTTCAGCTTCGCGGCGGCCCTGGTATTTTTCGCCATTCTGGGCTGGGTCGCGCAGCAACCCTGGTTCTACGTGGGCCTGGGCGTACTGCCCCAGCTGGGCGGCCGCAACGACGCGATGGCCCTGCTGCTGTTCTTCCTGGCCATTCCCGTCTTCACCTTCATCTTCACGCCGCTGGCCAGCTGGTACTCGCGCCGCGACGAGTTCGAGGCCGATCGCTACGCGGCCGAACAGAGCTCGCCGGACCGCCTGGTATCGGCCCTGGTCAAGCTCTACGACGACAACGCCGCCACCCTGACTCCCGATCCCGTGCACTCCGCCTTCTACGACAGCCACCCCCCCGCCGCCGTGCGCATCCGCCACCTGACGGCGCCCGCGGCATGAGCATGAACGATCGCAACAAGGCCGCCTTCCAGGACTCGCCCCAGACGGGCGCGCATGGTGATGCCGCCAACGAAGGCCGCATCATCGCGGCGCATGGCCGCCACTACACCGTCGAGCTGGCCGACGGCAGCCTGCGCAAATGCTTCCCGCGCGGCAAGAAGGCCGGCGCCGCCGTCGGCGACCGCGTCCGCATCACGCGCCAGGGCCAGGACGAAGGCGCCATCGATGCGATCCTGCCGCGCCGCAATCTGCTGTACCGCTCCGATGAAATGCGGTCCAAGCAGTTCGCCTCGAACGTCGACCAGTTGCTGATCGTGGTCGCGGTGCAGCCGACCTTCTCCGACGACCTCACCGGCCGCGCGCTGGCAGGCGCCTGGAGCGCCGGTATCGAACCGCTGATCATCCTGAACAAGACGGACATCATCGACGCGCTACCCGCCGCCCGCGCCCGCCTGGCGCCGATTGCCGCGCTGGGCGTGGACATCATCGAACTGAGCGCGCTCGAACCCGAAAAGGTCCACACCCTGCTGGCGCCGCGCCTGGCCGGCCGCACCAACCTGCTGCTGGGACAAAGCGGCATGGGCAAGTCGACGCTGCTGAACGCGCTGGTGCCGGACGCCGCGGCGCCCACCCGGGAACACTCGACGGCGCTGGACATGGGCAAGCACACCACCACCAGCACCCGCCTCTATCACCTGCCCGCGCCAGGCGGAGACCTGATCGACTCGCCCGGCTTCCAGGCCTTCGGCCTGCAGCACCTGAGCCGCGAAGACATCATCCGCGGCTTCCCGGAATTCACCAAGCCGATCGAGTCGTGCCGTTTCTACAACTGCACCCATCGCCACGAGCCCGGTTGCGGCGTGGTCGCGGCGCTGGACGCGGGCGCGATCGACCCGGCGCGCTACGCGCTGTACCTGCGCATCCTGGACGAGAACCTGGCGGGACAACAACGGTATTGAAGCCGCTGGTTGGCAGGTCCCGGCACGGCTCTCAACGCGGCTCGAAGCCGTTGCGCAACAGGTGATAAAGGTTGCGCAGCATGCCGGCCGTGGCGCCCCAGATGAAGTGCCGGCCATACGGCATGCCGTAATAGTGACGCACCCGGCCGTCCTCCAGCCGCGCCTCGTACAAACGGTGATTGGCCGGATCCATCAGGAACGACAGCGGCACTTCGAACACCTCGGCGACTTCGAACGCGTCCGGCGCCAGCTGGAAGCCGGGCGTAACCAAAGACACGACCGGGATGATGGAGAATCCAGTGGCGGTCAGGTACGGGGGCATGCTGCCCAGCACCTCGACGTGGTTGGCCGGCAGTCCGGTTTCCTCCTGCGCCTCGCGCAGCGCCGCGGCGACCGGCGTCGCATCGCTGGTCTCGATACGGCCGCCCGGAAAACTGATCTGGCCGGCATGGTCGTGCAGGTGCGCGGCGCGCTGGGTCAGCATGATGTGCACGCCATCGTCGCGCGTCACCAGCGGAATCAGCACGGCCGCGGGCACCGGGGCGCCTTCGCGGCCGGGATAGCGCAGGTCATTGTCGCGCGACAGCTCGAGCGTCCAGGTGGACGGCTGGCTGAGCGTGCCGCGCAGCAGGTCGGGCGTCAGCAAGCCGGCCGGCACCGCCGGCAGGGAATCGTTGGCGACCACCCAGGGTTGCGACGCCGGGTCGAACCCGGGGCGCGCCAGCGGCCGGCGCGGCCGCGCAGAAGACGAGGAATCAGACATTCGGCTTTTCAAAAAGAAAAAGGCACCCTCGCAGGTGCCTTTTTAACCCGGAAACCCGTGCCGAACGAAAACGCTGGATGGCGTGTGCGTCCGACACTGGTAGGGCCGTGTGCCGATAAGCGATCAAGCCGCCGAGGCTTGCTTGCTGACCAGCTTTTCCTTGATACGCGCCGACTTGCCCGAGCGGTTGCGCAGGTAGTACAGCTTGGCGCGGCGCACGTCGCCGCGGCGCTTGACTTCGATGCCGGCGATTTGCGGCGAGTACAGCTGGAACGTACGTTCCACGGCTTCACCCGACGAAATCTTGCGCACGGTGAACGCGGAGTTCAGGCCGCGGTTGCGCTTGGCGATCACGACGCCTTCGAAGGCCTGCACGCGCTTGCGGGTGCCTTCAACGACGTTCACGCTCACGATGACGGTGTCACCAGGAGCAAATTCAGGCTTGGCTTGACCGCCGGTCAGGCGGGCAATCTCTTCCTGTTCCAGGATAGCGATAAGGTTCATTGAGAACTCCTAGATCATCATGCCTTTGCGGACTAAAGCGCTTTGCCGTTCGATGTTGTTCGGGCCGGGGCTGAAAAACCGCGCCTGGCCGTGTACCGCAAGCAGAGGATGAGATTTGGCAAACCAATGATTCTACACCAAAATTTGCCCGGTGCCTCAGGTAACATGACGCCCTGCCCGCGGGTTTGCGGTACCCTAGCGGTTTATGTAACAAACACGTCATAAGACGCTGTTCCCCTCATGTCGTACTCGTCCCTGTTATTGGTCGTCCTGGCGGCGATGGCCCACGCAACGTGGAATCTGCTCGCCAAGCGCGCGGCCATGGTGGGCGCTCCATTCGTCTTCGCCTACGGGCTGTGCGCCTCGGTGCTGTATGCGCCATGGGTGGTATGGGTACTGTTGCATGACGGCATGACGTGGACCTGGCCGGTAGTCGGCGCGATCCTGACCTCCAGCCTGTTGCATCTGGGCTACAGCCTGTGCCTGCAGCGCGGTTATCAGGTGGCGGATCTATCGGTGGTCTATCCCATTGCGCGCGGCACCGGCCCCCTGCTTTCGACCACCGGCGCCTTCCTGCTCCTGCGCGAGCCCGCCACCGGCACCGGCATTGCCGGCATGCTGTGCGTGGTGATCGGGGTGTTGCTGATCGCCACCCAGGGACGGCTGTCGATCTTCCGCAACCCACAGGCCTGGGTCGGCGTGCGCTGGGGCATGGTGATCGGCCTGTTCATCGCCGCCTACACCGTGGTGGATGCCTATGGCGTGAAGGTGCTGCTGATCAGCCCGGTGCTGTTCGACTGGTTCACCTGTGTCACCCGCACCGCCATGATGACGCCGCACATGCTGAACCGCCGCGCCCAGGCCTGGGAATCGATGCGTGGGCATTGGCACCTGGCCCTGGCGGTGGGCTTGCTGTCGCCGCTGGGGTACATCCTGGTGCTCTACGCGCTGCGCAACGGCGCACCGCTGAGCCTGGTGGCGCCCGCCCGCGAAATGTCGATGATGCTGGGCACGCTGGCCGGAATGTTCCTGCTGCGGGAAAAGGTCGGCCCCGGCAGGCTTGCAGGCTGTCTGTCGATCCTGGCGGGCGTGATACTGCTTGGCTCGACCTGAGCCTTCGCCGGCCCCGTGGCGGGCCGGCGGCGAAGGCGCCGCCCTGCGCCCGGGTGCCGGCCCGGGCGGCGACGAGTCCTTCAGAAGCCGCCGGCCACGCCCAGCCACATGAGGGCGGGAATCATCGCGCCCCAGGCCAACACCAGCACCACGTCCAGCACCATGCTTTTCACGCTGACCTGATCCGACACCGGCTCGACCGTGGCATTGCCCAGGCTGCGCTCGCGCGGGCCACGGACGACGGACGCGCCAGCTTCGGCGGCCGGGGGGAACGGCCATTTGCCAGGCAGAGCGCGCTCACGCTTGCGTGGCTCGGTCTCGACGGGCGCCGTCGGGGCAGCGCCGACAGGCAACGCCAGGTCCACCGTCGCCGCGCCAGCCGCCGCCCGGCCCGTCGCCGCGCCGGACCAAGGCGTGGCCAGCCCCGAAAAACGGGCGCCAAGGGCCCTGACGCGTTGAGCGGCACGGCGCAGCGGCGTGAGGGAAACGGCGGCGAGATCATCCGGCAGGACGGAAAGTTGAGCGGTGTTCATGGGGAACTCCTTTAACGCGATCAAGAACCGCGGCACGACGCCACGGCGGCAACCCGGGCAAGCCGCGGGTCAGTCGAACAACGACAGCTGGCCGGCGACCATGGCGCGCAACTGGCGCGCACCGCGCCCGTAGGCGCCGGCCGCCGGCGCGGCACTGGCAAAAGGGACCCCTGAAGACGCTTTCGCGCCAGCCGGGGATGGAAAAACGGGGATATCAGCCATATTGGCGCCCGGGCCGAACAAGGCGGCGGATGCGCCAACCGGCGCAGGCGGCTGGAAGCGGTCGCAGTCGAGCGCCAGGCGATGGCGGTTCAGGCCCAGCTTGCGGGTGGCCACGGCAAAGCGCTGGCGCAGCAGGTCGGCCCAGATGCCGGTGCCGCGCATGCGCGAACCGAAGTTGGGATCGTTGCGGCGGCCGTTGCGCAGGTCTTCGATGCGGTGCAGCACGCGCTGGGCGCGGTCGGGGTAATGGGCGTTGAGCCAGTCCTCGAACAGGGTTTTGACTTCCCAGGGCAGGCGGATGACGGTGTAGCTGGCGTAGTGCGCGCCCGCCGCCTTCGATTCCTGCAGGATGTGTTCCATGGCGTCATCGTTGATGAACGGGATCACGGGCGCCACCAGCACGCCGACCGGCACCCCGGCGGCGGTGAGGCTGCGCACGGCTTCCAGGCGGCGCCAGGGGGCCGCGGCGCGCGGCTCCAGCGTGCGGGCCATGCCGGCGTCGAGCGTGGTGATGCTCATGTAGACGACCACCAGGTTCTGTTCGGCCAACGCCGCCAGGAGGTCGAGGTCGCGCGCCACCAGCGCGTTCTTGGTGACGATGGTGACCGGGTGGCGGGTTTCGAGCATCAGCTCGAGCATGCCGCGCGTCAGGCGCCAGTCGCGCTCGATGGGCTGGTAGGCGTCGGTGGCCGATCCGATGTTGATGGGCGACGGCTTGTAACCCGGGCGGCTGATTTCCGCCCGCAGCGCCTCTACCGCGTTGGCCTTGGCCACCAGCCGCGTCTCGAAATCGAGGCCGGGAGAGTAGCCCAGGTAGGAATGGGTCGGGCGGGCATAGCAATAGACGCAGCCATGCTCGCAGCCACGGTAGGGATTGACGGCGACGTCGAAGGGGATGTCCGGCGAATCGTTGCGCGACAGGATCTTGCGGGCCTCTTCGGCCGTGACGGTGGTCTTGGGCGCGGCGGGCGCCCGGCGGTCGTCGGGCAGGATGGGGATGACGGCGGCCGCGGGCGTAACGGCGGCGGCATCGGCCTGGTCTACCAGGCCGAGCGTGTCGGACGCGCCATCGGGAGAATTATTGGGGACAGCATCGACGAAATCTACCGGGAGGCCCGAAGCGGACCAGCCATCGTCGACCTGCACGCGGTCATCTTTCTGGAAGCGATGCCGAACATTAGTAACCGCACCCCGACCGCGCAAGGCGGCGGGGGCGGCAGCCGGGGACCCAGAACCGGCGGGAAAAGAATGATCGGTGCGTGCCATGAAAACTACTGTACAAAAACACAGTGGTTTTGACAAGCACCAAAAGCCTTTCCGTAAGACAGCCCCACTTTACCGCAAGACGAAGACGGCGTCCGGAGAATTCGATTTCATCTTGCGATATCGCCCGGAAACCCGCGCCAGCATTAGGTTTGGAATAAAAACAACACCGCAGAGACAAGCTCGGCCGAGGCGTTTCCGCCCCGGCTTGCGGTTTACCGCAGCATGCCCGCCGCCGCGGTCTGATGCGTGGCTTCGTCGATCAGGATGAATGCGCCGGTGGCGGGTACATCCGCATATCGATCGATCGCCAAGGACTCGCGCGTGGTGAACGTGACGCGGCCGATGTCGTTCATGCGCAGCGTGCCTTCGGTGTTCTCCACTTCCTGCAATTCGTGGATGTCGCGATGCGTGAGCACCGCGCGGATCTTCGCCGACGTCAGGCGCGTGCCATGCTTGAGCAGATACTTGCGCGCAGGGTTGAGCGCCTGCGCGTCGAGCCAGCACAGCTCGGCCTCGAACTCGCGCGCCACCTGCGCCGGCGCCGACGCATGCACGATCACGTCGCCGCGCGACACGTCGACATCGCGGTCGAGCACCAGCGTGACCGAATCGCCCGCCACCGCTTCATCCAGCGCGCGATCGAACAGCCGCACCTCCTGCACGCGCGCGGTCACGCCCGAGGGCTGCACCGCGATCTCGTCACCCGGACGCAGCACGCCGCTGGCAATGCGGCCCGCGTAGCCGCGGAAATCATCCTTGAGGCTGCCGTCGTGGCGCGACACCCATTGCACCGGAAAGCGCAGCGGCCCGGCGCGGCCATCGGCCGCCAGATCGAGCGATTCCAGCAGCGTCAGCAGCGGCTGGCCCGTGTACCAGGGCGTCTTGTCCGACAGCGTCACCACGTTGTCGCCGTTCAGCGCCGACAACGGCAGCGCGTCGAAGTGCGCGATGCCGAGCTTGCCCGCCAGGTCGGCGTAGGCGTCGCGGATGCGCTCGAACACGGCGGGGTCCCAGTCCACCAGGTCCATCTTGTTGATCGCCACCACGATGTGGCGGATGCCGAGCAGGCGGGCGATGGTGCTGTGGCGCTTGGTCTGCGGCAGCAGCTTGCCGTCGGCCGCGCGCGTGGCGTCGATCAGGATCACCGCCACGTCGGCGGTGGACGCGCCGGTGACCATGTTGCGGGTGTACTGCTCGTGGCCGGGCGCGTCGGCGATGATGAACTTGCGCGCCGGCGTCGAGAAATAGCGGTAGGCCACGTCGATCGTGATGCCCTGCTCACGCTCGGCTTCCAGGCCGTCGGTCAGCAGCGAAAAATCGATGGCGCCCTCGGCCACGCGCTTGTACTTGGCGCGCGAGATGGCGTCGAGCTGGTCGGCGAACACGCCCTTGCTGTCATACAGCAGGCGGCCGATCAGCGTTGATTTGCCGTCGTCGACCGAACCCGCGGTGATCAGGCGCAGCACGCCCGTGTCGGCGCCGGAAAGAAAAGAATCGTTTACTGCGTTCATATGCGTCCCCTGTGGGCCGGGCTGGCGCCGGCCGCTCATGCAATCAGAAATAGCCTTCCTTCTTGCGGCGCTCCATCGAGGCCTCGGAAGTCTGGTCATCCATGCGCGTGGCGCCGCGCTCGGTGATGTCGGTCACCGCGGTCTCGGCGATGATGGCGGCGGTATCGGCGGCCTCCGAGGCCACCGGGCAGGTGCAGGAAATGTCGCCCACCGTGCGGAAACGCACCGACAGGCGCTCGACCGTATCGCCGTCCTGCGGCGGCGTCAGGCGCGTCACCGGCACCAACAGGCCCTTGCGCCGCACCACCTCGCGCTGGTGGCTGAAGTAGATCGACGGCAGCGCCAGCCGTTCGCGCTGGATGTACTGCCAGACGTCCAGCTCGGTCCAGTTGGAGATCGGAAACACCCGCATGTTCTCGCCGCGGTGCACCTTGGTGTTGAACAGGTTCCACAGTTCCGGGCGCTGGGCCTTGGGGTCCCACTGGCCGAACTCGTCGCGAAACGAGAAGATGCGTTCCTTGGCGCGCGCCTTTTCCTCGTCGCGGCGGGCGCCGCCGATGCAGGCGTCGAAGCCGAATTCCTCGATCGCCTCCAGCAGCGTCACGGCCTGCGCCGCGTTGCGCGAATCGGTCTCGCGCCGCAGCACCACGCTGCCGCGCTTGATCGAGTCTTCCACGCTGCGCACGATCAGGGTCTCGCCCAGCTCGGCGGCGCGGGCGTCGCGAAAGGCAATGACCTCGTCGAAGTTGTGGCCGGTGTCGATGTGCATCAGCGGGAACGGAAAGCGTCCCGGGCGGAAGGCCTTTTCGGCCAGGCGCAACAGCACCACCGAGTCCTTGCCGCCCGAAAACAGCAGCACGGGCTTCTCGCTTTCGGCGGCCACCTCGCGCAGGATGAAGATGGCTTCCGATTCCAGCCAGTCCAGGTGGCTGCGTTGGATCACTGCGGACATGAATATTCCCCTAAAACGGATTTCTGATGGGTGGCGGCGTCAGTCGCGGGGAGCCGCGACGATGCCGATGACCCGGTTGCCTGCGTGCAGGCCGCATTCCTTGGAATCCGACGACTCCCACCACCAGCGCCCCGCGCGCAGGTCTTCGCCCGGGCGGATGGCGCGGGTACAGGGTTCGCAGCCGATGGACGGATAGCCCTGGTCGTGTAGCGGGTTGTACGGAATGCCGAGGGCGCGGATCACGCCCCAGACGTCCGCTTCGCTCCATTCGGCCAGCGGGTTGAACTTGTAGAGCCCGAAGGTGGCGTCGTCTTCTTCCAGGTGCAGCTCGCCGCGCGTGGCCGACTGCGCCCGCCGCTGCCCGGTGATCCAGGCGCCGCGCCCGGCCAGCGCGCGCTTGAGCGGCTCGACCTTGCGGATCTGGCAACAGGCCTTGCGCAGCTCGACGCTTTCGTAGAAGGCATAGGCGCCATGCTCGGCCACGTGGCGTTCGACCGCGTCGCCGTCGGGCCGGTACACGGTGACCTCGCGCCCATAGCGCTCGCGCACCGCGTCCAGCACGCCCAGCGTTTCCGCGTGCAGCCGGCCGGTGTCGAGCGTGAAGACTTCCAGGCCCAGGCCGGCGCTGTAGATGGCGTGCGTCAACACCATGTCCTCGGCCGCCAGCGACGACGCCAGTGCCGCATCGGGATAGCGCCGCTGGATGTCGGCCAGCCGCGCCTGCAGTTCGTCCCAGCGTGCTGCCAGGGCCGGCTCCAGGCCGGTATCGAGTGCGGCCGCCGTCATGCTTGCACCGCGAAGATACGGGCCCGGCGCGGGCGGGCCAGCAGCACGTCGCCATCGCGCAGGCCGAGCTCCCGGTACAGGTGCTCGGGCACCTCGGCCTCGATGACGGCGTCGGAATCCTCGCTGGCCAGTTCCAGGTAGGCGCTGGGGCCGGCCAGGTAGGCATGGGACAGGCGCACCGGAATGCCGGCGGCGCCGGCCCGATAGCGCTCGATGTCGAATTCGTGCGGCCGCACATAGGCGGTGGCGCGCTGCGCCTCGGCCTGCGCCAGTTCGGGCGCCGGCAACGACAGGCCCGCCCCTTCCCAGACGCCGCGGCTGGCCACGCCCTGCAACTGGTTGACGTCGCCCAGGAAGCCATAGACGAAGGGCGTGGCCGGCCCTTCCCAGACTTCGCGCGGCGTGCCGACCTGTTCGATCTTGCCGGCATTCATCAGCACCACGCGGTCGGCCACCTCCAACGCCTCTTCCTGGTCGTGCGTGACGAACACGCTGGCCACGTTCAGCTCGTCGTGCAGGCGGCGCAGCCAGCGCCGCAGTTCCTTGCGCACCTTGGCGTCGAGCGCGCCGAAGGGCTCGTCCAGCAACAGCACGCGCGGTTCCACCGCCAGCGCGCGCGCCAGGGCGATGCGCTGGCGCTGGCCGCCCGACAGCTGCGCCGGGTAGCGCTCCGCCAGCCAGTCCAGCTGCACCAGATTGAGCAGGTCATGCACCTTGCGCCGGATCTGCTCTTCCGGCGGCCGCTGCGAACGGTGCTTGACGCGCAGCCCGAAGGCGACGTTCTCGAACACCGTCATGTGCTTGAACAGCGCGTAGTGCTGGAACACGAAGCCGACCTGGCGCTGGCGCACGTCCACCGCGGTGGCGTCCTCGCCGGCGAACAGCACGCTGCCCGTGTCGGCCGACTCCAGCCCGGCGATGATGCGCAGCAGCGTGGTCTTGCCACAGCCCGAAGGCCCCAGCAGCGCCACCAGCTCGCCCGTCCCGATGTGCAGCGAGACGTCGTTGAGCGCCCGGAACTGGCCGAAGCGCTTGGAAAGATTGCGTACTTCGATACTCATGCTTGTCTCCGTCTGGCCGGCCGCGTCAGGCGACCGCCGGCTTGATGGCCGTCGCGGGCCCGGGATACTCGACCGGCAGTTCCGCCGCCTTCAGGTAGCGCGCGTTGCGCCACTCGATCACGTTCTTGGCCACCAGCGTCACCAACGCCAGCAGCGCCAGCAGCGAGGCCACCGCGAACGCCGCCGAATACTGGTATTCGTTGTAGAGAATCTCCACGTGCAGGGTCATGGTGTTGGTCAGGCCGCGGATCTGGCCCGACACCACCGAGACCGCGCCGAACTCGCCCATGGCGCGCGCATTGCAGAGAATGGCGCCGTACAGCAGGCCCCACTTGATGTTGGGCAGCGTCACGCGCCAGAAGATCTGCCAGCCGCTCGCGCCCAGCGTCAGCGCGGCCTGCTCTTCCTCGCTGCCCTGCGCCTGCATCAGGGGGATCAGCTCGCGCGCGACGAAGGGGAAGGTCACGAACAGCGAGGCCAGGATGATGCCCGGCACGGCATAGACGATCTTCAGGTCGTGCGCCTGCAGCCAGTCGCCGAACCAGCCCTGCGTGCCGAACAGCAGCACGAACACCAGGCCGGCCACCACCGGCGACACCGAGAACGGCAGGTCGATCAGCGTGATCAGGAACTGCTTGCCGCGGAACTGGAACTTGGTGATGGCCCAGGCGGCGGCCACGCCGAACACCAGGTTGACAGGCAGCGCGATCGCCGCCACCACCAGCGTCAGGCGGATCGCGGCCAGCGCATCGGGCTCGACGATGGCCTCCAGGTACAGCTGCCAGCCCTTGCGGAAAGCCTCGTAGAACACCGCGGCCAGCGGCACCAGCAGGAACAGTGCCAGGAAACCCAGCGCCAGGAACAGCAGGATGCCGCGCACCCAGCGCGGCTCGGTCAGGTGGGCGGGACGGTCAACAAAGCTCATGCCTGTCTCCCGAGGCCACGACGGGCCTGCCAGCCCTGCAGCAGATTGATGACGAAAAGCAGCACGAACGACAGCACCAGCATCACGGTGGCAATGGCGGCGGCGCCGGCATAGTCGAACTGCTCCAGCTTGGCGATGATCAGCAGCGGCGTGATCTCGGACACCATCGGCATGTTGCCGGCGATGAACACCACCGAACCGTACTCGCCCACCGCGCGGGCGAACGCCAGCGCGAAGCCGGTCATCAGCGCCGGCACCAGGCTCGGCAGCAGCACGCGGCGGATCGTCTGCCAGCGGTCCGCGCCCAGGCTGGCGGCGGCCTCCTCAATCTCGCGCTCGATGTCTTCCAGCACCGGCTGCACCGTGCGCACCACGAACGGCACGCCGATGAAAATCAGCGCGATCACGATGCCCAGCGGCGTGAACGCCACTTTCAGGCCGAACCAGTTGGCCAGCGGCGCGCCCAGCCAGCCCTTTTCCGCGTACAGCGCGGTCAGGGCGATGCCGGCCACGGCGGTGGGCAGCGCGAACGGCAGGTCCACCAGCGCGTCCAGGATCTTCTTGCCCGGAAAGCGGTAGCGCACCAGCACCCAGGCCACGATGGTGCCGAACACCAGGTTCACCAACGCCGCCAGCAGCGAGGCGCCGAAGGTGAGTTGATACGACGCCAGCACCCGTGGCGCCGTCACCGCGTCCCAGAAGCCCTGCCAGCCCAGCGAGGCGCTCTTGATCGGCAGCGCCGCCAGGGGAATCAGCACGAGCACGCTCAGGTACAGCACCGCGTAGCCCATGGAAATGCCGAAACCGGGCAGCACGCCCGGGCTGTTGCGCCGAACGGCAAAAGGCGCCCGCGCGCCCTTTGCCGTCGGAATCGAGGCTGTAGTCATGGCCGTCGTCCGCTGGTTGTCCGCTTACTTCTTCTGCGGCTGGTAGATCTGGTCGAAGGTGCCGCCGTCGCTGAAGTGGTCCTTCTGCGCCTTGCGCCAGCCGCCGAAGATCTTGTCGTCGATGGTCACCAGCTTGACCTTGGGGAACTTGCTTTCGTACTTGGCGGCCACGGTCTTGTCGATCGGCCGGTAGTAGTTCTTGGCGATGATTTCCTGGGCTGCCGGGGTGTAGAGGAATTCCAGGTAGGCCTGGGCCGCGGCGCGGGTGCCCTTCTTGTCGACGATCTTGTCGACGATGGCCACGGGCGGCTCGGCCAGGATCGACAGCGACGGCACCACGATGTCGAACTTGTCCGGACCCAATTCTTCCAGCGCGAGGAAGGCCTCGTTCTCCCACGCCAGCAACACGTCGCCGACGCCGCGTTCGACGAAGGTGGTGGTAGCGCCGCGGGCGCCGGTATCCAGCACCGGCACGTGCTTGAGCAGGTCGCCGACGTAGGCGCGCGCCTTGTCTTCGCTGCCGCCGTTCTTTTCCAGCGCGTAGGCCCAGGCGGCCAGGTAGTTCCAGCGCGCGCCGCCGGAGGTCTTGGGGTTGGGCGTGATCACCTGCACGCCGTCCTTGATCAGGTCGTCCCAGTCCTTGATGTGCTTGGGGTTGCCCTTGCGCACCAGGAAGACGATGGTCGAGGTGTAGGGCGAGCTGTTCTGCGGCAGGCGCGCCTGCCAGTTTTCGGGCAGGAGGCCGCGGTCGGCGATGGCGTCGATGTCGTAGGCCAGCGCCAGCGTCACCACGTCGGCTTCCAGGCCGTCGATGACCGAGCGCGCCTGGCGGCCGGAACCACCGTGCGACTGGCGGATGGTCAGGTCGACGTTGGCCTTTTCCTTGTATTGCTTGATGAAGGCGTCATCGATGGCGCGGTACAGTTCGCGCGTCGGATCATAGGACACGTTCAACAGCGTCTGCTTCTGCTGCGCCTGCGCCGGCGCAATCGCGGCAAGAGACATCGTCACTGCGGCCAAGGCGGCCAACCATCCGGCTTTCCTGAAAGACATTCCTTGCTCCCTTCGCGTGTTTGGCAATGTGAAAGCAAGTGTGCCGGCGGCCTGTTCTGAACGGAACGAATCATTCTTTGATTGCTCATCGCTTCCAGGCATATAGCGCGCCCGCCGCAAGACGTGAAAAAGCCGCGCATTCCCAGGGAATACGCGGCTTTGCGGGCGCTTTTTCGGGCGCCGTCCGGACGGGCGGCGCCGGCCGCCCATAAACGGATTTCTTATTTACTTATTCGGCTGGGGCGTAATGCGCAGGTACGGACGCACCGCCTTGTAGCCCTTGGGGAACTTCTGCTTGATCACGGCTTCGTCCTGCAGCGACGGCACGATGATGACGTCATCGCCGTCTTCCCAGTTGACCGGCGTGGCCACGCTGTGGCTGTCGGTAAGCTGCAGCGAGTCGATGACGCGCAGGATCTCGTTGAAGTTGCGGCCGGTGCTGGCGGGGTACGTGATGATCAGGCGCACCTTCTTGTTCGGGTCGATGATGAAGACCGAGCGCACCGTCAGCGTGGCATTGGCGTTGGGGTGGATCATGTCGTACAGCTCGGACACCTTGCGGTCCTTGTCGGCCAGGATCGGGAAATTGACCTTGGTCGACTGGGTGTCGTTGATGTCCTCGATCCACTTGGTGTGCGAGTCGGTGCCGTCCACCGACAGCGCCAGCACTTTCACGTTGCGCTTGGCGAATTCGTCGGCCAGCTTGGCGGTGTAGCCCAGTTCGGTGGTGCAGACGGGCGTGAAGTCGGCCGGATGCGAGAACAGCACGCCCCAGCTATTGCCCAGATACTCATGGAAACGGATCGGGCCGGCGGAGGATTCCTGCTCGAAATCGGGCGCGGTGTCGCCCAGGCGTAGATGGCTCATGGTGTCTCCTGCTTGCGGATTCGGGTTGCGGAATCGACCGGCCGCCCTGTCCGGCGGCCGGTTGGAAAAACGTTTCGGCGGCGGCCGGTGCCGCCCTCCAAAACGATTCTTCCATCAAACCTGTTGCAGGGGAAATACGCAAGACATATAACCTTATGCAATATTCGCGGCGGCGCCGCAGGCGTCCGCCACCACCCCGGCGCGCACCGCCGCCGACAGCGCCAGGGCGCGCGGCAGGATGTGGGCGGCGTAGAACAATCCGGTCGCCAGCTTCTCGCGATGGAACGGATCGGTCGATCCCGCCGCCAGGTGCCGGCGGCACGCCAGCACGGCGCGCGCCATCTGCCAACCGCCGTGCACCACGCCGGCCAGCATCAGGTACGGCACGCTGCTGGCATAGACGGCGCGGATGTTCACCGCCGTTTGCTCCAGGATGAATTCCACCCCCGACTCGTAGGCCTGGATCGCGCTGTCGAGGTTGTCGCGCAGCAGGCGCAGGCCGTCGCGCTCGGACGCCGCGGCGCGCGAGGACTCGGCCTCGACCGCCCGCAGCGTCTCGCGCATGGCGGCAATGGCGGCGTAGGCGGTGGCACCGGCATCGCGCTGGGTCTTGCGGCTGACCAGGTCATTGGCCTGGATCGCGGTGGTGCCCTCGTAGATCGGCAGGATGCGGGCATCGCGGTAATACTGGGCCGCCCCGGTCTCCTCGATGTAGCCCATGCCGCCGTGCACCTGCACGCCAAGCGAGGCCACCTCCACCGCCGACTCGGTGGCAAAACCCTTCACGACGGGCACCATGTATTCGTAGAAAGCGCGGTTGCGGGCCCGCTGCTCCGGGTCGGGATGGTGAGTGCCCTTGTCGTGGGCCGCCGCCGTCACGTAGGACACGGCGCGCGCCGCCTCGGTCAGCGCCTTCATGGTCAGCAGCATGCGCTGCACGTCCGGATGGCGCGCGATCGCGACGGCGGCGCTGGAACCTTCCACGGCGCGTCCCTGCACCCGTTCGCGCGCGTAGGCCAGCGCGTGCTGGTAGGCGCGCTCGGACACGCCGATGCCCTGCTGGCCGACCGAATAGCGTGCCGCGTTCATCATGATGAACATGTATTCCAGGCCACGGTTCAGTTCGCCCACCAGGTAGCCGACCGCGCCCTCGCCCGCCTCGCCCTTGCCGGATCCGTACAGCAGCACGGCCGTGGGACTGCCATGGATGCCCAGCTTGTGCTCCAGCGACGCGCACCAGACATCGTTGCGCGGCCCCAGGGAGCCATCGGCCCCGACCAGGAACTTCGGCACGATGAACAGCGAGATGCCTTTCACCCCGGGCGGCGCGTCCGGCGTGCGCGCCAGCACCAGGTGGATGATGTTCTCGGCCAGATCGTGCTCGCCGTAGGTAATGAAGATCTTCTGGCCCGACAGGCGGTAGCTGCCGTCTTCCTGGCGCACCGCGCGGGTGGCGACCTGGGCCAGGTCCGAGCCGGCCTGCGGCTCGGTCAGGTTCATGGTGCCGGTCCATTTGCCGCCGATGAGATTGGGCACGAACTTCTTGCGCTGTTCTTCCGAGCCGACGGTGAGGATGGCCTCGATCACGCCGTCGGTCAGCATCGGGCACAGCGAGAACGCCAGGCTGGCCGCCTGGATGTTCTCGCCGGGCGCGGCCGCCACCAGCTTGGGCAGGCCCTGCCCGCCCCAGACCTGCGGATGCTGCAGCCCCTGCCAGCCGCCGGCCGCGTAGTCCTTGAAGCCCTGCGCGTAGCCCGGCGTGGCGGTGACCTGGCCATCGTTCCAGACCGGCGGGCGCGTATCGCCGGGCACGTTCAGCGGCGCGATTGCCTGCTCGACGAATCGGCCGTTTTCTTCCAGGATGGCGTCCACCAGATCGGGCGTCACCTCTTCGAATCCGGGCAGCTTGAGGACGTCGTCCAGGCCGGCCAGTTCCTTCAGCGCGAAGCGGAAATCCTGCAGCGGGGTAAGGTAGGGCATCTTGTCTCCATGAGCCTGCGCCCGTGACGGCGGGTGCGGCGGGGTGCGATGGGATGCCGCCTTGGGCGACAGGCATGGCGCGGTCGCTGGCGGTCTCGGTAGTTTCCCTAGCCTATGTTAAACCCTCGCTCCGCCTCATGGCGCGACGCGCCCTGCCGGCCTCATCCACCGAGGTGATGCGCCAGCGACACGATGATCGGCCCCAGCACCGGCAGCAGCACGTTGGCGATGGCGTAGGTCACCGTGTAACCCAACAGCGGCACCGCGCTGCCGCTGGCCCCCAGGATGGCGCTGATCGCCGGCGTGCTGACGTGCTGGCCCGCGATGGCGCCGACCAGCAGCGGCCCCTCTATCTTGAGTATCTTGTGTCCGACCCACAGCGACAGGCAGGCCGGCCCGAGCGATACCAGCAGGCCGATCAGCGGCAGCACCGCGCCATGCTCGCGGATCAGCGCCACCGCCTCTGGCCCGGCCGACAGGCCGACGCAGGCGACGAACACCGCCAGGCCCAGATCCTTGAGCAATTGCACCGCCTGGTCCGGCATGTGCCCCAATGCAGGTCGCTTGGCGTTGATCCAACCGCACACCAGGCCGCTCACCAGAGCGCCGCCGCCGCTGCCCAGCGACACCGGAATGCCCCAGAGGCGTGCCCCCAGCGCGCCGATCATCAGGCCCGCGAGAATGCCGAAGGCCAGGAACACCAGGTCGGTAACGCCGCTGCGCCGCAGTTCGTTGCCCAGCCCCGCGCCTGCCTGCGACAGCTCGGGCTCCGCGCCCACCAGCGTCACCAGGTCGCCATACTGCACCACGGTGGCAGGCGTGAGCGGCAGCATATGGCCGGACCGCTGGATCGACTGCAGGAACACGCCCCGGGCCCGCTGCGCGCGCGGCCCCTTGGCCAATTCACCCAGGGTGCGGCCATTGACCGTCTTCCTGTTGACGATGACCTGCAGCTCGGCCAGCTGCAGGTCATCGGCATGCGCCTCCGGCAACTGGATTTCCGGCCCGACGACCGAGCCGGCCCGCAGCGCAAAGCGGCGCAGACCCAGCACGACGACGATATCGCCGGTGGCCAGCCGGTCCTCAGGCGTGGGCTCGATCGCCTCGCCATTGCGCAGGATGCGGCTGATGGCGGTGCGTCCGCCCAATTCGGCTTCGACCTCGCCCACCGTCCTGCCGTCCGCGTCCTTGACCACGTGCGAGCGGCCCACCAGCCGCGGCAGGGTCGGCAGCAGGTTCTCGTCGGTCTCGCCCGGCCCCCCGCCCAGTTTTTCCTCAAGCGCTTTGGAGGCCTCGCGCAGGTTGATGCGCAACAGGGCGGGCGCCACCTGGCTGGTGAAGAACACGATGCTGATCAGGCCCACCAGGTAGGTCAGCGTGTAGGCGGTGGCGATATTGGCCTCCATGCGCTGCACGTCGGCGTCGGCCAGCCCCAGGTGCTTGAGCGCCTCCGCCGCGGTCCCGACCACGGCCGACTCGGTTGCCGCCCCCGCAGCCAGTCCAGCCGCCGTGCCCGCGTCCAACCCGAACAGCGGCACCGCCAGCAGCACGATGGTCAGCACCAGCAGCGCCTCGATGATGGGCAGCACGATGTAGCGCAGGCTGGACCGGTTCAGGTTGGCGAAGAACTGCGGTCCGCCCGAATAGCCCATGGCGAAGATGAACAGGGCGAACGCGACCTCCTTCAGATCGCCGCGCATCTGGCAGCCGGTCTGGCCGATCAGCAGGGCAACGATGAGCGTGCCGCACACGCCCCCCAGCTGGATCGGCCCGACCCTGAGCTTGCCGATCAGGTATCCCAAGCCCACCGTCAGGAACAGCACCGCGATGGGAACGTTATTGAAAAACCCGACTGAGCACGTCATGAGGTCATGTCACCCTGGATATGGCGGACGATGGCGGCTACTTCGCCCCTTTGGTGGCCGAGCGCTCGGCCTTGGCGGCCTTCTTGACCGCCTGCTTCACCGCCTTCTTGGCGGCTTGCTTGCCGGCGGCCTTGCGCTTGGCGGCGGCGGGCTTGACCTTCTGGCCCTTGCCGGCGGTCGGACCCGAACGCACCAGTTGACCGGCCTTCCAGGCTTCGACGTATTCCGTGGCGGCGTCGACCATGTGCTTGCCGATCTTGGAATAGTCGCCATCGTCCAGGTTGGCCAGCGAAATACGGATCGACCACGGCGGGCCGCCGAAACCGCCGCCGTCCATCAACACCACGCCGGATTTCTCGGCCACGCGGAACAGGAAGTCGACCGGCTCGTAGTTGGACGTCATGTATTTGCAGAAGGCGTCGCCATAGGTGTTCTTGGCCCAGACCATGAAGTCCAGTTCGACGTAGTACCAGCCACGCATCGGATCCTCGGGCGGCAACGGCACGCCCAGCCCGCGCCACAGCGCATCGCGCCGCGCCCGCACGATCTGCATGGTCAGGTGCTTGTACGCGTCCTTCAGGTCCAGCAGGTGCGACAGGGCGAAAAAGCCCATCTGCACCTGTTGCGGCAGCGACAGGCCGGCAGTGTGGTTCAGCGCCACGTTGCGGCTGTCGGCCACCATGCGGTCGATGAACTTGAGCTTCTCGGGCTCCATGGTCATGGCGCCATAGCGCTTGTTCAGGCGGTTCTTCCACGATGCCGGCAGTTCGGCGATGCGGCGGTCCATGGTGTTCTTTTCATGGGTCGCGATCACGCCCAGGCGCCAGCCGGTGCAGCCGAAGTTCTTCGAGAAGGAATACACGCAGATGGTGTTGTGCGGCACTTCGGCCATCAACGAACGGAAGTTCGGCACGAAGGTGCCGTACACGTCGTCCGTCACCAGCACCAGGTCCGGATTCTTGCGGATCAGTCCCACGATCTGCTTCATCTCGACCGGGCTGAAGGCCACCGACGGCGGATTGCTGGGGTTGACGGTCACCGCCAGTTTGATCTTCGGGTTCTCCAGCTTGGCGATTTCCGAGGCCGGATAGTGCCAGTCGTGGGTGCCGTCGGCGCGCACGCTGCTGGCATTGATGGCGACGATCTTGAACTGGAAGCGCTCCAGGTGCGCGATCTCGATGTAGGGCGTGAAGGTCGGCAGGAACAGCGCGATGGTGTCGCCCTGCTTGAGCAGCCCGTTCTGCATCAGCGAATCAAAGATGTAGCACATGGCCGCCGTGCCGCCCTCGACCGGGAACAGGTCGAACTTGCCCTTGGGCGGACGGCCGTCGCACATTTCCTTGATCAGGTAGTCGTGCACCACCTGCTCAAGATGCACCAGGGCGCGCGGCGGCACCGGGTAGTTGTCACCGATGACGCTGTCGGTCAGCTCATGGATCCATTCGTCGGGCACGAAGTTCTTGATCTTCACGCCGTATTCCAGGACGCCCGCCAGGAAGTCCGCGCCCGCCGCGCCCTTGTTCTTGGACAGGAACTTGCGCAGGCGGTCGGCGCACCCCTTCTTGGGTGGCATGCCCGCCAGGATGACATCGTCGCGCACCCGTCGCGCCTCCTTCATGGCGAACTGGCCCAGCAGGAAGAAAGCGTCGCGCGGCTCGGTGGCGATCCAGTTGGGATTGCCGCGACCGGCGTTCAACATGGTCAGCGCGGCCGTCTGCTGTGTGTCCTTGGCCAGCGTGATCAGGTAATCCTTCAGTTCGAAGGGCGACAGTTGCTCCAGGTCGCGCTGGCGCGACCGGGTGGTTTTCAGGGCCGAGGCCAGGCTGACGGTGAGAGGCGCGGTGGAAGCCATTGTTCAGTACTCCTGGTTTGCGATTGACGGACGAGATTTCCTGCGGCGGAAACGGCCCCTAGGTCATGAGCATGACGATGACGATGCCCCAGATGATGAGCAGGGTGTTGCCGATGGCGTAGGGCACCGTGTAGCCCAGCGCCGGCACCTGGCTCTTCGCGGTCTCGGTGATCTGGCCGATGGCGGCCGTGGTGGTGCGGGCGCCGGCGCAGACGCCCAGCACGATGGCCGGATGGAACTTGAACACGTAGCGGGCGATGTACACCCCCAATATCATCGGCACGCTGGTGGCGATGATGCCGGCGATGAAGAGCTTGGCGCCCAACTGCTGGAAGCCCTGCACGAACCCCGGCCCCGAACTGATGCCGACCACCGCCACGAAGGCAGTGAGGCCGACCGACGTCAGGAACCAGTGCACCGGCTCCGGCACCCGTCCGAAGGTCGGATGCACCGAGCGCAGATAGCCGAAGATGAGGCCGGCGATGAGCGAACCGCCGGAGGTCGACAGCGTGATGGGAATGCCGCCCACGGTCAGCACCAGGGTGCCGAACAGGCCGCCCAACAGGATGCCGAAGCCCACGAACACCATGTCGGTCTGCTCGGTGGCACGGTCCACGTACCCCACCTTGCCGACCACGCGCTCGACATCGCGCTTGGCGCCAAGGATGAACAGGCGGTCGCCGCGGTCGAGCTTCAGGCCCCAGTTGACCGGCATCTCGTGGCCGCCGCGCACCACCTTGCGCAGGAACACGCCGCGGCCCAGCTCGCGCACCTGCTCCATTTCGGCGATTTCCTTGACCGTCTTGCCGGCCAGGTTCTTGTTGGTCAGCACCACCTCGACGATCTCGGCGGGCAGGTTGATCAGGTCACGATCCTCGACTTCGGTGCCGATGATCCCGGCCGCCTGCAGCACCAGCGCGTCGTGCCGGCCAGCCACGCCGAGCACGTCGCCGGCCTGCAGCACGGTGGTCGAATCGGTATCGAGGATCTGGTCGCCGCGGCGGATGCGCTCGATGAACACGCGCGCCTCGACAAAGCGCGACTCCAGCTCGCCCACCGTCTTGCCGGCCAATTCGGGATGATCGAGCTTGTAGGCGCGCGAGATGAACTTGCGATAGCCGGACAGCTCCATCGAATCGGCGCCGCCGGACATCTTGGCCTCGTACTCCTTGCACTCCTTGACGATGTCCACGCGCATCAGCTTGGGACCCAGCGAAGCCAGCAGCCAGGCGCTGCCGACGGTGCCGAAGATGTAGCAGACCGCGTACGCCACCGGAATGCTGTCGATCCATTTCTTCTTGGTGGCCGCGTCGATGCCAAGGCCGTTGATGGTGTCGGTCGCCACGCCCATCACCGCGGAAATGGTCTGCGCGCCGGACAGCAGGCCCGCCCCCGTTCCGGCATCGAAACCGAAACCGACGGCCGTGCCCCAGGTCACCAGCAGGCAAATGACGCAGATTATGACGGCGAAGATGACCTGCGGCAGGCCATCGCTTTTCATGCCGCGAAAGAATTGCGGCCCGACGCCATAACCCAGGCCAAACAGGAACAGCAGGAAGAAGACCTGTTTGACGATCGGGGCGATCGTGATATTGAGCTGGCCGACCAGCACACCGACCAGCAAGGTGCCGGTCACCGCCCCCAGGTTGAATCCGAATATCTTCTTGGCGCCTATCCAATACCCCAGCCCGAGGGTAAGGAATATTGCCAGTTCAGGGTATTTCCGCAGAGTGTCAAATAACCATTCCATCCCGAATCTCCTTCGTTATGTACAGGCCAAGCACTTGCGCGAATCCTAGCTGCGCGCGGCATACATTATCAGAATCCTTCAAAAGATCAAAAGATTTGCTCGGTAAATATCAAATGGTTTCGATTGTCAGCCAGAAATGGAGTTCGTCGACCATGAATAAAAAAAGCCCGCGGACAATAATGTCCGCGGGCTTTTCGGAGTAAGGCCGGAGTGCGTTGGCTTACAGCGCGCCGGTCAGTTCGGGCACCACCTGGAACAGATCACCCACCAGGCCATAATCGGCCACGCCGAAAATCGGCGCTTCGGGATCCTTGTTGATGGCGACGATGACCTTGGAATCCTTCATGCCGGCCAGGTGCTGGATGGCACCCGAGATACCGACGGCCACGTACAACTGCGGCGCGACGATCTTGCCGGTCTGGCCGACCTGCCAGTCGTTGGGCGCGTAGCCGGCGTCGACTGCGGCGCGCGAGGCGCCCAGGGCGGCGCCGAGCTTGTCGGCCAGCGGATCCAGGATCTTGAAGTTCTCGGCGCTGCCCAGGCCACGGCCGCCGGACACGACCACGCGGGCGCCGGCCAGTTCCGGACGGTCGCTCTTGGCGACTTCACGGCCGACAAAGCTCGACAGGCCGGAATCGGCCACGGCGGCGACGTCTTCCACGGCGGCCGAGCCACCCTGCGCGGCCACGGCGTCAAAGCCGGTGGTGCGCACGGTGATGACCTTGACCGGATCGGCCGATTGCACGGTGGCGATGGCGTTGCCGGCGTAGATCGGGCGCTGGAAGGTATCGGCGGATTCCACGCCGATGATGTCGGAGATCTGGGCGACGTCGAGCTTGGCGGCAACGCGCGGCGCGATGTTCTTGCCCGAGGCAGTGGCCGGGAACAGGATGTGGCTGTAGCCCGAGGCCACGGCCAGCACCTGGGCGGCGACGTTCTCGGCCAGGCCGTCGGCCAGCTGCGGCGCGTCGGCCAGCAGCACCTTGGCCACGCCGGCCGCCTGCGCGGCCTGGTCGGCCACGGCGCGGGCATTGGCGCCGGCGACCAGCACGTGGACGTCGCCTCCGATCTTGGCGGCGGCGGCGACGGCGTTCAGGGTTGCGCCCTTGAGCTGGGCGTTATCGTGTTCGGCAATAACCAGCGTCGTCATCTCAAACCACCTTCGCTTCGTTCTTGAGTTTATCCACCAGGGCCGCGACATCGGCCACCTTGATGCCGGCCTTGCGAGCGGGCGGCTCGCTGACCTTGAGCGTCTTCAGGCGCGGCGCCGGATCGACACCCAGTTCTTCGGGGGTGACGGTGTCCAGCTGCTTCTTCTTGGCCTTCATGATGTTCGGCAGCGTAACGTAGCGCGGCTCGTTCAGGCGCAGGTCGGTGGTGATGATGGCCGGCAGCTTGAGCGTCAGCGTTTCCAGGCCGCCGTCCACTTCACGCGTGACGGTGGCCTTGCCATCGGCCAGCTCGACCTTGCTGGCGAACGTGGCTTGCGGCCAGTCCAGCAGCGCGGCCAGCATCTGGCCGGTCTGGTTGGCGTCGTCATCGATGGCCTGCTTGCCCAGGATCACCAGCTGCGGCTGTTCCTTGTCGACCAGCGCGCGGAGCAGCTTGGCCACGGCCAGCGGTTGCAGTTCGGCGTCGGTCTGGACCAGCACGCCGCGGTCGGCGCCGATGGCCATGGCGGTGCGCAGCGTTTCCTGGCATTGCGCAACGCCGCAAGAAACCGCCACGACTTCGGCCACGGCGCCCTTTTCCTTCAGGCGGGTGGCTTCCTCGACGGCGATCTCGTCAAAGGGGTTCATCGACATCTTCACATTGGCGATATCCACGCCGGTCTGATCAGACTTGACGCGCACCTTGACGTTGTAGTCAACGACGCGCTTGACAGGTACCAACACCTTCATCCCGCTGCCTCCAAATGGAAATAATTACCCGGGGGGAGTTAACGATCCGCCGGGATCGCATTGCACAATTTTTTCCTGATTCTACAGCTTCGCCAGCGCCCGTATATGGGCCACGACGCTGCGGCCCAGGGCGGACAGGTTGTAACCGCCTTCGAGCGTGCTGACGATCCGGCCCTGGCAGTGGCGTTCGGCCACGTCCACGAGCTGCTCGGTGATCCATGCATAATCGGCCTCCACCAGCCCCATTTGACCCATATCGTCCTCGCGATGGGCGTCGAATCCGGCCGAAATCAGAATGAGTTCGGGGCGGTGCGCCTCGAGTCGCGGCAGCCAGGTGTCGGTGACGATGGTGCGCACGGCGGCGCCCGCCGTATAGGCCGCCACCGGCACATTGACCATGTTGGCCGCCGGCTGCTCGGTGCCGCTGTTGGGAAAGAACGGGTGCTGGAAAATGCTGCACATCAGCACCCGCTCGTCGCCGGCGAAGACGTCCTCGGTGCCGTTGCCGTGGTGCACGTCGAAGTCGACGATGGCCACCCGCGCCAGGCCGTGGAACTCCATGGCGTGGCGGGCCGCGATGGCCACGTTGTTCAGAAAGCAGAAGCCCATGGCCTGCGAGCGGCAGGCATGGTGCCCGGGCGGACGCACCGCGCAAAAAGCCGTGCGGGCCTCGCCCCCCATCACCGCGTCAACGGCCGCCACGCCCGCGCCCGCCGCGTACAGCGCGGCTTCGTAGGTATGGGGGTTCATCAGGGTGTCCGGATCTATCGGGTAATACCCGTGTTCCGGCGTATGCTCGCGCAGACTGTCCAGGTACTGGACAGTGTGCACCCGCAGCACGTCGTGGCGGGACGCCTGCGGCGCCTGCCGGTCATCCAGATAGGGCATCAAGCCGCTGGCAAGCAATTGGTCGGAAATGGCGTCCAGCCTCTGCGGGCTCTCCGGATGCCAACTGCCCATTTCATGCAAGCGGCATGCCGGGTGGGTAAGATACATGGTCTCCATAAGGAAGATTATGTTCATCTGTCGGCGATTACTGCAACTCGGCACGCTTTCGGCCCTGCTGGCCGGGTGCTCCACCACCGCTCCCACCGCCCCCAATCCAGCCGCCGGCCAGCCGCCGGCGGCCACCACCGGCACCACCCCCATCCGCATCGGACCCAGTACGCCGACACTCGGCTCCGAACCCGCCGATGACGGCCCGGCCGCCCTGACGCCCGGCGGCGCCCTGCGGCCGGAGGTGCGCGCCTTCGTCGAAGGCCTGGCCGCCGAACGCGACCTGCCGCTCAAGCCCATGGTCGCGGCGCTCGAAAGCGCGCGCTACAACGCCACCGTGGCGCGGCTGATCGCGCCCTCGCCGCCCGGCAAGAAAATCTGGCGCAGCTGGCTGACCTACCGCTCGCGCTTCGTCGAGCCCAAGCGCATCGGCTGGGGCGTGGAGTTCTACAACGAACATCGCGACCAGCTCAACCAGGCGGCGCAACGCTTCGGCGTGCCGGCCCCGATCATTGCGTCGATCATCGGTGTTGAAACACTGTATGGCCGCAACATGGGCAACTTCCGCGTGCTGGACGCGCTCACCACGCTGGCCTTCGATTATCCGGACCCCGCCAAGCCCGAGCGCGCCACCATGTTCCGCGGCCAATTGGCCGACTTCCTGACTCTGGCGATGAAAGGCAAGCTGGACATGGAAACCCGCGGCTCGTATGCCGGCGCCATCGGCATGCCGCAATTCATGCCCACCAGCATCAAGCACTACGCGGTGGATGGGGACGACAGCGGCCACATCGACCTGACCAACAACACCCGCGACGCCATCATGTCGGTGGGCAGTTTCCTGTCGCAGCACGGCTGGCAACGCGGCCTGCCGGTGTTCGCGCCGGTGACTCTGCCGGCCGATCCCACCGCCCTGGTGGATGGCGGACTGGAACCCAAGCAGACCTGGGGCACGCTGACCGCGGCCGGCGCGCGCCTGCAGCCCGGCGCCTCGGCCAATGGCTGGAGCAGCCAGCCCATGGGCGTCGTCGACCTGGTGGAGGAAGCCCGCGGCACCGCCCAGTACCGCGTCGGCACGCCCAACTTCTTCGCGCTGACGAAATACAACCGCAGCTACTTCTACGCCACCGCGGTGGCCGACCTGGCCAGCGAAATCGAGGCGCGCGTCGGCCGCTGAAGGCGCGGCGCCCGCCGCGCCCACGCCCGGCAGGCCCCGGGCGGCGGGAATGGCATGTCCCGGCCCTGCCCATTCCGGGTTGGCCCGGTCCAGGTCATCCCCTGGCTCAGACCGTGGCCACCGGCGTGGCGGGCGAACCCACCGCGCCCGGCAGATTCAGCGGCGGCGCGGTCAGGAGGAAGCGGCTGCGGCCGTTGGCGGTCAGCCAGCGGGCCAGCGCGCCCAGATACCACATCTCGCCGATCGGCAGGCCGAGCTTGAAAATGCAGTGGTGGTGCAGCGGCAATGCCGCGCAGCACGCGTTCGGCTTCTGCGTCGGGTAGATTTCCAGCGCGTGGTTGTCCGACGCCATGGCGGCCACCTTGGAATCGGTGATCCACTGCAGCAGCTTCTCGTCGCTGCCATCCAGCCCGGCGCAGATCTCATGCAGGGTGTGGTGATCCGGCTGGCGCTGCTTCTCCAGCAGCGCATCGCCGAATTCCGTGTGGAACAGCACGATATCGCCCTGCTCGATCTCGATGCCATCGGCCTCGATGATGCGCATCAGATCGTCGTAGCCCACCGACTTCTGCTCGCGTCCATAGTGGCGCGCCAGGTCGACCATCACGCCGCGGCTCTGCAGGCAGGACTCGGCCAGCTGGGTGATGTCCAGTTTCTTGGCATGGGAGGCGCCGCCCTGGCCCAGGTCGGTCTTGGCGAAGCCGTTGTCGACGTCGTAGTCCACCGGGCCGACCACGTGTTCGTTGGGACGGTAGCCGTTGTAGTAGACGCGCTCGGGCAGGCCATCGCCATTGGCGTCGAACAACGCGCCCACGTGCGCCAGCGAATCCCACTGGGTCGAATACTGCAGGCTCATCTCGACAATGTCGTCGCTCAGCACGTCGACGCATCCCGGGCGCAGGCGGCCCAAGGGGAAGTTCAGGTACTGGTCGCCGTCGCGCTCGGTGGGGCGCAGCTTGGGCGGATGGCGGCGCACGTTGACGCCATTGCCGCCGGGATAGTCCAGCGGCAGCGACAGGCAGAAGCTCAAACCTTCGCGAACCTCCTGGATTCCCTTCATCACGTTGGCGGGAGTGATGTAATTCAGGCAGCCCCGTTGGTCATCAGGGCCGAAATCCCCCCAGTTCGATCCCTCGGGACGGTTCTTCCATCTCATATGGCGCGGCTCCTTGGCCAGGAATTAAGAATTTGACACAAATTTATCACATATAGGATAATAACATCATGGATGTGAAAACAGCTGCCAGAGTCCTCGATGTCCTGAACCTCTTTGCCGAGGCGCAGAAGCCATTGCTGTACAGCGAAATCGCCGCGCAGATGGAGATTCCGCTGTCCAGCTGCCATGGCCTGCTCAAGACCATGGTGGCGCGCGGCTATCTCTACGAGATCGGCAAGAAACACGGCTATTACCCGACGCAGAAGCTGATCCACGTCGCCACCCTGATCTGCCGCAGCGACCCGCTGAACGCGGTGATCGAGCCGGTGCTGGCGCGGGTGCGCGACCTGACCGGCGAAACCGCCCTGCTGGCCAAGCTGGCGGACGACAAGGTGGTCTATCTGATCGTCGCCGAATCCAAGCAGACCATCCGCTTCTCGCACCAGGCGGGCGGATTCAAGGCAGTGCACGCCACCAGCTCGGGCAAGGCCCTGCTATCGGTGCTGTCCGAGGACGAACGCCAGAAGTGGTTCAAGACCTATCCCGGGTTCGCCTCGTACACCGAGACCACCCTCACCAGCCAGGCCGCCTTCGAGCGCGACCTGCAGGCCGGCATCCAGCGCGGCTGGCAACGCTCGCTCGGCGAAAACGTCGAGGACGTGATGTCCATCTCGCTGGGCTTCAAGGCCTATGAACAACCCTTTGCCATCGTGGTGGCCGGCCCCCTGGGGCGCATGCAGAAGAACGAAGCCACCACTGGGCAGCAACTCAAAGAGGTCAAGGCGCTGCTGTACGCGGCCCTGCCCTCGGCCAACCTTACCTTTGTAGGAGAAGACAGCAGATGAACAAGCGCACTTTGCTCGCCGCGGCATGCTCGGCAATCGCCATCGGCGCCCTGCCCCTGGCTGGCGCGCAGGCCCAGGATGCCTATCCCGACAAGCCGATCCGCGTGATCATGCCGTGGGCCGCCGGTGGCCCGACCGACGTGGTGGGCCGCGTGATCGCGGTGCGCATGGGCGAGATCCTGGGCCAGCCGCTGGTGATCGAAAGCCGGCCCGGCGCCAGCGGCACCATCGGCGCCGCCCAGGTGGCGCGCGCGCCGGCCGACGGCTACACCGTGCTGATGAATCCGTCGGTGCAGGGCATCTACCCCGCCCAGTTCAAGAGCCTGACGTTCGACCCGATCAAGGATTTCCGCATGGTCGGCGTGCTGGGCACGGTGCCGATGGTAGCGGTGGTGCCGCCTGATTCGAAGTTCAAGACCTTCGGCGAGCTGATCGCGCAGGCCAAGGCCCAACCGGGCTCGTTGAGCTTCGCCTCGCCCGGCGTGGCCACCCTGCCGCACCTGGCCGGCGAGCTGATCAACACCACCACCAAGGCGTCCATCTCGCACGTCGGCTACCGTGGCAGCAGCCCGGCCCTGACCGACGTCGCCGGCGGCCACGTCGACCTGATGTACGCGCCGCTGGCCCCCGCCCTGCCCCTGATCCAGAGCGGCAAGGTGCGCCCGATCGCCGTCACCACCAAGGCCCGCCTGGCCGAACTGCCCGACGTGCCGACCATCGCCGAAAACGGCCTGCCCGGTTTCGACATCGTCACCTGGTACGGCATGTGGGTGCCCAAGGACACGCCCGAGCCCATCGTCGCCAAGCTCAACAAGGTCATGATCGAGGCCTCGCAATCGCCCAAGGTGGTCGAGGCGCTGAAGTCGCAGGGCACCCAGCCCAGCACCATGACCTACCAGGAAGCCGAAGCCTTCAACCTGGCCGAAAGCGCGCGCTGGATCAAGGTCATGAAGGACGCCAACATCCAGCCCGAATAAGGCCCTGGCGACAGTCCGCGCCGCATGGCCGGACCTCGCAACGCAAACGCCCCACGTCCCGGACGGTTTCCGGGTCGTGGGGCGTTTTTCCTCGGCGGACGCAATGGCGCCGGCGCGCGGCCTCAGGCGTTGAAGACGCCCGTGGACAGGTAGCGGTCGCCGCGATCGCAGACGATGAACACGATGGTCGCGTCATTGACGCGCTCGGCCACGCGCAAGGCCGCGACCAGCGCGCCGGCCGACGAAATGCCGCCGAAGATGCCCTCTTCGGCCGCCAGGCGGCGCGCCATGACCTCGGCCTCGGCCTGCTCGATCGATTCGTAGGCGTCCACTCGGCTGCGGTCGAAGATCTTGGGCAGGTAGGCCTCGGGCCACTTGCGGATGCCGGGAATCGACGACCCCTCGGCCGGCTGCGCGCCCACCACCTGCACCGCCGGGTTGCGCGACTTCAGGTAGGTGGACACGCCCATGATGGTGCCGGTCGTGCCCATGGCGCTGACGAAGTGCGTGACGCGGCCTTCGGTCTGCGTCCAGATTTCCGGACCGGTGGTCTCGATATGCGCGCGCGGATTGTCGGGGTTGGCAAACTGGTCCAGCACCACGCCGCGGCCGTCCGCCTGCATTTCGGTGGCCAGATCGCGGGCGTATTCCATGCCGCCCTTGTCGGCCGGCGTCAGGATCAGCTCGGCGCCATAGGCCGTCATGGCCGCGCGCCGTTCCACCGACAGGTTGTCGGGCATGATCAGGATCATGCGGTAGCCACGCATGGCGGCCGCCATGGCCAGCGCGATGCCGGTGTTGCCGCTGGTCGCCTCGATCAGCGTGTCGCCCGGCTTGATGTCGCCGCGCTCCTCGGCATGCCTGATCATGGACAGCGCCGGCCGATCCTTGACCGAACCGGCGGGGTTATTGCCTTCCAGCTTGGCCAGGATGACGTTGCCTCGGGCCGCACCAGCGGCTCCGGGAATGCGCTGCAGGCGCACCAGCGGCGTATTGCCGACGGTCTGCTCGATAGTGGGATAGGTAGTAGTCATGCTGCCGATCATAACCCCGCCCGGCGCCGGGCGCCGCCAAAAGCCGCGCTCGTGCCAGGGGTTCACGCCACGGGGCGGCCCCCCCCTGCCCCAAGGCCGGCCAACGCGGGAAGGCCTCCTCGCGCCTATCCGGTGGATGGCGAAGCGCCGGCCTTTGCGGATCAGGGGCGCGGCGGGGATACCGCAGCAGGTCGGCCTGCCGCCGTCGGCTTGGCTGCGGCCGCCTTGGCGGCGACTACGCCAGCGCCGCCGGGCCTGGCCGTTCCGGCCCCACGCTCCCGTGGTGCGAGGGGCTTGGCGGCGGACTCCACCTTGGCGGGGGCGCCTGCTGCCGTCGACGCGGCGCCGGACGCGCCCACCGTCAGGCCGGCTACCCCGAGGGCCTGGGCCTTTTTCTGGCTGATGCCGCGCACCCGCTCGGCCAGGTCTTCCAGCGATTCGAACCGGCCGGCGCGCTCACGTTCGCTGACGATGGTCTGCGCGGTACGCGGACCGATACCGCGGATGCCCGCGAGTTGCTGCGCGGTGGCGTCATTCAGGTCGAGCGCCTGCGCCGGCGCGTGCGCCACGCCGGCCGCCAGCAGGGCGACGCCCAGCGCCTGGCGCAAGCCGGTCCGCGCACGCGCGGAGGTGGCGGTACGCGGGCGGTGCCACGGCAAGGCCGGCAGGCGGCGGGCGACAGTGGAATGCAGGAAGGGATTCATGAACAGGTCTCCGGAAAAAGCGCGGGGCAACGGCTGTTGCGCCACGTCCTGATCATGGCCTGTCCAGGCACACAGGCGGGCAAGCAGTGATCGGTTTCATCCACCCCGGCAATCACGTAGACAAGAAAAAAGCCGCCTGTGGCACGGCGGCTTTGTCACGCTCGAGCAGGCGGCGCTTGCGGGCCGCCATGTGCCGCCTACTTGCGGGCGCGCCAGTAGCGCACGTACTCGGACACGCCGGTCTGCACGTCGCGCATGGGCGCGCTGAAACCGGCGGCGCGCAAGCGGCTCACGTCGGCCTGGGTGTAGCTTTGGTAGCGGCCTTTCAGGTCGTCGGGGAACGGAATGTAGCGGATCAGGTCCAGTTCCACCAGTTGCGCCAGCGTCAGTTGCGCTTCGCCGCGCTCGGCGCGCAGCGTGTTGACCACGGCCGCCGCGACGTCGTTGAACGGCTGGGCGCGGCCGGTGCCGCAGTTGAAGATGCCCGACTGTTCCGGATGGTCGAGGAAGTGCAGGTTCACCGCCACCACGTCCTCCACCGAAATGAAGTCGCGGCTCTGGCCGCCGTCCACATAGCCGTCCCAACCGGCGAACAGGCGCACATGGCCATGTTCCAGGAACTGGTTCATGTTGTGGAAGGCCACCGAGGCCATGCGGCCCTTGTGCTGTTCGTGCGGGCCGTAGACGTTGAAGTAGCGCAGGCCCACGACCTGCGCGGTCAGGCTGTCCATGCGCTGGCGCAACACCTGGTCGAACAGCAGCTTGGAATAGCCGTAGACGTTGAGCGGGCCCTCGTTGGCGGGGTCTTCCACGTAGACCGACGAGCCGCCATAGACCGCGGCCGACGAGGCATACAGGAACGGGATGCGGCGCGCCTGGCAGAACTCGAACAGTTCCAGCGTGACGCGGTAGTTGTTGTCGAGCATGTAGCGGCCGTTGCGCTCGGTGGTGTCCGAGCAGGCCCCCTGGTGCAGCACCGCGCGGACTTCCGGCAGGCTGCCATCGGCGACGCGGCGGCGGAAGTCGTCCTTGTCGAGGTAGTCGGCGATCTTGCAATCGACCAGGTTGACGAACTTGTCGCCTTCGGTCAGGTCATCCACCGCGATGATGTCCACGATGCCGCGGCGATTCAGGCCACGCACCAGGTTGCTGCCAATGAAGCCCGCGGCTCCGGTAACGACGATCATGAGAGTTCTCCTGCCAGTTCGGCGGCGGTGACGACGGACGTGCCCAGCTTGCCCACGGCGATGCCGCCGGCCCGGTTGGCCCAGCCCATGGCATCTTTCCATGGCAGGCCGATGGCGCGCGAGACGGCCAGCGTCGCCAGCACGGTATCGCCCGCGCCGGACACGTCGAACACCTCGTGAGCCTGCGCGTCGATGTGCTCGCGGCCCGTGTCGGTAAACAAAGTCATGCCCTGCTCCGAACGCGTCACGAGCAGGGCTTCCAGATCCAGGTCGGCGCGCAGGCGCTGCGCGCGGTCGGTCAGTTCGGATTCGCTATTCCAGCGGCCCACGGCCTGCTGCATTTCCGAGCGGTTGGGCGTGACCAGCGTGGCGCCACGGTAACGGGAGTAATCGTCCCCCTTGGGATCGACCAGCACGGGGATCCCCGCGCTGCGGGCCAGGCCGATCAGCGATTCGACCCGTGCCAGCACCCCCTTGGCATAGTCGGACAGCACCACGATATCGTGATTGGCGAGGTGGCGCGCCAATGCGGCGTCGATGCTGTCGAGCGCCTCCTGCTGCGGATGCTGCTCGAAGTCGACTCGCAGCAGTTGCTGCTGGCGACCCAAAACCCGCATCTTGAGCGTGGTATGCAGGCTGCGGTCGGTGATCAGGTCGGCCTGGACGCCGGCCTCCGCGGCCAGGCGCCGCACGCTGTCACCCGCCTCGTCTTCGCCCAGCACGCCGACCAGGGTGACGTGGCCGCCCAATGCCGCGACGTTGCGCGCCACGTTGGCCGCGCCGCCCAGGCGATCCTCGCGGCGCGCCACGCGCACCACCGGCACCGGCGCTTCAGGCGAAATTCGCTCCACCTCGCCGAACCAGTAGCGGTCCAGCATGACGTCGCCCACCACGAGCACCCGGCTATGCGAAATGGATTCGACGGGAAATTGGCTCATTCAAGTTCTTCCAGACGGCGCGGCGCGTAGGTTTCCCAGGCATTGCAGCCAGGGCACTGCCAATAGAAGCGGCGCGCTTGAAAACCGCAGCTCCGGCACGCATAGCGGTCCAGTCGTTGCGTATGTTTGTGGATCAGGCTGCGCAGCAGCGTCAGGTCCGCCCCGGGAACGGGGCCCTGTTCGCTGGCGCCTTCGGGATTGGCGAGCTCGGCTTCCAGCAAGCGGTCCAGCCCGAGCAGCGAAGGATGGTTGCGCAAGGCGCCGCGCGCGAAAGCCCAGGCCGTCGCCGACCCCTGCTGCACGCGCAATTCGCGGAACACGACGTTGAACAGGTCGAGCGACGCATGGCGCGTGTACTGGCGCTGCAGCAGTTCCAGGCCGGCCTCGACCTGTCCGGCGGCCCGATAGTTGGCCAGCAACTGCTCGGCCACCAGGCCGACGTATTCGGGGGCGTCGGTCATGACCGACTCCAGATACAGGCGCTCGCGCTTGGGATCCTGCTCGATCAGGGCCAGGCGGGCACGCAGCATCGCGGTGCGCACCATGGCGCCCTTGCTCGACATGCCGGCATCGGCGGTCGACAAGGCGTGGTCGGCGGCATCCAGGGCGGCATGCGCGGCGTCGATGTTGGGCGGCTTGGCCGCCAGCGCCGTCGCGGCCTGCTCGCAGTAGTAATGGACGATCTGCGGCACCGGCTCGTCGACCAGGCCATGCAGCGTCTTGACGGCCTCGATGGCGCGCGGCCAGTCGTGCTCGGATTCGTAGATGCGGATCAGCGATCGCAGCGCGGGCAAGGCGTAGCGGGTGTCCTTGAGCTGCTCGAAGCCGCTTTCGGCGCGATCGAGCATGCCGGCCTTGAGGAAGTCCTGCGCCAACTCGTGCTGCGCGTGTTCGCGCTCGGCGGCCGGCAGGTCGGAACGGTTCAGCAGGCTCTGGTGCACCCGGATGGCGCGTTCCATTTCGCCGCGGCGACGGAACAGGCTGCCCAGCGCGAAGTGCAGTTCGGTGGTCTCGGGATCGAGCTTGGCCACTTCGACGAAAGCATCGATGGCGCGATCGGGCTGCTCATTGAGCAGGAAGTTCAGGCCCCGGAAATAGGAATCGGGCAGGCTGCGGGTTTCCCGCAGCATCTGCCGGATGTCGAAGCGCGCGGCCAGCCAGCCGAGCGCGAACAACACCGGCACGAATATCAACCACCAAGGTTCAAAATCCACTGTGCGGGCTCTTGCGTAGATTCAATGCGGAAATGACGGAGTGCGAACGACGCGGCGCCGTCACAGGGGCGACATGGGAGCGACCGCTTCGGGCGGCACGGCCGGCGTGGTGCCGTTGACGGCGGCCTGCACGCGGTCGAGTTCGCGGCGCAGGCGGATGGCCTCGCGGCGGCGGCGCATGGCGGCGGGCACGGTCAGCAGCAGGCCGAACAGCGCGCCGACCACGAACACCACCAGCATGACGACGATCAGCGGCACATCCTGCACCACGTAATCGGCGTAGAACTTCACGGCGACGGGATCGGTGTTCTTCAACGCGAACATCAATACCGCCACGAACACGAGCAATCGCAGGGCCCAGACAAGGTAGCGCATGACGCATGCTCCTAAGAATTCGAGAGGGTCAATTGTAAGCGACCTCCACACCTCGTGTACGGCCTTCAACGGGGTTTCCTCGAAGGGCGCCGGCGTGTCCGGAAGGACGCCCAAAAACAAAGCCCCTTGATTTCTCAAGGGGCGTTGCTCGCGGTCCGATCTGCCCGAAGGCAGCTTACTGGCCGGTGCTGTCAATGCATGGCGTGCAAGCCTGCCATGGACGGCATCGGTTCGCTCGATCCAGAGGATTGAGCGTCCTCGTCGTTGCCGCCGACCAAGTCCACCCGCTCGCGCAATTCCTTGCCCGCCTTGAAGTGCGGCACCTGTTTGCCAGGCACCAGCACTTGTTCGCCGGATTTCGGATTGCGGCCGATACGGGGAGACCGCTGCGACAGCGAGAAGCTGCCAAAACCGCGGATCTCGATGCGCTGGCCCGAGGCCAGGGCCTGGGTCATTGCATCGAGCACGGTCTTGACCGCGTAATCGGTGTCGCGGGCGGCCAGCTGAGGATAGCGGGCCGCCAAGGCGGCGATCAGCTCCGACTTGGTCACGAATTAACCGTCGTTGCGCTGTTGGTCCAGCTTGGCCTTCAGCAGCGCGCCGAGGTTGGTGGTGCCGGACGAAGCGCTGGCGTCGGACATGCGCTGGATCGTTTCGGCGGTTTCGGCGTTGTCGCGGGCCTTGATCGACAGCTGGATCGAACGCGTCTTGCGGTCGATGTTGACGATCATGGCTTCGATGTTCTCGCCGGCGGTCAGCACGGTGGTGGCATCTTCGACGCGGCCCGAGGAGATCTCGGAAGCGCGCAGGTAGCCTTCGACGTCCACGGACAGCGTCACGACGGCGCCCTTGGCTTCGACCGACTTGATGGTGCCCGGAACAACGGCGCCCTTGTCGAACGTGGCAACGAAGTTGTTGAAGGGGTCGCCTTCCAGCTGCTTGATGCCCAGCGAGATGCGTTCCTTGTCGGTATCGATGCCCAGGACCACGGCTTCGATCTCGTCGCCCTTCTTGAAGTTGCGCACGGCTTCTTCGCCGGTTTCCGTCCACGACAGGTCGGACAGGTGAACCAGGCCATCGATGCCGCCGGGCAGGCCGACGAACACGCCGAAGTCGGTGATCGACTTGATGGCGCCGCGGACCTTGTCACCACGCTTGAAGTTGGTGGCGAACTCTTCCCACGGGTTCTGGCGGCACTGCTTCATGCCCAGCGAGATGCGACGACGGTCTTCGTCGATTTCCAGGACCATGACTTCGACTTCTTCGCCCAGGGTCACGACCTTGCGCGGATCGACGTTCTTGTTGGTCCAGTCCATTTCGGAGACGTGCACCAGGCCTTCGATGCCGGCTTCGACTTCAACGAACGCGCCGTAGTCGGTCAGGTTGGTGACCTTGCCGAACAGGCGGGTGCCTTGCGGGTAGCGGCGAGCCAGGCCCACCCACGGATCTTCGCCCAGCTGCTTGACGCCCAGCGAGACGCGGCTCTTTTCCTGGTCGAACTTGAGGACCTTGGCTTCGACTTCCTGACCCACTTGCAGGACTTCGGACGGGTGACGCACACGGCGCCAGGCCATGTCGGTGATGTGCAGCAGGCCGTCGATGCCGCCCAGGTCCACGAACGCGCCGTAGTCGGTGATGTTCTTGACCACGCCCTTGACCACCGCACCTTCGTGCAGGGTTTCGAGCAGCTTCTGGCGCTCTTCGCCCATGCTGGCTTCCAGCACCTGGCGACGCGACAGCACGACGTTGTTGCGCTTGCGGTCGAGCTTGATGACCTTGAATTCGAGGGTCTTGCCTTCGTACGGGGTGGTGTCCTTGACCGGACGCAGATCCACCAGCGAACCCGGCAGGAACGCGCGGATGCCGTTGGTCATGACGGTCAGGCCGCCCTTCACCTTGCCGGTGATGGTGCCGGTGACCAGCTCGCCGTTTTCCAGGGCCTTTTCCAGTTGCAGCCAGGCCGACAGGCGCTTGGCGCGGTCACGCGACAGGATGGTGTCGCCGTAGCCGTTTTCCAGGGAATCGATGGCCACCGAGACGAAATCGCCGGGTTGCACTTCGAGCTCGCCCTGGTCGTTCAGGAACTCTTCCAGGGGGATCAGCGCTTCGGACTTCAGGCCGGCGTTGACGACGACGAAGTTATGGTCGACGCGCACGACTTCGGCGCTGATGACCTCGCCGGACTTCATGTCCTGGCTCTTGAGGCTTTGTGCGAAAAGGTCGGCGAAGCTTTCGCCGCCGGTGGCGGTAGTGGAAACGGAAGACATGGGGTTGAAATCCATTGGGCCGAAATGGCCGTTAAAAACACACCGCAGCGGATTGCCCGCCACAGTGGAGTCAAAATACCTGCCTGCCGGTTTGCCCTTGCGGGGTGTCCCGTGGGGGTGTCGCCTGGCCAGGACAGGGCCGATAAAAAAACGACTGGCGAAGGTGCCCGCCCCTCAATGCGTGGGGTTGGCCTGCCAGAAATCCAGTATTGCCTGCACGGTTTCCGCAATCGTCAGATTCGACGAATCCAGCACATGTGCATCCGCTGCGGGAGCAAGCGGCGCCGTGGCGCGCTGCGTGTCGCGGGCATCCCGCTCGCGCATATCCCGCAAAAGGTCGTCTAGATTAGCAGAAATTCCCTTTTCGATCAACTGCTTACGCCGCCTCTCGGCCCGCGCGACCACATCGGCCACCAGGAAGACTTTCAGGGACGCATCAGGAAACACCACCGTGCCCATGTCGCGGCCATCCGCCACCAGCCCGGGAAGCAGGCGAAACGCGCGCTGGCGTTCGAGCAGCGCCTGCCGCACGCCGGGGAACGCCGCCACGCGCGAGGCGAAATTGCCCACCTCCTCGCGACGGATTTCATGGCCGACGTCGGCGCCCTCCAGGTAGACGTGGGGGCCGTCGAACCGCACATCCAGCGTCTCGGCCACGCGCGCCACGGCGGGCTCGTCGGCCGCATCGACGCCGCGGTTGATCGCCGCCAGGGCCGTCAACCGGTACAGCGCGCCGCTGTCCAGCACCGCCCACCCCAGCGCCTTGGCGACGCGGTGGGCCACGGTGCCCTTGCCCGAGGCGGTGGGGCCGTCGATGGTGATGACGGGAGCGGCGGAAGTCACGGTCGGTTCAGTCGAAGTCATGTAAGGAAATGGGCCGCGCGGCCCGTGGTCGCTATGCCGACACCAGGCCGGCATAGACATCAAAGTAACCCGGGAACGTCTTGCTGACGCAACCCGGATCCAGAATCCGCACCGCCGCCGGGCCGAACGCGGCCAGCGAGAAGCACATTGCCATGCGGTGATCGTCCCAGGTGCCGATATGCGCGTCGCGCCAGGCGCCGTCAGCCGGCGGAGTGACCCGCAACCAATCCGGCCCCGATTCCACTTGCGCGCCCAGCTTTTCCAGCTCGGTCTGCATGGCGTGGATGCGGTCGGTTTCCTTGACGCGCCAGCTGCCGATGTTGCGCAGCCGGCACGGGCCATCGGCGTACAGCGCCAGCGCGGCGGCCGTCATGGCGGCGTCGGGGATCAGGTTGAAATCGGTATCGAAGGCCTTCAGGCGCCCGCCCTCGGCCACGCGCACGCCGGTCACCTCGATCCAGCCGTCGCCGTATGCCACCGTCGCCCCCATGGCGGCCAGCGTGTCGGCGAATTTCACATCGCCCTGGATGCTGTCGGCGCCCACGCCCGTCACCCGCAGCGGTCCGCCGCCGATGGCGCCGAGCGCCAGGAAATACGAGGCGGTGGAGGCATCGCCCTCGACCGCGATCTGGCCCGGGCTGCGATAGCGGGCGCCGCCGGCGATGGTGAAACGACCCCAGCCATCGCGTTGCACGGTGACGCCGAAACGCGCCATGAGGTTCAGCGTGATCTCGATGTAAGGCTTGGAGATCAGCTCGCCCAGCACCTCGATCACCACCGGCTGGCCACTCTGGCCGGCCAGCAACGGCGCGGCCATCAGCAAGGCGGTCAGGAACTGGCTGGAAACCGAACCCTGCACCTGCGTCACGGCCGGCGTGGCGATTGCGCCGCGGCCGATGTGCAGCGGCGGATAGCCGGGCTGCCCCAGATAGTCGATCCGAGCGCCCAGCGCCTTGAGCGCATCGACCAGGTCGCCGATGGGACGCTCGTGCATGCGCGGCACGCCGGACAGGCGATAGTCGCCGCCCATCAGCGCCAGCGCCGCCGTCAGCGGCCGGATGGCGGTGCCGGCGTTGCCCATGAAGAGGTCGGCGCTTTCAACCGGGAAGCGGCTCACGCCGCGCACGGTGACACGGCCCTCGGCCAGTTCGGACACCGCCACGCCCAGCTGGCGCAAGGCGGCCAGCATGACGCGGGTGTCGTCGGAATCCAGCAGTCCGGTGATGGCGGTCTCGCCGTCGGCGATGGCCGCCAACAGCAGCACGCGGTTGGAAATGCTCTTGGAACCGGGCAAGGCCATGACGCCCTGCGCGCGCCGCACCCGCGGCAGATCCAGGAAAGGCAAAGCGCCCATGTGGGTTTACTCCTTGCGCCAGTTGCGGCGCGCCTGCGCCGCCGTGTCCAGCAGCGCCAGCAAGGCCGCGCCATCGCCGCCATCGATCGCGCGCTCGGCCCGATCCAGCACGGCGCGCACGGCCGCCAGCTCCGCCAGCATGGCGTCGCGGTTGGATAGAAAGATATCGCGCCACATCTCGGGCGATCCCGCCGCGATGCGGGTGAAGTCGCGAAAGCCGCTGCCCGCCAGCGCCAGCCGCGTGGCGGCGTCGGCCGCGGTGGCGACCTGCTCCATGTACACCGACGACAACAGGTGCGGCAGGTGGCTGACCGACGCCAGCACCCGGTCATGCGCGCCGGCGTCCATGTCGATCACCTGCGCGCCACAAGCCAGCCACGCATCGCGCACCAGGGCAATGGCGGCGGCACTATTCTCGGCCAGCGGCGTCAGGATGACGCAACGGCCCTGATACAGGCCGGCATCGGCGGCCTCGGGTCCGCTGCGCTCGGCGCCGGCGATGGGATGGCCCGGCACGAACTGGCCGATGCGCGCGCCCAGCGCCAGGCGGGCGGCATCGACCACCTCGGCCTTGGTGCTGCCGCCATCGGTCAGCAGCGTGGCATCGCGCAGATGCGGCAGCATGCGCGCCAGCATGTCCTGCAGGCCGCCCACGGGCGTGGCCAGGAACACCAGGTCTGCGTGGGCGGCGGCGTCTTCGGCGCTGACGGCTTCGTCGATCAGGCCCAGTTCCACCGCGCGCGCCAGCGACGCGGCATTGCGGCCCACGCCCAGCACCCGTCCCACCTGCCCCGCCCGGCGCAAGGCCGCGGCGAAGGAACCGCCGATCAGGCCCACGCCGACGACGGCCAACACAGGAATCAGGGGGCCAGCGGCCCCCTGATTCGGCTTGGAGGAAGCGCCGTTCATTCGGACAGGATGGCGGTCAGCGCGTCGATGAAGCGGGCGTTTTCCTGCGGCAGGCCGATGGACACGCGCAGCCACTCGGGCAGGCCGTCGCCGGCCACCGGACGCACGATCACGCCGCGCTTGAGCAGCGCCAGGTTGATGCGCGGCGCGTCGCCCACGTGCACCAGCACGAAGTTGCCGTAGCTGGGCACGTAGCGCAGCTTGAGGCGGTCGAAGGCTTCGCACAGTTGCGCCTTGCCGGCCTTGTTGGACGTGTACGCCTGTTCCAGGTAGGCGGCATCGGCCAGCGCGGCCACGGCGGCGGCCTGTGCCAGCGTGTTGACGTTGAACGGCTGGCGCACGCGATTGAGCAGGTCGGTCAGGGCCGGTTGGGCCACCGCGAAGCCCACGCGCAGGCCCGCCAGGCCGTAGGCCTTGGAGAAGGTGCGCGAGACGATCAGGTTGGGATAGCGGCGCACCAGCGCGGTGCTGTCGAACCGGAATTGCGGTTCCAGGTATTCGTTGTAGGCCTCATCCAGCACCACCGTGACGCGATCGCCATGCGCGGCATGGACGCGCTCCAGGAACGCGGCCACCTGGTCGCCCGGCACAAAGGTGCCGGTGGGGTTGTTGGGGTTGGCGATGAACAAGAGGCGCGTGTCGTCGGCGATGGCGTCGAACATGGCGTCCAGGTCATGGCCGTAGTCCTTGGCCGGCACCACGATGTGGCGCGCGCCGCGGGCCTGCGTGGCCAGGCGGTAGACCGCGAAGGAATGCTGCGCGTAGACCGCCGAGGCGCCCGGCTCCAGCAATGCCAGCGCGGCGATTTCCAGGATGTCGTTGGAGCCGTTGCCCAGCGTGATCCAGTTCATCGGCACGTCGTAGCGCGCGGCCAGCGCGGCCTTCAGATCGAAGCCGTTGGGGTCCGGATAGCGCGCCAGCGACTCGGCGGCGGCCAGCATGGCGGCGCGCGCCGACTGCGGCATGCCCAGCGGGTTCTCGTTGGAGGCCAGCTTGACGATCCCGGCCGGATCCAGCCCGAATTCGCGGGCCAGTTCCTCGATGGGCTTGCCTGCCTGGTAAGGCGCGATGGCGCTGACGTGCGCGGGAGCGGCGAGAGGCTTGGAGGTGTTGGTCATGGAAGGGCTCACGGCGCCGGGTAGGAACCCAGCACTTTCAGGTAGGCGACCTGCGCCCGCAGGGTATCCAGGGCGAGCGCGACATTCGGATCGTTGCGATGTCCCAGGACATCGACGTAGAAATAGTATTCCCACTCGCCGGTGCGGGCGGGCCGGGACTCGAAGCGCGTCATCGACACGCCGTTGGCGGCCAGCGGCGCCAGCATTTCATAGACCGCGCCGGCGCGGTTTGGCACCGCCAGGATCAGGCTGGTCTTGTCCTTGCCGCTGACCAGCGGCTCGATGTTGCCGATGGCCAGGAAGCGCGTGCGGTTGTGCGGATCGTCCTGGATGCCGGCGCTGACGACCTGCAGGTTCCAGGCCGGCGCGGCCACTTCACCGGCGATGGCGGCGATGGTCGGATCCGACGCGGCCACGCGCGCGGCCTCGGAATTGCTGGCGGCGGCCACCCGTTCCAGGTCGGGATAGTTGCGCGTCAGCCAGCCCTGGCACTGGGCCAGCGCCTGCGGATGCGCGGAAATCGTCTTGATGCCGTCCATCTTGCCCGACTGCGACATCAGGCAATGGCGGATCACCAGGGAGCGCTCGCCCAGGATGCGCAGGGGCGTGTTCAGCAGCAGGTCCAGGCTGCGGTTGACCGCCCCTTCGGTGGAGTTCTCGACCGGCACCATGCCGACGTCGGCCTGCCCCGCCTCGACGGCGCGGAAGACCTCGTCGAACGACACACACGGCAGCTTCTGCACCGCATGGCCGAAATGCTCCAGCGCGGCCTGCTCGGAAAACGAGCCCTGCGGCCCCAGGTAGGCGACGGTCATGCCGCGCTCCAGGCCGCGGCAGGCCGAGATGATCTCGGTCCAGACCGAGGCCACGCCGGCCGCCGGAAACGGGCCGGGATTGAGTTGTTGCAGCCGGCGGATGACCTCGGCTTCGCGCTCGGGGCGCAACACCGGACCGTCGGCATGGGCGGCATGCTTGGCCTCGCCCACTTCCTGCGCGGCGCGGGCGCGCTGCGAAAGAAGATCCAGGATTTGCGCATCGATGGCGTCGATGCGGTCGCGCAGGGGGCGCAGCTTGCGCTGCAGGTCATCATCCATAGCGGCGCTCGAATTCCTTCAGGTACTCGACCAGCGCGGCCACGGCGGCCAGCGGCACCGCGTTGTAGATCGAGGCGCGCATGCCGCCCACGCTCTTGTGGCCCTTGAGCTGCGTCAGGCCGGCGGCGTCGGCGCCCTGCAGGAAGGCGTCGTTGAGCGATTCGTCGCGCAGCACGAACGGCACATTCATGCGCGAACGCACGGGGGCGTGGATCGGATTGCGGTAGAAACTGGTGCTATCGAGGTAGCCGTAGAGCAGTTCGGCCTTGGCCTTGTTGGCCGCTTCCATGCCGGCCACGCCGCCATTGGCCTTGACCCACTTGAACACCAGGCCGGCGATGTAGATCGCGAAGGTCGGCGGGGTGTTGTAGCGCGAATGCTCGGCGGCCACGTTGGCGTAGTCGAACGCCGACGGGCAGATCGGCAGCGCGTGGCCGATCAGGTCGCGGCGGCAGATGGCCATGGTGACGCCGGCCGGGCCGGCGTTCTTCTGGGCGCCCGCGTACATCATGCCGCAGCGGCTCACGTCCATCGGACGCGACAGGAAATGCGAGGAAGCGTCGACCACCAGCGGCACGTCGGGCGCACCGAGCGCGGCCGTGTCGGGCCAATCCAGGAATTCGACGCCGCCGATGGTTTCGTTGCTGCACAGGTGCAGGTACGCCGATTCCTTGCGCACCTTCCAGGTGTCGACCGGCGGCACCCAGGTGTACGGCGCCTGCTCACGGCCGTCCAGCTGCGTCGCCTGGCCGCTGGTGGCCGCGACCTGCGCGTCACCGTAGCGGCCGGCTTCCTTGTGGGAACGCGACGACCAGTGGCCGGTCACGACGAAGTCGGCCGCCGGCGTGCCGCGCCGTCCCATGAGATTCATGGGAACGATGGCGTTCTCCCCGGAACCTCCGCCCTGCATGAACATCACCGCGTAGTCCGAGGACAGGCCGAGCAGATCGCGCAGGTCGCTTTCCGCTTCGTCGCAGATCTGCACGAAGTGCTTGCCGCGATGACTCATTTCCATCACGGACATGCCACTGCCGTGCCAGTCCAGCATTTCCGCAGCGGCTTGCTGCAGTACCACCTCGGGCAAGGCCGAGGGGCCTGCCGAGAAGTTCCAGGGGCGGGCCATTATTGCTCCGTAGGTTCCGTCGAATCCGTTGCACCGGCGTCGCCGTTGCCCTCTTCCTGACCCTCTTCCTGGCCGTCGTCCAGGTCTTCGCTGTCATCGTCGGCATCGCTTTCGACGACCCGGCGCACGCCGGACAGCGAACTGCCGTCATCGACGTTGATGAGGGTGACGCCCTGCGTGGCGCGGCCCATTTCGCGGATTTCCGCGACGCGGGTACGCACCAGCACGCCGCCGGTGGTGATCAGCATGATTTCATCCGAAGGCATCACCAGCACGGCGCCAACCACCTTGCCGTTGCGCGAGCTGGTCTGGATGGCGATCATGCCCTTGGTGCCACGGCCGTGGCGCGTGTACTCGGTGATCGGGGTGCGCTTGCCGTAGCCATTTTCGGTGGCCGTCAGCACGCTCTGCGTTTCATCCCCGGCCACCAGCAGCGCGATCACGTTCTGCGTGTCCTCGAGCATCATGCCGCGCACGCCGCGGGCATTGCGGCCCATCGGGCGCACGTCGTTCTCGTCGAAGCGCACGGCCTTGCCGGCGTCCGAGAACAGCATGACGTCGTGCTTGCCGTCGGTGAGGTCGGCGCCGATCAGGTAGTCGCCGTCGTCCAGGTCGACCGCGATGATGCCGGCCTTGCGCGGGTTGGAGAAGTCGGACAGCGGGGTCTTCTTGACCGTGCCGCGCGAGGTCGCCATGAAGACATAGTGGTCTTCGCTGAATTCCTTGACCGGCAGCACCACCGTGATCTTCTCGCCTTCGGCCAGCGGGAACATGTTGACGATGGGCTTGCCGCGCGAGTTGCGCGTGCCTTGCGGCACTTCCCAGACCTTGAGCCAGTAGACCCGGCCGCGGTTCGAGAAGCACAGCAGGAAGTCATGGGTGTTGGCGATGAACAGCTGGTCGATCCAGTCGTTTTCCTTCATCGCCGTGGCCTGCTTGCCGCGGCCGCCGCGCTTCTGCGAACGGTACTCGGACAGCGGCTGGCTCTTGATGTAGCCGCCGTGCGACAGCGTCACGACCATGTCGGTGGGCGTGATCAGGTCTTCGGTGTCGAGTTCGGTGGCGTTGAGCTCGATTTCCGAGCGGCGCGTGTCCTTGGCGCCGGTCGAGAACTCGGCCTTGATCGCCTGCAGTTCCTCGCCAATGATGGTGGTGATGCGCTCGGGACGGGCCAGGATGTCCAGCAGGTCGGCGATGGTGGACATGATGTCCTTGTATTCGCCGACGATCTTGTCCTGCTCCAGGCCGGTCAGGCGCTGCAGGCGCATGTTCAGGATTTCCTGGGCCTGGGTATCGCTCAGGCGGTACAGCCCGTCGCCCTGCAGGCCGAACTCGGCGCCCAGGTCGTCCGGACGGAAGGCCGCGCGGCCTCCCGGCGTGTCGCCGTCGGCGCGCGACAGCATTTCGCGCACCAGCGAAGAATCCCACGACTTGGCCATCAGTTCCTGGCGCGCGACGGGAGGCGTCGGCGCGGCCTTGATGATGGCGATGAAGTCGTCGATGTTGGCCAGCGCCACGGCCAGGCCTTCCAGCACGTGGCCGCGTTCGCGGGCCTTGCGCAGCTGGAACACCGTGCGGCGCGTGACCACTTCGCGGCGATGCTGCAGGAAGTAGTCGATCATCTGCTTCAGGTTGAGCAGGCGGGGCTGGCCGTCGACCAGCGCCACCAGGTTCATCCCGAAGGTGTCCTGCAGTTGCGTGTTCTTGTAGAGGTTGTTCAGCACCACCTCGGGCACTTCGCCGCGCTTGAGCTCGATCACCAGGCGCATGCCGTCCTTGTCGGACTCGTCGCGGATGTCGGAGATGCCTTCGATCTTCTTGTCGTTGACCAGCTCGGCGATGCGTTCCTGCAGCGTCTTCTTGTTGACCTGGTAGGGAATCGCGTCGACCACGATGGCCTGGCGGTTGCCCTTTTCCATGTCTTCGAAGTGGGTCTTGGCGCGCATGATGACGCGGCCGCGACCGGTGCGATAGCCTTCACGCACGCCCGACATGCCGTAGATGACGCCGCCCGTGGGGAAATCCGGCGCCGGGATGATCTCCATGAGTTCATCGACCGAGCACGCCGGATTGCGCAGGCAGTACAGGCAACCGTCGACCACTTCCTGGAGGTTGTGGGGCGGGATGTTGGTGGCCATGCCGACGGCGATGCCCGAGCTGCCGTTGACCAGCAGGTTCGGCAGGCGCGAGGGCAGCAGCAGCGGTTCCTGCTCGCTGCCGTCGTAGTTGGGACCGAAGTCGACCGTTTCCTGGTCGATGTCCGCGAGCAGCTCGTGGGCGATCTTGGCCAGACGGATTTCGGTGTAGCGCATCGCCGCGGCGTTGTCGCCGTCGATGGAGCCGAAGTTGCCCTGGCCGTCGACCAGCATGTAGCGCATGGAGAAATCCTGCGCCATGCGGACGATGGTGTCGTAGACGGACTGGTCGCCGTGGGGGTGGTACTTACCGATGACGTCCCCGACGATACGCGCCGACTTCTTGTAGGCGCGGTTCCAGTCGTTGTTGAGCTCGTGCATCGCGTAGAGCACGCGCCGGTGGACGGGCTTGAGCCCGTCCCGCACATCCGGTAGCGCCCGCCCGACGATCACGCTCATCGCGTAATCGAGGTAACTGCGGCGCATCTCTTCTTCCAGCGATACCGGAAGCGTCTCCTTGGCAAAGGAATCCATATATATAACGACAGAATCGTGTAAGGAGGAACCCGGGCCGGGTAAACAGGAAATTCTATCATTCGATTGGGATCGCGGCCCCAAGGGCCCCGAGCGGCCATCGGCGCGGCCCCGCAACCGGATGTCGGCGGCAAGCGGCACCGACGCGTTCGCCAAGGTCCCGCGAGCCTGTTGTCAAAAACCAACATGGCAAACGGATGGAGCGCGGAAAACGTCATATCCAGCACCAATGCGGCTGTCCAGGGAAGCCAAAGCCCCCCAAATGCCTTAAGATTGTTTCCAGCACGCAGGAAACCCAGTAGCTATTCCTTTGAACCAGCTCTTGGCGTTGCTATACTGGCCCCGTTTTCCTGATATGCGGCGGGGGTTCGCTGCGAGTCACTTATCCAGCTTCAAGCTCAACGAGGAGAAACATGAACAAACCCTCCAAATTCGCTCTGGCGCTCGCCTTCGCCGCCGTCACGGCCTCGGGTGTAGCCTCGGCCCAGACCTATCCCCAGACGGTGGACAACTGGCGCAATCCGTTCGGTAACGTTTGGAAGAACGGTACGAACGAACTGTGCTGGCGCGATGCGTTCTGGACCCCGGCCACCGGCATCCCCGGCTGCGACGGCGTTCCGGTTGCCCAACAAAAGGCGAAGCCGGCCCCGATGGCGGCCAAGGTCGTGTTCAACGCTGACACGTTCTTCGACTTCGACAAGTCGACGCTGAAGCCCGAAGGCCGTCAGCTGCTGGACCAAGTCGCCCAGCAAGCTCGCGGTATCGAGCTGGAAACGATCATCGCCGTTGGCCACACCGACTCGATCGGTACGGACGCCTACAACCAGAAGCTGTCCGAGCGTCGTGCCGCTTCGGTCAAGGCCTACCTGGTCAGCAAGGGCATCGATCCGAACCGTATCTACACGGAAGGCAAGGGTGAAAAGAACCCGATCGCTTCCAACAAGACGAAGGAAGGCCGCGCCCAGAACCGTCGCGTTGAAATCGAAATCGTGGGTAGCCGCAAGTAATTGCCGGACTAGCTACAATAAAGGGCCTCGCATAGCGAGGCCCTTTTTTTCGCCTGGCTTGCACCAATGCGGTGCAATCACCCCGGCGCCCACCGGCGCCGCCGTCCCGCTCTATATATAGAGTGCCGCCTTACGCTGGACCGCCCATGAGCACCCACACCTCTGATACCGCCCAAGCCACCGTCAACGCCGACCAGGCCGAACTGGACAAGTTCGGCGCGCTGGCCAGCCGCTGGTGGGACCCTGAAAGCGAGTTCAAGCCCCTGCATGCCATCAATCCGCTGCGCCTGGAATGGATCCAGGAAAGCGTGGGCAGCCTGGCCGGCAAGAAGGTGCTGGACGTCGGCTGCGGCGGCGGCATCCTGTCGGAGGCCATGGCGCGCAGCGGCGCGCAGGTCACCGGCATCGACCTGGCCGACAAGTCGCTCAAGATCGCCAAGTTGCACGGGCTGGAATCGGGCGTGAAAGTCGAGTACCGCAAGGTGCCGGTGGAACAGCTGGCGGCCGAGCAGCCCGGCCAGTACGACGTGGTCACCTGCATGGAAATGCTGGAACACGTGCCGGATCCCGCCTCCATCGTGCGCGCCTGCGCGGCGCTGACCAAGCCGGGCGGCTGGGTGTTCTTCTCGACCCTGAACCGCAACCCCAAGTCGTTCCTGTTCGCCATCATCGGCGCCGAATACGTGCTGCGCCTGCTGCCGCGCGGCACCCACACCTACGACATGTTCATCAAGCCGAGCGAACTGGCCGCCGCCGCCCGCGGCGCCGGCCTGGAACCGGTGGGCATGCGCGGCATGGAATACAACCCGATCACGCAAATCTATTCGCTGACGTCCGACACCTCGGTCAACTACCTGATGGCTACCCGCAAATGAGCGCCCTGATCCTGTTTGACTTCGACGGCACGCTGGCCGACACCGCCCCTGACCTGGCCGCCGCCGCCAACCAGCAGCGTACCCGCCGCGGCCTGGAGCCGCTGCCCTACGAAACGCTGCGTCCGGTCGCCTCGCAGGGCGCGCGCGGCCTGCTGCGCGTGGCGCTCGGCCTGAAGCCGGGCGACGACGAGTACGAACCGACCCGCCTGCAGTTCCTGGAAGACTACGCCGCCAGTTCCACCGTCCACAGCAAGCTGTTCCCCGGCATCGAGGCGCTGCTGGCCGACATCCGCCAGCGCGGCCTGTCGTGGGGCATCGTGACCAACAAGGTCACCTACCTGACGCTGCCGATCGTCGAGCACCTAAACCTGACCCGCGACAGCGCCGTGCTCGTCTGCGGCGACACCACCGCCCACGCCAAGCCGCACCCGCTGCCCCTGCAGCACGCCGCGCGCGAGGCCGGCTTCGCCACCGACCGCTGCGTCTACGTCGGCGACGACCTGCGCGACATCCAGGCCGCGCACGCGGCCGGCATGCCGGCGGTGGCGGCAGCTTACGGCTACGTCGGCGAAGACGACGACATCATCAGCTGGGAAGCGGAAACCTGCGCCAACACGCCGGCCGAGCTGTGGTCCGCGATCGAGCCGCTGCTGCCGCGCGATCTGCGTTGATGCACCGGCATCCGCGCCGATCCCCCGCGACCCGCATCGCCGCCCGTCACGGCGACGCGCGGTCCGGATGACAAGGGTTCGGTCGGATTAGTTGACCTGACCGAACAATTTATCCGGTGCAAAAGGGTTTATCCCTACCCGCCGGTGAATTAAAGTACGTTTCATGCAAGGCAATCCGGGTGCCTCCCGATTGCCTTTCCCGGCCAATGCCGGATGCCGCGTGGCAACGCCCGCACGGCATTTCTCGTTACGCATCGACGGTTTGCCGCCCTCATGCGCCCGCGCGCCGACGTCTCCCCGGCGCGCAACCTAGACCTGTTAGACCATTCATCCGCCCACTGCGCGTTGCCTCACGGCGTCGCGCGCACCTGGAATTGCCTATGCTTTTGCCCATCCTGCTACTTTCTGCCGCCGGTTTCACCATTCTGACCACCGAATTCCTGATTGTCGGCCTGCTGCCCAGCCTGGCCCGCGACCTCGACGTGACGGTATCCCAGGCGGGGCTGCTGGTGTCGCTGTTCGCCTTCACGGTGGCCGCCACCGGTCCGCTGCTGACCGCGCTGATGGCCAACATCGAACGCAAGCGCCTGTTCATCAGCGTGCTGGTGTTGTTCGGCCTGTCCAACGCCCTGGCGGCGGCGGCGCCGAACATCTGGGTCATGGCGGTGGCCCGCTTCGTGCCCGCCCTGGCGTTGCCGGTGTTCTGGTCGCTGGCCAGCGCCACGGCGGTGGAACTTGTCGGGCCGGCCCGCGCCGGACGCGCCATCTCGATGGTGGCGTTCGGCATCGTCGCCGCGACCGTGTTCGGCATTCCCATCGGCGTGCTGATTTCCGATGCGTTTGGTTGGCGCGCGGCCTTCGGCGTGCTCTCGGCGGTGGCATTCGCCAAGGCGCTGTTGCTGCTGCTGGCCTTTCCCAGCACCCGCATCCGCGCCGAGAGCGTCAAGCTGGTGACGCAGCTGCGCATCCTGCGCAACCCGATCGTGGTCGGCCACGTGCTGCTGTCGCTGCTGGTGTTCACCGGCATGTTCACCGCCTACACCTATCTGGCGGACATGCTGGAGCGGTTGGCCGGTTTCAACGGCCAGATCGTCGGCTGGACCATGATGGCATTCGGCGCCGTTGGCCTGGTCGGCAACACGCTGGGCGGCCGCATGGTCGACCGCAGCCCGCTGGGCGCCACCGCGCTGTTTTCGTCGCTGATGGCGGCGGGCCTGGCATTCGTGGGCCCGGTGATGCAGTCGCATGGCCTGCTGGCCGTGGCCTTGACGGTCTGGGGCATCGCCCAGGCGGCGCTTTTCATCGTCTGCCACGTGCGGCTGATGAAGTCGGCCCCCGAGGCGCCCGCCTTTGCCGCCTCGCTCAACATCTCCGGCGCCAACATCGGCATCGGCCTGGGCGCGGTGGTGGGCGGCCACGTGATCGACCAGTACGGCCTGGCATCGCTGGGCTGGGCGGCGGCGGTCATCGTGGCCCTGTCGGTGGCCCTGGCTTTCGCGCTGATGGCGGCCTCGCGCGCGCGGCCTGCCTCCAAGGCGGCCTGCGCCAACGCCTGAAGCGTGCCGCCGGCCACCTGCTCCACCCATGCGCCCTCCCGGGCGGGACGGCGTTGAGGCATCCGCGCCACGCTCGGGCGGGCGGGCGCGGAAAGGCAGCGGACTATCGCGTTTACCAGTACAATAGAAGTTCTTGGGGCCGATCCGGATTCGACGTGGGTCGCGAAACAACTCAGGGCATGCCGAGCACCAGTACGCTCGTTAAACCACTGGAACACTACAAACGCCAACGACGAGCGTTTCGCTCTCGCCGCTTAAGCGGTGAGCCGCTGCACTGATCTGTCCTTGGGTCAGGCGGAGGAAGGCAACTTCCCAGGGGGGCAACCCTCGAACCGCAGCAGCGACATTCACAAGGAATCGGTTTGAACTGGGGTCACACGGTTCAAATTTAAATTACGTGAATCGCTCTGGTCCGGCCTGTCGGTTGGCTAAGTCCAGGGTTAAAACCAAATAGATCGACTACGCATGTAGAACTGGTTGCGGAGGGCTTGCGGACGGGGGTTCAATTCCCCCCGGCTCCACCAAATTTCCGCCATAGCGCCAAATGGCCGACCTTCACGGGTCGGCCATTTTTTTTCGCGTCGCTCAGTGGATGTGTTCCTGCTCGGAACGATCCGAACGTTCGACCTGCAGCGTCGTATGGTGCAGGTCGAAGTCTTCCTGCAAGCGTCGCTCGATCTCCAGGCGGACGGTTTCGCCGTCGGCGCCCGCCGCCAACACCACGTGGCCGGTCAGGAGCGGCTGCTTCTGCGTGATCGCCCACAGGTGAATGTCATGCACGCTGGCGACGCCGTCGGTGCCGGCGATGGCGTCGCGCACCGCGCTCAGGCTCATGCCGGGCGGCACGCCTTCGAGCAGCAGGTTGATGCATTCGCGCAGCAGCACCCAGGTACGGGGAAAGACCATGAAGCCGATGGCCACGGCCAGCGCCGAATCCACCCAGCGCCAGCCCGTCAACCAGATGATCGCGGCCCCGGCGATGACGGCGACCGAGCCCAGCATGTCGGCCCAGACTTCGAGGTAGGCGCCCTTCACGTTCAGACTGTCGTCCTTGGAACCGGCCAGCAGCCGCATCGACACCAGGTTGATCGCCAACCCCGCGATGGCCACGGCCAGCATGCCGGCGGACTGGATATCCGGCGGCGCCTCCAGACGGCGCCAGGCTTCGTACAGGATGTAGAAGGCCACGCCCAGCAGCACCAATGCATTGATCGCGGCAGCCAGGATCTCGAAGCGGGCATAGCCGTAGGTGCGCATCAGATCGGCGGCCTTGCGGCCAGCGCGGATCGCGATCAGCGCCAGCAGCAGCGCGATGGCGTCCGTCATCATGTGCATGGCATCGGAGATGAGCGCCAGGCTGCCGGTCCAGAGACCTCCGACGATCTCGATCACCATGAACGTGCCGGTCAGCGCGAAGGCGATCCAGAGACGCGATTCGGGCAACGCGCGCACGTCACCGTGTTCGTGATTGCCGCTCATGCGCGGCCTCGGCGCCGCGCTGCCGGCGTGGCCGGCATGGCGCGGACATGCGCGCCGCGAGTGCGGCGCTGACCGCCGGCGGATCGTGGTTTCGATGGCTTCATATGACAGGCGCTCCGGGTTGCTGCCGCGCCGGCCAGGAGATGAGGGCGCGCCGGATGTATGTAAAAGCGTGAAGCCGCTACGGGGTCAAGGCATTTTCGGCTTCGCCTTCAAGGAATCACGTAGATGCACACGACCTGTCGTGTTCGTAACCAAAGGAAACTCGCAGGGACATGGGGCGATATGTCATAGACAGCATATTGAAAGATGATGTGACCCCATTTTACGGGTCGAGAGAGTGGGCCGCTTTCATCTTCCCCCGGGGCGCTTCGATAAATCACTGTCAGCTGAACGGAAGTCCGGGAAATACTCCGACACATATTACGAATACTTTCAAGACATAATAAACGCAAGAAAATGCCACCGGCTCCGGCCGCTTGATTGCGATGAAGATACTTTCCATATTCGGAACGCGTCCTGAAGCCATCAAGATGGCCCCGCTGGTCGCCGCGTTGCAGGAAGAATCCCGGATCGACAGCGTGGTCTGCGTGACCGGACAGCATCGCCAGATGCTGGACCAGGTGCTCGCACTGTTCGATCTGCGCGCCCGGCATGACCTGGACATCATGGTGCCCAACCAGACCTTGAACGGTCTGTATGCGCGGTTGATCAGCCAAGTGGACGGGGTATTGGAAAAAGAACAACCGGACTACGTGCTGGTGCATGGAGACACCAGCACCGCGTCGGCCTGCGCGCTGGCCGCATTCCATCGCCGGATACGCATCGGCCATGTCGAAGCGGGCTTGCGCACCGGCAACCTGGCCATGCCCTTCCCCGAGGAAATGAACCGCCGCGTGGTCGATGCGATCGGCGACGCGCTGTTCGCCCCGACCGCCGAGTCGCGCGCCAATCTGTTGCGCGAAAACCTTGCCGGGCGCATCACGGTGACCGGCAATACCGTGATCGACGCGCTGGCGCTGACCTGCGCCAAGCTGGCGCCGGACGGGCCGCTGGCGCGCGGACTCGAGGCCCGCTACCACTGGCTCGATGCGCGGCGCCGCCTGATGCTGGTCACCGGCCACCGGCGCGAGAGTTTCGGCGGCGGCTTCAAGAACATCTGCGCCGCGCTGGCGGAACTGGCCAGGCGCGAGGATCTGCAGATCGTCTATCCCGTGCATTTGAATCCGCAAGTGCGCAACGTCGTGATGAAGGACCTGGCGGGGTTGGAACGCGTACACCTGATCGACCCATTGGATTACCTGGACTTCGTCTGGTTCATGCAACGCGCCTATTTGATCCTGACCGACTCGGGGGGCGTGCAGGAAGAAGCCCCCTACCTGGGCAAACCCGTGCTGGTGATGCGCGATGTGACCGAACGCCCCGAGGCCGTGCAGGCGGGCACGGTGGCGCTGGTAGGCACCGACACGCAGCGCATCCTGACCGAGGTCAACCGGCTGCTGGACGACCCCGCCCTGCATGCCTCGTTTTCGCGCCGCATCAATCCCTACGGAGACGGCAAGGCCAGCGGGCGCATCGTCGACGCGCTATGCGGCCGGCCGGTTTCGGAATTCGATCCTCATGGACCGGCCGCCGGCACCGCGGCCTGACGCCCTGCCCTGCATATCCGCCCGGAGTTCCCATGCCAAAACCCTCCTCCTTTTCCGCCCTGACGCTTCGACGCGCGCTGATGGCCGCCGGCCTGTTGCTGCCACTGGGGACGCTGGCCAGCCCGGCCGGCGACGCACTGCGCCAGTTGCAGGGCGACGATTGGGTGACGCGCAACACCACGCTGGCCGATCTGGGCATCAGCGAGCCGGTGGTCCTGAGCAACAGCGACGCGCGCCATGAGTTCTACGTGCCGGTGCCGCGCGGCGTGCCGATCGCCGACGCCACGCTGAACTTCGATGCCAAATACACCAAGGGCGAGCCGGGCCGTACCAGCCTGGTGCTGTGGGCCGACGGCGTGCCGCTCAATGCGCAACGCATCGCCGACGGCGACGGCAGCATCGCGCACGGCTACACGGTGGACCCGCGACGCCGCGAGACCGGCTTCCTGCGGGTGGGCGTGGACTGGCAATCCGAAATCGCGCTGCGCCACTGCGAAAGCAACCGCGCCACCGCCAACGCGCTGACCATCTCGCCGCAGACGCGCCTGACCTACCGCTACGATGCCTCGGCCATCGGCAACCTGGATGATGCCTGGGGCACGCTGCCCGGCAAGCCGACCCTGATCGTGGCCGGCGCCAAGCTGGACCAGCAGGCCTTCGACAGCGCCTGGCGTGTCGGCGTGGCGCTGGAACGCGCCGGCAAGCGCGTCGCGGTGCGCGCCTTCCCCTCGGTGGGCGACGAGATCGACACACGCGGCCTGCAGGCGCCGGCCGGGCTGGCGCAGGTGCCGGCCTTCGCCGCGCTGGCGGACAACGGCAAGCACAAGATCGCCAATGCCGCCGAGATCGGCGCTTTGCTGGTGATGGGCGCGCCCGCCGTCGCCGGTGACGTGGTGATCGCCGATGCCACGCTGCGCGGCAAGTTGAACGAAGCGCTGGACGCGTTGCAATCGCAGCTGGCCAACGATGCCGACGCCGCGGCGGCCTTCAAGTCCTGGCGCGAGCGGCGCGTGCCGCTGGCCAACGCCGACATGCAGTCCAAGGAAATCCGCCTGGCCGCGATGGGCCGCCAAGCCGTGATCGCATTGGCCGCCGATGCCGGCGCGCAGGGCGCGGGCGCGTTCGACACGGCCTGGCGACGCATCCTGGTGACGCGCCAGGTGCGGGTCAAGGCCGCGATGCCGCCGGAAACCTTCAAGGACGGCGGCCTGCGCCTGACGGCGCTGGGCGGATCGCCCAACAGCTTCAACGTGGTCGCCAGCGGCGACTGGACCACGACGTTCCCGTTGGCCGCTGTGTCGGCGGACGGCCGCATGCCCGGCGAATTGGTCATGGACGTCTCGGCCGCGCCCGGCGCCTCGTCGACGCGCCCGGTGGCCTCCGTCTTCTGGAACGGCATCCTGCTGGCCGCCAAACAGCTGGATGCCGACGGTCGCCCCGAGCGTCTGACCGCCCGGGTGCCCGGCTACGTGCTGGGGGTCACCAACGCCGTGCGCGTCACGTTCCAGCGCCAGCCGGTGTCGGTGGACTGCAACGAGATCCCGCAAGGGTATCCGGTGAACGTGCTGCCGACCAGCTACGTCAAGCCGGAAAAGGCCGAACCGGACGGCACCTTCGTCGGCCTGCTGCCGCTGCTTGCCGGCACGCCACAGGTCGTCGTGCCCGACAGCTATCTGGCAAGCGCGCCCGACAACCTCAAGCGCCTGATCGGCATCGCTTCGGCCAGCGGCATTTCGACGACCCGCGCCGAACTGTCCGTGGCCGCCGGCGGCCAGGCCTTCAAGCCGACGCGCCCCTTCCTGGCGATGGAAGTGCCGGTGGAAGGCGCCAAGCCGATGGTGACGGTCACCGATCGCAAGCAACTGCGCGTGGACGGCAAGGACACGACCTGGCTGGATATATCGGGCCTGGAACAGCTGAGCTCGGCCGAGGTGGTCAGCGCCGCGGGCCAGGACGGCGTGTTGTGGCACACCCTGGGGCAGCGGGCCGGCATGCTGGACGCGCCGTTCGTGCTGAACCGCGGCAACGTCGCGCTGATTGGCGCCGCCGGCCCGGTGGCCTGGATCGACAGCGCCAACCCCGACGCCAGCCATCCGCCGGGCGCCGGGGAAAGCGCTTTCTTCGAATGGCGCCGCTACATCTCGTGGAGCGTGCCCGCCATCAGCGTCGGCCTGCTGGTGTTGCTGCTTATCCTGATTGTCGCGATGCGCGTCAGCCGCAGGAAGAACAAGGAAACCCGATAAACCCGGATCGGCCCGCCCATGTCTTCGCTCTACTGGCCCTATCTCATCGCCGACTACTACCGCGGCCTTGAGATCGTGACCGCCGTCGTTGGCGTGATCATCCTGCTTTCGAGCCTGGATGACCTGTTCATCGACGGCTGGTACTGGGTGCGCGAGCTGCGGCGCGCCTTGACGGTCAAGCGCCGCTACACGCCGTTGACGGCAGCGCAATTGCGCGCCAAGGAAGAACAGCCGCTGGCGATCATGGTGCCCGCCTGGCTCGAGTACGACGTCATCGCCTCGATGCTCGAGACGATGGTGTCGACGCTCGAATACAAGAACTACATGATCTTCGCCGGCACCTACCAGAACGACGAACGCACCATCAAGGAAGTCGAGCGCATGCGGCGGCGATATCGCCAGCTGATAAGGGTGGAGGTGCCGCACGATGGCCCGACCTGCAAGGCCGACTGCCTGAACTGGATCGTGCAGGCCATCTTCGCGCAGGACGCACGCCAGCCCGTGCCGTTCGCCGGCGTCATCCTGCACGACAGCGAGGACGTGCTGCACCCGCTGGAACTGAAGTACTACAACTACCTGCTGCCGCGCATCGACTTCATCCAGCTGCCGGTGACGTCGCTGGAACGCCACTGGTACGAGCTGGTGGCCGGCACCTACATGGACGAGTTCGCGGAATGGCACACCAAGGACCTGGTGGTGCGCGAGAGCCTGTCGAAGATGGTGCCTTCGGCTGGCGTGGGCACCTGCTTCTCGCGTCGCGCACTGGTCGAACTGGCCGCCGAGACCGACAACCAGCCCTTCAACACCGACACGCTGACCGAGGACTACGACATCGGCGCGCGGCTGGCGCAGCGCGGCATGCGGCAGATCTTCGGCAAGTTCGGCGTCGAGTACGTGACGCGGCGCCGCGCCTGGTTCGGACTGGGCAAGGAGAAGGTGTCGAGCATCCACATGCCGCTTGGGGTGCGGGAGTATTTTCCCAACACCTTCCGCACCGCCTACCGGCAGAAGGCGCGCTGGACGCTGGGCATCGGGCTGCAGGGCTGGCAGCAGGTCGGCTGGACCGGTTCGCTGGCGACCAAATACCTGCTGTTCCGCGACCGCAAGGGCCTGGTGACCTCGTTCATCGCGATCCTGGCATACCTGCTGCTGGCCAACTTCTTCCTGTTCTACCTGGCCGACCTGTTCGGCTGGTGGACCGTGTATTACCCGTCCTACTTCCGCCCGGGCGGCTGGCTGGTGACGCTGATGTGGATCAACGCGGTGGCCTTGCTGCTGCGGGTGGTGCAGCGCGCCTATTTCGTCGGTCGCATGTATGGCTGGGAACACGCGATCCTGTCGATCCCGCGCATGATCGTCGGCAACTTCATCAATGCCATGGCCGCGGCGCGCGCCTGGAAACTGTTCATCGGCCACTTGATCACGGGCAAGCGGCTTGCCTGGGACAAGACCATGCACGATTTCCCGTCCACCGACCAGCTGGCGCAACAGCGCCAGCGCCTGGGCGAGCTGCTGCTGTCCTGGCAGGCGATCGACGAGGACAAGCTGGCGCGGGCGCTGGAGATCCAGTCGCGCGACAAGCGGCCGCTGGGCGAAATCCTGATGGAACAAGGCTGGCTGGACGAAGGCACGCTCAGAGAGGCGATCCACTTCCAGCAAGGCGGCCAGGCCGATATCGCGCCGACGCACGGCGAAAACAAACCCGCGACTCCATGAAGCCATTGACCCGTTCCTTCCTGCTGTCCGCCGCGCTGGCCTGCGCCGGCCACGCCGGGCCCGCCGCCGCGCAGTCGGCGCCACGCGCCGCCGAGGCGCCGCTGGAAGGCGCCGCCTATCAGTTCGCCGACGAGGGCTACAAGAGCTACGACGCGGGCAACTACGCGCAGGCCCAGCAGCAGGCCGAATCGGCCATCGCACTGCGCCCGGACGTGGAGCGGCTGCGCCTGCTCCTGATCTACGCGCTGCAGAAGCAGGGCAAGCTGCGGGAGGCGGACAAGGCCGCCGCCGACGCCATCAAGAGCGGCCTCGATACCCCCGCCTTGCGCCAGGCGCGCGCCAATCTGCGACCGCGCACCGCGCCGGCCGCCGCCGCGGGCGGCGGCGCGCCCGGCGCCACCGCCGCCTATCGTCGCGGCTTCCCGATAGCCACGCGCGCCTACGCCGACTACAACCGCGGCGACTACGTTGCCGCGCAGCGCGGCGCCGAGCAGGCCTTCAGCATCGACCCCAAACAGGGGCCGTGGGCCATGTTGTGGCTGGATGCGCTGGAAGCCCAGGGCAAGTACGCCGAGGCGCAGGCCGCCGCGGACAAGGCCATCGCGCTCGGCGCCCCCAACAAGAACGACCTGACCGCGCGCCGCGCCACGATGCAACGCCGCCTGGCCATCAAGCCCGCCGAACAGGGCTACCAGGCGCTGATCGCAAACCGACCCGGCGACGCGGTGCCGCTGGCGCGCGAGGCCGTGGCGCTGGCCCCGGATACCGCCAGCCACCGCCTGCTGTTGATGACCGCGCTGATGCTGGACAACCAGCTGGGCGCGGCCGAGGACGCCGCCACCGACGCGCTCGGGCAGGATGACGAGAACACGGTGGCGCTGGTGATGCGCGCCTACCTGCGCCAGCGCCAGGGCAAGACCGACGAGGCCAATGCCGATTTCGATGCCGCGCTCAAGCAGGACTGGCTGGACGACGACCAGCGCCGCAATGTGCGCCTGATCGCGGCCGACGCCGCGCTCGCCGGCGGCGAGACCAAGCGCGCGCTGGCGCTGCTGGAGCCGCTCGGGGCCAAGGACGAAGCCGCCGCAGCCCGTATCAAGCGGGCGCGCTCGGCGCCCACCGTGCCGGCTACGCTGACGCTGGCCAACTACCCGGCGCCGCTGCAGGATTGCCGCGATACGCCTTACGGCACGTCCTGCGAACTGCTGCCGTCGGACGCCGCCGGCAGCGGCGGCCCCGCGGCGCTGGCCTACGCCGCCTATGCGCGCGAGGACTACCAGGAAGCCATTGCGCAGGCGCGCAAGGCCGCCGAGCAGGATCCCGCCAACAAGGAATTGCAGCGCCTGCTGACCACCACGCTGGCCGCGGGCAACGCGGCGCAATTGGCCGAGGCCGAGAAACGCATGGGCGAAGCGCTGGCCGCGCAGCCCGACGACCCCGCCCTGCTGATGCAGCGCGGCTACCTGCACCAGCGCATGGGCAAACCCCGCCTGGCGCTGGAGGACTTCCAGGCGGCCCGCGCCACCGGCAAGGCGCCGCCGACCGTGATCCTGGACGAAGGCTATGCGTTGTCGGGCGTCGGCGACAAACGCGGCGCCGTGGAGAAACTGAAACAGGCCATCGACGAGGCCGATGCCGGCAAACTGGAATTGACACCGCAACAGCGCTACGACACGCGCAGCGGCATCGCCGGCCTGTCGCGCGAATGGGGCGGCTACGTTTCCGCCGGTTATCGCGGCGCGCGGCCGGCGTCTTCCGGGCTCGGGGGCGCGGCGATCACGGTGCCGGGCGATGCGGTGTTCAGCACCGCCGAGATTTTCTGGCGGCCGTCCGACTTCCTCAACTCATCGACGCGCACGTTCGAACTGTATGGACGGCTGTCCAATACGCTGTACGACAACGGCAGCCGCACCAAGAGCCAGACCGTCAGGAACCGTTGCGGCGAAGGGGTGATCGATGTCGCGGGCCAGAACAACGACGGCATCGCCGGCATCCCCACCACCGTCGGCTCGCTCGGTATGCGCTTCACGCCATCCACCGAGGTGGGGCTGACCTTCGGCCTGGAGCGCCAGTTCAACCTCGGAACGGCGACGCGCACCGGCATCCTCACTCCGCGCTCGACCGATACGTTCTGCGGCCTGAACAGCGCCAACCAGACCGCCCACTACAAGGCGGACGCCGGCAGCGGAGGCTGGCTCGCCTACGTCACCTACGGCCTGTACGAAGGCACGACGTTGCGCATCGACCGGCCCGACTGGTTCACGATGGAAGGCTATGTGCAGGCCGGGTATTCCTGGCAGGACATGCCGGCCCGATTCTGGCTGCGCGACAACGCCACCGGCAAGGACACGGACAGCGTCCGCGGCAAGCTCAAGCGCGACCAGGCGTTCGGCGCGGGGGAATTGCGGATCGGGCGCAGTTATCGCCTGGACGCCATCAGCGAAAAGCTGGTGTTCTTTCCCTATGGGGTGATCGGCGCCGACTGGCTGTGGACCAACAACAAGGTGACCGGTGTCCAGCTGGGCGACAGCAGCACCCATCCGCTGCAAGGCAACGGATCGAGCTGGTCGCTGGGCGCGGGCCCCGGCTTCAACCTGCGCTACTGGTTCCGCGAGGATCACTACAACGCGCCACGGTCCTACCTGGACCTGACCACCCAATACCGTTTCAACATCGGCGGCGGCCAGGCCGACCGGGCCAAAGGCCTGTTCATCAACCTGACCCTATCCTACTGAGCCCCGCCGATCCGTATCCATGAAGGAATCCGCAAACATGACTACCGCTATCCGCCCCCTGCCCCGCCGCCCGCGCCTGGCGTCGGCCCTGTGCGGCTTGCTGCTGGCGCTGGCCGCCGCGGGCGCACAGGCGCAGCGAGCCTCATCCATCGTCATCCAGGGCAAGGACAACTGGCTGTTCCCGGGCTGGGGCAGCCTGACCCAGGTGGATACGCGTGGCATCGACGCCGCCACCCAGCTGGTGCGCGAAACCCGCGACGCGCTCGCCGCCAGGGGCGTCCAGCTGGAAGTGCTGGTACTGCCAGACAAAACGCTGTTCTACCAGGACAAGCTGCCGGACGGCACGACGCTGAGCGCCGATGTCAGGAAGCGCTACCAGACCATACAGGACAAGCTCAAGGCCGCCGGCATCTCCACCATCGACGACGAGGCCGTGCTGCGCCGCCTGAAGGATGGCGGCCAGGATGTGTTTTATCGCACGGACCAGCACTGGACCCAGGCCGCCGCCGACGCCACCGCCGAGGCCCTGGCCCAGCGCATCAGGCAGGACGTGAAGACGCTGGCCGGCAAGCCGGGCACCGGCATGGCGCTGGGCAGCGTGGTCAACGAACGCCGCTATGGCGATCTGGCCGAACTGTTCCTGACGCCCGAACAGCGCAAGCAGGCGGGGCGCGAGACCTTCACCGTGCGCCGCCAGGCCGACAACCAGAGCCTGATCGATGACGCGCCCGCCCCGGTGCACGTCACCGGCCACAGCATGGTGCAACCCTACTTCGGCTTTCCGCAGAAGCTGTCCAATCTGCTGGATCGCCCCGTTTCCGTGAATTGGAAGCCCGGCAACGTCGGCCACTGGATCATGCTGCTGGAATACCTGGAGTCGCCCGCCTTCAAGCAGAACAGGCCGCAGGTGCTGGTGTGGCAGATGTTCGAGCCCACCTATGCGCAAGGTCCCGATGCCAAGGGGCTGTGGGACAACGCGTCCATCATGACCGCCGACGCCTGGCGCGGCCGCATGAAGGCGGCGGTGGAGCAATAGCGCCGTGGCGCAACCCGACAAGGCGGCGCCGCCCGAGACGGGCCATCGGCGCAACGCGATCGTGATCGGCGTGCTGCTGGCGCTCGGCCTGGGCTGGGGCGCCTGGTGCCTGGCGCAAGCCAGGCTGGGGGCCGCCGACGTCGCGCCCACGGCCTGGATGAACGGCACCGCGGGGACCGTGCTGAACCAGTCGCTGCGGCTGCCGGCGCAGGGCGCGGTCAACACCTGGAATGCCGCGATCCGCTACCGCCTGCTCGGCGACCTGGGTGAGCAGGTGGCCATGGGCTGCCCGCAATGGCTGTTCTACCGTGACGGCCTGCGGCCGCAACCCGGGGTGCATGTCTTCGATGAGCGCCTGCGCCTGATGCGCCACTGGGTCGAACAACTGCGCCAGCGGCAGGTGCAACTGCTGGTGGTGGCGGTGCCCGACAAGTCGCGCATCGAGGCCGATCACCTGTGCGGCCAGACCGTCTCGCTGCCGATGCGGCGCACGCTGGACGACTGGAATGCCGCCCTGCGTGCGCAGGGCGTGCCGTTCGTCGATCTGCGCGACGCCCTGGCACAGGCCGAAGCGCCGCGCTACTTCCGCACCGACGTGCACATGAACGCCACCGGCGCGCAGGCCGCGGCCGCGCGCGTGGCGCAGGCCGCCCTGCCGCTGCTGGGCGGCTCCGGCACCCAGGCCTTCAAGGAAGATCCCGCGGGTGCGCCGCAGCCGCGCATGGGCGACCTGATCGTGCTGGCAGGGCTGGAGCAGGCACGACCTGGCTGGCGCCCCGATCTGGACCTGGCCGCGCCGCGGAAGATCGAACCGGTGCGCGGCGGCGGGCTGCTCGATGACACGCCACCGGTGGAGGTGTTGCTGGCCGGCAGCTCCAACGGCCGCCGCAGCAATTTCGCCGAGCGGCTGGGCATGGGACTGGGGCGCGAGGTCTGGAACCTGAGCCTGGATGGCGGGCAGTTTTCCGGGGCCTTGCTGGTGGCCCTCAAGCAGCGCGAGCAATGGCCCAAGAGCCTGAAGCTGGTGATCTGGGAGTTTTCGGAAATGGCGCTGTCGCTGCCGCTGACCGACGACGAGAAATCCGTGCTGGCCCGACTGCCCTGACCGAAGATGCTATTCAACTCCTACCTGTTCCTGCTGATCTTCCTGCCCATCACGCTGGCCGTGTACTACGGCGCGGGCCGCTTCAATCTGCGGTTGGCGGCATTGTGGCTGTGCCTGACCTCGTTCGTCTTCTACGGTTGGTGGAACCCGCAGTTCGTGGTGCTGCTGGCGGGTTCGATCGCCTTCAACTTCCTGGTCAGCCTGCTGATCCTGCACACCGCGGCACGGCCCCGGTTGCAGGGGCTGATCGTGGGACTGGGCGTGGGCGCCGACCTGGCGCTGCTGTTCCACTACAAATACTTCGCGACGCTGCTCAATTTCCTGACCGACCTGGGCATGACCAGTTCGACCATGGACGCGATCATCCTGCCGCTGGGCATTTCGTTCTTCACCTTCACCCAGATCGGCTACCTGCTGGATTGCCGCGCGGGCGTGGTCAAGGAACGCAGCCTGCTCAGCTACGTGCTGTTCGTGACCTTCTTCCCGCATCTGATCGCCGGCCCGATCCTGCATCACAAGGAGATGATGCCGCAGTTCGCGCAGCCCGAGAATTACCGCTTCAAGGCCGAGAACCTGTCGGTGGGCGGCATGCTGTTCGTGATCGGCCTGGCCAAGAAAGTGCTGCTGGCCGATGGCATCGCGCCTTACGCCGATGCCGGTTTCGCCGCGCCTGGCGAACTGCAGTTCTGGGGCTCGTGGGGCGCCAGCCTGTGCTATGCCTTGCAGCTGTATTTCGACTTCTCCGGCTATTCGGACATGGCGCTAGGCCTGGCCAAGATGTTCGGCATCCGCTTCCCGCTGAACTTCAACTCGCCCTACAAGGCGGGCAGCATCATCGAATTCTGGGCGCGTTGGCACATGACACTCACACGCTACCTGACCGCCTATCTCTACTACCCGGTGGCCATGGCCATTTCGAAATGGCGCACCGATCGCAATCTGCCGGTCGGGGCGCAGGGCGTGGCCACGGCGGGCGGTTTCCTGGCCAGCATCGTCACGCCGACGCTGTTCACGATGGCGCTGGCCGGCGTCTGGCACGGCGCCGGCTTCCAGTTCCTGGTGTTCGGCCTGCTGCACGCCATGTACCTGTCGGTGAACCACGCCTGGCGCATCTTCGTGGTGGGCCGCAAGCCCGCCGCCGCGCGCAACCTGAACGTGGTCAAGCGAGCCGCCTGCGTGCTGCTGACCTTTGTCGCGGTGCTGGTGGCGCAAGCGTTCTTCCGCGCCCACGGGGTCGGCGACGCCATGCTGCTGATGCAGGGCATGATCGGCCTGCGCGGCATGGAAACGCTGGACCTCGCCACCCACGTCAGCGGCCTGGCCTGGGGCGATGCCTGGCGCGTGCTGGTCGGCCACCACCTGCAGTTGATCTATGCTGTGGTGCTGCTGGGCATCGCCTGGTTCGCGCCCAATGCGCACCAGATCCTGGGCCGCTACTCGCCGGCGCTGTTCAAGCCGCAGGAAGCGCCTTCGCCCTGGATGCGCTGGCGTCCCAACCTGCCCTGGCTGGCCGCGATGCTGGCCCTGCTGTTCTTCTGCCTGGTCAACCTGCACAAGGAAACCCGGTTCCTCTATTTCCAATTCTGACCGCGGCGCGGTCGCGGAGTACGCTATGGACATCAACGATATCGAAGCCAAGGTGGCCGACCTGATCGAAGGCATCATCCTCACCAAGGTCGATCCCGATACCCTGCTGATCGAATCCGGGCTGGTGGATTCGCTGGCCGCCGTGGACGTGGCGTTGGCGGTGGAACGCCAGTTCGGCTGCAAGATCCCGCCGACCGAGATCGACGTGCACCTGGAGTCGGTGCACACGCTGGCGGCCTTCATCGCGGAGCACGCGCGCGCCTGACGTCTTCCTGGGGGGCAGCATCATGCGTTTCGACTTCAACGCCTACGATTTCGCCGATACGGCCGTCGCTGCCGACGCCATCGCGGTGGTCGACGCGCAGGGCGCGTTGACCTGGGCAGCGCTGCGCGCCGCCACGCAGGCCTGGGAACAGGACGCGCTGCGCGCCGGGGTCACCGCCGGCGTGCCGCTGGTGATCTCCGGCCACAAGGAAGCCGCCTTCCTGGTGGCGATCCTGGGGTGCCTGCGGCTGCGGGTGCCATTCGTGCCGGTCGACGTCATCAACCCGCCCGAACGCATCGCCCGCATCGGCGAACTGGTGCGCGCCGGCCTGCGCTACGACGCCCAGGCCAACACCTTCGCCGCCGGTTGCGCCAGCCCCGCGCCGCTGGCCGAGGCCGGACTGGCCTACATCATGTTCACCTCGGGCAGCACCGGCGACCCCAAGGGTGTGCAGATCGGCCGCGAAAGCGTCACCCTCTTCGCAGGCTGGATCCGCGACTGCCTGAACCTCGGCCCGGCGCCCGCGTTCATGGACCAGATGCTGTTCAGCTTCGACTTCTCGCTGTTCAACTGGGTCGGCGCGCTGGAACTGGGCGGCGCCTGCGTGCTGTGCCCGCGCGAGACGATCGCGCAGCGCGACCGCTTCGTGCAATACCTGGCCGACACCGGCATCAACGTCTGGGCCTCGACGCCGTCGTTCGTGCGCCAGCAGCTGTTCAACCCGGATTTCGACCACGCCCACCTGCCGCGGCTGCGCGCCTTCGTATTCGGCGCCGAGTCGCTCACGCCGACGCTGGCCGAGGAGCTGTGGCAGCGTTTTCCGGACGTTCGCATCATCAACTCGTACGGCCCCACCGAGGCGACCTGCTCCACTACCTGGGTCGAGATCGACCCCGCCCTGCGCGCCCAGGCGCCCAACCCCTTCCCCATCGGCCGCGCCAAGCCGTATGCCGAGGTCTTCATCGAGAACGGCGAAATCAGCATTGCCGGCGACCACGTCATGCGCGGTTACCTCAATCGCCCGGACCTGAACGCCTCGCGCATGTTCACGCGCAATGGCAAGCGCGGCTATCGCAGCGGCGACCTGGGCGAGATCGATGCGCGCGGCCTGGTGACGTTCCGCGGCCGCATCGACGACCAGATCAAGTTGCACGGCTACCGCATCGAACTGGCCGAGATCGATGCCGCCATCGCCGCCCTGCCCGGCGCGCGCGCGGGCGCCACCGTCGCGCTGCGGCGGCCCGATGGCGCTATCATCCGTCTCATAGGATTCGTCGAACCGGCCGAGCCCGGCGCCGCGGGCCTGCAGCCGCTGCCCGCCGCGCTGGCGGACTGGAAAGCCCGGTTGGGCCGCAAGCTGCCTCCCTACATGATCCCGTCCGAACTGGTGGCCTGCCACCGCTTCCCGACGACCAGCACCGACAAGGCCGACCGCAAGCAGCTCGAGCGCATGTATCTCGACGCCCGCCTCAGCAAGAAACCGGAGCCGCAAGCATGATCCGTCGCACCCATTTCCCCATCCTGGCATTGACGCTGGCGCTGGCCAGCGCCAGCGCCGCCACGCAGGCCGAAGGCGTGCTCGCCCAGCTGTATGCCGCCCGTCCGCCGGCCGGCTCATCGTTCGTGCGGGTCGTCAATCCCGAAACGGGCCCCGTGCGCGTGCAGATCGCCAACGGTCCATCGCAGGAAATCAGCCCGACCCAGCCCGCCAGCACCTACGCCATCGTCAAGGGCAACCAGCCGTTCAACCTGCTGATCGACGGCAAGCCGGCGGCCAGCCTGCAGGTCAAGCCCGACACCTTCACCACGCTGGTGGTGCGGCGCGACGGCGTCAATGTCAGCTACACGGCCATCGACGACAGCAATGGCGCCCAGGACGCGCTCAAGGCCGAGCTGCGCTTCTACAACCTGGCGGCCGATTGTCCCGGCGCCAAGCTCGAGGTGAGCCCGACCGGCCCCACGCTGTTCCAGGACGTCCAGCCGGGCGCATCGATGGCGCGCGCCATCAACCCCGTCAGCGCCACGCTGGCGGCGGGCTGCGGCACCGTGCTCTCGCCCTCGCTGGCCCTGCCGGCCCTGCAACCCGGCGATCACTACAGCCTGTTCCTGACCGGCAGCGCCACCGCGCCCACCCTGCACGGCCAGGCCAGCGCCACGGACCCCTACGGCAAGTAAGGAGGCCGCATGCGCCGCGTATTCCGGGACGACCACGAACTCTTTCGCGACCAGGTCCGGCGCTTCGTCGCCCAGGAGATCGCGCCGCACTACGCCGAATGGGAAAAGGCCGGCATCGTGCCGCGCTCGCTGTGGCGCCGCGCCGGCGCGGAAGGCCTGCTCAACTGCGCCCTGCCCGAACCCTACGGTGCCGGCGGCGATTTCGGCCATGCCGCCGTCGTGATCGAGGAACTGGCGCGCGCGAATTTCCTCGGCATCGGATTCTCGATCCATTCCGACATGGTGGCGCCGTATCTGGACGCCTTCGGCACCACCGCGCAGAAGGAACGCTGGCTGCCCGCCATGGCGCGCGGCGACATCATAGGCGCGATCGCCCTGACCGAACCGGGCGCGGGCAGCGACCTGAAGGCGGTGCGCACGCGCGCGCGCCGCGACGGCGACCACTACGTCCTGGACGGCCAGAAGACCTTCATCACCAACGGCGTCAATGCCGGCCTGGCGATCGTGCTGGCCAGCACCGATCCCGACCTGGGCGCGCGCGGCCTGTCGCTGTTCTGCGTCGAGGAAGGCCAGCCCGGCTTCACCAAAGGCACGCCGCTGAGCAAGATCGGCCAGCATTGCCAGGACACCTGCGAGCTCTATTTCGACGGGCTGCGCCTGCCCGTCGATTGCCTGCTGGGGCGCGAGAACAACGCCTTCGAATACCTGACCCAGGAACTCGCGCGCGAACGCCTGGCGATCGCGCTGCGCGCCGGCGCCTCGCTCGAAGGCATGATCGACGAAGCCGCCGAGTACACCCGCAACCGCAAAGTCTTCGGCCGCCGCGTCATCGACTATCAGAACTCGCGCTTCAAGCTGGCCAGCGCCCGCGCGCAGGCCACCATGCTGCGGGTGTTCCTGGACGACTGCCTGGAAAAGCACATGGCCGGCGAACTCGACGCCACGCGGGCGGCGATCGCCAAGCTCAATGCCACCGAAATGCAGGGCGCCATCCTGGATGACCTGCTGCAGCTCTATGGCGGCTATGGCTACATGGCCGAATACGGCATCGGCCGCGCCTGGGCCGACGCGCGCGCCCTGCGCCTGTTCGGCGGCACCAGTGAAATCATGCGGGAAATCATCGGCCGCGGCTTCGCCTGAAGCCGCGTGGCGTCAGACGCGCGCGGCCATCCAGGCGTCCATCAACGCGCGGGCCTCCGGCGTGTCGCCGATGACCCAAGGGTCGAGGGTGAATGCCACGATGCGCTTGGCGCCGTAGCCGCGGGCCACGTCCCATTGCTGCCTGACCCGGTTGAAATCGGCCGAGCGCGCCTTGAACGTGGTGCCGTCCGTCTTGCCCGACGGCAATTCCTCGAACAGCTCCATGACCAGGTCGAACGCGGCGCGGCGCTTGAGCAACATGTCGTGCAGCGGCTCCAGCGCCTGGTAGTTGGCCAGGCCCGCCACGCCCACGCCGTCCTGGATCATCGGATGGATGCGCACTTCGTCCAGCACCCGTGACCACAGTTGCATCAACGAGCCGGTGCCGCCGAGCCGGCTATGGTAGGTCGAGACCGACGGGATGCGATGGCAGCTGGCCAGCGAGGCGCGGGTGAAAGCGTCCAGCCATGGCACCAGCAGCGCCTGGCGCTCCGGCCGGGCCCAGTTGTACTGCTCCAGTTCGTACGGCACATACCAACCGCGGAAATTGCGGCGCTCGGGCCAGGCGGCCGCGCGCATGTAGGCAACGCCGCGATCGCGGGTGTGGTCAAGGTAGGCCGCCAGCGCCGCGTCGTCGGGCGCGGCCAGCATGTTCCACCAGCGCTGATCGTAGGGCAGGCCCACATGCACGCCCAGGCCGCTACGGTCGGCTTCGTCGAAGATGGCATCCAGCATCGACCGCGGCGCCATCCAGTCATCCGGCCGGCCGCCTTCCAGGCCGACCCATTGCAGGAAAATCTCGCGGCAACCCAGCCGCCGGTAGGTGGCGATACGGCGCCGCCATTCATCGCGCGTCAGGTCGAGATGGCTGAGCCACAGTTGCAGAAAGGTCGCGTTCAGCGAGATCGGCGGCGCGCAGGCCGCCAGGGGCGCAAGCGCGCCCAGCGCCGCCGCCTGCAGCAGGCGGCGGCGCGCCAGCGATTGAAGCCGCGGGCGCGTCAGGGAAAGGCCCCTTGCCGGATCAGCCGCGATTGCCGAACAGGCCGGACAGCGAAGCCAGCAGGTCGGTCGGATTGAAGGACTGGCCCGGCTCGACGGCGCCCTCGGGCGTGGCCTTGTCGACCAGCTGCGGCAGCAGCGCGGACAGCGAGCCCAGCACCGAACCGGTGTCCTGCCCGGTCTTGGCGGCCAGTTCGTTGACCACGCCGGGATCCAGCACCCGGCCAAGCTGATCGGCGCTGACCGGCAGGTTCTGGCCCTTGCCGATCCATGACGCGACGATTTCACCCAGGCCGCCCTGCTGGAAGCTGGCGATCAGGCCGGACAGGCCGCCGGGGTATTTGTTCAGTTGTTCGATCAAGGCCGGCAGCAACGAGGCCGAGCCCCCTTGCTGACCGCCGCCAGCCATCGAGGCCAGGGTATCCAATAGACTCATCGCCGTGCTCCAGGAAAATCGGAAATCCAGTATAGGCCCATGACGCCGCGCATTCCGTCATCCAAAGGATACCGGCCCCGATCTTTGCAAAACTTGTCCTTTGGCGCGCCGGCCGCGCCTCAGGCCGCCTCGCGCAGGGCCCGCAGCGCCTTCTGGCCGGCGCGGCCATCGGCCGGCAGGCCCAGGGCGCGCTGCGCCGCCCGCAGCGCCTCGCGCGTGCGTTCGCCGATCATGCCATCGGGTTCGCCCAATTCATAGCCACGGGCAATCAGCAGCCGTTGCAACTCGCGCCGCTCGGCCCGCGACAGGCCGGGATCGTCCGTCGGCCAGGCCTGCGCCAGCGGCCCGCCGCCGCGCAGGCGGTCCGACAGGTGCGCGATCGCCAGGGCGTAGCTCTCGGCCGCGTTGTACGAGTACAGCGCATCGAAGTTGCGCGTCACCAGGAAGGCCGGCCCCGTGGGCCCGGCAGGCAACAACAGGCCTGCCGGGGTCTCTCCCGGCGGCAACGGCGTCCCGTCGACCCGCGTCACGCCCTGGCCGCGCCAGGACGACAGCGGCCGCTTGTTCTTGCGCCCGGCGCCGACCGTGGCCAGGCCCGCGGGCAGCCTGACCTCATAGCCCCAGTCCAGACCGCTGTTCCAGCCGGCCCGCTTGAGGAAATTGGCCGTGGACGCCAGTGCGTCCGGCACGCTGTCGATCAGGTCGCGGCGGCCGTCGCCGTCGAAATCCACCGCCAGCCGCAGGTAGGTCGACGGCATGAACTGGGTCTGGCCAAAGGCCCCCGCCCAGGACCCCTTGAGCTTGTCCGGGTCGATGTGCTCGTCCTGGATGATCTTGAGCGTGGCGTAGAACTCGCCGCGGAAGTACGCCTGCCGGCGGCCGAAGCACGACAGCGTCGACAGCGACGTCAGCAGCGGCCGGCCGCCCAGCGTGCGGCCGTAATTGCTCTCGACGCCCCACACCGCCGCGATGGTGGCGGGATCCACGCCATAGCGCGATGCGGCGCGATCGAGTTCGGCACGCCAGCGCGCGATACCTTCCTTGCCGTCGGCGACGCGCTCGTCGTCGACCAGCGCCGCCATGTAGTCCCAGATCGGCGTCTTGAATTCCGGCTGGGCGTCCAGCAGGCCGATCACGGCCATGTCGGGCGCCAGGTTGGCGGTGTGCGTGGCGAAAGTGGCGCCGGACACGCCGGCCTTGGCCGCGGGCGCGCGCAGGCCGGCCAGGCAGGTCGCGAACGCGTCGGCGGCCTGCGCGGAAGTGGACAGCGTCAGCGCCAGGGCGGCCAGCGACGCGGTGTAGCGGATTATCATGTCGAGGGAGTTCCCGTGGAAGCGTCGGCCGGGTCGCCCTGCAGGCGCCGCTGCCAGTCTTCGACCTGGCCCAGCCGGGCGCGCTTCTCGAACAGCGCGCGCCAGTTGGGCGACAACGCCGGCAGCGCCGCCAGCTCGACCAGCGTCGGCAGGTCCAGCACCCGGCGGTTGAGAATGTCCTGGATGCGGGCCAGCGACCACTGTGGATGGGGGCGGTCGCGCAGCGACAGCGTATCGCCCGGCGCCAGCCAACCCTCGCGCAGCACGCGGTAGTACCAGCCAGTCTTGCCGCTGGCCTGCACCTGGGCCGACATGCCCGGGTGCGCGAAACGGTGGTTCAGCTTCCAGCATGGCTGGCGTGCCTGGGATACCTGTATCAGCGCCCCGCCCACCGCGTACGTGTCGCCCACGCAGACATCTTGTTCGGTCATGCCGTGAGTGGAGAGATTTTCGCCGAACGCGCCCGGGGCGCGCAGCACGGCGCGTTCGCCCAGTTCCCGCAGCCATGCGGGATAGTGCTCGCGGGCATAGTGATGCAGCGCCTTCTCCGGGCCGCCGTGAAAGCGGCGGTCAGCCTGTTCGTCGCCGCGCAACCCCTCCAGGCCGAGCCACAACGGCCCTTCGACCGGATGCTTGTCGATGCCGCTGTCGCGGCCGGAATCCCCCAGCGGGCGCACCGCCCCCGCCAGCAGCGCGTCGATCACGATTTCCATGCCGTCATCCTCGATCCGCCTGCAGGGCAGCCAGTTCGGCCTCGTCGAAACCCGCGGCGCGGCGCGCCGCCAGGTTGAAGGGGCCGCGCAAGCGCGGCGCGTTGTAGCGGCTGGCCAGTTCGGCGTAACAGGCGACCGGCTCCCTGCCCTGCCGCGCGCACAGCAGCTTGTACCAATGATTGCCGATCGCCACGTGGCCGATCTCGTCGCGCAGGATGATGTCGACGATGGCCGCGCTGCGCGCGTCGCCGGCGCCCGCCAGCTTGTTGCGGATCAGTGGCGAGGCGTCCAGCCCGCGCGCCTCCAGCGTGCGCGGGACCAGCGCCAACCGGGCCAGCAGGTCGTCGCGGGTACGTTCGGCCATTTCCCACAGCCCGTCATGGCCGGGAAAATCGCCGTAGGCGTAGCCCAGGTCGGCCAGGCGCTGGTTCAGCAGCTCGAAGTGGGTGGCCTCTTCGCGCGCCACGCGCAGCCAGTCGCGGTAGAAGGCGTCCGGCATGCCGGCGAAACGCCAGAGGATGTCCAGCGCCAGGTTGACCGCGTTGAATTCGATATGCGCCAGGGCGTGCAGCAGCGCCGCGCGGCCCTCGAGCGTGGCCATGGAACGCTGCGGCACCTCGGACGGCGACACCAGCACGGGCACGGCGGGCCGCCCCGGCAGCGCGCCATGGGCAACGTAGTGGCGCGCGCAATCCAGCGGCGCCTGGTCGCCGATGGCGCGCACCCGCGCCAGCTTGTCGGCCCAGCCGACGGCGGCCAGCGCCTCCAGCGCCGCCGCCCGCAGGCAAGCCATGCCGCCTGTGCGAGGTTCATTGCCGCCCGGGGCGACGATTGAATTGCTATCCATGAAAATTTCCGCCGCGAAACGGCTCGGGGCCGCACGCAAGACCATGACCATGCGCAATAACCCTGCGCGCTCATCAGGCGCCGCGCACCGCGCGCCAGTGAAGACTTTATCATTCGTGCATGGATTCGCCGCTACGCCTGACCATCGAGACCGACCTGTCCCGCATCGACGCCCGCCAGTGGGACGCCCTGGCAGGCGACCAGCCGTTCCTGCGGCATGCCTTCCTGCATGCGCTGCACGACAGCGGCTGCGCCGCGCCGCGCACCGGCTGGTCGCCGCACTACCTGATGCTGTGGCGCGGCGATGCGCTGGCGGGCGCCGTGCCGCTCTACCTGAAATCGCATTCGCGCGGCGAGTATGTGTTCGACTACGCCTGGGCCGACGCCTTCGAGCGCCACGGCCTGCGCTACTACCCCAAGCTGCTGGCGGCGGTGCCGTTCACGCCGGTCTCGGGCCCGCGCCTGCTGGCCGCCAGCGACGAGGACCGCGACACGCTGGTGCGCGGGCTGGTCGCCTTCGCCGAAGAAATCCAGGTGTCGTCGCTGCACCTGCTGTTTCCGGCCGCGGACGACCTGCGCGCCCTGCGCGAGGCCGGCTTCATGGTGCGCGAAAGCGTGCAGTTCCACTGGACCAACCCCGGCTACGCCGACTTCGACGCCTTCCTGGCCACCATGAGCCACGACAAGCGCAAGAAGATCCGCCAGGACCGCAAGAAGGTGGCGCAGGCCGGGCTGGCGTTCCGCTGGCTGCGCGGCGCGCAGATCGACGCGGCCGAACTGGATTTCTTCCACCAGTGCTATTGCCACACCTACTTCAACCACGGCAATCCGCCCTACCTGAGCCGCGAATTCTTCCTGCGCGCCTATCGCGACCAGCCCGACGCCTTCGTGCTGATCCTGGCCGAGCGCGACGGCCAGCCGGTGGCGGCGGCCCTGAACCTGGCGGGCGGCGACACGCTGTACGGAAGGTATTGGGGCGCGACGGAATACGTGCCGGGGCTGCACTTCGAAACCTGCTATATGCAGGCCATCGCCTACTGCATCGCCCACGGCATGGCGCGTTTCGAGGGCGGCGCGCAAGGCGAGCACAAGATGGCGCGCGGTTTGCTGCCCACGCCCACCTGGTCGGCGCACTGGGTCGCCGATCCGCGCTTCGCGGCCGCGATCCAGCACTTTCTCGATGAGGAAACCGCCGCGGTCGACGACTACCTGGGCGAACTCGAGGCCCACACGCCGTTCAAGCGCGCGGCGGCGGATTGACCGCTCAAAGGAAGCGGTCCAGCAGTTTGCGGCTGTGCTTGTCGAGCGACAGGATGTCGCGCACCAGGTAGAAGATGCCGTGGCTGTCGGCAATCAGCAGCGTCTGCGGGTTCAGGCGCCGGATGTCCTCCTCGCCACGCAGCGTGAAACTGGTGGGGCCCTTGTCGGTCTCCACCTTCCAGACGCTGGGCGTGGCGAAGGTGGACACGCTGGCCAGCTTGCGGATCTCGGGCATGAATTCCCGCCCGGCCAGTTCCTCTTCGATCAGGGCGCGTTCGGCGGCGGGCACATCGGCCAGCCGCTCGATCCACAGCAGTTCGCGGCCTTCGCCTGTCACCAGCGACAATCCGCGATCGGCCTCGCTGATCGGAAAGGCCCGCACCGGAATCACGCCTTCGTGCGCGACGCCGTCGGCGCCCTGGAACACCAAACGCCCGAACGCGTTGCGTCGCAGCTGGAAAACGGGAAGCGTCATGACGGTTATCTCGCTCAGGCCACGGCGGCCATGTCTTCGCTGCCGGAGGCCTGCGCGTCGGCCTCGTTCTGGCGCGCCTGCGCCTGGTACAGCCGGTAGTAGGCGCCTTCACGCGCCATCAGTTCCTCGTGCGGGCCCTGCTCCACGATCTGGCCGCGGTCCAGCACCACCAGCCGGTCGGCCTTGCGCAAGGTGCTCAGGCGGTGGGCGATGGCGATGGTGGTGCGCCCGCGCACCAGATTGTCGAGCGCCTTCTGGATTTCCTTCTCGGTGGTGGTGTCCACCGACGACGTGGCTTCGTCCAGGATCAGGATGCGCGGATCGATCAGCAGCGCGCGCGCGATCGAGATGCGCTGGCGCTCGCCGCCGGACAGCGCCTGGCCGCGTTCGCCGACCAGCGAATCGTAGCCATGCGGCAGCCGCAGGATGAATTCATGGGCATGGGCGGCGCGGGCCGCCGCCACGATCTCGTCGCGGGTGGCGTCCGGCTTGCCGTAGGCGATGTTCTCGGCGATGGTGCCAAAGAACAGGAAGGGTTCCTGCAGCACCAGCCCGATGTTGCGGCGATAGTCAGCCACCCGCACCGAACGGATGTCGGCGCCGTCCACCAGGATCGCGCCTTCCGACACATCATAGAAACGGCAGATCAGGTTGATCAGGGTGCTCTTGCCCGAGCCGCTGTGGCCCACCAGGCCGATCATCTCGCCGGGCGCGATGCTCAGGTCCAGGCCGCGGATGACCTGGCGGTTGCCGTAGCGGAAACCGACGTCGCGCAATTCGATGCGGCCGTTAATCTGCGGCAGCTTGGCCGGGTTCTGCGGCTCCGGCACGCTCGACACGTGGTCCAGGATGTCGAAGATGCGCTTGGCGCCGGCGGCCGCCTTCTGCGTCACCGACACGATGCGGCTCATCGAGTCCAGCCGCGTGTAGAAGCGCCCGATGTACGCCAGGAAGGCCGCCAGCACGCCCACCGTGATCTGCTTCTGCGACACCTGCCAGATGCCGAAGATCCACACCACCAGCAGGCCGACCTCGGTCAGCAAGGTGACCGTGGGCGAGAACAGCGACCAGGTGGTGTTGACGCGGTCGTTCACCTCCAGGTTGCGGTTGTTGGCCTCGCGGAAACGCGCCACTTCGCGCTTTTCCTGGGCAAAGGCCTTGACCACGCGGATGCCGGGAATGGTGTCGGCCAGCACGTTGGTGATCTCCGACCAGATGCGGTCGACCTTCTCGAAGCCATGGCGCAGGCGGTCGCGCACCGCGTGGATCATCCAGATGATGAACGGCAGCGGCACCAGCGTGACCAGCGCCAGCCACGGATTGATCGACACCAGGATCGCCGCGGTCATGGTGATCATCAGGATGTCGTTGGCGAAGTCCAGCAGGTGCAGCGACAGGAACACGCAGATGCGGTCGGTCTCGCTGCCGATGCGGGAAATCAGGTCGCCGGTGCGCTTGCCGCCGAAATACTCCAGCGACAGCTGCTGCAGGTGCTCATAAGTGGTGGTGCGCAGGTCGGCGCCGATGCGCTCGCTGACCCAGGCCAGGATGTAGGTGCGGGCCCAGCCCAGGCCCCACGCCAGGATGGCGGATCCAAGCAGTCCGCCCAGGTACAGGCGCACCTTGCCATAGTCGATCGGCGCGCCGTTCTGGAACGGGATCAGCACGTCGTCCATCAGCGGCATGGTCAGGTACGGCGGCACCAGGGTCGCCGCGGTGCCCAGCAGGGTCAGCAGGAAACCGGCCAGCAACGGCAGGCGGTATGGCCGCGCGAAACGCCACAGGCGCAGCAGCGCCCAGGTGGTGGATGGGGATGCCTGTTCCTGGTTGCAGGTGGGGCATTCGTCCTGGCCGGCGGGAATGACGTTATTGCAGATGGTGCACTGGCGTTCGCCCGGCGCCGCCTCCTGGTGGCCGGACAGGCGGATGGCCTGCTGCGCCTCGAACTGGCCCAGCAGCCGCAGCGCGGCCGGATTGCAGGCCAGGGTGAAGCGCCAGACGCCCAGGCGAGCGCTGTCGTCGTGCAATTCCAGCACGGCGGCGCCGGCGTGGTCGGAAAGATTCAGGGACAGTTGAGGGCCATAGGGCCAGGCTTCCCAGCCGGTATCGGCGGGATTGCGGGCGATCAGGCGGCGGTCGGTCACCGCGACCAGGCCCGGACGGAACTTCAGGCGCTGGTCCAGGTCTATTTCGAGCCAGGCCAGCAGGGTTTCGCCCTCCGCCAGTTCTGCGCGGAATTCATCCCGCCAGCGGGCAGGAAAGGCTTCGGCTAGGCCGGAAAGCAGGTGTGTTTTTTTCATTGGAACGCATACCGGGCCAGGACTCTGCCCTACAAGGCGGCGACGGCATCCCAACCCCGGGTTGGAAACGTGTCCCTTCCTTACAACACAACGAGTTCACGCCTTTGAAGGCGTCGTATAGTATCAGCCGATTTTTCTAATTAGGAATATCTGGGATCCCCCACTCGTTGGCATTATTCTTAAGGCGCAACCCCAATAAATTCGCGGTCTTGCATAGGGGCGTCCGCGCGTGCCAACCTGCTTCTCAAGTAAATTAAAACATGAAAAAGAAAGACATTGAATTTCTCGATGTCGTGGCTTTGCGCGGCCCGAACATTTGGACGTACCGTCCGGTACTTGAGGCGTGGGTGGACATCGGCGAGCTGGAGGACTACCCCTCCAACACGATCCCCGGCTTCTACGAGCGGCTGACCGCCTGGCTGCCTACCCTGATCGAGCACCGCTGCAGCCCGGGCGTGCGCGGCGGTTTCCTGTCGCGCGTCAAGGAAGGCACCTGGCCCGGCCACATTCTCGAGCATGTCACCCTGGAATTGCAGAACCTCGCCGGCCTGCGCGGCGGTTTCGGCAAGGCCCGTGAAACCTCCACCCGCGGCGTCTACAAGGTCGTCGTGCGCGCCTGGCAGGAACAGGTCACCCGCACCGCCCTGAACGAAGGCCGCGACCTGGTCATGGCCGCCATCGAAGACCGCCCGTTCGATGTGGACGCCGCCGTGGCGCGCCTGCGCCGGCTGGTCGACAAGCACTGCCTGGGTCCCAGCACCGCCTGCATCGTCGATGCCGCCGACGACCGCGACATCCCCTACATCCGCCTGTTCGAGGGCAACCTGGTGCAGTTCGGCTACGGCTCGCGCCAGCGCCGCATCTGGACGGCCGAGACCGACCGCACCAGCGCCATCGCCGAAGGCATTTCGCGCGACAAGGACCTGACCAAGGAACTGCTCTCGACCTGCGGCGTGCCGGTGCCGGAAGGCCGGCTGGTCGACAGCGAGGACGACGCCTGGTCAGCCGCCGAGGACATCGGCCTGCCGGTGGTGGTCAAGCCGTACGACGGCAACCACGGCCGCGGCGTCTTCACCAACCTGACCACCCGCGAAGAAGTGGTTTCCGCCTACCGCGTCGCGGTCGACGAAGGCAGCGGCGTCATCGTCGAACGCTTCGTGCTGGGCAACGAACACCGCCTGCTGGTGGTCGGCAACCGCATGGTGGCCGCCGCCGCGGGCGAGCCGGCCTGGGTCACGGGCGACGGCAAATCCACCATCACCGAACTGATCGACAGCCAGATCAACACCGACCCGCGCCGCGGCCGCACCGAAAACCACCCGCTCAACCCGGTGCGGCTGGATTCGGCCGCGCGCCTCGAGATCGCCCGCCAGGGCCTGTCCGAAGACAGCGTGCCGGCCGATGGCCAGCGCGTGCTGGTGCAGCGCAGCGGCAACGTCGCCTTCGACGTCACCGACCGCGTGCACCCCAGCGTCGCCGCCACCGTGACCCTGGCGGCCCGCGTGGTCGGCCTGGACATCGCCGGCGTCGACCTGGTGGCCGAGGACATCTCACGTCCGCTGGACGAACAGCGCGGCGCCATCGTCGAAGTCAACGCCGGCCCCGGCTTGCTGATGCACCTGAAGCCGGCCGACGGCACCCCGCGCCCGGTCGGCCGCGCCATCGTCGATCACCTGTTTCCCGAAGGCGACGCCGGCCGCATCCCCATCGTCGGCGTCACCGGCACCAACGGCAAGACCGTGGTCGCGCGCCTGGTCGCGCGCCTCCTGCACCTGTCGGGCAAGCGCACCGGCCTGGCCTGCAGCGAAGGCCTGTACCTGGACCGCCGCCTGGTGCAGAAAGGCGACCGCGCCGACTTCGCCTCCGGCACGCGCGTGCTGATGAACCGCAACGTCGATGCCGCCGTCATCGAGAACGACAGCGGCGTGATCCTCGGCCAGGGCCTGGCCTACGACCGCTGCCAGGTCGGCGTGGTCACCAACATCGACGACGCCGACCATCTCGGCGACTTCGACATCAATGAAACGGAACGCATGTTCAACGTGTTCCGCACCCAGGTCGACGTGGTGCTGCCGACGGGCGCCGCCGTGCTCAACGCGCGCGATCCGCGCGTGGTGGAAATGGCCGAGCTGTCCGACGGCGCCGTGATCTTCTTCGGCATCGATCCCGCCCTGCCCGCCATCACCGCCCACCTGCAACAGGACGGCCGCGCCGTGTTCGTGCGCGACGGCGGCATCGTGCTCGCCCAGGGCGCCCACGAAGAGCGCCTGGCCGACGTCGCCGCGATTCCGCTCACCCATGGCGGCCGCGTCGCCTTCCAGGTCGAGAACGTGCTGGCCGCCGTCGGCGCCGCCTGGGCGCTCGACATTCCGGTCGAACTGATCCGCGCCGGCATCGAGACCTTCGACATCGACCAGGCCGACGCGCCCTGGCAGTTCACGCTGTTCGAGCGCAACGGCAGCACCGTGGTGGTGGACGACGTCCACAACGCCTCCGCGCTGCGCCCGCTCATCGCCGCCATCGACCAATTCCCGTCGACCACGCGCGCCGCCGTCTATTCGGCCGGCGCCGACCGCCGCGACGCGGACCTGATCGAGCAGGGCAGGCTGCTGGGCGACGCCTTCGACCGCGTGGTGCTGTACGACGACGCCACCGTCACCAGCAAGCGTCCCGCCGGCCAGGCGCGCGCGCTGCTGCGCCAGGGACTGGAACAAGGCAGCCGCGTAAAGCAGATCATCGACGAGCCGGACCACGGCAAGGCCATCGAGAGCCAGCTGTCCGGCATCGCCGCGGGCGACTTCGTGCTGCTGCAATCCGACGAAGCCTTCTCCGGCCCCACCATCGATCTCGTCCGCCGCTGGATCCAGCAACACTGACATCATCGCGCGCGCCACGGCCATCGCCGCCGGCGCGCGCAAGCTAGACAGGAATACCTGCCATGGAAGTTTCCCGTATCCGAGCGCTGCGCGGCCCCAACCTGTGGAGCAAGAACACGGCGATCGAAGCCATCGTGTCGTGCGCCGACGCTGAATGCTCCATCGACAACCTGCCCGATTTCGAAGCGCGCCTGCGCGCGCGGCTGCCGCAGACCGGCCTGCTGCGTCCCGAGGGCCACCAGGGCGCCGTCTCGATCGCGCACGTGCTGCAGATCGTCGCCCTGACGCTGCAGGCCTACGCCGGCTGCCCCGTCACCTTCGGCCGCACCTCATCCACCATCGAGCCCGGCGTGTTCCAGGTGGTGGTGGAATACAGCGAGGAAGAAGTCGGCCGCCTGGCCATGGACCTGGCGCAGCAGCTGGTGCAGGCGGCGCTGGACGATGCGCCGTTCGACCTGGCCGACGCCCTCAAGCGCCTGCGCGAGCTGGACGAGGACGTGCGCCTGGGCCCTAGCACCGGCTCCATCGTCAACGCCGCCACCGCCCGCAATATTCCCTACCGCCGCCTGACGCAAGGCAGCATGGTGCAGTTCGGCTGGGGCAGCAAGCAGCGCCGCATCCAGGCCGCCGAAACCGACCTGACCAGCGCCATCTCCGAATCGATCGCGCAGGACAAGGACCTGACCAAGATGCTGCTGGACGCGGCCGGCGTGCCCGTGCCGCTGGGCCGCTCGGTCACCACGGCCGAAGACGCCTGGGCCGCGGCCCAGGAGCTGGACGGCCCGGTGGTGGTCAAGCCGCGCGACGGCAGCCAGGGCCGCGGCGTGGCGGTCAACATCGAGACGCGCGAGCGCGTGATCCAGGCTTTCGAAGTGGCCGAGGAGATCAGCTCCGAAGTCATCGTCGAGCGCTACATCCCCGGCCACGACTTCCGCCTGCTGGTGGTGGGCGGCGCGCTGGTCGCGGCCTCGCGCCGCGATCCGCCGCAGGTGACCGGCGACGGCGTGCACACCATCCGCCAACTGGTTGACCAGGTCAACGCCGACCCGCTGCGCGGCGACGGCCACGCCACGTCGCTCACCAAGATCCGCTTCGACGACATCGCGCTGGCCACGCTGAAAAAGCAGGGCTTCGACGCCGATTCGGTGCCCGCCCCGGGCACCCTGATCTTCCTGCGCAACAACGCCAACCTCAGCACCGGCGGCTCGGCTACCGACGTGACCGACGAAGTGCACCCCGAGATGGCGGCGCGCGCGGTCTCCGCGGCCCGCATGATCGGCCTGGACATCTGCGGCGTCGACGTGGTGGCCGAAAGCGTGCACTACCCGCTCGAAGACCAGAACGGCGGCGTGGTGGAAGTGAACGCCGCGCCCGGCCTGCGCATGCACCTGAACCCCTCCTTCGGCAAGGGCCGCGCCGTGGGCGAAGCCATCATCGCCAACATGTACGCCGATGGCGACGACGGCCGCATCCCGGTGGTGGCGGTGGCCGGCACCAACGGCAAGACCACCACGGTGCGCCTGACCGCCCACATCCTGGGCACGGCCGGCAACCGCGTCGGCATGACCAACTCCGACGGCGTCTACGTCGACAACCTGCGCATCGACACCGGCGACTGCAGCGGTCCGCGCAGCGCCCGCAGCGTGCTGATGCACCCGGACGTCGACGCCGCCGTATTCGAGACCGCGCGCGGCGGCATCCTGCGCGAAGGCCTGGCCTTCGACCGCTGCAACGTCGCCATCGTCACCAACATCGGCATGGGCGATCACCTCGGGCTGGGCTACATCAGCACCGTCGAAGACCTGGCCGTGGTCAAGCGCGTGATCGTGCAGCACGTGCATCCGAGCGGCACCGCCGTGCTCAACGCCGCCGATCCCATCGTCGCGGAAATGGCCTCCAGCTGCCCCGGCTCGATCACCTACTTCGCCGAGGACCGCAACCACCCGGTGATGGCCACGCACCGCGCCCAGGGCCTGCGCGTGGTCTACCGCGACGGCGACGCCATCGTCGCGGCCCAGGGCGGCGAGGAAACCCGCTTCCCGCTGGCCCAGATTCCGCTCACGCGTAACGGCACCATCGTGTTCCAGGTCGAAAACGCCATGGCCTCGATCGCCGCGGCCTGGGCGCTGGGCCTGGACTGGAGCATCGTGCGCCGCGGCCTGGCGACTTTCGTCAACGACGCCCAGACCGCGCCCGGCCGCTTCAACGTGTTCGACTATCGCGGCGCCACCGTGATCGCGGACTACGGCCACAACCCGGATGCCATCCTGGCGCTGGTGCGCGCCGTCGACGCCATGCCGGCCAAGCGCCGCTCGGTGGTCATCAGCGGCGCCGGCGACCGCCGCGACGAAGACATCCGCATGCAGACCGAGATCCTGGGCGAAGCCTTCGACGACGTGCTGCTGTACCAGGATCAATGCCAGCGCGGCCGCGCCGACGGCGAGGTGCTGGCCCTGTTGCAGCAAGGCCTGGTCAACGCCAGCCGTACTCGCCACATCGAGGAGATCCACGGCGAGTTCCTGGCCATCGACACGGCGTTGGCGCGCCTGAACGCCGGCGACCTGTGCCTGATCCTGGTGGACCAGGTGGAAGAAGCGCTGGCGCACATCGCCCAACGCATCCGCGAAGCCTGATCCCGGTCGCGGGACCGAATGAAAACGGGGCGCCTTGTGCGCCCCGTTTTCATTGCCCGGCCCTTCAGCCGCGGGCCGATAGGTCGGGCGCCGCCGCCTGGTACCGGTCCGTCACGTGGGTGCAACCGAGCGCCGCCATCGCGGCCAGCGCCAGCAGGATCGTGCCAAGGAATCGTTGCGTCATGCATGTCCTCTCTGTGTGAAGGGGGCCCGGCCACGCGGGCAGCAAACCCGTGCGTGGAACCTGCCCCAAATATACCGGTGCCCCGGCCACCCGGCCAGCCTCGGATGGCCCGCCTGCCGGCCTCAATTGCCGTCCCGCCCGAGGCGCGGGTCGGACAGGCCTTCGTCGGGTAGGGGTCCGTTACCTGCCCCGCTCAAAACGGCTCAAGACGTTGCTCAGATGTAACTTCCCCTCCTGGTGCGCCTGCGCTACCTGCCGTCGAAAGACGCGCGCTTTGCCCCGTCCCCCGCCGTTACATTTGCCCACAGCGTCCTTTGACAGGGCTCGCGGACGGCCTGTACCTTGAACTCAAGCTGATCAGTGTCCAACTCAACCGCGAATGCACAAGCTTATCGGCCATAAGCCGCCGCATCCGCCACAACGAAGAGAGGTCACCATGAATAACGACATCATCGCTGGCAAGTGGAAGCAACTTACCGGTAAGGCCAAAGCGGCCTGGGGTGAACTCACCGACGACGAGTTGACCCGTACGGAAGGCAACGCCGAGCGCCTCGCTGGCCTGATCCAGGAGCGCTACGGCAAGACCAAGGAACAGGCGGAAAAGGAAGTGCGCGATTTCTTTGATCGCAACCCCTGATCCCCACGCCACCAGGAGAAGCTGACATGTTGCACTACGCCGTAGTTTTTTTCGTTATTGCGATCATCGCGGCTGTCCTGGGCTTCGGCGGCATTGCCGCCGGCGCCGCGGGCATCGCCAAGATCCTGTTCTTCGTCTTCCTGGTTCTGGCGCTGCTGTCCATCCTGGGCGGCGCATTCCGCAAGAAATAGAAGAACATCGCACCCCGAGAATTTTCGCTTAGCCGTTGCGTCCCGAACGCGCTGAACCACACACAAGGAGCACCACTATGGAAATTCGCAAGCTGATCGCCGCCGCCGCACTGGGTACGGGCGCTGTCTTCACTTCCATGGCCTTTGCCGCCAATGACGGCAAGCCCAAGCAATCCGTGGGCGAATACGCCTCCGACGCGACCGTGACCACCAAGGTCAAGGCCGCCTTTGTGGCCGACAAGCAACTGAGCGCGCTGGACATCGCCGTTGAAACCACCGATGGCGTAGCCAAGCTGACCGGCACCGTCGGCACCGCCGCCGAAGCCGACCACGCCGCCACCGTCGCCCGCGGTGTCGAGGGCGTGAAGCAGGTGATGAACAACATCAAGGTCGACCCGGCCAAGAACAAGAAGTAACCCGCCGGGCCTTGATGGCCATCCAATGAAAAACCGGCGCCTGTGCTCACACACAGGCGCCGGTTTTTCATTGGGCGCGGGATCGCGGCAGCCCGAAGGGCGCGCCAGACCGCTTTGCCGCCAGCGCTACCGCGGCCCGCCTGACAGGCACCGCCCGGTCATGCCGGACCCGCGCGAACACTCAGACGTCCACCGTGCCGCGCCCGATCTCCAACGCGCGGCCGCCCACCTGGATGCGGCCATCGGCCTGCACGTCCAGCAGCAACCGGCAAGGACGGCCCATCTGGTCGCCCTGCTCCACCAGGAAACTGGCGGGCAGCGCGTGCTGCCGATGCCGCAGCCAGCCCCCCAGGTTGGCGCAGGCCGAGCCGGTGCCGGCATCTTCCTGCACCCCGCCGCCGGGCTTGGCGTAGAAATAACGCGTCACCACGACGTCGCGCCCGTCCTGCCGGCGATTCGGGTCGAAGGCGAACAGATAGCAGACCTTGCGCCCCAGGCTGTTGGCCTGCCAGCGCTCCAGCTGCGAAGCATCCGGATGCGCGCGCCGCAACGCGTCGACGTTCTTCAGCGGCACCAGTAGCTGGTCCGCGCCCGTATCCACCCAGATGGGATCATCCGCCAGGTCGTCCAGGTCCAGCCCCATCAGTCCGGCAATATCAGCGGCCGGCAGCGTCGGCGCCGCCGTGCGCACGCCATTCGGGCAAGGCGCGGTGAAAGTCCAGGCGTCACCCTGCGCGGTGACCGGCACGACGCCGGCCTTGAATTCCAATGTCAATGCATCGCCACGCTTGAGCAGGTCGCGCACCACCTGCGACGTGCCGATGGTCGGATGGCCCGCGAAACCCATCTCGAAGCCGGGGGTGAAGATGCGCACCCGCGCATCGGCCACGTCGGACGGCAGGATGAAAGTGGTTTCGGAAAGATTGAACTGCGCCGCCAGCTCGCGCATGGTGGCATCGTCCATGCCACGCGCGTCTTCGAATACACAGAGGGGATTGCCGGTGAAGGTGCTGGAGGCGAAGACGTTGAGAAGACGGAATGCGTAGGTGGCCATGGGCTGCGGGAGGTTGCCGTGGGGAGGAAGGCCATTACTTTATCGCAACGGGCCGGCAAAGAGACGCTCCCATTGCAGTTGATCCCTGATCATCAATTCCGTACGAATTCCTCTCAGCTTCACCCACCTCTCCCGGGTTACCGTAATTTCACGCCCAACACGGCCTATATGAAGATTTTCACTTAATAAAAATCATCATCCAACACTCCTTCCGATTTCAGAATGGCTATAAATTTCTCATAGGCAACCTTATCCAACTCCAACAAATCATCCAACAAATTCTCCTGAATCAAAGCCCAATGATTGACACCATGCGCACTACCATTGGAAAAAAACACGGTTTTAAAATTCATCTCCCTATCGACAACAGTCACTTCCTCGAACCTATAGGCTTGCAACCCCCCGTGACCTTCTTGCAAACCATAAAAGTATGTTTCCGCACCGAACCAATATATGGAAAACACGTCAACAACAGACCCATCCCGTTCTTTAATCTTCATTTCATTTCTCTTTTAAATTATCCAAAACCGATCTTGGATCCCTCAAACTCGGCTTAGGAGAAGTAATTTTCATATCATAAACCTTACCTGTATTTGAATTGTATTGATAATGAATTATTATACTTTTCCCATTCGGAAGCTTATGCTTTGCCTCCATTTTCTGGAACCCCGCCATTTCAGGAAAGCGGGCGTCATTGTTCATACCATACAGTTTTCTTCCTTGCAGAGGATTGGACCGAACCTCCCTCCAGAACATTTGCTCATTTATATCTCTAGGAACAGTCGTCTGCGACCCTAGCTTAGCCGTAGATATTTTTTCAGCATTTTCAATTAATCTCCTGATGTACGCGGACTTTAATTCTTCTCGACTTAGGCGCGGCTTATTTGCAGCTATTTCATCGACATGTTCGATATCACCTGCGAAGCCCCCCGTTCTCTTGGATCCAGACCCTCCCCCTCCTACCTTATTTCCTTTGCCTCCGCCTCCGCCCACACCACTCACCACCGCCGGCAGCGTCGCAGCCATCACCCGTGCCGTATCGGCATCAAACCCCATGGCTTCAAAACGCTTGGTCCAACCGTGCTCGGCAACAATCCCTCCCGCGTCCACGTCCGACATGTACACCGCCGGCATATAGTCGCGAAAATCATCAGGTAGCGATTTGTCCTTCGCCAGCCTTTTTATCGTGTCGTCGAACAACTCCCACTCGTCAAGCAAATAGCCATATCGTTGCTGGCATTGCTGAGGTGACTTGGCGCAGACTTCCTTTATCTCATCCTGCTGGCGGACATTGGTATCCACCATGTCTTGAATGACTTTCTGGCGTTCTTCCCCTGTGCCGACCTTCGCCCGATGCGCGAAGTCTTCCAACTGGGCAACATCTAGGAAGTTATTCTCGACCGCGTTCCTGCCCGCCTGCGCGCCAGTCACCCCGCCGGCCGCATCCCCCGTGGCGAGGCCACCCGCGATTCCCGCCGCTAACTGGCTCAGCGCGCTTACCTGCTGCTTCTCGGTTTCGCTCAGCGCGTCGGGGTCTTTGCCCGGAAACAGCTGCCGCGCGATCACCCGCGCCGCCAGTTCGCCGCCGCCCGCGCCCAGGCCGCCGGCCAGCGGCGATTGGCCGTTCAACTGCGCCGTCACCGCGCCCAGCACCGCGTGCGCCATGGCGTTGGCCGCGGGATTGTCCTCGCCGATCCGCCGCTTGATTTCGGTCGCCAGGTAGGGCGCGGCGGCGCTGCCCAAAGCGCCGGCCAGGTTGTCGCCCGCCAGCGCCGTCAGCGCGCCGGTCACCGCCTGCGCCGCTTTCTGCAGGTCGCTGCCAGTGCCATAGTGCTTCATGGCATTGGCGTACGCCCTGTCCATCACGTCCGCATCGGTGTAGAGCCGGCCCTCCTTGCCCAGCTGTGCCCTCGCCTCGGCCAGCGCCTTCGGGTCCGTCTGCGCCTTCAGGCCCGCGATATCGCCCTGCGTGCGGATGACGTCCATCGACTGGCTGCCGATCTCGCCGATCAGCTGCACTTGCCTGAGACGGTTCTGCTCTTTCTCCTTGTTGAAGATCGGGCTGATGCTGCCGTCGTTCGCGTGCGCCGCGTCACGATTCAGTTCCGCCACGTCCTGGCGCTGGTTGGCCTGGTCGTGCACGCGTAAACCGCCTTCGCTCACCGCCGCCAGGGTGGTGCCCGACGCATGCCCGCCGTGATTGGCGCCGGACAACATGCCGCCGGCCGCATTGGTCAACAGGTCCTTGCCCACCGGCCCGCCGGTTCCCATCGAACCGCCGCTGTGCCGCGCCTGGAAGTCCGCCCGGTTGTCGATGTCGCGCCAACCCAGCGTGCCGGTATCCAGCAGGTTCTGGTCCGGGCCGGCCGTGCTTGCGATCACCGCGCCATCCAGCTGGGTGTGATGGCCCACGTTGATGTCGTAGCCGCCCCGGCCCGCGAACAGGCCCGTCTGCTCCTTGACCGAATCGAAGTCGCTGCGGAGTTTGTCCTGGCTGGCGCTGATGTTCGCCGTGCCGCTCATCGAGCCGAAGCTGAAGCTGCCTCCCGCGCTGATGTCGCGCTGGCGCGCGGAATAATGGTCGCTGTCTTGCTCGCTCTGCAACGTCAGATTGCGGTCGGCGTTGACCTCGATGTATTCACCGCCGACCTGCGCGCCCTTGAGCAGCGTGTCCCGACCGCTGGCCAACATCACCGTGCCGCCCGCGTCCAGCGTGGTCTCGGTATGGGTCAGCCCACGTCCTTTTTCGCGGCCTTTGCCCGCATTGACGCCGGCCGATACATTGATGCCGTAGCCCCCGGCGCCCGCGCCGATGCCAATGCCGACATTGCCGCCGTGGCTGCCGCTTGTGCCGTCGATGCGCTCGACGTTCCGCGCCGACAGCAATTCAATATCGCGGTCGGCCGAAAGCAGCACGTCACCGCCGGCCTTGACCTGGGTGCCGGCCAACACGACATCGCCGCTGTCGGCCCCCCTGCCCGCGCCGGTGGCGGTGATCGAGATATCCCGCCCCGCATTCAGCGTGCTGCCCTGCGCGCGCCGGCTCTCGCTGCGCGTTTCGGTTTTGGACGACTGGCTGCCATAGGAAATGTTGACGCCGATCGTGTTGGTCGCCCCCTGCGCCGCATCCTTGTCGCCGGCGCTCAGGCCTGCCGCGGTGTTTTTTGCATCGGCGGCTTGCGTCTGCAGATCGTCCCGCTCCAGCGCCTGCGCGGCCTGGACGCCGGACAGCGCCGCCTTGGCGCCCTGCAGCGCCCGCAACCGCCCGTCGCTCTCTTGCCCGGCCTGCCGAGCCGCGCTGACCGCGGTGTTGAGCGCGCTGCCCACCGTTCCCGACAGCGCGATGGTCAGGCCGCGTTGTTTCGATTCAAAGGTCTCGTGGCGGGTACGCTCGTCATAGCCCGGGTCGATACGCACGCTGTCGCCAGTGATGTCCAGGTCCGTCCCCGCCACCAGGTCGGCGCCGCGGACATGCACGCGGTTTTCCGCAGTGATGGTCACGTTGCCCTGGGTACTGCCTATGGTGCTGGCGCTCTGGCTCTGGATGACGCCGTGCTCGTCCGCTTCGTGGCGCGAGGACTGGTTGCCGAGGGTGAAGCCGATGCCGCCGCTGTCCAGCAGTCCGCTCTTTTTCTTCTTTTCCAGCAGGTAGTGGGATTCGGTTTCGGTGGCCGCTGAAATATCGACGTCGCGCCCTGCGCGCAGATTGACGTCGCGGTCGCCGACAATGGCCGAACCGGTCACCGTCAGGTCATTGCCCGCCACGATGCTGACCCGATCTCCGCTCAGCACGCTGCCGGCCTCGCGCGTCATGCGGTCGTCCTTGACCGTATCGCTGCTACTTTTGCGCAGGAAGCCTTTTTTCTCGGCGTGTTCCCGCGACTGCCGCGTCTCGCTCTCGGTGCTGCTGGCGATCCGCACATCCTGCCGCGCCTGCAGGGCGAGATCCCCCTGCTCACTGTGCAGCGTGCTGGCCTTCACGGCGATATCGCCAGTGCGGGCGACGATCGTTATGCCATCCTGGCCGCTGAGCGTGCTGCCAGTGGCTTCATTGCGCGACGATTCCATCTCGCGCCAGCCTTTGGTCTTGCCGTCACGCGTATGCTCGACGTCCCGATCGGTCACTCGCCGACGCGCGCTGCCGACGGAGACGTCGTTGGCCTCCAGGCTTATGTGTCCCTGCCGACTGTCGACCTGCGCGCCTTCCAGCACGGCGGCATTGCCCGCCAGCACCGTGACGCCTTTATCACCGCTCACGCTCGCCAGGCTCAAGCGCTGCTCTTCCCGCTGGTTGTCGACCGAAGACGTGCTGCTGCCGGCCTTGAGCCGGGTCGTGTTGGTGGTGGAGGCCGCCGACAACCGCACATCGCCCTCGGCCTGCAAGTGCGCCGAACCGCCCGCCGCGACCTGGCTGCCCTGCAGGACCAGATCCCGCCCCGCCGTCACGCTGACGTTGTTGCCCGCCTTCAGGCCGCTGCCCTGCGACTGCTGCCATTCGCCGCTGACTTGCGCCACCCGCTGGCCGGCGGTTTCCATGCCCGAACGGGTGCGGTTGCCCATGGCGCCGGAAATCACGTCGACGCTGGCAGTGTGGCGGCTCTGCGCGACGCCGATGTCCAGGCTGTCACGCGCGCTCAGGTTCAAGTCGTGCGTGGCGTCCAGCCTGGCGCCCCGCAAACGGATGTCACCGCCACTCAAGGCAATGTCGGTGGCGCTCATGCTGGCCTGGCGCAACGCGTCCTGCAGATTGCTGCTGATCGCCAGGTGATCCGCCTGTATATCGATGCGGTCGGCCTTGATATCACCGCCTCGATGCAGGAACTGGTCGGCATCGATCCCGAGCGCCCGGTCGGCGAAGAGATTGCCCGCGTTATCGACGCTGCCTGCCGACAGCTGAAGGGCGCCGCCGCCAACCAGCGCGCCATCGCCAGTGAGGCGCAGCGTGGATGCGGCCAGGTAGACTTTGGGCACCCATACGGTCTGCGGACCGGTAGCGGTATCGACCGATTCGCTCACCATCCACACGATATCCTGCTGCAGCGCCGCGATCTGGGCAGGCGTCAAGGCCACGCCTGGCACCAGTTGCAGGTCTTGCGCCGTTTTTGCGCCATTGGCCATCAACGCCTGGTACTGGTCCATCGCGCTTTCACCGCGCACGGACGGCCGCCCGGTCAATTGCAGCACCTGTTCCCGCACCAGCCGCTGTTCGTAGAAGCCATCCCCCAGGCGCTTGTGCGCCCGCGCCGGATCAAACCCGACCTGCTTCAGCAGATAATCACTGCTGATGAATCCGCTGCGGCTGGTGAAGCGGGCATCGGTCACGACCAGGTATGGGCTGTCCTGGGCCGCGGGCTGGCGGAACAGGCCGTTGTCCGGGATCGAGGTCGCCACGCGGCGCAAATGCCGCTTCTGCGTCAACGCCTGTTCGGCGGGCAGGAGCGGACGGTCGCTCGCCAATTGTGTATCGCCGTCGATGCGGTCCGCGTCCGGCACCGTGACCGCCAGCGGGTTGCGCTCCCATTCGGCGCGTTCGGCCTGCACCGCCTCGAATGCGGCGGCCACGTCGCTGATCTGCGCCTGCGCGACTGTGGTGTTGGTGATACTGGCGCCGCGGATGGTGACGTTGCCATTGCCGCTGATGATTCCATCGACGGTACTCAGCGCCGTGGTGACGTCGCGATTGAAGGTCGGATACCAGTGCACCGTATCCTTGTCGTAGTGGTCGACAATGATCTCCTGGCGCCGCTCATTCACCGAATACCCGCGGTTGTCGACCACGCCGTCATCAGGGATATCGAGGTTGCCGTTTGCGGTGATGACGCTGGCGTCGTTCAGCAGGCTGCCGGAGATGCGCAACGCCATGTCGCCGCCCGCCAGGATGCGGGCGCCCGTGCCTTCGGATACCAGGCTGTCGCGCGTGACGGTGCTGGTGACGGTGCGCTCGCGGAAATTGCTGTAATCGGTCACGAAAGGCGCGGCGGCAATATCGACGTGCCTTTCCGGATCCCACTGTTCCAGGCGCCCCCAGTCGAACTCGCGCCAGACGGTGTTTTGATACGGCGTCGGCACGAGGCCCTGCCGATGCCCGCGCGTTTCGTAGAAGGTCATGGCATAGCTGCCATCCGCGCCAGGCACCAACGCCAGATAGTTGACCCATAGGTCGGTCAGCTTCCCCCATCGGTTGCGGACCCGCAGCTGTGCGCGTTTGGCCGGCGCATCGATCGCCAACAGGGTGCCGTACGGGTTGCTTTTGGCGGCATCCTCGTCCTGGAAGGTCAGGCGTTGCGTGGTGGGCGCCACGCTGCTCAGGTCGGGGTTGACCTTGGAGCCGTAGGAACGCCAGTAGTAGTTGTAGCGTTGCCACTTGGTGGCGGGATCTGTCTGCGCGTCCCGGGCGATCACCAGGCCTTCGCGCAGGTTCTCCAGGCGCTTGGCTTCGATCGCCACGTCGCCATCGGCTTCAATGACGCTTGCACGGTTCTCCAGCAGGTCGCCGCTGCCCAGGTTCAGCGCGCCGCCGCTATACAGCAGGCTGCCGTCCCGGTTGCTCAACCGTTCCCGGGCCTGCAACGACAGCTGCTGCGTCGCGGCGACCACGCCATCGCGGCCATGGTTGTCGATCACGCGGCCACGCACGGCGACGTCATCGCCCATCACGCTCGCGGCGTTGTCCAGCGTATCGACATCGAGCGCAATGCGGTCGGCTTCCAGCCGCCCCTGGTTGCGCAAGGCGCCCGTCGTCACTTGCAAGTGCCTGGCCGCCAGGGATCCCTGGTTGGTCAAGTGCGTGGAGTGCACGACAAGATCGCCCGGCAACAGCCATTCGGCCTGGTTGGTCAACGTGCCATCCACGGCAAGCGTGACCTGGGCATTACTGCTGATCGTGTCACTGGCCTGGTGGGTGTAGTCCTGCCCGATCGAAAGGGACAGCGCGTCCTGGCTGCGCAGGGTGCCCGCCCGGTTGTCCAGGGCATGGGCATCGATGGCCAGCGTGCCAGCGCTTTCCACCAACCCGTCCTGGTTGAACAGGAACAGCGCGGAAGGCGAATCCGCTTCGTCCGCCTGGATCCGCAGCGCCCCGTTGGCCTGGATGCTGCCCTGTCGATTGTCCAGGCTCGCCAGTCCCGACAGCGTGAGGCTGCCGACGCTCTGCAAACGTCCCGACGTGTTGTCCACCGAGCGGGCCGCCACGCCGGTATGGATTGCCCCCAGCAACAGGCCGCCATCGCTATTGTTCAACCAGTCTGCCGTGATGTTCAGCCGCTCCTGGCTGGTGATGTTGCCGCGCCCGCTGTTGTCCAGCCGCGCCGCATCGAGCAGGAATGTCCTGGTGGCAACCAGCTGGCCGGCCTGATTGTCCAGTTGCTCGCTGTTCAGCGTCAGGGCATCGCCGCTGTGCATCTTGCCTTGCCGGTTATCCAGCATGGCAACGCGGTAGTCGCCCGCCCCCTGGCTGATGAACATGCCATCGGCGTTGTTCAGGTGATCGGCGACCACGGCCAGCCCGCCCCGGCTGCTGAAAACGCCAGCCCGATTGCCGACCCGGGCAGCAACGATCCGCTGATCACCATTGCTGCGCACGGCTCCACGGTCATTGCCCAATCGTCCGGCAATGCGTAGATCGAGCTCGCGCTGGCTGTCGATTGCGCCGCCTTCGTTCAGCACCTGTCGCGCATCGAGTTGCAAGGCCTCGCCGCTTTGCACGTGGCCGTCGCGGTTGTCCAGCGATTCGCCCAGGTCGAGCCGCAGTTGGCGCTCGCTGTGAATCAGGCCCTGCCGCGTGTTATCCAGGCCTTGCGCGGCCAGCGCCAATCCCGCGCCGGTCGATATCCGCCCCGCGGCGTTATTGAGGGCGCCGGCGCGGGCGCCCGCCTCGGCGCCTTGCACGTCCAGCCGCCCCCCGACGCTGATGTCGCCGGCCTGGTTATCGATGTCCTGCGCAACGCGCAGCGTCAGATTTGCGGCCGACCGCAGCGCGCCCTTGCCGTTGTCCAGGGCATTCGCGGCAAGCGTGGCGTCGCCCAGCGTCTGTATCGACCCGTCCCGATTGCTGAACGCGCCACCGACGGCGGACCACTCCCCCTGGCTGCCCATCCACCCTTGCGTATTGAGGATGTCCTGCGCATGCAACCGCTGGCTTTCGCGGCTGAAAATACGGCCATCGCGGTTGTCCAACGCGCCCGCGAACCAGAGATCCAGGCTGGCGAGCGACTGGATGCTGCCTTGCGCATTGCGCAACTGCCCGGCACGAACCGCCGTCTGGCCGTGGCCGGTCAGCATGCCGCCCTGGTTGTCCAGCGTTCCGTCCAGCGTCAACGCCAACGCCTGCTGGCTCAGGACGACGCCTTGGTGGAGATTGCGCAGCGCTCCTCCCGTCAACGACATGGCGCCGCCGCTTTGCAGCGAGCCCGCGCCGTTGTCGAGCAGGCTTGCCGCGCCGCCCTGCCAGGTCAGCGCTTGCCCGGCCGTCAGGATGCCCTGCCGGTTGACGAGATCGTGGAAGGTGCCAAGGCGCAGGTCACCGCCCGATTGCAGCCTTCCGGCGGTGTTATCGAGCCCGTCCACCGTCACCCGGACCTGCTCGCCTCCCAGGGCGGTCGCGTCGCGGTTATCCCAATGGCCGCCTGCCTGGACCGACAGTGTCCGCCCGGCTTCGAGCCAGCCCTGCGCGTTATCCAGCGCCTGCCGCGCCGTCAGGCGCAGGTCGCCCTGGCCAATGAGCTGCCCTTGCCTATTGCGGACGCGCTGCGCCGTCACATCGACCTGCGCGGCGGCAATCATTCCGCTGGCATTGTCGAGCACGCCCTGGGCATTCAATTTCAGCCCCTTGCCAACCCGCAGCGTGCCTTCGCCGTTATGGAAATCACCACCTGACACAACGTCCAGCGACTCCGCGTTGGAGATCATGCCGGACCGGTTATCCATGCTTGCGGCGCTCAGCGCCAGGTCACCATTGCCGCCCAGTTCGCCGCCGCGGTTATCCAGCAGGCCAGCGATGCGCCCATGTGATGCGCCACCGCCGAGCATCACCAGGCGTCCCTGTCGGTTGTCCAGGGAGCCGGCATCCAGCTCCAATTGGCGGGCTTCGATCACGCCGCCGCTGTTGTCCAACGCCCCCGTCAAGGCGAAGCGGCTTTCTCCGTCTTCCACCTGGGTCCAGACGGCGGCCTGGTTGAGCAGGCTGTTGCCACCGACCCGCCAGCTGCCGGCTCGGACCTTGGCCTGTTGCGCATCGATGGCCCCGGTGGTGTCCAACGCCAACCGGCGGCTGTCGATCGTGGTTTGCCGCAGCGCGATCTCGCCGTCTTGCGCGTGGATACGCAATTGGTCTGCCGCAAGCGTGCCCTGGCTCAGGTCGATGCGGTTGCCCTTTATATCGATTGATTTCCGACTCAGCAGATTGCCGCTGGCCCGCACGTCCTGCTGGCTGGTCAATACCAGGTCCGCCATCCGAGTCAGCGAGCTGTTGATGTCGCTGCCGGCCAGCAGGTTGCCGCGGCTCTGGATGCCCTGCCCGGCCGTCAGCCGGACGTCACCCGCGGCCGCCAGCGTGCCGGATTGTTCGATGTTCCCGGTCCGGCTTGCGACCGACAGCGCGCCGCCGCCATACAGCTTGCCGTGATGCTCGAGGCCGTCCCGCGCGGCCAGGGAAATATCACCGCCCGCCTGGGTCACTGCCTCGGTGGAACCGGATAGCCAGCTGAGCCTGCCTTCGCTGCTGACCGTCAGCGTTCCCGCCGCCTGCAGATGCCCGCCCTGATTGCGCACTCCCACTCCGGCCTCAGTGCCAATCATGCGGATGTGGCCGCTGTACATGCCGCCCAGCTGGCCCATGTCTATCGCCAGTTGCGGCGTCATGGCTTCAGCGCCCAGCGGCGCGACCGTTTTCGCATCGGCGCTAACGCGGTTGCGCCCCGCTATCACCGACACGGCGTCCCTGGCCCAGACGCCGGCGTTTATTTCGACCGCGCGCGCCAGGATGTCCACATAGGCGGTGTCATGGCGCGCATCGCCGTTCAGGCCGCCGCCTTCGATGCGCACGACGCCCCGCTCGACCTGGAATCCCGCCAGGCTGCCGTCGGCGTTGCGCTGCGGACTGCCGGTGCTTAGCGTCATGCGCCCCGCATTGATCGTGCCGCAGCCATCGCACACAATGCCCGACGGATTGGCCACGATGACCTGCGCCTTGTCGCCCGCCACCTCCATGAAGCCGCGCAGCATGCTGGGATTGCTGCTGTTGATCTCATTGAGAATGACACGCGCCGTGGCGCCGTTCGGACCGAAGTTGGGATTGCCCTGGATCATCCCGGCCAACCCGGTGGAGGTCATCGTGGCCGCGTTGTTCAGAATCGCGCCACGCCGATCCACGTCGAACCGCAGGTACCGGTTGTGCGACAACCCACCCTGATCGGGCGCGGCAATGTTGACTTGCGGCAGACCATTCTGCGTGGTCGCCACATGCGGGCGCTGCCCGGTTGGCGCCGCGCCGTCGGCAACGATTCCGTCCGCGGCCGCCGGCCTGCCAGGCATGACCAAACCCGCCAGCCAGACGGTCCACAGGATGAAAGCGAAGCGGTAGCGGTATTGCATGAGCCAGGTCTTTGAAAAAGCGGGATCAGATTTCCAGATTCATGCTGAATCCGATCGTCATTGCCGCGGTGTGGAAATCACGCGGTTTGTAGAGGGGCACGCCGGCAAACAGGTCATAGCCAAGTTTTTTCCAGAGCGCGCCCCGCACGCCCAAGGCTGCGCCCGCCAACTGGCGTCCGACCAGATATCGGGCGCCCTGGCCGCCTACCCGCCCATAGTCCAAAGCCACATACAGCGCATCGCTGGATGAAAGCCCGTTCCAGGCCAGTTCATTGCGCCAGAGCAGGCCGTTCTCGCCGGACAGTGTCTGCTCGCCGTCAAAGCCGCGCACCGTATAACGGCCGGCAATGGCCATGCGTTCCTGTGGCGTCAGCGCGTCCGGGCTCCATTGGCCCCGGACGATCGCCAGATACCGCCAAGGCTGCTTGCCCCAGGCGAAGGGTTGATCGAGGCTTACGTCGCCCGACAGCACACCGCCGCGGGCACTGCCGCTACGCGACGCTTCCTCGGGCGCCGCGAGGGCGCCGAATGCGCCGGTGCCGTGGCGCCAGCCGAGGTTCGCATCCAGCGTGGCGCTTCCGAGATAGCTGTGCTGGTTGACGCCGAACTCCCATCCGGCCGTGCGGCGCCGCTGCTGCTCGATGGCGATGTCATTGACGGCATTGGTGGAGTATTTGCGATACACACGCAGGTTGAGCGTGGTCTTGTGGGACTGGTCGCGATATGCCAGCCGTGACACGGCGGCCTGAAGGCTCGCGCTTTTTCCGCTGTACCGGAGTACTTCGTTGGCGCTGGGGATGTTCTGGTGATAGGCGTAGTTGTTGTAATTGACGGAGTAGGCCCAATAACCGACCGGGAATACGTAGTTCAAGGCATGTGAACGGTTACCGAGCGGCGCATGCTGGAACAGATCCCTGCCGACGTTGGCGTAGAACAGATCGTTGTGCGCGAAGGGAGCATCCACGGCCAGGGTGGCCGAGCCCAGGTAACGCCCGGTGCTATCCGAACCGCTATCGTCCAGGCCGAGGCTCAGCCGGATGGGTCGGCTTTCCTGCCAACTCACCAACAGGTCGCTGGTGGCCTCGCGCTGCCCTGGCGTGATCCGGATATCGGCGGCCGCGCTGGGGACTCGCTTGAGATTCTCCAGGCCCTGCTCGATATCGCGCAGATTGAGAATATCGCCGGACGATGCCGGGATGGCATTCCATAACCGGCCGCGCCACGACACTGGCTGGTCGAAGCGGATATCGCCAACGCGACCGGGCAGCAGCGTCAACGTCAGAAGGCCGCGGGTCAGGTCCTGCTCGCGCGCCATCACGCGTGTCGTGACGTAGCCTTTGGCCAGAATGGCGTTCTGCACCCGGTTGATGGCCGCCGTGATGCCCTGGCCGCCCAGGCAGTGGCCTATTGTGTCGGCGGCGGCATCGAGCGCCCATTGAAAGTTGGCGGCGGAATCGCCGCTCAGCCGCAGGGCATCGATGACGAAGCAAGGGCTTTCATCGGCGGGATAATCGGATGGGGAGGCTTCAGGACGAGGAAGGCGCTCGTCGACCCGCGGGGTATTCTGCTGTTGCAGGACACGTTCACGCTCTTGCTGGCGCAACTGCTCGCGGGCATCGATGGAGAGTGCTGGCGGTGTCGGCGCCTCGGGCACCGAGGCGCCGAAAACCGGTGAAACGACGGCGGCGAGAACCAGAAACCCTGGCCCCAGGAAAAACAACAGCTCACCGCGACGACCGCACCGCATCTCTGCTCCTTGATTGCGCGGAGCCAGAGTAGCAACGAATTACCAGCGTACGTAATTGTTAAATGGTCGTACAAATTCAAGCGCCACCGCGGATGCGGGAAATGGCGCGCGATATTTCCCGCGCGTGACGCCGCGGTTTCTTCGCCTGCTTGCTTGTTATCTTGCGGGCTTTACCAGATGGCGAAGAACAGCACCCAGGACCAACAGAAAGGCGCCAGCCCGGCGGCCAGCACCAGCCATGCCGCGGTCTTCCTGAACACGCCGACCGGACGCTGGTTCAACAGGCGCGCGAACAGGCGCAAGGTCCACAGCACCGCCAGCGTCAGCAGCGTGAAGCGCACCGGCGCCGCCCAGGCGGCGCGCACGCCTTCGTGCTTGAGCAGGTTGATGGTGGTGGCGGACAGGCCCAGGAACACGCCGATGCCGGCCGAAGGAATCAACCCCTGGGCCAGCTTGTGCAGGCCCGGACGGAACCAGCGGTTCGCTTCCTGACCGATGACCGGAGCGGCCGGCGCCAACCGGTCGGCGATCCACAATGACAGGAAGGTGGCGCCGCCCACGCACACGGTGGCGCCGACCACGAACATCAGGATGCCCGCGCCATCCAGCCACGAGAAGCTGTCGTTCACTTCCGGATAGTGCGTCAGGATGAACCACGGCGCGTTGTCCAGCAGCGGCCACATGATGTCGTGCTCGACCAGCCAGGTCGCGGCCCACTGCTTGGCGGTCACGTACCAGGGGCTGGCGCTCCAGAGGAAGGCGCCCATGGCGATGCCCATCAGGCCGAAGCACAGCAGCGCGGTCTGCCACGGTTCGCCATCGGTGACGCTGACGACCTCTTCCTCGGGCGAGCGCGGCGTCAGTGCGATGGCGCCGCGATAACCGCTGCAACGGCCGCATACATGGCAGTCGCCGGCGCCCTTCATGTGCCGCAACGGCACCAGCGGCGCACAGTTGATGGGCTCGATGCGGATAACCGGATGGCGCCACTTTTCCTCGTCGACCTTGAAGTGCCACGGCGCCAGCTTGGCCAGCAGATTGAAGACGCCGTTGACCGGACAGAGGTATTTGCACCAGACCCGCTTGCTGCGGCCGTAGCGCCAGCCGACGACCATGGCCGCCGCGGTGGAGCCGCCGAGCACCGCCAGCACCGCCAGCGGATACTGGTAGACGCTGACCAATTGTCCGTAGATGGTGGTCAGGGCGAAGGCCACGAACGGCCAGCCCCCCCAGCGCATCCACTTGGGAATGGCATGCCCCTGGCCGCGTTCGCTGGCCCATTCGGTGAGCATGCCCTCCGGACAGAACCAGCCGCACCAGGCGCGTCCCAGGATCGGCATGGAAATCAGCACGAACGGCCACCATACGCCCCAGAAGGCGAACTGGGCCACGATGGTCAGGTTGTTGAATACCGACGCCGAGTTGTCCGGCAGGGGCATGATGGCCGGAATGATCAGGAGGAAAGCGTATATCGCAACAATGCCCCACTGCAGCTTGCGCAACAGAGGGGCATGGTCTCGGAGAAAGTCGGCGATACGGGAGGTCGCCCTCCCGAGTGCAGCTGCCATGGTCAAACCTTCATTAATTCAGTCCGATCAATACGTCGGAGTCCGTGCTCAAGAGGTGGCGCGCGCCGCCACCGGCGCGGGCTTGCCGCCCACCCAGCGCAGCAGCGCCCACACCACGATCCAGTAAGCAACCCACAACAATACCGAAATCAGGGCCGGCAGCGCACGATAGCCGGCAAAATCAGCCAGAACCTTGCCGAAACCGGTGCTGTCGCTGAGCAGCCACGAGCTGTCCCAGACCGGATCGATGATGGTCGGCAGCACGTCCAGCGAAATCAGGTGATCCAGGCCGCCCACCAGCAGCGCCCCCGCCAGCAGCAGCAACAGGATTTCGGTCACGCGGAAGAAACGGCGCCAGGTGATGAGCTTGCCGCCCAGCTGCAGCAGCCAGAAGGTCAGCAGCGCCACCACGAAGCCGGCCACGCCGGCCAGCGCCAGCATCAGCATGTTGCCGCCGCCTTCGCCGGCCGCCACGGTGCCGTACAGGAACACCACGGTTTCGCTGCCCTCGCGGGCCACGGCGATGGCCACCAGCACGAACAGGCCCCACCAGTTGTCATTGGCCATCGACGAGCGGGCGCCGCTTTCAAGCTCGCCCTTGAGCGTGCGACCGTGCTTTTTCATCCACACGACCATCTGCACCACCAGCGCGCACGCCGCCAGCGACATGATGGCCTGGAACCATTCCTGGCCTTCGTCGCTGAGCCACGAAGATACGCCCAGCAGCACCAACGCCAGCGCCACGGCCAGCGCCAGTCCGGCGCCCACGCCGCCCCACAGATATTTCAGTCCGCGTTTGCCTTCGGGCGTCGAGCGCAGCCAGGTGTACAGGATGCCCACCACCAGCATGGCTTCGACGCTTTCGCGCCAGACGATGAAAAGAACCTGTTCCATGTATTGCGGCTGCCTATTCCTTGGGCTTGACGACCAGCGTGCCTTTCACCGCCTGGTGGAAGTCATCGAAGAAGGGATACTCGCCGGGACGCGAGATGGTGATGACCACGAACGACTTGACGCCGGGACCCAGCACCTTTTCCTTGCGCAGCGGGATGCTTTCGAACTCGACCGGCTCGTTGCTTTCGTTGATCAGTTCGATCTTGAAACGGCCGGCAGGGACTTCCAGCGTGGCCGGTTCAAAGGTGCCGTTGGGCTTGAACGTCAGCGTGAACGTGGGCAGCTCGTCCGCTTGCGCGGGCGCCATGCCGGCCAGGCACGCCAGGCCGATCGACAGCGCGGCGCAGATGCGGAGCAGAGGGCGCGCGATTCGCACGATCAGTAGCCGCCCTTCTTGCCGGTGCCGGCATAGACGAATTCGTATTCCAGGTCGAACGGCTGGAACCAGTCGCCCACGCCGGTTTCCTTGTCGATGTGGCGGCCGAAGTGGCTCATCTTGTCGGCGGTCGGCGGCAGGATGGTGTACTTCAGCTTGTACTTGCCCGGGCCTTCCAGCTTGATGTTCTCGCCGTAGTGCGGGCCGTCGTTGGCGACCATGGGCATGAAGGTGCCCTTCTGCACGTTCTGGCTGCCGACCTTCTGGATTTCGTATTTGACGACCAGGTAGGGCATCCATTCGCCTTCGGGAAAGCCGGTGGGATTGCCGGCCGTGGCGTGGATGTCGGCCTCGAGGTGGATGTCGGAATCCTTGGCGGGGCGCATCATGCCCGGGGGGTCCATTTCGATCGGCTGCAGGTAGACCGCACCGATTTCCATGCCGCCCTTTTCCACGGGCTTGCCGATGGGGTATTCAGCCGCTTGGGCGGCGGACACGCTCAAAGCGACAATGGCCAGGGCCAAGGCTTTCTTCATCATGTGGGTCATCCTCGAAGCTCGATTGAAACGACGGATCCTAAAAACATAAACAAGAACCGTTTGTATTAATGTAACGGAAAAATCTGACACCTCCCTGAATCAGATAAGTCCGAAATCCGCGGATTGTTGCGTCCAATCAAGCAAAACAAAACCGGCGGGCAACAACGCCACGCCGGCCGGTCGACAGTCGGATCCGCGGCATCGCCGCGGTCGGACGTTGCGGTTAGGACTTGCGTCCGCCGCCCTGCGAGCCCCCGGGGGTGAACGGGAAGTTCGAGAACATGGCGCGGGTCTGGTCCTGCATCTGGTCCTGCATCTGCACGAACAGGTTTTTGCTCTGGTCGATGTAGTTGTTCATCATGTTCTGCAGCATCGGCGTCTGCACGTTCATGAACTGGGTCCAGGCCTCGGGACCGAACTGGCTGCCATACAGGCCCTTGGACTGTTCGGCCATGCGCTGCTGGATTTCCATGAAGGCCTGGATGTTCTTTTCCAGGTAGGAACCCATGATGCCCTGCATCGCGTGGCCGTAGAAACGGATGATCTGCGACAGCATGTTCGACGAGAACATGGGCATGCCGCCGCTTTCTTCTTCGAGAATGATCTGCAGCAGGATGCTGCGCGTGAGGTCTTCGGCGCTCTTGGCGTCGACGACCTGGAATTCCTCGTTGGCCAGGACCAGTTGCTTGACATCCGCCAGGGTGATGTAGGTACTGGTCCGAGTGTCGTACAGGCGACGGTTGGGGTACTTTTTAATCAGGCGCAGGCTGGCGCCGGTTTGTGCTTGCGTCATGGTTGTCCCCGGATCGGGCGATCTCTAAGACTTCGAATAGGGTGAAGTGTAATGCCGCGGCGCCGTCTCCCCGAGACACCGCGGCGCGAAAGGGCCGCCCGCCGGGCGACCCGCGATGCGTCAGCCCATGTGCAGGCCGCCGTTGAGCGAGAAGTCCGCGCCGGTGGAAAAGCCGGATTCGTCCGAAGCCAGCCACGCCGTCATCGAGGCGATTTCCTCGGGCGTGCCCAGGCGCCGCACCGGGATGGTGGCGACGATCTTTTCCAGCACGTCGGGACGAATGGCGCGCACCATATCGGTCCCGATGTAGCCGGGCGAAATGGTGTTGACGGTGACGCCCTTGCTGGCGACTTCCTGCGCCAGCGCCATGGTGAAGCCGTGGATGCCGGCCTTGGCGGTGGAGTAGTTGGTCTGGCCGAACTGGCCCTTCTGTCCGTTCACCGAGCTGATGTTGATGATGCGCCCCCACTGGCGCTCGACCATGCCGTCGATGACCTGCTTGGTCACGTTGAACAGGCTGTTCAGGTTGGTGTCGATGACCGCGCGCCAATCATCGGCGGTCATCTTGCGGAACAGCCCGTCGCGGGTGATGCCCGCGTTGTTGACCAGCACGTCGACCGGGCCGAGTTCCGCGGTGACACGCTCGAAAGCGGCCACGGTGGAATCCCAGTCGGACACATTGCCGACGGAAGCATGGAAGGTATATCCCTGCGCCGCCTGTTCATCCAGCCATTGCTGGTAATTGCGGCTCGGGCCGCAGCCTGCCACGACGCGAAAGCCCTCTTTGGCCAGGCGTTGGCAAATAGAGGTGCCGATCCCGCCCATCCCGCCTGTAACGTAAGCCAGTTTTCCGCTCATTGGACTTCCTCCTGTGTGCGACGGACGCCTCGTTGATTGACTTCTTATTGGCCTGGGCCCACCGCATGCGCGGCTTCAGGCAGCCCTGACCTTCACATACCTGCCCGGCGCCGGTTCTATCGGCCGGTACCGGGCGTTACCTGATTTTGCACGCGCCTTGACCTGCTTGCCGGAATGCCCGGCCAGCCAGGCGGCCCAATCGGGCCACCAACTGCCCGGCTTTTCCTGCGCCTGGGCCAGCCAGGCGTTGGGATCGCCCGGCAATGGCTGGCCTGCGCCGCCCATATTGTCCGCCACCCAATAGCTGCGGCGCTTCTTGGCGGGCGGATTCACCACCCCGGCGATATGGCCCGAGGCGCCCAGCACGAAGCGTTGCGGCCCGCGCAGCACCTGGGTGGAGGCATAGGCCGACACCCACGGCACGATATGGTCTTCGCGCGAACCGAAAATATACGCCGGCATCGACAGGCGCGTCAGGTCCAGCGGCAGCCCGGCGGCCTGGGCCCGTCCCGGCACCTTGAGATTGTTTTCGAGATAGGTGTTGCGGAAGTACCAGGAAAAGAACGGCCCGGGCAGGTTGGTGCTGTCCCCGTTCCAGAAAAGCAGGTCGAAGGCCGGCGGCTTCTGGCCTTTCAGGTAGTTGCCGACGACGTAGTTCCAGACCAGTTCGTTGGGGCGCAGGAACGAGAAGGTGGTGGCCAGGTCGCGCCCGGGCATCAGCCCGCCGTTGCCCAGTTGATGGTCGCGCAGCAACGCGTGCGCCTCGTCGACGAAGACATTCAGGATGCCGGTGTCGTGGAAATCGAGCAGCGAGGTCAGCAAGGTCAGCGCCGCGACCGGATGTTCGCCGCGCGCTTCGGCCAGCGCCAGCGCCGAAGCCAGCATGGTGCCGCCGACACAGAAGCCGAGCGCGTTGACCTGCGGCTGGCCGGAGATGTCGCTGGCCACGCGCAGGGCCTGCAGCACCGCGTCGTCGAGGTAGTCGGACCAGGTCGCGCGATCGATGCCGTCGGTATCACTGGCCAGCGGGTTGCGCCAGGAGATCAGGAACACCGTGAAGCCCTGCTCGACCGCGTGGCGCACGAACGAGTTGTCGGGTTGCAGGTCGAGGATATAGAACTTGTTGATGTTCGGCGGCACGATCACCAGCGGCCGCTCGTGCACCGTGGCGGTGGCGGGCTTGTACTGGATCAGCTGGAACAGCGCATTTTCGAACACCACGTCGCCGGGCGTCACGGCCACGTTGCGGCCGATCTCGAACTGGGTTTCGTCGGTCTGGGTGATGCGGCCTTTCTTGACGTCGCCGAGCAGGTTCGCCAGGCCTTCGTTCAGGGCGCGGCCGGCGCTTTCGACGATGGACTGCTGGGCATCCGGATTCAAGGCCAGGAAGTTCGACGGCGACAACGCGTCGACCCACTGCATGATCGAGAAACGCAGGCGATCGCGCATCGGTTCGCTGACCTGGGCCGCATCGACCATGCGCGACATGGCCCGGGCCGACAGCAGATAGGTGTGCGCCATCAGCAGATGCTGGCCACTGGCCGCCCAGGCCTCGCCGCCGAAACGGCGGTCGGCCGGCGGGGCCAGCGCGCCGCGGCGGGCATCATCACACAGCCGCTGCCATTCGCGCGAGAATTCAGCCTGGATATCGGCCAGGACGTCCGGAGCCACGCTCACCGGAAGAGGCCCTGAAGCGGAGAGATTGGCATTCACTTCGACACCTTGTTATCGAGACTTCCCGATTGATGTTGCATGTCGGGTCCAGGGCTGTCAATGCGGGTATTCAATGAGGCAGCCAGGGCCGCCCGCCCGCGCGTGCGGCCGCTTTGCGCGGGATCAAACCGGATCGAGCCAGGCCAGCAAGGCCATCCTGCCGGTCTCGCCGTCGCGCCGGTAGGAAAAGAACCGCTCCGCGTCCGCCACCGTGCACAGCCCGCTCAGGCTGATGTCCTGCACGCCGGCGCGGCGCAGACGGAATTGCGCCAGTCCGGCCAGGTCGGCCAGCCATTTGCCAGGCACGCCCGGGCGCGGCCGGAAATACCGTTCGGCGGCGGGGTCATCGGCCATGAAGGCGTCCAGCACGTCACGCCCGACCTCGAAGGCGTCCGGCCCGATACCGGGGCCGATCCAGGCGCGCCACGCGGTGGCATGCGGCGCCTTGGCGCGCATCGCCGCCAGGGTGTGCTCCAGCACGCCGCCAGACAGGCCGCGCCAGCCGGCATGCGCCGTGCCCAGGACCCGCCCGCCCGCGTCGGCAATGACCACCGGCAGGCAGTCCGCCACCATCACGGCCAGCACGCGGCCCGGTTGCGCGGTGACGCTGGCGTCCAGCGCGGGTTCGTCGGGCAGGCCGGCCGCGTCGGCATCGACCACCTCGCTGCCATGCACCTGGCGCAGCCATAAGGGTTCGGCCGGCAGCGCGGCCCGCAAGCGGCGGCGGTTCTCTGCCACGGTGTCGGGATCATCGCCGGCACGGCGCCCCAGGTTGAGGGTGTCATGCGGGGCAACGCCCACGCCGCCGGCCCGGGTGGTGCAGAAATAGTTGACGCCGGCCCAGGCGGGGCCGGTCACGACGGGCAAGCCTTCAATCACGCGTTCCATGCGATCGCTTCCTGGACCAGGGTCATGTCCGCCGGCACGGGGGCGGCGAACTGGACCTCGCCACGCCCGCCCGGATCGTCGAAATGCAGGGCGCGGGCATGCAGCATCTGCCGCTGCGCGCCCGCGATGTTCTTGCCACCGTAGATCGTATCCGCCAGCAGCGGATGGCCGAGGCTGGCCAGGTGCACGCGGATCTGGTGGGTGCGGCCGGTCTCCAGGCGACAGACCACTTCGGTGGCGCGGCCGCCGGGATCGATCTGGCCGCGTCGCGCGGGCGCGTAGTGGGTGACGGCCGGCTTGGGCGCCACCGGCCGTTCGACGCTCATGCGCACCGGCACCCGCGGATCGCGCCCGATCGGGCGGTCGACCTTGCCGGCGGCGGCCAGCCAGCCATGCGCCAGCGCCACATATTCGCGGCCCATGCTGCGCGCCTGCAGCTGGCGCACCAGGTGCGTCTGGGCGATTTCGTTGCGCGCCACCACCATCAGGCCGGACGTATCCTTGTCCAGCCGGTGAACGATGCCGGCGCGCGCCACCTGGGCCAGTTCCGGATACCGGTGCAGCAGGCCGTTGAGCAGCGTGCCGCTCCAGTTGCCGGCGCCAGGGTGCACCACCAGGCCGGCCGGTTTGTTCACCACGATCCAGTCGGGGCTTTCATCCACCACGGGAAAATCGATCGCCTCCGGCGCGAACGCCAGGGCTTCCGGCGCGGGCTGGGCCCAGACGGCGATCTCGTCGCCCGGGCCGACGGTCTGGCGGACCTTGCCAGGCGCGCCATTCACCTGTACGTTGCCAGCCTCGATCCAGCCTTGCAGGCGGCTGCGGGAATGATCCGGCAACAACCCCGCCAGCACCTTGTCGAGCCTATCGGCGCGCGTGCCCGACGGCACCGTTACAAGTTGCGGCTCGCCCCGCTGGTTTTCACCGGAGGATTCGCCGGGAAAGCCCAGGAGTTCATCGTCGGAAACGAGATCTGCGGGGGTGGCTGTATCAGACATGGAGACAAATCATATAATCAGCCTGCCATGCTAACACCAAGGATACGATTCTCGTGATTCACCACTCCGCAGCTCCCTTGAACCCCGCCTCCCGAAGCGGGTCGGTTTTGCGCGTGGTTATCGCGCTATTTGCCGTCATCGCGATCGCCGGTTGCGGTTCGACCAACAGCAAGTACGACAAGACCACCAACTGGAGCGCTGAACAGCTCTACGCCGACGCCAAGGCCGAAATCTCGTCGGGCGGCTGGAAGGAAGCCCGCGAGCGACTGACCGCCATCGAAAGCCGCTACCCGTTCGGCGTCTACGCCCAGCAGGCCCTGCTTGAACTGGCCTACGTCAACTGGAAGGACGGTGAAAACGAACAGGCCCTGGCCGCGATCGACCGCTTCCAGCAGCTCTACCCGAACCACCCCGGCACCGACTACGCGCTGTATCTGAAAGGCCTGATCAACTTCACGCCCGCCAGCGCCTTCATGAGCAGCATCACCGGCCAGGATCCGGCCGAGCGCGACCCGAAGGGCCTGCGCGCTTCCTACGACGCGTTCAACGACCTGATCAAGCGCTACCCGGAAAGCAAGTACACCCCGGACGCCGAAAAGCGCGTTGCGTGGCTGGTCAACACCATCGCCATGAACGAAGTCCACGTGGCCCGCTACTACTACGAGCGCGGCGCCTACATCGCCGCGGCGAACCGCGCGCAGACCGTCATCACCGACTTCGAGGGCGCCCCCGCCACCGAAGAAGCGCTCTACCTGATGGTGCAGTCCTACGACAAGCTCGGCATGACCGAACTCAAGAACGACTCGCAGCGCGTGTTCGACAAGAACTTCCCCAACAGCACGTTCAAGGACAAGGGCCTGAAGGCTGACAAGAGCTGGTGGAATCCGTTCAACTGAACTGAACACCGCCGCATGGGAAAAAGCCCTTCGACGAATCGAAGGGCTTTTTTTTGGATCCGTGTCGTCCTCTTGTGGTCCTATTCCTGCTTGCGCCGGTAGAAGGCCAGCACTTCCTCCAGTTCGCGCGTCCGCGCGAAGGGCGGCAGGCCGCGCCACAGTCGCTTGCCGTAGGGCTTCTCGACCAGTCGGGCATCGCCCACCATCAACACCCCCCAGTCGGATTCCGTCCGAATCAGGCGGCCGGCCCCCTGCTTGAGCGAGATGGCCGCCTCGGGCAATTGGTATTCCGAGAAGGGATTGCCGCCGTGGGCGCGGCAGGCGCGCAGCCGCGCCTCGATCACCGGGTCGTCCGGCGGCGCGAACGGCAGCTTGTCGATCGCCACCAGCGTCAGCACGTCGCCCGGCAGGTCGATGCCTTCCCAGAAACTGGCGCTGCCGACCAGCACCGGATGGGTCAGCTTGCAGAACCTGTCCAACAGATCGCGGCGGGTGCCCTCGCCCTGCTTGAGCAACGGCCAATCGTGGCCGGCATCGTCGAAAGCGTCGGCCAACAGGTTGGCGACCTTGTCGACCGCGCGCAAGGTGGTGCACAGCACCAGCGTGCCGCCCGGGCTGGCCTGCAGCAACGGCAGCAACGTCTGCACGAAACGGTCGAGGAACTGCGGCGACTGCGGTTCAGGCATGCCACGCGGCACGAACAGCAGCGCCTGCTCGGGATAGTCGAAAGGCGATTCCCACTTGCCGGTGCGCGCTCGCTCCAGCCCCAGCTGGCTGGTGAAGTGGGTGAACTCGCCGTTCACCGACAGCGTGGCCGAGGTCATGATCCAGGCCTGCCCGGGCTTGCGGTATTTGGAAAAAGCCTGCGCCACCGACAGCGGCGCGGAATGCAGCCGCACGTGATGCTGGCCATGCTCGACCCAGCGCACCGCCGGGCCGGTCCATTCACCTGCCGCCGCCGCGCCTTCGAGAATGGCCGTCGGCGTGGACAGGCCGTCCGCCAGCGCCGCCACGGACGCGGGCGCCTGGTCGTCGCGGCCCCAGCCTTCATCATCGAAACCGGAGCCCCCCGCATCGCGCCCGGGCGTGGCCCAGCGTTTCAGGCGCACCGCGATCTCGGCGCCGCTGCGCGCGGCCGCCACCAGGTCGGGATGCCGCTCGGCGACCGAGCCCAGCGCGTTGGTGGCGACGTCGATCGCTTCGCGCAGCACCGCCAGCGCGGTGTCGAACTCCTCGGCATTGGGAATGGCCTCGAACGTGGCCTTGCGGCCCGGCATCCGGTCCAGTGGCGCACAGGCCAGGCGCAACTCGCGCGCCGCCGTCTCGACGTGGCGCGCCACGTCGCTCCATTTGGTGGCTTCGCGCGCATAGGCCAGGCCCGCGGCCTCCAGCGCGCGGCCAAAGTCCAGCAACTGGTGGGTCGACACGCTGCTGCCCAGGAAACGGGTGGCGGTGTCGGGCAGTTGATGGGCTTCGTCGAAGATGACGGTGTCGGCCTCGGGCAGCAGATCGGTGACGCCCTCTTCGCGCAGCACCAGGTCGGCCATGAACAGCGCATGGTTCACCACCACCACGTCGGCCTCCTGGGCCTGGCGGCGGGCCTTCACCACGAAGCAGTCGCGGATGCGCGGGCATTCCTGGCCCAGGCAGTTCTCGCGGGTCGAGGTAACGCGCTGCCAGATATCCGCATCTTCGGGCACCTGCGCCAGGTCGCTGCGGTCGCCCGTCTTGGAAATGCCGGCGAATACCTGGATCTGGCGCAATTGCTGGATCTCGGAACGCGATTTCAGCGCCCGGTCGTCTCCCTGCAGGCGATCCAGGTGGTAATGACAGACATAGTTGCCGCGGCCCTTGAGCAGCGCGGCCGTGACAGGCGCGGCCAGCGCGGCGCGCACGCGCGGCAGGTCGCGGGCGAACAGTTGGTCCTGCAGTGTGCGGGTGCCGGTCGAAATCAGCACCTTGCCGCCCTGGATGAAGGCGGGTACAAGATAGGCCCAGGTCTTGCCGATGCCGGTGCCAGCCTCGGCCACCAGGGTGGCGCGGTCCCGGATGGCCTCGCCAATGGCCTGGGCCAGCTCCACTTGGGACGGGCGCGGCTTGTAGCCGGGCAAGGCCGACGCGAGCGGGCCGTCCTCGGCGAAGAATTCGGAGATGTCCAGGTCCAGCATGGAAACAGCCTAGCGTCGCAAGCGACCGTGCCGGGGGACGGTCGGGGCGCCAGACACTGAGTGGGTGGGAAAGGATCAAATGATACCCGCTGGCGCCGCCCTTTTCCGCCGCAAGCGTCGCAAACGATGCACCAGAGGGGGACGGATGCATCCCGCCTGGCACTTTCTGTAACAGCGGCTTATGGCACAATCCGCCCCTTGTTTTTCCTTTTTGCCGTCGTATCGAGATGTCTGAAACTTCCGTTATCACGAACGTCGCCGCCGGCGTCGACAATGCCCGTATCGTGGCCCAGCTCGCCACCGAGCTTGGCGCCCGCGCCTCCCAGATCGCCTCGGCAGTGGAACTGCTGGATGACGGCGCCACCGTGCCGTTCATCGCACGCTACCGCAAGGAAGCCACCGGCGGCCTGGACGACACCGTCCTGCGCAACCTGGAAGTGCGCCTGGGCTACCTGCGCGAACTCGAAGAGCGCCGTGGCGCGATCCTCGAATCGATCTCGCAGCAAGGCAAGCTCACGCCCGAACTGCAGCAGGAAATCGCCACCGCCGATACCAAGCAGCGCCTGGAAGACCTGTACGCGCCGTACAAGCCCAAGCGCCGCACCCGCGCCCAGATCGCGCGTGAGGCCGGCCTGGAACCGCTGGCCGACGCCATCCTGGCCGACACCGCGTGCGATCCGGCCGCGCTGGCCGCCCAATACCTGAATCCCGAAGCCTCGATCAACGATGCCAAGGCGGCGCTGGACGGCGCCCGCGACATCCTGGCCGAGCGCTACGCCGAGAACGCCGACCTGCTGGCCGACATGCGCGAGCACCTCTGGTCCACCGGCTATCTGTATTCCAAGATGGTCGACGGCAAGGAAACCGAAGGCGCCAACTTCCGCGACTGGTTCGACTTCAACGAGCCGCTGCGCACGCTGCCGTCGCACCGCATCCTGGCGCTGTTGCGCGGCCGCCAGCAAGGCGTGCTGGAAATCCGCCTGGGCCTGGAAGCCGAACTCGAAGCGCAACTGCCGCATCCCTGCGTGGCGCGCATCGCCAGCTTCCTCAAGCTGGGCAACGGCCTGTTCGCGCTGGACGCCTCGCCGCGCGCGCGCTGGCTGGGCGAAGTCTGCCGCTGGACCTGGCGCGTCAAGCTGGTGACGGCCTTCGAAAGCGAACTGATCGGCCGCCTGCGCGAGACCGCCGAGGCCGAAGCCATCCGCGTGTTCGCCGCCAACCTGAAGGATCTGCTGCTGGCCGCGCCGGCCGGCCCCAAGGCCGTGCTGGGCCTGGATCCCGGCATCCGCACGGGCTGCAAGGTGGCGGTGATCGACCGCACCGGCAAGGTGGTCGACACCACCACTGTCTACCCGTTCGAGCCGCGCCGCGACCGCGAGGGCACCATCAACACCCTGGCCGCGCTGGTTGCGCGCCATAAGGTCGACCTGATCGCCATCGGCAACGGCACCGCCTCGCGCGAAAGCGAGAAGCTGGTGGGCGACATGCAGGAACGCTTCCCCGACCTGAAGGTGACGCGGGTGGTCGTGTCCGAGGCCGGCGCCTCGGTCTATTCGGCCTCCGAGACCGCCGCCCAGGAATTCCCCGACCTGGACGTGACGCTGCGCGGCGCCGTGTCGATCGCGCGCCGCCTGCAGGATCCGCTGGCGGAACTGGTCAAGATCGATCCCAAGGCCATCGGCGTGGGCCAATACCAGCACGACGTCAACCAGCGCGAGCTGGCGCGTTCGCTGGACGCGGTGGTCGAGGATTGCGTGAACGCGGTCGGCGTCGACGTCAACACGGCATCCGCGGCGCTGTTGGCGCGCGTGTCGGGCCTGAACTCGCTGCTGGCCAAGAACATCGTGGCGTGGCGCGACGAGAACGGCGCCTTCCCCACCCGCGAGCAACTGCGCAAGGTGCCGCGCTTTGGCGACAAGGCGTTCGAACAGGCCGCCGGCTTCCTGCGCATCCCCAACGGCGACAACCCGCTGGACGCCTCGTCGGTGCACCCGGAAGCCTATCCGGTGGTCGAGCGCATCGTCGCCAAGATCAAGGCGGAAGTGAAACAGATCATCGGCCAGCGCGACGCGCTCAAGGGCGTGTCGCCGTCCGATTTCACGGACGAACGCTTCGGCCTGCCGACGGTGCGCGACATCTTCGCCGAACTGGAAAAGCCCGGCCGCGATCCGCGTCCCGAGTTCAAGACCGCGCAGTTCAAGGAAGGCGTCGAGACCCTCAACGACCTGTACCCCGGCATGGTGCTCGAAGGCGTCGTGACCAACGTCGCCAACTTCGGCGCGTTCGTCGACATCGGCGTGCACCAGGACGGCCTGGTCCACATCTCGGCATTGGCCGAGAAGTTCGTGAAGGATCCGCGCGACGTCGTGCGCGTCGGCCAGACGGTCAGCGTGAAGGTGCTGGAAGTGGACGTGGCGCGCAAGCGCGTGGCCCTGACCATGCGCCTGAACGACACCGCCGCCCCGGCGCGCCGAGGCGCCGATGCCCCCAAGGGCGGCGATCGTCCCGGACGCCGTCCCCAGGGCGACAATGGCCGCGGCAACGCCGGCGGCGCCGGCATGAACAGTGCCATGGCCGACGCATTCGCCAAGCTCAAGCGTTGAATCGCGCCTGGCCGGCTCCCCCTTCCGGGAGCCGGCCAGGCGGCGTCGCAGCACCTTCCGACCGGCGCCCAGGCGCCGGTTGTCGTTCAACCTAGGACTTTCCCGCGGTTGCTACCTTTCCTTGCGTTCTCTCAAGCCGGATTCAACAAAAATAAGCGAAAATATCGAATTGTGTCCAAATAATAAAAGCCGGCGAAGTCGGGTCCGCACGGCAGTGGCACACCCATGATCAGGCGAGCTGCGGCGCAAGCGCCTATCGGGTAGAAGCACAAGAAAAATAGCGCCATACCTGAGAGACCGGAGATCCGCCCGCCATGCGCAATACCATTACGCTTGCCGCCAACGAAACGGCAACCATTACCGAAAAGGAAGCCAGCCTGAGCGGCGCCTACAACGAAGTCACCCTGGGCCAATACGCTCACCTGAAGGTGGACGGCGCCGAGGTCACCTTCAAGCACATCACGCTGGAACGCCTGGGCAGCCGCATCATCGAACTGACCAACGGCGCGCAATTGCATGTCGGCGCGCTCGGCTTTGCCAGCATGGGCGCAAGCATCATCTACCGTATCGGCGCCGGCTGTGTCCTGACCTTCGACGCCAGCCAGTGGGATCCGGAAGTCGTGGCCAACACCACCTTCGATTTCGCCAGCCAGGGCAGCGGAACGCTGAAGTACTTTCCGTTCATCAACCCGGAATGGCTCGATTGCCCGACGGTCACCGGCTATTCGGAAGGCGACATGCTCGAGATCGCCGGCCAGGGCAATGCGCAGCGCTTCCAGGTGCGCGACGGCCGCATCGTCTCCGCCGGCGCGCGTTAAGCGGTATCGGTTTCGGATTACAAACGACAAGGGCGGCGCAATCGCGCCGCCCTTGTTGTTGCGCTCGCGGCGTTATTCCTGCGCCATCGACAGCAACGCGTCGCGCGCTTTCGCCAACTGCGCCTGCGCGTCACCGGCGGCGCCCGCGGGCGCCGCCGCCACGACCGCGCCGTCCAGTACCGCGGCCAGGCCATCGGCGGTGGCTTGCAACAGCGCTTCTGGCGATTCCGACTGCAGGCGTCGCATCAGCGCGCCGGCCTCCTTGGGGTCGGCAAAACGTTGCGACAGCAGCAGTTCCTCGCCATCCGCGGCCAGCAGGCGGAAGCGGAAGCCGCCGTTTTCATCGCGGAAGCTGACGAAGCGCGCGCCCTTGCCCTTTTCCTTCTTGGCCTGCGCCTGCTTGCCCGGCGCCTGCGCATTCAGGTTGCGCAGGCCCACGGCCTCGCGCAGCTCGCGCATCATCGGCACCGCCAGCTTGCGCGCCTTGGCGGCGCCCGCCTGCAACACGTCTTCGATGCGGCCGGGGTTGGCCATCAGGTCGAAGTAGCGCTCGCGCATGGGCGCCAGCAGGTTCTCCAGATGGTCGTAGAGCGCCTGCTTGGCCTCGCCCCAACCCAGGCCTTGCTCGAGCTGCTGGCGGAACGCCGTGGCCTGTTCATGCGTGGCGAAGGCGCGATAGATGGTGTACAGGTGCGAGCCTTCGGCGTCCTTGGGTTCGCCTGGTTCGCGCGAGTCGGTGACGATGCGCATGATCGAGGCGCGCAGGGCCTTGGCGCCGCCCTCGAACAACGGGATGGTGTTGTTGTAGCTCTTGGACATCTTGCGACCGTCCAGGCCCGGCAAGGTGGCCACGTCTTCTTCGATGGCAACCTCGGGCAGCGTGAAGTACTCGCGGCCGTACAGGTGGTTGAAGCGCTGGGCGATGTCGCGCGCCATTTCCAGGTGCTGGATCTGGTCGCGGCCCACCGGCACCTTGTTGGCGTTGAACATGACGATGTCCGCGGCCATCAGCACCGGATACGAGAACAGGCCCATGGTCACGCCATCGTCGGGGTCCACGCCCTTGGCCACGTTCTGGTCGACCGAGGCCTTGTAGGCATGCGCGCGGTTCATCAGGCCCTTGGCCGTGACGCAGGTCAGCAGCCAGCTCAGTTCGGGGATCTCGGGGATGTCCGACTGGCGATAGAAGGTCACGCGGTCCGGGTCGAGCCCCACCGCCAGCCAGGTGGCGGCGATCTCAAGCCGCGAGCGGGCCACGCGGGCCGGGTCGTCGCACTTGATCAGCGCGTGGTAGTCGGCCAGGAAGAAAAACGCGTCGACACCCGGTTGCGTGCTGGCCTGGACCGCCGGGCGGATCGCGCCAGCGTAGTTGCCGAGGTGAGGGGTTCCGGAGGTGGTGATGCCAGTGAGGACGCGGGTATTCATGGACGATGAAGGCGTTTGCTTGGTGAAACGCCCAGTGTAACGTGCCGCGCGGGGCGCCTGAATGACCGGCGCCGCCCGGGCGCGATGCCGCCCCTGCGCGGCGGGTGCGCGCGCGGACGCGGACACCAGGCCGACGGTGCGCCTACAGGACGGCCAGCAAGGGCGCAGCCACCGCGCACAGCCCGCCGGCCGTCAACGCGGCGCGTGGGCGGAAGGTCAGGAACCAGATCAGCAGCAGGCCCGCGATGCTGAGGATGCCGATCCATTCGACGGTGCCGTAGCTCCAGCCCCAGACCGCGGCCGAGGCGCACAGGGACAGCGCCAGCGCCAGCCAGCCGAAGGTGCGCAGCGGCACGCGATGGCGGCGCGGCAAGGCGCGGTCGAACAGGTCTTCGTAGTGACGGTCCATGCCCAGGCACAGGGCGGAGAACCCCGCGTAGGCCAGGCAGAAGGCGGCGAGCGTCATGGCGTATCACCTCGGTTCATAGGCGGCTTCGGAAGGCGTGGCTTGCGCCATCGCGGACGCGACCGGCGCGCGCGGCCGGGCGACGGGTTGGGCTGGCGTGTCGGGTTGGGGTCGGGCCTGGACTTGCGCCGGCGCCGCCGTCCGGGCCGCGGCCTTGCCGCCGGCCTTGGCCGGCGCCTTGCGCGCGCGGGCGGCCTTGCGCGCCATCCAGCCCAGCAGCAGCGCGCCCGCCAGGCAGGTCAGGTCGAAACCGGCCATCACCCAGTCACCGGTCGGCAGGGACACGCCCAGGTGGCGCGAGGTGGTCACGGCGTTGATCACCGGCACCAGCGCCAGCGACGCGGCGGCGGCCGAGAGCAGATCCACCCATTTGCGCTTGTGGAACACGAAGGCGTACACCAGCGACAGGCCCCAGGCCGCGAAGAACGCCCGCACTTCCCATAGCGGGCGGCCCGGCAGGTCGGCCGGCGCCAGGCGGTTGGCCCAGAAGAACGCGGCGACCGCGATGAACAGGCCAGCGATGGTGCCGGCGTTCAAGCCATCGACCAGGCGCAGCGAGAAGGCCTCGCGTGCGCCGGGGCGCGCTTTCTGGCGCCGTTTGGCGATCCACAGCACCAGGCCGGAACCGACCATGCCGGTGCCCGCCAGACTGACCAGGAAATAGAACCAGCGCAACAGCGGTTCGGCAAACAGGCCCAGGTGCAGCCCGACGATCACGCCAGCGGTGCGCACGGTGGGGCTGAGCTCGTCCTGCCCTTCCTGGAAGGCGCCGGTGACACCGTCAAAGCGCGCGTAGGGCGCGAGCCGGCCATAGGACACGCCGTCCGCCGCATCGCGCGTCAAGGTGACGGTGGCGCCGGCGTCGCCGGGGTTGTTGACCGTGACGCGGCCGACCCGGCCCTGCCAACGCTGCTCGACCTGCTCCACCAGCGGCGCCAGCGCGACCAGCGGCGCAGGTTCGTTACGCGGTGGCGTGACCTTGAACCCGGGGAATACATCGTCGGAATACTGGCGCGGGTTTTCGTAGACCGCCAGGATGCCTGCCGGCATCAGCATGGTCGCAAACAGCACCAGGCCGCTGAACGTGATCATCAGGTGGAATGGCAGCCCCAGCACCGACAACGCGTTGTGGCCGTCCATCCAGGCCCGCTGGCCGCCCTTCTTCGGGCGGAACGTGAAGAAATCGGCGAAGATCTTCTTGTGGGTGATGATGCCGCTGATGATCGCCACCAGCATGAACATGCCGGCGATGCTGGCGAGCCAGCGCCCCCATGGGAACGCCGTTTCGAGTTCGAAGTGGAAGCGGTAGAAGAAATCCCCGCCGCGCGTCTCGCGCCCTTGGACGGCCTGGCCGGTCCGCGGATCGAGCTTGACGCGCACGAAACCGCGCTCGCCCGGCTTGGGCTTGGGCACCTGGTACAGCAGCTGGATCAGCGGTTCGCGGTCGGTCGGCGGCGTGATGAACCAGCGCTTGGCGTCGGGCGCATGCTCGGTCAGGTAACGCTGCGCCATGGTCACGGATTCGAGCGTGGGCGCGGCCTGCGCCTGGATCTCCGGCTGCATCCAGCGGGTGATTTCGGGGCGGAAGAATGACAGCGTGCCGGTCAGGAACATGGCGAACAGCACCCAGCCGAAGATCAAGCCCGACCAGGTGTGCAGCCACGACATGGATTGGCGCAGGCCCTCTTCGCCTTGCGCTTTTCCGGTACTGGGTTTCATGCGCCCCCCACCATGCGGCCGATCAGGAACAGGCCGCCGAACAGCGCCGCCGGCAACAGGATGCCGGCCCAGGCGCGCCAGGCGTTGCGGGTGGCGAACACCCAGATGACGCCACAGGTGTAGACCACGAAGGCCGACATCTGCGCCGTGACGACGGCATCGGCGCGCTGCATGGGCAGCCAGATGGCCAGGCAGGCCGCGGCCGCCGAGGCCAGGCCGTAGCCGCCGAGGATGGCGGCCAGGGCCCGCGAGGCCACGGCCAGACGGTAGCGCATCATGCCTGCGCCGGCTGCGGGAGCTTTCACTTGGTCACGTTGAAGGTCAGGGTGGAAACGTAGCGGATCTTGGCGTAGGCCTTGCCGTCGGCCTCGCCGGCCTTGTCCTCGACGTGGGCGGCTTCCAGCACGTACTGGCCCGGCCACGGCGTGGTGATCTCGATGCGGCCGTTCTCGTCGCTGCGCAAGCGCTTTTCCCACTTGGGCGGGCCGAACACGGTGACTTCGGTCTTGGCCAGCGGCTTGCCCTTGAACTGCAGCACGAAGGTATTGCTGCCCGCCGCGGCCGGCACCAGTTCCAGGTCGAGCTTGCCCTGGGTGTCTTCGCGGCCGGCCTTGGCGCCGTACTGCATCAGCGTGTCCTTGAACTGGATCGGCTGCGACAGGCGCACATCGCCCTTGCCGCTGGCGGCGAACTCGACGAAATCCGCCCCCTGGGCCGACGCCTTGAGCGCCTTGCCGTCGGCGCCGGTGACCACCGGCGCCACCAGGACCTTGCCCAGCAGGCCGTCGCGCCTTTCGCGCAGGTCGTCCGCCCATTCGCCGAAGTACGCCTTTGCCGGCCCCTGGTCGGCCCGCTCGAGCCAGACGAAGTGCGCCTGCGCCGCGCCGGCGCTGCCCAGCAGCGCCACGGCTGCCAAAGTCCTTGCGAATTTCATTGTCGATTTTCCTGTTGTGGATGCCGATCCGGAATCGCCCCGCGGCAGGTTCCGTGTCGATTGGGCTTGAATTATAACCATTCTCACTACGATGCGAGAGACTGCCTGAAAGCGTGTCCGTGGCCCGGCCGCGGACACGCCGGCCACGCTACCAGCGATAGCGCAGGCTGGCCTTGATCGAGCGCTGGTAGCCGTACCAGCACCACGAATCGCCCGAGCACGATGCGATGTATTCCTTGTCGAACAGGTTCTGGACGTTCAACGCCACCTGCATGCCCTTGAGCGACGGCGACACACGGCCCATGTCGTAGTCCAGCATCAGGTCGAACAGCGTCACCGATGGCACCTTCATGGTGTTGGCCTCGTCGCCGTACGACGACCCGATGTAGCGCACGCCGCCGCCCACGCCCAGGCCGGCCAGCGGGCCGCCCTGCAACTGATAGCGGGCCCAGGCCGAGGCCTGCTGTGACGGCACGCCCACCGGCGCCTTGCCCTTCAGGTTCAGGCCCGTGGTGCCGGGGTTGGCCTTGGAGTAGGCGTTGTCCAGCAGCGAATAGCCGGCCATCAGCGTCAGGCCGCGCAGCGGTTCGGTCTTGGCCTCCAGCTCGATGCCCTGCGTGCGCAGTTCGCCGGACTGGATCTGGCAACGCGCGTTCGAGGTGCCGCACAGGTGCGTCGGATCGGGATCGGTGGTCAGCATGTTCTCGCGGCGGATGTCGAATGCCGCCACCGACAGCAGGGTCGCGCTGCCCGGCGGCTGGTACTTGATGCCGACCTCGTACTGGTTGCCCTCGATCGGCTTGAACGGCGCATTGTTCCAGCCCGTGCCCGACTGCGGCTCGAACGATTCGGAATAGCTGAAGTACGGCGCCACGCCGTTGTCGAAGTTGTAGATCACGCCGAAGCGGCCGGTGAAGGCCTCGGCGCGCAACGACGAGGGCGTGGTGCGGCCGGTGGCGATGGCGGTGCTTTCGCCGACATTGCGCGACCAGTCGTAGCGGCCGCCCAGCAGCACCGAAAGGCGATCGATCTTGATCTGGTCCTGGAAGTACAGGCCGGTCTGGTACTGCGTGGTGGTGGCGTCGGTGGAGAACGCCGGCACCGGGATGTCCTGGCGGTTGTCCGGGTTCATCACGTTCAGCGGAGGCGCGCTGCCGAAGCCCGACAGCGTGTCGGTCTTGACGTGCTGGTAGTCGAAGCCCAGCAGCACCGTGTGGCCGAAGGCGCCGGTATCGAAGCGCGCCTGCAGGTTGTTGTCGATGGTCAGCGCGCCGACCTCGACGTCGGTCGCGATCGCGGCGCGCTGCTGGTACAGGTAGCGGCTGTCGGTGTAGCCGTAGAAGCGGCTGGAGGCGCCGTAGACGCTGCGGTACTTGGCGTCGGAATGGGTCCAGCGCAGGCTCTGCGTCGCCTTCAGGTTGTCATTGAAGCGGTGATCCAGCACGTAGCCGAGCGAATAGCTCTTGCGATCGCTCTTTTCGAAGTTGGCGTCGCCGTCGTAGTAGCGCGGCGACAGGCGGATGCCATCCGGCGCCGACAGCAGCGAGCGCATGGGCGGCACAGCGCCATAGGAGCCCATGTCGGGATCGCGCTGGAAGTTCGTCAGCACGGTCAGCGAGGTATCGCCGTTGGGCTTCCAGGTGAAGGCCGGCGAGACGAAATAGCGGCGCTCCTTGGTGTGGTCGATCTGGCCGTCGGACATGTAGCCCGATCCCACCAGGCGGTACAGGTACCTGCCGTCCGCATCCAGCGGGCCGCCGAAGTCGAAGTTGGCGCGCCGGTAGTCGTAGTTGCCGACCTGCAGCTCGACTTCGTGCAGGGCTTCTTCCAGCGGCCGCTTGCTGACCTGGTTGACCACCCCGCCCGGGCCGCCCTGCCCGTACATCACCGAGGCCGGTCCTTTCAGCACGTCCACGCGTTCCAGGCGGTAGGCGTCCACCTGCGGCAGGGCGTCGCGCCCGCCGAACACGCGCAAGCCGTCCAGGTAGGTCGACGCGGAAAAACCGCGCACGCTGAACTGGTCCAGCCGCGTAGCCGTGGCGCCGCGCGTTTCGGTCGCCACGCCGGGGGTGTAGCGCAGCACCTGGTTCAGCGTCTGCGCGCCCTGCTCCGCGATCTGCTCGCGCGTGACCACGGACACCGATTGCGGCGTCTCGATCAGCGGGGTATCGGTCTTGGTGGCGCTTACGCTGGCGCTGGCCACGTAGCCCACGGTCGGCGCCAGCGCGCTCAAGGAGCTGCCCGACACCGTCACGGGCGCCAGCGTCTGCGTGTCGCCAGCGGGCGCCGCCACCAGCGTCCAGGTGTTGCCCGCCTGGGCCCGCGCCTGCAGGCCGCTGCCTGCCAGGATGCGGGCGAAGCCCGCACCCACCGGATAGGCGCCGTCCAGGCCTTCGGAACGCAGGCCGCGCACCTGCGCCGGATCGAACGACAGCACCACGCCCGCGTTGCGCGCGAATTGGGTCAGCGCGTCGCCCAGCGGACCGGCGGCGATCTGGTAGGTGCGCGGCGCCTGGGCCGCGGCGGGCGACGCTTGCGCCCAGGCGGCGGGCGCGGCGGCCAGCCAGGCGCCGGCGCAAGTGGCGGCAAGCACGGCCAGGCGGCCGGCGGTCAAGGGTGCGCCCAGGCGCGGGCAAGATGAAGCGGACACGAAAACTCCCTGTACGTAGGTCTCTATCTCTGCCTTTCCGTACCAGGAAGGAAAACCTGCAATGCGCCGGCCGGGAAATTTGTAACGTTCAGGCCGTGCGCGGCCCCACCTGCAGCCAATACTGCGTGTGACGCGTCACCACGATAGGCAGGGCCGGCTCAAGCGCCTTGAGTGCGCGCTCGGCATCGTCCAGCGGGAAGACGCCCGACAGCCGCAGGCCCGCCACCGCCGGATCCACCCGGATCAGGCCGACCCGGTGGCGCGCCAGGTAGTCGGCGAAATAATCCAGGCGCCAATCCTTGGCCACCACCAGGCCGTCGACCCAGGCCAGGCGATCCGGATCCGCCGCCTGCCGTTCGACGCCGCCCTGGTCGTCGTAGCCCAGGCGTTCGCCCGCGTCGGCGGTCTGGGTGGACAGGCCTTCGCGCTGCAGCGCGACGCTGCCCTCGTAGACGCCCAGTCGCGCGCCGTGAGGCGTGCGGCGCACGTCGAAACGCGCGCTCCCGGCCAGCAGCACGCCATAACCGGTATCCACCCGCAATGCCGGAGCGCCCGGGCGCGATTGCGCATCGACCAGGATCTCGCCGCGCAGCAGATGGATGCCGCGCGCGCCGTCTTCCAGCCGCAGCCGCAGCGCGCTATCGCTGTTCAGGGTGATGTGCAAGCCGTCGGCCACCACCACCGCGCGCCGCTCGCCGATGCCGGTGCTCAGATCGGCGGCCAGGCGCTGCCAGGGCGCGTGCCGATAGCCAGCCCAGCCCGCCATGCCCACGCCGGCCAGTGTCAGCACATCGCGCAAGATGGCGCGCCTGCGTGGCATCGCCGGGCCTTCCAGCGCCGCATGCGCCAGCGCGGCCGGCACGCGGCGGGCATCGCGGCCGATCCTTTCCAGCCGCTCCCAGGCCTTGCGGTGCGCCGGGTCCCGCGCCAGCCAGGCATGACAGGCCTCGCGATCGCCGGCGTCGGCCACCCCCGATTGCAGGCGCGCCCACCAGGCGATCGCTTCGCGCACGACCGCCTCGGACGGCATGGCGGCGCGGTCGACCGCGCTAGTCATGAAGCGCGGCATAACAGGCCGACATGGCGCGCACCATGTACTGCTGCACTGAACTGACCGACACGCCGAGCCTCTGGGCGATTTCGGGATAGGTCAGGCCGTCCAGCTGCGACAGCAGGAAGGCCGAACGCGCCTTGGGCGGAAGGCTGTCGAGCAGGCGGTCAAGTTGCATCAGGGCCTGCATCTGCTCGGCCTGTGTCTCGGGCGACGGCGCATGGGCCTCGGGCAGGTCGGCCAGATAGGCCAGGTAGGCATGTTCCAGCGCCGCGTGGCGCTGATGATCGATCACCAGCCCCTTGGCGATGGTGGTCAGCAGCGCCCGAGCCTCGCCAGCCCGCACCGTCTTGCGGCCCTGGATCACGCGCACGAACACGTCCTGCGCCAGGTCCTCGGCGCGATGCGCGCATCCGAGCTTGCGGCGCAGCCAGCCGAACAGCCAGGGCCGATGGTCCCGGTACAGGCCGTCGACCTGCGTGGCGGGCGCATCGGCGCAGGAGGCCGGAGACGAAAGGATGGGGGAGGACACGGGAAGACTGCGGCGCGGGACCAGAAGTCTTCGGATGTTAATTGATAATGACTTGCATTACCAACGCAAATGCCGCAAATTGCGCCACGTCCGCCCCGCGGGCGGACGCTTGCGGCATAACTACAACGTTGCGGTCAGGCGGCGTTCCGACTCGAGGTATTCGCGCGACTGCATTTCCAGGATGCGCGATACCGTGCGATGGAACTCGTTGGCGAGCGCGCCCTCGGTGTAGATCTCTTCCGGCTCGCATTCGGCCGACATGATCAGCTTGACGCGATGGTCGTAGAAGACGTCGATCAGCCAGGTGAAACGGCGCGCCTCGGAAGCCTGGCGCGGACCCATGCGCGGCACGCCGGACAGGATCACCGCATGGAAGCGGTTGGCCAGTTCCAGGTAGTCGTTCTGCGAACGCGGGCCGCCGCAAAGCGTGGCGAAGTCGAACCACACTACCGAACCAGCCAGCGCCAGCGCGCGGATTTCGCGATGCTCGATATGCAGCAGCGGCTCCTGCGGCGGCGTATCGGCCAGGCTGTCGAAGGCCCGCTGCAACGCCTGCTGCGCATGCTCGTCCAGCGGCGTGTGGTAGCACTGCACCTGCTCCAGCGACCGGCGGCGATAGTCGACGCCGGCGTCCACATTCATCACGTCCATGCGCGCCTGGATCAGCTCGATCGCCGGCAGCACGCGGTCGCGGTGCAGGCCGTCGGGATACAGCGTCGACGGTTCGTAGTTGGACGTCATGACGAACGAGGTGCCGTATTCAAACAGCTTGAACAGCAGGCGGTGCAGGATCATCGCGTCCGCCACGTCCGACACGTGGAACTCGTCGAAGCAGATCAGGCGGTAGCGCTTGGCGACGCGCTTGGCGACCTCGTCCAGCGGGTCCTGCATGCCCTTCACTTCTTCCAGCTCGCGATGCACGCCGCGCATGAACTCGTGGAAGTGCAGGCGCGTCTTGCGCACCACCGGCACGGTGGCGTAGAAGGCGTCCATCAGGAAGCTCTTGCCGCGCCCCACCCCGCCCCACAGATAGACGCCACGCGGCACATCGGGGCGGTTCAGCAGCTTCTTCAGGGCGTTCGAGCGCATCGCCTTGAACTTGACCCACTCGTCGTAATAGCGCTGCAGCCGGTCGATCGCCTTCTTCTGGGCTTCGTCGGGCTTGTAGCCGCGTTCGGCCAGGGCGTGTTCGTAGTATTCGCGGACGTTCATGGAGATGGCACAGGCAAAAGAAAAAAAGGGCGGGTCCGAAAACCCGCCCCCTTTGGCAGAGCCGCAGCGTGGCGGATCAGAAGTTCAAGGCGCGCTTGTCGACGGCCAGGGCGGCTTCCTTCACGGCTTCCGACAGCGTCGGGTGCGCGTGGCAGATGCGGGCGATGTCTTCGGCGGCGCCGCGGAATTCCATGATGGTCACGGCTTCCGAGATCAATTCCGAGGCCATCGGGCCCACGATGTGCACGCCCAGGACCTCGTCGGTCTTGGCGTCGGCGATCACCTTGGCAAAGCCGGTGGTGTCGCCCAGCGCGCGGGCGCGGCCGTTGGCCAGGAACGGGAAGCTGCCGGCCTTGTACTCGCGGCCTTCGGCCTTGAGCTGCTGCTCGGTCTTGCCGACCCAGGCGATTTCCGGCGAGGTGTAGATCACCCACGGCACGGTGTCGAAGTTGACGTGGCCGTGCTGGCCGGCGATGCGCTCGGCAACCGCCACGCCCTCTTCCTCGGCCTTGTGCGCCAGCATCGGCCCGCGCACCACGTCGCCCACTGCCCAGACGTTGGGCAGGTTGGTCTTGCAGTCGCCGTCCACGGCGATGAAGCCGCGCTCGTCGAGCTTCAGGCCTACCGCGTCGGCGTTCAGGCCGCCGGTGTAGGGCACGCGGCCGATCGAGACGATCAGCTTGTCCACCACCAGCTTCTGCTCGGCGCCCTTGGCGTCGACGTAAGGCACGGTCACCGACTTGGCGGTCGCCTTGATCTCGCCGATCTTGACGCCCATCTGGATGTTCAGGCCCTGCTTGGTGAAGGCCTTGAGGGCTTCCTTGGCCACTTGCTGGTCGGCGGCGGCCAGGAACTCCGGCATCGCTTCCAGGATGGTGACTTCCGCGCCCAGGCGGCGCCACACGCTGCCCATTTCCAGGCCGATCACGCCGGCGCCGATCACGCCCAGCGTCTTCGGCACGGCGCCGATGTTCAGCGCGCCATCGTTGGACAGCACGACCTTTTCATCGAACGGCAGGCCGGGCAGCTCGCGCGCCGACGAACCGGTGGCGACCACCACGTGCTTGGCAACCAGGTCTTCCTCGGCGGTGCCGGTGACCTTGATGGCCCAGCCGCCCTCGACCTGGCCGGCGAACGCGCCCTTGCCGTGGAAGAAGGTGACCTTGTTCTTCTTGAACAGGTACAGGATGCCGTCGTTGTTCTGCTTGACCACCGAGTTCTTGCGGCCGATCAGCGTGTCGAGCTTCAGGCTGACGCCCTTGACTTCGATGCCGTGCTCGGCGAAGTGGTGGTTGGCCTGCTCGAAGTGTTCGGACGATTGCAGCAGCGCCTTGGAGGGGATGCAGCCGACGTTGGTGCAGGTGCCGCCGGGAGCCGGGCCGCCTTGGCCATTCTGCCAGGCGTCGATGCAAGCCACCGACATGCCGAGCTGCGCGGCGCGGATGGCGGCGATGTAGCCGCCGGGGCCCGCGCCGATGACGACGACGTCGAATTGTTTGGACATAGTGTTCTCGCGAATGAGGAGGGAGTGAAACTCGCCCCGGCCCGCGCTGGCCGGCCCCTGGGGCCGGCCGGGCGCCGCCGACACGAGGGTCGCGCGGACGCCGGGCTCAGGGCGCCGAGATTACAGGTCCAGCAACAGGCGCTGCGGATCTTCCAGGGCGTCCTTCATGGCGACCAGGCCCAGCACGGCTTCGCGGCCGTCGATGATGCGGTGGTCGTAGGACAGGGCCAGGTAGTTCATCGGGCGGATGACGATCTGGCCGTTCTCCACCACGGCGCGTTCCTTGGTGGCGTGCACGCCCAGGATGGCCGATTGCGGCGGGTTGATGATCGGGGTCGACAGCATCGAGCCGAACACGCCACCGTTGGAGATCGAGAACGTGCCGCCGGTCATCTCTTCGATGCCCAGCTTGCCGTCGGCGGCGCGGCGGCCGAAGTCGGCGATGGTCTTTTCGATTTCAGCGATGGACAGCTGGTCGGCGTTGCGCAGGATCGGCACCACCAGGCCACGCGGGCTGCCGACAGCGATACCGATGTCGAAGTAGCCGTGGTAGATGATGTCCTTGCCGTCGATCGAGGCGTTGATCAGCGGGAACTTCTTGAGCGCGGCAACGGCGGCCTTGACGAAGAACGACATGAAGCCCAGCTTGATGCCGTGTTCCTTCTCGAACTTGTCCTTGTACTTGTTGCGCAGATCGATGACCGCTTGCATGTTCACTTCGTTGAACGTGGTCAGGATCGCGTTTTCCTGTTGCGACTGCAGCAGGCGCTCGGCGATGCGGGCGCGCAGGCGGCTCATCGGCACGCGCTGTTCCGGACGGCCGTCGAGCGACAGCGTGGTCGGGGCGGGGGCGGCCGGGGCCTTGGCCGGAGCGGCCTTGGCGGCGGGGGCGCTGGCGTTCAGGGCGTCGCCCTTGGTGACGCGGCCGTCACGGCCGGTGCCGGCCACGCTGGCGGCGTCCACGCCCTTTTCGGCGAGGATCTTGGCGGCGGCGGGCGAAGCCACGCCGGCGGCGGCGGTGGAGGCGGGAGCGGCCGGGGCAGCGGCGGCTTGCGCGGCGGCCTTGGGCGCTTCGGCGGCGGGGGCGGTGGCCGGGGTGGCGGCGGCCTTGCCGGCGGTGTCGATACGGGCCAGGACTTCGCCCGAGGTCACGGTGCTGCCATCGCCCTTGACGATTTCAGCCAGCACGCCCGAGGCGGGGGCCGGCACTTCCAGCACGACCTTGTCGGTTTCGACTTCGATCAGGATTTCGTCCGCTTCGACGGCAGCGCCGGGCTGCTTCTTCCAGGTCAGCAGGGTCGCTTCGGAAACGGATTCGGAGAGTTGGGGGACGACGACGTCGGTGATAGCCATTTTGTTTATTCCGTAGAGTGTGTGTTCTGGACCGCGCGACACGGACAAAGTTCGAAACCGGGTTTCTGCACCTTGCCGCGCCCCGCGCGTGCATCGGGTTGGGTTACTTGGTCAGCATGGCCTTGAACTTGGGCGCGAAAGCCGCTTCGATCAGCGCCTTTTGCTGCTCCTGGTGCTTGGCCAGGTAGCCCACCGCCGGCGAAGCCGACGCGGCGCGACCGGCGTAGCCCAGCTTCTGGCCTTCGACCATGTTCTCGTACACGTGATGCTGAACGTAGAACCACGGGCCCTGGTTCTGCGGTTCGTCCTGGACCCAGATCACTTCGGTTGCCTTCGGGTACTTGCGCAGTTCGGCCTCGAACGACTTGTGCGCGAACGGGTACAGTTGCTCGACGCGGATGATGGCGACGTTGTCGGCGCCACGTTCACGGCGGGCATTGACCAGATCGTAGTAGACCTTGCCCGAGCAAGCCAGCACGCGCTTGACCTTGGCGGCGTCGATGGCCTCGTCGACCTCGCCGATCACCGGGCGGAAGCTGCCGCCGGCCAGTTCGGTCAGGGGCGAGCCGGCGTCCTTGTTGCGCAGCAGCGACTTGGGCGTGAACAGCACCAGCGGCTTGCGGAACGGACGGATCATCTGGCGGCGCAGCACGTGGAAGATCTGCGAAGCCGAGGTCGGCTGGATCACCTGCATGTTGTTGTCGGCGCACAGCTGCAGGAAGCGCTCGATGCGGCCCGACGAGTGCTCGGGACCCTGGCCTTCGTAGCCGTGCGGCAGCATCAGGGTCAGGCCCGACTGGCGGCCCCACTTGGCTTCGCCGGAGCTGATGAACTGGTCGATCACGACCTGGGCGCCGTTGACGAAGTCACCGAACTGGCCTTCCCAGATGGTCAGCGTGTTGGGTTCGGCGCTGGAGTAGCCGTATTCGAAGCCCAGCACGGCCTCTTCGGACAGCACCGAGTCGATCACGGTGAACGGGGCCTGGCCTTCCGAGACGTTCTGCAGCGGAATGTAGGTGCCGTCGTTCCAGCGTTCGCGGTTCTGGTCGTGCAGCACGGCGTGGCGGTGCGTGAACGTGCCGCGGCCCGAGTCCTGGCCGGTGATGCGGATGGCGTAGCCCGACGACACCAGCGTGGCGAAGGCGAGGTGTTCGCCCATGCCCCAGTCCAGGTTCATCTCGCCCTTGGCCATGGTGCGGCGGTCGTTCAGCAGCTTGGCGACCAGCGGGTGCACCGTGAAGCCTTCCGGCACGGTGGTGATGCGTTCGCCGATGCGCTTGAGCTCGGCCAGCGGCACGGCGGTGTCGGCCTGGTCGGTCCACTTGGCGCCCAGGAACGGCGACCAGTCGATGGCGTACTTGCTCTTGTAGTCGGTCAGCACCGGTTCGATGGTGCGCTGGCCGTCTTCCATCAGTTGGCGGTAGTCCTTGACCAGTTGGTCGGCTTCGCCTTCGGCCAGCACGCCCTGCGTGGTCAGCTTGTCGGCGTACAGCTTGCGCGTGCCGGGATGGTGGCCGATGCGCTTGTACATCAGGGGCTGCGTCAGCGACGGGGTGTCCTGCTCGTTGTGGCCCAGCTTGCGGAAGCAGACGATGTCGACGACGACGTCGTGGCGGAATTGCAGGCGGTAATCCAGGGCCAGCTTGGTGACGAACACGACGGCTTCGGGATCGTCGCCGTTGACGTGGAACACCGGCGCTTCGATCATCTTGGCCACGTCGGTGCAATACAGCGTCGAGCGCGAGTCGCGCGGATCCGACGTGGTGAAGCCGATCTGGTTGTTGATGACAATGTGCATCGTGCCGCCCGTGCCGTAGCCGCGGGTCTGGGCCAGGTTCAGGGTTTCCATCACCACGCCCTGGCCGGCGAAGGCCGCGTCGCCGTGCACCAGCACCGGCAGCACCTGCTTGCCTTCGGCGTCGCCGCGGCGTTCCTGGCGGGCGCGCGCGCTGCCTTCGACCACGGGGTTGACGATTTCCAGGTGGGACGGGTTGAACGCCAGCGACAGGTGCACCGGACCGCCACGGGTCGACAGGTCGCTCGAGAAGCCGTTGTGGTACTTCACGTCGCCGTCGGTCAGGCCTTCGGCGTGCTTGCCTTCGAACTCGGCGAACAGGTCGCCGGGCATCTTGCCCATGATGTTCACGAGCAGGTTCAGGCGGCCGCGGTGGGCCATGCCGACCACGATTTCCTGGACGCCGTTTTCACCGGCGTGGTTCACCACTTCGTCCATCGAGGCGATGAAGCTTTCGCCGCCTTCCAGCGAGAAGCGCTTCTGGCCGACGTACTTGGTGTGCAGGAAGCGCTCGAGGCCTTCGGATTCGGTCAGCTGCTGCAGGATGTGGCGCTTTTCCTCGGCCGTGTAGCTCGGCGCGCCCAGCGTGGTTTCCAGGCGTTCCTGGATCCAGCGCTTGGCGGCGGGGTCGGAGATGTGCGTGAATTCGGCACCGATGCTGCGGCAGTACGTGTCGCGCAGCGCCTTCAGGATGTCGCGCAGCGTCATGGTGCTGGCGGTCGTGAAGTAGGTGTTGGTGGCCGAGTAGGTCTGGTCCAGGTCGGCTTCGGTCAGGCCGTAGAAGGCCGGATCGAGTTCCGGGATCGGCGGACGTTCCTGGCGCTTGAGCGGATCCAGGTCGGCCCAGCGCGAACCGAGCGAACGGTAGGCGGCGATGAGCGATTGCACCGAGACTTGCTTGGAGGCGACGCTCAGGTCGGGTTCGGCGGCGCGTTGCACGAAGGCATTGGCCTTGGCGCGCTGGGCGAACGATTCGACGATGGGAGCGTGGGCCTGGTCGCGGGTGGATTCCTGGCCGTCGGTGGCGGGAGCGTGCTGCAGCTGGTCGAAGTATTCGCGCCAGTTGTCAGGTACCGAACCGGGGTTGTCGAGGTAGGCTTCGTAAAGCTCCTCAACGTAGGGGGCATTCCCCCCAAACAAGTAAGACGTGGATAGGGATTCTATTTCCGAAGACATAATCGCTTCACCTTTACGAGTGCTTCACTCGATTACGATGCAGGAAAACCTTCCGCGACACGGGCTTCCCGTTTAGCGGATAGCAGGGGCAGAAGGCGCGTACAAGCCTTGAAAGCCGTATGGATGAAAGTATAACCCTTTGAGTTTATGGGCGTCTTCTTGCGATTGCGTGACGCAAAAGCGCATGCGGAATGGCTTCATGCGGTGTTGGAATGTCCGCGCAACCCCTGCAATTACGCCGTCTACGCGCCAGCAAGTTCCGCCAACGAAAAATGCCGCATTGCGGCATTTTTTTCGGCTTCCGCGCCGGATGTTGCGCAATTGCCTCGTCAGAGCGGCAATTCGGTGGTCGACAGGATCTCCTTGAGCACGAAAAAAGTGCGGATCTGGCGCACGCCGGGCAGCTTGATGATCTCGCCCGCGTGCAACTTGTTGAAGCGTTCCAGGTCGCGGATGCGCAGCATCAGGAAGTAGTCGAACTCACCGGCCACCAGATGGCATTCGAGGCAACCGCTGATGCCGCGCGCGGCCGCCTCGAAATCGGTGAAGGACTCGGGCGTGGAGCGGTCCAGCACCACTCCGACGATGACCAGCGTGGCCATCTCGACCTCGGCCGGTTCCAGCAGCGCCACCGTCTTGCGGATGACGCCCTCGGCGCGCAGCTTTTCCACCCGCCGCAGGCAGGCCGCGGGGCTGAGGTGTACGCGCGCGCTCAGGTCCAGGTTCGTGATCTGGGCATCCTGCTGCAGCAGGCGCAGGATCTGGCGGTCGATGCGATCCAGCCCGGCGATGGCGGCCATTTAATATGTCCCTATAAAATTTAATTCGGTATTTATTCTTTGTTCATAAATATTAGATCGAAAAATAAATTCTCTGAAAAATTTAGACTGGATAAATCCCAAAAATACGCAATTGACCAATAATCCGACCGGTTCCTATGATTTTTCCATCCGCGGCGCCGTCCGCCCGGACCGACACTCCCAGGAGCCCGCATGGATCTGCAACGCTTTCCCCGCCATCGCCTGACCTTCGGCGACACTCCCATCGAGAAGCTCGAGCGCCTGTCCGCCCACCTCGGCGGCAAGGTCGAGATCTACGCCAAGCGCGAAGACTGCAACAGCGGCCTGGCGTTCGGCGGCAACAAGCTGCGCAAGCTGGAATACCTGATTCCGCAGGCGCTGGAACAGGGTTGCGATACCCTCGTGACCATCGGCGGCATCCAGTCCAACCACACCCGCATGGTGGCGGCCGTGGCCGCCAAGCTCGGGCTGGCCTGCGTGCTGGTGCAGGAAAACTGGGTGGACTATTCCGACGCGGTCTACGACCGGGTCGGCAACATCATGATGAGCCGCCTGATGGGCGCCGACGTGCGCCTGGTGGACCAAGGCTTCGACATCGGCTTCCGCCGCAGTTGGGAAGAGGCGCTGGAAGACGTGCGCAAGCGCGGCGGCAAGCCCTATGCCATTCCGGCCGGCGCCTCCGACCATGAACTGGGCGGATTGGGCTACGTGGGCTTCGCCGAGGAAGTGCGGCGGCAGGAGGCCGAACTGGGCTTCAAGTTCGACTACATCGTGGTCTGCGCCGTCACCGGCAGCACGCAGGCCGGCATGGTGGTGGGCTTTGCCGCCGACGGTCGCGCCGACCGCGTCATCGGCATCGACGCCTCGGCCACGCCCGACCAGACCCGCGCCCAGATCCTGCGCATCGCGCGCCGCACCGCGGACCTGGTGGGCTTGCAGCGCCCCATCACCGACAGCGACGTGGTGCTGGATACGCGCTACGCCTACCCGGCCTACGGCCTGCCGTCGGCCGAGACCAACGAAGCCATCCGCCTGTGCGCGCGGCTCGAAGGGATGATGACCGACCCGGTGTACGAGGGCAAATCGATGCAGGGCATGATGGACATCGTGCGGCGCGGGGAAATCCCGGCCGGCTCGCGGGTGCTGTACGCGCATCTCGGGGGGGTGCCGGCGATCAACGCCTACAGCTTTCTCTACCGCAACGGCTGACGGCGGCTACGGCGCCAGCGGCTGGCCCTGCGGCGATCTGCGCTGAACGTCCGTTTTCCGATGTCCCCGAACAACCCGCCGGCAGCGCATGCCGGCGGGTTGTTCGCTTCATGGCGGCCGGCCTTGCGTGCCGTATTAGGGTCATCACTAATGATGTACATAAATTGTATACAAACAATGCGGTTTACCTTATCGTGTCGAACACGATGTCCACGCTTGCCCAGCCATGAGCACCTACGACGCCACTGACTCCTATCCGCGCGACCTGATCGGCTACGGCCGCAACCCGCCGCATGCGCAATGGCCCGGCAACGCCCGCATCGCGGTGCAGTTCGTGCTCAATTACGAGGAAGGCGGCGAGAACTGCGTCTTGCACGGCGACGCCGGCTCCGAACAGTTCCTGTCCGAGATGTTCAACCCGGCCAGCTACCCGGAACGCCACCTGAGCATGGAAGGCATCTACGAGTATGGCTCGCGCGTGGGCGTCTGGCGCATCCTGCGCGAATTCGAAAAGCGCGGCCTGCCGCTGACGGTGTTCGCCGTCGGCATGGCGCTGCAACGCCACCCCGAGCTGGCCGCGGCGCTGGTCGAACTGGACCACGAGATCGCCTGCCACGGCTGGCGCTGGGTGCACTACCAGAACGTGGACGAAGCCACCGAACGCGAGCACATGCGCCTGGGCATGGACGCCATCGCGCAACTGACCGGCGCGCGCCCGCTCGGCTGGTACACCGGCCGCGACAGTCCGCGCACCCGCCGCCTGGTGGCGGACTACGGCGGCTTCGAGTACGACAGCGACTACTACGGCGACGACCTGCCGTTCTGGATGCGGGTGCAAAAGAGCGACGGCAGCGTGGCGCCGCAGTTGATCGTGCCCTACACGCTGGACTGCAACGACATGCGCTTCGCGCTGCCGCAGGGCTATTCGCACGCCGATCCGTTCTTCCAGTACTTGAAGGACAGCTTCGACGCGCTCTACGCCGAAGGCGACGAAGCGCCCAAGATGCTCAGCATCGGCATGCATTGCCGCCTGCTGGGCCGGCCGGGCCGCATCGTCGCCCTGCAACGCTTCCTGGACCACATCGCGCGCCACGACCGCGTCTGGGTCTGCCGGCGGCTGGACATCGCCCGCCACTGGCAGGCGCGCCATCCCTATCAACCCGCTCCCTGAACGGCGCAACCATGGCCCACACCCTCGCCCAATTCAACGACGCCACGCCGCAAGGCGCGGCCGCCATGCTGGCCGACCTGTATCCGCACGCGCCCTGGGCCGCGGAGCAGGCGGTGCGCGCGCGACCGATGCACAGCGTGGCCCAGTTGCAGCTGGCGCTGCAACGCGCGGTGGACGACGCCGATGCCGCCACGCAACTGGCGCTGCTGCGCGCCCAGCCTGCGCCCGATGCGGGAACCGACGCCGCCGCGCTGATCGCCGACCATGCCGCGCGTTTCGGCTTTCCCTTCGTGCTTTCCCGATACAGCCCGCGCGGCGCCAGCCTGCAAGGCACCCAGTTGGTCCAGGCGCTGGAGCGCCGCCGGCACAACGCGCCGGACGACGAACGCCGCGAGGCCCTGCGCCAGTTGCACCGCGACGCTGAAGTGCGGCTGTATGAACGCTTCGGCGTCGAACCGGAGCTGGGCAACGACATCTGGGACTGGCAGGAAAAGCTCAGCGCGCACAGCGACCCGGGCTACGCCGAGAACGGCCAGCTCACCGTCACCTACCTCACCGACGCGCACCGCGCCTGCGCGCAGCGCATCTCGCACTGGATGCGCGACTGCGGCTTCGACGAAGTCGGCATCGACGCGGTCGGCAACGTGGTCGGCCGCTATCACGCGGCCCGCGCCGATGCGCCCATCCTGATGAGCGGCAGCCATTACGACACGGTGCGCAATGCCGGCAAATACGACGGCCGTCTCGGCATCTTCGTGCCGATGGCCTGCGTGCGCGCGCTGCAGCGCCAGGGCCGGCGCCTGCCCTACGCCATCGAAGTGATCGCCTTTTCCGAAGAAGAAGGCCAGCGCTATCCGGCCACCTTCCTCGGTTCCGGCGCGCTGATCGGCGACTTCCAGCCGCGCTGGCTCGAACAACGGGACGCCGACGGCATCAGCATGCGCGAGGCCATGGCGCGCGCGGGACTGTGCGTCGATGACATTCCCAAGCTCAAGCGCGACCCGGCCCGTTACCTGGGCTTCGTCGAAGTGCACATCGAACAGGGTCCCGTGCTGAACGAAATGGGCCTGCCGCTGGGCGTGGTCACCTCCATCAACGGCTGCGTGCGCTACCGCGTGCGGATCCACGGCACCGCCTGCCACGCCGGCACCACGCCGATGGATCGACGCCGCGACGCCGCCGTGGCCGCGGCCGAACTGATCGTGTTCGTCGAAGGCCGCGCCGCGCGCGACGGCGACTCGGTCGGCACCGTCGGCATGCTGGAAGTGCCCAACGGCTCGATCAACGTGGTGCCCGGCGAATGCCGCTTCAGCCTCGACCTGCGCGCCCCCAGCGACCCGCAGCGCGATGCGCTGGCCAGCGACGTGCTGGCCGAACTGGAAGCGATCTGCCTGCGCCGCGGCCTGCGCTACACGCTCGAGGAAACCATGCGCGCCGCCGCCGCGCCCAGCGCGCCGGCCTGGCAGCAGCGCTGGGAACGCGCGGTGCAAGCGCTGGGCGTGCCGGTGCATTGCATGCCCAGCGGCGCCGGCCACGACGCCATGAAGCTGCACGAGATCATGCCGCAGGCCATGCTGTTCGTGCGCGGCCAGAACGCCGGCATCAGCCACAACCCGCTCGAATCCACCACCAACCACGACATGCAGCTGGCCGCACAGGCGATGCAGCGGCTGCTCGACGATCTCGCCAACGACGCAACGAGCTGAACCATGACCGATTACGCCCGACTCGACGCCTGGGTGGACGCCCACTTCGACGAAGAAGTGCGCTTCCTGCAGGAACTGGTGCGCGTGCCGACCGACACGCCGCCGGGCAACAACGCCCCGCACGCCGTCCGCACCGCCGAACTGCTGCAGGGCTTCGGCCTGGCGGCCGAGTCCCATCCCGTGCCGGCCGATGAAGTGCGCGCCTACGGCATGGAGTCCATCACCAACCTGATCGTACGGCGCGAATATGGCGCCGGCGGCCGCCGCGTCGCGCTCAACGCCCACGGCGACGTGGTGCCGCCCGGCGACGGCTGGGAGCACGATCCGTACGGCGCCCAGATCGAGGACGGCTGCCTCTACGGCCGCGCTGCCGCGGTCAGCAAGAGCGACTTCGCCAGCTTCACCTTCGCGCTGCGGGCGCTGGAAGCCGTGGCCCGTCCGAGCCAGGGCGCGGTTGAACTGCACTTCACCTACGACGAGGAATTCGGCGGCCTGCTCGGTCCCGGCTGGCTGCTGCGCCAGGGCCTGACGAAACCCGACCTGCTGATCGCGGCCGGCTTCAGCTATGAGGTCGTGACGGCGCACAACGGCTGCCTGCAGATGGAAGTGACGGTGCACGGCAAGATGGCGCACGCCGCCATCCCCGCCACCGGCGTGGACGCGCTGCAAGGCGCGGTGGCCATCATGAACGCGCTCTACGCGCAGAACGCGCGCTACCGCGAGATCACTTCGCGGGTCGAAGGCATCAGCCATCCCTACCTGAACATCGGGCGCATCGAGGGCGGCACCAACACCAACGTGGTGCCCGGCAAGGTCGTGTTCAAGCTCGACCGCCGCATGATTCCGGAGGAGAACGCGGCCGAGGTGGAAGCCGACATCCGCCGCATCATCGGAGAGGCCGCGGCCGCCACGCCCGGCATCCGCGTCGAGATCAAGCGCCTGCTGCTGGCCAACGCCATGCGGCCGCTGCCCGGCAACCAGCCGCTGGTCGACGCCATCCGCAGGCACGGCCAGGAGCTGTTCGGCGAATCGATCCCCGCCATGGGCACGCCGCTCTATACCGACGTGCGCCTGTATGCCGAAGCCGGCATCCCCGGCGTGATCTACGGCGCCGGGCCCCGCACCGTGCTGGAATCGCACGCCAAGCGCAACGACGAGCGCGTGGTGCTGGAAGACCTGCGCCGCGCCACCAAGGTCATCGCCCGCACGCTGGCCGACCTGCTCCAGCCGGCATGAAAAAAGGGCATGACGCGCGCGTCATGCCCTTTCTGTCCTTGCCTGGCGCGACGCCTGGCCTATGGCTGCGCCAGGCGCATCACCCGGCGCCAGAACAGCACCGCCACCAGCGCGAACACCGCCAATCCCAGGAACGAAGCGGTGCGCGCGAATTCCTCGCCCGCGATCGCCAGCGGCGCGTCGGTGCCGGAGGCGCCGATGATCGCCGCCATCACCACCCCCACCAGGCTCTCGCCCACGATCAGGCCCGAGGCGATCAGCACGCCGCGCCGGTTGGCGGCGTCGGCGAACGATACATAGTCCTTGCCGGCGGCCGCCGCGCGGCGGCGCAGCGCGCGCTCCAGCAGCCAGGCCAGCAGCGCGCCCACCACGATCGGCGCCGCCACGGTCGGCGGCAGGTAGATGCCGATGCCCACCGCCAGCACCGGGATGCGGGCCACCTTGCAGGTGCGCTTGAGGATCTCGTCCACCACGATCAGGCCGACGCCCACCGCCATGCCGATCAGGATCATGGTCCAGTTCAGCTGGTGCGTGAAGATGCCGCGCGCGATCGCCAGCATCAGCGTGGCCTGCGGCGCCGACAGCGCCTGGGACGGGTCCATGCCTTCGCGCGGCATCGCATCGGCGAAGCCGTAGGCGTTGTACAGCAGGTCCAGCACCGGCGAGATCACCGCCGCGCCAAGGACGCAACCGATCAATAGCGCCACTTGCTGGCGCCACGGGGTCGCGCCGACCAGCCAGCCGGTCTTCAGGTCCTGCAGATTGTCATTGGAGATCGAGGCCACCGCCACCACCGCCGACGTGCTGAAGATCGCCAGCGCGATGGTCATCTGCACGCCATTCTGCACCGCCAGCAGTTCACCGCCCAGGACCAGCAGCAACAGCGACACCAGCACGATGGCAACGATGCCCACGCCCGAGATCGGGCTGGTCGAGGTGCCCACCAGGCCGGCCATGTAGCCGCAGGCCGCCGCCACCAGGAAGCCGAATACGAAGGCGAACAACACCGCGTAGGCCACCAGCTTCCAGACCGCCGCGGCCGACAGCGGCGCGTCCGCCAGGAACACCTGGAACGTGATCACCAGCACCGCCACCAGCACCAGCGTGACGACCGAGATCCAGCCCGCGGACAGGTCGCGCTCGGTGCGCGGCGCCTTGCCGGCGCGCGCCGCGCCCGCGCGGGTCAACGCCGAGAAGGAGGCCTTGACGCCACGCGCCATCGGCATGAACAGCGTCGCCAGCGTCCAGATGGCGCCTACGCCGATCACGCCGGCGCCGATGAAGCGCACCTGCGACGACCACAATCCGGTGGCGAACTTCGCCAGCGACATGTCCGCGGGGATCTCGGCCATCGAGGTCAGGATCGGCACCGCGATGCCCCACGAGATCACCAGGCCGGTCAGCATGGCCAGGCCGGCCACGATGCCGATCAGGTAGCCGGCGCCCAGCAGCGCCAGCGAAAACCCCATCGGCAGCCGGAACACCGCGCCACCCAGCGCGAACCAGCCGCTGACGCCGTCGCCCAGCACCCGCAGGCCGCTGGCCGCGAAGCTGACCGCTGCCGCCGCCACGCCGCCGCTGACGATGTCGCCCATGCCGGTGGCGGCCGGCCCGGCCGGCGCCCGCCCGGCATCCGCTGCCACGTCCTGGGCGCGCTCGGCGCTGCCGACCCGCAGGATCTCCGCCGCCGCCACGCCTTCCGGGTACGGCAGGTCGCTCTGCACCACCATCACGTGGCGCAGCGGAATCGTGAACATCACGCCCAGCATGCCGCCAGCGGCGCAGATGCCCAGGGTCTGCCAGAACGGAAAGCCCTGCCAGTGGCCCATCATGACCAGGGCGGGCAGGATGAAGATGATGGCAGACAGCGTGCCGGCCGCCGAGGCCTGCGTCTGCACCATGTTGTTCTCGAGGATGTTGGCGTCCTTGAACAGGCGCAACACCGACATGGAAATCACCGCCGCCGGGATCGCCGACGAGAAGGTCAGGCCGACCTTGAGCCCCAGGAACACGTTGGAGGCGGTAAAGATGATGGTGATCACTGCGCCCAGCAGCACGCCGCGGAACGTCAGTTCCGGTAGCGTGACCTCTGCCGGGACGCTGGTGGGTTGAGTCATTGAAGTCTCCCTTTACTGGCCGGGACGCGATCCCGCCTGTGGGGCGGGACGGCCCCGGCTATCAGGGCGTTGCCGCCCTGTCTGGTTGCCGGTTTGTTTTTTATGAAGGGCGAATTCTAGCGCCTTGGCGTCCAGCAGGTGGTCACCACCGGTAAGCGGCCCTGGGCGGCAGATCCTGCCGCCCATCCCCAGCCTGGCAAACGATTATGCTGAAAACCTGCTTTTCACGGCGGTATTTTGATCACCCATGCCCCGTGGACAGGACTAGCATGGCGCTACAAGGAGACAAAACCATCATGTGCGACGCCAGCCATTCCTCCGCCGGACCAGACCCCCGGCATGACGCCGATCCGGCCGAAACCGCCGAGTGGCGCGACGGCCTGCAGTCCCTGGTCGAGGCCTCGGGCGCCGAGCGGGCCGGCTATGTGCTGGATAACCTGCTGGGGCATGCCGCCACGCTGGGACTGCGCGCCAACAGCCAGACGCGCACCGCCTACCTGAACACCATTCCCGCCGACCAGGAACCTCCCTTTCCCGGCAACCTGGCGGTCGAGGAACGCATCGCCCGCATCAACCGCTGGAACGCGCTGGCCATGGTGGTGCGCGCCAACCAGGCCCATGGCGAGCTGGGTGGCCACATCGCCAGCTACGCCTCGGCCGCCGACCTGTTCGAGGTCGGCTTCAACCACTTCTTCCGCGCCGCCGGCGCCGACGGTCCGGGCGACCTGGTCTACATGCAACCGCACTCGGCGCCCGGCGTCTACGCCCGCGCCTACCTCGAAGGCTTCCTCAGCGAGGACGACCTGGCCCACTTCCGCCAGGAAATCACCGCCACCTCGCGCGGCCTGCGCGGGCTGTCGTCGTACCCGCACCCGTGGTTGATGCCGGACTTCTGGCAGTTCCCGACCGGCTCGATGGGCATCGGCCCCATCAACGCCATCTACCAGGCGCGCTTCATGCGCTACCTGGAACACCGTTCGCTGGTGCCGGGGGGCGACCGCAAGGTCTGGGGCATCTTCGGCGACGGCGAGATGGACGAGCCCGAATCCATCGCCGCGCTGACCCTGGCCGCGCGCGAAAAGCTCGACAACCTGGTGTTCGTGGTCAACTGCAACCTGCAGCGCCTGGACGGCCCGGTGCGCGGCAACGGCCGCATCATCGACGAACTCGAAACCCTGTACGCCGGCGCCGGCTGGAACGTCATCAAGCTGGTCTGGGGCAGCGACTGGGACGCCCTGCTGCGCCGGGACGGCAACGGCGCCCTGGCGCGCGCCTTCGCCAACACGGTGGACGGCCAGTTCCAGACCTTCGCCGCCAACGACGGCGCCTTCAACCGCGCCCACTTCTTCAACCAGAATCCCGAACTGGCGGCGCTGGTGGCCGACTGGACCGACGAAGCCATCGACCGGTTGCATCGCGGCGGCCACGACATGGTCAAGATCCACGCCGCGTATCACCGCGCCGCGCATCACCGCGGCCAGCCCACCGTGATCCTGGCGCAGACCAAGAAGGGCTTCGGCATGGGCGCGGCCGGCCAGGGCAAGATGACCACCCACCAGCAGAAGAAGCTGGACGACGAGGCGCTGCTGGCGTTCCGCGACCGCTTCGCCCTGCCGATCTCCGACGCCGACTGCCTGGCGCTCAAGTTCTACCGTCCCGCCGACGACAGCGCCGAGCTGCGCCACCTGCAGGCGCGCCGCGCCGCGCTGGGCGGCCACATCCCGCGCCGCCGGACGCAGGCGCCGCGCCTGTCGCCGCCCGCGGTCGATCAATGGGCCCGCTTCGCGCTCAACGCCGACGGCAAGGAAATGTCGTCCACCATGGCCATCGTGCGCATGCTGACGGCGCTGTTGAAAGACCCGCAGGTCGGCCCGCGCATCGTGCCCATCGTGGCCGACGAAGCGCGCACCTTCGGCATGGCCAACCTGTTCCGCCAGATCGGCATCTATTCGGCGCAAGGCCAGCTGTACGAACCCGAGGACATCGGCTCGGTGCTGTACTACCGCGAGGCGCGCGACGGCCAGATCCTGGAAGAAGGCATCACCGAGGCGGGCGCGATCTCGTCGTGGACGGCGGCCGGCACCAGCTACTCGGTCAACGGGCTGCCGATGCTGCCCTTCTATATCTATTACTCGATGTTCGGCTTCCAGCGCATCGGCGACCTGATCTGGGCCGCGGCCGACCAACGCACGCGCGGCTTCCTCATCGGCGCCACCTCCGGCCGCACCACGCTGGGCGGCGAAGGCTTGCAGCACCAGGACGGCTCCAGCCACATCATGGCCGCGGCCGTGCCCAACTGCCGCGCCTACGATCCGGCCTACGCCTATGAAGTCGCGGTGATCGTCGAATACGGCATGCGCCGCATGCTGGACGAACAGCGCGACGAATTCTTCTACCTGACCGTCACCAACGAAAACCTGGCGCAGCCCGACCTGCCGCGGGACGGCGCGGCGGCCGAGGGCATTCTGCGCGGCATGTACCGCCTGCGCCCGGCCCGCCAGCAGGCGGCCGTGCGCCTGCTGGGCGCCGGCCCCATGCTGCGCGAAGCGGAAATGGCCGCCGAGCGCCTGCATGCGGAATACGGCGTGGATGCCGAGGTCTGGAGCGTGACCAGCTTCTCCGAACTGGCGCGCGACGGCCGCGAGGCCGAACGCGCCCGCGCGCTCGGCCTGCCTGCCGCGCCGGACGCGGACTGGGTGCGCGCCTGCCTGGGCGGCAGCGACGCGCCGGTGGTGGCCGCGACCGACTACGTGCGCGCCGTGCCCGAGCAGATCCGCGCCTGGGTGCCCGCGCCCTACCGCACGCTGGGCACCGACGGCTTCGGCCGCAGCGACACCCGCGCCCGCCTGCGTGACTTCTTCGAAGTCAGCGCCGACTGGATCGTGCTGCATGCGCTGGACAGCCTGGGCCGGCAGGAGCAAGCCAACGCATTGCGCCTCAAACTGGGCGCGGCCGATCGCGCCACGCCGCCCTGGGCGCAATAACACCCTGAAAGCAAAGGAGAAAAGCCCCGAACCGGGGCTTTTCTCCTTTTTCACCGGCGTCATCACGAAGCGCGCCGCCTTGATCAAAATCGGACGATCGCTGCGGTGCAGCAACCAATTCGCGCCGCTTTCTGTTGAAATACGGGTGTTCCCTAAGCATTTCCCAAAGAATACGGCGGGCCGCGAGCCCGCTTTTTGCTTTCCGCTTTTTACCTACAGTTAGCGCCGAAAAGGCTGTATCCCATGGACGAAACCCTCACCAAGCTGGCGTTGGATTACCACGCCTATCCCACCCCCGGCAAAATCTCGGTCACCCCGACCAAGCCCCTCGCCAACCAGGACGACCTGTCGCTGGCGTACTCGCCCGGCGTGGCCGCCGCCTGCATGGCCATCTTCGACCAGGGCGACGACGCCGCGTCCAAGTACACCTCGCGCGGCAACCTGGTGGGCGTGATCACCAACGGCACGGCCGTGCTGGGCCTGGGCAACATCGGCCCGCTGGCCGCCAAGCCGGTCATGGAAGGCAAGGGCTGCCTGTTCAAGAAGTTCGCCGGCATCGACGTGTTCGACATCGAACTGGCCGAGAACGACCCCGACAAGCTGGTCGACATCATCGCCGCGCTCGAGCCCACGCTCGGCGGCGTAAACCTCGAGGACATCAAGGCGCCCGAGTGCTTCTACATCGAGAAGAAGCTGCGCGAACGCATGAAGATCCCCGTCTTCCACGACGACCAGCACGGCACCGCCATCATCTCGTCGGCCGCCATCCTGAACGGCCTGAAGGTCGTGGGCAAGGACATCGGCACGGTCAAGCTGGCCTGCTCGGGCGCCGGCGCCGCCGCCATCGCCTGCCTGGACCTGCTGGTGCACCTGGGCGTCAAGCGCGAGAACATCTACGTGGTGGATTCGCGCGGCGTGATCTGGGAAGGCCGCGATGAAAACATGGAAGCCAACAAGAAGCGCTACGCGCAGAAGACCGACGCGCGCACGCTGGCCGACGTGGTCAACGGCGCCGACGTGTTCCTGGGCTGCTCGACCGCCGGCGTGCTGACCGCCGACATGGTCAAGACCATGGCCGATCGTCCGCTGATCCTGGCGCTGGCCAACCCGGAACCGGAAATCCGCCCGGAAGTCGCCAAGGCCGCCCGCCCGGACTGCATCATCGCCACCGGCCGTTCGGACTACCCGAACCAGGTCAACAACGTGCTGTGCTTCCCCTTCATCTTCCGCGGCGCCATGGATGCCGGCGCCTCGCGCATCACCGAGGAAATGAAGCTGGCGTGCGTCAAGGCCATCGCCGAGCTGGCCCAGGCCGAGCAGAACGATGAAGTGGCCCGCGCCTACGCCGGCCAGGAACTGTCGTTCGGCCCCGACTACATCATCCCCAAGCCGTTCGACCCGCGCCTGATCGTGCAGATCGCCCCGGCCGTGGCCCAGGCTGCCGCCGACTCCGGCGTGGCGGCCCGTCCGATCGAGGACATCGAGGCCTACCGCCAGAAGCTGATGGGCTTCGTCTACCACTCGGGCCAGCTGATGCGCCCGCTGTTCGCCCAGGCCAAGAAGGCGCCCAAGCGCGTCATCTACGCCGACGGCGAAGACGAGCGCGTGCTGCGCGCGGTGCAGACCGTGGCCGACGAAAAGCTGGCGTTCCCGATCCTGATCGGCCGCCCGTCGGTGATCGAGATGCGCATCAAGAAGTTCGGCCTGCGCCTGATCGCCGGCCAGCACTTCGAGATCGTCGATCCCGAGGACGACAGCCGCTTCAACGAAACCTGGAGCGCGTACTACCAGCTCAAGGGCCGCGAAGGCGTGACCCCGGCCATCGCCAAGGCGATGATCCGCAAGCACAACACGCTGATCGGCGCGATGCTGCTGCGCCGCGGCGATGCCGACGCGCTGCTGTGCGGCGTGGCCAGCAAGTACGACAACCAGCTCAAGTACATCGACGAAATCATCGGCAAGAAGGAAGGCCAGACCTACGCCGCCCTGAACGTGCTGATGCTGCCCGACCAGACGCTGTTCGTCACCGACACCCACGTCAACGAGAACCCGTCGGCCGAGGAAGTCGCCAACATCACCATCCAGGCCGCCGACGAGATGCTGCGTTTCGGCGTGGTGCCCAAGATCGCCCTGCTGTCGCATTCGAACTTCGGCAGCCGCGTCACGGAGTCGTCGCGCAAGATGGCCGCCGCGCGCCAGCTGGTGCAGGACCGCGCGCCCGACCTGGAAGTGGACGGCGAAATGCACGCCGACGCCGCCCTGTCGGAAAAGATCCGCGTGCTGGCCTACCCGGACAGCACCCTGAAGGGCCGCGCCAACCTGCTGGTCATGCCGACGCTGGACACCGGCAACATCACGTACAACATGCTGAAGATGACGGGCAGCAATGGCGTCGCGATGGGTCCGATCCTGCTGGGCGCCGCGCGCCCGGTGCACATCCTGACGACCAGCGCCACCGTGCGCCGCATCGTCAACATGACCGCGCTGGCCGTGGTCGATGCGCAGCAGGAAGCCGCCGAAGCCGCCAAGAAGCGCCGTTGATCGCATTGCGCTGATCGGCACGCAAGGGACGCCCCGCGGGGCGTCCTTTTTTTCTGTCCTGCTTGATGCCACGATAGTGCGCGGCGACGGGCCAATGGTAAAAACGGAGCAGAGACTCCCCTCGCCCCTTCCCTACCGGAGCCCGACCCTATGCTGCTCGACGCCTTCCTGGCCTGGTTTCATTTCCTGGCCATCTTCGTGCTGGTGGTGGTGCTGACCGCCGAAGCGGTGCTGCTGCGCCCCGACCTGACGCCAGCCACGCTCAAGCGCCTGGTGATCTACGACCGGCTGTACCTGCTCAGCGCGATCCTAGTGCTGGCCACCGGCGTGCTGCGCCTGATGCTGGGCATCAAGGGCGCCGCCTTCTACATGGGCAACCCCTGGTTCCACGCCAAGATCACGCTGTTCGTCATCATCGGCCTCTGTTCGATCCCGCCCACACTGGCCTTCCTGCGCTGGGCCAAACAGGCGCGCCAGCAGCCCGCCTTCGTGCCCGACGCCGCGCAGATCAAGCGCGCCCGCCGCTGGGTGATGATCGAATCACACCTGTTCATCTTCCTGCCGCTGTTCGCCGTGTTGATGGCGCGCGGCATCGGCGCGTAAGGCGCGCACCGCCAGCGAGGCACACGGTCCGCGCGCCTCAGGGACAGCGCGCGCGGGTCGGCTGCGGCATGTCGTCACCGACCGTGATGGTGGCAAAATGGAACACACCCACCGTGTCGTTCTTGACCACGTCCACGACCTCGCCCGCCAGCGTCTGCATCACCGACATGCCCTCGGGCACGTCGGCCAGGCCCTCGCGCCTGGCGACCTGGCCATTCCACGGACTCAACACCAGCACGCCCGGATAGGGTTCACGCTCATCGCCGCGGCCGCGCCGCACCGTCTTGACCTGCGTGCCCGCGGCGTAGCTCACGCCGCCCAGGCGCGTCGGGCAGGCCAGCTCCGCATCGCTCACGCGCAGCAGCCGCCGCTCGCCATCCAGATAGAGGCGCGGCTCGCTCAACGGCAGCCCGAACACCTTGACCGCGACCGGGTCCTTGACCTCGATGCGCCATTGATCCGCATCGCGCGAGCCATCGGTGTAGACGGTGCCGGTCGAACCATAGACGATGGACCCGGGCGCGAGATCCAGTCCCTCGACCCGGTTGCCGGGCCCCAGCACGCACTTGTTCAACGCCACCATCGCGCCATCTTTCGCCACGTCGAATTCAATGTCCTGGGTGGCGTCGCACTGCCAGCCCAACACCGCCTGGCTGCCCGCGCCGCGCAGCAGGACGCTACGCGGATGACGCCCGCGCAGCGCGTAGGTCTCGCTGTCGTATTCGCTGTCCAGGTAGCGCTGCGCGCGCGAGGCCTGCACGCCGTACATGGCCACGGGCTGCGCAAATTCGGCTTCGACGTAGGTTTCCAGCTGGCCCTCATCCTGCAGCTTCAGGCGCGTGCCGGCGGGCATGACAATGCCCGCCACCGTCGTCGGCGCCTGCAGCGTGACGTTGCGGGCAGCCTCGCGGCGGTCGCTTTCACGCTCGATCTGCCAGATCGCGGTCTGCACCCAGCCATAGAAGGCAAACGGCACCGCCAGCACCACGAACACCAGGCTGGAAGTCTTCCAGTACCTGCGGACGGCGCGCCGCGCCCCCTTGCTGGCAATCAGCACCAGCGCCCAGCCAAGCAGCACCAGGCCGGCGAGGAATCCCAGGGAAAGGAAGATGTAGAAGCCCGCGGAGGGCAGCGCTATCGGAATCATGGCCAGGATGATAAACGCCAAAGCGCCACGCCGCGAATGCCCGATCGCCAGGCAACAAAAAACCGCCCGAAGGCGGTTTTTTGTTCACGCGGGAAAGCGTATCAACGCTTGTCCATCGGGGGCACGTCGCGCGTGACCGAACCGGTGAACAGCTGGCGCGGACGGCCGATCTTGTAATCGGGATCCGACAGCATTTCGTTCCACTGGGCGATCCAGCCCACCGTGCGGGCCAGCGCGAAGATGGCCGTGAACAGCGAGGTCGGGATGCCGATGGCGCGCTGGACGATACCCGAGTAGAAGTCCACGTTCGGGTACAGCTTGCGCTGCACGAAGTACGGATCCGACAGGGCGATGCGTTCCAGTTCCATGGCCAGCTTGAACAGCGGATCGTTTTCCAGGCCCAGGGCCGAGAGCACTTCCTTGCACGTTTCCTGCATCAGCTTGGCGCGCGGGTCGTAGTTCTTGTAGACGCGGTGGCCAAAGCCCATCAGGCGCACGCCCGAGTTCTTGTCCTTGACCTTCTCCATGAACTCGCCGACCTTGGCGATGCCGCCGTTGGCTTGCAGTTCTTCGAGCATCTGCAGGCAAGCTTCGTTGGCGCCGCCGTGGGCCGGGCCCCACAGGCAAGCCACGCCGGCCGAGATGGCGGCGAACGGGTTGGTGCCCGACGAACCGCACAGGCGGACCGTGGAGGTCGAGGCGTTCTGCTCGTGGTCGGCGTGCAGGATGAAGATGCGGTCCAGGGCGCGCTCGACGACTTCGTTGACCTTGTACTCTTCGCACGGCGTGGCGAACATCATGCGCAGGAAGTTGCCCGTATAGGACAGGTCGTTCTGCGGGTAGATGAACGGTTGGCCTTGCGAGTACTTGTACGCCATCGCGACCAGCGTCGGCATCTTGGCGATCAGGCGGATGGCCGAGATGTGACGATGCTGCGGGTTCGTGATGTCGGTCGAGTCGTGGTAGAACGCCGACAGCGCGCCCACCAGGCCCGTCAGGACGGCCATCGGGTGGGCGTCGCGACGGAAGCCGCGCAGGAAGAAGTGCAGCTGTTCGTTGACCATCGTGTGATGGGTCACTTGCGAATCGAAGTCGGCCTTCTGTTCCTGGTTCGGCAGTTCGCCGTTCAGGATCAGGTAGCAGATGTCCATGAAATCGCAATTGACGGCCAGCTGTTCGATCGGGTAGCCGCGGTACAGCAGCTCGCCCTTGTCGCCGTCGATGTAGGTGATGCCCGATTCGCAAGCCGCGGTCGACATGAAACCGGGGTCGAACGTGAACATGCCCGTCTGGCCGTACAGCTTGCGGATGTCGATCACATCCGGACCGACCGTGCCCTTGTAGACAGGGAACTCAATGGGTGCGCTGCCGTCCGAGAAGGACAGAGTGGCTTTTTTGTCAGACAGGTTCATGTTTTTTCCTCTCAATTAATCAGAGCGACCGCATCTGGCCGATGATGCCGCGGAGCCGGGGCGTGTCCAGTGCGCCCTCGAGCTCCTTGCGGGCCAGCAGCAGGTCGAGAAGATCGTTGTCTCCCAACTCGAAGAGCTGCGTCAATGCCGTCACGTCATCGTCGGTAAGCTCGGCCTCGTGGGCGTCGAGATACCGGGTGATGATCAAGTCGTTTTCGAGCAGGCCCCGGCGCGCCCGCCAACGCAGACGCGCCCGTTCCAGTTCAGTAAGCCTGCTCATCATTACACCTTAAATACACCAAACTACTAGACCGTGCGACGGACCATCAGTTCCTTGATCTTGCCAATGGCCTTGGTCGGGTTCAGTCCCTTGGGACAGACGTCGACGCAGTTCATGATGGTGTGGCAACGGAACAGGCGGTACGGGTCTTCCAGGTTGTCCAGACGGCTGCCGGTGGCTTCGTCGCGGCTGTCGGCGATGAAGCGGTAGGCTTGCAGCAGGCCGGCCGGGCCGACGAACTTGTCCGGATTCCACCAGAACGACGGGCAGGAAGTGGAACAGCACGCGCACAGGATGCACTCGTACAGGCCATCCAGCTCTTCGCGCGCCTCGGGCGACTGCAGGCGCTCTTTCTCGGGCGGCGGCGTGTCGTTGATGAGGTACGGGCGGATCGAGTGGTACTGGTTGAAGAAGTGCGTCATGTCCACGATCAGGTCGCGGATCACGGGCAGGCCCGGCAGCGGGCGCAGCACGATCGGTTCTTTCAGCTCGCGCAGGTTGGTCGTGCAGGCCAGGCCGTTCTTGCCGTTGATGTTCATGGCGTCCGAACCGCACACGCCTTCACGGCACGAGCGGCGCAGGGCCAGGCTGTCGTCGACGTCGTTCTTGATGCGCACCAGCGCATCGAGCAGCATCTTGTCGGTGGGCTGGAGTTCGACTTCCAGCTTCTGCATGTAGGGGCGCTCGTCCTTGTCCGGATCGTAGCGGTAGATTTCGAACTTGACGATTCTCTTGGTGCTCATAGTAGGCTCTATCCGGACTTAGAAGGTACGCGCCTTGGGCGGGAAGGACTCGACCGTCAGCGGCTTCATCTGCACGGGCTTGTAATCCAGGCGGCTGCCTTCGGAGTACCACAGCGTGTGCTTGAGCCAGTTCTCGTCGTCACGGGTCGGGTGATCGTCCAGCGCGTGGGCGCCGCGGCTTTCGGTGCGGTTGGCGGCCGACTTGATGGTGGCGCGGGCCACTTCGGTCATGTTGGCCAGTTCCAGCGCTTCGACGCGCGCGGTGTTGAACACCTTGGACTTGTCCTTGAAGTAGATGTTGTCGGCCTGCTTGGCCAGGTCTTCGATCTGGGTCACGCCTTCGTTCAGCAGGTCCAGCGTGCGGAACACGCCGCAGTGGCGCTGCATCGAGAAGCGGATCGCGTTGCCGATGTCCTGGGTCTTCTCGCCCGAGGTGCGCGATTCCAGCTTGTTGATGCGATCCATCGAGAATTCGACGGCCTGCTGCGGCACGGGCTGGTGCGCGTGCTGGCGTTCCGGATGCGAATTGACGATGTGGTTGCCGGTGGCGCGGCCGAAGACGATCAGGTCCAGCAGCGAGTTGGTGCCCAGGCGGTTGGCGCCGTGCACCGACACCGCGGCGCATTCGCCGATGGCGTACAGGCCGTTGACGATCTTGTTCTCGCCGTTTTCGCGCGTCAGCACCTGGCCGTGGTAGTTGGCCGGGATGCCGCCCATCTGGTAATGGATGGTCGGGACGACGGGGATCGGTTCCTTGATCGGGTCGACGTTGCCGAACTTGATGGCGATTTCGCGGATCGAGGGCAGGCGCTTGTTGATGACGTCGGCGCCGAGGTGGTCGAGCTTGAGCACCACGTAGCTGCCGTCCGGACCGCAGCCGCGGCCTTCCTTGATTTCCTGGTCCATCGAGCGCGACACGAAGTCACGCGGCGCCAGGTCCTTCAGCGTAGGCGCGTAGCGCTCCATGAAGCGTTCGCCGTCCTTGTTCAGCAGGATGCCGCCTTCGCCACGCACGCCTTCGGTGATCAGCACGCCGGCGCCGGCCACGCCGGTCGGGTGGAATTGCCAGAATTCCATGTCCTGCAGCGGGATGCCCGCGCGGGCGGCCATGCCCAGGCCGTCACCGGTGTTGATGAAGGCGTTGGTGGAAGCGGCCCAGATGCGGCCGGCGCCGCCGGTGGCCAGCACCGTGGTCTTGGCTTCCAGGATGTAGATCTCGCCGGTTTCCATTTCGAGCGCGGTCACGCCCACGACGTCGCCGGCTTCGTTGCGCAGCAGGTCCAGCGCCATCCATTCGACGAAGAACTGGGTGCGGGCGGCAACGTTGCGCTGGTACAGGGTGTGCAGCAGCGCGTGGCCGGTACGGTCGGCAGCGGCACAGGCGCGCTGGACCGGCTTTTCACCGAAGTTGGCGGTGTGGCCGCCGAACGGACGCTGGTAGATGGTGCCGTCGGGGTTGCGGTCGAACGGCATGCCGAAGTGCTCGAGTTCGTACACGGCATTGGGAGCTTCGCGGCACATGAACTCGATGGCGTCCTGGTCGCCCAGCCAGTCCGAACCCTTGACGGTGTCGTACATGTGCCAGTACCAGTTGTCTTCGCTCATGTTGCCCAGCGAGGCGCTCACGCCGCCTTGCGCGGCCACGGTGTGCGAGCGCGTGGGGAACACTTTGGACAGCACCGCAACGGACAGGCCCGCTTGGGACAGTTGCAGCGAACAACGCATGCCGGCTCCGCCGGCGCCAACGACCACCACATCAAACTGGCGGCGCGGCAAGGATTTCATGACAGAGACCACGGCTTAGATGCTCCAGAGGATTTGCGCGAAGTAAACGACCGAACCGATCAACCAGAGGATCGTCAGCACTTGCAGCAGCAGGCGCAGGCCCACCGGCTTGACGTAGTCCATCCAGATGTCGCGCACGCCAATCCAGGCATGCCAGGCCAACGCAACGAATGCGAGGGTCGCCAGGATCTGGCCGACCGGAAGAACGCCCACGTAGAACGTGAACAGCGCGTGCCACGATTCATACGTGAAGGCAGGCATCAACAGGATGCCGATGAGCAGCACCAGCGTATACACGGCCATGATGACGGCGGTGATGCGCTGGATGATGAAATCCATGACGCCATAGTGGGCGCCGACGACCAGGCGCTTGGGTCCGTAGTTTTTAGCGGCGGCCATTTACAGCACTCCGAACAGTTTGAGGGCGAACACCAGGGTCAGCGCCAGGCTGACACCGAAAACCACGCCGGCGCTTTTCTTGGCCGACAGCTTGTCGATGCCCAGGTGCAGGTCCAGCAACAGGTAGCGGATGCCCGCACAGAAGTGGTGCAGGTAGCCCCAGATCAGGACCAGGAGGACGAGCTTGACGATCGGATTGCCGGCATACGCGGCCACGGCCGCGAAGGTCTGCGGCGAGGCCACGCTGGCCGCGAACAGCGGCAGAATGACCAAGGGCAGACAGAGGAACAGCAATATGCCGCTGATGCGGTGCAGGATGGACAGCTTGCCGGCCAGGGGCAGGCGATAGGAGAACGCAACTTGGGCAAGCCCAATATTGCGAAACTGCGGACGTGGCTTGGCAGCGGTGTCGGACATGACGGCCTCGGTGTTTCGGAACTAGGGAATCGTGACGGCGGCAATGCCGTGGCCCTTGCGGGCAAACACGGTATTTTCGCCCAGAGATCGGGTTGGTATCAAATCGTAGGTAAAAAGCTCATCAATTCAGACTATTGCGGTAGTGGTATCGATCGGTCAAGTACAAGCCCCGCCGGATTTCCATGGGGCGGTCACCGTACGTGTACGACACACGATCCACCTGCAACAACGGCGTGCCGGCGGCAACATTAAGCAGCGTACAGACTTCGGCCGGCGCGGCCACCGCGCGCAGCTTTTCGTCCGCGCGCACCATGCTGACGCCGAACTCGGATTCAAACAGGCCATAGAGCGGCGCCTTGTTCGCGCTCAACAGCTCGAAGGTGAGGCCGCGGAAGATGGATCCCGGCAGCCAGATGTCGTCCAGCACGGTGGGTGTCTGCCCCATGGACAGCAGGCGGCGGATCATGACGACGGTTTCGCCGGCCCGCAGGTCGAGCGCGCGCGCGATCTCGGCGGGCGCCCGCAGGCGCCGGCATTCGAGGATGCGGCTTTCGGCGCGGCCGGCCTCGCCCTCTTCGTCGGGGGCCAGGCGCAGGAAGCGGTAGCGCACGCGGGCTTCATGGTGGGTGGCGACGAAGGTGCCCTTGCCCTGGCGGCGCAGCAGCAAGTGTTCGGCGGCAAGTTCATCGACCGCCTTGCGCACCGTGCCCTGGCTCACCTGGAAACGGGCGGCCAGATCGATTTCGCTGGGGATGAGTTCGCCGGGCTTCCATTCGCCGCGGTCCAGGCTCTGGACGAGCAGGTCCTTGATCTGGCGGTACAACGGACTGAAAGCGGCCCCCTCGCCCGTTGGACGGGCGGCGCGAGTGCGTAGGGGAGTTTCGGGCCGGGGGTCTGCCATGGATCGTCTTGGAAGTGTCATGTTCATCCGGAGAATGGAAAGGCAGCGCAAACGATGCGGTTTCCATTCGCATGCGCTGCTGCGGTGCCGGTGTTCTGGCCTGATACAGGCGCGCAGCCGGCGGTGCTGCGGCGCATTCGAACAAACGCTCTATTGTGGCATATCGGGGGCAACGCTGTCCAACGTCTTATGTCTTATATAAGATATAAGATCAATTGACGCACCCGTAAATTAGTTCTAGGATTTCCGTCTGTCCGGCAACCTGGCCGCCCCTCGCGCGCAGGCCGTTTGCGCCGCTCAACGGATTACACTGATTGGCGAGATTTCTTTCTCGCCACACCATTACGGAGAACGTCCATGTCTAAGCCTGCCTTGCGTGTCGCCGTCACCGGCGCCGCCGGCCAAATCGGTTACGCACTGCTGTTCCGCATCGCCTCCGGCGAAATGCTGGGCAAAGATCAGCCCGTCATTCTGCAACTGCTTGAAATCCCCGACGAAAAAGCGCAAAAGGCCCTGAAGGGCGTCATCATGGAACTGGATGACTGCGCCTTCCCGCTGCTGCAGGAAGTCACCGCCCACAGCGATCCGCGCACGGCGTTCAAGGACGCGGACGTGGCCCTGCTGGTCGGCGCCCGCCCGCGCGGCCCCGGCATGGAACGCAAGGACCTGCTGTCGGTCAACGCCCAGATCTTCACGGCCCAGGGCAAGGCCCTGAACGACGTCGCCAGCCGCAACGTCAAGGTCCTGGTGGTCGGCAACCCGGCCAACACCAACGCCTACATCGCCATGAAGTCGGCGCCGGACCTGCCCGCCAAGAACTTCACCGCCATGCTGCGCCTGGACCACAACCGCGCCCTGTCGCAACTGGCCGCCAAGTCGGGCAAGGCCGTGGCCGACATCGAGAAGCTGGTCGTGTGGGGCAACCACTCGCCCACCATGTACCCCGACTACCGCTTCGCCACCGTCGGCGGCGAATCGCTGTCCAAGCTGATCAACGACGACGCCTGGAACCGCGACACCTTCATCCCCACCGTGGGCAAGCGCGGCGCCGCCATCATCGAGGCCCGCGGCCTGTCGTCGGCCGCCTCGGCCGCCAACGCCGCCATCGACCACGTGCGTGACTGGGTCCTGGGCAGCAACGGCAAGTGGGTCACCATGGGCATTCCGTCGGATGGCTCCTACGGCATCCCCGAAGGCATCATCTACGGCGTGCCGGTCACGACCGAAAACGGCGAATACAAGCGCGTCGAAGGCCTGGAAATCGACGCCTTCTCGCGCGAGCGCCTGGACTTCACGCTGAAAGAGCTGCTGGAAGAGCGCGACGGCGTCAAGGACCTGCTGAAGTAAGCAGTCCGCAAGCAGAATTGGGCCCGTTGACGCGGGCCCAATTCGCAAGCGCGGCGCATTCGCGCAATGCGCCGCGCGGCACGTACACCTGTCTCTTTGCCGCCGCGCAAGGAATTGTCGCGAAGGGGACAGATTTACGCGCCGCGACCGCGGTAAGGTCATGGCAAGGCGCCGGACCCCGATCCGGCCCGCCGCGGACCCGCAAGACCTGACATCCCAGCCGGGGCAACGTCACGACACCCGGCCCCTATAACGGAGACCACCCATGTCCAGACCCGAATCCGCCGGCGCCCTGTTCCGCCGCGCGCTCGCCGAAGAAAACCCGTTGCAGATCATTGGCGCCATCAACGCCAACCACGCCCTGCTGGCCAAGCGCGCCGGTTACCGCGCCATCTACCTGTCGGGCGGCGGCGTTGCCGCGGGTTCGCTGGGCCTGCCCGACCTGGGCATCAACACCATGGACGACGTGCTGACGGACGTGCGCCGCATCACCGACGTCTGCGACGTGCCGCTGCTGGTCGACATCGACACCGGCTTCGGCCCGTCGGCGTTCAACATCGCCCGCACCGTCAAGAGCCTGATCAAGTTCGGCGCCGCCGCCTGCCACATCGAAGACCAGGTCGGCGCCAAGCGCTGCGGCCACCGTCCGGGCAAGGAAATCGTCAGCACCGAGGAAATGGCCGACCGCGTCAAGGCCGCGGCCGACGCCCGCACCGACAGCGACTTCTACCTGATCGCGCGCACCGACGCCATCGCCTCGCACGGCGTGGACGCCGCCATCGAGCGCGCCCTGGCCTGCGTCGAAGCCGGCGCCGACGCCATCTTCGCCGAAGCCGCCTACGACCTGCCGACCTACGACCGCTTCGTCAAGGCGGTCAAGGTGCCGGTGCTGGCCAACATCACCGAATTCGGCAAGACGCCGCTGTTCTCGGTGGAAGAACTCAAGAGCGTGGGCGTGGGCATGGTGCTCTACCCGCTGTCGGCCTTCCGCGCCATGAACAAGGCCGCCGAGGCCGTCTACACCGCCATCCGCCGCGACGGTCACCAGAAGAATGTGGTCGACCTGATGCAGACGCGCGAAGAACTGTACGACCGCATCGGCTACCACGAATTCGAATCGCGCCTGGACGCCCTGTTCCAGAAGGGCAAGGCCTGAGCGCGCCACCGCATCCGGCGCCGCGGCGATCCCGCGGCGCCCCAGCTTCCCCCATTGCATCGACCACCGCGAAAGGAAAGGAGTAGAGACATGAGCACGGCTCCCAAGAAGCAGGCTGCCAAAACGGATACCACCCCGGCCGCCAAGCCGGAAGAAAAGGCCGGCTTCAAGCCCAAGAAATCGGTCGCGCTGTCCGGCGTGGTCGCCGGCAACACCGCGCTGTGTACCGTCGGCCGCAGCGGCAACGACCTGCACTACCGCGGCTACGACATCCTGGACATCGCCCACACCAGCGAGTTCGAGGAAATCGCCCACCTGCTGGTGCACGGCAAGCTGCCCAACAAGGCCGAACTGAAGGCCTACAAGGAAAAGCTGCGTTCGCTGCGCGGCCTGCCGGTGCAGCTGCAGGACGCGCTCGAGGCGCTGCCCGCCGCCAGCCACCCGATGGACGTGATGCGCACGGCCGTCTCGGTGCTGGGCTGCGTGCTGCCCGAAAAGGACGACCACAACCTGCCCGGCGCGCGCGACATCGCCGACCGCCTGATGGCCAACCTGGGTTCGGCCCTGCTGTACTGGTACCACTACAGCCACAACGGCCGCGTGATCGACGTGCAGACCGACGATGACAGCATCGGCGGCCACTTCCTGCACCTGCTGCACGGCGAGAAGCCGAGCGACGAATGGGTCAAGGCGATGCACATCTCGCTGAACCTGTACGCCGAGCACGAATTCAACGCCTCCACCTTCACCGCCCGCGTCATCGCCGGCACCGGCTCGGACATGTTCTCGGCCATCACCGGCGCCATCGGCGCGCTGCGCGGCCCCAAGCACGGCGGCGCCAACGAGGTCGCCTTCGACGTGCAGAAGCGCTACGAGACGCCGGACGAAGCCGAGGCCGACATCCGCCGCCGCGTCGAGGCCAAGGAAGTCATCATCGGCTTCGGCCATCCGGTCTACACCGTGTCCGACCCGCGCAACAAGGTCATCAAGGAAGTGGCCAAGAAGCTGTCCAAGAAGGCCGGCAGCACCAAGATGTTCGACATCGCCGAACGCCTCGAGACGGTCATGTGGGACATCAAGAAGATGTTCCCCAACCTGGACTGGTTCTCGGCCGTCAGCTACCACATGATGGGCGTGCCCACCGCCATGTTCACCCCGCTGTTCGTGATCGCGCGCACCGCGGGCTGGTCGGCCCACATCATCGAGCAGCGCGTGGACAACAAGATCATCCGCCCGACCGCCAACTACGTCGGTCCGGAAGATCAGAAGTTCGTGCCGATCGACAAGCGCAAGTAAGACGACGACATGGGCCTGCCGACGCCATACCCCGCGCCGCGCGGGCCCAGTGCCGCCTGTAAACACTCAGGAGAGGTACCAAATGTCTGCCCCGATCTCCAACGTCCGTCCCGAGCCCGACCAGGTCCTGGTCGATATCGCCGACTACGTACTGAACTATGAAATCCAGAGCGGCCTGGCCTACGAGACCGCTCGCAACTGCCTGATCGACACCCTCGGCTGCGGCCTGGAAGCGCTGGAATATCCGGCGTGCCGCAAGCTGCTGGGCCCCGTCGTCCCCGGCACCGTCGTCCCGCACGGCGCCAAGGTGCCCGGCACCCAATTCCAGCTGGACCCCGTGCAGGCCGCGTTCAACATCGGCGCGATGATCCGCTGGCTCGATTTCAACGACACCTGGCTGGCCGCCGAATGGGGCCACCCGTCCGACAACGTGGGCGGCATCCTGGCCACCGCCGACTGGCTGTCGCGCACCGCCGTCGCCGCCGGCAAGCCGCCCCTGACGATGCGCGCCGTGCTGACCGGCATGATCAAGGCGCACGAAATCCAGGGCTGCATCGCGCTCGAGAATTCCTTCAACAAGGTCGGCCTGGACCACGTGGTGCTGGTCAAGGTCGCGTCCACCGCCGTGGTGGCGCAGATGCTGGGGCTGAACCGCGACGAAGTCATCAACGCCGTCTCGCTGGCCTGGGTCGACGGCCAGAGCCTGCGCACCTACCGCCACGCCCCCAACACCGGCAGCCGCAAGAGCTGGGCCGCCGGCGATGCCACCAGCCGCGCCGTGCGCCTGGCGCTGATCGCCCGCACCGGCGAGATGGGCTACCCCTCGGTGCTGTCCGCCAAGACCTGGGGCTTCTACGACGTGCTGTTCAAGGGCCAGCCGTTCCGGTTCCAGCGCCCCTACGGCAGCTACGTCATGGAAAACGTGCTGTTCAAGATTTCGTTCCCGGCCGAGTTCCACTCGCAGACCGCGGTCGAGTGCGCCATGCAGCTCCATGACCGCCTCAAGTCCCTGGGCAAGTCCGCCGACGACATCGCCAGCATCACCATCCGCACCCACGAGGCGTGCATCCGCATCATCGACAAGAAGGGCCCGCTGAACAACCCCGCCGACCGCGACCACTGCATCCAGTACATGGTCGCCGTCCCGCTCCTGTTCGGCCGCCTCACCGCCGCCGACTACGAGGACGACGTCGCCGCCGACCCGCGCATCGACGCCCTGCGCGACAAGATCGCCTGCGTCGAGGACCCGGCCTACACCCGCGACTACCACGACCCCGACAAGCGCTCCATCGCCAACGCCCTCACCGTCAGCTTCACCGACGGCACCCAGCTCGACGAGGTCGTCTGCGAATACCCCATCGGCCACAAACGCCGCCGCGCCGACGGCATCCCCCTGCTGGAAGCGAAATTCCGCACCAACCTCGCCCGCATCTTCCCCGCCCGCCAACAGGCCCGCATCCTGGAAGCTTCGCTGGATCAGAAAAAGCTGGAAGCGATGCCGGTGCACGAGTACGTCGACCTGTATGTGATCTGAGGCGACACGCGTGGATCTGATCCGAAGCGACAAGCGCAGATCTGAAGCAACAAGCTGCACGCCCCACGGCCCCATTACGGCAAAACCGTCCGGGGCCGCTCTTCTCCCTTCCTCGCGGCTGCGCGCCAAGCAAGCACCTGTCCACCACCGCGCAGCGCCCCCCGTCCCGACGCAAACCACCGCGTAAGTCAAAACCGGCCGCCCGCGCGGCCGGTTTTGACGGGCCCCGCAAACCTCCCCAGAACCCCACCGGTCTGGCAGCGCCTCATTTCTCGAAACCCGCAGCCCGTCGCGGCGGCGGTTTGGGGGGCGGGCAACCTCGATGCGCCCGACGGAAACCGAAGGCAGCCGCCGAACGGCGGCCACGAGGTTGAGGCAGGGGCAGTCCGGAGCGAACGCTCCGGACCGCAATCGTGGGCGCCCGCCCCCCAAACCGCCGCCGCGACGGGCGACCTACGAAGAACCGCCCGCCCCCAGCAATTACAATCCCCCTTCCCCAAGAAAACAAAGACCGCCCCCACCATGTCCATGCTCTGGGTAAAAACCTTCCACATCGTCTTCATCGCCTCCTGGTTCGCCGGCCTGTTCTACCTGCCCCGCATCTTCGTGAACCTGGCCCAGCAATCGGATTCGGCCGTCCAGGTCACCCTGCTCGGCATGGCGCGCCGCCTCTACCGCTTCACCACCATCCTGGCGGTTGTCGCGGTGGCGCTCGGCATGTGGCTGTACCTGGGCTACGGCATCGGCGTCGGCCCCGGCAACGGCTGGATGCACGCCAAGCTCTTTTTCGTCCTGCTCGTCATCGGCTACCATCACGCCTGTGGCGTCATGCTGCGTAAATTCGAACAGGGCAAGAACACCCGTTCGCACAAGTTCTATCGCTGGTTCAACGAAGTTCCCGTCTTGCTGCTCTTGGTGGTGGTGGCGCTGGTCGTCGTCAAACCCTTCTGATTCCCCCTACCCTTTGCACATTCGCCAGGATTCGTATGTCCGCTGATGACCAGGACCGCCCGCGCAAGACGCTGACGATCAAGAAAACCGCGCGCGACGCGCACGCCGAAGCCGCGCCCAAACGCGTGCGCAGCGGCGCCCGCGCCCGCCTGGTCGCCCAGAACGAGCGCGCCAAGGACAACATCGAGCGCCAGAAGGACCCCGAGGGCTACCAGCAGCGCCAGGCCGCGGCCCGCGCCGCGCGCCGATCGGCCGACGGCGACCGGGGCGACGGCCCGCGCCGTGGTGACGGCGCGCGTGGCGACAATCCGCGCCGCGGTGATGGTTCCCGCGGCGACAGCCCGCGCCGTGGCGATGGGCCGCGTGGCGACCGCGCCCGCAGTGGCGATGACCCGCGCCGCGACGCCCCGTCGGCGCCGCGCTCGGGCCGCACGCCGCAGCGCGCGCCGCGCATGGACGACCAGTACATCGCCCCTGCCACGCCCGCCGGCCGCTTCTACGATCCCTTCGAGGACGACGGCCCCGCGCCCGAGTTCGCGCCGGAACCCGACTACGACGACGATGCGTCGATCAACGCCGGCCCGGCCCGGGACGCCGACGCGCCGCGCGACCGCGCGCCCTCCGTCGAGATCCGCGAGCGCCGCCCGCGCGAACCGCGCCAGGCCGAGCGTTTCAAGGTCTTCGCCCCCTGCCCCCAGGGCCTGGAGGAAGCCCTGACCGCCGAAATGCAGGCCCTGGGCTACGACGACGCCGAAGCCGGCCGCGCCGGCTGTTCCTTCACCGCCGATTGGGCGGGTGTGCAACGCGCCAACCTGTATTCGCGCCTGGCCACCCGCATCCTGGTGCAGGTCGCCCACGCCGAGATCTCGCACGAAGACGACATCCTCGACCTGGCCCGCGATACGCCCTGGGAGCGCTGGTTCGGCGCCGAACAGACGCTGCGCGTGGATACCTCGGCGATCAAGAGCCCCGTGCAGAGCCTGCAGTACTGCAATCTGCGCGCCAAGGACGGCATCTGCGACCGCCTGCGCGAACTGGAAGGCGAACGCCCCAGCATCGACACGGTCCGCCCCGACGCGCGCGTGCACCTGTTCCTGACCGGCCACACCGCCACGCTGTACCTGGACACCTCCGGTGAATCGCTGTTCAAGCGCGGCTGGCGCCTGGACAAGGGCGACGCGCCGCTGCGCGAGAACCTGGCCGCGGGCATGCTGGCGCTGGCCGGCTGGGACCCGGTCGCGCCGCTGCTGGATCCGTTCTGCGGCTCCGGCACCATCCTGATCGAGGCCGCCTGGATCGCGCTGGGCGTGCCCCCCGGCATCTCGCGCCCGTTCGGCTTCGAACGCCTGCGCGGCCACGATGCCTACCGCTGGCGTGACCTGAAGGACGATGCGCGCTCGCGCATCCTGCCGCAGCTGGACGCGCCTCTGGTCGGTTACGACCTGGATCCACAGGCGGTCGAATTCGCCCGCAACAACGCCGAGCGCGCCTGGCTCACCGCCGACACCATCCGGTTCGAGGTGGGCGACGCCCGCGAAGTGCAGGCGCCCGCCGACCATGGCTGGATCGTCACCAACCCGCCCTACGGCGAACGCATGGCGACCGAGCAGGACGCCGACCTGTGGCGCGACTGGGCCACCTGCCTGAAGCGCAATTTCGCCGGCTGGCAGCTGCACATCATCACCAGCGACCTGACCCTGCCCAACCAGATGCGCCTCAAGCCCAAGCGCCGTGTGCCGCTGCACAACGGCGCCCTGGACTGCCGCCTGTTCGGCTTCGAACTGGTCGCCGCCGGCTACCGCGACGCCTGACGCGCCGCCTCCGCGCCCGGGGCATTCCATTCCCCGGGCGTCCGGCCTCCTGCCCCCATGCCACTGCGCGCGCGTTGTAAAAGCGCCGCAACATCGCGCCCGTATCTTTGCTTATGCTGCCCCGCAGCGCCGATTTGGGGCATCATCAGCACCAGGATGTTGCCGATACGCACCAGGCACTTGCACAGCTTCAGGGTTAACCCTATAATTCGGGTTATCCCTAGTAGCTAAACAACAGTGCAAGCCCGTGGAGGCTATTGTGATCAACCCGAACAACACCATCCGCCTGACCGACGAACTCGAGCGTCAACTGATGCTCCAGGCTATTGAAGAACAGTTCCGCCCGCACCCGATGCGTGCGTTGGCCGCCGGCCTGCGTAAGCTGGCCCACGGTATCCGTGCCCTGGCTGGCAAGACGAGCGCCAAGAACGCGCACTCGGCCGCCTGAAGCAGGATTGCAGGCCTGATGGCCTGAACGATTTCCCCTTGGGGGCTGCATAGCCCCTTTTATAGACCCGCCCTTACCGGCGGGTTTTTTTTATGGCCGGAGCAGGGAAACCGTCAACCCACCGGGTGGCCGCTTTGTCGGATAATACCGGCCCATGACCGACGCCTCCCTCGACCAGACCCCCAACCGGCTGCGCCGGTTCGCCTGCATGATGTACGAAGCCGTGCTGCTGTTCGGCGTGGTCTTCCTGGCGGGATACCTCATGGATACCCTGACCCAGAGCAAGAACGCGCTGGAACTGCGGCCCGCCCGCCAGGCCTGGCTGTTCGTGGCCATTGGCGCCTATTTCGTGCTGTGCTGGCGCCGCCGCGGCCAGACGCTGCCGATGAAGACATGGAACATCCGGCTGGTCGATCGCGATGGCAACCCGCCGTCCACCGCCCGCCTGATCCTGCGCTACGTGCTGGCGTGGCCGCTGGTGCTGGCGGGCGCCGCCGTGGTGTGGGCCGCCGCCAGCGCCACCGGCTGGCCCTCGATGGACATGTTCATCGTGGCCGCGCCGTTCACGATCTTCATCTGGTCCTGGTTCGATCCGGACGGCCAGTTCCTGCACGACCGCCTGCTCGGCACCCGCCTGCGCAACGCGCCGCAGCGCAAGAAGACCCGTTGAGCGACAGGAATCGGACGCCTGAACGGGCGCTGAACATACCTGCTTACAACTGGCAAAATCGTGCGGCGAATTAGGCGTTGGCTTTCAGAAAGTTGAAAGTCGCGTGCAAAGACAATGGGGCCCCTTTCACAGACGCTCCAATAATTATCATGCGCGCTTTCCTTTCCCGCCTGTCCCTGGCCGCCGCCAGTGCCTTGTTGTTCCTGCCCTTCGGCGCCTCGGCCCAGAATGCCGCCGCGCAGCAGGAAATCGAGGCCGCCATGAAGGCAGCCTACGCCGCCGCCCAGGAAGGCCCGGCCGACGTCAAGCTGGGCGACCAGGCCGTGGTGCACCTGCCTGAATCGATGTTCTTCGTGCCGCGCATCCAGGCCGACCGCCTGATGGCGGCCTACGGCAACGGCAAGGATCCCTCGCTGCTCGGCGTGGTCATGCCCAAGAGCGACGATGACGACTGGGTCATCACCGTCAATTTCGACAAGGCCGGCTACATCAAGGACGACGACGCCAAGAACTGGAACGTCAGCGAACTGCTGGACAGCCTGCGCGATGGCACCGAAGAGTCCAACGTCGAGCGCAAGAAGCGCGGCTTCCCCGAGCTGGTGATGGACGGCTGGGTCGAGGCGCCCAAGTACGACAGCAGCACGCAGCGCCTGGTCTGGTCAGTGGCCGTCAAGCACAAGGGCGAAACCGCCAACGACAATCCCACCGTCAACTACAACACCTACGCGCTGGGCCGCGACGGCTACATCACGCTGGACCTGATCACGCAGAAGAACCTTGTGCCGAAGGACAAGACCGCGGTGCTGACCCTGCTGGACAACCTGAAGTACGTCGAAGGCAAGCGCTACGCCGACTTCAACTCGTCCACCGACAAGGTCGCCGAATACGGCCTGGCCGCGCTGGTCGCGGGCGTGGCCGCCAAGAAGCTGGGCCTGTTCGCCGTGATCGCCGCGTTCCTGGCCAAGTTCGCCAAGGTCGGCATCCTGGCGGCCGCCGCGCTGGGCGGCGGCCTGTGGAAGCGCTTTCGCGGCAAGAAGGCGGAACAACAGCAGCCCTGAGCCATGAAGCTGCTCCTGTTGCTGTTCTCGGGTATCAAGTACCTGAAGTTCGGCAAGCTGCTGGCGACCGGCGGCACAATGCTGCTGTCGGTCGCGGTCTATGCCTTCGTGTTCGGCTGGCGCTACGCGGCAGGCTTCGTGCTGTTGCTGCTAGTGCATGAACTGGGCCATTACATCGCGGCGCGCCAGCGCGGCCTGGATGTCGGCGCACCCGTGTTCATTCCATTCGTGGGCGCCTGGATACAGCTGAAGGAAATGCCGCACGATGCCGATACCGAGGCCTACGTGGGCCTGGGCGGCCCGCTGGCGGGCACGGTGGCCTCGCTGGCCTGCTATTTCGCGGCGCGCAGCACCGGCAGCGACCTGCTGCTGGCGCTGTCCTACGCGGGCTTCTTCATCAACCTCTTCAACCTGATCCCGCTTTCGCCGTTCGACGGCGGCCGCATCACCGCGGTGCTGTCGCCGCGCATCTGGCTGGTGGGCGTGCCGGTGCTGGTGGCGCTGTTTTTCTGGCGCCCCAGCCCGATCCTGATCCTGGTGGCCGTGCTGGCGTTTCCCAACGTCATCCGGGCGTTCAAGTACGACCCCGCCCTGCCCGAGAACCAGGCCTATTACGGCACGACGCTGGAAAGCAAGCTGACCTACACCTGCGCCTACCTGGGGCTGGTCTGCGTGCTGGCCATCATGGCCCACGACGTGCACGACATGCTGAGCCATCTACGCGCCTGAAGCGGGTTCATCTGACAGCGCCCGGCGCCCGCCGGGCGCGGCCGTCACAACAGCGTCACTTTTTTTTCATGTCACGGTCATCGCGGGGTGGTTTCATTCCCAGGCATGACGACAGCCCCCATGGACAGCACCGTGAACGAAATCCGCCCCACGCACTGGCGCGCTCTCTGGATTTCCGATATTCACCTGGGCACCGCCGGGTGCAAGGCGGAGTTCCTGCTGGATTTCCTCGAGCACAACGATTCCGACACCCTCTACCTGGTCGGCGACATCGTCGACGGCTGGCAGCTGCGCAAGCACTGGCATTGGCCGCGGGCCCACAACGACGTGATCCAGCGCATCCTGCGCAAGGCCCGCAACGGCACCCGGGTGGTGTTCATCCCCGGCAACCATGACGAATTCGCGCGCGAGTTCGCCGGCTACGCGTTCGGCGACATCGAGATCCTGGACGAAGACGTGCACGTGACCGCCAAGGGCATGCGCCTGCTGGTGCTGCACGGCGACCAGTTCGATGGCGTGATCCAGCACAGCCGCTGGCTGGCGCACCTGGGCGACGGCCTCTACCAGCTGGCGCTGTGGATCAACCACCATTTCAACCGCCTGCGCCACCGCCTGGGGCTGCACTACTGGTCGCTGTCGCAGTACCTCAAGCACAAGGTCAAGAACGCCGTGTCCTTCATCACCGACTTCGAGGAGGCGCTGGCCGGCGAGGCCCGCCGTCGCGGCCTGGACGGGGTGGTCTGCGGCCATATCCACAAGGCCGAGCTGCGCGACGTGGGCGGCATCCTGTACTGCAACGACGGCGACTGGGTGGAAAGCCTGTCGGCCCTGGCCGAGACCCATGACGGCCAGCTGCAACTGCTGGACTGGGCCGCGATCCAGGCCGAACGCCAGGCCGACCCGGCGCAGCGCAAGCCGCGCTCGCTGTCGTTGCCGGCGCTGCCGTCGGCGCTGCGCCGCCAGGGCAAGCACCCGTGATAACCCTTATACGTCCCCGTTACGCAACGGGGATATTGCAGTTCACGGCCCTCTAGGTCATGCTTGCAATTGGGGCAACGGGCAAAAACTGACCCGTTCACGCTGCAACATGCTCACAACATAGGGCCATGAACGACCAATATCAGGTGCTCTACCAAACATTCCGCTGGCTGGTTCCCACCCAGTTCAACATTGCGGAAGCGTGCTGCCACCGCTGGGCATCCAGTAGTCCGGATGCGCGGCGCATCGCCATCTACTACGAAGATGAAGCCGGCAACCGCGAGGTCTGGACCTATGCGCGGCTGGCCGAGGCCGCCAATCAGCTGGCCAATGGCCTGGTGAAGATGGGCGTGGGCCGCGGCGACCGCGTCGGTGTGGTTTTGGGACAACGCCCTGAGACCGTGGTCGCGCACATGGCGATCTACAGCGTGGGCGCGGTGGTGTTGCCGTTGTCGGCCCTGTTCGGTCCCGAAGCCCTGCAAAGCCGCTTGTGCGATTCGGAGACCCGCGTCGCCATCGTCGACCACGCCTCCAGCGCCAACCTGCTGGCCGTCAGCGACAACTGCCCCAACCTGCAACAGATCATCGGCATCGGCTTCGCCGACGAGCGCGTGCTGCCCTGGCGCAGCCTGCTGGCGCGCCAACCCAGTGAATTCAAGCCGGTGCCGACGCGCTCGTCGGATCCGGCCATCCTGCTCTATACCTCCGGCACCACCGGCGCGCCCAAGGGCGCCCTGCTGCCGCACAGCGCGCTGATCGGCAACCTGCCCGGCTTCGTGGCCTCGCAGGACTGGTTTCCGCGGCCCGCCGACGTGTTCTGGTCGCCGGCCGACTGGGCCTGGACCGGCGGCATGATGGATGCGCTGCTGCCCACGCTGTATTTCGGCCATCCCATCATCGGCACCCGCGGCCGCTTCTCGGTCGAGCGGGCGTTCGAGCTGATGGAGCGCTATCAGGTCACCAACACCTTCCTGTTCCCGACCGCGCTCAAGATGATGATGAAAGCGGTGCCCGAACCCCGCAATCGCTATCAGCTGGCCCTGCGCTCGATCATGAGCGCCGGCGAAAGCGTCGGCGAGACCGTCTTCGAGTGGTGCCAGTCCGCCCTGGGCGTGACGCCCAACGAAATGTTCGGCCAGACCGAGATGAACTACGTGGTCGGCAACAGCCAGAAGCGCTGGCCGGCCAAGCCGGGCAGCATGGGCCGGCCCTACCCGGGCCATCGGGTCGCGGTGCTGGACGACGCCGGTCAGCCGGTGGCGGCCGGAGAAACCGGCGAAATCGCCGTCAATCGCTACGATATCCACGGTTATCCCGACCCGGTCCTGTTCCTGGGCTACTGGCGCAACGAAGCCGCCACCCAGGCCAAGTTCAAGGGCGACTGGTGCCTGACGGGCGACCTGGCGCGGATCGACGCAGACGGCTACCTCTGGTACGCCGGCCGCGCCGACGACGTGTTCAAGTCATCCGGCTACCGCATCGGCCCGGGTGAAATCGAAAGCTGCCTGATCGGCCACCCCGCGGTGGCCAATGCCGCCGTGGTGCCCAAACCGGACGCCGAGCGCGGCGCGGTGGTCAAGGCCTACGTGGTGCTGACACCCGAATTCGCCCAACGCGACCGCAACGACATCATCGAAAACCTGCAGGAACACGTGCGCGAACGCCTGGCGCCCTACGAATACCCGAAGGAAATCGAGTTCGTCGAAGAGCTGCCCATGACCACCACCGGTAAAATCCAGCGTCGCATCCTGCGCCAGCGCGAAGAAGAACGCGCGCGGGCGTCCAGGCCCCAATGACGCGGGCGGGTCCGCCAGGGACCCGCCGCATCCGGAGACAGGGCATGCCCATTTACCAGCTCGACGACCTCATTCCCCGCATCGATCCCGCCGCCTACGTGGCCGACAGCGCCGACATCATCGGCAATGTCACGCTGGAAGCCGGCGTCAGCATCTGGTCGCACGTCTCGATCCGGGGCGACAACGACGCCATCCTGATCCGCCAGGGCACCAATATCCAGGAAGGCAGCGTGCTGCACGTGGATACCGGCTGTCCCATGACCATCGGCCCCAACGTCACCGTGGGCCACCAGGCCATGCTGCACGGCTGCACCATCCACGAAGGCGCGCTGGTGGGCATGCAGGCGATCGTGCTGAACAATGCCGTGATCGGCCGCAATTGCCTGATCGGCGCGGGCGCCATCATCCCCGAAGACCGGGTGATTCCTGACAATTCCCTGGTCATCGGCATCGGCAAGATCGTGCGCGAGCTGTCCGACGAGGAAATCGCCAATCTGCACAAGAACACCGCCCACTACGTGGCGCGCGGCCAACACTACAAGACGGCCTTGAAGCGGCTGGCCTGACATTGCCGCCGGGAACGCCCCGGCAAGGGCCTACACCCCTGTCGCCGGCAGGGGGAATCGGCCGTCCGATCGGCTAACATTCCCCCATGACCGATCAGCTCAAGAAATACCTCCTCGAAGACCGCAGCGTCCGCGTCCAAGCGGTGCGCCTCACGGATACCTGGAAGGCCGTCCAGGCCAACCACGACTACCCGCCCGCCATCACCCACTTGCTGGGCGAACTGGTGGCGGCCTCCACCCTGCTGGCCGCCAACATCAAGTTCGACGGCTCGCTGGTACTGCAGATCCAGGGCGACGGCCCGATCGCGCTGCTGGTGGTGGAATGCCGTTCCGACCTCAGCCTGCGCGCCACCGTGAAGGTGCGCGAAGGCCATGACGTGCCGGCCGACGGCGACATGCAGAGCCTGCTCAACCCCGGCGGCAATGGCCGCTTCATCGTGGTGCTGGATCCGCAGCACAAGGTGCCCGGACAGCAGGCCTACCAGGGCATTGTGCCGCTGGAAGGCGATACCGTCGCCGAGGCCCTGCAGCACTATATGAAGGCCTCCGAGCAGCTGGACACCCGCTTGTGGCTGGCCGCGGACGGCGAACACGCCGCCGGCATGCTGATCCAGCGCCTGCCCTACCACGGCGGCGCGGATGCGCCGGCCCTGACCGAGCAGGCCGCCGCCGAGACCTGGGACCGCGCCTCGGCGCTGGCCGCCACGCTCAAGCGCGAGGAACTGCTGGCCACCGATATCGACACCCTGATCCACCGCCTGTATTGGGAAGAGACGCTGGTGGCGTTCGACCCGCAGCCGGTGCGCTGGCACTGTCCCTGCACCCGCGAGCGCGTGGCCAACATGCTGCGCTCGCTGGGCGAGGACGAGGTCAAGGACATCCTGGCCGAACGCGGCCAGGTCGACGTGTCCTGCGATTTCTGCGGCAAACCGTATGCCTTCGACGCGGTCGACTGCGCCGCCCTGTTCACCTCAAGCCCGCCCACCGCGGACGGCACGCCGCCGACGGTGCACTGACGTCCCCGGCAGCCCCCTCGGCTTGCACGAATCGACAGGCGGTCATGCCCGCGCCACACTGGCCGGCCATGACCGCCTTTTTCTTGCCCCGCCGTTCCTTGCCTTCGTCCTTTGCGCCGGGCGCTGCAAGGCCTCGTGTGCCGCAACGCGGCGCCGCCGCGCTCGAATTCACCCTGGTCATGGCCGTGCTGCTGTCCGTGGCGGCGCTGGTGGCCGACGCGGCGCGCTGGCAGGTGACACGCCAGGTCGCCCATCTGGCCTTGATGGAAGCCGCCCGCGCGGGCAGCACCGGCCACGCCGATCCCACCCGCATCCGCGACGCCTTCCTGAGGGCGCTGCGGCCACTGCATGCCGGCCCGCAGGGCGAGACCGCCGGGCGCCGGCTGGCCCGCAACCAGGAACGTATCGCCGCGCGGATGGGCACGGTGCCATGGCGCATCGAAATCCTGCAGCCCGATATCTTCCGCGCCAACATACTCAGGCTGCGGCTGACCTACCTGTACCAGCCATTGCTACCGCCGCTACGGACGCTGCTGGCGGGCCTGGCGGAAAACGACGGCAGCTACGCCGCCGCCGCGCGCGCGCGGGGCCTGGCGCCCATCAGCATCGAACTCGAAATGGAAATGCACAGCAAGCCGGTGGACTGGCTTGCCGGTCCGCCGTATCCGGCGGGCGTGGTGCAGGGGGTATGCCGCAGCTTGCGCTGCCCGTGAATGGGCAGCTTTTGGATGCGATCAGTGCCGGGAGGCGCCGGCGTTGCCGCCAGTGGCGCCCGTAGCCGGCCGCGCGGCGGGCCTGGGCGGCGTGGCGGGCGCGCTGGCGCGGGTGGGAGTGGCGGGCCGCGCCGCGGCATCGGTCGCCAATGAAGCGCCGCCCGCGGGCGGCTGGGTGTTCTGGGGCAGGATATGCACGAAGACTTCGCCTTCGCGCATCATGCCCAGTTCGCCCCGGGCCCGTTCCTCGATGGCGCCGGAACCGTTGTCCAGGTCGCGGACTTCGGCTTCCAGCGCGGCGTTGCGCGCGCGCAGGCCTTCGTTGGTCTCGCGCTGCGCCGCCACCTGGCGTTGCAGGTCCCAGACCTTGAACCAGCCGCCCTTACCCAGCCAAAGCGGGTATTGGATCAGCCCTACCAGCACGAACAGCACCAGGAACAACAGGCGCATACGCGGGAACCCTCAGCAGTCGTGGCGCTAACAGGGCCGCGGCGCGTGCCGCGGCCCGCTTACGTTAACGCAAGTTGTAGAAGGCTTCCAGACCGGGGTACGACGCCACTTCGGCCAGTTCTTCCTCGATGCGCAGCAGCTGGTTGTACTTGGCCATGCGGTCCGAACGCGACAGCGAGCCGGTCTTGATCTGCATGGCATTGGTGGCCACGGCGATGTCGGCGATGGTCGAGTCCTCGGTTTCGCCCGAACGGTGCGAAACGACGGCGGTGTAGCCGGCGCGCTTGGCCATTTCGATGGCGGCGAAGGTCTCGGTCAGGGTGCCGATCTGGTTGATCTTGATGAGGATCGAGTTGGCCACGCCCTTCTGGATGCCTTCGCGCAGGATCTTGGTGTTGGTGACGAATAGGTCGTCGCCCACCAGCTGCACCTTCTTGCCGAGCTGGTCGGTCAGCAGCTTCCAGCCTTCCCAGTCGTTTTCGGCCATGCCGTCCTCGATCGAGATGATCGGGTACTTGTCGCACCAGGTGGCCAGCAGGTTGGTGAATTCCTGCGAGGACAGCGAGATGCCGCCTTCGCCGGCCAGGGTGTACTTGCCGTCGCGGTAGAACTCGGAGCTGGCGCAGTCCAGGCCCAGGGCGATCTGCGTGCCCGGCTCGTAGCCGGCTTCGGTGATGGCCTTCAGGATCAGCTGGATCGCGGCTTCATGGCTGGCCACGTTGGGGGCGAAACCGCCCTCGTCGCCCACCGCGGTGGACATGCCCTGGCCGTGGATCAGCTTCTTGAGCATGTGGAAGACTTCGGCGCCCCAGCGCAGGGCCTCGCGGAAGCTGCCCGCGCCCACCGGCAGGATCATCAGTTCCTGCAGGTCGAGGGTGTTGTTGGCGTGCGCGCCGCCGTTGATGACGTTCATCATCGGCACGGGCATGCTCATGGGGCCGCTGCCGCCGAAATAGCGGTACAGCGACAGGCCGGACTCGTCGGCGGCGGCGCGGGCCACGGCCATCGAGGCGGCCAGGATGGCGTTGGCGCCCAGGCGTTCCTTGGACTCGGTGCCGTCCAGCTCGATCAGGGTGCGATCGACGAAGGTCTGCTCCTGGGCGTCCAGGCCCATCAGCGCTTCCGAGATTTCGGTATTGAGGTTCTCGACGGCGCGCAGCACGCCCTTGCCGAGATAGCGGCCCTTGTCGCCGTCGCGCAGCTCGATGGCTTCGCGGGCGCCGGTGGACGCGCCCGACGGCACGGCCGCGCGGCCCATGGCGCCGGACTCCAGCAACACGTCACATTCGACGGTCGGGTTGCCGCGCGAATCCAGGATCTCGCGGCCGATGATATCGACAATTGCACTCATGACTTTACATTCCCTGAACGATAAACATATTCATCACGGCCGCGCCTTCGCGGGCATTGCGGGCGCGTCGGTACTGCCAGGAGTCGTAGAAGGCCTGGGCCGCGGCCATGGACGGAAACTCCATGACGACGGTGCGGCCGGGCTCACGCCCCTCGAGGTGCCGGGATTCGCCGCCGCGCACCAGGATCTTGGCATCGTACGCGCGCATGGCGAGCGTGGACAGACGCTTGTAATCCTCGTACTGCGCGGGCTTGGTCACTGTGACGTCGGCGATGAGATAGGCACTCATGGGGTTCCTTCAGGGCAGTTGCGTTGATGGGGTCGCGGCGCCGGACCGCATGACACAGGCAGTGTCGCGCAACACGGTCGCGCCGTGCCTGTCCGATGCTAAGTGGTTGTATCCGAAAGCAGCGCAGCGGCGCGGGGCCGCGGCGCATTGTCCGCCAGGAGCGACGGCGGGAACAAGGCCGGCGGCCCGGGCGGCGCAGATGCGCGGCTCGGTGCCGCCGGCCTGCATTACGCCCCCTGGCCGCGGCGAGCCTTCTGCTCGATGGCGGCGCGGATGTAGCTGGAGAACAGCGGGTGGCCGTCACGCGGGGTCGACGTGAACTCCGGGTGGAACTGGACGCCGACGAACCAGGGATGGTCGGGCAGTTCCATGATTTCCGGCAGGTTCTCGGTCGGGGTGCGCGCGCTGATCACCATGCCGGCCTCTTCCAGGCGCGGCACGTAGACGTTGTTGACTTCGTAGCGGTGGCGATGGCGTTCGTTGACTTCGTCGCCGTAGATCGACTGGGCGCGGGTGCCCGGCTTGATCGGCACGCGTTGCGCGCCCTTGCGCATGGTGCCGCCCAGGTCGGACGAGTTGTCGCGCTTCTCGACCTTGCCTTCGCGGTCCATCCATTCGGTGATCAGGGCCACCACGGGATGCGGCGCCGACGGATCGAACTCGGTGCTGTTGGCGCCGCCCAGGCCGGCCACGTGGCGCGCGAACTCGATCACGGCCAGCTGCATGCCCAGGCAGATGCCCAGGTACGGCACGCCGTTTTCACGGGCGTAGCGGATCGCGGCGATCTTGCCTTCGGTGCCGCGCTTGCCGAAGCCGCCCGGCACCAGGATGGCGTCCAGGTGCTTGAGCTGGTCGGTGCCGCGGGTTTCGATGTCTTCGGAATCGATGTACTCGATGTTGATCTTCGAGCGCGTGTGGATGCCGGCGTGCACCAGGGCTTCGGTCAGCGACTTGTACGACTCGGTCAGGTCGACGTACTTGCCGACCATGCCGATGGTGAGCTGGTGCTCGGGGTGTTCGAGCGCATCGACCAGGTTGTCCCACATGGACAGGTCGGCCGGCGGCGGGGTCAGGCCCAGCGCTTCGCAGACGATGTTGTCCACGCCCTGCTTGTGCAGCATGGCCGGGATCTTGTAGATCGAGTCGGCGTCCCACACCGAGATGACGGCATCCAGGGGGACGTTGGAGAACATCGAGATCTTGGCGCGTTCGTCGTCCGGGATGGGACGGTCGGCGCGGCACAGCAGCGCGTTCGGGTAGATGCCGATTTCGCGCAGCTTCTGCACCGAGTGCTGGGTCGGCTTGGTCTTGAGTTCGCCGGCGGACGCGATGAACGGCACCAGCGTCAGGTGCACGAAGGCGGCGTTGTTGCGGCCCATGCGCAGGCTCATCTGGCGCGCGGCTTCCAGGAAGGGCAGCGATTCGATGTCGCCCACGGTGCCGCCGATCTCGACGATGGCGACGTCGGTGTTGCCATTCCAGGCGGCGTCGGCGCCACGGGCGATGAAGTCCTGGATCTCGTTGGTGATGTGCGGGATGACCTGGACGGTCTTGCCCAGGTAGTCGCCACGGCGCTCTTTGCGCAGCACCGATTCGTAGATCTGCCCGGTGGTGAAGTTGTTCACCTTGTGCATGCGGGCGGACACGAAACGCTCGTAGTGGCCCAGGTCCAGGTCGGTTTCGGCGCCGTCTTCCGTGACGAACACCTCACCATGCTGGAACGGGCTCATGGTGCCCGGATCGACGTTGATGTAGGGATCGAGCTTGAGCATGGTGACCTGCAGACCACGCGACTCGAGGATGGCGGCAAGCGACGCAGCGGCGATGCCCTTGCCCAGGGAAGACACCACTCCGCCGGTGACAAATACGTATTTGGTCATCGTAATAAGCGCCCGGGACGAGCGGGCGCGTGCGGGAAATTTGGATTATAGCCGGGAGGCGGAACTTGTCTGGGTTTTCCCCTAGCGGGCCAGGCGTAACATTTGGCTGCACTCGCGCCGAAGACCGAAATGCCGTGGCGGCGACCTTCATGCTATGGTCGTCCCCGATTTTCTCGTCCCTAGGCCCCCTGCCGATGAACCTTCCGACCGCACACCCGAACGCGCTGGCCAGGCGCCTGACCACGGCCGCCGTCGGCCTACAGCTGCTGGGCGCCATCCTGGTCCAGCTCTACCTGATAAGCGCCGGACCGCTGGCCGCGCTGACGCGCGAGGCGTTTGCCCGGCCCGACATGGTGGCGAGCACGGTCGTGAACATCGTCGCCGGCTGCATCCTGGTCGGCCTGACCACCTGGGGCGCCACGCAGCGCTGGCTGCGCCGGCACAACGCGGGCGGCGTCGACCGCCCGGGCCGGATGGTGGCCGTGCTGCTGGTGGTCTCGCTGGTGCTGTTCGTGCTGATCTCGACCGGCCTGGCGTTGCTGAATCACGGCTTCTACGCGCTCATCGTCAGGCACAAGGAATGGGTGGACCAGGCCTTCGGCTATTACGGCACCCGCCGCATGCTGCTGATGGCCCTGCCGCCCAAGCTGTGCGCCATCCTGCTCACCATCCTGGGCAGCTGGCTGGCGGTGCGCATCGCGGCCTGGAGCGTCACGCCCGTCGCCGCCACGCAGGCGCCGTTCCTGCAGCGGCGCCACGCCGCGTGGATCGCCGCGCTGACGCTGCTGCTGTGGCAGTTGCACGTCGCGCTGGTGATCGGCCTGTACTTCATGAGCGATGCGGGATCGGCCGGCATGCTGGAACACGCGATCGGCTACTGGATAGTGCCCGCGTTGCTGCTGGCGCTGGCCGCATGGGTCTGCCTGCGCAGCCTGCCGCAAGCGCTCGGCACGGCCGGCATGGGCCGCGCCATCGCCCACGGCACCTTCGCCTTCTGGCTGACCCAGGCGCTGGGAATCGGCCTGGCGCTTTTGATCATCTGGACCATGACCTGGAGCCAGCTGATGCGCGCGGCCGCGTCGTACACGACCTCGGTGGTGTCGGTGCTGATCTACAGCGTGCTGCTGGCGCTGAGCTGCTATCTCGGCGCCCGGCTGTTCTACCGCCGCCGGACGCCGCCGGAGAGCGCCTCGGCCTGAGCGTGAGCGCCGCGCGATGGCGCGCATGCCATGGAAAAAGGCCCCGAGGGGCCTTTTTCCATGGTCGGAAACAGCGATCAGATGGCCGCGGTGCGCCGCTCCAGCCAAGCCAGGGCCTCGCCTTCCACCAGCGGCGACAGGCGCTCGAGCACGGTCTTGTGATAGTCGTTCAGCCACGCGATTTCATCCGCGCGCAGCAGCGACGGTTCGATGCAGCGCGTGTCGATCGGGCACAGCGTCAGCGTCTCGAAACACAGGAACTCGCCCAGTTCGGACGTCAGCCAGGCGCGGTTGGCCACCAGGTTCTCGATGCGCACGCCCCAGCGGCCCGGGCGGTAGATGCCCGGTTCGTTGGACGTGATCATGCCCGGTTCCATCGCCGTGTGCGGGCCGGGGGCCGCGCGGTAGGAGATGACCTGCGGACCTTCGTGCACGTTCAGGAAATAGCCCACGCCGTGGCCGGTGCCGTGGCCATATTCGGCGCCACCTTCCCAGATCGGGGCGCGCGCGATGGCGTCCAGCATCGGCGACGGCGTGCCGCGCGGGAACGAGGCGCGCGACAGCGCGATCATGCCCTTGAGCACCAGCGTGAAGTCGACTTTCTGGTCGGCGCTGGGCGCGCCCACCGCGACCACGCGGGTGATGTCGGTGGTGCCGCCCAGGTACTGGCCGCCCGAGTCGATCAGCAACAGGCCGTCGCCCTCGATGGTGGCGTGCGACTCGGCCGTGGCGCGGTAGTGCGGCATGGCGCCGTTGGCGTTGAAGCCGGCGATGGTGGCGAAGCTGGGGCAGACGTAATCCGGGCGGCGCGCGCGGGCGGCGGTGATCTGCTCGTCGATGGTCAGCTCGGTGATGCGCTGGTTGCCCAGCGCGCCTTCGAACCAGGCGAAGAACTCGCACAGGGCGGCGCCGTCCTGCGCCATGGCGTGGCGCACGTTGGCCAACTCGGCGTCGGTCTTGCGCGACTTGAGCAGCGTGGACGGGTTGATCGCCTCGACGCGCGGCACGGCCGGATCCATCGCGTGGAACACGCCGCAGGTGACGCGGGCCGGGTCGATCAGCAGCTTCTGGTCCAGTTCGAGCGAGGCCAGCGCGTCGGCGGCCTGGGCGTAATCGGCCACCTCGACGCCATCGGCGGCCAGCGTGGCGCGCAGCGCGGCGTCGATCTTGCCGTCGGCCACGAACAGCGTGGCGTGGTCCAGGCCGATCAGGGCGTGGCCGACGAACACCGGGTTGTAGTCGACGTCGGCGCCGCGCAGGTTCAGGAGCCAGGCGATGTCATCGAGCGTGCTGATGAAATGCACGTCGGCGCCGTGGGCGCGCATGGCGGCGCGCACCTGGGCCAGCTTGTCGGCGCGCGCGACACAGGCCTGCGGCGCCACGTGTTCGTAGATCGCGGCCGACGGCAGGCCGGCGCGGTCCGTCCAGATGTCGTCCAGCAGGTCGGCGCGGATTTCCAGCGTCGCGCCCGATGCGGCGGCGGCCGCCGACAGCGCGCGGAACGCGGCCAGGCCCAGCACCTGCCCATCGACGCCGATGACGTCGCCGACGCGGGTGTTGGCGGCCAGCCAGTCCACATGGCCCGGCGTGGTGGCGACGGCGATCTTCATCAGCTGCACGCCGGTGCCGGCCAGTTGCGCCTCGGCCTGCACCCAATAGCGGCTGTCGACCCACAACCCGGCGAAATCGGCCGTCACGACCAGCGTGCCCACCGAGCCCGTGAAGCCCGACAGCCAGCGCCGGCCCTGCCAGCGCGCCGGCAGGTACTCGGACAGGTGCGGATCCGAGGACGGCACGATATAGGCGGACAGGCCGCGGCGGCGCATGGCCTGCCGCAGTTGGGCGATACGGGTGTCGGTGCTGGACATGGGTTTCCTTAGCGCAACATGAAGGACATGGCGGCCAGGCTGTTCAGGGTGCGGATGGCGGCCTGCATGCTGTCCGTGGTGAACCGCAGCGTCACGCCGTCCACGCGCTCCAGCGTGGGCCACATGCAGAACAGGTCGGCCAGGGCCGACGACTGCGTCTGCAACCGGCATTCTATAGGGGCGGGGATGCGGAACGGAACCGCCTTCTTCACGTTGCGCACCGCGGTCTCGGCGGCGGCGGCGATCGCGCGGCGCGAGGCCGCCGGCGACAGCGTCACGCCGCTGCCCTGGCCATGCGCCACCTTGGTCTGCACCCACTGGGCGCCGGGGAACAGGTCGGTGGTCTCGGCGATGAACACGTCGTCGCCGGTGGCCAGGATGACGGGCACGCCCATTTCACCGGCCAGCGCGCCGTACAGGCCGGCCTCGCCCAGTTCCATGCCGTTGATGAAGACGCGCGCGAAGGCAAAGCTGTTGATGGTGTGCGCCAGGATGCCGCGGCCCTGCGAGCGCGAGTGGTAGCCGATCATGAAGACGGCGTCGCAGCCCTCTTCCAGGCCGCCCATCATGCCCAGGTAGCGCGGCTTGCCCAGCACCAGGCGGGCGCGTTCGTCGATGCCGTCCGGCAGCAGGTTGCGGAAACCGCCGTGCGAATCGTTGACCAGGATCTCTTCGGCGCCGCCGGCGATGGCGCCCTGCACGGCGGCGTTGGCCTCGGCCGTCATCCAGGCGCGGGCACGCTCGTATTCGCCGTTGCCGGCGCGCACTTGTTCGGCGTGGAAGACGCCGGCGACGCCTTCGATATCGGTGGAAATCAGGATCTTCATGGAGTGTGCCTTCGTAGGATTCAGAATTCGGTGTCGGCCAGCCATTGGCGCCAGTCGGGCGCGGCCTCGCGGATGGCGGCGCGGTGATGGCCGTCGCGGCCGCGCACGCCCTCGGCCTGCCACAGCGCGGCAATGATGGCCTGCTCGCAGGCCTCGGCCGCCGCCTCGAACAGCGGATCGATGCGGGTCTCGTGCAGCATGGCGATGGCCGGCATCGGCCGCTCGGCCTGTTGCGGCACGGTGTATGCGGTGGAGAACGCCAGCGCGATGTCGCCGCTGCCATGGCCGAACACCGAGCCGGTGCGGGCCAGGCCGGCGCCGGCGCGCAGCGACAGGCGGCGCAGCTGGCGCGCGTCGAGCGGCGCGTCGGTGGCCACCAGCAGGATGATAGATCCCTTCTCCGGCACGATGGCGGCGTTCTCGCCGGCCTGCGCCAGGCCGCGGTCCAACTGGTCCGCCAGCCGCCGGCCAAAGGGCCGGCCCGCCACCGTCAGGTTGGGCAGGCGGCCAAAATTGGCCAGCACCAGCGCGCCCACGGTATGGCGCAGGCCCGGCTGGATCGAGGCCACGCGCGAGGCTGAGCCGATGCCGCCCTTGAAGGAAAAGCACGACATGCCGCGGCCTGCGCCGACCGCGCCCTGCGCCATGCGCTTGTCCGCGGCGGCCAGCGCCTGGGCGTAGTGCGACTCCTGCACCGCCATGGCCTGGATGTCATTCAGGTAGCCGTCGTTGCATTCGAAGACCAGCGGATTGACCGTCGACATGCCGCGGCCGATCTCGGGCGTGGCCGCCACCGCCGCGCGGATCTGGGCGTTGGCCACGGTGCCCACGCCGAAGGTGTTGGTCAGCGCGATCGGCGTTTCCAGCACGCCCAGTTCCTGCACCTGGACCAGGCCGGTGCTCTTGCCGAAGCCGTTCAGCACCGTGGCGGCCGCCGGCACCTTGTCCAGGAACGGGTTGCCGCCGTGCGGACGCAGCACGGTCACGCCGGTCTGCAGCGCGCCATCGTCCAGCGTGCAGTGGCCGACGCTGATGTCGCCCACGTCGCAGATCGAATCGAGCGGGCCGGCGTCCAGCTTGCCGATGCGGGGTTGGTCGAACGCTTGTTTTTCCATGCTTGTCGCTGCGTGTCGCCACGCTCCAGAATGCAAAATGCCGCCGTCCCGCGCGACCGTGGCGCGCGCCGCGAGGCGGGCGCCCGGACGCGGGCGGCGGCAAGGGGATCAATGGGGCGCGCCGCGCCCCGAAGGGCGGCCGGCGCGGCGGCCATCATCCGCTTGGCGGTTACTTGCGGTCGATCTTGGGATCGAGCGCGTCGCGCAGGCCGTCGCCCAGCAGGTTGAACGCCAGCACGGTCAGGAAGATCGCCAGCGCCGGGAAGATCGCCACATGCGGGGCGATCACCATGTCGGCACGCGCCTCGTTCAGCATCGCGCCCCACTCCGGCGTGGGGGGCGAAGCGCCCATGCCCAGGAACGACAGGCTGGCCGCGGTGATGATCGAGGTGCCGATACGCATCGTGCCGTACACCACGATCGGCGAGATCGTGCCGGGCAGGATGTGGCGCATGATGATGGTCCAGTCGGACGCGCCCACGCTCTTGACCGCTTCGACGTAGGTCATCTGCTTGATCGACAGCGTGTTGCCGCGCACCAGGCGGGCGAACGCCGGCACGCTGAACACGGCCACGGCCACGATCACGTTGACCATGCTCGAACCCAGGATCGCGACCACGCCGATGGCCAGCAGCATGCCGGGGAACGCCAGCAGCACGTCGGAGATACGCATCGTGATGCGTTCCCACCAGCCTTCGTAGTAGCCGGCCATCAGGCCCATGAAGGTACCGACGATGGCGCCCATGGCGACCGACAGGAAGCCGGCGGCCAGCGAGATGCGCGCGCCCATGATGATGCGGCTGAAGATGTCGCGGCCGAGCGAGTCCACGCCCAGCCAGTGCGTCCAGGACGGACCGGCGTTGAGCGCGTCGTAGTCGAAGAAGTTCTCCGGGTCGAACGGCACGATCCAGGGGGCGAGGATCGCCACCACGACCAGCAGCAGGACGAAGACGCCGGCGCCCACGGCCAGCTTCTGCTTCTTGAATTTGCGCCAGAACTCGGTGGCGGGCGTGCGCACGTCGTTCTTGGGCACGGCGGCGGCAACGGTTGCGGCGGGTGTCGTATTGCTCATGGCCGCCTCACTTGTAACGGATGCTGGGATTGATGACGCCGTAGAGCACGTCGACAATCAGGTTGATCAGGATGAATTCCAGCGAGAACAGCAGCACCAGGCCCTGGATCACCGGATAGTCGCGCTGGGTCACGGCGTCGACCAGCAGGCGGCCGAGGCCGGGCCAGTTGAACACCGTCTCGACCACGATCGAGCCGCCCAGCAGGAAGCCGAACTGCAGGCCCATCATGGTGACGACAGGAATCAGCGCGTTGCGCAGCGCGTGCTTGATGACCACGCGGCGCTCGCTCAGGCCCTTGGCCCGGGCGGTGCGCACGAAGTCTTCCTGCACCACTTCGACGAAGGACGCGCGGGTGAAGCGCGCCATCACCGCGGCCACGGCCGCGCCCAGCGTGATGGACGGCAGGATGTAGTGTTTCCAGCTGGAGGCGCCCACGGTCGGCAGCCAGCCCAGGTTCACGGAGAAGATCTGCATCAGCATCATGCCCAGCGCGAAGGCGGGGAACGAGATGCCGGACACCGCCAGCGTCATGCCGAGGCGGTCGGGCCAGCGGTTGCGCCACACGGCCGACACGATGCCGATGATCATGCCGAAGGTGACGGACCAGACCATGCTCGCGATGGTCAGCCACAGCGTGGGCATGAAGCGATCGGCGATTTCGGTCGAGACGGGACGCTTGGTACGCAGCGAGGTACCCAGGTCGCCTTGCAGCATGTGACTGAAGTAGCGCACAAATTGCTGCGGCAGGGGCAGATCCAGCCCCAGTTCCTTGCGCACCAGTTCGACGGTCTGCTGGTCGGCCTCCTGGCCCGCGGCCAGTCGCGCCGGGTCGCCCGGAAGCATGTGCACAAACAGGAACACGACCACGGCCACCAGCAGCAGCGTGGGGATCATGCCCAAAAGACGTTTGACGATGTAGGTCAGCATTGAAATTCCTGCAACATCGGCGGGGACACCGCGTCCCCGCCGTATGTGGCCTTGCAAGGGGCCGAACGGCCCCGTGAGTTACCGCCGCGCGATTACTGCTTCAGGTCGATGTCGCCGAACCAGAACGAGGTGTCCGGTTCCACGTACACGCCCGACAGGTTCTTCGACTTGACGTACAGGTTGTTCTGGGTCACCAGGAAGGCCCACGGGGCGTCCTTCCAGATGGTTTCCTGAACGTTCTTGTAGATCTCGGTCTTCTTGGCGCGGTCGGTCGTGGCCAGGGCTTGCTGGATGCCGTCGTCAACCGACTTGTTCGAGTAGTACGACACGTTGTTGAGCACCGGCGGGAAAGCCGCGGTGGTCAGCAGCGGACGCAGGCCCCAGTCGGCTTCGCCGGTCGAGGACGACCAGCCGGCGTAGTACATGCGGACCTTGGCGTCTTCAGGCTTTTGCACCTGTTGCACGCGCTGCACGCGCTGGCCCGATTCCAGCACTTCCACCGACACCTTGATGCCGACTTGCGCCAGTTGCTGCTGCAGGAACTGCACCACCTTCACCGAGGTGCCGTCGTTGTAGGCGGACCAGAGCTGGCTTTCGAAGCCGTTGGGGTAGCCGGCTTCGGCCAGCAGGGCCTTGGCCTTCTTGATGTCGTACGGCCACGGGCCGGTCTTGTGGGCGAAGTCCACGCCTTGCGGCACGACGCCATCGACGATGGTGGCGTAGCCCGAGAAAGCGACCTTGGCCAGGGCTTCCTTGTTGATGGCGTAGTTGATGGCTTCACGCACCTTGACGTTGTCGAACGGCTTTTGCTGCGTGTTCATCGACAGGTAGCGGGCCATGATCGAGTTCTTGTGGTCGACCACATCCAGCTTGTCGTTCTTGGACAGCACGGCGGCCTGCTCGAACGGCACCGGGAAAGCGAATTGCGCTTCGCCTGTCTGCACCACGGCGGCGCGGGTGTTGTTGTCGGTCACGGTGCGGAAGGTCAGGGTGTCGACCTTCGGGTAGCCCTTCTTCCAGTAACCGTCGAACTTCTTGACCTTCAGGTATTCGGCCGGTTTCCATTCGACGAATTCGAACGGGCCGGTGCCGACCGGGTGGAAGCCGATTTCCTTGCCGTACTTGGCCAGGGCGGCCGGCGAGATCATCATGGCGGCCGGGTGGGCCAGCGCGTTGATGAAGGCCGAGAACGGCTTCTTCAGCGTGATCTTGACGGTCAGCGGGTCGACCACTTCGGTCTTCTCGATGACGCTGAACTGGATGTAGCGCGACAGGCGGTTGTCGGGGTTGGCCGGACGGTCGAAGTTGATCTTGACGGCTTCGGCGTTGAACGGCGTGCCGTCATGGAACTTGACGCCATCGCGCAGCTTGAAGGTGTACACCAGGCCGTCTTCGCTGACGGTGTAGTCGGTGGCCAGCACCTTCTGGACCTTCAGGTCCTTGTCGAACTCGAACAGGCCTTCGTAGTAGGCCTTGCCGGCCGCCTGGTTCAGCGTGCTGTTGGTGTTGTACGGATCGAGCGTTTCCAGCGCGATGGAGACGGCAAACGTCACGTCCTTGGCAGCATGCGCCAGCGGCGAGGTGAGCACGCCGAAGGCCACCGCGGCGGCGGCCATCAGCTTGGTGGGGCGCAGAACTTTCATCATTGCAACTCCTGGTTCCGTGAGGAATTAGGGGGTTTGGTGGAAGAAAAACAAGTACGACAACTGACTCAATACGCTCCGCCGACCGCATGGCGGGCGACGAAGTGATCGGTTCCTACCTGTACCAGCGGTTGCACCACCGGCTCGTCGCCGAGCTTGCGGATCGGGCTGGGGATTTCATCGGACAGCAAGGTGCGCTTCATGTGGCGGCGCGCCGGATCGGCGATCGGCACGGCCGCCATCAGCTTCTTGGTGTACGGGTGCTGCGGGTTCTCGAAAATGGCCCGGCGCGGGCCGATCTCGACGATCTGCCCCAGGTACATCACGGCCACGCGATGGCTGACGCGCTCGACCACGGCCATGTCGTGAGAAATGAACAGGAACGAAATGCCCATGTCGCGCTGCAGGTCGATCAGCAGGTTGACGATCTGCGCCTGGATCGACACGTCCAGCGCCGACACCGATTCGTCCGCGATCACGACCTTGGGGTTCAGGGCCAGGGCGCGCGCGATACAGATGCGCTGGCGCTGGCCGCCGGAGAATTCATGCGGATAGCGCTGCGCCATCTCGGGCGGCAGGCCGACGCGCTCGAGCAGTTCGGCCACGCGCCGCTCAGCCTCCTTGCCCTTGGCCACGCCGTGCACCAGCAACGGTTCCATGATCGAGAAACCGACCGTGACGCGCGGGTCGAGCGAGGCGAACGGATCCTGGAACACGAACTGGATGTCGCGGCGCAGGGATTGCAGTTCGGATGTCTTCAGGCGCACGATGTCGCGCCCGCCGAAGCGGATCTCGCCGCCCTGGCTTTCGACCAGGCGCAGCAGCGAGCGGCCGGTGGTGGACTTGCCGCAACCGGACTCGCCCACCAGCGACAGCGTCTCGCCGGGGTACAGGTCGAAGCTGACCTTCTCGACGGCATGCACGCGGCGCTGCACGCGGCTCATGATGCCGCCGCGCAGATCGAAGCGCGTCACCAGATTGCGCACGCTCAGGATGGGCTCGCGACGCTCGGCCGGCACTTCCTGGGTGCTGGCGGCGCCGGGCTCGGCCACCGGCTGGGCACGGCCGTCCACCTGCAACAGCGGGAAACGCGCCGGCAGGTCGGTGCCCTGCATCGCGCCCAGCTTCGGCACGGCCGACAGCAACGCCTTGGTATAGGCGTGCTGGGGCGTGGCGAACACCGACGCCGACGGGCCTTCCTCGACCTTGTCGCCGCGGTACATGACCAGCACGCGATCGGCCACTTCGGCCACCACGCCCATGTCGTGGGTGATGAACACCACGCCCATGTGCATTTCTTCCTGCAGCTGACGGATCAGTTGCAGGATCTGCGCCTGGATGGTGACGTCCAGCGCGGTGGTGGGCTCGTCGGCGATCAGCAGCGCCGGCTTGCAGGCCAGCGCCATGGCGATCATGACGCGCTGGCGCATGCCGCCCGACAACTGGTGCGGGTAGCGGTCCAGCACCGACTTGGCTTCCGGAATGCGCACCTGTTCCAGCATGCGCAGGGCCTCGGCGCGCGAGGCCGCGGCGTCCATGCCCTGGTGCTCGCGGATCGATTCGGCGATCTGGTCGCCGGCCGTGAACACCGGGTTCAGGGAGGTCATCGGCTCCTGGAAGATCATCGCCATGTCGGCGCCGCGCACGTTGCGCATGGTGCGCTGGTTGGCGCCGACCAGGTCGATCACGGAACCGTTGCGCCGGCGCAGGGCCATGCGGCCCTGGGCGATGCGGCCGCCGCCGTGTTCCACCAGGCGCATCAGCGCCAGCGACGTCACCGACTTGCCCGAACCCGATTCGCCCACGATGGCCAGGGTCTCGCCCCGGTCCACATGGAACGACAGGTTGCGCACGGCTTCGACCGTGCGCTCCGAACCCACGAAGCGCACCGTCAGGTCGTCGACCTGGACCACGCGGTTATCCGGCAGCGCCAGGCTGTTTGCGCGATCAACCATATCTCTAGTAATCCCCAAAACTGACAAAAACGAAGCCCGCCGCCGCTCAGCGGTAGATGGCGGTGACCGGCTTCTCGCCGACGCGGGCGTAACCGCGGTACATGCCTTCCGTGTTGAACGGCAAGGCCACATTGCCCTGGGCGTCGACGGCCACCAGGCCGCCCTTGCCGCCGATGGTGGGCAGTTTTTCCATCACGACGCGGTCCGCCGCCGCTTCCAGCGACGCGCCGCAATATTCCATCTGGGCCGCCACGTCGTAGGCGGCGACCATGCGGATGAACATCTCGCCGGTGCCGGTGGTGGACACGGCGCAGGTCTTGTTGCTGGCGTAGGTGCCGGCGCCGATCAGCGGCGCGTCGCCGACGCGGCCGACCTGCTTGTTGGTGATGCCGCCGGTGGAGGTGGCCGCGGCCAGGTTGCCCTGCGCGTCCACCGCCACGGCGCCCACGGTGCCGAACTTCTTGTCGGAATCCAGCGGATCGGCCGGCGCCGGCTGGCCGCGCGCGACCATGGCCTGGCCGTCGTGGTCCAGCACCGCCGCTTCCGGCGTTTCGCGCTGCACGCGCAGCAACTGCTCGCGGCGCGCCTCGGTGGAGAAGTACGACGGGTCGACGATTTCCAGACCGGCGTCCTTGGCGAAGGTTTCGGCGCCCTCGCCCACGAACAGCACGTGCTTGCTGGTTTCCATGACCTTGCGCGCGGCGAACACCGGGTTGCGCACGCAGTTGACGTTGGCGATGGCGCCCGAACGCAGCGTGGCGCCGTCCATGATGGCGGCGTCCAGCTCATGGGTGCCGGCGCTGGTGAACACGGCGCCATGGCCGGCGTTGAACAGCGGGCAATCTTCCAGGAGACGCACGGCTTCGGTGACCGCGTCCAGCGCGCTGCCGCCACGGGCCAGCACGGCCTGGCCGGCGGTCAGGATGGATTCGAGCGCGCTCAGGTATTCCTGCTCTTTCTCGGGCGACATGGCCGCGCGGGACATCGCGCCGGCGCCACCGTGAATCGCGATCACGGGTTGAATCATCGTTTACCTACTCCATGGATGAGCCACGGCATCACGGACTGGGTCACCCCAGCGGCGGCCGCGACGGAATTCTTGGCCCGATAGGCCACCGCCGCCGACAGGGCCTCGATCAGGCCCAGCGCGGCGGTTTCGGAATTGGGGATCAGCTGGCGCGTGGACACGGCGTACAGCACCACCGACGCGGTCGGCGCCAGCGGCGAGGTGGGCTTGTCGGTCAGCACCAGCACCGGCACGCCGGCCTGCTTGGCGGCGCCCGCCAGGGTCACGGTGTCGGCCAGGTAGCGCGGAAAGCCGATCGCGATGACCAGATCCTTGCTGGTCATGCGCGACATCTGGCGCGCCGCATGCGATACGCCGCCCGGACCGGCCAGCGACTCGACCGAATGCAGGTGCATGCACAGGCCGCGCTGCAGCATGCCGGCCAGGAAACCACTGGCGCCGAAGCCGATGATGAAGACGCGGTCGGCGGCCAGGATGGCCTGGACCGCTTGTTCACAGGCGACGGCGTCCAGGCTCTGCAGGTTGCGCTGGGCGTTGCGGATGTCTTCTTCGAGCGTGGCGGCGAAGATCTGCACCGCGCTGGCCGAATGCGCCAGCTCGGTGCGCAGCTTCTCGACCGGTTCCAGCGCGGCTTCGAAACCACGCGCCAGTTCGGCGCGGAATTGCGGATAGCCTGGCAGGTCCAGGGCGCGCGCGAACCGGTTGGCGGTCGCCACCGACACCCCCGCCGCCGCCGCGAATTCGTCGATGGTCATCGTGGCCACGCGGAACTGGTGCGCCAGGACGTACTCGGCCATCTTGTGCTGCTTGCGGCTCAGCGCGGGCTGGGCCCGGGCGATCCGATCAGCAATCGTGAGTGCGGCCTTGTTCATCGAAAGTGGGAGGGGGAGCGTAGCGGGGGTTTATGTAAATCTGTTTACACACAAATTTTAGATAAGAAAATTCATTTTCATACTAAGGGTATACCCGTGAATTTATGTAACAGTGCATCAAAAGAAACGGGGTCGGTTTGAGGTACGCTAACCGCCCTGCCCCACCCACCCTTTTCGGACTATCTCGAATGCCCGCCTGGACCTGCAAACCCCACGCCGAACTGACCCTGGCCGAGCTGTACGCCGTGCTGCGCCTGCGCTCGGAAGTCTTCGTGGTGGAACAGAATTGCGTCTTCCTCGACCTGGACGGCAAGGACCTGCTGGGGCAGACGGAACACCTGATGGCATGGGAAAACGGCGAGCTGCTGGCCTATTGCCGCCTGCTGGAACCGGCGCTCAATGACGGCCAGGCGGTCATCGGCCGCGTCATCACGGCGCCTGCGGCACGCGGCACGGGCCTGGGCCACGAGCTGATGCGCCGCGCCAAGGACGAAGTGGCGCGGCTGTGGCCCGGCGCGCCGGTCTACCTGGGCGCGCAGGCCCGGCTCAAGGGCTACTACGGCGGCCACGGCTTCGTGCCGGTGACCGACGAATACATCGAGGACGGCATCCCGCACGTCGGCATGCTGCTGCGGGAATCGGCCTGAACGACCATCCCGGCCGCCGCCGTCCCAAATGAAAAACGCCCCTTGTGAACTGACCCCCAGAAGTTGGACGGTCGGCTAAAGCCCGAAGGCCTGGACTCGGTATTGCACCGGGCTCAGGCCTTTTAGCTTGAGCTTGATGCGATCGTGATTGTAGTAACAAATGTATTGCCGGATACCGGTCTGCAACTGGTCGATGCTTTCGAAGCGGTTCAGGTGGAAGAACTCGGCCTTGAGCGTGCCGAAGAAGCTTTCCATGGCGGCATTGTCCAGGCAGTTTCCCTTGCGTGACATGCTTTGCGTCACCGATCTATCTGCCAGCATCCGCCTGTAGTTCTGCTGCTGGTACTGCCAGCCCTGATCGGAGTGCAGCACTGGACGCTCCGTCGGCAGCAGCCGCGCCAGCGCCTTCTTCAGCATGCTGCCCACGAGCTTGAACACCGGCCGGCGGCTGGTCTCGTAGGCCACGATCTCGCCGTTGTACAGGTCCATCACCGGCGACAGGTACAGCTTCTCGCCACGTACGTTGAACTCGGTCACATCGGTGACCCACTTTTGGTTCGGACGCGCCGCCTCGAAGTCGCGCGCCAACACGTTGGCCGCCACGTGGTGCGATTGGCCTCGGTAGGACCGGTACTTCTTGGCGCGCACCAGCGACTTCAAGCCTAGCGCCTGCATCAGCTTCTGCACGGTCTTGTGGTTCACTAGCTCGCCGGCCTGGCGCAAGACCGCCGTAATCCGGCGGTAGCCGTAGCGGCCCTTGTGACGGGCGTAGACCGCGCTGATGCGCTGCTTGAGCTCGGTGTACGGGTCCACGGCTCTGAACGACTTCAGGTGGTAATAAAACGTGCTGCGCGACAGCTTGGCTGCGCGTAGCAATAGCGCCAGCGGATGCTTGGGCCTTAATCCTTGGACCACTTGCGCTTTCCAACCAGCGCCCGGGTCTTCTCCGCTTCGATCAAGGCCTTCATTTTTTTTAGGTAATCGTTCTCCGCGCGCAGATACGCCAGTTCTTGCTCGAGTTCTTCCTTGGTCATGTCCTTGGACACCGGCTCTGGGGGGTACTTATGCGGCATGCTTGCTCCTGGGCGCTTGCGCGCCAGCGCCTCTATACCCCCAGCATCATACTGGGCGCGCCATTTCGTAATGTGCCCTGTATGACGAATCCCCAGCAACACCGCCGCCTGCGTGTCCGATAGACCTTCGCGCCGGATCTTGATCAGCACCGATTGTTTGAAGGCCGCACTGTACGAGCCAGATTGCCTGCGCAACCCATCAACGCCATGCGCTCGAAAGCTCTCGACCCACCGCCGAACCATGGAGTACGGCACATCGTGTCGGCGCCCCACCGATTTGAAGCCGCCTGTGCCTTGCAGGTATGCCTGCACCACCTTGATCTTGAATTGCTCTTCGTACTTCGCCATGCGAAAAACCCCCGAAGGTTGGATTGCGTCCAACTTTCGGGGGTCAGTTCAGACAGGGGCGGTTTCGTCGTGGCGAAGCTGGGCCTTACTTGACGGCCGACACGTCCAGCTTGGCGAGCGTCTTGGACTGGATCTCGTCCACGGTGACGCCCGGCGCCGTTTCCAGCAGCTTCAGGCCCTTGTCGGTGACTTCCATCACGCCCAGGTCGGTGATGATCAGGTCGACCACGCCCACGCCGGTCAGCGGCAGATTGCATTCGGGCAGCAGCTTGATGTCCTCGGTGCCGTCTTTCTTCTTGGCCACGTGTTCCATCAGCACGACCACGCGGCCGACACCGGCCACCAGGTCCATCGCGCCGCCCATGCCCTTGACCATCTTGCCCGGGATCATCCAGTTGGCCAGGTCGCCCTTTTCGGACACCTGCATCGCGCCCAGGATGGCCAGGTTGATCTTGCCGCCGCGGATCATCGCGAACGAGTCGGCCGACGAGAAGATCGACGAGCCGGGCAGCGTCGTGACCGTCTGCTTGCCGGCGTTGATCAGGTCGGCGTCGACCTCGGCGTCGGTCGGGAACGGGCCGATGCCCAGCAGGCCGTTTTCGGACTGCAGCCAGACTTCGACGCCCTTGGGCACGTGGTTGGCCACCAGGGTCGGCAGGCCGATACCCAGGTTCACGTAAAAACCGTCTTGCAGCTCGCGCGCGGCGCGCGCCGCCATTTCATCGCGGGACCATGCCATGTCGTCTTCTCCTTAGGCCGGGCGAGTGGTGCGTTGTTCGATGCGCTTTTCCGGATTGGCGTTCAGCACGATCCGGTGCACATAGATGCCGGGCAGGTGGATCTGGTCGGGGTCCAGGCTGCCGGTGTCGACGATCTGCTCGACCTCGACCACGGTGAACTTGCCGGCCATCGCCACGTTCGGGTTGAAGTTGCGCGCCGTCTTGCGGAACACCAGGTTGCCGCTGCGGTCGGCGATGTGCGCCTTGACCAGCGACACGTCCGGCACCAGCGAGCGTTCCATCACGTATTGCTGGCCGTCGAATTCGCGGATTTCCTTGCCGTCGGCGACGATGGTGCCCACGCCGGTGCGGGTGAAGAAGGCCGGGATGCCGGCGCCGCCAGCGCGCAGCTTCTCGGCCAGCGTGCCCTGCGGCGTGAATTCGAGCTCGAGTTCGCCCGACAGGTACTGGCGTTCGAATTCCTTGTTCTCGCCCACGTACGACGCAATCATCTTGCGGACCTGGCGCGTATTGAGCAGCTGGCCCAGGCCGAAGCCGTCGACGCCCGCGTTGTTGCTGACGCACGTAAGATCCTTCACGCCCGAATCGCGCAGCGCGGCGATCAGGGCCTCGGGAATGCCGCAGAGGCCGAAACCGCCGACGGCGATCATCTGGCCGTCCTTGACGATGCCTGCCAGCGCCTCCTGGGCGCTTGCAAAAACCTTGTCCATCGCTCCAACTCCTAGTTAAGGTCGAACTGAAGAGAGTCCGCCCGCCTGCCGGAACGCATGCCTCGAGAAGGAGGCGGGCGATCCTGGGTGGACCCTGTTTTACTTGGGGCGCGGCTGCCGGTTTCGCGGCCCGGCGGCATCGCGGCGTGGCCCGATGCCTGCTGGTTCGCGGCGCCGAGGGTGGCGCGCCCTGTCATTCGTATTGTGGTTCTGTCGTGGATTTTAACGGCATGGCCGGCAAATGCGGGCGCCGTTTCAAACGCCGCATTGAAGTCGGACTGCCGCCGCTCCCTTGCGCTAGGCGGCCGGCTGGAACTGCGTGGCCATTTTCGCCAGCACTTCGGGCGGCCACGGGGCGGACGTATTGGCCACGTAATCCATCCACACCAGTACGTTGCGGCCGCGGGCGTATGGGCCGCCATCATCGCCGACCTTCTCGAGCAGCAGCTCGAATTCGGCGCTGGAACGGCCGATACGCGTCACCTTGTGCGTCACGCGCACGGTCGCCGGATAGGTCAACGGGCGCAGGAAATCGCAGGATGCGTGGGCCAGAATGGCGCCGTCGTCGGCCGGCAATTCGAAGCCCGCGTCATACAGGATCTGCATGCGCGCCTCTTCCATGAGGCGGAAATACAGCGTGTTGTTGAGATGGTTCAAGGCGTCGGAATCGCCCCAACGCAAAGGCAAATCCACCTGGTGGGTATCGCCCACCGTCAGAATCCGCGCAGACAGTGTGTCCGGGTTCACCAAATACTCCTGATGGCTGAAAGAAATGCGAAGACGTGCAAGGTCTCCGCCTGCAATACAATCGTCGATAATACTTCCAGCCATATATGGAATACATACGGGGAGCTTTGCAATGTCTGAACGCGAGTCGATGGAATATGACGTGGTCGTGGTTGGCGGGGGTCCCGCCGGTCTGGCCACCGCTATCCGTCTGAAGCAGCTGGCCGCTGAAAAGAACCAGGAAATCGGCGTCTGCGTCCTGGAAAAAGGCGCCGAGCTGGGCGCCCACATCCTGTCCGGCGCCGTGATGGACCCGCTTGCGCTGACCGAACTGATCCCCGACTGGAAGGACAAGGGCGCGCCGCTGAACGTACCCGTGACGCAGGACAAGTTCCTGTTCCTGTCCGAGAACGGCGCACGCGCCACGCCCAACTGGCTGCTGCCGCCCTGTTTCCACAATGAAGGCAACTACATCGTCCGCCTGGGCGACGTGGTCAAGTGGCTGGGCGAACAGGCCGAGGCGCTGGGCGTCGAGATCTTCCCGGGCTTTGCCGCGGTCGAGGTGCTGTACGACGAGAACGGCGCCGTGCGCGGCGTGGCCACCGGCGACATGGGCGTGGCCCGCGACGGCAGCCACACCGCCCACTACCAGCCCGGCATGGAACTGCACGCGCGCTACACGGTGTTCGCCGAAGGCGCGCGCGGCCAGCTCGGCCGCCAGTTGATCGAACGCTACAAGCTCGACGACGGCCGCGACCCGCAGGCCTACGGCATCGGCATCAAGGAAATGTGGGAGGTCGACCCGGCCCAGTCCAAGCCCGGCCTGGTGATCCACACCGCCGGCTGGCCGCTGGACGCCGACACCTACGGCGGCTCGTTCCTCTATCACCTGGACAACAATCTGGTCGCGGTCGGCATGATCGTCGGCCTGGACTACGCCAACCCCTGGCTGTCGCCGTTCGACGAATTCCAGCGCTACAAGACCCACCCCGCCATCCGCGGCACGTTCGAAGGCGGCAAGCGCATTGCCTACGGCGCGCGCGCCATCACCGCCGGCGGCCTGCTGTCGCTGCCCAAGCTGACGTTCCCCGGCGGCGTGCTGGTCGGCTGTGAGGCCGGCTTCCTGAACGCCTCGCGCATCAAGGGCAGCCACGCCGCCATCAAGTCCGGCAAGCTGGCAGCCGAAGCCGCGTTCGACGCGCTGGTGGCCGACCGCCGCCACGACGAACTGGCGGCCTATCCGGAAGCCTTCAAGAATTCCTGGCTGCACGCCGAACTGAACAAGGCGCGCAACTTCAAGCAGTGGTTCAAGAAGGGCCGCACCGTGGCCACGCTGATGACCGGCATCGAGCAACTGGTGTTCAAGGGCAAGATGCCCTGGACGCTGCGCCACAGCAAGCCGGATCACGCCTGCCTGCAGCCGGCCTCGCAGTGCGCCCGCATCGACTATCCCAAGCCCGACGGCAAGCTGACCTTCGACAAGCTCAGCTCGGTGTTCATCTCCAACACCAACCATGACGAGAATGAACCCGTCCACCTGACGCTGAAGGATCCCTCGGTGCCGGTGCAGGTCAACCTGGCCAAGTACGGCGGCCCGGAATCGCGCTACTGTCCGGCCGGCGTCTACGAGTTCGTCAAGGACGATCACGGCGACGATCGCCTGCAGATCAACGCGCAGAACTGCGTGCACTGCAAGACCTGCGACATCAAGGACCCGACCCAGAACATCGTCTGGGTGGCGCCGCAAGGCGGCGAAGGGCCGGTCTACAGCGGCATGTAGCAGGCGCCCGGCCATGGCGGAACGCGTGCTGTTCATCGGTTGCGGCGACCTCGGCCAGCGCGCCGCGCGCCGCCTGCTGGCGCGCGGCGACGCGGTCTACGCGCTGCGCCGCCATCCACCGGCGCACGACAGCAGCGGCATCCACTGGCTGCAAGGCGACATCACCCGCCCCGACGGCCTGCCGGCCTTGCCGGCGGGCATCACCCGCGTGATCCATGTGGCCACCGCCGGCGCGCGCGATCCGGCCGCCTATCGCGGCGTGTTCGTCGACGGACTGAACCACGTGCTGGATGCGCTCGACACGAACCGCGTCGAGCGCATCGTGTTCGTGTCATCCAGCGCGGTGTATGGCGAACATCACGGCGACTGGGTCGACGAAGACACCCCGACCGCGCCCCAGGGCTTCAACGGCCGCATCCTGCTCGAGGCCGAAGCGACGCTTGCCGCGCGCGCGATCCCGCACACTACCTTGCGGTTTGCGGGCCTCTATGGTCCCGGCCGCCTCCAGTTGCTCGAGCGGTTGCGCGCGGGCAAGGCCAGCGCGCCGGTCGAGCCGCCGCACTGGGCCAATCGCATCCACATCGACGACGCCGCGGCCGCCATCGCGCACGTGGCGTTGCTGCCGGAGGCATCGCCGGTCTACATCGGCTGCGACGACACCCCCCTGCCGCTGCATGAACTCTATGCCGAACTGGCGCGGATGATCGGCGCGCCTTTGCCAGCCGACGGCCCGGCGCCCGCGGGCGTGGGCAGCAAGAAGCTCAGCAACGCCCGCCTGCGCGCCAGCGGGCTGGCGCTGCAATGGCCGGACTCGCGCGCCGGCTACGCCGCGCTGCTGGCCGACAGCATGCAGGCATAGTTCGGCCGCGGCCGAATCGTCGAGGGCGCGACGCGGCGATACTGGCCTGCCCTCCACCCGCCGCGCCGCCCATGTCCACGCCTTTCCCGACCGATCCGCTGCAGGCGGTCACGCACGCCGATCCCTATCCCTATTACGCCGCCCTGGCCCGTGACCGGCCGCTGTACAGGGACGCCCGGCTGGGCCTGTGGGTGGCCAGCGCCCCGGGGACGATCCGCGACATCATGCGTCATCCCGCCGCCCGCGTGCGGCCCATGGCCGAACCGGTGCCCAGGGGCATCGCCGCGGGACCGGCGGGCCTGCTGTTCGGCCGCTTCCTGCGGATGAACGATGGTCCGCGCCAGGCCCGTCTCAAGGCGTTGTTCCGCGCGTTCCTGGCGCGGCAGGCGCCGCTGGCGCCCGCACCCGACTGGCCGCGGCTGGAGATGGACACCGGATCGGCCGGCGCCATTGACCGCTACCTGCATGCCGCGCCCGTTTTTGCGCAAGCCTGTGCCCTCGGACTGCCCGGCGCCGTGGCCGCCGACTGCGCGCGCGAGGTCGGCGCGTTCCTCGCGGCCCTGCCGCCGGCCGCGCCTGAAGACCGGGTCGCCGCAGGGCACACGGCCGCCGAGCGCCTCCTGGCACGGTTGGGCGCCCACCTGGACGATCGCGCCGCCAGCCCGGCCTTGCGCGAGCTGCGCGGCCAGGGCGCCGATGCCGGCCTGGAGCCGGCGCTGCTGGCCGCCAATCTGGCGGGCCTGCTGTTCCAGTCCTGTGAAGCCGGCGCCGGCCTGCTGGGCAATGCGCTGCTGCGGGCGGGCCGCCAGCGCGCCGGCGCCGCCCTGACGCTGGCGCAGGCATGGGAACTGGTCGACGCGACGCTGCGGCACGATCCTCCCATTCACAACACCCGCCGCTTCCTGGCCGGCCCCATCGAACTGGAAGGCCAGCTCATGCAGGCCGGCGAGACCGTGCTGCTGGTGCTGGCCGCGGCGGCCATGGCGCAGCCCGAGGCGCACTGGACCTTCGGCGCCCAGGGCCATGCATGCCCCGGGCGCGACGCGGCGCGCCGCGATGCGGCCGGCGCGCTGGTCCATCTGCTGCGGGCCGGCGTCGACGACGCCGCCCTGGTGGCGCGCTTTCGCTACCGCCCCCTGCCCAATGCCCGCATTCCCCAATTTGATTTCACCGAGGAGCCCACCCCATGATCGCCGTGATATTCGAAGTCGAACCCGCCGCCGGCGACCCCGCGCCCTATCTGAACATCGCCGCGGGCCTGATCGACGAACTGAAGACGATCGACGGTTTCATCTCGGTCGAACGCTTCCAGAGCCTGGCCACGCCGGGCAAGCTGCTGTCGCTGTCGTTCTGGCGCGACGAAGATGCGGTCAAGCGCTGGCGCACGCTGGAATCCCACCGCCGCGCCCAGGAGGCAGGACGGGGCGGCGTGTTCGCCAACTATCGCCTGCGCGTTGCCCAGGTGCTGCGCGACTACGGCATGCAGGAACGCGACCAGGCGCCGGGCGACAGCCTCGCCCGCCATGGCTGACGGCGCGCCGGTCCGTTACCATTGCTGCACCGTCGCTGCCACGCCCATCCATGCCTCCTGCCGCTCCCGCCCGCCCCACTGCGCTGCAAGTCGATCTGGCGCGCCTGATCGCGCAGGACATCGTGGCGCGGCGCCACGCCCCCGGCGCCCACCTGTCCGAGGAAGCGTTGGCGGCAGGCTACGAGGTCTCGCGCACGCCGGTGCGCGGCGCGCTCAGGCTGCTGGCCGCGCAGGGATTGATCACGCACCGCCCCAACAGCGGCTACACCGTGGCCGAAAACGCCGCCTTGGCCTCGCCCGCGATCAGCGGTACGGGTCCGACCCAGGATGAACTCTACCGCCGCCTGATCGCCGACCGCGCCACGCGCGCATTGCCCGAGCAATTCACGGAACGCGAGCTGCTGCAGCGCTATCCCGCGCCGCGCAGTGTGCTGGCCAAGGCCCTGCTGCAATTGTCGGCCGACGGCCTGCTTGAAAAACGCAAGGGCCACGGCTGGCAGTTCGCGCCATCGCTGGAAAACCGCGAAGCGCTCGACGAAAGCTACCGCTACCGCATGATCATCGAATGCGCCGGCCTGCTGGAGCCGACCTTCAAGCTCGACCGCGACGCCCTGGCGCGCATGCGCGCGGCCCACGAAGCGCTGGTCCAGCGTGGCGATGGCGAGATCTCGGCCACCGAATTCTTCGGCCTGAATGCCTCGTTCCACGAAACGCTGGCGCGCTGCTCCGGCAACCGCTACATCCTGCAGGCAGTGCAGCAGCAGAACCAGCTGCGCCGGCTGGAAGAACACGCCGCGTTCCACCGCGATGCGCGCTTTCTCGATTCCAGCAACGAGCACCTGCGCATCATCGCCGCGCTGGAGGCCGGCGACCAGGAAGGCGCCTCGCAACTCATGCGCGACCACCTGAAGACCTCGCTGCGGCAATCCTGATCCCCCCTCGCGGACCATCGCTCCGTCTTTTTCCGTTCCACCTTCTTCGTCTACGCATTTGCCAGCGGGCGCCCCTTCGCGGGGAATCCGGGGACGACGGTCGCATCAGATTCGACCTCGCACGCCCTAAATTGTATTTTTCTTATTATTAATACAAAATAGGTAAGCCTGAACTCCCTTGAAGCAGGAAGCCATGTCCTCGTCCGCGCCTTTTTCGTCGTCTCCCCTCAATACCGACGCCTATTGGATGCCCTTCACCGCCAACCGGCGCTACAAGCGCGATCCGGTGCTGTTCAGCGCGGCCGAGGGCATGCACTACATCCGCCCCGACGGCCGCCGCGTGCTGGACGGCATCGCCGGCCTGTGGTGCGTCAACGCCGGCCATCGGCGCCCGGAGATCATCGAGGCCATCGCGCGCACCGCCCACGACCTGGACTATGCGCCGTCATTCCAGATGAGCCATCCCCTGGCATTCGAACTGGCCGAAAGGCTGTGCCAGCAAGCGCCGGCCGGCTACTCGCAAGTGTTCTTTTCGAACTCCGGTTCCGAGGCGGTCGACACCGCCCTCAAGATCGCGCTGGGCTATCACCGCGCGCGCGGCGAAGGCCAGCGCGTGCGCCTGATCGGCCGCGAACGTTCGTATCACGGGGTGGGCTTCGGCGGCCTGTCAGTGTCGGGCATCGGCGGGCATCGCAAGCCCTTCGGCAACCTGCTGCCCTATGTCGACCACCTGCCGCATACCTATGACCGCGAACAGATGGCCTACAGCCGCGGCCAACCGGACTGGGGCGCGCACCTGGCCGATGCGCTCGAACGCATCGTCGCGCTGCATGACGCCTCGACCATCGCCGCCGTCATCGTCGAGCCGGTGGCGGGTTCCACCGGCGTGCTGGTGCCGCCGCGCGGCTACCTGCAGAAGCTGCGCGAGATCTGCGACCGGCACGGCATCCTGCTGATCTTCGACGAAGTGATCAGCGCCTTCGGCCGCGTCGACGGCGCCTTCGCCTCGGCCCATTTCGGCGTCACGCCGGACCTCATCACCAGCGCCAAGGGCCTGACCAACGGCGCCATCCCGATGGGCGCCACGCTGGTGCGCCAGCACGTCCACGACGCCTTCATGCAAGGCCCAGACAACGCCATCGAACTGGCCCATGGCTACACCTACTCGGGCCATCCGGTGGCGTGCGCGGCCGCCCTGGCCACGCTCGACCTCTGCCATCGCGAAGGCTTGTTCCAGCGCAGCCGCGAACTCGGACGCTATTGGGAAGACGCGGCCCACAGCCTCAAGGGCCTGCCGCACGTGGTGGATATCCGCAACATCGGCCTGCTGGCCGCGATCGAACTGGCGCCCGAGGCCGGCAAGCCCGGTCAGCGCGGCTATGCGGCACACCAGGCCTGCCTGGAACGCGGCTGCCTGATCCGCGCCGCCGGCGACACCATGCTGCTGTCGCCCCCGCTCATCATCGAGCGCGCGCAGATCGACGAGTTGTTCTCGGTATTGGCCGACGTGCTGCGCGCGGGCGCCTGACGCCAGCCCTCATGGCCGCGCGGCCGGCCACGGCGGCATCAAGCCAGGTGGCGCGCCACGGCCTCGATCACCCGGCGCACGTCGTCGCTGGACAGGTCCAGGTGCGTCACCATGCGCGTCGGGCCGCCATAGACGGCGCGCATCAGGATGCCGTCGGCCGCCAGCGCGGCGGTCAAGGCATCGCACCGCGCCGGCTCAAACTCCGCGAACACCATGTTGGTGTCCTGGCTCAGCACCCGCACGCCGGCGATGCCGCGCAGTCCTTCGGCCAGCAGGCGCGCGTTGGCGTGGTCTTCGGCCAGGCGCTCGACATTGTGTTCCAGCGCATACAGGCAGGCTGCCGCCAGCACCCCCGATTGGCGCAGGCCGCCGCCCAGCACCTTGCGCCAGCGGCGGGCGCGGGCGATCAGTTCGGCGCTGCCCGCCAGCACGGAGCCGACCGGCGCGCCCAGCCCCTTGGAAAAGCAGATCGACACCGAATCGAACGGCGCGCACATCTCGGCCAGCGGCTTGCCGCTGGCCACCGCCGCGTTGAACACGCGCGCGCCGTCCAGGTGCGTGGCCAGGCCATGGGCGCGGGCCCAGTCGGTGGCGGCACGCACGTAGTCGGCGGGAATCAGCTTGCCGTGGAACGTGTTTTCCAGCGCCAGCAGGCGGGTGCGGGCAAAGTGGGGATCGCCTTCGGGCTTGAGAGCGGCCGCCAGCTTTTCCAACGGTAGCGTACCGTCCTCGGCGTGTTCGATGGGTTGGGGCTGGATGCTGCCCAGCACCGCCGCGCCGCCGCCTTCGTACTTGTAGGTATGCGCCTGCTGGCCCACAAGATACTCATCGCCCCGCTCGCAATGCGCCATCAGCGCCGCCAGATTGCTCTGCGTGCCCGACGGGAAGAACAGCCCGGCCGCCTTGCCCGCGCGTTCGGCCACGGCTTGCTGCAGCTGGATGACGGTGGGGTCATCGCCCATCACGTCATCGCCCAGCGGCGCGCTGACCATGGCCTGCAGCATGGCCGGGGACGGCCGGGTGACGGTATCACTGCGCAAATCGATCATGAAGCTTCCTTGAGGGAAAACGGAATCCGGTAAACGGGCCGGTCAGCCCGCGCGCGCGGCGGGCGCCGCGCGGCTCACGACAAAAATGCCGGCGAGAATCAAGGCCATGCCGCCCAACTCGACCGGCGACGGACGCTCGGACAGCACCGCCCACGCCATCAGCATCGCCACCACCGGCACGCCCAGGCTGGACAGGCCGGCAATCGAGGCCGGCACGCGCCGCACCACCTGCAGCCACAACAGCCAGCCGGCGGCCGTGGCGATCAGCACGATATAGACCATGCCGGTCCACAGTTGCCAGCCCCACTGCGCCGGGATCTGCGGCACCAGCCACGCCACCGGCGTCATCACCAGTCCGCCAAACAGCATCTGCCAGGCGGTGAAGGTCATCACGTCGGGCGCATGGCGATCGAACATGCGCTTGGACAGCACCGTGCCCACGCCCCAGCACAGGCCGCTGCCCAGTCCCAACAGCGCCGGCCGCAACTCGCCCACGCCGTGCCACGGTTCGATGAACAGCACCAGGCCGATCGCGGCCAGGCCGATGCCGACGCCGTGGCGGGCCGTCGGCCGCTCGCCCAGCAGGCCCCACGCGAACAGCACCACCCAGAACGGCATGGTATAGGCCATCAACGACACCTTGCCGACGCCGCCGGACACCAGCGCGGTCTGCACGAAGCCCTGGAAGCCGGCGGTCTGGGTCAGGCCGATCAGCAAGGTCAGCTTCCAGGAGGGCAAGCCGAGCGGCCGCCGAGTGGCGGCGGCCAGCGCGAACAGCACCAGCGCGCCGGTCACGTAGCGCAGCGCCACGAAATCGAAGGGGCCGATGTAGGGCACGATCAGCTTCATCGCGATCCAGCTACCCGCCCACACGAGGATGGTGCTGAACATCAGGGCAAGCCCTGCGCGATCGAAACTGCTGCGGCTCACGGCGGCGTCTCCGGTGGAAGATTGAACGGGAAAACTTGAATGGAAAAAACGACGATGCCCATGCCGGCAAACCGGCATGGGCACCTCACATTATGCTCCCGTCGAGGCGGGAACCGTCCACGCCGTCCGCATGACGGACGGCGCGCCCCGCATTACAGCGGCTTGGACAGCTGTTCCAGGATGGCGGGATTTTCCAGCGTCGACACGTCCTGCGTCACTTCCTCGCCCTTGGCCACCACGCGCAGCAGACGGCGCATGATCTTGCCGGAGCGGGTCTTGGGCAGGTTGTCGCCGAAGCGGATGTCCTTGGGCTTGGCGATCGGGCCGATTTCCTTGGCCACCCAGTCGCGCAGCGTCTTGGCGATGGCCTGGGCGTCGGCGCCTTCGGGACGAGCGCTCTTGAGCACCACGAAGGCCACCACGGCCTCGCCGGTGGTGTCGTCGGGACGGCCGACCACGGCGGCCTCGGCCACCAGTTCGTGCGCGACCAGCGCCGACTCCACCTCCATCGTGCCCAGGCGGTGGCCCGACACGTTCAGCACATCGTCGATGCGGCCCATGATCCAGAAGTAGCCGTCCGCGTCGCGCTGCGCGCCGTCGCCGGCCAGGTAATAACCGCGCAGTTCCGACGGGAAGTAGCTCTTCTTGAAGCGCTCCGGGTCGCCCCAGATGTTGCGGATCATCGCCGGCCACGGGCGCTTGATCACCAGGAAACCGCCATTGCCCTGGTCGACGTCGCCGCCGGTCTCATCGACGATGGCGGCGGCGATGCCCGGCAGCGGCAGCGTGCACGAGCCCGGCTTGGTCGGGGTGGCGCCCGGCAGCGGCGTGATCATGTGGCCGCCGGTCTCGGTCTGCCACCAGGTGTCGACGATGGGGCAGCGCTCGCGGCCGACGTTCTTGTGATACCAGATCCAGGCCTCGGGGTTGATGGGTTCGCCCACCGTGCCGATGATGCGCAGGCTGTCCAGGTCGTACTTGGACGGATGGGTGTCGGGCGCCGCTTCGGCGGCCTTGATCAGCGAGCGGATCGCGGTGGGCGCGGTGTAGAAGGTGGTGACCTTGTGGCGCGCGATCATGTCCCAGAAGCGGCCGGCGTTGGGGAACGTCGGCACGCCTTCGAACACCACCTGCGTCAGGCCCGCGGCCAGCGGGCCGTAGGTGATGTAGGTGTGGCCGGTGACCCAGCCCACGTCGGCCGTGCACCAGTAGACGTCGTCCTTGCGGGCGTCGAAGGTCCACTTGACGGTCAGCAGCGCCCACAGCAGGTAGCCGGCGGACGAATGCTGCACACCCTTGGGCTTGCCGGTGGAGCCGGACGTGTACAGGATGAACAGCGGATGCTCGGCGTTGACCGGCACCGGTTCGCAGGTGTCGGCCTGGCCGGCCTCGACGTCGTGCATCCAGAGGTCGCGGCCTTCGTTCCAGGCGACCTTGCCGCCGGTGCGGCGGTAGACGATGACGCGCGTGACGGCGTCGCAGCCGCCCATGGCGATGGCTTCCTCCACCGCCGGCTTGAGCGGGATGGTCTTGCCGCCGCGCACCTGTTCGTCGGCGGTGATGACCAGCGAGGCGCCGACGTCGACGATACGCTCCTGCAGGCTCTTGGCCGAGAAGCCGCCGAACACCACCGAATGCGTCACGCCCAGGCGGGCGCAGGCCTGCATGGCCACCACGGCCTCGATCGACATGGGCATGTAGATGATGGCGCGGTCGCCCTTCTTGTAGCCCAGCTTGGCGATGCCGTTGGCGAAGCGGCACACGCGCGCCAGCAGTTCGCGGTAGCTGACCTTGGTGACCTTGCCGTCATCGGTCTCGAAGATGATGGCGGTCTTGTCGGCGTTGCCGTTGGTCAGGTGCACGTCCAGGCAGTTGGCCGAGACGTTCAGTTCGCCGTCGCCGAACCAGCGGTAGAACGGCGCGTTGGACTCGTCCAGCACCTCGGTGAACGGCTTGGTCCATTGCAGGTTGTCGCGGGCCTGGCCGGCCCAGAAACCGTCGAAATCCTTCTCGACCTGCGCGCACAGCGCGTTGTACGCGTCCATGCTGGGAATCGCGGCGCCCTGCGCCGCGCGCTCGGGCGGCGGGAACACCCGGGTTTCCACCAGTACGGACTCAATAGCATTCGACATGATCTTGTCTCCAATCTGTGATTCTGTTGTTGATGCCGCTTTTATCTGACTGCCACTCGCAACCGTATCGCCGCGCTCTTACGGGCACCTTACGCAAAATACGGGCCATAAGCCCGTATTCCGCAGGAACGCGCGCCAATCGTGACGGCAACGGCATCGACAACCGACAACGCAATACGCAACCCGCCGGATGCCGCCGCGCCGCGAGGCGCCGCGGCGGCATCCGGGACTTCATAAGAATATCAGTTGCGGCGACCGCACGCGCCCTTACGCGGCGCGGCGCGCCAGGCCGCGCGCCATGTCCACGCGCGACAGCAGGACCAGGCCGCCGACGAAGAACAGTCCGGTCACCAGGATCGCCAGGCGGTGGTTGCCATGCGTGCCCCAGGTCACCAGACCGTAGGTCAGCGGTCCGATGACCGCGGCCAGTTGCACCGCGAACGTCCACAGCGAGAAGAACTCCGCCAGGCGCCCCGCCGGCGCCAGCGCGCCGGTCATGGCGCGGCCCGCGCTCTGGGTCGTGCCCATGCACAAGCCGGCCAGCGTCGCGGCCACCCAGAACACAGGCGCCGTCACCGCGGCGTAGGCCACCAGCACCATCAGGATCCAGCCGCACAGCGTGATCGCCAGCGCCGGCTTGTGGCCGATGCGATCCTGCACATAGCCGAACGAGAACGCGCCGGCCGCCGCGCCGATGTTCACGGTGAACACCAGCAGCATGATCTGCGGCGTGGTGAACCCCATGACCTCGGAGGCATACACCGCCGCCAGCGTGATCACGACCGAGATGCCGGCCTGATAACAGGCGATGCACATCAGCAGCCGGCGGAACTCGGGAAAATGCTGGCCTGTCTCGCGCCAGGCGTAGGCCAGCCGCTTGAGCATGGCCAGCGCCGCCTGCGGCTCGCCGGATGGCCGCGCGCGTTCGCGCAGCAGGAAGAACGAGGGCAGCGCCGCCAGCGCGAACACCGCGCAGGTCACCAGGATGACGCGCGGCACGAAGTGCTCGGCGTCGAGCCCGTCGGCCTCGGCCAGTTTCACCACCACCAGCGACAGGCCCAGGGTCAGCATGCCGCCGCAGTAGCCGAAGCTCCAGCCCCAGCCCGACACCCGCCCCAGCGCCGACGGCTTGGCCAGTTCGGGCAGGAACGCCGCCACCACGGACTCGCCGACGCAGTAGCAATAGTTGGAGACAACGATGGCGGCCAGCGCCAGCCAGACGTCGCCCGGCCCGGCCTGGGTCAGCACCAGCGTGGCCGCCACGCAACCGATGGTGCTGCTGTAGAGCAGCCGCCGCTTGCCGGCGCGGGCGTCGGCGCGCGCGCCCAGCGTGGGCATCGTCAACATGATGAGCAGGTAGGACAGCGACAGCGCCGCGGTCCAGGCCAGCGTGGCCCACGGCGCGCGGCCGCCGACCACACCGACGAAATACGTGCTGAACACCGCCGTGAGGATCACGGTGGTGTAGCCGGAATTGGCGAAGTCGTACATGGCCCAGGCCCAGACCTCGCGCTTGGCCACGCCGGGGTTCAGCGGACTGCCGTCCGCCTCCCCGCCGGCGGACGCGGCGGCGCCGGCGGGCGCCTGCCGCGGCGTTTCCTGGCTCACAGGCCCAGCGCGGCGATGCCAGCCTGGGCGATCTGGGCGTCTTCGGTCGACTTCACGCCCGACACGCCGACCGCGCCCACCACCTGGCCATTGGCCACGATCGGCACACCGCCTTCCAGCATGCCTTCGATCAGCGGGGCCGACAGGAAGGAATAGCGGCCGTTGTTGATGATCTCTTCGTAGACGCGCGATTCACGGCGGCCCAGGGCCGCGGTCTTGGCCTTGGCCGGGGCGATGTGCGAGGAAATGGGCGCGGCGTCGTCCAGTCGCAGCATGCCCAGCAGGTGGCCGCCGTCGTCCGACACGGCGATGGTGACTGCCCACTTGTTCTGCAGGGCGTGTGCCTCGGCCGCGGCCAGGATCTTCTTGACGTCTTCGGCGGTCAGCACGGGTTTGGTGTTCATTGCAGCGACTCCTTGATCTGTTCTAGGGCGGTGGGATCCTCGATCGTGGTCAGGTCGCCGGGATCACGGCCTTCGCATACCGCGACGATCGCGCGGCGCAGCACCTTGCCCGAGCGGGTCTTGGGCAACGCGCCCACGAACCGGATGCGGGCGGGCCGCGCCACGGCTCCCAGCTGATCTTCCACCAGCCGCATGATATCCGCTTCCAGCTGCTTTGCGCCCTCCGGCGTTTCGGCCGCGGCGGGATTCTTCAGCACCGCGAACGCCATCGCCGCCTGCCCCTTGAGCGCGTCGGCCACGCCCACCACCGCGCATTCGGCAATACCGCTGTGGCTGTTGACGGATTCCTCGATCTCGCGCGTGCCGAGCCGATGGCCGGCCACATTGATCACGTCGTCGGTGCGGCCCAGGATGAACCAGTAGCCATCCGCGTCGACCAGGCCCCAGTCGAAGGTGGAATACACCTGGCGCCCCGGGATCGACGTGAAATAGGTCTGGACGAAACGCTCGTCGTCGCCCCAGATGGTCGACATGGCGCCCGGCGGCAACGGCGGCACAATGGCGACCACGCCCTTCTGGTCAGGTCCCAGGTCCTCGCCGCTGGATTCGCTGACGATGCGCGCATCGAAGCCATAGACCGGGAACGACGGGCTGCCGAAGCGCGTCGGCACCCTTTCCACGCCCGGCTGCGCCGACAGGATCGGCCAGCCGGATTCGGTCTGCCAATAGTTGTCGATGATGGGCTTGCCCAGGCCTTCGGAAATCCAATGCGCGGTGGGTTCATCGAGCGGCTCGCCGGCCAGGTACACCGCCCGCAGCGAAGACAGGTCGTGCTTGCGCAGCAAGGCCGGGTCCTGGCGCTTGAGCACCCGCACCGCCGTCGGCGCCGAGAACAGCGTGTTGACGCCGAACTGCTCCACCAGCTTCCACAGGATGGCGCCGTCCGGGCGCACCGGCGTGCCTTCGTACAGCACCGTCGCCTGTCCGCCGATCAGCGGGCCATACACAATATAGGAATGCCCCACCACCCAGCCGATGTCGCTGGTGCAGAAGAACGTGTCGCCCGCCTTGCCGTTGAACAGGTACTCCATCGACGACGCCAGCGCCACGGCGTAGCCGCCGGTGTCGCGCTGAACGCCCTTGGGCTTGCCGGTGGTGCCGGACGTGTACAGGATGTAGCTGGGTTCGGACGACTCCAGCCATGCCACCGGCACGCGGGCGCCGCGCTGGGCGGCGCGCAGGGTGGCATAGTCCAGATCGCGGCCGGCCACCGGTTCGAACGGCGCCAGGCCGCGGTCGAACACCACCACCGAAGCCGGCGGCGTCTTGCACAGGGCCAGCGCCCGGTCCAGCAGCGGCTTGTAGGGCACCACCTTGCCGCCGCGCGAGCCGCCGTCCGTGCACACCACCACCTTGGGCGCGGCATCGTCGATGCGCTGCGCCAGGTTGACCGAGGCAAATCCGCCGAACACCACCGAGTGCACCGCGCCGATGCGGGCGCAGGCCAGCATGGTAAAGACCGCCTCGGGCACCATCGGCATGTAGAGCAGCACCCGATCGCCGCGCCCCACGCCCAGGTCCTGCAGCATGGCGGCTGCCGCGTTCACCTCTTCATAGACGTCCTGGCGGGTGTAGACCCGTTCGCGCTCGACCTCGGTGGAGACCCAGATCAACGCCGGCTTGTCGGCCTGGGTCGGCAACCAGCGGTCGACGGCGTTGTAACAGAGGTTGGTCGTGCCGCCCACGAACCACTTGGCGAATGGGGGCCGCGAAAAATCCAGGACGGATTCGAACGGCGTTTCCCAGTGCACCCGATCGGCCTGCTCGCGCCAGAAGGCATCGCGGTCGTGCACCGAGCGGTAATGGAAATCCCTGGTTTTTTGCATTTTTGTCTCCTGTTATTGTGCATACGCCTTATGGCTGATTGCTTTCTTTTTGAATCCTTCGGTCATTTTGGTCGGCAAACCTTGCACCAGGCTTGCCGCAGGTCAAAAAATTCTGCCACGCGTCTACGCCGCACGGGCGCCGGGCTGGTTACAGTAACGAACCAGTCTTAAAAGTTTGGTAGAATCCCCGCGAAGTTGTACACAACATATCTGTTGGTTGGCTGCTTGATTTCAGCTATTCAGGTGTTTTTTAGCGTTTTTGACGCTTTATTACCCCGAAAAATGCGAAACAGGCGACAACCTTCCCCAGGCGAATGCATCGACACTCCAAAAGCGCGCGACTGAATTCATCCTCTGGCCAGGCGAACCGCGGTCTGCGTTTGCTGGCGCTGGTGGCGTGCGTCGCGGGTCTGGCGGGTTGTGCAAGCACCAATCAAAAGTCCACCGCCTATACGTCCGAGATCGATCCCTACGAGACGGAATGGGTTGCCACCGCCGATGATCCCATCGGCATGCTGGTGGTGCAGAAATTCAAGCGCGAACGCCAACGCAGCCACAGCGGTGTCAGCAGCGACAACGCCATGGTCAGCGAAGCCCTGAACTACCTGGGCATCCGCTACCGCTTCGGCGGCAGCTCCCCCGATACCGGCTTCGATTGCAGCGGCCTGGTGGCCTACACCGCCGAGCGCTCGCTGGGCCTGAAACTGCCCCGCAACGCCGCCGAGATCGCGCAGCAAGGCGTTTCCATCGCCAAGAACGAGCTCAAGGCCGGTGACCTGGTCTTCTTCAACACCATGGGCCGCCGCTATTCCCACGTCGGCATCTACCTGGGCGACGACCGCTTCGTGCATTCGCCCAGCTCCGGCGGCGTGGTGCGCGTCGAGAACATGACCATGGCGTATTGGTCCAAGCGTTACAACGGCGCCCGCCGCATCGACAACAGCCTGCTCGCCACGGCTCGCGCCGCCAACTGAACCCAAGCCCGCGCAAACATTCTTGCGCCCTCGCGCGCTGCCCGCAATCCTCCATACGGCAAAACGCCGCCGGACCATTCCAGTCCGGCGGCGTTTTACATTCCTCTTCGCGACCTTTGGGGCCGCAGGCCGTTTCGGCCTCCCCAGTAATCGGTGTGTACGGCGGTCCGTACGACGGTCAGGCGCGGTATCAGTGAACCGCGGCTCCCGCAGCTCCTGCGCACAGGCCGCATTGCTGCAGGGCCTGCTGCATGCTGCACACCGAACGGCGACAAGCCACGACACGGATGCCACCGCGCTGCGCCGCGTTGCGGAAGGTCTTCATGACGTTGTGGCCCAGGAAGTCGGTCAGCAGGATGACCAGCTGGGTGCCCGAGGGCAATTGCAACGTCTTCTTCTGATGCGAAGGATCACGGCCACTGATGTGGTGGGTGATCGAAATATTGTGTCCTTTGAGCAGATCCGGGATGTTGCCGAGCCTGTCGGCGCCCACTACCACTGCACTCAATCCTGCCGTCATGTTGAACCTCACTGGGTCGTTGAGACTGGATGTAATGATAATGATTCCTATTTTTTAGTCAACTCAAATGAGATCAGTTCTTATTTAATAATTTTTATGAGCTCGTGGAAAGGGATAGCGAGCCCCCCTCTCCGGCCACCCGCCACGCCCCTGCCACGGGCGCGCGGGCAAAAAAAAACGGCTCCCCGGAAGGGGCGCCGCCTTTCGTCCGACTGCTCCGGCGCGCGGCCGGGCAGCCCTATTTCGGCGTGCCCTGCACCGCTTCCGTGACGACGGCGCGGGTCAGCGACGGCGCCAGCATTTCCAGGAACGTATAGACATAGTCCCGCAGGAACACCCCGGCCTTCACGCCGACGCGGGTGGTGTGCGTGCCGAACAGGTGCCCCACCGGCAAGCCCACCAGGCTGGAATCCCGACGCGGGTCATAGGCCACGCCCGCGATGATGCCGATGCCCAGGCCCACGTCGACGTAAGTCTTGATCACGTCCGCGTCGATCGCTTCCAGGACGATGTCCGGATGGATGCCCTGGTTGGCAAAGACCTCGTCGATCGTGCTGCGGCCGGTGAAGGCGCGGTCGTAGGTCACGATGGGGTATTCGGCCAATTGCGCCAGCGACAGGCGCTTGGCGGCGCTGGAGGTCAGCTCGGCCAGCGGATGGTCGGGCCGCACCACCACGGTGTGCTCCCAGGCGTAGACCGGCAGGGTGGCCAGGCCGGGCGTCAGCGCCAGCGATTCGGTCGCCAGCGCCAGGTCGGCCTGCTCGTGCAGCACCATTTCGGCCAGTTGCGCCGGGCTGCCTTCGGCCAGCGACAGATGCACCTTGGGAAATTGCTTGCGGAATGCCGGGATCACGCGCGGCAGCAGATAACGCGCCTGGGTGTGGGTGCAGGCGATCACCAGGCCACCCTCGTCGCGGCGCGCGAACTCGTCGCTGACCTTCTTGAGGTTGTCGACCTCGCGCATGATGCGGTCGATGACCTGCGAAACCGCCAGGCCGGGCTTGGTCAGCCCTTTGATGCGCTTGCCGTGGCGCTCGAAGATCTTGATACCGAGCTCGTCCTCGAACTCGATGATGGCCTTGGACACCCCCGGCTGGGAGGTATAGAGCATCCGGGCGGCTTCGGTCAGGTTGAAGTCGCGCCGGATGGTCTCGCGCACGAAACGAAATTGCTGCAGGTTCATGAAATTGGCCCCTGATAGACGGGCCAATTATAAGTAATAAGAACGCCTTGTTATATGACTTATTTATATAAGCTTAGGACAAGGCGTCCCTGTTTCAGCGCATCGAGATCGTGGTGTTCACGGTCTTGGCATGGGCGGACCAGCGCGCCGTGACGGTCTTGGTCTGGGTCCAGAACTGCACCGCCTGCTTGCCGTTGGGACCCAGGTCGCCCAGCTTGGAACCGCGCGAACCGGTGAAGCTGAACCATGCCACCGGCACCGGGATCGGCACGTTGATGCCGACCTGGCCGACGTCGATGTTGTTCTGGAAGTAACGCGCCGCGCCGCCATCCTGCGTGAACAGGGCCACGCCGTTGCCGTTGGGGTTGCGGTTGATGAATTCCACCGCTTCTTCCAGCGTTTCCGCGCCGACAACGCACAGCACCGGGCCGAAGATTTCCTCGGTGTAGATGGTCATGTTCTCGGTGACGCCCTCGAACACGGTCGGGCCCACGAAGTTGCCCTGCTCGAAACCGGCGACCTTCAGATTGCGGCCGTCCAGCAGCAGTTTGGCGCCTTCGTCCACGCCCTTCTGGATCAGGCTTTCGACGCGCTTCTTGGCGTTCGGCGACACCAGCGGGCCCAGGTCGGCGGCGCGGTCCATGCCGGAATTGACCTTGAGCTTCTTGGCGCGCTCGACGAAATCAGGCAGCCAGTTGCGGGCCTCGCCCACCAGCACGGCCACCGACGAGGCCATGCAGCGCTGGCCTGCGGCGCCGAACGCGGCGCCCAGCAATTGGTTCAGCGCGACTTCCGGATCGGCGTCCGGCAGGATCACGCAGTGGTTCTTGGCGCCCATCATCGACTGGCAGCGCTTGCCGGCGGCCGAGGCGCGGTTGTAGATCTCGGTGCCGACGCGGGTCGAACCGATGAACGACACCGCCTTGATGTCGGGATGCTCGCACAGGCCGTTGGCCGTTTCCGGACCGCCATGCACCACGTTCAGCACGCCCGGCGGCAGGCCGGCTTCCAGCGCCAGCTGGGCCAGGAACAGCGACGAGGTCGGATCCTGCTCGGACGGCTTGAGCACGAAGGTATTGCCGCAGGCCACCGCGATGGGAAACATGAAGCACGGCAGCATCACCGGGAAGTTGAACGCGGTGATGCCCGCGCACACGCCCAGCGGCTGGATCAGGGTGTAGACGTCGATGCCGGAGGCGGCGTTCTCGGCGTACTCGCCCAGCTGCAGGTTGGCGATCGAGCAGGCGTGCTCGACCACTTCCAGGCCGCGTCCGACTTCGCCCTCGGCGTCCGGCAGGGTCTTGCCGTGCTCGCGGGTGATCATCTCGGCCAGCTTGGCGGTATTGGCGCGCAGCAGTTCCTGGAACTTCAGCATGACGCGCATGCGCAGGCCCTGGCCGCTGTTGCGCCAGGTCTTGAAGGCTTCCTTGGAATTGGCGATGGCCTCGTCCAGTTCGGCGCGCGTGGCGAACGGCACCTTGGCCACGACTTCCTGGGTGGCGGGGTTGATCACGTCGCGCCATTCGGTGGTCTTGGACTGCACGAGCTTGCCGCCGATCAATAGCGGAACGCGGGGGACTTCACTCATTTGATGCTCCTCACAACTGCATAGTCGATGCGGATGGAATCCGCGTTCTTGGATCTCGCGCGGGCGCCGCCGGGTCTGCCGGCGGCGCGCCGCGCCTTACTTCTGCACCAGCGGGCAGGCCGAATCGGCCAGCGGCTGGAAGGCCTCGGCCGCCGGGATGGTGGCCACCAGCTTGGAATAATCCCAACCGCCCTTGGATTCGGACGGCTTTTTCACCTCATACAGGTACATGTCGTGGATCACGCGGCCGTCGGGCCGGATCGAAGCATTGCGCATGATCGGATCCTTGATCGGCAGCTCGCGCATCTTGTCGGCCACCACCTTGCCGTCGGTGCTGCCCGAGGCCGCCACCGAACGCAGGTAGTGCAGCGCGCTGGAATACACGCCGGCCTGCGTCATGGTCGGCTTCAGGCCGCGGAAGGCCTTCTCGAAGCGCGTCGACCACTGGCGCGTGGCGTCGTCGTAATCCCAGTAGAAGCCGTCCACGTACGACAGCCCCTGGGCGCTTTCCAGCCCCAGCGCGCGCAGGTCGGACAGGAAGATCAGCAGCGACACCAGGCGCTGGCCCCCGGCCACGATGCCGAATTCGCGCGCCTGCTTGACCGCGTTGACGGTGTCCTGGCCGCCGTTGGCCAGCGCCACCACCTGCGCCTTGGAGCTTTGCGCCTGCAGCAGGTACGAAGCGAAGTCCGGCGCGTTCAACGGATGCCGCACGCTGCCGGCGACGGTACCGCCCAGCGCCTTGACGGCCTTGGCGGTATCGGCCTCCAGCGAATGGCCGAAGGCGTAGTCGACGGTGATGAAGTACCAGGACTTGCCGCCCGCCCTGACCGTGGCCTTGGCGCCGCCGGCGGACTGCGAATAGGTGTCGAACATCCAGTGGAACCCGACCGGCGAGCATTCCTTGTTGGTCAGCGCCGTGGTGGCCGGGCCGGAGAACATCACGACCTTGTTCTTTTCGCGCGCGATGCCCTGCACCGCCAGCGCCACGGCCGAGTTGGTCAGGTCGGCGATGGCGGTGACGCCGTCGCGGTCGAACCACTCGCGCGCCTTGGCCGCGCCCACGTCGGCCTTGTTCTGGTTGTCGGCCGACACCAGTTCGATCTTCATGCCCTTGCATTCCGCGGCCAGGCAATCGTCGATGGCCAACTGCGCCGCCGCCACCGAACCCGGCCCGCCCATGCCGGCGTAGGTGCCCGACATGTCGGTCAGGATGCCGATCTTCACGGGCGGTTTATCCGCCGCGTACGCCTGACTCAACAGGGCAGCGCCCAGACACAAGCCTGCGGCCAGCCCGCGTGCGTGCAATTCCATGGATTTGTCTCCTGAGTTTTATGCGTTATGGCGCCGTCTTTGCGGCCTGCGGCTCCTGGCGGTTGTCCCCCAGGGCTGCCGACCCAGTGTAGATGTGTGAAAATCAACAAGCAACACCAGAAATGCACATTCCTTGTGCATCAATGCACAAGCCTGTCAGGAGCGAAAAACGTGCTGGATTGGGACAGTCTGCGGTATTTCCTGGAGGTCGCCCGTACCCAGCGCGTCAGCGCCGCGGCGCGCAGGCTCGGGGTCGAGCACACCACGGTATCGCGCCGCATCCGCGCGCTGGAAACCGAACTGGACACGCTGCTGTTCGAGAAGTCGCGCAGCGCCGGCTTCGTGCTGACCGAGGATGGCCAGCGCCTGTTCGTGCACGCCGAGCAGATGGAAAGCACGGTGCACAGCGCCCGCGAAACCCTGTCGGGGATCGGGCAGGCGCTGTCCGGCCACCTGCGCATCGGCGCCACCGAGGGCTTCGGCAGCTACGTACTGACGCCGCTCGCCGCCGACTTCCAGCGGCGCTATCCGCACATCACGCTGGACATCCTGCCGGTGCCGCGCTTTGTCAGCCTGTCCAAGCGCGAGGCCGACCTGGCGATCACCATCGAGCGCCCCCAGCGCGGCCCGTACGTCTGCAGCAAGCTGTGCGATTACACCTTGCGCCTGTACGGCACGCCCGAGTACCTGGCCCGTCATCCACCGATCCGGGGCCGCGCCGACCTGGCCGGGCACAGCTTCATCGGCTACGTCGACGAACTGCTGTTCAGCGAACGCCTGCGCTACCTGGAAGACCTGCTGCCCGCCAGCCGCGTAGTGTTGCGCAGCACCAGCGTGGTGGCGCAATACCACGCGGCGCTGCAGGGCCAGTCGCTGGCCATCCTGCCCTGCTTCATCGCGGCGCAGGATCCGCGGCTCAAGCCGGTGCTGGAAAAGGAAGTGGAGATCACGCGATCGTTCTGGATGTACTGCCACGAGGACCTGCGCAAGCTCAAGCGCGTGACGGTGCTGTGGGAATTCATCCGCAAGTCGGTGCTACGGAACGCCGACCTGCTGGCCGGCAAGCGCGGCACCATGAAATACCTGCCCTGAGCAGGCCTGGCAATCCGGGACCGGGGCAGCCGCGCCTCAAGCGCGGCGGCCACCCTCGGCCGGCCGCCATGATTGCGTGGCGGGGCCGCGCTTTCCGCCCCTAGCTGTTCTTGGGCGCCTTGACCCGCAGGCGGCGCATCAGCAGGAATGCCGTGAACATGGCCACGACGACGTGGATCGCCACCGTGCCCACGCCGAAGCTGAGCTTGCCGTTCGAAATCCAGGCGCGCGACAGGTTGATCAGGTTCATGTAGAGCAGGCCCACCAGGCCGGCGATGAGCAGGTCGCCGGAACGGCCCAGGCGCGGATTCACCGCCCCCAGCGGGATCGCCAGCAACGCCAGGTTGAGCGCGGCCAGCGGCAGCGAAATGCGCCACATCACCTGCGACCAGCTGCTGCTGGTGTTGTCGGCCATCAGCTGCGGCGTGGTGCGGGCCTTGGACGAGCGTTCGGCGGCCGCGCGGGCCTCGGCGACCGGGTCATCGCCGCCCTTGCTCTCCAGGCGCAGGCCGTATTTCTCGAAGTGCACCAGGCGGATCTCGGGCGTGCCCGGCTTGAGGTCATAGCGGTGCCCTTCACCCAGCACCAGGAAGCGGTCGCCATTGGGCAGGGTTTCGCTATGGGCACTGCTGGCGGTCAGGACGCTCAGCCATTCGGGGCCGGTTTCGCGCGCGAACACATTGCCCAGTTCGTCGGTAGGCTTGGCCGGGTCCTCGGCGAAGAACACGCGACTGCCGCCAGCCGACTCCGCGAACTGGCCCGCGGTCACCTTGGACAGGTCGGAGCGTTGCTCGAAGCGTTCATGGTATTCGCCGATCTGGCGATAAGCCCACGGCGCGGCCACCAGCGTCAGGCCCGCGACCGCGATGGCCACGGGAACGGCGACGCGCAGCACCGGCTTGAGCCAGTCTGCCAGCGACAGGCCGCTGGCGAACCACACCACCATCTCGGATTCCCGATAGTTGCGCGTGACCGTGGTGAGCACCGCGATGAAGACCGACACCGCCAGGATGGTCGGCAAGGCCGTGATGGTGGACAGCGCGGCCAGCACGAGCACGACGTCCGCCCCGATGTTGCCGCCCGCCGCCTCACCGAGCAGGCGCACCAGCAGCACGCTGAGCCATACGATGAGCAACGTGGAAAAGACAACGCCAGCGTGACTGGTGATCTCGCTGACGACAGAGCGTTTGAATAGAGACATGGGAGAATATGCGGGATAATCGACCGCATCATACAGACGCACACGGGAAACCCTCATGGAATTTAGCACACAGACCACCGCTTCCCTGCACCAGATCAAAACCGCCGCGCTGGCGGTCGGGATCTACGCCGACGGCGTGTTGAGCCCCGCCGCCGACCTGATCGACCGCGCCTCCAACGGCGCCGTGCGCGCCGTCGCCAAGAGCGAGTTCCGCGGCCGTGCCGGCTCGACCCTGGTGCTGCGTTCCCTGCCGGGCGTGTCGGCCCAGCGCGTGGTCCTGGTCGGCCTGGGCAAGCAGGACGAATACTCGGCCCGCGCCCACGCCTCCGCCGAACAGGCCTTCGCCGCCGCCTGCGTCGCCGCGCAACTGACCGAAGGCGTGTCGACCCTGGCCGCCAACCCCATCGCCGACGTGGCCCTCATCGCCCGCGCCCGCAGCGCGGCCATCGCCGCCGGCAGCGCCACCTATCACTACGACGCCAGCTTCGGCAAGCCCGACCGCGACGCCCGTCCCAAGCTCAAGAAGATCGTGCAGATCGTCGAGCGCGCCGACGCCAGCCAGGCGCAGAAGGGCCTGCGCGAAGGCGCCGCCATCGCCAACGGCATGGAACTGACCCGCACCCTGGGCAACCTGCCGGGCAATATCTGCACCCCCACCTACCTGGGCGACACCGCCAAGCGCCTGGCGCGCGAATTCAAGTCGCTCAAGGTCGAGGTCATGGACCGCAAGCAGGTCGAGGCCCTGGGCATGGGCTCGTTCCTGTCGGTGGCGCGCGGCTCCGAGGAAGCGCTGCGCTTCATCGTCCTGCGCCACGCCGGCAAGCCCGCCAAGAAGGGCGCCAAGGCGTCCGACGGCCCCATCGTGCTGGTCGGCAAGGGCATCACCTTCGACGCCGGCGGCATCTCGCTCAAGCCCGCCGCCACCATGGACGAAATGAAGTACGACATGTGCGGCGCCGCCAGCGTGCTCGGCTCGTTCCGCGCGCTGGCCGAACTGGAACTGCCGCTGGACGTGATCGGCCTGATCCCGGCCTGCGAAAACCTGCCCAGCGGCAAGGCCAACAAGCCGGGCGACGTGGTCACCAGCATGGCCGGCCTGACCATCGAGATCCTCAATACCGACGCCGAGGGCCGCCTGGTGCTGTGCGATGCGCTGACCTACGCCGAGCGCTTCAAGCCGTCCACCGTCATCGACATCGCCACCCTGACCGGCGCCTGCGTCGTGGCCCTGGGCCATGTCAACACCGGCCTGTTCACCAAGGACGACGCGCTGGCCGAGGCCCTGTCCGCCGCCGGCCGCCAGTCCCTTGACACCGCCTGGCGCATGCCGATGGACGACGCCTACCAGGATCAACTCAAGTCCAACTTCGCCGACCTGGCCAACATCGGCGGCCCCCCGGCCGGCGCGGTCACGGCCGCCTGCTTCCTGTCGCGCTTCACCAAGTCGTACCGCTGGGCCCACCTGGACATCGCCGGCACCGCCTGGAAGAGCGGCAAGGACAAGGGCGCCACGGGCCGTCCCGTGCCGCTGCTGATGCAGTTCCTGCTGGACCAGGCTTGAACCGCCACGCACGGAAACCGGCATGACGCGCATCGATTTCGCCTTCGGCGCGCCCGACCGCCTGCGCATGGCCTGCCAGGTGGTGCGCAAGCGCTACCTGGCGGGTCAGCGGCTGGTGGTGTACTGTAAGGAAGGCTCGCGCCTGGCGGCCTTCGATCGCATGCTCTGGGCCTTCGACGACACCTCGTTCGTGCCGCACGTCCTGGCCAACGATCCGCTGGCGGCCGAAACGCCCGTCGTCCTGACCGCCGGAGATCCCTGGCAGGCGGCCCAGGCCGCCGTCGCGGACGGCCAGCCCCAGCCCTGGCTGCTCAATCTCGACGATGCCTGCCCCCCGGGCTTCGACGCCTTCGAGCGCCTGCTCGAAATCGTCTCCGACGATCCCGACGACAAGCAGGCCGCGCGCCAGCGCTGGCGCGCCTACCAGGGCGCCGGCCATACGCCGCAGAGCCACGACCTGAGCCAGCGCCAGTCGGGCGCCTGAGCGCCCTTTACGCCCCTCGCGCCGCCCCGGGCGGCGCCATCTCGATCCTCGGGAGCCCCCATGCCCCACCACCCTTCCGATCCCGGCATCCCCACCCTGACCCAGCGGGCCGAACCGACGCTGTCGCCATCCGCGCCGCCGGTCGGCGCGGCGCGCGGCGCCACCGATGCGTACCCCGATGACGCCTTTCCCCTGCTGACGGAAGTGGCCGACGCGGATGTCCCCGTGCTGACGGATCCGGCCGGCGGCGACGATTTCCCGCTGCTCACCAACCCCGTCGACGACCACGGCGTGCCGCTACTCACGGACGCCCCGGATGACGGCGCCGGCACGGCCATGCCGTCCGACACGCCCCCGCCCGCGATCCTGGCCGCCCGCCTGCAGGCGGAAGTCGAGCAGGCCATGCGCGCCGCCCTGGCCGACGCCATCACCCGGATCCAGGCGCACATGGACGAAGAACTGCCCCGCATCGTCGCCCGGGTGCTGCGGGACGTCAGGCCAGGTTGAAACCGGCGCAAGCGTCCCCATAATGGGGTCATACCGCAGGATCATGCGGGTCCGCCCGATGCGTTAATTCCTTCGAAAACTGGATTCTTCAGGGAACTGTAAGGTATCCTTGGCATCTAAGCCTTCTAGGCAAATCAATTTCTGCCGTACACAGGAGTCCTCCATGAACGAATATCGTCCGTCCCCCTTCAACCGTTCCGGCGCTCTCGCCGGCGCGCCGGGCGAGGTCGTGCGCAACAAAGTGCTGCGCAACACCTATTGGCTCCTGGCGCTCTCGCTGATCCCGACCGTGCTGGGCGCGGCCGTCGGCCTGTACACCGGCATCAACCGGGTCATGGGCGCCAGCCCGGGCCTGTCCGCCATCGTGTTCCTGGTGGGCGCCTTCGGCATGATGTTCGCCATCGAGAAGAACAAGAACAACTCGCTGGGCGTGGTGCTGCTGCTCGCCTTCACATTCTTCATGGGCGTGATGCTGTCGCGCCTGCTCGGTTTCGTGATGGGCTTCAGCAACGGCTCGCAGCTGGTCATGACGGCCTTCGGCGGCACCGCGATCGTGTTCGGCACGATGGCCACGCTGGCCACCACCATCAAGCGCGACTTGTCCGGCCTGCAGAAATTCCTGTTCATCGGCGCCGTCGTGATCCTGGTGGCGGCCCTGGCCAACATCTTCCTGCAGTTGCCCGCGCTGATGCTGACCATCTCGGTGCTGGCCATCGTGATCTTCTCGGCGTTCATGCTGGTCGACCTGCAGCGCGTCGTGAACGGCGGTGAAACCAACTACGTGTCCGCCACGCTGGCCATCTACCTGGACGTCTACAACGTCTTCTCGAACCTGCTGATGCTGCTGGGCATCTTCGGCGGCAACCGCGAATAAGCGCGCCGCGCTACAGTCGCAAGGGCCTGCATGCAACATGCAGGCCCTTTTTCATTGGAGCGAGCCATGCCCGACCGCCGCCGATTCCTGCAAGCCGCCGCCTGCGCTTCCCTGCTGGCCCAGCCGTGGGCGGCACGGGCGCTGACCACGCGACAGCCGATGCTGGCCCGCCCCATCTGGTCGACCGGCGAGATGCTGCCTGTGGTCGGACTCGGCACGGCCGACACCTTCAACGTATCGCCGTCGGATGCGGCCGCGATGGCCCCGCTGGCCCAGGTGGTGGACGCGCTGCTGGACGGGCGCGGTTCGCTGATCGACACCGCCCCCAGCTATGGCCTGGCAGAGACCGTCACCGGCGCGCTGCTGGCGCGCGAGCCGGACCGGCGTCCGCAGGTATTCCTGGCCACCAAGATCAGCGTCCAGGGCCACGATGCGGCCAGGCGCCAGATCGAACAGTCGCGGCGCGCGCTGCGCACCGACAAGCTCGACCTGATCCAGGTGCACAACCTCATCGACACCCGCAACCAACTGGCGTTGTTGCGCGACCTGAAGCGGCAAGGCCTGACGCGCTACATCGGCATCACCCACTACACCGACCACGCCCACGACGAACTCACCGAACTGGTCGAACGCGAGAAGCCCGACTTCCTGCAGATCAACCTGTCGGTCGGCGCCCGCAACGCCGAAAAGCGCCTGCTGCCGGCCTGCCAGGCCAATGGCGTCGCGGTGCTCATCAACCGGCCCTTCCAGGACGGCGCGCTGTTCCGCCAGGTCAAGGGCCGGCCGCTGCCAGAGCTGGCCGCCGAAATCGGCTGCACCTCGTGGGCCCAGTTGTTCCTGAAATTCATCATCGGCCACCCGGCCGTCACCGCAGTCATCCCCGCCACCTCCAAGCCGGCCAACATGGCGGACAACGCGCGGGCCGGTTTCGGGCCGCAACCGGACGCGGCGCTGCGCGAACGCATCGCCGCCCTGCTGGGCTGAAGCCATGCGCGCCGCCGGATCCTGGCGCCAGCGGGCGGCGCAAGCGCTGGGGATTCAACCCGACGAACTGCCTGCGGGCGCCTGCGGCTTCGCGTTTTTCTTTTGCCTGTTCTGCGGCTATTTCATGCTGCGCCCCATCCGCGAGACGCTGGGCATCCAGGCCGGCGTCGACCAGTTGCAGTGGCTCTTCACCGCCACCTTCCTTGCCATGCTGGCGGTGGTGCCGTTGTTCGGCTGGCTGTCGGCCCGGGTGGCGCGCGCCACGCTGGTGACGTGGGCCTACGCCGCCTTCGCCGTCACCATGGCCGGCTACGCTGCACTGTTCCACTGGCGGCCGGACAGCGTCTGGGCCGCGCGCAGCTTCTACGTCTGGCTGTCGGTCTTCAACCTGTTCGTGGTCTCGCTTGGCTGGAGCCTGATGGCCGACGTGTTCCGCATGGACTCGGCCAAGCGCCTGTTCGCCTTCATCGCCGCTGGCGCCAGCGCCGGCGGGCTGTGCGGCCCCTTGCTCGGCGGCCTGTTGGCCGGCGCGCTGGGTCCGGCGGGCCTGTTGCTGCTGTCGGCCCTGCTGCTGACGGCCACGCTGCCGCTCAAGCGTTGGCTGCTGCGCTGGCGCGCCGCCGTTCGCCCCGAGGCCGACACCGCCGAACTGGCGACGCCGATTGCGGGCGCGACGCTGGCCGGCCTGGCTCGGGTGTTCCAATCGCCCTTCCTGCTGGGCGTCGCCGTGCTGGTGCTGCTGCTGGCCACCCTCAACACCTTTCTCTACATGGAACAGGCGCGGCTGGTGGCCGGCGCCTTCACCGACACGGCGCAGCGCATCCGGGTCTTCGCCGCGCTGGACTTCACGGTCCAGGCGCTGTCGCTGTTGTCGCAACTGTTCCTCACCAGCCGCCTCGCCGCCCGGCTAGGGGTGCGCTTCCTGATGGCGGCGGTGCCGCTGGCCATGGCGCTGGCCTTCCTGGTACTGGCGATCCATCCGGTGTTCGCCGTGCTGGCGGGCGCGATGATCCTGCGTCGCGTGGGGGAATACGCCCTGGTCAAGCCGGGGCGCGAGATGCTGTTCACCGCGGTGCCGCCCGAAGACAAGTACAAGACCAAGAACGTCATTGACACCGTCGTCTACCGCGCCGGCGACGCGGCCAGCGGCTGGGTCAAGGCCGGCATCGACGCGCTCGGCCATGGCGTGGCGCTGATCGCCTTGCTGGGTGCGCTGTGCGCGCTGGCGGCCGCGGCGCTCGGCTATGGATTGGGCCGCCAGGCGGACCGGCGGGCGCCAGACAGTCATTAGATTTCTCCAAACATCCATCTGAGCAAGGCGAACGGATTTCCCTCGCGGCCGCCGCACAATAGCGCAGCCCATCCACGTTACGGGAATCGCCATGACACGCATTGCCAGCCTTGCCGCCCTGTTGCTCAGCCTGACCGCCGCGCCCGCGCTGGCCGATTACCCCGAACGTCCGATCACCTTGATCGTGCCCGCCGCCGCCGGCGGCAATGCCGACATCACCGCGCGCCTCATCGGCCAGGAGATGGCGCGCGTGCTGGGCCAGGCCGTGGTGGTGGAAAACCGCGTCGGCGCCGGGGGCCGCATCGGCACGCAGGCGCTGGTGCGCGCCCCGGCCGATGGATACACCATCGGCTACGCCCACGTCGGCACGCTGGTGTTGCATCGCTACCTCTTCAAGCAACAGCTGTACGACCTGGACCGCGATATCGCGCCGGTCGGATTGGTGGCAGAAACCCCCAACGTCATCGTCGTCAACGCAGCCTCGCCGTACCGCGATCTCAAGAGCTTCATCGACGCCAGCCGCGCCCAGCCCGACCGGCTGACCATGACCTCGGCCGACCCCGGCACCACCAGCGAGGTCGGCGTCAAGCTGTTCATCGCGCAGACGGGCGCCGCCGTGCGCCAGATTCCGTACAAGGCCACCGCCGCCCAGTTGGCCGACCTGCTGGGCGGCCACGTGGACTCGATGATGGAGAACCTGCCCCCCCTCATCGGCAACCTGAAGGATGGCCGCCTGCGCGCCCTGGCCGTAACCACCAAGCGCCGCGCCGCCTCCAATCCGGACGTGCCGACCGTGGCCGAGCAGGGCTACCCGGACTACGAGCAATCGGCCTGGAGCGCGCTGGTGGCGCCGGCCGGCACCCCGCCCGCCGTCATCGCGCGGTTGAACGCCGCCATGAACACGGCGCTGCATTCGGAAGCCGTCGCCCGCGAACTGCGCAGCCGCTCGCAGGAACCGCTGGGCGGCACGCCCGCCGACGTCAAGACCCAGATTCAAAAGGAACTGCCCAAATGGGAAAACATCATCAAGGCAGCCGGCACCACGCTGGACTGATGACGGCCCGCCCCCACGCCGGAGACGCGCCATGGCCAAGGTAAGCCGAGAGGATTTCACCTGCGCCGCGGCCACCAATGCCTCGGCCTACCGGCGCATCACGGTGCCGGTGCTGAAGATCGAGGCCGGGCCCGGCCCCGCCGTGGCGCTGATGGCCGGTGTGCATGGCGACGAATGGGAAGGCCAGGCAGCCATCCTGCAACTGTGGCAACTGCTGCCCGGCGTCCTGCAGCGTGGCACGGTCTATCTGCTGCCCGCCGCCAACGCCGAGGCGTCGCTCGCCGGCACCCGCCTGTCGCCCTCGGATGACGGCAACCTCAATCGCGCCTTCCTGGGCGCCCCCGCGCGCGGCTATACCGAAAGCGTGGCCGCCGCGCTGGAAGCACGGCTGCTGCCGCGCATCCAGGCGCTGGTGGACGTGCACAGCGGCGGCGCCTCGCTGCGTTACCTGCCGTCGTCGGTGATCACCCGCTACGGCAACGATGCGCTCGATGAGCGCCTGCCGGCGCTGGCACGCGCCTTCGGCCTGCCGCATTGCGTGTTCTTTCGCGGCACCGAGAGCGGCTCCCTGCCGGCCGCCGCCAGTCGCCTGGGCGTACTGCGGCTGAGCGCGGAGATCGGCGGCGGCCGCGAAACCACCCGCGCACTGGTCGAACGCTGCCGCGACGGCCTGCTCGGCTGCCTGGCCGAACTCGGCCTGCTGGCCGGCGCTTCCTCGCGCCAGGCCAGCCCCACACTGCACAACCTGGAGCCCCCCGCCGCCACCCTGCGTGCGCGCGAGAGTGGCGTCTTCATCCCCGCGGTCGACCTGGGCCAGACCGTGACGGCGGGCCAGACCATCGGCCAGTTGATCGAACCGGCGCGGCCCGACCTGCCCGCGCGCAACCTGGCCAGCCCGCAGGCCGGCACCGTCGTCTGCCTGCGCGCCATCGCCCGCAGCGACGACGGCGACTGCCTGCTGCAGGTGGCCCCCGCCCTTTCCCTGGACTCCCTAGCCTCGTTGTACTGACCCATGCAGATGAATCCCCGCTTGTCCGGCCTGCGCTGCCTGCGCTGCGAAGCCCTGCTGCCTCCCGCCGACTACCCAGAAGGCTGCCCCCACTGCCTTGAAGCCGGCCATCCCGCGTCGCTGGAATGCCGCTACGATGCGGCGCCCGGCGATGCCATGGACCTGCCGGTCTGGTCTCCGGCCACCCTTGGCGAGGGCGCCACGCCCTGCCTGGAGGCCGGGTCCCTGGCGCAGGCCGAAGGCGTCGGGCGGTTGTGGCTCAAGTGCGAAAGCGCCAATCCTACCGGCAGCCACAAGGACCGCATGGCGGCCCAGCTGGTGTCGCGCGCGCGCCTGGCCGGCGCCACACGCGTGGCGGCGGCCTCCAGCGGCAATGCCGGCGTGTCGCTGGCGGCCTACTGTGCCGCAGCCGGGCTGCAGGCCGACATTGCCATCACCCGCAATTGCCCGCCCCTGCAACGGGAGGCCATGCAGCGCTTCGGCGCCCGCCTCACGGCCTTCGACGACAGCCTGGCGCGCTGGCCGCACGTGGCGGACCTGTGCCGCAACCAAGGCGCCTTCGCCGGCACCAATTACCTGAATCCGCCGGTGGGCACGCATCCGTACGGGGTCGAGGGCTACAAACCCATTGCCCAGGAAATCCTCGATGCCTGCGGCCTGCCCACCGATATCGTGGTGCCGACCGCGCGCGGCGACCTGCTGTGGGGCATCCTGCTGGGTTGGCAGCACCTGCTGCACGCCGGCCGCATCCCGCGGCTGCCGCGGCTGCACGCGGTCGAGCCCTATGCCCGCCTGTCGCGGGCGCGCAGCACCGGCGACGCGCGCGGCCTGTGGGAAGGCGCGACCGACCAGTACTCGATCGCCGGCGGCACCGTCACGCTGCAATCGCTGGAAGCGCTGAAGCGCTCGGGCGGCTCGCCGGTCGAAGTCTCCGACGCCGCCGCCGCCCAGGCGCAGCAGCGGTTGGAACGCATGGGGGTGGCCACCGAACTGTCGTCGGCGGCGGCGCTGGCGGCGGTCACGCGCTTGCGGCGCGCCGGCCAACTGGACGCCGAATCGTCGGTGGTGCTGATCCTGACGTCCGACGGCCGCCGCGGCTGACCGCCAAGGCCGGCGCGAGGACCCGTCGCGCCGGATCGGCCGCCTCCCGGGCCTGCGATCGACCTTCGGCCTCAGCCGCGCTTGAGGCCGTAGCGTTCCACCAAAGGCGCCAGGGCCGCGCGCAGGCAGGTCGCCCAGAACTTGCCGGCTTCCGACAATGGCCGGCTGCCATGCACGATCATGTGGCATTCGAAATGCACCGGCGCCGCCAGCGGCCGGTGGCACAGCCCCGCGGCCTCCAGGCCCACGGCCGTGGCGGGGTTGGCGATGCCGACGCCGTGTCCCGCCAGCGCCAGGTGGCACACGGTGCTCGAATACGGCGTCTCGATCGCGATCTTCAGCCCCAGGCCGGCCTGCAGCAACAGCGCGTCCAGGCGCTGGCGCGAGGCGTCCTCCGCATTGAGCGCAATCACATCGGCTTCGGCCAGTTGGGCCAGGCCGACCTGCTGCAGACGCGCCAGGGGATGCCCATCGGGAAATACCGCCACCGCCCGCAGGCTTGCCAGGCGATGGCCGCGCAGGCCTTCGAGTTCGGACTCATCGGCGACCGCGGCCAGGTCCAGCTCGCCCGATACCACCATGTCGCGCAAGGTATTCGAATCGCGGATCTGCAGGTACAGCGGCGTATCGGGATAGCGCTGGCGAAAACGCGTGATCGCGTCGCTGACGATCGCGCCGCTGTAGGCATGGATACAGCCGATGCGCAGGCGCGGCTGGGCCGCGCCGCGGATGGCGCGGATCTTGCGGCCCAGGGTTTCCAGGCCCACGTTCAGGCGGCGGATTTCCTCGTACAGCAGCGTGGCCTCGGGGGTGCGCTGCATGCGCTGGCGCACGCGTTCGAACAGGCGCAGTTCAATCGCGGCTTCGAGCGCGGCCAGGGTGGCGCTGACGGTGGCCGGCGACACATCCAGGCGCCGGGCCGCGGCGGTGACGCTCTCCGTTTCGTAGACGGTGCGGAAAGTCTCGACCTGTTTGAGCGTGAAGGTCATGGCCGGGCGCGCCGCGGGTTCAGATGCGTTGCAGATCCATCAGCACCCGGCGCGTGGCCAGGGGCCGGCCCGCCAGGTTCTCGGCCAGCCGCTCGCGCAGATCGCGGCGCAGCGCCGGCTCGATGACGGGGTCGTCGAAGTCGGGCTCGGCCTCGTCCACGCCATAGCCGGTTTCGCGCAGCAGCGTCCATTCGAAGCGGCGCAAGGCGCCGGCCGCGCGCGTGCCGCCCGACAACTGCTGCAAGGCCATGTCGTAGGCGTCGAACAGCAGGGGATGGGCGTCTTCGCGCGGCAACAGCCGCAGCAACAGTTCATTCATGTACCAAGCCGACATCAGGGCAGTGCCGTTCAGGGCGCGCACGCCCATGATCTCGGCGCGGGTCAGGGTCTTGACCTCGCCGTTGCCGGTCCAGGACAGCAGCAGCGGCTGGAACGCCGACAACACCGGACGCAGCACGGAATACGGGCGCTTGGCGCCCTTGGCGACCATGGCCACACAGCCGTGGTCGCGCGAGAAAGTCTGAACGATGAGGGACGTCTCGCGCCACGCCGTGGCGTGGAGCATGTATCCCGGGCGGTCCTGGACGCGAGGCGCCCGTCTACTCATAGCCCAGGTCGCGCAGCGCACTCTCGCGGTCGGACCAGCCCTTGCGCACCTTGATGTAGATCTCCAGGTGCACCGGCTTGTCCAGCAGCTTGGCGATGTCCTGCCGCGCCTCGGAGGCGATGCGTTTCATGTGCATGCCGCCGGTGCCCAGCAGGATGGGCTTGTGGCTGTCGCGCTCCACCACGACGCAGGCGGCGATGCGCGCGCCCTTGTCGGTCTCTTCCCATTGCTCGATCACGACCGTACAGCCGTAGGGCAGTTCGTCGCCGACCAGGCGGAAGATCTTCTCGCGCACCAGTTCGGCCGCGATGAAGCGCATCGGCCGGTCGGTCAGGGTGTCTTCCTCGAACATCGGCTCGCCTTCCGGCAGGCGCGCGGCGATTTCCTGCAGCAGCTGGTCGAGCTGCTGGTTCTTGGTGGCGCTGACCGGCACCACGGCGCCGAACGGATGCAGCGCCATGATTTTCGAGACGAAGGCGAACAGCTCGTCGCGGTTCTTGAGCGCGTCGATCTTGCTGACGGCCAGGATGGTGCGCTCCGGCGCCGGCAGCAACGGCAGCAGCTTGGCGTCGCCCTCCGACCACTTGCCAGCCTCGACCACGTGCACCACCACGTCGACGTCGGCCAGCGCCTGCGTCACAACGCGGTTCATCATGCGGTTCATGGCGCCGCCATGACGCGTCTGGAAGCCCGGCGTATCGACGAACACGAATTGCTCGTGGTCGCGCGTCAGCACCCCGTGGATGCGGTGGCGCGTGGTCTGCGCCTTGCGCGACACGATGGAAATCTTGGAACCGATCAACGCGTTCGTCAGCGTGGACTTGCCCACGTTGGGGCGGCCCACGATGGCCACGAAACCGGTACGGAAAGGGGTATCGCTCATTTAGTCTCTTGGGACACTGCCACGGGCAGCGACAACTGCGCGGTCTTGCGCGCCTTGCCCGACTTGCGGGCGGCCTTGGACGCCGGGCTGATGGCCTGCGCCGCCTCCAGCGCCAGCTTGGCGGCCGACTGCTCGGCCGCGCGGCGGCTGGCGCCGGGCGCGTTCACCTTGATCTCGAGCGCCGGAATGGCGCATTCGACCTCGAACTGCTGGCTGTGGGCCGCGCCATGCGTGGCCACCACGGTGTACACGGGCAAGGCCAGCTTGCGGCCTTGCAGGAATTCCTGCAGCAAGGTCTTGGCGTCCTTGCCCAGGGTCTTGGGATCGACCGAGGCCAGCACCGGCTGGTACTGGCGCACGATCACGCGGCGGGCGGCATCGAAACCGGCGTCCAGGAACACGGCGCCGAACAGGGCCTCGACCGTGTCGGCCAGGATCGACGGACGACGGAAACCGCCGCTCTTCAATTCACCCTCGCCCAGGCGCAGGTATTGGGACAGTTCCAGGCGCTGGGCGATATCCGCCAACGAGGCCTGCTTGACCAGATTGGCGCGCAGGCGCGACAGGTCGCCCTCGTCGATTTTCGAATAACGCTCGAACAGCATCGCCGCGACGACGAAGTTGAGCACGGAATCCCCGAGGAACTCCAGGCGCTCGTTGTGGCGCGCACCGTGGCTGCGGTGGGTCAGCGCCTGTTCAAGCAGTGCTGGGTCACCGAAGTGGTGATCCAGCCGGTTTTCTAGCGTGGCTAGCGACATAATCAGTTGAACCGGCCGATGCGGCTGAGATCGCTGAAATTCATCCAGATGAAGAACGCCTTTCCGACGATATTGGATTCCGGCACGAAACCCCAGTATCGGCTGTCGGCGCTGTTGTCCCGATTATCGCCCATGGCGAAGTATTGCCCCTCCGGTACTTTGCAGCGTACCCCATCGCGGGAATATTGGCAGTTCCCGAGGTTGGGAAATTGGTATTGCGGGCGATATTCCTGCGGCCTGCCTTCATCAAGCAGGATATTGTGGCTAACTTCGCCTAATTTTTCTTTATATTGTGCGATATAAGAGACACGGTCGGGTTCGAAATAATCGCCATCCCGCACATGCGTCACCAATTGGCCGTTCACGTACAGCTTTTTGTCGATGTACGCCACTTCGTCGCCTGGCAGGCCCACCACGCGCTTGATGTAGTCGACGTCCGGGTCCACCGGGTAGCGGAACACGAACACGTCGCCGCGCTGCGGCTTGCCGATATCGACCACCTTCTTGTCGATGACCGGAAGGCGCAGGCCGTAGCTGAACTTGTTCACCAGGATCAGATCGCCGGATTGCAGCGTCGGCAGCATCGAACCCGACGGAATGCGGAACGGTTCCACCACGAACGATCGCAGCACGAACACGAACAGGATCACGGGGAAGAAGCTGACCGCGTATTCGATCCACCACGGCACGCGACGGGCCTTGTCGCCGGCCTCGCGCCGCAGGCGCTCGGCTTCTTGCGAATCGCCGATCAGCGCCGCGTCGTACTGCGCCATCGCCTCTTGCGCCCGGCGCTCGCGGCCGCGCCGCAATACGGCCAGATCGAGCGCCCAGATAATGCCGGTCAGCACCAGCAGAACAAACAGGATCAGGGCAAAGTTCCAACTCATCAGCTAACCGCCTTCTCGGGTTCTATTTGTCTTCCACCTGCAGGATGGCCAGGAAGGCCTCTTGCGGAATTTCCACGGTACCGACCTGCTTCATGCGCTTCTTGCCCGCCTTCTGCTTTTCCAACAGCTTCTTCTTGCGCGAGATGTCGCCGCCGTAGCACTTGGCCAGCACGTTCTTGCGCAGCGCCTTGACGTTCTCGCGGGCGATGATTTCGGCGCCGATGGCGGCCTGAATCACCACGTCGAACATCTGCCGCGGAATCAGGCCGCGCATGCGCGTCACCACGTCGCGCGCGCGGTGGCGGGCGTTGCTGCGGTGGACGATCACGGCCAGCGCGTCGACGCGGTCGTTGTTGATCAGCAGGTCCACCCGCACCACGTCGGCCGAGCGGTATTCGAGGAACTCATAGTCCATCGAGGCATAGCCGCGCGACACCGACTTGAGCTTGTCGAAGAAGTCCAGCACGATCTCGGCCAGCGGGATCTCGTACACCAGGTGCACCTGGCGGCCGTGATAGCTCATGTTGATCTGCACGCCGCGCTTGTTGTTGCACAGCGTCATCACGGGACCGACGTAGTCCTGCGGCATGAACAGCGTGACCTTCACGATCGGCTCGCGGATATCGGCGATCTTGCCGATTTCCGGCATGCGCGACGGGCTTTCGACGGTGATCACCGAACCATCGCGCTGCTCGACCTCGTACACCACCGACGGCGCGGTGGTGATGATGTCCATGTCGAACTCGCGCTCCAGGCGCTCCTGCACGATCTCCATGTGCAGCAGGCCGAGGAAGCCGCAGCGAAAGCCAAAGCCCAACGCCTGCGACACTTCGGGCTCGAACATCAGCGCGGCGTCGTTCAGCTTGAGCTTCTCGAGCGAATCGCGCAGCTGGTCGTATTCGGAGCTTTCGACCGGGTAGAGGCCGGCGAACACCTGCGGCTTGACTTCCTTGAAGCCGGGCAGCGGCGCGGCCGCAGGCTTGCTCGCGAGCGTCACGGTGTCGCCCACCTTGGCGTCCTCGAGTTGCTTGATGCCGGCGATGATGAAGCCCACCTCGCCTGCCGACAGGTGCGGACGCTGCTGCGACTTGGGCGTGAACACCCCGGTCTGCTCGCACAGGTGGGTGGCGCCGGAAGCCATCAGCAGGATCTTGTCCTTGGGCTTGAGCATGCCGTTGACGATGCGCACCAGCATCACCACGCCCACGTAGTTGTCGAACCACGAATCGATGATCAGCGCCTGCAGCGGCGCCTCGGGATCGCCCTGGGGAGCCGGCACGCGCGCCACGATGGCCTCGAGGATCTCGTCGATGCCCATGCCGGTCTTGGCGCTGGCCAGCACCGCCTGCGAGGCGTCAATGCCGATGACGTCCTCGACCTCCTGGCGCGCGCCGTCCGGATCGGCCTGCGGCAGGTCCATCTTGTTCAGCACCGGCAGCACTTCCACGCCCAGCTCGATGGCGGTGTAGCAGTTGGCCACGGTCTGCGCTTCGACGCCCTGCGAGGCGTCAACCACCAGCAGCGCGCCCTCGCAGGCGGAGAGCGAGCGGCTGACTTCGTACGAGAAGTCGACGTGCCCCGGGGTGTCGATCAGGTTCAGGTTGTAGATCTTGCCGTCCTGCGCCTTGTAGTGCAGGGCGGCCGTCTGGGCCTTGATGGTAATGCCGCGCTCACGCTCGATCTCCATGGAGTCGAGCACCTGGGCCGACATTTCGCGATCCGCCAATCCGCCGCAGCGCTGGATCAGGCGATCGGCCAGGGTCGATTTGCCGTGATCGATGTGGGCAATGATGGAGAAGTTGCGAATATGCTGCATGCTTGAGTTTAAAAGGGACGGAACATTCGGCAAACTGCCGGAAGACGCCGCCACCAGGGTAGGCACGGCTGACAGGGTTGCGGCTGGCGCGTCAAGGGCGGATGCCCGCGGTCGCGCCGCCCGGCCGCCCTGCCCGCCCGCGATCGACGGCGGCACGGGCAAAAACGAGGGGGCGCCAGGCGCCCCCTCTTGCGGCAACCAGCCATTTTAGCCGGTCTTGGGCCTTATTTGCTTGCGGGCACCGCCACCCACTGGGTCTGCTCGCCGCGGCGTACCAGCAGACCGACCGCGCGGCCCTTGTCCAGCTTGCCGACCAGCTCCGCGAACTGTTTGGCGCCGGTGACGTCGGTGTCGTTCAGAGCCAACACAATATCGCCTTCCTGCAGCCCGGCCTTGGCGGCCGCGCCTTCGGCGACCTTGACCTGCACGCCGCCCTTGATACGCAGCTTCTTCTGCACGTCGGCGGGCACGTCCACCACGCCAAGACCCAGCGCATTGGTGACTTCCGGCGCGGGCGTCGCGCCCTTCTTGCCCGGCACTGCCTTGTCCACGGGAATCTCGCCCACCTTGACCGACAGGGTCATCTTCTTGCCCTTGCGCCACACTTCCATGTCGGCGCGCGTGCCCGGCTTGGTTTCACCGACGATGCGGGGCAGATCGGTCCAGCGCTTGATCGGTTCCTTGTTGAAGGTCAGGATCACGTCGCCCGGCTGCACGCCGGCCTGTTCGGCCGGACCATCGACCTCGACACTGCTCACCAGGGCGCCTTCGGCCTTGGGCAGCCCGATGGCCTCGGCCACGTCCTTGCCCACTTCGCCGATCTGGACGCCCACGCGGCCGCGCGTGACCTTGCCGGTGGCGCGCAGCTGGTCCACCACCCGCATCGCCTCGTCGATCGGGATGGCCAGCGAAATACCCATGAAGCCGCCGCTGCGCGAGATGATCTGGGAGTTGATGCCCACCACCTCGCCCGCCAGGTTGATCAGCGGACCGCCCGAATTGCCCGGGTTGACCGCCACGTCCGTCTGGATGAACGGCAGGTATTCGCCCGTATCGCGGCCGATGGCGCTGACGATACCCGACGTGACGGTGGAATCCAGGCCGAACGGCGAGCCGATCGCCAGCACCCACTGGCCCTTCTTGAGCTTCTTGGGATCGCCGATCACCAGCGGCGTCATGTCCTTGGCTTCGATCTTGATCAGCGCCACGTCGGTGCGCTCGTCGGTGCCGATGACCTTGGCCTTGAACTCGCGGCCGTCGGTGAGGGTGACGTAGATGTCGGTTGCGTCGCTGACCACGTGGTTGTTGGTCATGATGTAGCCGTCATCCGAGATGAAGAAACCCGAGCCCACGCCACGCGGCACGGTACGCTCCTCGGGTTGCTGCGGCTGCGGACGCTGGCGCGGACCGGGCGCCTGGCCCGGCGGCTGGAAATCGGGGCCGAAGAACCAGCGGAACAGCTCGGCGGGATCATTGCCGCCCGGGCCCACTCCGCGGATCGGCACCGTCGCCGTGGTGCGGATGTTCACGACCGCCGGATCGGCCTTCTCGATGATGCTGGTGAAGTCAGGCAGCGCCACCGTCGGAGTCGGCGTGTCGGCCGCCGGGGCCTGCGCCAGGGAGACGGGCGCGAACGCGGCCGACATCAGGAGCCCCGCCGTCGCGGCCGCCAGGAAGCGGCGCAGACCGGGGTTCGACACCATCAATGCTTTCATATGTTGCTCCGAAATCACTTCTTGCCGCGGCGGCCGCGCTTCACTTGGAATCGGCCGCCGGAGCGTTCGTCACGGGTACGTATTCGGTCGCTTCCGCCAATTGTTCCAGCGTCGCCACGGGCACTTCGCCCACGGCCGTCAGCCAGTAGTCGGCGATGCGCGTGCCATACACGGTAATGGAACCGCGCTGCGCCGCGCCAGGCGGAGGATGATGGCCGCGCTGGCTGTCGTAAGGCTCGATGAACACCGAAATGGCCGCCAGTCCATCCGACAGCACCATCTGGTTGACCGTCGCGCCGCGCCCCATCGAGCGCGCCACCTGCATGACCACCACAAAGCCCTTGGGCGCCGGGATGCGCCAACCCTGGGCGCTCAGGTCCACGGACTTCATCGAAGGCTCGAGCACGCGCCAGTCGCGCGTGTTCCAGCGCGACGACAGCGATTGCGGGTCGACGTCGGCTCCCAGGCGCAGGGACGTGAACGACACCTGCTCGACCACGCCGCGGGCGGCATTGAGGGTCTGGGCCTTCAGCAGCAGATTGGTTTCGACATCGGCACAGAGGCGATAGCCATAGCGCAACTTGTCCAGCGGTTCGATAGTGATCAACCGGCATTCGCGCCCGGCGACGCGGTGCAGCGCCGACTCGGTGCGGATCTTGTAGTGTTCGGTCAGGTTGGCGGGATCGCCCAGCAGCAGCCCAGGGAAGCGATCGCCGCGGCGGCGTTCGAGCAACACCGTTTTGCGCTCGGGAATCAGGCACTGCACGTCTTCGTTGTGGCGCAGGTATTCGCGCGGCTGGCCATCGAGGATCTCGAGGCGCTCGCGCTCGCCGGTGCCGTCGACGACGTGCACCAGGCGCGACGACTGGATCGTCTCGCCCTGCTGATACATGAATACGCCGGCGTAGTCCTGCTTGCGCGCAGCCTGCTGGATGCGCGAGAGCAATTGGACCACGTCATCGCCCTGCTGGGCGGGAGCGGCGTCGGCGGCGCGCGCGGGGTCATGCGCGGCCAGAAAAGCGGTCAGAAGCGTAGCGGCGAACCAGCCGGCGCGGTGGGCCTGCCACGAGGCAGCCCTTCCCAGCACCGGCCAACGGGTCGGAAGCACAAGGGCCATCAGCGCCCCGCTCCGACATCGAACGACACCTGGCGCACCGCGCTGGGGCCGGCCATCTGGCGATGGGCCTCCAGGTAGTCGCTCAGGCCCGAAGTGTCGGTGGAGCTGCCCAGGCTGGCGTCGGCCAGCACGCGGGTTTCAGCGCCCGGATTGCCGCCCGCCAGGTAGGGCTGGGCCACCCAGGCCACCGTGGCGACCGCGGCCGCCACCGCCAGGCCGGACAGGCCCAGGCGCAGCGGCGAGCGGCGCCGCGGCGCGGCCACGATCGGCAGCTCGGCATCCAGCGCGCGCGACAGGCGGGCATGGAAACTGGCGCTGGGCGTCAGCGCCAGATCACTGTTGCGCAGGGCATCACCAATGAGGTGATAGGTATCCCAGGTCTGCCGCCCCTCGCGGGTCAACAGGCCGGGAAGAATATCGTCGGTTTCTTCTCCGTCCATCCAGGCGGAAACGGATTCCTCCCAGGAGGACTCCGAGGAAACGACGGACTTGGCTGCTGTAGTCTGCATGACTGCCACTCCTTACCAGCGACGCTCGGCATCGGTGCCTAGCAATGGGCGCAACTTGGTCGCGATGGCCTCTCGCGCACGGAAAATGCGGGAGCGCACCGTACCAATGGGGCAGTCCATGCTCTGGGCGATGTCTTCGTAACTCATACCTTCGATTTCACGCAGGACGATTGCGGTGCGCAGTTCCTCGGGCAATTCCTCGATGGCCGCGTTCACCGTCTCGGCGATCTCGCGGCTGGCAACCATCGACTCCGGCGTGCTTATATCGGTTAGGTTGTCGGTTTCGTTAAAAGTTTCACCGTCTTCCGTTTCTATCGCGTTGGGCGCGCTCGGCCGCCGCCCCTGCGAGGCGAGCCAATTTCGGGCCGTATTGATGGCGATACGATACAACCAGGTATAGAACGCGCTCTCGCCCCGGAACTGGGGCAGGGCCCGATAGGCCTTGATGAACGCTTCCTGGGCCACGTCCTCGATCTCGGCCGGATCGCGGATCATGCGAGCCAGCAGGCGCAGGATCTTGCGCTGGTATTTGAGCACCAGCAGATCGAACGCTTTCTTGTCGCCGCGCTGGACACGGGCGACAAGCTCGGCGTCGACTTCGCGCTCGCTCATGGAGCCTCCCGCAAGCGCACCGCCGCAGGCTCGCGCCGCGCCGCGCCAGCCAATAGGCACAGGCGCCGCCAGCCGTCGGCCGGCAAGGCCGTCTGCCAGACGGTAAAAGTTACTTGTTGGTCGTTAAAGGCCATACTCCCGGAGGGCAAGGGCTGCAGGGTGAGAGTGAGCCATGCCGGTCCGCGTCGCTGATCCACCAGCGACGCTTCCCGCCAGCCGCCCGGCAGGCGTACCTGCCAGCGGCCAGCCCCGGCTGCCGTGCGCAAAGCCGATACCGGGGACGGGCTGAAACGGATCGAGTGTAACAGCCCCGCCGCCAACAGCAATGCGGCCAGTGCGGCGCCGGCCAGCCAGGCCGTGCCGTGCCAGAAAGCCGCGGTCACGATGCTGGCCACCGCGGCGGCCAGCCCCAGGACTGGCAACGCCGCGACGCCGCGCGGCCGCAGGACAGGCACGCCAAACGTCCAGCGCCCCTTGCCCGGGCCTTCCAAATCAGATCCGGCGAACGGCCATGGAGCCGTTGGTGCCGCCGAAGCCGAAGGAGTTGGACAGGCCGACATCGATCTTCATCTGCCGCGCCTCGTTGGCGCAGTAGTCCAGGTCGCATTCCGGATCCTGGTTGAAGATGTTGATGGTCGGAGGCGAGACCTGGTTGTAGACGGCCAGCGTCGTGAACACGGCCTCGATGCCGCCGGCGGCGCCGAGCAGGTGGCCGGTCATGGACTTGGTCGAGTTCACCACCAGCTTCTTGGCGTGGTCGCCGAAAGCCAGCTTCAGCGCATCGGTTTCGTTCTTGTCGCCCAGGGGCGTCGAGGTGCCGTGCGCGTTGACGTACTGGACGTCTTCCAGGTTCAGGCCGCCGTTGCGCAGCGCGTTGAGCACGCCGCGGCGCGGGCCGTCCTTGTCGGGAGCCGTGATGTGATGCGCATCGGAGCTCATGCCGTAGCCCGCGAACTCGCCATAGATGCGCGCGCCACGCTTCTTGGCGTGTTCGTATTCTTCCAGCACCAGCACGCCCGCGCCCTCGCCCAGCACGAAGCCGTCGCGGTCGCGGTCCCAGGGACGCGAGGCCGTCTGAGGATCATCGTTGCGCGTCGACAGCGCGCGCATCGCGGCGAAACCGCCGATGCCCAGCGGCGACACGGTCGATTCGGCGCCACCAGCCACCATGACGTCGGCATCGCCGTACTCGATCAGGCGGGCCGCGTCGCCGATGCAGTGCAGGCCCGTGGTGCAGGCCGATACGACGGCGTAGCTGGGGCCCTTCATGCCGTAGGCGATGGACAGATGGCCGGAGATCAGGTTGATCAGCGAACCCGGCACGAAGAACGGCGAGATGCGGCGCGGACCCTTGGCCATGTATTCGACCTGGGTTTCCTCGATGCGCGGCAGGCCGCCGATGCCCGAGCCGACGATCACGCCGATGCGTTCGGCGTTGGCTTCGGTGACTTCCAGGCCGCTGTCGCGCCAGGCCTGCATCCCGGCAGCCAGGCCGTAATGGATGAAGGTATCCATCTGGCGGGCTTCCTTGGCCGAGATATAGGCGCTGATGTCGAAGTCCTTGACTTCGCCGGCGATGTGGGTGGTGATGGCCGAGGGATCGAAACGGGTGATGCGGCTGATGCCAGAACGTCCGTTGACGATATTGTCCCAAGCGGTGGTCAGGTCGTTGCCGACAGGCGACACGATACCAAGGCCAGTGATGACGACTCGTCGCTTCACGGATGACTCCTCAAACAGACAAAAGAAAGGCGGTTTTCGGGATGCACTGCGCGTGCGGCACACGCAACAGCGGGTCGGGCGTCAATGCCCTTCCCGCGCGTGGACCACACGGCAAATTCCTGAAACCGCCCCGGTTCCCGGTTGGCGCCGAAATCGAATTCGGGGCAACCGGAAGGATATAGGCTGAGCTTACTGCTTACCGTTCGAATTGATGTAATCAATCGCTTGTTGCACGGTCGTGATCTTTTCGGCCTCTTCGTCGGGGATCTCGGTCTCGAATTCGTCTTCGAGCGCCATGACCAGTTCGACCATGTCGAGCGAATCGGCACCGAGGTCGTCAAGGAAGGAGGATTCGTTCTTGATCTCGGCTTCGTTCACGCCAAGTTGTTCAGCGACGATCTTCTTGACGCGCTGTTCGATGCTTTCCATGCAGATCTCCAAATGGGAAAAATCCCGCGAATTATAGCCAAGCGCAGAGTACTGCAAACGCCAGGCCGTGACAAAAATAACACCGCACACTTTGATCTGTCGCCCACGGGGCGCAGGAGTGCCGATATGCGGCGTTTCCGGATGAAGCGCGCGTTGCCCCGCGCCGGAAAGCCCGGCTGCGGCGCGGCGGCCTGGGCCGCCCACGCGCTTCGTGACTTATTGCATGTACATCCCGCCGTTGACGTGCAGGGTGGTGCCGGTAATGTAACCCGCCTGCGGCCCGGACAAAAAGGCCACCGCATGGGCGATATCCGTCGGCGAACCCAGGCGGCCCAGCGGAATCTGCTGCAGTAGCGCCGCCGTCTGGCTCTCGCCCAGGGCGCGCGTCATGTCGGTATCGATGAAGCCGGGCGCCACGCAATTGACGGTGATGTTGCGGCTGCCCAGCTCACGCGCCAGCGCGCGCGACATGCCCGCCACGCCGGCCTTGGCCGCGGCGTAGTTGGCCTGGCCGGGATTGCCGCTCGAGCCTACCACGGAGGTGACGTTGATGATGCGTCCCCAGCGGGCCTTCATCATGTTGCGCAGCACCGCGCGCGAGAGGCGGAAAACCGACGCCAGGTTGGTGTCGATGACGGCGGACCAATCGTCGTCTTTCATGCGCATTGCCAGCGTATCGCGGGTGATGCCTGCATTATTGACGAGGATATGGGGGCCACCGCCTTCTTTGCCGAGCGCGTCGATCAAGGCGTCGCAGGCTTCGGCATTGGTCACGTCCAGCACCACGCCACGGCCGCCGAACGGGGCCAGCGCCTCGGTGATGGCGGCAGCGCCGGATTCCGACGTGGCGGTGCCGATGACAACCGCGCCGCGCGCGGCCAGTTCCTGCGCAATGGCGCGGCCAATGCCGCGCGTGGCGCCCGTGACCAGGGCGATCTTGCCCTGCAGTTCGATCGAGGTGTTTTCCATGGTCTTAGTTTCCGTTGACCGCGGCCAGCGCGGCTTCGAGCGAGGCCGGATCCGTGATGGCCAGGCCGGTGAGCTCGGGGTCGATACGCTTGGTCAGGCCGGTCAGGACCTTGCCCGGACCGCACTCGATGACGTGGGTCACTCCCTGGGCCTTCATGGCGCGCAGCGTTTCGACCCAACGCACAGGATGCCACGCCTGGCGCACCAGCGCATCCCGGATTGCCCCGGGTTCGGTCGGGGCGGCGACATCGACGTTGTTGATGACGGGCATCTGCGGCGCCGCCACCGTCACCGCGGCCAGCGCGCCGGCCAGCACGTCGGCGGCGGGCTTGAGCAGGCTGGAATGGAACGGCGCCGACACCGGCAGCAGCAGCGCGCGCTTGGCGCCGGCGGCCTTGGCCAGCTCGCAGGCGCGCTCGACGGCGGCCTTGTGGCCGGCGATCACGACTTGCGCCGGCGCATTGAAGTTGACCGCTTCGACCACTTCACCCTGGGCCGCCGAGGCGCAGGCAGCGCGCACGGCGTCATCGTCCAGGCCGAGGATGGCGGCCATGGCGCCAGTGCCGACCGGCACGGCGGCCTGCATGGCGTCGGCGCGCACGCGCACCAGGCGCACGGCATCTTCGAGCGCCAGCGAGCCGGCGGCCGTCAGCGCGGCGTATTCGCCCAGGCTGTGGCCGGCGACGACATCGGGATTACGGCCGCCCGCCGCGCGCCAGGCCGCGAAGAACGCGGCGCCGGCCGTCAGCATGGCGGGCTGGGTGTTGGTGGTCAGGTTGAGCTGTTCGGTGGGGCCCTGCGCGATCAGCGCGCCCAGGTCCTGGCCCAGCGCCTGCGAGGCGCGCGCCACGGTGTCGGTCACGGCAGCGACGTCGGCCCAGGCATCGAGCATGCCGACTGCTTGCGAACCCTGGCCGGGGAAGACAAAAGCGATTTTCATGATTGACCGTGTGGATTGATTCTGAGTCTGTGGAATGTCGAGCGTGCCATCCGGCAGGCGCGGCACTCCGCGCCATGCCGGACTCGCCCTTACATGCGGGCCAGTACCGAACCCCAGGTGAATCCGCCGCCCACGCCCTGCATCAGGACCAATTGGCCTGCCTTGACGCGGCCATCACGGCGCGCGGCGTCCAGCGCCAGCGGCACGCTGGCCGCGGAGGTGTTGGCGTGGCTGTCGACGGTGATGACAACCTTCTCGACCGGCACGGCAAGCTTGCGCGCCAGGAAATTCAGGATGCGGACGTTGGCCTGGTGCGGGATCAACCAATCGACATCGGCGATCTCGATCCCGGCTTCCGCGCAAGTATCACGGGCCGAGCGGTCCAGCACCGTGACGGCCTGCTTGAACACCGCCTGGCCGTCCATGCGCAGGAACGGATCGCCGGTGACGTCACCATAGGCCACGTTGCCCGCGGCGCTGAGGATCTTCATCTGGCTACCATCGGCATGCAGCTGCGCGGCCATGATGCCGGGCTTGTCGGAAGCCTTGAGCACCACCGCGCCGGCGCCGTCGCCGAACAGCACGCAGGTGCTGCGGTCGTTCCAGTCGAGGATGCGCGAAAACACTTCGGCGCCGATCACCAGCGCGCAACGCGCGCGGCCGGCGCGGATGAAGCTGTCGGCGGTGGTCAGGGCGTAGACGAAACCGCTGCACACGGCCTGCACGTCGAAGGCCGCGGAGCCCTTGGCGCCCAGGTTGGCCTGCACCAGGCAGGCGGTGCTGGGGAACACGAAATCGGGCGTGGAGGTGGCCAGCACGATCAGATCGACCTCGGACGCGTCGACACCGGCATCGGCCAACGCGCGGCGCGCGGCCTCGGTGGCCAACTGGCTGGTGGTCACGCCGCGCTCGGCCAGGTGGCGCTGCCGGATGCCGGTGCGTTCGACGATCCACTCGTCGGACGTGGCGATATCGCGCGTCGCCAGTTCGGCCGCCAGGGCGTCATTCGAAACCACGCGTTCCGGCAGGAAGCTGCCGGTGCCCGCGATCGCGGAATATTTCATTGCGGTATCCATCAAGCGGTGTCCCCAGCCGCGCCCGGTTCGAGCGCCGAAACACCCGAAGCCGACTGGACGCGCTGGTTGATCTGCGCCACCGTCTGAGCGGTGCGCTCCAGCAGTTTACTCACCACGGCCTCGCGGGCCCGTTGCAAGGCGAAGCCGAAAGCGTAGGCATCGGCCGAACCGTGGCTCTTGATGACCACGCCACGCAAGCCCAGCAGCGCCGCGCCGTTGTAGCGACGGTTATCGACGCGATTGCGCAGGCGGTTGAGCACCGGCTTGGCCAGGGCGCCGACCAGCAGCGTGATCAGGTTGCGTTTGAACTCTTCGCGGATGACGCTGGACAACATCTTGGCCAGTCCTTCCACGGACTTGAGCACGACGTTGCCGACGAAACCGTCGCAGACGACGACGTCGACCGTGCCCTTGAAAATGTCATTGCCTTCCACGTTGCCGTAGAAGTTCAGCGGGCTGGCGCGCAGGAGCTCGGCGGCTTCCTTGACGACCTCGTTGCCCTTGATGACTTCTTCGCCGATGTTGAGCAGCCCCACAGTGGGGCTGTCGCGATGGTCCACCGCCTGCGACAGCGCGGCGCCCATGATGGCGAATTGCAGCAGGTGCTCGGCCGTGCAGTCCACGTTCGCGCCCAGGTCCAGCACCGTGGTGGCGCGGCCCGTCTGGTTCGGAATGGACGTGGCGATCGCGGGGCGGTCTATGCCGTCCAGCGTCTTGAGCACATAGCGGGAAATGGCCATCCATGCGCCGGTGTTGCCGGCGGAAACGCAGGCGTCGGCGCGCCCGTCCTTGACGGACTGGGCGGCCAGGCGCATGGAGGAGTCTTTTTTGCGGCGCAGGGCGACCTCGACCGGGTCGTCCATGGTGACGACTTCGGAAGCCGCCACGATCTCGAAGCGATCACGCTCGACGCCGCGATGCTCGGAGAGCGCCGCTTCGATAGCGTCCGGAAGCCCGACCAGCAACAGCCGGGTGTCCGGAAATTGCCGGGCGAACTCGATCGCAGCCGGAATCGTGACGGGCAGACCGAAGTCTCCGCCCATACAGTCTATGGCGATGCGTATCACGGGTGCCAGGTATCAGCGCTCAGCCGAAATGGTCCGAGTACGAGTTCGGCCCGGGGGCCTTATTCGTCGGCCTTGGTCTTCAGGACCTTGCGGCCACGGTAGAAGCCGTTGGGGCTGATGTGGTGACGCAGGTGCGTTTCGCCCGTGGTGGGTTCGATCGCGGTCGACGGATTCACCAGAAAATCGTGCGAGCGGTGCATACCGCGCTTGGACGGGGACTTCTTGTTTTGTTGAACGGCCATGATGACTCCTAGAAACGGGGCGCATTGTACGCCATGCGGCCCGATGTTGATCTCAATCTTTGTGCTTCAGTTGTTCCAGCACCGCAAACGGCGACGGACGCTTGACAACGGGCTCTTGGGAAGCCTCGCTGTCCTTGGCCTGCGCGCCCGGGCATACATCATGCTTGGGCACATACGGAACGCTCAGAATGAGCTCATCCTCGATCTGGGCCAACAGATCGAAGTGATGCGAACCCACCACCTTTTCAGGCTGGTTGGACACAAAACCATTTCCTGCGTTTCCTGCCTCGCCGTCCTCGTCCTCGTCGTCGAAACCCGCGGCGTGATCGCCGGAGGTAAAGCCGTCGTCGAGGTCGGCTTCGGACTTGACCAGTTGCAGCAGGACCTCGCTGTCCACCGGATAGGCGAACGGCTCATTGCACCGCTGACACACCACGACCGGATTCGCCCGCACATGTATGCGCAGGAGCGGCTGACCTTGCAGCAGCCCGGCCTTGCCCATCTCGCCGCGCACGGACCACGTCACAAGGCCGGCCTCACCCGCCGGTTGCTCGGGAAGTCCGTCAACCGCGCGCGTCAACCGCACAAGAGGTATGGTGCCTTGCGCTTCCTTGCCCGAATGGGCGAATGCGAATGCGTCGATGGGCTTGATGTTCTGTCCTTTCGCACGAGGCCGCCGGAAATGCGCATTCGCGCACAACCCGCACATCCCGTGCATTCGCGGCCATCCCAGGGCGCCAAACCGATGACTGACGCAGGGTGCGCCCCGCCCAAAAGTCATGCCGCCCTGCAAAAATGCCGCAAAACGTTAGATAATACTGTGACTTACGTCCCAGCGTCAAATATCGAATGCCCTCACAACCCAGCCTGATCCTCGCCTCCAGCTCGCGCTACCGCAAAGAACTGCTCACCCGCCTGCGCCTGCCCTTCACCGCCATTTCGCCCGATGTGGACGAAACGCCACAGCAAGGCGAATCACCCGAAGCGCTGGCGCTGCGCCTGTCGGTGGCCAAGGCCATGGCGGTGGCCGGCGGGCACCCCGGCAGCGTCGTCATCGGGTCGGATCAGGTTGCCACGGTGGACGGCCAACCCATTGGCAAGCCTGGCGATTTTACGCGCGCCCAGGCGCAATTGCGCGCACTTTCCGGGCAGATCGTGGAATTTCACAGCGCGTTGGCGGTGACTGACGGCCTCCGAGTGGAAAAAGCCGATATCGTGACGCGGTGCAGATTCCGGCGCCTGAGCGACCAGGCCATCGACGCCTACCTACGCGCCGAGGAACCCTACGATACCGCAGGCAGCGCCAAGGCGGAAAGCCTGGGCATCGCCCTGATGGAGAGCATCCAGAGCGATGACCCCACCGCCATCATCGGCCTGCCGCTGATCGCCCTGACCCGGATGCTGGCCGGCTTCGGCCTGGACCCCCTGACGGCGCCCGGAGCGGCCGCATGAGTGGCTCGCTGCACCTGATTCCCGTGGGGCTGGGCGACGCCGCCCCCGAAAGCTGGCTGCCCGCCGACGCGCGCGAGCGGGCCGGCAGCCTGGACACCTACATCGCCGAAAACGCCAAGACGGCGCGGGCATTCCTCAAGCAGGTCGGCACCACCCGGCCGCTGCAGGAAATCACCATCCATACCCTGAGCGACAAGACCGACGCCGCCCAGATCGGCGCCTGGCTCGAGCCGGTGCGCCGCGGCGCCGACATCGGCCTGGTATCCGAGGCCGGCTGCCCGGCGGTCGCCGACCCTGGCGCCAAGGTGGTGGACGCCGCCCACCGGCTCGGCATCACCGTCAAGCCCTGGGTCGGCCCCTCCTCCATCCTGCTGGGCCTGATGGCCAGCGGGCTGGACGGCCAGCGCTTCGCCTTCCACGGCTACGCGCCGGTGGACGCCGGCGAGCGCGCCAGGCAGCTCAAGGCGTGGGAACAGCACTCCGCGCGGCACAACCAGACGCAACTGCTGATCGAGACCCCCTACCGCAACGCCGCCATGTTCGCCACATTGCTGGCCAGCCTGAAGGGCGACACCAAGCTGTGCGTGGCGCGCGCGCTGACCACCGCCGACGAATGGATCGTCACCCGCACCATCGCCGACTGGAAGAAGCAGCCCGCCCCGCAGCTGGACAAGATGCCCACCCTGTTCCTGTACCTGGCGCGCTGACGATGATCCGATCTGCAGCGGTATTGCTGGCCCTGGCGGCCCTGGCCGGTTGCGCCCAGCGCGGCCCCGCGGGCCTGGACCTGGACACCTCCATCACCGCGGCCAGCCAGAGCAGCCGGGTGCGCTTCGTGGTCCTGCACTACACCTCGACCGACGACGCGCTGTCGATGAAGCTGCTGTCGCAGGGCAAGGTCAGCGCCCATTACCTGATCGATACGCCCGGCCGCGCCTACCGGCTGGTCGATGAGTCCCGCGCCGCCTGGCACGCCGGCGAAAGCGCCTGGTACGGCCTGAACGCCATGAACAGCACGTCGGTCGGCATCGAGATCGTCAACCCCGGCTGGACCGACGGCGATGACGGCAAACCGCAATGGCATGCCTACGGCGACCGCCAGATCCGGGCGCTGACCATCCTGCTGCGCGACATCATCCAGCGCCACGGCATCGCGCCCCGGAACGTGGTCGGCCACAGCGATATCGCGCCCCAGCGCAAGGTCGATCCCGGCCCGCTGTTCCCCTGGAAGCAACTGGCCGCGGCGGGCATCGGCCGCTGGTACGACGAAGCCGGCGCCGCCGCGCACCTGGCACGGCTGCAGGCTCAGGGCACGCCCGACGTGGCCTGGTTCCAGCAGCAACTGCAACGCCTGGGCTACACCAGCCCGCAAACCGGCACCCTGGACCGCGCCACCATCAATGTGCTGGCGGCCTTCCAGATGCACTATCGGCCCGCCCTGCACGACGGCCAGCCCGACGCGGAGACCGCGGCGATCATGCTTGCCATGCTGTAGCCCGACGCCCCGGGCGGTGACCGCGAAAGACACGGCACGCCCGACGAGATGGGTTCACCCCGGGCGGCGGCGCCACCAGGCGACCAGCCGCCACCCCAGCAGCAGCGCCAGCACCGAGGCATAGAGGATCGGCTGCGACAGGTCGTTCTTGCCGGCCTTGTGCCACCAGTAATGCAACACCGCCAGCAGGCCGATGAGATAGATGGCGCGATGCAATTGCTGCCAGCGCCTGCCCAGCTTGCGCATGGCCCACTGGGTGGAGGTGGCCGCCAGCGCCGCCATCAGCACGAAAGCGGCGAAGCCCACCGTGATGAAGGGCCGCTCGCCAATATCCTGCAGCATGGCGACGGGATCGAGACCACGGTCCCACCAGACCCAGGCCATGAAGTGCATGGCGCCATAGAAGAAGGCGAACAGGCCGCACATGCGGCGCACGCGCACCAGCGCCGGCTGCCCGGTCAAGCGCCGCAAGGGCGTGATCGCCAGCGTCACGAGCAGGCACACCAGCGTCCAGGTGCCCGACGAACGGGTCAGGAATTCAACCGGGTTGGCGGTCAGGCCGTTGGAAAAACCCAGCCAGATCCAGCGCGCGAACGGCGCCAGGCCCAACAGGAACAGCCAGGGTTTGGCGCGCCCCACGGCCCGCGCCGACCATTGCGGCTTGCGCGCCGCGGCCGCGCCGGCGCCATCGGCCACCGGCGGCTTCAATAGTTGGCCTTCAGGTCCATGCCCTGGTAGAGCGACGCGACCTGCTCGGCATAACCGTTGAACATCAAGGTCTTGCGCTTGGGCGTGAACAGGCCGTCCTCGCCGATGCGGCGCTCGCTGGCCTGGCTCCAGCGCGGATGCGGCACGGTCGGGTTGACGTTGGCATAGAAGCCGTATTCCTGCGGCGCGGCCTTGATCCACGACGATACCGGCTGCTTTTCCACCAAACGGATCTTGACCAGCGACTTGCCCGACTTGAAGCCGTATTTCCAGGGCACGGCCAGCCGCAGCGGCGCGCCGTTCTGGTTGGGCAGCATCTTGCCGTAGACGCCGAACACCAGCATGGCCAGCGGATGCATGGCCTCGTCGATGCGCAGCCCTTCGACGTAGGGCCAGTCGAGGATGGCGGCGCGCACGCCCGGCATGTTCTCGCGCTGCACGGCGGTCACGAATTCCACGTACTTGGCATTGCCGGTGGGCTCGACCTGCTTGAGCAGCGCCGACAGCGAATAGCCGACCCAGGGAATCACCATGGACCACCCCTCGACGCAGCGCAGCCGGTAGACGCGCTCTTCCATCGGCGCGAGCTTGAGCAGTTCGTCGATATCGAAGGTGCGCGGCTTGCCGACCTCGCCCTCGACGCTGACCGTCCAGGGCCGGGTCTGCAGCTTGCCGGCGTTGGCCGCGGGCTCGCCCTTGTCGACCCCGAATTCATAGTAGTTGTTGTATGACGTGATATCAGCGAAGGACGTCTGTTTGTCCATGACGCTGAACGCCGCATTGGCCTGGCCCGCCAGGACGCCGGCACCGGCGCCCTGGGCGAAGGCGCTGCGCGTCGCCCACCCCGGCAACCCCAGCCCCGCCGCCGTCACGCCGGCGCGCAGGATCAGGTCGCGGCGCGACCGCCAGACCGCTTCGGTCGTGATCTCGGACGGAACGATGTCATCGGGCTTGCGTATCAACATGGGAATCTCCTGGGGGCCGGCGCGGCGAGTCGCGTCGCTGCCGCCCCGCTCAAACCGTGGACGTTTCGCGACCCCATGATATTCCGCCGGCGTAGCCGGCGGCGATCGGTAATAGACCGCCCCGCTCTCCCGGCGTTCCCGCCGGGACGGGACGCCCGCGGCCGTCAGGCAGCGGCCGTCAGGGTCCGGCTGAGCAGCCAGTCGCGCACCAGCGGCACGCTCTCCAGCACCGCTTGCGGGCCACAACCCTCGAGTTCCTTCAGGGTGTGTGCGCCGTAGGTCACGCCCAGGCCGTGCACGCCGGCATTGGTGGCCATCTGCATGTCGTGGGAGGTGTCGCCCACCATCACCACGCGGGCCGGATCGACGTCCAGCTCGCTCATCAACTCGTGCAGCATGGCCGGATGCGGCTTGCTGAAGGTTTCGTCAGCCGTGCGGGTGGCGTCGAACATGGGACCCAGGCCGGTCGCGGCCAGGGCGCGCGTCAGGCCCACGCGGCTCTTGCCGGTGGCCACGGCCAGGCGCACGTCGCGCTCGGCCAGCGCGTTCAACAGCTCGGGAATGCCGTCGAAAAGGCGCAATTCAGGATCGCGCAGCAGGTAGTGGGTGCGGTAGCGCTCGAGAAAGCGCGGCAGCATCGCCTGCGTCAGCTGCGGCACGGCACGGCGCAGCGCGCTTTCCAGCGACAGCCCGATCACCCAGCTGGCGTCGGAGGCCGACGGCACCGGCAGCTCCAGGTCGCGGCATGCGCCCTGGATGGCGGCCACGATGCTGTGCGTGGAATCCATCAGGGTTCCGTCCCAGTCAAAAACGACCAGCGAATACGACATATCAGACCGACTCCAGTTGTTTCAGTATTTTCCGGCAGGCGGGCGGCAGTTCGGCCGTCAGCGTCATCGGCTCGCCCGTCAGCGGATGGTTCAGGGTCAATTGGTGGGCATGCAGGAACATGCGGCCAAAGCCCATGCGCGAGAATTCGGCGCGAACCTCGTCGTGGCCGTACTTGTCGTCGCCCACGATGGGAAAGCCGCTGGCCGCCAGATGCACACGGATCTGGTGGGTGCGCCCGGTGCGCAGTTCCGCGTCCACCAGGCTGTAGCGGCCGAAGCGCTGCTTGAGCGTGATGATGGTGTGGGCGGTCTGGCCGTCGGGATCGACCTTGACGCGGCGCTCGCCCGACTGGGTGGTCCACTTGGACAGCGACAGCTTGATGTGCTGGCGGTCGTTGACCCAGTCGCCCTCGACCAGCGCGTAATAGTGCTTGTCGCTGCGCCCCTCGCGCAGCATGGCGTGCAGGGCCAGCAGCGCGCTGCGCTTCTTGGCGACCATCAGCAGGCCGGAGGTTTCGCGGTCGAGCCGGTGCACCAGTTCCAGGAACTTGGCCTCGGGGCGGGCGGCGCGCAACTGCTCGATGACGCCAAAGGACACGCCGCTGCCGCCATGGACCGCCACGCCGGCGGGCTTGTCCACCACCAGCATCGCGTCGTCCTCGAACACCACCGGGAATTCGGCCGCCGGCACCGGCCTGGGCTTGCCAGGGTCGGGCAGGCGCAGCGGCGGAATACGGACCATATCGCCTTCCGCAACCCGATAGTCCACCGAGATGCGTCCCTTGTTTACCCGGACCTCGCCGCCGCGGATGGCCTTGTAGATGTGGGTTTTGGGGACGCCCTTGCACAGGCGCATCAGGTAATTATCCAGGCGCTGGCCGGCATGCTCGGCGCCCACTTCCACCATGCGGACGGAGGGGGTGGCCATAGGGGAGGAAGTTTCTTTGCGCATTGCGGAAAGCGACATATAATCGGGACAGCCTTAAGGGGCTGAATCAGCCGCTGGCGTAGAGATGCAACTCAAGTACGCAACTCCGTCGAGCGCGTGGGCCGCCATTGTACTGCCTGCTCATTCAACCCCTGGGTCATTTGGTCGCCGGCGCAACCGCGCCCTGCCGGATAGTGGTGTGGCATTCATTTTGCCCGCTGTCCCAGCAGGTCCGTTGCCTGCCGCAAGCGGCTTGAAGCACTGCAAGAATCGTCGCATATTTAAAGCACCAGCTGCGCGTCGGCAACCAATCCGGCCGCAACTGCCGTTCACAGCACATTTCCGTCAAACCACATTCAGTGAAGCTGACCCTCCTGCTGAAAGAACCCCGTGCCCCACGGCACGACGTGCCCGCCTGACCCGCGGCGGATACGCCTGGGCGCCGCCCAGGTACGGTCCGCATCTTCTTGCCCGCTTCAGCCGCAGCCCGAGTGGCCCGAGGTCACGCGCCGATATCGGCGCGTCATGACAACGGAGAAACCCTCTCATGAAGCGCATGCTGTTCAATGCGACGCACCAGGAAGAATTACGCGTCGCTATCGTCGATGGGCAAAAACTCATCGACCTCGACATCGAGACTGCCGGCCGCGAACAACGCAAAGGCAACATCTACAAAGGTGTCATCACCCGGATCGAACCCGGCCTTGAAGCTTGCTTCGTCAACTACGGCGAAGACCGCCATGGCTTTCTTCCCTTCAAGGAAGTGGCCCGCAGCTTCTTCAAGGAAGGCGTCGACGTCCGCACCGCCCGCATCCAGGACGCCCTGCGCGAAGGCCAGGAACTGATCGTCCAGGTCGAAAAGGAAGAGCGCGGCAACAAGGGCGCCGCCCTGACCACGTTCATCTCGCTGGCCGGCCGCTACCTGGTCCTGATGCCCAACAACCCCCGTGGCGGTGGCGTTTCGCGCCGCGTCGAGGGCGAGGACCGCCAGGAACTGCGCGACACGATGGAGCAGCTCGAGCTGCCCCAGGGCATGAGCATCATCGCCCGCACCGCCGGCATCGGCCGCAACGTCGAAGAACTGCAATGGGACTTGTCGTACCTGTTGCAGCTCTGGACCGCCATCGACGGCGCCGCGCGCGACAACTCCGCGCCCATCCTGATCTACCTGGAATCCAGCCTGGTCATCCGCGCCATCCGCGATTACTTCTCGCCCGAGATCGGCGAGATCCTGATCGACACGGACGAGATCGCCGACCAGGCCACCGCGTTCATGAGCGTGGTGATGCCGGACAACGTCCAGCGCGTGAAGCGCTACCGCGACGACATCCCGCTGTTCTCGCGCTTCCAGATCGAACACCAGATCGAAACGGCCTACTCGCGCACGGTGCAGCTGCCCTCGGGCGGCGCCATCGTCATCGACCACACCGAAGCGCTGGTGTCCGTGGACGTCAACTCGGCCCGCTCGACCCGCGGCGCCGACATCGAGGAAACCGCCCTGCGGACCAACTCGGAAGCCGCCGACGAAGTGGCCCGCCAGCTGCGCTTGCGCGACCTGGGCGGCCTGATCGTCATCGACTTCATCGACATGGAAGACAGCAAGAACCAGCGCGCCGTCGAACAGCGCCTGCGTGACGCCCTCCATTTCGACCGCGCCCGCGTCCAGATGGGCAAGATCTCGCGCTTCGGCCTGATGGAACTGTCGCGCCAGCGCCTGCGTCCGGCCCTGAACGAAGGCTCGCACATCACCTGCCCGCGCTGCAACGGCACCGGCGTGATCCGCGACGCCGAATCCAGCGCCCTGCACGTCCTGCGCCTGCTGCAGGAAGAAGCCATGAAGGAAAACACCGCGGCGGTCCACGCCCAGGTGCCGGTCGACGTGGCGACCTACCTGCTGAACGAAAAGCGCGCCGACATCACCAAGATGGAAGCCCGCCTGAAGGTCAACCTGGTGCTGATCCCCAACAAGCACCTGGAAACGCCGCATCACCACATCGAGCGCCTGCGCCACGACGATCCGCGCCTGGAAGAAGTGAAGACCAGCTTCGAACTGGTCGAGGCGCCGGCCACGGACGCTCCGTGGCAGCCGCGCGAAAGCGAGATCAAGGCCCGCCCCGAAGCGCTGGTCAAGGGCATCACGCCCTCGCAGCCGGCGCCCGTGTCGACCCCCGCCCCGGCGCCCGCTCCCGCGGCCGCCCCGGCGCAATCGGGCGGCGGCCTGCTCAAGCGCCTGTTCGGCTGGCTGACCGGCAATTCCGAGCCCGCCAAGACCGCGCCCGCCGCTGCCCAGGAAGAAACCAGCGCCAAGCGCACCGCCTCGCCGGCACGTGGCAAGGGCCGTGGCGCCCATGACGGCCAGGAACGCCGCGGCGAACGCCATGGTTCCGACCGCAATCGCAACCGTCGCGGTGAATCGCGCACGGAAGGCGCCGAGGGCGGCGAAGGCGGCCGTCATCACATCCGTGGCAACCGCCGACCCGAAGGCGAGCGCGGCGAACGCCAGGAACGCGGCGAGCGCAACAATCGCAACGAGCGTGGCGAACGCGACCAGGCAGTGCAGGCCGCACAGGCCTCGAACCGTCCCGATGTCGCGCCGGAAGCCGCTGGCGACGACGCCGGCGCCGGCCGCAACCGCCGCCGTGGCCGTGGCCGCAATCGCCGCGAGGAAGGCCAGGCCGATACGCCGATGAGCGAACAGGAAAGCATGGTCGCCGCGCTGGCCCAGTCGGTCGCGACCGCCCTGCCTGAAGCCAAGCAGCCTGCCGATGCCCAGGCCGAACCGGCGGAAGCCGTCGAACTGGCCGCCGAGGGCGTGCCCGCCGCCGAAGGCACCGATGCCGGCGCCGATCCGGAACGCAAGCGTCGCCGCCGCCGCAGCCGTCGTGGCCGCCGCAGCGCGGACGAGGCCGGCGTGGCTGGCAGCGACGAGCAGCTGGAAGACGGCGCCGAAGACGACGCCGGCGAACAGGCCGAGAACCTGACCGCCTCCGCGCCGGCAGCAGCCGTCCCGGTGGCAGCGGCAGCCCCTGCGGCCGACGTCCCCGCGACGCCGGTTCAGGCTCCCGCGCAACAAGCCGAAGCCGTCCAGGCTGAAGCCGCGCCGGCGCCGGTCCAGGCCGAACAGGCGCCCGCCGCCGCGATCGAGCCGCAGGCCGCGCAGCCCACCCAGACTGCCGCGCCCGAGGCGACCGCTCCGGTGGCCGTCGAGCCCGCCAGCCAGGTTTCCGAGCCGGCCGCGCCCGTCGCGGCGCCGGTGCAAGCCGCTGTGGTGGAACCGGTGGTCGAACCCGTCGTGACGACGGCGCCCGCCGCCCCGGCCGAACCCGAAGCCGCTGCGGCCCCGGTGGTCACGCCCGCCCCGGCCGCCGCGCCGGCGCAGGCCGCGCCCACCAGCGCCCAGCCCATCGTGGTGCCGGCGACGGCTCCCTCGGCCAAGGCCCAGGCCCTGCATGAAGTGGTCAACGCCGCTGGCCTGCAGTGGGTGGAAACCGATCCCGAACGCCACGCGCAGACGCAACTGCGCATCGCCGCGGCGCACACGCCGGTCCGCCTGGGCCGCGAGCGCAAGCCGGTGGCGCCGGTCTCGAACGAACCCCTGGTTCAGGTCGAAACCCGCCACTGAGGCAAGCCGCAAGCAAAAGCCCCCATCGAATGATGGGGGCTTTTTTATTGCCTGTCGCTTGCCGCGCAAGCGTCTGGCACGGCCCGGCGAGGCCGAAAAAAAACCCTCGTCACCGAGGGCTTTTCATCAGGCCGGATCGCGCAGCGATCAGAACTGGTACGTGTAGGTCAGCTGCACCGTATCCAGGCCCGGGTTCGGGCGCTTGATGCTGGCGTTGGAAAAGTGCGAATAGCGCAGGCCGATGCGGTTGTTCGGCGTCAGCAGGAAGCCCAGGCCGACGTGGTCGCCGAACTGGAAGGCGGTGCTGATGTTCTCGTTGGCGAAGCGGGTGCGCGAGAACACGGTAGCGCCGATACCGGCTTCGAGGTAGAAGCGCTCGCCAGTCCACCAGCGGAACATCGGGATGGCGTTCAGCTGCCACACGCTGCTGGGCGAACGGTCGCCATCGGCCCACCAATACGACACGCCCAGTTCAGGCGTGAGATCCAGGCGCCCCCAATTGCCGCCGAACTGGTGGGTCCAGACCGACGGGGTTTCGTAGTTCAGCGTGAAGCGCTGGTAGTGGTCTCCCACGCCGTAGTGCAGGCTCACCCCGCCCTGGGTACCTTCGGACGACTGCGCGCTGGCGATGGTAGCGGCGCCAGCCAGGGCCAAACCGATGAGGCGGACAAGCATTTTCTTCTTCGTCGACTGCATTGGGAGCAACTCCGTATTTTTGTTGGGGCAAAAATCCCGGCATGATTCACGAGATTTTTCATCACTACGCAACATAGCAAAAACCAGACCAGAAGGCTTGCCCTGTGTCGCAATCTGGCAACACAAATCATGGAAAACACTGTTCCGCCCGGAGAACGAAAAATTCCATTTCCGGATCGGCTCGCATGTGGATGAAAAACGCCGCCGGCACGGTCATGGCGGCGGCGTCTGCGTGCGGGCAGGAGGATCAGGCAGCCGTGACGACGTCGGCCGGCTGGTTGGTCAGCAGCGCGAGCAGGCGCGCGATTTCCTCGCGCAACTGGCGGCGGTCGACCACCATGTCGATGGCGCCCTTCTGCAGCAGGAACTCGGCGCGCTGGAAGCCTTCCGGCAGCTTCTCGCGCACGGTCTGCTCGATCACGCGCGGGCCGGCGAAGCCGATCAGGGCTTTAGGTTCGGCGATGACCACGTCGCCCATGAAGGCGAAGCTGGCGGACACGCCGCCCATGGTGGGGTCGGTCAGCACGCTGATGAACGGCAGGCCCGCGGCCGACAGGCGCGTGAGCATGGCGTTGGTCTTGGCCATCTGCATCAGCGACAGCAGGCTTTCCTGCATGCGCGCGCCACCAGAAGCGGCGACACAGATGAAGGGCGTCTTGTTGTCCAGGGCAGCCTGGGCGCCACGCGCGAAGCGCTCGCCGACCACCGAACCCATGGAGCCCCCCATGAACTCGAACTCGAAGCACGCCAGCGTCGCCGGCACGCCGCGGATGGAGCCGCTGACCACCACCAGCGCGTCGGTTTCACCGGTCTGCTTGACGGCTTCGGCCAGGCGCTCGGGGTACTTGCGCGTGTCCTTGAATTTCAGCGTGTCCACCGACCGCGTCGACTGGCCGATCTCGACCCGGCCTTCGAGGTCGAGCAGCGAATCGATACGGGCGCGGGCGCCGATGCGCATGTGATGATCGCACTTGGGGCAGACGTGCAGGTTGGCCGCCAGGTCTTCGCTGTACAGCACCGTTTCACACGACGGGCATTTCACCCACAGGCCTTCGGGCACGCGGCGGGCGCCGCTGTCGCTGGTTTTGTTGATGCGAGGCGGCAGGAGTTTTTCGATCCAGCTCATTGTTTGTTCATCCCGTAAGGAGGTCGCGCCGGGCCGTTCAGGCCGACACGCTCGGTCGTTTCACTTGATCCAGCGCCTGCCGGATGGTGCGCAGCCAGCCGCTGGCGGCGGCGACTGCGGCGTCGGTTTGCTGGGCCGCGGGGACGTTCGCCACCGCCTGCTCCATGGTTTCAATCAGTTTGCTGCCGATGACGACCGCGTCGGCCACGCGCGCCACGCGCTGCGCGCTGTCGGCATCGCGGATGCCGAAGCCCACGCCGACCGGGATATCGCGCACGTGGCGGCGGATCACCGCCACGCGTTCGGCCACGTCGTCGGTGTTGAGCGAGCCGGCGCCCGTCACGCCCTTGAGCGAGACATAGTAGACGTAGCCGCGGGCCACCCTGGCCACGGCCTGGATGCGTTCCTCGGTGGAGGTGGGCGCCAGCAGGAAGATCGGGGCGATGCCGTGGCGCCCGAGGGTGCCGGCGAACTCGACGACTTCTTCGGGCGGGTAGTCGACCACCAGGACGCCATCCACGCCGGCGGCTTCGGCACGGCGAGCGAATTCGGCCTGGCCCATGCGTTCGATCGGGTTGGCGTAGCCCATCAGCACGACCGGGGTGGCCGTGTCGCGCTGGCGGAACTCGGCCACCAGGTCGAGCACGCGGCCCAGGCCCATGCCCTGGGCGATGGCGCGCTCGGCGGCGCGCTGGATCACCGGGCCGTCGGCCATGGGATCGGAGAACGGCACGCCCAGTTCGATGACGTCGGCGCCGGCCTCGACCAAGGCGTGCATCAGCGGGACGGTGGTGGCGGGCGACGGATCACCGGCGGCGATGTAGGGAATGAGCGCCGCGGCGCGGCCGGATTCGGCGGTGCGCGCGAAGGCGGCGGCAATACGATCGGAGCGGGAAGTCGTCATGTTAGAGCTCGATACCGGCACGTTCGGCGACGGTATGCATGTCCTTGTCGCCACGGCCCGACAGATTGACCAGGATGACGGCGTCGCGCGGCAGCGTGGGGGCCATCTTCACGGCCTGGGCGATGGCGTGGGACGACTCCAGCGCCGGCATGATGCCTTCGATGCGGCAGCAATCGTGGAAGGCCTTGAGGGCTTCGTCGTCGGTGATGCCGGCGTACTCGGCGCGGCCGGAGTCCTTGAGCCAGGCGTGCTCGGGGCCGACGCCGGGGTAGTCCAGCCCGGCCGAGACCGAATGGGTTTCCTGGACCTGGCCGTCGGCGTCCTGCATGACGTAGGTGCGGTTGCCGTGCAGCACGCCGACCTGACCGGCAGCCAGCGACGCGGCATGCTTGCCGCTGTCCATGCCTTCGCCGGCGGCCTCGACGCCGATCAGGCGCACGTTTTCGTAGGGAATGTAGGGGTGGAAGATGCCCATGGCGTTGGAGCCGCCGCCGACCGCGGCCACGACGTAGTCGGGCTGGCGGCCGATGGCCTCGGGCATCTGCGTCAGGCATTCATTGCCGATGACGGTCTGGAAATCGCGCACCATGCGGGGATAGGGATCGGGGCCCGCCACCGTGCCGATGATGTAGAAGGTGTTCTCGATGTTGGTGACCCAGTCGCGCATGGCTTCGTTGAGCGCGTCCTTCAGGGTGCGCGAACCGGACGTGACGGGCACCACCGTGGCCCCCAGCAGCTTCATGCGGTAGACGTTGGAGGCCTGGCGGCGCACGTCTTCGCTGCCCATGTAGACCACGCATTCCATGCCGTAGCGGGCGGCCACCGTGGCCGTGGCGACGCCGTGCTGGCCGGCGCCGGTCTCGGCGATGACGCGCGGCTTGCCCATGCGCTTGGCCAGCAGGGCCTGGCCGATGCAGTTGTTGACCTTGTGCGCGCCGGTGTGGTTGAGGTCTTCGCGCTTGAACCAGATCTGGGCGCCGCCCAGTTGTTCGGACCAGCGGCGGGCGTGATAGACGGGGCTGGGACGGCCGACGAAATGCTTGAGCTCGTAGTTGAACTCTTCCAGGAAGGCGGGATCGACACGGTAACGGTCATAGGCGGCACGCAGCTCGTCGAGCGCGTGCATCAGCGTTTCCGCCACGAAAACACCGCCATAAGGGCCGAAATGGCCCTGGGCATCCGGAAAATCGTAAGGTTTCACCAAGCATCTCCCCCGGCATCACGGCCAGCCTCTGCGGCCCGTGAATCCGGTTTGCAACCCGTCATTTTACCTGACGCCGGTCGCGGGCGGGGGCCGCGCCCCCTGCCCCCTCACCGGGCGCCCCGGGGCCGGGCCTGCCCGGCCAGGCGCTTCAGAGCGATTGCCCCATGCGGCGCAGGAAGGTCTCGCACGCGGCGAGCTGGTCAAGCGCGACGAACTCATTGGGCTTGTGCGCCTGCTCGATGTGGCCGGGGCCGCAGACCACGGTAGGAATGCCGATGCCCTGGAACAGGCCGGCCTCGGTGCCGTAGGCCACTTTGCGGGTGGCGCGGTCTTCGGTCAGGGCGCGCACCAGCTGGGTGATGGCGGCTTCCTCGGAAGCTTCCAGGGCAGGCGCGGCGGCGCCGGTCTCGATCTCGATGCTGGCGCCGTCGAATTCGGCCTTCATGCGCGGCAGGAGCTCATCACGCACGTATTTTTCGACTTCGGCCTGGATCTGGTCGGGTTGCATGCCCGGCAGGTTGCGGAATTCGTAGGTGAATTCGCACAGTTCGGGAATGGTGTTGACCGCGATGCCGCCCCGGATCTGATTGGTCGTCATGGTCGAGAACGGCACGTCGTAGAACTGGTCGTACGGGCCGTTGGCCTTGAAGCTGTCGGCCAGGTCGCGGATGCGACAGATCAGGCGGGCGGCGTATTCGATGGCGTTGCAGCCGCGCGGCGTCAGCGACGAGTGCGCCGCCTTGCCGTGCACCTTGCAGCGGAACAGGTTGATGCCTTTGTGCGCCACCACCACCTGCATGCCGGTGGGTTCGCCCACCACGCAGCCTTCGGGACGGATGCCGCGCTCGTGCAGGTCGGCCAGCATGTACGGCGCGCCGGCGCAGCCGACCTCTTCGTCGTACGAGAACGCCAGGTGGATCGGCTTCTTGCGCGGCATGGCCAGGAATTCCGGCACCAACGCCAGCGAGCCGGCAATGAAACCCTTCATGTCGCAGCTGCCACGGCCGTACAGGAGGCCGTCTTTCTCGACCAGCTTGAACGGGTCCGTGCTCCAGTCCTGGCCATCCACCGGCACCACGTCGGTGTGGCCCGACAGGACGATGCCGCCCTGCTGGTTGCCGTCCTGGGCCGGCAGGGTGGCGAAGAGGTTGGCCTTGGTGCGCTCGGGGTTGTGCGCCAGCCACGCATCGACGCCCTGGCCCTTGAGCCAGTCACGGACGGTTTCGATGAGGGCAAGATTGGAATTGCGGCTGGTGGTGTCGAAACCGACCAGCGTCTCCAGCCAGGTGCGCGCGTTCATGTAGCAACTCTCTTGGGGAAAAGGGAGAGTGTAAAGCCAGGACGCGTCCGCGTCGCGCGCCCGGGAACGGACCCGGGCCGCGCCTGGGCCTAGAATGACGGCCTTGAAACAGCACAAGCCCCCAAGGAGAAACCGTGCAGCACAAAGCAGTTCCCACGCGCAACATCGTGGCGGCAGTCATCGGCAACGCCCTCGAATGGTATGACTTCCTGGTGTTCGCGTTCATGACGCCGATCATCTCGAAGCTGTTCTTTCCGACCGATCCCAGCGTTCCCGGCAGCGAACTGAACGCCATCCTGATGACCACGGCGATCTTCGGCGTCGGCTTCTTCATGCGGCCGGTGGGCGGCATCATCCTGGGGCTGTATGGCGACAAGAAGGGCCGCAAGGCGGCCATGGTGCTGGTGACCTCGCTCATGGCGGTGTCCATCGCCCTGATCACCGTGGCGCCCACCTATCACGCGGCCGGCATCCTGGCCCCCATCTTCATCCTGATCGCGCGGCTGCTGCAGGGCTTCTCGGCCGGCGGCGAGTTCGGCACCTCGACCGCCCTGCTGATCGAGATGGCGCCCAATGGCAAGCGCGGCTTCTACGGTTCGTGGCAGATGGCCGGGCAGATGCTGGCGCTGCTGATCGGCGCGGCCTGCGGCACGCTGATCACCGAATTCTTCACGCAGGAGCAGATCGCGGCCTGGGCCTGGCGCCTGCCGTTCGCCTTCGGCCTGGTGATTGTGCCGATCGCCATCTATATCCGCCGCAACATCGACGAAACCGACGCCTTCAAGCAGATGAAGGAAGACGAGCGCCAGGCCGCCGCGCGCGGCGAAGTACAGCGCCTGAGCCTGGGCGAGATGGTCCGCACGCACACCCGCGAGACGCTGATCGGCGTGGGCCTGGTGGTGACGGCGACGGTGTCGATCTACATCACCTTCACGTACCTGGTGACCTACTCGACCCAGATCCTCAAGCTGCCGCTGAACCAGACCTTCCTGGTGCAGATGGCGGGCGCCGCGCTGATGGTGCTGCTGACGCCGTTCATGGGCGCCTGGTCCGACCGCGCCGGCCGCCGCCCCATCGTGATCGGCTCGCTGATCGGCTACCTGGTGGTCCTGTATCCGCTGTACTACTGGCTGTCGGACGCGCCGTCGATCGGCCGGCTGCTGACCGTGCAGATCGTGGTGTGCTTCTTCGTGTCGGCTTTCTTCGGCGTGTTCAGCACCGTCATGGCGGAACTGTTCCCGGCGCGGGTACGCTCGGTGGGCCTGTCGCTGGCCTATAACGTGGCGGTGATGATCTTTGGCGGTTTTGCCCAGTTCATCGTGACCTGGCTGATCAAGACCACGGGTTCTCCCATGGCGCCGGCCTACTACGTGATGTTCGGCGTGGCGCTGGGGCTGGTGGCGTCGTTCTTCATGCGCGAACGCGCCCACGAGAACCTGGATCACTGATATTCCCGGGCCGCGATGGCCCGGGCGATGGTCCATTACGGGGCGCCCCTGGCAACGGCCTTGCATGGGCGCCCTCTTCCGAGCCGCCCGTCCCCGGGGCGGCCCGTCTTGCGTCGCAGGCTAGCGGCGCACCGCCGACGACACGCCCGGCACTTCCGCCAGGGCATCCAGCGCGCGCGCCAGCGATTCGCCGCCGCGCACCTCCACCGTGAACACCATATGGGCCAGCGACTGCCGGCTCTGGGTGTTCACGCCCACCACGTTCAGGCGCAGCCGCGCGAACACTTCGGACAGGTCGCGCAGCAGGCCGGAGCGGTCGTGCGCGCGCACGCTGATGTCGACCGGATAGAACGTGTCCGCAGGGGTCTCGCCCCAGGCCACCTCGATCACGCGCTCGGGCTCGCGCGCGGCCAGCGCCAGATAGCTGTGGCAGTCGCTGCGGTGGATCGACACCCCGCGCCCGCGCGTCACGAAACCGGCGATGGCGTCGGGCGGCGCCGGACGGCAGCAGCGCGCCAGCTGCGTCAGCAGCGAGCCCACGCCCACCACCAGCACCCCGCTCTTGCCGCTTTTCTCGGCGCTGCCGGCGCTGGCGTGGCGCAGGGCGGCCGGCTGCGGCTCGGCGGCGGGCGCCGGCTGCTGGAACACGGCGTCGATCTGGCGCAGGCTGAATTCTTCCTTGGCGGCGGCCACGTACAGGTCGTCGGCGCGGGCGAACCCGAGGTTCTGCGCCAGCTGTTCGAGATTGACCGCGGTCTTGCCCAGCCGTTGCAGTTCCTTTTCGACCAGCGCCTGGCCTTGCGTGATGCGCTGCTGCAGTTCGATGGCGTTGAACCACATGCGCACCTTGGCGCGGGCGCGCGGGCTGGCCAGGAACCCGAGCTGTGGATTGAGCCAGTCGCGCGACGGGCCGCCGGACTTGGCCGAGATGATCTCGACCGTCTGGCCGGTGGCCAGGCGTGTCTGCAGCGGCACCATCTGGCCGTCGACCCGCGCGCCGCGGCAGCGGTGGCCCAGGTCGGTATGCAGGTGATAGGCGAAGTCGACTGGCGTGGCGCCGGCCGGCAGCTCGATCACCCGCGCCTGCGGCGTCAGCACGTAGATGCGCTCGTCCGTGGGAGCCGGCGTGACGGCGGCGTGGCGGCTCTTGCCCGGGCCGGACTTGGCGGCGGCGGGCTTGGCCGCATCGGACTTGTCGGCCGCGGCGCCATCGCCCGCCTCGACGTCCGTGTTCCAGGCCAGCAGTTGGCGCATCCAGGCCAGTTGCCGGTCGTACTCGCTGGAGGCCGCCACCTGCCCGCCCTTGGCGCCGGCTTCCTTGTAGCGCCAGTGCGCGGCCATGCCGTACTCGGCGAACTGGTGCATCTCGCGCGTGCGGATCTGCACCTCGAACGGCCGGCCGTCGTCGTCGGCCACCACGGTATGCAGCGAACGGTAACCGTTGGGCTTGGGCCGCGAGATGTAGTCGTCGAATTCGTCGGACAGCGGCGTCCACATCTCGTGCACCATGCCCAGCGCCGTGTAGCAGGCGCGCACGTCGTCGACGATGATGCGCAGCGCGCGCAGGTCGTACATCTGCGAGAAATCCAGGCGCTTGACCCGCATCTTGTTCCAGATGCTGTAGATGTGCTTGGGGCGGCCGCTGACCTCGGCTTCGATGCCATGTTTGGCCAGCGCCGTCTGCAGGCGTTCGATGGCGCCGGCGATGAAGGCTTCGCGCTCGACCCGCTTTTCCTCTAGCAGGCGGGCGATCTGCTTGTAGCGGTCGGGCTCCAGGAAGCGGAACGCCAGGTCTTCCATTTCCCACTTGATCTGCCAGATGCCCAGACGGTTGGCCAGCGGCGCGTACAGGTCCAGGGTTTCGCGGGCGAAGGCGGTCGAACAGGGCGTCTTGCTTTCGGCGTGCCAGCGCAGGGTGCGCAGGCGCGAGGCCAGGCGCATCAGCACGATGCGCAGATCGGCCGCCATGGCCAGCAGCATCTTGCGCTGCATTTCCTTCTGCGAGCCGGTTTCCGCTTCGGCGTCGCTGGCCTGGCGCGCGACCACGCCCAGCCGCAACAGGGCCCGGGTGCCCTGCACCAGGCGGGCGACCTCGGCGCCGAAGGTGGTGGCGACGGGGTCGTTGCGCAGCGCGGGAGCCGGCGCGGTCAGGTCGGTCGGCAAGGCGGCCAGCAGGGCCGCGGCGCGCGTGGCGGCGTCGGTGTGCAGGCCGGCCAGGATCCGCACCACGCCGGCGCCGTGCGAGGCCAGCGGTTCGCCGGTCAGGGCCTGCTGGCCCTCGAAACGGGGAACCGACCAGGCCACCGCCTGGTCGATAAGCGCAAGGCCGTCGGCGTCGAGGCCCGCCCCCGCCTCCTGTCGCCAGGAAGCGTCGAAAGGCGAAGGCGCATCAGGAACGGGCGGGGCGGACATCGCGGGCGTATTGCGGTTACGGTAATCGAGGATTCCGACACTCTACACTAGGAATCAACGCTGAAAACCCTGGCGAACGCCAGGCACATATACAAGGAACCCAAGCTTATGTTGCGCTGGCTCAAGGGCCGGGGAGCGCGCGCCGCCGAGGTGGCGCAGATGCAGGCCCGGATCGCGCCCGACCTCTGGCGGCAGGTGCTGCAGGCCCACCCCTTCCTGGCGGCGCTGGACGCCGACGAATCCGCGCAGTTGCTGGCGCGCTCGGCCTGGCTGCTGGCCAGCAAGACCATCAATGGCGCCCGCGGCCTGGAGGTCACCGACTTCATGCGGCTGTCGATCGCCGCCCAGGCCAGCCTGCCTATCCTGAACCTGACGCCCACGCTGTACGAAGGCTGGGACGAAATCATCGTGTACCCCGCGGGCTTTCGCATCCCGCGCAAGCAGATGGACGAGGACGGCGTGATGCACGAATACCTGGAGGACGCCGCCGGCGAGGCCTGGGAAGGCGGCCCGCTGGTGCTGTCCTGGGAGGACACGCAACTGTCCGAGGGCGGCTTCAACGTGGTGATCCACGAGTTCGCGCACAAGCTCGACCTGCAAGCGGGCTTTGCCGACGGCATGCCGTCGCTGGCGGCGCACGGCGATATCAAGCCGCGCGAATGGCGCCGCGTCCTGGACGACAGCCTGGACCGTTTCATCGCCGCGGTGGACGCGGTGGAGGCCGCGATTCCGCATGACGTGGACCCGGAAAGCGCCGAGGCCGACGCCTGGTACGGCCAGTTGCCGCTGGATCCCTACGCCGCCACCGACGAGGCCGAGTTCTTCGCCGTCAGTTCCGAGCACTTCTTCGTCGATCCCCATCCCATGGCCGAGGCCCTGCCCGAATGGTTCGGCCTGCTGCGGGCCTACTACCGCCAGGACACCCTGGCGCGCTACCCATGAAACGGCTGCTGATCGTGTGGCATTCCCGCACCGGCGCGGCCCGCCAGATGGCCGAGGCCGCCGCCCGCGGCGCGGCCGCGGCGGCGGCGCAGCTGGAACAGCCGGACGACCTGGCGGTGACGCTGCGCCGCGCCGCGGACGCCGGGGTCGACGAGGTGCTGGCCAGCGACGGCTTCCTGTTCTGCGCGCCGGAAAACCTGGCCAGCCTGAGCGGCGAAATGAAGGAGTTCTTCGACCGCTGCTACTACGGCGTGCTCGATCGCATATCCGGCCGGCCCTACGCCTGCCTGGTCAGCGCCGGCAGCGACGGCGCCGGCGCGGCGCGCCAGGTGGAGCGCATCTGCACCGGCTGGCGGCTGCGGGCCGTGGCGCCGGCCCTGATCGTCAACCTCGGCGCCCAGACGCCGGAACAGATCGCCGCCCCCAAGACCGTGGCCCCGGCCGAGCTGGCGCGCTGCGAGCAAGCCGGCGGCCTGCTCGCCGGGCTGCTGCTGACGGCGGGTTGACGCGGGCCAGCCGCCGGTCAGCGCGGGCCGGCCGACCCGGCACGCGTCGCCAGAGTCGGCAATTCTTCCCGGCGGTCACGGCGCCGTGATGCCACGCGACGGCCTGCGCAAACAAAAAAAGCCCTCCGGCCTGCCGGAGGGCTTTTCATCGCGCGGACGCGCCGATCAGGCGACGGCGGCGGTGACGACGATCTCGACCTTGAAGTCGGGATTGGCCAGGCGGGCCTCGACGGTGGCGCGCGGGGGCGAGTTGCCGTCGGCGACCCAGGCGTCCCAGGCCTTGTTCATGCCGTCGAATTCCTTCATGTTGGCCACGTAGATCTGGGCCATCAGGATCTTGGTCTTGTCCGTGCCGGCTTCAGCCAGCAGGCGGTCGATGGTGGCGAGCACTTGCTCGGTCTGGCCGGTGATGTCCAGCGTGGAATCGTCCGGCACCTGGCCCGCCAGGTACGCGACGCCGTTGTACACGGCCATGTCCGACAGGCGCTTGGCGACGTGGAAGCGCTTGATGCTGCTCATGAATATTCCCCTAATGACGAGTTGCGGGTTGAACAATGCGAAGAATGGCGAACTTTACCCTGGCCGGGTTTCAGGCGGGCGGCAGCTGGAACACCTGGCGCAGATAGGCCAGGTAGGCCGGATCGTCGCACATGGTCTTCTCGGGCGCGTCGGACACCTTGGCCACCGGCTGGCCATTGCAACGCACCATCTTCATGACGATCTGCAGCGGTTCGTGGCCGAGGTCGTTGGTCAGGTTGGTGCCGATGCCGAATGACACCTTGCAGCGGCCGGCGAACTGGCGCGCCAGCTCGATGGCGCGCGGGAAGGTCAGCGAATCCGAGAACACCAGGGTCTTGGCGCGCGGGTCGACGCGGTTCTTGCGGTAGTGCTCGAGCAAGCGTTCGCCCCAGACGAAGGGATCGCCCGAATCGTGCCGCGCGCCGTCGAACAGCTTGCAGAAATACATGTCGAAGTCGCGCAGGAAGGCGTCCATGCCATAGACGTCCGACAGCGCGATGCCCAGGTCGCCGCGGTATTCCTTGGCCCACACTTCCAGCGCGAACACCTGCGAATCACGCAGCCGCGGACCGAGCGCCTGGCAGGCCTGCAGGTATTCGTGGCCCATGGTGCCCAGCGGCAGGACTTCGTGCTGCTTGGCCAGCAGCACGTTGCTGGTGCCGGCGAAGTGCGGCCCCATCTGGGCCTTCATGGTCGACACGATCTCTTCATGCCAGACCTTGGAGAAGCGGCGGCGGGTGCCGTATTCGGCCACGCGGAAATCGGCCAGCGCCGGGTCGTCCAGCACCAGGTGCATCTTGGACTGCAGGCGCTTGCGGCCCTCGGCCCAGTCCGGGTTCTTGCGCGTGTTGCGGAAGTAGACCTCGTTGACGATGGCCAGCACCGGGATCTCGAACAGGATGGTGTGCAGCCAGGGGCCCTTGACCTCGATGCTGATCTCGCCCGGCCCCTCGCCCTCCTCGATGCTGATGCAGCGCTCGGGCAGGTGGAACAATTCGAGGAAATCGACGAAGTCGCTTTTGATGAAACGCAAGCCACCCAGATATTTAAGTTCGTCCTCGGTGAAGCGCAACTGGCACAACTGGTGCACTTCTTCGCGAATTTCGTCCAGGTAGGGGCGCAGGTTGACCCCCGGAGTCCGGCATTTGTAACGGTACTCGACCTGGGCAGCGGGAAACTGATGCAGCACCACCTGCATCATGCTGAATTTATACAGGTCGGTGTCGAGCAGCGAGGTGATTATCATGATTGCGCGTATCGTTTCGCGACACCATAGCATAGCGGGCCCGGCCGAACCCCCATTGCGCCACGATGTCAACAGGGTATTGGCGGCGTATCGGCCCCGCATTGGGTAAAATTGGCGCAACAAGACACAAATGCCGCCAGCCCGGAGCTCCTGAGAATGACCCACGTAGTCACCGAAAACTGTATCAAGTGCAAGTACACCGATTGCGTCGACGTATGCCCGGTGGACTGTTTTCGTGAGGGTCCGAACTTCCTGGTTATCGACCCCGACGAATGCATCGACTGCGCCGTGTGCATCCCCGAATGCCCGGCCAACGCCATCTACGCCGAGGAAGACGTGCCGCAGGACCAGCTCAACTTCATCGCCCTGAACGCCGAACTCTCGCCCGAGTTCGCCAGCATCAGCCGAGCCAAGAAGCCGCTGCCCGACGCCGACGAATGGAACGGCAAGCAGGACAAGCTGCAATACCTGGAAAAATGATCCGCGAGCGCGCGGCCGCCAGCGGCCCGCGCCGCGCGATGCGCCGATGACCGACGATTCCAAATACACGCGCCAGACCGTCACCCACGTCCATACCTGGGTGCCCGACAAACTGTTCTCGGTGCGCGTCACGCGCGACGACGCGTATGCCTTCCAGCCGGGCCAGTTCGCCCGCGTCGGTCTGCCGGGCGCGGACGACCCCGATGGCCTGCCGACGCTGTGGCGCGCCTATTCGATGGTCTCGGCGCCACACCAGCCCTGGCTGGAGTTCTATTCCATCGTGGTGCCCGAGGGCCTGTTCAGCCCGCGCATGGCGCGGCTGCAGCCCGGCGACGCGCTGTATGTCGAGAAAGCGCCCTACGGCTTCCTGACGCTGGAACGCTTCGCCCCCGGCGGCGACCTCTGGCTGCTGGCCTCCGGCACCGGCCTGTCGGCCTACCTGTCGATCCTGCGCGACCCGGCCGTGTGGCGTGCCTACCGCCGCATCGTCCTGGTGCACGGCGTGCGCACCGCGGCGGAGCTGGCCTACCGCGAGGAAATCGAAGGCTGGCGCAATGACCCCTCCCTGGCGGAGCTGTTCGCGGCCGAGCCGGACAAGCTGACCTACCTGCCGATCGCCACCCGCGAGACGCTGCCCGGCATGCCGCAGGCGCGCCTGACCGCCCTGATCGCCGACGGCGGACTGGAACGCCTGGCCGGCCTGCCGCTGGACCCGGAGCAAGCGAAGATCATGCTCTGCGGCAATCCGGACATGCTGGCCGACGCCCGCAAGCTGCTGGGCGAACGCGGCTTCAAGCCGGGCCGCCGCGGCATCCCCGGCAACCTCGCGGTGGAAAACTACTGGTGAGTCTTCGCCCGGTCCGGATCGGCCCCTCCTGGCCCGTCCGGCCTAGGGCGAAAATCCGCCGTTTTACCCTCCAATGCAACACGATTGCGCCCTAAACTGGTGCGCAAGGGATGACGGGTCGCATTTTTGCAACACAAAATCCGGTTTTCGGGCGCTTTCGTCAGACAAATTGGAAATACCGTTACTCCCCGGCGCAATAATCGGGGCACACGCACGACCCAGAAGGACTTCCCCAAATGCTGTACCAATTGCACGAAATGCAGCGCGCCTTCCTGACTCCGTTCGCTGCATTCACGGATGCCGGTTCCCAGCTGTTCTCCAGCCCTTACAGTCCCCTCGCCTACACCCCGATCTCGCGCCAGATGGCCGCGGGATACGAGCTGATGACGCGCATCGGCAAGGAATACCAGAAACCCGCCTGGAACCTGCCCGCCACGGAAATTGCCGGCAAGCCGGTCCGGGTCACGGAATCGGTCGTGCTGGACAAGCCCTTCTGCCGCCTGGTGCATTTCCATCGCGACGTGCGCCAGACCCCGCAGGACGATCCCAAGGTGCTGCTGGTGGCGCCGCTGTCGGGCCATCACGCCACGCTGCTGCGCGATACCGTGCGCGCCTTGCTGCCCGGCCATGACGTCTACGTCACCGACTGGATCGACGCGCGCATGGTGCCGCTGTCGGCCGGCCCGTTCCACCTGAACGATTACGTGCGCTATGTGCAGGACTTCATCCGCCACCTGGGGCCGGACGTGCACGTGATTTCCGTCTGCCAGCCCACCGTGCCGGTGCTGGCCGCCGTGTCGCTGATGGCCTCGGCCAACGATCCCTGCCAACCGCGCAGCATGGTCATGATGGGCGGCCCGATCGATCCGCGCCAGTCGCCCACGCAGGTGAACCGCCTGGCCACCACCAAGCCCTATTCGTGGTTCGAGAACCAGGTCATCCACCCGGTGCCGCCGCGCTACCCGGGGTCGGGCCGCAAGGTCTACCCGGGCTTCCTGCAGCATGCCGGGTTCATGGCCATGAACCCCGACCGCCACATGAAGTCGCACTACGACTTCTACCTGGATCTGCTGCGTGGCGACGACAGCGACGCCGAGGCCCACCGCCGCTTCTACGACGAATACAACGCCGTGCTGGACATGCCGGCCGAGTTCTACCTGGACACCATCCGCATGGTGTTCCAGGAATTCGCGCTGCCCAACGGCACCTGGGAAGTCGACGGCCAGCTGGTGCGCCCGGCCGACATCAAGAAGGTGGCGCTGTTCACCATCGAGGGCGAGCTGGACGACATCTCCGGCCAGGGCCAGACGCGCGCCGCCATCAAGCTGTGCAAGAACATCCCGGCCGACCGCAAGATGCACTACACCGCCCCCAACTGCGGCCACTACGGGATTTTCTCCGGCCGCCGCTGGCGCGAAATGATCTGTCCTAAAATCGCGGAATTCATCCGGCAATCGGCCTGAGGCCTTTCACCGTCCGTCCACGGGGGCCCTCGCGGGCCCCTTTGCTTTTCCCGTTGTCCGCCATGTCCTGTCGCTCACTCGCCGATCGCATCGACGCCCTGCTGCCCCAGACGCAATGCACCAAGTGCGGCTACGACGGCTGCCTGCCGTATGCCGAGGCCATCGCCGCCGGGGCCGCTCCGATCAACCGCTGCCCGCCGGGCGGCGACGAAGGCATCGCCGCCCTGGCGGCGCTGCTGGAGACCCCCGCCCTGCCGCTGGACGCCAGCCGCGGCGAGCCCGGTCCGCTGCTGGTGGCCCGCATCGACGAGGCGCACTGCATCGGCTGTACGCTGTGCATCCAGGCCTGTCCGGTCGACGCCATCGTCGGCGCCAACAAGCACATGCACACCGTGCTGCCCGACTGGTGCACCGGATGCGACCTGTGCGTGGCGCCGTGTCCGGTGGATTGCATCGAGATGGTCCCCGCCGGCCGCGCCTGGAGCGCCGCTGACGCCGCCGCCGGCCGCCAGCGCCATCGCCACCACCAGGCGCGCATGGAGCGGCTGGCGGCCGACAACGCCCGCCTGATGGCGCCCGAGCCCGCCGCCGCGCCGGCGCCCGCCGCCCCTTCCGATGACGCGCAAGGCGAAGACCGCAAGCGCGCCGCCATTGAATCCGCGCTGGCCCGTGCCCGCGCCCGCCGCAACGCCCCGCGCCCATGAACGCCGCCAAACGCCGAGAGATCTTCGCCCGCCTGCAAGCCGCCAATCCGCAGCCCACCACCGAACTCGAATACGACACGCCCTTCCAGCTGCTGATCGCGGTGCTGCTGTCGGCGCAGGCCACCGATAAGTCGGTGAACATCGCCACGCGCAAGTTCTTCCCGCGTTACGGCACCCCGCAGGCGCTGCTGGCGCTGGGCGAGGAAGGCCTGTCCGATTACATCAAGACCATCGGCCTGTACCGCACCAAGGCCAAGAACGCCATCGCCACCTGCCGCATCCTGATCGAACAGCATGGCGGCGAAGTGCCGCAGACCCGTGAAGCGCTGGAAGCGCTGCCCGGCGTCGGTCGCAAGACCGCCAACGTGGTGCTGAACACGGCCTTCGGCCAGCCCACCATGGCGGTCGACACGCACATTTTCCGGGTCTCGAACCGCACCGGCCTGGCGCCCGGCAAGAACGTGCTGGAAGTCGAACTGAAGCTGGAGAAATTCGTGCCGCGCGAGTATCTGCAGGACGCGCATCACTGGCTGATCCTGCACGGCCGTTATGTGTGCGTGGCGCGCAAGCCGAAATGCCCGCAATGCGGCATTTCGGATCTCTGTGAATTCAAAGCCAAAACTCCCGCCTGAGATCCGCGCCGCCCGCGCGGCGGATTCGCGCGGAAAGTTCGTTCGCGCATGGGCAAATCCGGGTTTTTCCCGATGATTGCAACGATGACGGATTGATGACGGTCAATACGGATTTGCTGCAACGCATTGCATGAGGATATAGGGTTTTCGCCCAGTAGCCATGCGAATTGTCCGCTATCCGACAATTCACCTTTCCGCACCGCAAAACCTATGACAAACCCTCATGGAATTTTGATTCGGAGGTGCGCATACTCGCCGGCAACTCTTATAGAAAACCGTGGCATCGCCATGATTTTCCTTACCCCGCGGGGGGCCCTGCGAATAACGCCGGGCAGGGTCCAAATAAATACAACGCCGGTGCAGCGGACATGGACGACACGATCCTGGAGACAAAAGGCCTCACCAAGGAATTCCGCGGTTTTGTCGCGGTCAATGGGGTCGATTTGCGTATCAAGCGAGGCGAGATTCATGCCTTGATCGGGCCGAACGGCGCGGGCAAGACCACATGCTTCAACCTGCTGACCAAGTTTCTCTCTCCCACCTCGGGAACCATCAAGTTCAATGGCATCGACATCACCGGTGAGCGCCCGGCGCAGATCGCGCGGCGCGGGGTGATCCGCTCGTTCCAGATTTCGGCGGTGTTCCCGCACCTGACCGTGCTCGAGAACGTGCGCATCGGCCTGCAGCGCAAGACCGGGCTGTCGTTCCATTTCTGGCAGAGCACCAGGCGCCTGGCCGCGCTGGACGAGCCGGCCCGCGCCCTGCTCGACCAGGTCGACCTCGGCGCCTTCGCCAACGAGACCACGGTGAACCTGCCGTACGGCCGCAAGCGCGCGCTCGAGATCGCCACCACGCTGGCGATGGAACCGGAGCTGATGCTGCTGGACGAACCCACGCAGGGCATGGGCCACGAAGACGTGGACCGCGTCACGCAGCTGATCAAGCGCGTGAGCGCCGGCCGCACCATCCTGATGGTGGAACACAACATGAACGTGGTGTCCTCGATCGCCAACACCATCACCGTGCTGGCGCGCGGCGCGGTGCTGGCCGAGGGCAACTACGCCGAAGTGTCCCGCCATCCCGCCGTGATGCAGGCCTACATGGGCACCACCGACGGCGAACTCCAAGGAGCGCACGCATGAGTACCCCGGCACTGGAAATCTCGGGCCTGCAGGCCTGGTACGGGGAATCGCATATCCTGCACGGCGTGGATATGCGCGTGGGGCAAGGCGAGGTCGTCACGCTGCTGGGCCGCAACGGCGCCGGCCGTACCACCACGCTGCGGGCCATCCTGGGCCTGACCGGTTCCCGCAAGGGTTCCGTGCGCATCCACGGCACCGAGGCCATCGACCTGCCGACCTACAAGATCGCCCATCTGGGCGTGGGCTATTGCCCCGAGGAACGCGGCATCTTCGCCAGCCTGTCGTGCGAGGAGAACCTGCTGCTGCCGCCCGTGGTGGGCTCGCTCGGCGGCGGCATGTCGCTGGCCGAAATCTACGACATGTTCCCCAACCTGCAGGAACGCCGGCATTCGCCCGGCACGCGCCTGTCGGGCGGTGAACAACAGATGCTGGCGGTGGCGCGCATCCTGCGCACCGGCGCCAACCTGCTGCTGCTGGACGAGATCTCCGAAGGCCTGGCGCCGGTCATCGTGCAGGCGCTGGCCCGCATGATCACCGCGCTCAAGCAGCGTGGCTACACCATCGTCATGGTGGAACAGAATTTCCGCTTCGCGGCGCCGCTGGCCGATCGCTTCTACGTCATGGAGCACGGCCAGATCGTCGAGCATTTCGAAGCCGCCGAACTTTCAGAAAAACAGGACACGCTCAACGAATTGCTGGGCGTCTGAATAACCTGTCATCCGCCGGGTTCCCGGCATCCCATACACCAAAGGGAAGAGGAGTCATCCCATGAAGCTGCACACCATCACTGCTGCACTGGCCATGGCGGGCCTGGGATTCGCCGGGGCGACCGCCCAGGCACAAGGCATCTCCGACGATGTCATCCGCATCGGCTTCATCACCGACATGTCCGGCGTGTATTCCGACATCGATGGCAAGGCGGGCCTGGAAGCGGTCCGCATGGCGATCGAGGACTTCGGCGGCAACGTCAACGGCAAGAAGATCGAGGTGCTGTCGGCGGACCACCAGAACAAGGCCGACGTGGCCTCGGCCCGCGCGCGCGAATGGTTCGACCAGCAGAAGGTCGACGTCATCATCGCCGGCACCAACTCGGCCACCAGCCTGGCCATGGCGGCCGTGGCCGCCGAGAAGAAGAAACCCTTCATCGCCATCGGCGCGGGCGCTTCGGACCTGACCAATGCCCAATGTTCGCCGTACACCGTGCACTACGCCTATGACACGGTCGCGCTGGCGCGCGGCACCGGTTCGGCGGTGGTGAAGGATGGCGGCAAGAGCTGGTTCTTCCTGACCGCCGACTACGCCTTCGGCCACGCCCTCGAACGCGACACCATGGCCGTGGTCAAGGCCGCCGGCGGCGAGATCAAGGGCCAGGTGCGCGCTCCGCTGGGCGCCTCCGACTTCTCGTCGTTCCTGCTGCAGGCGCAGTCGTCCAAGGCGCAGATCCTGGGCATGGCCAATGCCGGTGGCGACACCATCAACACCATCAAGGCCGCCAACGAATTCGGCGTCACCAAGACCATGAAGATGGCCGGCCTGCTGGTGTTCATCAACGACGTGCACTCGCTGGGCCTGGAAGCCACCAAGGGCATGTACCTGACCGACGGCTGGTACTGGGATCAATCCGACGCCTCGCGCGCCTGGTCCAAGAAGTTCGAAGCCAAGGTCGGCCGCAAGCCGTCCATGCTGCAGGCGGGCGATTACTCGTCCGTCACGTTCTACCTGAACGGCGTGAAGGCCACCGGCACCGACGATGCCGACACCCTCATGAAGTGGATGAAGTCGAACAAGATCAACGACTTCTTCACCCAGGGTGGCTATGTGCGCGAAGACGGCCGCATGATCCACGACATGTACCTGATGCAGGTGAAGACGCCGGCCGAATCCAAGGGCCCGTGGGACTACTACAAGGTCGTGGCCACGCTGCCGGGTGACGAGGTCTACACCAAGCTGTCCGAGTCGACCTGCAAGCTGGTCAAGAAGTAATTCCCGTCGATGCGACCCATTGATGCGACCTGGCCCGCGCGGCCGGGTCGCATCCTGAATTTGCCCGCTTCCCTTCGTACGCGCAGGATTTTTACAAGATGACTGATATTTTCGGCATCCCCATACAGGCCTTGTTCGGCCAGTTGCTGCTGGGACTGGTCAACGGTTCGTTCTACGCCATGCTGTCGCTCGGCCTGGCGGTTATCTTCGGACTGCTGAACGTCATCAACTTCGCGCACGGCGCGCTCTACATGCTGGGCGCCTTCCTGGCCTGGATGGGGCTGTCGTACCTGGGGTTGAATTACTGGGTCATGCTGATCCTGGCGCCGCTGGTGGTCGGATTGTTCGGCATCATCATCGAAAAGCTGTTGCTCAAGCACCTGTACAAGCTCGACCACCTCTACGGGCTGCTGCTGACCTTCGGTTTGACGCTGCTGATCGAAGGCCTGTTCCGCAGCTTCTACGGCGTGTCGGGGCAGCCCTACCCCACGCCCGACGCCCTGCGCGGCGCCACCAACCTGGGCTTCATGGTGCTGCCCAACTACCGCGGCTGGGTGGTGGCGGCATCGGTGGTGGTGTGCCTGGCGACCTGGTTCGTGATCGAACGCACGCGGCTTGGCGCCCTGCTGCGCGCCGGCACCGAGAACCCGCGCCTGGTCGAGGCCTTCGGCGTCAACGTGCCGCGCATGATCACGCTGACCTACGGCTTCGGCGTGGCGCTGGCCGGCTTCGCCGGCGTGCTGGCGGCGCCGGTGCTGCAGATCTCCCCGCTGATGGGGTCCAACCTCATCATCGTGGTGTTCGCGGTGGTCGTGATCGGCGGCATGGGGTCCATCATGGGCGCCATCGTCACCGGCCTGGGCCTGGGCGTGATCGAAGGCCTGACCAAGGTGTTCTGGCCCGAGGCGTCCAGCACGGTCGTCTTCATCATCATGGCCATTGTCCTGTTGCTCCGCCCGGCCGGGCTGTTCGGAAAAGAGAAATGAATCGTCAATTCCTGGGCTATGCGGTCCTGGCCGTCGTGGTGGCCATACTTCCTTTCGTCGGGGTGTATCCGATCTTCGCCATGAAGATCATGTGCTATGCCCTGTTCGCCTGCGCCTTCAACCTGCTGCTGGGCTTTACCGGCCTGCTGTCGTTCGGCCACGCCGCCTTCCTGGGCAGCGCCGCCTACGCGGCCGGCCACGCGCTCAAGGTATGGGGCGTGCCGACCGAGATCGGCCTGCTGTTCGGCGTTGCCGTGGCCGCGCTGCTGGGCCTGGCGATGGGCGCGCTGGCGATCCGCCGCAGCGGCATCTACTTCGCCATGATCACGCTGGCGCTGGCGCAGATGGTGTTCTTCTTCTTCCTGCAGGCCAAGTTCACCGGCGGCGAGGACGGCCTGCAGAGCGTGCCGCGCGGCACGCTGCTGGGCGTCATCGACCTGTCCAAGGACCTGAACCTGTACTACCTGGTGATGGGCGTGTTCATCATCGGCTACTTCATCATCTGGCGCACGGTGCATTCGCCGTTCGGCCAGGTGCTGCAGGCGCTGCGCGAGAACGAGCCGCGCGCGATCTCGCTGGGCTACGACGTCGATCGCTTCAAGCTGCTGGCCTTCGTGCTGTCGGCCGCCATCGCCGGCCTGGCGGGCGCCACCAAGACGCTGGTGTTCGTGTCCGCGACCCTGTCGGACGCGACCTGGCAGATGTCGGGCCTGGTGATCCTGATGACGCTGATCGGCGGGCTCGGCACGCTGACCGGGCCTATCCTCGGCGCGTTCATCGTGGTGCTGCTGGAAAACAAGGTCGGCGACTTCGGCCAGATGATGGCCAGCCTGACCGGCGTGGACTGGTTCCTGCGCCTGGGCGAATCGGTGACCATCGTGATCGGCCTGATCTTCGTGATCTGCGTGCTGGCGTTCCGCCGCGGCATCGTCGGCGAGATCGGGGCGCTGATCGAGAAGCGGCGCGCGGCGCGCGCCTGATCCGCGCGGCCGCCGGCCGCATCGCCTGCCTGACCTTCGGGGCCGCTGCACGCGGCCCCGATTGCATGGCGCCTTTACAATGACCGGCACGCAATCAGAAAGGTGCTCCATCATGCGCATGAAGCCTTTGCTCGCCGGCGTCCTGGCCCTGTCCGCCGCCCTGCTCGCGCCCGCCGCGGCCCACGCCGCCAAGCCGGTCTGCGAAGTCGACCGCCCGGTCCGCTTCAGCGGCCTGAACTGGGAATCCAACCTGGTGCTGGCCGGCATCGAACGCTACGTGATGGAACACGGCTACGGCTGCAAGACCAGCGTCGAGATCGGCGAGACGCTGCCCATGCTGGCTGCCCTGCAGCGCGGCGACGTCGACGTCACGCCCGAGGTGTGGCCGGGGCAGATCGAGGTGGCCTGGAAAAAGGCGCTGGCCAGCGGTCGGGTGCAGGGCCTGGGGCACGTCTACGACGCCGGCGAAGGCTGGTACGTGCCGCGTTACACCGTGCAGCGCCATCCCGAGCTGAAATCGGCGGCGGACCTGGCGCGCTTCAAGGAAGTCTTCGCCGACCCCGAGGATCCCGGCCGCGGCCGCATCTACGGCTGCCCGGCCGGCTGGGCCTGCGGCACGCTGAACGACAACCTGTTGCGCGCCCTGGGCCTGGAGCGCGACTACAGCCTGTTCGCGCCCGGTTCCGGCGCCGCGCAGAAGGCCGCCATCCTGTCGGCCTACAAGCGCAAGCGCGACATCGTCTTCTACTACTGGACGCCCACCGCGCTGGTCGGCGCGCTCGATCTGGTCAAGCTGGAACTGCCGGCCTTCGACCAGACTGCCTATACCTGCCTGACCGATCCCAAGTGCGCCAAGCCCGTGGCCACCGAATTCAAGCCCAACCCCGTGGTCACCGGTGTCAACAGCGCCTTCGCCAAGGAGGCGCCGCAGTTGGCCGCGTTCCTGGCCAAGCTGACCATTCCCAGCGACGCCATCGACGCCACGCTCGGTTGGCTCGAGAACGAAGGCAAGGAACCCGAGGAGGCGGCGCGCTACTTCCTCAAGCAGTACGGACCGGTCTGGCGGCAGTGGATGCCGGCCGATGCGGCCGAACGGGTGCAGGCGGCGCTCGACAAGGAGTGAGGCGGTCCGCGCCTCATGTATCCTGACGTTTCGGCGCCGAGATGCGCCAACCTGACACCGAAGGAAACCACCATGGACGCCTTGTTCTGGCACAACGGTCACTGGACCACCGAAAACCCCAAACTGCTCGGCCCCGCCGACCACGCCTTCTGGATGGCCAGCATGGTCTTCGACGGCGCGCGCGCGTTCCGCGGCCTGACGCCCGACCTGGACCTGCACTGCCAGCGCGTGGTGCGCTCGGCCGAAAAGATGCTGATGAAGCCGCAGATCAGCTGGCAGGAAATCCAGGCGCTGTGCCTGCAGGCGGTGGCCAAGTTCCCCGAAGGCAGCGAGCTCTACATCAAGCCGATGTTCTTCTGCGCCGACGGCTTCCTGCTGCCGGATGCCGACAAGACCCTGTTCGTGCTGCACGTGTTCAAGGTGCCGATGCCGGGCGACCAGGGCTTTGCCGCCTGCTTCTCCAGCTTCGCGCGTTCCTGGCCCAACATGGCGCCGACCGACGCCAAGGCCTCGTGCCTTTACCCCAATGGCCAGCGCGCCATCCGCGAGGCGATGGACAAGGGCTTCGACAACGCCATCATGCTGGACGGCGCCGGCAACGTCGCCGAGTTCGCTTCCAGCAACCTGTGGATCGCCAAGGACGGCGTGGTTTCGACCCCGGTGGACAACGGCACCTTCCTGAACGGCATCACGCGTCGCCGCGTGCTGGCGCTGCTCAAGGCCGACGGCGTGGAAGTCCAGGAACGCAGCCTGACGCGCGCCGACATCGAGGCCGCCGACGAAGTGTTCTCGTCCGGCAACTACGGCAAGGTGGTGCACGTGAACCGCGTCGAAGACCGCAAGCTGGAATACGGCCCGCTGGCGCGCCGCGCCCACAAGCTGTACATGGACTACGCCGAAAGCACCCGCAAGCAGTAGGCGCCCCGCGGCGCCACGGAACGCGCCGCCCCGTCCGGGACGGCGCCGCATGACAAGGACACCCCGCAAGGACACCCCCCGCATGCAATCCCGACGCGAATTCCTGCGCGGCGGCGCCGCGATCGCCGGCGCCGGCAGCGCCCTGGCGCTGCTGCCCGCCTCCATCCGCCGCGCGCTGGCGATTCCCGCCAACCGCAGCAAGGGCACGATCGAGGACGTCGAGCACATCGTCATCTTCATGCAGGAAAACCGTTCGTTCGACCATTACTTCGGCGGCCTCGCCGGGGTGCGCGGCTTCGGCGACCGCTTTCCCATCCCGGTGCCCGCCAGTCCCGACTTCGAACGCCGCACGGTCTGGGCGCAGTACAACGGCCGTCCCGATGCCGGCGCGCCCCGCAGCGTGCTGCCGTTCCGGCTCGACACCGGCGCGGCCTACGAGGCCATGCGCGTGGCCAGCACGCCGCACACCTGGTCCAACGCCCAGGACGCCTGGGACGCCGGCCGCATGGGCCAATGGCCGGCCGCCAAGAAGAACCATTCGATGGCGTACTACACCGAGGCCGACATGCCGTTCCAGTACGCCATGGCGCGCGCCTTCACCGTGTGCGACGCCTACCACTGCTCGTTCACCGGCGGCACCAATACGAATCGGCTGTTCCTCTGGAGCGGCACCAACGACGGCCTGGGGCGCGGCCACGGGCCGGCGCTGGGCAACACCTACAACAAGCTGGGCGGCGGCGATCCAGCCGGCGCCTACACCTGGACCACCTATCCCGAACGCCTCGAGCGCGCCGGCATCCGCTGGCGCATCTACCAGGACATGGCGGACAACTACTCGCTCAACCCGACCGCGGGCTTCAAGGCCTACCGCGACGCTTACCACGGCGTGCCGGGCTCGCTGGCCGCGCTCAAGGACAAGGCGTTGACCACCCGCGGCCTGGACCAGCTGCGCCAGGACGTGCTCGATGGCACCTTGCCGCAGGTGTCGTGGATCTGCGCCACCAAGGCCGGCTCCGAGCATCCCAGCCCCTCCAGCCCGGCGCAGGGCGCGGACTACACGGCAAGGGTGCTGGACGCGCTGACCGCCAATCCCGAGGTCTGGAGCAAGACCGTCCTCTTGCTGATGTTCGACGAGAACGACGGCTTCTTCGACCACATGCCGCCGCCCGCCCCGCCCTCGCGCGGCCCGGACGGCCGGCTGGCGGGCGCGTCCACCGTGGACACCGCCGGCGAATACCACGAGATCGTCACCGGCGCCGAAAAGGACGATACGGCCGCCCACCTGCACGGCGTCTACGGCCTGGGGCCGCGCGTGCCGATGTACGTGCTGTCGCCCTGGACCAAGGGCGGCTGGGTCAACTCCGAAGTGTTCGACCACACCTCGGTGCTGCGCTTCGTCGAGCGCCGCTTCGGCGTCGCCGAACCCAACATCTCGCCGTGGCGCCGCGCGGTCTGCGGCGACCTGACGTCGATCTTCGATTTCGCCACTCCCGATGGCGCCAACCTGACGCGCGGCCTGCCGGCCACCGCCACGCGCGCGGCGCGGGCCGCCGCGCTGCCGGGCACCATCACCCCGCCCGCGCCCGAACGGCCGGCCCTGGCGCGGCAGGCGGCCGGCACGCGGCCGTCGCGGCCGCTGCCGTATGCCTTGTCGGCGCGGGACCGCGTGGCGGATGAACGCATCATGCTGCGTTTCGACAATACCGGCAGTGCCGGCGCCGTGCTGCACGTCTACGACCGCCAGCGGCTGGAAGACGGCCCGCGCCGCTACACAGTCGAAGCCGGCAAGCACCTGGAGGATGGCTGGCAGGTGACGGGCGACGACGGCCGCTACGATCTGTGGATACTGGGCCCGAACGGCTTTCACCGCCACCTTGCCGGCCGGCTGCGCGCCGATCCCGCGCCCCTGGCGGTCGAAGCCGCCTGCGATGCCGCCGGCCCGACGCTGCGGCTGAAGATCCACAACCCCGGCGGGCTGGCGCGCGGCTTCCAGGTCGAGGCCAACGCCTATGGCCATGCCGGCCACCACGAGCCGGCGCTGGCGCCCGGCCTGGGCGCCACCCTGGCCTGGGACCTGGCCGCCAGCGGCGGCTGGTACGACTTCAGCGTGCGCGCCGACGACGCGCCCGGCTTCATCCGCCGCTTCGCCGGACGCGTCGAGACCGGCGCGCCTTCCATCTCCGACCCCGCGATGGGCGAAGAATTGATCCTGCAATGGACGCCACCCGCATGAAACCGCCCGCCCCCTACCAGGACGCCGTGACCTTCCAATTCGGCGACTCGCCCGAACTGGCCGACGAACTGCTGGCGTTGGTGCTGTCGGGCGCCAAGACCGCCACCTGCGGCGCGCTGCGCGATTTCAACGAGAAGGAGCCGGTGCCCGAGCCGGGCCGGCGCGACGTGGTGCTGGACGGCCGCGGCCGTCCGGCCTGCGCCATCGAGACGATCAGCATCGTGATCCAGCGTTTCGACGAGGTGGACGAGGCCTTCGCCCTGGCCGAGGGCGAGGGGCCCTACGACGTCTGGCGATCCGGACACATCGATTACTTCGACCGCAATGGCGGCTACGCGCCGGACATGCTGCTGGTGTGCGAGCGCTTCCGCATGGTCGAAGTGTTCAAGCGCGAGGCGGACTGAAGCGCCCGCCTCGCGGCGTGGATCAGGCTTCGGCCTGCTCCGCGCCCTTGCCCAGGCCGAGATAGCTCTCGATCACCTTGGGATCGCCAGCCAGCTCGCGCGCCGGACCGTGCAGGATGACTTCGCCGGTCTCGAGCACGTAGCCGTAGTCGGCCACCTGCAGCGCCGCGCGCGCATTCTGTTCCACCAGCAGGATCGCCACGCCGGTCTCGCGCAGGCGCGCGATGATGTGGAAGATCTCGCGCACGATGCGCGGCGCCAGGCCCAGGCTGGGTTCGTCCAGCATCAGCAGCGCCGGCTTGGCCATCAGCGCGCGGCCGACCGCCAGCATCTGGCGCTCGCCGCCCGAGAGCGTGCCGGCCTGCTGGGCGCGGCGTTCGCGCAGGCGCGGGAACAGGTCGAAGACTTCGTTGAGCGTGTCGCGCCAGCCGCTTTCGCGGGCGCGGTAGCGGCGGAAACCGCCCAGCAGCAGGTTGTCTTCGACCGACATGCTGCCGAACAGCTCGCGCCGCTCGGGCACCAGCGACATGCCGGCGGCGACGCGGCGCTCGACCGGCCAGCTCGACACATCGGTGCCCGCGTACTGCACGGAGCCGGCCGCGTGGCCGGTCTGCGGCAGCGATCCCATCATGGCGTTCAGCATGGTCGACTTGCCGGCGCCGTTGGCGCCGATCACCGTGACGATGCTGCCGGCCGGAACCGTCAGCGTGGCGCCGGCCAGCGCGCCGACCTTGCCATAGCGGGCCGACAGGTTGCTGACTTCGAGAACAGGCTTGGACGTCGTCATTGCACGCCTCCCGCGGACACCGGCTTGGCCTGGTCGGCTTCCGGCAGGTCATCGTCGATGCCGCCCAGGTAGGCTTCCAGCACCGCCGGGTTCTGTTGCACCTCGGCCGGCACGCCTTCGGCCAGCTTGGTGCCGAAATCCATCACCACCAGGTGGTTGGTCAGGCGCATCACAAAATCCATGTCGTGTTCAACCAGCAGGATGCTCATGCCCTCGGCGCGCAGCTGTTCCAGCACGCGAGCCAGGTCCTGCTTTTCCTTGTAGCGCAGGCCGGCGGCCGGCTCGTCCAGCAACAGCAGCACCGGATCGCTGGCCAGGGCCCGCGCGATTTCCAGGATGCGTTGCTGGCCCAGCGCCAGGTTGCCCGCTTGTTCGTACAGGTATTCGCCCAGGCCGACGCGCTTGATCTGCTCGGCGGCCTCATGCAGCAGTTGCGCTTCGCGCGCGCGGTCGGTGTGCAGGGCGCCCGCCCACACGCCCACGTCGGAACGCAGGTGCGCGCCCAGCGCGACGTTTTCCAGCACCGTCATGCCCGGCAGCAGCTGCACGTGCTGGAAGGTGCGGCCCACGCCCAGCTTGGCGATCTCGCGCGCCGAACGGCTGTCGATGCGCTCGCCCATGAACGTGACCTGGCCGCGCGTCACCGGCAGCACGCCGCTGATCAGGTTGAAGGTGGTGCTCTTGCCGGCGCCGTTGGGGCCGATCAGGCCCATGATCTCGCCGGAGCGGACCTTGAAGCTGATGTCGTTGACGGCGACCAGGCCTCCGAATTCCTTGCGGATGGCATCCACCTCCAGCACCACTTGACCGGCCTGCGGCCGCGCGCGCAGCGGCAGCGCCGGCGCCGGCTTGGGCGGAGCCAGGTTGCGGCGCGAGCCGTCGGCGCCGGTGAGGCTGCCCCACCAGCCCGCCAGGATCGGCCAGAGGCCGTTGCGGGCGTATTGCAGCATCAGGATCAGCAGCACGCCGAAGACGATCATCTCGAAGTTGGCGTTGGTGTCCAGCAGCTTGGGCAGCAGGTTCTGCAGCTGGTCCTTGAGCACCAGGATGACGCTGGAGCCGAGCAGCGCGCCCCAGACGTAGCCGGCGCCGCCGACCACGGCCATGAACAGGTACTCGATGCCGTAGTTGATGCCGAACGGGCTGGGGCTGACGGCGCGTTGCATGTGCGCGTAGAGCCAGCCCGAGACGCAGGCCAGCAGCGCCGCCCAGACGAAGATCACGACCTTGTAGGCGGCCGTGTTCACGCCCATCGACTCGGCCATGCCGGCGCCGCTCTTGAGCGCGCGGATGGCGCGGCCCGGACGCGAGTTCAGCAGGTTGCGGGTGGCCCACAGCGCCAGCAGCACGAACACCCAGATCAGGTAGTAGATGTGGCGGCCGCTGGCCAGCGACATGCCGAAGATGCTGATGGGCTCGATGCCGGCGATGCCGTCATGCTTGCCCAGCCAGTCGAGGTTGCCGAACAGGAAGTACAGCGACAGGCCCCAGGCGATGGTGCCCAGCGGCAGGTAGTGGCCCGACAGGCGCAGCGTGATCGCGCCCAGCAGGTACGCCACCACGGCGGTCAGGATCAGGCCGGCGGGCAGCGCCAGCCACGGCGACACATCGTATTGCGTGGTCAGGTAGGCGGTGGTGTACGCGCCCAGGCCGACGAACGCGGCCTGGCCGAACGAGGTCAGGCCGCCGACGCCGGTCAGCAGCACCAGCCCCAGCACCACCAGGCTGGCCAGCCCGATGTAGTTCAATTGCGTCACCCAGAACTCGGGCGTGACCGGCAGCAGCGGCAGCCCCGCCAGGACGACGATGAAGACGACAAGCAGAATGCGGTTCATGGCGTTTACTCCTCTTCGTCCACGTGATGGGTGCTGAACGAACGCCAGACCAGAACCGGGATAATCAAGGTGAAGACGATCACTTCCTTGTAGGCGCTGGCCCAGAAGGACGAGAACGATTCCAGCACGCCCACCAGCAGCGAGCCGGCGGCCGCCACGGGGTAGCTGGCCAGGCCGCCGATGATGGCGCCGACGAAGCCCTTCAGGCCGATCAGGAAGCCCGTGTCGTAGTAGACCGTGGTGATGGGCGCGATCAGCATGCCGGACATGGCGCCGATGGCGGTGGCCAGCGTGAAGGTCAGGCTGCCCGACATGGTGGTGCTGATGCCCACCAGGCGCGCCCCGCGGCGGTTGACGGCGGTGGCGCGCAGCGCGCGGCCGTACAGCGTCTTGCCGAAGAACAGCCACAGCGCGATGATCAGCAGCGCGCAGGTCGCGACCACGAACAGGCTCTGCGCCGACCAGGTGGTGAAGCCCAGGTCGACCTGGCCGCTCACGAACGCGGGCGTGCGCCAGCCTTCGGCGCCGAAGAACACCAGGGCCAGGCCGGTCAACGCGAAGTGCACCGCGACCGACACGATCAGCAGCACCAGCACGGTGGCCTCGGCCAGCGGCTGGTAGACGATGCGATAGACCATCGGGCCCATCGGGATCACCAGCAGCAGCGTCAACAGCATGTTGAGCCACAGGGAATTGCCGGCGGCGGTGTAGGTGACCGTCAGCCACAGCAGCGCGAGCGGCAGGACGAGACAGGTCAACACGGCCTTGGGCAGGCCTGCCGCGCTGCGGGTCCGCAGCGCGCGCAGCAGTTCAAGCGCCAGGCACACGACGCCCAGCAGCGGAAGGAGATAGGCGGTGCCGGGCACCTTGCCGTCCACCAGCATCGCGAGCGTCAGGGCGCCGAACGCCACGAACTCGCCCTGGGGAATGAAAATGACGCGCGTAACGGCGAACACCAGCACCAGCGCCATGCCCAGCAGGGCATAGATGGCGCCGTTGACGATACCGTCTTGCAGCAGAATCAGCGCAATTGAGGAATCCATCTAACAACCTTATTGATTCTTGGTGTTCCGACCCCGCCCGGAACACTGATACGACACACCGGCCGGAGAGGCCGGTGCGAAGCATTGCTCGGGCACCCTTGCAGGCGCCCGTGGATCGGGCAATCCGGGGGAATTACAGGCCGGGCTGGTAGACCCACTTGCCGCCTTCGACCTTGACGATGACGCGCGAACGCTCATCGAAACCGGCGTGGTCGGTCGGCGACATGTTGAACACGCCTTGCGACGCGGCCAGGTCCTTGACGTTCTCCAGGGCGTCGCGCATGGCGGCGCGGAATTCCGGCGTGCCGGGCTTGGCGCCGGTCTTCAAGGCGGCCGGCAGCGCGGCCACGACCAGTTGGCCGGCATCCCACATGTGGCCGCCGAAGGTGTTGGTCGAGCCGGCGCCATTGGCCTTCTCGTAGGTCTCGACGTAGGCCAGGGCCGACTTCTTGACCGGGTTGCTGTCGGGCAGCTGGGCCGCGACCAGCAGCGGGCCGGCGGGCAGGTACATGCCGTCGCAGTCCTTGCCGCAGACACGCAGCACGTCGTTGTTGGCGGCGCCGTGGGTCTGGTAGATGGTGCCGCCGTAGTTGCGGGCCTTCAATTCCTTTTGCGGCAGCGCGGACGGGGTTCCGGCGCCGGCGATCAGGATGGCGTCGGGCTTGGCGCCGATCAGCTTGAGCACCTGGCCCGTCACGCTGGTGTCGGTGCGGCTGTACTTCTCGATGGAGACGATCTCGATGCCCTTGGCCTTGGCGGCCTTCTGCATCACGTCCAGCCAGCCGTCGCCATAGGCGTCGGCAAAGCCGATGAAGCCCAGCGTCTTGACCTTGGACTTGGACATGGCGTCGGCCAGCGCGCCGGCCATCAGGGCGTCGTTCTGCGGGGTCTTGAAGACCCAGCGGCGCTTGTCGTCCACGGGTTCGACGATCTTGGCGCTGGCGGCCACGCTGATCATCGGCACCTTGGCTTCGGCAGCCACGTCCACCATGGCCAGCGAGCCCGGCGTGACCGACGTGCCGATCAGCACGTCGACCTTGTCGTCGGACGCCAGCTTGCGCGAGTTCTTGACGGCTTGCGTCGTGTCGGTGGCATCGTCCAGGACGATCCATTCGATCTTCTGGCCGGCCACTTCCTTGGGCAGCAGCGCAACCGTATTGCGCTCGGGGATGCCGAGCGACGCGGCGGGACCGGTGCTGGACACCGTGACGCCCACCTTGACCTGGGCGCTGGCCAGCAGCGGCAGGGTCAGGGCAACGGCGGCGGCGGCCGCGGACAAGCCGAAGTGCTTGCGCATGTTTTGTCTCCTGTGGTGGCTCTGTTATGCCCCGGTCGAGGCGGAAGCGAGCCTAGTTAAAGTTATACAGAAAAAAATATTATAGGGTTAAAACAGTATCAAATGACTTCGCGCAACTACGGTAAATCCCTGATGTGCTACGGAAACCATGTTTCAGCAAACGCATTCGTTAATGGCGAACTTGTACTTGAAAGCCAAACGGGCGTCAGTTGGGGGATTCCCTGGGGCCATGATCGCTGCGTCGCGCTCACCGGCCACGCATCGGCCAGACCCGCTCGACCCGCGTCGCCACCCACGCCGCCAGCGCGGCCTTGATCAGGTCGCCGGGCACGAACACCACCACCGCCGTCGCCGCCTTGGCCAGCCCCATCTTGGTGACCGTGGCCAGCCACGGCACGCCGAAGGCATAGACCACCGCGATGCCGCCGACCACGCAGGCGATGGCGCAGCCGGCCAGTTGGCCGCCGAACCCCGCCGCCCGCCCCGCCAGGCGCCGCGCCAGCCAGCCGGTGACGAAAGCGCCGGCCACCAGTCCCACCAGGAAACCACCCGTCGGCCCGAAGAACGCGCCCAGCCCCCCGCGCCCGCCCGGCAGCACCGGCAGGCCGATGGCCGCCAGCGCCAGGTACAACAGGCAGGCCAGCGCGCCGCGGCCCGGCCCCAGCATGGCGCCGGCCAGCATGGCGCCCAGCGTCTGCAGCGTGATCGGCACCGGTATGCCCGGCAGCGGGATCGGCGGAATCAGGCTCAGCACCACGATCAGCGCGGCGAACAGCGCCACCAGCACAGTGTTGTTGGATTTCATGGCAATGCCCTTTCTATCTAGAGGGACAGGGAATCAGGGATGGAGTTGGAATGTCACAGGCTGCGCGCGTCGATGGCCTCGGCCACTTCCTGCGCCCGCTTCAGCGTGAGCACCACCAGCGGCACGATCAGCGCCACCGGGTTGGCGCCGAGTCCGCGCGCCGCCTGGGCTTCGCGGATCTCGTGGAAATTGCGCCAGATCTCGGGCACGAAGCGCAGGGCCAGCGCCAGCGCCAGCGACACCTTGCCCGCGTCCAGCAGGCCGATGCGCTGCAACGGCATCAACACCCGCTCGCACACGGCGATCAGGTCTGAACTGCGGGTCGACAGCGTCACCGCCAGCGCCAGCCCGACCATCGCGGCGATCCGCAAGAGTACCGCCAACGCCTCGCGCCAGCCCTGGAACCAGGCCGTGAAGACGCCGACGGCCAGCAGCACCCAGACCAGGCCGCGCACCTGGCGCCAGACGCCGGCTGGCGTGGCGCCAGCGCACCACAGCAGCAAGCCGGCGAGCGCGCAGGCTCCCGCAAGGATGGCGGGATCGCGCAGCAGGAACAATCCGGCGCCGGCCGCGGCCAACGCCAGCAGCTTCAGGCCGGCGGGCAGCCGGTGCAGCGGCGAGTCGCCGGGAATATATAGGGGCTCGATCACGCGCAGCGGTCCCGGTACCAGCGCAGCGCGGCGGCCGGCGTGTCGTCGGCGGCGATGACGCCATCCTGGATCACCAGCACCCGCTCGAAATCTTCCAGCAGTGCCAGGTCATGGCTGACCACGATGGCGTCCTGCGGCATGGCGGCGATGGCGTCGCGCACGCGGTTGCGGTTGCGCAGGTCCAGCTGGGTGGTGGGTTCGTCGAACACCACCAGCCCGGGCCGCATCACCAGCACCGCGGCCAGCGCCACCAGCTGGCGTTCGCCACCGGACAGGGTGTGGCTGGTGCGATCCGCCAGATGCGCCACGCCCAGGGCCGCCAGCTCCGCCTCGATGCGGGCCTCGCGTTGCGCCCGATCGGGTTCCAGTTGTTTGAGGCCGAACGCCAGGTCTTCGCGCACGATCGGGAAGACGATCTGGTTCTCGGGGTTCTGGAACACGAAGCCGACCTGGCGCCGCACTGCCTTCAATTCATGCCGGGTATCCAGGCCGCCGACCCGCACGCTGCCCGAGGATGGCAGCACCAGCCCGTTGACCAGACGCGCCAGGGTGCTCTTGCCGGCGCCGTTCGGGCCGACGATGCCGATCCGGCGCCCGTCCAGCGCCGCGCTCACCCCGCGCAACACTTCCGCCTGGGGCGTCGATACAATCGCCTGGTCAAACTCGATTAACATGGGGCGGGATTATGCCCGAACCATTTCGGGCATCGGGACTCCAAGAGCTGATATGGACAAAGTACGCAAAACCGACGCCGAATGGCGGGCCCAGCTGTCCCCGGAAGAATACGTCGTCACCCGTGAAAAGGGTACCGAACGCGCATTCACCGGGCGTTACTGGAACACCTTCACCCCGGGCATCTACCGCTGCGTGGGCTGTGGCACCGCGCTGTTCGCGTCGGACACCAAGTTCGACGCCGGCTGTGGCTGGCCCAGCTATTTCCAGGCGCTCGACCCGGAACTGGTGCGCGAGGAACGCGACACCTCCCACGGCATGGTGCGCACCGAGGTCCTGTGCAACGTCTGTGACGCGCACCTGGGCCACGTCTTCCCCGACGGCCCCGAGCCCACCGGCCTGCGCTACTGCATCAATTCCCTGTCGATGACGTTCGAACCCATAGAAGAATGAAGAAGTTCCTGTTCGACCTCTTTCCGCTGTTCCTGTTCTTTCTGGCCTACCGGTTCACCGACATCTTCGTGGCGACCGGCGTGGCCATGGCGGCGGCGGTGCTGCAGATCGTCTGGCTCAAGGCCACCGGCCGCGCCACCGAAGCCATGCACTGGATCAACCTGACCGTGATCCTGGTGTTCGGCGGCGCCACCATCTGGCTGCACAGCGACGTCTTCATCAAATGGAAACCGACGGTGCTGTACTGGCTGTTCGGCGGCGCCCTGGTGTTCGCCCGCCTGCTGTTCGGTCGCAACCTGATCCGGCGCCTGATGGAAAAGCAGATCCAGCTGCCGGACGCCGCCTGGGACAAGCTCAACCTGATCTGGGCCGGCTTCTTCCTGATCGCCGGCGCCATCAACCTCTATGTGGCGTTCTCGGGGCATTTCACCGAATCCCAGTGGGTCAGCTTCAAGGCCTTCGGCCTGATGGGCCTGATGATCGTCTTCGTCATCGGCCAGTCCATCTGGCTGGGCAAGCACATCCAGGCCGACGACGGCGCCAACACCCCGCCCAAGGCCTGACGCATCCCGACCGGGCCTGGCGCCCTCCTCCCTCCCGTGGCGCGCCCCGCGCGCCGGAACTTTTACGATTGACGCCATGTCAGAGACCACCGACCGCATCACCCTGATCCGGGAGCGCCTGGCCGTCCTGGAACCGGTTTCCCTGGACATCCAGGACGACTCCCATTTACATGCCGGTCACGAAGGCAGTAAAAACGGCGCCGGCCATTATCGCGTCCACATCGTGGCGTCTTGCTTTGCGGGACTCTCCGCCGTGGCGCGACATAGGCTGGTGTATCATCATCTGCAAGATTTGATCCCCTATCCGATTCATGCGCTTGCGCTCGACGCCCAGGCTCCCAAATAGAAAGTAAAAGGATATTCATGAAACGCATCGTCATGCTGGCCGCCGCCTGCGTCATCGCCGTGCCCGCTTTCGCCCAGAACGTCGCCACCGTGAATGGCAAGGCCATTCCGCAGAAGAGCCTGGATCAATTCGTCAAGCTGCTGGTCAGCCAGGGCGCCACCGATTCTCCCCAGCTGCGCGAACAGGTCAAGCAGGAAATGATCAACCGCCAGGTCTTCGTGCAGGCCGCCGAAGCCGGCGGCATCGCCAAGCAGGCCGACGTCCAGACCGAAATCGAACTGGCCCGCCAAGGCATCCTGGTCCGCGCCCTGATGGCCGACTACCTCGCCAAGCACCCGGTGTCGGACGCCAAGGTCACGGCTGAATACGAGAAGATCAAGAAAGAACAGGCCGGCAAGATGGAATACAAGGTCCGTCACATCCTGGTCGAAGACGAAAAGACCGCCAACGACCTGCTGGCCCAGTTGAAGAGCAACAAGGGCAAGTTCGACGACCTGGCCAAGAAGAACTCGAAGGACCCCGGCAGCGCCGAAAAGGGTGGCGACCTGGGTTGGGCGCCCCCCACCAACTACGTCCAGCCGTTCGCGCAGGCCGTGACCCAGCTCAAGAAGGGCCAACTGGTCGACAAGCCGGTCCAGACCCAGTTCGGCTGGCACATCATCATGGTCGACGACACCCGTCCGGTTGAATTCCCGCCGCTGGACCAGGTCCGCACCCAACTGGAAGAAATGCTGCGCCAGCAAACCCTGGCCGACTACCAGAAGGAACTGCGCGAGAAGGCCAAGATCCAGTAAACCTGGCGTCTTTCCGCAGAAACTGCCCGCCTTGCGCGGGCAGTTTTTTTTTGTCCGGCAGAACGCCTCGCGGGGCGGCCGCAAAAGCCCGATGGAACGGCCCCGAGCGCGGTGAAAATGGAAACAGGCCGCGCGCCAAGGGCGGGCGGCCTGTTCGACAGGACCAGGCGCCGGGCCGGCAACACGGCCCGGATTAATCAGGAGGAACCCAGCAATTCCTTGAGCCCGTCCTCGTCAAGCACCGTGACGCCCAGTTCCTGGGCCTTGGTGAGCTTGCTGCCGGCGTCTTCGCCGGCCACGAGATAGGCGGTCTTCTTGGACACCGAGCCGCTGACCTTGCCGCCCGCGGCCTGGATGCGCATGGAGGCTTCCTCGCGCGTCCAGTTGGGCAGCGTGCCGGTCAGCACGAAGGTCTTGCCCGCCAGCGTGGTGTCCTGCGGCACGGCCTCGGCCACCGCATGCACGCCCTGGGCCTTGAGCTGCTCGATCACGTCGCGATTGTGCTGTTCGGCGAAGAAGCGGCGGATCGAACCCGCCACCACCGGCCCCACGTCCGGCACGGAGGACAGCGCGTCCTCGTCGGCGTCCATGATGGCCTCGATGCTGCCAAAGTGCCGGGCCACGTCGCGCGCCGTGGTCTCGCCCACGTGGCGGATGCCCAGCGCGAACAGCAGGCGTCCCAACGCCGGCGCGCGCGCCTTGTCGATGGCCTCGACCAGGTTGTCGGCCGACTTCTGGCCCATGCGGTCCAGCCCGACCAGTTCGAGCGGGCGCAGGCTGAACAGGTCGGCCAGCGATTTGACGCGGCCGCTGTCCACCAATTGCTCCACCAGCTTCTCGCCCAGGCCCTCGATATCGAGCGCCTTGCGGCTGGCCGCGTGCCACAGCGTCTGTTTGCGCTGCGCGGCACAGAACAGCCCGCCGGTGCAGCGGGCGATGGTTTCGTCTTCCAGGCGCTCGATCGCCGAGCCACAGACCGGGCAGGCCTTGGGCATGACGAACTCGCGCGCGTCGGCGGGACGCTTCTCGAGCACCGCGCCCACCACCTCCGGAATCACGTCGCCGGCGCGACGCACGATAACGGTGTCACCGATGCGCACGTCCTTGCGGCGGATCTCGTCTTCGTTGTGCAGCGTGGCGTTGGTGACGGTCACGCCGCCCACGAACACCGGCTTGAGCCGGGCGACCGGGGTGATGGCGCCGGTACGGCCGACCTGCACCTCGATGTCCAGCAGCGTGGTGGTGGCTTCCTCGGCCGGGAATTTGTGCGCCAGCGCAAAGCGCGGCGCGCGCGCCACGAAGCCCAGCAGTTTCTGCGCCGGCAGCGAATCCACCTTGTAGACCACGCCGTCGATGTCGTAGGGTAGTTCGGGCCGCAGGGCGCCGACCTTGGCGTAGAACGCCATCAGGCCCTCGGCGCCGGTGGCGCGGTGGTTGTGCTTCACATTGACCGGCAGGCCCAGCGACGCCAGCCAGTCGAGCATGGCGCCATGCGATTTCTCGGGCAGGGTCGAGGCATCCGCCGCGCCGGCCGACGCTTCGTCGAACAGGCCGCTCTGCGTGCCCGGCAGGCCCCGCACCTCGCCCCAGCCGTAGGCGAAAAAGCGCAGCGGCCGTTTGGCGGTGATGCGCGGGTCGAGCTGGCGCAGGCTGCCGGCGGCGGCGTTGCGCGGGTTGACGAAGACCTTCTCGTCGCGCTTGGCCTGGGCCGCGTTGAGTTTCTCGAAATCGGCGCGGTTCATCAGCACTTCGCCGCGCACCTCCAGCACCTTGGGCGCCGGGCCGCTCAGCTGCAGCGGGATCGCCTTGATCGTGCGGATATTGGAGGTGACGTCCTCGCCCGTCTGGCCGTCGCCACGGGTGGCGGCCTGCACCAGCCGGCCGTCCTCGTAGCGCAGGCTGATCGCCAGGCCATCGAGCTTGAGTTCACAGAAGTATTCGGCCTGCTGCGCCGGGCCCAGCAGGCCGGCGCCGCGCAGCGTATCGGTGACGCGGCGGTCGAACGCCACCACGTCTTCTTCGTCGAAGGCGTTGCCCAGCGACAGCATCGGCACCGCGTGGCGCACGCTGCCGAAGGCCGAGACCGGCGCCGCGCCGACCCGCTGCGTGGGCGATTCGGGCGTGACCAGTTCGGGATGCGCGGCTTCCAGGTCCTGCAGCTCGCGCATCAAGCGGTCGTATTCGGCATCCGAGATCGACGGGTCGTCGTAGACGTAATAGCGGACGTTGTGCTGCTCGATTTCCGCGCGCAGGCGCGCCGCGGTTTCCGCCGCGGGGGTCCCTCCGGCCTTGCTCATTATGCAAACACCCGCTGGGCGCGCTCGCTGCCGGCGGGCAGGCCGGCCTGCTCGAGCTGGCCGAACAGCACTTGCAGGCGTTCGTCGATGACGCTTTCCGAACCGTCGGCCAGCGGCTTGCCCTGGTCGTCGACCAGGTCGGCGCGCAGGCGGGCGGCCAGTTCACGGCCCACGTCCACCATGCGGCCGAAGGCGCGGCTGTCGGCCGGGCTGCAGGGCACGTCCAGCAGCAGGTACAGGCGTTCGATGCCCCCCATGCCGGCGTCGAAGGCGGCGCCATCGGCGCGCGCCAGCGTGAAACGGGCCACGCCGTTCTCGGCAGGCCAGGCCAGGCGGTTGCCATCGGCGACGAAGCCGGCGTCGCGGGCCACGTTGAGCACCTCGGCGGCCGGCTGGGCGGTGCCCAGCAACAGGGTCAGGCCGACCTGGGTATCCAGCGCGGCGCAAGTGTCGTCCAGGCGCGCGGCCTGCTCCAGCACGGCCTGCTGGTCGGGACCCTCGATGGTGGCGTCGAAGCGTTCAGCCATGTCCTGGGCGCGGGCCCAGGCCTGCGACCACTCGATGGCGGTCAGCGGGCCGCTGCGGTTGGCCAGCAGCACCGCCAGTTGCATCGAGGCATACGACTCGCCGGCATGGACACGGGCGCGATGGCGGCGCTGGTCGGTTTCGGCGAACACGCGCATGGGCTTGCGACCCACCTGGCGCAGGCTCTGCATGTAGGGGAGCAGGTCGGCGCCGCGCACCGGCTCGGCGAAGTTGATCTCGATGACCACTTCGCAGGCGGGATCGGGTTCCTCGGCATCGTCGGCATCGCTGCCCGGATCGACCGGCCTGGGCTGCTCCGGGTGCGCCTTGGGCGCGTCGCCCATGCCGGGCTCGCGACGCACGGCCGCGGCGCCCGTGGCGGCGTTGGCGCCCGCCCCCAGCAGCGGATCCTGCTCGGAGGTGGGGAAATGGCTTTGCATCTTGCGGCGGACGCGCCGGTCCTGCCACCAGTTGAAGCCCAGCACCAGCAGTATCAGCAAGACGCCCAGGGCAATCAGCCCGATCTGCAAATCACTCATGTGTAAATCCCGCGCCAGGAAGCCGGCGCCATTCTGAATATTGGGTTTATGCCGCTTCGGAGGCCATCATCTGGACGGCCGAATCTATGTCTACCGCAACGATACGCGAAACCCCCTGCTCTTGCATGGTGACGCCGATCAGTTGCTTGGCCATCTGCATCGCGATCTTGTTGTGCGAGATGAACAGGAACTGGGTCTGCTCGCTCATGTTGGCGACCAGGTTGGCGTAGCGCTCGGTGTTGGCGTCGTCCAGCGGCGCGTCCACCTCGTCCAGCAGGCAGAACGGCGCGGGGTTCAGCTTGAACAGCGCGAACACCAGCGCGGTGGCGGTCAACGCCTTTTCGCCGCCCGACAGCAGGTGGATGGTGCTGTTGCGCTTGCCCGGCGGCTGCGCCATCACCTGAACGCCGGCATCGAGAATTTCCTCGCCGGTCATGGTCAGCTTGGCTTCGCCGCCGCCGAACAGCTTGGGGAACAGTTCGCCGAAGTGGCCGTTGACGACGTTGAAGGTCTCTTGCAGCAGGTCGCGGGTTTCGCGGTCGATCTTGCGGATCGCGTCTTCCAGGGTCTCGATGGCGGTCATCAGGTCCTGGTGCTGGTCGTCCAGGAAGCCCTTGCGCTCGCGCGACGTGTTCAGCTCGTCCAGCGCGGCCAGGTTGACCGAGCCAAGCGACTCGATCTGGCGCGAAATGCGGGTGACTTCCGATTGCAGCCAGCTGGCGCGGCGCCATTCGTCCGGCTGGTTGGCCAAGTCCTGGGCCAGGGCCTCGCGGTCGACCTCGCGGGCGTTGAGCTGCTCGGTGAATTGTTCCTCGGCCAGGCGCGCGGCCTGTTCCTGCAGCTGCAATTCGGTGATGCGGGCGCGGCGCGGCTCGAGCGTGCGTTCCTGTTGCAGCCGGTCTTCGTCGGCGCCACGCAGCAGCGCCGCCAGGTTTTCCATTTCCTGGCGGGCGCGCGACAGCGCCTCTTCGCGCTCGGCGCGCACTTCCAGGGCGTCCTGCAGGCCGGCCTGGGAGGCCGAGGCGTCCAGGTCGACCAGGTCAGCCAGCAATTGTTCGAGTTCGACGCTGCCGCGCTGGCTCTGGTCGGCCGCCAGCTGCTGGTTGCGTTGCAGGTCGGTGATGCGGACCTGGATGCCGCGCTCGGCGAACTCGGCTTCCTGGGCGGCGCGCTCGAGTTCGCGCAGGCGGGCGCGGGCGGCCTCGGCCTGGGCGGCCAGGGTTTCGCCATCCATTTCGGCGTCGGCGAAACGGGACTGGTGTTCGGCCAGCTCCTCGTCGAGCGCCTCGAAGCGGGCCTCGGCCTCTTCGCGGGTGGCGCGCAGGTCTTCTTCGTGGGCCGCGATCTCTTCGAGATCCTGGCGCAAGCGCGCGGCGTGCTGGCCGGACTGCTCGGCCTGCTGCTGCAGGCGCGAGTGTTCCAGCTGGATGTCGTGCACCCGGCGGGTCACTTCGGCGACCCGCTGGCGCGCCGGCGCGATCGCCTGGCTCACCTGTTGCCAGGCCACTTCGGCGCGGGCGACAGCGGCGCGGGCCTGGTCGGCGATCAGTTGTTGCGCCTTGATCTCGCGTTGCAGGTTTTCGATCTCCTGCTGGCGCGCCAGCAGGCCGGCCTGTTCGGAATCCGGGGCGTAGAAGCGCACGCTGTGCGCATCCACCAGGTGGCCGGCCTTGACCACGCAGGCGGCGCCGGCCGGCAGCGTGGCGCGGGTGGCCAGGGCCTGGGCCAGGTCGGTGGCGGTATAGATGCCGGCCAGCCAGTCGTTGAGCAGCGTGCGCAGGTCGGGGTCGGTGATGCGCAGCAGGCTGGCCAGCGGCGTCAGGCCCGCGGGCGCCGCCGGGGCGGGCGCCGCGGGGGGCAATTGGTAGAAGGCCAGGCGGGCGGGCGGCGCGTCGTCGGAAAAGGCGCGAGCCCAGTCCAGGCTGCGCACTTCAAGGGACGCCATGCGTTCGCGCAGGGCGGCTTCCAGGGCGGTTTCCCAGCCCGGCTCGATGTGCAGCTTCTGCCACAGGCGCGACAGACCGGCCAGCTCGTGCTTTGCCAGCCAGGGTTCCAGGGCGCCCTGCTTCTGCACGTCTTCCTGCAGCTTCACCAGGGCCGACAGGCGGGCTTCCAGGCGGGCCAGGTTCTGCGCATCGGTCTGGGCGGCGGCCTGGGCGCGGCTGCGCTCGGCGTCGGCGTCCGGCACCTTGCCTTCCAGGGTGGCCAGTTCCGCCTGGGCCTCCTCGAGCTGTTCCTCGCCGGCGACGCGATCGCCGGCCAGTTGCTCCAGGCGCACCGGATCGGGGCTGTGCAATTCGCGCAGTTCCTGTTGCAGGCGCTCGCGGCGCTGCTCCAGGGCCTGCATCTGGCGGTCGGCATCGCGCTGGGTCTGCGCCACCAGGGCCAGGTTCTGTTCCACGCGGGCCAGGGCGGCGCGCATCTCGTCGCGGCCGGAGGCGGCTTCGCGCACGCGCTGCTCGACCGACGGCAGCGCGGCCTGGGCGTCCTCGGCGGCGGCGCGCGCCTCTTCGGTGCGGGCGGCGCCGGCGGCCAGGTCTTCTTCGGCCTGGACGATCTGCTCGGCGCAGTGCTCGCGCTGGCTGTTCCATTCGGCGATCTGCTGCTGCAGCTGGTCGCGCCGCGCCTGCAGGCGGTTGCGGGAATCCACCACGTGGCGGATCTCGGCCTCGAGGCGGCTGACCTGGGCGTTGGCCTCGTACAGCGCGCCCTGGGCGGTGTGGACCGCGTCGCTGGCGGCGTAATGGGCCTGGCGCCGGGATTCGAGCGCGGCCTCGCCGGCGCGCAGGCCGGCGATGGCGGCTTCCAGCTCGTTCTGGGCCTGGGCCATTTCCTGGGCCTTCTTGGCGCGCTCTTCGCGCGCGCCGGTTTCCTTCAGGAACCACAGCGCATGCTGTTTCTTTTCGCCGTCTGCCTGCAGTTCGCGGTAGCGGGTGGCGACCTCGGCCTGGGCTTCCAGCTTTTCCAGCTGGCTGTTCAGTTCGCGCAGGATGTCTTCGACGCGGGTCAGGTTCTCGCGCGTGTCGGACAGGCGGTTTTCGGTCTCGCGGCGGCGCTCCTTGTAGCGCGACACGCCGGCGGCTTCTTCCAGGAACACCCGCAGTTCCTCGGGGCGCGCCTCGATCAGTCGGTTGATCATGCCCTGGCCGATGATGGCGTAGCCGCGCGCGCCCAGGCCGGTGCCCAGGAAGATGTCGTGGATGTCGCGGCGGCGGACCTGCTGGTTGTTGACGAAGTAGCTGCTGGTGCCGTCGCGCGTCAGCACGCGGCGCACGGCGATTTCGGCGTAGGTGCTCCATTGCCCGGCGGCGCGGCCTTCGCTGTTGTCGAACACCATTTCGACCGAGGCCCGGGCCGCCGGCTTGCGGTTGCCCGAGCCGTTGAAGATGACGTCCTGCATGGACTCGCCGCGCAGTTCCGAGGCCTTGGCCTCGCCCAGCACCCAGCGCACCGCATCGATGATGTTCGATTTGCCGCAGCCATTGGGGCCCACCACGCCCACCAGCTGGCTGGGCACGGGAATCACGGTGGGATCGACGAAGGACTTGAAGCCGGCGAGTTTGAGCTGAGTAAGACGCACAGTACGATGACGACGGGGTGGGTTGAACGAAAGGCGTTAACGGACCTGCCGCACACATTGCAAACCGGCCCCTGGAGGGCCGGCTCGCGGATGGGTCGTATGATACCGCAGGCAGTCTGTCCCCAAACGTGAACAACGGTCAAGCCGGGGACTGCCCTCCCCCTTGCCGCGCGCCGCCTGACCTGCCGCAACCCGCGGGCAAACGCTGAATAGCCCTACCTGCGCCACGGGCTATACTCGCTGACACTTTTTCGCAAGACGCATAATTTTCACGCAGACCGACCGGGCTCAGGTCAAAGTACGGGGACATTCTTGAAACGAGGTTTCTATCTGGTCATGGCCGCGCAGGCCTTCTCGTCATTGGCGGACAACGCGCTATTCATCGCCGCGATCGCCCTGATACAGGAACTGCACGGCCCGGACTGGCTGGCCCCGATCATGAAATGGTCCTTCGCGCTGGCCTACGTGGTACTGGCGGCCTTCGTCGGCGCCATCGCCGACTCCTACCCCAAGGGCCGCGTGATGTTCTCCACCAACGCCCTGAAGGTGGCCGGCTGTCTGCTCATGTTCTCGTACGCCAGCATCGGCGTCGCCCCTGAATACCAGACCTACCTGGTCTGCGCCGCCTACGGCGTGGTGGGCATCGGCGCGGCGGCCTACTCCCCCGCCAAATACGGCATCGTCACCGAAATGCTGCCCCCCACCATGCTGGTCAAGGGCAACAGCTGGATCGAAGGCCTTACCGTCTTCTCCATCATCCTGGGCACGGTGCTGGGCGGCCTGCTGATCTCGACCACGGTATCGACCGCGCTGCTGCAACATTCCTTCATCGGCAAGCTGGTCCACACGCCGGCCGAGGCGGCCATCCTGGTCATCGCCTTCGTCTACCTGCTGGCGGCGCTGTGCAATTTGCTGATTCCGCCGACCCACGTGCGCTATCCGCCGCAGCAGAAGAACCCGGTCAAGCTGATGCGCACCTTCTGGGGCTACGTCCGCGTGCTCTGGAAGGACAAGCTGGGGCAGATTTCCCTGGCCGTCACCACCCTGTTCTGGGGCGCCGGCGCGACGCTGCAACTGATCGTCATCGAATGGGGCCGCAGCCACCTGGGCTACCAGCTGGACAAGGCCTCGATGCTGATGGGCGTGGCCGCCCTGGGCACGGTGGTGGGTTCGATCCTGGCCGGCCGCATTCCGCTGCGGCGCGCCCTGGCGGTGCTGCCGGTGGGCGCGGCCATGGGGCTGGTGGTGCTGCTGATGCCGCTGGTCTATTCGCCCTGGAGCGTCTACCTGCTGCTGCTGATCACCGGCGGGCTGGCGGGCTTTTTCGTGGTGCCCATGAACGCCCTGCTGCAACACCGCGGCCATGTGCTGCTGTCGGCCGGCCATTCGATCGCGGTGCAGAACTTCAACGAGCAGCTCAACATCCTGCTGATGGTGGCCATGTACACCCTGCTGCTGTGGCTGCAACTGCCGATCAACATCATCATCGTGATCTTCGGCACCGTGGTGGCCGTGCTGATGGTGGTGTTCATGCGCTGGAGCCGGCGCAACCTGGCGGCCAACCCCGAGCTGCATGACCAGATCGGCCAGGAAGGCCACGGCCACGCGCTCGACCCGCACGCGCGCTGATCATCATCGCGGCGGGCCGCCCTTGCGGCCCCGCCCATTGGCGGCCTTGCCGGCCGGGCCCGGCCTAGAGCTGCCGGGCCGCCAGTTTCAGGTCTTGCCAGGCGCGCGCCTTCTCGGCCGGACTGCGCAGCAGATAGGCCGGGTGATAGCTCACGATCACCGGGATCTCGCGCCCCTCTTCCGTCTTCATCTGGTGCACGCGGCCGCGCAGGCTGCCGATGGTCGCGTCCGTGCCCAGCAGCGTCTGGGCCGCGAACCGGCCCAGCACCAGGATGCGCTCGGGCTTGAGCAGCGCGATCTGGCGCATCAGGTAAGGACTGCAAGCCGCGATTTCCTCGGGCTTGGGATTGCGGTTGCCCGGGGGGCGGCACTTGATCACGTTGGCGATGAATACATCGCGCTCGCGGCTCATGCCCACCGCCGACAACATCGAGTCCAGCAATTGCCCGGAACGGCCGACGAAAGGCTGGCCTTGGCGGTCTTCCTGTTCGCCGGGCGCCTCGCCCACCACCAGCCAGCGCGTGGGCTGGCCGCCGTGGCCGAACACCGCATGGCGCCGCCCGCTGCACAGGCCGCAGGCGGTGCAGGCCACCACCTGTTCGCGTAATTCGTCCAGGTTGGCGTTCTTGACCGCTTCGGCCACCGGAATCGGCGCCGGAGCGGCGTCGGCCGCGACCTCGGGCTTGGGCGCCGGCTTGGGCGGCGGGCCATTGCGCAGGCCCGGGCCGGGCCCGGGGGGACGCGCGGCGACGGGCGACGCCACGGCCGCCGGCGCTGGCGCGGCATCGCGGACCGGCGTCGGCGGCATGCCATCCGGCGCCGCCGTTGCCGGCGAATCCTGTTTGGAAACAACGGTCTGGGGCTCGGACGCGACCGCGGGCCGGGGCGCCGGGCGCAGCCACAGGCGCTCCATGCCCAGCTCGCGCAGCCACAGGCGCTGCAGCGGATTGACGCGGGGCGCGGCCGCCGCTTGCGTGGGGTTCGGAGCCGTCACGCCGTCGCTCCCTTGGGCGAATCCAGGCGCTTCTGCATCACCAGGGCATCCTCGCGCCCGCCCTTTTCGGCCGGATAGTAGCCACGCCGCAGGCCGATCTGCAGGTAGCCGCGGGCCTTGTAGAACTCGACCGCCGCGGTATTGGACGGGCGCACTTCGAGCAGCACGCCATCCAGGCTGCGCTCGCGCGCCTGCTGTTCGCACCAGTCGAGCAGGACGCTGCCCAGCCCCTGGCGGTGCAGGCTGCGCGCCACCGCGATCACCAGCAGATGGGCCACGTCGGGCGCAAACATCAGGATACAGAAACCGGCCACGCGGCCATCACGGCGCAATGTCCAGGCGCCATAGCCGGCCGCCAGCGCGTCAGCGAAATTGCCGCGGGTCCAGGGAAACGACTGGACATTGGCCTCCAGGGCCACCACCTCGTCCAGGTCGGCGTCGGTCAGCGGCTGGGGATATGCCGGCGCCAGCGTGGATTGCGCCTTGGGGTTGCCGCCCTCGCCCCGCAGGCGTTCCGCGGTGGTGAAAGCCACTTTGTCTCGGACGTAGAGCGGCGCGGCCTGTTCCGGCGCGACGGCCTCGCCCCGCGACCAGGCCTCGCGCGCCAGGCGGGCGACGCTGGCGGCCTCGGGCCGCTGCGCCTCGCCGGCGCGCCGCCATCCGGCCGGTACCGACATGTCCGCGGCGTAGGCATCCCAGGCATCGCCCGCCAGCAGGGGCTGCAGCGCCCGGCCAGCGGCGCGGGACCACGCGGGCAGGTGGTGCGCCGTCCAGGGCACGACCTCGGCCGCCGCGATCAGCAAGGGGGCCTGCAGGGTTTCCCAGACGGACTCTCCATCGGCGCCGGCAACCGGGCGATAGACCGCCAGGTAGACTTCATTCATGCGGGCGTCCAGCGCCACCACGATGGCGTCGTCCGGCACGCCGCCCGCCTGGGCGGCCACGGCCTGGTGCGACACCACCGGCAATACCGGGATTCCCAGCCCCATGGCCATGCCCTGGGCCACGCCGCAGGCCACGCGCAGCCCGGTAAAGCCGCCCGGCCCCTGGCCGAACGCCACCGCCTGCAGGGCGCCGGGCGCCAGGCCGGCCTCGGCCAGCAGTTCGTTGGCCATGGGCAAAAGGCGTTCCGCGTGCTCCTGGGAGCCCTCGTGTTCGCGGACGGCGACCTCCAGCCGCCCGTCGAAGGCGCGCAAAAGGGCCACGCCGCAGCGCGACGAAGAGGTTTCCAGAGCCAGCAGGTTTAGTTCCATAGATGCAGATTGTACGAAATACCGGGGGCTTGCCCCCGTATGTAAGGGGGATTTCAACCATGGTTCGCAATGTGTAATATCTTGTGAACGCCCACTAGCCGCTGGTTCTTGTCACTGTTACATTTCCGGCCATGAATACGCAAAACACCACCCCCACCCGAAAAATCCTCGTCGTCGACGATGATCCGCGCTTGCGCGATCTGCTGCGCCGGTATCTGTCCGAGCAGGGATTCAACGTTTTCGTTGCCGAAGACGCCAAAGAGATGGGCAAACTCTGGCAACGCGAGCACTTCGACCTGCTCGTGCTGGATCTGATGCTGCCCGGCGAGGATGGCCTGTCCATCTGTCGCCGGCTGCGCGGTGGCCACGACAACACCCCCATCATCATGCTGACGGCCAAGGCGGAAGAAATCGACCGCATCGTCGGCCTGGAGATGGGCGCGGACGACTACCTGTCCAAACCGTTCAACCCTCGCGAACTGCTGGCCCGGATCAACGCGATCCTGCGCCGCCGCGGCACCGAGGAACATCCCGGCGCTCCCAGCCAGGAAAACGAATCCATCGCCTTCGGCCCCTACGTGCTGAACCTGTCGACCCGCACGCTCACGCGCAACGGCGAACAGGTGCCCATCACCACCGGCGAATTCTCGGTGCTCAAGGTGTTTGCGCGCCACCCGAAGATTCCGCTGTCGCGCGACAAGCTCATGGAACTGGCCCGCGGCCGCGAATACGAAGCCTTCGACCGCAGCCTCGACGTGCAGATCTCGCGCCTGCGCAAGCTGATCGAGCCGAACCCGTCCAAGCCCGTATTCATCCAGACCGTCTGGGGTCTCGGATACGTGTTTGTGCCGGACGGTGGCAGTTGATCGACACGCCCGCCCCGGGCAGGAGCGCAGCCTCGTGCCCCGCTTGCGCAAAACCTTCAGGAACCTGACTTCACGTCTGCGGCTCGGCTTGTTCGGCCGCACGTTCCTGTTGCTGGCCGCGCTCATGCTGGTCAGCCTGGGGGCGTGGCTACAAGTCTTCTTCAGCATGGAGCTGGGACCGCGCGCCAATCAAATGGCGCAGCGGGTGATCACGGCCGTCAATATCACGCGCACCGCGCTGATCTATTCGCACAACGGCGAACGCAGCAAGCTCCTGCTCGACCTGGCCACCAATGAAGGCATCCAGGTCTATCCGCGCGAGGTCACCGACTTCGCCGAAGCCCTTCCCGACGACGATTACTGGCAGCGCGTGGCGCAGCACATCCGCACGCGCTTCGGCCCCGAGACCCAGATCGCCTGGGGCGTGAACCAGGTGCCGGGCTTCTGGGTCAGTTTCCAGATCGAGAAAGACCTATATTGGCTGGTGTTCGAACGCGAGCAAATCGGGCTGACGGGCGGCATCGAATGGCTGGGATGGGGCGCCACGGCGCTGTTGCTGTCCCTGGTGGGCGCGGCGGTCAGCGTCGGCTTCGTCAACCGGCCACTGTCGCGGCTGGCGCGCGCGGCGCAGGTGCTGTCGCGTGGCGAGACCCCGGCGCCCCTGCCCGAGCAGGGGCCGCTGGAAATCCGCGACCTGAACGCCTCGTTCAACCGCATGGCCAAGGACCTGCGGCAGGCCGAGGCCGACCGCGAGCTGATGCTGGCCGGCATTTCCCACGACCTGCGCACGCCGCTGGCGCGCATGCGCCTGGAAATCGAGCTGAGCGGCGTGTCGGAAGACGCGCGCCAGGCCATCGACGAGGACCTGGGCCAGATCGACCACAGTATCGGCCAGCTGATGGAATACGCCCGTCCCGCCGGCACCCTGCCGCAACTGGCCACCGATATCTCGGCCGTGCTGGCCGAGCTGTACGAGCGTGAACGCAGCCACACGTCCTCGCTGGGCGGCGAACTGGACGCCACCCTCGAACCGGGCCTGCGCGCGCGCATCACCGCGCTGGACCTGAAACGCATCGTCAGCAACCTGATCGAGAACGCGCGTCGCTATGGCCGTTCGACCGACGGCATGGCCCATCTGGTCATGACACTGCAAGCTGAGGGCGGCATGATCGTCATCGAGGTGTCCGACCGCGGCCCCGGCATCGCCCCCGAAGACGTCGACCGCCTGCTGCGGCCGTTCTCGCGCGGCGAGGCCGCCCGCACCGGCGTCAGCGGCGCCGGCCTGGGCCTGGCCATCGTCGAACGCCTGCTCAAGCACGTGGGCGGCGCCCTGCGCATGCTGCCGCGCGAGGGTGGCGGCCTGACCGCCCGCATAGAGCTGCCCAAAGCGAAGTTTAGGAATTATCAATTAGACAACGATAATCCATAGCGTAGAATTTATGGTTTGAGGCACCGCCTTAATTCCACCAACAACTACTGGGAGTAAACATGAAAACTGTTGGCGACAAACTCGAGCCCTTCAAGGTTACCGGCGTCAAGCCCGGCTTCAACCAGCACGAAGAAAACGGCGTCTCGGCTTTCGAAGACATCACCGAAAGCTCGTTCCCCGGCAAGTGGAAGGTGATCTACTTCTACCCGAAGGACTTCACGTTCGTGTGCCCGACCGAAATCGTCGGCTTCAACAAGCTGGCCAAGGATTTCGAAGACCGCGACGCCGTCCTGCTGGGTGGCTCGAGCGACAACGAATTCGTCAAGCTGGCCTGGCGCCGTGAGCACCCGGACCTGAACAAGCTGGGTCACTACCAGTTCGGCGACACCACCGGCGCCCTGATCGACCAGTTGGGCGTGCGTGAAAAGGGTGCTGGCGTTGCGCTGCGCGCCACCTTCATCGTCGACCCGGACAACACGATCCAGCACGTTTCGGTGAACAACCTGAACGTCGGCCGTAACCCGGAAGAAGTGCTGCGTCTGCTCGACGGCCTGCAAACCGACGAGCTGTGCCCGTGCAACCGTACGGTTGGCGGCGCCACGCTGTAATTTCCAGCCCGGCCGGGACCTGCTCGCGGGTCCCTCGCCGGGCTTTAACTGCGCTGGATTATAGGTAAAAACTATGGAATTTCTGACGACCATTAAGGAACAGCTGCCGGATTGGGCCAAGGACATCCGCCTGAATCTGGACGCCGTGATCGCCCGCTCGACCCTGGCCCCGGAAGACGCCGTCGGCGCCGCCCTGTCGGCCGCCTACGCCGCGCGCAGCCCGGTGCTGATCGAAGCCTTCAAGAGCGTCCTGTCCGAAACCGACGCCAATGCCGCGCTGACCGCCTCGGCGCTCATGGGCATGAACAACACCTGGTACCCCTACGTCGAGATGAGCGGCGACGCCCAGCTCAAGAGCCTGCCGGCCCAGCTGCGCATGAATGCCTACGCCACCCATGGCGGCGTGGAAAAGAAGCGCTTCGAGCTGTTCGCGCTGGTGGCCTCCATCATCGGCAAGTGCCATTTCTGCGTCGGTTCGCACTACGAGAACCTGAAGCAGGACGGCCTGTCGACCGAGCAGTTGCGCGACGCCGGCCGCATCGCCGCGGTGGTCAACGCCGCCGCCCTGGCGCTGGCCGCGCAGGGCAAGTAAGCCCGCCTCCGCCACGCTGGCCCGCCCCGCCGCGCGCGGGCAATGAAAAGCCCGCCTGTTCGCACAGGCGGGCTTTCTTTATTTGCCGGAAGGCGCTTGCGCCGCCCCGCTGCCGCTATTGTCCCTGGGACTTGACGGGAGCCGTCGGCAGGCCGTTGGCGAGCCAGGCCTCCATGCCGCCGCGATACCAGTAGACCGGCCAACCCATCATGCCGGCGCGCAGCGCGGCGTTATAGGAGGAGCGGTCGTTCATGCCGGCGCCCACGATGATCAGCGGCACGTTGTGTTCTTTCTCGGTGCCCGTCTTCTTGTGCAGCCAGCCGTCAAAGGCTTCCTGCATCTGGTCCGTCACACTGCCGTCCGAACCCGCATCGCTCAGCGGGAAGGCGCCGGGAATGGTGTCGCGCAGGCCGCTGGTATCGATCACCAGGAAGTTCTTGTTCTTTTCATCGGTCAACAGGGCCACCACGTCCTTGGTGGTGATCACCTTGGCGCGGGGATGGGAGTTCGGCGTCGGGCCCTTGTAGGGCGCCGAGAACAGCAGGGTCGTCGGCGGCACGCCGCTATCCTGCAACTCGTCGAAACCGCCGTTGCCGGGCGCGCGCTGCGGCTGGCCGGCGGGCGGTTGCTGGCGCGGCTGCTGTTGCGGGGCCTGTTGCGGGGCTTGCTGCGGCGCCGCCCCGCCCTGCTTGGGCTCGCCACCGACCGTGCCCATCTCGATATCCGAGATCATCACCGCGATGTTCTCGATCAGCTCGTAGCACATGGTGATGGAGCCTTCGCGCGGGCTGTACCAGGCGTTGAGCTTGCCGCAGTCCTTGAAGACCACGTTCACCGGCCGCGGCAGCACGTAGGTCTGGCCCAGCAGCTTGATGTTGTTGGTGATGGCTTCGGACAGGTTGTTGGCGAACAGGTTGCCGATGCGGCGCGACGACGGCTCGAAGGTCACGTTCACCGGCGCGCCGGGGGCGTTCGCCGGCTGCTGGCCATCGGGCGACCACGTGCCGACGCGGGTATGCGGCGCCAGGATCCGGCGCCAGGCGCGGTTCTGCTTGGTGAATTCATCCGCGCAGCGCGCCTTGGTGCGGTCTTCGAAGCCGACCTGGTCGACCAGCGATGCGAACACGCCGGGGTTGCCGCCATACATGATGCACAGCATGTTGCGAAAGCGCTTGAGGTCGCCCGTGTGCTCGTCCTGCCAGGGCGAGTTGCCGGCGCCCTTGGCCTCGGCCAGCTTGCCGCTGTAGTACCACTGCAGGGCCGCGTACTTGGCCGCGCCCTGGGCCATGGCGTTGGTGTCCTTGTCGCTGGACGGGTACATGGTCGGCTCGACGATCTGCAGCGCCGAATAGATATCGACCGCGTCTTCCTCGGCGCCGGTCGAGGGCAGCTCCAGTTCGCCGATCAGCGCGTGGCCGAACTCATGCATGAAAATGCTGCGCATGATGCCGATGTACACCGCCACGATGCGCAGCGAGTCGCCGCCAAAGCGCGGATACGGGCCGGCCCCCGGCAAGCCGCTGCTGGCGCCGGAATCCGGCGAGGCCTGCGGCGCGCGCGTCGGCTGCTGTTGCGGTTGCCCGCCGCCGCCCTGGCCGGTGTTGGCATTGACGTTCGTGTTGATGGCGAAGTCCGCGATCCCGAAGGTGCCGACCTCGTAAGCCATGATGCCGAGCTCGGAACCCAGCGCGGGTTCGTTCTCGATATCGCCGATCTTCTGGCCATTGACGATGAAGCGCGCCGCGCCCGGCACCTCGACCACCTTGATGCGGTCGGAGCCGTCCAGCTTGGCCACATTGGGCACGTTGGCGATATCGCGGCGCTTGTCGCCGTCCAGACAGAACAGCAAGGTCTGCTTGGCGGCCGTGAGCTCGAGCAGGCACAGCCCCTTGCGCGAACGGTTGGTCAGCGCCAGGCCGATGGAAGCCTTGGGATTCTTCGAATTCAGGACCACGTTGACGTCGGTGATGCGGCCGCCTTCGGGCGGTTGCCCGACGTTCAGGTAGAGCGTCTGTTCGCTGCCGGCCGTGGCCTTGTTGCGCAGCGTGAACCAGCCATCCTCGACCCCTGCGGTCCAGCCTTGCAGCAGCTGCGTGCGGACAGCGCCCGCGAGCGGGCCGAGCTGTTGCTCGAATTCTGCATGTGCAGGCGAACCAAAGGCGACGAGAGCCACGAATAAGGCAGCGCCACGTACATGCATCCTAGTGTCCCTATTATCCAGACGTTAAGTAGCGGCAGAATATTCCAGTTCAAATGCCCCGGCAAGACGAAAACACAGGGCGTTTTCGGCCTGTGCGCCCCAAACGACGCGGGATTCACGCCAAACCGCAGCAGCTACGCGGTCCTCGCCCTTTTTTGCGGTTTGTTAATTTGTTGTGGACATGTATCCGTGCGAATAAAACAACGCTCGCGCGCGAAAAAAATGGCGCGGTAAACACCGCGCCATCGATGCCCGCAAGGTACGGGGGGCGGCGGGTCAGGCCCGGGCCAGCAGCGCCACCACCGTCGCGGAGATGCCTTCCTTGCGCCCCAGGTATCCCAGGCCTTCGTTGGTCTTGGCCTTGATGTTGACCTCGGTTTCGGCCAGGCCGGTATCGGCGGCGATGTTGCCGACCATGGCGGGCGCATGCGGGCCGATCTTGGGCGCCTGGGCATGCACCGTGGCATCGATGTTCACGGGCGTCCAGCCAGCCTGGCGCACGCGCGCCACGGCCTCGCGCAGCAACACGCGGCTATCCGCGCCCTTGAAGGCCGGATCGGTATCGGGGAAGTGGCGGCCGATGTCGCCCAGCCCGGCGGCGCCGAGCAGCGCGTCGGTGATGGCGTGCAGCAGCACGTCGGCATCCGAATGGCCCAGCAGGCCGTGGCTGTGCGGAATGGTCACGCCGCCGATGATCAGCGGGCGGCCTTCCACCAGCGCATGCACGTCAAACCCCTGGCCGACGCGGAAGGGAATACTCATAGCCATTTTTCCATCAGTTCGAAATCGTCCGGCCAGGTCACCTTGAAATTGCGCATGGCGCCGGGCACCAGCAGCGGCGCATAGCCCGCGGCCTCGATCGCCGAGGCCTCGTCGGTGACGGCAACGCCGTTCACCGCGGCCGCCGTCAGCGCATCGCGCAGCACGCCGGCGCGGAACATCTGCGGCGTCTGCGCCAGCCACAGGCCGTTGCGGTCCAGCGTGCGCTCGACCCGGTCGTGGCCGGCCTTGACGGTATCGGCCACGGGCAGCGCCAGCAGCCCGCCCACCGCATCCGCGAGGCAGGCGTCGATCAGGCGCGCCAGGGCCGGCGCCGGCAGGCCGGGGCGGGCCGCGTCATGCACCAGCACCCACGTGTCATCGGCCACGCCGCTCTCGGCCAGGGCGCCGGCCACCGTATCGGCGCGCGTCGCGCCGCCGCAGGCGCGCCAGACGGTGCGCGGCAGGCCGGCCAGGGCGTGGTCGACCCAGCCATCGCCGGGCGTCACCGCCACGCGCACCTGCGACACGCGCTCGTCAGCCAGCAGCGCCGCAACGGCATGGCGCAGCATGGGCTGTCCGGCCAACGGACGGTATTGCTTGGGCACGCTCTCGACGCCGGGGTGGCTGGCGCGGGCGCCGACGCCGGCGGCGGGAACGATTGCGATGATTGAGTCAGACATGGTGCGGTGATTTTATAATCTTCCGCTTGATGCCTGCTCCCAGTCTGATGCCCGCTCCCACCTCCTCCGCCACGGCAGCGCCGCCCGTCCCCGCGACCGCCCCCACTCTCGCCGCGCTCAAGCCCGGCACGCGCTATGCGCAACCCCGGCCACCCGGCTCGGGCGATGCCTGGCTGCTGGCCGACCTGGCCCGGCAGGCCGGCGCGCCGCTGGTGGTGCTGACCGCGGAGCCGCTGGAAGCCCAGCGCCTGGCCGAGGAAATCGCGCTGTTCGCGCCCGGCCTGCGGGTGCGCCAGCTGCCCGACTGGGAAACCCTGCCGTACGACGCCTTCTCGCCGCACCAGGACCTGATCTCCGAGCGCCTGCATACCCTGCATTCGCTGATGATGAAGACGGTGGACGTGCTCACGGTGCCGGTCACCACCGCGCTGTACCGGCTGGCGCCGCCGTCCTTCCTGGCAGCCTACACCTTCTCTTTCAAGCAGAAGGACAAGCTCAACGAAGCAGCGCTGCGCGCGCAGCTGACGCTGGCCAACTACAACCACGTCACCCAGGTCACCGCGCCCGGCGAGTTCTGTCTGCGCGGCGGCCTGATCGACCTGTTCCCGATGGGATCGGCGCTGCCCTACCGGCTTGACCTGTTCGACGACGAGATCGAGACCATCCGCAGCTTCGACGTCGACACCCAGCGCAGCCTGTACCCGGTGCGCGAGGTGCAACTGCTGCCGGGGCGCGAATTTCCCATGGACGAGGAATCGCGCAACCGCTTCCGCGCGCGTTTCCGCGAAGTGTTCGAAGGCGATCCCTCGCGCGCCCTGCCCTACAAGGACATCGGCAACGGCATCCCCTTCGCCGGGGTCGAGTACTACCTGCCGCTGTTCTTCGACGAGACGGCCACGCTGTTCGACTACCTGGCCGAAGGCACGCTCACCGTCACGGTCGGCGACATCGACGACGCCATGATGCGCTTCAGCCAGGACACCGGCAGCCGCTATGGCTTCCTGAAAAGCGACCGCGAACGGCCGGTGCTGCCCCCGTCCGCGCTGTTCCTGGACGAGCAGGCGCTGTACGCCCGCCTGAAGGATTTCCGCCGCCTGGCGCTGGCCGCGGGCCAGCCCCATCCCGACTTCCGCGCCGCGCCGGACGTGAGCGTGGCGCGCCGCGCCGAAGACCCGATCGCCAAGTTGCGCACGCATGTCGGCAAGCCGCAAGGCCGTGTGCTGCTGTGCGCCGACTCGGCCGGCCGCCGCGAGACGCTGGTGCAAATGCTGAACGAGTTCGGCGTCACCCCCGACGCGCAGCCGGACAGCATCGAAGCCTTCCTGGCTTCGGACGCCCACTTCGGCATCGTCGCCGCGCCCCTGGCCACCGGCTTCGAGTTGCCGCAGGCCAACCTGGCCTTCCTGACCGAGAACGACCTCTATCCGGGGCTGGCCAGCACCGGCCGGCGCGGCAAGCGCGACCAGGAACGCGCCAGCAACGTCGAAGCGATGGTGCGCGACCTGTCCGAACTGCGCGCCGGCGACCCGGTGGTGCACGCGCAGCACGGCATCGGCCGCTACCACGGCCTGGTCAACATGGACATGGGCGAAGGCGAGATGGAGTTCCTGCATCTCGAATACGCCAACGGCAGCACGCTGTACGTGCCGGTGTCGCAGTTGCACGTGATCGCCCGCTACAGCGGCGCCGATCCGGAAGCCGCGCCGCTGCACCAGCTCGGCTCGGGCCAGTGGGACAAGGCGCGCCGCAAGGCGGCCAAACAGGTGCGCGACACCGCCGCCGAACTGCTGGCGCTGTACGCCCAGCGCGCCGCGCGCGAGGGCTTCGCCTTCAACCTGCCGCTGAACGACTACCAGGCCTTCGCCGAAGGCTTCGGCTTCGAGGAAACGGCCGACCAGGCCGCCGCCATCGAGGCCGTGATCGCCGACATGACCTCGGGCCGACCAATGGACCGCCTGGTGTGCGGCGACGTCGGCTTCGGCAAGACCGAGGTGGCGCTGCGCGCCGCGTTCCTGGCCGTGGCCAACGGCAAGCAGGTCGCCCTGCTCTGCCCCACCACGCTGCTGGCCGAACAGCATGCGCAGACCTTCTCCGACCGCTTCGCCGACTGGCCGGTGCGGGTGGTGGAGCTGTCGCGCTTCCGCTCGGCCAAGGAAGTGTCCGCGGCCATCGAGGGCATCAACGACGGCCGCGTCGACATCGTCATCGGCACCCACAAGATCCTGTCCAAGGACGTGAAGTTCAAGCGCCTCGGGCTGGTCATCATCGACGAGGAACACCGCTTCGGCGTGCGCCAGAAGGAAGCGCTCAAGGCGCTGCGCGCCGAGGTCGACGTGCTCACCCTGACCGCCACGCCGATCCCGCGCACGCTCGGCATGTCGCTCGAAGGCATCCGCGACTTCTCGGTCATCGCCACCGCGCCGCAAAAGCGCCTGGCGATCAAGACCTTCGTGCGGCGCGAGGACGGCAGCACGCTGCGCGAGGCGCTGCTGCGCGAGCTCAAGCGCGGCGGCCAGTGCTACTTCCTGCACAACGAGGTCGAGACCATCCACAACCGCCGCGCCCGTCTCGAAGAGCTGGTGCCCGAGGCCCGCATCGCGGTGGCCCACGGCCAGATGCCCGAGCGCGACCTGGAACAGGTGATGAAGGGCTTCTACCAGCAGCGCTACAACGTGCTGTTGTGCACCACCATCATCGAAACCGGCATCGACGTGCCCAGCGCCAACACCATCGTGATCCACCGCGCCGACCGCTTCGGCCTGGCGCAGCTGCACCAGCTGCGCGGCCGCGTCGGCCGCTCGCACCACCAGGCCTACGCCTACCTGCTGACGCCGGGCGAGGATGCCATCACCAGCAACGCCAAGAAGCGGCTGGAAGCGATCCAGGCCATGGAGGAACTGGGCTCCGGCTTCTACCTGGCCATGCACGACCTGGAGATCCGCGGCACCGGCGAAGTGCTGGGCGATTCGCAGTCCGGCAACATCCAGGAAGTCGGCTTCTCGATGTACAACGAGATGCTCAACGAAGCGGTGCGCGCCCTGCGCGCCGGCGAAGAGCCGGACCTGGACGCGCCCTTCAACCTGGCCTGCGAGGTCAACCTGCATGCGCCGGCGCTGCTGCCGTCCGACTACTGCGCCGACGTGCATGCGCGCCTGAGCGTCTACAAGCGCCTGGCCCACGCCGCCGACGAGGACGACCTGATCCAGATCCAGGAAGAACTGATCGACCGCTTCGGCAAGCTGCCCGAGGCGGCGCAGACGCTGCTGACCACGCACCGCCTGCGCCTGGCCGCGCAACCGCTGGGCATCGTCAAGATCGACGCCAGCGAAACCCAGGCGCTGCTGCAGTTCGGCCCCAAGACCAGCGTCGATCCGGCCAAAATCATCGAGCTGGTGCAGCGGCAACGCCACATCAAACTCGCCGGACAGGATAAATTGCGGGTTGAGATCAAGGCCGCGCAGATCCCGGCTCGCGCCGATGCCGTGCGCGCCGTGCTGCGCGCCTTGAAGTAACCCGCCCCGACCTTCGCATTTTTATGACTATCCATCACCTCGTCGTCCAATCCCCCGGCCTGACCGTCGAACACGCCGAACAGCTCGCCGCCCTGGCGCAGGCGCAAGGCGTGGCCCGCATCAGCGCCACGGCCGCGCGCCTGCTCGACGTTCAGCACGACGACGCCACCCGCGCCGACGTGGTGGCGTGGGCCGAGCGCCATGGCATCGACACCGCCTTCGTGCCGGCCGGCCTGAAGCTGTCGCACTGCAAGGTGCTGGCGATGGACATGGACTCGACGCTCATCAACATCGAGTGCATCGACGAGATCGCCGGCGTGGCCGGCGTCAAGGACAAGGTCTCGGAAATCACCGAGGCCGCGATGCGCGGCGAGATCAAGGACTTCGCCGAAAGCCTGCGGCGCCGCGTGGCGCTGCTCAAGGACGTGCCGGCCGAAGCGCTGGAACAGGTCTACACCGAAAAGCTGCGCCTGAACCCGGGCGCAGAACGCCTGATCACCACCGCCCAGGCCGCCGGCATCAAGGTGCTGCTGGTGTCCGGCGGCTTCACCTTCTTCACCGACCGCCTGCGTGAGCGCCTGAAGCTGGACAGCGCGCACGCCAACACGCTGGAAATCGACAACGGCGTGCTGACCGGCCGCGTGCTGGGCGATATCCTGGACGCCGACGCCAAGGCCGTCTACCTGCGCGAGTTCGCCCGCACCCACGGCGCCACCAAGGAGCAGGTCATCGCCATGGGCGACGGCGCCAACGACCTGAAGATGCTGGGCGCCGCCGGCTTCCCGGTGGCCTACCACGCCAAGCCGCTGGTGCGGCAGCAGACCCGCTACGCGCTGAACGTCTCGGGCCTGGACGGCGTGCTGAACTGGTTCGAAAGCTGATCCTGCCTCAGTAGCGCATGTTCACGCTCAGGATCGCCGAGCGGCCCGGCGCGATGTTGGCGTAGTGCGCCGGATAGGCCTTGTCGTAGTAGGTCTTGTCGAACAGGTTGAAGACGTTCAGCTGCAGGTTCCAATTCTTGTTGAAGCGGTAACCGGCCATCGCATCGAAGCGCCAGTACGACGGGATGTAGGTGGTGTTGGTGGTGTTGCCGTACTGCTTGCCGACGTAGTAGGCGCCACCGCCCAGCGTGAAGTCCGGCGTCACCGCGTAGGTCGACCACAGGCTGAAGCTGTTCTCCGGCGTGTTGGGGAACGCATTGCCCTCGTCGGCGCCGGCGCCGTCCTTGAGCTTGCTCTTCATGAAGGTGTAGCCGCCGAACACCTGCCAGGCGGGCGTGATGCTGCCCGAGAAGCCCAGCTCCAGGCCGTTCACTTCCTTCTTGCCAGCCATGGCGTAGTCGCCCGACGGCAGCGTGACGCGGGCGTTGGTGGTCTCGGTGCGGAACAGCGCGGCCGTCAGCGTCATGCGGCGGTCCAGCACGTCCCACTTGGTGCCGATCTCGTAGGTCTTGTTCTTTTCCGGCGCCATGTCGGCCGCGTTCATGCCGACGTTGCCGCGGCCCGGCGTGAGGGCAAGGCTTTCGCTGCCTTCGCCCAGCGTGGCGTTGGACGGCGTCGACGAGGTCGCGTACGACACGTACACGCTGCCGTTGTCGGCCGGCTTGAACACCAGGCCCAGCTGGTAGTTCAGCAGGGTGTCGTCACGCTTGATGACCTGGTACTTGTTGGCCGGCGTATTGGTGAACTTGGTCTCGTAGCGGTCCAGGCGCAGACCGCCGTTGACCAGCCATTGCGGCGACAATTCCACCGTATCGAAGGCGTAGATCGACTTGGTGATGGTGCGCGAACGGGTCGGCTGGCCGACGCGGTCGCCGTCCAGCGTGTTGACCCAGGGATCGTGCGGATCCGGGTCGTACAGGCTGGTGCAGTTGTAGTTGGAGGCCGCGCCCAAGGACTTGCAGGCATTGGTCGCGCCGGAGCCGGAACCGCGATTGATCGCCAGCGTATCTTTCTTGCCCTCTTCCTTGGACAGCTCGATGCCCACGTTGAAGCTGTGCTTGAGCGAGCCGGTCTCGAACTTGCCCGTCAGCTCGGTCTGGTTGGCCAGGCTGTCGACGCGGCTGGCACGGGTGTTGGCGCGGCGCCAGACGCGGCCGTTGAGCACGTTGCCCTGGCTGTCGTCGGGCTGCGTCCAGACGTAGTCCTGGGTCGAATAGGTATAGCGCGTCATGTTGCGCAGGGTCAGGCGGTTCGAGAAATCGTGCTCGATGCCGATCGTGCCCATGTCGGACGTGGTCTTGCGGTAGTCGCTGGACAGGCCGTAGAAATTATTGCGGTCGACGCTGGCCGGACCGGTCTGCGTGACGCCCATGAAGCTGCCGTTGCGCTGCACCTTGGTGCTGGGATAGGCGTACGGGATGCCGCTGTCGGGCAGGTCGTCCGACTGCATGTGGTAGTAGCTCAGCGTCACGCGGGTCGGCGTGTTCACGCCGAAGGTGATGGTGGGCGCCACGCCCCAGCGGCTGTTGTTGACCATGTCGCGGCCGGCCACGTCGGCGTCGTGATACATGGCGTTCAGGCGGAAGGCGGTCTTCTCGCCCAGCAGCCAGTTGCTGTCGATCGTGCCGCGATAGTAGCTGTCGGTGCCGATGCCCAGGCTGGCCGCGGTGAAATTCTCGGCCTTGGCCGTCTTGCTGATCAGGTTGATGCTGCCGCCGGCGCCGCCACGGCCGCCAAAGGCGCCGTCCGAACCCTTGATGACCTCGATCTGCTCCAGGTTGAACACCTCGCGCGAGGTCGCGCCGATATCGCGCATGCCGTCGACGTAGGTGCTGGCCTGGGCGTCGTAGCCGCGGATGATCGGGCGGTCGCCGAGCGGATTGCCGCCCTCGCCCGCGCCGAACGTGATGCCCGGCGAGTTGCGCAGCGCCTCGGTCAGGGTGGACGCCGCCTGGTTCTGGATCACTTCCTGCGGAATGACCTGCACCGACTTGGGCGTGTCCAGCAAGGGCGCGGTGAACTTGGTGGAAGCGGAATCCTTGACGTCGTACGGCACCAGCGCATCGCCCTGCACCTGCACGGGTGTCAGCTGCGTCACGCCCTGTCCGCCCGATTGCGCCTGCGCGGCCGGAGCCAGGAACAGCGCCGGGGTCGCCAGCACCGCGGCCAGCGATCCGCTGAGCGACGTGACGGCAAAGGTGTCTTCGGATTTCAACGCTTTCTCCAGAATATGAATAGCAACGATTCTTGTTTTTTGGAAGGTTGCGATTCTGGCCTTCGAAGCTGAAAGCCTCCTGAAAGAAAGATCAATTCCCCGTAAAGTCGGGAAAAAAACAACACAAGTTAAGAGAACTTCATTGATGTGGCTTTGTATATAACGGGGGTATTCCCTGAAACCTCGCTGAATCCGCAAGGGATCCGAACGGATCCGGCCGTCACTCCTGCCTTCAAAAAAACCACCGCGAAGGTGGTTTTTTTGAAGGGTCCCGCTCAGTAGCGCAGTCTCACGGACAGCAGCGCCGCCCTGCCCGTGCCGAGCGCGGCGTGGTTCTTCGGCCTGGCCCGGGTGTAGAAAGTCTGGTCGAACACGTTCAGGACATTGAGCTGCAACGCCAGGTGGGAGCTGAACTTGTACTTGGCCATCGCATCGAAGCGCCAGTACGACGGCACCCAGCGCGCCTTGGGCGCACCGCTGGCATCGACGCCCGCGTCGGCGTTGCCGTAGACCTTGTCGACATAGTAGGCGCCGCCGCCCAACGTCAGTTCAGGCAGCACCTTGTAGGTGGACCACAGGCTGAACGCATTGCGCGGCGTGTTCGGCAGATCCTGGCCCTCGGCGCCGATGTCCTTCCGTCCGCCCCGGATCAGCTTGCTGTCCAGGAAGGTATAGCCGCCATAGATGTTCCATGCCGGCGTGATGGAACCGGAGAAGCCCAGTTCGATGCCGCGCACGCGGGTCTGGCCCGCCTGCTCGTATTCGTTCGGCAACACCTCGATGTTGGTGTTCCGGCGCGTATCCTGGAACACCGCGCCCGTCAGCGTCAGGCGTTCATCCAGGACCAGCCACTTGACGCCCGCCTCGACCGAACGGCTTTTTTCCGGCGCCGCCGCCTCGTCCGAGCTTTTCCTGAGAATGTCGGAAGCCGTGGCACCCGCCACCGCGGACGGCGTGGACGACGTGCCATAGGACGCATAGATCGTGCCTTGGGGCACGGGCTTGTAGGCCAGGCCCAACTGGTAGTTGAACAGATTGTCGGTGCGGCTGTAGCCCTGCTTTTTCTTGTCGTGGCCGCTGGTGCGGTAATTGTCCCAGCGCAAGCCGACGCTGGCCTGCCATTGTTCGTCGAACTTGAGGGTGTCGAAGCCGTATAGCGCCAGGGTGTCGGTGGCGTAGGGAGCCGGCCAGCTGCGGGCGGTGCGGCAAGGGTAGGCCACGTTCGGATCGGGATTGCGCAGCGAGGTCTGCGCCAGATCGGCCGGGCATTTGGTGACGCCATCCGAAGACAGGACCTGGTCGTTGGTATAGGCCATGGTCTGCTTCACGCTGGTGTACTCGAAGCCCAGGTCGAACCCGTGCTTGATGGCGCCGGTCAGGAACTCGCCGCTCAGGTCGGTCTGGTTCGCGAATGCCTTGGTGGTGTAGTACCTGCCGTAGGCCGGCCGGTCCACGAGCCCCGCGGGCAGGTTTGCGAGCGTGAGGTCGGGCTGGGTGGCGAGGTAATCGGCGGTTTCGCGGCCATATCGAACCACGTTGCGCAGCGTGAGCTTGTCGGAGAAATCGTGCTGGAAATCGACGGTGGCCATGCCATCGCGCGTCTTCATGAAGTCGCGTTCGGCCAGGCCGTAGAAGTTCTTGCGGCTGATCCCCAGGGTCTCCGTGACCGGCAGACCCACTCGCGGGTCGTAGGGGATGGAGTAGTCCGGCATGCTGTCGTTCTGGTAGTGGTAGTAGCTCAGCGTGATGCGGGTCGGCGTGCCCATCCCCAGCATCAGCGACGGCGCCACGCCCCAACGCTCGAAATTCACCGCCCTGTCGCGGCCCGGCACGTCACCCTTGGTGCCCATGACATTCAGGCGGAAAGCGGATTTTTCGCCCAGCCGCCAGTTGCTGTCGACGCTTCCCCGGTAGTTGCGATCGGTGCCGATCTGGCCCGTGACCTCGGTGGCATCCTTGGCCTTGGGCGCCTTGCTGACCAGGTTGATGCTGCCGCCCGCCCCGCCGCGGCCGGAATAGACCGAATCGGGCCCCTTGATGATCTCGACCTGTTCCAGGTTGAAGGTGTCGCGCGCCTGCATGCTGGCATCGCGCATTCCGTCCAGGAACAGGCTGCTGGCGGCATTCTGGCCGCGGATGACGGGCAGGTCGCCGCCGGCGCGCCCGCCTTCGCCAGCAGCGAAGGTGATACCCGGCGAGTTCTGCAGCACGTCCTGCAAGGAGCTGGCGGACTGGTCGGACATGACCTGCTTGGGCACCACCTGCACCGAACGCGGCGTGTCCAGCAGCGGCGCGGTCATCTTGGGCGACTGCGCGGCATCGGGCTGGTAGGGCGAATCCTCGCCCTCCACTTCCACCGGCGCCAGCTGCGTGACGCCATGGGCGCCGGACTGCGCCAGCGCATAGGGGCTGATGAACAGTGCGGGAACCGCCACCGCGGCAGCCAGCGAACTGGCCAGGGTATTCAATGCATACGAGTCTTCGTGCTTCACCATCAACCTCCAGAACATGCATGACAAGCATTCCTGTTTATGACAGGTTGCGATTCTGTATTGGAAAGCTGATCGAGTTCAGGCCGTGCCCGGAAATCGGACGCGGTAACGCGAGAGTGGTGCGGTGTGATGCCATTTCGCCACGAAAACGGCAATCGACGGCAACACTGTCACGCATAAGCAAAACGCCCCTTGCGGGGCGTTTGGCAGGTACTGCGAAGGCGTGGCGGGCGGTTCAGGTCCGCAGGCGGGGATGGCGCTTGAAGAGATAGCGATACACGAACCCCGGATAAGCCAGCACCAGGTACAGGCTCAACGTGATGGCGTAGAACTCCCAGGTCTGCGCGAAGCGATTGCCCAGCACGGACTCGAACGTGAAGCCCAGGGCGCCCACGATCAGGTAGAACACCAGCACTTCGACCAGGCGCATCCAGAACGGCTTGACGGCCTCGGCCCCGCCCTGCTTCCACGGCAGCACGGCGAACACGCGCTCCGTCAGGAAAGGCAGGTTCGCGCTGACCAGGGCCAGCGCGATCAGGAGCCATACCGCCAGGGTCTGGTTCATCGCCCGTTCCGCTTACAGGCTGAGCGAGCTGCGGATGGCCTGCACGCACAGGGCCATCAGGCCGCCGGGCAACAGGCCCAGCACCAGGATCAGCAGGCCGTTGACCGACAGCACGCCGCGTTGGCCGCAGGTGGCCGACATCGGGGCGGCATCGGCCGCCGGCTCGTCGAAGTACACGACCTTGACCACGCGCAGGTAATAGAACGCGCCGATCAGCGAGAACAGCACCGCGATCACGGCCAGCGTGACGTGGCCGGCGCTGACCAGCGCCTGCAGTACCGCCAGCTTGGCGTAGAAGCCCACCAGCGGCGGGATGCCGGCCAGCGAGAACATCAGCAGCAGCACGATGGCGGCATGCCACGGGCTGCGGCGGTTCAGGCCCTTCAGGTCGTCGATGTGCTCGCACTCGAAACCCTGCCGCGACAGCAGCAGCACGATGCCGAAGCTGGCCAGCGTGGTCAGCACGTAGGTCAGCATGTAGAACAGCGACGCGCCGTAGGCGGCGGACGCCAGTTCCGGCTTGCCGGCCACCGAGCCCGACATCAGGCCCAGCAGCACGAAGCCCATGTGCGAGATGGTCGAGTAGGCCAGCATGCGCTTGAAGTTGGTCTGCGCGATGGCGGTCAGGTTGCCGATGGCCAGCGACAGCACCGCCAGGATCATCAGCATCGGCTGCCAATCGGCCGCCAGGCCGTGCAGGCCGTCGACCAGCAGGCGCAGCGTGATGGCGAAGGCCGCCAGCTTGGGCGCGCCGCCCAGGATCAGCGTGACCGCGGTCGGCGAACCCTGGTAGACGTCCGGCACCCACATGTGGAACGGCACGGCGCCGAGCTTGAACGCCAGGCCCGAAACCAGGAACACGATGCCGAACACCAGGGCCAGCTTCTCGGCCTTGCCGGCGGCGATGACCTTGGAGACTTCGGCCAGGTCCAGGTGACCGGTGGCGCCGTAGACCATCGACATGCCGTACAGCAGGAAGCCCGAGGCCAGCGCGCCCAGCACGAAGTACTTCATGGCGGCTTCGGTGGCGACGACGTTGTCGCGACGCAGCGCGATCAGCGCGTACAGCGCCAGCGACATCAGCTCCAGGCCCAGGTAGATCGAGATCAGGTTGCCCGACGAGATCATCACCATCTGGCCCAGCAGGGCGAACAGCGTCAGCACGTACAGTTCGCCGCCACGCATCATGTCGCGCAACTGGGCGTAGACGCGGCCGTAGACCAGCGTGACCGCCACCGCGATGTACGAGGCGATCTTGAGCAGGTGCGACAGCTCGTCGGTGACGTACAGGCCGTTGAAGGTCGAACCCGTGACGCCGTTCTTCCACTGCAGCGCCGACACCACGGTCAGCACGCCCAGCGCCAGCATGGTCAGCAGGAACGTCGGCTTGCGCTCGGGGTGATTGCTGACCGCGTCGACGAGCAGGATAGCCAGGCCGAAAACCAGCAGGAGGATTTCCGGTGTCGCCAGGGCGAAATCGATTTGGGATTGCATCATTGTCTTGTCTTACAGTTTCGAGACGGCAACGTGTTGCAGCAGGGCCTCGACCGACACGTGCATCACGTCGGTGAAGGGCTTGGGATAGATCCCCATGTACAGCACGGCGATCGCCATCACGCCAAGAATCACGAATTCGCGGCGGTTGATATCGGTCAGCTCGCGGACGTGGTCGTTGGCGACGTCGCCCAGGACCACGCGCTTGACCATCCACAGCGAATACGAAGCGCCCAGGATCAGCGCGGTGGCCGCCAGCAGGCCGATCCAGAAGTTGTGCTCGACCGCGCCCATGATCACCATGAACTCGCCGACGAAACCGCTGGTGGCCGGCAGGCCGCTGTTGGCCATCGAGAACAGGATGAAGAACGTGGCGAAGCGCGGCATCACGTTGACCACGCCGCCGTAGTCGGCGATGCGGCGCGAGTGCATGCGGTCATAGAGCACGCCGATACACATGAACATGGCGCCCGAAACGAAGCCGTGGGAGATCATCTGCACGATGGCGCCTTCGACGCCGGCCGTGTTGAAGATGAAGAAACCCAGGGTGACGAAGCCCATGTGGGCGACCGACGAATAGGCCACCAGCTTCTTCATGTCGTCCTGCACGATCGCCACCAGGCCGATGTAGATCACGGCGATCAGCGACAGCGTGATCATCAGGCCGGCCAGGCTGTGCGAGGCGTCGGGCGCGATCGGCAGCGAGAAGCGCAGGAAACCGTAGGCGCCCAGCTTCAGCATGATCGCGGCCAGCACGATGGAGCCGCCCGTGGGCGCCTCGACGTGGGCGTCCGGCAGCCAGGTGTGCACCGGCCACATCGGCACCTTGACGGCGAAGGCCGCCAGCAGCGCCACGAAGATCAGGATCTGCGGGGTGTAGCCCAGCTTGGTCTGCTGCCAGGTCAGGATGTCGAACGAACCGCCCGAGGCATTCCACAGGTAGATGAACGCCACCAGCGTCAGCAGCGAGCCCATCAGCGTGTAGAGGAAGAACTTGAAGGCCGCGTACACCCGGTTCGGTCCGCCCCAGACGCCGATGATGATGTACATCGGGATCAGCGTGGCTTCGAAGAACACGTAGAACAGCATGCCGTCCAGCGCGCAGAACACGCCCACCATCAGACCCGACAGGATCAGGAAGGCGGCCATGTACTGCGACACGCGGCTGGTGATGACTTCCCAGCCGGCCAGCACCACGATGATGGTGATGAACGCGGTCAGGAGCACGAACCACAGCGAAATGCCGTCCACGCCCAGGTGGTAGTTGACGTTGAAGGCTTCGATCCAGGAGGTCTTCTCGACGAACTGCATGGCAGCCGTCTTGGAGTCGAACCCGGTGTACAGCGGGATCGTGACGAGGAAGCCGGCGATCGAGCCGATCAGCGACAGGCCGCGCGTCAGGCCGGGACGGTCGTCACGGCCCACCGCCAGCACCAGCAGGCCGAATACGATCGGGACAAAGATCGCAAGCGTGAGCCAGGGGAAAGTGTTGGATGCCATCTCGCTTGCCATCATTGGGGAATCAGCACAAAGAAAGTCACCAGCGCCATGATGCCGATGATCATCGCGAACGCGTAGTGATAGATGAAGCCGGACTGCAGGTGGCGGCTGATCGCCGACACCCAGCCCACCACGCGGGCGCTGCCGTTGATCAGCAGGCCGTCGATGATGCCGCGGTCGCCGGTCTGCCACAGGCCACGGCCCAGGCAGCGCAGGCCGCGGGCGATGATCTGCTCGTTGATCCAGTCGACGTAGTACTTGTTCTCAAGCACCTTGTTGACGCCCGACAGGCTCGACTTGATCGCGGCCGGGACCTTCGGGTTGATCAGGTAGCAGTACCAGGCGATGACCGCGCCGGCCACGACCAGCCAGAACGGCAGGGTCTGGAAGGCGTGCAGGCCGAAGGCGACCCAGCCGTGCCATTCTTCATGCAGTTCGTGCATGGCGGGATGCTGCGGCAGCACCGTGATCACGCCGTTGAAGAACTTGCCGAACAGCATCGGATCCACCGCCCAGGCGCCGATCAGCACCGACGGGATCGCCAGCAGGATCAGCGGCAGGGTCACGACCCAGGGCGACTCGTGCGGCTTGCCGCCGTGGTGGCCATGGTCGTCGTGGCCATGGTCGTCATGGCCGTGCGCGTCGTGGCCGTGGCCATGACCGTGGTCGCTGGTGTCGAAGCGTTCCTTGCCGTGGAAGACCAGGAAGTACACGCGGAACGAGTACAGCGAGGTCACGAACACGCCGATCAGCGTGGCGTAGTAGGCGAAACTGGCGCCCCAGACGTGGGCGGCGCCGGCCGCTTCGATGATGTGTTCCTTCGAGTAGAAACCCGAGAAGAACGGCGTGCCGACCAGGGCCAGCGTGCCCAAGAGGAAGGTGATCCAGGTGATGGGCATGTACTTGCGCAGGCCGCCCATGTTGCGGATGTCCTGGTCATGGTGCATGCCGATGATGACCGAGCCCGCGCCCAGGAACAGCAGCGCCTTGAAGAACGCGTGCGTCATCAGGTGGAAAATCGCCACCGAGTAGGCCGAGGCGCCCAGCGCGACGGTCATGTAGCCCAGCTGCGACAGCGTCGAATACGCCACCACGCGCTTGATGTCGTTCTGGATGATGCCCAGGATGCCCAGAAACAGCGCGCCGATGGCGCCGATCACGATGATGAACGACAGCGCGGTGTCCGACAGCTCGAACAGCGGCGAGAAGCGCGCGACCATGAAGATGCCGGCCGTCACCATGGTGGCGGCGTGGATCAGCGCGGAGATCGGGGTCGGGCCTTCCATCGAGTCGGGCAGCCAGGCGTGCAGGGGCACCTGCGCCGACTTGCCCATGGCGCCGATGAACAGGCAGATGCAGGCCACGGTCAGCAGCATCCAGTCCGAACCGGGCAGCGTCAGCTTGGACAGCTTGTCGGCCTGGGCGAACACTTCACCGTAGTGCATGGTGCCGGCGTAGGCGAACAGCAGGCCGATGCCGAGGACGAAACCGAAGTCGCCGACGCGGTTGATCAGGAACGCCTTCATGTTGGCGAAGATCGCGGTCGGGCGGGTGTACCAGAAACCGATCAGCAGGTACGACACCAGGCCCACCGCTTCCCAGCCGAAGAACAGCTGCACCATGTTGTTCGACATCACCAGCATCAGCATGGAGAACGTGAACAGCGAGATGTACGAGAAGAAGCGCTGGTAACCGGGATCGTCGGCCATGTAGCCGATGGTGTAGATGTGCACCATCAGCGACACCGAGGTCACCACGACCATCATCATGGCCGACAGCGGATCGATCAGGAAGCCGATTTCCAGCTTGGTCTGGCCGATCAGGCTCCAGGTGTAGACCGCGCCGTCGAAGCGCAGGCCGTTGAGCACGTCGCCCAGCACCACCACCGAACCGATGGCGGAGATGAGCACGCCCAGGATGGTGATGACGTGCGAGGCGCGACGGCCGATCGGACGGCCCAGGAACCCGGTGCCGAAAAGGCCCGCGAGGATTGCTCCGGCCAGCGGCGCCAGCGCGATGAGCAGGTAGAGATTGGGTGAGCTAGACATTTTCTTCCAATACCCCGTCAGCCCTTCAGGCGATCGAGTTCGTCAACGTTGATCGTGTTCAGGTTGCGGAACAGCAGCACCAAAATGGCCAGGCCGATCGCCGCTTCCGCGGCGGCCACGGTCAGGATGAAGAACACGAACACCTGGCCGGCGGTGTCGCCGAACCAGCTGGAGAACGCCACGAAGTTCATGTTGACAGCCAGGAGCACCAGCTCGATGGACATCAGCAGGATGATCAGGTTGCGGCGGTTCAGGAAGATGCCGAAGATCCCGATGGCGAACAGGATCGCCCCCAGGATCAGGTAATGGGCCAGCGTCAGCGTCATTGTTTTTCTCCTTGGGGCGCGGCGGGCGCGGCGGTGCCGTTCTGGGCCTGGGCGCGCTCGCTCTGGGCGGGCATGCTCACCATGCGGAAGCGGTCCTTCGAGCGCACGCGGACGGCAGCGACCGGGTCGTTGTACTTGACGTCGCGGCGGCGGCGCAGGGTCAGCGCGATGGCGGCAACCATGCCGACCAGCAGCAGCGCGGCGCCGACTTCGATGGCGTAGATGTACTGCGTGTACATCGCTTCACCGAGGGCGCGGGCGTTGTTGTAGTCGCCGGCGACCGGGGCCTGCGGGCCCGCGCCGTACCAGGTCGAACCCAGCACGAAGGCCATTTCCAGCACCATCACCAGGCCGATCACCAGGCCCAGCGGCAGGTAGGTCTTCATGCCCTGGCGCAGCGCATCCATGCGGATGTCGAGCATCATGACGACGAACAGGAACAGCACCATCACGGCGCCCACGTACACCAGCACCAGCAGCAGCGCGAGGAACTCGGCGCCCAGCAGCATCCACAGCATGGCCGCGTTGGCGAACGCCAGGATCAGGTGCAGGACGGCGGTGACCGGGCTGCGCGCGGTGATCACGCGGAACGCCGCGATCACCAGCACGGCGGCCAGTATGTAAAACAGGACAGTGGTAAAAGTCATGGATCAGGACCCTGGGCTCAACGGTAGGGAGCGTCTTCGGCCCGGCGGCGGGCGATTTCGGCTTCGTAGCGGTCGCCCACGGCGAGCAGCATGTCTTTGGTGAAATACAGGTCGCCGCGCTTTTCGCCGTGGTATTCGTGGATGTGCGTTTCCACGATCGAGTCCACGGGGCAGCTTTCCTCACAGAAGCCGCAGAAAATGCACTTGGTCAGGTCGATGTCGTAGCGCGTGGTGCGGCGGGTGCCGTCGTCACGCTGGTCCGACTCGATGGTGATGGCCAGCGCGGGGCACACGGCTTCACACAGTTTGCACGCGATGCAGCGCTCTTCCCCATTGGGGTAGCGGCGCAGCGCGTGCAGGCCGCGGAAACGCGCCGAGGTCGGCGTCTTTTCCTGCGGGTAGCGCAAGGTCACCTTGCGCTTGAAGAAATACTTGCCCGTCAGGCGCATGCCCTTGAGCAGTTCGGCCAGCATCAAGCTGCCGAAGAAATCTTTGATCGCTTCCATATCCTGCCTCTGCCTGGCGGCTTAGCGCCAAATGTTCCAGGGCGTCTGCATCCAGATCGCCACAATGACCAGCCAAACACCGGTCAGCGGGATGAAGATCTTCCAACCCAAACGCATGATCTGGTCGTAGCGGTAACGCGGGAACGACGCGCGGAACCACACGAACAACGAAACCACGACGAACGTCTTGAGACCGAGCCAGATCCAACCCGGGATCCAGGTCAGCGGCGCGATGTCGATCGGCGAAGCCCAGCCCCCCAGGAACATGATCGAGGCCATGCACGACAGCAGGATCATGTTGGCGTATTCGCCCAGGAAGAACAGCGCGAAGGCCATGCCCGAGTATTCGACCATGTGGCCGGCCACGATTTCCGATTCGCCTTCCACCACGTCGAACGGGTGGCGGTTGGTTTCGGCCACGGCCGAGATCACGTAGATCACGAACAGCGGCAGCAGCGGCAGCCAGTTCCAGGACAGGAACGTCAGGCCCTTGTCGGCGAACCAGCCGCGGTTCTGCACATGCACGATCTCGGACATGTTCAGGCTGCCGGACACCAGCAGCACCGTCACCAGCACGAAGCCGATGGCCAGTTCGTACGAGAGCATCTGGGCCGAGGCGCGCAGCGCGCCCAGGAACGCGTACTTGGAGTTCGAGGCCCAGCCGGCGACGATCACGCCGTACACGCCGATCGAGGTGATGGCCATGATGTACAGCAGGCCGGCGTTGACGTTGGCCAGGACCACGTCGGGGCCGAACGGCACCACCGCCCAGGCGGCCAGGGCCGGCATCAGCGTGACCACGGGGGCCACGACGAACAGCACCTTGTTGGCCTGGCTGGGGACCACGACTTCCTTGGTCAGCAGCTTGAACACGTCGGCGAACGGCTGCAGCAGCCCCTTGAAACCGACGCGGTTCGGGCCCATGCGCACGTGCATGGCGCCGATCATCTTGCGCTCCCAGTACGTCAGGTAGGCGACGCACAGGATGATGGGCACGGCGATGACCACGATCTTGATGATCGTCCAGAGAACCATCCAGACCGTCGGACCGAGCAATGCCGTTCCGTGGCTTTCAAGAACATTGAGCCATTCCATCAGGCACGCTCCACGCTGAGTTGACCAAATGCGCCACCCAGGGCTGCGGTATTTTCAAAGGCTGCGGCGATGCGCACGGCGCGATCGGCCACGGCGTCGTCCTGCACGGTCTCGAGCTCGACAGCGCCCTGCCCGCCCGTCACGCGCACCTTGACGCCGGCGGTCAGGCCGAGGCTGGTGAGCGTGTTGCCGTTCATGCGCGCGGCGGGCTGCTTCGAAGCCGGCGCGGCCTGCAGCGGTTCCGAGCGGCGCACCATGGCGTCGCTGCGGTAGATCGGCACGTCGGCGACGCGTTCAAGCCCGGTCAGGGGCTGGCCCAGGCCCAGCGGCGCCTTGATGTCGTTGGACAGGCGGCCTTCGACGCCACCGGCCAGCGCGGCATCGCGCACGGACTCGGAGGTTTCGTCATCGAAGCCGGCCAGGTGCAGGACGTTGCCCAGCACGCGCAGGACCTTCCAGGCCGGACGGGTCTGGCCGAACGGCGCGACCGTGCCCTTGAAGCTCTGGGCCAGGCCCTGGGCGTTGACGAACGTGCCCGAGGTCTCGGTGAACGGCGCCACCGGCAGCATGACGTCGGCCCATTCGGCGGCGGCCGAACGGTAAGGCGTCAGGGCCACGGCGAACTGCGCGCCGCGCAGCGCGGCGATGGCCTGCTGGCCGTTGTCGGCATCCAGCAGCGGCTCGGCGTGCAGCACCACGTAGGCCTTGAGCGGTTCGGCCAGCATGGCGGCGGCGTTCTTGCCGCCCTTGCCCGGGATGGCGCCGGCCAGGTAACCACCGACGGTGTTGCCGCCGGAGGTCAGGAAGCCGAACTTGCCGCCGGCCAGGTCGGCCACGGCGCGGCCGTTGGCGGCCAGGGTCGAGGCCTGGGCGCTGGCCACGGCCAGGTTGCCCATCAGCACGGCCGCGTTGGAACCCGACGCCAGGCTGGCGGCGATGATCTTGGCGTTCTCGCCCGGGGTGACCGAGGCGAACTCGGCCGGCACCGCGGCTTGCTTGGCTTGCGCCAGGGCCACGGCCACTTCGGCCAGGGCGCGCGGCAGCTCGGACGGGGCCACGGTGAGGCGGCCGGCGACCGGCATCAGGGGATCGTCGGCGGCACTGTCGACCATCAGGATCTGCGTGCCGCGCTTGGCGGCCTGGCGCAGGCGCTGGGCCATCAGCGGGTGGTCCTTGCGCAGGAACGAGCCGACCACCAGGACGCGGTCCAGGTTGTCGAGTTCGGCGATGGGCATGCCCAGCCACGGCGCGCCGGTCAGCGCGGCGTCGAACGCCGGGTCGGTCTGGCGCAGGCGGAAGTCGATGTTCTCGGAACCCAGCGCGCGGACCAGGCGGCCCAGCAGCGCGTATTCCTCGGTGGTGGCGTATTCCGACGCCAGGGCGCCGATCTGGCCGGCGCCAAAGCTGTCACGCACGCGCGACAGGCCCTGGGCCACGGCGGCCAGGGCGTCGGCCCAGGAGGCTTCCTGCCACTTGCCGTCGGTGCCCTTGATCATCGGCGCGGCCAGGCGGTCTTCGCTGTTCAGGCCTTCGTACGAGAAGCGGTCGCGGTCGCTGATCCAGCATTCGTTGATGGCTTCGTCCTCGAACGGCACCACGCGCATGACGCGGTCGCCCTTGACCTGGACCACCAGGTTGGCGCCCAGGCTGTCGTGCGGGCTGACCGAACGGCGACGGGCCAGTTCCCAGGTGCGGGCGCTGTAGCGGAAGGGCTTGGAGGTCAGCGCGCCCACCGGACAGATATCGATCATGTTGCCCGACAGTTCGGATTCGATCGAGCGGCCCACGAACGAGGTGATCTCGGAGTGCTCGCCGCGGCCCAGCATGCCCAGTTCCATGACGCCGGCGATTTCCTGGCCGAAGCGCACGCAGCGGGTGCAGTGGATGCAGCGGCTCATTTCCTCGGCGGAAACCAGCGGGCCCAGGTCCTTGTGGAACACCACGCGCTTTTCTTCCTGGTAACGCGAGGAAGAGCCACCGTAGCCCACGGCCAGGTCCTGCAGCTGGCATTCGCCGCCCTGATCGCAGATCGGGCAGTCGAGCGGGTGATTGATGAGCAAGAATTCCATCACCGACTTCTGAGCGGCGCGAGCCTTCTCGGAGCAGGTGTGCACGACCATGCCGTTCGTCACGGGGGTGGCGCAGGCGGGCAGCGCCTTGGGCGCCTTTTCCACTTCGACCAGGCACATGCGGCAGTTGGCCGCGATGGACAGTTTCTTGTGGTAGCAGAAATGCGGCACGTAAAGCCCGACTTTCTGGGCCGCATGCATCACCATGCTGCCCTCGGGCACTTCTACCGTATTGCCGTCGACGGTTAGTTCAACCATTGCTGTTCCTGAGACCTACAGATATTGCGGAACCACACACGACTTGTGCTCGATGTGGTGCGCGAATTCGTCGCGAAAATGCTTGAGGAAGCCACGCACGGGCATGGCGGCGGCGTCACCCAGGGCGCAGATGGTGCGGCCCATGATGTTGCCCGCCACGTTGTCCAGCATGTCCAGATCTTCCGGACGGCCGTGGCCGTTTTCGATGCGGTGCACCATGCGGTACAGCCAGCCGGTGCCTTCGCGGCACGGCGTGCACTGGCCGCAGCTTTCCTCGAAATAGAAATACGACAGGCGCAGCAGCGACTTGACCATGCAGCGCGTCTCGTCCATGACGATCACGGCGCCCGAACCCAGCATGGAACCCGCCTTGGCGATGGCGTCGTAGTCCATCGTGGTTTCCATCATGATGTCGGCCGGCAGCACCGGGGCGCTCGAACCGCCCGGGATCACGGCCTTGAGCTTCTTGCCGCCGCGCATGCCGCCCGCCAGTTCCAGCAGGGTCGAGAACGGGGTGCCCAGCGGGATCTCGTAGTTGCCGGGACGCTCGACGTCACCGGTGATCGAGAACAGCTTGGTGCCGCCGTTGTTGGGCTTGCCGACTTCGAGGTAGGCCTGGCCGCTGTTGCGGATGATCCAGGGCACCGCCGCGAAGGTTTCGGTGTTGTTGATGGTGGTGGGCTTGCCGTACAGGCCGAAGCTGGCCGGGAACGGCGGCTTGAAGCGCGGCTGGCCCTTCTTGCCTTCCAGCGATTCCAGCAGCGCGGTTTCCTCGCCACAGATGTAGGCGCCATAGCCGTGGAACGCGTGCAGCTGGAAGTTGAATTCCGAACCCAGGATCCTGTCGCCCAGGAAGCCGGCGGCGCGCGCCTCTTCCAGGGCCTCTTCAAAGCGCTCGTAGACTTCGAAGATTTCACCGTGGATGTAGTTGTAGCCTACGCTGATGCCCATCGCGTAGGCGGCGATCGCCATGCCTTCGATCACGATGTGCGGATTGAAGCGCAGGATGTCGCGATCCTTGAACGTGCCCGGTTCGCCTTCGTCCGAGTTGCAGACGAGGTACTTCTGGCCCGGGAAGGCGCGCGGCATGAAGCTCCACTTCAGGCCGGTCGGGAAGCCCGCGCCGCCGCGGCCGCGCAGGCCCGACGCCTTGACTTCGGCGATCACGTCTTCCGGCTTCATGCCGGTGGTGAGGATCTTGCGCAGGGCTTCGTAGCCGCCGCGCTTGACGTAGTCGGCCAGGCGCCAGTTGGCGCCGTCGACGTCGGCCATGATCTGCGGCTTGATGTGACGGCCGTGCAGGCACATCGAATTGGACAGGTCGTTCAGCGGGTTGGGCTCCAGGCCCTGCGCGAACTGCTTGTAGATGTCCGGCGCGTTCATGCCGACTCTCCTTGCGCCTTGAGGGCCGCGACCAGCGCGTCCAGCTTCTCTTCGGTCATGCGCACGCACATATGCTTGTTGTTCACGATCAGCACGGGGGAATCGCCGCAGGCGCCCATGCACTCACCCTCGACCAGGGTGAACTGGCCGTCGGCGGTGGTTTCGCGATAGTCCACGCCCAGCTTGCGCTTGAGGTAGTCGCCCGCACGTTCGCCGTCGCGCAAGGCACAGGGCAGGTTGGTGCAGACCGCGATCTTGGTCTTGCCGACGGGCTTGACGTCGAACATGTTGTAGAAGGTGGCGACTTCCTGCACCGCGATGGGCGGGACGCCGATGTAGTTCGCTACATCTTCGATGATGTCGGTAGCCAACCAGCCCTTCTCTTCCTGCGCGATGGCAAGAGAGGCCATGATGGCGGACTGCCGCTGGTCGGCCGGGAACTTGGCGAGTTCTCGGTCGATTTTCTGGTAGGCCTGTTCGGAAAGCAGCATAGTTTGAATCCGGGTTATGCGGGCGTGCTCGTGACTGTCTGGCGGATCAGCGATCGATCTCGCCGAAAACGATGTCCTGCGTACCAATGATGGTGACGGCGTCGGCGATCATGTGACCGCGCGACATTTCGTCCAGCGATTGCAGGTGGGCAAAGCCGGGGGCCCGAATCTTCAGGCGGTACGGCTTGTTGGCGCCGTCCGACACCAGGTAGATGCCGAACTCGCCCTTGGGATGCTCCACCGAAGCAAACGCTTCGCCCGGGGGCACGTGGAAACCTTCGGTGAAGAGCTTGAAGTGGTGGATCAGCTCTTCCATGTTGGTCTTCATGGCGGTGCGCTTGGGCGGGGCGATCTTGTGGTTCTCGATCATGACCGGGCCCGGGTTGTTGCGCAGCCATTCCACGCACTGGCGGATGATGCGGTTGCTCTCGCGCATTTCGGCGATGCGGACCAGGTAGCGGTCGTAGCAGTCGCCATTGACGCCGACGGGGATGTCGAAATCGAGCAGGTCGTAGACTTCGTAGGGCTGCATCTTGCGCAGGTCCCAGGCCACGCCCGAGCCACGCAGCATCGGGCCGGTGAAGCCCAGCGCCTTGGCGCGATCGGGATCGACCACGCCGATGCCGACCAGGCGCTGCTTCCAGATGCGGTTGTCGGTGAGCAGGGTTTCGTACTCGTCGACGCAGGCGGGGAAGCGGTTGGTGAAGTCTTCGATGAAATCCAGCAGCGAGCCCGAACGCGCGTCGTTCATGACGCGCACTTCCTTCTCGCCACGGTATTTGCTGGTCTCGCCGTACTGCGGCATGGTGTCCGGCAGGTCGCGGTAGACGCCGCCCGGACGATAGTAGGCCGCGTGCATCCGCGCGCCCGAGACCGCTTCGTAGCAGTCCATCAGGTCTTCGCGTTCACGGAAGGCGTACAGGAACACCGCCATGGCGCCCACGTCCAGCGCGTGCGAACCCAGCGACATCAGGTGGTTCAAGAGGCGCGTGATCTCGTCGAACATCACGCGGATGTACTGCGCGCGCAGCGGGGCTTCGACGCCCAGCAGCTTCTCGATGGCCATGACGTAGGCGTGCTCGTTGCACATCATGGACACGTAGTCCAGGCGGTCCATGTAGGGCAGCGCCTGGATGTAGGTCTTGTGCTCGGCCAGCTTTTCAGTGGCGCGGTGCAGCAGGCCGATGTGCGGGTCGGCGCGCTGGATGACTTCGCCGTCCAGCTCGAGCACCAGGCGCAGCACGCCGTGGGCGGCCGGGTGCTGCGGGCCGAAGTTGAGCGTGTAGTTCTTGATTTCTGCCATGATTCAACGTCCCAAGCCGTAGGTGTCTTCGCGCACCACGCGCGGCGTGATCTCGCGCGGGTCGATCGTGACGGGCTGGTAAATGACGCGCTTCTGTTCCGGGTCGTAGCGCATTTCGACGGTGCCGGAGAGCGGGAAGTCCTTGCGGAACGGGTGGCCGATGAAGCCGTAGTCGGTCAGGATGCGGCGCAGGTCGGGGTGGCCTTCGAAGACGATGCCGTACAGGTCGAACGCCTCGCGCTCGAACCAGCCCACGGCCGGCCAGCATTCCATCAGCGAGGCGACCATCGGGAATTCGTCGTCCGGCGCCCAGGTGCGCACGCGCAGGCGCCAGTTGTTCTCGACCGAAAGCAGGTGCGCGACCACGGCGAAGCGCGCGCGGTGCACCTTGGCGTTGGCTTCCTCGGGCAGCTGGCGCGTGCCGTTGCCCCAGGTGAGGTAGTCGACGCCACAGAGGTCGATACAGATTTCGAAGCGCAGGCCGGCTTCGGTGCGCAGCTTGTTGCAGACGGAGAACCACTGCTCCGCGGGCACTTCGAGCGTCAGCTCGCCCAGCGCCTCGGTCAGCGCGATGTCCGCGCCGAGGGTGGTCTGCAAATTGTTTTTCAGGGTTTCGAGCCTGGTCATCATCTTGTACGCTTAGGTGAACCGATACGCTGTTTCGCGGGGTCCTGCGGCGGCGTTTGCGGCGGCCGCGGACCGGTGCGCAAACTCAGCGCGCAATCGTGTTGGTCAGGCGGATCTTGTTCTGCATCTGCAGCAAGCCGTAGACCAGCGCCTCGGCCGTGGGCGGGCAGCCCGGCACGTAGACGTCTACCGGTACGATGCGATCGCAGCCGCGCACCACGGAATACGAGTAGTGGTAGTAACCGCCACCATTGGCACAGGAGCCCATTGACACCACCCAGCGCGGTTCGGGCATCTGGTCGTAGACCTTGCGCAGCGCCGGCGCCATCTTGTTGCACAGCGTGCCGGCCACGATCATCAGGTCGGACTGGCGCGGGCTGGGACGGAAGATGATGCCGAACTGGTCCAGGTCGTAGCGGGCTGCGCCCGCGTGCATCATCTCGACCGCGCAACAGGCCAGGCCGAAGGTCATGGGCCACATGGAGCCGGTTTTCGCCCAGTTAAGGAACTTGTCGGCGCTGGTTGTGATGAACCCTTGCTTGAGAATGCCGTCTATAGCCATATTCGTCTCTGATAGCGTGCGGTGATGAAATAACCCGAAGGGTCATTCCCAGTCCAGCGCGCCCTTTTTCCATTCGTAGATGAAGCCGACGGTCAACACGGCGAGGAAAACCATGACCGTCCAGAAGCCGACGATTCCAACCGTGCCCTGGGCGATGGCCCACGGGAACAGGAACGCGATTTCCAGGTCGAAAAGAATGAACAGGATCGCCACCAGGTAGTAGCGCACGTCAAACTTCATGCGCGCGTCTTCGAACGCTTCGAAGCCGCACTCATAGGGGGATAGCTTCTCGGCGTAGGGACGCCGCGGGCCAAGGAGGGAGCCGGCCGTCAGAAGCGCGAACCCGATAAGGGTGGCCACTACGATAAACAGCAGGACGGGGAAATACTGTTGCAGGTTCATTCAGGCGTCCGTCAAATGCGCAAACCTTAGGATTGTAGCATTCGCGCGGTTACTTCCGGCTGAACTCTGTAGCGTGAACAGCGGGTGAAAGACTGCATTTCTCCAGTGGAACAATCGCAATCTTTGACGGGAAGCAAACAGCTTACCGCAATCGCTCCACGCCCGCGCCGCCAGCACGATAAAACGCCCGCACAGCGGCCACGCGCGACACCATTCACACCTCCTTCGCCGCTGATCGCGCACACGTCGCGACGACACACGACACCCGCCCGCACGCACCGCCATGCGCGCGGACCTGTCGCTTAAAAAAGCAGACATTTCGGACATAAAAAAAGCCACCCCGGAGGGTGGCTTCATATGAACGGGCCGAAGCCCGCTCATGCACTACGAATCGAGGCAGGACTTGCGCCCTGCTTTCGATTAGAAGCGGTGACGCAGGCCGACGCCGACGGCGGTCGCCTTGACGCCATCGTTGAAGGCGTAGTTCTTCGAGTACGAACCGTAGGCGTACAGGTTGGTACGCTTGGACAGATCGTAGGTGTAGCCCAGCGAGTACACGTTCATCGTGGCGTCGTCGCCCGTCAGCTTGTCGTTCGACGGATCGACACGTTGCCACGAACCGAACAGGCTCGAAGCACCGCCGATCGGGGCCGACAGACCCAGCATGTACGAGTTGGCCTTGAAGCCATCAGCGAACGAGTTGTTGGTGAAGCCCAGGTCATTGCCGTTGGCCAGCGTGCCCGAAGCACCCGACGGATTCGACGTGGTGAACCAGCCGTCGGTCGTGCGAGCGTAGGCCAGAGCCAGCTTCACGACTTCGAAGTCGTAGCTGCCGCCGATCATGTACGAACGCGGGGTGGCGTCGACTTCGTCTTGGAACTGCTTGTTCGAAGCCTTCAGTTGGTCGTAGGACAGAGCCACGTTCAACGGGCCGTTGACGTAACGCAGACCGGTCGTGATGGCACGGACGTTGTCGGCGGTGCGGAAGCCCGAACGACGAGCGTCGGTGTTGCGATCATCAGCGCTGAACGAGTAGCCAACGCCAAACTGGAAGCCGCTGAACGACGGGGTTTGGTACATGACCATGTTGTCGTAGCGAGCGGTGTTGGCAGCGCTCATGCCGGTGCCGATGTTGGCGACGTTGAAGCCGGCGCCGAACGGATCGATCGAACCGAAGTACTTCGAGGCGATGTTGGTTTGACGACCGAAGTCCAGTTGGCCCCAGCTGTCGCTGGCCAGACCGACGGTGGCTTGGCGACCGAACAGACGACCGTCTTGAGCGGAGTTGCCGTTACCCGAGTTGAAACCCGATTCCAGTTGGAAAACAGCGCGCAGGCCGTCACCCAGATCTTCCGAACCACGCAGGCCCCAACGCGAACCGTTCTGAACGCCGTTGATCATGCCGATACGGCTGCCGTTGGCATCGCCAGCACCGCTGATCTTGTTGTAGCCGATACCCGTGTCGATGATGCCGTACAGGGTGACAGACGTTTCTGCCTGGGCGACACCGGCGAAACCGGCGAGCAGGGCGGCAGCGAGCAGAGTCTTTTTCATTTAAGAAATCTCCGTTGATTTGAGTGACAAGAGCAGCAATCCAGCAAACCAGCCTGCCGCCCCCCTAACTCCGCGAAGGGAAGTTGACGCTATTGCATCAAAAATCAGGGGGGCTGGCTATGGTAGACACCAGAAAAGTGCAGGTTTGCGACAGCCTTGTTGGGATATTGCAACATCAGACCAATCCCGCTAGGGCTAACCCTGAATTTTGCAAACGATCACGTATTCACGCGACTTTCAGCCCTGACCCCAATAATTCGCTGATACCGCCCTTATTTCTTTTGAACGATTTCCCCCGGTCCGCCAGCGCCCGGTTGAGGCCCTGCCGTCCCGCCGGCCCGCGCCCTTGCATGGCCTGTTGGCGATGTCTCTAATAACGTTGTTATTTAAATAAATCGTCGATATTATTTAACAACACCTCAATCCCCTGGCTGCCGATGCCTACCTCAACTCCGCGCGCTGACCGCAACGAACGCCTGAGCGCCCTGCGCCGCCAGATGATCCTGGACGCCGCGCAGCGCGTATTCGAGCGTGACGGCCTCGAAAAGACCACCATCCGCGCGATCGCCAAGGAAGCCGGTTGCACCACGGGCGCGATATATCCCTGGTTCGCCGGCAAGGAAATCCTGTACGGCGCCTTGCTGGACGAATCGTTGCAGCGCCTGCATGCGCATCTGCGGGCGGCGACCGCCGACTGCGCCCCCGCTGCCGCGGCGCGCCAGGCCATCCTGGCCTTTTTCGGCTACTACGCCGAGCGCCGCACCGATTTCTCGCTCGGGCTGTACCTGTTCCAGGGCCTGGGGCCGCGCGGCCTGGGCCGCGACATGGACGAACAGCTGAACGGCCGGCTGCGCCAATGCGTCGACGTACTGGGCCAGGCGCTGGCCCGCACCAAGTCCTGGGCCGCCGGCGCGGTGTTGGTCGAGCAGATGAACGTCTTCACCTACCTCATCGGGCTGTTGTTGCTGTTGCACACCCGCCGCCTGAAATCCCTGGGCCAGCAGGCCGACGTCCTGCTGGATCATTATTGCCACGCGCTGGAACAACGATGACCTCCATCACCCTGCCCTGCGCCCAGGCCGAGGCGCCACTGATCAGCCTGGCCGACTTCCAGCTATTGCTGGCCGAACAGCATCCCTTTTCCCTGTTGCTGGGCATCGAGGTGCAACGGATCGGCCGCGGCACCGCCCTCGCCGTCCTGCCCGCGCGCGACAGCCACCAGCGCCTGGGCGGGATCGTCGCGGGCCCGATGCTGATGGGGTTGGCCGACCTGGCCATGTATGCCGCGGTGGTCGGCGCCACCGGACAAGCCCACGCCGTCACCGCCAGCCTGACCATCAACTTCCTGCGCAAGAGCCCGGCCGGGGCGGTCCACGCCGACGCCCGGCTGCTCAAGGTGGGCCGCCTGTCGGCGGGCGAGGTCATCCTGACCGCGGCCGGCGGCGGCGAACCGCTGGCCCATATCGTCAGCACCTGGTCGGTGCCCAAGCCATGAGCCTGCGCATCAGCATCGTGGGAATGGGGCGCACCGGCACCCAGGCGGCGCGGCGGCTGCTGGCGGCCGAGCCCGATATCGCCCTGACGGTCTATGACATCGACCCGGACCGCTGCGAGGACTTCCGCGGCAGCGCGACCCTGGCCACCTCGGCGCGTGAAGCCCTGGCCGAGTCGGACACCATCGTGCTGGCGCTGCCGCGAGAACGCGAGATCGACCGCACCCTGGAGCGTTTCAGCGACGGCGAAGTGACCGCGCCCGTGGCCGGCAAGCTGATCGTCGACCTGGAACCCCCGCCGCCGGACCGGGCGCGCCGGCTCGACCAGGCGATCGCCATCGCCGGCGGCCGCTATGCCTGCGCCGCGCTGGAGTCGCGGGATATCCGCGGAACCGACGCGCGCCTACTGGATGCGCTGCTCCCGCCGCGCTGAAGCGCTCGCCCGTTCCGTCACGGCCACGCAAATGGCCAGCCAGGCGAAGCTGATGGCAAAACCCGCCGCCACGTCGCTGGCGAAGTGCACCTGCAACAGGACCCGGCTCAACCCGATCGCCATGATCAGCGCGGCGGCCAGCGCCACGCCTGGCAACCGCCAGGCCTGAGGCGCGAGACGCCAGGCCAGGTAACACGCCGCGCCGTACACCGCCATGGCCGCCGAGGCATGCCCGCTGGGGAAACTCCAGCCCAATGCCGTCGCGAAACCGTGGTCATGTTCGGGGCGGACGCGCTCGAAGCCGTGCTTGAGCAGCCGGTTGAGCGCCCCGCCGCCGCCGGTGGCAATGGCGCAGAAAGCAGCCAGGCGCCACTGCCGGTGCCACAGCAATGCGACCGTCATCGCGATGGCCAGCACCGTCAACAGGCTGCGATCGCCCAGGGTGGTGAACCACGACAGCAGCCACAGCACGGAATCCGCCATCGACATGCTCAGGGCGCCTGCCAGGGCGCTATCGAACTCGACCACCACGCCCGGTCGCGTCACGGCCGCGGCCAGCGACAGGAAGACGGCGCAGGCCAGGGCGACCGCGCCGGCGAAGCCAGCCAGGCGGGCCGCGGGCGCGGCCCGGACATAGGCCCGCGCCAGCAACACCGCCACGAGCGCGATGCCCGGCGGCGCCAGCATGAACAGGAGCAGCGCGTGGGACGCCACCCAGGCCGCGCAGGAATCGGTCATCGCGCCCCCGACGGCAGGCCGGCCTGGCCATCGCCGCCAGCCGTCGTGACCAGCGTCCTGTCGGCCGGCGCGAAAGCGTGGGCGCCAGCGGCGTAGTCCCAGCGCTCCACGTGGCAGACGCGCGTATCGCCCGCGGTTTCGCAACTGATCAGGTTGACCGAATTGGGGATATTGCCCCGCACCCGGCGCGAGCATGCGGTGCCGGCCTGCACCACCCAGCCGGCGGCCACGGCCGGGTCGACGCTGGCGGGCAGTACGTAGGGCAGGTGGATATGCCCCCCCAGGATCAGGTCGATCCCCGCCTGGGCCCAGGCGGCCAGCGCACGTTGGCGGCCGATCAGCAGGTTGGAGTGATCGGATTCGACCTTGGCGCGCATCGGGTGATGCGCCACCACCACCCGCAACTGCCCCGGCCTGGCCTGGCGCAGGCGCTGCGCCACGCGCGCGATCTGCGCATCGGAAATCTCGCCGTCCTTGCGGCGGCGGGGCCGCGTGGTGTTGACGCCAATGGCCAGCAGCCCGTCGGATTCATAGACCGGCTCGAGCACGGCGCCGAGCGCGCGCTTGTAGTTGCCGTAAGGATTGAGCGCCCGCGCGAACAGGTTGAAGAGCGGAATGTCGTGATTGCCCGGCACCGCCAGCACCGGCAGCGACAGGCGCTCGATGAACTTGCGGGCGGCGGCGAACTGGCCGCGCCGCGCGCGCTGGGTGATGTCGCCGCTGATCACGACCAATTCGGGTGAAAGTGATCGGGCCAGGTCCAGCGCGGCCTCGACCACCGGCTTGCGCTCGGTGCCGAAGTGGGTGTCGGAGAACTGCAGGATGCGCGTCATGGCCGCCCCTCTTCCGGGGCGGCGACCGGCACCACCAGCGGCAGAGGCGTGTCGGACACCTTGAATTCCAGCGGGGTGTCCATCCAGGATATTTCGCCGTCCATGGCGACCTTGACGCGGCGGCGCCCACGGATCGAGACCATCAGGCGGTCGAAGGCGAAACTGACGACGTGCTCGGCCTCGCCCAGCCGGCTGAACAGGCCGCGCAGCAACAGACCGTACAGCGCCAGCGTGCCGACCGGCCGCGCCGCCATGGCCACCAGGTGGCCGCGGTCCAGTTCGGCGGGATCGATGCCGATATGCTCCAGTTGCAGGCGATTGTTGCCCACCACCAGCGTTGGCGAACGCAGGTCGCGCACGCGGCCTTCGTAGTCGAGCCGCAGGCTGAGCTGGCGCGGCGCGCGCATCAGCGTCACGAGCCCGGACCACAGCGCCACCAGGCGGCTGCGGCCGAAGCGCTGTTTGTAGGCTTCGCGGTCTTCGAGCAGTTGCGGATACAGGCCCAGGCTGGCATTGACCAGGAACAGGCGGCCGTTGAGCAGGCCGACCTGCACCGGCCGCAGCTCGCCGCCCAGCAAGCCGCGCAGCGCGGCTTCGGTGTCCTGCGAGATGCCGTAGCGGCGGCCGAAGTAATTGAAGGTGCCTTGCGGCAGGATGCCGAACGGCACGCCCTGCCCCAGCACCTGGCCGGCGACGGCGTTGAGCGTGCCGTCGCCGCCGGCCGCGACCACGATGCCGCCGGCCTCGCGCGCCAGGGCCACGGCCTCGCGCGCGGTGGCGACCAGGCGCGACGGATCGTCGACCGGCATCAGCTGGAAGCGGCGGCCGGCCTGGTCGAGCACGCGGCGGATGATGTCCTGCAGCGCTTGCGCGTCGCCGCGCCCGGAGCCGGTGTTCAGGACGATGAAGAGGGGTTCGTGTCCCGTCAGGGGAGGAGCCCCGCTCGCCGGGCTCTGCTGGATAGGCGTCATGGGCAAAAGATAGCCCATGGCGGCAAATCGCCGCAACCGTGCCGGCGCGCGCCGGGCGGGCGCGCCGGCACGAGGCTCAGCGGCCGACCGCGTAGGCCTGCATCAGGCGCGGCGTGGCGGCCGCGTGCAGCAGGCCGTCGGCGTCGCGCGAGGCGGCGGTCAGGCGGCCGACCGACCATTGCGGCACTTCCTCGATCTGGTGGCCGCGGGCGTGCAGCGCGGCAATGGTCTCGGCGCCGAAGCCGCTTTCCACCGCCAGGTGTCCCGGCTTGCGGTCGCGCGGGTAGAACGAGGTGGGGAAATGCATGGTGTGCGACATCGGCAGGTCGATGGCTTCCTGCAGGTTCAGGCCGTGGTGCGCGTGGCGCAGGAAGAACAGCAGTTGCCATTGCTCCTGCTGGTCGCCGCCCGGCGTGCCAAATGCGAGATAGGGCCGGCCCTCGCGCAGCGCCAGCGACGGCGTCAGCGTGGTGCGCGGACGCTTGCCCGGCGCCAGCGTGCCCGGCAGCTCCTCCTCCAGCCAGAACATCTGGGCGCGGGTGTTCAGCCCGAAGCCCAGTTCCGGGATCACCGGCGAGGACTGGAACCAGCCGCCCGACGGCGTGGCCGAGATCATGTTGCCCCAGCGGTCGATGACGTCGACGTGGGTGGTGTCGCCGCGCTTGACCGAGGCGCGCATGTCGGCCAGCGTCGGTTCGTTGGTCGCGCTGCCGGGGGCCGACACCTTGGACAGCCGCTGCAGGGTGTCCATCACGCGCGCCACCTGCGCCTCGAAACCGGGGATCTGTCCGGGCCGCAGGTCCTGCGAGGCTTGCTCGCCGATGAGGGCGCGGCGCGCGTCGTTGTACTCGTCGGACAGCAGTTGCGCCAGCGGCACGTCGACGAAGGCGGGATCGCCGTAGTAGGCCTCGCGGTCGGCGAAGGCCAGCTTCATGGCTTCGGTGACGCGGTGCACGAACTCGGCGCTGGTCGGGCCGACGCCGGCCAGGTCCATATCCTTGAGCAGCGCCAGGGTCTGCAGGAATACCGGCCCCTGGCTCCAGGCGCCCGCCTTGGCCACGGTGTAGCCGTGGTAGTCATAGGTGGCGGGCTGGTCGTAGCTGGCCGACCAGCCGGCCAGGTCGTCGGCGGTGATCACGCCGCGATGGCGCTGGCCGCTTTCGTCCATGACCTCGTTGCCGCGCGCGAATCTGTCGATGGCCTCGGCCACGAAGCCGCGGTAGAAGGCGTCGCGGGCCGCCTCGATCTGGCGCTCGCGGTCGGCGCCGGCCTGTTCCGCTTCCCGCAGCACGCGGGTCCAGGTGGCGGCCAGCGCCGGGTTGCGGAACAGCTTGCGGGCCTCGGGCACGTTGCCGCCGGGCAGGTAGACCTGCGCGGTGGTGGGCCAGTGGGCCTGGAAGAAGTCCTTCAGGCCGGCGATGGTGTTGGAGATACGCGGCATCAGCGCGTGGCCGTGTTCGGCGTAGTAGATGGCGGGTTCCAGCACGTCGCGCACGCGCATCGTGCCGTGGTCGCGCAGCAGCTGCATCCAGGCATCGAAGGCGCCAGGGATCACGGTGGCCAGCAGGCCGTTGCCGGGGATCAGCGCGAGGCCTTCGGCGCGGTAGCGCTCGAGCGTGGCGGCGGCGGGCGTGGTGCCCTGGCCGCACAGCACTTCGACGCGGCCGGTGCGGGCGGAATAGAACACCGCCGGCACTTCGCCGGCCGGGCCGACCAGGTGGGGCTCGACCACCTGCAGCACGAAGGCCGAGGCGACACAGGCGTCGAACGCGTTGCCGCCGCGCTCCAGCAGCGACATGCCGGCCGAGCTGGCCAGCCAATGGGTGGACGTCACGACACCAAAGGTGCCGAGGATTTCCGGGCGAGTCGTAAACATCATGGTGCGATCCTGTTGCGGACGGCGCGAGGCCGGCGGCCGCGAGAGACAAGTAAAAACGGGACCCGCAACCGGGTCCCGTGTCTGGCTCGATGCTACTTCCCGGCCAGGGTGACGCCCTTCAGGCGAATCAGGCCATCGGGATACGGCACGAAGCCTTCCAGCTTCTTCTGCGTGCCGAAGGTCCACGGCAGGTAGAACAGGTAGACGATGGGACGCTGGTCCTGCATCACCGACAGCACCTGGTCGTACAGGGCGCGGCGCTTGGCCGTGTCCGGCTCGGCGCGGGCGTCGTTGAGCAGCTTGTCGGCCTGCGGGTCGCAGAACTTGCCGTCGTTCAGGTTGCCCTTGCAGCTCAGGTACTGGTGGATGTTGCCGCTGGGATCGACCCGGCCCGACCAGCCGCTCTGCCCGACTTCGAAGTCACCGCGGGCCAGCGACGATTGCAGCGAGGCGAACTCCACCGGACGCAGGGTGATGTCGAAGCCGGCCTCGGCGCCCATGGCCTGCACCAGCTCGAACACCTGTTGCATGGTGGTGTTGTTGCCGAAGGTGATCTCGAACTTGACGCGGTCGAAGCCCGCTTCCTTGAGCAGGGCCTGGGCCTTCCTGGGATCGCGGCCGGCGTGCTCGAACGACTTGTTGTAGGCGAAGCTGGCCGGCGGGAACGGCTGGTAGGCCGGCTGGTACTGGCCTTCGCCGATGACCTGGTTGAGCACGTCGCGGTCGATGGCCATATCGAGCGCCTGGCGCACGCGCTTGTCCTTGGCCAGGGGGTTGTTGGCGCGCGCGCCGTTGCCCAGGTTGACCGAAATCGACTGGAAGCCCAGGCCGGTGACCGGCGCCAGGCGCAGGTTGGCGTCGTCCTTGACCGCCTTGGCATCGCTGGGCGCCACGCGTTCGATGATGTCGAGGTCGCCGGCGCGCAGGTTGTTCAGGCGCACGGTGTTGTCGGGGATCGGCGTGAACACCACGCGGTCGAAGTGGTAGTTGGCGGCGTCCCAGTACTTGGGAAATTTCTCGAGCACGATGCGGTCGTTCTGCACCCGCTCCTTGAACTGGTACGGGCCGGAGCAAACCGGCTTGCCGCCGGGGTCCTTGTCGAACGAGGCGGGCGAGATCATCATGCCGGCCCGGTCGGACAGTTGCGACAGCAGCGAGGCGTCGGGTTCGGACAGGTGCAGCACCACGGTGCCGGCGTCGGGCGCGTCGACGCTGGCCACGGTGGCCAGTTCGCTCTTGCGGTTGCTGTCGGGCAGCGTGCGGGCGCGGTCCAGGTTGGCCTTGACGGCGGCTGCGTCGATCGGCGTGCCGTCATGGAACACGGCATCGGTGCGAAGCTTGAACGTCAGGGTCTTGTTGTCCGGGCTGGTGCTCCAGGACTGGGCCAGCTGCGGCACGAACTTCAGGTCCGGCGTGATGTCGACCAGCTTGTCGCACAGCGAGGCGAACACGATGCGGCCGACAAAGGTGCGGGCGCGGGTCGGATCGAGCACGTCCGGGTCGTCCTGCAGGCCGACCCGCAGGGTCGATTGGGCGTGGGCCAGCCCGCTGGCCAGCATTCCCGCCATGGCCATGGCGAGGCAGAGTTTACGCATGAATGATCTCCGTCGATTCAGGCGGCCTGCTTCCCCGCGCGCCGACGGCACGCCGCCCGGCAATGAGGGAACAGACCCCGAGCCGTGCTGCATCGCCGGGCCCATCCCCCCGTTGCGCACGTTCTTGTTGGATTCTGCGCCAGGCGCGCGGCGATTGTATAGAGCGGCGGCCGCCAGGCGCCCGCCCCTGGTCCCGGACGACCGCCTTGCGGACGGAACGACGTCGATCCTTCAGGGCAACCGGCAGGGCGCCGAGAAATCCACCGCCTCCAGCACCGCTTCACGCAATCTGGCGACCAGCGGCCGGGCGTCGTCGCGCCGGTACTGGAATGAATACGGCAGCGCCGCCGGCGCCGGCTCGCAGTGCAGCACGCACAGGCTGCCTTCCGCCTGCAAGGCCTGCGCCCAGTGGCTGGGCAGCAGGCCGACGCCGGTGCCCTCGATCAGCAGGCCGGCAATGGCGCCCCAGTTGTTGCAGCACAGGCGCTCGCCGGCCACGTCGCGCCCGGCCAGCCAGTCGTCGATGATGCGGGTGGTGCCGGCGCCCGGCGGCAAGGTCACCAGCGGCAGCTGCGCCAGCAATGCCGGCGACATGCGGGTGTCGCCCTCGAGCACGGCGGGCGCGGCGACCCAGGCGAACGCGGCTTCGCCGATCGGCGCGGAAGCGATGTTGGGCCGCGAGGAACGCCCGGCGATGACGGCGAAGTCCAGTTCGCCGTCGGCGACCCGCTGCTCCAGCACCTGGCCGATGTCCACGTAGGGTTCCAGCACCAGTTCGGGATAGGCGGCGCGCACCACGCCGATCAGGCGCGGCAGCCAGGTGAGCGCGGTCAGTTCGCCCACGCCGAAACGGCAGCGGCCGCGCAGGACCGGGGTTTCCGCCAGGGAGGCGCGAATCTGGTCGGCCGCGGCCAGCAATTCGCGCGCCTGCGGCAGCAGCCGCTGGCCGGCGTCGGTCAGCACGGCCTTGTGGCCGCTGCGGTCGAACAGCGGCCGCCCCAATGCGTCCTCGAGTTCGGCGATGCGCTTGGACAGCGACGACACCGACAGGTGCAGGCGCTCGGCCGCCACGGCGAAACTGGCGCAGGTGGCGGCCCAGTAGAAGGCTTCGAGTTGCTTGAGGGTCATGGCCGGATTGTAGGGGCACGGCCTGGCGTGGCGGCGGCCGGCGCGGCATCGGGACGCGGGCTAACGGGTCAGCCGCGTCCAGGGGGTCAAGCGGCCTGCGGCGTCCGCAGTTGCGGCGACAGCCGCAGGGTGTCGATGGCGGCGCGGAGCATGCGCTCGACGCGCGGCCAGATATCGCCCTTGAGGCGATCGGACCAGCAGATAGTGCCGAACACGCCCTCGATCAGGGAGTGCAGGTAGACATTGGACAGGCGCACGTCCAGCGCGCGCGGCAGGTCTTCGCGGCTGACCGCGACACGCAGCAGTTTTTCGGAGGTGCGCAGGGCGTGGCGTTCCCACAGGTCGCGCCGGCGCAGGAGCGGCGCGTTCTCGTCGCTGCGCTCGCATTTCAGGTACAGGATTTCAAGCACGCGCTGCACCGAGCCTTCCTCGGCGTAGATCTGCACGTACTGGCGCATCGAGGCATACAGCGATTCCAGCGCCTCGCCGTCGGTCGAGACCCGGGTCAGCGACACGGCTTCGCCCAGGGCCCGGTCGCACATGGCGATGCAGACGTCGATCTTGTTCTTGTAATGGCCGTAGACGGCGCCCCGGGAAACGCCCGCGAAATCGGCGATATCGCTCATGGTGGTACTGGCCACCCCCTTGGACAGGAACACGTGCTCGGCGGCGTCCAGGATGCGGTCGCGGGTGCGTTGGGATTCTTCTTTCGTCTTGCGGGCCATACAAAGATCTCCTTGTAAATGAACGGGTTGCGGGGAAAAACGGATCGACGTGAAAACGGCGGCCCCGTTTGCGGAGGCCGCCGTCTGCGCACTGTAAAGATGTATGCAGCCGTCAGCATACTTTTGAACAAAACAATTAATCAAGCATGACGGATTAAATGATAGACTGCGGACCCCACAGGGAAAACCCGCGCACTTTCCCTTCCTCGCCCGCCATGGGCAACCCACAATAACTTCTAAAAATGTCGCACCGAGTCCCTCTCAGAACGCTCGCACTCGTATCCGTACTGCTTCTTGTTTCCGCCTGCTCCAAGAAGGAAGCCCCCGAAGCCGCCAAGGCGCCCGCCGAAATCGGCGTCATCGTGGCCAAGGCCACGCCCACCTCGGTGGCCAGCGAACTGCCCGGCCGGCTGGAGCCCTATCGCGAGGCCGAAGTGCGCGCCCGCGTGGCCGGCATCGTCACCCGCCGCCTGTATGAAGAAGGCCAGGAAGTGGCGCGCGGCGCCCCGCTGTTCCAGATCGATCCGGCGCCGCTGCAGGCGGCCTACGATTCCGAGGCGGCCGCGCTGGCGCGCGCCCAGGCCAACCTGTCCGCCGCCGCCGACAAGCTGCGCCGCTACGCCGACCTGGTGTCGGACCGCGCCATCAGCGAACGCGACCACGCCGAGAGCGTGGCCGAGGAACGCCAGGCGCGCGCCGAAGTGGCGTTGGCCAAGGCCAACCTGCAGAGCGCCAGGCTGCGGCTGGAATACGCCCGCGTCACCTCGCCGATCAACGGCCGCGCGCGCCGCGCGCTGGTCACCGAGGGCGCGCTGGTGGGCGAAGGCCAGGCCACGCCGCTGACCGTGGTGCAGCAGCTCGACCCGATCTACGTCAACTTCTCGCAGCCCGCGGCCGAGGTCATGCAGTTGCAGAAGCAGATCCGCGCCGGCGCGCTGGAGGGCGTTGCGCCCGACAAGATGCGGGTGCGCCTGCTGCTGCCCGACGGCTCCGAATACGGCCAGGGCGGCACGCTGTCGTTCGCCGACCTGGCGGTGGACCCGGGCACCGACAACGTGACCATGCGCGCGCTGTTCGACAACCCGGACCGCGTGCTGCTGCCCGGCATGTACGTGCGCGTGCGGCTGGAGCAGGCCGTCAACCGCGACACCTACCTGGTGCCGCGCGACGCCCTGCTGCGCAATGCCGACGGCGCGCACCTGCTGGTGGCGGGCGACGACGGCGAGCTGCGCAGCGTGGCGGTGGCCGCGCACCGCCTGCTGGGGCCGAACTGGGTCATCACAGAGGGGCTCGAGGGCGGCGAACGCGTGGTCGTGGAAAACGCCGCGCAACTGGCCCCTGGCCAGAAAATCAAACCGGTCGAGCGGGCCGCGCCAAGCGCGCCCATGGCGACCGCGGGAAATAACGAAAAAAGGTAAACCGCCATGGCGCGTTTCTTTATCGATCGCCCCGTCTTCGCGTGGGTGATCTCGCTGCTGATCGCGCTGGTCGGCCTGTTGTCGATCCGCGCGCTGCCGGTGGCGCAGTATCCGGACATCGCTCCGCCGGTCGTCAACATCGGCGCCAGCTATCCCGGCGCCTCGGCCAAGGTGGTCGAGGAGGCTGTCACCGCCATCATCGAACGCGAGATGAATGGCGCCCCGGGGCTGATGTACACCTCGTCCAGCAGCGACTCGACCGGCTGGGCCAGCATCAACCTGACCTTCAAGCAGGGCACCAACCCCGACATCGCGGCGGTGGAAGTGCAGAACCGCCTGAAAGCAGTCGAACCGCGCCTGCCGGAATCCGTGCGGCGCGACGGCGTGCGCGTGGAGAAGGCCGCCGACAACATCCAGCTGGTGGTGTCGCTGAAGTCGGATGGCAGCCTGGACGACATGCAGCTGGGCGAACTGGCCGCATCCAATGTGCTGCAGGCGCTGCGCCGGGTCGAAGGCGTGGGCAAGGTGCAATCGTTCGGCGCGGAAGCGGCCATGCGCATCTGGCCGGACCCGGCCAAGCTCACCGCCCTGTCGCTGACGCCGGGCGACATCGTCTCGGCCCTGCGCAGCCACAACGCGCGCGTCACCATCGGCGAACTGGGCAACCAGGCCGTGCCGCAGGACGCGCCGCTGAACGCCAGCATCGTGGCGGGGGAATCGCTGCACACGCCGGAACAATTCGCCAACATTCCGCTGCGGGCGCAACCGGACGGCGCCACGCTGCGCCTGAAGGACGTGGCGCGGGTGGAACTGGGCGGCACCGACTACATGTACCTGTCGCGCGTCAACGGCATGACGGGCACCGGCCTGGGCATCAAGCTGGCGCCGGGCTCGAACGCGGTCGAGACCACCCGCCGCATCCGCGAAACCATGCACGAACTGGCGCAGTACTTCCCGCCGGGCGTGAGCTGGGACATCCCGTACGAGACCTCCACCTTCGTCGAGATCTCGATCCAGAAGGTGCTGATGACGCTGCTGGAGGCGGTGGCCCTGGTGTTCTGCGTGATGTACCTGTTCATGCAGAACCTGCGCGCCACGCTGATCCCGACGCTGGTGGTGCCGGTGGCGCTGCTGGGCACCCTGGGGGTGATGCTGGGGCTGGGCTATTCGATCAACGTGCTGACGATGTTCGGCATGGTGCTGGCCATCGGCATCCTGGTGGACGACGCCATCGTGGTGGTCGAGAACGTCGAGCGCATCATGGCCGAGGAAGGCCTGTCGCCGCATGACGCCACGGTCAAGGCCATGGGCCAGATCAGCGGCGCCATCGTCGGCATCACGGTGGTGCTGGTGTCGGTGTTCGTGCCGATGGCGTTCTTCGACGGCGCGGTCGGCAACATCTATCGCCAGTTCGCCGTGACGCTGGCGGTGTCGATCGCCTTCTCGGCCTTCCTGGCGCTGTCGCTGACGCCAGCGCTGTGCGCCAGCCTGTTGAAACCGATCCCGGCCGGCCACCACGAGAAGCGCGGCTTCTTCGGCTGGTTCAATCGCGCCTTCGCGCGCCTGACCACGCGCTATACGGCGCGCGTGGCCGGCGTGCTGGCGCGGCCGGTGCGCTTCGGGCTGGCCTACGCGCTGGTGATCGGCGTGGCGGCGCTGCTGTTCGCGCGGCTGCCGTCGTCGTTCCTGCCCGACGAGGACCAGGGCAGCTTCATGGCCATGGTGATCCTGCCGCAGGGCTCGCCGCAGGCCGAGACCATGGCCGTGGTCAAGGACGTCGAGCGCTACATGATGGAGCATGAGCCGGTGCAGTACGTGTATTCGGTCAACGGCTTCAGCCAGTACGGCAGCGGCCCGAACTCGGCCATGTTCTTCGTCACGCTCAAGGACTGGAAGGAGCGGCGCGATGCCTCGCTGCACGTCGATGCGGTGGTCAAGCGCATCAACGAGGCCTTTGCCGACCGCAAGAACCTGATGGTGTTCGCGCTCAACTCGCCGCCGCTGCCGGACCTGGGCTCGACCTCGGGTTTCGACTTCCGGCTGCAGGACCGCGGCGGCCTGGGCTACGAGGCCTTGACGCAGGCGCGGCAGAAACTGCTGGCGGCGGCGGCCGAGCATCCGGCGCTGACGGACGTGGTGTTCGCCGGCCAGGAAGAGGCGCCGCAGCTGCAGTTGCGCATCGACCGCGACAAGGCGCAGGCCATGGGCGTGCCGATCGACGAGATCAACACCGCGCTGGCGGTGATGTATGGCTCGGACTACATCGGCGACTTCATGCTCAACGGCCAGGTGCGGCGCGTGACCGTGCAGGCCGACGGCAAGCGCCGCGTGGACGTGGACGACATCTCGCGCCTGCACGTGCGCAACCTGCAGGGCCAGATGGTGCCGCTATCGGCGTTCGCCACGCTGAAGTGGTCGATGGGGCCGCCGCAGTTGAACCGCTACAACGGCTTCCCGTCGTTCACGATCAACGGCTCGGCGGCGCCGGGCCACAGCAGCGGCGAGGCCATGCGCGCCATGGAAACGCTGGCGGCCGAGCTGCCGCGCGGCATCGGCTTTGATTGGTCGGGCCAGTCGTACGAAGAGCGGCTGTCCGGCAACCAGGCGCCGGTGCTGTTCGCGCTGTCGGTGCTGATCGTGTTCCTGGCGCTGGCGGCCCTGTACGAAAGCTGGTCGATTCCGCTGGCGGTGATCCTGGTGGTGCCGCTGGGCGTGATCGGCGCGCTGCTGGGGGTGACCGTGCGCGGCATGCCCAACGACATCTACTTCAAGGTCGGCCTGATCGCCACCATCGGCCTGTCGGCCAAGAACGCGATCCTGATCGTGGAAGTGGCCAAGGACCTGGTGCGCGATGGCCAGGGCATCCTGTCCGCCACGCTGGAAGCGGCGCGGCTGCGGCTGCGGCCGATCGTGATGACCTCGCTGGCCTTCGGCGTGGGCGTGCTGCCGCTGGCGCTGGCCAGCGGCGCCGCCTCGGGCGCGCAGGCCGCCATCGGCACCGGCGTGCTGGGCGGGATCATCACCGCGACCGTGCTGGCGGTGTTCCTGGTGCCGCTGTTCTTTCTTATCGTGGGGCGCATGGTCGGCATGCGCGCCCGTCCCGCGCGCCCCACGGGCCGCGAACCGCTGGAGACGACGCCATGAAGCCCGTGGCAATGACCCTGCTGGCGCTGGCGCTGTCCGGCTGCTCGCTGGCGCCGACCTATGAGCGCCCCGCGGCGCCCGTGCCGGCGCAGTACGACACGCCGGCGCAGGCCGGCCAGGCCACCGCGCCGCAGGACTGGCGCGCCTATTTCAATGACCCCGCGCTCCAGGCCTGGATCGCGGCCGCGCTGGCCAACAACCGCGACCTGCGGGTCGCGGCGCTGCGCATCGAAGAGGCGCGCGCGTTGTATGGCGTGCAGCAGTCCGAACGCCTGCCGGCCATCGACGCCAGCGGCGAATTCAGCCGCGGCCGCTTTACCGAGCCGGGCCAGTCCGGCACCGCGGTGTCCAGCCGTTATCGCGCGGCCGTCGGCATCACCGCCTTCGAGCTGGATTTCTTCGGCCGGGTGCGGAGCCTGTCGGACGCCGCGCTGGCGCGCTACCTTGCGAGTGAAGAAGCGCATCGCGCCGCGACGCTGGCGCTGGTGGCGGAAACGGCCACGGCCTACTTCAACCAGCGCTCGCTGGCCGAGCAACTGCGCCTGACCGACAGCACGCTGGCGCTGCGCGAGGCCTCGCTCAAGCTGACCCAGCGCCGCTACGACGCCGGGCTGGAAACCGCCATCGGCCTGCGCACCGCGCAGATGCTGGTGGAAAGCTCGCGCGCCACGCGCGCCGAGCTGACCCGCGAAGCCAGCCTGGCGCGGCACGCGCTGGGCCTGCTGGCGGGCGATTTCGCGCTGCCGCTCGGCGTCGATCCGGCGCCGCTGGAAAGCCAGAGCCTGACGCCGCTGGCGGCGGGCCTGCCGTCCGAGCTGCTGACGCGCCGTCCCGACCTGCGCCAGGCGGAACAGGCGCTGCTGGCAGCCAACGCCGATATCGGCGCGGCGCGCGCGGCGTTCTTCCCCTCGGTGCAGCTGACCACGGACATCGGCACCACCGCCGACCGCTTCTCGGACCTGTTCAGCGGCGGCACCGGCGGCTGGAGCTTCGCGCCGCGCCTGACGCTGCCGATTTTCAACGCCGGCCGCAACCGCGCCAACCTGTCGCTGGCCGAGACCCGCAAGCACATCGCCGTGGCGCAGTACGAGGGCAGCATCCAGGCGGCGTTCCGCGACGTGGCCGACGCCCTGTCGGCGCGCGACGCGCTGCGCGACCAGATCGAGGCCCAGCGCAAGGTGCGCGACGCCGACCGCGAACGCCAGCGGCTGGCCGAGAGACGCTACACGCGCGGCGTGGCGAACTACCTGGAGATGCTGGAGGCCCAGCGCAGCCTGTTCGAATCGGAACAGGAATACATCCGGCTGCAGCAGCGCCGGCTGGTCAATGCGGTGGACCTTTACAAGGCGCTGGGCGGCTGGGACGACGGCAAGGCGCCGGCCTCGTGATGCCTGCCGTCAGGGGCGCGGGCTGATGCGGTAGGCGCAGCGGCGCGCGCCCAGCAGGATGTGCTCTTCGCGCTCGACGCGCACGTCCTCGCCCAGCACCTGGCGGAACAATTCCAGTTCGCTGCGGCAAAAGCCCATACAGGCCTGGGCGGCGGCGCAGATGGGACAGTGGTTTTCGATGAACAGGAAATCATCGCCATCACGGCGGGTTTCGGCCATGTAGCCTTCCGCCGAGCGCACCCGCATCAGGCTGTCGACGCGCTGCGCCAGGTCGCGCGCGCCTTGCAGCGCCTGGCGGTAATTGGCCAGCATGGCGGCCTCGCGCACCGAGATCAGCTTGTCGACGCCCTCGTCGCCGAACACCTGGCGCACGGCGTTGATCATCTGCACCGTCATGTCGGCGTGCGTGTCGGGAAAACGGCGGTGGCCGGCGTCGGTCAGGAACCAGATCTGCGTTGGCCGGCCGCGCCCGGCGCTGCGGCTTTCCGAATCCACCAGGCCGTCCGCGTGCAGGCGCGCCATCTGCTGGCGCACCGCTTCCGCCGTGACGTCGAGCGCCTTCGCGATGACCGCGACCGACTGCGGGCCGCGTGTCTTGAGCGTCATGAGCACGCGGTCCGCAGGCTGGTGCGGCTGCCAGGAGAGGGGGTGGGACAGGTTGTCGTCGGACATGGAAGATCGGAAAGGCGCCAAGCCCCTATGGTGCCACGGATTGCGCCTCCCAGCCGCCGCCCAGCGCCTTGTAGAGGGCGACCAGGCTGGTATAGGAAGCCGTTTCGGCCACCGCCACCGCGTCCTGCGCCCGCAGCTGCGTGCGCTGCGCGTCCAGCACCGTCAGGTACGGCGCGCTGCCTTCGCGATAGCGCAGGCGCGCCAGTTCCGCGGCGCGGCCGCTATGGGCGGCCGCCTGCGCCAGGTTGCCAAGCCGCTGCTGGGTCTGGCCGTACTGCGTCAGCGCCCCCTCCAATTCCTCGACCGCCTGCAGCACGGTCTGTTCGTAACGCGCCACTTCGCCCTGCGAACGGGCCTGGGCGGCGCGCTTGCGGGCCAGCGCCGTCGGCAGGTGGAAAGCCGGCCAGTTCACGCCGGGCGCCACGCTGAAGGCGCGGCTGGACGCGCTGCCGAAATCGGCGCCGCGCAGGGCCACGAAACCAAGGAAACCGCCCAGGTCGATGCGTGGGTACAGCTCGGCGGTGGCCACGCCCACGTCGGCGTTGGCGGCCGCCATGTTGCGCTCGGCCGCCAGCACGTCGGGGCGGCGCGCCAGCAAGGCGCCGACGTCGCCGATGGGCAGGCGCGCCGCCAGCGGCGCTTGCGGCGTGGCCGCGTCCAGTTCGCCCAGTTCCGCCGGACGCAGGCCGGCCAGCACCGCCAGCCGGTACAGCGCCAGGCGCCGGGCGGTTTCCTGCAACGGCACGCTGGCCTGCACCGTTTCCAGTTCGGCGCGGGCGCTGGCCAGGTCGCCCTCGTCGCCGCGGCCGGCCGACACCATGGCCTGGATCACGCGCAGGCTGTCGCGCTGGCTCTCAAGATTGGCGCGCGCCACCGCCAGGCGTTGCTCCGCGCCGCGCAATTCGAAGTAGTTGCGCGCCACTTCGGCCGCCACCACGATGCGGGCCTGCGCCAGGTCGGCGAACTGGGCCTCGCTGCGCGCCGCGGCGCCCTCGGCCGCGCGCCGCAGGCGGCCGAACAGGTCGATCTCCCAGGTGGCGTCAAAGCCCGCGCGGTAGCTCTTGGCGAGATTGCGCTCGCCCGTCACGCCGGGGTTGGCTTGCGACAGGCTGCGCTCGAAGCGGCCGCCGAGCGTCACCGTGGGGAACTGGTCGAGTTCCTTTTCGTCCAGCACCGCGCGCGATTCGGCCAGGCGGGCCTGGGCAATGCGGATGTCGTGATTGCGTTGCAGCGCCAGGGTGATCAGGCGGTCCAGTTGCGGGTCCTGCAGCTGCTTCCACCAATCCTGCTGCACCCGGTCGGTGGAGAACAGCGCCTGCTCGGGACTGGCCAGCGCCACCGACGCGGCCTGGGGTTTCTGGTAGTCGGGACCGACGGCGCAGCCGGCGGTGGCCAGCGCGGCCAGCAGCGCCAGGGTGCCGCGACGCAGGCGTATGGACAGGTCGGGATGTTTCATGATCGGTTCCTCAATGCGATTCGGCCGGGCGCGACGTTGCCGCCGGCAGTCCGTCCTCGGCCTGCGCCCGGGCCAATTCACGGGCGCGGGGCGTGTCGTTGGCGGCGCGGTGGTCGCGCGCCAGCACGGTGTAGACGGTGGGCAGCACGAACAGCGTGAAGAGCGTGCCGACCAGCATGCCGACCACGATCACCAGCCCCAGGCTGTAGCGGCTGTGGGCGCCGGCGCCGCTGGCGAACAGCAACGGGATCAGGCCCACCACCATGGCGGCGGTGGTCATCAGGATCGGGCGCAGGCGGATGCGGGCGGCGTGCTCCATGGCGCTGCGCCGGTCCAGGCCGTGGCTGACCTGCATCTCGTTGGCGAATTCCACCATCAGGATGCCGTGCTTGCTGATGAGACCGATCAATGTCACCAGCCCGATCTGCGTGTAGATGTTGATGGTCGCCATGCCCAGCGCGAGCGGGATCAGCGCCCCGCAGATCGACAGCGGCACGCTCACCAGGATGATGAACGGATCGCGCAGGCTTTCGTACTGCGCCGCCAGCACCAGGTAGATGACGATGATGGCGAAGATGAAGGTGATCATCAGCGCCGAGCCCTCCTGGCTGAACTGGCGCGCATCCGACTGCCAGTCGTAGCTGAAGCCGGCCGGCAGTTCCTGCGCCTGGCGCGTCAGGAACTGCACCGCGTCGCCCATGGTCACGCCGGGCATCGGGATGGCCTGGAAGGTGGCGGCGTTGAGCTGGTTGAACTGGGTCAGCTTGTTGGGCTCCACGCCCATCGACACCGAGACGATGTTCGACAGCGGCACCTGCGCGCCGCTGGCGCTCTTGACGTAGTACCGCGCCAGCGATTCGGGCGAGATGCGCTGCTCGCGCAGGCTTTGCGGGATCACGTCGTACGAGCGGCCGTCCATGCCGAAACGGTTGACGTAGTTCTCGCCCACCAGCACCGCCAGCGTGTCGCCCACCGCCTTCATGGTGACGCCCAGGCTGTTGGCCTTGGCGCGATCCACCTTCAATTGCACCACCGGGTTGTTGTAGTCCAGGTCGCTGTCGACCACCATGAACAGGCCGCTGGCGCGGGCCGCCTGCTTCAGGTTTTCCATGGCCTCGTACACCACCGGATAGTCTGCCGCGCTCATGATGACCATCTGCACCGGCAGGCCGCCGGTCGAACCCGGCAGCGGCGGCAACTGGAAGGCGAAGATATTGCTGCCCTCGATCTGGTTGACCATAGACTGCATGTCGGCCTGGATCTGGTCGGCCGAGCGCTTGCGCTGCTGCCAGTCGACGAAGTCGACGCCGCCGATGCTGTTGGACACGCCGTCCGAGCCATTGATGAGCCAGCGGCCCTTCTGCTCGGGCAGCGTCGCCATCACGTCGTCCCACTTCTTGCCGAACTTCTCGACGTAGTCGATGTTGGCGTGCTGCGGCGACTTGATCGCGGTGAGCACGGTGGACTGGTCCTCGACCGGCGCCAATTCGCGCTGGGCGGCGTTGTACAGGAACGGCAGGCTGGCCATCACCGCCACCGCCACCAGGCCGGTGACCCAGCGGTGGTGCAGCGACACGTCCAGCAGCCGGCCGTAGGCCTGGCCCAGGCGATTGAAGAAGTGTTCGGCGCGGCGCGCCATCCAGCCCTCGGATACGTGGCTATTGAGCAGGAACGAGCTCATCACCGGCGACAGCGTCAGCGCGATCACGCCCGACACCACCACCGCCCCCGCCAGCGTGAAGGCGAATTCCTTGAACAGCGAACCGGTCAGGCCGCCCATCAGGCCGATCGGCGCGTACACCGCCGCCAGCGTGATGGTCATGGCGATGACCGGGCCGGCCACCTCGCGCGCGCCGATCAGCGCCGCGCGCACTGGCGACTTGCCTTCTTCGATATGGCGGTGCACGTTCTCGACCACCACGATGGCGTCGTCCACCACCAGGCCGATGGCCAGCACCATGGCCAGCAGCGTCAGCAGGTTCACGCTGAAGCCGAACAGCGCCATGATGGCCGCGCCCCCCAGCATCGACAGCGGGATGGTGACCACCGGGATCAGCACCGCGCGCAGCGAGCCCAGGCACAGGAAGATCACCGCCACCACGATGACGATGGCTTCCATCAGCGTGTGCACCACGCCGTCGATCGAGGCGCTGATGAAGCGCGCCAGCTCGAACGGCACCTGCACGCTGGTGCCCGGCGGCAGGTTCTGCTTGATGTTGGGCAGCAGTTCGTTCAGGCGCTTGACGATCACCAGCGGGTTGCCGACCGGCGTGGCGTTCAGGCCGAAGTACACGGCCGGCTCGCCGTCCATCAGGCCGCTGGAATCGGTCGAGGCCGCGCCCAGCTCCACGGTCGCCACGTCGCCCAGGCGCACGATGGCGTCGCCCTCGCGCTTGACCACCATGTCGCGGAATTCGGCCACGTTGACCAGGTCGGTGTTGACCTTGATGTTGGACACCACGTACAGGCCCTTGGCCTGGCCGGGCGCTGCCTGCACGTTGTTCTGGCGCAGGGCCTCGGCCAGTTCGCCGGCCGAGATGCCGCGCGCGGCCAGCCGGTCGGGATCGAGCCAGACCCGCATCGCCAGCTTCTGGCCGCCGTACAGTTCCACGCTGGCCACGCCGTCGATCGACGACAGTTGCGGCTGCACCACGCGCGACAGGTAGTCGGTCAGCGCCGGCAGCGACATGGTCGAGCTGGAAAACCCCACGTAGGCCACGGCCGTCGCCTCGCCGGCGGACTTGACCAGCACCGGGTCGTAGGCGTCCTGCGGCAGGCGGTATTTGACTTCGTTGACCTTGGCCATGACCTCGGTCATGGCCTTGTTGGAATCGGCGTTGAGCTTCATGCGCACCGTGATCACGCTGCGGCCCTGGGTCGAGGACGACGACAGGTAGTCGATGCCTTCGACGGTGGCGACCGATTGCGCGATGGGCTGGGTGACGAAGCCCTGCATCAGGTCGGGCGAGGCGCCCGGGTACTGCGTGGTGATGGTGATGGTGGTGCTTTCGGTCAGCGGGTACTGGCGGATCGGCAGGCCGCTCAGGGCGCGCAGCCCCATCAGCAGCAACAGCGTGCTGACCACCAGCGCCAGCACCGGCCGGCGCACGAACAGATCGGTGAACTTCATGATCGGCTCCGCGGGCTCAACGGGCTTGCGCCACGGATTGCGGCGCGGCGTCCAGCGCCACGGTGTCCTGGGCGCTGATTTCCACGGGCGCGCCGTTGTGCAGGCGCAACTGGCCCGAGGTCACCACCCGGTCCCCGGGTTTCACGCCCTTGGTCACCACCACCCGCCCGCGCACGCGCTCGGCGGTCTGCACGTAGGCCTGGGTCACTGTCGGCGGAGCCGACGTGTCGCCCGCCTTGGGCGGCGTCACCACATAGACCGAGTCGCCATAGGCGCTGTAGCTGATGGCGGTTTCCGGCACGGTGAGCACGCCGGGCCGCGCCGGCAGCATCACCTGTCCGTGGGCGAACATGCCGGCCGCCAGCGCGCCGTCGGCATTGGCCAGCGTGGCCTGCACCCGGACCGTGCGCGAGCCGGGATCCACCTGAGGCTCGATCGTGGTGACGGTGCCTTCGAATACCCGTCCGGCATGGGCATCCACGGTGATGCTGACCGGCTGGCCCATGCGCAGCGCGCCCAGCGCCTGTTCCGGCAAGGTGATGTTGGCGTAGACGCTGGCCGCGTCGGTCAGCGACACCAGCGGATCGCCGGCGCGCGCGAACTGGCCCAGGTGGACCCGGCGCACGCCGAGCACGCCGTCGAACGGGGCCTTGACGCGCTTTTGTTCGATCAGGGCCTGGATCCGCTTGATCTCGCCGGCGGCCTGGTCGTAGTCCGCCTGGGCCTGGTCCAGCTGTTCGCGGGTGGCGGCCTGCTGCGGCACCAGGCGGCGGGTGCGCTCCAGCAACGCCCGGGCATTCCTGGCCTGGGCTTGCAGGCGCGCCAGTTCGCCCTGCTCGGGCGCGTCGTTCAATTGCACCAGCAGTTGGCCGGCGCGCACCCGCTCACCGGGGGTGAACAGGATCTGCGCCACCCGGCCGTCGACTTCGGCCGGCACCAGCACCTGGCGCGTCGCCTCGAGCGAGGCGATGCCGGACAGCGCCACCGGGAAATCCGCCTGCAGCACCGGGGCCACCGCGACCTTGGCCGGCGCCATGGCCCAGCCGCCCTTGTGCTGCGCCCCGCCGAATTTCCAATACAGCCCGCCGCCCGCGGCCACCGCCAGGACCAGCACCCCTGCCGTCCATGCGCCAGATTTCGCCTTCATGATTCTCTCACTATTTATCAAAGGAATGGCTTGGATAATCCCTGAAAAATCAGACGAAGTCAAAAAACCTAAAGTAATGTTGAGGATTGAGGAATCCTATCGGCGAAAAAAGGCGCAAAAAAACCGCCGGCAACGGCCGGCGGTCTGCGGGAAAAGGACGGGCGCCGGGCGCGGGCCGGCGCGGAGATGGCTTCTAGGTACGAACCATGTGCAGGTAGTGGCGATGGCGCTCGTACTGGTCGAGGATGTCGCCGATGACGGCGTCGCGGCTCCAGCCCATGATGTCGTAGTCCTGTCCGCCCTCGCGCAGGTGGACCTCGGCGCGGAAGTACTTGCGTTCCTCCTCGTCGGCGGCCTCCTCGGGCGTCAGGCTGGGCCGCACGAAGGCCTGCGGCTGCACCGAATAGAAGAAGTCCAGGTGCTCGCCGTGGTTCACTTCCAGCACCGCGCCGCCCTCGACGTCGCCTTCCTTGACCGCGACCGCGTAGCCCTGCTTGCGCAGTTCGTCGGCCACGTCCTCCAGCGCCGGCGTCACCACGTCCGCGATGAAGCGCAGCACGTGGGCGCGACGCGGCATCATGACCATGTTGCGCAGCCGCCGCTCCCAGGACTGGCCGCCGCGCGCCGGGCGCGACAGTGTCAACGACTGGTAGCGGATGCCGCGCTTGGTGGCGTCGAGCTTGAGCGCCTTGAACAGCCCCCACAGCGACAGCAGCAGGATGACCGAGAACGGCAGCGCGCTGGCGATGGTGGCCGTCTGCAGCGCCGTCAGGCCGTCGGCCAGCAGCAGCGCGATGGCCACCGCGCCCATCGATAGCGACCAGAAGATGCGCTGCCACACCGGCGTGCGGTCGGCGCCGCCCGAGGCCAGCAGGTCCACCACCAGCGCGCCGGAGTCGGCCGAGGTGACGAAGAACACCGCCACCATTGCGATCGCGAAGATCGATATCACCCCGCTCCAGGGCAGCAGCTCGAAGAATGCGAACAGCGCCAGGGAGTTGTCGTCCTTGACGGTGTCGGCGAAACCCTTGATGCCGTCGACGAGGATGAAGTGGATGGCGGTGTCGCCGAACACCGTCATCCAGAACAGCGTGAACCCGGCCGGCACCAGCAGCACGCCGCTGACGAATTCGCGGATGGTGCGGCCGCGCGAGATGCGGGCGATGAACAGCCCCACGAACGGCGACCAGGCGATCCACCAGCCCCAGTAGAACAGGGTCCAGCCGCCGATCCAGTCGGTCGGCTCATACGCATACAGGTTGAAGGTCTTGTTGACGATGTCCGACAGGTAGGCGCCGGTGTTCTGCACGAAGGTCTGCAGCAGGAACACGGTGGGGCCGGCCACCAGCACGAACAACAGCAGGATCACCGCCAGCACCATGTTGGCTTCGGACAGGATGCGGATGCCCTTGTCCAGGCCGCTGGCCACCGACAGCGTGGCCAGCCCGCAGGTGATGACGATCAGGACGATCTGCGGCATCACGCCGACCGGGATGCCGAACAGGTGGTTCAGGCCGCTGTTCATCTGCGCCACGCCCAGCCCCAGCGAGGTGGCCACGCCCAGCACCGTGCCGATGATGGCGAAGATGTCGACGGCATGGCCGATGGGGCCGTGGATGCGGTTGCCGATCAGCGGATACAACGCCGACCGCAGGGTCAGCGGCAGGCCGTGGCGGAAGCTGAAGAACGCCAGCGTCAGCGCCACCACGGCGTAGATGGCCCAGGCGTGCAGGCCCCAGTGGAAGAAGGTGATCTTCATGGATTCGCGCGCGGCGGCCGCGGTGGCGCCCTCGCCCACCGGCGGCGACATGAAGTGCATGACCGGCTCGGCCACGCCGAAGAACATCAGGCCGATGCCCATGCCGGCCGAGAACAGCATGGCGAACCAGGTGAAGTTGCGATAGTCGGGCTCGCTGTGGTCGGGCCCCAGCTTGATGTCGCCATAGCGGCTGATGGCCAGGAACGCCACCGAAAGCAGGATAATGGCGACCACCAGGATGTAGAACCAACTGGCGTTGCCCAGGATCCAGGCCTGGATCGATTCGAACAGGTTCTGCGCGGTCCTGGGCGCCATGATGGCAAAGCCCACCAGCAGCAGCGTGAATACCGCCGCTGTGTAGAAGACCGGGCGGTTGATGGTGGATGGTCGGGTTTCTGAAGACATGCTGCCGCTCCTTTCGCCCGAGGGATGCCTGAGGCTGCGGCGCTGGCCCCCTCAGTCCAGCCGGCGCGCCGTTGTAATTACTATCACGCGAACGAGCACCGTGACAATGCCCGCGATGCCGCGGTCGCCGCGGCCATGGCCCGATTGCCCGGCAGTGTGGCGCTCGCGGGCGGCCGCGCTAGCCGCTGTCGCGCTCGCCGAACACCACGCGGCGGAAGAATCCCGCCAGCACCGATTCGGTCGTCTCGGCGCTGACGTTCTGCGGATCGAAGGCGAAGCTGAACTGCATGCCGTCGGACAGCGCCAAGAGGCCGATGGCCAGTTCGCGCGCGGGCAGCGGCAGCGGCGTGCCGACGCGCTCGGAAAACTGGCGGATGTACTCGGTGGTGGCGTCGCGCAGTTCGCCCATGCAGGCGATGAAGCCGATGCGGAACTCCGGGTCGCGCGCCGCCTGCAGCTTGGCTTCCATCCACAACAGGAAGCACTCGTTGTCGCGGAAATGGTTGCTGTAGTAGTGCAGCACGCTGTCCTCCATCTGCTGGCGGGTTTCCCCGGCCTCGAAGATGGCGCGCATGTCGCTCATGACGTTTTCGTGGTCGCGCTTGAGCAGCTGCAGGAACAGTTCGGACTTGCTGGCGAAATTGGAATAGAAAGCGCCGCGGGTATAGCCGGCCAGTTCGGCGATGTCCTCGACGCTGGCGGCGACGAAACCCTTGGTCAGGAAGATCGATTGCGCGGCATCGAGCAGGCGCTGGCGCGTCTGGTCACGGCTTTGCTCTCGGGTAAGGCGGACTTTTGACATGCGCAGATTCTATCATCTGGAACGATTTCAGATTCACCCTTGTATTTGAATACATAGCCGCATTAGAATCCATCCCGTATCGGATTGCCAAGGCGCCGCGCCGGCCTGTAACGGCCGGCCGCCCCGCGTCCTGTTCCCCCCTCCTGCCCGCGTCGCGAGGTGTTTCGTGAATTCTCCAGGTTCTTGCGCGCCCGTCGTCGCGCGCAATCCCGCCGCCCGTGTCGCGGCGCTTTCCCGCTCTCCCCTGCGCCGCCCCTGGCCGGCGCTGGCCCTGGCGCTGACGCTGGCGCTGGCCGGCTGCGGCAGCAAGGAGGCCGAGGCGCCCGCGCCGCGCCCGGTGGTGGCCATGCCGGCCAAGGCCGACGCCGCGCTGCCGGCCTGGACCCTGCCCGGCGAAGTGCAGGCCCGCTACAGCACGCCGCTGTCGTTCCGGGTGGGTGGCAAGATCATTGAACGCAAGGTGCGCCTGGGCGATACGGTCAAGCCCGGCCAGGTGGTCGCCCGGCTCGACCCCGCCGACGCCACCAAGAACGCCGCCGCCGCCCGCGCCCAGCTGTCGGCCGCGCAGCACCAGCTCGACTACGCCAAGCAGCAGCTGGACCGCGACCGCGCCCAGGCCCGCGAAAACCTGATCGCCGCCAACCAGCTCGAGCAGACCCGCAACGCCTACGCCTCGGCGCTGGCGCAACGCGACCAGGCGGCGCAACAGGCCGCCCTGTCGGCGGATCAGCTCAACTACACCACCCTGGTGGCCGACCACGCCGGCGTCATCACCGCTGAACAGGCCGACACCGGGCAGAACGTGACGGCCGGCCAGGCGGTCTACAACCTGGCCTGGTCGGGCGACGTCGACGCGCTGTGCGACGTGCCCGAAAGCGTGTTGGCGGGCCTGGCCATCGGCCAGCGCGCCACCGTCACGCTGGCGCCCCTGCCCGGCCAGACCTTCAGCGCCGTGCTGCGCGAGATCGCGCCGGCGGCCGATCCGCAGAGCCGCACCTATCGCGCCAAGCTGACGCTGGAGTCGCCCTCGCCCGAGGTGCGGCTGGGCATGACCGCCAACATCAGCTTCGACAACCGCCAGGCCAACGGCGCCACTACCTACACGGTGCCGGCGACGGCGCTGTTCCATGACGGCACCGAGCCCGCCGTCTGGATCGTCAAGCCGCAGGAAGACACGCTGGAGCTGCGCCGCGTGCAGGTGCTGCGCTACGACGCGCGCAGCGTCACCCTGTCGCAGGGCGTGCAGGCCGGCGAGCGCGTGGTGTGGCAAGGCGTGCACGCCGTGTCGGCCGGCGAAAAGGTCCGCGCGGTGCCGCCGCTGCACCCCGAGGACTTCGCATCATGAGCGCGCCGGTTCCCGAGAATCAGAACGCCGCGCACCGCCACGAGGAAGGCAAGTTCAACCTGTCGGCCTGGGCCCTGCGGCACCAGCCGCTGGTGATCTTCCTGATCACGCTGGTGACGCTGTTCGGCGTGCTGTCGTATTCGCGCCTGGCGCAGTCCGAAGACCCGCCCTTCACGTTCCGCGTGATGGTCATCAAGACCCTGTGGCCCGGCGCCACCTCGCAACAGGTACAGGAGCAGGTCACCGACCGCATCGCCAAGAAGCTGCAGGAAACGCCGTCCACCGACTTCCTGCGCAGCTACTCGCGCCCCGGCGAATCGCTGATCTTCTTCACCATGAAGGACTCGGCGCCGGCCAGCGAGGTGGCCAACGAGTGGTACCAGGTGCGCAAGAAAGTCGGCGACATCGGCGCGACCTTGCCGCAAGGCGTGCAGGGGCCGTTCTTCAATGACGAGTTCGGCGACGTCTACACCAACATCTACACCCTGGCCGGCGACGGCTTCTCGCCGGCGCAGCTGCGCGACTACGCCGACAATCTGCGCACGGTGCTGCTGCGGGTGCCGGGCGTGGCCAAGGTCGACTACTTCGGCGAACAGCCCGAGCACGTCTATATCGAGATCAGCAACACGCAGCTGACTCGGCTGGGCGTGTCGCCGCAGCAGATCGCCGAGGCCATCAACAGCCAGAACGCGGTGGCCAGCGCCGGCACCCTGACCACGGCCGACGATCGCGTGTTCGTGCGTCCCAGCGGCCAGTTCCAGGACACCCGGGCGCTGGCCGAGACGCTGATCCGCGTCAACGGCAAGTCGATCCGGCTGGGCGATATCGCCACCATCCACCGCGGCTACGACGATCCCCCGGCCGAGCAGATGCGCACGCGCGGCGAGCCGGTGCTGGGCATCGGCATCACCATGCAGCCGGGCCAGGACGTGGTGCACCTGGGCAAGGCCCTGGAGGCCAAGTTCGGCGAGCTCAAGGCGCGCCTGCCCGCCGGCCTGACGCTGACCGAGGTGTCGAGCATGCCCAAGGCGGTGTCGTTCTCGGTGGACGAATTCCTGCGCTCGGTGGCCGAGGCCGTGGCCATCGTGCTGATCGTGAGCCTGGTTTCGCTGGGGCTGCGCACCGGCATGGTGGTGGTGATCTCTATCCCGGTGGTGCTGGCGGTGACCGCGCTGTTCATGGACATGTTCGGCATCGGCCTGCACAAGGTCTCGCTGGGCACGCTGGTGCTGGCGCTGGGCCTGCTGGTGGACGACGCCATCATCGCGGTCGAGATGATGGCGGTGAAACTGGAACAGGGCTGGAGTCGCGCGCGCGCCGCCGCCTTCGCCTACACCAGCACCGCTTTCCCGATGCTGACCGGCACGCTGGTGACGGTGGCCGGCTTCCTGCCGATCGCGCTGGCCAAGTCCAGCACCGGCGAATACACCCGCTCGATCTTCCAGGTGTCGGCGATCGCCCTGATCACCTCTTGGTTCGCCGCGGTGGTGCTGATCCCGCTGCTGGGCTACCGCATGCTGCCCGAGCGCAAGCGCGAGGCGCACCTGCCCGACGACCACGAGCACGACATCTACAACACCCGCTTCTACCAGCGCCTGCGCGGCTGGGTGGCGTGGTGCGTGGACCGGCGCTGGCGCGTGCTGCTGGCAACGGTGCTGGTGTTCATCCTGTCGATGGCTGGCTTCGGCCTGGTGCCGCAGCAATTCTTCCCCAGCTCGGACCGCACCGAGCTGCTGGTCGACGTGCGCCTGCAGGAAGGCGCCTCGTTCGAGGCCACGCTGCGCCAGGTCGAGCGGCTTGAAAAGACACTGGACGGCCGGCCCGAGATCGCCCATTCGGTGAGCTTCGTCGGCACCGGCGCGCCGCGCTTCTACCTGCCGCTGGACCAGCAGCTGGCCACGCCCAACTTCGCCCAGATCGTCATCACCGCCAATTCGGTGGAAGACCGCGAGAAGCTGGCGCACTGGCTCGAGCCGGTGCTGCGCGAGCAGTTCCCGGCGATCCGCAGCCGCCTGTCGCGGCTGGAGAACGGCCCGCCGGTGGGCTTCCAGGTGCAGTTCCGCGTGAGCGGCGACAAGATCCCCGAGGTGCGCCAGGTGGCCGAGAAGGTGGCCGCCGAAGTGCGCGCCGACAGCCGCTCTGTCAACGTGCAGTTCGACTGGGACGAACCGTCCGAGCGCTCGGTGCGCTTCGACATCGACCAGCAGAAGGCGCGCGAAGTCGGCGTAAGCTCCAACGACATCTCCAGCTTCCTGGCGATGACGCTGTCGGGCTACACCGTGACGCAATACCGCGAGCGCGACAAGCTGATCAACGTCAGCCTGCGCGCGCCCGACAGCGAGCGCATCGACCCGGGCCGCCTGGCCACGCTCGCCATGCCCACGCCCAACGGCCCGGTGCCGCTGGGCAGCCTGGGCCAGGTGCGCTACGGTTTGGAATACGGCGTGATCTGGGAACGCGACCGCCAGCCCACCATCACCGTGCAGGCCGACGTCACGGCTGGCGCCCAGGGCATCGACGTCACCCATGCCATCGACCGCAAGCTGGACGCGCTGCGCGCCGAACTGCCGGTCGGCTATCGCATCGAGGTCGGCGGCCCGGTCGAGGAAAGCGCCAAGGGCCAGTCGTCCATCAACGCGCAGATGCCCATCATGGTCGTGGCGGTGCTGACGCTGCTGATGGTGCAGTTGCAGAGCTTTGCCCGCGTGCTGATGGTGGTGCTGACGGCGCCGCTCGGCCTGATCGGCGTGGTGGCCGCGCTGCTGCTGTTCGGCAAGCCGTTCGGTTTCGTCGCCATGCTGGGCGTGATCGCGATGTTCGGCATCATCATGCGCAACTCGGTGATCCTGGTCGACCAGATCGAACAGGACATCAGCGCCGGGCACAAACGTGTCGACGCCATCGTCGGCGCCACGGTGCGGCGCTTCCGCCCCATCACCCTGACGGCCGCGGCCGCGGTGCTGGCGCTGATCCCGCTGCTGCGCAGCAACTTCTTCGGTCCCATGGCCACCGCGCTGATGGGCGGCATCACCAGCGCCACGGTGCTGACGCTGTTCTTCCTGCCCGCGCTGTACGCGGCCTGGTTCCGCGTGCGCCACGACGAGCGCGAAGAGCCCGAAGGCGTGCCGCCCGGCGCCCACGCCGGCGACAACGTAGAACGAGGAGCCTGACGATGTCCCTCCGTCTCCCGACCCCGGCCTGGCGCCTGGCCACCCTGCCGCTGTTGCTGGCGCTGGGCGCCTGCGCCTTCGCCCCCGATAGCAAGCCGCCGGCGATGGCGCAGCCGGCGCAATACGGCGTCGAAGCGCTGCCCGCCGCCGGCGCGCCGGCACAGGGCGTGGCGCAGCGTTATGCGCGCGAAGGCCGTCCGGTGCCTGAATGGTGGAAACGCTTTGGTTCGGACGCGCTCAACGCCATGGTGGAGGAAGGCCTGGCCAACAGCCCCGACCTGGCCGCGGCCGAGCGCAATCTGGCCGGCGCGCGCGAACAGTTGCGCGGACAGGTCAATTCGTCGCTGCTGCCATCAGTGGATGCCGGCGCCGACGTTTCGCGCAAGCGCGCGCTGACCATGCCGAACCTGCCGCAACCCACGGCGCTCTACAACGTCTTCACCGGCCAGGTCCAGGCCAAGTACGACCTCGACCTGTTCGGCGCGGCGCGCTTCGAGAACGTGTCGCGCGCGGCCCAGGTGGAACAGCAGGCCTATCAGCTCGAATCGGCGCGCCGTTCCCTGGCCGGCAACATCGTCACCGGCGCCATCACCTCGGCGTCGCTGGCCGAGCGGGTGGCGTTGACCGAAAAGCAGGTGGTGCTGGCGCGCCAGGTGGCGCGCGACACCCAGCGCCGGTACGAACTGGGCTCGGCCTCGCAGAACGACGCGCTGCAGGCCGACCAGGACGCCGCCACGCTGGAAGCCTCGCTGCCGGGCCTGCGCGCGCAATGGCAGGCCACGCGCCACGCGCTGGCGGTGCTGATGGGCCGCAGCCCCGACCAGGCGCCGCCCGACCTGGCCTTCGCCATGATCGCCGTGCCCGAGGAGGTGCCGGTGCTGGTGCCGTCCGAACTGCTGGCGGCGCGGCCCGACATCCACGTCGCCGAGGCCGTGCTGCGCGCGGCGGCAGCCGACGTCGGCGTGGCCACGGCGCAGTTGTTCCCCAGCCTGTCGCTGTCGGCATCGATGGGCAAGGGCGGCTTCAGCTGGCCCACGGCGCTGTCGGGCGCGGGGTCGATCTGGGCAATCGGCGCGTCGCTGACGCAGCCGATCTTCCACGGCGGCGCGCTGCTGGCCGAACGCAGCGCCGCCAAGGAGCGCTATGAGGCGGCGGTGCTGCAATACAAGCAGACCGTGCTGACCGCCTTCCGCGACGTGGCCGACACCCTGGCGCAACTGGAGGCGGACGGTCAGGCGCTGGCCTCGGCCGAGGCGTCGCGCCGGGCCGCGGAGCAGTCGCACCGCAACACCGCCAACCGCGTGCGCCTGGGCGCGCTGGCGCCCTACACCGCGTACGCCAGCGAACAGCACTACGTCGCGGCGCGGGTGCGGGAAGTGGAATACGCCAATGCCCGCCTGACCGAGACGGCGGCGCTGTTCCAGGCGATGGGTTCGCCGGTGCGCGCGCCACAGGCGTCGGCGCAACGGGCCACCGACGATGCGGCGGCCAGTCCGCAAGCGCCTCAGCAGCAGCAGCAGCAGCAGCAGCAGCAGCAGCAGCAGCAGCAGTGACCGCTACGCCGCGCTGCCCGCGCGGCGCCCACGGCCCCCCGCCGCCTACGGCGCGGGGGCCTGTTCCTTGATGCGGGTTGCCAGCGCCAGGGACTCGATGCGCCGCGCCGCCGCCTGCAGCAGCGCCGTGGTCTTGTCCTGCGCGATGGTGTTGAGCCGGGTCGCCAGGAAGGTCACGGTCAGCGCGCCGAAGACCCGCCGGTCTTCCTGGAACACCGGCACCGCGATGCCGGCGCGTTCCGGCGAAATCTCGCCCACCCCCAGATACGCCCCCCGCACCCGGATCTCGTCCAGGTGGCGGATGAACTCGGCCTGCGTCGCGCCCAGGCCCGCGGCCTCGACGTCGGCGGCATGCCCTTCGTAGAGTTTGCGCTGGTCCTTGCGCGGCAGGAACGCGAGGATGGTCTTGGCGGTGGCGCCCCGAAACAGCGGGTGGGCGCGGCCGCGGCCGTGCGGGATGCCGAGCGCGTCGGGACCGCGCTCGTGGTGGATGTTGAGGATCCGCAGGCCGTGGATGACGCTGAGCAGCACGTCCCCGCCGACCTGGTCCACGACCTCTCGCATGATCGGACGGGCCACGCCCAGCACCGGATCGCCGTCGATGATGAGATGGTCCAGCTCGATGATGCGCGGTCCCAGCTTGTAGCCGCCGCCCGTCATGCGCAGCAGGTAGCCCAGGTCCGACAGGTCGCGGATGTAGCGGTAACCGGTGGGCGCTGAATAGGACAGCTTGGAGATGATCTCTTCGGCCGTCAGCACCGGCGTGGCCAGGCTGAAGAGGTCGAGGATCGCGAGGGCGCGCTTCAGGGTGGACATGGAATCGGCGGACATCGGGCGAGGCGGAATCGGCGCAGCGTATCACAGCGATCCCGGAACCCTAAGGCGCCATAACCCCCTGCTATCAGCCCATGCGAGGCACTTGGATCCATACTATCAACTTCTGTATTTTTATCATTTATAGATAAAAACTAATTGGCTAAGATTGTTTTTTATCGAATAATGATACTAAAGCAGCAGACCAGCGGACAGCGAAAAGTCCGCGGCCCGCCTCGCCCGGCATGCACATCCAAGGGGAAATCGCATGAAGCAGTCCAGCAGCAGGCCCGGCGGCATCAACCGCCGGCAATTCATGGCGGCGTCGGCCGCCTCGTTGGCGGGCGCCGCGTTCGCCCGTCCCGGCCTGGCCCGCGCGGCCGGCTACCCGTCGGAACACCCGATCCAGTTCATCGTGCCGTTCCCGGCGGGCGGCGGCACCGACCTGGTGGCGCGGCCGCTGGCCCAGGGCATCGGCGAAGCGCTCAAGCAGAGCGTGGTGGTGATCAACAAGGGCGGCGCGGCCGGCATCATCGGCACCCAGCAGGCGGCGCGTTCGGCGCCTGACGGCTACACCGTCGCGCTCGGCTCCACCGGCACCCACACCGTGAACCAGAGCCTGTACGAGAACATCGCGTACGACCCCATCAAGGACTTCGAGCCGGTCTCGATGGTCTGCTACTACAACAACGTGCTGGTGGTGCATCCGTCGTTCCCGGCCAGGACCCTGCAGGAGTTCGTCGCCCTCATCAAGGCCAACCCCGGCAAGTACTTCTACGGCATCACGCAGAACGGCAGCTCGGCGCACCTGGCGATGGAACTGCTCAAGGCCACGGCCGGTCTCGACCTGCCCGGCGTGCCCTACAAGGGCGCGGCGGCGGCGGTCAACGATTTCCTGGGCGGCCAGTTCCCGGTGCTGATGGACGTGGTGATCAACCAGCAGCAATTCATCCAGGGCGGCAAATCACGTCCGCTGGCGGTGACGTCCGCCGCGCGTTCGCCTGCCCTGCCCGACGTGCCGACGGTGGCCGAGTCCGGCTATCCGGGCTATCAGGCGATCGGCTGGAACGGCGTGTTCGTGCCCGCCGGCACGCCGCCGGCCATCGTCCAGACGCTCAACGGCGCGGTGCAGAGCGCGCTCAAGCAACCCGCCCTGGCGCAGCTGACGCAGAACGGGCTGGAACTGCACGGCGGCACGCCGGAAGAACTGCGCCGTTTCGTCGCCACCGAAAGCGAGAAATGGCGCACCCTGATCAAGAACGCCAATATCAAGGCCACCTGATGCAAGCCATTCCCTATGGCGTCCCGCTGGACGCCGCCGCCAATCCCTGGCTGGCGCTCGACCATGAACTGCGCGCCGAGGGCCGGCGCGCGCCATCGGCCCCGCCGGTGCGCGCCGTGGTTTGCGTGACCGTGCACGTCGACGGCCCCGCCGTCGAGGTCGGCCGCAAGCAGTTTCCCAGCGGGGGCATCCATACCGCCGGCCGCTACGCCATCCGCCGCGGCGTGCCGCGCCACCTGGAGATCCTGGCGCGCCACGCCATGCCGGCGACCTTCTTCGCCTGCGGCTACGACGTCGAGCATTACCCGGACACCTTCCGCGCCATCCTGGCCGCCGGCCACGAGATCGCCGCCCACGGCTACCTGCACGAAGCCTGGGACCTTGGCGAGGACGAGCCCGCGTTGCTGGAGAAGACCCACAGCCTGATCCAGCAGCGGCTGGGCGTGACGCCGGTGGGCTGGTGTTCGCCGTCGGGCCGCAAGAGCCACCGCACCCTGCCCACGCTAAGGCGGCTCGGCTACCGCTATGACGCCAGCGAAAAGGACCGCGACCGCCCCTACCTGCCGGCCGACGGCGACGACGACTTCGTCATGCTGCCGAACAACACGGTGTCGCTGGACGACTATCCGTTCTATTTCACCGGCCACAGCCTGGCCGCCGAGGCCTGCGACAACTGGATCGAGGAATTCGAGGCGCTGCGCCAGGCCGAGGGCTACATCCACCTGACGGTGCACCCGAAGGCCGCCGGCGGCTCCGGCACGCCAGCGCGCGCCGCCGCCATGGACCGCTTCCTGGCCTACGTCGGCGCCCAGCCGGACGTGCACTGCATGACGCTGGATGCGCTGGCCCGCCACTGCCTGGCCCACCCCGACGCCTGGAGAACCGCATGATGGCCACCAAAACCGTACTGGTCACCCTCAACGTGCAGGGGGTCGGCCCCGAAGCCGCCACCCGCCCGGAACACGAACTGCACGGCCGCGACGGTCACGGCCGCTACGCCTATGGCGGTGGTCTGGCACGGGTGCTGGACATGCTGCGGCGCCAGCAGATCCGCGCCACCCTGTTCTGGCCGGCCTTCGAGGCCGAACGCTGCCGCGACCTGCTGGAACAGAGCCTGCGCGACGGCCATGAGGCCGCCTCGCAGGGCAACGCCTTCGAAGACCTGGCCACGCTGGGCGAGCGCGAGGCCGACGTGCTGCAACGCGGCCGCGACCGCCTGACTGCGCTGACGGGCCAGGCGCCGCAGGGCTTTCGCTGGACCGGCGGCGGCTTCAGCCCGCGCACCCTGCCGCTGCTGCGCGAGCTGGGCTACCGCTATGACAGCAGCGCCATCGACGACGACGCGCCCTACGCGCTGGACGCCGACGGCGCGCCGGGCATGGTCGAACTGCCCTGGAGCGAAGGCCTGTGCGACGCCAGCCATTTCAGCCGCCGCGTCACCCAGGACCGCGCCTATGCGCACCTGGCTGAACAGGGCGAAGCCCTGCTCGCCGCCGAGGGCTACGCCTGCCTGACGCTGCACCCGCGCGCCGACAACGGCGTGGGACGCGCCGCGCGGCTGCAGATGGTCGAGCGGCTGCTCGACCGCTTGCGCGTCGCCGGCGCCGGCTTTGCGCGCTGCGGCGATCTGGCGCGCGAACACGCGGCGGGCCCCTGACGATGCTGCGCGCCCCTGCCGACACGGCCTGTCCGCCCGCCCGGCGGGCGGCACCCCCGCAATGTGGCGGCGGTTTGCGCTCACGTCGTGCCAGCGCTTCATCCTCGGGCAAACCCTCGGTAATATTGGCGCCAAAATAAGCTAATATTTTTGCAACATTCTCCCCTTCCCTGACCTCACGGCGCCTCGCGCCGCTATCCGTCCATGACCCAGATCACCCAATTCCCGTTCGTATCGGTCTCCGGTACTCCCGAGGCCCGCGGCCGCGCCTATGGCCAGCAGGCCGCCGACCGCGTGCGCAAGAGCGCCGCCATGTACGGCCAGACGCTGGTCGACCTGGGTTACGACGCCATGGCGCGCAGCCGCCTGATCGAGAGCTTCGCGCGCGAGATCGAGAACTTCGCGCCGCACTACCTCGAGGAAATGCGCGGCATCGCCGCCGGCGCCGACGTGCCGTTCGAAGACATCGTGATGGTCAACGCCCGCACCGAAGTCATCGCCAAGGCCCGCGCCGAAAAGAAGAAGGCCGCCGAACTCGAACCCGGTGACGGCTGCACCGGCGCCCTGATCCTGCCGACCCGCTCGGCCAACGGCCGCCTGATCCACGGCCAGAACTGGGACTGGCGCGCCGAATGCGCCGAAACCGCCATCGTGCTGCGCGTGCGCAACGACAACGGTCCCGACATCCTGACCTTCGTCGAAGCCGGCGGCCTGGCCCGCAGCGGCCTGAACAGCGCCGGCGTGTCGATCACCGCCAACTACCTGGAATCCGACCGCGACTTCCGGCAGTTGGGCGTGCCGCTGTCGCTGATCCGCCGCAAGGTGCTGGAACAGGAGCACTTCGCGCTGGCCATCAAGGCCGTCAGCACCACCCCGAAGTCGTGCTCGAACAACATCATGATCGGCATGGCCGCGGGCTTCGGCGTGGACTACGAATGCACCACCGATGAAGCCTTCCCGATCTACCCGGGCGCCGATGACCTGATCGTGCACGCTAACCATTGGGTCAGCGAAGTCGCCCTGGGCAAGCTGCGCGACACCGGCCGCGCCAGCACTCCGGAAAGCGCCTACCGCGACTGGCGCGTACGCCGCCTGCTGAACGAAAAGGACAAGCTGACGCGCGCGGACCTCAAGCGCGCGCTGTTCGACGACTTCGGCACGCCCTACTCGGTCTGCCGCCCGCCGCGCCCCGGCAGCCACGACAACCTGTCGGCCACGGTGGCCATGGTCGTCATGGAGCCGGCCGCCGGCCTGATGGAAGTGGCGCCGCTGCCGGCGCTGAATCGCACCTTCACCCGCTACAGCCTGGACGCCGAGCCGGAACTGCTGGCCGCGGCCTGAACGCTCCCGGCCCCTTGAACCGTTGGCGGCGGCCGGCCTGCCCGGCCGCCCATGCAACCCGTGGAAACGCATCGATGAAAACCAAACTCCTGAATACCGCGGTTGCCCTGGCGCTGGGCGCGCTGGCCGGGACCGCCTGCGCCCAGGCGCCGGCGCCGCTGCGCATCTCGTTCACCGCCGACATCCGCTCGACCGAGCCGGGCGTGAACCGCGACAGCAACAGCGACGCGGTGGTGCTGCACATCGTCGAGGGCCTTGTGGCCTACGGCGAGGATGCCGAAGTGCGCCCGCTGCTGGCCGAATCCATCGACATCAGCCCCGACGGCAAGACCTACACCTTCAAGCTGCGCCAGGGCGTCAAGTTCCACAACGGCGCGCCGCTGACCTCCGCCGACGTGCTCTGGACCTGGCGGCACTACACCGCCGCCAACTCCGGCTGGCGCTGCGCCAGCGAATTCGATGGCCGCGGCACCGTCAAGGTCACCGGCGTCGAGGCGCCCGACGCCCAGACCGTGGTCTATCACCTGGAAAAACCCAGCAGCCTGTTCCTGGCCTCGCTGGCGCGCGCCGACTGCGGCGGCACCGGCATCCTGCAGCAAGCCTCGGTCAAGGCCGACGGCACCTGGGACAAGCCCATCGGCACCGGCCCCTTCGCCTTCGCCGAATGGAAGCGCGGCGAATACGTGCGCCTGACCCGGTTCGCCGACTACGCCAACCGCGACGGCAAGCGCGACGGCTACACCGGTTCCAAGCGCCCCCTGGTCGATGAAGTGCGCTTCGTCATCGTGCCCGACGACTCCACCGCCAAGGCCGCCCTGCAACGCGGCAACATCGACATCATCGAGGACGTCTCCAACAACGACGTGCCGGTGCTGCAAGGCACCCCCAACGTCAAGGTCGCCTACGCGCCCGTCATGAGCATGACCGCGTTGCTGCTGCAGACCCGGGACCCGCTGCTGTCCAATCCCAAGCTGCGCCAGGCCCTGGCCCACGCCATCGACTACGACCAGTTGGCCGCCGCCGTCACCGAAGGCCTGGCCAAGCCCAACAACTCCATCGTCCCGCTGGTCTCGCCGTACAACGATGCGACGCAGAAGGAAGGCTGGAAATACGACCCCGCGCTGTCCCAGAAGCTGCTCAAGGAAGCCGGCTACAAGGGCCAGGAGATCGAACTGATCACCACCAAGCGCTATCCCCAGTCGTACAACTCCGCCGTCATCATCCAGGCCATGCTGCAGGCCGTCGGCATCAACGCCAAGCTGTCCGTGTCCGAATGGGCCACCCAGCTCGACCGCTACAACGCCGGCACCTACCAGATGATGACCTTCCCGTACTCCGCCCGCCTGGACGCGGCGCTGAACTACGAAATGGTCACCGGCGACAAGGCCAGGCAACCGCGCAAGGTCTGGGACAACCCCGACGCCCAGAAGCTCCTGGACGCCGCCTCGGTCGACACCGACCACGCCAAGCGCCAAGCCGCCTTCGACCAGCTGCACAAGCTGTTCCTGGCCGACGTCCCCAGCATCCCGCTCTACAACGGCCTGGACATCGGCGCCTTCCGCAGCGATATCAAGGGCTACACCCCCTGGGCCGTCAAGAAGCCGCGCGCCTGGGAAGTGGAACGCGTCGCGAAGTAACCCGCCACGTCGACGCAAGAACGAAGAGGCCGCGAAAGCGGCCTCTTTGCATTGCACGCATGATGGAAGACAGCGGCAGCCATCACCTCCTCCCCGCACGCAGCGCCAACGCCAACCGCAAGACACCACGTAAGCTCAAAAAGGCCGCCCGCGCGGCCGGCTTTGAGCGGGCCCCGCAAGACCCTCCCCCCACACACCGTTGCAGCCAGGAACCCCAAGCAAAAAAAACCGCCCCGGCAGCCGTCAAGTTTCAACGGTGGAGTCCGGGGCGGCGTTGGCCTGGCGTGCGCGGGGCGTGTAGATGCGCCCGAGGGAAACCGAAGGCAGCCGCCGCAGGCGGCAACGAGGTTGACGCAGGGGCAGTCCGGAGCGAAGGCTCCGGACCGCAATCGTAGCCCCGCGCACGCCAGGCCAACGCCGCCCCGGACGGCCCCATAAACAAGACCGCCCCATACAAAACACCTACTTACTTGCCTACAACCTTGGTCTCCCAAGCCCGCGGCTTCCCCTCCCAAACCGAAAACCCCTGCACCCGCTTGTTGGTAGCCCAGGCATCCGCCCCGTTATAAAGCACCAGAAGAGGCGTCTGCTCCAGCATCAACGCATGCAGCTGGTCAAACAGCTTCTGCCGCTTGTCCGGATCCGACTCCAGGAAACTCTCGTCGATCAGCTTCTGCGCCGCCGGATCATCCCAGACCTTGCGCGGCTGCTTGCTCTTGTCGCCCGCGAACTGCTCGAAGCTCAGCGCCGGATCGATGCGCGACGAGAACGTGAACGAACTGATCTGGTACTTGCCCGTGTTGTAGCGGTCCAGCTGCGTGGCCCATTCCAGCACCTCGATCTTGGCATTGATGCCCACTGCCTGCATCATCGCCTGCGCGATCACCGCCACCTGATAGCTCGGCACGTGCGCGCGCTTGTTGGCGTAGATCACGATCGGCTCGCCCTTGTAGCCCGCTTCCTTGAGCAACTGCTGCGCGCGCGCCGGATCGTATTTGTAGGTGCGCTTCTCGGCTTCCTGGTAATAGGCCGAGCCGGCATACACCGCCGAATTGTTCAGCTGCCCCAGGCCCTCGGAAGCCGCCGCCACCACCTGCGGAATGTCCAGCGCCGCCGCGATCGCCTGGCGCAGCTTGACGTTCTTGAGCACCGGATCCTGCGTCTGGAACAGCAGCGTGTGCTTGGTCGCGTCGTGCGGGCTCATCACCGACACCGCCGCATTGTTCTTCAGCTCGGCCACGTCGGTAATGGTGATCTGGCTGGCGTCGATCGCGCCCGACACCAGGCCGGCCTTGGCCGTCGATGGGTCCGGCACCACCAGGAAGCGCACCTCGTCGGCCAGCGGGCGCTTGGCGCCGACGTAGCCGTCCGGCTTGTCGCCGGCGCCGGGCGACACGTAATCCTTGAACGCCGTCAACAACACGTACTCGCCGCGCTTCCATTCCTTGAACTGGTACGGACCGGTGCCGACCGGCTGCTTCCACGAGCCATCGGCGTTGACCGAATCCTTGCTCAAGATAGCCGTCATGCCGCAATCGGTGCGCGCGAGCGAATCCAGGAACACCGCCGACTTGCGGTCGATCTTCATGACCACCGTCTGCGCGTCCGGCGCCGACACGTCCGTCACCTTCAGTCCGTTGCGGCCGTCGAAGTCGCTGCGGCAGCGCCAGTCCGTCTTCGGATCCATGTAGCGCTGCCAGCTCCACAGCACGTCGGCCGACGTCAACGGCGCGCCGTTGTGGAACTTGACGCCGTCGCGCAACTTGAAGGTGTAAGTCAGGCCGTCTTCGGACAGGTCGACCGACTTGGCCAGCAGCGGCGCCACCGTGCCATTCTCCCGGTAGCCAACCAGGCCCTCCACCATGTTCAGCACCACGCCGTCGGTGGTGTTGTCGCGGTTCACGCCCGGATTGGTCGAGCGGATGTCGGCCGGCTGGGCAATGGTCAGGGTAGCGGCCTGGGCCGCGCCCGCGGCGGCCAGGGCCAGGCTGAGCGCGAGCGCGCGGGAAACAGGATGGTGGTGCATTGCAGGAACTCCCCCGGGGGCATGCGACGCCGGATTCATAACTATATTGGCGCCAAAAATAGCTACCCATTATGAAGGCTTGTGGCGGTCGCGGTATCCGGGGTATCCCTGAAAGCGGCCCGGAAACGAGCGCGGCGGCCTCCTTTGCAGGAAGGCCGCCGCGCGTGCCGGGCGCTGTCGGGTCAGGAAATGTCCTGGCCGACGTGCTGGGCGATGATTTTCTGCAGGCGCTTGACGTCGCGCGCTTCCAGCGCCTCGACCATGTCGAAATGCTCGCGCGCCGAGATCTCGATGCGCGACCGCGTCACCCATTCCTTGGCCGGCGCCGCCGGGCCGCGCGCCCGGGTTTCCTGGATCAGGGCGGCCAGCTCACGGTTGGAACACATGTCGTACATGCCGGCATGGAAGGCCAGGTTGACCTCGTACTGTTCCAGCAGCGTGCCGTCCTGCAACAGCTTGGCGAAGCGCTCGGCCAGCGCGCGCAGGGCGCGCACCTTGGCGGCGGTGACGTTCGGCATGAGGTCCGCCGCCGCGCCGGTTTCCAGCAGCACCCGGATATCGCGGATCTGCAGGTGCTGGTCCGGGTCCATCGTATAGACGTGATAGCCCCGGTTGGGGATGTGCGCGATCAGCCGCTTGGCCGTCAATTGGTCGAGCGCCCGCCGCACGTCCAGGCGCTTGGCGCCGTAGCGTTCCTGCAGGTCGATCTGTTTCAGCCATGCGCCAGGGCCGTATACCCCCGATTGAATATCCAGGGCAATACGGTCAACCAGGCCCGGCTGTGTCGCCGCCGCTTTCGGCATGGACCACTCCCGTGAATCTAATCCAAACCGCGTATTTTATGCGTAAGTCCGCGCCGCAACGGTAAGCCCGCGCGGCGCGGCCCCGCCCCGTCAGGCCATGGCCCGCGAGGGCTCCGGCTGGTCCAGGCGCCAGCGCAGGCGCACACCGCCGGTTTCGGTCGATTCCAGGGCCGGAATCGCCGACAGCAGGCTGCGGGTGTATTCCTCGCGCGGCCGGTCGAACACCGTGTCGCGCGAGCCTTGTTCCACGATGCCGCCGTCGCGCATCACCACCACCCGGTCGGCCACCTGCTCCACCACGCCCAGGTCGTGGCTGATGAACAGACACGAAAAGCCGTGGCGTTCCTGCAGGTCGGCGAACAGGTCCAGCACCTGCGCCCGCACCGTCACGTCCAGCGCCGACACCGGCTCGTCGGCAATGACGAAGGACGGCCGGCGCACCACCGCCCGGGCGATGGCGACGCGCTGGCGCTGGCCGCCCGACAGTTCGTGCGGAAAGCGCTTGGCGTATTCCGAACCCAGGCCAACTTCGGCCAGCACCTCGTCCACGCGGCGGCGCTTGTCGACCGCCGGCATGTCGACCAGCATACGCAGGCCTTCGCCCACCAGTTGGCCAATGGTCATGCGCGGGTCGAGCGACGAGTATGGGTCCTGGAACACCATCTGGCAGTTCAGGCGGTAGTCGCGCCAGGCCGGCGAGCGGCGGCTGACCGGCTGGTCGCGGAACAGGATCTGGCCTGATGTCGGCGCCAGCAGGCCGGCGATGGCGCGGCCCAGCGTGGTCTTGCCGGAACCCGAGCCGCCCACCACCGCCACCACTTCGCGCGGCTTGACGTGCAGGTCGATGCCGTTGAGCGCGCGCTTGGCGCCGGTGCGCGAGAACAGGCGCTGGTGGCCGGCGTAGTCGACCACCAGGTTCCGGACCTCGACAATGGGCGCTTCCTGGATCGGCGCGCGCGCCGGCAGGCGGCGCGGCATGGCGTCCAGCAGCTTGCGGGTGTAGGGATGTTGCGGGCGTTCGAGGATGCCGGCGGTGGTGCCGGTTTCCAGCACCTTGCCGTGCTGCATCACCACCATGCGCTCGGTGTAGCGCGCCACCATCGGCAGGTCATGGCTGATCATCAGCACGGCGGTATTGTGCTCGCGCGTCAGGTCGACCATCAGTTCCAGCACGTCGCGCTGCACCACCGCGTCGAGCGCGGTGGTGGGCTCGTCGGCGATCAGCAGCGCCGGCTCCAGCAGCATCACCGAGGCCAGCATCATGCGCTGGCGCATGCCGCCCGAGAACTCGTGCGGCCAGGCCTCGACGGCGGCCTTGGGGTCGCGGATGCCGACGCGGCGCAGCATCTCCAGGATGCGTTCACGGCGCTGCGCGGTCGACAGGTCGCGGCGATGCAGCTTGAGGCCCTCGTCCAGCTGGCGCCCGATGGGCATGGACGGGTTGAGCGAGGTCATGGGTTCCTGGAACACCATGCCGATGCGCGCGCCGCGCAGCTTGCGCAGCGCGGCCGGGCGTGCCTGGGTGACTTCCACGCCTTCGAAGCGGATCGAGCCGCCGGCCACCACCAGCGGCGGCGGCGTCAGGCCCATGATGGCGCGCGCCGCCTGGGTCTTGCCGCTGCCGGACTCGCCGACGATGCCGACCATTTCGCCCGGCGCCACCTCGAAGGACACGCCGCCGACGATCTCGCGACCGCCGCGGCCGACGGTCAGGGACAGATTCGATACGGTAACCAGTGCGCTCATTGCACGCCCCTCATGCGGGGATCGAGGCGGTCACGCACCGCGTCGCCCAGCAGGTTGATCCCGAGCAGCGCGAGCGCGATGGCCAGGCCGGGAAGAATGGAAAGGTACGACGCCTGCGCCATGAACGGGCGGGCGGCGGCCAGCATGTTGCCCCAGGTGGGCGCGGGCGGCGGCACGCCCAGGCCCAGGAAGGACAGCGCGCTTTCCGCCAGGATCACCCAGCCGAACATCGAGGTGGCCAGCACCGTCAACGGCGCGACGCAGTTGGGCAGCACGTGGCGCACCATGGTGTAGATCTCGGAGTTGCCCAGCACGCGCGAGGATTCGATGAACTCCTTCTCGCGCAGCGACAGCACCGTGCCGCGCACGATGCGCGTCACCGACGGCGTATAGGCCAGGCCCAGCGCCAGGATGATGCCGTACTTGTTGGCGCCGACCACCGCCAGCAGGCCCAGCGCCAGCAACAGGCCGGGAAAGGCCAGCAGCGCGTTGTTGAAGGCCATGATGATGCGGTCGGTCCAGCCGCGCACGAAGCCGGTCAGGGTGCCGACGATGGTGCCGGCGACGATGGCGAAGCCCACCGTCAGCAGGCTGATCCAGACGCTGCTGGAGGCGCCGGCCAGCAGGCGCGACAGTTCATCGCGGCCGAACTCGTCGGTGCCCAGCAGGAAGTCGCCGCCGGGCGGCTTCAGGCGCGCCACGAAGTTGATCTTGAGCGGGTCGTGCGGCGTCCAGAAGGCGCCCATGATGGCCGCGACGAGCATCGCCGCCACGATCACGCCGCCCACCAGCGCGTTAGCTGCAATTCGCTTTTTCATTCGGCGGTCACTCTCGGGTCGAAGATGGGATAGCAGAGGTCGATCAGCAGGTTGACGATCACGTAGATCACGCCCACGAACAGCAGGCAGCCCTGGATCACGGGATAGTCGCGGGCGAAGATCGAGTCCACCAGCAGGCGGCCCAGGCCGGGAATGGTGAACACGGTTTCGACCACGGCGATGCCGCCGAGCAGGTTGCCCAGCACCAGGCCGATCAGGGTCCAGGTGGGGCCGAAGGCGTTGCGGAAGGCGTGGCGCATCAGCACCGCGGATTCCGACAGGCCCTTGGCGCGGGCGTGGGTGATGTAGTCCAGCCGCAGCACTTCCAGGGTGCTGGCGCGCGCCATGCGCATCAGCACGCCGATCTCGTGCAGGAACAGCGTCAGGATCGGCATGGCCAGGTACAGCAGGCCGGCCTTCCAGTCTTCGCCGATCGACACGTAGCCCACCACCGGCAGCCATTGCAGCTTCAAGCCGAAGAAGATCAGCAGCAGCAGGCCGAGCCAGAAGGTGGGAATGGACACCAGCAGCGTGGCGGCGCCGACCAGGATCAGGTCGGGCGCCTTGTTCTGCTTCCACGCGGCGATCATGCCGGCGGGCACGGCCACCAGGGCGGCGAACAGCACGGCCACCAGCACCACGCGGCCGCTGATCAGGAAGCGGTCCCACACCAGCGGCAGCACGGGCTGGCCGGTGTTGATGGACGAACCCAGGTCGCCATGCAGCATGTTGCCGAACCAGATGCCGAACTGGGTAGGCCAAGTCTGGTCCAGGCCCAGCCGCGCGCGCAGGTCGGCCAGGGCCGCCGGCGTGGCCAGGTCGCCCAGCAGCAGTTGCGCGGGGTCGCCGGGAATCAGGCGGATCATGACGAACACCGCCACCGCCACGATCAGCAGTGTCGGAATGGCCATGACGATACGGGATAGCGCGAAACGCAACATGGCCCTCTCCTATCGCGGCCGACAGGCGCAGGCGCGCCGGCGGCCGGTCTGGTTGTCGACGTTATTCATTGCGCAGCTTGCGCAGTTCGGCGGCCAGGAAGTCCTGCACCTGGCCGACGCACTTCAGGCCGTCGTGCGGCACGTTGTCGACCACGTCCAGCACGGCCTTGACGCCGGCGGCCTCGAACGAGCGGCGCAGCGATTCCAGGCGCTCGGGACGGGTGGCGCCAGCGGAGTTGGCGCCGGGCATGAAGAACTTGCCGCCTTCGCGGTGGGTGATCTCCCAGGTCTCCAGGTCGGCCTTGCCGACGATCATGTGCACCGCGACCTGGCGCAGGGCGTCGATGTCGACGCCCTTGCCGAAGCGGGCCTCGGCGTCGCGCACGCCGACCCACCAGTCCTGGGCGGGATCGAGCAGCGTGACCGAGCCGGGCGCGCCGATCGACACGGCCCACAGGGTTTCGGGATGCAGCAGGGCGTAGCGGTTGACGAACTGGCCGCCGCCGGAATAGCCGAACAGGGCGAAGCGGGTGAAGTCGCGGCCGAATTTCTCGCCGACTTCGGCGACCATGCCTTGCAGGATGTGGTCGTAGCGGATGTCGCCCTCGCGCAGTTGCTTGAAGCCGTCGCGGTTGCCGTCGCCGAGCGGGCTGACGGGAAACAGCGGGCACAGCACGATGCAGTCGTTCCAGCGGGCGAATTCGGCGAAGGCATCGCGGTATTCGACGAAGGCGCGGCCGGTGCCGTGCATGATCACGACCAGCTCCATGGGGTGCTTGGCCTGATCGATATGCGGGGGGACGTACATGCAGTACGAGAAGCGCGGGTCGGTGCGCGAGGCGAAGACGGTGCTGTGGCCGAGGTCGTAGATGGCGCGGGCGCGGGCGGCGTCGGGGGCCAGGGCGGGTGCTGCGGTGGACTGCATGGTTTCCTCGATTCCCGGGCGGGGTGTGCCGGGGGGTGTTGCGGGCGGGGGATGTTTGACTAAATTGGCGCCAATTTTAGGAACCAGGTTTGGGTTGGGGCAAGCGGGGGGAATCCCTAACCGGGGGGTTTGTCGCTCGGAGGGGGCGGGCGGCCAGGTCAGTAGTTCTTTTGACGCGTGGTGCCCGGGCCGGGCGGAGGGCGGGGCTACGATTGCGGTCCGGAGCGTTCGCTCCGGACTGCCCCTTCGTCATCTTCGTCACAGCCTTCGGCTGCTCCTTCAGATTCCCTCGGGCGCATCTACACGCCCCGCCCTCCGCCCGGCCCGGCCACCACGCTGCGTCAGTGTCAAGCGAAGCGCCGCTGGGGAGTCTTGCGTGCTTGGGCTTCGCGGCGACGCTGGTTTGTTCGATGGAAGATCTTGCGGGGTCGCCCAAGGCGGCCGCGCGGGCGGCCTTTTTGGGCGTTCAGTGGTGCGGCGTCGGCGTCCGGGTTTGCGGAGATGACGTAGGCGTCGTCAACAGGAAGGGCAGAGACAAGAGCGGCTATTCGCCGCTCTAAGTAGGAAAGTCGAAAAGATCGCGGTCGACTCAATCGAGCTTGTAGCTTTTCAGATGGATGCTGGTTTCCGTGGCGGAGATGGCCTTGATGAGACGGACGCGGTCCAGGACGCGGGACATTTCCTCGATGTTGGCGACGCGCAGTTCGGCCAGCAGGTCCCAGCGGCCGTTGGTGTCGTGCAGGGCGACGACGGCGGGATCGCCCAGGAGGATGCTGACGACGCGGCGGGTTTCGTTGCCGTCGACGGCGATGTTCATCCAGGCGCCGATCTGGTCGGGTTGGGACTCGGGGCGCAGCCGGACGGTGTAGCCGACGATGATGCCCTCGTCTTCCATGCGGGCGATGCGGTTGTTGACGGTGCCCCTTGATACGTCGAGCTTCTTGGCCAGGGTCGCGACGGTTGCGCGAGCGTCGGCGCGCAACAGACCCAGCAATTGCTGATCGAGTGTGTCCATGATTGTTCCAGCCTGAAAATTGGCGCCAATTTCACATCTTATACGGATTCGATGCGGCGCTGGCGCGCGCTGTCCGGCACGCGGGCCTGGCGGGCCATGGCGTGTTTTTGCCACGGCCCCAATTTACCCCGTTTGGATTGGCGCCAATTTTTGATATATTTCGGGCCGGTCCGACAGCGCCCTACTCGGCTCATGCATCCACCCTGGCTGACGTCCGTGCCGGACTCGTAAAGATTCTCAATGTGATTGACGCTCGTATTAATGACGAGCGCCCTTCCCCGCTTCCTGGACTTCCGATGCCGATTCCTTTTCCCCCGCGACGCCTGGCGCTCGCGCTGGCCATGTTGACGCTGGCCGCCCACAGCCAGGCGCAGACCGCGGCAGACGCCGCGCCCGCCGACAACACCCTGGGCGCGATCAGCGTCGTGGGCGACTGGCTGGACAACCCCAATGAAGAAAAGGTGCTTGAACACGGCGGCGCGCGCACGATCATCGAGCGTTCGTCGTTCCAGGATACCGGCGCGACCAACGTGCGCGATGTGTTGCGCCGGGTGCCGGGCGTGCAGGTGCAGGAAAGCAATGGCACGGGCGGCAGCGATGTGTCGTTGAACGTGGGCGTGCGCGGGCTGACCTCGCGCCTGTCGCCGCGCTCGACCATTCTGATGGACGGCATTCCGCTGGCGGTGGCGCCCTATGGCCAGCCGCAGTTGTCGATGGCGCCGGTGTCGCTGGGCAACCTGTCGGCGGTGGACGTGGTGCGCGGCGCGGGCTCGGTGCGCTATGGCCCGCAGAACGTGGGCGGCATCATCAACTTCGTGACGCGCGCGATTCCGGGGGACTTCACCGCCGACGCCACGGTCGAGACCGACATGTACAGCCACGGCGGTGTGAAGACCTCGCCCAGCGCGTTCATCGGCGGCACCAATGAGCGGGGCCTGGGCGGCGCCCTGCTGTATTCAGGCACGCACGGCAACGGCTTTCGTGAAAGCAACGACCGTGTGGACATCGATGACGTGATGCTCAAGGGCACCTATCGCATCGGCGCCGACGACAGCGTGTCGGCCGCGCTGCATCACTACGAAGGCCGCGCCGGCATGCCCGGCGGGTTGACCACCAGGCAGTATTCCGAGGACCCGTTCCAGTCCACCCGGCCGTACGACAGTTTCACCGGCCGCCGCACCGACGCCTCGTTCCGCTACAACCACGACGACGGCATCAATAAGTTCGAGCTGCTGACGTACTACACCGACAGCTTCCGCGGCAGCAGCATCGAAACGGAGGGCACCGGCGCCAACGCCGGCAAGCGCCGCCTGACCTTCAACCCGCGCAACTATCACACCTTCGCGATCGAGCCGCGCTATTCGCGCCTGTTTCGCGGCGCCGACGTGACGCAGGAGATCAGCGTGGGCTACCGCTACCTGAAGGAAGCCAGCGACGAGCGCGCCTCGCGCACCGCGTTCTACGTGCCGGACGGCGGCTTCGACCCGCTCGATGCCCCGAATCCGCAGTACCAGTACCGCACCGGCGGCACCACGGCGCATGCGGTCTACATCGACGACACCATCAATGTCGGCAACTGGACCATCACGCCGGGCGTGCGCTATGAATTCATCGACTCGTTCCTGAACGACAAGTCCAATCCCGCGGCCAGGACCCATACCAGCATCAAGTCCGAAGAACCCCTGCCCTCGCTGTCGGTGGTCTACCACGTCAGCGAACAATGGAGCGTGTTCGCCAACGCCGGCCAGTCATTCGGCCCGCTGCAGTACTTTCAGATCGCCTCGACCACCAACGGCCTGCATCCGGAAAAGGCCACCACCTATGAAGTCGGCACGCATTTCAATGGTGGCGGCTGGAAGGGCGAGCTGACGCTGTTCAACATCGACTTCGACGACGAACTGCAGCTGCGCGGCGGCACCAACGGCGGTTCGGACGCCTGGACCAACCTGGGCGCCACCCGCCACCGCGGCCTGGAAACCGGGCTGTCGTACGACCTGGGCGAACTGTCGGCGGCGCTGTCGGGCCTGTCGCTGTACGGCACCTATACCTACACCCAGGCCACCTACAAGGCCGGCGTGTTCGAGGGCCGCGACCTGCCCTTCTATTCGCGCAACGTGGCCTCGCTGGGCGCGCGCTACACGCGCAACCAGTGGACCTTCAACGTCGACACCTTCCTGCAGTCCAAGCAGCGGTCGCCCGGCGCGCCCGATCCCGGCGCCCGCTACCAGACCGAGGAAAGCGCCAACGGCGCCTACGGCGACATCCCGGGCTACGGCACGGTGCACGTGCGCGCCGCCTACGACTTCGGCAAGCAGATGCACAACCTGAACATCGCGCTGGGGGTGAAGAACCTGTTCGACAAGCGCTACTTCACGCGCTCCACCGACAACAACGCGGGCAAGTACGTGGGCATGCCGCGCACGGTGTACCTGCAGGCGTCGCTGGCGTATTGATCGGGCGCCGGCGCGTGCGGCGCCCCTTCGGCGCATGTGCCGGCGGCACGGCGGGCTGAACCCGCGCGTTCATGGCGGGATCACGGCGCCGCTATTTGCCCAACAGGCGCTTGACGCCAGCGACCACGCCCAGCGTCACCGCCCCCGCGACGATGCCGAACACGGCGCTGAGCAAGGTCGACACCAAGGGCGGCAGCAAGCCGCCGCCGCTGGCCGCCGCGACGTGTTCGATGGCCGCGCCCAGCGGCGCGATGCCGTGCGTCAGGATGCCGCCGCCGACCATGAACATGGCGGCGGTGCCCACCACCGACAAGGTCTTCATCAGATAGGGCGCGGCCGCCACGATGCGCTTGCCGAGCCAGGCGGCCAGCGCGGCGCGGCGGGCGCTCAGGTACAGGCCCAGGTCGTCGAGCTTGACGATGCCCGCCACCAGGCCGTAGACCCCCACCGTCATGACCAGGGCGATGCCGGCCAGCACCACCGTCTGGCGCAGCAGATCGGCGCCGGCCACCGCCCCCAGGGTGATGGCGATGATCTCCGCCGACAGGATGAAGTCGGTGCGCACCGCGCCCTTGATCTTGTCGCGCTCGAACGCCACCATGTCCACCGCGGCGTTCTGCAGGGCTTCGGCGCGGGCGGCGTGATTGCCCTCGGCGGTCTCGCCGTGCGGCAGGAACTTGTGGGCCAGCTTCTCGACGCCCTCGAAGCACAGGAACAGGCCGCCGGCCATCAGCAGCGGCGTCACCGCCCAGGACGCGAAGGCGCTGATCACCAGCGCCGATGGCACCAGGATGAGCTTGTTGATGAGCGAGCCCTTGGCCACCGCCCACACCACCGGCAGTTCGCGATTGACCGGCACGCCCGAGACCTGCTGCGCATTCAGCGCCAGGTCGTCGCCCAGCACCCCGGCGGTTTTCTTGGCCGCCACCTTGGTCATGACGGAGACGTCGTCCAGGATGGTGGCGATGTCGTCGAACAATGCGAAGAAGCTGCTGCCTGCCATGGCGGATTCCGCAAAGTGGAGATGCCCGAGTGTACAGGCGTCCGCGCGCCGGGAGCGGTCTGCCGGACGTGGCCGTTTCCGCCCGTTACCTGTCCGCGTGCGCGATGGGCGCGCCGCCGGGGCGCGGGTATGCTGGCGGACCGACCGTTCGGAGAGGACCGCCATGCTCGAATTGCGCCCCAGCTGTGAACATTGTGACGCCGACCTGCCGCCGGCCTCGACCGAGGCCCGCATCTGCAGCTTTGAATGCACCTTCTGCGCGCGCTGCGCCGACGAGGTGCTCGGCAACGTCTGCCCGAATTGCGGCGGCGGCTTTGCGCCGCGGCCGGTGCGCCCCGCCACCGACCGGCGCAATGGCAATTTCCTGGGCAGGTATCCGGCGGCGGCCGAGCGCAAGCACCGGCCGGCCGACCTGGCCGCCCACGCCGCGCTGCGGCAGGCGCTGCGCGGCATCCCGCCACAGGACCGCTGAAGCCGCCGGACCCACGCGCCGCGCATCCGTTGCCGCCACGGCGGGCCAGGGAGCCGGCGCGCATGTGTCCGCGCGCCGGCCGTGCTGGCGGCGCCGACTAGCCGCGCGGGCGGATCGCCTCGGCCTCGGCGTTCTCGAACAGGATGTTGTTTTCCAGGTGGATGTGGGCCATCAGGTCCTGCTTGAACGTGCCGATGCCCAGGTACAGCGCGCGCCAGGTGTTGCAGGCGGCGCGTGGCAGCGTCAGGTCATGCGTCAGGGCCATCAGGCGCTCCAGCGCCACGCCGTGGTCATCATGCTCCATGCGCATCATGGTGATGGGCATGACCGCCATGGCGCCATGGCCGCGCGCCAGCATCGGGAACAGCACCTGTTCCTCCTTCTGCATGTGGCTTTCCAGTTCCTGGTGCATATCGCGCAGGTGATCGGCCAGTCCGGCGGGGCAGTCGGGACTGTCCGCATGCACCTGTTCCACCTTCATCGCCAGCCGGATCAATTCGGGCAGCTGCTGCCGGTGCACCTCGTGATAGCGCGCCAGGATGTGATCGATCAGGTCGGCCGGGCTTGCCTGGCTCCAGTCGCGCTCGTCCGAGGCCGCGCCGGCCAGCGCCAGCAGCCGCGCCTCGATCTGGCTCGCATCCAGTGACCGTTGCGCCGCGGCCTCGGCCAGGCTTTTCTTGCCGCCACAGCAAAAATCCAATTGATATTCGTGAAACACCTGGGTGGCGCCGGGAATGCTGCGGGCCAGCTGGCCCAGGGACTGTTCAACCATGCTCATCGCGTTTCTCCATGCTTCATGAGGGTGCCTGATCAGTAGCGAGATCCGTGCCAGGAAAAACTTGCGCCAAATCAATGATTTGAAAATTAAAGGGTAAAAACCACCCGGCGCGCTTGCGGTATTTATCACCCCCAAGGGTACGATTGACCCATGCAGAACCTGTTGCTTACCGACCTGGTCGTGGACCTGCCCGCCGCCGTCCGCCTGCAGCGGCTGGCGGCCGGCCTGCGCGCCCATTTCCGCTGTGGCGCGGTCGCCCTGTTGCAACTGGAGGCCGACCACCTGCGGCCGGTCGCCGTCGATGGCCTGACCCAGGATGCGCTGGGCCGCCGCTTCGCGGTCCAGCAGCACCCGCGGCTGGCCGCCATCCTGGCGCGCCGCGGCGTCACCTGTTTCCATCACGACAGCACCCTGCCCGATCCCTACGACGGGCTGATCAACGGCATGGCAGGCGAACCGCTGCCGGTGCACGACTGCATGGGCACCAGCCTGCATATCGAAGGCCAGCCCTGGGGCGTACTGACGCTGGACGCGCTGGAGGTCGGCACCTTCGACGCCGAGGCGCAATCGGATCTGCGCGACATGATCGTGCTGGTCGAGGCCGCCCTGCGGGTGACGCGCCTGGAAGCCGAAACCCGCGCGCTGCGCGTGGCCCGCGGCGCGCTGCCGGCCGACAGCGCGCTGGCCGATGACAGCGAGATCCTCGGGCAGAGCGAGGCCATCGCCCGCCTGCTGCACGAGATCGAGGTGGTGGCGGACTCCGAACTGCCCATCCTGCTGCTGGGCGAAACCGGCGTCGGCAAGGAGTTGTTCGCGCATCGCGTGCATCGCCAATCGCGCCGCCGCGGCAAGCCGCTGGTGCACGTGAACTGTGCCGCCCTGCCCGAATCGCTGGCCGAAAGCGAACTGTTCGGCCATGCCAAGGGCGCATTCTCGGGAGCGCTGACCGAGCGGCCGGGCCGTTTCGAAGCCGCCAACGGCGGCACGCTGTTCCTGGACGAGGTCGGCGAATTGCCGCTGGCGGTGCAGGCCAAGCTGTTGCGCACCCTGCAGAACGGCGAAATCCAGCGGCTGGGCGACGACCGCCCGCGCACGGTCGACGTGCGCATCGTCGCGGCCACCAACCGCGACCTGCGCGATCGCGTGCGCCAGGGCGATTTCCGCGCCGACCTGTATCACCGGCTCTCGGTCTATCCGGTGCCGATCCCGCCGCTGCGCGAGCGCGGCCGCGACGTGCTGCTGCTAGCCGGCCGCTACCTGGAACTGAACCGCGCGCGGCTGGGGCTGCGCAGCCTGCGCCTGTCGCCCGAGGCCGAGGAGATGCTCAGCCGCTACCGCTGGCCCGGCAACGTGCGCGAACTGGAACATGTCATCAGCCGCGCCGCCATCAAGGCCGTGAGCCACGGCGCCCATCGCAACGAAATCGTCACGCTGGGCCCCGGCCTGCTGGACCTGGACGATGTCGCCATGCCCGTGCCCCCGCCCGAAACGCCCGCCTTGCCGGCCGGCGCCGCCCAGACCCTGCGGGCCGCGGTCGACGCCTGCCAGCGCCAGGCGATCCGGCGCGCGCTGGACGCGCACCAGGGCAGTTGGGCCGGCGCCGCGCGGGCGCTCGACATCGATTCCAGCAACCTGCACAAGCTGGCGCGCCGTCTCGGCCTGAAGGACTGAGCCTGCTAGCCAGCTAGGAGCGCGGCATGCGCTCCAGGCAGGCGTTCACCACCGTCATCACCGGTCCGCCGCGCAACTCGGCCTCGGCATGGGCCGCCCCCGAAGCCAGCAACTGGTCATAACGCAGGAAATCCTCCAATGGCACTTTCGCCTGCAGTCCGTCCAGCACGCACTGGCAATAGTCCTTGGCCTTGGCGTCGACGTCGCGCGCGGCGGCCGGCGCCTTGGCCTTGAAACCCTGCATGCAGGAGTTGTAGGTGGTGCGTTGCACCTCGGGCGGATACTCCGTCTTCTTGTTGCAGCCAGCCAGCAGGGCCAAGGCCATGGCACCGGCGCCCAGGGCGCGGCAGGAGCGGATCGGCATGGTATTCCTCGGATCGGGAGGGAATGGGAAACGCCGATTTTGGCACGGCGCGGCATGGCCGCATGCGCGGGCCGAGCCGGCGCGTCAGGATGCCTGGGGCGCGACTGGCATCCGCAGCGTGAAAACGGTGCGATCCTCGCCCGACCTGACGTCGATGACGCCTTGATGGGCCGTGGCGATGCACCGGCATATATACAGGCCCAGGCCGATTCCCGCCGCCATGCCAGTCCTGCCCGTGGCGCTGCTGGCCCGCGTCAGCGGGTCGAACAGCGTGGGCAGGGCGCGTCGCGGAATCGGCGGGCCGTCGTTCGCCACTTCCAGCCACACCCAACCGGCCGGCTCGGCCATTGCCGTCAACTCGATCTCGCCCGCGCCATAGCGAGCGGCATTGGACAGCAGATTGAACAACAGTTGGCCGATACGTCCGGGATCGCAGCGGACAATCAGGTTCTCCGGGCACTCGACGCGGATCACGGCCTCCGGGTAGAGCGCGCCGATCTCCTCAGCCGCGTGGCGGCATATCCGCGCCAGGTCCTGCTCGGAAAGCGCCACCGGCAACACACTGCCCAGCCGCGTCCGCGCGAACACCAGCAGGTCATCGATCATCCACTTCATGCGCACCGCGCTGCGCTGCACGTACGAAGTGGCACGGATACTGGCCGGCGAGAGATTGCGGTCGCGCGACAGGATCTCCGCGGAATTGAGCAACACGCCCAGCGGCGATCGCAGGTCATGCGCCAGCACGCCGGCGAACAGGTCGCGGATGCGTTCGGTGCGCTCGGAAAACTGGCGGACCGACTCGGTCAAGCCCTGGTCGATCGCCTCATTGAAGCGGATCATTTCCTGAAAGGCCTGCGGACCGGCCAGCGCGCTGTGTTCCCACCGGCGCAACACGCTGGCGCGCAGCGCCCGGTATTCCGCCAGCACTTCATTGATGCCGAACCCCTGTGACAGGCGGTCGTCGGCGTGCAACATGGAAACGGTGTCAAAGGCGCTGTCCTGCTCGCGCTTGGCGCCATGCGATTTTTGCCGCTGCTGCAGGGGAGTCTGCGCCTGGCGCATGTTGGCGGCCACCCTGGTCAACAGCTCGGCGCCTGAATTGCGCAGCTCGACGGCCGTAAGCCGGTGCTTGCCCTGGTTCAGCACCATGGCATATTCCACCCAGTCGTCGATCAGGGCTTCCAGATTGGCTTCGATGAAATCCGCCAGGTCCATATCGGTCTCCATGGATGAAGCGTGCGCGCCGGACGCACTAGTGCGCGACCAACAGCCGCGTCAGGGCTTCGATCGAATAAGGCTTCTGCATGACCTCCAGCGCCCCGGCATCGCGCCCCGCCAACGCTTCACTGTAACCGGTTGCCAGCACCACCCGTATCGCCGGCCATTGCGCCTTGATCATTTCAGCCAACTGCACCCCATCCATGCCAGGCAACACGATGTCGAGGATGGCGATATCGAAACGCCCCTGCCTCTCTTGCAACATGCGCAACGCGCTCTCGGCATCGGTGGCCCAGGTCAGGTCCTGGCCCAGATCGGTCAGCAAGGTCGACACAACCTCGCCGACCATGCGGTTGTCCTCGACCAGCAGGACGGCCTTGCGCGTCGTGACCCGGGCGGCGACGTCCGCATCGACAGGGCCGGCCACCGCGCTGGCCGGCGTCGCGGCGGGCAGGTACAGCGTGAACGTCGTGCCCTGCCCGACTTTACTGCGGACCGCGACATCGCCGCCCGATTGCCGCACGAAGCCCTGGACCTGGCTCAGCCCCAAGCCCGAATTCTGGTGCTTGCTCTTGGTGGAAAAGAACGGCTCGAAGACATGCGCCACCACATCGTCGGCAATGCCGACACCGGTGTCCTGTACCGATAGCGCCACCTGCGGCCCGGGTTGGCCGGGAGCGCCGTTCGCGGCGGGCCTGCCATCGACGTGCCGCACCGATATCGTCAGCTGCCCGCCCGCGGGCATCGCATCGCGCGCATTGATCACGAGATTGAGCAAGGCCGATTCCAGCTGGCCCGGGTCCGCGGAAATCGTGCAACTGCCCGGGTCGAGTTCATAGCTCAGGGCGATGCTCGACCCCAGCGACGCTTCGAACAACTGGCGCAACGACGCCAGGGTTTCGCGCACATCGAACACATGCGGCTGCAGCGGCTGCTTCCTGGCATACGCCAGCAGCTTGCGGGTCAGCTGCGCGGCGCGCTCGGTCGTATCGATGATGATTCCCAGGTAACGCGTGGCCGAGGCCGGCAGGTCCGGGGACCGCTTCATGAACTCGGCGGAAAACCGGATGGCGGTCAGGAAATTATTGAAGTCGTGCGCCACCCCGCCCGTCAGGCGGCCGATGGCCTCCATTCGCTGGGCCTGGTGCATGGCGTCGCGCGCGGCCTGGGATTCCTCGCGGCGCAGCGTTTGTTCGGTGATGTCCCGGGTGATCTTGGCAAAGCCCACCAGCCGACCCTGGCCGTCGTGGATCGGATCGATCACCGCGCTGCACCAGAAGCGGCTGCCATCCTTGCGCACCCGCCAGCCTTCGGTTTCGAACCGTCCAGCGCGCAATGCCGTTTCCAGGGCGCGCTCGGGCGCGCCGGCGGCGCGATCCTCTTCGGTGTAGAAGACGGAGAAGTGCTGCCCCAGGATTTCGTGCTCGGCGTAGCCCTTGAAGCGCTCGGCCCCGGGATTCCAGCTGCTCACCAGGCCGTTGGCGTCCAAGAGGTAGATGGCATAGTCCATCACCGCGTCCACCAACAGCCGGTAGCGCTCGTCGGAGGGAATTTGAGGGGCCATGTCTGCCTCGCGAAAGTCGAATGGATGCGATCCCGCCGCGCCAGCAAGAAACATGCCCCTTTGCGCGGCAGACGCCGCCGCAAGCCCACACCCCGGCCGCTCACCCCAGGCCGTGATACTTCCGGCCCATCTCCATGGTGGCGCGGTAGAAGCCCTCCTTGCTGCCACAGTCGTAGCGTTGACCCTCGTACTGGTAGCCAAACACGCGCCCCCGCTCGAGCAGGGCCGCGATGGCGTCGGTCAGCTGGATCTCGCCGCCGACGCCCGGCCGGGTCGCCTGCAACGCCGGGAAGATGGCGGGATCGAGGATGTAGCGTCCCACCACGCCCAGGTCGGTCGGCGCGTCCTCGGGCCGCGGCTTCTCGACGATGCCGGTCAGGCGCAGCACCCCGTACGAGGCCTGCGTGCCGGAGACGATCCCATACTGATCGGTGTTGGCCGGCGGCACCTTCTGCACCGCGATCACGCTGCCGTCGAACTCCCGCGCCACCTTCATCATCTCGCCGATGACGGGCGTTTCGGCGTCGATCATGTCGTCCGCCAGCAGTACGGCGAACGGCTCATTGCCCACGATCGAGGCGGCGCACAGCACGGCGTGGCCCAGCCCCAGGGCGGCGGGCTGGCGGGTATAGACGCACTTCACGGTTTCCGGAATGACATTGCGCACGCTGTCGAGCAGCACGGCCTTGTTCTTCAGTTCAAGGTCGCGCTCCAGTTCCGGCACGCGGTCGAAATGGTCTTCGATGGCGCGCTTGTTGCGGCCGGTCACGAAGATCAGCTCCGTAATGCCGGCGGCCACCGCCTCCTCGACGGCATATTGGATCAGCGGCCGGTCGACGATGGGCAGCATTTCTTTGGGCATGGCCTTGGTCGCGGGCAGAAAGCGCGTGCCGAGGCCAGCAACGGGGAAAACCGCTTTGCGTATGGGAAGCATGGTATGAACCTCAGTCGGGCGGCTCGCCGGAGCGGGAGCCGTGGCAGCGATTAGCAAATGCCGTGCCCGGTCGAGAGCTGCGCCGCGCCGGAAGTCCCGATCACCTGGCGGCGCCGAAAATGTAAGCGTCCATTACTCTGTCGGCGTCGGCGCGCCCAAACACCCGCGAGTGACGCCGCGTTCTGCCGCCGGCCGGTACATACGCACTGGTTTGCGGGCATCTCACCGGCCACGGGATGACGGCATAGCATGAAATTTAGTGAAACAAAGGTGAAGCATCCGTCCGACCACAGCAACTAAGCTGCCAGCAACAGGTTGAGGAGGACTCCATCCGTGACGATCCGCACGCCCAGGCAGGATACGGCCGGCACCCTATCGCAAAGCCCGCAGCCCGGAACCAAGGAAACAGGCCCGCCAATGCCGCTGCGGCCTTTGACCATCCTGCTCGCAGACGACAACCAGGACGCCGTCGAAACCCTGGCGGAAATCCTCAGGCTTGACCACCACCAGGTCCATACCGCGTTCGAAGGACGCACGGCCCTCGCCCTGGCGCAGGAGCACCGGCCGGACATCGTCCTGCTCGACATCAGCATGCCGGAACTGGACGGCTACACCCTTTGCCAACGGCTGCGGCGCGAACCCTGGGCAGCAGGCTTGGTGATCGTGGCGCTCAGCGGCTACGGCAGCCCGCAAGACCTCGAACGCGGGCGCATCGCCGGCTTCGACCGCTATTTCACCAAGCCTGCCGATCCCGGCGAACTGCTGGACTATCTGAATCGCTGCGCCGGCCACATTCAGGCAGGCACGGGCCGCAACGCCTCGCGCCCCACCTGAAGCAACTTGCGGTCAGCCAGGCGCAGGGCTGTCAATACGCCGCCGGATACGCACCCGGTGTCCAGGCACACCACGTCCGACCGCACCAGCAATCCCAGCGTTGCCCAGTGGCCAAAAAGGACCGGAGCCGGCCCCGCCTGCCGGCCCGGGACGTCGAACCAGGGCAGCATGCCGGATGGCCAGCGTCCCGGCGCGGCCTTGGCGTGCGGCGCCAATGTGCCGTCGGGGCGGCAGAGCCGCATCTGGGTGAACGCCCGGACAATGAACCTCAGCCTGGCCGCGCCCGACATCGTGTCGCGCCAGGACAGCGGCGACGGCCCCCGGATCCGCGGCAGGTGCTGGCGCCAGCGCGGATGGCGCAGCAACGCCTCGACCTCCCGCGCGCGCGCCATCGCCGTGGCAGGATCCCAGCGCGGATAGAGGCCGGCATGCACCAGCAGGTGGCCGGCTTCGGCGTGCAGCAACGGCTGTCGGCGCAGCCAGTCCAGCAGCGACGTGGCGTCGCGCGCGCGCAGCAGCTCGTCCAGCGTATCGCGGCGGCCCGGCCGCAGGCAGCCGGCGGCGACCGCCAGCGCCCGCAGGTCGTGATTGCCGAGCACGACGGTGGCGCGCTCGCCCAGCGCCCTGACCCGCCGCAACGTCGCGGCCGACGCCGGCCCGCGGTTGACCAGGTCGCCCACGAACCAGAACCGGCAGCGCGGATCGTCGGCGATCTCGGGACGCGCCAGCAAGGCATCCAGGGAGTCGCGGCAACCATGCACATCGCCGATCACCCAGATCGATTCCATGGCGTTCAGTCCTTCTGCACAGCGCCACGCGCAGGCACGCGCGGACGTCGGGACGATGTCAGCAATTGGCGCGCCCGGCCCCATCGCAAGATCCGGATAGCCGGCGCATCGCGGCTTGCCTATCGTCGCCAGGTCATTTACCTACAAGGATTCACCATGCATCAACTGACCGGCAAAGTCGCCATCATCACCGGCGCCAGCTCGGGCATCGGCTACGAAGCGGCAAAGCTGTTCGCCCGCGAGGGCGCCAGCCTGGTGGTGGTGGCGCGGCGCCAGGCCGAACTGGAACACCTGGTCGCGGCCATCGAAGCCGATGGCGGCCACGCCGTGCCGCTGGCCGGCGATGTGCGCGACGAGGCCGTCGCCGAGGCCGCCGTCACCCTCGCCGAGCGCCGCTTCGGCGGACTGGACATCGCCTTCAACAACGCCGGCATGACCGGCGACGCCCTGCCCCTGCACCAGGTTCCGCCCGATGCATGGCGCCAGATCCTGGACACCAACCTGAGCAGCGCCTTCCTCGGCGCGCGCCACCAGATCCCGGCGATGCTGCGGCGGGGCGGCGGCTCGCTGGTTTTCACGTCCACCTTCGTCGGCCACACGGCGGGCTTTCCCGGCATGGGCGCCTATGCCGCCAGCAAGGCCGGCCTGATCGGCCTGACCCAGGCGATCGCCGCCGAATATGGCGCCCAGGGCGTCCGCGCCAACGCCCTGCTGCCAGGCGGCACCGACACGCCGATGGGCCGCGCCTCGATGGACTCGCCCGAGGCGCGCCGCTACATTGAAAGCCTGCACGCGCTCAAGCGCCTGGCCAGCCCCGCCGAGATCGCCCGCTCCGCCCTGTACCTGGCGTCGGACGCGTCCAGCTTCACCACCGGCACGGCACTGCTGGTGGATGGCGGGGTATCGATCAATCGGGGGTGATGGCGCCCGCTCAACTCATGTACACGCCGCCGTTGATCGCATAGTTCGCGCCCGTCACGAACGCCGCCTCGTCCGACGCCAGCCAGGCGCACAGCCCGGCCAGGTCCTGGGCGGTGCCCAGGCGGCCCACCGGCACGCTTTCGATGATGCGGTCCAGCAGCGCCGGCGGGAACGCCTTGACGGTGTCGTCGGCGATGAAGCCCGGCGACACCAGGTTGACGGTGACGCCACGCGCCGCCACTTCCTGCGCCAGCGAGCGGGTGAAGCCGATCACCGCGCCCTTGGCGGTGGCGTAGTTGATCTGGCCGATCTGGCCCTTCTCGGCCGCCACCGAGCCGATGTTGATGATGCGGCCCCAGCCGCGGTCGGCCATGCTGTCGACCACCTGCTTGGTGCTGTTGAACAGCGTGTCCAGGTTGCTGCGCAGCACCGCCGACCAGTCGGCCTGGCTCATCTGGCGAAAGCGCATGTCGAGCATGGCGCCGGCGTTGTTGACCAGCACGTCGATCTCGCCGACCTCGCGCCGCACCTTGGCGAAGGCCGCCTCGGTCGAGGCCCAGTCGGTGGCGTCGCCTTCGGAGGCGATGAAGTCGTAGCCCAGCGACTTCTGTTCCTTCAGCCAGTGGTCCTTGCGCGACGAGCGCGGCCCGCAGCCGGCGATGACGCGGTGGCCCGCTTGGTGCAGCGCCTGGCAGATCGCGGTGCCGGTGTGGCCCATCCCGCTGGTGACGTAGGCAATGCGCAAAGCCATGAACGTTCTCCTTTCAAGAAACGTGGGAAGGCGCCGCCGTCAGGCGACGGCGCCGACCAGGGGGAACAGACCGAACGCCAGCGCGGCCGCCAGCATCACCAGGCACACCATGGTGGCCCACTTGAGCGAGTAGCGCTGGTGGTCGCCGAACTCCACGCCCGCCAGGCCCACCAGCAGGTAGGTCGAGGGCACCAGCGGACTGAGCAGGTGCACCGGCTGGCCGATCAGCGAGGCGCGCGCCATTTCCACCGGCGAGATGCCATAGCCCTGCGCCGCTTCGCTCAGGATCGGCAGCACGCCGAAGTAGAAGGCGTCGTTGGACATGAAGAAGGTGAACGGCAGGCTGACCAGCGCGGTGATGCCGGCCAGGTACGGCCCGAGCGCGTCGGGGATCACCGCCAGCAGGCTGCGCGACATGGCTTCGACCATGCCCGTGCCCGACAGGATGCCGGTGAAGATGCCCGCCGCGAAGATCAGCGACACCACCGACAGCACGTTGCCGGCATGCTGCGCCACGCGGCGGCGCTGCTCGGCCAGGTTCGGGTAGTTGATGATCAGCGCGACCGCGAAGGCGATCATGAACAGCACCGGCAGCGGCAGCACGCCCATCACCAGGCTCACCATCAGCGCCAGCGTCAGGCCGGCGTTGACCCACAGCAGCTTGGGGCGGCGCAGGTCGTGGTCGACTTCGATCTCGGGCAGGTTCTTGGGGCCGTCCTCGTCATAGCCGGCGTGCAGCGCGGCGCCGTCGGGCAGCGACAGCACGCCCAGGCGGCGGCGTTCGCGCAGGCCCAGGAAGACGGCCAGCAACAGGATCGCGACGATGGCCACGCCCATCACCGGCACCAGCGGCACGAAGATGTCGCCGGCGTCCACATGCAGCGCGCTGGCGGCGCGCGCGGTCGGTCCGCCCCACGGCGTCAGGTTCATGACGCCGCTGGCCAGCATCGCCAGACAGGTCATGGACAGCGCGTTCATCTTCAGGCGGCGATACAGCGGCAGCATCGAGGCCACCACGATCATGTAGGTGGTGGAGCCGTCGCCGTCCAGCGAGATGACCAGCGCCAGCACGGTGGTGCCGACCACGATCTTGAGCGGATCGCCCTTCACCGCGCGCAGGATGCGGCCGACGATGGGGTCGAACAGGCCGGCGTCGATCATCACGCCGAAGTAGAGGATGGCGAACATCAGCATGACGCCGGTGGGCGCGATCTTGCGGATGCCGTCGAGCATCATCTTGTCGATGCCGGCGCCGAAGCCGCCGAGCAGGGCGAAAATGATCGGAACAAGGATGAGCGCCACCAGGGGCGAGAGGCGCTTGGTCATGATCAGCGTCATGAACGTGATCACCATGCCGAAGCCAAGCAGGGTCAATAGCATGAGGGGGTATCTCCGGGCTCGTTGTTATTTGCGCTCGGGGCGCTGGGGCGGAAGACTAGGAAGAAAAGCTGTCTGGAACCTGTCGTTTTTTGGGGGCCGGGGTCGGGTGGGGAGTGGGTGACAAAGGAGATGTAGGCCGTCCGGGGCGGGCGGGTGTCGCGGGGCGCGCCTGCGATTGCGGTCCGGAGCCTTCGCTCCGGACTGCCCCTTTCTCATCCTCGTCCTCGCCTACGGCGACTCCTTCGGATTCCGTCGGGCGCATCTGACGGCGCGCCCCGCGACACCCGCCCGCCCCGGACTACCGGTTTCTGGGTTTGATGCGTTGCTGGACCTCGGCGGCATGGGGGAGTGGTGGCGGCCCGCCTTTTTGGGCCGCGCGGGCGGCCCAAACGGCATACGCGGTGGGGGATTGCGTGGCGGTGTGCGCTGCGCGCGGGTGGGGAGCGGGGCGCTATGACAGGGCGTTACAGGGGGACGGATGTGGCGGCGGGGGCCATGGGTGGCTGGGGACGCTATGCGACAATTCGCGCATGCGGATTCTGGTGATCGAAGATGATGAGGACCTGGCCGACGCGCTTGTGCGTCGGCTGCGTCGTCTTGGGCATGCCGTTGATTGCCAGAAGGATGGGTTGAGCGCGGATGGGGTGTTGCAGTACGAGACCTTCGATCTGGTGATCCTGGACATCGGCTTGCCGCGCATGTCGGGGTTCGAGATCCTGCATCGGTTGCGGGATCGGGGCAGCAAGACGCCGGTGCTGGCGTTGACGGCGCGCATCGATATCGAGGATCGGGTGCATGCGCTGGATACGGGGGCCGATGATTACCTGGCCAAGCCGTTCGACTTCCGCGAACTGGAAGCGCGCTGCCGGGCGTTGCTGCGGCGGCCCAGCGTGCAGGCGGCAGGGGTGTTGCGGTTTGGCGATCTGGTGATCGACAGCGCGGCGCGGCAGGTCAGCCTGGCGGGGCAGCGCATCGATCTGCCCAAGCGGGAGTACAGCCTGCTCGAGATCCTGTTGGGCGGCATGAACCGCGCGGTGAGCAAGGCCGAGATCGCCAACAAACTGTTCGCGTTCGATGATGATGCCGCGCCCAATGCCATCGAGGTCTACATCGCGCGCTTGCGCAAGAAGCTGGAAGGCTCGCCGCTGCGCATCGAGACGCAGCGCGGCACCGGCTACCTGCTGAAGGCGGTCGAGGATGCCGACGCCGACGCGGCGCCGCGGGACTGAGCCGGTGCCGTCCCGCCGCATTTCCGTGCGCCGGCGCCTGCTGGCGATGCTGCTGGCGCTGTTCGTGGTGGGATTGGGCGCGCTGTACCTGCTGGTGCGCGGCTATGCGCAGCAGACGGCCGACACCACCTACGACCAACTGCTGCGGGCCTCGGTGCTGTCGATGGCGGACAGCCTGCAGCTGGTGCAGGGCGAGTGGCAGATGGACATGCCGTACGCCGCCCTCGCGCTGTTGGAACAGGCGCCGCGCGACCGCGTTTTCTACCGCGTGGCGGCGGCCGATGGCGCGCTGATTTCCGGCTACGCCGACCTGCCTGCCCCGCCTGCTCACGGCGCCGACGCCAGCGCCGACACGCAACTGTTCACCGCCACCTACCAGGACCAGCCGGTGCGGGTGGCGTGGATGGAGCGCAAGATCGCCGGCCCGCGCGCCACCGAGACGGCGCTGATCCAGGTGGCGCAGACGCGCGAAGCGCGCAACGCGCTGGCCGCGAGCATCCTGTGGCAGGGCACGCTGACGCTGATCGGTTTCACCGCCGCGGCGCTGGCGCTGGCCTACTGGGGCCTGCAGCGCTCGCTGTCGCCGATCCAGCGCATCGAGCGCGAACTGGCCGCGCGCAGCGCCGCCGACCTGCATCCGATCGCCGCCCCCGTGCCCGAGGAACTGGACACGCTGGTGCATTCGCTCGACGGCTTCATGGCGCGGCTGTCCGAGAACCTCGACACCCTGCGCCTGTTCATCGCCGAGGCCGCGCACCAGCTGCGCACGCCGCTGGCGGCGCTGCACGCGCAGATGGAAGTGGCGCTGGACGAGGAAGATCCGGCCGAACAGCGCCGCAGCCTGTTGGCGGTGCTGCGCAATGCCGAGAAGCTGTCGCGGCTGGTGAACCAGCTGCTCAGTGACGCCAGCGTCATCCACCGCAGCAACGTGCGCAAGTTCGGCCCCGTGGACCTGGCCGAGCTGCTTTCGCAGGCCGTCTACGACACCGTGCCGCAGGCCGACCCGCAGCCCGATGTGCGGCTGCAACTGCCCGACGCGCAAGATGGCGCGCCGCCCCGCATCGCGGGCGACAGCCTGATGCTGCGCGAGGCCTTCAAGAACCTGATCGACAATGCCCTGCGCCATGGCGCCTCGGCGGACGGCCACATCGACGTGCGGCTCGAACGCGACGACGCCGGCTGGCGCATCACCGTGGCGGACCAGGGGCCAGGCATCCCGGCCGCGCTGGCGCAAAGCGCCTTCGAGCGTTTCTCGCGCGGCCCCAACCCGCGCACGCCCGGCGCCGGCCTGGGGCTGTCCATCATCAAGCGCGTGGTCGACATCCACCACGGCCGGCTCAGCCTCAGCAATCGCCCCGGCGGCGGCCTAGAAGCCGTCGTCCTCCTGCCCGCCAGCGCCCATGACGCCTAGATTTCCATTCCTCGCGCGCCTGGCAACGGCCGGCATTGCCCTGCTCCTGGCCAGCGCTGGCCAGGCCGCCGAGACCAGCGCCGACGGCCTGTCACTGGGCCCCGCCGACAGCAGGAACGTGCTGGTGCTGCACGCCTCCAACAGCGTGCAGGTGTTCCGGGGCGTGCTGGAGGACTTCAGCCAGCTCAATCCCGGCGTGCGCCTGGAGTACACGGAGCTGTCGACCCAGGCCCTGTATGCCGAAGTCGCCACTCGCGCCGCGCAAGCGCCGCGCGAGAAGGCCGGCCCCGACCTGGTCATCAGCAGCGCCATGGACCTGCAGACCAAGCTGGTCAACGACGGCCATGCCCAGCCGCACGTTTCGCCGGATACCCGCGCCCTGCCCGCCTGGGCCAACTGGCGCGACGAGGTCTTCAGCATTGGCACCGACCCCATCGTCATGGTCTACGACACCCGCCGCCTGGACGCCGCGCGCGTGCCGCGCACGCGCCGTGAATTGCTGGCGCTGTTGCAGGCGCCCGACCAGCCGCTGGCCGGCCGGATTTCGACCTACGACGTCGAAGGCAGCGGCATCGGCTACCTGGCCGCCACCCAGGACGCGCGCCTGGACAGCCTGGCCGGCGCGCTGCTGGCCGCCTTCGGCCGCAACGGCGTCGGCGTGCACGAGTCGACCGAACACGCGCTCGACAAGCTCGAACGCGGCGAAATCACGCTGGCCTACAACCTGCTGGAGTCATACACCCGTCACCGCATCGACCAGGGCGCGCCGCTGGCCATCATTTATCCGCAGGACTACACCCTGATGCTGTCGCGCTCGGCCATCATCCCGCGCCAGGCCCCGCGCCCCGACCTGGGCGCGCGCTTCCTCGACTACCTGCTGTCGCCGCGCGGCCAGGACATGATCGCGCGCCAATCCGGCATGCGGCCGGTCAGCGCCTCGGTCGTGCCGGCCGCCGGCGTGCGGCCGGTGGCGTTGGGCGTGGGGTTGCTGGTGTACCTGGATCCGCTCAAGAAACGACATTTCCTCGAAGTATGGCGGGCAGCGGCACAGGCGCCGCGCCAGGCGGACTGAAGCCGTCAGGCCAGGTAAGCCGTCACCTCATCCGGCGTCAGATAACGCACGAACGTCATCGACGGCTGCTGCGCATCATGGATCGCGCCGTTGAAACCCGACCAGTTGCGTTGCATGCCCTCTTCCGTCTCCAACGCGATCAGCACCCGCTTGCCATGCCGGGCCAGATTGTCGCGCAGCGCCGCTTCGCCCCAGGCAAAACGCATGTCGTTGACCAGCTTTCCCTGCGCATAGGCATCGGCCTGCAGCCACTGGAAATCGGCGCTGTCGCGTTCGGCGTCGGGTTCGCGCGCGGCGATCTCGCGGCGCACGCCCAGGGCCTGGACGCGGTCCCGCATCAGGTTCTGCAACAGCGTGAAGGCGTGGAAATTGTTGTTGATGCCGTGCGCCCGCGCCACGAAGCCCGTGCCGGAAGTGGGCAACACCACCACGAGTTCTTCCTCGTAGCTGATGCGCGAGGCCAGCCACAGGAAATGCAGCTGCTCGAACGGCAGGTTGTCGTTGAGCGTGGTCATGGCGTACAGCAGGTCCATCAGTTCGGCGTCGGCGACGAAGGCCTGGTGATTGCGCTGGTCGCGCATCAGCATGGCCATCATCGGCAGCACCAGCGTGTCGATGGCGGCGACCTGCGCATCGAGTTCCCAGCGCCGGTCCTCGGGAATGGCTTCAAGCCGCGCCACCGCCTCTTTCCAGGCCAGGCGGTCGGCTTCCTCGACCTCGGCGTCGTCATCCTCGACCTCCAGCGCGCAATACGGCCGCAGGGTCTGCAACCACGGGCCCAGCAACGCCTGCAACGCGGGGAACAGCAGCACGGGATCGGCGCCATCCTCCACCAGCGAACCGCACATCAGCGCCAGCGCCGCCGCCCGGCTGGGGTACAGCGACGGCAGCAGTTCGGCGCAGAACCGCAGGCTGGCGTCGGTGTGCGCCGGATCCTGGGCTTGCTCGTAGAACGCGCGGACCTCGGGGCGCTGGAAGAACGCGTCGAGGGTCTCCACGTCGTCGGCTGACGTGACCGGGGAACGGAGCGCGGCGGCAAGCGAGGCAAAAGAGGTCGGCATGGGCTGACAGGAATAGTGATTCGGGGGGCACCACTATGGCACAAACGGGCCCCACCCAAAACCGCCAGTTGCCGGCCGCGCCGACCGGCGCGGATCAATACCGGTAGTTCACCCCCAGCATCGCGCTGAACGGCGCGCCGTAGTAGTTGCTGTAGATGTTGGTGCTGGCGTAGTACTTCTTGTCCAGCACGTTGTTCAGGTTCAGCGTGGCGGACCACTGGCGGTTGAACTGGTAGCGCGCCATCAGGTCCAGCAGGGCGTAGCCGCTCTGCGACGAGTCCAATTGCTGGCCGCCCGGGCCGCGGCTGGTGAAGCCGCTCTGGCTTTCCCAGCGCACCCCGCCGCCCACGGTCAGGGCGCTCCAGTCGCCCGGCAGGCGGTAGGTGGTGTACAGCTTGGCGATGTGGCGCGGCAGCCCGACCTGGGTCGAGAAGCCCGTCGGCAAGCGGCGATCGACGTAGGCGTACGACAGCTGCATCTGCCAACCGGGCGCGAGTTCGCCGCTGAGCTCGGCTTCGACGCCGCGCAGCACGGCGCCGTTGGCGGCGACGTAGGCGCTGTCGCCATTGGGCGCCAGCTTGTCGCCGTCGACCATGGCGTAGTTGTCCTGGCGGGTGCGGAACAGCGCCAGCGCGCCGTTCAGGCGGCCGTCCAGCCAGGCACTCTTCAGGCCAATTTCGTAGGTGTTGCCCTTGATCGGCGCAATGCCGCTGCCCGACACGGTCTGCGCCTGCTGCGGCAGGAAGATGCTGGTGTAGCTGGCATAGGCGGACAGCGTCGGCGTCAGGTCGTAGACCAGGCCGGCATATGGGGTGTACACACCTTGCTCGCGCATGTTGTCCGGATAGGCCGAGCCGTCGTTGTAGGTGTATGAGGCCTGCTGGTCCCACCAGGTGACGCGCGAGCCCAGGATCACCGACAGCGCGTCGGTCGGCCGCAGGCGCAATGCGCCATAGACCGCGTTCTGCTTCTCGGTGTAGTAGCGCTTGCCGGTCGCCTGCCATTGGGGTTGAGGCATGTCGCCATCCCAGGCGCGCACGTCCGGGATGACCGGGTCATAGCCGGGCGCGGTCCACAGCGGATAGGTGTCGTAGTCGCCCCGGGTGCGCGACAGGCTCACGCCCAGCACCAGGTCGTGGCGGCGGCCCAGCGCGTCGAAGGCGCCGCTGAGGCTGGCGTCCAGCGCATTCTGGGTCTTGGGGATCGGCCATTTGGCGACCCAGACCGAGGCGCCCTGCCCGGTCTGCGGGTTGGCCCAGCCGTTGCTGCTGAACCAGCCATAGGTGCGGTCGTTGTCGTCGCCGGTGCGCGACAGCGTCAGCGACCCTTTCCATGATGACGAGAACTCGTGGTCGAGCGTGGCGAAGACGTTGTAGCGCGTGCGTTCCTGGCGGCTCCAGTTGGTGGCGGAATTGAACCGTTGCCGGAAGTCGGTCTTCGAACCATCGGCGTAGTACGCGGGAAAGCCGAAGTACGAGCACGCCGTGCACTTCTTGCGCTGGTATTCCGCGCCCAGGGTCAGCAGGGTGCGCTCGGTCAGGTCCGCCTCGATGACGCCATACAGCAGTTGCGAATCCTGCTTGACGCGGTCGATGAACGAGCCGCCCTCCTGCCAGGCGCCCACCAGCCGCCCGCGCAGCTTGCCCGACGCATCCAGCGGACTGCCCAGGTCGAACTCGGTGCGCTTGTAGTCCCACGACCCGACGCTGGCGCCGACGCCGGCCTCGAACTCGCGGGTAGGCCGCTTGCGCACCAGGTTGATGGAGGCGGCAGGATTGCCCGCCCCGCTCAGCAGGCCGGTGGAGCCGCGCACCACTTCGATGCGGTCATACAGCGCCGTGTCCAGCCCCAGGGCATTGAAGTCCTTGTGGGTCGGCACGCCGTCGACCTGCATGTTGGTGATCTCCATGCCGCGCGCATACAGGCCCTTCTCGTTGTCGTCGGCCGAGCCCTTCTTCTTGAAGGTCAGGCCCGGGGTGTTGACGATGGCGTCTTCCAGCGTGTTCAGGCCCTGGTCGGTGAGCCGCTGGCGCGTCATCACCGAGACCGACTGCGGCGTCTCGCGCAGCGTCATCGGCAGCCGGGTGGCGGTGTTCGACACGCCGACCGTATACGAATCGGTGCCTTCGCTGGGCGCGGGTTCGCGCGCGCCCAGCACTTCGACCGGCGCCAGGGTCTGCGCATTGGCGGCGCGCAGGCCATAGCGGTTGCCGCCCTGATTGACGGCCTCCAGCCCGGTGCCCGACAGCATCGCCGCCAGGCCCGCGGCCACGCCATAGTCGCCCTGCAGGCCGGCGCTCTGGCGGCCCTGGGTGAGCGTGGCATCGAACGACAGCACCACCCCGGCCTGGGCGGCGAACCGGCTCAGGGCCAGGCCCAGCGGGCCGGGCGGCACATCATAGTGGCGCGACGCCTGCGCGCTGGAAACGGCCTGTGCCTGCGCCGACGGCGTGGCGCCCAGGGCGCCCAGGGCGGTCAAGGCGATGACAACGGCGCGCGCCAGGGGCGCGAGTTTGGCGGAGTGACGAAGCAAGGGTACAGAAGGCATGGACTCAGGTTTCCGTATGGCAGATCCGACGTAATCCCTGCTAAGTCGGACGAGCGCGGAAAAAGGACAATGCCGAGCGAAAAAAATCAGCGGCGGGCGACGATGCGGACGTAATAACGGGTAAAGCGCGCGATGTTCACGGGCAGCGCGCGCGTCACGGCGGCCAGCGCCTGGTCGGTGTCGTCGACAGGAAACGCCCCCGACAGGCGCAGCGCCGCGACGGCATCGTCGCATCGCAGCAGCCCGGGCCGATAACGGTCGAGCCGGGCAATGAAGTCGTCCAACCGCCAGTTGTCGACCACCAGCAGGCCCCGCGTCCAGGCGTCGGGCTCGCCGGTGATGGCGCCGGCCGCCTGCGCCCCCGCAGGCGCCAGCGTGCCCTGCTCGCCCGCCTTCAGGATCACTGGCGCGCCGCCCGTGGCGGGTTCCAGCGCCACCGCATGGCGCAGCACCGCGACCCGCGTCAGGTCGTCCTGCCGCGTGACGATGAAACGCGTGCCCAGGGGACGCACCGCGCCGTGCGCGGTGAGCACGCGCAAGGGCGGCAGGCCAGAACGGACGTTTTCGGTATCGACCAGGATCTCGCCGGCATGCACGAAGATGCGCCGCTGGCCGGCGTCGACGGTCACGTCGACCGCGCTGGCGCTGTCCAGCCAGAGCAAGGTGCCATCCGCCAGCCGCAGTTCGCGGCGCTCGCCCGCCCCGGTGCGGTAGTCGGCCAGCATCCGCTCCATCGGCAGGTTGCGCCAGGCCGCCAGGCTGCCGACGCCCAGCAGCGCCACCGCGCCCAGTCCGTTGCGCAGCGCCGCGCGGCGGCGCGAGAAATGCTGGTCGGCACGATTGAGCGTGTCGGCAGCCAGGCGCGCCGGCGCGGCTCCCAGCGTGCCACGCAACCGTTCCACCTGCCCCCAGATGCGCGCATGTTCGGGATCGGCCGCCAGCCAGCGCCCATGCGCCGCCAGGTCGGCCGCGCTGACGTCGTCCGCGCAGAGCCGCGCGTACCATTGCGCCGCCGCGGCGATGGTCTTGTCCGCCATGGCCGCCTACTGCCGGGCCAGCGCGTACACCAGGCAATGCTCGGTGGCGCGCGCCATGTACTTCTTGATGGAACTGACCGTCACGCCCAGGCGGACGGCGATCTCGGCGTAGCTGGCCCCTTCCAGCTGGGACATCAGGAAAGCGCGCCGCACCTTGTCGCCCAGGCCGTGCAGCATGGCGTCGATCTCGCGGATGGTCTCGAGCAGGATGGCCTGCGTCTCGGGCGATATGGCGCTGGCCTCGGGCTGCTGCGCCAGGGTTTCGAGCCAGGCGCGTTCGAGCACCTGGCGGCGGATGTGGTCGACCAGCGTGCGCTGCGCCACCGTGGCCAGGAAGCTGCGCGGCTGCCGCACGCCCTGCAATTGCGCCATCGATGCCGGCGACGCCAGCAGGCGCAGGAAGGTGTCCTGGGCCAGGTCGGCGGCCTCGGCCGGCACGTTCAGGCGCCGCAGCAGCCAGCCGCGCAGCCAGCCGTGATGGTCGCGGTACAGCCTGCCAAGCTCGCGGTGTTCCAGGGATTCCGTGGACGACATGGCCGTCGCGTCAGCGCCTTGTGAATTTCGGTAATGGGAATTGTAATCATTATTGATGAAGGCGTTCAAATGCCCTTCCCATTACGGCCGACGCCGCCCGGTGTCTCACCACGTCACATAGAACATCGCCTTGGCCAGCACCACGATGCCGACCATGTGACAGAAAACGCTGATGTGAATGCGCCGCTGCACGGCCGGCGTCAGCCGCCGCTTGCGGGCCAGCGCCAGGGCCGTGACGACGTGCACCGCCACGCTCGCCGCCAGCGCGATCTTGATCGACAGCAGGATGCCCAGCGGCGAGCCGGCCGGATGCGCCAGCGCGTTGCCGTATTGCGATGCCAGGCCCAGGCCCGCCAGGTACAGCACCAGCACCGCCCACGGCACCGTGCCGCGCACGCGCGGGCCGAGCTGGGCGCCGAGCGCCTTGCGCACCTCGGGCGGCAGGCGCCGGTGCACCGGTTCCAGGAACAGCACCTCGAAGGTCACCGTGCCGACGAAGACGAAGGCGGCCAGCAGGTGCAGGATCAACAGCAAGGGATAGGTGTTCATGGCGGTGCCTGGATAGGTCATCAGAACCGGTAGGCCACGCCCGCGCTGAACGCCCTGCCGTTGCCTGGCAGGAAGATCGGCATGGCCGCCGTCGCGCTGTTGCGGATGGCGTAGCTGCTGGCGTAGGTCTTGTCGGTGAGGTTGTCGGCCTGCACGTAGGCGCTCCAATGCGCATCATGCTCGTAAGCGATCTTGAAACCCAGCAGCGCATAGGCGTTCTGCTGCGTGCCCGGCGCGTTGGCGTGGTTGGTCTCAGTGTCGCTCATCAGCCAGCGCAGGTTGGGCCCCGCGCGCCAGCCGCCTTTGCGGTACATCAACTCGGCGCTCAGCAGGTGGCGCGGCACCCCGGCGATGCGGTTGCCCTGGAATTCCCCCTCGCGGAAACGGAAGTCGCTGAAGGTGTAGGCGACGCGGTAGTCCAGCAGGCCGTCGCCCGGCGCCGGCAGGCTGCCGGACAGGCCCGCTTCGATGCCCTGGTGGCGGGTACGGCCGCGGTAGTTGTAGGTGCCGGCCGGCGTGCCGTTGGCGTTGGTGACGGACATGAGTTCATCCTCCACCCGGCTGCGATAGAGCGACACGGTCCAGCGCAGATCACGGCCGGCCACGGCGAAGGTGCCATCGCCGCCGAGTTCGACCGTCAGCGCGCGTTGCAGGTCGAGCTTGCTCATGGAAGTGACGGCGGTGGCCGGGTTCATGGGCGCGGGCACTTCGCCGTTGACGATTTCCCAGAAGGTCGGCGCCTCGTTGCTGCGGCTGACGTTGGCATACCAGCGCTGCGTCTGCGCCGGTTGCCAGACGATGCCCAGGCGCGGGGTGGCGTAGTTCCAGTCCTGGTCCAGCGTCTTGCCGCTGCCGCGCTCGCGCGCATCGCGCACCGCCTGGGTGTACTTCAGGTCGCCGACCAGGCTGAGCTGCCCGGTGAGGTGCCAATCCAGGCCGATCAGCGCGCTGCGGTTCTCGGCCGTCAAGGCATAGTTGCCGAAGCGTTGCAGGCGGCGGCCATCGGCGGGACGGATGGCGTAGAAGTCGCGGTCCATATTGCTACGCTGCCAGTCGAGCGCCACGCGGTAATCGACACTGCCCGCCTTGCCGGCCAGCTGCCACGCCAGGCCGTAGGTATCGCCGTCCGTGACGTTGGCGACCTGCGGGTTGGTGAAGTCGTCATTGGTGCGCTGCCAATAAAGGCCGGCGGTCTGGTTCAAGTCGTCGCTGCCCCAGTAGCTGCGGTTGGCGATGCGGAACTGGCTGGTCTCGCGGTGCGGGTCCCGGTTGTAGACGTTGTTGGCCAGGTCCTGCGGCGAATTGCCGTCGCCCAGCACGCCGCGCGGATCCGAATACATGCGGGCCTTGGGCACCGGCTGGGGAATGTCGAACCTGAGATCGGTGTAGGACAGATAGGTACGGTTCTCGAAAGTCCCGCGACGAAAGCCCAGATTGCCCTGGAAGCTGGAGCGTTCGGACGCCGAATGATGGCGATAGCCATCCGACTTGTCGTAGCCGAAGCTGAAGCGGCCATCCAGGCGCTCGTCCTCGAAGCCCTTGGACAAGGTGACCGAACGCGTGCCGAAGCTGCCAGTGCCAAGCCGGATCTGGTCGCCCTGGGTGCCTGTGAGCGACCGGAAGTCGACTTCACCGCCCAGCGTCGTGGCGCCGGGCGCCAGCGCATTGGCCCCGCGCCGCACGGCGACCAGGCCCGCGTTGCGAGGTTCGAGCAGGCTGATGACGAACGAGCCGTCGGCATCGTTCAGCGGCAAGCCGTCCTGCATCAGCAGGATGCCGCGGCTGAGGGGATTGCTCTGGATGCCGGAACCGCGGATGTTCAGCCGGGGCTGGTCCAGTCCGCCGAAGAATTCCTGCACCACCACGCCCGGCTGGTAGTCGAGCGCATCACGCAGCATGATCAGGCGCACCTCCTGCTGCGGCAGGATCAGGTTGGTGCCACCCGGCACGGCCTGTTGTTCGGCCTGGATCCGCCGGGGACCGGGATCGAGCCCGCGCGTGACGGACTCGCCGGACACGACCACCGGCGACAACGACGGCACGGCCTGGCCGGCCGCGGGAGGCTGCGGCTGGGCATGGGCCGCGGACAGGCCGAGCACGCCCAGGGTGAGGCTGGACGCCAACTGGCGTAGGAGGGGGGATGTCATGCGAGTACTTCCACGTAGCAAGGAAACAAAAGAGCGTTCATGGCGGAGCCGGCGAACGGGGAAATCGGAAAGACGGAAATCCTGGCAATGGCTGCGTCACGGCCCGGCGCCGGCCTCCAGCAACAGGGCGCGCAGGCGCACGGCCGACAAGGCGCCAGTGGCGTCCGGCTCGATGGCAATGACGCTCCCCTGCCGCACCAGCACGCAGCGGTCGACCAGGCCCAGCAATTCCTCGGGGTCGTGGCTGATGCACAGCAAGGCCGCGCCGCTGCGGACCAATTCCTCGCGGCAATTGGCGGCCAGCTGGCGGCGCAGCGCCGGATCGAGCGCGCTGAAGGGTTCGTCCAGCATCAGCAGGTCGGGTCCCAGCGCCAACGCGCGGGCCAGGGCGACACGCTGCGCCATGCCGCCCGACAACTCGCCCGGCCACGACTGCATCGCCGCGTCCAGCCCCACCCGGACCAGCCATTGCGCTGCCAGCGCCCGCGCCCTGGCGGGCGCATGGCCGGCAGCACGCAGCGGCAACGCCACGTTATCCAACGCGTGACGCCAGGGCAGCAGCCGCGGTTCCTGGAACATCAGCGCGGCGTGGCGAAAATCGTTGCGCAAGGAGCCGCCGCTGGGCCGCGCCAAGCCGGCGGCCAGGCGCAACAGGCTGCTCTTGCCGGCGCCGCTGGGGCCGATCAGGCCCAACCGCTCGCCCGGACGCAGGCGCAGGTCGACATCGCGCAACACGGATTGCGCGCCATAACGCAGGGACAGGCTGCGCAACTCAAGCATGGCTCGGCTCCATCCAGCGCCCCAGGCGCCGCTGCAGCGGTTGCAGGAAGGCGAATTCCAACAAGGCCACCAGGCCCAGGATCAGCAGCACCCAGGCATACAGTTCGGCCGTGTCGAAGGTGCTGCGGGCATTGGCCAGCGCGTAGCCCACGCCGTTCTCGGCGCCCAGCACCTCGGCCATGACCACCAGCCGCACGCCGCCGCAGGCGGCGATCAGAAGCGCCGCCAGCAACGGCGCGCTGAGCGCGGGCAGGTACAGGTGCCGCAAGCGCAGCCAGGGGCCATAGCGGTAGACCTGCGTCATCTCGATCAGCTTGCGATCCACGTGCAGCATGCCCTTGACGGTGTTGACATACATGCCGGGCGCCATCATCAGCGTGGTGATGAAGATCACCATTGACGAACCCAGGCCGAACCACAGCATTGCCAGCACCACCACGACCACCGGCGGCATCGCCATCAGCAGCCAGCGCAGGGGCTCGACCAGGCCGCGCAGGCGGGCGCTGTGGCCGGCCAGCATGCCCAGCGCGAAACCCAGCGATGCGCCGGCCAGCACACCGACGCCGATGCGCATCAGGCTGACGCCAGCGTTGGCGAAGAATTGCGGGCCGCGCACCAGCGGGCCGATGGCGCGCAGCGCCTCCCAGGGCGTCGCCATGAGCAGCGGCCCGAGCTGGCGCGCGGCCAGGTGCCAGGCCAGCAACAGCAGCAGCACGCCGGCCGCGCTCCAGGCGCGCGAGGTGCGCAGGGCCGGCGCCCCCTGGCGCGAAAAACGCGGGCCGCTCATGGCCCGTAGAAGCCGACCGGCGGCAGGCCGCCGCCGATGGCCTGGGGATAGCGGTTGGCCAGCAACTGGTACAGGGCCTCGATGTCGGCACGCGCCTCGCGAGCGCTGCGGCTCCGCAGGCGCGTCTGGCGGATCGCGGCTTCGAGGGCGGCCTGCGGCATGTGCGGCAGATGCTCGCGCACCAACGCCGCGCATTCGGCCGGATGATCCATGCACCAGCGCGCGGACGCGGCATAGGCCGTGTCGACCGCCTGGCACAGCGCCACGTCGTCGGCCACGCCCGCGGCGGCCATGATGCCCGCCTGCGGCAAGGCAGGCTGCGCGGGGAACGCGGCGCGCCAGGCCTGCTCCAGGCTCGGACCGCGGTGCAACGTGGGCGCGCCAGCCTGCTGCCGCGCCCGCCACAGCAGCAGCGACGCCATGGGTTCGACCAGCAGCGCCTGTTCGGTCTGGCCGTCCAGCATCAGCGCGATCGCGTCCTGGCCGTCGCGTGTGCGGCGCAGCCTGACGGGCGCCAGACCGCGCGCGGCCTGGGCCTCGAGCAGCGTATCCAGCAGCACCGCCGGCAGGTCGCGCTGGAATGGCACCGCCAGCTCGCGGCCGGCCAGGTCCTCGAACGACTGGATGGCGGGGTCGCGGCTGACCAGCCAGAGAATGCCCCACACCGAGATGTTCAGCAGCCGCACCGGCAGCCCGCGGTTGCGCAACAGCGCCGGCAGCGTGCTGGGCGCGGCGCTGAAGTCGACGTCGCCGTTCACCAGCAGCGTGCGCAGCTGGTCGGCGCTTTGCCACAGGCGAAAGCGCACCGCGTCCGCCTGCCCGGCCAGGGCGCCGGTCGCGGCCATGTGCATCAACGGATAGCTGACCACGGCGCCAGGCCCGGCCAGCGTGAGCGTGGCGCGTGGACGGGGGCCGGCCACGCCCCAGCGCGGCAGCAGCGCCGCGGCGCTGACCGCGGCGCAGAAACGGCGGCGCGTCGGGATGTTCTTCATGGAATTTCAAATGGGAATTGTTATCGTTTAAAATTTTCCCATTCACGCGCAAAGACCCAGAATGACAAATATCAATCTGCCCGACCCGGTCGCGGCGGACCTGCTCGCCCGCCATCCGCTGCTGCGCAGCCTGCCGCCGCCGGCGGTCGCCGAAGTCGCCACGTACCTGGTGGGCGACGCCGTGCCGCTGCGCGCCGAGGCCGGACAGATCCTGTTCGGCGAAGGCGACGTCGCCCGCCACTATCTGTTGGTGGGCCACGGCCAGGCCGAGGTCATGCGCTATGGCTACAACGGCGACGAACGCGTCTTCCGCGTGTTCGAGCCGGGCACGCTGATGGCCCATGCCGCCATGTTCATGCCGCATGGCCGCTATCCGATGCAGGCGCGGGCGCGCACGGCTTTCCAGGGCTGGCGGCTGTGCCGTCGCCGGCTGCATGAGGCCTGCCGCCAGTGGCCGGACCTGGCGCTGGCGCTGCTGGCAGGGCTGAGCAAGAACCTCTACGACCAGGTCAACAGGGTCGACTGGATGACGTCCAGCTCCGCGCCGGAGCGGCTGGCCAACTATCTGATGGGATTGCGCGAGCGCCAGGGCGACACGGTGACGCTGCCGCTGAACCAGCGCCAGCTGGCCGCGCACCTCGGTATCCGCGCCGAGACCCTGAGCCGCCTGCTGAACGACTGGCAGACCCAGGGCCATGTCAGCGGCAAGCGCCGCGAATGGATACTGCACACGCCGGCCTACCTGGAAAAACTGGCGACGACGGCCAAACGGCCGTTCTGACGGCCGGCTGCCACGCCCGGCGCGCCGCGAAGCCGGCCGTGATGCCGGGCCCGCCAATGACATTCGTCATCGGCGCCGCCCTCCCCTCCGGCCGACAATGGGACTGGTCTTGCCCCCTGCCCCATCATGCCGCCCGATTCCCCCGACCTTCCCGCCGCGCCGATCGGCGAGGATGACATCCGCCGCCTGGTCCACCGGTTCTATGCCCGCGTGCGCCAGGACGACACGCTGGCGCCTATCTTCGACGCGCGCGTGACCGACTGGGATGCGCACCTGGCCATGCTGTGTGATTTCTGGTCCGCGCTGCTGCTGGGCACGCGCCGCTTCAAGGGCGCGCCGATTCCGGCGCACGCCCGCATTCCAGACCTGTCATGGCCACTGTTCCAGCGCTGGCTGGCGCTGTTCCACCAGGTCACCGCGGAAGTCGGGCCGCCACTGCTGCAGGCGCAGGCCGACGCCATGGCCGAACGCATCGCCGCCAAGCTGTGGCACGCCTGGCAGCAGCGGCACGCCATGCCCGGCCTGCCGGATACCCTGCCCGCGAACGTGCGTCCCTACCGCGACAGCCCCATGTTCACGCTCGACAACCTGCCCGCCGCATTGCGCGCCGCGCATACGACCAAGGCGGGAACCTGGGGATTGTTGACCGTGTACAGCGGCGTGCTGCGCTACACGCTGGACGATCCGCCGCACACCGAAGTGGTGCTGGCCGCCGGACAGCGCGTGCTGATCGCGCCGCAAGTGCGGCATCACGTCGCCTTCGAACTGCCTGGAAGCTTCCAGATCACGTTCTGCCGCGCGGATGGGGCCTCGCCGGCAGACGCCGAACGTTCGGCGTAGTCGCCCCGGGGCCCTGGGAGGCCGCGCCCGATCGGGCGCGGCAGGTGCTTACTTCTTCTTGCCCGAGGCGTCCTGCTCGACCACCATGTCCAGCACGTACACCTTCGACGGCGCGTCGGCCGGCGGGTTCTTCCAGTCGTAGCGCTTGACCCGCAGCACGGTGCGCACGCCATCGCGGTGATCGTAGCCTTCGATCGACTGGTACAGCGGATGCCAGTCTTCCTGCGGTGGCAGCTGCACCCCGGCGTCGTTGTAGCGGCGCTCACGCACCATCAGGCACTGGTAGCGCGGAATCATGGGATGGCTGCAGTCGGCGCGCTTGGGCGCCACTTCCAGGAACATGATCTCGCCGGCGCTGCCGTACAGGGTCTCCGGCGTCGGTTCGCCGACGAACTTCAGCACGCTGCCGTCCCGCGCCACCAGCTCCAGCGCGGGCTCGGCCGGATCGCCGCCGAGCGTGGCGCGCAGGTCGCCCTTCAGGCGCTGGCCGATCTCGGCGTCCAACGTCATCAGGCTGGGCTCGCAGGCCTTCATGGTGGAAGCCAGATTGGCGACCTGCAGCACGCCGTTCTTGTAGGTATAGCCGCCGAACTGCGCATTGCAGCCGCCGCGCACGTTCAGGGCATCGGCCGTGAACGACAGGCGCAAGGGCTGTTCAATACCCTTTTGCAGGGCGGGGATGGATTTGCCGGCAGCATCGGTGGCCGACACCAGGCGCCAGTAGTAGGCGGGCAGGCTCACCGCGTTCGCGGCGGGCGTCGCGGAAGAAGTGGACATGGAGGACGATCCTTCGCCAGGGGTGGTAACCGGTGCGCAAGCCTGCAGCAGCGCGGCGCAGACAGACGCCAGGAGAATTGTTTTTTTCATGGTGGGTTCCTATCAGCCGTGCGGCACTGGTGAAAACCCGGATTCTACGTCCGCGCCATGGACGAAATGGACGGGTTCTGTCCTGGGACGTATCAAAATCTTGCCGCCTGACTGAACGCAGGCTGACACCTGCAAGCATCTCCGCCCGCGCCTTTCCCCTGCGGCGGCGCGGCCAATCCCGGTACGCGGCGCGGACGGATCGCGGCCCGCCGCGCAATTACAGTCTGACACTCACGGGCCACGCCCCGGCGCAACACTCTGCGCAGTAATGCAGATCTTTGCGGGCGCCCACGCGTGACGGGGCGCCCGCCGCGCTTCAATCCACCCGCAGCATCCCGGCATCGTCGCGCACCCGGCCTTGCGCCTGCAGCGCCGACAACGCCAGTCCCAGCCGCGCCTCGGCATCCGCCAGCGTGCGCGCCAGGCCCAGGAGGCGGCAGACCGACTTGATCACATCGGCCCGCGGCGCGTTGCCGGTCGTGGCCAGCACCCGCAGCACGCCGTTGGCCAGTTCTTCCAGGCAGACATCGTCGACGCGGCGGCGCGAGGCCTCGTCCTCGCCGGCGCCGCGAAAGTCCGCCCACGCCGCCGGCCGCGCGCCGGCGGGCCAGAGGAACGTGACCTCGCCTTCGCGCGTGCGGCCGCTGTCGGCCGGCGTCAGCTGGCGCAGGCGCTCGACGATGCGCGCGCCGGTGCGTTCCAGGCCCCAGGCCCGCGCCACCCGCCGATGCAGCACGCTTTCGGGCAGGGGGCCCTCGGTCTCGATCACCTGGCGCAGCCCGGCGGTCAGTCGCGCATTGCTGGCGCGGTCGTAGAACGCCTGCGCGTCGCCCGGCGCCAGGTCGGTCACCTGGTAGGTCGTGATGGCGCCCGCCGCCGTGTTCGGCCGCGGCGGCGCCTGGCCCGGCATCGTGCCGGAGCCGGCCGCGTCCACGCCATCCTCGGTGGTGATGGTGAAAGCCACGTCGTCCGCCTGCGCCGCGTCGTCCTCGCCGGAACCAGACTGTGGGCCAGGCTCCGGTTCGGGCGCGGGCGCTTCCTCCTCGCGCGCCAGTTCCGCGTCCAGGCGGGCCAGCAGCTTGTCCACTTCGCGTTCGGGATTGATCCACCAGTCGGTCGACCAGATCCGGTGCAGGCGCCACCCCAGCCCTTCCAGCACCACCTGCCGCAGGCGATCGCGGTCGCGCGCGGTGGCCCCGGCATGATAGGCGCGGCCATCGCATTCGATGCCCAGCAGGTAGCGCCCCGGCGCGCGCGGATCGACTACGCCCATGTCGATGCGGTAGCCCGAGCAGCCGACCTGCGGATGCACCACCCAGCCGCGCTCGCGCAGCACCTTGATCACCTGCGTCTCGAACGGACTGTCGGGCTCGCGGCCCGTGGGCAGCGACTGCGCCACCAGCGCGCGCGGCCCCTTCAAGGCGAACTCCAGATAGTGCTTCAGGTCGCGCACGCCGGCGGCGCGCACGCGCGACAGGTCGATCTGCTGCGGCGCCAGCGTGCTGTAGATCACCACGCCTTCGCGGGCCCGCGAGATCGCCACGTTCAGGCGGCGGTGGCCGCCTTCGCCGTTGAGCGGGCCGAAGTTCATCGTCATCTTGCCGGCCGCGTCCGGCCCATAGGTGATCGAGAAGAGGATCACGTCGCGCTCGTCGCCCTGCACGTTCTCCAGGTTCTTGATGAAAAGCGGTTCGCGCGCCTGCGCCGCAATGGCCTTGTCGAGCGCGGCATTGGCGCGGCGGCGCGCATCCAGCAGCGTTTCGATGAGCGACTGCTGCGGCTGGTTGAAGGTCACCACGCCCAGGCTCTGGCGGCGCCGCGCCGGGTCCAGGTAATGGCGCTCGATGCCCTGCACGATGGCCTCGGCCTCGGCGCGGTTGGTGCGGCTGCCGCCGCGGTCGTAGACGCCGGCCACGCGCTCGAGCCGCACCGCCACGTCGTCGGTGACCGGCGACGGGAAGGTGATGAGCTGCGAATCGTAGTAGGTCACGTTGCTGAAGGTGATCAGGCTTTCGTGGCGGCTGCGGTAGTGCCATTGCAGGCGCAGGCGGTTCATGTCGGCGCCCAGGCATTCGTCCAGGATGCTCTCCAGGTCTTCCACCTGGCCATCGTCGCCGGCGCCGTCGTCGTCGTTGGCCGACTTGCTGAAGAAGCTGGTGGGCGGCAACTGCTTGGTGTCGCCCACCACCACCAGCTGCTGGCCGCGCGCGATGGCGCCGATCGAATCCCACACCGGAATCTGCGAGGCTTCGTCGAACACCACCACATCGAACTGCGAATGGCCGGCGTCCAGGTATTGCGCCACCGACAGCGGCGACATCAGCAGGCACGGCTTGAGGCGCGGCAGCAGCGACGGCAGGCGCTGCATCAGCTGGCGCACCGGCACGTGGCGGGCCTTCTTCTGCAATTCCCGGCGCAACAGGCCCAGTTCGCTGTCGGGACTGACCAGGACGGCATTGCTGGCCGGCACCTTGCCGGCCAGCAATGCCGCGATATGGGCCGACGTGAGTTGCTGGAAGCGGTCATCGGCCTGGCGGAACTCGCGGATCTTGCGATCGTGGTCCGCGCTGGAGAACGACCGCAGCAGCGGCGAATGGTCGATGACCTTCTTGACCCACCAGTTGCGATAGCTGAACTCGAAATGCGCCTCGACCCGGGCCAGCGGCACGCGACCCTGCTCCAACGTCGCAACCAGGCCCTGCAACTGCATGCCGATGGCCTGCTCGCGCGCCTGGCGCCAGACGCACCACGGCATCAGGCTCTGCTTGTTCAGCCGCCATCCGGCCAGCACGGCCTGGATGCGTTCGAGCGCTCCGCCGTCGTGTTCCTGCCCCTGCAGCGGCATGGTGGGATGCGCCAGGCCCTCCACCACGGCAAGCTGGTCGCGCAGCGCGCGCCAGGCATTGCGGGTGTCGAGCAGGCGCCTGCCAAGCGCGGCGCCCGGCTGCAGGAAGGCGCGATTCTCGCCCACCAGCGGTTGCAGGCGCGCGCGCAGCGCGCCGGCCGCGGCCGGATCGCCGGCCATCAGCGTGACCGCCTCGGCGAAGCGTTCGGCCCATTGTTCGTGGCGCCCGACCTGTTCCCAATCCGTGTCCAGGCCGGCGTAATCGTTCAACAACAGGCGTTCGGCATCGGCCTTCAGGGACGCCAGTTCCCGGTCTTCGGCATTGACCCGCGCCAGCGGCGCCAGCATCGCGTCAATGGCGGCATCGTCCGGACCACGCGCGTCGACACGAAACGCCGCCAGCCGCTTGCGCAGGCGCCGCTTGGCGAAGGCCGACTTGGGCCACCAAGCGGCACGCGCGGCCTGCCATTCGGCCTGCAGCGCGGCGCCGTCCAGGTCCGCCAGGCGCGCCTGCCAGGACGCGCCGACCTCGGCCCAATGCGCATTGCGCGCCAGGCCGTGGCGGGCCAGCGCCTGCACCCGCTGGCGCGCCGCGGGATCATGCGCCTGCGCGGCCAGGCCTGTGGGCACCCGCGGCGCCGCCAGCAATACGTCGATCAATGCATCCAGGCGCGCATAGGCCTCCAGGCCTAGGCCGGCGACCGGCACGCCCAGTTCGGCGCCGGCGACGTCCACGCAGGCCTTGAACGCGTCCGCCGCCCGGTCCAGGGCCTGCGCCGCCGCCAGCAGCTCGTCCTGCCAGCTGGGGCTCCACCCGGTCATGCCGATGTGGGCCAGGGCGTGGCCATGCAGCGCGCCCAGTTCGCCCGACAGCGTCGACATGCGCCGCGCCGCCTCGCGCAACTGCGCCAGCTCGTCCTCGCCATGCGCCTGGGCATCGGGCCAGGACAGCGGCGACGGTTCCTCGCCGCTGTGTTGGATGCAGGTGCCGATGGCGTCGTAGACCGTCAGGCCGTTGCCATGCCGCTGATGCAGGGCTTGGACCAGGCCGTTCAGCTCCTGGCGCAGCGCCGCCAGGCGCTCGGCTTCGCGGTTCCATTCATCGCTGCTGCGCTGGCCGCCCAGTTCCAGCGCCCGACCGAGCTGCTGCAGCACTTCGGACTTGCGCGCCTTGGACGAATGCAATTCCAGGCAGAACGGTCCCAGGCCGATATTGGCCAGGCGGCGATGCACCACCTCCAGCGCCGCCATTTTTTCCGAAACGAACAGCACCGTCTTGCCACGCGCCAGCAGGTGCGCGATCAGGTTGGTGATGGTCTGGCTCTTGCCGGTGCCGGGCGGGCCTTCGAGCACCAGGTCGCGGCCGGCATCGACCGCGCAGATCGCCTTCAACTGCGAGGAATCCGACAGCAGCGGCGTCAGCAGGTCCTGCGGCCGGTAGTTTTCGTCCAGGCGCTCGAAGCGCGGATCCCAGGGTTCCTGCGCGAAAGCCTGGCCGGGGTGCTCGATCAGGTGCCGCACCACGCGGTTGGCCTTGAGCTGGCCGCTGCGGTCCTGCAGGTCCTTCCACATCAGGTATTTGGTGAACGAGAAAATCCCCAGGTGCACCTGCTCCAGCACTTCCCAGCCGACGATCTCGCGCACCGCCAGGCGGAACGCCTGCAACACCCGCGCCACGTCCACGCCCTTGTCGTCGGCCGGCAGCGCATCCAGGCCGGGGATGCGCAACTCGTAGTTGTTGCGCAGCATCTGCAGCAACGTGGGGTTGATGATGGTCTCGTCATCGTGGCGCACCAGCCGGAAACCGCTGCGCACCGACTGGCGCTGCAGCGACACCGGCACCAGGATCAGCGGCGCCAGGTGGCTGCTCTCGGCGGCGGGATGCTCGGTCCAGCGCAGCATGCCCAGGGCCAGGTACAGCGTATTGGCGCCGCCTTCTTCCAGCCCGGTGCGCGCGGCGCCGAAGATGGTCAGCAGGTTGGCGTCCAGCGCCTCCTGCGCCACGCGGGCGATCAGTTCCTTGTTGCCCAGCGCCTCCAGCGCCATGTCATCCAGCGGCGCGCGGCCGCCACGGTCGACGTGCACCTGCGCCACGCGCGGGTCGCTGCCCTCCATCAAGGCAGCGGGCAAGGGACGGATGCGGAACTCGCCGCCATCGGCAATGGCGTCTTCCAGCCGTCCCAGGTCGGGCACCACCAGCGGCAGGGTCGACTTGGTGTTCTTGAAATTCAGCAGCCGGTTGCGCAGCGTCAGGTCCAGCAGGCGCGATTTCCACTTGGCCAGGCGGCCTTCGGGCGTGTCGTCGGCCGGCTCCAGGCTGATGACGAACTCCGGATCCAGCGGCGGCAGCTGGGGCGTGGGTTCGATGGCGGCGGGCGCCTCGGAGGCATCGGCTTCGCCCGGCGCCGTGGCGCCGGCGCGCGACGGCAGCGGCTTGATCTGCAGCTCGCGCGCCCGGTGCACGTCGATGGCGTAGCGGAACGTATCGTCTTCGCGCAGGTGCGCGGCGCCCTGTTCCAGCGCCAGCCGCAGCGACGGCCGGAAACTCGGATGCTGGGCGATGCCGGTGGTCTCGAAGGCCAGGAATTCGCCGCTGTCCACGCGCTTGCGCACGGCCTGCACGTCGTCGGTCAGCGGATCGGCAAAGCAGGCCGGATGCAGCCACACGCCCACCCAGGCGTGGCCTTCCTTCATCAGGATCACGGGGCGCAGCCCGGCCTGCTCCAGGCACGACGAAAACAACATCGCCAGGTCCAGGCAGGTGGCCACGCGGGCCTCCAGGATGCGGTCGGGCGTGCGGATCTTCTGGCCGTCGACGCCGAACGATGCGGGCGGCTCGGCGTAATGCAGCGTTTCGGCCGCCAGCGTGCTGTAGATGGCCGACACCTGCTTCCAGACCACGTCTCGGCTCTTGGACTGGTAGCCGTTCATGGTCAGGTCGCTGTGCTGTTCGCGCAGCAGCCGGGCGGCCTTGCCGATGAGCCCGTCAACGGCCGGGTTGTTGGGCATGGAAAACGCGGCCAGCAATTCCGGCAGCGCGCGGGTGCCGGCCCACTGGTCATAGGCCAGCACCGCCACGGGCTGCGCGGCGCGGCCCACTTCGCGCCCATTGGCCTGCGCCGTCACCTCGATGGCGGCGCGCTGCGCTTCCTGCAGATCGGCCAGGTAGCCATGGTCGGGCGCCAGGTCCAGCGGCGCGATGCGGCGGATTTCGCCGGGCACCAGCACATCGAAGCGCAGCCGCACCGGCTGCGCGAAGGCCGGATTGCAGCAGATCTGGACCTCGACGTTCTCGAAAGTCTCCTGCGAGCGGTTGACCAGGCGCAGCGATCGCAGGACCGGCACCGCATTCTGGATGGAGGCGTAGCCCAGCGTCGGATCGGCCTCGATCTCGATCATCACGCCATCCCGTGTCGCGACGTCCTGTCCGACCGGCTCCAGCGCCGCCATGCCGGCGCCATGCGCGGCGCCCTCCCGCATCGCCGGGGATTCCAGGTCCAGTCGCTTGTCCATCGATTTCTCTCTGCTCGGTTCTTCGCCCATTGGGCAGGGACTATAGACCGAAATCGATGGAATATTCGCGTCCGCCCCAACGTCCACAACAGGAGGGACCCACGCCGCGACGGCGCCGCGCCTCGTATCCCAACCCACCGGCCAAGCGCCTCGGCGCGCTGGCCGGCCCGCCGGAGAATCCCCGACATGAAATCGAATCGATCGACATTGCAACAGACACTGGCCGGCGCCCTGCTGGCGCTGGCCGCCGTGTCCGGCCCCGCCGCCTGGGCCGCGCAGGACCTGAACGTCTATGGCCCGGGCGGCCCCGCCCCGGCCATGAAGGAAGCGGCCGAGGCGTTTGGCAAGCAGCGCGGCATCGAGGTCAAGGTCACCGCCGGCCCCACGCCGGCCTGGGCCGAACAGGCCCGGCAGAATGCCGACGTGCTGTTCAGCGGCGCCGAGAACATGATGAGCGGCTTCGCCGCCGCCCTGCCCGGCGTGTTCGACCTGCGCGATGCGCGCACGCTGTACCTGAGGCCATCCGCGATCCTGGTGCGGCCGGGCAACCCCAAGGGCATCCAGGGCTTCAAGGACCTGCTCAAGCCGGGCATCAAGGTCATGGCCGTCTCCGGCGCGGGCCAGACCGGACTGTGGGAAGACGTGGCCGGCCGCCTCGGCGACATCGAGACGGTGCGCGCCTTCCGCGCCAACCTGGTGCTGCCCGAAGCCGGCAACAGCGCCCAGGCGCGCAGCCAGTGGACCGAGGACAAGAGCATCGACGCGTGGCTGATCTGGAACATCTGGCAGGTGTCCAATCCGACGCTGGCCGACGTGGTGGCGGTGGAAGAGCCCTACCGCATCTACCGCGACGCCGGCGCGGTGGTGACGCGCCACGGCAAGGCCAATCCGCAAGCGCAGGCCTTCGTCGAATTCCTCGCGTCCGCCGAGGGCCGCGCGATCTTCAAGAAGTGGGGCTGGAAAACGGACTGACGCCGACGGCTGCGCGTCAGCGGCATTCGGCGATAATCGGGCAACTCCATGACCGCCCGGTCGCCGCCGGGTCACGCCGATGCGTATCCGCGCCGCCCTGCTGCTCTGCCCGCTGGCCCTTGCCCTGCACGCCCCGATGACGCGCGCCGACACCCGGGTGCAATCCCTGGACCAGGTGCCGGGCGCCATCAAGACCCAGGACGCCCGCAAGATGTACGACAGCCAGATGAGCGGCGCGACCCGACCCGACGGCCTGGGCGTGCAACTGCCGGCGGGCTTCAGCAATGCCTTCCTGTTGCAGCAACTGGCGCCCGGCCAGAATCCCGCGCGCCTGCTGCTGGCGGGCGCCAAGGCCTGGCCGCAGCGCCCCGGATCCTACGTGGCGCTGGTGTGCCTGGCGGCCAGCGCCGAACGGGCCGAGCGCCTCAAGCAGTTCGGCGGCGGCGACTGCGCCAACCTGTCGCGCGACCAGGACAGGAACGAGATATGGGTCGGCGTGTTCGAATCGACGCCCGGCGCCGCGCCGCGCCTGGTGGCGCGCACCGAGGCCCCGGTGACGGAACCGACCGACTGGAGCGACACCGACATCGACCCGCCCATGGACCTGGCCATGCAGGATGCCGGCGCGCCCATGCTGTCCACGCCCGACAGCTGGAAGCGCTTCGATCTGGCCGCCTACAGGATCGCCCCCGACACCACCGCCTTCGGCCTGCGCGCGGGCTGGAGCGAGGGTTATGCGGGCGGCGGCGCCGATTTCGAGGCCCTGTACCTGTTCCGCATCGACGGCGCGACCCTGAAGGTGGTGTTCGCCCGGCCCATGTCGTTCGTCAAGAGCATCGCGGGCGACTGGAACCCCGATGGCACGCGCGAACACGACGAATCCGACGCCAGCAATTCGCTGCTGGTGCTGCCGGGCAAGACCGGCGGCTACTTCGACATCCAGCTGCGCCAGCAGGGCGGCAAGTGGAAGCGCACGTTCAAGTGGTCGGCGGGCAAGCAGGCGTACGAATAGGTCCCGCGCCGCCGTTCAGGCCGCATCCACGTAATTCGGTTTGCCGCCCAGGAATTTCAACAGTTCCTCGGGCTGGCTGACCTGCGCCAGCGGAATGAAATACACCTCGTCCGCCACATCCGGACGCTGCACCGGAATGATCTGCAGATAATCCGGCGTCAGCGCGATCAACGAGATCTTGTCGTCTTCATAGCCGGATTCGAAATGGCTGCCGTTCTGGTCCAGCACGAAGCGGTCCGGGTAGAAACGCGCCGATCCCTTCAGGCTGGCGGCGCCCTTGAAGATGGTCTTGCGGATCATGCGCCTGAGCACCCACTTGGGCGTGGGCTGGCCGTTGCCCAGGCCCTTGATGATGCGCCGCGTCTTGGCGGCGGCGATGAAGCTCAAGGCCATCAGCAGCATCACGCTGGCGAAGACCGCCGTGTGCGCGCCCACCTTGCCGGTGGTCAGCTTCTCGATGCCGACGATGACGATGGAAGCCAGGAAGGCACCATGCCGTATCCAGGTCCAGGTGCGCGTGGCGGCGTTGACCACGTCGGCGGCGCGCTGGCGCTGCGCCAGCAGATGGGCCTCCAGCGTTTCCAGGGGCAGGTCGTAGTCGGCTTGGCTGATCGGTACGGCGTCGGTCACGGCGGGGCCTTTCTCTTTCTATATGCGGGCGGAAAACCCCGGATTATGCCTGCACGCGCAGCGCGTCCCGCTGCCGATGGCCGCATACACGGCGTCCCAGGGTCTGGCCGCCCGCTGTCGCCGGCCAGGGTTCAGCCAAAGAAAAACCCGCAGGTCCCGGAATCGGGACGTGCGGGTTTCGAGAGGGGCGGCCCGGCGCGGCGCGCCAGGCGCGCGCCGGTTCAGCCGACCACGCGGAAGCGCTCGGCGTCGTCCATGAAGGCCTTTTCGCCGAAGCCGTTTTCGTTCGAGCCGAACGGCATCTGCGCGCGCAGCTTCCAGCTGGCGGGCACATTCCATTCACGCGCCACGCCGGCGTCGATGAGCGGGTTGTAGTGCTGCAGGCTGGCGCCCACGCCGGCATTGGCCAGCGCGGTCCAGACCGACAGCTGGGCCATGCCGCCCGCCTGTTCCGACCACACCGGGAAGTTGTCGGCGTACAGCGCGAATTTTTCCTGCAGGCTGCGCACCACGTCCTGGTCTTCAAAGAACAGCACGGTGCCGACGCCGGCGGCGAAGCTCTTGAGCTTGGCTTCGGTCTGGGCGAAGCTCTCGGCCGGAGCGACCTTGCGCACTTCCTCGATGGCCAGGTTCCAGAGCTTGTCGCTTTCGGCGCCGAACAGGATCACGGCGCGCGAGCTTTGCGAGTTGAACGACGAGGGGCTGTGCTTGATCGCGTCCTGGATCAGGGTCGCCAGTTCCTCTTTCGAGGCGGACAGGTTGCGGCCCAGCGAATACTGCGTGCGGCGCTTCTTCAGTGCGTCGAGGTATGCGTTGCTCATGAGGATATTGCCTTTCGACTGGTAGATAGAGGGGTAGGGAGTGAACAAATTCTACTGGCCGGTGCCGCGGGCGACCACCGTTCAAGCGCGGTTTTTGCCGGAACAAACTGTTCCAGTTTTGTAGCGAATGCCGCCCGGTCTCACGCCGGCAGCAATCGCGCATTGCCCACGGGCGTGGCGCGCGCCTGCAAGGCACCGCCCGCCCCCACCCGGAACGCCGCGACGGCCTGCCGCAAGTCGGCCGCCTGCACCCGCAAGGCCTCGGCGCCGGCCGACGCTTCCTCGACCCGGCGCGCGTTCTTCTGGGTATCCTCGTCCAGTTGCGCGATGACCTGCGCGACGTGCTCGATGCGGCCGGTCTGCGCCACCGACGCCTGCACGATGCCATTCATGGTGGCCGTGGTCTGGGTGATCGCTTCCAGGATCAGGTCCATGGTCTGGCCGGCGGCGCCGACGCGGTCCACGCCCTGGCGCACCGTGTCGGCCGACTGCGAGATCAAGGCATTGATTTCCTTGGCCGCCGTGGCCGACCGCTGCGCCAGCGAGCGCACTTCGCTGGCCACCACCGCGAAGCCCTTGCCCTGCTCGCCCGCGCGCGCCGCCTCGACCGCCGCGTTCAACGCCAGGATATTGGTCTGGAAGGCGATGCCCTCGATCACCGAGGTGATGTCGGAGATCTGCGCCGACGCCCTGGACAGGTGTTCCATCGTGTCGATCACGGCATGCATGGTCTGGCTGCCCTGCCGCGCCGCGTCCATCGCCTGGCCGGCCATGTCGCCCGCCTCCTGGGCATCATGGGCATTGCGCTTGACCGCGCCGGTCAGTTCCTCCATGGATTCGGCCGTCTGGCGCAGCGCGCGCGCCTCGTCGCTGGTACGCGCAGACAGGTCGGCATTGCCCTGCGCCAACTGCACGCTGACCACCGATACGGCGTCGGCGTGCTGGCGCACCCCGCCCACCACCGAAGCCAGGTTGCGCTGCATGCCGGCCAGGGTGGCAAGGATGCTGCTGGCGTCGCCCTGCCTGACCTCGATCGGACTGGCCAGGTCACCGGCGCTGACGGTTTGCGCGATACGCTTGAGCGTCGCCGGTTCCGCCCCCAGGGCGCGCGTGATGCGGCGCGCGATCAACCAGGCCAGGCCGGCGCCCAGCAGGATTGCGGCGCCGGTCAGCGCCAGCATCAATTGCTGGAAATCGACGCCCACGCGCCGCGCCATATCGCTCTGGTCCTTCATCAGGCGTTCCTCCAGGTCGATCATGCGGTTGATCGCCGCCAGCCACTGCACGAACAGGGGCCGCGCCTGATCCAGCAGCGGCCGCGCCTGCGCGGCGTCGCCCCGCTCCAGCGCCGTCAACAGGCGCTGCACCACGGGCAGCGTGCGCGTCTCGATCGCCTTGATGCCCGCCAGCGTCTCGCGTTCCAGGGCCGACACGTCGGCGCCCTGCGCGAACAGCGCGTCCATGGGCGCCGCGGCCTCGTCGTATTGGCGCTTGAGGCGGTCGATCTCGGCCACCAGCGTCCGTAGTTCGGCGGGAGCGGCCAGCACGGCGTCCCGCAAGGCGATGGAGCGGTCATGCACGCTGCCCCGGAAGGTGATGGCATAACGCTGCTTGACGCCGTGGACATCGTTGATGGCGGCGAGCGCGCCATTCATCCGGTTGACCTGGGTGATGCCGACCACCGTCAACAGCACCATCAGGCAGAGAACGACGGTGAAGCCGAGCATGACGGAACCGCCCGTGCTGCGCACCCCGCGCGAAGGGGAATGGGAATCCTGCATGAAACCTCCTGCGGCAGCCCGCCGGATGAGCCGGGCGGTGCCTATCGATTTAATTTAATAAAACTATCAAATATAGTCTTTTAATTATATATAACTATCGTTACGAATACAGCCTTTTCGCCCCGTTCCGCGCATGGGTTTCGCGCTGCATCGACGTGCCCAGGACATGCCGAGAGCCCGGATCCGGTCGCGGTCCCGGCCGCGATGCGCGATCGGTAAACTAGGCGGCATCTTCCTCATCCGCTTACGTCGTTCCCCTGATCGCCACATGACGATGGCCAGAGCGCCGAGCCTGGTCGCCAACGCTGGAGCCCCATCGATGCTGAAAGACCGCCGATTCCAGATCTGGCTGGCCGTGTTCGCGCTGGTCGCCATGCCGCTCGTGGCCCTGCTGTGGCCGCGCAGCCCGCAATACCCGTCCATCGGCGGCGGCGGCTACGACCTGTCCGGGTTCGTCTACACGCTCGCCCTGCTCGGCTTCAGCGGCGTGTGGTCCTTGATCGCACTACTGGTGGCTTTCGGCCGTAACGAGGCCACGGCGGCCAGGCGGGCCTACGCACTGGCCGGCATCGGCGCCGCCACATTCGTGACGGCGGCCATCGCCTTCGGCCACCACCTGCACTAAGGAACGCATTACTTCAGGCCCGGGCGCGGATCCGAGCCGCAAGAAAAAGGCCGGCACGCGAGGTGCCGGCCAGTCACGATCGCTTTGCCATGGCGGCGGCGGACGCCGGGTCCGCGACCATCGGCAGCATCGTCGTCAGGTGCCGACGGCGGTACCGTCCTGCTTCCAGATCACCACCGTGGCCGGGCGCGGCCGGCTGGCAGTGGCGTCGTCGGGCCACTTGGAGGCCATCAGGGGATTGTTCTGCGCATCCGTCACGCTCGGGCCTTCGCCCGGGTGCTGGATGTTGATGAACAGGTACTTCTGGTCGGGCGTCCAGGTCAGTCCGGTCACTTCGCAACCGATCGGGCCGGTCATGAAGCGGCGGATTTCCTTGGTGGCCGGATTGGCGACCAGCATCTGGTTGTTGCCCTGCCCGGCGTAGGCGCCGGTGTTGGAGTAGTTGCCGTCAGTCTCGATCCACAGCAGGCCGCGCTTGTCGAAGGCCAGGCCGTCGGGGCTGTTGAAAGTGTTGTCCGTGGTGACGTTGGCCGAGCCGCTGCGCAGGTCGGTGCGCGGGTACAGCGTCGGGTTGCCCGCCAGCACGAAGATGTCCCATTCGAACGTCAGCGACGCCGGATCGCCGTTCTTCTCGCGCCAACGCACGATCTGGCCATACTGGTTGGCGGTACGGGGGTTGGCGTCGTCGGCGCCCGGATGCTGCGGGCCGTTCGGATAGCGGGTGCCGCCGCTGCCGCGCGAGCTGTTGTTGGTCAGCGTGACGTAGGCTTCGCGGGTGGTCGGATGGGTGGTGATCCATTCGGGCCGGTCCATTGGCGTGGCGCCCACCGCATCGGCGGCCTGGCGCGTCTTGACCAGCAGTTCGCCCATGTCCTGGTTGAACAGGGCGCCGAGCGTGCCGCCGGCCAGCGCCGGGGTATCGAGCTTGAGCGCAATCCACTCGCCCACGCCCATCGCGTCGCCCTGCGCGGCGCCGTCCAGGAAGCGCGCGACGTACAGCGTGCCCTTGTCCAGCAGCAGGCGGTTCAGGGCCGGGCGAGCCGGGTCGTACTTGCCGTCGGACACGAACTTGTAGATGTACTCGCTGACCTGGTCGTCGCCCATGTAGACCACCACGCGCTTGTCGTCGGCCAGCGTCATCGCGGCGTTCTCGTGCTTGAAGCGGCCCAGCGCGGTCAGCTTCTTGGGCGTGGAGTTCGGGTCGAACGGGTCGATCTCGACCACCCAGCCGCAACGGTTGTATTCATTGGGCTCCTGCGCCCAGTTGAAGCGGTTGTCGTAGTGGTCCCAGCGGTACGAGCTGCTGGAGGTCTTGCCCGAACCCTTGTAGCGTTCCATGTGGGCCTGGTACTCGGCATCGGGATAGTTCACCGTGGCCGGGTCGGCCGTGCCGACGCCGAAGTAGTCGGTGAAGTTCTCTTCGCACGTCAGGTAGGTGTTCCACAACGTGTAGCCGTTGCCACAGTTGCCGAAGGTGCCGAAGCAGCGCGTGCCCGTCGGATCGGCGTTGGTGCGCACCAGGCGGTTGCCCGCCGCCGGCCCCACCAGTTGCATCGCGACGTTGGCGTTGACGCTGCGGTTGAAGGGCGAATCCAGCACCGGTTCCCACTTGCCGTTGGCCAGGCGCATATGACGCACCGAAACGCCATGGGCGTGCTGCGACTTGCGCACCCAGTCCAGGTTCCATTGCGCGTTGCCCGGCTGCACACCCACCGGATAGAAGTAGTCCGGCGTGGTGTATTCGTGGTTGGTGACCATCAGGCCTTCCACGCTGCTGCCGTTGACGCTGTCGGTGCCATCGATCGGGAAGAAATGCATGCCGTCGTGGTTGTACCCGAGCTGGCGGGCCTGGTCGTCGCCGCCGTTGCTGGCGTCGGCCTTGAAGGCCGGCGCGCCGGCAAAGAGCGGATCGCCCCAACGGTTGATCACGGCGAACTGGTAGCCCTCGGGGACCACCACGGTATCGGCGGTGCTGATCGGCACGGCCTTGAAATTGAGTTCCACGGGCTTGGCCGGCGTCTCGCCGCCCGGGTTGGTGCCCGGGTCGGTGCCCGGATTGCCGCCCGACGAATCGTCATCGTCGTCATCGCCGCCACAGGCCGTCAGGCCCGCGCCCATGAAGCCGACCGCGCCGGCGCCCAGCCCGGCCTTGAGAAAGCCCCGACGCGACACCGCGCGGCGCACCACTTCGTTGAAATGCACTGCCTGGGAGGGGTTGGACGGGATGTCGTCCTGGTCCGAAGAACTCATCAGTTTTCCTGTCATTGTCGGTGTTCTTGGCTGGCGCACCCGCGGGCCAGCCTCACGGCATGATCGTTCCCGAACATGACGTAGCGATAACAGCAAAATGAAAGGTTGGAGAAATCGCCACTGCCATCCAATGGATCCGGCCCAGGGGGCGGCCCATGCGAATCGGTCGTCCCGATGCTCGCCAAGAGCTTCATTGGCGAAAAGCCAAGATATCGCGTTCAACGCCAGGATAAGGAGCCTGATGCATTGGCGCTCCGTCAGCTGATCGTCGATGGCTGGCCCCGCGGCCAACGATTAACGACTGAGGCAACAAAAAACCCGCATCCTCCAGGAGAGATGCGGGTTTTTACATGCGCCCAGGGACAAGCTGGGACAAATTCTTGGTGCCGACGGCGAGACTCGAACTCGCACAGCTTTCGCCACTACCCCCTCAAGATAGCGTGTCTACCAATTTCACCACGTCGGCTGACTTCATCCAGAAAAGCCGTGGCTTCCTGGAAAGTCGAACATTCTATCACGTAATTGACGATTCGCGTGCATCCGCTCGGCTTGTCGCCCCAGGCCCCGCCGCCCCGGGGCGAGCCTCGCCCGGGCAACAAGCCCTTACAAGCGCGACAGGCCATGGCATCAATCTGTCATGTCTTCGGGCAATACTGGCATCCCCATGCGCACACCCGGGATGTTCCCGGGGAATTTCCTCCGGATATTCATATAAAAGGGAATTCGTTGGCGCGCATGCCTGGCCGGCTTACGATGCCAGCCATACACAACAGGGCCTCAGGCCCGTAGAAAAGGTTCCACCATGCAACGTCTGATATCCCCCATCCTGGCCCGTCGCCCCACGCTGCTCGCCGGCCCGCGCAGCTCGCGCCGTTACGACGCCGTCGTGTCCCTGCGGGCCTACCGCGAAGCGCGCCAGTTGCGCGAATCCGCCGAACGCATCCTCGCGGTATCGGCGCGCCACATGCTGCCGGGCGCCTGAACACGCCTTTCCCGCAAAGGGCGCCATTGCGGCGCCGCCATGAAAAAAGGCCGGCTATCGCCGGCCTTTCTCATGCTGTCCAGGCTTACTTGGCCGGCGTTTCGGCCGGCTTGTCGCCCGCGGCGGCCGGAGCCGACGGCACCGAAGCGTCCGGCTTGGAAGCCGGGGCCGGGGCAGGAGCCGAACCGGCGCCAGGCACCGACGAAGCGGCGCCGGGGACGGACGAAGCGCCCGGCACCGACGAGGCGCCCGCGCCCGGCTGGGCCGGCGCGGCGCCCGGCACCTGCGGCACCGAACGGTCGGCCGGGAAGTTCTGCATCACGCCGGAATCGACGGCCGGGCCGCTCGTGCCCTTGTGGCTGACGTAGGCCAGGCCGGCGGTGGACGCGAAGAAGACCACCGCGGCCCACTTGGTGGCGCGCGACAGGAAGTTGGCCGCGCCGGTGGCGCCGAACAGGCTGCCCGACGAGCCGCTGCCGAACGCGGACCCCATGTCGGCGCCTTTGCCCTGCTGCAGCAGGACCAGCACGATGATAGCCAGCGCCGAGATCACTTGGACGGCCAGCAGAAGTTTGAGCATCAAGGGCATTACAGACTCCGGAACGGAAACTTAGATGGCGGCGATTCGCAAAAATTCTTCGGCCACGAGCGACGCGCCGCCGACCAGGGCTCCGTCGATATCAGTCATGGCGAACAAACTGGCGGCATTGGCAGCCTTGACGCTGCCGCCGTACAAAACCTGCACCTGGGCCGCGCCCAGCGCGACCAGGGCGGCGCGGATGGCGCCGTGGACTTCCTGGGCCTGCTCGGGGCTGGCGGTGCGGCCGGTGCCGATGGCCCACACGGGTTCGTAGGCCAGCACCATGCGCGAGACGGCCTCGGCGCCCAGCGCCAGCACCGGCTTGAGCTGGCGTTCGATCACGGCCAGCGTGTTGCCGGCTTCGCGATCGGCCAGCGACTCGCCCACGCACACCACCGGGGTCAGGCCGGCAGCCAGCGCGGCGCGAGCCTTGTCGGCGACCATCTGGTCGGTTTCACCGTGCAGCACGCGGCGCTCGGAGTGGCCGGCCAGCGCATAGCGGCAGCCGAATTCCTTGAGCATGGCGCCCGCGACTTCGCCCGTGTAGGCGCCCTTGTCGTGGGCGCTGACGTCCTGCGCGCCCCAGGACACGGCGCTGCCGGTCAGGGCCGAGGCGGCCTGCGCCAGGTACGGAAACGGCACGCAGACGCCGATCTCGCAATGGCTGGCGGCATCCGCGGCGCGCAGTTCGGTCAGCAACGCGGCATTCTCGGCCAGGTTGCCGTGCATCTTCCAGTTGCCCAGCACGAGGCGGGCGCGGTGTTCGACTGAAGTCATGGCGCAAATGTCAGAGTGGGTGAACCCGGGGGAAAAAGCACCCGCCCACGGGCTGGCCTGGAAATAATTCCAGGCGAAACCTGTGATTGTATCCTGTTGCGCGGCGCCGCGCCGAACGCCGCGCGTTTCTTACACGGTCAGGATGATTTTGCCGATGTTCTCGCCGCTTTCCATCATGGCGTGGGCCTGGGCGGCCTGGGCCAGCGGGAAGGTGGCGTGCACGATCGGCTTGATGGCGCCCTGCTCCAGCAGCGGCCAGGCGCGCTCGCGCAGCGCCCGGGCGATGGCGCCCTTGAAGTCCACCGGGCGCGGACGCAGGGTCGAGCCGGTGATGGTCAGGCGGCGGCGCATGACCTGGCTGGTATCGACATTGGCCTGCGCGCCGCCCAGCTGGGCGATGATGACGATGCGGCCGTCGTCGGCCAGGCATTGCATGTCGCGGGCGATGTAGTCGCCGGCCACCATGTCCAGGATCACGTCGACGCCGCGGCCACCGGTGGCGTCCTTCACTTCCTTGACGAAGTCCTGCGTCTTGTAATTGATGCCGCGCGCGGCGCCCAGGGCCTCGACCGCGCGAGCGCGGTCATCGCTGCCGACGGTGGCGTAGACCGGGTTGCCCATGGCGCGGGCCAGCTGGATGGCCGTGGTGCCGATGCCGCTGGCGCCGCCGTGCACCAGTAGGATCTCGCCGTCGGCCAGGCGGCCGCGGTCGAACACGTTGCTCCAGACGGTGAAATAGGTTTCCGGCAGGCCGGCCGCTTCGATATCGGACAGGCCCTTGGGAATCGGCAGGCACTGGGCCGCGGGCGCGACGCAGTATTCGGCATAGCCGCCGCCAGCGACCAGGGCGCACACCTTGTCGCCCAGCGCGAAGCCGCTGCCGGCCAGGTCGCCGCCGACGATTTCACCGGCCACTTCCAGGCCCGGCAGGTCGGACGCTCCGGGCGGCGGCGCGTAGTTGCCCTTGCGCTGGAACACGTCCGGACGGTTGACGCCCGCGGCGCTGACCTTGATCAGCACTTCGCCCTTGCCGGCTTCGGGCGTGGGACGTTCGGCGGGAACCAGGACCTCGGGGCCGCCCGGGCGTGAGATTTCTACACAGTGCATCGCGTGCCTCCTTCGCGGCAAATGGATTATTATTGCGCCCTTTACGGCAAGTCGCGTTTTCGTCAGGTAGAGTGTTTGCCTGGCGGCCGGATTGCCGCCCCCGCAGTACAGTGCGGCACCAGGAAGCGTGGCAGAGTGGTCGATTGCACCGGTCTTGAAAACCGGCAACGGGCAACCGTTCGTGAGTTCGAATCTCACCGCTTCCGCCAGGAATCCGCCCTCTCCCCCCTTTTTCGCGCCATCATGCGCCCAGGCCTATCGGCCGGCAGGATCGCGCTCGCCTCCGCTTGTGCGGGTCGCGGAGGCCGGTCAGCGGCGGGCCGCGTCGCGCCTTGTGGCACGGCGCCCGTCATTTGTTGATCACGGCGCCATCACCGCGATGCTCGCGGCCACGCGCCGCGGCGGGTGCCGCATCGGACGTTGGCGCGGCGGCGTCCGGCCGCTGGCGCTGGATCTGCTCCAGTTGCGCCGCCGCCTCGTCGCCCTTCAATTCGGCCACCCGGCCGCGCACGATCGCATCCATGTACTGGCGCGTGAACGTTTCGCCCACGCGCCAGGCATCGCCGTCGCGCACGAAATCGAAATCGCCTTCGAGCACCTGCCAGTCGGCGCGGCCGATGGCCGACAGCAGCCGGTCGCGATATTCGGCCTGCAAGCGGCACGACCATTTGCCGCCTCCCAGCTCCTTGCAGTCACCCAGCGGCTGGACGTTGCGCACCGTACGCGTATCGGTTTCCGGCGGCAGGCCCACGCGCTGGCGTTGGCGCTCGTACGCCGCCTTGCGCGCTTCGCCCCGGGTGGTCTGGTCGATTGCCGCCACGCCCTGCTCGAACGCGGCTGCCAGCCGGACGGCGCCGGCCGGCTGGCCCACGTCGCGCGGCTTGCCGCTGGCATCGAGCTGGCCGTAACGGGCCCGCACCACGCGCGGGTCCGCGCCGGCGATCATCATTTCGCCCTTGGCATTGGGCCCGATGGTGTAGGCCAGGCTGGAGGTGGCCTCGCCCACCTTCAACGTGGCGGTGCAACCGCGCGAACGTTCCGGCTTGATGTAGCCGACCTCCTTCACGTCCGCAAATGTCGCCAGGTACAGGTCCGCGGGCGCCGCGCCCCCGGCCAGGGGGTTCCTGGATATCTGCTGGATGCGCGAGGTGAACATGCTGGCGCGCAGGGTCTTCTGCACATCGGCGTCATCGCATTGCGGCGGCGATGCCGGCGCAAACAGGTACCAGCCCGCCGCGGCCACCGCGATCACGCCGCCGCCCAGCCATGCCCAGCGCGGGCCGGGAAAAGCGCGCTTGAGCGCGACCTGGCGCACCTGCCGTTCGTATTCTTCAAGCTTGCGCTGCATCAGCGCGTCCATCTCGGCCAGCGCCTGGCGACGGGTGGCGTTGCCGGCGAAGGCGGCTTCGGTCACGGACAGCTCGCCGATGGCCGCCAGGTCCTCGTCGGAAACGATGTGCTCGTCCACCAGCCAGAACAACGCCTCGCCAAGCGACGTCCACGGTTCGGCGCCCCTCTCGGCCAGGCGCTGGCGCGCGGCGGCGTGGTGGTCCGGGCGAATGACGCCGTCGGCAAGCAGGCGGTCGAGAAGCGGGGTCGATGCAGGGACCATGGATGTGCGGCGGGCTGCCAAGACGAGGATGGCACATGATACCGTCGCCGCATTCGCGCGCCCGGCCGGCGCGGCCTCATACCGCGCCGGCCTAAGGCGGCGCAGGTCTCAAAGATGCACTGCCGGACCGGAGCCGCGTCCGGGCGCGTGGATGCGCACCCGCAATGCGATCAGCAGCGCCGCCAGCAGCATCAGGATGCCGGCCGCCACGAACACGCCGACAATGCCGTTGGCGCTGAACATCGCGCCACCGGCCGCCGCGCCCGCCGCGATCGACGACTGCACCGACGCCACCACCATGCCGCCCGCGCTTTCGGCTTGGTCGGGCACCGCGCTGGCCACCCAGTTCGACCACGCCACCGGCACCCCGCCGAACGCCATTCCCCATAGCGCCACCAGCAGCGCCTGTCCCGTCACGGACGCCGGCAGCAAGGCCAGCGCCAGGGCCGCCGCCCCCACCAGCGCGGGCATCAGCACCAGCGTGGCGCGGGCGCTGTGCCCCAGCAACCAGCCCGCCAGCAGGGTGCCGGCGAAATTCGCCACGCCAAAACCCAACAGCATCAAGGCCAGTCCGTCGGCGCCGACGCCTGTCGTGGTTTCAAGGAACGGCCGGATGTAGGTGAACAACGCGAAGTGGCCGGTGTGCACCAGCACGCATCCCAGCATGCCGACGGCGATGCCGGGACGCAGCAATACCTCCAGCACCGTGCGCAGCCGCGCGGTCCGGCCCGGCGCCAGCCGCGGCAGCGTGAGCCACTGGAACGCCAGCGTCGCCACGCCGACCGCGGCGGCGGCGACGAAGGCGCTGCGCCAGCCATACCTGCCGCCCAGATAGCTGCCGAGCGGCACCGCCACCACGGTCCCCACGGCAATGCCACTGAAGATGATCGACAACGCGCGCGGCAGCAAGGCGGGCGGCACCAGGCGCATGGCCACCGCCGCCGCCATGCTCCAGAAACCGCCCAGCGCAACGCCGAGCAAAATACGCATCGCCAGCAGCACCGCCAGGCTGGAAGACAGCGCCACCAGCAGATTGGAGGCCACCATCAGGGTGCTGAAGGCCAGCAGCACCACGCGCCGGTCGAGCGCGCGCGTCAGGCCCGGCACCAGCAGTCCGGCAAACAACGCCACCACCGCCGTCACCGTCACCGCCTGCCCGGCCAGCGCCTCGGAGACACCCAGGTCGAGCGCCATCGGCGTCAGCAGGCTGGCCGGCAGGTACTCAGCGGTCAGCAAGCCGAACACCCCCATCGCCAGTGAAAACACCGCCGTCCAGGCGGGCGGCGCATCCGCCGCGCGCGACATGCGGCCATCGCAGACCGCTTCACAGACACCATGACTCATCGCAGAACATCCTCAGGAAAACATCACAGCGGCCAGTCTAGGGATGGCATCCAGGATGATCTATGATGAAGAATCTTTGATTTTTGATCCAAACACCTGAATGAATGCCACGGATGCCTTTGCGCTTTCGTCCGACCTGATCAGTGAACTGCTGACCGGCATGCGCCTGCGCGGCGTGCAATACCGCCGCATCCAGGTCGGCGCGCCGGTCGGCCTGGGTTTCCGCGCCCGCCCCGGCCACGCCTACTTCCACTACCTGGCGGTTGGCAACGCGGTGCTGCGCAGCGCCGACGGCGCGCTGCATCCGCTGTCCGCGGGCAACGCCGTGCTCATTCCCCAGGGCGACGCCCATCACTTGCTATCCGACCCGCGCGCCCCGGTGCGCGATATCGACGAGGTGGCCGCGGCGCCGCTGGGCGAGCAGGTCAGCGGCGTCGACACCTGCCCCAGCACGCACGACACGCCCAGCGCCGTGCTCTTCTATGGCTGCATGGCGTTCGACCTGGGCGGCATGCGGGGCCTCGGCCCCTTGATGCCTGGCCTGATGCGGGTGGACGCCGCCAGCGAACGCTACCCAGGCGCGCTGGCGCTGCTGGACGCCATGAAGCGCGAAATCTGCGCCGGACGCATCGGCTTTGCCGGCATCCTGGCGCGCCTGGCGGAAGTGGTGGCCGCCATGATCGTGCGCGGCTGGATCGAAAGCGGTTGCGATGATGCCGCCGGCCTGGTGGCCGCCCTGCGCGACCCGCGGCTGGCGCGCGCCATCCTGGCCCTGCATCGCCAGCCCGGCCACGATTGGACCGTGGAAGAACTGGCGGCGCAATGCAATGTCTCGCGATCGGTCTTCGCGCAACGCTTCCAGGCCACCATCGGCACGCCGCCGCTACGCTACGCCACCGAATTGCGCATGCGCCTGGCCAGCCAATGGCTATCCCACGAGCGCTTGCCGATCGACACCGTGGCCGAGCGCCTCGGCTATACCTCCCAAGCCGCCTTCAGCCGCGCCTATAAACGCGTCACCGGTCAATCACCGGGCGCCAGGCGCCGCGGCCCAACCGTAGCCCTGCAGCAGGCCCAGCAGGGATAGGCGTGCCACCGCCACGGCCTCATCGCGCAAGGCATCGGCGCGCCAGCCCATCTCGATGGCGTAGCCCGGCATGGCGACCGGGCACGGCAGCAGCCGCAGCCCCGAGACCGCCGCCAGGCCGCGCGCCGCGTGGGTCGGCAGGGTCGCCAGCGCGTCGCCGCCACGCAGCAGGAACGCCAGCGCCGCAAAGTGCGTGGTCGCGGCCAGCACCCGTCGCGTCAATCCCTGCGCGTGCAGCACCTCGTCAACCACGCCGATGAATCCGCCCGACGACACCAGCACGTGCGCACGCCCGGTGAAATCCTCCACGGACAACGCATCCTGGCCCGGCGCCAGGCTGGCCGGATCAACCAGGCAGGCATAGTCGCCCTGCCCCACGGTCACGCGCTGCAATGCGGGCGCGGTCAGTCCACCGGACGCGATCACCAGGTCGACGTCGCGCGCCATCAGCATGTCGGCGGCCAGGCGGCTGTGGGTCTGGCGAAAGATCAGACGTAGTCCCGGCGCAGCCTCGGCCAGCGCCGCGATGGCCTCGCGCCCCAGCGCGATTTCGAAGTCGTCCGACAGCCCCAGCGTGACCGAACGCCCGGCAAAACCGGCCGGCCCAGGCCGGGCCAGCGACAGGCTTTGCCGGCACTTGTCCAGCGCCTCGCCGATGATCGGCCGCAGCTCGCGGGCCCGCAGGCTGGGCGAAAGGCCGCGCCCGGTGCGCACGAACAGCGGATCCGCATACAGCGTGCGCAGCCGCGCCAGCGACGCGCTGACGGCCGACTGCGTCACCCCCAGCCGCAGCGCCGCGCGGCCCGCGCCGCCTTCGTCGTAGATCGCCTCGAACACCTTGAGCAGGTTCAGGTCGGTCGACTCGATATCGATCTGGCTCATATCATTTATCGTCAAATGGGATTGATCGATTTTAGGCTGGCGCCGACACTGGCAACTCCCAACACCCCGTCAGCCCCAGCCAAGGAACCCGCATGACCACCCAGACCGTTGCCGCGCTGCAGATCGGCGCCTCGCCCGAGGGCAAGGAAGCCACCCTGGAACGGATCCTGGCCTTCGAGGCCGAGATCACCGCCTCGGGCGCCGCGCTCGTGGTCATGCCCGAAGCCCTGCTCGGCGGCTATCCCAAGGGCGAGATATTCGGCACGCGCCTCGGCTACCGCTTGCCCGAAGGCCGCCAGGCCTATGCCCGCTATTACCAGAACGCCATCGACGTGCCCGGCCCCGAGACCGACGCGCTGGCCGCGCTGTCGCAACGCACCGGCGCCAGCCTGGTGATCGGCGTCATCGAACGCGCCGGCAGCACGCTGTACTGCACCGCGCTGTACTTCGATCCGGCCGCCGGCCTGGCCGCCAGGCACCGCAAGCTCATGCCCACCGGCACCGAACGCCTGATCTGGGGCCAGGGCGACGGCTCCACCCTGCCCGTGGTGGAAACCGCCGTGGGCCGCGTCGGCGGCGCCATCTGCTGGGAAAACCACATGCCGCTGCTGCGCACCGCCATGTACGCCAAGGGCGTGCAGATCTGGTGCGCGCCCACCGTCGACGAACGCGACATCTGGCAATGCTCGATGCGTCACATCGCCCACGAGGGCCGCTGCTTCGTCATCAGCGCGTGCCAGGTGCAGCCGTCGCCCGCCGAACTGGGCCTGGACGTGCCGGGCTGGGATCCGCAACGCCCGCTCATCAATGGCGGCTCGCTCATCGTCGGCCCGCTCGGCGAGGTCCTGGCCGGCCCGCTGCACGGCCAGACCGGCCTGCTGACCGCAACCATCGACATCGAGGACCTGGTGCGCGCGCGCTACGACTTCGACGTGGTCGGCCATTACGCGCGTCCCGACGTTTTCACCCTGGACGTGGATGAACGCGTGCGCCAGAGCGTGCGTTTCACCGCCTGACTTCACCCGGCCGGCGTCCGCCAGGGCGGGAAGCCCGCGGCTCCAGTGGTATAGTCACGGCCGCTGGATACCCATGCCGCGCCCGCGCGGCTCACCCGGTATCCCGTTGCCGCCCCGCCCGCGGGGTCGGCGATGCCCGAGTGGTGAAATTGGTAGACACAAGGGACTTGAATTCATTTGAGCCCTCCGGAGGAAACTCCAGAGGTGTAGCCCGTCAAACTCGGCGAATGCCCTGGACCCGGTCCGAGCCAACGCCGAGCCAAGCCCGCTTCGAAAGAACCGGGAAGGTGTAGAGAGCAGACGGCGGGCACCTAAGGCCGCAAGGCTATGGTGAAGGCGTGCTCCAGACCACGAACGGCGCTTGACGCGCCGGCGGCGAAAGTCGAAGTGGTACGAAAATCCCTCGGCCGCAAGGCCGTACCGGTTCGATTCCGGTCTCGGGCACCACCCCTATGCCAGGCGCCGCCGCGCCTGCCTTGCCTGCGCGCCCGGACCGCCCGATCTTGACCGCCACACCCGCCGCCCCGCCCTTCATCGTCCTGGACGCCTGTGTCCTCATGTCCGGCATCCTGCGCCGCCTGCTGCTGCGCCTGGCCGACGCCGGCGTGTTCCAGCCGGTCTGGACCGAGCGCATCGGCGAGGAATGGCGCCGCAACGCCTGCCGCATCTGGGACATTCCGCCCGAGGTGATGGCCGAGTTCTGGGCCGAGATGAACGCCCGCTTCCCGCAGGCCATCGAGCACGACACCCAGGTCTACGAGGCGGCGCTGCGCTACAGCGACCCCAAGGATTTCCACGTCATCGCCGCCGGCCTGGCGCGCCGCGCCCGCTGCGGCCTGCCGCAAACGCCGGTGGTGCAGGTGCTGACCTGGAACCTGAAGGATTTCAACCGCTCGGAACTGCGCCGCCAGGGCCTGGACGTGTACAACCCCGACCGCATGCTGGCGCAATGGTGGCAGGACGGCGCCGGGCGCATGCGCGACGCCATCGCGCAGATCCCGGCCGACTACGTGGCGCTGGGGCGCGAGCCCGAGCCGCTGGCCGCGACCTTGCACCGCGAGCGGCTGTACCGGCTGAAGAACCAGGTGGGCCGGGATCCGGAGCTGGGCCGCCCCTGACTCAATGGTCGTGGTTGCTGGCCGCGAAACCGGCCGCGTTCAGGATGTCGATCACTTCCTGGATGTGCTCCGGCCCGCGCGTCTGCAGCACGAAATCCACTTCCACATTGCGCACCGGCAATGAGGTGAACGCGCGCTGGTGATGCACCTCGGTGATGTTGGCCTGGGCATCGGCGATCAGCTTGGTCGCGTGGGCCAGCGCGCCCGGCAGGTCGCGCAGATCGACGCGGATACGGGCCAGGCGGCCGGCGCGCACCATGCCGCGCTCGATCAGCTCGCCCAGCATCAAGGGGTCGATGTTGCCGCCGGTCAGCACCAGGCCGATGCGCTTGCCCTTGAAGCGCTCGCTGCCCGCCTCCTGCGCGCGCAGCAGCGCCGCCAGGCCGGCCGCGCCGGCGCCTTCGACCACGGTCTTCTCGATTTCCAGCAGCACCACGATGGCGTGCTCGATGTCGGCCTCGCTGACCAGTTCGATGTCGTCGACCAGCCGGCTGACGATGGGCTGCGTCAGCCCGCCCGGTGATTTCACCGCGATGCCTTCGGCGATGGTGTACTGCCCCTGCGGCATCGACACGCCCTTGACGGCGGCATACATGGCGGGAAAGCGCTCGGTCTGCACCCCGATGATCTCGATGCCGGGCTTGAGCGCCTTGGCTGCCGTGGCGATGCCCGAGATCAGGCCGCCGCCGCCGATGGCGATCACCAACATGTCCAGCTGCGGCTGGTCTTCCAGCATTTCCAGCGCCACCGTGCCCTGCCCCGCGATCACGGCCTCGTCGTCGTAGGGGTGGATCATGATCAGCCCGCGCTGTTTGGCCAGCTCGTAGCCATGCGCCTTGGCGTCGTCGAAGGTATCGCCGGCCAGCACCACTTCGGCGCCGAAGCGGCGCGTGTTGGCGACCTTCACGGTCGGCGTGAAGCGCGGCATCACGATCACGGCCGGCACGCCCATGCGCTGCGCATGGTAGGCCACGCCCTGGGCATGGTTGCCGGCCGACACCGCGATCACGCCCGCGCGGCGCTCGTCTTCCGACAGCGTCAGCATGCGGTTGAGCGCGCCGCGCTCCTTGAAGCTGGCGGTGAACTGCAGGTTCTCGAATTTCAGCCAGATCTCGGCGCCGAAGATGTCGGACAGCGTGCGCGACAGGGTGAACGGGGTCTTGAGCACCTGGCCACGCAGGTTCTCGCGGGCGGTCTGGATGGAAGCGATATCGATCACGGTGGAAAAATCCTGTTAGCGCACCGGCAGGAAATTGAACAGCAAAAGGCCTTGCGCATAGTTGATGCCGATGCGCCGCGAATTCTCGCCCAGCAGATTGGCGATCAGGTCCAGCCGGCCGATGATGGCGCCGAACTCGCGTTCGAAACTGAGGTTGGTGGCCTGCGCCGACATCTCGTTGGCCAGCAGCAGCGGCTCGCCCTGGTTGTTGCGGCGCGACGCCAGCAGCCAGGCCGCCGCCTCGACGTTCCGTGCGGCATTGTAGACCCGCTGCCCGTCGAGCGCGTCGGTGGCGTACAGGCGGGTCTTGCCGTTGTGGGCGGCGATGATGGTGTCGGCCAGGCCGTAAATGAAGGCCCCGACGCGGTCGCCGCTGTAGTTGGGATCGAGCGACACCGCCAGGATCTGGATGTCGTGCAGGCCGGCCAGGTCGGCCGGCGGGATCCGCACCTCGATTGCATGCTTGACCCGCGACACCGCGGTCGCGTGGTCGGGCGCGCCGGTCTTGCGCCATTCGCGCGGGTTGCGTCGGTAGAGCTTGTCCAGCAGGCTGTAGAGGCTGGCCAGGTTGTCGCGCACCTCCAGGGTGACGGTGCGGTTGAAGTCGGTCTGGACCAGTTGGTCGGCCGACATGCCTTCGCCCTTGGGCGAACCCTGGCCCGGCCCGGGCGCGGACATGCATCCGGCCAACAACGCTCCCAGCAGCATGGCCGCCGCCGTGGCGGGTCCTCGCCATCGCGTCATGCTCGATCCATCCGTATCCCCCTCTGTCTGGCGCCCTGCCGGCTTGCGCCGCGCCGGCGCTCGTGTCACGCGCAAGACTTTACCGTAAGGCGCGCGAAGATGGGAGATGCGGGAGATTCGAAGACGAAAGAAGATGAATCCGCCTGCCACCAAAGCAAAGAAAAACGGCGCCTCGCGGCGCCGTTCTTGAGCAGGGGAAAGGCAGGCCTTATTCGGCTTGCGGTTCCGCTTGCGGGGCGGCTTCGGCAGCGGCCTGCTGCTGCTCGATGCCGCCGATCGCCTTGATGGACAGGCGCAGGCGGCCCTTGTCGTCGGCCTCGATGACCTTGACGCGGACTTGCTGGCCGACCTTCAGCACATCGTTGATGTTGGCGATGCGGTAGTTGGCGATTTCCGAGATGTGCAGCAGGCCGTCGCGGCCCGGCAGCACTTGCACGATGGCGCCGAAGTCCAGCAGGCGCAGGACCGAGCCGTCGTAGACCTGGCCCACTTCGACGTCGGCGGTCAGCTCGACGATGCGGCGCTGGGCTTCCTTGGCCTGCGCTTCGTCGACGCTGGCGATCACGATCGTGCCGTCGTCGGAGATGTCGATCTGGGTGCCGGTTTCCTCGGTCAGCGCGCGGATGGTGGCGCCGCCCTTGCCGATCACGTCGCGGATCTTCTCGGGGTTGATCTTGATGGTCAGCATGCGCGGGGCGAAAGCCGACAGCTCGCCGCGCGAACCGTCCAGCGCTTCCTTCATCTTGCCCAGGATGTGCAGGCGGCCTTCGCGGGCTTGCGCCAGCGCCACTTGCATGATTTCCTTGGTGATGCCCTGGATCTTGATGTCCATCTGCAGCGCGGTGACGCCGTTTTCGGTGCCTGCGACCTTGAAGTCCATGTCGCCCAGGTGATCTTCGTCACCCAGGATGTCGGTCAGCACGGCGAACTTGCCGCCGTCCAGGATCAGGCCCATGGCCACGCCGGCCACGTGATCCTTGACCGGCACGCCGGCATCCATCATGGCCAGCGAGCCGCCGCAGACCGAAGCCATCGACGACGAGCCGTTGGACTCGGTGATTTCCGAGACGATGCGGATGGTGTACTGGAAGTCTTCCGGGGCCGGCAGCAGCGGGATCAGCGCGCGCTTGGCCAGGCGGCCGTGGCCGATTTCGCGGCGCTTGGGCACGCCGATGCGGCCGGTTTCGCCGGTGGCGAACGGAGGCATGTTGTAGTGCAGCATGAAGCGGTCGCGGTACTCGCCCATGAGCGCGTCAATGATCTGCTCGTCCTGCTTGGTGCCCAGCGTGGCCACGACCAGCGCCTGGGTTTCACCGCGGGTGAACAGGGCGCTGCCGTGCGCGCGCGGCAGCACGCCCAGGCGTACGCTGATGGGACGCACGGTGCGGGTGTCGCGACCATCGATACGCGGTTCGCCGTTCAGGATCTGGCCGCGGACGATGGCCGATTCCAGCGAGAACAGGATGTTGTCGACGGTGACGGCGTCCGGCGCCGGCTCGCCCTTCTCGGCGGCGGCGGCGTTCAGCTTGGCCGACACGTCGGCGTAGACTTCACGCAGCTTGGTGGTGCGGGCCTGCTTTTCGCGGATCTGGTAGGCGGCGTTCAGGCCTTCCTGGGCAGCCGACGTGACGGCGGCGATCAGGGCCTCGTCCTTGGCGGGCGCTTGCCAGTCCCAATCGGGCTTGCCGGCGTCCTTGACCAGTTCGTGGATGGCGTTGATGACGGCCTGCATCTGCTCGTGGCCGTAGACCACGCCGCCCAGCATGATTTCCTCGGACAGCTGGTCGGCTTCCGATTCCACCATCAGCACGGCGTTTTCGGTGCCGGCGACCACCAGGTCCAGCTTCGACGACTTCAATTGCGACGCGGTCGGGTTGATGGCGTACTGGCCATCGATGTAACCCACGCGGGCGGCGCCGATCGGGCCGTTGAAGGGAATGCCGGAGATGGCCAGGGCGGCCGACGCGCCGATCATGGCGGCGATGTCCGGATCGATTTCGGGATTGACCGACAGCGTGTGGATGACCACCTGGACTTCGTTGTAGAAGTCTTCGGGGAACAGCGGACGCAGGGGACGGTCGATCAGGCGCGAGGTCAGCGTTTCCTTCTCGGACGGCTTGCCTTCACGCTTGAAGAAGCCACCCGGGATGCGGCCGGCGGCGTAGGTCTTTTCGATGTAGTCGACGGTCAGCGGGAAGAACGTCTGACCCGGCTTGGCCTTCTTGGAAGCCACGACAGTGGCCAGGACGACGGTGTCCTCGATCGACACCACAACGGCGCCGGAGGCCTGGCGAGCGATTTCGCCGGTTTCCAGGACGACCGTGTGCTGGCCGTACTGGAACGATTTAGTCACTTTATTGAACATGACGATTATTCCTTACAAATGAAAAACCGTGGCCGTCGCGACATGCGTCGCACCGACCACGGTTGCGTCATGGGGAGCCAGCCCCGTCGATCACTTGCGCAGACCGAGTTTTTCGATCAGTGCGCGGTACGAATCGGGATTGCGGCCCTTGAGATAGTCGAGCAGCTTGCGGCGACGGCTGACCATACGCAGCAGACCGCGGCGCGAGTGATGGTCCTTCATGTGTTCTTTGAAGTGACCGGTCAGTTCGTTGATACGGGCGGTGAGCAGAGCCACCTGGACTTCGGGGGAGCCGGTATCGCCTTGAGCGCGTTGGAACTGCGCAACGATATCGGATTTCTTGATGTCAGCTACAGACATTGATGACCTCTTCGGACATGCGACAGGGCCGAGGCGCCCTGACGTGGTTTGGAAAAAAATCGCGGCCGGCTAAAAGCGTTATTGCGTTCTCACTGCTGCTTCAAGGCTACCCTGGAAGTGCCGCAAGACAAGGCTTGGCGCCCCATTTGCCGCATGTCCAGCCCAGCCCCGTTGCCGGCGCAAAGCATCTTGCAAAATCAATACACTTGATAAAGCCTGACGATTATAGCCGATTCGCTAGAATTACCCCAGTGAGACCGCCGGCCCGCCGCCGGGCGTCGCGCCGCCGCCCTCGCGGGAGGCACCAGGAGCCATAATATGTCAAATTATTACAGACTTGCCCGCACCACTTTGGCCGCCGCGGCCCTGGCCGGCCTGGCCGCCTGCGCCAATCTTGCCCAGGTCGCCCCCGGCACCCCGCTGGCCGACGTCCAGGCCCAGTTCGGCCGTCCCAATTTCGAATGCCCGCAGGCCAACGGCGGCCGTCGCGTGATCTGGACGCAGCAACCCATGGGCCAGTATGCGTGGGGCGCCAACGTCGGCGCCGACGGCCGCGTCGACCGGGTCGTGCCGCTGCTGACCGACGCCCACTTCAAGGTGCTGGAACAGGGCCAATGGAGCCCCGAGCGCGTGCGCTGCGAGTTCGGCCCGCCGGCCCGCATCGATCAGGCCGGCCTGGGCGAAAAACGCGAGGTGATCTGGTCGTACCGCTACAAGGAAAACAGCGTCTGGAATTCGCTGATGTACGTCTACATGGGCCGCGACGGCAACGGGGTGACGCACTTCCATCCCGGCCCGGACCCGATGTACGACGATGACCGCTTCATGTGGCGTTGATTCCCCCACGAAAAAACCCGCCTTCATCCAGGCGGGTTTTTCTTTTGCCGGGCGGCGGGCTCAGGACGACTGGCCGCGGCGCTCCTGCTGCAGCCGGCGGGCGCGGTTCCAGCGCCAGGCCCAGATGACCCAGCCCGAAAATCCGTACAGCACGAACAGGCCGAACAGCACCACCGGGGGATCGCTGGACACGAACACGAACACCGCCACCACCAGCAGGATGCCCCAGAACGGCACGCTGCGGCCCAGGGCGAAGCTCTTGCCACTGAAGAACGGCGCGTTCGACACCATGGTGATGCCGGCGTACATGGTCAGCGTGAACGCGACCCAGGCCATCACGCTGTCGTGGATCGGCAGCTTGTTGTCGACCGCCAGCCAGACGAAACCGGCCACCAATGCCGCCGCCGCCGGGCTCGGCAGCCCCTGGAAGTAACGCTTGTCGACCACCGCGATATTGGTGTTGAAGCGCGCCAGGCGCAGCGCGGCTCCCGCCACGTAGACGAACGCCGCCAGCCAGCCCCAGCGTCCCAGGTCGTTCAGGATCCATTCGTACATCACCAGCGCCGGCGCCACGCCGAACGAGGTCATGTCGGACAGCGAATCGTATTGCTCGCCGAAGGCGGACTGGGTGTTGGTCAGGCGGGCCACCCGGCCGTCCATGCCGTCCAGCACCATGGCCACGAAAATGGCGATGGCGGCGACCTCGAAGCGGTTGTTCATGGCCTGCACCACGGCATAGAACCCCGCGAACAACGCCGCGGTGGTGAATGCGTTGGGCAGCAGGTAGATGCTTCGGTGGCGGTTCTCGGAATCGCGCATGGAAAAATTGGGCATGGTCTCAATTACTTACGACAGACATTGAAAGGTTAACTCATCTGGCCCCACAACGGGCCGCAGCAAGGGCCGTGCCCGCGCCGATCCGGCCCCGCCGGCGCGAAAAGCCCCGCTCGCGCCCCGCTGACGCGCCTGCCTCGCGCATTCTCCGCGCAAAGAAAAACGGCATGCCCTCGCGAGGCATGCCGCTTGCCGTCGGCGCGCGCGGGGCGCAAACCCCGCGCGGAAACCGGGATCAGTTCTTGGACTTGTCCACCAGCTTGTTGGCGGCGATCCAGGGCATCATGGCGCGCAGCTTGCCGCCCACCACTTCGATCTGCGATTCCGCGTTGATGCGGCGGCGCGAGGTCAGCGTCGGGGCGCCGGCGGCGTTTTCCAGGATGAACTTCTTGGCGTATTCGCCGGTCTGGATGTCCGTCAGGCACTGGCGCATGGCCTTGCGGGTTTCGTCGGTGACGATCTTCGGGCCGGTCTCGTACTCGCCGAACTCGGCGTTGTTCGAGATCGAGTAGTTCATGTTGGCGATGCCGCCTTCGTAGATCAGGTCGACGATCAGCTTCAGTTCGTGCAGGCACTCGAAGTAGGCCATTTCGGGCGCGTAGCCGGCTTCCACCAGCGTGTCGAAACCGGCCTTGATCAGTTCGACGGTGCCGCCGCACAGCACGGCCTGTTCGCCGAACAGGTCGGTTTCGGTTTCTTCACGGAAGTTGGTTTCGATGATGCCGGCACGGCCGCCGCCGTTGGCGCTGGCGTACGACAGGGCCACGTCGCGCGCGGCGCCCGACTTGTCCTGGTACACGGCCACCAGGTGGGGCACGCCGCCACCCTGCTTGTAGGTGTTGCGCACCGTGTGGCCGGGGGCCTTCGGGGCGATCATGATGACGTCGATGTCTTCGCGCGGCACGACCTGGCCGTAGTGGACGTTGAAGCCGTGGGCGAAGGCCAGGGCGGCGCCGGCCTTGATGTTGGCGTGCACTTCCTTGTTGTAGACCGAGGCGATGTTCTCGTCGGGCAGCAGCATCATGACGATGTCGGCGGCCTTGACGGCTTCCGCCACTTCCTTGACCTGCAGGCCGGCGTTGGCGGCCTTGTCCCACGAGGCGCCGCCCTTGCGCAGGCCGACGATGACCTTCACGCCCGAGTCATTCAGGTTCTGGGCATGGGCGTGGCCTTGCGAGCCGTAGCCGATGATGGCAACGGTCTTGCCTTTGATGAGGGAGAGGTCGCAGTCTTTGTCGTAGAAAACTTTCATGGGGTGCTCCAGATATTTTTGGATATTCGTTGGTTCGGGATGTAGGGTGCGGCTTGGCTTGGAAGGCCGGTCAAAGCTTCAGGATCCGTTCACCGCGGCCGATGCCGGACACGCCGGTGCGCACGGTTTCCAGAATGGCACTGCGGTCCAGGGCCTCCAGGAAGGCCTGTACTTTTTCCTGCACCCCGGTCAATTCGATGGTGTAGGACTTGTCGGTGACGTCGATGATGCGCCCGCGGAAGATGTCCGCCATGCGCTTCATTTCCTCGCGTTCCTTGCCGACCGCGCGCACCTTCACGAGCATCAGCTCGCGCTCGATGTGCGCGCCTTCGGTCAGGTCCACGACCTTGACCACGTCCACCAGGCGGTTCAGGTGCTTGGTGATCTGCTCGATGACTTCATCCGAGCCGGTGGTGACGATGGTCATGCGCGACAGCGTGGCGTCCTCGGTCGGCGCCACGGTCAGGGTCTCGATGTTGTAGCCCCGCGCCGAAAACAGGCCGACCACGCGCGACAGCGCGCCGGGCTCGTTCTCGAGGAGGACGGAAATCACGTGCTTCATGGTGGCCTCCTTACAGGTCTTCAGAGCCGAGCAGCATTTCGGTCAGCCCGCGGCCGGCCTTGACCATCGGCCACACGTTTTCGGTGCGGTCGGTGATGAAGTCCAGGAAGACCAGGCGCTCCTTGTGTTTCTTGAACGCTTCGCGCAGCGCCGGCTCGACGTCGGCCGGGCGCTCGATGCGCAGGCCCACGTGGCCGTAGGCCTCGGCCACCTTGACGAAGTCGGGCAGCGAATCCATGTACGACTCGGAATAGCGCGAGCCGTAGTCGATCTGCTGCCACTGCCGCACCATGCCCAGGAAGCGGTTGTTCAGGCAGATGATCTTGGGCGTCAGGCGGTACTGGGCGCAGGTCGACAGTTCCTGGATGTTCATCTGGATCGAGGCCTCGCCGGTGATCACGGCGATGTCATGGCCCGGATTGGCCATCTGCACGCCCATGGCGTACGGCAGGCCCACGCCCATGGTGCCCAGGCCGCCGGAATTGATCCAGCGGCGCGGCTTGTCGAACTTGTAGTACTGCGCGGCCCACATCTGGTGCTGGCCCACGTCGGAGGTGACGAAGGCGTCGCCGCCGGTCACTTCCCAGAGCTTTTCCACCACGAACTGCGGCTTGATGACTTCATCCGAATTGGCGAACTTCAGGCATTCCTTGCCGCGCCAGGTCTCGACCTGCTCCCACCACTTGGCGATGGAAGCCGGCTTGTGCTCGGCCGAGGCGGCCTCGTACTGCGCGCTCAGGTCGGCCAGCACATCCTTGACGTTGCCGACGATCGGGACGTCCACGCGCACGCGCTTGGAGATCGACGACGGGTCGATATCGATATGGATGATCTTGCGGGCGTTCTGGGCGAAGTGCTTGGGGTTGCCGATCACGCGGTCGTCGAAACGGGCGCCAATGGCCAGCAGCACGTCGCAGTGCTGCATCGCCATGTTGGCCTCGTAGGTGCCGTGCATGCCGGGCATGCCGACGAACTGGCCGCTGCTGGCCGGGAAGCCGCCCAGGCCCATCAGGGTGCTGGTGCAGGGCGCGCCCAATTGCGAGACGAGCTTGTTCAGCTCGGGCGCGGCGTTCGACAGGATGACCCCGCCGCCGGTGTAGATCATCGGCCGCTCGGCGGCCAGCAGCATCTGCACGGCTTTCTTGATCTGCCCCTGGTGGCCCTTGTTGACGGGCGCATAGGAACGCATCGAGATCTCGCCCTTGGGCGGGGTGTACTTGCACTGCGCGACGGTGATGTCCTTGGGGATGTCCACCAGCACCGGGCCGGGACGGCCGGTGCGCGCGATGTAGAACGCGCGGCGCATGGTTTCGGCCAGGTCCTTGACGTCACGCACCAGGAAGTTGTGCTTGACGCAGGGACGGGTGATGCCGACGGTGTCGCATTCCTGGAAAGCGTCCTCGCCGATGGCCGCAGTGGGCACCTGCCCGCTGATGATGACCATGGGGATGGAGTCCATGTAGGCGGTGGCGATGCCGGTGACGGCATTGGTCACGCCCGGACCGCTGGTCACGATGCAGACGCCGACCTTCTGCGACGAGCGCGAATAGGCATCGGCCGCGTGCACGGCGGCTTGCTCGTGACGAACCAGGATATGCTGGAATTTGTCCTGCTTGAAAATCGCGTCGTAGATGTAGAGCACCGCGCCGCCAGGGTAGCCGAAAACGTGTTCCACGCCTTCATCGGCCAGGCAGCGCACGACGATATCGGCGCCATTCATTTCCATGTTGTCATTCCTTTCAAAACCGGCCCTGCAACCCTGCCTGCTGCGCGCCCGGATACGGCGGCAACTGAACCCATACCGGCTGCGGCAACATGATCCGGCGCTTAGCGGCTCACGGAGCCACGCCACCCGGACACCCTGCCGACCCGGCACACGTTCGACAGAACGCAGTGCAAACGCCCCTGGGGGACGCTGGAGGTCGAAATGGAAGCCTTGGCAACACACGCTTGTGGCGCGGCCAACGGCAGATGTATCTGCTGCGGGATGGCTGGGAGGTGACCCTGGCCATCCGCCTCATCGCGCCGGTTTCGGATAGGCAGACCGGCGCAAGTGGAGCAATTTACCGCGTTGCGTCAAAGCTAGCAAATCGAGGTTTCGCGGACGTTGCACGGAAGTCGCGCCCGGCCATGCGGGAAAGTCTGGTAACCATCTGGCCCCTAAAACGCGACCGCTCTCTCTATACTTGACGCGTCACCCGGATTCGAGCCCCGCCGTCCATGGATCTGCGCATTGCCAGCATTCGCCGCTTTCTCTACAGCCACTACTTCTTCGGAGGGGTGCGGCAGGGAGTCGGCATGCTGTTGCCGGTGCTGGTGCTGGGCGGGCTGTTCGGCCACTACACCACCGGCCTGGTCGCCACCTTCGGCGCCCAGTGCCTGGCCATCATCGACCAGCCCGGGGGCCCGCAGCGGCACCGCACCAACGAGATGCTGGGCGGCGCCGCGCTGGGCACGCTGACCGTCATCATCACAGGCCTGGCCTCGACCAACCCGGTGCTGATCTGGCTGGTGGTCATCGCGCAGTGCTTCGTCTATTCCATGTTCACGGTGTTCGGCAAGCGCGGCGGCCTGATCGGCTTTGCCGGCCTGCTGCTGATGACGCTGACCATGCATTCGCCGCTGGAACCGCACGAGGTGCTGGCGCATGCCGCCGCGACGCTGGGCGGGGCGCTGTTCTACGTGGCATTCAGTCTGGGATTTTCACGGCTGTTCTGGCTGCGGGAAGAACAGCAGGCGATGTCGGTGGCGCTGTTCGCCACCGCCGACTACGTCGCCGCGCGCGCCGCCTTCTACGACGAAACCGCCGACCTGGACGAAGCCTACCGCAACCTGATCCAGCGGCAGTCCGTCATGACCGAAAAGCACCAGGCCGCTCGCGACATGGTGCTGCGCGCCCTGCCCCGCGGCAAGGGCCTGGGCGACCGCCAGCGCGTGATGATCTGGAACATGTTCGTCGACATGCTGCAACTGCTGGATACGCTGGTGGCCACCCACACCGACTACGCCGCGCTGCGGCGCGCGCTGGCCGGCAACGACTGCCTGATGTTCATGCGCGACGCGCTGGTGAAGATGTCGCTGGAGCTGAACCGCATCGCGCTGGACGTGTCGCGCGGCCGCAAGGTGCAGTACCGCAGCAGCGCCAAGGCCGAACTGCGCGCCATCGAGTACGAGATCGAACAACTCAAGCAGCAGGGCCTGGGCGAGCGCGAGCCCGAGATGCTGGCGCTGATCGTGCAGGTGCTGCGCCGGCTGCGCAACTCGGCCCGCATCGTCGACCGCCTGGCCGACCACACCGCCGCCTCGCCTCACGCCAAACCCACCGACGTGCTGCGCATCAACAAGTCGCTGACGCGCTTCATCTCGCGCCAGGAATTCCGCTTCGGCCTGCTGACCAGCAACCTGCGCCTGGATTCGCCGCACTTTCGCTATGCGCTGCGCGTGACCGCCGCGGCCGCCATCGCCATGACGCTGGCCAGCCGCTGGCTGTCGCCGGCGTTCTCGGCGCACAACTACTGGATCATGCTGACCATCGTCATCATCATGAAGCCGGGCTTCGCGCTGACCCGCCAGCGCAATGGCTGGCGCCTGATGGGCACGCTGATCGGCTGCCTCTGCGCGCTGCTGCTGTTCAACGTCACCGACCGCCCCGAGATCCTGTTCGCGGTGCTGCTGGGCGCCTGCGTCATGGGCAACAGCATGGTGCAGCTGAACTACATGGCCAGCGCCATCTTCAACACCCTGTTCGTGGTGCTGGTGTTCCACTTCGTCTCGCCCGGCACGGTGTCGATGGCGGTGATCGGCGAACGCGCCATCGATACGCTGATCGGCTGTGCGCTGGCGCTGGTGTGCAGCTACATCCTGCCCTGGTGGGAAGCGCGCTACCTCAAGCCGCTGGCCGCCGCCGCCACGCGCGCCAATCGTGAATACCTGATGGCCGGCATGCGCTACGTGGAAGCGATGCAGGCACACGGCGCGCCGATGGGCGCGGCCGCCGACGCGACGCCCGCGGTCACCGACGCCGACATTGCCTGGCGCCTGGCGCGCAAGAACGTGCACATCGCCTTCAGCAATTTCGCCGAGGCCTTCTATCGCATGATGAGCGAACCCAAGTCGCACCAGGTCAGCGTGCCCGAGCTGAACAACCTGCTGATCCAGAACCACGTGCTGGCCTCGCAGATCACCGCCGCCATTCCCATCCTGGCCGCCCTGCCCGCCACGCCCGAGGCGGTGCAGCGGGCGCTGGCCGGCATGGTCGACCTGCTCGACGAGAACCGCGCGCAGGCCCCCGCCGACCTGCCCACCCAGTTCGACACCGAAGGCGAGCAGGCGGCGCTGGTCTATCCCGTCAAGCAGATGATCAAGGCCGCGCACATGATCCGCCAGGAACTGCTGGCGCTGGCCGATCCGCAGCACGCGCCGCCGGTCGCGGCGCCAGCCTGAATCGAGCCGCCGCGCTTCGCGGGAACAAAAAAACCGGCCCTTTCGGGGCCGGTTTTCCGCGCTACCCGCGTCCCGCTCAGAGCTTGCGGCGAAACACCAGCCTGTCCTCGGTCGAGGCCGAGGCGTCGTACCTGTAGCCTTCCAGGTCGAAGCCGTGCAGGCCTTCGGGCTTGGACACCTTGTGCAGGATGGCGTAGCGCGCCATCAGGCCGCGCGCGCGCTTGGCGTGGAAGCTGATGATCTTCCAGGCGCCGTTCTTCCAGTCCTGGAACACGCACTGCACCACGCGCGCCTTGAGCGCCTTCAGGTCGACCGCCTTGAAATACTCTTCGGACGCCAGGTTGACGATGACCGGCGCCTTCTGCCCGGCCTGGCGTTCGTTCAGGTAGTCGGCGATGCCGCTGCCCCAGTATTCGTACAGGTTCTTGCCCTTGGACGTTTCCAGGCGCGTGCCCATTTCCAGGCGGTACGGCTGCATCAGGTCCAGCGGCCGCAGCACGCCGTACAGGCCGCTGAGGATGGCCACGTGTTCCTGGGCCCAGTCCAGTTGCTTGGCCGACAGGGTCGAAGCCTCCAGGCCCTCGTACACGTCGCCGTTGAAGGCCAGCACGGCCTGGCGCGAATTGGCCTGCGTGAAGGTGCGCTTCCAATGCGCATAGCGCTGCACATTGAGCTCGGACAGCGCCGGGCTCAGGCTCATCAGTTCGGCAATGTCGTCCGCGGTCTTGGTCTTGAGCACCTTGATCAGGGCGGCGGCCTGGTCCACGAACAGCGGCTGGGTATGGGTCTCGACATACACCGGCGAGTCGTAGTCCAGCTTCTTGGCGGGGGAAAGCAGAAACAGCATTCGAAGATTCCTTTGATCAGCGCGCCGTCCAGCCGCCATCGACGGAGACGGACGTGCCGGTGATTTGCGCGGCGGCATCGGAGGCCAGGAAAACGGCGGTGCCGCCCAGTTGTTCGGGCGTGACGAACTGCAGCGACGGCTGCTTTTCGCCGAGCAGTTCACGCGCGGCGGTTTCCTGGTCGACGCCGTTCTTTTCGGCCAGCGCCGAGATCTGCTTTTCGACCAGCGGAGTGCGCACCCAGCCCGGGCAGATGGCGTTGGCGGTGATGCCCTGGCCGGCGGTTTCCAGCGCGGTCACCTTGGTGAAGCCGACCACGCCGTGCTTGGCGGCGACGTAGGCCGACTTGTTGGCCGAAGCCACCAGGCCGTGCGCCGAGGCGATGTTGATGATGCGGCCGAAGCCCTGCTTCTTCATGTGCGGCAGCGCGGCGGCGGTGCCGTGGAACACGGCCGACAGGTTCAGCGCCAGGATCGCATCCCATTTTTCGGTGGGGAAATCCTCGATCAGCGCGGTGTGCTGGATGCCGGCGTTGTTGACCAGGATGTCGATGCGGCCCATCTGGCGCACCGCGTTGTCGACCAGGCCGCGCACGGCCTCGCCCTTGGACAGGTCGGCGCCGTCGTACAGCACCTTGACGCCATGCTGGGCCGCCAGGCCGGCGCGGACCTTTTCGATCTCGGCGGCGTCGCCGAAGCCGTTCAGGACGATGTCGGCGCCCTGCGCGGCCAGCGCGGTGGCGATACCCAGGCCGATCCCGCTGGTGGAACCGGTGACGACTGCGACTTTTCCTTTGAGCATAGATGTTCTCCTGTGGCGGGGCGCGAAGGGCGGATGACGGCCGGAACACGCCGGCCGGCGCCGTGGACGAAACACGGACTTAAAAACTGCGTCAAGTGTAGCTGCCCGGCAAGGCGCCCATGATGCCATGCCCCCACGGCGCGCGGGGTCAAGCGCGCGGCCGGCCCGGCGCCGTATCCGTCGCTGTATCCACCACAGTATCCGACGCGGTTGGCGGCGCTACGCGCGGCGACGCATCCGGCCGCCCGCCGGCCGTCGCCGGGTCCGGGTCCGGCTCGGGCAGGTCCGCCATGCCGCCCAGGCGTTCGGGCACCCGTTCGAGCAGCTTGATCAGGATGGGCACCACCCCCATCGACACCGCCACCACCACCGCCAGCACGTCGCGCTGATCCAGGTCCATCAAGTGGTTGTCCCAGGCTTCGTTGAAGATCGCGAAGCTGAATTCGCCGCCCTGCGCCAGCACCATCGCGAACAACAGGCGGTGGTAGCGGGGCAGGCCGAGCACGCGCGCAAAGCAATACAGCACGGTCACCTTGACCACCAGCAGCGCGCTCACCCCCGCCAGGATGAAGGCCCAGTGGTCCGCGACCACGCTCAGGTTCACGGACATGCCGATCGCGACGAAGAACAGGCCCAGCAGCAACCCCTTGAAGGGCTCGATGGCGGTTTCCAACTCGTCGCGGTAGCGCGATTCGGCCATCAGCACGCCGACCAGGAAACCGCCCAGGCCGGCCGACAAGCCCGCATAGTCGAACAGCTGGGCGGTGCCCACCACCATCAGCAGCGCCGCCGCCGTGAACAATTCCTTCAGCTGCGCCTTGGCTGCCCAGCCCAGGAGGCGCAAGCGGTAGGCCACCGCCACCACCGCGACGGCGACCAGCGCTTCCTTGAAGGACGGCGCCGATGCGCCGCCCGCGCCCAACAGCCCCGCCGCCACCAGCATCGGGATTGCCGCCATGTCCTGGAACAACAGCACCCCCAGCGCCGACCTGCCCATGGGCGTGCGCGTCAGGCCGCGCTCCTCCAGCAGCCGCAGCGCCACCGCCGTCGACGACAGCGCCAACGACAGGCCGCACAGGACCGCCGCCTGCCATCCCATGCCTGCCATGTGCCGCAGGGCCGCGCCGAACACCAGGCCCAGCAGCAGGCCGCAGGCCAGCATCTGCATCGCGCCCAGCGCGAACACTTCGCGGCGCATGGCCCACAGGCGCTTGGGCGCCAACTCCAGGCCGATGACGAACAGCATCATCACCACGCCCCATTGCGAGACGTTGACCATATCGCTCACGTCCGTCACCAGCTTCAGGCAGGACGGCCCGACCAGCACGCCGGCCACCAGATAGCCCGGGATCGCGCCCAGCCCCAGCCGTTGGGTCAGGGGCACGCACAGGACGGCGGCCAGCAACAGGATGAGAATCAGGTTCATCGGCGCGAAACGGGGCGGGTCGGAACAACCCGATTCTGCGCAAGGATCGCCCAGCTGGGAAGCGGATGAAACCCGCTGTAGCCGCCGATATCGACGGGCTTTACACAAAACTTTTTTTTACTGTAGAATTGCGGGCTTCGCTGCTCCGACAACGCAGATTCTTCCGACCAGGGATCTGATCGTGGGAAACCAGGAACCGCCAATGGGCTCAAGCCCGGCGCCGGCCACTGGAATTTCACCGTTGCGGAACCCAGCCACGGAGAGGTGGCAGAGTGGTCGAATGTACCTGACTCGAAATCAGGCGTACGGTATCCCCGTACCGTGGGTTCGAATCCCACCCTCTCCGCCAGTTTTGGCTTGTGAGCCCCACCGCGGTCTCGCAGGCAAGCAAAAACACAGACGACCCGCATAAGCCCCGCTTGTGCGGGTTTTTTGTTGGCCGGGTGTGTCGACCATATCCGACCATATCCGGCCAGCGGGCCTGCGGGCAGGGGCGCCCATGCCTCAGCCCTGCGCCTGGGGCACCGCCCCGGCATCGAGGATGGCGAGCGCGCCCATGATCAGCGCATGCATGCCCTGCGCGAATTCCGCCTCCATCTCGGCCTCTTCCGCCGCGCGTTCGGCCTCGACCAGTGGTTCGCGGCCCGCCACCGAATACACCGTGTCCGCCACCGCGATGCAATGGAACGCCACCGTGGCCAGCAGCCAGCGCGCCTGCTCTTTCGGAATGCCGTAGATGCGCGCGATGCGGCTCTGGTGCTCATCGATCTTGACGAGCATGGGCGGCGTCGCGGCCAACCGGCGCAGCACGTAGGGTGTCAGTCCGAGATTCTGCTTGACCAATTGCTGGGCCGACGCCGAGAACGCGAGCAGGTATTCCTTCAACCCGCTGCGTCCGTCATCACAGGGCAGCGGGATTCGCCAGCGGCTGAAGATCTCCTCGGCCACCAGGTGCTTGAGCGCCTCCAGGCTGGGCACATGCTTGTAGAGCGCCATGTGGCTGACCCCCAGCGCCGCGGCAACGCCGACGAAGGTGATGTTCGGCAGGCCGATGGCGATGCCCGCGTCCGCGATCCGTTCGCGCGTGATGGAGGGTGGACGCCCGCGCGCCGCGGGCCGGGGTGACGATTTCATATGGCAATTCCCGCTAATGGCGACGGACCCGCAATAACTTTGATCCGCCTGTCCATTTAGTTTAGTTGGATGCAAGTAACTCTTATTTAGTTTATAGTCATGCAACTAATTATTCAGACGCCTTATTTTTTGCATGAGCACGCGCGATACGGCTGCGGCCCCGCCCCAGAAATCCGGCCCGATCAGCCTGTTGTTGCGACCCATCCGCGCACGCCTGGCCCTCGCCGCCCTCTGCGCCGCCATCGGCACGATGCTGACGCTCGCGCCTTTGGCGGGCATCGCGCATATCGCGCAACTCGCCCTGGGCGAGCACTCCGCGGCGGCGTCGACGCGGGATGAAATCTGGCGGGTCGCCATCGCCAGCGCCGTATGCCTGCTGGCCGGCATGACGCTGGTCTTGGCCGGTGAGCTGCTCGCCCACCTGGCCGACAACCGGCTCACTGCCCAACTGCGCCTGGCTGTCACGCACCGGCTGGCGCGGGTTCCGCTGGGGTGGTTCACCAGCCGCGCCTCGGGCGAGGTCAAGCAGGCCATGCAGGACGACATCGCCACCCTGCACAGCCTGACCGCGCACTTCTACACCGCGGTGGGACGCGCGGGCGGCGCGATCCTGATCTCCGTGCTCTACCTGTTCGCCATGGATTGGCGCCTTGCGATCGTCGCGCTGTTGCCGTTTCCCGGCTTCTTCCTGTTCCTGCGCCGCGCCATGCGGGCCAGCGGCGCCAACATGCAGGCCTTCGTCACCCGCCTTGGACGGGTCAACAGCGCGACGATCGAATTCGTCAGCGGCATTCCGGTGGTCAAGGCATTCGGCGCAGACGGCCGCGCACATGACGGGTATCGCAAGGCCGTTGACGCCTTTGCCGAGGCATTCGCGGATTTCACCCGCCCGCTGGTCGTGGCCATGGCGCATGCCCATGCCATGATCGCGCCGGTGACCGTGCTGGGCCTGGTGCTGGCCTGCGGCGCATTGGTCGTGGGGCTGGGCTGGATGACGCCGCTCGAGCTGCTGCCGTTCGCCCTGGTGGCGCCGGGCATCTGCGCCCCAGTCCTGCTGCTCCACACGCTGCTGCACGACCTGGGTAATGCCGCTGGCGCCGCCCAGCGCGTCCAGGCGCAGCTGCGAACGCCGATGCTGGCGGCGCCCTCGCCCGATCGGCACAGCCCGCCGACGGGCCACGAGGTCCGTTTCGAAAACGTCAGCTACGCCTATGACGCCGAACAGCCGGCGCTGACGAATCTCGGTTTCACCCTGGAACCGGGCTCGGTGACGGCGATCGTCGGTCCCTCCGGTTCGGGCAAATCGACATTGGCGCGATTGCTGCTGCGCTTTTTCGACCCGACCGATGGGCGCATCACGCTCGGCGGCGTCGACCTGCGGCAGATCGAGACGTCGCGGCTGTACCGCCATATCGGCTTCGTGCTGCAAGATGTGCGCCTGATCCACGCCAGTCTCCACGACAACATCGCCTTGGGACGGCCTTCGGCAAGCCGACGCGAAGTCGAGGACGCGGCGCGCGCGGCCAACATCCATGAACGTATCCTGGCCCTGCCGCGAGGCTACGACTCGGTGGTGGGCGAGGATGCGCAGCTGTCCGGCGGCGAACGCCAGCGCGTGAGCATTGCCCGCGCAGTGTTGCTGGACGCACCGGTGCTGGTTCTGGACGAAGCCACCGCCGCCGCGGATGCCGGCAACGAGGTGGCGATCCAGGACGCGCTGTCGCGCTTCGCGCGCGGCCGCACCGTGCTGGTCATCGCCCATCGCCTCGATACCGTCATGCACGCCGATCGCATCCTGGTGCTCGACCGCGGCGTGATCGTCGAGCAAGGCACGCACCAACAACTGCTGGCTCGCCAGGGCCACTATGCGCGCATGTGGCGGCTGGGCGGCCACGCGGGCGCCCCTTTGCAGGAGGCGTCATGCTGAGAACATTGCTGCAATTGCTGGGCCCGGATGCCGTCCTCTTGCGCCGCTATGCCTGCCAGGCCGTGGCCTACAGCCTGCTGTGCGGCCTGACCATCAGCGCGCAGGTACCCGTGCTCAGCCATCTGCTGGCGGGCGATGCGCGCGCGGCGCTGCCTTGGCTGGCGTTACTGCTGGCCGGGGTCGCCCTCTGCTGGATCGGCCGGCGCTATGTGGAACAGGCCGGTGTGCGCGTTGGCGTCTGCGTGCTGCAAGGCGGGCGCCAGCGACTGGGCGACCACGTCGCGCGTTTGCCCGTGGGCTGGTTCACTGCCGACAACACTGCCTGGTTGGGGCACCTGATCACCCAGGGCATGATGGCGGTGGCTCAATTGCCGGCGCATGTCTTCACGCCCGTGATCGGCGGTCTGGTGACGCCGGTGGTCATCGTGGCCGTCCTGCTCGCGCTGCACTGGCAACTGGGCCTGATCGCGCTGGCGGCCCTGCCCTTGCTGGCCGGCGTGCTCGCGCTGAGTGGACGGTTGTCGGGGCGCGCGGACCGGGCTTTCCATCGCCACTTCGCCGATACCAGCCAGCGCATGGTCGAGTTCGCGCAGGCCCAGTCGGTGCTGCGCGCCTTCAACGGCGACGGCGCCGGCGCCCGCTTCGTCGAGCAGGCCGTGGCGCGGCAACAGCGCTCCGGCACGCGGCTGATCCTGCTGTCATCCCTGTCCTCGGTTCTCAATGCCTGGGCCGTGCAGGCGGTGTTCGCCGCGCTGCTGGTCGCGGCGACGCTATGGCTCAATGTCCAACTGGCAAACCCGCTGGCCGCCGCCGAGATCGTCGCGCTTGTCGTCTCACTGCTGCTGGTGGGCCGCTACATCGACCCGCTGCTGGAAGTCGCCGCCTACGGCGAAGCGCTGCGCGGCGCGCGCGGCCAGCTCGACGCCATACGCGAACTGCTGGCGGTCCCGCCGTTGCCGGCGGCGCAAGCGCCGCGGCCGCCGCGGGACGCCGGCGTGGAACTACGCGACGTTTGCTTCCGCTACGCGCCCGGCCAGACCGAGGTGCTGCGCGGCGTGAACCTGCGTGTCGCTCCCGGCAGCATGACGGCACTGATCGGCGCGTCCGGCTCGGGCAAGACCACATTGGTACGCCTGATTGCGCGCTTCTTCGACGCCGACCAGGGCAGCGTGCGGGTCGGCGGGGTCGACGTACGCGACATGTCGCAGACGCAACTGGCGGGCCAGATCAGCCAGATTTTCCAGGACAGCTATCTGTTCACCGGCAGCATTGCCGACAACATCCGCCTCGGCCGGCCCGAAGCGAGCGACGCCGACCTCATGGAAGCCGCGCGCCTGGCCGGCGTGACCGAAATCATCGAGCGCCTGCCGCAAGGGCTGGAGACGCCGGTCGGCGAAGGCGGCGCGCGGTTGTCCGGCGGAGAACGGCAGCGCATCGCCATTGCGCGCGCCTTGATCAAGAATGCGCCCATCCTGCTGGTGGACGAAGCCACTGCCGCGCTCGACGCCGAGAACCAGGCGGCCATCGCCGACACGTTGGCGCGATTGCGTGGCCGGCGCACCCTCATCGTGATCGCGCACCAGCTATCCACCGTGTCCATGGCCGACCAGATCGTGGTACTGGAAGACGGCCTGATCGTCGAATCGGGAACGCCCGCGCAGTTGCGCGCAAGCGCAGGGCACTACGCCCGTTTCCTGGCCCAGCGCCAGGCCGCCAAGGGCTGGCGCATCGCGCCGGCGGCGCCCGGTCGGGAACGCTGATGCCCGCGCGCCTGTGCTGCCTGCTGGCCATGCTGTGCGGCGTCTCCCTGCTGGTCGGCTCCAGCCCGCTGACGTGGTCGCAGGCGCTTGCCGGATCGGGCGAAGCCTGGCTGACGCTGACGGCCAGCCGCCTGCCACGCCTGGCGGCCGTGGTGCTGACCGGCGTAGGCCTGTCGGTCTGCGGCGTCATCCTGCAGCACATCGTGCGCAATCGCTTCGTCGAACCCGGCACTTCCGGTGGGCTGGATGCCGCCAAGCTCGGCATCCTGGTGTCGCTGACGCTGGCGCCGGCGGCCGGCACGACGAGCCGCATGCTGTTCGCGCTGGTGTTCTGCCTGGCCTCCAGCCTGCTCTACGTAGGCATCATTCGCCGCATTCGCTGGCGCAATACGGTACTGGTGCCGGTCATCGGCCTGATGTACGGCAGCGTGCTCAGCGCCGTGGCCGAGTTCTACGCCTATCGCCACAACATCCTGCAAAGCATGCAGGGCTGGCTGCTGGGCGATTTCTCGCGCGTCGTTCAGGGCCATTACGAGATCATCTATCTGGTCCTGCCCATCGTCGCCCTGGCCTATCTGTACGCGCATCGCTTCACCGTGCTCGGCATGGGCGAGGACATGGCATCCAGCCTGGGGCTCGGCTATGCGGCTACCGCGGCGCTGGGCCTCGTGCTGGTCGCGGTGACGGTGTCCGTAACGGTCATCATCGTCGGGGCGATTCCATTCGTCGGACTGGTCGTGCCCAACCTGGTGGCACTGCGCTACGGCGAGAACCTCGGCCGCACGCTTCCCATCGTCGCGCTGGGCGGCGCATCGCTGCTGCTCGCCTGCGACATCATCGGCCGCCTGCTCATCCACCCGTTCGAAGTGCCCATTGGCCTGACGGCCGGCGGCGTGGGCGGCGTCATGTTCCTGGTCCTGATCCTGCGGGGGTTGCGGTGAAGCGCGCCCCCCGGTTCTGGATGTTCGGCCTGGCATTGGCCGCCCTGGCAATCGCCTTCGTATTCGCGGGCGCCGGGTGGGACTTCGGTTACGTGATTCCCAAGCGCCTGATCCGCCTGGCGGCCATCGTCGTCGGCGGCATCTGCGTCGCGCTTTCGGCCATCGTCTTTCAGACGCTTGCCGGCAACCGCATCCTGACGCCCGCCGTGATGGGCTACGAGGCGGTGTATCTGCTGTGGCAGTCGCTGCTGCTTCTGCTGATGGGCACGCACGGCATGGCGATGCTCGGCGTGGCCGGGAACTTCCTGGTTTCGGTGGGGCTGATGCTGGCCTATTCCTGGGTGGTGCATCGCTGGCTGCTGCGCGGCGGCAACGATGTGTACCGGATGCTGCTGCTCGGCCTGGTGCTGACGATGGTGATCACGACTTTCACGCAGTTCGTTCAGCTGCGCATCAGCCCGGGCGAATTCGCCGTGTTCCAGGGACTGGGCTACGCCTCGTTCAATCGAGCGACGACCGAAACCCTGCTCTACGCAACGGTGGCGCTGGCGGCGGTGTGCTTCGCAGCTCGCGGCGGCCCGCCCGCGCTCGACGTGCTGGCGCTTGGCCGCGACCAGGCGATGTCGCTGGGCGTGCACCATGCCCGATATGTCCGTCGCTACCTGGCGCTGATCGCCATTCTGGTGGCGGTATCGACCAGCCTCATCGGGCCCACGGCCTTCATGGGCATCTTTGTCGCCAACATCGCCTACGCGGTGGCGGGCAGCAACCGGCACAGGATCACGCTGCCCCTGGGGTGCGGCGTCGCGATTGCCGTATTCATCGTCGCCCAGCTGCTGGTCGAACACGCCTTCAACTACAAGACCTCGGTCAGCATCCTCGTCAACCTGGTGTGCGGCGCGTACTTCCTTGCCCTGACGTTCCGAGGCCGAGCCACGCCATGATCACCGTCCGCAATCTTCGCAAGACCTACGGCGCCAGAACCGTCCTGGACGGCATCGACGCCGAATTCCCGGCGCGGCGCGTGACCTCGCTGATCGGGCCCAACGGCGCCGGCAAATCCACGCTGCTGATGCTGATGGCGCGGCTGCTGGAACCCAGCGGCGGCGAGATCCTGCTCGACGGGCAGCCGGTGACGAACTTGCGGATCGCCGAGTACGCGCGGCGTGTCGCCACCCTGCGCCAAGCGCCGGGGTTCGACCTGCGCCTGACGGTGCAGGAGCTGGTCGCCTTCGGCCGCTTCCCCTACAGCCGCGGCACGCTGACGGCCGCCGACCGCAACGCGGTCGACTCGGCCATCGATTTCCTGAGCCTGACGCCGCTGCGCGATGCCAACCTCGATGAACTCAGCGGCGGCCAGCGCCAGATGGCGTTCCTGGCGATGACGATCGCGCAGCAGACGGATGTGCTGCTGCTGGACGAACCGCTGAACAACCTCGACATGAAGCATGCCGTGCAGATCATGCGGGCGCTGCGTCGCCTGTGCGACGAGCAACGCCGCACCGTGATCCTGGTGATCCACGACATCAACTTCGCCGCCAACTATTCCGACCATATCGTCGCGCTCAAGGACGGCGCCCTGCATGGCAGCGGCCCGTCGGCGCAGGTGGTGACCGAGCCGCGCCTGCGCGCGCTGTACGAGCTGGATTTCGAGGTCTTGCGCAACGAACGCGGCTGTCTCTGCAACTACTTCAATCCATCCGGAGTTCCGATATGAGCTGGAAAAGCACCTGCCGCGCCGCGGGCCTGGCAATGATCGCGATGGTCGTCCTGCAGGCGTGCGGCGACAAGCCCGCCCAGCCGCCCCAGGCGGCGCAGGCCTCGCCGGCATTCGACTCGCCCATCAGCATCACCCACAAGCTGGGCACGACGACGATCACGCGCCCGCCCCGGCGCGTCGCGGTGCTGGACATGAACGAAGCCGATACGCTCGACCAGTTGGGCGTGCCGATCATGGGCATGACCAAGGACTATGTGCCGCACTTCCTCGCGCGCTACAAGGAAGACGCCAGCGTGCTGGACCTGGGCGCCATCGTCCAGCCCAACCTGGAACGGGTGCACGCGCTCAAGCCCGACCTGATCCTGATCTCCCCGATCCAGGCCAACCATTACCGTGAGCTGACCGAAATCGCCCCGACGCTGCATTTCGATGTGGACTTCGGCAACAGCAAGGGCCAGCACCTCGCCGTCATCAAAGATCACCTGATGACGCTGGGACGTCTCTTCGGCAAAGAGGACGTGGCCCGCCGCAAGGCTGCCGAACTCGATGCCAAAGTGGCAGCCGCCCGCCGCGTGACGGAAGGCCGTCCCGAGAGGGCCATGATCGTGATGTTCAACAACGGGGCCTTCAGCTCCTTCGGCGTGCAGTCGCGCTACGCCTTCGTCTTCGACGCGCTGGGCGTCAAGCCCGCCAGCACCCTCGTCGATTCCAGCCTGCACGGCCAGCCGATTTCCAGCGAGTTCATTCAGCAAGCCAATCCCGACATCCTGTACGTGGTCGACCGTACCGCGGTCATGGAACGGCGCCCCGTCATGGATGCCGAGCGCATGAGCAACCCGCTGCTGCGGCAGACCAATGCCTGGAAGAACGGCCGCGTGGTGTTCGTCGACGCCGACGCCTGGTACACCACCGCCGCCAGCGTGACTTCGTTGCAGCTGGTGATCGACGACGTCATCAAGGGCTACCAGGACTGAAACCCGGCCGTTTTTCCTGTCGGGTTCTTTCATAAACAATTCTCGATCTCACTCGTTTTCTTGTTTTCAAACCGAAGCAATTTTTCAACCTACATTGAAAGGAATCGGCATGAACGCACTGTGCCGTCAAAACCGTATCGCCCTCCCCGCGCCGCAGGCTATCCGCCGCACCACCGCCTTCGAGTTGAACCGCACCGCGGCCGCCGTACAGGCGGCGATCTGGCTGGGCGTGATACTCGCCGCGGCGGCGGTTCCGTCCGCGCGGGCGCAGACTGCCGGCTTGGCCGCGGACGCCCCTGAAACCCCGCGCGCGGCCGCCACGGCGGAGGGCGTAACCACCCTGCAGGCCGTCACCGTCCATGGGCAGGGCGAAACCGTGCAGCCCTACGCCGGCGGACAGGTGGCCACCGGCGGCCGTGTCGGCATGCTGGGCGACAAGGATTTCATGGAAACGCCCTTCAGCACCGTCAGCTACACCGACAAATTCGTCGCGGACCGGCAAGCGCGCGACATTACCGACGTGATTTCCGCCACCGATCCCTCGGTGTTCTCCACCGGCGTGCAAGGCACCATCGCCGAGAACTATTCGATCCGCGGCTTCAGTTCCAACATCAACGATGTCTCGTTCGGCGGGCTCTACGGCATCTCGCCCTACTACCGCGCCTCGCCCGAGATGTTCGAGCGCATCGAGGTCCTGAAAGGGCCCTCGGCCCTGCTCAACGGCATGCCGCCGGGCGGCTCGGTCGGCGGCGCCGTCAACCTCGTGCCCAAGCGGGCCGGCGACGTGCCGGTAGCGAGCCTGACCGCGACCTACATGTCGGACTCGCAGTTCGGCGGCCATATCGACCTGGGTCGGCGTTTCGGCGAAAACCAGCAGTTCGGCATTCGTTTCAATGGCGTCTACCGGGATGGCGGTACGGCAGTCAAGCAGCAGGACCAGAAGTCCCAGCTGGCCGCGCTGGGACTGGACCTGCGCGCCGACCGGGCCCGCATTTCCATCGACGTCTACAGCAGCCAGGACCGCGTGGACGGTCCAACCCGGGGCATCAACCTGGCGCGCGGCGTGAGCGTGCCCAAGCCGCCGAAGCCCGATACCCTGCTCAACCCGACCTGGGCCTTTTTCGACACCCGCGACGAAGGCTTGATGGCCCGTGGCGAGATCGACCTGAGCGACCAACTGACGGCCTACGCCGCGGTAGGCACCAGTGACACCAAGTACAAGACAACCAGCGTACAAACGGTGGAGGTCTTCAACAACGCCGGCGACTATCGCACCAACGTCAGCGACCTGCGCTTCGAAGTCGAGAAGCAGTCGGCCGAGGCCGGTTTGCGCGGCAAGTTCCGCACCGGCGCCGTCGCCCATGAATGGGCGCTGAACGCCACTTACTACGCTCACACCGACGAGCAATTCGGCCGGCGCAACGCGCTCGGACCCGATTGGATCACCAACATCTACCACCCGGTATGGGGTCCCGCGCCCGATACGTTCATCGCTCCGCAGATCACGAAGACCAAACTGCGCCTGAGCAGTTATGGACTGGCCGACACCTTGTCCTTCGCCGATGGCCGGGTGCAGCTAACGCTGGGCGCGCGGCACCAGCAGGTGGTGGCCGATTCGTACAACGTCGCGACCGGCGCGCGCACCTCGCGCTACGACGAAAGCGCCATCACCCCCGCGGCCGCGATCTTGTTCAAGGCCACCGACTCGCTCTCGATTTACGCAAACTACATCGAAGGCCTGAGCCAGGGCGCCACTGCCCCGATCAGCGCGGCCAATGCGGGCGAGGTGTTCGCCCCCTACAAGAGCAAGCAGAAGGAAGTCGGCCTCAAGCTCGACCTGGGCGATTTCGCGCACACGCTGAGTCTGTATGAAATTACCCGCCCCAGCAGCTACACCGACCCGGCGACCAACATCTTTTCCTTCGGCGGGGAACAGCGCAACCGCGGCATCGAATGGACCTTCTTCGGCTCGCCGCTGGAGGGCGTGCGCCTGATGGGCGGCATTGCCTACATGGATCCCAAGCTGACCAAGACGGCCGGCGGCATCAACCAGGGCAACACAGCGACCGGCGTTCCCAAGCTGCAAGGCAAACTGGGCGCGGAATGGGATGTTCCGCAGCTGCGCGGCCTGACGCTGACCGCCAACGCGACGTCGGCATCCAAGCAGTACATCGATACCTCCAATTCGCTGTCGGTGGCGGGACGCACGATCTACGATGTCGGCGCGCGCTATGCCACGAAGGTGGCGGGCCGACCGCTGACCTTGCGCGCCACCGTCCACAACCTGACCAACAAGGCCTATTGGTCGATGCCGCAATGGACCAGCCTGGCCATGGGCGCGCCGCGCACGGTCATGCTGTCGGCAACCGTGGATTTCTGATCCCGGCCGCCGATTTCAACCTTCCGCCACGATCTTCGCGTCCTGGATGGTCTTGGCGTATTTGCGCTGCTCGGCGCGCATGAAATCGGCGAATCGCTGCGCGCTGCCGCCGCCGTCTTCCGCGCCCGCCTGCGCCAGCTTTTCCTGCACGTCGGCCATGGCCAGCACGCGGTCGATGTCCCGGTTCATGCGCGCGACCATGTCGGCCGGCATGCTGGCCGGGCCGACCATGCCGAACCAGATGCTGGCCTCGAAGCCCGGGTAGCCTTGCTCGGCCACCGTCGGCACATCGGGCTGGCTCCTGGAGCGCTGCTGCAGGGTCTGCGCAAGCGCCATCACCTTGCCGGACTGGATCAGCGGCGTGGCCGTGGTCATGCCCTCGAAGCAATATTGCACGTGGCCGCCCAGCAGATCGTTCATCAGCGGCGCCGAGCCCTTGTAGGGCACGTGCAGCACATCGATGCCGGCGCGGGCCTTGAAGATCTCCAGCGCCAGGTGCTGGGCCGATCCGCTGCCGGCCGACCCGAAGATGATCTTGCCGGGTTGCGCGCGACACAGCGCCACCAGGTCGGGCAGGGTCCTGGCGGGCTGCGCCGCGCCGCCGATCAGCAGCGTGGGCGTCTTGCCCACCAGCGCGATGGGCGAGAAATCGCGTTCGGCCGAATAGGTCAGCTTGGGCTGCAGGCCCGGCGCGATGCCGTGGCTGTTGACGTGCGCCATCAACAGGGTGTTGCCGTCGCCCGGCTGGCGCGCGACCTGTTCGGCGGCGATGATGCCGGCCGCGCCGGCGCGGTTCTCGACGATCACCGGGATGTTCCACATCACGCCCAGCTTCTGTCCCAGCAGCCGCGCCAGCACATCCGTGCCGCCCCCGGCCGGAAAGCCGACCACGATCTTGACCGGCCCCGGCGGCAGCTCCTGCGCCCGGGCTGACGGCAGGACGAGCGCCGCCCCCAGCGCCGCGGCGCCGGTAATGAAGTCCCTACGTTGCATGCGTGTCTCCTCGCGCGCCGGGTTCATGCCCGGCGACTGTTGGTAAACCTTGCCCGCCCTCGCCTTCCATCGGCCACTCAAGGTGGCCGGCCGAAGATGCGGCGTCCTGCGATGCGGCTCAGGCCGCGGGTACCGCCAGCCGCTGGGCCAGTTGCGCCGCCTGCGCGGCGGTCAGCTCCACCAGCGGCGGCCGCACCGTGGCCCAGACCGGATCATTGCGTCGTTGCGCGATGGCCGTCTTCATGGCCGGGATCATCGGATAGGCCTGGAAAATGGCGCGGGTGTCGTTCAGGGCGCGCTGCCGCGCCTCGGCGTCGGGTTCGCGCCAGGCGCGGTAGAGCGCGACGATGGGCGCGGCGTTGACGTTGCCGGTGGCGGTGATGCAGCCCGCGCCGCCGGCCCGCATGGTTTCGAGCAGGACGGTCTCGGTGCCGGCGAACACGTCGAAGCCGCGCGGCTGGAAGTCCCGCAGCATCGCCGCCGTGTTGTCCCAGTCGCCCGAACTGTCCTTGATGCCGGCGACGATACCGGGGAACTCGCCCAGCAGGCGGTCGATGAGACCCAGGCTGATGGGCACGCCCGACACCGGCGGGATGTGATACAGGTAGATCCGCAGGCGTTCGTCGGCGACCCGTTCGATCACGTGGGCATAGGCGCGGAACAGGCCCTCGTCGCTGACGCCCTTGTAATAGAACGGCGGCAGCATGAGCACCCCGCCGCAGCCCGCGCTGACGGCATGACGGGTCAGCTCCACGGCGTCCGGCAACGCGCAGGCGCCGGTGCCCGGCATCATGCGCGCGGCCGGCAGCCCGGCTTCCAGCAAGGCATCCAGCAATTGGCGCTTTTCGGCCACGCTGAGCGAATTGGCCTCGGAGTTGGTGCCGAAGATCGCCAGGCCCGCGCCCTGCTCCAGCAGGGCGCGGCAATGCCCGACGAAGCGCGGCACGCTGGGCGACAGGTCCGCGTTGAAGGGCGTGAGGACCGGGGAATAGACGCCTTGCGGCCGGTCCGCGGCGCGTGTGCTCATGAAGACTCTCCTGTCAGCGGCCGATGCGGGTCCACTTGCCGTAGCGCTCGACCATGCGTTCATCGAAACCGAATCCCAGCCCCGGCTCCTGGTGCAGCACCACACGGCCCTGTTTGTGGCTCAGTTGGCGGTCCACCAGCTTGCGGAAATTCAGGACCTGGTCGTCCCAGAAAAATTCAACATAACGCGCATTGGGCGTGGCGGCCACCAGCGGCGCGTGCACGTCGTGGAACCAGTGCGGGCACACCACCACGCCATAGCTCGCCGCGGTCGCCGCGATGCGCTTCCATTCGGTGATGCCGCCGCACACCGCCGCGTCGGTCTGCAGGATGCCGGCCGCGCCCTTGTCCAGCAGCTCCTTGTGATACCAGCGGCCATAGCCGATCTCGGCGGTGGCGATGGGCAGGTGCGTCAGGCGCGCCAGCTTGGCGTGGCTGTCGATGTCATCGGGGCCGAACGGCTCCTCGATGAAGTATGGCTCGTACTGCTCGAAGCGGCGGATGTACTGCATGGCCTGGGTCACGTCCTGCCAGGCGTTGTTGCAGTCCATCATCAGCTCGACATCCGGCCCGACGGCCTCGCGCGCCGCCTTCAGCCGCGCCTCTTCCTCGCGCGGCGACAGGCGCCCGGTCTTCATCTTGACGGCGGAGAAGCCCTTGGCCACGTAGCTGGCCATTTCCTCGCCCAGGTGCTGCGGCGTCTTGCCGTCCAGGTAGTAACCGCCACTGGCGTAGGCCGGCACGGACTCCAACTCGACCGCGCCGAGGAACTTGTGCAGCGGCAGGCCGGCGGCCTTGGCATTCAGGTCCCACAGCGCGATGTCCAGCGCGCTGATCGCGCGCATCACCGTGCCCTGGCGCCCCTGCAGCAGGGCCTCCTGGTACATCGCCTGCCACAGCCCCTCGACCGCGTGCGAATCCTTGCCCAGCAGCACCGGCGCCAGCAGGCTTTGCACCGCGGCCTCGAAGATTGCGCCGCCGGCGCTGCCGACGTAGCAGAAGCCGATGCCTTCGATGCCGTCGGTGCTGCGGACCTTCACCAGTCCGTAGTGGCGGGTGGAGACGGTGCGGTTCGAAAACGAGGTGACCTTGTCCAAAGGCACGGCGGCTGCGCAAACGTCGATGGATTCAATGATGGGCACGGTTGGCTCCTGATGAGGGGAATATTGCGGGTTGCACGGCCGGCGCGCCTTGCGCCGGCGCAACGCTCAGACGCATTCTTGCCGCCACCAAAGAAACAAACAATTATCTTGACCCATATTTAGAATATGGAAAAAACATCTTCCGAGAGCGCCCGACGATGGATTCGAGATTCCTGCAGACCTATGTGCACGTGGTGGAGCTGGGTTCCATCGCGCAGGCCGCGCGCCACCAGGGGCTGACGCCCGCCACGGTGCAGCAGCGGCTGCGCGCGCTCGAGGCGGACATGGGCAGCGCGTTGATCGCCCGCTCGGGCCGCACGGTCAAGCCCACCGCCGCCGGCACCCGCATCCTGGAGCGGGCCCGCAACGTGCTGCGCGACCTGCGCGACCTGCGTTCGGCGGCCACCGAGTCCGACCTGCCCGCCGGCCCGCTGCGCCTGGGCGCCACGCCCACCGCGCTCACCGGCATCATGCCGCCGGTGCTGCGCACCTGGGCGGCGCGCCATCCCCACATCGAGATCTATATCGAGCCGGCCCCCACCACCCTGCTCTACGGCAAGGTGCTGTCGGGCGAGCTGGACGGCGCGCTGCTGGTGCATCCGCTGTTCGCCATTCCCAAGTCCTGCGTCTGGCGCGACCTGCGGCGCGAGCCGCTGGTGCTGGTGACCCCGGTCGACATGCCGGTGCGCGACCCGCTTGCGGTGATTGCGCGCGAACCCTATATCCGTTACGACCGCAGCGTGGTGGGCGGCCGCATGGCCGACGACTACCTGCGTGCCCGCGACCTGCGGCCGCAGGTGCGCTTCGAGCTGGACGGCATCGATTCGATCGCCAAGCTGGTCTCGGAGGGGCTGGGAGTGGCGCTGCTGCCCGACTGGGCCACCACGGGTGTGTCGGCGCCGGTCAAGCGCTGGCCGCTACCGGCGCCCTGTCCGGTGCGCACGGTCGGCGCGATCTGGCCGCGCTCGGGGGTGCGCTCCGAATTGATGCGGGTATTCGTGGAACTGGCCGAGGATCAGGCGGCGGCGCAACGCTGACGGCCAGGCGGCGCCTACGCCGCCGCGCCATCCAGCAAGCGGCCATCGCGCGCCACCACCTTGCCGCCCGAGATCACCAGGCGGCGCGGCGCGCGTTGCGCCACGGCTTCGGCCACGCCGCTCGCCGCCACCAGCACCAGGTCGGCGCGCGCGCCGGACTCCAGCCCGTAGTGCGCGAATCCGCAGGCGCGGGCCGCGGCGGTGCTGACGCAGTCGAAGACCCAGCCGATCTCGTCGTCGCGGCGCAGGTCGTTACGCAGGCCGATCATCATGGCGCGCGCCAGCATGTCGGGGCTGCCATAGGGCGTCCAGGTATCGCGGATGCCGTCGTTGCCGCCGAACAGCGTCACGCCGGCGTCGCGACAGGCGCGCAGCGGCGGCACCGGCCGCGACGGCGGCGCGGTGGTCAGCAGCGCCACGTCCAGCGCCGCCAGGCGCTTGAGCAGGCCATCCAGCCGCCTGGCATCCACGCCGCCCAGGCAGAACGCGTGGCTGATGACGACACGACCGCGCATGTCCAGCGCCCGCACCCGGTCCAGAATCAGGTCGAGCGAAAACGCGCCCAGTTCACCCGGTTCGTGCAGGTGGATGTCCAGCGGCTTGCCATGCTTGTCGGCCAGGCCGAACAGCACGTCGAGCGATTGCGCCGGGTCGCGGTCGATGGCGCAAGGGTCGAGTCCGCCCAACACGTCCGCGCCCTCCGCCAGCGCCCGGTCCAGCAACGCCGCCGTGCCCGGCCGCACCAGCAGGCCGGATTGCGGAAACGCCACGGTCTGGATCTCGATCCGGCCGGCCAGCGCCGCGCGCGTGCGGTGCACGCCCTCCAGGTGACGCAGGCCGGCATCCGTATCGACGTCGACGTGGCTGCGGATGCGCGTGGTGCCTTCACGCAGGAAGGCCAGCGCCAGCGCGCGCGAATGGCTGGCGGCGTCATGGCCGCTGGCGGCGCGCCAGGCACGTTCATTGTCAATGCGGTCGGTCAGCGCCGGGCCCACCTGGTTCACGTACCACGGAGAATCCCAGGTGGTCTTGTCCAGGTGCGTGTGCCCTTCGACCAGTCCCGGCAACAGCAGCGCGCCCGCCCCGGGCTCGCGCGCCACGCCGGCGGGCGCCTGCAGGTTTGGCCCGATGCGTTCGATACGGCCGCGGGAAATCAATACGTCGACCGCCGAGCCATCGGGCAGTCGAACGTCGTTTAACAACATGTCGGTCATGGGGACGTCCTTGGCCTCGCCTCTCGCCTGCATGCGCCGGGTATCCGGGCGGCGGCCGGATCAGGCTTGCTGCGGCGGTTCGATCCAGAAGAAGCGCTGGCCCTGGCGGAGCATGTCCGCGACGCCTTCGGCGCTGAGGCGATAGTCGGTGCCCATCAACGTGGCGCCGCCGTCGTCGTGAATATGGATGACGGCCAGCGGGTCGTTGGCCATGGTGTACCAGTAGTAACCGGGCTTGAGATCATGCAGGTCAGTATTCATGCCACGAGTATACAAACAACGCCGGGGCGTATTCAAAAAGACACACAAGTAACCCTTTGCCTGACACGACGATTGCGACGCGTCATACTGTTTCATGCGAGGTTTCGGAAAGCCCGCCATGTTGGCACGTGTCGACGCGGCCGCAGCACCATTGGTATGCAAGCGTCGGACGTGAGGGGAACAACACAGGTATGAAAAGGCAAGCACTCCAATTCAGCGAGCCACTCAAGCAAGCCATTCTCGATGGCTATAAAGTGCAAACCCGGCGCATCGTCAAACCGCAGCCCACCAAGCTGACAACCGCCTGGTATGCCGACGCGGCCGATTCCGGGAAGTGGGTCGCCATGGGTCCCGCGGAAGGCGAGGGCGAGTTGCGCAAGACTTCCCCCTGGATAAGTTGCCCTTATGGCAAATCCGGCGAAAGCATCACCCTCGAGGATGAATCCGGCAAACCCTTCGCCACCGCCGTCGTGGTCGGCGTGCGCATCCAGCGCCTGCAGAGACTGTCCGAAGCGGATGCGCGGGCCGAAGGCACGCAGGCGCTCTATCACTCCTCGGCGCTGTTGCCGGGCGTGCCCCTGCAGACCGCGTTCGCCCTGACCTGGTGCGAGCGCTATGGCGCGCATGCCTGGGCCGCCAATCCCTGGGTCTGGGTGGTCGAATTCCGCTGCCAACAGCCTGACGAGCGCTAGGGCGAAGTCGGGAAAACGACCCTCCGGAGCGAGGCACGGCCCCGGGGCACCGCCTTGGCGCAGGCGTACCGGTGTTGCCGACAGGGGAATCCGCCCGCGCTGATGGTGACTACCTGTAACCCGTCCGCCCCGCCGAAGTCGGCGCCGCTTTATTTCAGTCGATTTCACCCCTGGGTTCGCCAGAGTGGGAGCGGGCTGACGCGGCGCAACATCGGCGCCGCCGGCACGGTGGCAACCGTTGCGGATTGTCGCTATTGAGGACGGGTCGCTTACCTTCGCCGCGCCGAAAAGGTCGAAAATAGCGTCAACGAATACTCAACTTTGCTGCGTCACGCAGTAGGCAGGTGCAACATGAAAAAATGGTTAATCGCAGGGGTCGGCGCCGCCGGCCTGCTGATCTCCAGCGTCGCATTGGCCCGGGTCGACGTCGGCATCTCGATTGGCGTGCCAGGGGTGGTCTACCCGGCCCCCGTCTATGCGGCCCCCGCCCCGGTCTATGTGGCCCCGGCGCCCGTCTACGCGCCGCCGCCCCCGGTCTACTATCGTCCGGCGCCCGTCTACGTCGCGCCGCCGGTCGTGTACCCCGCCCCGGTCTATATCCGCGGGGGCGGCTACTGGGGCGGCCATCGAGGCCATTGGCGTGGTCCCGATCGAGGCTATTACCACGGTCGCGGCGGCTGGCATCGTTGATCCCGCGACGGCACGAAAAACAAAGGCCACTCCCAGGAGTGGCCTTTTTTCCTGCGGGGCAATTTCCGGTGCCCGGCGGGAATCGTGTCAGGTCGTGGGGACCTGGACGGACTTGCCCGTCATGACGGCGGGCGGTTGCTGCGACGCCGGATTGGGCTTGGCAACGGCCCAACGCGGCGATTCCTGGACGAGATCGATCCAGCGGCGCGGCGCGCTCGACGCCCGCCACCAACCATTATGCGGACGCATGAGCAAACTCCGGTTCACCGTTGAAACGAACGCCGTTGATTTCTTCAAACAGTTGCCGGCTTTCCTGTTCCGCTTCGTCCAGGCTTGCGAACGGCGCCTGCCCCGGCACGGTCCAGCATTTTTCCGGTGCGGTTCCGCCTACCCGGCGGGTCCATATCTGCACGCGGTAGCCCTGCTCGTCATCCTGACTCACAGCGCATCTCACCCGAAAATCTCCAATCATTCTTGAAGTCATGGACAACTCCTTGTTATATGTGTGAATGAGGCGTGTAAAACGCAGATGTATTGTGCCGAACTATCCGGCCCTTTTATTGAAAATACACAATTGCTCACATCAAAATCAGGCAGTCACGCCGCCAACATAATCCACGGACGCGACAGAAATATGTCTCGATCATAAATAGGCCGGACTTCCCGCCCCATCCGCCGTGTGGTCGACTTGCATAATCAGCAAGTGGCGTGCCCGGTCCTGGCGAACAATAAAAAACGGAGCCCGCGGGCTCCGTTTTTTATTTGTGGATTGCTCCAGCCAGGGTCAAGGCTTCAATACCGTCAGGCCGCCCATGTAAGGTTGCAACGCCTCGGGCACCAGGATGCTGCCATCGGCCTGCTGGTGGTTTTCCAGCACCGCCACCAGCGCGCGGCCCACGGCCAGTCCCGAGCCGTTCAGCGTATGCACGTATTCGGGCTTGCCCTGGGCGTTGCGGAATCGCGCCTGCATGCGGCGCGCCTGGAAGGTTTCGCAGTTGGACACCGACGAAATCTCGCGCCAGGTGTTCTGCGCCGGCAGCCACACCTCCAGGTCGTAGGTCTTGGCCGAGCCGAACCCCATGTCACCGGTGCACAGCAGCATCACCCGGTACGGCAGCCCCAGCAATTGCAGCACGCGCTCGGCATGGCCGACCATGCCCTCCAGCGCCTCATAGGACTGGTCGGGCTGCGTGACCTGCACCATTTCGACCTTGTCGAACTGGTGCTGGCGGATCATGCCGCGGGTATCGCGCCCGCCGCTGCCGGCTTCGGAACGGAAGCACGGGGTGTGGGCGGTGAGCTTGAGCGGTAGGTCGGCGGCGGCCTGGATGGTGTCGCGCACCACACTGGTCAGGGTGATTTCCGACGTCGAGATCAGGTACTGGTCTTCGCGCACGAACGGCTTGCCGTGCTCGTCGACCTTGGGATCGTCGTCGCCGCCGCCCTTGGACACGGCGAACATGTCATCCTTGAACTTGGGCAGTTGGCCGGTGCCGTACAGCGTCGAGGCGTTGACGATGTAGGGGGTGTAGCACTCGGTGTAGCCGTGCGTGCCGGTCTGCAGGTCGAGCATGAACTGCGCCAGCGCGCGGTGCAGGCGGGCAATGGGACCGCGCATGAACGAGAAGCGCGCGCCCGACAGCTTGGCGGCGGTATCGAAGTCCAGGCCCAGCGGTTCGCCCAGCGCGACGTGGTCGCGGGCCTCGAACGGCAGCGCGGGCGGGTTGCCATCGGCGCCCGCGGCGGCCGGCAGCCAGCGGCGCACTTCGACGTTATCGTCGGCGGACTCGCCCAGCGGCACGCTGGCGTGCGGCAGGTTCGGCACCGACATGAGCAACTCGTTGAGCGGCTGCTGCAGGGCGGCCAGCTCTTCTTCCAGCTGCTTCAGGCGCTCGGGCACGGCCTGCGATTCGGCCATGACGGCGCTGGCGTCCTCGCCCTTGGCCTTGAGTTGACCGATCTGCTTGGCCAGCGCGTTGCGGCGGGCTTGCAGGGATTCGGTTTCGGTCTGGACCGCCTTGCGGCGAGACTCCAGCTCGTTGAACCGTTCCGTGTCGAAGGACACGCCACGGCTCTTGAGGCGGTCTACGACGGTTTGCAGGTCTTTGCGCAGCAGTATCGGGTCTAGCATGGTGATGTCGGTGAGATTGCGGGAAGCAACGGGCGGCGCCCGTTACCGTTTCTTGGCGCGTTCCTGCGCGTCCAGCTCGCGCAGGAATGCCAACTTCTGCTGGATTTTAGCCTCCAGGCCGCGATCGGTCGGCCGGTAGAAGGAAGGCTTGAGCCCATCGGGGAAATATTGCTCGTCCGCGGCGTAGCCGTGCGGCTCGTCGTGGGCATAGCGGTAGGCCTTGCCATGGCCCAATTGTTTCATCAACTTGGTGGGCGCATTGCGCAGATGGATTGGCACCGGCGCGCTGCCATGCTCGGCGGCGAACTTGCGCGCCTGGTTGTAGGCGTTGTAGACGGCGTTGGACTTGGCCGCGCAGGCCATGTAGACCACCGCCTGGGCCAGCGCCAGCTCGCCTTCGGGCGAGCCCAGCCGTTCGTAGATGTCGGCGCCGTTGACCGCCAGGTCGGTGGCGCGCGGGTCGGCCAGGCCGATGTCCTCGACCGCCATGCGCACCAGCCGGCGCGCCAGGTACTTGGGATCGGCGCCGCCGTCGATCATGCGGCAGAACCAGTACAGCGCGGCGTCGGGATTGGAGCCGCGCACCGACTTGTGCAGCGCGCTGATCTGGTCGTAGAAGGCGTCGCCGCCCTTGTCGAAACGCCGCAGGTTCTGCGACAGCGAGATCTCGAGCCAGGCCGCGTCGACCGTGTCTCGGCCGGCGGCCTGGGCCGATTCGGCCACCACCTCGACCGCGCTGATCAGGCGGCGCGCGTCGCCGTCGGCCCAGGCCGCCAACTGTTCGCGCGCGTCGGCGTCGATGTGGATGCGCGCGCCCTCTTCGTGGCCGTCGTTGAACGCCGTGATGGCGCGGTCGACCAGTTGCTGCAGTTCCTCGGGCGTGAGCGACTGCAGCACGTAGACGCGGGCGCGCGACAGCAGCGCCGAGTTGACCTCGAACGAGGGGTTCTCGGTGGTGGCGCCGATGAAGGTGAACAGGCCGCTTTCGACGTAGGGCAGGAACGCGTCCTGCTGCGCCTTGTTGAAGCGATGCACTTCGTCGACGAACAGGATGGTGCGGCGGCCCTGCCCCTGCGCCACCTGCGCCACGGTGACGGCGTCGCGGATGTCCTTGACGCCGCCCAGCACGGCCGAGATGGCGATGAACTGGGCGTCGAAGCCGTCGGCCATGAGGCGCGCCAAGGTGGTCTTGCCCACGCCCGGCGGGCCCCAGAAGATCATGGAATGCGGGCGGCCCGACTCGAATGCCACGCGCAGCGGCTTGTCCGGCCCCAGCAGGTGCGACTGGCCGACGACGTCGGCCAGCGTGCGCGGACGCAGGCGCTCGGCCAGGGGCACGTAAGGCCGATGGGCGGGATCGGCCGCGAAGAGATCGTTGCTCATTGGCAGCAGATGGGGGAAGGCGGCAAGGAAATCAAGCCAGTATTACAACATGTCCGGCCGCCCTCCGCCCTGGCGGCCAGGCCGGGAACCGGCCTGCGGCGCCGGGCCCGGCGAGGCCGCGGGGAACCGCCGCTTCAGGCCAGTTCCGGCGTGGCGAAACGGCGGTTGGCCAGCACCGGCAGCACCTTGCGGGCATGCGCCAGGCGTTCGGGATCGATATCGGCGAACACCAGCGCCGGCGCCTCGCCGGCCTGCGCCGTGACCACGCCCAGCGGGTCCACCACCATGCTGCAGCCGATATTGCGTTCGCCGCACTCGCCCGTGGCGGCGACGTAGCAGGTATTTTCCAGCGCGCGCGCCGTCACCAGCACTTCCCAGTGCTTTTCCTTCAACGGGCCGCGCACCCAGGCCGCCGGCAGCGCCAGCAGGTCGGCGCCGTCCAGCGCCAGACGCCGGGCCAGTTCGGGAAAGCGCACGTCGTAGCAGGTCATCAGCCCGACCTTCACGCCGCCGATCTCCAGCAGCGGCGGGATGTCGTTGCCGGGCGTGACGTTGGTCGACTCCTTCATGGTGAAGGCGTCGTACAGGTGCAGCTTGCGATACTGCGACACGATGCGGCCATCCTGCAGCGTGACCAGGGTGTTCCACACCCGGCCATCGCCGGTCGGCACGTGCACGCACATCATGGACGCCAGCGACGAGCCGCGACTGGCCTCGAGCAGGCGCGTCATGAAGGGACCATCCAAGGGTTGCGCGGCCTTCAGCACGATCTGCGGGTCGGTGATGTCGCGGGCCAGGATGCCTTCGGGCAGCACCAGCAGGCCGGCGCCGCCAGCACGGGCGCGCGCCATGAGATCGACGCAGACCTGGGCATTTTCTTCCCAGACGCGGCTGACGGCGAACTGGCCCAAAGCGACTTTCAGCATGACTCTTCCTTGTGTGGGGCGGCAAAGGGGCGCCGCGACATGCCCCTATTGTCGCGCCAACCGGCGCCGGCGGCGGACTACGGGTAACTCCCAACTGCCGCTTGTAAATTTCTTTCAGGATAATTAAAAAAAACGGATTTGCCGTAAATATTTTCCAGAGACGAACCGCCGCCATGCCCCACTCCTCCATCACCGCAGCCCCCCTGGACGCCAACGGCAAGGGCCTGGGCGCCTTTCCCGCCGCCTGTACCAACGCCGGCGTGGCGGCGCTGAACTGGAACCTGCTGGCCGAGGACGTCAGCCTGCCGGTGGCGGTGCTGTACGAGGCCCGCGTGCGCCACAACCTGCAATGGATGCAGCGCTTCATGGAAGCCTACCGCGTCAAGCTGGCGCCGCACGGCAAGACCACCATGAGCCCCGCGCTGTTCCAGCGCCAGATCGACAACGGCGCCTGGGGCATCACCCTGGCGACCGCGCCGCAGGCGGTGGCGGCCTACAACCATGGCATCCGCCGGGTGCTGATGGCCAACCAGCTGGTCGGCCGCGCCAACATGGCGCTGATCGCCAAGCTGCTGCGCGACCCGGCGTTCACCTACTTCTGCATTGTCGATTCCGTCGCCAACGCCGCCCAGCTGGGCCGTTACTTTGGCGAGCAGGGCCTGGTGCTGCCCGTGCTGATCGAGCTGGGTCCGGCCGGCGGCCGCACCGGCGTGCGCGACGACGCGCAACTGCAGGCCGTGGCCGAAGAAATCGGCCGCTGGCCCGGGCTGGCGCTGGCCGGCATCGAAGTCTACGAAGGCGTGCTGCAGGAGGAAACCGCGATCCGCGCCTTCCTGCGCCGCGCCACCGACGCCCTGCGCGGGCTGGCCAGCACCGGCCGGCTGCGCAAGAACGGCCCCGCCCTGATATCCGGCGCCGGTTCGGCCTGGTTCGACGTGGTGGCCGAGGAATTCTCGCAACTGGACATCGGCGCGCCGCTGGAAATCGTGCTGCGCCCCGGCTGCTACCTGTCGCACGACGTCGGCGTCTACCGTTCGGCCGCCGAGCGCATCAACGCCCACAACCCGGTAGCCCACAAGATGGAGCCGGGCCTGCAACCCGCGCTGCAGGTCTGGGCCTACGTACAGTCGCTGCCCGAACCCGGCCGCGCCATCGTGGCCATGGGCAAGCGCGACGCCGCCTTCGATGCCGGCCTGCCGACGCCGTCGCTGCATTTCCGTCCCGGGCAAAGCGCGCCTGGCGCCGCGCCGTCCCAATGGAAGCTCACCGCCATGATGGACCAGCACGCGTTCATGCAGATCGGCGAGAACGACGACATCCAGGTTGGCGACATGATCGCCTTCGACATCTCCCATCCCTGCCTGACGTTCGACAAGTGGCGCCAGGTCCTGCTGGTGGACGAGCAGTACCGCGTCATCGACGTCGCGGACACCTTTTTCTGAGCCTTTGCGCGCGGCGCGGCCGCGCGTTCCGTTGCGCTACCGACAAGCCCCGCGCCCGGGGGGCAAGAACGAACTCGGGCATCCGGCGCCTTACCGGCCTTTCACTGAATCACGCGACAACCTGTTTTTGACCCTCTGGAGAGAGAATCATGAACTTCCGCACCTCCCGGCAAGGCGGTGGGCTGAAAAGCCTGCTCGTGGCCGGCGCAATTGGCTTGACCGCATTGTCGTCCCCCGCCCTCTGTGCCACGCCGGTCAAGGGAGGCACGATTTCCGTCGCCACCATCGGCGAGCCGCCCACGCTCGACCCGATGAGCAGCACCGCCGACCTGGTCGGCATCCTGACGCAGCACTTCTTCGAAACGCTGTACACCTTCGACGCCAAGTGGAACCTCACCCCGCTGCTGGCGGACAAGATGCCCGAAGTCACGCCGGACGGCCTGGTCTACACCATCGCGCTGCGCCAGGGCATCACCTTCCATGACGGTTCCAAGATGGATTCGTCGGACGTGCTGGCCTCGCTCAAACGCTGGACCGAGACCGCCACGCGCGGCAAGATGGCCGCCAAGGTCATCGCCAACATCGAGGCGCCCGACGCCAACACCATCCGCATCACGCTCAAGCAGCCCTACGCCCCGCTGACCGCGCTGCTGGCCATGAACAACGCCGCCGCCGTGATCATGCCCAAGGGCAAGATCGCCCCGGTGCTGACCGAGATCGTCGGCACCGGCCCCTACCAGCTCAAGGCGCGCGTGCCGGACCAGTACATCCAGCTGACCCGCTTCGAGGGCTACAAGCAGCGCGAAGGCGAACCCGACGGCTACGGCGGCGCCCGCAAGCAATACCTGGACGAGATCCGCTTCGTGCCGGTCGCCAACGCCAACACCCGTTCCGAAGCCGCCGCCGCGGGCCAGTTCGACTACGTCGACTCGCTGCCGGTGGAAGCGCTGGACAAGCTCAAGGGCGGCCGTTCCGATCCGGTCATGCTCAAGCCCTTCGGCTGGCCGCGCCTGGTGCTCAACACCAAGCAGGGCATCATGTCCAACCTGGCCGTGCGCCAGGCGGTGCAACTGGCGCTGAACGAAGAAGACATGCTGTTCGCCGCCTTCGGCAACAAGGACTTCTACAAACTCAACGGCGATCTGTATCCGGAAGGCTACCCGTGGGCCACGTCGCTGGGCGGCAAGGTCTACAACAAGGGCGACGCCGCCGCGGCCAAGAAGCTGCTGGACAGCGCCAACGTGGCCGACAAGAAGATCCGCATCCTGACCAGCCAGCAGTACGAGTTCCACTACAAGATGGCGCTGGTGGCGGCGGAATACCTCAAGGCCGCCGGCTTCACGGTGGACATGCAGGTGGTCGACTGGGCCACGCTGACGCAGCGCCGCCAGGATCCGGCCGTGTGGGACATCTTCATCACCCACAGCGTGTTCCTGCCGGAACCCGCGCTGATCGACTTCCCGTCCAAGGACGCGCCGGGCTGGTGGGACACGCCGCGCCGCGCGCAGGTGATGGATGCCTTCAACCAGGCCCGCACCCAGGAAGAACGCGTCAAGCGCTGGGCCGACGTGCAGCAGGCCGTGTATGACGAAGTGCCGTTCGTGAAGGTCGGCGACTTCAACGCCCAGGCGGCCCGTTCGCCGTCGCTGCAAGGCGTCAAGCCGGCGCCGTGGCCGTTCTTCTGGAACGCCTGGAAAGCGCAGAAGTAAACCAGGCCGCGGGGCGGTCCGCTCAGGGCCCGCCCCGCCTGAACCACAGCGCCGGCATCGGCGCGCCGATCCTTAGGATGCCACTGTGTTGCGTTATCTCTTGAACCGGCTGGTCGGGCTGGTGGCCGTGATGTTCATCGTCGCGACCATCGTGTTCGTCATCATCCGCGTCACGCCCGGCAACCCCGCCGCCGTGATGCTCGGGCCCCAGGCCAGCCAGGCCGACATCGCCGCGCTCGAACACCAGCTGGGCCTGGACCAGCCCCTGCCGGTGCAGTACGTCTCCTGGCTGGGCAAGCTGGTACAGGGCGACCTGGGCCAGTCCATCTTCATGAACAAGCCGGTGCTGGCGGCGCTGGCCGACCGCGCCGAGCCAACCCTGCTGCTGACGCTGATGTCGCTGTTCATCGCCACGCTGATCGCGCTGCCGGTGGGCATCCTGTCGGCGGTCAAGCGCGGCACCACGCTGGACCAGTCGGTGCTGTCGTTCTCGATGTTCACCTCCAGCGTGCCGAGCTTCTGGCTGGGCCTGCTGCTGATGCAGGTGTTCTCGGTCAAGCTGGGCTGGCTGCCGGTGTCGGGCTATGGCGGGCCGGACGCCTCGTTCGCCACGCGCGTGTCACACCTGATACTGCCCGCGGTGGTGCTGGGGCTGGTGAACTCGGCGCTGATCACGCGCTTCATCCGCGCCAGCATGCTGGACGTGCTGCGCGACGACTACGTGCGCACCGCCCGCGCCAAGGGCCTGCCGGAAAGCCGCGTGATCCTCAAGCACGCCGTGCGCAATGCGTTGATCCCGATCCTGACGGTGCTGGGCCTGACCACGGCCCTGCTGATCAGCGGCGCCGTGGTCACCGAGACCGTGTTCGGCCTGCCCGGCGTGGGCAGCCTGGTGGTGTCGGCCGTGCTGCGCCGCGACTATCCCGTCATCCAGGGCGCGCTGCTGATCATCGCGGCCATCTACGTGCTCATCAACCTGTTCATCGATCTGCTGTACCTGCTGGTCGATCCGCGCGTCCGTTATTGATGATGAATTGCGAACGAAACGACCGAAATGACTAGTCCAACTACCGTTAACGCCGGCACGGACCGCTGGCAGGTGCTGCGCCTGCTGGTGGCCCGCAAGACCGTGCTGATCAGCCTGATCGTGCTGATCGTGCTGGTAGCCGCGGCGCTGCTGGCGCCGTGGGTCAGCCCCTACGACCCGTTCAAGCTGTCCATCATGAACCGCCTCAAGGCGCCCGGCGCCGTGCACTGGTTCGGCACCGACGACTTCGGTCGCGACGTGTTCAGCCGCGTCATCTACGGCGGCCGGCTGTCGCTGATGGTGGGCTTTTCGGTGGTGATCGTGTCCAGCGTGCTGGGCATCGCGCTGGGCCTGATCGCCGGCTTCTTCCGCTCGGCCGACAAGTTCGTGTCGCGCCTGATCGACGCGATGATGGCGTTTCCCGACATCCTGCTGGCGATCTCGCTGGTGGCCGCGCTGGGACCGTCGCTGGTGAACGTGGTGATCGCGCTGGGCATCGTCTACACGCCGCGCCTGGCCCGCATCGTGCGCGCCTCGACCCTGGTGATCCGCGAGCTGCCGTTCGTCGAGGCCGCCCGCGCGCTGGGTGTGTCCACCTGGCGCATCGTCACCGTGCACGTGCTGCGCAACCTGCTGTCGCCGATCCTGGTGCAAGGCACCTTCATCTTCGCCTACGCGATCCTGGCCGAAGCCGGCCTGTCGTTCCTGGGCGTGGGCGTCTCGCCCGACATCCCCACCTGGGGCACCATGATCAACGCCGGCCAGCAGTACATGGGCTCGGCCGACTGGATCATGATCTTCCCCGGCATCGCCATTGTCCTGTCGGTGCTGTCGCTGCAACTGGTCGGCGACGGCCTGCGCGACGTGCTCGACCCGCGCCTGCGCAAGGAGCTGTAATCATGACCGCAAGCACCCGAGACATCGTGCTGTCGGTGGAAGGCCTGAAGACCTGGTTCCACAGCCGCGACGGCGTCGCCAAATCGGTGGACGGCGTCACCTTCGACCTGGCCCGCGGCGAAACGCTGGCCATCGTCGGCGAATCCGGCTCCGGCAAGTCCGTCACCAGCCTGTCCATCATGGGCCTGCTGCCCAAGCCGGCCGGCCGCATCGAAGCGGGCAAGATCCGCTTTCGCGACCGCCGCGGCCAGGAACACGACCTGGCCCACGCCTCGCCGGCCACCCTGCGGCGCATCCGCGGCGCCGAGATCGCCATGATCTTCCAGGAGCCGATGACGAGCCTGAACCCGCTGTACACGGTGGGCGACCAGATCGCCGAGGCCGTGCTGCAGCACGAGGGCGGCTCGCGCGCGGCCGCCATGAAGCGCGCCCGCGACATGCTCGACCGCGTCGAGATCCCGGCGGCCGACCGGCGCGTCAACGAGTATCCGCACCAGATGTCCGGCGGCATGCGCCAACGCGTCATGATCGCCCTGGCGCTGGCCTGCAACCCGGCCGTGCTGATCGCCGACGAACCCACCACCGCGCTGGACGTGACCGTGCAGGCGCAGATCCTGGACCTGCTGCGCCGGCTGCAGGCCGAGATGAACATGAGCATTCTGTTCATCACCCACAACCTGGGCGTGGTGGCCGAGATCGCGCATCGCGTGGCGGTGATGTACGCCGGCCGCGTGGTCGAGGACGCCGGCGTCTACGACCTGTTCGAAAAGCCCACCCATCCGTACACCCGCGGCCTGCTGTCCTGCCTGCCGACCGCGGCGCTGCTGGCTTCCGGCGAGCGCCTGCGCGCCATTCCGGGCAACGTGCCGAGCGTGCTGTCGCTGCCCGCCGGCTGCACCTTCGCCCCGCGCTGCGCGCTGGCCGACGACAACTGCCGCCGCGACGTGCCCGAACTGGTGCCGGTGCAGGCCCGGCACCACGCCCGCTGCATCAAGGTGACTCCGCTATGACCGCAAGCCCCCAACCCGCGCGCGCCGCCGAACCGCTGGTGCGCATCGAAGACCTGAAGGTCCACTTCCCCACCTCGCAGGCGCGCAACGCGCCGGTGGTGCGAGCGGTCGACGGCGTCAGCTTCGACGTGCCGCGCAACACCATCGTCGGCCTGGTGGGCGAGTCCGGCTCGGGCAAGACCACCACCGGCCGCGCCCTGCTGCGCCTGTTCGCGCCCACCGCCGGCCGCCTGCTGTTCGACGGCCAGGACATCACCAAACTGTCCGAGAAAGAAATGCTGCCGTGGCGCCGCCGCATGCAGATCGTGTTCCAGGACCCCTACGCCAGCCTCAACCCGCGCATGACCGTGGCCGAGATCCTGGGCGAGGCGCTCGACACCCATAAGTTGGCGCAGCATCGCCGCGAGGCCCGCATCGGCGAACTGCTCGAACGCGTCGGCCTGAACGCCGATCACCGCCGCCGCTATCCGCACGAATTCTCCGGTGGCCAGCGCCAGCGCATCGGCATCGCCCGCGCCCTGGCGGTGGAGCCCGACTTCATCGTGGCCGACGAACCGGTCTCGGCGCTGGACGTGTCGGTGCAGGCGCAGGTGCTGAACCTGCTGCAGGACCTGCAGCGCGACCTGGGCCTGACCATGCTGTTCGTGGCGCACGACCTGGCCGTGGTCGACTACCTGTGCGACGAGGTGGTGGTGATGTACCTGGGCCGCGTCATGGAACGCGGCCCGACCAGCGAGGTCTACGCGCGGCCGCGCCATCCCTATACCCGCGCCCTGCTGTCGGCCGCGCCGTTGCCGGATCCGCGCGCGCCGCGTTCGCGTATCCTGCTCAAGGGCGACATCCCCAGCCCGGTCAACCCGCCTTCCGGCTGTGTCTTCCGCACCCGCTGCCCGCACGCCATCGACGCCTGCGCCACGATCGAAGCGCGCGACGTCAGCGTCGGGCCAGGCCACTTCGCGGCCTGTTCGCGCCTCGGCGATCCCGAACTGGCCGCGTAAGGGCCGCGCCCGCCATGACCCAGGAACACCACATGAACATCATCCGCGACATCGTCTTCCAGATCCGCAGCCGCCGGGACGACCTGAGCGTGACCGAGCGCAAGGTCGCCGACGCCATCCTGGACAACATCATCTGGAGCGCCAGCGCCACCGTGGACCAGCTGGCGGCCAAGGCCGGCGTCAGCATCGCCACCATCTCGCGCTTTGCCCGCACCGTGGGCTGCGACGACACCCGCGACCTGAAGATGAAGCTGGCGCAGGCCAGCACCGTGGGCAGTCGCTTCCTGGACCAGAGCACGCCGGCCGAGGAAAGCACGTTCTACGCGCGCATCTACGCCGACATCGAAAGCACGCTGCGCGCGCACCTGCCGACCTTCACCGAACCGCTGTTCGAGGCCGCCGCCGGCATCGTCGACGGCGCCCGCATGATCTACGTGTTCGGCGTCGGCGGGGCATCGGCCGTGCTGGCGCAGGAAGTGCAATCGCGCCTGGTGCGCCTGGGCTACCCGATCGCGGTCTACAGCGACGCCGTGCTGCTGCGCATGGTGGCCGCCACGCTCGACGAGCGCGACGCCGTGGTGATCCTGTCGGCCTCCGGCCTGACGCCGGAAATCGTTGGCGCCGCGCGCATCGTCAAGCAGTACCGCGCCCGCATCGTCGCGGTCACCGACGCCACCTCGGAACTGGCCAAGCTGGCCGACGTGGTGCTGCCGATCCGCACCGACGAAACCGACTTCATCTACAAGCCCTCGGCCTCGCGCTACGCCATGATGCTGGCGATCGACCTGCTGTCGACCGAGCTGGCCATGCTGAACCAAGAAGAGAACCGCGAACGCCTGCGCCGCATCAAGCTGGCGCTGGACGAGCACCGCGGCGGCCCCAACCGGCTGCCGCTGGGCGATTGAAACTGGAACCCAAGATGTACGACACCCTCATCGGCAACGTCCGCGTGCTCGACGGCTCGGGCGGCGCCGAATACACCGCCGACGTGGCGCTGGCCCATGACCGCATCGCCGCCATCGGCAACCTGTCCGGCCAGTCGGCGGGTCGGATCATCAACGGCGCCGGCCTGGCGCTCGCGCCCGGCTTCATCGACGTCCATACCCACGACGACACCAACGTCATCCGCACCCCCGGCATGTTGCCCAAGCTGTCTCAGGGCGTGACCACCGTGGTGGTGGGCAACTGCGGCATCAGCGCCTCGCCGGTCTCGCTGCGTGGCGAGCCACCCGACCCGATGAACCTGCTGGGCCAGCGCGACGACTTCGCCTACCCGACCTTCGCCGACTACACCCGCGCCATCGAGGCCGCGCAGCCCGCCGTGAACGTCGCCGCGCTGGTCGGCCACACGGCCCTGCGCAACAACCACATGGACCGCCTCGACCGCAGCGCCACGCGCGACGAAGTGATGGCCATGCGCGATCAATTACGCGAAGCCCTGGCCCACGGCGCCATCGGCCTGAGCACCGGCCTGGCCTACGGCTCGGCGATCGAGGCCGACACCGCCGAGGTCAAGCTGCTGGCCGAGGTCCTGGACGAATTCGGCGCGCTCTACACCACCCACCTGCGCTCGGAATTCGCCGCCATCCTGGAAGCCATGCAGGAAGCCTTCGACATCGCCCTGCACGCCCGCGTGCCGGTGGTGGTGTCGCACCTGAAATGCGCCGGCGCCGGCAACTGGGGCCGCACCAAGGAAGTGCTGTTCAAGCTGGAGAACGCCGGCCGCATGCAGCACGTGGGCTGCGACTGCTATCCGTATTCGGCCAGCTCGTCCACGCTCGACCTCAAGCAGGTCACCGACGAATTCGACATCGACATCACCTGGTCGGTGCCGCACCCCGAACAGGCCCGCCGCAAACTGTCCGCCATCGCCGCCGACTGGAACGTGACGCTGCTGGAAGCGGCGAAGCGCCTGCAACCGGCCGGCGCCGTCTACCACAACATGCACGAGGACGACGTGCGCCGCGTGCTGTCGAACCGGCTCACCATGGTCGGCTCCGACGGCCTGCCCAACGACCCCATGCCGCACCCGCGCCTGTGGGGCGCCTTCCCGCGCGTGCTGGGCCACTACAGCCGCGACGTCGGCCTGTTCCCGCTGGCCGAAGCCGTGCATAAGATGACCGGCCTGTCCGCCGCCCGCTTCGGCCTGGCCGAACGCGGACTGGTGCGCGAAGGCTTCCACGCCGACCTGGTCCTGTTCGACCCCGCCACCGTCATCGACCGCGCCACCTTCGCCGCCCCCGTCCAGACCGCCGCCGGCATCGAGGCCGTCTGGGTCAACGGCGTCCTGTCCTACCGCCAAGGCCAGCCCACCGGCGACCGCGCCGGCCGCTGGCTGCCCCGCAACGGCGACCTGCGCGCCAGCTTCGCCGCCTCAACCCCCGCCCTTCAGGAGCCCTGACATGAGCAGTACCACCCCCACCCCCGACAACAACGGCATCACCCGCTACGGCGTCGCCGGCGGCACCGGCCAAGGCGGCTCCCACATGCCCTTCGCCCGCGCCGTCGCCGCCGACGGCTGGCTCTACGTCTCGGGCCAGGTCCCGATGGAAAACGGCGAAGTCATCGAAGGCGGCACCGTCGCCCAGTCGCACAAGGCCATCCAGCAGGTCCTCGCCATCCTCAAGGAAGCCGGCTACGGCCCCGAACACGTCGTGCGCTGCGGCGTCTGGCTCGACGACGCGCGCGACTTCCCCTCGTTCAACAAGGTCTTCAAGGAATACTTCGGCAACAATCCCCCCGCCCGCGCCTGCGTGCAGTCGCCGCTGATGGTGGATGCGAAAGTAGAAATTGACTGCGTGGCGTACAAACGCCCCCACGCCGCGCTCACTGCGTGAGCTAGCTGCCCCCAAAGGGGGCTGCCCGGCCTTCGGACGGCCGGGCGGCCGGGCGCGCCTCCTGGCCCAAGCCATCCGCTGCGCGCTTCAGGTACACCGCCCACACCGCGCCGCAAGCGCGCAGCGACCCACATCACGACGCAAGACACCACGTATGAAAAAAACGGCCGCCCGCGCGGCCGTTTTTTGCGGGCAACGCACACCTCTCCCATGCCCCCAGGGTCCAGCAGCGCGTCATTTCTCGAAACTGGTAGCCCGGCGCGGGGCACGCAGGCGGTGAGCGCGCCGTCGATGCGCCCGCGGGAATCTGAAGGCAGTCGCCGCAGGCGACAACGAAGATGACAAAGGGGAAGTCCGGAGCGAACGCTCCGGACCGCAATCGTTGGCGCGCTCACCGCCTGCGCGCCCCGTGACGGGCGGCCTACAAAGCAAGCACCGCCCAACTTCAACTACATCTTGACCACATCCACGCCCTTGGGCGCCACAAACCGAAACTCCCCCTCCCCAAGCTTGGGATTGGGAACGATCCCGGAAAGATCCACCCGCGTCGTCTGCCCGAACGAATCCAGCAGCTCAACCCGCACCGGCAGATTGTCCTTCATCCCGATATCGACCCGGGAGAACCCCGCGTCCGCCGTCCGCGGCTTCGCCCGCAGCCAGTCGACCCCATCCTTGGAAGGCAGCGCCGACACATCGAACGACTGCTCCAGCGACCCCGACCCGAACAGGATCGCAGCCGGCGACGTCCCGATGGCCGCATCCACCTTGCGCTCGGTCACCTGCGCCAGGTCCGGATCGAACTGGAACACCTGCTTGCCGTCGGAAATCACCAATTGCTCATAGGGCTTCTGCACCGCCCACTTGAACTTGCCCGGCCGCTGGAACGAAAACACCCCCGTCTGCGCCGGCTGCGTGCGCCCTTGCGTGCTGACGGTGTATTGGGAAAACGTCCCCGTCGCCGCCGTCACCGTGCTCACGAACGCGCGCAACTGTTCCTGCGCCGTGGCGGCCACGGCCGCAGTCGGCGCCAACGCCGGGGCCATGCACAGGGCCAGGCCGGCGGCCAGGCCACGAAACGTCTTCATCATGCTTCCTCTCGAGCGGCGGCGGGCACCAGGATCTCCCGGTTGCCATTGGACTGCATCGCCGACACGATACCCGATTGCTCCATCTGTTCCAGTAACCGCGCCGCACGGTTGTAACCAATGCGCAGATGGCGCTGCACCAGCGAGATCGAGGCGCGGCGATGCTTGAGCACCACCTCGCAAGCCTGGTCGTACATCGGGTCCGACTCGGCGTCGCCGCCGATGCCGGTGACGCTGCTGGCGCCTTCGCCGCCGTCGCCGTCCAGCCCGCCTTCCAGCAGGCCCTCGACATAGTTCGGCTCGCCCTGCGCCTTCAGGCTTTCGACCACGCGGTGCACTTCATCGTCGCTGACAAAGGCGCCGTGCACGCGCACCGGCAGGCCGGTGCCCGGCGGCATGTAGAGCATGTCGCCCTGGCCCAGCAGCGTCTCCGCGCCCATCTGGTCGAGAATGGTGCGCGAGTCGATCTTGGACGACACCTGGAACGCGATGCGGGTCGGGATGTTGGCCTTGATCAGGCCGGTGATGACGTCGACGCTGGGACGCTGCGTCGCCAGGATCAGGTGGATGCCGGCCGCGCGCGCCTTCTGCGCCAGGCGGGCGATGAGTTCTTCGATCTTCTTGCCCACCACCATCATCAGGTCGGCCAGCTCGTCGATGACCACCACGATGGTGGGTAGCGGCGACAGCGGCTCCGGCTGGTCGGGCGTCAGCGAGAACGGATTCGGGATCGGCTCCTCGCGCTTGATGGCGTCGCGGATCTTGGTGTTGTAGCCGGCCAGGTTGCGCACGCCCATCTTGCTCATCAGGCGGTAGCGCTTTTCCATCTCGCCCACGCACCAGTTCAGCGCGTTGGCGGCATGGCGCATGTCCGTGACCACCGGCGCCAGCAAATGCGGAATGCCTTCGTAGACGCTCATTTCGAGCATCTTCGGGTCGATCAGGATCAGGCGGGTATGCGAGGCGTCGGCCTTGTACAGCAGCGACAGGATCATGGCGTTGATCCCGACCGACTTGCCCGACCCGGTGGTGCCCGCCACCAACAGGTGCGGCATCTTGGCCAGGTCGGCCACCACCGGATTGCCGGCAATGTCCTTGCCCAGCGCCATGGTCACGACCGAATGGCTGGCGTGGTAGGTCTGCGACCCCAGGATCTCGGACAGCTTGACCACCTGGCGGCGCGGGTTGGGCAGCTCCAGGCCCATCAGGTTCTTGCCCGGAATGGTTTCCACCACCCGGATGCTGACGAGGCTCAGCGCGCGCGCCAGGTCCTTGGCCAGATTGACGATCTGGCTGCCCTTGACGCCGGTGGCCGGCTCGATTTCGTAACGCGTGATGACCGGACCGGCCTGCGCCGCCACCACGGTGACGGACACGCCGAAGTCGGCCAGCTTCTTTTCGATCAGGCGCGAGGTGAATTCGATGGTCTCGGCCGACACGGTTTCCTGGTTGGCCAGCGGCGGATCCAGCAGGCTGATGGCCGGCAGGTCGCCCTCGCCGCCCGGCGGCGGCGCGAAGAACAGCGATTGCTGCTTTTCCTTTTCGACGCGTTCGGACTTGGGCACCACCGTGATCGCCGGCTCGATGCGCACCGGCTGCTCGTGCACCAGCTTTTCCTGCTTGGCCACCACCTGCTCGGTGCGCACGGCCTTGGCCACCTCGCCGACCTTGCGGTCTTCGCGCGCGGCGTAGGAATTGCGCACCCGGCGCACCAGGCCTTCGATCCAGGTGCCGACGCGCTCGGCCACGGTCAGCCACGAGAACGAGAAGAACAGGCTCAGGCCGATCGCCAGCATCACCAGGAAGGCCAGGGTGCTGCCGGTGAAGCCGATGCTGCGGCTCATCAGGTCGGCCAGGGTATGGCCGATGACGCCACCGGCGCCGCTGGCGCTTTCCGAGGCGCCCGGCAGATGCGTGCCGCGGCTGGCCAGGCGCAGGGCCTCCATGCCCAGCGAGCCGACCAGCAGCAGGAAGAAACCGATGCCCTCTTCCCAGTGGACCCGAGGCAACACCTCAGGCTGCTTACCATTGGTAACACGAAGATGGCTGGCAAGGCGGCGGTAACCTGCCCGCACGCGGTGCAGCAGCAGGATCACCCACCACCAGGCGGAGAAACCGAACAGGTACAGCAGGATGTCCGCCAGGTAGGCGCCCAGGGTCCCGCCCTTGTTGTGGATGGCCCCCGCGGGGACCGAATGGGACCAGCCCGGGTCGGCGGCGCTCCAGGTGGCCAGCACCAGGGTGAGCCAGGCCGCCAGGGCGGCGAAGAGGATCCAGCGGGCTTCGCGCAGCAACGCGGAGATACGCGTCTGCAGCGGCGAGGGCCCGTTGCGGGTGTTGCGCGAAGCGCGCGGAGAAGCAGTCGAGATACGCGGCATGCGGCTCATTATAATTGGGCGTTAACCTAAAGATACCCGCCCATGTCCACGCCTACGCACGCTAAAGTTTTGATACTCGGATCCGGCCCCGCCGGTTACACGGCGGCCGTCTATGCGGCACGCGCCAATCTGAGCCCTGTCCTTGTTACAGGTCTGGCCCAAGGCGGCCAGCTGATGACCACCACGGACGTCGACAACTGGCCGGCCGACGCCGAAGGCGTGCAGGGTCCGGACCTGATGCAGCGCTTCCAGAAGCACGCAGAGCGCTTCAACACCGAAATGCTGTTCGACCACATCGCCAAGGTCGACCTCTCCAAGCGCCCGTTCACCCTGACGGGCGACACCGGCAAGGTCTACACCTGCGACGCCCTGATCATCGCCACCGGCGCCTCGGCCAAGTACCTGGGCCTGCCGTCCGAAGAGGCCTTCATGGGCCGCGGCGTGTCCGGTTGCGCCACCTGCGACGGCTTCTTCTACCGCAACCAGGACGTGGTCGTGGTCGGCGGCGGCAACACCGCCGTCGAGGAAGCCCTGTACCTGTCCAACATCTGCCGCAAGGTCACCCTGATCCACCGCCGCGACAAGTTCCGCGCCGAGCCGATCCTGGTCGACAAGCTGATGAGCAAGGTCGAGAACGGCAACATGGAACTGAAGCTGTTCCATACGCTGGAAGAAGTGCTGGGCGACGACAGCGGCGTCACCGGCGTGCGCGTGCGCCACGTCGACACCGGCGCCACCGAAGACCTGAAGGCCACCGGCGCCTTCATCGCCATCGGCCACCAGCCCAATACCGGGATCTTCGAGGGCCAGCTCGAAATGAAGGACGGCTACATCGTCACCAAGAGCGGCCTGTCCGGCATGGCCACCATGACCTCGGTGCCGGGCGTATTCGCAGCCGGCGACGTGCAGGACCACGTCTATCGCCAGGCCATCACCAGCGCCGGCACGGGCTGCATGGCCGCCCTGGACGCACAACGGTGGCTGGAGAATGCGGGGCAGTAAGGTCGGCGCGGCCGACCTGAAACGCCTCAAGAAAGACCTGCAGGCCGAGCAGGAGCGCGCCGCCCTCGCCCAGCGCGTGGCGGCGCTGAAGAAGACCGCGCCGGCGCCCGGCGCGGATACCGATCCGGCCGACGACATGGCCGCGTTCCGGCGCACCATGCAGTCGGTCAAGCCCATCAAGCAGGTCGCGCGCGCCGAACACAAGCCGGCGCCGCAACCGGCCCCGGCCCTGCGCCGCGCCAACGCGCTGGGCGAAACCGCCACGCGAGCCGACGCCGGCGTGTCGGATGGCGGCGAAATCACGCACCTGCTGTCCGAAGGCGGCACCGCCTTCGTGCGCGGCGACGCCGCCCCCGACACCGCGCGCAACCTGCGCCGCGGCCAGTGGCGCGCTGGCGCCGAACTCGACCTGCACGGCCTGCGCGTGGAACAGGCGCGCCACGCCATGCTGTCGTTCCTGGACGAGTGCCAGGAACACGGCATCCGCTGCGTGCGCATCGTGCATGGCAAGGGCTATGGCTCGCAGGGCCTGGAACCGGTGCTCAAGGACAAGGCCCGCACCTGGCTGGTGCAGAAGAACGAAGTGCTGGCGTTTTCCGAGGCGCCCGAGCGCGAAGGCGGCGCGGGCGCCCTGCTGGTGCTGCTGCGGCAATCCGAGGGGCCGCGCAAATGAAGTGGCTCTACCTGGGCATCGCCATCGTCGCCGAGATCTTCGCCACCAGCGCGCTGAAAAGCTCCGATGGCTTTTCACGGCTGGTGCCGTCGGTGGTGACGGTGTTCGGCTACATGATCTCGTTCTATTTCCTGTCGCTGACGCTGCGCGAGGTGCCGGTCGGCATCGCCTACGCCATCTGGTCGGGCGTGGGCATCGTACTCATCTCCCTGATCGGCGCGCTGTTCTTCAAGCAGCACCTGGACACCCCGGCGCTGGTCGGCATCGGCCTGATCATCGCCGGCGTGGTGGTCATGAACGTCTTCTCGAAGTCCGTGTCGCACTGAGCCGTTCCGGGCGCGAGCCCTGATCCGGCCCGCTCCCGGCATATATCCGAACCACCCGGCGCCTGCCTCCGTTTCAGACCGTGCCGTTCTCCGTTGGCGGCTTCGGCGCGCCCGGATGACGCAGATAATCCACCAGCGCCAGCGTGGCGCGATCCGGCGGCGGCGTCAGCAGCGACACCACGACGATCGTCAGGAACGCCACCGGCGCGCCGAACACCCCCGCCGCGATCGGCTGGATGCCCCACCACAGGTCCACCGGCTGGGTCCGCGAAATCCCCAGCACCCACTCGCGCAGCCACGGATGCGTATGCGTCATGTAGGCAAAGGTCACCAGCAGCCCCGCCGCCATGCCGAGCGTGGCGCCCCATTTGTTGGCGCGGCGCCAGAACACGCCCATCACCAGCGCCGGGAAAAACGACGAGGCCGCGAACGAGAACGCCGCCGACACCATGAACAGAATGTCGGCCGGCTTGCGCGCCGCCACCCAGGCCGCGCCGAACGCCACCACCAGCAGCAGGATCTTGGACACCATCACCCGCCGCGCCGCCGACATGCGCGGCGACACCATCCGGTACCACATGTCGTGCGACAGCGAATTGGACAGGGTCAGCAGCAGGCCATCGGCGGTGGACAGCGCCGCCGCCAGGCCGCCGGCCGCCACCAGCCCCGAGATCACATAGGGCAGCCCGCCGATCTCGGGCATCGCCAGCACCACCACGTCCGCGCCCATGCTGATTTCGCTGAGCTGGACCACGCCGTCACGATTGATGTCGGTGACGTCCAGCAGGTTGCTGTCGACCGCGCTCCAGGCATGCACCCAATTCGGCAGGCTGAGGAAATTCGACCCCACCACCTGCGTGTAGACCTCGTACTTGACCAGCAGCGCCAACGCCGGCGCCATGAAATACAGCAGCAGGATGAACAGCAGCGACCAGCACACCGAACGCCGCGCTTCCACCACCGACGAGGTGGTATATGAGCGCATCAGGATGTGCGGCATCCCCGCCGTGCCCAGCATCAGGCACAGCACCAGCGCCAGGAAATTGATGCGCATGTTGCGGCGCTCGTCCGGATCGCTGGACGGGAACGGTTCCGCATGCGGGGTCGGCGGCGCGGCCCGGGCCTCGAAAGTGGCCTTGGCCTGCGACCAGGCGATGCGCGCCTCTTCCACCGTCGGCGGAAATGCCGCCAGCTCGCGTTCGACCGAGCGGATCTCGACCATGGGCGCATCGCTGGCGTTGAGCTGGGCCAGGCGACTGCGCAGCTTGTCCTTTTCCAGCGCCCAGGACTCGGGCAGGTCATGGACCCGTTGCGCCATCTCGTCGGCGCGCTCCTGCCACAGGCGGCGCGCCTCGATTTCGGCGGGGTCGTTGCGCAGGTAGACCTCTTTTTCCGTCACTTCCTGCAGCACCACGCCGGCCGACAGCTGCGGCACCGGCATGTCGGTGTGCTTGATCGACAGCCACACCACCGGCACCAGGTAGGCGATGACCAGGATGATGTACTGTCCCACCTGGGTCCAGGTGACGGCGCGCATGCCGCCCAGGAACGAACAGACCAGCATGCCGCCCAGCGCCACGAAAATGCCCAGTTCGAACGAGATGCCGGTCATGCGCGTGGTGATGATGCCCACACCGTAGATCTGCGCCACCAGATAGGTGAACGAACAGAGAATGGCGCAGGCCACGCCCGCCAGCCGCGGCAGGTTGCCGCCATAGCGCGCGCCCATGAAGTCGGGAATGGTGTATTGGCCGAAGCGGCGCAGGTACGGCGCCAGCAGCATCGCCACCAGCACATAGCCGCCGGTCCATCCCATGATGTAGGCCAGGCCGCCGTAGCCCGTCAGGTAGAGCGTGCCGGCGACCCCGATGAACGAGGCCACCGACATCCAGTCGGCCGCGGTCGCCATGCCGTTGTAGATGGCCGGCACGCGCCGGCCGGCGACGTAGTATTCCACCTGGTCCGAGGTGCGGCAGACGATGCCGATGCCGGCATACAGGCTCACGGTCACCAGCAGGAAGACGTAGCCGATCCAGTTGCGCGGCAGGCCCAGGATCTCGGCCAGCGCCATCAGCAGGATCATCAGCGCGAAGCCGGCCGTATACAGCACGTAGATGCGGCGCAGCCGGATCCTGAATTGCTGCGGGGTATCTCCGCCGAACGGCATCAGCGGTTCTCCTTGGCCTCTTCCCCGCGTTGGTCGGCGCGGTTCATGATCCGGGCGTAGATGCAGATGATGATGAGGTACGCCAAGGGGGCGCCGTAGGCCGCCATCCAGAACGAGAACGGCCAGCCGATGAAATCGAACGACAGGCCTCGGGCAAAGTAGGAGGGGATGAATGTCAGCGCTGCCCAGACGAGCGCCAGCAGCGCGATCAGGCGCACATTGCGACGCCAATAGCGGGACGGGGTGGGCTCGGGGGAAACGCGGGATTCCGGCATAGCTGGCGTGAGCGAAACCTGAGGAATATCGCGAAACGCGGCGCTAGAAAACCCTGGCTGGACGAAATACGGGCTTTTTATGCGACAACGGCCGGCACTGCCTGGTGCCAGCCGTTGTGCGTTTTGCTTTTCTTGAGTACTGCTACTTTTTTATGTACCGGTGCCGCCGGTAATTGCCCATGCAGGGCTTTGTCTCCTCACCTGCATGGGAAGAGATTCTGCACCAGATGCGGGAATGCCACACTAGGGGAATGCCCTAATTCGGCGCATTCATTTACATATTCCATGCACCACATCAGTGCATTTTGGCATCTCTGTTCTAAATATTGGGATTTTTCCCGCCCAAAACCGCTTTCCGGAAGGGGGCGGCGCACCCGGTTTTGAGCCAGCCTCAACAACGCCCGCGCCGCCGCCCGGATCCGGGCACCCGCGTCGCGCCATCTCGGCGCATCCGTGACCGGGATTATGGCAGCGCGTCTTTACGTTCCGTTTACACCCCCCCGCCAAAGCTATACCCCGTTTTTACCCCCCGCTCCGTAACCTGCCGGTGTCCTGATTGGTCACTACGCCCGCGCGGTCCGCATCCCCTTTGCCGCGCCGGTTCGTCGTTCGAAGGGAGCCTGGCTCCCGGGAGGAAAAACGTGGATGCCATCTATATCGCGATCTTCGCCGTCATGGCGGGGCTGACCTACGCCCTGCTCCGATTCTGCGAAGCCTTGTCCTCGGGAGAGCAATCATGAGCTGGCTCTACTGGCTGAGCGGCCTCACGGCCGCGCTGCTGTTCGTGTACCTGCTGGTCGCCCTGTTCAAACCGGAGAAGTTCTGATGACTGCCGAATTCGTCGGACTGCTGGTCGTGTACCTGGCGGTCCTGCTCGCGATCGCGCCCTTTCTCGGGCGCTACATCCGCATCGCCATGGAAAACGGGCAATCCCGGCTGACCGCCTGGGGCCGCCCGCTGGAACGCGGCATCTATCGGCTGGCGGGCATCGACCCGCAGGCCGAAATGGGCTGGAAGCGCTACGCGCTGGCGGTGCTGGCCTTCAACATCCTGGGCATCGTGGCGGTCTATGCGCTGCAACGCCTGCAGGGCCTGCTGCCGCTGAACCCGGCCGGGATGGGCGCCGTCTCGCCCGACTCCTCGCTCAACACCGCCATCAGCTTCGTGGCCAACACCAACTGGCAAGGCTACGGTGGCGAATCGACCATGAGCTACCTGACGCAGATGCTGGCGCTGACGGTGCAGAACTTCGTCTCGGCCGCCACCGGCATCGCGGTGCTGTTCGCGCTGATCCGCGGACTGGCGCGCCACTGTTCGGCCACGCTGGGCAACTTCTGGGCCGACATGGTGCGCTGCACGCTGTACGTGCTGCTACCGCTGTCGCTGGTGCTGGCCCTGGCGCTGGTGAGCCAGGGCGTGCTGCAGAACTTCAACGACTACCAGGAAGTGCAGACGGTCGAAGCCCTGCACTATGACCAGCCGCGCGTCGACGCCCAGGGCCAGCCGGTGCTGGACGCCAAGGGCCAGCCCGTGACCGACCCGGCAATCACCCGCACGCAGACGCTGGCCATGGGCCCGGTCGCCTCGCAGGAGGCAATCAAGATGCTGGGCACCAACGGCGGCGGCTTCTTCAACGCCAACTCGGCCCATCCATTCGAGAACCCGACCGCGCTGTCGAACTTCCTGGAAATGCTGGCGATCCTGGTGATCCCGGCGGCGCTGTGCTTCAGCTTCGGTGAAATGGTGGGCAGCCGGCGCCAGGGCATCGCCATCCTCGCGGCCATGACGCTGCTGTTCGCCGTGTTCGCGCTGAGCGCCGCCTATTTCGAGCAACAGCCCAACCCAATGGCCGCGCAGGCCGGGGCCGACAGCGCCATGAGCGTGCTTTCGCCGGGCGGCAACATGGAAGGCAAGGAAACCCGCTTCGGCATCGCCGCCACCTCGCTGTTCGCCACCGTCACCACGGCGGCGTCGTGCGGAGCGGTCAACGGCATGCACGATTCGCTCAACGCCATGGGCGGCCTGACGCCGATGCTGCTGATGCAATTGGGCGAGGTAGTCTACGGCGGGGTCGGCTCCGGCCTGTACGGCATGCTGGCCTTCGCCATCCTCGGCGTCTTCATCGCCGGACTGATGATCGGCCGCACGCCCGAGTACCTGGGCAAGAAGATCGAGGCCTACGACATGAAGATGGTCTCGATCGTGATCCTGGCGACGCCGCTGCTGGTGCTGGGCGGCACCGCGCTGGCGGTCTCGGTGACGGCCGGCCAGGCTGGCGTGCTGAACCCCGGCATCCACGGCTTCTCCGAGGTCCTGTACGCCCTGTCCTCGGCCGCCAACAACAACGGCAGCGCCTTCGCCGGCCTCTCGGCCAACACGCCCTTCTACAACGTGCTGCTGGGAACCGCGATGTGGTTCGGCCGCTTCGCCGTCATCGTTGCCGTGCTGGCGATGGCCGGCTCGCTGGGGGCCAAGCGCCGCCTGCCCGCCGGGCCCGGCAGCATGCCCACCACCGGCCCCCTCTTCGTCGTGCTGCTGATCGGCGCGGTGCTGCTGGTGGGCGCCCTGACTTATGTGCCCGCGCTGGCCCTGGGCCCGGTCGCGGAACACCTGCAACCCTGAATGCAACAGGCTAGGAAAGAAAATGGCCAAGATTGATATGCCAACCCAAGGCGCCGGCGGCGGCGCCGCCCGCGCGCCCTCGGCCGCGCCGCACGAACGCACGTTCGGCATGTGGTCCAGCGCGCTGGTCGGCCCCGCCGTGGTCGACAGCCTGCGCAAGCTCTCGCCCGCGGCGCAGCTCAAGAACCCCGTGATGTTCGTGGTCTACGTGGGCAGCATCCTGACCACCATCCTGTGGATCATGGCGCTGCGCGGCCAGGCCGAGGCGCCGGCGGGCTTCATCCTCGCGATCACGGTATGGTTGTGGTTCACGGTCCTGTTCGCCAATTTCGCCGAAGCGCTGGCCGAAGGCCGCGGCAAGCAACAGGCCGCCACGCTGCGCGGCCTGCGCACCACCATCGACGCGCGCCTGCTCAAGGGCTTTCGCGACGAAGACGCGGCCACCGCCGACCCGGCGCGCTGGCGCGAACGGGCCGTCAAGCAGGCGTCCGGCCTGCTGCGCCGCAATGACGTGGTGCTGGTGCAAGCCGGCGAGACCATTCCCGGCGACGGCCAGGTCATCGCCGGCGTGGCCTCGGTGGACGAAAGCGCCATCACCGGCGAATCGGCGCCCGTCATCCGCGAATCCGGCGGCGACTTCTCCTCGGTCACCGGCGGCACGCGAGTGCTGTCCGACTGGATCTTCGTGCGCATCGCCGCCGATCCGGGCGAGAGCTTCCTGGACCGCATGATCGCCATGGTCGAAGGCGCCAAGCGCCAGAAGACGCCCAACGAACTGGCGTTGACCATTCTGCTGGTCGGCCTGACGGTGGTGTTCCTGCTGGTGGTGGCAACGCTCATGCCATTCTCGATCTACTCGGTCTCGGCCGCGGGCGGCGGCACCGCCGTCACGGTCACGGTGCTGGTGGCGCTGCTGGTGTGCCTGATCCCCACCACCATCGGCGGCCTGCTGTCGGCCATCGGCGTGGCGGGCATGAGCCGCATGATGGGCGCCAACGTCATCGCCACCTCGGGCCGCGCGGTGGAGGCCGCCGGCGACGTCGACGTGCTGCTGCTGGACAAGACCGGCACCATCACCTTCGGCAACCGCCAGGCCTCGACCTTCCTGCCCGCGCCCGGCGTGTCGCCGCGCGAACTGGCGGATGCGGCGCGCCTGGCCTCGCTGGCCGACGAAACGCCGGAAGGCCGCAGCATCGTGGCGCTGGCCGACAAGGCCATCCACGCCCCGGCCGTGCGCGCCCCGGACGCGGAATACGTGCCCTTCACCGCGCAGACCCGCATGAGCGGCGTCAACCTGAGGGATCGCGTCATCCGCAAGGGCGCGGTCGACGCGGTGCGCGCCTGGCTGGCCGCGCAGGATGCCACCGTGCCCGAGCAGGTGCTGCGCCTGGCCGAGGACGTGGCGCGCCGCGGCAGCACGCCGCTGATGGTCAGCGACGGCAACCGGGCGCTGGGCGTGGTCGAACTCAAGGACATCGTCAAGCCCGACATCCAGTCGCGCTTCGCCGAGCTGCGCCGCATGGGCATCAAGACGGTCATGATCACCGGCGACAACAAGCTCACCGCCGCGTCCATCGCCGCCGAAGCGGGTGTCGACGACTTCCTGGCCGAAGCCACGCCGGAAGCCAAGCTCAAGCTGATCCGCGCCTACCAGGGCGAAGGCCGCCTGGTGGCGATGACCGGCGACGGCACCAACGACGCGCCGGCGCTGGCGCAGGCCGACGTGGCGGTGGCGATGAACTCGGGCACGCAGGCCGCCAAGGAAGCCGGCAACATGGTGGACCTGGACTCCAACCCCACCAAGCTCATCGAGATCGTCGAGATCGGCAAGCAGATGCTGATGACGCGCGGCGCGCTCACCACCTTCAGCATCGCCAACGACGTGGCGAAATACTTCGCCATCATCCCGGCCGCCTTCGCCACGGTGTATCCGCAGCTGAACCTGCTGAACATCATGGGCCTGGCCACGCCGGCCTCGGCCATCCTGTCGGCCGTCATCTTCAACGCGCTCATCATCATCGTGCTGATCCCGCTGGCGCTCAAGGGCGTGCGCTATCGGCCGCTGGGCGCCTCGGTCCTGCTGCGCCGCAATCTCCTCATCTACGGACTGGGCGGCCTGCTGGTGCCGTTCGCCGGCATCAAGCTGATCGACATGGTGCTGGCCGCCCTGGGCTGGGTCTGACCCGCGCCCGCCATTACGAAGGAACCCGTCATGAAACAAGCTCTTCCCCTGCCGCGCCAAGGCGGCATCCTGCGCCCCGCGCTGGTGGTCTTCGCCGCCCTGTCCCTGGTGACCGGCCTGGCCTACCCGTTCCTGACCACCGGCATCGCCGCCGCCGTGTTTCCTCACGAGGCCTCCGGCTCGCTGATCCGCCAGGGCGACAAGGTGGTCGGCTCGGAATGGATCGGCCAATCGTTCAGCGCGCCGCAGTACTTCTGGGGCCGGCCCTCGGCCACTTCGCCGATGCCGTACAACGGCGCCAACTCCGGCGGCTCGAACCTGGGCCCGCGCAATCCGGCGCTGGCCGAAGCCATCCAGGCGCGGATCGCCGCCCTCAAGGCGGCCGATCCCGACAACCCCACGCCGGTGCCGGTGGACCTGGTCACCGCCTCGGGCAGCGGCCTAGACCCGCACATCAGTCCGGCGGCCGCGGCCTACCAGGCCGCGCGCGTGGCCCGTGCCCGCCACCTGCCGCGGGAAAAAGTCGACGCCCTGATAGCAGCCCATACCAGCAAGCCCTGGCTGGGCGTGCTGGGCGACCCGGTCGTCAACGTGCTCAAGCTGAATCTGGCGCTGGACCAACTGGCGCCGGTGCAATGACGCGCCGGCGTATAGTATTGCCAGCCGTTTCCCTCCTTCACTTGCGCGTTCATGGCTGACAATGCTGGCGAGCGTCCCGATCCGGACGCGCTCTTGAAAGACCTCGACGATGCCGCGCGCCAGGCGGTGCGCGGCAAGTTGCGGGTCTACTTCGGCTCGTCCGCCGGCGTCGGCAAGACCTACGCCATGCTGGTGGCCGCGCGCGCGCAGGCGGCGCAAGGCGCCCGTGTGCTGGCCGGCATCGTCGAAACGCACGGCCGGCGCGAAACCGCCGCCCTGCTCGAGGGCGTGGCGACCCTGCCGCTCAAGGACGTCGTCTACCGCGGCCACACGCTCAAGGAATTCGACCTGGACGGCGCGCTCGATGCCCATCCCGACCTGGTGCTGGTCGACGAGCTGGCCCATTCCAACGCGCCCGGCTCGCGCCACGTCAAACGCTGGCAGGACATCCAGGAACTGCTGGCGGCCGGCATCGACGTCTGGACCACGCTCAACGTGCAGCACCTGGACAGCCTCAACGAGGCCGTCGGCAGCATCACCGGCGTGCGCGTCTGGGAGACCGTGCCCGACGAGGTCTTCGATGCCGCCGACGAAGTCATCCTGGTCGATCTTTCCGCCGACGAACTGCTGCGCCGCCTGAAGGAAGGCAAGGTCTACCTGCCCGAGCAGGCGCGCCACGCCACCCGCAATTTCTTCCGCAAGGGCAACCTGATCGCGCTGCGCGAACTGGCGCTGCGCCGCACCGCAGACCACGTCGACGACGACGTCCAGGCCTACCGCCGCGACCGCGCCATCGAACCCGTCTGGCGCACCCGCGAAGCGGTGGTGGCCTGCATCGGCTCCGATGCCGACGCCGACTACGTGATCCGCAGCGCCCATCGGCTCAGCCAGCAGCTGGAATGCGACCTGCACGTCGTCACCATCGACGCGCCGCGCGCCGCGCCGCCGCCGCAGGCCGAGCAGGAACGGCTGCAACGCAGCCTGGCGCTGGCCGATTCGCTCGGCGCGCGCTGCGAAACCCTGGCTGGCGGCGACATGGTCGACGCGGTGGTGCGCTACGTGCGCCGCCACAACATCACCAAGGCCATCATCGGCCGCACCCGCGCCAGCGGCCTGCAGCGCCTGCGCCTGTCGCTGTCGGCGCTGCTGACGGCGGCCATCAGCCCGGGCTGGCTGTGGCGCCGCCACAGTTTTGCCGACATGCTGGCCGCGGGCTGCCCCGAGATCGACATCATCCGCCTGGGCGCGCCGCCCTTGCCCGCCAGCAGCGCGCCCGGCCGCGATCCGCTGACGCTGGGCCGCCGCGGCCGCCAGGCGGCCGACGAACGAGGCCCGCTGGCGCTGGCCGGCTACGCCTGGGCGCTGTGCTATTGCGCGGTGGCCACCGCGCTGTCGGCGCTGGCCTTTCCGGCGCTGCACCAGACCAACATCGTCATGCTGTTCCTGCTGGCGGTGGTGGCGGTGGCGTTGCGCCATGGGCGCGGTCCGGCCGCCCTGGCCTCCATTGTCAGCGTGGGATTGTTCGATTTCTTCTTCGTGCAACCGCTGGCCTCCTTCGCGGTCTCGGACGTGCAGTACCTGCTGACCTTCGGCGTGCTGCTGGCCGTGGGCCTGCTGATCGGCCAGCTCACCGCCGGCCTGCGGCTGCAGGCGCAGGCCTCGGTCAAGCGCGAGGCCGACGCGCGCAGCCTGTATGAGTTCGCGCGCGAGCTGTCCTCGGCGCTGCTGCCCGAGCAGATCGTCGCGTCCGCCGGCGCCTTCGTGCACGCCACCTTCGGCTCGCGCTGCGCGCTCTACATCCTGGGACTGGACGATCGCCTCAAGCTGGCCTCGCCCGCCGCCGCGGACATGCCGCCGCTGGAATCGGCGCTGGCCCAGTGGGTCTACGACCACGGCCAGCCGGCCGGCGCCGGCACCGCCACGCTGTCCAACAGCGACCTGCTGTACCTGCCGCTGAAGGCGCCGATGCGTACCCGTGGCGTGCTGGCGTTGGCGGCGCCGCGTCGCAGCCTGTTCTCGCAGCCCGACTCGCGCCGCCAGATCGAGGCCTACGCCACGCTCATCGCCATCGCCCTGGAACGATTGCACTACGTGGAAGTGGCGCAGCAGGCGCTGGTCAGCATGGAATCCGAAAAGCTGCGCAACTCGCTGCTGGCGGCAGTCTCGCACGACCTGCGCACCCCGCTCACCAGCCTGGTCGGCATGACCGACACGCTGATGCGGCGCCAGGACGCGCTGCCGGCCGACATCCAGGACACCATCCGCGCCATGCGCGACCAGGCCCAGCGCATGCACGCGCTGGTCGCCAACCTGCTGGACATGGCGCGGCTGCAGAGCCGCGACACGCCGCTGCGGCTGGAGTGGCAGTCGATCGAGGAACTGGTCGGCGCCTCGCTGGCCGCCATGCGCGAGCCGCTGGCATCGCATCGGATCTCGGTCGACAGCCTTTCCGGCCTGCCGCTGGTCGAATGCGACGGCGTGCTGATCGAGCGAGTGCTGTGCAACCTGCTGGAGAACGCCGCCAAGTACACCCCGGCCGGCAGCGCCATCCGCCTGCATGCTACGGCGCAGGACGGCGAGCTGCGTGTCGCGGTGTGCGACAACGGCCCCGGCGTGGCCCCCGGCGCCGAACGCCGCATCTTCGAGAAATTCACCCGCGGCGAACGCGAATCCGCCACGCCCGGCGTCGGCCTCGGCCTGGCCGTGTGCGAAGCCATCGTCAGCGCCCACCACGGCCGCATCTGGGTCGAACACGCGCCGGGCCAGTCCAGCGGCGCGCAGTTCGTCTTCACCCTGCCGTTGGGCACGCCGCCCCCGATCCAACCTGAAATCGCCTGAGCCCATCGCATGTTCGACTTTCAGCCCACCATCCTCATCATCGAGGACGACGCCAATATCCGCCGCTTCGTGCGCCAGGCCCTCGAGAGCGAAGGCTGTGCCGTGTACGAAGCCGACACCGTCAAGCGCGGCCTGATCGAGGCCGGCACGCGCCAGCCCGACGCCGTGGTGCTGGACCTGGGCCTGCCGGATGAAGACGGCATGACCCTGATCCGCGAACTGCGCGGCTGGACCGAAGTGCCGGTGCTGGTGCTGTCGGCGCGCACCGCCGAGGCCGACAAGGTGGCGGCGCTGGACGCCGGCGCCGACGACTACCTCACCAAGCCATTCGGCGTCAGCGAACTGCTGGCGCGGCTGCGCGTGCTGCTGCGGCGCCATGCCCGCGGCGGCGCCGGCAGCGCCGCCGAGATCAGCTTCGGCGACGTGCGCGTCGACTTCGCCAGGCGCGTGGTCGAGCGCGGCGGCCAGCACGTGCACCTGACCGCGATGGAATACCGCCTGCTGGCCGCGCTGCTGGCCCATCGCGGCAAGGTCATGACCCACCGCGAACTGCTGCGCGAGGTCTGGGGGCCTTCGCACGTGGAAAGCAATCACTACCTGCGCATCTACATGGGCCACCTGCGGCAGAAACTCGAAGCGGATCCGGCCCAGCCGGTCTATCTGCTGACCGAAATCGGCGTGGGCTACCGCTTCGCCGGCTAGGCGCGGGCGCGCTGAACTGAACGTGGCGGCGCCGTGCCGGGCGCGGGCGCGCACTACACCCATCATCATTGATGCGCCTTTTACGCCGGCCACGTAAGTCTTGTCTCGCCGTTTACGCCGCTTCTCCTATCTTGGCGATCCCGTCCAACACAGGAGAATCCCATGTCCCGCAACACCCTGGCCGCGCTTGCGCTGGTGGCCCTGGCCGCCCCGGCGCATGCCGCCGACAGCGCCGCCGCCGACGCCCCCGAGTACACGCTGACCGCCAACGTCACCCTGGCCAGCCAGTACCGCTATCGCGGCCTGATGCAGACCAACAACAAGCCCGCCATCCAGGGCGGCTTCGATTTCACCCATGCCAGCGGCCTGTACCTGGGCAACTGGAACTCCAGCGTCAGCTGGCTCAATGACGGCAACAGCGATGTGTCGGCGCCAGTGGAAATGGACTTCTACGGCGGCTACAAGGGCAACCTGGCGCCGGACGTGCCGTTCGACCTGGGCGTGCTGCAGTACTACTACCCGGGCGACTACCCCTCCGGCTACACCAGCCCAGACACCACCGAACTGTACGCCGGCGTGGGTTACGGCCCGGTCATGTTCAAGTATTCCGTCGCCATGACCAACCTGTTCGGCTTCGCCGACAGCAAGTACAGCCAGTACTTCGACCTGAGCGGCAACTTCGACACCGGTTTCTGGGGCCTGACGGTCAACGCCCACGTCGGCCGCCAGACGGTCCGCAACCTCACCGACGGCGCCTACACCGACTGGAAGCTGGGCCTGACCAAGGACTTCGGCCAGGGCCTGGCCATCTCGGTCGCCTATATCGACACCAATGCCGACCGCGCGGTCTACACCAATAGCCGCGGCCGCTACATGGGCCGCGCCACCGGCCTGCTGTCGCTGACCAAGACGTTCTGACGCGCCCGGGCGTTGACGCGCTTTTTACGCTTCGCGCCCGCATTTATCGGCAGGTTTTACGGCCCGCTTTCTATAGTGGAATCGTCATCAACCAACCGGATACGCGCCAGCCAGCACGGCCGCCGCCCCGCCAGATACCATGATTCCCCGCCAAGAACGCAGCACGCGCGCCTCGTTTGATCGCCCCGCCCCGGCCCATGCGCCGCGGCCCGCGGAGATGGTTGCCCTGACCGTCAGGATCGACACCCTGGACGCCCTGAAGGTACGGCTGGCGCTGCACCGCGAACTGGGCGAACGCATCGGCGTCTACGTGCTGTCGGTGGATCATGCGCACGGCCAGAGCATCCTGCAGCTGCAATGCGATCGCGGCCAGGTCGATGCCCTGATGCACGCGGTGATGTGTGGCCTGCCCCAGGCCGAGTTCGGCCCGCTGCGCCCGGCCGCCGCGATCACGGTGCAGTGAGCCATGGATACCTCGGTCCAAGCCACGTTCCCCGGCATCTGGCTGCCGATGGTCACGCCGATGCGCGGCGGTTACGTCGATTGCGAGGCCGCCCAGGCCCTGGCGCGCTACTACCGCAATGCCGGCATTGCCGGCCTGGTGCTGTTCGGCTCCACCGGCGAAGGCAACCTGCTGTCCATCCCCGAAAAGATCGAGATGATCGAGGCCATCCGCCGCGATCGGCACGCCCTGCCGTTGGTGTTCGGCGCCGGCGGCGTCGACACGCGCGGCGTGGCCGCCGCCATCCGCCGCCTGGACAAGTACGCCCCCGCCGGCTACCTGGTGCCGCCGCCCTACTACCTGGGTCCGTCGCAGCAGGGCATCCTGTGGCACTACCGGCAGATCGCCTGGGCCACCGAACGCCCCATCATCCTCTACAACATTCCCAAGCGCGCCGGCGTCTCCATGACCGTCGAGACCATGGAATCGCTGGCGCTGCTGCCCAATCTGCGCGCGGTCAAGGAATGCAATCCGGCCGCGCTGATGGCGTTGAACGCGCGCGGCCATCTCGAGGCGCTGTGCGGCGAAGACCTGGCGCTGCCCGACCATTTTCTGGCCGGCGGACGCGGCGCCATCCCCGCCGCCGCCCATCTGTTCCCCGAGCGCTTCGTCGAGGTCATGCAGCTGGCGCGCGACGGCCACGCCGAGGCCGCGCGCGAGCTGTTCGAGCCGCTGCGCGGCCTGGCCCGCCTGCTGTTCGCCGAACCCAACCCGGCGCCGATCAAACGGGCTTTGGCGCTGCAGGGCCTGATCGCCGACGAACTGCGCCTGCCCATGACCAGCGCCAGCCGCGAACTGACGCCACGCCTGCAACGCGCGATGAGCGTGGTGCAGGGGTCGCCTAGTAGGCTGCAGACAGCTTGAACACCGCCACCGCGCGCGCCAGGTCGTCGGCCTGATCGTGCAGCGTGGCGGCGGACGCGGCGAACTCCTCGACCAGCGCCGCATTCTGCTGCGTCACGCTGTCCAGGTGCGTCACCGCCTGGTTGATCTGTTCGATGCCCACGCTCTGCTCGGCCGACGCGGTGGCGATCTCGCCCATCAACGGCGCGCTGGTCGCGGCCGATTGCAGCACGCTGCCCATGGTGGCGCTGGCCTGTTCCACCCGCTGGCTACCGCGCGCCACCGAATCCGACGATGCCTCGATCAGGGTCTTGATCTCCTTGGCGGCGGTGGCCGAGCGTTGCGCCAGCGCCCGCACTTCGCCTGCCACCACCGCGAACCCGCGGCCCTGCTCGCCGGCGCGCGCGGCCTCCACGGCGGCATTGAGCGCCAGGATATTGGTCTGGAAAGCGATTTCGTCGATCAGGCGGATGATCTCGTCGATCCGCTGCGAGCTTTGCGAGATCTCGTGCATCGCGTCGATCGCGTGCTGGGTTTCTTCGCTGCCCTGGCGCGCCAGCTGCGCCGATTCGCCCGCCAGCGCGCTCACCTGCTGCACGTGATCGGCGCTCTGCCTGGCGGTCGCGGTGATCTGTTCGACGCTGGCCGCGGTCTGCTCCAGTGCCGCCGCCTGCTTCTCGGTGCGGTCGTGCAAATCCATGCTGCCCGCGGCGATCTGGCGCGATGCGGCCGCGATCGAACCGGTGGAATGGACGATGCTGCGCACCGCCACGTCCAGCCGCTCCTGCATCAGCGCCATGGCATCGAACAACCGGCCGATTTCCCCGCGATGATGGCGCGAAACGATGCTCGACAGATCGCCATGCGCCACGCGTTCACAGACCGTCACCGCTTCATCGAGCGGACGAATGATGTGCGACCGGAAGAACCGCAGCGCCGCCGCCAGCAGCAGCACCAGCAGCAACAGCGTCACGCCGCCCTGGCGCCACAGCGTGGCGCGGAACGCCGCGTCGACGTCGTCCACATAAAGGCCCGTGAACATCACCCAGCCCCATTCCGGGTCATGGGCGGCATAGCTGATCTTGGGCAGCGACGCTTCCGCCCCCGGCCGCGGGAAGCGGTATTCGACAAAACCACCGCCCGCCCTGCCCCGCTCGTGGAGATTCTCGAAAATCGGCAGGCCATCGCTGTCCTTGACCGCGCGCACATTGGTGCCGGCGAGCTTCGCATCCGGATGCACCAGCAACGCATAGCCGTCGTCGAACACGCCGACGTAGCCGTCCGCGCCATAGCCCAGCTGCGCGAGGCGCTGCGCCACATTGCGCTTGGCCTGTTCGACGGACAGCCCCTCCTCGACGGCGCGTTGCTTGCCATTGCGCACGATACTGGCCGCCAGGTCGAGCACGTGGCGCAATTCGGTCTTGCGCTCGGCCAGCATCTCGGCGCGTCGTTCCCAGGCATCCCAGCCACCCAGGGCCAGCACCGCGACCCCGATCGCCAGCACGAACCACAGCAACTCCCTGCGCAAGCTTGAATTCTTCATAGGCCCTCTTTCCTGATGTCCTTCCGCGCCCGCAACCAAAGACGGCGAAATGTGACGATTTATCTGTTGCGTCTGATCAGAATACGAGGGAGCAGCAGGGTTTTAACCGACGAGGCCGGCCCGGCTTGATCTACGTCAAGCCCGTCGGGCATTTGCCGCGCAACGCGCACGCAAAAAAAAAGCAAGGCCATACAAGCCTTGCTTTTCATGCGGACAAGCCGCCCGCGCCGGCGGCCGTTGGCGGCTAACGCCGCGCCGCCAGGCGCTGCTGCGCCAACCCGGTGCGGGCCGACGTCAGCGCGTACAGCACCACCACCGTCAGCGCGTAGATCGGCACGCTGCGCATGTTGCGGAACATCATTTCCGACAGGCTGAAGACCAAATGTCCCAGGCAGAACAACAGGCCTATCTGTGAACTGACATGCACAACCGGATCATCGCTAGCCGATCGCCGCCAGAAGACCACGGCAGGAATCAGGTACAAGGCCAGGATGCTCAAAAACCCCAAGGCGCCGTAACCGGCAAGCGCCCCCAACATATCGTTGTGCGGTTCACCAAAATCAGTGGACACCAATTCGGTGACCACGCCTTGCTGCTGAAGTCTGGCCAATTCCGATCGGAAATTTCTCACGCCCACGCCAACAACCGGGCTTTCCTTGAACATCAGCCAGGACGCTTTCCAGAGCTGGATACGAATTCCGACCGACGTGTCGCGGTCCTGCTGCTGATAGCTGTCCAGATCCGACAGGACGCCCCGCCAACGACTATCCTGTGAATACCAGGAGCCGACGGCCACAAGCGCCATCAACGCAATCAATCCGCCCACAAAGAACAACTTGGCGCGCATCGTCCAGTGACGCTTGGTCAGCAACAAAACCAGGCCGAGCACCGGCAAGAGCCCCCAGCTGCTACGCGTCTGAGACACCCATACCGCATACAGGCATATCGGCACTATGATGATTTTCAAGGCAAATTCCGCCCGCGGCCAGGGAGACAGCTTCCAGGGCAAGGTCAACAAGGACGCCAGGCCAAAGAGCATTGTCAGGTCCGCGAATCCCACGGCGTTGTAGCGGCCACCGAAATCAGATACCGCGTTTCGGCCCAGGCCGGGGGTATGGATGATGACCACCAGCATCACGGAGCCCGCAATCGCACCAAAGAGCAAGCTCCATTGCAGATGCTGCAGCCAATTGCGCGGCACCCGTAGCAGCAACCAGCAGACGGGCACGGCCAATGCGAAGCGCAATAACTTCTCGATCTCGGAAGAACTCCAAGCCCCCAGATAGGTGCAACTGATCAGCATTGCGGCAAATGGCGCTATCAATGCAACAGCGATGGCAGCCAACTCATTCAGCGCGAACGGCTCCCACCTGCGCACGAGGTTGGCCGCCATCGTGGTCAAGGCGATCAGCGCAGTCACATAGATGATGATGGGTCCGCCGACTGCGCTGGTCAGCGCCAGGGCGGGAATCAGGAGCGCCAGGAAGGCGACGCTACGCAAGCAGATTATTGGCATAGTGTGATATTCAACTCGGCCTTTGCGATGAAGACCTGAAGCTCGTTCGAGGAAGAAAGCCGGCCATCCGATGGCCGGATGGCGTTACCGCTGCATAAGGTCGTGGAAGTCCCGGAAACCCGTGAAACAGCGGCTCCAGCGCCCGACTAGAAACGGAGAGACTTGGAAGACGCGATTGATCTTTTGTAGTCGCGCGTCAAACCTTCGAAAGCCGCCATGACGCTTCCCGGCCGCAACCATTCGCGCCAAAGCCGGTCGCGCCAGCGGCCTCCCGGGATATACGCCGGATACGCAATGCGCGACATCGACCATCCCGGCCGCCACGCCTTGGTGCGGGTCGGGCGCCCGGTCAAGGTCAGCGTCGGCACGCCCACGCTGGACGCCAGGTGGCCGACACCGGATTCATTGCCGATGAACCAGCCGCATTCGTGGATGAATGCCGCCACGTCCACCAGGGCGGGCGACTGCTGGATGGCCAGGCCGGCCTCGGTCAGGCAGGCCCACTCGGCACGCTCGTGGGGGGCCAGGATGAACACCGGTTCATAGCCCTGGCGCTGCAATCGCAGGCCCAGCTCGACGAAATGCCGCGGTGCCCAGCAACGATCCGGGCCGGTGGACGACGGATGCACCGCCACCCGCTTCTCGAAGATGCGGTGGCGCCCCGCCACCGGCGGACGCAGGCCGATGTCGGTATCCGACAGCGCCAGGCCAAGTTGGTCGCGGCAATAATCCCTGATCTGGTTGAGCTTGACGAATCCCCTGCCGGTAATCACCACATGCGCGTCGTAATAGAAATAGGACGGAGCGTAGGCATGCAAGGCGTAAGGCCAGCCGACGTGCATCTGGGCGGCGCAATCAAAGTCCGCCAACGCCGCGGCGGCCTGTTCCTCCGCCAGGGAAGGTCGGATGTCCATCCCCGGGAACCAGTCGCGCAGGCCATAGGCGTAGTCGCCAAAAATGACCACTTCGCGGCCATGGGCGATCAGATTGCGGGCCATGGTCATCATGAGCAGCGTGTCGCCCAACCGGGGCGCCATCAGCAGCGCGACCCGTTTGGCGTCACGCAGGCTTTGGACACACGCCGGAGCGTCATAGGGCGGCATATTGGGAGCTGGTTGTGCCATGTCGAAGAAGAATCCGCAGACTGAAAGGAATACCGTACTTGGAACGCGGGAATTATAACGGCGTAATAATCACAATTTGATGCTTTCTGTCTCGGAACGAAGCATGAATGCAGCCCGCTTTTTCGGAGCGACGGAAACAGGAAATGCACCACAGCGCCCGCCTCCCAAAAAAAACCCGCAGGCCTCGCGGCATGCGGGTTTTAGGGGCGAAGCGCAGAGACGCTCCCGATCACATGTTGTCGATCATGACCTGGCCGAAGCCCGAGCAGGACACCTGGGTCGCGCCTTCGAGCAAGCGCGCGAAGTCGTAAGTGACCTTCTTTGAGAGGATCGATTTTTCCATGCTGGAGATGATCAGGTCGGCCGCCTCGGTCCAGCCCATGTGGCGCAACATCATTTCCGCCGACAGGATCTCCGAACCCGGGTTGACGTAGTCCTTGCCCGCGTACTTCGGCGCCGTGCCGTGCGTGGCCTCGAACATGGCGACCGAATCCGACAGGTTGGCGCCCGGGGCGATGCCGATGCCGCCCACCTGCGCGGCCAGCGCGTCGGAGATGTAGTCGCCGTTCAGGTTCAGGGTGGCGATCACGTCGTATTCGGCCGGACGCAGCAGGATCTGCTGCAGGAACGCGTCGGCGATGACGTCCTTGACGATGATCTCGCGGCCGGTCTTGGGATTCTTGAACTTGCACCACGGGCCGCCGTCGATCAGCTGCGCGCCGAATTCCTTCTGCAGCAGCGCGTAGCCCCAGTCACGGAAACCGCCTTCCGTGAACTTCATGATGTTGCCCTTGTGCACCAGGGTCAGCGAGGTACGGTCATTGTCGATGACGTACTGCGCCGCCTTGCGCACCAGGCGCTCGGTGCCTTCGCGCGACACCGGCTTGATGCCGATGGACGAGGTGTTGGGGAAGCGGATCTTCTTGACGCCGAGCTTGGTCTGCAGGAACTGGATCAGCTCCTTGGCCTGCTCGCTTTCGGCCATGTATTCGATGCCGGCGTAGATGTCCTCCGAGTTCTCGCGGAAGATCACCATGTTCGTCTTTTCCGGTTCACGCACCGGCGACGGCACACCCTTGAAATACGCCACCGGACGCAGGCAGACGTACAAATCCAGCTGTTGGCGCAGCGCCACGTTCAGCGAGCGGATGCCGCCGCCGACCGGGGTGGTCAGCGGGCCCTTGATCGACACCACGTAGTCCTTGACGACCTCCAGGGTCTCGTCGGGCAGCCAGACGTCCGGGCCGTAGACCTTGGTGGCCTTCTCGCCGGCATAGACCTCCATCCAGTGGATCTTGCGCTTGCCGCCGTAGGCCTTTTGCACGGCGGCGTCGACGACCTTGATCATCACGGGGGTGATGTCCGCGCCCGTGCCATCACCCTCGATATAGGGCACGATGGGCTGATCGGGCACGTTCAGCGAGAAATCAGCGTTGACCGTGATCTTCTGGCCCCCAGCGGGCACCTTGATATGTTGGTAGGACATGAATGCTCCATTTGCTCCGAGTGGTTTTGCTGCACGCGCGCCCATCGGCCGGCGTGTGGTCCGCAGGGCCGCGCGGCCCCGGCGAAACGCGCACTGGATGGCGGATAGCAACCAATTCTATATCGCATTGGGGCCGGCGGGCGGGCGGCGGACCCGCGGGCGGTAAAATAAAGCCATCTATAGCCCGCATGGCATCCTTCTACCGATGTTCAACCCTTCCCGCGACCAAGTCCGCGAATTCTTCATCGAAACCTGGCGCAAGCACCGCGCCAACCAGGTCCTGACCCCGCTGGAGGCCATGGCCCTGGACTGGATCATCGAACATCCGGAATACCATCCCGATCTCGAAAGCCCGGACGCCATGACCGCCGAGTACGCGGTCGAAAAAGGCCGCACCAATCCGTTCCTGCACCTGTCGATGCACCTTGCCATCGCCGAGCAACTGTCGATCGACCACCCGCCCGGCATCCGCAGCGCCTACCAGCGGCTGGTGGCGCGCACCGACGCGCACCAGGCCGCGCACGAGATCATGGAATGCCTGGGCCGGGTGGTCTGGGAAGCGCAGCGCCTGGGCACGCCGCTGGACAGCGATACCTACATCGACCTGATCCGCCAGCGCGCCGAACGCTGAACCGCCCGCCCAACGAAAAACCCTCGGCATGCCGAGGGTTTTTTCACTTTCGCCAGATCGAACGCGGCCTTATTTGCGCACGCCCAGGTCGCTGGGCAACGACGACAGCCAGGCGGCCACGTTGCTGATGTCCTGGTCCGACAACTGGGTGGCGAAGGCGCCCATGATGGGGTTCTTGCGCACATTGGCCGTGGCCGCGCTGCCCGAAGCGCCCCGCCGGTAGGCCTTCAGCGCATGCACCAGGTAGTCGGCATGCTGGCCGGCCAGCGTCGGATAGGCCGGGTCCACCGCCGTCTTGGCGTCGGCGCCGTGGCACGACGCGCACTGGAATTTCTCGAAGACGGCCTTGCCGGCCACCAGGTCCTGGGCCTGGGCGGCAGCGCCCGAAATGGCCAACGTCGCGCCCGCGAGGGCAAGCATGGTACGGTTCATGTGATTGCCCCCCGGTTATTTGAGATTCGAGTAGTACGCGGCCAGATCGGCGATGTCCTGGTCGGACAGGCTGCCGGCAATGGCGTCCATCGTGGGATGGCTGCGCGCGCCTTTCTTGTACTCATTGAGGGCGGTTTCGATGTATTTCGCGTTCTGCCCAGCGATCATCGGCACGTGGTAAAGCTCGGGAAACGTTGCCTTGTAGCCTTCGATGCCGTGACAACCGATGCACATGGACACCTTGTCGCGGGCGTTCTGGACATTGCCGACCGGGGCTGCATCTGCGGCGCTTGCCTGGCCGGCGATCGCACAGGATGCCAGCGCGGCCAGCAGGGAAACCGAGTACTTCCGAGAGAATCGCAACTTCATTGGGATGGCTCTTCTTGGTATGGCTTGAGGACTAGGGCCTGCTCACACGGAAAGGCCCCCGGCAAACACGTTGCGGGTCGAACCCAACTGCAAAACCGCCTGATTGTACGATAATTGCTCAGGATTAATACCTGAAAATGGCCTTGATCCCCATCAACCCCGAGAAGTCCGCTGATCCATGTCCGCTGCCCAGACCGCTCCTTCCGCACCGCAAGCACGCTTCGATGGCACCGATCGCTACGTCGCCACCGATGACCTGAAGCTCGCCGTAAACGCCGCCCTGACACTGCAGCGCCCGCTGCTGATCAAGGGCGAACCCGGCACCGGCAAGACCATGCTGGCCGAGGAAGTGGCGCGCGCGCTGGACCGCCCCTTGCTGCAGTGGCACATCAAGTCCACCACCAAGGCGCATCAGGGTCTTTACGAATACGACGCGGTGTCGCGCCTGCGCGACTCGCAGCTCGGCGACGAAAAAGTCCGCGACATCCGCAACTACATCGTGCAGGGCACGCTGTGGCAGGCCTTCGAGGCCGAGCAGCCGGTGGTGGTGCTGATCGACGAGATCGACAAGGCCGACATCGAATTCCCCAACGACCTGCTGCGCGAACTGGACCGCATGGAGTTCCATGTGTACGAAACGCGCCAGACCATCGCCGCGCGCCACCGCCCGCTGGTCATCATCACCTCCAACAACGAGAAGGACCTGCCCGACGCCTTCCTGCGCCGCTGCTTCTTCCACTACATCCGTTTCCCCGACCGCGAGACCATGCGCGACATCGTCGCGGTGCACTTCCCCGAACTCAAGCAGGACGTGCTGCGCGCGGCGCTCGACACCTTCTTCAGCCTGCGCGACGCGCCCGGCCTGAAGAAGAAGCCGTCGACCTCCGAACTGCTGGACTGGCTGCGCCTGCTGCTGGCCGAGGACGTCAGCGCGGCGCAGATCGACGCGCACACCGCCACGGCGGTGCCGCTGATGGCTGGCGCCCTGCTCAAGAACGAACAGGACGTGCACCTGCTGGAACGGCTCGCCGCCATGACCCGCGGCGCCCAGCGCCGCTGACGTTCCACTCACGGCGGCCGCCATGCTGATCGACTTCTTCTACCACCTGCGGGCCCACAAGCTGCCGGTCTCGGTGCAGGAATACCTGACGCTGGTGGACGCGCTGCGCCAGGACGTCATGACGCCGACGCTGGACGACTTCTACTTCCTGGCGCGCACCGCGCTGGTCAAGGACGAAGCGCTCTACGACCGCTACGACAAGGCCTTTGGCGCCTACTACAAGGGCATCGAGGCCGCGCTGCCGGCGGGCAAGGACATCCCGCTGGACTGGCTCATCAAGCAGTTCGAGAAGAGCCTGACGCCGGAAGAGAAAGCCGCCATCGAGAAGCACGGCTGGGACAAGCTGATGGAGCTCTTCAAGGAACGCCTGGAAGAGCAAAAGGAACGCCACGCCGGCGGCAGCAAATGGATCGGCACCGGCGGCACCTCGCCCTTCGGCAACGGCGGCTACCACCCCGAAGGCATCCGCGTCGGCGGCCAGTCGGCCGGCAACCGCAGCGCGGTCAAGGTCTGGGACATGCGCCAGTTCAAGGACTACGACGACCAGGTCGAGCTGGGCACGCGCAACTTCAAGGTCGCGCTGCGCCGCCTGCGGCGCTTCGCGCGCGAAGGCGCCGAACTCGAACTGGACCTTGACGACACCATCGCCAGCACCGCGCGCAATGCCGGGCACCTGGACCTGCGCATGGTCCCGGAGCGCCACAATACGGTCAAGGTGCTGATGCTGCTGGACGTCGGCGGCAGCATGGACGACCACATCGGCCGCGTCGAGGAACTGTTCTCCGCGGCCCGCAGCGAGTTCCGCAACCTCGAGGTCTACTACTTCCACAACTGCCCCTACGAGAGCCTGTGGCAGAGCAACCGCCGGCGCCAGAACGAACGCTTCGACACCTGGGACGTGCTGCGCAAGTACAACCCCGACTGGCGCCTGATCATCGTCGGCGACGCCACCATGAGCCCCTACGAGATCCTGCAGCCGGGCGGCTCGGTCGAGCACTACAACAAGGAACCGGGCGCGCAGTGGATGCGCCGGCTGCTGGACGCCTGGCCCAAGTCCGTGTGGCTCAACCCGGAGCCCACCGCGTCGTGGCAGTACCGCCAGTCGATCGCGCTGATGCGCGACATCATGCAGGACCGCATGTACCCCGTGACGGTCGCGGGCCTGGAACAGGCGATGCGAGTGCTGTCGAAGTGACGCGCCGCCGCGCCTGGCGGCGACGTCCCCGTGGCTCGCTTCAGCCGTCCACCGGCTGCACCGGCGTATCCAGGATCAACTGGTAGAAAGCCAGGTCGAGCCAGCGACCGAACTTGAAGCCGGCCTCGCGGATGGTGCCGGCATGCACGAATCCCAGCTTCTCATGCAGCTTGATGCTGCCCTGGTTGGCCGCGTCGATGCCGCCGATCATCAGGTGCACCTGGTTGGCGCGGGCGCGTTCGATCAGCACGCGCATCAGCGCCTCGCCCAAGCCCCGCCCGCGAAAGCGGCCGTCGACATACACGGAATGCTCGACCGAGTACTTGTAGGCCGGCCAGGCGCGGAACGTGCCGTAGCTGGCGAACGCCATCAGCTCGCCCGCCGCGTTCTCGAATCCCACCACCGGGAAGCCGCCGGCGGCCTTGGCCTGGAACCAGCCCAGCATCGCCTCGCGCGGCCGCGGCTTGTAGTCGTACAGCGCGGTGGAAGTGGCGATGGCTTCGTTGAAGATGGCCAGGATCTGGTCCGCATGGCGCTCGTGCGTGCAATCGACCAGGATGGCGCCGCCCGGGGCGCCGTTGTCAGCGTGCGTAGTCATGGCGCGGATTGTAGCGAGCCGCCTTGCCGATGGGACAAAAAAAACCGGCGATGGCGCCGGTTCAGTGACGGTACTGCCGCTTCTGGCCACTCTCAGGCGGCGCGGCTCTCCACAGATCGGTGTGCGCCTTCGGCCATGCTGCGCATTCCGGGGCATTGGCGCCAGGACAGCTCGTCGGCGTCCATATCCAGGTCGAACAGGTCATTGGCCGCGGGCCACGGATGCTGGCGCGCCTCGGCGCCCTCCATCTCGAGCACATGCCCCGCAAAGCCTCGCGGCGAGCCTCCGCATTCGGCGAAATAGCGCTGCGTGCGCAGGTCCACCACATAGGTGGTCATGTCATGGGTCAGTATGGCCACGAATTGGCCGTCATCACTGGCATAAGCGTACTGAAACTGTCCTTTGATGCGGTCGCCGCTCATGGGGCTGCCGGTCAATTGGGACAAGGCACGCGTGACGATCTCGGTCAGCATGGGTCGTTCCTCCGAAAGATGCGCCGGCAGGATGCCGGCGGCGAAGGCGCGAACAGCAAGCACCGTCGTCGCCCGCTAGGCGGGGTCGCGATCCGGCATGGGGCCGGTCTGCGACCCGGCGGGGCGGCGGCTGGCGTTGGACGGGAAACCTGTAGACGGCTGTCGCGCGTCCCGTCGACAACAGCAACTACGTTCTGCAAAGCTTACACCCGCGCCCGGCCCGACCTCAAATCGGCCTGGCCACGCCAGCGTGTTGCGTTGCACCAGCCCCGGTTGCCAAGGCTTGCCGGCCCTTTTCGGCCCCTCCATCAGTCCTTATGCCGCCGCGACCGGCTCCGCGCCTGTTCCTGCGTCACCATTTTTCCGCGCCCGCCAGGCCTCGCGCGCCAGCCGATACAACACATGCGTCTTCAAGGGATGACCGTCCGGCACCGCCGGATGCGCGAAGCGCGCTGCTTCCTCGCGCATGCCCAGGCGCCGCATCACCGCGCGTGACGGCTCGTTCTCCGGAACCGTGAACGCCACGATCTCGGAAAGACCGACCTGCTCGAATCCCACCCGCAGCGCGGCCTGCGCGGCTTCGCTGGCATAGCCCCTGCCCCAATAGGGCGCGGCCAGGCGCCAGCCGATTTCCACGCCAGGCGCGAACGGCAGCGTCGGCGCCAGCGCCTTGATCCCGACGAATCCGATGAACGGCGCGACGCCCGGCGCTTCGACGGCCCAGAATCCCCAACCGTATTCGTCGATGCCCGCGGCCAACCGATCGGCCAACGCGTCGCTTTGCGCCGCGCTCATCGGCAGAAGGTAGCGGGTCACGCGCGCATCCGTATTCATGGCGGCGAACGGCTTGCGGTCGGCAGCCAGCCACTGTCGCAGCACCAGCCGGGGAGTCTCGATTTCAAGGGATAGCGACATGCGCGGTTTTCCAGACAGAATGACGGAGCGGCGTGCGAGGGCCCAAGGCCCTGAACCATTCACACCGTATACACTCCAACGGATTCTGCCATGCCAAAGGAATAGTCCGCCATGCGCCTGTCCATATCGAAGCTGCCGCGCCCCCTGGGCGCGCTGCTGTTTTCATCCTTCCTGGCCTTCCAGGCCGGAGCCGCCAGCCTGCCGGCCGGCGTCACGGAGGCCGCCTCGATTGAAGGCATCACCGAATACCGCCTCAGCAACGGCCTGCGCGTCTTGCTGGTTCCCGACGAATCCAAGCCCTCGACCACGGTCAACATGACCTACCTGGTGGGCTCTCGCAACGAGAACTACGGCCAGACCGGCATGGCCCACCTGCTCGAACACATGCTGTTCAAGGGCACGTCCACCACCCGCAACGCCATGGGCGAATTCTCGCGCCGCGGCCTGCAGGCCAACGGCTCGACCTCCAGCGACCGCACCAACTATTTCGCCAGCTTCGCCGCCAACCCCGACACCCTCAAGTGGTACCTCGGCTGGCAGGCCGACGCCATGGTCAATTCCCTGATCGCCAAGGAAGACCTCGATTCCGAAATGACCGTGGTGCGAAACGAGATGGAAAGCGGCGAGAACAGCCCTTTCCGCATCCTCATGCAGAAGATGCAGGCGGCCGCCTTCCAATGGCACAGCTACGGCAAAAACACCATCGGCGCCCGCTCCGACGTCGAGAACGTCGACATCGGCCAGCTGCGCGCCTTCTATCACCAGTACTACCAGCCCGACAACGCGGTGCTGATCGTGGCCGGCAAGTTCGATCCGCAGGCCACGCTGGCCGACATCGAATCCACGCTGGGCAAGCTGCCCAAGCCGGACCGCCAGCTGCCACCGGAATACACCGTCGAACCGGCCCAGGACGGCGAGCGCGCCGTCACCCTGCGCCGCACCGGCGGCACGCCGCTGGTCGCCGCGATGTACCACATCCCGGCCGCCGGCAGCCCCGACTTCGTGCCGTTCGACCTGGCCACCACCATCCTGGCCGATACGCCGTCCGGCCGCCTCTACCATGCGCTGGTGCCGACCAAGCTGGCCTCGGGCGTGTTCGGCTTCACCATGGAAAACCTGGATCCGGGCCTGGCGATGTTCGCCGCTCAACTGACCCCGGGCAAGAGCCAGGACGCCGCCATGAAGGCGCTCACCGGCACACTCGAGGCGCTGGGCAAGAAACCCTTCACCCAACAGGAACTCGACCGCGCGCGCAGCAAATGGCTGACCTCGTGGGAGCAGACCTACAGCGATCCCGAACAAGTCGGCGTGGCGCTGTCCGAAGCCATCGCCGCCGGCGACTGGCGCCTGTTCTTCCTGCAGCGTGACCGCGCCCGCAAGGCCACGCTGGCCGAGGTGCAGCAGGCGGCCACCACCTACCTGGTGCAAAGCAATCGCATCGAAGGCCGCTACATCCCGACCGACAAGCCGCTGCGCGCGCCGCAGACGCAACGGGTCGATCTGACCGCGGTGTTCAAGGACTACAAGGGCGACCCCGACTTCAAGGCGGCATCCGCGTTCGATCCCACTCCGCAAAACATCGACCGCCTGACCCAGCGCAAGACGCTGGACCTGCCCAACGGCCCGGTGCAGCTGGCGTTGCTGCCCAAGGCTACCCGCGGCAACCGCGTGCAGGCGCAGATGCTGATCCAGTTCGGCAACGAAAAAGACCTGCTCGGCCAGCGCGTGAACTCCAGCGCCGTGGCCGACCTGCTGGCCCGCGGCACGGCCAAGCTGTCGCGCCAGGACATCCAGGACCGCCTCGACAAACTGCAGGCCGAGCTGGGCTTCAGCGGCGGCGGCACCACGCTCAGGATCGCCATGTCGACCAAGCGTGAAAACCTGCCCGAACTGACCCGCCTCGCCCTGGACATCGTGCGCAACGCCAACTTCCCCAAGGAACAGCTCGAGGAATACCAGCGCCAGCTCGAAACCTCGATCCAGAACGCCATGACCGAGCCGCAGGCCCTGGCCGGACGCGCCCTGGCCCGCCAGGACAATCCGTGGCCCGCCAACGACCTGCGCTACGTGCCGACGTTCGAGGAATCCCTGGCCGGCGTGCGCGCGCTGAACCGTGACGCACTGGTCAAGTTCCACGCCAAGTTCTACGGCGCCGGCAAGATCGAGTACTCGGCCGTCGGCGACTTCGAGCCCGAAGCCGTCGAAAAGGCCGTCAAGGATGGCCTGGCGGGCTGGAAACGCGCTCCCGCCTACACCCGTGTCGGCAATCCGTACCGCGACATCCCGGCCAAGCAGTTCGACATCGAGACCCCGGACAAGGCCAATGCGTTCTACATCTCGCGCATGCCCCTGAAGCTGCAGGACAGCGACGCCGACTACCCGGCGCTGTACCTGGCCAACTACCTGTTCGGCGCCTCGGAAACCTCGCGCCTGTGGAACCGTGTGCGCGAGACCGAAGGCCTGTCCTACAACGTGCGCAGCTCGCTGTCGGTGTCGTCGTTCGAACCCAGCGCCAGCTGGACCATGTACGCCATCTACGCGCCGCAGAACCGCGAGCGCCTGGAAAAAGCCATCGGCGAGGAACTGGCCCGTGTGCTCAAGGACGGCTTCACCGACAAGGAAATCTCCGAAGGCATCACCGCACTGCTGAACTACCGCAACCTGGCCCGCGCCCAGGACGATGTGCTGGCCGGCACCTGGCTCGACTACCTGCAACGTGGCCGCACCTTCGAATGGTCGGCCGAAATGGACAGGAAGATCACCGCCCTCACCCCTGACGTGGTCAACGCGGCGTTGCGCAAGTACCTGCGCCCTGACGGCTTCAGCACCGCCGTCGCCGGCGACTTCAAGAAAAAGGCGCCCTGACGCCACGCCTTCCGGCATCCCACGCCCCTGCTCCGGCAGGGGCTTTTTTTTGCCTGTCCGCCACCCCGCTCCCCTCATGAGGGACGGGCTGGACGCATGACCATGCCATAAACGGGGAGATTTCTTATCCAAATGTTTATTACCCATCCATTTGGAAAGATGTTTTCAAGATATACGGGTTTATCCCAGGTGGGATGACGCGCACAATTCAGTCATCGGGAACAAACAACGAACCACGACGGAGGGCCGCCGGATTCGGCCCCGTCTACAACATTGGAGGTCATTATGAAAACCCTGACGACTACCCTTCTGATTTCCCTAGCCTTGGCCGGCGCCGGCGCGCAAGCCGCCGGTGTCGAGCAAGCCAAGTCGAGCGCCCAGGTCGCGACCGAACTGCAACAAGCCAAGGTCAGCGGCCAATACACCTTCGGCGAGCTGGACTACCCGCCCGCCCTGCCCCAGGCCACCAGCCTGAGCTCGCAGGAAGTGCAGGCCCAGCTGCAACAAGCCAAGACCAGCGGCGAATACACCTTCGGCGAACTGCAATACCCGCCGGTCGTGGCAGCGCCCGCCGCCGGCAAGAGCCGCGCCGAAGTCCAGCAGGAACTTGCCCAGGCCAAGGCCAGCGGCCAATACACGTTCGGCGAGCTCGAATACCCGCCGATCACCCGGTGAGCTGCTTGCTGTAGCCCGACCGGCCTCGGACGGCATCATGGTTCGGGGTCGGTATTTTCCGGCAACGGCGGCAGAACTGTAGCAGTGGAAGTAGCAGGACCTGTAGTAGCAGTACGAAGTCTGTTTTGGAAGAGGCAGCAACTGTAGTTAGCAAGACCCGTAGTTAGCAGCACCCGTAGTCAGCAGTACGAAGTCTGAAGCAAGAAGTAGCAGTACCCGTAGTGAAACCGCGGCGCAAGCCGCGGTTTTTTTTCGCCCCGACGTCGTGCCGCCTGCCACAATGAAAGCGGCCCAGGGTCCGGATACCTCCAGACCCTGGGCCGTGGTCCGCCGCAATGGCGGGAGTCAGGTCAGGCGATTCAGCTGAAAAATTCCTTGACGCGATCGGTCCAGGACTTGCTTTGCGGCGAGTGGCGGTCGCCGCCGTCGTTCAGCGAGGCCTCGAACTGGCGCAGGATGTTCTTCTGGTCATCGCTCAGGCGCACCGGCGTCTCGACCACCACGTGGCAGTACAAGTCGCCCGGATAGCTGCCGCGCACGCCGCGGATGCCCTTGCCGCGCAGGCGGAAGGTCTTGCCGGACTGCGTGCCCTCGGGAATCGAGATCTCGGCCTTGCCGCCCAGCGTCGGCACCTGCAGTTCACCGCCCAGCGCCGCCGTGGTGAACGGGATGGTCAGTTCGCAGTGCAGGTCGTCGCCATCGCGCTGGAAGATCTTGTGCTGCTTGATGTGGATTTCCACATACAGGTCGCCCGGCGGGCCGCCATTGATGCCCGGCTCGCCATTGCCGCTGGAGCGGATGCGCATGCCGTCGTCGATACCGGCCGGGATCTTGACCTGCAAGGTCTTGTTGCGGCGGATGCGGCCGACGCCATCGCAGGCCACGCACGGATCGGTGATCTCCTTGCCGTTGCCGTGGCAGGTCGGGCAGGTCTGCTGGACGCTGAAGAAGCCCTGCTGCATGCGCACCGCGCCGGAGCCGCCGCAGGTGCGGCAGGTCTTGGGCGAGGTGCCGGGCTTGGCGCCGGAACCGTGGCAGGTGTCGCAGTTTTCCCAGCTGGGCACGCGGATCTCGGTGTCGAAGCCGGCCGCTGCCTGCTCCAGCGTGATTTCCAGCGCGTACTTCAAGTCGGCGCCGCGGTACACCTGGGGACCGCCGCCGCGGCGGCCACCGCCGCCACCGCCGAAGATCTCGCCGAAGATGTCGCCAAAGGCGTCGGCGAAGCCACCGCCCATGCCGCCGCCGCCCATGCCCGCGGCGTTGGGGTCGACGCCCGCGTGGCCGTAGCGGTCGTACGCGGCGCGCTTCTGTTCATCACCCAGGACCTCGTAGGCTTCCTTGGCTTCCTTGAACTTCTCTTCGGCTTCCTTGCTGTCCGGATTGCGGTCCGGATGGTATTTCATGGCCAGCTTTCGATAGGCCTTCTTGAGTTCGTCGTCCGAGGCATTTTTTGCCACGCCCAGGACGTCGTAATAGTCGCGTTTTGCCATGATCGGTGGGCTCGGGGGAGAGCCTTCTTTTCAGTGCTACAGAATGAGTTCGCCCGGTAGGCGGATTTCTCCGGCTACCGGGCGGCAGAGGCAGGTCAGCGCCCGGCCATTATTGGTCGCGCTTGACTTCCTTGAAGTCGGCGTCGACGACGTTATCGTCCACCGGCTTCGCGTTGTCGGCGGCCTGCTGCTGGCCGGCCGCTTGCTGCGCCTGCATGTCGGCGTACATCTTTTCGCCGAGCTTCTGCGAGGCGGTCGACAGGGCTTCGACCTTGGCGTCGATGGCGGCCTTGTCGCCATCCTTCAGCGTGTCTTCCAGCTCCTTGATGGCCGCTTCGATGCTTTCCTTCTCGGACGCCTCGAGCTTGTCGCCGTATTCGGTCAGCGACTTGCGGGTGGCGTGCACCAGCGCATCGGCCTGGTTGCGGGCCTGGGCCAGCTCGGCGACGCGGTGATCTTCCTCGGCATTGGCCTCGGCATCCTTGACCATGCGCTGGATCTCGTCTTCCGACAGACCCGAGTTGGCCTTGATGGTGATCTTGTTTTCCTTGCCGGTGCCCTTGTCCTTGGCCGAAACGTGCAGGATGCCGTTGGCGTCGATGTCGAACGTGACTTCGATCTGCGGCATGCCGCGCGGCGACGGCGGGATCCCTTCGAGGTTGAACTCGCCCAGGGCCTTGTTGCCCGCGGCGATTTCGCGCTCGCCCTGGAACACCTTGATCGTCACGGCCGGCTGGTTGTCGTCGGCGGTCGAGAACGTCTGCGAGAACCGGGTCGGGATGGTCGTGTTCTTCTGGATCATCTTGGTCATCACACCGCCCAGGGTTTCAATACCCAGGGACAGGGGGGTGACGTCCAGCAGCAGCACGTCCTTGCGGTCGCCCGACAGCACGGAACCCTGGATGGCGGCGCCAGCGGCGACGGCTTCGTCGGGGTTCACGTCCTTGCGCGGATCCTTGCCGAAGAATTCCTTCACCTTTTCCTGGACCTTGGGCATGCGGGTCATGCCGCCGACCAGGATCACGTCGTCGATGTCGGAAACCTTCACGCCGGCGTCCTTGATGGCCACGCGGCAGGGCTCGATGGTGCGTTCGATCAGTTCCTCGACCAGCGCTTCCAGCTTGGCGCGCGTGATCTTCAGGTTCAGGTGCTTCGGACCCGAGGCGTCGGCCGTGATGTACGGCAGGTTGATCTCGGTCTGCTGGCTGGAGGACAGCTCGATCTTGGCCTTTTCGGCGGCTTCCTTCAGGCGCTGCAGGGCCAGCACGTCCTTGGACAGATCGACGCCTTGTTCCTTCTTGAACTCGCCGATGATGTAGTCGATGATGCGCTGGTCGAAGTCTTCGCCGCCCAGGAAGGTGTCGCCGTTGGTCGACAGCACTTCGAACTGCTTTTCGCCATCGACGTCGGCGATTTCGATGATGGACACGTCGAACGTGCCGCCGCCCAGGTCATACACGGCGATCTTGCGGTCGCCCTTTTCGGTCTTGTCCAGGCCGAAGGCCAGCGCGGCCGCGGTCGGCTCGTTGATGATGCGCTTGACTTCCAGGCCGGCGATGCGGCCGGCATCCTTGGTGGCCTGGCGCTGGCTGTCGTTGAAGTAGGCCGGCACCGTGATGACGGCCTCGGTCACTTCCTCGCCCAGGTAGTCCTCGGCGGTCTTCTTCATCTTGCGCAGCACGTCGGCCGACACTTGGGGAGGCGCCATCTTCTTGCCACGCACTTCCACCCAGGCGTCGCCGTTGTCGGCCTTGACGATGGCATAGGGCATCAGGTTGATGTCCTTCTGCACCGCCTTTTCCTCGAACTTGCGGCCGATCAGGCGCTTCACCGCGTACAGGGTGTTCTTGGGGTTGGTCACTGCCTGGCGCTTGGCGGGCGCGCCCACCAGGGTTTCGCCGTCGTCCATGTAGGCGACGATCGAGGGGGTGGTGCGGGCGCCTTCGGCGTTTTCGATGATCTTGACCTGACCGCCGTCCATGACAGCCACGCAGCTGTTGGTCGTGCCCAGGTCGATGCCAATAATTTTGCTCATGGTCGGGTTACCTTGGATAAATCTGTGAAATTGGAGAGAAATTTCCTGTCCCCACATAACTGGGGCTGCCCGCAGGGTTTTTCAAGACGCCTGGCTGGAATTTTCCGCCGGGGTTTCCTGCAGGCGCCGGATCGCCGCCGTGAACTGGGGCAATCCGGGCCAACCGGTAATGCGGCCGAGCCGCTTTCCGGCCCGGTAAAGCACAAAAGTGGGGACGCCATGCAGGGAAAAGCGACGACCCAGGGGTTCGTCGGCGTAGACGTCAGCCTCGAACCAGGTCAGGCCCAGGCCCAGCAGGGTTTCCTGGTGCAGCAATGCCGCCTGCTTGAAGAGATTGCAGTTATAGCAATCCTGGCCCCACAGGAACACGCAGCGCAGGTCCGATCCCGGCGCCTGGACCACGGCCGCGTCGAATCCCGCGGAGTCGACATGCCGCATGTCGAAGACCGCGAAGACCTGCGCCGGGTCGAAACGGGGATCGGTCATGGCGCGCCGCCCGCTCAGCCTTGGCCGGCGGACACCACTACCAGCGCCGGGCGCAGCGTGCGATCGGCGATGACGTAGCCTTTCTGCAGCAGTTGCACCACCGTGTTGGCGGGCTGCTCGGCGGGAATCGACGAAATGGCCTGGTGCAGGTGCGGATCGAACTTGTCGCCCTGGACCGGCGCGATTTCCTTGAGCAGGTTGCGCTCGAAGGCGGCGGCCAGCTGCTTGAGCGTCACTTCGACGCCTTCGCGCAGCGTGTCCACGGTCTGGTCGGCCTGGGCCAGCGCGGCCTCCAGGCTGTCCTTGACCGGCACCAGGCTTTCCGCGAACGACTCGATGCCGAACTTGCGCGCCTTGGACACTTCTTCCTGGGCGCGGCGGCGCACGTTCTCGGCTTCGGCGCGCACGCGCAGAAGCTGGTCCTGCTGCTCATTGACGGTAGCCTGGGCCGCGTCCAGCTGGGCGCGCAACTCGTTCAGCTCGGCCTGCGCGGCGTCCTGGGCGGCGGGGGCCGCATCGGCGTCATCGCCGAATCCGGGCGTCTGATCTACAGGCTCGTTGGGTGCCGTCATGGGGAATCCTCCAAAAAGAATGGCTTTCGCAGACATGAATGGGGGCCAATACCCCTATTTCAAGCCCGGGAAAGCAAATATTCCCCGTCGCGGACCACCCTTGGGACGGGGCGGAATCCACGGCAAAAAGCCCGCCGTTTTCCTGGAGCCCCTCCAGACGCCCAGGATCAGGGGGCAAAATGCCCGTCCGGCCCGGTCAACGACAGGTCATTTCTTGCCCGGCTGGGCCGGGGCCGGCGCGTCGCTGGCGGGAAAGGTGTCTTTCAGGGCCCGGTCGACGGCAGGGTCGTCGTCGGGTTCCGGGTTGATGGCGATCGGGTCGCTTGCGGGGAAGGTCTCGGCCAGCGCCTCGTCCAGCTCGTGTTCGACCTGATCCTCGTCCACCGGGGTGCTGACGTTCCCCTTTTTCACAATCTTGCCCGTCTTGGGATCATGGTGCATGCGCCCTCTCCTTCAAGTCCGTGAATGCGTGGGCCACCCCTGCAAGTGCCGTTCCACCAGAGTGGCCAACCCTGCGATCCAGGCCGGATCGTCGTTCAGCGCCGGAATGTAACGGAATTGCCTGCCGCCCGCGCCAAGAAAGGCGTCGCGGCACTCCAGGCTGATCTCTTCCAGGGTTTCCAGACAGTCTGCCACAAATCCCGGACACACCACATCCACCTCGGTCACACCCGAGGCGGCCAGCGCCTTGAGGGTGGGTTCGGTATAGGGCTCGAGCCAGCGGGCGGTGCCGAAGCGGCTCTGGAAGGTCACTTCGATCTGCTCGCGCGGCAGCGAGAGGCGCTGCGAGAGCAGCCGCGCGGTTTCCATGCAGTCGCGGTAATACGGATCGCCCAGCTCGATGGAATAACGCGGCAATCCGTGGAAACTCATGACCAGTTTCTGCGGCTTGCCGTGCTCGCGCCAATGCGCCTCGATGCTGGCGGCCAGCGGATCCAGGTAGAGGGGTTCCTGGTGGAAGCGCTTGATGAAGCGCATTTCCGGCTGGTCGCGCAGCCGGGCCGCATGGCGCGTGACGGCATCGACCACGGTGGCGGTGGTGCTGGCGGCATACTGCGGGTACAGCGGCACGGTCAGGATGCGTTCGCATCCTTGCGCCCGCAAGCGCGAGATGGCGTCGGGGATCGAGGGATTGCCGTAGCGCATGCCCAGCTCGACCACCGCCTCGACGCCGGCGGCGCTCAAGGCCGCCTGCACGCCTTCGGCCTGGCGGCGGCTGTAGACCATCAGCGGCGAGCCGTCCTTGAGCCAGACGCCGGCATAGCGCGGCTCCAGTTTCTTGGGACGCAGCGTCAGCACCAGGCCGTGCAGGATCGGCTTCCAGAGATAGCGCGGGATTTCGATCACGCGGGGATCCGACAGGAATTCGCCCAGGTACTTGCGGATGTCCTTCTTGCCAGGGGTGTCCGGCGTGCCAAGGTTCACCAGCAGCACGCCGACCTTGCCTTCGACCCGCGGCGGCGGATCTTCGTTGAAGGGGTCTTCCTGCTCGGCTTCGGGCAGGTAGCGTTCAGGCCAGAGATACTTGAACAGGCGAAGAAACACAAAAACTCCCCTTCCTCCGCCAGGAGGATGTCGGTTCGGGTGGGACTACTGGTTGTGGCTGAGGGCGTTGGACAGCAGGCGCGCCGTGATGTCCACGATCGGGATGACGCGCTCGTAGGCCATGCGGGTCGGGCCGATCACGCCGAGCGTGCCGACCACCTTGCCGTCCACGCCGTAGGGCGCGGTGATGACCGAGACCTCTTCCATCGGCACCAGCTGGGAATCGCCGCCGATGTAGATCTGCACCCCCTGCGCCCGGCTCGACACGTCGAGCAGCTGCAGCAGGTCGGTCTTTTTCTCGAACAGCGAGAACATCTTGCGCAGGCGGTCCATGTCGGACGCGATGTCGGTGACGTCGAGCAGCTTGCGCTCGCCCGAGATGACCACGGCGTCGCCATCCTCGGCCGCTTCGGCGCTGGCCTCGACCGCCGCCTGCATCAGCCGGGAGATGTCTTCGCGCAACTGCGCCAGTTCGGTCGAGAGGGTGCGCCGCACCGCGTCGAAGGACTTGCCGGCGAAATGGACGTTGAAGAAATTGCCCGCCTCCAGCAGTTCGGCCTCGGCGTAGTCGCGCTGCACGAACAGGATGCGGTTCTGCACGTCGCCGTCGGGCGTGACGATGATCAGCAGCACGCGCTTGTCGGACAGGCGGATGAATTCGATCTGGCGAAAGACCTGGGCCCGCTTGGGAGTCAGCACCACGCCGGCGAACTGGGTCAGGTTCGACAGCAGCGCCGCGGCGGCGTTGACCGCGCGGGTGGGTTCGGCCGCCGCCAGCATGTCGCCCATGTTGTGGGGTTCGAGCTGGTAGGACTGCACCGCCAGCAGCGAATCGACGAACATGCGGTAGCCACGGGGCGTGGGAATGCGCCCCGCGGACGTGTGCGGACTGTGGATCAGGCCCAGTTCTTCCAGGTCCGCCATGACGTTGCGGATGGTCGCGGGCGACAGATCGAAAACCTTCGATAGCGTCCGCGAGCCGACTGGTTGCCCATCGGCGATGTAGCGTTCGATCAACGCTTTCAGTAATGCGCGTGCGCGGTCATCCATAGCGGGTATTTTAGGGAATCTTTTCCAATTAAGGCGATTTTTGTCCCGCAAGCCGATATGCGGCCCCATATAATCGGCTAACAGGCCCGATTCCGGACCGATTTCGTTTTTCTGATTCGCCTCGCCACCATGCACTTTCCTACCGTCGCGCTGATCGGCAGATACCAGGACACCGGCCTGGCCACTCCGCTAAGGGCGCTCGCGCACGCGCTCACGCAGGCCGGGCGGCAGGTGCTCGTCGATGCCGACACGGCCCGCAACACCGGCCTCACGGAATACCCGGTCGCCACTTACGAAGAGATCGGCAAGGATGCGTCGCTGGCGGTGGTCATGGGCGGCGACGGCACGGTGCTGGGCGCCGCGCGCCACCTCGCGCCCTACGGCGTGCCGGTGGTCGGCATCAACCACGGCCACCTGGGTTTCATCACCGACATTCCCGTGCAGGACGCGCACGGCGCGCTGACGCGCGTGCTGGAGGGCAACTTCCAGATCGAAGAGCGCATGCTGCTCGAAGGCAGCGCGTGGCGCGGCGACCAGCAGATGTACGCGGCCTCGGCCCTGAACGACGTGGTGCTGAACCGCGCCGGGCGCGGCGGCATGATCGAGGTGCGCGTCGAACTCGACGGCGCCTTCATGTACACGCAACGCGCCGACGGCCTGATCATCGCCACGCCCACCGGCTCGACCGCCTATGCGCTGTCGGCCAACGGCCCGATCCTGCACCCCGGCATGAACGCCATGGTGCTGGTGCCGGTGGCGCCGCAGACCCTGTCCAACCGCCCCATCGTCATTCCCGACAGCGGCGTGCTGAACATGACACTCACCGCCATGGGCCGCGTCGAAGTCGGGGCCAGCGTGCATTTCGACATGCAGACCTGGTCCGACCTGCAGCCCGGCGACCGTATCGTGGTGCAGCGCGCGCCCTACACCATCCGCTTCGTGCATCCGGAAGGCTACAGCTTCTTTTCCACCCTGCGCCGCAAGCTGCACTGGAACCTGATGCCGCAGGCCACCGACAACGTAGAGTAGTAAGCGCCCCGACATGCTGCGCACCCTGCACATCCGCGACTTCGTCATCGTCGAGCAGACCGAGATCCATTTCGGTCCCGGCTTCACCGTCTTCTCCGGCGAGACCGGGGCGGGCAAATCCATCCTCATCGACGCGCTGGCGCTGGCTCTGGGCGAGCGCGGCGACGTCAGCGTGCTGCGCGAAGGCGCCGCCCGCGCCGACATCACCGCCGTCTTCGACACGCCGCCGGCGCTGCGCGCCTGGCTGGCCGAACGCGAGATCGACGCCGACGACGAACTGGCGCTGCGCCGCGTGATCGACGCGCAGGGCCGCAGCCGCGCCTACATCAACGGCACGCCCGCCACGGTGGCGCAATTGCGCGAACTGGGCGACAGCCTGGTCGACATCCACGGCCAGCATGCGCACCAGAGCCTGATGCGCCCGGAAGCCCAGCGCGACCTGCTGGACGCGCATGGCGGCCACGGCGAGCTGCGCCAGGAGGTAGCCCAGGCCTGGAAGCAATGGCGCGCGCTGGCGCGGCAGCTGGAGCTGGCCGAAAAAGACGCCGCGGGCCTGGCGGCGGAACGCGAACGCTTGCAGTGGCAGGTAGATGAGCTCGACCGTCTCGGCCTTGCGCCGGACGAATGGGACGCCCTGCAATCCGAGCACACCCGCCTGTCGCATTCGCAGTCGCTGCTGGACGGCGCCACGCAGATCCTGGACGCACTCGATGGCGAAGGCGACTCCGCCCACCACCGGCTGACCGTGGCCAACCAGCGCATCCAGCAGATGCTGCGGCACGACACCGGCCTGCAGGGCATCTACGACGAACTCGAATCGGCCCGCATCGCCATCAGCGAAGCCGTGTCCGACCTGAACAACTATGTCAGCCGCGTCGATCTCGATCCGCGCCGGCTGGCCGACGTCGAGGCGCGCCTGAGCGCGGTGTTCGAGACGGCGCGCAAGTTCCGCACCGAACCCGAGGCGCTATGCGCCTTGCGCGACAGCCTGCATGCCGAGCTCTCGGCCCTGCAGGCCGCCGCCGACATCGACGCGCTGCGCGCCCAGGCGCAGGCGGCGCAGGCGCAGTACGACGCCGCCGCCGCCAAGCTCACCACGGCGCGCCGCAAGGTCGCCAAGGATCTCGGCAAGCAGGTCACCCAGGCGATGCAGACACTGGCCATGCAGGGTGGCAAGTTCGAACCCACGCTGGCCGCCTCCGCGCCGTCGGCCCACGGTAATGAACACGTCGAATTCCTGGTGGTCGGCCACGCCGGCACCACGCCGCGGCCGTTGGCCAAGGTCGCGTCCGGCGGAGAACTGTCGCGCATCTCGCTGGCGCTGTCGGTCATCGCCAGCCGCGCCGCGCGCGTGCCCACGCTGATCTTCGACGAAGTCGACAGCGGAGTCGGCGGCGCCGTGGCGGAAGCCGTCGGCAAGCTGCTGCGCGAACTGGGCGAGCGCCACCAAGTGCTGTGCGTCACCCACCTGCCGCAAGTCGCTGCCTGCGGCAACAACCAGTTCCTGGTCAGCAAGACCGAATCGCGCGGCACCACCCGCTCGCGCATCGAAGAGCTGGACGACGGCGCCCGGGTCGAGGAAATCGCCCGCATGCTGGGCGGCATCAAGCTCACCGCCACCACCCGCGAGCACGCCCGCGAAATGCTGGCAGGCTTTGGCCGCGCACCGGCCTGAGGCGGTTCAGGCCCGGGCGATCCCCATTCCCCAAGCCGGACTCGGTCCGGGAATAAAAAAAGCCCCTTCTTGGAGAAGGGGCTTTTGCTTTCACTGACTCGCGGCGAGCGCGGCCGCGGTCAGGTCCGACGCGAAAAAGCTCAGCGGCCTTTCAGGCAGCTGCCGCAGATGCCGTACAGCACCATGGCGTGGCTTTCCAGCGCGAAGCCGTTGTCCTTGGCGATCTTTTGCTGGCGCTTTTCGATGTCCGGGTCGGAGAATTCAACCACCTTGCCGCAGTTCGTGCAGATCAGGTGGTCGTGGTGATCGCCGTCGTTCAGTTCGAACACGGCCTTGCCGCTGTCGAACTGGCTGCGGGCAAGGATGCCGGCCTGTTCGAACTGGGTCAGGACGCGATAGACGGTGGCCAGGCCGATTTCGACGTTTTCGCCGATCAGGGCACGGTAGACGTCCTCGGCGCTGAGGTGGCGCTGGTCCGACTTACGGAAGATATCAAGAATTTTCAGGCGCGGGAAAGTCGCCTTCAAACCCATGTTTTTCAGTTCGCTTTGGTCGCTCATGGTGTAATCGCTCTCCGTCCGCGTTGGCATGGGCAAGGATACTCGGTAACCGCGAGCCGGCTCCCCAGAATTCCTGCCGCCCCGCAGAACTATCCTTATGAAACCTTTATGATAACGGTTTTGTCTGCTTCCAAATAATAGGGGCGCGTAGTGTCCATGATTGCACGAATTCCTTCCCGCTCGCTCAAGACCGGTTTGGCCATCGCCGCCCTGGCCGTCGCCCTCGCCGGCTGCACGGGGGACAAGTGGGGCTTCCCCTACAAGGCCGGTGTCCAGCAAGGCAACTGGATCACCCAGGAACAGGTCGCGCTGTTGCAGCCGGGCATGACGCGCGAGCAGGTGCGCTTCGCGCTGGGCAGTCCCACGCTGACCAGCGTGCTGCACGCCAATCGCTGGGACTACCCTTACTACTACAAGCCCGGCTACGGTGAGCCCCAGGAACGCAAGTTCACGGTCTGGTTCGAGAATGACCGGCTGACCCGCTGGGAAGGCGACAAGCAGCCCGACCTGCAGCCTTACCAGATCAACACGCCCAGCGCCGCCGCCGACGAAAAGGCCGACAAGCGCCTGAGCGAGGACGAGGCCCGGCTCAAGCAGGAAGAAGAACAGAAGAAGCGCGACGCCGCCGCCCCCACCAGCCCGATGAACCAATACCCCGGCCAGCCCGGCAACGCGCCCGAGCCGCTGCGCTAACCCAAGGATTTTCTTCATGCGTATTGCTATCGCCGGCGCCAGCGGCCGTATGGGCCAGATGCTGATCGACGCCGTCCTGAAGGCCGACGGCCTGCAACTGGCGGTCGCGCTCGACCGCCAGGGTTCGCCGTCGCTGGGCCAGGACGCGGGCGCCCCGCTGGGCCAGCAGACCGGCGTCGCCATCACCGATGACCTGGCCGCCCTGGCCAACGCCGACTGCCTGATCGATTTCACCCGCCCCGAGGGCACGCTGGAACACCTGCAGGCCTGCGCCAGGCTGGGCGTGAAGGCCGTCATCGGCACCACCGGCTTCGACGACAACGGCCGCGCCGCCATCGAAGTGGCCGCGCAGAAAACCGCCATCGTGTTCGCGCCCAACATGAGCGTGGGCGTGAACGCCACGCTCAAGCTGCTGGACATGGCCGCCCGCATCCTGAATTCGGGCTATGACGTCGAGGTCTTCGAGGCCCACCACCGCAACAAAGTCGACGCCCCCTCGGGCACCGCGCTCAAGATGGGCGAGACCATCGCCTCGGCCTGGGACGTCGCCCTGCCCGACGTGGCCACGTGGAGCCGCCACGGCGACACCGGCGTGCGCAAGCCGGGCACCATCGGTTTCTCGGTGCTGCGCGGCGGCGACATCGTCGGCGACCACACCGTGTCATTCTGCGGCATCGGCGAACGCATCGAGATCACGCACCGCTCGGCCAGCCGCGCCACCTACGCCGAAGGCGCGCTGCGCGCGGCGCGCTTCCTGGAAGGCAAGCACAACGGCCTGTACGACATGCAGGCGGTGCTGGGGCTCTGAGCCCGGCCGCCACCATGAAAAAGGACCCGCACGGGTCCTTTTTCATTTGTGTGCCGGCGGCTTCACACGACCACGGGTTCGGGTTCCAGCGCCACGCCATAGCGATCCATGACCGCGTCCTGGATCGCACGCGCCAGCGCCATGATGTCGGCCGCCGTGGCGCCGCCGCGATTCACCAGCACCAGCGCTTGCCGATCATGCACGCCGGCGGCGCCCAGCTGGCGTCCTTTCCAGCCGCATTGATCGATCAACCAGCCCGCGGCAAGCTTGAAACGCCCGTCCGGTTGCGCATAGGAAACCAGCCCTGGGAAACGCTCGAGCAGCGCATCACGCTGCGCGGCCGCGACGATGGGATTCTTGAAAAAGCTGCCGGCATTGCCCGTAACGGCGGGATCCGGCAACTTGGCGCGCCGGATCTCGCAGACCGCATCGAAGATGGCGCGCGCGGTCGGTTCCCCCGCGACCAGGCCCGGATGACGCTGCAAGTCGGGATATGCCAGCACCGGACGCCACGGCCGCGGCAGGCGCAAGCGCACCGCCACGATGACCCAGCCGCCGGGCGGCTCATGCTTGAACACGCTGTCGCGATAGGCGAAGCGGCAGTCGGCGGCGGTCATCTCCACGTAGCGGCCCGCGCGCACATCCCAGGCCGTCAAACTGTGGAAGCGGTCGGCCAGCTCGACGCCATAGGCACCGATGTTCTGCACCGGCGCCGCGCCCACGGTGCCCGGGATCAGGGCCAGGTTTTCCAGACCGTCCCAGCCCTGCCGGACGCACTCGGCGACGAAGCCATGCCAGGTTTCACCGCCGGCGGCCTCCACCAGCCAGGCATCGGGCTCCGCCCGCAGCAGGCGCACACCGCGCAACGCCACCCGCGCCACCAGGCCGGGCACGGCCTCGGGCAGCACCAGATTGCTGCCGCCGCCCAGCACCAGCAACGAGGCATGGCCCGCGGCCAACTCGGACAAGGACGGCAATTGCGCGACATCGTCCAGCGTCACGCAGGCCTGGGCCATGGACACCAGGCCGAGGGTATTGAGCCCGGAAAGATCCTGCGGCGCAGCGGTCAACACGGGCGCCGTAGCGGAGGGATTTGACATGGATACTATTGGGTATGCTATATTTTCTGTCTTCGCTCATATTACTTGATTGAGCTTGCCAGCCGATTCAACCCCGGCGGCGTAAAGCTTAAAGCGCTTGAAGCGATCCGCTGGCCCTGGCAAACAAGCGATGAAACATGCGCCTGAAATTAGCGACGGCAAGCACGATCGAAAAAAATCATGTAGAATGCGCGCCTTCTGATCGATAACCAAGTTGATCAGGCAATCGCGAAAGCGGTTGGCAATAAGAAATGGTTTGCAGGCTGAAAGGCCGGCGGCGCCACTGAAAAGTGCGCCACGGCGCCGGACATGCAAGCCCATGCGGGAGTAGCTCAGTTGGTAGAGCGCAACCTTGCCAAGGTTGAGGTCGCGAGTTCGAGACTCGTCTCCCGCTCCAGATTTTTTGCGCAGCGTCTTCACACTGCGCATGATGAAAAAGGGCCTGCGGGCCCTTTTTTCATTTCCACGACCACCCTCACACTCTCTCTTCCTCGCTGCCGTTCGATCGCGCGCGGACACCATCGGCTGGATCATCGGCCGCGCACCTGGCCGCGCTGCTGCCTGGAGGCGTCGACGACCTGCGCCCGTCGCCCCGGCGCGCGATTCATCATCGACGCCCCGAGGCCACGAAGACGTGTGGATGGAACCCTAGGCAGATAGCAGGTCGGCCCGGAACGGGGACGCCGCGAAATGCGCGGCGATATCCGCCTGGGCTCGCAAGCGGGCCGCCTCCAGGGCCTGCCCTCCCATCGCGGTGCCTTCCACCGAGAAGAATGCCAGCCGCTTCAGGCCGATGGTGGCCAGCGCCGCCTTCAGGTAGGGCGTCAGGAAATCAGGCTGGCGCGCGTCGGGCCCGGAAAACAGCCCTCCCGAGGACACCGCCACGAACACCGGCCTGTCCACGAGGATGCCAACCTTGCCTTCGCGCGTCACACTGAATGTGCTGCGCACCCGCACCACATGATCGATCCACACCTTCAATGCCGACGGCACGGTGTAGTTGTGCATCGGCGTGGCGATGACGACGTAGTCGGCATCGGCCAGGGACCGGATCAAGCGGTCGGACTGATGCAACGATCCCGATGGATCGCCGTCCGGATCGCGGGATGAGCCCAGCGCCCAGGCGTATTCGGCATCCACATGCGGCAACCGGTTGGCGTCGAGCTCGACCAGGTCGTGGCCACGCTCGGCGTCGACCCGCGCCAGGCCATCGACAATGAACTGCGACAACCGATGGCTTTCGGAATCCGCGCCGCGCGGGCTGCAAGTCAAACGCAGGACGCTCATGCCGCTTGCTCCCCCAGGACCTTGCTGAAGCGCATCGCGCCGGTCAGCAGCCCCTGCCGGAAGTAGAAGCGCTGCGCCAATGCGTTGCCCAGGCCGGTATCCAGCACCAGCTTGGCACAACCGGCCTCGCGGGCCATGCGCTCCAGCGCTTGCAACAGGCTGGCGCCATGGCGCGCCCCGCGACTGCGCTCGGTGACGACCAGATCGTCCACATAGAGAAAGCGCCCGTAGATCAGGTTTTCCTGAAAGCGGTAGCCGGCCAGCGCCACGGGTACGCCCTCCTCCCACACCGCCAGCAAGGCGTAGTTCTCGCCGCGCATGCGCGCGACGCGATCGGCGAAATCGGCCTCGCCGGCCAGGTGCGGGCGCAACTCCCGCATCACCGGGAAGCAGGCGCGCAGCTCCCCGGCGGTTTCGATGTGACGGATTTCCTGATGACTCATGACGGTCCTGTCCTAAATGAAGCCTCCCGCCGCGACGGCGGGAACAGACACCATGCTAGGGAAGCCATGCCATAATTTGAAGAACCATAAATTGATCTTTCAACTAGGCCATGATGCCCCCGCCTCTTGCCAGCCTGCCGCCCGCGACCAGCGGCGAGCCGTTGTACCGCCAGGTCTATGAACGCTTCCGGGGCGCGATCACCCAGGGCACGCTCAAGCCGGGCGACCGGATCCCCTCGGCGCGCGCGCTCGCCAAGGACCTGGGAGTGGCGCGCGGCACGATCGAAATGGCCTACTCGCTGCTGCACGCGGAAGGCTACGTGCAGCCGCGCGGCCAGGCCGGCACCGTGGTCACCCCCGGCCTGCAGGCCCAACCGGCGGCCAGACCGTCGCCGCCGCCCGCGCGGCCGGACCCCGACACCTGGCGCCAGCCGCCGGAACCGCTGCCGTTCCAGATGGGACTGCCCGCGCTGGATGCCTTTCCGCGCAAGATCTGGGCGCGGCTCGGCGCCCGGCACCTGCGCGCCACGCAGGCGGCCGACCTGTCCTACCCGCCCGCCGACGGCTTGCCCGCATTGCGCACCGCCATCGCCGCCCACCTGCAGGTCGCGCGCGGCATCCATTGCACCCCGGACCAAGTATTCATCACATCGGGTTATCGCGAGAGCCTCAACCTGGTGATCCAGGCGCTGCTGCAACCAGGCGACCAGGTCTGGGTGGAAGACCCCGGCTATCCGCCCACGCGCGAACTGCTTAAGCACTCGGGCCTGACGTTCGCGCCCGTGGAGGTCGACAGCGAAGGCGTCATCGTGTCGCAAGGCATCGCCCTGGCTCCCCAGGCGCGCGCCGCGATCGTCACACCGGCGCACCAGAGCCCGCTGAGCGTAACGTTGTCCTTGACCCGGCGCCAGGCATTGCTGGATTGGGCCGAGCGCCACCAGCGCTGGATCGTGGAGGATGATTACGACGGCGAGTACCGCTATGTCAGCCGGCCGCTGCCGGCGCTCAAGAGCCTGGATCGCCACGGCCGCGTGCTTTACGCAGGCACTTTCAGCAAAGTGATGTTCCCCGGCATACGCCTGGCTTACCTGGTGGCGCCCGCGGCGCTCGTGCAGCGCTTCGAGATCGTCAACCGGGTGCTGGGCAACGGCATTCCCGGGCTGACCCAGGCGCTGGTCAGCGCCTTCATGACGGAGGGACATTTTGCCCGCCACATCCAGCGCATGCGCAGGCTCTACGCGGAACGGCGCAATGCCACGGCGGCGGGCCTGGCCAAGGTTTTCGGCCCTGGCATGCCGATCGATCCACAGCCGGGCGGCATGCACCTGCTGGTTCGCATGAAGGGGTGCCATACCGACCGCGAACTGGCGCGGCGCATGCTCAGCAATGGCCTCTACGCGCACGCGCTGTCGCGCTGGGCTACCGCCGCGTCATGCGGTTCGGGCCTGCTGATGAGCTTCACCAACATCGAGTCGCAGGACCGCGCCGAGCGACTCGGCCGGCGCATACTCGAACTGATGTAGCGCGCCCGGCCTGCCGCCCCGGAAGGAGCGGCGCGGGCATTGCCGCGGGTTCAATCCAGGCCGGCCTTGTCCAGGCCGAAGGCGACATCCGCAGAGCCCGGTACGGTGCGGAAAGCGACATTCAAGCGGTTCCAGCCGTTGATGCCCACGACCAGGAAAGTCAGATCCGAGATTTCCTCTTCGGACAGTTGGGCACGCACTTGCTCGTACACCGCGTCGGACACGCCATGCGGGTGCAGCACCGTCAAGGCCTCGGTCCATTCCAGCGCCGCTCTTTCTCGCGCGCTGAACAGCGGGGATTCGCGCCAGATGGCGATATGGTGCAGGCGCAACTCGCGCTCGCCGGCTATCCTGGCCTGCTTGATGTGCATGTCCAGGCAGAAACCGCAGCCGTTGATCTGCGAGGCGCGAATGGTCACCAGGTCGTTGAACTCCTTGATCACCGCCTTCTTTTTCAGCGAGGCGCTGAAGTCAAGGTAGTGCTTGGACAGTTCGGCGGAAACCTGGAAGTAATTCAGACGCTGGCTCATTTCAGAAACACCTTGGTGGGATGACCTGCGGACGACATCGCCGCATGGCTGCATATTGCGGCCAGTCGCCAAGGCGAAGAAAGCGCCAAGAAACGTCATTCGGCCTGGGCCATGCGGCGACCCGACCGCGGCGGCTCCATGCCACGCGCTCTCCGAAGGCCGCGCCCTGCCTTCGTTGACCACATGTGAAAATCCTGTATACTCACGCCTCTTCAAAGCAGTGCCCGCGCGGGAGTAGCTCAGTTGGTAGAGCGCAACCTTGCCAAGGTTGAGGTCGCGAGTTCGAGACTCGTCTCCCGCTCCAGTCGATGCGTCGTTGGCTGAATGCCACCCCATCATTGGACCCCACCGCCGGGATCGCCAAAGCCGCCTGGACCACAATCGGGTCCGCTCAGCAGCCCCCCCCTCACCGTCCCCCCTCCCCCGCAGCGCTCCCAGGCAATGCCCCCAAACCAATGCCCGCCGCAACATCGCGTCGTAGCGGCAACTCTTGGTCGCGCGGCTGCCGATTCGACATGCGCAAGGATCGAACCGCAATGGGTGGACCGCGATAGACGAGGCGAGCCACGAGCGGCAATGGACGCGCCATGCGCGAGCGAGACTTGCTCGCCGGCAACGCGCGCGATGCCGCGGCGGCTTTTTCCGATAGAACAACGCCGAGCCCGCACAAGTCCTAAAAACTGTGTATAATCGCTGTCTTTGGTGGACACGGGCTCTTTCAGAACGTGTCGATGTGTCGGCAGCAATACCGGCAACATACTGGCAACACACCAGAACGCAGTGCCCCCGCGGGAGTAGCTCAGTTGGTAGAGCGCAACCTTGCCAAGGTTGAGGTCGCGAGTTCGAGACTCGTCTCCCGCTCCAAATACAAAAAGGAAGCACCGGCCTATACCGAGCTTCCTTTTTTCTTGCAGTACTGGCGCAATGGCAGAGTGGTTATGCAGCGGATTGCAAATCCGTGTACGTCGGTTCGATTCCGGCTTGCGCCTCCAGTACCTTCCCTGCAATCCCCCCTGCATCTCGTTACCCATCCCTACGCCCGGTCAATCGATTGATTGCTATGGTGACGCCGTTTTCATTTGACGACGCTCCCATGCTCAACAATCAAAAATCCCGCCGCCCCTCCCCTACGTTGTTGGCATTGTCCACCGCCGCCTTGATGACGCTGGCGCCGCTGGCCGCCGAAGCGGATTCCGATCGCCATCACCATCGCCATGGACATGGGCATGGCCGCGGCGAGTATAAAGAGAAATATTGGGATGGCGCCTGCGAAGTCGAGCGCAAATGGAAACGCAACGGCGACTATCGCGAAAAGCGTAAATGCCGCGACGACTACCGCTATGGCTACGCGCCCCAGCCGGTTCTGGTGCCGGCGATGCCGGCGCCCGCCATCGTCATCAACCCGCCCCCCATCATCATTCGCCCCTGACCATGGACCCCTTGGTGAAAGACGCCATTGCCCGCTGGCCCGACGTGCCGGCGGTATTCGGCTGGCTGTCGCTGGACGCGCGCGGCCGCTGGCGTCTGCATCCCCAGGGACAGGCCGCGCAAGGCGGCGCGGGCGAATCGATCACCAACCCGCAGATCCTGGGATTCATCAACCGCAATTACGAACGCGACAACGATGGCCGCTGGTATTTCCAGAACGGGCCGCAACGCGTGTTCGTGCGGCTGGACGCGGCGCCATACGTGCTGCGCCTGGGCGATGATGGCGGCAGCCTGGTCACGCATACCGACGCACCGGTCGATACCATCACCGCCTGGTGGCTCGATGACGCCGGACAGTTGTATGCCATGGCGCCGCAAGGGCCCGGCATCGTGCTGGACCGCGATCTGCCCGCGCTGATGGACCGTTTGACCACGTCCGACGGCGTGCCATTGCTGGACGCCGTGGAATCGCTGGCGGGCTCGCATCCCTTGCCCGTCACGCTGCCCGGCGCCTATCCCGCCGCGCCATTGCGGCAGGTCGAGCGCGCCGACGTGCCGCTGGTGCTCGGCTTCCAGGCAAATCCCACCGCCTGAATCTCACCCCCCACTGCGGCCGCGCGCCGCGCCGCATGCCGTTCAGAACATGCCATTGCCATTGGCGGACTGCTCGGGGATCGGCTGGACCGCGTCCCAGTGCTCGACGATCCTGCCCTTTTCGAGACGGAAGATGTCGATGATGGCGTTGCCGCGCGTGCCCGGCTCGCGCACCGCGTGCACGTGCAGGATCACGTAGTCGCCATCGGTGAAGACACGCTTGATCTCGCTTCTGGACTGCGGGTACTTGTCGCGCAAGAAGGCGACGAACTTGCGGAATCCCTCGGGCCCGTCGGCGGCGTTGGGGTTGTGCTGCACGTAGCGGTCGCCCAGATAGCGCAAGGCGGCATCCGCGTCCTTCTGGTTCAGGCCCTTCTCGTAGAAGGCCAGCACGGCCGCCTTGTTGGCGGCTTCCTGCTCGGGCGAGGCCTGGGCGGTGGACGACAGGGCGGCCGCGAACAGGACGGCAGCAAGGACTCGCATAACGGGTGACATGGGATCTCCAGGTAAGCCAAGGCGGCCGGCCCATTCTAGGGCCGGCCGCGCCGGGGACGATGCCCAATCCAGTAGACAGTTTGATGCGCGGGGCGATCAGCCGCGGCCGCTCTTGAGCAACGCGAACTTGCCGTCGCCCAGCAGCGCCAGCACCGCGGCAGCCACGGCCAGGAACACCGGATATTCCCAGCCGCCGCCCGGGTTGCCGAAACCCCAGCCGTTGCCGAAGTGGACGCTGGACGCGACAAACAACTGCACCGCCGCGATCACGGCGATCCAGCGCGGCCACACGCCGAGGATCAACAGCGCGCCAGCGCCAATTTCAAAGAAGGTCACGGGATAGGCCAGCCAACCGGCGAACCCGATCTTGGCGAAGAACTGCGCGGTGCCCGGCAGCGTGAACACCAGCAGCTTGGTCAAGCCGTGGGCCAGGAACATCACGCCCAGCGCGATGCGGAGCAAAAGCGCGGCATACGGCGCGGTACGGGTATCGATCATTGCATTCTCCGGGAGCGAATCGCCCAGGACGGGAAGATTCTTGATGGCCGCTATTCTTGCGATTCCAAAAACAAAGATAAACATGCAAAATCGCAACTTATTGTTCCCCATTAGGAAACAATCATGGACACCCATACCGCCATGCAGACCTATGTCCGGGTCGTCGAACTGGGCTCCTTCGCGGCGGCCGCCGACAAGATGGGCCAGGCGCGCTCGGTGGTGACCCGGCAGATCGCCTTCCTGGAAGAGAAGTACGGCGTGCGCCTGCTCAATCGCACCACCCGCAAGCTCAGCATGACCGACGCCGGCCGCGCCTTCTACGAGCGCGTGCGGCCGATATTGGCCGAAGTGACCGACCTGGAGTTGTCGCTGCAGGCCGAAGGCCAGGCTCCGAGCGGCCGCCTGCGCATCAGCGCCCCGGTATCGTTCGGCATCCTGCACCTGGGCCCCGCCATCGCGGAATATCTGCTGCGCTATCCGGACGTGGTGATCGACCTGGACCTGAACGACCGCGTGGTCGATCTGGTCGAGGACGGCTATGACGTCGCGGTGCGCATCGGCCCGCTGCAGGATTCATCCCTGGTGGCGCGGCCGCTGGCCCCGCAGCAACTGTTGGTGTGCGCCGCGCCGGCCTACCTGGAAAGCCATGGCGTGCCCCTCGTCCCCGAAGACCTGAAACAGCACCGCTGCCTGCACTATGCCTACGCCAGCACCGGCAACGAATGGCATTTCGAGAAGGACGGCGTCAGCCACCTGGTGCGGGTCAACGCGGCCTTGCGCGCCAACAACGGCGACGTGCTGCGCACCGCGGCGCTGGCCGGGCACGGCGTGATCCTGCAACCGGAATTCCTGGTGGGCGATGACGTGCGCGCCGGCCGCCTCGTCGCCCTGCTGCAGGACTATGTCCACACCCCGATTTCCATGTACGCGGCCTATCCCCATCGCCGCTTCCTGTCGCCCAAGGTGCGTTCCTTCGTCGAACACCTGGAAACGCGCTTCGGTGGCAACGCGCCGACTCCGCCCGCGCGGCGCGCCAGCCGGCGCCGCAGCCGTTAGAATCGTATCCATGACCGCCAAATCGCCCCTCGAATATTTCCCCGCGCCGCGCCGTGCGAATTTCTGCAGCCAATGCGGCTCGCCCGTGAACCGCCGGGTGCCCGAGGGCGACAACCGCGAACGTGACATCTGCGACCACTGTGGCGCCATCCATTACCAGAATCCGCGCCTGGTGGTCGGCACGGTGCCTGTGCTGGACAACCGCGTGCTGCTGTGCCGCCGCGCGATCGAGCCGCGCTACAACACCTGGACGCTGCCGGCCGGCTTCATGGAACTGGGCGAAAGCACCGCGCAGGGCGCCGGCCGCGAAACGCTGGAGGAATCCGGCGCCCGTATCCGCCTGGGCGACATCTACACCATCATCGACGTGCCGCAGATCGAACAGGTGCACGTCTTCTACCTGGCCGAAGTCCTCGGCCCCGAGCTGGATCCCGGCCCCGAGAGCCTGGAAGCCCGCTTCTACGACGAGGCCGACATTCCCTGGGACGACCTGGCGTTCCGCACCGTGGCGACCACGCTGCAACGCTACTTCGAGGACCGCAAGCGCGGCACGTTCGGCCCTCACCACTACACCTTAGAATCGCACCGTTGAAGCTGCCCTGGCTCGCCGCAGACACGCCGTTCCCGCCAGCCGAATTCGCCCTGACGGATCCGGACGGGCTGCTGGCGGCTGGCGCGGACCTGTCCATCGATCGCCTCGTCCAGGCCTATTCCAACGGCATTTTCCCGTGGTATTCCGAGGGCGAGCCGATCCTCTGGTGGAGCCCCGACCCGCGCATGGTGCTGGCCTGCCAGGACTTCGCCCCCTCGCACTCGCTGCGCAAGCTGCTGCGCCAGGTCGCCAGCCACGAACACGAGGCCGCGCCGCGCATCGAGGTACGGGTGGACACCGCCTTCGCCACCGTCATGGCCGAATGCGCCGCGCCCCGCGAGGGCCAGCCGGGCACCTGGATCACCGCCGCCATGCGCCAGGCATACCGCGCCTGGCACGAAGCCGGCTACGTCCATAGCGTCGAAACCTGGATCGACGGCGAACTGGCGGGCGGCTTGTACGGTATCAGCCTGGGGCGCATGTTCTTCGGCGAATCGATGTTCACGCGCGCGCCCAACGCCTCCAAGATCGCGCTGGCCTACCTGGTGCGCTATGTCAGCGCCCAGGGGGTGCAGTGGATCGACTGCCAGCAGCAGACACGGCACCTGGCCAGCCTGGGCGCCCGGCCGATCCCGCGCTCGCGCTTCCTGGCGCACATCCGCGCGGCGACCTCGCGGCCCGCCATCGCCTGGGCGCCCGGCAGGCTGGACAGCACCGGGCGGCTGATTCCGTTCGCGGCCTCGGCAGGCTAGCCGCGGCACGACGGGCGCCGCCCTGGCCGCGGCGTTCATGCGTCCCCTGGCCACATCGGATCGCGGGTTAGGCGTTACTATGTAGTCGTCCCCGTCACGGACTTGGCGCCGGACACCGGGATTCCAAATGAGCCAGCTAAAAGAATTACCTTTCTCCACGCTGCAGTTCTACGCGACCGCGCCCTACCCTTGCAGCTACCTGCCAGGACGCCAGGCCCGGTCGCAGGTCGCCGCGCCCGGCCACCTGATCAATGCCGGCACTTATTCGCAACTGGTCGAGCAGGGCTTTCGCCGCAGCGGCCTGTTCACCTATCGCCCGCATTGCGACAACTGTCACGCCTGTGTGCCGGTGCGGGTCGATACCGCCGGCTTCGCGCCAAACCGGAGCCAGCGCCGGGCCTGGCGCGACCACCGCGACCTGCAGTCGTTCGTGGCGGAGCTGGCCTGGTCGCCCGAACACTACCGTCTCTATACCCGCTACCAGCAAGGCCGCCACCCAGGCGGCGGCATGGACGAGGACAGCCGCACCCAGTACGCGCAGTTCCTGCTGACCAGCCGCGTCAATACCCGCCTGGTCGAATTCCGTGACCCGGGCGGCGTGCTGATGATGGTGTCGATCATCGACGTGCTGGACGACGGCCTGTCGTCCGTCTACACCTTCTACGACCCCGACGTGCCCGGCAGCCTGGGCACCTACAGCATCCTGTGGCAGATCGAGCAGTGCCGCACCCTCAACCTGCCCTGGCTCTACCTGGGCTACTGGATCGAGGACAGCCGCAAGATGTCCTACAAGGCAAGCTTCCATCCCGCCCAGTACCTGATCGACGGCGCCTGGGGCGAGCCTCCGGCACCGGCCGGCGGCGCCGACGATCGCGCCGCCTGACCCGCGGCGGCGGGCGCGCCCAAAGACGTTCTACAATCCCGCTCCATGTCGATCCTCTTCCACGCCTATCCCCTGGCCCGCCCGGCGCTGTTCGCCATGGACGCGGAAACCGCCCACGAAGTCACCCTGTCGGGGCTGCAACGGGCCTATGAATGCGGCGCCACGCGCAAGCTCCTGCATGCGCAGCCCGAGGCGCCATGCACGCTGATGGGCATGCATCTGGCCAACCCCATCGGACTGGCGGCCGGCCTGGACAAGAATGGCGCGTATATCGACGCCCTGGGCAACCTGGGGTTCGGTTTCATCGAAGTGGGCACCGTGACCCCGCGCGCGCAACCCGGCAATCCCAAGCCGCGCATGTTCCGGCTGCCACGCGCCAATGCGCTGATCAATCGCCTGGGGTTCAACAACCAGGGCCTGGACGCATTCCTGGCCAACGTGCAGCGCAGCCAATGGCGCAAGCAGGGCGGTATCCTCGGCCTGAACATCGGCAAGAACGCCGACACGCCGATCGAGCGCGCGGCAGACGACTACCTGATCGGGCTGGCGGGCGTGTACCCGCATGCCGATTACGTGACGGTGAACATTTCGTCGCCCAACACCAAGAACCTGCGGGCACTGCAAGGCGGGGACGAACTCTCGGCGTTGCTGGGGCAATTGGCGGACAAGCGCCGCGCGCTTGAAGACCAGCACCAGCGGCGCGTGCCGATGGCGGTGAAAATCGCCCCCGACCTGACGGTCGAGCAGATCGACGCCATTGCCGACACCCTGCCCCGCCACGGCATCGATGGCGTCATCGCCACCAACACCACGCTGTCGCGCGACGCGGTCAATGGCATGGCGCACGCCGAGGAAGCGGGCGGCCTGTCCGGCGCGCCGGTGCATGAACTGTCGCTGGCGGTGATCCGGCGCCTGAAGGAGCGCCTGGGCGACAGCCTGGCGATCATCGGCGTGGGCGGGGTGCTGTCGGGGCAGCAGGCACGCGAGAAAATGCAGGCCGGCGCCGATGCCGTGCAGCTCTATACGGGACTGATCTATCGCGGCCCCGCCCTGGTGGGCGAGTGCGTGCGGGCCGTCCGCCGCTGAACGGCAGCCTTGCGCACCAACTACGGCAAGCGGACGACAGGCAAAAAAAGAGGCCACCCCGAGGGGTGGCCCTAATTCCAGCTCTGCTCTGTCACTCAACAGTACTACATAACTGCAATTTGCGCAGCACCGCTGCGCCAAATACTTAGGCGCTGCGGCGGCTGCGGCTGGCGACCTTGGTGGCGGCGTCGGCGGCGTCCGTCGCGGCCTTGAAGGTCGCGTTGGCGGCGGCGTTCAGGTTCGACTCGGCGACTTCGGCGGCCTGCTTGGCGGCCTTGGTCAGCGAATCGTAGGCGCTGTTGGCAGTGGCCAGCGAGGACTTGATCAGGGCGACGGCGCTTTCCGAACCCGTGGGGGCGTTCTTGGAGAACTGCTCGACGGCGTCGGTCAGCTGCTGCTGGCCTTCGGCGATCTGTTCTTCGGTCAGCTTGACCAGGTTGCCCTGCACGCCGGCCACGATGTCATACACGTGCTTGGTGTAGGCCAGGGCCTTTTCGGCGCCCGGTTGCAGCAGGCCCGAGGCGAACGCCGCGGCTTCCTGCGGATCCTTGACGTCGGCGGCTTGCTGCGACTTCTGGGCGACTTCGTCCAGGGTGGCGCGCACGACCTTCAGGTTCAGTTCGACCAGCTTTTCGAAGCCGGCGAACACAGCCGACTGGGCGGCCACGAAAGTGTTGATGCTGGCTTTTTGACGGTCCAGGACTTGTTGCGGGATAGCGCTCATAGAATTGCTCCTTTTAGGGGTAGCCGGAGGCTGTCCGGCAGGTAAGGATGGTGTCTGCGACGAAATAAGGAACGTGCGCGGAAACTGGTACTACAAGCTACCGCCGGCCCGTTTGATGCACTGCACAATTGACATTCTACGGGCCAAAAAAACCTTGTCAAGCAATATTGGTGCAACGCAACAACTATTTGCACATTAACAGTGCAGGCGCCGGTGCCGATTTGATCCAGCACAAGGATTTCCCATGATTCGGGAAATACCGGACATGACGGCGTATCAATTCTTTTCTACACTGCTTGCACGCTGATGACAGACAAACACAAACGATAAGTCAGCGGTCAAAAACACATCGCAGCAAGCAAAACCCTGCAATTGGAGACTTCATGACCCTCATCCCCCGCACGCTTTCGGCCCTGCTCGCGGCCAGCGCCATGCTCGCGGCCGGCGCCGCCCACGCGGAATATCCGGAACGCCCCATCAACATGGTGGTGCCTTTCGCCGCTGGCGGCCCGACGGACAACGTCGCGCGTTCGCTGGCTGAAGCCATGCGGCAATCCCTGGGCCAGACTGTCGTGGTCGAAAACAAGGGTGGCGCGGGTGGCACGATCGGCACCACGCAGGTCGCCCGCTCGCAGCCGGACGGCTATTCCGTGCTGCTGATGCACGCCGGCTTCTCGACCGCGCCCTCGCTGTACAAGAATCCGGGGTACGACCCCTACAAGAGCTTCGAGCCCATCGGCCTGGTGGTCGACGTGCCGATGACCATCATCGCGCGCTCGGACTTCCCGCCCAACACCATCCAGGAACTGGCCGACTACGTCAAAAAGAACAAGGACAAGGTCTCGCTGGCCAATGCCGGCATCGGCGCCGCCAGCCACCTGTGCGGCACCATGCTGGTCGAGGCCCTGGGCGTGCAACTGCTGACCATCCCGTACAAGGGCACGGCGCCGGCCATGAACGACCTGCTGGGCAAGCAGGTGGACCTGCTGTGCGACCAGACCACCAACACCACGCAGCAGATCGACGGCGGCAAGGTCAAGGCCTACGCCGTCACCAGCCTGCAGCGCGTGCCCACCCTGCCCAAGCTGCCCACCATGGACGAGTCCGGCTTCAAGGGTTTCGAAGTGGGTATCTGGCATGGCATGTGGGTGCCGAAGGGCACGCCCAAGCCGGTGGTCGACAAGCTGGTCAAGAGCCTGCAGGCCGGCCTGGCCGACCCCAAGTTCCAGGAGCGCATGAAGCAACTGGGCGCGACGGTGCTGACCAAGGAAGCCAACCCGCAGGCGCTGGAGGCCAAGGTCAAGCAGCAGGTCCCGCAATGGGCCGAGCTGTTCAAGAAGGCCGGCGTCGAACAGCAGTAAGCCTGGAGTCCCGCCAGGCGGGGCCTGCGCTGCCTATCGCGCCTGGTGGACATCCTGTCCCCGGCAGTGAAAAAGCCCCTCGGTTGCTGAAACCGCGGGGCTTTTTCGTTGGGGATGCGGCTGGCGTATCAGGTGCGCATCGCCTCGGCCGCCATGCCCAGGCCATTGAAGCCGCTGGACACCGAGGGCTCGTAGCCCAGCGCCTCGGAAATGCTGGCGGCGGTATCGACCAGCGCCTTGATCCAGTCGTCCTGCAGGCGTTCGGCCGGCGCCGAGATCGACAGCCCGGCCACCAGCTTGCCGGTGTCATCGAAAATGCCCGCGGCGATGCAACGCACGCCCAGTTCCAGTTCCTCGTTGTCGCGCGCATAGCCATGGCGGCGCACCAGCGCCAGCTCGCGTTCGAGGCGCTCCAGGTCGGTCAGGCTATTGCGGGTGTGGCCGGCCAGGCCGGTACGGAGCGCATAGGCGCGCACCTGGCGGGTGTCGGCGGTGGACAGGAACAGCTTGCCGGTGGAGGTCAGGTGCAGCGGCGCCCGGCCGCCAATGGCGCGCACCACCTGCATGCCGGAACGCTCGCTCCAGGCGCGGTCGATATAGACGATCTCGTCGCCCTGCTGCACCGACAGGTTGACGGTCTGCCCCGTCAGCTTGTGCAGCGATCGCATGGCGGCGATGGCCGCCTCGCGCACGTTGAGCCGTCCCTTGACCAGCGAGCCCAGTTCAAGCAAACGCATGCCCAGCTGATACAGGCCGTTGTCCACCCGCTCGACGTAGCGCCCCACCACCAGGTCGTTCAAGATGCGGTGCGCGGTGGAGGCGTGCAGGCCGGTGGTCGCGGACAGTTCCTTGAGCGTGACGGGATCAGGCTGCGCGGCCAGCGCGTCGAGCAGGCGCATGGCGCGCTCGATGACCTGGATGGCGATGGGACTGCCCGAGGCGCCGTCGGTTTCGGCATCCAGGGCGTTGCGAGTGGAGGAAGGGCGGGACATAGGCGGGGAAAGGGCTCGCGCCGCGCCACCGGAAGACCAAACTTGCGGCAACGCAGCAAACAGTTCTTTCCCGTATTGTGAAATTTACGGAGCCATTTGGCAACCGTTTTTTGGCCGGCCTATCGGGGACACTCCCCGATTCGGCCAGCATCTGTCCTCAGGCCGCGGGCGGCGCCAGCTTGCCGCCCAGGCGCAACACTTCGGCTCGCAGAAACGCCAATGCCTCGGCCGCCGCCTCGGGCTCGCCCTTCACGCCCAGGTCGATGTGCGGCGTGCCGCCGGCTTCGCCGACGCTGGGCAGACTGAAGGCGCGCACGCCGGGCCAGCGTGTTTCCACCATCTGCATGGCCGGCGTGATGCGGGATTCCGGCATGCTGAACACCAGGAAGGAATGCTCGGCGTGGCGGCGCGTATGTTGCAACGCACGATAGCGCGTGTCGAGCGTCCATTCCAGCATCGGCCACGCCATCACCGGGAAGCCCGGCACGAAGGTGTGGTCACGGATGAAAAAGCCCGGAATGCGGTTGTAGGGGTTGGGCACGATCTCGCAGCCCTCCGGGAACACGCCCATCTGCAGCCGCTGCTGGTTTTCGGGCGCGCTCATGTCGGCCGTGCCCTGCCCCTTGGCCGCCATTTCGGCGGTGCGCAGCGCGATGGCCTGTTCGGCCTCGGGATGCAGGGCCAGTGGCAGATCGAGCGCGGCGGCGGCGGCCTGGCGGGTATGGTCGTCGGGCGTCCCGCCGATGCCGCCGCACGAGAACACCACATCGCCGGTGGCGAAGCTGCGCCGATAGGCCGCCACCAGGGTATCGCGGTCGTCCGGCAGGAATTCCGCCCAGCCCAACTGCATGCCGCGCGCGCCGAGCAGTTCCACGACCTTGGAAAAGTGTTTGTCCTGCCGGCGGCCCGAAAGGATTTCGTCACCGACGATGATGAGGCCGATGCGGCGGGAGGCGGGTTCTGCTGCCATGTCCGGTTCCAGAGAGTGGCGGTTGAGGGAGGCGGACGACGCCGCGTCAGGCGACGTCGATGGTGCGATCCTGACGCAGCCGTTGCACCGCGTCCAGTCCGTAGTGGGCATAGACCAGCGCCGAAAACACCGGCAGGATGATCCAGGCCGGCGGCAGCAGGTTGAGCAGCGCGCAGATCAACCCGATGATCCAGAAGCCGCCATTGTTGCGTTCGAGGATGAGTTTGCGCTCGGCCGGGCTGGCATGCTCGACGATGGCGTCGACCCGCATCATGCGCGAGAAGGCGAAGGTCCACCAGAAGACCGGCAGCACCAGGGCCATTGGCGGCACCAGCCACAACGGCATGGTGAACAGCCAGCCGAGCACGAACGCGCCCGACACCCATACCGCGTTCCAGACGCTGACGGTGGTGGCCAGTTTTCCCTGCCGGCTGAGGCCGGCGTATTCGCGCTGGCTGACGTGGCGCAGCACCAGCGGCATGACGAACACCGCGGCGATCGCCAGGCCCAGCACGCCCGACAGCGGCAGCAGGATCGACACGGCGACCAGCGGCACCAGATAGAGCTTGAGCGAGAACAGCCCCATCGCCAGCAGCCATTCGTCGGTGCGGTTGATGAAGTCCCAGTGCGAGGCCTGGGCGGCGAGCCAGTCGGTCAGGGGCGTCCAGAACAGCCAGAACAACAGCAGCGCGCCGACCAGCGCGATCAGGAAGGGCAGCAGCAGCGCGAACAGCATGGTCGGGTGGCACTGCGACACCAGCGCGCGCTTGAAGGCCTGTGCCACACCCGCCATGCTGCGGGTGTAGCGGCTGGCGCCGGGCATCTCGGTATCAGGGCGCAGGACAGGCATGGCAGGAACAATGGAAGGTGATCATCCCGGGTATGATAGTCAAACACGCTTTCCCGCGCTCGTATGACATTACTGGTTCCCGGCTCCGATCTCACTGCCCTGCGCGCCCAACTGGCGGCCTCGCCCAAGGCCTGGCTGGTGGCGTGCTTCTGCGCCGCCTGGTGCGACACCTGCGAAGAATACAAACCCAAGCTGCGGGCCCTGTCCAGTACCCTGCCGCACCACGTCTTCGCCTGGATCGACATCGAAGACCACGCCGAACTGCTGGGCGAGGTCGACGTCGAGAACTTCCCCACCCTGCTGGTCCAGGTCGGCGGGCGCGTGGTCTTCTACGGCCCCATGCTGCCGCATATCGGCCATCTCGAGCGGCTGCTGGAAAGCCTGGACGAACACAGCGCGCCGGTCACCGCACCGTTGCCCGACCTGCCACGGCTGCTCGCCGCCTGAATCCGCACATATGAAAAAAGCGCCCTGCCAGGGCGCTTTTCCGTTGGGCGCGCAGCGCGGCCGCGACGCCGGGGCGGCGATCGTCGCCCTACTTGCGGCTGCCACCCAGCAACACGGCAAGCTGGCGCTTGGGCGCGGACGAATTGCCATTCTGGCGCGGCGCCTGTTCCTCGGCCGGCGCCGACGGAGCCGACGGTTCGTAGGGCTTGAGGAAGAAGTCGTCCACCGGCTGGCGCGAAGCGCCGCCGCCCGAGCGGCGCTCGGAAGAGCGGCCACGTTCACGGCCGCCTTCGCGCGACGACGAACCGCGTTCCTCGCGGCGGCCATGGCTGCGCGCGACCAGTTCGGCCGGCACGTCGAGCGTGCCGCGCGGCACTTCGCGCTTGATCAGCTTCTCGATGTCGAGCAGGAAACGTTCTTCGTCGGCGGTGAACAGGGCGATGGCTTCGCCCGTGGCGCCGGCGCGGCCGGTACGGCCGATGCGGTGCACGTAGTCTTCGGCGTTGTACGGCAGGTCGTAGTTGATGACGCAAGGCACGCCGGCGACGTCGAGGCCGCGCGCGGCCACGTCGGTGGCCACCAGCACTTCGAGTTCGCCGGCCTTGAAGGCCTCGAGCGCCTTCATGCGGTCGGCCTGGGTCTTGTCGCCGTGGATAGATTCGGCCTTGACGCCGTCGCGCTCGAGTTCGCGCGCCAGGCGCGCCGTGCCGATCTTGGTGTTCGAAAACACGATGACCTGCTTGAGGCCACGCGACTTCACCAGGTGCACCACCGCGGCGCGCTTCTGGTCGCCGCTCATCTTGTAGGCGATCTGCGTGATGGTGTTGGCCGTGGCATTGCGCGCCGCGACTTCGATTTCCACCGGGTGATTCAGGTAGGAACGGCCCAGCTTGCGGATCTCGTTGCTGAAGGTGGCCGAGAACAGCAGGCCCTGGCGCTGCGCGGGCAGCAGCCGGATGATGCGTTCGAGATCGGGCAGGAAGCCCATGTCCAGCATGCGGTCGGCTTCGTCCAGCACCAGGATGCCGACCTGGCTCAGGTTGACGTTCTTCTGCTCGACGTGGTCGAGCAGGCGGCCGGGCGTGGCCACCAGCACTTCGCAACCACGGCGCAGCGCTTCCTTCTGCGGCCCGATGTCGACGCCACCGAACACCACGGCGGAACGCAGCGGCGTCTGCTTGCTGTAGCGCTTGACGCTTTCGTAGACCTGGTCGGCCAGCTCGCGCGTCGGCGTCAGGATCAGCGCGCGCACCGGATGGCGCGCGGGCGAAGCGCTGGTATTGGCCAGCGGCATCAGGCGGTGCAGGATCGGCAGCGTGAACGCCGCGGTCTTGCCGGTGCCGGTCTGGGCCGCGCCCATGACATCACGCCCTTCGACCACGACGGGAATGGCTTGCGCCTGGATCGGGGTGGGCGTGGTGTAGCCGGTTTCGGCGATCGATTGCAACAGCAGGGGATGCAGCCCGAAATCGGAAAACGTGGGCGTCGGCGCGGGCGCGGCGGCGGGTGCTGCGGATTGAGTGGATTCAGTCATCAGGGTTTGGCAGATACCGGGACCAGTAAAAAAAGAACAAAACGAGAGTGCTGCGAGCACTGCACTGCATATGCATCAGGACAACCAGAACGCGCGCCACGCTCGCGCGGCCACGTGCGAACCACCGCGAGGCGCAAGCGCATCGCAGGCAATCAGCACCCTGCCTTGCAGGCCAGGTGGCGCATTCTGGTTTCGATACTTATGAGGGCAGTACCAGGCCCGGATTGCTGTGGATAACTTGATTTTAGCGCAGCCGGGCGCCGGGGCGGTCAAGCCAGTGCCGGGGGGCGACTCCTTTGGCCTGGCGAAAGCTCTTGCTGAAATGGCTCAGGTTGGCGAATCCGGTGGCCAACGCGGCGTCGGTGACCCGGTATCCGGCCTCCAGCATGGACGCCGCGGCCTCCAGCCGGACCGACTTCAGGTAGGCGTGGACCGAGCGGCCGGCCACCTGGCGAAAGCCCGCCTTGAGCTTTTTCTCGCTCAGGCCGACCTCGCGCGCCAGCCGCGGCACCGTCCATTCCTCGCCATAGCGGACTTCGATCAGACGCCGGGCCTGGGCCAACTGGCGCCGTTCGCGGGCCGCCACCGGCGGTTCGCCGGCCGCGCCGCTCATGGTTTCCAGCACGATGGCCAGGGCTTCGAGCGCCTTGGCGCGCATGTAGAGGCGACGCGCGGTGGCGTCTTCGTGGCGGCAGTCCAGCACGTCGGCGGCCAGCCGTAACAGGCCCGGCGGGGCCGGGAATCCCGCCATCAGCGAACCGGCCGTCGGCACGCTGTGATCCAGCACGAACGCGCCGCGCAAGGCCGCGAGCGGCCTGCCCCCGGCACGCAGCAGCCCGGCGGGCGAATAACGAATGTCCACCAGACGGACGAGCTGCCCGCCCGACATCTGGAAACGGCCGCGCGCCCCGCGTTCGCCCGTCTGCACCACCGCCATGCCGGGACCGGCGCGCAGCGGCACCCCGCCGTCGATCGACATGCAGGCCTGGCCCTCAAGGAAGACCGCGATGCAGAACATGGGCGGCCCTTCGGCGGCGACATCCAGGTCAACGCCCGGCGCCCCGCTCCAGACCGACATGGTCAGGTCTTCGTCGAACGCTTCCAGGCGGGACAGCGCCTCCCAGGCGGCCGGGATGACCGCGGCCGGCAGGAGCGGATGGCCGCAATGGTGCCCGGGTCCGTGGGCGGTTTGCACGCGCGTGCCAGTGGCGAAATCCAAATTTAGACCCCGAATTGAATAGTGGCGGCACCGAAAGCGTTAGTCCGCGCCCGAACAAATAACAATAATTCTCATTAATGATTCTACTGAAAACCCGCTTCGACGACATGACACTTTCGCTCCCTTTCCGCCACACCGCGCTGACGGCCGCGCTCTGCGCACTGACACTTCCCGCCGTCGCGCAGTCCCAATCCGTCAGCGAGCTCGCTCCCATCACCGTCACCGCCAGCAAACAGGAACAAGCGCTGCGGGATATCAACGGCGCCGCCATCGTGGTGCCGGCCGAAACCCTGCACGCCGCGCAGGTGGACAACACCCTGCAGTTGTCGCGCGTGCTGCCGGGCGTACAGATGTCGGGCAGCGGATCGTTCCTGTTCCCCGTCATTTCCGTGCGCGGCATCACCTCGGCGCAGGATTTCTACAATCCCGCGCTTACGGTGTATGTGGACGGCGTGCCGCAATTGCCCACGTTCGCCTCCCAATTGCTGACCGATGTCGATCGCGTGGAACTGCTCAAAGGCCCGCAGGGCACGCTGTACGGCAAAAGCGCCATGGGCGGCGTGCTCAATATCGTGTCGCGACAGCCGGACGACACGCCTTATTTCCGCGCAACCGCGGGTGTCACCAGCCGCGATGGCTACCTGTTCAAGGCCAGCGGCGGCGGGCCGCTGGTCGACAACCTGCTGTATGGCTCGGTGGCCGCCGCGGTCAACGACGCCCCCGGCCGGCTCGACAGCCCGGTCACCGGCGCCAGCCATATCGGCGGCACCTCGGCCAACGCGGGAACGGCGCGCCTGCGGCTGGCGCCAGCCGGCAGCCCCTGGGAAATGGGACTGGCCGTCAGCGGCGAATGCACCCGCGGCAGCCAGGATGTCTACGTGCCCTTCGATGCCCCTGGCAGCGGACAAGCGGCGATTTCCCCGGACATGCCCGCAACGCTGGCCGATCCCTACCAGAAGCGCTGCAGCGCAAGCCAGGCACTGACGGGCCGCTATGATTTCGACGGCTGGCGACTGGATGCGGTGGCCGCCTGGCAACGCCTGCACTACGACCGCCACTTCTCGCTCGGCTCGACCTATACCAGCCAACCCGAGCGCTGGCGCCAGCAGGTGCAGGAGCTGCGCCTGTCCACCACCGGCACGCGTGCGGTCGACGGCGTCCTGGGCCTGTACCGCCAGCGGGTCACGCAGTCACGTTCCGCACTCAGCCAGATGCAGATGCCCGGGATGCAGCTCGACGCGTTCTCGGCCGGTTCCCGCAACACCAGCGAGTCAACCGCCTTCTACGGCGACGCCACCTGGCATGCCACCCGCGCGCTCGACCTGTCGGCCGGCCTGCGCTATTCCCGCGACAAGGCGTCCACCCGATACGACGGCTCGACGCTCAATGGCACGACCTACGGTCAGGACCCCTTCGGCGGCGCGGGCACGGCCTCCGGCAACACGGTGCTCGGCAAGCTGTCCGCCGGCTACCGCCTGTCGCCCGAATGGCGCGCATACGTCAACGCGGCGCAAGCTTACAAGCCCGGCGGCTACAACCTGGCCCCGTCCAACCCCGCCGATGCGCGCCCCTTCGGCAAGGAACGTGGCGTGAGCTACGAAGCCGGCGCGCGCTTTGACGGCGATGCGTTGCGCGCAGGCGCCGCCCTTTACCGCACCGACATCCGCGACGCGCAGCTCTATGTCAGCGACCAGATCGGCTATCAGCACATCGAGAACGTCGGCAACACGCGCTCCACCGGGGTCGAATTCGACCTGAGCTGGGACGTGACCTCGCAATGGACGCTGGGGCTGGATGGCTTTCTCAACCACACCACGTTCCGCAGCTTCAACAGCAGCGCCGTCTGCCCCGGCTGCGATGGCAACCGCGTGCCGTTTTCGCCGGGCTATGGCCTGAACGCCAGCGCCCGCGGCCATTTCGACCCGGGGGTCGGGCGGCTCTCGCCGGCCCTGATCGTGCGCCGGGTCGGCGCGCAGTTCTTCGACATCGGCAACAGCCTGCGCCAGGACGCCTACACACTGGTCGATCTCAGCCTGGCGTGGCGCATTCGGCCACAGGTCGAGGCCACGCTGTACGTCAACAACCTGACCGACCGGCGCTACCGCACCTACGCCTTCGGCGGTGGCGCGCGCGGCAGCTACGCGCAGGTCGATCCCGGCCGCACGGTGGGCCTGAACGTCGCCTTCGAATACTGACCCGGGACCCAACGCGATGCCGAACGCCTCCCTGGCGCGCCTGCCCACCGCGCGGGTCATCGCCGCCATTGGCGGCATCTGCATGGTCCAGAGCCTGGTCAGCGGCATTGCCTTCCAGGGCGTGCCGACGCTGCTGCGCGACAGCGGCACGCCGCTGGACCAGGTTGGCCTGGCCTACCTGGCCTTCCTGCCCTGGTCCCTGAAATTCCTGTGGGCGCCCTGGATCGAGCGCTATCGGCTGCCCCACGGGCAGGCGGGGCGCCGCACCCGCCGCATCGTGCTGCCTGGCCAGTGGCTGCTGGCCGCCCTGCTGTTCCTGCTGGCGGTCCTGGGGCAACCGACGCTGCCCGCGCTGCTGGCCGTGCTCGGCCTGATCTCGCTTACCGCGGCCACCGTCGATATTGCCGGCGACGCCTTCGCGGTCGAGCAATTGGCGGCGCGCCGGCGCGGCTGGGGCAATGCCACCCAGGTCGGCTCCAGCTACGTGGGCATGTTCCTCGGGGCCGGCCTGTTCGTGGTGCTGGCGGGCAGCCATGGCTGGCGCGTGGCGGCCGCCGCCATGGGCCTGCTGGTCCTGCTGTTGACCCTGCCGTTCGCCGGCTTGCGCGAACCGGCCCGCGCCACCGATGCGCCACCGCATCGGCCCAGCCTGCCGCACGCGTTGGGTCGGTCCGGCGTGCGGCTGGGCCTGCTCATCACCGTGGTGTTCCAGATCGGTTCGCGGCTCGGCGCCGGCATGACCTCGCCGCTGTTGCTGGACCGCGGCGTGCCGCTGGCCTCGGTGGGCTGGATCAACGGCGCTGGCGCGGTCGTCGCGGGCCTGGCGGGCACATTGATGGGGGCGCTGGCGCTGCAACGCTGGCGCGCGCCGCGCGCGGTGGTCGCGGCCATGACCCTGCAGGCGGCCGCGCTGATCCTGTTCGTGGCCGGCGTCGCCGCGCCCGGCCTGGGACTGCCGGCCGCCAGCCCCGGCTGGCTGGTGGCGCTGACGCTGCTCAAGGCAGCCACCGCCGCCACCGGTTTCGTCACGCTGTACGCCTTTCTCATGGGCCTGGCGTCGCCGGCCCAGGCCGGCGTCGATTTCACGCTGTTCCAGTGCGCCGATGCGCTGGTCGCCATGGTTGGCGGCGTGGCCGCCGGTTGGCTGGCGCAGCACCTGGGCTACGGCGCCTGCTTCGGCATCGCCGCCGCACTGGGCGCGGCCGGCCTGCCTGTCCTTTCCGTCCTGATGCGGCGCGCCGCGCCGCTTTCGTCTTCTGGAGAATGAACATGTCTGAACGCACCGTGGTCATCGCGGGCGCCGGCGTCGCCGGACTGGCCTGCGCCTGGTGGCTGGCCCGGCAGGGCTGGCGCGCCGTGATCGCCGAACGCGCGCCGCACCTGCGTGACGGCGGCTACATGATGGGCCTGTCCGGCCCCGGCCTGCTGACCGCCCGCCGCATGGAGCTGGTGCCCGCCCTGCGCGCCGTGGAGCGCGAAATCGGCGAGAACGTCTACCGCGACCGCCGGGGCCGCGAAGTCATGCGGATCCGCTATCGCGAGCTGCTGCGGGAACTGGACTGGATCACCCTGCGGCGCACCGATCTCGTCCAGGTACTGCACGCCGCGGTGCGAGACCGCGCCGAAATCCGGCTGGCCACCACCGTGGCGGACTGTAGCCAGGATGCCCACGGCGTGGACGTGACGCTGTCGGATGGGTCCCAATTGCGCGCGGATCTGCTGATTGGCGCCGATGGCGTGCGCTCGGTGTTGCGCGCCCGGGTCTTCGGCGCCAGCACGGCGGTGCCATCGCCGCTGGGCTACCGATATGCCGCCTATGACGTCGACGACGACACCGGCATGGCGAGCGACTTCGTGTCCTATGCCACGCCGGGCCATCAGGTCGAATACCATGGGCTGGGCGGCGGCCGCAAAGCGGCCCTGCACGTCTGGCGCAGCCATGAGGCCGGATGGGTCGAGGCGCCGCGGCGGCTGGGCCTGCTGCGGGAACTGGCGCGCACGACTCACGCGGAAGTGGGACGGCAGCTGGACACACTGCCCGCCGACGCGCCGATCGTCATGGATGACCTGGCGCTGGTCGAGATGCCGCGCTGGCACCAGGGCCGCATCCTGCTGGCCGGCGACGCCGCACATAGCCTGTCCCTGATTTCTGGCCAGGGAGCGGGGATGGCGCTGGCCAGCGCCTACGTGCTGGCCCAGGAACTGGCGTGCGCGCCCCTGCCGGAGGCCCTGGCCGCTCATGAGCGGCGGCTGCGGCCGGTAATCGACAGCCTGCAGCAGCGCAGCCGCAGGCTTGCGCCCGTCTACGTGCCCGCCTCGGCATTCGCCTTCGGCCTGCGCAACACGGCCCTGCGGTTACTGCCCAGGTTGATCCTGAAGCGCTACTTCCTCAGCGGGCTGAAATCCGAAATGGAGGCTGCTGCCGCGCTTGGCTGAGCGGCCTCAGCCCGCCAGCCAGCGCAGCCCCCACAGCACCAGCATGCCGACCACGATGACCAGCACGGCGCTGCGGGTGCGCAGGAACACCAGGATGGCGATGATGCCTGCCACCAGCTTGTAGTCGAAGATGGGGCCCAGCCCGGCCTTCCAGGGCAGCAGGTCGGGCACCACGATAGCGGTAAGCGCGGCGGCCGGCGCGTAGCGCAGGGCCCGGCGCACGCCATCGGGCAGCGGGATGTAGTCGCCGAACAGCATGAAGCCGGCGCGCGTCAGCACGCTGCACAGCGCCAGCAGCAAAATCGCAGAATAGACGTAGATTTCCGAAGGCCAGAGAGTCATGCGCGCGCCTTGAAGAAGCGTTCGGCCCACATGCCCGCCACCACGCCGGCAATGACCGCGGCCGCCAGGCCCAGGCGCAGCGGCAGCACCTGGCCGGTCCAGGCGACCACGCCCGCGGCCAGCATCGACACCAGCATGGGCTTGGAATTGGCCAGCGGCACGGTGATGGCCAGCAACGCCAACACCGCCGCGAAATCCAGCGACCACGCGGCCGGCACCATGGTGCCCAGGTAGATCCCAACGATCGACGAGGTCTGCCACACGAACCAGCCCGGGGCGATGGTGCCGATGAAATACCAGAGCTGTTCACGGGTGCCGCGCTCGGCCGCATCGCCGAAACGCGGCATGAACAGCACGAAGCCCATGTCGGTGGTGAAATAGCCCAGTCCCAGCCGCTTGGGCCACGACAGGTGGCGGAAATAGGGTTGCAATGCCGCGCCGAAGATCAGGAAGCGCAGGTTGACCACGCAGCCGGCGGCGAAGATCAGCCACAGGGGCGCGCCGGTGGCGATCAGGGGCAGCGAAGTGAGCTGGGCCGAACCGGCGTACAGCAGCAGCGTCATGGCCAGGGCCATGGATTCGGTAAGGCCGGACTTGACCATGGCCACGCCGGTCACCAGCCCCCAGGTGGCGGTGGCGATGAGCGCGGGCACGATGGCATGCACGCCGGCACGGAAAGCGGCGACACGCTCCTGGCGGACCGCCCGTGGGTCTTCGGTTTCGGGAAACGCGGACTCAGAGGACAACGGCAAGCCCCTGGGGAATCGGACAGGACGACATGGAAACTCTGTGGGAAGGAAACTCACGACAACCTGCTCGCCCGCCGGGGCCGCGGGCGCCGCAAGGCACCGCGCCGGTGCGCGAATAGGCCGCTATTGTAACCTCGCCGCTTGATACAATACGGCCCTCGGGTTTAGAGAGGGAGACAGGCCATGTCGATGGCTGACCGCGATGGCTTCATCTGGTATGACGGCAAGCTCGTGCCCTGGCGCGACGCGACCACGCACGTCCTGACCCACTCCCTGCACTATGGCCTGTCGGTATTCGAGGGCGTGCGCGCCTACCGTTCCGAGATCGGCACGGCGATTTTCCGTCTCGAAGACCACACCAACCGCCTGTTCAACTCGGCGCACATCTACCAGATCCCCATGCCGTTCGATCGCGACACGATCAACGAGGCGCAGCGGACGGTGGTGCGCGAGAACCAGCTCGAATCCTGCTACCTGCGGCCGCTGGTGTTCTACGGTCCTGAAAAGATGGGCGTGTCGCCCAAGGGCGCCAAGGTGCACGTGGCGATCGCCGCCTGGCCCTGGGGCGCCTACCTGGGCGAGGAAGCCCTGTCGCAGGGCATCCGGGTCAAGGTCTCGTCGTTCGCGCGCCAGCACGTCAACGTGACGATGCCGCGCGCCAAGGTCGCCACCACCTACGCCAACTCGATCCTGGCCAACACCGAGGCCCTGCAGGACGGCTACGACGAGGCCCTGTTGCTGGACACCGAAGGCTTCGTGGCCGAGGGCTCCGGCGAGAACCTGTTCCTGGTCAAGGACGGCGTGCTGTGCGAACCCGAGATCGCCTCGGCCCTGACCGGCATCACCCGTTCCACCATCCATGCGCTGGCCGCCGATTTCGGCCTGCGCGTGGTGACCAAGCGCCTGACGCGCGACGACGTCTACATTGCCGATGAAGCCTTCTTCACGGGCACCGCCGCCGAAGTGACGCCGATCCGCGAGGTCGACAACCGCCAGATCGGCTCGGGCCGGCGCGGCCCCATCACCGAGAAGCTGCAGAAAGCCTTTTTTGACATGGTGAATGGCCGCAACCCGAAGTACCATCACTGGCTGAGCAAAGTCTGATTCGCGCCGTCCTGCCTGGCGGGACGGCATTACTGCCCCAACCTACCGTCCTACCGGTATTTTTTATTCAGGAAATTCCATGACCGCCGCTGCCCCGGCCGCCGCCCCCCACGAAGTCATCGAAGTCGGCGCCGAAGACCTGCCTGTGTTCTGTCCGGGTCCCAAGGCCCCGCTGTGGAGCATGCACCCGCGCGTCTTCCTGGACGTCGCCCACACCGGCTCGGCGCGCTGCGCCTATTGCGGCGCCGAGTACAAGCTCAAGCCCGGCACCGTGCTGCACGGCCACCACTGAGAATCGCCGCTCAACAGCCATCCGTCCCGCCATCATGTTCGCCACGCCCGAAGAAGCAGAGCACGCGTTCTACGAAGCCCTTGAGCAGGGGGACGCCGTCCGCCTGATGCAAGTGTGGGCGGACGACGAGGAAGTCGTCTGCATCCATCCGGGAGGCCTGCGCATCGTCGGCCACTCGGCCGTGCACGAATCCTGGCAACACGTGCTGGCGAACGGCCCGCTGCACATCCGGCCGCTGCGCCCGCTGGTCATGCTGAGCATGATGTGCGCGGTGCACGTGCTGGTCGAGCAGGTGGCGGTGCGCACGCGGGAAGGCACGCAGTTCGCCAACTGCTACGCCACCAACATCTATCACAAGGGCCCCACGGGCTGGCGCATGGTCATGCACCACGCCTCCTCGGCGCCCACCGAAGCCGGGGTGCTCGACTTGCACGACGTGCCCGACATGCTGCACTGATCGGGTCGACTTTGGCTGCTGCTCGTTTCGATACCACGCCCTGCCCCGTTCCCTCCTGGCTCCCCGGAGGCGATGCCCAGACGGTCTACGCCGCGCTGTTCGCGCAATACCACCGCATCGCTTTCGTGCGCGACCGGGTCGAGACGCCCGACACCGACTTCGTCGACTTCGACTGGACCGGGCCGGGGCTGTTTCCGCACAAGGCCGCCGACGGCGCGCCCGTCAGCGGGCAGCAACCCGTGGCCAACGGCAAGACCGCGGCCGCGCGCTGGATGACCGAGGCCGACTGGAAATCCTTGCCGCAGACGGCCGACACGCCGGCGCTGCTGCTGTTCCACGGCCTGGAGGGCGGCAGCAACAGCCGCTATGCGCAATCCATCGCGCACCACTTCCGGGCGCGCGGCTGGATCGTGGTCATCGCGCACTTCCGCGGCTGCTCGGGCGTGCCAAACCGCCTGGCGCGGGCCTATTATTCGGGCGATTCGGCCGAAGTCGGCTTCCTGCTGAACACGGTGCGCAACCGCATCCCGCACGCGCGCTGGCACGCCGTGGGCGTGTCGCTGGGCGGCAATGCGCTGCTGAAATACCTGGGCGAACACCAGGAGGACACCGGCTGGCTGACCGCCTGCGCGGGCGTCTCGGTGCCGCTGGACCTGGTGGCCTGCGGCAAGACCCTGTCGACCGGATTCTTCAACCGCAAGGTCTACACCAACCACTTCCTCAAGACCCTCAAGCACAAGGTGCTGGAGAAAGCCCATCGCTACCCCGGGGCCATCGACGTGATGCGCATCGCCCACGCGCGCGACCTGCGCGACTTCGACGATGCCTACACCGCGCCCATGCACGGCTTTCGCAATGCCCTCGATTACTGGACGCGCGCCTCCAGCAAGCCCTGGTTGCCGCGCATCTCGGTGCCGACGCTGGTGCTGAACGCGCTGAACGATCCCTTCATTCCCGCCAGCGCGCTGCCCAAGCCCGACGAATGCTCGTCCAGCATCCTGCTGCACCAGCCCACCGATGGCGGCCACGCGGGCTTTCCGACGGGCGCCTTTCCCGCCCACCTGGGCTGGCTGCCGCAGCGCCTGGGCCGCTTTTTCGAAACCGGGCTGTAAACGGCCGCCGTCGGGCGGCTCCCCACGGCGCATCCGGCGAGCGTCAGCCTGACTTGAAGCGCTCCAGCAGCTGGCGCTCTTCGGCCAGCTTGTCCTTGACTTCCTTGATCTGCACGTCGATCTGCGATTGCTCGTAGAAGTCGCTGGACATGCCGCGTGCCTGCTGCAGTTGCGATTCCGCCGCGGCGAAGGCGCCTGTCATCACGTAGTAGCGCGCCAGGTCGCGCCGCGCCTGCACCGGCTTGCCGGTGCGTTCCTCGCTCTGCGCCAGCATCTGGTAGAGGCTGGGCTCATCCGAGCCCCATTGCTTGATCTTGGCGCGCAGGTAGTCCTGCGCTTCGGCGTGGCGGCCGTTGGCCTGCAGGGCCGTGGCGTAGGCGATGCCCAGGGCCCGCTGCTCGGGCCAGCGGCGGGTGGCGGCCTGGGCCAGGTCCTGCGCGCGCCGGTTGTCCTTGCGGGCCAGCGCGATGTCGACGGCAAGCCTGGCCATCTGCGGCGAATCGCGGCCATCGGCCTGGGCCTGCGCGAGCTGGCGCTCGGCCTCGTCCAGGCTGTTGCGCTGGAAGGCCTGCAAGGCCAGTCCGTAGTAGGCCGCCGAGCGGCGCACGCCGGACAGGGCCTGGGCCTCGTCCTGCAGCTGCTGGCCGGCCGTGCGCAGGCTGACCGCGTCGCGGCCCTGCACCACGCGCATCTTGGCGCGGATGTACCAGAAGTCGTCGCTGTCGACATGGCGCGACACGGGCAGCGATCGCACGCGGTTCTGCACGTCGGACATCCGCTCGATCGACAGCGGGTGGGTGCTGGCCCAGGAACCGCCGCCCGCCCCTTCGTTCAGGCGCGAGGCGTTCATCAGGCGCGAGAACATCTGCGCCATGCCCTGGGCATCGTAGCCGGCCTTGGTCAGCATGGTGAAACCGGCCCGGTCGGCCTCGCGTTCGGCGTCGCGCGAGAAGCCGAGCTGGCGGTTGATGGCGGCGGCCTGGCCGAACGCGGCCACGCCCATCGCCAGGTTGCCGCCGCCGCCGGCCAGGGCCGCCAGCAGCGCGCCCGCCAGGCTCGCCAGCATGACCATGCTGTTCTGGCTCTGCTGCGTCATGCCGCGCGCGATATGGCGCTGCACCACGTGGCCGATTTCGTGCGCCAGCACCGCCGCCAGTTCCGATTCGCTGCCCGAGGAGACGATCAGCCCGGTGTTCACGCCGATGAAGCCGCCCGGCATGGCGAAGGCGTTGATCTCGGGATCGCGCACGCCGAACATCTCGACGTCGGGCACCGCCCCGGGCGAGAACGCCGCCAGCTTGCGCCCCATGGTGGTCAGGTACTGGCTGAGTTCGGGATCGTCGACATAGGTCGGATCGCGGCGCCCCTGTGACATGATGGCTTCGCCGAGGCTGCGCTCCAGCGCGGGCGAGAGATCCGCGGAGGATGCGGCGCCCATCGAGGGCAACCCCACCGGCTGGGCCCAGGCCGTCGCCGGCAGGGCCGGCACGGCCAGCGCGGCACAGATTCCGAAGATCGCGCCCCGCTGCGCAATCGAGCAAATGGATGGCATTTTCCTGCGGTTCATGAGCCTATGATAGCGATGCGCTTAAAATGTTTCATCGATACCCCCAACGAGGTTTCAATGCGTCCCGTCCGTAAAGCCGTTTTCCCCGTCGCCGGCATGGGCACGCGCTTCCTGCCCGCCACCAAGGCGATGCCCAAGGAAATGCTGCCCGTCGTCGACAAGCCGTTGATCCAGTACGCCGTCGAAGAAGCCGTGGCCGCCGGCATCACCGACCTGATTTTCGTTACCGGTCGCAACAAGCGGGCCATCGAAGACCATTTCGACTCCGCTCCCGAACTCGAATCCGACCTCGAAAGCAAAGGCAAGCACGAGCTTCTCGCCATGGTGCGGGGCATTCTACCCGCCCACGTCAATTGCCTCTATATCCGTCAATCGGCGCCGCTGGGGCTGGGCCATGCCGTGCTGTCGGCCGCGCCGGCCGTGGGCGACGAGCCGTTCGCCGTGCTGCTGGCCGATGACCTGATCGACGCCGACACGCCGGCCATGAAGCAGCTGGTCGATATCGCCATGGCCCAGAACGCCAGCGTGCTGGGGGTGCAGGACGTGCCGCGCGAAGACACGCGCAAGTACGGCATCGTCGCCACCCGTGATGGCGAAGGCGATGGCCGCACCGAACGCGTCACCCACATCGTTGAAAAGCCCGATCCCGACGCCGCCCCCTCGACCCTTGCGGTGGTGGGACGCTACGTGCTGGAAGCCGCCATCTTCGATCACCTGCGTTCGACCAAGATGGGCGCCGGCAATGAGATCCAGCTGACCGACGGCATCGCCTCGATGATGCGCGAACGCGCTGTCTATGCGCACCGCTACGACGGCACGCGCTACGACTGCGGCAACAAGGCCGGGATGTTCCAGGCCACCGTGGCGCTGGGCAGGAAGTACCACGGCCTGCTGCCGGAATGACGACGAGGCGGCCGCACGGGCCGCCTGATCACTCGCTTGCGTGGGCGCGGCCAATCGGCCGCGCATGACGCGCCCGCGCCAGGGCGTCGCGATCGGCCTTGCGCAGGCGGCCCTTGGCCGACAAACGCATCAGCGTCCCCAGGGCCACCATCAACCCGATCACCTCGACCAGCGCCGCGGGAATCCACATGGTCAGGCCGCCGATGGTCTGGTCGGTCTGCGCCGACATGGCGATGGCCCGGCCGCACAGCTCGAACAAGGGATAGATATCGCTTTCGGTGAAGGCGATGACGGCGCCCGCCACCATCTGCGGCAACATGGTCAGGATCGGCGAAATCACCCGGCCGCCCGGGGTCATCGCGGCCGGCGGGGCGGGCCGGCGGTCCAGGATCAGGTTCCAGTACATGAAGCCGCTGATCACCACCGACCAGTTCATCAGGCGGTAGAGCCGCCAGTCGAGCATCGAATAGAACTGCACCGACGGGATCAGCCAGACCAGCACCAGGAACACGAACAGCGTCGGCACGAAGATCTTGTTGGTCAGCACCGCCACGGTCAGGCGGCCGGCGCCGGTGCGCAGGAAGTCACGCAGCCGGATGCGCCAGGCCATCGGCAGGCCGGCGCGCATGACCTGCCCGGGAAATGCCGCCATCACCAGTAACGGCCCCAGGTGGTGCAGCACCAGATGCTGGATGCGGTGGATGAAGAACATGCGTTCGGCGTAGTAGTCCAGGCGGGTGTGCATGGACAGGTACAGCAGCACCATGCCCGTCCAGAACAGCACGCGGCGCGCGCCCGTGACGTGATGCGCGCGCTGGCCGCGCACGAACAGCACGATGACCACCAGGAAGGAGGCCACCAGCGTGGGAGAGAACTCCCAGGGTATGAGCCATTCGAGACTGTCCATGCGGGTCATCCGGAAAATGCCGACGGGGGCGTGGCGGGTTCGGGCCGGAACACGCAGCCGGGTCGATTGTAGTAGACCCGGCCGCCCCCGTACGGCTCAGAACCGGTGCGAAATGCCCGTACCGAAGCACGAGGTGTGGGAATGGCCAGGGTCGAACTGGTTGTCCAAGGTGTAATTGGACGCGTAGCCGGCGAACGCGTAGAGCGTGGTGCGCGGCGACAGGTCATACGTATACCCCAATGTCACCAATTGCGCATTGCGCGCTGTCGAACCGTCCTCCCATTTCCAGTCGGGCCGCGCCAGCGACCACTGCGCCACCACGGCGCCGTGGCCCACGGGCACGCTGGCGCCCAGCAGCCAGGCGTTGACGCTGCCGCCGCGCGCAAAGGCCGCCGGCCCCAGGTTCTGCCCCAGGCTGTCCGGATCGCCACCATCCAGCCCGACATAGCCATTGCGCTGGCGCGACCAGGCGACCGACACCTTGACGACTTCGAAATCGTAGGACGCCCCGAGCTGCACCGCCCGCGGCCGCCCCGCCTGGCCCGCCGGCGGCTCGGCCAGGCGCAACTGGTCCCAGGTGGCGACCGCCAGCAAGGGACCGTCCTCGTACTTCAGGCCCAGGCTCAGCGCGCGATTGTTGGCCGCGGTCTTGAAGCGGTCGCGGCCGTCGGCGTCGAAGGAATAGCCGATGCCCGCCTGCAAGCCCAGCCAGGTGGGCGTGTAATAGTTGACCAGGTTGCTGAACTGGTAGTTGTCGGAGGCCTTGAAGGTGGCGCCCATGCCCATTTCCTTCCATGACGCCAGCTCCAGCGCGTTGCCGTAGGTCTTGCCGACCGTGTACTGGCGCCCCAGGCGCAGGTCGCCATAGTTATCATGGGCCAGCCCGACCCAGGCGCCGTAGTTGAACAGGCGGTCGTCGTCGGCGCGCTTGCCGGTGGACGGATCGAAACCGCTTTCGAGCTGGAAACGGCTGCTCCAGCCGTCGCCCAGGTCCTCGGAACCGCGCAGGCCCCACAGGGAGTCGGTCAGGCCGCCGTTGAGCAGGCCGTTGTGCGTGCCCTGGCCGGAGGTATGGGTGGTGGCCACGCCCGCGTCGACCACGCCGTAAAGCGCTACGCCCGACGCCCCGCCGGCCGCACAGGTGGCCAACGGCCAGCTGGCCGCGCCCGCCACCAGGGTGGTGGCAACAGTCGAGATTTTCATGCACATCTCCTGAACCCGGCGGCGGGCCCTCCGCCGCCGGACATATCGAATTGACTATTGCCAGCCGTAGCGACGCACCCAGATACCCTTGAGCATTTGGGTCAATACGCAGTAGCTCAGCAGGATCCCGGCCAGCCAGGGGAAATAGCTCCACGGCAGCGCCTGCAGCTGGAAGTAGCCGGCCAGGGGCGAGAACGGCAGGAACAGCCCCAGCCCGACCACCATCACCGTCATCGCCATCAGCGGCCAGGCGGCGCGGCTCTGCAGGAACGGAATCTTGCGTGTGCGGATCATATGCACGATGAGCGTCTGCGACAACAGGCCTTCGACGAACCAGCCGGACTGGAACAGGGTCTGGTGCTCGGGGGCGTTGGCCTGGAACACGTACCACATGAGCGCGTAGGTGGCGATGTCGAAGATGGAGCTGATCGGGCCGAAGAACACCATGAAGCGCCCGAGTCCGGCCGGATCCCACTGCTGCGGCTTCTTGAGCAATTCCTCGTCGACATTGTCGAAGGGAATCGCGGTCTGCGAGATGTCGTACATCAGGTTCTGCAGCAGCAGGTGGATCGGCAACATCGGCAGGAACGGCAGGAAGGCGCTGGCCACCAGCACCGAGAAGACGTTGCCGAAATTGGAGCTGGCGGTCATCTTCAGGTACTTGAGCATGTTGCAGAAGGTCTTGCGGCCTTCGATCACGCCATCCTCCAGCACCATCAGGCTCTTTTCCAGCAGGATGATGTCGGCGGCCTCCTTGGAGATATCGACCGCCGAGTCCACCGAGATGCCCACATCCGCGGCGCGCAGGGCCGGCGCATCGTTGATGCCGTCGCCCATGAAGCCGACGGTGTTGCCCTGGGCGCGCAGCATGCGCACGATGCGCTCCTTGTGCGCCGGGGTCAGGCGGGCGAACACATTGGCCTCGCGCACCGCCGCGGCCAGCCTGGCGTCGTCCATGGCCTCGATCTCGGCGCCCAGGTACACCTTGCGGACTTCGAACCCGACTTCGCGGCATACCTTCTGGGTCACCAGTTCAACGTCCCCGGTCAGGACCTTGACCTCGATGCCGGAATCGCGCAGCGCGGCCAGGGCCGGGCCGGTGGATTCCTTGGGAGGGTCGAGGAAGGCGATGTATCCGACCAGCACCAGGTCGGCCTCGTCCGCCACGCCATAGGCCTGCTGGGTGGGCGGCAGCTCGCGCACGCCCACCGCGATCACGCGCAAGCCGTCGCGGTTCAGTTCGGCCGTCACGCGACGGATATCGGCGCGCCGCGCATCGGTCAGCAGATGCACCTCGCTGCCGACCCGCAGGCGGGTGCAGACGGACAGCATTTCCTCCAGCGCGCCCTTGCAGATCAGTTCATGATGCTCACGCCCGTTTTCGGTTTCGCTGACCACCACCGACATGCGGCGGCGCGAAAAATCGAACGGAATCTCGTCGATCTTGCGGTAGCGGGCGGCCAGGTCCAGCTTGCGTTCGACCTCGGCGTGGCGCAGCACGGCCACGTCGAGCAGGTTCTTCAGGCCGGTCTGGTAGTAACTGTTGAGATAGGCGTAGGCCAGCACGTCGTCGCTGGTGGCGCCGTACACATCGGTGTGGCGCTCGAGCGCGATGCGGTCCTGCGTCAGCGTGCCGGTCTTGTCGGTGCACAGCACGTTCATCGCGCCCAGGTTCTGGATCGCGTCGAGCCGCTTGACCACGACCTTGCGCCGGGACATCCTGACCGCGCCCTTGGCCAGCGTGGCGGTGACGATCATCGGCAGCATCTCCGGCGTCAGGCCGACGGCGATGGCCAGCGCGAACAGCAGCGCCTCGAGCCAGTCGCCCTTGGTGAAGCCATTGATCAGCAGCACGATCGGCGCCATCACCAGCATGAAGCGGATCAGCACCCAGCTCACCCGGTTGATGCCCTGCTGGAACTGCGTCGGCACGCGCGAAGCCTGGGTCACGCGCCCGGCCAGTTGGCCGAAGTAGGTGCCGGAGCCGGTCGCCACCACCAGCGCGCTGCCAGAGCCGCTGACCACGTTGGTTCCCATGAAGGCCATGTTCTCCAACTCCAGGGCGTTGCCCGTCGCGGTGCGCTGCACTGCGTACTTTTCCACCGGCAGCGACTCGCCGGTCAGGGCTGCCTGGGCCACGAACAGGTCCTTGGCGCCCAGGATGCGGCAATCGGCCGGGATCATGTCGCCGGCGGAAAGCAGCACCACATCGCCGGGCACCAGTTCCGCCAGCGGCATCTCGATCTGGCGCGAACCGCAGGCGTGCAGCGTGGCGCCGAAGAAGCGGCGGGCATCGCCCTCGGCCATGCCCGCGGGGTCGCTGCGCAGCACGGTGGCGGTGTTCTGCACCATCGCCTTGAGCGCTTCCGCGGCGCGGTTGGAACGGCGTTCCTGCACGAAACGCAGCAGCGTCGAAATCGCCACCATCGAGCCGATGATGATGACGCCCTTCCACGACTGGTCGTCGGGCTCGGCCATGTACACGTCCGTGACCCAGGACAGCGAAGCCAGGCCGGTCAGCAGCAAGTTGAAGGGATTGCGGAACGATTGCCAGAGATGGGCATACCAGGTCAGCGGCTTTTCGTGGTCGACCTCATTGGCGCCGTAGCGCGCGCGGGCCTCTTCGGCCTGGATCTGGGAAAGGCCGCCGCGGCCGCTGCGGAACAGGGCGAACAGCGCGTCGAAATCCTGTTGCGCCACATCCAGCATGCGGCGGTTGGCGCGGCGCGCTGCATCGGAAGTGTCGGCCGCGGCCTGCCCGCCGCCCTGCTCCAGCATGGGCGAACGCCGGAAGTGCCGGCCAGAGCGCCGCAGCCCGGCCGCGGACGAGAAAAAAGTCTTGAGGAATTTGAACATCGTAGTGTTCCCGTTATTGGTGTTGTTATGGAAGACACGGACGACAGGCGCCAGGCGCCGCGCGCGGGCAGCACGGGGCCGCGACCCGCCCGGGCGGGTCGTGGTCGCCCCGTACGGGCGTGCGCAGGCACCGGGGCGATGTTGCCGGTGTCCGGATCGCGTCGAGGCGCGCCGGGTGCGTGAAAGCGGAACGGGAAACTAGCGGGAGAACCGGGGCCGGCGGCAGTGGCGCGCGAGGAGCGGGCCTGGCCGGAGGTTCGGGGCTGCGGATTCCGTACTAGACCGGGTGACTATCCGGCCAGTCGGCTCGCAAGGGAGAAGACGGGTCAGACAGGCATGCCGGCGCCGCGCACGTGGCGCAATCGAGGCTCGGGGTCTAAGGCACTGGGCATGGTCTCTCCTGGGGGTGACGGGCGGCTTCAGGCCGCCAGCGGTTGCGCGCCGAAATGCACGTGGCGCACGGCGGGATTGGCGCTGAGCCGACGGGCTTGCGACATCAGTTCGCCACGCAGTTCGGGCGGGCAATTGACGGTGATGCAGGCCGAAGCCAGGCCGGGGTCGCGCCCCTGGTCGATCTGCACTTGCGACACATCGAGCCCGGCGGCGCTGAAGTCCAGGCAGATCTGCTTGCGCAGGGCGCCCAGTTCATCGCGCGGGCAGATGACCGTCAGGCGCGACGTGCCGCGGCGGCGGCCCATGGCGGTGGCACGATCGACGCCGGCGCGGCGCAGGAACAAGTCGAAGAAACGCATAGCGACCTCCATTGCGTAATGGGAGCGGCTTTCGCGCATACGCGCGCACGCGAGGCACACGGCGCCAGGCGAACGGGCACGGAAAGACGTGCGCGCGCGTTGACGCTGCGACTAGCGGCGGTTCTGGCGGTTTATGTTGGGAAGAATCCCCGCAAGCCGTGGGCTTGCGCTGCTGCCCGGCACGAGACCCGGGGCGGGGGATACAACCGCAACCTGTTCAACAGGTTGCGGCAGACGGAGTTCTGCGTGGACCTGTCAAACAGCGGCGTCGATGCAAGATCGACTACTTTCGCCGGAATCGGTATTCACGAAGACTGCTCCTGGGATGGATAACGGGCAGAATTTTACGCGGGTTTCCACTGATGGACAAGGTTTGCCGGCATAAAAATTGCTTTTGCGCGCAAAAAAAGGCGCGAGGCCGCGGTGCCTCGCGCCCTTGCCCGGTCACGCGTAGAAATGCCAGCCCAGATAGGCCGCGAACAGGGCATAGAAGCCGCCCACCGCCGACAAGGCCGGCACGCTCATGCCGGCGCGACGGAAACGCAGCCACAGCAGGCTGATGGACAGCATGGTGAACAGGCCGGCGGCCAGCAGCGGGCCATCGAGCAGCCAGGGCGTCAGGAAGATGCCGAGCGCGCTGGGAATGGTGGCCTGGATCATCATGGCGCCCGAGATGTTGGCCAGCGCCAGGCGTTCCTTGCCCTGGCGCACCCAGATCAGCGCGTTCATGATTTCCGGCAGTTCGGTGGCCACGGGCGCCAGCAGCAGCGCGGCCACGTGCGGCGAGGCGCCCATGGCGATGCCCAGCAGTTCGATCTGGTTGACGAACACGTGCGAGGCGCCGGCAATCACGACCAGGGCCAGCAGCGTCTGGGTCGCGGCCCAGAACATCGACGGATTGTCGTCGCGCGGGCGCAGCTTGAGCGGTTCCAGGTCCTCGCAATCGATGCAGTCCTCGTCGTTGCTCAGTTCGCGCTTGATGTACAGGCCGTAGGTGGCCAGGAACAGGATGCCGAGCCAGGGTTTCCAGGCGAAGGCCAGCAGGCCCAGGCCGACCTTGAAGACGAAGATGCCCATGAACCAGGCCTGGTCGCGGGCCAGCCGGCGCTGGTCCGCGTTGATACAGTTGGCTTGCGCGGGCTGGCCGCGGCGCGCGCGCCACAAGGCCAGGCCGACCACGGCATAGGCCAGCGTCGCCAGCACCAGCGGGCCGCCCATGGCCGCGCCGACGCCGATGTCCTTCTGTTCGGGCGTGTCGCCGAACACCACGGCCATGAAGGTCACGGCGCTTTCCGGCAAGGCGGTGCCGAAGGCGGCCAGCACCGTGCCGGTCGCGGTGGCGCCGAGCTGGAAGCGATGTCCGACCCATTCAACGCCATTGACGAAGAATTCGCAGGCGAGATAGATGACTGCCGCGGACAGGAAAAACAGGAACAGGGTGAGCAACATATAGGCGAGCCGGACGAGCAGAAACCAATTGGCGCGACGCAGCGGCTCGCCCGGCCAGGGTGAACGCTACGCGGCCAAAGGTCTCGCCTGGCTGATCCATGCGCGGGCGGACCGCGGCATGGAGACCGTTAGCGCCATGGAGTCCTGGAAACCGCGGTGCGGCACCGAACCACCAAGTCTGTTGACGCTAACTCCTTTGGGGACAAAGGATGGCTACTCCCCAATGACAGAGCCGCGATTGTAGCAGTCCGCCGGTGACAGTCCAGTGAATCCGCACGCCGCGCGCGGGAATGGCGCCGGACTGTCGCATCGGCGGCACGACGGGTAAAGTAAGTGGCACCACAGCTTCCCGCCGGGCCTTGCGCCCCTTTGCCCATGAGCCTGCCTCCCACCGATATCGCCCCCTTCGCCGCCCGCCGCCAGCGCTTGATGGACCGGATGCGCGCCGATGGCGGCGGCATCGCGATCCTGGCCACCGCGCCCGAAGCGATCCGCAACCGCGACGCCGAATACCCGTACCGGCACGACAGCGACTTTTTCTACCTGACCGGCTTCACCGAGCCCGGGGCCTGGCTGGTGCTGATCGCCGGCGCCACCGACCGCGCCCTGCTGTTCTGCCGCCCGCGCCACATCGAACACGAGATCTGGGAAGGCCGGCGCTTCGGCCCGGAAGCCGCGGCCGAGCATTTCGGCTTCGACGACGCGCACGCGCTGGACGCCCTGGACGAACTGGTGCCGCAGTTGCTGCAGGACCAGCCGACCCTGTATGCGCCGCTGGCGGGCGACAAGCGCGGCGACGGCCGCCTGCACCGCTGGCTGGCGGCCGCGCGCGAAGCCAGCCGCGGCGGCCACCAGCCGCCCGCGCGCCAGCAGGATATCCGGCCAATCCTGGCCGAGATGCGGCTGGTCAAGGACGCCAGCGAAATCGCCGCGATGCGGCGGGCCGCCAAGATCTCCGCCGGCGCCCATGCGCGCGCCATGCGGGCCACGCGCGCCGGCATGCGCGAATACGAACTGGAAGCGGAACTGCTGTACGAGTTCCGCCGGCATGGCGCTCAGGCGGTGGCCTACAACAGCATCGTGGCGGCCGGCGCCAATGCCTGCGTGCTGCACTACCCCGCCGGCGAAGCGGTGCTGCGCGACGGCGACCTGGTGCTGATCGACGCCGGCTGCGAGGTCGACAGCTATGCCAGCGACATCACCCGCACCTTTCCGGTCAACGGCCGCTACAGCGGCCCGCAGCGCGCCCTGTACGACCTGACGGTGGCGGCCCAGGAAGCGGCGGCGCAGGCCACCGCGCCCGGCCGCGGCTGGAACGACGGCCACGAAGCCGCCGTCCGCGTGCTGGCGCAGGGCATGCTGGACCTGAAACTGCTCAAGGGTTCGCTGGACGGGGTGATCGAGTCGGGCGACTACAGCCGCTTCTACATGCACCGCACCGGCCATTGGCTGGGGCTGGACGTGCACGACGTGGGCGACTACCGCCAACCGGGCGCGGCGCCCGGCGCCGAACGTCCGTGGCGCACGCTGGAGACCGGCATGATGCTGACGATCGAGCCCGGCATCTATGTGCGCCCGGCCGACGACGTGCCCGAGGCCTACTGGAATATCGGCATCCGCACCGAGGACGACGCGCTGGTGACGGACGAAGGCTGCGAGCTGATCACGCGCGGCGTGCCGGTGCAGGCCGGCGAGATCGAGGCGCTGATGCGCGAATGATGGCGCGGGCGGACGCCGCGCCAGGCCCGCCCGCGGGGGGCCGGGGGGATCTGCCCACTACGGGGGACCTGCCTACAGGTGTCTACAGGGTCAGGCCGTCCAGCCAGCCCATCGCCACCCAGACGTAGACCACCACCATCGCGATGGCGAACATGGACACGGTGGCGCCGACCAGGCAGGCCAGGATGGCGACCAGCACCGGCCCCCAGCCGGTCTTGCGGGATGGCGGCAGCCCGGGGTTGTAGAGGCGGTCGAACTTCTCGTCGGGCATCAGCGAGAACACCGCGCTCTCGATGAAACCGTCGATCATGGGAATGAACAGCAGGAAGAAGGCCGGGTTGTCGTACCAGACCGGGAAATAGCGGAACGCACAGAACAGGCTGAGCAGCGCCAGCACGGTCACCAGCCAGGCATGGCGCCGGCCCAGGTACCACCAGTGCGCCCCGAGCCAGCCGAACAGGCAGGCCAGCAGGCCGACGGCGACCTTGCCGCGCGGACGGCGCGGGATTGCGGCGGACAGCGAAGATGAAGCCTGGAGCTGCGTCATGTCAATCAACCTGTGCAGGGGGCGCGCACGCCAAGCCGCGCCGGCAGACCCGGATTGTAGTGGACGGGTAAAATCCCGGCATGCCTATCTCCGCCTTCGACATTGCGATTCTCGGCGCCGGCCCCGTGGGGCGTGTCCTGGCGTTGATGCTGGCGCGCGTGGCGCCGGACCCGTCCCGCATCGCCCTGCTGCAGGGCGCGTCGCCGGCGCCCGTCACGCCGGCCGCCGCCGTGCCCGCGGCCGATCCGCGCGTGCTGGCCATGAACCACGGCAGCCGCGTGCTGCTGGAATCGCTGCACGCCTGGCCCGCCAAGGCGGCGGACATCCTCAACATCCACGTCTCGCAGCGCGGCCGGCTCGGCCGCAGCGTGATCCGCAATACCGATTTCGACGTGCCGCAGCTGGGCTGCGTGGTCGCCTACTCGGCGCTGCACGCCCGCCTCGAAGAATGCGTGGCCGCCAGCGGCGTCACGCTGCTGTCCGGGCCGCCGGCCGTGGTGGACGGCCAGGATGCCGACGGCGTGCGCATCAGCCAGGGCGATGCCGCGCTGAGCTGCCGCATCGCCGTGCAGTCCGACGGCGCCGGGGGCAGCGACGTGCGCCGCGAGTACGGCCAGCACGCCCTGCTGACCACCGCCCACGCCAGCCTGCCGCGCCGCGGCTGGGCCTGGGAGCGCTTCACCACCGAAGGACCGCTGGCGTTGCTGCCGCACCCGCAGACGCCGGACGCCTATTCGGTGGTCTGGTGCAGCGCGCCCGAGCGCGCGGCCGAGCTGGCGGCGCTGGACAACACCGCCTTCTCGCAGGCGCTGAGCGCGGCCTTTGGCGACCGCCTGGGCCGCCTGACGTGCCAGGCGCCGCGCCATGTCTTCCCGCTGGCGCTCAGCGCGCGCCGCGCCCTGGTGCAGGGCCGCGTGGCCGTGATCGGCAATGCGGCGCAGACCCTGCACCCCGTGGCGGGACAGGGGCTCAACCTGGGGCTGCGGGACGCCGCCAGGCTGGCCCAGTCCCTGGGCGGCTGGCTGGCCCAGCCAAACGCCACCCCCCACCCCGCGCTGCACGACTTCGCCCGCGCGCGCCAGGTCGACCGGGTCATCACCGCGGGAGTCACCGACCTGATGCCACGCATCTTCGCCACCGGCCTGGCGCCGGTCGAACACGCCTGTGGCCTGGCATTGCTGGGCCTGGACCTGGCCGCGCCCCTGCGCGCGCCGCTGGCGCGCCATCTGCTGCAGGGTTTCCGGGCCTGATCTCGCCCTTTTTTTGCCCGCCTGTTACCAAGCGGTTGCGGAGCAAAAAATGGGGGTTCGATCGAGCCGGTTAAAATGTGACCATGCGCATAGGCCCGTGGACTCTTCCCAACAACGTTCTGGTCGCGCCCATGGCGGGCGTGACGGATCGTCCTTTCCGACAGCTCTGCAAGAAATTGGGGGCCGGTTACGCCGTGTCGGAAATGGCCGCCAGCAACCCCAAGCTGTGGGACAGCGTCAAGACCTCGCGCCGCCTGAACCACGACGGCGAGATCGCGCCCATTTCGGTGCAGATCGCCGGCGCCGACCCGGCCATGATGGCCGAAGCGGCCGTGTTCAATGCCAACAAAGGCGCGCGCATCATCGACATCAACATGGGCTGCCCCGTGAAGAAGGTCTGCAATGTGGCCTCGGGTTCGGCCTTGCTGCGCCACGAAGACCTGATCGCCCGCATCCTGGACGCCGTGGTCGAGGCCTGCGCGCCGCTGGGGGTCCCCGTGACCCTCAAGACCCGCACCGGCTGGGACCGCGACAGCCGCAACGCGCTGCGGGTGGCCAGGCTGGCCGAAAATGCCGGCATCGCCGCCCTGACGCTGCACGGGCGCACCCGCGCCGACCTCTATACGGGCGAGGCGGAATATGACACTATCCGCGCCGTCCGCGCCGAGCTGAAAATCCCGCTGATCGCCAATGGCGATATCGACTCGCCCGAAAAAGCCAAACGCGTCCTGGATTACACTGGCGCCGATGCGGTCATGATCGGCCGGGCGGCCCAGGGCCGTCCCTGGATTTTCCGCGAAGTCGACCACTACCTGCGCACGGGCGAAACACTGGCCCCTCCCGGCTATGGGGAAATGCGCGAACTGCTGCTCGAACATCTCGACGACCACTACCGCTTCTATGGCGAACACACCGGCGTACGCACGGCGCGCAAGCACATAGGGTGGTATCTGGACGGCCTGCCGGACGCGGACTCGTTCCGCGACCGCATGAACCTGATCGACAACACCCGCGACCAGTGGCGGGCGGTGTCGGATTGGTTCCTCAATCTTTCCCGCGACGGCAACCCCAACCCGGCGCGTGTCGCGAAAGCCCTGCTGGCGGCATGACCGCCTCAACACCAACATAAAAATATCTGTACTCCGATGAGCAAGAAAGATGTCCTGGAAGAATGCGTGCGCGCCAGCCTGGAGCGCTATTTCGAAGACTTGGGCGAATCCGAGCCCCACGACATGTGGGACATGGTGATGCGCTGCGTGGAGCGCCCGGTCCTCGAAGTGGCGTTGGAACGGTCCGGCGGCAACCAGTCGCGGGCGTCCGAAATGCTGGGCATCACGCGCAACACCCTGCGCAAGAAGCTGCTGGCCCACAACATCCAGGTATAGCGCATTGCCGCGCGGGCGGGCCGGCTGGCGCGCCCCGCATGACAGATTTCCCATCCCGACCTGAAGCGAGACAGGCGCACGCGCCCCACTCCCGTCCCTCACCATGAAAATCGAAACCGCCCTGCTTTCGGTGTCCGACAAGACCGGCATCGTTGAATTTGCCCGCGCCCTGGCCGCGCGCGGCGTGCGCCTGCTGTCGACCGGCGGCACCGCCAAGCTGCTGGCCGAATCCGGCCTGACCGTCACCGAAGTGGCCGCCCACACCGGCTCGCCCGAGATCCTGGACGGCCGCGTCAAGACGCTGCACCCCAAGATCCACGGCGGCCTGCTGGCCCGTCGCGACAGCGCCGAGCACATGGACACCATCAAGGCGGCCGGTATCGATCGCATCGACATGCTGGTGGTCAACCTGTACCCGTTCCGCGAAACCGTGGCCAAGCCGGATTGCACCTTCGCCGACGCGGTCGAGAACATCGACATCGGCGGCCCGGCCATGCTGCGCGCCGCCGCCAAGAACCACGGCACCGAAGCCGGTGGCGTGACGGTGGTGATCGACCCGGTCGACTACTCGCGCGTGCTGTCCGAAATGGACCAGGGCGGCGCCACTTCCTACGGCCTGCGCCTGGCGCTGGCCGCCAAGGTCTACGCCCACACCGCGGCCTACGACGGCGCCATCGCCGCCTACCTCACCAGCCTGACCGAAGCCGAACCGGCGCAGGACGCCGTGCCGGCCCGCCAGGAATGGCCCGGCACCCTGACCCTGCAGGTCAAGCAGGAACAGGCCCTGCGCTACGGCGAGAACCCGCACCAGACGGCCGCCTTCTACGTCGACGCGCAGCGTCCGGCAGGCCTGCTGGGCAACTACCGCCAGCTGCAGGGCAAGGAACTGTCGTACAACAACATCGCCGACGCCGATGCCGCCTGGGAATGCGCGCGCAGCTTCGAGGCGCCCGCCTGCGTCATCGTCAAACACGCCAACCCCTGCGGCGTGGCGGTCGCGGCCGACACGCTGGGCGCCTACCAGCAGGCCTTCAAGACCGACCCGACCTCGGCCTTTGGCGGCATCATCGCCTTCAACCGCCCGGTCGACGCCGCCACCGCCGAAGCCGTCAGCGCCCAGTTCCTGGAAGTGCTGCTGGCGCCCGCCTATGACGGCGCCGCGCTGGCCATCCTGGCCGCCAAGAAGAACGTGCGCGTGCTGGAAGTGCCGATGGGCACGGGCCAGAACGCCTTCGACGTCAAGCGCGTCGGCGGCGGCTGGCTGGTGCAGAGCCCGGATGCCTACAACGTGCCGCGCGACGCCCTGAAGGTCGTCACCAAGCGCCAGCCCACCGAGCAGGAAATGAACGACCTGGCGTTCGCCTGGAAGGTCGCCAAGTACGTCAAGTCCAACGCCATCGTGTTCGTCGGCGGCGGCATGACGCTGGGCGTCGGCGCCGGCCAGATGAGCCGCATCGACTCGGCCCGCATCGCCTCGATCAAGGCCGAGAACGCCGGCCTGACGCTGAAGGGCTCGGCGGTGGCGTCGGACGCCTTCTTCCCGTTCCGCGACGGCCTGGACGTGGTGGTGGCCGCGGGCGCGACCTGCGTGATCCAGCCCGGCGGCAGCGTGCGCGATGACGAAGTCATCGCCGCTGCCGACGAGCACGGCATCGCCATGGTGCTGACCGGCACCCGCCACTTCCGCCACTGATGCGCGTCCTCGGCATCGATCCCGGCCTGCGCCGCACCGGCTTCGGTGTGATCGATGCCGACGGCCCGCGCCTGCGTTATGTCGCCAGCGGCACCATCGTGGTGCCGCCGGCGCTGACGCTGTCCGAACGCCTCAAGGTCATCCTGGACAACCTGCGCCAGGTGGCGCGCGACACGCAACCCGACGTGGCCGCGCTGGAAATCGTCTTCCTGAACACCAATCCGGCCTCGACCCTGCTGCTGGGCCAGGCCCGCGGCGCGGCGCTGTGCGCGCTGGCCGACAGTTCGCTGGCGGTGCACGAGTACACCGCGCTGCAGATCAAGAAAGCGGTGGTGGGCACCGGCCGCGCGGCCAAGGAACAGGTGCAGATGATGGTGCAGCACCTCCTGGCGCTGGACGGCACCCCCGCCCCCGACTCGGCCGACGCGCTGGCCTGCGCCATCTGCCACGCCCACGTCGGCCCCTTGCAGGACCGGCTGACGGAATTGGGCACGCGCCTGAGCCTGAGCGGCAAGACCCGCATCCGCAACGGCCGCCTGCTGGGCTGAAAACGCCGCGGCCCACGCCACGCGGCGCGCGGACCCGTATAGAATCCCCGCATCCGCCGCGACTGACGCGGCCTCTTCTTCTGCCAGGCCACTGCCACCATGATCGGACGCATCACCGGAACCCTGATCGAGAAACTGCCGCCCACCGTCTGCGTGGACGTCAACGGTCTGGGCTATGACATCGACGTGCCCATGAGCACGCTGTACTCGCTGCCGGAAACCGGCGCCCGCGTCACGCTGTACACGCACCTGACCGTGCGCGAAGACGCCCACATCCTCTACGGTTTCGCCACCGCCGGCGAACGCAGCGCCTTCCGCGAACTGATCAAGGTCAGCGGCATCGGCGCGCGCACCGCCCTGTCGGTGCTGTCGGGCCTGTCGGTGGCCGACCTGGCGCAGGCCATCACGCTGCAGGAATCAGGCCGCCTGACGCGGGTGCCCGGCATCGGCAAGAAAACCGCCGAACGCCTGCTGCTGGAAATGCGCGGCAAGCTGGGCGCGGACATCGGCGCCACCGCGCACGCGGTGCACGACAACCAGTCCGACATCCTGAACGCGTTGCTGGCGCTGGGATACTCCGAGAAGGAATCGCTGTCGGCCCTGAAGACGTTGCCCGAGGGAGTGGGCGTCTCCGACGGCATCAAGCAGGCATTGAAAGCCCTGGTGCGCTGAAGGGGCGCCACCTGGGCCGCGCCGCCCGCAGATCATTGCGACCAGGGCTGGTCGCGGCGACAGGCGCGATACGCCCCAGGGCTGCCCCCGTCGACGGCAGGCTTCGCGCACTAGCGCGCCGGCGCCAGGTAGCCGGGCGCCACCGCCTCCAGGCCGGTCGGCACCACATTCAGTTCGGGCGCCATCGGCGCCCCGCAGATGTTGTCGCTGCGCAGGGAATCGAGGTTGTCGCGCGACATCAGCGGCCGCCCCGGCAAGCATTCGAACAGCAACGCCTGCATCCGGCCCACGCCCATCGGCACGCTCATCACCGGACGCGGATGGCCGCTCCAGCCCGCGCACAGGCGCGCGATCTCGCCCAGGGTGTAGACCTGCGGTCCGCCCAGCTCGTAGGTCTTGCCGCAGGCATGCGTGTTGGCCAACGCCGACAGCATCGCCGACACCACGTCGCCCACGTACACCGGCTGCATGCGCGCGTGCGCGCCGGCCAGCGGCAGCACCGGCAGCCAGCGCGCCAGGCGCGCGAACATGTTGGTGAAATTGTCGTCCGGCCCGAACACCACCGAGGGGCGGAACATCGTCCACCCCCCTTCGCGCCAATCGGCCAGCTCCTGCCGGATGGCGGCCTCGCCATCGCCCTTGGAACGCTGGTACATGCTGCCGCCATTGGAATCCGCCCCCAGCGCGCTAACATGCAGCAACCGGCGCACGCCCTGGCGGCGGCAGGCCCGGGCGATGCGTTGCGGCAGGTGCACGTGCGCCTGCGCGAAATCGGAGCCATAGGGGCGGCCCGCATTGCCGTGCAGGATGCCGACGAGATTGACGACCACGTCGCAGTCGCGCGCCAGGCGGTCGAGTGCGTCGTCGTCGTGCACGTCGCTGGCGAGCAGGGTGACGGTGGGCAGGATCTGGAGTTCTCGTCCCTGGCCGTAGCGGCGGGTGGGCACCAGGATCTGGTGCTGTCCACCCGAAAGCCGGGCGATGAGATGACGGCCGATGAAGCCAGTGCCGCCGATGACAAGGATACGCATGGAGCAGCCCCTGTTCTTCAGGATTCAGGCCCGATTCTGCCCTGCACGGGCCGCATCCGCAAGCGCGCGGCCAAAGCGCCGGACGATATCCCGCCGACGCCCGGCGCCGACCCTCAGCTTGCCAGCAACTTGCCGTAGGCCGGAAGGTCGACGTTGCCGCCGCTGATGATCACGCCCACGCGCGCGCCGCGCACCGGCACCACGCCCTGCAGCACGGCCGCGGACGACAGGCAGCCGGTCGGTTCCACCACCATCTTCATGCGCTCGGCGAAGAACTTCATGGTCGAGACCAGCTGGTCATCCGTCACCGTGACGATGTCGCGCACGTGCTTCTGGATGAGCGGGAAGGTCAGGTGGCCCAGGTGGGTGGTGGCGGCGCCGTCGGCCAGGGTCTTGGGCGCGGGGATGCGGACGACTTCGCCCTTGCGCAGCGATTGCTGGCCGTCGTTGCCGGCCTCGGGCTCGACGCCGTAGACCAGGCAGCGCGGGCTGAGCGCGTACGCCGACAGCGCCGACCCCGACAGCAGGCCGCCGCCGCCCAGGCACACGAACAGGTAATCCAGTTCGCCGACGTCCTCGAACAGTTCCTTGGCCGCGGTGCCCTGCCCCGCGATCACGTCCTCGTGGTCGTAGGGCGGGATCAGCGTGGCGCCGGTCTCGGCCTGGATGCGGCGCGCGATCTCTTCGCGATCTTCGGTGTAGCGGTCGTAGGTGACGATCTGGCCGCCATAGCCTTCGGTGGCGGCGCGCTTGGCCGCCGGCGCGTCCAGCGGCATGATGATGGTGGCCTTGACGCCCTGCAGCTTGGAGGCCAGCGCGATCGCCTGCGCGTGGTTGCCCGACGAAAACGTGACCACGCCGGCGGCGCGCTGCTCGGGCGTCAGGCGCGCGATGGCGTTGAAGCCGCCGCGGAACTTGAACGCCCCCATGCGCTGGAAGTTCTCGCACTTGAAGAACAGCGAGGCGCCGGCGATGGCGTCGGCCGTGGTCGAGGTCAGCACCGGCGTGCGGTGCGCGTGGCCGGCCAGGCGCTCGCTGGCGCGCGCGACATCGTCGAAAGTGGGCAGTTCGGGCAACATGGAAACAGTCCTTTGAACGCGGAAAGAGTCGGAAGCGAAACCTCCGGATCATAAACCCGTGGCGGCGTTCCCGCCGCCGCCACGCCCGGACGGTTTACTTGCCGAACAGCTCGCCGCTGGTGCTGGCGGCGCCGGCGGGCGGCGTCAGGCCCAGGTGGCGCCAGGTGGTCAGGGTGGCCGTGCGGCCACGCGGCGTGCGCTGCAGGTAGCCGTGCTGGATCAGGTAGGGCTCGATCACGTCCTCGATGGTGTCGCGCTCTTCGCCAATGGCCGCGGCCAGGCTGTCGACGCCGACCGGGCCGCCGTCGAACTTGTGGATGATGGCCTCGAGCAGCTTGCGGTCCATCAGGTCCAGGCCTTGCGGATCGACTTCCAGCATGGCCAGCGCGCGGCCGGCGACATCGGCGTCGATGGTGCCGCCGGCCTTGACCTCGGCGTAATCGCGCACGCGCCGCAGCAGGCGGTTGGCGATACGCGGCGTGCCGCGGGCGCGGCGCGCCACTTCGGCGGCGCCATCCGGCGTGATGACCGCATTGAGCAGGCCGGCGCTGCGGGTGACGATGCGACCGAGGTCGTCGGCGTTGTAGAACTCCAGCCGCGACACGATGCCGAAGCGGTCGCGCAGCGGGTTGGTCAGCATGCCGGCGCGGGTGGTGGCGCCGACCAGCGTGAACGGTTGCAGGTCGAGCTTGACGCTGCGCGCGGCCGGACCTTCGCCGATCAGGATGTCGATCTGGAAATCCTCCAGCGCCGGGTAGAGGATTTCCTCGACCACGGGCGACAGGCGGTGGATTTCGTCGATGAACAGGACGTCGTTCTTTTCCAGGTTGGTCAGCAGCGCCGCCAGATCGCCAGGGCGTTCCAGGACGGGGCCGGACGTCTGGCGCAATTGCACGCCCATTTCGTGGGCGATGATGTGGGCCAGGGTGGTCTTGCCCAATCCGGGCGGACCGAACAGCAGCACGTGGTCGAGCGCTTCGCCGCGCTTGCGGGCGGCGGCGATGAAGATCTCGAGTTGTTCACGGGCGCGCTGCTGGCCGACATATTCCTCCAGCGCCTTGGGGCGCAGGGCGCGTTCGATCGACTCCTCGTTGGGCGACGCCGGCTGGGGCGCCACGATGCGAGGCGCGTCGGGACGGGAGGAAAGCGAATCGGACTGGATGGCCATGGTGCGGAAAACGACTGGATACTGAGCGGGATGCTGCATCGTACCGTAACCACCGCCCCCGGGACCGGATTCCGCCCCGCCACGCCCTGGCGGGGGCGGGGTCAGGCGCCTTCCGCCACCGGCAGCTTGACCCGCACGCACAGGCCTCCGGACTCGGCCTGCAGCAATTCCAGCGAGCCGCCATGGGCGCGGGCGATGGCTTCGGCCAGCGCCAGCCCCAGGCCGACGCTGCCGGTACGGGTCCGGGCATCGTCCAGGCGGCTGAACGGACGCAGCGCTTCCTGGCGGCGTTCCGGCACAATGCCGGGGCCGTGGTCCGCCACGTCCAGCACCGCCTGGCGGCCTTCGCGCCGCAGGCTGACGTCAACCGGCGGCGCGCCGTGGTTGAGGGCATTGCCGATCAGGTTGTCGAGCAGGCGGCCCAGCGCGACGGCATCGCCCTGCACCACCAGGGCGTCGTCGCTGTCGGCGGTCTTGAGGTGGATGTCGGTGCCCGCGCCGCGCCAGGCGTTGACGCGCTCGGTGAGCCAATCGGGCAGCACCATCGACGCGTAGCGGTAGGCTGCGGGATCGGTGCCGCGCACGAAGCCGATGAACTGGTCGACCATGTGCTGCATATCCTGCAGGTCGGTGCGCAGGCCCTCCTTCAGGGCCGAATCGTCGGCCAGCTCAATGCGCAGCCACATGCGCGATAGCGGCCCCTTCAGGTCGTGCGGCAGGCCCGACAGCAGCGTGCGGCGCACCGAGTCGGATTCGGCCAGCGCATCCAGCATGGCGTTGAAGCGCTCGCCCAGCACGCGGGTTTCGTGCGGGCCTGAAGGTTCGACCCGTTGCGGCTGGCCGGCGGCCAGGCGGTCGGCGGCGTCGGCCAGGCGGGTGATGGGACGCGTGATGTGCCAGGAGAACCCCACCGCCAGCAACAGCAGCAGCCCCAGCCCGCCCAGCCAGGCGGCGATCAGCGGCGTGGCCACGGGCGGGTCGAGGCGGTCCAGCGGAATCACCAGCCATTCGCGCAGGCGCGGCGCGTCCTCGCTGGCCGGATTGGGCGCCAGCGAGATGAAGATCTCGGGCGTGGGGCCGCGCGACAGCGCCACCCGGGTGCCGTCGTTCAGGCGTTCGTTCAGCTGCTGCACCAGCCCCTTCAGATCGCGCCGGATATCGTCGGGTTCGGGCTTGTAGCGGCGCATGTGTTCTTCATGCTCGCGCTGGCGTTCGCGCTCGGCCCGCTCCTGTTCGACTTCGTGTTCGTCGCGCATCTCCGGCGGCAGTGGCGGGCCCTGGATCTGCGCGCTCGGCGGTGGCGGCGGCGGCGGCGGTGGCCGTTGCGTGCCGCGCGGCGGCGGGCGGCGGCCGTTGAAACGCTGCAGCTTGGCTTCGGCCGGCAGCACCCGCGACCACAGGCGCCATTGGTTCTGCGAGGCCGCGCGCACGAAATCGGCGCGGTCTTCGGCGGGGACCTGCGACACGGCGGCGCGCAGGGTGCGGATGGTGGTGGTGATGTAGCCGATGGCCACGTCTTCCATGAACTTGTGGCGGAAGTACGAAACCGTGACCAGCGTGGCCGCCTGCGTCAGCAGCACCGACCCGAGGATCAGCAGGATCAGCCGCGCCCGCAGCGAGCGCGGCACCAGGGAACTGGCGGAGAAGCGCATCAGGGCGAGAACCGGTAGCCGATGCCCCAGACGGTCTGGATCCAGCGGGGTTGCTTGGGATCGTCCTCGATGACGCGGCGCAGGCGCAGGATGGCGATGTCGATGGCGCGGTCGTTGCGTTCGCCGGCGTCATCGTCGCGCGCCAGCGCCAGCAGGCGTTCACGCGACAGCGGCTTGCCGGCGTTGCGCACCAGCGCTTCGAGCAGGTTGATTTCGCCGCCCGTGAGCTTGACCACCGTGCCGTCGCGCGACAGCTGGCGGGTGGACGGATCGAACAGGAACGGGCCGAACGCGACCGGCGCGTCCTTGGTGAGGGCCGAGGGGCCGCGCTTGCGGCGCAGCACGGCTTCGATGCGGGCCAGCAGCTCGCGGGGATCGAAGGGCTTGCCGACGTAGTCGTCGGCGCCGGCCTCCAGGCCGATGATGCGGTCGACGGCCTCGTCGCGGGCGGTCAGCAGGATGACGGGGATGTCCTCGCCCTGCTCGCGCAGGCGGCGACAGGCATCGGCGCCGTCCCCGCCCGGCAGCATGCGGTCCAGCACCAGCAGGTCGGGCGCGTAGCGGGTGATGCGCGACGGCAGGTCGCTGGCGTCGGGCGCCAGCAGCGTGTCATAGCCGTGACGGTTCAGGTAGTCGGCCAGCAACTGGCGCAAGGCCGGATCGTCGTCGACGACCAGCAGCTTGGTGTGGTGATTGTCCATGGATGCCATAGTGGAGCCGTCCGCCCGCGGCGGCAAGAGCCGGGAAATCATCTGAAATATACCTGTTGCACGATGTTTGCCGGCGATGCCGGCCCGTTGGCGCCAGCGTCACCCGCCGGCCACGACTGGCCCTAAAATGTCGCCATTGCCTCGCATACGCTGGTGCGGTTTGCTAAAGATCGTTTACAGCAGGGGCAACGCCCCCTTTTTACACTGTCGGTTATGGTCGCCCCTGCATCCTGGCGCAGGCGGCTGCTGCACTCGGCGTTGACGGCTGGCCTGGCCTGCCCGTTGATGCCGGCGTTTGGCGGCACGCCCGCTGCGCTCTCTTCCTCCCCGTCGGCTCCGGCCTACGTCGCGCGCGGTATCGGCGTGCTGGCGCCGGTGCAGCCGATACCGGTGCGGCCGGCGCCGTCGATGGCGTCACGGGCGGTGCCGCTGGATCCGACGCCCTGCGACCTGCAGACCAGCGAACCGGCCATGGACACCAGCGTGGCCGGAGGCGGCGCCGAAGCCATACCGGGGACGGGTTCGACCCTGTCCGGAGACGCCGCCACGGGCCCGCTGGCTTGCGACGACACCCAGGCCGCCACGGCGTCGACCGACGCCCCCAGCTACTCGTTTGACCTGGAAAGCGGGGACATACCAAGAGTGCCGGTGGTGGTGATCTCCGGCGTGTCGCGGCCAAGCCGCCCCTGGTTCGCCTCGGTCAGCGGCCAGGACGGCCTGCGCTATGGCGGCGACCGCAACTGGATCTACCGCAATACCGGCGGTCCGTCGTTCGCGGTGGGCAACATCAGCGCCAATGCCCCCACCTGGGGCAGCAGCGCGCCGGTGGGCGGGTTGCAGATATCCAACCTGCAAAGCACCACGGCGCCGCTGGCGGAAGGCACTTTTGGCTATTCGTCGTCGCTCGGGCGGCTCAACCGCATGGACCCTTCCGCCACTTCCGGCGCGGTCGACTACGGCGCCTCGGTCGGCAACAGCACCGTGCGCTACGGGCTGACGCCGGTGCTGACGCTGGAGGGCCAGATGCAGAGCGCGCCATCCCTGACCACCCGGGGCATGGGCACCACCTACACCGCGGGCGAGTACGGCACGTTCCAGGCGGGAGCCACCCAGAGCTCGTTCGATGCGGCCAGCGCCTGGCGCTACCGCTTCGGCTACAGCGTGGACGTGGCCGACGCGGTCAACCTGGGCTACACCAACGAACAGATCGGCGCCGGCTTCGGCGACCTGTCCACCTATTCCGGTGGCGTGGCCGCGGCGCCGCAGACCCGCAACACCCTGACCGCCGGCGTGCCGATCACCGGCTGGGGCACGCTCAGTGGCACCTATTCCGGCCTGCATGAAGGGTCGGCGCTGGCCGAGCAGCGGCTCGGCCTGTCGCACAGCATGTTCGTGGCGCCCAAGGTCAAGCTGGCGGTGGGGGCCGACCGCGACATCATCTCCGGCAATTACGAATGGCGCGCCAATCTCAGCATGCCGGTCGACACCTTCATGCGCGGCACCTGGCTGAGCTGGTGAGCCGGCCCGCCCACGGACGGAAATGTCCGCCCGCGCCCGGGCGGTCCGATTTGCGGCTTAAAATCCCTGCCATGATGCTCACCGCCTACCCCCATGTCTGACGCGCGCGCCCTCGGAGTCCTGCAGCGCGTTTTCGGTTACGAATCCTTCCGCGGCGACCAGCAAGCCATCGTCCAGCAGGTCATCGACGGCGGCGACGCGCTGGTCCTGATGCCCACCGGCGGCGGCAAGTCGCTCTGCTACCAGATCCCGTCGCTGGTGCGCGAAGGCACCGGCATCGTCGTTTCGCCCCTGATCGCGCTGATGCAGGACCAGGTCGACGCGCTGACCGAACTGGGCGTGCGCGCCGCCTTCCTGAATTCGACCCAGGACTGGCGCGTGGCGCGCGACGTCGAACAGGCCTTCCTGGCCGGCGAGCTCGACCTGCTCTACGTCGCGCCCGAGCGCCTGCTGACCGACCGCTGCCTGCAACTGCTGGAGCGCGGCAACATCGCCCTGTTCGCCATCGACGAAGCCCACTGCGTTTCGCAATGGGGCCACGACTTCCGCCCCGAATACCTGGGCCTGTCGATGCTGCACGAGCGCTGGCCGGACGTGCCGCGCATCGCGCTGACCGCCACCGCCACCGCCGAAACCCGCAACGAGATCGCCCAGCGCCTGTCGCTGACCGACGCGCACCACTTCGTCTCCAGTTTCGACCGCCCCAACATCCGCTACCGCATCGTCGAAAAGAACGAGGTGCGCAAGCAGTTGCTGGACATGATCCGCACCGAACACGAAGGCGAATCCGGCGTGGTCTACGCGCTGTCGCGGGCGCGCGTCGAGGAAACCGCCGAATTCCTCTGCAACCAGGGCATCGACGCCATGCCGTACCACGCCGGGCTCAGCCCGCAGGTGCGCGCCGCCAACCAGGCGCGCTTCCTGCGCGAGGACGGCGTGGTCATGGTCGCCACCATCGCCTTCGGCATGGGCATCGACAAGCCCGACGTGCGCTTCGTGGCCCACATCGACCTGCCCAAATCGGTCGAGGGCTATTACCAGGAAACCGGCCGCGCCGGCCGCGACGGCCTGCCCGCCACCGCCTGGCTGGCCTACGGCCTGCAGGACGTGGTGCAGCAGCGCCGCATGATCGACGAATCCCCGGGCGACGACGCCTACCGCCGCCGCCTCGGCCAGCAGCTGGACGCGATGCTGGGCCTGTGCGAAACCGTGGAATGCCGCCGCGTGCGCCTGCTGGCGTATTTCGGCCAGCAGATCAGCGCCTGCGGCAATTGCGACGTCTGTCTCGATCCGCCCCAGGCCTGGGACGGCACCGTGGCGGCGCAGAAGGTGCTGTCGGCCGTGTACCGGCTGTGGAAGGAACGCGGCCAGCGCTATGGCGCCGGTCACATCATCGACATCCTGCGCGGCAAGGTCACCGACCGCACCAAACAGCACGGCCACGAAACCCTGAGCGTGTTCGGCGTGGGCGAAGACCTGAGCGACACGGCCTGGCGCGGCGTGCTGCGCCAGTTGCTGGCGCAGGGCCTGCTCACCGTCGACAACGAAGGCTACGGCACGCTGGCCCTGACCGAAGGCAGCCGCGCCGTGCTCAAGGGCGAGCGCCAGCTGATGCTGCGGCGCGAATCCGAAAAGAAGGCCCGCTCCGGCAAGAGCGGCGGCAGCCGCGCCAAGGCCGCGGCGATCGACCTGCCCGCCGAACTGCAACCGGTATTCGAGGCGCTGCGCGCCTGGCGCGGCGAAGTGGCCAAGAGCCACGGCGTGCCGGCCTACGTGATCTTCCACGACGCCACGCTGCGCGAGATCGCGCTGGCCCAGCCCGAGTCGATGGACGCGCTCAGCCACATCAGCGGGGTCGGCGCGCGCAAGCTGGAAGCCTACGGCGAGGAAATCCTGCAACGGGTGGCGCGGCCGGTGCTGTAGCGCCGGCCCCCCGCTCCCGGGAGCCGCGACCGGAGCGGCCGCGGTGGCCGACCAGGGCGGCCCGGCACGGCGGATGACATGGCCATCCGCCGGCGCCTGCCGCCTCGGACCTCAGGGCGACGGCGGCGGCAACAGCGGCACGGGCGCGCGCTCCTTGCCGAACACCGAGCGGTAGGCCAGGATGTTGAACACCAGCACCACCGGTATTCCCACCACCGCTCCGGCCATCACCAGCCGCATCGAGCCCAGCGCGCCGGCGCCGTCCCAGAGCGTCATGTCGTCCAGGATCAGGAAGGGGAACAGGCTGTAGGCCAGCCCGCTCAGCATCAGCAGGAACAGCGCCACGCACAGCACGAACGGCAGCCAACTGAAGCGGTCGGCGCGCCCCGGCAGTCGCGCCAGCAGCATTTCGGCGGCCACGAAGCCCGCCAGCATCAGCACCCATACCGTGGCCGCCAGGCTCAGGTGGGCGATGTTGCTCCACTTGTAGAAGATGCCGGCGTTGGCCAGGCCCAGCGTGACGGCAATGGCCACCATGCCGACCGCGGTCCAGCGGATCGCATGGCGCGCCCAGTTGGCGGCGCGGCGCTGCAGGTCGCCGTCGACCCGCATCACCAGCCAGGACGCGCCCAGCAGCACATAGGCGGCCACGGCGCACAGGCCGACGAACAGCGCGAACCAGCCATAGCCGGCGTCGGATTGGTAGCCGGTGGCGATACGACCGAGCAGCATGCCCTGGCCGAAAGCGGTCATCAGCGACCCGGCCCAGAAGGCGAAGATCCAGCGCGGCTTGGCCTCGTTGCGGGCACGGATGCGGAACTCGAAGGCCACGCTGCGCAACACCACGCCCAGCACCATGAAGGTCAACGGTCCGTACAGCTTGCCCAGCACCGCGCCCCAGGCGAACGGAAACGCGGAAGCGAACAGGCCCATGCCCAGCAGCAGCCAGAACTCGTTGGCGTCGCGCCAGGGACTCAGCAGGCTCATCATGCGGCCGCGCTCCTGTTCGGGCGCCAGCTGCAGCAGGATGCCCACGCCCAGGTCGAAGCCGTCCAGCACCACGCCGGCGGCGATGACGACGAACAGCAGGCCCATGAACGCCAGCGGCATCCAGAAGGAAGGATCATCGGGGCTCAACCCCTGCGAAGCGGCCAGCATGGCGATCATGGCGTGCCTCCGCCCAGTTTGCGCACCGGCACCACGCCGTAGCGGGCCGCGTGGAACAGCATGCCGGCAAACGCCGCCAGCAGCAGCGCGTACAACAGGCCATAGCCGACCAGCCCATACAGCACGGTGCTGGAGGACATGGTGCCCAGCACCTCGGTCTGGGTGACGGTGCCGTTGACGACGAAGGGCTGCAGGCCGATCACCGAGACCCACCAGCTGGCCACGACGGCGATACCGCCCGAGAACATCATGCCGCAGAGCACGCGCTGCCACCATTGCGGCAGCACCGAGACGTCCAGGCCGCGGCGCCAGGTCCAGAGGAAGGTGATCCAGGAGACGGCCAGCATCAACAGGCCCAGCCCGGCCGCGACCCGCAGCGACCAGAAAGTCAGCGCCACCGGCGGCAGCATGCCCGAATACTTGTCCAGGCCGAGATAGGTGCCGTCGTCATTGCGATGCAGCCACATGCCGCCGGCGTTGTTCCAGGTCCAGTCGGCCACGTTGGCATGGGCGCGGGCGTCCGGCCAGCCGAACAGAACCAGGCGCGGTTCGCTGCCGCTTTCCCAATAGCCCGCGGCGGCGGCGGCCTTGGCGGGCTGGTACTTGGCCACCATCTGGCCGGCGCCGGTCGCCACCGGCACCTGCAGCACCGCGGCCAAGGCGGCAATCACCAGGCCGGTCTTGAAGGTGGCGCGTTCGCCATCGCCCAGCGGGCGGCGTAATGCCTGCAGCGCGGTCACGCCCATCATCAGGAAGGCGGCGGCGAGGGCCGATCCCACCACCACCACGGCCATGCGCCAGCCGACGGAGGGGTTCAATACCACTGCGGTCCAGTCGTAGACCTGGTAGCGGCCATCGACCAGCACCGCGCCATCAGGCGTCTGCATCCAGGATTGCAGCGCCAGCACCCAGAACAGCGCCACCAGTTGCCCCACCGCCACCATCAGCACCGCCAGGGTATGGGCGCCGTCGGACACGCGGCGCTGGCCGAACAGCATGACGCCCAGGAAGCACGACTTGAGGATGAAGACCGACAGGATGCCGTAGCCCAGCAGGGGACCGGCAACGTTGCCGATCTTGTCCATCAGGCCGGACCACAGGCTGCCAAGCTGGATCAGCACCGGTACACAGGCGGCCAGGGTCAGCACGAACGACAGGGCGAAGATGCGGACCCAGAAGCGGTAGGCGGCGGTCCAGCCGCCCAGGCCCGAGAACCGGGCCCGGAGTTTGAAGAACAGCAGGACCCACGCAAGCGCCAGGGCCACGGCGAGAAACAACGCCAGGAAGCTCAGGCTGGCCACGAATTGCGCGCGGGCCAGGGAAAGGGTGGAAATATCCATGATGGCCCGTAGTGTAGAGCCAGTTACACGACAATGGGGGCCGGTTTGAAACCGCTTGCAGCGAGCCAAAAATGGCTTGTCCCGGGAACGTGGCAAAATTGACGCTTTGTCGCTGCTTTTTCCTATTCTTTCAAGAATGACCTCCGCCACGACGCCGACCCCCGCCGCATCCAATTTCCTGCTCAACATCGTCGAGGACGACCTGCAAGCCAACCGCTTCCAGGGCAAGCGTTGGGCCGGCAAGCCTGGCCCGGCCGCCGTGCAGCAGCAGGGCGAGCCCGACCCGGCGAAGATCCGCACCCGTTTTCCGCCGGAGCCCAACGGCTACCTGCACATCGGCCACGCCAAGAGCATCTGCGTGAACTTCGGCCTGGCGCGCGACTTCGGCGGCGTCTGTCACCTGCGCTTCGACGACACCAACCCCGAGAAGGAAGACCAGGAATACGTCGACGCCATCATCGAGGCCGTGCACTGGCTGGGCTTCGACTGGAAGGCCGACGGCCGCGACAACCTGTATTTCGCCAGCGACTACTTCGGCTATATGTATGAGTTCGCCGAGGCGCTGGTCGAGGCCGGCCATGCCTACGTCGACGAACAGAGCCCCGACGAGATCCGCGCCAACCGCGGCACCCTGACCGAACCCGGCACCGACTCGCCCTGGCGCAACCGCCCGGCCGCGGAGTCCATCGCGCTGCTGCGCGAGATGCGCGACGGCAAGCATCCGGATGGCAGCCTGGTGCTGCGCGCCAAGATCAACATGGCGTCGCCCAACATCAACCTGCGCGACCCGGTCATGTACCGCGTGCGCCACGCCACCCACCACCGCACCGGCAACCAGTGGTGCATCTACCCGATGTACAGCTGGGCGCACCCGGTGGAAGACGCGCTGGAAGGCATCACCCACAGCGTCTGCACGCTGGAGTTCGAAGACCAGCGGCCGTTCTACGACTGGATCCTGGAACGCCTGGCGGAACTGGGCAAGCTGGCCCGGCCGCTGCCGCACCAGTACGAGTTTTCGCGCCTGAACGTGAGCTACGTGGTCACCAGCAAGCGCAAGCTGCTGCAACTGGTGCGCGAAGGCCACGTGGATGGCTGGGACGATCCGCGCATGCCGACCATTTTCGGCCTGCGCCGCCGCGGCTACACGCCGGCCTCGATCCGCCTGTTCTGCGACCGCACGGCGGTGTCGAAGTCGGATTCGCGCATCGACTACAGCCTGCTGGAACAGGCCGTGCGCGACGACCTTGACCCGATCGCGCCGCGTTCGGTGGCGGTGCTGGACCCGCTCAAGCTGGTCATCACCAACTATCCGGAAGGCCAGACCGAAATCTGCACGGCGCCGCGCAATCCGCACGATCCGGAGGCCGGCTTGCGCGAGTTCCCGCTGTCGCGCGAGCTGTGGATCGAGCGTGACGATTTCCGCGAGGAAGCGCCGAAGAAATACTTCCGCCTGTTCCCGGGCAACCTGGTGCGCCTGAAATACGGCTACGTGGTGCGTTGCACCGGCTTCACCAAGAACGAGGCCGGCGAAGTGGTCGAGGTGCAGGCCGAATACCTGCCGGAAACGCGCAGTGGCACGCCGGGCGCGGACAGCGTCAAGGTCAAGGGCAATATCACCTGGGTCAGCGCGGCGCATGCGGTGCCGGCGCAGATCCATCTGTACGACCGCCTGTTCGCGGATCCGCGGCCCGATGGCGGCGACAAGGATTTCCTGGCCTGCCTGAATCCGAATTCGAAGGAGACGGTGACGGCCTGGCTGGAACCGGGCACGGTGGCGACGCCGGGCGCGACCTGGCAGTTCGAGCGGCTGGGCTATTTCACGGCCGACATCAAGGAATCGACGGCGGAAAAGCCGGTGCTGAACCGCATCGTGACCTTGCGCGACTCCTGGGTGCAGGGCTGATCGTCGGCGGGACCGGCTGCCAGGGCTGGGACCCGCATGAAAGACCCGCCGGATGGCGCCGCGTCCGGCGGCGCCTGCGCCATCCGCCGCGATTCCGGGTTTTTTCCCCCTTGCCGAATCGATTGAACGGGCCCGGGGCGGGTTATCATGCCCGACATTCCGCAGCCGGTTGCGCGCGCCCCTTCCAGGCGCCCGGAACCGCCAGCCCCCGATCAAGATGAACACTGAATCCCTAGCCCTGGACTTCAAGAGCGCCACCCTGTATGCCATCCGGGTGGTCCTGCACAGTGCCGATCCCGAACGCCTGAACGCCGCGCTGGCCAAGCGCATGGCGGACGCGGGCAGCTTCTTCGAGAACGAGCCCGTGGTGATCGACGCCAGCCGTGTCGAGGAAACCATCGACTGGCCCGCCCTGGTCGCGGCCTTGCGCGGGCACAACCTGCCCACCATCGGCATCGTGGCCGAGGGCGCCAACCTGGCCGCAGCCCGCGCCGCCGGCCTGACGCCGGTGGAGCTGTCCACCCCCGCGGCCCGGCCGGCGCAGGTCATCGATACGGCGCCGCCCAACGATGTCGCCACGCCGGTGCCGTCGGTGCCGGCCGCCGCCGTCGAGATCGCCCCCGCCCCCACGCCCGCCGCTGAAGCGCAGGTCGACAAGGCTGCCGGCAAGACCGCCGATAAATCCGCGGACAAGGCCACCGACAAGCCCGCCGACAAGGCGGCCGCCGAGCCGCTGCCCGAGCGCGCCGCCGCCAGCACCACATCGGCGCCCAGCCCCACGCCGGCCGCGCCGCAATCGTCATCGGCCCTGGTCATCACCAAGCCGCTGCGTTCGGGCCAGCGCGTCTACGCGCGCCATACCGACCTGGTCGTGATCGGCATGGTCAGCCAGGGCGCCGAGGTCATCGCCGACGGCAACGTGCACGTGTACGGTCCGCTACGCGGCAAGGCCATGGCCGGCGCGCGCGGCGACACGTCGGCGCGCATCTTCACCACCCACCTGGACGCGGAGCTGCTGGCCGTGGCCGGCGTGTACCGCGTGGTCGAAGACAAGCTTGACCGCTCTCTGCAGAACCAGCCTGCGTTGGTACGCCTGGACGGCGACACGCTGCGCATCGAGGCCCTGAAAGCCTGAAATGCCCCGCCCGCGATCCATGCCAGCCAGGCTGGCGCGAGCCGGCGCCGGACGCGGAATGGTCCTGCAACGCAATACTCTGTCAGTCTCGAACGGGCCGTGCCCGTTCAACACATTCTGTAAGAAGCCTTACACGGGCTTTTTGCTTTACGATAACGCGATTTATTCGAACATAAGGGTTTGATCGTCATGACACGCATTGTTGTGGTGACTTCCGGCAAAGGCGGCGTGGGCAAGACCACGACGAGCGCCAGTTTTTCCGCGGGCCTCGCGATGCGGGGCCACAAGACCGCTGTCATCGACTTCGATGTCGGCCTGCGCAACCTCGACCTCATCATGGGTTGCGAGCGGCGCGTGGTGTACGACTTCGTCAATGTGATCCAGGGCGAAGCCACGCTGAACCAGGCGCTGATCAAGGACAAGCAGCTTGAAAACCTGTTCATCCTGCCCGCCTCGCAGACGCGCGACAAGGACGCGCTGACGCAGGACGGCGTGGAAAAGGTCATCAACGACCTGAAGGAAATGGGCTTCGACTACATCGTCTGCGACTCGCCCGCCGGCATCGAGACGGGCGCGCTGATGGCGGCCTATTTCGCCGACGACGCGCTGGTCGTGACCAACCCGGAAGTCTCGTCGGTGCGCGATTCCGACCGCATCCTGGGCATCCTGGCCGCCAAGTCCAAACGCGCCGTCGAAGGCGGCGAGCCGGTCAAGGAATTCCTGCTGCTGACGCGCTACAACCCCAAGCGCGTGGTCGACGGCGAAATGCTGTCGCTGGGCGACATCGAGGACATCCTGCGCATCAAGCTCATCGGCGTCATTCCCGAGTCCGAAGCCGTGCTGCAAGCCTCCAACCAGGGCCTGCCCGCCATCCACCTGAAAGATACCGACGTCTCCGAGGCCTACAAGGACGTCGTGGCCCGCTACCTGGGCGAAGACAAGGCCCTGCGCTTTACCGACTACGAAAAGCCGGGTTTCCTGAAACGCCTGTTCGGAGGCAAGTAAGCAATGTCCTTCCTGTCGTTTCTGCTTGGTCAAAAGAAAACCTCCGCTTCCGTCGCCAAGGAACGGTTGCAGATCATCCTGGCCCACGAGCGGGGCCGTGGCGATTCGCCCGACTACCTGCCGCAATTGCAGCAGGAACTGATCGCGGTGATCTCGAAGTACGTGAAGATCAATCCCGAGGACATCAAGGTGCACCTGGAACGCCAGGACACGCTCGAAGTGCTCGAGGTCAAGATCGAGATGCCGCAAAGCGAAACCTGATGTCCGCGCGCGCCGCCCGCCGGCGCGCGCCTCGTTCTGCGCCACCAAGCAAAAACGCCCGGCAATGCCGGGCGTTTTTGCGTTTGGCACGGTACGCCAGCGCATGCTGGCGACTGCCTGGTTCGCGGCTTAGTGCTTGCCCACCTGATCACCGATGACGCCGCCGATCGCCGCGCCGCCCACCGTGCCGAGGATGCCGCCGTTGGTGATGACGGCACCCGCCACACCGCCGAGCGCCGCACCGCCCACCGTGCTTTTCTGGCGGTGGCTCATGCTGTCCCACGACGAGCAACCGGCCATGGCGGCGGCCATGGCGACAGCGACACAGATTTTGGAAAGAGATGCGATTTTCATGATGAGGCTCCTATTCTTGTACCCGGGGCCGCACCTAGATCCAGACGCGAGCGCACGATACCCCTTATGGGTTTAGAGCCTTCAGGATCGCAAAATATCCCGTCCCGCGGTGTTAGGTTTGCCCAGGAATTGTGTCAAAGGGCGAGGGAATCTTTGCGACTCCCAGGGACGATGTTGCAGGCGCGGCCGGCTATTTGACCAGACGTAACACGTCGCGGAAGCGCGGATGCTCGCAGGTCTCCATCCACTCGAAAATGGCCATTTCCGTGGTGACGATCTCGGCGCCGTGGGCGCGCGCGCGGCGCAACGCGGCATGGTGGTCGGACGATTTGCGCGAACCGGCCGCATCGGCCACCAGCACCGCCTTGTAACCCAGCCCGGTCAAACCGATGACGGTCTGCAACACGCAGATGTGGGCTTCGCAGCCGGTCACCAGCACCGTTTTTCGCGCCGCCGGCAGCCAGGCATCGAAGCCGTGTTCGCGCGCGGCCGAAAAGTGCATCTTCTGGAAAGTGGACTGCACCAGCTCGGCGAGCGGCGCCACGGTGACGCCCAGCATCTTGCTGTGATGCTCGGTGGCGACCACGGGGACATCCAGCAGCCGCGCGGCCCGCGCCAGCTTGGCGTTGGCCGCCACCACCGCGTCGCCGTCGTGGATCGCAGGCATCAGGCGGCCCTGCATGTCGACGATGAGCAGCGTGGAATCGGAGGCTTGCAACAACATGGGAGGTCTCCTGAGGTTGAAGGCGGTATCGACGATACGGTACGACCATCACGCCAAACCGCTTCATTCAATGATATCTCGGGGGATCAACCGCCAGGCTCAAGGTGGTGGCGAGTGCCTGCAGCCGTTTGTCCCTGGTCCATAGCGCCGCGCCAGGTGTCAGTCGCGTGGACGCCAACAAGTGTAAATCCACATAACCAATGCCCTTTCCAAACAATCTCTCGCTATGAAGAAAGTGCATGACTTCGTCATGACTCGCACGCACGACTTGAGGCAATAGCGACATCGCACCCAATACAACGTCACGCCGGCCCAACGAACCCAGCGCCAATTCACCCGCGATGAACGGGTGCATCAATACACTTTCTTCCTCCAGCAAGCGCACCAGACATGGCTCGCCGTCGGATAAATGATCTATCCAGATGGAAGTGTCAACCAGGATCATTGCAGGTTTCCGTCTGCCGCCGCGGGATAGGCTTCAACTTGGGCGAACTACCACCAAGCTTGGCCAACCGCTTCGCGGCCTCTTTCTGCACGAGCTGGGTCAGCGCTCGCGTTACGAGCGCCGATGTCTCCTGGACGCCCGTATAGGTACGGGCCAATTCGAGCAGGTCGTCATCGAGCGTCACAGTCGTACGCACACTGGCCTCCTTGAAATGATTGGAGCAAAAATTCGCATCAAATGATGAACTTTTTGATTCTATCATCCGAAAAAAATCCCGGCGCGCAATGGCCGGGATTTTCGCACCGCCTGACAGGCCGGCTTACTTCAGCGCCTTGTAGCGCAGGCGCTTGGGCTTGGCGCCCTCTTCGCCCAGGCGGCGCTTCTTGTCGGCTTCGTACTCCTGGTAGTTGCCGTCGAAGAACACCACCTGCGAATCGCCCTCGAAAGCCAGGATGTGCGTGGCGATACGGTCCAGGAACCAGCGGTCGTGGCTGATGACCATGACGCTGCCGGGGAACTCCAGCAGCGCGTCTTCCAGCGCGCGCAGCGTTTCGACGTCGAGGTCGTTGGACGGTTCGTCCAGCAGCAGCACGTTGCCGCCGGCGATCAGCGTCTTGGCCATGTGCAGGCGGCCGCGTTCACCGCCCGACAGCTGGCCGACCACCTTGTTCTGGTCGCCGCCCTTGAAGTTGAAGCGGCCCAGGTAGGCGCGCGAGGACATTTCGAACTTGCCCACGGTGAGCAGGTCGGCGCCGTCGGCGACCGCGTCGAACACGGTCTTCTTGTCTTCGAGCGCGTCGCGCGATTGGTCGACGTAGGCCAGCTTGACGGTCTGGCCGATCTTCACTTCGCCCGAATCCGGCTGCTCGCGGCCCGCGATCATGCGGAACAGCGTCGATTTACCGGCGCCGTTGGCGCCGATGATGCCGACGATGGCGCCGGCCGGGATCTTGAAGCTGAGGTTGTCGATCAGCAGGCGGTCGCCGTAGGCCTTGCTGACGTTGTTGAATTCGATGACCTCGTTGCCCAGGCGCTCACCCACCGGAATGAAGATTTCCTGGGTCTCGTTGCGCTTCTGGTATTCGTAGGACGACAGTTCCTCGAAGCGGGCCAGGCGCGCCTTGGCCTTGGCCTGGCGGCCCTTCGGGTTCTGGCGCACCCACTCCAGTTCCTTCTTGATGGTCTTCTGGCGGGCCGATTCGGACGCCTCTTCCTGCTTGAGGCGATCTTCCTTCTGCTCCAGCCAGGAGCTGTAGTTGCCCTTCCAGGGAATGCCGTAGCCGCGGTCCAGTTCGAGGATCCATTCGGCGGCGTTGTCCAGGAAGTAGCGATCGTGGGTCACGCCGACGACGGTGCCCGGGAACTTGTGCAGGAACTGTTCCAGCCATTCGACGCTTTCGGCATCCAGGTGGTTGGTGGGTTCGTCCAGCAGCAGCATGTCGGGCTTGGACAGCAGCAGGCGGCACAGCGCCACGCGGCGCTTTTCACCGCCGGACAGGTTGCCGACGATGGCATCCCAGGGCGGCAGGCGCAGCGCGTCGGCGGCGATTTCCATCTGGTGTTCGATGTCGTCGGCGCCGCTGGAGGCGGCGGCCGCGATGATTGCTTCCAGCTCGGCCTGCTCGGCGGCCAGCGCGTCGAAGTCGGCGTCCGGCTCGGCGTAGGCGGCGTAGACCTCGTCCAGGCGCTTCTTGGCGGTGACCACCGCGCCCAGGCCTTCCTCAACCGCCTGGCGCACCGTGTGCTCGGGGTTGAGCTGCGGTTCCTGCGGCAGGTAGCCGATGTTCAGGCCCGGCATGGGGATGGCTTCGCCTTCGATCTCGCGATCCACGCCCGCCATGATCTTCAGCAGCGTCGACTTGCCCGAGCCGTTCAGGCCCAGCACGCCGATCTTGGCGCCAGGAAAAAACGAAAGCGAGATGTCACGCAGGATCTGCCGCTTGGGCGGCACGATCTTGCCGACGCGGTTCATGGTGTAGACGTATTGGGCCATGGGCTCGTATAGGGTAAGAAAGCTGATGAATCGTTGATTGTAGGCCGGAACCCGGACAGGCGCGCGGGCGGGGTCCGCGCGCCGGCGGCAAGGCTATATTTACGGCTTGTGTCCGTTCCATGACGCCCCTCGCGGCACCCTGCCCACCCCCATGACCGAAGCCGACCTGCTGGCCCGCACCCCGTTTCCCGCCACCCGCGACAGCCTCGCGGCGCAATTGCGCGACGGCGGCCTGCGCCCCGGCGCCACGGTGCTCGTGCACACCTCGCTGCGCGCCCTGGGCTGGATCGCGGGCGGTCCCGTGGCGCTGATCCAGGCCTTGCTCGACTGCGTCGGCTCCGACGGCCTGGTGGCGATGCCGGCGCACTCCTCCGACCTGACCGATCCCGCGCAGTGGCAGGCGCCGCCGGTGCCGGCCGCCTGGCTCGACACCCTGTACGAGCACATGCCGGCCTACGATCCCGCCATCACGCCCACGCGTGGCATGGGCGCGGTGGCCGAGCTGTTCCGCACCTGGCCCGGCGCCGTGCGCAGCCTGCATCCCACCTGTTCGTTCGCGGCCGTCGGCGCCGGCGCCCAAACGCTGACCGCCGGCCACCAACTGGAGGACCCGCTGGGCGAAACATCGCCGCTGGCCAAGCTGTTGCGCGCCGACGCCGAGATCCTGTTGCTGGGCGTCGGCTTCGATGTCTGCACCATGCTGCACCTGGCCGAACAACGCGCCTGGCCGGCGCGGCCGCGCCAGCCCGAAGCCTCGCCCATCATCGAGCACGGCCGGCGTGTCTGGAAGCGATATGACCAGCCCGCCTTGCTCGACTCCGATCATTTCCTGCCGGTCGGCCAGTCGTTGATCGACGCCGGACTGGCGCGGCGCTTCCCGCTCGGCGCGGGCCACGGCCTGCGCGTGTCAGCGCGGGTCGCCGTCGAACACGCCGCGCGCTACTGGCAAGGCCAGCCCGCGCCGGGCTGAAGCGGAAAGCCCCTACGAGGCAACCCGCGCGCGGCGCGCGCCGGCGAATGGCGCGCGCATCTGCGCCAGCATCACGCCGGCCAGCGCCATCGCGCCGCCAACGATGTGGAACAGGTGCGGTTTCTCGTCCAGGAACAACGCCGCGATCGCCACCGTGGCCACCGGCATCAGGTTCAGGAACACGCTGGCGCGGGCCGGCCCCAGGTGGCGCACGCCCTGCATCCACAGGAACGGCGCGAACAGCGACGGGAACAGGCCCGCATACAGCACCAGCGGCAGGTTCTCGGCATTGAGCGGCGAGGCCGGCGCCATCAGGAAGGTGGGCAACTGGAACAGCACGCCGAACGCCACCTGCACGTACAGCGACACCCACGGTCCGGCCGGCAGGCCCCAGCGCCGCAGCAGCACGCCGTACAACGCATAGGCCAGCGCGGCCACGCCCATCAGCACGTCGCCATGGTTCGCGCCCACCGACAGCAGGCGCGCCGGATCGCCTTCGCCGATCAGCAACGCCAGCCCCGCCAGCGACAGCAGGCCGCCCAGCAGCGCCATCAGGGAGGGACGCTCGCGCAACACCACGGCGCCGACCGCGATCGTCAGCAACGGAATCATCGCGGTGATGATGCCCATGTTGGTGGCGGTGGTGCTGCTGGCCGCCACATAGGCCAGGCCCTGGTACAGCGCCATGCCCAGGCCGCCCAGCACCGCGAACTTGGGCAGGTAAGGCCACAGCGCGCGCCGCTGGCGCCAGGCGGCCGGCAGCGCGAACGGCGTCAGCAGCAGCCCGGCCAGCGCCCAGCGGTAAAAGCCGATGGCGGCCGGCGCGATCACGCCGGCCGCCATCTTGGTCACGATCATGTTGACCGACCAGATCAAAGCCGCCAGCAGCGGGAACAACAAATAGCGAGCCGGGGTGGGCGAAGCATCTGCGCGCGTCATGGAACAACTGCCAAAACAGGATTACGGCTGGCCAGTGTAGGATTTGTCCGACTTGATGTATATAATGAAAAACCGACAAACGCCAGTGAACTTCGGACATGGACCTCGCCGTATCCCCGCCCAGCCTTGGCCCGGGCCGGCCCTATCCGCTGGCCTGCCGCATCCTGCACTTCCTGCCGCACTCGCGCGTCCAGCGCCACAGCTCGCCCTGGGGCGAACTGAATTTCGCCCTGTCCGGCATCATGGAAATCGGCATCGAGGACAGCACCTACCTGTCGCCGCCCCAATACGCCATCTGGATACCGCCGCGCGTCTCGCACTGCTGCCAGAACCAGGGGGAAGTGCACTACGCCTGCATCGACATCCCGGCCGCCGCCTGCGCCGACCTGCCCGCCAGGCCTTGCACACTGGAGATCAGTCCCGTCATGCGCGCCATTCTGGCCGACTTCGAACGGCGCGGCATCGCCTATCCAGATACGCCGGAAGACCGGCGCCTGGCGCAAGTGGTCATCGACCAGGTCCGCGTCGCCCCCGCCTACGCCAGCTACCTGCCGTCCGCGACCGAACCCGTGCTGGCCCCCATCCTGACCGCCCTGCAACGCCAGCCTGGCGACAAGCGCGGCGCCGCCTACTGGGCCGCCACCGCCGGCATCACCGAACGCACCCTGCTGCGCCACTGCCAGCAACACCTGGGCATGTCGTTCAACGAATGGCGCCAACGCTTGCGCGTGGTCAGTGCGCTGGAAATGCTCGACGCCGGCCAACCGGTACAGGCCGTATCGCGCGAACTCGGCTACAGCACGCCGTCCGCCTTCATCGCCATGTTCCAGCGCCTGACCGGCCAGTCCCCCGACAGCGCCCGCAAGCGCGCCGCCGCGCCCGCCTGAAACGCGCGTAATCCAAGCGCCCGATGCACGCCGCGCGCGATCGCGAGACAATAGCGTCTGCATTTTTTTCGTAACGCCGTCCCCGCGGCATCATCGCGCCAGGAACCCCCATGTCCGCCTCCGCCACGCCCCCGCCTTCCCTGACCCACTTCAGCGCGACCGAACTGGACATGCTCGCCAAGACCGCCGACGCCCTCAGCGCCTACCTGGGCAAGCCCGTCCTGGCCGAAGTCGTGCTGGGCGAAGAAGGCACCGAATGGGTCACCTATGGCGTGCCCATTGACGAAAACGCCGAGCCCGACGAAGACCAGACCCACGTCCAGCTCGGCGGCCCCGGCGCCCGCCTGCTCGGCAACCGTGGCGGCCTGCCCCCGACCGGCGACGACACCTACGACTGCCTCTACCTCTGGGCCATCCAGATCTCGCTGAACGAAGGCGAACGCTTCATCAAGCTCGACCACGACGGCGAAGAGTCCGCCTGGTCCGACAACCTGGAAGATGTCCTGCCCTTCGCCCTGACCGAGGAACCCCTGCCCGACCCGGATGAGGAAGACGAGGAAGACGACGACGAGGACGAGGACGACGCCCACGACCACGCTCACGACCACAACGATCCGGGTCATCGCCACTGAACCAGCAGGCGGGCAAACCAGCACCGCCTCGACGCCCCACCACCCAGACGCTGCAACGGGCCGCCCGCGCGGCCCCGTTGCAGCAGCCCCGCAAGACGCTCTCCCCCCCCTCACGACAGTGTCGGCAAAAACGCCAAGCACACCACTCCCCCAAGCACCCGTCATGAGCCACCGACGCGAGTCTGTCGTGGCGCGGGGCGGGGTGCGCGGGGCGTGTAGATGCGCCCGACGGAATCTGAAGGGAAGGCCGAAGGCCTGGACGAAGATGAGGAAGGGGTAGTCCGGAGCGAAGGCTCCGGACCGCAATCGTAGCCCCGCGCACCCCGCCCCGCGCCGCGACAGGCGCCTCAAGAACCCCTTACAAGGCCAGCAAGCAAAAGATCACCCCGCAATCCGCCCCTCCTCCACCGCATGGCAAGCCACCACCGCCACTCCCGCCATCCGCCCCACAGGCGCCTCCGCCCTACACCGCTCATTCGCATGCGGACACCGAGGATGAAACGTGCACCCCGACGGCGGATTCAACGGATTCGGCACTTCCCCCGCCACCGCCGTGCGCGGCTTGCCGGCCCCATCGATATCCGGAATCGCCGCCAGCAGCATCCGCGTATACGGATGCCGCGGCCGCGCGAACAGCTCGTCGCGCGGCGCCACCTCCACCATCCGCCCCAGATACATCACCCCGACCCGATCGGCCACGTGATGCACCACCGCCAGATTGTGCGAGATGAACAGATAGGTCAGCCCCAGCTCGCGCTGCAGGTCCTTCATCAGGTTCAGCACCTGCGCCTGCACCGACACATCCAGCGCCGAGGTCGGCTCATCGCACACCAGGAACTCCGGATTCACCGCCAACGCCCGCGCGATCGAAATGCGCTGGCGCTGCCCGCCCGAGAACTGGTGCGGATAACGGCTCTGGTCGGCCGGATCCAGCCCCACCTGCCTGAGCAGATCGCCGACCCGCGCCGTGCGCTCGGCCGGCGTCATTTTCGTATGCGTCAGCATCGGCTCGGCAATGATGCGGCCGACGCGCCAGCGCGGATTCAGGCTCGCGTACGGGTCCTGGAAAATCATCTGCAGCCGCTTGCGCAGCTCGCGCCCGCCCGGCTCCGACATGCGCGACAGCGGCTGGCCGTCGAAACGGATGTCGCCACGCGTCAGCCCATACAGCCCCACCAGCATGCGCGCCACCGTCGACTTGCCGCAGCCCGACTCGCCCACCAGCGCCAGTGTCTCGCCCCGATTGATCTCGAACGACACGCCGTCCACCGCGCGCAGCATCATCCGCGGCTTGCCCGCCAGCTTGCGCTCCAGCCAGGGCGGCGACACATCGAACCAGCGCGCCGCGTCCTTCACTTGCACCAACGGCGTGCTCATGGCGTCACCTCGACTTCGTTTTCATGCAACCAACAGGCCGCGCGGGACGTGCCCGCCGGCATCAGTTCGGGCCGGTCCTGGCCGCAGCGCGGCAGGCGCCGGCCGCAACGCGGATTGAAGGCACAGCCCGGCGGAATCGCATTCAGGCGCGGCATGCTGCCGTCGATCTGCACCAGCCGCTCGGCATGCCCTTGCAGCGACGGGATCGACCCCATCAGCCCCGTCGTGTACGGATGGCGCGGCTGGTGGATGACGTCGCGCACGGGGCCGATCTCGGCCACGCGTCCCGCGTACATCACCGCCACCCGGTCCGCCGTTTCCGCGATCACGCCCATGTCGTGCGTGATCAGCATCACCGCCGTGCCCTGCTCGCGGCACAGGCGCTTGAGCAGCTCGATGATCTGCGCCTGGATCGACACGTCCAGCGCCGTGGTCGGCTCGTCCGCCACCACCAATTTCGGCTCGGCCGCCAGCGCCAGCGCGATCACCACACGCTGCCGCATGCCGCCCGAGAACTGGTGCGGGTAATGATCGATACGCTCGCGCGCCGCCGGGATGCCGGTGGCCGCCAGCAGCTCGACCGCGCGGTTGCGCGCCTGCGACCAGCTCATGTCCAGATGCGTCACGATGGTCTCGGCCAGTTGCCGGCCCACCGTGTACAGCGGATTCAGGGAGGTCAGCGGGTCCTGGAACACCGCTCCGATCTCGCGGCCGCGCACGCGGCGCATCTGCTCGTCGGGCAGGTTGTCGATACGCCGGCCCGCCAGCAGGATCTCGCCGGCCGCGATGCGGCCAGGCGGTTCCAGCAGGCCGATGATCGACGCGCCGGTCAGCGACTTGCCGGCGCCCGATTCCCCCACCACGCCCAGGACTTCGCCCGCCTGGATCGAAAAGGACACGTCGTCCAGGGCGCGTAGCGTGCCGCGGCGCGTCGGAAACTCGACGCGCAGATTGCGGACTTCAAGTAATGCGCTCATGGGTATATCTCTAATTCAGGCGTGGATTCAATGCGTCGCGCAGCCAGTCGCCCAGCAGGTTGACCGACAGCACCAGCAGCACCAGCGCCGCGCCCGGGAAGATGGTGATCCACCATTCGCCGGAAAACAGGAAATCGTTGCCGATGCGGATCAGCGTGCCCAGCGACGGCGCGGTCGGCGGCACCCCCACGCCCAGGAACGACAGCGTCGCCTCGGTGATGATGGCCGTCGCCAAGTGCACGGTGGCCAGCACCAGCACCGGCCCCAGCACGTTGGGCAGCACGTGGCGGAACATGATGACGGGCGAGGCCACGCCGATCACGCGCGCCGCCTGCACGTATTCGCGGTTCTTTTCCACCAGGGTCGAACCGCGCACCGTGCGCGCGTACTGCGGCCAGCCGGCCAGCGCGATGGCGCCGATCAGCACCGGGAACGCGATGATCTCGTGCAGCTCGCGCGGCACCGCCGCGCGCGCCACGCCATCGATCAGCAGCGCGATCAGGATCGCCGGGAACGACAGTTGCACGTCGGCGATGCGCATGATGAAGGCATCGATGCGTCCGCCCGCGTAGCCCGAGATCAGCCCCAGCACGATGCCGATCAGCATCGACAGCAGCACCGAGGCCAGGCCGATCAGCAGCGACACGCGGGTGCCGTACAGGATCGCCGAATACAGGTCGCGGCCCTGGCTGTCGGTGCCCAACAGATAGGTCGACTGGCCGTTGGGCGACCAGGCCGGCGGCAACAACGCGTCCAGCAGCTCGACCTTGGTCAGGTCGAACGGATTGTGCGGCGCCACCCAGCCGGCCCCGAAGGAACCGATCAGCAGCAGCGCCAGCATGACGGTGGCGACGATAGCCACGGGCGCCCGGCGCCAGGCCCAGGCAATGTCGCTGTCCCACCAGCGTTTCAGTACGGCACGCATCAGTGGCCACCTCCGCCGCGGGTCAGCCCCGAACGCAGGCGCGGGTCCACGACAAAATACAGAAGATCGACGATCAGGTTGATCACCACGAACACCAGCGCGATCAGGCACAGGTACGCGGCCATCACCGGCACGTCGGCGAATTGCACCGCCTGGATGAACAGCAGCCCCATGCCGGGCCACTGGAACACCGTCTCGGTCACGATGGCGAAGGCGATGATGCCGCCCAGCTGCAGGCCGGTGATGGTGATGACGGGCACCATGGTGTTCTTGAGCGCGTGGCCGAAATGGATGGCGCGCCGCTTCAGGCCGCGGGCGCGGGCGAACTTGATGTAGTCCGAACGCAGCACCTCCAGCATTTCGGAGCGCACCAGCCGCAGCACCAGCGTCATCTGGAACAGCGACAGCGTGATCGACGGCAGGATCAGGTGCTTCCAGCCATTGGCGGTGAACAGGCCCGAGGTCCACCAGCCCAGCGCCACGGTGTCGCCGCGGCCGTAGCTGGGCAGCCAGCCCAGTTGCACCGAGAACACCAGGATCAGCAGGATGCCGATCAGGAAGGTCGGCAACGACACGCCCAGCAGCGAACCGGCCAGCAGCAGCTGCGACAGCAGGCTGTTGCGCTTGAGCGCGGTGTACACGCCCAGCGGCACGCCCACCACCAGCGCCAGCAGGGCCGCCACCAGGGACAGCTCCAGCGTGGCCGGCAGGCGCGACTTGAGCAGGCTCGAGACCGGTTCGCTCTGGCGCAGGGAAATGCCGAAATTGCCCTGGGCGGCGTTGGCCACGAAATGGCCGAACTGGACGATGGCGGGCTCGTTCAGCCCCAGGCGCTCACGCAGCTCGATGCGCTCGGCATCGGTGGCGTCCTGCCCCAGCATGATGGTGACAGGGTCGCCGACGTATTGGAAAAGCACGAAGGCCAGTAGCGCGACGGTGAGCATCACCGCTACGGCCTGCAACAGGCGACGCAGTATGAAAGCAAACATAGGCGGGAAAGGCAAAACGGCGAAGCCCCGCGGGGCTTCGCTGTCTGGTTAGCCGGGGCGGGGTCAGTCGACCTTGACCCAGTCGGCAACGAGGCGGTTGTCCGCGCGGTGGATCACCGAGACGTTCTTGCGCATGGCCCAGGGAATGACCTGGTCGTGCAGCGGGATGTGGCCGAATTCCTTGGCGTGCACTTCCAGCACCTTGTGGATGTCGGCGTCGCGCTTGGCCGCATCGGTTTCGGTCTTGATGCGGTCGATGATCGCGTCCAGTTCCTTGTTGCTGTAGTTGCCCAGGTTGTACATGCCGTCCGCGCCCTCGCCCTTGGTGCGGATCAGGTTCTGCAGCGTGTACATGGCGTCGAACGTGGGCACGCCCCAGCCGAACAGGTAGGCGCTGGTGTCGGAGCTCTGCACCTTGGGGAAGTAGGTCGAACGCGGCATGGCGTTCATGGTCGCCTTCACGCCCACCTTGGCCCACATGCCGACCACGGCCTGGCAGATGGCTTCGTCGTTGATGTAGCGGTTGTTGGGACAGTCGAGCGTGAAGTTCAGGGTGCCGTCGTAGCCGGCTTCCTTGAGCAAGGCGCGGGCCTTTTCGGGATCGTAGGGCACGCGCTTGTGCAGCGACTCGGTCCAGCCGTGGACCTGCGGCGCGATCATGGTGCCGGTGGGCGCCGACAGACCGCGCATCACGGCGCGCTTGATGGCGTCGACGTCGATGGCGCGGTACAGCGCCTCGCGCACGCGGATGTCCTGGAACGGGTTCTTGCCCTTGATGCTGGAGTACTGCAGCTCGGGACGCTTCTGGTCCAGGCCCAGGTAGATGGTGCGGTATTCGTTGCCCTCGACCACCTTGGCCGACTGGCGCAAGCGGTCCAGATCCTGCGCGGCCGGGTCGAGCACGAAGTCGATCTCGCCGGACAGCAGCGCCGCGGTGCGCGTGGCGTTCTGCTTGATCGGCGTGAACACCACTTCGGTCACGTTGCCGACCTTGCCGGCCTTGTTCCACCAGTCCTTGTTTTCTTCGAACACGGTGCGCACGTCGACTTCGCGCGACTTCAGCTTGTACGGGCCGGTGCCGTTGGTGTTGCGCGCGCCGTAGGTCTCTTCCTTGTTGACGAAGTCCTGCGGCTTGGCGATGTTGTTCTTCTCCGACCAGGCCTTGTTCATGATGAACACGTTGGGCAGCTGGCGCAGCAGCACCGGGTTGGGCGCCGTGGTTTCGATCTCGACCGTCAGGTCGTCGATCTTGCGCGCTTCCTTGATGCCGGTGGTGTAGGCCTTGTAGTTCGAGGTGGGCGCCATGGCGCGATGCACCGAGAACACCACGTCGTCGGCCGTGAAGGCGGCGCCGTCGTGGAACTTGACACCGGGACGCAGCTTGAAGCGGTACAGCGTGGGCGAAACCTGCTGCCATTCGGTTGCCAGGCGCGGCACCACCTTGAAGTCCTTGTCGTAGTCCACCAGCGGTTCATAGACATAGCTGTTGGCGGCGATCGTCATGCCTTCGTTCTGCGAGTGCGGATCGAAGGTGAGGATGTCGCCCTGGGCGGCCCAACGGAAGGTCTTGGCCTGCCCGATCGAGGGCACGGCCACGGCGGCGGCGATCGCGATGGCAATCAAAGTGCGGCGCATGGTTCAACTCCTGACTGTAGTCTGAATACCGGCGCGATATTGCCTAGCGCCAAGACCCGCGTCAATTAAGGGTTTATGCGTACCGGAGGGGGTTTTCCCTGGGAGAACCTATTTAGGGACGTATAAAAATATGACAAAAAAATCGCTGTTCTCTTGATGTAAACGGTGTTCACCCGACCGCAACGCGCCTCATCAAGGGCTCGGCCCCTGGCGGCCGGTGCCGCCCTACTCGTCGGCCTCCAGCGGCAGGTCGAGCGGCACATGCTCGGTCATCAGCACCCGCAGCATGTCAATCAGCAGGGCGGCCTTTTCTTCGCCGAAAGGGGCCAGCACTGCCTTCTGGTGCTGCTTCGCCTGCTCGCACAGCGCGGCAATGAGGTTGCGGCCCTTGGTGGTGATGCAGACCCGGGTCTGGCGCCGGTCGGCGCGCACCCCGTTGCGCGCCACCAGCCCTTCGGCCTCCATGCGCTGCACCACCTTGCTCAGCGTCGGCTGCTTGGTGATGGCCAGCACCGCCAGGTCGCCGATGGTCTCGCCCGCGCTGCCTTCCAGGCTGGCCAGCACCCGCCATTCGGTCACCGACAGGCCGGCCGCCTTCACCTGCTGGTGGAACTCCGCGGAAATGCGCTGGCTGGCCTGCGCCAGCAGGTAGGCCAGGTAGTCGTCGACGAACCGTGCGCCGCCGGCCAGGGTATCGCCGTGCTTGTCCGACCGCATGTTGTTCTGCTCCCACGCATCAATATTGAATAGGCGACCCGAGGCCGGCAGGCGCATTGCACCACGTTGGCGCCGGCCTGCGCCATGACGCGGCGCAATGCTGTTGCGCAGCACAGGGTATACCCCGAATCGCAACCCGTTTTTGCACCATCAAAGCGCCTTTTCCCGGTCCTTCGGATAGAGAACAACCAGTATATACACCCTTGTTTTAGCGTGATATTTTTTTGATTCCATGAAATTTCATCTTTTTTATTGACAGCTAAAACGTTGACTCCTAAAGTATTTTTCAGAGCGAAATTTCGTGACATGGGCGTGCTGCGCAGCAGCATGGCTTCGGGACCCGGATGCCGGTCCGCGTGGAGGAGTTCGAGATGGCTGAAAGGTCTTTCAAGAAAGAAGTCCAGCAGTTGCGCATCGGCGCGGGCGAAGAGTTCCGCGGCGAGGGCATCCTTGCGGTCACCAAGGCGCTGCTGCAATCTGGCGTGGGCTACGTCGCGGGCTACCAGGGTTCGCCCATCTCACACCTGATGGACGTGCTGGCCGACGCCAACGACATCCTGCAGGAACTCGGCGTGCACTTCGAGGCCAGCGCCTCGGAAGCCACCGCCGCCGCCACGCTGGCCGCCTCGGTCATGTACCCGATTCGCGGCGCGGTCACCTGGAAATCCACCGTCGGCACCAACGTCGCCTCCGACGCGCTGGCCAACCTGGCATCGGGTGGCGTCACCGGCGGCGCGCTGGTCATCGTCGGCGAGGACTACGGCGAAGGCTCGTCCATCATGCAGGAACGCTCGCACGCGTTCGCCATGAAGTCGCAGATCTGGCTGCTCGATCCGCGTCCCAACCTGGAAAGCATGGTCAAGGCGGTGGAAGACGGCTTCGCGCTGTCGGAAGCCAGCAAGACGCCGGTGATGCTGCAACTGCGCATCCGCGGCTGCCACGTGCACGGCCGCTTCATCGCCAAGGACAACCAGCGGCCGGCGTTCTCGCTGGCCCAGGCGCTGGAAAGCCCGGCGCGCGACACCAGCCGCATCGTGCTGCCGCCGGCCTCGTTCCTGCACGAGCAGGAAAAGATCAAGGAACGCTGGCCCGCCGCCATCCGCTATATCAAGGAACACAAGCTCAACGAGCACTTCGACGGCGACCAGGACGACATCGGCCTGATCCTGCAGGGCGGCCTGTACAACGGTGTGATCCGCGCCCTGCAACTGCTGGGCCTGGCGGACAACTTCGGCAACAGCCGCATTCCGCTGTATGTGATGAACGTGGCCTACCCTGTCATCGAAGACGAGGTCATCGACTTTTGCCGCGGCAAGCGCGCCGTGCTGCTGCTGGAGGAAGGCCAGCCCGATTATCTGGAGCAGGCCCTGCACGCGGTGCTGCGCAAGGCCGGCGTCGATACGAAGCTGTCCGGCAAGGACGTGCTGCCGATGGCGGGCGAATACACCACCCAGGTGATGCGCGACGGCCTGCGTGAATTCCTCAAGCGCGAACGCCCCGAATCGCTGCAGACCCATCCGGCCGTGGCCGCCGACGCCGCCGCCGAAGCCACATTGCAGGTCACCGAGATCACGCGGCCCAAGCCCGCGCCGCGTCCGGCCGAGCAGCCCATCACCTTCCACAAGCACGTCGCGGAACTGGCCGCGGTGGTGCCGCCGCGCCCGGCCGGCTTCTGTACCGGCTGTCCGGAGCGGCCGATCTTCTCGGCCCTGACGCTGGCGCAGGAAAAGCTGGGCCAGCACCATATTTCCTGCGACATCGGCTGCCACCTGTTCTCGATTTTGCCGCCGTTCAACCTGGGCGCGACCACCATGGGCTACGGCCTGGGCGCATCCAGCGCCGCGGCCTTCAACGTGCCGGCGGCCAAGCGGCCCATCTCGATCATGGGCGACGGCGGCTTCTGGCACAACGGCCTGGCCTCGGGCATCGGCAACGCGGTGTTCAACAAGTACGACGGCGTCATCGTCATCGTCGACAACTTCTACGCCTCGGCCACCGGCGGCCAGGACATCCTGTCCTCGCGCGCCGAGAATCCGGACCGCTCCACCAACAATCCCATCGACCAGGCCGTGCGCGGCGTGGGCGTGAAGTGGGTGCGCACGCTGGACCGCACCTATGACGTCGCCAAGGTGCGCGCCACCATCGAGGAAGCGCTGACCACCGACGTCAAGGGCCCCAAGGTCATCATCGCCCAGTCGGAATGCATGCTGAACAAGCAGCGCCGCATCAAGCCGCTGTTCAACCAGGCGGTCAAGGCGGGCAAGCGCGTGATCAAGGAACGCTTCGGCGTCGACCCCGACGTCTGCACCGGCGACCACGCCTGTATCCGGCTGTCCGGCTGCCCGTCGCTGACGGTCAAGGACAGCGGCGATCCGCTCAAGGAAGATCCGGTGGCCCACGTGGAGAGCAGCTGCGTCGGCTGCGGCAACTGCGGCGAAGTGGCGCACGCCGCCGTGCTGTGCCCGTCGTTCTACCGCGCCGACATCGTCCACAACCCCAGCGGCCGCGACCGTTTCCTGGCGCGCCTGCGCCAGGGCGTGATCGGCTACCTGCAGCGCCGCCGCGAAGCGCGCCTGGCCAAATTCGCCCTGTGAGGACCCGCCCCATGAACCCGGTGGCATTGCAGCAAGGCACTCCCATCAAGATCGCCATCCTGGCCATGGGCGGCCAGGGCGGCGGCGTGCTGGCCGACTGGATCGTCGACATGGCCGAGCACGCCGGCTGGTGGGCCCAGACCACCTCGGTGCCAGGCGTGGCGCAGCGCACCGGCGCCACCATCTATTACCTGGAACTGCTGCCCGAGTCCGACGTGACGCGCGCCGGCCGCCCGCCGGCGCTGGCGCTGATGCCCACCCCGGGCGACGTCGACCTGGTGGTGGCGGCCGAGCTGATGGAAGGCGGCCGCGCCATCCAGCGCGGGCTGGTGACGCCCGACCGCAGCGTGCTGATCGCCTCGTCGCACCGCAGCTACGCGGTCAGCGAGAAATCGGCGCCGGGCAACGGCATCGCCGATCCCAACAAGGTGCTGGAGGCCGGCCGCGCGGCGGCCCGCCGCTTCCTCTGCTTCGACCTGCAGGACCTGGCCGACCGCGCCGGCAGCGTCATCAGCGCCAGCCTGTTCGGCGCCGTCGCCGGCAGCGGCGCGCTGCCGTTCTCGCGCGACGACTTCGAGGCCACCGTGCGCCGCGCTGGCGTCGGCGTGGACGCCAGCCTGCGCGCCTTCGCGCTCGGCTTCGAGGCCGCCGACCAGGCGCCCGCGCAGCCGGCCGCGATCGATCTGGCGCGCCCGGTCCCTGTCGTGCCCGAGCGCGCCGCCAGCCCGAGAGCGCAAACCTTGCTCGACCGCATCACCCGCGACTTTCCCGCCTGTGCGCAGCCGATGCTGACGGCCGGCGCGCGCCGCCAGATCGAATTCCAGGACCTGGCATACGCCGAGGACTACCTGGCCCGCATGGCCGCGATCCGCGAACTGGACGCGCGCCACGGTGGCGAATCGAAGCAATGGGCGCTGACCTGTGCCGCCGCGCGCTACCTGGCCACCGCCATGGCCTATGACGACGTGATCCGCGTGGCCGACCTGAAGACGCGAGGCAGCCGCTTCGAGCGGGTGCGCGCCGAAGTCGGCGCCAAGCCGGATCAGCTGGTCTACACCACCGAATTCATGCACCCGCGGCTCGAAGAGATCTGCGGCACGTTGCCGGCCGGGCTGGGCCGCTGGCTGGAACGGTCGAAGGCCTTCGGCGGCTTCGTCGAACGCCGCCTGGGCAAGGGCCGCCGCATGCAGAGCGGCACGCTGGGCGGCTTCCTGATGCTGTACACGCTGGCCGGCATGCGCCGCTTCCGCCGCCGCACGCTGCGCCACCAGATCGAATCCGAAGGCCTGACGCAATGGCTGGACCTGATCGCCGACCTGGCGCCACGCGACTACGACCTGGCGGTCGAGACGGTGAACTGCCGCCGCCTGGTCAAGGGCTACAGCGACACCCACGCGCGCGGCGGCGGCAAGTACCGCCAGCTGATCGCGGCCGCCGCCAAGCTGGCGGGTCGGCCCGACGCGGCGGCCTCGCTGCGCGCCCTGCGCCAGGCCGCGCTGGCCGACGAGAAATGCGGCCCCATGGAACGCCAACTGGCCGAGAAACTGGCCGCCTGATATCGATATAGAGACGACGCCGTGCAAACCCTGAAACTCATCGTCCGTGAAGTCCGGCAGGAATCGCCGCTGATCCGCTCGCTGCGCCTGGCGCGCGAAGACGGCGGCGCCCTGCCCGCCTTCGGCCCCGGCGCCCACCTGAAGGTCAGCGTGCCGGGCCTGCGCGAGCCGCGCTGCTACTCGCTGGTGCAACTGGCGCCGGAAGCCGGCCGCTTCGCCGAACCCGTCGAATACCGCCTGGGCGTGCGTCTGGAAGAAGCCAGCGCGGGCGGCTCGCGCCACATGCATGGCCTGGCAGTGGGCGACACGCTCAGCGTCGAAGGGCCAAAGAACGATTTCCCGCTGCACGAGGGTCCGGCTGGCGACGAACCGGTGGTGCTGATCGCCGGCGGCATCGGCATCACGCCGGTGGCGTCGATGGCGGCGGCACTCAAGTCCGCCAACCGCGCCTTTGAACTGCACTACAGCGGCCGCAGCCGCGACCAACTGGCCTTCCTGCCGGAACTGCAGGCGCTGGCCGGCGACGCGCTGGTGCTGCACGCCGACGATGATGCCTCCTGCCGCTTCGACCTGAAGGCGCTGCTGGACGCCGCCAGTCCACGCCAGCATCTGTACGTCTGCGGTCCCAAGGGCCTGATAGACGCCGTCATCCAGGAAGCGCGCGCGCGCCACTGGCCCGACGCCCACATCCATTTCGAACTGTTCACCAGCGCCGCGCCGCAGGCCGGCGACCAGCCCTTCGAGGTCGAGCTGCGCCAGTCCGGCCGGGTGCTGACCATTCCCGCCGACAAGACCATCGTCGAGGTGATGGAAGAAGAAGGCTGCGACCCGATGTACGACTGCAAGCGCGGCGAATGCGGCGTTTGCCAGGCCACCGTGCTGGAAGGCGAGCCGGACCACCGCGATTACTACCTGTCGGATACCGAGAAAGCCAGCGGCAAGATCATCCAGATCTGTATCTCGCGCGCCAAGTCGGCGCGCCTGGTGCTGGACCTGTAGGCCGGGCGCGAGAAGAGGAGACCACGATGGCCAAATACCGCGACAACCCCGATGCCATCCGCGCCTTGCTGCGCGAGACCGAGGTGCACAAGGACCTGTTCATCGACGACGAACTGTTCGACCTGGAGATGGAACGGCTGTACGCCAACACCTGGGTCTACGTCGGCCACGACAGCCAGGTGCCCAACCCCGGCGACTACATCACCACCACCGTCGGCAACCAGCCGGTGGTGATGGTGCGCCACAGCGACCGCTCGGTGCGCGTGCTGCACAACCGCTGTCCGCACAAGGGCACCATGGTGGCGGGCGACGCCTGCGGCAACACCGGCAAGTTCTTCCGCTGTCCCTATCACGCCTGGACCTTCAAGACCGACGGCAGCCTGCTGTCGATCCCGCTGAAAAAGGGCTATGAGAACACCGGCCTGGAGCAGTGCGAGGCCAGCCAGGGCATGGCGGCGGTGAAAGACGTGCGCAACCACCGCGGCTTCGTGTTCTGCCGCCTGAACCCGAACGGCCAGTCGTTCGAGGACTTCTTCGGCGACGCGCTGTCGACGCTGGATAACATGGTCGACCGCTCGCCCGAGGGCCGGCTGGAAGTGGCCGGCGGCGTGCTGCGCTACATGCACCGCTGCAACTGGAAGATGCTGGTCGACAACCAGACCGACACCTGCCACCCGATGGTGGCGCACGAGTCGTCGGCCGGCACCGCGGTCAAGGTCTGGGAACAGGCCCCGGCCGGCACGCCCAAGCCGATGGCGGTGGAACTGTTCGCGCCGTTCATCTCGCCGTATGAATTCTTCGAGAACATGGGCATCCGCGTCTGGGAAAACGGCCACGGCCATACCGGCGTGTCCGACTCGATCCATGCCGCGTATTCCGGCATTCCCGGCTACTGGGAGTCCATGGTCGCGGCCTACGGCGAGGAACGCGCCCACCAGATCCTGGGCGACGTGCGCCACAACACCGTGTACTTCCCCAACATCATGGTCAAGGGCCCGATCCAGACCCTGCGCGTGTTCAAGCCGATCGCCGCCGACCGCACCCTGGTGGAGTCGTGGACCTTCCGCCTGGTCGGCGCGCCCGACCTGCTGCTGGAACGCACCCTCATGTACAACCGCCTGATCAACGCGCCCACCTCGGTGGTCGGCCACGACGACCTGGAGATGTACGAGCGCGCCCAGGACGGCCTGCAATCGCGCGCCCGCGACTGGGTCAACGTCGGCCGCCTGTACGACCCGGCCGAGCTCGGCCAGAAGAACGTCACCACCAACGGCACCAACGAATGGCAGATGCGCAACCAGTACCGCGCATGGGGCCGCTACATGACGGAGCAGGCATGAGCTTGAGCGACCGCGACCTGATCGATTTCGTCTACGCCGAGGCGCGCCTGCTCGACGAGCTGCGCTTCGAGGACTGGCTGGATCTGTACACCGAGGACGGCCACTACTGGATGCCGCTGGCCCACGGCCAGACCGACGCCCGCCTGCACGCCTCGCTGATGTACGAGGACAAGCTGCTGCTGCGCGTGCGGGTCGAGCGCCTGGCGGGCCAGCGCACCTTCTCGCAGCAACCCAAGAGCCGTTGCCATCACCTGCTACAGGCGCCCACGGTAGAACGCGACCATCCCGACTCGGCGCCCGGGCAGGGGCGCCATGTGGTGCGCACTGCCTTCCACTACGTCGAAACGCGGCAGGACGCGCAGACCCTGTACGCCGGCTGGGCCACGCATCATCTGGTCGAGCAGGACGGCGCGCTGCGCATCCGCCTCAAGCGCGTCGACCTGGTGAACTGCGACGCCGCATTCGGCAACATCCAATTGTTCATGTAGGAGCGGCTTGTGAGCCCCACCGTCCACCAGGCTTTTCTGGACACCGCGGCCCGGCATGGCGCCCGGCCCTTCCTGTGCATCCTGCCGGAAACCGCGGGCATCTATGGCATCGGCGCCGGCGAGCTGACCTACGCCCAGGCGGCCAGCGCCATCGAGACGCTGCGCGCGGCCTATGCCCGCGCCGGCTACGGCCACGGCCACCGCGCCGGCCTGCTGCTGGAAAACCGTCCCGCCTTCTTCCTGCACTGGTTCGCGCTCAACGCGCTGGGCGTGTCGGTGGTGCCGATCAATCCCGACCTGCGCGCGGCCGAACTGGAGTACCTGACCGGCCATTCCGAAATCGCGCTGGCCGTCGCCCTACCCGAGCGCCACGCCGACCTGTTGTCCGCCGCCGAGCGCGCCGGCCGGCCGCTGCGCGTGATGGGACCGGACGACGCCCCGCCCGCCGCGCCCTTCCCCGCGCCGCTGGCGGGCGAGCCGGATGAACTGACCGAGTGCGCGCTGCTGTACACGTCCGGCACCACCGGCCGTCCCAAGGGCTGCATCCTGCCGAACCGCTATTTTCTGCACGCGGGCGGCTGGTACGCCCGCATCGGCGGCCTGGCCGCGCTGCGCCCCGGCGAGGAACGCATGCTGACGCCGCTGCCGCTGGTGCACATGAACGCCATGGCCTATTCCGCCATGGCCATGGTGCTCACCGGCGGCTGCCTGATTCCGCTGGACCGCTTCCATCCCAAGACCTGGTGGGACAGCGTGCGCGAATCCGGCGCCACCGTGCTGCACTACCTGGGCGTGATGCCGGCGATCCTGATGAAGGCCGAACCCTCGGCCCGGGACAGGCAGCCGGCCATCCGATTCGGTTTCGGCGCGGGCGTCGACCGCAAGCTGCACCAGCCCTTTGAGGAACGCTTCGGTTTTCCGCTGCTGGAAGCCTGGGCCATGACCGAAACCGGCGCCGGGGCCGTCATCATCGCCAACCAGGAGCCGCGCCACATCGGCAGCAGTTGCTTCGGCCGCGAAGAGGACGACGTGCTGGTGCGCATCGTCGCCGACCACGGCGGCGAGGCCGCGGCCGGCGAGCCGGGCGAGCTGCTGGTGCGCCATGCTGGCGATGACCCGCGCTACGGCTTCTTCGCCGGGTACCTGAAGGACGCCGAGGCCACTTCGCAGGCCTGGGAGGACGGCTGGTTCCACACCGGCGACATCGTGCGCCGCGAGGCCGACGGCGCGCTGCGCTTCGTCGACCGCAAGAAGAACGTGATCCGCCGCAGCGGCGAGAACATCTCGGCCGTGGAAGTCGAAAGCGTGCTGCTGCAGCATCCCCTGGTCAAGGCCGTGGCGGTGGCCGCCGTGCCCGACCCGGTGCGCGGCGACGAGGTGCTGGCCTGCGTGGTGGCGGAAATCGCGCCCGCCGACGCCGCCGCCCGCGCCGACGCGGCCCGCGACATCGTCCAGTGGAGCCTGCAACAGCTGGCCTATTACAAGGCGCCCGGCTACGTCGCCTTCGTCGACAGCCTGCCGCTCACCACCACCAACAAGATCCAGCGCGGCGAAATGAAGGCGCTGGCGCCGACCCTGCCAGGCACGGCCAGCTGCGTCGACACCACCGCCATGAAGAAGCGCCAGGAGTCCGCCCGATGAGTACGCCGCGCGCCCGCTACGACGGCGTGGTGGCGGCCCTGCCCGTCAGCATTCCGTATGAGCGCTACTCCACCCATGCCGCGCATTGGTGGCTGGGCCGCGCGCTGGGCGCGCTGATCCGCCAGGCCGGCATCGCCAAGACCGACGTCGACGGCCTGTGCGTGTCCAGCTTCACGCTGGCGCCGGACACCGCCGTGGGCCTGACGCAGCACCTGGGCATGAGCCCGCGCTGGCTCGACCACATCCCCATGGGCGGCGCCAGCGGCGTGGCCGCGCTGCGCCGCGCCGCGCGCGCGGTGCAGGCGGGCGACGCCGGCATCGTCGCCTGCATCGCGGGCGACACCAACCAGGTCGACTCGTTCCGCAACACCGTCAGCCAGTTCTCGCGCTTCGCCCAGGATGCCGTCTACCCCTATGGCGCCGGCGGCCCCAACGCCAGCTTCGCGCTGCTGACCGCGCACTACATGCGCAGCACCGGCGCCACCCGCGAGGACTTCGGCAAGGTCTGCGTGGCGCAGCGCGCCAACGCCCTGCGCTATCCGCACGCGCTGATGAAAAAGCCGCTGACCCTCAAGCAATACCTGGACGCGCGCGTCATCACCGACCCGATCCACCTGTTCGACTGCGTCATGCCCTGCGCTGGCGCCGACGGCTTCCTGGTGATGAGCGAAGACCGGGCCCGGGCGCTGAACCTGCCCTACGCCCGCATCCTGTCCACCATCGAGCGCCACAACGCCTGGATCGAGGACCCGATCCAGACCCGCGGCGGCTGGACCATGGACATCGACGAACTCTATGGCATGGCGGACGCGGCCCCGGCCGACATGGACTTCCTGCAGGCCTACGACGACTACCCCGTCATCAACCTGATGCAGATGGAGGACCTGGGCTTCTGCGCCAAGGGCGAGGCGCCGCAATTCGTGCGCGCCAACACCTTCACCGTCGACGGCAGCTTCCCGTTCAACACCAACGGCGGCCAGCTGTCGGTGGGCCAGGCCGGCGCCGCCGGCGGCTACCTCGGCATGGTCGAGGCGCTGCGCCAGCTGACCGGCACCGCCGGCGGCACGCAGGTGGCCGACGCGCGCCTGGGCCTGGTCAGCGGCTTCGGCATGATCAACTACGACCGTGGGCTGTGCACCGCCGCGGCCATCCTGGCCAGGAGCGACGCATGACCGAGCCGCTAGCCAAGCCGCCGCGCAAGAATCCGGTGGCGCGCACGCGCCAGCCGACCCTGCCGCCGGGCGCCCGCAGCCGCGCCGCCCTGGGCCTGACGGCCGCGGCCGCCGAAGGCCGCTTCGAACTGCAGACCTGCGCCGATTGCGGCGCGGTGCAGTACCCGCCGCGCGAAGTCTGCGGCCATTGCCTGTCGGAACGCCTGCCGTGGCGGCCGGTGGATCCCAACGGCGTGCTGCTGGTCAGCACCACGCTGCACCACAGCAACGACCTCTATTTCCGTGAACGCCTGCCGTGGCGGGTGGGCACGGTGCGCATGGACGTCGGCCCGTCGGTGGTGGCGCACGTGCACCAGGATTGCGCCGACGGCGCCCGCGTGCGGCTGGCGCTCAAGCTCGACCGCAGCGGCCAGGCCGTGATGATCGCCCTGCCCGAAAGGAATACGCCCCATATGGAAGACGACAAGACCCTGCGCGAGACCTCGTGCGATCCGAAATTCCGCCGGGCGCTGGTCACCGACGGCAAGTCGGCGGTGGGCCAGGCGGTGGCGCGCGCCCTGCTCGACGCCGGCTGCCCGACCGTGTTCCTGGGCGACCCGCAGGCCTGGCGCCGCGACGCCGCCTTCGACGCGCTGGCGGCCGATCCGCGGGTGCAGGCGCTGGCGCTGGACGTGACCGACAGCGACTCGGTCGAACGCGCCGCCGCGTCGATCGGCGGCAAGGTCGAGATCCTGGTCAACACCGCCGACCTGGAACGCGAAGGCGGCCTGCTCGGCCGCAAGGACGTCAACACCGCGCGCGACGCCCTGGACGTCAACGTGCTGGGCCTGATGCGGCTGGCGCAGGGTTTCGGGCCAGCACTGTGCGGCCGCGCCGCCGACGGCGTCAACAACGCCACGGCCTGGGTCAACGTGCTGTCGATCTACGCCCACCTCAACCTGCCGGCGCGCGGCATGTGGTCGGCCTCCAAGGCCGCCGCGCTGTCACTGGCGCAATGCCTGCGCGCCGAAATGCGGCCGGCCGGCGTGCGCGTGGTGAACGTGTTCCCCGGCCCGGTCGACCACGAATGGGAGCAGCGCACGCCGCCCCCGCGCGTGGCGCCCGCGGCCATCGCGAGCGCCATCGTGCGCGCGCTGAAGGATGGCGTCGAGGACGTGTACGTCGGCGACGTGGCACAGGAATTCCGCGCGCGGCTGGCGGAGAACCCCAAGGGACTGGAACGGGAACTGGGCGCCTGACGCCCCGACACGAAAACCAAAGGAGCAACAGATGAGCCAACCCATACTTGCCCAATTCATGACCGAACTGGTGTCGGGCCGCATCCGCCTGGTGGACCTGACCGAGACGCTGACGCCGGAATTCCCGACCATCGTGCTGCCGCCGGAATTCGGCCAGGCCTGGCCGTTCCGCATCGAGGAGATCTCGCGCTATGACGAGCGCGGCCCGGCCTGGTACTGGAACAACTTCTCCTGCTCCGAGCATACCGGCACCCACTTCGACGCGCCGGTGCACTGGGTCACCGGCAAGGACCAGCCCGACAACACCGTCGACACCATCCCGGTCGAGGCTTTCATCGCCGGCGCCAGCGTCATCGACTGTTCGGCCGAGGCGCGCGACAACCCCGACTTCCTGCTGACCATCGACTTCGTCAAGAAGTGGGAGGAAAAGCATGGCCGCATCCCGGCCCGTTCCTGGGTGCTGATGCGCACCGACTGGTCCAAGCGCGCCAAGCCGGCCGAATACCTGAACATGCAGGAAGACGGCGCCCACTCGCCCGGCCCCGACGCCGAGGTGGTGCCGTGGCTGATCAAGGAACGCGACGTGCACGGCTTCGGCACCGAGTCGGTAGGCACCGACGCCGGCCAGGCCCATCACCTGAATCCGCCCTACCCCTGCCACTACTTCATGCACGGCAACAACCGCTACGGCCTGCAGTGCCTGACCAACCTGGACCAACTGCCGCCCACCGGCGCGGTGATCTTCTCGGCGCCGCTCAAGATCCGCAGCGGCTCGGGCAGCCCGCTGCGGGTGCTGGCGCTGGCGCCGCGCGCCTGAGCGGCGGCGATAACTACAGAACACAGGGGGAACCACCATGACGCAAACCAACGTCGCCATCGTCACCGGCGGCAGCGCCGGCATCGGCGCCGAGATCTGCCGCAGCATGCTCGACGCCGGCTACGAGGTGATCTCGATGGCGCGCCGCGCCGCCGACTTCAGCCACCCGCGCCTGCACAACGTGCAGGTCGACCTGCTGGACGCCGACGCCACCGCCCAGGCGGGCGCCGAGATCGCGGCGCGTTTTCCGGTCAGCCACGTCATCCACAACGCCGGCGTCATCTGGCCCAACCTGCTGCCGCAGGTGACCCAGGAGGAACTGCACGGCCTGACCCAGATCCACCTGGGCGCGGCTATCAGCCTGGTGCAGGCGGCCTTGCCCGGCATGCAGGAACGCCATTTCGGCCGCATCGTCATGATGTCCTCGCGCGGCGCGCTGGGCCTGCCCACCCGCACCGCCTACTCGGCCACCAAGGCCGGCATGGTCGGCATGGCGCGCACCTGGTCGCTGGAACTGGCGCCCTACGGCATCACCGTCAACGTGGTGGCGCCCGGCCCGATCCAGACCGACATGTTCTACGAAGTGATCGAACCCGGCAGCGAACGCGAAAAGCAGCTTGCCAACGGCATCCCGGTCAAGCGCCTGGGACGCTCGGACGACGTGGCGCGGGCGGTGATGTTCTTCGCCGACCCGGCCAACAGCTTTGTCACCGGCCAGACGCTGTTCGTCTGCGGCGGCGCCAGCGTCAGTTCCATCACCATCTGACCGGCGTCCCACGCATCCGCTTCGGGTTTTGACGGATAGGTAAGCACGCAGACCGCGTCTACAGTGCAGTGCCAGAAAGTTGAAACCAAAAGCAATTTCCGCGGTATCCGTTTTCTCCGTTTTCCAGCCGCACCCACTCTGCCCCCTATCCGGAGGTTTTGCCATGCTGTCGAAGAAACTCCCCCTGGCCGCCGCCGTGCTGGCCACGCTGGTCTCCCTGCCCGTCCTGGCCCAGGTCAAGGTCGGCGTGGTCACCTCGTCCACCGGCCCCACCGCGCTGGTCGGCATCCCGCAAAAGAACACCGTGCCGCTGCTGCCCAAGAAGATCGGCGACCTGACCGTGGAATACATCTCGCTGGACGACGCCAGCGATTCCACCAACTCGGTCACGGCCTTCAAGAAGCTCATCACCGAACAGAACGTGGACGCCCTGATCGGGCCGTCGGGCTCGCCCAACGCCATGGGCGTGATCCAGTTCGCCGCCGAGGCCGGCGTGCCGATGCTGGCGCCGGTCGGCACCGCCGCCGTGGTGCTGCCGATGAACGAGCAGAAGAAGTGGGTGTTCAAGACCACCCAGAACGACGACATCATCGCCCGCGCGCTGGTCGACCACATGGCCAAGAGCGGCATCAAGACGGTCGGCTTCATCGGCCTGAACGATCCGTATGGCGAGAACTGGTACAAGGTGTTCTCCGGCCTGGCGGCCGAAAAGGGCATCAAACTCACCGCCAACGAGCGCTACCTGCGCTTTGACAGCTCGGTCACCGGCCAGGCGCTGAAGATCCTGGCGGCCAAGCCCGACGCCGTGCTGGTGGCCGCCCCCGGCGCCGCCAGCGTGCTGCCGCAGACGACGCTGTTCGACCAGGGCTACAAGGGCAAGTTCTACCAGACCCACGGCGCCGCGCTGCCCGACTTCCTCAAGCTCGGCGGCAAGAAGGTCGAAGGCACCGTGCTGGCCGCCAGCCTGATGCTGGTGCTGCCGGAAATGCCCGACAGCAACCCGTCCAAGAAGGTCGCCAGCGACTACATCGCCGCCTACGAAAAACTCAACGGTTCCAAGCCCGCCACCTTCGGCGCCAACGTCTACGACGCCGGCCTGCTGCTGGAAAAGGCCATTCCGCTGGCCGAGAAGGCCGGCAAGCCGGGCACCAAGGAGTTCCGCAGCGCGCTGCGCGACGCGCTGGAACAGACCCGCGAGCTGGTCGGCACCCAGGGCGTCTACAACATGAGCGCCGCCGACCACAGCGGCTTCGACGACCGCGGCCGCGAACTCATCACCGTCAAAGACGGCAACTGGACGCTGGTGAAGTAAGCCGGAGCAGGCCCCCCCCGAAGCGCTGCGCGCCTCCCCCCAGGGGGCATGCCTGCGGACCGGCAGAGCCGGCTCCGCGGCATCCCGATGGGCAACGTTCAAGCGGAGATGAAGTCGCTCCAATGTTTTTCCGTTCTATCCGGAAGTACCGATGAATGCTCAGATCGCCCTGATACTCGGGCAGGATGGCATCACCAACGGCGCCATCTACGCGCTGCTGGCCTTGTCCATCCTGCTGGTCTTTACCGTTACCCGCGTGCTGTTCATCCCCCAGGGCGAGTTCGTCGCCTTCGGCGCGCTCACCATGGCCGCGCTGCAGGCCGGCAAGCCGGTGCTGCTGGTGTGGCTGCTGCTGGCGTTCGCCCTGGCCGAGGCCGTGGCCGACCTGATGGCGCGCGCCAAACGGCCGGGACGCCGCGCGCCGCTGTGGCGCATCGGCGCCAAGGTGGTGTATCCGCTGCTGCTGGCCGCGCTGTTCTACCGCCTGCCGCTGGCGCAGCTGCCGATGGCCGTGCAGGCGCTGCTGACGCTGCTGCTGGTGGTGCCGATGGGCCCGCAGCTGTACCGCCTGTTCTACCAGCCGATCGCCTCGGCCTCGACGCTGGTGCTGCTGATCGTGTCGATCGCCGTACACCTGGCGCTGGTCGGCCTGGGCCTGCTGGCCTTTGGCGCCGAGGGCGCGCGCACCGCGCCGTTCAGCGACGCCAGCCTGGCGCTGGGCCCGGTCAACGTCAACAGCCAGGCGCTGTGGGTGGTGGCGGTGTCGGCGCTGCTGATCGTGGTGCTGTACCAGTTCTTCGAGCGCTCGATGTACGGCAAGGCCTTGCGCGCGGCCGCCTTCAACCGGCTCGGCGCGCGCCTGATGGGCATTTCGCCGGTGTTCGCCGGCAAGGCCACGTTTTTCCTGGCGGCGCTGATCGGCACCGTCTCGGGCATCCTGATCGCGCCCATCACCACCATGTATTTCGATTCCGGCTTCATGGTCAGCCTGAAGGGCTTCGTCGGCGCCATCATCGGCGGCCTGGTGAGCTACCCGCTGGCCGCCGCCGGCGCCGTGCTGGTCGGCCTGATCGAGGCCTTCTCCTCGTTCTGGGCCAGCGCCTACAAGGAGATCATCGTCTTCACGCTGATCATCCCCGTGCTGCTCTGGCGTTCCCTGAAAAGCCACCACGTCGAGGAAGAAGAAGAATGACCCCGCGCCACCTCGTCCTCGTGTTCCTGGCGCTGCTGGCGGCCGCGCCGCTGGCGTTGCCGCCGTTCTACGTCACGCTGCTGAACTACATCGGCCTGTATGCCATGGTGGCGCTGGGGCTGGTGCTGCTGACCGGCGTGGGCGGCCTGACCAGCTTCGGCCAGGCGGCCTTCGTCGGCGTCGGCGCCTACACCACCGCGCTGCTCACCACCCGCGCCGACGCCCTGCCCGCCTGGCTGGCGTGGTTGGGCGCCTCGCCCTGGCTGACGCTGCTGGCAGGCCTGCTGCTGACCCTGGTGGTGGCCTACCTGCTGGGCGCCATCACGCTCAAGCTGTCCGGCCACTTCCTGCCGCTGGGCACCATCGCCTGGGGCCTGTCGCTGTACTTCGCCTTCGGCTCGGTCGAGGGCCTGGGCGGCCACACCGGCATCCCGGACGTGCCCGCCATCAACCTGTTCGGCTGGTCGCTGACGCAGGGCGATGAGATCTACTACCTGATCTGGGCCTTCCTGCTGGTGGCCATGTGGTCGACCAGCAACCTGCTCGATTCGCGCGAGGGCCGCGCCATCCGCGCCCTCAAGGGCGGCCGCGTCATGGCCGAGTCCATGGGCGTGGACACGGCCCGCTCGCGCATGGTGATCTTCATCATCGCCGCGCTGCAGGCCTGTGCCTCGGGCTGGCTGTACGCGCACATGCAGCGCTTCGTCAATCCCAACCCGTTCGGCCTGCAGATGGGCATCGAATACCTGTTCATGACCGTCATCGGCGGCGCCGGCCAGGTGTGGGGCGCGCTGGTGGGCGCGGGCGTGTTCACGGTGCTCAAGCAGTGGCTGCAGGACTGGCTGCCCAAGCTGCTGGGCCAGACCGGCAACTTCGAGGTGATCGTGTTCGGCTTCGGCATGGTACTGCTGCTGCACCGCTTCCGCGGCGGCCTGTGGCCGGTGCTGGCGCGCTGCGTGCCGGTGCGCAAGCGCCAGCGCCAGATCGACAGCCAGGCCGAACCGCTGCCGCGCAAGCCCATGCCGCCGCGCGGCGAGGTGGTGCTGAAGGCGGTCGACGTGACCCGCAAGTTCGGCGGCCTGGTCGCCAACAACGCCATGAACCTGGAGATCCGCGCCGGCGAGATCCTGGCGCTGATCGGCCCCAACGGCGCCGGCAAGAGCACCATGTTCAACCAGATCTCGGGCGTGGACACGCCCACCTCCGGCCAGGTCACGCTGCTGGGCCAGCCAGTGGCCGGCGCCGGCGCGCGCCGCATCGCCCGCCTGGGCCTGTCGCGCACCTTCCAGCACGTGCGGCTGCTGGGCCGCATGAGCGTGCTGGAGAACGTCGCCATCGGCGCCCACCTGCGCGGCCATCGCGGCGTGCTGCCGGCCGCCTGGCGGCTGGACCGCGCCGAGGAGGCCCGCCTGCTGGCCGAGGCCGCGCGCCAGGTCAAGCGCGTCGGCCTGGGCAAACACCTGCACGACGAGGCCGGCTCGCTGGCGCTGGGCCAGCAGCGCATCCTGGAGATCGCGCGGGCGCTGGCGTCGGATCCCTGCATCCTGCTGCTGGACGAACCGGCCGCCGGCCTGCGCTACCAGGAAAAATGCGAACTGGCCGAGCTGCTGAAAAAGCTGCGGGCCGAGGGCATGGCGATCCTGCTGGTCGAGCACGACATGGATTTCGTGATGGGCCTGGTGGATCGCGTGGTGGTGATGGACTTCGGCGAAAAGATCGCCGAGGGCCTGCCGGCGGAGATCCAGCACAACCCCGCGGTGCTGGAAGCCTATCTGGGCGGAGTGGAATGATGAGCGCGAAACTGCTGGAAGTGCGCGACCTGCGCGTGGCCTACGACAAGGTCGAGGCCGTCTCGGGCGTCAGCCTGTCGGTGGACGAAGGCAAGATCGTGACCGTGATCGGCCCCAACGGCGCCGGCAAGACCACGCTGCTGTCGGCCATCATGGGCGTGCTGCCCTCGCGCGGCGAGATCGTGTTCGGCGGCAAGCGCCAGGAGCACGCCGAGATCGAGGAAATGGTGGCGGCCGGCATGAACCTGGTGCCGGAAAAACGCGAGCTGTTCGCAGAGATGTCGGTGGAGGACAACCTGATGCTGGGCGCCTTCGACCGCTTCCGCCGCGGCCTGCGCGACCAGGACCAGACGCTGGCCGAAGTCTACGACCTGTTCCCGCGCCTGCGCGAACGCCGGGCGCAACTGTCGGGCACGCTGTCCGGCGGCGAACGCCAGATGCTGGCGGTGGGCCGCACGCTGATGGCCAAGCCGCGCCTGCTGATGCTGGACGAGCCCAGCCTGGGCCTGGCGCCGCGCATTGTGCGCGAGGTGTTCCGCATCGTCGAGCAGTTGCGCGGCATGGGCGTGTCGATCCTGCTGATCGAACAGAACGCGCGCGCCGCGCTGCAGGTGGCCGATTACGCCTACGTGCTGGAAACCGGCGCGGTCACCCTGGAAGGCCCGGCCGCGCAGGTGGCGGAGGACCCGCGCGTGGTCGAGGTGTACCTGGGGTTGGGGCACGCCACGGCGGCGTCGGCGTAGCCGCGGCCAAGCGGACGGGCGCGGGCCCGCCCCGCGCCGGCATTTCCCGGGTGCTCAGGCAACGCCGCGCCGCCGGTCGCGGCGGTACAGCGCATAGCCCAACGGCCACATCACGCCCACCATCAACCGCGCCCACGGGTTTGTCAGGCGGTAGGCCTGCAACGCCGTCGGCACGCCCGAGTGCTTCAGGTGCAGCCGGAAGCGCGTGTAGCGCGCGGCGGCCATGATGAATTCGCGTGGCCGGAAGCGGAAGAATTCCAGGTGGTGCTGCAACATGTCCCAGGCCAGCAGGTACAGGCCCTGGGCGTTGTTGTGCACCGAGACCGCCCCCTGGCTGAGCCCGCCCGGGGTGTCGTGGTAAGTGCGCACGACCTGGTTGATGAAGCGGCTGAGATAGCCAGCCCGCGCGATCGCCCACCACACCAGGCTCTCGGGCACGAACCCGGCCACGTCTTCGGGGAACGGAAACTTGCGCAGGATGTCGGTGCGCATACAGCCGAACTTCTCGCCCTTGATGCGATAGCGGAAATACACGTCGACCGCGGTGCTGTCGAACACGTCCTGCGGATAGCGGTCGCCGACGATGCTGCCGTCCGGCCGCGCGCACAGGCCGGTGATGGCCACGTACGAATCGCGCCGCGCCGGCGGAATGGCGTCCCAGGCGGCCTTGAACGTGGCCAGCGCCTCGGGCGGCATTTCGTCGTCGCTGTCCAGCGCCACGACCAGTTCGCCGCGCGCCTCGCGCACGCCGCGATTGAAGGCGGTTTTCTTGTGCTGGTTGTTCTGCCAGACGTAACGGATGGGGAAGGCGGCGCGCTGCTGCCAGTCGAGCACGGCTTCGTGGGTGTTGTCGGTGGAACCGTCGTCCACGATCACCCACTCGAAATCCCGGTAGGTCTGGCGGGAAAGCGATTCATACACCCGATGCAGCGTGCCCGCCCGGTTGTAAGTGGGGGTGAGGACGGTGAAAAACGTCGGCGTAGCGGTCATGCGAACTGTGCCCCTTTGCGATTTCCGGCAAACCGCTGCGGTCTTGGTCTGTGTGTTGTTTTCGCCTGAAGTTTAGGGGATATGCCTGTGCCAACTGATGCCATGGCATGCAAATTTGCAATCAAATCTGACAATGTGCGGATTTCCAGACGCTTCCTAGCTTCCGCTCCGGCCGTTGGGCACCTGCCCGGAGTGGCGTAAACTCGGGCGGCCCACACCGGAACGCCTATGGAAGCTTCGACCGTCCAGCTCAATGACATCGCCTTGTTCGTAGAGGTTGCCAAGCGCAAGAGCTTCAGCCTGGCCGCCCGGGCCCTGAACATGCCCACATCGACGTTGTCACGCCGTATCAACGAGCTGGAACGGGCGATCGGGCTGCGCCTGATCAACCGCAATACCCGCCGGCTGGACCTGACCGAGGCGGGCGCGGCCTACATGAGCCGCTGCCAGGGCCTGATCGACGAGGCGCGCCTGGCGCACGAGCAATTGCAGGCGTTGTCGGGCGGCCCGTCCGGCAATCTGCGGGTGTCGATGCCCTATAGCCTGGCGATCTGGCTGCTGCCGGAGACGATCAAGGATTTCACCGACCGCTATCCGGAGGTGGAGTGCGAGTTCGACCTGAGCATGATGACGGCATCGGACGCGCAGGGTACGCCGTTCGACATCGTGCTGCGCTTCGGGCGCGACGGCGACTATCCTTCGGCCGCCGCGGACAACGGCAATGGCGCCGCGCCGGTGCCGCGCAGCGATGGCGCGGTGGTGCAGGAGCTGGTGTCGCTGGACAATTACCTGTATGCATCGGACCGCTATCTGGAGCGCTTTGGCGAGCCCAAAACGCCGAGCGACCTGATGCAGCACCAGTGCCTGCGCACCACCATCGACGACGCCCATTCCTATTGGACGCTGCACAACGGCAAGGTGACCGAGCAGGTGCCGGTGAGCGGCCATCTGGCCGCGAACAACATGAGCATCGCGGGGACTTTCGCGGGGCTGGACCTGGCGATCACGCGCATGCCGCACTGCCAGGCGCTGGATCCGATCATCAAGCGCAATTCGCTGCGGCGGGTGTTGCCTGGGTGGTCGGTGGATCCGATTTCTATCTACGTGGTTTATCCGTCGAGTATTCAGCCGGCCAAGACGCGGGCGTTCATGGATTTCATTCGGCCTAAGTTGGGGCCGGCTGAGTAGTCTTTGTTTTTGGGCGATGCGGGTTCTTGAGCCGCGCGTGGCGGGATCGGCGGGGATGGCGGGGCTACGATTGCGGTCCGGAGCCTTCGCTCCGGACTACCCCTTCCTCATCTTCGTCCAGGCCTTCGGCCTTCCCTTCAGATTCCGTCGGGCGCATCTACACGCCCCGCCATCCCCGCCGATCCCGCCACGCGCTCACGATGAGACTTAGCGTCGGGCTTTGGGGCGGCCGGCTTGCTTGGCGTGCTGGTGACCGTCAGGAGTGGAGCGGAGGATCTTGCGGGGCCCGCCTCAAACCGGCCGCGCGGGCGGCCTTTTGAGGCTTACGCGGTGTCTTGCGTCGGGATGATGGCGCTCTCGCGTGTGCGAAGGGGCCAATCAGCTGGCCTGTTGATGCATGTCCTGCACACGGAGCGGACCGAAAGAGGGCTTACCAAGCCAAATACGTCCCTATTTTTTGGCGTTCCCGGCTCTCCAGGCAAGCCCCCCAAATTGGCACCCTCGCCACTTTCAGGCTAGAATGCCGAGTTACCCAATTTCCCCGCCAGCCCAGTTTCCGGTTGTGCGGCCGGGTCGAAGACACCCGCAAGCCAAGCTTGAAGGCGGCTTCGCCCCGCTAATTCGATTTCCGCAAATTCAACAGGAGAATCAACATGGCTGAACGCAAACGCGTGCGTCGCAACACCCTGGAACGCCGTTGCCTGGGCAAGGCCTTCAAGCGCTTGTTCGTCAAGTCGCCCAAGGGTGTGTTCAAGATGCTGGAAAAGATCAAGCGCGTCTAAATGACACGCGGGCCGCGCCAGGTTCCTGGCGTGCCGCCTGATCGAAAAAAAATCCCCGCTGGTGCGAACCGGCGGGGATTTTTGTTTGGGCGGCCGGGCAAGCCTGCGATAGGCAAACGGCCTTGGGGAAACTGGCGAGAGGGCGACCCGCGCGTTGCCGGCAGGCCATTGTCGACGAGCCGTCCGCAGCGCTGGCTGTTGATGCCGGCCGCGGGCGTCAACCCCGCAGCTTCGCCAGCACCTGCTCGGCGCGGGGCAACGGGTCGACCGCGCCGTAGCCCAGCGTCGACAGCGCCGCCGCCACGTTGGCGTAGCGCACCGCGTCGGCCCAGCCGTCGCCCTGGCAGCGGCGCGCCAGCAGGCTGCCGGCGAAGCAGTCGCCGGCGCCGGTGGCGTCCACCGCATCCACGCGCAATGCCGCGACCGGCGTGCGGGTCTTGCCGTCGTCGATGATGGAGCCGTCCTTGCCCAGTTTCAGCACCACCACGCCGGTCGCGCCGGCGTCGCGGATCCAATCGAGGGTGCGCTCGGGGTCGTCGTTGCCGGTCAGGTGCTGCATGTCGTCCATGCTTGGCAGGAACAGGTCGGCGTGGCGCAGCGCCTCGCGCAGTACGGCGCGGGCCCGGTCCAGCGGCCACAGGCGCAGCCGCAGGTTCGAATCCAGGCTGACCTGCACGCCGGCGGCGCGGGCGCGGGCGATGGCGGCGAAGACCGTGTCGCAGGCGCTGGTGCTGATCGCCAGGCTGATGCCGGAGACGTGCAGGAAGCGGGCGCGTTCGATCAGGCCGCCGTCGAGGCTGGCGGGGGTCATGAGGCTGGCGGCCGAGCCACGTCGCAGGTAGCTGAAGGCGTGGCCGTCGGGGCCGTGCTGCACGAAGTACAGGCCGGTGTGCGCATTGGCGTCGACCTCGACGCCCGAGGTGTCCACGCCCTCGTCGCGCCACAGCGCCAGGAACTGCGCGCCGAAGGCGTCGTCGCCCACGCGGGTCAGGTAGACGCAGCGCGCGCCCTGGCGGGCCGCGGCGATGACGGCGTTGGAGGTGTCGCCGCCGAAGCCTTGCAGGTATTGGCGCTGGTCCTGGCTGGTCTGGTTCAGTTCGACCAGCGGCTCGCCCAGCGCGACGATGTCGAAATCAGCCATGGGCGGCCTCGCGGGTGCGGGTGATCTGGGCCACCAGCGCGGCGGTGTCGCGCGCGGCGAAGGCGGCCTTGTCGTAAAGGTTGCTGCCGATGCCGACCAGGCCGGCGCCAGCGGCGAAATAGGAAGCCATGTTCTCGGCGGTGACGCCGCCGGTGGGGCAGAACACCGTGTCCGGGTAGACCGACTTCAACGCCGCCAGGTGCTTGGGGCCGCCCGTGTCGGCGGGGAACACCTTGACCACGTCGACGCCGGCGCGGCGCGCGGCCAGCACTTCGGTGGGCGTGAAGGCGCCCAACAGGCACAGGGCGTCGGCGGCGTGCGCCAGGTCGACGATCTCGCAGGCCAGGGCCGGCGACACCAGGAAATCGGCGCCGGCCACCAGCGCCTCGCGCGCCTGGGTTTCATCCAGCACCGTGCCCACCCCCAGCAGCAGCGCGGGGCCATGCTTGTCGCGCAGCGCGCGCACCAGATCGGTCACGCCGGGAATGGTCCAGGTCAGTTCGAGGGTGGTGCAGCCGGCGGCCACGGCCACCTCGGCGGCATAGGCCGCGGTGGCGGCGTCCTGGTAGCGCAGCACAGGCACCACCCGCGCGGCGAGCAAGGCGTCGAGTTTCGAGGCAAGAGGAGCAGCGGTCATGGCATTCCTTTCGGGGCGGATCGTTCAGGCGCCGCCGGATGGCAGCACGGCAAGTTTGGCCGTGGCCGCATCACGCAGCCGCAGCAGGGGTTCGATATAGGCGGACTGCGGATCGTCGCGGCGCCGGAACAGCAAGGTGCTGATGCTGACGCAGGCCACCGGGTGGCCCGCGGCATCGCGCAGCGCCACGCCGTAGCAGACGATGCCGGGCTCGTTTTCCTCGTTGTCCATGGCGTAGCCGCGCGCCGCCGTTTCGGCCAGGGCCGCGCGCAACGCGGGCAGGCTCGCCAGCGTGCCGGGCATGCGCGATTCCAAGGGCAGATCGCGCAGCAGGGGTTCGCGCGCGGCATCGCCCAGCGCCGCCAGATAGGCCTTGCCCACCGCGCTCGAATGCAGCGCCACCGCCGCGCCCACGCGCGAGGCCATGCGCACCGGGCCGGGGCTTTCAAGCTTGTCGATATAGACCATTTCCGTGCCGGCCGGCACCGCCAGGTGCACGGTTTCGCCGGTGGCGTCGCGCAGCGCCCGCAGGTCGGCCGCCAGCGTGGCGCGCAGGTCGAACTGCGACCAGGCGCGGCTGGCCAGCGACAGCAGGCGGGGTCCGAGGCGGTAAACGCCGTCGGTCTCGGCCACCATGCCCTGCTCGGCCAGCGCCGCCACGATGCGGTAGACCGTGGGCCGCGGGTAACCGCAGCCGCGCGCCAGCGCCGCCGCCGTAGGCGGACTGGGCGCGTCCGCCACCGCCTGCAGCACCGTCATGAATTTGGCGAACGCCGCGGCGCCCGCCACCTTGGATTCCGACACCATCACCCCCATCTCGGGAAGATGCCCAGCGTTAACAATGCCCGTGCAGAATGCGGGCCGCTCGAAGCAAATCGCGCCAATTTCAGATGAATCTGCGATACTGTTTATTTGTACAGCAGCGGAGCGCATGATTGACCACATTATGGACACATGCCTCACGATATAGGCAATTATTCCACATCGCCGCGCCCGGAACCAGCCACAGGCCGCCGTCCGGGGCCGCCTCCTCCCTCAGGCTACGATACCGTCCATGAGCTCCCAAATCCGCATCGTTGGCGCCCGCCAGAACAATCTCAAGAACCTGGACCTGACCATCGCCACCGGCGAACTGGTGGTCGTGACCGGCGTGTCGGGGTCCGGCAAAAGTTCGCTGGCCTTCGACACGCTCTACGCCGAGGGCCAGCGCCGCTACGTGGAAACCTTCTCGCCCTATGCGCGCCAGTTCCTGGACCGCATGGACAAGCCGCAGGTGGATCGCATCGAAGGCATCCTGCCTGCCATCGCCATCGACCAGACCAACCCGGTGCGCAGTTCGCGCAGCACGGTCGGCACGATGACCGAGCTCAATGACCACATCAAGCTGCTGTTCGCGCGCGGCGCGCGCCTGCACTGCCGCGGCTGTGGCAAGGTGGTGCAGCGCGACACGCCGGAATCGATCCACCGCTCGCTGGCCGAACGCTCGGCCGCGGCCGGCGATCCGCGGCTGGTGGTGACCTTCCCCATCGCCGTGCCGGCCAACTTCACCGAAGACGAAGTGCGCGGCTTCCTCGAACAGCAGGGCTATACCCGCGTGCACGCCGAGGAAACCGCCGTGCCGAACGCCACCGCGCCGGCCAAGGGCGCCAAGAAGGAAAAGGGCAAGGCCAAGGCCGCCACCGAGGAACGCCGCATCCTGCACGTCATCCAGGATCGCTTCCGCTTCGCCGGCACCGAACGCGAACGCGTGATGGAAGCGCTGGATACGGCACTGCGCATGGGCGCCGGCCACCTGGCCGTGTACGTCATGGACGCCGAGGGCGCCGACGCGCACATCTGGAAGTACAGCGACCGCCTGCACTGCGCCGACTGCAACATCGAATACACCGACCCGCTGCCCAGCAGCTTCTCGTTCAACTCGCCGCTGGGCGCCTGCGAGGCCTGCCGCGGCTTCGGTCGCGTGATCGGCATCGACTTCGGCCTGGTCATCCCCGACGAGAACAAGACCCTGCTGGAAGGCGCCATCAAGCCCTGGACCACGCCCTCGTACAAGGAATGCCAGGACGACCTGCAGAAATACGCGCCGCGCGCCGGCATCCCACTGGGCGTGCCGTGGAAGAGCATGAGCGAGGAGCACAAGCGCTGGGTGCTGTACGGCACGCCCGACTGGAAGGGCGGCAACGACGCCTGGAAGCACCAGTGGTACGGCGTGCAGCGTTTCTTCGACTGGCTCGAGACCAAGTCGTACAAGATGCACGTGCGCGTGCTGCTGTCCAAGTACCGCAGCTACACCCCCTGCCCCACCTGCAACGGCGCGCGCCTCAAGCCCGATGCGCTGCTGTGGCGCCTGGGCACCAAGGCCGAGGCCGACAGCGTGCTGCCGCCGGAAGACGGCCGCTACAAGCGCTTCATGCCGGTCGGCGCCAACTGGAGCCGCGAGCAGCTCGACAAGCTGGACGGCCTGTCGATCCATGACGTGATGCTGCTGCCGATCGAACGGGTGCGCGCGTTCTTCGACAAGCTGTCGTTCGAAGGCGCGCTGGACGCCGCCACCGACCTGCTCATGACCGAGGTGCGCGCGCGCCTGAAATTCCTGTGCGACGTCGGCCTGGGCTACCTGACGCTGGACCGCCAGAGCCGCACGCTGTCCGGCGGCGAGGTGCAGCGCATCAACCTGACCACCGCGCTCGGCACCTCGCTGGTGAACACGCTGTTCGTGCTGGACGAGCCGTCCATCGGCCTGCACCCGCGCGACATGCACCGCGTGGTCGAGGTCATGCACCGGCTGCGCAACGCCGGCAATACGCTGGTGGTGGTGGAGCACGACCCGCAGGTCATGGTGGCCGCCGACCGCATCATCGACATCGGCCCCGGCCCCGGCGAACGCGGCGGCCAGATCGTGTTCGACGGCACGCCGGCGCAGTTGCGCGCGGCCCGCACGCTGACCGGCGACTATCTCGGCGGACGCCAGCGCGTCGAAGCGCCGCGCCCCATGCCGGTGGCGGCCAACACGCCGCGCCTGCTGCTCGAAGGCGTCAGCGCGCACAACCTCAAGAATGTCTCGGTCGAGCTGCCGCTGGGCCGACTGGTGTGCGTCACCGGCGTGTCCGGCTCGGGCAAGTCGACGCTGGTGCAGGACGTGCTGTTCCCCGCCCTGCTCAAGCAGAAGGGCAAGCCGTCAGAGGCGCCGGGCGCCTTCGAGCGCCTGCTGGGCGCCGAGCAGATCGCCGACGTCGTCATGGTCGACCAGACCCCGATCGGCAAGACCGCGCGTTCCAACCCGGCCAGTTACGTGGGCGCGTTCGACGCGATCCGCAAGCTGTTCGCGCAGGCGCCGCTGGCGCGTGAACGCGCCTACACCGCCGGCACCTTCAGCTTCAACGGCGGCGACGGCCGCTGCCCCACCTGCGGCGGCACCGGCTTCGAACACGTCGAGATGCAGTTCCTGTCCGACGTCTACCTGCGCTGCCCCGATTGCGACGGCAAGCGCTTCCGTCCCGAAGTGCTGGAAGTGCGCGTCGAGCACCTGGGCAAGAGCGCCTCGATCGACGAGGTGCTGGAAATGACCGTGAGCGAGGCGCTGGAGTTCTTCAAGGGCCTGCGCGACGTGCAGACGGGCCTGGCGCCGCTGGCCGACGTCGGCCTGGAATACGTGCGGCTGGGCCAGCCGGTGCCGACCCTGTCGGGCGGCGAGGCGCAGCGCCTGAAGCTGGCCGGTCACCTGGCCGAGGCGGCGCGCAGCGGCATCTCCACCGCCAAGGTCGCCAAGAAAGGCAGCCTGTTCCTGTTCGATGAACCCACCACCGGCCTGCACTTCGATGACGTCGCGCGCCTGATGCGCGCCTTCCGCAAGCTGCTGGCCGCGGGCCACACGTTGCTGGTCATCGAGCACAACCTGGACGTGATCCGCGCGGCCGACTGGCTGATCGACCTGGGCCCCGAAGGCGGCGACGCCGGCGGCCTGGTGATCGGCGTCGGCACGCCGCAGGACCTGATGGCCAACCCCGCCTCGCACACCGGCGCGGCGCTGCGCGACTACGAAGTCAGCATCCTGCCGGCCGACGTGGTGGTCAGCAGCGACATCGACGCGCAGGAAGCCGAGCAGGCCGGCCTGACGGCCCGCATCGCCGAGCCCACTGCCGCCTATGGCGCCGGCGAAGGCACGCCGCTGCAATCCGTCATGCGCAAGCGCCGCCAGGACAACATGGCGATCGAGATCCGCAACGCGCGCGAACACAACCTGAAGAACGTCAGCGTCGAGATCCCGCGCGACAAGTTCACGGTGATCACCGGCGTGTCCGGCTCGGGCAAGTCGACCCTGGCCTTCGACATCCTGTTCAACGAAGGCCAGCGCCGCTATCTCGAATCGCTCAACGCCTACGCCCGCGCCATCGTGCAGCCTGCCGGCAAGCCGGATGTGGACGCCATTTTCGGCATCCCGCCCACCGTGGCCATCGAGCAGCGCACCAGCCGCGGCGGCCGCAAGTCGACCGTGGCCACGATGACCGAGATCCACCACTTCCTGCGGCTGCTGTACGTGAAGCTGGGCACGCAGTACTGCCCGGACTGCAACGTCGCGGTCGAACCGCAGAACACCGACCAGATCGTGGCGCGCCTGCTGCGCGAGCGCAAGGGCGAGCACATCGGCCTGCTGGCGCCGCTGGTCACCGCGCGCAAGGGCTACTACACCGACCTGGCCAAGTGGGCCGGCTCCAAGGGCCACACGCACCTGCGGGTCGACGGCGAATTCATCCCGGTGGCGCCGTGGCCGCGCCTGGACCGCTACAAGGAACACACCATCGAACTGCCCGTGGCCGACGTGGTGGTCGACCCGGCCAACGAGGCCGACCTGCGCGCCGCGGTCAAGAGCGCGCTGGAAAACGGCCAGGGCGTGATGTCGGTGGTGTGGCCGGTGGACAAGCTGCACGAGGCGCTGAACAGCGAACTGCAGCAGCAGCACTTCTCGGTCAAGCGCGCCTGCCCCTCGTGCGGCACCAGCTTCCCCGAGCCCGATCCGCGCCTGTTCTCGTACAACTCCAAGCATGGCTGGTGCACCGGCTGCTTCGGCACCGGCCTGCAACTGCAGGGCTTCGACGAAGAACAGACCGGCGAGGAAACCGCCTGGAACGCCTGGTACGAGGGCGAGGCCAAGGTCTGCACACAGTGCGACGGCCAGCGCCTGAACCGCGTCGCGCGCGCCGTGCGCTGGCGCGACAAGTCGATCGCCGAGCTGGCCTCGCTGCCGGTGTCGGACGCGCATACTTTCTTCACCGGACTGGTGGCGCGCGGCCGCGAAGGCGAGATCGCCCGCGACATCCTCACCGAGATCCGCGGCCGCCTGAACTTCATGCAGGAAGTCGGCCTGAACTACCTGGCGCTGGACCGCGCCGCCCCCACCCTGTCGGGCGGCGAGGCGCAGCGCATCCGGCTGGCGGCGCAGCTGGGCTCGAACCTGCAAGGCGTCTGCTACGTGCTGGACGAGCCCACCATCGGCCTGCACCCGCGCGACAACCGCATCCTGCTGGACGCGCTGGCGCGCCTGGAAGGCAACGGCAACACGCTGGTGGTGGTCGAGCATGACGACGACACCATCCGCCGCGCCTCGCACATCATCGACATCGGCCCCGGCGCCGGCATCCGCGGCGGCCGCGTGGTGGCGCAGGGCAGCGCGCAGGACCTGATCGACGCGCCCGAATCCGTCACCGGCCGCTACCTGGCCAAGCCGCTGCAGCACCCGCTGCAAGGCCGCCGTCCGGTCGAGGCCGACACGCCCATGATCGAGATCAAGGGCGCGCGCCTGCACAACCTGCGCAGCGTCGACGCCAAGATCCCGGTCGGCCGCCTGAGCGTGGTCACGGGCGTGTCCGGTTCCGGCAAATCGACGCTGGCGCGCGAAGTGCTGCTGGACAACCTGATGCAGGCCGTCTCGCAGGGCAAGGCGCCCGGCTGGGCCGGCTGCGAAAGCATCAAGGGCTGGGAAGCGATCGACCGCGTGCTGGAAGTGGACCAGACCCCGATCGGCAAGACGCCGCGTTCGTGCCCGGCGACCTACGTCGGCTTCTGGGACGACGTGCGCAAGCAGTTCGCCGATACCCGCGAAGCGCGCATGCGCGGCTGGACCTCGGCGCGCTTCTCGTTCAACACCGGCGACGGCCGCTGCCCGATCTGCGAAGGCCAGGGCATGCGCACCATCGAAATGAACTTCCTGCCCGACGTGAAGGTGCCGTGCGACGCCTGCAACGGCGCGCGTTTCAACAGCGACACGCTGAGCGTGCAGATGCGCGGCAAGAACGCCGGCGAGCTGCTGGCCATGGAAGTCGATGACGCCATCGAATACTTCGCCGCCCATCCCAAGATCCATCGCCCGCTGCAACTGATGCAGGACGTCGGCCTGGGCTACCTGACGCTGGGCCAGCCGTCGCCGACGCTATCCGGCGGCGAGGCGCAGCGCATCAAGCTCGTGACCGAGCTGTCCAAGGCGCGCCTGACCGACGGCCTGATCAAGACCGGCCGCGCCTCGCGCATCCCGCACACGCTGTACGTGCTGGACGAGCCGACCGTGGGCCTGTCGATGGCCGACGTGGAAAAGCTGATCCACGTGCTGCACCGCCTGGTGGAGGCCGGCAACACGGTGGTGGTGATCGAGCATAATCTCGACGTCATCGCCGAGGCCGACTGGCTGCTGGACCTGGGCCCCGAGGGCGGCACCGGCGGCGGCAAGCTGGTGGCGCAGGGGTCGCCGGAACACGTCATGACCTTGCGCGACCACTCCCACACGGGCCGGGTGCTGACGGAGTTCCTGGCACAACAGTAAAGAGCGTCATGCATTGTCGTTTTGAAGACCGGCTGGCCGGCCGCGCCCTGCGGCTGGACGGCTTCCTGGCCCGCATCGAGGCGCGCGCGGCGGCCGAGGTCGGCCCCGCGCTGGCCGCCATCGACGCGGCGCGCCAGCGCGGACACTGGGTCGCCCTGCTGCTGGACTACGAACTGGGCGAATGGCTGCTGCCGGAAGCCACCCTGCCCGCGCCCGCCGGGCCCTGGACGCCGCCGCGCGACGACGGCCGGGCGCGCCTGACGGCCCTGGTATTCGAACGCAAGATCGACGAAGCCCCGTGGGACGCGCCAGCGGCCGACAGCGCGCCGGGCGCCCTCAGCATCCCCGCGCCGCGCATGACCGAGGCCGGCTACGTGCGCCAGATCGACGCCATCCGCGAACTGATCGGCGCCGGCGAGCTGTACCAGGTCAACTACACCCAGCCGCTGGACGTGCAGTACCAGGGCAACGCCGCCACGCTGTACCGCCGCATCGCCGCCCGCAATCCGGTGGCGCACGGCGCCTATATCGAGGACGGCGCGCGCACGGTGCTGTCGTTCTCGCCAGAGCTGTTCGTGGCCCGTCGCGGCGCGCGACTGACCACCCGGCCGATGAAGGGCACCGCGCCGCGCCACCCCGATCCGGCCGAGGACCAGCGCCTGGGCCAGGCGCTGCTGGCCAGCGACAAGAACCGCGCCGAGAACCTGATGATCGTGGACCTGCTGCGCAACGACCTGGGCCGGCTGGCCGAGCCCGGTTCGGTCAAGGTCGAGGCGCTGTTCTCGCTGGAGCGCTATCCCACCGTCTGGACCATGACCTCGACCGTGTCGGCGCAGGCGCCGCGCGCCACGCTCGAAGACGTGCTGCGCGCGCTGTTCCCGTGCGGCTCCATCACCGGCGCGCCCAAGGTCGCCGCCATGCGCCGCATCCGGCAAATGGAGGCCGCGCCGCGCGGTCTGTATTGCGGCAGCATCGGCTGGCTGGCGCCGGACGGCGACTTCTCGCTCAACGTGGCGATCCGCACGCTGGTGCTGGATGCGGCCGGCCATGGCGTCTACAGCGTCGGCGGCGGCATCGTGCACGACTCCGATCCGGCCGAGGAATGGCAGGAATGCCACTGGAAGGCCCGCATCCTGCGCGCCTGAGTGCGCAATCCGTGGCCGCGGGGTAGGATAGACCCCGGCCCCGCCCTCCTTCGCCCGCCGTTTACCAGGAGCCCGCATGCAACCCGAACTGATCGAGACCATCCTGGTCGACGCCGAGCGCCGCGTGCCGCTGCTGGCGCGCCACCTGCACCGCCTGGAGCATTCCTGCAAGGCGCTGGGCTACACCTGGGGCGGCAACGCGGTGCAAAGCGACATCATGATCGCCGCGCTCAGCCTGAACACCCCCGGCGCGCACCGCCTGCGCCTGTTGGTGGCGCGCGACGGCAGCCGCCACATCCAGACCGCCGTGCTGCCGCCGTTGCCGGCGGCGCAGGAAATCATGCTGGCGCCCGAGGCGCTGCGCTCCTCCGAACCGCTGCTGCGCTACAAGACCACCTACCGGCCCTGGTACACCAAGACCATCGAATGGCTGCCGGCCCATCCGCACATCTTCGACCTGGTCTACCTGAACGAACGCGGCGAGCTGTGCGAAGGCAGCCGCAGCAACGTCTACCTGCGCCTGGATGGCGACTGGTACACGCCGCCGGTCGACAGCGGCTGCCTGCCCGGCGTGCAGCGCGCCGAACTGCTCGATACCGGCAACGTCAGCGAACGCGTGCTGACCCTGGCCGACCTGCACGCGGCCGACGAAATCCGGCTGTCCAACGCCCTGCGCGGCTGGTTCAAGGTCACGCTGCGCGAGACCTGAATCCCGCCGCGCCGGGCGGTGAGTACGCGGTCCCCTAATCCGCGAACTGCTCCACCACCACCTGCCGCAGCCACTGGTTGGCCGGCTCGCGGTGGTTGCGGGCGTGCCAGAACACGTTGATGACGGACTCGGGGATCTTCACCGGACAGGGCGCGGTGGCCAGGCCGAAGGGCTTGCAGGCGCAATCGGCGAAGCGCCGCGGCACCACCGCGATCATGTCGGTGGCCTGCAGCACCGGCCCCACCGCCATGAAATGCGGCACCGTCAGGCGCAAGCGCCGGCGGATGCCGGCCTGCTCGATCACCTGGTCCACCACCCCGTGGCCGGTGCCCTCCGACACGATGGCGACATGCTCGGCGGCGCGGAACTGCCGCGCCGACACGCCGGTGCGCGCCAGCGGATGATCCTCGCGAAAGATGCACACATAGGGCTGGCGGAACAGCCGGCGCTGGAAGAAACCGTGCTTCAGGCCCGGCAAAAAGCCCATCGCCAGGTCGATGCGGCCGCGCTCCATCTCGTCCTTCACGTCGATCGAGGTGGTGCGCACCGTGCGGATGGTGACGCCGGGCGCGGCATCGTCCAGCGCCCGCATCAGGCGCGGCAGGAAGTAGGTCTCGCCGACGTCGTTGACGCCGATGACGAAGGCGCGCTCGCTGCGCGCAGGATCGAAGCTGGCGCGCGCATTGAGCGTGCCGTGCAGCGCCGCCAGCGCGTCGGCGATCGGCTGCGCCAGCGCCTCGGCATAGGGCGTGGGCACCATGCCGCGCGAGGTGCGCAGGAACAGCTCGTCGCCCAGCAGTTTGCGCAACCGCCCCAGCGCGTTGCTGACCCCCGGCTGCGAGATGCCCAGGTTCTGCGCCACCGTCGACACCCGGCCGTGCTTGCACAGCTCGTTGAACACGACCAGCAGGTTCAAGTCCATGTCTTGCAGGTTCATGCTTGTCTCCACCAATATTTATTTTGGTGATTGTTGTCATCATCCAGATTCTATTTATTTATTTCACACCCTGGCCGATGATGCAACAAACGCCTGCGCCGATGTCGCGCAGGCTCCGATGGATGAAGGAGACAACCATGCGCCATCCCCCCGTCACGCCCTGTAGGCGCGGCCGCCTCGCCGGAGGCCGCCGATGAACACTCCCCTGGATAGCGCGCCGGACGCGATCGCCGGCGCCGCCGCCAACTCTGCCTGCCCCGCCAGCGCCGCCCGCGAACAGCCGCTGTCGTTCATGCCCCCCTGGCAGGGCGACGGCAGCCACCGCATTCCCTTCGGCGTCTACACCGACGCCGCCCTGCACCTGCGCGAGCTGGAGCGTTTCTTCTACCGCGGCCACTGGAGCTACGTCGGCCTGGAAGCGGAAATCCCCAATCCCGGCGACTTCAAGCGCACCGCCGTGGGCGAGCGTTCCGTCATCCTGCTGCGCGACAACGACGGCCAGGTGCGCGTGGTGGAGAACGTCTGCGCCCATCGCGGCGTGCAGTTCTGCCGCGAACGTTCCGGCAACCGCAGCGAGTTCGTCTGCCCCTACCACCAGTGGAACTACGACCTGCAGGGCAACCTGATCGGCGTGCCGTTCCGCCGCGGCGTCAAGCAGGACGGCCGCGTCAATGGCGGCATGCCGCCCGATTTCAAGCCGGAGGATCACGGCCTGACCAAGCTGGCCGTGGCCTGCCGCAACGGCGTGGTGTTCGCCTCGTTCGACCACGACTTCGAGCCGCTGGAAGACTACCTGGGCCCGGACATCCTGCACTACTTCGACCGCGTCTTCGACGGCCGCCAACTGGTCATCCACGGCTACAGCCGCCAGCGCATCCCGGGCAACTGGAAGCTGATGCAGGAGAACATCAAGGACCCGTACCACCCCGGCCTGCTTCACACCTGGTTCGTCACCTTCGGCCTGTGGCGCGCCGACAACCGCTCGGAACTGAAGATGGACCGCCATTTCCGCCACGCGGCCATGATCTCGACCCGCGGCCAGGGCGGCAAGGGCAGCGTCACCAGCGGCGTGTCCAGCTTCAAGGAACAGATGACGCTGAACGATGACCGCTTCCTGGACATCGTGCCGGAACCCTGGTGGAACGGCCCCACCGCCGTGCTGATGACGCTGTTCCCCAGCGTCATCATCCAGCAGCAGGTCAACTCGCTGTCCACGCGCCACATCCAGCCGGTCGGCCACGACGCCTTCGACTTCGTCTGGACCCACTTCGGCTTCGCCGACGACACCCCCGAGATGACACAGCGCCGCCTGCGCCAGGCCAACCTGTTCGGCCCGGCCGGCTTCGTCTCGGCGGACGATGGCGAAGTGATCGAATTCTCGCAATCGGGCTTCGCGCAGAAGCCCTGGCACCGCAGCGTGGCCGAACTGGGCGGCAAGACCGCCGAGAACACCGACCACATGGTGACCGAAACCCTGATCCGCGGGATGTACGCCTACTGGCGCCGCGTGATGGAAGCGGAGGCGTGAACATGCTGGACTTTCCCCTCTACTACCAGTTGACCCGGCTGTACGCCGACTACGCCGCCGCGCTCGACGCCGAGCAATGGGAGCAATGGCCGGAGTTCTTCCTGGAGGACTGCGTCTACAAGGTACTGCCGCGCGAGAACCACGAGCGCGGCTATCCGCTGGCGACCATGTCGTTCGAGAGCCGCGGCATGCTCAAGGATCGCATCTACGGCGCCACCGACACCATCTTCCACGACCCCTACTACCAGCGCCACGTGGTCGGCGCGCCGCGCGTGCTGTCGGTGCAGGGCGACCGCATCGAATCGGAAGCCAACTACGCGGTGTTCCGCACCAAGCCGAACCAGCTGACCACGGTCTACAACGTCGGCCGCTACCTGGACGTGATCCGGCAGACGCCCGACGGGCTGAAGTTCGAGTCGCGCCTGTGCATCTTCGACAGCGAGCTGATCCCGAATTCGCTGATCTACCCCATCTGACCAGGACACCAAGACATGAGTACGAACTGGATCAAGGCCATCGCGCTGGCCGACGTGCCGGACGAAGACGTGATCGCCGTGCAGGCGGGCGACCGCGAGATCGCGCTGTACGGCGTGGAAGGCAACGTCTACGCCACCGACAACCTCTGTACGCACGGCAATGCGCGCCTGTGCGACGGCTTCCTGACGGGCCACGAGATCGAGTGCCCGCTGCACCAGGGCCGCTTCGACGTGCGCGACGGCCGCGCGCTCTGTTCGCCGCTGCGCGACAACCTGGCGACCTATCCGGTCAGGATCGAGGACGGCGTGGTGTTCGTGGCGCTGTGACCCGGGCGCGGCGGCGTTCCGTGACGGGCCCGTCGCCGCCCAGCTAGCCTTGCAACGCCAGCCGCAAGGCCTCGTTGGCGGCCGCCATGCCCATGGCCGCGGTCACGGTGACCACCGAGCCATAGCCTGCGCAGGACAACCCCTGCGGCGCCACGGCCTGCGCCGAGGCGCCCATATCGTCCTCGGCTTCGGCCTGCCGCGTCCATTCATCGGGCAGGATGGCAGGCTGGTCGAACCACAGCGCGTGGATGCCCATTTTTGGAATGCGCTTAAGCGCCTTGCCATTCTTGTCCGATGCGCGCGGCAACCCGTGTTCGCGCCGCAGCTTGTTGCGCAGCTTGGACAGCAAGGCGTCATTGACCGCGGCCGACAGGTCGCCGGCGCGCAACGCCAGCGGATCGGTCTTGCCGCCGGCGCCGCCGCACAGCAGCATCGGAATCCCCAGCGCCCGCGCATGCAGGATCATGGCGATCTTGGCCGCGGCCTGGTCGGTGCAGTCGATGATGGCGCTGTAGGGGCCGGGCAGCACTTGCGCGACGTTTTCCGGAGAAACGAAGTCGTCCACGCGGGTCAGGCGGCATTCGGGATTGATGGCCAGGACGCGCTCGGCCATGGCATCCACCTTGGATTGCCCCAGGGTTTCCGTGAGCGCATGGATCTGCCGGTTGACGTTGGATTCGGCGATGTGGTCCAGGTCGATCAGCGTCAGGGCGCCGACCCCGCAACGGGCCAGCGCTTCGACCGTCCACGAGCCTACGCCACCCAGGCCGGCGACGGCGATGTGGGCGTTCTGGAGGCGGGCGGGAGCCTCGGGGCCGTAGAGGCGGGACAGGCTGCCGAAGCGGCGGGCGATGTCGGCTTTTTCTTCTGGGGCGGTCATGGGGGGTATTTTATATGGGCGCGGGGTTGGGTTCTTGAGCCGCGCGCTGCGGGGCAGGCGGGGGGAAATGGAGGATCTTGCGGGGCCCGCCTCAAGCCGGCCGCGCGGGCGGCCTTTTGAGCCTTACGTGGTGTCTTGCTTCAGGCGCATTCAATGGCTCTGACGTTCAAAGATAATCAGCGCCCATTGGTATCGACGGAGCCGTTCATTGCCAGGGCAGCATCGTCGCCGCCTAGCGCCTGGTAGACCTTTACCTGGTTGATCAGGCGGTTCAACGCGTTCTCATCCCGCGCAATCTCCGCCGTCCGCCGTTTCTCCTGGGCATCCAGCCAGAACCGCAACGACACCGATCCCGCTCGGTAGCGCACCTCGTACAGGCGCTCCGCCTCGCGCGCCGCCTTCAACGACGCGTCCAACTGCTCCGCCTGCAGACGCAACTGCGTCCGGTTCGACAACGCGTTTTCCACATCCGCCATCGCCTGGTACAAGGCCTGCCGGAAGCTCACCACCCGTTCGTCGAAATCCGCGCGCGAGACCTTCAGGTTCAGGTTCAGGCGGTTGAATTGCAGGAACGGCAGCGTCAGCGCCCCCGTCAGCGTGCCCACGGGGTTCTGCAGCACATTCGACAGCGTCGGGCTGGAGCTGCCCAGCGCGCCGGTCAGGTTCAGCGTCGGGTAGAAACTGGCGCGGGCCGCGTCGATGTTCGACAGCGACTCCCGCAGGCGCAGTTCGGCGGCGCGCAGGTCGGGACGGCGGCCCAGCAGTTCGGCCGGCACGCCTTCGCGCGCCTGCGGCAGCGGGTACTGCGGCAGGCGTTGCGGGTCGGCCATGACGCGGTCGGGCGGACCGTCGAACAGGATCGCCAGCGCGTTCACGTATTCCACCCGTTGCTGCACCAGCAGCGCGTGCGCCGCCTGCTGGCTGGCCACGGTCTGTTCGGCCTCGGCCACTTCCAGCGCCGAGGCGCCGCCGGCGGCATATTGCGCGCGCACCAGTTCCTGCGTCTTGCGGGCGTAGGCGATGCTCTCCAGACTGCTGGCGATGCGCTGGTTGATGAAGGCCGTCTGCCAATACAGCGTGGCGGTGGTGCCCACGAGCGACAGCGCGGAGCTTTGGCGGTCCTGCTCGCTGGCGAGCGCCTCCCATTCGGCGGCGTCGAGCTGGCGCGACAGTTTGCCCCACAGGTCGACCTCGTAGCCGATCGACAGTTCGGCGCTGTTGGTGCGCGTGATTTCGCGTTCGCCGCGCAGGTTGCGCGCGCGCGTCACGTTGCCGGTGCCGGACAGTTGCGGGATCAGTTGGTCCTGCGCCAGCCCGGCCTGCAATTGCGCGCGGCGCACGCGGATGGCGGCGGCGGCCAGGTCGTTGTTGCGCGCCAGCGCGCCATCGACCAGGCCGTCCAGCACCGGGTCGTTGAAATTGCGCCACCAGGCGCCGCCAGCGGCCAGCGCGTTGGCGGGCGCGTCGGCGCCCGCGCCGTGGCGCCAGGCGGCCGGAGACTGCGTCCGCGGCGTTTCGTATTCGCTCTTGAGCAGGCCGCCGCAGCCGGTCAGGGCCAGCGCCAGGGCCAGGGCGGCGGGTTTGCGGATCAGGGAAACAGCTTTCATCGTTCTCATTCCCGGGCCAGGGCCTCGACGGGATCCAGGCGCGCCGCGTTGCGCGCCGGGAGATAACCAAACAGCACACCGATCAGGGTCGAGCAGGTGAATGCCGCCACCATCGACGCGGTGGAATAGATCATGCGGAAGGACCCGCCGGTCGCTTTCGAGACCAGCACGCCCAGGCCCAGCGACAGCGCGATGCCCACGGCGCCGCCGATCAGGCAGACCAGCACGGCTTCGATCAGGAACTGCTGCATGATGTCGCTGCGCCGCGCGCCCACCGCCATGCGCACGCCGATCTCGCGGGTACGCTCGGTCACCGACACCAGCATGATGTTCATGACGCCGATGCCGCCCACCATCAGCGAGATCAGCGCGATCAGCGATACCAGCAGCGTCATGGTGGCCGTGGTGCGCTCAATGGTCTTGCGGATCGCGTCGGTGTTGAACACGAAGAAATCCTTCACCACGTGGCGCCGCAGCAGCACCTTGGTGATGGCCTGCTCGGCCGCCGCCGGCGGCGCGGCGTCGTTGACGCGCACGGTGATGCTTTTGAGGTGCTGCTGCCCCAGCACGCGCGACAGCGCCGTGGTGTAGGGAATCCACACGTTCAAGGTCTCGTTGTTGCCGAACACCGTGTCGTTCTTCTTGGTGACGCCGATCACCCGCGCCGGCATCGACCCCAGGAACACCACCTGACCGATCGGGTCGGTGTGCGAACCGAACAGGGTCTTGCGGGTGCTCTCGTCGATCACCACTTCCTGGGCGCGCCGCGCCACGCTGGTGGCGTCGAAGAACTTGCCCTGCGCCAGCTTGACCGCGCGCACCCGGAAGTACTGCTCGCCCACGCCCTGGATCGAGCCATTCACCGCCACGTTGCGATAGCGCAGCGTGTTGCTGGTGGAAACCTCGGGCGTGACGCTGTCCACGTAGGACTCGCGTGACAGGGCCTCGGCATCGGCCGGCACCAGGGTGCGGATGGTCAGGGCCTTTTCGTCGCCGAAGTCCTTGCCGGGAAACACTTCGACGGTATTGGTGCCGATCTCGCTGATGTCTTCCAGGATCTTCTGGCGCGAGCCCTCGCCCAGCGCCACCACCGACACCACGGCGGCGATGCCGATGATGATGCCCAGCATGGTCAGCGAGGTGCGCAGGCGGTGCGCGTTCATGGCCAGCAGCGCCATGCGCAACGCCTCGCCGCAGCGGTCCAGGTAGGCCTGCCAGGCCGGCCGCGGCGGCAGCGGCGCCGCCTCCTCGCGCACGACCTCGATGCGCGGCGCGTCGGGGTTGCGCCGGTCCGAGACGATCTCGCCGTCGCTGATCTCGATGATGCGCTGCGCGTGCCGCGCCACGTTCATGTCGTGGGTGACCAGGATGATGGTGTGGCCGGCGGCGTTCAGTTCCTCCAGGATGCGCAGCACTTCCTGGCCGGTGTGCGTGTCCAGCGCGCCGGTCGGCTCGTCGGCCAGGATGATGTCGCCGCCATTCATCAGCGCGCGGGCGATGCTCACGCGCTGCTGCTGGCCGCCGGACAGTTGGCCCGGGCGGTGGCCGGTGCGTTCGCCCAGCCCCAGGCGCTCGAGCAGGTCGGCGGCGCGTTCCAGCCGGGCCTCGCGGCGCTTGCCGGCGTAGACGGCCGGCACCTCGACGTTGCCCTGCGCCGTCAGGTCGGACAGCAGGTGATAGCGCTGGAAGATGAAGCCGAAATGCTCGCGCCGCAATTCGGCCAGTTCGTCAGGGTCCAGCTCGCCAGTGCTGCGGCCGCTGACGCGGTAGTCGCCGCTGGTGGCGCGGTCCAGGCAGCCCAGGATGTTCATCAGGGTCGACTTGCCCGAACCGGACGCGCCGACGATGGCCACCATTTCCCCGGCCTCGATGGTCAGGTTGATGTCCTTGAGAACGGCGATGGTCTGCTCGCCCGCGGGGAATTCGCGCCGGACGCCGGACAGCGAAATCAACGGTTCGGCCATATCAGCGTCCCGCCGCGGCGGCCACCGGCGCGGCGTCGGCCGACACCACGCGCTCGCCCACCTCCAGGCCTTCCAGCACCTGCGCCTGCACGTTGTTGTTCATGCCGATCTTGACCTTGCGGGTCTCGGTCTGGTTGTCCTTGCCGACCACCCGCACCTCGTAGCGCCCGTCCTCGCCGCGCTTGCCCAGGGCCGAGGCCGGCACCACCACGGCGTCGCGCGCCTCGCCCAGCACGATGGAAACCTGCGCGGTCATGGAGATGCGCAGCTTCTCGTCCGGGTTGGGCACGTCGAACAGCCCGTTGTAATAGACGGCCGCGCTGGTGGATGTGGAGCTGGACGAGGTCAGCGACGTGGCGGCGTCGTCCTTCTGGATCGAATCCGGCGCCGGCTCCACCGCGCGCAGCGTGGCGTGATAGCGGTGGTCCGGCTCGCCCAGGATGGTGAAGTACACGGGCAGGCCCGGCTTGACGCGGGTCACGTCGGCTTCGGAGATTTGCGCCTTGATGGTCATGGTGGCCACCTGGGCCACCTTGATGATGGTGGGCGCGCTCTGGATCGCGTTGACGGTCTGGCCTTCCTTGGTCACCACCGCCACCACCACGCCGTCGATCGGCGACACGATACGGGTGTAGCCCAGGTTGACCTTGGCCTTGTCGACCTCGATTTCGGCCTGGACGATCTGGGCGTCGAGCGCGGCGATATCGGCCCGGGTCACGCCCAGCGTGGCCTCGGCCGATTCAAAGGCCTCGCGCGAACTGGCGTCGGCCGCCAGCATCTGGCGCTGCCGGCGGAAAGCCAGCTCGGCCTGCTTCAGGGTGGCGACCTTGGCGGCGCGCTCGGCGCGGCGTGTCTGCAGGGCGGCCTGGGTATTGCGCAGTTCGTTCTGCTGCGTCAAATCGTCGATCTCGGCGACCAGTTGGCCGCGCGTCACGCGGTCACCCAACGCCACCTTCAGCGACTTCAACTGGCCGGTGGCCTGCGCGCCGACGCTGACGCGCTCGATGGCGTCCATGGTGCCGCTGGCCAGCACACTGTCTTCGAGATTGCCGCGGACGACCTCGGCCACGGCGAAGGTGGGCGGCGGCGGCGACGAGAAAAAGGCGGCGCGGACGCCAAAGGCGATGATCAGGAGAACGACGGCGATCAGGACGTAACGCTGGACTTTGCTACGAGGCTTTTTCATTGAACCAGTTCGGAGGAGGCGGCGGAGGCATCGTCCACCACTCGGATAACTCGATACGGATCGGGCCGGCTGTACGTACCCATACTGCCCGCTCATCCTAAACGGGGGGCTGCGTCAAAGCATGGCCAATCTGTGGCGAAAGGGTGAAAAACGGTAAAGCACCCGGCATTGGGTCGTGGGCAGGCAATATTGTTCCGTTGCACGAACGATACATCTGTTGCGGCGCATTAGCGTTTCCATTCTATGGAACCTTGCCGGCAACGTGATGCCATCTTGCCGCATCCCCATCTCAGTTGGACCATAGATGGCGCCTATCTTGTCACCATTGGCAATCGAGAATTGCGGCGGCGCAAAAAATCCACGCCTCGACATAGGGCGACGATAGGGACAGAATGAATGCAGTTAAGCCGTATCCGTGTCCAATTCGCCCCCTCCCCCCTCTTCACACAGCGCCGCCCCGGAGTTTTCCGGGGCGGCGCTGTTGTGCCTGCTGGCCATGTTGAACCATGTGGCGCTGACAGGGGGACGGATCACCGTATCCCTGACGGCGCTGCAAATGGGGCTGTCGACCTTCAAGGTGGGCACCCTGGTGGCGGTGTTCGCGGTTTTGCCGATGCTGTTCTCGGTGCGCGCCGGACGCTGGGTGGACCGGGTCGGCATCGTCCGGCCGCTGGTCACCGGCACCACGCTGGTGGCGGTTGGCACGGCCTTGCCGTTCCTGTCGCAGACCCAGTTCGCGCTGCTGGTGGCGTCCTGTTGCATCGGCATCGGCTTCATGCTGCACCAGGTGGCCACGCAGGACCTGTTGGGCCACGCCGAGCCGGCCCAGCGGCTGCGCAATTTCTCGCTGATGTCGCTGGCGCTGGCGGGCTCGGGCTTCTCGGGACCGCTGATCGCCGGCCTGGCGATCGACCATCTGGGCACCCGGCTGGCCTTCGGCCTGCTGACGCTCGGTCCGCTACTGTCGGCCGGCGGCCTGTATGCGCTGCGGCACCAATTGAAGGCGGTGGATTCGCAGCTGGCCGGCACCAAGGAAGCGCAGCGCCGCCGCGTGACGGAACTGCTGGCGGTGCCGGCGCTGCGCCGCATCCTGATGGTCAACACCATCCTGTCGGGCGCCTGGGACACGCACTTGTTCGTGGTGCCGATCTTCGGTGTCGCCATCGGCCTGTCCGCCACCACCATCGGCGTCATTCTCGCGTCCTTCGCGGCGGCAACGTTCATCATCCGCCTGGTACTGCCCCTGATCCAGCGCCGGGTGCGGTCCTGGACACTGGTGCGGGTGGCCATGGCCACCGCCGCCATCGATTTCATGCTTTATCCGCTGTTCACCGACGTTGGCGTCCTGATCGTGCTGTCCTTCATCCTGGGGCTTGCGCTGGGTTGCTGCCAACCGAGTATGCTTTCATTGCTGCACCAGCATTCGCCGCCGGGCCGCGCCGCCGAAGCCGTGGGGTTGCGGATGGCGCTGATCAACGGCTCCCAGGTTTCCCTGCCGCTGACCTTCGGCGCGCTGGGTGCGGTCATTGGCGTCGCCCCGCTGTTCTGGGCCTATTCCGTGGCCCTGATGGCTGGCGGCTGGGCCAATCGCAACCCCCCGCTCGAATCTGACCGGAAACCGTAGTCGTGAACATGCAGTCTTCTCCTCCCGTGGCCGGCGCCAGCCTGCCTTTTCGCCTGTGGACCCCCGAAGAGCGGCAGGCATCGCTGCAGGCGGCCTTGCAGCATTGGCGGGACGGGGAAGACGTCTGGGTATATGGGTACGGATCACTGATCTGGCGCCCCGACTTCGACTTCGAGGAACGCCGCCTGGCCACCCTGCGCGGCCATCACCGCGCGCTGTGCCTGTGGTCGCGGGTCAACCGCGGCACGCCGGAATGCCCCGGCCTGGTGTTTGGGCTGGACCGTGGCGGCTCCTGCCGCGGCGTGGTCTACCGCCTGGCCGGCAACCAGGTGCCGACCTATTTCCCCGCCCTGTGGGACCGCGAGATGTCCACCGGCGCCTACCTGCCCCGCTGGATCAATTGCAGCACCGAGGCCGGCCCGGTCCGCGCCCTGGTCTTCATCATGAACCGGGACAACCCGGCCTACATCCGCGCCCTGCCCGAGGCCGAGCTGCTGGCCATCGTGCGCCGCGCCGCCGGCCGCTATGGCCCCTGCACCGACTACGTGGTGCAGACCGCCCAGGCCCTGCGCGCCGCCGGCATCCACGATGCCCGCCTGGACGCCATCGCCCGGCGCCTGGAACAGGACAGCCACGCGCTGCCCGAAGGCGCCTGAGGCGCCCCTGGCGCAAAAACTTGCCCGGGCCCTGCGCGGGGTCAATGAGGGGAGCGTTTCTTCGGCGGTATAAACTGCTTGTTATCAACGCTGAATCAAACGTCCCATGTCTGTCTCCGATCTGCGTCAAAGCTACGAAAAGAACGTGCTGCTGGAAAGCGACGCCGCCGCGTCCCCGTTCGAGCAGTTCACCCGCTGGTTCGACGAGGCCCTGGCCGCCAAGGTGCCCGAGCCCAACGCCATGACCCTGGCCACGGTCGACGCCAACGGCCAGCCCAGTGCCCGCATCGTCCTGATCAAGGGCTTCGACGAGCAAGGTTTCACGTTCTTCACCAATTACGAGTCGCGCAAGGGCACCGACCTGCTGGCCGAGCCGCGCGCTTGCCTGCTGTTCTTCTGGCAGCCGCTCGAGCGCCAGGTGCGCATCGAGGGCGTGGTGGAAAAAGTGCCGGCCGAAGAGTCGGACGCCTACTACCACAGCCGCCCGGCCGGTTCGCGCATCGGCGCCTGGGCCTCGCGCCAGAGCCAGCCCATCACCCGCGCCGAACTCGAAGCCCGCGAGCAGGAGTTCCGCGCCCGCTACGGCGACCAGCCGCCGCGCCCGCCGCACTGGGGCGGCTACCGCCTCAAGCCCACCGCGATGGAATTCTGGCAAGGCCGGCCCTCGCGCCTGCACGACCGCCTGCGCTACGTCGCCGACGGCCAGGGCTGGAAGATCGAACGCCTGTCGCCCTGACGCCGCCGGGCGCCGCTCCCGCGGCGCCCGCCCCATCTATCAATTGCATGCCAGCCTCCTCCCCTGATTTCGACGCAGCCTTCTTCCGCACCGCACTCGGCCGCTACGCCACCGGCGTCACGGTCGTGACCACCGCCGACCTCGATGGCGCCCCCATCGGCCTGACGGTCAGCTCGTTCAACTCGGTGTCCCTGAATCCGCCGCTGGTGCTGTGGAGCCTGTCGCGCAATTCCTCGTCGCTGGCCGCCTTCGAGCAGTGCCAGCGCTACGTGGTCAATGTATTGAGCGCCGACCAGATCGCGCTGGCGCGGCGCTTCGCCACCGGCAAGACGCCGGACCGCTATGCCGGCCTGACCGTGCACCACGCGCCCGGCGGCACGCCGATGCTGGACGGCCATTGCGCCGCCTGGTTCGAATGCCACAACCGCAGCCGCTATGTCGAGGGAGATCACGTCATCATGGTGGGAGAAGTCGAACGTTGCGGACATAGCGGCGAGCCGCCGCTGGTCTTCCACGCCGGCGGTTTCGACCTGACGCCCGCCGGCGCCCGTGCAGAGGGCAGGAAGTCATGAGCGCCGACATCGATTGCGTCGTCATCGGCGCGGGCGTGGTCGGCCTGGCCATCGCCCGCGCCCTGGCCCAGTCGGGCCGCGAGGTGCTGGTGGCCGAGGCCACCGAGGCCATCGGCACCGGCACCAGCTCGCGCAATTCCGAAGTGATCCACGCCGGCATCTATTACCCCGCGGGCAGCCTCAAGGCCCGCCTGTGCGTGCGCGGCAAGCACCTGCTGTACGCCTATTGCGCCGAACGCGGCATTCCGCACAAGCGGCTGGGCAAGCTGATCGTGGCCACCAGCACCGAGCAGGCCGCGCAGCTCGAAGGCATCGCGCAGCGCGCCCGCGCCAACGGCGTGGACGATCTGCAGTTCATTTCCGGCGAAGACGCCATGCGGCTGGAACCGGCGCTGCGCTGCACGGCGGCGCTGGTGTCGCCGTCCACCGGCATCGTCGACAGCCACGCGTTGATGCTGGCCTACCAGGGCGATGCCGAGAACGCCGGCGCCCAGTGCGTGTTCCACACCCCGCTGGTGTCCGGCCGGGTGCGCCCCGAAGGCGGCTTCGACCTGCAGTTCGGCGGCGACGAGGCCATGAGCCTGAGCTGCAACGTGCTGATCAATTCCGCCGGCCTGCAGGCCCCGGCGCTGGCGCGCCGCATCGAAGGCGTGCCGGCCGCCAGCATCCCCACCGACTACCTGTGCAAGGGCAGCTATTTCACGCTGTCCGGCCGCGCGCCGTTCTCGCGCCTGATCTACCCCGTGCCGCAACACGCCGGCCTGGGCGTGCACCTGACGCTCGACATGGGCGGCCAGGCCAAGTTCGGCCCCGACACCGAATGGGTCGGCACCGAGGACTACACCATCGACCCGGCCCGCGCCGAGGTCTTCTACGCCGCCGTGCGCAGCTACTGGCCGGCCCTGCCGGACGACGCCCTGGCGCCTGGCTATACCGGCATCCGCCCCAAGATCTCCGGTCCGCACGAGCCGGCCGCCGATTTCGTCATCGCCGGCCCGGCCACGCATGGCGTGTCCGGCCTGGTGAACCTGTTTGGCATAGAATCGCCCGGACTGACTTCCAGCCTGGCGCTGGCGGAAGAAACCCTGGCGCGCCTGGCCGACGACGCTTCCTCTCCTTCCTTTCCCTGAACAATGCAGCACAACGACTACATCCTGACCCTGTCCTGCCCCGACCGCACCGGCATCGTCTTCCGCGTCAGCGGCCTGTTGTTCGAATCGGGTTGCAACATCCTCGATTCGCAGCAGTTTGGCGACGAGGAGACCGGCCGCTTCTTCCTGCGGGTGCACTTCGACCTGCCGGCCGGCGCGGCTCCGGACGCGCTGCGCGCCCGCCTGGACGAGATGGCGGCCGAGTACGGCATGGAGTTGCAGCTGCATGACGCCCGCCGCAAGGAACGCCTGCTGATCATGGTCAGCAAGCAGGGCCATTGCCTGAACGACCTGCTGTTCCGCGTGCACAGCGGCCAGCTGCATGCCGAAGTGGCCGCCATCGTCTCGAACCACAACGACTACGCCAGCCTGGCCGCGTCCTATGGCATCCCGTTCCACCACCTGCCCGTCACGCCCGACACCAAGGCCGAACAGGAACGCCAGGTGCTGGCGCTGGTGGACCGCTACGAGATCGACCTGGTGGTGCTGGCGCGCTACATGCAGATCCTGTCGGCCGACATGTGCCGCGCGCTGAACGGCCGCGCCATCAACATCCACCACAGCTTCCTGCCCAGCTTCAAGGGCGCCCGCCCGTACCACCAGGCGCATGCGCGCGGCGTGAAGATCATCGGCGCCACCGCCCACTTCGTCACCTCGGACCTGGACGAAGGCCCGATCATCGACCAGGACATCGAGCGCGTCGACCACACCATGACGGCGCAGGACCTGACCCAGGTCGGCAGCGACATCGAATCGCTGGTGCTGTCGCGCGCCGTGCGCAGCCACGTCGAGCACCGCATCCTGCTGAACCGCAACAAGACCGTGGTGTTCCGCTAGGACAGCACCGGCATCCGCTGGCGCGCGCTCAGCGCTTCCAGTCGGCGTCCTTGAACCAGTTGCGCAGGTGTTCCACGACCAGCCTGACCTTGTCGGGCTGGTTGCGGCGGGTCTGCACGACCGCGTGGATGTCCAGCCCCTGCGGCTCGTAGCCCGGCAGCAGCACTTCCAGCGCGCCATCGGCAATGTCCTGTTCGACCATGTAGCGCGGGTGCATCGACACCCCGCCGCCGCGCTTGGTCATGTTCATCAGCGCTTCCCCGAGGTTCGAATTGAACGAGCCCGCCACCCGCACCACGTGGGTGTTCGACTGGGCGTCGGTGAAGCTCCATTGCCCGGTGGGCGCCTTCAGGCTGTGCACCAGGCAGTTGTGCCGTTCCAGGTCCTGCGGCTTCCCCGGCCGACCGTGGCGGGCCAGATAGTCGCGCGTCGCCACCACCACTTGCGGCACCAGCGTGATCTTGTAGGCGATCTGGTTGGAATCCTTCAGCCGCGGCGCAATGCGCACGGACAGGTCCAGATTTTCGGCGATCAGGTCGCCACGGCCGTCATCGATCAGCAGCGACACCTTGATCGCGGGATAGCGCGCCAGGAAGTCCTGGATCGCCGGCACCATGTGCACGGTGCCGAACGACGGCGGCGTGCCGATGCGGATGCGGCCGCTGGCGGTCAGCACCGGCCCCTGCACCAGCTCCTTCAGGTTCATCAGGCTCAGCGCCAGTGTATCGGCGTTTTCCAGCAGCAGGCGGCCGCTCTCGGTCAGGCTGACGTGCTTGGTATTGCGGTTGAGCAGTTGCACTTCGAAGTGCGCTTCGAGCCAGGCGATCTTCTTGGTGACCGCCGAGCGGCTCGACGCCAGGCTTTCCGCCGCCTTGGAGAAACTCAGGCTCTTGCCGACTTCGACGAAGACTTCCAGGCAATCGATGACGTTCATTTCCAACTCGTGTGTTTCCAAAAAGGAAAAAACGATTTCCTTTTTTGGTGATTTTTCAGGGCGATCGGTCTCTCTATACTGGCCGCATGAGCCAAGAACGTCCCCCCACTGCCGCCGCCAGCGCCGCCGCTTTCGACTACCACCTGTTCGGCACCCATGTCTGTTTCGGTGATGGCGTATCGGCCTTGATATTAAAGGAACTGGACGCGCTAGGCTGTTTCCGGCCGGCGATCCTGGCACAGGAGGCGATGGCGCGATCCGCCGCTTTCGAGACCCTGTCCGCCTGTTGGAGCGGACTCGATCACCTGCGGCTTCCGGCAGTCCCGCGGCACTCCAGTGTCGACATTGTGGAAACAATGGCCGAAAAAGTGCGGACATTCGGCGCGGACAGCCTGATCGCCATCGGCGGCGGCAGCGTGGCCGACAGCGCCAAGGCCCTGGCGCTGCTGCTGGCCGAAGGCGGCCGGCTGGCCGACCACGTCACCACCTTCGAACCGCCCGCCACGGTGCGCATTCCGCGCCGTGTCCGACCGCAGCTGCCGATCATCGGCATCCCCACGACCGCCTCGGGCGCGGAAACCACGTCGTCGTTCGGCGTGCGCCGGCAAGACGGCCACAAGCTGATGTTCTGGAACCGCGGGGTGGCCGCGGCGACCCTGCTGATCGATCCGCGCCTGAGCGCGGACCAACCCGTCGCGCTGCTGCGCGACAGCGCCATGAACGGCATCGCCCACGCGCTGGAGGCCCTGTATTCGCGGGGACGATCGCCCGTGTCCGATTGCATCGCCGTGCAGGCGATCCGGCTGTTCGACAGCGCCCTCGACGGCGACAGCCTCGCCGCTGGCGACGAGCGCGGCGCGATCCTGCAAGCGGCGCATCTGGCCGGGCTGGCCCTGTCGATGGCGCGCAGCTGCCTGCATCACGCCATCTGCCATGTCGTGGCGTCGCGCCAGCGGTTGTCGCATGGCGCGGTCAACAGCGTGATCCTGCCGCATGCGCTGGCGTTCAACGAAGCGGCAGCGGCCGACGCGCTGCGGCCGGCGCTCGACGCAATCAACCAGCGGGCGCGCCGGCCGCACGTCACGCTGTCGGCCTGGGTGCGGGACATCCAGCGGCGCCACGCCATGCCCGCGCGGCTGTCGGAACTTGGCGTGGCACGCGAGGCGCTCGGCGCCATGGCCCGCGACGTCCTGACCGAACGAGGGCTGGCGCTCAATCCCCGGCCGGTATCCGAAGCCGAGGCCTCAGGAATTCTGCGGGCCGCTTTCTAGCCCTGGCATCCCCGCAAGGCCGTCCCTGGCCTTGCCCATCCCGAAAACGGAGAGATCATGAAAATCGTTGCTGGCGAAGGCCCGTTGGGCGCCCGCATCCTGGATATCGACCTGGCCCGCCCCCTGGCCGACGCCGACTATCGCGCCATCGAGGCGGCGCTGGGCCGGCATGGCGTGGTCAGCTTCCCGAAACAGGCGCTGGAGGCGCGGCACCTGAAGGCGTTCGCCGAGCGCTTCGGCACGCTGGAAGTGAACGTCGCCAACATGTACTTCGAGCCCGGCCTGCCGGAAGTGATGATCCTGTCGAACATGGTGGAGAACGGCAAGCCGGTGGGCCTGAGCGACGCCGGCCAGGACTGGCACACCGACATGTCCTACAGCCGAACCATCGCCTTCAGCAACGTGCTGTACGGCATCCGCATCCCGATGCGCGACGGCAAGTCGCTGGGCAACACCGAGTTCTGCAACATGCACGCCGCCTATGACGACCTGCCGCAGGCATTGAAGGACGAGCTGGACGGCATGACCATCACCCACGACTTCAACAAGTTCTGGGAAATGATGCGGCGGGAAAAAGGCAGCACCCGGCCCCCGTTGACCGAGGAGCAGAAGCGCCGCAAGCCACCGGTGTCGCACCCCGTTTTCCTGACGCATCCGATCACGGGCCGCAAGGTGCTGTACGCCAACCCCGGCTATTCCGTCAGGATCAACGAATTGCCCGAGGCGCGCAGCGCCGAGGTGCTGGACTTCCTGTTCAGGCACCAGCTGCAGGAGAAGTACCGCTATCGCCACCAGTGGCAGGAAGGCGATGTGCTGATGTGGGACAACATGGGAACCATCCATAACGCCGTGGCCGACTACCGGCCGGACGAGCCGCGCCTGATCAAGCGCTGCCAGGTCATGGCGGACCGGTACTTCCCGGACCAATACTGATACCAACACAAGGAGGAGACATCATGAACACAAAAAAATGGACCACGCTGCTGTGCGCCGCGCTGATCGGCGCGGGCGTTGCCGCGCCCGCCCTGGCCGACGACTACCCGTCGCGGCCGATCCGCATGGAAGTCGGCTACGCCGCCGGCGGGCCGACCGACGTGATCGCGCGCATTCTCGCCAAGCGCATGTCCGAGAGCCTGAATACCTCGATCGTGGTGGAGAACAAGCCGGGGGCCAGCGCGTCCATCGCCGCCAACGACGTGATGCGCGCCGAACCCGACGGCTACAAGGTGCTGGTGACCTCGCTCACGCTGAACGTGAATCCGTTGCTGTACCCCGAGCGCTACAACTATGACGCGGTCAAGGATTTCACGCCCGTCGGCAACTTCGCCAAGCTGCCCATGGTGGTGGTGACCAGCTATGGCTCGCCCTACAAGACCATGCAGGAGCTGGTGGCCGCGGCCAAGGCCAGTCCGGACAAGCTCACCTTCGGCTCGTCGGGCATCGGCGGGTCGGCGCACCTGACGGCCGAGATGCTGGCCAACATGACCGGCGCGCGCATGATGCACGTGCCCTTCAAGGGCAACGGGCCGGCCCTGCAGGAAATGCTGGCGGGCCGCATTTCGTTCATGTTCTATCCCAGCGTCGGCATCGCCAACTACGTGGCGCAGAAGCAGTTGCGCGTGCTGGCCATCGGCACGCGCGAGCCGCAGCCCGACTTCCCCGGCGTGCCGACGCTCGAAAGCCTGGGCTATCCCGGCTTCGACGAAGCCGCCACCTGGGTAGGCATGCTGGCGCCGCCCGCCACGCCCAAGGCCATCGTCGACAAGCTGAACCGGGCCGCCAACGAGGCTCTGGCCGATCCGGCGGTGCGGCAACAGCTTGCCTCGCTCGGCGCCCTGGCCGACGGCGGCACGCCGCAACAGTTCAGCCAATTCCTGGTGCAGGACCGCAAGCGCTGGGCCGACGTGATCAAGAAAGGCAATGTCAAAGGCGAATGATGGTCCATCGGAGCAGCATGCAATGACCGCCCGGCTGGATGATTGCTATTCCATCGAGCGCCTGCGGCTCGCGGCCCGGGCGCGCCTGCCGCGGCCGGTGTTCGACTTCTTCGACGGCGGCGCCGAGGACGAGATCACGCTGCGCGAGAACGCCGGCGCGTTCCAGCGCCTGCGGCTGGCGCCGCGGGTGCTGCGCGATGTCTCGCGGGTGGATGCCACGGCGATGCTTGTCGGCGCCCCCGCCGCCCTGCCCTGCGCCATCGCGCCCACGGGCGCTGTGGGCTTCGGCTGGCGCGGCGGCGACGTGGCGCTGGCGCGCGCCGCCGCCCAGGCCGGGATTCCCTACACCCTGTCCACGTCCGCCACCGCGTCGATCGAGGAGATCGCCGACCGGGCGCCCGGACGGCTCTGGTTCCAGGCCTACATCCTGCAGGACAAGGCCCGGCTCGCCGACCTGATCCGGCGCGCCGGGGCCGCCGGCTACGAGGCGCTGATGATCACGGTGGATCTGCCGGTAGGCGGCAAGCGCGAACGCGACCTGGCGCACGGCCTGGCGTTTCCCATGAAGATCAACCCGCGCAACTTCTTCCAGTTCGCGCGCAAGCCCGCCTGGTCGCTGGACATGCTGCTGCGGCGGCCGCCGGCCATGCCCAGCCTGGCGGGGCTGGCGCGGGTCGCCACGGACCGCAAGGCCATGAAATCCGTCGCCGGCCGCAACTACGATCCGGCGTTCAAGCTCGACGACCTGGCGCGGCTGCGCGAAGGCTGGCAGGGCAAGCTCATCGTCAAGGGCGTGGTCAATGCCCTGGACGTGGACGCCATCGTCGCTATCGGCGCCGACGCGCTGGTCGTCTCCAACCACGGCGGCCGGCAGCTCGACACCGGCATCGCGACGCTGGCCGCCTTGCCGGAAGTGATCGCCGCCGCGCGCGGCCGGGTGCCGGTGCTGCTGGACGGCGGCGTGCGGCGCGGCAGCGACATCTTCAAGGCGCTGGCGCTGGGCGCGGCCGGTGTGTTGACCGGCCGCGCCACGCTCTACGGCGTGCTGGCGGGCGGTCACCCCGGCGCCTGCAAGGCGCTGGAGATATTGCGCGACGAGCTGGCGCGCACCATGCAACTGTGCGGCGCGGACACGCTGGCCGCCATCGATGAAACCATGCTGAGGATGACATCCCCATGAGCGACACCCTGTCCCTCTGCCACAACCAGGTCATGGCGTTCTTTCGCGACCTGGATGAAAGCCGCTACGACGACCTGGTGCGGCGCCTCGCTCCCGACGGCGTCTGGCTGCGCCAGGGCCAGACGCTGGCGGGCCGCGACGCCGTGCTGGCGGCGCTGGCGCGCCGCTCCGCGACCCAGCGCATCCATCACCTGATCTGCAACCTGGCGGCGCACGCCTGGAGCGCGGACCACTGCGCGCTGCGCGGCTACATGCTGGTGGTGCGGCATGACAGCGGCAGCCCGCTGTCCGGCCCGGCGCCGCTGGCGGGCGTGGACACCATCCGCACCCTGCGCGTCGAACTGGCGCGCCGCGACGGCGAATGGCTCATCGCCCGCATGGCCAATGACGAACCCAGTTTTTCCGCCCAGGCGGCCTGAAGGAACCCACCATGAAATGGATACGCTGCACCCACGACGGCGAAACGTTCTACGGCATCCTCGATGACGACCGCATCACGCCGGTGCGCGGCGACCCGTTCAACGGCCATGAAAAGCGCAACGAATCGCTGCGCCTGGCCGACGTGCGGATCGAAGTGCCGGTGATTCCACCGACCTTCTATTGTGTCGGCCTGAACTATGTCCAGCACATCGGCACCGAGGGCAAGAACATTCCCACCCAGCCCGACGTCGGCTACCGCGCCAACAACGCGCTGCTGGCGCATGGACAGGACGTGCTGATGCCGGCCGACGCCAACCGCGTGCACTACGAGGGCGAACTGGTGGTGGTGATCGGCAAGCGCATGAAGCACGTGCGGCCCGACGAGGTGCGCGCCGGCATCCTCGGCTACACCATCGGCAACGACGTCAGCGCGCGCGATTGGCAGGCGTCCGACCGCACTTTCTGGCGCTCCAAGAACACCGACACCTTCAAGCCGATGGGGCCCTGGATCGAGACCGACCCGGACCTGGCGCGCATGGAGACGGTGGTCAGCGTCAACGGCCGCGAGAGCACCCGCTTCGGCACCGGCGACATGCTGTTCGGCGTGGATACCTTCATCAGCACGATGAGCCGCTACCTCACCTTGCAGCCCGGCGACATCCTGTGGATGGGCACCGACGGCCATTCGCCCGACCTGCGCGACGGCGACGTAGTCGACGTGACGCTGACGGGTTTGGGCACGCTCACCAACCGCTTCGCTCGGCTGCCGGACTGATTTCAGGCGGGCCGGTCAGGAGACAACACCCGGACGCCCGTTCAGCCCGCGGGGAACTGGCGCTCGACCAGCGCCAGCGCCTTTTCCTGCAGCGGCGACCGGCCCTCTTGCGGCCAGATCACCTGGCTGACCGAGCGCGCCTGGTGCTCGAACGCGATGAACCGGGTGCCCGCCAGGCCGCTGCGCGACAGGCACGACGGCACGATCGACACGCCCAGGCCCTGCGACACCAGCGAAGCCACGCTGAGCCAGTGGCGCACCTCGTGGCGGACCACGGGCATGAAGCCCGCCCCCACGCACAGCGACAGCACAGTCTCGTAATAGCTCGGCGAGGCGGCGCGGGCGAAGAACACGAAATCATCGCCGGCCAGGTCCGCCAACGCCAACGAACGCCGCCCGGCCAGCGCATGGCTTTGCGGCAGGCACACCACGAAGGGTTCGGCCAACAGATCGCGCGCCGCCACGCCGGCCGGCACCGGGTTGGCATGGATGAAGCCCAGGTCCTGTTCGCCGCGCCGCACCGCCTCGATCTGGTCGTGCGAATTCAATTCGGTCAGCACGTGCTCGACGTCCGGCAGTTCGGCCCGCATGGACTCCAGCAGCGCCGGCAGGCCGCGGTACAGCATCGACCCCACGAAGCCGATGCGCAACCGGCCGCGCAGGCCGGCGTCGACCCGCTGCACCAGCATGCGCACGTCCTCGGCCTGGCGCAGCAGCGTCAGGGCCTCGCGGTACAGCACCTGGCCGGCGGCGGTCAGTTCGACGTGGCGGCTGGTGCGCGCCAGCAGGCGCGCGCCGACGTTGTCCTCGAGCTGGCGGATGGCGTAGCTCAAGGGCGGCTGGGAAATGTGCAGGCGCGCGGCGGCGCGGCTGAAATGGCGTTCTTCGGCCACGGCGATGAAATAGCGCAACAAGCGCGGATCCAGGTCCATCGGTCTCCTCCCGGGGCGCGCCTGCCGGCGGCACCCGAGATCCATATTTTTATTGGATAGGTCTACACAAAAACGGTATTTGTATAGATTAATCCATCATCGCACCATGCCGGAAACTCCCCTTTTGCGCAGGATGCCGCCATGGATACCCCCGCCCAGCCCCCCGTCGCCCCCACCCGCGCCACCGCCACGCCCGTCCCGGACGCGCGCGGCCTGAACCTGTTCCGCGCCGATCCGTACGCCGCGCCTCTGGCCCGGCGCTATCTGCCCGCGGCGCTGCACGCGCACCTGCTGCCGCACCTGGACCGCCTGGGCGAACTGGCGGGCGGCGTGATGGACGAACTGGCGGCCACCGCCGACAAGCATCCGCCCACCCTGTCGGTGCGCAGCCGCGCCGGCGCCGACGAGTCACGCATCGACAAGCATCCCGCCTATGTCGAGCTGGAACGCCTGGCCTACAGCGAATTCGGCCTGGCGGCGCTGTCGCATCGCGGCGGCGTGCTGGGCTGGCCCGAGCCGATGCCCGCCGCCGCCAAGTACGCGCTCAGCCACCTGTTCGTACAGGCTGAATTCGGCCTGTGCTGCCCGGTCAGCATGACCGACTCGCTGGCGCGCACGCTGCGCAAGTTCGGCGACCCGGCGCTGGTCGAACGGGTGCTGCCGCAGGTCACCAGCCAGGATTTCGATGCCCTGCGCCAGGGCGCCATGTTCATGACCGAACAGGGCGCCGGCTCGGACGTCAGCGCCACCGAGGTCACGGCCACGCGCCAGGACGACGGCAGCTGGCGCATCCACGGCGACAAGTGGTTCTGCTCCAACCCCGACGCCGGCTTCGCCATGGTGCTGGCGCGCAGCGAAAGCGAGCCCGGCCTGAAGGGCGTGTCGCTGTTCCTGCTGCCGCGCGACCTGGCCGACGGCACGCACAACCACTACCGCATCCTGCGCCTGAAGGACAAGCTCGGCACCCGTTCCATGGCCAGCGGCGAAATCCGCCTGGAAGGCGCGGTGGCGTGGCTGGTGGGCGAGCGCGGCAAGGGCTTCAAGCACATGGCCGACATGATCAACAACTCGCGCCTGTCCAACGGCATGCGGGCGGCCGGCCTGATGCGCCGCGCCGTCACCGAGGCCACCTACGTCTCGCAACACCGCCGCGCGTTCGGCAAGCGCCTGATCGACATGCCGCTGATGCAGCGCCAGCTGGTGAAGATGACGGTATGGGCCGAGCAGGCCCGCAGCGTCATGTTCCAGACCGCCCGCGCGCTGGCCGACGCCGACCAGGGCCGGGGCGATCCGGCGCTGGCGCGCATCCTGACGCCGCTGATCAAGTTCCGCGCCTGCCGCGATGCGCGCAAGGTCACCGGCGACGCCATGGAAGTGCGCGGCGGCTGCGGCTACATCGAGGAATGGACCGAGCCGCGCCTGGTGCGCGACGCGCACCTGGGCTCGATCTGGGAAGGCACCAGCAACATCGTGGCGCTGGACGTGCTGCGCGCCATCAGGAAAGAGGGCTCGCTGCCCGCGCTGCGCCGGCATGTCGACCAGTTGCTGGCCGAAGGCCTGCCCTGCCCGCCGGCGCTCGCCGCCACCCAGGCCGACGCGCTGGAACGGACCTATGCGCTGGCCGAACATGCCGCGCAGGGCGACCGCGCCGAACTGGCGCGGCAGGCCGCCTCGCTGCTGTACCACGCGGTATCGATGGCGGCGCTGCGCTGGGAAGCCGTCGGCGACGGCCTGGCCAGCCGCGCCCTGCTGGCCGACCAGGTGCTGCAACATCGCCTGGCCCCGCGCGACCCATACGCGATTCCCGCCGACGAAAGCGCCGCCTGCCGCGGCATCCTGCAACACGCGCTGTAGCCTGGCGCACCACGACGCCGGCGGCACAGCCGGCGCGTCCACCACTGGAGACAACCATGAAACGCCTGTTCACCCCTTTGCTGCTGGCGGTCGCCGCCATCGCCGCCGCGCCCGCCGCGCTGGCCGCCGACGCCTATCCGTCGCGGCCGGTCACGCTGGTGGTGCCGTTCCCGCCCGGCGGCCCGACCGACGCCCTGGCGCGCCGCCTGGCCGAAAAGCTCAAGCAGCCGCTGGGCCAGACCGTCATCGTCGAGAGCCGCGCCGGCGCCGGCGGCAACATCGGCTCCGAATACGTGGCCGCCGCCAAGCCGGACGGCTACACCATCCTGTTCGGCACCTCCGGACCGCTGGCCATCAACGTCAGCCTGTACAAGAACCAGGGCTACAACCCCGAGACCAGCTTCGCCCCCATCATCCGCATCGGCCACCTGCCCAACATCCTGGTGGTGAACCCCTCGGTGCCGGCCACCAACGCGCAGGAACTGATCGCCTACGCCAAAAAGAACCCGGACAAGCTCAGCTACGCCTCGTCCGGCAACGGCGCGTCGTCGCACCTGGCCGGCATCCTGTTCAACCAGATGGCCGGCACGCGCATCATGCACATTCCCTACAAGGGCACCGGGCCGGCGCTCAACGACCTGCTGGGCGGCCAGGTGTCGATGTCGTTCACCGACATCCTGACGGCGCTGCCGTACATCAAGGCCGGCAAGCTGCGCGCCATCGGCCTGGCCAGCGCGCAGCGCTCCGAGGCCCTGCCCGACCTGCCGACGCTGTCCGAACAAGGGCTGTCCGGCTACGACGTCAGCGTGTTCTTCGGCATCGTCGCGCCCAAGACCACGCCGACCGAGACCGTGGCCAGGCTGAACCAGGCATTCCAGGCCGCGCTGTCGGACCCCGCGATCGAACAGACCCTGCGCAACCAGGGCATCGTGCGCGCCCAGGACCAGACGCCGCAGGGGCTGTCCCGCTTCATCACGACCGAAGTGCCCAAGTGGCGCACGCTCATCAAGAGCGCCAACGTTTCCATCGACTGACCGCAGAGGCTTCATGGCTCCCAAGCTCCCCGACGCCGGCGCCCTGGCCGGCTGCAAAGTGATCGACCTGTCGCGCGTGCTGGGCGGTCCTTACTGCACCCAGATCCTGGCCGACCACGGCGCCGACGTGCTCAAGATCGAACCGCCCGGCGGCGACGAAACGCGCGGCTGGGGTCCGCCGTTCCTGGGCGATACCGCGTCGTACTTCGTCGGCGTCAACCGCAACAAGCGCGGCATGACGCTGGACCTGTCGCAGGCGGCCGGCCAGGAACTGCTGCGCCACCTGCTGGCCGATGCCGACGTGCTGGTCGAGAACTTCAAGCCGGGCACGCTGGAGAAGTGGGGGCTTGGCTACGACACCTTGAAAGAACGCTTCCCGAAACTGATCCACTGCCGCGTCAGCGGCTTCGGCGCCGACGGCCCGCTGGGCGGCCTGCCCGGCTATGACGCCTGCGCGCAGGCCATGTGCGGGCTGATGAGCGTGAACGGCGAAGCCGACGGCGACGCCACCCGCGTCGGCCTGCCGGTGGTGGACATGGTGACGGGCCTGAACGCGGCGGTGGCGATCCTGCTGGCGCTGAACGAGCGCGCGCGCAGCGGGCTGGGCCAGTTCCTCGACATCACGCTGTACGACTGCGCGCTGTCGCTGCTGCATCCGCACGCGCCCAATTACTTCTACAGCGGCAAGACGCCGGGCCGCAGCGGCAACGCGCATCCCAACATCGCGCCCTACGAGACCCTGCCCACCGCCAGCGGCCCGATCTTCCTGGCGGTCGGCAACAACCGCCAGTTCGCGCAGCTGGCGCAAGTGCTGGAAGCGCCAGCGCTGGCCGCGGACCCGCGCTATGCCGCCAACGCCGACCGGCTGGCGCATCGCCAGGCCCTGCGCGAAGACCTGTCGGCCCTGCTCGCACATCACGAGGCGGCGGCCCTGGCCGACCGCCTGCTGCGCGCCGGCGTGCCGGCCGCGGCCGTGCAGACGGTGGACCAGGCGCTGGCGCATCCGCACACGCGCCATCGCGGCATGGTGCTGGAACAGGGCGACTATCGCGGCGTCGGCTCGCCCATCAAACTGTCGCGCACGCCCGCCACGCTGCGCCGCCTGCCGCCCGATCTGGCGCCGCCCCAGCCATAGCGGCCGCGGCATCAGCGCTCGCCCCATGCGCCGCCCTGCCCGCCTTGCGCGGGCCTTTTCATGCCTGCCTAACCAGGAGCCGCGCCGGCGATTGCCGCCATTCCCTACACCCGCTTGCATGTCTTGCATGCACAGACAATTCGTTGCATGACTGTTGCATTGCCCGCCTCCCGGCCGATTTAGACTTTTCCCATCACACCGGCCCGCCCTTCATGGCGGGCACCGAGGGAGCGATGCGCGGCGATACCCGCGCTGCATGCCCGCTCCCTCGACGTTGCCCTGGCGCGACTCCCCATCGAACGAGAACAAGGAGAAAGACTATGGCTACGAACGCCCCCAGCGGCGATCCGCAACAGAACGCCGCGCTCAAGCGGGTGATGGGCCCCAAGCTGCTGCTGCTCTTCATCGTCGGCGACATCCTGGGCACCGGGGTCTACGCCCTGACCGGACAGGTCGCCAAGGAAGTCGGCGGCGCGGCCTGGCTGCCGTTCCTGGTGGCCTTCGGCGTGGCGCTGCTGACCGCGCTGTCCTACCTGGAACTGGTGACCAAGTATCCGAAAGCGGCGGGCGCCGCGCTCTACGTGCACAAGGCGTTCGGCCTGCACTTCCTGACCTTTATCGTCTGCTTCACGGTGATGTGCTCGGGCCTGACCTCGGCCGCGACCGCGTCGCAGGCCTTCGCGGCCAATCTGTTCGCCGCCTTCGGCATCGAGGCCAGCAAGACCTGGATCACCATGGGCGCGCTGGGATTCATGGCGCTGGTGATGCTGGTGAACCTGCGCGGCGCGTCCGAAAGCGTGCGCGCCAACGTGGTGCTGACGCTGATCGAACTGTCCGGCCTGCTGATGGTGATCCTGCTGGGCTTTTACGCCATGTCGGAAGGCCAGGCCGACTTCTCGCGCGTCATCGCCTTCGACACGCCGGAAGACAAGAGCGTGTTCCTGGCCGTCACCTCGGCCACCGCGTTGGCTTTCTTTGCCATGGTCGGCTTCGAGGACTCCGTCAACATGGCCGAGGAAACCCACAACCCCAGCCGCATCTTTCCCAAGGTGATGCTGACCGGCCTGGGGCTGACGGCGGTGATCTACGTGCTGGTGTCGATCTGCGCGGTGGCGCTGGTGCCGGTGGGCGAACTGGCCGGCAGCAGCACGCCGCTGGTGCTGGTGGTCAAGCGCGCCGCGCCCGGCCTGCCAGTGGAATACATCATGCCGGTGATCTCTATGTTCGCCGTCGCCAACTCCGCGCTCATCAACATGATGATGGCCAGCCGCCTGCTGTACGGCATGTCGCGCCAGGGCGTGCTGCCGGCCTTCCTGGCCCACGTGCATCGCCGCAACCAGACGCCGTGGACGGCGATCCTGTTCACCACCGCGCTGGCGTTCGGCCTGATCATCCTGGTGGCGCTGGCCGATTCCGAAGCCATCCGCGCGCTGGGCGGCACCACCGCCCTGCTGCTGCTGGGCGTGTTCGCCTTCGTCAACGTGGCGGTGCTGGTGCTGCGCCGCGACCAGGTCAAGCACGAGCATTTCCGCATCAACCGCATCGTGCCGTGGCTGGGCGCGGCCGCCTGCCTGTTCCTGGTGACGCCGCTGACCGGACGCGACGTGATCCAGTACCAGGTGGCCGGCTGGCTGCTGCTGCTGGGCGTGGTGATGTGGGGCGTGACCTACCTGGCACGCAGCCGCGAGGAAAAGATGCGGCTGGATCCGTCGGCGCTGGAATAGGAAGGCGCGCCAGGCCCTGCCTGGCGCGGGGCCTGCCCCGGCCCATGCGGGAACGGCGGATGGCGCGCCGGGAATCCTCCTCAGCCGCCTTGCACCAAACCCTCGCGGCGCGGATCGACCCCGCCCTGCAGGCCGTCGGCGTCGATCACGATGCCATGGATGCCGCTGGGGAAATCGGTGATCTTGACCGGATGCCCCATGCGCTCCAGGGCCGGCGCCAGCGCCTCCAGCGCGGTGCCCTTTTCCAGTTCGGTTTCCTTGTTGCGGCTGCCCAGGTTCGGCAAGGCCGCGGCGGCCTGGATGTCGAGCTTCCAGTCGAGCACCGCCACGATGGTCTTGGCGACGTAGTTGATGATGGCGCTGCCGCCCGGCGATCCCACCAGCAGGTAGGGCTTGCCGTCGCGCAGCACGATCATCGGCGCCATCGCGCTGCGCGGGCGCTTGCCGGGTTCGACGCGATTGGCCACCAGCCGCCCTTCGGGATCCTTGAACGAGGACGAAAAGTCCGTCATCTCGTTGTTCAGCAGGAAGCCGCGCACGAAAATCTTGCTGCCGAATTCGTTCTCGATGGTGGTGGTCATCGACAGCGCATTGCCGTCGGCGTCCACCGCCACCAGATGGCTGGTCGAAGGTTGCTCCAGGGCGTTGCCGCGCCCCAGCGACAGCAACTTGCCTTCGGGGTCGCCGGGCAGCGCCACCTTCATGCTGCGGTCGGGCCGGATCAGCGCGCCGCGCGCGCGCAAATACGCCGGATCCAGCATCGCGCGCACCGGCACGCGGACGAAATCCGGGTCGGCCACGTAGAAGTCGCGGTCGGCAAACGCCAGCCGGCCGGCCTCGGCGAAATAATGCACCGCTTCGACGCTGCCAGGCGCGAAATCGCCGATCGGATATTGCTCCAGTTCGCCCAGCATCTGCAGCACCGCGATCGGGCCGCTGCTGGGCGGCCCCATGCCGCACAGCTCGTAGCCGCGATAGGCGCCGCACACCGGTTCACGCTGGCGCGCCTGGTAGCCCGCCAGGTCGGCCAGCGTCAGGTCGCCCGGCTTGGGATGCGCATGCACCGCGGCCACGATGTCGCGGGCGATATCGCCCTGGTAGAAAGCGTCCGCGCCGCCCTGCGCCACGGCCCGCAGCGTGGCCGCGAAGGCGGGATTCTTCAGCACGTGGCCGACGGGCCAGGCGCTACCATCGGGCGCGTAGAAATAGGCCGCGGCGGCCGGCTGGCGCGGCAATTCCTTGTTGCCCGCCAGCAGCTTGTGCAAGCGCGGCGACACGGCGAAACCCTGCTCGGCCAGCCGGATCGCGGGCTGGAACAGGTCGGCCCACGGCAGCTTTCCCTGGCGCTGGTGCGCCATTTCCAGGCCGCGCAGCAGGCCCGGGACGCCCACCGCCATGCCGTTGTTGACCGCCTGCGCGAACGGCAGCGGCTTGCCGTCGGCATCCAGGAAGCGGTCGGGACGCGCCGCGGCGGGCGCCGTCTCGCGGCTATCGTAGGTCACGATGGCGCGATCCTTGGCCGAATACACCACCATGAAGGCGCCGCCGCCGATGCCCGACGATTGCGGTTCGACCAGATTGAGCACCAGCTGAGTGGCGATGGCGGCATCCACCACGCTGCCGCCGCGCCGCAGCATCTCGTCGCCGGCGGCGGTGGCCAGGGGGTTGGCCGCGACCATCATGAAATGCGGAGCGCGCACCAGCTTGCGGGCCTGGCTGCCGGTGGCGGCCTCGGGATTCAGGTCGTCGGCGGCCACCGGCGAACGGGCCCAGGCGGACGGCGCCGCGGCCAGCGCGGCGGCGAGCAAAAGAGCGGCGGTGGAACGACACACGCGCATGGAAAGGGCTCCAGGATGGCGCCGGATGGCCGGCATGGACGTCCATGATAGACAAGACCCGCGCCGCTGTCGCAGTGCCCCGTCGCGCCGTAGAATGCGGGATTGCGCCGACCCACCCTTCGCATCATGCGCCTGCGCCACATCGAGATCTTCGAAGCGATCCGCCGCACCGGCTCCCTGACCCAGGCCGCGGCGGCGCTGCACATCACCCAGCCGGCCGCCAGCAAGCTGCTGGCCAGCGCCGAGTCGCAACTGGGCTTCAAGCTGTTCGAGCGCGTCAAGGGCCGTCTGGTGGCCACGCGCGAAGCCGACATCCTCACGCCCGAAGTGGCGCGCCTGAACCAGGACCTGGACAGCGTGCGCAGGCTGGCCGCCAGCCTGCGCGACCGGCCCCACGCGCACCTGCGGCTGGGCTGCGCGCCGGCGCTGGGCCTGGGCCTGCTGCCCGGCGTGGTGCGCGACAGCCGCGAGGCGCAGCCCGGCCTGACCTTCGATATCCACACCTACCACAGCAGCGAGCTGGTGCGCGGCATGCTGACGCGCGAGCTGGACCTGGCGGTGACCTTCGACACCAGCGAGACGCCCGGCCTGACGCGCACCGAACTGGGCCAGACCGAACTGGTGCACCTGGGCCGCGGCCCCGCCGGCGGCCCGCTTGCGCTCGCCGACGTCGCAGGCGACAACCTGATCCTGCTGGACGCCAGCGACGCCGCCGGCGCCCTGCTCCAAATGGCGCTGGACGCGCAGGGCGTGGACCCGCACGCCGCGATCCGGGTGCAGACCCACTACGTCGCCTGCGCGCTGGCGCAGGCCGGGGCCGGCGACGCCATCGTCGACGCCATCACGGCCCAGGCCATGCTGCGACCCGACATGCGCCTGCGGCGATTGTCGCCCACGCTGGGCGTGCCGATCAGCGTGTTGACGCGCAGCCAGGATCCGCTGACGGCCGTGCATCGAGACCTGATCGACCGGTTGCGCGCGGCCTGCGACGCAAGCCAGGCGGCGCTGGAACGCTGACGCCCCTTGGGCGCGGGCCCCGCGCGCAAAGAAAAAAAAGCGCCCCGCGGGGCGCCTTCTCTGCCAGGCCGGCGGCGGGCCGGAGCCCGCGCCGTCAGGCCATCAATCCAGCTTGATGTTCTGCTTCTTCACGACGTCCTTCGCCCAGTCGTACTGTTCCTTGATTTCCTTGGCGAACTCTTCCGGCGTGTTGCCCGAGGGCGCCGAGCCCTGGTCGTCCAGCGCCTTGATGACCTTGGGGTCCTTCAGGGCCACGACGGCGGCGTCGCGCAGCTTGTTCACGACTTCCATCGGGGTGCCCTTGGGCGCCAGCAGGCCGTACCAGACCGGCTGGTTCAGCACGGGGAAGCCGGCTTGCTTGAAGTTCGGCACGCCCTTGAGCGAAGCGATGTCTTCCGGCCAGGCGATCGCCATGGCGTTCAACTTGCCCGCCTGGATCTGCGGCATCGAGGACGGCAGGTTGTCGAAGATGATTTCGATCTGGCCGCCGACGGCGTCGGCCACGGCCGGGCCCGAGCCCTTGTAGGGCACGTGCACGATGTCGGTGCCGGTGGCCATCTTGAACGATTCGCCCATCAGGTGCAGCACGCCGCAAGTGCCCGAGCTGCCGTACGAGTACTTGCCCGGGTTCTTCTTCAGTTCCTCGACGAAGCCCTTGAAGTCCTTGGCCGGGAACTTCGGATTCACGGCGACCACGTTGGCGGTGTTGGCGAAGTTGGTGACCGGCTGGAAGTCCTTGATCGGATCGTAGGGCAGGTCGTTGGGGCGGCACGCAGGGTTGACGGCCATGGTCGAGACCGTGGCGATCGACAGCGTGTAGCCGTCCGGCGCGGCGCGCGCGGCTTCGGCCGCGCCGATGGCCCCGCCGGCGCCGCCCTTGTTCTCGACGACCATGGGCTGGCCCAGTTCCTGGCTCATGCGCTGCGTCACCAGGCGCGCGATGATGTCGGTGGAGCCGCCGGGCGCGAACGGGACGATGACGCGGATCGGCTTGTCGGGATACTTGTCGGCGGCATGGGCAACCGAGGCGCCGACCGTGCCGGCAGCCAGCGCGATGGCGATGGCCAGGGAGCGAACTTTAATCATTGGTGTGTTTCCTCCAAATATGCGAGCCCGGGTGTGAACGGACCGTCTTGTGGCGCACTCGTCTGTGGACGAGTCAGCAGTTAGCGTTGGCGGGACATCGCTTGTTGTGCAGGGCTGAAAGCCGTGCTGTTATGGGTTGCTTGTGGCACACGCGCCCGCCAGAATGACGGAGAATAGCAGCAAATGCTTACAGTCGCATAGCGAGCCGATCCCCCGCGCCCGCGCCAGAAAAAATAGCTTATCCATGTCGGTTGCACTGCTCGTTTTCCCTGATTTCATGCTGGTCGCGCTGGGTTGGGCGCTGCGCCACAAACTCAATTTCTCGCGCGAGTTTTTCGCCGGCACCGAGCGCCTGGTGTACTTCGTGCTGTTCCCCGCCCTGTTGTTCCAATCCATCCTGCGCACGCCGATCAGCGCCGGCAACGCCGCAATACTGTTGCAGGCGACGGCGGCGGTGATCGTCTCGGGGGTGGCCTTGTCGTGGCTGGCGGGGCTGGCGCTCAGGCCCACATCGCTGGGGCTGGCGTCATCGGCGCAATGCGGCTTCCGCTTCAACACCTATATCGGACTGGCCCTATCCGCCAGCCTGGGCGGCGCGCAGGGCCAGACGGTGATGGCGCTGATCATCGGTTTCGCCGTGCCGATGGCGAACGTGGCGGCGGTGTACGGCCTGGCGCGCCACAACGGCGGCAATCTGCTGCGCGAGCTGGCGCGCAATCCGCTGGTGGTGTCGACGCTGGCGGGGTTGGCGTGCAACCTCGCGGGACTGCACCTGCCGGGACCGGTGGACACGGTGCTGGCCCGCCTGGGCGCGGCGGCGATCGCGTTGGGGATCCTGTGCGTGGGCGCCAGCCTGGCATGGGAAGGCGGCAAGGGCTATGGCGGGTTGATCGCGTGGATGCTGGCGGTGAAGCTGGTGGCGTTGCCGCTGGTGGCGCTCGGCGTAGCCAGATTGCTGGGGCTGGCGCCGCTGGAGGCGCGCATGCTGCTGCTGTTCGCGGCGTTGCCCACGGCTTCGGCGGCTTATGTGTTGGCGATGCGGATGGGGGGCGATGGGAGAATGGTGGCGGTGCTCATTTCCCTGGGGACGTTGTTTTCCGCGGTGACGATTCCTGCTTGGTTGTTGTTGACCGGGAATGCTTAGCGGGTTTCGAGGCATGTTGCGCTGCTGGACCTGAAAAAAAGCCGCCCTGCTGGGCGGCTTCGTGTTTGGCGACGGCGGCGTTACTTGCCGGCGTTGGTCATGCTGCCGGGCACGACCCATTCGGCGAACTGGGCTTCGGTGACGTAGCCCAGGGCCAGGGCCGATTCCTTCAGCGACAGGCCTTCCTTGTGCGCCTTCTTGGCGATCTGGGCGGCCTTGTCGTAGCCGATGTGCGGGTTCAGGGCGGTGACCAGCATCAGCGAGCGGTCGACCAGTTCGGCGATGCGCTCGCGGTTGGGCTGGATGCCGGCGGCGCAGTGCTGGTCGAAACTGGCCATGCCGTCGGTCAGCAGGCGCACCGACTGCAGGAAGTTGTGGATCACCAGGGGCTTGTAGACGTTCAGCTCGAAGTTGCCGCTGGCGCCGCCGATGTTGATGGCGACGTCGTTGCCCATGACCTGGGCGGCCAGCATGGTGATGGCTTCGCACTGGGTCGGGTTGACCTTGCCCGGCATGATGGAGCTGCCGGGTTCGTTTTCGGGGATGCTGATTTCACCCAGGCCGGAACGCGGGCCGCTGGACAGCCAGCGCACGTCGTTGGCGATCTTCATGAGGCCGGCGGCGAGCGACTTGAGGGCGCCGTGGGCGAACAGCAGGGCTTCGTGCGAGGCCAGGGCCTGGAACTTGTTGGGCGCGGAGACGAAGGCGGTTTCGGTGGCGTGGGCCAGTTCGGCCGAGACCTTGGCGGAAAATTGCGGATGGGCGTTCAGGCCGGTGCCGACGGCGGTGCCGCCGATGGCCAGCTGGTGCAGGCCCGGCAGCGTGGCGCGGATCTGCTGTTCGGCCAGGTCGAGCTGGGCGACGTAGCCGGACAGTTCCTGGCCCAGCGTCAGCGGGGTCGCGTCCTGCAAGTGGGTGCGGCCGATCTTGACGATATCGTAGAACTCGGCGCTCTTGGCGGCGAAGGTGGCGCGCAGGGTCTTCAGGGCCGGCAGCAGGTGGTGCTCGACCTGCACGGCGGCAGCCACGTGCATGGCGGTGGGGAAGGTATCGTTGGACGACTGGCCGCGGTTGACGTGGTCGTTGGGGTGCACCTTGCGTTCTTCGCCGCGCACGCCGCCCAGCAATTCGGAGGCGCGGTTGGCCAGCACCTCGTTCATGTTCATGTTGCTCTGCGTGCCCGAGCCGGTCTGCCACACGGACAGCGGGAATTCGTTGGGCCACTTGCCGGCGATGACTTCATCGGCGGCGCGGATGATGCCATCGGCGATCTTGGGATCGAGCTCACCCAGGTCGGCGTTGACCTTGGCGGCCGCGCGCTTCAGGCGCGCCATCGCAATGACCAGCGGCTCGGGCATCTTTTCGGTGGAGATCGCGAAAAAATGCAGCGAACGCTGCGTCTGCGCGCCCCAGAGATGATCCTCCGGGACTTCGATGGGGCCAAAGGTGTCTTTTTCGATGCGGGTCTTCATGGCGCTTACTGCTCCGTGGCGGCGTCCGTCGCGGCCGGCGGATTCCGCCTGGCCGGACTTATTTGAGAATAGCAATCACTTATAAGATTAGCAGAAACCCGAATTCCTATAATTGCGTTCGATCCGTGTTCCCATCCAGACCTTTTACCACTCGCCCCCGACCCGCGCCATGTCCGCTCCCCTCAGCAGCCTGACCCTGCACCTGCCCGATGAAGCCGCCACGGAAGCGCTGGCACGCCAGCTCGCGCCTCTTGTCTCCGGCCGCGAAACCGGCCTGGCAGGCGCATGTATCCACCTTCAAGGGGACCTGGGGGCAGGAAAAACGGCCTTCTCCAGGGCATTGTTGCGGGAATGCGGCATCACAGGCCGAATCAAGAGTCCGAGCTACGCGCTGCTTGAATCCTATAAAGTTTCTAACTTATACTTCTATCACCTTGATTTTTATAGATTTAGTGATTCGCGCGAATGGTTGGACGCCGGATTCCGGGATTTGCTGCGTGAGGATGCGGTCGTTTTGATTGAATGGCCGGAACGGGCCGAGGGCCTTTTGCCCCCTCCCGACCTGCAGATTTCCCTGGCATACGCCGGCCAAGGACGCGATGTCACGCTGACCGCGCACACCGCTCGAGGACAAACATGGTTGAACGCGATTGTCCCCCCGCCCGACACGGCGCCCTCCCAGCGGCAGGCGCCACCCGACGTCGCCTGATCAGCGTCGCCGCCACCCTGCTCGTCCTGCCGGTGGTGCCGCGGCTGGCGCAGGCCGCCACCATCCTGGCCGTGCGCACCTGGCCGGCCGACGAATACACCCGCGTCACGCTGGAACTGGACAGCGAGCTCAAGGCCGAACAGTTCACCCTGGAAAATCCGCACCGCCTGGTGGTGGATATCGAGGGACTGACCCTGAGCGCGGCGCTCAACGACCTGGTGTCCAAGGTCCGCCCCGACGATCCCTACATCCAGAGCCTGCGCGTGGCGCAGAACCGTCCCAACGTGGTACGGCTGGTGTTCGACCTGAAGCAGGCCGTGGCGCCGCAGGTGTTCACGCTCAAGCCGGTGGCCGACTACCAGTACCGTTTGGTGCTGGACCTGTATCCCAAGATCGCGCAGGATCCGCTGGTCGCCATCCTCAACAAGACCGGTCCCGACGCCGACGATCCGCTGGCGCGCATCCTCGAAGACATCCAGCGCAACCCGGCCACTCGCGCCGACCCGCCTGAACCGCCGCGCGTGCGCGGCCAGCAGCCCGCCGCGCCGCTGCCGGTGCCGAAGTCGCCGCCCGCCTCCGCCGGCCGTGGCAAGCAACGCATGCTGACCATCGCGCTGGATCCCGGCCACGGCGGCGAGGACCCCGGCGCCATCGGCGGCAGCGGCCTGCGTGAAAAAGACGTGGTGCTGCGCATCGCGCGGCGCCTGAAGGCGCTGATCGACGCCCAACCCTACATGCGCGCCTACCTGACGCGCGACGACGACTTCTTCGTGCCGCTGCATGTGCGCGTGCAGAAGGCGCGCCGGGTACACGCCGACCTGTTCGTGTCGATCCACGCCGACGCCTGGATCAAGCCGTCGGCCAACGGCTCGTCGGTGTTCGCGCTGTCGCAGCGCGGCGCCAGCAGCGCCCAGGCGCGCTGGATGGCCGACAAGGAAAACGCGGCCGACCTGATCGGCGGCGTCAACCTGGGCAGCCACGACCGCCAGGTGGCCAAGGTGCTGCTGGACCTGTCCACCACCGCGCAGATCAACGATTCGCTCAAGGTCGGCAATGCCTTCCTGGACGAGATCAAGAAGATCAACCGGCTGCACAAGAACAGCGTCGAGCAGGCCGGCTTTGCCGTGCTGAAGGCGCCGGACATCCCGTCGGTGCTGGTGGAAACCGCCTTCATCAGCAACCCGCAGGAAGAGGCGCTGCTCAAGACCTCGGCGCACCAGGAGAAACTGGCGCAGGCCATGCTGACCGGCATCCAGCGCTACTTCACCGCCAACCCGCCGCTGGCGCGGCTCGGCGACGTCAGCTGAGACTACGCCGGATACGAATAGGGCCATGCCTGCGCATGGCCCTATTCTTTTGCGCCCGCGCCATCAATGCCTTCGGACGATCCGGCTGCGGCTTGAATACGGTGCGGCTATCACAAGCGCCGGGTTACACCATCCTATATACCGGCAGGTGCGAGACTTGTCTCCGGATTTTCAGACGGATCCATACAGATACCGAAAGGCGACCCCGGTAGATTAGCGGCCATCTTTTGGAAAGATCCATGGCCGTCCGCCTGCTATCCGCTCCGCCTTGCGTTCCAGCGCAATCCTGTATTCATCATGCAGGGATTCTGGAACATGAAACGCACGAAAATATCGCTGGCGGCAGCCCTCCTGTTGTCCACAACCTCTTATGGCCAGACCGTCCCGAACGAGGCCACGCCCGGCGAGGCCAGGCACGACGCTCGTGATGGGTTGAAGATTTTTTCGCCGATCACTGTTAGCGCAACCATCAAGCCGGAAGATGTCACCACGCAATCCATTTCCGCCGATGAGCTGAAAAGGACGGGTGGCAACAACTTTGGCACCATCATGCGCTACCAACCGCTGATCAGCGCATCAGGCGTGAACAGCGGGTCCCGCAACGGCAAATCGGGTTTTGACCGTGGCGGTTACAGCAGCTACAACATTCGCGGCCTGGACGGCAACCGGGTGGCGCTGGATGTCAACGGCATCCCCTTGCCGGACGCGACCGGGCGCAGTTACGCGGTCTCCAGCGGTGAAGATACTTTTGGCATTGGCCGCGATTACATCGATCCCTATCTGTACGGCCAGGTGAACATCGCTTCCGGATCACGCCAGAACACGGTCAAGAACGTGGTCGGCGGCTCCGTGTCATTCGTCAGCAAATCACCGGATGCCTATCTCACGGACGGTAAACGCAGCTACCTGGAATACACCGGCGAGTTCGACACGACCGATCATGGCTGGCACAACGGCGTGACCACCGCGTTCGGCAATGACAGCGCCCGGGCATTGTTCGCCTACAGCCGCCGTGATGGCAGGCAGACGCAAAACAACAGCGGCTACCTGGATACTTATCCGATGCGCTGGCATTCCGATGCGGCGCTGATCAATGGCGTGATCGATACCGGCGGCAGCGGCCGGATCATAGGCACCCTGGATTTCTACCGTAAATCCAGCAGGGAGAGCGCGCCCATGTATAAAAAGCTGAACAGCACCGCCGCCCGCGAGAGCATCGTGGGCTCACACGGGCAGAAGAACTCCACGCAACGCGATTCAATCAGCCTGGCGCACGTATTCACACCAGGAAACAACACCCTGATAGACACGATGGAAAGCAAGGTCTTCTATCAGCGCACGCGCGTTGGCGACGACACGGTGTCAGCACAGGATATCGTCACTTCCTCCAGGTGGAGGTCGACCGGCATGGAGACGGAGAACCCCTTGGAGAATGTTTCGACCTTCTCCAACATGAACACCAAGACTTATGGCCTGCAAAGCGAAATCACCAAGGACTATGGCGCCCAGGCATTGAATTACGGCGTGAATTTCTCGGTAACGGATTTTTCCCGGCCGTTTGAACAGGTCGGCGCGGACCATCCCACCTTGCAGCCACAGGGCAACAACAGGACCTATGACACGAATGTGTGGCTGAGCGACACCATCACCATCGGCGCGCTTTCGGTAATGCCGGGCCTGAAATACTCGTGGCACAAAATCAACCCGCAGGGCTTTGAGGCGCCGTCCGACGACAAGGCGCTGGGCGCATTGACGCTGGCGGAAATCAACGAGATACATGGCAAGACGTTTACGGACGGGAAGCTATTGCCTTCGTTGACCGTCATGTATGCGTCCAAGCAGGGGTTCAATACCTACCTGCAGTACAAACGCGGGGTCTCCTACCCCACCAGCAGCCAGATAGCGGGAATCTGGCTGCACCCCAGGATCGGGCGCGCCTCGCCCGCCATGGTGGGCAATTCCGACCTCAAGTCCGAAACCAGCAACCAGTTTGAATTAGGGGTGGTTGGCAAGGCAGCCCGTGGCCTTACGGTGCGCGGCAATGTCTTCTACAACAGCTACGACAATTTCATCTATAACCGGAAATACGCCTTGAGGGACTACCAGACAGGCGCGCCGAAACCGGGCGTGCAAAGCCTGCTGGCCAGGCTTCCGGCCTCGATCTCCAGCCTCACCATCGCGGAGAACCGCGACAAGGCATACATCTATGGCGCCGAGGTCGTCACCCGGATCGATTATGGCGCGCTGTTCGGCGCCGGCCACGGACTGAGCAGCACTTTTGCCGTGGGATACAACCAGGGCAAATCGAAATCATCGTATTCGGGTGATGGCTGGGTGGAGCTGGACAGCGTGTTGCCTGTCAAGGCCATTGCATCATTGGCGTGGGATGATCCTCAGAACCGTTATGGCGCGAGCCTTACCGCCACCTTCGTCAAGGGCAAGCAAGCCGTGGATCCTGTCCGCCAGAATTTCCCGAACAATGGCAGCCTCTCATTCGAAGAATATTCCGGAAAGTACGAAAAGAACTACCTGCGCGTACCCGGATACAGCATTTTCGATCTGACGGCCTACTACAACGTGAAGAAGCACCTGACAGTGGCGATGGGGGTCTACAACCTCACCAACCGCAGATACTGGGAATACGCCAGCAATAGAAAAATGACGACGACCTCGGAGCAGGATCTGCGTGATATCGCCCTGGGCGCCGCGCCTGGCAGGACCTACCAGCTAAGCCTCACCGCGATGTTCTGATTCCGTCGTTTTTCCATTTCCGGGGTGGCCAGGCTCGCATTGCCGCGGTCAGCCGCCCCGGCGCGCGCGCAGCAGCTTGAACAACGCCGCGCCCACCACCGGCACGATGGCCGCGGCCAGGCCGATCAGCACGATGGTGTTCAGGTGTTCCTTCACCAGCGGGATGTTGCCGAAGAAATAACCCGCCGCCACCAGGCTCACCACCCACAGCAGGGCTCCCAGGATATTGAACAGCTGGAAGCGCGACAACGGCATGTCGGCCACGCCGGCCACGAACGGCGCGAACGTGCGCACCACGGGGATGAAACGCGACATGACGATGGTCTTGCCGCCGTGCTTTTCGTAGAACGCGTGCGTGCGCATCAGGGCGCCGCGATCCAGGAAGCGCAGGTTCATCGAGAACACGCGCGGCCCGATGTAGCGGCCGATGGCGTAGTTCACGCTGTTGCCGGTGATGGCGGCCACGATCAGCAGCGCCCCCAGCAGCACCGGATCCAGGCTGCCGGTGGCGCCGAAGGCGCCGGCGATGAACAGCAGCGAATCGCCCGGCAGGAACGGCAGCACCACCAATCCGGTCTCCGCGAAAACGATCAGGAACAGCACCAGATAGACCCACACGCCATACTGCTGGACCCAGACACCGAGGGTCTGGTCGATGTGGAGCACCATTTGGAAAAAATCGAGCATCAATACGTCCCTGGAAGCGGAAGGGGAATAAGGCCACGACTATAGCCCAGCCCATCCAGAGGCTAAAATCCTCCCTATGGCTATACCGGAACACCCCATGACAGAACGCCGCTCCATTCTTGCGCTGCCCGATCTGCTGATCAGCCAGATCGCCGCGGGCGAAGTGATCGAGAGACCCGCCTCGGTGCTCAAGGAAATCCTCGAGAACGCCATCGACGCCGGCGGGCGCGCGATCGAGGTGCGCCTGGAGGGCGGCGGCATCCGCCGCATCGCCGTGACCGACGACGGCGGCGGCATTCCCCCCGAGGAACTGCCGCTGGCGCTGGCGCGCCACGCCACCAGCAAGATCCGCAACCTCCACGAGCTGGAATCGGTCGCGTCCATGGGGTTCCGCGGCGAGGCCCTGGCCTCGATTGCCTCGGTGGCGCAGGTTTCCATCATTTCGCGCACCCGTGACGGCGAGCATGCCTGGCAGATCCAGGCCGGCAGCATGCAGGTCACCCCCGCCTCGGGTCCGCCGGGCACCACCGTGGACGTGCGCCAGCTGTTCGACGCGGTGCCGGCGCGGCGCAAGTTCCTGCGCTCGGAAGCCACCGAGTTCGGCCACTGCGTCGACGCCATGGAGCGCATCGCGCTGGCCCATCCGCAGATCGCCTTCCGCCTGTTTCACCACGACCGCGCGCAACGCCAATGGCTGCCGGCCGAACCGCCGCAGCGCATCCGCGACGTGCTGGGCGCGGAGTTCGCCGAGCACGGCCTGCTGCTGTCGCACAGCGTCGGCACGGTCAGCCTGGCAGGCATGATCACCCGCCCCACCGCGGCCCGCGCCCGCGCCGACCGCCAGTACCTGTACGTCAACGGCCGCTACGTGCGCGACCGCACCGTCAGCCACGCGCTGCGCGCCGCCTACGCCGACGTGCTGCATGGCGACCGCCAGCCGGCCTATGTGCTGTTCCTGGACATCGACCCGGCCGCGGTCGACGTCAACGTGCATCCGGCCAAGCACGAGGTGCGCTTTCGCGACAGCGGCGCGGTGCACCGCTTCGTCAACCACGCGGTCAGCCAGACGCTGGCGCAGACCGGCGGATCGTCGGCGGTGGCGCCGGCCGCGGCGACGCGCGATGACGATGATGGATTCGAGACCGTGGCGCCGTCAGCGCCCGCGGCAGCCGACGGCTTGCCCGCCTCCGCGCCGGCCGACACGCCTCGCCCCGGCTATACCGGCGCCAGCCCGGGCGCCGCGCCCGCCTACGGCCTGCGGCCCACGCCGGCGCCGCAGCGCCCGCATACACAGGTGCCGTTCCGCCTGCACGCCGAGCCGGCCGGGATTCCCGCCGCCGACTGGCAATCGCTGTATCGCCCGCTGACCGAAGACACCGCCGCGCGCGTCGAGCCGCTGCGCGACGTGGCGGCGCTGGCGCCGCAGGCAGCGCCGGCGCCGACGCTGCCGGCCGACGAGGAACACCCGCTCGGCATGGCGCTGGGCCAGTTGCACGGCATCTACATCCTGGCGCAGAACCGCCGCGGCATGGTGCTGGTGGACATGCACGCGGCCCATGAACGGGTGGTCTACGAACAGCTCAAGCAGGCGCTGGACGCGCGCAGCCTGCCGCGCCAGGACCTGCTGGTGCCGGTGGTGTTCCACGCCCAGGAAAAGGATGTGGCGGTGGTCGAGGAATTCGAGGAACAGCTGGAAGATCTCGGCTTCCAGATGCGACCGTCCGGCCCCACCTCGATCGCGGTGCGCTCGGTGCCGGCGATCCTGGCGCGCGGCGACATCGAGACGCTGGCGCGCGCCGTGCTGCGCGACCTGGCCGGCGTGGGCGTGTCGCGCCTGCTGACCGAACAGCGCAACGAACTGCTCTCGACCATGGCCTGCCACGGTTCGGTGCGCGCCAACCGCAAGCTCACGATCGAAGAGATGAACGGCCTGCTGCGGCAGATGGAAGCCACCGAGCGCGCCGACCAGTGCAACCACGGCCGGCCCACCTGGGTGCAGTGGTCGGTGTCCGACCTGGACAAGCTGTTCCTGCGTGGGCAATAGGTCTTGCCCGTGTCCGCCCCTCCCCTCGTCATCTGCCTGGCCGGCCCCACCGCGGCCGGCAAAAGCGCATCCACCCTGGCGCTGGCCGAACGCTGGCCGCTGGAGATCGTCAACGTCGATTCGGCCACCATCTACCGCGGCATGGACATCGGCACCGCCAAGCCGTCGCCGGCCGAACAAGCGCAGGTGCCCCAGCATCTGCTGGATATCCGGGACCCGGCGCAGTCGTATTCGGCGGCCGAATTCCGCGCCGACGCGCTGCGCCTGATCGACGAGATCCGCGCGCGCGGCCGCATTCCGCTTCTGGCCGGCGGCACCATGATGTACTACAAGGCGCTGCGCGACGGCCTGGACGACCTGCCGCAGGCCGACCCCGCGCTGCGCGCAGAACTGGAAGCGCGCGCCGCCCGCGACGGCTGGCCGGCGCTGCACGCCGAGCTGGCGCGGCTCGACCCCGTCACCGCCGCGCGCCTGGCGCCCAACGACAGCCAGCGGATCCAGCGCGCGCTGGAGATCTGCCAGTTATCGGGCCAGCCCATGTCGGCGCTGCTCGGCCGCCAGCGCGCCGCCGCCGGCGACGACGACAACCGCTACCTGACCATCAGCCTGGAACCCTCGGAGCGCGCCGCGCTGCACGCGCGCATCGAACAGCGCTTCGACGCGATGCTGGCCAACGGCCTGTTGGAAGAAGTGCGCGGCCTGCATGCGCGCGCCGACCTGCACCCGGGCCTGCCGTCGGTGCGCTGCGTGGGCTACCGCCAGATGTGGGCCCATCTCGACGGCGAGATCAGCCTGGAGGAAGCCCGCGAACAGGGCATCGCCGCCACCCGCCAGCTGGCCAAGCGCCAGATCACCTGGCTGCGGGCCCAGCCCGAGCGCGTGATCGTCGACTGCCTGGCGGCCGACGCGGTGGCGCAGACCATCGACGCGGTGGCCGCGGCACTGGCCGACGCATCCTGACGCAAGAGGCTGCCTGCTTTCGCGCCTGACCTTTTCGCCGCAGCCGGCCCTTGCGGCAGCGCCTGACCACGGGATATCGAACGGATGGAAATCAACGAAGCGAACCAGTCTTTTGCCGCCGGACTGCGCAAGCAGGGCCAGGCCCTGATCAGTGAAATCCAGCGGTTGCTGCGGGAACGTCCGTTCACGCTGGAGGAGGGAGTTTCCAGGGAAACCGTGGACGCCATCCACTTCGAGTACGACTGGGAGTCGTTCACTCCCGTCGCGATTCCCCTGAACACACGCTCCGGCTACTGTGGACGGGGCCTGCGGCTGGCATTGCAGTACCCGTTGATTGCGCCCGATGTCGACGCCGCGTTGACCGAAGCCATGGACAACGAGGACGACGATTTCGGCGATGAACTGCGCGAAATAATGACGGAGACCTACCTCGCCTGGTTCCAGGCGGCCTGGCGCGACGCGCGGGACGCCAACCGGGAGGTGCGTGGCTTTCTGTCCGTTCACGACACCATCTGGCGCACGGACCTGGATACGGGAGAAGCATTCCGCGAGGACGCGGGCCGGGTCAAGTTCTTCTAGCCGGACTGCGAAAGAAAAACCCGCCACCAGGGCGGGTTGTTGATTGCGAGGCCGGCCGGCTCAGACCACCACGGTCTGGGGCATGCCTTCGGTCTGCGCGACGATCTCGCCCAGCTTGCTGACGGTTTCGCCCTGCTCGCGCAGCGTGGCGGCGATGGCGTCGGCCTGGGCCGGATCCACCACCAACACCATGCCGATGCCGCAGTTGAAGACGCGGTACATCTCGGTGTCCTCGACGCCGCCCTGCTCCTGCAGCCACTGGAACAGCTTGGGCATTTCCCAGCTGTCGCGCCGCAGGCGGGCCGACAGGCCGTCCTGCAGGATGCGCGGCACGTTGTCGAGCAGGCCGCCGCCGGTGATGTGGGCCAGACCCTTGATGGCGGTGCCGTGCTTGGCCAGCGCGGCCAGCACCTGCTTGACATAGATGCGGGTCGGGGCCATGACCACGTCGACCAGCGGCTGGCCGTGGAAATCGTCGTCGGGCTTGGCGCCGGCGCGTTCCAGGATCTTGCGCAGCAGCGAATAGCCGTTGGAGTGAGCGCCGCTGGACGCCAGGCCCAGCACCACGTCGCCGACCTTGATCGACTTGCCGTCGATGATGGCCGACTTCTCGACCGCGCCCACCGCGAACCCTGCCAGGTCGTATTCGCCGTCGGGGTACATACCCGGCATTTCGGCGGTTTCGCCGCCGATCAGGGCGCAGCCCGACAGTTCGCAGCCCTTGGCGATGCCGCCCACCACCGACGCCGCCGTGTCCACCGAAAGCTTGCCGCAACCGAAGTAATCCAGGAAGAACAGCGGCTCGGCGCCCTGCACCAGGATGTCGTTGACGCTCATCGCCACCAGGTCGATGCCGACGGTGTCGTGGCGGTTCCAGTCGAACGCCAGGCGCAGCTTGGTACCGACGCCGTCGGTGCCCGAGACCAGCACGGGCTCCTTGTAGTTCTTGGGCACTTCGAACAGGCCGCCAAAGCCGCCGATACCGGCCAGCACCCCGGGGCGCATGGTGCGCGCCGCAAGCGGTTTGATACGGTCGACCAGGGCGTCGCCCGCGTCGATGTCGACACCGGCGTCACGGTAGGTCAGGGGAGCTTTGGGTTGATTCGTCATGAGAAATGCCGTGGGATATGTAACAATTGCTGGGAATTGGGGTGGAACGCCCTGCATTTTACGATGTTGCGGCCCGGTCCTGGCCAGCGCCCGGCGAAAGCCGCCGGCGGCGGGCGGGACGGCTCCGGCCCGGCGCGGCGCCATTTTGGCGCAAACCCAAGCCAGACAAAGGGCTCGGACGCGACACCGGCGCCCCGGGTGGTTTAAAGTGTAGGGTTGGCCGATAGCGATTTTGCCAGTTTCTGGCGGGCAACGCCGCCGCCGGCCATGGGCTCACCCCGGAGCCTGGCTCTACCCGCCTGATCGATAACCTCTCATGAACCGCCAGCTGCTGCTCGACGTTCTTCCCGCGCCAGCGCCCTCGCTGAACAATTTCATCGCCGGTCCCAACGGAGAGGCGCTGGCGGCCGTGCGCACGCTCGCTCCCGGCCGCGCGCTGTACATCTGGGGCTCGGCCGGCTGCGGCCGCAGCCATCTGCTGCGCGCGCTGACCGCGCGCCCCGACGCCGTCTACATCGAAGCGGCCAACAGCGCCAACATCCTGCGCGTGCTGGCCGAGGCCGATTCCAAGTCGCCCATGCCCAAGTTCGTGGCGGTGGACGACGTGCATCTCATGGACGAGCATCGCCAGGCGGGCCTCTTTGCCCTGTACAACCGCTGGCGCGAATCCGCCGCCACCGGCCGCGCCTTCGCGCTGGCCGTGGCCGGCGACCGCTCGACGCTGTCGATGCCGCTGCGCGAAGACCTGCGCACCCGGCTGGGCTGGGACCTGGTGTTCCGCCTCGATCCCCTTTCCGACGCCGACAAGCTGGCGGCGCTGGCGGCCCAGGCGGCCGAACGCGGCCTGCACCTGGCGCCCGAAATCATCAACTGGATGTTGACGCACCACGAGCGCGACATCCGCAAGCTGGCGGCGTTGCTGGACGCGCTGGACCGCTACTCCCTGGCCACCGGCCGTCCCATCACCCTGCCCCTGCTGCGCGCCATGCTCGCAGACCCCGATTCGCAACGCACATGACCTCCCGACGTCTCGCCCTGTTCGACCTGGATCACACCCTGCTGCCGCTGGACAGCGACTACCAATGGGCCGACTACCTGGCGCGCACCGGCCGCGCCGGCGATCCCGCCGAGGCCCGCCGCCAGAACGACGACCTGATGGACCGCTACAACCGCGGCGAGCTCACCGCCGAGCAGGCAGCCGAGTTCATGCTGGGACTGCTGGCGGCTCACGCGCCGTTCGAGCTGGCCGCCTGGCACGAGGATTTCATGGCCGAGGTCATCCGCCCGTCGATCACGCCCGCCGCGCGCGCGCTGGTCGAATCGCACCTGGAAGCCGGCGACCTGTGCGCCGTGGTCACCGCCACCAACAGTTTCGTCACCGCCCCCATCGCCCGCGCCTTCGGCATCCCCCACCTGGTGGCCACCGACGCCGAAGTCCAGCGCGGCCGCTACACCGGCCGCATCCGCGGCACCCCCAGCTTCAAGGAAGGCAAGGTGGTGCGCGTGAACGACTGGCTGGCCGCCATGGGCCTGGGGCTTGCGGATTTCCCCGAATCGTTTTTCTATAGTGATTCGGTCAACGATGTCCCGCTGCTCGAAAAGGTGACCCGCCCGATCGCCGCCAACCCCAGCCCCGCCCTGCGCGCCATCGCGCAGGAACGCGGCTGGCAAGTGATCGATCTGTTCGACCACGTCATGGATGCCAAGTCCTAAATGATCACCGAAACCATAAAAAAATTCGTCGGCCGACTCTTCGCGCCGGCAGCCCGGGGGCCTTTGCGCATCGGACGCGACAAGCACGGCATCGACCGCCGCAATGTCTCGCGCCACGCCATCAAGGTATGCGAGGTGCTGCGCCAGCATGGCTATGAAGCCTATATCGTCGGCGGCGCGGTGCGCGACCTGATCGTCGGCCTGGAACCCAAGGACTTCGACGTCGCCACCAACGCCACGCCCGAACAGATCCGCCCGCTGTTCCGCCGCGCCCGCATCATCGGCCGCCGCTTCCAACTGGTGCACGTGGTGTTCGGCCAGGAGATCATCGAGACCTCCACCTTCCGCGCCCCCGCCTCGGAAGACCAGGAAACCGACGCGCACGGCCGCATCCTGCGCGACAACGTGTTCGGCACGCACGAGGAAGACGCGGCGCGCCGCGACTTCACCATGAACGCGCTGTACTACGACCCGCACAACGAGGAAGTCATCGACTTCCACAACGGCGTGGCCGACCTTAAAAAGCGCCAGATCCGCATGATCGGCGACCCGGCCAAGCGCTACCGCGAAGATCCGGTGCGCATGCTGCGCGCGGTGCGTTTCGCCGCCAAGCTGAACGGCACGATCGACCCGGCCACGCGCCAGCCGATCCGCACCATGGCCGACCTGATCGAGAACGTGCCGGCTTCGCGCCTGTTCGACGAGATGCTCAAGCTGCTGACCTGCGGCCACGCCATGGACTGCCTGCGCCAGCTGCGCGCCGACGGCCTGCACAACGGCCTGCTGCCGCTGCTGGACGTGGTGCTGGAGCAGCCGGGCGGCGAGCACTTCGTGGAACTGGCGCTGGAACGCACCGACGCCCGCGTGCGCGCCGGCAAGACCATCAGCCCCAGCTTCCTGTTCGCCGCGCTGCTGTGGCAGCAGGTGGAGGTGCGCTGGAAGCAGCTGCGCGCCCAGGGCGAACACACCATCCCGGCGCTGTCCCAGGCCGCCGACTCGGTGCTCGACGAGCAGACCGAGAAGCTCGCGATCCAGCGCCGCTTCTCGTCGGACATGCGCGAGATCTGGTTCATGCAGCCGCGCTTCGAGCGCCGCATGGGCAAGACCATCTTCCGCATGATCGAGCAGCCGCGCTTCCGAGCCGCCTGCGACTTCCTGCAGCTGCGCGCCGCCGCCGGCGAGTTCGACAGCGTGCTGGCGCAGTGGTGGATGGACCTGGCCAACGCCGACGATGCCACCCGCGCTGACATGATCGAGGAAGTCTCGCGCCTGCCGCGCGACGCCAGCGACGGCCCGGCGCCGGCCGCGCGCAAGCGCCGGCCGCGCCGCCGCTCGTCCTCGCGTGGCGCGGGCAGCGCCGCGGGCAGTGCCGGCGGCGCCGAATAAAGCCATGGCCGCCCCCGTGCGCGCCTACATCGGGCTGGGCGCCAACCTGGGCGACAGCGCGGCAACGCTGCGCAGCGTGCTGGCCGAGCTGGCCGCCACCGACGGCATCATCGCGGTGACGGCCTCGCCGTTCTACCGCACGGCGCCGGTGGACGCCACCGGCCCGGACTTCGTCAACGCGGTCGCCGCGCTGGACACCACGCTGGCGCCTCTCGACCTGCTGGACCTGCTGCAGGCGCTGGAATTGCGCCATGGCCGTGAGCGGCCCTACCGCAACGCGCCGCGCACCCTCGACCTGGACCTGCTGCTGCATGGCGACGCCGCCATGGCGCATGAGCGCCTGGTCCTGCCGCACCCGCGCATGCAGTTGCGCGCTTTCGTGCTGCGTCCGCTGCGCGACCTGGCGCCGACGCTGACGCTGGCCGGCCGCGGCCTCGACGCCTGGCTCGGCGACATCACCGACCAGCCGATCGAACGGCTGGACTGAACCGCGCCGGGCGGCACGGTTGCCGCCGCCTTCCTGATTACCTTGAAGATCGGCCCTGCGGCCGCGTCACGCCTTGGGCGCAAACGCCAGCATGGCGCGTTCGACGTCGTCCACGCCGGGCAGTCCAGCCTCGTTGCCCAGGTGCTGGATCTTGTGCGCCGAGGCGGCGCGGGCGAAGGTGAAGTGTTCCTTCCAGGCCAGCTCGGGCCGGTTGACGTACGACCAGACATAGGCGCCGTGGAACACGTCGCCCGCGCCGGAGGTATCGATGATGCGGTCGGCCGGCACGTCCAGCGACGGCAGCGTGTCGACCGCGCCGGTTTCGTCGTACCAGAGCATGCCGCGCTCGCCCAGCGTCACCGCCCCGATGCGGCAGCCTCGCTGTTTCAGCAGGTCCAGCAAGCCATGCGGCGACAGGTCCAGCTGCTCGCACATGCGTTCGGCGCAGACGGCCACGTCGATGTGGCGCAGCAGTTCGTCGGTGTTCTCTCGCACGCCGCCGCCATCGAGGGAGGTCAGGATGCCGGCCTGGCGGCAGGCGCGCGCATAGTGCAGCGCGGCGTCGGGCTGGTGGCCGTCCAGATGCAGCGCGCGGTAGCCGCTGACGTCCAGGCGCGGGAAATCGTTCAGGTAGTCGGCATCGCGCGCCCGCACGATGGCGCGCTTGCCATGGTTGGGCATGATGAACGACAGCGACGAGCGCCGCACCTGGCGCCCGTGCAGCGTGACGCCGTGCGCGGCCGCCATGTCGGTGTACATGTGGCCGAGCCAGTCCGGCGCCAGCGAGCAGATCAGGTCGGGCTTCGTGCCCAGCTTGCCGCAGGCGAATGCCGCGGTGACGGCATTGCCGCCGAACGACACGGCGTAGTCGCGCGCCACGCTTTTCTCGTCGCCGGTGGGCCATTCGTCGGCCAGCACGGTGACGTCGATGTAGGTATGCCCGATGAAAAGCGCTGCACTCATGAGACCGTCCGCGGAAAGGGTTGCCGGATTGTAGGCCGGACAACGCCGGACGGGATCAACCGGCGCTGGCTTCGCCGGCCTGCGCCAGCACGCGGCGGGCGCGGGTGATGACGGGCGCGTCCACCATCTTGCCGTCCAGCATGAAGGTGCCGGCGGCCTTGTCGCGATGCGCGTCGACCACGCGGCGGGCCCAGGCCAGCTCGGCCGGATCGGGCGCGAAGGCGGCGTGGATCACCGGCACCTGCGCGGGATGGATGCATAGCATGCCGCCGAACCCCATCTGCAGCGCGCGCGAGGCGGCGGCGGACAGGCCGTCCTGGTCCTCCACGCCCGGGAACACGCCGTCCAGCGCCGGCGCCAGGCCGGCGGACCGGGTATGCAGCAGCACCTGCACGCGGGCCTGGTCCAGCACGGTCTCGGCGCCGGCCGTGTCCGGCGCCACGCCCAGGTCCAGGCCATAGTCGAGGCTGCCGAACGCCAGCCGCGCCACGCCGGGCGTGCCCGCGACCTCGGCGGCGTTGAGGATGCCGCGCGCGGTTTCCAGGATGGGGATGACCGGCAGCCCGGTCTGCGCTACGTGGCGCACCTGCGCCAGGCTTTCGGCCTTGGGCAGCAGGATACCGGCCACCGCGGGCTTGCCGCGGCAGGCCTTGAGGTCGTCGTCGTGCCACGAGGTGGAGGCGTCGTTGATGCGCACCCAGACCCGCGCCTGCGGCTGCGTGCCCAGGAAGTCACAGAGCGCTTCGCGCGCCGAGGCCTTGGCCAGGTGCTCGACCGCGTCTTCCAGGTCGACGATGACGGCGTCGGCGCCGCTGGCCAGGGCCTTGGGGATGCGTTCGGCACGGGAGGCCGGCACGAACAGCGCGGTACGAACGACGGAATGCATCACACCACCTCCGAAGCATGGAAGCGCGCCACCTGTTCGGGCGCGTATCCCAGTGATGCTAGCACCGCATCCGTGTTCTGGCCCACGGCGGGCACCGCCGCCATGCGCGGCGCGAAGGCGTTGCTGCTGGCCGGCGGCAGCAGCGCCGGCAGCGTACCGGCCGGGCTGTCGACCTGGCTCCAGCGATCGCGCGCCCGCAATTGCGGGTGGTCCCAGACCCCGGCCATGTCGTTGACGCGGGCATTGGCGATCTGCGCGTCCTCCAGCCGGTCGGTGACCTGCTGCACGCTGAGGTCGGCGAAGGCCGCCACGATCAGCGCGCGCAGGGCCTCGCGGTTGGCGGTGCGCAGCGAGTTGGTGGCGAAACGCGGGTCCTCGGCCAGTTCGGCCTGGCGCAGCACCTGGGCGCAGAACACGCGCCATTCGCGCTCGTTCTGCAGGCCCAGCATGATGGTGTTGCCGTCGCCGGTGGGGAACGGGCCGTAGGGATAGATCGAGGCGTGGGCCGCGCCGGCGCGCACCGGCGGCGCCGCGCCCTCGAACGCGTAGTACATCGGGAAGCCCATCCACTCGACCATGCTTTCGAGCATGGAGACGTCCAGGCGGCTGCCCAGGCCGGTCTTCTGGCGCAGCAGCAGCGCGTTGAGGATGGCGGAATAGGCGTACATGCCGGCCGAGATGTCGGCGATGGAGCAGCCGGCCTTGACCGGGTCGTCGGCGGTGCCGGTGACCGACAGGAAGCCGCTTTCGCTCTGGATCAGCAGGTCGTAGGCTTTCTTGTCCTGGTAGGGACCGCCTTCGCCATAGCCGGAGATGTCGCAGACGATCAGGCGCGGATACTTGGCGTGCAGCGCCTCGAACGACAGCCCCAGGCGCGCCGCGGCGCCGGGGGCCAGGTTCTGCACCAGCACGTCGGCCTGTTGCAGCAGGCGTTCCATGATGTCGCCGGCTTCGTCGCGCTTGAGGTCCAGCGTCAGGCTTTCCTTGGAACGGTTGGTCCAGACGAAGTGCGACGACAGGCCGCGCACGCGCTCGTCGTAGCCGCGGGCGAAGTCGCCCGCGCCGGGGCGTTCGATCTTGATGACGCGCGCGCCCATGTCCGCCAGCTGGCGGGTGCAGAACGGCGCGGCGATGGCGTGCTCGAGGCTGACGACGGTGATGCCGTCCAGTGGGCGGGGGGCTGGCGTGCTCATGCGGTGAACCTCAGTTCGGCCTGGTGGGCCAGCGTGCCGTCCTGCTCGGCCCAGAGCCGGGCCAGGCCCGGTTCCTCGACCCGGCCGGCCACCTGGAAAGGCGTGGGTGAAATCAGCGGCCGCAGGCCACGGTACGACAGGTGCGAGGGACGCGCGCCGGGGTGGGCGCGCAGGAAGGCGGCGACCATCTCGGTGGCGATCAACGGGCCGTGCACCACCAGCCCCGGATAGCCTTCGGTGCCGGTGACGTAGGGATGGTCGTAGTGGATGCGGTGGCCGTTGAAGGTCACGGCGGAATAGCGGAACAGCAGCACCGAGGTGGGTTCGATGGTGTCGCGCCACTGGGCCTGCGGCGCCGGCTCGGTGCCGGTGAGCTTGGGCGGCGTGGGTTGGCGGTAGACGATGTCCTGCTCTTCCAGGATGGCCACCTCGCCGTCCTGGCGGTATTCGTGGCGCACCGTCACGAACAGCAGCGCGCCGGTGCGGCCGGCCTTTTCCTTGACGTCGGCCACCACCGAGACCCGTTCGGCCGGCACGCCCACCCGAAGCGGCTGGCGGAATTCGACGCGGCCGCCGGCCCACATGCGGTTGCGGTCCTGCGCCGGCGGCAGGAAGCCGCCGCGAGCCGGGTGCCCATCCGTCCCCAATCCGTCGGCCGCGACCGTGCTGATGAAGAACGCCCACTGCCACAAGGGGGGCAAGGGATCGCCCACGGCGGGCGCGGGGCCGCCCAGCGTGGCGGCGATGCGCGCCGCATGGCCGGGGTCCAGCGCGTCCGCCTGGCGCTCGCCGCTGCCGATCCAGCCGGCCGGGTCTGTCGATGTCATGCCGATATTCCTTTGATAAATGTCCTGGCGGCTAGCATCCCGCATGCCGCGGGCGCTGTGAATTCATTTTTACTCAAGGCCGGGTTTGGGGCGCCTGAATCGTGCGCCCGGCGCCGGCCGCCGTAATATAGGCGCCATGCACTTCGATCTCGCCGACCTCCGCCTGTTCATCCACATCGCCGAATCCCCCAGCCTGACGCAGGCCGCCAAGCGCGCCCACCTGTCGCTGGCCGCGGTCAGCGTGCGCATCAAGGCGCTGGAGAACCAGCTCAACACCCGCCTGTTGTACCGCGACAGCCGCGGCGTGGAAATCACCCCGGCCGGCCAGCGGCTGTTGCAGCACGCGCGGGTCATCATGCGCCAGGTCGATCACCTGAAGCACGACTTCCAGGAGCAGGCCGACGGCGATGCCGGCCACATCCGCATTTTCGCCAATACCACGGCAGTGACGGAATTCATGCCCGACATCCTGGCGCGCTTCCTGGCGGGCCACCCCGGCGTCACGGTCGACCTGCAGGAACGCCTGACCCGTGACATCGTGCGCGGCGTGCTGGACGGCACCACCGACCTGGGCATCGTCGCCGGCCCGGTCGACGCCCCTGAATTGCAGACCATCCACTTCAGCACCGACCGGCTGGTGCTGGTGGTGCCCAACGGCCACCCCCTGCAGGACCAGGACAAGGTCAAGCTGGCCGACGCGGTGCGCTATCCGTTCATCACCATGCATGAGGGCTCGACCCTGGTGGCGTTCCTGCGCGACCAGCTCGAGCGCATCGGCCAGCGCCTGCCGCAACGCATCCAGCTTTACAGCTTCGATTCCATCTGCCGGATGGTGCAGGCGGGCGTCGGCGTCGGCGTGATCCCGGATTCGGCCGCGCGCCGCTACGGCGCGGAGATGAAGCTGCGCGTGGTGGAGCTGGACGAGCCCTGGGTGGTGCGCGAACGCAAGCTGCTGGTGCGCGATATCGACGCCCTGCCCGGCTGCGCCCGCGAACTGATCGAACAGATCCGGCAGCCGGCGGCCGCGTGACGCGCTGGCGGCGGGAGGCGCCCCAGCCGTCCCGCGCGCCGCGATGCCACGTCCAGCAGGCTGTTCACACGACAAGGAGCCTCGCGCCGCGGGCCCTAGCGTCCGGTGAACGCCGGCGCGCGCTTCTGCGCAAAGGCGCGCATGCCTTCCAGGTAATCGTCGGTGTAGCCCAGTTCGCGCTGCAAGGCGCATTCCAGATCGAACTGCTGCGCCAGCGTGTTGCCGCTGGAGGCATGCAGGGCGGCCTTGGTGGCGGCATAGGCGCGGGTGGGTCCGGCCGCCAGCGTGGCGCGCACGTCGGCCAGGGTTGCCGCCAGCGCCGCGTCCGGCACGACGCGCCAGATCAGCCCCCACGCCTCGGCCTGGCGCGCGCTGACGGCCTCGCCGAACAGAGCCGCGCCCATGGCCCGCGCCGTGCCCACCAGGCGCGGCAGGAACCAAGTGCCGCCCGCGTCCGGCAACAGGCCGATCTTGCTGAAGGCCTGGATGAAGCGAGCCGACTCCACCGCGAACACCACGTCGCACGCCAGCACCAGGCTGGCGCCTGCGCCGGCCGCGACGCCGTTCATCACGCACACCACCGGCGCCGGCAGCGCGCGCAGCCGCATGATGAGCGGCTTGTACAGCTTTTCCAGGTTCTCGCTCAGGTCGCGGCGCGAGCCGTCCTCTGCCGGCTTGCGCTCGCCCAGGTCCTGGCCGGCGCAGAAGCCGCGGCCGGCGCCGGTCAGGATCACGCCGCGCAATCCGGCGTGCGCTTGCAGCGCGTCCAGCGCCCGCGCCAGTTCGGCGTGCATGACCGCGGTGAAGCTGTTCAGGCGCTCGGGGCGGTTGAGCGTGATGACGCCCACGCCCTGCTCCAGGGTGAACGTGATCTGGGTATAGTCGGCGGCGCTCATGCCAGTTCCTCCAGCACCGCCAGTTGCTCGGCGCTGTCGCCCAGCAGCAGGTCCGCGACCGTCAGGCGCTTGAAGTAATCGCCGACCTCCAGTTCGTCCGTCATGCCCATGCCGCCGTGCAGCTGCACCGCCATCTGCGCCACCAGCCGGCCGGCGCGCGCGGTTTCGAGCTTGGCCGAGGCCAGCATGCGGCGGCGCTGCGCCGTGTCCGCTTCGGTCAGCGCGGCCACGGCCACATAGGCCATGGACAGCGCCAGTTCCTTGGCCACCAGCATCTCGGCCAGGCGATGCTGCAGCGCCTGGAACGCGGCCAGCGGCTGGCCGAACTGCTTGCGCGTCTTGAGATAGTCGACGGTGATCTCCAGCAACCGTTCCATCGCGCCCGCCGCATGGGCGCACAGCGCCGCCGTGCCCCATTGCAACGCCTGCGCCAAGGCCGCGTCGGCCGCCTCGCCTTGCGCCAGCAGGGCATCGGCGCCAAGCGATACGGCATCGAAATCGAGCCGGGCGCAGCGCGCGCCGTCCAGCGTTGGCGTATCGGTGACCCGCACCCCGGCGGCGTCCGCCGGCACCGCCAGCAGCAGCGTGACGCCGTCTTCCCCGCGCGCGCTCACCAGCCAGGCGTGGGCCGCCGCGCCGTGCCACACCAGGTGCTTGGCGCCATCCAGCCGCCAGCCGTCGCCGCTGCGCGTCGCGCGGCAGCCCTCGGGATCGGCCTGATAGCGGCGCCCGGGTTCCTGGTAGGCCACGCTGACCACCTTGTCGCCCGACGCGATGTCCGGCAGCCAGCGGTCACGCGCCTTGTCGTCGCAGGCGCCGATCAGGGCCGCGCCCATCACCGCGCTGGGAATCACCGGCTCGGCCACCAGTCCGCGCCCCAGCTCCAGGTGCACCGGCAGCAGGCTGGCCGGCACTTCGCCAAAGCCGCCCGCTTCTTGCGGGATGTTCAGGCCCAGCACGCCCAGCTCGGCCAGCGCGCTCCAGGCCGCCGGATCGAGCCGGCCCGCGGCCTCGCGGGCGCGGCGCTGCGGGCGGGTCCATGCCTGGTCCACCAGGCGGCGCAGGCTGTCGGCCAGCATGCGCTGTTCTTCGGTATAGAGGAAATCCATGCGTCGTGTTCCTTGCGGATGCGGGCCGGGCCTACAGGCCCAGCACCAGGCGGGCGATGATGCCCTTCTGCACTTCGGTGGTGCCGCCGTAGATCGAGGTCTTGCGCATGTCGGCATAGCCCGCACCCGAGGCCGCCGCCATCTCCGGGCCGGGGCCGTGATAGGCGGCATCGGCCAGCATCCATTCGGGATCGTAGGGCCAGGCGTCGGGACCGGCGATTTCCATCTGCAGCATGGCCAGGTCCTGCTGGATCTCGGAACCCCGGATCTTGAGCACCGAGGCCTCCGGGCCGGGCGTGCCGCCGTTGCTTGCCGCCACGCGCAGCAGCAGCATTTCCAGCGCCATGATGTCGACCTCGATGCGCGAGATGCGGTCGCGCATGCGGCTGTCGGCCAGCAGCGGCCGGCCGCGCGAAGTGGCGCGCGCGGCCATGTCCTTGAGGATGCCGAGTTCGCGATGGCAATGGCCCAGGCCGGCGATGCCAGTGCGCTCGTGGCCCAGCAGGTACTTGGCGTACGTCCAGCCCTGGTTCTCCTCGCCCACCAGGTTGGCCACGGGCACCCGCACGTTCTCCAGCCAGACCTCGTTGACATCATGGCCGCCGTCGAGCGTGCGGATCGGGCGCACGGTCACGCCCGGCGCGCGCATGTCCAGCAGCAGCATCGAGATGCCGCGCTGGGCGCGCGCGTCGGGGTCGGTGCGCGCCAGGCAGAACATCCAGTCGGCGTACTGCGCCAGCGTGGTCCAGGTCTTCTGGCCGTTGACCACGTATTCATCCCCATCGCGCACCGCGCGGGTCTTGAGCGAGGCCAGGTCCGACCCTGAGCCGGGCTCGGAATAGCCCTGGCACCACCAGTCCTGCACCCGGGGAATGCGCGGCAGGAAGCGCGCCTGCTGCTCGGCGCTGGCGTACTTCATCAGCACCGGGCCGATCATGGACAGGCCGAACGGCAGCAGGCGCGGCGCGCCGGCCTTGAAACATTCCACTTCGAAGATCAGCCGTTCCAGCGCGTTCCAGCCGGTGCCGCCGTGTTCGACCGGCCAGTTCGGCGCGCCCCAGCCCTGGTCGGCCAGGATGTTGTGCCAGCGCACATAGTCGTCGCGTTCCAGCCGCTGATGCCGGCGCACCTTGTCGCGGATGTCCCGCGGCAGCCGGTCGGCGGCGAACGCGCGCACCATTTCGCGGAACCGGATCTCCTCCGGCGTCCAGGTCAGATTCATGGCCTACCTCCTTTGGCGGCTATCTAGCCATGCCGACCCGGCGCCGGACAATCTGCGGTTGCGGAAGACCGCCTTTTGCCTCGGTGTAGGGCACGGGCACTACGGGCCGGCAAAAGGCCTGCTTCAGCAATGAAGAATGGCACCGGCCGGCGCCAGCCCCGACACTGGCGGCTCGTCCATCCGGAACCCATGCAATGACCGCAACCGACCCACGCGCCGCCGAAGGCGCCGAGGCGCAATACCGCCAGGCGCTCGACCAGGGACGCTTCCAGATCCAGCACTGCGACGCCTGCGACCGAGCCGTGTTCTATCCCCGCATGATCTGCCCGCATTGCGGCGCGGACCAGTTGTCCTGGCGCACGCCGGACGGGCGCGGCACGGTCTATTCCACCACCACCGTGCGGCGCAAGCCCGAGGCGGGCGGCGACTACAACGTGGCGCTGGTCGACCTGGCCGAGGGCGTGCGCCTGATGAGCCGGGTCGAGGGCGTGGCGCCCGACGCCGTGCGCATCGGCATGGCGGTGCGGGCCCAGGTGGCCGTGACGGAAGGCCGCGGCCTGCTGGTCTTTGTTCCCAACAAGGAGGCGCAATGACGCTGAACGATCTGCGCGGCGCCGTCGCGGTGGCGGGCGTCGGCCATGCCGGCCTGGGCCAGGCCCACGGCTACACCGAAATGGAAATCCTGGTGCAGGCAGCGCAGCGCGCCGTGGCCGACGCCGGCCTGTCGATGCGCGACATCGACGGCATCTGCACCGCCAGCGTGGCCGCGCCGATGTGGGCGATGCCGGTCATCGAGCACCTGGGCATCCGCCCCAGCTTCATCGACAGCACCATGCTGGGCGGTTCCAGCTTCGTGGCGCACCTGCTGCCGGCGCTGCACGCGCTGGCCTCGGGCCAATGCAACGCGGTGCTGGTCTGCTATGGCAGCACGCAGCGCACCTCGACGCTGAGCCGCGCCGAGATCGGCCGCGTGCGCAAGCAGTTCGATCCGCAGCCCTACGAGACGCCGTACGACCCGTTGAGCCCGCTGTCGTCGTATGCGCTGGCCGCGGCGCGCCACATGCACCAGTACGGCACCCGCCGCGAACACCTGGCGCAGGTCGCGCTGGCCGCCAACCAGTGGGCCCAGCTCAATCCCGAGGCGCAGTTGCGCGAGCCGGCCACGCTGGAGCAGATCCTGGCCGCGCGCATGGTGTCCGACCCGTTGAGCGTGCGCGATTGCTGCCTGGTCACCGACGGCGCCGGCGCCTACGTGCTGGTGCGCGCCGACCGCGCCCGCGACCTGCCGCGCCCGCCGGTCTACGTGCTGGGCAACGCCACCGCCGTGTGGAACCGGCAGATCTCGTCGATGGAAGACCTGACCGTCACCGCCGCCAGCGTATCGGGCCGCCGCGCCTATGCCATGGCGGGCGTCTCGGCCCAGGACATCGACGTGGTCGAGCTGTACGACGCCTTCACCATCAACACCCTGCTGTTCCTGGAGGACCTGGGCTTCTGCGCCAAGGGCGAGAGCAAGGACTTCATCGCCGGCGGCGCCATCGCGCCCGGCGGGCGGCTGCCGGTCAACACCAACGGCGGCGGCCTGTGCTGCGTGCATCCGGGCATGTACGGCGTCTTCATCATGATCGAGGCCGTGCGGCAGCTGCGTGGCGAGGCCGGCGCGCGCCAGGTGGCCAACGCCGAACTGGCGCTGGTGCACGGCAACGGCGGCACGCTGTCCAGCCAGGCCACCGCCATCCTCGGCACCGCCGCCACGCTTTGATTCCGACCGCAGCAACCATGTCGCACGTCGAACCGCTCACCCGCATCCACCAACTGCTGGCCCGCCAGGCCGGCAGTCAGCCCGACGCCATCTGCCTGTACGAGGAAGGCGGCGGCATCCTGACCTATGCACAACTGTGGCAATGCGCCCGCGATGCGGCCGACTGGCTGGCGGCGGCGGGCGTACGGCCGGGGCATCGCGTGTTGATGGTCGGCGAGAACTGCGCCGCCATGATCGCCACGCTGTTTGGCTGCGGCATCATCGGCGCCTGGCCGGTTGGCGTCAACGCGCGCCTGTCGGCGCGCGAGATCACCGCGATCAGCGCGCATGCCCAGCCGGAGGTGACGCTCTACACCAGCGGCATCTCGGCAGCCGCCGCCGCCCACGCCGAGGCCGCCGGCGCGCACCCCGCCGATGCCGCCGCCTGGGGCGGGGGCGTGCATGCGCGACGCGCGGACGCGCCGACGCTCCCCGAGACCGGCGACGCGGTCGCCGAGGTCGCCACGGTGATCTACACATCCGGCACCACGGGCGCGCCGAAGGGCGTCATGGTGCCGCACCGCGGCCTGCTGCACTTCGCCGGCGTCTCCGCGGCGTCGCGCCGCCTGACGCCCCAGGACATCGGCTACGCCGCCCTGCCGCTGTCGCACATCTTCGGCATCGCCACCGTGCTGATGGCGACGCTGCATGCCGGCGCCAGCCTGGTGCTGCGCAGCCGTTTCGATCCCGAGGATGCCTTCAAGGCGCTGGCCCACCCCGGCGTCAGCATCCTGCAGGGCGTGCCGACCATGTTCAACCGCATGCTGGCGGCCGCGCCGCCGCGCGCTGAATTGCGCGCGCCAGCGCTGCGCTATCTCTACACCGGCGGCGCGGCGCTCGACCCGACGCTCAAGCGCGACGCCGAACGCTACTTCGGTATCGCCATGCACCACGGCTACGGCATCACCGAGTACGCCGGCTCCATGTTCATCACCGACATCGACGCCCCGCCGACCGATTGCAGCGCCGGCTTCGCGGTGGACGGCGTGCAATTGCGCATCGGCCGTCCCGACGCCGACGCGCCGCGCCCGGGCGAACGCGGCGGCATCCTGATCCGCGGCCCCGGCGTGATGCTGGGCTACTACCGCGACCCGGCGCAGACCGCGCAGGCGCTGCTGCCTGGCGGCTGGCTCAACACCGGCGACATCGGCTACCTGGACGACCGCGGCGCGCTGTACATCGCCGGCCGCTCCAAGGACCTGATCATCCGGTCCGGCTTCAACGTCTACCCGATCGAGGTGGAGGCGGTCATCAACGCCTTTCCCGGCGTGCGCCTGTCGGCGGTGGTGGGCCGCCCCACCGAAGACCACAACGAGGAAGTCATCGCCTTCGTCGAACCCTTGGCCGGCGCGTGCCTGGACACCCATCTGCTGATGCTGCACCTGCGCGCCCAGCTGGCGCCGTACAAGCGGCCGGCGCGGATCCACTGCATCGACACGATTCCCACCACCGTCAGCGGCAAGATCCTCAAGCAGCCGCTGAAAGAAAGGCTGGCGTAGGCGCGGCCCCGCTGTTCCGCTCCGCGACCGGCTCATTCCACAAGGAGACATGAGCGTGAACATCAAGACCCTGCTCGCCGCGGCCGCCGCCGTGGCGGCCATGGCGACCGGCGCCAGCGCCGCCGCCGACAGCGCCTACCCCGACCGCCCCATCCGCCTGCTGGTGGGCTACGCCCCTGGCGGCCCCGTGGACACCACCGCGCGCGTCTTCGCCAAGTACCTGGGCGACAAGCTGGGCCAGGCGGTCGTGGTCGAGAACCGCGCCGGCGCCAGCGGCATGATCGCTTCCGACGCCACCGCCAAGGCGCCGCCCGACGGCTACCTGCTGGGCTTTGCCGCCAGCCCCACGCTGACCATGTCGCCCCTGGTCCAGCGCAGCACCCTGTTCGATCCACGCAAGGACTTCTCGCTGATCGGCCTGGTGGTCGACTACGCCAACGTGCTGCTTATCGGCCCGCAGGCCCCGGCCAAGAGCGTGGGTGAGCTGGTCGACTACGCCCGCGCCCATCCCGATGCCGTGTCGTTCGGCTCGGCCGGCATCGGGGCGTCGAACCACCTGTCGGCCGAACTGCTGAAGAAGCAGGCCGGCGTGCCGATGCTGCACGTGCCCTATCGCGGCAACTCGCCGGCGATGATGGACGTGGTCAGCGGCAAGATCACCTTCATGTTCGACATCACCAGCACCGCGATTCCGTTCATCAAGAGCGGCAAGGCGCGCGCGCTGGCCGTCACCTCGCGCACCCGCAACCCCGAGCTGCCCGACGTGCCCACCATGATCGAGGCCGGCATGAAGGACTACGAGGTGGTCGGCTGGTATGCGCTGGTCGGCCCGCGCAAGCTGCCCGACGCGGTGCAGGCGCGCCTGAAACGCGCGCTATCCGAGGTGTCGAAGGACCCCGCCTTCCGCCGCGCCATGACCGACGGCGGCTACACCATCAACAGCGGCGACGCCGCCGCCCTGCAACAGCGCATCGACCGCGAATATGCCCTGTGGGCCGATGTGATCAAGAGCGCCAACATCCAGGCCAACTGACCCCGACCGGAACCCGCCCATGAAGCCATCCGCACTGCGCGCGCAGACCCGACTGCCCATCATCGGCGCTCCCATGTTCCTGGTCTCCGGCCCGGACCTGGTGGCGGCGCAATGCGGCGCCGGCATCATCGGCACCTTCCCCTCGCTCAACGCCAGGCCGCAGGAACAATTGCACGACTGGATCAACCGCATCGAAGAACGCCTGGCCGCCGCCCGCCGCGCGGATCCGCGCGCGCGGGTGGCGCCCTACGGCGTCAACCTCATCGTCCATCCCAGCAACGCCCGCTGGCAGGGCGACCTGGCCATCTGCGCCGAGCGCCGCGTGCCCCTGGTGATCACCTCGCTGCATCCGCCCGAAGCCGTGGTGCGCGCCGTCCATGCCTACGGCGGCCAGGTCTACCACGACGTCACCACGGTACGCCACGCCCGCCGCGCCCTGGATGCCGGCGTCGACGGCCTGATCCTGGTCGCGGCCGGCGCCGGCGGCCACGCCGGCCGGCTCAACCCCATCGCCCTGGTCAACGAGATCCGCGCCTTCCACGACGGCCCCCTGGCCCTGTCCGGCTGCATCAGCCACGGCAAGGACATCCTGGCAGCCCAGGCCCTGGGCTGCGACTTCGCCTACATGGGCACCCGCTTCATCGCCACCCGCGAATCCCTGGCCAACGACGCCTACCGCGAAATGATCCTGCGCGCCCAGGCCGCCGACGTCACCTACACCCCGTACTTCTCGGGCGTGCCCGCCAACTACCTGAGCGAGAGCATCCGCGCCGTGGGCCTGGATCCCGCCCAGCTTCCCGACTACGACGCCCCGCCCCCGAACCTGGACAAGAACACTCGCCCCAAAGCCTGGAAAGACGTCTGGAGCGCCGGCCAGGGCGTGGGCGCGGTGCAGGAAGTGCTGGCGGTACACGAGCTGGTGAATCTGCTCGAAGCAGAATACCAGGCAGCCAGGCAAGCGCTGCTGCGCTGACAGTCAGAAGCGATAGCTCATCCTGACACTGCCCGCCTGCGACGACGCGCGGGACGTGTTGACGAGCGCATCATAGGCAAGAGACACGTCCAGTTGCCGCGTCAGCGGCAAGCCGACGCTCACGCCGAACGTCAGGAAGCCGCGCGACAGATCGGCGCCCGGCGCGGCGAAGCGCGTGCCGTCCTGCGACACGACCGTCATCGCGCGGCCGGTATCAAGCAGTTCGTGGGCGTAGGCCACACGGAACTGGAGGTTCAACGGCCGCTGCGCGCTATCGAACGCCGTGTCGAAAGTCATGCCGACGTAGGGCTGCAGGCTGCGGGCGGTGTCCGAGCCGACAAGCAGGTTCTGGCCCCTTGCGCCGCCTTCGTCAAAGCTGTTGGCGTGGAAATAGGCATAACGCAATCCCAGCCGGGGCGTCATGACCAGTCCGCCAAGCGCCATGGGCTTGCTGACTTGCGCCGCCGCCGTGAATTCCTGCCCGACATGATCACCCTTGGCCGTGCCGACATTCTCGAAGGGCCGCTTCTGCGACAGGAAATGCAGGCCGTAGCCGAGCATGCCCGTCACATCGACCGGCCCCAGGTCGCGGCTGGCATAGGTGGCCAGGCGCACCGTATCGCGCGTGCCGGCGCTTTCCGTGCTCTCTTCCGACAGCTCGGCGTGGGAATAGCCCATCGCCAGGCCGAAGGTGTTGCGATCCACCCGCTTGTCGGCGCCGGCGAGAAAGCCGTACTGGTTTTCCTGGAAGCCCGGCAGCCCCCCCGAGCCGGACAGCCGGCCATGCCGTCCCGTGGCGTTTGCCCAGACCGAAACGGTATCCGTCGCGTCGGCTGGCCCGGACGCGACGGCGCGCCGCGTCGCGCGGTCGAGCACCGCAGCGGTGGCCGACTGCGCGCTCATCAACGCGGCGCTGCCAAGCGCCGTATAGATGCTGGTGCGGGTCGGCGCGATGATCACCGGCGTGTCGCCCGGCATGCCCGAGGCCGGATTGCTCAGCAGCAACGCGACCTCGTTGGCGCCGTAGGCCACCGATGAGCGCAGGCCGTTCAGGTCCGCGCCGGAGGCCAGCGAGCCCGTTACCGACGAGAAGCGCCCGCTGATGCCATTGGCCGCGCTCACCACGTTGTAGCGCGTGGCCGAATAGGTGCCCGGCGCGTATGTGATCGCCAGCGTCCCGTTCAATGTGGCGCTGCCACCGACCTTCAGCAACGAGGCCTCGGTCGGACTGACTTCGATGGCCAAGGTCGCATTCGACGCCTGGGTGTAATTGCCGCCCACGTTCAGCGTGCCGATGGATCCACCGGGCGACACCATGCCGCCGTTCGTCACATCACCGAGAATCGTGCCGTGCCCGCCGAGCGTGCCTTGCGCCCCGACCTCCACGTCGCCGCCCAGCACCGCGCCGCCATGGCCGGCATCGCCCACCTGGAGCCTGCCCTGAGCGACAGTCGTCGCTCCCGTGAATCCGGCATTCGAACCATTGAGCACGAGCATGCCGGTCCCTTGTTTGACCAACGCGCCGCTGCCCGTGAGCTCGCCTTCATAGACGCTGTCGGTGGCCGCGCCGAGCGTCAGCGTGCTGGCGCCGGCCAGCAGGCGCGAACCGGCCACCCCGTACAACCCGGCCAGCGTCTGGCCCGATGCCGCCGACAGGTCGAGCGTCGCGCCGCTGCCCATGAGCGAGACGGCCGAGGCCGCGGACAGCCGTCCCGCGCCGGTGAGCACCAGCGAGCCGCCGTTGATCGTGGTCGCGCCGGTGTAGGTGCTTACCCCCGAAAGCGTCTGCGTGCCACTGCTGAGCACCAGTCCGCCGGCGCCGTCGATGACGCCGGAAAACACGCCCGACGCGTTCGTCAGGGTCAGGGTGCGGCCGCCGAGCGCGACTCTCCCGCCGCCCGCAAGGCTGGCCACGGACGCACCGCTCGTCGTCGCCGAAATGTCCAGCGTTCCGTCGCTGGTCACCCCGCTGGATGCCGCCACGCTGCCGCCGCCGCTGAGCGCGAGCGTCGCGCCGCTGTCGATGGTGGTGGTTCCCGTGTAGGTGTTGACGCCCGCCATCGTCAGGCCCCTGCTGCCCTGGACGCTTACCCCGCCCGCGCCGGAGATGACGCCCGAAAACGTCAGGCCGCTCGCCACCGAAGAGAACGCGACGCCGGACGCGGCATCGGTCAGGATCACATCGTTGGCCAGCGTCAGCCCGGGGTGGCTCGCGGAAATGGTGGCGGTCGCCCCCGCATCGAACAACAGGCCGCCTACGATGTTGGAGCCCGTCAGCAGCGTCAACGTGTTGCCCGTGCCGCCGAACTGGATGGCCGCCGCGCGGGCTCCGCCCGGGCCACTCGGCGCGCCGGTGATGGTGCCCGCATTGACGATCGTGTCCATGCCGCGCGTCACGATACCGACGCCGCCGCCATTGCCGGCGCCGCCAGCGATGGTGCCGACATTGAGGATCATATTGCGCGAGCCGGCAAGATTGATGCCGGCCCCCCCCGCCCCGTCCGCCCCCGCGCCGGAATTGCCCGCCCCCCCGCTGCCGCCCGCGCCTCCGGTGATGCCGCCGGTATTGGTGATGGTGGCGTTGCCGCCAACCGCGAGCAAGCCGTCGCCGCCGGCGCCTCCCCCGCCGCCAAAGCCGCCGCTACCGCCGTTGCCGCCAGCGCCCCCGGTGATCGTGCCATGATTGTTGATCGACGCCCCCGCCCCGGCCGACGTCAAGCCGCTGCCGCCCCCGCCGCCGCCGCCGCCGTTGCCGCTGCCCGTGTTGAAGACATTGCCGCCATTGCCGCCCGCACCGCCCACGGCCGCCGCCGAATTGTTGATGGTGATATCGTTGCCCAGGTACTGAAGCGATGTATTGCCGCCATTGCCACCGCCGCCGAAATTGGTGCCGTCGCGGCCGGCATTGCCGGCGTCGCCCGCAATCGGCGCGTTGATGGCCAATCCAGACCCCGTGAACGTTTGTGCCGGTGCGTTGGCGGTCGCGTTGCCTGCGTCGCCGGCAGCCCCCGCGCCACCCGTTCCCGAGCCGCCCCAGCTTCCCGGCACCTGCACGGTCACGTTGCTCGGGTCGAGCTCGCTGGCGCCGCCCCCCTGGCCATTGCCATTGCCGCCAGCGCCGCCGCGACCGGGATAACCCGCTCCGCCGGGCGCGCCGCAACCCGTCGTGTCGCTGGCGGAACAGGCGGCCAAGGCGGGCGCCGCCGCGGTCGAAAGGGCCAGCGCCAGGGCGGCGCTGCCGGCCGCGAGCATGACGCTTGCGGCCGACCGCAAGCTGGCCGCCGGAGGCGCGATATCGTAGCGGTCTGACGTCGGAACGGTCGAAGACGCCGGCGCGTCACAGTGGGCCACAAGCCCGGCTTTGCCTTGGAGCACGAATTTCCCCTTGCTTCGCCCTGCCCATTACCAGGATGACCCGGAGGGGACAAACGCCAGGGTCCCGCGGCACGGCAATCATATGGAAGCCAGCGCCCGGGGAGACCATGCGTGTTCAACTGCCGAGCGCTGGAGCGTTGCGCCGTCTGAGCGCACATCGGCAGCAAATGTAATGCAAAGTTTCGTGGTTCGCCATGCTGGCGTTCCTGACGGGCAGACGCGCTACCGGACCGCGCGAGGACGGCCCCCCCTGCGCAGCGTGCTACGGCGCCTATTCCAGCCTGATGCCCGCCTTGGTAATCACATCCCGCCACTTGGCCACCTCGCCGCGCACGAACGCCCCAAACGCCTCCGGGCTGCCGGGCTTGGGCTCCGCCCCCGCCGCCACCATCGCCTTGGCCGTCGCGGGATCCGACAACACCTTCACCATGTCCGCATTGACCCGCGCCACGATGTCGGCGGGCGTCCCCTTCGGCGCCAGTACCCCGCTCCACGAGTACGCCTCGTAGCCTGGCAACCCAGACTCGGCGATCGTAGGCACGTCCGGCAACATGCTCGACCGCGTCGGATTCCCTACCCCCAACGCGCGCACCTTGCCCGTCTTCAGATGCGGCACCGCCGACGGCCCGTCCGCGAACATCACCTGCACCTGCCCTCCCAGCAGATCCTGCATCGCCGGCGCGCTGCCCCGGTAAGGAATGTGCTGGATCTTCACGCCCGCCATCGCATTGAACAGCTCGCCCGCCAGATGCGTGCCGCCGCCCGTTCCGGAGGAACTGAACGACAGCTTGCCCGGATTCGCCTTGGCATAGGCGATCAGTTCGCTCACCGAAGTCACCGGCAACGCCGGGTTCACCACCAGCACGATCGGAAACACCGCCGCCATGCCCACCGGCACGAAATCACGGTTGATGTCGTAGGTCAGGTTGTCCCGCAGGCTCGGCAGCACCGCGTGATGGATGGAGGCGAAGAAGAAGTTGTAGCCGTCCGGCTCGGCCTTGGCGGCGAACTGCGCGCCAACGATGCCGCCGGCGCCCGAGCGGTTGTCCACCACAGTAGGCACCGACCACAGGTGGCCCAGCGGCTGCGCGGTGAACCGCGCGGTGGTGTCGACCGGACCGCCGGCCGGAAACGGCACGATGAAGGTCACGGCGTGGCCGGGCCAGGCAGCGGCGCGGGCGAAAGTGGGCAGCAACGTCGTGGCGCACGCAGCGCCCAGCCCCGCGATGACGCGGCGGCGTTGGGGATCTAGCAAGGCAGTCTCCTGAGTCGTTCTTGTCGGTGGCGCGGCCGCAAACCACACCGGAACAACGCGGTGCTTGCCGCCTGCCGGCCCCATTTTTCTACTGTCCGCGCATCAGGCGCGGCCGGGGCTTTTTTTATTATTTGCCGCGCGGCCGCTTTTGCCGCTACATATTTTCAAAAGCCCCTCTTTCGCCGCGATGCCGTGTTCGCTGATCGGACACTATCGCAGGTCCGATGTGGCGCCACGGCGACGGCCATGCGGACCGTCAAGCCGTCAGGACGGGCGGAACACCGCGTTCGCCGCGGCATGACACCGCCCCCGCCGCGGCTACTGTCCCCTCGCCGCGCGCTGCACGTGCTCGATGAAGCACTCGGCGAAGCTGGGCAGGTCGCGGCCGCGCTGGCGGCACAGCAGGCGGTCGCGCAGGGCCCAGGGATCTTCCAGTTTCAACACGTGCAAGGCATCGGGCCGGCTGTAGCGCGCCGCGCAGGCGCGCGGCACCACGGCGATGCCGGCGCCGGCCTCGACCATGCGGCACACGGCCTCGAAACTGCCCACGTGCACGCGCTGGCAGATGCGCTTGCCCAGGCCGCTGGCGATGTCCTCCAGGAAGGTCTGGATGGCGCTGTCGGGATGGATGCCGACGAACTGGTAGGCATCGATCAGGTCGGCGAAATGGGCCGACTTCGACGCCGCCAGCGGATGGTCCAGCGCCGTGACCACGGTGAGCTCATCGCGGAACAGCGGCGTCACATCCAGGCCCTCGACGTCGATGTTGCCGGCCACCAGCCCCAGGTCGCCGGCGCCCGCGCGGATCGCGATGACGATGTCGCCCGAGATCTTCTCTTCCAGCTCGACGTCCACGTCGGGGTTCTCGGCCAGGAAGGTCGACAGCGCGTCCGCCAGGAAGGAATTGGTGGCAGTGGTGTTGGCCAGCAGGCGCAGCCGCCCCTTCAGGCCGCTGGCGTAGGGCTGCAGGTCGGCGTTCAGGCATTCGAGCTGGCGGAACACCGCGTTGGCGTGCTTGAGCAGCACCTCGCCGGCCGGCGTCAGTGCCACGCCCGTGGCCATGCGCACCAGCAGCCGCGCCTTGAAGGCCTCTTCCATGTGCTTGACGCGCGCGCTGGCGGCGGGCAGCGACAGGAAGGTGCGTTCGGCCGCGCGGGTCAGATTGAGCGTTTCCCCCACGTTCACGAATAGCCGCAGGTCAGTCAGATCATGTCTCATGTTCCACCACACAGAAGGGGGGCATTTCTAATTTTGAATTCTTCGAATGCCGTGACGACCATACCATGGGGCAACCCCGTAAACCATACGGTTTGACGCGGAACTGTTTCCCACGCGGCGCGCGCCGCGGCATCTGGAGTAAGCCCCAATGAGCGGTATTGTTTCCGGCAAGGTAGTGGTCGTTACAGGCGCAGGCGGCGGCATCGGCCGCGGCATCGCGCTGGCCATGGCGCAGGCGGGCGCCAAGGTGGTGGTCAACGACATCGGCGTCTCGCTCACCGGCGAGGGCGGCGGCGAAGGCCCCGCGCAGGCCGTGGTGCGCGAGATCGTGGCGGCGGGCGGGCAGGCCGTCGCCAACACCGACAGCGTGGCAGCCTACGACAGCGCCAGCCGCGTCGTCCAGACCGCCATCGACGCCTTCGGTCGCATCGACGCGGTGGTCAACAACGCCGGCAACCTGCGCGACCGCGTGTTCCACAAGATGAGCGAGGAGGAATGGCGCCAGGTCATCGACGTGCACCTGAACGGCTCGTTCTTCATGAGCCGCGCCGCCGCGCCGTATTTCCGTGAACAGGAGTCGGGCGCCTTCGTGCACATGACTTCCACGTCCGGCCTGATCGGCAATTTCGGCCAGGCCAACTACGCCGCCGCCAAGCTCGGCATCGTGGCGCTGTCCAAGTCGATCGCGCTGGACATGGCGCGCTACAACGTGCGCTCGAACTGCATCGCGCCGTTCGCCTGGAGCCGCATGACCAGCTCCATTCCCGCCGAGACCGACGAGGAGAAGGCGCGCGTCGAGAAGCTCAAGAAAATGGAGGCCAACAAGGTCGCGCCGATGGCCGTTTACCTGGCCAGCGACGCGGCCAGCGCCATCACCGCGCAGGTGTTCGCGGTGCGCGCCAACGAGATCATGCTGATGAGCCAGCCGCGGCCGCTACGCACCGTGCACTACAGCGAGGGCTGGACACCCGAACTGATCGGCGAGATCGCCGTGCCCGCCATGCGCAAGCATTTCTACGCGCTGGAGCGTTCGCCCGACGTGATCGACTGGGACCCCATCTGAGACCGCCATGCCGCTCGACTACGCAACCGTGAAGCACTGGCGCTTCGACGACGTGCGCCAGCACTACGACGACAAGGACACCATGCTGTATGCCCTGGGCATCGGCCTGGGACAGGATCCCGAGGACACCCGGCAACTGCGCTACGTGTACGAAAAGGACCTGCGCGCCTTTCCCACCATGAGCGTGGTGCTGGGCTATCCGGGATTCTGGATGAGCGATCCGCGCGCCGGCATCGACTGGGTCCGGCTGGTGCATGGCGAACAGCGACTGGCGGTACACGCGCCGCTGCCCACGTCCGGCACCGTGATCGGCAGGAGCCGCGTTACCCACGTGATAGACAAGGGCGCGGACAAGGGCGCCATCGTGGTCACCGAACGCACGCTGCACGACACCGCCGGCACGCACCTGGCCACCTTGCGGCAAAGCACCTTCTGCCGCGGCGATGGCGGCTTCGGCCAGGGCGACGCCAGCCCCGAGCCGCTGCCCGCCGCGCCGCAGGGCGAGCCGGAGCGCCGCTGCGAACTGCGCATTCCGCCGCAGGCGGCGCTCCTGTATCGCCTGAACGCCGACCGCAATCCGCTGCACGCCGACCCCGAGGTCGCGCACCAGGCCGGCTATCCCAAGCCGATCCTGCATGGACTGTGTTCCTACGGCGTGGCCGCGCACGCGCTGGTCAAGACCTGGTGCGACTACGACGCCTCCCGCCTGACCCGGCTGGATGCGCGATTCTCCGCGCCGGTCTACCCGGGCGAAACCTTGCAATGCGATATGTGGCGCATGCCGGACGGCCAGATCCGCTTCATCGCCCGCGCCGTCGAACGCGACATCATCGTGATGAGCCATGGCGCCGCCGAGGTGCAATCATGACGCGCCCGCCCGCATTGGACGGCATCCGCGTGCTGGACCTGTCGCGCATCCTGGCAGGCCCGTGGTGCACGCAGAACCTGGCCGACCTGGGCGCCGACGTCATCAAGATCGAGCGCCCCGGCGTCGGCGACGACACCCGCGCCTGGGGCCCGCCCTTCCTGAAGGACGGCAATGGCGTCGACACCAACGAATCCGCCTATTACCTCAGCGCCAACCGCAACAAGCGCTCGGTCGAGGCCGACATGGCCACGCCGCATGGCGCGGCGCTGATCCGCGAACTGGCGGCGGTCAGCGATATCCTGGTCGAGAACTTCAAGGTCGGCGGGCTGGCCAAATACGGCCTGGACTATGCCAGCCTGAAGGCCATCAATCCGCGCCTGATCTACTGCTCGGTCACCGGCTTCGGCCAGGACGGGCCGTTCGCGCGCCGCCCCGGCTACGACTTCATGATCCAGGGCATGGGCGGCCTGATGAGCATCACCGGCGAACGCGACGACCTGCCCGGCGGCGGACCGCAGAAGGCCGGCGTGGCAGTCACCGATATCGTCACCGGCATGTATGCGACGGTGGCGATCCTGGCGGCGCTGCAGGAACGGCACCGCAGCGGGCTGGGCCAGCACCTGGACATCGCGCTGCTGGACAGCCACGTGGCGCTGCTGGCCAACCAGAATTCCAACTATTTCAATTCCGGCGTGGCGCCGAAACGCGCCGGCAACGCGCACCAGAACGTGGTGCCCTACCAGGTGTTCGCCGCCAGCGACGGCCATCTGATCGTGGCCACCGGCAACGAATCGCAGTACCGCGCCTATTGCAAGGCCATCGGCGCGCCGGAGCTGGGGGACGATCCGCGCTTTGCCACCAACCGGCTGCGCGTGACCCACCGCGAAGAGCTGGTCGGGAGACTGGCCGCCATCATGCGCCAGGGACGGCGCGATGACTGGATCGCCAGGCTGGAGGCCGTGGGCGTGCCCTGCGGCCCGATCAACGACATCGCCCAGGCTTTCGCTCACCCACAGGCGCAGGCGCGGCAGCTGCGCCGCGACCTGCCGCATCCGGGCGGCGGCGTGGCGCCGGTGACGGCCAGTCCGTTGCGCTTTTCGGATTCGCCGGTGGTGTACCGGCGCGCGCCGCCGCTGCTGGGGCAGCATACGGAGGAAGTGCTGCGCGAGGTGCTGGGGAAGTCGCCGCAGGCGATTGCCGAGTTCAAGGCGAGCGCCGTTTAGCGGTCTGATTTGTTTCGCACCCGCGGTGTTATTTCGCGGTGCTCGCCTATATTTCCATATCAACAATAAAGACCGCCGCATGCCATTACCGACTTGGTCTTATTAGTCGCCAACGGGTGATAAAACGTCCGTGCGCCATACCTACACTTACCGCCACGCAATTCAAGTGATCGGTAAATGTTGGCTATGACTACGCTCGCTTTCAGAAAGAACCTTTTCCCCGCTACCGTTACCCTGCTCCTGTTGAGCGCCCCAATGGTCCTGCCGCTTGAGGCCCGTGCCGCCGAGGGCACGCGGGGCGGCGGACTGGGCGGCAGAACCATGCTCGACGGGAGGCCCAAAACGGACTTGATGGGAGGCGAAGGCGGCGGCCTGGTAGCCATCGACGCGGACGGCGTTGCCGGCGCCGGTGGCATGGGTTCCAGGCACCCCGGCACAGGTGGCGCCCCACGCGTGACGGCGGCTGCCGGAGAAACCGTTGTCACAAGCTCAGTCACCGGCGTGAATGGAACATGCAAGGCGCCTTGCAGTAGCTCCGATGTGAGCACGGCGCGTCACTCGGGCGGCGGTGGCGGCGCCGGCATCATCGGGGGAGCGGACACCACTCTCACGGTCAACACCGGGATAACCGTGAGCGGGGGCGCGGGTGGTGCCGGAAACGTCGGGACGGTATACGACATTGGCCCGGTCGCCAGTAACGGCGGCGGCGGTGGCGGCGGCGCGGGCATTGCCGTCCGGTCCGGTGCCTTGACCCTGAATGGCAACGTCGTTGGCGGGGCCGGAGGAAACTCCAACAGCTATCCAGGAGGCGGCGGCGATGGCGTGGTACTGGGATCCGGCAGCATCGCTATCGGCAAAGGCGTCTTCATCGACGGCGGCCAGGGCGGTGTGCGCCGGGGAACCGCCCTCCCTAATACGGCCAGCGGAGACGGCGGCGCGGGCATATCGATCGGTTCGGGAAACGTCGTCAACTCCGGCATCGTGCGCGGCGGCAAACCCGGCGACAGGAAGACTCCCGCCCATTCAACCATCGGCGAAGCTGGCGACGCACTGCGCGCGAGCCACGATACCGTGCTCACCAACAAGGGGCGCATGAATGGCCGCAACGCCGTCCTGTTCGAAGGCGACAACAACACGCTCATCATGTGGGAGGGATCCAGCTTTGTTGGCAATGTCAATTTCGCGGGCGCGAACAACACGCTGACATTCGGCAGCGATGACGGAACCACCCCGGTCACGAAAGCCATCCAGATAGAATCTGGCGGCATCCTCAATTTCGGCACCAATGGCACGTACGCAGTGCGGGTCACGCCCACCGCGGCGGACCGGCTGGACGTTCTCACGGGTACCGTCAGGCTCAACGATGCAAGCGTCAAGGTCATTGCCCTTGATTCGGGTGCGGAACTGTATGACGAGAACCGCGATTACACGATTCTGCATGCCGGAAAAGGTTTCAATGGGGATACGCGTTTCGGGAGCGTGGAATCCAATCTGGCCTATCTCACACCCTCGCTCAAGTACGCAACGGATGCCACGGCTGGCAGCAGCGACGTCATTCTGACGCTGGCGCGCAAGTCAGTGCCAGTCGAGCCGGGGCCGCCTTCCGCTCCGGTCCCGCCGGAGGCTTCCGATCCGACTCCACCCGTGGCTTCCGACCCGGCTCCACCCGTGGCTTCCGACCCGGCTCCACCCGTGACTTCCGATCCGGCTCCACCCGTGGCTTCCGATCCGGCCCCACCCGCGGCTTCCGATCCGGCCCCACCCGCGGCTTCCGATCCGGCCCCACCCGCGGATTCCGATCCGGCTCCACCCGCGGATTCCGATCCGACTCCGCCCGCGGCTTCCGATCCGGCTCCGCCCGCGGCTTCCGATCCGGCTCCGCCCGCGGCTTCCGATCCGGCTCCGCCCGCGGCTTCCGATCCGGCTCCACCCCTGGCTTCCGATCCAGTCCCGCCGGTGGCATCCGAGCCTGCGCCACCCGTACAGGGCGGTGCGGACCAGCGGCCGATCCGCTTCGCGGACCTCATCACCGGCCGCAATGCCATGGCCGTGAGCGACGCCATCGAGAGCCTGCCGCGCACACATGAGATCTATCGCCGGGCCTTGAGCCTGCCTGAGGACGCCCCGCAAGCGTACTTCTCGGCACTGACGGGAGAGGCGCATGCCAGCACACGCAACGCGCTGGCCGGTCTTAGCCGTCCGGCCAGCGCGCTGCCGTTGTCACACCTGCGCGCGAACCTGGCCGCCGGCCTGCAGCCCGGCGCGCCGATGGCGGCGGCGGGCGCCTCCGACATGCCGCCCGCTGCGTCGGCCCTGCCCGCCAGCGCCGCCCGTCCCATATGGGCGCAGCTCGTCGGCAACTGGCAGCGCCAGTCCGCAAGCAACGACAACGCCGCCGTGCGCCTGCATACCGCTGGCATTTTCGTGGGTACCGACCATGCCATTGGCGACGGTTGGCGCCTGGGCGTCGCGCTTGGGTATACCGACAGCCGCTCGCGTATCGACGACGCGGATGACAGGAGCAGCATCGCCAGCTACAGCGCCAGCATCTATGGCGGCAAAGCCTTCGCCCGGGGGACAGGTACGTTCAACCTGATGCTGGGCGCGTCCCACACCTGGCACGACGTCAACACGCGGCGGCGCATTGCCGTGGGCGGGCTGGATCAGACGCTGCGCGCCGATTATCGCGCCGGTACGACCCAGCTCTTTGGGGAATTGGGTTATGCCATGCCGATGAACCAGACCCTCACGCTCGAACCCTACGCCGGTCTGGCATGGGCCGGCCAGCGCAACCGGGCGTTCCAGGAAAAGGGCGGCAGCGCCGCGCTTTCAGGCGACAGCCAGTGCATCCGCACCACGACTACGACTCTGGGCATGCGCCTGCGGCAGGCTCTGAGCGCGGGCGCGTTCCAGGGCACGCTCACTGCCGGGGCGGGATGGCGCCGCGCCTTCGGCAATCTGCACCCGGTCTCGACGCTGGCATTCGATGCCGGCGAGGCGTTCACCGTGACCGGCGCCCCTATCGCCCGCAACGCCGCGCTGCTCGAAACCGGCTTGCAGGCGCGAGCCGGCCGCAACGCGACGGTCGGCCTGAACTACGCAGGACAGTTCGGCTCGGGCAATCGCGACCACAGCGCCATGCTGAATTGGCGCTGGACATTCTGACCGCACCTTTCCCGACTGATAGAGGGCCGAGGAGGCCCTTTATCAGACGGCATAACAGGACCAGAACGGCGATCGGGCGCCTTGCAAACCTTATGATTCGGCTCACCCATCAAGAAGGCTCCTGATAACCGATGGCGGCGTCCCTTCCAAAACGGCGCGTGGCCTTGCCCCCCATCGGGCGGCACGGCATTTTTCGTTCGAGTTCAACATGCATTGGTTTCCCTTCAAGCGCCTGTTCCGTCGCAAGCGCGACACACGGAATGCGGATCTGTACGGCCAGATCGCGGCCATCCACAAGGCGCAGGCGATCATCGAGTTCGACCTGGACGGCCATGTGCTCATGGCCAACCAGAATTTCCTCGATGCCATGGGCTACACGCTCGACGAACTGCGGGGGCAGCACCACCGCATCTTCGTGGCGCCCGACCGGCGCGGCTCTCCTGAATACCGGGCGTTCTGGGACAAGCTCAAGCGCGGCGAGTACGACGCGGGCCGCTATCGCCGCATCCACAAGGACGGCAGCGACGTCTGGCTGCAGGCCAGCTACAACCCGATCCTCGACGAGTCCGGCCGGCCCTTCAAGGTGGTCAAGTACGCCACCGACGTCACCGAGCAGCAGCGCCGCCAGGCCGACACCGAGGGCCAGCTTGCCGCCATCTCCAAGGTGCAGGGCATCATCGAGTTCGAACTGGACGGCACCATCATTCGCGCCAACGACCTGTTCCTGGACGCCATGGGCTACCGCGAAGACGAACTGCGCGGCCGCCACCACAGCATGCTGGTGCTGCCCGAGGAAGTCCGCAGCCCCGCCTACAAGGAATTCTGGCGCAAGCTGCGCGGCGGCGAATACGACACCGGCCAATACCTGCGCATCGGCAAGAACGGGCGCCGCGTCTGGATCGAGGCCAGCTACAACCCGATCTTCGATGCCGAGGGCCGGCCATTCAAGGTGGTGAAGTTCGCCACCGACATCACCCGCCGCTTCACCGCCGCGCAGACGCTGCGGGTGGCGGTGCAGGGCCTGACCGAGAACGCCGAACGCGCCAGCCAGGCCAATACGCTGGCCCGCGACGCCTGCCAGGTGGCCGAGGAAGGCGGCAAGACCGTGGCCGGCGTGGTAGCCACCATGGGCACCATCACCGAAAGCTCGCGGCGCATCTCGGAGATCATCGGCGTGATGGATGGCATCGCGTTCCAGACAAACATCCTGGCGCTCAATGCCGCGGTCGAGGCGGCGCGCGCGGGCCCGCACGGCAAAGGCTTCGCGGTGGTGGCGGCCGAGGTGCGCAGCCTGGCCCAGAACAGCGCATCCGCGGCCAAGGAGATCAAGGACCTGATCACCACCTCGGTCCAGCAGATCGGCAGCGGCGCCGAGCAGGTGCAATCCGCCGGCGCCACCATGGAGAACATCGTCACTTCGTCGCGCCGGGTCACGGAGATCATGGGCGAGGTGGTCGAAGTGTCGTTGGCGCAGTCGGCCAAGCTGGGCGAGGTCACCGAGGACATCACCCAGATGACGGCCGAGGCGGCGCACGAACTGCAGAGCGCCTATGAGGCCCAGGACCGCCCCGAGGCGGCGCGGGAGACAGCATCGGCGCGAGCCGTGGCGCCCCGCGCGCCGGCGTCCTCGCAATCGGCGCTGGAGTACGTGCGCTACTGACCGGCCCTGGTCGGGCGGCCACGGGCGCCCGTGCCGACGGCAGGCCGCGAAACGTCCCGGGGATAAAAAAAGGGCGCCGTCACCGGCGCCCTTCTCGCGTTCATGTCGCCCGTTTACGCGGTGGCGACCGGGATCTTGCCGATCCTGGCCTGCCATTCCTTCGGGCCGGTGGTGTGGACCGAAGTGCCCTGGGCGTCAACCGCCACGGTCACCGGCATGTCCTTCACGTCGAACTCGTAGATGGCTTCCATGCCCAGGTCGGCGAAACCCAGCACCTTGGCGCCGCGGATTGCCTTGGACACCAGGTAGGCCGCGCCGCCCACGGCCATCAGGTAGGCCGAGCCGTGCTTCTTGATCGACTCGATCGCGACCGGGCCGCGCTCGGACTTGCCGATCATGGCGATCAGGCCGGTCTGCTCCAGCATCATGTCGGTGAACTTGTCCATGCGGGTGGCGGTGGTCGGGCCAGCCGGGCCCACCACCTCGTCGCGCACCGGATCGACCGGGCCGACGTAGTAGATGACGCGGTTGGTGAAGTCCACGGGCAGCGGCTCGCCCTTGGCCAGCATGTCCTGGATGCGCTTGTGCGCGGCGTCGCGGCCGGTCAGCATCTTGCCCGACAGCAGCAGGGTCTGGCCCGGCTTCCAGCTGGCGACTTCTTCCTTGGTCAGCGTGTTCAGGTCGACCTGCTTGGACTTGTTGTAGTCCGGCGCCCAGTGCACTTCCGGCCATTCCGACAGCGACGGCGGGTCCAGGCGCGCCGGGCCCGAGCCGTCCAGCTCGAAGTGGGCATGGCGGGTGGCCGCGCAGTTCGGGATCATGGCGACGGGCTTGGAAGCCGCGTGCGTCGGGAAGGTGTTGATCTTGACGTCCAGCACGGTGGTCAGGCCGCCCAGGCCCTGGGCGCCGATGCCCAGCGCGTTGACCTTTTCGTACAGCTCGATGCGCAGTTCTTCGAGCTTGTTCTGCGGGCCGCGGGCCAGCAGTTCGTACATGTCGATGTCTTCCATCAGCGACTGCTTGGCCATCAGCATGGCCTTTTCGGCGGTGCCGCCGACGCCGATGCCCAGCATGCCCGGCGGGCACCAGCCGGCGCCCATGGTCGGGACCGTCTTGAGCACCCAGTCCACCAGCGAATCGCTGGGGTTGAGCATGGCGAACTTGGACTTGTTTTCCGAACCGCCGCCCTTCGAAGCCAGCTGCACGTCGACCTTGTCACCCGGGACAAGCTCGACGTGCAGGATACAGGGCGTGTTGTCGCGGGTGTTCTTGCGGGCGAACAGCGGATCGTCCAGCACCGAGGCGCGCAGGGGATTGTCCGGGTTCAGGTAGCCGCGGCGCACGCCTTCGTCGCACAGTTCCTGCAGGGTGCGCTTGGTGTCGAAGCGCACGCCCATGCCGACCTTCAGGAACACGTTGACGATGCCGGTGTCCTGGCACAGCGGGCGCTTGCCCTCGGCGCACATGCGCGAGTTGGTCAGGATCTGGGCCATCGCGTCGCGCGCGGCCGGGCTTTCCTCGCGCTCGTAGGCGCGGGCCAGGTGGCGGATGTAGTCGACGGGGTGGTAATAGCTGATGAACTGGATGCCATCGGCTATCGACTGGATGAAGTCTTCTTCTTTGATGAGGACGGACATGGCGATATGCGGGTTACGGAGGGAAACGTGAAAACGCGGCCGGCGAACCGGCCGCGCGCGATGGGGTGCAGCTTATTTTATTTTCCTTGCCATACGGGCTTGCGCTTCTCCGCGAAAGCGGTGGCGCCTTCCTTGGCGTCGGCCGACGAGAAGATATGGGCGATCAGCGGACGCTGGCGGTTGAACATCTCTTCCTGGGTCCAGTCGCCGGACTGCGCCACGATGCTCTTGGCGGTCTGCACCGACAGCGGGCCGTTCTCGACGATGGCGCGGGCCAGTTCCAGCGCGCCGGCCAGGGCGCCGCCCGGCTCGGTCAGGCGGTTCACCAGGCCGAAGCCGTAGGCGCGCTCGGCGCCCAGCATGTCGCCGGTCAGGATCACTTCCATGGCGATGTGGTACGGCAGGCGACGCGGCAGGCGCAGCATGCCGCCGGCGCCGGCCACCAGGCCGCGCTTGACTTCGGGCAGGCCGAACTTGGCGTTGCTGGCGGCCACGATCAGGTCGGACGCCAGGGCCATCTCGCAACCGCCGGCCAGCGCATAACCTTCGACCGCGGCGATCAGCGGCTTTTTCGGCGGCGCTTCGTTCAGGCCGGCGAAACCGCGGCCTTCCACGTACGGACGCTGGCCCGACTTGGCGAAGGCTTTCAGGTCCATGCCCGACGAAAACGTGCCGCCCGCGCCCGTCAGGATGCCGATGCGCACGTCGTCGCGGCTGTCCAGCTGGTCCAGCGCGGCTGCCATAGCCTGGGCGGTTTCCAGGTTGATGGCGTTCTTGGCCTCGGGACGGTTGATGGTGATGATCTGGATGCCGTCGGCGACTTCCACCTTGATCAGGTCAGACATGCGGATGCTCCTTCCGGGGTTTTGGATATTGGTTTTATATAAGACTGGTCAACCTGGAATGATACGACCAATGCCCGGCCGCCGCAGGGCGCCGGCGGAGCAACGTCCGCCTGGAGCACGCCCCGCCCGATATGTAACCGCGAGGATGTAACCGCCTGGATGCGACCCCAATCCCGGGGTCCCGCCCCGGGGCCGCCCCGGGCCAGTTAAAATGCCCGGTTTCCCACGCCCACGGCAGACGTCGCCCGGCGACCGAATTCCAAGAATCCTATGCTCACCTTTCAGCAAATCATCCTTACGCTCCAGGAATACTGGGACAAGCAGGGTTGCGCCCTGCTGCAGCCCTACGACATGGAAGTCGGCGCCGGCACCTCGCACACCGCCACTTTCCTGCGGGCGATCGGCCCGGAGCCCTGGCGCGCGGCCTACGTGCAGCCCTCGCGCCGCCCCAAGGATGGCCGCTACGGCGAGAACCCCAACCGCCTGCAGCACTACTACCAGTACCAGGTGGTGCTGAAACCCGCGCCCCCGGAAATCCTGGACCTGTACATCGGCTCGCTCAAGGCGCTGGGCATCGACCCCACGCAGCACGACATCCGCTTCGTCGAGGACGACTGGGAAAACCCGACGCTGGGCGCCTGGGGCCTGGGCTGGGAAGTGTGGCTGAACGGCATGGAAGTGACCCAGTTCACCTACTTCCAGCAGGTCGGCGGCCTGGATTGCACCCCGACCACGGGCGAGATCACCTACGGCCTGGAACGCCTGGCCATGTACCTGCAGGACGTGCAGAGCGTGTACGACCTGGTCTGGACCGAAGGCGCCAACGGCCGCCGCGTGCTGTACCGCGACGTGTTCCACCAGAACGAAGTGGAACAGTCCACCTACAACTTCGAATATTCGTCGGCCGAGATGCTGTTCGCGCACTTCAACGACTACGAAGCCGAGGCCAAGCGCCTGATGGACGTGCCGCTGGCCCTGCCGGCCTATGAAGCCACGCTCAAGGCCGCGCACACCTTCAACATGCTGGACGCGCGCGGCGCGATCAGCGTCACCGAGCGCGCCGCCTACATCGGCCGCATCCGCAACCTGTCGCGCGCCGTCGCGCAGGCCTACTACGATTCCCGCGAACGACTGGGCTTTCCCATGCTGGGCCGCGACAAGGCCGCCGGGGAGGCTGCATAAATGACGACGAACATCCGCCCCCTGCTGGTCGAGCTGCTGACCGAAGAACTCCCGCCCAAGGCCCTGCAGAAGCTGGGCCAGGCTTTCGCCGAAGGCGTGCGCGCCACGCTGGCGCGCCACGGCCTGCTGGCCGATGGCTGCGCCGTCGAGCCGTACGCCACGCCGCGCCGCCTGGCGGTGCGCCTGTCGGCCGTGCTGGCGCAGGCGCCCGATCAGGCCTACGCCGAAAAGCTGATGCCGGTGAAGATCGGCCTGACCGAAGACGGCAAGGCCACCCCGGCGCTGCAGAAGAAGCTGGCCGCCAAGGGCCTGGAAAACATCGACCTGGCCACCCTGGAACGTGAATCCGACGGCAAGCAGGATTACCTGGTCGCCCGCGGCACCGCCCCCGGCGCCGCGCTGGCCGTCGGCCTGCAGGAAGGCATCGACGCGGCCATCGACGGCCTGCCGATCCCCAAGGTCATGCGCTACCAGCTGGCCGACGGCGAGACCACCGTCAAGTTCGTGCGCCCCGCGCACGGCCTGATCGCGCTGTTCGGCGCCGACGTGGTTCCCGTCAGCGCCCTCGGCCTGACCGCCGGCCGCGACACGCTGGGCCACCGCTACATGAGCAGCGGCGCCATCGCCATCGCCGATGCCGACGCCTACGCCGCCACCCTGGCCGAGAAGGGCCGCGTGGTGGCCTCGTTCGAAGGCCGCCGCGACGAGATCCAGCGCCAGCTGCTGGACCACGCCGGCCGTCTGTCGGCCACGCTGGGCGACGACCCCGAAGTGGCCGCCCTGCTCGATGAAGTCACCGCCCTGGTCGAACACCCCACCGTCTACGTGGGCGAGTTCGAGGAACAGTTCCTGCAAGTGCCGCAGGAATGCCTGATCCTGACGATGCGCCTGAACCAGAAGTACTTCCCGCTGTTCGACCCGGCCAGCGGACGCCTGACGCACCGCTTCCTGATCGTGAGCAACATGCGCACGGACAACCCGGTGAACATCGTCGAAGGCAATCAGCGCGTGGTACGTCCGCGCCTGGCCGACGCCCAGTTCTTCTTCGAGACCGACCGCAAGACGCCGCTGGCCGCGCGCGTCGAGCAACTGGGCTCGATCGTCTACCACAACAAGCTGGGCACCCAGCTCGAACGCGTCGAGCGCGTGCGCGCCATCGCCCGCGACGTGGCTGGCAAGCTGGGCGGCGACGTCGCCGCCGCCGACCGCGCCGCGCTGCTGGCCAAGGCCGACCTGGGCTCGAACATGGTGGGCGAGTTCCCCGAGCTGCAAGGCATCATGGGCGCCTACTACGCCGCCGGCGACGGCGAGCCGGACAGCGTCGTGCAGGCGCTGCGCACCCAGTACCGCAACCGCTACGACACGCCGGTCTCGCAGGACGACCTGACCGCCGCCACGCTGTTCATCGCCGAACGCGCCGAGACCCTGGTCGGCATCTGGGCCATCGGCCTGGCGCCCACCGGCGAACGCGACCCCTTCGGCCTGCGCCGCGCCGCGCTGGGCCTGATCAGCGCCTTCGAGCAACTGGCCGCCGGCGGCTGGCTCAAGCTCAACCAGGACGGCCCGCTGTCGCTGGACGGCCTGCTGGCCGCCACCGCCGCCACCTTCCCGGCCGGCAAGATCCCCGCCGACACGCTGGCGGAAGTGCGCGCCTTCATCTACGAACGCTACCGCAACCAGCTGATCAACGAACACGACCGCAACGCGGTCGAGGCCGTCATCGCCCTGACGCCGCCGCTGCACCAGGTGGCCGAGCGCGTGCGCGCCGCCGCCGCCTTCGCGCAGATGCCCGAGGCCGCCAGCCTGGCGGCCGCCAACAAGCGCATCGGCAACCTGCTCAAGAAGGCCGAAGGCGAGATCGGCGCGGTCAATGACGCCGCGCTGGTCGAGCCCGCCGAAAAGGCGCTGGCCGCCGCCATCGCCGCGCTGCGCCCGCAGGCCGAGGCGCAACTGGCCGCCGGCGACTTCGCCGCCAACCTGCGCACGCTGGCCCAGGCCCGCGAACCGGTGGACGCCTTCTTCGCCGACGTCATGGTCATGGCCGAGGACCCGGCGGTGCGCGCCAACCGGCTGGCGCTGCTGGGCCAGCTGCACACCCTGATGAACCAGGTCGCTGACATTTCCAGGCTGGCACAGTGAAGCTCATCATCCTCGACCGCGACGGCGTCATCAACCAGGACAGCGATGCGTTCGTCAAGAATCCCGACGAATGGATCGCCCTGCCCGGCAGCCTGCAGGCCATCGCCCGCCTGACGCAGGCGGACTGGACGGTGGTGGTCGCCACCAACCAGTCCGGCCTGGCGCGCGGCCTGTTCGACATGGACACGCTGACCGCCATCCACGCCAAGATGCGGCGCGAGCTGGCCGCCGTCGGCGGCAGCGTGGACGCCGTCTTCATGTGCCCGCACGGCCCGGACGACGACTGCACCTGCCGCAAGCCGCGTCCCGGCATGTTCGAGCAGATCGGCCATCGCTACGACGTCAACCTGGCCGGCGTGCCGGCCGTGGGCGACTCGCTGCGCGACCTGCAGGCCTCCAGCGCCGCGGGCTGCTCGCCCTGGCTGGTGCTGACCGGCAACGGCAAGAAGACGCTGGCCAAGGGCGGCCTGCCCGAGAACACCCGGGTCTGCGACGACCTGTCGGCCGTGGCCGACGCCCTGCTGCAGGACAACTGATGGCCCGGCTGCGCTCGCTCCTGTATTTCCTGTTCCTGGCCATCACGGTCATCCCCTATGCCTTCGCTTGCGTGCTGTGGGCGCCGCTGCCGCTGCACCTGCGCTACAAGCTCACGGTGGGCTGGCCGCGCCTGGCCATCTGGGGCGCCAAGGTGTTCTGCGGCATCCGCTGGCAGGTCAAGGGCTGGGAAAACCTGCCCGACGGCCCGGCGGTGCTGCTGTCCAAGCACCAGTCGGCCTGGGAAACGCTGTTCTTCCCGGCCTACATGCCGCGCGAAGTCTGCTTCGTCTACAAGAAGGAACTGCACATGGTGCCGTTCTTCGGCTGGGGCCTAGCGTTGCTGCGCATGATCGCCATCGACCGCTCCAAGGGCCGCGACGCCTTCGAACAGGTGGTCAAGCAGGGACAGGTCCGGCTGGACGAAGGCCGCTGGCCGCTGCTGTTCCCGGAAGGCACCCGCGTGCCGCCCGGCAAGACCGCGCGCTTCAAGATGGGCGGCGCGTTGCTGGCCTCGCGCACCGGCGCGGTGGTCATCCCGGTGGCGCACAACGCCGGCGAATGCTGGCGCCGCAATGCCTTCGTCAAATATCCAGGCCTGGTTACGCTGTCCATCGGTCCCGCGATAGAATCGAAGGGAATCTCCCCCGAGGAACTGAACCAGAAAGTGCAGGACTGGATCGAAGGGGAAATGCGGCGTCTCAATCCAGAAAGGTATGCCCAGCACTGACCAGCTCGAACTCCTGTTCGACGTGCAAGACTCCGACGCGTCCACGGACGCGTCGCCGCTGACCGCGTCCCCCGCGGCGCGCCCGGCACCCGTGGCCACGCCGCCCGCCCCGCTGTTCCCTCCCCCCGCGCCATCGGCGCCCAAGCCGGCCGGCGAACCCCTGCTGACGCTGTCGCCCAATGCGGCGGCGCGCGTGCCCACCCCCTGCCCCGATCCGCTGCCACCCGGCGCGCGCTGGCGCGAGGTGGACACCGATCCGCAGCCCATCGGCTTCGTGCTGCTGCGCTCGCGCCGCCGCAGCATCGGCTTCGTCATCACCGACGACGGCCTGCGCGTCACGGCGCCCAACTGGGTCACGCTGGCACAGATCGACGACGCGGTGCGCGAGAAATCCCGCTGGATCGTCGCCAAGCTGCGCGAATGGCACACCCGCAAGCAGCAGCTGGCCATGGCGCACACGCGTTGGCAGGCCGGCGGCGAGCTGCCTTACCTGGGCAAGCGCATCGTCCTGGGCGTGGGCGGCGACAGCCGCCAGACCCGCCTGTCCGGCGATGCCGAAGCCCCGGCCGACGGCGACACGCTGTGGCTGGCGCTGCCGGCCGACGCCGACCAGGGCCGCATCCGCGACGCCGCCCAGGCCTGGCTGCAACAGCGCGCCGGCGCCTGGTTCGGCGCCCGGCTGGCGCACTTCCTGCAGATCAGCGGCCTGAAGATCCGCCGCTGGCGCCTGTCGTCCGCCGCCACGCGCTGGGGCTCGTGCACCAGCGACGGCAACATCATGCTGAACTGGCGCCTGATCCATTTCGCGCCGGCCATCATCGACTACGTCATCGCGCACGAACTGGCGCACCTGCGCGAAATGAACCACAGCCAGGATTTCTGGCGCGAGGTCGGCCAGATCCTGCCCGATTTCGAGGAAGCCAAGAACGTGCTGCGGCGCCACGACCCGGCCTCGCTGCCGCAATTCTAGGGTCGGTGCGAGACGCTCCCGCAATCGGCCCAGCCCCCACGGAGACAACCCCATGCTTCTGCTGATTCCCGGCCCGGTCACGACCGATGCGCGGGTCAAGGCCGCCATGGCGCAGGACTACGCGCCCTGGGACAACGAATTCCGCGCGCTGTACCGCCAGGTCTGCGCCGACGTGCTGCGCGTGGCCGAGGCCGATGCGGCTGAGCACGTGGCGCTGGCGCTGCCGGGCTGCGGCCATTTCGCGGTGGAAGCCGCCATCCGCACCCTGGTGCCGCCCGGCGGCCGCCTGCTGGTGCCCTCCACCGGCGCCTACGCCGGCCGCCTGCAGAAACTGGCCGCCGAGGCCGGCCGCGTCGCCGTGCCGCTGTACGTGGGCGCGCGCGACCGCGTCGATCCCCTGGCCGTGGCGCAGGCGCTGGAGCAGGACCCGAGCCTGACGCACGTGGCGCTGGTCTACAGCGAGACCGGCAGCGGCATCTGCCATGACGTGCCGGAACTGGCCCGCATCGCCCATTCTCTGGGCCGCCGCGTCATCGTTGACGCGGTCTCGGCGTTCGGCGCATTGCCGCTCGACATGCGCGCCCTGCCCGCCGTGGACGCCGTGGTGCTGACCGCCAACAAATGCCTGGAGGGCTTGCCCGGCGCCGCCTTCGTGGTGGGCCGCCGCGACAGCCTGGAAGCGGCGCGCGGCAACGCCGGCAGCTGGTCGCTGGACCTGGCCGACATCTACCAGCACACCCTGGCGCCCAACGCCGGCCCGCGCTTCACGCCGCCGGCGCCGACACTGGCGGCGCTGGCCGTGGCGCTGGAGCTGTATCATCAGGAAGGCCGCGAAGCCCGCCTGGCGCGCTACACCGCCAACATGCGCGCCCTCTACGACGGCGTGGCCGGCCTGGGGCTCAGCCCCTACCTGCCGCCCGCGCTGCAAGGCCCCATCGTCGTCAACGTGCACGCGCCCGACGCGCCGACCTGGAACCTGCAGCTGTTCGTGGACGCGGTCAAGCAACGTGGCTTCGTGCTCAGCAATTTCACCAACACCGAACCGCCCACTTTCCGGGTCGGTTGCATCGGCGCCTTCGGGCCCGACCAGATGCGGCTTGCGGTCGACGCCATGGGCGGCGCGCTGCAAGACCTCGGCATAACCGGGGAACCCCACGTCCAGGGTTTCCCGCCACCTCTCATCGCTTAAGGAATTCCACCATGCGTATGCTCCACACCATGCTGCGAGTCGGCAACCTCGACAAGTCCATCGACTTCTACACCAACGTGCTCGGCATGCGCGTCCTGCGCCGCAACGACTACCCCGATGGCAAGTTCACGCTGGCGTTCGTCGGCTACCAGGATGAATCCGAAGGCGCCGTGATCGAGCTGACCCACAACTGGGACACCGACAAGTACGACCTGGGCACCGGCTACGGCCACATCGCCCTGGAAGTCGACAACGCCTACGAAGCCTGTGACAAGGTCAAGGAACGCGGCGGCAAGGTCACCCGCGAGGCCGGCCCGATGAAACACGGCACCACCGTGATCGCCTTCGTGGAAGATCCGGACGGCTACAAGATCGAATTCATCCAGAAAAAAGGACGAGTGGACTGAACCCCACCCGCCATCGCCATGATCCACTCCATCCTCAAAATGGGCGATCCCCGGCTGCTGCGCGTCGCGCCGCCGGTCGAGCGCTTCGATACCCCCGAGCTGCACGCCCTGATCGAAGACATGTTCGAGACCATGGCGGCGGCGCAAGGGGTGGGCCTGGCCGCGCCGCAGATCGGCGTCGACCTGCAACTGGTCATCTTCGGCTTTGACCGCAACGAGCGCTATCCCGACGCGCCGGCGGTGCCGCAGACGATCCTGTGCAACCCGGTCATCACGCCGCTGTCCGACGACATGGAAGACGGCTGGGAAGGCTGTCTGTCGGTGCCGGGGCTGCGCGGCCTGGTGCCGCGCTACCGTCGCATCCGCTACCAGGGCAAGGATCCCTACGGCCGTGACATCGACCGCGAGGCCGAGGGCTTCCACGCCCGCGTGGTGCAGCACGAATGCGACCACCTGATCGGCCGGCTCTATCCTTCCCGGATCCAGGATTTCTCGAAATTCGGCTTCACCGAAATCCTGTTCCCCGGCATGGACCCGAATCAGGACGACTGATCGTCCTTCGGGGCGGGAGCCGGGCTCGGCTCCTGCCCCGGAGCCAGTTCCTCCGGCGCGAAATCGTCCACCTGCAGCACCCGCGAGACGATCGCCTCGGCCTCCTCCAACTGCGCCGCCTGCGTCGCCGTGATGGCGCCGTGCCGGTGCGCCTCGCGCCAATCGCGCACGCCCGACTGCCGCAGCCGGTCACGGATCGGCTGCACCGCATCGACCACGGCGAAGGCGCGGGTCAACAGCGCCAGCGGATCGTCATCGCCCTGGCCACCGCCCGCTGAACGTTGCAGGTCGGCCGCCAGCCGCGCATGGGTGGGCGACGGCTTGAGCAGCAGTTCCGCGCATTCGCGGGTCAGCGCATCGCCCGGCCCCCGCGCCAGTCGCAGCGGCAGGATGGCCGCGCGCAGCGCCCAGGCCAACGGCCGGCCAGGCAGGTTCGACAACACCTGGTCCATGCGTTTCTCGATCTCGGCGTAGCCCTGCTCCATGCACCAGCGCACCAGCGGCAGGTCGTCGTGCTTGCGCCCTTCGTCCTCCCAGCGCTTGAGCACGGCCGACAGCAGGTACAGTTCGGCCAGGATGTCGCCCAACCGAGCCGAGAGCAGCTCGCGGCGCTTGAGACCGCCGCCCAGCCGCGCCAGCGTGGCGTCGGCCAGCAGCGCGAAGCCGGCCGCATAGCGTCCCAGCCGGCGGTAGTGGCCGGCGGTGGGGCCGCACACCGGCGACGGCGCCAGCACGCCACCGGTCCAGGCGCGGCCGATGGCGCGCAGCGTGTTCATGCCGGTATGGCGCAGGTGGCGCCAGAACACGTCGTGGAACACCTCCATGCCGCGCTCTTCGTCGGGATTGCCCAGCGCCAGGATCTCCGGCATCAGGTAGGGGTGGGCGCGGATCGCGCCCTGGCCGAAGATGATCAGGTTGCGCGTCAGGATGTTGGCGCCCTCGACCGTGATGGCGATGGGCACCGCCCGGTACAGCGCGCCCAGGTAGTTGCTGGGCCCGTCGATCACCGCCCGGCCGGCATGCACATCCATGGCGTCGTTGACCGATATCCGCATGCGCTCGGTGGCGTGGTATTTCATGATGCCGGACACCACCGCCGGCTTCACGCCCTGGTTCAGCGCCGCGCAGGTCAGGCGCCGAGCCGCTTCCACCAGGTACGCGTTGCCCGCCTGGCTGGCGAGCTTTTCCTGCACGCCCTCGAACTTGCCGACCGGGATGCCGAACTGTTCCCGCACCCGCGCGTACATGCCGGTGGCGTGCGCGCTCATCACGCACGCCGCCGCCGACAGCGACGGCAAGGAAATGCCACGCCCCGCCGCCAGCGCGCTCATCAGCATCTGCCAGCCGTGCCCGGCGCGCTCGACGCCGCCGATCAGCGCGTCCAGCGGCACGAACACGTCGCGGCCGCGGTTGGGGCCGTTCTGGAACACCTGCATCGCCGGCAGGTGGCGGCGGCCGATCTCGACGCCGGGCGCGTCGGTCGGCACCAGCGCCACCGAAATGCCGATGTCGCGCGGACCGCCGCCCAGGATGCCGTCGGGATCCGACATCTTGAACGCCAACCCCAGCACCGTGGCCACCGGCCCCAGCGTGATGTAGCGCTTGTGCCAGTTCAAGCGCACCCCGATCAGCTCGCGGCCGTCCACCACCTGGCGGCAGACCACGCCGGTATCGACCATGGAGGCAGCGTCGGAGCCGGCCTCGGGGCTGGTCAGGCCGAAGCACGGCACCTCGCGGCCGTCGGCCAGGCGCGGCAGCCAGTAGTCGCGTTGGGCTTGCGTGCCGAACTGCATCAGCAGCTCGCCCGGCCCCAGCGAATTGGGCACCATGACCGTGACGCCGGCGGTGATGGAATAGGCGGAAATGCGCCGCACCACCTCGGAGTGGGCGTAGGGCGAGAAGCCCAGGCCGCCGTGGCGCTTGGGGATGATCATGCCGAAGAAGCGCTGCGCCTTCAGGAAATTCCAGACTTCCGGCGGCAGGTCGCGCCGGTGCCAGGTGATGTCCCATTCGTCCAGCATGGCGCACAGCTGCGCCACCGGGCCGTCGATGAAGCGTTGCTCATCCGGCGTCAGGGCCGCGGCCGGCACGTCCAGCAGCTTGCGCCAATCGGGGTTGCCGGTGAACAGGTCGGCCTCCCACCAGGTGTCGCCGGCCTCGATGGCCTCGCGTTCGGTGGCCGACAGCGGCGGCATCGCGTTGCGGGCCCAACGGTACGCGGGTTCGGAGATGCGGCGCCGGCGCCATGCGTTGAAATCCATGTGACCCCCTGTCGTTCGATGCCACTGGGCATATCGGGGCAAAGTACCAGAATTGCGCCATCGGGGCCAAACCGCGATGGTCCGACTCTGCGACAATGAGCCTCCCCGCGCTGGTGCGCAATCCAATCGTTATCCGGGCACACACCGCATGCTGAACAAACTCTGGCTGGGCTTCTTCCTGACCGCCGCCGCGGCCGCGCTGTACCGCTGGCTCGCCATCGGCGACCCGGACGTGTTCCGCGCCATGGTCGCCAGCCTGTTCGACATGGCGCGCGTATCCGTCGAGGTGATGGTGCTGCTGTTCGGCACGCTGACGCTGTGGCTGGGGTTCCTGCGCATCGCCGAGGGCGCCGGGCTGGTGGAAAAACTGGCGCGGCTGCTGGGGCCGCTGTTCGCGCGCCTGATGCCCGAGGTGCCGCGCAACCACCCCGCGATCGGCTTGATCACGCTCAACTTCGCCGCCAATGGCCTGGGGCTGGACAACGCCGCCACGCCCATCGGCCTGCGCGCCATGCGCGAACTGCAATCGCTCAATCCCAAACCCGACACCGCCAGCAATGCCCAGATCCTGTTCCTGGTGCTCAACGCCTCGTCGCTGACGCTGCTGCCGGTGACGCTGTTCATGTTCCGCGCGCAGCAGGGCGCGCCCGATCCCACTCTGGTGTTCCTGCCGATCCTGCTGGCCACCAGCGCGTCGACGCTGGCGGGTTTCCTGGCGGTGGCGGCGTGCCAGCGCCTGCGCCTGATCGATCCCGTCGTGATGCTGTGGCTGGGCGGCGCGGCGCTGCTGCTGGGCGGCTTCATGGCGCTGCTGGCCAGCATGTCGGCCAGCGCCATCGCCGCGCTGTCGTCGCTGATGGGCAACCTGGCGCTGTTCGGCATCCTGCTGGCCTTTCTCATCGTCGGCGCCTGCAAGAAGGTGCCGGTGTACGAGGCCTTCATCGAAGGCGCCAAGGAAGGCTTCGACATCGCCAAGAGCCTGCTGCCGTACCTGGTGGCAATGCTGTGCGCGGTCGGCGTGCTGCGGGCCTCGGGCGCGCTGGATTTCCTGCTCGACGGCATCCGCTGGCTGGCCGCCAATGCCGGCTGGGACACGCGCTTCGTCGACGCGCTGCCCACCGCGCTGGTCAAGCCGTTCTCGGGCAGCGCGGCGCGCGCCATGATGCTCGAAACCATGACGCACTTCGGCGTGGACAGCTTCCCCGCGCTGCTGGCGGCGGTGGTGCAAGGCAGCACCGAAACCACCTTCTACGTGCTGGCGGTGTATTTCGGCTCGGTCGGCATCCTGCGCGCGCGCCACGCGGTGGGTTGCGCGCTGGTCGCCGACCTGGCCGGGGTGCTGGCGGCCATCGGCGTGTGCTACTGGTTCTTCGGTTGAACGGCGCCGGCCGCCAGCCACGCTGCCTCGACGGCGCGCCAGGCCTGCCTACAGGCACCGCGCGCCGCGAGACCGATCAATCCACCAGCAGGATCTTCATGCCGTTGGTGCCGCCGCTGTCGCGGTAGAAGTCGCCCTTGGTCAGGATGACCCAGTCGCCCTCTTTCACCAGATTGCGCTTCTTCAGCTCGTCGATGGCGGCGTTGCTGAGATCCGCCGGCTCGTAGTCCGACGGCGCGAACGGGATGGTGTAGACGCCGCGGAACATGGTCACGCGGTTCTGCGTGACGCTGTGCGGGCTGTAGCAGTAGATCGGCACGCCCGAGCGGATGCGCGACATGATCAGCGGCGTGTGGCCGCTTTCGGTCAGCGCGATGATGGCCTTGACGCCGGGGAAGTGGTTGGCCGCGTACATGGCCGCGAGCGCGATGGTTTCGTCGCAGCGCGTGAAGGTCTCGCCCAGGCGGTGGTGCGACTGCGTGCTGGTGGGATGCTTTTCCGCGCCCAGGCAGACGCGCGCCATGGCCTGCACCGTCTCGACCGGATACGAACCCGAGGCGCTCTCGGCCGACAACATTACCGCGTCGGTGTAGTCCAGCACCGCGTTGGCCACGTCCGAGACTTCGGCCCGGGTGGGCATCGGGCTGGAGATCATCGACTCCATCATCTGGGTCGCGGTGATCACCACCTTGTTCAGGGTGCGGGCGTGCTGGATGATGCGCTTCTGGATGCCGACCAGTTCGGCGTCGCCCACTTCAACGCCCAGGTCGCCGCGCGCCACCATCACGCCGTCGCTGGCGCGGATCAGCGCGTCCAGCGCCTCGTCGTCGGCCACGGCCTCGGCGCGCTCGATCTTGGCGATGATCCAGGCCTCGCTGCCGGCGGCGCGCAGCAGTTCGCGCGCCTCGTCGATATCGCTGCCATAGCGCGGGAACGACACCGCCACGTAGTCCAGCTGCATTTCGGCGGCCAGCTTGATGTCGACGCGGTCCTTGTCGGTCAGGCTCGGCGCCGACAGGCCGCCGCCGCGGCGGTTGATGCCCTTGTTGTTGGACAGCGGGCCGCCCACCGTGACGGTGGTGTGGACCTCGTCGCCCGCGACGCTGTCGACCACCAGCACCACGCGGCCGTCATCGAGCAGCAGCTCGTCGCCGACGCGGCAGTCCGTCACCAGCTCGGGATAGTCGATGCCGACGATGCTGGCCGTGCCGGCGTCCTTCGGATGCACCCGCGACAGCGTGAACGGCTGCCCGACCTGCAGCTGCACCAGCTTGTCGGTGAAGCGCGCGATGCGGATCTTGGGGCCCTGCAGGTCGCCCATGATGGCGACGAAGCGGCCCTGCCGCGCGGCGCTCTCGCGCACCAGGCGGGCGCGTTCGCGGTGGTCGTCGGCGCTGCCGTGCGAGAAGTTCAGCCGCGCCACGTCCAGGCCGGCCTTGATCATGGCGTCGATGCGCTCCGGCGTCGACGTCGAGGGGCCCAGGGTGGCGACAATTTTGGTGCGGCGCAATACAGGCATGGCGATCCACTCTCACATGAACAACGAAAGCGCTATGGTACGACGGCGGCGGACACGCGGGTATCATGATCGACATCCCGTCCCTCAACGCACCGTGGCCGACCTCGTGAAAATCGTCATCGCACCCGACTCCTTCAAGGAAAGCGTCTCCGCCCCCGACGCGGCCGCGGCCATCGCGCGCGGCGTCAAGGCCGCCTGTCCCGGCGCGCACACGGTCTGCATCCCGATGGCGGACGGCGGCGAAGGCACGGTCGAGGCGGTGCTCGCGGCGGCGGGAGGCCAGGCGCGCCAACGCACGGTCAACGATGCGCTGGGCCACAAGGTCGATGCCGTGTGGGGTTTGCTGGAAGATGGCACCGCCGTCATCGAAATGGCGGCGGCCGCCGGCCTGGAACTGATCGCGCCGTCCAGGCGCGACCCGCTGCGCGCCAGCAGTCACGGCGTGGGCGAATTGATCCTGGCGGCGCTGGACGCCGGCGCCGTGCGCATCATCCTCGGCCTGGGCGGCTCCGCCACCAACGACGGCGGCGCCGGCATGCTGACCGCGCTGGGCCTGCGCCTGCTCGACAAGGACGGCCGCAGCCTGCCTCCCGGCGGCGGCGCGCTGGGCCAGTTGGCCAGCATCGACCCACGCGGCCTCGACTCCCGGTTGGCGAACACGCGCATCATCATCGCATCCGACGTCGACAATCCACTGTGCGGCCCGCAAGGCGCCTCGCATGTCTTTGGCCCGCAGAAGGGGGCCACGCCCGAACAGGTGCAGACGCTGGACGCCATGCTCGGCCACTTTGCCGACATCTGCGCGCGCCAGCTGGGCAGCGACCGCCGCCATGACGCTGGCGCGGGCGCGGCCGGCGGCCTGGGTTTCGCCGCCAAGACCTTCCTGAACGCCGACTTCCGGCCCGGCGTCGAGATCGTCGCCGAGCTGGGCGGGCTGGCCCAGGCCATGGAAGGCGCCACGCTGGCCTTCACCGGCGAGGGCCGCATGGACGCGCAGACCCTGCGCGGCAAGACGCCCGCGGGCGTGGCCCGCATCGCGCAACAAGCCGGCGTGCCGGTGGTGGCGCTGGCCGGCTCGCTGGGCGACGGCTACGAGGCCCTGCATGCAGGCGGCATCAGCGCCGCCTTCAGCCTGGCGCCCGGTCCGATCACCCTGCAACAGGCCCTGGCCGATGCCGAACGCCTGCTGCATGACCGCGCGCGCGACGTCATGCAATTGTGGATGGCGGCGCAGAAGCGCATGCTGTAGTGGTCACCGCGTCATGACGAAAAAAAGCCCGCTGATCGCGGGCTTTTGCTTGCCTGTGGCGGCGCGGCATCAACCGCCCTGCAACACGCCGGCCTCGACCAGCGCATCCGACAGGCGGATGTAGCGGTCCACCGAGATATCCTCGGCGCGCGCGGTGGGCGCGATGTCCAGCGCCTCCCAGGGCACCTGCGGCGCCCAGTCGGCCAGCACCCGGCGCAGCATCTTGCGGCGCTGCGAGAAGGCGCGCGCCACCACGGTCTCGAACGCGCGCGCGCTGACCGGGCGCAGGCGCTCGGCCGGCAGCGGCACCATCCGCACGATCGCCGACACCACCTTGGGCGGCGGATCGAACGCCTCCGGCGGCACGTCGAACAGCTTGTGCATGCGATAGCGCGATTGCAACATCACGGACAGGCGGCTGAAATCGCCGCTGCCGGGCTGCGCGACCATGCGGTCGATCACTTCCCGCTGCAACATGAAATGCTGGTCGCGCACATGATCGGCCCAGGCCATCAGGTGGAACAGCAACGGGCTGGAGATGTTGTAGGGCAAGTTCCCGACCACCCGCAGGCCCGCGCCGAACTGCGAGAAATCCACCGTCAGCGCGTCGGCCTCGACCACCGTCAGGCGGCCTTCCTCGAATTGCTTGCGCAGGCGCGCCGCCAGGTCGCGGTCGATCTCGACCGCGGTCAGGTGATCGAGCCGTTCGAGCAAGGGCCGCGTCAGCGCCGACAGACCGGGGCCGATCTCGACCACGGTATCGCCGCGGGCGGGATTGACCGCCCGCACGATCGACTCGACCACGCTTTCGTCGGTCAGGAAGTTCTGGCCAAAGCGCTTGCGCGCCTGGTGTTGAGACATGAAAAACCCGGGCTGCGATCAGCGGTTGTTCTGGTTGATACGGTCCTGCTTTTCAAGCCGGTTGTCGATGTACGCCTGGGCGCGCAACTGATCCAGCCAGTCTTCGAAAGCGGGTTGGGCGCGGCGCTCGAACAAGGTCTGGCGCGCCTTCATGCGGGCCAGGTCGTCGGTGGCGTCGTGCTGGCGGCGCTCTTCGACCTGGATCAGGTGCCAGCCAAACGGCGTCTGGATGGGCTGGCTGATCTCGCCGGGCTTGAGCGCGTTCATGGCGGCCTCGAAGGGCGGCACGGTCTCGCCGGGGTTGAGCCAGCCCAGGTCGCCGCCCTGCGGCGCGGTCGCGTCCTGCGAATACTGGCGCGCCATGTCGTCGAACTTGGCATCGCCGGCCACCAGGCGCTGGCGCACTTGCTCCAGGCGTTGGCGCGCCTGCTCGTCGCTCATGACCGTCGAGGTCTTGATCAGGATGTGGCGCGCATGCGTCTGCATCACTTCCACCGGGCCTTGCGGCGCCTGGGCCTGCGGCTGCGGACGGGGTTGCGGCGCCGGCGTGGGAACCGGGGCGCGGGCGGTGCGGCTGGGCGCCGGCTGGGCCGTGCCACGATCCATCACCTTGAGGATATGGAAGCCGTTGCCGCTCTGGAGCAGGCCGCTGACCTGGCCCTTCTGCAGATTGGCGATGGCCTTGGCGAACAGGTCGGGCCAACCGTCCAGCGGGCGCACGCCCATGACGCCGCCCTGCAGCGCTTCGGGACCGTCCGAACTGGCGGCGGCCAGGCTGGCGAAGTCGTCGCCGCGCTTGACGCGCGCCAGCAGGTCTTCGGCCTTCTTGCGCAGCGCGGCCAGTTGCTCCGGCGACGAGCCTTCCGGCACCCGCACCAGGATCTGGGCCACGGCATAGAGCATCGGGCCGGCCGGCGCGGCGGCCTGCTCGGGCGCGGCTTCCGGTTGCGGCTGCGGCTGGGCCTGCTGCGGCGCGGCCGCGAAGGCCGGATTGCGGCGCTGGTCCTTCAGGAAGGCGTCGACCTCGGCATCGGAGATGACGATGGTGGAATCCACCGCGCGCTGACGCAGGCGGTCCGACCGGATCTCGTCCATCAACGACTTGCGGTAGCTGTCCCAGGAGACGCCGGATTTCTCGATCTCAGCGCGCAATTGCGCCACGCTGATCTTGTTGCGACCCGCGATCGTGGTGATGGCCTGATCGACCTGGGCGTCAGTGACGCGGATGCCGAGCCGGTCGGCTTCATGACGTTGCACGCGTTCCATGATCAGGCGCTGCAACACCTGATGCTGCAACGCCTTGTCGTCGGGCACCTGGATGCCACGGGTCTTCAATTCAGCGGCAATGCGCAGCGAGGCGTCGCGTAGTTCACGCAGGGTGATCACGTCTTTGTCGACCACGGCCGCGATGCCGTCGACGAACTGCTCCCCGGCGGGCGCCGGTGCGCTTTTCTGCGTGGCGGCGGGCGCGTTCTTGGTCCCCTTGCCATTCGGCTCCGCCGCATGCGCGGCGGAAAAGGCGGCGCAAACAGCCAGCAACAGCGCATTGCCGGAGAAGCGGCGCAAAGAGTGCAACCTACGCATCATTCATACCTTTCAAATGTGGTCCCGGTCGGCGCGGGCGGGGTGATGCGCGAGTAACCGGGGATACTTCTGTTCAGCAGGTTCATCGGATCGGTTCCCAGGGAACCCAGGCCGGTCAACTCGAGCTGGAAGAACAGTGCCGTATTGGCGTCGGTGGCCGACACGGCGTAGCGCTGGAAGACCATGCGGCCGACCCAGCAGCAGTCGCCCTTGTATTCGAGGCCGGCGATGGCCTGCGTGACGCGGGGCGAATCGGTGGTGCCATTGACCGTGCTGGACGGGCCGTTGCGCAAGGAATAGTCGACCCGACCCACACCGTACCAGCGCTTGGTGAACGGCCATTGCACCGCCAGACTGATCTGGTTCTGCCCTTGCGGCTGGTAGAGCACGCCGGGCTGCGGATCGCGCTGATAACGATAGGCCAGCGCCACCGTCGTCAAGCGCTGCGGCGACCAGCGGGCGCTAAGCAGCCCGCGCGACCATTGGTTGTCATAGGGGTTGTACTGCGCGGCCACGTCGGTGGTGAGGGTATCGGTCAACGCCGCGCTGGCGCCCACGAGGAAGTCCGACCGGACATTCTCGCGCGGCGTTTCTCCCGGCAAGGTGACCTTCTGATCGGCGAAGTACAGGCGCTGCGCCACGGCCACCGAGGCGCGCTCGAAACCGGTCGACGCATCGAGCCAGCGCGTGGTCAAGGCGGCAGTGAGCTGATTTGCGTTGGAAATGCGGTCCCAGCCGCCCGAGTAGATGTTCTCGTCGAAGGCCTGCGAAAAGCTGAAATCGGACAGCGACGTGTCGTAGACCGGAATCTTGGATTGGTCGCGGTACGGCACGCGCAGGTAGTACAGCCGCGGCTCCAGGGTCTGGATCGAATCCTTGCCGAACAGCGTGGTGTCGCGCTCGAAGATCAGGCCGGCATCCAGCGACATGATGGGCACCGTGCGTGACTGCGAGCGCGGATAGCCGAACGAGGTGCCGGCGTTGGCCGTGCCCGAGTTCAAACCGAGCCAGTCGCCGTTATACCAATCGGTCTGGTATTGGGTGTAATTGACTCCGGCCTTGGGAATCACGAACCAGCCCGGACGGACGATCGGATACGACACCGTCGGGTAGGTCTGCAGCCGGTCGCCGTTGGGACCGTTGCGATTGCCCAGGAACAGCGGCTTGCTGAAACGCACCGCGGTCGAGGTCCAGTCCACGTCGAAACCGCCCCAATCGTAGCGGGCGCCGCGCAGGTACAGCTCGGGCTGCTTGTCATAAGGCGGCGTCAACAGCGCATCCGGATCCTGCAGGGTCTGGTACTTGTAGACCTGCGCATAGGCGCTCCAGTACGTCGAGGACCAGCCCACCCGCGCGCGTTGCGGCAGATAGGTGGTGGACGCCTGGTTCAAACCCAGCTGCGAAATATCGCGGAAGTAATCGTTGTCCGAGACCTTGGCCACGTCCCAGTCGGCGTAGAAGCCGTTGCCGAGCAATTGCTGGTGACGCCACCAGTACATCCAGCGGTCTTCGCCACTTACGTTGTCATGCGGCAGATAGGCGCCGTAGACACTGCCCGCGTAGCTCGCCCCCAGGTAACGGAATTCCCCCCCCAGTTGCAGCCCGCGCTTGGAGAAGTAGCGCGGCTGGAGGGTTGCGTCGTAATTCGGCGCGATGTTCAGGTAGTACGGCAGCGAGAAGTCGAAACCGCCTTTGCTGGTGGTGCCGTAGGTCGGCATCAGGAAACCCGACTTGCGCTCCTTCTTGACCGGGAAGGTCATGTAGGGCGAAGCCAGGATCGGCACGTCCTTGAAGTACAGCACGCCATTGCGCGCCACGCCTTCGTTTTCGTCGAAGTCGATGTCGACCGTGTTGGCCTTGATGTACCACGACGGCGTCTCGCACGAGCAGCCGCTGTAGGTCACCGTGTGCAGCCGCATCTGCGACTTGCTGAAGATGTCGGCTTTGTCGGCCACGGCGAAGCCGCCGGTGGCGCCGAGCCAGAAATTCGGCTTTTCGACTTCGCCCGAATACTTGTCGACGTTGAACTTGGCGTTGGGCCCGGTGACCAGCGTGCCATCGCGCATCATGCGGGCGTTGCCCTGCACGTCGACCTCGCCGGTGTCCTTGCGGTAGTTGATGCGGTCGCCCTTGATCACGCCGTCGATGCGGCGAACCTGCGCCGCGCCGGTCAGGGTCAGGTCGGAATCCGGATCACCCTCGATGGTGTCCGCTTCCATATAGGCGGGAATGTTGCCGTCCGGCAGGCGGTGCATCCGCAGTCCGGGGGACGTGCGCAGCTCGGGGGCCGCGGTGATCGACGTCGCCGAGGAAGCCGAACCTTGGCTGCCCTGGGCCTGAACGGCCCCGGCGACGCTGATAGCAGATAGGATCAACCACCGAACCTTGCGCACGAGTGAAAACAGCCCTTTTTTACGATGGGGGAACCAGGCAAAGGCGCCCGGGAAGGGCCAATGCTAACGGAAACGAGCCGGTATTATAGAGAAGCCGCGCCAGACGCCCAGCCTTATGTGCGCGCAACCCATTTTTCCGCAATATTGCACTTCTGACACGGATCTTCCTTGAAAAACGATCATGACCCCCGCCTGGAGCAGATCCGCGCCTGGCTGCAAGGCCTGCCCGCCGCGTTGGGACTGGCGGTGGATACCCTGCGCCCCGCCTCCGCCGACGCCAGCTTCCGCCGCTATTTCCGCCTGGACGCCGCCGGTCGTACCCTGATTGTGATGGACGCCCCGCCCCAGCATGAAGATTGCCGCCCCTTCCTGCATGTGGACCAGCTTCTGAGCGACGCCGGCCTGAACGTGCCCGCCGTCATCGAGCAGGACCTCGGCCAGGGGCTGCTGCTGTTGTCCGACCTGGGCGAGCAGACCTATTACCAGCGCATCCAGGACGGCGTGGACGACGCCAGCCTGCAATCGATGTACCGCGACGCCCTGGCGGCGCTGGTGCGCCTGCAGCAGGCCAGGACCACCGGCCTGGCCCACTACGACAGCGCGCGGCTGGCCGAAGAACTCAAGCTGTTTCCCGAGTGGTACGTACAGAAGCACCACGGCGCCACGCTCGACGACAAGACCGCCCAGGCGCTGGAAAAGATCTTCGCCCTGCTCTCGGCCAGCAATGGCAACCAGCCCACGGTGCTGGTGCATCGCGACTACCATTCGCCCAACCTGATGGTCTGCGACCAGCCGCAATACGGCCCCAACCCCGGCGTCATCGATTTCCAGGACGCCCTGGCCGGCCCCATCACCTATGACCTGGCGTCGCTGGTGACGGATGCCCGGACCACCTGGGAAGAGCCCCAGCAGCTCGACTGGGCCATCCGCTACTGGGAAATGGCGCGCGCGGCCGGGTTGCCGGTCGACGCCGATTTCGCCGAGTTCCACCGCGCCTACGAATGGATGGGCCTGCAGCGCAACCTGCGCATCCTGGGCGTGTTCGCGCGCCTGAACCACCGCGACGGCAAGGCCCACTACCTGGCCCATATGCCGCGGGTGAACGGCTACGTGCGCCAGGTGGCGCAGCGCTACGGCGTCTTCACGCCCCTGCTGCGCCTGCTGGACAGGCTCGACGACCGCCAGGTCAGCGTCGGATACACCTTCTGATGCGCGCCATGATCCTCGCCGCGGGCCGCGGCGAACGCATGCGTCCGCTGACCGACCGGCTGCCCAAGCCGCTGCTGCCGGTCGGCGGCAAGCCGCTGATCGCCTGGCACCTGGAACGGCTGGCCGCGGCCGGCTTCCGGGACGTTGTCATCAACCACGCCTGGCTCGGCCACGAGATCGAGCGCGCCCTGGCCGACGGCGCCGCCTTCGGCCTGCGGATCCGTTATTCCCCCGAGGCCGCCGCCCTGGAAACCGCCGGCGGCATTGCCCAGGCGCTGCCGCTGCTGGGACCGGATCCGTTCCTCGTCATCAACGGCGACATCTGGTGCGACTGGAACCCGGCCGCCGCCCCCGCCCTGGCAACCGCGCTGCCCGCGGGCGGCGCCTGGCTGCTGATGGTCGACAATCCGCCGCAACATCCCCTCGGCGATTTCGCGCTGGACCGCGACGGCCGCGTCCGCGCTGACGGCGAACCCCGTTTGACCTTCTCCGGCATCGGCGTCTACCATCCCATGCTATTCGCGGGCGTGGCCCGCGGCACGGCCGCGCGGCTCGCACCGCTGCTGCGGCAGGCCATGGAGCACGATCACGTCCGCGGCGCGCGCCATACCGGCCGCTGGGTCGACGTCGGCACCCCCCAACGGCTGGCAGACCTCGATGCCGAGCTCGGTTCCAGTCCGGCCTGAGGTCCGCTCGATGCCCACATATTTCACAATATCAAGGTGCGCAACCAGGCTTGTCCGCGTACCCATCGCGCCCGGTTAACCGGGTATTCTCTGACGCTTTGGCCAGTGCGCGCGGCGCGCGGCCAAGCACAACACACAGGACGTTTTCTAGGAATGGGGATGTTTGGAAGATCGCAACGGGCCGTATTCAAGCCCTCCGTATACCAACCCGGCCAACGCACGCGCCGCATGCCGCGCTGGCTGGTCCTGCTGCTGGTGGGCATCGCCCTCGGCGCGGGCGGCGTGCTCTTCCTGCAGACCAACTACGGCCCGCAGCGGCTGACCGTCGAGCAATCCGAACAACTGCACACCGAACTCAGCGCCTCCAAGCTGGAAAACCAGCGCCTGCAAAGCCAGCTCGAAGAAGCCACGCAGCAGCGCGACGCCAACAAATCCGGCCATGAAAAGCTCACCGCGGACCTGGCCGACGCCCGCGCCAAGCTGGACACGTTGAACAAGGAACTGGTGCTGTTCCAGGACGCCATGCCGCCCGATCCGCGCGGCGGCAACCTGGGCATCCGCTCGGCCACCTTCAAGCGCCAGCCCGGCCTGCTCGACTACCAGGTGCTGGTGATGCGCGAAGAGCGCACCGGCGCGCCCTTCAAGGGCACGCTCACCTTCTCGATCGATGGCAGCTACTCCAATGGCCGCGCCGCCACCGTCACGCCGGAAGGCCCCGCCCTCAACGTCGACCGTTACGACTACGCCCTGGGCCAGTTGAAGTTGCCGGACGGCTTCACGCCCAAGGTCGTGGTGCTGCGCGTCATGGACGGCAACCAGAAACAGCAGGCGATGCGCATCTATTACGTACGCAACTGAAGTGCGCAACTGAACGCCATCGCGCCACACGGAACCCGCCCTCGCCGGCGGTTTTTTTTTGGTCCAGTCGAAATGGTTGCGCACTCAACCATTTCGATTATATAGTTGCGCAAACAACCAACTATCGGAGACCTGATGACACTGCCTGCCCACGTGCCCGTCCTGATCGTCGGCGGCGGTCCGGTGGGGCTCACCCTGGCCGCCCTGCTCGCGCACTACGGCATCGCCTCGCTCACGCTGGAAGCCGACGACGGCTATTGCGACGGCAGCCGCGCCATCTGCATCTCGCGCCGCTCGCAGGAAATACTCGGCTGGATCGGCGCCGACGCGGCGCTCAATGCCACCGGACTGCCCTGGACCGGCGGCCGCAGCTACTACCGCGACCGCGAAGTGCTGCACTTCGAAATGCCGCACGACCCGCTGCAGCGCTTCGCGCCCATGGTCAACATCCAGCAGTACTTCGTCGAGGAATACGCCCATCAGGCCTTGCAGCGCCAGCCAGGCCCGGCGGCACTGCATTGGTCCGCCCGCGCCGTCGGCGTGCGCTCGACGGCGGACGGCGTGCAGGTCGATGTGGACATCGCCGGACACCGCCATGCCTTGCGGGCCGACTGGCTGGTGGCCTGCGATGGCGGGCGCAGCAGCGTGCGCGAAGCGCTCGGCCTGAAGCTGGAGGGCATGCAATACGAAGGCCGCTACGTCATCGTCGATATCGAGCAGGCGTCCCACCGGCCGGTGGAACGCCTGGCCTGGTTCGATCCGCCCTCCAATCCCGGCTCGACGCTGTTGATGCACCGCCAACCCGGCAATGTCTGGCGGGTGGACTATCAGATCCGCGACGACGAAGACGCGGCCGACGCCGTCGCCCCCGGCAACGTGCTGCCCCGCGTGCAGAGCCATCTGGACATGATTGGCGAAACAGCGCCATGGAAGCCGCTCTGGATCTCGCTCTACAACGCCAAATGCCTGACGCTGGAGCGCTACCGCCATGGCCGCGTGCTGTTCGCGGGCGACGCCGCCCACCTGGTGCCGATCTTCGGCGTGCGCGGCCTGAATTCGGGCCTGGACGATGCCGGCAACCTGGCCTGGAAGCTGGCCTGGGTCCTGCGCGGCCAGGCGCCCGACAGCCTGCTCGACAGCTACAGCGACGAACGCGTCCACGCCACCCGCCAGAACCTGGCCTACGGCGCCAAGAGCACCGAATTCATGGCGCCCCCCGACTTCGGCTTTCGGCTGATGCGCGAGGCCGCGCTGCGGCTGGCCTTGAGCGACGAGCGGGTGCGGCCGCTGATCAATCCGCGCCAGTCCGCCCCCATCTCCTACGAGGGCTCGCCGCTGAACCTGGCGGACGATGCCGCCGCGCAGCCCCTGGCCGCCGCGCCCGGCCAGCCGGCTCCCGACCTGCTGCTGGCCGATGCCGACGCCGTTCCGCGCTACCTCAGCGCTTGTTTCGGCCAGGGCTTCGTGCTGCTGGCCTGCGCGCCGGATGCGGCGATGGCCGCTGGCCTGCAAAGGCTGGCCGCCGCCACCCGCCAGGCCCCCGGCCCGCTGGTCACGATCGTGGTGGGCGGGCCCGCGCCGGGCGCCTGGAGCGATCCGCACGGGCATCTGCACGACCGCTTTGGCGCGCAACCCGGCACGGCCTGGCTGCTGCGCCCGGACGGCTACGTGATGGGCCGCTGGGCCATGCCCGACGCAACGTCCCTGCGCGCCGCACTGGCGCCCTACTACCCCATGCTCGAATCGTCCCGCCAGGAGACACAACCATGAACGACGACCAACTGGACCAGGTCTACACCCGGATGGCGCAGGCCCTGACACGGGTGGGCGAAGCGCGGGCGCCGCTGTTCCTGTCGATCCTGGGCCTGTCGGCGCTGGCGCGCCTGCCCGACGCCCAGGCGGCCTCGGCCTTGCTGGCGCAGGCCGAGGCCGCGTGCGCCGCCCCTGTGGCAAACTATCCCGCCGCCACCGCCGACAGCCCGACGTGACCACGCCCGCCCTCGAACGATTCCTGACCTATCGCCTCCACGTGATCAACAAGATCACCGACCGGGACACGAATCGCGCCTACCTGGAAGATTGCGGCATCCCGCTGGGGGAAGCGCGCTGCCTGGCGGCCATCGGCCGCTACGCGCCGCTATCGGTCAACGACCTGGCCCGGGCCGCCAACCTGAACAAGGGCCAGGCCAGCCGCTCGGCCCAGGCCCTGGCCGGGCGCGGGCTGATCGAGAAAAAGGATTCGGCCGCGGACGGCCGCGGCGTCGTGCTGTCCCTGACCCCCACCGGCCAGGCGCAGTATCGACGCATCATCGACCTGATCGCGCGCCGCAACCAGGATATCTTCGGCTGCCTGAGCGCCGAAGAGCAACGCCAATTGGGCGACATGCTCGACCGCCTGATCGCGCACCAGCGCGAACGCCCCGAGGCGCCGCAAGACTGAGCGCCGCCGGCTCGTCCGCCCGCCGGCGGGCGGGCGGACTGCCTTCCCGCTGCGTTCTAGATGCCTGCTTTCGGCGCGGTCGCGCCCATCTGCGCGGCGGCCTCGTCCATGAATTGCGCCATGCGCACATCCAGCTCGGTCACGCCGCCCGCGTCATGCGTGGTCAACATGACGTCCACCCGGTTGTAGACATTGGTCCATTCGGGGTGGTGATTGAGCTTCTCGGCGAACATGGCCACGCGCGCCATGAAGCCGAAAGCGGCGTTGAAATTGGGGAACCGGAAGCGCTTTTCGATGGCGTCGCGCATCGCCACCGCCTGCCAACCGGATAGGGCGGCGACCGCGGTGTCGGTGCCAATGCGGGCTGGGGGGAACATGCTCATGGTGAACTCCGCTACGACTTGACCGCGTACAGATAGACTTCGACCCGGCGATTCAGCGCCCGGCCTTCGGCGGTGGCATTGTCGCCGATCGGATCGCTGGGTCCGCGTCCCTCGACCGAAAGCCGTGTCGCCGCCACGCCCTGGCGCGACAGATAATCCGTCACGCTGCGCGCCCGGTTCACCGACAGGGTCTGGTTGTGCGCCAACGCGCCCGTGCTGTCGGTATGGCCCACCACCTTGGCGCGCAACTCGGGATGCTGGTTGAGCGAACGCGCCACGCTGTCCAGCACCGGCAGCAACGCCGGCTTGAGATCGGTCTTGTCGGTGTCGAAGGACACATTGCTGGGAATATTGACCTTCAGGCTGCCATCCGGCATTTCGACCACGTCGATGCCCAGCGAAGTCGCGCCCGACCGCTGCACATCGTCCTTCACCACCTTCCAGTTGTAGCCGATCAGGCCGCCGGCCACCGCGCCGATGCCGGCGCCCACGGCCGCGCCGGTGCCATGGCCGATCAGGGCGCCGATGCCGGCCCCCACGGCGGCGCCGGCCCCGGTCCCCACGGCGGTATTGGTTTGCTGCTGGGTGGCGCAACCCGCCAGCAGGGCGCCCGATGCCGCGACTACAGCGATACGCTTGAGCATTGTTCTTGAGTGCATGACAACCTCCACGATCCTGTCGGTGCGCCGGCACCATGCCGGCAGGATCATGTTAAGCCCAGGTCCGTCCCCCGTGTCAGCCGGCTACGCGCAACAGTTTGTACCGTCGCGGCCGGCCCCGCCGAACCGGGCCAGCCACGGCAACGCATCTTCCAGTCGCGCCGACTGCGCGGCGGGCGCCGGCGCGCCCGCCGGCAATGCCAGGCCGACACGATTGTGCCAGTAGGTGGCCAGCCCCACCTTGCTGGTGCCGAACAGGTCATATCCGGAACCCGCCACGAACGCCGCCTGCGATGCCGGCGTTTCCAGGCGCGCCAGGGCCAGCTGGTAGGGCCGCGGGTCCGGCTTGTAGTAGCCCGCCTCTTCCGAAGTCACCACCACGTCCCAATCCACGCCCAGCAGGTCCGCCGCGCGGTGTCCCAGGCGCCTCGAACAATTGGTCACCACGCCCAGCCGGCAGTGCGGCCGCAAGGCAGCCAGCAACTCCCGCGCTCCATCCCACGCCGCAAGCTGATCCCAACCCGCCTCCAACGCCGCCGGCGCGCTGGCCGGCAATCCGACCGCCAAGGCCGCCGCCTCGACCAGTTGCTCATACGGCTGGTAGGCGCCGCAGCCATAGGTCAGGCGCAGATATTCCGCGCGCCAGGCCCGGCCCCGCGCCTCGGACCCCGCGGCGGCATTCCACACCGTCCAGGAATCCAGCAACGCGGTCAACAGATCGAACAGCACGACACGGGGATAGGCGGCGGGCGCGGCAACGGCGGACATGGCAATACTCCTTGGAATTCGATGGCACCACTATAGAGACATGGCCGCTGGCCGTGATTTAGCCTGGATACAAGTACCTTTAAGTTGAACCTTAATGCTGGCAGGCCTGCGCGAAGTTGGCACGGCAGGCGTGCGCGGCGCGATCCAGGGCAGTGCGGGCGATCGCCACGATCACGAAAACGTGCCGTCCGGCGGCGCGCGAACGCGCGGAGCGGCCGGGCTTGCAATTGAATCGGGTCACGATAAAATTGCCTTCGAAACAATTGCAATTGCAATTACCTTGCCCGGCGTGGCGTGATTGGCCGCGGCCGGCCCTTCCCGCCCTTCTCCGGATCACGCAGCATGCGTCTCTTGAACATCGAATCCTCCCCGCGCGGCCCCCGCTCCGCGTCGATCTCCATCGCCAACGCCTTCATCGATGCCTACGGCAAGGCCTGCCCCGCGCTGCAGGTCGATACGCTGAATGTCTGGGAGGAAGACCTGCCGGAATTCGACGGCAAGGCGATAGGCGCCAAGTACAAAGGCGTGTCGAAAGAACCGCTGGACCCTGCCGAAGCGTCGATCTGGACACGCATCGGCGCGCTCGCGCGGCGCTTCCAGCAAGCGGACCGGATCGTCCTGGGGGTGCCGATGTGGAATTTCGACTACCCCTACAAGCTCAAGCAGCTGATCGACCTGGTCAGCCAGCGCGGAATGTTGTTCGGCTTCGACGGCAAAGCCTACGAACCGCTGCTCGGCATCCCGCGCGCCTTGGTCATCCACGTGCGCGGACAGGGCCACGATCCATCCACGTACGCGGCCAGCCCCGGCTTCGCGCACCAGGCCGACTATCTCGACTTCTGGCTCCGCTTCATCGGCGTCAAGGAGATCCGGCGCCTGATGGTGGAACACACCTGGGATGGCAGGGCGACGGAGACCATTGCGCGCGGCCGGGCTGACGCCGCGGCGATGGCGGCGGATTTCTAGCCCCGCAGGCTACCCGCGGAATCCGTGCCCGCCGGGTCCGACAGGCACGAGAAGACGCCTTACCGGGCGAGGATCCGCCCGGTAAGGCCGTGGCTGGAGCCTGGCCCTCTAGTTGAATGCCTTGTTGAAAAACAGATAGGCCGCATTGGGCGCCAGCGAATTGCGCGTGAACACGGAAAATTGAGCTTTGAACTTGACGCTGCACTTGCAGTCGGGAATGTTGTACGACACCACCGGTCCCACCGCCGCGCCGGCGAACCGGTTCCCCGACCTGCGCTCTCCATTGACTTTGTCGTCGGTCAACTGCCGTGCGTAGTAGCCCGCCACGCCCAACTGCCACCGGCCGACCACTTCGCTGACCGCGACATCGACGTCCGCGACCAGGCCGTTCTTGTAGCCGTTCGCGGAGTTCTTGCCAGCGATGTCCAGAAAGTAGCTCATGCTGAACTCCGTGCCATCGCCCAGGAAGTTGGGGCCGGTCAGATAGGTGAACGCGCCGTTCGGGATGTAGTAGTAGGTATGGCGTCCTGGTGAATACAGATCGGCGGAATCGTATTTGCCGGTGGGCAGCACCATCGAGTATCCCAACTTCATCGTCAGCCCTCGCGGCCTGCCCCCCTCGATAGTCCCCAGGTGCTTGCTCCACATGAGGACGTCGGTATAGATGTCGTTCATGCCCTGGAAATTCTGGCGCTTGCCATTGACGGTAATGCTGCCCCAGGAATACCCGGAGGCGACGGAACTGGCCAAGGTGCCGCCGAACAGTTTTTGGGGATAGACGTAGAGCAGGCCGAACTCGGCGATCCCGCCTGGCAGGCGCACCGAGGTGGTCGGACTCATTCCGGCGTTGTCATAGAACCTGTCTCCATATGCGCCCACGGCGATGAGCGAGCCGTAGAACCCGGCCTCAGGCGGCAGGTAGGCGCTTTGTATGTCGGTACCGCCGACCGGACCGCCAAATGTCACGCCCTGCGCGGCCATCACGCCGCGCGACAGCGCCAGGGCCAGCATGCCTGGAATGATGAGTCGCCTCATGGTTTGTCTCCCTTGTTCGTGTTTTCTGTTTTTGAAATCCGCCCGGCATGGCCGGGTCCTGCCAGCGTCCTGCATGGACCCTGATCACTGCGCCTGCAAAGGCCCGTCCCGCATCAGCGCGGGCCCGCGCCTGCCGCCGTCGTTTTTGACGCCAGGTCCCTGGCCAGCCCGAAACGAGAGGAACCGAACTCACCTGCCAGGCGTCTCATGAAGTCTTCGAATCCGAACCATGCCCGGTTGCCTGATGTGAACGGATGCACCACCAGCACCCAGGGCTCCTGCGGCCGGGAGGTCTCGTGGGCCACCGCCAATTGATAGAACTTGTCGTAGGCGGCGGCGTCATCGAGCGCGCCGAAGATCCCGCCAAAGCGCGGATGGATCATGGCGCCATCGATCAGCGCGGGCTCGGTGGGCAGAACGTCGAGCCGGCTCACGACCGTCGACGCGCGGCTGGATGCGCCGCCGTCGGTCGCAGGAAGTGCCTGCGACACATATCGGATGCCATGCGCTTGCAGCACATCGTCGGTCCAACCATTGATGGCCAGCCCCGGCGGCCGAAACCCCACCGGCGCCTCGCCGGTCAGAGTACGGATGCTCGTCACCGCGCGTTCAATCAGGCGGTTTTCCTCCTCACGCGAAGCAATGTCCAGCCACGATTCATGCCGCCAGCCATGAAACGCGATTTCGTGGCCCGCGCCATGCCAGCGCTTCATCTCTTCCGGATACCGCTCGGCCGCATACCCTTCCGCGAAATAGGTACAACGGATTTTCAGATCCGCCAGCAGCTTGAGAATGCGCGGATGGCCCAGTTCAAGCCCAAGCCTGTTGTAGGCATCCCACTCCGCCGACGGCACGTCCGCGGGGCACCCCCATGGCAGCTGTTCACCCGCCGCGCTGCCGAAATTGTCAAAGGTGATACACAGCATGATCTGTCGCTCAATTTGAAATGGATGTTGATGGCCGTCCCGCTGGAGGGCACCGATCTTGCGGCGAAACGGGTCAGGCGCGAACCGAGCCCGCAGCCACCACCCGGTTCTCGATTTCTCCGATGTTTTCGATCTGCATGCGCACGACGTCTCCAGGCGCGAGGAAAATGGGAGGCTGGCGCGCGGCTCCGATACCGGCCGGCGTACCCGTGGCCAGCACGTCGCCGGGCTCCAGCGTCATGGCGTGGCTCAGTTCTTCAATCTGCTCGAAGATGTTGAAACGCATGTCCGCCGTGCTGCCGTCTTGCCGCAAGTCGCCATTGACCCAAGTGCGGATCCGCAGCGCATGCGGGTCCGGAATCTCATCGACCGTCGTCATCCAGGGCCCCAACGGCCCCAGCGAATCGAATGACTTGGCCAGCGTCATGGTCGGGCTGCGGCCATGCCGTTCACGGACGCTGGCATCGTTGCAGACCGTATAGCCGGCGATGTAGTCGACGGCATGCCGCGCCGGAACATTGCGGCAGCGGCGACCGATGATCACCGCCAGTTCCACCTCGTAGTCGAGCGTCGACATGCCGGCCGGGATGACGAGGTCATCGAACGGCCCGGAAATACAGGAGACCTGCTTGTTGAACCAGACCTGGTGCTCGCCGACCTGTATCTTCAAACGGGCGATTTCGCGCAGATGGGATTCGTAGTTGCCGCCAATCGCCAGAAACGTCGACGGACGCCGGATCGGCGGCAACAACCGGACCGAGGACAAGGGCAAGCGCGTCTTCGATTCCCGCGCCAGCAGCGCCAGCACTTGCCAGGAAGTGGCCAGGCCGGGCAGCCAGTCGAAGAGATCCGGCGACAGCGACGGCAAACCGGCGGTCACGTCGACAATCGTGTCTGCTTCGACCACGCCGATGCGGTCCTTGCCGCCTTCGCGGAACATGGCTAGCTTCATCTTCTTTCCTGAAGGGTGGATGAGGGTGCTTCCGAACGGAGATTCCAGGCAGCGCCAGGCCGTTTCACAGATCCAGCGTGAGCACGGCCGATCTCGCGCGCGATACGCAAGGCAGGATGACGTCGTTGGCCGCGCGCTCCGCATCGGAGAGCACGTCGTCGCGATGGTCCGGGATGCCGTCGAGCACCCGCGTCAGGCACATGCCGCAGACGCCCTGTTCACAGGACAGCGGCACCTCGACACCTGCCCGGTTCAGCGCGGTAGCTATCGAGCAACCCACGGGCACTTCGATGCGCCTTCCGCTGCGCGCCGTGCACACCTCGAAGCCAGTATCCACGGCTGCGCCTGTCGAATCCGACGGGCTTGCGCCGAAACGCTCATAGTGCAGGCGATGGGACAGGGCGTAGCGCTCACGCAGCGTCAAGGCCTCGGCAAGCATGGCGTTGGGGCCGCACAGATAGACGTGCTGGTCTGCGCCCAGGCCGCTGAAAAGCGCGTCGAGGTCCAGCTTCTGGTGCGCGGGATCATCGTCGAAGTGATAGCGGACCCGATCACGGTAGGCGCTGGCATCGATACGATCCACGAACGCGGCGGCGGCATAGCTGCGCGCGCAGTAGTGCATCTCGAAGTCCAGCCCCTGCGATGCCAGATGCTGCGCCATCGAGATGATGGGCGTGATGCCGATACCTCCCGCAACCAGCACGATGCGCCGGTGCTGGGGCGACAGGGAAAAGAAATTGCCAGGCCCTCTCACCTGCAGCGTGTCGCCCACGTCGCAGGTGTCGCACAGATAATGCGCGCCACCGTGCAACGACGAATGGTGGATGCCCAGCAAGTAGTGGTCGCGCTCGCCGGGGGCATTGCACAAGGAGTACGCCCGGGTGCCGCCCGGCACCCGCACCTCGACATGATCGCCAGGCGCGATTTCGGAGAGCGACGCGCCATGTTCGTCCACGAGTTTGAGCGCGAATATCCGTTCGGCCAGGCGATAGCGGTCCGCCAGGCGCATGGGCCGCCATTCGCTCATCGCGCGGCGTCGGGTCTGGTCGTCCATGCTATGCCCACGCGTCGTCGCCGGAGCGAAAAAAGAAGATCGCCTGCGTCGGGCACTCGCTCGCCGCCCGCGCGATCTGCTCGGCATGGACATCGAGCTGCGCATCGGGCACCAATTGTGCGCGATTCGTCTCATAGTCGAGCCTGAACACTTGAGGACAAAGGCCTGCGCAGTTGCCAAACCCGCAACACATGCCGCCCTGTATCTGTACGATGACCTGGTTCATGATCGCTCAACCTTCCGAGCCGCGCAGATCGACCGTCATGCGCAACAACATCGGGAAGGTCAGGTCCGGCACGCGATCGAGTCGGGTCTCCGTCAGGCGCATCCGGGGAAAGCGCTGGAAGATCGTTCGCAGCAGGACATCGCCCTCAAGGCGGGAAAGCTGCGACCCCAGACAGAAGTGCCCTCCCCCCGCGAAAGCCAGATGACGGTTGTCGGAACGGTCGATCACGAATCGGTCGGCATGGGGAAAGCGGGCCTCGTCGCGGCTCGCCGCATGAAGTCCCAGCAAAAGGCGCTGGCCCTTTTTGACTTCGCTGCCACCGACCACAAACGCTTCCGATGCGTAGCGGTGCACGAAATGCACGGGAGCGTCGTAGCGCAACGATTCTTCCCAAGCCGTGCGGGCGAGATCCGGCTGCGCGACCAGGCGGGCCCTCTCGTCGTCATGGTTCAGGAAGGCCAGCACCGCATTGCTCATCGCCACCTTGGTCGTGTGATAACTGGCGACAAGAAAACCGATCAGGGTCGTGACCAGTTCGGATCGGGTCAGGCCGTTGTCCGCGTCTTCGGCCGCCATCAACGCACCGACGAAATCATCTTCCGGCAGTTTTCCCTTGAGCGCATCCAGCACATCATCCATGTACTCGTAGTAGAAGGCCGCGGACGCATCCGCTTCGGCCAGGCGCTCCGGCGTGATGTCAGCCACGCTCAGCACCGCGTTCAGGCCATGCTGCCGCGCGAACAGTTCGGCGGCATCCGAAACCGGCACATGCAGCAGCCGGCACGCGATCTCTGCCGGCACTGGATCCGCGAACGCCGAGACGAAATCGATCTCGCCGGCGCCGGCGAGCCTGTCCAGATGGTCCACGATGACCTTCTCCACCCAGCCGCGCATGTTGGCCACGGTCTTTGGATTGAACGCGGGCGTGACGATGCGTCGGATACGCGTATGGTCCGGCGCGTCGATATTCGGCAGCGATTCACGGTAAAAGCGCGACGCGGCGCCCTTGCCGATCCGTTCGGGGAATTCGCCAGGCGCCTGCTGCACCGTGGCCAAGGGGTTGCGCAGCACCGCGTCGACGTCGCGGTACCGCGTCAGGACTTTGCAACTTTCCCCGTTGATCTCGATATCGAAAAGCGGAAAATCCTTCTGCAGCCTGCGATAGGTGGGATAGCGGTCGGCGAGAAAGTCGGCCGATTTCAGATCGGGGGTGTCGAGAGATTGCATCGTTCTTTTGAAAATAGGTCGGCAATCCGTCGTGCTTGCCGCGCCCCGCCCTGGTGTCTCCGGTATGCGAGGCGCTTGCACGTCGGTCTGGCGCTAGTATGGTTTTCTCCAGCATTGCGAGGGACTCGTTTCCTTTCGCAAGAGAGCCGTTCGGGTATGGCAGGGTCTGAACCACGCTAGGGGATCCACGGATTGCGCGCGGCGGCCCGCGGTGCTTCCCTTATCCCCTGGAGTCGGGAATGACAACCGGCGCCGGAGGAATTGCCGGGCAGGATCGATGGAATACGGAAAATGGACCCGATAACCGCTGCGCTTGATACGTGCCGCTTCGCCGAGATCGAAGCAGGCCAGGCACAATCGAGCAATCCATGGGCCGTGCATATGCCGGGCGGCGTATGGCCAGTCTCGATGTATGTCTTCACCGGCGCGGCCTGCAGTCTGTTCATGACGCGGTCCGGACAACGCAAAACCCTGCGCGACAAAAGCGTGTGCCTGATCCTGCGTGCGCAGGAACACCTCGTCCAGGATTCGCTGCTCACCCGGCCCAATCAGCCCGTCGATCTGCGCAACCCCGCCAAGGCCGACCGCTTCCAGACGATCGCGTTCGGGGAATCCCCCGAAACGGGCGTGACATCGACGTTTTTCGTGGGAATGGCGCCGGCAAGGGGTGCGAACACGTCGCTGTTCGACGCGCTGCCGGACGTGTTGCTGCTGGATTTCGACGAACTGCCGGCGTGGTTGAGCCAGGCAACGGATGCCATTCGCGACGAGCTGACCTGGCAGCGCCCGGGATTTCGAGCGGTGGCGTTGCGCCAGGCCGAGTTGGCCGTGCTCAACCTGATCCGCCATTACATCGCCTCGCATACGCCCACGCTGCCCGCGTGGATATCGCTGCCGGATCACTCCCGAGTGGCGGCGGCCTTGCGCGAGTTCCATCGCGATATCTCCCGGCCCTGGACGCTGGAAATGCTCGCCGACGTGGCGGGAACATCGCGCTCGCGTTTGATCGCCGCGGCGCAGCGCGAACTGCGTGAAGGTCTCTTCAGCTACGTCACGCGCATCAGAATGCAGGAAGCATCAAGGCTGTTGGCCGATACCTCGGCATCGGTCGGCCAGATCGCCTGGCAGGTGGGATATCGATCCGAAGCCGCGTTCTCGATCGCGTTCAAGCGATACAGCGGCGTGCAGCCGCGTCAGTTTCGCGGTGGCGGGGCGGGCGCCGGCACCGGCACCGGCACCGGCACTCCCGGCGCCGACACGCCGTCCAAGCACTGACTCCACAAAACAAAAAGCCCACCGCAAAGGGTGGACGCTTGCTTGAATCCTGGTGCGCTGTGACTGTGACTGTGACTGTGACTGTGACTGTGACTGTAACTGTGACTGGCTCGTGGCCTTACCAGGGCATGTTCGCCTCTGGATGATCGGACCTGTGCAGAACCGCCGCCGGGCATCGCTACCGCACCGCGCTCCCCGAGCTGAGGGGACCAGCCCAGGTGGCTCAGCCGGGCAATGAAAAACGCCCTGGTTGCCAGGCAACCAGGGCGTAGATTTCATTAGGAATTCTGGTGGGCTGTGAGTGGCTCGAACACTCGACCTACGGATTAAGAGTCCGCTGCTCTACCAACTGAGCTAACAGCCCTGCATGCTCATCCACATCTGCTTGGGACCCGGCGCTTTCGCGTCGTTGCCGCTGCGTTTCGTTGTGTTTGAACTGCGAAGAAGCGAGATTATAGGGAGCTTTTTTTAAATGTGCAAGTCGGTTGTCGATCCGCCGCAAAAAGTTGCCAGCCGGGGACAACCGAAGCGCCGCGATCAGGCCGCGTAGCCGCCATCCACCGCCAGGCTGGCTCCCGTCACGTAGCGCCCGTCCGGCCCGGCCAGGAAGGCGACCATGCCCGCGATGTCGCGCGTCTCACCGTAATGTGGCAGTGACAGCACCGCCACCAGGTCGCCGGCGCGTTCGCCGTCGGCCGGGTTCATGTCGGTGTCGATGGGCCCCGGGTGCACCACGTTGGCGGTGATGCCGCGCGCGCCAAGGTCGCGCGCCAGTCCACGCGTCATTCCCAGCAACGCCGACTTGCTGGCCGAGTACAGCGTCACGCCCGCGCGGCCCGAGCGTTCCGCCAGGCAACTGCCGATATTGATGATGCGCCCGCCATCCGGCATCGACGCCTGCGCCGCCTGGATGGCTACGAATGGCGCGCGCACGTTGATGTTCATGGTGCGCTCGTAGTCTTCCAGCGTGACCTCGCCCAGCGGGCCGGCGAGGAAGATGCCCGCGTTGTTCACCAGCACGTCCACCGGCCCCAGTTCGTCGATGGCCTGCTCCACCGCCTGGCGCACCTGCGCCGGATCGGCCGAATCCGCCTGGATGGCCCGCGTGCGGCGGCCGCCGGCTTCCAGTTCGCGTGCCAGCGCGGCAGCGCTGTCGCGCGACGACGCGCTGACATAGGTGAAGGCGACGTCGGCGCCATCCGCCGCCAGGCGCCGCACGATCGCCGCGCCGATGCCGCGGCTGCCGCCGGTTACGAAAGCCACTTTTCCGTTCAGATTCTGCATGGTTCAACCTTAATTTGTAGTGATCAGTACAAATATGATCCGACGCCCACGAACGGACGTCAATGATTTTTTTATCGATCAACACAAAATATCTGTCCCGAGTAAAATCATGCGCATATGGCAGAACGTGGGCGCCCCCGGAACTTCGACCGAGCCCAGGCCTTGCGCAAGGCCATGGAAGTCTTCTGGTCGAAGGGATACGAAGGAGCATCGCTAACCGATCTGACGGCCGCGATGGGCATCAACTCGCCCAGCCTCTACGGCGCATTCGGCTCAAAAGAAGGACTATTTCGCGAGGCCGTGCAGCTTTATCGCGACACCGATGGCGCCGCTTCGCGCCGCGCGCTGGCGGCGGGCGCCACCGCCCGCGAAGGGGTCTGCGGCATGCTGCTGGCGGCGGCCGAGCGCTTCACCGCCCCTGGCGCCCCGCCCGGTTGCCTGATCGTGCTGGGCGCGCCGTCCGGCGCGGAAAGCCACGACGGCGTGGGCGTCTTCCTGGGCGACAACCGCCGCGAAATGCAAAGCCGCATCCTCGCCCGCCTGACCGCTGCCGCCAGCGCCGGCGAGCTGCCCGCGGGGGCCGACCTGAAAGGCCTCGCGGCGTTCTACACCACGATCCTTCACGGAATGTCGATCCAGGCGCGCGACGGCGCCAGCCGCAAGACCCTGCAAGCCGTGGCGCGCCAGGCAATGTGCGCCTGGGATGCGCTCACGGGCAGCGCGCCCCAATCCGACCCGCCCTCCGGCCGGGCCCACGCCTGACGCCCCCTTCCATGCTCCGCATCGACCTACGGCGCCTCATCCTCTGGATCAGCCTGCTGTCGATCTTCCTGGTACTGGCGGCGGGCCTGCATGCCAGCTACCTGGTGCAGCGCGACCTGCTGCTGCATAACGCGCTCGAGAGCAACCGGGTCTACGCGGCCAAGCTGGCGGCCACCACCGAATATTTCCTGGGCGACCTGCGCCGGCACCTGGCCTATAGCGCCGATGTGCTGGCGGACATGGAGACCCATCCCGGACTCATGGCGTCGGAAACCCGCCGCCAGGAAGAGCAGCTGGGCCATTTCAACTCCAGCTTCGTGGTATCGGCGCAAGGCGAGGTGCTGGCGGTGTCGACCTCGTATCCGCAGCTGCGGGGCCAGCACATGACCAGCGACGCCGCCAGGACGGCGCTGACCACGCGGCGGCCATTCATCAGCGAACCGTTTCGCGCCAGCAACGGGCGCTGGCTGATCCTGTACACCCATCCCATCTTCTCGCGCGACTACCGCTATCTCGGCTATATCGCCGGCACGCTTTACCTGCACGAGGACAACGTGCTGGACCGCCTGCTGGGCCAGCATTTCAACCGCGACGATTCCCTGCTGTACGTGCTGTCGCGCGATGGCACCCTGATCTACCATCCGGACCGCAGCCGCCTCGGCCAGGCGTCCGCCGACAAGGCCGCGCTGGCCGCCGCGTTGCGCGGCGAGACCGGCGAAATCCGTTTCACCGACGCCTCCCGCAACGCGATCCTGGCAGGCTATGCGCCCGTGCCCAGCACCGGCTGGACCATCATCGCGCAACGGCCGGTCGCCAGCACCTTGCTGCCGCTGAACGATCTGCTGATGGCGACGGCGCGCAACACCCTGCCGTTGCTGGTGATGTCGATCGTGCTGATCTGGTTGCTGTCGCGCTGGATCGCCCGCCCGCTCGGCGAGCTGGCCGGCATTGCCAAGCGCATGCAGGACCCCGATTCCGCCGAGCGCATCCGCAAGGTGCGCTCCTGGTATTTCGAGGCCTCGCAGCTCAAGCGCGCGCTGTTGATGGGACTGACGTCGATCCAGCACAAGATCCGCGACCTGCGCCGCGCGTCCACCACCGACACCCTGACCAGCCTGCTGAACCGGCGTGGCCTGAATGAGGCCATGGCGTTGCTGCAGGCGGCCGAGACGCCGCTGGCCATCGTGGCGCTGGACATCGATCACTTCAAGAACATCAACGACCGCTACGGCCACGCCGCCGGCGACCGCGCCCTGCAGATCCTGGCGGCGTTGCTGACCGAAGGTTCACGCGGCGGCGACACCGTCGCCCGCAGCGGCGGCGAGGAATTCGTGATGCTGATGCCCGGCGCGTCGCTGGCGGCCGCGGTGGGCGCCGCCGAGCGCCTGCGCCTGAAACTCGAACGGCTGGGGACCGACACGGGCCTGCCCGCGCCCATCACCCTGTCGGCCGGCGTGGCCTGCTACCCCGCCCATGGCGCGACGCTGGACGAAGTCATGCAACGCGCCGACCGCGCCCTCTACTACGCCAAGAACCACGGCCGCAACGCGGTCTGCGTGGCGGACAACCATGCCGCGGACGGCGCGCGCATGGCGCTGCCGCGCTGACCGCGCCTACTTGCCCTTGGGCGCGGGCGCCTTGGGCGGTGTCCGCATCTGCTTGAGCAGCGTGCCGCAAGAATTGTCGTCGGTCGTGCTGGGCGCGATCAGGGCCAGCAGGCCGGCGGCGGGCGTCAGGATCACGCCCAACGCCACCATGCCCGCGCCACGCGCCGCCAGCGGTCCCACGTGCACGCCCACGTCCGGCGATCCGAAGGTGCCGCGCACGTACAGCGGCGAACGCAGCGAGAAGATGCGAAAACCCTTGCTGTCCGGCGTGATGTCCAGATCCAGTTTCTCGTTCTTGAAATCGGTGGTGCCTGTGATGTTGATCAGCGCGTTCTCGGTGTCGAACACGAATACGCGCGGTGTCATCACGCCGTTCTTCATCGACAGATCCGCGGCGCCGCAGTTGATCTTCACCTCGTCGTCACCGAACAGTTTGGAGACCACATAATTGCCGACATTGAGTCCGGCGATCTCCATCAGGCTGCGACTGATCACGCCATCGTTGACCAGCATCTTCACATCACCGCTGGCCGATCCCAGCAGCGCGGCCACCGAATTGCCGGTGCCGGACAACGCCAGGTCGCCATTGAGTTCGCCCAGCGTCTTCTGCATGGCCTGCGCGGAGGGAAACAACTGCTTCAGGCGCAGCCGCCGCGCATGCATGTCGACGCGTCCCGTAAGCGTCTGCTGGGAACCGTCCAGCCGCACCGTCGCGGCCATGCTGCCGCCCGCCATGCCGAAGCGCAGCGGGTCCAGCGTCAGCTGGCCGTCCTGCAGCACCAGATGGACCGACAGATCGGACAGGGGCAACTTGGCGTCATGGACGATGCGGCCGGCCTCCAGCGCCACGTCGGCGTCCATGTCGCGCCAGCGATCGGTACGAAACGCCTGGGTCGGCAGGACCTTGCCGCCGGCCCGCTTGGCCGGCGCATCCTTGGGCTTGTCCTGGGCCGGCGCCTGCTTGCCCGAGGGCACGCCGATCAGCGGCCCCAGGTCTTCCATGCGCAACTGCCTGGACGTCAGCTTGCCGGTCAGCTTGGGACGCGGCGCGCTCAACGCGAACGACACGTCGCCGTGCAGGTCGCTGCCGCCGACCCGGCCGTTGAAGTCGCGGTAATCGAAGACGGCGCCGCCGGCGTTGCGCAGCTTGGCCACCAGATGGCCGTCGGTCGAATACGGCGGCGTGTCCGGCAGGGTCACGCCAGTCAGCGGGTACAGTTGCGCCATCGACCCCCCGGAGAGTTTCAGCCGCAGGTCCAGCGCGCCCAGGTTCACCGGGTCGGTCAGCGTGCCGGCGACCGCTGCCTTGGTGCCGCCGATTGTCACATCGGCCTGCACCGGGAAGGGCTGCCTGGGGTCCTGCAAGGCGAGCATGCCGCCCACCTTGCCTTCGCCCTTGGTCGCCAGGCCCTTGTATTTGCCCTCGGCCTTCCAGCCGAAAACGTAGTCGCGCGGCGCCGTGGCGGCCGCATCCTCCGGCAAGAAGGAAGCGCCCGCGACATCGGCGAAAGGCACCGGTTTGCCCAAGGGGTCGACCACCACGGTCAGGTCGGCCTGCAGGATCGCGTCCGACAGGCCGACCCGCCCCTTGTCGAAGCCGATTTCATTGATATCCAACACCCAGGGCGACGGCTCGCCCGACTCGGGCAGCGTGAAAACCCAATTGGCGCGGCCATCCGCCAGCCGCTCCAGGTCGGCGGCGGGCTCGGTCAGCTGGATCCGGCGTATCACCACCCGCTGGCTCAGCAACGGCAGCGGCGACAGGCTGAACTCGCCGCGTTTCAGGGTGGCGAACTGCGGCGCCTTGCCCCATTCGGTGTTGGCGACGCTGATGTCATTGGCCACGACGCGCGGCCATGGCACCCAGGCACGCCAGCCGCCTTCGTCCGATTCCCGCGACCATTCCACGCTGAGATCGCCATTGATGGCGAAGGGACGGCCGATGGCCGCGCTGACCCGCTCGTTGATCATCGGCCGGGCACGGTTCCAGTCGAAGGTCGCGACCACCACCACCAGCACCGCCACCAGGAGGACAATGCCCCCCACGATTCCGCCCGCTATTTTTGTTTTGCGTGTCATCGTTATGATCCTTGCCGTTGCCGCCGGAACGCCGATACCGGCCCCATTTACCCTCAAGGGTAGCGCGCCCGGCCGGGCGGGTTAAGCTTGCCGGCCCCATAATGTGTACGGATTTTTCCATGTCATAGAGAGCCCGGTCGGCAAAAGTTACAAAGCGGCCGGGCGAAAGCGGAGGTTTCGCTGGCATGGCAGGAATAATCCATACCGAATTTTTGACGCCGGCCCTGTTCAAATGCGCGGGGCGATCGACCCGCCGCGCGTTCGGCGCGGAACCGCGGCACTACCTGGAGGCCCGATGCGGCATTCAAGCTTGATTTTCGTGGTGGCGGCCTTTGCGCTGCTCACCCTCAGCCGCCTGGCCCTGGCCGCATGGCAATGGCAGCGCGTACGCAACGCGGGCGGCCTGCTGCCGCTGCTGCTGGGCGGCCTGCGCATCGACGCCCACCAGATCGGCGTCATGGCGGCGCTGCCGGCGGTGTTGTCGCCATGGTTCGGGCATTTGCCATTTGCCGCCACGGCCGCCGGCATCTGGTATCTGGTGGCTTTCATCCTGATGGCGTTCCTCGAGGTGGCCACGCCGCCTTTCATCCTGGAATACGACACCCGTCCCAACCGGCTGTTCGTCGAATACCTGAAGCACCCGCGCGAAGTCTCCGGCATGCTGTGGCGTGGCTACAAGGGTGCGCTGCTGGGCGGCTTCGGCGCCCTGGGGTTGATCGGCTGGGGCGCGTATGAGCTGTTCGGCCACGCCGTGCCCGATGCGCCGCTGGCCTGGTGGCAGATGCCGCTGGCCAGCCTGGCGATCCTGGCCGTGGTGATCCTGGCGATCCGCGGCACGCTGGGCCACCGTCCCATCAATCCGTCATCGGTCGCCTACAGTTCGGACGGCATGCTCAACACCCTGGCGCTGAACTCGCTGTACAACGTGTTCTACGCCGTCTACAGTATGAAGAACGAGAAGTCGGCCTCGGCCGTGTATGGCGGCATGGACGACGACGACATGCATCGCCGCGTGCTGGCGCAAGCCGGCCTGCCTTACCCGCCGGCCAATGCCGACCACCCCAGCCTGCATCGCCAGCCCGCCAGCCGTAAAACCGCCCGCCCCCTCAACCTGGTCATCATCCTGGAAGAGAGCCTGGGCGCCCAATACAGCGCCGGCCTGGGCGGCATGGACCTGACGCCCGAACTCGACGCGCTGGCGCGCCAGGCCTGGACCTTCACCCGCGCCTACGCCACCGGCACGCGCTCCGTGCGCGGCCTGGAGGCCGTGGTGACGGGTTTCCTGCCGACTCCGGCGCAGGCGGTGCTGAAGCTACCGCGATCGCAGCGCGGCTTCTTCTCGCTGGCCGACCTGCTGGGCCGCCACGGCTACCACTCGCGCTTCATCTACGGCGGCGAATCGCACTTCGACAACATGAAAGGCTTCTTCCTGGGCAACGGTTTCAAGCAGATCGTCGACCGCGAGGACTTCGTCGATCCCGCCTTCGTCGGCACCTGGGGCGCGTCGGACGAGGACATGTTCAACCAGCTCGACCGCCTGCTGCGCGAAGATGGCGACCAGCCCACCTTCACCCTGGCCTTCAGCGTGTCGAACCATTCGCCGTGGGAATATCCGGCGGGCCGCATCCAGACCGACGGCAATCCGGCCACGGTGGAAAACACCGTGCGCTATGCCGACTGGGCGCTGGGCCGCTTCTTCGAGCACGCCAAGGACGCGCCGTATTGGGAAAACACCGTATTCCTGATTGCCGCCGACCATGACTCGCGCGTGTTCGGCGCCAGCCTGGTGCCGGTGCGCCATTTCCATATACCGGCGGTGATCCTGGGCGCGGGTATCGAAGCGCGGCGCGACGATCGCCTGATCAGCCAGATCGACCTGGCGCCGACGCTGCTGTCGCTGATCGGCGTCGACACCGAGCACCCCATGCTGGGCCACGACCTGACCCGCAGCACCCCGGGCCGCGCCATCATGCAGTACGACAACACCTATGGCTACCTGAAGGAAAACGACCTGCTGGTGATGGCGCCGAACAAGACGCCCGTGCAATACCGCTACACTGCGCCCGAAGACTACGCGCCGGTGGCGCTGGACCCGGAACTGGCCGAGGAAGCGCTGGCACACGCGCTGTGGCCCAGCTGGGCCTACCGCGAGGGCCGCTACTGCATCCCCGCCGCGGCCGCGCCCGCGCAAACCGCGTCCGCGCCGCTGACGGCCACGCGCTGAGCCACGCGGCGGCCGATCACGGGCCGGCGGCCCCGCCCTTGTCCGCGGCAGCCTGGGCCGGCCGCCGGAACGCCTTGCGGGCCCGCTCACTCGGAGCGTGGCAATGGCAGTCGGGATGGTGGTCGTTGACCATGCCCACCGACTGCATGAACGCGTAGACGGTGGTCGGCCCCACGAACTTCCAGCCCAGCTTCTTGAGCGCCTTGGACAAGGCCTCGGATTGCGCCGAGGTCGATGCGCCGCGCGTGGACGCGGCCCCGGCCGGGGCCTCGAAGCGCCACAGGAACGCCCCCAGCGAGCCCTCGCGCTCGATCATTTCGAGCGCGCGTTGCGCGTTGTTGATGACGGCCTCGATCTTGCCGCGATGGCGCACGATGCCGGCATCGGCCAGCAGCGCCTGGATCTGCGCTTCGCCGAAGCGCGCGACCTTGGCCGGATCGAAGCCGGCAAAGCCGCGGCGGAACGCCTCGCGCTTGTTCAGGATGGTGCGCCAGCTCAGGCCCGACTGGAAGCCTTCGAGGCACAATTGCTCGAACAGGGCGCGGTCGTCGCCTTGCGGGAAGCCCCATTCGGTATCGTGGTACGCCATGTATTCGGCGGATGTGTCGACCCAGCCGCAGCGGGCAAGGCCGTCGGAGAAGTCGGAATTGGCGTTCATGGAAGCGTCCTGGCGGCTGTCGGGTTTCCGATGCTACCGCAGCAACGTCCCCGAAAAAAGTCGTAGCGGCCGCAAGCCGAATCCAGCTACTATTTCCCACCCTGATCCCGCGCCGGCCGTGCCCGCGCGCCGTCCCGGATCGGCCTGGCGGGCTTGCGGCATGCAAGCCCGTTTTGCGTCCATGCCGGGGCCCGGACGGGGCTTTCGGATCCACCGCCATGTCCCTGCTCGAGACAGCCGCCCTGACCCTGGTGTCGCCCGCCCTGCTGGCCGGCGACAACAACCCCGCCACCAATCCCTGCCTGGACTGCGGCGCCTGTTGCTCGCATTTCCGGGTGTCGTTCTATATCGGCGAACTGGCCGGTGAAAATGGCGGCCAGGTGCCGCTGGATCTGGTCACCCAGATGAGCCCGCTGCGCGCCTGCATGAAAGGCACCGAAATGGGCGGCGGCCGCTGCATCTCGCTGCGCGGCGAACTGGGCCGGCCGGGCATCCATTGCGCCATCTACGAAAACCGCCCGACACCCTGCCGCGAATTCGACATCTGGCAGCCCGACGGCTCGCCCAACCCCGATTGCCAGCGCCTGAGGCTGGCCCTGGGCCTGCCGGCAGTGCCGCCGCGCCCCGATGCCGAAAACGACCCGCAGGGCCCTTCGCATCCCAATCAGCCCGACCAGCCCGCGGCCGCCTGAGCCCCCGCGCAAGGCGTCCCGGCCCTGCGCAGACAAGCGCCGCTAGCGGGCGGCCACCAGCAGGCCTTGCGCCTCGTCCGGCGCGGTTGCGCCGCGGGTCCGCCGCGATTCTGCGGCGCGCCGCCGCACACGCACGATGCCCGGATCCTTGCCCAGGAATGCCAGCACGTTCTGCATCACGCGCTCGCGCTCGTGATCCACGCAGATCATGTGGTAACTGTCCTGCAGCAACACCACCGACGCGCCGGGAATCCGCGCGCCCAGCAGGCGCGCCGAGCGCGGGCTGGTCAGCTCGTCCTCGACCGCGTGCATCACCAGCGTCGGGCAGCGCATCTGCTCCAGCCCGCGCTTGACCATGCCGCGCAACCGGTCGACCTGGCGCACGCAGGCCAGCGGCACCCATTGGTAATGGAAGCCGTCGCCCCGCGCAAAGCCGGCCTTGATGAAGGCCCGCACCAGTTCGCTCTTGACGCCGTAGGGGTCTTCTTCCTCGACCCGGATGCGGCGCGGCACCCCCGGCACGTGGTAAAGCAGGTAGCGCAGGCCGCGATACCACGGTGTGCTCCAGCCATCCAGGAACACGGGCGCGGACAGCGACACCAGCGCGCCCCGGGTATGCGATTCGCGTTTGCACAGCTCCACGGCCAGCAGCGCGCCCAGGCACATGCCGATGACGTGCACGACTTCGTACTGCTCGCACAACTCGCGGTAGCGGCGCGTCACCACGTCCATCCAGTCCTCGACCCGCACGTCCAGCAGGTCCTCGGGCCGGCCGGCGTGGCCGGGCAACGTCACGCCATGGGTTTCCACTCCCGCGCGCGCCAGCACCTTGTGCAGCGAGCCCATGTCGAATTCGGTGCCGCCCAGGCCATGGATCAGCAGCGCTCCGGTGCGAGGCGTCGTCACGGCGCGCTCCCGGCCACGGCGTCGAGCTGCCAGGCGTTGCGCGTGGCGGCCAGCAGGCGCGCCAGGACGTGGGCGAAGGCGATAACCGGGGCCGGCGCCGCGGCGCCGCCGGCGCTCCCGGCCGGCGGGAAAGCGAAGATTGGTTGGCAAGTCATGGAACACCCTTGATGCATGGAGGGCGGGACGAGAAGACCTGTCCTACCCTGGCGCCATGGTAGGCAAGGGGCGCGCGGGAAGATCCGCAAATCTGTCGGGAAAAAGTGAAGATGCGTAAAGGCTGGACGGCCACCGCGTCCGGGCGTGGCCGGGGCAACCGGCTCGGCGGCCGGACGCGGCCGGCGGGAAATGCCGGCGGCCTATTCCCGGCCGGCCAGGTAGCGCGTGGGCGTCATGCCAAAAGCGCTGCGGAAACTGCCGATGAAGGCGCTGGTGCTTTCGTAGCCCACCGACAGCGCCGCCTCGGTCACCGACCCGCCGCGGCAGAGCATTTCCAGCGCGCGCAACAGCCGCGCCTGCTGGCGCCATTGGCCCAGCGTGACGCCGGTCTCCTGGCGGAAACGGCGCATCAGGGTGCGCGACGACATGTTCAACCGTTGCGCCCATTCGTCGATGCCGGAGGTGTCGTCGGGCGTGCCCAGCAGGGAATTGGCCAGGTCCTGCAGGCGCGGATCATGCGGCATCGGCAGCAACACCGGCGCGTGCTCGCGTTGCGTGATCTCGGCCAGCAGCACGTCGAACAGCTGTTCCAGGTAGACGTCGGACAGCTCGCCCGACTGGCTGGTGGTGAAGCGCTCGATCAACGCGTCGATCAGTCGCGACGACGGCCAGGAGCGGCAATGATCCGGCAGCCGGGCGCAGGCATCGGCCCGCACGTACAGGAACGAACCGCGCGCCTCGCCGAACCAGCGCGCGGCATGCTGCACCCCGGGTGGAATCCAGCCCAGGCTGCCGGGCAGCACCGTCCAGACCTGGGTGCCGGCCTGCACCAGCACCAGACCCGCATGCACGAGCACCAGCATGCCCTCGTTGTGGGAATGGTCGGGCACGGAGATGCCCTTGGACGCCCGGGGGTGCTGGATGCTGAATGGCGTCAACAAGACATCGGGGATGGCGTGGTGGACCACGACCAGGTCGGACATGGTTGGCAGATTTGAGCTACAGGTTGACGGGTTCCCGTTAGCGGGACTTTTTGAAAATGTACATCATTCTCATCATTCGGGCAGCAGCCCCGGAATGGAGAATCATCATGGACCATACCCGCCTGCGCGTGGCCGGCATCAAAGCCACCTTCCCGCGCCTGAAGATCCTGGACATCTTCCACCAGCACGCGGACCAGCACCTGAGCGCGGCGGACATCTACCGCAGCCTCATCTCGGAACACAGCAGCATCGGCCTGGCCACGGTTTATCGCGTCATCACGCAACTCGAGGACGCCGGACTGCTCAAACGTACTCAGCTCGACTCGCACTCCACCGTGTACGAACTGAACGACAAGGGACACCACGACCACCTGGTCTGCCGCCATTGCGGCCGGATCCAGGAGTCCAGCGACAGCGCAATGACGCAACTGGTGCGCAAGATCGCCAGGCAAAGCGGCTTCGCGCTGGACTCCTACAGCCTGGTGCTTTACGGCGGCTGCGGCTGCCACAAGGGCGGTCCCGCCCTTTCTATCGGAGAATTCGAATGAACCGCGACCAGTTTTTCTTCCACGACCTATCCCAGTTCCCCATCGTCACCGCCAAGCACGGCAGCGCCCCGGCGGGCTATTCCGCCAGCTGGATCCGCGAGATGGAGATGCTGGTGAACAACCCGCAGACCTTCGTCATGGTGGTGCCCGACATGCGCAACGAAGCCAGCCACGACGATCGCAAGGCCATGATCGAATGGCAGACCAGCAACATGTCGCGGCTGAAGGCGCGCTGCCGCGCCTTCATCGCCGTCGAACGCGACGCCGGCGCGCTGGACAAGATCCGCAAACGCGGCGAGAAAATGGCGCGCGCCTTCGGCATGCCGTTCCTGGCCGTGGCGACGGCCCACGAGGCGGTGCAATGCGCCCGTGAACTGCTGGGCCAGGCCGGCCCCGGCGGCTTCGTGCTGGACTGATCCGCCCTCCGCCACGGTCCACTTTGCAGGCGCGCCCTCCGGCGCGCTTTTTTTCGTCTTCCGCCCGCGCCCGGCCGCAACTCCAGCCACAGCGTCTTATTGCCGAAATTAGAATGCAATATTGATAAATTTGCGATTGTGGCAAAAGGTGTTGCTGGAATAAATTCCACCTCTGGCCCAATCGCCTGTCCCGCAGGCCCCGGGACTGGCATCCCCGCGCACCGGGCTCCCCGGACGGCGCACCCGTCCCGCCGGCCGCGCAACCCGCCATCGCTTCCGTGGTCCGACGCCGTTGGCCGCGGCGTTCACAAGACGCCACGGCGCGCGGCCGCCCCCGACGGGTATCGGTACGCTTTGCTTACCGGTATGTCAGGGGCCACCGTCTCGCGCGCTGCTTTTACGGTTGCCAGCCGCCCGGACTCGACACTGCGATTTACGGCACTCATATCAATGAAGCGATTCCAATTCGACAGCACCGCGCTTCGTTACTTTCTCGCCGTCGTCGACACAGGATCCGTCAATGGCGCCGCCGCGCGGCTCAATGTCGTCAGTTCGGCGGTCAGCCGCCAGATCGCCGGCCTGGAACAACGCCTGCACAACCAGTTGTTCGAACGCCATCCCAAGGGCATGCGGGTGACCGAAGCCGGCCGCATCCTGGCGGATCATGCGCGCCGGGTGGAAGCCGACGCCGCCCGCACCTATGCGGAGATCGACGGCCAGAACGGCCGCTATACCCAGACCGTGAAAGTCGCCGGCGCTCCCGGCTTTGCCACCTATGCGCTGCCACGCAAATTCGCCGCTTTCCAGGCCGAGCACCCCTCGGTCCGCTTCAACCTGCATATCCTGGACGCCGGCCAGGTCTCCGAGAGCGTCCGCTCGGCACAGGCCGACATTGGCGTCACCTATAGCCACATCGCGGAAAAGGACATTGCCGTCTTCTACGCGCATCCGGCGGAGATCGTCGCCGTGATGCGGCCCGACCACCCGCTGGCCGCCTGCGAATCCCTGCACCTCACCCAGCTGTCCGCGTATCCGCTGGCATTGCCCGACGGCGGCAGCGCCCTGCGCCAGATCCTGGACACGGCCTGCAGCCTGTACAACATCACGCTGTCGGCGGCATTCACCTCCAATCTGCCGGAAGCGGCCTATCACTATGTCCTGACGGGCGACGCGATCACCCTGTGCGCCCGCCTGACGGCCGCCGATCACCTGGCAAGCGGCCGGCTCATCTGCCGCCCGCTCAACGATGCCCTGCTCAACGCCGGCCAGCTGCAATTCCAGACGCATGCCTCGCGTCCCTTGTCCGATGCCGCGCACCGGTTCCTGCGCTTCATCCGCAACGACACGCACCGGTTTTTCTAGCCGGCCGGCTGGCATTGCCGAAACCAGAATGCCCCGATGAAAAATGATCAATTGTTAAATATGTAATTCAAATTTACAGTCAGTCCGGATTTTTCCGACACCGCGCTTTGACGGGTCAGCACCAAGACATACATAGGAGCCTGCGAGCATGCTGAAGAACCTGAAGATACGCACCGGCCTGCTGGCCGTCCTGGCCATCTTCGTCCTGGCGCTGGCGGTCGCCACCGGCATGGGCTGGCTGTATGCGCTCGACGCCGACACGGCGGTGGACGACCTGAACTCGGTCGCCACCGAACAGACCCGCCCGCTCTATGACACCCAGACGTTGCTGCTGCGCAGCCGGCTGACGCTGGTGGCCGCCTACCTGGACATCGTGTCCGGCAAGGGCAGCCAGGCGCAAGGCAGCATCGACCAGGCCACGCAGTACCTGCGCGAGGCGCGCAAGCGCTTCGCCGTCTACCAGCAGGTGCCCAAGAACACCGAGGCCGGCGCCAGGCTTGCCAGCGAACTGGACAGCGTCTTCAACGGCTACGTGCGCAGCATCGAAACCCTGGAGCAGGCGCTGCAGAAGCAGTCGGCGGAAGGCTACGCGGCCGCGGTCGCCGACACGCGCGGCGCCGACGCCCGCTTCGTCGAGCGGGTCAATGGCTTCCTGGAGCACACCGAACGCCGCAGTGCCGCCATCAACACGGCTTCCGACCAGCGTTACGACCGGGCGGAACTGTCCACCATCATCATGCTGGCCCTGGCCGCCGTCCTGGCGCTGGGCTGCTGGCGCTTCATCAGCCGCCAGGTGCTGCAACCGCTGAAAGACGCCGCCCTGCATTTCGATCGCATCGCGTCGGGCGACCTGACCCAGCGCGTCGCGGTGAACTCGGACAACGAAATCGGCGTCCTGTTCACGGCGCTCAAGCGCATGCAGGAGAGCCTGACCCGTACTGTCGCCGAGGTGCGCCGCAGCGTCACCGAAATCAATACCGGCGCCGCCGAGATCGCCTCGGGCAACACCAATCTGTCGTCCCGCACCGAGGAACAGGCCGCCTCGCTGGAGGAAACCGCCGCCTCCATGGAAGAGCTTGCCACCGCGGTCAAGCAGAACACCGAGCATGCGCACCAGGCCAACGGTCTCGCGGCCGAAAGCCGCGGGGTCGCGCTGCGCGGCGGAGTAGCGGTCGGCCAGGTGGTGGAAACCATGGCCCGGATCTCGGAAAGCTCGCGCCGCATCGCCGAGATCGTCTCGGTGATCGACGGCATCGCCTTCCAGACCAATATCCTGGCCTTGAACGCCGCGGTCGAGGCGGCCCGCGCCGGCGAGCAGGGCAAGGGTTTCGCCGTGGTCGCCGGCGAAGTGCGCACGCTGGCCCAGCGCAGCGCCCAGGCCGCCCGGGAAGTGAAAGACCTGATCGAGCAATCCTCCAGCAATGTCGACAACGGCGCGCAGCAAGTGCGCGTGGCGGGCGACACCATGCAGGAAATCGTCGCCTCGGTGCAGCGCGTCACCCACATCATGGCGGAGATCACCGAAGCCTCGACCGAACAGTCCCTCGGCATCGACCAGATCAACCGCGCCGTCACCCAGATGGACGACGTCACCCAGCAGAATGCGGCGCTGGTCGAGGAAGCCGCGGCCGCGGCCGCATCGCTGGAAGAGCAGGCCAAGCGCCTGGCGGCCACTGCGGCGTTCTTCAAGCTGCCGGCCGAGACCGTCATCGACGTGACGCCGCAGGCCATCGCCGCGCCGCTGCGCGCGGCCTACGTCGCCTGAAACACGCCTGGGGAGACGGCGATTTAAGACTTCGCCGAATCGGCCGTTGTCCTGTAGGTCAGGCCCGCCGCAGCCCTTGCCGCGGCGGGCCTCCACCCGACCACGAGCCCCGACGCATGAACCGCGCCCTCGCCTGCCATTTCTGCCTATCGACGCTGGCCCAAGGCGCGCCGCTGCTGGAAAGAAATGGCTCGTCCATCTGCAAATCCTGTGTCGACGCCTTCTCCGCCGAATTCGCCGAGCGGGCCTGGGCCATGGCGTCGTCGCTGGACGAGCAGCTCGACGTACTGCTGATCGAAAGCAAACGGGCGCTGGAACAAAGCGCCACCCTGGCCGAACGCGCGCGCGGCTGCGGCCTGAGCCTGGCCGACCTGTCGGCCATGCCGCCCCGCACCCTGTCCTGATCCTTGGGGCCCGCCGACGATTGCGGGCGATCGCTTGACCTCAACCGCGGTTGAGGTTCGATACTCCGGCTTCGCCAATACGGTTGTTCCCGGAGTCCCGCATGTCGTCCCGCATCACCCCCGCCTTGTCCTCGCTCGCCTTCATCAACCCACCGGGCCTGTACGACCCCCGCCCCAATGGCTACTCGCATGTGGCCGTGGCCGACACGCCCGCCCGGCTGGTGTTCGCGGCCGGCCAGGGTGGCGAAAACAGCCGGGGCGAACTATCCCCTGACTTCCTCGTCCAGGTGCGCCAGGCGCTGGACAACGTGCAGACCGCCCTGCACGCGGCCGGCGCCACCCTGTTCGATGTGGCCAAGCTGACGGTGCTGGTGGTCGACCACACCCAGGAACGCCTGGCGCTGTTCTCCAACGAGATCAAGTCGCGCTGGGGCATCCACCTGGCGCCCGCCTGCACCCTGATCCCGGTGCCGCGGCTGGCGCTCGACGGCATGCTGGTCGAGATCGAGGCGACGGCGCTGCTGCCGCTCTGATCCCTCTGCCTCAGAACGTGTATTTGGCGGTCAGCAGGAACGACCGCGGCGCGCCGAAATGGTTGTTGTCCTGGGTGCTGCCGATCGCCTGGTAGTAGTACTTGTCGAAGATGTTGTACACGTTCAGGCGCAGATCCAGGTTGCGGCTCGCCTGGTACGACACGACCGTATCGACAATGCCATAGCCCGCCTGCCGAACGTTGTAGCGCGGCAGGCTGATCGGACTTTGCAGGCGGACCGCGCCGCCCACGCGCCATGCGTTCAGCGCGCCGGGCAGCGTGACCATGGTGGACAGCTTGAACAGGTGGCGCGGCGTCTGCGTGTCATAGCGCGTGCCGGCCGGACCGTTCTCCGAATCCTTGAGGTACGTGGACTGGTTGTAGGTGTAGCCGGCCATGACCTGCCAACCCGGCGTCAAGGTGCCGGCCAGTTCCAGCTCCACCCCCCGGCTCCGCACCTCGCCCGCTTGCGAATAGCACGACTGGGTCGGATTCGCGCAGGTGGACTGCAACTGCGTGATCGGCAGGTTGCGCTGGTTGATCTGGAAAATCGCGGCGCTGGCATTGAGCCTGCCATCGAAGTACTCACCCTTGACCCCGGCCTCCAGATTGGTGCCCGTCACCGGATCCAGCAACGCGCCCGTCGCCGTCTGGTAGTTCTGTGGTTGGAAAATCGAGGTCCAGCTGGCATACACCGAGTGGTGGGCGTCCAGGTCGTAGACCAGCCCGGCGTAGGGCGTGATCTCATTGCTCACCTTGTAGCCGGCCGGATCGACGTAGTCGCCGGACTTCAGCGTCATGCGGTATTCATACGAATCGACCCGCGCCCCCAGCATCAGCGTCAGGGGATCGGCCAGGCTGAGCCGGGTGGTGGCGTACGCGCTGGACAAGCGCTGGTGGCCCTTGCGCGACCACGGGTAGGTGAACGCGGGCTTGGGCACCGCGCTGGAATCCCAGTTCATGGGATCGACGATCACGTTGTAATCCGTGGGCCAGCCGCCCGGGCCGTCATCGTCCTTGTTGCGGCGAAAGCTGCCGCCCAGCACCAGTTCGTGGGTGCGGCCCAGCAGCTGGAACGGACCGCTCAGGTAGCCGTCGATGCTGTGCTGCGTCTTGTCGTAGGCGTATTGGCCCGCGCCCTGGCCGAAGTCCTCGGAATCCTCCAGGGGATAGAGATATGTGCCCAGCATGTCCAGCTTCGAGCGCAGCACGCGGGCCGTCACCCGGCCTTTCCAGCCGTTCGCGAAACCGTGGTCCAGCTCGGCGAACAGGCTGGAGTTCTCCTTGTTCCAGTAGGCCCAGTCGGGGGTCAGGCGGGTCGACCGATTGAAGTCATAGAACGAGCCATCACGCCGCGTCGGCAGGCCGTTCCAGTCGGCGCCCGGGTTGTCCTCGCGGTTGTAGTAGCCGCCCACGCTCAGCGTGGTGTTCGCGCCCAGGTCGGCCTCGATCGTGCCGTAGTACAGCTGCCGCTGATGCTCGTACGCCTTCTTGAAGGTGCGCGAATCCTGGTAGGCGACCACGCCACGCGCGCGCACGCTGCCGCTGGCGTTCAGGGGCCCCGACCCATCGACCTCGCCACGGTAGTTGTCCCAGCTGCCCGCGCTGGTCGTCACCGAGAATTGCGGCGTGGAGGTCGGCCGCTTGCGCACCAGATTGATCGTGCCCGACGGATTGCCCACGCCGGTCATCAGCCCGGACGCGCCTCGCAGCACCTCCACGTGGTCATACATCGCCAGGGTGGCGACGCCCTGCGTGTCGTAGTCATAGGCCAGCGGCACGCCATCGGCCAGGAAGGAGCTGATCTCGAACCCGCGCGAGAAGAACTGGGTCCGCTCGCCGCCGCCGATCTGGCGCGTGGTCAGGCCCGTGGTATCGCGCGCCACCTCATCCAATGACTGGAAGCCCCGGTCATCCATCTGCTGCCGCGTCACCACGCTGATCGACTGCGGCGTCTCGCGCTGGGACAACTGGAACTTGGTCGCGGTGCTCATCGAACCGATCGTGTACGCGCCCGAGCCCTCGGTGACCGGCCCCAGCGTGGCGCCTTCGACATTCACCGGCGCCAGCGTGGCAACGCCTGCCGCGCTCCGCCGCAGCGTCAGGGTGCCATCCGCCGCCGTGGACAGCTCCAGGCCCGAGTCGGCCAGCGCGCGCCCGGCGGCCTGCCGCAGCGTCAGGTCGCCAGCGACCGCTGGCGCCATCTTGCCGGCCACCAGTTCGGGCGAATACGAGATCACCGCGCCCGCGGTCCGCGCGATCTGGGTCAGCGCGACGTCGAGCGGGCCGGCCGCGATGCGATACGACCGGACCTCCTGGGCGACTTGCGCCTGGACCGGGACGGCGCTGGCGAAGGCGAGCGCGGCCAGCGCGCGGGAAGCCGGGGACCTGAAGCAGAACATGGAGCACTCCGTGATTGCGTGAAGACGCGTTCCATGTATGTGCAATGGCATCGCCAAAAAAACACCTGGCGCGGAAAATTTTCTGTGGCGCGGCAAGCGCGCCTCAGGCCTGCCGCGCAGCGACGTCGATCATCACCAGCCAGGCGCCGAAGCGGCGCAGGGTGATCGGCTGCGTGTGGCGCAGGGCCTCGAGGGCGCGTTCGGTATCGTCCAGCGGGAACAGGCCGGACACCCGCAGGCGGCTGGCGGCGGCGGACACCCGGATCCAGCCGGGGCGATAGCGCGCCAGCGCATCGACCACCCGTTGCAGCGGCTCGTCGTGGACCTCGATCCGCCCTTCCTGCCAGGCGGCCGCATGGGTCTGCGCCGCCTGGGCCGGGTCGATCCTGTGCGCGTCGAACCACGCGCCCTCCCCCTCGGCCAGCAGGCGCTGCTGGCCGCCCACGCTGACGATCCCGGCCTGTCCGGTCAGCGCCACGCACTGGCTGCGGTCCTCGGCGCATTGCACCAGGACGCTGCCGCTACGTGGCAGCACCGCGCCTTGCGCGGTCTCGATGCGCAGCGGTGACGCCCCGCCAACCGCGCCGGCGCCGTCGGCCAACTTCAAGACAATGGCGCCCGCCTCCAGTCGCACCCGCCGCCGCCCGCCCGAAAAATCGACGCTGGCCGCGCTGCGCGCGTCCAGTTCCATAATGGCGCCATCGGGCAAGGCCACGGTGCGGCGCTGTCCGGTGGCGGTCAGGTAGTCCGCCGCCACGTGGGTCAGCGGCAGGAACCGGTCCAGGCAGACGGCGCCGCCGACCAGTCCGCCAGCGGTCAGGAGCAGCTTGTTCAGCCGACGCCGCTGGGCCTCCTGCGGCCGCAGCAAGGAGCGCCGCAACGCGCCGGAAGCGCTCAATAGACGGGGATCGATGGCGTGCAGCGCACTGCCAAGCGCGGCCTCCAGGTGCTGCCAGGCCGCCTGGTGCAAAGGGCTGGCGGCGAACCAGGCCTCGAATGCGCGCTGGTCGGCCTCCGTGGCCGCGCCCCCGGACAGACAGAGCCGCCAGGCAATGGCGGCTTCGCGCGCCGCGGCGGCGGAAGTGGCGCTCATGCGTCGAACACCGCGCAGCAGCGCTGCAAGGCCTGGGCGATGTACTTGCGCACCATCGTGGGAGACACATCCAGGCGGCCGGCGATATCGACGTGCGTCATGCCGTCGAGCTGGCTGTAGAGAAACGCCATGCGGGCCTTGGAGGACAAGCCATCGAGCACGGCGTCCAGGGCCTGCAATGCCTGCAAGGTCTGGTAGCGGCTCTCCGCCGAGGGTTCCACCAGTTCGGGCTGGATGCGCAGCATGTCGAGCCAGGCCCGCTCCAGTTCACGCCTGCGCCAGAGCCGCCAGGTGATGCGCCGCGCGATCGTGACCAGCATCGCGCGCGGCTCGTGCAACTGGTGCAGCGCCGGCGCCTGCAGCAGCTGGGTGAAGGTCTCGCTGGCGACGTCCTGCGCATCTTCCCGGTTGCGCAGGCCATCGCGCAAGCGCCGCTCGAGCCACGGATGATCGTCTTTGTAGATGCTGGCGAAGCGGGCGTTTCTGGCCAGATGGGAGTCCACGGCGCGCAAAATAGAGAAATAGGAATCGTTATTAATTATGACACGATTCCCCCGCCGGGATGCGATGCTGGCCCTGCCAGAAGAAAACCGCGGCAAGGCCTGCGTCGCAAAAAAAAACGCCGCTATGAAAGCGGCGTCTTTTCGATGCGGCGGCGCCAGAGGCAATCTGGCCGCCAGGAACAAAGACCTGAACAACCTCGCAGGCACTTGGCTCCAACAAATTTGGGTGGTGGGCTGAGCGAGACTCGAACTCGCGACCAACGGATTAAAAGTCCGCTGCTCTACCGACTGAGCTATCAGCCCGACCGAAGCCAGAAATTATGGCTGATTTCGCAGACCTTGTCAAAAAATGGAGACGAGGCGCCTCAATGACGCAACATCCGTTCGCGCCCCGCCCAACGCCCCAGTGCACACGCCCCCGCGGTCGCCCCGGCGGGACCATGAAAAATGGCCGTCCCGCGCGCGCCAACGAAAAACGGCCGCTTGCGCGGCCGTTCTGCATCGGAGAGGCGATCCTGGCTTACCAGGCGGCGACCACCGCGCCCTTGAACTTGGTCTCGATGAACTGCTTCACGGCCGGGCTGTGGTAGATGCTCACCAGCTTGGCGAACTCGGGACGGTCCTTGTCCTTTTCACGCACCACCAGCACGTTGGCGTACGGCGAGTTGGGCGATTCCTGGGCGATGGCGTCGGTGGCCGGGTTCAGGCCCGCTTCCAACGCGAAGTTGGTATTCACGGCGGAGGCGTCGGTGTCGTCCAGCGAACGCGGCAGCTGGGCGGCGTCCAGTTCGATGAAGCGCAGCTTCTTCGGGTTCTCGATGACGTCGATCGGGGTGGCCTTCAGGCCCGCTTCCGGACGCAGCTTGATCAGGCCATTGGCCTGCAGCAGCAACAGGGCGCGGCCGCCGTTGGTCGGGTCGTTCGGCAGCGCGATGCGGGCGCCGTCCTTCAGCTCGGCCAGCGACTTGATCTTCTTGCTGTAGATGCCGATCGGGAAGATCACGGTCTTGGCGATGCTGACCAGCTTGTAGCCGCGGTCGGCGTTGGCGTTGTCCAGGTACGGCTGGTGCTGGTAGCTGTTCAGATCCAGGTCGCCCGAGGCCAGCGCGACGTTCGGCTGCACGTAGTCGGTGAACTCGATCACCTGGATGTTCAGGCCCTGCTTGGCGGCTTCCTGCTTGACCACGTCGAAGATCTGGGCGTGCGGGCCGGCCGTGACGCCGACCTTCAGCGGCTTGTCCTGGGCCAGCGCGGGCTGGGCGAATACGGCGGCGCCGAGGGCGAACGCGGCCAGCGACTTCAAAACCTTGATGCTCATGTTGCGAATATCCCGAATGTCGGAAGGAGGAGAAGAATGTTCGGTGTGCTCAACGGTGCGAGATGCGGCGCACGTAGCGGTCGCCCAGGCTCTGGATCAGCTGCACCAGCACGATCAGCACGATGACCACGGCGGCCATCACGTCGGACTGGAAGCGTTGGTAGCCGTAGCGGATCGCCAGGTCGCCCAGGCCGCCGCCGCCGATGGCGCCGGCCATGGCCGAATAACCGATCAGGCTGACCACGGTGACGATGGTGGCGGCGATCAGGCCGGGCAGCGCCTCGGGCAACAGCACCTTCATGATGATCTGCATCGGCGAGGCGCCCATGGCGCGCGCGGCGGTGATCAGGCCCGGATCGACTTCGCGCATGGCGTTTTCGGCGATGCGCGCCATGAACGGGATCGCGGCCACCGACAGCGGCACGATGGCGGCGGTGGTGCCGATCGAGGTCTGCGCCACCAGGCGCGTGAACGGGATGATGGCGACCATCAGGATCACGAACGGCACCGAGCGGGTGGCGTTGATGACGGCGCCCAGCGCGTGGTTGACGGCCTGGTTCTCCAGCATGTTGCCGCGCGCGGTGACGGTCAGGATCACGCCCAGCGGAATGCCGACCAGCACCGCGATGGCGCTGGCCACGCCCACCATCAGCAGGGTGTCAAGCAGCGACGTAATAAGCAGGTCGATCAGTTGCGGACTCATGGGCAATTTCTTCAACGGTGATGTCACGGGCGGTCAACGCGGCGATGGCGTCCCTGACCGCGGCGGGCGTGCCTTGGGCCAGCACGAACATCGTGCCGACGGCCACGCCCTGGATGTCTTCGACGCGCGCCTGCACCAGGCCCACGTCCAGCGAATACTGCGTCGACAGGTCGGACAGGAACGAGCCCGACGCGTCGGTGCCGGTCAGCGACAGGCGCAGCAGGCGCACGGCCTGGCCCGGCTTGGCGGCGGCCAGCGTCTCGATGCGCTGCTTGACGGCGGCCAGCGTGGCGTCGGTCAGGTCCGACGCGGTCGCGGCCGACACCATGGCGCGGGTCACTTCGTGGCGCGGCTGCGCGAACACTTCGCGCGTGCTGCCCATCTCGACCACTTCGCCCTGCGACAGCACGGCCACGCGGTCGCAGACCTCGCGCACCACTTCCATCTGGTGCGTGATCATGACCACGGTGACACCGGTCTTGCGATTGATGTCGCGCAGCAGCGCCAGGATGTTGTGCGTGGTCTCGGGGTCGAGCGCGGAGGTGGCTTCGTCGCTGAGCAGCACGTCCGGATTGTTGGCCAGGGCGCGCGCGATGCCGACACGCTGCTTCTGGCCGCCGCTGATCTGGCTGGGATAACGGTCGCGCAGGTGCTCCAGGCCCACCAGCGCCAAGAGGCGCTCGACGCGGGCCGGGATCTCGCTCTTGGCGACGCCGGCGATTTCCAGCGGCAACGCCACGTTGCCATACACCGTGCGGCGCGACAGCAGGTTGAAGCCCTGGAACACCATGCCGATGCGGCGGCGCTGGGCGCGCAACTGCGCCTCGCTCAGCCCGGTCAGGGCCTGGCCGCCGATGGCGATGGAACCTTCGTTCGGGCGCTCCAGCAGGTTGATGCACTGGACCAGCGTGCTTTTACCGGCCCCGCTGGGGCCGATGATGCCGAAGACCTCGCCCTGCTGGATATGCAGGTTGATGCCACGCAGCGCCTGGAACTGGCCGTGCGGCGTGGCGTAGGTCTTGGATAGGTTCTCGATCTGAATCATGGCAAGCGATTTTGTATCTTTTCTCTTCTAAAGAGAACGACCGTTTTTTCCATTTTTAATAACTGACAGTAATATAAAAGATGTCCGCGCAAAGACGTAAAGGGCAGTCGGGAAGGAAAGCCTTCCTGACTGCCCTTTTTTTATCGGCGGCCGGCGCGCCGGCCTCGCCTGGCTTCAGCGAGCGCGCGAGATGCGGACTTCCGCGCCGCGGCGCTTGACCTCCAGCCCCTCGGACGGCGAAATGCGCAGGCCTTCCAGCCCCTTGATGTAGCTGGAGCCCTGCATCTGCATGACGCGGATCTTGTTGCGCATGACCACCGGGTTGTGCACCGGCATGCCGAACATCCAGACTTCGTCCAGGATGCGGGCCGAATTGAATTCGCCGGTATGCTGCGCAGCCGGGCCGAGACAGAGCATGTGCCCTTCGCGCCCGAACACCGGGTATTGTCCCGGCTCGCAGTCGATGGTCCAGGTGGTGCCGCCTTCGTAGCGATGGCCGGTGTTCAGGTCCCACCACGCTTCGCCCTTGGGCAGATACACCCGCACCTGCTTGCCCGGCGCGGTGATCGGCGCCACCAGCAAGGCCGGCCCCAGCAGGTATTGCAGGTCCCATTCGTGGGCATGCGGATCATTCGGGAACGACAGCGCCATGGAACGCTGCACCGGCAGGCCGGTGCGCGCGGCATCCTCGATGGCGCCCAGCACGTAGGGCACCAGGCGGTAACGCCACTGCATCCAGGTCTTGACGTGGGCCAGGGTCTCGTCACCGAAGTCCCACGGCAGCAGGCCGGCCACGCCCTGGAACGAGAAATTCGCCGAGAACACGCCGGCGGTCAGCCAGCGCAGGTACAACTCGGGCGTCATGTCGGCGGTGCCGCGCCCGCCCGTGCCGATGCCGTGCACCTGGACCGGCAGGCCCGAGGCGCCGATCGACAGCGCGGTACGCAGGGTGTGGCGCAGGCCTTCCCAGGTGTTGTCGACCTGCGGCCCCACCTGCCACGGCAGGCGCTGCGCGGCCGGGAACAGGTCGGTGCTGGGCACCACGCCTTCGGGCGGCACCTTCAGGCCGGCGACGGCGTCGAACAGCGCGCGGCGCACCAGCAGCGGATACATGCTGCGCAGCGCCGGGCCGGTCTCGCCATTGCGGGCGGATACGCCGTCGGGGATGGCGATCTGGGCGTCGCAGGCCGGCGCGTCCAGGCCGTCCTCGACCAGTTGGCGATGGCGCTCGACCCACAGGTTGTAGATGTCGCGATAGGTCAGGTCCAGCAGGCCATAGGGCTGGCCCGAGGTGGCGGCATTGCCGTCGAACACCTGTGCCGAACCGTCTTCGCGCGTCAGCAGCCAGCCACGGTCCTCGAGTTCCTCGAACAGCGGACTGGTCTTGATGACACCCGGGAAACCCGAGGCCGCCACGTGCACGTTGTGCTTGTGGAACAGCGCCAGCATCTGCTTGGCGTCGGGGAAGCGCTGGGCGTCCCATTCGAACACGGTCTTGTCGGCCTGGAAGCCCCAGGCCGCCGGCTGCGCCAGCGTCACGGCGTCGACCGGGATCTGGTTCTCGCGCATGCGGCCCAGCAGCGCCACGGTCTGCGTCGGCATTTCGCCGCTGGCCTGCTGCAGCCAGGCGCCCATGGCCCACAGCACCGGCTGGCCGGCGCGGCCGGTCAGCGCGGTGTACTGGTTCAGGATTTCGGCGGGTTCGCCGGCGAACAGGAACACGTCCAGCACCACGTCGTCGACACTGACGACATAGGCAGAATCGGCCGGCGCCACGCCGACCGAGTGTTCGACCCGGCGCATCGTGTTGACGTACAGGCCCCAGCCGCGCGGACTCCATGCCAGCGGCAGGGCGCGATGCTCGGGGTCGTCGGACACGACGGATTCTTCGCGGCGATTCAGGTCGCCCGGGGTTTCGCCCAGGCCGTAGACGCGTTCGTCCGGCAGCAGGGTGAAACCGGCGGTCCAGGCTGCGGCGTCGGCCTGGTCCAGCGCGTTGTGCCCGAATGCGGGCGTATGCGCGGAAACCTCGGACTCGAACACCCGCTCTTCGTTGCGGTAGAGCGCGAAGCGGACGGGATTGGATTGGATTTCCAGGGCCACGTCGCCCTGGGTGATGCGCCAACCGTCGCCGCCGTCGCGCGGGGCGATGGCGGCCTCGCCCACCGCCTCCTGGCGCGCGAGCAACATCTCGGCCACGGCGCGCGCGCGCGCGCCGGGTTTGTCATCGGTAAGGTGGTTCGCCTCGCCGCAGCGCAGGCGGAACACACCAGGCGCATGCGCCTCGACTACCAGGTGCAACCCATCGCCCGCGTCGAAATCGATGCGACTGGGGCGGGACGTCAGCAGCTCGATGTTGTCGAGCTGGGTAGTATGGGCAAAGTCGAACTTGGGCGGCACAGAGCATCCCCCGGCTTAAGCCAAAAACCATCAAAAGACGCTATTTTGACGGATTTGAGCTTTGAAATAAACTCGGTCCCTCTTTTGGACGGCGATATCATCCAAAAAAGGGGTCACAAAGCCCCGGCGGGCCGGCATCCAGAGCGTTGCCGACGCGCCGCCGAAACGCCTGGTTTGTCCGCAACGCGAACCCATTTGGCGCCAAATCCTGGCATTTGCCACAATTCTACGCTAGCGGACGCAGCGCCCCGCGCCAGCCCGAAGTTTTTTTCAGCGGGGCGCGATCAGGCCAGCCAGATCCGTTTCAAGAGGTGACGGCTCGCCGCAGAGGCGGGCCGCGATCAGGTCGCCCATCAGCGCCGACCACGACAGGCCGCGCGAGGCATAGCCGACGGCCAGCCACAGGCCTGGCGCATGCGGCAATTCGCCCACCGCCGGCAGGCGCCCCGGCAACACCGCGCGCCACCCCGCCCAGCCCGGCAGGCTGCCCGGCGCCAGGGCATGGAAGGCGGCAAAACCTTCGCCGAGCAGGCCGGCCGCCTTATCCAAGGTAACGCGCTGGCCCTCGGCACCGATGCGCACCTCGCTGGCGCCATGCACGTAGGTGCTGCCCGCCACGCAGCCGCGACCGGTGTCCGGCAGCAGATAGCCTTCGCCTCCCACCACGCAACGCGGGCCGCCGCCCAGCGCGGCCGCCGGCACCAGCGTGACTTCACCCGCCAGCGCATGCATCTGCGCCACCCGCGGCAAGGGCGCCAGCAGATTGCTGGCGGCCAGCACCTGTTGCGCGCCAAAAGCGTTGGCGAGGATCACATGATCGGCCCGCGCCAGCGTCGCCCCCGCCGCATCCAGCGCGCGCCAGCCGTCGGCGCCGCGCTCCACCCGGGCCACACTGCCCGGCACCGCCCGCACGCCCGGCGTTGCCAGCAAGGCCGGAATCAATTCGCTGGGCTGCACCAACATGCCCTGCCCAAAAAACACGCCGCCGCGCGCCAACGGCAGGCCCGCCAGCGCGCTGGCTTCGTCGCGGCTCACCGCGCGCGCCCAGTCGGCGGGGAAGGCCAGGGTTGCCAAGGTGTCCGCCAATGCCGCCGCGCGGCCCGCATCACGCTCGAGCTGGACCGTGCCGCAGACCCGCGGCGCCGCGCCACCCGGCAGGCCGGCCCAACGCGCCAGGGCGCGGCCGCTGCCGGCGCGCGACAATCGCGCGCGGGCATTGTCGTCACGCGCCAGCACCGGCGTCAGCGCCGCCGCCACATGGCCGGCATGGGCCGGCACGCCCCGCGCCAGGCCGGCGTCCAGCACGGTCACGCCCCAGCCGCGCAGGGCCAGCGCTTGCGCGATGCCCGCGCCGGCCAATCCGCCGCCCACCACCAGCGCATGCCGGGCGTTTTCGCCGACCGCGGCCGGCGCGGCGTCCGCGCCCGCAGTCGCCGTGCCCGCCGTCATGTGCCATTTGCCGCCGTAGCCCGGCGCGCGCCGCACCGCGAAACCCGCCTCCTGCAAGGCCCGCCGCAGCTCTCCAGTGCAGGCCCAGGTGGCGACCGTGGCGTCCGGCGCAGCCAGCCGCGCCAGGTCTTTGAGCAAGGGCGCTTCCCACATGCGCGGGTTGCGCTCGGGCGCAAAGCCGTCCAGGAAATACGCGTCCACGCGCGCCGACAGGCGCGGTGCCAGCGCCTGCGCGTCGCCGAACCCGAGCGTCAGCGTCACCGCGCCCCCCTCGAACTCGAGCCGGTGCAGCCCGGGCAGCAAGGGCGGCCATTGCGCCGCCAACTGCGCCGCCAGCGGCGCCAGGGCCTCGGGCGCATGCCGCGCCAGCAGCGCCGCCAGGTCTTCACGACCGAAAGGATGCGCCTCCAGCGATACGACGTGCAGGCGACGCGCGCGTTGCGGGTCGTCGCGCCACGCGCGCCACAGCGCCAGGAAGTTCAGGCCCAGGCCAAAGCCGGTTTCGCACACCGTGAACGCATCGCGCCCGCGCCATCGCTCCGGCAGGCCGTTACCGCGCAGGAATACATGCTCGGCCTGCCCCAGGGCGCCGGAAGGCGAATGGTAGACATCGCCATACGCGGGACTGTAGAGCCGGCCCTGCTCGTCGAATCCGGCAACGGCGGGGGTCAGGGGCACATAGGACGAAGACATGGGACGGCGGCTCAAGTAAAAATCGGGAATATCGGCAAGGCGGGATTATCGGACGTGGCCGCGTGCGTTGGATGCGCACCACGCGCGGCGCGGCTTTTGCCCCGCCGCAACGGTCCTGACGCATACCTGGGCTTACACTGGTTTCATGGAAACCTACGACACGCCCCGCTCGCTGACCTCGCCCATCGACCTGTGCGCGGCACTGGACGCCGCGGTCACAGCGGCCCATGCCGGCGCGGCCATCCTGCAATCCTACGCGCATCACCGCGCCGACCTCGTGATCGATCGCAAGGCGCGCAACGATCTCGTCTCGCAAGCCGATCGCGAGGCCGAGGCGGCCATCATCGACGAACTGCGGGCCCGCACGCCCCGGTTCGGCATCGTCGCCGAGGAAACCGGCGGCCAGGCGCAGGGCGCCGCCACCTGGTACATCGACCCGCTCGACGGCACCACCAACTTCCTGCACGACATTCCCCACTACGCGGTCTCGATTGCCCTGATCGCGCACGCCGGCACCGCCATCTCGGCCAATGAACGCCTGGCGCAGGACATGCCGGTGGCCGGCGTGGTCTACGATCCCAGCCGCGAGGAACTCTTCACCGCGGTATATGGCCTGGGCGCCTGGCTCAATGGCCGCCGCATCAGCTGCTCGCGCACCCGCACGATCGAAGACTCGGTGCTCGCCACGGGCTTCCCTTTCCGCGATTTCTCCTTCGCCAGCCAGTACATGCCCATGCTGCACGACGCCATCAACCGCGCCCGCGGCGTGCGGCGCATGGGCGCGGCGGCGCTCGACCTGGCCTGGACCGCCTGCGGCCGCTACGACGGCTATTGGGAAATGGGCCTGGCGCCGTGGGACGTGGCCGCCGGCACCCTGATCGTGCGCGAGGCGGGCGGCGCCTGCAGCGATATGCACCAGCGGGATTCCTGGCCCATTGGCGGCCGCGTCGTGGCCGGCAACCCCGACATCGAACGCGCCCTGCACGCGATGATCGCCCCGCACCTGGACCAGCCGGACTGACGCCCGGCAGCCCACAGGGTCAAGCCGCCTGGCCCTGTCCGGCAGCGGCTTCGGCATCCGGACGCAACTCGCGCCGCAGGATCTTGCCGACATTGCTCTTGGGCAGCTCGTCGCGGAACTCCACGAAGCGCGGCCGCTTGTAGCCGGTCAGCTTGTCCTTGCACCACTGCTGCACCTGGGCCTCGGTCAGCGCGGGATCCTTCTTCACCACGAACACCTTGACCGCCTCGCCCGAGTGCTCGTCCGGCACGCCGATGGCCGCGCATTCGAGCACGCCCGGCATCTGCGACACCGCCGCCTCCACCTCGTTCGGATAGACCTTGAAGCCGGACACGGTGATCATGTCCTTCTTGCGGTCGACGATGCGCGTGTAGCCCTTGTCGTCCATGATGCCGATATCGCCGGTGCGGAAATAGCCGTCCGCCGTCATGACATGACGGGTCTCTTCGGGCTTCTGCCAGTAGCCGGCCATGACCTGCGGCCCGCGGATGCAGACTTCGCCGCGCTCGCCCAGCGGCACCTCGTTGCCCGCATCGTCCAGGATGGCGACATAGGTGGACGGCAGCGGCAGGCCGATGGAACCGGAATACGCCGTGGCATCGCAGGGATTGACCGTGGCCACCGGCGAGGTTTCCGACAGGCCATAGCCTTCGATCAGGGGCCGCCCGGTGATCTTCAGCCAGCGTTCGGCCACCGCCTGCTGCACCGCCATGCCGCCCCCCAGCGCCAGCCGCAATCCCGAAAAATCCAGCCTGGCGAAATCCTCGTTGTGCACCAGCGCGTTGAACAGCGTATTGACGCCGGGGAACACGTTGATGGGCGTCTTGCGCCAGGCGTTGATCAGCGACGGCTGGTCGCGCGGATTGATGATGAGCACGTTGCGCATGCCCGCGTACATGCCATACAGGCCGCAGACCGTCATGGCGAACACGTGGTAAAGCGGCAGCGCGCTCAGCACGGTGATCTGCCGATCCGCCATGTCGCGCAGCGCCGGCGCCGCCACCGCCTCCATCTGCTTCACGTTGGCGGTCAGGTTGCGATGCGTCAGCATGGCGCCCTTGGGCACCCCGGTGGTGCCGCCGGTATATTGCAACACCGCCAGGTCGTCCATCGAGATGGTCGGCGCGGTGAACGGCAGGCCGGCTCCCTTGGCCAGCACCTTCGGCAGCGTCAGCGCGCCATCGATCCGCCAGGGCGGCACCATCTTCTTGATGTAGCGCGCCGCCAGGTTCACCAGCGGCGCCTTCAGCCCGCCCAGCAGATCGCCCGGTCCGGTCACCACGATGTGCCTGAGCTGGCCGCGGTCGGCCACGCTCTGCAGCGTGTGGGCGAAATTCTCGAGAATGACGATGACCGCCGCGCCGCTGTCGAGCAACTGCCGCTGCAATTCGTCGGCCGTGTACAGCGGGTTGACGTTGACCACCGCATGACCGGTGCGCAAGGTGCCCAGCAGGGCCACCAGGTAGGCCGGCACGTTGGGCATCATCAGCGCGACCCGCGACCCCTTCGGCAGCCCCAGGCCCTGCAACCAGCCTGCGAATCCGCGGGCATGCGCATCCAGCTGCGCATAGGTGATGTCGCTGCCCATGGCGGTGCAGGCGACGCGTCCCGCGTACTGCTTGCAGGCCCGGTCCAGCAGGTCGGTCAGCGATGCATAGCCGTCGATGGAGATGTCGGCGGGAACCCCTTGCGGGTAATGGGCAAGCCACGGGCGAGTCATGGTGTTTGTCTCCATTAAATTGGTTTTTGAATGATGATAACCTTGTTGCGTTCCCAAATTCCGCCTGGTTCTTCCCATGAAACTGCTCGATCCCATCGTTGCCTGGCGCGACGATATCTCCCAGATCCGGCGCGACATCCACGCGCATCCCGAATTGGCGTTCGAGGAATTCCGCACCGCCGACGTGGTGGCGGCCAAGCTCGAGGAATGGGGCATTGAAATCCATCGCGGCCTCGGCGGCACCGGCGTGGTCGGCATCATCCGCGGCGACCGTCCCGGCGAGCGCGCCGTCGGCCTGCGCGCCGACATGGACGCCCTGCCCATGCAGGAAGCCAACACCTTCGCCCACGCCAGCAAGCACGCCGGCAAGATGCACGCCTGCGGCCACGACGGCCACACCGCCATGCTGCTGGCCGCCGCCCGCTACCTGTCGCAGCACCGCGACTTCGCCGGCACGGTCTACGTCATCTTCCAACCCGCCGAGGAAGGCGGCGGCGGCGCCAAGCGCATGATCGACGACGGCCTGTTCACGCGTTTCCCCATGGAAGCGGTGTTCGGCATGCACAACTGGCCCGGCATGGCGCCCGGCCAGTTCGGCGTGACCGCCGGTCCCATCATGGCTTCCAGCAACGAGTTCTCCATCGTCATCAAGGGCAAGGGCACCCACGCCGGCATGCCCAACCTGGGCATCGACCCGGTCATGGCGGCGGTGCAGCTGGCGCAATCGCTGCAGACCATCATCACGCGCAATCGCAACCCGCTCGACGCGGCGGTGCTGAGCATCACGCAGATCCACGCCGGCAGCGCCGACAACGTGGTGCCCAACCACGCCGAACTGCGCGGCACGGTGCGCACCTTCACGCTGGAGGTGCTGGACCTGATCGAACGCCGTATGGAAGAGATCGCGCGCCACACCTGCGCGGCGATGGATTGCGAAGTGGAATTCACCTTCCAGCGCAACTACCCGCCCACCATCAACCATCCGGAAGAAGCGGCTTTCTGTGCCGAAGTCATGCGCGACATCGTCGGCGACGACAAGGTCAACGACCACGTGCAGCCGACCATGGGCGCCGAGGACTTCGCCTTCATGCTGCAGGAATTGCCGGGCTGCTACGTCTGGATCGGCAACGGCGTTGGCGATCACCGCGCCGCCGGCCATGGCCTGGGCCCGTGCATGCTGCACAACGGCAGCTATGACTTCAACGACGAACTGCTGCCGCTGGGCGGCACCTACTGGGTACAGCTGGCGCTCAAGCGCCTGGCCAAGGCCTGACGCGGCGCCGGGAAAGGCGCCTGCCTCACGAAGAAGGCAACGGCTTCCCCGCGCTAGATGACTCCCTGCCCCGCCCGCACTGCCTGGCACATCGCCAGGAAGCGCTGGGCGGCGCGCGCGGCCGCGTCGGCATGCGGCACCAGGATGCTCAAGGTGCGCGTCAAGGGTCGCGGCAACAGCCGCAGCGCCGCCAGCGCGCCATCCTCGTGCCGCATCGACATGGCCGACACGAACCCCACGCCGAGGCCGGCGCGCACGGCCTGCTTCACGCCTTCCACCCCGGCCAGCTCCAAGCCGACCGAGGGCGCCAGGCCGGCATCGGTGAAGGCGCGCTCGACCAGCCGCCGCACGCCCGAACCGGGTTCGCGCATCACCAGCGGCGAAGCCGCCAGATCCCGCAGCGTGACCGCGCCCTTGCCCGCCAGGGCATGGTCGGCGCGCACGATGGCCACCACCTCGTCCTGCCGCCAGGCATGCACGGCGGTGTCGGCCGGCAGGCCCGCGGGCACGTCGCCTTCGATGAAGGCCAGGTCCAGCGCCGGCAGGCGTTCGACGATTTCCCGGGTATTGCCATCGGACAGGTGCAGGCTGACGGCCGGAAAGGCATGGCGGAAATCGGCCACCAGGCCTGGCAGCAGGTAGCTGGCCGGCGTGGTACTGGCCCCCAACCGCAGCACGCCCGTTTCCAGGCCGCGCCACGATTCGCGCACGGCCTGCGCCTGGCGGTACACCTGGCGCAGTTGGCGCGCCTGCTCGGCCAGGCGCTCGCCCGCCTCGGTCAAGGCGATGCCGTGGCCGCTGCGGCGATACAGCGGCTCGCCGAACCATTCCTGCAAGGCCCGCAACTGGCCCGAAACCGCCGGCTGCGACAGATGGAGCTGCTGGGCGGCGCGGCTGATATTGCCGGCGTCGGCCACGGTGGCGAAGGTCAGCAATTGATCGGGAGTCATGAGTTCGCCGCGAGCCGGCGGCCATAGCGGCACTGATATCAGAATTCCTGATATTTCATATCAAAAATGAAAATTTTCCAAATAACAGCGCCGAAATTAATATTTCGCCTAGTTATTTAGATATGCAGAAAGGCCCGCCATGAGCACCGCCACCACGACCGCCCCGTCATCCGCCGCCGCGCCTGCCGCAACTGCCGGCGCGCCGGCCGCCACCGCCACGCCCTGGCGCGACAAGCTCAACGGCGTCCTGTTCGTCGGTCTCATGTCGGCCGCGGTCATGCAGCTGGCGGACTTCCCCGCCATCCGCCAACTGGGCTTTTCGCCGCTGGTGGTCGGCATCGTATGCGGCATGCTCTACGGCAACTTCCTGCGCGGCACCATGCCGGCCGACTGGGGCGTGGGCGTCAACTTCACCGCACGCCGCCTGCTGCGCATCGCGGTGGCCTTCTATGGCCTGAACATCAGCATCCAGCAGATTGCCGCCGTCGGCCTGCCCGGCCTGGCGGTGTCGGTGGCGGTGGTGGTGGGCACGCTGCTGCTGGGCACCTGGGTCGGCCAGCGCATGCTGGGGCTGGACCGCGACACCGCCATGCTGACCGCCGCCGGCAGCGCCATCTGCGGCGCGGCGGCCGTGCTGGCCTTCGAGCCGACCCTGCGCGCGCAGCCGCACAAGAGCGCCGTGGCGGTGGCCACCGTGGTGCTGTTCGGCACGCTTTCGATGTTCCTGTATCCGGTGCTGTACCACGCCGGCTGGCTGCCTTTCGACACCCAGGCGCTGGGCATCTACATCGGCGGCACCATCCACGAAGTGGCGCAGGTGGTCGGCGCGGCCAGCAACATCGACCCCGCCACCACGGAAGTGGCCACCATCGTCAAGATGACCCGCGTCGCCCTGCTGGTGCCGGTGCTGCTGATCCTCGGCCTGTACCTGCGCAGCGCCGCCAGCCACGCCGGCGGCAACGCCAAGGGCGCCAAGCTGCCGATCCCCTGGTTCGCGGTCGGCTTCCTGGTCCTGGCCATCGTCAACTCGCTCAACATCATCCCGGCCGACGTCGTCGCCGCCATCCGCCGCCTGGACGTCTTCGCCCTGACCATGGCCATGACGGCGCTGGGCATCGAGACCCGCTTCGCCAACATCCGCAAGGCCGGTCCGCGCGTGATGGCGCTGGGCCTGATCCTGTACGCCTGGCTGCTGGTCGGCGGCTACGGCATCGTCAAGCTTGCGTCCTGATCCGCGCCGGCTTCGATAAAGCGCCTCGGCGGGGCGCCGGCCCGCGCCGGCGCCCCGTTTTTCCTGCATAATCGGCTGGTTGCCTTGCATTGGAGCCGGCCGCATGACCTCCAGCACCAAAACTCCCTTCACGACCTTGCCCGCCAATCGCGACGCCGTATTGCGCGTCATGCCGATGCCGGCGGATGCCAACATCCACGGGGACGTTTTCGGCGGCTGGATCATGTCCCAGGTCGACATCGCCGGGTCCATTCCCGCCGCCCGCCGCGCGGCCGGCCGCGTGGCCACCGTCGCCGTCAACGCCTTCCAGTTCAAGCAACCCGTGTTCGTGGGCGACCTGCTCAGTTTCTACGCGTCCATCGTAAAGACCGGCAAGACCTCCATCACCGTGTCGGTCGAGGTCTACGCGGAACGCCAGCGCCTGGACGCCGAAGTCGTCAAGGTCACCGAGGCCACGCTGACCTACGTCGCCACCGACGAAGCGCGGCGCAGCCGCCCTCTTCCCATTCTTTGAGTCGTAACGCATGACGCAGTCCGCCGCCGCGCAGAAACCACCCGCGACGCCCCGCCGCCTCGACCCGGAAGACGCGCAGCACGCCCTGGCCGAAGTCCAGGAACGCCTGCGCCGCCAGCAACTGGTCGCCGACCTGGTGCATCGCCAGGAAGAAGGCGACGCCAAGGCCAACCTGGTCGAAGACCTGGTGCACCGCCAGCACGAGGCGGAACTCAAGACCCTGCTGGACGGCCTGCATCCCGCGGATATCGCGTTCATCCTGGAATCGCTGCCCAAGGACGAACGCCAGTCCATCTGGAAGCTGGTCAGCCCCGAGCACGACGCCGACGTGCTGCTCGAGGTCGAGGACTGGGTCCGCGAATCGCTGATCGAAGCGATGGACCGCCAGGACCTGGTGGCCGCCACCGGCAACATGGATGCCGACGAGCTGGCCGACCTGGCGCCCGACCTGCCGCCGGACGTGGTGGCCGAGGTGCAGAAGGGCCTGACCGAGGAAGAACGGGCCCAGTTGCTGGAAGCCATGGGCTATCCGGAAGACAGCGTCGGCGCCATCATGGACTTCGAAATGGTCCGGGTGCGCGAGGATGTCACGCTCGAAGTGGTGCTGCGCTACCTGCGCCGCCTGCACGAACTGCCCGACCACACCGACCAGATCTTCGTGGTCGACCGCCAGGACAAGCTGCAGGGCATCCTGCCGCTGTCGCGCCTGCTGGTCAGCGAACCCGAGACCGAAGTGCGCGCGGTCATGAACTCGGACTTCCTGACACTCAATCCGCTCGATTCCGACGCCGACGCCGCCGGCGCATTCGAGCGCTACGATCTGGTTTCGGCCCCCGTGATGGACGACCAGGGCCGCCTGATCGGCCGCGTCACCATCGCCGACGTGGTCGACGTGATGCGCGAAGACTCCCAGGAACAGGCGCTGTCGCGCGCCGGCCTGCAGGAAGAGGACATCTTCGCGCCGGTCAGCACGGCGCTGCGCAACCGCGCGCCCTGGCTGCTGTTCAACCTCTGTACCGCCGCCACGGCCTCGTTCGTGGCCTCGCAATTCGAGGGCACGGTCAGCCAGATCGTGATCCTGGCTTTCCTGATGTCCATCGTCGCCGGCATCGGCGGCAATTCGGGCAACCAGACCATGACGCTGATCATCCGCGCCCTGGCCATGGGCCGCATCACCGGCCGCAACCTGTGGCAGTTGGTCAAGCGCGAACTGTTCGTGACCCTGATGGTGGGCCTGTGCGGCAGCCTGGTGGCGGCCTTGTTCGCCTGGGCGATCTCGCACTCGATCTCGATCGCGCTGGTGATGATGGCCGCCATGGTCTGCAACATGCTGGTGGGCGCCTCGGTCGGCGTGCTGGTGCCGATGGTGCGGGCCCGCTTCGGCAAGGATCCCGCCATGGGTTCGTCGGTGCTGTTGACCTTCGCCACGGACTCGCTGGGCTTTTTCATCTTCCTGGGACTGGCCACCATTTTCCTGCTGTAGCGCGTCCACAACGGACCTGCACGTGATTGTTTCACGGCATGTCCCAGGCCCGCATTTGACAGCTGCGTGACAGTAAAGATGACAGGCGCTCCGTTACAGTAACGGGGTTGTCATCATCTTTCGTGTTTCCGCAATGACCGCCAGACTCCGGGCAGTGCTTTTTTGCCTGCTGCTCTCGACCTTCAGCGCCGCCGCGCATGCCTGCGAAAACCTGCCCTCGTGGGCCCAATCCGCCTGCAACCGCCTGGACCAGATCTGGACGGAAGGCGGCAATGACCTCTATTTCAGCGGCTACGCCTGGCACAACCGCGCCATGTACAGCCGCGACAAGATCAACAGCTTCAACGAACTGGCGTGGGGCGGCGGCTACGGACGCAGCATCTACGACGAAGACGGCGACTGGCAGGGCCTGTACGCCATGGCGTTCCTGGATTCGCACAGCAAGGTCGAACCGATCGCCGGCTACGGCTTCCTGAAGATCGGACGGGTCAGCGAGAATTTCCGGCTCGGCGCCGGCTACACCGTGTTCCTGACGGCACGCCACGACATCATGAGCTACGTGCCGTTCCCCGGCGTGCTGCCACTGGTCTCGGCCGGCTACAAGGACACCATGCTGTACGCCACCTACATCCCCGGCTCGCGTGGCGCCGGCAACGTGCTGTTCATGTTCGGCCGCTGGTCCTTCTGACGGCCAGGCACCGCCGCGCCGGCGGCGGCCCGCGCGTTCAGCAGGGCTGCATGCCCAGGCGGCGCACCAGCTCGCCCAGGCGCCAATCGTCGATGCCGTGGGCGCGCAGCGCCTTCTCGGTCTCCACCACGTAGTCCAGGCACGGACCCGAATGTCCCACCGCATTGCGCACCGACGCCAGCAGGCGGTCATCGGTGAGGTCGGCGGCGTATTCCTGGCAGGCGCGATTGAGCAGGAACACCAGCCCGCGCACTGGCGCCTGGTCGGTATGGCAGGTCAGCCAGCGCGGCGTGTAGGCGCCGGTCACCATCTCGCGGCGCCACAGCGCCGCGAACACCGTGGGGACATCGCAGGCCGCGATCTGGAAGGCCACGCCGCGGCAGCAGCCGCCGCGGTCCAGCCCGAACACCAGGCCGGGATTGTCGGGCGAGCCGCGATGGTCGTGCGACCACAGGCAGAGCGAACGATGGTAGCCACGCACGGTGGCCAGGCGGCGTTCGCGCCACGCGAAGCCGGGATGCCAGATCAGGGAACCATAGGCGAACACCCACAGGTCGTCGGTGCCATTCCATCCAACCAAAAGATCTTCCACCGACGCGGGTAGCGTCTTCGCCAGTCCGGCGCAGCCGGCGGGTACTGCCAACGACATAGGGTCCTCTGATATCCCGGGTTCATTCCCATGGCGGGAACGATGGATATGCTACGCCGCCTGCCGCGCAAAAGAATTGCGAGATGGGGCGCCTGCAACACGCGGAAAGAAATTTGTATTCGCGGCGGCCGCGCGCCGGAGAAAAAAATTGCGTCCGGGCGCTAGGCCGCCGCCACGGGCCCGCGCGGCGCCGCGGCGCGGGGACACGCCGCCCGCGGGCCGGCAGCCGGTCAGAGCGCGTCCAGCGGCAGCTCGGTGGTGCTCTTGATCACTTCCATGGAAAAGCTGGCGCTCACGTCCAGCAGGTCCACGGCGGCGATCAGGCGGCGGTAGAAGCGGTCATAGGCCGCCATGTCCTCGACCACCACCTTGAGCAGGTAATCGATATCCCCGGCCATGCGATGGAATTCGACCACGTTGGGCAGCGCCATGACCGCGTTGATCAGGCTCTGGGTCCACTTCTCGTTGTGCTGGCTGGTCTTGATGGACACGAACACGGTCAGGTTCAGGCCCAGCGCGCGGGGATCCAGCAGGATCGCATTGCGCGCAATGACCCCGTCGTCCTTGAGTTTCTGGATGCGGCGCCAGCACGGCGTGACGGACAGGTTGACCTGCTCGGCGATTTCGGCGACCGAACAGGTGGCATCCTTCTGCAACAACGCCAGGATCTTGATGTCGGTCTGGTCCATGGAGGCTCCTCAAGCGGTATCGGCGCATCTTGCCTTGGCGCCTGCGCGCCGTCCACCCGAGGAACACCCTAGGCGGCCCTTGGCGCGGCGTCAGTACGTGCCCGGGTAGCCGCCGCCATCGAGCAGGATGTTCTGCGCTGTCATGTAGCCGGCCTGCGCCGAACAGACGTAGGCGCACAGCGCGCCCAGCTCCTCGGGCTGGCCATAGCGGCCGGCCGGGCTGGCGCGGCCGCGCTCGTCCCACAGCTGCTCGAAGGTCTTGCCGCCCTCTTCCAGCATGCCGCGGATATGGCGAGCCTGCGCATCGGTGGCGAAGGCGCCGGGCAACAAGTTGTTGATGGTGACGTTGTGCCTGACGGTCTGCCGCGCCAGGCCGCTGACAAAGCCGATCAGCCCCGCCCGCGCGCCATTGGACAGCCCCAGTTCGGCATGCGGCGCCTTGACGCTGCGCGACACGATGTTGACGATGCGGCCGAAGCGCCGCTCGATCATGCCGTCGACCACGCGGCGGATCATGTCGATCGGGCCCAGCATCATCGCGTCCAGCGCCGCGATCCAGTCGTCGTGCGACCAATCGCGGAAATCGCCCGGCATGGGACCGTCGGCGTTGTTCACCAGGATGTCCGGACGCGGGCAGGCGGCCAACGCGGCATCGCGCCCTTCGGGACGGGTCAGGTCGGCCGAGACCCAGCCCACGCCGATGCCCGCCACGCGCGAGATCTCGGCCGCCGCCTGCTCCAGCGTCTGCGGATTGCGGGCGGCGATCGTCACCGCCACGCCCTCGCGCGCCAATTGCAGGGCGCAGGCGCGGCCCATGCCGCGGCTGCCGCCGAATACCAGTGCCGTCTTGCCGCTGATCCCGAGATCCATGCCAACCCCCTCCAGAGTGGTACCAAGAAGCGAACCAGTATAGGAGCCGGGGCGGCGCGCGGGGGTGGAATTTTTTTCTAAACATCGGTTCGACACGGGCCAATTTGGCAAAGGCATTCCAACCCGAATCCCTAAGATGAAGGCTTGTCCTTCAGGCGTGCCACCATGCCCAACCTTCCACTCGCCACCGCCGACCTGCGTACGCTGTGTGAATCGGTGCAGGCCGCCCAGATGAGCGCGGCGCGCGCCTTCCTGCGCGAGCTTGCCGCCAACGTCGCCAATGCGGGCGACATGCTGCGCGCGCTGCCACCAGACCTGCGCGACGGCCGGCCCGAGCACTACACCCGCCACATCGCCTATGCCGATCCGCACGGCGCCTTCACCGTCGCCTACCTGATCTGGCGCCCGGGGCAATTCAGCCCGGTGCACGGCCACAAGACCTGGTGCACCTACCAGGTGCTGCAAGGCGAGCTGGTCGAAACCCATTACCGCTGGGATCCGGCGGCGGGCGCGGCCCGGCCCTGCGGCCAGGTCAGCCGCCGCCCGGGCGACATCGTCACCGCAACCCAGGGCCTGCATCAGATCCACCGCCTCGGCAACGCCGGCCCGGGCGTCGCCGTGTCGCTGCACATCTACGGAGTCGACCAGGCCGACCTCTGCACCGGCGTCAACCATCTGGTGCCCACGCCGGCGCCCCACTGAACGCGCGCCACGGCGCCCGTCCCGCGGCATCGAGCCCATGAAAAAAGCGGGGCCAACCCTGGCCCCGCTTCGCATTCCCTGCCTGGCCTTCAGCCCATCCACTGGCTGACCGGCGCCGCCGCATCCTGCAACGGCTGCGCCACCACGTCGATCAACGCCGGGCCGTCATGCTCCATGGCCGCCTTGATCGCCGCGTCCAGCTTGGCCGGGTCCTCGACCCGCCAGGCCTTCACGCCATAGGCCTCGGCGATGCGGGCGTGGTCGGTGCGGTCGAAGTCCACGCTGTAATAGCGCTTGTCGTAGCCGGCCTTCTGGCTGGCCTTGATCCAGCCATAGACCGAGTTCGAAAACACCACCATCAGCAGCGGCGCCTTGTGGCGCACGATGGTCTCGAGCTCGCCGACCGTGAAGCCGAAGCTGCCGTCGCCCATCACCGACACGCACTTGGCATTCGGCCGCCCGACCCAGGCGCCCAGCGCCGCCGACATCGAGAACCCCAATGCGCCATGGGCGCGGTTGGTGATGAAATGGCGGCCGGGCCGCGACACATCGTAGTAGGCCGAGAAGTACGGGCATGGCGTGCCGGGGTCGGCGCACACCACCGCGTCGTCGGGCAGCAGGCGATTGAGCGATTGCACCACGCGTTCCGGACGGATCGGCGCGTCCAGGCTGCTCGCCAGCGGCTCCAGCTGCGCGCGCCGCGCGGCCTTGGCGCGGCCCGCCAGCACCGCGCCATCGGCCGCGTCGGATGGCCGGTGCGCGAGGCGCTCGCGCACCTCGGCGCCCAGCGCCTGCAAGGCCAGCCTGGCATCGCCCACCATGCCGACCTCGGTCAGGTAGTTGGCGCCGATCACCATCGGGTCGATATCGATGTGCAGGATCGGCACGTCGCGGTTCGGGAAGCGCCAGTGCTCGGTCGAGGTCGAACCCGCGCGGCAACCGACGAACAGCACAACGTCGGCGGCGGCCACCACGTCGCGCGTGGCCATCACGCCTCCGTTCGACCCCACCACGCCCGCGTTCAGCGGATGCGTGTCGGCCAGGCTGCCCTGGCCGCTGACGGTCACGCACACCGCCGCCTTCAGGCTCTCGGCCAGTTCCTGCAGCGCGCCGCTGGCGCCGGCGATCACCACGCCGCCGCCGCAGATGATGACCGGCGAACGCGCGCCCACCAGGCGCTGCGCCGCGCGCGCCACGTCCGCCGGATCCGGCGCGTAGCGCAGCGACGGGAATTGCGCGTGTTCCGGTTGGGCCCAGACGTCGGCGGCATCGACCTGCTGCTTCATCACGTCATAGGGAAAGCACAGGTGCGCCGAGCCGGGCTTGCCGGTGGTCATGGCGCGGAACGCGGCGCGCACCATGCCGGGAATCTGATCGGCGCGATCGATGGTGCGGTTCCATTTGGTCAGCGGTCGGTACAACGCCTCCTGGTCCAGCTCGGTCAGCGGGTACTTGCCGCGCGAGCCCACCGCCACATCGGACGTAATGCCCAGCACCGGAATGGACGACTCGTTGGCCTCCACCAGCCCCGGCAGCAGATAGGTCGCGCCGCCGCCGCTCGGCCCTTCGCACACGCCGACCTTGCCGGTCACGCGAGCGTAGGCGTCGGCCATGTAGCCGGCGCTGCGTTCGTCGCGGGTCAGAATGTGCTGCATGCCGTGATCGAGCCGGTAGAGCGCGTCGTAGAACGGCAGGCTGGTATCGCCGCACAGGCCGAAAATATGTTTGACGCCGTTGTGTTGCAGCATCCGCACCATTGCTTCGGCGCCAGTCAATGTATCCATGTCTTCTCCACGCGATGCGCGGACCGGGCGGCGCGCCATCGCGCCCCGCCCCGGCCGCTCAGTTATCCAGATTGATGTTGCTGCTCTTGATGAACTTGCTCCAGCGGTCGTACTCCGCCTTCACGTAGGCATCCAGCGCCGGGCCGTTCGACGCCACGATCTCGAAGCCCGCCTCTTCCAGCTTCTTCTTGACGTCCGCATCGGCCAACACCGTGTTGAATGCCTGCGTCAGCTTCTTGATGGTCGCCTCGGGCGTGCCCTTGGGCGCGAACATGCCGCTCCACGAATAGGCCACGAACCCTGGGAAGCCAGACTCGGCCACCGTCGGCACGTTGGGCAGGTCCGGCAGGCGCTTTTCGCCGGCCACCGCCAGCGGCTTGATCTTGCCGGCCTGGATCTGGCCGCGCAGCGCGGCAAAGCTCAGCCAGGTCATGTTGGCCTGGCCGCCCACCACGGCCTGGATGGCCGGCCCGCCGCCGCCATACGGCACGTGCAGCAGCTCCACCTTGGACAGGCGCTTGAGTTCTTCGGGCGCCAGGTGGTTCAGCGACCCCACGCCGGTGGAGGCATAGTTGAACTTGTTGGGCGGCTGCTTGGCCGCGGCCGCCAGGAATTCCTTCAGGTTGTCGCCCGGCACGCCCGGATTGGCGCCGAGCACCAGCGGAAAGCGCACGGTCTGGGTGATGGCGACGAAGTCCTTGAAGGTGTCGTACGGCAGCTTGGGTTTCACCGCCGGATTGATGCCGTGATTGTCGAAGCTGACCAGCAGCGTGCTGCCGTCAGGCTCGGCCCGCGCCACGAAGGCGGTGGCGATCTGGCTGGCCGCGCCCGGGCGGTTTTCCACCACCACGGCGCGGCCGCCCAGCTCCTTGGACAGCCGCGGCTGCAGGATGCGCGCCAGGATGTCGGTGCTGCCGCCCGGCGGATACGGCACCACCAGGATCAGCGGCTTTTCTTCCGCCCGGGCAGGCGCGGCGGCCAGGCCGCCCCCCAGCGCGGCGAGCGCGCAGACGGCCGCCAAGGCGCGCCGCATGGTTGTGTAGGTCATGTGTTTTCCCCTGCTGTTGTGGTGTTGGCCGGCGCTGCGATAGCGGGTTCGGCCTGGTCCCGCATGTAAATCGTGGAAAAGCCGGTGCGGATGACATCGGTGATCTGGTCCAGCCGCCGGCCGATGTGGCTGCGCATCATGTCCGGCAAGGCGTCGACGTCGCGCCGCTCCAGCGCCTGGACGATGCGCATGTGTTCGGCCTGGGTATGGCTGCGGCGCCCCTGCTGCATGTCGATCCAGCGCACGAAATGGATGCGGGCATTGACGCTTTCCAGCGCCCGCACGAATTCGTCGTTGCGCGAGTAGCGCGCCAGGGTCAGGTGAAACGCCTCGTCCAGTTCCAGCAGGCGGGTCGCATCGCTGTCTTCGGGCACGTCGCGGGACCGTTCGACAAAGGCGCGCAAGGCTGCCAGTTCCTCGTCGGTGGCGCGCTCGCAGGCAGCGCGCACGATGCCGGCTTCGAGCACCGCGCGGTATTCATAGAGACTGTGAATCTGCTTGGCATCCAGCAGGCGGGCGATGAACCCCCGGTTAACCGAGCGGGTCAGGAACCCCTCCACCATCAACTGGTTGAGCACCTCGCGCAGGGGCGTGCGGCTCACGTTGAGCCGCCGGGCCAGTTCGACCTCGTTGATGCGTTCGCCCGGCTTGAACTCGAAACTCACCGCCATCGCCTTGACGGCGTTGTACAGCTCGGCCTGGCCGGCCATGGTGCGGGCTGCGGGTCGGGATGAGGTCATGAGCGTGCGGGCCGCCAGGGCGCTCCGGGGTGGGGATAAAGTGCATACTAAAGTGCATACACTTCGCCTCACAACCCGGGTTTGCCCGCAACGCGCACGGCCACGATCCGTCCCCCAGGAAGGGTGAGCGGGAAGATTTCAGGAAGGGGAAGGCGCCCGCCCGGCGATCGCGGGCGGGACAGGATCAGACGCCGGTATCGAGCGTGTAATGGGCGCCGTCGCGATTTTCCAGCGTCAGCGTGGACAACACCGGCGTCGCCGCCATGGCGTCTTCCCGCACGTGGATGCGCAGGTTGGCCAGCGGCACGTCCCAGCCGCCCGCGACGGCCTCGGCCGTCACGCCTGCCACCAGGGCCAGCCGCTCGGCCACCTGGCGCGGCTGCGCGGCGCGGGCGTCGATGCGAAGCAGACTACGGGCGCCGTTGGGATGCGCCATCAGTTCGGGCGACCAGACGCACTCGGGCGTCAGGTGGCGGCAGAAATACATGCGGATGCCGGGCAGGGGCTGCTCGGCGAAACGCACGGTATGGAAACGGGCCTCGACTTCCTGGCCGTCCAGCATCGCCGGACGGGACAGTTCCTGCATCGGATTGACGGCGAAACCGGCCGCGAGCAGGCGCTCGCGGGTGGCCTCGGCGTCGTAGGTGCGGAACACCAGCGCTTCGAGCCCGAAGGGCGAATCGGCGATTTCCTTGCGCGCCGGCGGCGCGCCGGGCGGCCAGCCCAGCAGTTCGACGTAGGTGCCTTCGAGCACGATCAGGCGGTTGCACGAACCCAGGTTGTGCACCGCCTTTTCGCTCAGGTGAAAGCCCTGGCGCTCGAAGTGCGGCGCCAGCGCATCCAGCCGGTCGCGCACCATGACCACGGCGTGGTCGAACTCGGTCTGGCCGACGGCATGCAGCATGGCGTTATCCGCTCAGACCAGCTTGCCGTGGCACTGTTTGTACTTCTTGCCGCTGCCGCACGGGCACGGATCGTTGCGGCCCACCTTGGGCAGCGCGTTGCGCACCGGCTGGGCGCCCGTGTCGTCGGCCGACTGGGCCAGCGCCTCGTCGTAGTCGGAGTGGTGGTACTGCACGTTCTGCACGTGCGACTGGGCCGCTTCGGCCTCGGCCTGCTCGACCTGCTCGGACGACTGCACGCGCACCGTCATCAGCACGCGCACCACGTCGTCGCGGATGCGGTCCAGCATGCCCGAAAACAGTTCGAAGGCCTCGCGCTTGTATTCCTGCTTGGGGTTCTTCTGCGCATAGCCGCGCAGATGGATGCCCTGGCGCAGGTAGTCCAGCGCCGACAGGTGCTCGCGCCAGTGCGTGTCGATCGCCTGCAGCATGATCGAACGCTCGAACTGCGACCACGATTCGGTGCCGACCTGGTCGACCTTGGCCTGGTAGACGTCGCGGGCCGCGGCGACCACGCGTTCGCGCAGGTCTTCGTCGGTCAGGGAAGCTTCCTTCTCGAGCATCTCGGTCAACGGCAGATGGATCTGCCAGTCGGCCTCCAGCGCCTTCTGCAGCGCCGGGATGTCCCACTGCTCTTCCACCGATTCCGGCGGCACGTAGGTATTGAACAGGTCGACCACGGCGGCATCGCGCAGGTTCTCGACCATTGCGCCGACGCTGGCCGCTTCCAGCACTTCATTGCGCTGCGAGTACAGCACCTTGCGCTGGTCGTTGGCGACGTCGTCGTATTCCAGCAGCTGCTTGCGGATGTCGAAGTTGCGGCCCTCGACCTTGCGCTGCGCGGTCTCGATGGAGCGCGTCACCATGCCGGCCTCGATCGGCTCGCCCTCGGGCAGCTTGAGGCGTTCCATGATGGCGCGCACGCGGTCGCCCGCGAAGATGCGCATCAGCGAATCTTCCAGCGACAGGTAGAAGCGCGACGAACCCGGGTCGCCCTGGCGGCCGGCGCGGCCGCGCAGCTGGTTGTCGATACGACGCGATTCGTGGCGTTCGGTGCCGATGATGCGCAGGCCGCCGGCGGCCTTGACCTGCTCGTTCTGCGGCTTCCAGTCGGCGCGCACCTTTTCGATGCGGGCGGTCTTTTCGGCTTCGGACAGCGATTCGTCGGCGCGGATCAGGTCGACCTGCTTGTCGACGCTGCCGCCCAGCACGATGTCGGTGCCGCGGCCCGCCATGTTGGTGGCGATGGTGATGTGGCCCGGCTTGCCGGCTTCGGCGACGATCTCGGCTTCACGCGCGTGCTGCTTGGCGTTCAGCACTTCGTGGGGCAGCTTGGCCTTTTTCAGCAGGCCCGACAGCAGCTCGGAGTTCTCGATGCTGGTGGTGCCCACCAGCACCGGCTGGCCGCGCTCGTGGCAGTCGCGGATGTCTTCGAGAATGGCGTTGTACTTTTCCGTGTCCGTCTTGAAGACCTGGTCGTTCTGGTCCTTGCGGATCATGGGCTTGTTGGTCGGGATGATGACCGTCTCGAGCCCGTAGATTTCCTGGAATTCGTACGCTTCCGTGTCGGCCGTGCCGGTCATGCCGGACAGCTTCTCGTACATGCGGAAGTAGTTCTGGAAGGTGATCGAGGCCAGCGTCTGGTTCTCGTGCTGGATCTTCACCCCTTCCTTGGCCTCGACCGCCTGGTGCAGGCCGTCGGACCAGCGGCGGCCCACCATCAGGCGGCCCGTGAATTCGTCGACGATGATGACTTCGCCGTCCTGCACCACGTACTGCTGGTCGCGGAAGAACAGCGTGTTGGCGCGCAGCGCCACCATCAGGTGGTGCATCAGCGCGATGTGGCGCGGGTCGTACAGCGATTCGCCTTCGGGCAGGATGCCCAGGCGCGCCAGGATGCCTTCGGCGTTGACGTGGCCGGCTTCCGACAGGTAGACCTGCTGGCTCTTTTCGTCGACCCAGTAGTCGCCCTCGGGTTCCGGCTCCTGCGGCTTGGGCTCGCTGGCCATGCGGGTCAGCAGCGGCGGCACCGCGTTCATGCGGATGTAGAGTTCGGTGTGGTCTTCGGCCTGGCCGGAGATGATCAGCGGCGTGCGCGCCTCGTCGATCAGGATCGAGTCCACTTCGTCGACGATCGCATAGAACAGCGCGCGCTGGCGCCGGTCCTCAACACGGTATTCCATGTTGTCGCGCAGGTAGTCGAAACCGAATTCGTTATTGGTGCCGTAAGTGATGTCGGCGGCGTAGGCGGCCTTCTTTTCCTCGTTCGGCTGCTGCGGCACCACCACGCCCGTGGTCAGGCCCAGGAACTGGTACAGGCGCCCCATCCACTCGGCGTCGCGGCGGGCCAGGTAGTCGTTCACCGTGACCACGTGCACGCCCTTGCCCGCGATCGCGTTCAGGTAGACCGGCAGCGTCGCCATCAGCGTCTTGCCTTCACCGGTGCGCATTTCGGCGATCTTGCCGCTGTGCAGGGCAATGCCGCCCAGCAGCTGCGCATCGAAGTGGCGCATGCCGAACACCCGCTTGCCCGCCTCGCGCACGACGGCGAAGGCTTCGGGCAGCAGGTCGTCGAGCGACGTGCCCTGGGCATGACGGGAGCGGAACTCCTCGGTCTTGGCCGCCAGCTCCGCATCGGAGAGCGCGGAGATCTTGGGCTCCAGCCCATTGATCTGGGTTACCAGCTTGCGATACTGCTTAAGCAGCCGGTCGTTGCGGCTGCCTATGAGTTTTTTGAGCAGAGAAACCATGCGTATGTCGGCCGCACGAGCCCCGCCGCGCCCGCGATGGGCAGAGGGCGGCGTCGCCCGTGACTTGATGTTATTGGTTGAGCGGGGGTCCGCTGGGAAACGAACCAGTTTAACGCACCTGGCGCGTAATAGCCTGGCACTATGGCCAGGCAGGCACTGTAGCCCGGATCGGGATTCAGCGCGCGGCCGTGCCGGCGCCGGCCTGGGCCACCGTCGGCGGCGCGTTCTGCTGCGGCCCCAGGAACAGGCGCGGATCCAGTGGCTGCCCCGCCAGCCGGACCTCGAAATGCAGGTGCGGCCCGGTGGAACGGCCCGAGGATCCGACGCGCGCCACTTGCTGGCCGCGCTCGACCAACTGGCCCTGCTTGACCATCAGCGACGAGGCGTGGGCGTAACGCGTAATCAGACCATCGCCATGGTCGATTTCGACCATATTGCCGTAGCCGGGATGGAATTTGGCTTCCAGCACCACCCCTCCCGAGGCGGCCAGGATGGGCGTGCCCGGCGGCGCGGCGAAATCCAGCCCTTCATGCATGGCGGAACGTCCGGTCACCGGATTGCGGCGCCAACCGTAGGAAGAACTCAGGTAGGGATAGTCGGTGATCGGCATCGCCGTCGGCATGCGGGCCTGATCGGCCGAGCGCCGGGTCAGCGCCGCATCCAGCAGCTTGAGGTTGTCGGTCTGCAGGGCCAGCCGTTCCTGGATCTCGTCCAGCTGGCGTCCCAGCTCCTCGGCCGAAGCCGCGGAAGGCGGCGTGCCCTCGGTGAAAAGATCATCCATGACCTGGGTGGCTTCGGGCGCATGGGGCGCCTCGGCTGGCGCGGAGGCCAGTTGCTTGGCCACTTCAGGATCGGTGTAGGCCACCCCGGCGACCTGGGCCACCCGCTGGCCCAGCCCGTCGATGCTGGCCAGCTTGGCCTGCAGCGCGCCCACCTTGGCGGCCAGCAGGTTCATGTTGCCGCGCAGGAAATCGGCGTCGCGCCCCGGCTGTTCGGACAAAGGCCATCCCACCGTATGTACGGCGGGCAGGATGGGAGTAATGTAGCGCTGTAGCGCGGCGCCGAAGATGGCGGCCGTCACCAGGGCGCCCCCCAGAAACAACGCCAAGCGCGCGCCTCCCAGGGTGAAATGCCCGTCCTGCCCGTCGCGGGCGTGCATAATCACGATTTTCAAGGTTTGCTTCCTAATTCTCAGAGCCGGGATGAATAGACCCACTTCATACCGTCAACGTTCCAGTTCCAGCCGGCGAGGGGAAAATACCGCCCTGGGATGGCTGGGTCATGACATGCGGGGCGCCGGGGTACTGGCGACCGCCCGCAAGCACTTGCAAATCCAATATGCGGTGGCGGCGATCCTGCCCGCCCCGTTGGGCTCCGTCTGCCAGGTAGGCAAGCTGGAAAACCAGCGCCTTCAACTGGTGGTGCCCAGTGCCGCGCACGCGGCGAAGATGCGTCAATTGGCCCCGCGCATCGCGCAGGCCTTGGCCGACCAAGGCTGGAACCTTAACGAAATTGCCGTGAAGGTACAAGCCGGCCTGCCCAAGCCCGGCGCCCGCAAGCCGCTGCCTCCCAAAGAGGCGCAACCGCTGGGAGACGCGGCGCTGGGCGCCTTTGAAACCCTGCATGACAACCTGCGTCCCGGCCCGCTGGCCGACGCGGTCGCCAGGCTATTGAAGCACCACAAGAGTAGCTGAGATAGCCGGGCTTGTCCGGATGCCAGTCTTTCGGATGGCCGCAATGGCCGGATGGCGCGACAGGATGAGCCCACGGCCTGCACCCGCAGGGTGTGGGCGCGACGGTCGGATGGCAACCATCGGCGCCATCCAAATGAAAATGGCCGGTAGTCCGCCGGGGACGACCCCCGGCGCACCGACCATCAGCGGCAAGCCGGCCTCAGGCCAGCTGCCATTCGTGCCGGAACGCCTGGGGCGCCTCGGCCTGCGATTCGTAGCTCACCAGTTCCCAGGCATCGCGCTGCGCCAGCAGCGCGCGCGCCAGCTGGTTGTTCAGGCCGTGGCCCGACTTGCAGGCCACGTAGCGCGCCACCAGGGGCTTGCCCAGCAGATACAGGTCGCCGATGGCGTCCAGGATCTTGTGCTTGACGAATTCGTCGTCGTAGCGCAGCCCATCGCTGTTCAGCACCCGGTACTCGTCCATCACGATGGCGTTGTCCAGGCTGCCGCCGCGGGCCAGGCCCATGGAGCGCAGCGCCTCGACTTCGTTGACGAAGCCGAAGGTGCGGGCGCGCGCGATCTCGCGCACGTACGAATGGGTGGCGAAGTCGATTTCGGCGAAATTGGCGGTTGAGTCGATGGCGGGGTGGCGGAAGTCGATCGAGAACGCCAGCGCGTACCCTTCATGGGGTTCGAGCCGGGCCCACTTCTCGTTGCGGCCTTCGCCCTCGCGCACTTCCACCGTTTTCAACACACGGATGAACTGCTTCGGCGCGTTCTGCTCGACGATACCCGCCGAGCGCAACAGGTACACGAAGGTTGCCGCACTGCCGTCCATGATGGGGACTTCTTCGGCAGTGAGGTCGATATGCAGGTTGTCGATGCCCAGGCCGGCCAGCGCCGACATGAGATGTTCCACCGTGGACACGCGCACGTTGCCCTGCTGCAGCACCGAGGCCATGCGCGTATCGCCCACGCCAGTGGCCTGCGCGGGCAGGTCGACGACTTCGGGCAGATCGACGCGGTGGAACACGATGCCCGTATTGGGCGCCGCCGGACGCAGAGTGAGCTCGACCCGCCGTCCGGAGTGGACGCCGACGCCTGTCGTGCGGACGAGATTCTGAATGCTGCGCTGTCGGAACATGAGACTAAGGTATTTTGAGCCAGGAAGCCGGCAAGATGACAAGAGATTGCCGGCGTAACTGACGTATTGTAACTCTGTCCGGTTCTCAACGCCATCAAAGCGTCAGGACCGACCGATAAAACCGTCCCCGATTCACATCATACAAACGAAAAACGGACCGCTCCGCCTCCGGCCTGCCCGCGGGGACAGGCAGGCCGGAGATGAGGGAGTGCATAGGAGCCTGAAACCAGGCTCCAGGTTCAATCCGCCTGCTTGCGCAGGAATGCCGGGATGTCGAAATGATCCATGCCCGAGCTTTCCAGCGCGCGCACCTGGGCCGACGCCTGGCTGCGCGGGTTGCGCATGACAGACGGCATGTCCAGATTGCGGTAGTCGCCCTGACCGGCGGCCGGCATCGTGCCCATGGGCAGGTTGTCGGTGCCGGTGCGCAGCGCCTCGGCGGTGTTCTGCACCAGTTGCGGACGCGCCTGCGCACGGCCCAGGCCGGTCGCAACCACGGTCACGCGCAGGTTTTCACCCATCGATTCGTCGTAGGCGGTGCCGAAGATCACGGTGGCGTCGTCCGAAGCGTAGCTGCGGATCGTTTCCATGATTTCGCGCGTTTCGCGCATCTTCAGCGAGCGGCTGGCGGTGATGTTGACCAGCACGCCGCGCGCGCCGTTCAGGTCCACGCCTTCCAGCAGCGGGCAGGCGATGGCGTGCTCGGCGGCGACGCGGGCGCGGTCAGCGCCCGAAGCCGATGCCGTGCCCATCATGGCCTGGCCCTGCTCACCCATGATCGTCTTGACGTCTTCGAAGTCGACGTTGACGTTGCCTTCGACGTTGATGATTTCGGCGATACCCGCGCAGGCGTTGTGCAGGATGTCGTCGGCCGAACGGAAGCAGTCTTCCTGCGTCGCGTCCTCGTCCATCAGTTCATACAGGTTCTCGTTGAGCACCACGATGAGCGAATGCACGTGCTTGGCCAGTTCGGCGATGCCGTCCTCGGCCATCTTCAGGCGCTTGTTGCCTTCGAACGTGAAGGGCTTGGTGACCACGCCCACCGTCAGAATGCCCAGCTCCTTGGCGACTTCGGCCACGACCGGGCCTGCGCCCGTGCCGGTGCCGCCGCCCATGCCCGCGGTGATGAAGACCATGTGCGCGCCGTTCAGGGCGGCACGGATCTCTTCACGCGCGGTTTCGGCCGACGCGCGGCCTTGCTCGGGCTTGGCGCCCGCGCCCAGGCCGGTGCGGCCCAGGCGGATCTGCACCGGGGCGTTGGTCGCCGCCAGTGCCTGCGCATCGGTGTTGGCGCAGATGAAGTCCACGCCGTGCACGCCGCTGCGAATCATGTGCGCGACGGCATTGCCGCCCGCACCGCCCACACCAACGACCTTGATTACGGTCCCTTTGGTGTTGTTCTCAAGCATCTCAAAGTTCATCATGATGACTCCCTCACAAGTCCGATTTTGCAAATCACAAAAATTCCCCAACAACCTATATTTTGTGAATCGCCTCAAAGCCGAAGCCGACTGCTTTGGTCCGCAACGGGTTTGAGACGCCTCCCCTTTCTGGCCCGGCCCGCCCTACCGCCGCGGATCGTGCCAAGGAGCAGGCCCCAACCTGCCCCCCTCTTCAATTCATGAACCATTCCTTCATGCGCGCCAGCAGGCTCTTGAAATTGCCGGTCTGCGCGGCCACCTTGCGGCCGCGCACGCGCTGCATGCGCGCTTCCTGCAGCAAGCCCATCACCGTCGAGAAGCGCGGATTGCGCATCACGTCGGCCAGGCTGCCTTCGTATTCGGGCACCGCCACGCGCACCGGCTTAAGGAACACGTCCTCGGCCAGTTCGATCATGCCGGGCAATTGCGCCGAGCCGCCGGTCAGCACCACGCCGGAAGCCAGCAGGTCCTCGTAGCCGGAGTCGCGCACCACCTGCTGCACCAGCGTGAACAGTTCTTCCACGCGCGGCTCGATCACGGCGCCCAGCGCCTGGCGCTTGACCTGGCGCGGGCCGCGGTCGCCCAGGCCCGGCACTTCCACGGACTCGTCCGGGCTCGCCAGCACCTGCTTGGCCACGCCGTAGCGCAGCTTGATTTCCTCGGCATCGGGCGTCGGCGTGCGCAGCATGGCCGCGATGTCGTTGGTGATCTGGTCGCCGGCGATCGGCAGCACGGCGGTGTGGCGGATCGCGCCGCCGGTGAAGATCGCCACGTCGGTGGTACCGCCGCCGATATCCACCAGGACGACGCCCAGTTCCTTTTCGTCGGCGGTCAGCACGGCCAGGCTGGAGGCCAGCGGCTGCAGGATCAGGTCCTGCACTTCCAGGCCGCAGCGGCGCACGCACTTGACGATGTTCTGCGCGGCGCTGACGGCGCCGGTCACGATGTGCACGCGCACTTCCAGGCGCAGGCCGCTCATGCCGATCGGCTCGCGGATGTCTTCCTGGCCGTCGACGATGAACTCCTGCGTCAGCACGTGCAGCACCTGCTGGTCGGTCGGGATGTTCACCGCCTTGGCGGTCTCGATGACGCGGGCGACGTCGGTGGCGGTGACTTCCTTGTCCTTGACGGCGACCATGCCGCTGGAATTGAAGCTGCGGATATGGCTGCCGGCGATGCCGGTGTAGACGTCTCGGATCTTGCAATCTGCCATCAGCTCGGCTTCTTCAAGCGCGCGCTGAATCGAATTCACAGTGGTCTCGATATTGACGACCACGCCCTTGCGCATGCCGCGCGACTCGTGCTGGCCCAGGCCGAGCACTTCGAATCGCCCTTCGGGCAGGATTTCAGCCACCACAGCCACCACCTTGCTGGTGCCGATATCGAGGGCGACGATGAGGTCCTTGATGTCACGGGTCATGGCGTTAGCGTTTCTTGGGAGGTTTCGGTGTGGATTTGGGTTTGTTTGCCGACGCGGGCAACGGGGCCAGCGCCAGGGCGAAACCATTGGGGTAGCGCAGGTCGGCCTGCGTGATGGTGCGCCCTTCCAGGCGCCCCGACACGGCGGGCCAGGCCTGCACAAAACGTTGAATGCGCGCCGCGAAAGGCAGCGCGCCGGGCAGGCCGTGCGGGTCCGGCGCATCGGCGCCCGGATCGCGGCCCAGGTCCAGCAGCATGCCGTTGGACAGCACCACGCGCCAGGCGTAGCGCGGACTCAGCTCCAGCTGCTTGACGTGCATATCGAGCGGCGCGAACCAGCGCGCCAGCTCGGCGTAGCGTTGCACCACCAGCGACTCGGTGCCCTCGGGCCCGGAGAACTGCGGCAGCACCGTCTCGTCGTCCACTTCGCCCGTGTTGGCCGTGAACGCCTCGCCCCAGGTGTTGATCATCTGGTTCTCGTTCCACAGCGCCAGCGGCTGCTGCTCCTCGATGCGCACGCGCAGCACATTGGGCCAGATCCGCCGCACCGTGGCGTGGCGCACCCATGGCACCGACTCGAAGATCTCGCGCGCGTCGTCCAGGTCCACCGTGAAGAAGTTGCCCTTGAAGCGCCCCGCGATCGCCGCGCGCACCGCGCCCGGCGAGACATAGTGCAGCTCGGTGTCCGGCGTGGACTCCAGCTCGATGGCCGACAGCGTGAAGTACGGACGCTGCGCCACCCACACCACGCCCGCCAGGAGCATGGCGCAGACCGCCAGCACGGCAAGCGTGTTGGCGATCAGGTTGGTCGTGCGAGCGTCGTTCCACACAGAATGTCCGGGTCAAGTATTGCGAGCGGCGCTGTGCAACTTGCACGAGGCGTCGGCCAGGATCGTCACGCACAGCTCGGCATAGCTCATGCCGGTGGCGCGGGCCGCCATCGGCACCAGCGAATGGCTGGTCATGCCGGGCGAGGTATTCATTTCAAGCAGCCAGGGGCGGTTGTCGGCGTCCAGCATGAAGTCGGCGCGACCCCAGCCTTCGCAGCCCAGCGCGCGATAGGCGCGCACCGCGATGTCGGCGACCTCCTCGGCAACGGCAGGCGGCAGCGCCGCCGGGCAGAAGTACTGCGTGTCGTCGGAGAAGTACTTGTGTTCGTAGTCGTAGTTGCCGCCGGGCGCGGCGATCTCGATCACCGGCAGCGCGCGCGCGCTCTTGCCGCCGCCCAGGATCGCCACGGTCAGCTCGCGGCCCTGGATGAACTGCTCGGCCAGCACCTCGGCGTCGAACTTGGCAGCCAGGGCATAGGCTTCCTTCATGTCGGAATAGCCCACCACCTTGGTGATGCCCACGGTCGAACCTTCGTGCGGCGGCTTGATGATCAGCGGCAGGCTCAGGCGGTCCGGCACCAGGCGCAGTTCGGTGTCGGCATCCAGCAACTCGAATTCCGGCGTGGGCAGGCCATGCTGCAGCCACACGCGCTTGGTCATGGTCTTGTCCATGGCCAGGGCCGAGGCCAGCGGGCCGCTGCCGGTATAGGGGATGCCCAGCAGTTCCAGCGCGCCCTGGATCGAGCCGTCCTCGCCGAAGCGGCCATGCAGCGCGATGAACACGCGCTCGAAGCCCTCGGCGGCCAATTCAGCCAGGCTGCGTTCACCGGTGTCGAACAGGTGCGCGTCGACGCCGGCGCTCAGCAGCGCCTGGTGCACGCCGGCCCCGGACATCAGCGACACCTCGCGTTCGGCGGAACGGCCGCCGTACAACACACCTACTTTGCCGAATTTCGCGCTCATGCCAATTCTCCAACTTGGGCCGGGACCTTGCTGATCGAGCCCGCCCCCATGACGATCACCACGTCGCCATCGCGCACGAAATCGACCACCGCCTGCGGCAGGTCGGCCACGTCCTCGACGAACACCGGCTCGACCTTGCCGGCCACGCGCAGGGCGCGCGACAGGGCGCGGCCGTCGGCGGCCACCAGCGGCGGCTCGCCGGCGGCATAGACCTCGGTCAGCAGCACCGCGTCGGCCGTGCCCAGCACGCGCACGAAATCCTCGAAGCAGTCGCGGGTACGCGTGTAGCGGTGCGGCTGGAACGCCAGCACGATGCGGCGGTCGGGCCAGGCGCCGCGGGCCGCGGCCAGCGTGGCGGCCATTTCCACCGGATGGTGGCCGTAGTCGTCGATCACCGTGAAGGTGCCGCCGCCGTGCGCGGCCGGCACCGGGAATTCGCCCGTCTGCGTAAAGCGGCGGCCCACGCCCTTGAACGACGCCAGCGCGTCGCGAATGGCTTCATCGGACACTCCCAGCTCGGTCGCCACGGCGATCGCCGCCAGCGCGTTGCGCACGTTGTGCAGGCCGGGCAGGTTCAGCTCCACCTGCAGCGGCGGCAGCAGCGTGTCGCGGTGGCTGCGCTGCACGTTGAAGCGCATGCGCGTGCCGTCCGCCTGCACTTCGTAGCCGCGCACCATCGCGTCTTCGTTCAGGCCATACGAGGTAATGGGGCGCGACACGAACGGCATGATCTCGCGCACGTTGGCGTCATCGGTGCACAGCACCGCGCTGCCGTAGAACGGCAGGCGCTGGGTGAATTCGATGAACGCGCTCTTGAGGCGGGCCACGTCGTGGCCATAGGTGTCCATGTGATCCGCGTCGATGTTGGTCACGATGGCCATCACCGGCAGCAGGTTCAGGAACGAGGCGTCGGATTCGTCGGCCTCGACCACGATGTAGTCGCCCTGTCCCAGCCGCGCATTGGCGCCGGCGGAATTCAGGCGCCCGCCGATCACGAAGGTCGGGTCCAGGTCGCCGGCGGCCAGGATGCTGGCCACCAGGCTGGTGGTGGTGGTCTTGCCGTGCGTGCCCGCCACCGCGATGCCGCGCTTCAGGCGCATCAGCTCGGCCAGCATGATGGCGCGCGGCACCACCGGAATGCGCGCGGCGCGGGCCGCGATGACCTCGGGGTTGTCGCCCGCCACCGCGGTCGACGTGACGATGGCGTCGGCGCCGGTGACATTGCTGGCGACGTGGCCGATGGCGATGTTCACGCCCAGCGCGGCCAGGCGACGCGTCACGGCCGACTCGTTCAGGTCGGAGCCGCTGACGGTGTAGCCCAGGTTGAGCAATACCTCGGCAATGCCGCTCATGCCGGAGCCGCCGATGCCTACGAAATGGATATGTTGGATTCTGTGTTTCATGATGAACGCCCCGCTGCTTGTTCACAGACGTCGGCGATATGCGCCGCCGCTTGCGGGTGCGCATGCGCGCGGGCCCGTTCTGCGACGGCTTGCAGTTCTTGTCGATTGCGCTGGCCCAGCCAGTCCGCCAGCCACTCGGGGCTCAAGGCGCTCTGCGGCTGCAGCCAGGCGGCCTGCGCGTCGCTCAGGAAGCGCGCGTTGGCGGTCTGGTGATCGTCGATGGCATGGGGGAACGGCACGAACAGCGCCGCCACGCCCGCCGCGGCCACTTCGGACACCGTCATGGCGCCCGCGCGGCAGATCAGCAGGTCGGCGTCGCCCATGGCGCCGGCCATGTCGTCGATGAAGGCGCGGCAGTCGGCCGCCACACCCGCCTGGGCGTAGGCCTGCTGCAGCGCCGGCAGATGTTGTTCGCCGGCCTGGTGCACCACCACTGGACGACGCTCCTGCGGCAGCCGCGCCAGCGCCTGCGGCACGGCGGTGTTCAGCGCCTGGGCGCCCAGGCTGCCGCCCACCACCAACAGCCGCAGCGGGCCGTCGCGGCCGGCGTAGCGCCGCGCCGGATCGGGCAAGGCGCACAGGTCGGCGCGCACCGGGTTACCCATGGCCTCGCCCTTGGGCAGCACGCCGGGAAAACCACTCAAGACGCGACGGGCCATGCGCGCCAGCCACTTGTTGGCGGTGCCGGCCACGGCGTTCTGTTCGTGCACCACCAGCGGCGTGCCGCGTAGCGCCGCGATGACGCCGCCGGGAAAGGCGACATAGCCGCCCATGCCCAGCACTACGTCCGGCCGCACCGCCGACAACCGCGACCAGGCCTGCGCAAAGGCGCGCACCAGCAGGAACGGCAGCTTCAGCAGTGCAGCCGCGCCCTTGCCGCGCACGCCGGCGAAACGCAGCGGCACCAGCTCGATGCCGCGCGGCGGCACCAGCTTGCCTTCCATCTTGTCGGGATTGCCCAGCCACAGCACGCGCCAGCCGCGCTGGCGCAGCACATCGGCCACGGCCAGGCCAGGCATGATGTGGCCGCCGGTGCCGCCGGCCATGATGAGGATGGTGCGCGACGACGCGGTCATACCCGTCCCCCGCGCATCATGATGCGGTTTTCCACATCCACCCGTATCAGCATGGCCAGGGCGCACAGGTTCATCACCACGCCCGAACCGCCATAGCTCATCAGCGGCAGCGTGAGGCCCTTGGTCGGCAGCAGCCCCAGGCACACGCCCATGTTGATGAAGGCCTGCACGCCGAACCACATCGCCACGCCATGCGCCACCAGGCCCGCGAAAGTGCGTTCCATGGCGATGGCCTGGCGGCCGATGTCGAAGCCGCGGTAGACGATGATGGCGAACAGCGAGATCACCAGCATCACGCCGGCGAAGCCGAGTTCCTCGCCCACCACCGCCATCAGGAAGTCGGTATGGGCTTCCGGCAGGTAGTGCAATTTCTCGACGCTGGCGCCCAGGCCCACGCCCAGCCACTCCCCGCGCCCCAGGGCGATGAGCGAATGCGACAGCTGGTAGGCGCTGCCGTAGGCGTTGTCTTCGTTCCAGGGATCCAGATAGGCGAACAGTCGCGCGCGGCGCCACGGCGACAGCCAGATCAGCATCAGGAAAGTGCCCACCAGCACCGCCAGCAGGCTGCTGAAATACTTGCCGTTGATACCACCCAGGAACAGGATGCCGATGGCGATCGCCACGATCACCATGAATGCGCCCAGGTCGGGCTCGAGCAGCAGCAGCATGCCGACGCCGGCCAGCGCGAACGCCATCGGCAGGAAGCCGCGGGCGAAGGCCTGCATGTGTTCCTGCTTGCGCACGGTGTAGTCGGCGGCATAGAGCAGCGCGGCCAGCTTCATCAGTTCCGACGGCTGGAAATTCAGCGGACCCAGCGGGATCCAGCGATGCGCGCCGTTGACCTCGCGGCCGATGCCCGGAATCAGCACGGCCACCAGCAGCACCATCGCCACCACGAACAGCGGCACCGCCAGGCGCTGCCAGACACGGATCGGCACCGCCAGCACAACCGCGGCCGCCACCAGGCCGGCGCTGATGAACAGGCCGTGGCGGATCACGAAGTAGTAGCGGCCATAGGAGGCATAGCGCGGACCGTCGGCCAGCGCGATCGATGCCGAATACACCATCAGCAGGCCGAGCAGCAGCAAGGTCGACGCCGCAATCGCGAGCGGCATGTCGAAATTGCGCATGCGGGTACGGCCGGGCCGTACGGCATTGACGCTGGCGGTGAGATCGGCGATCAGGCTCATGCCACCTCTCCCCGGTCGCGGGCCAGGTCTTCGACCTCTTCCACGAACACTTGCCCGCGGTGCGGGTAATTGCGGAACATGTCCAGGCTGGCGCAGGCGGGCGAGAGCAGCACCACGTCGCCGGCCTGGGCCAGTTCGGCGGCGCGGCGCACGGCGTCGCGCAGCGATTCCACGGCGATGCAGTCGACGCCGGTGGCGGCCAGCACGCGGCCGATCTCGGGGCCATCCTGGCCGATCAGCAGCACGGCGCGCGCATGGCGCGACACGACGGGGATCAGCGGCGAAAAATCCTGGCCCTTGCCCTGGCCGCCGGCGATAAGCACCACCGGCTGGCCCATGCCTTCGAGCGCGGCCACGGTGGCGCCGACGTTGGTGCCCTTGCTGTCGTTGATGTAGTCCACGCCGCCGATACTGCGCACGAAGGCGGCGCGATGCGGCTCGCCCGCGTATTCGCGCAGGGCGCGCAGCATGGGGCCCCAACCGAGGTCGAGGCAGCGCGCCAGCTGCAATGCGGCCAGCGCGTTCAAGGCATTGTGGATGCCGCGGATGCGCAAGGCATCGACCGGCATCAGGCGGCTCATGCGGCCCTTGGCGCGGGTCGGCTCCGGCGCGTCCTTCTTGCGGCGCACCGGCGCCACCGGTTCGTCGAAATCGAGCGGCTCGGCCGCCACCAGCCAGGCCACGCCCTGGCCCAATTCCAGCCCCATGTCGCCGACCAGCTCAGGCACCTCGCGGCCAAAGCTGCGCACCGGCATGGCGTCCAGCGACGGCACCATGTCGACGGTGTACGGATCGTCGCGGTTGACGATGGCGATGCGCGTCATCTTCAGCAGGCGCGCCTTGGTCCGCGCGTAGGCGTCCATGCCGCCGTGCCAGTCCAGGTGATCCTGCGTCACGTTGAGCACGACGGCCGCGTCGGCCATCAGCGTGTGCGTGGTCTCGAGCTGGAAGCTCGACAGTTCCAGCACCCACACCTGCGGCAGGTCGTCGGCATCCAGCGCCTGCATCAAGGCGGTCAGCGCGGCCGGGCTGATGTTGCCGGCGGCCAGCACCGACAGGCCGCTGGCCGCCACCAGGTCGCGCGTCAGCGCGGTGACGGTGGTCTTGCCATTGGTGCCGGTCACGGCCAGCACGCGCGGGCGGTACTCGCGGGTCTCGGCCAGTTCGGCCAGCGCCCGCGCAAACAACTCGATCTCGCCGATGACCTCGATGCCGCGGGCCTTGGCCTCGCGCAGCAGGTCGCCGGCCGGCGCGCCGTCCGGCGCGAGCCCCGGGCTGACGACGACCTGGCTCACGCCGTCCAGCAACGCGACATCGAAAGACGTATCGCAACCCAGGCGGTATTCGACCTCGGCCTGCGCCAGCGCGTCACGCAACGCGGACAGCCCACCCGGCTCCGCGCGCGTGTCGGCCACGCGCAGGCGGGCGCCCTGGCGGGCGCTCCAGCGTGCGGCGGCCACGCCCGACTCGCCCAATCCGAGGATCAGGACGAGCGGCGCATCGGCGCGGGAGGTTTCCATCGTGTTCATCGCAACTTCAGGGTAGAGAGGCCAATCAGCACCAGCATCATGCTGATGATCCAGAAACGCACGACCACCTGGGTTTCCTTCCAGCCGCCAACTTCGAAGTGATGATGCAGCGGAGCCATGCGGAATATGCGTCTACCTGTTCCATAACGTCGCTTGGTGTACTTGAACCACGTCACCTGGATCATCACCGACAGGGTCTCGACCACGAACACGCCGCCCATGATGAACAGCACGATCTCCTGGCGCACGATGACCGCGATGGTGCCCAGCGCGCCACCCAGCGCCAGCGCGCCGACGTCACCCATGAAGACCTGCGCCGGATACGCGTTGAACCACAAAAATGCCAGCCCCGCGCCGCCGATCGCCGCGCACAGCACCATCAATTCCGATGCCCCGGGGATGTACGGGAACAGCAGGTACTTCGAATAGTCGACACGGCCGACCACGTAGGCAAAGATGCCGAGCGCGCTGCCGACCATCACGGTGGGCATGATCGCCAGGCCATCCAGGCCGTCGGTCAGGTTGACGGCGTTGCTGGTGCCGACGATCACGGCCCACGTCAACGCCACGAAACCAAGCACGCCCAGCGGGTAGCTGACGGTCTTGAAGAACGGCACGATCAGGTCGGCGCGCGTCGGCAGCGACATCGTGAAGCCGCTGCCCACCCAGGCCTTGAACAGCGGCCACAGCTCGGTGTTGGCGGGCGCCGACACGGCGAACGCCAGATAGACCGCGGCCACCAGGCCGATGGACGCCTGCCAGAAGAACTTCTGGCGCGCCGGCATGCCTTCGGGATCGCGATAGACCACCTTGCGGTAATCGTCCATCCAGCCGATCCAGCCAAAGCCGAACGTCACCAGCAGCACCACCCACACGAAGCGGTTGGTCCAGTCGGCCCAGAGCAGCGTGCTGATGGCGATGGAAATCAGGATCAGCACGCCGCCCATGGTCGGGGTGCCGGTCTTGACCAGGTGGCTTTCCGGGCCATACGAACGCACGGCCTGGCCGATCTTCATCTCGGTCAGCTTGCGGATCACGCGCGGGCCGGCCACCAGGCCGATCAGCAGCGCGGTGGCGCACGCCAGCACCGCGCGCAGCGTGATGTACTCGAACACGCCCAAGGCGCGCACATCATCGGAAAGCAGGCGGGCGATCTCAAGCAGCATGGTTGTCCCCCTGCCCCTTGGACGCCTGTCCGTCATTCGAAATAAAAGCCGTCACTACCCGCTCCATGCGCATAAAGCGCGATCCCTTTATCAATACGCAGGACGCGCGCAGGCCGCGCAATGCGGCAACGACTTCGTCTACCGATGCGCAGGCGTGCGCGCCCGTGCCGAACGCGGCCGCGGCCGCCCGGCTGGCATCGCCTAGCGTGATGAGCGCGTCGAGGCCAAGCTCGCGCGCGTAATTGCCCACCTCTTCATGCATGGCGGGGCCGTTGTCCCCGACCTCGCCCATGTCGCCCAGTACCAGGACGCGGGTTCCGGCGATACGCGCCAGCACGTCGATGGCCGCGCGAACCGAGTCGGGGTTGGCATTGTAGGTGTCATCGATGAGCAACGTTCCGTCACTCAATTTCTTGTATTGCATGCGGCCCGCCACGGGGCTGAAACCGGCCAGCGCCCGTACCGCCACGTCCAACGGCGCCCCCGCGGCGATGGCACTGGCGATCGCCGCCAGCGCATTGCGCAGGTTATGCACGCCGGGCACCGGCAGCGTCAGGTCGGCGCTGCCCACCGGCGTCACCACGCGGCAGCGCGTCGAATCGACGTCCGCCAGGATCTGCTCGGCGTAGACATCCAGGCCGGGCTGCAGGCCGAAACGCAGCGCGCGGCGCGGCGCGGCCAGCCTGTCCCAGATGGCCGCGTAAGGCTCGTCGCCCGGATAGACCGCCACGCCGTCCGCCGGCAGCGCCGCGATGGCGGCGCCATTTTCCAGCGCCACCGCTTCCACGGTATGCATGAACTCCTGGTGCTCGCGCTGGGCATTGGTCACCAGCGCCACGCTCGGCGCCGCGATGGCCGCCAATTGGGCGATCTCGCCCGGATGATTCATGCCCAGCTCGAAAACGGCGGCGCGATGTTCCGGGCGCAGGCGCAGCACGGTCAACGGCACGCCGATGTCGTTGTTCAGGTTGCCGGCCGTGGCCAGGCGGCCGGCCTCGCCGCGCCAGCCGGCCAACATGGCCGAGATCATTTCCTTGGTGGTGGTCTTGCCGTTGCTGCCCGTCACCGCCACCACCGGCAGCTTGAAACGGGCGCGCCAGGCCGCGCCGATGCGCATCAGCGCCACGCGCGTATCGCCCAGCACCAGCTGCGGCAGGCTCGATTCCGGCACCGCGTGCGCCACCACCGCGGCGCAAGCGCCGCGCTCTGCGGCCTGGTCCAGATAGTTGTGCGCGTCGAAGTTCTCGCCCACCAGCGCCACGAACAACTCGCCGGCGCCAATGCGTCGCGTATCCGTGGAAACGCCCTTGACCAGCGGCAGCAGCAGCGCCAGGCGCGCCCACTCGCGATCGTCGAAGGGCAGCTTCTCGCCGGCGATTTCCTGATAGGTCTCGTGGCCCTTGCCTGCCAGCAGCACCACGTCCTCGGGCGCGCTGGCCCAGATGGCCTGCATGATGGCGCGGGCGCGGTCGACCTGCACTTCGACCGCCACCGACGCCGGAATGCCGGCCAGGATCTGCGCCACGATGGCGTCGGGCGACTCGCTGCGCGGGTTGTCGCTGGACACCACCACGTGATCCGCCAATTCGGCGGCGATGCGGCCCATCTCCGGGCGCTTGCCGGCATCGCGATCACCGCCGCAACCGAACACGCACACCAGGCGGCCCGCCCGCGCCTGGGCCACGGGGCGCAATGCCATCAGCGCGCGCGCCAGCGAATCGGGGGTATGGGAGTAGTCCACCACCACCAGCGCGCCCCGGCCCGCATGGGCCTGCGTGCTGGCGGCAACCGGCTCCACGGTCTGCAGGCGGCCGTCGACCGGATCGGTCGCGGCCAGTTCGCGCGCGATCTGCGCGAACGGCAGGCCCAGCTTGTACAGCACGCCCGCCACCAGCAACAGGTTGGAGACGTTGTGCGCCCCCAGCAGGCGCGTCACGATCTGGGCCTCGCCATGCGGCGACACCAGCGTGAAGATCTGGCCTTGCGCGGTGGCCTGCAAGTCGCGCGCGCGCATCGCCGCGGGAATCGCGGGATCCGCGCTCAGGCTGTAGCCCATCACCGACAGGTCCGCCGGCAGCGAAGCGATCAGGCGGCGCCCGGCTTCGTCATCGGCATTGACCACCGCAGCGCTCAGGCCGGGCCAGCGGAACAGGCTGGCCTTGGCCGCCTCGTAGCGTTCCATGGTGCCGTGATAGTCGAGGTGATCGCGGGTCAGGTTGGTGTAGGCAGCCAGCGCCACCCGCACGCCGTCCATGCGACCCTGCTCGATGCCGATCGACGATGCCTCCATCGCCACCGCCTTGGCGCCGGCATCGCGCATGGCGGCCAGCAGGCGATGCACGGTCAGCACATCCGGGGTCGTAAGATGGCCGCCCAGCGTCTGCCCGTCGGGCAGCACGGCGCCCAGGGTGCCGATGGTGCCGCAGGGCTTGTCGTTGCGGCCCAGTGCGTGGGCGATCCATTGCACCGACGAGGTCTTGCCGTTGGTGCCGGTCACGGCCACCACGGCCAGCGTGGACGACGGCCGGCCGTACCAGGTGTCGCCCAGCTCGCCCAGCAGGGCGCGCAGGCCGGTCACCGGCAGCATCGGCGTATCGCCGGCGGCGGCCGCGGCCTCGATGGCCGCGGTCGCGGGCGCTTCGAACAGCACCGCGCTGGCGCCCAACGCCAGCGCCTTCTCTATATATAGACGGCCGTCGCTGGACAAGCCCGGGCAGGCGACGAACACGTCGCCCGGCTCGATCTCGCGCGAGTCCAGCTTCAGGTGCGCGGTCAACGACACGCGCGAATGCAACCACGCCACGGCTTGTTCGACCGTGGCGGCGGGGGATGAGAGGAAGCCCTTGGCGCTCATCTGCCTGGCTCCTTGATACCAGCAACAATTGTCGATTCGAAGGGCGCGTCCGGCCGCACCCCCATCAACCGCAGACTCCCACCGACGATATGGGAGAACACAGGCGCGGCGATCGCGCCGCCGTAATAACCGCCGACCGTGGGCTCGTCGATCGAGACGGCCACCACGATCTTGGGGTCGGACACCGGCGCAAAGCCGACGTACGAGCTGCGATAGCGCTGCATGCTGTACTTGCCGTCGACGATCTTGCGCGCGGTGCCGCTCTTGCCGGCCACGCGGTAGCCCTGGACCTGGGCGGCCTTGGTGCCTTCCGGACCGGCAGCCGCTTCCAGCATACCGCGCACCAGCGCGGTGGTCTTGGGCGTGTAGATCTTGACGCTGGTCGGATCGCTGTCGCGCTTGACCAGGGTCAGCGACACCATGTCGCCGTTGCGGGCGAACACCGTGTAGGCGCGCGCCACCTGCAGCAGCGACACCGACAGGCCGTAGCCGTAGGCCATGGTGGCCTTCTCGATCAGGCGCCAGCGATCCCACGGACGCAGGCGGCCGGGCGCCGCGCCGGGGAATCCCACCTGGGGCGCCTGGCCCAGGCCCAGTTCTGTGAAGCGATCCCACATTTCACGGGATTCCAGCTTCTCGGAGATCATCGTCATGCCGATGTTGCTGGACTTGCGCAGCACGCCGGCCACGTCCAGCGTGCCATTGCGGCTGACGTCGCTGATGGTGCTGCCCTGGTAGGTGAAGCGGCCATTGCCGGTCTCGAACAGGGTCGAGGTGGTGATGCGGCCCAGGTCCAGCGCCAGCGCGGCGGTGAACGGCTTCATGATCGAGCCGGGCTCGAACGTGTCGGTGATGGCCTGGTTGCGCAGGTTGGCGCCGTGAAAGGTCTCGCGCTTGTTCGGATCGAAGGTCGGCACGTTGGCCAGCGCCAGGATCTCGCCGGTATGCACGTCGACGACCACGGCGGTGGCGCCCTTGGCCTGATGCTTGTCCATGGCGTCCTTCAGTTCCTTGAACACCAGGTACTGAAGACGCGTATCGATCGACAGGCGCAGGTCGCGGCCGTCCACCGGCAGCGTCACGGCCTGCACGTCCTCGATGACGCGGCCCAACCGGTCCTTGATGACGCGGCGGCTGCCCGGCCGGCCCGACAGCTGCTGGTTGAAGGTCAGCTCGACGCCTTCCTGTCCCTGGTCCTCGACGCTGTTGAAACCCACCACGTGGGCCATCACGTCGCCGTCCGGGTAATAGCGGCGGGTCTCGGGCTGCTGGTGCACGCCCGGCAGGCCGAGCTGCTTGATCTTGTCGGCCACGTCCATCGCCACCTGACGCTTCAGGTAGACGAAATTCTTGTCTTCTTCCACTCGGCGGCGCAGGTCGGCCACCGGGGTTTCCAGCAGTTTGGCCAACGTATCCAGCTGGGCGGGCGTGGCCTGCTTGAGGTCCTCTGGGATCGCCCAGATGGCTCGCGCCGGCACGCTGGAAGCCAGCACGGCGCCGTTGCGATCCATGATCTTGCCGCGCGTCGCGGCCAGCGTCAGCGTGCGCTCGTAGCGGCGCTCGCCCTGCTGCTGCAGGAATTCCGTGGACAGCCCTTGCAGGAACAGCGCGCGGCCGGCCAGCACGGTGAATCCGCCGAACAGCAGGATCAGCACCAGGCGCGCGCGCCAGGTCGGCAGCTGCCCGCGCAGCACCGGATTGTCGAAGAACGGAACGCGCTTCATTGGGCACCTCCGCTGGCCGGGACCGGCGCCTGATTCAGATACAGCGTGCGGTCAGGCACGATGGGAATCATCTTCAGGTTGTCGCGGGCGATCACGTCGACCCGGGCATTGCGCGCCAGTTCGGCGCGTTCCAGCTGCAACCGCCGCCAGTTGGTTTCCAGGTCGCGCTCCTGCGCCTGATCGCGGCCCAGCTCCACGAAAAGCTGGCGCGACTGATACCGGCTGGTGACCAGGGAAATGGCCGACAGCATCAGCAAAGCCGCAACGATCAGGTTGACGCGACCCATCAGCGGCGCCCTCCCTTGCCGCCGCGGCGCGGCGGCGGAGCCAGGTCGCTGCCGGGCAGCGAACCGATTTTCACGAAGGCCATGCCGCCCTCGGCGGACAAGGGCGTGGCGGTGCGTTCGGCAACGCGCAGCACCGCCGAGCGGGCGCGCGCATTGGCCGCAACCTCTTCGTCCTCGGCCAGCACGCGTCCCAGGGAACGCAATACGGGTTGGGGCATTTCGCTTTCGCGCAGGGGCAGGCGCGCATGCGCGGCAGCCGGACGAGCCGCCGCCGCGATGCACTGCTTGACCATGCGGTCTTCAAGCGAATGAAAGCTGATCACCGCCAACCTCCCCCCCGGGGCGAGCAGGCCTAGAGCTGACGCGAGGGTGCGCGCGAGCTCTTCGAGTTCCCGATTGATGTAAATCCGTAGAGCTTGAAAGGTGCGTGTGGCCGGATGCTGCCCCTTTTCGCGCGTGCGGACGGCGCTGGCGACGCACTCGGCAAGCTCGAGCGTGGTGCGCAGCGGCCTTGTTGCGCGGCGAGCAGCAATCGCCTTTGCAACCTGAAAAGCAAACCGTTCTTCGCCATAATCCGCTATGACCTCCCGCATCTCATCCACACTGGCTTGCGCCAGCCAATCCGCCACCGTGGGTCCACGAGTGGTGTCCATCCGCATGTCGAGCGGGCCATCCCGCATGAACGAGAAGCCGCGCTCGGCATCATCGATCTGAGGCGACGACACGCCCAGATCCAGCATCACGCCATCGACCTTGTCGATGCCGAGCTGCCGCAACTCTTCGGCCATGGTGGCAAAGCCGCCATGCACCACCGTCACCCGGGAATCCGCCGCCGCCAACGCATTGGCCACCGCGATCGCCTCGGGATCCTTGTCGAACACCACCAGGCGGGCCGTCGGTCCCAGGCGGCCGAGCAGCTCGCGGCTGTGGCCGCCGCGACCGAAGGTGCCGTCGACGAAGACACCCCGTTCCGCTCGCGTAGCCGCAGCCGGCTCGTCGCCGGGCTGCGACCGTGCCGCGCCCTTGCCGCCGAAATCGGCCAGCAACAGCGCGTCCACCGTCGGCTCCAGCAGGACGGGCCGATGTTCGAATTCCATAACTCTTTCAGAACGAAAACTGATTCAACACATCCGGCATACCCTTGGCCAGGTCCTCAGCCTCGCGGCTCGCCAGGGTAGCGGCATCCCACAGCTCGAAATGAGCGCCCAGACCGAGCAGCATCACATCGCGCGTCATACCGGAAGCGTTGCGCAGTTCAGGCGCGATCAGGACGCGGCCGGAGCCGTCCAGTTCCACGTCCTGAGCGTTGCCCAGCAACAGCCGCTGCAACGCGCGCGCCGTCATGGGAAAGGCGGCAATCTGCTCGCGCTTCTTTTCCCACTCGGGCCGCGGGTACACCAGCAGGCAGCCGTCTGGATGGCGGGTCAGGGTCAGGCGGCCTTCGGCCTGCGCCATCAGCGCGTCACGATGCCGGGTCGGAATCGAGATCCGTCCCTTGGCATCCAGCGTGAGCGCGCTGCTTCCCTGAAACACCACTTTTACCCCACTTAATTGCACAATTTCCTACTATTTCCCACTCTACGGTATGGCAATGGGGCGGTCAAGCGCGCGGTTGCAATTTTTTCAATCACAACAAGGACTTAGAGCAACTTGTAAATACGCAAAAAGAAAAACCTCCCAATAAATCAGGAGGTTGCGTCACTATCTAAAAGTGCTTCTTAAGAAGTGGCGGCTAACAATGCCTTTGCATTGTTTTACCCAGCCCGCTTGCCGAAGACTGGCGGGCGTTGCGCGCCAGGTGGCGGATGTCGGGGCGAAAAAAAAGCCCCGTGGCGCCGCGCGCCGCTTGAAATCCAATGCAGGACGGATCTATAGGCCGGATTCTGTACACCAGGTTTCCCTGGCGGACGATCATTCCTCTGCGCGGATCATTGCTGAGCCGCTGTAGCCACCTACCCGCATGCTCGGACGGAGCCGCCCTTCGCGGCCCGAAAGCCGCACGCATGCCTATTTGATGTTGCTCCGGGTAGAGGTTGCCGCGTTTCACCCTGCGATGCCGCCGACCGTTGCCGGCCGGCGCGATACGGAGATGGCCGTATCTGTGCGCGACTGGCGCGCCCGCCCCGCAGACTCGTCTCTGTGGCCCTATTCCTCGGCCGCGCCCGAAAACGCGGCCGGACGGCCGTTAGCCGCTACCCTGCCCTGTGGAGTCCGGACCTTCCTCGATGGACTTGCATCCACCGCGATCGCCCGATCCGCCCTGCGGTGCGTATTCTAGTACAGCTCTCCGCTCCGTCCCCGAACACCATCCCGGGTTCCTGCGACAATACGGCCTGATCCGCTTATCCGCCGCAAGAACGACCTCACTACATGGCCCTCGCAACGCTCATCACCCTGACCGACATCCAGCTGGCCTATGGCCACCATCCGCTGCTGGACCACGCCGACTTCGCCATCCAGGCCGGCGAGCGCATCGGCCTCATCGGCCGCAACGGCGCCGGCAAGTCCTCGCTGCTGCGGCTGCTGGACGGCCGCACCGTTCCCGACGACGGCGACATCGCCCGCAGTTCGGGGCTGCGCGTGGCCACGGTCGAACAGGAGCCGGAGCTGGACGAAAACGCCACTGTCTTCGACGTTGTCTGCAACGTCGAAGGCGACCACGAAGACTGGCAACGCCCGTCGCGCGTACGCGCCATGCTGGAAAAGCTCGGCCTGCCCGCGGACGCCCAGATCGCCGGCCTGTCGGGCGGTACGCGCAAGCGCGTCGCGCTGGCCCGCGCCCTGGTCGAGGAGCCCGACCTGCTGCTGCTCGACGAGCCCACCAACCACCTCGACTTCGACGGCATTGCCTGGCTCGAAGAAATGCTGCGCGCCTGGAAGGGCGCCGCGGTCATCATCACCCACGACCGCCGCTTCCTCGATTCAGTGGCCACTCGCATCGTCGAACTCGACCGCGGCCGGCTGCTCAGCTTCCCCGGCAACTTCTCGCAGTGGCAGGAGCGCAAGGCCCAGTGGCTGGAATCCGAGCGCCTCGAACAGGCGCGCTTCGACAAGCTGCTGGCCCAGGAAGAAGTCTGGATCCGCAAGGGCGTGGAAGCCCGCCGCACCCGCAACGAAGGCCGCGTGCGGCGCCTGGAACGCCTGCGGGTGGAACGCGCCGAGCGCCGCGAACGCGTCGGCGACGTATCGCTGGCCTTGGCTGAAGGCCAGCGCTCCGGCAAGCTGGTGGCCGAACTGGAGCACGTCGGCAAACGCTTCGGCGACAAGATCGTGGTGGACGACTACTCCACCACCATCCTGCGCGGCGACCGCATCGGCATCATCGGCCCCAACGGCGCCGGCAAGACCACGCTGCTCAAGCTGATCCTGGGCGAAATGCAGCCCGACAGCGGCAAGACCCGCACCGGCACCAACGTGTCGGTGGCCTATTTCGACCAGATGCGCGCCCAGCTCGATGAGAACGCAACGCTGGTCGACATCATCAGCCCGGGCAGCGAATGGGTCGAGATCGGCGGCACCCGCAAGCACGTCATGAGCTACCTGGGCGACTTCCTGTTCTCGCCCGCCCGCGCCGGCTCTCCGGTGCGCAGCCTGTCAGGCGGCGAACGCGCCCGCCTGCTGCTGGCCCGCCTGTTCGCGCGTCCCGCCAACGTGCTGGTGCTGGACGAGCCCACCAACGACCTCGATATCGAAACGCTGGAACTGCTCGAGGAACTGCTGCAGGAATATTCGGGCACCGTCCTGCTGGTCAGCCACGATCGCGCATTCCTGAACAACGTCGTCACCCAGACCATCGCCTACGAAGGCAACGGCCACTGGCGCGACTATGTCGGCGGATACGACGAATGGGTTGCCCAGCGCCCCGCCCCGGCGCCCGCCTCCAGCGCGGACGACGATGCCGCCAAGGCGGCGCGCGCGGCGGACGAAGCCGCGGCCCGCGCCAAGGCCGCCAAGCCGAAACCGGCGCGCGCGGCGAAGATGAATTCGTGGGAATTGCGCGAACTCGAAGGCCTGCCCGATGCCATCGCCGCACTTGAGGCGCAGCAGGCCGAACTGGCCGGCAAACTGGCGGACGGCAGCCTGTACCGCGATGCGCCCGCCGAAGTCGAACGCATCAACGCCGAGCTGTCCAAGCTGGAAAGCGAACTCGAGGAAAGATTCGCGCGCTGGGAATTGCTCGAGGCGCGCCGCGAAGGCGCCCTCTGAGATGACTCGGCCGCCCTCTTATATATAGAGGGCGGCGGCCGGCGCGATCAGATGGCCGCGCGCCAGGTCAGCGTCTCGCCCGCCGCCAAAGGCACCAACGCGGTATTGCCGAACGGCAGCTCTTCGGGAATCTGGAAGCTTTCGCGCACCAGCGTCAGGGTTCCGGTATTGCGCGGCAGGCCGTAGAAATCCGGACCATGGAAGCTGGCGAAACCCTCCAGCTTGTCGAGCTTGCCGACGGCGTCGAACGCCGTGGCGTAAAGTTCCATCGCGTGCAGCGCGGTATAGCAGCCCGCACAGCCGCATGCATGCTCCTTCAGGCCGCGCGCATGCGGCGCGCTGTCCGTGCCCAGGAAGAAGCGCGGACTGCCGCTGGTCGCCGCTTCCACCAGCGCCAGCCGATGGGTTTCGCGCTTGAGGATCGGCAGGCAATACCAATGGGGCCGCACGCCGCCCTGGAAAATCGCGTTGCGGTTGTACAGCATGTGCTGCGGCGTGATCGTGGCCGCGATCGGGCCTTCGGCATCGCGCACGTACTCGGCGCCTTCCTTGGTGGTGATGTGTTCGAACACCACCTTCAGGGCCGGGAACGCACGGCGCAGCGGCTTCATCACGCGCTCGACGAAGATCGCTTCGCGGTCGAACACATCGATCGACGGGTCGGTCACCTCGCCATGGACCAGCAGCGGCATGCCGCATTTTTCCAGCGCTTCCAGGGCCTTGGCGCACTTGCCCAGCAGGTCGGTCACGCCGGCGTCGGAGTTGGTGGTGGCGCCGGCCGGATACAGCTTGACCGCATAGACCTGGCCCGATTCGTGCGCACGAAAGATTTCTTCGGCCGAGGTATTGTCCGTCAGGTACAGCGTCATCAGCGGCGTGAAGGCGTCGACCTTGCCACCGGCCTTGGCCAGCGCCGCCAGGATGCGGCCGCGGTAGGCCAGCGCCTGCTCGGTGGTGGTCACCGGCGGCTTCAGGTTGGGCATGATGATGGCGCGCGCGAATTGCCGCGCCGTATCCGCCACCACAGCTTCCAGCGCCGCGCCGTCGCGCAGGTGCAGGTGCCAGTCGTCAGGGCGGGTAATCGTCAGTTGGGTCGTGTTTTGCGTAGACATATGGAAGCTTCTTAATCTGCCAGCGGCATGCCCCGTTCGGCCAGCGCGCAGAACATCGCGCTCCCCAGGGGAATGACGGCATCGTTGAAATCGAAATGCGAGTTGTGCAGTACGCAGCCGGACTCGGCTCCGCCCTGGCCCAGCCGGAAGTAGGCGCCAGGCTTACTTTGCAGCATGAAGGAAAAATCCTCCGATCCCATCGAAGGCACCAGATCGCGCACCACGTTTTCCTTGCCGATCATCTCGGTCGCGATATCCGCGACCAGATTGGCATGCTGCGGCGTATTCAGCGTGGCGGGATAGATGCGTTCGTAGGTGAGTTCGGCGGTGCCGCCGAACGCGCCGGCGATGGCCGTGACCAACTCGCGCATGCGTGTCTCGACCATCTCCTGCACCGACTTGCGGAAAGTGCGTACCGTGCCCACCAGGCGGGCCTCGCGCGGGATCACGCTCATCGCGCCCGGGTGCCCGGCCTGCAGCGATCCGATGGACACCACCGCGGAATCCAGCGGATTGACGTTGCGCGACACGATCGTCTGCAATGCCGTGATGACCTGGCCGGCGATGGTGACCGGGTCAATGGTCTGATAAGGATGCGCGCCGTGTCCGCCGCGACCGGTGATCAGGATCTCGAACCGGTCGGCCGCCGCCATCATGGGGCCTGGATTGATGCCGATGGTGCCGGGCCGCAGGCCCGGCCAATTGTGCAACGCATAGATCGCGTCACAGGGGAAGGTATCGAATAACCCGTCCTCCATCATGGCTTTCGCCCCGCCTCGCCCTTCCTCGGCCGGCTGGAAGATGAGCACGGCTGTCCCATCGAAATTGCGGGTCTGCGCCAGGTACTTGGCCGCGCCGATCAGGACCGCCGTGTGGCCGTCATGACCACAGCCATGCATCAGACCCGGCTTGGTCGACTTGTGGCCGAACTCGTTGTCTTCGGTCATCGGCAAGGCATCCATGTCGGCACGCAGGCCGATCATGCGCCCGCTATCACAGCGTCTGCCGCGGATCACGCCTACCACGCCGGTCTTGCCAATGCCCCGGTGCACCTCGATTCCCAGCGCTTCCAGCGCTCCCGCGACGATCCCGGAGGTCCGGACTTCTTCGAAGCCCAATTCAGGATGGGCATGCAAGTCGCGCCTCAGCGCCGTCAATTCGTCATGAAACAGGCGAATTGATTCCAAAGGAGAACGTGCGTACATAGGAGGTTACAGAATGACGTGGGAAGGGGGACGGTTGGGATATTTTAGTTGCTACAGAGGATAAATGCCTTTGTCTTTACGGGAGAGACACGTTATGCTCCGGCCGCAGGACAATTTTTCCAACAGCCAGAGAAGGAGCGCCGCATTATGGCCACAACCTCCAAACCCGCGACCGCGCGCAAGCCGAACGCTGCATTCATGAAGCCCCTGACTCCCAGCGCCGAACTGGCTGCTGTGATCGGTTCGGAAGCCGTGCCGCGCACCGAGGTCACCAAGAAGATCTGGGAATACATCAAGAAGCACAACCTGCAAGATGCGAGCAACAAGCGCAACATCAACGCCGATGCCAAGCTGCGCCCGATCTTCGGCAAGGATCAGGTCACGATGTTCGAACTGACCAAGCTGGTCAACGCACATCTGAAGTAAGCAGGCAAAGGGCGTACCCCGTACGTCCCTGCCTCGATACTGTCGCGACGCCCTGGCTTGAACGCCGGGCGGAACCGACTTCCTGTGGCACCTCCACGCCACAGCCAGGCAAGCATCCCCGCTTTGCCGCGCCAGTGCCATACACGCAATGGGTACATGGCCAAACTCCCCAACTTTTCCGCCCACCACGCATCATCATGCGTAATTGCAGCGCGCGAGCCGTGTCATCAGTGCGCCATTGCACACCCGCAATGACTTCGCCACGCTCCGCAAGCAATCGCACGAATTGCCGCAAAGCCGCGCCACGCCTGGCTCATGCAACTTTCCCTGGATGTGGCGGCAAACGCGCTTGCTGCGCCTCTTGCAGCAACCAGTTCCGGAATGCCATGGCTTGCGGCCGTTGCAAGGCCGCGCGCGGATAGACCAGCCAGTAGCTGTAGTCATTGGCCAGCACCGTGTCGAACAACTGGACCAGGCGGCCCGCGCGCAGATCGTCGGCAGCCAGCAGCAGGCGTCCCAGCGCCACGCCTGCGCCATCGGCGGCGGCCTGCAACACCAGCGCGGCATCGCTGAATTGCACTCCCTGCTCCAGATCGAGCGACACGCCAGCCAGTTCGCACCATAGACGCCAGGCTGCACGCGGTTCGTCATGCAGCAGCATGACCTTCGCAAGATCGGCCGGTTCGGTCAAAGCAGGCGGTCCTTGCGCCAGGTCCGGATGACATACCGGACTGAGATATTCCCGTGCGATCAAATCGGCTTTCAAACCTGGCCAGCGCCCCAGGCCGGACCGTATCCCCAGATCGAATTCATCGTTGCCCTCCCACAATCGCGTCGCACTGGAAACACGGAATTCAATCTCGGGGTGACGTTCGCGAAACGCCGGCAACCGCGGCAGCAACCAGCGCGACGCAAAAGATGGCAACACCGTGATCCGCAAAGGCCCGTCACGGCGCTCCCGCACCCGCTCGGTCGCCGCCGCCATCCGATCAAACGCGAGCGATAGCTCATCCAGGTAGGTCTCGCCCTTGCGGGTCAGGGCCAATACATGGCCACGCCTTTCGAACAGCGGCCTGCCCAGCCATTGTTCGAGCTGTCGGACCTGGTGGCTGATGGCGGCCTGGGTCACGCAGAGTTCCATTGCCGCGCGCGTGAAACTCAGGTGCCGCGCAGCGGCTTCAAAAGCGCGTAACGCACCCAACGGAGGCAGGCGTCGCATGGTCGATTAGCTGGAGTTATCGAAGGCATGAGAATAGATCGTTTGGCCACGCCGGATAAGCCTCTTCTAATAACGGCTCCGCCGGCAATCGAATCCCCGCGTGCCGGCTCATACACGAAAAAGGAGCGGCAATGGCGGGTTGGGAAACATGGGCGGCATTCCTGGGTTACGCGGTACCCATGATCATCAGCCCGGGACCCGGCAATACCTTGCTGGCCACTGCGGGAGGCCGCCACGGCGTCGGCGGCTCGGTGCCATTCTGGGCTGGTTTCGAGGCAGCCAACCTGGCGTTGTGCCTGATTTACGGCCTGGGCCTGGGTGGCGCCCTGCATGAGCATCCGGAGATACACGCGGCCCTGAAATGGGCCGGCATCGTCTACCTTCTCTACCTGGCGTGGGGGTTCTTCCGCGCCTCCGCCAAACCGTCCAGCCAGGCAGCCGGCGGCAAGCGGCTCGGCTTCATCGACGGCTTCATCTGCGTGATCTTCAACCCGAAGATCCATTCGATGATCGCGGTCATGTTCGCGCAGTTCCTGGCGCCCGACGCCAACCTGTCATCGCAGGTCGGCCAGCTCAGCGCCGCTTTCGTCGTACTGGGCCTGTTCTGCCATTTCCCGTGGATCTACGGCGGCAAGGTGATACTTGGACGCTTTGAATCGCCCCGCGCATTACGGATTCAGGCTGCGGTGTTTGGCACCTCCATGCTGCTGGTGGCGCTGTATGTCGTCTTGAACTGAGCCAGGCGTTCCTGCCGGGACGGCGGGCGACATGCCCTGGCTTGCGCAAACATGATTCCCCGGGCTCGCTGTAAATGAAAAGGCCGACGGTGACGTCGGCCTTTCTAACGGAAATCGCCCGGGATCAGGCGTAGCTGGTCGGCGCGGTACCTTCCAGCAGGGCCAGCCAACCCTTGATCAGGCGATACAGGCCCCAGACCACCGTCGCGACCACGCCGATCCATCCAATATAGATGACCAGGGCCAGGCCGCTGATGGCGAGCCACAACAGCGCCCACCAGAAAGTGCGCAGCAGCCAGTCGAAATGGGCGGCGTAGACGGTGCCGGCGGCATCCGAGCGCTTCAGATACATCAGCACGACGGCCGCCAGCGTGGCAATGCCCAGGAAACCACTGGTCAGAAAGCCCAGGGCAAACAAGCCATAGGCCACATGGGTCAGCGTGCGCAGGTCTAATGCCGTACCGGGCGCGGGGGTCTGGGTATCACTCACGATTACGCTCCAACAATTGACTCGGTCAATCTTACCGCACAAAGCCAGCCGGCCCACGAGCGTTGTTATTTAGGCACATTCAATGCTGGCGCGGCTTGCAGGCTTGCTCGAGGAGATTTTGGCTGTCCATTTTCAGCGCCGGGAAGATCACCGGAACGTCGATTGCGCGAGCTGTCGGGCCGCCTTGAAGGGAGCATCGCCGAGGTGAAACCGGCTCCGCAAGTCATCGACCCAACAAACAAGAACCCCCATGCGGCGCCAGCCGCACGGGGGTTCTTGTTTCACACGCCACAAAAACAAAACCCCACAGGCGCGAGCCTGTGGGGTTTTGAGCAATAAAAGCCTGACGATGACCTACTTTCACAGACGTCCGTCCACTATCATCGGCGCAAAGGCGTTTCACTGTCCTGTTCGGGATGGGAAGGAGTGGTACCACCTTGCTATGGTCGTCAGGCGTAACGGGTTGAGAGATTGCCTTTGGGGACAACCGCTCCAATCTTGGAAGAAGCGCAACGTGTGGGGATCAGAGAGTGTCTCGATGATCCCGCACAGTGGGTGTAATTGGTGTTGGCTGGCTGCTGACGGGGCAGCCAGATTTTGTATTGAACGACACTTGGAACGCTATATCACCAGGTCATAACCATCAGTGTTATAGGATCAAGCCTCACGAGCAATTAGTATCGGTTAGCTTAACGCATTACTGCGCTTCCACACCCGACCTATCAACGTCCTGGTCTCGAACGACTCTTTAGGGGGATCAAGTCCCCGGGATACCTAATCTTCAGACGAGTTTCCCGCTTAGATGCCTTCAGCGGTTATCTCTTCCGTACTTAGCTACCCGGCAATGCCATTGGCATGACAACCGGTACACCAGAGGTACGTCCACTCCGGTCCTCTCGTACTAGGAGCAGGCTCCGTCAAGTATCCAACGCCCACGGCAGATAGGGACCAAACTGTCTCACGACGTTTTAAACCCAGCTCACGTACCTCTTTAAATGGCGAACAGCCATACCCTTGGGACCGGCTACAGCCCCAGGATGAGATGAGCCGACATCGAGGTGCCAAACACCGCCGTCGATATGAACTCTTGGGCGGTATCAGCCTGTTATCCCCAGAGTACCTTTTATCCGTTGAGCGATGGCCCTTCCATTCAGAACCACCGGATCACTATGTCCTGCTTTCGCACCTGTTCGACTTGTCAGTCTCACAGTCAAGCACGCTTATGCCATTGCACTATCAGCACGATTTCCGACCGTACCTAGCGTACCTTCGAACTCCTCCGTTACACTTTGGGAGGAGACCGCCCCAGTCAAACTGCCCACCATGCACTGTCCCCGATCCGGATAACGGACCAAGGTTAGAACCGCAAACAAACCAGGGTGGTATTTCAAGGATGGCTCCACGTGATCTAGCGACCACGCTTCAAAGCCTCCCACCTATCCTACACAGGCCGGTTCACAGTCCAATGCAAAGCTACAGTAAAGGTTCATGGGGTCTTTCCGTCTAGCCGCGGGTAGATTGCATCATCACAAACACTTCAACTTCGCTGAGTCTCAGGAGGAGACAGTGTGGCCATCGTTACGCCATTCGTGCAGGTCGGAACTTACCCGACAAGGAATTTCGCTACCTTAGGACCGTTATAGTTACGGCCGCCGTTTACCGGGGCTTCGATCAAGAGCTTGCACCCCATCACTTAACCTTCCGGCACCGGGCAGGCGTCACACCCTATACGTCGACTTTCGTCTTTGCAGAGTGCTGTGTTTTTAATAAACAGTCGCAGCCACCGATTCTCTGCGACCCCATCATGCTAAGCGCGCAGGCGCTTCACACTACCGGGGTATACCTTCTCCCGAAGTTACGGTATCAATTTGCCGAGTTCCTTCTCCTGAGTTCTCTCAAGCGCCTTGGAATATTCATCCCGTCCACCTGTGTCGGTTTGCGGTACGGTCTCGTACAGCTGAAGCTTAGAGGCTTTTCTTGGAACCACTTCCAATCACTTCGCAAGCAATGCTCGCTCGTGCCGTACCCTTGATTTACGCGCCCGGATTTGCCTAAGCGCCATCTTCGATACGTCAACAGGGACATCCAACACCCTGATGATCTTCCGCGATCCGTCCCCCCATCGCACTGTACGACGGTGCTGGAATATTAACCAGCTTCCCATCAGCTACGCATCTCTGCCTCGCCTTAGGGGCCGACTCACCCTGCGCCGATGAACGTTGCGCAGGAAACCTTGGACTTACGGCGAGGGGGCTTTTCACCCCCTTTATCGCTACTCATGTCAGCATTCGCACTTCTGATACCTCCAGCAGCCTTTACAAGCCACCTTCGCAGGCTTACAGAACGCTCTCCTACCGCGTGTACAAAGTACACACCCGCAGCTTCGGTTTATCGCTTAGCCCCGTTACATCTTCCGCGCAGGACGACTCGATCAGTGAGCTATTACGCTTTCTTTAAAGGATGGCTGCTTCTAAGCCAACCTCCTGACTGTCTATGCCTTCCCACTTCGTTTCCCACTTAGCGATAATTTGGGACCTTAGCTGGCGGTCTGGGTTGTTTCCCTCTTGAGTCCGGACGTTAGCACCCGGTGCTCTGTCTCCCAAGCTGTACTTGCGGGTATTCGGAGTTTGCCATAGTTTGGTAAGTCGCCATGACCCCCTAGCTATAACAGTGCTCTACCCCCCGCAGTAATACTTGAGGCACTACCTAAATAGTTTTCGGAGAGAACCAGCTATTTCCAGATTTGTTTAGCCTTTCACCCCTATCCACAGCTCATCCCCTAATTTTTCAACATTAGTGGGTTCGGTCCTCCAGCACGTGTTACCGTGCCTTCAACCTGGCCATGGATAGATCATCTGGTTTCGGGTCTACACCCAGCGACTGAATCGCCCTATTCGGACTCGCTTTCGCTACGGCTTCCCTATTCGGTTAACCTTGCCACTGAATGTAAGTCGCTGACCCATTATACAAAAGGTACGCAGTCACCCCACAAGGAGGCTCCTACTGTTTGTATGCATACGGTTTCAGGATCTATTTCACTCCCCTTCCGGGGTTCTTTTCGCCTTTCCCTCACGGTACTGGTTCACTATCGGTCGATCACGAGTATTTAGCCTTGGAGGATGGTCCCCCCATCTTCAAACAGGATTTCACGTGTCCCGCCCTACTTTTCTCACGCTTAGTTCCACACACAAAATTTCGTCTACAGGGCTATCACCTGCTACGGCCGGACTTTCCATTCCGTTCGACTATCTTGCATGCTAAAACGTGAAGGCTCTTCCGATTTCGCTCGCCACTACTTTCGGAATCTCGGTTGATTTCTTTTCCTCGAGCTACTGAGATGTTTCAGTTCACCCGGTTCGCTTCCACTGACCTATGTATTCAGTCAGGGATACTCCTTACGGAGTGGGTTTCCCCATTCGGATATCTGCGGATCAAAGCTTGTTTGCCAGCTCCCCGCAGCTTTTCGCAGGCTACTACGTCCTTCATCGCCTGTGATCGCCAAGGCATCCACCATATGCACTTAGTCGCTTGATCCTATAACGCTGTAGGCTATAGGACCTGAGTATTAGCGTTTGTGCCGTTCATAAGTTTCAAAGCAGTCTGAGGTTATTCACCCCAGTCTTGAGAACTTGGAACAAAATTAATGCAATCACAACCCGTACCCATCTTCATCAGCAAGCTGATTACTCGATGAGCACATTTCGTTGTGCTTCTTCCAGATTGTTAAAGAACGAATATAGCTGTTGAGTAAAACCCAACTCATAAGACCGGGCAGATATTATCCGCACGACACTATGAGTTAGCCTCTACATCCCACCAGGCACAGGTCTTGGTGGAGGTGAACGGGATCGAACCGATGACATCCTGCTTGCAAAGCAGGCGCTCTCCCAGCTGAGCTACACCCCCATATCCACGGCATCTCTACCTGCGAATACTTGGTGGGTCTGGTTGGATTCGAACCAACGACCCCCGCCTTATCAAGACGGTGCTCTAACCGACTGAGCTACAGACCCAAAACCTTCTCGGATCAGTAGTCAGAAGTCATGGACACAGGGAGGAGTCCCTCTACCCAAGCCCACAACCGATCCCAGCTATATCAAACAACCGATAAGAGTGGACGCTTAACACGAGCACTAAGCTCTGAAAGGAGGTGATCCAGCCGCACCTTCCGATACGGCTACCTTGTTACGACTTCACCCCAGTCATGAATCCTACCGTGGTAATCGCCCCCCTTGCGGTTAGGCTAACTACTTCTGGTAAAACCCACTCCCATGGTGTGACGGGCGGTGTGTACAAGACCCGGGAACGTATTCACCGCGACATGCTGATCCGCGATTACTAGCGATTCCGACTTCACGCAGTCGAGTTGCAGACTGCGATCCGGACTACGATCGGGTTTCTGGGATTGGCTCCCCCTCGCGGGTTGGCGACCCTCTGTCCCGACCATTGTATGACGTGTGAAGCCCTACCCATAAGGGCCATGAGGACTTGACGTCATCCCCACCTTCCTCCGGTTTGTCACCGGCAGTCTCATTAGAGTGCCCTTTCGTAGCAACTAATGACAAGGGTTGCGCTCGTTGCGGGACTTAACCCAACATCTCACGACACGAGCTGACGACAGCCATGCAGCACCTGTGTTCCGGTTCTCTTGCGAGCACTGCCAAATCTCTTCGGCATTCCAGACATGTCAAGGGTAGGTAAGGTTTTTCGCGTTGCATCGAATTAATCCACATCATCCACCGCTTGTGCGGGTCCCCGTCAATTCCTTTGAGTTTTAATCTTGCGACCGTACTCCCCAGGCGGTCAACTTCACGCGTTAGCTGCGCTACCAAGGCCCGAAGGCCCCAACAGCTAGTTGACATCGTTTAGGGCGTGGACTACCAGGGTATCTAATCCTGTTTGCTCCCCACGCTTTCGTGCATGAGCGTCAGTGTTATCCCAGGAGGCTGCCTTCGCCATCGGTGTTCCTCCGCATATCTACGCATTTCACTGCTACACGCGGAATTCCACCTCCCTCTGACACACTCTAGCCCGGTAGTTAAAAATGCAGTTCCAAAGTTAAGCTCTGGGATTTCACATCTTTCTTTCCGAACCGCCTGCGCACGCTTTACGCCCAGTAATTCCGATTAACGCTTGCACCCTACGTATTACCGCGGCTGCTGGCACGTAGTTAGCCGGTGCTTATTCTGCAGGTACCGTCAGTTTCGCGAGGTATTAACCCGCGACGTTTCTTTCCTGCCAAAAGTGCTTTACAACCCGAAGGCCTTCATCGCACACGCGGGATGGCTGGATCAGGGTTTCCCCCATTGTCCAAAATTCCCCACTGCTGCCTCCCGTAGGAGTCTGGGCCGTGTCTCAGTCCCAGTGTGGCTGGTCGTCCTCTCAAACCAGCTACGGATCGTCGCCTTGGTGAGCCGTTACCCCACCAACTAGCTAATCCGATATCGGCCGCTCCAATAGTGCAAGGTCTTGCGATCCCCTGCTTTCCCCCGTAGGGCGTATGCGGTATTAGCTACGCTTTCGCGTAGTTATCCCCCGCTACTGGGCACGTTCCGATACATTACTCACCCGTTCGCCACTCGCCACCAGACCGAAGTCCGTGCTGCCGTTCGACTTGCATGTGTAAGGCATCCCGCTAGCGTTCAATCTGAGCCAGGATCAAACTCTTCAGTTTAATCTCTGTATTTGTTTCGTATTTCTTAGTTCCGAAGAACCGAGTCATACGTCGCTACTCAAAGGAAGTGAGGTATGTGCTTAGACTTGACATCTAAGGTACTTCACTTCTAGTGAGCACTTGATTTCATTGTGCTTGTGAAAGGATTTAAAACCCAATCACTGTGCACTCGCATCAAGCGCCCACACTTATCGGTTGTTTAATTGTTAAAGAGCGGTACTGCCAAATTCTGTACTACCAAACTACTTACTGCATCTTCCGCTTTCTTCGGCGATTTCGCTTTCGCGTCGATCGCTGTGTCAGCAGCAGAGAAACGAGATTATGAAGAAGTTTTTATCGTTTGTCAAGTCAGCGTCGCTTGCTTCACTTCGCTGCCTTGCCTACGACCTCTTCAGGTCTCACCAGGCTCGCACCCGGCTTTCTCTTTAGCAGCTATCGAAATATCAGGGTTAACCCTAATTTTTCGGTAACTGCCAAGCCTGAAACTATAACACAACTTTTGCAGATTATGCAACCGGCTTTTGCCTAACTTGCATCCTATCTTGCAACCCGCCGTTTCGTGAATCGCTTCACTTCGCAGCAGCCCCGAATCGCTTCGGAGGTTGGTTACCGCTCCAGCCGGCTTGCAACGCTGACCAGACCACCCTACCGGGTAAACCCTGATTCGCTGTCACCAGCCAAGCCCAAGACTATAGCACAATTTTTGCAGATCGTGCAACTGGCTTCTGCCTGATTCGCACCATCCTATGCAAAATTCGCTGACCGCCGGTTCGAGAGAATCATCGCTGATTCACCGCCTTGCTGCCCTGCGGCAGATCCGCTTGCCGTAGCCCTCGGATCCGTTGCACTTGCCTGGCCCCGCCGCTCAACAAAACTGCTTGAACTGCGAAGGAGCGAGACTATAGCACAGAATTTCGGCCTGTCACGCCGGCATGACAACCATTTTGCAGAAAGATGATGTTTTTCGGGGACGCACCCCGCATTTGCCACGGGAAAGTCATCCGTTCTGCGCCATTCGCTCTATATAGAGTACCTATCCATATGGCTGCTCCCTCTGGATTGCCCCTTGGCTGAAGGCTCCCACAGCGCGACGAGATGGACATACGTCCCTATATAGATAGTAGATAGGCGTTCCCGTTTTCGGCCCCACTTATGTTTCAGTGGAAATCCACCGAGCCCCCCCCCTCTTCCTGATGACACCCTATATATACAGAGCATCACGGACGGGAAGCCTCCAGCCGACCGCGGCGCTCTCCGATCTCTATATAGACACCTATATGGAAGACCAGGCAGGGGCTCATCCCGCTCGCTACAGCCGCAGCTCCGTCGTTTCCTTGATCTGCTGGAGCGCGAAGAATGACCGCATGTCGACCACGGCAGGATGGCGCATGAGGGTGTCCATGGCGAACTTGGAGAAATGCGCCAGGTCCGCGACCTGGATACGCAGCAGGTAGTCCATGTCGCCGGACATGGCATAGCACTCGACCACCTCGGGCCAGAGCTGGACGTCGCGGGCGAAGTCGCTCATGGGCGCGTGGCTGGAACCGCTGTGCTTGTTCAGGCGAATGTTGACGTAGGCCAGCAGGCCCAGCCCGACCTTGTCGGCGTCGATCAGCGCCACGTACTTCTTGATGAAACCCTTCTCTTCCAGCCGCCGCACCCGGCGCAGGCAGGGACTGGGCGACAGCGATACGCGGTCCGCCAGCTCCTGGTTGCTGAGGCGGCCGTCCCGTTGCAATTCGGCCAGGATCCTTATATCTGTCCTATCCAGCTCCATGTCAGACATTTTCAGCCCCATATTTTTTATCGTGGGCAATATTATTGCTCAACCTTGCCACTTTCGCGACATGTTTGCAATTGTCTGCCTGCCTTTCCTCCCTACAATCTTCATCCTAGACTTGAACGACAAGTCGCCTCTACAACGACTCAAGGGAGCAGACTCATGAGCAGCGCTTTCCAACCCTGGGACAACCCGATGGGCACCGCCGGGTTCGAATTCATCGAATATGCCGCGCCGGACCCCGCCGCGCTGCGCAAGGTGTTCGAACTGCTGGGCTTCAAGGCAATCGCCAGGCACCGCCACAAGGACGTGACGCTGTACCGCCAGGGCGGCGTGAATTTCCTGATCAACGCCGAACCCGATTCTTTCGCGCAGCGTTTCGCCCGCCTGCACGGCCCGTCGATCTGTGCGATCGGTTTCCGTGTCCAGGATGCGGCCGCTGCGTACAAGCGCGCGCTGGAGCTGGGCGCCTGGGGCTTCGACTCGCACAGCGGCCCGATGGAACTGAACATTCCCGCCATCAAGGGCATCGGCGATTCGCTGATCTACCTGGTGGACCGCTGGAACGGCAAGGAAGGCCACGGCGGCATCGGCGACATCAGCATCTATGACGTCGACTTCGTGCCGGTGGATCCGCAGAACGCGCAGGCCGACCTGAACCACCGCGGCGCCGGGCTGACGCTGGTCGACCACCTGACGCACAACGTGCACAAGGGCCGCATGGCCGAGTGGTCGGAGTTCTACGAGCGCCTGTTCAACTTCCGCGAAGTGCGTTACTTCGACATCGAAGGCAAGGTGACCGGCGTGAAGTCCAAGGCGATGACCTCGCCCTGCGGCAACATCCGCATTCCGATCAACGAGGAAGGCACCGAGGAGAAGGGCCAGATCCAGGAATACCTGGACCTGTACCGTGGCGAAGGCATCCAGCACATCGCCATGGCTACCGAGGACATCTACGGCACCATCGAGGCGCTGCGCGCCAATGGCGTGGTATTCCTGGATACGCCGGAAACCTACTACGAACTGCTGGACCGCCGCCTGCCCAACCATGGCGAAGACGTGCCGCGCCTGCAGAAGAACCGTATCCTGCTGGACGGCGCCCCCGATGGCGGCCTGCTGCTGCAGATCTTCACCGAGAACCAGATCGGCCCGATCTTCTTCGAGATCATCCAGCGCAAGGGCAACGACGGTTTCGGCGAAGGCAATTTCAAGGCGCTGTTCGAATCCATCGAACTGGACCAGATGCGCCGCGGCGTGGTGAAGACCGTCGACTGACCGCTTCCCCCTCCAGCGCCGGTACCCATGTGCCCGGCGCTGGCCTTGAAACCTCGCCTTGCGCGAGGTTTTTTTCGTCCCGCCTATTTCTTCAGGCGATCCTGGAACTGCTTGCGGAACTTGGCGACCTTGGGCGCGATCACGAACTGGCAATAGCCCTGCTCGGGATGCAGCGCGAAATAATCGCGGTGATAGTCTTCGGCCGGCCAGAATCGCGCGGGTGCCAGGAGCTTGGTCACGATGGGCGCGTCATAGACCTTCTGCGCCTCGACCTCGGCGATCACGGCCTCGGCCTGCTCGCGCTGGGTTTCGTTCTGCCAGAAGATGGCCGATTCATACTGCGGGCCGATGTCGTTGCCCTGGCGGCCCGGGGTGGTCGGGTCGTGGGTGGCGAAGAACACGCGCAGCAGGTCGCTGTAGGACAGTTCGACGGGATCGAACTCGACGCGCGCGACCTCGATATGCCCGGTGTCCTTGCCGCAGACCTGCTCGTAGCTGGGATTGTCGACGTGTCCGCCGCTGTAGCCGGGCAGCACGCTCTTGACGCCGCGCAGGTCGGTGAAGACCGCCTCGACGCACCAGAAACAGCCGCCGCCGAGAACGGCGACCTCATTGCCCGGGGAGGGTAGTTCTGCCATGACGATTCCTTTGCTGAAACTATCCAGAAACGATACGACTACTTCTTGGCCGGCGCCAGTGACAGGATCCATTCGGCCAGCAGGCGGGCGTCTTCCGGGCTGACATGGGTTTGCGCCGGCATGGGCACGGCGCCCCAGGCGCCACGGCCACCGCTGCGGATCTTGCCGGCCAGGTAATCCACCATGGCGTCGCCCTGCCCGGCGTAGCGTTCGGCCACGCTGGCCAGCGGCGGCCCGACGCGCTTGACGTCGACCTGGTGACAGGCCATGCAGGCCTTGCTCTTGGCCAGATCCAGGCCGGTGGTTTGCCCTTGGGCCGCGCCGGCGACCAGCAGGCCGGCGGCGACCGCCAACAGACTACGTATCAAATGCATCGGTTACTGCCCCACGGCTCGCGGTGCTGGCGAGCTTGCCGAACTTGGCAAGCACACCGCGTGTATAACGCGGCTTGGGCTGGACCCAGGCCTGGCGACGAGCCGCCATCTCTTCGTCGCTGATATTGAGCTGCAACAGCAGCTTGTGGGCATCGATGGTAACCGAATCGCCCTCGCGGATCAGCGCGATCGGGCCGCCGACGAAGGCCTCGGGCGCCACGTGGCCCACCACCATGCCCCACGTGCCTCCCGAAAAGCGGCCGTCGGTGATGAGGCCGACGGTTTCTCCCAGGCCCTGCCCCACCAGCGCGGAAGTCGGCGCCAGCATTTCACGCATGCCGGGTCCGCCCTTCGGCCCTTCGTAGCGGATCACCACCACGTCGCCATCGCGGATCTGGCGCGCCATGATGGCGGCCATGGCGTCGTCTTCGGAGTCGAAGACCCGCGCCGGGCCCGTGATCACCGGATTCTTCAGGCCGGTGATCTTGGCCACGCAGCCTTCCGGCGACAAATTGCCCTTGAGAATGGCCAGATGGCCCTGGGGGTAGAGGGCGCGGTCCAGCGGCATGATCACGTCCTGGTCGGCGCGCGGCGTATCAGGCACGTCGGCCAAAGATTGCGCCACGGTCTGGCCGGTGATGGTGATGCAATCGCCATGCAGCAGGCCCGCGTTGAGCAACAGCTTCATGACCTGCGGAATGCCGCCGGCCCGGTGCAGGTCGGTCGCCACGTACTTGCCGGAAGGCTTGAGGTCGCACAGCACCGGCACGCGCTGGCGGATGCGTTCGAAATCGTCGATGGTCCAGGACACTTCGGCGGCGTGGGCGATGGCCAGGAAATGCAGCACGGCGTTGGTCGAACCGCCCGTCGCCATGATGACCGACACCGCGTTCTCGATGGATTCGCGCGTGATGATGTCGCGCGGCCGCAGGCCGCGCCTGACCGCATCCACGAGCACCCGGGCCGATTCCGCGGCCGAGGCGACTTTCTCGTCGTCTTCGTTGGCCATCGTGCTGGAATACGGCAGGCTCATGCCCATGGCCTCGAAGGCCGAACTCATGGTGTTGGCGGTATACATGCCGCCACAGGAACCCGAGCCGGGAATGGCGCATTTTTCGATCTGCTTGAAATCGGCCTCGTCCATGCGGCCCATGGTGTATTCGCCGACGGCCTCGAACACCGACACGATGGTCAGGTCCTTGCCCTGGTAATGGCCCGGCTTGATGGTGCCGCCATAGACGTAGATGCCCGGCACATTGGTGCGCGCCAGCGCGATCATGCCGCCCGGCATGTTCTTGTCGCAGCCGCCGATGACCACCACACCGTCCATCCACTGGCCCTGGGCCGCGGTCTCGATACAGTCGGCGATGACCTCGCGCGACACCAGGGAGTACTTCATGCCCTCGGTGCCCATGGACATGCCGTCGGAAATGGTGGGCGTGCCGAACACCTGCGGATTGGCCTTGGCGCCCCGGATGGCCTCGATGGCGGCATCGGCCAGGCGCTGCAGGCCGCTGTTGCACGGCGTGATGGTCGAATGGCCGTTGGCCACGCCGATCATGGGGTTCTCGAAGTCGGCTTCCTGGTAGCCGAGCGCGTAATACATGGCGCGATTGGGCGCGCGGGCGACGCCGTGGGTGATGTGGCGGGAACGTTCGTTGTGCGACATGGTCTGTTGTCTCCTGTCGGCCGTCAGGACGCGGGTCTACCGCAGGGCTCGCCGGTTATTATCATTCAACTTCATTGTGTCGGGCGGAACATGCTGCAATATCCAAAATTCGACCCCGTTGCCCTGCAGATCGGGCCGCTGTCCATCCATTGGTACGGGCTGATGTACCTGGTGGGCTTTGCGCTGGTCTATCTGCTGGGCCGGCGCCGCATCACCAGCGGCCACACCACGTCCCTGAACGTGCGCGACCTGGAAGACCTGATCTTCTATAGCGTGCTGGGGGTGGTGCTGGGCGGGCGGCTGGGCTACGTGCTGTTCTACAAGCCGAACTACTACCTGGCCCATCCGCTGGAAGTGGCCTACCTGTGGGAAGGCGGCATGTCGTTCCACGGCGGGCTGATCGGCGTGATCGTGGTGATGCTGCTGTTCGCGCGCAAGAAAGGCCTGCCCTTCTTCGCCGTCAGCGACTTCATCGCGCCGCTGATTCCCCTGGGGCTGGGCTTCGGCCGCCTGGGCAATTTCATCAACGGCGAACTGTGGGGCCGCCCGACCGACGTGCCGTGGGCGATGGTGTTCCCGAGCAGCGGCGACGGCATCGCGCGCCACCCGTCCCAGTTGTATGAACTGGGGCTGGAAGGCATCGTGCTGTTCGCGCTGATGTGGTGGTTCTCTAGCAAGCCGCGCCCGCTGGGGCAGGTGAGCGCGGTCTTCCTGATGGGCTACGGAACGTTCCGTTTCCTGGTGGAGTTCACCCGCGAGCCGGACAACTTCCTGGGCCTGCTCGCGGGCGGACTGAGCATGGGACAGTGGCTGTCCCTGCCGATGGTCGCCCTGGGCGCCATCATGTTCGCGCTTACTGCAAAACGATCGTCCCGTTGACGGCGACGCTGACCGTGACGTCTCCCGCTTCCAGGGGGACGTCCGCGCTGAAGCCCGCGCCACCCGAGGCGTCCTTGGCCATGGCGCCCATCATGCGCGGCATCGGCGTGACGCCGCCGGAGCCGCCCAGTTCGAGCTTGCTCAGGCGGTAGCCCGAAAAGCCGAAGGCGTTGGCGGCAGCCAGCGCGCGATCCTTGAAGGCCTGCGCGGCTTCCTTGAGCAGCTTGCGTTCCTCGGCCTCGCGCACGGCGCGCGACAGCGAGAAGCTGATGTTGGAAATGGCGGTCTTGTCGGACAGCTTGGACGCGAGCGCGGCGGCGGCCGCGAAATCCTTGGATTCGAGGATGATCTCGCCCTGGCCGCGCCAGGTGGTGCTGGTCTTGCCTTTGCTGCTGCTGGTGGAATTGGGCCAGACGTTGAAGCTGCCCGTGCGCACCTCGACACCCTTGGTGTCACGCGCGCGCTTGGCCACGTCGTCCAGCATCTCCGTCAGCTTCTTGCCGGCGGTGGGCTGGTCGGCGGCCTCGGTCTCGGCCGACAGCGAGATGCGCACCGTGTCCTGCTTGACCTCGGACGACGCGGTGGCTTGCAGGGTCAGCTCCGGCGACCGGTTGGCCGTGGCTTCCGCCGTGGAGGGAGCCGGCGCCTGGGCCTGCGCGAAGACGGGCTGCGCCATGGACAAAGCGGCCACGGCTGCGCACGCCGCGCCAAGTTTGGTCAGCGAAAAAACGGGGGATTTCGACATGGACTGGTCCTATGAGGGAGGACGATGGGGAGGCGCCCGACGCGGACCTGCGCTCGTGGCAGGCCCGCTGGGATAGATGCCCCGCCTGTGCCGTCAAGGCCGGCATCTCGAACCCTGAGGTTCAAGGTGGTCGCGTTCCGAAGAGCGTCGGGTTCGTCTACGAGAGACAATCGCTCCAGCTCTGCACTCCCGCAACCAATATGCCATAAGACATAGGTTCAGAGAATGTATGGCCAGGTCACGGACACGGCAGGGACAAACTGAAAATACTGAAAAACCTTGGTGAAAACCGCGTATGAACGTCAGAGCAGCTTTTCTTGCCCTGACAGGGCGTCGTCCAGGACTGCGTTCATGTCCTCGATTCTACGCTTGAAGTCGCCGACCGCCAAACCACCCAGCGGACCATCCGGCGCTTTCATGGCGAGCAGCTCGCCAGCCACCTGCAGCGCGGCCATCACGGCGATGCGCTCGTTGCTGGAGACCTTGCCGGTGCCCTGGATGCGCAGCATGAGCTGGTCGACGTGGCGCACCGCGGCCAGCAGCGTGGGCTTTTCCTCGGCCGAGCACGCCAGCGAGTAGTCGCGCCCGAGTATCGTTACATCTACGCGTTCCATCAGTGTTGCTCTCCGGACGGCGCACCCGGCAGACGGGCCAGGACGGCGTCGATGCGCTCGCGGGCGGCGGCGGCCGCCACGCGCAGGCGCTGTAGTTCGGTGTCGCTGCGTTGCAGGTTGCCCTGCAGTTCGGTTTCCCGGGCGGAGAAACGCGCCTCGAGCGACTGGCGCTCGGCGGTTTCGCGTGCGAGCTGTTCGCGCAAGGCGGCTTCGGCCTGTTGCGCCTGCTCAAGCATCGCGGTGACGGCGCCGTCGTTGTCCTGCAATTTGGCCTGCAGCGCGGCGATGTCGGCATCACGCTCAGCGGCGCGTTGCTTGAGCACACGCTGCTCGGTTTCGGAGTCGTTCAGGCGCGCGCGCAGCGCGTCACGCTCGGCGTGGAGTTGCCGGGTGCGTTGCACCAGTTGCCCGATACGGGCGGCGAGTTGGTCTAGGTCTTGCAGCATGGGCGCTATCGTAAACCATCCGGTGGGGAATCGGGCCTCTTCACGCAAGGTGAGAAACACGGCAATATTCAGTAGGAAATGCGGCGGTCATGCCGGCGGCGGGCAACATAACCGATCGAGCCCGACTAGAAAAGTCCCCCGCGCGGCAGGAACGCGACGATCACACCACAACCGCTTTCGCATTTCTTTCTATCAACTTTCACTTAGCTTTCAAAAAACCCTCAATTGGCCCGTCCCGTTACAACTGGGGATCGGGAGTTCCCCAATTTTAGGGAAAACCCCAGGCTTTCACCTAGCTTACAGGGTTTGCATCGCCGCGGGCGTCCATTACCATTCGCCCTTTCAAGAAGCCTCGCCGACGCTTTCAGAAGAACCCAAGGGCACCCCAGACGTGCCTTTTTTGTGCCTGTCACTCGCCTTTCGGGCGGCGTGGCGGACCACAAGCCCTTTTTATCTACATGCTGTAAACAGGAGCCAACCAATCATGCAGCTACGCAATCGACAGGACTTCTGGTCGGGGGTGATGTTCATCGCCCTTGGACTGGGATTCGCCTGGCAAGCCAGCAGCTACCAAATGGGTACTGCCGCCCGGATGGGCCCCGGGTATTTTCCTTTCTGGCTGGGCATTGTTCTCGCATTGCTGGGTGCCATCGTGCTGCTGGGCTCGCTGTCCAAGAAGGCCCATGAAACCCACGTCGACAAGTTCGACTGGCGCATCGTGTTCCTGGTGGTCGGCTCCGTGGTCTTCTATGGCCTGGTCCTGAAACTGCTGGGTATCTATATCTCGGTGTTCCTGCTGGTCGTCATCAGCAGCCTGGCCAGCCACGAGTTCAACCTGAAGGTCGCCGTCGCCAATGGCATCTTCCTGGTGGTGTTCTCGTATCTGGCGTTCGTCAAGGGGCTGGGGCTGATTTTCCCGCTGTGGCCGTCGTTTCTGGGCATGAATTAAGGAGCAAGCGGCCATGGAATTGATTGATCACCTGATGATGGGTTTCTCGGTGGCGTTCACGCCCGAGAACCTGCTGTACGCCCTGCTGGGCTGCATTCTGGGCACGCTGATCGGCGTGCTGCCGGGTATCGGCCCGGTCCCGACCATCGCGATGCTGCTGCCGATCACGTACGTGCTGCCCCCGGTGGCCGGCCTGATCATGCTGGCGGGTATCTATTACGGCGCCCAGTATGGCGGCTCGACCACGGCCATTCTGGTGGCGCTGCCTGGTGAGACGTCCGCGGTGGTGACCGTGCTCGACGGTCACCAGATGGCGCGCAATGGCCGTGCCGGCGCCGCCCTGGCGATCGCCGCGCTGGGCTCGTTCTTCGCGGGCTGCGTGGCTACGCTGCTGCTGGCCGCCTTCGCGCCCCCGCTGGCTGAAGTCGCGTTCAAGTTCGGCCCCGCCGAGTACTTCTCGCTGATGTGCCTGGGCCTGGTCGGCGCCGTGGTGCTGGCCTCGGGCTCGCTGCCCAAGGCGATCGCGATGATCATCCTGGGCCTGCTGCTGGGCATGGTCGGCACCGACGTCAACTCGGGCGTGGCCCGCTTCGACTTCGGCATCCCCGAACTGCAGGACGGCATCGACTTCGCCATCGTGGCCATGGGCGTGTTCGGCTTCGCCGAAATCATGACCAACCTGGAGCAGAAGGAAAACCGCGTCGACATCACCGACAAGATCGGTTCGCTGTACCCGAACAAGCAGGAGTTCAAGGAAGCCGCGCCTGCCGTAATACGTGGCACGGCCCTGGGTTCGGCCCTGGGCATCCTGCCGGGTGGCGGCGCGGTGCTGTCGTCGTTCGCGTCGTACACGCTGGAAAAGAAGATCTCGAAGAATCCGGAACGCTTCGGCAAGGGCCACCCGGCCGGCCTGGCGGGCCCGGAATCGGCCAACAACGCGGCCGCGCAGACCTCGTTCATCCCGCTGCTGACCCTGGGCATCCCGGGCAACGCCGTGATGGCGCTGATGGTCGGCGCGATGACGATCCACAACATCCAGCCCGGCCCGCAAGTGATGACGAGCCACCCCGAGCTGTTCTGGGGCCTGATCGCCTCGATGTGGATCGGCAACCTGATGCTGGTGGTGCTGAACCTGCCGCTGATCGGCCTGTGGGTCAAGCTGCTCAAGGTGCCCTACCGCATCCTGTTCCCGGCGATCCTGGTGTTCTGCACGATCGGGGTGTATTCGTTGAACTACAACACGTTCGACATCTTCACCACCGCCATCTTCGGCATCATCGGCTACGTCTGGTCGAAGCTGAAGTGCGAAGGCGCCCCGCTGCTGCTGGGCCTGGTGCTCGGCCCCATGATGGAAGAGAACTTCCGCCGTGCCCTGCTGCTGTCGCGCGGCGACTTCAGCACCTTCGTGACGCGCCCGCTGTCGGCCTCGCTGCTGGCCGTGGCGCTGTTCCTGGTGGTGCTGGTGGCCCTGCCGGCGATCCGCAAGAAGCGCGAAGAGACCTTCGTCGAAGAAGATTGAGGACAATGCCGCCGCGCGCGGCGGCATCGCGTCCCCTACCGACCCCCGGCTTGCCGGGGGTTTTTCTTTGCGCGCGCGGCTTGGCGGGCCGGCGCCGGCGCGAGCCGGCATACGAAACAAAGCACTACAACCCAATACAAGGTGTGCGCGCAAACACCGGCATCTACGTTAAGCTACGGGTTTACCCCACGCGACGATTCGACATGAATTTCGACTGGAACAACCCCTATCCCACGACGCGCACACCGGTCTTCGCCCGCAATATCGTCGCCACCTCGCAGCCATTGGCGGCGCAGGCGGGGCTATGCGTATTGGCCAACGGCGGCAACGCGGTGGATGCGGCCATCGCCGCGGCGGCGACGCTGACGCTGACCGAGCCGGTCAGCAACGGCCTGGGATCGGATTGCTTCGCCATCGTCTGGGACGGCTCGAAACTGCACGGCCTGAACGCATCGGGTCCCGCGCCCATGGCCTGGAACCCGGATTATTTCCGCCGCAGGCATCAGGGCGCGATACCGCCCCGCGGCTGGGACAGCGTCACGGTGCCGGGCTGCGTCGCGGGCTGGGCGGCGCTGCATGAAAAACTGGGCCGGCTGTCGTTCGCCGACGTCCTCGCGCCCGCCATCGATTACGCCGAGCGCGGCTTCGCCGTCAGTCCGATGGTGCATCGGAAATGGGCGGCGCAGGCCGACGTGCTGCAACCGCAGCCAGGCTTCTCGGAACACTTCCTGCCGCGTGGACGGGCTCCGCTGATCGGCGAGCACTTCATCCTGAAAGGCGCCGCCGCAACGCTCAAGCGCATCGCCGCAAGCGGCGGCCGTGATTTCTACGAGGGCGAAACCGCCCACAAGCTGGTGGCCCACGCACAGGCCCATGAGGCCGCCATGACGCTGGCCGACCTGCGCGATTTCGCGCCGGAATGGGTGACGCCGATCAGCCAGTCGTACCGCGGCCACACCCTGCACCAGATTCCGCCGAACGGCCAGGGCATCGCCGCCCTGATCGCGCTGGGCATCCTGCAGAACTTCGACCTGGCCGCACGGCCCATCGACCATCCCGACACGCAGCACCTGCTGCTCGAGGCCATGAAGCTGGCCTTTGCCGACGTCTATGCCCACGTCGCCGACGCCCGCCACATGCGCCTGGCGCCCGAGCAGATGCTGCGCGCCGACTACCTTGCCGAGCGCGCGCGGCTGATCGATCCCAACGTCGCCCAGGCGTTCGCCTGCGGCCACGCCCCGCAGGGCGGCACGGTCTACCTGACCGCGGCCGACCGAAGCGGCATGATGGTCAGCTTCATCCAGTCGAACTACATGGGCTTCGGTTCGGGCGTGGTGGTGCCGGGCACCGGCGTCAGCCTGCAGAACCGCGGCCACTGCTTCAGCACCCAGGCCGATCATCCCAATGCGGTGGCCGGCGGCAAGCGCCCATTCCACACCATCATTCCCGGTTTCCTGATGCGCGACGGCGCGCCGGTGATGAGCTTTGGCGTGATGGGCGGCAACATGCAACCGCAGGGCCAGGTGCAGACGCTGGTGCGCATGCTCGACTACGGCCAGCAGCCCCAGGCGGCCTGCGACGCCCCGCGCTGGAAGTGGAACCAGGGGCTGGCGGTCGACGTGGAGACCTCGATGCCCGCCGCCGTGACGCAGGGCCTGCGCGCGCGCGGCCACGTGCTTGAAGGCATCGACGACCCGTACATGGATTTCGGCTCCGGCCAGTTCATCTGGCGCCTGGGCGATCCCGCCGTCGACGGCTACGTCAGCGCCAGCGACAGCCGTCGCGATGGACTCGCCGCCGGCTATTGATTGCGTTAAGGTTACTGCCTCAGGTTTTCCTTTCCACAGCGGAGTCCCCTGCATGGCATCGATCGGTACCAAGAGCTACGACGCGGTCGTGGCCCAGAAAGTCGCATTCCTCGGCCTGGGCGTGATGGGCCTGCCCATGGCCGGCCACCTGGCCCGCGCCGGGCACGACGTCACCGTCTACAACCGCACGTCTTCCAAGGCCCAGGCCTGGGCCGCTGAATTCGGCGGCCGCAGCGCCATGACGCCGCGCGAGGCGGTCGCGGGCGCGCAGATCGTGTTCGCCTGCGTCGGCAACGACGATGACCTGCGCAGCGTCACCCTGGGACCCGACGGCGCCTTCGCCGGCATGGCCCCGGGCGCGGTGTTCGTCGACCACACCACCGCCTCGGCGGACGTGGCGCGCGAACTTTACGCGCAAGCCAAGGATCTTGGCCTGAACTTCATCGACGCCCCGGTGTCGGGCGGCCAGGCCGGCGCGGTCAACGGCGTTCTCACCATCATGTGCGGCGGAGAACAGGCCGTGTTCGACGCCATCAAGCCGGTGGCTCAGGCCTTTGGCCGCGCCGTGACGCGCGTGGGTCCGCCCGGAGCCGGCCAACTGGCCAAGATGGTCAACCAGATCTGTATCGCCGGCATCGTGCAGGGCCTGTCCGAGGCCGTGGCGTTCGGCCAGGCCGCCGACCTGGACATGAAGCTGGTGCTGGACGTGATCAGCAAAGGCGCGGCGCAGAGCTGGCAAATGGAAAACCGCGGCGGCACCATGGTCGACGACAAGTTCGACTTCGGCTTCGCGGTGGACTGGATGCGCAAGGATCTCGGCCTGGTGCTGGCCGAGGCCCGCCACAATGGCGCGCGCCTGCCGTTGACGGCGCTGGTGGACCAGTTCTACGGCGACGTGCAGAAAATGGGCGGCGGCCGCTGGGATACTTCCAGCCTGATCAAGCGCCTGCGGGATTGAACGCCCGCCGACATGAAAAAAGCGGACCTGCCGGGTCCGCTTTTTCGTGGCGTCAGGCGGCCTGCCGCGAGACTTGCGACGGCGCCAGGTCGAGCGCGTCGATGCGCTGGCGCGCCAGTGCCACGCCTTCGAGCGCCGCGACTTCGCCCATCGCCATGCCTTCGGCGGCGATGAACGTGACTTCATCCATGCCCAGGAAGCCCAGCATCTGCCGCAGGTACGGCGTCATGGTATCGGCGGGCGTGCCTTCCGCCTTGCCGCCGCGCGCGGTCAGCACGAACACCTGCTTACCCTTCACCAGGCCCTCGGCCACGCCTTCCGGCGTATAACGGAACGTGACGCCGGCACGGGCCACGTGGTCCAGGTAGCTCTTGAATTGGGCGGGCAGGTTGAAGTTGTAGACCGGCACCGCGAACACGATGCGATCGGCCTGCAGCAGTTCCGCAACCAGCGCGTCGCTGCGTTCGACGATGCGTTGCTGCTCCAGCGTACGCGCATCGGCGGGCGTGAACAGGGCGCCGGCGGTCGCGCCGTCGAAGTACGGCAAGGGCTCGGCGCCGATGTCGCGGGTGGTGATGACGGCAGCGGGATTGGCCTGCTTGATGCGGGCCACCATGTGATCGGCCAGTTCCTTGCTGTGCGAGCGGTTGCCGAGAATCGAGGAAAGGATGACGAGGGTCTTCATGACGTGATCTCCAGTGCGGACCGCGAAGGGCGCGGGTCCTGAATGCATGGCGTCACTGTAGACCGCTTAATTGATCACATAAACCCGGGTATGATGAACTATTCGTTCCAGGTATAGAACAATCATGCAAGATCTAAACGACCTCTACTATTTTTCCCAAGTCGTCGAACAAGGCGGTTTCAGCGCGGCGGCGCGAGCCCTGGACATTCCCAAATCACGCCTGTCGCGCCGCATCTCGCACCTGGAGGAAAGCCTGGGCGTGCGGCTCCTGCAACGCACCACCCGCCGCCTGCGCCTGACGGCCGCCGGCGAACGCTATCTGCATTACTGCCGTGAAATGGCCGCCTCGGCGCGCGCGGCCGACGACGCCATGCGCCAGTTGCAGTCAGAACCCACCGGCCCGGTGGTGGTCAGCTGCCCGGTCTCTATCGCGCAGGACGTGCTGGCGCCGCTATTGCCGGAATTCCTGGACGCCTGGCCGGCCATTTCGGTGCAGTTGCTGGTGACCAATCGCCGCGTGGACCTGATCCGCGAAGGGGTGGACCTGGCGCTGCGGGTGCGCACCAAGCTCGATACCGACGCGGAACTGGTGGTGCGGCACCTGGGCACGGCGCGCGGCACGCTGGTGGCCAGCCCGGGCTACCTGCAGCGCCACGGCGCGCCCGACACGCCCCAGGACCTGGCCTCGCACACCACCCTGAGCTTCAGCGATCCGCAGAACGAGGTGCGCTGGCCGCTGCGCAACGACAAGGGCGAAGAGGTGCACATCGAACTCAAGCCGCAGCTCTCGTGCAACGACTTCATCGTGCTGGTGGAAGCCGCCGTGCGCGGCCGCGGCATCGCGTTGCTGCCCTCGATCGCGACCCAGGAAGAACTGCGCCGCGGCCAACTGGTGCCGGTGCTGCCGCAGTGGCAATCGCCGGAAGGCATCGTCCACTGCATCTATCCGTCGCGGCGCGGCATGATGCCGGCGGTGCGCACGCTGCTGGATTTCCTGTCGCAGCGCCTGCCCCCCACCTATCAGCGGCTGGAGAAGCAAGGCGCCACGGCGCCCGCCGCTCAGTAGCCGCGCTCGCGCTCGACCACGCCGGTGATGGGTTCGCCGCGCATCAGCCGGGCGACCTTGCCGGCGATCTGCTCGATGCTTTCGTCGCGCAGCGTGCGGGCGGCGATGTGCGGCGTGACATGCACGCGCGGATCGCGCCAGAACGGATGATCCTTGGGCAACGGTTCGGTGTGGAACACGTCGAGCGTGGCGCCGGCGATTTCGCCCTCTTCCAGCATCTGCACCAGGTCTTCCTCGACCAGGTGTTCACCACGGCCGACGTTGACCAGGTGCGCCTCGGGCAGCAGTTGGCCGAGCGTGTCGCGGTTGAGGATGCCACGGGTGTCGGGCGTGAGCGGCAGCACGTTCACCAGGAAGCGGGTGCGCGCCAGGAAGGCCGGCAAGGCGTCCTGCCCGGAGAAGGACTCCACGCCGGGAATCTCGCGCGGCGTGCGCGACCAGCCCGCCACCGGATAACCGAACTCGGCCAGCGTCTGCGCCACGCGCGCGCCGACCTGGCCCAGGCCCAGAACGCCCACCGGCCAATCGGCCTGGCGCGTGCCTTCGCGGGTATCCCAGTGCTGGCGCGCCTGCGATTCGTCGAAGGCCTGGAAATCGCGCGACACGCGCAGCAGCGCGTAAAGCGCGTACTCGGCCATCTGCACCGACATGCCGGCGTCCTCCAGCCGCACGATGCGCACGTGCGGCGGAATCTCCTTCATCTTGAGCAAGGCGTCCACGCCCGCTCCCAGGTTGAACAGCGTCTCGATGCCGGTCTCGTGCTGGAACAGCTCGACCGGCGGCTTCCATACCAGGGCGACCTCGGCGCCGGATGGCGGGCCGTCGGGATTCCAGACGGAAATGCGACAGCCGGGCATGGCGGCTTGCAGGCGCGGGACCCAGACGTCGGGGTCGTGCAGGGGGCAGGCGAAGAGGATATGCATGGCGTAGATCCGGACGGGCTCGGGAAATCGCAAGCATGGGGGAAGACGGCGCACAAATCAAACGGCCCGGCGTGAAGGCCGGGCCGTTTGCGCTGCGGACAATGCCGGGTGTCAGGCCGCTTGCGGCACCTGCGGCTTGTTCTTGCCGCGGCTGCGGCGCGCGAAGGCCCACAACTGCAGCAGGATCAGCAAGGCGCTGGCGGCAATGAACCAGGCGCTGATCGGGCGCTGCACGAACACCGCCAGGTCACCGCGCGACAACAGCAAGGCGCGGCGGAAGTTCTCTTCGACCATGGGGCCCAGCACAAAGCCGAGCAGGATGGGCGCGACCGAGAATTCCAGCGTCATGAGGATGGCGCCGATCACACCGAAGGCCAGCACTTCCCAGATCTGGAAGAGGCTGTTCTGGGTACTGAACACGCCCACCGCGATGAAGAACAGCGCCGACGGGAACAGGTAGCGGTACGGCACCTGCAGCAGCTTGACCCAGACGCCGATCAGCGGCACGTTGAGCACCATCAGCAGCACGTTGCCGACCCAGAAGCTGGCGATCAGACCCCAGAAGATGTCCGGATGCTCGGTGATCAGCTGCGGGCCGGGCTGGATGCCCTGGATCAGCAGCGCGCCCAGGATCAGCGCCATCACCGCGTCGCCGGGGATGCCCAGGCTCATCGTGGGGATGAAGTCGACCTGCGTCTTGGAGTGCGACGAGGCTTCGGGCGAGGCCACGCCCGCGATCATGCCGGTGCCGAACTGCTCGGGCGTCTTGGAGATCTTGCGTTCCAGCGCGTAGGCCACGAAGGTGGTGATGGTGGGACCGGTGCCGGGCATGGCGCCAAACAGCGTGCCCACCGCGGTGCCGCGCACCATCGGCCAGAAGGCCGTCTTCATTTCCTGCTTGCTGGGGCGCATGTCGCGCAGGCGCAGCTTGGCGCCGCTGCCGATGATGGTCATGCGGTTGACGCTCATCAGGAAGTCGGCAACGCCGAACAGGCCCATCGAGATCGCCACCAGTTCCAGGCCATCGGACAGGTCCAGCAGGCCGAACGAGAAGCGGATGGTGCCGGTGTTCACGTCGGTGCCGACCACGCCGCACATCAGGCCGAACAGCGTCATGGCCACGCCCTTGAGCGGCGAGCCGCGCGACATCGTGGCGCCGGCCAGCAGGCCCAGCAGCATGATCGAGAAGATCTCGGTCGGGCCGAACTTGAAGGCCACCTCGACCAGCAGCGGCGAGGCGAAGATCATGACGATGATGCCGACCGATGCCGCGAAGAACGAGCAGATCATCGTGATGCCGAGCGCCGTCCCTCCCTTGCCCTGTTTGGTCAGTGGATACCCGTCAAGACACGTCACCGCGTGCGGCGGATGCGAAGGCAGGTTGAGCAGGATCGCGCCGATGGCGCCGCCGTACTGCGAGCCGTAGAAGATGCCGGCCAGCATCAGGATGGCGGGCACCGGCTGCATCACGTAGGTCAGCGGCAGCAGGATCGAGATGGCCGACAGCGCGCCCATGCCGGGCAGCACGCCGATGAGGTTGCCCACCAGCACGCCGAAGAACGACCACATCAGGTTATGGAGCTGGAACGCGACGCCGAAGCCGTACCAGAGATCGGTCAAAGCTTGAGAAATCATGGCGTATCAACCCCAGCGAAACAGCGGCAGCTGCAGTTGCAGCGCCCACCAGAAAACCACCACCGCGATCACGGACATGCCGATCGACAGCACGAATGCCTGCTTGACCGTGTTCTTGCGGTCGCCCAGGGCGGAGATGAACACGATGGCGAACGTGGCGGGCAGCAGGCCGCCGTAGTGGCCCAACAGCAGGAACGCCAGCGTCCCGAGCAGGATGCAGACGCTGCCGCGCAGGTCCGGCAGGCCGTGCGCGTGGCCATCGCCCGGCGCGGGCGGCGTGGATTCGCCGGAGCGCGCCGAGATCGCGATCAGGATCCCCGTCAGCGCCAGCAGGCCGCCCAGTGCCGCGGGGAAGAACCCCGGCCCCATATGACTGAGCGTTCCGATGTGATAGTCCGTACCACCGTAGATCGCCCCCAACCCGACAAGGACCATCAGCGCGCCGCCGTAGTAGTCCTTTCTATTAATTGTTTTTTGCACTTCCATCCTCCTGGAGCAGGGCCGTGCGGGCCCTCGGGATGGCGCCAAGAGCGTGCGCCATCCGGCTCTTTACAACAAGCCGGCTGGCAGATTACGGAAGGAAGCTGCTAATTCGCTTTCTATGCGCTGTCGCGATCCTGAATCCGGGGGTTATCCCTGATGGAGAAAGATGCGTCGCGCCACGCGGCTCGGGGCGATGGAATGAAAGCTTGGCGGAATTATTGTTCGCCGGTGAACTCGACGTCGGCGGGACGCGGATACTGCGAGACGGTCGTCGCCAACGGCAGCCACAGCACGGAGGCCAGGCCGACCCCGCCCTGCGCGTTGGGCTCGCCGTCGCGCAATTCGATGTCGCCATCGTTGCGGCGGGCATAGGCCCGGGCGATGGCCAGTCCCAGGCCCGAGCCGGAGGATGCCACCGGTTTGTCGGTCCCGACACGCTCGAAGCGGGCGAAGGCGCGGGCCCGCAGGAGCGGCTGCAGGCCGGGGCCGTTATCGGACACGGCCACCTCGGCGCGGTTTTCGACCCGGCTGACCGATACCGTGATGCGCGCCCCGACGGGCGCGTAATGGATGGCGTTGTGGACCAGGTTGGACAAGGCCTCATGCAATTCGGCTTCGCTGCCGGACACGGGCGCGCCGATTTCCTGGCCCTGCGCGTTGACAGCCTGCACCCAGCCCAGATCCTGTTGCTTTTCGTGCGCCAGCGGCAGGTACTGCAACACCACCTCGCGCGAGACGGCGTTCATGTCGAGCAGTTGGCGCGGCAACTGGTCCGCCTGGTTGGCGTGCGCCAGCGACAGCAATTGCTCGGTCAGGCGGCGGGTGCGGCCCAGTTGGTCGACGATGGCGCGCAAGCCTTCCTGGGCCCGCGCCGGATCGCGTTCGCGCAAGGCGTATTGCGCCTGCGTCAGCATGATGGCCAACGGCGTGCGCAACTGGTGCGAGGCGTCGGCCAGGAAATGCGACTGCTCTTCCAGCACGCGGCGGTAACGGGCGATGTGGTGATTGACGGCGTCGACCAGCGGCGCAACTTCGCTGGGCACGCGAGAGGCATCGAGCGGGGTCAGGTCGTCGGGCCTGCGGTTGCGGATGTCGGCGCGCAGGCGGCGCAGCGGTTTCAAGGCCCAGGACACCCCCCACCAGACCAGCAGCACCACGAGCGCCAGCATGCGCGCGTCGCGCAGGATTTCCTGGCGCCGGGCGCTGTTCTCGGCCTCGATGCGCTTGCCCGTGCTTTCGGCCACCAGCACCAACACCTGGCGATGCACGCCCTGGTAATACAGGTCGCGCACCAGCGATACCACCCGCACCGGGTCGTTGCGGTAGACCCCGTCGTAGAACACCGGCGGCCCGTTGGAGCGCGGCCAGCTTGGCGGGCGCGGCAGTTCGGGCATGCCCAGCAGCGTCTTGCCCTGTTCCAGGGGCACCGGCGCGCCGTCCGGCAAGGGCGGATCGATCTGTTCGATGCGGAAATACTTGCGCAGCCCGGCGCGCGATTCCAGCATGACCTGGGCGTACAGTGGCGTCGCCACCTGGAGCGAGCCGTCGGGCGTGAATTCCAGGCTGCTTTCGAGGACCCGGGCAGGCTCGACCAGCGCGCTGTCGTAGGCCTCGTTGGTGATCTCGGACAGGGTGCGGTAGTCGTTCAGGCTGTCGATGACCAGCAGCGCCACCACGCCGGGCAGCAACAGGATGATCAGCAGCGCGCGGATGCCGACCCGCGGCAACCCAGGGATCCGGAGGCTCACGAGGGCGTCAGGAGTCGGCGGCTTCGCTGGCGACGCTTTCCAGCATGTAGCCGAGCCCGCGCACCGTGACGATGCGCACGTCGCTGCCGGCCAGCTTCTTGCGCAGGCGGTGCAGCACCACCTCGATGGCGTCCGGATTGGCCTCGCTGTCGTGGGTGAAGACCTTGCCGAACAGTTGCGACTTGTCCACCGGGTAGCCGCTGCGCGTCAGCAGCGCCGCCAGGGCGGCATGCTCGCGCGGGGTCAGGAACAGCAGGGAGCCGTCGAGCGTGAAGGCGCGGCTTTCACTGTCGTACGACAGCGATCCGCACTGCAGGCGCGGATGCTGGCGGCCGCGGCTGCGGCGCACCAGTGCGGTCAGGCGGGCTTCCAGTTCTTCCAGGGCGAACGGCTTGGTCAGGAAATCGTCAGCGCCCAGGTTCAGGCCGCGGACCCGGTCCTGCAGGGCGCCCTGGGCGGTCAGCAGCAGCACCGGGGTGCGGTCATCGCGGTTGCGCATCTCACGCAGCACCACCAGGCCGTGCTTGTCGGGCAGGCGCAGGTCCATGACGATGGCGTCGTACTCGGTGCCCGCCATGAAGGCCTCGGCCGTGCGGGCGTCGGCCGCGTGGTCCGGCACGAAGCCGCTTTGCGCGAGCGCGCGCATCAGCCAGGACGCCATGTCCCGTTCATCTTCAACCAACAATATGCGCATGACCGTCCGTTCCTTCGGGCAAGTTCTCCGCCGCCCGCTGCCCATGCACGCGCTGACGCAGGTAGCGGGTTTCGTGATGACGCCGAAAGAGGATTGCCGACAACTCGTTCAACGCCTGGGTATAGACGTCCCGCTTGAACTCGATCACGGCATCCAGCGGCACCCAGTACTGGCTCCAGCGCCAGGCGTCGAATTCCGGATGCTGCGTCGCGCGCAGGCATACGTCGCTGTCACGTCCCACCAGGCGCAACAAGAACCAAATCTGCTTTTGTCCTTTATAGTGGCCACGCCACTCACGCCGGACGAAGTGATCGGGCACGTTATAACGTAACCAATCGCGTGTACGCCCCAAAATACGGACATGCTCGGGCTTCAGGCCCACCTCTTCATGGAGCTCGCGATACATGGCCTGCACCGGGCTTTCGCCGTACTTGATGCCGCCCTGCGGGAACTGCCAGGCATGTTCCCTGATACGCTTGCCCCAAAAGACCTCGTTTCTGCTATTGACGAGAATGATGCCGACATTGGGGCGGTAGCCTTCGCGGTCAAGCATGGGCCACCCCCACCGAATTCAATACAATTACAGTCGATTATACGTATCTGCTGCCACCTTTAAACATGCGCGCATCCAACTACCATATCAACACCCTGAAAGAAGCCCCTTCCGAAGCCGAAGTCGCCAGCCACCAGCTGATGACCCGGGCCGGCATGATCCGCAAGCTCGCGGGCGGGATCTACACCTACATGCCGCTGGGCCTGAAGATCATCCGCAAGGTCGAGGCCATCGTCCGCGAGGAAATGAACGCCTCGGGCGCGATCGAACTGCTGATGCCGGTAGTCCAGCCGGCCGAACTCTGGATGGAATCGGGCCGCTGGGAGCAGTACGGCGCCGAGCTGCTGCGCATCAAGGACCGGCACCAGCGCGATTTCGTGCTGCAGCCGACCTCGGAAGAGGTGATCACCGACATCGCCCGCAACGAGATCCACAGCTATCGCCAGCTGCCGCTGAATTTCTATCACATCCAGACCAAGTTCCGGGACGAGCGCCGCCCCCGCTTCGGCCTGATGCGCGGCCGTGAATTCACCATGAAGGACGCCTACTCCTTCGACCGCGACGAAGCCGGCGCCCAGAAGAGCTACGACAACATGTACGCCGCGTACATGCGCATCTTTGGCCGCCTGGGCCTGGAGTTCCGCGCCGTCGCGGCCGACACCGGCTCCATCGGCGGCACCCGCAGCCATGAATTCCAGGTGATCGCCGACACCGGCGAAGACCTGCTGGTCTACAACGCCGATTCCGACTACGCCGCCAACATCGAGCTGGCCGAGGCGCCCGGCCTGTACGCCGAGCGCGGCGCGCCCACCCAGCCCATGGCCGACGTGGCCACCCCGGGCGCCGCCAAGTGCGAAGACGTGGCCCGCCTGCTGGACCTGCCGCTGGAGCGCACGGTGAAGTCCATCGTCCTGGCCACCGATGGCGACAAGGGCAAGGTCGAGATCTGGCTGCTGCTGCTGCGCGGCGACCACGAACTGAACGAGATCAAGGCCAGCAAGCTGCCCGGCCTGGCCGGCTTCCGTTTCGCCACCGAAAGCGAAATCGTCGAGCATTTCGGCTGCAAGCCCGGCTACCTGGGCCCGGTGCGCACCGCGCGCCCGGTGCACGTCATCGCCGACCGCACCGTGGCCAACATGGCCGATTTCGTCTGCGGCGCCAACCGCGAAGACTTCCACATCCAGGGAGTGAACTGGGGCCGTGACCTGCCCGAACCCGAACAGGTGGCCGACTTGCGCAACGTGGTCGCCGGCGACCCCTCGCCGGACGGCAAGGGCACGCTGTCGATCCAGCGCGGCATCGAGGTCGGACACGTTTTCTACCTGGGTAAAAAGTACTCCGAAGCCCTCAAGGCCACCTTCCTGGACGAAACCGGCAAGCCGGCCGTGCTGGAAATGGGCTGCTACGGCATCGGCATCACCCGCATCGTCGGCGCCGCCATCGAGCAGAACCACGACGACCGCGGCATCATCTGGCCGCGCGCCATCGCGCCGTTCGAAGTCGTCATCTGCCCGGTGGGCTGGGGCAAAAGCGAAACCGTGCGTAACACCTCCCTGAAGCTGTACGAATCGCTGCTGGCGCGCGGCGTGGACGTCATCCTGGACGACCGCGACGCCCGCCCCGGCGTCATGTTTGCCGAATGGGAATTGATCGGCGCGCCGCTCCGTGTAACAGTTGGAGAACGCGGATTGAACGACGGTGTGGTGGAATTGCAGGCCCGTCGGGAAACCGAAGCGGCCAAGATTCCGGTAGAGTCCGCGCTTGAAACCGTGCTGACGAAACTCGACACGCTTTAAACCTTAAAGTAACTACGGACTTTTCGCGTCCCGACCCGCATCATCGAATCTCCCATCGTGACCGATCCGAAGTCCACCGAATCCCTCCTGCAGGTCCGTGTCTACTACGAAGACACGGACGCGGGCGGGGTGGTTTTCTACGCCAACTATTTGAAATTCCTGGAGCGCGCCCGCACCGAATGGCTGCGCGACCTGGGAGTCAATCAATCCGACCTGGCCGTCGGCGAGCAGCGCCTGTTCGTTGTCCGCGCCCTGGACATGTCTTATCGCAAACCGGCCAAGCTGGACGATTTGCTTACGATACGCAGCCGGGTCACACGACTGGGCCGCGCTTCGATACACTTCGCGCAGCGCGCAGAACGGGACGGGGAACTGCTTGCCGAAGGCAATATCCAAGTCTGCTGCGTCGATGCCGTCAACATGCGGCCGGTGGAACTACCGGCCGACGTCCGCGCCAAACTGGAATCAATTCAGGAATAACCATGCAAGCCACCAACGACATGTCGTTGCTTTCGTTGATTTCGCACGCCAGCGTGCCGGTCCAGCTGATCATGCTGATGCTCCTGGGCATCTCGATCATGTCCTGGACGTACATCTTCGCCAAGCGGCTGGCCATCAAGCGCGCCCACGCCCAGACCCGCCGTTTCGAAGACGATTTCTGGTCGGGCGGCGACCTGTCGATGCTGCAGCAGGCGGTGGCCTCGCGCCGCGACGAGCAAGGCGCGCTGGCCCGCATCTTCGATGCCGGCATGACCGAATTCCTGAAGGCCCGCCGCGGCAACGCCAGCAATGACGCCACCGCCGTGCTCGACGGCCCGCGCCGCGCCATGCGCGCCGCCTACCAGCGCGAAATGGACGCGCTGGAATCCCACTTGAACTTCCTGGCCTCGGCCGGCTCGGTTTCGCCCTACATCGGCCTGCTCGGCACGGTCTGGGGCATCATGCACGCCTTCATCGGTCTGTCGAACATGCAGCAGGCCACGCTGGCCTCGGTGGCCCCGGGTATCGCCGAAGCGCTGATCGCCACCGCCATCGGCCTGTTCGCCGCCATCCCCGCGGTGGTCGCGTACAACCGCTTCACCAACGACATCGATCGCATCTCGATCCGTTTCGACAGCTTCGTCGATGAATTCCTGAACATTCTGCAACGGCAGGTGCGCTAATGCCCTCGGTAAGCTCGCGCGGCAGGTCCGGCCGCCGCATGAAGGCCGACATCAACGTGGTGCCCTACATCGACGTGATGCTGGTGCTGCTGGTCATCTTCATGGTGACCGCACCGCTGATCACGCCGGGCCTGATCCAGCTGCCGTCGGTGGGCGCCGCGTCCGACGTTCCCGTCAAGCCGCTGGAAGTCCAGATTTCGGAAGACGGCAAGATCGCGCTGCGCATGCGCGAACCCGGCGCCACCATGCAGGACATTGCCCGTCCCGAACTGGTGGCGCAGGTGCGTTCGCGCATCACGGCGGAAACGCCGGTGGTGATCGCGGCCGACGGCAAGGTGCCCTACGAGACGGTCGTGAAGGTCATGGACGAACTGCGTACCAATGGCATCACCCGCCTGGGCCTGCTGGTGGACCAGTCCGCCGGCGGCAACCAGCCCGCCCCCGCGAAAAAACGCTAACGCGACGTCCTCCGCCGGCGCCGCCGGCCTGCAACGCTCATGACGCCACCCATCATTCGACACCACAGCGGCCCCCCGGCCACGCCGCCCAACAACGACAACCGGATCGCCCTGGTCCTGGCGTTGCTGGTGCACGCGCTGCTGCTGGCCGTGTTGATCTTCAACCTGAACTGGCGCACTGAAAACCCGGGACCGGTGGAAGTGCAGCTGTGGGCCGACGGCAATTCGCCGGTCTCGCCTCCGCCGCAACCGCAACCCGAACCGCCCAAGCCCCAGCCCAAGCCGCAACCCGAGCCCGAGCCGGAAAAGCAGCCCGAGCCGCCGCCGCCGCCCCCGCCCAAGCCGGAGCCGCAGGCCCAGCCCAAGGCCGACGAGGTCGATCCCGAGATCGCGCTGCAGGAAGCCAAGAAGAAGAAAGAGAAGGAAGAACAGGCCCGCCAGGCCGCCGAGGCCGCCAAGGAAAAGGCGCGCCTGGAGGAAGAGCGCAAGCAGGCCGAGCTGAAGGAAAAGAAGCGCCTCGAACAGGAACGCCAGGCGGCCGAGAAGGCCGCCGCCGACAAGGCTGCGGCGGAGAAGGCGGCTGCGGACAAGGCCGCTGCCGAAAAGAAGGCCAAGGAAGACGCCGCCAAGAAGGCAGCGGCTGAAAAGGCGGCTGCCGAGAAGGCCGCCGCTGAAAAGGCCGCGGCCGACAAAGCCGCCGCTGAAAAAGCCGCCGCCGAAAAGAAGGCCAAGGAAGAAGCCGCCAAGAAGGCCGCGGCCGACAAGGCCCTGAAGGATGCGTTCCGCAACGACGCCCTGGGCGCGGCCGGCATTCCCGGCGGCACCGCCGACCGCAACCAGGCCGGTGGCGGGCGCGACAGCGGCTATGGCGCCAAGGTGCGCGCCTGCGTGCAACCCGGCGTGGCCTACCCGCCGCCGCCGCGCAGCGGCTCGGACAATCCGACGGCCCAATACCGGGTACAGTTAGGTTCTGACGGGAAGGTTAACGGGGTCACGTTGACCAGTTCCTCCGGCAACGCGGGCTTCGACCGCGCGGTCGAGACCGGCATCCGCCGCTGCAACCCCTTCCCCAAGCCTTCGACCGGCCGCTACGAGCCCATCATTGACGTTGTGTACAGAATGTATGATTGACAGGAGATTGCTGATTATGACTCCCGCCCATAGCCGACGAGCTTCCCCCCTCGTTCTCTGGCGATCGTATGGATTCGGCCTGTTGCTGCTGGCGCTGGCCTGCCTGATGGCCCTCAAGCCCGCCCAGGCCCAGCTGCGTGTCGACATTTCCGGCACCGGCGCCACCCAATACCCCGTTGCCATCGCCGATTTCGCGGTGGACGACGCCCATGGCCGCGCCCTGGCCGAAGTGATTCGCGCCGACCTGACCCGCACCGGCCAGTTCCGCCTGATCAGCGCCGCCGGTTCGGGCCTGAACGTCGATTCGCCCATCGCCCATGACGACTGGCGCGCCAAGGGCGCCGACTTCATCGCCTACGGCAGCATCGTGCGCGGCAACGACGGCCGCTACGACGTGCGCTACCGCCTGGCCGACACGGTCAAGAAGGGCCAGCTGGATGGCGTTGCGTTCTCCGGCACCGAGCAGGAACTGCGCCGCGTCGCCCACCAGATCGCCGACCGCATCTATGAAAAGATCACCGGCGTGCGCGGCGTGTTCTCGACCCGCATCGCCTACGTGCTCAAGCAAGGCGCCACCTACGAACTGCAGGTGGCTGACGCCGACGGCCAGAATCCGCAGGTCGCCCTGCGTTCGCGCGAGCCGATCATCTCGCCGTCCTGGTCGCCCGATGGTTCCAAGCTGGCATACGTGAGCTTCGAATCCGGCAAGCCGGTGGTGTACGTGCACACCCTGGCCACCAGCGCCCGCGTGCCGGTCGCCAACTTCAAGGGCAACAACAGCGCCCCCGGCTGGTCGCCCGATGGCACCCAGCTTGCCGTGGCCCTGACGCGTGATGGTCTGTCGCAAATTTACATCGTTAGCGCGGCCGGCGGCTCGAATATGAAGCGAGTTACGCGTTCTCCCGGGATTGACACCGAGCCGAGCTTTACGCCGGACGGCCGTTCCATTATCTTTACCAGTGACCGCAGCGGCGGGCCGCAAATTTACCAAACCGGCCTGGACGGTGGCGATGCTCGCCGCCTCACGTTTAATGGTGGTTACAACATCTCACCCCGAATTTCCCCCGATGGATCGACGCTGCTGTACGTTGCCAGACGCGACGGCGCGTTTCGAATCGCATCGTTGAACCTGTCCTCCGGCTCGGAGAACTTGTTGACCGATGGTCGTGACGATCAGTCGCCAAGCTTCGCGCCGAACGGCATGCAAGTCCTCTACGCCGCGATCCAAAACGGACGTAGCGTGCTTGCAGGTGTTTCGAGCGATGGTCGCGTACGGCAGACGCTTTCGGTACTGAACGGGGAAATACGTGAACCGACTTGGGGCCCATTTACCCGATAACACGTGTGACTCTCTTTGCAAAGGAACTATCATGAAGTCGCGCATTGCCAAAAGCCTAACCATCGCCGCTCTGGCCGCCACCCTGGCAGCTTGCAGCTCCGTCCCTCTCGACGATAAAGCGGGTCAGGGCGGAGGCGCTGGCCAAGGATCCTCGGCCTCCGGCCAGATCCTTGATCCCTTCAACCCCCAAAGCATCCTGGCGCAACAGCGCTCGGTATACTTTGACTTCGACAGCTACACGGTGTCCGACCAGTACCGCGGCTTGGTGGAAACCCACGCCCGTTACCTGGCTTCGCACCAGCAGCAGAAAATCAAGATCGAAGGCAACACCGACGAACGCGGCGGCGCCGAATACAACCTGGCCCTGGGCCAGCGCCGTGCCGACGCCGTGCGTCGCATGATGACCCTGCTGGGCGTCAGCGACAACCAGATCGAAACCATCAGCTTCGGTAAAGAAAAGCCGAAGGCGACTGGCTCGTCGGAAGCCGACTTTGCGGAAAACCGCCGCGCCGATATCGTTTATCAGCGTTAAGCTTTTCGTATAGTTAAGTGCCCCACCACGCGTCGGGACGGTCAGCCGGCCGTCCCGACGTTTGTTTTTATCCCCGGGAATTTTCATGCGCGATTACGTTCTGTCCCTGCGTCCCTTGATGGCGGCCACTGGCCTGGTGCTGGCGGCCCTGGCGGCCCCCGCCCACGCTTTCTCCGATGACGAGGCCCGCAAGGCCATCCTGGATTTGCGCCAGCAGGTGCAGCAGCAGAACGAGCAGAGCCAACGGGCCAAGCTGCAATTGGCCGATCAGATCCAGGCCCTGCAGCAGGAAGTCGCCCAGTTGCGCGACCAGCTCGAGCTGGTGTCGCGCCAACAGCCCAGCGCCAACAAGCCGGGCGGCGCCGCCGGCGGCGCCAACCCGCCGGGCGCGACGGCCGGCGATCCGCAGGAGCAGGCCGCCTACGACGGCGCCATCGACCTGTTCCGCAAGGGCCAGTACAAGGAAGCGTCCGAATCGCTGGCCGCCTTCACCGCGCTCTACCCCGCCAGCCAGCTCGCGCCCAGCGCCCAGTTCTACCTGGGCAGCAGCCGCTACGCGCTGAAGGACTTCAAGGGCGCCATCGAACAACTGAACGCCATGGTGCAGAAGGCGCCCGACAACGCCCGCGCCCCTGACGCCCTGCTGGTCATCGCCGGCAGCCAGATCGAGATGAACAACCGCGCCGGCGCCAAGACCACGTTGCAGCGCATCGTGCGCGACTACCCGACCACGCCGGCCGCCAACACGGCCAAGAGCCGCCTGCAACTGCTGCAGTAATGGCGGAAGCCGCAACCGCGGTCGCCGCCTACCGGCACATCCTGCGCCGCCGGGCAGGGCTCATCGCCCTGCTGCTGGCGGCGATTTGCATTGGGCTGCTGCTCGATTTCACGCTCGGTCCCTCGGGCCTGGGCTGGGGCGAGTTGTGGCGCACGCTGAGCGCGCCGGCGTCGGCCGATCCGACGCTGCGCGTCATCGTCTGGGATATCCGGCTGCCCTACGCGCTGATGGCCGCGCTGGTCGGCATGGCGCTGGGCCTGGCGGGCGCGGAAATGCAGACCATCCTGAACAATCCCCTGGCCAGCCCATTCACGTTGGGCGTGTCGTCGGCGGCCGCCTTCGGCGCGTCGCTGGCCATCGTGCTGCACCTGGGCGTGCCCGGCATCCCCGACGGCTGGCTGATCGCCGGCAATGCCTTCCTGTTCGCCCTGCTTGCCGCCCTGATGCTGGACGGCGTGGCGCGGCGCGGCGGCATGAACACGTCGGGCGTGGTGCTGTTCGGCATCGCCATGGTGTTCACTTTCAACGCGCTGGTGTCGCTGGTGCAGTTCACCGCCAGCGCCGAGGCGCTGCAAAACCTGGTGTTCTGGACCATGGGCAGCCTGGCGCGCTCGAGCTGGACCACCGTGGCCACGCTTGGACTGGCCTTCGCCGTGGCATTGCCGTTGGCGTTGCGCCAGTCCTGGAAGCTGACCGCCCTGCGGCTGGGCGAGGAACGCGCCGCCAGCTTCGGCGTGGACGTGCGCCGCGTGCGCGTGACGGCGCTGGCGCGCGTCAGCCTGCTGTCGGCGCTGGCGGTGGCGTTCGTCGGCACCATCGGCTTCATCGGCCTGATCGCGCCGCACATCGCCCGCCGCCTGGTGGGCGAGGATCATCGCTTCTTCCTGCCGGGCAGCGCGCTGGTCGGCGGCGTGATCCTGTCGCTGGCCTCGGTCGCCTCCAAGAACCTGGCGCCAGGCGTGATCGTGCCGGTGGGCATCGTCACTTCGCTGATCGGCATTCCGTTCTTCGTGGCGGTAGTGCTGCGCCGGAGGCTGCCATGACGGCCGCCCCGCAGCCGGCGCTGGCGATCGAAGGCATCACCGCCGGCTATGGCGGCACGGACGTGCTGCACGATCTGTCGCTGCCCCGGCTGGACGCGGGTGAAGTCACGGCCCTGCTGGGTCCCAACGGTAGCGGCAAATCGACGCTGCTCAAGGCGCTGGCGGGCCTGGTGAAGGCGCGCGCCGGCCAGGCGCGGCTGGACCATCTCGATCTGACGCGGATGGATTTCGCGACCCGCGCGCGCCATCTTGTCTACCTGCCGCAAAGCCTGCCTGCCGCCGTGCACCTGCGGGTGTTCGAATCGGTGCTGGTGGCCGCCCGCGCCAGCCAGGCCGAAGGACCGCCGGCGGATCTGCACGAGATCGACCGGCTGCTGGAGCGGCTGGGCATCGCTCACCTGGCGCTGTGCTACCTGGACGCCCTGTCGGGCGGACAGAAGCAGCTGGTGGGGCTGGCGCAGGCGCTGGTGCGCCGTCCGCGCGTGCTGCTGTTGGACGAGCCGCTGTCGGCGCTGGACCTGAACTACCAGTTCCATGTGATGCGGCTGCTGCGGCAGGAAACCGCGCAGCACGGGCTGATCACGGTGATCGTGCTGCACGACCTGAACGTGGCCCTGCAGCATGCCGACCGAGCGGTGATGATCCATGGCGGCAGGCTGGCCGCCGCCGGCGCGCCTGCCGAGGTAATCACGCCAGCGTCGCTGGCGGCTGTATATGGAGTGCAGGGCCGGGTCGAAGCCTGCTCGCGCGGACGGCTCCAGGTGCTGATCGACGACCTGGAAGCGCGTCCGCACTGACCGCTACGTCCCGCGCGGGACCCTGAGGCCGGCGGTCCGGCGGACAGGCAACGCTAGGCGCGCTGCGCGACGTCCGCAACCGGCGCGCCGGTCATGGCGGCCAACTGCTGCGGCGTCAGGTTGAACACGGCGTGCGGGTGCCCCGCCGCCGCCCACAGGCTGTCGTACTGGAATAGGTCCTGGTCGAGCAGCATGACTGGCTTGACCGCGTGGCCGATGGGGCAGACGCCGCCGATGGCGTAGCCGGTCATGTCGCGCACGAACTTGGCGTCGGCCTTGGCCAGGGCGCCGACCTGCTGCGCGACCTTGGCCTCATCGACGCGATTGACGCCGCTGGCGATGACCAGCACCGGCGCATCGTCCGCGGCCCGGCGGAAGATGATCGACTTGGCGATCTGGGCCACTTCGCAGCCCAGCCCCGCGGCCGCTTCCGCCGAGGTTTTGCCGGTCTGCGGTAGCACCACCACCGGCTTGTCATGACCCATTTCGGCGAGCAGTCGGGCGACGCGTTGGGCGGACTCGGGAAGATCGGCGGGGGTGGCGGGGGACATCTGGCGAACTCCGTTCAAGGGAAAAAAGATCGGGAAACGAGTTTATCAGCCCCCGCCGCGGGCGCGGGCGTGCCGTGGACGGGGGAGCGAACCGGCTAGAATGCCCGCCTGGCTTTCCCAACCCCGATCCGATGCGTTCAGAACCCGTCCTGCCCCTGCAAACCGCCGACATCGGCGGCTATGCCATGTCCTACACCGAATACGGCGAGGGCGAGCCCCTGGTGCTGGTGCATGGCTCGCTGGCGGACTGTCGCTACTGGAAGTCGCAGATGGCGCCGCTGGGCCGCTCGTTCCGGGTGCTGGCGGTGTGCCTGCGGCGCTACTGGCCCGAAACCTGGGATGGCGAAGGCGAGGGGTTTTCGGTGGCGCAGCATGGCGCCGACGTGCTGGCCTTCATCGACCAGGTCGCGGGCCAGCCGGCCCACCTGGTGGGCCATTCGCGCGGCGGCCGCGTGGCGCTGGAGGCGGCGCTGGCGCGCCCCGACGCGCTGCGCAGCCTGACGCTGGCCGACCCGGGCCTGCCGCTGCCCGGAGACAACGATCTGCGCGGCGGCTTCCGTCAGCGCGCGCTGGAATTGATCCGCGACGGCGCGCTCGAAGAGGGCCTGGCGCTGTTCGTCGACACCGTGACAGGGCCGGACACCTGGCAGCGCATGGTGCCCTGGTTCAAGGAGATGGTGCGCGACAACGCCGGCACGCTGTTCGGCCAGGCCCGCGAAACGCCCGCCACCCTGAGCCCGGAACAGATCGGTTCGCTGGCCCTGCCGACGCTGCTGATCGGCGGCGCGCTCAGCCCCGCGCCCTACCCGGCGGTACTCGACGCGCTGGCGCAGTGGCTGCCCCAGGCGCGGCGCGTCGACATCGCCGGCTCGTCGCACGGCATGAACCTGGGCAACCCGCGCGCCTTCAATGGCGCCATCGAATCGTTCCTGCGCGGCTGACCCCGCGCGCCGTCAGGGTTCGACCGACGGCGTGTGCTTGAGGCGCTTGAGCACGAAGGTCGAGCGGCTGTGGCGCACGCCGGGCAGCTTGTAGAGCCGCTTGCGCAGGAATTCCTCATAGCCTTCGGTGCCCGCCACCGCGACCTTGATCAGGTAGTCGTATTCGCCCGTCACCAGGAACGCCTCCACTACCTGCGGCAGGCGCGTGATCGCCTCGCCGAAGCGCGCCAGCGTGTCGTCGTCGTGGTGTTCGAGCGTGACCTCGATCATCACCGTGTCGGGCAGGCCCAGCGCCTTCTGGTTCAACAGCGCCGCGTAGCCCTCGATCACGCCCGCGTCCTCCAAGGCCTTGACCCGGTTCCAGCAGGGCGTGGGCGACAGGCCCACCTGCTCGGCCAGTTTCAGGTTGGTGAGGCGGCCATCGGTGCGCAGCGCGCGCAGGATCTTGCGGTCGGTTTCGTCGATTTTGGGCGGGGTGGACACGGCTGAGAATCCGCAGAAGAGAATATCCCTGTAAAACTTAATTTTATAGGATATATATTCCTCTATCTCTACGGAAATGGCGGGAATCAGGAAACCTATTTTCCCGACCCGGTCGTAGACTTTCCAGCAAGACGGGCATTACCCCGCCCGTCGGATCCAGCGCCTGCGCCGCGGCACAACCCGGCCTTGGCGCCGGTGTAGTCCACCGCAGTTGCCGCGCGCCGATCCGCGCGGCGGGAAATCATGTCTCACGCAGCAGCAGTACCCGCAAGAACCGGCCTGGGCCTGTCCGGCACCGCCATGCTCCTGGCCGCGCCGGCGCTATTCGCCTCCAACATGGTGGCCGCCCGCTGGGCCCACGACGCCGCCCTCCCCCCCGTTTTCCTGGCCTTCGGCCGCTGGCTGATCGCCTTCCTGATCCTGTTGCCGCTGGCCGCGCCGGCCTTGCTGCGGCATCGCCAGGCGCTGTGGCGCGGCCTGCCCACGCTGCTGCCGCTGGCGGTGTTGGGCATGGGCGTGGCGGTGGCGCCGCAGTACATCGGCGCCCAGAGCACCAGCGCCACCAACATCGCCCTGATCTTCTCGTGCAGCCCGATCCTGGTGGCGCTGCTGGAAGCGATCATCTGGCGCAAGCCTCTCTCGCCGCTGCGCGCCGCCGGGCTGGCGCTGGCGCTGGGCGGCGTGCTGGTGGTGCTGACGCGCGGCGACGCCTGGGCGCTGGCGCGGCTGGCGTTCGGCCAGGGCGACCTGTGGGTGCTGCTGGCCGCCACCGGCTGGGCGTTCTATACGGTGCTGCAGAAGCGCCTGACGCTGCCGGCCGTGCCGGACGGCGCGCGGCTGGCGGCGATGATGCTGGGCGGCGCGATCGCGCTGGCGCCCTTCGCCGGGATCGAGGCCGCCGCCGGCGCCACTCCCCCCTGGAGCGATCCGCGCCTGGCGGCGGTGCTGCTGTTCCTGGCGGTCGTGCCGAGCCTGGGCGCGTACTACGTCTACGGCCGGCTGATCAGCCGCGCCGGCCCCGCCACCGCGGGCCTGTCGATGTTCCTGGTGCCGGTGTATGCGGCGTTGCTGGCCTGGCCGCTGCTGGGCGAGGCGCCGCAGCTATTCCATGCCTATGGCTTCGTGATGATCCTGTCGGGCGTGAAACTGGCGTCCTTGCGCATGCGGACGACGACGGCCGGCGCCGCCGCGCCGGCCTGAGGCGCGAGAAAGAAAAAAGGGCCACCCGCGCGGGTGGCCCTCGTTACGGGCAGCTCCGGATTCAGCGGCCCGTGCCCTGGGCCGCGATCACTTCCTGCGCCACCTGGCGCGGCGCTTCGGCGTAGTGCTTGAACTCCATCGTGTAGGTGGCGCGGCCCTGCGTCAGCGAGCGCAGCGAGGTGGAGTAGCCGAACATCTCGGCCAGCGGCACCTCGGCGCGCACCACCTTGCCGCCGCCCCCGGCGATGTCTTCCATGCCCTGCACCATGCCGCGGCGTGACGACAGATCGCCCATGACGTTGCCGGTGAAGTCCTCGGGCGTTTCCACCTCGACCTGCATCATCGGCTCCAGCAGCACCGGATCGGCGCGCCGCATGCCTTCCTTGAAGGCCATCGAACCGGCCATCTTGAAGGCGTTCTCGTTCGAATCCACGTCGTGGTACGAGCCGAAGAACAGTGTCGCCTTGACGTCGACCACCGGGTAGCCCGCCAGCACACCGGCGTTGAGCGCCTCGCGGATGCCCTTGTCGACCGCCGGGATGAACTCGCGCGGCACCACGCCGCCCTTGATGGCGTCGACGAATTCGTAGCCCTTGCCCGGCTCCTGCGGCTCGAGCTTGAGCACCACGTGGCCGTACTGGCCGCGGCCGCCCGACTGCTTGACGAACTTGCCTTCGACCTCGTCACAGGTCTTGCGGATGGTCTCGCGATAGGCCACCTGCGGCTTGCCCACCGTGGCCTCGACGCCGAACTCGCGCTTCATGCGGTCGACCAGGATTTCCAGGTGCAGCTCGCCCATGCCGGAAATGATGGTCTGGCCGGACTCCTCGTCGGTGCGCACGCGGAACGAGGGATCTTCCTGCGCCAGCCGGCCCAGGGCGATGCCCATCTTTTCCTGGTCGGCCTTGGTCTTGGGCTCGACCGCCTGCGAGATAACCGGCTCGGGGAACACCATGCGCTCCAGCACGATGACGTGCGCCGGGTCGGTCAGCGTGTCGCCCGTGGTGACGTCCTTGACGCCCACCGCGGCGGCGATGTCGCCGGCGTAGACCTCGGTGATTTCGCGCCGCTCGTTGGCATGCATCTGCAGGATGCGGCCCAGGCGCTCCTTCTTTTCCTTGACCGGGTTGTAGACCGAGTCGCCGGACTTGACCACCCCGGAGTAGACGCGGAAGAACACCAGCTGACCCACGAACGGGTCGGTCATGATCTTGAAGGCCAGCGCCGAGAACGGTTCCTTGTCGGTGGGATGGCGCTCGATCTCGTGGTCGCGCTCGTCGTGGCCCTTGATGGCGGGCACGTCGACCGGCGACGGCAGGTAGTCGATGACCGCGTCCAGCATGGCCTGCACGCCCTTGTTCTTGAAGGCGCTGCCGCACAGCATCGGCACGATCTCGTTGGCGACCGTGCGCTGGCGCAGGCCCTGCTTGATCTCGGCTTCGGTCAGCGCCTCGCCGCCCAGGTATTTCTCCAGCAGCGCCTCGTTGGCCTCGGCGGCCTTCTCGACCATCTTGTCGTGCCACTCCTGCGCCTGCGCCTGCAGCGCCGCCGGAATGTCGCGATACTCGAAGCGCACGCCCTGGCTGGCGTCGTCCCAGATGATGGCCTTCATCTTGACCAGGTCGATCACGCCCTCGAAGCCGTCTTCGGCGCCCACCGGCAACTGCACCGGCACGGCGTCGCCCTTGAGGCGTTCGCTGATCTGGCGCTGCACGCGCAGGAAGTCCGCGCCGACGCGGTCCATCTTGTTGACGAAGGCCAGCCGCGGCACGCGGTACTTGTTGGCCTGGCGCCAGACGGTCTCGGATTGCGGCTGCACGCCGCCGACCGCGTCATAGACCATGACCGCGCCATCCAGCACGCGCATGGAGCGCTCGACCTCGATGGTGAAGTCGACGTGGCCCGGCGTGTCGATGATGTTGATGCGGTGTTCGGGATAGTTGCCGGCCATGCCTTTCCAGAAGGCGGTGGTGGCGGCGGACGTGATCGTAATGCCACGTTCCTGTTCCTGTTCCATCCAGTCCATCACGGCGGCGCCATTGTGCACTTCGCCGATCTTGTGGGTGATACCGGTATAGAAGAGGATGCGCTCGGTGGTCGTCGTCTTGCCCGCGTCGATGTGGGCGCTGATGCCGATGTTCCGGTATAGCTCGATAGGCGTCTTGCGAGTCATGGCCTCGTTCCTTGCAGTAATCACCAGGAATGGGCGGCAGGTCCGACCGGATACTGCCGCGGCGGGCGCCATGCCGCGTTGAGAGGTGTGCTCGGGGATTGCGAAACCGCGCCCGCACTATCCGTGAATATTACGCGCCGCGAGCCGGTTTACAAGCTTTAGCCATAAGCGCCATAGGGAATGGCGCGGACAAGAAAAAGCCCCTCGGCGGGAGGGGCCTGGCATGCGTCGGCGCCGGCGGGCCTGACGGCGGCCTGACACCGGCGGCGGGCAGCGGTGTTACTTCTTTTCTTCCTTGACGCGGTACACCAGCACGGCGGTGCTGGCCAGCGACAGCACCTTGGCGGTGACGCTGCCCAGCAGCAGGCGCGACAGGCCGCTGCGGCCGTGGCTGCCGATGAAGATCAGGTCGCAACCGGCGTCGGCGGCGGCCTGGACGATGCCGTCGGCCACGTTGAAGTTGGACACGGCGCGCGCCTCGGACTTCACCCCGGCGGTGTCGGCGCGATCGGTGATCTGCTTGAGGTACTTGTCGGCCTGTTCGGCCGAGGCTTTCTCGTAGTCTTCGTCGGTGATGGCGTAGGCCGCGGCCATGCCGTCGAAACCGATGGTGGCGGCGAACGGCTGCGTCACGTAGAGGGCGACGACATCAGCGCCCACCGAGCGCGCGAAGGAAATGCCGGCGTTGGCGGCTTGGGCCGACAGCGGCGAGCCGTCGGTGGGAATCAGGATCTTCTTGAACATCTTGCCTGCTCCTGTTTGAGAGGAAGTTCCATGCTACCGGAAACCCGCCAGGTTCACATCAAGCGAACCCGGGGTCCTTGATGCGCGTCAACCCAGTTGCTGGGCGGCAGCGAACAGGTTGGTGCAACGCGTCCCGGTGCGGCAGTACGCCAGCACCGGGCCCGGCAGCGTGCGCAGCAGTTCGGCGAAGCGGACCACGTCGGCGGCGGTCATGGCGCTGCCGACGACCGGCTGGTATTCGATTTTCAGACCGGCGGCGGCGGCGGCCTTGGACACATCGGCGGCGGTCGGCTGATCGGGGCCGCCCTCGAAATCGGGACGGTTGATGATGACGCTCTTGTAGCCGGCGGCCGCCACGTCGGCCATGTCGTCGGGCCCCAGTTGCGGGGCGACGGCGAAATTGTCGGTCAGGGGCTTGATCGGTGCGGACATGGCGATTCCTTGATGGCGAGGTAGAGAGGGCTGGATCCTATTATTGCAGGTGCCGTTTCAGCCGAACAGTTTTTCCAATACGCTCCAGGCCCCGCGTTCGTCCGCCATCGACACCGAAAAACGCAACATGGTGGATGGCGCCTGCGATGGCGAGAACAGCGTGCCCGGCGCCAGCAGCATGCCGCGGTCGGCGGCGGCGCGGGCCAGCACCTCGCTGTCGCGGCCGCAGTCGGCCCAGACGAACATGCCTGCCTGCGGCTCGTGAGGGACCGTCAGGCCCAGCTTCAACAGGCCTTTCAGGCAGCGCTGGCGGGCTTCGTCCACCCGCTGGCGCACACGCTCGATATGACGCCGGTACTGGCCTTCCATCAGTACCCGGTGCACCACCCGTTCGCCCAGTTCGGGCGAGGTCAGGCCCGCCAGCATTTTCAGGTCGGCCAGTTTCTGCAGGATGTCGGGATTGGCGGCCAGGTAGCCGACCCGCAGGCTGGCGGCCAGCATCTTTGAATAGCCGCTGACCAGGATCACGCGGTTCAGGCGATCGAGCACCGCCAGCTTCATGGCGCCGCCGGGGTGCAGATCGCCATACGTGTCGTCTTCCACCACCATGAAATCGTGGCGCTCGGCGATGCGCAGGATGTCGTAGGCGGCGCCGGCCGACAGGGTATGGCCGGTGGGGTTGTGCACCGCGCTGTTGACGATGAAGAGCCTGGGCTTGTGCTGCGCCGCCAGTTGCTCCAGCTGCGCGATGTCGGGACCATCGGGACCGCGCGGTACGCCGATCAGCCGCGCGCCGAACGCGGCCAGCCGGCCGAAGATGACGAACCACGCCGGATCCTCGACCAGCACGGTGTCGCCGGGCTGCACCAGCAGGCGGGCAATCAGGTCCAGGCCGTGCGTGACGCCGTTGGTGGTGAGCAGGTTGCGATCGGGATGGGCCGGCACGCCTTCGCTCTGCAGCGACGCCGCGATCTGCTGGCGCAGCGGCGAAAATCCCTGCGGATGCCCGTAGGACACCAGATGGCCGCGCACCGACCGCCCGACGGCGCGCACCGCGCTCGCCACCATGTCCGGATCCAGCCAGTCGGCCGGCAACAGGCCGGCGCCGCCCGGCATGCCCGGGCCGCCACCTTCACGGAACATGCTGCGCAAGAGCCAGGCGATATCCACCCGCGCGGGCGGCGTGAAACCCTGGCTTTCGGGAACCGCGGCGGCTGCGGCCAGCGGGCCGTTGCGGGCCCGCACGAAGAAGCCGGCGCCGCGGCGCGACTGCACCAGGCCACGCGCCACCAGCCGGTCGTAAGCCTCCACCACCGTAAACCGGCTGACGCCGGATTGCTCGGCCATCTTGCGGATGGAGGGCAGGCGGGTGCCGGGACGCAGGCCCTGCTCGTCGATACGGCGGGCCAGGCCGTCGGCCAGTTGCGCCACCAAGGTGGCGTCGGCCTGGCGCACCGGCTGCCAGGGCATGGAGGGGGAGACAACTGTCATGGGGATTTCACCAGGCCAGTGGTTAAAGTGACATGCAAAAGTGTACCGGTACTGTACCGATGACTATGCGTAGAGTGACAGCAATGGCGCCAACCCGCAAGCCCTGTGGACCGCCCCTTCTTCCGGATGTCCACCGATGAGCCGTTCCGTGCTGTATCCCTCGCCCCAGGTCGCTCCCGCCGCGTCCGCGGCCTCCTCCTGGGAAGGCTATGGCTACGGCCTGCTGGGGGTGGTGGTGTTCTCGCTGACTCTGCCGATGACCCGCGTCGCCGTCGCCGAGCTGCCGCCGTTGCTGGTGGGCCTGGGCCGGGCCCTGCTGGCGGCCGTGCCGGCCCTGGCGCTGTTGTGGCTGACACGCAGCCGGCGGCCCGATCGCCGCGAATGGCCCGGCGTCATCCTGGCCGCGATCGGCATCGTGGTGGGCTGGCCGCTGGCGTCGTCGCTGGCGATGCAGACCGTGGCGTCTTCGCACGGCGCGGTGTTCAACGGCCTGCTGCCCCTGTCCACGGCGGTTTTCGCGGCCTGGCGCAGCGGCGAACGGCCATCGCCGGCGTTCTGGGGCTGGGCCATGGTGGGCGCCGCGCTGGTCTGCGCATTTGCGCTGCGCGAGGGCCAGGGCAGCCTGGTGATGGGCGATTTCTGGCTGTTGCTGGCCGTGCTGCTGGGCGGCATGGGTTATGCCGAAGGCGCGCGCGCCTCGCGCACCCTGGGCGGCTGGCGCACCATCTGCTGGGCGCTGGTGATCAGCGCCCCGGTGCTGGTCGCACCGGTGGGCTGGATGGCTGCGCAACAGGCGGCCTGGCCAGCGGCCGACGTCATCTGGGCCAGCGCCTACCTGGCATTTGGCTCGATGTTCCTGGGGTTTTTCGCCTGGTATCGCGGCCTGGCCGCGGGTGGCATTGCCCGTGTCGGGCAGATTCAGCTGTTGCAACCGTTCCTGACGGTACTGGCCGCCACCCTGTTCTTTGGCGAATCGGTGGACATGGTCACCTTCCTGTTCGCCGCCGCCGTTATCGTTGTGATCGCCGGCGGACGCCGCGCGATCGTTGGAGTCAAGAAATGACGCTGTTCCCTTCCAGCCTGGCCGATGTGCCGCTCGCTTCCCTGTCCCTGCTGGGGCCCCTGGCGCTGTTCGCGCTGGTCAGCTCGATCACGCCCGGGCCGAACAACGTCATGCTGGCCGCCTCCGGGCTGAACTTCGGCTTCCGCCGCAGCATGCCGCACCTGCTTGGCGTGAACCTGGGATTCACGCTGATGATCTTCCTGGTGGGCATCGGGCTCGGCTCGGTTTTCCAGCAGGCGCCGGTGCTGTACACCGTGCTGAAGTACGTGGGCGCCGCCTACCTGCTGTACCTGGCCTGGAAGATCGCCAACTCCGGCGGCGTGGAGGAGGGTGAAGCGCGCGGCAAGCCGATGACCTTCCTGCAGGCAGCGGCCTTCCAGTGGGTCAACCCCAAGGCCTGGGTGATGGCGGTGGGCATCATCGCCACCTACACGCCGCAGGCCGGCTTCTTCGCCAACCTGGTGATCGCCACACTGGTCTGCGGCCTCGTCAACCTGCCCAGCATCGGCATCTGGGTCACCTTCGGCACGGCGCTGCGCCGGGTGCTGCACAAACCCTGGGCGATCCGGGCCTTCAACATCACCATGGCCCTGCTGCTGGTGGCCTCGCTGTATCCGGTGGCGCTGGAAGCGCTGCACTGACATGGCCGGGGGCCGGCGCGCCGCGATGCTCGTGACGCACTGACCCTGGCCTCAGGCCAGCAGGGCGACCACCACGACGGGCGTGACGAGCACGTTGAACAGGCCCGCCATCACCATCACCAGGCCCGCCACCGCGCCCTCTTCGGCCGCCAGCTCGCGCGCCTTGGCGGTGCCGGCGCCATGCGCGCCCATGCCGAACAGCGCGCCGCGCGCCAGGGCCGAGCGTAGCGGCAGCCAGCGTCGCATGAACTGGCCGATGGCCGCGCCGAACACCCCCGTGACAATGACGAACACCGCCGTCAGGTCGGGCACGCCGCCGACGTGCGACGACACCGCCACCGCGAACGGCGTGGCCACCGAACGCGGCAACAGGCTCAACCGCAGGCCCGGCGGCAGGTCCAGCAGACTGCCCAGCAGCCAGGCGCTGGCGCCCGCGATGGCGCTGCCCACCGCCACGCCGGCCAACAGCACCGGCCAATAGCGCCGGATCAGCGCGCGCTGCTCGTACAGCGGCAACGCGAACGCAACGATGACCGGCCCCAGCATCGTCATCAGCCAGTGGGAGCCGGACATGTAGTCGCGATAGCCGGTGTGCAGCAGCAACGCCAGCATCAGCAGCAAGGCTGGCGCCACCACCAGCGTGGACGTCCACCAATAGGCATAGCGGCGATAGAACAGGCGCGCGCAGACATAGGCCAGCACCGTGGCCAGCGGCCAGAACAGCAGATTGAATTCAGCCCGCATGGCGGTTCATCCAGCGGTAGCAAAGGTCGATCGTCAGCGCGGTGCCGACCATGACCAGGGCCGTGCCCAGCAGGATCACGGCCAGCAGTTTCGCGCCCAGCACGCCGAGGAATTCGCGATGGTCCAGCAGCGACATCACCGCGGGCACGAAGAACAGCAGCATCTCGCCCAGCAGCCAGCTGGCGCCTCGGTGCACATTGCGCACCCGCAACAGGCCGGCGGCCAGCAGGGCCAGCACCAGCACCATGCCGATGACGCCGCCCGGTATGGGCAGGCCGGCGGCGTTGGCCAGTACCTGGCCGAGCAGGGAAAACAGGATCAGCAGGACGATCTGCAGCACGCGGCTGCGGCGCAGCAGGCTGCGCAGGACGATGGGATAGCGAGGGCGAGACATGGAATTTCCAGCGGACAGGAAACGTTTTACGCTCGGCGCGGCCATAGATAAAATGAATTTGTCGAATTCATCCCATTCCAAACAGGCATACCCCTATGGATCTGCGCCCCTTGCGCGCGCTGGTGGAAGTGGTCCGCCAGGGCGGATTCTCCCAGGCCGCGAAAGCGGTTTTCGCCACCCAGCCCACGGTCAGCAAGGCCGTGCGCCAGCTGGAAGACGAGATCGGCATGCCGTTGCTCGACCGCCAGGCGCAGCCGCCCCGGCTGACCGAGGCCGGTGAAATCGTCTACCGGCGCGCCGTGAAGATGTTGGCCGAGCGCGACGATCTGTACGCCGAACTGGACGAGCTGCGCGGTCTCAAGCGCGGCGTGCTGCGGCTGGGCCTGCCGCCGCTGGGCAGCAGCACGCTGTTCGCGCCGATGTTCGCGCGCTTTCGCAGCCGCTATCCGCACATCGAGATCAGCCTGCTGGAACACGGCGGCCACCGGCTCGAAGAAATGGTGATGGCCGGCGGGATCGAGCTGGCGGCGTCGCTGCGGCCGGACTCCGACAATTTCGACTGGCAACCGGTGGCGCGCGAGCCGCTGGTGGCGTTGCTGCCGGCCGATCACCCGCACGCCCGGGCCGCCACCGTCGGCCTCGACCAATTGCGCGACTCCCCCTTCATCCTGTTCGAGACCGGCTTCGCCCTGAACCGCATCATCCAGGAGGCTTGCCGGCGCGCCGGCTTTGCGCCGGCCATCGCCGCGAGGAGCGGCCAGATCGACTTCATCGTGGCGCTGGTCAGCGCCGGGCTGGGCGTGGCCTTCCTGCCGCGCGTCAAGGCGGAGGAAGAACGGCACGCGGGCGTGGCGCTGGTGCCGTTGCGCGATGCCCATACGGATTGGGAGATGGGACTGGTGTGGCGGCGTGGCGGTTACCTGTCGCCCGCGGCGCAGGCCTGGCTGGCGCTGGCGCGCGAGATGCATCCGGACACGGCTTGAAGCGATGCGCCAACAATCCGCGTTGTATGCTGGCGGCGCGACCGCGCCCGTCGGCGCGGGTTTCATTGATCATGCCCGCCCTGCCCCGCTTCACCGTCCGCCGCCTGTTCGGCGCCGCCGTGCTCGCCGCCGCCAGCGTGGTCGGCTGTTCGCAGCTTGACTCCTGGCAGCGCCAGACCATTTTTTCGCCGCAATCCGAACCTCAGACCTGGTGGCGCGAGCCAGCCAAGGGCACGCAGGTCTACGACCTGGCGCTGGCCAATGGCGACAAGGTGCGGGCCTGGTACTGGCAAAGCCCGCAAGCCAACGCGCCTACAGTCCTGTACCTGCATGGCGCGCGCTGGAACCTGAACGGCAGCGCCTTCCGCATCGACGGCTGGACGCGCAAGGGCTATTCGGTGCTGGCCATCGACTATCGCGGGTTCGGCGCGTCGACGCCGCGCCTGCCGTCCGAGGCCAGCGCGCTGGAGGACGCCATGGCGGGCTTGAAGGAATTGGCCCGCCTGCAACCGGACCCGGCGCGCCGCTTCATCTACGGACACAGCCTGGGCGGCGCCATCGCCATCAACCTGGCGGCGCGCCCGGAGCAACCGGACTTCGCCGGGCTGATCGTCGAATCCAGTTTCACCAGCATCAGCGCGATGCTGGCCACCATGAAGTGGGGCCGCGTGCCCGGCGCCAGCCTGTTGGTCACGCAACCGTTCGACTCGGTGCAGACGCTGGCGCAACTGCACACGCCGATGCTGTTCATGCATGGCACCGCGGATCGCGTGGTGCCGCACACGATGAGCGACGAACTCTACGCCGCCGCCCGGGGGGTGGCGCCCGAACTGAAGCGGCTGGTCAAGATCGAGGGCGCGACGCATTCGGGCGCGTTCCGCAGCGGCGAACAGTACGACGACGCCGTGAAGACCTTCATGCGCGACGCCAGTCGCGCCTATCAACGCAAGGCCGGCTGACCCTCGCGCCCCGCGACCAGGGGCGGGGCCATCCGTCGAATCCTTCCCGGATCGGGCAAGCGCGCCCGGCGTTCGCCGGTTCCCTTCCCGGCCCACTCCCCCTGCGCCTGATAAGGCGCCCGCACCGTTCTCCCCGGGGAAACCCGCTCTCGGGAAACTCCCATATCAAAATATCTTCTAAATATATTTAACGGATATTAGACTTTCTCCCACCCGCCGCCCTTCCTTCGCGGCGCCGGCCATCCGAGGAGAATCCAGTTGAGTAACGTGCGTTGGCAGGGCGTCTTTCCTGCCGTAACCAGTAAGTTCCATGCCGACGAAACCCTCGACTTCGAAGCGATGCGCAAGCACTTCGGCTTCCTGATCGACAACGGCGTGCATGGCCTTGTCACCTGCGGTTCGCTGGGCGAAGCCAGCACCCTGACGCTGGAGGAAAAGCTGGCGGTGACGCGTTGCGCCGTGGAAGTCAGCGGCGGCCGCATCCCGGTGCTGGCCAACGTGTCGGAGACCAGCACCCGCGAGGCGCTGCGCTTCATCAAGGCCGCGGTCGAGCTGGGCGTGGACGGCTTCATGCTGATGCCGTCGCTCATCTACGTGGCCGATGCGCGCGAGGCGATGCAGAGCATCCGCACCATGGCCGAGGCCGCCGCCAAGCCCTGCATGATCTACAACAACCCAGTCGCCTACCGCGTCGACCTCAAGCCCGAGCACATGGCCGAGCTGGCCGATTGCCCCTGGCTGGTGGCGATCAAGGAAAGCAGCGACGACATCCGCCGCGTGACCGACCTGCGCAACAAGCTGGGCGACCGCTACCAGCTGTTCATCGGCGTCGACGACCTGTCGTTCGAAGCCCTGGCGCTGGGCGCCGACGGCCTGCTGGCCGGCCTGGTGACCGCCTTCCCGCGCGAGACCGTGGCGCTGTACGACCTGATGAAAGCCGGCAAATGGCAGGAAGCGCTGGCGCTGTACCAGTGGTTCACGCCGCTGCTGCACCTGGACGTGTCGACCAAGCTGGTGCAGAACATCAAGCTGGCCGAGACCCTCGCCGGCGTCGGCAACGAGCACGTGCGCCGTCCGCGCCTGCCGCTGGTGGGCGCCGAGCGCGAGCGCTGCGCCGGCATCATCGAAGCGGCGCTGGCCAAGCGGCCGCGGCAATACCAGTCGAAGTAAACGACCCAGCCCGAAGCAGGACAGGCGCGCCCGCCAGGCGCGCCGTCCACCCGCCAGCCTCTCGGACACCATGCACAGCGACATCATCCTTCAGACCCGGGGCCTCACCAAGGAATTCCGCGGCTTCGTGGCGGTCAACGACGTCAACCTGAGCGTCAGGCGCGGCGCGATCCATGCGCTGATCGGTCCCAACGGGGCCGGCAAGACCACGGTCTTCAACCTGCTCACCAAGTTCCACATCCCCACGCGCGGCGAGATCGTCTACGACGGCGTCGACATCACCGGCGAACGGCCGGCGCAGACGGCGCGGCGCGGCATCGTGCGCTCGTTCCAGATTTCGGCGGTGTTCCCGCAGCTGTCGGTGCGCGAGAACGTGCGCGTGGCCTTGCAGCGCAAGCTGGGCGTGGACTATTGCTTCTGGCGTTCGGAGCGCTCGCTGGAGCGCCTGCATGCGCGGGTCGAGGAACTGCTCGACCAGGTCGGCCTGCGCGCGCAGCTGGACGTGGCCGCCGGCGACCTGCCCTACGGCCGCAAGCGCACGCTGGAGATCGCCACCACGCTGGCGCTGGAGCCCGAACTGCTGTTGCTGGATGAGCCGACGCAAGGCATGGGCCACGAGGACGTGGACCGCGTCAAGCACCTGATCAAGCAGGTCTCGGCCGGTCGCAGCATCCTGATGGTGGAACACAACATGAAGGTGGTGGCCGACATCTGCGACACCATCACCGTCCTGCAACGCGGCGAGATCCTGGCCGAGGGTCCGTACGCCGAGGTGTCCGCGAACCCCGCGGTGCGCGAAGCGTACATGGGAGCGGAAGATGAATGACGAGACCCCGGCGCGGTCCATGCTGGAGATCCGCGACCTGCACGCCTGGTATGGCGAATCGCACATCCTGCACGGCATCGACCTGGACGTGAAGGCGGGCGAGTGCATCACGCTGCTGGGCCGCAATGGCGCCGGCCGCAGTTCGACCCTGAAGTCGGTGCTGGGCCTGGTGGGCCGGCGCAGCGGCTCCATCAAGGTGCAAGGCCAGGAAACCATCGGCCTGCCGCCGCACAAGATCGCGCGCCAGGGCATCGGCTACTGCCCCGAAGAGCGCGGCATCTATGCCTCGCTGACCGCCGAGGAAAACCTCATGCTGCTGCCCACGGTGGGGCCGGACGGCATGTCGGTGGACGAGATCTACACGATGTTCCCCAACCTGAAGGAACGCGCCCACAGCCCCGGCACCCGGCTGTCGGGCGGCGAGCAGCAGATGCTGGCGATGGCGCGCATCCTGCGCACCGGCGCCCGCCTGCTGCTGCTCGATGAAATCACCGAAGGCCTGGCGCCCGTCATCGTGCAGACGCTGGGCCGGGTGATCCGGCAATTGCAGGAGCGCGGCTACACCACCGTGCTGGTCGAGCAGAACTTCCGCTTCGCCCGGCACCTGGCCGACCGCCATTACGTCATCGAGCATGGCCAGGTGGCCGCCGTGATCGAGCGGGCCGAGGTCGAGCGGTCGCAGGACCGGCTCAACGCCCTGCTCGGCATCTGAAGGCCGTCGCGCGCAGTTCCCCGTCGTTGCAGTTCCCGTGGTGCTTCCGACCGCAGTCCCCCCATTCCCATACGGAGCGTAGTCAGATGAAATTGAATCGAATCGCAGCGGCGCTGTGCGCCATCGGCCTGGCGGGCGTCGCCCACGCCGAGGCCGGCATCAGCGACGGCATCGTCAAGGTCGGCGTGCTGACCGACCTATCGGGCGTCTATTCCGACCTGGCCGGCAACGGCTCGGTGGTCGCGGCGCGCATGGCGGCCGAGGAAATGGGCAACAAGGTGCTGGGCAAGCCGGTCGAGGTGGTGGCCGCCGACCACCAGAACAAGCCCGACGTCGCCGCCAACCTGGCGCGCGAATGGTTCGACCAGGGCAAGGTCGACATGATCACCGACTTCCCCACCGCGTCGACCGCGCTGGCCGTGATGGAGATCGCGCGCCAGAAGAACCGCGTGACCATGCCGTCCGCCGGCCTGTCGACCGCGATCCTGGGCGAGAAGTGCTCGCCGCTGAACGCGCAGTGGACCACCAACACCTACGCGCTGGCGGCCGGCACGGCGCGCGCGCTGGTCAAGGAGGGCAAGAAGACCTGGTACTTCATCACCGCCGACTACACCTTCGGCCATTCGCTGGAGAAGGACGCCACCGAAGTGATCCAGGAAAACGGCGGCAGCGTGGCCGGTGTCTCGCGCCACCCCTTCCCCGGCAACGACTTCTCGTCGTTCCTGCTGAAGGCGCAGGCCTCCAAGGCCGACGTGATCGCCCTGGCCAACGCCGGCAACGACACCGTCAACGCGGTCAAGCAGGCCAATGAGTTCGGCATCACCAAGAAGCAGATCGTGGCGCCGCTGCTGACCTACATCTCGGACGTGCACAGCATGGGCCTGGCCAAGGCGCAGGGCATGTACCTGACCGAAGCGTTCTACTGGGACTACGACGACGCCTCGCGCGCCTGGGCCAGGAAGTTCTTCGAGAAGACCAAAAAGATGCCGACGGCATCGCAGGCCGGCGTCTACTCGGCCACGCTGTCGTACCTGAAGGCGATCGAGGCGGCCGGCACCGACGAGGCGCCGGCGGTCATGGCCAAGCTGCGCGAGATGACCATCAACGACGCCGTGATCCGCAACGGCAAGCTACGCGCGGACGGCGCGCTGGTGCACGACATGCTGCTGTTGCAGGTGAAGGCGCCGGCCGAGTCCAAGGCGCCGTGGGACTACTACCACGTGAAGTCGGTGCTCAAGGGCGACGAGGTCTTCCCCAAGCCGCAGGCCGCCTGCGCGCTGAACAAGTCCTGACGCCCGCTGGCGCCGGGCGGCTTGCGCCCGGCGCCGGTTCGAGCCGCCCGCGGCGCGCGGCAACGCGCGCCTCCCGCAAACCGACGCGTCCCGTGTCCGATCGCCGCCCACTATGTTCGACATCTCGCTTCCCGCCCTGCTCGCCCAACTGCTGGTGGGGCTGATCAACGGCTGCTTCTACGCCATCCTCAGCATGGGGCTGGCCATCATCTTCGGCCTGCTCAACATCGTCAATTTCACTCACGGCGCCCAGTTCATGATGGCGGCGTTCCTGGCGTGGATCGGCTTCACCCAGCTGCCGCAACTGCTGGGCCCGGGCGCGCAGATCAACTTCTGGGCGGCCCTGGTGCTGGCGCCGTTGATTGTCGGCGCGGTCGGAGTGGTCATCGAGAAGACACTGCTCAAGCGGCTCTACCACCTGGACCACCTGTACGGCCTGCTGCTGACCTTTGGCATCGCGCTGATGATGGAAGGCGGATTCCGCTACTTCTACGGCATTTCCGGCGTGGGCTACGAGCCGCCCGAGATCCTGCAGGGCGGCTTCGACCTGGGCTTCATGTTCCTGCCGGCGTACCGCGCCTTCGTGGTGGTGGCGTCGCTGCTGCTGTGCCTGCTGACCTGGTACCTGTTCGAGCGCACCCGCCTGGGCGCGCTGCTGCGCGCCGGCACCGAGAACGCCCGGCTGCTGCAGGCCTTCGGCGTCAACGTGCCGGTGATGATCACGCTGACCTACGGCTTCGGCGTGGCGCTGGCCGGCGTGGCCGGCGTGCTGGCCGCGCCCGTCATGCAGATCAACCCGCTGATGGGCTCCAACCTGCTCAATATCGTGTTCGCGGTGGTGGTGATCGGCGGCCTCGGCTCGATCATGGGCGCCATCGTCACCGGCCTGGCGCTGGGCCTGCTGGAGGGCCTGGCCAAGGTGTTCTACCCCGAAGCGTCCACCGTGGTCGTGTTCATCGTGATGGCGGTGGTGCTGCTGACGCGCCCCGCGGGCCTGTTCGGCAAGGAGAAATAAGGTGTCGCGCTTTCCTCTTTCCATCCGCATCCTGGCGCTGCTGCTGGTGCCGGCGCTGCTGGTTCCGTGGTTCCCGCAGATTGTCTATCCGGTCTTCGTCATGAAGGTGCTGTGCTTCGCGCTGTTCGCGCTGGCCTTCAACCTGCTGACCGGCTTCACCGGCCTGGTGTCGTTCGGCCACGCCGCCTTCTTCGGCTGGGCCGGCTATGCCGCTGGCGAGATGATGATCCTGTACGGCGCGGCCGGCCTGCCGCCGGAACTGGCCATGCTGTGCGGCGTGGCCATGGCCGCCGCCATCGGTTACGCGATTGGCTGGCTGGCGATCCGCCGCACCGGCATCTATTTCGCGATGATCACGCTGGCCTTGTCGCAGGTGGCGTATTTCATGGCGGTGCAGGTTGGCTGGACGCGCGGCGAGGACGGCATGCAGGGCATTCCGCGCGGCAAGTTCCTGGGCCTGGTCGACCTGAGCGCCGACACCAACATGTATTACTTCGCGCTGGGCGTGTTCGTGCTGGGGTTCCTGTTCGTCTACCGGGTCATCCATTCGCCCTTCGGGCAGGTGCTCAAGACCATCCGCGACAACGCGCCGCGGGCGATTTCGCTGGGGTACGATACGGATCGGTGCAAGCTGCTGGCGTTCGTGCTGTCGGCCTCGGTGGCCGGCCTGGCCGGTTCGCTCAAGGCGCTGGTGCTGCAGCTGGTGGCGCTGAACGACGTGTCGCTGGCCACCTCCACCGAAGTCCTGCTGATGACGCTGCTGGGCGGGATCGGCACCGTGTGGGGCCCCGTGGTGGGCGCCACGCTGGTCGTCAGCCTGCAGAATTACCTGGCCACCCTGGGCGATGTCGTCACCATCGTCATCGGGTTGATTTTCGTGTTGTGCGTGTCGTTCTTCCGGCGCGGGTTCGTCGGCGAATGGCTGGCCTACACGCAGTGGCGCAAAACGAAGGAAAACAACCGTTGATGGCAGGAGCAGAACCCAAAAGGCGCGCGGCAGACGTCGCCTATGACCAGATCGAAAGCATGATCGCCACCCTGCAATTGCAGCCGGGCAGCGCGGTGGTGGAAGCCGATCTGGTCGAAAAGACCGGCCTGGGCCGCACCCCGCTGCGCGAAGCCCTGCTGCGCATGGTGGCGGCCGGGCTGATCCGCCAGGAGCCGCGGCGCGGCCTGCGGGTGTCGATGATCCAGCTGGCCGACCACATGGACCTGATCCAGACCCGCCGGGCGCTGGAGCAACTGATCGCCGCCAGCGCCGCGCGCCGCGCCACGCCGGCGCAACGCGCCCAGATCGTCGAATGCGCGACACAGATGGTGCGCGCGGCCGAGGGCGGCAATCTGGACGACTACATGCAGGCCGACCAGTTGCTCGACCACGTCTGCCACAGCGCCTGCCGCAACGTGTCGGCGGTGAACGCGGTGGAACCGCTGATCATCCAGTGCCGGCGCTTCTGGTACGCCTACCAGCACGAGGGCGACATCGCCGAGGGCGCGCGCCGCCACATGGCCATGGCCGCCGGCATCGCCACGGGCGACGAAGCGGCGGCCATCCGGGGCGCGGATTCGCTGATGGACTACCTTGAGATGTTTACGCGCAAGGTGATTGACGCGTAGCGGGAGCCGGCGCGGCGTCCTTGGCGCCGCGCGCCAGCCACGCCATGACGCGCGGACGGGCGCGGTCGTACGCCAGGTTGTAGAAGAAGGCGTACGGCAGGTAGAACAGCACCAGCGCGATGTCCAGCACGAAGGCCTGCCACAGGCTGATGTTCAGCCACCAGGCGGCCAGCGGGATCACGATGAGGATCAGCCCCAGTTCGAAGCCGAACGCGTGGATCACGCGCACGCGCAGGTTGCGGGTGATGCCCAGGCGGTTCTCCAGGCGGTCGAAGCCGGCGTTGTAGATCATGTTCCAGACCAGCGCGATCCAGGCGATCACGGCGGTCAGCACGCCCATTTCGAACAGCGACTTGCCCATGGCCCAGGCGGCCACCGGCGCGCACAGGCCGATGGCGAGGATTTCGAACAGGAAAGCGTGGATGAAGCGCTCTTTGATGGTTTTCTTGGCTTGCGTCATGACCCACCTCTGAGGTCGTTTGTTTCAGTGACCGAGAGATTTTCGACGATATTTCCGGTACGATAAAGATGATATCCATCGGAAAAACCGATAATGAAAACGCCCGCCGCCATGCGCCACTCCCTGGAGTCCCTGGCCACCTTCGCCCAGGTGGCCGCCGAGGGCACGTTTTCGGCGGCGGCCCGCAAGCTGGGCAAGAGCCAGTCCACCGTCAGCGAGACCATCGCCAATTTGGAGGTCGACCTGAACGTGACGCTGTTCGACCGCAGCCAGCGCCAGCCGGCCTTGACCGAGGCCGGCCAGGTGCTGCTGGGCCAGGCCCTGCAGGTGCTGGCGGCCAACGACCGCCTGAACCGCAGCGCCAGCCAGCTGTCGGCGGGGCTGGAACCGCGCCTGACCGTGGTGCTGTCGGATACGTTTCAGTCCGAAACCTTTGAGAACATGCTCAGCCAGATCGACCAGCGCTATCCGGCGTTGCGCTTCGAATGCCTGATCGCGGAATACGAGGACGTGGTGGCGCTGGTGCAGCAGGGCCGCGCCCACCTGGGGCTGATGGCGGCGCAGGAAAACTACCCGCCCGACATGGCTCACGCGACGCTGCGCGAGGCCTCGGAAATCGTGCTGTGCGTGGGCCGCGGCCATCCACTGGCGACCTTGTCCGGGGTGACCAAGGACCACCTGAAGACCGAACGTGAATTGCGCCTGAGCACCTACGAACTGGACGACAAGGCCCCCGCGCCATCGCAGTCCACCTGGTCGGCGCCGGGCTATCTGATGTTGCTGGAAATGGCCACGCTGGGATTCGGCTGGGCGGAGTTGCCGCGCTGGATGCTGCACCGTTTCGGGCGCGGACAGCTGGTGGAACTGGCGGTGCCGGGCTGGCCGCGCCAGATCCGGGTCGACGCGGTGTGGTCGACGCGCCGTCCGCTGGGGCCGGCCGGCGCGTGGCTGCTGCAAAGCCTGACGCGGGCCTAGGGCCTGTTTACGCTGAAAGGCGCCTCGCAGGCGCAGCCAACTACCAGGGCGCTAGCGCGCCCCCGAGGGCAGGCGCGAGATGCGCACGCCGTTGGCGAGCATCCAGTCGCCCAGCTTGGGGCAGGCCAGCACGTCGTATTCGGCACGGCGCTGGCGCGCCATGGCGCCGCCGTCCCGGGCATCCTTGGCCGGGTGGCACATCAACAGGTCGCCATCGCGCGCGTTGAACAGCCAGTTCTGCAGCAGGTCGGCGTAGCGCCGGCGGCCTCCGTCGAAGCCATACACTCCCAGCAACCGGCGGTTGGTGCGCAGACCCTCGCGGTCAGCCCGGCGGCCCAGTTCCGCCGCGCCCAGCGCGCCGATGATGCGGGCCTTGATCGATTCCTTGAGGGGAATGCCGCAAAGCATGCCCGGCGCGGTCTGGCGCAGCCAGGGCCGGTGCGCGCCATAGCGCTGCTTGAGCGCCAGCAGCAGGCGATCACGCACCACCGGCAACTGGTGCACGTGCTGATGCCCGTCCACGTAATCCGGCGCGCGTCCGAATGCGGCCTCGAAGGCGTCGAACTGGCGCGCCAGGTGCAGGTCGACCCAGGCGGCGTCCAGCCGGCCGGTGTAGGCCCGCAGGATCAGCCGGGACAAAGACGGCAGGTCCGCATCGCCATCGCCCAGGCGTTCGGTCAGATTCACATGCAGGCCGAGATCGGCGTCCATCAACGCCAGCCGCGGCGCGTTGGCGACGAAGGTCGGGCCCAACGACAGGCAGCTGATGGCGCTCAGCCGACGCATGCCCGCCAACGCGATCATGCCTTCATCGATATCGGCATTCATGCCAAAATCATCACCGCAAACCACGATGCGCTTGGTCAAGTTCTCACCTCGCTTTCTTTCTTCGACACGCCCCACATGCGCGCCCTGCTTCAACAAGTCAGCCTGTTCATCGCCGTCGGATGCGCAGCGGCCGCCACCCACTGGGGCGTCGCGGTCGCCTGCGTCGAAGGCCTGGGCGCCGCTCCGCTCCTGGCCAACCTGCTCGGCTGGCTGGTGGCGTTCGTCGTTTCCTTCAGCGGACACTACCGGCTTACGTTCAGACATTCGAAAACACCCTGGACCATAGCAGTACGCCGTTTCTTCTTCATTTCAGCCGTCGGCTTCATCATCAATGAATCCGCTTACGCCTGGTTGCTGCGGGTAACGTCGGTTCCCTATGACGTGCTGCTGGCCCTGATCCTGATTGCGCTGGCGGTGGCCACCTTCATCACGAGCCGGCTGTGGGCGTTCCGCCACAGACCCGCTGCTTGAAGGCGGCATCCGACACGACCTGCCAGATCACGTATTTCACGCTGTTCGCGACCGGCTCCAGGCCCGCCAACGCCCGATAGGCGCCCGCGTCCGACCGTGTGCCCCAGACCCAGTAGCGCGCGCCTTCGGGCGCCGCGCACAGGCGGGACTGGAATTCCTGCGGACTGATCAACACTTGCCTGCCCACCTCGGGCTCGAACCTGGCCGCGTCGTAGAGTTCCTTGCGCCAGTTGTCGCGCACCGGCACTTCCGGATTGAGCCAGTCGTCCACCACCCAGGTTGGCCTGGGCGCCTGGGCGTACAGCGCCAGGTCGAACGGATAGGTGTGCAGCGACACATAGGTATCGCCGGGCTTGGCCAGCGGACGGATCGTCGCGGCCAGCGGGCCCGCGCTGCCGCGGGCCGAATGGGCGGCGATGCCGATGGCCAACACGCAGATCGCGGCGCCAACCCCTGCGCAGACGCGCACCAGGCGCGGCGCCAGCGCGTCGGCCTTGTCGCGGCTCGCGGCCACGATCACTTCGACCAGCAGGAAGGCGAGCGGCGGCACCGCCGGCAACACATAGCCCACCAGCTTGGAATTCGGCAGTGAAAAGAACCCCACCACCACCACGAACCATACCAGCGCCAGGCGCCGCAGATCGCGCTGCGGCCCCGCCGCCCAGAACGCCTTGCGCAGGATGCCGCCGCCCCACAGCGACCAGGGCAGGCTCAGTCCCACCACCACCGGCAGGTAGAACCAGAACGGCTGGGCGTTGTTGAAACCGGTGGCGGCGAAGCGCTGAAAATGCTGGTAGACGAAGAAATAGTCGTAGAAGCCCGGATAGCGGACCTGCATCAGGACGAACCACGGCATGGCGACCGCCGCGAACACCAACAGCGCGGGCGGCCACAACAGCGCCCCGAGCGCGCGCCAGCGGCGCCCCCAGACCAGCCAGATGAAGAGGATGGCGCCGGGCAGAACCAGGCCGATCAGCCCCTTGGCCAGCACCGCCAGGGCCGCCAGCGCGGCGGCGGCGAGCGACATCCACCGATAGGCCTGGCCGCGCTCCAGGCGCAGCACGGTGTCGGCCGCGGCCAGCACACACAGGGTGATCATGCCGGCCACCAGCATGTCGAGATTGGCGAACTGCGCGCCGCCGTAGAAGAAAGGCAGGGTCGCCAGCGCCAGCACGGTCAGCGTCGCGGTGGCGGCATCGCGATAGCGCCGCAGGAAACCATACAGCGCGGCGGCGGCGGTCCATGCCGCCAGCAGCGACGGCAGGCGCGCGGCCCAGGGATGCACGCCGAACACCGTGAACGACAGTTCGGTCAACCAGTAATACAGCGGCGGCTTGTGGAAATAAGGCATGCCGTCGAGCAACGGCACGGCGTGCGAACCGCTGCGCAGCATGTCCCAGGCGACACCGGCATAGCGGCCTTCGTCAGGCAGCGTCAGCGGCCGCACCCAGGCCAGGAACGCCAGCCAGACGCCGACCGCGAGCAGGAACCATCCCGCCGGCGGGATCCAATCGGAACGCGCCGGCCGTTGCATCGCGGCGGCCATCAGGATGCGACCTTGTCGGAATGGGAGGCTCGCCCCTGGCGGCGGCGCACCACGAACAACGGCCGTCCCTTGACCTCGTCGAAGATGCGCGACACGTACTCGCCCACCACGCCAAGCGAGATCAGGTTGACGCCGGCGAAGAACAGCACGGCCGTCACGATGGTGGTCCAGCCCGACACGGCATTGCCGGAGACCAGGTAATCGATCACGAGATAGCTCGCATAGGCCATTGCCAGCACCGCGAACAGCACGCCCACCAGGCTGACCAGGCGCAGCGGCCAGGTCGTGAACGCCGTCAATCCATCCAGCGCGAGGCGCGCCAGGCGCATGCCCCCGAAACGGCTGTCGCCATGCATGCGCTCGTCGGGCGTATAAGGCAGCGCTTCACCCTTGAAACCGACCCAGGCGTACAGGCCTTTCATGAAGCGGGTGCGCTCGGGCAACGCATTCAGTGCGTCCACCACGTTGCGGCTCATGAGGCGGAAGTCGCCAGCGTGGGCCGGCACGTCGACGCCGCGGGCGCCGCTGAGCAGCTTGTAGAACCAGCGGGCGCCCGTGCGCTTGAGCCAGGATTCGTCGGCGCGGGTCTCGCGCACGGCATAGACCATTTCGGCGCCGGCGGCCCAGCGCGCCAGCATCTGTTCGATCAGGGCCGGCGGATGCTGCATGTCGGCGTCCAGGCAGATGATGGCGTCGCCCGTGGCGCTTTCCAGGCCGGCGCTGAGCGCGGCCTCCTTGCCGAAATTGCGCGACAGCTGCACGTAGCGGAAGCCATCGTATTGGGTCCATTCAGCCATCAGGGCCTCGGTGCCGTCGGTGCTGCCGTCGTCGGCCACGATGATTTCCCAGCCGGTGCACAGGGCCGCCAGCCGGCTGCGCAGCAACGGCAACAGCACGCGCAGGTTCTCGCATTCATTCAGGCAGGGAATGACGCAGGTGACGCAGGCGTCGTAAGGCACGTTGGCAGCGGCCGTGCGCCAGATCGCTTCCACGGGAAGCGCTTTGGCCAGGACTTGCTGCCCCATGGGCTCGGACCGGAATTGAATGTGCATAAGGCTCTGGAACTGGAATGCGGGACGTTATGCCCGGCAGTATGCGCAAGCCCTCGTCGAATTTTCATGAAATGCTTTCGGTATCGGACTCGTCGCAATCGAGGCGATTCTAGGCAGGCATGCAGCCAAATGTATGAAGCGCCGTTTAGGCTCCGTAAACCTCTGTCCCCGATTTGTGAAAGGGCGTAAAGCGGCCCCGGCCCCGGCATCGGTAAAATGCGCGAAGCTCTTGTTTTCAAAGGTGGTTATGCAATATCGAGTCCGCCCCATGCTGGCCGGCGACATGGACGGCATCCTGGCAATCCAGGCCGGCGCCTATCCGGGTTTCCTGCTGGAGAGCGCTGATTTCTTCCTGAACCGGCTGACGCTGGCGCCAGCCCATTGCTGGGTGGCGCAGGCCGACGCGATGCCGGATTCCCCGCACCTGCTCGGCTATCTGGTGTCGTACCCGTGGGACGCCGGCCTGCCGCCCACGCTGGACGCTCCGCTTGCCGCCCTGCCCGAGCGTCCGGACCACTGGTTCCTGCACGATTGCGCGGTGGCGCCCTCGGCCCAGGGGCTGGGCGTGGGACAGGCGCTGTTGCGCACGGCCGCCGGCCATGCCGCGCAAACCGGGTTGCAACGCGCCAGCCTGGTGTCGCTGGGTTCAGCGGTCGGTTATTGGACGCGGCATGGCTACGCCCCCGTCGCGGCCGGCGGCCGGGAACTGGCCGACAAACTCGAGGGCTACGGCCCCCAGGCCAGCTACATGGCGCGCGCCTTTCCGCTCTGACCGGCGCGGCACGCCCCCGCCCCTGCTCGTTGCCGCACGCATGCCGCGCCGCCGGCGTCCCGTTAAGATGGGAACGCAATCCCGGAAAGACATGGCGGCAACGGTTTCCACAGCCTGACTTCGCTGCGCCCGCGGGCGCGAAGGTTTCCATGATTTCACTCTCGCCCGTCCAATCCCTGCTGGCCTGCTGCCTGGTGCTGGCCATCGGCCGCGTCCTGACCACCCGCATCGGCGTGCTGGCGCGCTACAGCATTCCGGACCCGATCGTCGGCGGCCTGCTGTTCGCGATCGGCGCCTATGCGCTGTCGACCTGGGGCGGCCATGCCGTTTCCCTGGAAACCAGCATCAAGCCGACCCTGTTGCTGCTGTTCTTCGGCTGCATCGGGCTGACCGCCAACCTGAAACTGCTGGCCAAGGGCGGCCCGCGGCTGATCGCCTTCCTGCTGGCGCTGATCCCCTTCCTGGTATTGCAGAACGCGGTCGGGCTGGGCATGGCCTGGCTGCTGGACATGCATCCGCTGATGGGGCTGCTGGGCGGCACCATCACGCTGGTCGGCGGCCACGGCACGGGCGCGGCCTACGCCACCCGCTTTGCGGACGTCAACAATATCCAGGACGTGATGGCGCTGGCCATGACCGCCGCGACGATGGGACTGGTGCTGGGCGGCGTGGTCGGCGGCCCCGTGGCGGAATGGCTGATGCGCCGCCACAAGCTGGCCGGCAGCCTGGATCGCCAATCGGCGGCGGGCCACGAGGCGCCGGACCTGAGCGAAGCGCAGGCGCCGTCGACGGCCGCCTCGTTCATCACCTCGATGACCGCCGCCTTCGTCTGCCTGGTGGCGGGCGGCTACCTGGCCACGCTGGTGGAAGGCGCGCCGGTGAGCCTGCCCAACTTCCTCTGGTGCCTGGCGACCGGCGTGCTGATCCGCAATGGCGGCGAACGCCTGGGCCTGAAACTGGACGACCGCGCCACCGAGATCATCGGCACCATCACCCTGTCGCTGTTCCTGGCCATGACCATGATGACGCTGGACCTGACCAGCGTGGCGCGCCTGGCCGGGCCCCTGGCGCTGATCCTGGCGGTGCAGACGCTGTTCTGCGCGCTGTATTCGGCCTGGGTGGTGTTCCGCCTGCTCAAGAGCGACTACGAGGCCGCCATCATGTCGGCCGCCTTCTGCGGCTTCTCGCTGGGCGCCACCGCCACCGCCATCGCCAACATGCAGGCGCTGACGCGGCGCCATGGCCCCGCGCCGCAAGCCTTCATCGTGGTGCCGGTGACCGGCGCATTCCTGGTGGACATCCTCAACGTGATCGTGCTGACCTCGTTGATCTCGCTGCCGTTCGTGGGAGGAATGTGACCATGCTCAAGCGCATCCTCCTTATGGCCCTGTGCCTGCTCGTGGCAGCCTGCGGCCGCGCGCCCGATACCGACGCGCTGCGCGCCGACGTCGAACGCGGCCTGGCCGCCACCTACGGCGCGGGCCTGTTCCGCATCGACCAGCTCAAGAGAATGGGCTCCGCCACCGACAGCAGCGCTCCGGCAGGCGAAACCCGCCGCGTGGTCTATTACGACCTGCGGCTGGAAGTGACCCGCGACATCGCGCTCGGCGCCTGGGACCAACCCGGCGCCGCCGCCCTGGTAACGCTGCTGGGCGCGGGCCCGCGCAGCATCAGCGGCGTGAAATCCAGCGGCAACCAGGCTGGCGACCAGATCGTGGCGCATGCCAGCGCCATCTACCGCAAGGAAGGCGAAGGCTGGACGCTGGTGACCCCCGCCGGCTTCAAGGCCGCCGAGGCGCCCTCATTGGACACCGGCGCGCCGCCGCCCGTGACGCAGCGGCTGCTGGACACGCTCGACCAGATCACCCATTCGGTTGCCTACAGCGCCTCCAGCACCGCGCAGCACGTGGTGCAACAGGAACTGGAACGCTCGGTCGCCCGCATCAATGGCCGGCTGGCGCGCATGCAGCAGGGCTATCCGCTGGCCGGCGGACCGGACCGGGGCGAGTACGTCACCTTCGCGCGCGCGCTGGGCGCGGTGGGCCAGGCGCGCCAGATCCGCGTCACGCCGCTGATCACCGGCGGCGGCGCCGAGAACATCGCCCTGCTGCGCAGCGGCGACGCCGTGGTCGGGCTGGCCCAGGGCGATACCGCCAAGCTGGCGTACGAGGGCCGCGGTCCGTTCGCGTCGCAAGGGCCGTTCGCCGGCCTGCGGGCGCTGGGCAGCCTCTATCCCGAAATGGTGCATATCGTCGTGCGCGACGACGCCAAGCTGCGCGGCGTGCGCGACCTCAAGGGCAAGAAGATCGCGCTCGGCGCGCAGGGTTCGGCGGTGCGGGCCACGCTGGAAGCGGTGCTGGCGGCGCATGGGCTGCAGCCTGGACGCGACTACGAGGCGGTTCCCACGCCCTTCACGGCTTCGCTGCCGGCGCTCAATGCCGGCCTGATCGACGCCGCGGCGCAGGTGATCGGCATTCCCGCCACGCCCCTGCGCGACGCCCTGACGCAGGCCCACCTGAAACTGCTGCCGCTCGATCCGGCCGCGGTCAAGACGCTGGCCGCCCAGGACAACGCGCTGATGCCCCTGGAAATCGCGGCGGGCACCTATCCGAACCAATCGGAACCGGTCGCCACCATCGGCACCGCGGCGCTGCTGCTGACCACGTCCGACCTGACGCGCGATGAGGCCCTGCAGGTGGTGCGGGCGGTCTACCAGACCGGCCAGGACCTGCTGGCCGCCGGCTCGGCCCAGGGCGCCCAGGTCAACATCGCCAACGCCCGGCGTGGCCTGACCGTGCCGTTGCACGACGGCGCCGAGGAAGGCCTGGCCGCGCTGGAGAACGCAAAACCCCGCTGACCGCGCTTGCGCTTATGATGGCGCTCCCAATCAGGAATATTCATGAACAAATTCGATCTGCAGAAGAACCAGGCGCTGAAACTGGCCGGCCAACTCAAGCAAGCCGGCACGCCCGACCGCTTCGGCGCCGCCTCGCAAGTGCCCGACCGCCGCGAGCAGCGCAAGCTCGACCAGGCCGCCGGCCTGGTGCCGTTTCCGCTGAAGCTGTCGCAGGCGCAGGCGGACCAGCTGCGCGCGGCCGCCGCCGAACGCGGCCTGAGCACCAACGACATCATCGCCGAAGCCTTGCAGAAGGCCCTGGGCTGATGCATATCTGGGTCGACGCCGACGCCTGCCCCGGGGTCATCAAGGACATCCTGTTCCGCGCCGCGCAGCGCTGGCAGGTGCCGGTGACCCTGGTGGCGAACCAGGCGCTGCATACGCCGCCTTCGCCACTGATCCGGGCGGTGCAGGTGCCGCGCGGCTTCGACGTGGCCGACGCTCACATCGCCGAACGCGCGGTGGCCGGCGACCTGGTGATCACCGGCGACATCCCGCTGGCGGCGCAGGTGCTGGAAAAAGGCGCCATGGCGCTGAACCCGCGCGGCGAACGCTATTCGCCCGAGACCATCCGTGAACGGCTGGCGCTGCGGGACATGATGGAGGAATTGCGCGCGAGCGGCGTGGACACGGGCGGACCGTCTTCGTTCAGCCAATCCGACCGCAAGGCCTTCGCCAACCAGCTCGACACCCTGCTGGCGCGCGCGGCGCGGCTGGCCGCGCCCAAGGCCTGAACGACGCGGGCAATGCGCCCGGCCGCGTCAATAGAACGTGATGTACGCCTTGTAGATGATGGTGCCGATGGCCGTGATAAGGCCGATGCCCATCAGCCCCATGCCGATGTTGCGATCCCGCAGCCCAAACCCGAGCAGCATGAGCGCCACGCCCGTGACGATGATGATCAACATGGTGTTGGTGCTGGGGTGCATGAAGGTCTCCCGGTAAACGACGCGTTTCGCGTCTCAGTCTGCGTTTGCCTTTGCTCTTGCTTTTGCATCCACATCCGGTTGCCGCGGCCCGGCCACGCGCTTTGGGTCGAGCTTAGGGTCGAGCTTTGGGCCGAAATTGCGACTTCAGATTTCATCATAGACAACCCGGGGCACGATGGCGCGCAAATCCGGCGGTCGCGCTTGCGGCATATCAAGGCCGCGCGCAAAACAAAAAAGCCAACCGGCTAAGGTTGGCTTCATTGTCGCTCGGGTTTGCGTCTTCGCTTGCGCAAAGCGCTTGCACCGGTCTCGAGTCGCGACTGCCGGCTTTTCAGCCTGACGGCGCTCTTCGAGGGTCTTTGGTGGGTAGTACTGGGTTCGAACCAGTGACCCCTGCCGTGTGAAGGCAGTGCTCTACCACTGAGCTAACCACCCCGAAAGAGGCGAAATATTAGCACGCTTTTTTGAAAGTGTGCAAGTCGCCTCGAAAAAACTTCAAGCGGCCGCCACCGGCGCGTCCAGCTTGCGCCACACGCATTCGCCGCCAACCGACTTGTCCAGCGCCGCCAGGTAGGTTTCGTGCTCGGCCAGTTCGGCTTCGCTGGCCTTCACCACCGGCAGGCCGGAGGCGTCGAACCTGGCCAGCACCACGCCGCCGCCCGCGCCCGAGTCGTTGTCGTCGACATCGATCAGCAGCGCATCCTGGCCGCGGGTCATGGCCAGCCAGACTTCCGCCAGCAGTTGCGAGTCGAGCAACGCGCCGTGCAGCGTGCGGTGCGCGTTGGAGATGCCGAAGCGGTCGCACAGCGCGTCCAGCGAGTTGCGCTTGCCCGGGAACAGCGAACGCGCGTGCAACAGCGAATCGGTGACCGTCGCGCAGTATTCGGTGATCGGGCCGCGGCCGGTCTTGGCCAGCTCGGCGTTGAAGAACTTCACGTCGAACGCCGCGTTGTGCGCGATCAGCTCGGCGCCCTGGATGAACTTGACGAACTCGTCGGCCACTTCCGCAAAGCGCGGCTTGTCGGACAGGAACTCGGTGGTCAGGCCGTGCACCGCCAGCGCCTCGGGGTCGCTGTCGCGGTCCGGGTTCAGGTAGATGTGCAGGTTGTTGCCGGTGGCCATCCGGTTGACCAGTTCGACGCAGCCGATTTCGACGATGCGGTGTCCCTGGGCGGGATCCAGCCCGGTGGTTTCAGTGTCAAAGATGATCTGGCGCATAAAGCTATTCCGACGCTTGGGCCGCTGGCGCCGACGGCGCCTGGCCATCCGCCGGGCCGGCCGGGGGATGCGTTGCGCTGCCGGCCGGGCCGGGTTTCCTGCGTGCGGTGGCGATCAGGGTGTAGGCCACCGGCACGACGAACAAGGTCAATAGTGTACCCAGCATCAGCCCGCCCACCAGGACCCAGCCGATCTGCTGGCGCGATTCGGCGCCCGCGCCCGACGACAGCGCCAGCGGCACGGTGCCCAGCACCATGGCGCCGGTGGTCATCAGGATCGGCCGCAGGCGCAGCACACTGGCCTCGGTGACGGCCTCGAACAGGGCCTTGCCCTCGTCTCGCAGTTGGTTGGTGAATTCGACGATCAGGATGCCGTGCTTGGTGATCAGGCCCACCAGCGTGATCAGGCCGATCTGGCTGTAGATCGACAGCGTGCCGCCCGTCAGCCACAGCGCCAGCAGCGCGCCTGTCATCGACAGCGGCACCGACAGCATGATGATGAAGGGGTTGCGCCAGCTTTCGAACTGGGCCGCCAGCACCAGGTAGATGAAGGCCAGCGCCATGGCGAACACCAGGTAGATGCTGCCCGACGAATCGCGGAACTCGCGCGACTGGCCGTCCAGGTCCGTCACCACCGTATTGGGCAGCACGTCGCGCGCCACCTGGTGCATGTGGGTCAGCACCTCGCCCAACGCATAGCCCGGCGCCACGGCGGCGTCGATCTTGACCGCGCGCAGGCGGTTGAAGTGGTTCAGCGACTGCGGCGACACGCCTTCGTGCACGGCCACCAGGTTGTCCAGCTGCACCATGCTGCCGTCACGCGCCCGCACGTGGATGCCGGAAATGTCGGTGGGGGTGGCGCGGTCGCGCGGCGTGACCTGCACGATCACGTCGTACTGCTCGCCCTGGTCCTTGTAGCGGGTCACCTGGCGTCCGCCCAGCATCGATTCGAGGGTGCGGCCCACGGTGTCGACGTTGGTGCCGACGTCGGCCATCTTGTCGCGGTCCACCCGCACCCGCAACTCGGGCGTGTTCAGGCGCAGGTCGGTGTCCAGGTTGAGCAGGCCGGGATACTTGCGCAGTTCCGTCAGGAACACCTCGGTCAGGCGCGCCAGTTCCTCGTAGGAGGCCTGGCTCATGATGATGAATTCCACCGGCTTGGAACGCGCCGACTGGCCCAGCGACGGCGGATTGGTCGGGAACGCCCGCACCCCCGGCAGCGACGAGAACAACGGTTGCAGTTCCTGGGTGATGGCCTGCTGGCGGCGGCCGCGCTCCTCCCAGGGCTTGAGGCGCAGGATCGCGGTGCCGTCGGTGACCGTGGGAAAACCGACGGTGACCTGGCTGCCGCTGGCCTCGGGAATGGCGGCGTAGAACTTCTCGATGCCGAGCATGCTGTCGAGCGTGTAGTTCAGCGTCGCGCCTTCCGGCGAACTGACGATGCCGAACACGACGCCGCGGTCCTCGACCGGCGCCAGCTCGCTCTTGACCACCTTGAACAGCACGCCGCTGGCCGCCGCCACCGCGATGCCGATCGCCACCACCAGCCAGCGATGGCGCAGCGCCAGCGCCAGTGTCCGCCGGTAGCCATTGCTCATGGCGTCGAGCCAGCCTTCGATCAGGTTGTACCAGCGGCTGTGGCTGCTCTGGTGGCGCAGCAGCACCGAGCACATCATGGGCGTCAGCGTCAGCGCCACGAAGCCGGACACCAGCACCGCGCCGGCCAGCGCCAGCGCGAACTCGATGAACAGCCGCCCGGTGCGGCCGGTGGCAAAGGCCAGCGGCGCGTACACCGTCACCAGGGTCATGGTCATGGCCACCACGGCGAAGCCGATCTCGCGCGAGCCGCGCAGCGCCGCTTCCTTGCGCGGCATGCCGTCCTCGATGTGGCGGAAGATGTTCTCCAGCACCACGATGGCATCGTCCACCACCAAACCGATGGCCAGCACCATGGCCAGCAGCGTCAGCGTGTTGATCGAGAAGCCGAACAGGTACATCAGCGCGCAGGCGCCCACCAGCGACACCGGGATGGTGACGATGGGAATGATGCTGGCGCGCAGGTTGCGCAGGAAGAAGAAGATCACCAGCACCACCAGGACGATGGCTTCGCCGATGGTGTGGAACACCGAGTCGATGGAGCGCTCGATGAACACCGACGAGTCGTAGGCGATGGTCAGCTTCATGCCCGCGGGCAGGTTCTCGTTCAGCCGCGCCACTTCCTCGCGCGCCGCCTTGGACAGCTCCAGCGGGTTGGCGGTGGACTGGCGCGTGACCCCGATGTTGATGGCCGGCTTGCCGTTGAAGCGCGACAGGATGCGGTCATTGGCGGCCCCGATCTCCACCTTGGACACGTCCCGCAGCCGCACCGGATAACCCTTCACGTTGGCGACGATGACGTTCTCGAACTGCGCCGGGGTCTGCAGGTCGGTGGACGACACCACCGAAAACTCGCGCGCCCGCGACTCGATGCGGCCGGCCGGGATCTCCACGTTCTGGCTGCGCAGCGCCGACTCGACGTCCTGCACCGTGAGGCCATAGGCCGCGAGCTTGTCGCGGTCGACGTAGATGCGCATGGACGGCAGCCGTTCGCCGAACACGCGCACCTCGGCCGCGCCGGGCAGCACCGACAGGCGGGTCTTGATGTAGCGGTTGATGTAGTCGGAAGTCTGGATGGCCGAATACGAGCCGGACTCGACCGCGATGTAGATGATGGGCTGCGAATCCGCCTCGACCTTGCCGATGATGGGCTCGTCGATCTCGTCGGGCAGGAAACGGCGCGCGCGCGAGACCTTGTCGCGCACTTCGGCCGCCGCCGCGTCCGGATTGCGCGACAGGTTGAACTTGATGTTGATCAGGCTGCGCTCGGAGCGGCTGCGGGAGGTCATCACGTCCACGCCCTCGATGCCGGCCAGCTGGTCTTCCAGCGGCTTGGTCACCTGCGACTCGATCACCTCGGGCGAGGCGCCCTTGTAGGTCGTGTCCACCGACACGATGGGCTCGTCGATCTTGGGATATTCCCGCACCGTCAGGCGCGAATACGAGATCAGGCCGATCAGCACGATGACCAGTGACAGCACCGATGCGAACACCGGCCGCTGGATACAGGTTTCCGAAATGCGCATGAAGGCCGCCGCTCGCTGGGATAGTGGCGTCAGGCGCCGTTGTTGACGACCTGCACCGGGCCGCCGTCGGTGACGCGCTGCAGTCCGGAGACCACCAGTTGGTCGCCCGCCGCCACGCCCGTCAGGATCTCGACCTTGCCTTCACGGCGCTCGCCGATGGTGACTTCGCGGCGCTCGGCCACGCCGTCCTTGACGCGGTATACGTACTGGGTCTCGCCGGACGGCGACAGCGCCGCCTCGGGCGCGACCAGCGCCTTGTCCTGGTTGAACAGCAGTTGCACGCGCGCGAACATGCCCGGACGCAGCAGCGAATCGGCGTTGGCCACGGTGGCGCGCAGCAGGATGGAGCGCCCGCCCGCATCGACCAGCGGGCTGACCGCGTACACCAGGCCGGGGCGTTCCTGGCCAGGCAAGGCATCCAGGCGCAGCGTCAGCTGCTGCCCCACGCCGACCTTGCTGAGATACATCTCGGGCACGCGGAAATCCACCTTGAGCGGGTCGATCGCTTCCAGCGGCGCCAGGTCCTGGCCCTGGTTGACGTAGTCGCCCACCGACACGCTGCGCAGGCCGGCGAAACCGGCGAACGGCGCGCTGATGGTCATCTTGTCCAGGCGCGCCTGCGCCAGCGCCACCGCGGCCTCCTGCACCTTGAGCGTGCTGGCCGACTCATCGCGCGCCTGCTGGCTGACGAAGCCCTTGGCCTGCAGCGCCACGGCGCGGCGATAGTGGCTCTGCGCCAGCGCCAGATTGGCACGGGCCTGCGCCAGTTCGGCGCGCGGCACGGAATCATCCAGGCGGATCAGCGCCTGGCCACGCTTGACCGGCTGGCCTTCCTTGAATTCGATCGACTGGATGCGGCCGGCCACTTCGGGCCGCAGCATCACGGCCTCGTCCGAGCGCAGGCTGCCCACCGCCGACAGGCCGCGGGCGAACGGAATTTCCGTGACGGCGGAGACTTCGACCCGCACTGGGGCCGCCTTGGATACGGGCTTGGCGGGCGCGGCGGCGCTGGCCGCCTGCGTGGCGACCGGCGCGAGCCAGCGCGGCACGAATACGCCCAGAGCGGCCCCCGCGGCCACTCCCGCCGCGATCGCGGCCAGCAATGCTGCTTTTTTCATGCGAATGTGGCGGTATCGCGGCGCGTGCCAGGCATCCCCCGCTGGGACGGCGCCGCAGGAACAGGATCAAGGGTTGGCACTTTAGCACCGGATTTACAACCTGGAACAATCCTGAAGCGCACTGAAAGCACTAAACCGGCCGACCCAGGGTATTTCCCGATGCGGCAGGCCGCCGCAGCGCGCCCGCATCGGTGAAAACACGGAGCCGTTGGCGGACGCCGCGGCGCCCCGGCGGGTCGTTCAGCCGCGTCGGACCGACTCGACGCCCTGGTTGGCCAATTGGTCGGCGCGCTCGTTGCCGGGATCGCCGGCATGGCCACGCACCCAGCGCCACGACACGGTGTGACGGCGCACCTGCTCATCCAGGGACTGCCACAGCTCGGCATTCTTGACCGGCTTCTTGTCGGCCGTCATCCAGCCGCGCCGCTTCCAGTTGGCCAGCCATTCGGTCATGCCTTTCATGACGTACTGGGAGTCGGTGTGGATGGTGACCGCGCAGGGACGCTTGAGCGCGCGCAGCCCCTCGATCACGGCCAGCAGTTCCATGCGGTTGTTGGTGGTCTGGGCCTCGCCGCCGTGCATGGTCTTTTCGTGCACGCCGGCGCGCATCAGCACGCCCCAGCCGCCCGGACCGGGATTGCCCTTGCAGGCGCCGTCGGTCCACATTTCCACTTTCTGGTCGTTCGCGTTGTTGTCCTGCATGGTGCTGCTTGTATGTCCTTGTACTCTCGATGTGAATGCGGCGGGCCGCTCAGGAGCGGTCGAAGCCGTCGTCGGCCTGGCGGTTGACCACCACCGACGCGGCCCGGGCCCGCTTGGGCTTAGTCTTCCAGGCCGGGCCGATGATACGCATGCCGGCCACGCGCTTGACCGCCGACACCAGGTAGACCGCGCCGCCCACGCTCCACCAACGCGCGCCGGCCGATTCGAGGAAGCCCCAGCGCTGCAGCCATTTTTCGCTGCGGCAAGCCGGCGCGTAGCAGCCAAAGTGGCTTTGCTCGACCTCGAGCGACAGCAGCTTGAACCAGTCTTTCAGGCGCGGCAGCGACACCTGCGACGACGGCGGTTGCGGCAGCCAGGGCTCCATGCCCGGCATGCGGGTGCGCGCGCCCCACATGCTCCAGGGATTGAAGCCGGAGATCACCACGCGCCCTTCCGGCACCAGCACGCGCTCGACCTCGCGCAGCACGTTGTGCGGCTCGCTGGTGCATTCGAAGGCGTGCGGCAGGATCAGCAGGTCCACGCTCTGCGATTCGAACGGCAGCGCCTCGGGCTGCGCCAGCACCACCCGCGACTGCCAACCGGCGATGCTTTCGGCGGCCGGGGTTTCGGTGCCGACATACCCCTTGAAGGGCATGCGGTTGGCGCGCAGCAGGTTCAGGTCGGCCAGGCCGACCTGCCAGGCGTAATATCCAAAGACGTCCGCCACCGCCGCGTCGAACTGCGCGCGCTCCCAGGCCAGGGCGTATTGCCCTGGCGGAGTCTGGAACCATTCGGCCAGTTCTACAATCGGCGGAGTCTCTTCTGCCACGTCTTATTCCTTCGAATCCCATGCAAGCCTTGACCGCCCCCGCAGGCGGCCGCGAACGCAATGCCGCGGTCTTGCCCCTGCCCGCCTTCACCGACAACTATATCTGGGCCATCGTCCGCGACGGCCAGGCCGCCGTGGTCGACCCGGGCGAAGCCGGCCCGGTGCTGCAATGGCTGGCCCGCGAAGGCCTGCGACTGCGCGCCATTCTACTCACGCACCATCATGGCGACCATGTGGGCGGTGTTCTCGAATTGTCCCGCATCGGCGACATCACGGTGTACGGCCCGGCGCGCGAAAAATTGCCGCGCTGCGACGTGCCGCTGGTCGAAGGCGACCGCGTGGTGCTGCCCGAACTGGACCTGGACCTGGCCGTGCTGGACGTGCCGGGACATACCGCCGGCCACATCGCCTACACCGGGCGGGCGGCGGGAAAACAGCCTGTGCTGTTCTGTGGCGACACCCTGTTTGCCGGGGGCTGTGGCCGGCTTTTCGAGGGCACTCCCGCGCAAATGTCTGATTCTTTGGAAAAATTTTCTGTTTTACCGCCAGATACACAGGTTTTTTGCGCACACGAGTACACTCTAGCGAACTTGCGCTGGGCCATGGCGGTCGAACCCGCCAACCGCACCCTGCAACAGTGGTATCAGCGGGCCCGGCAATTACGCGCAGAAGGTCTCCCCACGCTTCCGTCGACCATCGGCCAGGAACGCGCGACCAATCCGTTTTTGCGTACGCAGCAAGCTGACGTCGTCCGCGCCGCAGACAACTGGGCCGGCCACGACCACCCGACGCCGGTAGAGGTTTTTGCCTCCCTTCGTGAATGGAAGAACGATTTCAAGTGACCGCCCGATGAATTTCTCCCGACTCCTTCTGCCACTTCTGCTGGCAGTCCTCGCCGGTTGCGCAGGAACCAAATCCCACGACGGCAAGAACCTCACCACCAATTCCCAAGGGCGCTACATCGCCCGCGACACGTCCCGCACGGTCGACCTGACCAATCCGCCGGTCGACGCCTGGGACCGCATCCGCCGCGGCTTCGCCATCCCCAACCTGAACACCGACCTCTCGCAGCAGTGGACCGACTACTACGCGTCCCACCCCGAGGCGGTGCAGCGCATGGCCGAGCGCGCCGGCAAGTACCTGTATTTCATCGTCGACGAGATCAACCGGCGCGGCCTGCCGACCGAGCTGGCGCTGCTGCCTTTCGTCGAAAGCGCCTACAACCCCACCGCGCTGTCGCGCGCCCAGGCCTCGGGCCTGTGGCAGTTCGTGCCGGCCACCGGCCAGCATTTCAACCTGAAGCAGGACTGGTGGCGCGACGAGCGCCGCGACCCCATCGCCTCGACCAACGCGGCGCTGGACTACCTTGAAAAGCTGTTCGAGATGCAGGGCGACTGGTATCTGGCGCTGGCCTCGTACAACTGGGGCGAAGGCTCGGTGCAGCGCGCCATGGCCAAGAACGAGGCCGCCGGCCAGCCCACGGACTACCTGTCCCTGAACATGCCGGACGAGACCCGCAACTACGTGCCCAAGCTGCAGGCCATCAAGAACATCATCGCCGACCCGCAGCGCTACGCGGTGGCGCTGCCGCCGGTCGGCAACACGCCCTACTTCGTGACGGTGCAGAAGAACAGCGACATCGACCTGGAAATCGCCGCCAAGCTGGCCGAGATGCCGCTGGACGAATTCAAGGCGCTGAACCCGTCGTTCAACCGCCCGGTGATCCGCGGCGACCACGCCCCCACCCTGCTGCTGCCGGCCGACCGCGTCGAGATCTTCAACGCCAACCTGACCAACTACAAGGGCGACCTGAGCGCCTGGAAGGTCTACCACTCGCGCCGCGGCGAATCCTACGCCTCGATCGCCAAGCGTTTTGGCGTGACCGAAGCCAAGCTGCGCGAAACCAACGACATAGGCTCGCGCCAGAAGGTCGCTTCCGGCCAGTCGCTGCTGGTGCCGGGCGACCCGGGCACCGGCGGCGTGCAACTGGCCTCGCTGGCCGCGCCGGTGGGCGCGCTGGATTCGGCTCCCGTCAGCACCGGCAAGACGCCGGCGCCGCGCGGCAAGGCCGCCGCGCCCGCCGCCCGCGGGGCCAATGCCCGTCCCAACGTGCGCACCCACAAGGTGCGCCAGGGCGACACGCTGTTCTCGCTGGCCAAGCAATACGGCACCTCGGTGGACGCGCTGCGCGCCCTGAACAACCTCAAGGGCAGCGCGCTCAAGATCGGCACCCAGCTGCGCGTGCCGGGCACCAACGCCCGCGGCTAGACCCCGCGATCGATACGCTTCATGCAGCGGCGCCCGCAAGGGCGCCGCTCTGTTTTGTCCGCGAAACCGCCAAACTCCTTAAAATAGGCGGTCTCCAGCAGGAAAAAATCAAAGGAATCACACACATGGGCTTTCTCGCCGGCAAACGCATCCTGGTCACCGGGGTGCTTTCCAACCGCTCCATCGCCTACGGCATCGCGCGCGCCTGCCACCAGCAGGGCGCCGAACTGGCCTTCACCTACGTCGGCGACCGCTTCAAGGACCGCGTGGCCGAATTCGCCGCCGAGTTCGGCAGCGACATCGTGCTGCCCTGCGACGTCGCCGAAGACAGCCAGATCGAAGCCACCTTCACCGAGCTGGCCAAGCGCTGGGACGGCCTGGACGGCCTGGTGCACTCGATCGGTTTCGCGCCGCGCGAAGCCATCGCCGGCAATTTCCTGGACGGCCTGTCGCGCGAAGGCTTCCGCATCGCCCATGACATTTCCGCCTACAGCTTCGCCGCGATGGCCAAGGCCGCGCTGCCGCTGATGGAAGGCCGCAACGGCTCGGTGCTGACGCTGACCTACCTGGGCGCCGAACGCGTGGTGCCCAACTACAACACCATGGGCCTGGCCAAGGCCTCGCTCGAAGCCAGCGTGCGCTACCTGGCCACGGCGCTGGGTCCGCGCGGCATCCGCGCCAACGGCATTTCGGCCGGCCCGATCAAGACACTGGCCGCCAGCGGCATAAAGGACTTCTCGGCCATCCTGAAGTTCGTCGAGGCCCAGGCGCCGCTGCGCCGCAACGTCACCATCGATGACGTCGGCAACGTCGCCGCGTTCATGCTGTCGGACCTGGCCGCCGGCGTCACCGGCGAAATCACCCACGTGGACGCCGGTTTCTCGACCATCGTCCCGGGCATGGAAGAGTAATTCCGTTGGCGGGCCGGGCGCGCCGCCCGGCCGTTGCGCGCCGGGCGGGTCTTCCGCCCGGGCTGCCGGCGCCTCAGGCCGGCCGCACCACCAGCGTGGACACCTGCACGTCCACCGCGGTCATCAGTTTGTGGATCGGGCATTTCTCGGCCACCGCCAGCAATTCGTCGATCTGCGCGTCCGACAGTTCGCCATGCAAGGTGAGCTTGGCGGTCAGGCGATAGACGCCCTTGCGTTCCTCGCTGGCATCGCGCACCACGTCAACGCCCACCGACTCCAGCGGCAGCCCCTTGCGCTGCGCGTAGACCATCAGCGTCATGGCCTTGCAGCCACCCAGCGCCGTATCGAAGTAATCGTGGGGATCGGGGCCCGCGCCTTGTGGCTGCGGCATGTCCAGCGGCAGGTCGTGGCCTTCGGCCGTGGCGGTGAACTGCAGGGTCTTGGGCGCGTTCTGGCGCACGTGGATGGTCATGGGCGGGGTTCCTCGCGTTGCGGGCGGCACGACGGGCCGCTCCTGCCCCGTTTGTAGCATCCGCGGCCGGCTATCGGGCTTCCGCAACACTCATTTCTGACTGTAAGCTGAACTTCCAGCCTCGGCGCTGGTCGGATATTGCTGTCCGCAAGATCGTTTGCATTCAACAGGAAGACCGCATGAGCGCCAGACAACTTCTAGACCAATTACTGCAATCCGGCCAGGGCCTGCTGGCCGACGCCGGTTCCAAGGTGCAGGGAGCCACGGGCGGCAAAGGAGCCTCCTTCCTGACGGGGTTGGGCGGCGGCGCCCTGGGCGCCGGCGCGCTGGGCCTGCTGCTGGGCAGCAAGAAGGCCCGCAAGATCGGCGGCAAGGTCGCCATGTACGGCGGCATGGCCGCGCTTGGCGCCCTGGCCTACCGCGCCTATGGCGACTGGCAGCGCAAGCAGGCCGGGGCGCCCGCCGGCCCGCCGCAGACGCTGGACCGCCTGCCCGCGCCCGAGGCCGAACAGCACAGCACGGCGGTGCTGACCGCGATGATCGGGGCGGCCAAGGCCGACGGTCACATCGGGCCTGAAGAACGCGCCCTGCTGGAAACCGAGTTGGCCAAGCTGTCCAGCGATGCGCAGGACCGTCGCTGGCTCGAAACCGAGTTGTCGCGCCCGCTCGATCCCGCCGTGATCGCGCAGTCGGCCAAGACACCGGAAATGGCCGCCGAAATGTACCTGGCCAGCCTGCTGGTGGTCGACGAGGAAAGCTACATGGAGCGCGCCTACCTGGACGAACTGGCGCGCCAGCTCAAGCTGCAACCGGGGCTGAAGGAACAGCTGGAACAGCACGCGCGCGCGGCGGCCTGACGGCGGGCGCGTCGCGCCAGCCCGCAGCGGCGGGGCCAGCGGCACAACCGCCGGCCCCGCCGTTTTCATGTCCTGTCAATCGGCATGCAGGCCGATTGCGGCAGTCAGCGCCGTGTAGCGGTCGATATCGGCGTTGATCATGTCCTGGAACGCGCCTGGCGAGCTCGTCGTCGGCGTGAAGCCCTGCTCGCGCAATGCCGCCTGCACGTCGGGCCGCAGCATGATGCGCGCCAGCGTGGCGTTCAGCCTCGCCACGACCGCCGGCGGCGTGGCGGCCGGGGCCAGCAGGCCGTGCCATTGGTCCAGCGCGTAGCCGCTGATGCCTTGCTCGGCCACGGTCGGCACGGCCGGCAGCAAGGGAGAACGCTGCGGCGACGTCACCGCCAGCGCGCGCAGGCGGCCCGCCGCGATCAAGGGCGCGGCGCTGGACGCCGTGACCACGCCCATCCCGACCTGGCCGGACATCACATCGGTCAGGGCCGGACCGCAGCCCTTGTAGGGCACCTGCTGCAAGGGCGCGCCCGTGGCCCGCGCCAGCATTTCACCCGCCAGGTGCTGCGGCGTGCCGTTACCGCAGGAGGCAAACGGCAGCGGACGCTCGGGTCGGGCCGCGTTGAGCGCGTCATCCAGGGTGCGCAGCGGCGAGGCCGCCGGCACCACGAACACGGATGGCACGAACGCCACATTCATCACCGCCGTGAAGTCGCGCCTGGGCGAAAATCCCAGGCTGCGGTACACACCGGGGTTGATCGCGAACGAACTGTTGACCATCAACAAGGTGTAGCCGTCGGGCGGCGATTCGGCGACCACGCGGGCGCCGATGTTGCCGCTGGCGCCCGGCCTGTTCTCGACCACCACCGGTTGGCCGAACTGTTCCTGCAGGTCGGCGCCCAGCCGCCGCGCCAACAGGTCGGTGCCGCCGCCAGGCGGGAAGGTCACCACGATGGTGATGGGGCGGGTCGGATAGTTCGCGTCCGCCACGGGATCGCCGGATGGCGGATTGCCGCAGGCACCCAGCGCCAGGGCCAGCGGCAGCAAGCAAAATCGAAGGGCGCGTTTCATGATGCGTATCCCTGGCAAAAGGCCGGACTCAGGCGTCCAGTCCGATATCGAGCACCTTGGCGCTGTGCGTCACCCAACCGACGGCGATCTGGTCGACACCGGTGGCGGCCACCGCGGCGGCGGTGTCGGGCGTGATGCGGCCGGAGGCTTCGGTAATGGCGCGGCCGCGCGCCATGGCAACCGCCTGGCGCAATTCGTCCAGGCTCATGTTGTCCAGCAGCACCACGTCGACGCCCAGCGCCAGCGCGGTTTCCAGTTGCGCCAGCGTGTCCACTTCCAGCTCGATCTTGACCATGTGGCCGACGCTGGCGCGGGCCCGTTGCACCGCGGTCTCGACGCTGCCGGCCAACGCGATGTGGTTGTCCTTGATCAGCACGGCGTCGTCCAGGCCGTAGCGGTGGTTGCTGCCGCCGCCCACCCGCACCGCGTACTTCTGCACCGCGCGCAGGCCCGGCATGGTCTTGCGGGTGCAGGTGACGCGGGCGCCGTGGCCGGCGATGGCGCGGGCGATCGAAGCCGTTGCGGTGGCCACGCCGCTCAGGTGGCACAGGAAGTTCAGCGCCACCCGCTCGGCGCTGAGCATGGCGCGGGCGTTGCCGCGGATGGTCGCGATTTCGGTGCCGGGCGCCAGCTCGGCGCCATCGCGTTGCGCCACGCGAAACTCCATGGCGGGGTCCAATGCGCGAAACGCCAGGCGCGCCAGGTCAAGACCGGCCAGCACGCCATCCTGGCGCGCCACCAGGCGCGTCTGCGCCACGGCATCGGCCGGCACGATGGCGTCGGTGGTCAGGTCTCCGGCCCGTCCCAGGTCTTCGAGCAGGGCCGCGCGCACCAGCGGCTCCAGCATGACATCCGGCAGGGAGGGAATGGTCAATCGGGCGAACGGGGCTTCAGCATTAATGCTCATTTTGAGTATTTGTTGGTTAAAAAAGGCGCGCTCCAATTGCGCATGCACTTATGCTAAAGATGAGTATATGAGCTTGTCAAGCGTCAGAGCCCGCGCGACACGGGCAACTTGCTGCCGGCGATGGCGCGCTCGAGCAGCACGTCGCGGCGGAAGCGGAACAGTTTGGCCGGACGACCGGCCGTGCCGGTTGCCATTTCGCCGGTCTCTTCCACCAGCGCCTGCTGCTCGATCAGGCGCCGGAAGTTCTGCTTGTGCAGGCCGCGCCCGGCCAGGGCCTCGACGGCCTGCTGCAACTGCAGCAGCGTGAACTGCGCCGGCATGAGTTCGAACACCACCGGCCGGTACTTGATCTTGGCGCGCAGCCGCGCGATCCCGGTGGCCAGGATGCGGCGGTGGTCATGGCGCATCGGCTCGCCCGGCAGCGCGGCGGCCTGCCCCGCCGCGTGGCGTCGCCCCGCCTCGGGCACCAGGCCGGCCTCGAACAGCAGCTCGTAGCGCTGCAGCACCATGTCTTCGTTCCAGGCAGCGCCATCGAGCCCGAAGGTGATGGCAACGCGCTGGCCGCGGCGGTTGCGCATGGCGGTGTCGGAAGCGCCTTCACACCACGCCCGCAGGCGTGGCACGATCAGTTCGTCCAGCACCGAGGGCGTGCCCGCGCGCCGGTCTTCCCACGGGAAATAGCGGTACCAGTCCTGCCAACCGACCTGCGCCACGCCGGTCTCGCCCGCCTCGCGAGTCAGGCCGAGATAACTGACGGACATGACCCGCGCGCCCGACTCGTCGGAACGATCGCCGTCGGCGAAGGTATAGAGCTGCTCGACGTAGCCCAGGGGATGATGCGTCTGCGCCTCCACCCACGCCCGCAAGCCCGCTTGCAGCGAACGGTGCGAGAGTTCGAAAGGCCCCGCCGGCAAGGCGCGCGCGTCATCGGTGGTCAGGACGCGCGGCTCGCCGTTGGTGACGGCGACCAGGACGGCGACGAGTTCGGCATGGACGGAGCGTTCGACGGATTCGGTCAAGGTGGATGGCTGGAAATGAAGGAAACCGGGCGCTGTGCAGGGAGGTCGCGAGGCCAGGACATTCGTGGTCTGGCAACGTTGCAACGCGCTCGGCATTATAAGGGCCAGGACGCAGCAACAGCCCCTTGCAAACGTGACAACGCAAATGGCGCTGCGGGCCGATGGCGGCCCTAAGATGAAGGGAAATCCCCGGCGCGTCGCCATCCCGGGACGCCCACAACCGGAGACGTCATCATGCTGAAAACCGCCATCGATTCTTCCGCCGCTGCGACCAAACCGGAACCGGCCAAGGACAAGGCTGCCACCGTCGACCCGCGCAAGGGCACCGGCGTCCTGCCGATGCCCGACCAGAGTCCCACGGTCGCCGGCATGCCACGGCAGGGCCGCGCCATCGAGCCCCCCGGAGATCCCGGCATCATCACGCCCGAGGACGATCTGCTCGATACCTCGTACGAAAACCGCAAGCCCTGAGGCGCCGCGCGGGTCGTCAGCCGACCTTGGCCACCGCTTCCTGGCGCGTGTCGACCACCGTCAGGATGGCCAGGAACCCACTGATGTCGAACACCTCGCGCACGTGCGGCTGCATCGCGCACAGTGCGAGCGCGCCGGCGCTCTGCTTCAGGCGCTTGGCCAGCACCAGCACCACGCGCAGCCCGGCGCTGGAGATGTAGTTCAGGTTCGACATGTCGAGCACGAAGCGGTGCTCGCCCTTTTCCACGTGCGACAACAGGTCCGCTTCGATGCCCGCGGCGTTGCCGCTGTTGATCTGCCCTTCGGGCGAGACAACCAGCACTTCCCCGACTTTCTCGATTGCGAGATTCATAGTGGTTCCCGGAAATTGACCGGCGCCCCGATCCCGGCGCTTGCGGGCGGCGGCGCGATGCCGAGATGATACGCGAGGCGCCCGCGCAGCCAAACGCAAACTTCAAAACGCGCGCGGCATAGCCTGCCGGTACGCCGTCGGCGCGCATTCGGGCATACTTCCACCTGCACGTGTACCACTGAACGCAAGGCGACCATGCCCTCTCAGCCCGATACGCTTGACCTCGTCCCCGACGCCCGCGCCGTCGCTTCCGCCATCGAATGGCTGGAGGCCATCGCCGAGCGCGACGGCTGGTCACCCAAGCTGAGCTTCGGTCTGTCCTTGAGCCTGGACGAAGCGCTGACGAACATCGTTTCGTATGCCTTCGACGATCCCCTGCTCGCGCCCGATCCTGCCCGCGTCAACCTGGCCTGCCGCCAGGATGACGAATGGATATCGCTGGAGATAATCGACAATGGCCGACCGTACGATCCCACCAAGACAGCGCCTCCCCCATTGGCCGCCACGCTCGACGACGCCGAGATCGGCGGCCATGGCGTGCGGCTGATGCAGCACTATCTGCACGACCTGCGCTATACGCGCGACGGCGACCGCAATCGCCTCACCCTCGTGATGCGCGCCGCGTGACTCACCGGCGCGTCCCATCAAGACGCGCTATCGACAACTTGCAATGCATAGACAGAAAGTACCGAACGAAACGCGGTGATCTGTCACTCATGCATAGACTGCGCGCCGGTTGCGCGTGGCCCCCGCTCAGATGCCGCCCGTGAACGCTCCCTATCGTCCAGAAGGATTGCTTGCCCGCCCCCTGCATGCCCGCGTCGACGCGAGCGCCGTGGCCCACAATCTCGCGCGCTTGCGCGCCGCGTTGCCGGACAGCGACGCGCCACGGCTGTGGGCCACGGTGAAAGCCGACGCCTACGGCCACGGCCTGGCGCGCGTGCTGCCGGCCCTGCGCGACGCCGACGGCCTGGCCGTGCTGCACCTGGACGAAGCCCGAGCCTGCCGGCAACTCGGATGGAATGGACCGGTGCTGGTCTATGGCGGCCTGTACTCTCCCGCCGACACGCTGTTGCTGGACACGTCGGACCTGCACCTGGTCATCACCCACGCCGCGCAACTGCAATGGCTGGCGCAATCGCCGGCGCGCGAGCGGCCGGCGATCTGGCTGCGTTTCGCCGGAGACATCCATCACACCGGCTTCTGCGCGGACGACTATCGCGCCGCCTTCGAACAGGCCTGGCAGCTGGCCGCGCGCGGCCTGGTCGGCGAAATCGGCCACTTGAACCACTACGCCCGCGCCGATGAAGCCGACGGCGTCGGCCAGGCCGACGCGCACTTCCGCGAGGTGGTCCGCGGATTGCCGGGCCCGGTGTCCACCAGCAATTCCGCCGCCGTGCTGGGACATGCCGGCCTGGCCGCCGGCACGCAATGGGTGCGCCCCGGCCTGGCGCTGTATGGCGCCAGTCCCTTCGCCGACCGCAGCGCGGCACAGTTGGCATTGCGGCCGGCAATGTCGCTGCACTCGCAAGTGGTCGGCATCCAGCGCGTGCGGGCCGGCGCCGGCGTCGGCTACAGCGGCGCCTTCGTGGCGCCGGCGACCATGGACGTCGGCATCGTTACCTGCGGCTATGCCGACGGCTATCCGCGCCATGCGCCCACCGGCACGCCGGTGATGGTGGCCGGCGTGCGCACCCGCCTGCTTGGACGCGTGTCCATGGACATGATGGCGGTGGACCTGGATCCCATCCCGCAAGCCGCCATCGGTTCCCCCGTGACGCTGTGGGGCGCGGACGGCCCGCCGGTCGAAGAAGTGGCGATGGCCGCGGGCACCATCGCTGCGCAATTGCTGACTGGCTTGAGCGCGCGCGTGCCGGTGGCGCTGGCCGGCGCCACGCGCTGAATGACGGCGCCCAGGACACGCGGCGCCTCCCCGACGCAAGCCGCGGCGCGGCGCGCCACGGCGGTACCGTCGCTGGCGTCAGGCCGTTTCTTCGCGCGGCCTGGCCGGCGCGAACAACAGGAACACCAGCGTCGCGCCCAGGTAGATCACGCCGGTCGCGGCCAGACCCGCGCCCATGCCGGCGGCGCCGAACATCGCGCCGACCACCAGCGGACCGGCCATCTGGCCCAGCTTGTCGGCAGCCCGCATGACGCTGGTGGCGCCCGCGGCGCCGTAGCGCTGCACATCCGGCAGGGCCAGCATGTAGGGCGATTGCGACGCGCCGGCGAAGCAGCTCGCCAGCGCCAGCAGCAGCACCGCGGCGGCGGCGGCCAGCAGGCCGCTGTTGAAGTACAGGCCCAGCATGCCGGCGCTGCCCACCAGGCCGCCCAGCACGATCCAGCTTTTCTTGATGCCGCTGCGATCCACCACCCGCCCCATCAGCGGCCCGACGTAGATGACGCACAGGCCATAGATCATCAGCACCCGGCCGATGCTGGACGCGGCCACGCCTTCGGCTTCGAGATAGAGCGGCAAGGCGAAGGACAGCAGGCCGACCTGGGCGATCGAGAACGGAATCACGCTGCCCAGCAGCAACAGGCCGAAGTCGCGCGTGCAAAGCAGGCGCAAGGTATCGGTGAAATGCGCGTGGACGCGTCCCGCCGCCTGCGCGGCCAGCTTGCGCCCGCGGTCCATGTAGGGGCGCATCAGCACCAGCACGCCGGCCAGCGGCATCGCCAGCATCACCGCGCCCACCGCGAAGACGGCGCGAAAGCCCACCTGCTCCATCAGCATCGCGCCCACCGCGGCGCCAGACAGGTGCCCGGCGAACAGACCGGCGATCACGCCGGTCATGTTGCGGCCACGATACTGCGGCGGGCTGCGTGTCACGATGAAGCCCTGCAGCCCCATCCACGTCAGGCCGTAGCCCAGGCCCACCAGGCCGCGCGCGGCGCTGAACATCAGCAGATTGGCGGCGGCGGCGCAGGCCAGCATGCCCGCGGCGGACACGCCCAGGCCCGCCAGCACCGGCACCTGCCAGCCCCTGCGGTCGGTCAGCCGGCCGGCCAGCAGCGAGGTCAGCAGGCCACAGCCCATTTCCACCGAGATCGGCAGGGCCAGCAACAGATTGGCCGGCAGGTCCAGGCCGCCGGCCGGCAGGCTGCGCGCATACAACGGCAGGAAGCCCAGCGGCAACGCCCACGCGAACAGGAAGCCGAACATCACCGGCCGCGCGATGCGTCCCACTTCGGATTCATCGTCGGGACCGACGCGGGTGCCGTCGGCCAGGGTGGCGCGCGCGGCGAAGGCGCGGTTCATCAGCAGCGCCAGCAGCAACAGCATCTCGATCGCGGCCACCAGCGCCACCGCCACCACCGTCACGGCATCCAGCGCGCGACCGCGCACGCCCGCGGCGATGACATCGCCGGACAGGCGCAGCACCAGGTCGCCATGCGCCTTGGGATCGGCCAGTGCCGCGCCGAGGGGCAGCACCAGCGTCAGGTCGTCGGCCTGCGGCCGGCTCACGGGCAACTGCGACACGTCCAGCGCCCCGCGCGCATCGGCGCCGTAGAGGACGCGGCCGTTGCGGTCGGCCAGTTCGATCTGCGCCACCGCCGGGAAAGTGCCGGCCAGGCGGCTGAACGGCGCCTCGACGCCACGCAGCCGGTCCACTTCCAGCCCATAGCCGAGCACCCGGTTCAGGTCGCGCTGCAGGCCCTCGGCCAACAGGCCGACGTTATTGCGCGTCACGTCGAGCCAGCCGCTGCGGAAAGTGGAAATGGTGTAGGCCGCGTACACGCCCTGTGCCAGCACCAGCGCCAGCAACGGCACCACGAAACGGGCCCGGCCGCCGGCGGCCAGCGAGGTCAGCGGCACAACGTATTTGAAGACCGCCGCCAATCCCAATCCGACCAGCACCGTAACCAGCAACAGCACCTGCAGGTTGTCGATGATGAGCCGGCGACTGGCCTCGCCGTCCTTGGCAGCGGACAGCACCACGGCGCCCACCACCTTGCCGCCCGCGGCGATCAGCGGCACGGCCACCGTCACCCCGTCGTCGGCAACGCCGACCAGGGCGCCGGAGCCACGGCGCGCCAGGCCCGCCGCGAGCGGGCCGCCCGCATCCAGCGTGCGCGCCAACCGCGCCGCGCCTTCGGGCAGCTCGCCCTGCGTGGCCAGCGCCTGGCCATCGGCCAGCAGCACCGCGGCGCCCTGCACGCCGCGCGAGCCCGCGGCCCCATCGCGCAACGTGTCGCGCAGGCCGAAGTACTGTTCAAGCGGCTTGCCAAGGCGCAGGCCGTTTTCGATATTGCCGGCGACGCGGCGCGCCACCACCTCGACGCGGTCGGCGGTGGTATCCACCACCAGCCGGTTCAGCGCGGACAGGCTGAGCGCGCCGATCAATGCCTGCGCCAGCAGCAGCACGGCCAGACAGGCCAACGTCACTTCAAGCACGGGGCGACGACGCAACCCATCGAGCACTATTTGTATTGGTTCGCTACGCATGGGGCCCCGCCGCCGCAAAGTATTTACACACGGGCACCAATGGTATTTACAATTAATGCAAATTGCATCTTATTTCACGCCTTCACCTCATCCGCCGCCTATCGCCCCCATGTCGTTGCGCTCGCTCCGTAGCAAGATTTTTCTACTGGTCGTAGCGCTGCTCCTGGCGGTCGCGGCATTCGTGATGCTGACCACCCAGCGCAATGTCACGCGCACGGTGGTCAACAGCGAGCGCCACGCCGTCAGCAACGTGATGGAACTGGTGCTGCGGGATGCCGAGGCGCGCTGGGGCGCCCTGCTGGCGGACAAGATTTCCACGGTGCGCAGCGGCCGGCGGCAGTTGATGCAGAGCGGCACGGTGGTGGCCGCGGCCCTGAACGCCTATGCCGACATGGCCGAGCGCGGCATCATGACGCCCGGAGCGGCCAAGGGCATGGCGCGCGCCTGGATCAATCGCCTGAAACTCGACGACCGCCGCTACGCCTTCGTCTATGACGCCGACTTCCAGGTGCTGGCCAGCGGCAACCCGGACATGATCGACCGCGACCTGTCGTCGCTGTCCGACTTCAAGAACCGGCCGCTGGCCCAGGCCCTGCTCGAGGAAAGCCGCAGCTCGGGCTATGGCTTTGCCATCTACCGCTGGCCGCCGTCAGCCCAGCGTGGCGATGGCGAAACGCGCTACGCCTATTTCGGCTACTTCCGTCCCTGGAACTGGGTCTTCGCCATCTCCGACAGCGCCCAGGATGTGATCGAGCAGATCGAGACGCGCCGCGCGCAATTGGAAAACTCGGTGCGCGACACGCTGTCGAAACTGACGCTGGCGCAATCGGGCTTCATCTTCATCGCGGCCGATGACGGCCGCATGGTCGTGGCGCCTCCCGAGGCGCGCGCCGGCCTGCTCGACGCCAAGGATGGCCAGGGCGAAACGCTGCGCGCGCTGCTGGCGCGCCAGGACCGCGGCGGCAAGCTGCAAAGCCTGCGCTTCGAGGGCGGCGACGGGCCCTGGCAAATCGACAGCGCCCGCTTCGCGCCGCTGGGCTGGACCGTGGTGGCGGTGGTTCCCGAAAGCGACCTGACGGCGCCGGCGCGCGAGCTGCTGAATCGGCAGGCGCTGATCTTCGTCGGCATGATGCTGGTGGCGCTGGTATGCGCCTGGCTGGTGGCGGCGCGCATCGTGCGCCCGCTGGAGACGCTGACCCACTATGCCCGCCTGCTGCCCGAGCAGGACCTGACCGCGGCATCCAGCGTGCCCGCCTACATCGCCGCGCTGCCGGACAGGCACAAGGATGAGGTCGGCCGGCTGGCGGCATCGTTCCTGTTCATGGACCGCAAGCTGCGCGAGAACATCTCCCGGCTGATGCGCGAGACCACGGCCCGCGAACGCTTCGAAAGCGAGCTCAATATCGCGCGCGCCATCCAGCTCGGCCTGTTACCGGTGCCGCTGTCGCCGCTTACGCGGGAGCAGATCGACCTGAATGCCGTGATGCTGCCGGCCAAGGAAGTCGGCGGCGACCTGTACGACTACTTCACCCTGCCCGACGGCCGGCTGTGCCTGGCCATCGGCGACGTTTCGGACAAGGGGGTGCCGGCGGCACTCTTCATGGCGGTGACGCGCACCTTGATCCGCGCCACCGCCGAGGACGAGACCGACCCGGCGTTGATGATGCAGAAGATCAACAATCGCCTGTCCGAAAACAATCCCAACATGATGTTCGTCACGCTGCTGGTCGGTGTGCTGGACATGACCACCGGCGAACTCAAATGGGCCAACGCCGGCCACCTGCCGCCGGCGGTGGTGGGCGCGGACGGCGTGGTGCGGTTGCTGGAAGGCCGCAGCGGCCCCGCCTGCGGCGTCCAGGAGAACCTGGAGTACCGCTGCCTGTCGACCGTGCTGGGGCCCGGCGAGATGTTCGTGGGCTACACCGACGGCATCACCGAGGCCGTCAATCCGCAGAATGCGCAGTACGGCGACCCGCGCCTGCTGGCCGTGCTGTCCAATCCCCCCGTGCCGGCGGCCAGCCTGGCCAAGCGTCTGCTGGAAGACGTGCAGGCCTTCGCCGACGGCGCGGAGCAATCCGATGACATCACATTGATCGTGATCCGCCGCCCATGAAGACATCGCTGTCCACCCTATTGCTGAGCCTGGCCCTGCTGGCGCCCGCCGCGAGCCTGGCCCAGGCCGCGGCGGCGGCCCCCACCGCCGGTCCTGCCGCGGCCGCGCCGCCCGCCGCCACGCCACAGGTGTTCCCCACCAAGCCGGTGATGCGCCCCGACGGCAGGAAATGGCGCATCGGCTATTTCGAGAGCGGCGACTACAGCGAATATCCGCGCACGCTGCGCGTCACCGTCGATGGCCTGCAGAAGCTGGGCTGGATCACCGTTCCCGCCATCCCCGACGGCCTCAATGGCAGGCAGATGTGGGAATACCTGGCCGACAACGCCCGCAGCGACACGCTGGAATTCGTGCGCGACGCCTGGTGGCAGCCGGGCAACTTCGACGCCGCGCAGCGGCCCGCCGTGCGCGAATCGATCAAGCAGCGCCTGGAGGGCAGGAAGGACATCGACCTGATCATCGCCATGGGCACCTGGGCCGGCCAGGACATGGCGGGCCTGGGCGCGCCGGTGCCTACGATCGTGGCCTCGACCAGCGACGCGGTCGGCGCCCGCATCACCCGCTCGGCGCAGGACAGCGGCCTGGACAATCTGCACGCGCGCGTCCAGCCCGAGCGCTATCAGCGGCAAGTGCGCCTGTTCCATGAGATCGTGCCGTTCAAGCGGCTCGGCCTGGTATACGAGGATAGCCCCGAAGGCCGCACTTACAGCGCGGTCGAGGCGGTCGAGCAAGTGGCGCGCGAACAGGGTTTCAAGGTGCTGAGCTGCAACGCGCCCTCCAATGGCATCGCGCCCGAAGTGGCCACCCGCAATGCGCTGGAATGCTATGCCAGGCTGGCGCCGCAGATCGACGCGGCCTACGTCACGGTGCATCGCGGCGTTACCCCGGCGTCGATCGACACGGTGGCCGAGATCCTGCGGCAGGCGCGGGTGCCCAGCTTCTCGATGCTGGGTTCCGAAGAGGTCAAGCATGGCCTGTTGCTGAGCCTGGCGCAGGCCGACTATTCGTACGTCGGCCTGTTCTATGCCGAGACCATGGCGCGCATCTTCAACGGCGCCAAGGCGCGCGAATTGAGCCAGGTCTGGATCGATCCGGCCAAGATCGCCTTGAATCTGCAGACCGCCCGCGTCATCGGCTTCGATCCGCCCGTGGATATCCTGCTGGCGGCCGACGAAGTCTACGAGGCGCGGTAACCCCCCTGTATCCGGCGTCGGCCTGAAATCGCGCAATCGCATAAAATCCGCATACGTGTCGTGGCAACGGAACTAAAACGCCACCCGGGTTACTCAATCACAGGGGCTGTTGAATCTCCTCTGGGCCCGATCTCGGACACGCCGGATTTATTGGCTGCATGACAATTTCATCGGTTACCCCATCATCGCCGTTCGTCTCTCTCGATGCCTTCGCCAAGGCGGCGCAGAGCGGCGAGGACGTCTACGTCGACATCGCGGGCGAAACGCTGCGGGTTCTCGGCGTGGGCAGCACGCCCGGCGGCCGCAGCGTGGCATGGGTGGCGCCCAATGTCGACACGACCGGCATGTTCGCCCAGGCGTTGGCCCGCAGCTACGGCCAGGGCATCGCCAGCGCGGTGTCGCGCGAACTGGGACTTGAACCGAATCCGGGCAAGCCGCTGTCGGCGCGCACCGTCACGCTCGCGCTTGACATGGCGCAAACCTCGCGCGACGCCCTGTCGGGCGTTGATTTCATGACACGCCTGGCGCTGTCCGCCACCAACGACGCGCCGGCCTTCCAGCAGGCCTGTCGCGACGCCGGCGTGGCGCCCTCCGACCTGGACGCCGGGCGCCGCGGCGCCCTCGACCAGGCCATGCAGGCGCGCTTCGACCAGGCGGCCGAATCCGGCCACAGCCCGGTTTCCCTGGCCACCGCGGCGGGCTGGCTGCGCGACCTGCTCAAGTCCGCCTGAAGCGCATGCCGGCAAAGGATTCCGTTCCCCGGAATATCCTCGCGCGCGGTTTACTTGTTTTTACATATCTGACTTAAAAAACGCTACTTTTGCCTCAATATTTCGATTTTCGAAATATTGTGACAGAGGTAAGCTGCGATAATTCGCGCCATGCCGGTAGTAACTTGTAGCTTAATACACGTTTCTTTTCCCAACCCATGACCAATCCGAGCGATTGCACAACCGCTTCCCCGGAAGCGGATTTGCCTCCCATTCGCCCTGACGGCGAAGGGCAGGGATGGGACACGGGCGAGGAATACCTGCTGCGCGACCTGGTGCGGGAACACGCCACCCGGCTGCAACGCTTCATCGTCAAGCACATCGGCAACAGCAGCGAGGCCGAAGACCTGGCCCAGCAGGCCTTCGTCGAAGCGGCCCGTTCGTACCGCAGCTTCCGCGGCGAATCGCAACTGTCCTCCTGGCTGTACGGCATCGCGCTCAACCTGGTGCGCAACCACCTCTCGCGCGCGCCGGAGCGGCGCCACGACTTCGTCAGCGACAGCGTGCTGGCCGACCATGCCGCTGACGACCTGTCTCCGGACCGCGTGGCGGAACAGAACCAGACCCTGGCCCTGCTGCAGGAGTCGCTGGAAGAACTCCCGGAAAACATGCGCGACATCCTGCTGATGGTGGGCATCGACGAAATCTCGTACGAGGACGCGGCCGCCCTGCTGACGGTGCCGGTGGGCACCGTGCGCAGCCGCCTGTCGCGCGCACGCGCCGCGCTGCGCGACAAGCTGGCACAGAAGGGCTTGCGGCTCGACGCCTGAGCCGCGGCGGCCCAGGCCGCCCCCTTCGCGGCTTGTCCGCTAATGTGCCGTGCCGTATCTGCGGGACAGCACACTAGGGCGCCCTGCCCGTCCCCGGCGCAGCCACCGGCTCGACCTGGATCACCGGCCCCTGCTGCGCGTTGGACTTGCCTTCCAGCACCGGCGCGGCGCTAGGCGTGCCATCGAGCCATTCGGAGGCCCGCACCGGGCCGCTGCTGCGACGCAACTCCACATTCGGTCCGAAGACGATGCGCGTGCGCTGGCTTTGCGCCAGGTCGAGATACTGCCCCGCCGTCATGCGCCCGTCTCCTCCCCATGTGGCGTTGAGCATGGGGCCGGTGCCCGCGGCGCCGGGCGTGGCCACCACTTCGCCGTTGATCGCGACCACCTTCGGCCGGATCAGGAACAGGCGTTCGCGCCGCTGCACGGTCTTGGACTTGTTGGAGAACAGCAATCCCAGGCCCGGAATGTCGCCCAGGATCGGCACCTTGTCGACCTGCTCCGAATTCTGGCTGCTGTTGTAGCCGCCGATCAGCAGGGTCTGGTCGTTGCCGACGATGGCCAGGGTGCTGATGTTGCTCTTTCGGACGGTAGGCAGATTGTCGATCTGGCGCTCTTCCTGGATGCGTCCGTCTTCGATGTCCACCGTCAGCTCGACCCGCGCGCCGTTCTTCGATTCGATATGGCGCGGCGTCACGCGCAACGAGGTGCCCACGGTCACCGGTGTCACGGTCGCCACGCGCTCGCCGCGCGTCTGGATGTAGAAGGTGTCGGACAGGTCGATCATGGCGCCGAGATTGTCGGCGGTCAGGATCGACGGCTGCGACAGGATGTTGGCCTGTCCCTTGGTCTGCAGCGCGCGCAGGCGCGCCGCCAGGGTGTTGCCGACGCTCACGCCGATGGTGCCGGGCGACAGGGCGGCGCCGCTTTCCAGCGGCAGGCCGCCGCTGGGACCGAGGCCCAGGTTGCCATAGCCGAAGGTGGTGGAGCCGGCGCGCGCCCCCCAGGTCACGCCCAGTTCGCTGACCAGGTCGGAGTTGACGTCCACGATCATGGCCTCGATCTCGACCAGCGTGCTGGGCAGGTCGAGCTGCTCGATCAGGCTGCGGTAGATGGGAATGCGGTCCGGGATATCCTGCACGATGATGGCGTTCAGGCGCGCATCGGCCTGCACCGTGGGCTCGCGCAGGCGCAGGCCCGACTTGCCCGTGCTGGCAGGCACGGCAGGCTGATTGCCCGCCGGCCCGGCCGGCGCCGCGCCGCCGTCGCCAGCCACCTGCGGGAACGCCGGCGGGTTGTCGCGCAACGGCGCCGCGATCGCGGCCAGGGTTTCGTTATTGGCGCCGCCCCCGCCGCCGGTGATCAGGTTGCGCAGCACGGTCGACAGGCCGGGCGTCACCACCTTCTGGTCGCGGTAGCTGATGGTGCGGTCGTTGACCGAAGCATGCTTGAGCCGGAACACCGCCACCTGCTGGCCGCCGGCGCCCATCGGCAGCGCGGCCACGGTGCGTTCCACCAGGTCCACGTAGCCCGGGGGGCCCGACACCAGTGCAATGCCCTGGTCGGGCAATTCGCCCCAGCCAAAGCGCGGGTCCAGCACACCCAGCTGCTGCAAGGCCTGGCGCAAGGCGCTGATGGAACTGCCCATGGCGCTGACCGAGCGCGTTTTCATGTCGTTGGTGCGGCTGACGAACAACGTGCCCGCGTAGACGAACCAGTTGAAGCCGTACACGCCGCCCAGCCGGTCCATGAACTCGGTCGGCGTATTGGCGTTGAATTTGCCATTGACCGTGCCCGTGACATTGGGGCCGATCTGCAGCGACAGGCTGAAGCCCCCGGCGAATTCACGCAGCAACGTCTGCAGGTTCTCGTCGCGGGCATAGTAGCTGTAGGGCACGTTGGGCCAGTTCGGCGCGGCTTGCGCGCCGGCCGCCAGGCCCAGCGACAACGCGGTCGCCAGAATCATCCGCTTCAACACTCTTTCTCCTCGGGCGGAATGCCCGTCACGCGTGTTCATGCCAGCCGCCGCGCGGCGCCGGCCCAAAAGGAAAGCGCATTGGCGAACGCGCCCATGGCTTCGTCCAGCGCCAGCTCCCCGCTGCCCGGCTGCAAGGACTGCTGCAGCCACAGCGCCCGCCCCTGCGGATCCACCACGCAGGTGGCCGCATGCCTTGCCAGCATGCCCGCGGCCAGCTTGCCGATTTCCGTCACCAGCCGGTCACGGTCGGCGTCGCCGGCCGGCAAGGCGCAAAGGCGGGCGGACATGGCCAGCCAGCCGTCACGCACCGGCTGCAGGTGGACGCGGTAGGTGTCGTCGATCACCACGGTGATGCGGCCGTCGGCGCGTGTCGACGGCGCCAGGCCATGGCGCGCCGCATAGGCGGCAATCAGGGGATGCTGGGGTACGTTCATGTCGGATCGTCCGCATTGCCGGCCAGCTTCCTGACGAGCCGCAGGACTTCGGCGACCGGCTCGATCAGTTCACTGGGAATGTATTGGTCTGGCAGCGCGGACGCCATCAACGCGCGCGCCAGGGGAATGTTCTGCATCACCGGCACACCGGCTTCGCGCGCCGCCCGCATCATCTGCTCGGCCAGCGCGCCCTCGCCCTTGGCCAGCACCACCGGCAGCGGCGTCTCGTCGGGCTCGTAGTAGATGGCCACCGCCAGGTGGGTGGGGTTGGTCACCAGCACCGAGGCCTTGCGCGTGCTGGCAACCGCGCCGTGCATCACCATTTCCTGGTGCAGGTGCTTGCGCTTGTGCTTGATGTGGGGATCGCCCTCCATCTCCTTGAATTCCTGCTTGATGTCTTCCTTGCTCATCATCAGCCCCTTGCGGTACTGCATGCGCTGCCAGACGAAATCGGCCAGGGAAATCACCACATAGGCCACGGCGATATTCACGATCAGCGCGCGCATCATGCCGCCCACGCCCGCTTCCAGGCCGGCCAGGCCGCTGTGCGGCACCGCCATCAATTCCGGCAGCGCGTCACGCACCACCAGCGTCACCAGCACCGACAGGAAGGCGATCTTGATGATGGACTTGAGCAGTTCCACGAGGTTCTTCTTCGAGAAGATGTTCTTCAGGTTGCTCATCACGTTGAGCTTCTTGGCCGACGGCTTCAGCTTCTCGAACGCCAGCACCACGCCCACCTGCAGGAATTCGGAGAACATGCCCACCACCAGCACGATCAGCACGAACGGCAGCACCAGGTAGACCGCTTCGCGCAGGGCCGCGTCCAGTGCGATTGGCAGCGCTTGTTCGAAAGGCTGTCCCACCAGCGTGGACGGGATCAGGACCAGCCGCCCCAGCGCCTCGACGATGCCATGGGCGTTGCCCAGCAGGTAGCCGAACAACGCCAGCACCAGCAGTGTCTGGGTGAAGTCCTTGCTGTGCGCGACATCGCCTTTCTGGCGCGCGTCGCGCAGTTTCTTTTGGGTGGGCTGTTCGGTCTTTTCGCCGCTCATGGCGCCCGCCATTGGTTGTCCAGGAACGGCAGGGCCGAACCGATCTGGCCCGTGGCCTCGGCGGCATATTCGAACAGCGTGCTCATGTAAAGCACCATCACCAGCAACGCCAGCGCGCTCTTGATCGGCATCGCCAGGAAGAACACCTGCAACTGCGGCGCGAAGCGGCTGACCAGCGCCAGCCCCACTTCGGCCAGGAACATGGAGATGATGGCCGGCGCGGCGAACAGCAGCGTCAGCCGCAGGAAGCGGCCCAGCTGGTCCAGCATCAGCGGCACGCTTTCGCGGCGCAGCGTGGGCGCCCAGTCCCACAGGTCCCACAGGCGGAAGCTGTCGTACAGCATCGTCAGCATCAGCATGAAGCCGCCGCCCACCAGGAAGAACACCATGAAGGCCTGGTTGAACAGGATCCCGAGCGGCGACGAGTCGTTGCCCGTGGCCGGGTTGATAGTGGCGCCCAGGCTGGCGCCGCGCTGGTTGTCGACCACGAAGCCCACCGCCTCGAAGATCCAGAACGGGATCGCCACGAGAAAGCCCATCACCAGGCCGATGAAGACTTCCTTGGCCACCAGCAGCACCAGCTCGACCGCGTCCAGGTCGATCACGGCGTAGCGCGGCGCCAGGGCTGGCACCAGCACCAGGCCGATGGCCGCGCACAGGGCGTAGCGCAGCATGCCGGGCAGCAGCTGGCGGTTGAACAAGGGCAACATCGCGCACAACGCCAGGATCCGCGGCTGCGTCAGCGCCAGCGTGCCCAGGAAGACTTTCGCTTCGACGAAGTTGATGCCCGAGGTCATGGTTGCGCGCCGCTCCTAGTGGATCTTGTAGAAGAGGTCGAACACGGAGATCGTGAAGTTGTACAGCTCGGCGCTGAGCCAGCGCGCCGTCAGCATGATGGTGGCGAACACCGCGATCAGCTTGACGGCGAACGACAGCGTCTGTTCCTGGATCTGCGTCAGCGCCTGGAACAGCGAGAACAGCGTGCCCACGATCGCCGCCACGGCGATCGGCGGCAGGGACAGCCACAGCACCAGGTAGAGTGCCTGCGTCATGTACGAAACGAGGTCGACGGTTCCCATGGCGGCCTCAGGTATAGGACAGCACCAGGCCCTGGATCAGCCGCGTCCAGCCGTCGACCATGACGAACAGGAACAGCTTCAGGGGCATGGAAATCGTGACCGGCGACACCATCATCATGCCCATCGCCAGCAGGATGTTGGAGACGATCAGGTCGATGATGACGAACGGCAGGTAGAGCAGGAAGCCAATCTGGAAAGCGGCGGTCAGTTCCGACAGCAGGAACGACGGAATCAGCACCAGCAGGTCGTCTTCCTTCAGGTTGCGGGCCTGCTGCTCGCCCCACAGTCCGCGCGCGGTGCGCAGGAAGAAATCGCGCTGCTCCGCGCGGCTGTTCTTGAGCATGAAGGCGCGCATCGGCTCGGCGCCGCGCGCCACCGCCTCGAGAATGCCTTCGAGCCGGTCCGGCTCGGGCGTGCCAGGGGCCGCCACGGCCGGCGGCGCGCGCAGCTCATCACCGATCTGCATCACCACGGGCCCCATGACATACGCGGACAGTATCAGCGCCAGCCCGTACAGCGCCATGTTGGGCGGCACCTGCTGCACGCCCAGGGCATTGCGCACCAGCGTCAGCACCACCGCGATCTTCAGGAACGAGGTGGTCATGACGGCGGCCAGCGGCACCAGCGCCAACAGCGCCAGGACAACCGCCAGGCTGATCGGATCCGCGCCGTTCATGCGCCCGCCTTGCCCAGGCGATGCAGCGTGACCCCGATGCGGCCGTCGATCTCGACCAATTCACCGCTGCCGACCAGCGCGCCGTTGGCGCGCACCAGCACCGGCCCCTCGGCCAGCGGCCGCGCCAGATCGAAGGTCTCGCCGGGCTGCAGTTGGCGCAGCTCTCCCAGGGTGATCAGGCGCTCGCCCAGTTCGAAAGTCAGTCGGACGGGGATGGCGTCGATATCGAGCGGCGTCTGGGCGCCCGCGTCGGCATCCTGCGGCGATTGCGGCGTCTCGGTCATGAGGGAAGTCCAGCCTTGGGTAACGAGGTATGAAGAATCCTGGCGGCGCACGCGCAACCCCTGGGCGCCGGCGCCCAGCCACAGTTCGCCCTCGGGCGACACCAGGCAGTGATCGAGGAACACCGTGTCGCGTGGCGCCAGGCTGCGCAGTTGCGCCGCGCCCAGCTCGGTCCAGCCCAGGCAGGCGGCGATGCGCACCGGCACGGCGTCGGCATCGATTTCGTTGGCCGCCGGCGCGGCGCGGCCGATCAAACCCGCCAACAGCATCAGGCCAAGGCCGTCCGCGGCCAACGTGGCGTAAATCGTCTCGCCGCTGGCAGGGTGGCGCGCGGCGAGCGTCCAGGCATGCGCCAGCGCCGCCGCCGGCGCGTCGCGGGCGACCACCCGCAGCGGGCCGCCTGGGGAAGTTTCGCCCAGGGCAGCGACCACCTCGGCCAGCAGCGTTTCGATGGCGGCCGACACCAGGGCGGGAGGCAGCTCGCCCGTATCCAGGTCGGGCCAGCGAGCCGCCAGCCAGGCCTGGGCCGCGCCGGCCGGCAGGCCCAGGCGCAGCCGCGCGCCGGCCCATTCCAGGTCGGCCGACAGCGTGGCCGAGCGCTGCACGGCGTCGGGAGCCCCGGGCGTGAAGCCCAGGCGCCAGCGCGCGGGTTCGGCGTCACTGCCGGCCAGTGGCGCCAGCGTGACCGTCAGGTCGGCGCCATGGCGCGCGATCAGCGAACGGGCGCGGGCCTCGTTGCCGGACAGGCGCGGCAGCGGGAGCGGGGACGAGGGAGAAAACGTACTTGCGGTCATGGGTTCCAGGGATCAACGGAGCGGCGCATCGGCTTCGGTCTCCGTCAGGCAGGGGTCTTCCGGGTCATCGGTGCCGACGCGCACGCGCGTCGGCCGGCCCAGGTTCTCGGCCAACTGCTCGGCCAGCGGCCGCGCCAGAGTGGCCAGACGTTCACGCGAGGTCTCGTTGGCGCAGACGAAATCGGCGACGACGCGTCCTTCCGCTTCGTAGACCGACACGCTCACGCCCGGCAACACCTCGTCTTTCAACTCCACGCGCACCTGGCGCCGGCCCTGGCTGCCATCGGCCACCAGCAACTGCTCGGCGCCGCCCAGCAGGGCCTCGGCCAGTGCCCGGGACGGCGCGTCGGCGGGCACAACGGCCTGCGCGCCGGCGGCCCCGAACAGCGAAAACGGCGTGGGCGCCGCGGACAGCGCCGGGCTCGATTCGTCGCCGCCTTGCGCCATGGCCTGCTCGAATGCGCGCCGATCGGCGTCGCTAGCCTGGCGTCCGGACGTCTGGGCATCCGACTGGGCCAGGCCCGAGCCGTGGGTGATCGCGGTATCCAGGCCGATGCGGCGGTCGATGCTCATGCCGGCTCGTACTCCTCGTGCTGTTCCCAATCCTCGCGATCGCGGGACAGCGACGCGGCCTCTTCCATTTCCATGTCTTCCTTGTGCTCCAGCGCCTTCAGGTGCTCGGCCAGATGGAGGCTGGCCAGCTCCACGAACTTGCCCGTCAGGCGCACCGCCTGCTGGTGCTGATCGCGACGCTCGGCCAGCGCCCGGGCCTCGTCGCCCAGGCGCTGCGCCGCCTGCTCCAAGGCCTGTTCGCGCTGGCGTTCGCCTTCGCGCAGGCCGGCCACGCCCTGCAGCACGTCCTCGATCTCGCGCACCCGCACCACGCGGCTGCACAGGTCGCGGTACATGGCGCGCTCGCGCCGCTCGGATTCGTCGCGGAAATCGGCCAGCGCCTGCTCCGACGCCAGGCGCGCGGCATCGGCCTCGGCGTGCCGCAGGCGCTGGCGCGACACCGCGATCTCGGCCTGGCCTTCGCGAAAGCGCTTGATGGCGAGCAGCTCGTCGAACACGCTCATGCCGCCCCCACGATGCCGGTCATCTGCGCCAGCGCCTCGGGCAGCGTGGCGCGTTCGTCGGTGCGCTGCCGCAGGAACTGGTTGATCGCGCCGATCTTGTCGATGGCCTCGTCGGTGACCGCGTCGCCGCCGCGCTTGTACTCGCCGATCTTGACCAGCAATTCGACTTCCTGGTACTTGGCCATCAGCTCGCGCAGCCGGCCGGCGGCGCGCTTGTGCTCCGGCGTGATGACCGCGTTCATGACGCGGCTGGCGGAGGCCAGCACGTCGATCGCCGGATAGTGATTGGCCGCGCCCAGCTTGCGCGACAGCACGATGTGACCGTCGAGGATGGAGCGGGTCTCGTCGGCGATGGGCTCGGTCATGTCGTCGCCCTCCACCAGCACCGTGTACAGCGCGGTGATGGAGCCATGCTCGTTCATGCCGGCGCGCTCCATCAGCTTGGGCAGCGTGGCGAACACCGACGGCGGATAACCCCGCCGGGTCGGCGGCTCGCCGGCCGCCAGGCCGATTTCTCGTTGCGCCCGGGCGAACCGGGTCACGGAATCCATGAGGAACAGCACACGCTTGCCCTGGTCGCGGAAGTACTCGGCAATGGCGGTGGCCACATAAGCGGCCTTGGCCCGCTCCATCGACGACTTGTCGCTGGTGGCGCAGACGATCACGCTCTTGCGCCGGCCCTCGCGGCCCAGTTCGTGTTCCAGGAATTCCCGCACCTCGCGGCCGCGTTCGCCGATCAGGGCGACCACGGTCACGTCCACCGCCGCGCCCTTGACCAGCATGCCCATCAGCGTCGATTTGCCGCCGCCGGCGGCCGCGAAAATGCCCATGCGCTGGCCTTCGCCGCAGGTCAGCACGCTGTCCAGGGCGCGTACCCCCAGTTCCAGCGGCTGTGAAATGATGCGGCGCTTGAGCGGGTCCGGCGCCTCTGCGAACACGGGATAGAACTTGCTGGCCTCCAGCGGCCCGCGCTCGGCTTCGTCCAGCGGCCGGCCCAGCCCGTCCAGCACCCGGCCCAGCAGGCCCGGGCCGACGGGCACCATGTGGGCACGGCCGGTGGGGATGACTTCGGTGGCGGTGGAGATGCCATACATGTCGCCGATCGGCGTGAGCAGCGCCGCGTCGCGCGCGAATCCCACCACCTCGCCCTTCATCTCGAAATTCTCGCCAGGGTTGCGCAGGATGCAGACCTCGCCCACCTTCACCGACGGCACCACGGCCTTGATGATGGTGCCGATCACCTGCGTGACACGGCCCTTGATACGCAGCGTCGGCGTGTCCTGGAGCGCCAGCGCCATCATCTCGGAGATGTAGTCGAACTGACGCATGGCTATACGCGGCTGCCCAGGGTGCGCTGAAAGGCCTGGCGCAAGGCCTGGATCTGCCCTTCCAGGCTGGCTTCGACCATGCCGATCTCGCTTTCCAGGATGCAGGAGCCGCGCGCCAGCCGGCCATCGGCCAGGATGTCGAGATAGCCCACGCCGGGATAGGCCGCCAGCAGGTCGTTGATCTGTTCTCGCACCGTATCGACTTCCGCCGGATTCAGGCGCAGCGTCATCTGCTTCTGGTTGCGCACGACGGCCAGGGCATTGCGCACCACCACCATCACCTTCTCTCGATCGTCAAAGCCGTCGACCACCTTGCGCACCGCCGACATCACCAGCTCGACCATCTCGTTTTCGACGCCGGCGAAATAATCCACCGTCCGGCCCACGGTCTCGATCATTTTCTCGGCCTGGTCCAACAGCGCCGCCTCGTGGCCCTCCTCGTAGCCGCGCTGGCGTTCCGCCTCGAAGGCCGCCTGGGTGCCGCTGATGATCGCGTCCGCCTGCGCCCGCGCATGCGCCAACAGCCGCTCCGCGTCGGCCCAGGCCAGCAGCTCGGCGGCCCGCAGCACGCGCGCGGCCGGATCGATGCGGCCCGCGGCGTCGGTGTCCGCGCTGCGCGGCGTCAGCGGATCGCGGGGAATGAGGAAAGCCATGTGGGATCCGTTTGCTTCAGGAGCGACAAGCCCAGCGTCAGGGCCTGCGGCGCCGGCAGGGGTGGCGCAGGCGTGGCCACGTCGGGCAGTTTCAATTCGGCGCGGCGCGCCAGTTCGGGGCCGGCGCCGCTCCAGGCGGCGCGCAGCGCACCCAGTCCCAGCGAGTCGATCGCGGCGGTGGTGTCGGCCACGGTCCAGGCGACGCTGTCGGCCAGGCCGCCATGCAGGCTGGCGGCGGTGCGGCGCGAGAACGCGAGCAGGTCCCCGCCCAGGTCGGCGATGAGCGCGCGCACCTCGTCGCCGGCGATGGCGCGGCGCAGGCGCGGGCCGCACAGCACCGCCCCCAACTGGCGCGCGCATCGCATCATCGCGTCCGGCGCCAGCAAGGCCAGCGCCAGCTCCGGATGGTCCGGATCGGTCACGGGGCGCTGCCGCAAGCCCAGCGTCTCGAGGATCTCGCGCGACCAGTGCCGGTGCCACGCCGGCGCCAGGGCGGGCGCGGCGGCCACCAGCGCCAATGCCGGGCGCGGCGCATACGCGGCGTGCCGGCTGGGATGCAGGGTGCGACTGGGCAGTTGGTTGAACTCGACCAACCTGCGATCCAGCAGCGTCGATGCCGCGACCATCGCTAGCGCGCCTCGGTCACGGGTTCGCGGCGCTCGGGCCGGACGCGGCCCGGCATGCCGTGGCGCCACAGCAGGTAGCCCAGGGCGCCGGCCAGGCACAGCACCAGCAGGACCAGCGCCGTCATCCAGGCTATCAGCGTGGCCGACGATCCCTCGCCGACCTCGATGCCCAGGACGTGACGGCTACCGCCGGCGACAGCCGATGCCGCCGCGGCCGGCTGCGCCGACACCAGGGCGATCGAGACCCGGTCTTCCGTCAGCCCCGGAATCGCGTGGGTGACCAGCTTGCGGATCTGCGGCTGCAACGCATCCAGGTTGTAGCCGGTCTGGTGCTTGATGAACACCGCGGCGGTGGACGGCGTGGTGTTCTCGCCCACGCCCCCACGCTCCGGCAAGACCACATGCACCCTGGCGGCCAGCACGCCATCCATCTGCGACAGCGTGTTGGTCAGCTCCTGCGACAGCGCATAAATGTAGCGGGCGCGTTCCTCCAGCGGCGACGACACCAGTCCTTCCTTGCGGAAAATCTGTCCCATGCCGTCGAAGCGTTCCCGCGGCAGGCCGCGGGAACGCAGGATGTCGAGCGCGCGGGCCACCTGCTGCCCGTCGACCGACACCGCCACGCCGGTCTTGGTGGTGGCCTTCTGCGCCGCTATCCCGGCATCCAGCAGCACCGACAGCACCTCATTGGCCTCGCTCTCGTTGGCGGCGGAAAACAGCTCCACGCGGGCGCCGCAGGCGGCCAGGAGCAATGCCAGGCCCAGCAGCAGCCAGCGCAGGCGCGACAGCGGTCCGCCATGGGCGCGGCCATCGACGGCGAAAGAAGACGGCATTGGAACAGCTTGCATTAGGACATCCTGACGAGCGAATCGATGTTCTGGGTGGTGCGCGAGACGGCCTTTCCGACCAGCTCGTACTGCACCGACACCTGCACCAGGTCGGCCTGCAACCGCAGCATGTCGGCGATGGCCGGCGCGGACGACATCGCGTCCAGGCGGCCCGAGATGTTCTGCCACTTCTCCGAATACTCCGTCGTGGTGCTGCGCAGGCTGGCCAGGATCTGGTTGCCGAGCGTGGCCGGGGCTGCGTCTACAGCGGGCGCGAAGGCGGTTTGCAGCGCGGCCTGCAGGCCGGTAAGCGCGGGCGCCTGCGGTTCGGGCGCGTTCATGATCGCGGCGAACCTTCGGGCCGCAAGCTCGGACGGCTGCGGACCCGGTGTGGGTGACAACGGCGCCAAGGCGGCCGTGAGCGCTGTGATTTCCATGTTCCCTAGCTCCAGAGTATCGATCGACAAACCACCCCGCCCGGATCAACCGGCGGCCGGCGCCAGCCCCAGCAGGCCGCGCGCCAGTCGCGCGCCCTCGGTCTCGCCGTCGACCAGCGTTTCCAGCAGGCGCCGGCTTTCCGCGCGGCGGCCGGCCAGCTGCAGCGCGAACCCGCGCCACGCATCCACCAGGACCTGCTCGGCCGGATCGGCCAGCACTGCGCCTTCCAGCAGCCGCACCGCGTCCGACGCACGGTCCGCATTCATCCATGCCACCGCCAGCCCCACCACCGGATAGGCGCGATCGGGCCGCAGGCGGCGCAGGGCGTTGAAAATGGTCTCGGCGCGCAGGCTGTCCCCTCCGCCAGCGGCCAGGAAGCCGACTTCGGCCAGCAGACGGGCATCCTCCGCTGAAAGCACAACAGCCGTCTCCTGGGAGACGGCTTGATCCGCTGCGGTCGATACGGAATGAGCGGCGCTATCGTTCATCTTTCATGACGCGGCCTCGCGCGAAGAGAGTTGCAACAATGCCTCGGCGCGGGCCCGCACCTGCGGGGGGACGTCGGCCGCGCTCAACAGTTGCAGCGTGCGCCGGGCCTGGTCGAACTGGCGCGCCGCCAGCTGGCATTCGGCGATCCGCAAGGCCGTCGGCAACGAATCGGGATACAACGTCAGCACCAACGAAAAGATGTTGATGGCCTCTTCCGGGCGCCCCAGCATCTGCAGGCACAGTCCCAGTCCGATCAGGTAGTGCTTGCGCGTGGGGCCGTACTGCGCCAGGAACGCAAAGACGGGCAAGGCCTGCGCGTATTGTTCCTGCGCCACGTGGGCATAGGCCAGCGCATACACCACCTCGAGCTGCTCGGGCGTCAGGCGGTCGTTGGAAGGCAACGCCTCCAGTCCGCGGTAAAGCGCCTCGCCAAACTCATCACGTTGCATTGCGCTATCGGCCATGTCCATTCCTCGATGCGGGTTCGGTTGCGGGCGCGGCATCAGACCGCCATCCGCTTGCCGATGTTGGCGGTGATCTGCGACATGCTATCGGCGGCGCCGTTGATCATCTGCGACACCTGGCGCAGGCCTTCTTCCATCTGTTTGATCACCTTGGTGATCTCCTCCTGGGCTTCTTCCATCCTGGCCTGCAGCTTGCGGGCATAGGCGTCCATTTCCTTCTTGTCGGCCTGGATGTTGTCGGCTTCGTTCTTGGTCTTGGCCACGGAGATGTTGACCGCCCCCTGCGCCACCTGCGTCACGCCCTGGGTGATCTGGCCGGCGGCGCCGACCACCCGTGCCATCGTGCTGAGGGTGGAGGCTCCGCCGGTGGCCGCGATGGTGACCGCGCCCACCGCAATGGTGGCGGCAAGGGAGAACGCCATCGTGAGCGCCATGGTAGTGGTCTTGTCGGCGCCCGCGAGTTCGGCGATGCCGCCCGCCAGGTCGCCGAGCAGTCCCGGCTCGAGCATCAGCAGGGCGGGTGACGTCAACCCCATGACACCGGCCACCACCTTGCCGATGCGTTGCGCGGTTTCCTCGTCAACGCCGCAGGCCTGCAGGAATTTGCTGGCAACAGTCGTCATCAGGTTGCTCAGGCTGATTTCGGGGCCACCGCATTCCTTGGATATCTGGTCGGCCAACGAAATCGTCGAACTGATCAGCGCCATGACCGCCAGGGCCAGCAAGGGCGCGCCGGCGCCGCCGGAGGCCACGGTGCCGGCCGCGAGCACGGCCACCGCGATGGCCGAGAAGACCAGCGCGGCGATCTTGCCGATCCAGCCGAAGATCTTGCCCAGGATGCCCTTGCTCGCGGCCTCCTCGCACTTCTTGACGTAGTCCTGGATCTTCTGCAGCTGCGCTTCGTTGTTCTTTTCCATCTTGGTGCGCGCCGCCGACAGGTTTTCCTTGGCGCTGGATATCTGCGCCTCGTCGGACTTGGAGCGGATGCTGCGCAGCAGATCGATCATGTCGTTGGCCGAGAACGACTGCGCCGGCGGTTCCAGCGCGGGCGCGCCGTTGCCGTTGAACAAGCCATCGCCGGCAGGGGACGGCCCCGCCGTCTTCCCCGTCGGCAGCGAGCCGGCCATCCCAACGAAGGCATCCAACAGCTCGCGCACCCGCGCCGTGGACTGGGCCGCCTGCGCGCGGGCGTCCGCCGCCGCCCCATCATTGCCCGGTAGCGGTGTGCCGGAAGCGATGCCGGCGGAAGTGGAAGAGATCGAAGTCATGTCGGTTTCCCGTGGTTCACGGAATCAGATATTGCGGGCGATGCCGCGGTTCGTTTCCATGCGCGATTGTTCGATCGCCGCCAGCTTGTCGCGCACGTCGCGGATCACATCCATCATCTGCTGCGCCATCTCGCTGGCCTGCTGCATGCCGGACTCGTGCACTTTCGACTGGGCCTCGAGTTCGGAGCGGCGAGCCTCGTGTTCCGCCGCCTTCTGCTCCTGGGAGGCGTTGATCATGGTGCCGATGCCGCCCGCGACCCCGGACACGCCACCACCAACGTCGGACAGGCTGCGCGCGCGCGCCTCGGCGCCCGCGCCACCCTTGGCCAGCACGCCGAGCTGCAGGCCACCCGAACCGGCCTGGGCCAGGCCGCCGAAGATCTGGAAGGCGCCTTGTGTCATGGCGCCAATCATGCGGTCCTTGGCGGCGTCACGCATTTCCTGCGCCGCCCCTTTGAGGGTGTCGACCTGCGCCTGAAGTTCGTTGGCGCGCACTTCGCGTGCCGAACTGCGCATGGTCTGCGCCAGTTGCTGGAACAACGCCATGAAGGCATAGATGTCCGTCTGCACCTCCTGCTCGCTCAGGCGCGACATGGCGTCGAACACGGGGCCAGCGCCCTGGGTCACATCCGGCGCCGGCAGGCCACGCAGGCCGCCGAGGGCATCCTGCAGCTTTTGGCCGATCTCGGCGCTGATCAACGCCAGGTCCTTGGGATCGACCGGCCCGGTCGCGCCCATGGCGCCCAGCAGCTTCTGCTTGATCGCCTCGTTTTCCGAAGCGATCATCCGCGCGTTCTCCAGGACGCTCTTGATGACGTCGGGCGACGCGGCCAGGTCGTCGAGATTCTGCGGCAGATTGGCGCCTGCCCCGCCTGCGGAGTTGATGTTCATGGAATGGCTCCCGTAACTCGTGATCCGGCGCCGTCGGCGCCGTGCGTGGTTCAGGCCCGTGGCCCCGCCAGCGCGTCGCGCAGCATTCGCGCCCGCGCGGCCACGGCCGCGTGCTGTTCCTGCCCGTCGCACATGGCCTGGACAGTGTCCAGCGCCTCGATGGCCTCCTCAATGCGTCCCATCTCCACCAGCGACTCGGCGCTGTAGTAGAGCGGCGCCGGGTCCAGCGGATCCGCCATGATGGCCGGCAGATACTGGCGCAGCGCATCCTCGTGGCGACCCAGCATGCGGTTGGCTGCCGCCAGCGCCAGGCCGTAGCGCGGCTCGGTATGGTCATAGGTGACAAGGGCGGAGAACACCTTGAAGGCTTCGTCGTAGCGCTGCTGCTCGTAAAGCGCGTGGCCGAGCGAGTACATCGCTTCCAGCTCCGCGCCCTCAAGACCCAGCACGTCGCCGAGCTTGCCGCCCGCGCGCAGATAGCTGGCCAGCCCGCCGGTGGCGTCTTCCATGGCGGCGCTCAGGTTCCGCGCCAGCGCGGCGTTCTCTTCGGGAGTCAGGCTCATCGGGTTCTCCTGCGTCAGCCCGGGGGCTTACACCATGGGGCGAATTTTCTTCACGCCGCCCGACACGGGCGCGTTGGCGAAGCTCTGGCGTGCCATTTCCTGCGCCACTTCGGCCTCGATGGCCTCCATGTCCTGGCGCACCAGGGCCTCGGCCTGTTCGCGCTCCTGGGGCCCGAGGCGGGCGGCCGTCACCGCGCGCACCTTTTCCGGGTTCAGCCCCTGGTCCCGGTAGAAATCGTCGGCCCGTTCCAGGGCCCGGCGGGCCTCGTCCAGCGCGCGCTCGGCGTCGGCGTGAATCTGTTCGGCGGTTTTCTTGAGGCTCATGGCGCGTTCCGGGATAAGGAAAAAAGGAGTGAGGGGGATTTATCAGCGCATGTTGCCGATGATTGATGACCGGCTGTCCTGCATCTTCTTGAGGAAGTTCGTCATCACATCGAACGCTTCGTTGCGCTTGTTGGTCATGCCCTGCAGGCGCGTCATGTCCATCTGCTGGGTGTTCGACAGCCCGTCCACCTTGTTCTTGATGGCCTGGATCGCCGTATCGAGGCTGCCCTTGGTGACCTTGCTGATGCCGCCATCCACCTGCAGCTGATACTTGTCGGTGTTCAGGTCCATGCCGGCTTCGCCCATCGCCTTCCACATGGCGTCGCGCATCTGGTTGTAGCGGTTGTCATTCGCGGTGCCCGCCTTGTTCCAGTCCGGGATGTCTCCATCCTGCATCTTGGTGGCGCCGTCCTTGCCGGACTTGAACAGCCCCGCGAGCGCGTTCAGGCTGTTCATGGCGTCGTTCAGCTTGGCTATCTGCTCGTTGCGGCCCTGCACCTCCTTGATCTGGTTCTGCAGCTGCGCATCAAGCAACTTGACGCGCTCGTTCTGGACCGCCATCAGGGCGGTCTCCAGGTCCATGCTCGAGAGGTCGATGCCGCCGATGCTGCTGGCGCCGTTCGCGCCGGCCAGAGGTGAATTCATGCCTGTCTCCGATAGGTAAGGGGTTCCGGTGCCCGTGGCCTCCGGGTTTTCCCCTGGCGCCGGCATGCCACCGGCCCCGCATGCAGCTTGAGTAACCAGGCCGCCGCGCGAGTTCCACGCCAGCCCCTTTTTTTTGTGCGCCGCCCTCAGCGCATGTTGCCGATGATGGAAGAGCGGCTGTCCTGCATTTTCTTGAGGAAGTTCGTCATCACGTCGAATGCCTCATTGCGCTTGTTGGTCAGACCCTGCAGGCGCAACATTTCCATCTGCTGGGTGTTGCCCAGGCTGTCCACCTGGTTCTTGGCTGCCGTGATGTCGTTCTTGTTGGTCTCGATGCTGGCGGTGTTTTCCTTGATGCTGGCCTCCAGGCCGGCCACCTTGGCCGAGATCTGGTCGACCCAGCCCTGCACCACCCGTCCCTTGGCATCCATCGTGCCGTTGCGGTCCACATCGCGGGGCGCATCGGCGCCGCCCGGCACGGTCAGCCCGGCCTGCTTGATCTGGTCCAGGGTGGCATGGGAAAGCGCCTTGTCATCGCCCTGCCCCCAGGACAGGCCGTACCAGCCCTCCGGATTGGGACACTTGCTGGCCGCCAGCCGCCCCTGCAGGTCCTTCAGCTCGGCGATCTGCTGCTGCATCGACACGTTGGACGCTTCCAGCTTGTTGTTCTGCGCGCCCTTGGCGGTGATCGACTCGTTCAAGCTCGCCATCTGCGTGTTGCGGGCGTTGACCGAATCAAGCTGCTGGCGCAATGAAGTCTCCAGCAATTGCGCCCGCTGGCTCTGGACCGCCATCAGGGCCGTCTCCAGATCCATGCTGCCCAAATCCATACCCGCGATGCCGCTCGCGCCCGCCCCGGTTACCGTGGACATATCCGTTCTCCTTGCACCGTCGGGCCCGCCACAATGGACGCAGAACCCGGGTTAACCCTGAAAGAAACCCACATCCCACTGCCTGTCGCCCGCCGGGATGCCCGCAAGCCTTGTTGGTAACCAAACCCGCGCCGCGGTTCCATCGCGGGGCAATGGAACTTTTCCAGCCCAACCGTTACTACCCCTGACTGTGCGCGGCCTCCGGCCGCCTTTCCCCGCGCCCCCATGAACCGTATCGACGCCGGCCTGCCCGCCTCCGCCTACTCGTCCACGACCTCGCATGCCGACATCCAGCACGGCCAGCAGCAGGTCGGCACGATGCTGGGCCAGGCCGTCGTAACGGTGGAGGGCGAGATCTCGCTGGCGGATTCGGCCGAGGAACTCAGCCTGCACATGGCCGAGAAGACCGAGGACAAGCATCACGCCGAACGCAAGATTGGCCGGGACCCCGCGCAGCAGCTGCTCGGCGCCGAGGCGATCATGGCCTACCTGGCCGAATCGCATGACGCCGACGCCCAGGAAAAACTGGTGGAACTGGCCCGCCACCTGCTGACCGGCCAGGCCGATCCGCGCCAGGGCGCCGCCCGGGCGTTCGGCGATGCGGCCCGCCAGTACCTGGGCCTGCAATACGCGCTGCGGCAAGGTGAACAGCAGGGCGCATCCGAAGAAATCCTGGACGGACTGCGCGAAGCCCTGGCCGATCTCGAACTGGAAAGCGGCCCGCAGATACGCGCCAGCCTGAACACTGTCGGGGCGGCGGCCGGCTATGCCGACGACGCGCGCGGCGTGGCTGATTTCCAGCGCACCTACCAGGATGTGGTGCTGGGGGAGGCCTCGCTGGCCAGGACCCTGTCGCTGGCGCTGGAACGATTCGGCGGCAAGGACGTGGGCCGCGGCCTGCAGCAACTGATCCAGGCCCTGGGCCAGGACCTGGCAGCCGCCCGTCCGTCCACCAGCCCCGACCGGCTGCAGGCCCTGATGCAGGACCTGTACCAGCTCGGCGTGGCGGTCACGGTGCTGGACGGCTGCGGCGAACTGGGCGAAAAAATGGCGCTCGAACACGGCAAGCCGCTGGCGGCCGACCGCCTGATGCAGGATCTGGTCAATATCAGCAACGAGAAGTGGATTTCCGAATCCCGCTTCGCGGCGCTGGCCGCGAGCCACGGCGTCGACAGCGTCTCGGCGCGCATCGCATTCCTGGGCGGGGTGCGCGCCGTGCTCAAGGACCTGCCCGTGCCGATGTACCCGGACGCCGACGCACGCCAATCGGTCCTGGGCGCGGCGCAACTGGCCCTGGATGCGGCCATCGACGAGGAATACGAATGAATGGCCTGGATGATGGCGCCCTGGGGGCATTCGGTGAAAGCATCGGCCTGGAGCGGCTGGCGCTGGGCGCGCGCGGCAACCTGGCCCTGCAACTGGATTCGGGACGCCGCCTTGCCATCGAGCCCATCGGCGACGAAGTGCTGGTCTATGTCTCGGAACCGGTGCCTTACGACGCCGCGCAGCGCCTGCTGCGCGCCTGGCGGCGGGCCCACCATTCGCGCCTGGAGGGCCTGGCGGTGCAGGCTGCCCTGCGCGACCAGGACGGTATCCCGCGGCTGCTGGCGCTGGCCCGGTTGCCCGCGGCCCGGGCCGACGCGCCGGCGCTGCGGCGTACGGTGGAGCAGCTTGCGCGCTGGCTCGACGACACGCGCACCGACTGACCCACGACGGAGACCCCGAATCATGTCCGACATGCGCATCAACAGCTTTGCCTTCGACCGCGGCCTGGACGGCATCTCCTACGCCGGCCGCGAGGCGGCGGGCCAGCACCTGCCAGAACGCCAGGAACTGGCGCCTCCCGCGGACGGCGTCAAGGCGCAGCTGGCCCAGTTGCTCGACACGCCCAACATCGACCGCTACCTCGACAACCAGTTGCGCCCCACGGTGTCCAACCGCGACCTGCTGCTGCCGGGCAAGTTCGCGCAGGCCCTGCAATCGACGCTGGAAGGCCTGAGCGCCGCGGCCGAACAGGGCCCGGAGCGCAGCGCCGACGACGCCCGCGTGCTCAACCGCGCGGTGCGCCTGCTCAAGGACGAAGCTGGCCTGCGCGAACTGGTCGCCATGTATCGCAGCGCGCTGTACCAGGGATGAACGCCTCCATGCCCTTGACGCCCGACGCCCGCGAACTGCTCAGCCTGCTCGCCTATGTCTATCTGGAAAACAACCGCCCGGAAAAGAGCGCGGTGCTGTTGAATGCGCTGCGCACACTGGGCCTGGCCGACAACCGCCAGCTCGCCACCCTGGCGCTGGCCCAACTGCGCGCCGGCAAATCCGAAGCCGCCCTGGCTACGCTCGACCTGCTGGCCATGCAGGGCGGCGTCGACGCCTCGTTCCACCTGATCCGCTCGCAGGCCCTGCTGGCCCTGGAGCGGCGCGACGAGGCCGCCGCGGCCATGCGCGCCTACGTTGCCCTGCGCCCCGCCCCGGCGGCCGCGCCCACCGAAGCAGAAACGACTTGAGCCGCCCCATGCAAGCCCTGAACCGCGTCGTCGCCGCCGCCACCAGCCGCAACGATATCGTCCTGGCGGTCCTGATCGTCTCGATCATCTTCATGATGATCCTGCCGCTGCCCACGACGCTGGTCGACGTGCTGATCGGCGCCAACATGACGCTGTCGGCCATCCTGCTGATGGTGGCCATGTACCTGCCATCGCCGCTGGCGTTCTCGTCGTTCCCTTCGGTGCTGCTGGTCACCACGCTGTTCCGCCTGGGCATCTCGATCGCCACCACCCGCCTGATCCTGTTGCAGGGCGATGCCGGCCACATCATCGAGACCTTCGGCAACTTCGTGGTGGGCGGCAATCTCATTGTCGGCCTGGTGGTGTTCCTGATCCTCACCATCGTGCAGTTCGTGGTCATCACCAAGGGCGCCGAGCGCGTGGCCGAAGTGGCGGCGCGCTTCTCTCTGGACGCCATGCCCGGCAAGCAGATGTCGATCGACGCCGACCTGCGCGCCGGCACCATCGACATGGACGAGGCGCGCAAGCGCCGCTCGGTGGTCGAAAAGGAAAGCCAGCTGTACGGCGCCATGGACGGCGCCATGAAATTCGTCAAGGGCGACGCCATCGCCGGACTCATCATCGTCGCGGTCAACCTGCTGGGCGGCGTCCTCATCGGCACCATGCAGCGCGGCCTGTCCGCCGGCGAGGCGGTGCAGGTGTATTCGATCCTGACCATCGGCGACGGCCTGATCGCGCAGATCCCGGCGCTGTTCATCGCCATCTGCGCCGGCATCATCGTGACCCGGGTGCAGACCGGCGACGGCCCCTCCAACGTCGGCAAGGACATCGGCGCCCAGGTGCTGGCGCAACCGCGCGCGCTGCTGATCGCCGCCGCCATCGCGATCGGCATGGGCCTGATCCCGGGCATGCCGACCCTGACCTTCCTGGCGCTGGCCGCGGTGGTCGGCACCATCGGCTTCGTGCTGCTGCGCGGCACGCGCAAGGTGGTGGACGAGAAGACCGGCGAGATCACCGAGATCCCCGCCCTGGCGGCCGACGGCCAGAAGCCGCAGGCCAGGCCACGCGCCGACGGCAGCGCCGAGTTCGCGCCCACCCTGCCGCTGATGATCGACGTGGCCGCCGCGCTGCAACGCAGCTTCGACGCCGACGAGCTCAACGAAGAACTGCTGAAGATCCGTCGCGCGCTCTATTTCGACCTGGGCGTGCCGTTCCCCGGCATCCAGCTGCGCTTCAACGACGCGCTGCCGGCGGACAGCTACAACATCCTGCTGTCCGAAGTGCCGGTCTCCCAGGGCAAGCTGCGGCCGGGCGCGGTGCTGGTGCGCGACACGGAACAGAACCTGCAGGCGCTGCAGGTGCCCTACGAAACCGACAAGCGCTTCCTGCCCAACGTCCCGACGCTCTGGGTCGACGCCGGCCTGGCGCCCACCTTGACGGCCGCCGGCATCCCGTTCCTGGACCCGCACCAGGTGCTGACCTGGCACCTGGCCTTCGTGCTGAAGAAATACTCGTCGGACTTCATCGGCATCCAGGAAACGCGCTTCCTGTTGACGGCCATGGAAGACCGCTTCCCCGACCTGGTCAAGGAAGCGCTGCGGGTGATGCCGGTGCAGAAGATCGCCGAGATCCTGCAGCGGCTGGTGTCCGAGGACATTTCGGTGCGCAACCTGCGCGCGGTGCTGGAAGCGCTGATCGAATGGGGCCAGAAGGAAAAGGACTCGGTGCTGCTGACCGAATACGTGCGCGTCTCTCTCAAGCGCCACATCAGCTACAAGTACTCCAGCGGCCAGAACATCCTGCCGGCCTACCTGCTGGCGCCCAACGTCGAAGAAACCGTGCGCGGCGCCATCCGCCAGACCTCGGCCGGCAGCTACCTGGCGCTCGACCCAAATGCCTCCAGGAAGCTGGTGGACAACATCAAGCGCGTCGCCGGCGACCTGACGGCGGCAGCCCAGAAGCCCGTGCTGCTGACCTCGATGGACATCCGGCGCTACCTGCGCAAGATGATCGAGCAGGACCTGTACGAGTTGCCAGTGCTGTCCTACCAGGAGCTGACCCAGGAAATCAACGTGCAGCCGCTGGCCCGGGTGGATCTGTGAAGACACCCGCAACCGGAGCCCCCTCATGAGCGAAGCACTGGAACTGCGCGTGCTGTCCGGCCTGCATCGCGACGCCCGTTGCCTGGCCGCCGATGGCGCGGTGCTGGGCGCCGACCCGGCCTGCGACATCGTGCTGGCCGACGACGGCATGGGTCCGCGCGCCGCCCGCCTGCGCATCGGCGAGACCGGCTGGGACCTGGCGAACGATGACGGCGCGCCGGCCGATCCGGCCGGCGGCCAGCCGCGCACGCCATTCAACCGTCCCGTGCCGCTGGGTCCGGTCTGGATCACCGTCGCCCGGCGCGGCGACCCCTGGGCCAATCCGCCCGACGCCGCCAACGATGCGCTGGCCGGCGGCGCAGTGGTGGTGGCCGCCGCCGACGATGCGGCCGCGCCGTCCGTCGCGCCCGCGGCGGCGGCGCCCAACCCGGACGAAGAACGTCTGCTGGAGCGGCGCCTGCCGCTGCCGCCGATACAAGGCCGACGTCGCAAACGCGACTCCTGGCCGGTGCTGCTCGGGCTGGCGGCCGTGGTGCTGACCGTCGTCGTCGCCATTTTCCTGGCATGGATGCCGCAATCCACCGCCAGCCGCGCGCCGCAGGTCGATCCGCGCCTGGCCGCGGCGGAAAAATCCGTGGGGCAGATATCCGCGGTCTTCGAACGCATGGGACTGGCCTCGCGGCTGCATGTCTCGATGGCGCGCGACGGCGTGGTGACGGTATCGGGCTGGGTGCGCAACGCCGCCGAGCAGGACGCCGTGGCGGCGGCGCTGTCGCAGATCTGGCCGATGCCGGCCATGCGCATCAGCAACGAGGACGCCGCGGTGCGCACCGCAAGCACGGCGCTGCGCGCCTTCAACGTGCGCTATGAGCCGCGCTACGAGGGCGACGGCCGCCTCATTGTCGCCGGCATCGCCAGCAGCGCGCGAGAGCGCGCCTCGGCGCTGGACGCGCTGCGGGCGCAGCTGCCCGGCATGACCGTGCTGGGCAACGATATCGCGCTGACCCAGCAGGTAAGCGACACGCTTTCCAGCCGGCTGGTGGATGCCGGCCTTTCCGGCGTCACCCTGACCTGGAAACCCGATCACCTCGAAATCGCCGCCGGCGCGCTCGACGACGATCAGCAGGCGCGCCTGCAGGAGACGCTCGACGACTTCAACAAAAGCCATCTCGGCGTCGCCAGGCTGGCCGCCGCCAGCGCCACTGCGGCGGCCGACAGCGTGCCCTTCGTGATCCGCAGCGTGGTGGGCGGCGCCCAACCCTTTGTCGTGCTCGAAGACGGCAGCAAGCTGCTGGTGGGCGGCGTCTACCGCAAGTACCGTCTGGTGGCCGTGGAAAACACCCGCATCATCTTCGAAGGCCCGCGCACGGCCATCGTGACGCGCTGACCCCCTGAACCGCCCATTTCGCAACCATGAACGCACCGACCGCCCTGACCGAACTGGAACAACGCCTTGCCGCGCCCGGCGGCGCCGAGCTGCGCGCCACGTTGTCGCAACGGCTCGCCACGCTCGAACAGGCCGCCCGCGAGCGTCTGGACTCGGGCCTGGTGCCCGTCGCTTTCCAGCAATGCCAGGCGGTGGCGCAGGCCGCCGCCGCGGCGCGCGAGGTGCTGGCCGGCATGACGCTTGATTCAACGGCGCGCACGGCCGCGCCGCCTTCCCCCTTCTCTCGCTCGACCCGCTAGGAGACGCACCATGGCACTGAACGGATTGACCGGCTCGTCCGGCCTGAATTTCAACAGCGTGAACAACACGATCTACGACAGCATCCGCTCGCAGGAAAGCAACCTGCAGACGACCCTGTCGACCATGCGCACCAACGCCGACGGCAGCGTGTCCCAGGCGGACATGCTGAAGATGCAGCAGCAAGTGCAGCAATGGACCATGCTGATCGAAATCCAGAGCACGATCACCAAGCAGATCGCCGACTCGCTCAAGGGCGTGATCCAGAAAGCCAGCTGACCCGTCCGGCCGGCGCATGCCGGCCGCCGGCGCTATACCGACTGCCGCATGAATGTGGGGGTGCGCCGCGGCGCGTCCGGTTCGGCGCGCGCGCCGCGTTTTTCCCAGGCCTCGACCTGGTTGAGCAGCGCATCGATCGCCGCCAGCAGCGCCTGGGCGTTGCATTGTTCGCGCGGCACGCCCAGTTGCAGATGCATGCGGCCGTCCGGCGCCGCGCACGCCACCACGCCGCCGCCCGCCTGCAGGAAGTTGCCCTGCGCGGCCAACAGCGCCTGCGCCCCGTCCATCTTGCCGCCGCCCACCGCGCATGACAGCAGGATCTGGCCGCGCGCGCCGTGCGCCAGCAGTTGCACCAAGTGGCGGCCATCGAACGCCAGCTGGCACAGCCCGCCCTCGGCCGGCGCCAAGGCGGGAATGCCCAGCGCCTGGCCAAGTTCGGAAAGCGCCTGGGCGAAGTGGGAGTCTGACACGATGATGGAGGGCGATACCGGCGTCGTCTTGCGCGGTTGGCCGTAGGCACGAAATTGAAGAGCCGCCATTATGGCACCCGCATCGCGCGAATCCCAGCCCCGACTGGGAACCCGGAGAGGGTCCGCGGTTACTCAGGGAGTGATTTCCACTCGGCGAGCTCTTCATGGCGCAAAACTCCCTCTTCGACATCGCGCAAGCGGCCGCGCAATACACGCACGCGCATTTCCATTCCAACGACACGCAACAGCCCGCGCAGTGGGCCGCGCCGGTGGACGACCACCATCAGGTGGGCATGGCCCGCAATGCCTATGACGGCAGCGTAGTCCTCACGGCCTGGCGCCACGCCTTCAACGACGCCCCCGGCTTTGACGATCCGCAAGGCGAAGCGCTGCTGCGTCGCGGCTTCGATACACGGCTGGGCGCAGGCCTGATCGGCGGCATTTCCCCTGAACTCGGCCCGAGTCTCAGCATTGCGCTGTATTCGCCTTGCGATGCCCAGGCGCTGCATGACACCGCCGATGCGCTGCTGCGCGAACTCGATCGCCTCGAGCGACCGCTCGCGCACGACCCCTCCTCCGCATCGGCGCTGCCACGCGGGCCGCAAGGCGATGCGCGCCAGGCCGAGCACGACCTGGCGCGCCTGGCCCGGGCTTGCGGACTGGACGCCCTGCCCATCGGCGCGCGCCAGTTCGATCTGCTGTTCGACGACCTGCCCGGCCGCATCACGCTGCACCCATCCAACCGGTTGCTGCTGGCCGACTTCTTCCTGCACGACGCCGCCGCCCTGCAAGGCGCCCTGCGCCGCGCGGTCATCAAGAGCGCGCTGCTGATCAACCAGAACGCGTTGCGCGGCCACGCCTACGTGGTCGGCCTGGACAGCCGCCAGTTCATCACCGCGACCGGCCGTATCGCGCTCACAAGCCTGGACGACGACACGTGGCCGCGCTGGCTGCAATACCAGGTGGCACAGGCGAGCGACACGCGCGCCCTGGTCCGCAACCTGGCGCTGGAAGACGCGCAGATCGCATACGGCACGGCGGCCGCCGTGGCCGGCACGACCACACCGGGAGCCCTGGCATGAACGGAATTTCCAGCGCCATCCAGAACAGCGCCGCCGCCTCCGTCTGGCAGCCGCCCGCGCAACAACCCGCATCACTGCTGGGCCAGCTGAAAGGCCTGTTCGTCACCCCCGACAGCAACGCCGCGCATGTGGACTCGGCCAGGCAGTCCTTCGAGCAGTACTTCCTGCGCGAGACCAGCGCGCTTGCCGACATGATGGGCGCCAAGGGCATCGAGGGCTTTGCCAGCGACGTGCAGACCCGTTTCGATTCCATCGTCCAGCGCACCTTCGACGCCCTTGCGCGCAAGGACGACGGCTCCGTCGTCGGCAAGGATTTCGCCAACGCCATGAAGTCCGCCGGCAAGCAGGCCGTCATGGCCCTGGACCGGCTCAAGGTCGACGCCGCCCGCGCCGAACTGCTGTCCAATCTGGGCCCGGTCGATACCCGCCCGCAGATCATTCCACGCGGCGACAAGTTCGTGGTCATCCGTCCCGCGCCCCAGCTGGAGAACATGGTGCTGCGAGGCGGCGGCGCCAAGGGGATCGGCTACAGCGCCGGGCTGGACCAGCTGGAGAAGGCCGGCATGCTGGCGGGTGTCAAGCACCTGGCGGGCTCCTCGGCGGGCGCGCTGACCGCCACCTGCCTGGCGGCCGGCCTGAGCGCGGCGCAATTCGAGAAAGGCCCGGCCGACGCATTGTTTCGCCCCGGCATGCTGGATGCGCTCAAGGGTGGCGCCGACGCCGCGCGCATCTATCCCGGCGTGCGGATGGAAGGCGGCCTGGCGCCCGCCTTCGCGTCGCTGAAGGTGATCGATCAGACCACGGCCCAAAGCGTGCGCAGCTATCTGACGGAACACTGGAACACCCCGGCATTCCAGGACAGACTGGTGGCCCTGGCGGACCAGGGGCGGCTGGACGACAGGCAACTCGCCCGTCTTTCCCTTTTGCAGCAAACGCCCGATTTCGATCAGCCGCACGAGGACAACATGGTCACGTTCGGCGACCTGAAATTGCTGAACCAGCTGGCGCCTGACAAATTCAAACAGTTGACGCTGACCGGCTGGGGCAAGACCCCGCCCGGCGAAACGTACTTCGACGCCGACACCCATCCGGACATGCCGGTGGCGTATGCCGCGCGCATCTCGATGGCGTTCCCGATCGCATTCAAGGCCGTGTCGATCGAAACCGCGGAGGGCGGCAGGAAGGTCTATGCCGATGGCGGCATCGGCAGCAACATGCCTTCCGAGGTGTTCACCCGGCCCGTCAACGCCCGCGGCGTTCGCGTCCCGCTGGCCGGCCCGGAGATGGCGCAGGCCCGCGCCCGTACCCTGCTGCTGACCTTCGACGAGAACGGCAAGGCCTACCAGATCATGCACGGCGGACCGCCGCAGCGGCCGGCGCCGGGCGCGCTGGGCAAGATCACCTCGTTTTTCGTCAATCTGGTCACTGGCCATCCCAACCAGGCGGACGCGGATCTCGCCGACCAGCGCAAGGTGTGGGCGGCCGGTCCCAATGCGCTGCCGGTGTTCCATGGCGGCATTGGCACGCTGACCTCGAACATCAGCGACCAGACCCAGCACCAGGCCCATATGCTGTCGGCCTGGAAATCGCTGGAGCAGATCGACGCCCGCACCCAGCAAGCCTACTCGATGGAATGCGGCAGCCTGGAGGAACTGGCCGGGCTGTTGACCGACGATGAAAAGCAGGCGTTGCGCACGGGCGCCGCGCCGGATGGCTTGCAGCGTCAGTTGCTGGCGCTGCTGGACCGGGCGCCGGGACCGGACCCCATGCTGCTGCGCGTCTGAAGCGCGCCGTCCGCAAGCTGCGGGCGGCCCGTGCAGGGCCTGCCCCGCCGTCTGCCGCTGCCACTGCCGTTTACAGCGGCACCACGGCCCGCGCGCGGCAGATCGCCGCCAACCGGTTGGGGTCGCCTTCCAGCTCGCGCCACAGACGCAGCATGCGGTCGGCGCCGGTGCTGCACGCGTCCACCGCATAGCGGGCATAGGCCAGCCAAGGGCGCTCGTGCCGCGCCAACCCGCCCTCGGCCACCGCCAGCACCTCGCCCGCCAAGGCCCGCACGGCGGGATCGTGCAGCGCGTCGCGCATGGCATCGGCGCGCATCGCGCGCAATCGCAACCAACCCCACGAACGCAGCAGGTCTTCCGCCTGCGACAGGTTGCGCATCAGGCCCAGCTGCAACGCGGAGGGCGCCATCACCAGCGTGGCCGCCACCGACGCCCCCGCCTCCCGCAGCAACTGCGCGTCGGCAAACCCGGCGCCCGGCGCCCGGCCTTCGATATAACCGATGGCGCCCAGGCCCGCGTACAGGTCCTCGATACCGCCCGGCCGCCGCCAGGCCTCGCGCAGCGCTTCCAGCGGCGGCGGCGTTGCCAGCCGGTAGCGCCAGCGCGCATCCAGGAAATGCGCGAACTGCGAATACTCGAAATGGCCACCCTGCGGCGTCATGGTCACCGTTTCACCGGTGTCCGAACGCCGGCCCGGCCAGCCATCCGACGCCAGGAAGGCCGACAGCGACGGCGCGCCGTGCAGATACACACCAGCGGCGGACTTGTAGCCCTCGTCCACGGCCAAGGGCAGGCAACGGCTCGCCGTGCCGGGCGCGAACATCCAGCGGAAGTAATCACCCAGGTCCACGAACGGCCTTTCGGGCAGCCGCTGCAGGTAGTAATCACCGGCATAGCGCGAATGGCGGAACATGCGGTCCCAAACGGTCAGCCGGTTTTCCTTCAGGCCGGTCACGCGCCCCTGCGCGAGCGGACTGTTGGCGAAGATCGCGATGCTGGCCGGCGCCAGCGCCAGCACCACGTTCAGCGCGCGCGCCGCCTGCGACACGTCCACCGAGGTGCAGGGACTGTTCTGGGCCTTGGCGTCGATGCCCACGCGGTGCAGCCATTCGCGGTGGCCGACCAGTTCGTGATAGATCGGCCGCGGCACGTGCACCGCCGCGTACCACTGCGGATCCAGCGTGCAATCCGGATGTTCCGACGCATTCAACAGCACCGCGCCTTCCGCTTGCAGCGCGGCGCAGGCATCGCGCAGCTCGCGCGTGATGCGCCGCGCCAGTTCGGCCAATCCGCCTTCCTGCTCGGACACCGGGGCGAACGCGGTTTCCAGCAGGTTGAAGCCGTTGTCCAGCCCGCTCTCGCCCGCCGCCACCGAAACGCCGACCGCCCGCTCGCCAATGCGCGCCAGGTCCGGCGCTTCGCCGCGCGCGGCCTTGATCGCGGCGAGCGCTTCGAAGTAGCCGGCCACCGGGTGGCTGGCGCCGGTATCGTGCCGCGCCACCGCCATTTCCATCTCCAACCCCAGCGTGCGTCCGGCGAGCGGCGTCATCGCGCCGCTCCGCCCGGGCGGATGGCGGCGGGGCGATGCCGGACTCGAGGGATGGCGGCGGACATGGGGCGAATTCTCCAGGGACAATGGACGCAGTGCAGACTTAGTAACACGAATTGCGCGGACGTTCCGCCAGGCCCCGGATCAGGCGACGTCTGCCATGGCCCGGAAGCGTTGCGTCAGGATGTCGACAAACGCTTCCGTCACCACCGACGGCGCCGTCTGCGCGGGATAAGCCATGCAGACGCGCACCGGCAGGCTCGGCGTGAACGGCCTTATCGCCAGTTGCTGCGCGAACACGTCGGCAATGTACGGATTGACGATGCCCAGGCCGGTGCCGGCAGCGGCCAGCGCGCAGATCGTCGAGGAATAGGTGGTCTCGATTTCGGACACCGGCTGCACCTGGTGCGCCAGCATGGCGCCGCGCAGCTGCAGGTAGACGTCGTCGTCCGCGTTCAACACCAGCAACCGGCGCTCGTTCAGGTCGGCGATGCCGATGGCGGGCAGCGCGGCCAACGGATGGTCGGGCCGCATCACGCAGACCGCCGCGCTCTCGTGCAGGCTGTGCAGCGCCAGGTGCGCGCCGTCCAGCGGCACCGTCGTCACCACCACGTCGTAGGTGCCATGCAGCAGGCCTTCGCGCAGGTACTGGCTGCCCACGGTCTGCATGTTGATGTGCACGTCGGGATAGCGCTGCGCGAATTCCTCGACCGCGCCCGGCAGCATGCCCAGGCCCAGCGCCGGCGTGCAGGCCAGCCGCAGCACGCCGCTGCCGCTGCGGCGCATGGCGGCCACGCGATCCTCGATGCGCTCCAGGCCCACGAAGTGCCGCTTGACGGTGTCGAACAGGTCCTTGGCCTCGCGTGTCGGACGCAGGCGGCCACGCTCCATGTCGAACAGCTTCAGGCCGCTGGCCTGCTGCGCCTGCGCCAGCAGGCGGCTGATCGACGGCTGGGTGGTGCGCAGCATCTGCGCGGCACCCGTGGTGGTGCCGGCCAGCATTACCGCGTGGAAGGCTTCGATCTGACGGAAATTCAGCGGTCGGCTCATGGCGTCACAGGGTATTGCAAACCTGCATAGCCTATGCCGAAAAAAGAATTTTTTCAAATACTCTCGCCACTCCTACACTCGTGGCTCCCAGGGTGTGGTCACTCGCGCCCCTCTTGAAATCCAACTGCTGTGGGGAATTACCATGTTTTCATGCCGTCCCTGGCGCCGCCGCGTCCTGCAAGCCCTTTGCCTGACCCTCGCCGGCGCGGCCCTGCCGTTCACCGTGCAGGCCCAAGCCAATTATCCCGACCGACCGTTACGGATCATCGTACCGTTCACGGCCGGCGGCAGTTCGGACATCCAGGGGCGCCTGCTCGCCGAACACCTGGGCAAGCTCTATGGCCAGTCCGTCGTGGTCGAGAACCGGCCCGGCGCCGGCGGCCATATCGGCGGCAAATACGTGGCCGATTCCGGGCCCGATGGCTACACCCTGCTGCTCGGCTCCATCGGCCTGCACGCCACCTACGGCGTCTACAAAACCCTGAACTACCGCCCCGCCGACGACCTGAAGCTCATCACCATCGTCGCCGAGATGCCGCACGTTGTGGTGGCCAATCCAGCGCTGGAGGCCACCACCCTTGCCGAGCTTACCGCGCAGGCCAAGGCCAAGCCGGAAACGCTGCACTTCGGCTCGGCCGGCGTGGGCTCTTCGGTACACATGGTAGGCGAACTCTACAAGACCGCCTCCCAGGCCCCGATCGTACACATACCGTACCGCGGCAGCTCGGCCGCCCTCAACGACCTGCTCGGCGGCCAGATCCAGCTGCTGTTCGAGAACGTGCCCACCACCATCGGCTACATCCAGTCCGGCAAGCTCAAGGCGCTGGCCATCACCGGCGCCACGCGTTCGGCCGCGCTGCCCGACGTTCCCACCGCCGCCGAGGCCGGCCTGCCAGGCCTGACGGTCACCTCCTGGACCACGCTGGCCGCCGGCAAGGACGTGCCCGACGCGCTGATCGAGAAGATCAGCGCCGACCTGCGCCGCGTCTACGCCGACCCCGCGTTCCGCGCCGGGCTCGAACGCCTGGGCATGACCCCGGTGGGCAACACCCCGGCCGAGGCGCGCGCCTTCGTCGAACGCGAACGCGCCCGCTGGAACAAGGTCATCGAGGCCGAACACATCAGCGCCGGTTGAACTTCTTTTCCCGACCCATGACTCGCATGACCACACCCATCGCCTGCCGCCGCCTGGGCGCCGCGCCGCATCACCATTTCTTCGGCTACTACAACAAGACCGTCTGGCACCGTGACGGCCGCTATCTGCTGGCCAATCGCACCGCGTTCAAGGATGCCGTGCTCACCCCGCAACTGCAGGCCGAAGTGGGCTACTTCGACCTGTGCGACGGCGGACGCTACCACGCCGTCGGCGCCACCACCGCCTGGAACTGGCAGATGGGCTGCCAACTGCAATGGCTGGACGGCAAGGCCGAACCGCAGCTGATCTACAACTGCCGCCGCGACGACGAAAGCGGTTTCTATCCCGGCCTGCGCTCGGCGGTGCACGATCTCGCCACCGGCGAAACCCACTACCTGCCGCTGCCGATCTACGTCGCGGCACCCAACAGCCGCTACGCGCTGTGCGTGGACTACCGGCGGCTCTACATCACGCACCAGACCATCGGCTACAGCGAACACGCGCCGGGCCCGGTGGCCAACGCCCCGGCGGACGACGGCATCCACGCCCTGGACCTGGACAGCGGCGACCACCGCCTGCTGGTCAGCTATGCCGAACTGCGCAACTTCCACCCGCGCGCCTCGATGGAGCGCGCCATCCACTGGGTCAGCCACATCGAGATCAACCCGTCATCGACCCGCATCCTGTTCCTGCATCGCTGGACCGAACGGGTCGAGGACGAAACCTGCTTCCTGCACCGCCTCATCACGATGAATCCGGACGGCAGCGACATGCGCCTGCTGGAATGCTCCGACCATCCCTTGCCGCAGCTGGCCGCCGACTTCGATCCGAACGCGGTCGGCACCTTCGACTACGAGAAGTCGGAATACCAGATCTCGCACCCGCTGTGGCGCGACGACCGCTCGATCATCGTGTGGGGGCCGCACGCCGGCAGTATCCACTACCACCTGTACGAGGATGCCGACGGCGGCCAGGTGCAAGTGGTCGGCGACGGCATCCTCACCGAGAACGGCCACATGACTTTTTCGCCGGTGGACACCCGCTGGCTGCTGAGCGATACCTATCCCGATCCCGTCACGCACGAACGCATCCTGTTCCTGTACGACATGCGCACGGGACAACGCCACGATCTCGGCAGCTTCTACGCCGATCCCGCGCTGTCCAAGGAAAACCGCTGCGACCTGCATCCGCGCTGGAGCCGCGACGGCACCCAGGTCTGCATCGATTCCGTGCACGAAGGCGAGCGGCAGATGTACGTGCTGGACGTGGGCCCGATCGTGCGGGCTTGAAGGCGGTCGACGGAATGCGGCGGCCGGGCTGCCCGCGAGGGCGCCGCCTCAGCCCTCGCGCGCCACCTGGCGCAGCGCCTGTTCGAACACGTCGGCCGGCTGGCCGCCGGACACCAGGTACTTGCCGTTGAGGATCACCGACGGCACGGACGTGATGCCCCGGTCGCGCCAGTCGGCCTCTTCCTTGCGCACCTCGTCGGCATAGCGCCCGGACGCCAGCACCTCGCGCGCCTGCGCTTCATCCAGTCCCGCGTCGGCCGCGGCCCGCGCCAGCACCTGGGCATCGCTGGTGTCGTGGTTCTCGTAGTGATAGACCTCCAGCAGACGCTTCTTCAGCGCGGTCTGGCCGGCCTGGCCCTGCAATCCGGCCCAATGCAACAGGCGATGGGCATCGAAGGTATTGAACGAGCGATTGTCATCCTCCATGCGCATGCGCATGCCGACGGCTGCCGCGCGTTCGCTGATCGCCTTGCGATTGGCCTGCACCTGATCGCGGCTGTAGCCGTATTTCGCCATCAGCCGTTCGATGGTGTTCTGCCCGCCCTTGGGCATGTCGGGATTGAGTTCGAACGGCCGGAAATGCAGTTCGACGTCGGCCTCGCCCGCCACCCGCTCCATCGCGGCCAGCAGGCCGCCCAGGCCCACCGCGCACCAGGGGCAGGCAACATCGGACACGAAATCGATAGTGATCTTGGGCATGGCAATCTCCGGGAACAGGCGATTAGCGTAGAACATTGCCGCGCGCCGCCATGCAAAAGCCCTGGGCCTGCCAGGGATTCAGGGCAAATCCGGCTGCCGGCGCCAGGCGGACAGGCAGGTCGAATGCTTGCTGGACCACATCATCTATGCCGTGGCCTGACGCGCCCCTTCATTCGAACAGGATCCGCTCGATCGCGCGCACCCGGTCCCGCCGGCGCCTGACCGCGCGGACCGGCCTGCCGAACACGCGCTTGCGTTGCGTGGCTTCCCGGCTGGCCTGCAGATGCTCGACGTAGATCTCGTCGCACGGCGCATTGTCGGTCTTGTCGAAGATCCAGCAATAGGCAACGGGCAACCGCGCCAGCCGATAGCGCGGTTCGGCGCGGGCGGCGTCGCTGTCAAGCAGCCGTTCGAGCACCAATTGATCCCATTCATCCGGATTCTCCGCGCAAGCCTGCGCCCAGGCTTGCAACAACGCGGTGGCGCCAGGCGTATGGTTGATGAACAGCGTGCCGCTCAGCAGATGCCCCTGCGGCTCGTAGTAGGCGGCGATATCGCAGTCCAGCGCGGCCAGCGCCGGCCATGGGTCGCGATGAAACACCGCGTCCACGTCGACGTACAACATGGGGCCCGCGTGCTTGCGGCGCATGGCAACCAGCACCGACGGCTTCATGGACGCATTGCGCACCCAGGACCCGGTGGATTCGATCGGCTCGGCGTCGACGGCCAGTCCCAATCTTTGCGCCGATCGCAGCAGACGGTTCTTTTCCGTCTCGTAGATGCTGTCGCGCGTGAAGAACGCGACCACCACGCCGGTGGCGGCACCGCCACGCCGGTCCGGCGCTCCCGTATCCCGCGGAAAGCTCGGCACCACGCGCGTCTGCTCCGCGGACCACCCGAACCACTTGCGTCGAAACCAATCGAACATGCTGCGCCACGCTTTTCAAGATGAGGTAAAGCGGGCGTACCGGCAGCATCGGATCGACAGCGCGGCGGCAGGCTCGCACAACGCGGCATCCCGCCGCCGCGCGGCGCGTTTGCCGGGCCGCGCAAGCGGGCGCGGGATGACGCGCAGGCGGAGTGTATGAATCGCCGCATTTGGCGTCCATGTATTTGCAATCAGTCGAAATGCAAAGCGCCATGCTGAAACACGCGCCCCGCGGACTTCCCTGGGAAACCCGGCCACCGGGTCAACACAACTTTCAACTGGCTTTCCAGATTACGGCCTGTCGCGGGCCAGGTCAGGCGTACTGCGCCAGGCCGCGTCCCAGCGACCAGTTTTCTTTCACGACCTCGACGAGACTGACGAACACGTCCTCGGACCGGATGCCGGGATTGTCGCCGAGCAATGCCGCGATCCGCTGGAACAACGCCTTCTTCTGCTCCACGCCGCGCGTGTTGTTCGCCGTGATCTGAATGAACACGAGATCGTCGCTGCGGGCGACATCGAGGTAAGTCGCACCGTAGCGAAAGTTCGCGGCCTCGTGCTCGGTCAGGAACATGAACTGGTCGTCTTCGGGAACATCGAATGTCTCGCGCATCGCGCGATAAACGCCATCGAAGATCGCCTGCCTGTAAGCCTCCGTCTTTCCGGTACGCAACGAGATATGAGCGAGCGGCATCGTGGATTCCTCCATGGTTGTCAGCCTTCATGTTATCTATTCTGATAACGTATGGACCTTTATTTCAACGATAAATTATTGAAATGACTGAGCGTGCCCTCGACCTGGAAGCCGTCCGAGCCTTCATCCGCATTGCGGAACTCGGGAGTTTCACCCGCGCCGCCGAAGCCTTGCAGACCACGCAGGCGGCGGTCAGCCTGCGGCTCAAGCGGCTCGAAGACAGGCTGGGATTCAGGCTTGTCGAACGCACGCCCCGCAGCGTGGAACTTTCTGCACAGGGCGCGACCTTTCTCGAACATGCGCGCGAACTCATGCAGGCCCATGACCGGGCGGTCTCGGTTGTCGCGCAAACGCGGCGGCGTCTCGCCATCGGCATCAGCGACCATGTCGCCGGCCCGGAACTGCCCGCCTTGATTGCCCGCATGAACGCGCAGGACCCGCAACTGCTGATCGAAATCCGGATTGGATCGTCAGCGGAGCTGCTTCAGAGTTTCGACCGCAGGGAACTCGACACGGTGATCGTCCGCTTCCACGCGGGCCGCGGCGATGGAGACCTCCTCGCCGAAGAGAAGTTTGGCTGGTTCGCCATGCCGGGCTGGCAACATCGCGCGGGAACGCCCCTGCCGCTGGCCACGATGGCCGAACCTTGCGGCGTGCGCGCCATGGCTGGACAGCTGCTCGACGAGGCAGGCATACCCTGGACGGAAGTATTCGTGGGCGGCGGCGTGATGGCGGTCGCGGCCGCCGTGATGGCCGGGCTCGGCGTTGCCGCGCTCTCCGCGCGCATGGTGCCGTTCGGGGCGGTCGACGTCGGCCCCAGGCTGGGGTTGCCGGAATTGCCGCGCCTGCCCATTCTGCTTCATACCAGAGTCAGGGACAGCCGGGCGCGCGACGCGCTTGCCGCGCTCTCGGCCGCCTTTCGCAGCGTGGCGCGAAACTGAGGCAGGCAAACAACAGCGGGCAACAAAAAACCCGCAGAACCAATGTTCATGCGGGTTTGCGACATTGCCGGCAAGGCCGGGCAAGGCTTGGGGAAATCTTGGCGGACAGAGGGGGATTCGAACCCCCGATACGCTTTTGACGTATACACGCTTTCCAGGCGTGCGCCTTCAACCACTCGGCCACCTGTCCTGATCTGGATACGCATTCCTGAAAATGCGAATCCGCGATTCTAGCAGATCGGCAGGAAAGCTGCATTGGCGGAACGGGGTAAAGAAAAAGGGGACGTTATTGCGTCCCCTTTTGCCGCAGGCTCCGCTGCGCGCCCCGCGGCCGCCATCCCGCGCTCGTCCGGAGCTGCCATGCACGCTCAGGCGTTCGGCGGATCCTGTTCGCGGTACGAGCTGACCGTGCCGTCCGGCTCGGTTTCCTCCAGCCGCACCCGGAAGCCCCACAGCCGCGCCAGGTGCTTCATGACCTGCTCCGCGTCCTCGGCCGCCAGCGGCCGGCCGCGGCTTCGCAGATGCCGCAGCACCAGCGAGCGATCGGTGTCGCGGTTGAAGCGCGTGACCTGGATGTCCGGCACCTGGTTGTCGCGGTTGTGCTGCGCGGCCAGCAGGCGGCGGATGTCGCGGTAACCCTCGTCGTCGTGGATCGCGGCGACCTCCAGCTTGGGATTGGCCTGGTGGTCCGAGATCGCAAAGAAGCGGAACTCGCGGATCAGGCGCGGCGACAGGTACTGTGAGATGAACGACTCGTCCTTGAAGTTGCGCATGGCGAAGTCCAGCGTCTTGAGCCAGTCGCCGCCGGCGATGTCGGGGAACCAGCGGCGGTCCTCGTCGGTGGGCTTTTCGCAGATGCGGCGAATATCCGACATCATCGCAAAACCCAGCGCGTACGGGTTGATGCCGCCGTAGCCGCGCTCGTCGAAACCGCGCTGGCTGACCACGTTGGTGTGGCTCTGCAGGAACTCCATCATGAAGCCGTCATTGACCAGCCCCTTCTCGTGCAGCCGGTTCAGGATGGTGTAGTGCCAGAACGTGGCCCAGCCCTCGTTCATGACCTTGGTCTGGGTCTGCGGATAGAAATACTGGGCGATCTTGCGCACGATGCGCACGAGCTCCTTCTGCCACGGCGCCAGCTTGGGCGAATACTTCTCGATGAAGTACAGCAGGTTCTCTTCCGGCTCGGGCGGGAACACCGACGCGGCGACCCGCTCGTCCTTGTCGGCCTCCAGCCGCGGCAGCGTGCGCCACAGGTCGTTGTATTGCAGGCGCGCGTGTTCCTGGCGTTCGGCCTGGCGCGCGGCCTCTTCCTTGTACGAGATCGGCGTCGGCCGCTTGTAGCGGTCCACGCCATGGTGCGACAGCGCATGGCAGGAATCCAGCAGCGCCTCCACCGCATCGATGCCGTAGCGGTCCTCGCAATCCATCACGTACTTGCGGGCGAACACCAGGTAGTCCAGCACGCCGTCGGCGTCGGTCCACTGGCGGAACAGGTAGTTGCCCTTGAAGAAGGAGTTGTGGCCATAGCAGGCGTGCGCGATCACCAGCGCCTGCATCGTCATGGAGTTCTCTTCCATGAGATACGCAATGCAGGGGTTGGAATTGATCACGATCTCGTAGGCCAGGCCCTGCATGCCGCGCCGGTAGAACTGCTCGTTGCGGATGAACTCCTTGCCGTACGACCAGTGCGGATAACCGATGGGCAGGCCCGCCGACGCATACGCGTCCAGCATCTGCTCCGAGGTGATCACCTCGATCTGGTTCGGATAGGTGTCCAGCCCGTACTCGCGCGCGACCCGCGAGATCGCTTCGTCATAGGACTGGATCAGTTCGAACGTCCATTCGGAACCTTGCGACAACGGCCGGGGGCTGTCGGCCGATTCCGGCTCCACCAGTGCGCCCAGGATGGCATTCATGCGGTTTCCTTCTTGAACAGGTCATGGAACACGGGATAGATCTCCCCGCGCTCGCAAATCCGCCGCATCACGAAATGCGGCTCCAGCTTCTGTTCATACTCCGCCCACAGGCTGCTCTTGCGCGCCTCCTGCGAGTCGGGAACCTCGATATAGGCAAAGTAGCGCGTGGCTGGCAACAGGTGCTCGGCCAGGAAGCGCGCGCTCTTGCCCGCGTCGGCGCCGAACGAGTCGCCGTCGCTGGCCTGCGCCGCGTACACATTCCAGGCGGTGGGCGGATAGCGCTTCTCGACGATCTCGCGCATCAGTTCCAGCGCCGACAGCACGATGGTGCCGCCGCTCTTGGGATCGTAGAAAAATGTCTGCTCGTCCACTTCCTCGGCGTTGTCGGTGTGGCGGATGAAGACCAGGTCCACATGCTCGTACTTGCGCGACAGGAACAGATACAGCAGCGTGAAAAAGCGCTTGGCCAGATCCTTCTTGCCCTCGTCCATCGAGCCGGACACGTCCATCAGGCAGAACATGACCGCGCGCGCCATCGGGATCGATACCGACACGCGATTGCGGTAGCGCAGGTCCAGGTCGTCCAGGAACGGCACGCGGGCCAGGCGCTCGCGGCAGTCCTCGACATCCTGTTCCAGGGCCTTGATCTGGTCCGCGGGCGCGCCCGCCGCCTTGGCCTTGGCCAGGCGCTCCTCCGCGTCCTCGAGGTCGGCCCGCGCCTTCACGCTCAACGCCACCCGCCGCGCCAGCGACGACTTCAGCGTGCGGCTGATGCTGAGCATGCTGGGCGAGCCGGTGGTGGTGTAGCCTGCGCGTTGCCATTTCTTCTGGCTGACCTCGCCCAGCGTGTTGCGGGCCAGGTGAGGCAGTTCCAGGTCTTCGAAGAACAGGTTGAGGAATTCCGCCCGCGACAGGCTGAAGGTGAACTGATCGACCGACTCGCCTTCGCCGGGCTCGGAACCGCCCTGGCCTTCTCCTCCCTGGGGCCGGTCGAACGTATCGCCCTTGGCGAACTCGCGGTTGCCCGGATGCACCATTTCCCGGTCGCCGCCCGCGCCGTGCCGGAACGTCGGCTCGGAAATATCGCGGGCGGGCAGATTGATCTCGCCGCCCTGATCCATGTCCTGGATCGAGCGGTCGCGGATCATCCCGTGGACCGCCTTGCGGATCTGGTCCTTGTAACGCCGCAGAAAGCGCTCCCGGTTAACGGCGCTCTTGTTGCGCCCGTTAAGACGGCGATCGATCAGTGAATTCATGATTCACCTCGCTCAGGAAGACTTCCTCACACGGAGATACCACTCGCACAGCAGCCTGACCTGCTTTTCCGTGTAGCCCTTCTCCACCATCCGGTCGACGAAGCTCTGGTGCTTGGTCTTGTCCTCGGCCGACGCCTTGGCGTTGAACGAGATCACCGGCAGCAGGTCTTCCGTGTTCGAGAACATCTTCTTCTCGATCACTTCGCGCAGCTTTTCATAGCTGGTCCAGGTCGGGTTGCGGCCGTTGTTGTTGGCGCGCGCCCGCAGCACGAAGTTCACGATCTCGTTGCGGAAGTCCTTCGGATTGGCGATGCCGGCCGGCTTCTCGATCTTCTCCAGTTCGTCGTTCAGGGCGCTGCGGTCGAAGCTCTCGCCGGTTTCCGGGTCGCGGAATTCCTCGTCCTGGATCCAGCAGTCGGCGAACGTGACGTAGCGATCGAAGATGTTCTGCCCATACTCCGAGTACGACTCGAGGTACGCCGTCTGGATCTCCTTGCCGATGAACTCGGCATAGCGCGGCGCCAGGAAGCCCTTGATGAACTCCAGGTAGCGCCGGCGGATTTCCTCCGGATAGTCCTCGCGCCCGATGCGTTGTTCGAGCACGTACATCAGGTGCACCGGATTGGCCGCCACCTCGGTCTGGTCGTAGTTGAAGACGCTGGACAGGATCTTGTACGCGAAGCGCGTCGAGACCCCGTTCATGCCTTCGTCGGTGCCGGCGTAGTCCTTGTACTCCTGCAGCGCCTTGGCCTTCGGGTCGACGTCCTTCAGGCTTTCGCCGTCATAGACGCGCAGCTTCGAGTAGATGCTGGAATTCTCCGGCTCCTTCAGCCGCGTCAGCACCGAGAACTGCGCCATCATGTCCAGCGTCCCCGGCGCGCATGGCGCCGTCGACAGCGAGCTGTGATGCAGCAGCTTTTCGTAGATGCGGACTTCTTCCGACACCTGCAGGCAGTAAGGCACCTTGACGATATAGATACGGTCGAGGAACGCCTCGTTGTGCTTGTTGTTGCGGAAGGTCTGCCACTCCGATTCGTTCGAGTGCGCCAGGATGCAACCGTTGAACGGGATCGCCGAGAAACCCTCGGTGCCCTTGAAGTTGCCTTCCTGCGTCGCCGTCAAGAGCGGATGCAGCATCTTGATCGGCGCCTTGAACATTTCCACGAACTCGAGCAGGCCCTGGTTGGCCAGGCACAAGCCGCCGGAATAGCTGTAGGCGTCCGGGTCGTCCTGCGAATGGCGGTCGAGCTTGCGGATGTCGACCTTGCCGACCAGCGACGAGATGTCCTGGTTGTTCTCGTCACCCGGCTCGGTCTTGGCGATCGCCACCTGGCGCAGCACCGACGGGTTCAGGCGCACCACGCGGAATTGCGAGATGTCGCCGTCGAACTCCTTCAGGCGCTTGACCGCCCACGGCGACATGATGCCCGTGAGATAGCGGCGCGGAATGCCGTATTCCTTTTCGAGCGTGTCGCCGAAGCGTTCCGGATGGAACAGGCCGAGCGGCGACTCGTTCACCGGCGAGCCCTTGAGCGCGTAGATGGGGTGGACTTCCATCAGCACCTTCAGGCGTTCGGCGATGGACGACTTGCCGCCGCCCACCGGCCCGAGCAGATAGAGGATTTGCTTGCGCTCTTCCAGTCCCTGCGCGGCGTGCTTGAAGAACGCCACGATCTGCCCGATGACGTCCTCCATGCCGTAGAACTCCTGGAACGCCGGATAGCGTCGGATGGTCCGGTTGGAAAACAAACGGGAAAGACGTGGGTCGTTGCGCGTATCCACGATTTCAGGTTCGCCAATCGCCGCCAGCATGCGCTCAGCGGGGCTGGCATATGCCATCGGGTCACGCTTGGCGAGGTTCAGATATTCCTCGAGGGAAAGTTCCGACTCCTGCTCTCTTGCATACTGCGACTTGAAGCCTTCGACGATGTTTTGCACGGAAACCTCCTACAACACGCGAAAAAGCCATGACGTCCCTACGTGTCCCCATTGTGTGCCTCAGTGCTTCAGCGTGACTAGGGTCAACGCGCTATAAGCAATTTCGGCACGGTCGTATGTTGCTTTCGCCACACATCAACCAAGAGCACGATCGGGCCCTTTCCGTTTAGGCTGCGCCCTTCGGACACAAGTTCCGTCAGGGATTGCAACCAACGTGAATAAGTTCACTCGTACGCCTTCAGCATATTGCTGTAGAACGGGCGCAGGATGCAGCCACGCATGAAATGGTCAGCAATGATTTGAAGGGATGAGATATCCCGGTGGATTCTTATGATCCGGACAACAGGTCCGGTGCGTTCGCTATGCGATGGCAGCGAACGGTCTGAACGGCGCAAAGCGACTACGTTCAGCAAGTATCGGTCCGGTGTGTGAAAGCGCCGGTACGCGACACTGGAATCCGTGGTGACGAGGGCGCGTGGCGGGTTATGGATCGGGCCATGAGCGCGTAGCGCCAAGTCATGGCCTAGCTTAAGCCCAATTGACGGTTTTGTGGCAATTCATTTGAGGCGTCACGGTAAAAAAATACCAATCGACAACCCTTGGAGCGGCGTCGGGAAATCGCTCTCAAACTTGCTGCGATCACGCCGCAAGCCGCGCGGGCAAACGCTATCGACCCGATCGCGCTGCGCTATCGCGGCATCGATTGGCAGCCAAGACATGAGAGTGCTAATACCCCTGGCGGCGTCAAGGATAGAATCACGCAACCGCCGCAGCCGCCGCGCGCCGCTTTTTCAAACACCGTCCGCACATCATGTTGCCACGCCCGCGCCCTGTCCCGGACCGGCCGCGCATCGCCCGCGCGTCAATGCGCTGTTGGCGTCTGGCGGTTCTGTGCGGACTGCTGCTGCTGGCAGCCTGCGAACGCAGCGCCCCTCCCTTGCCCAACGATGCCTACGTCTGGCAGCGGCGCTGGACGCCCGCGCTGAACCACGCACTGGCTGACAGCGCCGACATGCTGCGCGCGTGGCGCGTGCTGGCGGCCGAACTGCGCGCCGACGGCGCCTGGTTCGAGGCAACGCCCGACCTGGCCGCGCTGGCGGCAACCGGGCGTCCCGTCGTGCTGGTGCTGCGGCTCGACGGTCGCGTCGGCGCCCTGAGCGAGGCCGACATCGACGCGCGCGCGGCCGCCTTGCTCTCGGCCTGGCGCGGCGCCGGCATCACGCTGGCCGGCCTGGAGATCGACTACGACTGCCCCACGGCGCGATTACCGGCCTACAGCGCGCTGCTGGCCAAGCTCAAGGCCCGCCTGCCGCAGGACTTGCGGCTGTCCATCACCGCCCTGCCCACCTGGCTGGAAAGCGCCGCGCTGACCGAATTGCTGGCGGTGCCGGACGAAACCGTGCTGCAGGTCCACGCCGTATTGAATCCGGCGCAAGGGTCGCTGTTCGACGCCAGGCGCGCGCGCGCCTGGCTCGCTGCCTACGCCGACCGCACCGCAAAGCCCTGGCGGGCGGCGCTGCCAGCCTACGGCAGCCGCGTCGCGTGGGACGAACAAGGCCAGATCGTCGCCGTCGAAAGCGAACGGCCTGCGTTGATACCGGGCGGCCGTTCGGCGGAACTGCTGGTCGCGCCCGACACCATCGCGGCCTTTGTCGCCACGCTCGACCGCGATCGGCCGGCCGGGCTGGCGGGCATCGCCTGGTTCCGCCTGCCGACCCAGGCGGACACGCGCGCCTGGAGCCTGCCGACCTGGCGCGCGGTGCTGGCGCGCCACCCCCTGACGCCGGCGCTCGCGGTCGCGGCCGCTGCGCCAGGGCCGGGCGGGGCGCGCGACGTGTTGCTGTCCAACCGTGGCAACACCGATGCGCCGCTGCCCTTCATCGTCAGGCTGGACGCCCGCTGCCGCGCCGCCGACGGCATCAACGGCTATACCCTTGAATATGATCGGCAGGGCGGGTATCTTCGGCGCGCGCGGGATGGCCTGCTGCGCGCCGGCGCCGAACGCGCCATAGGATGGATCCGCTGTGACGCCGCAACCCCGAGCTTCCATGTACAACCGTAAATCGCTGATCGCCGCCTTGCTGCTGGCCGGCGCGGGCATCGTCATTGCCTGCGGTCCCGACTTCCCGCCACAGCTGCTGGACGACCGCGCCGGCACGCTGCAGGGCACGCCCGCCAATTCGTTCGCCTACGAGGCGATGCGCCTGGTCCCCGCCACGGACTCGCTGCGCGCCAATGAATCACCACTGCTACCGGACGGCAGCTACCGCTCCGACGCCATCCCGGAAGCCTACGACCCCGCGCTCACCCCGGCACAGCTCGACCAGCTGCGGTTGATGCGCACCCGTCCGGACGGCGAGCAGGCGTACGCCGCGGGCGCCGGCCTGCCTGAAGCGGTCCGCCTCTATGCCGCGGCCGCGGTCGACTACCACACAGCGCCGCAGGCCCCGCACGAGCAGCGCTGGGAACGGGCGCGCCAGCGCCTGCGGGCAATCCTGGCGCTGCCCGCCGAGCAGGCGGCGACGCGCAGCGTCTGGGCCGCCTACATGCTGGCCGAAACCGGGAACCCGGGCACGGCGGCGCAGGACTATGCGCGCGTGCGCGAGATGGCGCTGCAAGGCGCGCCCGATCCGCTCGGCCTGGCCGTTGCCAGCTACGGCCAGCAGGCGCGGCTGTCGCTGACCGGCAGCCTGGGACAATGCGCGTATGAAGACGTGGTCAATGCAACGCCCTGCCTGGACGCCATCGCCCCGGCCAACCTGCATCAGGCGGTGCGCCTGTACGCCGCCCAGGCCGCCCGCGACTCGATCAGCGGGCGCGAATCGCTGCGCCTGATCGCCGACTGGGCGCTGGCCTCGGCGGCGCGAGCCGGCCGCCTGATCGACGACCCGGTGGGCCAACGCCTGCTGGTGGCGTATGGCCTGGCCCGTATCGGCGATATCGTCGACGGCAAGCCGGACAGCGCCCGCGACCCGTTCGCCAACTTCGAACAGACCGGCCGCCTGAGCCTGGCCGATGCCGCCGGCGGCGCGCCCAACGTCGCGCCCAACCCGGCGCTGCAATCGCTCGTGGCCGCGTTGCAGACCCAGGACCCGCAACGCATCGCCGATGCCGATCGGGTCGCGGCGCTGGCCTATCGCGTGGGCCGCTACGATCTCGCCCAGACCCTGGCCGGTCGGCTCGACACGGCATTGGCCTGGTGGGTGCGCGCCAAACTGGCCATCCGCCGCGGTGACAACGAACTCGCCGCCCAGGCCTATGCCCGCGCGATCGCGGCATTCCCGCGGGCCGATGGCAGTCTCGAACCTGGATCGGCCTCCCTGCTCAAGGCCGAACAAGGCGTGCTGTCGCTGTCGCGCGGCCAGTACGTGGAAGCGCTGGACCAGCTGTACCGCGCCGCCGCGGGTCGCGACGGCGCCAACCCGGACGATGAAGGCTGGCCCCTGTCGCCCTACTGGAACGACGCCGCCTACGTGGCCGAACGCGTGCTCACGACCGAGGAGCTCAAGGCCTATGTCGACCGCCTGCCGCCGGACGCGCCGGCGCCTGCGCGTCCGGCCGGCTTCAGCCGCTATACGCCCGAACAGTTCTATCAATGGAGCCGCCTGAACCCCCCGCCCGCGCATGACCGCCTGCGCCAGCTGCTGGCGCGGCGCCTGGTGCGCGAGGGCCGCGTGGCCGAGGCCCTGCCCTACTTTCCGGCCGACTCCGATCCGCGCTTTGCCAGCGGGGGCTACGACGACGGCGCATGGAAGATCCAGGAGTCCGACGTGCGCCAGCGCGCCGCCCGGTACGGCGACGCCCTGCGGACGGCGGGCAGCGCCTGGGGCCGCACCGCCCGTGCCCAGGCCTGGTACCAGGCGGCAACACTGGCGCGCCGCGACGGCATCCGCATCATGGGCTATGAACAGGGCCCGGACTACGCCGTCTATGACGGCAACTATTCAGCCGGCGCGGGTCGCGACGCCAACCCGTGGTGGCGCGAAGCCCGCGCCGACGCCGGCATGCCGCTGGATACCCCGTTGCAGCGCGCCGAGGCCGACCTGCCGGGCCCCTATGTGACACAGGAAGAACGCAAGCGCTATGCCGCCAGCGAGGCGCGCCCCAACGTGCGCTACCACTACCGCCAGATCGCCGCCGACTACGCGATGAAGGCGGCCGACGAACTGCCCAGCCGCTCGCAGGCCTTCGCCGCCGTGCTGTGCCGCGGCGCGCGTTACGTCATCGACGACACGCCGGAACGCGCCTCCGCCATCTATCTGCGCTACGTGGACCAGGGCGCCCGGGTGCCCTTCAGCGACACCTTCGGCCGCGAATGCCCTGAACCGGACTTCCAATCGGCCGCGCGCTTTCACTACATCCAGGCATGGAAAGCCTGGGAGCGCGCGCGCCAGCAGCATCCCGGCCTGTTGCTGGCCGGCGGCCTGCTTGCGCTGGCGGCGCTCGGCGCCGCGCTGTGGGCCTGGCGCAGCGCCACCCCGGCGGCCCGCGGCGGCAAGCGCTAGGGCGTCTGAACGGCGGGCAATTCGACCCGCCGCAACAGTCCGCGCCAATGCTCCGGCACCCGGGCGCGCACGCGCAGGTCTGCCGCCACCCGCTGCGCCTCGATGAATTCGTAGCGCGGGGCGGCGTCCAGCCGCTCCAGCGGCGGCAGCCTGACCACGCCGGCGGCGTCGCCCAGCAACATCGGCGCCATATATATCAGCAGTTCGTCGACGCAGCCGGCCGCCACCAGCGCGCCGCTCAAACCGGCGCCGGCCTCGACGTGGACTTCATTGAACTGCTGCGCGGCCAGCCAGCGCATCATCGCCGGCAGGTCCACGCGGTCGGGCTCGGCGGCGGGCATCGACACCACGCGGACGTTCCTGGCTTCCAGCCGCGCCTGCTTGGCGGCGTCGACCCGCGCCGTGAACACGATGACCTCGCCGCCGTCGAACAGGCGCGCGTCCTCGGGAATCTCGAAGCGCCCGTCGACCACCGCCCGGCGCGGCTGGCGCGGCGTCTGCACGCTGCGCACGGTCAGTTGCGGATCGTCCTTGAGCACGGTGCCGATGCCGGTCAGCACCACGCAGCTGCGCGCGCGCCACAGATGCCCGTCGGCGCGCGCCTCGGGGCCGGTGATCCATTGCGACAGGCCGTTATGCAGGGCACTGCGGCCATCCAGCGACGTCGCCATCTTGAGCCAGGTCCACGGCAGCCCGCGGCTCATGCGCGAAATGAAACCGGCGTTCAGGGCCAGCGCCTCTTCGCGGCAGATGCCGGTGGTGACGGCGATACCGGCCTGGCGCAGGCGCGCCAGCCCCTTGCCATTGACCAGCGGGTTGGGATCGCCGATCGCCACCACCACCCGCGCCGGCGCAGCCGCCAGCAAGGCGTCCACGCAGGGCGGCGTGCGGCCGAAATGACTGCACGGCTCCAGCGTGACGTAGACGGTGGCGCCCGCCACCGATTCGCCGCGCGCCTGCGCGTCGCGCAGCGCGCACACTTCGGCATGCGGGCCGCCGGGAGGCTGGGTGGCGCCCTCGCCCAGCACGCGGCCATCGCGCACGATGACGCAGCCCACCCGGGGGTTGGGCGCGGTCGAGTACATGACGGTCTGCGCCAGGGCCAGGGCGCGCCGCATCCAGGACAGGTCGTCGGATTCGCTGGGGTTCTTCATCATGCACGGATTGTATGTCCGCGGCGGATCGCCGGCACGCCGCGCTTGCCGTCCCGCGCCGGCGCGCTATGATCGTTCAAGCGGCCCGGCAGTCATGTCCGTTTTGGGCCGATGCTGGTCTCGGGACGGCCTCGCCCCGCCGCCGGGGCAGGCCCACAATACGCCACGTATCTCTCGAAATCCCAAGGCACGGAGCCCGCCGCCATGAAACAAGCATTGATCGTCATCGACGTCCAGGATTCCTTCCGCCAGCGTCCGTTTTGGGACGAGTCGGAATATCCGGCATTCATCTCGCAACTCCAGGGCCTGATCGACGCCGCCCGTGCCCGCGACATCCCGGTGCTGCAGGTGTTTCACACCAGCGCCGCCAACGATCCAGCCAACCCATTCTCGCTGGCCTCCGGCCATGTCAAGACATTGAAGGAACTGCGCATCGAGCCCGACGCCGTGTTCCACAAGACCGTGCATTCCTCCCTCTACGCCAAGGACGCCGACGGCGCCACGCTGCGGGACTGGCTGCGCAAGCACGGCATCGAGGGCGTCATCGTCAGCGGCATCCGCACCGAACAGTGCTGCGAGACCACCACCCGCCACGCCAGCGACGACGGCTTCAAGGTGGTGTTCCCGACCGACGCCACGCTGACTTTCGCCATGCAAAGTCCGTCGGGCAAGCACTACACGCCCGCCGAGATCCGCGACGCCACCGAACTGGTGCTGCAGGGCCGCTTCGCCCGCATCGCCCGCGCCGCCGACGTCTTCGCCGACGCGCAATAAGGACGCGCCGCCATGATTCCCGTGTACTTCGTGTTGCCGCGGGGAATCGTGCTGCTCGACGTGGCCGGGCCGGCCGAGGCGTTCCGGGTTGCCAACAAGCTGTGCCCGGACGCCTTCGCGCAGCATTTCTGCGGCCCCTCGACCGAAGTGGAAAGCGGCATTCCCGGCCTGCACCTGGCGCGGATCCAGCCCCTGCCCCAGAAGCTGCCGCCCGAGGCGCTGGTGATCGTGTCCGGGGTGGTGGGCAAGCACATCCGCCTGGACGAGCCCGAGGCCCGCGTCATCATCGACTGGCTGGCGGCGCGCCATCCGGTCGACGGCTTCACGCTGATGACCGTCTGCGCCGGCGCCCTGTTCGCCGCCGCGGCCGGCCTGACGCGCCAGCGCGAATGCACCACGCACCACAGCTGCCTGGCGCAATTGGCCGACATGGATCCGTCCGCCCGGCTGCACGACAACCGCATCTTCGTCGAAGACGGCAACCTGGTCAGCAGCGCCGGCATCACCGCCGGCATCGACCTGGCGCTGCACATGGTGTCGCGCCACTGCGGCCCGCGCGTGGCCAGTGAAGTGGCGCGCGACATGGTGGTCTACCAGCGCCGCGCCGGCACCGACTCGGCCCTGTCGCCCTGGCTGGAACACCGCAACCACATGCATCCCGGTGTGCACCGAGTCCAGGACGCGGTGGTGCGCAACCCGGCGGCGCCGTGGTCGGCGCAGTCGCTGGCCGAGCAGGCCCACACCAGTTCGCGCCACCTGACGCGGCTGTTCCGCGAGCACGCCGGCTGCACGCCGATGGACTACCTGTATCAGATACGCGTGGCGCTGGCGCGCGACATGCTGCGTGAAACCCGCTTGAACCTGGAGATGGTGGCGGAGAAATCCGGATTCGGCTCGGCCCAGCACCTGCGCCGCGTGTGGCGCCGATTCCAGCCGCAGACGCCCAGCATGGCGCGGACACCCGCGCTGTAGCGCGCCTTGCGAGTCAATCCGCGACCCTCAGGCGCCGCGCGGCGCCCTCATTCCTTGCGCAGCTTGGCGGGCAGCACCGGCCCCTGCATCTCGCGGATCGCCTCGACGAATTCGCCGATGTCCTCGAAGCTCTTGTACACCGACGCAAAGCGCACGTAGGCCACCTTGTCGAGCTTGCGCAGCTCGTTCATGACCAGTTCGCCGATATGCCCGGAAGCCACTTCGCGCAGCCCGCTGGCCAGGAGTTGTTCCTCGATGCGTGCGACGGCGGCGTCCACGTCCTCGGTGCTGACCGGGCGCTTGCGCAGCGCCAGGCTCAGGCTGGCGCGCAGCTTGGCGGGATCGTAGTCGCTGCGGCTGCCGTTGCGCTTGACCACGGACGGCATCGCCAGCTCCACCCGCTCGTAGGTGGTGAAGCGCTTGTCACAGGACTGGCAGCGGCGCCGGCGACGGATGGCGTCGCCCTCTTCCGAGACACGGCTGTCGACGACCTGCGTTTCGGAGTTGCCGCAAAATGGACACCGCATGTGTGATCCCTGAAAACACGGAAAGCAATAATTCGCCCATATTGTAACGAGGCGACAGTCGATCCGTGGCGACTATGACAAATTCGTCCCTATTATTTTTGCCATGATGACCGCCGGCGCGCAAGCGCCATTGGCCCGAAAACAAAAGGACGGCCCCTTGCGGAGCCGTCCTCGTCATGTGCCGGCGGGAAAGATCCGCCGCCGCATCACTTCTTGCCGTACACCGGCAGGCGCGAGGTCAGCTCATTGACCTTGGCGCGCACGGCGGCGATGTTGGCTTCGTCACGCGGGTTGTCCAGCACGTCGGCGATCAGGTTGGCGGTCAGCTCGGCCTCGGCTTCGGTGAAGCCGCGGGTGGTCATGGCCGGCGTGCCCAGGCGGATGCCGCTGGTCACGAAGGGCTTTTCCGGATCGTTCGGGATGGCGTTCTTGTTGACGGTGATATGAGCCTGGCCCAGCACGGCTTCGGCTTCCTTGCCCGTGATGCCCTTGGCACGCAGGTCCACCAGCATGACGTGGCTTTCGGTGCGGCCCGAAACGATGCGCAGGCCGCGCTTGACCAGCGTGTCGGCCAGCACCTTGGCGTTCTTGACCACTTGTTGCGCGTAGGTCTTGAATTCGGGTTCCAGCGCTTCCTTGAAGGCCACGGCCTTGCCGGCGATGACGTGCATCAGCGGACCGCCCTGGATGCCGGGGAAGATGGCCGAGTTGATGATCTTCTCGTATTCGGCCTTCATCATGATGACGCCGCCGCGCGGGCCGCGCAGCGACTTGTGCGTGGTCGAGGTGACGAAGTCGGCGTGCGGCACCGGGTTGGGGTACGCGCCGCCGGCGACCAGGCCGGCGTAGTGGGCGATGTCGACCATGAACAGCGCGCCGTTGTCGTGGGCGATGCGGGCCATGCGCTCGAAGTCGATGTGCAGGGCGTAGGCCGAGGCGCCGGCGACGATCAGCTTGGGCTTGTGCTCCTTGGCCAGCTGCTCGACCTGGGCGTAGTTCAGGACTTCGTTTTCGTCCAGGCCGTACGAGATGAAGTTGTACAGCTTGCCCGAGGCGTTGACCGACGCGCCGTGCGTCAGGTGGCCGCCTTCGGCCAGGCTCATGCCCAGCACCGTGTCGCCCGGCTTCAGGACGGCCATGTACACGCCCTGGTTGGCCTGCGAACCCGAGTTGGGCTGCACGTTGGCGGCTTCGGCGCCGAAGATCTGCTTCAGGCGGTCGATGGCCAGCTGCTCGACCACGTCGACGTATTCGCAACCGCCGTAGTAGCGCTTGCCCGGGTAGCCTTCGGCGTACTTGTTCGTGAGCTGCGTGCCCTGGGCTTCCATGACGGCCGGGCTGGCGTAGTTCTCCGAAGCGATCAGCTCGATGTGCTGCTCTTGGCGAACGTCTTCCTTCTGGACGGCGGCCCAGACGTCCGGGTCAGCCTTGGAGAGGGTGAGGTTGCGGTCAAACATGACGGGGGGTTCCTGAGGCGGTAAGAGAGGAGAAAACTGCGCCCGGGTGGGTAAACCCGGATAATGACGAATAGTTTACCGCGTACCGCCGCTTTCCCTGTCGCCAAAATGCCCCGAATGGCGGCAAAATTCCCGCCAAGGGCGCGAAATTTCCGCGATCCATCCGTGGCAGGAAAACCCTCTCAATCCGACTTGAGAAACTTTCATGCAAACCCAGACTTTGCTCGCCTACACCCTGGTCGCCGCCGTCAGCGTCGTCACCCCCGGCCCCGCCAGCATCCTGGCCATGCGCAATGGCGCCGCCGGCGGCCTGCGTGCCGTGCTGCCGTCGTCGCTAGGCAATATCACAGGCCTGTTCCTGCTGTCCGGCGCCGCCATGCTGGGCCTGGGCGTGGTGCTGCAATCGTCCGCCCTGCTGTTCGCCATCCTCAAGATCGCCGGCGCCGCCTACCTGATCTACCTGGGCCTGCGCCACCTGCTGGGCCGCAGCAGCGTGGCCGCGCCGCCGCCGGACAGCCAGGGCCGCCCGCCGCGCGGCGCGCTGGCGCTGTACCTGGAGGCCACCCTCGTGGCCGGCCTGAATCCCAAGCCCATCCTGTTCTTCACCGCGCTGTTCCCGCAGTTCCTGAACGCGGCCAATCCGCTGCTGCCGCAGTTCTTCATCCTGACCGGCATCTTCATGGGCCTGTCGCTGCCATCGCTGCTGGCCTACGGCCTGCTGGCGCGCCGCGCCCGCCGCCTGTTCCAGCAGCCACGCGCGCTGCGCTGGATCAACCGGGCAGTGGGCTCGGTATTCGTCGCCTTCGGCGTGGCGCTGCTGCGCCTGAAACGCGCCGGCGCCTGAAGGCGCCGCGCATCCGGCGGATGGCCGGGAAATAAAAAAGGGCCGCATTGATGCGGCCCTTTTTACTGATCGCGAGGAATCAGGACGCCGAGGTCGCCCCGATCTGCTTGGGCGCCAGCTTCGGGTTGAGCGTATAGGTGCCGGTCAGCGACGCCTGCGCCAGCACGTGCTTCTGGATGGCGCGCAGCGCGTCCTCGCCGGTGAACGAACCCTGCAGGTTCAGCGTATGGACGTCCAGCGCGTACAGCGTGAACACGTAGCGGTGCACCAGTGCGTCGTTCCAGGGCGGGCACGGGCCGTCATAGCCGAAATAGTCGCCGCTCATGTCGTGGTCGTTGGCGAACCAGGACGAGTACGAATTGATGCCCTGACGGGCATCCAGCGGCGCCAGCGGGCCGCCCTTGCCACGCGGCGTGATGCCGCTGGAAAAGGCGCCTTCGTCGATTTCGCGCATGTCGGCCGCCAGGTCGACCAGCACCCAATGGAAGAAATCGACCCGCGGCAGGTCGGCCGGCACTTCACGGCCCTCCTGGTTGACGTCGTCGGGCTTGGAGGGAACGTCCGGGTCGTGGCAGATCAAGGCGAACGACTGCGTACCCGCCGGGACGTCGTCCCAGGAAAACTGCGGGTTGTAGTTGTCAGCCAGCGCGACGTGCGATTGCGCATCGATCTTGCCGAAGGCGTAGCGCTCCGGAATCGACTCGTTATCGGAAAAAGACAAACTCGAAAGTTTCATGTCGTGCTCCTTGAAGTGCTGCGAAGGCATCCCAGCCTTGAACGTCCCTCCAGCGTATCAAAATCTTCGCGATTATGGGTTCAACTTAACACGCGCGAACTTGCGCTTGCCCACCTGGACCACGTAAGTCCCCGCAGGCAGTTGCAACGATTTGTCTTCGACCCGGTCGCCATTGACGCGCACCCCGCCCTGCTCGACGTTGCGCTGCGCCTCGGAACCCGAAGCCACCAGGCCAGCCTCGCGCAGCAGCTTGAGGATGCCGACCGGCGCGCCGCCGATGCTGACCTCGGGCATGTCCTCCGGAATCGCGCCGTCGCGGAAACGCGCCTCGAACGCGGCCAGGGCGTCCTCGGCCGCCTTGGCCGAATGGAAACGGGTGATGATTTCCTGCGCCAGCATGACCTTGGCGTCGCGCGGATTGCGGCCGCCGTCGATCTCCTGGCGCAGCGCGGCGATGTCTTCCAGCGAGCGGAACGACAGCAGCTCGAAGTAGCGCCACATCAGCGTGTCGGAAATCGACATCAGCTTGCCGAACATCGAATCGGGCGACTCCGAAATGCCGATGTAGTTGCCCTTGGACTTGGACATCTTCTCGACGCCGTCGGTACCGACCAGCAGCGGCATCGTCAGGATGCACTGCGGCTCCTGTCCATACTCCTTCTGCAGCTCGCGGCCGACCAGCAGGTTGAACTTCTGATCGGTGCCCCCCAGCTCCAGATCGGACTTCAGCGCCACCGAGTCGTAACCCTGCATCAGCGGGTACAGGAATTCATGCACCGAGATCGGGATGCCGCCCTTGAAGCGCTTGGTGAAATCCTCGCGTTCCATCATGCGCGCCACGGTGTAGCGCGACGCCAGCTGGATCATGCCGCGCGCGCCCAGCGGGTCGCACCACTCCGAGTTGTAACGGATCTCGGTGCGCGCCGGATCCAGCACCAGGCTGGCCTGCGCATAGTAGGTCTTGGCGTTGGCCTCGATCTGCTCGCGCGTGAGCGGCGGGCGGGTGCTGTTGCGGCCGCTGGGGTCGCCGATGGTCGAGGTGAAGTCGCCGATCAGGAAAATGACCTCATGGCCCAGGTCCTGCAACTGGCGCATCTTGTTGAGCACCACGGTATGGCCCAGGTGGATGTCCGGCGCGGTCGGGTCCAGCCCCAGCTTGATGCGCAGCGGCACGCCGGTGGCGCGGCTGCGGGCCAGCTTGCGGGCGAATTCGGCTTCGACCAGCAACTCATCGCATCCGCGCTTGGCAATACGCAGATCGGCTTCGACTTCGGGGGTGGTGGGGGCTTCGGAGGGTGACATTTTTGGGGGGCCGCAACGGCTTCAGCCGATAAAAAGGTGTAAAAAGTGACGAAAACTATCGAAAATTCTAGCCGAATCAGCTAGGATACCGCCCTAATCATACGCAACTGTCATATATACGCAGTTGTGCTCCGGTTACCACCCGTTGTTCACAAGATGCGCCCCGCGCCAGCCCTTGCCCCGGAAAACGTGGCGCGCGGGGGCCGTTCGTGTCACGCACCCTGCGAGCTCATGCCACCTGAGAGGGTATCTTCACGATGAATCGTGGCCTCCACGACCTGGCGAGTAGCATCAAACGCAAAGTTGCCGCCGTATTTGCGCCCGTCGAGCCCAAGCCGCATCGCTCGGGACTTTTCCGCCGCACTCTCCTCGTCACCGCCATGGGTCTGTTTGCCGGCGCCGCCGCCTTGGGCATGGTGCAGCAACCCGACCGCAGCGAACTCCCCCCGTCCCGCGTCATCCAGAGCATCCTGCCGCTGACCACCGAACAGGTCGAAGTCAGCACGCCCAGCGCCGCGCCCTACATCAGCGAAACCCGCATCCGCGCGGGCGACACGCTGGCCGCCGTGCTGCAGCGCCTGGAGCTGGATTCCCCGGACCTGCAGACCTTCCTGACCCACGACGCCAGCGCGCGCAGCATCTACAAGCTGTACCCGGGCCGGTCGGTGCAGGCCGCGACCGACGCCGAAGGCAACCTGATCTGGCTGCGCTACATCCACACGCCGGGCAACGAGGCCGACGGCCAGGTCGTCACCCGCATGCTGCACGTGGCGCGCACCGACGCCGGCTACAAGGCCGAGGAAATCACCGAAAGCACCGATCGCCAGACCCGCGTCGCCGTGGGCACGATCCGGTCCTCGCTGTTCGGCGCCACCGATGCCGCCGGCATCCCCGATTCGGTCACCATGCAGATGGCCGACATCCTCAGCGCCAAGATCGACTTCCTGCGCGACCTGCGCCAGGGCGACCAGTTCCGCGTGGTCTACGAAGTGCGCTCGCACGACGGCCGCTACGCCGGCGCCGGCCGCGTGCTGGCCCTGGAATTCATCAACGGCGGCAAGACCTACTCCGCCGTCTGGTTCAGCGCCGACAACAAGACCGGCTCGTACTACGACTTCGACGGCACCAGCCTGCGCGGCGCGTTCCTGCGCACCGCCCTGAAGTTCAGCCGCATCAGCTCGACGTTCGGCATGCGCATGCACCCGATCCACAAGACCTGGACGGGGCACAAGGGCGTGGACTATGCCGCGCCGTCAGGCACGCCGATCCACTCCACGGCCGACGGCACGGTGGAATTCGCCGGCTGGCAGAACGGCTACGGCAACGTGGTCATCGTCAAGCACCACGGCAAGTACTCGACGCTCTACGCGCACCAGAGCCGCATCGCCGAAGGCATCACCAAGGGCAGCAAGATCTCGCAAGGGCAACTGATCGGCTACGTCGGCGCCACCGGCTGGGCCACCGGTCCGCACCTGCACTACGAGTTCCGCGTCGACAACCAGCCGATCGACCCGTTGTCGGTCGACCTGCCCGTCGCCCGCGCCCTGGAACCGGCCGAAATCCGCGCCTTCAATCAGGCCGTGGCGCCGTACAAGCAGCAGATCCAGCTGCTCACCGAATTCCAGCAGACCCTGCCCGACGCGCTGACCAACGTGGCCAGCCGCTGAGCCGGACCTGCATCTCGCATCCGCAAGGCGGCCCGCGCATCTCGATGCCGGGCCGCTTTTTTTACAGGCGGCTTTTGACATGACGACACCCCAGCATTTCATCGGCCTGATGTCCGGCACCAGCGTGGACGGCGTCGACGGTGTCCTGGCGCGACTGCGCGACGGCCAGCCGCCGCAGGTGCTGGCCAGCGCCAGCCTGTCGATGCCCGCCGCGCTGCGGGCCGAGTTCCTGGCCCTGAACCTTGCCGGCGACGACGAACTGGCCCGCGCCGCGCTCGCCGCCAACGAACTGGCCCGCCTGTATGCGCAGGTGGTGGCGGACCTGCTGGCCGGCGCCAAGCTGCAAGCGCGGGACGTTGCCGCCATCGGCGCCCATGGCCAGACGGTACGCCACCGCCCCGACAGCGGCTACACCGTGCAGCTCAATGCGCCCGCCCTGCTGGCGGAGCTGACCGGCATCGACGTGGTGGCGGACTTCCGCAGCCGCGACGTGGCCGCCGGCGGCCAGGGCGCGCCGCTGGTGCCGCCCTTCCACGCCGCCGTGTTCGGCGCGCCGCAAGGCCGCGCGGTGCTGAACCTGGGCGGCATCGCCAACGTCACGCTGCTGGCGCCGGACCAGCCGCCACGCGGCTTCGACACGGGCCCGGCCAATGTCTTCCTGGACGGCTGGTGCCAGCGGCACCTGGGCCAATCCTATGACGCCGACGGCCGCTGGGCCGCCAGCGGCCAGGTGCTGGCGCCGCTCCTGGAGCAACTGATCGCGAGCGAACCGTGGTTCGCGCTGCCGCCGCCCAAATCGACCGGCCGCGACCTGTTCAACATGCGCTGGCTGGACGACCGGCTGGCCGCCTACGATGGTCCCAGGCCGGCGCCGCAGGACGTGCAGGCCACCCTGCAACGCCTGACGGCCCGCACCGTCGCCAACGCCATCGACGCCGCCGGCACGGACGTGCGCGAGCTCTATGTCTGCGGCGGCGGCGCCTGCAACCCCGGACTGATGCGTGAGTTGGCGTATTGCCTGCAGCGCCCGGTGCATGCCACCGACGCGCTGGGCGTCCCGGCGCAACAGGTGGAGGCGCTGGCGTTCGCCTGGCTGGCCCAGGCCTTCCTGGCGCGCCGCCCCGCCGGCCTGCCCGGCGTCACCGGTGCGCGTGGCGCGCGCATCCTGGGCGCCTTGTATCCCGCCTGACGCGCGCCGCCCGCACGACAAAAAGCCCCTCGGAAAACCGAAGGGCTTTTTTTGTGGCCGAGCGGGCGTTGCGCCGCCATCGCGGCGCAACGCCGCTACCGGCTTACACCGAGAACGACGAGCCGCAGCCGCAGGTGGTGCTGGCGTTGGGATTGCGGATGACGAACTGGGCGCCTTCCAGGTCTTCCTTGTAGTCGATCTCGGCGCCAACCAGGTACTGGAAGCTCATGGGGTCGACCAGCAACTGCACGCCGGCCTTGTCCAGCACGGTGTCGTCTTCGTTGACGACTTCGTCGAACGTGAAACCGTACTGGAAACCCGAACAGCCGCCGCCCTGCACGAACACGCGCAGCTTCAGCTCGGGGTTGCCTTCCTCGGCCAGCAGGTCCTTGACCTTGGCGGCAGCCGAGTCGGTGAACACCAGGGGAGCAGGCGGGGCAGCCTGCAGGTCGACGGTTTCGGTCACTGCATTCATGATTCACTCCTGGCCGCTGGGGCCGTATTCCGATGAGCGGCTGCGCCGCTCGCATGTAGTCACTATAGCGCAGCGCCGCCCGGACTCAAAGTTCGAGCTTGACGCTGCGGGAGGCGCGGACCACATCGCCCTCCAGGACACTGATGGTGACGCTTTCGGGGACAAATCCCTCGGGCACGGCCAGGACGCCCTGGCTGCGCTGGTACTGGTCGAACTGCAAGGCCAGCGACGCCGCGGTGGTGGTTTCGCCGGTGGCGGGCACGGGACCGCTTTCGGCCTTGACCTGCATCGGCGCCAGGTCCACGGTGACGGTTTCGCCCTTGAGCGTGCCGACGGCCTGGAACCGCAGCGTGCCGGCGAACGGGGCGGCGCCATTGCGGCCGCTGCGCATCAGCAGCACCTTGTAGCGCAGCCCGCCGCCTTCGCGGTCGATCTGGGCGCCGCGGATGTCCACGGTGCCTTCGGGCCCCGGGGGCAGCAGTTGTTCATAGAACGCCAGCTGGTCGCGCACGCGGCCGATCTCGGCCTGCGCGGCGTGCAGCTGGGTTTCGAGTTCCTGGCGCGCCGAGCGCTCGATCACCAGCTCGCCGTCGGCGGTATCGAGCTGGCCGCGCAGGTAGCGCAATTGCACCGCCTGTTGGCGCATGGCTTCGTCGCGCGTCTCGACCTGCGCCGCGCTGAGCACGACGGCGTCCTTGGGTTGGTAGACGCCGCGCGCGTAGTAATAGCCCGCCGCCGCGCCCGCCAGCACACCGGCCAGCACGCCGGCGGCGACCCGCAGGCCGAGGCCGGCACGGGAAGTTCGAGGCGTCGCGGAGGAATCGTTGGACATGGGGAGCGGGCCGGCGGCAAACCGCCAGCCCGGCCGGACATCAGGGCAGGATCGCGACCTGGTCCAGGCCGACGGTCTCGGGGAAACCGAACATCAGGTTCATGTTCTGCACCGCCTGGCCGGCCGCGCCCTTCACCAGGTTGTCCTGCACCACCATGATGATGAGCTGGTCGCCACCGCCCGGGCGCGACAGTGCGATGCGCAGGTTGTTGGAAGCGCGCACCGAGCGCGTCTCGGGCAGACTGCCGGCGGGCATGACGTCGACGAACGGCTCGTCGGCGTAGCGCTGCTCGAACAGGGCCTGGAAGTCGGTGTCGCGCGCCTCGGGCTTGATGCGGGCGTAGATGGTCGAGTACATGCCACGGATCATCGGCACCAGGTGCGGCACGAAGGTCAGGCCGACCTTGCCCGCGGCGATCTTCTCGAGCTGGGCGACGATTTCGGGATGGTGGCGGTGGCCGGCCACGCCGTAGGCCTTGAAGTTGTCGGATGCCTCGGAGAACAGCGAGCCGACTTCGGCCTTGCGGCCGGCCCCGGAAACACCCGACTTGCAGTCGGCGATCAGGGTCTGCGCATCGACCAGTTGCTTGCCGCCTTCGAGCAGCGGGGCCAGGCCCAGCAGCACGGTGGTCGGGTAGCAGCCCGGGTTGCCGATGACGCGCGCCTTGGCGATGGCTTCGCGGTTCAGCTCGACCAGGCCGTACTGGGATTCAGCCAGGATGTCCGGGCAGGTATGGGGAATCTTGTACCAGCGTTCGAAGGTGGGCACGTCCTGCAGGCGGAAGTCCGCGGCCAGGTCGATGACCTTGGTGCCGGCGGCGATCAGTTCCTGGGCCTGGGCCATGGCCACGCCGTGGGGCGTGGCGAAGAACACCACGTCGCAGTCGGTCAGCGTGGCCTTTTCCGGCGAGGAAAAGGCGATCTGCACGCGGCCGCGCAGGTTCGGGTACATGTCGGCCACCGGCAGCCCGTCTTCCTTGCGGGACGTGATGGCGGTCAATTCCACATGGGGATGCTGCGACAGCAAGCGCAGCAGTTCGACGCCGGTGTAACCGGTGCCGCCGACGATACCAACCTTGATACGGGAGTTCGATGCTTGGGCCATGATGTGTGCTCTTCGTAGAACGAGGCTCGATTGTATCGCTCGGACAACCGGCCTTGCCGCCGCGCATGAAAGCGCGCGGCAACCGCTGTCCGACCGGACGATGCCCGCGGAGTTCCGCGAGCCTTGGTACATGTAAAAAAAAGCCCGCACGAGGCGGGCTTTTTTCGCAGCGATTAACGCTTGCTGAACTGCTTGCGACGGCGCGCCTTGCGGAAGCCGACCTTCTTGCGTTCGACTTCGCGGGCATCGCGGGTCACGAAACCAGCTTGCGACAGCGCGGGCTTCAGGGTCGCGTCGTAGTCGATCAGGGCACGCGTGATGCCGTGACGGACTGCGCCGGCCTGGCCGGTTTCACCGCCGCCGTGCACGTTGACCTTGATGTCGAACGATTCCAGGTGGCCGGTCAGTTCCAGCGGCTGGCGCACGACCATGCGGCCGGTTTCACGGGCGAAGAATTCGTCGACGGGCTTGCCGTTGACGACGATCTTGCCGGTGCCCTTCTTGATGAAAACGCGAGCCACCGAAGTTTTGCGACGGCCGGTTCCGTAGTTCCAGTTACCGATCATGGCGTTTCCTTAGATATCCAGCGTCTTGGGCTGCTGGGCGGTGTGCGGGTGCTCGGCACCGGCATAGACCTTCAGCTTCTTGATCATGGCGTAGCCCAGAGGACCCTTGGGCAGCATGCCCTTGACGGCCTTCTGGATGGCGCGACCGGGAAAACGCTCTTGCATCTTCTCGAAGTTCGTTTCGCGGATACCGCCCGGGTACGTGGTGTGGCGGAAGTACTTCTTGTCCTTCGCCTTGGTACCGGTAACGACGATATCGGAAGCGTTGATGATGACGATGTAATCGCCGGTATCAACGTGCGGCGTGAATTCAGGTTTGTGCTTGCCACGCAGACGACGTGCGACTTCGCTGGCCACACGACCGAGGACTTTGCCCTTGGCGTCGATCACAAACCAGTCACGTTGGACTTCATGCGGCTTGGCCACAAAGGTCTTCATGATGGTTCCTAGATATGAAAAATGGTCTCTGACTGGACGATCCAGCCAGGCTTCTTCCCTCAACTAGACAATGGAGCCGGCATCTTTCCAGCAACTGGGTTTCAGTGCCGGGTTTCAACCGATCGGGTTTCAGCCCATCGGGTTTCAGCCCATCCGTTGTCCCTATCGACGTCCCGCCTAAGCGTTATTACCCGCCCGTGCAATGGTCAAAATGAGGGAAAGCCTGAAATTCTACCACGGATGCTCAAAAAATGGGCAGCCGCAATCGAATCCAGGTGGATGGACAGCCGTTCCCCAGGGAAACGACTGTCGCATTTTTAAAGGGGACGCAAGTGCATGCCGCCGGGAACCCCGCCAGCGCTCCAGCGCCCCCTTCCCCGTTCCACCGCGCGGATCAGGCGCCCAGGTAGGCTTCCAGCACCCGCGGATGGCCCAGCAGCCCGCGGCCGGTGCCCGACAGCGCCATGGCGCCGTTCTCCAGCACGTAGCCGTGCTGGGCGATCTTGAGCGCCTGGCGCACGTTCTGCTCCACCAGGAACAGGGTCAGGCCGTCGGCGTTGATCGCCCGCAGCGAGCGGAAGATTTCCTGCACCACGATCGGCGCCAGGCCCATCGACGGTTCGTCCAGCAGCAACAGGCGCGGCTTGGCCATCAGGGCGCGGCCGATCGCCAGCATCTGCTGTTCGCCGCCGGAGAGATTGCCGGCGATGCCGGTAATCCGCTCTTTCAGGCGCGGGAACAGGTTGAAGACGTATTCCAGGTCCGAATCGATGTTCTTCAGGCCGCGGCGGTAGGCGCCCAGCTCGAGGTTTTCCAACACGGTCATGGTGGTGAGGATGGCCCGGCCTTCCGGCACCTGGACGATGCCGCGCGCCACCAGCTGGTGCGGCGCCAGGTTGGTGACGTCCTCGCCTTCGAACAGGATCTTGCCGCGCGCCTTGGGCAGCAGGCCCGACAGCGCCAGCAGCGTGGTCGACTTGCCGGCGCCGTTGGCGCCGACCAGGGCGGTGATTTCCTTGGCTTCCAGGTCCAGGTCGATGCCGCGGACGGCTTCGATGTGGCCGTAGTTGACCTCGAGTCCGCGGACTTCCAGCATTGCGCTGCTCATTGTGCGGCCTCCGCGTTTTCGGTGTCGTCGTCGTCCTCGCGGCCCAGGTAGGCCTCGATGACCTGCTCGTTGTTGCGGATCTCTTCAGGCCCGCCGCAAGCGATGATCTTGCCGAAGTTCAGCACCGCGATGCGTTCGCACAGCCCCATCACGAAGCGCATGTCGTGCTCGATCATGAGGATGGTGTAGCCGCGGTCGCGGATCGCCAGGATCTCGCGCATCAGCTCGGCGCGCTCGCCGGTGTTCATGCCTGCGACCGGTTCGTCCAGCAGCAGCAGCTTGGGCTCGGTGGCCAGCGCGCGCGCCAGCTCCAGGCGGCGCTGCTCGCCGTACGATAGGTTGTCGGCCAGGTCGTTGGCCTTGTGGTCCAGGCGCATCCACGTCAGCAGCTCGTGGGCGCGCTCGCGGGCGCGCTTTTCGTGCTCGCGGTAGCCCGGCAGGCCCAGCAGCAGGCTGGGGAAGCCGTAGTTCATGTGGCGGTAGGCGCCCACCACCACGTTCTCCAGCAGCGTCATCTCCTTGAAGAGACGGATGTTCTGGAAGGTGCGGGCGATGCCCATGCGGGTGATGGCGTGCGGCTTGCGACGCAGCAGGCTTTCGCCATTGAAGGCGATGCCGCCGCCGCTGGGCGGCAGCAGGCCGGTGATCAGGTTGAACACCGTGGTCTTGCCGGCGCCGTTGGGACCGATCAGGCCGAAGATCGCGCCTTCGGGCACCGACAGGCTGACGTCATGCAGCACGTGCAGGCCGCCGAAGCTCTTGGAAACGGAGGTCAGCTCAAGCATGGCGCTTGCCTCCTTGACGCATCCAGCGCTTGAAGCGCGCCGGATCCCAGATGCCTTGCGGCAGGAAAAGCACAATCACCACCAGGATCACTCCGTTGATGACCAGGCGGAAATCCGCGAACCCGCGCAGCAGCTCGGGCAGCACGGTGATGATGAAGCTGCCCAGCACCGGACCGGCCAGACCGCCGATACCGCCCAGGATGGCCATCGTCAGGATTTCAACGCCACGGTCGAAGCCGTATTCGTTGGGGCCGATGAAGAAGGTCAGGTGCGCATTCAGCGCGCCGGCCAGGCCGGCGATCATCGCGCCCGCCACGAAGGCCAGCATCTTGTTGGCGCGCACGTCGATGCCCATCAGGCCGGCCGCGGTCTCGTCGCCGCGGATGGCCTCGAAGGCGCGTCCGATCTTCGAGGCGCGCACGCGCCACAGCACGAACAGCACGATGACGACCGCCAGGATGACGTGCCACCACTGCGTCAGCTGCGGAATGCCGTTAAGGCCCAGCGCGCCGCCGGTGATCGACTCGGTGTTCAGCACCGTCACCCGCACCACTTCGCCGAAACCCAGCGTGGCCATGGCGAGATAGACCCCTGACAGCCGCAAGGTCGGCAAGCCGATCAGCGCCGCCACCAGGGCCGGCGCCGCCATGCCGCCGGCCAGCGCGACCGGGAACGAGACGTCGTAGTTCATGGTGAGCAACGCCGCCGCGTAGGCGCCGATGCCCATGAAGGCCGCATTGGCCATGGCCAGCATGCCGCAGGCAAGCGTCAGCCAGATGGAGAGGGCCAGCAGGGCGTTGGTGCCGAGCGTCAGCACCAGGTTGCCATAGATGGCCCAGAAGTTTTCGAATCCGCTCATACTCAAGCCTTGCGTTGAACCACTTTGCCGAACAGACCTTGCGGGCGCACCAGCAGGATCAGGAACAGCAGGCCGAATGCCACCGCGTCGCGCATGGTGGAGCCGATATAGGCCACCGACAGCACTTCAGCGAAGCCCAGGAACAGCCCGCCCAGCATGGCGCCACGAATGTCGCCCATGCCGCCAAGGATGATGACCGCGATGCCCTTGTGCAGCATCGGCTGGCCCATCAGCGGGAACAGCGCGTTCGAGTACAGGCCGATCAGCACGCCCGCGACCCCGCCCAGGGCGGCGGCGGCGAACGAGGTGGTGATGAAGAGCTTTTCGACGTTGATGCCCAGCAGCCAGGCGGCCTTGGGCGATTCGGCAATGGCGCGCAGGGCGCGGCCGAACTGCGTGCGACGCATCACGAACATCAGCAGGGCCATCAGCGCGAACGACAGGAAGATGATGCCCAGTTCGATCACGGTCAGGTGCAGGCCGGCGATCTCGATCACTTCCTCGGGCACGGTGCCGTGCGGGAAGCGCAGGTTGCTGGCGCCGAAGATGCCTTGCGCGCCATTGTTCAGGATGATGCCCACGCCGATCGTGGCGATCATGGGGATCAGGTGGGGGGCATTACGCTTGCGCAGCGGCTTGAGCACCAGGTAGTCGATGATGACCCCGGTGAAGCCGGCGACGAAAAATGCCACCATCAGCGCCGCCCACAGGGGCAGGCCGAAATGCTGCACCACGGAGAGCGCCGCGTAGGCCCCCACCATGAAGACGGCGCCATGCGCGAGGTTGATCACCCCGAGCACGCCGAATACCAGCGTGAAGCCCAGCGCGAACAGTGCGTACACACAGCCCAGCGACAAGGCGTTAACGAATTGTTGTTCCAACATGATGGGACATATTCCAAATCAAAAAAGAGCCCCCACGCCGCGCCCCCTGCGTGGACTTGCCGCTCGCCAGGCACGGCTTCGGGACCCGGGGCAGGCCTGTGTAAGGCCTTCCACGCCGCGCATTGCGTGGACCTGCCGCCCTGAGAGAGCCGTTCTATTCCTGGGGAGTCCTACGATAAAAAGCGCCTTGCGGACGACAGCTGGCCGCCGTCCGCAAGGCGCATCCCCCCGCGCGGGGATGCCGACTGCTTACTTCTCGATGACGTACTTGCCGTCCTTGGTCACGCTGACGATCGGCGCCTGGTCGGCGTCGTAGCCGGCGGGCTTGCCGGCGCGGTCGGTGGCCTGGCGGAACTTGAAGGCGCCGGTGGCGCCGGTCCATTGCACCGAGGGCAGCGCGTCGCGCAGGGCGGCGCGGTCCTTGGCCAGTTCGCCGGAGATCTTGGTGTTCTTCAGGGCCTGGGCGACGATGTACATGGCGTCGTACGACTGCGCGGCGAACTGGTCGGGCGCGCCGTTGAACTTGGCCTTGTAGGCGTCGATGAACTTGACGTTCTCGGGGGCCTTGTTCTCGATCGACCACGGGCTGCCGATCCACAGGTTGTTCGACGCGCCGCCGGGGGCCAGGTCGAAGATCTTGACCGAGTTCATGCCGTTGCCGCCGATGACGGGCACGTTCAGGCCCAGCTGGCGGGCCTGCACCATGATCGGGGCGCCTTCGGCCAACAGCGCCGACAGCACGATGGCGTCGGGGTTGGTGCCCTTGATCTTGGTCAGCTGGGCCTTGAAGTCGACGTCGCCCTTGGCGAACGTTTCGGTCGTGGTGACCGGGATCTTCTGGTCTTCCAGGGCCTTCTTGAAGTTGTCGTAGCCGCTCTTGGTGAAGACGTCGTCGTTGCCGTACAGCACCGCCACGTTCTTCAGGCCGGTCTTGGCCTTGACGGTGGAGATGGTGGCGGGCAGCACGTCGGCTTCGGTGACCGAGTTGCGGAACACGTAGTTGCCGATGGAGGTGATGCCGTCGGCGGTGTTGGAGGTGCCGAAGGCGACCGTCTTGGCGGCCTGGGCGATCGGGTCGGCGGCCTGGGCCGAGTTCGACAGCGTCGGGCCGAACACCATCAGGACGTTGTCCTTGAAGATCAGCTTCTTGAAGACGTTGATGGCTTCTTCTTTCTTGCCTTGCTCGTCCTCGACCACCAGCACGATCTTGTTGCCATTGATCCCGCCCGCGGCGTTGATCTCGTCAGCGGCCAGTTGGAAACCGTTGCGGATCGACACGCCGTACTGAGCGGCGCCGCCCGACAGGGCCTCGGCCACGCCCAGCTTGATGTCGGCCGCATGGGCAGCCGGGACGATACCGGCGGCGATCAGCGCGGCCAGCAGCTTCTTGGTCTTGGATTGCATGGTTGATACCACCTTAAAGTCTGTCTCGGAATGTTGGTTATCCAGGCCGGGATGTTCCCGCCGGATTGACGTCCAATGGCGCCTGAAGGCGTCACGTTTGCGCGTCAAGACCCGGGATATTACTCCTTTGTATCAGGCCGAAACTCGAATGCCGTTCAACAAAAGGAGCAAAACCGCCCATTTTTTTGTAAAAAACACGGGGTTATCAGCGAAAACCCCACCTCCAACCGAATGCCATTCGGCATCCGGACCTGCCATCAACTGCGAGCGGACAGCGCCACGCCCAGGTACTGGTCGTAGGCGCCCTCGGTCAAGCGGAGCCAGGGCATCGCGTTGTCGCGAAAACCCATGTAGTTGTCGTGGATCGCCTTGAATTTCGGGTCCTTCTCGCCCAGGTCCTTGTAGACCTGCTGGGTCGCCTCGAACGCGGCATCCATGACCGAGCGCGGCAAGGCGCGCACCTGCGCGCCGGCCGCGACCAGTTGGGCCAGCGCGGCCGGATTGCGGGCGGCGTAGGCCGCCGTGGTGCGCGCATGCGCGGCCAGGGCGGCGGCTTCGATCACCGCCTGGTAGTGCTTGGGCAGCTTGGCCCAGGCCTCTTCATTGATATAGAGCGACAGCTGTTCGCTGGCGGCCCACCAGCTGGGGCCGTAATAGAACCTGGCAGCCTTGTTCAGGCCGAGCTTGCCGTCGTCGTAGGCGCCGGCGCCGGCCACGGCGTCCGGGCCCGCCTTGGCGGCGGCCTCGGCGGGCTTGGCGGCCTCGGTCGGCTTGCTGCCCTCCGCCGGCTTGGCGTCCTTGGGATCCTTGGCGGCTTCTGCCGGCTTGGCCTCCTTGGCGGCCTCGGCGCCCTTCCCGTCATTGGCCTGCGCGGCCGCGCCGGTCTGCTGCGGCTGCACGCCCAGATGCGCCAGCACCTGCGCCGCCAGGCCGTCGACGCGCATCCTCAGGTCTTTCAAATCGGTCGCGCGCTTGATCTCGCGGTTGGACCACAGGCCCATCTGCGAACCGGTGTTGCCGAGCGGAAAGTTGATGATCTTCTGCGCCTTGAACAGTTCGCGCATCAGGCGCAGGCCGTCGCCTTCGAGCATCCAGGCATTCATCTGGCCCGCGTCCAGCCCGAACGGCACCGCCGAATCGAAGCAGAAGGCGGGGTTTTTGGCGAAGTAGATGCCTGATGACACGTGGGCGCATTCGACCGTGGCGGCGCCGACCGCGTCCATCAGTTGCGCCGCGGGCGCGACCTCGCCTTCGGCCAGTTGCTTGATGCTGAACTTGCCGCCGGTGGCATCGGAGACGAATTTGCGGAAAATCTCGCCAGCGCCGAAGCGCAGGTCCAGCGCCGCCGGAAAGCCGGACGCCAGGCGCCAGCTGATCGAGGGGGAATCCTGCGCCAGGGCGGGAGCGCTGACCGCCGCCCCCGCCGCCACGGCGCCCAGGCCGGCCTGCTTCAAGAATGAACGTCGTTGCATCTCTTTGCTCCTCTACAGCGATACCAGTTTGAGCAATACCCGCCGGATATTACACGTTGCCATCGCCGCTGACGGCTAGAGGAATTCCCGAGCGGTCAAGGATTGCAAAGAGCGTTGTGACGCGGTTCCCGGGTCAGGTGCCGGCGATCGCCATCTGTTCGATCAGGATCGAACCGGTGGTCTTGGTGCCGCGCGAGATGGTGTCGGCGCCCACCGCGACGATCTGGCGGAACATGTCCGACAGGTTGCCGGCGATGGTGACTTCCTGCACCGCATGCTGGATCTGGCCGTTCTCGACCCAATAGCCGAACGCGCCGCGCGAATAGTCGCCGGTGACGTAGTTCACGCCCTGTCCGATCAGCTCGGTGACCAGGAAGCCCGTGCCCATCTTCTTGAGCATCGCCTCGAAATCGTCGCCACGGCGCGTCAGCGTGGAGCTGAAGACCAGGTTGTGCGAACCGCCCGCGTTACCGGTGGTCTGCATGCCGAGCTTGCGCGCGGTGTAGGAGGACAGGAAATAGCCTTCCAGCACGCCGGCCGAGACCACGTTGCGCTTGCGGGTGCGCACGCCTTCGTCGTCGAACGGCGAACTGCCCATGGCGCCGCGGATGTGCGGGTCTTCGGTCAGATTGATGTGTTCGGGGAAGATCGGCTTGCCCAGGGCGTCGAGCAGGAAGCTGGCCTTGCGGTACAGCGCGCCGCCGTTGGCGGCCTGCGTCAGGGCGCCGACCAGGCCGAGCGCCAGCGGCGCCTCGAACAGGACCGGGAACTTGCCGGTGCGGATGCGGCGCGCCGACAGGCGCGACAGCGTGCGCTCGGCGGCGTAGCGGCCGACGGCCTCGGGCGTGGCCAGCTTGGCCGGATCGCGCTCGGAGGTGTACCAGTAGTCGCGCTGCATGCCGTTGCCGCGGCCGGCGATGGGCGCCACCGACAGGCTGTGGCGCGAATACGGGTAGCCGCCCAGGAAGCCACGGGTGTTGCCCATGACGAACTGGCCTTCGTAGGTGCCGACCGTGGCGCCGTCGGTATTGGTGATGCGGGCATCGACCTCGCGCGCGGCGCGTTCGGCGCGCAGCGCCAGCTCGGCGGCTTCCTCGGTGGAAACCGTCCAGGCGCGGTGCAGGTCGAGGTCGGGGAATTCGGTGGCCAACTGGTCGGCGTCGGGCAGGCCGGCGGCCGGATCGGCGGCGGTGTGGCGGGCGATGTGCCAGGCGGCCTCGACCGTCTGGCGCAGCGCGGCTTCGGAGAAGTCGGAGGTCGAGGCGGAACCGCGGCTCTGGCCGGCGTAGACCGTCAGGTCGAGCGAGCGGTCACGGGTCTGTTCGACGGTCTCGATGTCGTTCTTGCGCACCGATACCGACAGGCCCAGGCTTTCGGAGACTTCGGCCGCGGCGTCCGAGGCGCCGATCTGGCGCGCGTAGGCCAGGGTTTGCTCGACGAGTTCGGAAAAACGCGCGTGATTGGCCGCCAGCGGCAAGGAGGAGGAGGATTTGACCATTGCTGTCCAATTTGCAGAGACGGTTATCATAGCCAAGTCTGTCATTGCGCAGTTTTCCATGAATTCCCACATCGAAGAAGAATCCTCCGACGGCTACGACGAGAACGGCTACGATCGTCCCAGCAAGTCCCAGGTCAAGCGTGAAATGCACGCGCTGCTGGACCTGGGCAAGCAGCTGATCGAACTGTCCCCCGAACGCCTCAAGCAGTTGCCCCTGGCCGAACGCCTCTACGAGGCGATCCGCGAGGCGCAGCGCACCACCAGCCGCGAAGGCCGCCGCCGCCAGACCCACTTCGTGGGCAAGCTGATGCGCGACGCCCCCGCCGACGAGATCCGCGCCCAGCTCGACGTGTGGGAAAACGGCTCGCGCGAGGAAACCGCGGCCATGCACCGCCTGGAAACCCTGCGCGACCGCCTGCTCGACGACGACGACGCGCTGACCAAGCTGCTGAACGACAATCCGCAAGCGGATGTGCAGCAGCTACGCGCGGTGATTCGCGCCGCCCGCAAGGAAAAGGCAGCCAACGCCGTCCTGCTGCAAGGCCAGGAACCGCAGAAGAAGCACTATCGCGCCCTGTTCCAGGCCCTCAAGACCCTCACCCACTGATTGCGCCCGCCGTCCATGAACGCCCCCACCGACCTGCTCGATTGCATCGAGATCGAAACCGCCTCCAATCCCACGCACGCCGTGATCTGGCTGCACGGCCTGGGCGCCGACGGCAACGACTTCGCGCCCATCGTGCCGGAACTGGACCTGCCGGCCGGCCTGGGCGTGCGCTTCGTATTTCCCAACGCTCCCGTGCAGCGCGTCACCATCAACAATGGCATGGCGATGCGTTCCTGGTACGACATCCTGGTGATGGATCTGGTGCGGGTGGAAGACGCCAAGGGCATCCGCGCCTCGGAGGCCGCGATCCACAAGCTGATCGCGCGCGAGAACGCGCGCGGCATCCCGACCTCGAACATCGTGCTGGCGGGCTTCTCGCAGGGCTGCGCCATGACCCTGCACACCGGCCTGCGTCTGCAGGACAAGCTGGCCGGCATGATGGGCCTGTCGGGCTACCTGCCGCTGCTGGACAGCGCCGAGGCCGAGCGCGCTCCCGCCAACCAGCGCACTCCCATCTTCCTGGCCCACGGCCTGTATGACCCGGTGGTGTCGCTGCCGCGCGCCGAGGCCTCGCGGGCCGAACTGGAACGGCTGGGCTACGACGTGCGCTGGCACACCTACCCCATGCCGCATTCGGTCTGCGCCGAGGAAGTGGCCGACATCTCGCGCTTTCTGAACCAGGTGCTGGTGTAACTCCGGCGGCGCGCGCCGCGCCGCCACCCTCCCCCGGGTCCGGATTCTCCGGGCCGTTCGCACGGGGATTCCCTGCTTTGTATACCAAGTGGTATTCCAGCCCCGAATTTTCCGGGGCGCGGCTTCGCTCGTCCATAGAGAAAAACGACAATACTAAAACGCTTGCTGCTCGCCTAGGTTGAATATAGTATTCAATCCAAGCCGTATCGGCCCGATCGCAATCGCCTCGGGCTTCCCTGTTGTTGCAGTCGATCCATCCCATTGGCCGTGTCGCGCCGGGTTTCGGCGAGGCATTCAGACGCAGGAGAAAGTCCCGTGAAGCCCTTGCCATTGCCTCGCCTGGCAGCGGCGGCGCTGCTTGCCGCCGTCCTCGCCCCGTTCGCCAGCCACGGCGAAGCCCTCAATCCCCCGGTAAAGGTGCGCTACGAAGAGGTGGTGCGCTCGATCCTGTACGCGCCCAAGTACGTCGCGCTGTCGCAGGGCTACTTCAAGGATGCCGGGCTGGACGTGTCCATGAAGACCTCGCAGGGCACCGACAAGGGCATGACCGCCCTGCTCTCGGGCAGCGCCGACATCGTGCTGATCGGCCCCGAGGCCTCGATCTACGTGCAGAACAGCGAATCGCCGGTCAAGCCGAAGATCTTCGCCGGGTTGACCGCCACCGACGGCTTCTTCCTGCTGGCGCGCAAGCCGGTCGAGAAGTTCGACTGGAGCATGCTCAAGGGCAAGGAGGTGATCGGCTTTCGGCCCGGGTCGAACCCCATCGTGTTCCTGGAGACCGCGCTGCGCAAGCACGGCCTGGACCCGCAGAAGGACGTCAAGCTGCTCAACAACATTGGCATCCCCGCCCGCGCCGGCGCCTGGATGGCGGGCCAGGGCGAGTACGGCATCTTCCTGGAACCCGAGGCCGGCGAACTGGTGCGCAACGGCAAGGGCTACATCGTGGCCTCGGTCGGCCATGAGGTCGGCCAGGTGGACTACACGGTCTTCACCGCCACCGACAAGTACATCCGCGACAACCCCAAGGTGATCCAGGCCTGGACCAACGTGGTGGCGCGCGCGGAAAAGTACGTGAAGGACACGCCCGCGGCCACGCTGGCGCCGCAGATCATGAGCTACTTCCCCGGCATGGATGCGGCCGCGGTGACCGACGCGATCGAGCGCTACAAGCAGTACCAGATCTGGAAGACCACGCCGCTGGTGACGGCCGAGGCCATGAACCAGCTGCAGGACATGCTGGTCGCCAGCGCGGTGATGAAGGACGGCGCCCGGGTCAAATACGAGGATGTGGTGGTGGCGGACTTCGCCAGGAAGGTGCCGTGATGAGCGCCGTCGTCCACAACCTCAAGCCGGACCCGGCCACCGCCAAGATCGAACTGCGCGATGTCTGCCTGAGCTACTTCACGCCGGAAGGCGAGACCGAAGCGCTGTCGCAGGTGTCGTTCGCGCTGGCGCCGGGCGAATTCGTCAGCCTGATCGGCCAGAGCGGCTGTGGCAAGAGCACGCTGCTGTCGCTGATCGCCGGCCTGCACGCGCCGACCTCGGGCACGGTGATGATCGACGGCCAGGCGGTCACCGAACCCAATCCGCGCATCGGCTACATGCTGCAGCAGGATTATCTTTTCGAGTGGCGCACCATTCTGGACAACGTCATGCTGGGCGCCGAGATCCAGGGCCGGCGCGATGCGCGCAGCGAGGCGCGGGCCGTGCACCTGCTGGAAAAGTGCGGACTGGGCGCGTTCCTGTCGCACACGCCGCGCCAGTTGTCGGGCGGCATGCGCCAGCGCGCCGCGCTGGCGCGCACGCTGGTGACCGAGCCCGACGTGATCCTGCTGGACGAGCCATTCTCGGCGCTCGATTCGCAGACCCGGCTGGCGATCTCCGACGAGGTCGTCGACATCCTGCGGCGCGAGGGCAAGACGGTGGTGCTGGTGACGCACGACATCGGCGAGGCCATCGCCATGACCGACCGCGTCATCGTGCTGTCGCGCCGGCCCGGCCGGCTCAAGAGCCAGTACCGCATCCACTACGGCGACAGCGCGCGCCCCACGCCGTTCCAGGCCCGCTCGCGGCCGGAATTCAATGCCTACTTCAAACAGCTCTGGGACGAGCTGGACGTCCATGTGGAGGGTTGAGCCGTGAACGCACCGATCGCCAACACCGTGCCGCTGCGCGCCGTGCCCGCGCCCAGCCAGAAGTACCTGGACTACCTGCGGCGCGACCGCGCCCGCCGGCGCCACATCCGCATCGCCCAGGCGCTGCTGCTGGTGGTGTTCCTGTGCGCCTGGGAGATCCTGCCGCGCATGCACATCCTGAACCCGCTGCTGACCAGCTATCCGAGCGCGCTGTGGCCGACCTTCCTGGAACTGTGGAACCAGGGCAACCTGGCGCGCCACATCGCCACCACGCTGTCGGCCACGCTGGTGGGCTTCACGCTCAGCATGGTGATCGGCATCATCGTCGCCGCCGCGCTGTGGTGGTCGGACTTCCTGTACAAGGTGCTGGATCCGTTCCTGGTGGTGGCCAATGCCATGCCCAAGATCGCCTTCGTGCCGATCTTCTACCTGTGGCTGGGGTCGGACTACGCGGTCTACGGCATGGCCGTGGCAATCGCCGTGTTCGTGACCATCATGGTGGTGTACGCCGGTTTTCGCGCCATCGACCTGAACAAGGTCAAGCTGGCCCGCACCTTCGGGGCCAGCCGCTGGCAGGTGCTGACCAAGGTGGTGCTACCCGGCAGCGTGCCGACCCTGATCGCCGCGGTGAAGATGAACATCGGCCTGGCGCTGGTGGGCGTCATCGTCGGCGAATTCCAGTCGGCCGACTCGGGCCTGGGCTTTCTCATCATGAACGGCAGCCAGGTCTTCAAGCTGAACATCGTCATGACCGCCATCGCCATGCTGGCGCTGATCTCCAGCGTCATGTACCTGGTGGTGTACCGCATCGAAGCCGCCGTGGCGCGGCGTTACGGATAAGGAACCGCCATGCAGATTCCGCAATGGGTGCAGGACCGCGTCATCGCCCGCCAGGGCTGCCTGCATCCCTACGACAGCCTGCCCGGCGCCCGCACCGCGGTGGTGGTGATCGACATGCAGCAGTACTTCACGCTGCCCGGCTACCAGGGCGAATGCGCCGCGGCGCGCGACATCATCGCGCCGGTCAACCGCCTGTGCGACGCGGTGCGCGCGGCCGGCGGCACGGTGGTCTGGGTGCAGACCGCGTCCGACAACGCCGACGCCTTCTGGTCGCACCACCATGGCGTGATGCTGACGCCCGAGCGCAGCGCCCGGCGCCTGGAAACCCTGCGCCGCGATGCGCCGGGTTTCGCGCTGCATCCGGACCTGCGGCCGGCCGACAGCGACCTGCGCGTCACCAAGCGCTTCTACAGCGCCATGGCCACGGGCTCGTCGGAACTGGAGCCGCTGCTGCGCGGACGCGGCGTGGACACGCTGCTGATCGCCGGCACGGTCACCAACGTCTGTTGCGAATCGACCGCGCGCGACGCGATGATGCGCGACTTCCGCACCATCATGGTGGACGACGCGCTGGCCGCGGTGACGCCGGCCGAACACGAAAACGCCCTGCATGGCTGGCTGCTGTTCTTCGGCGACGTGCTGTCGGTGGATGAAGTGGCGACGCGGCTGCGGCCGGCGCAGGCCGCGCGCAAGACGGCCTGAAGCCGGCATGGCCACGGCCGGGCGCGGGCACGCGCCGGCCGCGGCGCTCAGCGCAGGTTGAGCCAGACCCGCCGCATGGTCGGGTCTTCCGGATCCGGATCGTTGGTGAAGCCCAGGCTGGTCATCAGCGCCAGCATCGGCCGGTTGGTCGACAGCACCAGGCCGTCGATGTATTCCAGCCCCTGCTCGCGCGCCGCGTCGATCAGCGCGGTCATCAACTGGCGGCCCAGGCCGCGCCGCTGCCAGTCGTCGCCGATCACCAGCGCGTATTCCGCGCCGCGCCCGTCGGGGTTGCGCAGGTAGTGCGCAAACCCCACCAGCACTTCGTGCGGATGGCCGCGGTTGGCCGGGTTGGGCACCTGGGTGGCGGCCACCAGCGCCAGCTCGCGGTGGTAGTCGACCTGGGTGTAGCGCGACACCATGCGCGGCGTCAGCTCGCGCATCATCGACACGAAGCGCATGTAGCGCGAGCGTTCCGACAGGCCGCGGATGAAATCCTGCAGCGGCTGGCCGTCCTCGGGGCGGATCGGCCGCAGCACCCACGGAATGCCATCGGCGAAGCGGCGCACCTGCACCAGGCGCGCCGGGTACGGGTGAATCGCCATGTGCGGATAGCCGGCGGTCTGGGGCGTTTCGCAGCCCGGCTTCTCGGCCAGCGTCATGCGCAGGCCGCCGGCGCGCAGATGGGTCTCGCCGGCATACAGCGGGTCGATGTCGAGCGTTTCGATGTCCGGCAGCTCCGACACCATCTCCGAGACCAGCACCAGCGCCTGCTGCAAGGCCTCGGCGGCCAGGTGGCCGACGCGCGGCGCCAGCACCCGGCGCCACAGCCGGCTGCGCTCGATCATCTGGCGCGCCAGGAAGCCGTTGAGCGGCGGCAGGTCGATGCCGCGGTCCGATTGCGACAACACCGCGTCCGGGCCGCCGGCGCCGAAGCGGATGACCGGCCCGAACTGCGGATCGCGCCGTACCCGGATCGCCATGGGGCGGGATTCCGGTTCGGCCGCCGCCACGTCCAGCGGCATGTCGCGCAAGGGGACATAGAACAGGGACAGCAGCGCGCGGACCTCGGAGGTATTCAGTTCGCGCCGGCAATCGGCCCGCACCCGCGCCAGGATCTCGCGCGCGGCGGCCAGGTCGGGCACGTGGGTGGCCGGCTCGGGCGGCTGGGTCTGCAACAGCAGTTGCTGGTTGTAGTGGTGCGTGGCCAGCACGCCGAAGGCGTCGGCGGCGGACTCGGGCGTGCGGAAGGCCGAGGTGCCGGCGTCGTCCAGCATGCGCCGCAGCGGCCGCATGCCGGCGTCGCCCATGAAGCAGGTGACCACGGGCTTTCTGGCCTTGGGCGCGATCAGCGCCAGCTCGCGCGCCACCGCCGGCATGTCGGCCAGCGCGTCGGGCGCCAGCAGCACCAGCACGCCGTCCACGCCGGCGTCGTCCAGCACCACGTCGAGGATGGCGCGGATGCGTTCCGGCGTCAGCGGCACGTAGGTGATGACAGGATTGGCGCTGGCCGCGTCCGGCTCCAGCATCGCCGCCAGCGCGCGCTGCGTGGCCGGCGCCAGCTCGGCGCGCAGCACCGCCGCGTCCGGGCCGATCAGGTCCATGGCCAGTTGCGGAGGCCCGCTGCCGTTGGAGATCAGCGCCACCCGCCGGCCCTTGGGCCGGCGCGTGTAGCCCAGCACCTTGACCGCCGAGAACAGCTGCACGAAGTAGCGCACCCGCACCGCGCCGGCGCGGCGCAGGGCGGCGTCGAAAATCGCATCGGCGCTGTCGGTGTCGGCGCGGCCGGCCTTGAGCACGATGACCGGCTTGACGCTGGCCGCGGCCCGCAGCGTGCTCATGAACTCGCGCGCCGGCCCGACGTCTTCCAGGTACAGCACGATGCTGTCGGTGCGCGGGTCGCTGGCCAGGTAGTCCAGCACCTTGGACAGGCCCACCACCGCCTCGTCGCCCAGCGACACGGCGGTGGAAAAACCGATGTGCACGTCCTCGGCCCAGTCCATGACGGCGGCCATGATGGAGCGCGACTGCGCCAGCAGCGCCACGCGGCCGGCGCGCGCCAGCACCGGATGCTGGCTCAGGTTCAGGCCGGCATGCGGGCGCTGGGCGCCGAACGAGCGCGGCCCCAGCAGTTCACAGCGGTTCTCCTCGGCCCAGGCGCGGCACAGCGCCAGGGTGCCGCGCGGATACGGGTCGGGCAGCTCGTGCGGCAACAGGATGACCGAGCGCGGGGCCAGCGGGGACAGCCGGCGCAGGGTCTCGGGCAGCACGGCGGGCGAAACGCAAACCAGGGCCAGGTCGGGCCGCTCGCCCGCGGCCAGGCCCTGGAGCGTGTCCGGCAGATCGGGCGCGGCGCCGGTTTCGCAGGCCACCACCGTGGTTTTCGCCTTGAGCGCGGGCGACAGGGAAGCCGCCGCCGGCAGCGGCCGATCGGCGACGATCACCAGCGAACCGGGTTCGAACATCGGGGCAAGAGCGTGTCGCAGCATGGCGGGAACAGGCACTAATCTAAAATAGCGTCCATCGTAACAAGACAACCCCGCCGTCCGCTTGATCCGGGCCAGTCCGACGCCGCATTCGCGGCGCCGCAGCCGCTATCATTGCCACCTATGACTTCCAACGCCTCCTCCCCCATCCGTACCCGCTTCGCGCCTTCGCCCACGGGCTTCCTGCACCTGGGCGGCGCCCGCACCGCGCTGTTCTCCTGGGCCTTCGCGCGCCACCACAAGGGCACCTTCGTGCTGCGCATCGAAGACACGGACGTCGAACGCTCCACGCCGGAAGCGGTGCAGGCCATCCTGGACAGCATGGACTGGCTCGGCATGCAGCCGGACGAAGGCCCGTTCTACCAGATGCAGCGCATGGACCGCTACCGCGAAGTGGTGGCGCAGATGCTGGCCGCCGGCACCGCCTACCACTGCTACAGCTCGCCCGAGGAAGTCGAGGCCATGCGCGAGGCCGCCCGCGCCCGCGGCGACAAGCCGCGTTATGACGGCACCTGGCGCCCCGAGCCCGGCAAGACCCTGCCGCCGGTGCCCGAAGGCCGCAAGCCGGTGGTGCGCTTCAAGAATCCCCAGGACGGCGCCACCGCCTGGAACGACATGGTCAAGGGCCCCATCAGCTTCGACAACACCGAGCTGGACGACCTGATCATCGCGCGCCCGGACGGCACCCCCACCTACAACTTCTGCGTGGTGGTGGACGACTGGGACATGGGCATCACCCACGTGCTGCGCGGCGATGACCACGTCAACAACACCCCGCGCCAGATCAACATCCTGCGCGCGCTGGGCGCCACCCTACCCGAATACGGCCACGTGCCCATGATCCTCGGCCCGGACGGCGAAAAGCTGTCCAAGCGCCACGGCGCGGTCAATGTCATGGAGTACGACAACGAGGGCTACCTGCCCGAGGCCATGATCAACTACCTGGCGCGCCTGGGCTGGAGCCACGGCGACGACGAACTCTTCAGCCGCGACCAGCTGGTGGAATGGTTCGACACCCGCCACCTGTCCAAGTCGGCCTCGCAGTGGGACCCGAAGAAGCTGAACTGGGTCAACGCCCACTACATCAAGCAGATGGACAACGCCGAACTGGCCGAACGCGTGGCGCCGCGCGTCGCCCATCGCGGCGGCCATCCGGAAAAGATCGACCTGCCGGGCGTGATGGGCCTGCTCAAGGACCGTGCCGAGACCCTGGAACAGCTGGCCGACGGCGCCATGCTGTTCTGCGGCGCCTTCAAGCCGGCCGCGCCGGAACTGGTCGAGCAGCACCTGACCGCCGCCGCGCGCGAGGCGTTGGCCGATTTCGCCCGGCGCGCCCAGGGCACCGACTGGACCCGCGAGGCCATCTCGGCGCTGATCAAGGCCGTGCTGGCCGATCGCGGCCTGAAAATGCCGCAACTGGCGATTCCGCTGCGCGTGGCCGTCACCGGCCAGACCCAGACGCCCGCGGTGGACGCGGTGCTGGCCCTGTTGGGCAAGGACGTCGTGCTCCAGCGCCTGGCCGCGATCTGAACGGTCATCCGGCCACGAAAAAGCCCCGTCCGGCCTGGCCGTTCGGGGCTTTTTTCATCGCGCGAGGGTGTATCAGGCGGCCTTGGGACGCGCCTTCAAGGCCCGCGAGAAGAACGCGCCCAGCAGCGGCAGCAACACGGCCGAGCCGCCGAACAGCACCGCCGCGCCGGCCTCGTCCACCACCGAACCGGCCAGCGCCACACCGGCCGCCTGCCCCATGAAGAGGCAGGACGCGAACCAGGCCACCGCCGTGCCGCGCGCCGACGGCACCATCTGGGTGGCGTTGGTCTGCAGCGTCGCGTGCAGCAGGTAGTAGCCGAAGCCCGCCAGCACGCTGGCCAGCAGGCTCCACAACCACACCGGCCCCAGCAGGTACGACAGGAACGCCACGCCCAGCACCAGCCCGCCCGCGACCGCCAGGCCACGTTCGCCCAGGCGCTTGAGGACGCGGCCCGCCACCACCGTGTACAGCAGCCCGCCCACGGCGTACACCGCCACCAGGGCGCCGGCTGCGGTCAGCGAGATATCGAAGCGTTCGTGCAGGTACGACGGCGCGAACGCCAGGGCGCCGAACACCAGCAGGCCCTCGATGAACACCGTGGCCAGCACCACCCGCGCCCAGGGCGTGCCCAGCACCAGCCGCGCCTGCGCCACGAAGCCCTGGCGCGGCGCGTTGGGGTCGACCACGCCCAATCCCAGCGCGCGCTGGCGCCGCACCTCCAGCTGCAGCAGCGTGCCCACCACGAGGTAGCCGACCACCAGCGCCGCGAAGGCCCAGCGCCAGCCCAGGGTGTCGGCGAACAGGCCGCCGGCCAGTTGTCCGGCCGCCATGCCCAGGATGGTCCCGGTCAGGAAGCGCGCCAGCGTCGCCTGGCGCCTTTCGTACGGCACGGTGTCGCCGATCCAGGCCATCGACAGCGGCACGATGCCGGCCCCCGCCGCGCCCGACAGGGCGCGGCAGAACACCAGCACGTCCAGCGACTCGGCCACGAACGCGCCGGCGCTGCCCAGCGCGCAGGCAAACGTCGCCACGCTGACCACGCGATACTTGCCGTAGCGGTCGCCCACCGGGCCGAAGAACATCTGCAATACGCCGTAGGCCACGGCGAACGCGGTCACCGCGCGCGCGGCCTGGCCAGTGGTGGCGCCGAACTCGGCGGCCAACTGCGGCAACATGGGATCACAGATACGAAAGGCGCTGGCGCTGACGAAAGCGGCCAGGGCGAGCAGCGCGATGGCGCGCGCTTCGGAAGAGAGGGCGGGCATGGAAGGCCGGCGGGGATGGAGGACGAAGTCCGCACCTTACCGCAGGCGCGCCCGCTTGGCGACGCCGGCCGGCGGATTCCGTCCGTCCGGCGCAACGTCGGGTTGCCGGCCGGGCCGGCCGGACCGGGATCAATACGGCAGGCGGTAGCCCTGCGGCATGCGGCGCGCGGTAACGACCTGGCCGCCGCTCTTGAGTTCCCGCAGCGTCAGCTTGGCCTGCTCGACTTTCTCGACACGGTAGCGGTTGACGTAGATCGGATCGGCGGCGTCGACGATCTCGCCGTTCGATTGCGTGGTCTGCATCGTGTAGACGCCGTCCACCACGCTCCAGCAACCGGTCTCGCGCAGCGCCGGGCGCGTCTTGCGGCCGATCTTCAGCTGGGTTTCGTAGGCCATGCGGCCGTCGGCGTACAGCACCGTGAGCGCCTGGAAGTCACCGCTGACGCCCTTCGGCCTGGAGTTCGAATACCAGGTGCCTATCATGGGATCGCCGCTTTTCGCCGGTACGCACGCGGCCGGCTTGGGCGGGCCCTCCGGCTGGGCCTCGGTGATGGAGGCGGGTTTCCGGGCGGCGCAGCCGGCCAGGATCAGAAGGGCGCAGGCCACGCCCGCCGAACGCAAATACACACTGCTCATGACTTCCTCAACACGTCTGTCGACGCGCCGCGCCGCTCAAACCGGCACGCCCCCGCGCAGCAAACATCACGCACTCTAAAGATGCGCTGGTGAAGAATCAACGACGATCGGTGGCGTGTGCAATTGCGCAACAGTCCTTGTCGAAAACCCCGTGTTTTAAGGCCTCAACGCGCAAAAATGCGTTGGTTTCAAGCGACACTGCGACCACCGCGCGCGGCCTTGGCGCGCAGCATTTCCTCCATGCGCGCGGCGGCCGGCGACAGGTGGCGGCCAGCCAGCCGGGTGATGCCCAGCTCGCGCTCGATGCGCGGCCGGGCCAGCGGCACGAAAACCAGACCAGGCGAATCCGGCGGCACCCCCAACCGCGCCAGCACCGTCACGCCCACGCCGCGCTCCAGCATCGCCAACAGCGACATCATGTTCGACACGAACACCTGGCGCTCCATCATGAATGCGGCCTGCGGATGGTCCGCCAATTGGCGATGGGCCACCGTGCCCACCAGCGGCAGCCCGGCGATCTCGCGCCAGGTCACGGACTTGCGCCCCGCCAGGGGATGGCCGCGATGGCAGACCAGCCCGAATGCGTCGCGCAGCAGCGGCTCGAACGCCAGCCGCCGGTCGCGCAGCACCGGGCTGCACACCCCCAGTTCCACCTCGCCCGCCAGCACCATGCGTTCCACGCCCTCCGAGTTGTCGTCGAACAGGCGCAGCGCCACCGCCGGATAGCGCTCGCGATAGGCCGCCACCAGCTCGGGCAACCAGTGCATCGCGACCGTCGCCACCGAGGCCATGGTCAGGGTGCCGGCCTCGTTGCCGGCCAGCCCCGCCAACGTGCCGGCCACGCGATCATGGTGCTCGACCAGCTCGCGCGCCAGCGGCAGGCAGTCCTGGCCGAAACGCGTCAGCGCGTTGCCATTGCCGCGCTCGAACAGCGGCTGGCCCAGGCGTTGCTCCATTTCGCGGATCGACAGCGACAGCGCCGGCTGCGAGCGGAACGCGCGCGCGGCGGCGGCGCGAAAGCTGCGCAATTCGGCCACCAGCAGGAAGTGGCGGTAGTGCGCAATGGAAAGTTCGGGCAAGGCGGGCATCGGAACACCTGATTTGATGAACTTATCAAATCATAGGAAAAATAAAGTTTTCTCATCATAGGGCGGCACTTAACATGGCCGCAATGACTACCGCGACTCTCTCCCCCGCCCGCGCCCAGGCCGTCGATCCGCTCGACTTCAGCCTCGCCGACCGGCTGCCCGCCCGCGCTGCCGGCCAGGGCCGGCTGCTGACCGCCGCCGCGCCCAACGGCAGGCCCGGCCTGCTGCTCGTGCCCGGCGCCTATCACGGCGCCTGGTGCTACGCGCACTATCTGGACCATTTCGCCCGCGCCGGCCTGGCCTGCGCCGCCATCGACCTGCGCGGCCACGGCCCCTTGCCGCAGCCGCCCGGCTTCGTCGACACGGGCATCGCCGACCTGGCCGCCGACGTCGTCAGCGCGCTCGACCTGCTGGACGCGCCCACCGTCGTGGTGGGCCACAGCATGGGCGCCCTGCCCGCGCTGCTGGCCGCCAGCCAACGCCGCGTTGCCGGCGTGGTGCTGATGGCGCCGTCGCCGCCCGCCAACCTGCCCGGCGCGATGGGCCTGCCGCCGGTGCCCGCCGACGCCGTGCGCGCCGCGCCCGCCGCCAGCGAGATCCGCGCCCGCTTCCTGGCCACCACGCCAACACGCGACGTCAGCGCCGTCACCCAACGCCTGAATCCGGAAAGCCCGCGCGTGCTCAACGACCGCTACCTGCTGCGCGTGCCCGTCGACCCCGCCGCCATTGCCGCTCCCGGGCTGTGCCTGGAGGCAGGCCTGGACACCCACGACCGCCATCCCCCCGGCCAGGACCACGCCATCGCGCGCCTGTTCGGCTTTTCCCACGCCGTCCTCGCCGGACAACCCCATTGCATGATGTACGGCGACCAATGGCAGGTTGGCGCGGACGCGATCCTCGACTGGTATCGCCAGCAGTTCGGCTGACCCGCGACGGCCGCCCACGCCGGACACCATCGACATCCGCCAACGAACCCCAAGCAGATCCACCCGGCCCGCGCTCAGCGCGCCATGACACACCCCGCAAGCCATAGAACATGACGGCGCCACCGCCGCCCCAGGAGACAAGCATGACCCTCACCGCCCTCGCGCCCCGCGCCTTCCTGCGCCATGCGCTCGCCGCCGCCAGCCTGCTGCTGGCCGCCACCACGCACGCCGCCGGCTGGCCCGAGAAACCCATCACGCTGATCGTGCCATCCGCCGCCGGCGGCGCCGCCGACCTCACCGCCCGCACCTTCGCCCAGTTCCTGGGCAAGCAGACCGGCCAGACCGTCATCGTCGAAGACCGCCCCGGCGCCGGCGGCATCGTCGGCACCAACGCCGCCAGGAACGCCGCCGCCGACGGCTACACCTTCCTCTTGTCCACCAACTCGACCCACGCCGCCAACCAGTTCCTCTACAAGCGCCTGCCCTACGACGCGCAAAAGGACTTCGCGCAGGTCGGCATGCTCGGCACCTTCGGCACCGTCGGCATCGTCGCCCCCGACAGCCCCTATCGCACCGTGCCGGAACTGGTGGAGTACGCCAGGAAGCATCCCGGCGAAGTCTTCTTCGGCTACTACAGCTCGTCCTCGCAAGTGCCGTCCGAACTCTTCAAGCAACGCGCCGGCATCAACATCGGCGCCGCCGGCTACAAGAACATCACCCAGATCATCACCGACCTGCGCGGCAAGCAGATCGGCTTCGCCTTCGTCGACTACCTGACCGCCATGGGCCAGATCGACGGCAAGGGCCTCACCCCCCTGGCCGTCACCGCCGCCCAGCGCCACCCCGCCTGGCCCGACGTCCCCACCATGTCGACCTACTACCCCGACTTCGTCGTCGCCGGCTGGCTCGGCATCTCCGCCCCCGCCGGCACCCCGCCCGACATCGTCGCCAAGATGAACGCCGCCACCCAGGCCGCCGTCAACGACCCCGCCACCGCCGACAAACTCCGCGCCCTCGGCCTGACCCCCGAAGCCATGGACACCGCCCGCTTCGACACCTTCGTCAAGGAAGACACCGCCCGCTGGAAGGAATGGATCAAGATCTCCGGCATCCAGCCGCAGTAACCGCCCACTGCAAATAAAGAAACGCCCTCTATATATAGAGGGCGTCGCAATATAGAGACCATCAAAAGATCGCGCCCATCGAATCAAGCGCGATGACGCAGGATTCACCAGCCCCTCCCATCACGATCGCGCCGCGCCATTGCCCCCCGAGCAACGCCTCTCTCCAGCAGCGCGCAGCGTCCGCCGCCTCGACGCAAGACACCCAAATGCCAAAAAGCAGCCGCCCGCGCGGCCGCTTTTTTGGCGACCCCGCAAGATCCTCCCTCCCCCCCAGATTGACGGCAAAAACGCCAAGCACACAACTCGCCCCAAAGCCCGGCCGTTAAGTCTCATCAAAAGCGGGAGCCGGGGCAGGCGGGGGATGGCGGGGCGTGTAGATGCGCCCGACGGAATCTGAAGGAACAGCCGAAGGCTGTGACGAAGATGAGGAAGGGGCAGTCCGGAGCGAACGCTCCGGACCGCAATCGTAGCCCCGCCATCCCCCGCCTGCCCCGGCTCCCGCGACTAAAGAACCCCACCCCCCGCAAGCAAATAAAGAAGCCCCCTACAAAGGCAACTTCAACTCATGCTTGATCTCCCGCAACGCCACAATCGTCCGCGTCTGCCGAATCCCCGGCATATTGAACAAGAACCGATGCAGAAACCGGTCATAAGCCTCCGGACTCTCCACAAGAATCTTGAGCAGAAAATCCGAATCCCCCGTCACCGCATAGCATTCGAGAATCTCCGGCGCATCCCGCACCGACCGCTCGAAGTTCTCCACCGTATTCGCCGAATGCCGCTCCAGGCTGATCTGCGCAAACATGCAACCCAGCCCCACCTTGCTGCGATCCACCTGCGCGCTGTAACCCTGGATCACGCCGCTGGCCTCCAGCGCCTTCACCCGCCGCCACACCGGCGCCGCCGATAGCCCCACCTTGTCCGACAGCTGCTGTGCCGAGGCCCGGCCATCCTCCTGCAGGGCCTTGAGGATGCCGATATCGGTCTTGTCCATCGTCTTGTCTCCTTTTTGGGTCGAAATTCCGCGAACACGAAATATTCATTGCGAATTATAGGGATAGCACGATCCGAAAACGCAATAAACCCGATGCCTCGCGAACCTATCATGGTGCCGACTACAGGAGCATTCATGATGGACGGCACCCCCGCCCCCGAGCCCGCGCTGGACCTCGACTACCAGCTCGCCGACAACCTCACCCGCCAGACCGGCCGCATCTTCCTGACCGGCACCCAGGCCCTGGTGCGCATCATGCTGACCCAGCGCCGCGTCGATCGCGAGCGCGGGCTGAACACCGCCGGCTTCGTCTCCGGCTACCGCGGCTCGCCCCTGGGCGGCGTCGACATGGCGATGTGGAAGGCGCAGAAGGCGCTCGACGCCAACCAGATCTCGTTCCTGCCCGGCATCAACGAAGACATGGCCGCCACCGCCGTCATGGGCACACAGCAGGCCGGCATGCGCGCCGACCGCAACGTCGATGGCGTCTTCGCCATGTGGTACGGCAAGGGCCCCGGCGTGGATCGCGCCGGCGATGCCCTGCACCACGGCAACGCCGCCGGCGCCTCGCGCCATGGCGGCGTGCTGGTGGTGGTGGGCGACGACCACACCGCCGTCTCCTCCTCCATCCCGCACGCCAGCGAGGCCTCGCTGATCGGCTGGCAGATGCCCATCGTGCACCCGGCCTCGATCGACGAATACGAAACCTTCGCCCTGTGGGGCTGGGCCCTGTCGCGCCACTCCGGCACCTGGGTCGCCTTCAAGGCCGTGTCCGAGACCATCGAGAGCGGCCACTCCTTCACGCCCGCGCCGGTGCGCAGCTACGACATGCCGGCCGATCCGGACCTGCCGCCGGAAGCGCTGGAATACTCCGCCCGCGACTTCCTGTCGCTGGCGGTCGAAACCCGCATGAACCTGCGCATGAAGGCGGTCGCCGCCTTCGCCCGCCGCCACAGCATCGACCGCCTCACCTGTCCGGCGCCCAAGGCCACCGTCGGCATCGTCACCGTCGGCAAGGCCCACCTGGACGCCATGGAAGCGCTGGCGCGCCTGGGCGTGGACACCGTCACCGCCAACGCGCCGGTGCGCATCTACAAGCCCGGCCTGACTTGGCCGCTGGACGCCGAACGCATGCTCGAGTTCGCGCGCGGCCTGTCGCACATCCTCGTGATCGAGGAAAAAGGCGCCGTGGTCGAGACCCAGCTCAAGGACCTGCTGTTCAACCTGCCCGAGCGCGCCACCGTGGTCGGCAAGAAGGGTTTCGACGGCGAGACGCTGGTGCCGTCCGCCGGCCAGCTGCGCCCGTCGCTGCTGGCGCGGCCGCTGGCCCAATGGCTGTCGCGCAGCGCCGGCCTGCAGCCCGGCGTCGACCTGGCCACCTTCGACTGCCAGGACATGCTGTCCAACGACGCCGACGGCATGCGCCGCCGGCCCTATTTCTGTTCCGGCTGTCCGCACAGCACCTCGACCAAGGTGCCCGAAGGCAGCCAGGCGCTGTCGGGCGTGGGTTGCCACTACATGGCCGCCTGGATGGACCGCGACACCGGCGGCCTGACCCAGATGGGCGGCGAAGGGGTCGACTGGATCGGCCTGTCGCGCTACACCAAGATGCCGCACATCTTCCAGAACATGGGGGAAGGCACCTATTACCACTCCGGCTACCTGGCGATCCGCCAGGCCGTGGCCGCCAAGGCCAACATCACCTACAAGATCCTGTTCAACGACGCCGTCGCCATGACCGGCGGCCAGCCGGTGGATGGGCCGATCTCGGTGCCGCAGATCTGCCAGCAGCTGCGCGGCGAGAACGTCGCCCGCATCGTCGTCACCAGCGACGAACCCGAGAAATACCAGGGCGTGGACCTGGGCGCCGGCATCAAGGTACACCACCGCCGCGACCTCGACGCGCTGCAACGCGAGCTGCGCGAGATCCCCGGCGTCACCGTGCTGATCCACGACCAGACCTGCGCCGCCGAAAAGCGCCGCCGCAGGAAGAAGAACCAGTTCCCCGACCCGGCCCGCCGCATGCTGATCAACAGCGCCGTGTGCGAAGGCTGCGGCGACTGCGGCGTGAAATCGAACTGCCTGTCGGTGGTGCCGCTGGAAACGCCCTACGGCCGCAAGCGCGCCATCGACCAGTCCAGCTGCAACAAGGACTATTCCTGCGCCGAAGGCTTCTGCCCCAGCTTCGTCTCGGTCATGGGCGGCAAGCCCAGAAAGAGCGCGGCGCCCAAGGCCGACCAGGAACGCCTGCAGCGCCTGATCCAGCAACTGCCGCTGCCGCAACCGCCGGCGCTGGAACGCCCTTACCGCCTGCTGGTGGCGGGCATGGGCGGCACCGGCGTCATCACCATCGGCGCCATCGTCTCGATGGCCGCGCACCTGGAAGGCCTGTCGGCCGCGGTGCTGGACCTGACGGGCCTGGCGCAGAAGGGCGGCACGGTCGTCAGCCACATCCGCCTGGCGCCCGCGGGCGCGGCCGCCGGCCCGGTGCGCCTGGACTGGCAGCAGGCCGACGCCGCCATCCTGTGCGATCCGGTCGCCGCCGTGGCGCCCGACTCGCTCGGCGCGCTGCGCCGCGGCCACACGCAGGTCACCGTCAACACCTACGTCGCCCCGGTGTCCGATTTCACCCGCAACCCGGACGCCGCCATGCGGCCGGAAGCGCTGCTGGCCAAGATCAGCCACGCCGCCGGCGACGAGCACACCGCCGCCATCGATGCGCACGAGGCCGCGCTGGCGCTGTTCGGCGACAGCATCCTGTCGAACATGTTCATGCTGGGCTACGCCTGGCAGCGCGGCTGCGTGCCGCTGTCGCAGGCCGCCATCAACCGCGCCATCGAACTGAATGGCGTCGCCGTGGCCGCCAACCGCGCGGCCTTCGACAGCGGCCGCCTGGCCGCGCACCAACCCGAAGCGCTGGAAGGCGCGCTGCGCCCGCGCGCCCAGGTGGTGCAACTGCATGTGCCGGAAACCTTCGAGCGCGCCGTGGCGCGCCGCGTCGAAGACCTGACCGCTTACCAGGACGCCGCCTACGCGCAGGCCTACCGCGAGGTGGTCGAACGCGTCGCCGCGCGCGAGCGCGAGCTGGCGCCCGACGCCAGGACGCCGCGCCTGGCCATGGCGGTGGCGCGCGGACTGTTCAAGTTGATGGCCTACAAGGACGAATATGAAGTCGCCCGCCTCTATACGAGCGAGGCCTTCCAGGCCCAGCTCAAGGGCCAGTTCGAGGGCGACTACAGCCTGCGCTTCCACATGGCGCCGCCGATCTTCGCGCGCAAGGACCCGCGCACCGGCGTACCGCGCAAGGTGATGCTGGGCCCGCGCACCATGACCGCGCTCAAGCTGCTGACTCGCTTCAAGCGCCTGCGCGGCACCTGGTTCGATCCGTTCGGCCACACCGCCGAACGCAAGATGGAGCGCGCGCTGGTGGGCGAGTACCGCCAGACCATAGACCAGTTGCTCGCAGGGTTGAACCGCGACAACCTGGCGCAAGCGGCTACAATCGCCGCCCTTGCAGAAACCATCCGCGGCTTCGGCCACGTGAAGGCTGCGAACGTCGAGAAGTACAGGACGGAGCTGGCCCGCTTGATGCAAAGCTATACGGCGCCTGCCCCGCGCGATGTACCCCTGCGGAAAACCGCATAAACACTCGCGCTGAGCGGCATTCTCCTGGGCGCGCCTTGCTAGGCGCGCCCAGTGCATTTAGTAACAATGTTTTGGGAACCTGATCCTATCTTCTTCTTGTAGCTGTCGTACTCGATCACTAGAATTAGTGTCCAACGAGGGGTGCTACACTACATCTTGTGGTCGCCTAACCGCTGATACTCGTCGGCCACGCCATGCGGATTCGTCCGTCCAAGCGTTGCGACCCCCTCAATAAGATCCAATTTCGTACCTGACATGACGTCGTCATGTCGCTATCTACGCGCTTTTCGCACAGGAGCTTCCATGCAGACTACGATCGCCTCTGTGACCCGGCCCTCGGCCGTGCCGCCCTCGCAAACCGATTCCCCTGCCGACGCCAACGGCGGGCAATGGGCCAGCTACAACATCATCCGCCGCAATGGCTCGGTGGTCGGGTTCGAACCCGGCAAGATCGCCATCGCCATGACCAAGGCCTTCCTGGCCGTCAACGGCGGCCAGGGCGCGGCCTCGGCCCGCGTGCGCGAGCTGGTTGAACAACTGACGACCCAGGCCGTCAACGCGCTGGTGCGCAACCGCCCCGGTGGCGGCACCTTCCATATCGAAGACATCCAGGACCAGGTCGAACTGGCCCTGATGCGCTCGGGCCAGCACGACGTCGCCCGCGCCTACGTGCTCTACCGCGAGAAGCGCACCCAGGAACGCGCCGCCGCCGCGGCCGCCGAAGGCCAGCAGAAGGTCGACGCCGTGCCGCAGGAAAACGTGCTGCACGTCACGGATGCGGGTGTCCGCCGTCCGCTGGACATCGCCGAACTGCGCGCCACCATCGTCGCCGCCGGTGAAGGCCTGGCCGAATTCATCGACTCCGAAGCCATCCTGAAGGAAACGGTCAAGAACCTGTACGACGGCATCCCCGTCGACGAAGTGTTCAAGTCCGCCATCCTGTCGGCGCGCGCGCTGGTCGAGAAGGACCCGGCCTACAGCCAGGTCACCGCCCGCCTGCTGCTGCACACGATCCGCAAGGAAGTGCTGGGCGAGGAAGTCTCGCAGGACGGCATGGCCGCCCGCTACGCCGAGTACTTCCCCACCTTCATCGCCCGCGGCATCGAAGGCGGCCTGCTGTCGCCCGACCTGGCCGGCTACGACCTGACCAAGCTGGGCAAGGCGCTGAACGCCAAGCGCGACCTGCAGTTCGGCTACCTCGGCCTGCAGACCCTGTACGACCGCTACTTCCTGCACATCCGCGGCACCCGCATCGAACTGCCGCAGGTGTTCTTCATGCGCGTGGCCATGGGCCTGGCGCTGCGCGAGACCGATCGCGAAGCCCGCGCCATCGAGTTCTACGAGATCCTGTCGTCGTTCGACTTCATGAGCTCGACCCCGACGCTGTTCAACTCGGGCACCCTGCACTCGCAGCTGTCGTCGTGCTACCTGACCACCGTCTCCGACGACCTGGAAGGCATCTACGACGCCATCAAGGAAAACGCCCTGCTGGCCAAGTACGCCGGCGGCCTGGGCAACGACTGGACCCCGGTGCGCGCGCTGCGCAGCCACATCAAGGGCACCAACGGCGAAAGCCAGGGCGTGGTCCCGTTCCTGAAGGTCGTCAACGACACCGCCGTGGCGGTGAACCAGGGCGGCAAGCGCAAGGGCGCGGTCTGCACCTACCTGGAATCGTGGCACCTGGACATCGAGGAATTCCTCGAACTGCGCAAGAACACCGGCGACGAGCGTCGTCGCACCCACGACATGAACACGGCGAACTGGATTCCCGACCTGTTCATGAAGCGCGTCATGGAAGGCGGCGAATGGACCCTGTTCTCGCCGTCCGACTGCCCCGACCTGCACGACAAGTACGGCAAGGCCTTCGAAGAAGCCTACGTCGGCTATGAAGCGCGCGTCGCCAGCGGCGACCTGAAGCTGTTCAAGAAGATGCCGGCGCTGACCCTGTGGCGCAAGATGCTGTCGATGCTGTTCGAAACCGGCCACCCGTGGATCACGTTCAAGGATCCGTGCAACATCCGTTCGCCGCAGCAGCACGTCGGTGTGGTCCACAGCTCGAACCTGTGCACCGAGATCACGCTGAACACCAACGAATCGGAAATCGCGGTTTGCAACCTGGGGTCGGTGAACCTGGTCGCGCACATGAAGCCGGCCGCTGGCGGCGGTTTCGAACTCGACCACGAGAAGATCAAGCGCACCGTCAGCATCGCCATGCGCATGCTCGACAACGTCATCGACATCAACTATTACGCCGTCGACAAGGCCCGCAACTCCAACGCGCGCCATCGCCCGGTGGGCATGGGCATCATGGGCTTCCAGGACTGCCTGCAGATGATGCGCGTGCCGTACGCATCGCAAGCCGCCGTTGAATTCGCCGACCGCTCGATGGAAGCGGTGTGCTATCACGCCTACTGGGCCTCGAGCCTGCTGGCCGAAGAACGTGGCCGCTATCAATCGTACGAAGGCTCGCTGTGGTCGCGTGGCATCCTGCCGCAAGACACGTTGAAGATGCTGCGTGACGAACGCGGTGGTCATGTCGAGGTCGATGAATCGAGCACCCTCGATTGGGATGCGTTGCGCGCGCGCATCAAACAACATGGCATGCGCAACTCCAATTGCATCGCAATCGCCCCAACCGCGACTATTTCCAATATCATTGGTGTATCTGCGTGCATCGAACCCACTTTCCAGAACTTGTACGTCAAATCGAATCTCTCCGGCGAGTTCACGGTCGTTAACGATTACCTCGTGCGTGACCTGAAGAAACTCGGTCTCTGGGACGAAGTCATGGTCGCCGACCTCAAGTACTTCGACGGCAGCCTGTCCCGCATCGATCGCGTACCTTCCGAACTCCGCGAACTCTACGCCACCGCGTTCGAAGTCGAACCGAGCTGGCTGGTGGAATGCGCCTCGCGTCGCCAGAAGTGGATCGATCAAGCCCAGTCGCTGAACATCTACATGGCCGGCGCCTCCGGCAAGAAGCTGGACGACACCTACAAGCTGGCCTGGAAGCGTGGCCTGAAGACGACCTATTACCTGCGTACCCTTGGCGCCACCAGCGCCGAGAAGTCGACGGGACGCGGCGGCGAACTGAACGCCGTCAGCGCTGGTGGCACTTCCGCCGCCGCCCCCGTGTCCGCTGCACCTGTTTTGCCGGAACCCGAAGTTCTCGGGGCGGTTTGCACCATGCGGCCGGGCGACCCCGGCTTCGAAGAGTGCGAAGCCTGCCAATAACCGCCTCCGGAGAATGAATCATGATTAATTGGGAAGACGACACCCTCGCCACGCAACCTGCACAAGCCCCCGCGCCCGCGGCGGGCGGGCAGGCTGCGCCCGAAGTCCGGGCGGCGACCGGCGTGTTCGGCGACACCGCCATGCCGACCCCGGCCGCGCCGCAGCATGCGGCCGGCCTGACGGCCAGCGGCAACGCCACCTCGCAACGCGTGAAGGTCGCCGACAAGCGCATCATCAACGGCCAGACCGACGTCAACCAGCTGGTGCCGTTCAAGTACAAGTGGGCATGGGAGAAATACCTGGCCACGTGCGCGAACCACTGGATGCCGCAAGAAATCAACATGTCGCGCGACATCGCCCTCTGGAAGAACCCGAACGGGCTCACCGAGGACGAACGCCGCATCGTCAAGCGCAACCTGGGTTTCTTCGTCACGGCCGACTCGCTGGCCGCGAACAACATCGTGCTGGGCACCTACCGCCACATCACGGCCCCCGAATGCCGCCAGTTCCTGCTGCGCCAGGCCTTCGAAGAAGCCATCCACACGCACGCCTATCAATACATCGTCGAAAGCCTGGATCTGGACGAAGCGGAGATCTTCAACGCTTACAACGAAGTGCCGTCCATCCGCGCCAAGGACGAGTTCCTGATTCCGTTCATCGACGCGATCGCGGACCCCAACTTCAAGACGGGCACGCCCGAAGCCGACCAGACGCTGCTGAAGTCGCTGATCGTCTTCGCTTGCCTGATGGAAGGCCTGTTCTTCTACGTTGGCTTCACGCAGATCCTGGCGCTGGGTCGCCAGAACAAGATGACCGGCGCGGCCGAGCAGTACATGTACATCCTGCGCGATGAATCCATGCACTGCAATTTCGGCATCGACCTGATCAACACCGTCAAACTGGAAAATCCGCATCTGTGGACGCCGGAATTCCGCGAAGAAATTCGAGAACTCTTCCGCAAAGCGGTCGAACTCGAATACGCTTACGCCGAAGACACGATGCCGCGCGGTGTGTTGGGCTTGAACGCTCCCATGTTCAAATCCTACCTGCGCTTCATCGCCAACCGTCGTTGCCAGCAAATCGGTATCGAACCGCTGTACCCGCAGGAAGAGAATCCCTTCCCGTGGATGGCGGAAATGATCGACCTTAAGAAGGAACGCAACTTTTTTGAAACTCGCGTGATCGAATACCAAACCGGTGGCACGCTGAGCTGGGAGTAACGCAGTTCGCCTTCGGGCCCGGCGCGGGCACGCTCTTGCAAGAGCGTCGCGTTCGCGCCAGGCCTTGAGGGCGATCTCCCAGGTCAGGGTGTTTTCGAACACGTAGAACAAGCGGTAGGCGGTCTGTGATCAGGCTGCCCACCGGCGCCATTTGAAATGGCTCGCGCCAAAGGAGCGGGGGCCATATCAAATGGCTGTGCCGAATTCATTAGCGCAAACCGTAGTAGCTGTTGCTCGCACAGAACAGCGGCATGCGCCGATGAATAGCCCGGGCACGGTTCGCCTTGTTGGCGGATCGGGGCACGGGTTTAAGTTCTGGGACCCCTGAACCTAAGGAGCATGACCATGGCAACAGCCAAGAAAGCCGTAAAGAAAGCGGTGAAGAAGCCCGCCGCCAAGAAGGCAGTAGCTAAGAAGGCCGCTCCGGCCAAGAAAGCTGCCGTCAAGAAGGTAGCCGTCAAGAAGGTCGCCGCCAAGAAGCCGGCGGTGAAGAAGGTTGCCGCCAAGAAGCCGGCCGCCAAGAAGGTCGCGAAGAAAGCGGTAGCCAAGAAGGCCGTCGCCAAGAAAGTCGCGGCCAAGAAGCCGGTAGCCAAGAAGGCAGCGGCCAAGAAGGTCGTCGCCAAGAAGGCGGTTGCCAAGAAGGCGGTTGCCAAGAAGGCCGTCGCCAAGAAAGCGGTAGCCAAGAAGGCCCCCGCCAAGAAAGCGGTTGCCAAGAAGGTCGTCGCCAAGAAAGCGGTAGCCAAGAAGGCCGTCGCCAAGAAGGCGGTTGCCAAGAAGGCCCCCGCCAAGAAGGCGGTTGCCAAGAAAGTCGTAGCCAAGAAGGCCCCGGCCGCCAAGAAGCCCGCTGCCAAGCCGGCTGCGAAGCCCGCCGCTGCCAAGAAGCCGGCTGCGAAGAAAGCCGCTCCGAAGAAGCCCGTCACGCCGCCGTCCACGGCAGCCGCTCCGGGCGCGAAGACCGCGCTGAACCCCGCCGCGTCGTGGCCGTTCCCGACGGGTGGCCGTCCGTAATCGGACCGGTCACAACGGCAGCAGTGCCTCAAACCGCCTGGCCTTGGCCAGGCGGTTTTTATTTCGGGCCGCCTGGCGCGCCTACCGCAAGAAAGAACGCCCGCTCGAGGGGCAGGACGCCACCGTTGCCGCATTGCCGTGAGACAATAAAAGCCGTCTTCATTAGGTAGATAGCGTCCATGCTCGGTGAAATCCTCCGCTTCCTGCTCGAAATCGCATTCACGCTGTTCGGCGCGGCCCTGATCGCCCGCGCCTGGATGCACGCGATACGGCTGCATCCCTTCAACCCGCTGGCGCGCGTCATCTACCAGGCCACCAATTGGCTGGTGCTGCCCCTGCGCAAGATCATTCCCGCGGGCAACAAGATCGACTGGACCAGCCTGGTGGCAACCTGGCTGTCGGCGCTGGTCTATCTGGTGTTGATCTGGCTGGTCGCCATCGGCGCGCTGATCCCGGCCGCATTGCTGCCTTCGGCCATGCTGTCGGCGCTGCTCATGGCGCTCAAGTGGGCCTTGAACCTGATCGTGTGGCTGACCCTGATCCAGGCAGTGCTGTCGTGGGTCAACCCGATGGCGCCCATGATGCCGCTGCTGCAGGCGCTGACGGCGCCGATGCTGGATCCCATCCGCCGGCTGCTGCCGCGCACCTCGATCGACTTTTCGCCCTTGGTACTGCTGATCGTGGCGCAGGTCCTCCTGATGGTCCTGGCGCGCCTGAGCTACGGCCTGATGGGCGTCTGAAAAAACGGAAACAGCCCGGCAATACCGCCCGGGCCATTTTCCGCCATGCGCCGCAACCGGCGCGCTACGCCGGAATCGCGGCGTAGATATCGATCAGCTTCTTGCGGTCGATCTTGTGGTTGTTCGACATGGGCAGCGCCACGCAGGCCACCAGCTCGGATGGAACCATGTAGGGCGGCAGGCGCTGCGCCAGCCGCTCCTTCCAACCCGACAGCGCATCCTGCTCAAGCAGGCAGGCATCATCCCGCCCCGCGGCCGTGCCGGCAACGAATCCAATCAGGCGCACCGCCGTGCCATCGGGCCGGCGCAGCACCGCGCAGGCGCCGCCCGCCACGCCCGGCAGACCATGCAAAGCCTCGTCGATCTCGGCCAGCTCGATGCGATAGCCGTTCAACTTGATCTGGTCATCCATGCGGCCACGGCAGAACAGCAGCCCGTCCGCGCCCAACTCACCCAGGTCACCGGTGCGAAAGCCGCGGCGGCCATCCTCGGCCACGAACAGCTTGGTCTCGTTCAGGTCCTGGCGGTTCAGGTAGCCGCGCATGACGTGGTCGCCGATGATGCAGATCTCGCCGTCCTGGATGCGCAGCTCGCAATCCGGCTTGGCATGGCCGACCGGCAACGGGTCGTGCATCGCCAGCACGGCATCGGTGATGGCGATCCAGGTGGTGGCAACGGTGGCCTCGGTCGGGCCATAGGTATTCAGGATGACCGCGTCCGGGAAACGCTGGCGCAGCTTCTTCGCCAGCGCGGCCGGCAGCGGCTCGCCGCAGAACAGGAAGGTGCGCAGCGTCGGCAGCGTGGCCGGCGAGAAGTCGCGGTTGGCCAGTTGCTGGTGCGCGAACGACGGCGTCGACACCCACACGCTTACGCCGTTCCGCGCCAGCCGGTCCATCCAGGTGGCGGCCGCGCCGATCTGTTCGCGGGAGTTCAGCACGCAAGTGCCGCCGGCGGCGAGCGTGGCGAACACCTCGTACATCGACAGGTCGAAGCTGAACGGCGCCTGGTTCATGAACACCGGCGCCTCGCCCAGGCCGAAGCTGCCCAGCATCCAGTCGCCCAGCAGGCCGACGCTTTCGCGGCCGATCTGCACGCCCTTGGGGTCGCCGGTGCTGCCGGACGTGAACATGACGTAGGCCAGGCCGCGCTCGGCCAGCTCGGCGCCCTCGCCCGGCTCGAAGCCCCCGGCCGCGGCGTCGTAGACGGCGGCGGCGCGCACGATCTCGACGATGCGGCGCAGGCGTTCCGGCGGGTAGATGGTATCGACCGGCACGAATGGCGCGCCGATCAGCAGCGCGCCAACCATGGCAACGAAGAACGACGCTTCCTTGTGGCCATAGATGGCCACCGGCACGTCCGGCGCGGCGCCGTGTTCGCGCGCCTGGGCGGCCCAGGCCTCGGCCTCCTCGCGCAGTTGCGCCCAGGTCAGGCTGCGGTCGGCGCCGACCACCGCGAGCGCGTCGGGCGCGCGCGCGGAGTCAATGAACTGGAAAGTCTTCAGGTCGAAACGCATGCCGAAACTCCCGGCGTCAGATGGGGCTGCGGCCGCTGAACACGTAGAGCGCCAGGGCGGCCAGGATCAGGGTGAGCACGCGTCCGAGGAAACGCATGACGGGCCGCGCCAGCGTGGCCTGCAGCGCCGGCCGGGTGCGGGCGGCGTTGATCAGCAGGTTGTGACCGACCGAATAGGCGCCGAACATCAGGCCGCTGACGATGTAGTGCACCGACAACCCGTTCCATACGCCCATGGCCAACAGCGTGGCGAAGATGCCGATGTTCTGCGCCGCCAGGCGGTGGCGCGAGAAGAACGAGGTCTTGCTCAGCGCCTTGTAGATCGGCATGAACACGACGTCGCGCAGCCATTCGGACAGGCTGATGTGCCAGCGGCGCCAGAAGTCCTGCGGATTCAGCGTCGCCAGCGGGTTGCGGAAGTTGATCGGCAGGGTGAAGCCGAACAGCATGCCGATGCCGATGGCCATGGTGGAATAGCCGGCGAAATCGAAGAACAGGTAGGCGCTGTAGAGCGAGGCGTTCAGCGCCACGCCGGTGAACGAATAATCGTGGGCGTCCAGGGTCGACAAGCCGTAGCGCCAGATCAGCTCGGCCAGGCCGAACTTCTGGATCACGCCCAGCATGATCAGTTCCAGGCCGGTCAGCCAGGTGTTCAGGTTGACGCCTTCATAGCCGCGCTTGAGGTCGGCCTGGAAATTGCGCCAGCGGTACATCGGGCCGGCCAGCAGCGTCAGGGGGAAGAACAGGTAGATGAAGTAGTCCAGTGGCGACACGCGCTCGTTGCGCGGCGCGAACAGCAGCACGTCGATGGCGCGGAAGGTGGCGAACGACAGGCCCAGCATCGCGCCCAGGTGCGACACGCCCGTCTTGACCAGCAGCAGCGGCGTCATGGTGATGACAACGGCCAGCCAGGTCGGGATGTAGTTGCGGCGCATGGCCCACAGCGCGCTGCCCGAGATGGCCAGCAGCGCGATGGGCTGGTAGGGACGCGCCCAGAACACCGCCATCCACACGCCCAGGCAGATCACGCCGATGATGTGGCGATAACCGATGCGCAGCGGCATGCCGACCGAACGGTATGCCAACAGGCCCAGCCCGCCGAACAAGGCGCCGCCGAAAAAGCTCAAACTTGCGAACAATTCCATGCTGCGGTCAGAACTGTTGATATTGGAATTCGACCTTGATAGGTCCGCCGCTGCCCGTGGTGGGCTGCGCCTGCAGCACGAACACCAGGATCACCCCGATATACAGGCACAGGTGCCAGAAGAAGCGCCGCCCCCAGGCCTTGGCCGCCTTGCGGGCGCCCTGCTTCTGGCCGGCTTCGCCTTGCGCCGCATCGGCGCCTGGAATGAGATTCATCGGGAAAAGTACTCCGCAATGCCCTGGTCCGCCATCGCCCAACCGAGTTCGGCCAGATGCATGTCATCGCGCACCATGCCCGGCTCGAAGGGAATGCTGTACATATCCAGGCAACCCATCTGGTAGCGCTGGCACATGCCGGTAATGGCGGCCACCACCGGATCGAAGCGTTCGACGTCGAGGATGAGCTTGGGATTGAACGGCTGGATCACGAAGTAGGCCTTGACCTTGCGCCGTTGCAACAGGGCCATGACACGCGACAGGTCGCCCAGCTCGGTGCGCGTGAGCGGATCGACGTCGGCGAACTCGTTTCGCGCCGGCGAATACAAGGGCGCCAGGTATTGCTTGTAGTAGTCGTCGCGCACGTCGTAGGGGTTGTTGCCGCCCAGCTGGTGTTCGACTTCGCGCGCTTCGTGCGTAAGGCGCGACCATTGGCCCGGGTTGAGCCGCGCCGACGAGGGCCATGTCACGAAGCGATGCGCGGGCACCGACAGCTTGCTGCGCGGACGATCTGGCGCGGGTTCCTTGCGCGCGTTCCACCACAGCGACAGCTTGTCCTTGAGCTCGGCAACCTGGCCGTTGGCGATCAGCCAGAGCAAGCCCCAGTTGGCGTTGTCGCTGATCCAGTTCTGCATCTGTTCGCGCGTGCTGGGCTTGTCCCAGAGACGATCCCAGACCGGGCCGGTGACGTGTTCGGCGAACGCGCTGCGAGGCAGCTGGCCGCCCGAGGCGAACCAGGCCGGCGACACCATGATCACCAGGCGCGTGTTGGGGGTCAGTGAATCCGCGACGGATTCCAGCACGCTGACGATGCCGTAGGACTGGAACATCGCGTGCCCATAGGCCAGCGTCGGTACCTTCAGTTCTTCGGGGAAGAAACGGTAGGGAACGAAGCGCAAGTCGTGGCTGGACAGCTCGGACGAACCCAGCACCACCAACGTGCCGTCGCTGAGCGCATTGCCCAGGCGATTCAGGTTGACGTGCTGCGTGCCCCAATCCGGCCCCAGGTTGGGCAGATAGTTGTTCTTGTCCGACGCCACCGTGGAAACGGGGCGGACAATCCGGGACAGTACGTCATCCGCGCCGCAAAAAGCCCCGTACGCCAGCGCCGCCGCCGTGATGGCGGCCGCGGCGTGGGACAGCAGGCGGGGATTACGAAAGATTGGCAGCGACATAGCCGGCGAGCGTGCGTACCGACTGCAGATGTTCGGCGATCTCGGGAGCCGGGATGCTGCAGCCGTACTCCGCCTCGACCGCCAGCGTGATATCCACGGCGGCGAGCGAATCGACCAGGCCGGTGGCAATCAGTTGCGTATCGGGAGTGACTTTCTTCATGACGATCGACTCGACGATCGCGCCGATCTTGGTGTGGAGTTCTTGCTCGGTGTGCATAGCTAGTACGGCGTTACATTGCCTCGTTGGCAAAAATCATCCCCGCCCCGAGTTTCTGGACGGCGAGTATATAGAAATCAGCTGAAAGTCGTCTGACAGATTTCAGCCTTCCGGAAGGAGTCGCCGATGCACTTGGTTACATCAAATTCACGCGGCGACTTCGTTCACGGGTGCCATCATGGCACTTCAACCGTTGAATCGCCATGAAACTTACAGACCAAATCGCTATAAATGGCTCGAAAAGGTAACGTCTTGGGGTAAATCCCGGGTGTTGCGTTGCAGCGGAGCGACAGAATCCCCTCCTCGCCTCGCTGACTGCCCTGTCCCCAGCCACCAAGGCGATTGTCCAGCCGCCCGCCGGAACGAAAAAAAGCCCGCATGCGCGGGCTTCGGGGGGTGGCAGGCGCCAGAAGGATTACATCGGCGTGACGCGGGTCGGACCGGCGCCGCTGATGACCTGCACACGCTGGCCGACGCTGATCGGCACATCGGCTTCCTGGGCCACGACGCGGGTTTCGCCGTTATCCAGGCGCACCGTGATTTCGTAGCCGGAATTCTTGCCAACCTGGTTTTCCACGGCATTGCCGGCCAGTGCGCCCAGGATGGCGCCGCCGACCGTGGCGATGGTACGGCCCGTGCCGCCACCGATGGCGTTACCTGCCACGCCACCCAGCGCGCCGCCAGCCAGCATGCCGACGCCGCTGGACTTGTCGTTCTGGATGACGATGGGGCGCACGCCCGTCACCGTGCCCGTGCGGACGATCTGTTCGCGCTGGGCTTGATCATAGCTATACACACCGCTGGACGCGCTGCGATTGGCGCAACCGCCCAGGACTGCCATCGAGGTCACGACGGCAGCCACGGCCAGCCACCGGCCGGTACGCGGCGTCAACAAGGAAAAGGTTTTGCTTTGGTTCATTTGGACTCCTCGATCGGGCACAGCCGACGATCTGATAATACTCCGCCCTACGGGGACGGCAGCCTAACGTGCAACACACTGAAACGCACCGCCACGGGCGGAAAACCAGCTTGCGAACCGGCCGCGGCGCTAAACCGCCACGGCCTGTTTTTGCCGGCTATTCGACCATTGCCACGCGGCCGGGTTCCCGCCGCAGCCGGATCGTCAACCCGAAACGGGCTCAGGCCGGCAGGTGGATGCCGTAGGTGGCGTGCAGCACGGCGTCGATCTCGGCGCGCGACGGGGCATGGTTCTGCGGACCGCGCGAGGCGATCTTGATGGCGCCCATGACGTTGCCCAGGCGGCAGCTGTCTTCCCAATTCCAGCCGCTGGTCAAGCCGTAGAGCAGGCCGCCCCGCTGGGCGTCGCCGCAGCCGGTGGGATCGACCACCTGGGTGGCGCGCACCGGTTCGATCTGGAAGCTCTTGCCTTCGGTCAGCAGCGTGGCGCCTTCGGCGCCGCGGGTGACGACCACCGCCTGCAAACCGGTGGCGATGTCCGCCATGCTGCGGCCCGTGCGCTGCTCGACCACGCCGGCCTCGTAATCGTTGACGGTCAGGGCCTGGGCCAGGCCGAGCATGCGTTCCAGGTCGGCGCCGTCGAACAGCGGCATGGCCTGGCCCAGGTCGAAGATGAAGGGGATGCCGCTGCGGTGCAGGCGTTCGGCGTGGGCGAACATGCCTTCCTTGGCATCCGGGGCGACGATGCCCCAGCTCGCCTTGGCATCGCTCAGGTCATTGCTGGCCGAGAACGACATGGCGCCCGGGTGGAACGCGGTGATCTGGTTGTCGTCCAGGTCCGTGGTGATGAAGCATTGCGCGGTGAACGTGCCCGGCACCACCTTGACGCGGCTCACGTCGATGCCCAGGCCGGTCAGGCGCTCGAGGTATTCACCGGCGTCCTCGCCCACGGTGGCCACCGGCACCGGCTTGCCGCCCAGCAGATTCATGTTGTAGGCAATGTTGCCGGAGCAACCGCCGTATTCCTTGCGCATGCTGGGCACCAGGAACGACACGCTCAGGGATTGGATGCGGTCGGCCAGGATGTGCTCTTTGAAGCGGCCTTCGAACACCGCGATGGTGTCGAACGCCATCGAACCGCAGACCAGAACGGGGGTCGCCATGAATGTCATCCTTCAAGGAAAGAACTTGTCGAGTTGATAGCCGTTGACTTGAACACCGGTCACTTCAATCGGCACGGAAATCTTCAGTTCGCCCGCCGGCCCGAAGGGGCCGCGCAGTTGTTCGGGCGTCAGGTAATTCTCGGGCATCAGCACGCGGCGCACCACCACCGTGTCCGACAAATCAGTCAGGTCCAGCACCAGCGCCGGCCAATGTTGCGGCTTGTCGTAGCGATTGCGCAGCACCAGGTTCAGCACCAGCCGCGTGCGGCCGTCATCGATGGCGGCCGCGCCCGTGGGCGGCTGTAACGACGACGAAGAGATGGCGATGCGCTCCAGGCGGCGCGCGTAACCGACCGTGCAGCCCAGCGGCTTGCAGGCGGCTTCGAGCGCCGGCCGCAGCACCGGCACGGAATTGGCAATGTCGATGCGGTACACGTACAGCAGCTGCAAGCCCAGCGCGAGCAGGCCGATCAGGCAGGCGTAGCCCCACAGCTTGCGCAGCAGGCCATGGCGCTCCTGGCGATCCTGGTCCAGGAATTCGGGCGGCGCGCGACCGACGTCGGTGGCGCTGGAATAGCGCGTGCGCGTGTCTCCCAGGATCGGCTCGGCGGCGCCGTCGAGGTCGCGCCTGTCGTCGGCGTCCTGGTCATCGTCATCGGGATGACGCAGGCCGATCTCATCGTCATCGCCGGGCGGCGTGGGCCGCGCGTCGTCACGCACCACGAATACCGGTTCGGCGGGCCGGGCATGGCGCGGCGCCTCGTGGTTCGCGCTGTCGCGCACCGCCACGATGGGCTCGTCGCGCGGCGCGGCCGGCGCCGGCCAGCGCGGCGGCGCATGGCTCAGGCGCGGTTCGTCGTCGTAGCGATCCAGGTCTTCATTTTCGTCTTCGTCATCGTCGCCCTCTTCCGCCAGCGCGGCGTCGGGTTCGATGCGGCGGCGGATGTCGTCGCGGCCGCGCAGCACGGCGGGCGGCACGGCGGACGCGAGAGGCCGGGGGGCCGGTTCATCGGTCGGCGCGACAGACGGGGTGGCGGCCGGGGACGCGCCGCTGGCTCCCGGATGAATGCCCGGCGAGGCGGGCTCATCGGGCAGGTCGTCCCAGGGCGCGACCTCGCGCGGTTCGACAGACGGACGCCGCACCGGCGGCGGCGCCCCGTCGGCGACAGGCGGCGCCGGCGGCGTCCCCAGGACCGGCGCGGCGATCGCCTGCGACGCGGCGGGCGCAGGCGCCGCGATTGGCGTGTTCGAAGCGGGAATGGCCGCGGCCGGCATGCCCGCGCCCGTCTCGGGCAGCAGGCAGGCGCGGCCGTCGAACACGGTGGCGCAGGCGCCGCAGCGCACCAGGCCGTTGCGGACCCGAAGCTGGTCGGGCACCACCTTGAACGATGTACCGCATTGCGGGCAGCGGGTGGTCAGGGCCATGGCGCGGGATCCTGCGGAACCGGGCTCAGGCCTTCTGGCCGTGCAGGCAGACCCAGCCATCACGGGCGCGCCAGACCGACATGGCGATCCAGGGCGCGTAGGCGGCGGCCACGTCCTCGGCCTGCCGTTCCAGCACGCCGGACAGCACCAGGTGGCCGCCGGCGGCCACGCGGCCGGCCAGCATGGGCGCCAGCACCTTGAGCGGGTTGGACAGGATGTTGGCCACCACGACCTCGAAGGTGCCGTCGGCCAGGCCGTCGGGCAGCATGGCCTGCAGCTCGACGTGGTTGACCTCGGCGTTGAAGACCGTGCTCTGCACCGCCTGGGCGTCGATATCGACGGCCTGGGTCGGGCCCGCGCCCAGCTTGCGCGCGGCAATCGCCAGGATGCCCGAGCCGCAGCCGTAGTCCAGCAGGGTCGCGCCCTTGGGCAGTTCGGCTTCCAGCCAGGCCAGGCACAGGTGCGTGGTCGGATGGCTGCCGGTGCCGAAGGCCAGGCCCGGATCGAGTTCGATGTGGATGGCGCCGTCCTCGGCGGCGGGCGTTTCCAGGCCCGGCACGTCCGGGCTGTCGCGGTGCCAGCTGGGTACGATCCAGAGGCGTTCGGCGATGTGGATGGGGCCGAACTGCGATTGCGTCAGGCGCACCCAGTCGGCGTCGGGCACGTCGCGCAGGCTCCAGCCGGCAAACAGCGCGGGATCGAGTTCGCCCGCCGCGGCGGCTTCTTCCATGATCTGCGCGGGATCGGCGCCGTCCGGCAGCAGGGCCACGACGCGGTTGCGTTCCCAGGCCTGCACGTCGGGTTCGGTGCCCGGCTCGCCGAACAGCGGACGCTCATCATCGGTGCCCAGGTCGGCATCCTCGACGGACACCGACAGCACGCCCGCCTCCAGCAACGCATCGGACAGGGCTTCGGCTTGCGCCTCCTGGCAGTGGAGCACGAGTTCACGCATGATGATTCTTCCATCTGGCCAACGGGCCGCGGCAAACGCCGCGGCCCGGTCAGCCGGTTAAGGCAGTAAAAGGGGGGCCTGAGCCCCCCTGCTATCGGCTGGTCAGGGACGCTGGGCCAGCTTGTTTTCCAGATAGTGGATGCTGGTGCCGCCTTCGACGAAGCGGGCATCCTGCAGCAGTTCGCGATGCAGCGGGATGTTGGTGGAAATGCCTTCCACCACCATTTCCGACAGCGCGGTGCGCATGCGCGCCAGCGCCTGGTCGCGCGTGTCGCCGTAGGTGATGACCTTGGCGATCATCGAATCATAGTTCGGCGGCACGAAGTAGCCGTTGAACGCGTGCGAATCGATGCGCACGCCCGGGCCGCCCGGCGTGTGCCAGTTGGTGATGCGGCCAGGGCTGGGCACGAAGCGGAACGGATCCTCGGCGTTGATGCGGCACTCGATCGCGTGGCCCTTGAAGGTGATGTCGCGCTGGCGCAGCGTGAACTTCTCGCCGGCGGCGATCAGGATCTGCTGCTGCACCAGGTCGACGCCGGTGATCAGCTCGGTGACCGGGTGTTCGACCTGGATGCGGGTGTTCATTTCAATGAAATAGAACTCGCCGTTTTCATACAGGAACTCGAACGTGCCCGCGCCACGGTAGCCCATCTTGCGGCAGGCGTCGGCGCAGCGGTCGCCGATGCGCTCGATCAGGCGGCGCGCGATGCCGGGGGCCGGCGCTTCCTCGATGACCTTCTGGTGGCGGCGCTGCATGGAGCAGTCGCGTTCGCCCAGCCACACGGCGTTGCGACCGCCGTCGGCCAGCACCTGGATTTCCACATGGCGCGGGTTCTCGAGGAACTTCTCCATATAGACTTCCGGGTTGTTGAACGCGGCGCCCGCTTCCGAACGCGTCATGGTGACGGCGTTCAGCAGCGCGGCCTCGGTGTACACCACGCGCATGCCACGGCCACCGCCGCCGCCGGCGGCCTTGATGATGACCGGATAACCGACTTCGCGCGCAACGCGGATGATTTCCTGCGGATCGTCGGGCAACGCGCCTTCGGAACCCGGCACCACCGGCACGCCGGCTTCGATCATGGCGCGCTTGGCGCTGACCTTGTCGCCCATCAGGCGGATCGTGTCGGGACGCGGGCCGATGAAGACGAAGCCGCTCTTTTCGACGCGATCGGCGAAGTCGGCATTTTCGGACAAGAACCCGTAACCCGGGTGGATTGCCTCGGAATCCGTGACTTCGGCCGCCGAAATGATGGCCGGCATGTTGAGGTAGCTTTCGCGCGACGGCGCGGGCCCGATGCACACGGATTCATCGGCCAGGCGCACGTACTTGGCTTCGCGGTCGGCCTCGGAGTGCACCACCACGGTCTTGATGCCCAGCTCGCGGCAGGCGCGCTGAATGCGCAGGGCGATTTCGCCCCGGTTGGCGATCAGGATTTTTTCGAACATTTTCAGCTATCAGCCAATGACGAACAGGGGTTGACCGTACTCGACGGGCTCGCCGTTTTCGACCAGGATTTCTTTGATGACGCCGGACTTGTCGGCTTCGATTTCATTGAGCAGCTTCATGGCTTCAATGATGCACAGCGGATCGCCTTCCTTGACCGACTGGCCCACGTCGATGAACGGCGCGGCGCCCGGGTTCGGCGAGCGGTAGAAGGTGCCGACCATCGGCGCCTTGACCACGTGGCCCTGGATCACCGGAGCGGCTTCGGCCGCGGCGGCGGCGGGCGCGGCCGGGGCGGCGGGCGCAACCGGGGCGACGGCGACGCCGGCTTCCGGCTGGTGGTAGGCCACCGGCTGCAGGGTCTGCGAGAACTTGACGATGCGAACCTTGCCTTCGCCTTCGGTGATTTCCAGCTCGGCGATGCCCGATTCAGCCACCAGGTCGATCAGGGTTTTGAGTTTTCGAAGGTCCATAGAAGCTGCTTCCCGAGATAGTGTCGGCAACGTCCCGGTCGTCGGGTCCGCGCCATATAAGATGTAAAAGCTGAGAGTTGGTGCGAGATCAATGCCGCACTGCGTAACGCAGAGCCGCTTCGTAACCGTCCGCGCCCAGGCCGCTGATGAGGCCTACCGCCAAGTCGGACAGGTATGAGTGATGCCTGAAGGGCTCTCGCTTATACAGGTTGGACAAATGTACTTCAATAAATGGGATCGCGACCCCGGCCAGCGCATCGCGGATCGCGACGCTGGTGTGCGTATATGCCGCCGCGTTGATGATGATGAAATCGGTGCCGTCTTGCCGGGCCGCCTGAATGCGGTCAACCAGCGCGCCTTCGTGATTGCCTTGCCACGCGCTCAGCGTGGCGCCCAAATCACCGGCCAGCCGCTCCAGGCCCTCGTTGATCTGGGACAGCGTGAGGCTGCCGTAGATGTGAGGTTCCCGGGTGCCGAGCAGGTTCAGATTCGGGCCATGCAATACCAGTATGTTTTGCGCCATGCGCTTGCCAATGAGTGGATTGCCAATTGTTGGCAAAACAGCCGATAAACCAGCTTTTTACGCCAATTCCTACTATTTGTCCAACAGACTTACGCCTTCAAACCAGAGAGCGTCCGGTCGAGGTCATCGGGCTGGATTTCACCCAATATCTTCCGGTTAATGCTGCCATCTGCGTTGAAAACAATGGTAAACGGCAGGCCGCCGCTCGGATTTCCCAGCTTGCGCAAGGTATCGATGGCGCCGGCGCCGATGACCCACAACGGATAGGAAACCTGTACTTTCTCGACAAATTTTTGCATGTTGGCGGCAGAATCCACGCCGATGCCGACAAACTTGATTTGCGGATATTTTTTCTGCAACGCGTCGAGTTCGGGCATTTCCTTGACGCAAGGCGCGCACCAGGTTGCCCAGAAATTGACCACGATGGGCTGGCCCTTCCAGGCGGCCAGCGACTGGGTCGCGCCGTTCAGGTCGGGCAATTGCAACTGCATCAGGGCGGCGACGGGATCCTCGGCGGCGGGCGCCGCGGGCTGGGGCTTGTTGCGGCCCAGCAGGGTGTAGCCACCCGCGACCGTGGCGGCCACGGCCACGGCGGCGGAAAGGAGTAGGCGTCGATTCATGGCGCGATCATAACCGTTGCGGCCGGTTTGCGCCGCCGCGGCCTGGACGACGCTTGACCGCTGCCTATATATACAATGCAGGCAGGAGATTTTTCAATGCATCTGCATATTCTTGGCATCTGCGGTACGTTCATGGGCGGCCTGGCGCTGATCGCGCGCGCCGCCGGCCACAAGGTCACGGGTTGCGACGCGGGCGTTTATCCGCCCATGAGCACCCAGTTGTCCGAACAGGGCATCGAGCTGATCGAGGGCTTCGGCCCCGAACAGATGGCCCTCAAGCCGGACCTGTACGTGATCGGCAACGTGGTCAGCCGCGGCAATCCGCTGATGGAAGCCATCCTGGAATCCGGCGCCCGCTACGTGTCGGGCCCGCAATGGCTGGGCGACAACATCCTGCCCGGCGCCCATGTGCTGGCGGTGGCCGGCACCCACGGCAAGACCACCACCAGTTCGATGCTGGCCTGGATCCTGGAAGTCGCGGGTCTCGCCCCCAACTTCCTGATCGGCGGCGTCGCGCCGGACCTGCACGTATCGGCGCGCTACGACCCCGCGCGCCGCCCCTTCGTGATCGAGGCGGATGAATACGACACGGCCTTCTTCGACAAGCGTTCGAAGTTCGTCCACTACCGCCCGCGCACCGCCGTCCTGAACAACCTGGAATACGATCACGCGGACATCTTCCCGGATCTGGCGGCCATCGAAACCCAATTCCACCACCTGGTACGCACCATCCCGGCTTCCGGCCGCATCATCCGCCCCGCCCACTCCGACGCGCTGGACCGGGTGATTGCGCGCGGATGCTGGTCCGAAACCGTCACGTTCGGCGCCGACGGCGCCTGGCAGGCCGACGCGCCCGATGCCGACGGCGCCTTCGAGGTGCGCTGCAATGGCGCCGCCGTGGGAACCGTGCGCTGGGCCCTGGGCGGCGAGCACAATCGCATGAACGCCCTGGCCGCGCTGGCCGCCGCCGAACACGCCGGCGTGCCGGCGGCCGAAGGCGTGGCGGCCCTGAGCCGTTTCGGCGGCGTGAAACGCCGCATGGAACTGCGCGGCACGGTCAACGGCGTCAAGGTCTACGACGACTTCGCCCACCACCCCACCGCCATCGCCACCACGGTGCAAGGCCTGCGTCGCCAGGTCGGCCCGGCCCGTATCCTGGCCGTGCTGGAACCGCGTTCCAACACCATGAAGCTGGGCGCCATGGCGGCCCGGCTGCCCGATTCCCTGCGCGACGCCGACCTGGTGTTCTGCTTCGGCGCCCGCGCCGGCAAGCACGCGCTGGGCTGGAACCCGGCCGAAGTGCTGGCGCCGCTGGGCGACCGCGCCTCCAGTTACGATGACATCGACGCCCTGGTGGCGGCCGTCGTGCAGGCCGCCCGGCCTGGCGACCAGGTGCTGGTGATGAGCAACGGCGGCTTCGGCGGCATCCACGGCAAGCTGTTGACGGCCCTGGAGGCGCGCGGCTGAAGGGCCGCGCCCCCGCCGCGCATCAGGCAGATCCCTCGGAAAGGCACGAAATGATCCTTTACCTGCACGGCTTTCGTTCCTCGCCGACGTCGTTCAAGGCCCGCATGATGGCCGACGCCATGGCCGCGCGCGGGAGGGAAGGCGATTGGGCCTGCCCGCAATTGCCGGCCAGCCCGCGCGAGGCCATCGATCTGGCGCTGGGCATCGCCCGCCAGCAACTGGCGCGTGCCACCGAGCCGCGCGCGCTGACCGTGGTCGGCTCGTCGCTGGGCGGTTTCTACGCGACCTGGCTGGCCGAGCAACTGGGTTGCAAGGCGGTGCTGCTCAACCCGGCGGTCGAGGCGGCGCGGGACCTGGCGACCCAGGTGGGCGAACACCGCATGTATCATTCCGACGCGCCATTCCAGTTCCTGCCCGAATACGTGGAGGAACTGGCCGCCCTGCACGTCAGCCGGATCAGCCAGCCGGACCGGTATTTCCTGGTGGCGGCGACCGGAGACGAGGTGCTGGACTGGCGCGAAATGCGTGACCGCTATGCGGGCTGCCGGCAGCGCATCGTGGCCGGCAGCGACCATGGCCTGTCGGATTTCGCCGACTGGATGCCCGAGGTGCTCGAATTCGCCCTTGGCTGCGCTCCAACCGACCCCAGATAACTCTCAACACTCTTTATATTGCTGCGCAAGGCGGCGCGTGCGCGCCGCCCAGGACGACCCTCACCATGTATGTGTTTTACGAAGACGACGGCAGCTTCAAGGCCGGCCATATCCTGTCCGAAACCGACGCCAGCCTCCAGGTGGAGTCGGAGTCGGGCAAGCGCAGCAAGATCAAGCGCGCCAATACGCTGTTCAATTTCGCCGCGCCCGAACCCGCCGCGCTGATGGCCCAGGCGGCCGCGCTGGCCGAAACCCTGGACCTGCAATTCCTGTGGGAATGCGCGCCCCAGGAGGAATTCGAGTCCCCGGCCCTGGCGGCCGACTATTTCGGCCACGCCCCCACCCCGGTCGAGCAGGCCGCCCTGTTGATGCGCCTGCATGGCGCGCCCGCCTATTTCCACCGCCGCGGCAAGGGCAGTTACCGCCCTGCCCCGCCCGACATCCTGGCCGCCGCCCTGGCCGCGCTGGAAAAGAAACAGCGCCAGGCCGAGCAGCAGCAGGAATGGGTGGACGAGATGGCCGCCGGCCGCCTGCCCGAGCCCATCGCCCAGGTCGCCGAATCGCTGTTGATCCGGCCCGACAAGAATTCGCAGCAATGGAAGGCGCTGGACGCCGCCTGCGCCAGGCTCGGCAAGAGCCCCGACCGCCTGTTGCTGGAACTGGGCGCCTGGCCGCACGCCCTGGCGCTGCACAAGCGCCGCTTCCTGGCGGTGAACTTTCCCCGGGGCCTGGCCTTTCCCGAGCTGGAACTGCCGCCGATCGACCGTGACCTGCCGCTGTCGGACGCCGAGATCTATTCGGTCGACGACGTCACCACCACCGAGATCGACGACGCCCTGTCGGTTTCCACCCTGCCCGACGGCAACCTGCGCGTCGGCATCCACGTGGCCGCGCCCGGCCTGACGGTGACGCGCGACAGCGAATTCGACAAGCTGGCGCGCGCGCGTCTGTCCACAGTCTACATGCCGGGCGACAAGATCCCGATGCAGCCCGACAACGTCATCAAGGCCTTCTCGCTGGACGCGGGCCGCGAGGTGCCGGTGCTGTCGCTGTACGTGGTGGCCAACCCGGAGACCGGCGAGGTCATCGAATCCGACACGCGCCTGGAGCGCGTGGTGGTGCGCGAAAACCTGCGCCACAACATGCTGGACGCCCAGGTCACCGAAGACAGCCTGAACGACACCTCCACTGACCTGCCCTACGGCCACTGGCTGCGCCCGCTGTGGAAGCTGGCGCAGGCCTTGTCGGCGCAGCGCGAGAACGTGCGCGGCAAGCCCGAGAACAATTCGCGGGTGGAGTACAGCTTCTACCTGGACGGCGACCCCGACGATCCCGACACCCCGGTGCGCCTGGTGCCGCGCCAGCGCAACGCGCCGCTGGACCGGATGGTGGCCGAGTACATGATCCTGGCCAACAACCTGTGGGGCGGCCTGCTGAACCAGCACGGCGTGCCGGGCATCTACCGCTCGCAACAGGCCGGCCGTGTGCGCATGAGCACCCAGGCGCTGCCGCACGAGGCCATCGGCGTGCCGCAGTACGCCTGGAGCACGTCGCCGCTGCGCCGCTATGTCGACCTGGTGAACCAGTGGCAACTGATCGCCGCCGTCGAGCACGGCGTCTCGGCGCGCCTGGTGGCTCCCTTCAAACCGCGCGACGCGGATCTGTTCGCGATCATCGGCGCGTTCGACGCGCAGTACGCGGCCTGGGCCGAGTTCCAGAGCGCGATGGAGCGCTACTGGTGCCTGCGCTGGCTCAAGCAGCACAACATCACCCGCACGGTCGCCCACGTGCTGCGCGAAGACCTGGTGCGCTTCGCCAACTGCCCGCTCGTCACCCGGATCGGGGGGATGCCCGAGCTGGAGCGCGGGACGGCGGTGGAGGTGGAGATTCTGGGGATGGATGAGTTGTCGCTGGAGCTGGATTGCCGGTATGTGGGGCAGGTGGGGCCGGCGGCTGAAGAGGCTGCTGCTTAGGGCGGCATTTGGCTTGTCGCTGGGTTGTTTCTGCTGGCGGCGGGGGGCTTTCTTAGGCCGCCCGTCTGGCAGGCGGCCCGGGCGGCGGGCGCCCACGATTGCGGTCCGGAGCGTTCGCTCCGGACTGGCCTCGGCGGCCCCCCCCTGCCTCATCCTCGTTGCCGCCTGCCGGCGGCTGCCTTCGGATTCCGTCGGGCGCATCGAGGTTGCCCGCCGCCCGGGCGGCCGCCCGCAACTTACGCGGTGTCTTGGCTTGGCGCGTTGGCGCTGCGCGCGGGTGACGGGTTGCTTGCTTGGGGTGCCGTCCAGTCGGGGGGAGGAGAGTGGCGGCGCGCGATGGGGGCTGGCGTGTGCGTGACGGGCTTGGCGCGCGCCTGATCTGAGGAAGAACGGCTGACGGGGAAGATGCTTGGCGATGCATCCCGGATTCCTCCAAGCGGAACACCTCTGGCATTGCCTCACCGATTCCTCCGCATCTCGCCCGACCTCCCCCTAAATGCCAAAACCGGCCGCCCGCGCGGCCGGTTTTGGCGGCCCCGCAAAATCTTCCGTCCCGACTAGATCTTCCACCAAAACGCCAAGCACACGATTCGCCCCCGCGCCGGTGAAGTGATCACGCTGTAGCCCGTGGCGTCGGCGGCCGGTGGGGCGCGGGGCGTGTAGATGCGCCCGAGGGAATCCGTAGGGAGCCGAAGGCGTACGAGGATGACGATGGGGCAGTCCGGAGCGAACGCTCCGGACCGCAATCGTAGCCCCGTGCCCCACCGGCCGCCGACGCCACGGGCGGCCAAAAGAACACCACTTCCCCCCCGACAGCGACAGCACCAAAGCCTCCCGTTAAACTCCCGAAAAAATCACAATCGATATCGGAGGACGGACATGCGCATTCTGCTGGTCGAGGACAACCTCGACCTGGGCGATGCCGTGGAGAGCAAACTGCGTTCGGCGGGCCATAGCGTACAGTGGGTGCGCGACGGCGTCGCCGCGCTGCGCTGGGGGCTGGACGAAACATGGGATGCGCTGGTGCTGGACATCAACCTGCCCGGCAAGGACGGCTTCAGCGTCATCCGCGAGTTACGCGCCGCCGGGCTGGAAGCGCCCGTGCTGGTCATGACCGCCCGTTCCGAAATCGAAGACAAGATCGACATGCTCGACCTGGGCGCCGACGACTATCTCGTCAAGCCCTTCGACCTGCGCGAACTCGAAGCGCGGCTGCGCGCCCTGCTGCGGCGCCCGGCCGGGCAGACCAGCAGCGTCACCGCCTACGGCAACCTGAGCCTGGATCTGGCCAATCGCCACGTCACGCTGGCCGGCGCGCCGCTGGAACTGGGCCGGCGCGAGTTCCGGCTGCTGGAGATCCTGCTGGGCAAGCTGGGCCAGACCGTGGCCAAGGAACGGCTCATGAACCAGCTGTTCGACCTGGACGACGGTTCCCTCAACGCGCTGGAACTGCTGATCTCGCGCCTGCGCAAGAAACTGGCCGGCGCCTCCATCGATATCGTCACCGTGCGCGGCGTCGGCTACCAGGCCCGCAGCCATGACCCTGCCTGACAGCTTCTCGATCCGCCGCCGCGTCTTCACGCTGGGCGCGGCATTGCTCGCCTGCGCGCTCATCGGGCTGGTGTTCTTCCTGCGCGACTATGCCCAACGCGCCGCCGAACAGGCCTTCGACCGGCTGCTGGCGGCGTCGGCGCTGACGATTGCCGGCTCCGTGCAGATCGAGGACAACGGCGTCACGGTCGAACCGCCGGTATCGTCGCTGGCCATGCTGTCGGGCAGCGAACGGGTGTTCTACGAAGCCCGCGCGTCCAACGGCCGGCTCATCACCGGCTATGCCGACCTGGCGCCCGGCCTGCCGCTGGCGCAGTCGGCCACGCCGGTGTTCGCCTATCTGCGCTATCACGATGAGCCGGTGCGCGTGGCCACGGTGGGACGGCTGGTGTCAGCCAGCCAGCACGCCGGCTGGGTCACCGTGCGCGTGGCCGAGACACTGGGCTCGCGCGAGGAGCTGGCCGACGAGATCCTGGGCCGCAGCGTGCTGCCGCTGATCGTGGTGTCGCTGGTCGCGCTGGGCTTGCTGTGGTTCGGCGTGCAGCGCGCCTTCGCGCCGCTGGCCGTGGTCGAAGGCGAATTGCGGCACCGGGCGCCGGATGACCTGGCGCCGCTGGTCACGCCGGTGCCGACCGAGGTGCGACGCCTGGTCGAGGCCCTGAACGCCTTCATGCAACGCCTGTCCGGCATCATGGACACTCTCAACACCCTGGTTGCCGATGCTGCGCACCAGGTGCGCACGCCGCTGGCCTCGCTGCGCGCCCAGGCCGAAGTGGCGCTGGACGAAACCGACCCCAAGCGCCTGCACGAGCGCCTGGGCCGCATCCACCAGAATGCCACCCACGCCAGCCAGCTCATCAACCAGCTGCTGATGGACGCCACCATCACGCACCGGCTGGGCAAGGGCGCGCGCGCGCCGGTGGGCGTGGCCGAGACCATCAACGAAACCCGGCGCCGCATCGGGCCGCTGGAGGCGCAGCGCCTGCGCATCGAGATCGCCCCCGAGGTGCGCCGTGCCCGCATCGCGGGCGATCGCGTGGCGCTGCGCGAGATGCTGCGCAACCTGGTGGACAATGCCCTGCGTTATGCGCCGCAGGGCAACGTCGACATCCAGGCGACGCCGGTGGCGGGGTATCGCGTGGCGCTGACGGTGTCCGACCGCGGCCCCGGCATCGCCGACGATGAAAAGGAAGCCGTGCAGCAACGCTTCACGCGCGGGCGCACCGGTGAATCGCAGCCTGGCTCCGGCCTCGGGCTGGCCATCGTGCGATCGGTCGCGGTAGCGCACGGCGGCTCGCTATGGCTGCAGGACCGGGCCGGCGGCGGCCTGTCGGCGCGCGTCATCCTGCCGCTGGCGCGCCCGCGGACGGGACGCGGGCTGGCGGGATGGATAGGCGTAGTCGGCGCGGCGTTCCTGCTGCTGTCCGCCGCGCCGGCAGACTTGCGCGCCGCCGAGGTCCCTGAGATCGTCACCCGCTATCCCGCGCCGCAGCCGTCATCGCGCGTGCTGACCATTGCCGGCCCCACCGACACACCAGTGGTGGCGCCGCTGATCCTCGGCTTCCAGGCGCAGCGGCCCGACGTCACCGTGGTCTACCGCGAGATGGGCAGCCGCGAACTGTACGAAGCGGCGATCGAGGACCGCCTCAAGGACGTGGACGTGCTGATGAGTTCGGCCTCGGACCTGCAGATCCGCCTGGCCAACGACGGCTACGCGCAGCGCTACACCTCTCCCTATGCCGCGCGGCTGCCATCGTGGGCGGTGTGGCGCAACGAGGTCTACGGCTTCACTTTCGAGCCGGCCGTGATCGTCTACAACCCCAAGCGCTACAGCGAAGCCACCGTGCCGCGCTCGCGCCAGGACCTGCTGCGCACGCTGGAGCAGGACCGCGCGCGCCTGCATGGCCGCGTCGGCACCTACGATATCTCGCGCAGCAGCGTGGGCTACCTGATGGCCGAGCAGGACGAGCTGGTGTCGTCGAACTTCTGGGGCCTGGCCAACGCCTTCGGCCAGGTCGGCGTGCGGCTGTCGGCCACCACCGCCGAACTGCTGGACGCCATCGAGAACGACGAGATGGACCTGGGCTACAACATCCTCGGATCGTACGCCCTGTCGCGCCAGGCGGCGGGCGCGAAGATCGGCGTGGTGTTCCCGCAGGACTACGTGCTGGTGCTGGCGCGCTCGGTGCTTATCGCGCGGCGCGCGCCCAACCCCGACCTGGGGCGCGCGCTGGTCGACTGGCTGCTGTCGCCTGCCGGCCAGCAGGTGGCGTCCAGCCACGCGGCGCTCGGCTCGATCATGGAGGACACGCCCGGCCGCTGGACTTCCGAGGCGGTGCTGGCGCGCTCGCAGGGCATCGTGCAGCCGGTGGTGCTGTCGCCGGCGTTGCTGGTGGGGCTGGACCAGCGGCGCCATTCGCGCTTCGTGCAGAACTGGATCCGGCTGGTCACCGACACGCCCGAACGGCCGTAGGACGCGGCGGCCCCGGACTCGCGCGCGGCAAGGCAGGCGAATGGCCGCCCCCAAAAGATCGGCCGCTTGCGCGAACACCGGGATTACCCCTACCCCGGCTGTCGCCCCATGACAGGACGACGACAGACGCCGAATCCTAAGATGGGCGCCAACAGGTCCATGCGCCTGTCGATACCAATTCCAAACGGAGACAAGACATGCTTGCCAAGTCCAGACTGGCGGCCGCCTGCGCCGCTGCATTCGTCATCGCCGCCGGCAGCGCCTACGCCCAGCAAGTGCCCGCGGGCTACCCGGCCGACTACCAGAAGATCCTCGACGGCGCCAAGAAGGAAGGCAAGGTCGTGATCTACTCGACCACCGACACCAAGGCGGCTGGCCCCATCATCAAGGGCTTCGAAGCGCTGTATCCCGGCGTCAAGGTCGAATACAACGACATGAACAGCACCGAGCTGTACAACCGCTACATCAGCGAGCAGGCGGCGGGCGGCAGCAGCGGCGACATCGTCTGGAGCTCGTCGATGGACTCGGCGCTCAAGCTGGCCACCGACTACGCGCTGCAGTACAAGTCGCCCGAGATCGGCAAGCTGCCGGCCTGGGCGGTGTGGAAGGATTCGGCCTACGGCACCACCTACGAACCGGCGGTGTTCATCTACAACAAGCGCCTGATCCCGGCCAACGAAGTGCCGACCACGCACGGCGCCCTGGCCAAGCTGATCGCCAGCCAGCCGGACAAGTTCAAGAACAAGGTCACCACCTACGACATCGAGAAGTCGGCCGTGGGCTTCATGCTGGCGGTGCAGGACAAAGCCAACGATCCCAAGTACTTCGAGACGCTCAAGGACATCGCCAAGGGCGGCCTGATCGTGCAGTCGTCCACCGGCACCATGATGGAACGCGTGTCGTCGGGCGAGAACCTGGTCGGCTACAACATCCTGGGCTCGTACGCCGAGACCCGCGCCAAGACCGATCCGTCGCTGGGCGTGGCCTACCCGACCGACTACGCGCTGGTGCTGTCGCGCGTGGCGTTCATCAGCAAGAAAGCCAAGAACCGCAACGCCGCCAAGCTGTGGATGGACTACCTGCTGTCGCAGAAGGGCCAGGAAATCATGGCCAACCAGGCCGACCTGGCGTCGGTCCGCGACGACATCGAAGGCGACAACGACGTTGACGGCATGACCAAGAAGCTGGGCGCCTCGCTCAAGCCGATCCCGGTCAACGAGACCCTGCTCGACTACCTGGAGCAGAACAAGCGCCTGCAGTTCATCAAGGACTGGCGCGCCGCCGCCGGCAAGTAAGGCTGTCGCCGGTACAGCCGGGGGCCGCGCGCCCCCGGCCGCAAGCACGCGGGCGGGCGCAGCACCGCCGCCCGCCAGGCCGCCCGCGGGCCGGGTGTTCATGGCCCACGGGCGCGGCCCGCGTCTATCGAGATAACAGGATTTCCCCATGCAGTCATTGCGCAGAAAATGGCAGTCCCTGCCACGCGGCGTGGTGGTGCTGATCACAGCCTTGGCCATCTACGTGCCGCTGTCGTTCATCATCATCCAGAGCTTTCTATCCGCGCCCTTCTTCACGCCGTCCAAGGTCTTCAGCCTGGACGCGTTCCGCTTCATCTTCGCGGACCCCGATTTCTACAAGGCGCTGAAAAGCGGCTTCATCCTGGCGTTCGGGCTGGCCATCATCGCCATTCCGCTGGGCGGCATGCTGGCGTTCCTGATGATCCGCACCGACCTGCCGGGCCGGCGCTGGATCGAACCGCTGATCCTGGTGCCGATCTTCGTGTCGCCAATGGTGCTGGGCTTCGGCTACGTGGTGGCGGCGGGCCCGGTCGGCTTCTTCTCGACCTGGGCGCAGAACATCCTGGGCTTCGTGCCCTGGAACGTCTATTCGCTGACCAGCATCGTCATCATCGCCGGCCTGACGCACGTGCCGCACGCCTACCTGTACATTTCGTCGGCGCTGCGCAGCATGGGCTCGGACGTCGAGGAGGCGGCCCGCGTCAGCGGCGCCTCGCCGCTGCGCGTGATGGTGTCGGTGAGCCTGCCGATGGTGCGGCCGGCCATGCTGTACGCCACCGTGCTGCTGTTCTTCCTGGGCCTGGAAGTGTTCGGCCTGGTGCTGGTGCTGGGTGACCCCGAAGGCAACCTGGTGCTGGCCACCTACCTGTACAAGTTGACCAACAAGCTCGGCATCCCCTCGTACCACCTGATGGCCGCGGTGGCCGTGGTGCTGATCTGCATGACGATTCCGCTGGTCATGCTGCAGCGCCGCCTGATGCGCACCGCCAACCGCTTCGTCACCGTCAAGGGCAAGGCCTCGCGCGCCCGTCCGCTGCCGCTGGGCAAGTGGCGCTGGGTGGCCGGCGGCGTGGTGGCGTTCTGGCTGCTGGTCACCATCGTGGTGCCGCTGCTGGGCGTGCTGCTGCGCGCCTTCGTGTCCAACTGGGGCATGGGCGTGTCGCTGTTCGACGTGCTGTCGCTGGACGCGTTCCGCACCGTGTTCTCGCAACCCAACCTGATGCGCGCGATCGTCAACTCGGTGGCCATCGGCGTGTTCGGCGGCGCGCTGGCGGTGATCTGCTACACCTTCGTCGGCCTGGCCATGCACCGCAAGCCGGACAACGTCACGCGCTTCATGGACTACAGCGTGCTGGTGCCGCGCGCCGTGCCCGGCCTGCTGGCGGGCCTGGCCTTCCTGTGGGTGTTCCTGTTCGTGCCGATGTGGCTGGACAACGCGCTGGACGCCGACCTGGGCGGCTGGCTGTCGGGACTGCCGTTCGCCGAGTGGGCGCGCGAGAACTTCGTCGAATGGCTGCGCGCCATGCGCAGCACCATTTTCAGCGTGTGGCTGGCCTACACGGTGGTGTGGATGGCCTACGGCCTGCGGCTGATCTCGTCGACGCTGCTGCAGGTCGGCCCCGAACTGGAAGAAGCCGCCCGCAGCGCCGGCGCGCGCCGCGGCCAGGTCACGCGCCACGTCACCGTGCCGCTGGCCAAGTACGGCCTGATCGGTTCGTGGCTGCTGATGTTCCTGATCTTCGAGCGTGAATACTCCACCGGCGTCTACCTGCTGTCGCCCGGCACCGAGACCATCGGCTCCATGCTGGTGTCGCTGTGGGCCTCGGGCGCCATCGACATCGTGGCCGCGCTTTCCTTCATCAATATCGTTCTGGTCGTGATCGGCCTGGGCATCGCCCTGCGATTCGGAGTCAAACTTCATGATTGAGCTTTCTGTAGAAGACCTGCACCTGGACTACGGCGACAACCCGGTGCTCAAGGGCGTGTCGATGCAACTGCGCCAGGGCGAAGTGGTGTCGCTGCTGGGCCCCTCGGGCAGCGGCAAGACCACCCTGCTGCGCGCCGTTGCCGGCCTGGAAGGCCCCAAGCGCGGCCGCATCACCATCGGCGATCGCACCGTCTACGACGGCGCGGCGCGCCAGGAGATCCCGGCCGAAGAGCGCAATCTCGGCCTGGTGTTCCAGTCGTATGCCCTGTGGCCGCACAAGACCGTGTTCGACAACGTCGCCTACCCGCTCAAGCTGCGCAAGGTGCCGTCGGGCGAAGTGCGCGAACGCGTGCAGGCGGTGCTGGACCAGCTCGGCCTGGGCAAACTGGGCCAGCGCCATCCGCACGCGCTGTCCGGCGGCCAGCAGCAGCGCGTGGCCATCGGCCGCGCCCTGGTGTACAGCCCGCCCGTGATCCTGCTGGACGAGCCGCTGTCCAACCTGGACGCCAAGCTGCGCGAGGAGGCCCGCGCCTTCCTGCGCGAGCTGATCATCCGCCTGGGCCTGTCGGCGTTGATGGTGACGCATGACCAGAGCGAAGCCATGGCGATTTCCGACCGCATCCTGCTGCTGAACAACGGCAAGATCGAGCAGCAGGGCACGCCGCAGGAGATGTACGGCGCGCCCAAGACCTTGTTCACCGCCGAGTTCATGGGCAGCAACAACCGCCTGGATGGCAAGGTCACCGAAGTGCGCGACGGCCGCGCCCGCATCGAGGGCCGCGGCTGGGCGCTGTGGGGCCAGGCCGGCGAAGGGGTGGCCGCGGGCCAGGACGCCACCGCCGTGATCCGGGTCGAACAGGTCCGCCTGGCGGACGATCCCGACGGCAACCACATCGACATGCCGCTGCTGACCAGCATGTACCTGGGCGACCGCTGGGAATACCTGTTCCGCACCCCCGACGCGGATCCGGCAAATACCCTGGCGCTGCGCGCCTACGGCCCCGAGGGCCGCGAACCCGGCCCCTGCCGCCTGGCGCTGCCGGCCGGCAAGGTGTGGGTGTTCCCGCGCCCGGCCAAGTAGGGTGACGGCGGCGGGCGGAGTGGCTCTACAATGCGTGCGTGCAACGCCTCGCTGACTCCCCCTTCCCGCTGAGCCGGCCGCTGCGGTGGCTGGGCGCGCCCGCCCAGCACTACCTGCGCATCGGCATCGCGATTTCGCTGTTGGTGCACGCCGGCGCGCTGGCGTGGCGCTTCGGCGCGCCCGCCCTGTCGCGCCCGCCGGCCACCAGCCTGGAAATCGTGCTGCTCAATGCGCGCAGCGAAACCCCGCCCGACACGCCGCGCGCCCAGGCGCAGAACCAGATGAGCGGCGGCGGCAACGCCGAACGCGGCCTGGCCACCACCCCGCTGCCCCAGACCGGCGCCTCGGCCGAGACCATCGTGCTCGAGGCCATGCGCAAGCGCCAGGTCCAGCTGGAGGCCGAGCAGACCCGCCTGATGACCCAGCTGCGGGCCGCCGACAAGGCCGGCGCCGAGCGCCAGGCCGTCAACCCCTGGCCAGACGGCAACGAGCGGGGCAAGGACGCCGAGGACCAGGCCAGCGTCATCCAGAACGCCCAGGTCGCCGCCTTGGCGGCCAAGGTCCAGCAATACAACGCCGAACCGCGCAAGCAGTTCGTGGCGCCCTCCGCCCAGGCCTCGCGCTACGCCGCCTACCTGGATGCCTGGCGCGCGCGCATCGAGGCGGTCGGCACCCAGCACTATCCCGACGAAGCCCGCGGCCGCATCTACGGTTCGCTGCGCATCACCGTATCGGTGCGGGCCGACGGCAGCATCGCCAATGTCGAGATCGACCAGCCGTCGCCGCACGCGGTGCTGAACCAGGCCGCCCGCCGCATCGTGCAACTGGCCGCGCCGTTTCCGCCGTTCCCGCCCGACATCGCGCGCGACACCGATGTGCTGGTCATCACCCGCACCTGGCATTTCGTCAACGACACCCTGGAAACCGAAGCCCCATGACCGAGGCGCCCCCTCTTGCCCGCTATGCCGTGATCGGCAACCCCATCGCGCACAGCCGTTCGCCCCAGATCCACGCCCTGTTTTCCCGCCAGACCGGCAAGCCGCTGCGCTATGAGCGCCTGCTGGCGCCGGTGGACGGCTTCACGGCGGCCGTGGCGGGGTTCGCCGCCGAGGGCGGCCTGGGGCTGAATGTAACGGTGCCGTTCAAGCAGGAAGCCTATGCCTTGGCATCGGGGCATCTGTCCAGCCGCGCGCGGCTGGCGGGCGCGGTCAATACCCTGTCCTGGCGCGACGGCGCCTGGCACGGGTGCAACACCGACGGCGTCGGCCTGGTTTCCGACCTGCTGCGCCTGGGCGTGCGCCTGAGCGGCGCCTCGGTGCTGCTGGTGGGCGCGGGCGGGGCCGCCCGCGGCGTGCTGCAACCGCTGGCGCAATCCGGTTGCGCCCGCATCCATATCGTCAACCGTACGGCTGCCCGCGCCCTGGAGCTGGCCGAAAGCTGGCGCGAGACGGGCGCCGAGCCGCAGACCCGCGTTACCGCCGGCGGCCTGCCCGATGCCGCCCTGCCCGGCGGCTGGAACCTGGTCGTCAACGCCACCGCGAGCGGGCTGCAGGACGCCGCCCCCGAGCTGCCCGCCGGCCTGTACGCCGAAGGCGCCGCCGCCTACGACATGATGTACGGCGCCCAGCCGACGGCGTTCATGCGCCAGGCGCGCCAGGATGGCGCCGCGCTGACGGCCGACGGCCTCGGCATGCTGGTCGGCCAGGCGGCCGAGAGTTTCTTCATCTGGCACGGGGTGCGGCCCGATCCCGCCCCGGTGCTGACGGCGCTGCGCGAGGCGCTCATGGCCGGGACCTGAGGGCATGGCCGCCCGCGGCAAGAGCGGCAAGCGCCGCTCCTGGTTCCGTATCATCACCGGCACGCTGATGGCGCTGGTGTGCGCGGTGCTGCTCTACCAGTTCTGGCTGTTCGGGCTGGTGGTCTGGTACAACTACCAGAACCCCGGCAGCAGCGCCATCATGCGCGAGGAACTGGCGCGCCTGCGCGACGGCAACCCCGATTTCCAGCTGAAGTACGAGTGGGTGCCCTATGACAAGATCAACCGCAACCTGAAGCGGGCGGTGGTGGCGTCCGAGGATTCCAACTTCACGGAACACGACGGCGTCGAGTGGGATGCCATCCGCAAGGCCTGGGAATACAACCAGAAACAGGAAGCGGCCGGACGCAGCAAGATGCGCGGCGGCTCGACCATCACCCAGCAGCTGGCCAAGAACCTGTTCCTGTCCAGCTCCCGCAGCTACCTGCGCAAGGGCCAGGAACTGGTGCTGACCTACATGATCGAACACGTCATGACCAAGGAACGCATCCTGGAGCTGTACCTGAATGTGGCGGAATGGGGCACCGGCGTGTTCGGCGCCCAGGCGGCCGCCAGGCATTATTTCAACGTGCCGGCGGCCAACCTGGGAGCCAGCCAGTCGGCCCGTCTGGCGGCCATGCTGCCCAATCCGCGCTTCTATGACAGCCACCGCAATTCCAACTACCTGAACTCGCGCGTGTACACCCTGACCCGGCGGATGCAGATGGTCGACATCCCCTGATACGGAAACCCGCCATCCGGACCGGTTCCCGCCCACCTTGGGCGGCCGGATTTGTTAAGCTTTCACGTTTACGCGCTCCTTCGTCCCTTACATGCGTACCGCCCGTCGCTACCTGGCCCGCGAGATCTATCGCTCTTGCGCAGTGGTCCTTATGGCCCTGCTGGGTCTTTTCACGTTCTTCGCACTGGTGGACGACCTGGACAACGTGGGTGACAAGTTCTCCATGATGGCCCTGCTGTACATGCAGGCGCTGGCCATCCCGACCCGACTTTACGACCTGCTGCCCATCGGCCTGCTGATCGGCGCCATCCTGGCCCTGGCCGGCCTGGCCCAGCGCAACGAGCTGGTGATCCTGCGGGTCTCGGGCGTCAGCGGCATGCGCCTGCTGCGCATGCTCTGGATCGTCACCATCCCGCTGATGATCGGGGCCGCCCTGCTGTCCGAGTACGTCACCCCCTGGGCCGAGATGAAATCCGGCGAGGCCAACCTGATGTTCCGCGGCAAGGCCGGCGGCGACCGCCTGAACAGCGGCTACTGGTTCAAGGAACCCACGGCCAACGGCGGCACCCGCATCATCAACATCGCCGCGCTGCAGGGCGACGGCCAGGTCACCGGCGTCACCCTCTACGAATTCAAGAAGGACCTGACGCTGTCGGTGCTGTCGACCGCGCCCAATGGCCTGTTCGCCCACGGCGACCTGGTCCTCAAGGACGTCTCGGAAACCCGCCTGGACGACAACGCCGCCGAAACGCTGGCCGACGCCCGTCCGCCCAAGAATCCCCCGGCGGTGGTGGTCAAGGTGCCCGAGCGCACGGTGGACACCACCCTGAGCGCGGAACGCCTGCTGGCGCGGGTCCTGACCCCCGAGCGCATGTCGATCGTGACGCTGCTGGACTATGTGGATTATTTGCGCAACAACCAGCTGCAATATGGTCGACAGGTGGTCGCCTTGTGGCGCAAACTGGCGTATCCGTTCACGTTGCTGGTGATGATCACCATCGCCGCCCCCATCGGCCTGATGCAGACGCGCCGTGGCGGCGTGGGCGCCAAGGTGTTCATCGGCATCCTGCTGGGCGTGGGCTTCTTCATGCTCAACCAGCTGGCGCTGAACGTAGGCATGCTGGGCAAGTGGCCGCCCTGGCTCACCGCCCTGGGGCCGAACATCGGCGCCATGGCCCTGGCGCTGGGCGCCATGAGCTACATGGAGTACCGCCACACCATCACCCGTATCGTCCAACAACGTTGGCCCTGGAGCAAGAGTCCCGCATGAACGGCAATATCTGGATGATCGGCGACGTGCAAGGTTGCTGCTCGCCGCTGGATCGCTTGCTGTCCCACCCCGAACTGGTCGGCGATCCGAAGTCGCGCTTCTGGTTCGCCGGAGACCTGGTCAACCGTGGCCCGCAATCGCTGGCGACCCTGCGCCGCATCATCGACCTGGGCGACCGCGCCACGGTGGTGCTGGGCAACCATGACCTGCACCTGCTGGCGGCCGCCGCGGGCGTGCGCAAGCCGTCCAAGTCGGACACGCTGGACGAGATCCTGCGGGCGCCGGATTCGGCCGACCTGATCGACTGGCTGCGCTCGCGGCCGCTGGCGCATTTCGAGCAGGACCACCTGATGGTGCACGCGGGCACGCTGGCCAAGTGGGACGTGGCCAAGACGCTGTCGCTGGCGGCCGAGGTGCAGGATGCGCTGCGCGGCCCGAACTGGCAGAAGGCGCTGCAGAAGATGTACGGCAACGAGCCGGCCACGTGGAAGGAAGACCACAAGGGCGGCAAGCGGATGCGGGTGATCATCAATGCGCTGACGCGCATCCGCCTGTGCACGCCGAATGGCCATATGGAGTTCGCGACCAAGGTGACGCCGGGCGCCTGGCCGGCGGGGCTGGTGCCGTGGTTCGACGTGCCGAACCGCGCGACGCGCAACGTGACGACGGTGTTCGGCCATTGGTCGACGCTGGGGCTGATGGTGCGGCCGGATGTGATCTGCCTGGATACGGGATGCGTATGGGGCGGGGCGTTGACGGCGTTGCGGTTGCAGGATCGGAAGCTGGTGCAGGTGAAGTGTTCGCAGTTTCAGGATCCGTTGGCTGAGTGATTGTGCTTGGTGGCGGTTTTTTTCTGCTGCTGCTTTGGGGTTTGGTGTTTTTTTGGCGTCGTCGTTGTGCTTCGTAGGTCGCCCCTCGGGCGGGCGGACCCGGTGGCGGGCGCCCACGATTGCGGTCCGGAGCGTTCGCTCCGGACTTGCCTAGGCGGCCCCCCCCTTCGTCATCCTCGTTGCCGCCTGCCGGCGGCTGCCTTCGGATTCCCTCGGGCGCATCGAGGTTGCCCGCCACCGGGTCCGCCCGCCCGAGGGGCTACGTGCGTCTAGGCTTGTCGCGCTGCTAGACCTGTGTGCAGGGAATGGAATCTGCGGGGCTGCCCATCGCGGCCGCGCGGGCGGCCACGATGGGCGTCTGTGCATTTGAAAGTGTTGCGGGTGCGCTGCGCGCTGGCGGCGAGCGGTTTTCTAATGATTCCGCACGTCAGGGGGAGGGGCGGTGGTGGTCGGCGCGGCATCAGGCATGTTGCGCGGGACGACCTCTCGCGCCGACCACAAACCGTCGTGATGCCAACAGGCTTTCAATAGCAAGCGATTCGGCCTCTCCCACACGCGAGAGCGCCATCACCCCGACGCAAGACGCCGTGTAAGCCGCAAAAGGCCGCCCGCGCGGCCGGCTTGCGGCGGGCCCCGCAAGACCCTCCTCTCCAGCTCCGACGTGCGCCAACACGCCAAGCACACCGCTCGCCCCAGAGACCGCCATTACGTCTCATCGCGAGCGCGTGGCGGGGTCGGTGGGGGATGGCGGGGCGTGTAGATGCGCCCGGCGGAAACCGTAGGGAGCCGAAGGCGGACGAGGTTGAGCCCGGGGTAGTCCGGAGCGAACGCTCCGGACCGCAATCGTAGCCCCGCCATCCCCCACCGACCCCGCCACGCGCGACTCAAGAACCCAACCCCAAGCGCAACACCCCATTCACCTCCGAATCTCAGCCAGAAACTTCCGCGCCCGCTCCGTCTCCGGCCGACCGAAAAACGCCTCCGGCCCAGCCACCTCCACAATCCGCCCCGCATCCATGAACCAGACCGTATCGGCCACCTCCCGCGCAAACCCCATCTCGTGCGTCACGCACACCATGGTCATGCCGTCGCGAGCCAGGCCCTTCATCACCTGCAGCACCTCGCCCACCATCTCGGGATCCAGCGCGCTGGTCGGCTCGTCGAACAGCATCACCGGCGGAATCATCGCCAGCGCCCGCGCGATCGCCACGCGTTGCTGCTGCCCGCCGGACAACTGCGCCGGATAGGCCTCGGCCTTGTGCGCCAGGCCAACGCGGTCGAGCAATTGCATCGCCCGTTCGCGCGCCTCTGGACGGCGGGCGCGTTTCAGTTGCAGCGGCGCCAGCATCAGGTTCTCCAGCACCGACAGGTGCGGAAACAGGTTGAACTGCTGGAATACGAAACCGATGTGGCTGCGCAGCGTGTCCAGGTGCACCTTGCCGCCGTAGATGTCCTGGCCATCGACCTCGATCACGCCCTTCTGGATAGGCTCCAATCGGTTCACGGTGCGAATCAGTGTCGACTTGCCCGATCCGGACGGGCCGCACACCACCACCACCTCGCCGCGGCGCACCTGCGCGGTCACGTCGGCCAGCGCCTGATAGTCGCCGTACCACTTCTGCACTTCGGAAAATCGGATCATGTCGGGACCACCTTGGGAACGGGTGCGCGGCCGGCGCGGCGGCTGCCGATGCGCTTTTCGGTCAGGTGCACCAGGGCGCTCAGGCCGAAATTCAGGATGAAATAAGTCAGCGCCAGCAACGCGAACACTTCGAACGGTTTGGTCAGCAGCACGCTGTTGATCTGGTTGGCGGCGTACGTCAGTTCCTGCACGCTGATCACGTAGGCCAGCGAGGTTTCCTTCACGGTCGAGACGAACTGGCTCAGCATGCTGGGCAGCATGTTGTAGAGCGCCTGCGGCAGAATCACCCGGCGCATGGTCTGCATGTACGACAGGCCGAGCGCGCGGCCGGCCTCCTGCTGGCCGGGGGGCAGCGCCTGGATGCCGGCGCGGATGATCTCGGCCAGGTAGGCGCTTTCGTAGCACACCAGCGCCACCACCATCGTCGTGGTGCCCGCCACCGGCCGGCCGATGATGAGCGGCACGAAGAAGTAGGCCCAGAAGATGAACATCAGCAGCGGCAGGCCGCGCACCAGGTACACCATGGCCGAGGCCGGCCAGCGCAGCGCCCGGTATGGGCTGATGCGGCCCAGCGCCAGCAGCACGCCGCAAGGCAGGGCCAGCGCCAGGCTGACGGCGGCCAGGCCCAGCGTCGCGGCCAGGCCGCCGATCGGGCCATGCGGGTACTGGCCGATGAGCAGCAGCAGCCAGTTGTCTTTGAGGATATCCCACATTCAATGGCCTCCCAGCGGACGGTAGCGCCGCTGCAGCAGCGCGCCGCCGCCCATGATCAGGAACGACAGCAGCAGGTAGATCGCCGTCACCACCGCGTAGGCCTCGAAGGTGCGGAACGTGTAGTTCTCGATCTCGCGGCCGGCGGCGGTCAGCTCGGCCACGCCGATGGCCATGGCCAGGCTGGTGTTCTTGACCAGCAGCAGCGTCTGGTTCAAGAGCGGCGGGATGGCGATGCGGAAGGCCTGCGGCAGCACCACGCAGCGCATGGTGCGCAGAAAACCGAGGCCCAGCGCGCGCGCCGCCTCGACCTGGCCCGGCGGGATGCCGCGCACCGCGCTGCGCAGGTCTTCGCAGACATAGGCCGACATCACCAGGCCGATGGCGATGCACGACAGGATGAACTCGCTGCCATGCGTGTTGAGCCAGTCGGTGGCGGCCTGTGGCAACAGGGCCGGCACGCCGAAATACCAGAACAGGATGTGCACCAGCATCGGCACGTTGCGATGGAAGGCCACGTACAGCGCGATCAACGCGTTGGCCACGGGCGAGCCCGTCAGGCGGATGACCGCCAGCAGGCTGCCCACCAGGAACGCCAGAATCCAGGCCAGTCCGGCCAGCGCCAGGGTGGTGACGAGCCCCCTGAGCAGCCAGGCCGGGTACTCCCCCTGGAAGATGGCGGAGAAGTCGAAGACGTAATGCATCGGCGAAGGCTCCGGCGCGCGCGGCGCGTCAACCCTTGATCGCTTCGATGCGGAAGTCGCGCTTCATGTTGAACGGGGTGCCGGCGCCGAACCACTTGTCGAAGATCTGCGTCGCCTTGCCCGAGGCTTCCAGGCCGTCCAGCACCTTGTTCACCTGGTTCAGCATCGCGGTATCGCCGCGGCGCACGCCCATGCCCCACGGCTCCACGAACAGCGCGGGTTCGAGGATCTTGGCCGGCACTGCGCTGCTCGCGGCCTGCTGCTTGAGCTTGACCAGCATCAGCTCGGAGCCGACAAAGCCGCTGACCTTGCCCTGCTGCAACGCCAGGAAGGCGCCGCTGGGGTCCTTGAAGGTCACCGGCTCGACGTTGGGGATGAACTTGCGCGCGCCTTGTTCCGACGACGAGCCGCGCACCGCGCTGACGCGCTTGCCGGCCAGGTCGGCGGGCGCCTTCAGGTCCTTGTCCGATTCACGCGCCAGCACCTTCTGCAGGCTCACGAAATGCTGGTGCGAATAGTCGATCTGCTGCGCCCGCTCGGGGCTCCAGCCCAGGTTGGCCGCGACCACGTCGACGCGGCCGGCGATCAGTTCGGTAATGCGGGCCTCGACCGCGATCAGCTTGAGTTCCAGCGGCACGCCCAGGCTGTCGGCCACCGCCTGGCACATGTCGACCTCGTAGCCGACGATGGCGCGGGTCTTGGGGTCCTGGAAGCTGAACGGTTCGGCCGTGCCCATGGTGCCGCAGATGAATTTGCCGCGCGCCTTGATGTCCTGCAACGTGTCCGCGTGGGCCGCGGGCGCCAGGGTGGCGGCCAGGCCGATGGCGGCCGCGCAGGTGATGATCCAGTGCTTCATGTCGATTCCCTTGAAATATAGGTATGGGTACTGCCAACAATGGCGGCCCCTGCGCGGGGCCGTCGGATTCAGGTCAGCCGGCCGCAGGCCTGGGCGATGCGGCGACAGCCTTCCTCGATGTTGTCCATCGAAGTGGCGAAGCTCAGGCGCAGGTAGGGCGACAGGCCGTAGGCCGTGCCGTCCAGCACCGCGACGCCGGCCTCGTCCAGCAGGAACATGACCACGTCCAGGTCGGTGCGCATCAACGCGCCGGCCGGCGTGCGTCGTCCCAACAGGCCCTCGACGTTGGGGTAGACGTAGAACGCGCCCTGCGGCCGCGGACAGCGGATGCCCGGCACCGCGTCCAGCAGCGTCACGATGCGGTCGCGGCGGGCGTGGAACACGGCGGCGGCCTCGCCAACGCAGGCCTGGTCGGCGCTCAATGCCACGCGCGCGGCGGCCTGGCTGATGGCGCTGACGCAGCTGGTGCTCTGCGAGATCAGCGTGGCCATGGCCTTGACCAGCGTCTTGGGGCCGCCGGCATAGCCCAGGCGCCAGCCGGTCATGGCGTAGGCCTTGGAAACGCCGTTGATCGTCAGCGTGCGGCTTGCCAGTTCCGGCGCGACGGCGGCCGGCGACGCATGGCGCGCGTCGCCGTAGGCCAGGTGTTCGTAGATTTCGTCGGTCATCAGCCAGACCTGGGGATGGCGCGCCAGCACGTCGGCCAGCGCGCGCAGTTCCGCCGCGCTGTACATCGCGCCGGTCGGATTGGATGGCGTATTCAACAGCAACCACTTGGTGCGCGGCGTGATGGCGCGTTCCAGCGCCTCGGGCGTGAGCTTGAAGCCGTCGGCCTCCGGGCACGCCACCACCACCGGCGTGCCGTCATTGACCAACACCATGTCGGGATACGAGACCCAGTACGGCGCGGGAATGATGACCTCGTCGCCGGCCTGCACGGTGGCGGCCAGCGCGGTATAGAGCAGTTGCTTGGCGCCCACGCCGACGATCAGTTCGTCAAGCGCGTAATCCAGCCCGTTCTCGCGCTGGAACTTGGCGCGCGCCGCTTCCAGCAGCGGCCGCGAGCCGGCCGACGCGGTGTAGCGGATGTCGCCGCTGTTCAGCGCATCGATGCCGGCCTGCACGATGTGCGGCGGTGTCGGCAGGTCTGGCTCGCCCACGGTGAAGTCGATGATGTCGCGCCCCTGCGCCCGCAATTGGTCCACCCGGGTCTTGGCCGCCATGCTGGGCGAAGGCTTGATGGCGCGGGCGCGCGCCGCCAGGAACTCCGTATCGGCGCCGTTCATGCCAGCCCCTTGGCGGCGAAGGCAGCCTGCATCCAGCTTTGCGTACGCGCGCCGGCGTCGATCTCGGCCATGATGCGCGCCTCCTTGTCGGCATGCGCGCGCGCCGCCGCGATCAGCGCAGGCGCCTCGTCGGCCGCGAAACTCACCAGGCCGTCCTCGTCGCCCACGACGATGTCGCCGGGGTGGATCACCTGGCCGCCGATGGACACGGGCACGTTGACCTCGCCCGGGCCGTCCTTGTAGGGGCCGCGGTGGATGTGGCCGCGCGCATAGCAGGGAAACGCGTCGGCCTCGAACGCACCGACGTCGCGAATGGCGCCGTCCACCACCACGCCGGCGCAGCCGTGCGCCTGCAGGTAGCGTTTCATGATCTCGCCCAGCACGGCGTTGGACAGGTCGCCGCCGGCGTCCACCACCAGCACGTGGCCGGGCTGCACCTGCATCATGGCCTTGTAGATCATCAGGTTATCGCCCGGCCGGGTCTTGACGGTGAGGGCGGTGCCGACCAGCTTGCCGGCGCGGTTGTAGCGATGCAGCCCGGCGATGCCTTCGCGGCGCGCCAGGTTGTCGCTGAGATGCGGCGTGACGATGCCGGCCAGCGCCTGCAGGATGGAGTCGGGGGCAACGGGAGCGGCCGGCAATATGCGCGTGCCGGTGATGAGGGTGGCCATGGCGGTCTGCGTAGTCCTGAATCGAATGAGTCAGACCGAATGGTCGGCGCTTTCGGCAATCCGAAAAAGGGATTAAATTTCCACGAACTTCATCCCTTTTAGGAATATAGGGGTTAGCCCTTATCGGAAATTTCGGAATGAATCAGACTGTCTCGCGGAACCCCGCATGCTGACCTTCAAACAGATCGAGGCGCTCTACTGGACCGTGCGCCTGGGCACGTTCTCGGCGTCGGCGCAGAAGCTGCACACCACCCAGTCGGCCATCACCAAGCGCATCCAGGAGCTGGAGGCGGACTTCGACGTGGCCCTGTTCGACCGCTCCGGGCACCGCGCCGAACTGACCGCGCGCGGCCACGAGGTCTATGCGCTGGCCGAGGAAATGCTGGGCCACCGCGACCGGCTGCTGGTGCGCCTGAAGGGCCAGCACACGCTGACCGGCACGTTCCGCTTCGGCATCACCGAGATCACCGCGATGACCTGGCTGCCGGCCCTGATCCGCCTGCTGCGCGCGCACTATCCGCGCATCACGCTGGAGCCGCATATCGACCTGGGCGCGGACCTGCAGAAGCGATTGCAGGCCGGGCAATTGGACATGGCATTCCTGCACGGCGAATTCGCCGAGCCCGGGCTGCAGGTCGTGGCGCTGCAGCGGCTGGAGTTCGCCTGGATGGGCAGCCCCGACATGATCGACCCGAGCCGTGTCTACACCCCCGCCGACATCGCCGCCCTGCCGCTGTTGCGGCAAAGCCGCGAGTCGGGCCTGAACATGATCTACGACGGCTGGCTCAAGCCCCATACGCCGGCCAGCAACATGTTCACCATCAACAGCCTGATCGCCATGGCGGGCCTGACCGCGGCCGGCTTCGGGGTGAGCTGCCTGCCGCGGGATTATTTCGCGGAGATGGTGAGCGCCAGGCAACTGGTGATAGCGCGGACCAGCACCGCGGCGCCGCAATCGGTGTACTGCGCGATGTACCGGAAGGGGGCTGATGATGCGTTTTGTGAGAGTGTGGCGGAGGTGGCGCGTAGTTGTTGTGATTTTTCTTCTAATGGGCGGCATTAAGGCGGGGGTTTTTTGTGTCGCGGGGTTGGGTTCTTGAGGCGCGCGTGGCGGGGTCGGTGGGGGATGGCGGGGCTACGATTGCGGTCCGGAGCGTTCGCTCCGGACTTCCCCGGGCTCAACCTCGTACGCCTTCGGCTCCCTACGGTTTCCGCCGGGCGCATCTACACGCCCCGCCATCCCCCACCGACCCCGCCACGCGCTCGCGATGAGACGTAATGGCGGTCTCTGGGGCGAGCGGTGTGCTTGGCGTGTTGGCGCACGTCGGAGCTGGAGAGGAGGGTCTTGCGGGGCCCGCCGCAAGCCGGCCGCGCGGGCGGCCTTTTGCGGCTTACGCGATGTCTTGCGTCGGGGTGATGGCGCTCTCGCGTGTGGGAGAGACCAAATCGTTTGCTAGTGAAAGCCCGTTGGCATCACAACGGTTTGTGGTCGGCGCGAGAGGTCGTCCCGCGCAACATGCCTTATGCCGCGCCGACCACCACCGCCCCTCCCCTTGACGTGCGGAATCATTAGAAAACTGCTCGTCACCGGCGCGCAGCGCACCCGCAACACTTTCAAATGCACAGACGCCCATCGTGGCCGCCCGCGCGGCCGCGATGGGCAGCCCTGTAGATTCCATTCCCTGCACACAGGTCTAGCAGCGCGACAAGCCTAGATACGCGTAGCCCCTCGGGCGGGCGGACCCGGTGGCGGGCAACCTCGATGCGCCCGACGGAATCCGAAGGAGTCGCCGAAGGCGAGGACGAGGATGAGGATGGGGCAGTCCGGAGCGAACGCTCCGGACCGCAATCGTGGGCGCCCGCCACCGGGTCCGCCCGACCGAGGGGCGACCTACGAAGCACAACGCCGACGCCAAGAAAAACACACAACCCGCCACAAGCAAGAATCACCCCCCCCAAGCCCGCAGCAACAAAAACCTCAAAGCACCGCCTGAATCGCATCCCGAGCCTGATGCGACAGTTCCAACCGCGTCGGCAACGTCCCATCGGCATGCTTCGCCGCCAATACCGGCAAGAACACCACCTCCACCGACAGCCCCGTCGTCCCCATCACCCGCCACAGATTCGCCACCAGCGTTTCCTCCCCCACGAACGCCGCGAAACCGCTGCGTTCGCCGTGTTGCAGGAAGCGCAGCGCCACCGGCTGGATCTCGACCGCCGCCGCGCGGGCCGGTTCGAACAGGCTGGCGTGGAACGGGCGCAGCGTGAAACCCTCGCTGGTCGTGCCTTCCGGGAACAGGCCCACCGCGTCGCCCAGCTTGAAGCGCGCCTGCATCGACTCGCCCATCGCGTGCACCGCGTGGCGTTGGCCGCGTTCGATGAACAGCGTGCCCGCGCCCGCCACCAGCCAGCCGATCACCGGCCAGCTGCGGATCTCGCTCTTGGCCACGAACGACGTTGCCCGCGCCGAATTCAGCACGAAGATGTCGATCCAGGAAACGTGGTTCGCCACCAGCAGTACTGGACCCGTCATGCGCGGCTCGCCCTTGAAGACGACCCGCAGGCCACAGGCCGCCATCAGGCAGCGCGACCAGGTTCGATTGAGCCAGGCCCGCGACTTCGGGCGCAGCAGCGGATACACCAGGCCCACGCACAGCAGGCCGAAGACGATCAACGGCACCACCAGCATCAGGCGAAGGACAAAGCGCAGCAGCTTCAAGCAGGGGTCTCCCAGGCCGGGTTGCCACCCACCAGGGTGGCGCGGACACGGCCGGGCAGCATCATACCCGCGAACGGCGTATGGCGGCTGTGGCTTTGCAGGGCGCCGGGCGCCACCAGCCATTCGGCCTCCAGGTCCACCAGGCACAGATCCGCGGGCGCGCCCACGCCCAGCTCGCCCAGGCCGGACAAGCCCGGCGACAGGCCACGCAGCACCGCTGCCGGCCCCGCGGTCACCCGGGCCAGCGCCTGCGTCAGCGGCAGGCGGCTGTCGCGGGCCCATTTCAGCGCCAGCGACAGCAGCAATTCCAGGCCCGTGGCGCCGGGTTGCGAATAGGGAAACGGCAGGGCCTTGCCCGCATCGTCCACCAGCGCGTGATCCGAGCACAGCGCCTCCACCAGCCCCTCGCGCAACGCCGCCTGGATCGCATCGCGGTCGCGCTGGCCGCGCAGCGGCGGGCGCAGGTGGAAATCGGTATTGAAATAACCGATGTCCACATCGGTCAGGTGCAGGCTGTTGGCCGAAACGTCCGCGCTGACCGGCAGTCCCTCGCGGCGCGCGGCGCGCAACAGTTCCAGGCCGCCGGCGGTCGACAGGCGCGACAGATGCACACGCGCGCCCGTGGCGCGTTGCAGCTCGAAAATCGTTTGCAGGGCCAGCACCTCGGCCTGCGGCGGCAGGCCCGGCAGGCCGAGACGGTCGGCGTAGGCGCCGGCGGCGACCACGGCGCCCTGCGCCAGCCATGGGTCCTGCGGCCGCAGCCACAATGCCAGGCCCAGCCCCGCGGCGTAGCGCATGGCGCCCCACAGCACCCGCGTATCGGCGATGCCGCACTCGCCCGGCGAGAACGCCAGGCAGCCCGCCTGCGCCAGCAGGCCCATTTCCGCCAGGGTTTCGCCGCGCAGGCCGACTGTCAACGCGCCGATCGGCAGCACCCGGCCGTGGCCGGACGGCGCTTCGCGCAGCAGCGCCTCGATCTTGGCCGGCTCGTCCAGCGGCGCGTCGGCATCCGGGGGGATGGCCAGCGTGGTTACGCCACCAGCCAGGGCGGCGCGCAACTCGGCGCTGGACAGGCGCGAGTCCGCCGGCGCGCCGCTGTCCTGGCGCAGCAGGCGCGCCGACAGGTCCACCAGGCCTGGCAACACGGCCAGGCCGGCCGCGTCGATGCGCCGGTCGGCCTGGAAGCCGTCCGGCGCCTGGCCGCTCGCGACCACGCGGCCGTGGGCAATGAACAGGTCTTGCTGGCCGTCGCGGCCGTGGGCCGGATCGATCAGGCGGCCGTTGGCGATGTGCAGCCTCATGCGGCGCCTCCTGCCAACACGCTCAGGGCGGCCAGGCGCAGATCGCGTTCGGATCGCGCCAGGCTGGCCTCGGTGTCGGGCAGGCCGGCGCCGATGTCGCCGTCGATCTCGATGCCGGGCGTCAAGCCGCCGGCGGGCAGCAGCAGGACGTCCGCTTTCGCCCCGGCCAGGCGGGCCGGCGTCAGTCCGCAGGCGGCCGTGTAGTCCCGGGCCGACGGCAGCAGCGCGCCGCTCATGCGTTCGGCGCGCAGCGGCAGCACGATCACGACATCGGCGTCGGTCAGGCATTCGCGCAGCGTGCCGCAGGCCCGTACGCCCAGTTGCGGCAGGCCATCGGGCAGCAGGGTGCGCGGCGCGGTGGCGCGCACTTCCGGCACGCCCAGCGTGGTCATGGCATGGATCAGGCTGCGAGCCACGGCGCTATGGCGAATGTCGCCCACCAGCGCCACGGCCAGGTTGGTCAGGTCGCGCTTGGCGCGCAGCATTACCTGCACCCGGGCAAGGGCCGGCAGCGGGTCGGCATGGGCGCCGTCGCCAGCGTTGATGATGCGCAGGCCCGGCGCCTGGGCGCCGGCGGCACAGACGGCCGCGCCGCTGGCGGGATGCCGCAGCACCAGGATGCCAGCCGGCAGGCCGGCGGCAACGGCGGCGGGCGACGGCGCGGCGGGAGCATGCGTCGAGGGCGGGTCCCCGGCGCCCACGCCATGGCCTCGATCCACGCCCGCATCGACGCCCGCGCTGCCCGCGAGTGGCACCGGCCGCAGGCCCAACTGGCCGGCGGCAGCCTCGAAACCCTGGCGCAGGTCGATGTCGCTGGCCGGCAGGCTCAGGAACAATGGCAAGTCGGCGGCGGGCGCGGCGGGCTGCGAGCCATCGGCAAAACGCGCCGCCATGTCGAGCAGCCGCTCGACATGGCGGCGCGGCAACCCTTCCGTGGTCAGCAGATGAATCAGTTCGCCACGGCGGTCGAGTTGCGGATTGAGCATGGGCGGGCCGGCGTCGGCGTCAAGGCGCCGGCGGCTTGTCCAGGTAGCGTTGCAGGATGACGGCCGCGGCCATGGCGTCGTCGGCCGCGTGCGTGCCAAGCAGGCGTTGCGCCTCCATGCTGGAGCCGCGCTCGTCGACCAGTTCCACCGCGACGCCGAAGCGGCCGTGCAGCTGATTGGCGAAGCGGCGGCAGCGCGCGGTGGCGGGCTGCTCGCCGCCATCGGCATCGAGCGCCAGGCCGACCACCACGCGATGCGGTTGCCATTCCCGCAGCAGCGCCTCGATGCGCGCGAAACGCACATCACGCACTTCGCTGAAGATGATTTCCAGCGGCCGCGCGTGGCGCGTCAGCGTATTGCCGATGGCCACGCCGATCTTCTTCTCGCCGAAGTCGAACGCCAGCAGGGTTTCTTCAGGCATGGCCCGCGTCGCCGGCCAGCATCACGGGATCGATGCCCAGCAGCTTGAGCGCGGCGGGGTAGCGATCCTCGGGCGGCACGTCGAAGATGATGTGGTCGTCGGCGCCGACCGACAGCCAGGCGTTCTGGCCCATCTCGCTTTCGAGCTGGCCGGCGCCCCAGCCGGCGTAGCCCAGCGTGACCAGCATGCGGGCCGGGCCGTTGCCGTCGGCCACGGCCTGCAGCACGTCGCGCGAGGTGGTCAGGGCCATGGCGCCCAGCTTGATGCTGGAGCTGTAGTCGCCGGCCGGCGCGTGCAGCACGAAGCCGCGGTCGGTCTGCACCGGGCCGCCGAAGAACACCAGCGTGTCCTTGACCGGGCCGATTTCCAGCGCCAGGTCGATGCGCTCGAACAGCGTGCCGAGCGTCAGGTCCGTGGGCCGGTTGATGACCAGGCCCAACGCGCCGCGTTCGGAGTGTTCGCAGATATAGATGACCGAGCCGGCCAGGCTGCCCTCGACCATGCCGGGCATGGCGATCAGGAACTGGTTGGCGAAGTTGGCGGCCTGCGTGGTGGTTTCTTCGTGGTGTTTTTCCGTCATGGCAACCCCTCTGTGGGTAGTCTGATAGAACCGGGGGCCCGCCGCACTGGCGTGGCCCGTCGGGAGCGCGGGGTGGACATGGCCTCCCCTCGTTGCAAGCCTTGGCGGAATACGTCGGCGCTGCGGATCAGATTTCCATCAGTTCGAAGTCCTCTTTGCGGGCGCCGCATTCAGGACAGACCCAGTTCGGCGGCACGTCTTCCCAGCGGGTGCCGGGCGCGATGCCTTCGTCGGGCAGGCCTGCCTCTTCGTCGTAGACCCAGCCACAAATCAGACACATCCAAGTACGCATAGTTCTCTCTTACATCAAATCCCTGCCGTCGTCCCCCCTACGGGGCAAAGGCGGGAGGCATCCATTAGAATGGGGACAATCTTACCGAAACCCAATAGGGGTTCCCCTGATTCTTCGCAATTGAGTCCGGGCACCCTTACTCTAGCGCTGTCCACGTGGCCCCCGTTACTCCCCCTCTCGTTTTGGTCTTCGGCCCGCTCGATCCTTCGGGCGCCGACGGCTTGCCCGCGGATGCCGTCACCTGCGCCCGCCTGGGCTGTCATGGCTTGGCGGCCGTCACGGCGCTGACCGTGCAGGATACCGCCGGCATCGAAGAAATCCATCCCGTGTCGCCCGACCTGCTCGACGACCAGGCCCGCTGCCTGCTCGAAGACATGTCGGTACAGGCGATCAAGGTGGGCGGACTATACACCGCCGAAACGGCAAGCGTGGCCGCCCAGGTAGCGGCCGATTACAGCCAGGTGCCGCTGGTGCTGCACCTGGGCCAGCGCGCCCAGGTGCCGGCCGACGCCGCCGACGAGGACGAGGCCGACGATCTGCTGGCAGCCGTTCTTGAGCTGGTGCTGCCGCAGACCGACCTGTTGATCGTCGAACACCTGCGCCTGGCGCAATGGCATGCCGACGGCGACATCGATATCGGGGACGCACCGTCGCCGATGCACGCCCTGGTGGCGGCCGGCGCCGAATGGGTGCTGGTGCTGGGCAGCCCGCAGCGGCCCGGCCACCATGCCAACGTGCTGCTCGGCCCCAACGGCCAGACCACCACCCTGCCGTGGCAGGCGCCCCCGGACCGCAACGGCGATGCCGGCGGCCTGGCGGCCACCGCCATCACCGCCCTGCTGGCGCGCGGCCTGGAAATGCCCGAGGCGGTGCGCCAGGGCCTGGCCCACGCCGACGCGGCGGTCGCCGCCAGCTTCCTGCCGGGCATGGGCCGGCGCATTCCCAACCGGATCCAACCGCAATGAAAGCCCTGCGTTTTCCCGCCGGCCTGTACGGCGTCACCCCCGAATGGGACGACACCGAGCGCCTGATGCGCGCGGTGCGCCAGGCCGCCGAGGGCGGCATGCGGGCGCTGCAACTGCGCCGCAAGGACGTGCCCGACGCGGTGCGCGCCGAGCAGGCGCGCGCCCTGGCGCCGCTGTGCCGCGAGCTGGGCGTGGTGTTCCTCATCAATGACGACTGGCGCCTGGCGCTGGAAGTCGGCGCCGACGGCGCCCATGTCGGCCGCGACGACGACAGCCTGGCCCGCATCCGCGCCGAGGCCGGCCCCGACCTGATCCTGGGCGGCTCCAGCTACGATGACCTGGCCCGCGCCCGCGAGCTGCTCGACGCCGGCGCCGACTACATCGCGTTCGGCGCCATGTTCGCCTCGCGCGTCAAGCCGGACACCGTGCGCGCGCCGCTGTCGGTCCTGACCGAGGCCCGCGCGCTGGTCGAGGAACGCGACGCGCCGCGCCCCGCGGTGGTCGCCATCGGCGGCATCACGCCCGAGAACGCGGCGCAGGTGGCCGCGGCCGGCGCCGACTCGATCGCCGTCATCACCGGCCTGTTCGAGGCGCCCGCCATCCGCGCCGCCGCCGCGGCCTGCGCCGCGCCCTACTCCATCAACCGCAACCTGAAGCCTTGATCGCCATGTCCCGTAACGCTCAGCTTTTCGAACGCGCCAGCCGCAGCATCCCCGGCGGCGTCAACTCGCCCGTGCGCGCCTTCCGCTCCGTGGGCGGCACGCCGCGCTTCATCAAGCGCGCGCAAGGCCCGTACGTGTGGGACGCGGAAGACAAGCAGTACATCGACTACGTCGGCTCGTGGGGCCCGGCCATCCTGGGCCATTCGCATCCGGACGTGGTGCGCGCGGTGCAGGAAGCGGCCGTCAATGGCCTGTCGTTCGGCGCCCCCACCGAGGCCGAGATCGAGCTGGCCGAGGTGCTGATCGCGCGCCTGCCGTCGCTGGAACAGGTGCGCCTGGTCAGCTCCGGCACCGAGGCCACCATGACGGCCATCCGCCTGGCGCGCGGCGCCACCGGCCGCAACAAGATCGTCAAATTCGAAGGCTGCTACCACGGCCACTCCGACAGCCTGCTGGTCAAGGCCGGCTCGGGCCTGCTGACCTTCGGCAACCCCAGCTCGGCGGGCGTGCCGCCCGAGTTCGTCTCGCACACGCTGACCCTGGAATACAACAACCTCGAAGCGGTGCGCGAGGCCTTCGCCCAGCACGGCGCCGACATCGCCTGCATCATCGTCGAGCCGATCGCCGGCAACATGAACCTGATCAAGCCGGCCGCCGGCTTCCTGGAAGGGCTGCGCGAGGTCTGCACGCAGCACGGCGCGCTGCTGATCTTCGACGAAGTCATGACCGGTTTCCGCGTCGGCCCGCAGGGCGTGCAGGGCCTGTCGGGCGTCAAGCCCGACCTGACCACGCTGGCCAAGGTGATCGGCGGCGGCATGCCGGTGGGCGCCTTCGGCGGCAGCGCCGAGATCATGAAACACATCGCGCCGCTGGGCGGCGTCTACCAGGCGGGCACGCTGTCGGGCAACCCGGTGGCCGTGGCCGCCGGCCTGGCCACGCTGCGCCTGATCGCCGCGCCCGGCTTCTACGACAAGCTGGCGGCGCAGACCGCCAAGCTGGCCCGGGGACTGCAGGAACGCGCCCGCGCCGCCGGCCTGGCGTTTTCGGCCGATTCGGTCGGCGGCATGTTCGGCATCTACTTCAGCGACAAGGTGCCGGCCACGTTCGCCGAGGTCTCGGCCTGCGATACGGCGCGCTTCAACCGCTTTTTCCACGCCATGCTGGACCACGGCGTGCATTTCGCGCCGTCGGCGTTCGAGGCCGGCTTCGTCTCGGCCACCCACGACGACGCCGTCATCCAGGCCACCCTGGATATCGCCGAGAAGGTCTTCGCGACGGTCTGAGCGCGGCGCGAAGCGCGCCGGCGGGTCCCGGCCTGCCGAACGCGCTGCAACACGCCCTGGCGGCCCTGGAAGGGCTTGCGGGGCGTTTTTGTATCCAGCCCTAGGGTGTCTTGTATTGCTGGTACAGCGCCGTGACGTTGCGCACGTACTGCTGGGTCTCGGCATAGGGCGGCACCGCGTCGTACTTGCGCACCGCGCCCTCGCCCGCGTTGTAGGCCGCCAGCGCCAGGTCCAGGCGGTTGGGATACTGGTCGATCAGGCGCCGCAGCAGGCTTGAACCCGCCTTCACGTTGGTGGCCGGATCCACCAGCGCCCGCTCGATGTCGTCCGACACCAGCAGGGTCGCCGCCGTCGCCGGCATCAGTTGCATCAGGCCCAGCGCCCCCTTGGGCGAGCGCGCATCGCTGCGGAACCCGGATTCCACCGCGATGACGGCGGTCAGCAAAGCCCGGTCCACGCCTGAATCCCTGGCTGCCTGCGCGATCAGTTCGTCATGCGCGGTGGACGGCGGCGCCGCCCGCCAACGGGCGGCGCGATCGCCCAGGGTCAGCAGGCTCGCGCCGTCACCCGCACGCGGTTCGCAGTCCAGGCAGACTTTGAGGCGGGAGCCGCGCAGCGCGGTGCGGACCTGGGCGCGCTTGTAATACTTGGCATAGCCATTGGGCACCTTCATGGCGCGCCAGACGCCGAACGGATCTTTGTAACGATAAATTTCTGCGGCGCTGGCGCCGCCGGCGGGCGCCAGCGCCGCCACCCCGGCCACCAGGGCCGCGATCACCAGGCCGGCCACGCGCCCACGACAGCGGCGCGGCCTGGCCGACGGGAAGGAAAAGGGGGATGACATGGCATCGAGGCTCCGGCGGCGTCCGGGGACGCGGGATCGAACGCCTATGCTGAGCCGCTGCGCGCGCTTTGTCGCTCCTGCCTATGGACTAGGACGCGCTGGCGTTGCGGTTCGAGCGCGCCCCGTGCCCCCAGCGACTCGAGCGGCAATCCGTCTGAAATAAGGGCCGGACCTACATCTTTTTATGCCCTCCAGCCCCCTTCTACTGCGCAGTAGCCCCGGATTCATGGGTTAACATGTCGCAATATTTCGTTTAATTACTAAATGAATGGAACCCGGCGCAGACCGCCGGGCGGGAGGCGGAGATGGGCGCAGACAACACGCTCCAGCTGGTGCTGGATGCCACTACCAACGTCCTGACGGCGATCTACACGCCGCCATCCGCCCCGGAGGGCGCCAACGCGCCCCCGGCCGCGCCGTCCGAAGGCGAATCGGCCGAAGCCTCGGACACCGTCATCGCCGCTCCGCTGGCCGCCACCCTGCCCAGCTGGGATGCCCTGGCCGCCCTGGCCACTGCCCAGGGCTGGTCGACGGAGGCGCTGGACAACCACGCCGTCATCGCCTTCATCGACCTGTGCCGCCACGCCGCCGAACCGGTCCAGGTGCCGGTGGGCAAGCTGATCGACGGTTCGTTCGACCTGGAAGTGGACGCGACCTGCATGTCCGCCTTGGTCACGCTGCATCCGCCCAAGGGCGGCAAGCCGGTGGCCCTGGCCGTGCTGCGCCAGGCCATCGCCGACCAGGGCATCGTCCACGGCGTGCTGGAAAAGGAACTGGCCGAAGCCGTCGAGCGCGGCGGCGCGCAGACCGTGCTGATCGCGCAAGGCACGCCGCCCACGCGCGGCACCCCGACCCGCTTCGAGAGCCTGCTGGACCGCCTGAAGCCGCGCGCGCAGGAAATCGACGAACTGGCCCAGATCGACTACCGCGACCTCGGCAGCCTGTTGCTGGTGACCCCGGGCATGCCGCTGATGCGCCGCATTCCGCCGCTGCCCGGCATCGACGGCTGCAACGTGCTGGGCCAGCCGGTGCTGCCGGATGAACTGCCCGACACGCCGTTCAATGCCGAGATGTCCGGCGTCGAGATCGATCCGGAAGACCCCAACCTGCTGCGCGCCGCCATCGCCGGCTCGCCCAAGCTGATCCACCAGGGCGCGCAGGTCAATCCGGTGGTCGAGGTCGACGCGGTCGACCTGTCCACCGGCAACATCAACTTCCAGGGTTCGCTGCAGGTGCGCGGCGACATCAGCGCCACCATGGAAGTGCGGGTGACCGGCGACGTGGTCGTCAACGGCACCATGGAGGCCGCGCTGGTCGAGGCCGGCGGCAACGTCACGGTCAAGGGCGGCATCATCGGCATGGCCGAGGCCGTGGCGGACGGCGCCGGTGGCGGGGCCGCCAACACTGCCGCGCGCACCGCCCACATCGTCTGTGGCGGCGAAGTGCGGGCCCGCTTCATCACCAACGCCATCATCAGCGCCGGCCAGAACGTGGAAGTGGAACGCGAGATCCGCCAGAGCAGCATCGCCGCCGGCGGCAGCGTCAACGTCGGCCCGCCCAATACCCAGCAGACCGCCATCACCGGCGGCCAGACCCGCGCCCTGCAATCGGTGCGCGCCGGCACCATCGGTTCGCCGGCGGGCGTGCCCACGCTGGTGCAGGCCGGCCTGGATCCGCATGCCGACATCAAGCGTTCGGCGCTGACGCGCAAGCGCCTGAAGATGAACGAGGAAAAGGCCAAGCTCGAACAGCTGCTGCTGTTCCTGCACGCCAACCCCGGACGCGCCGCCGGCGACGTGGTCGAGCGCGCCCGCAACACCCACACCAAGCTGGGCCGCGACCTGATCGAACTGGACGAGGAAGAAGCCCAGCTGATCCGCGACCTGCAGCCGCTGCATACGGCCACCATCATTGCCGCGCGGCGCTTTTGCGGCGGCACCAAGATCCAGGTGGGCAACCGCATGCAGGAATTCCTGGAAGACCAGGTGGGAGGCAAGGCCGCCCTGGAAGAAGGCGAGATCGTCATCCGCTGACGCGCGCCCCGCGGCCTGGCCGGCCCCCGGCATCACGCCCCGGCATCACGCCCCGGCGCCGCCCGGCCCGCGCCGGGATCGCGGCGCGATGCCGGCCATGCCCGCGCGGTCCGATCCCGCGTCCCTCCGGCCGGCAGCCCGCCTCAGGGCGCCAACTGCTTGAACCAGGCGCGCGGCGAAATGCCGCGGTCCGGCCCCAGGATCGAGAAACCGCCGTCCACCGGGATATCCACGCCCGTCATCCACGAGGCCGCGTCGGAGCAGGCGAAACACACCGCCGCTGCGATCTCCTCGCCCGAGCCGACCCGGCCCAGCGGATGGAAGTGCGCGCCGACCGCGTCGGCGGCTTCGCGCGAGCCGCCGGCCAGTTGTTCGACCGACGGCGACCAAGTCCAGGCCGGCGACACCGCCAGCACGCGGATGCCGGCCGGCGCCAGTTCCACGGCGAAGTTCTTGGTGATCTGCAGCAAGGCCGCCTTGGAGGCCGGATACAGCGCGCGCCCGGCCGCGCCGAACTTGCCGCCGGTGCTGCCCAGGTTGACCACCACGCCGCCGCGCGGCAGCAGCGGCGCCGCCATCTGCGTGAAGATCGCGGCCGACACCAGGTTGGTGTCGAGCGTGGCGTGCCATTCCTCGCGGCTGGAGGCCAGCCCGCGATCGTTGTACTGGCAGGCGTTGTTCACCAGGATGTCGACGCGGCCGAAGCGCGCCAGCGCGGCATTCAGGCAATGGCGGATCTGGTCGTCCTGGCCGATGTCGGTTTCGTGGAACAACGCGCGGTCGCCGATCTCGCCCGCCAGCGCCTGGCCGGCCTGGGCGTTGCGTCCCACCAGCACCACGTTGGAGCCGGCCGCCGCCAGCCCGCGCGCGATGTCGGCGCCCAGCCCCTGGGTGCTGCCGGTGACGATGGAGGTCTTGCCGGCCAAGCCGGGAAAGCCTGAGAAATCCATGAACAGTCCTTGATCAATGAGGCGAGGCAGCCCAGTGCATGGCCTGCGCCACCGAGCCGGTCTGCGCGATCAGCCGCATGCTGGCCAGCGAAGCGTCATGCACCGCCGGATCGGCCGAAGCGCAGGCGTCTTCGGCCACCATGACATTGAAACCGATATCCGCCGCATGCCGCACGGTGCCCTCGACCACCGAGTGGGTGGCCACGCCCGCCACCACCAGCCGGCGCGCGCCCAGCAGCCGCAGCGTCTCTTCCAGCGGCGTGCCGTAGAAGGCGCTGATGCGGGTGTGCTTGACCACGAATTCGCGCGGGCTGCCCGCCAGCGGTTGCAGGCCGTCGTAGAAGGCGCTGCCCCATTGCCCCTCGGCCACGGCGCCGATGCTGGCGACGTTGCGGAAGATATCGCAGTTGGGCAGCAGGTCGGCATAGTCGGGCCTGAAGGCGATGCGCACATGCACGATCGGCAGGCCATGGCTACGGGCGCCGTCGAGCAGGTCGGCGGCGCCGCGCAGCAGGCGCTGGCGCTCCGCGCCATCGGCGTCCAGCCCGACGCGGATCTTGCCTTCGGGATGCAGCACGTCGTTCTGGTAGTGCAGCGCCAGCACCGCGGCGTCGATCGCGCTCACACGAACACCTCGAACACGTCGTGCGCGTCGTCGCAGTTCACCAGGTCCACGCGCTTCATGCGGATGCGCCAGCCGTCGCCATCGGCGGCCAGCTTGTGGGTGTAGCGGCCGGCCAGCTGGCGCGGCTGGCGCTTGCGCCATTCGGTCATCTGGAACGCCGAGTGCACCACCAGGTTGCCGCCGGCGTCCATGCCCTCGACCTGCACCCCGCCCACCAGCCGCGCGCTGCGCGTGGGCGGCTGCTGCGACCAGTTGCGCGGGTGTTGCAGCCGGCGGATGCGCACGTCGCGCAGCATGCGGTCTTCCCAGAACAGCGAGATGTGGTCGTAGGGGCTGGACTGGCCCGGCTCGCGCGGCATCCAGTACATGCCGTCGTCGGTCCACAGCGACTGCCAGTCGTCGTAGCGGCGCTCGTCCAGCAGCCGCGCCTCGCGGTACAGGAACTGGGCGATGCGGTGATAGGCCTCGGCCGGCACGTCGGCCGGCGCCAGGTTGGCGGTGGATACGTCGAATTCCAGGTCTAGCAGCATGCGCCTTCTCCTTGGCCGTGGGCGGGCGCCACGGGACCGGCCTCCATGTAGTTTTTCCAGGCGCGGAACTGGTTGCGCATCGGCAGCTCGCTGGTGCCGTTGACCGACACCATGCCGTCGGCGTCGCTGCGGTCGGTGCCATGGTAGCGGTGCATGCTGACCCACTCGCCGCCACGGGTGGCGTTGCCTTCCTGGCAGCGGTTGTAGAGCTCGATGTCGTCCGGCATGACGTTGGACGACGGCGAATTGATGACGTTGGCGTACAGCATGGCGCGTTTGAACACGCCGTCCGGCGCGCCCTTGCAGCGGAACGTCTGGATCTCGATCAGGGTACGGTCGACGGCGATCGGCCGGATCACGCGGAACTGCTGGAACACCGTGTGCGGCGAGCCGCTGCCGTAGATGACGGTGTTGTGGCGGTTCATGCCGAGGATCTCGCGGGCGCGGTCGGCGCCGTAGGCCGCGGTCAGCGCTTCGAAATGGGCGCGCGACACCGGGTCGCGTTCAGCCGCGCCCGGGTTGAAGATGCCTTCCATGTAGCCGTGGCCGTTGTCGTAGGCGCGCAGCTCCAGCTTTTCCCAGAACTCGTAGGGCTCGCCGTTGCCGTCCATGATGTGCAGCTCGAACGGCATCTCGCCGATCTCCTTGGCTTCGTCGCGGGCGGCGGCGAAGGACGATTCGTGCGTCACGCGGGCGTGCATGGTGTCGTGCAGGTTCTCGTAGAACACCTTCCAGTTCGAGCGCTGCATCACGCGGAAGATGCCGCCGGCCACTTCCACTTCGCCCACCGGCGAGCGGTCGCACAGGTTGTCGATCGACGAGCGCACGCCGCCCAGGAATTCCGCCAGGCCCTGGCCGTCGCGCGCCTGGCTGGCGAAGACGAAGCCGCGATAGCTTTCCACGCGCGGCAGGCGGCGCATGGAGAAGCTGGGGTCGGTGGGATCGTAGGCGGTGCCTTCCAGCCCCTGCTTGAGCGGCACGCCGAGATGGCTGCCGTCGAGCTTGAAGGTCCAGGCGTGGTACGGGCAGCGGAAGAACTTGCCGACGCAGCCGTCGCCGTCGGCCACCACCTTGGCGCCCTTGTGCGGGCAGCGGTTGTACAGGACGTGCACGCGGCCGTCGCTGGCGCGCACCATCAGCACGTCCTGGTCGCCCAGGCGCGTGGTGTGATAGTCGCCCGTCTTGGGCACCTGGCTTTCGTGGCCGACGTAGACCCAGGCGCGGCCGTAGATGCGCTGCATCTCCAGTTCGAAGATCGCCGGGTCGGTGTACAGGGCGCGGTGCACGCTGTCGCCGCGCACCATCTCGCCCAATTGTTGATCGCTATACGGCATGGCGGTCTCCTACTTGTTCTCGCTGTCTTTCCAGCGCGCCATCAGGGTGTTGGAAGGCAGGGTCTCGTCCAGCAGCTTCTGCGCGGTCTCGCGGCCGGCCACCGGCAGGCCCTTGGGATCGAGCACGCCAATCTGCACCAGCACGCTGGCCTGGTCCCAGTAGATGTGTTCGTGGCAGAGCTTGTCGCCGCGGAACTTGACGATGGCCACCAGCGGGATCTCGACGTACTTGCCCGTGGGCGCGACGCCGGGCAGCAGCCAGTCGATCTCGGTGGTGTGAGTGAAGCAGAACAGCAGTTCGTCGACGATCTGCGTCGCGCCCACGGTGCGCGACAACGGCACCAGCCGGGTGTCGGGCGGATTGCTGTTGACGAAGTGGTGCTGATAGAAGCGCGACAGCTCGCGGTAGCCCACGCCGCCGGTCATGGTGGGGATGTGGTTGACGTACGGCTCGGCCACCATGGTGGCCATGGTCGCGGCCACGTCACGGGTGCCGAACTCGTACTCGCAGTGCTTGTCCCACAGATACGAATAATCGAACTGCGGCCCGATCACGCGTTGCAGCGCGGCCATGCTGCGCTGGTGCGCCATCAGCGCCGACGGCTTGTCATAGTGCGCGCCGCCGGTGCGGGCGAAGGCGTGGTCCATGCCGGGATACACGTACAGCTCGACGTTCGACTTGCCGCCCAGCGCCTCCAGGATGCGCTGGCGCGCCGGCGGCGGACAGAAGCCGTCCTTTTCGGCGATGTGCAGCACCAGCCGGCCGCGCAGGTTGGCGGCTTCTTCCAGGCTGTCCTCGATGCCCACGCCGTAGTAGCCGATGGCCACGTCGGCATCGGTGCGGCAGGCGGCCAGGTAGGCCAGCTTGCCGCCCAGGCAATAGCCCAGCACGCCGGCGCCGCCCTGCTGCTCGGGCAGGGCGCGCAGCGCCGCCAGGGTCGCGGCAATGTCCTTGACGCCCAGCTCGACATCGAAACGCTGATACAGCTCGAAGGCGCGCGGCATGTCGGCCGGGCCGTCGGTCAGCTGGATGCCGGGCTGCTGGCGCCAGAACAGGTCCGGCGCCAGCACCACGTAGCCCTCCTCGGCCAGCGCCTGCGCGGTGCGGCGCATGAAGTCGTTGATGCCGAATATCTCCTGGCACAGCACCAGCCCGGGTCCGTGGCCCGAGGCCGGCACGGCCAGGTAGGCGCTGAATGATTTGCCGTCGTGCGAGGCGATGGTCACCTCGCGCGTCGTGATGGTTGCGGTCATGCGTCTCTCCTTGATGCGTGCTGATGCGTGCGTCGCCTGCCTTACTTCATCTGGCAGGCGGCGGCGAACGGGTCGTGATACTGCGTCAGCACCGTGCCCGACAGCTTGTTGGCCAGCTTGCCGTCCGCGCCCTTGACGATGGTGCGCAGGTAGTAGTTCTGGATCGGGTACTGATTGCGATTGAACTTGAATTCGCCGCGCACCGACTTGAAATCAGCGCGGCGCAGGGCCGGGCGCAGCGCATCGGCGCCCAGCTTGCCGCCGGTCTGCCTGACCGCGCTGTCCAGCAGCATGGCGGCGTCGTAGCCCTGCGAGGCGTACAGCGTGGGGGTGCGGTTGTAGGTTTTCCTGAAGTCCTCGACGAACTTGCGGTTGGCCGGGTTGTCCAGGTCGGCCGCCCATTGCGACGAGTTATGCAGGCCTTCGATCGGCGCGCCCACCGCCGCGATCGTATCCTCGTCGCCCGAGAAGCCCGGCGCCAGCAGCGCGATCTCCTTGCCCAGGCCGGCGCCGTTGAACTGCTTGATGAAATTCACGCCCATGCCGCCGGGCAGAAAGAAAAACACGGCATCCGGCTTGCTGGCGCGCAGCCGCGTGATCTCGACGCCGTAGTCGAGCTGGCCGAGCTGGGTATAGATCTCTTCCGACAGACCGCCCTTGTACAGGCGCTTGAAGCCATTGAGCGACTCACGCCCGCCCGGATAATCCGGCGCGATCAGCGCCACCCGCTTGAAGCCCTGGTCGGCGGCGTACTTGCCCACCGCCGCCGGGATGTCCTCGTTCTGCCAGGCCACCGCGAAGAAATTCGGATTGCAACCCGCGCCGGCATAGTTCTCGGGCCCGGTATTGGTGCTGAGGTAGATAGTGCCCGACTGCAGGATGGCCGGCATCACCGGCAGCAGCACGTTGGAAAACACGATCCCCGTCATGACGTCGACCTTGTCGCGCTTGAGCAGCCGCTCGACCGCCTGGCGCCCGGCATCGGCCTTCTGCTGGTCATCGGCCACCACCACCTCGGCCGGCAGGCCGCCCAGCTTGCCGCCGGTATGCTGCAGCGCAAGATTGAAGCCGTCGCGGATCTCATTGCCCAGCGCCGCGCCCGGTCCAGACAGCGTGGTCAGCAGGCCGACCTTGATCTTGTCCGCCGCCGACGCGCCGCCGGCCGCCGTCATACAGCCCACCGCGACCAGCGCCGCCAGCGCGCGCCGGCGCCATAGTTTTCCGTTCATGAGCCACCCCGCAGGTATCCGCCGGCGCCGCCGGCGCAATGCTGACAGAATCCGTCTGCCGTCGGTACACCCAGCCACCGATGAAAACTGCCAGCTTACGCGCCACGGCGCCGCCTTCCAACAACCCCCAGCTTAGGACGGCCGGGCGCGCGGCTCTATCCGAATCGGCGCACGCCTATCCGGGATTCACTTAATTCCAAACGCTTGACGATTGCATTACGCTCGACGGCGATACGGGAGCGTTCCCGTCCCGGAGGCATCCATGCACGGCTGGTCCCGCATCGAGCTGGCGCCATTGCTCAAACGACGCGTCTTCAGTTCCACCCAGCCCGCCGAAACGCGCGAACGCGTCTCCGAAGCGCTCAAGGAACACCGCCTGACCTGGAAAGGCGGCCGCGTCGACGCCGAACTGAACCGCGCCCGCTTCGGCGCCCTGAGCGTCTGTACGCTGCGCTACGGCGCCGAAGTCCACATCGAACCCGACCGCCTGCAGGACTTCATGCTGGTGCAGGTGCCGCTGCGCGGCCGCGCCCGCATCGAATGCGGCACCGACTGCGTCGACGCCCACCCCGACTGCGCCGCCGTCATCGCCCCCAACCGCGCCCTGAAACTGCACTGGGAAGCCGGCTGCGAACAACTGCTGCTGAAGATCCCGCGCGGCAAGCTCGAAGCCATCGGCCACCGCATCTTCGGCGACGCCGCCGCCCGCCCCCTGGACTTCAGCCCCGCGCTACGCCTGGACACCCCCGTCGGCGCCGCCTGGCGCAGCATGATGACCAGCCTGATCCACCTGCTCCCCACCCTGGACGACGGCGCCCCAAGGCCCCCCGCCGCCTGGCTCGAACACCTGGAAGACACGCTCGTCCTGCACCTGCTCTACAACCAGCCCAACACCTGGCAACGCCACGCCGGACTGGCCCCCGCCCTGCCCCGCCGCATCACCCAGGCCGAAGCCTACATGCGCGCCCACCTGGCCGCCCCCCTGACCCTGACCGACATCGCCCGCGGCGCCGGCGCCAGCCCCAGCGCCCTCACCCGCCTGTTCCAGCAACATCGCGAAACCACCCCCATGCAGGCGCTACGCGTCCTGCGCCTGGACGCCGCCCGCGAAAAACTGCGACAAGGCGCCTGCGAAAGCGTGACCGAGGTCGCCGTCTCCGTAGGCATCAGCCACCTGGGCCGCTTCTCCGAGTATTACCGCGACCGCTTCGGCGAACTCCCCCGCGAAACTTTCCAGGCCCGCAGATGGGCCTGAAAATTCTGGCGCCATGCGCCAACCCTGCAGCCACAAGCGAAGAGTCACAAACGTAGTTAAACCAACACATATGTGATAAAGCGCCCCGCCCGCGAGCGCGCAGCGTCATCCGCCCCCGCAAGACACCACGTAAGCTTCAAAAGGCCGCCCGCGCGGCCGCCTTGAAGCGGGCCCCGCAAATCGCTCTGAACAAGAATTACCGCCGCTAAGATCGCCAAGAAACGCGTCCTCCCCGGCATCCGCCATTAATTCTTATCGTGAGCGGGTGACGGGGCAGGCGGGGGATGGCGGGGCGTGTAGATGCGCCCGACGGAATCTGAAGGAACAGCCGAAGGCTGTGACGAAGATGACGAAGGGGCAGTCCGGAGCGAAGGCTCCGGACCGCAATCGTAGCCCCGCCATCCCCCGCCTGCCCCGTCACCCGCGGCTAAAGAACCCCAACCCGGCGAAAATCCCCGCCAGGCTGGTCCACATTCAGCCCGGCACCACCGCAGTAACTTCAATCTCCACCTTGGCCCGATCCTCCACCAGATCCGCCACCTCCACCGCCGTCATCGCCGGAAAATGCCTCCCGATCAATTCACGATAATGCTTCCCGATCTCCGGATAAGCCGCCACATACGCATCCTTGTCCGTCACATACCACGTCATGCGCACGATATGCTCCGGCCTGGCCCCACCCTCGGCGAGAATCGCCACGATGTTCGCCAACGTCTGCCGCACCTGATCGGCCAGATCATCCGACTCGAACTGCTGCTGCCCGTTCCAGCCCACCTGCCCGCCCACGAACACCAGCTTGCTCCCCACCGTCATCTCGGTCAGGATCCCATTCGAATAGCCCCGCGGCGCCATCCAATCCGGCGGTTGCAGAATCTTCATAACGTCTCATCCTATTTTCAAAAAACAAACACCAGGGCGGCCCCCGCCGAACTCACTCGGCGGCAACCAGATAATCCTGCATGCGCTCGCGCAGATCCGCCGGCAACGGCATCGACTTCATCGTGCGCAGATCCACCGTCACGATCGTCAACGTCGCCGACAGCCGCAACTGCCCGTCCGGCCCCTCGAAGCGCACCAGCGCCTTGAACGACGCGCCGCCGATGCGCTGCACCTGCAGCGTCTGCCGCAGCTTCTCGTGCCAGCGGCTCGGCGCGCTGAAATCGCACGTCACCGACGCCATCGGCGTGCCGATATGGCGCTCCACGTGCAGCGCGTGGAATGGCAAGCCCATGCCCTTGTCGAACCACTCCTCGACAAAATCATTGATCATCTCGAAATAGCGCGGGTAGAAAACGATGCCCGCCGGATCGCAATGACGGAAGCGGACTTCAACCTGGCTGACGAACGGAGCTGCCATGGAATTTCCTTGATGCGGAATCAGGCCATCTTGCGCAGCGCGAAACGCTGCAGCTTGCCCGTCTCGGTGCGCGGCAGCGCGGAGACGAACTCGATGGCACGGGGATACTTGTAGGGCGCGATGTTGGCCTTGACGAACTGCTGCAGCGCCGCCACCAGCGCCTCGCTCGGCTCGAAGCCGGGCTTGAGCACCACGAACGCCTTGACCACCTGGCCGCGCTCGTCGTCGGGCGCGCCGACCACGCCGCATTCGGCCACCGCCTCGTGGCGCAGCAGCGCGTCCTCGACCTCCGGCCCGGCGATGTTGTAGCCGGCCGAGACAATCATGTCGTCGTTGCGCGCCTGGTAGAACAGATAGCCGTCATCGTCCTGCACGAACGTATCGCCCGGCAGGTTCCAACCCTTCTGCACGAAACGCCGCTGGCGCTCGTCGGCCAGGTAGCGGCAGCCGGTCGGCCCCTTGATCGCCAGGCGCCCCACCGTGCCATTGGGCACCGGGTTCATGTCGTCGTCCACGATCTGCGCGATGTAACCGGGCACCACGCGGCCGATGGCGCCGCGGCGCACCGACTCGGGCGGGCTGGACACGAACACGTGGATCATCTCGGTGCCGCCGATGCCGTCGATCATCTCGATGCCGCTGGCCTCCTTCCACAACTGGCGCGTCGCGTCGGGCAGGGCCTCGCCGGCCGACACGCTCTTCTTGAGCGAGGACAGGTCGAACTTGCCCACCAGCGCCGCCATCTGGCGGTAGAAAGTCGGAGCGGTGAAGACGATGGTGGCGCGAAAGTCCTGGATCAGCTGCAGCAGGCTTTCCGGCGTCAGGCGCTCGGCCAGCACGGTGCTGGCGCCGACCCGCAGCGGAAAGCACAGCAGGCCACCCAGGCCGAAGGTGAACGCCAGCGGCGGCGTGCCGCAGAAAATGTCGTCCGGACCCGGCTTGATGACATGCTTGGGAAACAGGTCGCACATCGCCAGCACATCGCGATGGAAATGCATGCAGCCCTTGGGCGCGCCGGTGGTGCCGCTGGTGAAGGCGATCAGGCAGACGTCATCGGCGGCGGTATCGCAGGCCGCAAAGTCGTCGGGCTTGGCCGCTGCCAGCGTGTCCAGCGCCTCGGGCGCCGTGTCGTTGAAATACACGATCTGCGCCAGCCCCGGACAATGGTGTTCGTGATCCGGCTGGGCGCAGAACTGCGCCTCGTCCTTCAGGCGCACGTCGCACAGCACCGCCTGGATCTGCGCCTTGTCGATGATCTGCTTGAGCTCCTTGGCGCGCAGCAGCGGCATGGTCGGCACCGTCACCAGACCGGCCTTGATGGCGGCCAGCCACGAAGCGGCCATCATCGGGTTGTTGGGACCGCGCAGCAGCAGGCGGTTGCCCGGCACCAGCTTCATGTCCTCGACCAGCACGCGCGCGATGCGGTTGGTCAGCGCGGCCAGCTCGCGGTAGGTCATGGTGGCCGGCTTGCCGTCCTGCGCCCAGCGCAGCGCGACGCGCTCGCCGTGGCCACGGCCGACCATGGCGTCCACCAGCTCCACCGCGCAATTGAAGCGCTTGGGATAGGCCACGTCGGGGCCGTCCAGCAGGAACTCGGGCCATTGTTCGCCCGGGGGCAGATTGTCCCGGGCGAAAGTGTCGATGTGGGCGGATACTTCCATGAAATTCCCCTTGCTGATGCGGTGTAGTTGACTGCCGAAAGCGGAAACTCGATGGTTTCTTCAGGCCTTCAGCAGTTCCCGGGCGATGATCAACTTCTGCACTTCGGTGGCGCCTTCGTAGATACGCAGCGCTCTGATTTCCCTGTAAAGCTTCTCCACCGGCATCCCCGACACCACGCCCGCGCCGCCGAACATCTGCAGCGCGCGGTCGATCACGCTCTGCGCCGATTCGGTGGCCGTCATCTTGGCCATGGCCGCTTCGCGCGTGGTGCGTTGTTTCTGCACGTCGCGCATCCACGCGGCGCGATACGTCAGCAGCGCCGAGGCGTCGATGGCCGTGGCCATGTCGCCCAGCGCCGCCTGCGTCAGTTGCAGGTCGGCCAGGGTCTGGCCGAACATGCGGCGCGACCTGGCGCGCGCCAGGCCTTCGTCCAGCGCGCGGCGCGCAAAGCCCAGCGCGGCGGCCGCCACCGAGGCGCGGAAGATGTCCAGCGTCATCATCGCCAGCTTGAAGCCCTGCCCCGCCTCGCCCAGCCGCTGCGACACCGGGATGCGGCAGTTGTCGAAGGTGATGGTGGCCAGCGGGTGCGGCGCGATCAGCTCGATGCGCTCCGAGATCTCGAAGCCCGGGGTGTCGGCATCCACCACGAAGGCGCTGATGCCGCGCGCGCCCGCCGCCTCGCCGGTGCGGGCGAACACGCAATAGAAGTCGGCGATGCCGCCATTGGAAATCCAGGTCTTGGCGCCGTTGAGCACGTAGTGATCGCCCTCCAGCCGGGCCTCGCAGGCCAGCGCGGCCACGTCCGAGCCGGCATCCGGCTCCGACAGCGCGAAGGCGGCGATCGCCTCGCCGCGGGCCACGCGCGGCAGGTAGCGCTGGCGCAGCGCGTCCGAACCCATCAGCGAGATCGCGCCGCTGCCCAGGCCCTGCATGGCGAAGGCGAAGTCGGCCAGGCCCTCGTGGCGCGCGAAGGTCTCGCGCAGGATGCAGACCGAACGCGAATCGACCTCGGGCAGCGCGCCGCCCCAGGCGCCGCCGGGGCCGCCCGCGACCGCGTAGCGCAGCCAGCCGGCCTGGCCCATGGCCTTGACCAGCTTGCGGCAGGCCGCATCGGCGTCGTGGTGGTCGACGTCTCCCAGGGCGCTTTCGCACCAGCCGTCCACCTCATGCGCCAGCTTGCGGTGGGCGTCGTCGAAAAAGGGCCAGTCCAGCCAGCTTGCGTCGCGCATCATCAGTTCCCCTCGAAGACCGGCTTCTGTTTGGCCACGAAGGCCTCGTAGGCGCGATGGAAATCGCGCGTCTGCATGCAGATGGCCTGGGCCTCGGCTTCGGCCTCGATGGCCTCGTCCACGCCCATGTTCCATTCCTGGTGCAGCAGTTTCTTGGTCACGCCGTGGGCGAAGGTGGGGCCCGCAGCCAACTGCGCGGCCAGCTTGGCGGCGGCCTCCATCAGCGCGTCGGACTCGTGCAGGGCGTTGAAGAAGCCCCAGCTGGCGCCTTCCTCGGCCGTCATGGCGCGGCCGGTGTACAGCAGTTCCGAGGCACGGCCCTGGCCGATCATGCGCGGCAGCAGCGTGCAGGCGCCCATGTCGGCGCCCGCCAGGCCCACCCGCGTGAACAGGAAGGCGGTGCGCGCGGCCGGCGTGCCCAGGCGCATGTCGGAGGCCAGCGCCACCATCGCGCCGGCGCCGGCGCAGACGCCGTCCACCGCCGCCACGATCGGCTGCGGGCAGGCGCGCATGGCCTTGACCAGGTCGCCCGTCATGCGGGTGAAGTCCAGCAGCTCGGGCATGCTCATCTTGGTCAGCGGCCCGATGATTTCATGCACGTCGCCGCCGGAGCAGAAGTTGCCGCCGGCGCCCGTCACCACCACCACCTTGATGTCGGTCGCGTACACCAGCGCGCGGAACAGGTCGCGCAGCTCGGCGTAGGAATCGAAGGTCAGCGGATTCTTGCGCTCGGGCCGGTTGAGCGTGATGGTGGCGACCTTGCCGTCGGCCGACACCTGCCACAGGAACGTCCGGGCCTGGTAGCCGGCCAGCGGGCGCTTGTGGTGCTTCATGGTGTGCTCTTCGGGCTGCGTGCTCATGGTGTCTCCGTTCTGGAATCTTAGGGGTGGGCGGGGGCTCAGCCGGTCATCACTTCGCCGCCGTCGACGGCGATGGCCTGGCCGTTGATGGACGACGAGGCCGGCAGCGCCAGCCAGGCGACCGTCTCGGCCACTTCCTCGGGCTGCACCAGGCGGCCCTGCGGATTGCGCTCGGCCAGCTTGGCGCGGGCGGCGTCCGGCGTCATGCCGGTCTTCTCGACGATATTGGCGACCGCGCCGCGCACGATGTCGGTCTCGGTATAGCCGGGGCAGACGGCGTTGACGGTGACGCCCTTCTGCGCCGTCTCCAGCGCCAGCGAGCGGGTCAGGCCGATCACGCCGTGCTTGGCCGCGCAGTAGGCGCTGACGTAGGCGTAGCCGATCAGGCCGGCGGTGCTGGCCACGTTGATGACGCGGCCCCACTTGGTGGCCAGCATGCCGGGCAAGGCCGCCTGGATGCAGTGGAAGGTGCCGGTCAGGTTGACCGCCAGCATCGACTGCCACAGCGCCGCGTCGGTGCGGTCGAAGCGCTGGCTGACGGCCTGGCCGGCGTTATTGACCAGCACCAGCACCGGACCCAGTTCGGCCTCGGCCTGGACAAAGGCCTGGCGCACCGAGGCCTCGTCGGCGATGTCGGCGCTGACCGCCTGCACCTGGCCCAGGCTGGCCAGGCTGTCGACGGCCGCCTCCAGCGCGCCGCCGTCGCGGCCCAGCAGCGTGACGCGGGCGCCGCGCGCCAGCAGCGCGCGGGCGCTGGCCAGGCCGATGCCGCGGGCGCCGCCCGTCACCAGCGCGTGGCGTCCGGCCAAGGGAAGGGAGGACGTGCTCATTTGATGTCCAGTTGCGCCATGGCGGCGGCGCGTTCGAAATTGGTTTCCAGCTGGCGCTTGCCGGCGAAGTACTGGCTCGGCCAGCTCACGTCACGATAGCCCACGCGGGCCGATTCGCGCAGCGTCCAGGAGGCGTCCGCCAGATGGGGACGGGCCAGCGCGCAGAGGTCGGCGCGGCCCGAGGCGATGATGCCGTTGGCGTGGTCGGCCTCGAAGATGGCGCCCACCGCGATGGTGGGGATGCCGGCCTCGTTGCGCACGCGGTCGGCGAACGGCGTCTGGAACATGCGGCCGTAGACCGGCTTTTCTTCCTTGCTGACCTGGCCCGACGAGCAGTCGATCATGTCGGCGCCAGCGGCCTTGAAGTGACGCGCGATCTCGACGGCGTCGTCGGGCGTGATGCCGCCCTCGACCCAGTCGCTGGCCGAGATCCGCACCGACATCGGCTTGTCCTCGGGCCAGACGGCGCGCACCGCGCGGAACACTTCCAGCGGGAAGCGCAGGCGGTTTTCCAGGCTGCCGCCGTATTCGTCGTCGCGCCGGTTGGTCAGCGGCGAGATGAAGCTGGACAGCAGGTAGCCGTGGGCGCAGTGCAGTTCGAGCCAGTCGAAACCGGCGGCCTGGGCGCGGCGCGCGGCGGCCACGAAGTTGTCGCGCACGTCGTCCATGTCGGCGCGCGTCATGGCGCGCGGCGTCTGCGACACGCCTTCGATGTACGGCAGGGCCGAGGCCGACAGCAGCGGCCAGTTGCCTTCGGCCAGCGGATGGTCGATCTTCTGCCAGCCCAACTGCGTCGAGCCCTTGCGGCCGGCATGGCCCAGCTGCACGCCGATGCGGGCGTCGCTGTTGCCGTGGACGAAGCCGACGATGCGGGCAAAGGCCTGCTGCTGCTCGTCGTTCCACAGCCCCGGGCACCCCGGGGTGATGCGGCCATCGGGCGAGACGCAGGTCATTTCCACCATCACCAGCCCGGCGCCGCCCATGGCGCGGGCGCCCAGGTGCACCAGGTGGAAGTCGCCCGGCACGCCGTCGGTGCAGGAATACATGGCCATCGGCGACACCAGGATGCGGTTCTTGAGCTTGACGCCGCGCGCCTGGTACGGCGTCAGCATGGGCAGCGGCGGCCGCTGGCCGGCCGGCGCCTGCGCGCCGGCGTGCTCGGCGATCCAGCGCTCGAAGCCTTCCAGCCAAGCCGGGTCGCGCAGCCGCAGGTTTTCGTGCGAAATGCGCTGCGAACGGGTCAACAGCGAATAGGCGAATTGTTCGGGTTCGAGTTCGGCGTAGCGCGCCACGTTCTCGAACCACTCGGTGGAGTTGCGGGCGGCATTCTGGATCTTCAGCACTTCGACGCTGCGCACTTCCTCGTAATGCTTCAGGCCGCGCTCGACGCTGCCTTCGGCGCCGCTCAGGCAGCGCGCCAGTTCGATGGCGTCTTCCAGCGCCAGCTTGGTGCCCGAGCCGATGGAGAAGTGCGCGGTATGCGCCGCGTCGCCCATCAGCACCACGGGCACGGCGCGCTTGCCGCGGCTGGTTTCCAGCTGGTTCCAGTGGACCCAGGTGTTGCAGATGACGCGCGGGAAGCGGATCCAGATGGCCGAGCCGCGCAGATGCGAAGCGTTGCTGACCAGGGGATTGCCGTCCAGCCAGGGCGCAAACAGTTTTTCGCAGTAGGCGATGCCTTCTTCCTGGCTCATCTGCTCGATGCCGGCGGCCTGCCAGGTTTCCTCGGGCGTTTCGACGATGAAGGTCGACATGCCGTCTTCGTAGCGGTAGGCATGCGCCTGGAACCAGCCATGCTCGGTCTGCACGAAGGCGAAAGTGAAGGCATCGAACACCTTCTTGGTGCCGAGCCAGACGAAGCGGCAGCGGCGCTGGTCGATATCGGGATGGAAGGTGTCGGCGTAGCGGGTGCGGACCTGGCTGTTGATGCCGTCGGAAGCGATGACCAGATCGGCGTCGTATTCGCGGGCGATGGCCTGGTCGTCCTGGACGAAGTTCTCGAATACCAGTTTGACGCCAACGTCTTCGCAACGCGCCTGCAGGATGTTGAGCAGCTTCTTGCGGCCGATGCCGATGAAGCCATGGCCGCCGCTGCGGATACTGCGGCCTTTGAAATGGATGTCGATGTCGTCCCAGTGGTTGAAGGCGTCACCGATGGTCTGGGCCGAAACCGGATCGGCTTCGCGCAGGTTCTGCATGGTGGCATCCGAGAACACCACGCCCCAGCCGAAGGTGTCATAGGGCCGGTTGCGCTCGATCACGGTGACTTCGTTGGCCGGGTCTTGCAGCTTCATGAGCAGACCGAAATAAAGGCCGGCGGGACCACCACCAATGCATACGATTTTCATTGCCGTAACGCTCCAAGAAGTGCGGCCCGGAAGCTTGGGGCGGGTCGCTGCTATTTTTAGGCCTTGATAGTTTAGGCTTGAAATATATACCTGGAATGGGAGGATCGCAAATGGGGGAAACGTGGGGGTGGATTTTGGGGACGGGCTTGGGGTGCTGGGGGGATTGGCAGTGGGGGTTGGCGTCGGTTGATCTTCGTAGGTCGCCCCTCGGTCGGGCGGACCCGATGGCGGGCGCCCACGATTGCGGTCCGGAGCGTTCGCTCCGGACTTCCCCTTCGTCATCCTCGTTGCCGCCTGCCGGCGGCTGCCTTCGGATTCCCTCGGGCGCATCGAGGTTGCCCGCCATCGGGTCCGCCCGCCCGAGGGGCTACGTGCGTCTAAGCTTGTCGCGCTGCTAGACCTGTGTGCGGGGAATGGAATCTGCGGGGCTGCCCATCGCGGCCGCGCGGGCGGCCACGATGGGCGTCTGTGCATTTGAACGTGTTGCGGGTGCGCTGCGCGCTGGCGGCGAGCGGTTTTCTAATGATTCCGCACGTCAGGGGGAGGGGCGGTGGTGGTCGGCGCGGCATAAGACATGTTGCGCGTGAAGACCTCTCGCGCCGACCAAAAACAGGCGTGGTGCGGGCGGTGTTTCATTGGCGCATGATTGCGATGTGCCCACGCAGCCAGGCTGCTCGTGCTGACTCGGCGGCATGTTACGCATGACGCGCCCTCCCGCCGACCACAAGCCGTCGGGATGCCAACAGACTATCAATAGCAAACGGTTCCGCCGTCCCCACACGCGAGAGCGTCATCATTCCGACGCAAGACATCGCGTAAGCCGCAAAAGGCCGCCCGCGCGGCCGGCTTGCGGTGGGCCCCGCAAGACCCTCCTCTCCAGCCCCGATGTGCGCCAACACGCCAAGCACACCGCTCGCCCCAGAGACCGTCATTACGTCTCATCGCGAGCGCGTGGCGGGGTCGGTGGGGGATGGCGGGGCGTGTAGATGCGCCCGGCGGAAACCGTAGGGAGCCGAAGGCGGACGAGGTTGAGCCCGGGGAAGTCCGGAGCGAACGCTCCGGACCGCAATCGTAGCCCCGCCATCCCCCAGCGACCCCGCCACGCGCGCCTTAAGAACTCCCCCCGCGAAAAAAGCAAACCGCTCACCCCCTAGCCCGCAGCCACTCCTCAAGATCCCCCGCCGGCAACGGCGGCGAAAACAGAAACCCCTGCCCCGCCGCGCACCCCTGCTCGATCAGGAAGCGCCGCTGCTCCTCATTCTCGATCCCCTCTGCCACCACCGGCAGGCTGAGGCTCTCCCCGATCCGGATCACCGCGCTCGTCAGCGCCCGGGCCGCGTCATCGCTCTCCAGCCCCTGGACGAAACTGCGGTCCAGCTTCAGTTCGTCCACGATCAAGCGCCGCAAATGCCCCAGGCTGGAATAGCCCGTGCCGAAATCGTCCATCGACAGGCGCACCCCCAGGCGGTGCAGCTCCGCGATCGTGCGCAGCGTGCCCGCCGTGGCGTCGAGCACCACGCCCTCGGTGATCTCCAGCATCAGGTCCGACGCCGCCAGCCCGAACTCGGCCAGCGTCGCCGCGATCATCCGCGGCAGGTTCAGGTTGTGGAAATTGGTCGCCGACAGGTTCACCGACACCGATGGCACCCGCAACCCGTTGTTGCGCCAGATCGACAGCTGCGAGCAAGCCTCGCGCACCGCCCAGTCGCCCAGGTCGCCGATCAGCCCGCACTCCTCGGCCAGCGGCACGAACCGGGCCGGCGAAATATCGCCCAGCGTCGGATGGCGCCAGCGGGCCAGCGCCTCCACGCCATACAGGCTGCCATTCTTCAGCCCCACCTGCGGCTGGTAGTGCAGCCGCAACGCGCGGCCCTCGAGCGCATCGCGCAATGCCGCTTCCAGCGCCAGGCGTTCCTGGGCCTGGCGGTTCATCTCGGCGCTGAAGAACGAAATGCGGTTGCGCCCGGCCGTCTTGGCCTGGTACATCGCCATGTCGGCGTGGCGCAGCAGCGTGTCCATGTCGCGGCCGTTCTCCGGGAACACGCTGATGCCGATGCTCACCGACGGATTGAGCGTGATGCCGCCCGCCACGAAGGGATGCGACAGCGACACCAGGATGTGCTCGGCGGCGGCCGTCAGGCGGCCATGCTCGAAATCGGGCATCAGCATCACGAACTCGTCGCCCGACAGGCGGCCGACAATATCCGTGGCGCGCGCCAGGCGGCGCAGGCGCTGGGCGATGTCGCGCAGCAGCGCGTCGCCGATGGGATGGCCGAGCGTGTCGTTGACCTGCTTGAAGCGGTCCAGGTCCAGGAACAGCACCGCCACGCGCTTGCGCTCGGGCTCGGCGCGGGCGATGGCCTGTTCGGCCTGGGCCAGCAGCAGGTTGCGGTTCGGCAGGCCGGTCAGTTCGTCGTAGAACGCCAGCTGGCGGATGCGGGCGCGGGCCTCTTCGCGCTCCAGCGCCAGCGCGCACAGGTACACGCATACGTCGACCAGGCGATGATGGAAATCGTCCGGCAGGCGGCGTTCGCGGAAGTAGAAGCCGAACGTGCCGATCACGCGACCGTCGCTCGACTTGATCGGCGAGGACCAGCAGGCCTTGATGTCCTCCGGCAGCGGCAAGTGGCGGTAGTTGTCCCACAGCGGGTCGGTGGCGATGTCGGGCACGATCACCGGGCGCCCCAGGAAGGCCGACGTGCCGCAGGCGCCCGCCTGCGGCCCGATGGCCTCGCCGTCCAGGGCGTCGGCGTAGGCGGGCGGCATGCTGGGCGCGGCCAGCGGGCGCAGCTTGCCGGCCTCGTCGACCCGCAGCACCGTGGCCGCGACCTCGGGCGCCAGGCGCTCGACCTCGCGACAGACCATGTTCATCACTTCCACCACCGAGGCCTCGTTGACCATGGCCTGCAGCACCCGCCGTTGCAGCACCTCGTGCACCTTGGTGGGCGTGATGTCGGTCAACACGTCGACGATGTTGACCAGCGATCCGCGTTCGTCGAACACGGAATTGGCCATGACCGACACCCATAGCGGCTTGCCGCCCCGGTCATACACCAGCACGTCCTTGTGATAGCCCTCGCGGCAGGCGATGCGGCGGTCCAGTTCCTCGCGCGTGCCGCCGTCGGGCCGGCCGCCGGCCAGCAGTTCGCCCAGCTCCTGCTCCAGCGCGTCGGCGCGCGAGAAGCCCAGCATGCGCTGGAAGCCGTCGTTGACGTAGACAATGCGGCCATCGCGGCCCGACACGGCCACGGCGTTGCCGGTTTCGTTGATGCCCAGCAGCAGCAGGCGGATTTCCTCCTGGCGCTCGGCGTCGGCGATGGACTTGCGCGAGATGACCGCGATGCGGCGGACCTCGCCGCTTTCGTCGCGCATCGGCAGATAAGTGGCCTCGATCCACACCGAGGTCCCGCTGCGCTTGCGATAGCGGCAGGTGCCCGAGAAGAACTCGCCACGACGCAGCCGCGCCCAGATCTGCTCGGCGCTGGCGATGCCCTTGCCTTCGTCCATGCTGTCGCACAGCAGGTCGTGGCGCAATCCGGCCACATCGGCGCGGGAATAGTCGAGCGCGGCCAGGAAGTTGTCGTTCGCGTTCAGGAGGGAGCCGGCGGCATCGAAGTCGAACAGCAGCAGTGCCCGGTCCATCGTCGCCAGATAGTTGCCCACCTGCCACGCGGCGCCCTGCGGGGCCACGCTCGAACCGCCTGGATGAGAATCAAGCATAAGGGGCTCCATACCGGAAGACAGCGGCTCCGGGTTCATTCAGCGCCGGGGGAATCCAAGTGCGACGCGGTCGCGTCCGTCCTGCTTGGCCAGGTACAAGGCCTGGTCCGCCCGGCTGAGCGTTTCTGAAAAGGTTTCTCCGAGCTGGTGATAGGCCATGCCGATGCTGACCGTCAGGCGCAGCACGTCGGCGCCGACATCGATGGCCAGGGCGCGCACCGCGCCGACCAGCCGGTCCATCACGCCCTGCGCCGTTTCCGGCGGCGTGGCCGGCAGCAGCACCAGGAATTCCTCGCCGCCCCAACGGCCGCACAGGTCGTATTCACGCACGCTGTGGCGCATCGCGCCGGCCAGCTCGACCAGGGCGCGGTCGCCGACTTCGTGGCCGTAGCGGTCGTTGACCGCCTTGAAGTGGTCGACGTCGAGCATGGCGACCACGAAAGCCTGGCCGCCGCGGGCCGCGCGCTGCACTTCCTGCTTGATCAGCTCCATCAGGGCGCGGCGGTTCAGCAATCCGGTCAGCGGATCGCGGCGCGACGTTTCTTCCAGCGTCGCGTTCAGGTCGCGCATCATGTTCTGGTAGTGGTCGGAGATGCGCGCAATCCGCGCCAGTCGCCGCAGCTGGCGGTCGAACTGCTCGCACAGCCCCATTTCGCGCTGGTGCGCCATGGACTGGTAGGCGTCCGACAGGTGCGTGATGCGTTCGATCCGCGACATCTGCTCGGCGGTGTGGCGCCACAGGTCCTGCAAGGCCTCGCGCAACGGATGCCCGGCGTAGGCAGGATCCGCCAGCAAGGCGGCGATGCGTTCGTCCAGCTCGGCGTTGCCGGGCTTCATTGGCGGCCGACGACCGAGAATGGGAAGGTGCAGTCTTCCTTGAATTCCTCGGCCAGCTCGCCGACGCGCTCGTTGCGCATGTCGTAGAACCAGGTCACGCTGACGCCGCGGCCCTTGGCGTGGGCGGCTTCCAGCAGGTCGAAGATGTCCATCACGGACTTGATGCTGCTGGTGTTCAGGTACAGCAGCTCCAGTTCCAGGTTGAGCGGCGCCGTGCCGTTGAGCAGGTAGGCTTCCACCCACTCGATGACGGGGCCGAACAGTTCGAAGGAATTCTCCGGGTAGGAGTCGCCGCGCATCGCCAGCACGCCGGCGGCGGCGTCGGCGGTGATGGCGGGCGTGGACTGGGTCCCGGGAATGTTCAGGTCTTTCATCAATAACTCCGAAAAGGGTCTATGGCTCGCGGGCGCGGTCAGATCACGACGCTCAGGCTGAAGAAGGCCCGGCCCTCGCCCGCCGCGGGCGTCAGGCTGGCTTCCAGCGGCGCGCCGGCGCGGCGGGCGATATCGATCAGGCCCAGCCCGGCGCCCGAGGCCACGCCGGGCGTGCGCGGCTTGTGCAGCTGGGCCTTGTATTCGGCCTTCAGGGCGGCCTTGTCCAGCGCGGCCAGCTGCTGGATGCGGGCCACCAGGTTGTGGCCGTCCTCGGCCTTGACCAGGTTGCCGGCGGAGACCACGTAGCGGCTCTCGTCGCGGCGGCCGATGACCACGGTGGCGGCGGCGTCGGCGTCGCCGTTCTGCGCGGCGTACTGGCGGATGTTCTGGATCATCTCGATATACACCGAGAACACGTCCATGGCTTCGGCCGGCCGCGCATGCTCGGCGTTCAGGTAGTTCTTCAGCGCATTGCCAATTTCCTCGATCAGGCTGCGGGAGATCGGCCCGTTGAAGCACAACAGCGTGCGATTCTGGTCGAACCGCTCGCCCAATGCGTAGAGATCGGAGGCATTCATGGGAGTTACCGCCCTGATAACGATTATTCGAAACGGAAAGACAGCAAGGTAATGTCGTCGCGCTGCGGCATCTCGCCCTGGTACCGGGCCAGGGCCTCGGTAAAGGCCGCCGCCTGGTCGGTTAACGGCTGCCGCGCGTGTCTCTTGAGCATTTCGGCGAAACGCGTGTTGCCGAAGCCGAAGCCATGCTCGCCGCCGGCCTGGTCCAGGAAGCCGTCGGTCGCCAGGTAATAGGTCCAACCCGGCTCCATGCGCAATTCGATGTTCTGGTAAGTCCCGATCCGCTTGTCGCCCAGCGCGCGCTTGCCCCCGGGCACTTCGCGCAGGGTCTCGCCGTCGCTGGCGTACAGGCTGATCTTGGCGCCGGCATACCGCAAGCTGCCGGATTGGCGGTCAATATATACCAGCCCCGCGTCCGTGTTGGTGGCCAGCGCCCGCGGCAGCTGGGCGTCGGCCAGCATGGCGCGGATGGCGCTGTCGGTGCGCGTCAGGATGCCGGCCGGATCGGCCGGGCCGGCCTCGGTGATCGCCAGGTCGATGGCGGCGCGCGCCAGCATGGTCATCAGCGCGCCCGGCACGCCGTGGCCGGCGCAGTCCATGATGCCCAGCAGGCAGTTGGCGCCGTCCGAGCGGAACACGTAGAAGTCGCCGCCGACCACGTCGCGCGGCTTCCACAGCACGAAGTGGTGGGCGCCAAGCGACTGCGTCAGCTGGCGGTCGGGCAGGATGGCGCGCTGGATCAGGCTGGCGTAGTCGATGGAATCGCCGATCTTCTTGTGCGCGGCGGCCATGGCGCGGTTGGCATCCTCCAGCTCGGAGGTGCGCTCGCGCACCTTGCTTTCGAGCTCGGCGGTGTGCTGGCGCACCTTGTCGGCCATGACGCCGAAGGCGCGGCTCAGGTCGCCGATCTCGTCCTGTCCGCCCGGCGGCAGGCGCACGTCGTAGCTGCCGTTGGCGATGGCGCGGGCCGATTGCTGCAGGCGGCGCAGCGGCCGCAGCATCAGGCGCTCGATGGCATAGCCGAAGCACAGCAGCAGGGCCGCGAACAGCAGCACCAGGCCGATGGCGGCCGGCCACAGCCAATCGGTGTCCAGCACCCGGGCCGCGCCCAGGTCGACCACCGTCAGCACGTGCCAGTGCAGCTCGGGCATGTAGGCCACCGACACCAGCTGGCGCACGCCGTCGATCGAGACCCAGGCCGACTGCACCGATTGCGGGTCCGCCTGGGCCGCATGCAATGCCGAGCGCAGTTCGTCGCGGCCGCTGCCGGGGTCGAGCAGGTTGAACACCATGCCGCGGCCGCTGGCCCCTTGCGTACCGCTGGCGCCCGAGTTGTAGGCGATCAGCGTCGGATCCATGTGCGCCTGAATCGCGCCATCCTCGTCGACGATGATGGGCGTCACGCCGGGCTGGCCGCTATTGACGAAGTCGCGCAGGAAGCCGCCCACGTCCAGGCCGGCGCCGGTCAGGCCGATGACCTTTTCGCCGTCGCGCACCTGCACGTTGATCCAGACCCGCGTGGTCTTGAGCTTGAGGTCCGGATTGACGTTGATGTTGTAGCGCGCGCCCGCCTTGAGCGAGTTGTAGAACCAGCCGTCGTCGGCCGCCTGGCGACTGAGCGTGTAGCGCGGCGCTTCCGACAGCGGCTGGTCGTCGTTGAAGTAGTAATGGCCGGTGGCGGCGCTGGCGATGAAATAGGCGCGGCCCAGCAGGTCGCGGCGGTAGCCGTCGGCCTCGCGGAAGAACAGTTCGCGCGCGGCCGGGTCGCTTTCATTGCGCAGCCAGCGGCGCGTGACCTCGCTGTCGGCCAGCCGCTGCGACAGCGCCAGCTCGCGCGACACCGGCGCCAGGATGCGCTGGCGGTTCAGCTGCGTGAAGTTGTCGGCGAAGGCGCGGCCGAAGTGATCGCGCACGCCGTCCAGCACCTGCCAGCCGATCAGCGCGGCCGGCGCCAGCGCGACCAGGCAGGCCAGCAACAGCGCCATCAATGATTTTTTGCGCAAACCCCATTTCGCCATGCGAAGTCTTCCCTGACAGCTTGTTAAGACGTGACGCATCCACGCGGTACGCACGGCGCGCTAAGTGTAGAGAACCACGGGATGAATGGAAACAGGCGTAAACACGCGGATTTGCCAAAGGTCAGCCTATTTCCGGCCGATCCGGACGAACCTCGCGTTTATTGCGTTTTATATCGAAAGAAACACCGCGGCCCGCGCCGCATTTGCGGCTTTCGCGCTACACGCCCAGGTAGCGTTCCCACAGGCCGCGGTCGGCATCGAGCGCCGCGGAGTCGCCCGTCCAGACCACCTTGCCGCGTTCCAGGATGACGTGGCGGTCGGCCAGGCTCAACAGGCGCTCGACGTACTTGTCGATCACCAGGATGGTCTGGCCGGCCTGGCGCAGGCGCGCCAGGCAGTTCCAGATCTCTTCGCGGATCTTGGGCGCCAGGCCCTCAGTGGCCTCGTCCAGGATCAAGAGGCGCGGGTTGGTGACCAGCGCGCGGCCGATGGCCAGCATCTGCTGCTCGCCGCCCGAGAGCTGGTTGCCCATGTTGCGGGCGCGCTCGCCCAGTCGCGGGAACAGTTCGAACACGCGCTCGGGCGTCCACGGCTCGCCGATGGCGGGATTGCGCGCGGCCACGAAGGCCGTCAGGTGCTCGCGCACCGTCAGGTTGGGAAAGCACTGGCGCCCCTCGGGCACGATGGCCATGCCGGTGCGGGCGATGCGGTCCGGGCTCCAGCCGCTGATGTCCTGGTCGGCGAAATGGATCCTGCCGCCGCGCAGCGGCAGCTGGCCGAACAGGGTGCGCAGCAGCGTGGTCTTGCCCATGCCGTTGCGGCCCAGCAGCGTCACCACCTGGCCCGCGCCGATCTGCAGGTCCACGCCGAAGAGCACCTGGCTGGCGCCGTAGCCGCTCTGGGCCGATTCAATGCTGAGCATCAGGCAGTCTCCTGGCGCGCGGGCGCCGTCTCGTCGTCACCCAGATAGGCCTGGCGCACGTCCGGGTTGGCGCGGATCTCGTCCGGCGTGCCGGTGGCGATCACGCGGCCGTAGACCAGCACCGAGATGCGGTCGGCCAGCCGGAACACCGCCTGCATGTCGTGCTCGACCAGCAGCATGGCGGCGCGGCCGCGCAGGGATTCGATCAGGTCGGTCAGGCGCAGGGTCTCGTCGGGCCCCATGCCGGCCATGGGTTCGTCCAGCAGCAGCACGCGCGGCCGCGCGGCCAGGGCCAGCGCGAACTCCACCTTGCGCTGTTCGCCATGCGGCAGGGTGCCGGCGGCGCGACCCAGCAGGCTGGCGTCGATGGCGCATTCGCGCGCCAGTTCGCGGGCCTGCTCGTACAGGGCCGACTCGGCGGCGCGCGGCTTCCAGAAGCGGAAACTGCTGCCGGCGTGGGCCTGCGCCGCCAGCACCAGGTTGTCGAGCACGCTGGACTGCTTGAAGATGTTGGTGATCTGGTACGAGCGCGACAGGCCCGCCGCCACGCGCTGGTGCGCGTTCATGGCGGTGACGTCGCGGCCGTCCACGGCCAGCGAACCGGAATCAGCCGCCAGCGTGCCGGACAGCAGGTGGATCAGGGTCGACTTGCCGGCGCCGTTGGGGCCGATCAGGGCGTGGATCTCGCCCGGGTTCAACGAAATCGAGACGTTGTCGGTGGCCACCAGCGCGCCGAAGCGGCGCACCAGGTTGCTGGCCTGCAGGGCGGGCGCCTGCGTGGGGGTATGCGTCTGGTTCATGATCCCGCCTTGCCGGTTTGCGTGGCGGCGCGACCGCCGAACAGCGGGCCGAGCAGGCCCACCAGGCCGCGCGGCGCGCCGAACACCACGCACAGCAGCAGCACGCCCAGGGGCAGGTGCCAGTATTCGGTCCACTGGCGCAGCACTTCCTCCAGCACCAGCATCACCACCGCGCCGGCCACGCCGCCGTAGCGCAGGCCGATGCCGCCCACCAGCACCATGATCAGCAGATTGGCCGACTGGGTCCAGTGCATCAGGCTGGGCGAGATGAACAGGTTGTGGTTGGCCAGCAGCGCGCCGGCCAGCCCGGCCACCGCGCCGCTGAGCGTGAAGGCCGTGAGCTTGATGCGGTAGACCGGATAGCCCATGGATTCCATGCGCGACTCGTTTTCACGGATGCCCTGCAGCGCGGTGCCGAAGCGCGACAGCGTCACCCGCCCGAACAGCCACATCATCACGGCGAAGATCACCAGCACCAGGTAGTAGAACGCCACGTCGTTGGCCAGGTCGATGCCCGGCAGCGACGAGTAGCCCGGCAGGTTCAGGCCGTCCTCGCCGCCGTACTGGCGCAGCGAGATGAAGATGTAGAACAGCATCTGCGCGAACGCCAGCGTGATCATGATGAAGTACACGCCACGGGTGCGCAGCGAGATCGCGCCGGTGATGAAGGCCAGCAGCGCCGCCAGCAGCATCGCCACCGGCCACGACACCAACGCCGAGGTCACGCCCGACATCGCCAGGATGCCGACCGCATAGGCGCCGGCGCCGAAGAAGGCCGCGTGGCCCAGCGCCACCATGCCGCCGTAGCCCAGGATCAGGTTCAGGCTGGTGGCGGCCAGCGCGTAGATCAGCACGCGGCGCACGAAGGAGATATAGAAATCCAGGCCCAGGGCCGGCGCCACCAGCGGGAACGCCGCCAGCACGGCCAGCAGGGCCAGGGTCCAGAGGATCGAAGCAGTCCGCATCATCAGCCTCGCGCCGGAAACAGGCCGGAAGGCCGGAACACCAGGACCGCCGCCATCAGCACGTAGATGGCGATGGCGGCCAGCGTCGGGCCGACGCTGGAGGCGACCGCGGGCGAGAACACCTGGCGCAGCAGCATCGGCAGGAAAGCGCGCCCGGCGGTGTCGACCATGCCCACCAGCAGCGCGCCGACGAAGGCGCCGCGGATCGAGCCGATGCCGCCGATGACGATGCACACCAGCACCAGGATCAGGATTTCCTCGCCCATGCCGACCTGCACCGAGGTGATCGGGCCCAGCAGCGCGCCGGCCACGGCCGCCAGCATGGCGCCCAGCACGAACACGCCCAGGAACAGCAGCGGCACGCGCACGCCCATCAGGGTGGCCATCTGGCGGTTCGAGGCGCCGGCACGCACCAGCACGCCGGCGCGGGTGCGCGTCACGAACCAGTACAGCCCGACGGCCGAGGCCACGCCGAAGACGATGATCATCAGGCGGTAGGCGGGATACAGCAGGTCGGGCAGCAGGCGCACCGGCCCGGACAGCAGCGCCGGCATGTTCAGCATGACCGGGGCCGGGCCCCAGATCATCTTGACCAGGTCATTGGCGATGAGGATGACGGCGTAGGTGCCCAGCACCTGCGCCAGGTGGTCGCGCAGCGCCAGGCGGCGGATCAGCGTCAGTTCCAGCGCCACCCCGACCAGGCCGGTGGCGACGGCGGCCACCAGCACGGCGGCGGTGAAGGACCCCGTGCGCTGCATGGTTTCGGCGGCGACATAGGCGCCTGCCATATAGAGCGAGCCGTGCGCCAGATTCATGATGTCCATGATGCCGAACACCAGGGTCAGCCCGGCCGCGATCAGAAACAACATCAACCCAAACTGCAGACCGTTCAGCAATTGCTCGACGATGAGCGTGAACGTCATGAAAAATCCCCTCTGCTGTAGACCCGCCCCCGCAGCGCTGCGCGCTTGCCCCTCAAGGGAGCGTCGCGACGGACCGGCGAAGCCGGATCCGCGCGACCCCGCGGGGCCGGGCTACATCGTGTAGCCGCGGCGCTTACGCGTCCCGCCGCCTTTTATAGTTTGCAGTCGCCGACGTAGACGTCCTGGTACTTGTCGAACACCTTGCCCACCAGCTTGTTGGTGATGCGGCCGTTGGCGTCCTTGTCGACCACGCGCAGGTAGTAGGCCTGGATCGGGTAGTGGTTCTTGCCGTAGGTGTAGCTGCCGCGCACCGAGGGGTAGTCGGCCTTGGCCAGCGCCTTGACGATGGCGTCGCGGTCGGAGGCCTTGCCGCCGGCCTGCTTGACGGCGGCGTCCATGGCCATGATGACGTCATACGCCTGGGCGGCGTACACCGACGGGTAGCGGCCGTTGTATTCCTTGCGGAAGGCCTCGACGAACGCCTTGTTCTGCGGCACGTCCAGGTCATGCGCCCACTGCGCCGTGTTGTACATGCCCAGCATCGGCTCGCCCACGGCCTGGATCACGTCCTCGTCGGCCGAGAAGCCCGGGCCGATCAGCTTGACGCTCTGCGACAGGCCGGCCGACACGAACTGCTTGACGAAGTTGATGCCCATGCCGCCCGGCAGGAAGATGTAGACCGCGTCCGGCTTGGCGGCGCGGATCTGGGCGATTTCGGCGGCGTAGTCGATCTGGCCCAGCTTGGTGTAGACCTCGTCGCCCGGGGCGGTCTTGTAGCCGCGCTTGAAGCCGGCCAGCGCGTCCTTGCCGGCCGGGTAGTCCGGGGCCATGATGAACATCTTCTTGAAGCCGCGGTCGGCCGCGACCTTGCCGGCGGCTTCGTGGAAGGCGTCGTTCTGGTAGGACGAACCGAACCAGTAGTTGTTGCACTGGGCGCCGGCGAACTGGCTAGGGCCCGGGTTGTTGGACAGGTACGGCACCTTGGCGGCGAACAGCGCGGGGCCGACGGCCAGCGCCACGTTCGAGCCGATCGGGCCGGTGAAGAAATCGACCTTGTCGCGCTGGATGTAGCGCGTCACCAGCTGGCGCGCCTGGTCCGGGTTGCCGCCCATGTCGGTCTGCAGGAATTCGGCGGGCTGGCCGCCCAGCTTGCTGCCCAGTTGCTTGATGGCCAGGTTGAAGCCGTCGCGGGCTTCGGCGCCCAGGGCCGAGAACGGGCCGGAAATGTCATTCGCGATGCCGACCTTGACCGGATCGGCATGCGCCAGTGCCGGAACCAACGCGGCGGCGGCAACGAGGGAAGTGATGAAACGCATGGTGGTGTGCTCCGTGCGCGAGCCGCGCAGAGGGTGTTTTTCTGGGATTGCGATTCGAAGGACTTCTATGCCCGGCCTGCCGGCCCGTTCAGGCGGCGCGTCAGACCGGCGCCCGCAGCAGCCGATCCCGTGGTACGGCAAGGGGAGAACTGGCGTGGTTCATAGTTTAGGTTTAAAGTATCCGGCAAAACAAGTCTAGGGTTTTTACCAGTGACTCACGAATACAGACCTCTCCACGCATTCCCGGTAACCTCCCGACCATGACAGACGCCCCCGACCTGGAATCCCGCGCCGCCCCCGACGATCACCACGCGCTGCGCCTGTGGCTGCGCATGCTGACCTGCGCCAATCTCATCGAAGGCGAGATCCGCAGCCGGCTGCGCAACGAATTCGACACCACCCTGCCCCGTTTCGACCTGATGGCGCAATTGCAGCGCGCCCCCAAGGGCATGAAGATGGGCGAATTGTCGCGCCACATGATGGTCACCAACGGCAATATTACCGGTATCACCGACCAACTCGAAAAAGAAGGCCTGGTGGTGCGCACCAAGGTCGAGTCCGATCGCCGCAGTTCGCTCATCAAGCTGACGCCGCAGGGCAGGAAGAGCTTCGCCAGGATGGCCCGGGCGCACGAGTCGTGGGTCAAGTCCATGTTCGGCGAACTGCCCGAAGGCAGCCGCAACGCGCTGTTCCAGGCGCTTGGCGAACTGAAGCTGCAGGTCATCGCCACCCGCTCGGCCAACGCCAAGGACTGAGCGGGTCCGAGCCGTGCCCGGCGCCGCAGGCCGACCGACGGCGCACCGGCGTCGCCCGGACGCGGCGCCAGCCTCAAAAAACGGCAACGCTTTGGCGCATAATTGCCGCCATGATTCCGGTATCTCTCCCTGGCGGTAATTATTACGTGCTGATGGCGGTCTCGCTGGCCTGCCTGTCCACGCTGCTGACCTGGCTGGCCGTCCTGGCCACCAGCCGCGGCGCCCGCCTCTGGCTGGGCGACCATCGCCGCGGCGGCACGATCCTGATGGCGCTGCTGGCCCTGGTCGGCGGCATCTTTCCCTACCAGCAACTGGGCCAGTGGCTGGCCGCCCAGCGCGACGCGCGCCTGGGCGCCAGCCTGAACCTGGTGCTGGCCCAGCCCACCCGGCTGGCCGGCGTCGACATGCCGACCGGCACGGCGCTGCGGCTGGCCACGCCCGGCGACCCGGCCTCGTTCGACCGCGCCACCTTCCCGGACGGCCAGCCGGCGACCGTGCAGGGCGTGCGCGCCACCCGCCTGTTCCATTACCCGGCCACCAGCCGCCAGCCCGAGAGCCTGTCCGTCGAGATCGACCGCGACCAGGCCCTGGACGGCTGGCTCTGCGCCCACGGGCACCGGGTCGAATTCGTCATGCAAGGCGGCCAGCCGCGCTTTTCCAGCTGCCACCTGGCCATCGGCAACAGCTTGAACCAGCAGCCGGTTCCGCCCGGCGCCTGGCTCAAGGTCGACGAGGCGGCGCGCGGCAGCGCCCCCGATCCCGCCAGCCCCGCGCCCCGCTGGCTGCTGCGCGCCGAAGGCAGCGAACCGCTGACGGTGGCCGGCATGCCGCTATTGAAAGTCGACATGACCCTGGATGCCCAGCGCCGCCTGCTGGCGTTCGAGGGCCTGCTGGGCCGCGAAAGCGCGCTGGGCGGCATCACCTACCCCACCGGCACCCGCATGCTGACGGCCGGCCCGCGGGTGCCCGGCGTGCAGCCCGGCGACCTGCTGTTCTCGCCCTCGCGCGGGCGCTCGGCGCGCCAGGCCGACGGCAAGGAAATCGCGGCCGGCATGTCGGTGCTGCAGGCGCCGGACGGCCGCGTGCGCGCCATCCTGTCCAACCGCGAGGCCGGCGTGCTGGACGTGGCCGCCATGCGCACCGCCCCCTGACAGCCGGCTTTCGGGCGGCCGCGGCCGGCTGTCGCAAAGCAGTGGGATAATACGAAGCTTTCCCCCGCGCGCCGCCTTGCCCTGGCGGCGATTCCGTCCTGCTCATTCATGAGACGAAGTCATGGCCGTTAACCTGCAGATCCCCTCCGAGTCCGAAATTTTCCCTGTTGCCGGCGTTGAAATCGGCGTCACCGAGGCCGGCATCCGCAAAGCCAACCGACGCGACCTGACCGTATTCCGCCTGGCCGAAGGCAGCAGCGTGGCCGGCGTGTTCACCCGCAACCGCTTCTGCGCCGCCCCCGTGCAGGTCTGCCAGGCCCACCTGGCCGACGGCGGCCCGATCCGCGCGCTGGTCATCAACACCGGCAACGCCAACGCCGGCACCGGCGCCGAGGGCCTGAAGAAGGCCCAGGACACCTGCGCCGAACTCGGCCGCCTGCTGGGCGTGCCCGCCGCCCAGGTGCTGCCGTTCTCGACCGGCGTGATCCTGGAGCCGCTGCCGCTGGACCGCCTGTTCGCCGGCCTGCCGGGCGCCATCGCCAACCTGGGCGCCGACCATTGGTCCAGCGCCGCGCACGGCATCATGACCACCGACACGCTGCCCAAGATCTCGTCGCGCCGCGTCCAGATCGGCGGCAAGACCGTCACCTTCACCGGCATCAGCAAGGGCGCCGGCATGATCCGCCCCAACATGGCGACCATGCTGAGCTTCCTGGCCACCGACGCCGGCATCGCCCAGCCGCTCTTGCGCAAGCTGGCGGTCGAGATCGCCGACGCCTCGTTCAACCGCATCACCGTGGACGGCGACACCTCCACCAATGACTCGTTCATCATCGTCGCCACCGGCAAGTCGGGCGTCGAGGTCAATGCCGAATCCGACGCCGCCTACGCCGCCGTGCGCGAGGCCCTGACCGCCGCCGCGCTGGAACTGGCGCAGAAGATCGTGCGCGACGCCGAAGGCGCCACCAAGTTCATGACCATCCGCGTGGAAGAGGCCGGCAACACCGAGGAAGCCCTCAAGGTGGCCTACGCCGTGGCCCATTCGCCGCTGGTCAAGACCGCCTTCTTCGCCTCGGACCCCAACCTGGGCCGCATCCTGGCCGCCGTGGGCTATGCCGGCATCGACGACCTGGACGTGTCGAAGATCCGCCTGTGGCTCGACGACGTGCTGGTGGCCAAGGACGGCGGCCGCAACCCGGCCTACCAGGAGGCCGATGGCCAGCGCGTGATGAAGCAGGCCGAGATCACCGTGCGCATCGCGCTGGGCCGCGGCCAGGTCAGCGACACCGTCTACACCTGCGATTTCTCGCACGAGTACGTGTCGATCAACGCCGACTACCGTTCCTGATCAAGACCCGCCATCCGCCCGGCTGACCCCGGGCGCGAAGCGACGGCGTTCAGTTGCGCGCCGGGCCTCGCGGGATGGCGGCAGCAATGAAATCCAGTGGCTGCGCCTTACCCATCGCCGGTCACTGCCCCCGGGGAATCCGTGGCACCACCGCGGTCCCCGGCAGGTGACAACCGTTGAGCGGCGCGCGTCCCCACGACGCCTTGCGGCGGGATACGCGCCCTCTTCTTCCGACGATGCCCGCGAATGCGACGCGGGCCCGGTGCCGGGCCCGCCCGTTCGCTCTTCCAGGATCACACCGTGACCGCGACCGAATTCACCACCCTCATCCAGCGCGCCGAGCGCGTCCTGGCCCAGCTCGAAGCCTGGCTGCCGCCCGCCCCTCCCGACATCGACTGGAACGCCCACGCGTTCCGCTGGCGCAAGCGCGGTTCGCGCGGCTGGCTCGACGCCGTGCGCCACGTGGCCCGCATCGAACTCGAAGACCTGCAGCACATCGAGCGCCAGAAGGGCATCATCGACCGCAACACCGTGCAGTTCATCGAGAAGAAGCCCGCCAACAACGTGCTCATGACCGGCGCCCGCGGCACCGGCAAGAGCTCGCTGGTCAAGGCCATGCTGGCGGCCTACGGCGACCGCGGCCTGCGCCTGATCGAGGTCGACAAGTCCGACCTGGGCGACCTGGCCGACATCGTCGAACTGGTGGCCGCGCGCCCCGAGCGCTTCATCGTGTTCTGCGACGACCTGTCGTTCGAGGAAGGCGAGGCCGGCTACAAGGCGCTCAAGTCCGTGCTGGACGGCTCGGTGGCCGCCTCGGGCGACAACGTGCTGATCTACGCCACCTCCAACCGGCGCCACCTGATGCCGGAATACATGAGCGAAAACCTGCAGGCCAAACACCAGCCCGACGGCGAGATCCACCCCGGCGAAACCGTCGAGGAGAAGATCTCGCTGTCCGAGCGCTTCGGCCTGTGGCTGTCGTTCTATCCCTTCAAGCAGGACGACTACCTCGATATCGTCTACCACTGGCTGCGCGAGCTGGGCTGCCCCGAAGCGCAGATCGAGCCCTCGCGCACCGAGGCCTTGCAGTGGACGATCGAGCGCGGTTCGCGCTCGGGACGCGTCGCCTATCAATTCGCCCGTGACTGGGCTGCCCGCCATGTCTGACAAAATCATCGATGTCGCCGCCGGCCTGATCCTGCGTCCGGACGGCATGCTGTTGCTGGGGCAACGCCCCGAAGGCAAGCCCTGGTCGGGCTGGTGGGAGCTGCCCGGCGGCAAGCTCGAACCCGGCGAGACCGTGCTGCAGGCGCTGGCGCGCGAGCTGCAGGAAGAGATCGGCATCCGCGTGACGCAATCTCGCCCGTGGGTGACCTACGTGCACGCCTACCCGCACACCACGGTGCGCCTGGCGTTCTGCCACGTCACCGGCTGGGAAGGCGAGCCGCGCAGCCTGGAGAACCAGCGCCTGGAATGGGTCGACCCGGCCAACGCCGCGTCCGTCGGCGACCTGCTGCCCGCCACCCTGCCGCCGCTGCGCTGGCTGCAGCTGCCGACCGCCTATGGCATCAGTTCGATCGGCTCGCGCGCCGGCCTGTCGGCGTTCCTGGGCCGGCTGGACGCGGCGCTGGCGCGGGGCGTCAGGCTGGTGCAACTGCGTGAACCGCAGTGGCCCGACGGCCCGGCCTCGGCCTCGCTGCACGAGGCGCTGCAGCAGATCGTCAAGCGCTGCCGTGCCGCCGGCGCCCGCGTGCTGGTCAACAGCGCCCATCCGGCCGCCTGGTGGCGCGAGGCCGACGGCGTGCACCTGCGCAGCGCCGACGCCGCAAGGCTGACCTCGCGCCCCGAATTGCGGGCAGGCGCCCTGGTCGGCGTCTCGGCGCACGACAACGCCCAGGTGGTGCATGCGCGCGAGCTGGGCGCGGACTTCGCCGTGCTCGGCCCGGTGCTGGACACGCCCTCTCACCCCGGCGCGCCGACGCTGGGCTGGGACGGCTTCGTCGCCGGCAACCGCGACGCCGGCATCCCGGTCTTCGCGCTCGGCGGGCAATCCACTCAGACCGTCTCGCAGGCCCTGCGCCACGGCGCGCACGGCATCGCCGGCATTCGCGGCCTGATCTGACGCGGACGGCGCAGGCAGGATCGCCGGTCCGCCGCCCTGCCCATGACCGGCGCGCCGCGCCGGTTTTTTACGTCCTAGGGAAACTCCCCCCTTGCCGCGAAAGGTGGCCAGGTCCTATCTTCGCTACTGATGTGACCACATGGTCACTTCGGATGGCCAGCTCGTCGAACGCGAGGCGGAGCAACGGGTTCAACATCCCGACGCCCGCTCGCTGGCGCCATCGCGCCGCCATCCCGCTTCATCGCTTTTGCTGCACCGTTTCTTTGTCGTCGATCCCACCACAAGGAAGTCCAGCATGCCCCAGCCCCTCCATCCCGATGGCCGCCCCAACCCGGTTCCGGCCGACGCCCAGCGTCGCGACTTCATCCTGCGCGGCGCCGCGGGCCTGGCCGGCGCGGCCGGGCTGGCGGCCGGCGGCTGGCCCCTGCGGGCGCTGGCACAGGCCGCCTCGCCGCTGACCTTCGCCTTCTGGCCCTGGGGCAGCGAGATCGTGCAACAGGGCGCCGCCCGCTTCACGCAGGAAAGCGGCGTGCCGGTGAATCTGTCGCCGATTCCCGGCGACTACGCCGCCGTGCTGGAAACCCAACTGGCCGCCAAGGCGCCGCTGGACATGTTCTATGCGCAGCGCGGCCAGGCCTCGCGCTGGTACGCGGCCGGCTGGATCCGCCCGATCGACGACATGCCCGGGCTGGCGGACATCCAGAAGCAGATGTTCCCCGGCATCGTCGAGGACGCCAAGGCCACCGACGGCCGCTACCTCGGCCTGACCTATTACAACGGCGGCCCCTACGCGCTGTTCCGCAACGAGAAGATGCTGGGCGAGGCGGGCTACGGGGGCACCGCCAACGCCGCCGACTACCCGCGGGACTGGGCCACGGTCGAAAAGCAGGCGCGCGAAATCAAGCAAAAAGGGTTGGCGCAGCACCCGATGCTGATGCCCTGGTACAACGCCTGGACCGGCCTGCCATGGGCCCTGATCGCGCAATGCTTCGCCGAGGGCGAGCGCTTCGTCGACGGCGAGCTGCGCGCGACCTTCGGCCCCGACACGCCGCTGACCAAGGTGCTGAGCGACTGGAAGCGCTGGTGGGACGATGAACTGGTGCAGCGCGCCGTGCTGACGTGGTCGGGCACCGAGACCTCCAGCTCCTGGATGAAGGGCCAGCACGCCTTCCACCTGAACATCGATTACTACAGCTTCAACTACAACGATCCCGCCAAGAGCCAGATCGCCGAATACTCCAGCTACAACCCGGTGGTGCCGGGCGCCACCCACGACACCGTGCTGGTGGGGCATGCGCTGTTGTGCATGTCGACACGCAAGCGCAGCGACGCCGAGCAGGCCGCGCTGTGGGAACTGGTGAAGTACTTCGGCTACCGCGACCGCGCCGGGCAACTGACCACGCACAAGAACTGGATCGCCAAGGCCAACCTGGAAGTGCCCTTTCCCGAGCTTTACCGCGATCCCGAAAGCCGCGCCGCCATCATGAAATGGATGTACCCGGCGCATCGGGAGCAGGTCTACCAATGGCTGTTCGAGGGGCGCGAGAAGGCCGTGGCCGCCAATATCCTGAAGGCCCCCTGGTACCAGGAATGGGATACCGGCATGCATGAGATGATCGCGCAGGACATGCTGATCAAGGGCACCCGCACGCCCGCGCAAGTGGCCACCGAGCTGCGCGCGCGCTGGGACGGCCTGTACAAGAAGTACGCCAAGATCCTCAAGCGGAGCTGATGACATGGCCAGCGTCTCCCTGCAAGGCATCGAGAAGTCATACACCCACTTCCAGGCGGTGCGCTCGCTCGACCTGGACATCCGCGACGGCGAATTCGTGGTGCTGCTGGGGCCGTCGGGCTGCGGCAAGACCACCACGCTGAACATGATCGCCGGCCTGGACACGCCCACCGGCGGCCAGATCCGCATCGACGACCGGCGCGTGGACCAGGTGCCGCCGCACCGGCGCAACGTGGCCATGGTGTTCCAGAGCATCGCGCTGTATCCGCACATGACGGTGCGCGAGAACATCGGCTTTCCGCTGCGCATGCAGAAGCTGCCGGCCGCCGAAGTGCGCGGCAAGGTCGAGCGGGCGGCCGCGCTGCTGCGGGTCGAATCGATGCTGGACCGCAAGCCCTACCAGCTGTCGGGCGGGCAGCGCCAGCGCGTGGCCATCGGCCGCGCGGTGGTGCGCGACCCCGACCTGTTCCTGTTCGACGAGCCGCTGTCCAGCCTGGACGCCAAGCTGCGCACCGACATGCGGGTCGAGCTCAAGCGCCTGCATCGCAGCCTGAACGCGACCTTCATCTACGTCACCCACGACCAGGTCGAGGCCATGACGCTGGCGGACCGCATCGCCGTCATGTCGGGCGGCAACCTGCTGCAGTTCGCCGACCCGGACACCATCTACCGTCGCCCCGCGACCATGGAAGTGGCGGACTTCATCGGCAACCCCGGCATGAACTTCCTGCGCGGCACGCTGGAAGCGCAAGACGGCGCGCCGGCGCTGCGCACCGCGGGCGGCGCCTATCCGCTGCCCGCCGCGCTGGCGGCCGCCGCGCGCCGGCTGCCGGCGGGCAGCCAGGCGGCGATCGGCATCCGCCCCGAGGCCATGGCGCCGGCGCCGCTGGCCGGCGACGGCTTGCTGCTGCAAGGCCAGGTGTGGGCGGTGGAGCCGGTCGGATCGGACCAGTTCGTCGACGTCATCACCGCCGGCGAGGACGGCCCGCGCCTGCGCGCCCGCCTGTCGCCGGAACGGCGCTACGAAGTCGGCGCGCCGATCGCGCTGGCGCTGCCCGCGGCCCGCCTCTACCTGTTCGACGCCGCCGGCCTGCGGGTCCATGGCGGCGAGGAGCCGCGCGCATGAGCGCCGCCAGCCTGCCGCGCGCGTCCCTGCCGCTGCCCGCGCGCGGCGGCAAGGAGATGTCGGACCTGGGCTTCGCGCTCACGGTGATCATCGCGGTGTACGCGCTCAACACCCTCATCATCGGCGTGCCGCTGGGCTATTCATTCTGGCTCAGCCTGCACGACACCAACGCGATACTGCGGACCCAGGAATTCGTCGGCGCCGACCTGTATGCCGAGGTGCTGTCCGACAGCGCCGTCACCGACGCCATCTGGCGCAGCCTGGGCTTCGTGGCGATGTGCGTGGCCGGCTCGTTCGTGGCAGCGCTGGGCATCGCCCTGGTACTGAACGAGGACATGCCGCTGCGCGGCCTGGTGCGCGGCCTGGCGTTGCTGCCGTGGGCCATGTCGCAGGTGGTGACGGCGACGGTGTTCTCGTTCCTGCTCAACCCCAGCTTCGGCGCGCTCACGGGACTGCTGGCGCCGCTCGGACTGGCCGGGCCGGGCACGGTGTGGCTGAGCAGCGACTGGGCCCTGTTCTGGGTGGCGCTGGCCTTCGTCTGGCACGTCGCGCCGCTGGGCAGCTTCTTCTACCTGGCGGCGCTGCAGACCATTCCGCGCGACCTGTACCGCGCCGCGCGGGTGGACGGCGCCGGTCCGCTGGCGCGCTTTCGCCACATCACGCTGCCGCACCTGAAGCACACCACGCTGATCGTGCTGGTGGTGATGACGGTGGAGGCCGTGCGCCAGTTCGACCTGCTGTTCTCGCTGACGCGCGGCGGGCCCGGCACGTCCACGCAGATCCTGCCGCTGCTGATCTTCCGCTACAACTTCGAGTTCTCGAAGTACGGCCTGGCCTCGGCCGCCGCGTTCCTGCTGACGGTGCTGTCGCTGCTGCTGGCCACCGCCTACTTCATGCTGATCCGCAAGAAGCGCCCGCAAGGAGGCAACCATGCGCAATGACGCGGCCCGCGTGGCCGGCGAAGGCTGGCGCCCCTGGCTGGTGGGCGCGGGCGTGGCCCTGGTGGCGTTCTGGTGCCTGTTCCCGCTGTACTGGACGCTGAAGGCCTCGTTCATGGACGAGTCGGCCATCATCATGGGCGTGGCGCACCATGCGGGCGGCTACACCTTCGAGAACTACCTGCGGGTGCTGGGCCTGTCCAGTTCCGATTCGATCTTCGGCGGCCAGACCCGCGCCATCATGGCCGGCTTCGTCAACAGCGCGCTGGTGGCGCTGCCGGCCGCGGCCGCCGGCACCGCCATCGCCACGCTGGCCGGCTATGTGCTGGGGCGCTTCGAGTTTCCGTTCAAGGGACCGCTGCTGTACGTGCTGCTGGCCTCGCGCACGCTGCCGCCGATCGCGCTGCTGATTCCTTACTACGTGTTCTTCGCCGCCATCGGCCTGGCCGGCAGCCTGTTCGGGCTGTGGATCGTCTACCTGACCGCCGTGATCCCGCTGCTGTCGTGGGTGCTGATGGGCTATTTCGCCTCGCTGCCGGTCGAGATCGAACGGGCCGCGCGCATGGACGGCTGCACCCGCTGGCAGATGCTGCGGCACGTGACGCTGCCGATGGCGCTGCCGGGCATCGCGGCGGCCTTCATCATCGCCTTCCTGGTGGGCTGGAACGACCTGCTGTTCGCCATCGTGCTGACCGGCGGCACCTCGGCGCAGACGCTGTCGGCGGCGCTGCTGGGCCTGTCGCCGCTGATGCCGGGCTTTCGCGCCGACCTGGGGCTGTTCGCCGCCGCCAGCATGCTGGCCGCCCTGCCGCCGCTGGCGCTGGCCATGCTGTTCCAGCGCTTCATCACCAACCTGAACATCGTCGATCCCGTGACGAGCAACACGGACTAGGAACCAGGCATGACCATCGGCATCGCGGCTTACGGACCGAACGCCGGCGCGGCGGTACGCGCCGCCGCCCTGGGCGCCGAGCTGCTGGGGCACGGCGCCATCGGCGGCTTCGCCGTGTTCGCGGTGCTGGACGAGCAGGGCCGCGCGCGGCACGCGACCGTCCAGCGCGGCGGCGTGACCGCGCTGGACCTGCCGCCGGATTGGCTGCGGGCGCGCCATGCCGCCCTGATCGAAAGCGGCCCCGACCGCCCCGAACCGCTGGCGCAGTTCCTGCCCGGCGCCGACGGGGTCGGCCTGGTGACCGGCCACCGCCTGCCCAACCGGCCCGGCGCCGACGGCGTGCCGCTGAACCAGGCCGTGCTGCGACGCCTGGCGGCGGGCGAGGCCGCGGGGGTCGCCGTGGCCGAGGTGCTGCGGGCCCATCCGGAAGTCGACGCCGGCCTGATCGCGCTGTCCGCGGCGGGCCAACTGGCCTGGGGCAACAGCGCCCGCGTGGCGCGCCGGCCCGACCAGGGACAGGCCTGGCGCGACGACGGCGCCTGCCGGCTGGCGGTCCTGCACAATTCGATCTTCCCCTGCCCGCCCCTGGCCGAGGCCATGGCCGATCTGGCCTGGCACCTGCTGGCCGGCGGCGTCGGCGCCTACCGCGCCCTGAGCCTGCGCGCGCCCGTGGCCATCAGCGCCGGCCCGCGCGACCGGGTGCTGGTGGACGACCGCCTGCGCGTCACCGGCATCGAACAGGCCGACCCGTCGCTGCCGGCGACGCGGCGGCGCGCCAATGCCGTCTACCTGGGCAGCGAAGTCTGGCAAGATGGCAGGCATATCGGCCATACCGTCAGCGAACTGGTTGTGGACATGGCCGACGGTCGGGTGTCCGGTCTGCCGGACCCCGCCCGCTCCCTCCTCATCATGAAGGAACCGGCCAATGTCCCGACGTGAGAATACCGAGCGCCAGATACTGCAGGCCCTGGAAGACCAGATCAAGGAAACCGGCATGGGCGGCGTGGGCATCAACGCCATCGCCAAGCGCGCCGGCGTCAGCAAGGAACTGATCTACCGCTATTTCGACGGCATGCCCGGCCTGATGCTGGCCTGGATGCAGGAACAGGACTTCTGGACCCGCAACCCCGGCCTGCTGGCGGCCGACGAATCCAGCCAGCGCAGCCCCGGCGAACTGGTGCTGTCGATGCTGCGCGCGCAGATCGACGCGCTGGCCGGCAACGAGACGCTGCGCGAGGTGCGGCGCTGGGAACTGATCGAACGCAACGAGGTATCCGCGCCGCTGGCCGAACGCCGCGAACGCGCCGCGCGCGGCTTCATCGACCGCGTCGACGGCCTGACCGACGACATGGACGCGCCCGCCGTGGTCAGCGTGATGCTGGCGGGCGTGCTGTACCTGATGCTGCGCGCCAAGACCGAAAGCCACTTCCTGGGCGTGCCGCTGCGCACGCAGGAAGGCTGGGACCGCATCAATGGCGCGCTCGAACACCTGGTCAAGCACGGCTTTCCCGACTCGCTCAACCAAGAATCCCTGGCCAACCTGGAAGCGCGCCGCAAGAAACCCCGGCCGCCCGCCGACACCGAGACCTGACACCCCCATGCCCGCGCAACCCGACCCGCAGGAATACGACCTCATCATCAGCGGCGGCCTGATCGCCGACGGCCTGGGCGGCCCCGCGCGCCGCGCCGACGTGGCGATCAACGGCGAACGCATCGCCGCCATCGGCGACGGCTCGGGCTGGCGGGCGCGGCGCCGCATCGACGCGAGCGGCCGGGTGGTGGCGCCGGGCTTCATCGACTGCCACACCCACGATGACCGCGCCCTGCTCGGCTCGCCGCTGATGCGGCCCAAGGTCAGCCAGGGCGTCACCACCGTGATCACCGGCAACTGCGGCATCAGCCTGGCGCCGGTGCACGCGCCCGGCGATACGGTGCCGCCCCCATTGAACCTGCTGGCGCAGCACACCGGCGAACTGTACGCCCGCATGCAAGACTACGCCGCGGCCCTCGACGCCAGCCCGGCGGCGGTCAACAGCCTGGCGCTGGTGGGCCATTCCAGCCTGCGGGTGTCGGCCATGGAGCGCCTGGACCGCCCCGCCGACAAGCGCGAGATCGCCGCCATGCGCCATGCGCTGGACCAGGCCATGGCCGCCGGCGCGGCGGGCCTGTCCACCGGCCTGTACTACCCCACCGCGATGCACGCCAGCACCGAAGAGGTGATCGGGGTGGCCGAGCCGCTGGCGTCCTGGCAGGGCCTGTACACCACCCACCTGCGCGACGAGGCCGACCACGTCTGCGATGCCATGGAAGAAGCCTTCCTGATCGGCCGCGCCGCCGACGTGCCGGCGATCCTGTCGCACCACAAGGTCACCGGCAAGCACAACCACGGCCGCACCGCCGAAACGCTGGCGCTGTTCGACCGCGCCCGCGCCGACCAGCCGCTGGGCATGGACGTCTACCCCTACGCCGCCTCGTCCACCATCCTGGAGCCGCGCCGCGTGCCGGCCGGCGAAAAGATCATCGTCACCTGGTCGCAGACGCGGCCCGAGATCCAGGGCGTGGACCTGCGCGAACTGGCGGCGCGCGAGGGCAAGGATCCGCAGCGCCTGGCCGAGGAACTGTCGCCCGGCGGCGCCATCTACTTCTCGATGGACGAGGACGACGTCAAGCGCGTCATCGGCCATGGCAGCGTGATGATCGGCTCCGACGGCCTGCCCCACGACCAGCGGCCGCATCCGCGCCTGTGGGGCGCGTTCTCGCGGGTGCTGGGGCGCTACGTGCGCGAGATGCGGGTGCTGGGCATGGAAGAGGCGATCCGCCGCATGACCAGCCTGACGGCGGCCCAGTTCGGCCTGCGCGACCGCGGCGTGCTGCGCGCCGGCTGTTATGCCGACGTGGTGGTGTTCGACCCGGCCGTGGTGGCCGACCTGGCCACCTTCGCCGAACCGCTGCAACCGTCCGCCGGCATCCAGGCGGTGCTGGTCAACGGCCAATTGGTGGAAGAAGGCGGCGCGGCCACCGGCGCCCGGCCCGGCCGCCTGCTGCGCGGCGCGGAACGCGCCGCGCCCGGTTTCGAGACGCCCGCCTGGGCTGCCTGAACCCCGCCATCCGGCGTCGTCGGCGCGCGCCGCCCCTTTTCCGGAGCATCATGCACACAATCGTCATCGGCGCGGGCGTGGTCGGCATGGCCACCGCCTACTACCTGCACCACGAAGGCCATCGGGTCAGCGTGGTCGACGCCAGCCCGGGCCCGGGCCTGGCCACCAGCCGGGCCAACGGCGCCCAGCTCAGCTACAGCTTCGTCGCGCCGCTGGCCGACCCCGCCGTGCTGCCCAAGCTGCCGGCCTGGCTGCTGGGGCGCGACACGCCGCTGCGCTGGCGGCCGCGGCTGGATCCGGCGCAATGGCGCTGGTGCCTGGACTTCCTGCGCGCCTGCACCCGCGGCAAGAGCCGCGCCACCACGCGCGAACTGCTGGCGCTGGGCCTCTACAGCCGTCAGTGCGTGCACGAGCTGGTCGGCCGCGAGCGGCCCGATTTCGATTTCAGTTCGCGCGGCAAGCTGCTGGTGTACCAGGACGCCGCCGCCTATGGCCGCGCGCTGGCGCAGATGGACTACCAGGCCACGCTCGGTTGCGAGCAGCGCGCGCTGGACCGCCAGGCCTGCCTGGACCTGGAGCCGGCGCTGGCCGACATCGGCGCCAGCATCGCCGGCGCCATCTACACGCCGACCGAGGATGCCGGCGACTGCCTGCGCCTGTGCACGGAACTGGAGCGGCTGCTGCGCGCCACGCCCGGCCCGGTGGACTTTCACTTCGACACGCCGGTCACGGCGCTGCGCGGCGAGAACGGCCGCATCGTCGCGCTGGACACGCCGCGGGGCGAGCTGCGGGCCGACAACTACGTGCTGGCCGGCGGCATCGGCGCCCAGGCGCTGGCGCGCCGCATCGGACTGGACCTGCGCATCTATCCGCTCAAGGGCTACAGCCTGACCTACACTCTGACGCCCGACAGCGTCGCGCCGATGTCGAGCATCAGCGATATCGGCCGCAAGGTCGTCTATGCGCGGCTGGGGCAGCGGCTGCGGGTCGCGGGCATGGTCGATATCGGCGCCGCCGATGCGGCCATCGACCGGCTGCGCACCGGCAGCCTGGAGGCGGACGTGGCGCGCTTCTTCCCGCGCCTGAATCCCGCTGGCGCGCCGCAGCCCTGGGCCGGCCTGCGCCCCGCGCGTCCCGATGGCAAGCCGCTGATCGGCGCCACGCCGTGGCGCAATCTGTGGCTGAACGCCGGGCATGGCGGCCTGGGTTTCACGCTGGCAGCGGGCAGCGCTCGGATGCTGGTGGACCTGATGCGCGGGCGCCGCCCCGCCGTCGATCCGGCGGCATTCGCGCTGGCCGCCTGAAGGCCCGTCCCGGCCTCGCACCGCCGGCGCTTCAGGCCGGCGCTTGCGGAAGATCGCGGCCGGCCTGGCCGCCTCAGTCCGCCTTGATGCCGCGGCTCTGGATCAGCTTGCCCCACTTGTCACGCTCCTTCACCTCGAAGGCCGCCAGATCCGCGCCGAACAGGTTGCCCGGGGTGGCGCCGCCTTGCGCCAGCGACTGCTTCAGGGCCGGCGATTGCAGCGCCTGCTTCATCGCCGCGATCAGCTTGTCGACCACCGGCGCCGGCGTGCCGCGCGGCGCATACAGGCCCGACCATGCGGTGACTTCGAAACCGGGCAGGCCGGCTTCGGCCATGGTGGGCAGGTCGGGCGCGGCGGGGCTGCGCTCGGCCGACGTGACCGCGATGCCCCGCAGGCGGTCGCCCGACTTGAGCGCGGCCATCGAGCTGGGCAGGTTGTCCATCAGGATGTCGACCTGGCCGCCGATCACCGCGGGAATCGCCGCCGACGAGCCCTTGAATGGCACGTGCAGCATCTGCAGGCCGGCCATCGACTCGAAATAGGCGCCGGTCAGGTGCACCGACGAACCGATGCCGGGCGAGGCGTAGGAATACTTGCCCGGGTCTTTCTTCACCGCGGCCATGACGTCCTGCAGCGTGCGCCACGGCGAGCCGGCCGCGACCGCCATCACGTTGGGCGTGGACGCGATCATGCCCAGCGGCACCAGGTCGGTGGCGGGATTGAAGCCGATGTTGCCGTAGAGGAACTGGTTGACGCTCTGGGTGCCGACCGAACCCAGCACGATGGTGTAGCCGTCCGGCTGGGCGCGGGCCGCGGCGGCCACGCCCAGGTTGCCGGCGGCGCCCGGCTTGTTCTCGACCACGATGGACTGGCCCAGCGCCGGCCGCATGTGCTCGGCGATGGTGCGCGCGAAGATATCGGTGGTGCCGCCGGGCGGGAACGGCACGATCAGCGTAATGGGCCGCTGCGGCCACGTTGCCGCGGCCGCCGGCGCGGCCATGCCTGCCGCCATCGCGATCACGCCGGCGCACGCCGCGGCTGCGCCGGTCCCTGCACGAAACAACCTGCCCATCCTCTTTCCCCTTCGTGTGAAGTGTTCGATTGATCAAACGGAATCGGGTGCATCGGTACTTCGCGGTTCGACGCGGCCGGCCTCGCCATGGGCGGGGTGTCGCATCGTGGGCTGACGCCCGACGTGACCGCACGGTCACTTTTTCCGCATTAGGAACCCGGGGCCCCGGCTTGTCAATCGGGAGAAGGAGGAGTCGGGCGTTATCCCTACTAAGGTTGGCTGGCCGGCTGCGCGCCGGCCCGCGCCACGCTCTGCCAGCCTCCGCCCAGCGCGACGATCAGGTTGACGCTGGCAATCAGGCGGTTGCCGTACAGGCTGAGCGCGCTGCGCTCATTGCTGAGCGCGGTGGCGTCGACCACCGCCACGCTCAAGTAATCGACCAGCCCGGCCTTGTACTGGTTCTGCATCAGCCGCAGCGATTCGCGCGCCGATTCCAATGCGCGGCGCTGCACCGTCTGTTCGTTTTCCATCACCCGCAGCTGGATCAGATAGTCCTCGACCTCGCGCAATCCTGTCAGCGCCGCCTGCCGGTACGCGGCCGCCTGCGCATCGTAGGATGCGCGCGCCTGCTCGACCTGCGCCTGGCGCGCGCCGCCATCGAAAATCGTCAACGCCAGCGCCGGCCCCAGCGACCAGAAGCGCGCCGGCGCGGTCAGCAGCTCGGCGAACTGGCCGTTGCGAAAGCCCCCGTCGGCGGACAGGGTCAGGCTGGGGAACCAGGCCGCCTGCGCCACGCCGATCTGCGCATTGGCGGCGGCGGCGCGGCGCTCGGCGGCAGCCACGTCGGGACGGCGCTCCAGCAGCTCGGACGGCAGGCCCACCGGAATCTGCGGCAGTTGCAGCGAGAACGGCGCCGGCGGCAGGCTGAAGCGCGACGGCGCCTGTCCCATCAGCACCGCGATGGCATGTTCGTACTGGCCGCGCTGCCAGTCCAGGTCGATCGACTGCGCGCGCGTGCTTTCGACCTGGGTGCGCGCCACCGCCACGTCCGACTGCCCCGCCACGCCAACGTTGTAGCGGTTCTGCGTCAGCTGCAGCGACTTCTCGTAGGCCGCCACGGTGGCGTCCAGCAGGCGCTTCTGCTCATCCAGCACGCGCAATTGCAGATAGGCCTGCACCAGGGCGGCCTGCGCGCTCAGGCGCGTGGCGGCCAGATCAGCCAGGCTGGCCGCGGCGCTGGCCTCGGAAGACTCGACGCTGCGGCGCACCCGCCCCCACACATCCAGTTCCCAACTGACGTTGCCGGTCAGCGAGTACTGGTTGGACACATTGCCGCCGCCGGCCGACGAGGACGACGAACCGTTGCCGCCGCCGCTGCCCGAGCGCGTCAGGCCGGCGCCCGCGCCCACCGTGGGGAAGAACCCGGCGCGCGCGCCACGCACCAGCCCCAACGCCTGCCGGTAGTTGGCCTCGGCCTGGGCGATGGTCTGGTTGGACGCATTCAGGTTGTCCACCAGTCCGTTGAGCGTGGCGTCGTCGTAGACGCGCCACCATTGTCCGCGGTCGACGTCGTCGCGCGGTTCGGCCCGCTTCCAGCCTGGCACCTCGACCTGTCCTTCCTTGTAGGCCGCGCCCACGTCCAGCGCGGGGCGCTGGTAGTCGGGGCCGACGGCGCAGGCGGCCAGCGCCGCGCACAGCGCCAGCGTCAGGCCGGCGCGCGGCAGGAATGCATGGGGGAAAAGCTTGGCGTTGCGGATCATGGTTGTTCTATCGAAGCGGCCCCGCCGCGCCGGGCGCGCCCGCGCGCGGCCCAGAGGCGGAAGCGGTCAAGGTAAAGATAGACCACGGGCGTGGTGTACAGCGTGAGAATCTGGCTCAGCACCAGCCCGCCCACGATGGTGATGCCCAGCGGCTGGCGCATCTCGACGCCGGCGCCGGTGGCCAGCACCAGCGGCAAGGCGCCGAATATGGCGGCCATGGTGGTCATCATGATGGGGCGGAACCGTGTCAGGCAGGCCTGGAAGATGGCTTCGCGCGGCGCCATGTGCTGGTTGCGCTCGGCCTCCAGCGCGAAGTCCACCATCATGATGGCGTTTTTCTTGACGATGCCGATCAGCAGGAACACCCCGATCAGCGCGATCAGCGTGAAATCGGTGCGCACCAGCAGCAGGGCCAGCAGCGCGCCCAGCCCGGCCGACGGCAGCGTCGACAGGATCGTCAGCGGATGCACGAAGCTCTCGTACAGGATGCCCAGCACGATGTACATCGTGACCAGCGCCGCCAGGATCAGCCAGGGCTGCTGCGCCAGCGTCTGCTGCAGCACCGCCGCCGTGCCCTGGAAGCCGGCCTGGATCTGATCCGACGGCAGGCCGATGCGCGCCACCGCCGCGTCGATGGCGGCGGTGGCCTGGCCCAGCGACACGCCCGGCGCCAGGCTGAACGACACCGTGTCGGCCACGAACAGGCCCTGATGCTGCACGCTCAGCGGCGCGTTGGCGTTCTCGAAGCGGGCGAAGGCCGCCATCGGCACCCGCGCGCCGGTCGAGGTGATGACCTCGACCTGCTTGAGCGACTCGATGTCCTGCGCGAACCTCTGGTCCACCCCCAGCACCACGTGGTACTGGTTCAGCGGTCCGTACATCACCGACACCTGCCGCTGGCTGAAGGAATTGTTCAGCACCGTGGAAATGGTGGCCATGCTCACGCCCAGCCGCGTGGCGGCATCGCGGTCGATCACCAGGTTGATCTCGCGGCCCTTGTCCTCGACGTCGGTATCGACGTCGGTGATCTCGGGAACCTTCGCCATGGCCTGCTGCACCTTGGGCATCCAGGCGCGCAGCAATTGCAGGTCGCCGGACATCAGGGTGTAGTCATACGAGCCCTGGCTCTGGCGGCCGCCGACCCGGATGTCCTGCTGCGCCACCAGGAACATGCGCGCGCCCGGCATGTTCTGCAACCGCGCCCGCAGCCGGTTGATGACCTGGTCGGCCGATACCTTGCGTTCCCCCAGCGGCTTGAGCTGGATCTGCATGAAGCTGCTATTGCTGCCGCCGCGGCCGCCCGCGTAACCGGTCATGCTCTGCACCGCCGGATCGGCCAGCACCACCTTGCGCAAAGCCTCCAGCTTGGGCACCGTGGCCTGGAACGAGGTGCCCTGGTCCACCCGGAAAAAGCCCAGCAGCTGGCCGGTGTCCTGCTGCGGGAAGAAGCCCTTGGGCACGACGGTGTACAGGTACACGTTCAGGCCGACCGCCGCCGCCAGCACCAGCATCATCAGGCGGCCATGCGCCAGCGCCCAGGCCAGGCTGCGGCGGTAACCGTCCTGCATCCAGTCGAAGCCGCGTTCCGCCCAGCGCGCCAGGCGGCCGGGCGGCTTCGGTTCCTTGGGCTCGGCCTTGAGCAGGCGCGCGCACATCATCGGCGTCAGCGTCAGCGACACCACCAGCGACACCATGATGGAGGCCGACAGCGTCACCGCGAATTCCCGGAACAGGCGTCCCGCCACCCCGCCCATCAGCAGGATCGGGATAAATACCGCCACCAGCGACAGGCTCATCGACAGCACCGTGAAGCCCACCTCGCGCGAGCCGCGCAGCGCCGCCCGCATCGGCGACATGCCGTTCTCGACGTGGCGCATGATGTTCTCCAGCACCACGATGGCGTCGTCCACCACGAAGCCGGTGGCCACGATCAGCGCCATCAGCGAAATGGTGTTGAGCGTGAACCCGCACAGATACATGATGCAGAAGGTGCCGATCAGCGACACCGGCACCGCGACGCTGGGAATGATGGCCGCGCGCCAGCGCCGCAGGAACAGCAACACCACCAGCACCACCAGGCCCACCGCGATGATCAGCGTCAGCTCGGCCTCGTGCAGCGAGGCGCGGATGCTGGGCGTGCGGTCCTGCGCCACGGTCAGCTGCACGTCGGCCGGCATCAGCGCCAGCAGCGTCGGCAGTTGCGCGCGCACCGCGTCCACGGTCTCGATGATGTTGGCGTCGGCCTGGCGCCGCACGATCATCAGGATCGCGTTGCGCTGGTTGTAGAAGCCGGTCTGGAACAGGTCCTCGACGGAGTCCTCGACCTTGGCCACGTCCGACACCCGCACCGGCGCGCCGTCGCGCCAGGCCACGATCAGCGGCCGGTATTGTTCGGCGCGGCTGAGCTGGTCGTTGACCATGATCTGCCAGTGGTACTGGTCATTCTCCAGCACGCCCTTGGGCCGGTTGGCGTTGGCATTGGCCAGCGCCGTGCGCACCTCGTCCAGCGACACGCCGCGATTGGCCAGCGCGCCCGGCAGCACGGTCACGCGCACCGCCGGCAGCGAACTGCCGCCCACCGTGACCTCGCCGACCCCGTCCACCTGCGACAGTTTCTGCGCCACGATGGTCGAGGCCAGGTCGTACATCTGGCCCTGGCTGAGCGTATCGGACGTCATCGCCAGCGTCATGATCGGCGCGTCCGACGGATTGGACTTGTGGTACGTGGGGTTGCTGCGCAGGCTGGTGGGCAGCAGCGAGCGGGCGGCATTGATGGCCGCCTGCACGTCGCGCGCGGCGCCGTTGATGTCGCGCGACAGGTCGAACTGCAGCGTCACGCGGGTCGAGCCCTGCGAGCTGCTGGAGGTCATCTCGGTCACGCCGGCGATGCTGCCCAGCGAACGCTCCAGCGGCGTGGCGACGCTGGACGCCATGGTCTCGGGGCTGGCGCCCGGCAGGCTGGCCGACACCGAGATGGTGGGAATGTCCATCTGCGGCAGCGGCGCCACCGGCAACAGGAAGAACGACAGCATGCCCGCCAGCACGACCGCCAGCGACAACAGCGTGGTCGCCACCGGCCGGACGATGAAGGGCGCCGACAGGATCACGGCGCGCTCCCGGCGCGCGCCTCGCGCATGCCGCGCCAGCGCCGCGACATGCGGTCGAACATCAGGTAGATCACGGGCGTGGTGAACAGCGTCAGCACCTGGCTCAGCAGCAGGCCGCCCACCATCACCAGGCCCAGCGGCTGGCGCAGCTCGGCGCCGGTGCCCGTGGACAGCATCAGCGGCAGCGCGCCGAACAACGCCGCCAGCGTGGTCATCAGGATCGGCCGGAAGCGCAGCAGCGCCGCCTCATGGATCGCCGCGCGCGGCGACAGGCCGCGCTTGCGCTCGGCGTCGAGCGCGAAGTCGATCATCATGATGGCGTTCTTCTTGACGATGCCGATCAGCAGGATGATGCCGATGATGCCGATCATGTCCAGCTCGGTGCCGCTGATCAGCAGCGCCAGCAGTGCCCCCACCCCGGCCGACGGCAGCGTCGACAGGATAGTGATCGGGTGGATATAGCTTTCGTACAGCACGCCCAGCACGATGTACATGGTGACGATGGCCGCCAGGATCAGCCACAGCGTGCTCGACAGCGAATTCTGGAACGCCAGCGCCGCCCCCTGGAAGCGCGTCTCGACGCTGGCCGGCATGCCGATCTCGGCCTCGGCCGCGGTGATTGCCTCGACCGCGGCCGACAGCGACGCGCCCGGCGCCAGGTTGAACGACACCGTCACCATCGGGAACTGGTCCAGCCGGTTCACCGCCAGCACCGTCTTGCCCTCGGTGATGCGGGCGATGGACGACAGCGGCACCTGCGCGCCGGTCGAGGTCGGCACGTGGATCTGCCCCAGCGCGGCCGGGTTCATCTGGAACTGCGGCTGCACCTCCAGCACCACGCGGTACTGGTTCGACTGGGTGAAGATGGTCGAAATCAGGCGCTGGCCGAACGCGTCGTACAGCGCCTCGTCCACCACGGAGGCGGTGATGCCCAGGCGCGAGGCGGCGTCGCGGTCGATCTCGACCCAGGTCTGCAGGCCGTCGTCCTGCAGGTCATCGGTCACGTCCTTCAGGCCCGGCACCTGGCGCAGCCGGTCGATCAGCTTGGGCGTCCATTCGCTCAGCACCTTCAGGTCCGGGTTGGACAGCGTCATCTGGTACTGCGTGCGGCTGACCCGGTCCTCGATGGTCAGGTCCTGCACCGGCTGCATGTAGACGGTCAGGCCGTCCTGCTTGCCGAAGGCTTGCTGCAGCCGCGCCATGACCGTGCGCAGGTCGCCGTTGCGCTCGGCCTGCGGCTTGAGCGCGATCTGCATGCGGCCGGCGCTGAGGGTGGCGTTGCTGCCGTCCACGCCGATGAAGGACGACACCGCCTGCACGTCCGGATCCTCCAGCGCCAGCCGCGCCGCCGCCTGCTGGCGCTCGGCCATGGCGGTGAACGAAATGGACTGCGGCGCCTGCGTGATGGCCTGGATCAGCCCGGTATCCTGCTGCGGGAAAAAGCCCTTGGGAACCAGGATGTACAACAGCACCGTCAGCGCGAAAGTGGCCAGGGCCACCAGCAACGTCAGCGGCTGGTGGCGCAGCACCTTCTGCAGCATGCGGTCGTAGGCGGCGATGGTGCGGTCGATGAAGGCGCCGGTGACCTGGTGAAAGCGCCCGTGCTTCTGCTCGGATTCGGCGCGCAGCAGGCGCGCGCACATCATCGGCGTCAGCGTCAGCGACACCACCAGCGAAATCAGGATCGACACCGCCAGCGTGATGGCGAATTCGCGGAACAGCCGCCCCACCACCTCGGTCATGAACAGCAGCGGGATCAGCACCGCGATCAGCGAGAAGGTCAGCGAGATCAACGTGAAGCCGATCTGCTGCGCGCCCTTGAGCGCGGCCTGCAGCGGCGTCTCGCCCTCTTCGATGTGGCGGGCGATGTTCTCGATCATGACGATGGCGTCGTCCACCACGAAGCCGGTGGCGATGGTCAGCGCCATCAGCGTCAGGTTGTTGATGGAGAAGCCGGCCAGGTACATGATGCCGAAGGTGCCCACCAGCGACAGCGGCACCACCACGCTGGGAATCAGCGTCGCGGTCAGGCTGCGCAGGAACACGAAGGTCACCATCACCACCAGCGCCACGGCCAGCAGCATCTCGAACTGCACGTCGGCCACCGAATCGCGGATGGTCTGCGTGCGGTCGGACACCACCGCCACGTCCAGCGTGGCCGGCAGCGCCGCGCGCAGCTGCGGCAGCAGCGCCTGGATGCGGTTGACCACGTCGATGACGTTGGCGCCGGGCTGGCGCTGGATGTTCAGCAGGATGGCCGGCTTGTCGCCGGCCCAGGCGGCCTGGCGCGTGTCCTCGGCGCCCTCGACCGCGCGCGCCACGTCCGACAGGCGCAGCGGCGCGTTGTTCTTGTAGGCGATGATCAGGTCGTTGTAGTCGGTGGGCGACTTGAGCTGGTCATTGGCGTTGATGGTGGTCGAGCGCAGCGGCCCGTCCAGGTTGCCCTTGGGCTGGTTGACGTTGGCGCCCACCACGGCGGCGCGCAGGTCGGTCAGCCCCAGGCCATTGGCCGCCAGCGCCTGCGGATTGACCTGCACCCGCACGGCCGGACGCTGCCCGCCCGCCACGCTCACCAGGCCCACGCCGGGGATCTGCGACAGCTTCTGCGCCACCCGCGTATCGACCAGGTCGCGCACCTGCGGCAGCGGCATGGTGGGCGAGGTGATGGCCAGCGTCAGCACCGCCGCGTCGGCCGGGTTGACCTTGTTGTAGGTCGGCGGCACCGGCAGGTCGCTTGGCAGCAGGTTGGATGCCGCGTTGATGGCGGCCTGCACCTGCTGCTCGGCCACGTCCAGCGGCAGCGTCAAGTTGAACTGCATGGTGATGACCGAGGCGCCGCCCGAACTGGTCGACGACATCTGGTTCAGGCCCGGCATCTGGCCAAACTGCCGTTCCAGCGGCGAGGTCACCAGCGACGTCATCACGTCCGGGCTGGCGCCCGGATACAGCGTGGTCACCTGGATGGTGGGGTAGTCGACTTCGGGCAGCGCCGACACCGGCAGCATGCGGTAAGCGATGAAGCCCGCGATCAGGATGGCCACCATCGACAGCGTGGTGGCCACGGGCCGCAGGATGAACAGGCGCGACGGGCTCACGGGGCGGCCCCTCGATCAGCGCGTGGCGGGCGTGGTGCCCGCCGGCGCGCCCCCGCCCAGCGACTTGTCCTTGGCGGCGGGGATCACCTCGTCGCCGCCCACCACCTCGACCTTGGCGCCGGCGCGCAGGCGGTCGGTACCCTCGGTGACGACGCGGTCGCCCGGCTGCAGGCCTTCGTTGACGGCCACCATGCCATTGTTGATGGCGCCCAGCTTGACCTGCCTGACCTGCACCGTGTTGTCCGGCTGCACCTGGAACACGAAGGCCCCGGCCGAACCCTGCTGCACCGCCGCCGTCGGGATCGCGGTCACGCCCTTGCGCGTCAGCACGTGCAGGCGCACGTTGACGAACTGGTTGGGAAACAGGGCGTCGTCCTGGTTGTCGAACCTGGCCTTGAGCTTGAGGGTGCCGGTGGTGACATCGATCTGGTTGTCCAGCGTCTCCAGCATGCCGGATGCGATGCGGCGGGTGTCGGCGCGGTCATAGGCTTCCACCGCCAGCGTGCGGCCCTCTGCCAGTTCGGCGCGCACTTCCGGCAATTGCGTCTCGGGCAGCGTGAACACCACCGAGATCGGCTGGGTCTGCGTGATCACCACCAGGCCGTTGGTGTCCGAACTGGACACCAGGTTGCCGCGGTCGACCTGGCGCAGGCCGAGGCGGCCGCTGATCGGCGCGGTGATGCGGGCGTAGTCCAGCTGCAGGCGGGCATTGTCGACATTGGCCTGGTCGCTCTTGATGGTGCCTTCGTATTGCCGCACCAGCGCGGCCTGGGTGTCGACCTGCTGCTTGGCGATCGAGTCCTGCTTGAACAGGGCCTGGTAGCGTTGCAGGTCGCGGCGCGCGTTTTCCAGCAGCGCCAGGTTCTGCATCTGGGTGCCGCGGGCCTGGTCCAGCGCCACCTGGAAGGCGCGCGGGTCGACCTGGGCAAGCAGGTCGCCGGCCTTGACCCGCTGCCCTTCCTGGAACGGCACGTCCACCAGTTCGCCGCTGACGCGGCTGCGCACCGTGACGGTGTTGTAGGCGGTGACGGTGCCGAGCGACTTGAGATAGATGTCGATGTCCTGCGTGACGGCGCTGGCCACCCGCACCGGCACCGCCATATTGGCCATCGCCGCGGCCATGTTGGGCCGCCCGCCCGCGCCCGGCCGTCCGCCGCCGGCGTTGCCTGGCGCGGTCGCGGGCCGCAGCGCCCACCAGGCGATGCCGGCCGCCACCAGCAAAAGCACCGCCAGCCCGATGATTCTGCGGCGGGTCCAGCGGGAAGGCGACGAAACGGGGCGGCTATCGGACATGGGAAACGGTTCCGGCACTGACGGAGAAAGCCGTATTGTGACCTAGACGGCCGACATTTCCGTCATTGACCGTTGCCGCTGAAATAGGCCGCAACAGGAATCGGGGCGGTATCGCCCCCCTGGCATTGCGCCAGGGTCAGGAGTTGCAGAGGGTCATCTGGAACGGGATGCTGCGGGCCACCTGCTGGGGCTTGAACTCGCCGTCCTGGGTCGAAAAGCGGATCCAGATCATGTACTTGTTGGCGCTGATCTCGGGGAACACGCCCTGGTCGGGGTCGATCCAGACGCGCAGCAGCTGGTATTGCTTGCCGCCCAGCATCTGCTGGTAAGCGCCCTGCTCGGCCACGATGTCGGCCTTGCGGCCGGATTCGCGCAACAGGCGCAGGGCCAGGGTCAGGCCGTCGTGCAGGGCAATGAAGGGCGCCAGCCAGGCCTGCAGGTCGGCGCAGCGCGCGGCCTCCGGCTTGTGCTGCCAGGCGTAGTACGACGGCATGTCGACCTGGGTGGCGCCGCCCGGCACCGACAGGCGGCCCCGCAGGCTGGTGAGCCATTCGTTCTCGCGCAGCGACTGGCCGGTCTTGCCGGGCGCCGCCAGGGCCGCCACCACTTTCTCGAGTTCGCGCAGCATGCCTTCGAGCGCGTCCTGCGCCACCCCGGGATGATCGCGCAACCCCACCAGCGCCACGCGCTGGCGTTCGAGATCCTGCAGCACCGCGCCTTTCACGTCGGTGCGTTCGCACACGTCGAGCAGATCGAACAGCGAACTGACCGCGACCTGGTGCTGCCGTGAATCCCCCTCGCGGGCAAAGAAGAACAACCTGTCGAACAGGTATTCAAGCCGCAGGTAAGCGCGAATGCGCTCATTGAAGGGATATTCGAAAACGATCACGCTGGTAAACAGGCCCATCGGAGGTCGGCCCGCGGGCCGAGATTATTCAGGGGTGCCGGCCAAGCCCGGGGCTTGCCGGCCCGTCGTGGCCGCCAGCGCCAGCCAGCGGTCATGCAGGGTCTTCGCCTGCGCGCGCAATTGTTCGGGTGATGTCGCGCCGCCATTGTCGATGACGTCGTCCGCGACTTCGAGCCGACTCGCCCGCGCAGCCTGTGCCGCCATGATACGCCGGATGGCTGAGTCCGTCAGCCCGCTGCGCGAACGCACGCGCGCCACCTGCGTTTCCGGATCGCAGTCGACCACGCAGATGCGGTCGACCCGGTCGCGCCAACGCGCGATCGACTCCACCAGCAGCGGCACCACGAATACCAGGTAATGCCCGTGAGCGGCCTCGGCCTGGCGCTCGGTTTCCTGGCCGATGACCGGGTGCAGCACGGCTTCGAGGCGCTGGCGCACCCGTGGATCGGCAAAGGCGCGTTCACGCATCCAGTCGCGGTCGAGCGCGCCGGCAGGCGTCAGGGCGCCGGGCCCGAACTCGCGCTCGATGGCCGGCATCGCGGCGCCGCCGGCCGCCGTCAGCGCGCGCGCAATCTCGTCGGTGTCGACGACCGCCGCGCCCCATTCGCCCAGCATGTCGGCCACGCGCGACTTGCCGGAGCCGATGCCGCCGGTCAAACCAATCTTGAACATAGTCTTCATCCCTCCGCGGCCCTGCCTCGGCCGGTTCCGCGCATCGCCTCCTGCCGGGCGGCGCTTCGCGCGCTCAGTGCAGCAACCATCCCAGGCCCTGCTCCCCGCCCAGCAGCAGCACGGCCACGCCCGCCAGCGCCAGATAGGGGCCGAACGGCAGCGCCTGTCCCCGGCTGGCGCGGCCAGTGAGCGTCAATGCGCCGCCGACCACCACCCCCGCCACCGACGCGGCGAGCAGCAGCATCGGCAAGGCGCCGACGCCGAACCACGCGCCCAGCGCCGCCAGCAGCTTGAAATCGCCAAAGCCCATGCCCTCGCGTCCGGTCAGCAGGCGGAATGCATGAAAGATAACCCACAGGAACACGTAGCCAGCCACCGCGCCCACCACCGCCATCGACAACGGCGTGAACGCGTCGAACAGATTCACCAGCAGCCCGGCCCAGGCCAGCGGCAGGGTGATCGCGTCGGGCAGCAGGGTCGTCTCCAGGTCTATCCAGGCCAGCGCCACCAGCGCCGCCGACAAGCCCATGGCGCACAGCGCGATCGGCGTGGCGCCGAAGCGCCAGGCGCAGGCGGCGAACAGGATGCAGGTCATCGACTCGATGGCCGGATAGCGCCAGCCGATCGGCGCGTGGCAGGCGGCGCAATGGCCCCGCAGCGCCAGCCAGCCCAGCAGCGGCAGGCGCCGCCAACCGGTGACCGGCGCCTGGCAGGCGGGGCAGTGGGCCGCGGGCGCCAGCAGGCCGTAAGCGGCGGCGGACCGCGGCTTGCCGGCCGCCTCCTGGCATTGCGCCTGCCACTCGTGCTCCATCATGCGCGGCAGACGATGGGTCAGGCGCGTCAGCCAGCCACCCGCGAACAGGCCGGCCAGCGCGGCCAGCGCGACGAACGGCGCCAGCGGCACGGGAAAGACGTGCCACAAGGTCGTCATCGGCGGTCCCTCGGCGGCCGTTGTCCGGCCTCGACGCCGGGGCGGCGGGCATGAGGCCAGGGGCCGTGTCGTAATTTGTGCATAAAGTGCCGGCAACGCCTTTCTGGGTGAGGGGGGATCGTATCGAATCTTCGCATAAGTGCGTAAAATCGGAGACAGACTCAACTTACGGATCAGCTGCCATGGCCGCGCGCGTCGAAATCCTTACCCGCCCCCGCAAACTCAGCATCATGGGGCTGCTGCTAGCGGGCACGGCGCTGGGGGCCGCGGGGTGTGCCCAGCAGCGCACCGAAGGCTATTACGATCCTCCCGTCGAAAGCACGGTCACGGACGCCCAGTACCAGGGGTCCGGCGCCGGCTACCGCACGGTGCTGCGGGCGCCGTCGCAGGTGCAGATCGCGCTCAAGCCCGACCAGAAAAAGACGCCGAGCCAGGCGGCCGCCGCGGCCCAGGGCGCCGCCACCACCGAAGACGGCCAGGCCGTGCCGGAAGGCGCCGACAGCGGCTCGGGTTCCTCCGGCGCGGCGCCGGCCCCCGTGGCGCCGGCCTCTGCCCAGAGCGCCGCGGCCAACAGCCTGGTGCCGCAACCGCAGACCTACATGGGCACCCTGCCGTGTTTCTCCCCCGCCATGCAGTGCACGGCGCAGCGCGTCACGCTGACGCTGGCACCCAATGGCCGCTGGCGCGGTCGCACGGCCTACCTGGAAAACGACCCCAAGAAGGCCGCGCCGGTGGTCGAGCAAGGTTGCTGGGACGCCACCGACGAACGCCCGCCCCGCGTCATCCTGCTCGACGGCCAGGGCAACGTGCGGGTCGAATTCGTCGTCGCCGCCAATAACGTGCTGCGCGTGCGCTCCGTCGCCGGCCAGACGCCGAACCTGAACTACAACCTGACCCGCCAGCCGGACCTCGATCCCATCGACGAGCTGGCCAAGGCCAAGGCGCCCCAGTGCCCCTGAACCCGGCCGGGCGGATCCGCCCGGCCTGAATCGAAGACCTGCCACCACAGGGCCCGCCGGACACTCCGTCCCCCGGGCCCTGTGCTTTTCGGTTGGCAGGAACGCCGCGCGCATGCTCCAGTCGAATGTAAGCGCCTACTTACTCCAAAACCCTTTGTTTATGAGATTCGCCGAGCAATCGGAGATGATCACATCGATCGGCGTGGCCGCCACCGCGTAGCCCGCGCCGGTTCGCGCCGGCTCCGCCGACGCCGCCGGCCCGGCCGGCGCCTGCCCCTCGCCCGGCGCGCCGCAGCCCGCCACCGGGGACAGGCCCTGCCGCGCGTAGGCGCACAGGCGGCACGCCAGCTGCATGGCGTTGCGCACCCCCAGCTTGGCGAAGATGCGGGCGCGATGCGCTTCGACGGTGCGCAATGAAATGGCCAGGTCGATCGCGATGACCTTGTTGGGCTCCCCCGCCGCGACGTAGGCGACGATCTCGCGCTCGCGCGGCGTCAGGGTGGCCAGGATGACAGGGAGATCGGGATGGGGGACGGGCATGGGACTCTATGTTCTGCAATGAAGACTTGCAGAGAGTCTGCCGTGCCGAGGCGGGCGGCGTAAGCTGGCAATTTTGCCAGGGGGCCGGGCGCGGCCCGGCGCAGCCAGCCCGGCGCGGCCTCAGGCCGTGTAGGACAGCTCCAGGTTGTCGATCAGGCGCGTCGCGCCCAGCTTGGCGGCGGCCAGCACCACCACCGGCTCGCCGGCCTGCAGGTCGGCGGCTTCCGGGCGCTTGAGGTCGCGCTGGCGGCGCAGGGCGATGTAATCCACCTTCCAGCCCCGATCGGCCAGGTGCCGGGCGGCATCGCGCTCCAGCGCGATGGCGTCGCGCTCGCCGGCCGCCAGGCGCTGGCCCACGTTCCGCAGCGCGGCATAGAGAGCCGGGGCCTCGGCGCGCTCGGCGTCGCTCAGGTAGCGGTTGCGCGAGGACAGCGCCAGGCCGTCGTCGGCGCGCACAGTCTCGTGCGCCAGCACTTCCACCGGCAGCTGGAACTGGCGGCACATGTTGCGCACCACCATCAACTGCTGGTAGTCCTTCTTGCCGAACACCGCCACCTTGGGCTGGACACAGGAGAACAGCTTGAGCACCACGGTGCTGACGCCGGCGAAGAAGCCGGGGCGGAACTCGCCTTCGAGGATGTCACCCAGGTCGTCCGGCGGCTGCACGCGGTAATTCTGCGGCTCGGGGTACATCTCGCGTTCGTTGGGCGCGAACAGCACGTAGACGTCGCGCTCGCGCTCGAGCTTCTCGATGTCGGCGGCCAGGGTGCGCGGGTATTGGTCGAAATCCTCGTTCGGCCCGAACTGCAGGCGGTTCACGAAGATGCTGGCGACCACCGGATCGCCGTGCTGGCGCGCCAGCTTCATCAGCGCCAGGTGGCCTTCGTGCAGGTTGCCCATGGTGGGCACGAACGAGACGCGGTTCTGGCCGCGCAGGTGATCGCGCAGTTCCTGGATGGTGTGGACGACTTTCAAGGGGAATCTCCGGGGTTGGGCGCACAGCCCGGGGGGAATCGGATCAGGCCGCGACCGCCGCGACGCTGGTGTAGGCCAGGCGCACGTAGATGGGCGCGTAGGGCTCGGCCTGGGTGATTTCCAGCAGCGACTCGCGCGCCAGTTCCAGCATGGCGATGAAGTGCACCACCACCACCGCGGCCGGCGCGCCTTCGCGCACCCGTTCCATGAACAGGTCGCCGAACTCCATGAAGCGCACGTCGTTCAGGCGCCGCAGGATATGCGTCATGTGATCGCGCACCGACAGCTGTTCGCGGGTGATGTGATGGTGCTGGTTGAGCTTGGCCCGCTTCATGATGTCGGCCCACGCGGCGCGCAGGTCGTCCACGCTGACGTCGGGCAGCATGCGCTCGACGCTCAGGTCGGCGACCGCGTGGCTGCTGACGAAGTCGCGGCCCAGCTGCGGCATGGCGTCGAGCTTCTGCGCGGCCAGCTTCATCTGTTCGTACTCGAGCAGGCGGCGCACCAGTTCGGCGCGCGGATCCTCGGGCTCTTCGCCGGTGTCGGTCTTCTTGACCGGCAGCAGCATGCGCGACTTGATCTCGATCAGCATGGCCGCCATCAGCAGGTATTCGGCGGCCAGTTCCAGGTTGTGGATGCGGATCTGCTCCACGTACGACAGGTACTGCCGGGTGACATCCGCCATGGGGATGTCCAGCACGTTGAAGTTCTGCTTGCGGATCAGGTACAGCAGCAGGTCCAGCGGCCCCTCGAAGGCCTCCAGGAACACCTCGAGCGCGTCCGGCGGGATGTACAGGTCCGTCGGCATCTGGAACAGCGGCTCGCCGTACAGGCGCGCGAAGGCGACGCTGTCAACGGTATCGGGCGTGCTGTCGACGGGCGGTTCCACTAGCGCGGCCAGGGCGTCGCCCGGGACGGAGGGGTTGTGGGCCATGGCTGCCGCAACGGTATCAGTCGGCCTGATACACGTACGGCTTTTGCGGCACGCGGGCCGCGCGGAAGCCTTCCAGCAGTTCCGCGTCCTGCGGCTTGTCCCAGAGACGGGCGCGGCCTTCACGCTGGCGCTCTTCGGTGCCAGGATGCGACTGCTTGTAGTCTTTCAGGAACTTGGTGATCTCGGATTCGTAGTTGGTCGCCATGGCACCAATTTCAGTGGGTTTCGGATGCCGCCAGTTTACTGCACCCGGGGCCGAGACCCGGCGTTACAATCTTCCAGGTCCCTCCGCCCTCCTCCGCCATGTCCGCAGAATCAGCAGCCGCAGCCAATCCCGCTCCTCCCTCGACCCCGGACGCGGCACGCGCGGCGCGCATGATTCCCTTCATCGTCGGCTGCGCGCTGTTCATGCAGATGCTGGACGCGACCGTGGTGGCGACCGCCCTGCCGGCCATGGCCCGGGCCCTGGGATCGACCCCGGTGCGGCTGAACGTGGCCATCACCTCCTACCTGCTGTCGGTGGCCGTGTTCGTGCCCGTCAGCGGCTGGGCCGCCGACCGCTACGGCGCGCGCCGCGTCTTCATCGCCGCCATCGGCCTGTTCACACTCAGTTCCGTGGCCTGCGCCCTGTCGCAGGACCTGCCGCAACTGGTCATCTCCCGCGTGGTGCAGGGCATGGCCGGGGCCATGATGGTGCCGGTGGGCCGCATCATCCTGCTGCGCACCGTGCCCAAGCAGGACCTGCTCAAAGCCATGTCGTTCCTGTCGATCCCGGCACTGCTGGGGCCGGTGATCGGGCCGCCGCTGGGCGGTTTCATGGTCACCTACATGTCGTGGCACTGGATCTTCCTGATCAACATCCCCATCGGCGTGCTCGGCATCGCGCTGGTGCTGCGCTACGTGGCCGAGATCAAGGAAGAATCGGCGCCGCGACTGGACTGGCTCGGCTTCCTGCTCAGCGCCGTGTGCCTGGCGACCCTGGTCAGCGGCTTCGAGGCCATCGGCCGCGACGTGATGCCGCTGCCGCTGCTGCTGGGCCTGATCGCGGTCGGCATCGCCTGCGGCCTGCTCTATGGCTGGCACGCGCGCCGCACCGAGCATCCCATCATCGACCTGGCGCTGATGCGCATCCCGACCTTCGCCATCTCGACGCTGGGCGGCAACCTGTGCCGCTTCGCGGTCGGCGCCACGCCCTTCCTGCTGGCCATGCTGCTGCAGGTGGGCTTCGGCCTGTCGCCGTTCTCGGCCGGCCTGATCACCTTCGCCAGCGCCGCCGGCGCGCTGCTGATGAAATTCGTCGCCACGCCCATCGTCAGGCATTTCGGCTTTCGCCGCGTGCTGACGGTGAACGCGGTGCTGACCGGCGCCTTCATCGTGGTCTGCGCCACGTTCACGCCGTCCACCCCGGTCTGGCTGATGATCGCCATCCTGCTGATCGGCGGCTTCTTCCGCTCGCTGCAGTTCACCGGCGTAAATACGCTAACCTATGCCGACATACCCCCGGCCAGGATGAGCCGCGCCAGCAGCTTCGCCGCCATGGCGCAGCAACTGGGCATCAGCCTGGGCGTGGGCGTGGCCGCGGTGACCCTGAACATCAGCATGACCCTGCGCGGGGCCGAAACGCTGGCGGTCGGCGACGTGATCGCCGGCTTCATCGTCATCGGCCTGATGTGCGCGGCTTCGGTCTTCTCCTTTAGACGCCTCGACCCGCTGGCCGGGGCACACCTGAACGGCGCCAAGAACAGTGACGACGAATGAATTTATCCTGGCCCTGGACCAGGGCACGACCAGCTCCCGCGCCATCGTGTTCGATCGCGACGGCGTGGTGCGCGGCATCGGCCAACGTGAATTCCGCCAGCACTACCCGCGGCCGGGCTGGGTCGAGCACGACCCCGGCGAAATCTGGCACAGCCAGCTGGACGTGGCGCGCGAGGCCTTGCGCAACGCCGCCGCCAGCGCCGCCGACGTAGCCGCCATCGGCATCACCAACCAGCGCGAAACCACCCTGATCTGGGAGCGCGCCAGCGGCCGCCCGCTGGCCCGCGCCATCGTCTGGCAGGACCGCCGCACCGCGCCCATGTGCGACCAGCTGCGCCAGGACGGCCACGCCGACTTCCTGCAATCGCGCACCGGGCTGGTGCTGGACGCCTATTTCTCGGGCACCAAGCTGGCCTGGCTGCTGGATCACGTGCCCGGCGCGCGCCAGAAGGCCGAGCGCGGCGAACTGGCCTTCGGCACCGTCGACACCTGGCTGATCTGGCAGTTGACCGGCGGCGCGGTGCACAGCACCGACCCCAGCAACGCCTCGCGCACCATGCTGTTCGACCTGCATACGCAGGACTGGAACGACGAAATCCTGGCGCTGCTCAACATCCCGCGTAGCGTGCTGCCATCCATCGCGCCCAGCAGCGCGGTGGTGGGCGAAGCCCTGCCCGAATGGCTGGGCGGCTCCATTCCCATCGCCGGCGTGGCCGGCGACCAGCAGGCCGCCACCTTCGGCCAGGCCTGCTTTGCGCCCGGCATGGCCAAGAACACCTACGGCACCGGCTGCTTCATGCTGATGAACGTGGGCGACAAACCGGTGCAGTCGCGCAACCACCTGCTGTCCACCGTCGGCTGGGGCATGCCCACCGCGGGCCAGGACGGTTGGCGTGCGGCCTACATGCTGGAAGGCGGCGTGTTTGTCGCCGGCGCCGCGGTGCAATGGCTGCGCGACGGCCTGGGCATCATCCAGCGCTCCGAGGAAATCGAATCGCTGGCCGCCAGCGTGGCCGACACCGACGACGTCTTCATGGTGCCGGCCTTCGCCGGCCTGGGCGCGCCGCACTGGGACCCCTACGCCCGCGGCACATTGGTCGGCCTGACGCGCGGCACCACCCGCGCCCACATCGCCCGCGCCACGCTCGAATCCATCGCGCTGCAGAGCGCCGAACTGCTGACCTGCATGAACGGCGACAGCGGCATCGCGCTGACCGAGCTTCGCGTGGACGGCGGCGCCGCCCGCAACGACCTGCTGATGCAGATGCAGGCCGACCTGCTGGGCGTGCCGGTGGTGCGCCCGCGGGTGCCGGAATCGACCGCGCTGGGCGCGGCCGGGCTGGCCGGCCTGGCGGTCGGCTTCTGGTCGGGGCAGGACGAGTTCGCCTCCAAGTGGCAGGCCGAGCGCACCTTCGAACCGGCCTGGCCGGACTCGGTGCGCGAGGCCCGCATGCGGCGCTGGCGCCAGGCGGTGGAACTGTCCAAGGGCTGGTCCAACACGGCCAAGTGATGGCCGGCCGGGCGGTCCTCGCCTCGCCCGCGCCAACGGCGGCTCACGGCCGCCGCGCCTGCGCCTGCATCACCCGCAACGCCATGCGATAGCCGGCGAACAGATAGAACGCATTGCTGTTCATCAGCAGCCACGCGCCGGCGCCGCCCAGCAGCGCGACCACCGGGCCGACCGCGCGCATGTCGCCCTGCGACCAGGCGATCAGGCCCAGCGCGCCGGCAGTGGCCAACGCCAGCGCGGTGCGCTTGAGCAGCACCAGCCCCAGGCTGTAGCCGCCCATGAACGCCACCACGCCGATCGCCAGCGCCAAGGCCGTGACGGCGCAGGCCAGCACCAGCGCGAAGGCGGCCAGGGCCGGCCCGGCCGGCCGCAGCAGCAGGCTCAACAGGCCGATGCCGACACCGATGCCGCCGACCATCGTCAATACGGCCAGCGCCAGCGGCGACCACAGCCCCGGCGGCGCGGCGCGCGCATCCATCTCGGCGACGAAGCGGTGCATGGCCGCTGACGTGTCCGGCGCGCCCGCCTCGTCCCGCAGCGCCGCCTCCAGCCGGCGGCATTGCGCGATCAGCGCATTCAGTCCGGGCCCGGATGGCGCCATTACAGCCTCGTCACGCCCGGCGCGTGTTCCGCCACCGTGTTGCGCAGCGCGGCCATCGCCTCCTGCACGGCGGTCGGCCTGAATGCGTCCTCGCGCCAGTACATGGCCACCGAGCCGAAGCCCGACAGGCGCACCGGGATGATGCGCATCGCCTTCATCTGCGTGAAGCGCAGCGCGGCGCGATGCGAGGCCACGCCGATCATGTCGCTGTTGTTGATCAGGGTGAGGTTGATGGTGACCGAATTGGATTCGACGTGATCGGCCGGCGGCGCCTGGCCGGCCGCCGCCAGCGCGGCGTCGACCGCGTTGCGGATCGGCGTGCCCTTGGGCCACAGGATCCAGCGGTACGACAGCAGTTCGGGCCAGCCAGGCTGCTCCAGCGCGAACAGGGGATGGCGCGGCCGCGCCACCAGGTGGATCGGCTCCAGGTACAGGGCCTCGAAGCGGATGGCCGGATCATGATGCTCGGGCGCCGAGCGGCCCACCACGATGTCCAGGTCGCCCTGCGCCAGTTGCGCCAGCAGGCGGTCGGTGGTGCCCTCCACCAGCTTCACGCGGGCCTGCGGCATGCGTTCGAGCAGCTTCATCACCGCCAGCGGCACCGTGTCCGACGCGGACGCGCCCGAGGCGCCGATCACCACCCGTCCGCCGCCGCCCTCGCGCAGCGCGGCCATGTCGGCGCTGGCGCGGTCCAGTTGCGCCTCGACCCGCTGCGCGTGCGCGATCAGCACGTCGCCATGCGGCGTGGGCCGCAGGCCGCGCGCATGGCGCTCGAACAGCGGCAGGCCGATGTCGTCCTCCAGATCCTTCAGCCATTTCGACAACCCCGGCTGGGTCGTGTTGAGCATCGCGGCCGAGTGGCTGATGTTGCGGGTCTGGGCCAGGCTGAGCAGCATTTTCAGGTTGCGCAGGCGCAACCGGTGAGTCCAGTCCATGGAGTCCCCTTTGGTCTCTTATCCATATAGTTATTGGTATGGATAATAAGATAATTTCATTTCAAAACACATAGCTCGTTACGCATAATCGTCTCCATATCAGGCCCCGCCGCGCCCGCCGCGTCGGGCCCACAGAAGCCGGCCCCGACGCTGGCCCCAGGAGACAGACATGCCCGACGGTCATCCCCCCGGCGCGGATCGCGCCGCCTATTACGCGCGCATCGCCCAGAAGCACATGGCCCCGCTGTGGGAGTCGCTGCACAACCTGGTGCCGCGCCAGCCCGCGCCGCGCTGCGTGCCAGCGATCTGGAAATACGACGAGGTGCGCGACGACGTGCTGGCCTCGGGCTCGCTCATCACCGCCGAGGAAGCCGTGCGGCGCGTGCTGATCCTGGAGAACCCGGGCCTGCCCGGCCAGGCCAGCATCACGCAGAGCCTGTACGCCGGCCTGCAACTGATCCTGCCGGGCGAGATCGCGCCCAGCCACCGCCACACCCAGTCGGCCCTGCGTTTCATCGTCGAAGGCCGCGGCGCCTACACCGCCGTCAACGGCGAGCGCACCACCATGCATCCGGGCGACTTCATCATCACGCCGTCCTGGACCTGGCACGACCACGGCAACGCCGAGACCGTCGACGGCGGCGAACCGGTGGTCTGGCTGGATGGCCTGGACATCCCGCTGCTGCGCTTCCTGGACGCCGGCTTCGCCGAGAACTATCCGTCCGCCACCCAGCCGGTCACGCGTCCCGAAGGCGACAGCATGGCGCGCTACGGCCACAACATGGCGCCGGTGCGCCACCGCGCCACCAGCGGCACCTCGCCGATCTTCAACTATCCCTACGAGCGCAGCCGCGAGGCGCTGGACGCGCTCTACCGCCATGGCGAGCTGGACCCCTGGGACGGCGTCAAGCTGCGCTACCTGAACCCGGCCACGGGCGGCTACCCCATGCCCACCATGGCCACCTTCATGCAGCTGCTGCCGGCCGGCTTCCAGGGCAAGGTCTATCGCAGCACCGATTCCACCGTCTACAGCGTGGTGGAAGGCCGCGGCATCGCCCGCGTCGGCGACGCCGAATTCCATTTCGGCCCGCGCGACGTGTTCGTGGCGCCGTCGTGGCAGCCGGTGCAGCTGGCGGCGCTGGAAGACGCCACTCTGTTCAGCTATTCCGACCGCCCGGTGCAGGACGCGCTGGGCCTGTGGCGCGAAGAACGCACCGCCTGAAGCGGGCGGGCCGCGGCGCCCGCCCTCCCCCTTTCCGTTCCGCCTTCAAAGGTTGATTCATGTCTTACGTGTTTGCTCCCGCCGACCCCGTCGCCGTGCCCGTCGCCGGCAGCCCGGATCGCTTCCCCGTGCGCCGCGTCTATTGCGTCGGCCGCAACTACGCCGCCCACGCCCGCGAGATGGGCTTCGATCCCGACCGCGAACCGCCCTTCTTCTTCTGCAAGCCGGCCGACGCCGTGGTGCCGGTGGCGCCGGACGCCACGCTGACGCTGCCCTATCCGTCCGAGACCGCCAACTTCCACTATGAAATCGAACTGGTGGCGGCCATCGGCAAGGGCGGCGCCAACATCGCGGTCGACGCCGCGCTGGAACACGTGTGGGGCTACGCCGTCGGCCTGGACATGACGCGCCGCGACCTGCAGATGAAGATGCGCGAAGCCGGCCGCCCGTGGGAACTGGGCAAGGCCTTCGACCAGAGCGCGCCGATCGGCCCGCTGGTGCCCGCCGCGCAGGCCGGCGACATCCACCGCGCCGGCATCTGGCTGCAGGTCAACGGCGCCGACAAGCAGCGCAGCGACATCGGCAAGCTGATCTGGTCGGTGGCCGAGACCATCGCCTACCTGTCCCGGTACTTCCGCCTGGAAGCCGGCGATCTGATCTATACCGGCACGCCCGAAGGCGTGGGCCCGGTGGTGCGCGGCGACACGATGGTCGGCGGCGTCGACGGCCTGGGCACGCTGAGCGTGCGGATCGCCTGAGGAAGCCCGCCCATGCAACTGCACAGCTTCTTCAACAGCTCCACCTCGTATCGCGTGCGCATCGCGCTGGCGCTCAAGGGCCTGCCGGTCGACATCGTGCCGGTGAACCTGCGCAAACAGGAGCAGCGCGCCGCCGACTACGTGGCGCGGAACCCGTCGGCCGGCGTGCCGCTGCTCACGGAAGGCGATTTCCAGCTGTCGCAATCGCTCGCCATCATCGACTACCTGGACGCTACGCACCCCGAGCCGCGCCTGATCCCGGCCGCGCCGCGCGAACGCGCGCGGGTGCTGGAACTGGCCAACGCCATCGCCTGCGACATCCACCCGGTCAACAACATGCGCATCCTGCGCTACCTGCAGGAAGAACTGGGCGCCACCGAGGCGCAGAAGAACGCCTGGTACCACCACTGGATCCGCGAAGGCCTGACCGCGGTCGAGGCGCTGCTGGCGCGCCATGGCGGCGGCGCCTATTGCTTCGGCGACGCGCCGACGCTGGCGGACTGCTGCGTGGTGCCGCAGGTGGCAAATGCCCAGCGCATGGGCTGCGACCTGTCGGCCTATCCGCGCCTGCTCGGCGTGTACGACCACTGCCTTGCGCAGCCGGCCTTCCAGCAGGCCGCGCCCGGCAACCAACCGGACTACATCAAGTGACCTCGCAAGCATCCCCGGGCCAGGAGCCCGACACCCAGGGCGCGCCGCTGCGCGAATACACCGATCCGGCCTACCGCCCGCTGTGCGCCAACCTGGCCGAGGTGCGCGCCAACATCGACCGCCTGGACGACCAGATCGTGCGCCTGATGGCCGAACGCGCCATGTACGTGAAGGATGCCGCGCGCTTCAAGCGCGACGCCTTCCAGGTCAGCGCGCCGGCGCGCCAGGCCGAGGTGTTCGAAAAAGTGCGGCGCCTGGCCGAGCGCCACAACCAGGGCTTCGAGAACCTGGACCAGGTGGTGGACGCGGCCTACCGCGCCATGGTGGCGGCCTTCATCGCCAACGAACAGACCTATTTCAACAATATGAAGATCGCGGGAGACAAGCATGCATAAGTCCTCAACCCTGGCGCGGGCGCGCACCGTCGCGGCGCGCGCGCTGGCGCTGGGGCTGATCGCGCTGGCGCCGTTGGGCCCGGCGCAGGCCGCCGACGCCTGGCCGTCGCAGCCGCTCAAGGCGCTGGTGCCGTTCGGTCCGGGATCCAGCCCCGACCAGGTGGCGCGCATCGTCGGCGAGAAGGCCGGCGCCATCCTCGGCCAGACCGTGGTGGTGGAGAACAAGCCGGGCGCCAGCGGCAACATCGGCACCTTCGCCATCGCCAACGCCAAGCCCGACGGCTACACCTTCGGCGTCTCGATCACCGGCCCGCTGGTGAACAACACGCTGCTGTTCGACAAGCTGCCCTACGCCCCCGCCACCGACCTGTCGCCGCTGACGCTGGCGGTGCACCAGCCGAACGTGCTGGTGGTGCCGGCCAACTCCGGCATCGACAACGTCGGCCAGTTGCTGGAAGCCCTCAAGAAGAACCCCGACAAGTACAACTTCCCCTCGCCCGGCGCCGGCACCGTTTCGCACCTGGCGGTGGAACTGCTGCTGCAGCGGATCGGCGCGCGCGCCACGCACGTGCCGTATCCGTCGTCGCCGGCCGCGCTGACCTCGCTGCTGTCGGGCGACACGCAGTTCGCCGCGCTGCCGCCGATCGCCGTCATGAGCATGGTCAAGGACGGCCGGCTGAAGGCGCTGGCCGTGACCTCGTCCAGGCGCTCCACGCTGCTGCCCGAGATCCCCACGCTGGCTGAAGTCGGCGTGCCCGGCATCGAGGGCTCGGCCTGGATCGGTTTCGTGATCTCGTCCAAGGTGCCTGCCGACATCCAGAAGAAGCTGTCGGACGCCTTGATCCAGGCGATCCGCGACCCCGAGGTGGTCAAGCGCCTACAGGCACAGTTCATGGACCCGGTCGGCGGCACGCCGGCCGAGTTCCGCGCCTACATGGACGATGAGCTCAAGCGCTGGGAACCGCTGATCACCAAGCTCGGCATCAAGGGCCAATAAGAAGGCCTGTGAACGGGCGGCCTCGCCGCCCGGCATTTCGCAACACAGCACGCAGTCAAGCAGGACAAGCAAGGAGACAAGGCATGACCCTCACCGAACCCGCCCGCCAGGTGCCGCTCTACGGCGAATACGACGTCGTCGTGCTGGGCGGCGGCCCCGCCGGCATCCTGGCGGCCGCCAGCGCCGCCCGCAACGGCGCCAGCGTGCTGCTGGTGGAACGCTATGGCTTTCTCGGCGGCATGGGCACGGCGGCGGGCGTCTCCAACTTCTGCGGCCTGCACGCCAATGTGCGCGGCGCCATCCGCCAGGTGGTGCATGGCATGACCGATGAACTGCTGGACCGCATGCGCGCGCTGGACGGCCTGAACGACCCGCACCTGATCCTGGGCAAGATCCACGCCCAGGCCTACGACATCGCCGCCTTCAAGTGCGCGGCCGACGGCATGGTGCAGGACAGCGGCGCACAAATCCTGTTCCACGCATTGGCCACCGGCCTGGCGCGCGACGCCGCCGGCAACGTCGACGCACTGTTCCTGGAGACCAAGTCCGGCCGCTTCGCGGTGCGCGGCAAGGTCTTCATCGACTGCTCGGGCGACGCCGACATCGCGCAATGGGGCGGCCTGCCGTTCGAAAAGGGCGACGCGCAGGGCCACATGCTCTACCCCACGCTGATGTTCAAGGTCGGCAACGTCGATGGCGCCCGCGCCCAGGAGGCCTGGAAGACCATCCCGCAGTTGATGGACCAGGCCGCCGCCAGCGGCGAATTCACCTTCCCGCGGCGCGGCGCCATCGTGCGGCCGCAAAAGCATGACTACGAATGGCGCGTCAACGTCACCCAGCTGGCCAACGCCGACGGCAGCGCGGCCGACGGCACCGACGCCGCCTCGCTCTCGGCCGGCGAGCTGGAAGGCCGCCGCCAGATCACCGAATACCTGAAGTTCCTGCGCGCCAAGGTGCCGGGCTTTGAGAACGCCTATGTGCTCGACATCGCGCCGCAGCTGGGCATCCGCGAGACCCGCCGCATCATCGGCGAGGCCATGCTGACCAAGGAAGACGTGCTGGGCTGCGCCGACTTCGAGGACAGCATCGGCGTGAACGGCTGGCCGCTGGAAATGCACACCGCCGGGGACGTGCAATGGCTGTGGCCGCCGATTCCGGAATCGCGCGGCTACAACCAGCTGCCGTTCCGCATGATGGTGCCGCGCCGCGGCCCGGGCGTGGCCGCCAACGTGCTGGTGGCCGGACGCTGCGCGTCGATGACGCACGAAGGCCAGTCGGCCGCGCGCGTCAGCGGCAGCTGCTTCGTCATGGGCGAGGCCGCCGGCACCGCGGCCGCCATGGCGCTGCGCGACGGCCACGCGCCTGCCGACGTGCCCGTGGCGGCGCTGCAGGCGCAACTGCAACGGCAAGGCGCCTTCCTCGGCCGCCAAGAGTGAACACGCAAGGAACCACGCAATGAACGCAACCCCCGCAAAGAACCCGCCCCAATCCGTCATCGTCGTGGGCGGCGGCATCGGCGGCCTGGCCGCGGCGCTGGCGCTGACGCGCCAGGGCATCGCGGTGCAGTTGCTGGAGCAGGCCGCGCACATCGGCGAGATCGGCGCCGGCATCCAGCTCGGCCCCAACGCCTTCGCCGCGCTCGATGCGCTGGGCGTGGGCCCCACGGCGCGCCAGCGCGCGGTCTTCACCGACCACATCATCATGATGGACGCGGTCGACGCGCGCGAAGTGGTGCGCATCGACACCGGCGCCGCCTTCCGCGAGCGTTTCGGCGGCCCCTACGCCGTGATCCACCGCGCCGACATCCACCTGTCCATCCTGGAAGCGGTGCAGCAGAACCCGCTGATCCGCTTTCGCACCTCGACCCAGATCGCCAGCGTCAAGCAGGACGAAAAACGCGTCGAGGTCACCGACACCGAAGGCAACCGCTACCAGGCCGACGCGGTGATCGGCGCCGACGGCGTCAAGTCGGTGATCCGCGAGCACCTGATCGGCGATCCGCCGCGCGTGACCGGCCACGTGGTCTACCGCGCCGTGGTCGAGCGCGACAACATGCCCGAGGAACTGCGCATCAACGCGCCGGTGCTGTGGGCCGGCCCGCACTGCCACCTGGTGCACTACCCGTTGCGCGGCGGCCAGCAATACAACCTGGTGGTGACCTTCCACAGCCGCGAACAGGAACAATGGGGCGTGCGCGAAGGCAGCAAGGAAGAGGTGCTGTCGTACTTCCAGGGCATCCACCCGCGCCCGCACCAGATGCTGGACCGCCCCACCTCCTGGAAGCGCTGGGCCACCGCCGACCGCGAGCCGGTCGAACAGTGGGGCCAGGGGCGCGTCACGATCCTGGGCGACGCCGCCCATCCCATGACGCAGTACATGGCCCAGGGCGCCTGCATGGCGCTGGAAGACGCGGTGACCTTGGGCGAGGCCGTCAAGCGCTGCGACCACGACCTGCAAGCCGCCTTCCGGCTGTACGAATCGGTGCGCATCCCGCGCAGCGCGCGCGTGGTCTGGTCGACCCGCGAAATGGGCAGGCTCTATCACGCGCGCGGTGTCGAACGCACCGTGCGCAACATGCTGTGGACCGGCCGCGGCCAGTCCCAGTTCTACGACGCGTTGCAGTGGCTCTACGGCTGGAAGGTGGAGAACTGTCTCGCGGGACCCATCCAGCCATAAAAAAAGCAGGCACAGGAGGAGACAACCATGACGACACGCATCACCCGCGGCGGCGCCGCGCTGCTGCTGGCACTGGCCGCCGGCGGCGTCCAGGCGCAGCAGAAACCCGTGGACATCGGCTTCATCGGCACGCTGTCCACCCCCGCCGGCTACATCGGCGAGGACGAACGCGACGCCTTCATGCTGGCGGTCAAGGAAGGCGGCGGCAAGCTGGGCGGGGTGCCGGTCAACGTGCGGGTCGAGGACGACGCGCTCAAGCCCGCCAACGCCAAGCAGATCGCCGACAAGATGGTGCAGGGCGGCGTGCGCCTCTTTACCGGCATCAATTTCTCCAACGTCATGGCCGCGGTCGGGCCGACCGTGCTCAACGCCGGCGGCTTCTACGTCAGCCTGAACGCCGGCCCCTCCAACTATGCCGGCAAGGCCTGCAACCCCAACTATTTCTCGGTGGCGTTCCAGAACGACTCGTACGCCGACACCGCCGGCATCGCCGCCAACGAACTGGGCGCCAAGCGCATCGTCGTCATGGCGCCCAACTACCAGGCCGGGCGCGACGCCGTGGCCGGCTTCAAGCGCACCTACAAGGGCGAGATCGCCGACGAGATCTACACCAAGCTCGAACAGGCCGACTTCTCGGTCGAGCTGGCGCGCATCCGCTCGCTCAACCCGGACGCCATCTTCCAGTTCCATCCGGGTGGCGCCGGCATCAACCTGACCAAGCAGTTCGCCAACTCCGGCCTGGCCGACAAGATCAAGATGATCACGCCCATCTACTCGATGGACGAACGCATGCTGGCCGCCACCGGCAACGCCGGCAAGGGCTTCTACCTGAGTTCGCTGTGGAGCGCCGACCTGGACAATCCGCAGAACAAGCACTTCGTCGAAGCCTTCACCAAGGCCTACAACCGCGCGCCCACCGCCTATGCGGCCCAGGCCTACGACACCGCCAACCTGATCGGCTCGGGCCTGAAGGCCGTGGGCGGCGATATCACCGGCAAGGCCGACGCCTTCCGCGAGGCGCTGCGCCGCGCCGATTTCCCCAGCGTGCGCGGCAAGTTCAAGTTCGGCCCCAACCAGCACCCGGTCCAGGACTGGTACCTGCTGCACATCGAGTCCGGGCCCGATGGCAAGCTGGTCTACAAGAACCTCAAGGTGATCGCCCGCGACCATACCGACGTGCACGCGGCCGACTGCAAGATGTAGCCTCCGGAGCCCGCCATGCTGATGTTCCTGGAACAGGTCCTGAACGGCCTGCAGTACAGCGCGCTGCTGTTCCTGTTGTCGGCCGGCCTGACGCTGGTGTTCGGCATCATGAACGTCATCAACCTGACGCACGGCTCGTTCTACATGGTGGGCGCGTTCTGCGCCGCCAGCGCGGCGGCGGCCACCGGCTCGTTCTTCGCGGCGTTGCTGGCCGCGTTGGCCGGCGCCGCGCTGTACGGGCTGGTGGTGGAGCTGCTGGTGATCCGCCATCTCTACCGCCGCGACCACCTGGACCAGGTGCTGGCCACGCTCGGGCTGACGCTGTTCACCAACGAGCTGGTCACGGTGCTGTTCGGCCGCAGCCCGCCGTTCATGGACATCCCGCCGTTCCTGGCCGGCTCGGTGGCGCTGCTGCCCGGCCTGAACTATCCGGTGATGCGGCTGGCCTTCATCGGCGCCGGCGTGCTGGTGGCGCTGGGCCTGTGGCTGCTGATCTCGCGCACCCGCGTCGGCATGCTGGTGCGCGCCGGCGCCGACGACGGCGAGATGGTGGACGCGCTGGGCGTGAACATCCAGCGTCTGTTCACCCTGATCTTCACGCTCGGCGCGCTGCTGTGCGGCTTCGCCGGCGTCATGGCGGCGCCGCTGCTGGCGGTGGAGATCGGCATGGGCGAACGCATCCTCATCACCACTTTCGTCGTCATCGTGGTCGGCGGCGTGGGCTCGGTGCGCGGCGCGCTGGCCGGTTCGCTGATGATCGGCATGACCGACGCGCTGGGCCGCGCCTACATCCCCTTCTGGATGTCGCGCCTGCTGCCGCCGCAGCTGTCGGACTCGGCCAGTTCCAGCCTGGTCTCGGCCAGCATCTACATCCTGATGGCCATCGTGCTGCTGTTCAAGCCGCGCGGCCTCGTGCCGGCGACTCGCTAGGAAACCCATGAGCCGAAAAACCCTCGTAAACCTGGCCGGGCTGGCGCTGTTCGCGCTGGTGCCGGCGCTGGCCTCGGCCACCGGCGAAGCCTTCCTGGTCAACCTGATGACCCGCTTCCTGATCTACGCCATCGCCGCCGTCAGCCTCGACCTGATCCTGGGCTACGGCGCCATGGTCAGCTTCGGCCACGCGGCCTTCTTCGGCCTGGGCGGCTACGTGATCGGCATCGCCGGCTACCACTTCGCGCAGGGCGACACGCTGTTCGGCTGGAGCGGCAGCCAGGCCGCGCTGGTCATGTGGCCGCTGGCCGTGGCTTGCGCCGCGCTGGCCGGGCTGGTGGTGGGCTTCCTGTCGCTGCGCACCGCGGGCGTGCAGTTCATCATGATCACGCTGGCCTTCGGCCAGATGCTGTACTTCATCCTGGTGGGGCTGGTGGTCTACGGCGGCGACGACGGCCTGTCGATCGACGCGCGCAACACGCTGCCCGGCCTGGATCTGAACGGACCGGTCACGTTCTACTACGTCTGCCTGGCGCTGCTGGCGGCATGGGTATTCCTGTGCCGGCGCATCGTCAACTCGCCCTTCGGCATGGCGCTGCAGAGCCTGCGGCAGAATCCGCGCCGCAGCACCGGGCTGGGCCTGGCGCCGCTGCGCTACCGCCTGACCGCCTTCGTGCTGTCGGCCGCCGGCGCCGGCCTGGCCGGCGCGCTGTGGGCCAACTACGCGCTGTTCGTCAGCCCCGACATGGCCGGCTGGCAGAAGTCCGGCGAGCTGATGGCCATGGTGATCCTGGGCGGCATGGGCTCGATCTTCGGGCCGGTGCTGGGCGTGGCCGTCTACCTGGGGCTGGAGCAACTGGCCACCGCCTGGACCGAGCACTGGATGCTGATCCTCGGCCCCGTGCTGGTGCTGGTGGTGCTGTTCGGCAAGCGCGGGGTCTATGGCTGGCTGACGGGAGGCGCGCACCATGACTGAACCGGCCAAGCTCGCCATCGAGGGCCTGCGGAAAGCCTTTGGCGCGGTCCGCGCCACCCAGGGCGTCGACCTGCAACTGCGGCCCGGCGAACTGCATGCATTGATCGGCCCCAACGGCGCCGGCAAGACCACGCTGCTGTCGCAGATCAGCGGCGAGATCCTGCCCGACGCCGGCCGCATCCTGCTCGACGGCCGCGACATCACCCGCCTGCCCGCGCACAAGCGGCCGGCGGCCGGGCTGGCGCGCTCGTTCCAGATCAGCCAGCTGTACCCGCAGTTCACCGCCGAAGACAACGTCGCCATGGCGGTGCAGGCGCGCAGCCCCGGCGGCTTCAACCTGTGGCGCAATGCGCGCCGCATGGCGCGCCTGCGCGAGCCGGCGCGCGCGGCCTTGGCTCGCGTGGGCCTGGCCGACCGCGCCGGCGTGCGCGTGTCGGCCCTGGCCCATGGCGAAAAACGGCAGCTGGAACTGGCCATGGCGCTATCGCTGGACGCCTCCGTGCTGTTGCTGGACGAACCCATGGCGGGCTTGGGCGCCGAGGAATCGCAGCGCATGACCGACCTGCTGCGCGAACTGAAAGGCCAGTACGCCATCCTGCTTGTCGAACACGACATGGACGCGGTGTTCGCGCTGGCCGACCGCATCACCGTGCTGGTCTACGGCAAGACCATCTTCACCGGCACGCCCGACGAGGTGCGCCGCCACCCCGACGTGCGCGCCGCCTATCTGGGCGAGGAGGAAGACTGATGCTGCAAGTCGCGCAACTGCAGGCCGGCTACGGCGCCAGCAAGGTGCTGTTCGGCGTCGACCTGGACATCGCGCCGCGCCAGGTGGTGTCGCTGATCGGCCGCAACGGCATGGGCAAGACCACCACCGTCAAGACGCTGATGGGCATGCTGCCGGCGCAGGGCGGCCAGGTGCTGCTGGACGGCCAGCCCATCACAGGCCTGGCGCCGCACCGCATTGCCCGGCTCGGCATCGGCCTGGTGCCCGAGGGCCGGCGTGTGTTCGGTTCGCTGTCGGTCGAGGAGAACCTGGTCGCCACCGCGCGCCAGGCCCGCCCCGGCTGGCACATCGATCGCGTGTTCGAGCTGTTTCCGCGCCTGAAGGAACGGCGCGGCCAGTCGGCCCGCACCCTGTCGGGCGGGGAACAGCAGATGCTAGCGGTGGGCCGCGCGCTGTTGATCAACCCGCGCCTGCTGATCCTGGACGAAGCCACCGAGGGCCTGGCGCCGCTGATCCGCCACGAGATCTGGAACTGCCTGCGGCGCCTGAAGGACGAAGGCCAGACCATCCTGGTGATCGACAAGAATCTGAAGGAAATGGCCACGCTGGTCGACCGCCACCACGTGCTGGAAAAAGGCCGGGTGGCCTGGCAGGGCACGCCCGCCGAACTGGCCGCGCAACCCGAACTGGCCCAGCGCTACCTGGGCGTGTGAGGCGCGCGGCCCTGGCCGCGGGGTTGACGGGCTCAGTCGCTCGATTCGCAGAAGGTCAGGCGGTTGCCGAACGGGTCGGTCACCTTCAGCAGCCGGCCCCAGGGCGCGTCCTCGACGCCGGGCCGCGCGTAGCCGTATTGCTTGCCGATCAGCTCGGCCTGGTAATCGTCGACGCCGGTGGCGCGCACGAAGATGGCCGCGCCCGGCGTGGCATCGCCGTAGTGCTCGCTCAGGTGCAGCACCAGCTCGCCGCGATGCACCTGCGCGTACAGCGGCAGGCCCGGTTCGAAGCGGTGTTCCCAGTCCCACTCGAAGCCGAGGAAATCCAGGTAGAACTCGCGCGCCTTGTCGACCGAAAAGATGCGCAGGATGGGAATGGCGGGGGACAAATGCATGATTCTGGCCTTAGTATGCGAGGGGTCGCGCCCGCGGACTTCCGAGCGTGCGCGCATCCCGCCAGCATAGATCAAACCGGTTGCCATGCCCGACGCCCAAGCCGCATCCTGGAAACACCTGCCTGCGCCGAAGAAGCGCGCCGCGCTGCCCTTTGAGGCCACCTACACGGCCGACCAGTACGCCCGTCTGCGGCAGGGCCGCATCCCGCGGGAAATGGAAGACAAGTGGTTCATCTATCTCGACGATGGCGTGCTGCGCTTTCATCGCAGCTGGACCGGCATCTGGATCTACGCGCTGCGGCTGGACGCCGCGGGCGACCAATGGCGCGCGCATGACGCCTGGGTCAACCGCGAGGCCGACCAGTACGGCTGCACCGACCTGGAAACCGACCGCAAGCTGCTGGCGCGGCTGGTGGACGGCCTGCTGGCCGCGCCGCGCGAATGATCGAACCGCGCGAATGAAGCGTGGATGCCGCCATCGCGCCGCCCAAAGGATACGCAGGGGGATGCGCCGCCCGACGGACAGGGGCGGCGTCAGGCCTGGCGCGTGCCCGACGGGACGCGCCAGACACGCCCGCCTCAGTTCAGGCTGGCGCCGGAGATCTTCACGATCTCCTGGTACTTGGCCTTTTCGTTCTTGACGAACTCGGCGAAGGCTTCGGGCGTCATGGGAGGCGCTTCCGAACCCATCGTCAGCAGGCGCTGCTTGACGTCGGGCTGCTGCATCGCTTCCGAGTAGGCCTTGTTCAGCTTGGCCACCACCGGCGCCGGCGTGCCACCGGTCGTGAAGACGCCGAACCAGGTGCCCAGGTCGAAGCCCTTGATGCCCGACTCTTCCACCGTCGGCACGTCGGCCAGCAGCGACGAACGCTTGGCGGTGGTCACGGCCAGCGCCTTCACCTTGCCGTCCTTGATCAGCGGCGCCGAGGCCGCCAGGTTGTCGAACATGAAGTCCGACTGGCCCGACAGCAGCGCCAATTGCGCCGGGGCCGCGCCCTGGTAGGGAATGTGCTCGACGTTGATGCCGGCGCGCGCCTTGAGCAGCTCGCCCGACAGGTGGCCAGCGCTGCCGTTGCCGCCCGAACCGTAGTTCAGCTTGCCCGGATTCTTCTTGGCGTACTCGATCAGGTCCGACAGCTTCTCGATCTTGTTCTTGGCGGCAAATTCGACGTTCATCACCAGCACGTTCGGCACCGACGCCACGATGGTGACCGGGGCGAAATCCTTCACCGGGTCATAGGGCAGGTTGGCGAACAGCCAGGGGTTGATGGCGTGGGTCGCGACGGCGCCCATCACCAGCGTGTAGCCGTCGGCCGGGGCCTTGGCCACCAGGTCGGCGCCAATGTTGCCGCCGGCGCCCGAGCGGTTTTCCACCACGACGGGTTGGCCGAGCGAGCCGCGCACCTTCTCGGCCAGCATGCGGGCCATGGTGTCGAGCGGGCCGCCGGGCGGGTAAGGCACCACGAAGCGCAGCGGCTTGGTGGGGAAATCGGTGGTCTGGGCCAGCGCGGGCGCGCCCAGGGTCAGCGTGGCGGCCAGGGCCGCGGCGCCGCCCAGCAGGACGCGGCGCATGGCGCCGCGGGGGGTCTGTTTCATCTGGTTTGCTCCTCTCATTGCATCGATGGCGGTCGGTAGCATACCGCAGCGGGGTGAACGGCGTAACAAAGGGATACCAGGAGAACCGAGCGCTTTTCCCGTGAACGGCGCGCCCCGGCCGACTGGAAACAACGTGCGCCGGCCACCCCGGCGTGCTCGGCGCCTTCCCTTTCGCGCCGCCTCGCCAACGGCCGGCGCCCAAAGAAAAGCCGCCTTCCAGGGAAGGCGGCTTCGGATCCGGGCGCGGCGGGCCGGAGCCCGCCCGGCCTCAATGCAGGATCTGGCTCAGGAACAGCTTGGTGCGCTCGTTCTGCGGATTGTCGAAGAACTCGTCCGGGCTGTTCTGTTCGATGATCTCGCCGCGGTCCATGAAGATGACGCGGTTGGCGACCTTGCGCGCGAAGCCCATTTCATGGGTCACGCACAGCATCGTCATGCCGCTCTCCTGGGCCAGGTTGACCATCACGTCCAGCACTTCCTTGACCATTTCCGGGTCCAGCGCCGAGGTCGGCTCATCGAACAGCATGATCTTGGGGCTCATGCACAGCGAACGGGCGATGGCCACGCGCTGCTGCTGGCCGCCCGAGAGCTGGCCGGGGAATTTCTTGGCCTGGTCCGGGATGCGCACGCGCTCCAGGTATTTCATGGCCGTGGCCTCGGCTTCGGCGCGCGGCTTCTTCAAGACCCACATCGGGCCCAGCGTCAGGTTCTCCAGCACCGTCAGGTGCGGGAACAGGTTGAAGTGCTGGAACACCATGCCGACGTCCTTGCGGATGGTCTCGATGTGCTTGAGGTCGTTGGTGAGCTCAGTGCCGTCCACGATGATGTGGCCTTTCTGGTGCTCTTCGAGCCGGTTGATGCAGCGGATCATGGTGGACTTGCCCGAGCCCGACGGCCCGCACACCACGATGCGCTCACCCGGCGCCACGTCCAGGTTGATGTTGCGCAGCACGTGGAACTGGCCGTACCACTTGTTCACGTCCTGCAGTCGAATGATGGCATCAGACATGCCTGTACTCCCGTAAATATCGCATTGCGGGTCCGCCGGTGGCGGACCCGCGGCAAGGTTCTAGCGTGCGTGGCCCGTGGCCAGGCGTTTTTCCAGCGCCTGGCTGTATTTGGACATGGAGAAGCAGAAGACGAAGTAGATCAGCGAGATGAACAGATACGCCTCCACCCCGAATCCGCGCCATGCCGCGTCGGACAGGGCCGCCTTGGCCGCCAGCGTCAGGTCGAAGATGCCGATGATCACCACCAGCGACGTGTCCTTGAACAGCGCGATGAAGATGCTGACCAGCGGCGGGATCACGATCTTGAGCGCCTGCGGCAGGATGATCTTGCGCATCTGCTGCCAGTAGTTCAGGCCGAGCGAGTCGGCGCCTTCGTACTGGCCCTTGGGGATCGCCTGCAGGCCGCCGCGCACCGTTTCGGCGATGTACGCGGCCGCGAACATGATGATCGCGATCTGCGCGCGCAGCAGCTTGTCGATGGAGAACCCTTCCGGCAGGAACAGCGGCAGCATCACCGACGACATGAACAGCAGGCTGATCAGCGGCACGCCGCGGATCAGCTCGATGTACACGACGCACAGCGCCTTGATGGCCGGCATCTTCGAGCGCCGGCCCAGGGCCAGCAGCACGCCGATCGGGAAGGCGAAGGCGATGCCGAACGTCGACAGGATCAACGTCAGCGGCAGGCCGCCCCAGCGCGCGTTCTCGACGTAGGTCAGGCCCAGCACGCCGCCCCACATCAGGATCGCCACGGCGGTCAGGCCGACGGTCCAGATGATGGCGAGCTTCCAGTTCCAGAAACGGCGGATGCCGCTGCACACGATCACCGCGACCAGGATGATGGTCGCGATCAGCGGCCGCCATTGCTCGTCGTACGGATAGGTGCCGAACAGGATCAGCCGGTGCTTTTCGATGATGAAGGCCCAGCAGGCCCCGCCCACCGAGGCGCGGCATTCCTGCGCGTTGGCGGCGGTGAAGTTGGCCTTGATGAAGGCCCACTCGACCAGCGCCGGCACCGACATCAACAGGAACCACGCCAGCAGCACCGTGATCAGGATGTTCAGCGGCGAGGAAAACAGGCGCGAGCGCAGCCACGCCCACGCGCCGACATGGGTCTTGGGCGGCGGCAGCCCTTCGCTGGGGGTATGCGTAGTGCTGCTCATATCAACGCTCCACCAGCGCAATGCGCTTGTTGTACCAGTTCATGAAGATCGAGATCGACAGGCTGACCGTGAGGTACGCGCCCATGATGATGAGAATGCCCTCGATGGCCTGCCCGGTCTGGTTCAGCGTGGTGTTGACCACCGACACGATGTCCGGATAGCCGATGGCCACGGCCAGCGAGCTGTTCTTGGTGAGGTTGAGGAACTGGCTGGTCATCGGCGGGATGATCACGCGCAGCGCCTGCGGCAGCACCACCAGGCGCAGCACCTGCTTGCGGCGCAGGCCCAGAGCCCCGGCCGCTTCCCATTGGCCATTGTTGACCGCCTGGATGCCCGAGCGCACCACTTCGGCGATGAAGGCCGAGGTGTAGATCACCAGGCCCGCCAGCAGCGCGGCGAACTCCGGCGACAGCGTCAGGCCGCCGCTGAAGTTGAAGCCCTTCAGTTCCGGCATGTCCAGCGTCAGCGAAGCGCCGCTGACCAGCCAGCCCACGATCGGCAAGCCGATCAGCAGGCCGATGGCGGCGCGGCCCAGCGGGAACACGTGGCCGGTGGCTTCCTGACGCTTCTTGCCCCAGTGGCCCAGGAACAGGATGGCGACGATGGCCAGGCCCAGGCCGGCCAGCATCCAGTCGAGCGAGTTGCCCTCCAGCGCCGGCACCTTCAGGCCGCGGTTGGAGATGAACACGCCCGGCAGCGGGTTGTGCGCCTGGCGCGGGCCGGGCATGTTCTCGGTGATCAGCGCATACCAGAAGAACAGCTGCAGCAGCAGCGGCACGTTGCGCATCACTTCGACGTAGACCGAGGTGATTTTGGCGACGAGCCAGTTCTTGGACAGCCGGCCGACGCCGATCAGCGTGCCGAGGATGGTCGCCAGCACGATGCCGAGCACGGCCACGCGCAGCGTGTTGAGCAGGCCCACCCAGATGGCGCGGCCATACGTGTCGGCGGGGGTATACGCGATGGGCGTTTCGCCGATGGCGAAGCCGGCCTCGCGTTGCAGGAAACCGAAGCCCGTGGCGATGTTGCGCACGGACAGGTTGTGAAGCGTGTTTGAAACCAGGAACCACACCGCCAGGGCGACGGCGGCCAGTGCGATCACTTGATAGACCACGGCGCGCACGCCGGGATCGTTCCAGTTCAGACGCCGGGGGGGTGCCGAAATCGGGGCGTTTTTATTGGGAGTCGTCATGAATGAATCTACAGAAGTCGGACACCGGGCAGCGGGGGCCTTGCGGCCCGCGCCGTCCACTCCTGCCGCCCGCTCGAAGGCGGGCTAGGCATGGCACGCGTCGCGCGCCATGCCGGGCAGCCGTGTGTTAGCGCACCGGCCAGCCGTACATCAAGCCACCTTGCTTGTAGCTGGCGTTCAGGCCGCGGTCCAGCTTCATCGCGCTGCTCTTGCCGAGCGTGGCTTCGAAGCTTTCGCCGTAGTTGCCGACCTGCTTGATGATGTTATAGCCCCACTTGTCGTCCACGCCCAGGTTCTTGCCCATGCCGGGGGTCACGCCCAGGATGCGCTGGATGTTGGGGTTGGTGCTCTTGGTCATTTCATCGACGTTCTTGGACGTGATGCCGTATTCCTCGGCTTCCAGCATCGCGTTCAGCGACCAGCGGACCACGTTGAACCACTGCTCGTCGCCCTGGCGCACCATGGGGCCCAGCGGCTCCTTGGAGAAGTCTTCCGGCAGGATGATGTACTTGTCCGGATTCTCCAGCGTGGTGCGGGTCGAGGCCAGCTGCGACTTGTCGGTCGTGAAGGCATCGCAACGGCCGGCCGAGAAGGCGCGGATGATTTCGTCGTACTTGTCGATCACGACGGGCTTGAATTCGATCTTCTGGCCACGGAACCAGTCGGCCAGGTTCAGCTCGGTGGTGGTGCCCGGCTGCACGCAGATGGTGGCGCCGTTCAGTTCCTTGGCGCTCTTGACGTTCAGGTCCTTGGAGACCATGACGCCCTGGCTGTCGTAGTAGTTCACGCCCACGCCGATCAGGCCCAGGGTGGTGTCGCGCGTCAGCGTGACGGTGGTATTGCGGGTCAGCACGTCCACCTCGCCCGATTGCAGGGCGGTGAAGCGCTGCTGCGTGTTCAGCGGCGTGACCTTGAACTTGCTGGCGTCGCCGAACATGGTGGCGGCGACGGCGCGGCACAGGTCCACGTCCAGGCCCTTGTATTCACCCTTGCTGTCCGCGATCGAGAATCCCGGAATGCCGGTCGAAACGCCGCATTGGACAAACCCTTTTTTCTTGACGTTATCGAAGGTCGCACCCGCATTGGCAGCCGCGGATGCAGCGAACAGGGCGGCGCCAATGGCAGCGAGTTTCAGTACTTTCATCGTGATCTCCGTAGGGGTGTAGCGAAGCCGAACGCAAGGCCGGGTTGGGCTTTACGCATGGGGCGGATGGTAGCGTCCGCAAAGCGGCCTCCGCATCCGGGAATTCCCTTGAAATATAGGGACACTGGATGAAATCAAACGGGGTTTTGAGATAAAAACGGGGACACTATTCCTGCCCTATAAACGTGTCCGGGCGGTCACTTCGTCCGATTCATTTCCGTCACATCGGGACACTTTTTCCGTCGCCGGCGCCACGCCGTTTTAGGCCAGCTTACTGTCCCCGAGTTACTATTGCGGCTTCATCCGACAGCCGCCATGATCGAATTCCAGCACGTCTTCAAATCGTATGGCCGCGGCCGCAATATCCTGGCCGACATCAACTTCCGCGTGAGCGCGGGAGAGTTCGTTTTCGTGTCGGGGCCGTCCGGCGCCGGCAAGTCCACCCTGCTCAAGCTGATCGGCGGCCTCGAGCCCGCCAGCCGCGGTTCGATCCAGGTCAACGGCCAGCGGCTCGACAAGCTGCCCGCCCGCGCCCGGCCCTACCTGCGCCGCGCCGTCGGCGTGATCCTGCAGGACACCCACCTGCTGTTCGACCGCAGCGCCTTTGAAAACGTGATGCTGCCGCTGGCGGTCACCGGCCATCCCTGGAATTCGGCCGCCTCGCGGGCCCGCGCGGCGCTGGACAAGGTCGGCCTGTCGGGCAAGGAAGACCTCAATCCCATCGAATTGTCGGGCGGCGAGCAGCAGCGCCTGGCGATCGCGCGCGCCATCGTCAACCGGCCCGCCATCCTGATCGCCGACGAACCCACCGCCAACCTCGACCACGACAACGCGCAGCGCATCATGAACGTGTTCCGCGACTTCAACCGCGTCGGCGTCACCACGCTGATCGCCTCGCACGACCAGGAACTCATGGCGCGCTACGCCACCCGCACCCTGCGCATCGACCCGGGACGGTTCGCCGACTCGCACGGCGCCGCCACGCCCCCGGCCGACGCCGGCCACGGCATCGCGGGAGAACCGGCATGAACGCCTGGCTGCGGCAGCATCGCTATGCCCTCATGGTCACCCTGCGCCGGCTGGTCAAGCAGCCGTTCTCGTCGCTCGCCAACCTGCTGGTGATGGCGCTGGCGCTGGCCCTGCCGCTGTTGGGCAGCGCCATCCTGGTGTCGGTGCAGCCGGTGGCGCGGCAGATGTCCGTCACCCCCGAGGTCACCGTCTTCATGCGGGTCGATGCGCCCGCCGGCGCCGCCGCCGACATCGCCAGGCGCATCCAGGGCGAATACGCCAGCGACGTGCGCGCGGTGCGCGTGGTCGGCCGCGACGACGCCCTGGCCGACCTGCGCGCCAATCCTGCCTGGCAACAGGCGCTGGCCGTGCTGCCCGGCAATCCGCTGCCCGACGCGGTGGTGGTGACGCTGGCCGACGGCGAAGACCTGGCCGGCCGCGCCGACAGGCTGGCGCAGGCCTGGAAACAATGGGACCAGGTCGACCTGGTGCAGCTGGACAGCGCCTGGGTCCAACGGCTCGAAGCCATCCTGCGCTTCGCCCGCATCGGCCTGGGCTTCCTGGCCGCCTGCGTGGCGGTGGTGGTGCTGGCCACGGTGTTCAACACGGTGCGCATGCAGGCCCTGTCGCAACGCGAGGAAATCGCCGTGGCGCGCCTGGTGGGCGCCACCGAGTCGTTCGTGCGGCGGCCCTTCCTGTACCTGGGCGCGCTGTCCGGCGCCCTGGCCTCGCTGTTGGCCATCGGCGTGGCGGCGGTGGCGCTGTCGCCGCTGAACAACGCCCTCCTCGGCCTGGCGCGCAGCTACGGGGCGGAATTCGCCCTGCATCTGCCCGGCGCGCCGGTGCTGCTGGCGGCCATCGTCGCCTCGGCCGCCCTGGGCGCGCTGTCGGCGCGCTGGTCCGTCACGCGCAGCACGCGATTCTGAAAAGGGCACCGGTCTTCGTCCGATTTTCCTGAAGACCGGCCTGCCTAAAGCCACGTATAGCCCCCCTTCGTCCCCGTGATCCGGGGAACGGCCGCGCCCGCCGTGGGTACGATGGCATCACCTGCTCGCCGCGGCCTTCTCTGGCCAGTGTTCGCATGGCGTCTGTCCCGTGTCACGGGCCGCCCTGCGGTCCCCGGGGGGCCGCGCCAGGAATGGCGCCGAAACGCCAGGCCGGCGGATAAACGGCCATATTTTCAGGGACATAACAAAGTTGCGGTTACACAGGTTTTCCCCCCATTACAGGCCAGATGTGCAAGAATAAAGCGACATTTTTCTACATATTTTGAAACGTTTATTGTTCCACCGAGCCCTGTCTTCGTGTCCCAATCGTTGTTCCTGCCCTTGATTACGCCCCATGGTCGCCCGTCTTGAAGCCCGCGCGACGCGCCATTATTTCGATAGCGCGTTCCAGTCCCAGGCGGTGAAAGTACTCCCCAACGAGTACTACGTCACCGACGAAGACATCATGATCTCGACCGTGCTGGGGTCGTGTGTGGCCGCCTGCATCCACGACCCCGTCACCGGGGTCGGCGGCATGAACCATTTCATGCTGCCCGAAGGCGACATGCAGTCGCCGGCCTCGGCCACCATGCGCTACGGCGCCTTCGCCATGGAAGTGCTGATCAACGAACTGCTCAAGGCCGGCGCGGTGCGCGACCGCCTCGAAGCCAAGGTGTTCGGCGGCGGCGCGGTGCTGTCGGCCATGCAGCAGATGAACATCGGCGAGCGCAACGGCCAGTTCGTGCTGAACTACCTGCGCACCGAAGGCATCCCGGTCAAGGCGCAGGACCTGGGCGACGTGCATGCGCGCCGCATCAACTATTTCCCGCGCGACGGCCGCGTGATGGTGCGCAAGATGGCGCCGCACCACCAGCGCGCCGAAGAAATCATCGCCAAGCGCGAACAGGCCGCCGCCGAGAGCGTGCAGGCCAAGACCCACAGCCCGCCGCGCGTTGAACGCTTCGCGCGGCCCGGCGTCGAACGCTTCGACCGGCCCGCGGCGCGCCCGGGCGTGGAGCGTTTCGATCGTCCCGGCGTCGAGCGTTTCGATCGTCCCGCCGCGCGTCCCGGCGTGGAACGGTTCGACACCGGCGTCACCCGCCGCCGCAAGCCGGAAACCGCCGGCGGCTGAGGCCGCGCCGCCTCAGCCCGCGCCGCCCGGGCGGCCGAAGCTGGCGCGGTATTGGCTGGGCGACACGCCCAGCCGCCGCTGGAACACCTCGCGCAGGTGGCGGGCATCGCGAAAGCCGCAATGAAAGGCCACGGTCTTGAGCGGCGCGGACTCGCGCTCCAGCCGCGCGCGGGCCGCATCCAGCCGCGCGCTCTCGACGAACTCCGCCGGCGTGACGCCGGCATCGCGCAGGAACACGCGCGCGAAATTGCGGCGGCTCATGTTGGCCACCGCCGCCAGCGCCGCCACGCCCAGGTCGTCGGCCAGATGGCCCAGCACGTGCTGCTGCACCTGCGCCACCGCCGACGTCTCTTCGACGAACGGCGTGAGGAAGGGGCTGAACTGCGACTGGCCGCCGGCGCGCTGCATGAACACCACCAGCCGCTTGGCCACGTTCAGCGCCACGTCGGGCCCGTGGTCCTGCGCCACCAGGGACAGCGCCAGGTCAATGCCGGCGGTCACGCCCGCCGAGGTGTGCAGCCGGCCATCCCGCACGTAGAGCCGGTCGGGCTCGACCCGCAGCTCCGGATAGCGCGCCGCCAGCGCCTGCGCATCGTTCCAGTGCGTGGTCACGATGGCGCCGGCAGGCAGGCCTGCCCGAGCCAACAGGAAGATACCGTTGCAGATCGCGCCGTAACGGCCGGCGCGCGCGCAGGCCGCGCGCAGCCAGGCCAGGCCTTCGTCCGGTTCGCGCGCCGCCGGCAGGTCCGGCCCGCCCGCAACCAGCAGCAGGTCGGGCGCCTCGTCGACCTCCGCGTAGTGACGCTGCGGGACCAGCAGCATGCCGTTGGAGCAGGGCACCGCGCCACGCGTCAGGCCGATCAGTTCCATCCGGTACTGGCTGGCGGGCAACAGGAAGCGGTTGGCCTCGGCGAACACGTCCAGCGGCCCGCTGACGTCCAGCGACTGCACGCCGGGAAAAACGAGAATGGCGACGGATTTCATGGGATCGGATAACCGGGAAGCCGACGCCGCGCGGCCGCGCGGCGCAGGCATGGCGACGGCGCGCCGCCAACACACGCTACCTTAGCGCAACGACAGCGGTGTCCACCGCGCTGTCCTTGCCTTGGCCGCAATCCGCGCCAGCGCGGCCGCCATCCGCCGCCACCGCCCGGGTTGGCCGCCGCGCGCGCCACCCTGGCCGCAATCCGCCCCATCCGCCGCTGGTCCGTGACCGCGGGCGCGCCCAGACTTTCCGTACCGCCCTTCCCGGGCTTGCCACGCAAGGAAACCGCCTCATGCACCCCCCTCATTCCGATCCCAGCGAACGCGTCGGCCCGGCCTTCTCGGTCGACGGCATGCTGCTGGCCCGCAACAAGACGCGCCAGGCCATCGAGGACATCGCCGCCCGCATCCGGCCCGGCATGATCGAGGAAGACGCCGTCGCCCTCGCCAAACAGACGTTGATCGACGCCGGAATGGCGCTCAGCTGGCATCCCACGCGGGTGCGCTTCGGCGCCAACACCATGAAGGCCATGCGCCAGGCCTCCACGCCCGGCGCGGTGCTGGGCGAACACGACATCTTCTTCCTCGACATCGCGCCGCGCCTGGACGCCTGGGAAGGCGATGGCGGCAAGAGCTATGTAGTGGGCGACGACGCGCGGCAGGCGCGCTGCGCCCGCGACGCCGAGGCGCTGTTCCATGACGTGCGCGGCGTCTGGCTGCGCCAGCGGCTGAGCGGCCAGGCGCTGTACGCCTACGCCGACCGCCAGGCGCGCGCCATGGGCTGGGAACTGAACTTCGACCTGCCCGGCCACCGCGTGTCCGACTTCCCGCACGCGGCGATCCACACCGGCTCTCTCGCCGACCTGGCCATCAGCCCGTCGGAGATGCGCTGGATCCTGGAAATCCACCTGCGCGACCCGCAGGGCCGCTATGGCGCGTTCTTCGAGGACATGCTGCTGGACGACGCCCACTATCCCGCGTGAAGGCCGCGCGGGGCACCGGCGCGCATGCGCCCGGCACCCGCGCGGCGGGCCCGACCGGCCGTCATGCGCCGCGCCGGCCGCCGTCCCGCCCCCCCGCCGTCCCACCCCGTTAGGCCGCCCGCGCGCCGCCGATCGACAGCACGCTGGCGGTGAAATCCTTGAGCAGGGCCTCGCGCCGCGCCGCGGCCTTTTCCATCGCCGCCTCCTTCACGTGGCCATAGCCGCGGATCTCCTCCGGCACGCTGGCCAGCGCCACGGCGCGATCCAGGTTGCCGCGATTGAGCTTGGACAGGATGGCGCTCAACGTCTCGCGGTACTCGCGCGCCAGCTCGCGCTCGGCGCGGCGCTCGCGGGTGTAGCCGAACGGATCGAAACGCGTGCCGCGCAGGCGCTTCATGCGCGCCAGCAGGCGGAACACCCGCAGCATGCCGGGGCCATAGGCCTTCTTGACCAGGTGGCCGTCGGCGCCGCGACGCGCGAACAGCGGCGGCGCCAGATGGAAGCGCAGCTTCCAGTCGCCCTCGAACTGCTCGCCGATGCGCTTGAGGAATTCCCCGTCCGTGTACAGGCGCGCCACCTCGTATTCGTCCTTGTAGGCCAGCAGCTTGAAGTAGTAGCGCGCCACCGCCAGCGCCAGGCGCTGGGTGCCGGTGGCCTCGTGCTCGGCGTGCGCCACCTTGTCCACCAGGTCGGTGTACAGCCTGGCGTAGGCGGCGTCCTGGTACTGCGTCAGGAACGCGCGGCGCGCCTCGACCACGCGCTCCAGTTCGCCGGCCGGTTTCTTCAGTTCCACCACCGGACTGGCCGCGCGCGGACGGCGGATCTCGATGATGCCGTCCGGATGCGCCGGCACGCCGCCATTGGCCAGAAGACGCGTGACGCCGGCCAGGTCATGCGCGGCGCGGCGCCCCCAGGCGAAGGCGGCCAGGTTGTTGGGCACCTGCTGGCCGTTCAGCTCGATGGCGCGCAGCAACGACTCGCGCGACAGCGGCAGCCAGCCCTTCTGGTAGGCGTAGCCCATCATCAGCGGATTGGAATAGATGGCGTCGCCCAGCAGCCCCACCGCCAGCGCCGACGCATCCACCGTGTGCAGGTTGTCCTTGCCGCAGGCGGCCTGCAGGTCGGCCGTCAGGTTGGCGCCTGGCAGCGTCCAGTCGGGGTTGGTCACGAACGCCGCGGTAGGCGCGGTGTCGCTGTTGAGCAGCGCGCGCGAGCGGCCCGGCCGCAGCCGCGCCATGGCGTCGGCGCTGGTGGCCACCACCAGGTCGCCGGCCAGCATCAGGTCGGCCTCGCCCATCGCCACGCGGGTGTTCATCAGGTGGTCCGGCGTCTGCGCCAGCACCACGTGCGAATACACCGCGCCGCCCTTCTGCGCCAGGCCGGCCATGTCCAGCACCGAACAGCCCTTGCCTTCCAGGTGCGCGGCCATGCCCAGCAACTGGCCGATGGTGACCACGCCGGTGCCGCCCACGCCGGCGATGAAGACGCCATAGGCCTGCGCCAACGCCGGCAACGCCGGTTGCGGCACGTCGTCGTCGACCGCGCCTTCCGGCGCCAGCGCGCGCGGCTTGCGCAGCTTGCCACCCTCCACCGTGACGAAGCTGGGGCAGAAGCCCTTCAGACAGGAGAAGTCCTTGTTGCAGCTGGACTGGTTGATGGCGCGCTTGCGCCCGAACTCGGTCTCCAGCGGCTCCACCGACAGGCAATGCGATTTCTGCGAACAGTCGCCACAGCCTTCGCACACGCGTTCGTTGATGACCACGCGCCGCGCCGGGTCGGGATAGGCGCCGCGCTTGCGGCGGCGGCGCTTCTCGGTGGCACAGGTCTGGTCGTAGATCAGTACCGACACGCCGGGGTGTTCGCGCAGTTCGCGCATCACCGCGTCCAGCTCGTCGCGATGCCTGACCGGCACGCCCGGCGCCATGCCGGCCATGCCCTGGTATTTCTCCGGCTCGTCGGTCACCACCACGATCTTGTCGATGCCCTCGGCCGCCACCTGGCGGCTGATCATCGGCACGCTGATGGGGCCGTCGACCGGCTGCCCGCCGGTCATGGCCACCGCGTCGTTGAACAGGATCTTGTAGGTGATCGGCGCCTTGGCCGCCACCGCCGCGCGGATCGCCAGCAGGCCCGAATGGAAGTAGGTGCCGTCGCCGAGGTTGGCGAACACGTGCTTTTCCTCGGTGAACGGCGCCTGCCCCAGCCACGGCACGCCCTCTCCGCCCATCTGCGTGTACACCTGCGTGTTGCGGCCCATCCAGGTCACCATGTAGTGGCAGCCGATGCCGGCCATGCCGCGCGAGCCTTCCGGCACCCGCGTCGAGGTATTGTGCGGACAGCCCGAACAGAACCACGGCTTGCGGTCTTCCACCACGCGCGGGCGCGCCAGCGCCTGTTCGCGATCGGCGATGAAGGCCAGCCGCGCCTCGATGCCGGCGCGCACGTCGGCCGGCAATTCGAAGCGCAACAGGCGCGCGGCGATGGCCTTGGCCACCATCGCCGGCGAAAACTCGTAGTGCGCCGGCAGCAACCAGTTGCCCTGCGGCACCGCCCATTCGCCGCCATCCTTGTCGTCGAACTTGCCGACCACGCGCGGGATCTTCTTGCCGCTGCCGATCCAGCTGAACAGTTCCTCCTTCAACTGGTATTCGAGCACCTGGCGCTTTTCCTCGACCACCAGGATCTCGTCCAGGCCATCGGCGAAGCGCGCCATGCCGGTGGACTCCAGCGGCCACACCATGCCAACCTTGAACAGCCGCAGGCCGATGCGCTGGCACACCGCCTCGCTCAGCCCCAGGTCGGACAGCGCCTGGCGCGTATCCAGGTAGGCCTTGCCCGAGGTCATGATGCCGAAGCGCGCGTCGCGCGCCGGCACCTGCCAGAGTTCGCGGTTCAGATTGTTGGCGCGGGCGTAGGCCAGCGCCGCGTACAGCTTGTAGTCCAGCAGCCGCGCCTCCTGCTGCAGGGGCGTGTCCGGGATGCGGATGTTAAGGCCGTCCGGCGGCAGCCGGAAATCCTCGGGCAGCACGATCTGCACGCGGTAGGGATCCACGTCCACCGAGGCCGACACCTCGACGATGTCGGTGATGCACTTCATGCCGACCCAGACGCCGGCATAGCGGCTCATGGCCCAGCCATGCAGGCCGTAGTCCAGCACCTCCTGCACGCTGGAGGGGAACAGCGCCGGGATCATGCAGGCCTTGAGAATGTGGTCGCTCTGGTGCGGCAGCGTCGACGACTTGGCCGGATGGTCGTCGCCGGCCACCACCAGCACGCCGCCGTGCGGCGAGGTGCCGGCGGCGTTGGCGTGCTTGAACACGTCGCCGCAGCGGTCCACGCCCGGCCCCTTGCCGTACCACATGCCGAACACACCGTCGTACTTGGCGCCGGGGAACAGGTTGACCTGCTGGGTGCCCCACACCGCGGTGGCCGCCAGGTCCTCGTTGATACCCGGCTGGAACTCGACATGGTGCGCCTTCAGGTACTTGGCCGCCTTCCACATGTTCTGGTCGACCCCGCCCAGCGGCGAGCCCCGGTAGCCCGACACGAACCCGGCCGTGTTCAGCCCCGCGCGCAGGTCGCGCAGCCGCTGCATCATCGGCAGGCGCACCAGGGCATGGATGCCGCTCATCCAGGCGCGGCCGCTTTCCAGGGTGTATTTGTCGTCCAGCTGGACAGATTCGAGCGCCGCGCGCAGCGCGGGCGTGAGGGGGGCATTCATGTCTACTCCGAGGGTCGTGGAACGCCCGCGGCGGCCAACGCACCACGCCCTCTTGAAGCGCATGCGGGCAAGCGGCGGGAGGTGAATTCCGGGCGCTCGATGCGCCTCTGTCCTACGGTTGTAACCGCTCGCCCCACCCCCGGCAATAGGGCGATGCGATAATTGTGGGCATGGACTTCGCCCCTCGCATCGTCGCCTGGCAGCGCCAGCACGGCCGCCACGATCTCCCCTGGCAGAACACCCGGGATCCCTACCGCATCTGGCTCTCCGAGATCATGCTGCAGCAGACGCAGGTGGCCACGGTGATCCCCTACTACGAGCGCTTCCTGCAGCGCTTTCCCGACGTGGCCGCGCTGGCCGCCGCCGCCCAGGAAGACGTGATGCCCTACTGGGCCGGCCTGGGCTACTACGCCCGCGCCCGCAACCTGCACCGCTGCGCCCAGGAGATCGCGCGCGACTGGAACGGCCGCTTCCCGCCCAGCGCCGAAGCCATCGCCACCCTGCCCGGCATCGGCCGCTCGACCGCCGCCGCCATCGCCGCCTTCGCCTATGGCGAGCGCTCGCCCATCCTGGACGGCAACGTCAAGCGCGTCTTCACCCGTCACTTCGGCATCGCCGGCGACCCCGCCAGGCGCGAGATCGAGCAGCGCCTGTGGGCCCTGGCCGACGCCCAGGTCGAGGCCGCGCCCGGCCTGGACATGGCCGCCTACACGCAGGGCCTGATGGACCTGGGCGCCACCCTCTGTACGCGCGGCAAGCCGGCCTGCGAGCGCTGCCCGGTCGCCGATACCTGTGTTGCCCGGCGCGAAGGCCGCCAGGCCGAACTGCCCACGCCCAAGGCGCGCAAGGCGATTCCGGAACGCGAGACCGCGATGCTGGTGCTGCAGCACCAGGGCGCGTTCCTGCTGCAGCAACGCCCCGAACCCGGTATCTGGGGCGGCCTCTGGAGCCTGCCCGAATTCGACGCCGCCGGCGACCCCCTGGCCGCCTCGCGCGCCCTCGGCCTGGACCCCGAACAGCGCTTCGAACTCGCCGCCTTCGCCCACACCTTCACCCACTACCGCCTGCACATCCGCCCCTGGTACGTGCCCGTGCGCAGCGCCTCGCTGCGCCAACCCACGCAATCCGAACGCTGGGTCACCCAGGCCGAACTCCCCGACACCGCCCTGCCCGCCCCCGTCAAGAAACTCCTGCTGGGCCTGATCGACGCCGGCCTCCCCGGCGACCTGCTGGCCAACAGCAAGTAGCGCCCTCCAACCGCCCCCCCCCCCCCGCGCGCAGCGTCACCACCCCGACGCCAGACACCCAAACGCCAAAGAAGGCCGCCCGCGCGGCCGCCTTTGGCGACCCCGCAAATCCTTTCCGCCCCGAAGATTGCTGGCAAGAACGCCAAGCACACCACCCGCCCCAACAGCCGCCGTTAAGTCACTCGCGCCTCAAGAACCCACTCGTCACGCATCCCCCAGCAGCATCACCAGCTTCAGGTCCAGGTGCGTCGCCAGGCGAAAGGTGATCTGCTGGAACGCCATCCGCCCGCGCCGCGGATGCGCGAACTCGCGCAGGCCGCCTTCGCGTTCGACGACGGCGTGCCGGTTCCACCAATGCGCGAACACGGGACTCTGCCGGTTCAGGGCGTCGATCAGCGCCAGCACCGCCGGCTCGTCCAGATGCGCGCCCGCGTCGGCCCGGAACTCGGCCACCACGCGCCGCGCGCGCTGCTCCCAGTCCACCACCAGTTCGCGCGCCGCCGGATCGAGAAAGATGTAGCGCAGCAGGTTCGGCTCCGGATCCCGGGTCGGCCAATCGTCGAATAGCTCGCGCAGCGGTTCATTACAGGCCAGCACGTTCCAGGCCCGGTCCAGTACGTAGGCCGGCGCGGTGATGGCGTCCACGCACTCGCGCAACGACCCGGGCGCCCCCATCGCATCGTCGCGCGCATGCTGCGGATCGGCACAGTCGGCCAGGTCGAACAGATAGGCCCGCTCGGCCCGCGCCAGCTGCAGCACCCCCGCGATGCGCGACCAGACCGACGGCGATACCGACACCTCGCGCCCCTGCTCGATCCAGGTGTACCAGGTGACGCTGATGCCGCACAGCTGCGCCACCTCTTCGCGCCTCAGCCCGGGCGTGCGGCGCCGCATGCCTTCGGGCAGGCCGGCCATCTGCGGCGTGATGCGCGAGCGGGCGCTGCGCACGAACTCGCCCAGCGCCTGGCGGCGCAGGCGGGAGCCTTCATGGCCGGCGGCGCCGGCTTGGGGGGAAGTGTTCATACCAGGATAAGAGAGGAACTTGTACGTGTATAAGCTGCGCCTATCTTACGCCCGTCCGCTGCAATGGCGCTCCGCTACGCCGGCAGGCGACCATGGGTCGGACCGGCATATCGACGAACGGCCCGGGCCGCGCTACGGTCGACCCTGTACAGAACGGCATCGAACCGACGACACCGCATCAACACGAAGGAGACACCCCCCATGCCCGCCCCCCAGACGTCCCCAAGCTGCCCGACCGTGACCGAAGCCGCGGCGCTTTTTCGCGATGGCCAGGTCACCAGCGAAGCCCTCACCCGGGCCTGCCTGGACCGCATCGCGGCCCGCCAGGACCTCAATGCCTTCATCACGGTGGACGCGGACGGCGCGCTGGCGCAGGCGCGGGCCGCCGATGCCGCGCGCGCCGGCGGACACACCGCCCGGCCGCTGGAAGGCGTGCCCGTGGCGATCAAGGACAACATCCACGTCGCGGGGCTGCCCAACACCGCCGGCACCCCGGCCCTGCGTGACTTCATCCCGGCCGAGGACGCCCCGATCGTGCGGCGCCTGCGCGAAGCCGGCGCCATCATCGTCGGCAAGACCCACATGCATGAACTGGCGTTCGGCGTTTCCGGCTACAACACGGCCTATCCCGGCCCGCGGGGCGCGGGCACGCGCAACGCCTATGACCCCGAACGCATCGCCGGGGGCTCGTCCTCGGGCAGCGGCGCGGCGGTGGGCGCGCGCCTGGTGCCGGCCGCGCTCGGCACCGACACGGGCGCCTCCGTTCGCCTGCCTGCCGCGCTCAATGGCGCCGTGGGCTTTCGGCCTTCGGTGGGCCGCTATGACGGTTCGGGCATCACGCCGATTTCGCATACCCGCGACACGCCCGGGCCCATCGCCAACGGCATGGCCGACATCGCGCTTCTGGATGCCGTGCTGACTGGCGACGACAGGCCGTTGCCAGCGCTGGACGCCGCCAGCCTGCGGCTGGGACTGCCCGGCTATTTCTGGCAGGACCTGGACCCGCAGGTGCAAGCCGTCGCCCAGGCCGCACTTGAGCGCCTGCGCGCGGCCGGCGTGACGCTGCTGCCGTTGGACATGCCCGGCCTGGAGGCCAGTAACGCCGCGACCGGCATGCCGCTGTGCCTGTACGAACAGAAGCCAGATCTCACCGCCTACCTGGCGCGCCACGAGGTCGGCGTCAGCTTCGAGGAATTGGTGGCGCGGATCTCCAGCCCCGACGTCAAGGCCATCTTCAACGACCTGGTCGTGCCGGGCGTGCTGCCCACGCCATCGGGCGAACTGCTGCCGCTGCAGCCACTGTACGACAGCGCCATCGCGGTCCATCGCGGCGCGCTCATCGACGTCTACCGCCGCGCGTTCGAGCAGCATGCGCTGCACGGGCTGCTGTTCCCCACGGTGCCGGTGCCGCCGCCGCTCGCCGCGCCCGAGGCCAGCAGCCTGGAGTCGTTCCTGCGGCTGGCGCGCAACGTCGACCCCGGCAGCAACGCGGGCCTGCCCGGCCTGAGCCTGCCCGCCGGCCTGTCGGACGACGGCCTGCCGATCGGATTGGAGGTGGATGGCCTGCCGGGCGAGGACCGCAAGATCCTCGCGGTCGGCGTGGCGCTGGAACCGTTGCTGGGCCGCCTGGCGCCGCCGCCAGCCTGATGCGCCTTTCGGCGCGGACGGCGGCCGCGTATCAGTCCTGGCCCGCGAGCATCGCGGCCAGGGTCGCCTCCAGCGCGCCGGCCACGCCCAGCGTGCGCAACGACTGCGCCGCCTGCGCCACCTCGCGCACGAAACGCTCGTCGCGGCCCAGGTCGCCGAACACGGCGGCCAGGGCTGTCATCTCGCGCGCCCAGGCCAGCGCGGCGGCCGGCCCCGGCGGCGCCTCGCGCGCCGCCTGCTCCGCCTGCGCCAACCGCTGCGCCAGCGTCTCGGCCAGCGGGTCATCGATGGGATAACGCCGTCCTGCCTGATCCACCCCGCGCAGGAAATGCAGCCAGCCGGCCAGCGCCAGCGCCAGCCCGGCGATCGGCCGGTCCGCCGCCAGCCGCGCCCGCACCGTGCCCAGCAGGCGCTGCGGCATCTTCTGCGACCCGTCCATGGCGATCTGCCGCGTCTGGTGCCTTAGCGCCGGATTGGCGTAGCGTTGCAACAGCCGCTCCTGGTAAGCCGCCAGGTCCAGGCCCGGCAGGGCCGGCAGGGTCGGCGCGATCTCGTTGCGCATCAGGTCGGCCAGATAGCGCCGCAACGCCGGCTGCGCCACGGCCTGGTCCACCGTGGCCCAGCCCGCCATCACCGACAGGTAGGCCAGCGCCGAATGCGCGCCGTTCACCATGCGCAGCTTGAGCGTCTCGAAAGGCGCCGCCTCCGTGGCGAAGCGCGCCCCGCCCGCGGCCCAGTCCGGCCGGCCGGCGGCAAAGCGATCTTCCACCACCCATTCCAGGAATGGCTCGGCCTGCACCGGCCAGGCGTCCATCATGCCCAGCGCCTGCGCCACGGCGGCGCGATCCTCATCGGTGGTGCGCGGCACGATGCGGTCCACCATCGCGCAGGGAAAGGCGCAGGCCTGGTCGATCCATTCCGCCAGCCTCGCGTCCACCTGCGAGGCGAAGGCCAGCACCAGGCCGCGCAGCAGGTGACCGTTGCCGGGCAGGTTGTCCAGCGACAGCAGCGTCACCGGTCCCAGGCCCGCCGCGCGCCGGCGCTGCAGCCCCCACACCAGGAAGCCGATAGTGCTGCGCGGCGCCAGGGGCTGCGCCAGATCGTGCGCGATGTCGGGGTGCGCCAGGTTCAGCGCGCCGCTGGCCGGATCGTGGCAATAGCCTTTTTCGGTCACGGTCAGGCTGACGATGCGCGTATACGGACTGGCGATGCGCGCCAGCACCGCCTGCGGATCCTCGGGCGCCACCAGCGTTTCCAGCAGGCAGCCGATCACGGCCAGCCGCGCTTGCGGCCGGCCCTCGGCGTCGGCGCTGCGCAGCGCCAGCGTGTACAGCCCGTCCTGCGGCGCCAGCGCGTCGCGGGTATCGGCCTGCCGCAGCGACACGCCGCAGATGCCCCAGCGCGGGTCGCCGCTGGCATGCAGGGCCGCCTCATTCACCGCCGCCAGGTGGCCGCGCGCGAACGCGCCCAGCCCCAGATGCACGATGCCGGCGCGCAGGGCGCCGCGGTCGTAGGCCGGCCGCGCCACGCCGGGCGCCAGCGCCTGCAGGCGCGCCGGATGCAGCCGGACGGCCGCCGGGGCTACCAGTTCCATAACGTGCCGTCCTGCTGCAGCCGGTTCACCGGCAGGTAAGCGCGCTTGTACGGATACTTGGCGGCCAGCTTCTCGTCGATGTCCACGCCGTGACCCGGCACATCGCCCGGATACAGCATGCCCTGCGAGAAGGTGTAGGCGTGCGGGAACACCGCGTCCGTCTCCTCGGTGTGGCGCATGTATTCCTGGATGCCGAAGTTCGGCACCCACAGGTCGAAATGCAGCGCCGCGCCCATGCACACCGGCGACAGGTCGGTGGCGCCATGGCAGCCGGTGCGCACCTGGTACAGCGAGGCCAGGTCGGCGATGCGGCGCAGGTGGGTGATGCCGCCGGCGTGCACCACGGTGGTCCGGATGTAGTCGATCAGCTGGTTCTGCACCAGGTCCTTGCAGTCCCAGATCGAGTTGAAGATCTCGCCCACCGCCAGCGGCGTGGTGGTGTGCTGGCGGATCAGGCGGAAGGCCTCCTGGTTCTCGGCCGGCGTGGCGTCCTCCATCCAGAACAGGCTGTACGGCTCCAGCGACTTGCCCAGGCGGCCGGCCTCGATCGGCGTCAGGCGGTGGTGCACGTCGTGCAGCAGGTGATGCTCGAAGCCGAGCTTTTCGCGGATGCGCTCGAACAGCTTGGGCGCATGTCGCAGGTACTTCTCGGTGGACCAGTCGTGCTCGCTGGGCAGATCGGCGTCGGCGGGTTCGTAGAACAGGTTGCCGCGGCCCACGCCGTAGACCTTGTCCAGCCCCGGCACGCCGCTCTGCGCGCGGATCGCGCGGTAGCCCATGTCGGCGTAGCGCAGCACTTCGTCGACGGTGTGCTCGATGTCGCTGCCGTTGGCGTGGCCGTAGACCATCACCCCGGTGCGGCTCTTGCCGCCCAGCAGCTGGTACAGCGGCAGGCCGGCGGCCTTGGCCTTCAGGTCCCACAGCGCGGTGTCGACCGCGGCGATGGCGGTCATGGTGACCGGGCCCCGGCGCCAGTAGGCGCCCTTGTACAGGTATTGCCAGATGTCCTCGATCTGGTGCGCGTCGCGGCCGATCAGGCAAGGCACCACGTGTTCGGTCAGGTAGGCCGCCACGGCCAGCTCGCGCCCGTTCAGGGTGGCATCGCCGATGCCGGTCAGGCCCTGGTCGGTCTCGATCTTCAGGGTCACGAAATTGCGGCCCGGCGAACAAACAATGACGCGTGCGTTCGTAATTTTCATCATGGATTCCGTGAAACGGGGGGGTGTTCAGCCTTCCCAGCCCAGGTGGCTGAGGAAGTCGCGGGTACGGGCGACCTGCGGGTTGTCGAAAATCTGCGCGGGCGGGCCCTGTTCCAGGATGGCGCCGTTCTCGAACACCACCACCCAGTTGGCCACGCGCCGCGCGAAACTCATTTCATGCGTGACCACGATCATGGTCATGCCTTCCTGCGCCAGCTTCTTCATGACGTTCAGCACCTCGCCCACGGTCTCGGGATCGAGCGCCGAGGTCGGCTCGTCGAACAGCATCACTTCCGGCTCCATCGCCAGCGCGCGGGCGATCGCCACGCGCTGCTGCTGGCCGCCGGACAGGTTGGCGGGGAAGTTGCCGGCCTTGTTGGCCAGGCCCACCTTCTCCAGCAGCGCCATGGCGCGGGCCCGCGCCTGCTCCGGCGCCATGCCGAGCACGGTGATCGGCCCCATGGCGACGTTGTCCAGCGCCGACTTGTGCGGGAACAGCTCGAAGCTCTGGAACACCATGCCCATGCGCTGGCGCACCTTGCGCACCTCGGACTCGGCCTCCGGCACCGCCACGCCGTCCAGCAGCACGCGGCCGCCGTCGATCTTCTCCAATGCGTTGGTGCAGCGCAGGAGCGTGGACTTGCCCGAGCCGGACGGGCCGATCAGGCACATCACCTCGCCCTTGTTGACCTGCAGCGAGACGTCGTTCAACGCCACGAAGTCGCCAAAGACCTTGCGCACGTGCTCGTACACCAGCACCGGCGGCTGGTCGGCGCCCTTGCGGGTGGCGGCCGATGCCGCGGCAGCGGTCGCTGCGGCAGGCGTTGCTGCGGCGGCCACCGCCGCGCCGGCCGTGTCGGCCGTTTGTTCCAGGATCATCTCGTTCACTCCTTGACTCCGTATTTGCGGTGGATCCAGTCGACCAGCTTGGCCTGCGGATAGCCCATCAGCCAATAGATCACCGCCATCGCGGTCAGCATTTCCAGCACGCGGAAGCTCTGCGCGCGCACCTGCATCGAGGCATAGGCCAGCTCGCTGACGGCGATCACCGACACCAGCGAGGTGTCCTTGAACAGCGAGATCCAGGTGCTGGCCAGCACCGGCAGGATGCGCCGCGCCGCCTGCGGCACCAGCACCTTGAACATGGCCTGGCGGCGCGACATGCCCATCGCCAGCGCCGCCTCCATCTGGCCCTTGCGGATCGAATTGATGCCGGCGCGGAAGGTCTCGGAGTTGTAGGCCGACACGTTCAGCACCAGCGCCACCAGCGCCGTGGTCACCGCCGAGAACTGCACGTCCAGCGCCATCGGCATGACGTAGAACGCCCAATAGATCACCAGGATCAGCGGCAGGTTGCGGAAGAACTCGACGATCGCCACCGCGACGCCGTTGGCCACGCGGTTCGACGACAGCCGCATCAGTGCCAGCACCATGCCGCCGGGTACCGCCAGCGCCATCGTCACCACCGTCAGCATCACGGTCATGGCCGCGCCCTGCAGCAGCACCTGGCGCGAGTCCCAGATAATTCCCCAGTCCAGATTCATGAGCGCCCCAGGTGTGCGTAGCGTTGGTACAGCCGGTCCACGCCGCGCGTCACCGGAAACAGGATCACGAAGTACGCCACGATCACCGCGGTGAACACCTCGATCGGCCGGTAGCTCTGCCCGGCGATGGTCTCGGCCTTGTGCATCAGCTCGGGCACCGCGATCACCGTGGCGATGGCGGTGTCCTTGATCGCCACCGTCAGCACCGAGCCGAAGGCCGGCAGCATGCGGATGGTGGCCTGCGGCAGGATGATCTTGCGCAGCGCCTGGGCCCGCGACATGCCGAGCGCCAGGCCGGCGCGCATCTGCCCCGGCCGCACCGACTCGATGCCGGCGCGGATCACCTCGGCCGAATAGGCCGCGATGTGCAGCGTCAACGCCACCAGCGCCGCCCAGAACGGCGCGAAGGTCACCCCGGCCAGCAGCGGGAAGGCGAAGTAGATCCACACCAGCACCACCAGCACCGGGATGGCGCGCATGCTGTCGATGTAGAACACCAGCAGCACCCGCAGCCAGCGCGGCCCGTACAGGCGCAGCAGCGCGATCACCAGGCCCAGCAGGATGCTGGAGACGGCCGTGACGGCGCTCAGCGCCACCGTGATGCCCAGGCCGCTGGCGAAGAAGCGCCAGTTATCGACGATGGGGGAAAAATCGAAGTCCATGCAATCTCCGTGCGATTCGCGAGCGCCGGGCTCAGAACGTCACCATCACTTTCATGGCCTGGCGCCGGTCCGCCGCCAGCGCGAAGGCCTCGTGCGCCTGGCGCGCCGGCACGGCGGCCGTCAGCAGCGGCGCCACGTCCACCAGGCCGCGGCCCAGGTAGTCGACCGCCCAGGCGTATTCATCGACGAAGCGGAAGCTGCCGATGACGTTCAGGCTCTTGACCATGATCTGGTTGAACGGGCACTGCTCGCTGCTGCCATTGAGCGTGCCCACCGTGACGATGGTGCCGCGCGGCCGCGTGGCGCGGATGCAGTTGGCCAGCCCGGCGTAGTTGCCGGAGGCCTCGAAGCACACATCGACCGTGCCCTTGCCCGCCGCCAGCTCGTCCAGCGCGCCCGGCTCGGCGGCGGCGTTGATGGTGCGCGTGGCGCCGACCTTGGCGCAGGTCGCCAGGGTCTGGTCCACGATGTCGACCACGATGACCTGGCTGGCGCCGGCCAGGCGCGCCGCCATCAGCACCAGCGCGCCGATCGGCCCGGCGCCCACCACCATCACCGTCTTGCCCAGCAGCGTGCCGGCGCTGCGCACCGCGTGCAGCGCCACCGCCAGCGGCTCGCCAAAGGCGGCCAGCTCGAACGACAGGCTGTCCGGCACAGGCACGCACTGTTTTTCCTGCACCACCACCTGCTCGCGCATCGCGCCCTGCATGTGCGGATAACGGCTGGCGCTGCCGAAGAAGAACACCGCCTCGCAGTGGTTGGAATCGCCCTGGCGGCAATAGCGGCACACGCCGCAGGTGCGCGCCGGATCCAGCGCCACGCGGTCGCCGGGCTTGACGGCGGTGACGGCCGAACCGACCTCCAGCACCTGGCCCGAGGCCTCGTGGCCCGGCGTCAGCGGTTCGCGGATGACGAAATCGCCGACCCGGCCGTGGCGGTAGTAATGCAGGTCCGAACCGCAGATGCCGACCGCCTTGACGCCGACGCGCACCTGCGTCGGGCCCAGCGGCTCGGGCGCCTGTTCCACCAGCCGCAGGTCCTCGGCCCCATGAATCGCGCAATTGAGCATGGTGTGTCCGCCTTACTTCAGGTTCTGCGTCATGCGGCGCTCTTCGGCCACCAGTTCGGGATGCATGCGCGCTTCCACCTTGCGCAGCCACTCCAGGTACACCGGCTGGTTCTTGGCCACGCCCATGCCCGCGTCGATCGCGAAGATCTTGCTGTCCTGGCAGTCGTTTTCCTTGGGGAACACGGCCAGGCCCTTGACCTTCCTGCTGATGTTCGGCCACAGCATGCGGTTCAGCGGCGCCACGTCGGAGCGGCCCGCCAGCACTTCCTCGATCGGCGCCACCGAACCCGAGTTGGTCACGCCGCGCAGCTTGGCCTTGGGGAAGTTCTCCAGCACCAGCGGCTCTTCGCCCGCGCCCGAGAAGTAGGCCATGGTGATGCCGGGCTGGTTGAAGTCCTCGACCTTGGTGGCGCTGGTGAACTTGGGGTTGGACGCCAGGCCGAACATGCAGACGCTGGTGTTCGAGAACGTGACGAAGTCGATGATCTTGGCGCGCTCGGCGTTCTGGTTCAGCGGCCCGATCATGATGTCCATCTGGTTGGCGATCAGCGCCGGCACCTTGGTCTCGTGGCTGACCTGCACCGGCACGATCTTCACGTCCAGCAGGCGCGCGAATTCCTTGCCCAGCAGCCATGACGAGCCCATCCAGGGCTCGCCCGAGCCGGTGGTGTTCTGCACCAGCCACGGCGGGTTGTTGACCACGCCCACGCGCAGCACGCCAGCCTTGCGGATGGCGTCGATGCGCGGGCTCTCGCCGGGCGCGGGCGGCGTCTGCGCCTGGGCGGTGGCGGCGCCGGCCAGCAGCAGAGCGGTGGCGGCGAAACGGGTGAGGAAGGACGGTTGCATTGCGGTCTCCTTGGAGGCAAGCCCGGCGGCGGACGCCGGATGCGGGCGCGCGAGGCCGCGGGCAGTCGCCCGGGCCGCGCGCCTTGCGCGGGTCGGTGAATCCAGTGGGGTGGGGAAAGGCCGGAGCGGCCTACGGGGTCTGTTCGATGATGCGCATTTCGTCGGCGTCCAGGCGCGTCTTCATGCCGGCGGCCACCTGCCGCAGCCAGGCCAGGTATTCGGGTTGGTTCTTGTCGATCGCCAGGCCCACCGGCGAGGCCTTTTCGGTGCTCTGCTGGCAGTTGGCCTCGGCGGGCAGCACGGCCAGGCCGCGCACCTTGCGGCTCAGGCCGACCCACGGCACGCGATTGATCGGCGCCGCGTCGGCGCGCTTGGCCATGATTTCCTCGATCGGCGCGGTGGCGCCCGAGTTGGCCACGGCGCGCAGCGTGGCGTTGGGAAAGCGCTGCTTGACCCAGGCTTCCTCGGCGCCGCCAGTGAAGTATGCGATGGTGACGCCGGGCCGGTTCAGGTCATCGACCGACCTGGCCGCGGCCAGTTTGGGATTGGAAGCCAGGCCGAACATGCAGACGCTGGTGGAGGAATACAGCACGAAGTCCACCACCTTCAAGCGTTCCGGCGTTTCGGCCAGCGGGCTGATGGTCATGTCGACCTGGTTGGCCGCCAGCACCGGCACCTTGGTTTCATGCGAGACCTGCACCGGCGTCAGCTTCACCCCCAGCAGGCGGGCGTATTCCTTGGCCAGCAGCCAGGCCGGGCCGCTCCAGCCCTCGCCGCCCTTGCCGGATACGTCCTGCAGCAGCCAGGGTGCGTTCTGCAGCACGCCGACGCGCAGCTCGCCGGCCTTGCGGATGGCATCGATACGCGCGCTCTGGCCCGCCGCGGGCGCTTCCTGCGCCATCGCCGGCGCCGCCAGCGCATAGGCCGCCAGCGCGCACGCCGACAGCATCGCCGCCGCCCTGTGCCAGGCGCGGCTCCCCTTGTTCCTTTGCTGCATCCTGTTGTCTCCTGATGTGTGTCGCCCGGTTCCGGGGCGCGGTATCTTCCGCGCTCAGCCGGGGGCCGCCTGCCGGTCCTGCCTTAAAGCCTGTTCACCGCCACCCCTGCGCGAACTCGCCGATCACGCGTTCGAGGTGATTGCGCATCGCCTGCCGCGCCCCATCCGCATCGCGCGCCACCAGCGCGCTGAAGATGCGCTGGTGATCTTCCTGCGAGGCCTGGCGCAATTCCTGCGTATGGAAATGCTGTTCGATCTTTTCCCAGATGGGGCCTTGCGCCTGGTCCCACATCGCCGTCACCGTGCCCAGCAGCACGCTGTTGCCGGTGGACTGCGCGATGTAGAGGTGGAAACGGCGGTCGGCCTCCTGGTTTTCTTCCTTGTGCATCATCTGCTCGCGCATGGTGGTCAGCGCCTCGAAGATGCGATCCAGGTCGGCATCGTTGCGGGTGCTGGCCGCCAGCGCGGCGATTTCCGATTCGACCAGGCAGCGCGCGCGCAGCAGTTCGAACGGCCCCGCGCCCGGCTCCTGCGCGGCCGGCAGCCGCGCCACGCCCGGACGCGGTTCACAGACATAGATGCCCGAGCCGCCGCGCACTTCCACCACGCCCTGCAGTTCCAGCGCGATGATGGCCTCGCGCAGCGAGGTGCGGCTGACGTCGAAGCGCTCGGCCAGCGCGCGCTCGGCCGGCAGGCGCTTGCCCACCGCGAACTCGCCCTGCGCGACCAGGGCCTGGATCTGCGCGGCCAGCCGCAGGTAGGCGCGGTCGGCCACCGGCTTGCTGGCGGGTTCCTCGGGCTTGGGGATCAGTTGTAGTGTCATGGCGTTGAAAGTGGTTGGACCAAATATTATGTGGTTTACCAATTTGGCACATCATGGTTTACCACTATCCATTTGGTAAACCGTCCGAATAAAACAAAGCGCCGCGCCGGACGAGCCGGGGCGGCGCTGGGGTGGCGCTGGGATGCCGGGCGGGCCCGGCGCGGCGACGGAAACCGCCTCAGCCCAGGTTCGGCGCCAGCGTGCGCTTCAGATCCTCGATGCTGCGGCCGCTGCGCGCGGCGTAGTCCTGCAACTGGTCTTCGCCGATGATGCCGACGTTGAAGTACTGCGACTGCGGATGGCTGAAGTAGAAGCCCGACACGCTCGAGGCCGGGAACATGGCGTAGCTGTCGGTCAGCATCATGCCGATGTCGGCGCCGTCCAGCACGCGGAACATGTCGGTCTTGACCACGTGTTCCGGGCAGGCCGGATAGCCCGGCGCCGGGCGGATGCCGACGTACTTCTCGGCGATCATGTCGTCGTTGGACAGCGCCTCGTGCGGCGCGTAGCCCCACAGGTCCTGGCGCACGCGGGCGTGCAGGCATTCGGCGAAGGCCTCGGCCAGGCGGTCGGCCAGCGACTTGAGCATGATGCCGGAATAGTCGTCCAGCGCCTTCTCGAACTCGGCTTCCTTTTTCTCGATGCCCAGGCCCGCCGTCACCGCGAACATGCCGATGTAGTCGAGCTTGCCGCTGGATTTGGGCGCGATGAAGTCCGACAGCGACTTGTTGCTGACGCCCTCGCGCTTGGCGCCCTGCTGGCGCAGGTTGCGGTAGGTGAACAGCACCTCGCTGCGGCTCTCGTCCTTGTAGACCTCGATGTCCTCGTCGTTGACGCTGTTGGCCGGGTAGAAACCGACCACGCCGTTCGCGGTCAGCCAGCGGCCCTCGACGATGCGCTTCATCATGGCCTGGCCGTCAGCGTAGACCTTGCGCGCCTGTTCGCCCACCACCTTGTCCTCCAGGATGGCCGGATACGGGCCGAACAGGCTCCAGGTCTGGAAGAACGGGCCCCAGTCCACGTACTTCGCGATCTCGGCCAGGTCGTAGCTCTTGAAGGTGCGGCGGCCGATGAACTTGGGGCGCGGCGGCGTGTAGCTGTCCCAGTCGATCCGCGGGCGCGAGGCGCGCGCCTCGGCCAGCGGCAGGATCGGCGTGGCCTTGCGGTTGGCGTGGCGGCGGCGCACGTCCTCGTATTCCTCGGCCAGCTCCGCCAGGTAGGCGTCCGCCTGGTCGGACATCAGGCTGGTGGCCACGCCCACCGAACGGCTGGCGTCCGGCACGTAGATCACCGGGCCTTCGTAGTTGGGCGCGATCTTCACGGCCGTGTGCACGCGGCTGGTGGTGGCGCCACCGATCATCAGCGGCACCTTGCGGCTGCGGAAATACTCGTCGCGCTGCATTTCCGAGGCGACGTAGGCCATCTCTTCCAGGCTGGGCGTGATCAGGCCGGACAGGCCGACGATGTCGGCGTTCTCTTCCTTGGCTTTCTCCAGGATCTGGGCGCAGGGCACCATCACGCCCATGTTCACCACTTCGAAGTTGTTGCACTGCAGGACCACCGAGACGATGTTCTTGCCGATGTCGTGCACGTCGCCCTTGACGGTGGCGATAACGATCTTGCCCTTGGCGCGCACGTCGCCGCCGGCGGCCGCGATCTGGCGCTTTTCCTCTTCGATGAAGGGGATCAGGTGGGCCACGGCCTGCTTCATCACGCGCGCCGACTTCACCACCTGCGGCAGGAACATCTTGCCGGCGCCGAACAGGTCGCCGACCACGTTCATGCCGTCCATCAGCGGGCCTTCGATCACCTCGATCGGACGGCCGCCGCGCGCGGCGATCTTCTGGCGCACCTCTTCGGTGTCCTCGACGATGAAGGCGGTGATACCGTGCACCAGCGCGTGCGACAGGCGCGCCTCGACTTCGGCATTGCGCCAGGCCAGGTCTTCTTCCTTCTTGGCGCCCGAGCCTTTCACGCTGTCGGCGAACTGCACCAGGCGCTCGGTCGGCGTGCGTTCGTCGGCCGGGTCGGTCTTGCCGACCGGCTCGGCGCGATCCAGCACCACGTCCTCGACCAGGTCGCGCAGCTTGGGATCCAGGTCGGCGTACACGCCCAACTGGCCGGCGTTGACGATGCCCATCGTCATGCCTTCCTTGACCGCGTAATACAGGAACACGGTGTGGATGGCCTCGCGCATCGGCTCGTTGCCGCGGAACGAGAAGCTCACGTTCGACACCCCGCCCGAAATGCGGGCGTGCGGCAGGTTCTCGCGGATCCAGCGCGTGCCTTCGATGAAATCGACGGCATAGTGGTTGTGCTCGTCGATGCCGGTGGCGACCGCGAACACGTTGGGATCGAAAATGATGTCTTCCGGCGGGAAGCCCTCTTCCTCGACCAGGATCTTGTAGGCGCGGCCGCAGATTTCCTTGCGGCGCTCCAGCGTGTCGGCCTGGCCCTGCTCGTCGAACGCCATCACCACCACCGCCGCGCCGTAGCGGCGGCACAGGCGGGCGTGGTGGCGGAACGGCTCCAGGCCTTCCTTCATGGAGATCGAGTTGACCACCGGCTTGCCCTGCACGCACTTCAGGCCGGTCTCGATCACGTCCCACTTGGAGCTGTCGATCATCACCGGCACGCGCGCGATGTCGGGCTCGGAGGCAATCAGGTTCAGGAAGCGGTGCATGCACGCCACCGAATCCAGCATGGCCTCGTCCATGTTGATGTCGATGATCTGCGCGCCGTTCTCGACCTGCTGGCGGGCCACCGCCAGCGCCTCGTCGTATTTCTCTTCGCGGATCAGGCGCGCGAACATCTTGCTGCCGGTGACGTTGGTGCGTTCGCCCACGTTCACGAACAGCGTGTCCTCGTCGATGTTCAGCGGCTCCAGGCCCGACAGGCGGGTCTTGACCGGGATCTCCGGCACCACCCGCGGCGTCAGCGCCGCGACCTTGTCGGCAATCGCGCGGATGTGGTCGGGCGTGGTGCCGCAGCAGCCACCGGACATGTTCACCAGCCCGGCGCGGGCGAATTCCTCCAGCAGCGCGGAAGTATCGGCCGGGGTCTCGTCGAAGCCGGTCTCGGCCATCGGGTTGGGCAGGCCGGCGTTGGGGTAGACGCAGACGTAGGTGTCGCAGATCTTGGACAGCTCGGCCACGTACGGGCGCATCAGCGCCGCGCCCAGCGCGCAGTTCAGGCCGATGGTGACCGGGCGCGCGTGGCGCACCGAGTTCCAGAAGGCCTCGACGGTCTGGCCCGACAGGATGCGGCCGGAGGCGTCGGTGACCGTGCCCGATATCATCACCGGCAGGCGGATGCCGCGCTGCTCGAACACTTCCTCGGCGGCGAAGATCGCCGCCTTGGCGTTGAGCGTGTCGAAGATGGTCTCGATCAGGACGATGTCGATGCCGCCGTCCAGCAGGCCATTGAGCTGTTCAACGTAGGCCACGCGCAGCTCTTCGAAGGTGACGTTGCGCGCGCCCGGGTCGTTCACGTCGGGCGAGATAGACGCCGTCTTGGGCTGCGGGCCGAGCGCGCCGGCCACGAAGCGCGGTTTGTCCGGCGTGCTGTACTGGTCACAGGCCTCGCGCGCCAGTTGCGCGGACACCAGGTTCAGTTCGTAGGCCAGTTCCGGCAGGTCGTAGTCGCCCTGCGCGATCGAGGTGGCGCCGAAGGTGTTGGTCTCGATGACGTCGGCGCCGGCCTCCAGGTACTGGCGGTGGATCTCGGAGATCACCTCCGGCCGCACCAGCGACAGCAGCTCGTTGTCGCCCTTGAGGTCCTTGCCATGGCCGGCGAAGCGCTCGCCGCGGAAATCGGCCTCGCCCAGCTTGTAGCGCTGGATCATCGTGCCCATGGCGCCGTCCAGGATCAGGATGCGCTGACCCAGCTGGCGGGCGAATTCGCCGCCGCGGGTGAAGCTCTCGGGCGGGTAAGGCAGGCGAGGATACGACACGTTCAGGTCCGAAAGGAGGAGGTTGGGCAACGAAGGCGGCCGGGCAAATGTCGCTAAAAAGCGATAAAGGCCTAAAAATCAACCCCTGATCGTAACAAAACGGGCCCTGTCTCGCCCTCCGGTGATACAGTTTCGGCCCCGAACCGGTGCTTTCGGCGCATCGGGACAGGCAAGAACGCAACACTTGCCGGTCCGCGTGCGAAAGGTAAACGGGAAACAGGAAGACGCCCACCGCGCCGCCCACGAGGCTGGCCGGCCGGGGCATCCAGCCTGTGCTGCCCCCGCAACGGTCCCCATGCGCGCGATGCGCCCATGGCAGCCCGATACCGGCCAGTTCGATCGCCAGGACACCCGTCCGGCGCCCGCTCCCCAGGGACGCGGCGTGGCCCCGGGCATCCTCCCCATCGTGATTGACCTGCGGGGTCGCGGGTCGCATCGAGGTCTTGTAGATGAAATCCCGCTCCATCCGGCGCTACGCCGGCGCCCTGCTCTGCTCCGCCCCGGCCCTGTCGGCCGCCCAGCAAGCCGCCACCCCCGCTCCCGAACTCGACACCGTCACCGTCACCGCCCAGCGCGTGCCCAGCGACGGCCGCACCTTGCCGGTGTCGATCTCGGTCATCACCGCCGAAGACATCGCCGCCAGCAGCGCCCGCACCATGCAGGACCTGCTGTCGACGCAGGCCGGCATCCACCTGATCAACAGCTCCGGCTCGGCGGACGGCGCCATGGTCGACCTGCGCGGCTTCGGCGTGACCGGCGCCAGCAACACGCTGATCATGATCGACGGCGTCAAGCAGAACCCCAACGACCTGTCCGCCCCCAACCTGGGCGTGGTGCCGCTGGACCAGGTCGAGCGCGTCGAGATCGTGCGCGGCAGCGGTTCGGTGCAATACGGCGGCGGCACCACCGGCGGCGTGATCAACATCATCACCCGCAAGGACTTCGCCAAGGAGCCGGTCACGGCTCGCGCCACCGCCACCTTCGGCAGCTACGGCCTGCGCCAGTACGACGCCGCCGTGGCCCTGAACAACCAGAAGGTCGGCGTCGACGCCTACATGCAGTCGCTGCACAGCGATGGCTACCGCGACAACAACGCCGAAACCCGCGAGGGCGGCGGCGGCGGCATCACCTTCCGCCATGCCGACGGTTCGATCCGCCTGTACGGCAACACCACCACGCAGCGCCTGGAACTGCCCGGCCCGCGCCAGATCAATCCGCTCACCGGCCTGAACCAGTACCAGGACGACCGCCGCGGCTCCAAGAACGACGCCGACTTCATCAAGTCCACGTCCACCACCATCGGTCTGCAACTCGAACAGGCGCTGGGCGTCGGCACACTCTACGCCGACCTGGCCAGCCGCAACAAAAAGCTGCACGGCCTGACCTATGCCTCGCCGAGCATGTTCGACAGCGGCGGCGACACGCTGCGCGACCAGAAGCTGGTGGAAAACAGCGCCAGCCTGCGCTACCGCCTGCCGATCAGCGGCGGCCACAGCGTCGTCTTCGGCGCCGACGCGCTGGAGTCCCGGACCACGGTCACGCAGGACGCGTACTACGACCCGATCCAATCCAGGATGCAGTCGCGCCAGCATCAGTACGGACTGTTCGCCGAAGGCCAGATCCGCGCCACCGAGAGCACCAACGTCACCATGGGCGTGCGGCGCCAGTATGCGTCGGACAAGCTGGAAATCCTGGCCGGCTCGGGCGGCAACCCCTCGGACAGCGGCCACCACCTGACTGCCTGGCAGTTGGGCGTGCGCCAGGATCTGAGCGACGGCTTCGGCGTGTACGGCAAGGTCGGCCGCAGCTTCCGCCTGGCCAACAGCGACGAATTGCTGTGGGTGCAGAACCCGCTGGCGCCGCAGACCTCCACCGACAAGGAACTGGGCGTGACCTGGCAATCGGAGCGCAGCAGCGCCCGCCTGTCGTGGTTCCGCTATGACCTGACCAACGAAATCCAGTACAACCCGCTGGCCGACATGTTCGGCGCCAACGTCAACCTGGACCCGACCCGGCGCCAGGGCATCGAACTGGAAGGCCATCACGAAATCGTCCGCGGCGTGACGCTGGACGCCAACGTGACCTGGATGGAGGCGCAATTCCGCTCGGGCACCTACAACGGCGTCGACCTGGCCGGCAAGACCGTGCCGATGGCGCCGAAGTGGCTGGCCAATGCCGGCGTGACCTGGCGTCCCACCGATGCGTTCCTGTGGAACGTGGCCGCGCAATACGTCGGCAAGTCGCGCCTGGACAACGACCAGGCCAACGAGTTCGACAAACAGCTGGACGCCTACGTGCTGTTCAACACCAAGGTCGCGTACAAATTCACCCGCAATATCGAAGGCGCGGTGGGCGTGAACAACATCCTGGACCGCAAGTACGCCACCTACGGCATCCGCAGCGGCAGCATGGGCGAAACGGGTCCGTACAACCTGTACCCCGCGCCCGGCCGCAACTTCTACGCTTCCCTCACGCTGCGCTACTGAGCGGCGATCCGATATAGTCGGCGTTGTTCCACGCCGACCGTATCGATGCCTCGCATGACCTTCGTCCGCGCCCTTCCGTTCGCCGTCCTGGGGCTGCTGTCCGGCCCCGGTCCGGCGGCGGCCGACACCCCTGCCGGCCCCCCTGCGGCGATCCACGCGCGCGACGATCGCGGCCGCGACCTGACCCTGGCGGCCCCGGCGCGGCGCGCGGTGACCCTCGCGCCGCACGCCACCGAGCTGGTCTACGCGGCCGGCGCCGGCGCCTACCTGGTCGCCACTATCCGGGGCAGCGACTATCCGCCCGCGGCCCGCGCCCTGCCGGTCATCGGCGACGGCACCCAGCCCGATCCCGAGCGCGTGGCCGCCGCCCGTCCCGACCTGGTCATCGCCTGGCAACCATCGGCCGCCGCGCCGCTGGCGCGCGTGATGGACAAGCTGGGCGTGCCGCTCTACTACAGCGACCCGCAGACGCTGGCGGCCATCCCCGACGCGGTCGAACGCCTGGGCGTGCTGTTCGGCACCGAGGCCCAGGCGGCGCCCGCCGCCCAGGCCCTGCGCGCGCGGCTCGACGCGCTGGCCGCGCGCTACGCCGGCCGCGCGCCGGTGCGCGTCTTCGTGCAGGCGGGCCTGGACCCGATCTACACCCTGAACCACGCCAGCATCGTCAGCGACGCGCTGCGCCTGTGCGGTGGCGTCAACGTCTTCGAGCAGGCGCCGGTCGTGGCCCCGCAGGTCGGCCTGGAAAGCGTGTTGGCGGCGCGGCCCGACGCGGTGCTGGCCGGCGTCACCACGCCCGCGGACACCGCCCGCAACCTGGCGGCCTGGCGCGCCATGGGCCTGCCGGCGGCGCTGGCCGGCCACGTCTACGGCATCGACGCCGACGCGCTGTACCGCCCCGGCCCGCGCCTGATCGACGCGGCCGAGCAGTTGTGCGCGGACCTGGACGGCCTGCGGGCGCGCTAGGGCCGGCGGCGCGAAAGCCCCCGCCCGGCGCGGGGCCGGCGCCATACCCCTGTCCGCGACCCGGTCATTCGCGCCCGTCCGTCGTGCGCGGCAAGCGCGATTTGTGGAACGCGCCAGCGTGGCCTTGGTCGCAGCCGCGCCGCGCCGTGCTTTATGATTCGCCTAACCGTGATCAACCCGTTGATCCCCGATGATCAGCCAGCCCCCGCGGGTCCCGCTGCGCGCGCCCGCTCTTTGAAGCACCGCCATGACCACTCAAGACACTCTCACCATCGCCGGCCGCGCCTATTCGTCGCGCCTGCTCGTCGGCACCGGCAAGTACAAGGATTTCGAACAGACCCGCGCGGCGCTGGACGCCAGCGGCACCGAGATCGTCACGGTCGCCATCCGCCGCACCAACATCGGCCAGAACCCGGGCGAGCCCAACCTGCTCGACTACGTGCCGATGTCCAAGTTCACGCTGCTGCCCAACACCGCCGGCTGCTACTCGGCCGACGACGCCGTGCGCACGCTGCGCCTGGCGCGCGAACTGCTGGACGGCCACGCCCTGGTCAAGCTGGAAGTGCTGGGCGACCCGCACACGCTGTTCCCCAACATGCCCGAGACCCTGAAGGCCACCAAGACCCTGGTCGACGAGGGCTTTCAGGTCATGGTCTATTGCACCGACGATCCCATCCAGTGCCGCATGCTCGAAGACATGGGCGCCGTGGCCGTGATGCCGCTGGCCTCGCTGATCGGCTCCGGCATGGGCATCCTGAATCCCTGGAACCTGCGCCTGATCATCGACCAGGCGCGCGTGCCGGTGGTGGTGGACGCCGGCGTGGGCACCGCCTCGGACGCCGCCATCGCCATGGAACTGGGTTGCGACGCCGTGCTGATGAACACCGCCATCGCCGCCGCGCGCGACCCGGTGCTGATGGCCAGCGCCATGAAGAAGGGCGTCGAGTCCGGCCGCGAGGCCTTCCTGGCCGGCCGCATGCCGAAAAAGCTCTACAGCGGCGCGCCCAGCTCGCCCACCGAGGGCTTGATCACCGCCGCGCCCGGCGCCGCCAAATGAGCAGCCGCCAGCCGGCCGCCAACGGCCGCCCGATCCCCAACGCGCTGACCATCGCCGGCGTCGACCCGTCCGGCGGCGCCGGCATCCTGGCCGACGTCAAGGCCATGAGCGCCCTGGGCGCCTATGGCTGCGCCGTCATCGCCGCGCTCACCGCGCAGAACACCCAGGGCGTCAGCGGCATCTCGCCGGTGCCGCCGGCCTTCGTCGGCCAGCAGATCGACACCCTGTTCGCCGACGTGCGCATCGACGCGGTCAAGATCGGCATGCTGGGCCAGCAGCCGGTGATCCAGGTGGTGGCCGAGAAGCTGGCCAAGTGGACCCCGGCCCACGTGGTGCTGGACCCGGTCATGGTGGCCAAGAGCGGCGACCTGCTGCTGGAACGCGACGCCGTCGGCGCCATGCGCGAAGCGCTGCTGCCGCAGGCCACGCTGCTCACCCCCAACCTGCCCGAGGCCGGCGTGCTGCTGGAAGAACGTCCGGTGGAAACGGTCAAGGAAATGCGACGGGTGGCCGAACGCCTGCGCAACAAGCTGGCGCATTCGGGCCAGCGCTGGGTCATGGTCAAGGGCGGCCACCTGCCCGGCAACGACACCATCGACCTGCTGCACGACGGCGACCGCATGATCGAGCTGCCCGGCCACCGCATCGAGACCGCCAACACCCATGGCACCGGCTGCACCCTGTCGGCCGCCCTGGCCGCGCTGCTGCCCCAGGTCGAGGACGTGCCCGAGGCCGCGCGCCGCGCCAAGGCCTACCTGACCGAAGCCATCCGCCACGCCGAGCGCCTGTCGGTCGGCTCCGGCCACGGTCCGGTGCATCACTTCCACGCCTGGTGGTGATACCGGCCGTCATTACGTCCGAAAGCGCCGCCCCGGCTGACGGTTTCCCGGGCCTGTAACCAGGCCGCGGGCCCGGCGGCGTCACAGGACGCTACGAATCGGTACAATGGTCAGTTGATTCCTCTGTTTTTTCTGACCGTCATGAACGCTTCGACCCTGCCCGACGTAGAACAAGCCCGCTTCAACATGGTGGAACAGCAGATCCGCCCCTGGGACGTCCTGGACGCCAACGTGCTGCAGGCGCTGTTCGATGTGCGCCGCGAACAGTTCGTTCCGCCGGCCCTGCGCGCCCTGGCGTTTTCCGACCTGGAACTGCCGCTGGAAATCAACGCGGTCAACACCCGCCAGACCATGCTCGCGCCCAAGGTCGAAGCCCGCCTGGCCCAGGACCTGCAACTGAGCAAGTCCGACTGCGTGCTGGAAATCGGCACCGGCTCCGGCTATCAGGCCGCGCTGCTGGGCTACCTGGCGCAACAGGTCACCTCGGTCGAGATCGACAGCCGCCTGGTCACGTTCGCGCAGCAGAACCTGCAGATGAACAACGTCACCAACGTCAAGGTCGAAACCGGCGACGGCCGCAACGGCTGGGGCTCCACCGAATACGACGCGATCCTGGTGACGGGTTCCGTGCCGGTCGTGCCGGACGCGCTCAAGTACCAGCTGCGCGTGGGCGGCCGCCTGGTCGTCGTCGTCGGCCAGGCCCCCGTCATGACGGCCTGTCGCATCACCCGCACCACCGCCGCCAGCTTCGAGACCGTCAATCTGTTCGAAACGGTCATCAAGCCCCTGCGCGGCGCCACGGTGTCGCAGTTCAAGTTCTGAGTTCCCAGGCGGGGCCCTTCGGCCCCGCCACGCCGGCCCGCCCGGCCACGGGCTCCCGCCCTGGATTCCCTGGAGCAGCACCCCTCCCCCTGACAGATCATGCGCGTCCGACTGCTTACGGCTTTACTGGTTTTTACCTCCGCCGCAAGTGTCGGCCCGTCTGCCGCGTGCGCGCAGAACCTGCTGCAGGTATGGCAATCCGCCCTGGGCAATGACCCGATCTACGCCGCGGCGCGCGCCAGCTACCGCGCCGGCCTCGAAAAAGAGCCGCAGGCGCGCGCCCTGCTGCTGCCCGAGGTCTCGGCCGGCGTCGGCGGCGCCTACCAGGAAACCCGCAGCACCCGCGGCCTGAGCATGGCCTACAGCGGCGGCCGCGGCGTCTGGGACCTGGCGCTGACCCAGCCGCTGTTCGACTGGGGCCGCTGGCAGAACTACGAGCAGTCCAAGCTCATCGTCGCCGACGTCGAAGTGCAATTGCAGCAGGCCTACCAGGACCTGCTGCTGCGCGTGGCCGACGCCTATTTCAACGTGCTGTACGCCCAGGACGCCCTGACCGCGACCGAGGCCGAGAAGGCCGCCGTGGCCGGCCAGCTGGAGTCGGCCAAGCGCAATTTCGAGCTGGGCAACGCCACCATCACCGACACCTACGAAGCGCAGGCGCGCTACGACCTGGTGGTGGCGCAGGAACTACGCCTGCAGAACGACCTGGACGTGCGCCGCGAGGAACTGGCCAAGATCATCGGCACGGCCCCTGGCGCGCTGGCCGAACTGCCGCCCGGGGTGCAATTGCCCGCGCCGCAGCCGGCTCGCGTGGCGGACTGGAGCAACCAGGCCGAATCCTCCAGTCTGGAGGTGCTGCGGGCGCAACTGATGACCCGCATCGCCGGACGCGAAATCCAGATCGCCAGGAGCGGCCACTACCCCACCCTGAACCTGCGCGCCACCAGCGGCAGCGCCAGCGATGCGGTGATGCGCAACGCCGCGCCGGGCAAGCCGATCGACAGCACCATCGGCGTGGTGCTGTCGATTCCGCTGTATTCGGGGGGTGGCGTGTCCTCGCAGGTCACGGAAAAAGTGCAGCTGGAACAGAAGGCGCGCCACGATTTCGAGGCGGCGCGGCGCCAGGCGGTGCAGGCCGCGCGCCAGTACTACACCGGCGTCACCAGCGGCCTGGCGCGCATCCAGGCGCTGGAGGCGGGCGAGAAATCCAGCCGCGCCGCGGTCGAAGCCAACCGCACGGGCTACGAAGTGGGCGTGCGCATCAACCTGGACGTGCTCAACGCCCAGCAGCAGCTCTACGCCACCCAGCGCGACCTGGCGCTGGCGCGCTACAGCACGGTGCTGTCGGGGCTGCGCCTGAAGGCCACCAGCGGCATCCTGGCCGAGTCCGACCTGGACGCCATCAACCGCCTGCTGCGCGAGCCGCGCTGAGCGCGGGCGCGGTCAGCTGCCCTGGATCTTCCTGACCAGCGCCGTGGTGGACCGCTCGAACTCGAACGGAATGGCCACCGCGCGGCCGCCCCAGGACTTGACCAGGGCGGTCTCGGGCAGTTTTTCCATGTCGTAGTCGCCGCCCTTGACGATCAGGTCCGGCTTGAGCTGGCCGATCAGGGCCTCGGGCGTGTCCTCGTGGAACGAGGTCACTACGGTGACGAAGCCCAGCGCCGCCAGCAGCGCGGCGCGGTCTTCCATGCGGTTCAGCGGGCGCTCGGCGCCCTTGCCCAGGCGGCGCACCGACTCATCGGTATTGACCGCCACGACCAGCGTCGCGCCCAGCTGGGCGGCCTGGTCCAGGTAGGTGGCGTGGCCCCGATGCAGGATGTCGAAGACGCCATTGGTGAACACCAGCGGCCGCGGCAGGCGGCCGGCGGCAACGGCGGCGACGCAGTCGTCGCGGGACAGGACTTTGGATTCGAAACGGGCGGCTGGCATGGCGCGATTGTACGACGGCGGCCGCGGCCGCCGTCATCGGTCATCGAACGCGCCCGGCCGGGGCCGGCGCGCGCCGCCGTGGCGCCCGATCAGGCGCCGGCCAGCACGATTTCCTTTTCCTTGGGCACCACCAGCGCCGTCATTTCCTTGCGGTAGCGGTTCAGGTCCTTGACCGTCTCGAAGCTGCGGTCCATCAGCTTGGACAGGATGTGCAGGATACGGGTGGCGACCTTCTGTTCCCAGATGCCGTCGAAGCGGATCTGGCTGTCCAGCCAATGCTCCAGCCAGCCCGGCTCGGGCAGGCGCGACTGCACCGTGTCGTTGGGGAACAGGTCCTTGTTGACGTGCAGGTTGGTCGGATGCAGCGCCTGCTGGGTGCGGCCGGCCGAGGCCATCAGCACGCCGATCTTGGAGAACGCCAGGCGCGCCTGGACGCTGGTGTCCTCGCCGCGGTTGTGCAGCGCGCGGCGCATGTATTGCAGGTAGGCGCCGGCATGGCGGGCCTCGTCCTGCGCCACGGTCTTGTAGATGGCCTTGATGACCGGCTCGGTGTGCCATTCGGCGGCGCGGCGGTACCAGTGGTTCAGGCGCACCTCGCCGCAGAAGTGCAGCATCAGCGTTTCCAGCTCGGGCGCGACGTCGAATTCGAAGCGCACGTTGTGCAGCTCTTCTTCCGTGGGCACCAGATCGGGACGGAAGCGGCGCAGGTATTCGATCAGCACCAGGGAATGCTTCTGTTCTTCGAAGAACCACACCGACATGAAGGCGCAGAAATCGCTGTCGCCGCGATTGTCGCGCAGGAACATCTCGGTGGCCGGCAGCGCGGCCCACTCGGTGATGGCGTTCATCTTGATCGTGTGCGCCTGCTCGTCCGAGAGCTTGCTGCGATCGAAGTCGCCCCAGGGAATATCGTGCGCCATGTTCCAGCGCACCGCTTCCATGGTCTTGAAGAGTTCAGGATAAAGCATGTTCTGCCCTTGTTTTCGTCCCGCCAGTGGGGCTATAGAAATTGATGAATGGCGCACGCACTTGCCGGCGTGACGCTGCACAAGTCTGCCCAGCGCTATTTTTCGCCGTCTCCCGCGAAGCTATGATGACCGTTTCATGAATGAAACATGACAGGGGATCGCACTTACACCATCGCGCCGCCTATCGGGTCAATGCCCACAACGCCACCCCGATCCCCAGGGCCAGCACGCCAACCAGCGCCGCGACCAGCCGGTTGCTCTGCTCCTGGGCCCGCCGCAACTGCGCCATCTCGGCCAGCAGGGCCGGCGAGAGATTCGGGCGGTTCAGGTGGTCGTGGACCAGCCTGGGAAGCGCGGGCAGCATCTGCGACCACTGCGCGGCTTCTTTCTCCAGGCTCTGCCGCAAGCCCTTGATTCCGACACGCTGGCGCATCCAGCGTTCCAGGTAGGGCTTGGCGGTCTTCCAGAGATCCAGGTTGGGGTCGAGCTGCCGCCCCAGGCCTTCGACGTTCAGCAACGTCTTCTGCAGCAGCACCAGCTGCGGCTGGATCTCCACATTGAACCGGCGCGAGGTCTGGAACAGGCGCAACAGCACCTGGCCCAGCGAAATCTCGGACAACGGCCGGTCAAAATAGGGTTCGCAGACGGCGCGCACCGCGCCCTCCAGTTCTTCCTCGCGCGTATCGGGCGGCACCCAGCCGGACTCGATGTGCAATTGCGCCACGCGGCGGTAGTCGCGGTGGAAGAAGGCCAGGAAGTTCTGCGCCAGGTAGTTCTTGTCGAATTCCGACAGCGAGCCGACGATGCCGAAGTCCAGGGCGATGTAGCTGCCCAGCGTCTCGGGCCGGTCGGACACGTAGATGTTGCCCGGGTGCATGTCGGCATGGAAGAAGCCGTCGGTGAACACCTGGGTGAAGAAGATCTCGACGCCGGTGCGCGCCAGGGTCGGGATGTCGATGCCGGCGGCGCGCATGCGCTCGACCTGGCCCACCGGCACGCCATACATGCGCTGCATGGTGAACACGGTGGACGCGGTGTATTCCCAGATCACCTCGGGCACCATCAGCATGTCGCCGCGGCCGGATTCCGGGCCGAAATTGCGGCGCAGCTGGCTGCAGTTGGAGGCCTCGCGCACCAGGTCGAGTTCGTCATGCAGGTACTTGTCGAACTCGGCCACCACCTCGCGCGGCTTGAGCCGGCGGCCATCGGCGCCCAGGCGCTCGATGATGCGGGCCACGATCTTGAGCAGCGACAGGTCTTTCTCGATGATGCTGAGCATGCCCGGGCGCAGCACCTTGACCGCCACCTCGCGGCCGTCGTGCAGCACCGCGAAGTGCACCTGGGCGATGGAGGCCGACGCCACCGGGTCGACCTGGAACTGCGCGAACAGCTTTTCGGGCGGCGCGCCCAGCGCGGCCTCGATGCAGGCGGCGGCCTGGGCCGACGGGAATGGCGGCACGCGGTCCTGCAGCAGCGCCAGCTCGTTGGCGATGTCGGCCGGGATCAGGTCGCGGCGGGTCGACAGCACCTGGCCGAACTTCACGAAGATCGGCCCCAGCGATTCCAGCGCCAGGCGCAGCCGCAGGCCGCGCGGCTTGCGCGGCCGGGTGCCCAGGCGGATGACGCGCAACAGGCAGGTGGCCAGCGGATGGTTCAGGCTGGAGAGCACCAGCTCGTCCAGGCCATAGCGCAGCGAAACCAGGATGATGCGGAACAGGCGCAGCAACGGGAACATGGGTCAGGCGCCCCGCTTGCCGGCGGCCGTGGCCAACCGCGATTGCAGGGCGGCGGCCGAGCGCGCCAGCGCGTCGGCGCGGGCGTTCAGCTCGGCCAGGTCCAGGCGCCATTGCTCCAGCGCCGGCCGGCCCAGCAACATGCCGTTTTCCTCGGCCAGGTATTCGGACACATTCTCGGCCAGGCGCTGGCCGGCCTGGCGCGCGCCGCCGGTCGCCGCGCGCAGGCCGCCGACGATGCGCAGCGCCGGAATGTCGCCGACCAGGCGGGCCAGGCTGTCCTCGGGGTCCCAGCGCAACTGCTTGGACAGGTCCGCCACCACCTGCGCCAGGGCCGCGTCACCGGAGATGTGCGTGGCCTCGGCGAAATCGGGGGTTTCGCCCCCCGCGCCCAGGCGCGGCAGCGGCAGCCTCTCGGGCGCCACCGTCAGGGTCACGTCGGGCACCACCGCCGCGTCGGCCTGGGCCGCCAGGCCCTCGCTGTCGATGGTCAGGCCCAGGGTGAATCCGCCCAGCGCGAAACGCACCGTCTTGCCGGCATGGCGGGCCAGGCGTTCGCGCGCCCAGTCTTCGCGCTTCAACAGGGCGTTGAGCGCGCCGACGGCCAGCCGTGCAGGAGTAGGCAGAAACGAAAAAGGCGACATGACGGTCCGCGGCCCCGCGGGCGGGGGTGACGAAGTTGATGGGTAAATCGGGAGTGTACCGGGTTGGATGGGGGTCTGTTACGGGAAGTCCGGGCGCCGTTTGCGCCGACGCATGGAAAAACCGGCCCTGAAGGGCCGGTTGTGGCGGACGGCCGCCTGGCCGCCCCGCTATCGGAAGAGAGACGCCGCCGCGATCAGCTGGCGTATTCGACCGGGATCTGCTGGATGCCGGCCAGCAGCCAGCCGCCGTTGGCGGGCTTGAACAGGTTCCAGACTTCCTCGAAGCGGAAGGCTTCGGCGCCCGGGGTCTCGCGCAGCATGCCCGAGAAGCGCACGCTGGCCAGGTGGCCGTCGGAAACCGTTTCGATGCCCAGCAGCTCGGCGTTCAGCAGCACCACTTCGGTCTTGTTGGGCGCGGCGCCGCGCTCGGCCAACTGCGGCTTGAGCTCGGTGATCAGGTCGTCGGTCAGGTAGTCGCGCAGGCGATCGGTGCTGCCGCTGTCCCACACGGCCTGGATGCGCACGAACTGCTCCTTGGCCTGCTTCAGGAAGTTGGGCGTATCGAAGTCGCCGGGCACGAACCAGTTGTTGTCGTCGCCTGCCTTGGGCAGCACCGCGGCCGGGGCGGCAGCGGCGGCTGCGACCGGCGCCGCGGCCGGGGCGGTCGGCTTCAGCGCTTCACGCCACATGGGCTGTTGCTGCGGCTGGCCGGGCGCGTTGTTGGCGCCACCGAAGGCACCCTGGGTGGCCGGACGCGGCGCGGCGCCGCGCAGGCGGCGGATGATGAACATCACGGCAAACACGACCAGGGCGATCAGCAGCGCGGACGACAGGAATTCGGCGAAAGCGCCCGACAGGCCCATGCTCGACAGCAGGGCGGCGATGCCCAGGCCGGCGGCGATGCCGGCGATGGGGCCCAGCCAGCGCGATGCGCCGCTCTTGGCGGCGGCACCCGCGGCACCGGCCGTGGCCGCGCCGGCGGCCGCCGGCGCCGCGGTGGCGCCCGCGGTGTTGCTGGCGGCGGTCGGCGGCGTGGTGGCCTGGCGCTGCTGGGTCACATTGGAGGATTGGCGGCCGACGCTGCTGCCGCCGCCGGCGCGGCGGGCTTCGGCGTCGAACGACGCCGTTACCAGCGCGGCGCCGGAAATGGCGATGAGCGCCGCGGCGACAAACCGCGAGAAACAGAATTTGGTCATGGATGTGCTCCCTCGTACCCGCGCCCCGCTGCCCCCGAGCAGCGGAAGGCCGCACGGATCGTGCGGTCCTTCAGCGCGACTTCCTTACAGTAATCTGAATGACGTAAGAATAACGGACAAGCCGCCGCCCCACAAGTTCCCCCGGGGCAACGGCAAGCCGAATCGGACCCAGCGCAATCAGGCCAGGCGCACGCCCTCGTGCAGGGCCGCGATGCCGGCCGTCAGGTTGAAGTACTGCACCCGCTCCAGGCCGGCGGTGCGCAGCATGTCGGCCAGGGTTTCCTGGTCGGGATGCATGCGGATGGATTCGGCCAGGTAGCGGTAGCTGGCCTCGTCCTTGGCCACCGTCTTGCCCAGCCAGGGCAGCACGTTGAAGGAATACCAGTCGTAGGCCGGCGCCAGCGGCTTGGCGATGCGGGAGAACTCCAGCACCAGCAGCTTGCCGCCCGGCTTGAGCACGCGGGTCATCTCGGCCAGGGCGCGATCCTTGTGGGTCATGTTGCGCAGCCCGAAAGCCACGCTGACGCGGTCGAAATAGCCCGTCGGGAACGGCAGGCGCTCGGCGTCACAGACGGCGGTGGGCACCAGCTGGCCGGCGTCGGCCAGGCGGTCGCGGCCGACGCGCAGCATGGAATCGTTGATATCGGTCAGCCAGACCTCGCCGGTGGGGCCGGCGCGCTTGGCGAAAGCCTTGGCCAGGTCGCCGGTGCCGCCCGCGATGTCCAGCACCTTCATGCCGGGGCGGATGGCGGCGCGGCCGATGGTGAAGGCCTTCCAGACGCGGTGCAGGCCGGCCGACATGAAATCGTTCATGATGTCGTAGCGCTGCGCCACCGAGTGGAAGACTTCGGCGACCTTGCGGGCTTTTTCGCTTTCCGGCACCGATTGGAAGCCGAAATGCGTCGATTGGGACGCGGAATCCGCGGAATGTTGCGATTCGGAGGGGTTTTGCATGGTGAATTCCCGATATATCGTCCAATGGTAGCCTATCGGGGCCCGCCGGATGCCGCCCGCGGGCGCGGGAAGGCGCCGTGCGGTCACATACCTGAAATATTGCGGCCATACTATCGCAATGTTCGCGCCGCGCCGGCGCTCCGAAGCGTGCCCTATCCGCCATGTCCAGCACCATCCTCGTCGTCGAAGACGAACCCGCCATCCAGGAACTGATCGCCGTCAACCTGTCCTTCGCCGGCCACAAAGTGCTGCGCGCCTTCGACGCCGACCAGGCCCAGACGCTGATCCGCGCCGAGCTGCCCGACCTGATCCTGCTGGACTGGATGCTGCCCGGCACCTCCGGCCTGGCCATGGCGCGCAAGCTGCGCAACGACGAGCGCACCCGCGCCGTCCCGGTCATCATGCTGACCGCCAAGGGTTCCGAGCAGGACAAGGTCGATGGCCTCGAAGCCGGGGCCGACGACTACATCACCAAGCCCTTCTCACCCAAGGAGCTGATGGCCCGCATCAAGGCCGTGCTGCGCCGCCGCGCGCCGCAACTGACCGACGACGTGATCGACGTCGGCGGCCTCAAGCTCGATCCAGTGACGCACCGCCTGTCGGGCAACAGCCAGTCGCTGCAGATCGGCCCCACCGAATTCCGTCTGCTGCATTTCTTCATGACCCATCCGGAACGCGTGTTCTCGCGTTCGCAACTGCTGGACCAGGTCTGGGGCGATCACGTCTTCGTCGAGGAACGCACCGTCGACGTGCACATCCGCCGCCTGCGCAAGGCCCTGGAGCCCAGCGGCCACGATGCGCACGTGGAAACGGTGCGCGGCAGCGGCTACCGGTTTACGGCACAGGTCCCGGCGCGGTAAAACTCCCGCACGATGATCTGGCTGCGCACCCTTATCCTGGTCGCCCTGTGGGCGGCGATCGCGCTATTGGCGCAATGGCTCATTGGAGATCCCGCCGGCTGGGTGCTGTTCAGCGCCGCCCTGGTCGTCATGCTGCTGTGGCGCAGCTGGCGCCTGCACCTGGTTTCCCACTGGGCCAGGCATCCCGACACCTCGCCGCCCGCCTCGGTCGGCCCCTGGGACGATATCCTCGCCCCCCTCTACCGCTACACCCGCGCCCGGGCCCGCGAGCTGGCCGAAACCCGCGACACCATGCAGGGCATGCTGGCGGCGGCCCAGGCCCTGCCCGACGGCGCGGTCACGCTCAATGAAGACTTCCAGATCGACTGGTGCAACCGCATGGCGCGCCAGCACCTGGGCCTGCGCCTGCCGGCCGACCGCGGCCACAACCTGCTGAACCTGCTGCGCGCGCCGGAATTCGTCGAATACGCGCACCGCGCCTCCTGGCCCGATCCCATCCTGGTGCGCCTGGGCCAGAACGGCCAGGAGCGGCTGATGATGATGCAGCTGACGGCCTACGCCAGCAACCAGCGCCTGCTCATCACCCGCGACGTGACCCAGATCGAGCGCCTGGAAACCACGCGCCGCGATTTCGTCGCCAACGTCTCGCACGAGCTGCGCACGCCGCTGACGGTGCTGGCGGGTTTCCTGGAAACGCTGCGCGACATGCCCGCCGACGCCCTGCCCCCCGAGCAGCGGGCGCAGTACCTGGACATGATGCACGAGCAGGCCCAGCGCATGCAGGCCATCGTCGAGGACCTGCTGACGCTGTCGACGCTGGAATCGTCGCCGGGCAGCGACCCGCGCGCGGTCAACATGGGCGCGCTGCTGCAAAAGGCGCGCCAGCAGATCGAGGCGCTGTCGGGCGGACGCCATGTGATCGAATGGCACATCGACGAAACCGTCGACGTGCTCGGCGCCGAGACCGAACTGACCTCGGCCCTGTCGAACCTGCTGACCAACGCCGTACGCTACACGCCCGACGGCGGCACCATCACCGTGCGCTGGGAACGCGAGGCCGACGGCGGCGGGCGCTACAGCGTGCAGGACACCGGCATCGGCATCCCCGCGCGCCACATCCCGCGCCTGACCGAACGCTTCTACCGCGTCGACCGCGGCCGCTCGCGCGCGGTCGGCGGCACCGGCCTGGGCCTGGCCATCACCAAGCACATCGCCATGCGCCACGATGCCGAGCTGCTCATCAGCAGCGAGCCCGGCAAGGGCAGCCTGTTCGCGCTGCGCTTCCCGCCGGATCGCATCGCGGTCGACCCATCCGCCTGACACGCCGGCGCGCCACGCGCATGATCCGCGCCGCAACCGCGGCGCGGATGGTAAATTCCCGGCCATGCGCATCCTGGTCATCGAAGACGAACCCAAGCTGGCCGACTACCTCAAGAAAGGCCTGTCGGAGCAGAGCCATGTGGTCGACCTGGCGCGCGACGGCGTCAACGGCCTGCACCTGGCGCTGGAAGGCGCCTACGACCTGATCGTGCTGGACGTGATGCTGCCCGGCGTGGATGGCTTCGGCATCCTGGCCGCGGTGCGCGCCAACAAGGACACGCCGATCCTGATGCTGACCGCGCGCGACGCCGTCGAGGACCGCGTGCGCGGGCTGGAAGGCGGCGCCGACGATTACCTGATCAAGCCCTTCGCCTTCTCCGAGCTGCTGGCCCGCGTGCAGGCGCTGCTGCGGCGCGGCCGCTCGCAGGAACCCACCGTGTTCCGCCTGGCCGACCTGGAACTGGACCTGGCGCGGCGCAAGGTCGCGCGCGGCGGCCGCCGCCTGGACCTGACCGCCAAGGAATTCAACCTGCTGGCCCTGCTGCTGCGGCGCCAGGGCCAGGTGCTGTCGCGCACCACCCTGGCCGAACAGGTCTGGGACATGAATTTCGACAGCGACACCAACGTCATCGACGTGGCCGTGCGGCGCCTGCGCAGCAAGCTGGACGACCCGTTCGAGGCCAAGCTGCTGCACACCGTGCGCGGCATGGGCTACGTGCTCGAATCGCGGCCGGAGCCCGCGCGCGGATGAAGCCGCCGCGCGTGCGCTCGATGCAGGCGCGCCTGACCCTGCTGCTGGGCGCGATCGCGCTGCTGGTTTCCAGCCTGGCCGGCGCCACCCTGTTCTGGGCCCTCAAGCGCGAAGTCGAACGCCAGGAGATCACCGAGGTCAGCGGCAAGCTGGAACTGATCAACCACCTGATCGACATGCAGAACAACGCGCGCGGCCTGCACGACCTGGCCGCCACCTTCGACGACATGCGCGCAGGCCAGAGCCAGCTCGGCATCTGGATCGTCGACGCGCAGGGCCATCCAGTCTATGGCGGCGCCATCCCCGAAACCCTGCAGGTCCTGCCGGACCGGCAGGTGCTGTTGCAGCAGGCCGACGGCAGCCGCCTGCGCGGTCTGCGCGTCGCGGTCGACGACCGCATCCTGCCAGGCGCGCAGTTGACGGTGGCGGTCAGCACCCGCACCAGTTCGCAGTTCCTTTACGCCTACGGCACCGCGCTGGCGCTGATCTGCGCGCTGTGGGTGGGCGCCACCGTGGTGCTGGCGGCCTGGGCCGTGCGCCGCAGCATGGCGCCCACGCGGCGGCTGTCGGAACAGGCGGCCCGCATCCAGCCCGACAACCTGGCCGTGCGCCTGCCGCTGCGCGACACCGACCGCGAGCTGCATGAGCTGGTGCTGTCGTTCAACCGCACGCTGGAACGGCTGCAGGCCGCCTACCAGCAGATGGAAGGATTCAACGCCGACGTGGCGCACGAACTGCGCACGCCGCTGGCCACGCTGATCAACGGCACCCAGGTGACCCTGTCCAGCGGCCGCGACGCGGCCGAGTTGCGCGACGCGCTCGAATCCAACCTGGAAACGCTGGAAGACCTGAAGACGCTGGTCAACGACATGCTGTTCCTGGCCCGCGCCGACCGCGGCGAGCGCGCCGCCGACCTGGCACCGGTATCGCTGGCCGCCGAGGCCCGGCGCGTCGCCGACTTCTACGAGGCGGCGCTGGAAGACCGCGGCGTCACGCTGCGCTGCGACGGCGACGCCATCGTCGCCGCCAACCCCGGACTGGTGCGCCGCGCGCTGGCGAACCTGATCTCCAACGCCATCAAGGCCACGCCGCGCGGCGGCGAGATCGTGCTGGCCTGCCAGCCTCGCCCGGCCGGCGCGCGGGTCGAAGTGCGCAACCCCGGCGCGCCGATCCCGGCGGCCGACCTGCCGCGCATCTTCGACCGCTTCTTCCGCTCCGGCCAGGCGCGCGCGCCGCGCAGCGAGGGCCACGGCCTGGGCCTGGCGATCGTGCGCGCCATCGCCCGCATGCATGGCGGCGAGGTCGACGCGGCCTCCGGCGCCGAGGGCACGGTGGTCGGCATCACCCTGCGCGGGTCGGGCCCGGACACCGCCGGCGGCCACATTACAAAGAAGTAATCTTCGCGACAGAACCGGGTCACCCCGGTTTTCCTAAAGTGCCTCCCATGGTCAACCCCCATCAAGGGAACAGCATGAAAGGCACTTTGCTCCGCATCACCCAGATCACGGCCCTGGCCGCGCTGCTCGGCACCGGCGCCGCCTTCGCGGCCGGCGCCCATGGCGAACACGCCGGCCACGCCATGCCGGCGGCCTCCGCCCCCATCGGCACGCCCGGCGACGCCGCCCGCGTCACCCGCAGCATCGACATCGACATGACCGACGCCATGCGCTTCACGCCGGCGCAGGTGCAGGTCAAGGCCGGCGAGACCGTGCGCTTCAACGTGCGCAACTCGGGCCGCATCCGCCATGAAATGGTGCTGGGCACCGACGCCGACCTGCAGGCCCACTACGCCATGATGATGAAGGACCCCGGCATGCGCCACGAAGAGGCCAACGCGATCTCGCTGGAGGGGGGCAAGAGCGGCCAGATCGTCTGGAAGTTCGACCGCGCCGGCACCGTTTCTTTCGGCTGCCTGGAACTTGGCCACTACACCGCCGGCATGAAGGGCGCGGTGTCGGTGCAATAACGCCGCCGCGGATCCCTCATGAAAACCTTCCCTATTCCCACCCGCCGCCGCTTCGTGCAGGGGCTGGCCGCCGGCGGCGCGCTGGCGGCGCTGGGCGGCTGGCGCGCCGCCAGCGCGGGCCCGCGCGCGGCGCAGGCCACGGCCGCGCCCGCCGAACTGCGCGGCACCGAATTCCACCTGGAGATCGGCGAAACGCCGGTCAACTACACCGGCGCCGCCCGCATCGCCACCACCGTCAATGGCCAGGTGCCGGCCCCGCTGCTGCGCTGGCGCGAGGGCGACACGGTCACGCTGCGCGTGACCAACCGCCTGCGCGAACAGACCTCGATCCACTGGCACGGTATCCTGCTGCCCACGGAAATGGACGGCGTGCCGGGCCTGAGTTTCCCGGGCATCGATCCGGGCCAGACCTTCACCTACCGCTTCGACGTGCGCCAGAGCGGCACCTACTGGTATCACAGCCACTCGGGGTTCCAGGAGCAGACCGGCCTGTACGGCGCCATCGTCATCGACCCGAAGCGGCCCGATCCCATCGCCGCGGACCGTGACTACACCGTGCTGCTGTCGGACTGGACGGACGAAGACCCGATGCGGGTCTTCGACAAGCTCAAGGCCATGCCCGACTACTACAACCGCAACCAGCCCAGCGTCGAGAGCCTGATCCGCGAGGCCGGCGAGAAGGGATGGCGGGCGGCGCTGTCCGAGCGCCTGATGTGGGAACAGATGCGCATGAACCCGTCCGACCTGGCGGACGTCTCCGGCGCCACGTACACCTTCCTGACCAACGGCGCGACGCCGGCCGGCAACTGGACCGGCCTGTTCAAGCCGGGCGAACGCGTGCGGCTGCGCTTCATCAACGGCTCGGCCATGACGTACTTCGACGTGCGCATCCCCGGCCTGAAGATGACGGTGGTGGCGGCCGACGGCCAGGACGTGCGGCCGGTCGACGTGGAGGAATTCCGCATCGCCGTGGCCGAGACCTACGACGTGATCGTCGAGCCCGCCGAAGACCGCGCCTACACCATCTTCTCGCAGGCCATGGACCGTTCCGGCTACGCCCGCGCCACCCTGGCGCCGCGCCCCGGCATGCAGGCCGAGGTGCCCGCGGTCGACCGGGTGCAGCTGCTCGGCATGATGGACATGGGCATGAAGCACGACATGGGCGGCATGGATCATGGCGCCGCGCCCGAGGCGACCGCCGGCGCGATGGCCGGCATGAACCATGGCGCCATGCCCGGCATGGACCACGGCAGCTCCCACGGCGGCGGCGCGGATCAGGGCGGCATCGTCGAGGTCAGGCACCCCTATCCCGAGGAACGCGGCCCGGGCAATTCGATGCTGCCCGACGTGGTCTCCACCCGCCTGGACGACCCCGGCATCGGCCTGCGCGACAACGGCCGCCGCGTGCTGACCTACGCCGACCTGCGCTCGATCCGCGAACCCGACGACAACCGCGCGCCAACCCGCGAGATCGAGCTGCACCTGACCGGCAACATGGAACGCTACATGTGGTCGTTCAACGGCGTGAAGTTCTCCGACGCCAAGCCCATCGTGCTGCGCTACGGCGAGCGCGTGCGCTTCGTGCTGGTCAACGACACCATGATGACCCACCCCATCCACCTGCACGGCCTGTGGAGCGACCTGGAATCGCCCGACGGCGCCTTCCAGGTCCGCAAGCACACCCTGTCGCTCAATCCGGCGCAGCGCCTGAGCTACCGCGTCAGCGCCGATGCCCGCGGCAACTGGGCCTACCACTGCCACCTGCTGTACCACATGGAGGCCGGCATGTTCAGGGCGGTCGTGGTGGAGTAGGCGATGAGAAACCGGAATATGCGCACTTCCTTTCCCCCGTTCCGCCACGCCGCGCTGGCCGCCGCCCTGCTGGCGGCCCTGGCCGGCCAGCCGGCCCTCGGCCAGGCCATGAACGACCATTCCGGCATGGATCATGGTTCGATGCCGGACATGAACCACGGCGCCGCCAAGCCACAGCCCGCGATGCCGCCCGTCATGGACCATTCCTCCATGCCCGGCATGGACCACGGCAGCGCCAAGCCAAAGCCCGCGATGCCGCCCGCCATGGATCATTCCTCCATGCCCGGCATGAACCACGGCGCGCCGGCCGCCGCGCCGCCCGTCGGCAGCCTGCCGTCCAGCGACGGCGCCGGCGAGCGTGGCTATGACAGCTACGGCCTGCACCCGCACATGATGGACAGGGACGCCTCGTCGCGGCTGCTGTTCGACAAGTTCGGCTGGTCGCGCAACCGCGACGGCCAGAACGCGCTGGAATGGGACGGCCGCTTCTGGTGGGGCACCGCCACCGACCGGCTGGTGATCAAGAGCGAAGGCGAACGCGAAAGCGGCGGCGGTTCCGGCGCCAAGGTCGAGGCCCTCTGGAGTCACGCCATCTCGCCTTTCTGGGACCTGCAACTGGGCGCGCGGCGCGACTTCGGCACCGGTCCCAAGCGCAACTGGGCCGCGCTCGGCCTCGAGGGCGTGCTGCCCTACAACATCGAGTTCGAGACCACCGCCTACGCCGGCCCATCGGGCCGCACCGCGCTGGCCCTGAAGGCCGAGTACGATCTGCTGCTTACCCAGCGTCTGATTTTCACGCCGGAGATCGAGGCCAGCGCCTACGGCCGCAACGACCCGGAGCGCGGCATCGGCTCGGGCCTGTCCGACGCTTCGCTGTCGCTGCGCCTGCGCTACGAGATCACGCGCCAGTTCGCGCCCTACGTCGGGGTATCCTTCGAACGTAAGTTCGGCCGCACCGCGGACTATGCGTCCGCCGCCGGCCAAGGTCGCTCGCAGGCCGCCGTGCTGGCCGGCGTGAGCTTCTGGTTCTGATCTTTCTCGCGGAGACCCATGAAAACACCTCTCATCCCCGCCCGTCGCCTGCTGCTGGCGGCCGCACTGTCCCTGCCCCTGTACGCCGCGCCGATCCTCGCGCAGGCCCAATCCGCCCCCAAGGTCCAGGTGTGGAAGACGCCCACCTGCGGCTGCTGCGAGGACTGGGTCAAGCACATGCGCGACAACGGCTTCGAGGTCACCACCCACGACGTCCAGGACACCGGCCCGGTGCGCCGCAATGCCGGCATGGCCGACTATGGCTCGTGCCATACGGCCGTGGTGGACGGCTATGCCATCGAAGGCCACGTGCCGGCCAGCGACGTGCGCCGCCTGCTGCTCGAAAAGCCCGATGCCGCCGGCCTTGCCGCGCCTGGCATGCCGCTGGGTTCGCCCGGCATGGACGGCCCCGAATACGGGGGCCGCAAGACGCCACATGATGTCCTGCTGGTGGACAAGCGCGGCGGCGCCAAGGTGTTCCAGGCGTATCGTTAGGAGATGCCCCGGGGATGCTCCCGGCCGGGCGGCGCCCGGCCGTTCTGAAACAATTCATCCCCACCCGGGCAATGGGTACCTCTTGCACCGCAGCAAAAATGCGCCACAATAAATAAAACGCATTTCTCACCCGACCCCTGGCAGTCATGGCACACATCGTCCTGTTCGAGAACATCCACCCGAGCGCCCGCGCCGTCTTCGAAGCCGCCGGCTACACCGACATCGTCACGCACGCCGCGGCCCTGCCGCCGGCGCAGCTGCAGGACGCCCTGCGCGGCGCCCAGGTCGCGGGCATCCGTTCTCGTACCCACCTGGATGCCGCCCTGCTGTCCGGCAACCCCGACCTGCGCGTGGTCGGCTGCTTCTGCATCGGCACCAACCAGGTCGACCTCGACACCGCCATGCAGCGCGGCATCCCGGTGTTCAATGCGCCCTTCTCCAACACCCGCTCGGTCGCCGAGCTGGTGCTGGGCGAAGCCATCCTGCTGTTGCGCCGCATCCCCGAGAAGAACGCCCGCGTCCATCTCGGCCACTGGGACAAGAGCGCCGCCGGCGCCTTCGAGACCCGCGGCAAGACGCTCGGCATCGTCGGCTACGGCAACATCGGCTCGCAGATCAGCACCCTGGCCGAAGGCCTCGGCATGCGCGTCATCTACCACGACGTCGAAGCCAAGCTGCCGCTGGGCAACGCCCGCCCGGCCGGCTCGCTCAACGACCTGCTGGAGCAGGCCGACGTGGTCACCCTGCACGTGCCCGGCGGCAAGTCCACCGAGAACATCATGAATGCGGAGACCATTGCCCGCATGCGCCGCGGCGCCATCCTCATCAACGCCTCGCGCGGCACCGTGGTCGACATCGACGCCCTGCACGCCGCGCTCAAGTCCGGCCATCTGGCGGGCGCCGCGCTCGACGTGTTCCCCACCGAACCCAAGGGCGCCGACGAACCGCTGGCCAGCCCGCTGATCGGCCTGCCCAACGTCATCCTCACCCCGCACATCGGCGGCAGCACGCAGGAATCGCAAGAGAACATCGGCCGCGAAGTGGCCGAGAAGCTGGTGCGCTTCCTGCAGGCCGGCACCACCAAGGGCGCGGTCAACTTCCCCGAACTGCCCTACCTGGAACAGGCCGGCGCCACCCGCATCCTGCACGTGCACCGCAACGCCCCCGGCGCGCTGGGCACGCTGGACAACCTGATGGCGCAGCACGGCCTGAACATCGTCAGCCAGACCCTGCAGACCAAGGGCCAGATCGGCTACGTGATCACCGACGTCGATGGCGAGGTCGATGATTTGGTCATGACGACGCTGCGCGATCATCCGATCACGGTGCGCTGCGACCGGCTGTAAAGGAAAGGCGCTCAAGAGAAAGGCCCGCGCGAGCGGGCCTTTTCCATGCGCGTGGCACGGGCGGATGCGGACGCAGGACGGCCGCGGCTGGACGGGAACGTGAGCCCCCAGACGCGGATCACATCATGCCCGGCCCTCGAAATGCGCCGCCACCCAGCGCTCACAGACGTCCCACAATTTCGGCGCCCCGCGCTGGATCACCGGCCCGTAGCGGGCCAGCACCTGCTCGCGCGACACGCCGTTCTCGGTCCAGGTGCCGCCACCCGTGAACACGTTGATCAGCAGCGGCTGGAAGCGGTCCAGCGCCTTGGCGAAGCGCGCGTCCTCGCTCTCGGCCTGCTCGAATTCCCGCCACAGCGCCAGGAACTCATCGCCCTGCGGCGAGGGCAGCAAGCCGAACAGCCGCTGCGCCGCCTTGTCCTCGTGCTCGGCCTGCCAGGCCGCCGACGATCCGCCGTGGATCGGGAAATCGCCGACGTCGATCTCGACCACGTCGTGCAGCAGCAGCATCCGCATGACCCGCTGGGTATCCACCGGACCGCTGGCGTATTCGCTCAGCACCAGCGCGTACAGCGCCAGGTGCCAGGAATGCTCGGCGGAATTCTCCTTGCGGCTGCGGTCCAGCAGCGGCGATTGCCGGACGACGGTCTTGAGCCGGTCGATTTCGCGGAGGAATTGCAGCTGTTTTTCCAGTGAGGTCGATGCCATGGTGTCCTGCGTGGGTGGCGGTCTTGGCGCGAATGCCGATCGCATCCCCGACACTGTACCGCCCTGGCTGGCTCAGGGCGCCAACGCGGCCCCCGCCGCCCGCGCCAGGCACTCGGCCATCTTGCCGCGGACGCTGCCGGCGTCGAACGGCAACCGCCCGATGAGGCCGATCTCGCGATGAAACGCCGCATCGCCCAGCGACACCAGCCGCAGGCCGTCCGTATCCAGGCCGCGCAAGCGCGGCAGCAGCGCCACGCCCAGTCCGTGGCGCACCATGTTGGCGATGGCCTCGATCTCGTCCAGCTCCACGGCCTCGTGCACCGTGATGCGCTGCTTCTTCAGGAACAGGTCCACCACGCGCCCGCCGAACGACGCGCGGTCGTAGCGGATGAAGGGCTGCGCCGCCAGCACCTCGCGCCACGGCGCCAACGCCATCGCGGCCGGCATGGCCAGCACCACTTCCTCGCGCAGCAACGGCTGCCAGCCCAATTCCGGCGGCAGCGCGAACGGCGGCCGGATCAGCAGCGCCATGTCGACCTCGCCGGCGTCCACCTGCCCCAGCAGCGACAGCGACACCCCCGGCACGATCCGCACCCGCACGTCGGGGTAGCCGGCGCGGAACTCGCCCAGCGCCCGCACCAGCAGGTCCTGCTGCACCGAGGCGATGGCGCCGATGCGCAGCGATCCGCTGACGTGGCCGGCGCCGGCCGTGGACGCCATGCGCTCGGCCATGGCCACCAGTTCCTCGGCCTGCGGCAGCATCTCGCGGCCATGGTCGTTGAGCACGGCGGCGCGCGCGCTGCGGTCGAACAGCGCCACGCCCAGATAGTCTTCCAGGCGCTTGATCTGCGCGCTGACGGCCGACTGGGTCAGGCCCAGCTGGGCGCCCGCCCCGGTGAAGGTGCCGTCGCGCGCCACGGCGATGAAGGTCTTGAATTCTTTGATCACAATCAATATTTTCGATGCTAAGACACAAAAAATATCGTTTTTCAATCAAAAAAACAATTCATAAACTATCAGCTCAGGACACGACCCGATAGCGATCGTCCGCATTCTGAATTACCTTTTCCGCCTCATCCGGAGCTTTTCATGACCGCTCAAACCAACCTGCCGCCGTTCCACCTGGCCTTCCCGGTCCGCGACCTGGCCGAAGCCCGCGCCTTCTACGGCGAAAAGCTGGGCTGTCCGGAGGGCCGCAGCTCGCCCGAATGGATCGACTTCAACTTCTACGGCCACCAGATCGTCGCCCACCTGGCCCCCAGCGAGTGCGGCCACAAGGCCACCAGCGCGGTCGATTCGCACAATGTGCCCGTGCGCCATTTCGGCGCGGTGCTTTCCATGGAACAATGGGAAGCCATGGCCAAGCGCCTGACCGATGCCGGCACCGAGTTCGTCATCGAGCCCTACATCCGCTTCAAGGGCGAAGTCGGCGAACAGGCCACCATGTTCTTCCTGGATCCGTCGGGCAACGCGCTGGAATTCAAGGCGTTCAAGAACCTGGATTCGTTGTTCGCCAAGTAATCCGTCTCTACAGGTTTCGTGCCGTTGAACGCAACACCAGACCCATCTTCTTCGGCCGAAGCCACCTGGCGCATCCAGCCCCAGGGTGACCGCTGCCTCATCGTTTCTTTCGGCGACCGGATCGACGCCGCCGTGGGCCGCACCTGTCTGGCGGCGGCGCGCAAGCTGCGCGACGCCGGCCTGCCGGGGGTGACCGACGTGGTGCCGTCGTTCGTGGCGGTGGCCGTGCATTACCGACCCGACGGGCTGGGCCACGGCCCCACCTACGCCGACCTGGCCGAGCGCATCGAAGCGCTGCTGGCCGACGGCATCGCGGCCGACAATGCCGCCGGCCGCGAGGTCGACGTACCGGTCTGCTACGGCGGCGAGCACGGGCCCGACCTCGACGAGGTCGCCCGCGCCGCCGGCCTGACGCCCGACGAAGTCATCGCCCTGCACAGCGGACCGCGCAGCATGGTGTTCATGCTGGGCTTCGCCCCCGGCCACGCCTACCTGGGCGTGCACGACGAAAAACTAAACCTGCCGCGGCGCCCCTCGCCGCGCACCGCCGTGCCGGCCGGCGCGGTGGCCATCGCCAACCGCCAGACGGTGATCTACCCCAACCGCCTGCCCGGCGGCTGGCACATCATCGGCACCACGCCGCTGACCATGTTCGACCCCGCGCGCGAGCCGGCCGCCTACCTGCAGCCGGGCGACTCGGTGCGCTTCGTGCCGATCAGCGCCGACGAATTCGCGCGCCTGCGGGGGAACCGGCCGTGAGCATCACCATCATCAAGCCGGGCATGCTGTCCAGCTTCCAGGACCGCGGCCGCGAGGGCTACCAGCACCAGGGCATCCCGGCCGCCGGCGCCATGGACGAACGCGCCCACCGCCTGGCCAACGCGCTCGCCGGCAACAGCGGCGACCCCGCCACGCTCGAAATGACCCTGACCGGCCCGACCCTGCGCTTCGACGCGCCGGCCTGCTTCGCGCTGGCCGGGGCCGACCTGGGCGCCACGCTCAACGGCCAGGAGATCCCGCAGCACCGGCCGCTGGTGGCCCGCGCCGGCGACACGCTGGCCTTCGGCGCGCGGCCCGCCAACGGCGTGCGCGCCTACCTGGCGGTGCACGGCGGCTTCGCGCTGGCGGCGGTGATGGGCAGCGAAACCACCTACCTGCGCAGCGGCTTCGGCGGCTTCGAGGGCCGCGCGCTGGCCAAGGGCGACCAGGTCGGCTTGCGCCAGGCGCTCGATGGCCACGGCCTGGACGCGCTGCAAAAGGCCCTGTGGGACCTGCGCATCTACCTGCCCGGCACGCTCGGCCACAAGCGGCGCGACGCCATCCGCTTCCTGCCCGGCATGCAGTGGCAGGAATTCTCCGAAGCCAGCCGCCACGCCTTCGGCGGCTCGGAATTCCGCATCAGCCCGCAGTCCGACCGCATGGGCTACCGCCTGCAGGGTCCGGCGCTGTCCATGAGCCAGCCGCGCCAGATGCTGTCCGAGGCGGCCTGCTTCGGCACCGTGCAGGTGCCGTCGGGCGGCGAGGCCATCATCCTCATGGCCGACCGGCAGACCACCGGCGGCTATCCCAAGATCGCGCAGATCGCCAGCGTCGACCTGCCCTTGCTGGCGCAGTACGCGCCGGGACGCGCGCTGCGGTTCGCCATGATCGAACTCGACGAGGCGCAACGCCTGGACGGCGAGCGCGAACGCGCCTTCGCCCAGTTGCTGGACGCGCTGGCGCCGCTGCGCGCGCTGCTGGGGCCTGGCCACCCTTGAAGCCAGCTCGCAAGCGCCCCCGAATAACCGCCCGAACCTCCACAGGAACCCCATCATGAGCACAAGCATCGACCTGAACTGCGACATGGGCGAAAGCTACGGCGCCTGGAGCATGGGCAACGACGCCGCGGTGCTGGCCTTCGTCAGCTCGGCCAACATCGCCTGCGGTTTCCACGGCGGCGATCCCGCCACCATGCGCAAGACCGTGGCCGCCGCCCTCAAGCAGGGCGTGGCGCTGGGCGCGCATCCCAGCCTGCAGGACCTGGTGGGCTTCGGCCGCCGCGCGATCCCGATCACGCCGGACGAAGCCTACGACATCACGGTCTACCAGATCGGCGCGCTGGCCGGCGTGGCCGCCTCGCAAGGCGCGCGGCTGCACCACGTCAAGGCGCACGGCGCGCTCTACAACATGGCCGCCAAGGACGAAGGCCTGGCGCGCGCCATCTGCCAGGCGGTCAAGGATGTGGATGCCACGCTGCTGCTTTACGGGCTGGCGGGCAGCAAGCTGATCGACGCCGCGCGCGCCATCGGGCTGGCCGCGGCCAACGAGGTCTTCGCCGATCGTTCCTACCAGGACGACGGCTCGCTCACGCCACGCACCCGCGCCGGCGCCATGATCGAGGACGTCGACCAGGCCGTGGCGCAGGTGGTGCGCATGGTCCGGGAGGGCAAGGTGCGCTCGGTCGACGGCAAGGACGTGCCGGTGCAGGCCGACACGCTCTGTATCCACGGCGACCAGCCCAACGCGCTGGTGTTCGCGCGCGCCATCCGCGAGGCGCTGGAACGGGCCGGCATCGCCGTGCGCACGCCGTCCGCGCGCGCCTGACGCCGCCATTCGCGGGCGACGGGCGGCACTGTTTCGATGACGCAGCAAGGACGCGCCGGCGCCTCGGGCGCCGGACGCGGTCCCGCGGTTACGCGCGGCCGTAGCGCGGCGCGGGTTCCTCGGCGTCCTGCAGCGAGGCCTCGTGGTAGGCCCGCAGGATACCCGGCAGCACATCCAGCACGTAGCCGCGGGTCAGTTCCGCGGCGCGGTCGAAATCGCGGCTGGCGAGCGCCTGCGTGATGCCCTGCGTATAGGTCTGCAGCCGGTTCGATTCCATGGTCTGCCGCGCCAGCAGGTAGCGCAGCGGCTCGACCTGCTCGTACAGCTTGGTCAGCACCTCGGCCAGCGGGGCGTTGCCGGTGAAGCGGGCGCCGGCCAGGTAGAACTCGCGCAACGCCGCGATATAGGCGCGCACGTCGCGCTTGGCCATGGCGGCGGCGATCGCCTCGTCATAGGCGCGCAGTTCGGCCACCAGCGGCGAAATGTCGTCGATCTCGGCGACCTGGCGGATGCAATAGGCTTCCAGCTCCGCGCGCAGCTTGTACAGGTGGCGGATCTGGGTTTCGGAATACAGGGTGACCCGGAAGCCTTTGCGCTGGACATGCGTCACCAGGCCGCTCAGTTCCAGCAGACGCAGCGCTTCCCGGATGGGACTGCGGCTGGTGCCGAAACGCTGCTCCAGTTCCTGTTCCCGCAATGGCTGCCCGGGCCTGATAGTGCCATCCACTATCAACTCACGAATCTGTTCCTGTAGGAAGTACGGAATCGTGGCGGGCGCTTTGACGTCCAATCGGCTCCCCTTGTACTGCTGATGCAAGTATTGCGACAGCGACAAGATACTAGAAATTTATTGAAACACAAATAGGAAAATTGTTGCAGGAATGAGGTCCGGCGCGAACCTCAATGCCAGTCGTCGCGGTACACGAACTTCGGCATCTGCCAATTGAAGCGCAGGGCCAGCAGGCGCAGCGCCAAGCCGACCGCCAGCGCGATGGGCACGGCAGCGTTGGCCGGCAGGCCCAGGGCCTGCGCGCCCAGGTACAGCGCCCCGGTCACCACCGACACGCTGGCGTACAGCTCCTTGCGGAACAGCAGCGGCACCTCGTTGCAGAGCACGTCGCGCAGCACCCCGCCGGCGCAGCCGGTGATCATGCCGCTGATCAGCACCACCGTGATCGGCAGTTGCATCAGTTGCGCAACCTGGCAGCCGATGACCGTGAACGCCACCAGGCCGAGCGCGTCCGCCAGCAGGAAGACGCTGCGCAGGCGCCGCATGACCGGCGCGATCAGGGCGGTCAGCAGCGCCGCGCCCGCCGTCATCCACAGGTATTCGGGATGGACCACCCAGGTCAGCGGATAGTGCCCCAGCAGCACGTCGCGCAGCGAGCCGCCGCCCAGCGCGGTGACGCAGGCGATGATGCAGACGCCCATCCAGTCCATGTCGCGCCGGCCGGCCGACAGCGCCGCGGTCATGGCTTCGGCCACGATGGCGACCAGGTAGAGCGTGTGCAGCAGGGCGGGCGAAAGGTCGTAGAACATGGAACGGCAAGGGATGGGGACGAAACCCGCGGGCGCGACGGCTTCCCGGCACGGGCGACAGGCCCCATTGTATTGACACGGCATCGCCCCCCGCCATTGCCGCCGCCCCCCATCCTCCCTTACGCTGGAAGTGCGTTGATATCGGTCAAGCCCCTGTCCGCGCCCTGGCGGGACAATGGGGGTGTGCCCGCAAGGGCGGATATCGGCCGGCCGGCGGGCTAGCGGGAGCCACCGGCCCGGCCCCATCTCGGGAGAAACGTATGTCGCAACAACCTGGCCCCATCCTACTGGCCACGGATCTCAGCGCGCGGGGTGATCGCGCCCTGGATCGCGCGCTGCAACTGGCCAAGGAACTCGATACCAAGCTGGTCGTGCTGCACGTCATGGAAAACCACGGCGTGTCGGCGCGCCTGACCACGCCGGTCTGGCGCCGGCTGGCCGCCGACCACAAGGCGGTGGCCGAGCGCGAACTGGCCGAGGACCTGGCCAACGCCGGCGTGGCCACCGAAGTGGTGGTGGTCACGGGCGATCCCCTGGTCCGCATCATGGAAACCGCCGACAGCTTCGGCTGCTCGCTGATCATCGCCGGCATCGCGCGCGACGAGACGCTGGGCCGCCTGCTGCTGGGCACCACGGTGGAAAAACTGGTGCGCCAGGCGCGCCAGCCGGTGCTGGTGGTCAAGAACCGTCCGCGCAAGCCGTACCGCGACGTGCTGGTCGCCACCGACTTCTCGGCCGGTTCGCGCCAGGCGCTGCGCGCCGCGCTGCAACTGGTGCCCAACGCCGACCTGACGCTGTTCCATGCCTATGACGTGCCGTTCCAGGGCAAGAACGTGCCGGACGACGCCGTGACCCGCAGCTTCTACCACGCGGCCGAGCAGAGTTCGCGCGAGTTCATCGCCGAAACGCCGGAACTGGCCAACGTGGCGCCGCCCAAGGTCGTGATGGAATGCGGCCAGCCGGAAACGGTGCTGTCGGAATATTCCTTCAACCATCGTTCCGACCTGGTCGTCACCGGCACCCATGGCCGCACCGGCCTGTTGCGCACGGCCATCGGCAGCGTTGCCGAACGGCTGCTCGAAGCGCTGCCCAGCGACGTGCTGATCGTGCGCCTGGCCGGCGAGGAGTGACGCGCCGCGCTGACGCCGGGGCCCCCCGGGCCCCGGCGTCAGGCGTCGCCGTCCTGCATCATGGCTTCGATGCGGCCGCGCAGCAGGTGCAGCAGCACCAGGCCCGGCAGCGCGATCACCACCGTCACCAGGAAGAACCCGGGCCACCCCAGGTGCTCGACCAGCGGCGGCGTCAAGGGTCCGGCCAGGTAGGTGCGACCCACCGCCGACAGCGCGGACAGCAGCGCGAACTGCGTGGCCGAGAAGCGCTGGCGACACAGGGCCATCAAGAGCCCGACGAACGCCGCCGTGCCCAGGCCGCCGCACAGGTTTTCCAGCCCGACCGCGGCGCCCATGAGCCAAATGCTCTTGGGGCTGACCGCGATCACCCAGTAGCCCAGGTTGGACACCGCCTGCAGCAGCCCGAACACCATCAGCGACCGGTACAGCGTCCAGCGCGACATGACGAGGCCGCCGGCAAGGGCGCCGACGACGGTCGCGGCCATGCCCATGACCTTGTTGACCGCGCCCACCTCGGTAGGGGTATAGCCCGCGCCGCGGATCAGGAACGTGGTCGAAAGCGCGCCGGCAAAGGCGTCGCCCAGCTTGTACAGCACGATCAGCAACAGCACCGCCAACGCGCCGCGCCGGGTGAAGAATTCCTGCAGGGGCGCCGACACGGCCTCGCCCAGGCTGCGCGGCGGCTTGGCCACGTGCTCCGGCTCGGGCGCCCACAGTGTCGCCAGCGCGCACAGCAGCATCAGGCCGCCCATCACCACATAGGTATTGCCCCAGCCGATCCACTGGTCGGCCAGGATCAGCGCCAGCCCGCCCGAGACGATCATCGCCACCCGGTAGCCCATGACCTTGATGGCCGCGCCCGCGCCGCGCTCTTCCTTGCGCAACACGTCGGTGCAGTAGGCGTCGAAGGCGATGTCCTGGGTGGCCGACAGGAAGGCCACCAGCACCGCCAGCAGGGCCAGCGCCTGCAAGGCCGACGACGGCGACAGCGTGCCCATGACCATGATCGCCAGCCCCAGCAGCACCTGCGTCACCAGCATCCAGCCGCGGCGCCGGCCCAGCAGCGGCGGCGCATAGCGGTCCACCAGCGGCGCCCACAGGAACTTGAGCGTGTAGGCCGTGCCCACCAGGGTCAGGAAACCGATCTGCTGCAAGGGCACGCCGGCCACCGTGGCCCACGCCTGCAGGGTGCCGCTGGTCAGGGCCAGCGGCAATCCGCTGGCGAACCCCAGGACCAGCAGGGGCGCGACGCGGGGACTGGTGTAGACGTTGGATACAGCGGTAATGACGGTCTCCTGAAACGGGCCGGCCGGGCGCACGGACGGGCGCGGCGGGCTTGCGGCATTTTAGGCGCTGGCGCCTGGGCCGTCAGCCGGCGTTTCAGAATGTCAGGGCGAGGCGAAGCGGTACACCGCCAGGGTGCTGCGCCAGCTGGGGAAGGTCTTGATCTCGCGCCCTTCGTTGAAAGTGGCGCGCTCCAGGATGCGCAGGCCCAGCTCGCCGGCCAGCTGTTCGAAGTCGCGCAGCGTGCACAGGTGGATGTTGGGCGTGTTGTACCACTGGTAGGGCATCTGGCCCGTCACCGGCATGCGCCCGCGCAGGATGGCCCAGCCATGCGGCCAGTAGCCGAAGTTGGGAAACGACACCACGCCGTGGCGCGCCACCCGCGCCATCTCGCGCAGGATGTGCTCGGTGCGGTGCATGGACTGCAGCGTCTGCGACAGCACCACGGTGTCGAACTGCTTGTCGTCGAACAGGGCCAGGCCGTCTTCCAGGTTCTGCTGGATCACCTCGACCCCGCGCCGCACGCAGGCGATGACGCAGGTGTCGTCCAGCTCGACGCCCGCGCCGCGCACCTGGCGGTGATCGCGCAGGTGCGCCAGCAGCGCGCCGTCGCCGCAACCCAGGTCCAGCACCCGGCTGCCGGGTTCGATCCAGCTCGCGATGCGCGCCAGGTCGGGGCGCAGCGTATTGACGGCGGGACGGGGAGTCACGGGATTCATGCGGAGCGTCCTTCGGTCTGAGCGGCGTCGGTCAGTCCCAATTCGCGGGCGATGCGCTCGTAATAGCCGCGTACCACGGCATGGTAGCGCGCGTCGTCCAGCAGGAAGGCATCGTGCCCGTGCGGCGCGTCGATCTCGGCGTACGTGACGGGGCTGGAATTCTTGAGCAGGGCCCGCACGATCTCGCGCGAGCGTTCCGGCGGGAAGCGCCAGTCCGTGGTGAACGACACCAGCAGGAAATCCGCCTGGGCCGGCGCCAGCGCGCGCGCCAGGTCGCCGCCGGTCTTGCGCGCCGGATCGAAATAATCCAGCGCGCGGGTGATCAGCAGGTAGGTATTGGCGTCGAAATAGCGGGTGAACTTCTCGCCCTGGTAACGCAGGTACGACTCGACCTCGAACTCGACGTCGTAGCCGTAGCGGTAGGCGCCGTTGGCGGCCGGTTCGCGCTGGGCGCGGCCGAATTTCTCGGCCATGTCGTCGTCGGACAGGTAGGTGATGTGGCCGATCATGCGCGCCACCGACAGGCCGCGGCGCGGCACGGTTTCCTGCGCGTAGTAGTCGCCGCCATGGAAATCCGGATCGGTGATGATGGCGCGCCGCGCCACTTCGTTGAAGCCGATGTTCTGCGCCGACAGGCGCGGCGTGCTGGCGATGACCACGCAGTGGGCCACGCGCTCGGGCAGCGTGATGGCCCAGCTCAGGGCCTGCATGCCGCCCAGCGAACCGCCCATCACGGCGGCGAAGCGCTCGATGCCGAAGTGGTCCGCGACCCGCGCCTGCGCCTGCACCCAGTCCTCCACCGTCAGCACCGGGAAGGCGGCGCCCCAGGGCTTGCCGGTCTCGGGATTGATGCTGGCCGGGCCGGTCGAGCCGAAGCACGAGCCCAGGTTGTTGACGCCAATGACGAAGAACACGTTGGTGTCGACCGGCTTGCCGGGGCCCACCATGTTGTCCCACCAGCCGACGTCGCTGGGGCTGTCCGCGGCCTGGCCGGCCACGTGGTGCGAGGCGTTCAGGGCATGGCAGATCAGCACCGCATTGCTGCGCGTGGCGTTGAGCGTGCCATAGGTCTCGACCGCCAGCTCGTAGCTGGCCAGCGACTGGCCGCTGAGCAACGGCAGCGGCTCGTCGAAACGCAGGAAAACGGGAGCAACCAGTCCGACGGAACCGGGATCAGCGGCATCGGACTGCGTGAGGGTGGCGGCGGGCAGGGTCGCGAACGCGGCACTGGCCGAATCACCGGCCAAATTCTGGGCAGGAGTGGTCATACGGACCTCTTTAGCTGGATTTATTGGAAGGCGCCCGCAAGCGGATCAGGCAAATCGGCGCCGAAAATTGGATAGTGCGGCAGGAATTCTAGCACTGCTGGTGGCGGGGACGGCAAGCGGCCAGGAACGGCCATGGCCGTCAGCGCCGTGATCGCGGGAAGGCCCGCATCGGAATGCCAGCCCCCTTCCCCGCCGGCCGCATGCTCCCGCTCCGAGGCGGCAGGCGCCTCAGGCCCCCGCCTCCCAGGGCTCGTGCCCCAGGTATTCGTAGCGTTCGGTATTGACGCGCGAGATGCGCCATTCCACCGGCTGGCGGTTGTACGAATAAGCCACGCGCCGGATCTCCAGCAACGCCGCGCCCTCGGCCACGCCCAGCCAGCGCGCATGGGCGCGGTCCGCCAGGCAGGTGCGCAGGCGTTCGTCGGTGGCGATGACGTTGACGCCGAACACGTCCTGGTACAGCGCATACAGCGTGCTGGCGCGCTCGCGCAGGTGCGCCTCGGTCATGCCCGGAAAGCGCGATTCCGGCAGGCAGATGTCATCGACCATGACCACGTCGCCATTCAGCGACAGCATGTTGAGGAACTCGAACACGTAGGCGCCGGCCGGCAGCCCCAGCTTGTCGCGCGCCTCGGCCGAGGCCTTGACGCGGCGAAAGCGCAGCAGCTCGGTGGCCGGATACGACTTGTGGCCGTCCTGGCGCAGGATGCGGAAGAACTTGAAGAAGTGGTGGTTGCGGGTGTGCACCGCGACGTAGGTGCCGCGGCCCTGGTGGCGCACCAGGATGTTTTCGGCCGCCAGTTCGTCGATCGCCTTGCGCAAGGTGCCGATCGACACGCCGAAGCGCTCGGCCAGGTTCTTTTCCGGCGGAATCGCCTCGCCCTGCTTCCATTCGCCTTGGGCCAGCGCGGCAAGCACGGCCTGCTTGACCTGCTCGTACAAGGGACTGCCCAAAGGCACAGTCGATGACAGGCTGGTGTTCATGGGTGCATCGCAATAAATCCGGGGCTCCAGTGTAGCGGCGCGAGGCGCCTCTCCTCAAGTCATACAATTCATATATATGATTTAGTTGACATGCTGAAAAACGAGCCATAAGATTTGCCGGACGTTGTGATCCGAAGCGCCCGCGGCACTCCGCCGCGGCGCTCACCCAGGAGGGAAAGACGATGATTCACGCCGTATTGCACGATGCCAAGGACACGGTGGCGGTCGCCGTGGTGGAAGGCCTGACCGCCGGAACGGAGCTCAATGCCTGGATCATGGACGAGGACAAGATCATCCATGTGCGGGCCGCGCAGGACATTCCCATCGGCCACAAGGTCGCGATGAAGGACATGGCCGTGGGCGACACGGTCTACAAGTACGGCGTGGACATCGGCCGCGTGGTCGCGCCGATCCAGGCCGGCCAGCACGCCCACGTGCACAACATCAAGACCAAGCGCTGGTAAGCCGATCCTTCGCCCACACAGGAAACCATCATGTCCGTCATCAATGCTCAGACCACCTTCCAGGGCTACCGTCGCGACAACGGCCGGGTCGGCGTGCGCAACCACGTCATCGTGCTGCCCGTGGACGACATCTCCAACGCCGCGGCCGAGGCCGTCGCCAACAACATCAAGGGCACGCTGGCCCTGCCCCACCCCTACGGCCGCCTGCAATTCGGCGAAGACCTGGAACTGCACTTCCGCACCCTCATCGGCACCGGCTGCAACCCGAACGTGGCGGCGGTGGTGGTGATCGGCATCGAGGAAGGCTGGACCAAGCGCGTGGTCGACGGCATCGCCGCCACCGGCAAGCCGGTCATGGGCTTCAGCATCGAACTGCACGGCGACCACGACACCATCATGCGGGCCTCGCGCTGCGCCAAGGAATTCGTGCATTACGCCACCGCGCTCACCCGCAGCACGTGTCCCATCTCCGACCTGTGGGTCTCGACCAAGTGCGGCGAGTCCGACACCACCTCGGGCTGTGGCGCCAACCCCACCGTGGGCAACGCCTTCGACAAGCTCTATGCGCTGGGCTCGACGCTGGTGTTCGGCGAGACCTCGGAACTGACGGGCGGCGAGCACATCGTGGCCGAGCGCTGCGCCAACGACGCCGTGCGCGAACGCTTCATGTTCATGTTCGACCGCTACCAGGCCATGATCGACCGCTGGAAGACCAGCGACCTGTCCGAATCGCAGCCCACCAAGGGCAACATCGCCGGCGGCCTGACCACCATCGAGGAAAAAGCGCTGGGCAACATCCAGAAGATCGGCAAGCAGTGCCGGGTCGACGGCGTGATCGACAAGGCCGAGATCCCCGACGGCCCGGGCCTGTGGTTCATGGACTCGTCCTCGGCCGCGGCCGAGATGGTGACGCTATGCGCGGCCTCGGGCTACGCGGTGCATTTCTTTCCCACCGGCCAGGGCAACGTCATCGGCAACCCGATCCTGCCGGTCATCAAGATCTGCGCCAACCCGCGCACGGTGCGGACCATGTCGGAGCACATCGACGTCGACACCAGCGGCCTGCTGCAGCGCGAGATCGACCTGAACCAGGCCGGCGACAAGCTGCTCGAGTGCATGCTGGCCACCGCCAACGGCCGCTGGACCGCGGCCGAGGCCCTGGGCCACCGCGAGTTCGTCCTGACCCGTATCTTCGAAAGCGCCTGACGGCGCCCCGATGCGGCGCGCCGGCCGTCCGCGCCATCGCGCGGGCGGGAGCGACGCGGCGGCGGCCCTGTCGCCGCCGCGTCGCCGCCCCACCGCAAACCGCAGTCCTTGCAACACCTCGCTCTCGCGCAGCACCCGCAGTCCCTCGCAGCACACGCAAAAAATGCATGCAGACCCGGGCGCAAGCCGCCACGGCAGCACAGGCGCAAGCATTCCTACCCGGGCGCCAACCCCCAAGGAGGAAGACCGATGAACCGCGAGCAACACCCCCCCATCGACGACGCGCAACGCCGGCGCGTGCTCGGCGCGCTGGGCGCCGCCGGCCTCTGTGCGCTGGCGCCGTGGCAGCAGGCGCTGGCGCAGAAGGGCAACTGGCCCGATCGCCCCATCAACTACGTCGTGCCCTTCCCGCCCGGCGGCCTGACCGACGTGGCCGCCCGCCAGGTGGGCAAGGCGCTTGGCGACGCCGAACGCTGGAACGTGGTCGTGGAAAACAAGCCCGGCGGCAGCGCCAACATCGGCGCGGCGCATGTTTCGCACGCCGCGCCGGATGGCTACACCTGGCTGGCCATCACCCTGTCGCATGCCGCCAACGCCACCTTGTTCGCCGGCAAGGCCGGCTACGACCTGACCCGCGACCTGGCGCCAGTGGCCGGCCTGGCGTCCTCGCCCATCATGGTGGTGGTCAATGCCAAGAGCCCCATCAAGAGCATGGCCGACCTGGCCCGCGCGGCCGCCGCCAAGCCGCTGGCGGCCGGCTCCAGCGGCAACGGCACGCCGCCGCACCTGACGTTGGCGCTGTACCAGAAGCTGACCGGCGCCCCGCTGATGCACGTGCCCTACAAGGGCGGCGCGCCGTCGCTGACCGACCTCATCGGCGGCCACCTGGACGTGGTGTTCTCGAACTATCCCGAGTCGCTGTCGCACGTGAAGAACGGCTCGCTGCGGGCGCTGGCCATCACGACCCGGGATCGCAGCCGGGACCTGCCCGACGTGCCCACCGTGGCGCAGGCCGGCCTGCCGGACCTGATCGTGGAGAATTTCACCGGCGTCATGGCGCCCGCCAACACGCCGCCGGCGCTGGTGCAGCGCATCGGCGATGCCATCGTCAAGCAGATTTCGCAGCCCGCCATGCAGCAGGCCCTGCAACAACTGGGCTTCGTGCCGCAGCCGCGCGGGCCGGCGGAATTCGGCAGCTATCTGCGATCCGAGGTCGACCGCTGGGCCAGGATCATCCGCGACGCCAACATCCAGATCGCCTGACGCCGGAGCCGCCATGCACGTGCTTATCTCGGAATTCATGGACGCGCCCGCGGTCGACGCGCTGCGCCAGCGCTTCGACGTGCGCTACGCCCCCGACCTGGTGGAGCAGCGCGACGCCCTGCTGCGCGCCGCCGGCCAGGCCGATGCCCTCATCGTGCGCAACCGCAGCCAGGTGGACGCGGCGCTGCTGGCGGCCGCGCCGCGGCTGCGGGCGGTCGGCCGGCTGGGCGTGGGGCTGGACAACATCGACCTGCCCGGCTGCGCGGCGCGCGGCATCCAGGTGGTGCCGGCCACCGGCGCCAATGCGCGCGCGGTGGCCGAATACGTCATCGGCACGCTGCTGGCGCTGCTGCGCGGCGCCTATGCCGCCAGCGCCGAGGTGGCGGGCGGACAGTGGCCGCGCGCGGCCTTGTCGCAAGGCCTGGAGGCGCATGGCCGCACCCTGGGCGTGGTCGGCTTCGGCGGCATCGGCCAGTTGACCGCGCGGCTCGCGGCCGGGCTGGGCATGCGCGTCGTGGCGTGCGACGCCGCCTTGCCGGCAGATCATCCCGCCTGGGCCGAAACCGGCGCCACGCGGCTGGACCTGGACGACCTGCTGGCCCAGGCCGACGCCGTCACCCTGCACGTGCCGCTGACCGCCGGCACCCGCCACCTGCTGGACGCCGCCCGCATCGCCCGCATGCGGCCGGGCGCGGTGCTGATCAACACGTCGCGCGGCGGCATCGTCGACGAAACCGCGTTGGCGGTGGCGTTGCGTGGCGGCCACCTGGGCGGCGCGGCGCTGGACGTGTTCGAACAGGAACCGTTGCCCGCCGGCGGCCCGCTGGCCGGCGCGCCCAACCTGATCCTGACCCCGCACATCGCCGGCCTGACGCGGGAAGCCAACACCCGCGTTTCCGACATGGTGGCCGCCGGTGTGACAATAGCGCTTACCGGCGGTGCCCGATGAAGCGCGGCGCGCCTCCCTGACAGGAAGGATATGGCTCACATCTATCTGGACGAACTCCAACACCTGGCCGCGGCCAGCCTGGCCGCCGCGGGCGCCAACCCGGCCATGGCCGACAGCACCGCCCGCGCGCTGGTCTTCGCCGAAAGCCAGGGACTCAGTTCCCACGGCCTGTCGCGCGTGCCGTTCTACGCCGGCCACTTGCGCACCGGCCGCGCCCTCGGCGCCGCCGTGCCGCGCATCCTGCACGAGCGCGGCGGCGCGGCGCTGATCGATGCCGGTTCGGGCCTGGCATTTCCCGCCTGCGCGCTGGCGGTCGAGGAAGCCACCCGCCGCGCCCGTGAACATGGCGTGGCCTTCATCGGCGTGGCCAACAGCCACCACTTCGGCGAGGCCGGCTATCACCTGGAAGCCCTGGCCGACGCCGGCCTGGTGGCCCTGGCGCTGAGCAACTCGCCGGCCGCCATGCCGGCCTGGGGCGGCAAGCGCCCCTTGTTCGGCACCAACCCCATCGCCGCCGTGTTCCCGCGCCGCGGCGGCGGCCGCATCGTCATCGACCTGTCCTTGTCGCAGGTGGCGCGCGGCAAGCTCATGATCGCCGCGCGCGACAACCAGCCGATCCCGCTGGGCTGGGCGCTGGATGCCGACGGCCAGCCCACCACCGATCCCAAGGCCGGCCTGGCCGGCAGCATGCTGCCGGCAGGCGGCGTCAAGGGCGCGATGCTGGCGCTGATCATCGAACTGCTTGCCTGCGCCCTGACCGGCTCGCACTTCGGCTTCGAGACCGAATCGTTCTTCGTCGACGAGGGCGGCCCGGCGCGCCTGGGCCAGGCCTTCATGGCGATAGACCCGGGCGCGCTGGCGGGCAACGAGGCCTATCTGGAGCGCGTCGAAACGCTGGTGGAGGCCATGCTGGCAGACGACGGCGTGCGCCTGCCCGGCGACCGCCGCCGCAAACTGCGCGACGAAGCGCTCAAGCACGGCGTGGAGATCCCCGAGGCGCTGATGGCGCAGTTGCGCGCCATGTCGGGCGTGGCCTGAATCCGCCGCGCCTTGCCCGCTCAACCACCGAAACCCACCGCGCCCGCCCCGACGACGGGCGCGCGCCCCGATCACATGAACCACGACGAGCTGGCCGGCCTCTATGCCGGCGGCGCCACCCGCCTGGCGCCCGACACATTGGCCGGCGCCGGGCTGGACGCCCACGCCTGCGCCTGGCTGCTCGACCCCGGTCTGCCGATGCGTCCCGACCCCGCCGTGGCATTGGTCGAGTTCGTGCCGCCGGCCATACACCGCTCGCCGGGCGGCGCGATGCTGGTGTTCGCGCGCGAACCCTGGGCCGACGCGCTATGGCTTGCAATCGCGGCCGATGGCCGGGTGGTGACGGCCGGCGAGGATGCGGCCACTCTGTTCGTCAACACGCGGGTCGAACACTTCCTGCATTTCCTCGCGGCCCTGCAACGGTTCCAGGCCGAGGCGAGCCGCCACGATGCCGGCCCGCGCGTCTACAGCCAGTCTGAAATGCAGGCCCGGCTCGACGCCCTGCGACGCGGTGAATTCGTGCGACGGCATCAGCCTGCGGCGGGATCCGAGCCGCCGTCGTTCGATCGCCCCGCCGCGCTGCGCCAGCTCGATCTGACCTGGCAGCAGCACGATGCCAAGGCGCTGCGGCGCGGCGGCTGGTGGTGCCGGATCCGCGAACAACTGCGCGACGGGCTGCTGTAACGCCGGACGCCGGCCCGCCCGCTACGTCCCCGCGTGGCTGAACCACAGCATCAACGGCGCCAGCAGCAGGAACACCACGGTCGACACCAGCACCGCGCCGGCGGCGGTATCGCCCATGTCGGTATAGCGCTTGGCATACATGTAGCTGACCACTGCGCAGGGCATGGCCATCTGCAATGTCAGCGCGCCGGCCAGCACCGGCTCCAGGTCGAGCGCCCAGACGATCGCCAGGCCCGCGGCCAGGCCGGTCGCCAGGCGCATCGCCGCCACCTTGGCGCCATCGCGCAGGCCGTTGGCCGGGATCAGCGCCAGCGCGTGGCCCAGGCTCAGCAGCATCAGCGGCACCGTCACGGCGCCCAGCATGCGGGTGGTCTCGATCAGCCAGGCCGGCACCGGAACGTTCAGCAGCCGCATCGCGACGGCCAGCACCGAAGCCAGCAGGATGGGGCTTTTCCAGCTGCCCCGGGTGTTGACGCCCGGCAGCAGCCGCACCGCGATGGTGTGCATGACGAAGGAATTGACGGCGAAGAACGCCACCGCCACCGACAGCCCGGCATCGCCGAAGGCCAGCTGCGAAATCGGCAGGCCGAGGTTGCCGGCGTTGGGCAGGAAGGCGGTCGGCAGCAGCGTGCGCACCGGCAGCCGGCCCAGCTTGAGCAGCAAGGCGCAGGCCAGCGCGCACAGCAGCAGCGCCAGCAGCGTGGCGGCGGCCACGTCGGCCAGCGCCCGATCGTCCAGGCGGGTGGTGACGAAGGTGTGGAACACCAGCGCGGGGGTGGTCACCGAGGTGACCAGGGTGGTGATGAAGGCGCCGCCGAACGGCAGGTCGCGCTTGCCCCAGAAGATGCCGATGCCCACGCACGACAACAGGGGCAACATCAGCACGATGGCCGACAAATAGAACTGCGCGATGGCCAGCATGCGTTTATTCCGTCAGAGATTCAAAGTGAGATACGTGGCGGCATCGCCGCTTGTCCGGTGGCCATCGGGGGTCGGAGCATGGGTTGTCTTTTTCCAGGCTATCAGCGCCCTATCCGTCATGTCCGCCAAACCCGCTTCCGCCATCCCGCGGGCGCCCGCCCCCGTCCGGCTTTCGCCTCGAGAATCCGCCTCGCTGCACTGGAGCGCCATCGGCAAGACCAGCTGGGAAACCGCCCGCATCCTCGACATCAGCGAAAGCACCGTCAATTTCCATCTGCGCAACGCCTGCCGCAAGCTGCAGGTGCGCGGCCGGCGCGCCGCGGTGGCCACGGCCATCCGGCGCGGACTGCTGAACACGGTCACGGCTTGACCACGACCGACCTCAGGAATTCGCGCGCCCGCTCCTCGGGCAGGCTGGCTTCGGTGCCCGCCGCCACGGCCTCGATCAGCATGGTGTCGGTCACCCACACCCGCGCGCGCAGCCAGCCGGGCTTGCCCATGGCCTTGCCCTGCACGTCGATGTCCTGCCCATAGGGCGGCCACTCGGTGGGCGGCGGCGCCTGCATGTTGACATACAGCGAGCGCATCAGCGCCATGCCCAGCGCCTGCCGCGCCACAGGATCGGCCGCGATCTCCCGCGGCAGCGGCGCCGAGCCGATGGCGAACACCGCCTCGCCCACGGTGGCGCTGGCCAGCGTGAAATCCAGCGTATGGGTATCCAGCCGCAACTGGCGGGTCTCGGTCTGCACGCGGTTCGGGAAAGCCGCCCGCACGCGGCCGTCGGCCACGTCGACCTCGCGCCAGTTGTAACGGGGCGAACAGGCGCTGGCCAGCAGGGCCACCACAAGAATCAGGCCGGCTTTCTTGAACATGAAACGAAACAGCGATGAAATCGTCATTACCGTAAAGACCCCACGGTCTTTTCATTTCGAGGACAGCCCCAAATTGTCGCCGATTTCCATGACCCCAGCGCCCGACGGCACGCTCCTGGCCAATCATGCCTGGCCCGCCGCCCCGAATGTGCCTTCGCCGATAGTCGGCCCGGGCACGCCCAGCATCTACCTGCTGCATGGGCTGAGCGAGCACGCCGGGCGCTACGACCGGCTGGCGCGCTGGCTGGCGGCCCGCGGCTGGACGGTGGGCGCCCATGACCACCGCGGCCATGGCCGCTCGGGCGGACGCCCCGCCACCCTGGCGCACCAGCAAGACCTGGTGACCGATGCCGTGGCCCGCCTGGCCGACTGGACCGCCGCCCAGGGCCGCCCGCCGATCCTGCTGGGCCACAGCCTGGGCGCCCTGGTGGCGGTGCGGATCGCGCTGCAACGGCTGGCGCCGATCGACGCCCTGGTGCTCAGTTCGCCGCCCTTCGTGGTCAACGTCCCGCTGTGGGTGCGCCGCACCCTGACCTGGATGTCGCTGCACGCGCCCGACCTGCGGGTGCCCCATGGGCTGGCGCCGGCGCGGATCTCGCACGACCGGGCGGTGGTCAAGGCCTATCGGTCCGACCCGCTGGTGCGGCGCAGCATGACCGGCCGGCTGGCGCGCTTCGTCGATGACGGCGGACGCGATTCGCTGCGCGAAGCCCATCTGCTGCCATGCCGCACCCTGCTGATGGTGGCGGGCGACGACTCCATCGTGGCCGCCGAGGGCAGCCGCCAGTTCGCCCAGCGGGCGCCCGCCGAGCTGCTGACCTTGCGCTGGTACGACAGCGCCTGGCACGAGATTTTCAACGAAACCGCCCCCATCGCCGACCCGGTCTATGCCGACCTGGACGAGTGGCTGGCGCGCACCGCCGCGCAATTGTCCCTGTCCCCGGTATTGACTCCCTCGGCAGAGGAGGCCAGCACCCCGTAAAATCCGGCGACAGACCCCACCGAGAAGATTCCGTGACTGATACCGCCGCCCAACGCCTCTCCCGCCTGGAAGCCAACCGCTCGCTACTGGCCCAGACCCTGCGAGGCATCGAAAAAGAAGGCCTGCGCGTCGACGAGCAGGGCATCCTGGCCCGCACGCCGCACCCGGCCGGGCTCGGCTCCGCGCTGACCAACGAACACGTCACCACCGACTATTCGGAATCGCTGCTCGAACTGATCACCGGCACCCACGCCAATGTCGACGCCCTGCTGGCCGAGCTGACCGCCACGCACCGCCACGTCTACAGCGTGCTGGATCATGAGCTGATCTGGAACCAGTCGATGCCGGCCACCCTGCCCGCCGAGGCCGACATTCCCATCGCCTGGTACGGCACGTCCAATACCGGCATGCTCAAGCACGTCTACCGCCGTGGCCTGGCCGAGCGCTACGGCAAGACCATGCAGTGCATCGCCGGCGTCCACTACAACTTCTCGCTGCCCGAAGCGCTGTGGTCGGTGCTCGACACCCAGCCCGGCACCGACCAGGACCGGCGTTCGCGCGGCTACATCGGCCTGATCCGCAACTTCACGCGCTATTCCTGGCTGCTGATGTACCTGTTCGGCGCCGCGCCGGCGCTGGCGCGTGATTTCCTGCGCGATGGCGAGCACGGCCTGCAGCGCCTGGGCGACCATACCCTGTACCTGCCCTACGCCACCAGCCTGCGCATGAGCGACCTGGGCTACCAGAACAAGGCGCAGTCGCAGCTCAAGCTCTGCTACAACGATCTCGACACCTTCCTCGGCCGCCTGTACGACGCGGTCACCCAGCCCTGGCCCGACTACCAGAAGCTCGGCACGCATCGCAACGGCGAATGGATCCAGCTCAACACCAACGTGCTGCAGATCGAAAACGAGTACTACTCCAGCATCCGCCCCAAGCGCGCCACCGGCCGCTGCGAACGCCCCATCACCGCGCTCGCCGAACGCGGCGTGCAGTACGTGGAAGTGCGCTGCCTGGACATCAACCCCGAATCACCGGTGGGCATCGACGCCGACACCAGCCGTTTCGTGGATGCCTTCCTGCTGTTCTGCGCTGCCTCCGACAGCCCCTTCTTCCCCGCCAACGGCTACTGTCAGCGCAGCGCCGACAACTTTTCCACCGTGGTCAAGGAAGGCCGCAAGCCCGGCCTGCAGCTGGACCGTGAAGGCAAGGCGGTCGAGCTGGCGCAGTGGGGCCGGGAACTGCTGGACCAGATCGCGCCCTACGCCGCGCTGTACGACGCCGCGCTGGGCGGCAGCGCCTACGCCGACAGCCTGGCCGCGCAACGGGCCAAGCTGGGCCGCCCTGACGACACGCCCTCCGCGCGCCTGCTCGCGGCGCTCACCGACAGCGGCGAATCGTTCCACGACTATTCCCTGCACCAGAGCCGCGAACATGCCCAGGCCCTGCGCGCCGAGCCCCTGCCGGCGGACGTCGCCGCCGAATACCGCCAGGCCGCGCTCGACTCCAGCGCCGAACAGCGCCGTATCGAGCAATCCGATGACGTCGATTTCGACACCTACGTCGCCCGCTACCACGCCGCGCTGAAAGCGCCTCGCAAATAAGGCGTATCGTTAAGGTTTTGGATCAGGAGGCTTACCCCATGCGCCGCATTGCAACATTACTGCTGGCCCTGGCCGCCGGCGCGGCCGGGATCTCCTACGCCGCGCCGCCGCCCATGCAGACCGTGGAATCGGTCGACCTCAAGCGCTATGCCGGCATGTGGTACGAGATCGCCAATTTCCCGATGTTCTTCCAGCGCAACTGCGTTGGCGACACCACCGCGGAGTACACGCTGCACCCCGACGGCACCGTCGGCGTCAACAACCGCTGCCGCACCAAGGATGGCGACATCGACTCGGCCTCGGGCACCGCCACGGTGGTCGAAGGCAGCAACAACGCCAAGCTCGAGGTCTCGTTCTTCAAGCCGATCAAGGGCGACTACTGGGTCATCGGGCTGGACCCGGACTACCGCTGGGCCGTGGTCGGCACGCCCGACCGCAAATACCTGTGGATCCTGTCGCGCTCGCCGCAACTGCCCAAGGAAGACCTGGACCGCGCGCTGGCGGCCGCTACGGCGCAGGGCTACCAGCTCGACGAACTGCGCTACACGCCGCAGAAGTAACGGCGGCCTGGACCGCCCCGGGGCGTGACGCCTCGCGCGCCATGGCCCTGGGGCGGAGGGCGGACTCGGCGCGCGCCACGTCCGCCCTCCTCGTCATTCGACCGCCGTCATCGCGCCGGAGCCATTCAATCCGCGTAATCGCGCGCCAATCGCACCACCGTCACGCCCGGCTTGAGCTGGCGCAGCGACGGCATCACCAGCGTGCAGCGGTCATAGGGCGACACGATCGCGCGGCCGTCGGCCCAGCCGATCACCGATCCCGCCTTCTCCAGTGTCTCCAGGCCCTGCCAGGGCTGCGCGAAGCTCACGTCCATCGACGGCGCCACCACCGCGTCGGTCACTTCCAGCACGCGCTGCGCCACGGCATCCGGTTGCAGCCAGTCGGCCGGGATGTCAGCCGCGTCCATCACCTCCGATGCGACCAGCATGCGCGCCACCATGTCGCGCGCAACATCGCGCGCCGCCGGGTCGCCGTGAAAGCCGCACTCGATCAGCAGCGCGCAGGCCGTGTCGCGCGCCGGATCGCCGAACTGCGCGAAGTCGCGCATGCGCACGCCGTCCTTGTGGCCGGCATCCACGATGACATGCTGCGGCGCCTTCAAGCGTCGCGCCAGCGCGATATTGCGCGGCAGCACGCCTGTCAGCAGCAGCGGCGCGCCCGGCTCGTGCATCGAATGCAGGTCCAGCAGCCAGTCGGCGCGCTCGACCCACGGCCGCAACTGGGCGGCGCGCCGGCGGTCGCTGCTGATGGGATTGTCCAGGCGCTCGGCACTCCAGACCCGGTTCATGTCCTCGTCGACGAAACGCGAGGCGTCGTGCCGCGCCAGGTCGAAACGGTCGAAGGCCGGCAGGTTGCAGAACGCCAGCGTCAGGCTGCCGCGGCGCGGCCGCAGGCCCGCCGCCAGCAGATCCTTCAGCGCCCAGGCGCCGCACAGTTCGTTGCCGTGCACCAGCGCGGACAGCATGAGGGCGCGGCCGGGCTGGCCCGAGTCGAAATGCCAGACGCCCGGCGTATCGGTATTGCCCAGGCGCTCGGCGGCGAGGTCGGGAACGGGAAGGGTGAAATCCATGAAATAGCCTGCGTTGATGCGGTGTGGGGATCTGGATGCGCCGACGGCCGCGCTGGGCGGCCGCCGGCATGGAAACGGGTCGCGCTTATTGCGCCTCGATCTTGGCCGCCTTGACCAGCTCGCCATACTTGCGCGTCTCGGCCGCCTGCGAGGCCACCGGATCCACGCCCGGCTGCGCCAGCACGCCGCCGGCTTCCAGCATCTTGGCGCGGAACTGTTCCGACTTGAGCGTATCGGCCAGCGCCTCGCGCAGCTTGGCGGCCACCGGCTCGGGCAGGCCGGCCGGGCCGTACAGCGAGAACGTGATGCCGAGGTCGACCGCCTCGAATCCCGGCGTCTCGGCCAGCGCGGGAATCTCCGGCGCCACCGGCGAGCGCTTGGGCTGCGTCACCCCCAGCGCCACGATCTTGTCGGCGCGGACCTGCGGCAGGCCCGAGGACAGCACCAGAATGCCGAAATCCAGCTGGCCGCTCATCAGGTCGGTCACCAGCGGCGAGACGCCGCGATACGGCACGTGCTCGGCGCGCGTCTTGGTCTCCTGGTTGATCATCTCGCCGGCCAGGTGCAGCGTGGTGCCGACGCCCGACGAGCCGTAGTTGAAACTGCCCGGCGCGGTGGCGCGCAGCTTCTGCAGGTATTCGGAAGCGGTCTTCACGCCGGAATTCTTGCTGGCCGCCAACACCATGGGCTGAGAGGAGATCACGCCGAGCGCGGTGAAGTCCTTGGCGCCGTCGTACTTGACGGCGCTGTTGATCATGCGGGCGACCACCATTTCGTTGGTCGATCCCAGCAGCAGCGTGTAGCCGTCCGGCGTGGCGCGGGCCACGCGTTGCGCGCCGATGGTGCCGCCGGCCCCGCCCGCATTCTCGACCACCACGCTCTGGCCGATGCGCTTGGCCAGCTCCTCGCCGAACAGGCGCGCGGTCAGGTCGACGCTGCCGCCGGCGGGATAGCCGACGACCAGCGAAATGGGATGATCGGGGTAGCCGGCGGCAATGGCCGGGGCGGCCACGGCCAGCGTGGACGCGGCACAGAGCGCGGCCAGCGCGCCGCGCAGCGGATGCGTGATCGAAATCATGGGTTTCTCCCTGGGGTGCTGTGGTGGACGGCGGCGCCGCCTCGTTTGGAATATCGGGAGACATTCTGCGGCGCGCATCGCGCCCACTTCGTGCCAAATCAGCACATTTACGTGCTGATTTGGTTGCAAGCGGCCGCCTCGCCGGTGCCGGGCACCCTTGGCGGGCGACGCCCCCTAGGCCTTGCGATTCGCCGTGGCTTCCCAGGCGGCCTCGGCCAGGTCCGCCAGGCGCGCGCGGGAGCGGTACAGCCGCACTTCGAATGCGATCTCGTCGCTGCGCCCGCCCAGCGACACCAACGTGCCGCGGCGGCAATCGGCCGCCACCATCGACCACGGCAGCCAGGCCACGCCCAGGCCCTTGAGCGCGGCCCCATGCGCGGCATCGAGCGAATCGATGCGCACGAACGGCGTCAGCGCGTAGGGCGTGGCTTCGAGCCGGTCGCCAAGGATGCGCTCCATCGACAGGCCGCCGGCATAGGTGATAAGCGGCGCCGCCTGGCCGCCTTCACTCAACGCGTAGCGGGCGCGGCCGCGGCCGTCGGCCTGGCTGACCGGCACCAGCTTGTCGGTGCCCAGCGTCATGTAGCGATAGCGCACCGGATTCAGTTGCATCGACAGCGCCGGATGTTCGTAGCAGCACAGCAGGTCGACCTTGCCCTGCTCCAGCCGCATCGCCATGTCTTCCATCTTGCCGGTGGAGATTTCCAGCTGCGTGCCTTCGACCAGGACCTTTGGCGCGCGGTGGCGCAGCCGCGCGATCCAGTCGCCCACCACGGTGCGCGACAGGCTGCGGCCGGTGGCGATGCGCAGCACCGCCTCGCCGCCCGCGCCCGAACTGCGGATGCGATGGCGCACCAGGCCCATCTGCTCGACCACCTGGGTGGCGGTCTTGAGCAGCGCCTCGCCCTCGGCGGTCAACGTCACGGGCACGCGCTGGCGCTCCACCAGCGGCGCGCCGGCCCAGGCCTCGAGCGCGCGGATGCGGCGCCCGAAGGCGGGATGCGTGACGTGCCGCGCCTCGGCGGCGCGCACGAAACTGCCGCTCTGCGCCAGCGCGATCAGGTCTTCGAGCAGTTTCAGGTCGGCCATCGCGCGCCCGTCTCCGTCAACCCGCTCAGGCTTGCGCCAGGCCCATCATCGCCAGGGTGGCGCGGGTCAGCTCGCTGGCCGGGTCTTCCAGCTCGTTCACCAGGTCGAAGTGGTTGCAATGGTCCGTGGGGATGCGCGTGGCCTGCAGGCCCGCGCCGGTCCAGGCGCGCTCGAAGGCTTCGGTCTGGTTCTTGAAACCCTGCGTCTCCAGGCCGCCGACAGCCAGCAACATGGGGCCGGCGCGCTCGGGCAGGTTGAAGATCGGGCTGTGGCGCGCCGCCTGCTCCGGCGTCAGTTGCAGCCAGGTATTGGGGAGGACGTCGCACAGCGGCCGCAGGTCGAACAGGCCGCTCAGCGCCAGCGTGCCCTTGATCACGTCGTCCGGCACGCCGTAGCGCGCCGGCCAGGCGGGCGCGGCCAGCATCGCCGCCAGATGCCCCCCGGCCGAACTGCCTCCGACGTAGATACGCTCGGGATCGACACCGTACGTCGCCGCGTTGTGGTACAGCCAGGCCAGCGCCGAGCGCATCTCGCGCACGATTTCCGGCAGCGTCGCTTCGGGCGCCAGGGTGTATTCCGGCACCGCCACCGCCGCGCCGGCCGCGTTGAAGGCCTCGGCCATCACCGGCGCGTCTTCCTTGCGCTGCGCGCGCCAGTAGCCGCCGTGGATGAACACGAACAGCGGCGCCGGGCCGCGGTTCGCCGCCGGCAGGAACAGGTCCAGCCGCTCGTCCTGGCCCATGCCGTAACGCAGGTTCAGCAGACCGGGGCGGCGCGACTTCACCGCGGCGGCCGACTCGGCATAGCGGCGCACGCAGGCGTCGAAGTCGGCCACCGACTCGCGGGCGTTGTATTGCACCTCGCGCTCGGCGATGGTGGGGAAAAAGAGATCGATGTCCGCGTCACGCATGAATGGCCTGCCTGTCTTCCTGGGAAATGATGTGTTCGATGAACTGCGCCGTCTTGCGGTAATGCGCCGCCAGCATTTCCACCGACCGCTCGACGTCGCGCGACAGCGCCGCCTCCAGCAGCTGGCGGTGTTCGTCGTCGACATTGCGTTCGGGGCCGTAGGCGGTGGCGCCGGCGCGCGCCGGGCGCCGGTAGCGCTCGGTCTGCGCGTACAGCTGCGTGGACAGGTCCAGCAGCCAGTGCGAGCGGCAGGCGCCGATCAGCGCATGGTGGAAGTCCAGATGGCGCGCCTCGAGCGATTCCTCCAGTTCCTGGCTGGGCGGCACGGCCTCGCCGGCGCGCTGCGCGGCCCGCGTCAGCGCGTGGTAGGCGCCGACCAGCCGCGCCTCCCAGGCGTCGTCGGCATTGGCCAGCGAGCGCCGCAGCGCGTCGCAGTCGATCAGGATGCGGGTTTCGCAGGCATCCCACATTTCCTCGACCGAGAGCGGCGCGATGCGAAAGCCGCGCGAGGTGGTGGTGATCACCATGCGTTCGCTACGCAGCCGGTTCAGGGCCTCGCGAATCGGGGAAAAGCTGCTGCCGTAGCGTTGCTTGAGCAATTCCAGGCGCAGCGACTGGCCCGGCGCGAACGCGCCGCTCATGATGTCGCGCCGGAGCAGGCGGTAGACCTGCTCGGACAGCGTGATTTCCTCTACCTCGGCGCTCCCGTCGGCGCCGGGCTCGTCCTGGCGGGACGCTTTGATTCTTGGCTTCAACGTGCTCTCCAGATGTCAGCTGGCGTTCGGCGGCGCGGCCGGTGGGCGCTCAGGCGGCCCATTCTACCCGCGGCGCGGCCGCCCTTACCCCCGCGCCTCGCGTGGCGAGTCGGGCAGCGGTTCGAAGTCGCCATCCAGGTCGGCGGCGCCCGCTTCGGCCAGGTCGTCGTAGCGCGCCGCCTGCAGCGGGCGCCGGTTCACCCGCAGGTCGAACACGTCGAAACGGTTGTAGTGACCCACGATGTCGTGCATCTGGCGCGGCTGGATGCAGCGCGACAGGTCGATATCGGCGTAGACGATGCCTTCGTCGTCGATCAGCGGCTCGCCGATCACGCGCCCGTCCGGCCCCAATATTCCCGAAAAGGCGCTGTTGCGGCGCGCCAGCATCTCGCGCGCCTCCGGATGGCTGGCGCTGATGGCGTCCTGGATCTCGGTGGAGATGGTCGAGCACGACACCACCGTGAACACCTTGCCCTCGAACGAATGCGCCGCCGCCCGCAGCCGGATGGCCTCGGCCATGTCGTAATCGGGCGGCGCCACCGGCAGCGAGATATAGCTGGCGACGTGCACCATCTCGCCCTGCGCCAGCAGCGAGAAGCGCGCCAGCGTGTTGGTGTTCTCGCCGCAGGCCAGGCCGCCGAGCTTGCCGACGGATGTGTCGTACACGCGCAGCGATTCGCCATCGCCATGGGCCCAGGTCAGCTTTTCGGCCCAGGTCGGCACCAGCTTGCGATGGCGGCCCAGGATGCGGCCTTCGTCGTTGATGAAGACCATGGTGTTGTAGATCGTGCCGACGCCGTAGCGGCTGCGCTCGTTCACGCCCACCACCACGTTGACGCGGTGCTGGCGCGCGGCCTGCGCAATGCGGCGGATCTCGGGCCCGGGCAGCTCGATCGCGCTCTTGCAGAGCTTTTCGAACCACGGGCTGCCCTGCACCGGGTTCATCACCCAGCTCCAGTAGGGATAGGCCGAGACGAACACCTCGGGAAAGGCCACCAGGCTGGCGCCGTTGCCGGCGGCCTCGGCGATCAGCGCGCAGGTCTTGTCGACGGTGGCGTCGGTGTCCAGGAACACGGGGGCCGCCTGGACGGCGGCGGCCTTGAAGACGGGCAGGTTCAACATGCGTGTGGCTCCTTTAGCGGTCAGATGCCGAGATAGCGTTGCGCCAGTTCGGGCTGCGCGGACAGTTCCGCGGGCGCGCCCGACCAGGCCACGCGGCCCTTGTCGACGATGTAGTGGCGGTCCACCAGCGTCGCCATCTCGGGCAGGTTCTTGTCGATCACCAGGATGGTCTGGCCTTCGGCCTTCAGCGCCCGCAGGCAGCGCCAGATTTCCTGGCGGATCAGCGGCGCCAGCCCTTCGGTGGCTTCGTCCAGGATCAGCAGCTTGGGATTGGTCATGAGCGCGCGGCCGACCACCAGCATCTGCTGCTCGCCGCCCGACAGCGTGCGCGACGATTGCGCGCGGCGCTCCTTCAGGCGCGGGAACAGCGCGTAGACGCGCGCCAGGTCCCAGCCACCCGGCGCGGCGCGCGAGGTCGCCACCAGGTTTTCTTCCACCGTCAGCGAGCCGAACACGCGCCGCCCTTCCGGCACCAGCCCCACGCCCAGCCGCGCCACCGCGCTGGGCGCGGGCCGCGCCAGCGTCTGGCCGCGGAACTGGACCTGTCCGCCGGTGGCCGGCAGCATGCCCATCAGCGTCTTGATGGTGGTGGTCTTGCCCATGCCGTTGCGGCCGATCAGCGAGATCACCTCGCCCTCGGCGGCCTCGAAGGCCATGCCGAACAGCACCTTGCTCGACCCGTAGCCGCCGGTCAGGCCCTCAACCTTCAACATGTTCTTCTCCCAGGTAGGCGGCGCGCACTTCCGGATGGCGCCGCACCTCGTCGGGCGCGCCGCTGAACACCACCTTGCCGTAGACCAGCACGCTGATGCGGTCGGCCAGCGCGAACACCGCATCCATGTCGTGTTCCACCAGCAGGATGCCGTAGTCGCCCTTCATGCCCAGCAGCAGGCGCGTCATGCGCGCGGATTCTTCCGGCCCCATGCCGGCCATGGGCTCGTCCAGCAGCAACAGGCGCGGCGAACGCGCCAGCGCCACCGCCAGTTCGAGCTGGCGCTTCTCGCCGTGCGCCAGGTCGGCGGTGCGCACGTGGCGGCGCTCCGCCAGCCCGACGTGCGTCAGCCATTGCATCGCCTGCGCCTTCAGGCCGGCATCGCGGCGCGGATCGGACCATGCGCCAAAGGCGCGGCCGCCCTTGAGCATGCTGGACAGGATCACGTTTTCCAGCGCGGTGTATTCCTGGCACAGCTCGGTGATCTGGAACGAGCGGCCCAGTCCCAGGCGGGCGCGCTCGAAGGCGCGCAGCGCCGTCACATCGCGCCCGTCCAGCTCGATGGTGCCCGAGTCCGGCCGGATCTCGCCGCAGATCTGCGCGATCAGCGTCGACTTGCCGGCGCCGTTCGGGCCGATGATGGCGTGGATCTCGCCGGCGCGCACGTCCAGGTCCACGCCGTTGGTGGCGACGACCGCGTCGAAGGCCTTGCGCAGCCCGGATAGACGCAACAGCGTCTGCATGTTCGATGCCTCATCGGGATGCCACGGAGCCGGCTCCGCCGGGCCGTCGGCATGCCCCCTTGAGGGGGGAGCGCGCAGCGCTTCGGGGGTGGGTTCAATCCGCATGGCGCGTCTCCAGCAAGCGACCGAACAGCCCTTTCTGCCCCCACAGCACGACCAGCACCAGCACCGGCCCCATGTACAGCAGCCAATGCTCGGTCAGCGACGACAGCATCTGCTCCAGTCCCAGGAACACCGCCGCGCCCGCGATCGGACCCAGCAGCGTGCCCACGCCGCCGAGGATGACGATGGCCATCAGCTCGCCCGACTTGGTCCAGGCCGCCATGTCGGGCGTCACCAGCCCCGCATAGTTGGCCCACAGCACGCCCGCCAGCCCGGTGCCCACCGCCGACAGCACGAAGGCGCTCAGGCGATACGGCGTGGGCGCCACGCCCAGGTTGATGGCGCGCCGCTCGCTCTGGCGCAGCGCCTGCAGCACCATGCCGAAGCGCGAGTTGGTGACGCGGATGCACAGCAGCGTCCACACCGTCAGCAGCGCCAGGCAGACGTAGTAGAACGTCAGCGGGTTCTCCAGGTTCAGGCCCGGCAGCACATTGCGCTGCGAGATCATCAGCCCGTCGTCGCCGCCATAGAACTGCAGCGACACCAGGATGAAATACACCATCTGCCCGAACGCCAGCGTGATCATGATGAACTGCACGCCGCGCGTGCGCAGCGCCAGATAGCCGAACAGCCAGCCCGCCAGCGCGCACACGGCCAGCGCGATCGGCCACACCACCAGCGCGGCGTTGCTGCCGGCCCAGCCGAACAGCGGCCCGGCTTCGGTGGTGTGGAAGGCGATGATGCCCACCGCATAGCCGCCCAGCCCGAAGAACATCGCATGGCCGAAGCTGACCATGGCGCCGTAGCCGATCACCAGGTCCAGGCTGACCGCGGCCAGGCCGTAGATCAGGAAGCGCGTCACCACGCCGATCAGGAACGGCGTGTCCGAGGCCGCCGCCGCGCCCGGCAGCGCCAGCAGCAGGATCAGTCCCGCCAGGCCCCAGCGCGCGCGATTGGAAAGCGTTTTTGTCATTGTCATCCCCGCGCCGGGAACAGGCCGCCCGGCTTGGCGATCAGCACGATCGCCATCAACACATAGATACTGGCCGACGCCAGGCCCGCGGCCAGCGGATCCGCCGTGGCCGGCGAGAACACCGCGCCCAGCAGCTGCGGCAGGAAGGCCCGCCCCATGCTGTCGACCATGCCCACCAGCAGCGCCCCCGCCAGCGCGCCGCGCACCGAGCCCACGCCACCGATCACGATGACCACGAAGGTAGTGATGAGGATGCGCTCGCCCATGCCGATCTCCACCGCCAGCAGCGGCGCCGCCATCACGCCCGCCAGCCCGCACAGCAGCGCGCCCAAACCAAACACCAGGGTGTAGAGCTTCTTGATGTCGATCCCCAGCGCGTCGACCATTTCGCGGTCATCGGCGCCGGCGCGGATCAGCATGCCGATGCGGGTGCGGTTCACCAGCCACCACAGCCCCACCGCCACCAGCGCGCCGACGGCGATGAACGACAGCCGGATCAGTGGATACTGGAACCCCGGCGCCAGCGTCACCGCGCCTTCCAGGAAGGACGGAATGCCCACCAGCGGCGGGCGCCGGCCGAAGATCAGGCTGACGGCCTCGTTCGAGAACAGCAGCAGGCCGAAGGTGGCCAGCACCTGGTAGAGGTGGTCGCGCTTGTACAGCTTGCGGATCACCACCACCTCGACCGACAGCCCGTACAGCCCCGCCCCCAGCAGCGCCGCCAGCACGCCCGCCAGGAACGAGCCGGTGCTGCCGATGGCGTAGGCCGCGCAGTACGCGCCCACCATGTAGAACGAGCCGTGGGTCAGGTTCACCACGCCCATGATCCCGAAGATCAGGGTCAGTCCGGCGGCCAGCAGGAACAGCATCGCGCCGAACTGCAGCCCGTTGAGCAACTGTTCGAAGAGCAAGGTCATGACGGCATCTTGCAGAATTGGGCATAGGCGTCCTTGTCATCGGACACCAGCTTGCGTACCAGGTGCGGCGACAGGCCGCCGTCGGCGTCCTTGTCGATGCGCATCAGGTACAGGTCCTGCACCGGATGCTGGTTAGTGTTCATGCTGAACTTGCCGCGCAGCGAGGCAAACTCCGGCTTGCGCAGCGCGGCGCGGAACTCGGCCTGGCGCGACAGGTCGCCGCCGGTGGCCTTCAGGCCCGCGCCGATCAGTTGCGCCGTGTCGTAGGCCTGCATGGCATAGTCGGTGGGCACGCGGCCGTAGGCCTCCTTGAAGGCCTGCACGAAGGCCTTGGACTGCGGGTTGTCGAAATCCTGCGACCAGATGCCGGTGGTGTACGCGCCCAGCGCCGCGTCGCCGGTGGCCTTGATCATGCGCGCGTCCATCGAGAAGCTCGGCATCAGCATCGGCACGGTCTTGTTCAGGCCCGCCGCGGCGTACTGCTTGACGAAGTTGATGCCGGTGCCGCCCGGATGGAACTGGTAGACGGCGTCGGGCGCCAGCGACCGCACCCGCGCCAGTTCGACCGAGAAGTCCGACTGGTCCAGCTTGGTGTAGATCTCGGCGACCACTTCGCCCTTGTAGGTGCGCTTGAAGCCCTCGATGGCGTCGCGCCCGGCCTGGTAGTTGGGCGCCAGCAGCGCCACCCGCTTGTAGCCCAGTTCATTGGCGGCCACGCCGCCCGCCGTATGGAAGGCGTCGTTCTGGTACGAGGCGACGAAATAATTCTGGTCGCACTTCTCGCCGGCGAAGCTCGACGGGCCCGGGTTCAGGCTGACGTAGAACGCGCCCGACTTGACCACGCCCGGCGCCACCGCCGCCAGCACATTCGAAAAGTTCACGCCGGTGAACAGCTTGATGCCCGACTGCAGCATCCGGTCGGCCGCCTGCTTGGCGTTGGCCGGTTTCAGGCCATCGTCCTCGATCACCAGTTGCACCGGCACCCCGCCCAGCTTGCCGCCGCCCTGCTTGATCGCCAGGTTGAACGCGTCGCGCTCATCCTCGCCGATGTAGCCGGCCGGCGTCGACAGCGTGGCGATGAAGCCGATCCTGACCGGCTCGGCCGCATGCGCCACGCCACCCAGCGTCCAGGCCAGGCCCGCCGCCAACATTGTTTGCTTGATCATTGTTTTCCCCTTGGAGACCGCCGCGCGCGCCGCCCCGCGACGCGCGCCGGAATTTCACCTAGACCGCCACCACCGGATGCCGCAGCGTGCCGATGCCTTCCACGCACGCCACCACCACGTCGCCCGGCCACAGCCACTCCTGCGGCTTGCGGCCCGCGCCCACGCCCTCGGGCGTGCCGGTGGCGATGATGTCGCCCGGCTCCAGCGTGATGCCGGCGCTGATGTCCGAAATCAGGAACGGCACCTTGAACAGCATGTGGCGCGTGTTCGAGCCCTGCTTCTTCTCGCCGTTGACCGTCAGCCACAGGTCCAGCACCTGCGGATCGGGGATCTCGTCGGCCGTGACGATGCAGGGGCCGAACGGCGCGTAGGTGTCCTGGCCCTTGGAATAGATCCACTGGCCGGCGCGGCGGCAGTCGCGCGCGCTCATGTCCAGCATCACGCTGTAGCCGAACACGTACGACAGCGCGTCGGCCTCGGCCACGCGCGTGGCGCGGCGGCCCATGATCACCGCCAGTTCGACTTCCCAGTCCAGTTGCTGGGTGATCTTGGCGTTGTGCTCGATGGCGTCGCCCGGGCCGATCACGGTGGTGGGCGGCTTGGAGAAGATCACCGGCTGCTTGGGCAGGTCGGCCGAGGTATCGAGCGTGCGGCTCGATTCGGCAACGTGCTCGACGTAGTTCAGGCCGATACCGAAGATGTTCTTGCGCGGACGCGGAATCGGCGCCAGCAGCTTGACGTTCTCCTGCGGCAGCGCGGTGCCCACGGGCCAGGCGCCGCGGTACGACTCCATCAGCTTCGAGGCCTGCGCCACGGCTACCGGGCCCAGGTCGATGAAGGCCAGCATGTCATCCGGCAGCGCGACGCCGCCGGCTTGCCCCAGCAGGGCCAGGTCGATCACATAGCCTTCGGCCAGCGCGCCCAGGCGGGCGGCGGCGGTGGGATGGGCGCGAAAAGTTACCAAGCGCATAGGAACTCCAGGAAATTCAAGACGAGTTGAGACAGGCGCCCGGCTTGCGCCGGGCGGCGGATGAAAATTCAGTGGGGTTGGCGCAGCCGCTAGATCAGTTTCTGGTGGCCGTCGTTGTCCTTGACCGCTTCCTCGCGGTACAGCGCCAGCGCGCGCATCACCGGCAGGTCGTTGAAGCAGAACAGGCACGCGTCGTCGTTGGACGACAGGTTGGCGTGCTCGTGCACGGCCCACGACGGCACACAGAAGATGTCGCGCTCGGTCCAGTCGTAGCGCTTGCCGTCGATGACCGAAAAGCCGCTGCCCTTGGCCACCTGGTAAAGGAAGCTGCCGGTGTGGCGGTGGGCCTTGGTGTGCTCGCCCGGACGCAGCAGCTGCATGCTGGCGCCGATGGTCGGCATGACCGGACCGCCGGTGGCCGGGTTGGTGTATTCCATCAGGATGCCGTCGTAGGGGCTGCCCGCCGATACCCGCGCGTGGCGGCGCAGCGCTTCGTAGGTGGGCTCCCATTCGTACTTGAAGAGCGGCGAATACGGCTTGGTCCAGCCCGCCGTCTGCGGCCGCAGCGCCGCGCTGCCCCACAGCGCGCTGGTGTCGTCCACCGGGTGCGTCACGGTCTGGTTCAGGTCTGGATGCACGGCGTAGAAGCCGGCCTCGAAGGCGTTGACCAGCGGGATGTCCAGGCCGTCCTGCCAGATGCAGGTGGTGCCGTCATCGGCCACGCCGTGCTCGTGCCAGGTGCCGTTGGGCGTGAGCACGAAGTCGTTCGCGCCCAGCGTCATCTTGTGGCCGTCCACCACCGTGAAGGCGCCCTTGCCTTCCATGATGAAGCGCAGCGCCGAATGCGAATGCTTGTGCGCCGATGCCAGTTCGCCCGGCCGCATCACCTGCAGGCCCGAATACAGCCAGCCGACCGCGGCGGCAACGTCGCGCCGGCCCGGGTTGTTCAGGTAGATCACGCGGCGGCCGGCCTCTTCCGGAGAAACCAGCTCGGCCGAGCGCAGCACGTGGCCGCGCAGTTCCTGGTAGCGCCAGACCACCGGCACCGACGCCGAGCGCGGCGCCCACGGCTCGATCTTGTTGGCCACCGTCCAGAGCGCGCCGGTCTCGAGTCGCGCCAGGTCCTGGTAATAGGCGATGCGCTCCGGCGAGTCCGCCACGTTGGCGCGGCCGGCGGTGTCTTCCCGATAGGCGTCGTACCTGTTCGCTTCCATCCCTTGCCTCTTTTTTATAAAAATCAAAAGATTTTCGAAAATATTAGATGCAGCAAAGGAATCGGGCAATGATTGCGCGCTAGGGGTTTTCCTGGGGCCATCGCCCGCCTCAAAAAAAACCGGCGACGAATCCGAAAATACTGTACAAAAACACAGTGTGACGTGCTACATTGCGCTCGCCCGAAAAACGTCTTCCAGGAGACTCCTGTGTCCGAAGCCGCTCAAATCGCCCAGACTCACGTCGTCCAGTACATCGTCGTTCCCTACCGCACCGCCGCCAATGGCGTGGCCCCCGGCGAAATCCGGCCCGCCAGCAGCGAGTTCGGCGCCATCCGCATCGCCAACTCCATGGCCGGCAAGTTCGCCGGCGTCGCCGCCTACGAGGTCATGATCGACAAGGAAACCGGCGACATGGAATCGCCGCGCATCCTGACGCAGATCGGCACCGTGCCGTCGCTCGACGACTGACCTGGCCGCAACCGCCGCGCCAATGCAAACGCCGCCGGCGCCGCATCGCGGTGCCGGCGGCGCATGGACCGCTGAGCATGTGCCCATCCCGCCGAAGTTGGGGTGAGCGGACTGAGAGTGGAGCTAGGGAGGTGGCCGCTTTTTTCGCGTCTGTGGCCGGGTAAGACGCCCAGTCCGCTCAATGCAACCGCGGCGTCCGGCGACGCGCAACCCGCGCGCGCCGCCGGATCGCTGGCCGCCGCTTAGAAGCGGTGACGCACGCCCACCATGCCGACGGTGCTCTTGAGGCCGTCGATGAACGCGAAGTTCGTGGCATACGAACCCAGCGCGTACAGGTTGGTGCGCTTGGACAGGTTGTAGGTGTAGCCCAGGCTGTAGATGTTCATCGTGTCGTCGCCGCCGGTCAACGAGGTGTTGTTGGCGTCGGCGCGCTGCCACGAGAACAGGACATTGCCGGCGCCGCCGACCGGGGCCGACAGGCCGACCAGGTACGAGTTCGACTTGAAGTCCTTGGCCACGACGTTGGAGCTGAAGCTCTTGCCCGACGGATTGACGGCGCTGCTGAAGGCGTTGAGCGACTGGCCGGTGAACCAGCCGTTGCGCGTCTGGCCGTAGGCCAGCGCCAGCTTGATCACTTCGAAGTCGTACGAACCGCCGATGATCCACTGCTTCGGCTTCTCGTCGGTGCCGAGCTGGTTGGCCATGTTCAGCTGGTCGTACGTCAGGGCCACGTTCAGCGGGCCGTTGACGTAACGCAGGCCGGTGGTGATGGCACGGGTGTTGTCGGCCGTCTTGAAGCCGGTTTGCGCGGCGGTCGTGTCGGCCACGTTGAACGAGTAGCCCAGGCCGAACTGGAAGCCGCTGAACGACGGGGTCTGGTACATGACCATGTTGTCGTGGCGGACCGTGTTGGCGGCGCCGAAGGCGGCGCCAACGTTGGCCTGGCCGTAGCTGGCGCCGAACGGATCGATCGCGCCGAGGTACTTCGAGGCGATGTTGGTCTGGCGGCCAAATTCCAGCAGGCCCCACGAATCGCCCTTCAGGCCGACGGTGGCCTGACGGCCGAACAGGCGGCTGCTCTGGCCCGACTGGCCGTTGGCCGAGTTGAAGCCGCTTTCCAGCGTGAACACGGCGCTCAGGCCGTCGCCCAGGTCTTCGGCGCCGCGCAGGCCCCAGCGCGAACCGCTGGACACGCCGTTGGACATGCCGACCTTCGATTCTTTGTAGCCGTCATTGCCCTTGATGCGCTGGAAGCCCACGCCGGTGTCGATCAGGCCGTACAGGGTCACCGAGGTTTCAGCATGCGCCACGCCGGACAGCGCGGCGAACAGAGCGGTGACGAACAGAGTCTTTTTCATTACAGATTCCCGTTGATTGAACAGACATGCGCATGCGGGTCGGCACGCAACACGAGCGGCGATTCCGCGCATGACCGGAACGAATTCTAGGAACGCTGTATGTCAGTTTTTGGGACCTCGGCACACGCGGATCATCATCGATGAAAATCGGACGAATTTGTGGCGCGAGCCCGACACCCAAGCCACATCGGGGCTCGCGCCCCGGTGTGTCACAACGGTGTGCTATTTAAAGAGCAGCGCCGGCGCGGTCAGTAGTCCCAGATGACCGGCACCCAGCGAAAGGCGTCGCCATCGATCGCCACCCGGCCGACGGAGGGGAACGGCAGATGAGCGGCCACCAGCAGCCCGCGGTTCTGCGCCAGTTCCTGGAAAAGGCGGAGCCGCACGCGGGCGGATTCCTCGGGGTCGTGCTCGAAGCCATTGTGCCAGTCGGGATGATCGAAGCCCACGGGGAATATCGCGTCGCCGGCAAAGGTCAGCCGCTCATCGCCGCCGATCAGGTCGACCACGCTGTGTCCCGGGGTATGTCCGCCGGTGATGCGCACGACCACGCCGGGCGCCACTTCGTGCCGGTCCTGGAAGATCCGCAGCCGGTCGCGGTATTCGTTGTAGAAACTGGTCGCGGTCGACCTGAGCACGGCAGGCACCGGCTTGGGCATGACCGTATGGGAGAAGTCCGGCGACGTCCAGAACGCGACCTCGGTCGCGGACACGTGGATGCGCACGTCGGGCCGCAGGCGTTCCTTCACGCCATCGACCAGCAGGCCGCCGACATGGTCCATGTGCATGTGCGTGATGATCACGTCCGTCACCGACTCCAGCGCGATGCCGGCGTCCTCCAGGCGCTGGGGCAATTGGCCGGCGCGCGGAAAGCCCGGGAACTGCCCGCCGAGGCCGGCGTCGATCAGGATCGTCTGGTCGCCGCTGCGGGCCACCATCACGTTCAGCGGCCAATCGAAGGCGTCCGGCGGCATGAACATGTATTGCAGCCACCGCGCCAGATCGGCGGGATCGGCATTGGTGGCCATGGTCGCGGTGGGCAACGGCAGCACGCCATCGCTGATCACCAGCGCATCGATCTCGCCCACCCGCAGCGCATAACGCGAGGGCACCAGATCGTGGGGAGGCCGGACGCCCGGATCGGACAGGCTGCTGAACGGCAGGGTTTGGGTTGCGGATGGCATGACGGGATCTCCAGAGAGGCGGTTGGATCAGGCTCGCGACAGCGCGGGCAGGTCGGCATTGACGCGATCCTGCGGGGTGGCGGCAAAGCCTTGCGGCGTGCCGGAAAGGCGATGGAGGCATCCTAGGGGTGGCGCGTCCCTGGCGGTAGGCTCGCGGCGGGAAGCATGCTGTTGTGCGCGACGCACCACTGCGCATCGCCAGGCGTTCGCATCGGCGTTTTCCGCTTGTCGCGGCGCGTCTCGCTGCGGCAAAATAGCCGCCTGCCACATCCCCTTCCCTTCGCGTCCACCCCTGCCATGACCGACTCGGTGACCCTGTTCGACAGTCATCGCCCGCGCCTGTATGCGATCGCGTACCGCATGCTGGGCGAAGTGGCCGAGGCCGAAGACGTGGTGCAGGACGCATGGCTGCGTTGGCATGGCGCCGACCGCGGCGCCATCGAAAATCCCGAAGCATGGCTGGTCACCGTCGCCACCCGCCTGTCCATCGACCGCCTGCGCCTGGCCAAGGCCGAGCGCGCCCATTACGTGGGAGTCTGGCTGCCCGAACCCATGTTGATGGCCGCGCCGTCCACGCCGGAGCAGCTGCACGAACTGGCCGACGACGTGTCGGTGGCGTTTCTGTTCATGCTGGAGCGCCTGTCGCCGGACGCCCGCGCGGCCTTCCTGATGCGCGACGTGTTCGACGCCGACTATGAAGACATCGCGCAGACGCTAGACAAGAGCCAGGCCGCGGTGCGCCAGCTCGTCCGAAGGGCGCGGCAGCAGTTGCGCCAGGGCACCCCGCGCGAAGCCGTGCCAAGGGCGACGCTGCAGCGCCTGCTGCAAGCCTTCGCCGACGCGATGCAGCGCAGCGATTTCCATGGCCTGCATGCGCTGCTCAGCGACGATGCCGAACTCATTGGCGACGGCGGCGGCAAGGTCGGCAGCTTTGCCAGCCTGGTGGGAGGCAAGCGCCTGGCACAGCTGTTCTACGCGGGCAAGCGCCGGTTCCGCGATGCGTTGCGCACCGAGGTGGTCCTGGTGAACGGGCAATGGGCCCTGCTGCGCTTCATCGATGGCCAACTGGAATCCGTGCAGTCCTATGAGACCGATGGCGAACGCCTGACGCGGGTGCTGGTGCAACGCAACCCGGACAAGCTGGCGCGCATCGCGGCGGCGCTGGCCCGGGGCTGACCACTGCCCGCCGCCCGCCGCCCGCGTTGGTGCGCGGCGGGCAACACGGTGATCCCCTGCGCGGACCTACCGCCGGGCCTGCCGCACTTCTACGATCGACCTGTCACCTTTCAACCAAGGACAGGCCATGTCGAGAATCGCGAAGTTCGCACTCCCCCTTATAGCCGCCGGCGCATTGCTGGCCTCGCCGGCCCACGCCGCCTCCCACCACGCAGCCACCGCCGGGCCGGCCAATCCGGTGGTCACGGAATTGACGACCAGGAACCTGCCGGACATTCCCGGCAAGGACGCCCTGATGCTGCTCGTCGACTACCCTCCTGGCGGCGCCGACCCGGTCCATCGCCACGACGCCCATGCTTTCGTCTATGTGCTCGAGGGCAGCATCGTCATGCAGGTCAAGGGAGGCAGGGAAGTGACGCTGACCGCCGGCCAGACGTTCTACGAAGGGCCGGACGATATTCACACCGTAGGCCGCAACGCCAGCCAGACCAGGCCGGCCAGGTTCCTGGTGGTCCTGATCAAGAAGCAGGGCGCCCCCGCCCTGACACCCGTCGAATAGGCGGTCGGCGGCTCGGAGCGGACCCACGCGCACGCGGGCCTTGCCTCTAGGGAAAGCCCGTATTTTTTGCGGACGATGTCACAAAGTTGCCCGGTGTGCCGTCTTGAGGGGTAGGACCCACCCAAGGGGTAGGACCCACCCACTCACCGAGCCACCACCATGTCGACACTCTCATCCGCCTCGTCGGCCGCGCCCCGCTCCACCGCGCCGGACTCCCTGGCCGACAGCTTTGCAACCAGCTACGCGGGCGTCGTGGCCTTCATCGCCGTCGCCGCGGAAGGCAACTTCGCCAAGGCCGGCGACCGCCTGGGCATCGGTCGCTCGGCGGTCAGCCGCAGCGTGCAAAAACTGGAAGACCAGTTGGGCACCCGCCTGTTCGTCCGCACCACGCGCAGCACCTCGCTGACCCTCGAGGGCGAGCGCTTCTACGAACAATGCCATCCCGGTGTGGAACGCATCGTCCAGGCCCTGGACGACATGCGGGAACTGCGCGAGGGCCCGCCCGCGGGTCAATTGCGCGTGTGTTCCACCGTGGGTTTCGGCCGCAAGGTCGTCGCGCCGCTGCTGCAAGGGTTCCGCCACGCCAATCCTGATATTTCGGTGGAACTGTTGCTGGACGACGGCCCCACCGACTTCACCACCGACCGCGTCGACCTCTCGTTCCGCAACGGCCGCATGGAAGACAGCCAGGTGATCGCCAAGAAAGTGATACCCATGCAGATGATGCTGTGCGCCGCCCCCGCCTACGTCGCCCGCCATGGCCTGCCGGACAGCGTCGACGACATCGCCGGCCACCGCTGCGTGAACTTCCGGCTCGCCTCCGGACGCGTATATGAGTGGGAATTCAAGGTCGGCGGCCAGCTGCGCAAAGTCGCTCCGCCCGCCATGCTCACCTTCAATGACGCCGACCTGGTCTTGCAAGCGGTGCTGGACGGCCATGGCATCGCGCAGATGGCCGGCTATCAGGTCTGTGACCACCTGCGCGCCGGCACGCTGGTGGCGTGCCTGCCGCAGTACGCGCCCGACGACCGCGGACACTACCTGTGTTTCCTGAGCCGCCAACACCTGCCGGCGCGCATGCGGGTCTTCATCGACTACATGACCGAGCGCATCCGCGCGCTGGACCTGCAGATCCTCGACAGCCTGCTGTCGGCGCCGGCCTGAATCGCTATTGCGTCAACGCCACCACGCATTCGATGCCGCCCTGCGCCATCTTGGCGTAAGGACACAGGCGTTCCGTATTGCGCACCAGCTCCTCGGCCACCGCCCTGGCCACGCCGGGCAGGTGGATGTTGATGTCCGCGGACAGCGCGAACAGGCCGTCGACGGGATCGCGGCCAAAGGCGATGATGGCCGTCACCGAGGCATCGGCAATGGCCAGGCCGGCGCGCTCTGCCAGCATGCTGAGCGCACCGTGAAAACAAGCCGCATAGCCCGCGGCGAACAGTTGCTCAGGGTTGGTTCCTCCGCCCGGGCCGCCCAGTTCGACAGGCAGGCGCAGCTCGACCTGCAACGCGCCGTCATCCGACATGGCGATGCCGGAGGCGCGGCCATGCGCGGCCTCGCCGCCCCGCACCGTCACGCTGGTGGCGTACAGGGGTTGGAAATCACCGCCCCGGTACTTGTCCAGGAGCGCCTGTGCAGGCGGCCGCGGTCTGCTCATGGAAGTCCCCGCGCGCGCCGCTACTTGCCCGAACCGGAACGGCTGAACCAGGTTTCAAAATCGATCGCGCCCAGGCGCGGGCCGGGGCCGGGCACCAGCGTCGTATCGTCGAGCAGCGCCCCGAAATAGCGCGCGCCCGCGTCCGCCCGCAGCGTGCGTGAGTCGCCGATCCTGTCCATGTAGCGCCGCGCCAGTTCGGCCAGGCGCAGGCGCTCGGGCCCGGCGATTTCCACGATGCCGTTCACCGGCGGCGCCAGCGTGGCGTCGGCCATGGCCAGCGCCACGTCGTCGGACGCGATCGGCTGGACGTAGGCGGGCGACAGGCGCACATCGCCATCCTGGGTGCCCGACTGCACGATGCCGCCCAGGAATTCGAAGAACTGCGTGCTGTGAACGATGGTGTAGGGAATGCCGGCCGCCTGGATCAATTGTTCCTGCGCGATCTTGCCGCGGAAGTAACCGCTTTCGGCCAGGCGGTGCGTGCCCACCACCGACAGCGCGACATGGTGGCGCACGCCGGCGCGAGCCTCGGCGGCCAGCAGGTTGCGCCCCGAGGTCTGGAAGAATTCCAGCACGGCCCTGTCTTCGAACGACGGCGAGTTGGCCACGTCGACCACCGTCTCGACCCCGACCAGCGCCGCGTCCAGGCCCGCGCCGGTGATCGTGTCGACGCCGGTCGCGGGCGACGCGGCGACAGCGTCATGGCCCCGTTCGATGAGCAATTTGACGAGCTTGGAGCCGATCAGGCCCGTGCCGCCGATGACCAGGATTTTCATGGCGCGCTCCTCAGTTGAACTTGGCCTTGTCCAGGCCATAGGCCTTGTCGGCCGAGCCGGGCACGGTCCGGAAGCCGACGTTCAGGCGATTCCAGCCGTTGATGGACATGATGGCGAAGCTGAGGTCGCTGATCTCCTTTTCGGACAGTTGCGTGCGCACGCGCTCGTAGACCTCGTCGGGCACGCCCTGCGCGCCCAGCGTGGTCAGCGCCTCGGTCCAGGCCAGGCAGGCGCGCTCCCGCGGCGAGAACTCGGTGGATTCGCGCCAGATCGCCACATGGTGCAGGCGCAGCTCGCGCTCGCCACGGATCTTGGCTTCCTTCACGTGCATGTCCAGGCAGAAGCCGCAGCCATTGAGCTGCGATGCCCGGATCTCCACCAGCGACAGGATGGACTGCTCGATCGCGCCGGACTTCAAGAGCATGCCGAACTCGACGAATTTCTTGAACAGTTCGGGCGATTGGGCGAAAGCGTTCAGGCGTTGACTCATGGTGACTCCTTCAGGGGGTTGGGCAGGTCCAGGCAGCGTGGCGCGGGAAGGTGCGCGCGCTGGAACGACACCCGGATCGTAGGTCGGCCTGAACCGCGGCAGAAGGCCCGGCCAGGGGATCATGGTGTTGCCTCGGCGGCAACAATCAGCGGATGGACGCCATGGCCTCGCTTGGTCGGTTGAACGCGCACAACCAAGCCGGTATCATGACGTCGGTTGCCTGATCCACGGATCAGCGCCGCTTGTAGCCCGGCTCCCGCGGCTGCTCCCCCGCCTCGCGCACTCCGACGCCCCGCCTCCTCGCGGCATTCCCCAGCGTCGCCACTTTTCCCCGTTTTTCCCCTTTTTCCTTCCATTTCCCTCCACTCGCATTTGCACGGGAGAAGGCATGTCCTGTTCCAGAACCATTGCCGACGTCGGCAACGGACGCCACTTGCTGTCCGCACTTTCCCTGTCCGTGTTTTTCGTCGGCGCGAGCGAGTTCATGCTCGCGCCGATGTTGAACCCGCTGGCCGACGCCTTTCGCGCCAGTCCGGCCCAGGCCGCGTGGCTGGTTTCCAGCTACGCGTTCGCCTACGCCATCGCGGCGCCGATCCTTGGCCACCTATCGGATCGCGTCGATCGGCGCCGGCTGTTGCTGGCCGGCCTGCTGTCATTCGCGATCGACGGCGTCGGCGTCGCGTTGGCGCCAACCCTGGAGGTCGCGATGGCGCTGCGGATTTTCGGCGGCCTCGCCTCCGCCGTCATCATTCCGAATGCGTTCGCGCTGGTCGCCGACATCATGCCGCGCGACCGCCAGGCCGCGGCCATGGGCGTCGTCATGCTGGGCATGACGGCGGGCATCGCGATGGGGCCCGCGCTGGCCGGCCTGCTGACCGACTGGATCGGCTGGCGCGCACCGTTCCTGCTGACGTCGGCGGGCTGCCTTGTCGCCTGCGTTGTCAGCGGCATGTCGATACCGCGCCGGCACGCCGCGCGCGCGCCGCGCCAGCGCAGCGCAATACATTGGCTGCGCGCGCGGACCATCGTGCGTCCGCTGTTGGCCAAAGGGCTCTGGAACGGCGCGGGCGTGGCCGCCTTCCTGCTTTCGGGGGAAATCCTGCGCGCGCGCTATCAGCTGGACGTGGCGCAGGTCGGCCTGAGCGCAACGGCGTTCGGCATCGGGCTGGGGGTCGGCAACCTTTCCACCGGCGCGCTGCGCCGGCTGGGCTGCGGAGAAGAAGGCGCTTTGGTCATCACCACCACGCTGCTCGGGGGTTGCGTGGCGGCGTTCTATCTTCTGCCGTTGCCACTGCCCGGCGCGCTGGCTTGCCTGGCGGCGTGGGGCGCCGCGCTGGGCGCGGGCGCGCCGCTATCCACAGCCGTATTGGCGAAACGATCGGATCGGGACAAGGGCGCGGTGCTGGCCGCGGCGGAGACGCTGAACAACGTGTCCATTCTGTCGCTGGTGCCGCTGGCGGCGCCGCTGCTTGCGTCCGGAACGGCCCATCAGGCCGCCGGCGTGCTGTTGGCCGGCCTGGGCATCGGCATCGCATTGGCCATCCGCGACGCCGTTGCGGCAACGCGATGATGGGCCAGCGGCGATGATTGGCCATTTGGTCGATGGCGCGCCCGACAGGAATCGAACCTGTATCAAGAGCTTCGGAAACTCTCATTCTATCCATTGAACTACGGGCGCAGCGCAAGGAGGCGGTATTGTACCCAGTTTTGCGCAATCTGCATGAAGTGGATCAATTCGCCGGGCAAACTGCGTGAAAACCCCGTCCGGACGTTGGACGCGTGTCCGTGACACCGTTATATAATCCAGCGTTTGCTTGCAAGGCGGTCTGCTTTTGCCGCCCTTTGTGCAGTACTGATTTTCTGTTGCCGCCGCCAGGCGCCCCGGTACCCGTTAGCAGGATTTGGTCATGAGCAACGAGCAGGAACACATAGAAGAGCACTCCTCCCCCATCAAGACCCCGAAGCAACTGATCGTCACGGTCATACTGGCCTTCGTGGTGCCTATCGCCATCATCATCCTACTGGTGAACATGGTCGCCTCGGGCTCCAAGGTCGGCGCCGGCTCGGATACGCTATCCACCGAAGCCGTCACCAAACGCATTGCCCCCGTCGCCGGATTCGCGCTGGTCGACGCCAACGCGCCCAAGGTCTTCAAGACCGGCGAACAAGTCTTCCAAGCTGTCTGTACGGCCTGTCATACTGCCGGCGTGGCCGGCGCCCCCAAGGTGGGCGACAACGCCGCCTGGGCGCCCTTCATTCAGTCCGGTTTCGACGCGATGATGAACGTCGCGCTGCATGGCAAGGGCGGCATGCCCGCCAAGGGCGGCAACCCGACGCTGTCCGACTTCGAGGTCGCGCGCGCCGTGGTCTACATGGCCAACAAGTCGGGCGGTTCGCTGCCGGAACCGGCCGCGCCGGCTGAGGAAGGCGCCAAGAAGGAAGGCGACGCCGCGCCGGCCGCTGCGGCTCCGGCTGCCGCGCCCGCCCCGGCCGCCGCTGCCCCCGCTGCTGCTGCCCCGGCCCCCGCTGCTGCCGCGCCTGCCGCCGCACCGGCACCGGCCGCCGCGCCGCAACAGGCCGCCACGGTCAATCCCGCTGGTGAAAAGCTCTACAAGAGCGTCTGTTTCGCCTGTCACGCCACCGGCGTGGCCAACGCCCCCAAGTTCGGCGACAAGGCCGCCTGGGAGCCCTACATCAAGACCGGCATGGACGCCATGGTCAAGGTCGCGATGCAGGGCAAGCCGCCCATGCCGCCCAAGGGCGGCGCGGCCAACGCTTCGGAAGACGACATCCGCGCGGCGGTCCAGTACATGGTGGATGCGGCCAAGTAAGCGCTACCCTTCGCGCCGCGCGACCGCGAGTCCCGCGGGCCCGAAAAAAAGCCCCTCGATGCATCGAGGGGCTTTTTTGTTTCCGGCGGCGCTTCGCGTCAGTCGGCGGCCGAGGTCTTGAGCAGCGACATGCCCAACTGCACGCGGCGCTGCAGCCACAGGCTGGGACGGTAGCGCGGGTCGCCCGTGACGCGCTGCATGCTCTTGAGGATCTCCAGGATGCGCTCCGCGCCCAGCGCATCGCCCAGGGCCAGCGGACCCACCGGATAACCCAGGCCCAGGGTCACGGCGCGGTCGATGTCTTCCGGCGTGGCGATCTGCTGTTGCGCGATATCGGCGGCGATGTTGACGATCATGGCCACGATGCGCTGCGCGACGAAGCCCGGCGAATCCTCGACCACCGACACCGGCACGCCGTCGCCGGCCAGCAGCGCGTGCGCGGCATCGCGCCATTTGGCCTCGGTTGCCGGCGACGCCATCAGGGTGCGGCGCTTGGCCTTGTCGAACGCGTGCAGGGTATCGAGGCCGACGCAGCGCGCCGGATCCAGCCCTTGCGCCGACGCCGTGGTGGACACGTCTTCACCGAACGGCGTGACGATGATGAGCGCATCGGCCGCCGGCGTGGAACCGGACACCAGCGGCGCGCCCAGCTTTTCCAGCAGCGCGGTGGCGCGCGCGTAACCTTCCGCGTGGCGCGGGCTGACCCAGACCTTCAGGCCTTGCGGCAGCGCCGGCACGGGCGGCTCGGCGGGCACTTGCTTCTGGCCATCGACGTACTTGTAGAAGCCCTCGCCGGCCTTGCGGCCGATCAGGCCGCCGGCCAGGCGCACGGTGGTGATGGGCGACGGGCGAAAGCGCGGCTCGTCGAAGAACTGGCGGTAGATGGATTCCATCACCGGATGCGAAACGTCCAGCGCGGTCAGGTCCAGCAGCTCGAACGGGCCCATGCGGAAGCCGGCCTGCTCGCGCATGATGGCATCCACCTGCGCGAAGCTCGCCACCGATTCCTGCGCCACGCGCAGGCCTTCGGTGTTCATGCCGCGACCGGCGTGGTTGACGATGAAGCCGGGCATGTCCTTGGCGCGCACCGGCGTGTGGCCCATGCGGCGCGCCAGTTCGGCCAGCGCGTCGCCGGTCTCGGGCGCGCTGCGCAGGCCGTCGATGACCTCGACTACCTTCATCAGCGCCACCGGGTTGAAGAAGTGGTAGCCCGCGACGCGCTGCGGCAGCTTGCAAGCGGCGGCGATGGCGGTGATCGACAGCGACGAGGTGTTGGAGGCCAGGATGCAGTCATCGGCCACCACGCCTTCCAGCGCCGCGAACAGGTCGCGCTTGACGTCCAGGCGCTCGACGATGGCTTCGACCACCAGCTGGCATTGCGACATGTCGGTCAGCGCGGTGGCGGACTCGACCCGCTCCAGCGCGGCCTGCGCGTCGGCGGCGGTCAGCTTGCCCTTCTGGGCCAGCTTGTCCCAGGTCTGGCGCAGCGACTCGCGCGCGGCGGCCACGGCGTCGGCGCTGGTGTCGTACAAGCGCACCCGCAAGCCGGCCTGCGCCGCGATCTGGGCGATGCCACGCCCCATGGCCCCGGCGCCCACGACGCCGATGGTTTGAATCTCCGTCATCAACTTCTCCTGCCTGTCATTGGAATGGTGTGTGCGCCGTGCGGGGGTATCAGGACGGGCTTTGCGCCAGCGCCTGGATCTCCGCGTCCGACAGCCCGAGCTTTTCGGACAGCACCTGCGCGGTGTGCTCGCCCAGCATGGGCGGGGCGCGACGGTATTCGACCGGGCTGCCCGAGAACTTCAGCGGACTGGCGGCCATGGGCACGGTGCCCGCGGTCGGATGCGGCAGTTCGCGCTTCATGCCGCGCGCCAGCACCTGCGGGTCTTCGTAGACCTGGTCGAGCGTATTGATCGGGCCGGCCGGCACGCCCACGGCCTCGAGCGAGGCGAGCCAGTGGTCGCGCGCGCCGGTGGCCATGCGTTCGGCCAGCAGCGGCACCAGCGCCTCGCGGTTCTTGACGCGCTGCGGGTTGGTGGAAAAACGCGGGTCGGCCGAGAGTTCGGGCAGGCCGATGGCGCCGCAATAGTTGCGGAACTGGCTGTCGTTGCCCACGGCGACGATCAGGTGGCCGTCGCTGGCGGCGAAGACCTGGTACGGCACCAGATTCTGGTGCGCGTTGCCGGCGCGGCGCGGGGCGTTGCCGGAGGTCATGAAGTTCAGGTTCTGGTTCGCCAGCATGGCGACCTGGCAATCCAGCAGCGCCATGTCGATGTGCTGGCCCAGGCCGCTGACCGAGCGCTCGTGCAGCGCGGCCAGGATGCCGACGGTGGAGTACATGCCGGTCATCAGGTCGGCCACGGCCACGCCCGCCTTCTGCGGACCGCCGCCGGGCAGGTCGTCGCGCTCGCCGGTGATGCTCATCAGGCCGCCCATGCCCTGGATCATGAAGTCGTAGCCGGGGCGGCTGGCGTAGGGACCGGTCTGGCCGAAGCCGGTGATGGAGCAGTAGATCAGGCGCGGGTTCGCTTCCTTCAGGCTGGCGTAGTCCAGGCCGTACTTGGCCAGGCCGCCGACCTTGAAGTTCTCGACCAGGATGTCGCTCTGCAAGGCCAGTTCACGCACCAGTTCGGCGCCGCGCGGCGAGGCGATATCGAGGGCGACGGAGAATTTGTTGCGGTTGGCCGAGAGGTAGTAGGCGGCTTCGGTGGTGTCGTTGCCGGCCGCGTCCTTCAGGTACGGGGGGCCCCAGGCGCGGGTGTCGTCACCGGCGCCGGGGCGCTCGATCTTGATGACTTCGGCGCCAAGGTCGGCCAGGTTCTGGGTGCACCAGGGGCCGGCGAGAACGCGGGTCAGGTCCAGGACGCGGATGCCTGTCAGGGGAGCGGGACGTTGCGACATCTTTTATCTTTTCGCCAGAGAGGATTGGGTCAGTGGGGATATTAGCCGGTGGGGGCTTGGGTGTGTTGGGGTGGTCGTTTTGGGGGGACGCGGGTGGGTTCTTTAGACGCCCTTTGCGGTGTGGCGTGGGGAATGGGGGGCTACGATTGCGGTCCGGAGCGTTCGCTCCGGACTGCCCCTTACTCATCCTCGTCCTCGCCTGCGGCGACTCCTTCGGATTCCGTCGGGCGCATCTACACGCCCCCCATTCCCCACGCCACACCGCAAAGGGCTGCGCTGAAGGCTCATCGCGGGTGCTGGGACGGACGGTGTGCTTGGCATTCTGGTGACGCTGCGCGGGGGTGGAGGACCTTCACGTTGCATGGGCGCCTGGCGGCAGACGATGCATGGCGACCTGCCCTATTGCTCCAGTGTTGAGGTGTCGGCATCGGGGGGTGGCGGGTGGATGCCCGCCACGCCTTCGCACGGCTTAACTGTTGGCCTTGATGACCTCGCGGGCGATGACCAGTTGCTGGATTTGCGAGGTGCCTTCGAAGATGCGGAAGAGGCGCACGTCACGGTAGAAGCGTTCCACGGCGTATTCGGACATGTAGCCGGCGCCGCCGTGGATCTGGACCGCGCGGTCGGCGACGCGGCCGACCATTTCGGTGGCGTAGAGTTTGCAGCAGGCGGCCTGCATGGTGGTGTTCTCGCCGCGGTCGCGCAGGCGGGCGGCGTCCAGCACCATGCAGCGGGCGGCGTAGAGTTCGGCCTGGCTGTCGGCGATCATGGCCTGGATCAGCTGGAACTCGGCGATGGGCTGGCCGAACTGCTTGCGTTCGGTGGCGTATTTGACGGCGTCGCGCAGCAGGCGGTCGGCGATGCCGACGCACAGGGCCGAGATGTGCAGGCGGCCCTTGTCCAGCACGCGCATCGAGGTGCGGAAACCGTTGCCTTCCTCGCCGCCCAGCAGGGCCGAGGCGGGGACGCGGCAGTTGTCGAAGACCACGTCGCTGGTGAGCGCGCCGGCCTGGCCCATTTTCTTGTCGGGCTTGCCGATGATGAGGCCAGGCGTGCCGGCTTCGACCAGGAAGCACGAAATGGAATTGGCGCGGCGTTCGGGCGCGGTGCGCGCCATCACCGAGAACAGGCCGGCGATGGGCGCGTTGGTGATGTAGCGCTTGGTGCCGTTGAGCACGTAGTGGTCGCCGTCGCGTTCGGCCGACAGGCGCAGCGCCATGGCGTCGGAGCCGGCGTCGGGTTCGGTCAACGCGAACGAGCCGATCAGTTCGCCGCTGGCCAGGCGCGGCAGGTAACGGGCGCGCTGTTCGTCGGTGCCGGCCAGCACGATGGCCTGCGAGCCGATGCCGATGTTGGTGCCGGCCAGCGAACGGAACGCGGGCGAGGTCTGGCCCAGTTCGAACACCACCTTCACTTCTTCTTCCATCGTCAGGCCCAGGCCGCCGTGGTCGGGCGAGATCGACAGGCCGAACAGGCCCAGCTCGCGCATTTCGGCGACGATGTCCGGCGGCACCTGGCCGCTGGCGGCCAGTTCGTCCTCGGCGGGAATCAGGCGTTCGTGCACGAAGCGGCGCACGGCGTCCAGCAACAGGGTCAGGGTTTCGGTGTCCAGGGCCATGATGTCAGTCTCTCGGGAGTGCGGGGCGGCGGCGCTCAGGGGCGCATGCCGCCAACCAGTAAATCGAAATAGCCGGCGGCGATGGTCTCGGCGCTGTCGCCCTGGCCGGGCTTGTACCAGCGCACCATCCAGTTCAGCATCGACAGCACGGCGCGGCCGGTGGCGGGCACGTCCAGCGGCCGGAACGCGCCTTCGGCCACGCCCTGCGCGATCAGGTCGCGCAGGCGCTTCTCGTAGCCGTCGCGCAGCCGGGCGGCGTCCTCGCGCTCGGGCAGCGCCATGCCGGAATAGCCGATCAGCATGGTGACGAACTCGGCGTGGTGCTGCTCGAAGTAGCGGGCGTGGCCGACCATGAAGGCGCGCAGGCGGGCGGCGCCGCCCTCGGCGCGCGCCACGTCCTGGCCGACGCTCTGGTTCAGGCCATTGAGCACCGCCAGGATGATGGCGTCGTAGATGTCCTGCTTGGTGGTGAAGTAGTGATAGATGGCGGCCTTGGACACGCCAATGGCGGCGGCCAGGTCCGACACCGAACTGCCGTCGTAGCCGCTGCGCGCGAACAGCTTGGCGGCTTCGGCCAGGATGCGTTCGCGCGGCGCCGCCAGGGTCGGCGGGCGGCCGGCGCGGGCGCGTTTGGTGGCGGGGGCTGCGGAAGTCGCCATGAGGGAACCTGGTGAGGCGGCGTCGAGGCAGGCAATGCCGGACCGCGGGCGGTCCCGTTCCATTGACAGCGGTTCGGCGCTTGCCGTTAAATAAAGATTAATTAATTACCGGACGGTCGGTAGGTAATTGTAGGCACATCCCTTTCCGCCATGCAAGCGCGGCTTGGGCGCTCAACCCGAAACCACACGTGACGCCGTTATGCCCCACTCCCTCGTGACAGATCTGTATGGCCAGATGTCCCTGCCGGTCATCAGCGCCCCCATGTTCATCGTGTCCAACCCGAAGCTGGTCGTCGCGCAATGCACGAGCGGCATCGTCGGTTCGTTTCCGGCGCTCAACGCGCGTCCGCAGAGCCTGCTGACCGACTGGCTGGACGAGATCCAGGCGGGGCTGGCCTCGTACCGCGAGGCCAATCCGGGCGCCACCGTCGCGCCCTACGCCGTCAACCAGATCATCCACCAGTCCAACGACCGGCTCGAACAGGACCTGGCGGTGTGCGCCAGCCACCGCGTGCCGCTGATCATCACCAGCCTGCGCGCGCCCGGCGACCTGGTCAAGGGCATCCACGACTGGGGCGGCAAGGTGTTCCACGACGTCACCACCATCCGCCACGCCGAAAAGGCGCTGGAAGCGGGCGTGGACGGGCTGATCCTGGTGTGCGCGGGCGCGGGCGGCCATGCCGGCACGCTCAGCCCGTTCGCGCTGGTGTCCGAAGTGCGCCGCTTCTACGACGGCCCGCTGATCCTGTCGGGCGCCATCACCTCGGGCGCCCAGGTGCTGGCCGCGCTCGCCATGGGCGTGGACTTCGCCTACATGGGCACGCGCTTCATCGCCAGCGAGGAAGCCAACGCCAGCGAAGGCTACAAGTCCGCCATCGTCGAGGCCAGCGCCTCGGACATTCTCTACACCCCGTTCTTCACCGGCATCCCCGGCAACTACCTGAAGGCCAGCATCGCCGCCGCCGGCCTCGATCCGGCCAACCTGCCGCAGCCGGACAGCGGCGCCTCCAATTTCGGCTCCAGCCGCGTCAAGCCTTGGAAGGACATCTGGGGCGCGGGCCAGGGCGTGGGCAACATCGGCAGCGTGCAGCCGACGCGCCAGATCGTCGACACGCTGCGCCGCGAGTACGCCGAGGCCAAGACCCAGCTGGCCGCCAGGACCTTCGCATGAGCGCCGGGCTGCGGGTCACGCGCGACGGCGCGGTGCTGACGCTGGTGATCGACCGCCAGGACCGCCGCAACGCGCTCGACACGGCCACCTACGCCGCGCTGACCGAACAGCTCGCGCTGGCCAGCGCCGACACCAGCGTGTCGGCGGTGATCCTGGCCGGCGCCGGCGAACACTTCACCGCCGGCAATGACCTGCGCGACTTCCAGGCCGAGCGCGGCGCCGGCGACAGCGCCGGACTGACCTTCCTGCGCGCCCTGACGCAGGCCGACGTGCCGGTCATCGCCGCCGTAGAGGGCTACGCCATCGGCATCGGCGTGACGCTGCTGCAGCATTGCGACTTCGTCTACATCGGCGAAGGCGCCACGCTGCGCATGCCGTTCGTGGCGCTGGGCCTGTGCCCGGAGGGCGCGTCCAGCCTGCTGATGCCGCGCCTGGCCGGCGCCCGCCGCGCCGCCGAATGGCTGTTGCAGGGCAAGGCGTTCTCGGCGCGGGAAGCCTGCGAGGCCGGCCTGGCCACCGCGGTCACCGCCAAGGGCGGCGCCCTGGCGGCCGCGCAGGCCACCGCCGCCAGCCTGGCCAAGCAACCGCCGGCCGCCTTGCGGCTGACCAAGGCCATGCTCAAGCGCCCGGAGCGGCAGGCGATCCAAGACACGCTCGATTACGAGGCGCAGCAGTTCCGCGCCCGTTTGCAGACGGAAGAGGCGCAGGCCGCGTTCGCGGCGTTCTTCAAGAAGTGAATCCGGCACGGCCGGGCGCCTTGCGCGCCCGCCGCGCCGCATGCGGTGCCTGGGCCGGCGCGCTTGGCCAGATCCCGCCCGGCGCGGGGCCGGACGCGGCCGGCAACCGCTCTTGTCAGAACGGCGAGTCGGGCCGGAAGTTCGGCGCCCGCCGCTCGCGCAGCGACTGCACGCCTTCGCGCACGTCGGGGCCGCCGAACCCCATGAATTCCAGCGCCAGCGACGTATCGAAGGTCGGGCCGGCCATGCGCAGCCAGTTGTTCAGCGAATACTTGGTCCAGCGGATCGCGGTCTGCGAGCCGGCCGCCAGGCGGTTGGCGACCTCGAAGGCGCGGCCGATCAACTCGGCCTCGTCCACGCACAGCGACACCAGGCCGATACGCTCGGCCTCTTCGCCGCTCACGGTTTCGCACAGCATCAGGTAGTACTTGGCGCGCGCCATGCCGCACAGCAGCGGCCAGACGATGGCGGCATGGTCGCCAGCGGTGACGCCCAGGCGGGTGTGGCCGTCGATGATGCGGGCATCGCGCGCGGCGATCGAGATGTCGGCCAGCAAGCCGGCCACCAGCCCCGCACCCACGGCGGCGCCGTGCATCGCCGACACGATCGGCTTGCTGCAGTTGATGATGTTGTAGACCAGATCGCGCGCCTCGCGCCAGACGCGGGTGCGCACGTCGAAGTCCTCGGCCATCTGCTGCACCAGGTCCAGGTCGCCACCGCCCGAGAAGCCCTTGCCCTCTCCGCGGATCACCACCACCCGGGTGTCCGGGTCGGTATCGATATCGCGCCAGATGTCGGCCAGCTCGCGGTGCATGCGGTCGTCGGCGGTGGACAGCTTGCCCGGCTTGCCGTCCTTGGAGCCCATGATCAGCTCCAGCACGCCGTTGGGATGGCGGCGCAGCTTGAGGGACTCGTAGGCGGAATAGTGTTCCAGCGTGATATCGGTCATCGTCGTCTCCGGTGGCGCGGGCGGAAGGCCGCGCGTTTTGGGGCACTATAGTGGATAGCCCCTGCCCCGACGATCCCGGAGCCTCAGCCCATGAACACCCCCGACTCCTCCTTTGCCGCCGAGATCCGCCGCGACGATCTGCCCGCCCTGTTCACCGCGCGCGGCCCGGACACCCACAAAGGCAGTTTCGGCACCGTCGGCGTGGTAGGAGGCGGGCGCGGCATGGAAGGCGCGGCGCTGCTGGCCGCGCGCGCCGCGCTCAAGACCGGCGCCGGCAAGGTGCTGGTGGGCTTCGCCCAGGACGCCGCGCCGCTGCCCTGCGATCCGCTGCAACCCGAACTGATGCTGCGCGACGCCCGCTCGCTGCTGGACGCGGACTGGGGCGTGACCGCCTGGGTCGCCGGGTGTGGCATCGGCACCGGCGCGACGGCCGCCAACGCCCTGTCGGAACTGTTCGTGCTACGCCACGGCGCGCCGCTGGTGCTGGATGCCGACGGCCTGAACCTGCTGGCCAACGGCGGCATCCGGCCCAACTGGGGCGACGGCCCGGTGGTCCTGACCCCGCACCCGGCCGAGGCCGGCCGCCTGCTGGGCCAGGACACCGCCCGCATCCAGGCCGACCGCGGCGCCGCCGCCCAGGCGCTGGCGCGGCGCTTCGGCGCCTGGGTGGTCCTGAAGGGCGCCGGCACGCTGATCTGCGCCCCCGACGGCACGTGGCGCCGCAACACCAGCGGCAACCCGGGGCTGGCCACGGCCGGAACCGGGGACGTATTGGCCGGCATGCTGGGCTCGTTGTTGGCTCAGCGCCTGCCCCTCGAGCAGGCCGTGGCCGGCGCGGTCTGGCTGCATGGCGCGGCCGCCGACGCCCTGGTGGCCCGGGGCATCGGGCCGATCGGGCTGACCGCGGGCGAGCTGGCGGATGCCGCCCGGGGCCTGCGCAACGGTGGACCGACAGCCTAAGTCCCCGGCGGCAAATACATTTTTACAACATACTAGGGTTTTCCCCTAAAAACGCGTTGCTTTTGATTTAGGGTTATCCCTATAATGGTTTACCCCAAGACGAAACGGACTGGAGAAAACCATGAGCGAACTGACCCTGAACCACACTGCCCGCCTGACCGACGCGCTGGAGCGCGACCTGCTCCGCGGCGCCCTCGAGAACCAACCGAATTCCCACCCGCTGACCAACCTGAAGAAGGCCGGCAAGTCGATCGCCGCCGCTGTCGCCGCCGTGTTCGCCTTCATCGACGAAGTGAACGAGTCGATGAACAAGGCCCGCGCCGCCAGCTCGCGCTTCTCCGGTTCGCAGTGGTAAGAACAGCCGTGCCGGACTGAGTCGCGACCGATCTCCCGCGATTCAGCCTGGCGCGCTGCCGCTGTGACGCCCGCCGCCGATGCGGCGCCCGTTGCATCGGACCCGGCGTCCGGGGCCTTTGGCCTTTCCCCTCACCGGGCGCCATCGCGCCGCGCCGGCCCCACTTGCGGGGCCCCGCGACGCCCTCCACGACGCAATTCCCCCGTCGCCCCAGTGCGAAGCCGTCCCGAAGCGGGACCGCCTCGAACTGGGGCGATTGGCATTTTTCGCGCGGCTTCGCCGGCTATTCCCCCTCTCGGCGTTTACCCTGACGTCGGCCCGGCGCGCATTGACAGCGCGCGAAGCCCCTACCGATAATCGGCCCCTTGCCGTCGTGCCTGGCGCCAAAAACACCGCAAGCCCCCCGGCCGACGTTGCGTTTCCCCGGTAGGCCCGCCCCTGTTCCGCGCCGCCAGCACGATCCGGTTCGTTCCCCATCCGGAGTTGTCACCATGAAGTTGCGCACCACCCTGGCCCTCGTGGCCGCCGCCATTCCCTTGGCCGCTGCCCAGGCCCAGACGCTGAAGATCGGCCTGTCCGCCGAACCCACCTCGGCCGACCCCCACTACCACAAGATGACGCAGAACGACGCGTTCTCCGCGCACGTCTACAGTTCGCTGGTAGGCCGCAGTGCCGACATGAAGCTGGTGCCCGCGCTGGCCACGTCCTGGAAGAACCTGGACGACCTGACCTGGGAATTCAAGCTGCGCGACGACGTCAAGTTCTCCAACGGCAAGCCGTTCACGTCCGAAGACGTGCTGTTCACGATCTGCCGCACGCTGAACAACGAGACCAACGTGTCGCAGTCCTACATGGACACGACCAAGCTGATCACCGACGTGCAAACGCCGGATGCGCACACCGTCATCATCAAGACCGGCGCCCCCTTCCCGCTGATGCCCGCCGAAATGGCGCGCTCGCTGCCGATCATCTGGAACGGCATCGTCGAGCACGGCAAGCTGACCTTCGACCCGAAGAAGGGTTGCGGCGTGACCGGCCCGTGGCCCACGGTGGCCGACTTCAACAACGGCAAGGACGCCATCGGCACCGGCCCGTACACCCTGAAGTCGTACGTCAAGGGCACCGGCATCGAACTGGTGCGCAACGAGAACTACTGGGGCCCGAAGCCCTACTGGAAGGAAGTGAAGTTCGTGCCGGTGCCGGCCGCCGGCCCGCGCCTGACCGGCCTGCTGTCGGGCGACTTCGACATGATCGAAAACCCCGCCGCGCGCGACCTGCAACGCCTGAAGGACAACCCCAAGTTCGGCTTCGTGGCCACGCCCTCGACCCGCCTGGTGTTCTTCCAGCCCGACGTGGCGCGCAACCCGAGCCCGTTCGTCAAGAGCGCCGACGGCAAGAACCCGCTGCAGGACCTGCGAGTGCGCAAGGCGATCTCGATGGCCATCGACCGCAAGACCATCACCGCCCGCATCATGGACGGCATGGCCACCCCGGCCTACCAGTTCATGCCCGACGGCATGTTCGGCGCGCTGCCCAAGGCCCCGGAAATCAAGTACGACCCGGAAGGCGCCAAGAAGCTGCTGGCCGAAGCCGGCTACCCCAACGGCTTCGAGCTGACCCTCTCGTCCACCAACGACCGCTACGTCAATGACGGCCAGGTGGCGCAGGCCGTGGCCCAGTACCTGGCCCGCGTCGGCATCAAGACCAACGTCGACGCCATGACCGCCTCGATCTACTTCCCCAAGCGCGCCAAGCGCGAGTTCAGCTTCTCGATGGGCGGCTGGCCGGCGGAAACGGGCGAAGCCTCGGCGCTGTTCCAGCTGTGGGTCGCCTCGCTCGACTCGCCCAAGAGCCTGGGCACCAGCAACTACGGCGGCTTCACCAACGCCGATTTCGACAAGGTCTACAAGCAGGCCATCGTCACGGTCGACGCGCCCAAGCGCGAGAAGCTGCTGCAGGAAGCCACCCAGATCGCGCTGGACAACGTGCCGCTGATCCCGCTGCACTTCGAAAGCAGCATCTGGGCCTTCCGCAAGGGCATCTCCTACGAAGGCCGCCGCGACCAGTTCACGCTGGCCACCTCGGTCAAGCCCGACGCCAAGTAATCCGGCGCGCGACATGAAAATGAAAACGGCTGCCCTCGGGGCAGCCGTTTTTGTTTGTGCCGGCGTCCGCGCGTCTTGCCTCAAGCGCCCGGGCCGTCCTCCAGCAGCACATCCAGCTCGCGCGACAGCAGGGCAATGAAGGCCTCCGTCTTGGACGGCAGCTGGCGCCCCTGCATGACGTGCAGCTGCAAGGTGCGCGACTGCAACTGCGCGTTGGAGATCGGCACCGCCACCAGTTCGTCGCGCTTCAGGCTCCAGGCCACCGAGATGTAGCCGCTGAGCATGATGGCGTCGGAGCCGAACACGAAGCCGTGCAGCGGCGACGAGTCGTTGCAGGTGAAGGTCGGTTCAAGCTGCACCGACTCCAGCAGGCAGCCCATCTCGAACAGATGCCGGGTGGTGGTGCCGGGGCCGGTCAGCGCCAGCGGGTAGCGGCCCAGTTCCTGCAGGCTGACGCTTTTGCGGCCGGCCAGCGGATGGCCCGCGGCCATGACGGCGTGTACCGGCGCGCGCCGCGAATAACGCACGCTGACGCCGCTGAGCCGCTCGACGTTGAAGGTCATGCCCAGCTCGACGCTGCCCTCGGCAACGCGGCGCGCGACGTCGGCCGGCGTGCCCACGTGCAGGTCGAAACGCACATCGGGCCAATCACGGCGGAACCGCGCCATGGCCGACGGCAGGAAAATGCGCGCCACGCCCTCCACCGCCGCCATGCGGATCTCGTTGCGCGCCATGCCCTTGAGCGCGGCGATCTCCTGCAGCACCGAGTCCGATTCAAGCAATGTGCGGCGCGCGTGGGCCAGCAGCAGTCGGCCGGCCTCGCTCAGCACCATGCCGCGCGCGGCGCGCTCGAACAAGGGCGCGCCCGCCTCTTCCTCCAGCTTGGCGATCTGCCGGCTGATGGCCGACACCGCCACGTGCAGGCGCTCGGACGCGCCGCTCAGGCTGCCCGCCTGGGCCACTTCGACAAAGTACCGCAGGGCGATGCCGTGCATGTTCGCGCCTCGTTGGGGGTGAATCCATGAAGGAGGAAGCTTTGCCTTTTTTGCAAGGCTTCCGATAAATATTCTAATTGTAGAGAAAGCTTCCCTGATCCTAGAATTTGCGCAACGATCCAGCCGGACGCCCCCCTGACGCGTCCGGCCAGAAAAGGGGAAGTCCGTGTCAGCAGCAATCCCGAGCGCCAGCCGCGCCGCGGCCATCGGCCGCGCGACCGCCTATGCCGAGAGCGGCGCCTTGCAGCGCGACCTGGCAACGCTGGTCGCCCATCGCACCGAAAGCCAGAAGCCCGACCAGCGCGAGGCGCTGTACGACTACCTGCGCGCGGCGATCGCGCCGCGCCTGGAAAGCCTGGGCTGTGCCTGGCGCGTCGAGGACAACCCGGTCGCAGGCGGCCCGCCGTTCCTGCTGGCGGAACGCATCGAGAACCCGGCCCTGCCCACCGTGCTGATGTACGCCCATGGCGACGTGGTGCGCGGCTACGACGAACAGTGGCGCGCCGGCCTGGCGCCGTGGCGCCTGACGGCCGAGGGCGATCGCTGGTACGGCCGCGGCACCGCCGACAACAAAGGACAGTACTGCGTCAACATGACCGCGCTGGAACAGGTGCGGGCCGAACGCGGCGGGCGCCTGGGCTTCAACCTGCGCATGCTGGTGGAATGCGGCGAGGAAGTCGGCTCGCCCGGCCTGCACCAGGCCTGCGCCGCCTGGCGCGAAGCGCTGGCGGCGGACGTCTTCATCGCCTCCGACGGACCGCGGCTGGCGGCAGACCTGCCGACGCTGTTCCTGGGATCGCGCGGCACGCTGCTGTTCGACCTGACGGTTGACCTGCGCGGCCACGCCCACCACTCTGGCAACTGGGGCGGCGTGCTGCCCAATCCCGGCATCATCCTGGCGAACGCGCTGGCCAGCCTGGTGGATTCGCGCGGCCGCTTGCTGGTTGATGGCCTGCGCCCCCCGGCCATTCCGGCCGCGGTGCGCCAGGCGCTGGCGGACATCCAGGTGGGCCAGGACGACGACGCGCCCGACGTCGACCCGGACTGGGGCGAGCCCGGCCTGTCGCTGGCCGAACGCCTGTTCGGCTGGAACACGCTGGAAGTGCTGGCCTACAAGACCGGCAACCCCGACAACCCGGTGGGCGCGATCCCGCCACGCGCCAGCGCCACCTGCAACCTGCGCTTCGTGGTCGGCACCGACTGGCGCCAGGCCGAGGGCATCCTGCGGCGGCACCTGGACGCGCGGGGCTTGCAGCAGGTCAATGTCCGCGTGCGGCGCGGCACGCCGGCCACCCGGCTGGACCCGGATGATCCGTGGGCGCGCTGGGCCGTGGCCTCGCTGGCCGCCACCACCGGCAAGACTCCAGCGCTGCTGCCCAACCTGGGCGGCACGGTGCCCAACGACGCTTTCTCGGAAGTGCTGGGGCTGCCCACCATCTGGGTGCCGCATTCCTATCCCGCCTGTTGCCAGCACGGCCCCGACGAACACCTGCTCGCCTCCGTGGCGCGCGAAGGCGCGGCGGTGATGGCCGGCCTGTTCTGGGACCTGGGCGAACAGGGCGCGGCCGTGGCCGCGCAACGCGAGCGCCTGACCGCCACCTGACCGCCTTCGGGCGCCATCCCTTATACAATCCCCCTCGCTTGATCGGAGTTCCCATGTCCTCGTCCCCTACCGCGTCCCGTCCGCGCCCCTTTTTGCTCGCCTGTCCGGATCTGGCGGCCGAGCGCGTGGGCAACACGGATACCCCCGGCGTCTGGCATTTCGACTCCGGCGTGCCGGGCAAGCGCGTGATGCTCAGCGCCCTGGTCCACGGCAACGAGCTGTGCGGCGCCTGGGCCCTGAAGGACGCGCTGGGCGCCGGCCTGCGCCCGCGCCGCGGTTCGCTGACGCTGGCGTTCTGCAACCTGGCCGCGTTCGACCGCTTCGATCCGGCCAACTACGCGCCGGCGCGCTTCGTCGACGAAGACATGAACCGGGTCTGGAGCGACGACAAGCTGGCCCAGCCCATCAGCCAGGAACGCCGCCGCGCCGCCGCCATCCAGCCCTGGGTGGCGCAGGCCGACTGGCTGCTGGACTTCCACTCGATGAGCAATTCCGACGTGCCGCTGCAACTGACCGGCATGGAACAGCGCAACATCGACCTGGCCCTGTCGCTGGGCAACCCCGCCACCATCATCGCCGACGCCGGCCATGCCGCCGGCGTGCGCATGCGTGACTACGGCCGCTTCGGCGAGGCCGGCGACAACGGCACCCGCTCGCTGCTGATCGAATGCGGCTTCCATGGCGCGCCCGAGGCGCGCGGCGTGGCGCTCGACCAGATGGCGCGTTTCCTGGTGGCGGCCGGCACGGTGGACGAGGCCGACCTGCCCGCCGCCTGGTTCGCCCCCCAGGCCAGCGCCCAGCGCGCGCTGCGCGTGACCCACGCGATCGCCGCCAAGAGCGCCGACTTCCGTTTCGCCGAGCCCTGGAAGGGCCTGGAGACGCTGGCGCGCGCCGGCAGCGTAATCGGCTGGTCCGAGGGCGAGGCCGTGACCACGCCCTACGATGATTGCGTGCTGATCATGCCGTCGACCGCCAACCTGCGGGCCGGCGTCACCGTGGTCCGGCTGGCCCAGCCCATCGTCTGATTCTTCGCGCGGCGCGCCCTCGATGGCGCGGCGCCTCATATAAAAAAACACCAAGGGAAGCAGCATGTCCGCAAACGTTTTCATTCGCAGCGCGTTATCGACCTGTACGCTGGCGGCCGCCCTGGCCGCTGGCGCCATGGCCCAGGCCCAGTCGGCCCCGCAGACGCTGCGCATCGGCCTGTCGTCCGAACCCACGGCGATGGACCCGCACTACCACCAGGTCACGCCTAACGACGCGATGACCTCGCATATCTTCGAGACCCTGGTCGGCCAGGACGCCAAGATGAACCTGGTGCCGCGGCTGGCGACCGCCTGGAAGGCGGTGGACGACACCACCTGGGAATTCACCCTGCGCGACGGCGTGAAGTTCTCCAACGGCCAGCCGTTCACGCCCGATGACGTGATCTTCACGCTGTGCCGCGCGCTGCACAACGAACAATCGATCGGCGGCTCGTATGCCAGCGTGGTGCAGAAGCTGGCCAGCATCGACGTGCGCGACGGCAACGTGCTGGTCATCAAGACCCACCTGCCCTACCCGCTGCTGCCCAACGACCTGACCCGCAACGCCATGCTGTGGAGCGGCATCGTCGAGCATGGCCCGATTCGCTTCGATCCCAAGAATGGTTGCGGCGTGACCGGCCCCTGGCCCACCATCAGCGACTTCAACAGCGGCAAGTCCGCCATCGGCACCGGCCCGTACACGCTCAAGTCGTACGTCAAGGGCAGCGCCATCGAGCTGGCGCGCAACGACGCCTACTGGGGCGACAAGCCGGCCTGGCCGAACGTGCGGCTGATTCCGGTGCCGGCCGCCGGCCCGCGCCTGACCGGCCTCCTGGCCGGCGACTTCGACCTGATCGAGAACCCCGCCGCGCGCGACGTCAAGCGCATTTCGGAAACGCCGGGCTTCGGCTACGTCATCACGCCGTCGGTGCGGGTGGTGTACTTCCAGTTCGACGTGGCGCGCAGCCCCAGCCCGATGGTGCGCGCCGCCGACGGCAAGAACCCGCTGCAGGACGTGCGCGTGCGCCGCGCCATTTCGATGGCGATCGACCGCAAGGCCATCGCCGCCCGCATCATGGACGGCGCCGCCACGCCGGCCAACCAGTTCCTGCCCGATGGCATGTTCGGCACGCTGCAACCGCCGCCAGAACTGAAGTACGATCCGGCCGCCGCCAAGAAGCTGCTGGCCGAGGCCGGCTACCCGGACGGCTTCGAGCTGACCATCTCGTCCACCAACGACCGCTACATCAACGACGCGCAGATCTCGCAGGCCGTGGCCCAGTACCTGTCGCGCGTGGGCATCAAGACGACCGTGGACGCCATGACGCGCTCGGTCTACTTCCCCAAGCGCGCCAAGCGCGAGTTCAGCTTCGCCATGGGCGGCTGGTCGTCGGAAACCGGCGAAGCCTCGTCGTTCCTGCAGTACTGGGTCAGCGCCTTCGACAAGGAGCACGGCCTGGGCACCAGCAACTACGGCGGCTATGACAATCCGGCCTTCGACAAGGTCTTCAAGCGCGCGCTGACCACCGTCGATCCGGCGGTGCGTGAGAAGCTGCTGCAGGAATCCCTGACGCTGGCGCTGGCCGACCTGCCCAGCATTCCGCTGCATTTCGAAAGCAGCATCTGGGCATTCCGCAAGGGCCTGGCGTACGAAGGCCGCGCCGACCAATACACCCTGGCCATGTCGGCCAAGCCCGCCAATTAAGATCGCCGTTTGCGGCGCCTGCAACCCCGAGCCCACCAAGGAAATATCACGTGGCCCTTTTCATCCTACGCAGACTGATCCAGAGTCTGTTCGTGCTGCTGGCCGTCTCGGTCGTGGTCTTCTTCGCGGTGTATGCCGTGGGCGACCCGATCGAGCTGCTGGTCAGCCCCGAAGCCAGCCAGGCGGCGCGCGAGGCGATGATCGCCCGCCTCGGCCTGGACCTGCCCGTGTGGCAGCAATACACAGGGTTCCTGTGGCGCGCGCTGCACGGCGACCTGGGCACCTCGTTCGTGCACGGCATCCCGGCCATCGAGTTGATCGTGCAGCGCATCCCCGCCACCTTCGAACTGGTGATCGTGGCCATCGGCCTGACCTGTGTGATCGGCATTCCGCTGGGCCTGGTGGCCGGCCTGTACCGCGATGAGCCCCTGGGCCGCGGCATCATGGCCTCGTCGGTGCTGGGCTTCTCGCTGCCCAACTTCTGGCAGGGCATGATGCTGATCCTGCTGTTCGCGGTGTGGCTCGGCTGGCTGCCCGCCACCGGCCGCGGCGACACCGTGACGGTGCTGGGCGTGCGCCTGTCGATCCTGACGGCCGACGGCTGGTCGCACCTGATCATGCCGGCCATCAACCTGGCGCTGGCCAACATCGCGCTGGTGCTGCGCCTGACCGCCTCAGGCGTGGTCGAGGCCCGCAGCCAGGACTACGTGAAGTTCGCGCGCGCCAAGGGCATCAAGCCCGGCCGCATCGTGCGCCGCCACATCCTGCGCAACATCCTGATCCCGGTGGTCACCGTCATCGGCATGGAATTCGGCAGCCTGATCGCCTATTCCACCATCACCGAAACCGTGTTCGCGTGGCCCGGCATGGGCAAGCTGCTCATCGACAGCGTCTACCAGCTCGACCGGCCCGTGGTGGTCGCGTACGTGATGCTGGTCACCCTGATCTTCGTGGTCATCAACCTGGTTGTGGACATCCTGTACGCCGCGCTCGATCCGCGCGTGCAGCTCGTGACCCCCGCTCAATAATCGCCATGGCTCAATCTCCCAATACCGGCCGCACCCGTACCGTCCAGCCCCTGGCCGATACGCCCAAGCGCGCCTCGATCCTGAAGAAACTGCGGGCCCGCCCGACCGTGCGCGGCTCGGTCATCGCGCTGGCCATCCTGGTGCTGCTGGTGGTGTTCGCGCCCTACTTCGCGCCGCAGAACCCCTATGACCTGGCCAACCTGTCGCTGATGGACGGCCGCCTGGCGCCGCGCCAGGCGCTGATGGACGGCAGCATCGCCTGGCTCGGCACCGACGACCAGGGCCGCGACATGCTCAGCGCCATCCTGTACGGCCTGCGCATCAGCCTGATGGTGGGCCTGTCGGCCGTGATGCTGGCCACCGCCGTGGGCGGCGCGGTCGGCCTGGTGGCCGCCTATGTCGGCGGCCTGGTCGATACCGTGCTGATGCGCATCGTCGACTTCATCCTGGGTTTCCCGACCATCCTGGTGGCGCTGGTGCTGCTGGTGGTGCTGGGGCGCGGGGTCGACAAGGTGATCCTGGCGCTGGTGCTGGTGCAGTGGGGCCACTATGCCCGCATCATGCGCAGCCGCGCGCTGCAGGAACGGCGCAAGGAATACGTCGAGGCCGCCGCCAACCTGGGCTTCCCGGCCTGGCGCATCATGGTGTTCCACCTGCTGCCCAACTGCCTGGGCCCCGTCATGGTGTTCGCCACCATCCAGATCGCCACCGCCATCGCGCTGGAAGCGACGCTGTCGTTCCTGGGCGTCGGCGTGCCGATCACCGAACCCTCGCTGGGCCTGCTGATCTCCAACGGCTTCCAGTACCTGCTGTCGGGCGACTATTGGATCAGCCTGTTCCCGGGCATTGCGCTGCTGTTGCTGATTCTCTCCATCAACATCGTGGGCGACCGCCTGCGCGAAAGCCTGGACCCGAGGAAATGACCCACCCCCGAAGCGCTTCGCGCTCCCCCCTCAAGGGGGCATGCCAGCGGACCGGCGGAGCCGGCTCCGCGGCATCCCGATTGGGCAAGGCCTCTGCATGCTTGGCGGCCGGTGCAATGGACAAATGATATGAATGACACGCTTCTAGAAGTGCGCGGCCTGCGCACCGCATTCCATACCGAGGCCGGCGCCTGGCTGGCGGTCGACGGCGTCGACCTGACCGTGCGCCGCGGCGAGATCGTGGGCCTGGTCGGCGAGTCCGGCTCGGGCAAGTCGGTCACCGGCTTTTCACTGCTGGGGCTGATCGATCCGCCCGGGGAAGTCGTCGACGGCGAAGTGAAGTTCAAGGGCAACGACTTGCGCAAGCTCTCCGAAGAGCAGATGCGCCAGTTGCGCGGCAACCGCATCGCCATGATATTCCAGGACCCGCTGATGACGCTCAATCCGGTGCTGCGCATCGGCGAGCAGATGATGGAGGCCATCCTGACGCACGAGGACGTGCCGCGCGCCGAAGCGCTGGAGCGCTGCCGCGAGGCGCTGGCCATGGTCGGCATCCCGTCGCCGGAAAAGCGCCTGAAGAGCTACCCGCACGAATTCTCGGGCGGCATGCGCCAGCGCGTGGCGATCGCCATCGCCATGCTCAACAAGCCCGACCTGATCATCTGCGACGAACCGACCACGGCGCTGGACGTGACCATCCAGGGCCAGATCCTGTACCGCATGCAGGAGATCTGCCGCGAGCACAACACGGCGCTGATCTGGATCACCCACGACCTGGGCGTGGTGGCCGAGCTGGCCGACCGCGTCGCGGTCATGTACGCCGGCCGCATCGTCGAGAGCGGCCCGGTCGAACAGGTGCTGGACGCGCCGCGCCATCCTTATACCCGCGGCCTGCTGGACTCGATGCCTGGCGCCACCACGCCGGGCGCGCGCCTGCACCAGATCAACGGCATGGCGCCCAGCCTGGCCGGCCGCCCGTCGGGCTGTGCCTTCCGGCCGCGCTGCACCCACGCGGTCACGCGCTGCACCGAGCAAGCCCCCACCGTTACCACCGAAGGTTCGCGCAGCTATCGCTGTTACGTCCCGATCGCCCGCGAGGCCGAGCAAGCATGAGTCAAGCCGATACCCCTGTCATCGAGCTCAGGAACGTCCACAAGCGCTTCGAACAGCGTCCCGACCTGGCCCAGCGCATCCTGGCCCTGGGCGGCCGCCCGATCGACCGCCGCACCGTGTATGCCGTCAACGGCGTCGACCTGCGCATCGGCCGCGGCGAAGTCGTCGGCCTGGTGGGCGAGTCCGGCTGCGGCAAGTCCACCCTGGGCCGCGTCGTCGCCGGCCTGCACCGCCAGACCGAAGGCGACCTGCTCTATCAAGGCCAGGATGCCCGCCGCCTGCGCGGCGCCGACAGGCTGGCCTACACGCTGGGCGTGCAGATGATCTTCCAGGACCCACAGGCCTCGCTCAATCCGCGCCAGCGCCTGCGCCAGATCCTGGGCGAATCGCTCAAGGTGCACAAGCTGGCGCCGCCGGCCGAGATTCCCGCGCGCATCGACCAGGCCCTGAAGGAAGTGGGCCTGGACACGGAATACCGCGATCGCTTCCCGCATCAGATCTCCGGCGGCCAGCGCCAGCGCATCGGCATCGCCCGCGCGCTGATGGTGGCGCCCAAGTTCCTGGTGTGCGACGAACCGGTGGCGGCGCTGGACGTGTCGATCCAGGCGCAGGTGATCAACCTGTTCATGGACCTGCGCGAGCAGCACGGTTTCACCTACCTCTTCATCAGCCACGACCTGGGCGTGGTGCGCCACATCTCGGATCGCGTGGCTATCATGTACCTGGGCAAGATCGTCGAGATCTCCACCTCGGCCGAGATCTTCGCGCGCGCCAACCATCCGTACACCCAGGCCCTGATGGCCGAGGTGCCGGACGTGGCCCGCCGCGGCCGCAAGTTCACGCCGATCAAGGGCGAGATCCCGTCGCCGCTGAACCCGCCGTCGGGCTGTACCTTCAACCCGCGCTGCCCGCACGCCATGCCGCGCTGCCGCGAGCAGGCGCCGACGCTGAAGGAAATCTCTCCGGGCCACTGGTCGGCCTGCCACCTGAACGAAGCCACCGCCTGAACGCCATGAAACCCTCTGACATGTCCAACGTGGACCGCATCGCCATCGAAATGGGCCATGCCGGCCGCAACGCCATCACCTATATCGACGAGGATCGCAATTCCGATCGCCCGTTCAAGCTGCAGACCTACCGCCCCTACGGCTACACCCCGGACCGCCCGGTGGTGATCGTGCAGCACGGCGTGCTGCGCAACGGCGACGAATACCGCGACTTCTGGGTCGAGGCCGCCGACAAGCACAAGCTGCTGATCGTGGCGCTGACCTTCTCCAACGAGATCTGGCCGGGCGTGGAAAGCTACAACAACGGCCGCGTGTTCTCGGCCGGCGGCAACCCGCGCCACATCGACGGCTGGACCTATGCGCTGGTCGGCAACGTGATCCGCGACATGATCGCGGCCGAGATCACCGATGGCGAGAACGTCTACCTGTTCGGCCACTCGGCCGGCGGCCAGTTCGTGCACCGCCTGATGAGCAGCCAGTCGCACGCGCCGTTCAAGGCGGTGACCGCGGGCAACCCCGGCTGGTACACCCTGCCGACATTCGATTATCCGTTCCCCGAAGGCATGGACGGCGTCGGCCTGACCGAAGACCACCTGGTCAAGCTGCTGGCCTATCCGATGACCATCCTGGCCGGCGACCAGGACATCGCCACCGACGACCCCAACCTGCCGTCGGAACCGGCCGCCATGCGCCAAGGCCCGCACCGCTTCGCCCGCGCCCACAACTACTTCGAGGCCGGCCGCAAGGAAGCCGAGCGCCGCGGCGTGCCGTTCAACTGGACGCTGCAGGTGGTGCCCGGCATCGGCCACGACGGCCGCGCCATGTCCGCGGTCTGCGCCAGCCTTTGGTTCGAGGGCGGCATGCCGAGCGACGCCGAGCTGGCGCGCCTGGCCGGCCAGCAGGTCGCTTGAACGTTCCCTTTCATTCCCGCTAGCAGAATCGCCATGTCCACTTCCCGCACTGAACAACTCGTCGCCGGCATCCAGAGCTGGCTGCAATGCGAATCGCCCTCGAACTTCCCCGACGGCATCGCCGCCATGGCCCGCATCATCGCCGACTACGCCGCCGCGGCCGGCCTGACGGTGGAACTGTCGTCGCTCGGCCCCGCCACCGGCCCGCTGCTGTACGCCACCAACCGCGCCGCTAGCGACACCCGCCCCGGCATCCTGATCCTGGCGCACATGGACACGGTGCACCCGGTCGGCACGCTGCTGGAGAACCCGGTGCGCATCGACGGCGACCGCCTCTACGGCCCCGGCAGCTATGACATGAAGGCCGGCATCTACCTGGCGCTGACCGCCCTGGCCGGGGTCGCCCGCCCCGGCGCGACGCAACTGCCGGTGGACTTCCTGGTGGTGCCCGACGAGGAAACCGGCAGCCACGCCTCGCGCGCGCACATCGAGCGTTTCGCCGCCAACGCCAAGTACGCGCTGGTGTGCGAACCGGCCCGCCCGAACGGCGGCAAGTGCGTGACGGCGCGCAAGGGCACCGGCATGCTGAACCTGAACGTCAAGGGCCGCCCGGCCCATGCCGGCATGCAGCACGAGAAGGGCCGCAGCGCGATCCGCGAAATGGCGCACCAGGTGCTGGCGCTGGAAGCGATGACGGACTACGAGCGCGGCATCACCGTGAGCGTGGGCACCATCGCCGGCGGCACCGTGACCAACACCGTGCCGGCGCTGTGCCGCTGCGTGGTGGACTTCCGCGTGCCCGACATGGGCGCGGCCGAAGACGTGCTGCGCCGCATGCGCGAGCTGTGCGCGGTGGGCCCGGACGTGGAACTGGACATCGACGTGGAACTGAACCGCCCGCCGATGGTGAAGACCGAGGAAGCCGCCGCGCTGCTGGCGCTGGTGCAGGGCTACGCGGAACGCGCCGGTTTCCTGCTGGAAGACGCGCCGATGACCGGCGGCGGCAGCGACGCCAACTTCACTTCGGCCATGGGGATTCCGACGCTGGACGGCCTGGGCGCCGATGGCGACGGCGCGCACACGCTGAACGAGTACATCCTGGTATCGACGCTGGAACAGCGCCTGAAGTTCTGGGAGCTGCTGTTGAAGGAACTGGCGTAACGCCGGTCCGATGAAGCGGCGGGCCGTGGCCACGGCCCGCCCGCATCACGCGCCCGCGCGGTGCGCAGCGCGGGCGGCGCCCGCCTAGTACTTCTCCGGCACGAACATCTCTTCGGGCACCGGATGGCGCAGGTAGTCCTCGTGATGGACGCGTTCGGGCAGCACCACGTCGGCATGTGACACCGCCTGGTAGGGCACCTGTTCCAGCAGGTGGCTGATGCAGTTCAGCCGCGCCTTCTTCTTGTCGTCGGCGCGCACTACCCACCAGGGCGATTCCGGAATGTGCGAGCGCTCCAGCATGACTTCCTTGGCCTGCGTGTAGGCCTCCCAGCGGCGCCGGCTTTCCAGGTCCATCGGGCTGAGCTTCCATTGCTTGAGCGGATCGTCGATACGGCTCTGGAAGCGCGATTCCTGTTCATTGTCCGACACCGAGAACCAGTACTTGATGATCTGGATCCCGCTGCGCACCAGCATCTTCTCGAATTCGGGCACCGAACGGAAGAATTCCTCGTACTCGGCATCGCTGCAGAACCCCATCACGCGCTCCACCCCGGCCCGGTTGTACCAGCTGCGGTCGAACAGGACGATCTCGCCGGCGGCGGGCAGGTGCGCGGCATAGCGCTGGAAATACCATTGCGTGCGTTCGCGCGAGGTCGGCGCGGGCAGCGCGGCCACCCGGCACACCCGCGGATTCAGGCGCTGCGTGATACGCTTGATGACGCCGCCCTTGCCGGCCGCGTCGCGCCCTTCGAACAGCACCACCAGGCGGTGGCCGCCATGCATCACCCAATCCTGCAGCTTGACCAGCTCGCCCTGCAGCCGCAACAGCTCGCGAAAGTACAGCCGCCGCTGCGCGTGCCAGCTGTCGCCGCCGGCGGCGCCATTGCCCACCCGCCAGTCGTCCAGTTCCATCTCCAGCTCTTCGTCCAGGCTATCGATCAGGTCTTCCTGCAGGCGCATTTGGCGCTGCAACGCATCCGTATCGCGTTCGAGCCCATTCTCCATGGCGGCCTCCCATTGTCGTTTCAGTCGTCGGCGCACGCGCCGTGCGCCCGGATCTGCGCTAGGGTGGCTGGCGAATGTGACAGGCGATCAAGGCCCCTGCCCGCGGTCAACTGGCCCTAAAATGTTCGCCGAGAGAGGCCCAGCAGAAAAACACGCCATGCAAGAAAACCCCGCAAGCAGCGCCATCGCCTACGGCCTGGCCACGATCGCCGCCGACGGCGCCATCCTGGACACCTGGTATCCGCGCCCGTCCCTGGCCGACCACACGCCGGCGGGCGGAACCCGGCACCTGACGCCGGAGGAAGCCCGCGCGGCGCTGGGCGAGTACGTGCCCACCTCGCTCGGGCGCGACACGCGGCGCAAGGTCGACATCGTCGCCGTGCGCACCGCCATCGCCTCGCTCGACGCCCCGCCCGCCGACGCGCATGACGCCTACCTGCGGCTGCACCTGCTCAGCCATCGGCTGGTCCGGCCGCATGGCGTCAACCTGGACGGGCTGTTCAACGTGCTCGCCAACGTCGCGTGGACTTCGGCCGGGCCGTGCGCCGTCGACCAGGTCGAGGCGCTGCGCTGGCAACTGCGCGCCACCGGGCAGGTCCTGGAAATCCGCGGCGTCGACAAGATCCCGCGCATGACCGACTACGTCGTGCCCGCCGGCGTGCGCATCGCCGACACCGCCCGCGTGCGGCTCGGCGCGCACCTGGCGGCCGGCACCACCGTGCTGCACGAAGGCTTCTGCAACTTCAACGCCGGCACCCTGGGCGCGTCGATGGTCGAAGGCCGCATCAGCGCCGGCGTCATCGTCGACGACGGCACCGACATCGGCGGCGGCGCCTCCATCATGGGCACCATGTCCGGCGGCGGCAAACAGGTCGTGGCGATCGGCAAGCGCTGCCTGCTGGGCGCCAACTCCGGCATCGGCATTTCGCTGGGCGACGACTGCGTGGTTGAGGCCGGCTGCTACATCACCGCCGGCACGCGCGTGCTGACGCCGGAAGGCGCGGTGGTGAAGGCCGTGGAGCTGGCCGGCCAGCACGGGCTGCTGTTCCGCCGCAACTCGCAGACCGGCGCGGTCGAGACGCTGGTGCGCACGGCGGCCTGGGGCACCTTGAACCCGGCGCTGCACACGGGGCACTGATCGGGCGGGCCCGCGGCGCGGCGCCGTCGTCAGGCGTGCAGCAACCGCCGCATCGCCTGCGGCGACTGGCCGAACGCGCGCAGAAAAGCCTTGCGCATGCGGTCGCGGTCGCCAAAGCCGGTTTCGCGCGCCACCACCCCGGCCGCGTGGCGGCCGGACTGCATCATGTCCTGCGCCGCTTCCAGCCGCAGATGTTCCACCGCCTTGGCCGGAGACTGGCCCGTTTCCTGGCGGAACACGCGGCTGAACTGGCGCGGGCTCAAATGCGCGGCGCGGGCCAGTTCCTCCACCGACAATTCCGCCTTCAGGTTGGCCTTGGCGTAGGCCAGCGCCGTCTGCACCCGGTCGGACTTGGCATCCAGCTCCAGCAACGCCGAATACTGCGACTGCCCGCCCGCGCGGCGTTGCGTCAGCACCAGCTTGCGCGCCACGGCGCGCGCCATTTCCGCCCCCAGGTCCGCTTCCACCATGGCCAGCGCCAGGTCGATGCCCGCGCTCATGCCCGCTGACGTCCAGATCGGGCCGTCGGCCACGAAGATGCGGTCCTCGTCCACCTTGACGCGCGGGTACTCGCGTTGCAGGCGGCGCGCATAGAACCAGTGGGTGGTGGCGCGCCGGCCATCGAGCAGGCCGGCCTGCGCCAGCACGAATGCGCCGGTGCACATCGAGGCGCAGCGGCGCACCCGCCGGCTGGCGCCGCGCAGCGCGCGCAACAGGCTGTCGGAAGCGCCTTCGGCAGTGTTGTCGCCTGCGACGATCAAGGTGTCGAAGGTGCGTCGCCCCAGCCCGATGGTGTCCTGCGCGAACCCCAGCGAACTGGCCACGGGGCCGCCATGCTCGGACACCAGGACGACCCGATAGGCCGGCTCGCCGGTCTGCCGGTTGGCCATCTCGAAGACGGCGCTGGCCGCCAGGCTCATGAGCTGGAACCCAGGGTGCAACAGGATCGCGATGGTTTTCATGGCGGCGCCGTCCGTTCTTGCCGTATGTCTGAAAAAGACGTTTCTATGTCATTGAGGATATTCCATCCCGACTCTACTCTGCAAGCGTACCGGCACAACCCGCCGTCCCTCTTTTCGGAGCACATCTCATGAGCAACACCCCGCTTGGCAACATTCCCGGCCGCGCCCTGGTCACCGGCGCCTCATCCGGCATCGGCGCGCGCTACGCCCATCATCTGGCCCTGCGCGGCCACGATCTGACGCTGGTGGCGCGCAACGTCGAACGCCTGGAAACCCTGGCCGCGCGCCTGCGCGCCGAGACCGGCCGCGACGTGCGCGTGCTGCCGGCCGACCTGTCCCGGGCCGACGGCGTGCAACGCGTGGCGCAGGCGCTGCGCGAGGACGACACGCTGACCCTGCTGGTGAACAACGCCGGCATCGGCGCGGTGGCGCCGCTGCTGCAATCCGAGCCCGGCCAGATGCAGGCCATGATCGACCTGAACATCAGCGCCCTCACCCACCTGACCATGGCCGCGGCGCCCGCCTTCGTGGCGCGCGGTGGCGGCACCATCATCAACATTGCGTCGATCGTCGGTCTGCACCCCGAGCTGCTGAACGGCGTCTACGGCGCCAGCAAGGCCTATGTGCTGGCCTACTCGCAGTCGCTGCGCCACGAACTGGCGGACAAGGGCCTGCGCGTCCAGGCGGTGCTGCCCGGCGCCACCGGCACCGAGTTCTGGGACCTGGCAGGCAGGCCGGCCAGCGAGTTGCCGGCCGCCATCGTGATGAGCGCGGACGACATGGTGCGCAGCGCCCTGGCGGGCCTGGACCAAGGTGAGTTCATCACCATTCCTTCGCTGACCGATCCGGCCCTGCTGGAACGCCTGGAAGCCGCGCGCCAGGCCCTGGGGCCGGAGCTGTCACGCAACACGCCAGCGCCGCGCTACGGGCTTCAGGCGCCCGGCGGCACCGGCACGAACGGATAGTGATCCACCCGGCCGCGGCCGGCGATGATGGCGGTGGATTCGGGCACCTCTTCCCAGGCGCCCGGCATCTCGCTCAGCGGCTCGGACAGCAGCAGGAAGGCGTCGTCGTCCAGCGCCGCGACCTTCGGGTCGTCGGGATAAAGCTCGCGCAGGTGCCGCACGCAGGTGTTGTGGAACAGCGTGCGCGAATCGCGCTCGCTGGAATAGCGCACCGCGATCAGGCGCTCGCCGTCCAGGGCGCAGACCGTCATGTTGATCGGCCGTGCCACGCCGTGGCGCCGGCCGGTTTCCTCGACCGCCCCCACCATGCGCGCCAGCGCCGGCAGCGGATCTTCTTCCAGGCCGAAGGTCAGCGCCAGCAGGAACATCACCTCGGAATCGGTCGAACCCTCCAATGAACCGAAATACGCGGGCGCGATCATCAGCATCAGATCGCGCCGCAGCAGCGGATAGTCGCGGATCACGCCGTTGTGCACGAACAGCCAGTTGCCATGGCGGAACGGATGGCAATTGGTTTCCTGCGCCGGCGTGTCGGTGGCGGCGCGGATGTGGGCCACGAACAGCGGCGAATGGATGGCGCGCGCCGCCTCGCGCAGGTTGCGGTCGTTCCAGGCCGGATGCACGCTGCGGTAGCGGAACGGCGGTTCGGGCGGCCGGCCGTACCAGCCCAGGCCGAAACCGTCGCCGTTGGTGGTGGTGGCGCCCATGCGCGCATGCAGGCTCTGGTCGATCAGCGAGTGCGTGGCCTTGAACAGCACGCTCTCCATTTGCAGGGGACTCCCGGTATAAGCCAACCAGCGGCACATGATGCGCTCCTTGGAAACCGGCCCGGCCAGTGGCGGCGGGCCGGTCCCAGTGTAGGAGCGGGGCGCAATTTTCTACAAGTCGGCGCCGTCCGGGCCGGGCATAGTCCGAGGCTTGTCTGTATCGCCGGAGCATCCGCCTTGGACACCCCCGCCTCACCTTCGCCACAGCTGGGCTTCGCCAGTGACAACACCGCCGGCGCCAGCCCGCAGATACTGGCCGCGCTGCTGCACGCCAATGAGGGACAGGCTCCCGCCTACGGCGCCGACGACATCACCCTGCGGGTCGAACGCCGCCTGGCCGAGATCTTCGAGCACGAGGTCGACGTGCTGCTGGTGCCCACCGGCACCGCCGCCAATTCGCTGTCGCTGGCGGCGCTGACGCCGCCCTGGGGCAGCGTGCTGTGCCATGCGCACAGCCACATCGCCAACGATGAATGCGGCGCGCCCCAGTTCTACAGCGGCGGCGCGCGCCTGGCGCTGCTCGATGGCGCCGCCTCCAAGCTCGACCCCGGGCAGCTGGCGCATGAAGCGCACCGCAAGGCCGGCGACGTGCATTCGATGCCGCCCGCCTGCGTCAGCATCACCCAGGCCACCGAGACCGGCAGCGTCTACTCGCTGGACGAGATCCAGGCCATCGGCGCCATCTGCCGCGACGCCGGGCTGCCCCTGCACATGGATGGCGCGCGCTTCGCCAATGCGCTGGTCAGCCTGGGCTGCACGCCCGCGGAAATGACCTGGAAGGCAGGCGTCGCGGCGCTGTCGTTCGGCGCCACCAAGAACGGCGTGCTGGGCGCCGAGGCCATCGTGCTGTTCGAGCCGGGGCGCGCCACGGAACTGGCCTACCGGCGCAAGCGCGGCGGCCACCTGTTCTCGAAGATGCGGCTGCTGTCGGCGCAGATGGAAGCGTATCTGGCGGACGACCTGTGGCTGGACAATGCGCGCCAGGCCAACGCCATGGCGGCGCGGTTGGCGGCCGGCATGGACGGCCTGCCCGGCGTGGCCTTGCAGGGACCTGTCCAGGCCAACATCCTGTTCTGCCAGTTGCCGGCCGCGGCCATCGACGGCCTGCTGGCGCAGGGCTTTCGCTTCTACCATGACCGCTGGGGCCCGGGCGTGGCGCGGCTGGTCACCTCGTTCAGCACCCGCGAGCAGGATGTCGATCATTTCCTGGCGGCATTGCGGGCGCTGGCGCGGTAGGGATGCCCCGGGGCTGCGCCCCGCTCAAGCCGCGCGCCGGTAGGCCGAGGGAGGCACCCCGTAGGCGGCGCGGAAGGCCCGATTGAAATGGCTTTGGTCGTAGAAGCCGACATCGGCCGCGACCTGCGCGATCGTGGCTGGCGCGCGCGCCAGCGCGGCGCAGGCCCGTTCCAGGCGCAACCGCGTCAGCCAGGCGTGCGGCGTCAGGCCCACCGACAGCGCGAAGCGGCGTAGGAACTGGTAGCGGCTCAGCCCGCACAGCCGGGCCAGGTCTTCCAGCCCGATCTTGTCGCCCAGATGGCCCTGGCAGTAGTCCAGCACCGTCCGCTGGTGCGCGGGCGACAGGCCGCCGCGCACCGCCTGCGGCGCCACCGTGCCGGTGCGCGCGAACAGCGCGCCCATCAACGCCAGCGACGCGGCCTCGTGCGCCAGCGGTCCGGCGGCCGCGTCCGCCATCCAGGATGCGTGCAGCGCCACGAAGCGGGCCGCCAGCGCGCGATCCTCGATCAGGGTGCCCAGGAAGCGTTCGTCCGGCGCGCCGCCCGATACCTCGGCGATGAAATCGCGCATCAGCTCGGGCGCGATGCGGAAGGTCTTCAGGGTATACGACTGGCCATAGTCGGCCACGCCAGCACCGTCATGCACCTCGCCGGGAGGCATCAGGGCGATACCGCCCGGCCCCAGCAGCGTGCTGCGGCCACGGAAGGTCTGGCGCTGCACGCCCTGGGTCACCAGGCCGACGTGATAGTCGACGTGGTAGTGCCGGTCAAACTGGAAGTCGACCAGGCGCGCCACGCCCAGCACCAGGCCGGGCGTGCCGGACACCGCTTGGTAACGCACATCGTCCTTCATCGTTGGCGCCATGATGCAAAGCGGCAGGTATAGGTCCTGGACGCGCCTCCCGTCATGTAATTTATTGCGGCGCTATTTCTTCAGCAAGGCCTTGAGCATGGCCATGCGCTCCTTGGGATTCATGGCCGCGGTGGCCTCGTCTTCCTGGATGCCCGGGGCGTCCAGGCCCATTTCCTCGATGAAACGCGACGGCTCGCGCACCAGGTCCTCGCGCGCGCGGCGGCGGCGCTTGCACCAGCTCAGGTTGAGGCTGCGCTGGGCGCGGGTGATCCCCACGTACATCAGCCGCCGTTCTTCCTGGATGCGGGTGGCCAGATTCTCGGCGGCGCGCGCCGGGTCGCCGACTTCGTCGTCCTTGCCCAGGTGCGGCAGCAGGCCTTCTTCGACGCCCGCCAGGTACACGTGCGGATACTCCAGGCCCTTGGAGGCATGCAGCGTCGACATCTTGACCGCGTCCGGTTCCTCTTCCTCGCCCCGCTCGAGCATGGTCACCAGCGCCACGTGCTGCACCAGCTCGAACAGCGACATGTTGTCCTCTTCGGCCTTGCGCTTGAGCCAACCGGTCAGTTCCAGCACGTTCTGCCAGCGGGTCTGCGCCGGCCGCTCATCGAACAGCTCGAACAGATGGCGTTCGTACTGGATCGCCTGCACCAGGTCGTCCAGGATCACGCCGGCGGGTTCGGCCGGCGCGCCATCGGCGCCGGCGGTGGCGCCACGGCCGGCGCGCCACTGCATGCGGCGGATGAATTCGGTGAAGGTGCGCAGCGGTTCGAGCTGGCGCGGCGCCAGCAGGCTTTCCAGCCCGGTCTCGTCGACCGCCGCCAGCAGCGACAGCTCGCGGCTGGCGGCATACTGGCCCAGCGTCTGCAGCGTGGCCTGGCCGATGCCGCGCTTGGGCGTGGTGGCGGCGCGGATGAAGGCCGGATCGTCCTCGTCGTTGGCCAGCAGCCGCAGATAGGCCAGGATGTCGCGCACCTCGGCCTTGTCGAAAAAGCTCTGGCCGCCCGCGATCGTGTACGGGATCTTCAGGTTGCGCAGCGCCTGCTCCAGGATGCGCGACTGGTGGTTGCCGCGATACAGGATGGCGAAGTCCTTCCACTGCGCCTGGCGCTCGAAGCGCGAGGCCGAGATTTTCATGGCGATGGACTCGGCCTCGTGTTCCTCGCCGTCCATCGCCGACACCAGGATCGGCTCGCCCACGCCCAGGTCCGACCACAGCTTCTTCTCGAACAGCTTGGGGTTCTTCTCGATCACCTGGTTGGCCGCGGCCAGGATGCGCTGCACCGAACGGTAGTTCTGCTCCAGCTTGATGAGCTTGAGGTTCGGATAGTCGGTGGTCAGCTTGGCCAGGTTCTCGATGGTGGCGCCGCGCCAGGCGTAGATGGCCTGGTCATCGTCTCCCACCGCGGTGAACATGGCGCGCGGGCCGGTCAACAGCTGCACCAGGCGGTACTGGCAGACGTTGGTGTCCTGGTACTCGTCGACCAGCAGGTAGCGCACGCGGTTCTGCCAGCGCGTGCGCACTTCTTCGTTGTTGGCCAGCAGGATGGCCGGGATGCGGATCAGGTCGTCGAAGTCCACCGCCTGGTAGGCGGCCAGCGTGGCGGCGTAGCTGCGGTAGACGTTGGCTGCCTCGACGTCGCCCGGCGTGATGGCTTCACGCGCGGCATCGTCGGGCTCCATCAGCGCGTTCTTCCACAGCGAGATGATGCCCTGCACGTGGCGCAGGCGGCCCTTGTCGGTGGTGGCCAGCAATTCCTGGATGATCGCCATGGCGTCATCGGCGTCGAGGATCGAGAACGTCGGCTTGAGACCCGCGTTGCGCGCCTCTTCGCGCAGGAGCTTCACGCCCAGCGAGTGGAAGGTACTGATGGTCAGGCCCTTGCCCAGCTTGCGGTCCACCAGCGTCCTGACGCGCTCGTCCATTTCGCGCGCGGCCTTGTTGGTGAAGGTCAGCGCCACCACGTTGCGGCCCATGTAGCCGCATTCGCGCAGCAGGTAGGCGATCTTCTGCGTGATGACGCGCGTCTTGCCACTGCCGGCGCCGGCCAGCACCAGGCAGGGACCGTCCAGGTACAGCACCGCCTCTTTCTGCGCGGGGTTCAGGCCGTGGCCGATGGGTTCGTGTGCGGACATGGGATTCGGGGAAAGGGGAACGACATAGAGTAATCGGACGGGCGCGGCGCGCGGGTCAGATTTCCAGCGGGTCGACCTCCAGCTGCCAGCGCACCCGGGCCTCGTTGGCCAGGTACGGCAGGTGGTGCGACCACGACGCCAGGAAGGCCTGCAACGCCGGGCGGCTGGTGCTCTCCACCAGCAGCTGGGCGCGCTCGATATTGGCCACCCGCACCACGCGCAACGGCACCGGGTCGTACAGCATGATCGCGTCCAGCCCCGGAAAATCGGCGGCCCACTCGCCTTCGGGCAGGGCGCGCGCCTGTTGCAGGAAAGCCTGCGCCACCGCCAGCTCGCGCGCCTCGGCCGTCAGCAGGGCCTGGTAGGCGAACGGCGGCAGGCCGGTGCTTTCGCGCTCTTGCAGCGCATGGCGCGCAAAGCCCGCGTAGTCGTGGCGCAGCAGCGCCTGGTACACCGGCTGCTCGGGATAGCCGGTCTGGATGATGACCTGGCCGTTGCCCTGGTGGCGGCCGGCGCGGCCCGCCACCTGCATCAACTGGGCGAACAGGCGTTCGGGCGCGCGGAAATCATGCGCGAACAATGCCGAATCGGGGTTGAGCACGCCGACCAGCCCGAGCCGCGCGAAGTCGTGGCCCTTGGACACCATCTGCGTGCCGACCAGGATGTCGACCTCGCCCGCATGCACCGATGCGAACAACGCCTCGGCGCTGCCTTTCTTGCGGGTGCTGTCGGCGTCGATGCGCAGGATGCGCGCCTCGGGGAACAGTTCGGCCAGGTGTTCCTCGACCCGCTGCGTGCCGCGCCCCATCGGCGCCAGGTCCTGGTCGCCGCATTCGGGGCAGGCATGCGGCACCGGCGCCTGGTAGCCGCAGTGGTGGCATTGCAGGCGGTGGCCGCGGCCGGCGGCGCGGTGCAGCACCGTGAAGGCGGTGCAGCGCGGGCAATTGCTGACCCAGCCGCAGGACTGGCAATGCAGCACCGGCGCGTAACCGCGGCGGTTCAGGAAGATCAGCGACTGTTCCTTGCGCGCCAGCCGTTCGCCCAGGGCCTCCAGCAACTGCGGCGACATGCCGTGCTTCATCTGCAGGCGGCGGGTGTCGACCAGCTTCATGGCCGGCAGCGAACTGGCGCGGGCGCGCGCCGGCAGCGCCAGCCGCAGGTAGCGGCCGCGCTCGGCATGCTGCCAGGTTTCCAGCGACGGCGTGGCCGAGCCCAGCACCACCGGAATGTCGAGATCATGGGCGCGCCACACCGCCAGGTCGCGCGCGGAATAGCGCAGGCCGTCCTGCTGCTTGTACGAGGCGTCGTGCTCTTCGTCGACCACGATCAGGCCCAGCTCGCTCATGGGCGCGAAGATCGCCATGCGCGTGCCCAGCAGCATGCGCGCCTGGCCACGCTGCGCGCGCGCCCAGGCCTGCAGTCGTTCGCCATCGGACAGGCCGCTGTGCAGCACCGCCAGGCCGTCCGGCCCCAGCAGGCCTTCCAGCCGGGCGCGCAACGCGCCTTCCAGCTGCGGCGTCAGGTTGATTTCCGGCACCAGCAGCAGCACCTGGCGGCCCGTGGCCAGCACTTTTTCGGCGGCGCGCAGGTAGACCTCGGTCTTGCCGCTGCCAGTCACGCCATACAACAGCACGGGCTTGAACCTGGCGAGCCCCGCGATGGTGTCCACCGCTTGGCGCTGCGCATCGTTCAGCTCGGGCGGCTGGTCGGCCGTGGCCGGGTCGCGGACCGCCTTGCGCTTGCGTCCGTCCAGCCGCGCCACCGGGCCGCCGGCCGAGCGCTTGCCCTGGTAGGCGGTCGGCTTGCGCAGCGGCGGCGGCAGCGTCGGCAGCATCACCTCGCCCAGCGGCCGCTGGTAGTACTCGGCGGCAAAGCGCGCCAGGCGCAGCCAGCCTTCGTCAAAGGGCGGCAGGTCGCGCAGCACTTCCTCGATCGGCTTGATCTGCCTGGGCTCGTAGGACGGCTCGGCCGGGTTGTCCACCACCACGCCGATCAGCTTGCGGCGGCCGAACGGCACGATCACCCGCAGGCCGGCGGCGATCGGCTCGTGGTGGCGGTAATCGAATGGGCCGGGCAAGGGCACGTCCAGCGCGACGCGCACCCAGCAGACCGCCGCGGGCGCGGCCGGCGTGGATTCGACCAGCGCGAAGACTTCAGACATGGAGGAGAAAACGGAACATGGACGGTGCGGGCCCGCAAGTCGGGAAAACGGTGTCGGGAAAATGGGCCGGGCCGGCCAGAGGGGATTGTCGCCTCAACCCCTTCCAGAACGCCAGGGGAAGCCTGTGGATAACTTTGGGGAAAAGGCCGGGGCAACGTTAAATATTGGAATAAGGCAAGATTGCATCAAGTCTTGCAATCCTGTTGAAAACTTATTTTATTCCATTAAAAACAACGACTTGTACAAACTTCCAAGATTGTAAAATAGCTTATAAAGGGTTTTCCCCGAGCGCAATCTTGCTGTGCACAACTGCGCTCGGGAGGCCTCGACGCCCGGCCCTGCGGGCCGAAGCGTTCACTCACTTACCCTCTGAGCGAACGGCTGTGACGGTGGACTTCATCCACCAATTCCGCTACCGCGTCTGGGGGAGTGAAGCGCGAAATGCCATGCCCCAGGTTGAACACATGCCCACCTTTGCCCACCGGCCCGAAAGCGTCCAGCACGCGGCGAGCCTCGGCGCGGATGGCGTCGGCGCCGCCGAACAGGGCCATCGGGTCGAGGTTGCCCTGGAACGCGACGCAGTCGCCGGTGCGGCGCCGCGCCGCCGCCAGGTCGACGGTCCAGTCCAGGCCCACGGCGTCGCAGCCGCAGGCGGCGATGTCTTCCAGCCACTGGCCGCCGCCCTTGGTGAAGACAATGGCCGGCACGCGGCGGCCTTCGTGTTCGCGCGTCAGGCCGGCCACCACCTTGCGGGTGTAGGCCAGCGAAAACTGCTGGAACAGACCGTCGGCCAGCACACCGCCCCAGCTGTCGAACAGCATGACGGCCTGCGCGCCCGCCGTGATCTGGGCGTTCAGGTATTGCAGCGTGGCTTCGGCGTTGATTTCCAGGATGCGGTGCAGCAGGTCCGGACGCGAATACAGCATGGTCTTGATCAGCCGGTAATCGTCGCTGCCCTGCCCTTCGACCATGTAGCAGGCGATGGTCCAGGGACTGCCGGCAAAGCCGATCAGCGGCACCTTGCCGTCCAGGTCGCGGCGGATGGTGCCGACGGCATCGAACACATAGCGCAGCTTGTCCATGTCGGGCACCGCCAGGCGCGCCACGTCGTCCTCGGTACGCACCGGACGGGCAAAGCGCGGCCCCTCGCCTTCGGCGAAGTCCAGGCCCAGGCCCATGGCGTGCGGCACGGTCAGGATGTCGGAAAACAGGATGGCCGCGTCCAGGTCGAAACGCTCCAGCGGCTGCAGCGTGACTTCCGAGGCGTAGTCCGGATTCTGAGCCAGGCCCATGAAGGAACCGGCCCGGGCCCGCGTCTCGCGGTATTCGGGCAGGTAGCGGCCCGCCTGGCGCATCAGCCAGATCGGGGTGTAGGGCACGGGCTCGCGCAGCAGCGCGCGCAAGAACACATCGTTCTTCAAGACGGAAGCGGACACGACTATCCTCGATGATCGGAAGCCGTGATTTTACTGCCCCAAGCTGACAGGGTGCGGCGCGCACGCGATCCGGGCTTGCCGTGACGCAAGCCGCCGCGCTTTCGTCACGGGTTGGCGACACGCGGCGCCGCGACCGCCGCGCAACCGCTGCCGGGCAGGGCCGCCGGCGCTAGTCTCGCGCCTGCTCGGCCTGCCGGCGGTAGGGTCCGGCATCGATGCCATGCTTGCGCATCAGCGCCCAGAAAGCCCGCCGATGCTTGCTGGAGGCGCGCGCGGCGCGCGCCACGTTGCCCTGGTGGCGGGACAGCGCCAGGCGGATATAGTCGGATTCGAAACCATCGACCACGCGCGCCTTGGCCTGCCGGAAGGGTTCCTGGGCTTCGCGGCCCGGCTGGTAGCGCATCCCCGCCAGCCCCTGTTGCAACACCTGCCGAGGCACCCGCGGCCGGACGTCGGCCGCGCCAACGGCGCGTGGCGCGGCGGCGGCGTATATCACGCCGGGTTCTTCCACCAGGCCGCCCGGCAAGGGCGCGCGCCGCGCCAGCCGGCCGAGCCGCACGCGCAGGCTTTCCAGGCAGTACGGCGACGCGATGAAATCGGCGGCGCCCAGGCGCAGCAGGTCTTCGATGGCGGGCGCGGTCATGTCGTGCACCAGCAGCAGGATGGGCGTGGCAAGCGTGCCGCGGGCCTGCTGCAAGGACATGCGGGTCCACGCCAGCGAAGCCGGCGCGACCGGCAGGACGCAGTGATCGTAGCGGCGCAACCCCACCGCCAGCCCCGCCAGCGCGTGCGTATCCGGACCACCCGGACCGCTGCCCGGCAGCCGCAGGTGCACCAGATGCAAACGCACCCGCGCCAGCCGCGGCTGGTCGCGCGCGACCCAGTCGCCCATGGCGGTTTCGTGGCCGGGCGCCAGCAGCACCCCGCAATCCATGGTTTCTCGCACGCCACCCTCCAGCTTCGAATTGCAATGCCTGAAGGCTACCGGCGCGCCAGCCGGGCCGCCATTCGTAGCGAACGCAGGCCGGCCTGCGGCTGACCGAGGGGTTGCGCAGCCGTGGCCGCGCAAATGAAAAAAGCGGCCCATGGCCGCTTTTCCCGGATCCGGGGCGAACCCCGGCAGGTCATGCTTGCACTCAGTGCGAGCGACCGCCTTGACGCAGCTTGCGCGCGGCGACGGCTTGCGCCGCCAGCATCGCCAGCTCGGCTTCGACAACCGCGATGTCCGCCTTGTCCTTGGCGTTGGCCAGGGCCTCTTCGGCGCGCTTGCGCGCTTCCAGGGCACGGGCCTCGTCCAGGTCGGCGGCGCGGATGGCGGTGTCGGCCAGGACCGTCACGCTGCCCGGCTGCACTTCCAGAATGCCCCCGGCGACGAAGATGTTCTCCTCGCCTTGGTCGGCACGGACGATCTTGACCGTCCCGGGGCGTACGCGCGAGATCAGCGGGGTGTGGCCGGGCAGGATGCCCAGCTCACCCGCCTCGCCAGGCAGCACCACGAACTTCGCCTCACCGGAGAAGATCGCTTCCTCTGCGCTGACGACATCCACATGCAGGGTAGCCATATCGGTTCCTTATTGCAGTTTCTTGGCCTTCTCGAAGGCCTCGTCGATCGAGCCGACCATGTAGAAGGCCTGTTCCGGCAGCGCATCGCACTCGCCGTTCACGATCATCTTGAAACCACGGATGGTTTCGGCCAGCGGCACGTACTTGCCGGGCGAACCGGTGAACACTTCGGCCACGTGGAACGGCTGCGACAGGAAACGCTGGATCTTGCGGGCGCGGGCCACGGCCTGCTTGTCTTCCGGCGACAGTTCGTCCATGCCCAGAATCGCGATGATGTCGCGCAGTTCCTTGTAGCGCTGCAGCGTCTGCTGCACGCCACGGGCCACGGCGTAGTGCTCTTCGCCGACGACTTGCGGGTCGAGCTGGCGGCTGGACGAGTCCAGCGGGTCCACGGCCGGGTAGATACCCAGGGCGGCGATGTCACGCGACAGCACGACGGTCGAGTCCAAGTGCTGGAAGGTGGTGGCGGGCGACGGGTCGGTCAAGTCGTCAGCGGGCACGTACACGGCCTGGATCGAGGTGATCGAGCCGGTCTTGGTGGACGTGATGCGCTCTTGCAGCTTGCCCATTTCCTCGGCCAGCGTGGGCTGGTAGCCCACCGCCGACGGCATACGGCCCAGCAGCGCCGACACTTCGGTACCGGCCAGGGTGTAGCGGTAGATGTTGTCCACGAAGAACAGGATGTCGCGGCCTTCGTCGCGGAACTTCTCGGCCATCGTCAGGCCGGTCAGCGCCACGCGCAGACGGTTGCCCGGGGGTTCGTTCATCTGACCGAACACCATGGCGACCTTGTCCAGAACGTTCGACTCTTCCATTTCGTGGTAGAAGTCGTTGCCTTCACGGGTACGCTCACCCACGCCGGCGAACACCGACAAGCCGCTGTGCTGCTTGGCGATGTTGTTGATCAGTTCCATCATGTTGACGGTCTTGCCCACGCCGGCGCCGCCGAACAGGCCGACCTTGCCGCCCTTGGCGAACGGGCACACCAGGTCGATAACCTTGATGCCGGTTTCCAGCAGTTCCACCGACGGCGACAGCTCGTCGAAACGGGGAGCCGGTTGGTGAATGCCACGCTTTTCGTCGTGCTGGATTTCGCCAGCTTCGTCGATCGGGCGGCCCAGCACGTCCATGATGCGGCCGAGCGTGCCGGTGCCGACCGGCACCGAGATCGGGGCGCCGGTGCCGGCGACCTTCATGCCGCGGCGCAGGCCGTCGCTGGAGCCCAGGGCGATGGTACGCACCACGCCGTCACCCAGCTGTTGCTGCACTTCCAGCGTCAGACCCTTTTCGGCGAACGAGGAACCCTCGTCGACCAGAGTAAGCGCTTCGTAGATCTTGGGCATGTGATCGCGGGGGAACTGAATATCCACCACGGCGCCGATGCACTGAACGATGGTTCCGTTGCTCATGTCGATTCCTTGCTTGATAGCTTTTGACGGGATGCTGCCTGCCTCAGACGGCGGCAGCGCCCCCTACGATTTCCGAAATTTCCTTGGTGATCGCGGCCTGGCGGGTCTTGTTGTAGACCAGCTGCAGATCGCCGATGACCTTCTTGGCGTTGTCCGACGCCGCCTTCATGGCGACCATCCGGGCCGACTGCTCCGAAGCCATGTTCTCGGCCACGGCTTGGTACAGCAGGCCTTCCACGTAACGCTGCAGCAGGTCGTCGATCACGCTACGAGCGTCGGGTTCGTAGATGTAATCCCAGCTGTAATCCGATTTCACTTCCGAAGTCTTGGCCAGGCTTTCGGCGCCCGTCTGGTACGGATCTTCCAAACCGCTGGCCAGGGGCAGCAGACGCAGGAACAGCGGCTCCTGCTTCATCGTGTTGACGAAGCGGGTCGAAGCCACGTACAGCGCGTCGATGCGGCCTTCCAGGTAGGCGTCCAGCTGCACCTTGATCGCGCCCAGCAGGCGATCCAGTTGCGGCTTGTCGCCCAGTTGCACTTCCTGGGAAACCAGCTTGGCGCCGATACGGGACAGCACGCCCACGCCCTTGTTGCCGAAAGCGGTCGCTTGAACGGCGATGCCGTTTTTCTCGAACTCTTTCAGCTTCGACAGCACCACGCGGGTGATGTTGGTGTTCAAGCCGCCGCACAGACCCTTGTCCGTCGTCACCATGACCACGCCGACCGCCTTGACTTCGCGCTCGACCAGGTACGGGTGGCTGTACTCGGGGTTGGCCTGCATCAGGTGCGCGGCGATCTCGCGCACCTTGGTGGCGTACGGACGGCCCGCGCGCATCCGCTCCTGCGCCTTGCGCATCTTGGATGCGGCGACCATTTCCATCGCCTTGGTGATCTTGCGCGTGTTTTGCACGCTCTTGATCTTGGTTCGGATTTCCTTAATTCCGGGCATTGCGCTTTCCTGTGAAGACTGGCCGATGGGTTGGCGCTTGCGCCTCAACCATCCGATAAGGATGGGTGAGGCGCAGCTGACGCCTAACCCATCACTTTCTTAAAAAGCACCGTGCTTCTTGAATTCCTGGATGGCGGCGGCGAGTTCGCCTTCGTCGTCCTTGGACAGTTCCTTGGTGTCTTCGACGCGCTGGATCAGGGCGGCGTGCTTGGCCTTGAGCTGGTCCTTGAGCGCCTTTTCGAACGACAGCACCTGGGCCACGTCCACGTCATCCAGGTAGCCGTTGTTGACCGTGTACAGCGTGACGGCCAGTTCCCACACCTGCAGCGGCTGGTATTGCGGCTGCTTGAGCAGTTCGACCACGCGCTTGCCGCGCTCGAGCTGGCGACGGGTGGCGTCGTCCAGGTCCGAGGCGAACTGCGCGAAGGCGGCCAGTTCACGGTACTGCGCCAGGTCGGTACGGATACCGCCGGACAGCTTCTTGACGACCTTGGTCTGGGCGGCGCCGCCCACGCGCGACACCGAGATACCGGCGTTGATGGCGGGACGCACACCAGCGTTGAACAGGTCGGTTTCCAGGAAGATCTGGCCGTCGGTGATCGAGATCACGTTGGTCGGAACGAAGGCCGACACGTCGCCCGCCTGGGTTTCGATGATCGGCAGCGCGGTCAGCGAGCCGGTCTTGCCCTTGACGGCGCCATCGGTGAACTTCTCGACGTAGTCTTCGTTCACGCGGGCGGCACGTTCCAGCAGGCGCGAGTGCAGGTAGAACACGTCGCCCGGGTAGGCTTCGCGGCCCGGCGGACGGCGCAGCAGCAGCGAGACCTGGCGGTAGGCCCAGGCTTGCTTGGTCAGGTCGTCATAGACGATCAGGGCGTCTTCGCCGCGATCGCGGAAGTATTCGCCCATCGTGCAGCCGGCGTAGGCGGCCAGGTACTGCATGGCGGCGGAGTCCGAAGCCGAGGCGGCCACGACGATGGTGTATTCCATCGCGCCGTGCTCTTCCAGCTTGCGCACCACGTTGTTGATCGTCGAAGCCTTCTGGCCGATGGCGACGTACACGCAGGTGACGCCCTTGCCCTTCTGGCTGATGATGGTGTCGACGGCCACGGCGGTCTTGCCGGTCTGGCGGTCGCCAATGATCAGTTCGCGCTGGCCACGGCCGATGGGAACCATCGAGTCGATAGCCTTGATGCCGGTTTGCAGCGGCTGCGACACCGAGCGGCGGGCGATAACGCCGGGGGCCACTTTTTCGATGATGTCGGTGGCCTTGGCGTTCACGGGGCCCTTGCCGTCGATCGGCTCGCCCAGCGTGTTGACCACGCGGCCTTTCAGCTCGGGGCCGACCGGCACTTCCAGAATGCGGCCGGTCGTCTTGACCGCGTCGCCTTCGGACACGCCGGTGTAGTCACCGAGAATAACGGCGCCGACGGAATCACGCTCGAGGTTGAGCGCCAGACCGAAGACGTTGTTGGGGAATTCGAGCATTTCGCCCTGCATCACGTCGGACAGGCCGTGGATGCGGGTAATACCGTCGGTCACGGACACGACGGTGCCCTGAGTACGGACATCAGCCGAAGCGCCCAGGCCCTCGATGCGGCTCTTGAGCAGTTCGCTGATCTCGGAGGGATTGAGTTGCATATTGACTCCTGGAATCCTGTTAGTGCTGCCTTTAAGCGGCGAGCGTATCGCGCATGCGGGCCAATTGGGCTTGTACGGAAGTATCGAGCACCTGGTCCCCGACGGCCACGCGCACGCCGCCGATCAACGACTGGTCGACGGTGACGACGGGCTTGAGCTTCAGGCCGAATTTCTTCTCGAGGGCGGCGACCAGTTCTTGGACCTGGGCGTCGCTCAGCTCGAACGCGCTGGTGATTTCCGCCTGCGCCGTGCCGTCGTGACGGTTCCGCAGCACCACGAATTGCGTGGCGATCTCGGGCAGCAGCAGCAACCGGTCGTTTTCGACCAGCAGCTCGATGAAATTGCGGGCGGCCTGGGGCAGTTCGGCCTTCACCAGGCCGGTGAACAGCTCGACGCGCTGCTTGTCACCCAGACGCGGATCGGCCATGGCCTCGCGCACGTCGGGGTTGGAGGCGACCTGCGACAGCTCGCTGACCAGGTCGGCCCAAGCCTGCAGGCCCGCCTTGTCGTCGCGCGCGGCGGCGAACAGGGCTTCGGCGTACGGCCTGGCAACAGTGGAAAGTTCAGCCATGACGGTCCCGGATTAAAGCTGCGCGCGAAGCTGGTTCAGCAGCTCGGCGTGGGCGCGGGCGTCAACCTCGCGCTTGAGGATCTGCTCAGCACCCTTGACGGCCAGCGCGGCGACGTCGTCGCGCAGCGAATCACGGGCGCGCTGGACTTCCTGCGCGGCATCCTGTGCAGCTTGCGCCACGATGCGGGCACGCTCGGCTTCCGCTTCACGGCGGGCCTGCTCGATCAGGGAGGCGGCTTGCTTCTCGGCCTCGATGATGCGGGCGTGGTTTTCGGACTTGGCAGAAGCCTCGATCAGACTGACACGCGCCTGGGCCTGGGCCAGATCGGCCTTGCCCTTCTCCGCGGCGGCAAGGCCGTCGGCGATTTTTTGGCGGCGCTCGTCCATCGCCTTCGTCAGAGGAGGCCACACGAATTTCATCGTGAACCAGCCCAGAACGAAGAACACGAGCATCTGGAAAATGATCGTCGCGTTCAGATTCACGGTCGTTCCTTTAACACCTTGCGGCTCCGACGGCGCCCGGGACGGGCAACGCGGAGCACTCGATACTTTGCCGGCCGGCGACGGGGCTCAAGCCCGCATCGCCGCCAGCGTCATGACCCGCCTTTTCGCCGGCGGGCGTGCCTTAGCCGACGAACGGGTTGGCGAAGGCGAACAGCATGGCGATACCCACGCCGATCAGGAATGCCGCGTCGATCAGGCCAGCCAGCAGGAACATCTTGGTTTGCAGAGCGTTCATCAGTTCAGGCTGACGAGCCGAAGCTTCCAGGTATTTGCCGCCCATCAGTGCGATGCCGATGCAAGCGCCGATAGCGCCCAGACCGATGATAAGACCGCAAGCGAGAGCAACGAAAGCGACGTTGGTCATGACAACTCCTTGGTTAGAAATCTGAAGTCAAAAAATAAAAAGATTGGGGTACTGCTCAATGCAAGATGATCTTGCTATCCAGCGCCGGCCGGGTGGCCGGCGCCGGAAATTCGGGGGATCAGTGGCCTTCGTGCGCCTGGCCGAGGTACACCAGGGTCAGCATCATGAAGATGAAGGCCTGGAGCAACACGATCAGGATGTGGAAGATGGCCCAGATCGAGCCGGCCAGCACGTGGCCGATTCCCAAGCCGATGCTGGCGCCGTTGAAACCGGTCCAGGCACCGCCCAGCAGGGCGATCAGCATGAAAATCAATTCGCCGGCGAACATGTTGCCGAACAACCGCATGCCCAGCGACACGGACTTGGCGGCGTATTCGATCAGGTTCAGCAGCAGGTTGAACGGAGCCAGGACGAGCGCGCCCAGGCCATGCGCATGGAACGGCGCGGTGAACAGTTCCTTGACGAAGCCGCCCGGGTGCTTGATCTTGATGCCGTAGTAGAACATCAGCAGCAGCACGCCCAGCGACATGCCCATCGGCACGTTCAGGTCGGCGGTCGGCAGCACGCGGTGGTAGTAGAGGGGGTCGCCATGGTGCGCGCCCAGGCCGGTCAGGCGCCAGATCGACGGCATCAGGTCGACGGGCAGCAGGTCCAGCGCGTTCATCAGGATGATCCAGAGGAACACGGTGAGGGCGAGCGGAGCGATGAAGAGGCGGCTCTTGGCATTGTGGACGATGCCCTTGGCCTGGTCGTCGACCATGTCGACGATCATTTCCACGAAGGCCTGGAAGCGGCCCGGAACGCCGGCGGTCGCACGGCGGGCGGCGCGCCACAGGAAGAAGATGACGATCAGGCCCGTCAGGCCGGACCAGAACAACGAGTCGTAGTTGATGATGTCAAACTGAGCAATTGCAGTCTGTTTTTCGCCCGTATTGTTCAGGTGCACCAGGTGGTGCTGAATATAAGCGGACTGAGGCGACACGTCGCTGGCAGCAGCCATTTGAATCCTACCCTATTTGCTGTATGCCCGAGCCCTTGCGAGCCGGACGATTCCACGATTCCGTTTGCCGTAACCTACCCGGCAGCGCTATGACAACTTGCGGAACATCAAAAGCAGGAGATATCCCTTCAGGGTGAGTATCAGACCCAGCAGCGCGGCGGGCCAGACGAGGCTGTCCTGCGCCACACGCGAAAGCAGCCACAACAGCAATGCCGTTGCGAACAGCTTGATCAACTCACCAGAGAGAAAGGTAAAGGGACTGGCTTTACCGGCCCGAACACTGACAGCCAGGCGCAATGCGAACAACGCATTGGGTATGAAATACGCTCCTGCCCCCGCCAGCGCCGACCAACCTGCCGCCGCCCCTCCGACAACCCCCGCTATTACTGCTGCTGCGAGCCCCATGGCGCCTTGCGCCGCCAGTGCCAACAGGAGACCGCGGCCCGCCTGAGCATTCAGCGCCGCGCGATCCGCGTCACTGAGAACCAGCACCCGGTCCACCGGATCCTGACCCGCCAGAACCTGGCGTGCCTCGCCCCGTTGCGCAACGGACTGGTTCATTCCACAGGACTCGTCCCGGGCCTTTCCACCCCAACCGCGCGCAGGTTCGTGCCGCACTGTGTTCTGCTGCATCAAACTTCCCCGCCTAAAGCCGTCGTACTAAAAGCCGTATCAGTAGCCGCGATCACTAACCACGCATTGCCGCTAGCCACGCATGCATTACCAGCCGCGCATTACCAGCCGCGCACACTAGCCGTCCTACAGCCGTTCATACGACCTTTGCCCCTGTCAGAACCGGCGAAATCATCGCCCTGTGTTCTTATCCCGCAAGCGTCAAACCCGCAGAGTATAGCGTGTTTTTTTTTACCCGAGCAAATGAACTTTAGGGGGTTTGTAAGGCGACAACAGGCCCGGCCGGACCGCGCGTCGCGACGGAAATTGGGGACGTGAATGACGCCGGCCAACGCGCCAAAGCGCGGGCGCTCGGGACAAGAAAAAGCGGCTCCCGCAGGAGCCGCGCGGAGCTGCCCGGCCGGTGGCGCCCACACGCCGCCCGGCCGCGCGCAGCGCGTCAGTCTTCCTTGACCGGCGGCGGCGCCCACAGCCCGTCCAGCGCCACGTCCTGCGGCCAGTACAGGCGCATGCTGAGCAGGAACGGGCCATCGGCGGCCGGCGTGGCCAGCCAGTTGGAACGCTTGCGCTCGCCCGGATCGCGGCGCTGGATGTAGATGTCGAGCGAACCGTCGGCGTTGTACTTCAGGTCGTCGGTACTGCGCAGCGCGTAGCGATTGGCGGGGTTGTCCGGGAAGCCGTGCTTGTCGTTATAGACATGCAGCGACCAGAAGGCATTGGCCGGCGGCAGCTGGCCCTTCTCGAAGTGCAGCACGTAGTCTTCGTTCGAGTTGAGCGCGCGGCCCTTGTTGTCGGCCACCGTGACCGGATAGAGCACGTCTTCCGGCGTCGGCGCGCCCAGGCCGGCGTAGGCGATGGCGGCGCGGCGCGTGTAGTCGGTGCCGTAGGTGCCGATGCCGGTGAGCACGGTGTTCCAGCCATTGATCGGCGTGGCCAGGCGCGACACGCCGTCGGCGATGCGGCGGCCGGCCAGCGGCTGCGCGTCGGCCAGGGCCTGCTGCACGGTGGGACTCAGGCGGCCATACGAAAACGGCTGGCGGCCATCCAGGCCGATGCGGCGCATGCGATCGAGCATGGGCGTGTCGTTGGCATGCGGCGGGTTGTTGCGCAGCACGTCGAAGAACAAGGTGAAGAACGACGCGGCGTCCATGCTGGCGGCCTGCTCGGCCGGCGTACCTTCCGGCAGGTTCACCGGCATCGGCATGGGCACGTCGCTGCCGATCGGGGCCGAGCCGACGCCCGGGCCGGTCTGCGGATAAGGCGAGGCGCTGCCGGCGCCACGATGACGGCCGGGCACCGGCGCCGCCGCCGCCACCATCGGACTGGCCGTCATGTTGGCCTGGATCTGGTTGACCCCGGCGTAGTCCTGCGGACCGCTGGTCTGGGTCCAGCCGATCAGCCAGCCGGTCGAGGTCGGGCTGTGGATCACGTCCATGCCCGGCGGCAGCGCGCCCTGCCAGTTCGGGCCGACGATGGCGAACGACTGGGCGCCGGGGCCGTTGGTGCGCGTGCCGCGCGAGGCGAACACGTCGCTCCACATGTCCAGCGCCGACAGCACCGTGTAGCGCTTGCCGGTATCCGGCAAGCGCACGATCAGCGGCGCGCGCGACACGTCGAACCACAGGCTGGAATACAGCGCGTCGGCGCTGGGCCACGGCGTATCGGCGGCGCGCGGGTCGGGGAACGCGGCCTTGTGCCCGAACTGGTTCATCGGCGCCTTGCCATCCAGCGGCGACTGCACGGCGGTGGCCTTGCGGCGCGCCAGTTCCATCAGCACCATGGGATAGGCGTAGACGTACGCATCGATCGCGGTGTCGCGCAATTCCTGCGCGCTCATCTGCGGCGCGGGCGCGGCGGCGGCGGGATACGGCGTTTCGGACACCAGGCGCAGCGTCGACCGCGGCGATTGGGCTTGCGTAGCGGTCACGAAGCAGACGCTCAGCGCGCCCGCGAGCGCGGCGGCGGACCACCGGCGATTGAAGGGGGAAGTACGCATGCAAGGCTCCTTGTTGCTATTGTTTGCAGACGAGCCGCCGCGCATGAGGCTTACCAGTTCGGGCAAGCCTCTCTGGCGCGGCACCTCGTTTTCAGAGTGACGCCTTTTCAGGATAGGGCCGATCCCTGCAACAAGGTGCTGTCCAAAAGTTTCAAGGCGCAACGCCCGCGCGGAATCGCGCAGCCATGAAAAACGCGCCCGGGGTGGGCGCGTGTCGGAAACAGGGCGTCGAACGCGGATGCCCTGGTCCTGGCATGCCCGGCCCGGGGGGCCGGAACGGGCGTAACAAGAATTAACGGTGTTTGAAGTCGGGTTTGCGCTTCTCGGTGAAGGCGGCCATGCCCTCCTTCTGGTCCTCGGTGGCGAACAGGGAATGGAACACGCGGCGCTCGAACAGCAGGCCTTCGTTGAGCGAACCCTCGAAGGCGCGGTTGACGCATTCCTTGGCCATCATGACCGACGGCAGCGACATCGACGCGATCACGGTGGCCGCGTCCATGGCTTCTTCCATCAACTTGTCGGCCGCAACGACGCGCGACACCAGGCCGGCGCGCTCGGCTTCCTCGGCGCCCATCATGCGGGCGGTCAGGGCCAGGTCCATGGCCTTGGCCTTGCCCACCGCGCGCGGCAGGCGCTGCGTGCCGCCGGCGCCGGGGATGACGCCCAGCTTGATTTCCGGCTGGCCGAACTTGGCGGTGTCGGCGGCGATGATGATGTCGCACATCATGGCCAGTTCGCAGCCGCCGCCCAGGGCGTAGCCGGCGACCGCGGCGATCACGGGCTTGCGGATGCGCTTGAGGGTTTCCCAGTTGCGGGTGATGTATTCGCTGCCGTACACGTCCATGTACGACCAGTCTTTCATGGCGCCGATGTCGGCGCCCGCGGCAAAGGCCTTTTCACTGCCGGTGATGACCACGGCGCCGATGTCCGCGTCCGCCTCGAAAGCCAGCAGCGCCGCCCCGAGTTCGTTCATCAGTTGATCGTTGAGCGCGTTGAGCGCCTTGGGGCGGTTCAGCGTCAGCAGACCGACGCGGCCGCGGGTTTCGACCAGCACAAACGACTCGCTCATTACCTGTCTCCAGAGGATGGGATGAAATAAGATATACGCATGGAAAAAACCGATGCTTTCCCCATACTTTACCGCCTCGCGCCCCACGACCCCGCGGGGCACCGCTACCGGATAACCCTAACCGTCCAGGCGCCCTCGCCGGATGGCCAGCGCCTGTCGCTGCCGGCCTGGATTCCGGGCAGCTACCTGATCCGCGATTTTTCGCGCCAGATCGAGTCGCTGACGGCCCATGCGGGCAGCCGCCGCGTGCCTGTCGACAAAATAGATAATCACACCTGGCAGGCCGCGCCTTGCGACGGTCCGTTGCGGGTGGAGTACACGGTGTATGCCTGGGACCTGTCGGTGCGCGGCGCGCACCTGGACGAAACGCACGGCTTCTTCAACGGCACCAGCGTGTTCCTGCGGGTGCATGGGCAGGACCACCTGCCCTGCCTGGTGGACCTGGCACCGCCGCGCGGCATCGACGGCTGGAAGGTCTACACCAGCCTGCCCGAGGCCCGCGGCCACAAGAGCGCGGCGCGCCGCCATGGCTTCGGCCTGTACCTGGCGCCGGACTACGACGCGCTGATCGATCATCCCGTTGAAATGGGCACGCCGCAGGTGGCGAGCTTCACGGCGCATGGCGCCGAGCACGAACTGGTGTTCACGGGCGTGGCGCCCAACCTGGACCTGGCCCGCATCACCGACGACGTGCGCAGGATCTGCGAAACGCAGATCGCCTTCTTCGAACCGCGCGGCAAGCGCGCGCCATTCCTGGACAGCAGCGATCGCTATGTCTTCATGACCATGGTGACGGGCGACGGCTACGGCGGCCTGGAGCACCGCGCCAGCACGGCGCTGATGACGGCGCGCAAGGACCTGCCGGTGCTGGGCCAGCAGGGCCAGGGCGAAGGCTATCGCGGTTTCCTGGGACTGGTCAGCCACGAGTATTTCCACACCTGGAACGTCAAGCGCATCAAGCCGCAGGCGTTCGTTCCCTACGACCTGGCGCAGCCGGACCTGACGCGGCTGTTGTGGGTGTTCGAAGGCTTCACGTCCTACTACGACGATCTGCTGCTGCTGCGTTCCAACGTGATCACGCAGAACGATTACCTGCGCCTGCTGGCCAAGACCATCACCAGCGTGGCGCGCACGCCGGGGCGGCACAAGCAGTCGGTGGCGGAAAGTTCGTTCGACGCGTGGACGCGCTATTACAAGCAGGACGAGAATTCGCCCAATGCGCTGGTCAGCTATTACACCAAGGGCGCGCTGGTGGCGCTGGGGCTGGACCTGCTGATCCGCCAGGAGTCGGCGGGCGTGCATTCGCTGGACGATGTGATGCGGCTGTTGTGGCAGCGGTATGGGCGCGATTTCTATCGCGGCAAGGCGCAGGGGTTGGCGGAGGATGGCCTGCCGGCGCTGATCAAGGAGGCGACCGGGGTGGATGCGCGGCGCTTCATTGCGCGACATGCCTACGGGACGGCGGATGTGCCGCTGGCGGAGCTGCTGGCCGCTCAAGGCGTCAAGCTGCAATGGAAAGCCTCGGTCAATATTCCTTCGCTGGATGTGCGCACGCGCAAGCAGGGGGATTCACTGGTGCTGGCGACCGTGCTGGAGGGCGGCGCCGGGCACAGGGGCGGGCTGTCGGCCGGGGATGTGCTGGTGGCGATCGATGGCTTGAAGGTCGAGGGGGCCGCGGGCGTCGAAGTGTTGCTGGGGCAGTATCGGGTGGGTGATCGCGTTAGCGTGCATGTGTTCAGGCGGGATGAGTTGCGGATGTTTCAGGTTCGGTTGAGTGGGCCTGAGGCGTTGGATTGTGTGTTGTCGGTTGGGTGAGTATTTTTTTTGGCCTTCTTTATTGGAAGGCCTTTTTTGCATTGGGGCGGTGGGGTTCTTTAGGCGCGTGTGGCGGGGCAGGCGGGGGAGGACGGGGCTACGATTGCGGTCCGGAGCGTTCGCTCCGGACTGCCCCTGCGTCAACCTCGTACGCCTTCGGCTCCCTACGGTTTCCCTTGGGCGCATCTACACGCCCCGCCCTCCCCCGCCTGCCCCGCCACACGCTCGCATTGAAACTTAACGGCCGTTGCTGGGGCGGGCTTTTTGCTTGGCGTTTTTGCCGTCTAGGTGTGGGGTGGGAGGGTCTTGCGGGGCCCGCCGCAAGCGGCCGCGCGGGCGGCCTTTTGCGGCTTACGCGGTGTCTTGCGTCGCGATGAGGGCGCTGTCGCGTATGCGAGGATTTGCGTCTTGCGCGAGCGTTTTCTCGGGTATGCGGGTCTTGAGGGGGCTGTCTCGCTTGAACCTACAGTGACTTTTCCGGTTGCACACGGTGGGCGCGAAGCGCCCTGCCGGGTCAGTTCAACTTCGCGCCGGAGACTTCGACGGCTTGTTTCCAGGTGTCGAGTTCCTTGTTGATGTGGTCGGCGAAGGCGGCGGGAGTGGAGCCTACGGTTTCGTAGCCGTAGCTGTTCAGCTGGGCCTTCAGGTCGGGGGTGTTGATGGCGGCGGCGATGGCGCTGCTGAGGGTGTCGAGGATGGCGGGTGGCGTGTTGGCAGGGGCCAGGATGCCGTACCAGCCGTTGATGACGAAGCCGGGGACGGCTTCGGCGACGGTGGGGACGTTGGGCAGCAAGGGGGAGCGCTGGTCGCCGGTGACGGCCAGGGCCTTGAGCTTGCCGGACTGCACTTGGGGGATCGAGGTGGAGATGCTGTCGAACATCAGCGAGACCTCGCCGCCCAGCAACGCGACGACAGCAGGGCCGCTGCCTTTGTAGGGAACGTGCAGCATGTCGGCGCCGGTGCGGTGCTTGAAGATCTCGGCGGCCAGGTGGCTGGTGTTGCCGTTGCCGGCGGAGGCGAAGCTGAGCTTGCCGGGGTGCTGCCTAGCGTAGGCGATGAGTTCGGGGATGTTGTTCGCCGGCGTGGACAGCGGCGCCGAGACCAGCATGGGCAGGGTCGCGACCAGCGAGACCGGGGCGAAGTCGCGCCGGGTGTCGTAGGGCAGCGAGGGATAGAGGCTGGGGTTGATGGTGTGGGCGGCCAGGACCATCAGCAGGGTGTAGCCGTCGGGCCTGGCGCGGGCCAACTGGGCCGAGGCGATGGCGCCGCCGGCGCCCGGCTTGTACTCCAGCACCACGGGCTGGTTCCACTTCTTTTGCAGGGCCGCGCCCAGCGGGCGGGCCAGCATGTCGGCGCTGCCGCCGGGCGGGTACGGGATCAGCAGCGTAATCGGCTTGTCGGGATAGGCGCCGGCGGGTGCCGCCGCCGCGGGCTGTGCGCGGACGGTGGTCGCCGCGGCAAACAACAGGCTGGCGGTTGCCAGGACGGCTAGGACGGGACGGTGCATGGCGGACTCCGGGATGGCTCGGACAGGGCGGGTTGCCTCAGCCCCTGACGTAGCGCGGCGCGCCGGCGGCATCGAGCGCGATGACCGATGGCGTGTCGGTAAACCGCAGGGGCGCTTCGGTGGCGGCCTGCAGCGCCTCGGCGCTGACGCCTTGCAGCATGGCGTGCACGCGCAGGCCCGCGGACGTGACGTCGATCACGGCCAGGTCGGTGTAGATGCGCGTGACCACGCCGGCGCCGGTAAGCGGGTAGCGGCATTGGCGCAGGATCTTGGGCGCGCCGTCGCGGCCGCGGTGTTCCATCATGGCCAGCACCTGGCGCGCGCCGACGGCCAGGTCCATGGCGCCGCCCACGGCGGGGATGGCGTCGGCGGCATCGGTCTTCCAGTTGGCCAGGTCGCCGCGTTCCGACACCTGGAAGGCGCCGAGCACGGCGTAGTCCAGGTGGCCGCCGCGCATCATGGCGAACGACACGGTGTGTTCGGTGATGGAGGCGCCGGGCAGCAGCGTGATGGGCTGGCGGCTGGCGTTGATGAGGTCCGGATCGACGGCGTCGCCGGCCGCGGCGGGCCCCATGCCGGTGATGCCGTTCTCGCTGTGCAAGAGGATGTCCTTGTCGGGCGGCAGGTAGTCGCCGACCAGGGTCGGCATGCCGATGCCGAGGTTGACCACCGAGCCATCCGGGATGTCGCCGGCCAGCAATTGCGCGACCTGCTGGCGGGTCATGGGCGTGATCGTCGGCATTTCAGGTCTCCACCCGCACCACGGTTTTCACGAACAGGCCGGGCGTCATGATGTGCTCGGGCGCGAAGGCGCCCAGCGGCACGACCTCGTCGACCTGGGCGATGGCGTGGCCGGCGGCCATGCACATCACGGGGTTGAAATTGCGCGCGGCGTGGCGGTACATCAGGTTGCCCCAGCGGTCGCCCTGGTGCGCGCGGATCAGCGCGTAGTCGCCGCGCAGCGGCTGTTCCAGCACGTAGCCGACGCCGTCGATCACCTCCTGGCGGCGTCCTTGCGCCAGCTCGGTGCCGTAGCCGGTGGGCGTGTAGAACGGCCCCAGGCCCGCGCCGGCCGCGCGCAGGCGTTCGGCCAGCGTGCCTTGCGGCACGCATTCCAGTTCCACTTCGCCGGCGCGGAAGGCGCGGGCGAAGGCCTCGGAATTGGGCGGGCGCGGATGCGAGCAGATGATCTTGCGCACCTGGCGGCGATCGAGCAGCGCGGCGATGCCGCGGTCAAAGGTGCCGGCGTTGTTGGCAATAATGGTCAGGTCGCGCCGGCCCAGTTCCGCCAGGCAGTGCAGCAGCTCGTATGGCACGCCGGCTTCGCCGAAGCCGCCCACCAGCACGCTGGCGCCATCGGGAATGATGGCCACGGCGTCCATCATGCAGGCCTGAATCTTGTCGATCACTTATTGCTCCTGGACGATGCCGGCGGCGTCCACGATCCGCTTCCAGCGGACGCGTTCCTGGTCGATGAAGGTGGCGAACTCGGCCGGCGTGTCGCCGCCGGCCTGCCCGCCCATGGCGCGAAAACGCTCGGCGACGTCGGGGCTGCGCACCACGTCGCGGGTGGCGGCATAAAGCGCGTCGATGACGGCGGCGGGCGTGCCGGCCGGCGCCACCAGGCCGAACCAGGCGGTGACCACCATGTCGGGCACGCCAGCTTCGGCCATGGTGGGCACGTCGGGCAATTCCGCCAGGCGCCGGTCGCTGGTGACGGCCAATGCGCGCAGCTTGCCCGACTGGATGTAGGGCATGGAGCTGGGCAGGTTGTCGATCATGAAAGTGAACTGCTGCCCAAGCAGCGCGGCCACCGCGGGGCCCGCGCCCTTGTAGGGCACGTGAGTGCCGCCGATGCCGGCGCGCTGCTTGAACAGTTCCGCCGACAGGTGCGGCGACTGGCCGCTGCCCGAGCTGCCGAACGACACCTGGCCCGGATCCTTCTTCGCCAGCGCCAGCAGGTCGGCCACGCTGCGCGCGGGCGAGGCCTCGTTGACCACCAGCACGTTGGGCACGGAAATCACCCGCGTCACCGGCGCGAAGTCGGCCGGCTTGTAGGGCAAGGTCTTGTAGAGCGCGTAGTTGATGGCATTGGGGCCGATGTTGCCCATCAGCAGCGTGTAGCCGTCGGGCCTGGCGCGCGCCAGGGTCTGCGCGCCGATGATGCCGGCGGCGCCGGCGCGGTTCTCGACGATGACCTGCTGGCCCAGCTTCGCGGCCAGCTTGTCGGCGATCAGGCGCGCCGCGATGTCGGTGGTGCCGCCGGGAGAGGCCGGCACGATGAGGGTGAGAGGCCGTTCGGGCCACGCCGCCACGGCGGGCCCCGCCATGGCGAACAACAGCGCGCCGGCGGCCAGCCAGCGTTGCGGGTGCGGCATGCTTGTCTCCCTGCGAGATCCTGGTGCGGATCGTCTTGTGCGAAAGAGTGTGGCCGCGACGCCGCGAAATGCCTATTCCGGAATCTGGAGGAGCGGCTTCGCCTGCGCAAAAGAGCGCGCCGCGCTCGCCGTGTCAGCGGGCCGCCATCTGCGCCGCCGTGCGCAGGAACGCCCGCAGCGCGCGGTTGCCGTCGTCGCGCCGCGTGACCGCGTAGACCGTGCCGCTGCCCACCGCGGCCGGCAGCGCGCACACCGCGATGCGCGCGCCGAAGTGACCGCAGGTCGACTGCGGCACCAGCGCCACGCCCAGCCCTGCCGCCACCAGCGCCAGTTGCGCCGGCACTTCGGCCACGCGCTGCGCCACCGACTGCGCCAGGCCGGCGCGGGCGCAGGTGTCGGCCAGCTCGCGGGCGAACGCCGAGGTGTCCGTGCGCAGCATCACGAATGCGTCGCGCGCCAGGTCGGCCAGGGCCAGGCGCTTGCGTCTCGCCAGGCGATGACCGGCGGGCAGCGCCGCCACCACCGGATCGGACCACAGCGCCAACGATTGCAGTTCGTCGTCGTCGACCGCGGTGCGCGAGATGCTGACGTCGATGCGGTGGCCGCGCAGCGCCTCCAGCTGCGCCGCCGGGTTCATCTCGTTGAGCAGCACCGAGACCTGTGGATGGCTGGCGGCATGGCGCGCGATCAGCGCCGGCACCGGCCCCATGAAATGCGAACCGGACAGGCCGATCTCGACCCGCCCCGCCCTGCCCTGGTCCACCGCGCGCACCCGCACCGTGGCGTCCTTCAGGCCCGCGAGCGTGGCGCGCACGTCATTCAGGAACGCCGCGCCGGCCTCGGTCAAGGCCACCCGGCGGTTGGTGCGGTCGAACAGCTTGACCTCCAGCTCGCGTTCGAGCTGGGCGATCTGCAGGCTCAGCGGCGGCTGCGAGATATGCAGCCGGGCGGCAGCGCGGGTGAAGTTGAGTTCTTCGGCCAGCACGGCGAAATAACGGAGTTGGCGGATTTCCATGGCGGCCAATGATTTGCAAAAGATATGAAACCAGACAAAAACTATATTGGAAACTATCGTTCGCGGCGAGCAGAATCGGCTTCTCGCGCCCTCCCGGGCGCAGACAACGCTTACCGGAGACCCGCCATGACCCAGTCGCCCCGCGTCCTGCGCATCGGCCAGATCGTTCCCAGTTCCAACACCACCATGGAAACGGAGATCCCCGCCATGCTGCGCCGGCGCGAGACCATCGCGCCCGAACGCTTCACCTTCCACTCCAGCCGCATGCGCATGAAGCAGGTGACGGCGGCCGAGCTGGCCTCGATGGACCGCGAATCCGACCGCTGCGCGCAGGAACTGTCGGACGCCCGCGTCGACGTGCTGGGCTATGCCTGCCTGGTGGCCATCATGGCGCAGGGCCTGGGCTACCACCGCGCCTCGCAGGAACGGCTGCATCAGGCCACCGTGGACAACGGCGCGCCCGCGCCCATCGTCTCCAGCGCCGGCGCGCTGGTCGAAGGCCTGCATGCCATCGGCGCGCGCAAGGTCGCCATCCTGACCCCCTACATGAAGCCGCTGACCAAGCTGGTGGTGGACTACATCGAGCACGAAGGCGTCGAAGTGCACGACAGCCTGTCGCTGGAGATCGCCGACAACCTGAAGGTGGGCGCGCAGGATCCGATGGCGCCCGCAAGCCATGTCGAGCGCCTGGATACGCGCGGCGTCGACGCCGTGGTGCTGTCGGCCTGCGTGCAGATGCCGTCGCTGGCGTCGATCCAGCCGGTGCAGGACCGCCTGGGTCTGCCGGTGGTGACGGCCGCCGCGGCCACGGTCTACCGCATGCTCAAGGTGCTGGACCTGGAGACGCGCGTGCCCGACGCCGGCGAACTGCTGACCGGCAAGTACTGAACGGTGCGGCCGCTCCCTGTGTAGCGGGCAGGGCAAGCGGCTTTCGGATGCGGGATCAGGGCTTGCGCTTTTTTGCCGGCGACACGGCCTGGCGGATGGCGGGCGCGTGCGCGCGCAACGTGTCCCACAGGCGCGTCATGACCGGCCCCTGCGGCCGGTCGGCGCGGCGCGCGGCCGCCAACGTCTCGGTGCTGCCCGGCAGGTGACGATTCGCCAGCGACCACAGCCGGCCGTCTCTCAATTCGTCTTCCACCAGGAAGCGCGGCATGTGCCCCCATGCCAGTCCTTGCAGGATGATTTCTTTCTTCATCACCTGGTCCGCGACCGTGCACTGGCGCGCCCCCTCGATCATGAAGAAGTCGCGCGCCGGCGCATGGCGGGCGGTGTCGCGCATCACGCACTGGGTGTAGTCGCGCAGGTCCTCGGGCCGCAGGGCGCGCCTGGCCGGCGCCAGGTAGCCGGGCGCGGCAACGGGCACGAACGGCACCCTGCCCAGGTCGAGCCATTCGACGCGCGCGTCTCCCGCTTCCATACGATGCAGAATCAGGTCGGCATCGCCTTCCAGCAAGCGTTCCCAAGGCCCGGTCACGGCTTCGAAATGCAGGTTCAGTCGCGTGGCCGGCCACTGCGCAAAGAACTTTCCCAACAGGCCCAGCAGCAGCGGGCGCGGGCAGAAGTCGCCGATCACCACGTTCAGTTCGCTTTCCTGGCCCATGGACAACTGCTCGGCATGCGCGCGCAGGCCGGCCAGTTCGCGCAGCAAGGTCTGGGCGCGCCGATGAAACGATTGGCCCGCCGGGGTCGCCTTCACCCTGTAGCCGCCCCGGTCGAGCAGTTGCAGGTCGAGCTGGCGCTCCAGCTTGGCGACCGCCGCGAAGACCGCGGGATGCGAGCGATGCAGTGTTTCCGCCGCCGCCTGGAAGCCGCCCTCGCGCACCACCGCGTCAAAGCACTGCAGGTCGTGCAAGGTAAATTCGCTCATGTCGGAAATTCCTACAATGTCTGTGCGAACTTTGTAATTTCTTTGGCGCCTGGCCGCAACTACGATCCCGTTCACGTTGTTCCAACGTAGCCGGCCCGGCAGATGAGCGCGACATCCGCCCCGAGGCCCTCTCCCTCACACAGGACGCTCATCATGCAAGACGACATTCCCTTCATCACCACGGGCGACGGCGCCCGCATCGCCTACCGCTGGGACGGCGACGCCGGTCTGCCGGTGCTGGCCTTGTCCAATTCCATCGGCACCACGCTGCACATGTGGGACGACCTGGCGCCGGCGCTCGCGCGCCACTTCCGCGTACTGCGCTTCGACACCCGCGGCCACGGCGCTTCCAGCGTGCCGGCAGGCCCCTACTCGCTGGACCGACTCGGCCGCGACGTGCTCGAACTGTTCGACGCGCTGGGCGTGGCGCGGGCTCACTTCCTCGGCCTGTCGCTGGGCGGCATCATGGGCCAATGGCTGGGCGTGCATGCGCCAGAACGCATCGACCGCCTGATCCTGGCCAACACGTCGCCCTATCTCGGCCCCGCGCCGCAATGGGACGAGCGTATCGCCACCACGCTGCGGGCGCCGGACATGAAGGACACCGCCGAGACCTTTCTGGCGAACTGGTTCCCGGCCGAGATGCTGCGCGCCGGCGGGCCGGTGATCGACACCTTCCGCGACATGCTGCTCAATACCGACCGGCACGGCCTGGCGGGCGCGTTCGCGGCCGTGCGCGACACCGACCTGCGCCGCACCATTGCGCTGATCCCGCGACCGACGCTGGTGATCGCGGGCCGCGACGACACCGTCACCGCCGCCAGCCATGGCGAGCAGATCGCCGCGACCGTGCCGGGCGCGCAATGGCTGCTGCTGGACGCCGTGCACCTGTCCAACATCGAGCGGCCCGATGAATTCCGCGAGGCGGTGCTGGGCTTCCTGCTGTCGCGCTGAAGAAAAGACAGGTCGGTGCCGGGGACGAAACGCGCCGGGGACCGAGGGCTGGCCTGCAAGGGCCGGGGGAACGCGAAGCTACTCCCCTGCCCGTTCCCAGCGCCGCTGGATCGCCTTGGCCGCCACCACGCCATCGGCCATCGACGTGACCACGCAGGGATGCATGCGATGGGCCACCTCGCCGATGGCGTAGATGTCCGGCACGCTGGTCTCGGCGGTGGCGAAATCGGTGCGGATGTAGCCGCGCTCGTCGCGCGCCAGTTGCAGGCCGTCGGCGAACGCGGCCTGCGGCTCCCAGCCGTAGAACACCAGGATCAGGTCGTAGCGCTGGCCGTCCACGCTGCGGGTGGCCGGATCCACCTGGTACGGGCCGATGCGCACGCCTTCCTTGCCGGCGCGCAGCACCCATTGCTGCTGCGCCCGCACGCTGCGGGCGTACAGGTGCACGGCGCGGGCGCCGCGGTTGCGCACGTAGACGTAGTTTTCGAAGGCGTTGTCGCCCCCGCCCAGCACCGCCACCGACAGGCCGGAGTAATCCTGCGCCACGATGGGCGAACCCGGCCCGATCAGCACGCCGGGCCAGCTGGCGCCCGGCGGATGTTCCGGTAAGCCCTTGGCGCGCACGCCAGAGGCGATCACCAGGGTGCGGCCGCGCGTCTGCGATACGTCCCCATTGGCGTCGACCAGGGTCGCCTCGATGCCGCCCTTGCAGGGCCGCACCGCCGTCACGCGGGTGTCCAGGCGCAGCGGCACGCCGGCGGCGCGCACGCTGGTATCGATATTGGCGGCCACCTGCTGGCCGGTCATGCCGGGCAACACCGCGATCCAGTCGTCGGCGAAGGGGTTGTCCACGCTCAGGCCGCCCAGGCGGCCGCTGGCCTCGACCAGCAGCGGCGCCAGGCCCAGCCGGGCCAGCCAGAGGGCGCAGGAGGCGCCGGCCGGGCCGCCCCCTACAATGACCGCATCGTGCATCTGTTGCATTTCATCCCTTGTTTGCCGTCGCCGCCCCCGCGCGGGCGCCCGGCCATGGCCGGATTGTAGCCAGCGCGCCGGCCCGGTCCGCCGCCGCCTTACAATTCCGGGATTCCACCCAGGTTTTCATCATGCCCACACGCCGCATCATCCTTTCCGGGCTCGCGCTCGACGCCCGCATCGGCATCCTCGAACACGAACGCCGCGCCACCCAGCCGCTGCACGTCGACGCCGAGTTCGACGTCGACATCCAGCGCGCGGTCGACGACCACGATATCCACAGCGTGCTGGACTATCGCCGCCTGCGCGAGGCCATCGTCGAGGAATGCACCCAGGCGCACGTGAACCTGATCGAAACCCTGGTGGAACAAGTCGCCGCGCGCCTGTTGGCCGACTTCCATGAAATCCGCTCGCTGCGCCTGCGCATCAGCAAGCCCATGGCCTTCTCCGACTGTGCGGCGGTGGGCGTGGAAATCCAGATCTCGCGTTGACCATGAACGATATCGCCTCCCCCGACATCCGCGCCGTGGCGGACTCCACTGATGCGGTGGCGCCGACCGGCGCCGTCTCCGTGGCCGGCCCCGACGACAAGAAGGCCCGCCACGAAGGCAACAAGCTCACCAAGCGCCTGGCGCGCGAGACCACCCGCGCCATTTCCGACTACAACATGATCGAGTCGGGCGACCGCGTCATGGTGTGCCTGTCGGGCGGCAAGGACTCGTACGCCATGCTGGACATTCTGCTCCAGCTGCAAAAGCGCGCGCCGTTCCCGTTCGAGCTGGTCGCGGTCAACCTCGACCAGAAGCAGCCCGGCTTCCCGGCCGACATCCTGCCGCGCTACCTGACCGAGCTGGGCGTGAAGTTCCACATCGAGACGCAGGACACCTATTCGATCGTCACCCGCGTGCTCGAAGAGGGCAAGACGATGTGCTCGCTCTGTTCGCGCCTGCGCCGCGGCATCCTGTACCGCGTGGCCTCGGAACTGGGCGCCACCAAGATCGCGCTCGGCCACCACCGCGACGACATCCTGGGCACCTTCTTCCTGAACCTGTTCTACGGCGGCAAGGCCAAGGGCATGCCGCCCAAGCTGGTGTCCGACGACGGCCGCCACACGGTCATCCGCCCGCTCGCCTACGTGCCGGAAACCGACCTGATCGCCTACGCCGAACTCAAGCAGTTCCCGATCATTCCCTGCAACCTGTGCGGCTCCCAGGAAAACCTGAAGCGCAAGGAAGTCGGCCGCATGATCAAGGAATGGGACAGGCAGCACCCGGGCCGCTCGTGGAACGTCTTCAACGCCCTGTCGCGCGTGGTGCCGTCGCACCTGATGGACCGCGACCTGTTCGACTTCGTCGGCCTCAAGCCGACCGGCGTGCCGGACGCCAACGGCGACACCGCCTTTGACGCGGTCGATCCGTCGGATGACGCGGACGAGGCCTGTGGCGACACGCCCGCCACGCCCGACGCGGCCGGCATCGTCGAAAAGAAAGTGACCTTCACGCGCGGCTGAACGCGGCGTGGGGGCCCTTTTCATCGCCGAGCCGCCTCAAGATGAAAACGCCCCCTTGGGGGGGCAGCAAGCCGAAGGCGCCGCGTGGGGGCCCTTTTTCATCGCCGAGCCGCCTCAAGATGAAAACGCCCCCTTGGGGGGCAGCAAGCCGAAGGCGCGGCGTGGGGGCCTCCCCCCCTGGCGCTCAGCCGTTCAGCACCCGCACCGGCTGGCCATCGCGCCAGGCCTTCACGGCCTCCAGCGCGTTGCGGTAGAAGGCCTCGAAGTTCTCGCGGCTGACGTAGCCCAGGTGCGGCGTCAGGATGACGTTGTCCAGGTCGCGCACGCTGTCGGTGGGCGACAGCGGCTCGTCGGGAAACACGTCCAGCCCGGCGCCGGCGATGCGGAACTTCACCAGCGCGTCCATCAGCGCCGCCTGGTCCACCAGGCCGGCGCGCGACGTGTTCACCAGGTAGGCCGTCGGCTTCATCGCGGCCAGCGCGGCGGCGTCGACGATGTGGCGGCTGCGATCGGACAGGATCAGGTGCAGGCTGACGACGTCGGACGTCGCGAACAACCCGTGCTTGTCGACCCGCGTGACGCCCGCCTCGGCGGCGCGCTCGTCGGTCAGGTTGGGGCTCCAGGCCACCACGTCCATGCCGAACGCCAGCCCGACCTTGGCCACCGCCGCGCCCAGCTTGCCCAGTCCCAGCACGCCCAGCCGCTTGCCGGCCAGGGGCTCGGGCATGCCGGTCTGCCACATGCCCCGACGCATGGCGGCGTCTTCGGCGGGCAGGTGCTTGAACAGCCCCAGGATGTGGGCCCAGGCCAGTTCGGCGGTGGCGGTGTTGGCGTCGGCGCTGCCGGGCGCGCCGCTGACCACGATGCCCTGCGCGGCGCAGGCCTGCATGTCGATGGCGTTGTTGCGCATGCCGGTGGTGACCAGCAGGCGCAGGTTCGGCAGCGCGCGGATGCGGCCGGCGGGGAACGGCGTGCGTTCGCGCATGGCCACGATCACCTCGAAGGGTGCGAGCGTGGCCTCGACCTGCTCGTCGGGAATGAAGTTGTTGAAGATCCGCACTTCGGCGTCGCCGCCGAGGGATCCCCAGTCCGCGTAGCGCTTGGCGACGTCGTGGTAATCGTCGAGTATTGCGATTTTCAAGTTAGTCTCCGGGTGGCGTGGCGCTCGCTGCGCCAGCCGCCCGGCCGGCGCGACCCGCGCCGGTCAGTTCAGTCGTGCCTTGAGTTGGTCCAGCGGCAACGCGCCGCTGGTGCGCGAGCCGTCGGCGAAGAACATCGTGGGCGTGCCGCGCACCATCAGTTGCTTGCCCAGCGCCAACAACTTGTCCTCGGGCACGCTGCAATTGGCGGTGGCCGGCTTCTGGCCGCGCAGCATCCAGTCGTCCCACGCCTTGCCCGGGTCCGCCGAGCACCAGACGTCACGCACCTTGACGTTGGAGTCGGGCGACAGGATCGGGTACAGGAAGGTGTAGACGGTGATGTTGTCGACGTCTTCGAGCGTCTTGCGCAACTGCTTGCAGTAACCGCAGTTGGGGTCCTCGAAGATCGCGACCTTGCGCGAGCCGTCGCCCTTGACCTGCTTGATGGCCAGGTCCAGCGGCAACTGGTCGAACGGGATGGAACCGAGCTTTTCCTGCGCCTCGCGGGTGACGTCGCGGCGCGTCATGGCGTCGATCAGCGGACCTTCCATCACCCAGGTCACTTTTTCATCGGTGTAGATCAGGTCCATGCCCAATTGCACCTCGAACAGCCCGTAGGGCGTGCGGCGCACGGCGGTCACGTCCATGCCGGTGAAGCGCTGCTTGAAACGTTCCTTGACCGCATCCGCCACGGGATCGACGGGCGCCACCTGGGTGGTGGAATAGCTCTTGCTGCCCTTGCCCGCCTGGCCGACCGTGCTGGTGGAAACGGCCTTGTCGCCCGTTGCCTGCGCTTGAGCGCTGGCGAACAGGCCCAGGCCCGCGGCCATGAGGCAGGCGGCCAGCGTGGCGGAAAAACGGAAATTCATGGGGACTCCTGTATTTAGCGTGACGTATCGCCCTCGTTGGCCGAAAGCGTAACCGATCCGACGAAAGGGGCTGGCCGGGGGCTTGCCGGAATCAGACCCCCCGGCGCCCTGCGGGTTCCGTGCCGGGCCGGCGGCGTCAGTGCATCGACCGGCGCGGGCCGGTGCGATTCAGTTCGTCGAGGCCCCGGCGATCAGGCGCCGCTTGACCAGCGGGACCCGCTCGACCCAATGCATGCCGGCATTGCGCAACCACACCAGCGGCGTGGCATGCGAACCGAACAGCTTGTGCAGCCCGTCGGTGGCCAGCCGCAAGGCCAGCACCGGCTCGGCGCGGGCGCGCTGGTAGCGATGCAGCACCCGCAGGTCGCCCGCCTGGCGGTAGGGTTCGCGTCCGGCCACGGTGCGGGCCAGCGCCTCGACGTCGCCCAGCCCCAGGTTCAGGCCCTGCCCGGCCAGCGGGTGCAGGCGGTGGGCGGCGTCGCCGGCCAGCGCGATGCCGGGCGCCACCATCTGGGCACGCTCCAGCGTCAGCGGAAAGCCATGCAGCTTGCTGCGCACCTTCAGGCGTCCCAGGCGGCCCTGGGCCGCATGTTCCAACAGCGATTCCAGGCGGGCCGCCTGCGCATCCGCGGGCAAGGCCAGCAATTCCCGCGCCTGCGCGTCGCGCATGGACCAGACCATCGATACCTGCGGGCCGTCGGCCGTGTCCGGCAGCGGCAGCAGCGCCAGCACGCCGTCGTCGCGGAACCACTGGAAGGCGGTGCCCTGGTGGGCGCGCTCGGCGTCCAGGTTCACCACCAGCCCGGTGTCGTGGTAGGAAACGGCGTCATGCTTGAGGCCGGCGGCGGTGCGCAGCGGCGACGCGGCGCCATCGGCGCCGACGAACAGCTCGGCCTGGATGCGGGCGCCGCTCTCGGTTTCGATGGCGCCGGCCTGGTAGCCGGTGCAGCGGTCTTCCAACCACGGGATGCCGAACATGCGCACCGCCTGGATCAGCACCCGCTCGATCTCGCCGGACTCGACGATCCAGGCCAGTTGCGGCAGGGCCGCCTGCCAGGCGTTCAGGTGCACCAGGCCGTCGGCGTCGCCATGGATCTCCATGGCCTGCACCGGCGTCAGCCGCGCGGACGGCATCGCGTCCCACACGCCCAGCTCGGCCAGGAAACGCTGGCTGGCGGGCGAGATGGCGTAGACGCGCGCGTGGTAATGGTTGGGATCGGCCGGTGGCACGGTCGTGCGCGGCGCCAGCAGGGCCACGCGCTGGCCGCGGCGGGCCAGCGCCAGGGCCGAGGACAGGCCGACGATGCCGGCCCCGCAAACCACGATCTGGTGTGTCATCTTGCGCTCGGCTCCCCGGCCTGCTTCGGCCACAGCAGCCACATCTGGCCGCGTTGCTTCATGCGCCCGGCCTGCTGGCCGGCCTCGTCGCCGTAGCCCCAGTAGAAGTCTGCGCGCGCCGCGCCGCGGATGGCGGTGCCGGTGTCCTGGGCGAACACCAGGCGTTGCAACGGCCGGTCGGAGGCCGGGAAGGTGGTGGCCAGGAACACCGGCGTGCCCAGCGGCACGAAACCGGCATCCACCGCGATCGCCCGCCGCGGGGCCAGGTTGACGCCATAGGCGCCCTTGGGGCCGAGCTCGGGATCGATCACCGGCTCTTCGCGGAAGAACACCACGGCCGGGTTGGCGTTGAGCATCTCGGGCACGCGCTTGGGATTGCGCTGCGCCCACGCGCGGATGTTCTGCATCGAGGCCTGGTCGGCCGACAGCTCGCCGCGGTCCGCCAGCCAGCGGCCGATGGACACGTAGGGCTGGCCGTTGTGGTCGGCGTAGGCCACGCGGATGGTCTTGCCGCTGTCGGGGCCGTCGGTCAGCAGTACGCGGCCCGAGCCCTGCACCTGCAGGAAGAAGTTGTCGACCGGGTCGTCGACCCACACCACCACCGGCGGGCGGCGGCCGGTCGACTCGATGGCCGCGCGGGTGTCATAGGGCACCACGCGCTTGCCGTCGAGCTTGCCGCGCACGCGCTTGCCGGCCAGTTCCGGATAGACCGAGCCCAGGTCGATCGTCAGCAGGTCGGCCGGCACCGCGTACAGCGGCCATTGGTAGTTGCCGCCCTGGCGGCGCGAGCCGCGCACCAGCGGCTCGTAATAGCCGGTGACGGTATTGGCGGCCGGCTTGCCGTCGGCCGCGTTCAGGCGCCAGGGTTGCAGGTAGGTCTGCAGGAAGCGGCGCACGCCCTCGGGATCGTTGGCGGCGGGCGCCCGGGCCGGATCGGCCGCGGCGGCACAGACGGGCTGCCAGGCGCGCGGGGTGGCGCGGGCGGGCGCGGCCAGGTTGCCGCTGGTCGGGCGCATCAGCCCCTTGCAGTTGCGCAGGAACAGGGGCCAGAACTGGGCCAGGTCGTCGCTGCTCCAGCCCGGCATCTCGGCCCAGGTGCCGGCCTTGTATTTGCCGGCCAGGGCGCGCGGCGGCGTATCGGGCAGGGCCGACAGCGCCGGCACCACCAGCGGACCGTCGACGGCCGCCGGGCGGGCGCCGGAAACGCCGGGTTCACCGGATTCGGGCGGGATCTCTGAGGTGGTGGTACATGCCGCCAGCAGGACCGACAGCACGGACAGGCTAAGAATGCGCTTCATGAGCAGATGGAAAACCGTACAACGTATGGCCGCGCCCCGCGTCAGTGCAGGGTGCGCGGCATGGCCAGGACGAATTCGGAAATCGGCACTTCGAACGGAATGCCGTTCTCGCCGACGCAATGATAGGTGCCGCGCATCGTGCCGACCGGCGTGGGCAGGGGGCAGCCGCTGGTGTATTCGAAGGTCTCGCCGGGCGCCAGCAGGGGCTGCTGGCCCACGACGCCCAGCCCGCGCACTTCCTGCACGCGCTGGTTGCCATCGGTGATAATCCAGTGGCGGCTGATCACCTGGGCCGGATGCTCCCCGGTATTGGTGATGCGCACGGTATAGGCGAACACGTATTGCTGTTCGCCGGGATCGGACTGTTCAGGCACGAAGCGCGGAGTGACAGAGACGCTCAGGTCGTAGGGTTTCACAGTCCTTTCCTGTGTGGCACGAGCAAGCTGCAATAATGGCACATTATGCCTTCACCCACCCCGAACGCCATGTCTACCACCACCCGCATCACCCCCAGCATCCTGTCCGCCGACTTCGCCCGCCTGGGCGAGGAAGTGCGTGACGTCGTCGCCGCCGGCGCCGACTGGATCCATTTCGATGTGATGGACAACCACTACGTGCCCAACCTGACCATCGGCCCGATGGTCTGCGCGGCGATCCGTCCCCATGTTTCCGTGCCGATCGACGTGCACCTGATGGTGGAGCCGGTGGACGCCCTGGTGCCGATGTTCGCCAAGGCCGGCGCCAACTACATCAGCTTCCACCCCGAAGCCAGCCGCCACGTCGACCGCACCCTGTCGCTGATCCGCGAGAACGGCTGTAAGGCCGGCCTGGTGTTCAACCCCGCCACGCCCCTGTCGTACCTGGACCACGTCATGGACAAGGTCGACCTGGTGCTGATCATGTCGGTCAACCCCGGCTTCGGCGGCCAGAGCTTCATCCCGGGCGCGCTGGCCAAGCTGCGCGAGGCCCGCGCCCGCATCGACGCCTGGACCCAGGCCGGCGGCCACGAAATCGTGCTGCAGGTGGACGGCGGCGTGAAGATCGACAACATCGCCGAAATCCGCCGCGCCGGCGCCGACACCTTCGTGGCCGGCTCGGCCATCTTCGGCAAGCCCGACTACCCCGGCATCATCAAGTCCATGCGCGAGCAGATCGCCATCGGCGAAACCACCGCCGTCTGAGGAATACCCGCCATGACTCCCTTTCGCGCCGCGCTGCTGGACCTGGACGGCACCCTGCTCGACTCCATCCCCGACCTGGCCTTCGCGGCCAACGCCATGCGCGTGGAACTCGGCATGATCGCGCTGCGCGAGGATGTCGTGGCCACCTTCGTCGGCAAGGGGGTGGACAACCTGGTGCGCCGCAGCCTGGCCGGCAGCCTGGACGCCGCCGCCCCGTCGCCCGAGGACTTCGCCCGGGCGCGCGAGGCCTTCTACCGGCACTACCACCTGGTCAACGGCGAACGCGCCCAGGTCTACCCGGGCGTCATCGAGGGCCTCAAGCACATGCGCGAGCAGGGCCTGAAACTGGCCGTGGTCACCAACAAGCCCACCGAATTCACCCTGCCGCTGCTGCAACGCACCGGCCTGGCCGGGTTTTTCGACGCGGTGGTGTGCGGCGACACCTGCTCGCGCCGCAAGCCCGACCCCGACCAGGTGCTGCACGCCTGCGAACTGCTGGGCGTGACGGTGGCCGAGGCCGTCACCATCGGCGATTCCATCAACGACGCCCAGGCCGGCCGCAGCGCCGGCACCCAGGTGCTGGTGGTGCCGTATGGTTACAACGAAGGCCGTGACGTGCGCGAGCTCGATGTCGATGGTATAGTGGACACGCTCGTCAACGCCGCCCAGTGGGTGGAGCTCTGGAATCAAAACCAGAACGCCGCGAAAGCCCAGGCCTGAAGCCGGGGTCCGCGCCCTTGACGGCACACTTGAACATCGAACCGCTATCACCTGATGAACGTTTCCATCCAGAACCAAATGCTCGGCGCCTCGTGGCGCTGGTGGCGTTTGTCTTCCGGGTGGCGATGATTCCCTTCCCGGCCCTGGACGCGTCCCCGCCTCCCAGCGCCGATACTGTGTAGAACACAGAGCCAAGCCCGGAACCAGTAACCTGGACCGGGCTTTTTGTTGTGTGCCCGGTCCCCAGCAGATACCCATCGCCCCGAGACCGACATGACCGAAATCGAATTCAAAGCCCTCGCCGCCCAAGGCTACAACCGCATCCCGCTGGTGGCCGAGACCTACGCCGACCTGGACACCCCGCTGGGCATCTACCTGAAGCTGGCCCATGCCGGCCCGCAGGCCGGCCGCATGACCTGCCTGATGGAGTCGGTGGTGGGCGGCGAGCGCTTCGGCCGCTATTCCTTCATCGGCCTGCCGGCCCGCACCGTGATCCGCGCCAGCGGCACCCGCACCGAGGTGCTGCACGACGGCAAGGTGGTCGAGACCCACGACGGCGACCCGCTGGCCTTCATCGAGCAGTACCAGGCCCGTTTCAAGGTGGCCCTGCGCCCCGGCATGCCGCGCTTCTGCGGCGGCCTGGCCGGCTACTTCGGCTACGACACCGTGCGCCACATCGAACCGTGCCTGGGCCCCGCCGTGAAGCCGTTCCCGGCCGGCATGGAAGGCGGCACGCCCGACCTGATGCTGATGCACGTGGACGAGCTGGTCATCGTCGACAACCTGGCCGGCCGCATCTACCTGATGGTCTACGCCGACCCGGGCCAACCCGAAAGCTACAGCCGCGCCCAGCAGCGCCTGCACGACCTGCGCGCGCGCCTGCGACGCCCGGTGGAAATCCCCTACAGCCACGCCAGCATGCAGACCGAAGAGCGGCGTGACTTCAAGAAGGAAGACTACCTGGCGGCCGTGCACCGCGCCAAGGAACACATCGCCGCCGGCGACCTGATGCAGGTGCAGATCGGCCAGGTCATCGCCAAGCCGTTCCGCGACTCCCCCCTCTCCCTCTACCGCGCCCTGCGGTCGCTCAACCCCTCCCCCTACATGTACTTCTGGAACTTCGGTGACTTCCAGGTGGTGGGCGCCTCGCCCGAGATCCTGGTGCGCCAGGAGCGCGTGGTGGTGGACGGCGCGCCCAAGTCGCAGGTCACCATCCGCCCGCTGGCCGGCACCCGCAAGCGCGGCGCCACGCCCGAGGAGGACGCCGCCCTGGCCGCCGAGCTCAAGGCCGACCCCAAGGAAGTGGCCGAGCACGTGATGCTGATCGACCTGGCCCGCAACGACGTCGGCCGCGTCGCCGAGGTGGGTTCGGTCAAGGTCAGCGACACCATGGTGATCGAGCGCTATTCGCACGTCATGCACCTGGTGTCCAACGTCACCGGCAACCTGAATCCCGGCATGAGCAGCATGGACGTGCTGCGCGCCTCGTTCCCGGCCGGCACCCTGACCGGCGCGCCCAAGGTCGAGGCCATGAAGATCATCGACGAGCTCGAGCCCGTGCGCCGCGGCATCTACGGCGGCGCGGCCGGCTACCTCAGCTACGGCGGCGAAATGGACGTGGCCATCGCCATCCGCACCGGCGTCATCAAGGACGGCACGCTGTACGTGCAGGCCGCCGCCGGCATCGTCGCCGACTCCAACCCCGAAGCCGAATGGGCCGAGACCGAGGCCAAGGCCCGCGCCGTGCTGCGCGCGGCCGAGCAGGTCCAGCACGGCCTGGACGAGCCCATCTGAGACGCCCGCCGCCCCCCATGACCGCCCCGGGCCGCGAATCGGCCCGCCTGGAGAAAAAAATGCTGTTGATGATCGACAACTACGACTCGTTTACCTACAACCTGGTCCAGTACTTCGGTGAACTGGGCGAGGATGTGCGCGTGGCGCGCAACGACCAGATCACCCTGGAAGAGATCGCCGCGCTCAACCCCGACCGCATCTGCGTGTCGCCCGGCCCGTGCTCGCCGGCCGAGGCCGGCATCTCGGTGCCCGTCATCCAGGCCTTCGCCGGCAAGAAGCCGATCCTGGGCGTGTGCCTGGGCCACCAGGCCATCGGCGCCGCCTATGGCGGCAACATCGTCCGCGCCCAGCAGATCATGCACGGCAAGACCGTGCGCATCTCGCATACCGGGACGGACATCTTCACCGGCCTGCCGACGCCGTACACTGTCATCCGCTACAACTCGCTGACCATCGACCCGGCGACGCTGCCCGAGTGCCTGGCCGTGACCGCCACGGCGCCGGACGGCGACATCATGGGCGTGCGCCACAAGACGCTGCCCCTGTACGGAGTACAGTTCCACCCCGAATCCGTGCTCAGCGAACACGGCCACGCCCTGCTGCGCAATTTCCTGAACCTCGCCTAAGAAGGACGCACCGTGACGATCTCCCCCTCTGAAGCGCTGACGCGCTGTATCGAACACCGCGAAATTTTCCACGACGAAATGCTGCATCTGATGCGCATGCTGATGCGCGGCGAGATGTCGCCGCAGATCGCAAGCGCCTTGCTGATGGGCCTGCGCGTGAAAAAGGAAACGGTGGGTGAAATCACCGCGGCCGCGCAGGTCATGCGCGAATTCGCCACGCCGGTGGTCACGCCCAACCCCGAAGACCTGCTGGACATGTGCGGCACCGGCGGCGACGGCAGCCACACCTTCAACATCTCCACCACCGCCATGTTCGTGGCGGCGGCGGCCGGCGTGCCGATCGCCAAGCACGGCAACCGCAGCGCGTCCTCGTCGAGCGGCAGCGCCGACGTGCTGGAAGCGCTGGGCGCCAACCTGGTGCTGACCCCCGAACAGGTGGCGGAATGCATCCAGGCCACTGGCATCGGCTTCATGTTCGCGCCGGCGCACCACGGCGCCATGAAGAACGTGGCCGCGGTGCGCAAGGAACTGGCGGTGCGCACCATCTTCAACATCCTCGGCCCGCTGACCAACCCGGCCGGCGCCGCCAACCAGTTGATGGGCGTGTTCCACCCCGACTTGGTCGGCATCCAGGTGCGCGTGCTGGAACGCCTGGGCTCGCGCCACGTGCTGGTGGTGCATGGCAAGGACGGCATGGACGAAGCCTCGCTGGGCGGCGCCACCATGGTGGGCGAGCTCAAGGACGGCAAGGTCAGCGAGTACGAAATCCACCCCGAGGACTACGGGCTATCCATGATGTCCAACCGCGGCATCAAGGTGTCCAATCGCGAACAGTCGCGCGAGCTTGTCATAGAGGCGCTGGACAATGTCGAGGGCACCGCCCGCGACATCGTCGCGCTCAATGCGGGCCTCGCCATCTACGCCGGCAATAAAGCCGATTCCATTCCCGCAGCGTTAGCGCTAGCATTTGAACTGATTTCCACCGGCGCGGCGCGAGCCAAGCTGGAAGATTTCTGCGCATATACCCGGAAATTCCAGAAATGAACGATATTCTCGCGAAGATCCTCGCCGTCAAGGTCGAGGAAGTCGCCGCCGCGCGCCAGATGCGCAGCGAAGCCGAAGTCCTGCGCGAGGCGCAGGCGCGCCAGGACGTGCGCGGCTTCGCCCAGGCCATCGAAGACAAGATCTCGCAGGGCAAGGCCGGCGTGATCGCCGAGATCAAGAAAGCCTCGCCGTCCAAGGGCGTGTTGCGCGAGACCTTTCAGCCCGCTGAAATCGCCTCCACGTATGCCGTGCATGGCGCGGCCTGCCTGTCGGTGCTGACCGACGTGCAGTTCTTCCAGGGCTCGCACGACCACCTGCGCCAGGCGCGCGCCGCGTGCTCGCTGCCGGTGCTGCGCAAGGACTTCGTGATCGACCCCTACCAGATCATCGCCGCCCGCGCGATGGGCGCCGACTGCGTGCTGCTGATCGTGGCCGCGTTGACGCCCACGCAATTGCGCGAGATGGAAACCCTGGCGATGGAACTCGGCATGGACGTGCTGGTGGAAGTGCATGACGCCCAGGAACTGGACGTGGCGCTGACGCTCAAGACGCCGCTGCTGGGCATCAACAACCGCAACCTGCGCACCTTCGAGACCAGCCTGCAGAACACGCTGGACCTGCTGCCGCGCATCCCGGCCGGCAAGCGCGTCGTCACCGAAAGCGGCATCCTCACGCCGCAGGACGTGCGGCGCATGCGCGAACACAAGGTCGATGCCTTCCTGGTGGGCGAGGCCTTCATGCGCGCCCCGGACCCGGGCGCCGAACTGGCGCGCCTGGTGGGCTGAGCCGCACCGCGGCGTGTTCAGCGTGGACGCGCCAGCCCCAGCGCCGCCGCGCGCCGGTACAAGGTGCTGCGATGCACGCCGAGCGCGCGCGCCGCGGCGCTGACATTGCCCCCGTGCGCGGCCAGCGCCGCGCGGATCGCGTCGTCGGCCATCGCCTGCAGGCTGGCCACCGGCGGCGCGGACGGCTGTGCGGGTGCGCCACGGATGTCCGCCGGCAGCATGTCGTGTTCGACCACGCCTGACGCGCCCGCCAGCACATGCAAGGTGCGCAGCACCGCCGCCAGCTGCCGATAGTTGCCCGGCCAGGCATAGCGCACCAGCGTTTCCTCGATCCCGGCCGGCAACACCGGGCCCGCGCCCTGCGCGGCCCATTGCGCGCGCAGCAATTCGCGCAGGTCGGCGCGTTGGCGCAGCGGCGCCAGGGTCACGGTGTATTCGGCAATGCGGAAATACAGGTCGGCGCGTACCGGGGCATCCACGCCTTCATGCGCCAGCGGCCGATGGGTGGCGCACACCAAGGTGAAATCCACCGGCACCGGCCGGGCCGCGCCCAGCGGCGACACCTCGCGCGATTGCAGCACGCGCAGCAGGCGCGACTGCAGCGCCAGCGGCATGTCGCCGATCTCGTCCAGGAACAGCACGCCGCCGTGCGCCTGCCGCAGCAGGCCCTTGCTGCCCTGGCGGCGCGCGCCGGTGAAGGCGCCGTCCTCGTAGCCGAACAATTCCGATTCGATCAGGCTTTCGGGCAGCGCGGCGCAATTGACCGCCACGAACGGGCCGGCGGCGCGGCGGCTGCGCGCATGCAGCTGGCGCGCGAAGACCTCCTTGCCGGCGCCGGTCTCGCCCTGCAACAGGATCGACACGCCCGCATCCGACAGGTGCACCGCCCGCGCCAGCGCGCCCAAGGTGGCGGCGTCGAAGCTGGCGGTATCACCGCGCGCGATCGGCGCCGGTAACGCCGACGGGGCCGACGGGGCCGACGGGGCCGGCAGGCGCAGCGACGGCGGCGGCGCGACCGGCGCGCGAGAACGGGGCAGGCGCAGCCGGGCGTGGTAGGCAGCGCCGCCACGGGCATGCACGCGCCCGGCCGCGTCGGGCGCATGGTCCAGGTCGCCGTCGAACAGGTCGGCGTAGCGATAGACGCCCAGCGCCGTGGCCGCCAGGCCCAGCGCCTGCATGGCGCGACGGTTGGCGCCCACCAGCAGGTCGCCATGAAAGGCCAGCAGGGCTTCGGCCGGCGTGCCCAGCCCGGACCGGTCGGGGTGCAGGCGCAGCACGGCGCAGGGCTCATGGGCGGCATCGAACAGCTGGTGTTCGATCAGGTCGACCGCCGCGCGCACCAGCGCCAGCACGTCCGGCCGCACTTCGCGCGCGGGGCTGGACAGATCCAGCACGCCCAGCATGCGGCCTTCGCTGTCGGTGATGGGCACCGCGGCGCAGGTCAGGATGCGATTCGGCTCGAAGTAGTGTTCGGCGCCGTCGACGATGATGGGCCGGCCTTCCACCAGCGCGGTGCCGATGGCGTTGGTGCCGGCGGCCGCCTCGTCCCACGGCGCGCCGGGCATCAGGGCGACCCGCGAGGCGCGCTGCGCGAAATCGATGTCGCCGTCGCTGTCCAGCACCAGGCCTTGCGCATCCGACAGGATCACCAGCCCGTCGCTGCCGCCTTCGCGGCGCAGCAAGGACATGGCCGGCTCGGACATCCGCCGCAAGGCTTCATTGCGCTGGCGCGCCTCGCGCAATTCGGCGGCGGTCATGGGTTCCGCGCGGCGCGCGCCGCGCATGTCGATACCCAGGTCGGCGCAGCGGCGCCAGGAGCGCAGGATGGGCTCGGCGACCAGCCCGCCAGGCACGACGCCTTGCTGGTTGAACAGCTGGCGCGCGTGCGTCAGCGACTGCCAACGGGATTGAGTGGCCATGCGTGTCTCCTTGGACGGTGTTCTGCGACACCTGTTCCGCGACAGTGTCGCGAAACGCGACACCCGGTGGCGGCGAACCGCCGCCCACGCCCCTTGCCGGCGCGTGGAAAGGTACTTTCGCACGCGGCAAGCGCGCTTGTCCAGCCGCGTCCCCACACATGGCACGCGGTTTGCTTGATCTGGAACAGGCACCCGACTGCCGTTACACCGACCTATACGGAGACAAGCATGGACATCGCGACCCGCGTCACCCCCGAATCCTATGGCACGCGCCTGGACCTCAGGACGCAGTACGACAACTTCATCGACGGCAAATGGCAGGCGCCCGCCGACGGCGAATACTTCGACAACGTCACGCCGGTCACCGGCCAGGTGCTGACCCGCAACGCCCGCTCGAAAGAGCGCGACATCGAGCTGGCGCTGGACGCCGCGCACCGCGCCGCGCCCAAATGGGGAGCGAGCCCCGCCGCCGAACGCGCGCAGATCCTGATGCGCATCGCCGACGTGATGGAAGCCAATCTCGAACGCCTGGCCACCGCGGAAACCTGGGACAACGGCAAACCGATCCGCGAGGCCCGCGCCGCCGACATCCCGCTGGCGATCGACCACTTCCGCTACTTCGCCTCGTGCATCCGCAGCCAGGAAGGCGGGCTGTCGGAGATCGACCACGACACCGTGGCGTATCACTTCAATGAACCGCTGGGCGTGGTCGGCCAGATCATCCCGTGGAACTTCCCCATCCTAATGGCGGCATGGAAACTGGCGCCGGCGCTGGCCGCGGGCAACTGCGTGGTGCTCAAGCCGGCCGAGCAGACGCCGCTGGGCATCCTGCTGCTGATGGAACTGATCGGCGACCTGCTGCCGCCGGGCGTGGTCAACGTGGTCACCGGCTTCGGCCTGGAAGCGGGCAAGCCGCTGGCCTCCAGCAAGCGCATCGCCAAGATCGCCTTCACCGGCGAGACCACCACCGGCCGCCTGATCATGCAGTACGCCTCGCAGAACATCATCCCGGTGACGCTGGAACTGGGCGGCAAGTCGCCCAACATCTTCTTTGCCGACGTGGCGGCGCAGGACGACGACTTCCTCGACAAGGCCATCGAGGGCTTCGTCATGTTCGCGCTGAACCAGGGCGAGGTCTGCACCTGCCCCAGCCGCGCGCTGATCCAGGAATCGCTCTACGACAGGTTCATGGAACGCGCGCTCAAGCGCGTTGCCGAGATCAAGCAGGGCAACCCGCTGGACGGCGACACCATGCTGGGCGCGCAGGCGTCCACCGAGCAGTTGGAAAAGATCCTGTCGTACCTGGACATCGGCAAGCAGGAGGGCGCGGCGGTGCTGGCCGGCGGCGCGCGCGCGCAGTTGCCGGGCGCGCTCGAAGGCGGCTATTACGTGCAGCCCACCGTCTTCAAGGGCCACAACAAGATGCGCGTGTTCCAGGAAGAGATCTTCGGCCCGGTGGTGGCGGTGACCACGTTCAAGGACGCCGACGACGCGCTGGCGCTGGCCAACGACACGCTCTATGGCCTGGGCGCGGGCGTCTGGTCGCGCGACGCCAACACCTGCTATCGCATGGGCCGCGCCATCAAGGCCGGCCGGGTCTGGACCAACTGCTACCACGCCTATCCCGCGCATGCGGCGTTCGGCGGCTACAAGCAGTCGGGCATCGGCCGCGAGAACCACAAGATGATGCTCAACCACTACCAGCAGACCAAGAACCTGCTGGTGAGCTACTCGCCCAAGAAACTGGGTTTCTTCTGACCCACGGGCGGCGCCCGCCGGTCCGTGCCGCGCCGGCCCATACCGGGCCGGCCCGTCGCGGGCCAGGGTGGCGTCGCGGGAGCTGCATCATGCCAGGACCCACCCCGCGCGTGGTCGCTACCGACACGGCGCGCGCGCTGATCGACACCCTGCGCGCCAAGCATGGCCCGCTGATGTTCCACCAGTCGGGCGGCTGCTGCGACGGCAGTTCCCCCATGTGCTACGCGCAGGGCGAGTTCATGGTCGGCGGCTCGGACGTGCTGCTGGGCGAACTGGAGGGCTGCCCGTTCTACATGGGCGAAGACCAGTTCGCGTATTGGGAGCACACCCAACTCATCATCGACGCCGTGCCCGGACGCGGCGGCGCGTTCTCGCTCGACAGCGCCGAGGGCAAGCGCTTCCTGCTGCGCTCGCGGCTGTATTCGGACGAGGAATGGGCCGCCGTGGCGCCGGTCACGCGCGGTTGAGACCGGCGCTTCGCGCGGCCTCACCCGGGCGGGGCGTCAGGAACGCCGCGGCCCGCCGCCCTTGGCGGCCGGCTCGGCGCCAGCGGTCTCCTGTTGTCGCCACTGGAACGACACGCGGCGGATGCGCGCGGCGCGGAATTGCGTGAACGAACGGCCACCCGGCATGGGTGCGCCGCGTAGCGGGCTGCTGCTGTTTTTCATTGCGGGAAAAGCGTTGGCGGAAAAAACTCTGCGGTGCCGGCGCGCGGCGCCGGCAACCATGATCGAAAGGTGGGCGCCGGGTTCAGCCGGCCGCGGCGGCCCAGGCGCCGACAGGGGCGCGGCGGGTCCAGTCCAGGGCGTCCTCGAGGCGGTCGTTGCCCCAGAACATCTCGCCGTCCACCAGGAAGGTCGGGGCGCCGAACAGCCCCAGGTGGCGGGCCTCGTCGACCCGACGCCGCAGCGCTTCCTTGGCGGCTTCCGACTTGCCGCGCGCGATCAGCGCGTCGGCGTCGAGCGACAGGTCGGTCAGCAGCGTGTGCACCACGTCCTCGGCCTGGATGTCCTGGTCGTGCTGGAAATTGGCGCGGAACACCGACAGGCAGAAATCACGGCCCCAGGGCTCGTCCTGCCCCAGCAGCGCGATCCGGGCGGGCAGCACGCTCATGCGCGGAAACAGGCGCGGCCGGTTGTAGGGCACGCCGTATTTTTCGGCCAGGCGGGCGATGTCGCGCATCATGTAGGCGCCCTTGCCGGGGAACAGGCGGAACGGCGTGTCGTTCCAGCCCTGGGCCTGGAAGATGGGGCCGAGCAGGAACGGCCGCAGGTCGACCCGCACGTCCGCCTGCGCCGCCAGGGCGCCGATGCGCTCGATCGCCAGGTAGCTGTAGGGGCTGGCGAAATCGAACCACATCTCGAGGCGGGGCGTGGCGGGCAGGGGCGCATTCATGACAAAAGCTCCAACGGCTGGGGAACCTGGGAAACCAGGGCGACCTGCGCATCCGGCAGGCCGCTGAGGACGACGTCGCGATCGCTGCCCACGATGATGGACTGGCCGGCTTGCAATACGCTGTCGTCCGGACGGCGGTACTCGGACAGCCAGAGCGCGCCGGCGTGGCACTCGATGCGCAGGCCCGAGGCCCGTCTGAGCAGCATAGTCGAACCCCGGGTCAGGCGAAATGACATTCCCGCAGTGCAACATAACCGGATCATGGCGCATCCCCCCGCCGCAACGGCGGCCATCATGGCGGGCGTGGGCGGCTGGCCACCGCATCACCCGTCGCCTGAGTCATATTGGACGCCGCAGGCGTTATATTGCACAAGCGACATTTCCGCCGCACACGCATGAGTTTTAAGAATGTCATACCCGCTGGCCAAACTTCCCCCGCTTGATCTGGTCCGAGGCTTCGTCGCCGTGGGCCGCCGCATGAGCATCACGCTGGCGGCGCAGGACCTGCACGTGACGCAGTCGGCGGTCAGCCGCCAGATCCGGGCGCTGGAGGCCCACCTGGGGGTGCCGCTGCTGGTGCGCGGTTTTCGCAGCGTGTCGTTCACGTCGGAAGGCGCGCAGCTGTTCCGCATGGCCGACACCTGGCTGAGCCAGTTGGGCGACCTGACCGAGCAATTGCGCGCTCCGGAACGCCGCACGCCAGTCACCGTCACCACCACCATCGGCGTGGCCTCGCTGTGGTTGCTGCCGCGCCTGGGCGACTTCCAGGCCGCCCATCCGCACATCGACGTGCGGGTGGCGGCCGACAACCGGGTCATCGACATCGACCGCGAAAGCGTCGACATCGCCATCCGCTACAGCCTGCGCGACACCGTGCCGGACGGAGCCGTCTGGCTGTTCGGCGAGTCGGTGGTGCCGGTGGCCCATCCCTCGCTGCAGGCGCGCGCCCTGGATGCGCGTGAACTGCAGCGCCACGTGCTGCTGGAGTTCGACGACCCCACCCGGCCCTGGCTGCAATGGTCGGAGTGGCTCAACGCGCGCGGCCTGGGGCGAGTGCGGCCCAAGGGCATGCTGCGCTTCAACCAGTACGACCAGATCGTGCACGCGGCGCTGGCCGGCCATGGCATCGCGCTGGGGCGGCTGGCGCTGATCGCGCCCATGCTGGCGGACAAGCGCCTGGCGACGGTCGGCGGCCAGCCGGCGGACGCCACCGAGCACGCCTACTGGCTGGTGCGCAACGCGCGCCGCAGCACCCCCGACGCCGAGATCGTGACGCGCTGGCTGGTGCAGCAGGCCGCCACCACGGCGCGCCTGCTGGCTCCGGAATAAGGCCTCCCCCGCGAGGCCGAATCCCCCGCCATGCCGGCGCCTGGCGATCGCCAGGCGCTTTTGCGGCTTGGGCGACCGGCTTGGGCGACCGGTTTGTGCGACCCGCTTGGGCGACTCACTACAAGTTCTATACAAACCTTCATAGATTTGCGTTCCCCCTCCTGTAGATTGCGGCCTGCATAGCACGCACGGACCCGAGCTCCCCCCCTGCGAATGAACCCGCGCGCCCCGTTCCCCCGGCGGTCGCGCGGGCCCGTTGCCGCCGTTTCACGGCGCAATGCCCCGCCCTCCTTTCATGGCGCAGATGAAGCTCTTCCGTTCCACCGACGCCTGGCAATCCTGGTTCATCAACTTCCAGCGTTCCTTCCTGATCCTGCTGGCGCCATGGCTGGTGTCCGTGCTGGCGCAGGGCGCCGGCCGCGCCTATCTGCTGGCCGCCTACGCGCCCCCCGGCGCCTACGCGGCGCTGCCGCAGGACGTCAAACGCATGCTGGCGACCGGCCTGCTGTTTGACATCAAGGTCGCGGCGATCGCGTTCTCGGTGCCGCTGCTGGCCGCGCTGGTGCTGGCCGCGCGGCCGGCGGCGCACGCCCTGTGGCTGCGCTGCCTGCCAGGCCTGGGCGCAGTGCTGGCCACCCTGTTCGCCGCCAGCACGGTGGTGAGCGTGTACTACTTCGCCACGTTCTCGCGCTCGATCGACATCTTCGTATTCGGCCTGATGGACGACGACACCCGCGCCATCCTGGCGACGCTATGGCACGGCTATCCGGTGCTGCGGACGCTGGCGCTGCTGGCGGCGGTGCTGGGCGCGACGTACTGGCTGGCGCAGCGCTGGGGCTCGGGCATCATGCGGGCGCGGCTGGCGCGGCGCGCGCTGGTTCCCAGCGCGCTGCGGCTGTTCCTGATCATCGGCGTCACGGTGCTGGCCTGTCGCGGCTCGCTGGGCACCTTTCCGCTCAACAAGGACGACACCGGCATCTCGTCGCTGCGCCTGCTCAACGACATCACGCCCAACGGCATTTCGGCGTTCTTCTGGGCGTTGTCCGAGCGCGACAACGACAAGCGCTTCAGCCCCGTCACCGCTGACGAAGGCGCGCGGCTATATCGGCGTTTCCTGGGACGACCCGGCCGCGATCTGCAACCCTTCATGGCCAGCACCGGCGCCAATCCGCCAGCCCGCGCCCGGCCGCCGCACGTCGTGCTGCAGGTAATGGAAAGCATGGGGCACCACATGAACACCCACGACCGCCCCGGCCGCGACCTGTTGGGCGCGCTGCGGCCGCACTGGCGGCAGGACTGGCGCTTCGACCGCTTCCTGTCCGAAGGCAATGGCACCATCGATTCGCTCAGCCGACTGCTGGTGCGCAGTCCGGTGCTGGCCATCAGCCAATCGTCGGCGGCCAATGCCACCTTCGCCAGCAATGCCTTCACGCCATTCCTGGCGCGCGGCTATCGGGTGGTGTTCGTCACCTCGGGCACGGCCACCTGGCGCAACCTGGGCCGATTCGCCACGCATCTGGGCGCGCATGAGTTCGCCGACCAGCTGACGCTCAAGCACCGCTATCCCGAGGCGCAGGCGGGCGCCTGGGGCGTGCCCGACGAATACATGTTCCGCTACATCGCCGAGCGCCTGGCGCGGGCCGACCGTGACGGTGAACACCTTTTCATCGTCGGCCTGTCCACCACCCACCACCCGCCGTTCCTGGTTCCCGAAGGCGGCCAGCGCGGCGGCCTGGACCTGGGCGATGTCGAACGCCTGCCCTACTACGAAAACTGGACAGGCCTGGAAGACGCCTTCGACACGCTGCGCTACGCCAACGACCAGCTTGGGCGCTTCCTGAGCGGCCTGAAAGGCTCCGCCCAAGGCGCCCGCACCATCGTCGCGGCCACCGGCGACCACAACATCCTGGGGGTCGCCTATTCCGCCGACACCGACGCCGTCCTGGCGCGCGCGGTGCCGTTCTACCTGTATGTGCCACCGGCCTATCGTGGGCAATCGACCTACGATCCGTCACGCCCGGGCAGCCACAAGGACATCCTGCCCACGCTGTACCACCTGAGCCTGCCGGACACTCCCTATTTCCGCAGCGGCTGCGATCTGCTGGCCGCGCGGCCCGATCCGCAATGGTGCTTTGGCTTCAACAACCCGCGCCTGCTGATCACGCGCGACGGCGCCTACCGGCGCGATCATCCCGGACGCATCCTGCCCTGGGCCGGCGCCAGCGGCCTGGCGCTGGCGCCCGAGCGGGTCGCGTCGGCAGCGCAAGCGGCCGAGCAGGAACGGCTGGAAGCGTATGCCCCGCTGCTGCAATGGCAGATCAATCACCAGGTGCAGCACCAGGTGCCATTGCGGCCGGATCGCCCCTGAACCGGCCCGCCGCGCATGCGCGGCGCGCGGCGCGCCGCTCCCGGACCCGAGGCGGCCCGCGCCCGCTAGTCGACGCGCACCAGCGCGTCGCCCGCGACCATGTCGCCGACCACCGAGGCGTCCGCGAAGCCCTGCTCGCGGAACAGCTCCAGCACCGCCTGGGCCGCCTGGGGATCGCAGGCGACCAACAGGCCGCCAGCGGTCTGCGGGTCGGTCAGCAACGCCCGTTCGACATCGGATACGTCCCCGCCCAGCCGCACCGATTCGCCATACGACGCCCAGTTGCGGCCCGACGCGCCGGTGACCACGCCTTCGGCGGCGAAGGCCTGCACGCCTGGCAGCCAGGGCAAGGCCTCGCGCCGCAGCCTGGCGGTCAGCCCCGCGCCGCGAGCCATCTCCAGCGTATGTCCCAGCAGGCCGAAACCGGTGACGTCGGTGATCGCATGGACCCCGTCCATCGCGGCCAGCGCCGCGCCGGGGCGGTTCAGGCGGGTGGTGGTGTCGATCATCACCCGGTACCCGTCGGCGTCCAGCCGGTTCTTCTTCAGCGCCGCCGACAGGATGCCCACGCCCAGCCCCTTGCCCAGCACCAGCACGTCGCCGGCACGCGCATCGGCGTTGCGCTTGATGCGGTCCGGATGCACCAGCCCCATGGCCGCCAGGCCGTAGATCGGTTCGACCGAGTCGATGCTGTGGCCGCCCGCCACCGGAATGCCGGCCTCCTTGCAGACCGACTCGCCGCCGCGCAGGATGTCGGCGATGACGCCGTGCGGCAGCACGTTGATCGGCATGCCGACGATGGCCAGCGCCATGATCGGCGTGCCGCCCATGGCGTACACGTCCGACAGCGCATTGGTGGCCGCGATGCGGCCGAAGTCGTAGGGATCGTCGACGATCGGCATGAAGAAGTCGGTGGTCGCGATCAGCGCCTGCTCGTCGTTGAGCCGGTAGACGGCGGCATCGTCGGCCGTCTCGGTGCCCACCAGCAGGTTGGGGTAGCTGGCGGCCGGCCCGAAGCGCGCCAGCAGCTGCGACAGCACACCGGGCGCGATCTTGCAGCCACAGCCGCCGCCGTGCGACAGCGAGGTCAAGCGCGGCACCGCCGCGGACGCTGCATCCTGGGTCATGTGAATCTCTCCGTAGGTGATGGGGAAAAGGATAGCATCGCGCCCCCGAATGGCCCTATGATGATCCGGCAGCAGGCAGCAACGGACGGCCGCCCGCCATCGGGCGCACCGACAGCCAAACTTCACCGTGCGTGAGGGCTATATGGATCGCCGACACTTCCTCCGTTTCTCGAGCGCCCTGTGCGCCACCCAGGCCGCGGCCCTGCCCCTGGCCGCGCGCGCCGGCCAGGCGCCCGTCAGCGCCGACTGGCGCAGCTTCGAACTGACCACCCACATCCAGGTCCGCGACCCCGGCGCCCATGCGCGCCTCTGGATCCCCCTGCCCTACGCCACCGACACCGGGTACCAGCGCGGCGCGCAGAGCGCCTGGCTGGTCAGCGGCGGCGGCAGCGCGCGGCTGGCGCAGGCGCCCGGCTACGACGTGCGCATGCTGGCGGTGCAATGGCCCGACGCCCAGGCGCCGCGCGAAGTCACCGTGACCAGCCGCTTCCAGACCCGCAACCGCCGCGTCGACCTGACCCAGCCGCCGCCACCCGGCGCCTCGCGCGAAAGCGCCGCCACCCTGCGCGAATACCTCCAGCCCACCGAGCTTTTGCCCACCGACGGCATCGTCAAGACCACCGCGGACCGCATCACCCGCGGCCACCAGGGCACGCTGGCGCGGGCCCGGGCCCTCTACGACTGGGTGGTCGACAACACCTGCCGCACCGCCTCGACCCGCGGCTGCGGCACCGGCGACGTGCGCTACATGCTTGCCGCCAACGACCTGAACGGCAAATGCGCCGACATCAACGCGCTGTTCGTCGCCCTGGCGCGCGCCGCCGGCATTCCCGCCCGCGACGCCTACGGGCTGCGCGTGGCCGATTCGCAGCTCGGCTTCAAGAGCCTGGGCAAGGCCGGCGACGTCACCCGCGCGCAACATTGCCGCGCCGAGTTCTACGCCGACGGCTACGGCTGGGTCCCGGTCGACCCCGCCGACGTGCGCAAGGTCATGCTGGAGGAGCCGCCCGGCGATCTGCCCGCCACGGACGCCCGCGTGCGCAGCGCCCGTGTCATGCTGTTCGGCGCGTGGGAAATGAACTGGGTTGCCTACAACCATGGCCACGACGTCGTCCTGCCCGGCTCCGCCCACGGCGCCGTGCCGTTCCTGATGTACCCCAACGGCGAAACCGCCGACGGCCGCCTGGACAGCCTCGACCCCGACAGTTTCCGCTACACCCTGACCGCCCGTTCGCTGTCCACCTGAACCGGCGCGCGCCCATGGTCAGCCGCCGCCACCTGCTGCAATCCGCCCTGTCGCTGGCGGCGCTGCCCGGCTGGGCCCGCGCCGCCGCCAGTGACAGCGCCCTCAAGGCCGCCACGGGTCCCGACTGGGCCGCCTGGACCGCCGCGACGCCGCCGCTGGTCCTGCCCGACCTTGCGGGCCGCGAGCAGAAACTTGCCGCCTGGCGCGGCAGCGTGGTCATTGTCAGCTTCTGGGCCACCTGGTGCGACCCCTGCCGCGACGAAATCCCGCTGATGTCCGCCATGGCCAGGCGCCACCGCGAAGAAGGCCTGCGTCTGGTCGCCGTGAACGTCGGCGAAGCGCTGGGCAAGATCACCACCTTCCTGGCCAAGTGGCCGGTCGCCGGCACCGTCCTGCACGATCGCAACAGCAGCGCCGCCAGGCAATGGGATGCCATCGGCCTGCCCGCCAACTACCTCGTCGACCGCGGCGGCCGCATCCGCCACTGGCACCTGGGCGCGCTGGACTGGCAGGCCGCGAACGTCAACGGCGTCGTCACCAGGATGCTACGCGCGTGATTGTGCTTGCGGGGCTGCTACCGCGTGACGGCCATATCCGGCGTGAAAGCGCCCTTGCCTCGCGCCATTCGTCTCAGGCGCCGGTATGCCTTGAACACCCGCCGCAAGTCGGTGACGCCGCGCGCATGGCGGACCAGCCGCGGCCAGGCGCGCAGGTCGAGCATCGACCGCGCCAGCTGGGCGCGCGCTTGCGGGTTTTCGACGTCCTTGCGAAGCAGGTCGACAAAGCACAGGAGTTCATGCAGGACGTGGCGCACGATCGAGACGCGGGTTCTCTGGCCGAGGTCCTGCCGCCTGGACAGCGCCAGCAGCGTCTCGATGATGTGAACGTAGCTGACGCCGCGCCACTGGCGTATCCGGGCTGACGGCGAAAGGGTTATCGAGTCGGGGTTGCGGCGATAGCCGTACACCGGCTCGGACGCGAAGCCCATGCGCCTGGCGACCAGCGCAAGTTGGGTGGTCCACAGGATGTCCTCGTGAAATATCGAGGGATCGAACGCCAGGCCGTGTCGGGTGATGAGTTCGCGCTTGACCAATTGCAGGCAAACATAGTGCGGCCATTCGCCGATGGCGACGCAGTGCGCGATCCAATCCTCGCCCGTCATGGCGCCGGCGGTCGGTTGTCGGGTGAGGACGGGGGACCGGGGCAGGGGCGCAGGCGCGTGCGTGAACCGGTACGCGTTTCCGACCAGCACCTCCAGCCCCTGCGAAACGGCCTGTTCGTGCCACCGGGCGAGTCCGGCCGAGGGCAGGAGATCGTCGGCGTCGGCGAAGGCGACCCAGGCGCCGCGCGCGGCCCGCAGGCCCGCATTGCGCGCGGCGCCGAGTCCCTGATGGGGTTGCCTGAGGATGCGAAGGCGCGCGTCCGTGGCGCCGCGCGCCTGCAGGATCGCCACGCTGCCATCGGTGGAACCGTCGTCGACCGCGATCACTTCCAGGCTCAAGGCGGCGTCGGCCAATAGCGCGTCCAGTTGGTCGGACAGATACCGTTCACAGTTATATACCGGCACGATCAGGCTGACCTGCGGCGCAGTGGGTTCGACGTGGCTCATGTTCTGTTCAGGCGTGGGCTTACGGGAGCGCCGCGCCTTGAACCCCATGCGGTGGCATGGGTTTACGAGCAGGATGTCTTGTCCGATGGGCGCGGGCGGATCGGTAAGCTACGCCGGATTCAGCGGGCCGGGGAACAAGACGGACAAATGCAGGACCGATCCGGATACTTGCGATCCGGCAGCCACGAATTGGCGGAAGGCAGCAGGAGTCGAACCTACCTGGGAACGTCTGACGTCCCCAACCGGGTTTGAAGCCCGGCCGTGCCACCGGGCACGGATGCCTTCCAGAGAAAACCGCCGATGAAAGACCGCCTATGATACCGCCTGGCCCGCCCCGAGATACGCGCTGTCGTTGCGCAGCACGTGGGTATCGCGCAGCCGCCGCGTCAAGCCGGTCCGATCGAAGAACTCCAGGATCTGGATCGCGCGCTTGCGGCCCAGCCCCGTCGCATCCCTGAAGGCCGCCGCGTTCAATCCTTCGGGCCTTGCCGCGAGATCGATCGCCAGCGCCACCAGCTCGGCCACCCGCTCGCGATGGTAGAACAGATCCTTCACCACCTGCGCCACCTCGCCGCGCCGCAGCAGCTTGCGCAGCACCTGCCGCACCCGCTCTTCCGGCTCGCCCTGCGCGCGCGCCAGGTCGCGCACCCAGGGGGGATCGTAGGCCCCGGCGGCCAGCAGCGGCAGCAGGCGCAGCGCGAGTTCCGCCTCGGCCTCGGCCAGCGCCGCGGTGTGGCCCGGCAGATGCAGCCAGGGTCCGTTGCGCAGCACCCGGCCCTGCTGCCGCAGGTCTTCCAGCAACCCCTGCCACAACGCCTCGGAGGCGGCCGGCAAGGCCATGCGGCGCAGGCGGGAGCCGTCGGGGCCCGGTTCGTCCGGCGCGCCCTGGTGGAAGGTCGCCAGCGCCTGCTCCACCCGTGTCCGCAGCGCTTCCCAGTGCGTGGCCAGGATCAGCGTGCGCGCGCCCTGCGGCGTGCGCGGCTCGATCCAGATCGCCCCCTCGGGCGCCGCCAGGTCGCGCACCGGCCAGCCTGCCAGGCGTTGCAGCGTCGTTTCGTCCAGGCCCAGCGCGGCCTGCGCCAGCAGCGGTTGCAGCCCGCCGCCGTCCAGCATGTCCGCCACGCCTTGCAGCCACTGCATCCGCGCCGGCGCGCGGCGCTTGCGGTCCGGCGCGTTCGGATCGAGCACCCGGCCGCCGCCCACGGTGCGCGTGGCCTGGGCGTTGCGCACGATGTAGCGGTCGCCCGGCATCGCGCACACCGGCTCATCGAACACCAGCTGCACCCAGCCCGACTGGCCCGGGGCCAGCGCGTCGGCCGACAGCGGCACCACGTGCGCCACCTGCCGCGCCGCGCCGATGTGCACGTGCAGCGGCGTCCAGGCCCGCAGCGGCGCATCGGCCGAAGGCAGCAGCGTCAAGGCCACATCGACGTGGCGCGACGGCAGGAAGCAGCGCGCATCGGCGATCCAGTCGCCGCGCGTGATCGCGCTCTTGTCGATCCCCGCCAGGTTCAGGGCGCAGCGCTGGCCGGCCGCGCCGGTCTCGCTGGGCTGGTTCTGCGCGTGGATGCCGCGCACCCGCACCCGCGTGCCCGCCGGCATCAGGCGCAGGTCGGCATCGTCGTCGCCGGCGCGCGCGCGGCCGCCATGCGCGGTGCCGGTCACCACGGTGCCGTGGCCGGCCAGCGTGAAGACGCGGTCCACCGCCAACCGGAACAGGCCGGCGCCATCGCGCGCGCCCAGCGCCTGCGCAACCTCGTCCAGATGCTGCTTGAGCCGCGCCACGCCTGCGTCGCCGGCGCGCGCCGCGCATACCTCGAACAGGGGCGCGTCCTGCAGGAACGTATCCGCCGCCAGTGCCGCGATCTCGCCGCGCACCGCCGCCAGCCGGGCGGCGTCGGCGCGATCGGCCTTGGTCAATGCCACCGCCCCGCGCGCCACGCCCAGCAGCGCCAGGATCGCCAGGTGTTCGCGGGTCTGTGGCATGACGCCGTCATCGGCCGCCACAACCAGCAGGCCGAAGTCGATGCCGCTGGCGCCGGCAGCCATGGTGTGCACCAGCTTTTCGTGGCCCGGCACGTCGATGAAGCCCAGCACGTCGCCGTTGGGCAGGGGCGTGTAGGCGTAGCCCAGCTCGATCGAGATGCCGCGCGCCTTTTCTTCCTTGAGGCGGTCGGTATCGACGCCCGTCAGCGCCCGCACCAGCGTGGTCTTGCCATGGTCGATATGGCCGGCGGTGCCGACGATCATGCCCGCGGCTCCGTGGATTGCGCCGCGAGTCCGGCGAGCTGCTCGGTGAAGGCGGCCTCGTCGCGCGCCTCCAGGCAGCGCAGGTCGAGCCACAGCGCGTCATCGGCGATGCGGCCGATCACCGGCACCGGCAGGTGGCGCAAGCGGGTTTCCAGCCGGTCCAGATGGCGCCCGGGACGGCCCTTGCCACGGTAGCGCACCGCCAGCCCGTGGCTGGGCAACTGATCCACCGGCAACGCGCCGCTGCCGATCTGGCTGTACATCGGCACCGCCTCGACCTCGTAGTCGGCGCCCGCCGCGTGCGCCAGCACGCCGCGCAGGCGCTCGGCCATGGGCTGGATCTCGCGCTGCGGCCGGGTCAGCAGGCGCAGCGTGGTCAGGCGCTGCGCCAGGAATTCCGGCGCGCGGTACAGCTGCAATACCGGTTCCAGGGCCGCCAGCGTCAGCTTGCCCACGCGCAGGGCGCGCTTGAGCGGGTTCTTCTTGATCTTGCGGATCAGGTCGGCGCGCCCCACCAGCAGGCCGGCCTGCGGACCGCCCAACAGCTTGTCGCCGCTGAAGGTGACCAGGTCGGCGCCGGCGGCGATGGTCTCGCGCACCGTGTCCTCGCGCGGCAGGCCGAACTGGGTCAGGTCCACCAGCGTGCCGCTGCCCAGGTCCACCGTGGCCGGCAGGCCGCGCGCATGCGCCAGCGCCGCCACCTCGGCCACGCCGACGCTCTTGGTGAAGCCGGTGACGGCGTAGTTGCTGCAATGCACCTTCATCAGCATCGCGGTGCGCGGGCCGATGGCGTTCTCGTAGTCGGCGGCATGGGTGCGGTTGGTGGTGCCCACCTCGACCAGCCTGGCGCCGGCGCGCTTCATGATGTCGGGGATGCGGAAGGCGCCGCCGATCTCGACCAGTTCGCCACGCGACACCACCACCTCGCGGCGATCGGCCAGCGCGTTCAGCATCAGCAGCACGGCGGCGGCGTTGTTGTTGACCACGGTGGCGGCCTCGGCCCCGGTCAGTTCGCACAGCAGGTCGTCGATCAGGTCGTCGCGGTCGCCGCGGCCGCCGCTGTCCAGGTCGAACTCCAAATTGGCCGGCGTGGTCAATGCGCGCAGCACCGAGGCCACCGCCTCGTCGGGCAGCAGCGCGCGGCCGAGGTTGGTGTGCAGCACGGTGCCGGTCAGGTTGTAGACGGCGCGCAGGCGCGGCCCGGCGGCGCGCGCCAGGGCGCCGTCGACGGCGGCGGCCACGGCGGTCTCGGCCAGCTCGGCGCGCGGCAGTTCACCCGCCAGGGCGCGCTGCCGCAGCCCGTCCAGGTGCCGGCGCAAGGCGGCCACCACCTGCGTGCGGCCATGCGTGTCCAGCGCCGCGGCCAGCGCCGGCGCGTTCAGCAGCCGGTCGAGCGCGGGAATGTCGGCGGCGGCGGCGAACCCGGTCATGGCTATTCCTCCTCGGCGCCGTGCCACAGCAGCGGGTTGCCGCTGGCGCGCGAATAGCCGGCCTCGCCCACCAGCACGTCCAGCATCAGGCTGGCGAGGTCGTCGGCCACCGGCTCCACGTGCAGGTCCTTGTCCTGATAGAAGATCTTGCGGTAGGTGTGGCAGCGGTCGCAGGTCTCGGCCTTGATGGCGGGCGCGCGGCCCTCGATGGCCTGGTAGGCCACGGATTCGACGTCCTCGCAGTGCGAGCACTTGACGCGCACCATGTGCCACTGGGTCGCGCACAGGCTGCAACACAGGTAGCGGTAGCCTTCGAACTGCCCGCCCACCCGCACCACGCTGGCCACCGGCAGGCTGGCGCAGACCGGGCAGACGCCGAAGGGCGAGGCCACCGGCAGCTGCTTTTCGTCGAAGCGGCTGGCCAGGTCGGTCCAATACACCTGCAAGGCGGCCATGACGAACGGCGCGGCGGCGCCGTCGACGCCGCGATGCTGCTCCGACAGCACCGCCTCGGCCAGGTCTTCGAGCGATTCGGTGTCTTCGTCGAGCGCTCGGCGCAGCGCCGAGCAGACTTCCAGCGCCTCGGCCGGCACGTCCTGGCCGCCGGCGACCTCGTCGACCAGCTGGCGCAGGATGTCGCGCCACAGCGGGTCGCGCGGCCATCCCACCGCCTGCAGCGGCGGCATGCCATGAGCCTGCGCCAGGGCGATGCGGTCTTCCGAGGCCGGCGGCGCGTTGCAGCCGCGCAGGGCGTTCTGCTGGGCGTCGACCAGCCGCGCCATCAGCAGCAGGTAGTCGGCCACCGGGCTATCCACGGCCAGTTGCCGCAAGCGCGCCGCGCGCGTCGCGAAGACCGAATCGCGCGCCGGCAGCTGGATGCGGGGGATGGTGTTGTGGTCTAGCGCTTCGATCTCGCCGCGCGGAAGAATTCGCTGCAATTGCGTCTCCAGATAAACAAACACGGCTGCCGCCCCGACAGGGGGAGGCAGCCGTGCGGTGGGATCGGGCGGGATCCACCCGGCGGAGCCGCCACCGCCTGGTGGCGCCCGCCGCGCGGGGCCCGCTTACTTCGTCGTGGACTGCTTGCCGATTTGTTCCCGGAACCAGGCGCGGTGGTGCTTCCATGCCCAGCCCGCGGTCACGTAGCCACGCAGCATCGCCGTGAGCGAGCCCTTGACCCAGATCGCCGCATAAATATGCACAATGATCGCGCAAATCAGCACCAATGCACAAACGGCATGCAGCACCGAGGCGGCGCGCACCACCCAGATCGGGAAGTAGAAGGCGAAGAACTCGCGCCAGATCACGATGCCGCTGGCGAACAGCCCCAGCATGCACAGGATCAGCACGTAGAACAGCAGCTTCTGGCCGGCGTTGTACTTGCCGACCTCGGGCAGCTTGTCCTCGCGGTTCTCGACCACGTCGTTGAGCTGGCTCAGCCATTGGCGGTCGGCCTTCGTCATCAGGTTGTGGCGCCACATGTGGCCGGCGAACACCACGAAGCAGAAGAACATCACCAGTCCGATGAACGGATGCAGGATGCGGGTCCAGGGACCGCCGCCGAACAGGTTGGTGAGCCAGAACATCGACGGGTGGAACAGCGCCAGCCCGGACAGCGCCAGCAGGATGAAGGTGAAGGCGATGATCCAGTGGTTGGTGCGCTCGCCGGGCGAATAGCGCTTGATCCGGCGGTGATGGCGGTCGTCACTCATGGCGGATCTCCTGTTCGGCACGGCGTTCGTCTTCCTCGTCGACCTCGTTGCGGCCGACGCGGGCGTAGTGGAAGAAGCCGGCCAGCGCCGTCAGCGCCATGGCGGCCACCCCCAGCGGCTTGGCGATGCCCTTCCACAGCGAGACCATCGGGCTGATCTGCGGCTCCTTGGGCAGCCCGTGGTACAGCCCGGGCTGGTCGGCGTGATGCAGCACGTACATCACATGGGTGCCGCCCACGCCTTGCGGATCGTACAGGCCGGCCTGCTCGAAGCCGCGCGACTTCAGGTCCTCGATGCGCTCGGCGGCGTGCTGCTTCATGTCGTCCTTGGTGCCGAACACGATGGCGCCGGTGGGGCAGGCCTTGACGCAGGCCGGCTCCTGGCCGACAGCCACGCGATCGGAACACAGGGTGCACTTGTACGCCTTGTGGTCCTTCTTGCTGATGCGCGGCACATTGAACGGGCAGCCGGTGATGCAGTAGCCGCAACCGATGCAGTTCTCTTCGTGGAAATCGACGATGCCGTTGGTGTACTGGATGATGGCGCCCGGCGAGGGACAGGCCTTCAGGCAGCCCGGGTCCTCGCAGTGCATGCAGCCGTCCTTGCGGATCAGCCACTCCAGGTCGCCTTGCGGGTTCTCGTATTCCGAGAAGCGCATGACGGTCCAGGAATGCTCGGTCAGGTCGGCCGGGTTGTCGTAGACGCCGACATTGGTGCCGATCTCGTCGCGCAGATCGTTCCACTCCATGCACGCGCTCTGGCAGGCCTTGCAGCCGATGCACTTGGAGACGTCGATCAGCTTGGCCACGGACCCGGTGACGGGCTCGCGGATGCCGGGCGGCGGCGTGGTGGTGGCCGAGCGCCGTTTGATGTCGAGGGATTGCATAGACATGAGCGCTCTCCTAGATCTTCTCGACCTGCACCAGGAACGACTTGAATTCCGGTGTCTGCGAATTGCCGTCGCCCACGAACGGGGTCAGGGTGTTGGTCAGGAAGCCCGGTTTGGCAATGCCGACGAAGCCCCAGTGGATCGGGATGCCGACGTGATAGACGGTCTTGCCCTCGATGGTCAGCGGCCGCAGGCGCTTGGTGACCAGCGCCACCGCCTTGATGTAGCCGCGGTTGGACGACACCTTCACGCGCGAACCGTTGGCGATGCCCAGTTCCTTGGCCATGACTTCGCTGATCTCGACGAACTGCTCGGGTTGCAGGATCGCGTTGATGCGGACGTTCTTGGTCCAGTAGTGGAAGTGCTCGGTCAGGCGGTAGGTGGTGGCCACGTAGGGGAACTTGTCCACCGTGCCCATCGCCGCCAGGTCGTCCTTGAACACGCGCGCCGCCGGGTTGCTGGTGACGCCCTTGGCCTTCGGATACAGCGGGTTGTAGCCCAGCGGCGTCTCGAACGGCTCGTAGTGTTCCGGGAACGGCCCTTCGGCCATGCCGGCGCGCGCGAAGAAGCGCGCCACGCCCTCGGGGTTCATGATGAACGGGCCCATGCCGCCGTCGGGGTTTTCATCGCCCTTGAAGTCGGGGATGTCGGCGCCGACCCAGGCCTTGCCGTTCCACGAGATCAGGCTGCGGCGCGGGTTGAAGGGCTTGCCCGCCACGTCACAGGAGGCGCGGTTGTACAGGATGCGGCGGTTGGCCGGCCAGGCCCAGGCCCAGTTCAGGGTCTGGCCGATGCCGGTCGGATCGCTGTTGTCGCGGCGCGCCATCAGGTTGCCGCCGGGCCCCCAGGCGCCGGCGAAGATCCAGCAGCCGCTGGCGGTGGAACCGTCGTCGCGCAGTTCGGCAAAGCCGGCCAGCTGCTCGCCGCCCTTGCGCGTGACCTTGGTCGGGTCCTTGGGGTCGACCAGGTCCACCAGCGCCTTGCCCGAGTATTCCTTGGCCAGTTCTTCCGCGGTCGGGCTCTGCGGGTTGGAGTACGGCCAGGACAGGTTGACGATGGGGTCGGGGTACTTGCCGCCCTCTTCCTGGTACATCTTGCGCAGGCGCGTGAAGATCAGCGACATGATCTCGATGTCGCTCTTGGCCTCGCCCGGAGGCTCGGCGCCCTTCCAGTGCCATTGCAGCCAGCGCCCGGAGTTCACCAGCGCGCCGTCTTCCTCGGCAAAGCAGGTGGTGGGCAGGCGGAACACCTCGGTCTGGATCTGCTTGGGATCGACGTCGTTGGCCTCGCCGGCATTGCGCCAGAATTCCGAGGTCTCGGTGACCAGCGGGTCCATGATGACCAGGAACTTGAGCTTGGCGAAGCCCGCGTTCAGCTTGGCCTTGTTGGGCGCGGCCGCCAGCGGGTTGAAGCCCTGCGCCAGGTAGCCGTTCATCTTGCCCTGGTTCATCAGCTCGTAGACCTGCAGCATGTCGTAGAGCTTGTCGAGCTTGGGCAGGTAGTCGAACGCCCAGTTGTTCTCGGCGGTCGCGGCCTTGCCCCACCAGGCCTTCATCAGGCTCACGTGGAACTTGCCGTAGTTCTGCCAGTAGCTGAGCTGGTTCGGCCGCAGCGGCTTGAGCGCGCGCGTGGCGATGTACTTGCCGTAGTCCTGCTCCGGCTCGTTGGGCAGCGTCATGTAGCCGGGCAGCAGGTTCGACATCAGGCCCAGGTCGGTCAGGCCCTGGATGTTCGAGTGCCCGCGCAGCGCGTTCATGCCGCCGCCGGCGATGCCGATATTGCCCAGCAGCAGCTGCACCATGGCGCCGGTGCGGATGATCTGCGAACCGATCGAGTGCTGCGTCCAGCCCAACGCGTACAGGATGGTGGCGGCCCGGTCGGTGGTGGCGGTGGACGCCAGCATCTCGCAGACCTTCAGGAACTTGTCGCGCGGCGTGCCGCAGACGCGTTCGACCATCTCTTCGGTATAGCGCGAGTAGTGCTTCTTGAGCAGCTGGTAGACCGAACGCGGATGCTCCAGCGTCGGGTCGGTCTTGACGTAGCCGTCATCGCCGCGCTCGTAGTCCCAACTGGCCTTGTCGTAGGTCCGCTTGTCGGCGTTGTAGCCGGAGTACAGGCCCGCGTCGAACGCGAAGTCCTCGCGCACGATGTAGGAAAAGTCGGTGTAGTTGCGCACGTACTCGTGCTGGATCTTGTCGTGATCCAACAGGTACTTGATGACGCCACCCAGGAAGATGATGTCGGTGCCGGTGCGTATGGGCGCGTAGAAGTCCGCCACGGATGCCGAGCGCGTGAAGCGCGGATCCACGACGATCAGCTTCGCCTTGTTATGGGCTTTCGCTTCCGTGACCCATTTGAACCCGCACGGGTGGGCCTCGGCGGCATTGCCGCCCATGATCAGTACTACGTCCGCGTTCTTGATGTCGACCCAATGGTTCGTCATCGCTCCACGGCCAAACGTCGGGGCAAGACCTGCCACCGTCGGGCCATGTCAGACACGGGCTTGGTTGTCGAACGCCAGCATCCCCATGCTACGCACGGTCTTGTGCGTGATGTAGCCCACCTCGTTGCTGCTTGCCGAGGCGGCCAGCATGCCGGTGGTCAGCCACCGGTTGACCGTCTTGCCGTCTTCGGTCTTTTCGACGAAGTTGGCGTCACGGTCGGCCTTCATGAGCTTGGTGATGCGCGTGAGCGCGTCGTCCCAGGAAATACGTTCCCACTTGTCCGAACCGGGCGCCCGGTATTCCGGGTACTTCAGGCGGTTGGGACTGTGGATGAAGTCGATCAGGGCCGCGCCCTTGGGACAGAGCGTGCCGCGGTTGACCGGGTGGTCGGGGTCGCCCTCGATGTGCATGATGCTGGCGCGGGCATTCTTGGCGCCATCGCCCAGGCCATACATCAGCAGACCACAGGCGACCGAACAGTAGGGACAGGTGTTGCGCGTTTCCGTCATGCGCGCAAGCTTGTACTGGCGCACTTCGGCCATGGCCGTGCCGGGGGCTGCCCCCAGCAATGCCAGGCTCGAGCCAGCCAGCGTGGTACCGGTCACCTTGAAGAACTGGCGGCGGTTCATGTTGACCATGAAGCACTCCTCTCCGGGTGAATAAGGGGAAAGCGCGGGCCGGTCCGGGGAAAAGCCCTACGAATTCCAAGGATTTGCAAGCAAGTATAGGCGCAGCGCGGGCGAGTTGCCATGCCTTGCGTCCCCCGAACGCGAAACCCGGCAATGAGAACGATTTACGGCCAGGATCGGGCTTTTTCGTGGATTTTGGATCATCGCGAGGCTGCTACCATTGCCGGCGGCGGGTTCCGACCCGTTTTTCCGCCCGTCCCGCATGCCTGTTGGAGCGCCGATGCGCCGTTTTGCCCCCCTGGCCCTGTCCCTGTCGCTGGCCGCGCCCGGCCTGGCGCCGGCGCCGGCCATCGCCGCGCCGGCGCTGACCCCGGCGGCGGCGGCCACCGAGTCCGCCCGCGAAGCGGCAATGGAAGGCTACCTGTACTTCTACCCGCTGCTCACGCTGGACCTGACCCGGCGCCAGTTCACGCATCCGTCGCAAAGCGAGCAGGGCGCGCCCGCCAATGCCTTCCTGCACACCCGCGCCCTGCCCCGCCCCGGGTCGGCCACGCCCTGGGCCAATCCCGACATGCTGCGCAGCAGCGCCTGGCTCGACCTGAGCGCCGGCCCGGTGGTGCTGTCGGTGCCGGACAGCCAGGGACGCCTGTATACGCTGACCCTGCTGGACCTGTGGAACGAGGCCTTCGCCACGATCGGCACGCGCAGCACCGGCACCGCCCGCGGCAATACCGCGATCGTGCCGCCGGGCTGGACCGGCACCCTGCCCTCGGGCATGCCGCGCATCGACGCCCCCACGGCGTACGTCTGGGCCCGCTCCCTGATCCAGGCCGACGGTCCGGCCGACTATCCGGCGGTGCACGCCCTGCAGGACGGCTTCACCCTGACGCCGCTGGCGCAGTGGAACCTGCCGGCGCAGTCGCAACGGGTCAAGGCCGACCCCTCGCTGGACCTGAAGACGCCGGTGCGCGAACAGGTCGAGTCGATGCCGACCGACGCCTTCTTCACCTACGCCGCCGAGCTGCTGCGCCGCAACCCGCCTCACGCCACCGACCAACCGGTGCTGGCCAAGCTGCGCCGGGTCGGGCTGATCCCCGGCCGCCCGTTCGACTTCGACAAGCTCGACCATCCGGTCAAGCAGGGCCTGCGGCGCGGCCTGCGCGAAGCGCGCGAACGCATGCAGGCCGCCGCCGGCGTCAGCCTGAGCAGCGTCAATGGCTGGCAGCGGGAGACGGCCAGCGTCGGCGTCTACGGCAACGCCTACCTGCGGCGCGCGCTGTCGGCCCAGGCCCAGCCGGGCGCGGGACTGCCCGAGGACCTGTCGGCGCTGCTGCTGGCCGCCGACAGCCAGGGCCGGCCGCTGGACGGCGCCCACCGCTATACGCTGCATTTCGACGGCGGCCAGTTGCCGCCGGCCGGCGCGCTGTGGTCGCTGGCCGCCTACGACGCGCAGGGCCTGCCCGTGGCCAACCCGATCGAGCGCTACACGCTGGGCGAGCGCGATCCGCTGCAATACAACGCCGACGGCTCGCTCGACCTGCTGATCAGCCACACCGCCCCCGAGCCCGGCGCCCAGGCCAACTGGCTGCCGGTGGCGGCCGGCGGGCCTGTGTACGTGCTGCTGCGCGTCTACGCCCCGGGCCCGGCCTTGCTGGACGGGCTGTGGACGCCGCCGCCCGCGGTGCGCGACGACCCGCAGCCCGAGCCGGAACCCGCGCCCGAGCCGGAACCCCGGGCGCAGGCCGCGACGGCGCCCGCCGCAACTCCCCCCGCCAAGGCGCCTCCCGGCGCTCCGGCCACGGCCCCAGGCCCCGCGAAGAAACCCTGACAAAGACGCCGGCGACGGCGCCATGACAGGGTTTCGCCACTACCATAGGCGTTTTGTCGCCGAGTAGAACGCCCGCCATGGACGAAGCCTTTAGCCACCAACTGTCGATGACCATCCTGATGACGCCCGATATGGCGAACTTTTCAGGCAATGTGCACGGCGGAACCATCCTCAAGTACCTGGACCAGGTCGCCTACGCCTGTGCCAGCCGCTACGCCGGCCAGTACGTCGTGACCCTGTCGGTCGACCAGGTCGTGTTCCGCGAACCGATCCACGTCGGCGAGCTGGTGACCTTCCTGGCGGCGGTGAACTACACCGGCCGCACCTCGATGGAAATCGGCATCAAGGTGGTCACCGAGGACATCCGCAGGAAGCTGGTGCGCCACACCAATAGCTGTTACTTCACGATGGTGGCGGTGGATGACAACGGCGCGCCCACCGCCGTGCCGCCGCTGGCGCCGCGCAACCTCGAGGAAACACAGCGCTTCGAGGCCGCCCGCCTGCGCCGCGAGCTGCGCCAGGAAATGGAACGTCGCCACGACGAAATCAAGCGCGAGACCACCCATGAAGGGTGAGAGCCCCCACGCCGCGCGCGCTTCGCGCGCTAGCTACCCCCAAAGGGGGCTGCCCGCCCTTGGGGGCGGCCCGGCGGGCGGGCGGAAGGAACGGACCCCCACGCCGCGCGCGCTTCGCGCGCTAGCTGCCCCCCAAGGGGGCTGCCCGCCCTTGGGGCGGCCCGGCGGGCGGGCGGTAGGAAAGGACCCCCACGCCGCGCGCTTCGCGCGCTAGCTGCCCCCCGAGGGGGCTGCCCGCCCTTGGGGCGGCCCGGCGGGCGGGCGGATATTCTTGCGACGAACGGCGTCCAGGTCACAGGTGACCGGACATGAAAAAACCGGGCCTCAAGGCCCGGTTCTTTTTGGCGACGGCGCAACGCTGCGCGTCACGCGCCTTCGGCCGCGCCCGGCGGGCGCGATGGCGGCGCCGTCACGGCCGGCTCGCGGTCGCGGCCGACCATGCGCTTGAGGCCCAGCCACTGTTGCGACCAGAAGCCCTGGCCGTAGTCGCGGCCGCCCAGTTCCGGCTGCTGGTCATGGATGCCGGTGGGGCCGTAGCCGACGCCGAAGCGGGCCGAGCGGAACAGCACGTCCCAGACCGGGAACAGCGCGGCAAAGTTGTAGCCGCCGGCCGGCCCCGGCGTCGACGCGTCATAGGCGATGGAATGGTGATGGCGGTGGAAACGCGGGCTGACCAGCAGGCGTTCGCCGATGGCGCCGAAGTGCATGCGCAGGTTGGCGTGCGAGAAGCTCTGCGCCAGCTGCGTGATGGCCACGATCGCCACGAATTGCGCGGGCGGCACGCCCACCAGCTGTGACACGAACACCACCACGACGTCGCGCAGCATGTCGTCCAGCAGGTGGTTGCGATCATCGCTCCACATGGTCATCTGGCGCTGGCTGTGGTGCACCGCGTGCAGCGCCCAGAGCCAGGCAAAGCGGTGCTGGGCGCGGTGGTACAGGTAGTCCACCAGGTCGAACAGCAGCAGGTAGATGATCAGGCTGACCCAGGCCTGGTCGGTCACGCCTGGCCAGTACTGGTCGAGCTGGAACGGCGCGAAGCCCCAGATGTGCAGCTGCCCGAAGACGCTGTCCCAGAACGGGTCGATGGTGAAGAACAGCGCCAGGCGGAACACGCCCAGGCGGTGGATCAGCGTGTAGAGCACGTCGATGCCGATCTGGCGGCGGTCGGTGACCGGCTCGACCGGGCGCAGGCGCTGCAGCGGGCCGAACACCAGCAGCAGCACGGCCACCTGCAACAGGCCGACCAGCAGCCACATGGTGGCGTCGTAGCCGTCCTCGATGAAATTGCTCAGGCCCAGGTGGAACAGCGCCGGCTGCACCAGGGTTTCGAACAGCCATTGCTGGCAGTTCCCGAACCATTGACTAAGCGTATCCATGATCAGTGATGCGTGGCGATCCAGTCGCGGTAGGCGGGATGCGTATCCAAGGTAGCAAAACAATAGCCCTTGCGCTGCAGGCCTTCAATCAGCGGCTCCAGCACGGCGGGGGCCCAGGGGTCCTGGCGCGACCAGATGCCCAGGTGCGCCAGCAGGATGTCGCCGGGCTTGATGGTGCGCAGCGCCTGGTCCAGCAGCTTGGCGTTGGGGTACTTGTCGCTGGGCAGTTCGTCGCCCAGGAAGCCGGCCGGCGCCCAGCCCACGTGCTCGAAGCCGCAGGCCTTGGCCGCGCGCAGCAGGGCCGGCGAGGTCTTGCCGCCCGGCGCGCGGTACAGCGGCAGCATCGGCTTGCCGGTCATCTGCGTGAAGCGGGTGGCGGAACGCTTGATCTCGGCGCAGTACTGCTCGGCGGTCCAGGTCTGGCGCTTGCCCGTGTCGGGGCCGGCGCTGGGCTTGACGCGGAACTTGCCGTCCGGCAGGTCGCCCTGCCAATAGACGTGGTCGTAGGTGTGCGAGCCGAACACGTGGCCCTCGGCGGCGCGCGCCTTCCACCACGGCGCCCACTGGTCGTCCAGGCTGCTGCCGTCGGTCAGGGTGCGCTCGTTGGCCAGGAAGAACGTGACCTTGACGTGGTGGCGCGCCAGCACGTCGGCGATCAGCGGCGCCACGCCCATGTGGCCGGTGTCGAAGGTCAGGTAGACCGGCTTGTCACAGGTCGCCGGGGCCGCGCCGGCGGCCTGCGCCGCCAGCGCCAGGCAGATGGCGGCGGCCAGTTGCCGTTTAGCGGGTCGACGCATGGTTCAGCGTCCAGACGCCGTGCGGCGACTTGCCGACGGTCACCTGCTTGACGACTTTCTTCTGCTCCAGGTCCACCACGGTGAGCTTGCGGGCCCAGCGCGAGGTGACCAGCAGCGTCTTGCCGTCGGCCAGCACGTCCATGCAGTCGGGGCCGCCCGGCACCGGGAAGGTGTCAACCACGGCCAGCGTCTGCAGGTCGATGCGGCTGATGGAGTTGGCGGTGCGGTTGCTGACGAACAAGTGGCGCTGGTCGCCCTGGGCGCGGAAGGCGTGCGCGCCGGCGGCGGTCTTGATGCGCGAGATCAGCTTGGCCGGGCCCTTGCTGACGTCATAGGCCTCGACGTAGGAATCGCCGGTCAGCGCCACCAGCAGCGTTTTCTGGTCGGGCGTGAGGAACACGTCGGCCGGGGTCTTGCCGACCGAGACGGTCCACTTGGGCGTCTGCGTGGCCAGGTCGATGGCGATGAGCTGGTCGCTGTCCTGCAGCGTGACGTACGCCGTGGTGCTCTTGGCGTCGATCATGATGTGGCTGGGCGTCTTGCCGGCCGGGATGCGCTTGACCAGCGTCAGGTCAAAGCCCTTTTCCAGCGGCTTCCAGGCGTAGATGTCGATGTGGTCCAGGCGGTTGGCGGCCGTGACGAACCACTTCATGTCCGGCGAGAACTGCAACTGGTAGGGATCGACGATGCCGGTCAGGGTGCGCTGCACCTCGCCGGTCTTGGGATCCATCAGCGTGATCGAGTCGCCGGTGGCGTTGGCCACCATCAGCGACTTCTTGTCAGGCGTGAGGTACAGGTGGTGCGGTTCCTTGCCCGTGGGGACGCGCCGCAGTTCCGTGTACGTGGCGGGATCGACGATGCTGACGTTGGCGTCCAGGGAGTTCAGGACGAAGATCGGGGCCGACGCCGCGGCGGCGCTGAGCGCCATCCCTGCGCCCAGGAGGGCGCAGCGGACAAAATGCAAGGGATTCAATTTCCAGGTCCGACAAAAGGGGATCGGGCACCGATCCCAGCGCTCGCCATTTTGGCATAGCCGCCTGTCAAAAAACCGTAAATCCGACCGTCCGGGCCATGCGACAGCCAGGTTGCGGCACGGCTACAACGCTCGCGCCGCCACACCTGCAACAATCGTAAAAAATCATTTGGCGCCAATGGGTTGCGGCGTGATGTTGTTCCAGGTTCCGAACGACACATCGGTGCCCTGGAGCGTGGCCGCGCGGCGCGCCGTGGCCGGCCCCAGGTCAGCCTCGCGCAGCTCGCCACGCGCGTCGATGACGAAGCTGCCGATGCCGGTATGGCCGTAGCGGGCCGGCCAGGCCAGGATCCAGTAGCCGTCGCCGCCGCGCGCCGGCAGCACCTTGTAACGGTAGCCGTAATAGGCATCCGCCACCGGCACCTCCGGCCCCATTGCCAGCGCGTCCGGGCCATAGGCCTGCGCCGGGTAACCGGGCAGTTCGGGCCAGTACAGTCCGTCCAGCGCGCCGGGCCGGCTCACCAGCCGGTCGGCGTAGCGGCCCTGGCCCACCCCGTCGCGGTAGCGGATCTGGGCCGCGTGCAGTTCGCGCAGGGTGTCGATGGCGTTGAGCTCGTTGCGCCCGATGGCGCGGCGCGCGATTTCCGCCTTGCCGGCGGCCGGGTCGAACCGCCAGCCCTGCGCCACGCGCACGATCGGCACCGGCATGGTCCAGCCGGAATCGCCCACGCTCAGCCAGGCGCGGCGTTCGCCGTCGGCCAGCACCTCGTGCTTGCGGGACCAGGCCGCCAGGAAACGATAGACATCGTCCTGCCCGACCCCGCCCGGCACGATCTGGCGATGGTCCGGCCCCAGCACCTTGGCCAGGGCCACGGGGTCGCTGGTGGCCAGCGCCTCGCCAAAGGCATCGGCCGCGGCCTCGGGCGTGGGATAGACGCTTTGCGCCGCGGCGGGCGTGGCCAGCAGCGCCAACGCCAGCCAAGCGACGCTGGCGGCCCGGCGCGACCACCGGCCGGGGGCACGGACGAGCGCATTCATCATCGAGACTCCGCTGATCATGGTGCCTACCTCCGTCCGCCGAAATGTCCGCCACCGCCGCCGATATGGCCGCCGCCTCCGCCATGCCAGCCTCCGCCCCCGCCGCGTGGCGCGACCCGGGACTCGCCGCCGCGCTGCACCTGTTGCCGCATGCGTTCGCCATTGCCGGCGTCGCGCAGGGCGCTGCCGCCGTTGTTGGCGCGGGCGCGGTCGCGGGCGGCGGCCGCGTCGGCGCGCTGCCGCTGCGCCGCCGCCTGCCGGTCCTGCGCCGAAAGGTGGCCCGGCCCCTGGGCCCGCGTGCCCGCGCCGCCCTGCCCCAGGTTGCCGTCGCGCGGTCCGGTGTGTCCTTCGATGGACTGGCCGGTGCGGCCCTGGAAGGATTGCGCGGCGCGCTCGCGGGCCGCGTCGCGCGAGCCCGGCGCGGGCGGGGTCCGCCCTTGCGCCCGGTTCTGCAACCCGGCCTGGCGCTGGCCGTCGAACTTCTGCCGGCTGGCCGCATCGGCATAGGGCGCGTTGCCGCGGTTGGCCGGGTTGTGCTGCCAGGCGACGTGGTTGCCGTTGATGTTGGCGGCGTTGATGCGCTGGTTGACGTTGATGTTGTTGTAGCGGTTGACGTTGATGTCCACGTCGTTGTGGCCCCAGTTGAAGCCACCCCACATGGAATCGACCGCGGCCACGCCCAGGCCGAAGCCGATGCCGGCCACCAGCGAGGTGGCGAACACCGAGCCCGGCGGCGGCGGGTAATAGGCGGGGGGATAGGCGGGATAGGGCCAGGCGCCGTAGACCACGGCGGGGTTGTAGCTGGGCACGTAGACCACCTGCGGATCAGCCGGCTCGATCACCACCACGGTCTTGCCGCCAGCGTCGGTCGAGGTGACCTTCTGCTGTGGCGTGCTCTTGAGGTTGCCGGCCTGCTTGGCCTGCGCCCGCAGCCGCTGCACCGAGTCCATGACGGCATCGGGCTGCGCCAGGAAAGCGTCGCCCACCGATTTCACCCACGCGGGCTGGCGCCCCATCATGTCCATGACCGATGGAAAGGCCACCAGGGACTTGACGCTGGGATCCCAGGATTCGCTCTCGACGGCCTTGACGGCGGCGTCGCCCGACTGGCCGGCATGCGCGGCCGACCATTGCGCCGCGGCGGCAATGTCGTCGGGATAGGTGGCCCCCATGAGGACCTGTGACAGAAGGGAGTCGGGGTAGAGCGCCACCGGCGCCAGCAGCTGGTCCAGCTGCCCCTTGTCCAGCTTGGTCTGCGCCGCGGCGGGCAGGCAGATCGCCAACCCGAGGCACAGGCAGCCGAGGAACCACGCTTGCAGTCGACGCATTTCCCGTTCTCCGTGATCGCAACGCAAAAGCCACAAACCTGGAGTGAACCGCCGGATACCGCGCAGACAATATATACCGAAACCGGCGCCGGACAAGCGCCGGTTTCGGGCGACGGACGCCTAGAGCTTGGCGACCGAGACCTCGGTGGCCTTGACGAAGGCCAGCACCTCGGTGCCCACCTGCAGGTCCAGCTCCTTGACCGAGCGGGTGGTGATGACCGACGTGACGATGCCGGCGGGCGTGTCCACGTCGACTTCCGAGACCACCGGGCCCAGGATGATTTCCTTGATCTTGCCGCGGAACTGGTTGCGGGCGTTGATGGATTGAATGCTCATGGTCCTGCTCCTGAAAAAAGAAAGGATTTCCGTTGGATCCCGCTCGCGCCGGGATGGCGCTTGCCGGGAAAACCGCACCGGCGGCCGCGGCCTAGACCGCGAGCCGCAGGTGCCGTATCTGTATGACCGGCGCCAGGGGCCTGTCCGCCGCCGCTGGCGCCTCCTGCTTCATCACCACCCGCAGCACCCGCGCCTCCAGCGCGGCGAAGGCCGCCGAGCCGCGCGCGCGCGGCCGCGCCAGTTCGACACGCTCATCCAGCACCACGCGGCCCTCGTCGATCACCAGGATGCGGTCGGCCAGCGCGACAGCCTCGCTGACGTCGTGCGTCACCAGCACCGCGGTGAAGCCGTCGCGGCGCCAGATGTCCTCGATCAGCTGCTGCATGCCGATGCGGGTCAGCGCGTCCAGCGCGCCCAGCGGCTCGTCCAGCAACAGCAGGCCCGGCCGGTGCACCAGCGCCCGGGCCAGCGCCACGCGCTGACGCTGGCCGCCCGACAGGCGCGCCGGCCAGTCGCCGCCACGGTCGCCCAGGCCCACCTGCCGCAGCACTTCGGCCGCCTGCGCCCGCGCCTGGCCGGGCAGGCCCAGGGCCACGTTCTGCACCACGCTTTTCCACGGCAGCAGGCGCGCGTCCTGGAACATCATCCGCACCCGGCTGTCGGCCGACCATTGCGGAAAATTGTCGAACAGCACCGGCGAACGCGCCGGCGCGCCACCCTGCGCGCCGCTCGGCGTCTCCAGCCCGGCCAGCAGGCGCAGCAGCGTGCTCTTGCCGCAGCCGCTCTGCCCCACCACCGCCACGAACTCGCCGGGCGCGATGTCCAGGTCCAGCCCCTTGAGCACCAGGCGCTCGCCATAGCGCTTGGACAACTGGCGCAGGGTCACGCGCAGCGCCGCCCGGGCCGGCACCGCCTCGTCGGCGGCCGGTTCGCGATCGGCGCGCCCGGGCACGTCCAGGTGCTGCAACAGCTCGAACTCGTTGGGGTTGATGAACATGGCGTGGCCTCCGCGCGCCGCGTCCTCAGCGGGACGCCGCCAGCTTCTGCTGATAGTCGGTCTTGACGAAGCCGGCGAACGATTTCTCGGTCACCGCCAGGAACTCGGGCGAGGCATAGGCCGCGGCGATGTCCTTGACGAAGGGCTTGTCCAGGTCTGCCGTGCGCACCGCCACCAGGTTCTGGTAGGTGGGCGTGGTCTTCTCCAGCGCCAGCGCCTCGGTCAGCTTCAGGCCCGAGGCCAGCGCGAAATTGCCGTTCACGAACGAGTAGTCGGTGTCCTCCAGCGAGCGCGGCAACTGCGCCGCCTCCAGCGGGATAAGCTTGATCTTCTTCGCGTTCACGGCCACGTCCTTCTCCGATACCCGCAACGGGTCGTAGCCTTCTCGCAGCTTGATCCAGCCCAGCTCCTGCAGCACCACCAGCGCGCGCGCCTGGTTGGTCGGATCGTTGGGCACCGCCACGCTCACGCCCTCGGGCGCGGCGTCCACGCTCTTGTACTTGCGGCTGTAGATGGCGATGGGCGCGGTCGGCACCTTGACCAGTTCCGACAGTTCGAGCTTGTTCTTGGCGGCGAAGTTCTGCAGGTACACGATGTGCTGGAACGCATTGGCGTCCAGCGCGCCTTGCGCCAGGGCGAAGTTCGGCTGCACGTAGTCGTTGAATTCGACGATGCGCACGGTGTAGCCCTGTTTTTCCAGGATCGGCTTGATGCCGAGCTTGATCTGGTCGCTGTAGGGGCCGGCGGTGGCGCCGAAGACGATTTCCTTCTTGGCCGGATCGGCCGCCAGCGCGGCGCCGGACAGCGACAGGAGAGTGGCGGCCAGCGCCAGGCTCAGGAGATTGCGTTTGACGGACATGGGATTCCTCTCGGGATCAGCGTTTGTCGATGCGTCGCGCGACGGTATTGCCGGCGAACTGGATGATCTGCACCAGCACCACGAGCAGCGCCACGGTCAGCACCATCACGTCGGTCTGGAAGCGGTAATAGCCATAGCGGATGGCCAGGTCGCCGATGCCGCCGCCGCCCACCACGCCGGCCACCGCGGAATACGACAGGAAGCTCACCGCCAGCACGGTCAGGGCCAGCACCAGCCCGGACCGCGCCTCCACCAGCAGCACGCGGCGCACGATCTGCAATTCCGAGGCGCCGGCGGCATGCGCGGCCTCGATGACGCCGCGCGGCACTTCGCGCAGGCATTGCTCGACCAGCCGCGCGAAATACGGGATGGCCGCGAACGACAGCGGCACCGCCGCCGCCACCGGGCCGATCGAGGTGCCGGCGATGACGCGGGTGAACGGCACCAGCGCCACCAGCAGGATGATGAAGGGGAATGAGCGCACGGTATTGACCGTCCAGCTCAGCAACCGGTGCGCCAGCGGACGGTCCAGGGACTGGCCCGGACCGGTCAGGAACACCAGCACGCCGAGCGGCCCGCCCAGCAGGATCGACGCGGCCAGCGCGATGCCCAGCATCAGGAAGGTCTGGCCGACCGCCACGCCCAGTTCGGGCAGCAATTGCACAAAGGTGTCCAGCATCAGGCGACCTCTTCATAGGGATGGGTGGCTTCGCGGATCAGCTCGCGGCCGAGCGCCGAGGTCAGGTGCACGCCGGCGCCGGAAATCTCGGCCTGCTCCAGCACCTGGCCGTTTTCCATCACCGCCACGTGGCGGCACAGCGCCCGCACCACCGCCAATTCGTGCGTGACGATGACGATGGTCACGCCCAGGCGTTTGTTGATGTCGCGCAGCACGCTCAGCACCGAGCGCGTGGTCTCGGGGTCGAGCGCCGAGGTCGGCTCGTCGCATAGCAGCACCGCCGGCTCGCTGGCCAGGGCGCGCGCGATCGCCACGCGCTGCTTCTGGCCGCCGGACAACTGCGCCGGATGGCTGGCGGTCTTGTCGGTCAGGCCGACGATCTCCAGGCATTCACGCACCCGCGCCGCGATCTGCTCGCGGCCGCGGCCGCCATGCACGCGCAGCGGGAAGGCCACGTTCTCGAACACGGTCTCGTTCTGCAGTAGGTTGAACTGCTGGAAGATCATGCCGATGTTCTGGCGCGCGGCGCGCAGCGCGGGCTTGCCGAGCGCGGTCAGCTCGGTGCCGCCGACCCGCACCGTGCCTTCGTCGGGACGTTCGAGCAGGTTGATCAGGCGCAGCAGGGTCGATTTTCCCGCGCCGCTCTTGCCGATGATGCCGAAGGTGTCGCCGGCGCGGATCGACAGCGACACGTTGCGCACCGCGTCGAAGCGGCCGGCGCGCGTGGCGAACGACTTGCTCACCGCGTCCAGCCGGATCAGCGGCTGCGGCAGCGAGGCCAGGTCGGGAAGGGAAGAAAGATCGGTCATCGGCGAATCTAGGTGAAGGTCATGCGCATCAGGAATACGCGGTGGGTTCGGGAATCTGGTCCAGCAGCGCGTAGCGGCCCAGGTCGCGGATCTTGTAGGCCACGGGGTCGTGCAGGGTGTGCACGCGCGCGTTGCGCCAGTAGCGGTCGTAGCCGTAGCGCGCCGCGGTGGACGAGGCACCGGTGACGTCGAACAGGCCGTTACCTACCTCCAGCGCGGCGCGGTGCGCCAGCACCTTGGCCTGGGCGCCGGCCACCGCCACCTCGCCACGTTCGTCGGCGGTCAACGACGGGCCGCGCGCCAGCGCCGCGTCGAGCCGCTGGCCCGCCAGGTCGGCCAGCGCCTGCGCCGCCTGCACCCGCAGCCAGAACTCGCCGAAGCGCTCCTGCACGTAGGGATCGTCGGCATGGCGCTGCACGCCCGACGCGAACCAGGGCCGGGCGTCCTCGCGCACATAGCGGCGCGCTTCCTGGAAGGCGCCGCGGGCGATGCCCAGGTACAGGTTGGTCATGATCAGCTGCGCCACCTGAGAGCGCAGCGTGGCGCGCGGCGTGGGCGCGACGCCAGGCGCCTGCAGCACCTGCACCGGCTCCAGCCACACATGATCGAAGCGCACCGTGCCGCTGTCGGTCTGGCGCTGGCCGAAGGCATCCCAGTCGGGATTGACGGTGATGCCATCGGCGCGCGTGGGCAGCGCGGCGATCAGCGCCGTGCCCGAAGGCTTGTGCCAGGCGGAGAAGGTCAGCAGGTCGGATCCGACCGAGCCGGAGCTGAAGTTCTTGACGCCGTCGATGCGGTAGCCGTCCAATTCGGCGCGCGCCACCACCCGGCGGTCGAGCGGATTGAGCGCATTGCCCCAGAACAGATTGCGTTCGACCGTGGGCGTCAGGAAATACGCGTGCTGTTCAGGCGTGCCATAGAGCAGCACGCCCGCCACTTGCAGATGATGGAAGCCGAACACGTGCGCCAGCGCGCTGTCGGCCTCGGCCAGCGTGCGCACCGCCGCCAGAACAGTCGACCAGCTTGCGCCGGCGCCGCCGTACTGCGTCGGCACCGACAGGCGCAGCAGGCCGCTGGCGCGGATCCGTTCGCGTTCGGCGGCGGCGTGGCCGCCCTGGCGGTCGCGTTCGACGGCGGTCGCCGCCAGTTGCTCGGCCAGGGCCTGGACAGCGCTGGCGGTATCGGCCGCGCGCGCCGGCGCGGCGCCGGTGGCGGGTGCACGGTCGGTATCGGGATGGGGATGGATCTTGGCCATGGCGTCTCGTCGCGAGGATGGCGTTCAGGCCGGCCGGTAGGCCGGGTTCCAGCGCAGCAGGCGATGCTCCAGCGCCCGCGCCAGGGTGTCGGCGGCCTTGCCCAGCAGCGCATACAGCAGGATGCCCAGCAGCACCACGTCGGTCTGCAGGAACTCACGCGCGTTCATGGTCATGTAGCCGATGCCGGATTGCGCCGATATCGTCTCGGTCACGATCAGGATCACCCACACCAACCCCAGCGCGAAACGCAGGCCCACCAGGATCGAAGGCAGCGCGCCCGGCAGGATGACGTCGCGATACAGCGGCCAGCCGGACAGGCCATAGGAACGCCCCATCTCGATCAACGCGGGATCGACCGAGCGGATGCCATGGAAGGTGTTGAGATACACGGGGAAGAACACGCCCAGCGACAGCAGCGCCAGCTTGGCGGTCTCTTCGATGCCGAACCACAGGATGACCAGCGGGATCAGCGCCAGCACCGGGATGTTGCGGATCATCTGCAAGGTGGTGTCCAGCAGGGTCTCGGCGGTGCGCGAGGAACCGTTCAGCAAGCCCAGCGCCAGGCCCAGCCCGCCGCCCAGCAGCAGGCCCCACAAGGCCCGCAGGGCGCTGATGCGCACGTGCTGCCAAAGCTCGCCCGACACCGCCAGCGACCAGGCTGCCGCCGCCACCGCCGACGGCGCCGGCAGGATGCGCGACGACAGCCAGCCGGCCTGCGCGGCCAGTTGCCACAGGCCCAGGATCAGGGCCGGGACCAGCCAGGGCGCCAGCGCCGCGCGCCAGCCGGGCTTGCGGCCGGCATCCATCAGCTGGCCGCTTCCTTGGGCACCAGTTCGGTGGCCATGACTTCGCCGAACGGCCCCGTGAGCACCGTGTTGCCGACCTGCCTGCCGCCCTTGCCGGGCAGCAGCGGAAACACCAGCTCGGCAAAGCGGTACGACTCTTCCAGGTGCGGATAGCCGGAGAAGATGAAGGTCTCAATGCCCAGGTCGGCATATTCCTGGATGCGCGCGGCCACGGTCTCGGGGTCGCCCACCAGGGCGGTGCCCGCGCCGCCGCGCACCAGGCCCACGCCGGCCCACAGGTTGGGCGAGATCTCCAGGTGCTTGCGGCCGCCATGCTCGTCGTTGAGCTTGCCGCCGTGCAGCGCCGCCATGCGGCGCTGGCCTTCGGAATCCATTTTCGAGAACGCCGTCTGCGCGGCGCGCACGGCGTCCTCGCTCAGGTGGCTGATGAGGGCATCGGCGGCGGCCCAGGCGGCCGCCTCGGTCTCGCGCACGATGACATGCAGGCGGATGCCGAAGCGCACCGTGCGGCCATGCCGCGCGGCGCGCGCCTTGATGTCGGCGATCTTTTTCGCCACGGCCTCGGGCGGTTCGCCCCAGGTCAGGTACACGTCGAGCTGTTCGGCGGCCAGCTCGTGCGCGGCCTCCGACGAACCGCCGAAATACAGCGGCGGATACGGCTTCTGCACCGGCGGGTAGATCACCTTGCCGCCCTTGGACACCAGTTGCTCGCCCTCGAAGCTATAGCCCTCGGCCTCGTGGCTGTTTGCCAGGATGCCGCGCCAGATGCGCAGGTAGTCAGCGGTGATGGCGTAGCGTTCGTCGTGGCTGACGAAGACGCCATCGCCCTCCAGCTCGCCGGGGTCGCCGCCGGTCACCACGTTGACCAGCAGCCGCCCTTCGGACAGGCGGTCGAAGGTGGCGGCCATGCGCGCCGAGAATTGCGGCGAGCTGACGCCGGGGCGGATCGCCACCAGGAACTTGAGCCGGCGCGTGGCGCCGATCAGGCTGGAGGCCACCACCCACGCATCCTCGCAGGAGCGGCCGGTGGGCAGCAGCACGCCGTCGTAGCCCAGCGTGTCGGCGGCCACCGCCACCTGGCGGAAGTAGTCATAGCCCGCCGCGCGCGCGCCGCGGCTGGTGCCGAGATAACGCGAATCGCCGTGGGTGGGAATGAACCAGAAGACGTCCATGGAATGCCTGCCCTTGTCTATTTCAGGCCCGACGGCGCGGCGTCGAACACGTTGAGGGGTTTGGGAATCAGCTTGAGCGCGTGGAACGCATCGGCCACCTGCTGCTGTTCCAGCAGCACTTCCCGGGTGATCGGCTGCACGCCGTAGGCCAGCCGCTCGGCCGCCAGTTCGACCACCGCCTTGTCCAGTCCCAGCACCGGCTGCAGCAGCGCCACGGCCTCGGCGCGATGATCGCGCGCCCACAGGTCGCCCTTGCGGATCTCTTCCAGCACGGTCTGGATCACTTCGGGATGCGCTTGCTGGTACGGCCGCGCGGCCAGGAAGAACTGGTAGTTCTTGACCACGCCGGTGCCATCGGCCAGCACGCGCGCGCCCAATTGCTTCTCGGCCGCGGCCTGGAACGGATCCCAGATCACCCAGGCGTCGACCGATCCGCGCTCGAAGGCGGCGCGGGCGTCGGCCGGTGTCAGGTAGGCAACGTTCACGTCGGCATAGGGCACGCCGGCGCGCTCGAGCTGCTTGACCAGCAGGTAGTGCACGTTGGAGCCCTTGTTCAACGCGACCTTCTTGCCCTTCAGGTCGGCCACGCGCTTGATCGGCGAATCCTTGGGCACCAGGATCGCCTCGCTGGTGGGCGACGGCGGTTCGTTGCCGACGTACACCAACGCAGCGCCGGCGGCCTGCGCGAACACCGGCGGCGCCTCGCCCACCGTGCCGAAGTCGATCGAGCCGACGTTCAGTCCTTCCAGCAGCTGCGGGCCGGCGGGAAACTCGGTCCATTTCACCGTGATGCCCTGCGCCGCCAGGCGCTTGTCCAGGTCGCCCAGGGCGCGCACGATGGTCAGCGTGCCGTACTTCTGGAAGCCGATGCGCAACGTCTTGGCGTCCTGCGCCTGCGCGGCGGGCCACAGCAACGCCGCGCACAGCAGCGCCGCCAGCCAGCGGAAGACGGAAAGACGCGATATCCAGATGATGCTGCGCATGGAAACCCCTTTTTGGTTCAGACGCTGAAGCCGCCCGCGAGCGCGAGCCGGCCGAGATCGAAGGCTTCATTGACGACCACCCCGCGCGGCCGCAGCTGCTCGGCCAGGCGCTCCACCGAGTCCTCCAGCCGCGTGCGCACGTCGTCATCGATATGGCTGGCGCCGTCATCATCGACGCGCACCTGCTTGTCCGTGGCGTAGACGCCGGCCAGGATGTGGCGCGCGCCCAGCGCCGACAGCACCGGCTTGAGCCCGTACTCCAGCGCCAGCAGATGGGCCGGGCTGCCCCCGGTGGCGATGGGCAGCACCACCTTGCCCGCCAGCGCCTTTTCATCCAGCAGGTCCAGCACCGCCTTCAAGCCTCCGGAAAACGACGCCTTGTAGACCGGCGTCGAGATCAGCACCGCGTCGACCGCCGCCACGCGGGCCCGCAGGGCGTTCGCGGCCGGACCGGCGTAATGACCTTCGATCAGGTCTTCGGCGGGCAGGTCGCGCAGTCCCAGTTCGGCGATGGCCAGCCCGCGCGCGCGCAACAGGTGCGCGGCATGGCGCAGCAAGGCGGAGGAACGGGAACGCTGCGACGGGCTGCCCGCCAGGGTAAGGATGCTCATGTTGGATGCCGGTGTTGCGTTGGAGAGTCGTGCGCGGCGCCTGCGCGGATCAGAAGGCGGGAATCAGCGAACCCTTGAATTCGCTTTCGATGAAGCTGCGCACTTCGGGCGATTGATAGGCGGCGACCAGCTTCCTGACCCAGGGCTGGTCGCGGTCCTTGGTGCGCACCGCGATCACGTTGGCATAAGGGCCGTCGGCGGCCTCGCGGCCGATGGCATCGCGCGCCGGCACCAGGCCGGCCTGGGTGGCGTAGTCGTTGTTGATCGAGGCGGCCGTCAGGTCATCGAGCGAACGCGGTAGCTGCGCCGCATCCAGCGCCACCAGCTTGAGCTTGCGCGGGTTGGACACCACGTCCAGCGGAGTGGCGTTGTTCTTCTGCTCGGCCTCCGGCTTGAGGGTGATGAGCTTGTAGGCGGCCAGCAGGCGCAGGGCGCGGTTGCCATTGGACGGATCGTTCTGGATGCCGACCGACGCGCCTTCGGGCAGGTCGTTGAGCGACTTGATCTTGCGCGAGTAGAAGCCCAGCGGCGCGGTGACGGTCAGGCCGACGGGAACGATGTCGAAGCCGCGCGCCTTGATCTGGTTGTCGAGGAACGGCTTGTGCTGGAAGGCATTGGCGTCGAGGTCGCCGGCGTTGAGGGCGGCATTCGGGAGTTGGTAGTCGTTGAACTTGACCAGCTTGATCTCCAGGCCTTCACGGGCGGCGACCTGCTTGACGACGTCGAAGATCTTTTCGGTGGTGCCGACGGAGATGCCGACGGTGATGGTCTTTTTCTCTTGCGCGTCGGCGTGGGCCGTACTGGTCAGGGCCAGGGCGAGGGTGGCGGCGGTGAGCAGGTGGCGGGTGAAGGACATCGTGTTTTTCCGACGGGATTCGAATGGGATGACTGGATTCTGTCATTGCGAAATCCTTGGGAAAAATACTTAGTGGGTATGAGGATATGTGTTGTGGGTTGATGGTTTGGGTTGCTTTGTCGTTTTGGAAATATGACGTTATTGCTGGGGGTTTTGGTTTTTTGGGGGATGGGGGGGATTTGAGTTCTTAAGGCGCGCGTGTCGGGGTCGGTGGGGGATGGCGGGGCTACGATTGCGGTCCGGAGCGTTCGCTCCGGACTGCCCCGGGCTCAACCTCGTACGCCTTCGGCTCCCTACGGTTTCCGCCGGGCGCATCTACACGCCCCGCCATCCCCCACCGACCCCGCCACGCGCTCGCGATGAGGCTTAGCCTCGGGCGTTGGGGCGGACGGTGTGCTTGGCGTTTTGGCGCACATCGGGGCTGGAGGGAGGGTCTTGCGGGGCCCGCCGCAAGCCGGCCGCGCGGGCGGCCTTTTGCGGCTTACGCGGCGTCTTGCGTCGGGGTGATGGCGCTCTCGCGTGTGGGAGAGACCAAATCGTTTGCTAGTGAAAGCCCGTTGGCATCACAACGGTTTGTGGTCGGCGCGAGAGGTCGTCCCGCGCAACATGCCTTATGCCGCGCCGACCACCACCGCCCTTCCCCCCTGACGTGCGGAACCATTAGAAAACCGCCCACCGCCAGCGCGCAGCGCACCCGCAGCACGCTCAAATGCACAGACGCCCATCGTGGCCGCCCGCGCGGCCGCGATGGGCAGCCCTGTAGATTCCCTTCCCCGCACACAGGTCTAACAGCGCGACAAGCCTAGACGCTCGCAGCCCCTCGGGCGGGCGGACCCGATGGCGGGCAACCTCGATGCGCCCGACGGAATCCGAAGGAGTCGCCGAAGGCGAGGACGAGGATGAGGATGGGGCAGTCCGGAGCGAACGCTCCGGACCGCAATCGTGGGCGCCCGCCATCGGGTCCGCCCGCCCGAGGGGCGACCTACGAAGCACAAACTCACCCGCCAACAAAAAAAACCTACGCCACCACCCGCCGATACTCCCCAGCAGCATGCCCCCCCGCCAGCAACGCCCGCCCCGCCCCGAACAACTTCTCCCGCAACGTCCCCTCCGCATAAGCCGTCTTGTACACGCCTCGCTCCTGCAACTCCGGCACCACCAGATCCACGAAATCCGCATAGCACTCCGGCGTCACCGTCCTCGCCAGGTTGAAGCCATCGATGTCCGTCTCTTCGACCCACGACGCCAGCTCATCGGCCACCTGCGACGCGCTGCCCACCAGCGCCGGATAGCGTCCGCCCAGCGCCATGTCGGCCAACAGATCCCGCACCGTGCGGTCGGTGCGCGCCACCGTCAGGTTCTTTACCGCCGACTCGATCGCGTTGTTCTTCACGTAGCGGATCGGTTCGTCCGCCGCGTAGCGCGAGAAGTCGATGCCGGTTGAGCTGGCGTAGTGGGCCAGGCCCGCTTCCGGATTGGCGTAGCGCAGGTACTCCGCGTGCTTCTCGCGCGCCTCGGCCTCCGTGCGTCCCACCACCGCCGTCACGCCCATGAAGAACTTGATGTCGCGCGGGTCGCGGCCCTCGCGCGCCACCGATTCGCGCACGCCCGCCACCAGTTTGCGCAGGCCTTCCTTGGTCTGGCTCGACACGAACACGCATTCGGCGTGGCGCGCCGCGAAGGCCTGGCCGCGGCCCGAGGAGCCGGCCTGGTACAGCACCGGCGTGCGCTGGCGCGACGGCTCCGAAAGATGGTAGCCCTGGACCTTGTAGTACTTGCCTTCGTGATCGATGCGCCGCACGGCGGCCGGGTCCGCGTAGACACGCGCGCGCCGGTCGGCGCGCACCGCGTCGTCGTCCCAACTGCCTTCCCACAGCTTGTAGGCCACCTCCAGGAACTCGTCGGCGCGGTCGTAGCGTTCGTCGTGCGCGATCTGTTCCGACAACCCCATGGCGCGCGCCGCGCTTTCCAGGTAGCCGGTGACGATGTTCCAGCCGATGCGACCGTCGGTCAGGTGGTCCAGCGTCGAGAAGCGGCGCGCCAGCAGGTAGGGCGACTCGTAGGTCAGGTTCACCGTCACGCCGAAGCCCAGGTGGCGGGTCGCGGCGGCCATGGCGGATACGGTCAGCAGCGGGTCGTTGACCGGCAGCTGGATCGACTCGCGCAGCGTCAGGTCGGCCGAGTCCTGGTATACGTCGTAGACGCCGACGATATCGGCCAGGAACAGGCCGTCGAACAGGCCGCGCTCCAGCAGGCGCGCCAGGTCGGTCCAGTAGTCCAGCGTCTTGTACTGCGTCGAGGTATCGCGCGGGTGGGTCCACAGGCCGTGGTTGATGTGGCCGACGCAGTTCATGTTGAACGCGTTCAGGAGGATCTGCTTCTTCGCCATGGCGTGCCGTTCCGAGGGAATCAGGTGGTGCCGACGCGGCCGGGCGCGGCGTCGTTCAGGTAGTAGTTGCCGACCGCGTGGCGCTTCCAGCGCACCGGATCGTGCAGCGTATGGGTGCGCGCATTGCGCCAGTGGCGGTCCAGGTTCAGCTGATCGAGCGTGGCTTGCGTGCCGGCCAGTTCGAACAGCTTGGTGCCGGCGGCCAGCGCCGATTCGGTGGTCAGGGCGCGGGCCTCGGCCACGGCGATGGCGGCGGCGGCCACCAGGTGAGGTTGCGGGTCGGCGGTGGCGGCGTCGAGGATGCGGCCGGCGCGCGCCACCAGCGCGCGGGCCGCGTCCAGGCGGATCGACAAGCGGCCGAACTCGCTGATGGTCAAGGGATCATCGGCGGCGTGCTCGACGCCGGCGTCGATCCACGGCCGCGAGCGGTTGCGCACGAAATCCAGCGCGTCCGCCAGCGCGGCCTGGCCGATGCCCAGGTCGATGGCGGCGTGGATGATCTGCGCCAGCGGCTTGATGGTGTTCGGCGGCGCGGCCGGATCGACCAGCACCATCACGTCCTCGGCCGGCACGGCCACGTCCTGGAACAGCACGGTGCCGCTGCCGGTCACGCGCTGGCCGAACCCCGACCAGTCGTCGATCACCTCCACGCCGGGGCTGTCGCGGCGCACGAAGGCCAGCCGCTGCAGGCCGTCCTCGCCCACGGTCGCGGTGGGAATCCATTGCGCATAGAGCGCGCCGGTGCAATAGAACTTGCTGCCGTTGATGCGCCAGCCGCCGCCGTCGGCCGACAGGCGGGTGCGGCGTTCGGCCGCCGTGCGCGTGCCGATTTCGGCCAGCGCGTTGCCAAAGCGTTCGCCCGCCAGGGCGCGGGCGTAGAAGCGGCGCTGCTGGTCGGCGTTGCCGTTCACCCGCAGCACTTCCAGCGCGTAGTAATGGTTCTGCGGGATCTGCCCGAGCGAGCCGTCGGCGCCGGAGATGATGGCCGTCACTTCGGCCAGCGTCACGCGCGACACGCCGGCGCCGCCGTGCTCGCGCGGCACGGTGATGCCCCACAGACCCGATTGCGAATAGCGCTCCAGCTCCGGCAGCGGCAGGCGGCGCTCGCGGTCGCGCTGCGCGGCTTCGCGGGCGAAGTCGGCGGCTAGCTCGCGCGCCACCGCGATTGCCTCGCCGTCGCTGCCGATGATGGCGGCGCGTCGCGGCGCCAGAGTGGAAATGGCTGTGTCGGTCATCGCTCAGATCCAGGAATGACGGTTGGGACGGCGGCCGTTCAGCAGATAGTCGCCGACCGCGTGGTACTTCCAGCGCACCGGATCGTGCAGGGTATGCGTGCGGGCGTTGCGCCAATGGCGGTCCAGGTTGAACTCCGCCAACGACGCACGGGCACCGGACAGCTCGAACAGCGTTTCGCTGGCCGCCAGCGCGATCTCGGTGGTCAGCGCCTTGGCCCGCGCCACCGCGATCGAGGCGGCGGCGACGTCGTCGGCACCGAGCGCGCGCGGCGTGGCTTCATCCAGGTGCGCCGCGGCCTCGGCCAGCACCGCCTGCGCCGCGTGCAGGTCGATGAACAGCCGGCCGACGTCGCCGATCACATAGGGGTCCTGCGTGGCGCGTTCGACGCCGGCCTCGGCCCAGGGACGGGCACGCTCGCGCAGGAATTTCACGGTGTCGTTCAGGGCCGCCTCGGCAATGCCGGCGTCGATGGCGGCCTGCATCAGTTGCGCGAACGGCCCCTGCAAGGCGGGAGTCTCCTGCAGTTTCCAGGCCGGCAACACACTGTTCGCCTCGACCCGCACGTTGTCCAACAGCACGGTGCCGCTGGCGGTGGTGCGCTGGCCGAAGCTGGACCAGTCGTCCACCACCGTCAGGCCGGCGGCGCCGCGTTCCAGCAGCACCGTCACCAGCCGGTCCTCGGTATCCAGCGCCTTGGTCGGGATCCAGTGCGCGTACAGCGCGCCGGTGGAATAGAACTTGCGGCCTGACAAGCGATAGCCGTCGCCATCGGCCACCAGCCGCGCCTGCACGTCACGCGCATGGCGGGTGTGGCGCTCGGGCCCGGCGTTGCCCAGCCTGCGGCCGGCCAGCACGCCCTCGTAGTAGCGCCGCTTCTGCGCCGGAGTGCCGACCTGCCGCAGCAGGTTGAGCGAACCGAAGTGGTTCTGCGGGATCTGGCCCAGCGACGGGTCGGCCGCGCTGAGGATGCGGAACACGTCCGCCAGTGTCACATGGGATACCTGGGCGCCGCCGTACTCGCGCGGCACGGTGATGCCGCCCAAGCCACTGGCCGAATAGCGCTCGATCTCGCGCCACGGCAGGCTGCGCGTCTGGTCGCGGTGCGCCGCGCCCTGGGCGAAATCCGCCGCCAGCGCCTGCGCGGCTTCGATAGCCTCGCCGTCGCTGCGGATGCGGGCGGCGGGCACCACGCGCGGAGCCTCGTCGTCATCGATCGGGAGGGAGGAACTCGCGGCTTGCGGCATGGGTGGGTGCGGACAGTTGGGAAAGAAGCAGCCTATCGGCCCGCCACGCCGCTTGGAAGGACGGATTTCTCATGCGGATATTTGGAATCGGTATATGCGCCGCCCTCCCTTTCGTCCCTACTGTTAGCAGCCCCGGCGCCGGCATATCCAAATCACGAAAGAGTGTTTGCGGCGCGCTTTGGCGCTTGCTTAGAGTCGAGCTTTTCCGTGACTACCCGCGCCGCCTTCATGCCCGTACTGGATCTGCCCATTGCCCTGGATTACGACGGCGCGCTGGAAACGCGCCTGTTCGACGACATCCGCCTTGCGGTCGCGCCGCACATTCCCGCCGCGCGCCTCGATCCGCCTCGCGACCTGGCCGCCGCCGCCGAGCGCCAGGCGGCCGGCGAATACGCGATCTGGAACACCGTGCACGATCTGTTCATCACCCAGGTGGCGGCACATGCCATCGCCGGCCTGTTCCGCGACGACACCGATTTCCAGTTCGCGCTGGCGCGCCAACTGGGCGATGACGCGGCCCACGCCGAATTCTCGCTGGCGCGCGCCAGCCTGCTGCTGGAGCGCGATGCCAGGCCCGAGGTCGAGCAGGGCGTGCGCGACGCCTGGGACCTGGTCGGCGGCTTCGCCCTGCGCAACTGGCAGAACTTCCTGGCCTGGCAGTTCCACTACGAGCACTACATCCTGGCGCGGCTGTTCGTGAATCGCCGCACCGCGAAGGTGCTGGACTTCGGCCACCGCGAGTTCGGCGAGAACCGCATCCTGCCCGACGAGGAAGCCCACCGCATCCGCATCACGCAATGGTGGCTGCGCAAGCTGGCCGGCGCCGACGAAAGCGAGCGCCACGAGTGGACCCAGGGCCTGATCCAGGCCGACGAGGACGTGCAGCGTCTGCTCGGCCCCTACCTGCGCGACTCCTGGCAACTGAACCTGCGCGCCACCGGCCTGGACACGCGCAACCACGTGGCGCTGTACGACGCCTGGCGGCGCGAACTGCTCGCCACCCTGCTGCGCGTGGCGCCCGACGACCTGCCTTCCCTGACCAGCCTGGCCGCCTGACGCGGCCGCTCCCCTTACGACCGAAGGAATCCGCATGACCCAGCCCTTGCCCCCGGCGCACGAGAACGACGCGCCGCAGGATACCGTCAACCCCCTGCGCCGCTGGCTGATGGGCGCCGGCGCGCTGATGGGCGTCGGCGCCCTCTTTCCCAACGTGATCATGGCGCCCGCCCATGCCGACACGCAGAGCCTGCCGAACACGCTGGACGGCGCGGTCAAGGGCGGCGTGCTGAACGCGGTGGTGCACCCCGAGCCGCCCACGCTGGCTTTCTACCTGAACTCCTCCACCCCTACCGGCGCGGTCGCGAGCAAGATCTTCGACGGCCTGGTGGAATACGGCCCCGACCTGAAGCCGCGGCCGGTCCTGGCGGAAAGCTGGAGCGTGTCGGAAGACGGCAAGACCCTCACCTTCAAGCTGCGCCAGGGCGTGCTATGGCACGACGGCAAGCCCTTCACCGCCGCCGACGTGAAATGGTCGGCCGAAGAGGTCTGGCTCAAGCACGCGCCCAGCGCGCGCCGCGTGTTCCAGTACCTGCAGCGGATCGAGACGCCCGACGACCACACCGTGGTGCTGCACCTGTCGCAGCCCACGCCGGTGGCGCTCAATGCCATCGACTCGCTGGGCGCGCCGATCCTGCCGCGCCACCTGTTCGAAGGCACCGACATCCAGAACAATCCCTACAACAACAAACCGGTGGGCACCGGGCCGTTCGTCTTCAAGGAATGGAACCGCGGCAACTACATCGTGCTCGAACGCAATGAGCACTACTGGCAGCCCGAGCGCCCGTTCCTGGACCGCATCGTCTGGAAGATCGTGCCCGACGTCTCCGGTCGCGCCACCGCGCTGGAGACGGGCGCGGTCTCGTATGGCGAGCGCAATCCGGTCGCCTTCACCGACGCCACCCGGCTCGCCAAACTGCCCAAGCTGGCGGTGGACACCGCCGGCTACAACGGCTTCGCGGCCTGGCTATGGCTGGAAACCAACCTGCGCGACCCGATCCTTTCGAACCTGAAGGTACGCCAGGCCATTGCGCACGCCGTCAACAAGCAGGCGCTGGTCAAGACCGTGTGGAACGGCTATGCCGAGCCCTTCGTCAGCCCGGTGCCGTCGCTGGTCAAGCCCTATCACAACCCCAACGTGCAGCAGTATCCCTACGACCCGGCGCTGGCCGAGAAACTGCTGGACGAAGCCGGCTACCCGCGCGGCGCCGGCGGCTGGCGCTTCGCGCTGACGCACGACTACATTCCGTTCGGCGACGACTACCGCCGCACCGGCGAGTTCGTGCGGCAGGCGCTGCGCAAGATCGGCATCGACGTGACGCTGCGCGGCCTGGACCTGGCCACCTGGACGCGCAACGTCTTCACCGACTACAACTTCCAGCTCATCAGTTCGTGGGGCACGGTGCTGATCGACCCGCAGCTGGGCGTGGAGACGCGCTACTGGAGCAAGGCGGAAGCGCGTGGCACGCCCTGGTACAACGTGTCCGGCTACAACAATCCTGAAATGGACCGCGTCATCGAGGCGGCCCAGGTCGAGACCGATCCGCAAAAACGCATCGAGCAGTACAACGAGCTGCAGCGGCTGGCGCAGCGCGACCTGCCGCTGATCGGCCTGTTCGAGTTCCGCTGGTTCGGCGTGTGGGACAAGCAGTTGCGCAACGTGACCGACGCGTCGTCGCACTCGCGCAACAACTTCGCCCACGTCTGGCTCGGCAAGGCCTGAGGGGCCGGCGATATGCTTGCGCGCCTGCCCCGTCCCGTCCGCTACCTGCTGCAGATCCTGTTCGTGGTGGCCGCCACCGGAGTGGCCAACTTCTTCCTGCTCAAGCTGGTGCCGGGCGACCTGGTGGACGTGATCGCCGCCGAAAACAGCGGCATCACTCCCGCCCACGTGGCCGAGCTGCGCCAGGCCTACGGGCTGGACCGGGGCCTGCTGGCGCAGCTCGGCTATTACCTCAAGAGCCTGGCTTCACTGGACCTGGGCTATTCGTTCCGCTATGGCGAACCGGTGGCCGACCTGATCTTCGGCCGTCTGCCGGCCACCCTGGCGCTGATCGGCACCGGCCTGGCCTTGTCGGTGGCATTGGGCGTGCTGCTGGGCGTGCTGGCGGCACGGCGGCCGCACGGGCTGCTGGACACGCTGCTGTCGGGCCTGGCCACGGCGGGCTATTCGGCGCCGATGTTCTGGACCGCGTTGATGCTGATCGTCGGCTTTGGCGTGCACCTGGACTGGCTGCCGGTCGGCGGCATCCGCGACGTCGGCGCCGCCCATACCGGCGGCGCGCTGTGGCTGGACTACGCGCGGCACCTGGTGCTGCCGGTGGCCACGGTGGCGATCTATTACGTCGCCATCTACGCGCGGCTGTCGCGCGCGTCCATGATCGAGACGCTGCAGGAAGACTACATCCGCACCGCCCGCGCCCGCGGCAACAGGGAGGGCCGGGTGGTCTGGCGCCACGCGCTGCGCAACGCCATCCTGCCGGTGGTCACCATGCTCGGCCTGCAGAGCAGCGCGCTGCTGGGCGGCAGCATCGTGGTCGAGACCGTGTTCGCCTGGCCCGGCCTGGGGCAACTGTCGTTCGAGGCCATCGCCAGCCGCGACGTCAACCTGCTGCTGGGCATCCTGCTGATGAGCGCGGCGCTGGTGGCGGTGATGAACATCGCCGTGGATGCCTGCTATGGCCTGCTCGACCCGCGCGTGAGGAAAGCATGAAGCACGCCTTGAAGTTCCTGGCGCGCCTGGTGCGGGCGCCTTCCGCCGCCATCGGCGCGGCTGTGCTGGTGTTGCTGGTGGCCGCCGCCGCCACGGCCGGCTGGCTGTATCCGGGCGACCCGCTGGAAATGGTCGGCGCGCCCTTCACCTGGCCCGGCACCGACGCGGAATTTCCGGCCGGCACCGACCTGATGGGCCGCGACATCCTGGCCGGCCTGTTCCACGGCGCCCGAGTCTCGCTGCTGGTGGGCGGCGCCTCCGCCGCCATCGCGCTGGCGCTGGGGCTGCTGGTGGGCGCCATTGCCGGCTACGCCGGGCCGCGCGTGGACGCGGTGCTGATGCGCCTGACCGAACTGTTCCAGACGGTGCCGTCTTTCCTGCTGGCGATCGTGCTGGTGGCGATTCTGGGGCCGTCGCTGTCGACCATCATCTTCGCGCTGGGCGTGACCTCCTGGACCGGCATCGCGCGCCTGACCCGCGGCGAGTTCATCACCCTGCGCCAACGCGAATTCGTGCGCGCCGCGCAGGCGCTGGGCGCCGGCCACGCCCGCATCATCTTCCGCGAAATCCTGCCCAACGCCCTGCCGCCCATCATCGTGACCACCGCCGTTCTGGTGGCCAACGCCATCCTGTCCGAGGCCGGCCTGTCGTTTCTGGGGCTGGGCGACCCCAACGTGGTCAGCTGGGGCAGCATGGTCGGGGCCGGGCGCGAGGCGCTGCGCACCGCCTGGTACATGACCGCCCTGCCGGGCCTGACCATCATGGCGGCCGTGCTTGCCCTGAACCTGTTGAGCGACGCCGTCAACGACGCGCTCAATCCCAAGCTGCGGCGGCGCGCCGCCGTGGCGCCCGCCGCCCCGCTACCGACTGCCTCCCCATGAGCACACTGATCGACATCCAAGGGCTGAACGTGACCTTCCCCGGCCATCAGGCCGTCAGCGCGCTGGACCTGCGCATCGCCGCCGGCGAGACCCTGGCGCTGGTGGGCGAATCCGGTTGCGGCAAGTCCACCACCGCGTTGGCGCTGCTGGGCCTGCTGCCGCGTCACGCCCGCGCCAGCGGCCGCATCCTGTTCGAGGGCCGCGACCTGCTGGCGCTGTCCGAGCGCCAACGCTGCGCCCTGCGCGGCGACCGCATCGCCATGATCTTCCAGGAACCGATGACCAGCCTGAACCCGGTGCTGACGCTGGGCCAGCAGATCGGCGAAGCCCTGCGCCTGCATCGCGGCGCCTCGGCCCGGGCCGCGCGGCAACGCGCGATCGAACTGCTGGACCTGGTGCGCGTGCCCGAGCCGCAGCGGCGCGTCGACGACTACCCCCACCTGCTGTCGGGCGGCCAGCGCCAGCGCGCCATGATCGCCGCCGCCATCGCCTGCGAACCCGCGCTGCTGGTGGCCGACGAACCCACCACTGCCCTCGATGTGACGGTGCAGGCGCAGATATTGCGGCTGCTGGACGACCTGCGATCGGAACTCGGCATGGGGCTGCTGCTGATTACTCACGACCTGGCGGTGGTGGGCGACTGGGCCGACCGAGTGGCGGTGATGGTGGGCGGCGAGAAAGTCGAGGAAGGCGCTGCCGCCACGTTGCTGTCGCGACCGCGCCACCCCTACACCCGCGGCCTGCTGGGCGCCTCCCTGCGGCTGGACGACGCTACCCACTATCGCCAGCGACGCCTGCCGGAAATCCGCTCGCGGCTCGATCCGGCCTCGGGGCGGCCCATATTCGGCCTGGTGACGCCCCCGCGCGTGGCCGCGGCCAATGACCCGACCGCCGGCGATCCTCATCCCCTGCCCTTGATGCAGGTGCGCGACCTGCGTGTCGACTACGCCACGTCCCAGGGCGCCAAGCACGCGGTGGACGGCGTGTCGTTCCAGATCGCGCCTGGCGAAACGCTGGGCCTGGTGGGGGAATCAGGCTGTGGCAAATCCACCCTGTCACGCACCCTGGTGCGGCTGCTGGCCCCCGCCGCCGGACAGGTCCTGCTGCGCGGCCAGGACACGTCGCGCCTGGACCGGCGCGGCCTGGCCGCCTACCGCCAGAGCGTGCAGATGATCTTCCAGGACCCCTACGCCTCGCTCAACCCGCGCCACACGGTCAACGACATCCTGGAATCGGCGCTGCGCATCCACCGCGTGGCCGATCGCCAGGAACGGCGCCGCCGCATCGCCCACATGCTGGACGCGGTCGGCCTGCCGCAGAGCGCCCTGGCGCGCTACCCCAGCGAGTTCTCGGGCGGCCAGCGCCAGCGCATCGGCATCGCCCGCGCCCTGGTGCTGCGGCCGTCGCTGGTGATCTGCGATGAACCGGTGTCGGCGCTGGACGTATCGGTGCAGGCGCAGATCCTGAACCTGCTGGTCGACCTGAAGGCCGAGTTCAACCTGTCGTACCTGTTCATCTCGCACGACCTGTCGGTGGTGCACTACCTGGCCGACCGGGTGCTGGTGATGCACGCCGGCCGCATCGTCGAGGAAGGCCCCAACGCCACCCTGTGGCGCGAGGCCCGCCATCCCTACACGCGCAGCCTGATCGAAGCGCTGCCGCGCGGCCTGGACGGGGAAGGGGAAACCCTGCGTCGCCGCGCCTGACAGGGCGGGCGCGGGCGGCGCCGGACAGTCATCCGAACGCGGTACTGGATTGCGGGCAGGGGCGGGCCTATACTGGATTCGCCCTTGCTGGACGTTCCTTTTCTCAAAGGAGACGCAACATGTACAGGCATCTGCTCATCGCCGTGGACGGCTCCCTGCTGTCCGAGTCGGCCTTCAAAAAGGCGCTCGTTTTCGCCAAGGAAATGAACGCCGCCATCACCCTGCTGCGCGCCATTCCGGAAGACCACCTGACGGTCTACCAGGCGGAAATGCTGGGCGCCCACCAACCCCAGCACACCGACCAGGCGCGCAAGAACGCCACCGGCTACCTGGAAGGCCTGGAGACCGAGGCGCGCCACGCGTTGGTGCCTTGCGAGACGGCCGTGGTGGTCAACGACCACCCGCACGAAGCCATCGTCGACACGGCGCAGCAACGCGGCTGCGACCTGATCGTGATGGGGTCGCACGGCCGCCACGGCATGACGGGCTTCCTGCTCGGCAGCGAGACCCAGCGCGTGCTGGCGCGCACCAGGCTGCCGGTGTTGGTGTTCCGCTAGGGATCGCCGCGCGAGCCCGCCCTACGGCATCGCCGCCGTGGCCGGCGCGTGCTGGAAGGTGAAGCTGTCGGCGTACATGTGATCGAGGCTGGCGCCACGCCCCGCCAGCAGCGTGGTCGCCTCGCTGACCATCGCCGGCGCGCCGCACAGGTAGAAGGCGTGTTCGGACAGGTCGCCGTGGTCCGCCAGCACCGCCTGTTGCACATGGCCGCGCCGGCCCCGCCAGTCGGCGCCCGCGCGCGACAGCACCGGCACGAAATTGAACTCGTACAGCCGGCCAGCCCAGCCTTCGATCTGCTCGCGCAGATACAGGTCGGCCTCGGTGCGCATGCCCCAGTAGAGCGTCACAGGCGGGCAGTCGTCATTGTCCAGCAGCGATTCCAGGATCGCCTTGATCGGCGCAATGCCGGTGCCCGTGGCCATCATGATCATCGGCCGCCAATCTTCCTCGTGATAGCTGAACACACCCAGCGGCGCCTCGATCTCCAGCGCCGCGCCCGGCCGCGCCTGCCCCAGCCACTGGTCGGTGTAGCGGCCGCCCGGAATGCGGCGCACGTGGAAATCCACCAGGTTGCCGGCGGGCGCCGAGGCCATCGAGAAGCTGCGGGTGGCGCCGTCGGGCAACACCACGTTCATGTACTGGCCCGGCGCGTAGTCCAGCGGCGTGTCCGGCGGCAGCGCCAGCGTCAGGTGGATGACGTCGTCGCACAGCGCGGCGATGCGGTGCACGGTGGCGTCCAGGCGCCGCGGCTCGGCGAATTGGCGCGGGTTGGCGACGCTGATGCACAGATCGCTGCGCGGCCGCGCCTGGCAGGCCAGCGCATAGCCCTGGGCCGCCTCTTCCGGCGTCAGCGCCATGGGGAATTCTTCGTAGTCGACCGCCCCTTCGGCCAGCTTGATACGGCAGGTGCCGCAGCCTCCGAAGGTACATTCGTGCGGCAGCCGCACCGAGGCGCGCTCGGCCGCCTGCAATACGGATTCATCCGGCGCGACCATGAAAGCCTGCCCGGTCTCGAGGATCTGGACACGGTATGCCATGACGACAGCGCCTATTTCTTGATGTCCGCCTGCACCAGCACCTTCAGGCCGCGCGGCTCCAGCATTTCGGCCAGCGCCCCCAACGCGGCCAGGCCAGCCTGGGTGTCCTGCTCGCCGTTGCCGCCGCTCAGGCCGACGCCGCCGATGACCTCGTCGTTGACCACGATGGGAAAGCCGCCCACGAATGCGGCGAACTTGCCCTCGAAGCTCCACTGGATGCCGAAGGCCTCATTGCCGGGCAGCGCCGGCCCATTGGGCGGCGTGGTGAACAGGTGCGTCGAGCGCTTGTGCCCGGATGCGGTGAAGGCCTTGTTCCAGGCGATCTGCGGGCCGGTGATGCGGGCGCCGTCCATGCGCTCCAGCGCGATCGGATAGCCGCCGTCGTCGACGATGCACACCGATTCCAGCACGCCGATCTGCTCCGAGCGGGCGATGGCCGCGCGCACCATGGCGCGGGCTTCTTCCAGTTCCAGGCGATAAATCTGCTTCATGTCTGTTCTCCGAAGGCGCCGTCAGCCGGCGCGGTAGACGGTCTTGATCTGCGTGTAGAACTCCAGCCCGACCCGGCCCGATTCACGGAACGTCGACGTGCTGGAGCTTTTCAGGCCGCCGAACGGCGCGTTGATGAGATTGCCCGTGGTGGTGCGGTTGATCTTGACGGTGCCGGCCTGGATGTCGCGGGCGAAGCGGTGGGCGTAGCGCGCGTCGCTGGTGGCGATGGCCGCGGACAGGCCGTATTCGGTGTCGTTGGCGCAAGCGATGGCCTCGTCGTAGCCGTCCACCGCGATCAGCGCCAGCACGGGGCCGAAGATTTCCTCGCGCGCGATCCGCATCTGCTGCGTCACGTCCGTGAACAGGGCCGGCGTCACGTAATAGCCGCGCTCGAAGCCCGGACCGTCCAGGCGCTCGCCGCCGATCAGGTGGGTGGCTTCCTGCTTGCCCACCGCGATGTAGCTCAGCACCGTGTCGAGTTGTTTACGCGTGGCCAGCGGTCCCAGGTCGAAATTGCCCTCCAGGCCGTTGCCGATGGTCAGCTTGCGCATGCGCGCCAGCAGTTTGTCGGTGAACGCCGCCAGCACCTTGCGATCGACCAGCAGGCGGCTGGTGCCGGTGCAGGCCTGGCCGCTGAGCGAAAAGCCGCCCTTGACCGCCAGGTCCACCGCGCGATCCAGGTCGGCGTCGGCCAGCACGATCAGCGGGTTCTTGCCGCCCAGCTCCATCTGCGTGCGCGTGGTCAGGCCGGCGCCACGATGGATCTGCTCGCCGGCCGCGGTCGAGCCGGTGAAGGAAATGGCGCGCACCGCCGCCGCCGTGGTGATGGCCTGGCCCACCTTCGAGGCCGGCCCGGTCACGAAATTCAGCACGCCCGGCGGCAGGCCCGCCTCGGCGAAGGCCTCGGTGAGCCGGTAGCCGGTCAGCGGCGCATCGGACGAGGGCTTGAACACCACCGTGTTGCCCGTGATGAGCGCCGGCGCGATCTTGCGGGCCGGGATCGAGATCGGGAAATTCCACGGCGAGATCACCGTCACCACCCCCAGCGGCTCGCGCTGGCTGTAGACCACCATGTCGGGATCGTCGTTGACGAAGGTCTCGCCGGTGAACGACTGGCCCTCCACCGCGTAGAAGCGGATGGTCTGGGCCGAACGCAGGACCTCGTCGCGCGCCAGCGCCAGGCCCTTGCCTTCCTCGCGGGTCAGCTCGCGCGCCACCTCGTCGGCGTGGTCTTCCAGGTGCTGGGCGGCACGGAACAGGATGGCGGCACGCTTGGAGATCGGCGTGTCGCGCCAGGCGGCGAAGGCATCCGCGGCGGCCTTCACGGCGCGGGCGGCGTCGTCCGCGTCCGATTGCTGGAAGCGCCCCACCACGTCGGACGTGTCGGCCGGGTTCAGGTTGGGCGCCGTGACGCCCGAAGCGCAGGCCACCCATTCCCCGCCGATGTAGTTGAGAAAAACCTGCTGCGAGAGATCGTCCACGGAAGTCCTTCCTCTGCCGGGCTGGCCGGGATGCCCGGGAATCGGCCGTCTTAGGTAATTTCTGAACATTGTATACTTTAATCAATATGGCGCGATGCGCGTAAACCCCAAGCCGGGCTCACCGCCAGATCAGGACGGCGCAGATGGTGGAGACAAACAGCGCCAGCACCACCGGCAGCAGCAGCGCCCGCACCAACGACAGCACGTGCACCCGCGCGAACCCGGCCACCGCGATCAGCGAGGACCAGGCGATCAGCGTGCCGCCGCCGGTCCACACCGCGCCCATCTGGCCCACTGCCGCCAGCGTCGCCGGATCCACCCCCACCACCGGCCCCAGCGCGCCCGACAGCGTGCCGGTCAGCGGCAGGCCGGCGAAGCCCGAGCCGTCGATGCCGGTGATCATCCCCACCAGCAGCACGCCGAACGCCACCAGGAAGTGGTTCTCGGGGATCAGGTGCTGGCCCGCCGAGATCACTTCGAACAGCAGGCCCGGCGCCTGCGCCTGCGGCACGCCCAGGATCTGCGCCGCGGTCTCGTTGGCGCCGACGAAGAAGAAGCCCGCGATCGGCAGCACCGAACCCATTGCCTTGAAAGCGAACACGAAGCCGTCGGTCACGTGCTCGGGACACACGTCCAGCATCCTGCGCGGCCCTTCGGCGGCCAGCGTCACCAGCATCATCACCACGAAGGCCACGCCGCCCACCAGCGCGGCCGCGTCGCCGCCGCGCAGCGCGGGCAGCGCCGGGAACAGGCGCGGCAGCACCATCACCGCGATCACGCCCAGGAACGCCAGCGGCGTCACCACCGCGAACACCCGCGACCAGCGCACCCGGCGCCGCTCCTCCTCGTCCAGCCCCGGCCCGCGCGGCAGCGCCGGATTGGCGCCCATGGTGCCGCGCGCCAGCTCGGCCTTGTCGAACGAGCCGGAATGCTCGATCTCGGCCAGGCTGCCATCCTGCGCCCGCGCCTGCCAGGCCGACAGCAGCGCCGCATCGGCCGGCACGATGTGCTTGCGGATCAGCAGGTAGGCGGCGGTCAGCGCCACCGCGCCGGTGATCAGCGACAGCACCAGCGCCCGGTCCGCCACCACCGCGGCGCTGACGGCGGCGCCGGCGGCCTTGGCGCTGATGCCCGGCGCCACGCCGATCACGTAATCCGAAGACAGCGCCATGCCCTGGCCGGCGATGGCGATCGCCATGGCGCCGGCCAGCGGCGGCAGTCCGGCCGCGATGGCCGCGGGCAGCAGGATCGCCGACACCAGCGGCACTGCCGGCGTTGGCCAGAAGAACAGCGAGATCACGTAGGTACAGAGGGCGATGATGAGAAACGACGAGTGCCCGCCGCGCATCACCCGCCGGAACGGCTGCACCATGCGCACGTCCGCCTGCAGCGTCTTGAGCGCGTTGAGCAAGGCCGTCATGAAGGTGATGACCAGGAAGATGTTGAAAAGCTCTTTGGCGGCCACGAAGCTGGCCGAGAAGATGCCGATCAGCGCGCTGATCGGGTTGCCGGTGATGGCCAGCACCACCAGGAAAGTGCCGATCACCGACGGCACCACCACGTTGGCGCGCAGGATCATCGTCAGGATGATCGCGGCGACGCTGATCAGGTACATCCAGTGAGCGGCGTTGAGCACGACGTCCGATTGCATGCGCTATTCCCCTTGTCGACGTGGCTGTTGGGTCGCCACTTCGGTATACTATATTTCGTTTGCTGCCATACCAACCGAAATATGCAGCGCCTAGGGAAAGCGATAATTCTGAAATTTCCATGAATATTCGAGAAAAATCAGTGCATTAAGTTGGGGTGCAAGCCCCGGTTTGGTGCATCGCCGATATTTCAATAGACTATCGTATACAAAAAGAGCGAATTCGGCATGATGGCTTCCCTACCCGATCTCTGGCATTACGCCGCCATGGCGGCGGTGGTGTTCGGCGCCGCGCTGGCGCAGGGCGTGGGCGGCATCGGCTTCGCCATGTTCGCCGCGCCGGTGGCGGCGCTGTGCTTTCCCCAGCTCGCCCCCGGCCCCCTGCTGACGCTGGGCGGCTTCATCTCGCTGCTGACCGCGCTGCGCGAACGCGCCGCCATCGACTGGCGGGCCGTCGCCTATGCGCTGACCGGGCGCGCCGCCGGCACCCTGATCGCCATCTACGCCATGGCCCGCTTCGCGCCGCAGACGCTGGGCCTGCTGTTCGCCGCGCTGATCCTGGCCGCGGTCGGGCTCAGCGCGGCCGGGCTGCGCTTTGCGGCCACGCCCGGCCGGGTCTCGGGCGCCGGCGTGGCGTCCGGCATCATGGGCACCATGACCTCGGTCGGCGCCCCGCCCATCGCCCTGGTGCTGCAACACGCCGAACCGCCGCGGCTACGCGCCACGCTGGGCATGGTGCTGTTCCTGGGGTCGCTCTTTTCGCTGGCCATGCTGGCCTGGGCGCGGCGCTACACCGGTTACCACGCCGGCCTGGCGCTCAGCCTGGCGCCGTTCCTGCTGGCCGGCTTCGCCGTGTCGGGCCGCCTGCGCCACCGGTTGCCGCCGCGCGCGGTGCGCGCCGTGCTGCTGGGCGCCTGCGCCGTGGGCGCGCTGGGAGTGATCGGCAAGGCGCTGTGGGCCGGTTGAACCCGCTTGCGTCCGCCACTGCCCATCCCGGTAATACAATGCAGACTGTATCCATTCCGCCAGACCTGCTCGCCATGACCACCACGCCCGTCAGCTCGCAAGCCGTAGACACGCCGCAATCTGCCCCGCTGAAGATCGGCGAGCAGCATCCGCAGTTGTTCGCGGTCATCCGCGACAAGCTGCGCGAGCGCATCCTCAGCGGCGAATTCACGCCCGGCGACCGCCTGGTCGAAGGCCGCCTGTCGGAGGAAATGGGCGTGTCGCGCATCCCGGTGCGCGAAGCGCTGCGGGCGCTGGCCGCCGAAGGGCTGGTCACCATCGAGCCGCGCCGCGGCGCCTCGGTGTCGGTGCTGTCGGACGCGGTCGCCTACGACATGGTCGAGGTACGCGCCACGCTGGAAGGCCTGAACGCCAAGCTGGCGGCGCAGCGGCGCGACGACAAGACCGTCGAGCGCCTGCAGGCCTTTCTGCGCGAAGGCACCGAGGCCGCGCGCGGCGAGCAGCTGGACAAGTTCCTGGCGCTGAATTCGCAGTTCCACGAGATGCTGGCCACCATCGGCGGCAACGTGGTGCTGACCGACCTGATGCGCTCGCTGCGCGACCGCACGGCGCTGCTGTTCGCGCCCAGCAACATGCACCGCGCCAAGCAGAACTGGGACGAGCACTCGCAGATCCTGCACGCCGTCATCGCCGGCAATGGCGACCTGGCCGCGCTGCTGGCGAGCCAGCACGTGCACAACGCCGCCAAGGCCTACACCGAGACGCGCCAGGCGCATTCGTCGGCCGCCTGAGCACGGCCCCCGGCCGCAACCCGCTCAGGGCGCCACGGGCGTCGCCTGGCCGGCGTCGTCCACCACCACGCCCTTGCCGTCGCGCACCACCCAAGACACCGCCACGTCGCCCAGCACGAAAGTCTGGCAGGCCATGCGGTAGCCGGCCTCGAAATCCTCGGGCCGCAGATGCTTGCGTTCCTTGGGCTTGATGGCGTCGGTGTTCTCCAGCCCCTGTTCGATGCGGCATTTGCAGGTGCCGCACAGGCCGCCGCCGCACTTGAACGGAATGCCGCCCTGTTCCTTCAGCGACACCCGCAGCAGATTGCTGTTCTCGGGCGCGCTGGCCACCTTGCCGCCATTCGATAGAAACGTGATGTTGACCATGCTGCTCAGTGCTCCGCGGCGACGGGGCCGGGACGCCGCGTCAGGGTGGTTTGCATGCTGCCGAAGCGGCTCAGATGCGCCAGCTCGCGGCGCGCCGCCGCCAGCGAGGCGAACGACTCCAGGAACTTGGACGGCACGCGGTTGACGATGTAGGGCGGGGTTTCCTCGGTGACCAGCAGTCGCGCCGGCCCTCGCAGGCGGGCAATGCTGAACACCGCGCGGGTCCTGCCGTCGCAGGCGTAGTCGTAGGTCTCGACGATCTCGGCCTGCGCGTCCACCTCGGTGCGGTACACGCCGGGCTTGGACGTCAGGATCACGAACACGGCGTCATTCGCGTCGCGGGTCATGCGCGGTTCCTTTGCATCGGGTTGGGCGCCGGGGCCAGGGCGTGTTGGCGCCGCGGGACGCCCGGCGCGGGCGTCAGGGTTGCTCGAGCGCGGCCGCGGGCTCGCGCGCTAGCGCCACCTCGACATCCTGCGCCAGCTCGATATCGTGGCCGAGCCACAACTGGCAGGCCAGGCGGTAGCCGGCGTCGATGCGCTCGCCCAGCTGCTTCTTTTCCTTCCAGTTCACCGGCGGCAGGTGCTCGGCCCCCGCCAGCACGCGGCAGGCGCACTTGGCGCACTTGCCCATGCCGCACTCGTAGCGCAGGTGCGGGAACGGAAACTGCCGGATGCCGGCGCGCACCACCAGGTTGGCGTTGTCCGGCACCTCGCCGGTGTAGGTCTGGCCGCCTTTGTGGAATGTGACGGTAGGCATGTATCGGTCATCCAGTGAAGCGCCGCGGCAGCCGCCCCGCGCCATGCGCGGGTGGCGCCGCAAGCGCGGGCTCGGGCGCTCAGGCCGCCAGACCCAGCTCGGGCAGCGCGATTTCCTGCTGCACGTAGTCGGTATAGAGCGCGGTGGTGTACAGCAGCCGCATCTGCGCGCCGATCTCGCAGATCTTCAGGCAGCGCTGCTGCAGCTCGACCGTGTTGGCGTGCTCCAGCACGATCTGGTAGCCGCGTTCGCCATGGATTTCGTCGGACACGATGTGCAGGTCGAAGAACTCGACCTCCTCGTCGGTGAAGCCGTATTTCTCGCGCAGGGTCGGGGTCTGCTTGCGATAGATCGACGGCACCTGCGATTCCAGGCCCACCACCAGGCCGGCCACCGCCACGATGGGGTCTTCGCGCATGGCCACCGCGTAGCACCAGCTTTGCAGGGCGCGGGTGGTGGGCGACATGTTGTCGGGGTTGGTGACCCGCTCGCGGGTGGTGCCGCAGGCCTCGGCGAAGCGGATCAGCAGGTCGGTATGGCGGTCGCCGCCGATCTCCTCTTCGTACATGTTGGCCAGCAGGAAGTCCTTGGCCTCGGTGTAGGTGTCGGGCGTGCGGGCGTACAGATAGCCCAGGTAGTCGGCGAACGGGCCGACGTAGTGATAGTGGTTCTCGGCCCAGCGCGACAGGTGCTCCCGGCTGAGCTTGCCTTCGGCCCAGGCAATGGAAAAAGGCGAGGCATTGGCGCTCTTGCCCTTGATCGCGTTTTCCAACGCGGTGCGGAATTCATCTCGGTTCATCAGTTCTGCCATGACGCGCTCCAGGTCTGTGAGGGAGGGGCCGGCCGAAAACCTCGACCGATGCAGAACATTGTATACCGTCTACCATTTTGATCGACTAGGGTATTCCCGTTGCCATCGAAGCCAAAAGGGACTGTCCCCCTGATATCAATGACTTGGATCGACCCGGACGGATTGGAGATCAGGGTTTACCCTGGTACAATGAATACACTTTCAATGCAATCCGGAAATACCATGAACACCCGCCATCCCCTGGGAGACGCCCCGATCGGCCAGCAGCTGCTGGCGCACTACGCCCGCCGCGATGCGGTGCGCCATGCCACCCCCTTGTTCCCTTCGTCATGGGCCGAATGCCTGGCCCCGTTCCGCAATGCGCGTCTGCGCCCGCAGGCGAAGCCTGCCGGGCAGGGCGGCGACAGCGCCCCGGTCGGCCAGGCTGGCTGAATCGGCATGCGCCGCGTTGCGGCGCGCCGTGCCGGGCGCGCGACAGAGCCGCGGCGCTCGCAATGATGGGCCGGGCGCCGCGCGTTTTCAGGTGTTTTGAATGGGGCCCGCGCCCGGGCTCCGCATGCGGCGCGCGCCGGCCAGCAACAGCACCAGCAGGAAACCCAGCGTGTAGGCCAGCATGTCCCACCAGTCGGGCACGCTGCCCAGGATCACGCGCAGCACCGGCTGCTCCAGGCGCCAGCCGTAGTGGCGCGCCAGATACTGGCCCAGTTCGACCGCGTAGCCGGTCAACAGCGCCGCGACGGCCAATGGCAGTACGCCGGCGCGGATGAAGCTGCGGTACACCAGATAGGCCCAGCCCACCGCCACCACGTCGCCCACGAAGCCGCGCAACAGCGGGCAGGGCTTGCCCAGGGTGGCGATCAGCGCCTCCACGGCGGTCACGGCCAGCAGCGCGGCGAAGGCCGGCCGGTTGAAAGTCAGTCTCATCGCGATGCCATGCGCCCGTGGCGCGGAAAACACGGTTATTGGAACGGTCGACGCAACTGTTAACGCATTTGTCAGGTCGACGGGCGTAGCCTGATTCGACCACGCGGCAAGCGAGGGTACTAGAAAACAAGAGGAGACAAGCATGAGCGCATTCGATCCGGATGGGCGCCGACGCTTCCTGCGCCAGGCCTGTACCCTGGGCGCGACCGGCACGCTGGCCGGCCACGCCCTCACCAGCCTGGCGGCCCCGGCCACCGTCACCCTGCCTTTCGCCAACGGCGAGCGCGACCTGATCGCCTATCCGCAGAAGCGCCCGCTGATCCGCCAGACCTCGCGGCCGCCGCAGCTGGAAACCCCGTTCGCGGTCTTCAACGAAGACCTGATCACGCCCAACGACGCCTTCTTCGTGCGCTACCACCTGGGCAACATCCCCACGGCCATCGACCCCGCCGCCTACCGGCTGCGCGTGGGCGGGCTGGTCTCCAAGCCGCTGGAATTGTCGCTGGCCGACCTGAAGCAGCGATTCGGCGCGCCGGTCGAACTGGTGGCGGTGACCCAATGTTCCGGCAACAGCCGCGGCTTCTTCGAGCCGCGGGTGGGCGGTGGCCAGCTGGGCAACGGCGCCATGGGCAACGCGCGCTGGCTCGGCATCCCGCTCAAGCGCGTGCTGGAAAAGGCCGGCATCCAGGCCGGCGCGCGCCAGGTGACGTTCGAGGGGCTGGACCGGCCGGTGCTGCAGGGCACGCCGGAGTTCGTCAAGGCGCTGGACGCGGCCCACGCGCTCGATGGCGAGGTGATGCTGGCCTACGCCATGAACGGCGCCGACCTGCCCATGCTCAACGGCTATCCGGTGCGGCTGGTGGTGCCCGGCTACTACGGCACCTACTGGGTCAAGCACCTGGCCGACATCAAGGTGCTGGACAAGGAGTTCGACGGCTTCTGGATGCAGAAGGCCTACCGCATTCCCGACAACGACTGCGCCTGCACGCCGGCGGGCAAGGCGCCGGAAAAGACCCGCCCGATCGGCCGCTACAACGTGCGCAGCTTCATCACCAGCCTGGCCGACGGCGCCCGCGTGGCCAAGGGCCGGCGAGTGCAGGTGCGCGGCATCGCCTTCGATGGCGGCCGCGGCATCCGCGACGTGCAATTCTCGGCCGACGGCGGCAAGACCTGGCGTGCCGCCACGCTGGGCCGCGACCTGGGCCGCTATTCCTTCCGCGAATGGCACGCCGACTTCACCCCCGCGCAGGCCGGCGCCTATCAGTTGAAGGCGCGCGCCACCAACATGGCCGGCGACACCCAACCGCTGGAGGCGCTGTGGAATCCGGCCGGCTACATGCGCAACGTGGTCGAAACCGTGTGCGTCGACGCCGCCTGAGGAGAGCGCCATGATCCGACTCGCCCGCCTCGTCCTGGCCCTGGCCGCCGCCGGCGCCTGCGTTCCCGCGCTGGCCCTGGACATCCAGCTGCCGCAGGAAACCGCCACCCTGCACCCCGGCGCCGGTCCCGGCGCCCAGGGCGCCACCCTGTGCCTGATGTGCCACTCGGTCGACTACATTTCGTCGCAACCGCCCATGCCGCCGGGCTTCTGGGACGCCGAGGTCAAGAAGATGGTCGGCACCTACGGCGCGCCGATCCCGGCCGAACAGGTGCCGCTGATCGTCGAGTACCTGAACCAGGCCTACCCGCCCCCGGCCCGGCCCAAGCCCTAGTTCCCGCCGCGGCGCGCAGGCCGCGCGCCGCGGCTGCCTCGTCCCGCGGCTGCCTCGTCTTAACCCGGACCCCTAATAGGCGTACCATTGGACGGCCCCCGCCCGCCGTGTCCGGGTGATCACAGAGGCCTCCATGCTCCAGCCCGTTTCGGCCAACAACGATCTTCCCCCCACATCGCCGGGCACGTCCGCCGCGCCCCCTCAACCCGTCCTGCGGGTCAGCACGCTCTCCCCCTTCGCGTTCCCGGCGTTCCGCATCATCTGGATCGCCAACCTGTTCGCCAACCTCGGCACCTGGGCGCAATCGGTGGCCGCCGCCTGGGTCATCACCACCGAACAGAGCAGCCCGCTGATGGTCGCCATGATCCAGGTAGCCGCGGCCTTTCCGCTGGTGGCGCTGTCGATCCTGACCGGCGTGCTGGCGGACAACTACGACCGCCGCAAGGTCATGCTGGTCGGCATGCTGCTGGAACTGGCCGGCGGCATCTTCATCACGATACTGGCGTATATCGGCCTGCTGCATCCGATCACCCTGATCATCTCGGTCTTCTGCATCGCCATCGGCAGCGCCATCGTCACGCCCGCCTGGCAGGCGGCAGTGGGCGAGCAGGTGCCGCGCGAGCACATCGGCAGCGCGGTGCTGCTCAACAGCGTCAACTACAACGTGGCGCGCGCAGTCGGGCCGGCGATCGGCGGCCTGCTGCTGGGCGCCGCCGGCGCGCCCACCGTGTTTCTGCTGAACTGTGTCTGCTACGGCAGCCTGATCTGGGCCATCTGGCGCTGGCGCCGCGACGTGCCGGCGCGGCGGCTGCCGCCGGAGCGGCTGTTCGAGGGCGTGGTGGCGGCGCTGCGCTATACCCAGCATTCCACCGTGACGCGGGTGGTGATGCTGCGCGCCTTCGCCTTCGGCCTGTCGGCCAGCGCGCTGTGGGCGCTGCTGCCGCTGCTGGCCTACGCCCACGAGCAGGGCGACGCGCTGCTGTACGGCTACATGCTGGGCGCGCTGGGCGTGGGCGCCATCCTGGGTAGCGCCGTGGTGCGACGGCTGCAAGCAGCCTGGGGCGCCAGCGGCCTGGTGAGCGTCGCGGCCGGCCTGCTGGCCGCCTGCCTGCTGGTGCTGGGGCTGACCGACACGCTGTGGCTGGCGTTTCCGGCGCTGCTGCTGTCCGGCGCCTGCTGGATCGGCGTGCTGGCCACCTACAACACCACGGTGCAGATGCTGGTGCCCGACTGGGTCAAGGCGCGTTCGCTGGCGCTGTACCAGACCGCGATCTTCGGCGGCCTGGCGGCCGGCTCGTTCATGTGGGGCCATTTCGCCGGCACCATGGGCGTGTCCGGCGCGCTGTCGGCGGCCGGCGTGATGCTGGCCATCACCGTCGCGCTGCTGTACCGCTCGCGCCTGCCCGAACAGGTCAACACCCAATCGCTGGCGCGCGCCGACGCCACCGAACCGGCGCTGTCGGCGGCCGGCTTCAACACCAAGCACGGCGCGGTGCTGGTGGCGGTGGAATACCTGATCCCCAAGGAAAAGCTGACCGCCCTGATCGATGCGGCGCGGCCATTGCGCCTCCTGCGGCTGCGCAATGGGGCGCAGCAATGGCAGCTGTTCCGCGACCTGGAGCGCGAGGGCGTCTGGCGCGAAGTCTTCCTGGTGGAAAGCTGGATGCAGTACCTGCGCATGATCGACCGCATGACCCTGGCCGACAAGATGGTGCTGGACGAATTGCGCGCCCTGCATGCCGGCGACAAGCCGCCGGTGGTGTCGCGCAATGTCAGCTACCTGGCCATGAACGAAGCGCAGGGATTTTCGCTGCGCCGCGAACCCGAATCGCTCTGATCCGCGAGGTACGATCATGCTGCCCTCTCTCTGGCGTAAATGGCGCGCGTCGCGGCATGGCGGGCCCCAGCTGGACACGATCCTCGCCAGCGCCGACCCCGAGGCGCCGCTGGCGCAGCGCAACCTGTGGATGGTGGACCTGTGCCGCTGGATCGACCGCCCCGGGCGCGATCCGGCCGAGGACGGCCGCCACCCGCAGCACGCGCGGCTGCGCTATGTGCTGCAGGTGCTGGAGAACAACCCCGCCCTGGCCGCTCCCGTGGCCGCCACGCTGCGCTCGCTGGTCACCGACAACGACCCGACCTCGCTGCTGTGTGACACCGGCGTGGCCTCGCACCCCGGATTCTGGGGCGAGTTCTGGGAGCGCGCGCAGGCGCGGCTGCTGCCGCCTCCGCCCAACCGCGGCGACATGTTCGGACTTTTCGCGCTGATCTTCCGCAGGGCGCATGATGCCGCCTGGATCGAGGCGCTTGACGAGGAAACCCGCGCCCGCTTGCGGCGCCTCATGCGCCATGGCGACGGCATCGCCCACGCCGATCCCCTGGCGCCCGAGCCGCCCCCGCGACACCTGGTCGACGCCCTGACCACCAGCATCCAGGTGCTGGCCAGCCAGGTGCGCGCCACGGGCCTGAGCCAGGACATCCGCTCGCGCCTGCCCGGCCGGGTGCGGGAGAGCCCATTCTTTGCCCTGGCCGCCGCCGCGGCGGAACTCTGCGACAGCGCCCCCGACACCCCGCGCGACGTCTTCGTCAGACGCCTCAATGTGTTTCGCGCCTTGCTGGACGGCTGCCGCGATGGCGCCCGTGACGTCTATGCCGAACTGGAACAGAACGGCGTATCGGTCGAAGTGGTGTTCCAGATCGAACGCATGAAACTGCGGCTGGCGCGCATCGAACTGCTGCTGGGCGTATGGGTCGACCCGACCCAGCGCAACAAGTACGCGCACCTGATCGCCGAACTGGTGCGTTCGACGCAGGCGCGCAGCAGCATCCGCCATCTGGCCGCCACCTCGTTTGCGCAATTGGCGCGCCGCGTCATGGATCGTACCGCCGAGACGGGGGAACACTACATCGCGCGCGACGCCACGGAATACCTGTCGATGCTCAAGGCCTCGGCGGGCGGCGGCCTGGTGATGGTGCTGACGGTCTACCTGAAGTTCTTCATTGTCTCGCTGCATCTGGACAAGTTCATCGAAGGGCTGCTGGCCTCGCTCAATTACGCGGGCGGATTTCTGGCCATCCACTTCGCCCACTTCACGCTCGCCACCAAGCAGCCGGCGATGACTGGCCCGGCCCTGGCGCACCGACTTGACCAAGCCAACACGCCCGAGGGCCGCGAGGCCTTCCTGGACGACACCCTGTCTATGATCCGCTCGAACGCGGCCGCCATCCTCGGCAACCTTGCGGTGGTGTTCCCGCTGGCCTGGGCGGTGCAATGGACGGCGCAACACTGGCTGCAACGGCCGCTGATTGACGCGCAGAAGGCGCAGGCGACGCTGGACTCGTTCTCGGCATGGGGACCGACGCCCATCTACGCCGCCGCAACCGGTGTGCTGCTGTGGCTGTCCAGCCTGGTTGCCGGCTGGGCCGACAACTGGTTCGCGCTGCACCGCGTCCATGACGTGATGGCCTACGACCGACGCATCCGCCACCTGTTCGGCGCGCGAGGCGCGGCGCGCTGGGCCGGTTTCTGGCAACGCAATATATCCGGCATCGCGGGCAACGTCTCGCTGGGATTGATGCTGGGTCTGGGACCGGCCATCGTCAGTTTCTTCGGTCCGCACGTCGAGGTCCGCCACGTCACCCTGAGCGCCGGCCAGATTGGCGCGGCCATCGGCGCGCTGGGCTGGCAGGTCGTGCATACACACGCGTTCTGGATGGCCGTGGCGGGCACTGCGTTGACCGGCATCCTCAACGTGGGCGTGAGCTTCGCGCTGGCGTTCAACGTGGCGCTGCGTTCGCGCAACCTGCGCCGCGGCGACCGCAAGGCGCTGGCGCTGGGCGTGCGCCGGCGCATCTGGCAACGACCGGCCACATTGTTCTGGCCTGTCAAGCCGCGAGAGCCGCTCAAAACGTGATCGTGACCAGGACGGTATCGCTGTAGTTGCCCGGGCGCGGCGTGGCCTGCGCGGGCACGCGCCCATAGACCGTGAACGTTTGGTTGGCGCCCGTGCCGGTGCCATTGAGCGTCGTGCCGCCGGTCACCCCATCGCCCCAGACGGTCGCATAGTTGGCATCCTGGTACAGCTGGTAGCCGACCGTGTCGGCGGCGGTCGCATGTTTCATCTTGCGCGCCATCACGTTGTTGGCCACCGAACCGCCGTTGAGCGCCACGGCAAAGGCGTTGTTGTTGGTACAGCGCACCGTGACCTGCGCATTGGCTGTCACCGCCTGCTTCAACAGGCCCTGCGGTGGAAACGCCAGATTGGTCGCATTGATGGTGCAGTTCTTCTGCACCGTCGCCTGCACGGTCAGCGGGATGAACAACCGTTGCGTGAGCAGCGCGGCCGAGATCGGGCAGTTCACCAGCAGGGTGGACAACAGGCCGATCGAAATGTCCACATAGCCGCCGGTGGTATAGGTTTCGCTGTATAGCGTGTTGGCGTTGCCGATCGTGGAAACGCCGCTCTGGCCACCCGGCAACTTGGCGTAGTAGGAGAACCTGGCGGAGGCGTCGCCGCCCAGCGCGGGGCCAACCAGCAGTATCGACGTCGGCCCGGTGGTGGCGGCCGTGCTCCACACCTGCGTTCGGCTACTGTCGGTGTACAGGTTGTAGTTCATGCGGAACGAAGCCGCGCCCATGGCACGGGCGCCCGTGGACGGGCTGGTGTTGCCCACGCCCATGTTGAAACACAGGCGCGCCCCGAGCGCCAGTGCGGTGAAATTGCAGGAGACCTCAACGGTGTTGGAATCGGCAAACGTATCGGCAGGCAACAGGGGGTTGACCGTGCCGAAGTTGATTGTCGAGGTCGTACCTGCCGCCAGCGAGCAGGAGCTGGCCTGTGCGGGCGCCGCCGCGTCCAGGCCCAGCAACAGTCCCACCACGCACAATGCGTACCTCATGAGTCGGGCCCCCTCAATGGCTGGCAGACGAATGGCCCCAGCGTGGGCAACGGACGCGCGGGGTCGTGCCGGTACGGGAAATCGACCACGCATGACACTGCGCCGCCCGAGACCCGCAAATGGTTTTCGGCCTGCAGGTCTTCCACGAAGGCGATGCCGTCGTAGCCCACCACTGACTGCTTGCCGCTTTCGACATGCGCCACGCGCGCACCCACGGGCAGCATGCCGCCGTCTGGCAGATGCAGGATGACCGACGCCGCCGCATAGCGCTGCAACGCGAACTTGACCAGCACGCCGGAACCGGCCTGCGGCACCGCCACGGCCTTGGTCGTCTCCAGCTTCATGTCCACCGGCAGCTCGTCGGGGTCGATCGAAAGACGGTTGGTCTGGTAGGAATTCAGGTCTGGCACCAGCAGGTGACCGGCGCTGTTGGTGCGGCCCAGCTTGCGGTTCTCGTGCAGCACCGCCACGTCCGGCGTGCCGTCGGTGCTGACCAGCGCAAAGCCGTCGTTGATACGGCGCGATGGCGTCAGCGCACCGTCCATCAACACCAGCGCGCCGACCGCCTGCACCGCCGCCTGGCCGCGCCCGCCGTAGTCCTGGCCCAACGCGGTCAGCTGGCCGTAGCGGCCCAGGAATTGCAGCTTGCCCTGGTTGTACTGCGCACCGCCGCTGCGCCCATTCTCGACACCCCAGCCCCAGCCGCCGTCGTAGTCGACATTGCGCTGCGCGCCGACGCTGTAGATGCCCTGTTCGCCCTGCCGGCCGACCGAGGCGTTGACCTGGGTGGAGTCGCCCAGCAGGATGGACAAACCGATATAGACGCCATGCGAACCGGTCTGCGCGAAGTCGTTGTACGCACTGATGTTCATGGAAACGCGGCTGTGCAAGTTGGCGGTATAGGACGCCGACCCGATCCGGGCGGCCGGCGCCTGCGGCAGGCGGACACCGACATAGCTCAGCGCGACGCTTTGCGACTGCGTCAACGGCAGCGAGAAGGTGGCTCGGTCGGTCTGGCGCGGCACCGGCACGTCCTCACGCGAGCCCAGATCGCCGTAGTCGCCGAGCGCGCGCACGGCTTGCAGCTCGATACTGAATGCCGGCTCGATGTACTGGTAGCCCAGGCTGACCTGGGCGCCGTTGTACTGACCGGCGCTGCCGGACAGGGCGCCGTTGACAACGCCCGCCTGGCCCAGCCGCACCAGTGCGCCGGCGCCGGCGTTGTAGACGCCCGCGCTCAACTCGGTATGGCCTTCCAACGTCAACGCGTCGCTCATGCCGTAGCGCCCCGACGCCGTCACGGCGGGCCGCTTGTCATAGTCGGACGAACGCACACTGAACTGGCGCCTTGCGACGCCGGCCTCGATCGAGTAGCTGGACAGGCCGGTGGCCAGCATGCGCGTGTCGATATACAGCGGCACCGAGGTACTGACGCTGCGTCCCAGCGCGTCGCGCGTGACCAGCGTGGCCTGGCCCGAACCGGTGATACCGGGGATTTGATTGACCACGAACGGCCCGGCCGGCACATTGCCGGAATACTGCTGCACGCCATTGACGTACAGCGACACCGACGTCGGCACCACTGACGAGGCGCTCAACGACGACACGGGAAACGTCACCAAGTCGGGCCGCAGCGCGAAGTTGCGGCCCCACTGGATGCCCGCCACGCGCACAGAGCGCGACCAGTTCAGCGACGAGGTGATGGTATCGCCGATCCGCAGCGTGCGCAGGGTATCCTGGTCGGAGTGGGTCCAATAGGTGTCGTAGCGGACATAGCGGTCCGCGCGCCCGCCCAGGTATGCGGTCCCGGTATTGTTCAGCGTGCCTTGGGGATCGAAGTAGCGCTGCTCGCTGTACATCGATACCTTGTTGAATGCGTCGGTCTGGGCATACGCCTCATAGTTCAGGATCAGCCCTCGCCCCGAGGTGGCGCGCGGGGTCTGGGGCACGCCCCGCGTATCCACTTCGAAAGGACGGCGCAACGCGTCCGGCACCACCAGGTTCACCGTCTGCATCGCGGCGTTGTAGGTGTAGCGCAGCCCTGCGATGTCGTCGAGCGCAATCTCGCTGGCGCGGGAAGCGCCCAGCCTGCTCACATCCACGCCGACCGAGCCCAGCGCGCCGGCGCTGGCGGACAGCCGGCCCTGCGCGTCCCGGAAGCGCAACAGTTGCGTGGTGTTCACGCCGTTGATACTCACCTCCAAATAGACGTCGCGTTCGGTGATGTCACCGAACGACACCAGTTGGATGGGCAGGTCCGCCGCCGCCGCCGCCGCGCCGGACAACGCGAGCACGAGGCGGCAGGCACAGCGCCCGCCAGCACGGATCGCACGTACTGCCATGGGCTGCCTTCTCTTACCCCCGCCGGCCACCGGCACGGCGGCGCGGGACGCAATCGGTCAGTCGACTCGCGGTGTGATGGTGACGAAGCTGCCGTTCACCAGGGCCCGTATTCTGATCGGACCGGCCGCGTCATGCCTGGCGGGAAAGCGCCACAAGCGCTCGCGACCGGCCAGCGCATATCCCAACAGGCCGTCCACCTTCGCCAGCGGCGTGTCACCACTCGACAGCAACTGCAGCGACGCCACCTGGGCATAGCGGCTGCCGCTGTTGCCCAACCGAAGCACCCATTCCTTGCCCTGCCGGGCCAGGTGCCAGGCCAGTTCAGGCACCCGCTCCGGCGTGGCGCCCGCGACGAACACCGGCACGGAATAGCGCATGCGCAGCACCACGCCATTGACGCGCGATGTCGCGGGGTCGGGGATTTCGTCGATCACCAGCCGGTAGCTTTGCTCCATCGGAGCCAGTTCCTTGCTCACGCGCACCAGGCGCACCAGTTGCTCGCCGTTGGGCGGCACCTGGATGATCGGCGGACTGGCCTGGATCTCTTGCGTGGGAGTCAACACGTCATCGCCCTGCGCCTGGTCCCAGGCATACACGCGTACCTGGCCGTAGATCGGGGTTGCGCCCGGGTTGCGCAGCAGGATGCCGGAGGCGCCCTGCTGCGGCGCCAGGTCCACCAGCACCGGCGAAATCTGCAGGGTGGCGGCCTGGATCGGCATTGCCGCCAGGCTGATCCAGCCGGCCCATATCGCCACGGCCAGCCCGCGCAGGACGCGGGCCACTAGAAGTACACCGTCGCGGTGACAGTGGACGAATACGTGTCGGGCGCGGGCGTGGTCTGCGCCGGCACGGTGCCGTTCACGGTCAGCGCTTGCGACGAGCCGTTGCCGGTGCCGCCGACACGATCGGCGGTGCCGGTGTCGCCCCAGACCACCGTCTGGTTGGGCGCGGGCTGGTACAACTGGTAGGACACCACGGACGTCGTGTTGCCGGTAGTGGTGCCCTGCATGTAGCGCGTGGCGAAGGTGGAGCCGGTGCCGGTGCCAGCGCTCAGGCCCACCGTGTAGGGCGTGGTGTTGGTGCAGGTCACGTTGACCGTGGTGGTGTTGTTCAGCGCGGTATTGAGCACGCCGTGGCTGCCGAAACTGAGATTATTCGCACCGATGGTGCAGTTCGCGGTGATGGTCAGCGTCACCGCCATGTTGGCCGTGGTCTGGGCCCGCGCCGCTTCGGGCCAGGCCGCGGCCGTCGCCAGGGTGAAAGTCAGAGTCGTCGCGCACAAGGACAAGCGTTTCATGAATCACTCCCACGAAATACCGCTGCACTGTCAGACCTGCGTGAAGAATAATGGTACGGCCAATAAACCGGTTTCGCACAATTTGTTTAATTCAACATCCCCGACATTTACCACTTCTCACCAACCGGATTAAAAATCGGGGAAAAGAAATTGAAGTTCCCTATGAAAACACGATTGGATCGATGCCGGATAAATTGTTGTAATTCAGCACACTAGAGAATTTCAATTAGTAACCAATATTCAAATACGGGAGGATTTCCCGGGCTGGAAATTACGCACGGGAGATTATCTGGCCGCATGCGAAAGTCACTGCCCGGTCGCATTATCCGGACGCGGCCAGATAATCGGCCGTCAGCGCTGCCGAGGCGCGCCGGCGCCTGACGAAGCGTTGAATCGACATGTCGCACTAGAATCGACGCTTCCCCACAGCCGGCGCCCCCCTCGCCCCGGCGCCAGGCCACGGCATCCCATGTTCTCCTTCTCACGCAACACCATCCACCCCGCAGGCCAGGGCCTGCCGGCCTCCGAACGCCTGGGCGCCTTGCTGGCCGTGATGCTGGCGGTCTGCATGGCCAGCCTGGACACCGCCATCGCCAACACCGCGCTGCCCACCATTGCGCGCGACCTGCGGGCCAGCGACGCGGGTTCGATCTGGGTCATCAGCGGCTACCAGCTGGCGATGGTCGCCGGCCTGCTGCCGGCTGCCGCGCTCGGCGAGATCCTCGGGCATCGCCGCGTCTACATGGTCGGCATCGTGGTGTTCACGCTGGCGTCGCTGGCCTGTGGGCTGGCGCCCACCCTGCCTGTGCTGGTGGCCGCGCGCATCCTGCAGGGGCTGGGCGCGGCCGGCGTCATGAGCGTGAACGCGGCGCTGCTGCGCTTCATCTATCCCGCGCCGGTGCTGGGACGGGGCATGGGCCTGAACGCCATGGTGGTGGGACTGTCCTTCGCGGCCGGCCCGACGGCGGCCTCCACCATCCTGCTGCTGGGATCATGGCATTGGCTGTTCCTGGTCAACGTGCCTATCGGCCTGCTGGCCATGGTGCTGGGCCTGCGCGGCCTGCCCCCCACGACGCGCGCGCCGCACGGTTTCGACGGGCTGGCCGCCGCGCTGTGCGCGTTGACGCTGGGACTGTTCGTGCTGGGGTCGAACGAACTGGCGCACGGTGCGCCGTGGCAGCGCGTCACGCTGGAATGGGGCCTGGCGGCCGCCAGCCTGTGGCTGCTGATGCGGCGCCAGGCCGGCCATCCCGCGCCCATCCTGGCGGTGGACCTGTTGCGCCGGCCGCTGTTCGCGCTGTCGGCCGCCACCGCCGTATGCGCGTTCGCGGCGCAGGCGCTGGCCTTCGTGTCGCTGCCATTCCTGTTCCAGACCGTGCTCGGCTACACGCAGGTGCACACAGGCTTTCTCATCACGCCCTGGCCGGTCGTGGTGGCCTTCATGGCGCCCATCGCCGGCCGCCTGTCGGACCGCTATCCGGCCGGCATGCTGGGCGGCGTCGGCCTGGCCTTGCTGGCCCTGGGCATGGCATCGCTGGCCTTGCTGCCGGCCGCGCCATCCGCATGGGACATCTCGTGGCGCATGGCGTTGTGCGGCGCCGGCTTCGGGTTTTTCCAGTCGCCCAACCTGCGCGCCATCATGACCTCGGCGCCGCCATCGCGCGCGGGCGGCGCCAGCGGCATGATCGGAACGGTGCGCCTGCTGGGACAGGCCAGCGGCGCCGCGCTGGTGGCCGCCTGCTTCAATGTCTCGAGCACCCATGGCGCGGTGATGGCGCTGTGGCTGGGCGGCCTGTGCGCCGCGCTGGCCAGCCTGGCCAGCTTCGCGCGGCTGCGTTTCGGCGCGGTCGAGCCCGCTGATGCGCCGGCGGCGCGTTGAAATCGCCGTTTTATTGCGGTTAATGTCGTTATATATCGGTGATCGCCAGACACATACGTAAGATGTGCAACACGCGCTAAATATTCGTTCAGGGCGGGCCGTTGTCCGGGTGTAGTCCCGTACCTCCCTGAATGACGCGTATGACACAGTTCCTGAAAGACATCACCATCCGCCGCATGATCCTGTGCACGCTGCTCACGATCAGTGTCCTGCTAGCCGGCCAGTCGGCCATCAGCGTAAAAGGGTTGCAAAGCTCCGGTGAAGCGCTCGCCGCCAGCTATGAACTCCTGAACGAAGTCTCATCCCTCTCCCGCGTCAACGACCAGATCATGCGCGCCCGCCTGCGGTTGGCGCGCCAGATGGAATACGTCCGCGACGGTCTGGCCGCCCCCGCGGCGGAAGAAGGCCGAGCGATCGACGCCGCGTTGGAGGCCGCCCGCAAGAATCAGGCCGCTTTCCTCGAATCGGCCAAGGACAGCGCGCCCGCCTCGATACTCGAACCGCTGCAAGGCGGCTTCAATGCGCTGGTCAACGATGGCATCGCGATCCAGCGCGGCTTCCTGGCGGCCGAGGACCTCGAAAAGGCCCGCGCGCACGCCGCCGGCCCGGTCATCGCCGCCAGCCGCGCCTTCGGCAAGGCCATCGAGAACTACGAGGCCTATGCGCAGGAACGCCAGGACGCCCTGCGCAACAGCGCGCAGCGGGAACGCCAGCAGGCCTACACGGGCATCGGCGTGCTGCTCGGCATCTGCCTGCTGCTGCTGGTTCTGGGCGACCGCTACGTGGTGCGCTTCGTGCGCCAGCCGCTGGACCAGGTCAAGCGCCACTTCCAGCACATCGCCGCCGGGGACCTGACCGCGCCCATCGCGCCCTATGGCAGGAACTGCGTCGGCCAGCTGATTCCCTATCTGCAGGAAATGCAGGCCAGCCTGGTGCGCACGGTGCACGCGGTGCGCGACGGCGTGGCCGAGATCAACACCGGCTCCAGTGAAATCGCCGCTGGCAACCAGGACCTTTCCAGCCGCACCGAACAGCAGGCCGCCTCCCTCGAAGAGACCGCCGCCAGCATGGAGGAACTGCTGTCCACCGTCACCAGCAACGCCGACAACGCGCGCCAGGCCAACGCCATGGCCGCCGAGGCCTCGGAAGTGGCTCGTCGCGGCGGCGCGGCGGTGCAGAGCGCGGTCGCCACAATGCGCGAGATCGCCCAGGACTCGGGACGTATCGAGGATATCGTCGGCGTCATCGACGGAATCGCGTTCCAGACCAACATACTGGCGCTGAATGCCGCGGTCGAAGCCGCCCGCGCCGGCGAGCAGGGCAAGGGCTTCGCCGTGGTTGCCGGCGAAGTGCGTTCGCTGGCACAGCGCAGCGCCAGCGCCGCCAAGGAAATCAAACAGCTGCTCGGCGCGTCCGGCGCAACCGTGCAGGCCGGCGCGGCGCAGGTGGAAACCGCCGGCCGGACCATGCAAGAGATCCAGCTCGCCATCGAGCGCCTGACCGTGCTGGTGGGCGACATCGCCGCCGCCTCGCGTGAACAGGTCACCGGCATCGGGCAGGTCAATACCGCGGTCACGCAGATGGACCACGTCACGCAGCAGAACGCGGCGCTGGTCGAACAGGCCGCCGCCGCGGCCGCCTCGCTGGAATCACAGGCCCAGCGCCTGCAGCACTCGGTCAGCACCTTCCGCCTGCCCGCCGGCCAGCAGGACCCGGCGCCGCTGGCGTTGCCGGTGCGCGACACGCTGGCCCTGCCGGCCTGACCGGCCGCGGGCCGTTGATCTCCGGCGACCGCGCGGCCGCGCTATTGCAGCGTGGCCGCGTGGACGTCGACGCCGTGGCGGATGACCCGCTTGGGCAGGTCGCCGCCAATCCAATAGGCCAATTCGGCCGGATGAGCAACGTCCCAGGCGACGAAATCCGCCATCATGCCGGCGGCCAGCACGCCGTGCGTCGCCTGCAGGCCCAGGGCGCGGGCCGCATGCACGGTGGCGCCGGCCAGCGCCTCCTGCGGCGTCAGGCGGAACAATGTGCAGGCCATGCTCAGCATCAGCCGCAACGACAGCGCCGGCGAGGTGCCGGGGTTGAGATCGCTGGAAATCGCGATCGGCACCCCGTGGCGGCGCAACAGTTCGACCGGCGGCAATTGCGTTTCGCGCAGCGCGTAGAACGCGCCGGGCAGCAGCACCGCCACCGTGCCGGCTGCCGCCATGGCGCGCGCGTCCGCCTCGGTCAGGTATTCAAGGTGATCGGCCGACAGCGCGCCGTAGCGCGCGGCCAGGCTGGCGCCATGCAGCGACGACAACTGTTCTGCGTGCAGCTTCACCGGCAGGCCCAGCTGGACCGCGGCCTGGAATACGCGTTCGACTTGCGCGGGCGAGAATGCCAAGTGTTCGCAGAACGCATCGACCGCGTCCACCAACCCCTCGGCCGCCAGCACCGGCAGCATGCGGCGCGCGACCTCGTCGATGTAGTCGTCGGCGCGTCCGGCGAACTCCGGCGGCAGGGCATGCGCGGCCAGGCAGGTGGCGCGCACGGTCAACGGCAGCGTCTGTCCCAGGTGCCGCGCCACGCGCAGCATCTTGCGCTCGTTGGGCAGATCCAGGCCATAGCCCGACTTGATCTCCAGCGTGGTCACGCCATCGCGCAGCAGATGCAGCGCGCGGCGCCGCGCGCTGGCGTACAACTGCTGCTCCGAAGCGGCGCGGGTCGCCCGCACGGTGCTGGCGATGCCGCCGCCCTGCGCCGCGATCACGGCGTAGTCCACGCCCTGCAGGCGCTGCTCGAATTCCTGGCTGCGGTCGCCGCCGAACACCAGGTGGGTATGGCAATCGATCAGGCCGGGCGTCACCCAGGCGCCAGCCAGGTCGTGCACGGGCGCGTCCCCGTCCGGCGGCAGCGCCGCCTCGGGACCGATCCATTCGATACGATCGCCGCGGGTCACCAGCGCGGCCCGTTCGATCGTCGCGTATTCCCCGCCCGCCATGGTCGCGGCGTGGCAATTGCGCCAGACCTGTTTCATCGCGTCACTCCCGTCATCGACATGGTCAAAGGCTGGGCAACAGGCCCGGCGGCATCAGCGCGTTCAGGTGGCGGTCCGCGATCAATCGGCTGGCCGCCTCGATGTCGGGCGCGAAGAAGCGGTCCTTCTCGTAGTGCGCCACCTTCCCGCGCAGCAGGCCGCGCGCGCGTTCCAGCTTGGGCGATGTCTTCAAGCCGGCGCGGAAATCCAGGCCCTGGCACGCGCCCAGCCATTCGATCGCCAGGATGTCGCGCACATTGTCGGCCATCGGCCAGAGCCGCTTGCCGGCGTTGGGCGCCATCGATACGTGGTCTTCCTGGTTGGCCGACGTCGGCAGGCTGTCGACGCTGGCCGGATGGGCCAGGGCCTTGTTGTCGCTGGCCAGCGCGGCCGCGGTGACCTGCGCGATCATGAAGCCCGAGTTGACGCCGCCATTGCTCACCAGGAATGGCGGCAACTGCGACATGTGCTTGTCCATCATCAGCGAAATGCGGCGCTCGGACAGCGCCCCGATCTCGGCCAGCGCCAGGGCCAGGTTGTCGGCCACCAGCGCCACGGGCTCGGCATGGAAATTTCCGCCCGACAGCACGTCGCCCTGTTCGGCGAACACCAGGGGGTTGTCGGAGACGGCGTTGGCCTCGATCTGCAACACCTGCGCCACATGGCGGACCTGCGTCAGGCAGGCGCCCATCACCTGCGGTTGGCAACGCAGCGAATAGGGGTCCTGGACCTTGCCGCAATCGACGTGCGAATGGCCGACTTCGCTGTCTTCGGTCAGCAGGTCGCGGTATACCGCGGCCACGTCGATCTGGCCGGGCTGGCCGCGCGCTTCGTGGATGCGGGCGTCGAAGGGAACGCGCGAGCCGAGCATGGCCTCGACGCTGAGGCTGCCGCATACCAGGCCGGCCGCCAACAGGTCTTCGGCCTCGAACAGGCCGCGCAGCGCGTAGGCGGTCGACACCTGGGTGCCGTTCAGCAGCGCCAGGCCTTCCTTGGCCGCCAGCGTCAGGGGTTCCAGGCCGGCGCGCGCCAGCGCCGCCTTCGCGGGCAGCCATTCGCCGTCACAGCGCGCCCGGCTTTCGCCCAGCAACAACAGCGACATGTGCGCCAGCGGCGCCAGGTCGCCCGATGCTCCCACCGACCCCTTGAGAGGAATGTGCGGATAGACGCCCGCGTTGACCAGCGCGATCAGGCTGTCGATGACCTGGCGCCGGATGCCGGAACGGCCACGCGCCAGGCTGTTTATCTTGAGCACCATGATCAGCCGCACCATGTCGTCGCCCAGCGGCTCGCCCACGCCCGCCGCGTGCGACAGCACCAGCGAGCTTTGCAGCGCCTCCAGATCCTCGCGCGCGATCCGGGTGGAGGCCAGCAGGCCAAAGCCGGTGTTGATGCCATAGGCGGTGCGGCCGTGGGCAACGATGCGCTCGACGCAGGCGACGCTGGCGTCGATCGGCCCGTAGGCGGCCGGGTCCAGCGTCACGCGGCCCGGATGCTGGTAAACCTGGCGCAGTTGCGCCAGCGTCAGATGGCCGGGTTTGAGGTGCAGATCCATGTTGTTGTTCTCCAGGACGGGATGCGGTGTCAGGCGATGTCGGCGCCACGCCGCGCCGGGGCCGGACAGGGCGCGGGCCGGGGATCGCGGCGGGCGAAAACGTAATAGAGCAGCCCGGGCACGATCAGGCCGATGATCCACGAGATATCGACGCCGCCCAGGCGCGCGACCAGCGGACCCGTATAGAGCTTGGTCGAGATAAACGGCATCTGCACCAGCACGCCGAACACATACACCAGGATGCCGGGCCAGTTCCAGCGGCCGTAGCGGCCATCGGGATCGGACAGCGCTGCCACATCGTAGCGCTCGCGGTTGATGAAGTAATAGTCGACCAGGTTCACGGCGCTCCAGGGCGTGAAGAACGCCAGCAGGAACAGGATGAACGACTTGAAGGCATTCAGGAACGAATGCTGGCCCAGCCAGGCGACCAGCGTGGCCGCGCCCACGATCAACAGCACGAACACCAGCCGCTGGCGCCGCGAGATATCCACATGGCCGCGAAAGCCGCTGATGATGGTGGCGATGCACATGAAGCTGCCGTACGAGTTCAGCGTCGAGATGGTGACCTTGCCGAACGCGATGCTGAAGTACAGCGCCGCCGCGGTGGCGCCGGCGCCGCCCAGGCCGACGATGTAGGCCACCTCGCGGCCGGCGAACTGGCCCGCCGCCATGGCCGCCGCCAGCACCCCCAGCGTCATCGCGATCTGCGCGCCCAGCACGGAACCCAGGCCGACCGCCAGGAAGGTCCCGAACGAAGAGGTCCGGCTGGGCAGGTAGCGCGAGTAGTCCGCCACATACGGGCCATAGGCGATCTGCCAGGACGCCGCCAGCGACACCGCGAGCAGGAACGAGGCCCAGCTGAAATGACGGATCTGCAGCAATTGCCCCACGTCGCCCAGCGCGATCACGCGGCTGAACAGGTAGACGAAGGCGATCAGGCCCAGCACGCTGGCCACGCGGCCGATGATGTGGATCATGCGGTAGCCGAACACCGTCACCAGCACGATGACCGCCGCGAATATCAGAATGCCGGCGCTGTCGCTCACCCCCAGCAACTGGCCGATGGCCTGCCCCGAGAGCACCGTGCCGGTGGCGGTGAAGCCCAGGTACATCAGGCACACCAGCACGATCGGGATGGCGGCGCCATAGACCCCGAACTGCACCCGGCTCGAGATCATCTGCGGCAGGCCCAGTTTGGGGCCCTGCGCCGCGTGCAGCGCCATCACCGCGCCGCCGAACACCTGGCCGACGAACAGGCCGACCAGCGACCAGAATACGTCGCCGCCCAGCACCACCGCCAAGGCGCCCGTGACGATGGCGGTGATCTGCAGATTGGCGCCCAGCCACAGCGTGAACTGGCTGTAGAGCCGCCCGTGGCGCTCCGTTTCCGGGATGAAGTCGATCGAGCGCCGCTCGACCAGCGTTCCCTTTGGCACCGCGCTGTCCTGCTCCATGCATTGTCTCCTTGCGGACGCCGCCATGCGGCGCCCTGGTTCTTCTGGATGAGGCCGCCTGCGGGCGGTTCAGCGCGCGGCATCGACCATGGGCAGGTCCAGCCCTTGCTCGCGGGCGCAGTCGATGGCGATGTCGTAGCCGGCGTCGGCATGGCGCATCACGCCGGTGCCCGGGTCGTTGGTCAGCACCCGCGCGATGCGCTCGGCCGCCGCGTCGGTGCCGTCGCACACGATCACCATGCCCGCGTGCTGCGAGAAGCCCATGCCCACGCCGCCGCCGTGGTGCAGCGACACCCAGGTGGCGCCGCCGGCGGTATTCAAGAGCGCATTGAGCAATGGCCAGTCGGACACCGCGTCGGAACCGTCGCGCATGGCCTCCGTCTCGCGGTTGGGGCTGGCCACCGAGCCGGAATCCAGGTGATCGCGGCCGATCACCACGGGCGCCGACAGTTCGCCGCTGCGCACCATCTCGTTGAACGCCAGCCCGAGGCGGGCGCGCTGGCCCAGGCCAACCCAGCAGATCCGCGCCGGCAGGCCCTGGAAGCGGATGCGCTCGCGCGCCATGTCGAGCCAGCGATGCAGGTGCGCGTCGTCGGGAATCAGTTCCTTGACCTTGGCGTCGGTCTTGTAGATGTCCTGCGGATCGCCCGACAGCGCGGCCCAGCGGAACGGGCCCACGCCGCGGCAGAACAGCGGGCGGATGTAGGCCGGCACGAACCCTGGAAAATCGAAGGCATTGGCCACTCCCTCGTCCTTGGCCATCTGGCGGATGTTGTTGCCGTAGTCGAAGGTCGGGATACCCTGCTTCTGGAACGCGAGCATGGCCTTGACGTGCACGGCCATGGACTGCTTGGCGGCCTTCACCACCGCGGCCGGTTCGCTGCGGGCGCGCTCGCGGTACTCGGCCCAGGTCCAGCCGGCGGGCAGATAGCCATTGAGCGGGTCATGCGCGCTGGTCTGGTCGGTGACCATGTCCGGACGCACCCCGCGGCGCACCAGCTCGGGCAGCACTTCGGCGGCGTTGCCGCACAGCGCGATCGATACCGCGCGGCCTTCCCTGGTGTAGCGGGCGATGCGCGCCAGGGCGTCATCCAGGTCGGTGGCCTGCTCGTCCACATAGCGGGTGCGCAGGCGAAAGTCGATGCTGGCCTGCTGGCACTCGATGTTCAGCGAGCAGGCGCCGGCCAGCGTCGCGGCCAGCGGTTGCGCACCGCCCATGCCGCCCAGGCCGGCGGTGAGCACCCAGCGGCCGCCGAGATCGCCGCCGTAGTGCTGGCGGCCGGCCTCGACGAAGGTCTCGTAGGTGCCCTGCACGATGCCCTGGCTGCCGATGTAGATCCAGCTGCCGGCGGTCATCTGGCCATACATGGCCAGGCCCTTGGCGTCGAGTTCGTTGAAGTGTTCCCACGTGGCCCAGTGCGGCACCAGGTTGGAGTTGGCGATCAGCACGCGCGGCGCGTTGGCGTGGGTCTTGAACACACCCACCGGTTTGCCCGACTGCACCAGCAGGGTTTCGTCCGCTTCCAGGCGCTTGAGCGTTTCGACGATACGGTCATAGCAGTCCCAATCGCGCGCGGCGCGGCCGATGCCGCCATACACCACCAATTCCTTCGGGTTCTCGGCCACCTCCGGGTCGAGATTGTTCATCAGCATGCGCAGCGGCGCCTCGGTCAGCCAGCTCTTGGCCGTCAGCTGGTTGCCGCGCGGGGCGCGGATCTCGACATCGCGGTATCGGTTCGATTTTTCCAAGGCAGTCTCCATGATCCGGGGCCTGGCGCGTCGTGCATTGACGCGCGGCCTGTTGCCGGAATCATAGGATGCCTATGCTTGTATATACAAGCTCGCAAGACCAATTCACCGATCGGGGATTTCCCGCATTCCCGGCCGAAACCGGGCCGCAGCGTTCAGCCCCGGCGCGGCTGCAGTTCGATCAGGCAGGCGTCCAGCGCGCCTGGGGCTTCCAGCCGGAATTCGGCCAGGCCGTCGCGCTGCGCATCGAGCGCGGTACGCTCGATGTGCAGGCAGTCATAGCGCGCCGGCGCTGGCAGCGGCTGGCCGTCGCGCCACACCGTCAGCGGCCCGCCCGCGTTCAGCAGCAGCACGGTGCTGGCCGCGCTGTGGAAACGCCAGTGCCGCGCGGCGCCGATCCATTGCAGGCGGGCGCGGTAATGGCGCGGGGAGTAGATCAGGTTGAAATCGCGGATGGGGCCGTCCAGCAGCCGGCAATCGACGGCGGCATCGCCGGAAAAGGCGTAGGCCTCGCGCGGCCGCAGCGGCGGCTGCGCGCGGCCGTCGACGGTCAGCGCGATGCCGGCGCCTTCCAGCACCGTGATGATGCGCTGCAGGCCGCTGAACAGCGAAAAGCCGCCGTCCTGCGCCACGTCGGCGATAGACAGGCGCCATTCGAACGCGCTCGTGCTGCCGCCATCGTTGCAGGCCACTTCCTGGGTGGTGCCGCCGCCATTGCGCCAGGGCATGCGGGGATAGTCTTGTGCCCGGTACAGGCGCACGTCATGCGAAATCATGTGGTGAATTTTCCTTCGAGGCGGTGGCGCGATCCGGGATGGATCAGGCGCGCCAGCGTGACCGCGCGCTCGCCCGACCAGGTGCGGCGGCGGATCAGCAGGCAGGGTTCGCTACGGTCGATCTGCAGCAGCTGGCACTCGCGCGGCTTGGCGACGATGGCTTCCACCACGTGCTCGCCCTCGGTCAACGGCGCCACCCGCGTCAGATATTCATAGGGGGTGTGCTGGGTGAAGTCCTGCTTGAGATAGTCGGGCGCCAGCCGCACGTTGACGTAACGGTCTTCGAGCTGGATCGGCACATCGTCTTCGAAGTGCACGATGAGCGAATGGAACACCGGCTGGCCTTCGCGGATGTCGAGCGCCGCCGCCTGCTCGCTGCCCGCCGGCTCCTCGACCAGGCGCACCACGCGGCTGTGGTGCCGATGGCCGCGCGCCGTGATCTCGTCGGCGATGTTGTTGACGGAGAACAGCGCCGACCGGGCCTTGGGCTGGGCCACGAACGTGCCCACGCCCTGCATCCGTACCAGCAGGCCTTCGGCCGTCAGCTCGCGCAACGCCCGGTTGACGGTCATGCGGGAATAACCCAGTTCCTGCACCAGCTCGCTTTCCGACGGCACGCGGTAATGCGCCGGCCACGCGCCGGTACGGATCTGCTGCGCGATCATCTGCTTGAGCTGCGCATAAAGTGGCGCCGGCAGGGCGCTGGCCTGGGGCGGCAAGCGGGGCGGGTGAGAGGCCACGTGTAATCCTGTGTCGTGCCATTGGACGAATGGCGATTATAGGGCCCTAGACATGTACAGACAGGCGGCCCGCGCTGGACGCCCTGGCAATGTCCACGTATACTCCCCCCCTGTATCTACCGGAGCCCGCCGTGCCCCATTCCCCCGCAGAGAAAAAGCGCGTCACCACCCGCCTGCGCCGCATCCAGGGCCAGGCGCTGGCGCTGGAGCGCGCCGTCAACGAAGGCACGGAATGCGGCGCGCTGCTGCAACAGCTGGCCGCCCTGCGCGGCGCGGCCACGGGACTGATGGCCGAAGTGCTCGAAAGCCATCTGCGCGAGACATTCCTGCAATCCGCCCAGGGCGGACGACCCGGCGCCACGCTCGAACCCGAAGCGGAAATCGACCAGGTCATGCGCATCGTCCGCTCTTACCTCAAATAACCCCATCCGACCTTCTGGAGCCTCCCATGAAATCACGCGCCGCCGTCGCATTCGGCCCTGGCAAGCCGCTGGAAATCGTTGAAATCGACGTCGCGCCGCCCCAACGCGGCGAAGTGCTGGTGCAGATCACCCACACGGGCGTCTGTCACACCGACGCCTTCACCCTGAGCGGCGACGACCCCGAAGGCCTGTTCCCCGCCGTGCTGGGCCATGAAGGCGCGGGCGTGGTGGTCGAGGTCGGCGAAGGCGTGACCTCGCTCAAGCCGGGCGATCACGTCATTCCGCTCTACACGGCCGAATGCCGTGAGTGCAAGTTCTGCCTGTCGGGCAAGACCAACCTGTGCCAGAAAGTGCGCGCCACCCAGGGCAAGGGCGTGATGCCCGACGGCACCTCGCGCTTCAGCTACGAGGGCAAGCCGCTCTACCACTACATGGGCTGCTCGACCTTCAGCGAATACACCGTGGTCAACGAGATCTCGCTGGCCAAGATCAACCCGGCCGCGCCGCACGAGAAGGTCTGCCTGCTGGGCTGCGGCGTCACCACCGGCCTGGGCGCGGTGCACAACACCGCCAAGGTCAAGGAAGGCGACACCGTGGCCGTGTTCGGCCTGGGCGGCATCGGCCTGGCGGTGATCCAGGGCGCGGTGCAGGCCAAGGCCGGCCGCATCATCGCGGTCGACACCAACCCCAACAAGTTCGTGCTGGCCAGCGCCATGGGCGCCACCGACTGCATCAACCCCAAGGACCACGACAAGCCGATCCAGGAGGTCATCGTCGAACTCACCGACGGCGGCGTGGACTTCTCGTTCGAATGCATCGGCAACGTGCACGTGATGCGCGCCGCGCTCGAATGCTGCCACAAGGGCTGGGGCGAGAGCATCATCATCGGCGTGGCCGGCGCCGGCCAGGAAATCAGCACGCGCCCCTTCCAGCTGGTCACCGGCCGCGTCTGGCGCGGTTCGGCCTTCGGCGGCGTCAAGGGCCGCACCCAGCTGCCCGGCATGGTCGAGGACGCGATGAGCGGCAAGATCGACCTGGACCCGTTCGTCACGCACACGCTGCCGCTGGACCGCATCAACGAGGCCTTCGACCTGATGCATGAAGGCAAGTCGATCCGTACCGTGATCCATTACTGACGCGCCGACCGACGTCCCCGCGGGCCCGGCGTTTGCGCGCCGGGCCCGCTTCTTTTGCATGACAGATCCGCGACAGCCGCCACGATCGATGTGACAGGCCTGTCATTCATCTTCACGTCATCTCGGCCCGCGACCATGCGCCCTCCGAAGACAGAGGGATGCTCGCGAATGATCACGTGGAAGAGGACGGCCGGCGCGGCCGCATTGAGCCTGGTGGCGCTGCTGGCCGGTTGCGGGGGCAGCGACGATGACGACACGCCGGCCGGCCCGGCGCCGAATCCCGCGCCGCTCGCCAGCCGGCCGATGGAACTGACGATCCTGCACATCAACGATCATCATTCCAACCTGGACAGCAAGAAAAAAGACCTGAAGCTGCTGAACGCCGCGGGTTCGCGCGTCACGGTCAATGCCGAGATCGGCGGCTTCCCGCGCGTGACGGCCGCCTTCCAGGCGCTGTCCGCTCAGGCGCCCAACGTGCTCAAGCTGCATGCCGGCGACGCCACCACCGGCACGCTCTACTTCAATCGCGCTGGCGAACCGGGCGAGGCCGACGCCGCCCTGATGAACACGGTCTGCTTCGATGCCATGACGCTGGGCAACCATGAGTTCGACAAGGGCGACAGCGGCCTGAAGCGCTTCGTCGAACTGCTGCACTCCGGCACATGCCAGACGCCCGTGCTCAGCGCCAACGTCACCTTCGGCGCCAACTCGGCCTTGAATCCGTCGCGCGCGCCTGGCATGGTCAAGCCATCCATCATGCTGCAACGCGACGGCCAGCCCATCGGCTTGGTCGGCCTGACCATCGCCAACAAGACGCAGCAGTCGTCCAGCCCCGACCCCGACACGCTGTTCTCCGACGAAACCGCCGCCGCGCAGCAGCAGATCGACGCCCTGCGCGCGCAAGGCGTCAACAAGATCGTGGTGATGAGCCACATCGGCTATGACTACGACAAGCGGATCATTCCCAACCTCAGCGGCGTGGATGTGGTGGTCGGCGGCGACTCGCACACCCTGCTGGGCCCGGCCGCGCTGTCCACCTATGGCGTCGGCTCGCCCGCCGGCGCGTACCCCACCGAACTGCGCAACAAGGACGGCAAGCTCGTCTGCCTGGTGCAGGCCTGGGAATACTCGCAGGTGGTCGGCGAACTGAAGGTGAGCTTCGACGCGAATGGCGATGTGACCGCCTGCGCCGGCACGCCCCACGTGCTGATGGGCGACACCTTCAAGATCGGCGGGGCCGCGCCCGCCTCGGCCGACCAGGCCGCCATCGTGGCCGACGCGGCCGCCAGCGGCTTCCTGCGCGTGCAGGCCCCGGACGCGCAGGCCACGGCCGTGCTGCAGCCTTTCAAGGCCAAGGTCGACGCGTTCAGCGCCAGCCTGGTGGCGACGGTGCCGCAGGAGCTGTGCTCGCGGCGCGTCCCCGGCGGCCCCGGCTCGCGCGACTACGGCCGTTCCAGCGTCGCCTGCAACACGCTCGGCAACGTCAGTCTGCACGGTGGCGACATCCAGCAACTCGTCGCGCAGGCCTACCTGGAAGTGGCCAATGCCAACTATGGCGGCGCCGATATCTCGCTGCAAAGCGGCGGCGGCGTGCGCGTGCCGCTGCTGGGCAACGTGACCGCGGCCAACGTGATCGAGGTGGTTCCGTTCGGCAACATGCTGTGGCGCCTGGATGTCACCGGCGCCGAGGTCAAGAACATGCTGGAAGACGGGATGCAGGCGGTCTACGGCCCCGGCGGCTCCACCGGCCCCTACCCGTACGCGGGCGGCCTGCGCTGGGATGTGAATGCGGCCCTGGCCCAGGGCAGCCGCGTGTCGAACATCGAGGTGCGCGACAACGCCAGCGGCAACTGGCTGCCGCTGGACCTGAACCGCACCTACAAGCTGTTCGTCCTGAGCTTCAACGCCACCGGCGGCGACGGCTACAAGACTCTCGCCAACGTGCCGGCGGCGCGGCGCCAGGACATCGGCGTGCTGGATGCCGACGTGCTGCAGGCCTACATCGACAAGCAGGCCAGGGACCCCGTGTCCGGCCTGCCGGTGCTGAACCTGCTGCCGATCGACCTCTACAGCACCAAGACCTACAGCGAATGAGCCTGCGGGCCTGGCCCCCTCCAAGCGGGGGCCAGGTCCTGGCGCGGCAGCGCGGCGCGCCCGCTTTCAGCGTAGACCAACTCGGTGCCGCGCACGAAGGTCTCCAGCGAGAAATCCCTGACCGCCTTGCGCCGCGCCGCCGCCGCCATCCAGTCCAGCAGAATCCGGTTTTCCAGGACATCGGCCAGTATCTCCGCCACGCGCGCCACCGCGCCGGCCGGAACGATCCAGCCGCTGCTGCCGTTGACGACATTCTCGGCCAGCCCGCCCGTGTCGCTGACGATGACGGGCTTGCCGGCCGCCATCATTTCGCGGCAGGCAAACGAGATCGTCTCCAGACTGGATGACAGCACGAAGCCCAGGTCCGTCGCCGCCAGCAGCGGCCGCACGTCCTGCAGCAAACCCGTGAAGACCACCGCGTCGCGCATGCCCATCTCGTCGACCCGCTGCAGGTCGGCCGCGCTGGGCGGCTGGCCGGCAATCAGGACGGCGATCTGGCGCCGCTGCGCCTCGGGCAGCATTGCCACGGCCGCGACCATATCCAGCCAATTCTTGTAGGCGGCGGTGCCCGCCTGGCTTCCCACCACCAGCCGGTCCCTCAGCGCCGCCGGCAACAACTGCTCGCGCGCCAGGGCCGCCTCATGCGGCGACGCGGGACGAAAGCGCCGGGTATCCACGCCGTTGCGCACCAGCCGCAGGTCCGCCGGCCGGAACGCCGAACGACGCATGCCGTCGAAGGTATGCTGGCTGACGCAGATGACCCGGTCGGTCGCCAGCCCGGCCCGCAGCCGCGTGCCAAGACTGCGCGGATGGCGGCCGTTGTGCTGGGTATAGACCATGAACGGACGCAACGGCCCCATGCCCATCGACGCCAGCATGCACAGACGGTGGTCCGCCGAACCATTGACGTGGACCACGTCGAATGCCTCGGCCCGCAGCAGCGCGCGCAACTGCCGCAGCGCGCGCCATTGCCGGGCGGGCGCGCCCTTGAACTGCAGCGCGATCGCGCGCACGCCGGGCAGAGCGCCGGCTTCATCCAGCAGGCGGCTGCCGCATGGCGCGGCAATGGTGATGTCGGCCTTTCCGCTGAGCATGCGCGCCAGCGAAATGACGTAGGTCGTATGGCCGCCGCCGTCGCCCTGGTGGAAATTGGTATAGAGGATCTTCATCAATCGGATTCCGCAAACGTTCCCGTGGCCGTCCCGGGTGGCAGCAGGCAGCGCCAGTGCCGCTTCTCGAATACGTCCGGCCCCAGGCGGCTGGCCTCGGACAGGTTGTAGACCTTGACGCCGCGCGCCGCGAGCAGGGCGGCCGCGCGGCGAAATGCCGGCTCGATGTGCCCGTCGAATTGCCGGTCCAGCGCCGTCGCCAGCGCCGCGCCGCCATGCTCATAGAAGCGCGGCCCCGCCGCGCTCGTCAGGTCCAGGCCATGCAGATACACCGTGGGCGCGCCCAGCCAGGCAAGCAGCTGCAGCGCGGTGTACGCCACCGTGCCTCCGCCGAACAGCCCGCGAGGCGGGTCGAGGCTGAAGCCGTGCGCATGTTCCGGATGGTGGGCATCGAACAGCACCAGCCCGGCATCGCCTTCCAGTTCACGCGCCAGCGCATCCGGGTCGGCGCGCGGTTGTTGGGCCCGCTGGTGCACCTCCTCGAACAGCGCGATGGAACACCGTATCCGCCGCGCATCGAACAGGAACGCGATCCAGCGATAGACCTCGGGGGTGACGAACAACAGCAGGTCCTGCGACAGCACCTGCGCCACCAGATCACGGCGGCGACGCACGAATCCCGCATCCAGCATGGCGTAGTAGTCGAAGCGCAAGCCGGGGTGCCTCTGGCGCAGCGCGATCGAGCCATTCACGCCCATCACCGTCTCCAGCACGCATTGGTCGTAGTCGATGCGGGCCACCGACGGGCCGCTGAGGATCAGGTGCGCCGCGGCCGTGATACGCCGCGCCACCATGGCCAGCGGCAACAGGCCCGGGCCGGTCGCGCCCCGCAACGCGCAGCCCGACAGGCGGCCGGCCGGATCGCGTTGCACCCGCACAAAGGGCCACAGCACGGCGTTGTGGCGCTGGGCCGGTGGCCGCGTGTGGCGATAGAGCATCCGCAACCCCTTGGCGAGGGGCCGGCTCGACAACAGTCGCGATAGCAGCGGGCGTTTCATGGTCGGCGCGCGCCGTGACAAGGGCCGCGCTCACTCATTGCCCAGCTCCTGGCACAACGCCTGCGCGTAGGCCGGACCGTTTCGCATCCGCGCATAGGCCGCATAGTGCTGGCGATAGCGTTCGCTGTAGACGTCGGGCAACGGCCGCGCGCGAGACAGCTGCGCCATGCCGGATGCGCGCCACACCTCGACCTGCGCCCGCACCTGGGCGCGCGTGACCTCGCCCCGCGCCTGGCGCGCGGCGTATGCCTCGCGCGTCGAGTCCGGCAGTTCGCATTCGCCCGCCGGCGCCGTCGGCGCGCGTGGGCTGGCCGCTGGCTGCGCCGCCGCCACCGGCATCGCGACCGCCAGGCCGGCCACCAATATGGCGGCCCACGCCGCCCGATTCGATCGCTGCATGAGCGCTCCCAGGCGTCCACCCGGCGCCGCCAACCGGCGCGGCGGGGAACAGGAGCAGTCTAGGCAACGCGTTGCGACAGAATCCGCACGGGAAGATTAGTTTTCTGTAATGTTGCGGTCCGCGATCCAGAATCCGATGGTGATGACGCCACCCTCGGAACACGCGAACGGCCTGCCGCCATGCATGCGCGCGATGGCCGCAACGATGGCCAGGCCCAACCCATGGTGGTTGGCATCGAACACGCGCGCGGCTTCCATGCGATAGAAGCGGTAGAACAGCCGCGGCAGATGCTCCTGGCCGATGGGATCACCGTGATTGCGCACCGCGATGCGGATGCCTTCATCACCACGATCGATCAGCAGGTCGATGCGCGTGCCGCGGTGCGCATAGCGCACGGCGTTGGACACCAGGTTGGATACCGCCCGCTGCAGCAGCGGCCGGTCGACATGCGCCGCGGCTTCGCCCGATACCGCGAACGACAGATCGGCATCCATGGCCTCGGCCTCGTGGTAGTCCGCCACTTCCGACAGCACCTGCGCCAGGCTTGCCGTCCAGCTGCCGCGCGCCTGCGCGCCGCGGTCCGCCTGCGACAGGAACAGCATGTCGTTGACGATGCCCGACAGGCGCTGCAATTCCTCCAGGTTCGATCCCAGGATATCGCGCAGCACCGCCTCCGGCCGCTTGCCGCTGAGCGCCAGCTCGGTCTCGCCGATCAGCGTGGCCAGCGGCGTGCGCAATTCGTGCGCGACGTCGGCGTTGAACCCCTCCATCTGCACGTAGGCCCGCTCCAGCCGCTGCAGCACTGCGTTGAACTGGTGCACCAATGGCCGGATCTCTTCGGCCTGGTGGCTTTCGTCGAGCCGCTCGCCGATGCGGTCGGGCGAAAGGCGGGCAGCCTGCCGGCCCAGCTCGTCGATCGGCGCCAGCGCCCGCCGCACCAATCGCGTGCCAATCGCCGACACGACGATGGCGCCGGCCAAGGCGCAGGCGAGCAGCGTCCACGCCAGGGCCGCGCGCAGATGCAGGTCCGACGTGATGTCCAGCACCAGTTCGGCATTCGTCGAACCGCCCGGCGATCCGGGCACCGGCAACGCGAAATTGATATGGCGGCCATGGCCGGCCTCGCCATCGCCCGGCCCGCCATAGACCACCCTGGCGCCATCGATCTCCAGCGCCAGCGAAAAATCGGGCCGGCCGTAGAAGAAATCCTCGAGCTTGTGGCGCAGCGAGGCCGAATCGCCCTTGGCCGCGTTCTCCTCGACCAGGTGCCTGATCACCTCCATCTTCTGCGCCAGCAGCGCTTCCTGGCGGATCGACAGGTTGCGGTTGGTGGCCCAATAGACCGCGACGCACACCAGCCCCAGGCCGGCGAACGTCAGGATCGCCAACCAGCGCGTGAGCCAGCGGCGCAATGATCTGGGGCGCGGCGCCGGCATCAGTCGTCCCGCGTTTCCAGCACGTAGCCCATGCCGCGCACGGTGTGCAGCAGCTTCTTCTCGAAGGGGTCGTCGACCTTGCCGCGCAGGCGCCGCACCGCCACTTCCACCACATTGGTATTGCTGTTGAAATTGATGTCCCAGACCTGCTCGGCCAGTTCCAGCCGCGACAGCACTTCGCCCTGCTTGCGCATCAGCAGCGCCAGCAAGGTGAATTCCTTGGCCGTCAGGTCCAGCCGCGTGCCGGCGCGGTAGGCGCGCCGGCGCAGCAGGTCGAGTTCCAGGTCGCCGATGCGCAGCACGTTCTGGCCGCCGGCCTCGGCCACGTTGTGGCCGCTGCGGCGTCCCAGCGCCAGCACCCGCGCCAGCAGTTCGGACAGGGCGAACGGCTTGGCCAGGTAATCGTCGGCGCCGTCACGCAGGCCCTTGACGCGGTCCTCCAGCTTGTCGCGCGCGGTCAGCATCAGCACCGGCACGCGGTCGGTCTTGCGCAGTTCGTGCAGGACGGAAAAGCCATCCATGCCCGGCAGCATCACGTCCAGCAGGATCAGGTCGTACTGGCTTTCGCGCGCCAGGTGCAGGCCGCTGACGCCGTCCATCGCCACATCGACCACATAGCTGTGTTCGGTCAGCGCGCGGCGCAGGTACTCAGCGAGTTTTTTTTCGTCTTCAATGACCAGTATTTTCATGGGGCCCCGAATGGAAAGAGGGACGAACCGCGACGCGTCGCCACCCTATTCTACGTGCGCGACGGCGGGCAACGGCGTCCGCCGTCCTGGCGCCAGGGCGCGGGACGGCGGGTCGCGGTCGGCGGTCGCCTGGCCGGCTCTGCCGCCGATGGCGGCAGGCAAGGGCAAGGGTCCGATCAACCCGGCGTGTAGATCGCGTCCAGGCGGGCGCGCTCGGCTGGCGTCATCGCCTCGACTTCCGCCAGCGCATCGGCGCGGGTGCGCGACGTGCCCTGCTTGGCCCAGCCCGGCTTGGCCAGGTTGTTGTAGGTCAGGAAGAACCACTGCCGCTTGTCGGCCTTGGCGGCGGCCAGTTCGTTGGCCACCTGTTCGCCGGTCTTGCCACCGGTGGCGTGATCCGGCGCGATGCTGTAGCCGATCTCGGTATTGGTCTGGTGCCAGGTGCTGTTGGCGCTGGCCAGGGCCGGCACGGCCAGGGCGCCGCACAGGGCGAGGGTGGTGACAATGCGTTGCTTCATGAGGGTCTCCCAGTTTCAGTGACTTGCCGGGGCAGCTGGAGCGCCGCGCCTGCACGCTTCTGTCAAGCGGTGAAGACACTTTAAGGACGCGACCGCGTCAATTCGCCAACACGCCGATTACGAATTCGTAAGGCGCGCGAACCTTACGGAAATGTCATTTTTCTGTCGAGGATCTGACGAGGACCGTTGGATAGAGTGCCCACCAATGCCTGCCTCAGCCCGAGTCCGTGGCGCTCTCCCTTGGTTGACCTCATGCGTTTATCCCCGATACCGCTCGCCCTGGCGGCGGCCCTGTGCCTCACGCCGGCCTGGGCCCAGCCCGGCCCCGCCAGCCCCACGCCTTCCCCGCGCGCCACGCCGGCGGGCCAGGTGTTGACGCTGGAACAGGCGCTGGCGACCGCCTATGAACGCAGCCCGCTGCTGGCTGCCGCCCGCAACGAAGCCGCGTCCAGCGAAGGCCAGCTCACACAGGCCGGCGTCATTCCGAATCCCAGCGTCGAGGTCGGCATCGACGACAACCGCCGCACCACGCGCACCACCACCACGACCTTGAGCATGCCGGTCGAACTGGGCGGCAAGCGCGCCGCGCGCGTCAAGGCCGCCGGCCTGGCGCGCGACATTGCCCAGCGCGACCTGTCGAGCGCGCGCGCCGACCTGCGCGCCGCCGTCATCGCCGCCTTCTTCGACGTGGCGGTGGCGCAGGAGACCGTGCGCGTCTCGCAGGGCGCCGTGGAGATCGCGCAGAACGCCCTGCGCCTGGCCGAACGGCGCGTCGCGGCCGGCAAGGCGCCGCCGCTGGAAAGCAGCAAGGCCCGCGTCGAACTGGCCAACTCGCGCATCGAGGCGCGCGCGGCCGACAGCGCGCTGCAGGCCGCGCGCCGCAAGCTGGGACAACTGTGGGGCGCGCCGCAGCCGGATTTCGCGCAGGTCGGCGCCGACCTGGGCACGCTGCCGCGGCGCGAGGCCATCGACGACCTGCGGGCCGCGCTGGCCACGTCGCCGCGCATGGAGGCAGGGCGCCTCTCGGTCGAAATGGGCCGGGCGCAGCTGGAGGTCGAGAAAAGCAAGCGCTATCCGGACATCACCCTGAGCGCCGGCGTGGCCCGCGACAACGAGCAGGGCCGCAACAAGGCGCAGTTCGGCGTGGCGATCCCGCTGCCGCTGTTCGACCGCAACCAGGGCAACGTCTACTCGGCCACGATGCAGTCGTACAAGGCGCAGGACATGTACCGCGAGCTGGAATCGCGCCTGACCGCCGACCTGCTGCAATCCGTATCGCAATTCGACCTGGCCGCCAACTCGGCGCGCGAGTACCGCGCCACCGTTCTGCCGGGCGCCGCCGAAGCCTACGACAGCGCCCGCAAAGGCTTCGAGGCCGGCAAGGTGAGCTTCCTGGAAGTGCTGGACGCGCAACGCACCCTGTCGCAAGGAAACATCGGCTACCTGAACGTCCTGGCCAGCGCCTATCAGGCTTCGGCGGACATCGATCGCATTCTCGGACGTTGAACCCTACCTTCCCATGACCATGCATACCGCGCTTTCCGCCTTTACCCGTCCGGCGCTGGCCGTCGCCCTGTCCACCGCCTGCCTGCTGGCGCTGGCCCTGCCAGGGCCGGCCCTGGCCGATGCCGGGCACGGCCAGGCCCCCGCCGGCTCCGATACGCGCGTTGCCGCCGACAGCACGGCCACGCCGCAAGACCATGATGAAGACAAGATCACGCTGAGTCCCGAGCAGATCGAGGCCGCCGATCTCGCGATTGAAACGGCCGGTCCCGCGCGCCTGGAGACGGCGGCGCAATTTCCCGGCGAGATCAAATTCAACGCCGACCGCACCGCGCACGTGGTGCCGCGGCTGGCCGGTGTGGTGCAGGAGGTGTCGGCGGACCTGGGCCAGCAGGTCCGGAAGGGCGATCTGCTGGCGGCGCTGTCGAGCACCGCGCTGTCGGAACTGCGCAGCGAATGGCTGGCCGCCAGCAAGCGCCGCGACCTGGCCGCCGCCACGCACCAGCGCGAACTCAAGCTGTGGCGCGAAAAGGTATCCGCCGAGCAGGACTACCAGCAGGCCCGCACCGCGCTGCAGGAGGCGCAGATCGCGGTGCAGAACGCCGCGCAGAAGCTGGCGGCCATCGGCGCGCCGCCGCAGTCCAAGGACCTGAGCCGGCTGGAGATCCGCGCGCCGTTCGATGGCGTGGTGGTCGAAAAACACATCGCCCTGGGCGAGGCGCTGGCCGACACCGCCAGCATCTTCACGCTGTCGGACCTGCGCACCGTCTGGGCCGAGTTCGTGATCGCGCCCAAGGACCTGCAGGACGTGCGCGTGGGCGAAGCCGCCAGCGTCGCCTCGGCGGCCTTCTCCGGCCAGGCCCGCGGCAAGGTGTCGTACATCGGCTCGCTGCTTGGCCAGCAGACCCGCACGGCCACGGCCCGGGTCACGCTCGACAACCCCGACATGGCCTGGCGTCCGGGGCTGTTCGTCTCCGTCAACGTGGTCACCAGCAGCGCCGACGTGCCGGTGGCGGTGACGGCCGACGCGGTCCAGACGGTCGAGAACGAATCGGTGGTGTACGTCGAAGCGCCGGGCGGCTTCCTGGCGCAGCCGGTCAAGCTCGGCCGCGCCTCCGGCGAGCAGGTCGAAGTGCTGTCGGGCCTGGCCGCCGGCACCCGCTATGTCGCGCGCAACGCCTTCGTGCTGAAGGCCGAGCAGGGCAAGGCCAGCGCCAGCCACGCGCACTGAGCCGGAGCATCCAGACATGTTCGAACGCCTGATCCGCTTCGCCATCGAGCAACGGTGGCTGGTCCTTTTCGTCACCCTGGGCGTTGCCGCCATCGGGGTCTACAACTACACCCGGCTGGCCATCGACGCCGTGCCGGACATCACCAATGTGCAGGTGCAGATCAACGTCGGCGCGCCCGGCTATTCGCCGCTCGAAACCGAACAGCGGATCACCTATCCGATCGAGACCGTCATGGCCGGCCTGCCCGGGTTGCAGCAGACGCGCTCGCTGTCGCGCTACGGCCTGTCGCAGGTGACGGTGATCTTCAAGGACGGCACCGACATCTATTTCGCGCGCCAGCTGGTCAACCAGCGGCTGCAGGAGGCCAAGGAAAGCCTGCCCGAGGGCATCACGCCGACCATGGGCCCGATCTCCACCGGCCTGGGCGAGATCTACCTGTGGACAGTGGAGGCCGAGCCAGGCGCGAAGAAGGACGACGGCAGCCCCTACACTCCCACGGACCTGCGCGAAATCCAGGACTGGGTCATCAAGCCGCAGCTGCGCAACATCACCGGCGTCACCGAGATCAACTCGATCGGCGGCTTCGCCAAGGAATACCAGGTGGCGCCCAACACCGAGCGGCTCGCGTCCTATGGCCTGTCCCTGACCGACATCATGGCGGCGCTGGACCGCAACAACGCCAACGTCGGCGCCGGCTACATCGAGCGCAAGGGCGAGCAGTACCTGATCCGCGCGCCGGGCCAGGTGCGTTCCATCGACGACATCCGCGACGTGGTGCTGACCGCCGTCGACGGCCAGGCCATCCGCATCCGCGACGTGGCCGACGTCAGCATCGGCCGCGAACTGCGCACCGGCGCTGCCACCGACAACGGCCAGGAAGTGGTGCTGGGCACGGTGTTCATGCTGATCGGCGAAAACAGCCGCTCGGTGTCGCAGGCGGTGTCGGCGCGCATCGACGCCATCAACAAGACCCTGCCGCCCGGCATCAAGGCCGTCACCGTGTACGACCGCAGCAACCTGATCGACAAGGCCATCGCCACGGTCAAGAAAAACCTGCTGGAAGGCGCGACGCTGGTGATCGTGATTCTGTTCCTGTTCCTGGGCAACATCCGCGCCGCGCTGATCACCGCCATGGTGATCCCGCTGTCGATGCTGTTCACCTTCACCGGCATGGTCACGTACAAGGTCAGCGCCAACCTGATGAGCCTGGGCGCGCTGGACTTCGGCATCATCGTCGACGGCGCCGTGGTGATCGTCGAGAACTGCGTGCGGCGCCTGAGCCACGCGCAGGAACACCAGGGCCGGCCCCTGAGCCGCAGCGAGCGCTTTCACGAGGTGTTCGCCGCCGCGCGCGAGGCTCGCCGGCCGCTGCTATTCGGCCAGCTCATCATCATGGTGGTGTACCTGCCGATCTTCGCGTTGACGGGGGTCGAAGGACGCATGTTCCACCCCATGGCGCTGACCGTGGTGCTGGCGCTGCTGGGCGCGATGATCCTGTCCGTCACCTTCGTGCCGGCGGCGGTGGCGCTGTTCATCGGCAAGAAGGTGTCGGAAAAGGAGAACCGCCTGATGCTGTGGGCCAAGCGCCGCTACGCGCCGCTGCTGGACCTGGCGCTGCGCCGCACGCCGCTGGTGCTGGCCGCCGCCACCCTGTTCGTGGCGCTGTGCGGCGTGATCGCCTCGCGCATGGGCAGCGAGTTCATCCCCAACCTGAACGAAGGCGACATCGCCATCCAGGCGCTGCGCATTCCCGGCACCAGCCTGAGCCAGTCGCTGGAGATGCAGAAGCAGCTGGAAACCCGGCTGAAGCAGAAATTCCCCGAGATCGAGCGCGTCTTCGCCCGCACCGGCACCGCCGAGATCGCCTCCGACCCGATGCCGCCCAACATCTCCGACGGCTACATCATGCTCAAGCCCAAGGATCAATGGCCCGCCCCGCGCAAGACCCAGGCCGAGCTGCTGCGCGCGATCCAGGAAGAGGCGGCGCGGATGCCGGGCAACAACTATGAGTTCTCGCAGCCGATCCAGCTGCGCTTCAACGAATTGATCTCCGGCGTGCGCAGCGACGTGGCCGTCAAGATCTTCGGCGACGACAACGACGTGCTGAACCGCTCCGCCGCCGAGGTCGCGCAGGTACTGCAGGCCATTCCCGGCGCCTCCGAAGTCAAGATCGAGCAGACCACCGGCCTGCCGGTGCTGACGGTCAACATCGACCGCGCCCGCGCCGCGCGCTACGGCTTGAGCCTGGCCGACGTGCAGGACACCCTGGGTATCGCCATCGGCGGCCGCGAAGCCGGCACCTTCTTCCAGGGCGACCGCCGCTTCGACATCGTGGTGCGCCTGCCGGAAACCGTGCGCGAGAGCATTCCGGCGCTGCGCAAGCTGCCCATCGCCCTGCCCAGGAGCGAGGGGCAGGCGCAGACCGCCTACATCCCGCTGTCCGAGGTGGCCAGCTTCGACCTGGCGCCCGGCCCCAACCAGATCTCGCGCGAGGACGGCAAGCGCCGCATCGTCGTCAGCGCCAACGTGCGCGGCCGCGACCTGGGCTCCTTCGTGGCCGACGCCGAGGCGGCGCTGGCCGAGAAGATCAAGGTCCCGGCCGGCTACTGGACCGCCTGGGGCGGCACCTTCGAACAGCTGCAGTCCGCGGCCCAGCGCCTGCGGATCGTGGTGCCGGCGGCGCTGCTGCTGGTGTTCGGCTTGCTGTTCGCCATGTTCGGCAACATCAAGGACGGCCTGATCGTGTTCACCGGCATTCCCTTCGCGCTGACCGGCGGCGTCATCTCGCTGTGGCTGCGCGGCATTCCGCTGTCGATCACCGCGGCGGTGGGCTTCATCGCGCTGTGCGGCGTGGCGGTGCTGAACGGCCTGGTGTTGCTGTCGTTCATCAGCTCGCTGCGCGAGTCCGGCAAGCCGCTCGACCAGGCGGTGCGCGAAGGCGCCCTGACGCGCCTGCGACCGGTGCTGATGACCGCGCTGGTGGCCTCGCTCGGCTTCGTGCCCATGGCGATCGCCACCGGCACCGGCGCCGAGGTGCAGCGGCCGCTGGCCACGGTGGTCATCGGCGGCATCATCTCCTCGACCATCCTGACGCTGCTGGTGCTGCCGGCGCTGTACCGGCTGATGCACCGCAAGGATGCCGAGGAGGCGGAGCTGGCGGAAAGCGAAGCGCAACGCCAGGAACGACCCGCCGCCGGATGAACCGACGGGGTCATGCCCACGGCCTCGACCCTTGCGCAAATGTAATGTCGCCGTCCGGAAGCTGTCGAAGACGGCCCAATAAAGTGGCGAAACGCCGGCGCTTCACGGCCGGCGTGGCCCGTCAGCTCCACCTGAAAGTACCCAGACAATGCGTCCCTATCCTGATCTGCCGACCTTGCCACGGACCCCGCCGCGTCCGGTGCAGGTCTCCATCATCATTCCCTTCCTGAACGAACGCGAGGTACTGCCCCTGTGCCACGCGCGGCTGCGGCAGGTGCTGGACGCCCTGGGCGAACCCTGGGAAATCGTGTTCGTCGACGACGGCAGCCAGGACGGCAGCGCCGAATACCTGGCGGGCCTCATGGCGCGCGAGCCCGGGCTGAAGCTGGTGCGCCTGAGCCGCAACTTCGGCAAAGAGGCCGCCATGACGGCGGGCCTGGAGCATGCCACGGGCGCGGCCGTTATCCTGCTGGACGCCGACCTGCAGGACCCGCCGGAACTGATTCCGGACATGGTGCGGGCCTGGCGCGAGGGCGCCGACGTGGTCTGCATGCGGCGCCGCAGCCGCGCGGGCGAAAGCTGGCTCAAGCGCGCCTCGGCCTATGCCTACTACCGGCTGCTCAGCCGCCTGAGCCGGGCCGCGATCCCGCCGGACACCGGCGATTTCCGCCTGATGAGCCGGCGCGCGGTCGACGCGCTGCTGCGGCTGCCCGAGAGATGCCGCTACATGAAGGGCCTGTACGCCTGGATCGGCATGCCCACCCGCGTCATCGACTACGACCGCGCTCCCCGCGCCGCCGGCGCCACCAAGTGGAACTATTTCGCGCTGCTGCGGCTGGCAATGGAAGGCATCACCTCGTTCTCCACCGCGCCGCTGCGCTGGGCCACGGCCGCCGGCGTGACGGCCGCCTTGCTCGGCGCGCTGTTTGGCCTGGCCATCATCTTCAAGACACTCATCTTCGGCGATCCCGTCGAGGGCTATCCCTCGCTGATGGCCATGATCACTTTCCTGAGCGGCATTCAGCTGATCACCATCGGCCTGCTGGGCGAATACATGGGCAAGACCTACATGGAAGCCAAGCAGCGGCCCGTCTACCTTGTGAGCGAGGTGCAGCACAGCGCCGCGGCGGTCCTGCCGCTGGCCGACACCGGCAAGGGTCCGCATGCGGTTAACTTCTAGGGGCCTGCTGCTGGGTCTGGGCGTCATCCTGGCGTTGCGGCTGGCCGCCATGGCCTCGATGCCGCTGGCGGACACCTCGGAGCCGCGCTATGCGGAGATCGCCCGGCTGATGGCGCAATCCGGCGACTGGATCACCCCGTGGTTCGAGCCGGGCGTGCCGTTCTGGGGCAAGCCGCCTCTGGCATTCTGGGCGCAGGCGCTCTCCATCCGCCTGTTCGGCCTGTCGGAACTGGCCGTGCGCCTGCCGTCATGGCTGGCCATGCTGGGCGTGCTGGCGCTGGTCCACGCCTGCGGCCGGCGGCTGCGCAGCGCCTCGGCCGCGCGCTGGGCCACGCTGTTGTTCGCCACCATGCTGCTGCCGTTCGCCAGCGCCGGGGCGGTGCTCACCGACGCCTTCCTGGCGCTGGGCGTGACGCTGTCGATGGTTGCGTTCTTCCTGGCGCCCACCGAGCCCAGGCCACTGTGGCGCTACGGCTTCTTCATCGGGCTGGCCATCGGCCTGTTGTCCAAGGGGCCGCTGGCGCTGGTGCTGACCGGCGGCGCGATCGTGCCCTGGATGCTGTGGCACCGCAATGCATCCCCCCCATTGCGGGCCCTGCCCTGGGCCAGCGGCGGGGCGTTGATGCTGGCATTGGCGCTGCCCTGGTATGTCGCCGCCGAACTGAAGACGCCCGGCTTCCTGCAGTATTTCATCGTCGGCGAACACTTCCTGCGCTTCGTCGATCCCGGCTGGGTCGGCGACCGCTACGGCTCGGCGCACCAGCGCCCCTACGGCAGTATCTGGCTGGACTGGCTCCTGGCAACCATGCCGTGGGGCGTGGTCCTGCTGGGCGCGATGCTGTGGCCGTGGCGCGGCGCGTCGCCGCGCCGACGCATCGCGACCGCCACCCGCGACCCCGGCCTGACCTACCTGTTGGCATGGGCGCTGGCCACGCCGCTGTTCTTCACGCTGTCCGGCAACATCCTGTGGACGTACGTGCTGCCGGCGTTGCCGCCCGTGGCGCTGGCGCTCGGCATCCAGGCCAGCCAATGGCGCCGCCGCCCTGCCCAGTTGCTGCTGGCCGGCATGGCGCTGGCGCCGGCCGCCGCCCTGGTGCTGGCGGTGCTGGCCTGGACCCAACCCGAACGCTACAAGACGGAGAAACAGTTGGTGCGGCAGGCGCAGGCAGCCATGCGGCCCGGCGACCGTCTCTATTTCATCGGCAGCCGGCCGTTCTCGGCCCGCTACTACTCGCGGGACAGCGCCGGCCTGGTCGGCCGGCAGGAACTGGCCACCGTACTGCCCACCGCCGGCCGCCAGGTGTTCCTGGCGCTGCCCAAGGACGAAGCCGCGGGGCTGCTGGCGGCCTGGCCCGGCCCGGTCACGCTGCTGTATTCGAGCCGGCGCTACCGCCTGCTGAAAGTAGAGAGCGGCGCGGCGCCTTGAGACCGCGGCGGACGCGGATTCAGCGCGGGCCGCGCAGCCGCATCAGGCTGAGGATCTCGAACAGGATCTGCGCCCCCGCATGCGCGGTGTTGGCGGTGGCGTCGTACGACGGCGCCACTTCCACCAGGTCGCCGCCAACGATGTCCAGGCCCGCCAGCCCCCGCAGCATGGCCTGGGCCTCGCGCACCGTCACGCCGCCAACCTCGGGCGTGCCGGTGCCGGGCGCGAAAGCGGGATCCAGGCAATCGATGTCGAACGACACATACACGGGCGCGTCGCCGACGATGGCTCGCGCCTGGGCGATGATGGCGTCCACCCCAAGCCGCGGAATGTCCTCCGCATGGATCACGGTCATGCCGGATTCATACGAGAACTCCCACAGGTATTCGGCCGATCCACGGATGCCGATCTGGATCGTGCGCGTCGGGTCGAGCACGCCTTCCAGCACCGCCTGGCGGAATGGCCCGCCGTGATGGAAGCGGCTGCCGTCGAAGGGGCCGCCGGTGTCGCAATGCGCATCGAAATGCACCAGCGCCACGGGCTGCCGGGCGCCCAGCGCCCGCAGGATGGGCAGTGTCACGGAATGGTCGCCGCCCACCGAGAGCGGCGCGACACCGGCTGCCACGAGTTTCTCGTAGGCCGCGTGGATGTCCTCGTGCGACTGTTCCAGGCTGTAGCGGCTGCGCATCGGCACGTCGCCGATGTCGGCCACGCGCAGCTCGCGCACCGGCGCGCACTTGAGCGCATGGTTGTAGGGGCCGACCCGCTCGATGGCGCGCAACGCGCGCGGCCCGAAGCGACAGCCGCTGCGGTTGCTGGCGCCCAGGTCCATCGGCACGCCGAGCAGCGCCACCTGCAGGTCGCCGAAATCCGGTTGGGTCCAGTCGACCTGCCGCGCCGGCGCGTCGAGCAATGTCGGCATGCCGGCGTAGGGCGCGCTGCGGGTGCCGCTGTCGTCGATGACGTTGGCCGCCACCGCCCGAAAGTGCGGATCGTGGATGACGGCTTCGTTGGCGCCGCCGAACCGGGCGCGCAACGCGGCCAGCTTCTCCGGGGTGAAACTCATGGGGTGCTCCTGGAAGATGAATCGCCGTGAACCGGCGCCGCCGCCTGTCCGATCAGGCTGACGATGATGAAACTGACGGCGCTGACGGCCAGGCTGGCGTAGATCGGCGTGTTGGCCGCCAGGCCGTCGCGGATCATGAAGCCGATCGCCGTGGCGCAGCCCAGCAGCATGCTGGCGATCGCGCCGGCGGTCGTTCCACGGCGCCACCAGATGGCGCCCAGGATCGGCACCAGCATGCCCCCGACCAGCAGGTTGTAGGCGCAGGTCAACGCGTCCAGCACGTCGTCGACCACCAGCGCGATGCCGAGCGTGGCCAGGCCGACCAGCAGCGTCATCAGGCGATGGCTGCGCACGTGGGTAAAGCCGCGGCCGCCGCGCAAGGCCGGCAGCAGGTCCTCGGCCAACACGGTGGAAGAGGCCAGCATCGCCGCGCTGGCGGTGGACATCATCGCCGCCAGCGCCGCCGCGATCACCAGGCCGCGAATGCCAGCCGGCAACTCGGCCTGGACGATGGCGGCAAAGGCGTTGTTGACGTTGTCCAGGTCGGGCAGCAAGACCCTGGCGGTCATGCCGATCAGCGCGCCCACCAGGCCATAGACGATGCAATACAGCCCCGCCGCCGCCCCCGCCAGCCTCGCCACCCGCTCGCTGCGGGCGGTAAAGACGCGTTGCCAGATGTCCTGGCCGATCAGGATGCCGAAGAAATAGATCAGGAAGTACGTCACGATGGTGGGCCAGCCGATCGCGGTCGGCTCGAAGCTGGCCGCCGGCAGTTTCGCCACCAGTTGGTCCCAGCCGCCGACCCGCGACAGGCAGATCGGCAGCAGCACGGCCATCAGGCCGACCGTCTTGATCAGGAACTGCACGATGTCGGTCAGGGTCAGCGACCACATGCCGCCCACCGCCGAATACACCACCACCACGCCGCCGCCCACCAGGATCGCCAGCCAGAATGGCATGTCGAACAGCACCTGCATCACCGTGCCGGTCGCGATCACCGAGGTCGCGGCCAGCATCAGCGCGTAGGCCATCATCACCAGCGCGCTGACATGCCGGGTGCGCGCGCTGTAGCGGAACTCCAGGATCTGCGTCACGGTGAAGATGCGCAGCTTCAGCAGCGGCCGGGCCAGGAACACGTTCAGCACGATGATGCCCAGGCCCAGCATGGCGCACAGCCAGAACCCCGAGATGCCATGCACATACCCCAGCCGCACCGTGCCGACGGTGCTGGCGCCGCCCAGCACCGTGGCCGCCATGGTGCCCATGTAGAAGGCCGGTCCGAGATTGCGCCCCGCCACCAGGAAATCCTCGTGCGTCCTGGACCGCCGCATCCCATACCACCCCAGCAACAGCATCGCGGCCAGGTAGGCCACGACTACACCGATGTCCAGAACCATGTTCTTCCCCTTGTTTCGTCACGTGCGGCACGGGCCATCGAGCGCCGCCGGCAAAACAGCTATTGAAATAGAAGTGAATCTGGAAAACGCATCCTTCCAGACCCCGGTTCGCGCGCTTGCCGGCGCCAGCGCCGGCCTTGCATCGAATCGACAACCCGGGTGGAATAATAGAAATCCGGGCTTTTTCCATCCATGCCTAGTTCGGAAAATTCACATCGATGCTCATCGATGTTTTGTCGGTGATTACCCTATGCTCTCGAACGTTTCCGACCTCGACCTGCGACTGATCCGCGTCTTCCTCACCATCGTCGACGCCGGCGGCGTCTCCGCCGCGCAGGCGCTGCTGGGGGTGGGCCAGTCCACCATCAGCAGCCAACTGGCCACGCTGGAGACCCGCCTGGGTTTCACCCTGTGCGAACGCGGCCGCGGCGGCTTTCGCCTGAGCGCCAAGGGGCAGCGCTTCGACAAGCTGGCGCGGCGCGCGCTAGCCTCGCTGGACGACTTCAGCGCGCAGGCGCGCAACATGCACCGGCAACTGGTCGGCAACCTCACGCTGGGCCTGATCGGCAACGCCACCATGGCGCAGAACGCGCGCATCGGCCACGCCATCGAGAAATTCCGCCGGCGCGACGAAGCGGTGCGCCTGTCGGTGCTGATCCGCAGCCCGCGCGAACTGGAGGAACTGATCCTGAAAGACGAAATGCAGGTGGCCATCGGCTATTTCCTGCACCGCGTGCCGATGCTGGACTACACGCCGCTGTTCCAGGAACGGCAGGTCGCCTACTGCGGCGCCAGCCATCCGCTGGCGGCGCGCGCCGGCCGCGTCACCGAAGCGGACATCGCCGACGCCGACTGGACCTGGCGCACCTATCCGCTGCCGGAATCGTCGTTCGCCGGCCGCCCGCGTCACATCACCTCGGAGGCCGACAACATGGAGGCCGCGCTGATCCTGATCCTGTCGGGCGCGCACCTGGGCTACCTGCCCGAGCACTACGCCGCGCCCTACGTGACGGCCGGCCTGCTGCACGCGCTGGATGCCGACGCCTATCACTACGACGTCGAAATCAGCATGGTGGCCAAGCGGCGCAGCCACCTGGATGACATCGCCGCGGCCTTCCTCGAAGACATGCGCGCGGCGCTGCTGGCTGCGCCGGACGCCACGCCGTGATATACCTGTGCCGCGCGCGGCGCCCGTCCACGGGCCTTGCGCGCCGCATACCAGGAGCCCGCATGTCCACTACCGCCACCCTGAATTCCGCCGCCGGCGCGCCGCGCCGCATGACCGTCCCGGCGTTTCGCGCCCGCAAGCGCGCCGAACCCCTGGTCATGCTCACCGCCTACACCGCGCGCATGGCCGAACTGCTGGATCCGCACTGCGACGCGCTGCTGGTGGGCGACAGCCTGGCGCAGACCATCTACGGCCTGCCGTCCACCGTGCCCGTCACGCTGGACATGATGGTCGCGCACGGCGCCGCGGTGGTGCGCGGCGCGCGCCAGGCCCTGGTGGTGGTCGACATGCCGTTCGGCAGCTACGAGGAAAGCCCGGAGCAGGCCTTCCGTTCGGCCGCCCGCGTCCTGAAGGAAACCGGCGCCAGCGCCGTAAAGCTGGAAGGCGGCCAGGCCATGGCGCCGGCGATCGCCTATCTGTCGGCGCGTGGCATTCCGGTCATGGCGCACATCGGCCTGACGCCGCAGGCGGTCAACATCCTTGGCGGCTATGGCGCCCGCGGCCGGGGCGATGCCGAATACGCCCGCATCGCCGCCGACGCCACGGCGGTTGCCGAGGCCGGCGCCTTCGCCGTGGTGATCGAAGGCGTGGTCGAGCCGCTGGCGCTGGCCATCACCGAGGCGATCGCCTGCCCCACGATCGGCATCGGCGCCTCCGCCGGCTGCGACGGCCAGGTGCTGGTGGTGGACGACATGCTCGGCATGTTCGAGCGCACCGCCCGCTTCGTCAAACGCTACGACACCCTGGCCGACCGCATCCAGGCGGCCGCGCGCGATTACGCCGCCGACGTGCGCGCGCGCCGCTTTCCCGAGTCGCAGCACCTGTACGGCTGAATCCGGCCCGCGCGCTTTTATCGCTAGAATCAAGCCATGCCTGTTTCCCGCGCCCGCCGCCTGCCATGAATCCGCCCCGCCACGACACGCCCCAATTGCAGGACGCCATCGCCGATGCGATCAGCACCGCCACGCGCGGCGCGGGACGCGTCAACATCCTGGTGGCCGGCAAGACCGGCGTGGGCAAGAGCACGCTCATCAACGCCGTGTTCCGCGGCGAGCTGGCCAAGACAGGCGCCGGCAAGCCGGTCACCCAGACCACGCAGGAATTCTCGCGGCCCGGCCACCCCCTGACCATCATCGACACCCGTGGCCTGGAAGTGGGCGACTACGCCCGCTCACGCCAGCAATTGGCCGACCTGATCCGCGAACGCTCCGCCGCGGATGACCAGGACCGGCACCTGCACGCCGCCTGGCTGTGCATCCAGGACAGCGGCCACCGCGTCGAAGACGCCGAAATCGAGCTGAGCGCCCTGCTGGCCGACGCCGGCATCCCGGTTATCGTCGTGCTCACCAAGGCGCGCAAGAACAGTCCTTTCCTGGAACAGGCGCGCGCCCTGTTGCCGCGCGCGCGCCAGGTGGTGGCGGTACGCGCGCTGCCCGAACGCATCGAGGAACTGGACGCGGACCTGCCGCCGATGGGACTGGACGCGCTGATCGAAGCCACCGCTCAGTACATCCCCGAATCACAGCAACGCGCTTATGCCAATGCGCTATCGACCCGCAACCAGAAAGCCCTGGAAGTAAAAAAAAAGCGGGCTGAAATAGAAGTGAACATCGCGGCCGGACTGGCCGCGTCCGCCGCCGCCGCGCCGATTCCGTTCTCCGATGCGGTGGCGCTGGTGCCGATCCAGGTCGGCATGATCGCCAAGATCGGCATCACCTTCGGCATGGAGCTGAACACCGCCGCCATCAGCACGCTCGTCACTTCCTCGCTGGGCGCGTCGGCGGCCACGCTGGTCGGGCGTTCGGTGGTGTCGGGCCTGCTCAAGTTCATCCCCGGCGCCGGCAGCGCCGTGGGCGGCACCATCGCCGCCACCACCGCCGGTGCCATCACCAAACTGCTGGGCAACGCCTATGTCGCGGTGCTGTACGACTTCTGCCAGAAGCATCCGGGCCAGGATCTCGACATCCCGATGATCACCCAGGCCTTGAAGCAGCGCATGAAACCGTGACAGCCCGCGCGCGGCGCGCCACGTCCCGCGTCAGTCCCTGAGCAGCGCCTGCGTGTCGCGGGCCACCCGGACGGTGGTCTGGCGGGCACGCACCAATCCGAACAGATCCTTCGGATCGGCCAGTTGCGGCGCCACTTCGACGCGCGTGCCGATGCCGTGCTTGAGCGCGCTGTCGCGCAGCCAGCGCAGCGCCGAAAAATCCTCCAGCGCAAAGCCGACCGAGTCGAACAGGGTGACGTCGCGGGCATCGCCACGCCCGGCGCACTGGCCCGTCAGCACGCGCCACAGTTCGGTCACGGCGAAGTCCGCCGGCATCTGCTGCAGATCGCCTTCGATGCGGGTCTGCGGCTCGTACTCGACGAACACCGGTCCAGCGCGCAGCACATCCGCGTGCAGCTCGGTCTTGCCGGGGCAGTCGCCACCCACCGCATTGATGTGCATGCCCGGCTCGATCATATCGGCCGTCAGGATGGTGGCGTAGGCCTTGTCGGCCGTGACGGTGGTCACGATATCGGTTCCCGCGACGGCCGCGGCAATGCTGTCGAAACGACGCAGGCGCAGCCCCGCCACGCCCGCCAGGTTGCGTGCCAGCTTGTCGGTGGCGGCGCCGTCAACGTCATACAGATGCAGGGTGTCGATACCCAGGATGTGATGGAATGCCAGGGCCTGGAACTCGCTTTGCGCGCCATTGCCGATCAAGGCCATGCGGCGCGATCCCGGACGCGCCAGGGCGCGCGCGGCCAGGGCGGAGGTGGCGGCGGTCCGCAGCGCGGTGGTCAACGTCAGTTCGCTGATCAGCAGCGGTTCGCCGGTGCTGACCCGCGCCAGCGCGCCAAAGGCCATCACCGTGCTCAGCCCGGCCAGCGGATTGCCCGGATGGCCGTTGACGTACTTGAAACTGTAGAGCTCGTGGTCGGCGGTGGGCATCAGTTCGATCACGCCGGTCGCCGAGTGGCTGGCGACGCGCGCGCTCTTGTCGAACTCCTGCCAGCGCAGGAAATCGGCCAGCAGATAATCCAGCAGGTCTTCGAATACCTTGCGCGGGCCCTGCGCGGCCACGATTTTCGCGACGTCGGTGGTGGTGAGCAGTGTCGTCATTATTTTCCCCTGATGTATCGGTAGGGAAATTCTGGCCGATGGGCCGGTCAATGCCTAGCGTCCACTTTCCACACAAAACGCGGCGAACTTGCCATTCTGGCAACGGCCGATGCCACTTGTCGCAATCCGGCCGCGGCGCCGCCGGATCCAGGCTGCCCGGATATAGAAATATGCATGGCGCCCATGCCTGCGCGTTATGCATGGCGGACGCGATTTCCTGCCGCAATGCGGCAAATACGTCGACATATCAAGCGCTTGGCGCGATGCCGCGGCCCCCGCGAGCCGCTTCGCGGCCGCCGCCGCCGGGTTTGTCGTTTCCCGCCCGCACATGCATGCTTGAGCCTGCGACGACGCGTCGGGACGGCTTCCGGCGCGCCCGCGCGCCCCCATAACGCACACACCGCCCGCATGCAGCATGCCCTGAGCGGACCTGGAGATCGATATCGTGAGCAATGCATCCCCCGCCCGCAAGATGGGCCTGGCCGTCGCCCAGATGGGCGCCGTCAATCTTGCCGACAGCCGCCAGGCCGTGGTCAAGCGCCTGGTCGAGATGCTGCGGGAGGCCGCCGGCCGCAAGGCCGAATTCGTGGTGTTCCCCGAACTGGCGCTGACCACGTTCTTTCCGCGCTATTGGATGGACGACGCCGAGGCGGTCGAGCGTTTCTTCGAGAAATCCATGCCCAACGCCGACGTGCAGCCGCTGTTCGACACGGCCCGGGAACTGGGCGTGGGCTTTTACCTTGGCTATGCCGAACTCACCCCCGAAGGCCGTCAGTTCAACAGCGCCATCCTGGTCGACCGCAACGCGCGCATCATCGGCAAATACCGCAAGATCCACCTGCCAGGCCATTCCGACCACAAGCCCGACGCCCCCTTCCAACATCTGGAGAAGAAGTTCTTCGAAGTCGGCGACCTGGGATTCGGTGTCTGGGAAATGGACCGCACCCGGATCGGCATGTGCCTGTGCAACGACCGCCGCTGGCCCGAAACCTACCGCGTCATGTCGCTGCAGAGCGCCGAGCTGATCGTGCTGGGCTACAACACGCCGTCACTCAATATCCATTGGGACGAGCCCGCGCACCTGCGCACCACCACGCACGAAATCGTGCTGCAGGCCAGCGCTTACCAGAACGCGGTCTGGATCGGCGCCGCGGCCAAGTGCGGCCACGAGGACGGCCATCACATGATCGGCAGTTCCATGATCGTGGCGCCGTCCGGTGAAATCGTGGCCCGCGCCAGCAGCGAGGAAGACGAGGTCATTACCGCCCGCATCGACCTCGGCCTGGGCCAGGCCTTCCGCGACCACGTCTTCAATTTCGCCAAGCACCGCAGCCCGCAGCATTACCGGCTGATCGTCGAACGCACCGGCGCCGGCGATCCCCTGCCCACGGCCCGGCCGGATTGACCGCCGTGGCGGCCGGCCCTAATCCTGCCCGGTCCCGGACCGCAGTTCGGCCGGCAGGTATTCGCGCATGACCTCGATGAAGCGGCGCAGGCGGGCCGGCTGCAATCGCGAAGGCGCATAGATCAGGTAGACGGGCAGGGGCGCGGCGCGCCAGGCCGGCGCCAGCTGCACCAGCCGCCCGCTGGCCAGTTCATCCCGCAAGGCCCACGCCGACGCGATGCCCACGCCCAGGCCCAGCAGCGCCGCGCGGCGCAAGGCATACAGCCCATCGGTGGACAGGCGCGGCTGGATCTCGAAGCGGGACACCTCGCCGGTCTCCACGTGGGTCAGGCTCACCTCGTTGCGGTAGAACGTGCGCAGCGCCAGCCATGGCAGGCGCGCCAGTTCCGACGGATGCTCGGGCACGGGTCCGCCGTCCAGCAATGACGGCGCCGCCATCACGCTGCGCGGCACCTCGCCCAGCTTGAGCGCGACCACGGAAGGGTCCTGCACCGCCCCGACCTTGATCGCGCAATCGATGTTCTCCGCGATGAAATCCGGCACGCGGTCATGCAGCAGCCATTCGACCCGCATGCGGGGATACTGGCGCAGGTATTGCGCCAAGGGCTCGACGAACTGGTTCTGGCCGAACGCGTGCGGCGCCACCACCCGCAGCGTGCCCGCCAGTTCCTCGCCAGCCCCGCGCACGTCATTCTCGAACGACTGCCAAGTCGCCAGCAGCTCCCGGGCACGCTCGTAGCAGCGCTGGCCATCCTCCGTCAGGCGGATGGCGTGGGTCGAGCGCTGCAACAGCCGCACCCCCAGGGTGCGCTCCAGCAGCTGCAGCCGACGGCTGACGGTCGGTTGCGTGCCGCCGAGCTGCAGCGCGGCGGCCGACAGACTGCCGGCCTCCACGATGCGCACGAAGGTTTCGATCAACAACATGCGGTCGGTGCCGGTCGCGACGGCAAGGGCAGGGGTGCTCATACGCGTATCGTATAACGGATCTACCCCCAAGCCGGCTACCCAAGGCCGCTCGGTGCGCTCAGAATCTGCGCCATACGCACATGACGGTGCGCCATTCTGAACGGATCCCCCCCATGACCTCCGATACCCGGGCGCACGCCGCCCCCGCTTTCCACGAGCTTTCCGCGCGGCTGGTGCTGCTGCTGGCGATAGGCGCCGGCCTCGCGGTCGCGTCCCTCTATTACAACCAGCCGATGCTTGGCATCCTCGGCGCGGACCTGCGCGCCGGCACCGGCGAACTGGGCTGGATTCCCACGCTGACTCAGCTCGGTTATGCGTTTGGCATATTGACGCTGGCGCCGCTGGGAGACCGCTATGACCGCAAGCGCATCGTCCTCATCAAGGCGGGCGCCCTCAGCGCCGCCTTGCTGCTGGCCGCGCTGGCGCAGGACATCGGCGTACTGCTGGCCGCCAGCTTCGCCATCGGCCTGTCCGCCACCCTGGCGCAGGACATCGTCCCCGCGGCCGCCACGCTGGCGCCGGCCGCCCACCGCGGCCGCATCGTGGGCACGGTGATGACGGGACTGCTGCTGGGCATCCTGCTGTCGCGCGTCGTCAGCGGGTTCGTCGCCGAACAGTTCGGTTGGCGCGCCATGTTCCTGGTCGCGGCGCTCTCGATCCTGGCGCTGGGCGCGGCCTTGTGGCGCGGCCTGCCGACGTTCGCGCCGACCACCGCGCTGCCTTACGTCGAATTGCTGCGCTCGCTGCCCCGACTCTGGCGCCAGCATGGCGAACTGCGCCGCGCCGCGCTCGCGCAGGGACTGCTGTCGCTCGGCTTCAGCGCTTTCTGGTCGACCCTGGCGGTGATGCTGCACGGAGCGCCCTTCCACCTGGGCGCCGCCGCCGCCGGAGCCTTCGGCCTGGCGGGCGCGGCGGGCGCATTGGCCGCGCCGCTGGCAGGCCGCTACGCCGACCGGCGCGGCCCCAACGCCGTCAGCCGCCTGGGCGCCGCGCTCACCGCGGTTTCGTTCGCGGCCATGGCACTGCTGCCGCTGCTGTCGACGCAAGCCGCGCTGTGGCTGATCGCCGCCAGCGCCATCGGCTTCGACCTCGGCATCCAGGTGGCGCTGATCGCGCACCAGAGCATCGTCTACGGCATCGATCCCGGCGCCCGCAGCCGGCTCAACGCGGTGCTGATGGTCAGCGTGTTCATCGGCATGGCCGCCGGCGGGGCGCTGGGCAGCCTGGCGCTGGCACACTGGGGCTGGATCGGTGTCACGGTGGTCGCCACGACCGCGGCGGTCGGCGCGTTGCTGCTACGCGTGTGGCCCGCCCGGCGCCCGCGCCGTGACCGTGCCGGTTGCCCGGCCTGAGGTTGCCGCTGCGCGGTGGGTCGTCCGGCCCGCCGCGCTCGCGCCCCCCGCCGTGCGAAGGCCGCCTCGGGAAAACACGGGTGAAAATCCTGGCGATCTGATTTATGCTCAAAAAAAACATAAGTCGCCTTTTTTTTAACCCATAAATGCTCATATTGAGTATTTATGCGCTATGGACCTTCGCCATGACCGCCGATCCCACGCATTTCGTCGAATTCGACCTGCCCGGCGCCGGCCAGCCCGGCATCGTCGGCCGGGCCTGGACCCGGGTGCCCGCCCCCCTTTCCGCCGCCGAACGCGCCGAGGCGGCAAGCCGCATCGGTGCGCTGCTGGCCCGCGAGAACGCCGTGCTGGTGGCGCATTACTACGTCGATGCCGACATCCAGGAACTTGCCGAAGCCACCGGCGGCTGCGTCGGCGACTCGCTGGAAATGGCCCGTTTCGGCCGCGACCACCCCGCCGGGACGCTGGTCGTGGCGGGCGTGCGCTTCATGGGCGACACCGCCAAGATCCTCAGCCCCGGCAAGCGCGTGCTGATGCCGGATCTCGCGGCCAGTTGCTCGCTCGACCTGGGCTGTCCCGCGCCGGACTTCGCGGCCTGGTGCGACGCGCATCCCGACCGTACCGTGGTGGTCTACGCCAACACCAGCGCCGCGGTGAAAGCGCGCGCCGATTGGGTCGTCACCTCGTCGATCGCGCTGGACCTGATCGCCGACCTGCATGCGCGCGGCGAGAAGATCCTGTGGGCGCCCGACAGGCACCTGGGCCACTATGTGCAGCAACAGACCGGCGCCGACATGTTGCTGTGGCAGGGCGCATGCCTGGTGCACGACGAATTCAAGGGCGCCGAACTGGCGCTGATGCGCGCCCAGTACCCCGATGCGCGCGTGCTGGCGCATCCCGAATCGCCTTCCCCGGTATTGGCGCAGGCCGACGTGATCGGCTCCACCACCCAGCTGATCGAGGCCGCGCGGACACTGGATACGCGGCGCCTGATCGTCGCCACCGACCAGGGCATCCTGCACAAGATGCGCCAACGGGCGCCCGGCAAGCATTTCCTGGCGGCGCCCACCGCGGGAGACAGCGCCACCTGCAAGAGCTGCGCCCTGTGCCCCTGGATGGCGATGAACGGACTGGCCGGTGTCGCGCACGTCCTGGAGCACGGCATCAACGAGATCGAGCTGGACCCGGCGCTGGCCCGACGCGCCAAAGCGCCGATCGATCGCATGCTGGACTTTGCCCAGGCGCGCAAGCGTCCGGTGCGGGCCAGCGGCGACCTGGCGCGCGATGGCGCGCTGTTCCAGCGGGTCGGCCCGGCCTGAAGCACGTGGCCATCGGCTTTTCCTGCGAGGTCCCGTCATGCATTTCGACGTCATCATCATCGGCAGCGGTCTGGCCGGCATGGCCGCCGCGCTCGAACTGGCGCCGCGCCGGCACGTTGCGCTGGTCAGCAAGGGTGCGCTGCATGCCGGCGCCAGCCCGCACGCGCAGGGCGGCATTGCCGCGCCGCTGGGGCCGGGCGACAGCGTGGCCGCGCACCTGCGCGACACGCTGGATGCCGGCGCCGGCCTGTGCGACGCGGCGGCCGCGCGCGCCATCCTCGACCAGGCGCGCGCGGCCATCGCCTGGTTGCAGGCGCAAGGCGTGGCGTTCACGACCGAGGGCCAGGCGCTGCACCTGACCCGCGAGGGCGGCCACGGCCAACGCCGCATCGCGCATGCGGCCGACGCCACCGGCCGCGCCATCATGACGGCGCTGGGCGAGCAGGTGACCCGGCTTACCGCCATCACGGTGCTGGAGCGCCACTGCGCCGTCGATCTGCTGTTGGACGCGCCCGGCGGCCGCTGCCGCGGCGTGCGCCTGCTGGACCTGGACCGGCACCTGCGCCGCGAGGTCTCCGCCGACCAGGTGGTGATCGCCAGCGGCGGCGCCGGCCAGGTCTACGCCACCACCACCGCGCCATCCGGCGCCACCGGCGACGGCATCGCCATCGCCGCGCGCGCCGGCGCCCGCACCGCCAACCTGGCGTTCATGCAGTTCCATCCCACCGGCCTGCATCACCCGCTCGCCGACGGCTTCCTGGTCTCCGAAGCCGTGCGCGGCGAGGGCGGACGGCTGTGCCTGCCAGACGGCAGCCGCTTCATGCCGGCCTACGATCCCCGCGCCGAACTGGCCCCGCGCGACATCGTCGCGCGCGCCATCCATGCCGAAATGCGGCGCCACGCGCTCGACTGCGTCTACCTGGATATCAGCCACCGCCCGCGCGCTTTCCTGCTGGCGCACTTTCCCGCCATCCACGCGCATTGCCTGGCGTTGGGGCTGGACATCGCCACCACGCCCATTCCCGTGGCGCCGACCGCCCACTACACCTGCGGCGGCATCGCCACCGACACCCGCGGCCGCAGCAGCGTGGCCGGCCTGTACGCGGTGGGCGAAGCGGCCTGCACCGGCCTGCACGGCGCCAATCGACTGGCCAGCAATTCACTGCTGGAATGCGTCGTCACGGGCCGCGCCGCGGCCCGCGACATCCTGGCGCGCCCCGCAAGGATACGGGTCGACACCCCGGCCTGCGCGGTGCCGGCCCGCGACACATCGGCGGCAGCCTTCGCCACCCCGCTGCGGCAATCGCTGCGCGCCTTGATGACCCTCGAAGCGGGGATCGTGCGCAGCGATGCCTCGCTGCGGCGCGCCGCCGACCACATCACCGCCTTGCGCCGCGTGCTCGATGCCCGCGACCATCTCGACGACAGCCTGGAAGGACTGGAACTGCGCAATCTGGCCCTGGTCGCCGATTTGACGGTGCGCGACGCGCGCGATCGCCGCGAAAGCCGCGGCGCGCATTTCAACCAGGACTGGCCTGACCGTTCGACCCCGCCGGCAAGCCGTGCCATGCCACGCCGCAACCATCGGCCATGATGATTGCGACACTGCCCTCGCGCCGTGGTCAAACGGGGCGAGGGCAGCGTGGTCCGGCAAGCTCTGGTCAGGGTTGGGCGGCGTAGCGCGGCGAGCGAGGGCCGTACAGAATGCCGCCGGAAGTACCGGCACTGAGCAGCATGTTGTTCGTCATGCCGGCGACGCCATAGCTGCGATCGGAGAGCGTATTGACGACCTGATCCACCACCGCCTGCACCAGCATGCCGATCAGGCCGCCGCTGCTGTTGCTGGCTTGCACGACCTCCTTGCTGCCATCCCACAGCTTGGCGCCCGTGCGCAGGTCCACCAGCGCGGCGTCGATCGAGACGGTGATCGAGCTGGACAGGACCGCATAGCTCGACCCGTACTGTTTGACGGTCATGTACAAGGCGGCATCCGCGCCAAAGATCTCGCGCAGGCGCGCGGCCGGCAACTCGTGGATTTCGTCCGCGTTGGTCAGGCCATTCTGCTTGAAGGTCTCTTCCATGACGGCCACGGGCACGACGTAGTAGCCCGATTCCGCCAGCGGCATGGTCGCCTGCGCCAGCACCGCCGCGCCCGCCGCCACGTCCACGGACGTGTTCAGCGGCGGCAGCACCAGGATCGATGCCGGCTTGCTTTCGCGAAAGGCGGCATAGTCCACATTGCGCTGCGGCGCGGCGCAACCCGCCAACAGCGCGACCAGCGCCAACACGGCAATACGCATGATCGTGTTCATCTCAGGCTCCTTTCTTGGCCGGCTGTGCGCTGGCGGGCGTGGGCGCGGCGGCGGGCGCGGCGGGCGCCGCCGACGGCGCGGCCGACGCGGGCTCGGACGGCGCGGCGTTGTCCGCCATCTTGCTGGCATTGCGCAGCAGGAAATCCATGAACGGCTTGGATTCGGGGAAGGCCGCCTTCTCGCCTTCCAGCTGTTCCAGGCCCTTGGCGCCATCACCCAGCTTCAGGTACAGCATGCCCAGATGCGCGCGGAAGCCCGGCGGCAATTGCGCGTTGCTCGCCCGCGCGGTTTCGATGTTCTTTTCCATCGCCAGGCTCTGCGCCGCGTAGTCGGCGCCGTCGTCCTTGAGATAGGCGTAGACCGAGGGTTGGTACGACTGCCAGCTGTACATGCTCTTGGGTTGCTGCGCGCACGCGCCCAGCAACCCCGCCACGGCAACCACCGCCATGGCACGCCCCATGCGCGCGAGCGCCCGCGGGCGCGCCTTCGCCAGATTGTTCGACATTGGGATACCTATCAGGGTTGTACCGGTTGCCAGGCGCCTTGCTCGATGCCATCGACCAGGCGATCGACGGCCTCGCGGATCGCCAGGTCCAGCACCTTGCCGTTCAGCGTGGAGTCATAGCCGGCGGTGCCGCCGAAGCCGATGACTTCGCGGTTGGACAGGCTGTATTCGCCCGCCCCCGACGCGGAATAGACCACCTCGGAGGTCGTCACGTCGACCACGTTGAGGTCGACCTTGGCGTAAGCCACCTGTTCCTTGCCGCGGCCGAGGATGCCGAACAGCTGATGGTCGCCCGTCACCTTGCGGCCGAACGCCGTCACGTCGCCCGTCACGACGTAACGCGCGCCCTTGATCTGGCTGGCCTTTTTGTTGAACGCCGCTTCCTGCGCGATTTCGGACAGGTTGTCGCGGTCCATCACCTGGAACCGGCCGCTGCGCTGCAGATGGCTGACCAGGATGGTCTTGGCCTGGCCGCCGAGGCGGTCCACGCCGTCGGAGAAGACGCCACGCAGGTAGTTGGTGCGGTTGTCGAACTTGCCAACCGAGATCGGACTGCGCACGCCCTGGTAGGGCTTGCTGGCCGCGGCGACCGCGGGTACCGCGACCGACTGGGAACGTTCGGTGGCGCAACCGGCCACCAGCAGTGACAGGACCGTCACCGCGCCAAGCGTTACTGCCTTGCTCAACATGCCTTACTCCTGCAGACCCGGCACTCGATCCGTGGCGGGCGAAGCGTGAAATGATGGAATCGGGCAGTGAGTATATACAATTACATACAGTCGTAATAATTAGAATTGATGTAGAAAAGCCGGTTATTTCGTCCTAAAAATCACCAACCTCGGCCATCTGCAACACTCCGCGTACGGACGAGTCAGATTTTTCGGGCATTGGCACCGTGCCGGCACTCTTTTTGCCGGGGCGCGCTCCCTCATGAGCGCCCCCTCTCGAACCGTTGCCCAAGAGCCGGCCGGTAGGTCCGTCAGTCGTCCTGGGCGTCGGCCGGCTTGTTGATCTGCGAGGCGTCGATGATCTCCGTCACCAGCACCGCCTGCGGGCCGTGCAGGAAATACTCGGCCTCCAGCGGTTCGCGCAGCTTCATGTAACGGTCCTCGCCGATCTGCATGGTGTGGCCGGCGGCCAGCTCGGCGCCGCTGTCGAGCAGGTACGCCATGATGTTGTTGAACATGTTCGAATACTGCTCGCCCTGGTGATGGCCCTCGGCCAGCACGGCGAAGTCCGGCAGCCCGAAGCGGCCGGCGCCATAGGTGCGCATCCACACGCCTTGCACGCCTTCCACCTCGTACTTCACGAAGCCGCAGTACAGCATGTTCAAGGGCAGCGAACGCAGCAGTTCCAGGCTCTCGTCGCCCATCGACTCGCGCGAGAACACCCCCGCCGGCAGTGACGTGTGGGCATCCTCGTTCAACACCGCGACGGCCTGCAATCCAGTCAGCGCCCCGGCCACCGCCGCCAGCGCCACGTACTGCTCCAGCGGGTCCGTCTCGAAGCCGGCGTAGTAGAGCAGCACATGGCTGACGTGGCCGCGCACCTGCTCCTTGACCTCGGCGGGATAGTGCGCCGGCGCCACGCACGCCTCCAGCGCATCCTGGGGGAAGGGCGCGTTGAAACCCACCAGGCGCACCACGTGCTTGCCCCAGCCGACCAGGGCCAGCAATTCCGGCATGTCCGGTTCGATCTCCGCGCGCGCCTCGCGCATCTCGGGGTGATAGGCGCGCAGCGCCGCCGCCAGCGCATCGGCCTGCGGCGCCAGCGGCGCGGCGAACACGACCTGCAGGCTCGGGCCATCCTTCATGTCGGGATTGGCCGTCAGGGCGACGGTGTCGGCGGACGATTCGGCGCGACCGAAAAAACGGGAGAAGATGCTCATGGAAAGGATCCTGGCGGTGCGGGAAAAGCGTGGATGCTAGCAAGGCGGCTACGGACGCAGGCTCGCCATGTGCAACAAAACCCCGCCGCGCGCTACCGGACGTTAGCGAACGCCGGAAAAACCACGCCGCGTCACTTCAGTTCGCGGGTCGCGCCGATGACGCGCAGGGTGGGCATCAACTGGCGCCAGGCGTCCTTGGGAATGACCGCCGGCCGCTTCAGGTCGGCCGCCGCCGGATCGTCCAGCAGGTCGCCCTTGCAGGCGAACACGATGCTGTTGGTCATGTCATCGTCCACCACCTCGAACATGGCGCCGCCGAACGCGGCGCGCACCCGGTCCAGGTAGGCGTGGTGCAGCGGATGGTTCACATGGAAGTTGATCACCAGGATGCCGTTGTCGCGCAGGGCGCGATGGCAATCCGCGTAGAAGTCCGCCGAGCACAGGGCGGGAGGGATGCCGGCGTCGTCGAAGCCGTCCAGCAGCAGCACGTCGGCGGCGTCCCGCAGCCCGCGCAGATGCTCGGCCGCGTCCGCCTGGACCACCCTGAAACGCTCGCCATCGGGCGGCACCATGAACGCATCGCGCAAGGCGATGACACCCGGATCGATCTCGACCACCTCGATGCGCGAATGCGCCAGGTAGCGATGGCAGAACTTGGCCAGCGACCCGCCTCCCAGCCCCACCATCAGGATGTCCGCGGGCGCCGGCGCGAACAGGACGAAACCCATCATCATCCGTGTGTACTCGAGGTCGAGCGCATCGGGGCTGAGGGTCGACATGCGGCTCTGGATGACCTTGTCGGAAAAATGCAGGGTGCGCGTCGTGCCCGCCACGTGCACATAGGGTTGGGCCGCGGGCAAGGCGGCGCTGGCGGCATCCGGCGCCACCGGCGCGCTGGACAGGGACAGGGAGGAATCACGGACGGACATGGGGCAGAAGATACCACCGCCGCAGGGCAGCGCGGCAGTGTCGGACGGATTCCTGCCGGCGCGGTTAAAGAATGCGCATCGGCCTGCCGTACATGTCGTGTCACCTCGCCGTCGCAGCGCCGGCCATCGGCCGGCCGCGACGCCATGTGTCCCGCCTTACCGGAATCCTCCATGCAGTCCCTGCTCACCGACACCCTCCTTCCGACCACAGCCACCGCCAGCAACGACGCCCCTGCCGCCGCCAGGCGCGACGCGGACGCGGCGCGGGACCGGGCCGCCGCGCAGCCCGCGGACAAACCCGTCTCGATCCGCGTGATCCTCAGCGACGATGCGCTCGAGCGCGCCGCCAAGGCGCGCAAGGCCGCCTTCCAGATGGCCACCGACGCGGCCCAGTCGCGCCACGACCTGGCACGCGCCCGCGTCGCGCAGATCAAGCAGCGCATCGACACGCTCAAGAAGATGCTGATGTTCCTGGGCAAGGCCGCGGCCAAGGCCATCCTGCGTGAACTGCGCCAGCTGGCCGGCGAGCTCGGCCAGGCCGCCAGCGCCCTCAAGGACAGCGGCGGCGTGCAGGCCGCCGGCGCGTCGCCGGGTGCGGCGGCCGCGCCCGTAGTGCATGGCGCGAGCGGCGTCCCGGCCACGGGTGACGCCAACGGCACGCCGGCCGGCACGGCCGAAGGCGCCGATGCCACGGGCGCCGGCGCGCCCACGCCGACGACCGCCGCCTCCCGCGCCCTGGCGGCCTATGCCGCCGCCAGCGACACGGCGCTGGACAGCGACGCCGATACGGCCGACACACCCGCGGCCGACACCGCGGCGCAAGGCGCCGCCGCCGCGGCCCGGGCGGACGCCGCCAAGGCCGCATCCGCGTCCGTCGACACCGACACGGCCGGCGACCGGAACGACAAGGCCGGCGCCCCCACCGAATCCCGCCACGAGCCGCAGGCCGCCCAGAAGCGCCGCGAGGGCGACGCCCAGGCCGTGCGCGATGCCATCCGGGCCATGAAGGAACTGCTCGCCATGCTCAAGAGCAAGCTGCGGCAGCACGACAAGGAAGCCCAGAAGCAGGTCGCCGAAGTCCGCGACGCCCTGGCCGAGGCCGAAAAAACGGCCCAGGCCATCGACGGCGGCGGCGCGGCAGTGGGCGTCGGCGGCATGGAAGGCGGCGACGCCACGACCGCCGCGGCCTGAACCAGACGGCGGCGCGGGCATGCCGAGCGGCATCGCCCGCGCCCCTGCGCGGCCGGGCGCAGCCGGCTTATGATGGCCCCTTTCCTCCCAGCCGCCGCGCCGGATGACGCGGCTACCGCAATGCCTCGCCTTCACCCGCTCTGCTTCGCTTTTCTGCTGTTGCCGCTCCTGGCCGCCGCGCAAACCCACGTCGACCCCGACGCCGAGCAAGCCCGGCAGACCTTGAAACAACGCGCCATCGAACCCGAGTGGATCGACGACTGCTTCGTGGCCGGCAACCCGTTTCGCTACTGCATCTACCTTGACAAACAAGCGGGTGGATTTCGCGTGGTCGACCAGCATTTGCAGGAGCCTTACCAGGTCTACCTGTTCGACAACGGGCCCGACTACCCCAAGGAAGGCCGCTATCGCATCCGCCTGAACGGCAAGATCGGCTTTGCGGACGAGGAAACCGGCGCCATCGTCGTCGCCCCGGTCTATGACTGCGCCTTTCCCTATGAAGACGGCAAGGCCAGCGTCGGTTTCGGCTGCAAGGAAGAAAGCGACGGTGAACATCGCTGGTGGTCAGGCGGCAAGTGGCAGGACATCGACCGGCAGGGCAAGGTCATCGACTAGGGAACCGCGCGGCCTGGCTCGCAGCAACTCCCGGCCAGCCCCAGGTTGCTCGCGAACGTGGTGCCGGCGTAGGCGCGCCGCGCCAATCCCATCGCCGCCAGCCGCGGCATCACCCCGTCCAGCAGCAGATCCAGCGACTGCATCGCCCCACCCGGCAGCGCAATGAACCCGTCCGCCGCGCCGGCCTCGGCCCGGCGCTGGATCTCGGCCACCGCGTCGTCGACCGTTCCCACCACGGTCCAATGCGCCGATGCCGCGGCCTCCGGCCGCGCCAGCAGCTCGCGCAGACAGGGTTGCTCGCGCTCGACCAGCCGACGCAGCAATTGCACGTGCGTGGGGCTGCGCATGTCGGGCCCGGGTTGCCCCAGCATGCGCACGGTGATGGGCTGGTCCGGATCAAGCCGTTCAAGATCCAGGCCCAGCGCCCTTCCCACGTACAGGCGCTGGCGTGCCCGGTCCTGGTCCGCGTGGGCCGCGCGATGCAAATCCCGGGCCTGGGCCCGCGACGCCGCCAGATACAGGCTCAACCCCGGCAGCACCCGTATGGCCGCGGGCTCGCGGCCATGGTCGAGCGCCCGCTGCCGCAGGTCCCGGCGCAACGCCACGCCGCATTCGATATCGGGCGTAGCGGCGAACACCGCATCCGCCACGCGGGCGGCGAAGTCGCGCCCCCAATCGGACGCGCCCGCCTGGAACAGGGGAATGCGGCCGTGGGCGCGACCAGGCACATTCAGGGGTCCCTGGACGCTGAAATACTCGCCGCGATGCGCGATCGGCGCGATACGCGTGACATCCGCGTACTGCCCGGACTCGCGGTCCGCCAGCACCGCCTCCTGCGGATAACTGCGCCATAACGCGCGCACGACTTCGGTGAACTCGAGCGCCTTGCGATAACGCTGCGCCGAAGGCGGCATTGGCGCATCGCCGAAATTCCGGCTGCCGTCCAACGCGGTGACGATGTTCCAACCCGCGCGCCCTTCGCTGATCCAGTCCAGCGATTGCAGCTGGCGCGCCACCACGTAGGGCGGATTGAACGAGGTCGCGGCTGTCGTCACCAGGCCGATATGCCGCGTATCCTGCGCCAGCGCCGCCATCAGCAGCGTCGGATCCAGGCTGCTGAAGCCCGGCCCGCGCGCCAGCGCCGGCACGTCCAGGAACAAGGCATCCGGCCGGAACACGAAGTCCAGGCACGCCTGCTCGGCGCGGCGTGCCACATCGCGGTAGAACGGAGCGCCGTGCAGTTGCTCGACCCGACTGTCCGGGCGTCGCCAGCCGGAGGCGGACAACCACGTGGCGGCCAGCGACAGGCCGATGCACAAAGGGGAAGATGACATGAGGCTAGATTCCTTGGAGTACCGGTTCAGTCGGTTTCGGCGCTGGAAACGGGCACCACCAGCGGCGTCCCGGACACGGGATCCGCCATCACGACGCAGCGGATGCCGAACAGGCGCCGCACCCGCTCCGGCGTGATGACCTCGGCCGGCGGGCCGCTGGCCTGCACCTTTCCGTCGCGCAGCGCCACGATGTGATCGGCATAGCGGGCGGCCTGGTTCAGGTCGTGCAGCACCATCACCAGGGTCTTGCCCTGCCGCTGGTTCAAACTGCGGCACAGATCCAGCACTTCCAGCTGGTGAGCGATATCCAGGTAGGTGGTGGGTTCGTCGAGCAGCATCACAGGCGCGTTCTGCGCCAGCGCGAATGCCAGCCAGGCGCGCTGGCGCTGGCCTCCGGACAAGGTGTCGACGGGCCGATCGGCCAGGGCCGTCAAGCGCGTCTGTTCCAGCGCGCGTTGTACCGCCTCGTCATCCTCCGCGCGCCACGGCTGCCAGAACGCCTGGTGCGGATAGCGGCCACGCGCCACCAGCTCCGCCACCCGTATGCCGTCGGGGGCTTGCGGCGCCTGCGGCAGGCAGCCCAGGCGAACGGCCAGCTCGCGCGCTCCAAAGCGCCGCAGGTCCTTGCCGTCGAGCAGCACCGTGCCGGCCTGCGGCACCAACAGACGCGCCAATCCCCGCAACAGCGTCGACTTGCCGCACCCATTCGGCCCGAGGATGACCGTAATGCGTCCGGCCGGAATATCGAGGTCCAACTGCTGGCACACCGCGCCCAGGTCATGCGCCAGTGTCAGCCCGCGCGCGCGCAGCGCCATCGCGCAAGGCGGGGATGCAGAGCAATCTTGCATGGGTAATCGTCCGCGAGAGGAAATCATCGGGCGCCCCGACGCAGCAGCAGCCAGATCAGGTACAGGCCGCCCAGCAAACCGGTCAGCTTGCCGATGGGCAGGTGCAACGGCCAGAACGTCTGCTGGCCGAGCAGGTCGGCCGCCACCACCAGACAGGCGCCCATGGCGGCCGCCCCGCCCACCGACGGTCCGGTGCTGCGCAGCAGGCGCCGGGCGAGCTGCGGCGCGGCCAACGCGATAAAGGCGATCGGCCCGGCTGCACCGGTGGCCAGGGATGCCAGCATCACCGCGCAGAACAGCATCGCCAGCCGTACCCGGGTTACCGGCAGGCCCAGCTGCCCGGCGACGTCGTCGCCCATTTCAAGCAGCGCCAGGCGGCGCACCGACAACCAGACGGGCGGCAGGAACAGGACGATGGCCACGCCGGCAAGCCAGGCATGCGCCCATGCGCGCGCATTGAGCGAACCGGACAACCACAGGTTCGCCAGCAATGCGTGATCGAGATCGCCCTTGACCAGCAACAGGCCATTGACGGCGTGCAGGATCGCGCCCACGCCAACGCCGACCAACACCAGGCGTCGCGTGCCCATCGCGCCCTGGCGCCGCGCAAGCAGCCAGACGGCGACCGCGGTCAAGGCGCCGCCAGCGACCGCGCCCATTGCCGCGCCGACGGTGGACGGACCGTAAACCACGATATGCAACAGCGCGCCGGTGGCCGCGCCCGTCGTGAACCCGATCAGATCCGGCGAGCCCAGCGGATTGCGCGACAATGACTGGAATACGGCCCCCGACACCCCCAGCGCGGCCCCCACGGACAGGCCGGTCAGCACCCGCGGCAGGCGAAAGCCCAGGATCAGGCGCTCACCGGGCGTGGCGGACGATCGTCCGATCGCGATGTCGAGAATGCGGCCCAGCGACAGTTCCGCGCTGCCGATCCCCAGGGCAATCAATGCCAGGATGACGGCGCACAGGGCGAGCGCCAGGCCACCGAGTAAAACCCGCCGCCGGGCCAGGAAGCCGAAGCGATGCACGTACCGCCGCGGCGGCATGGGAACGGAATCGCGCATGTCAGCAAGCACCGGCACGGCGCGCCAGCGCGACAAAAAGAGGTCCTCCGAGCAGCGCCGCCATGATTCCGGCGCTGATCTCGTCGGGCGGGACGATCATCCGGCCCAGCGTATCGGCAGCCAGCAGCAGGCAGGCTCCGACCAGCGCGGCGCAGGGGATCAGGCGCCGATGCGCGGACCCGCAGGCGTGGCGGGCCAGGTGCGGCGCGGCCAACCCGATGAAGGCGAGCGGCCCGGCGGCGGCGGTGGCCGCGCCGGCCAGCAACACGATAGCCGCCGCGGTGCCTGACCAGGCCAGGTACGGCCGCGTGCCCAGGGTCGTGCCAAGCTCACGTCCCAACGCCAATGCGTCCAGGGTTCGGCCCCATGCCAGCGCCAGGGCGACGCCCGTCACGGTTGCCGGCAGCACCACGGCCAGCACGGCGCCAGAGCGTCCTTGCAGCGAGCCGACCACCCAATGGCGGAATTGGTCGAAGACGCGATCGTCGCTGTTGACAGTGATGATCTGCGTAGCGGCAAACAGGATCGCCGACATGGCCGCGCCCGCCAGCACCAGCCGCAGGGGATCGCGCCCGCGATGCAGTCCGCCAATGGCATGGACCAGCGCGCCCGCCAGCGCCGCTCCGCCCAGGCCGGCCAGCAGTTGCGCGACCGGGCCGTGCACGACGCCCAGTGCCGTGGCCGCGGCGATGGCAAGCGCCGCGCCCGCATTGACGCCCAGCAGCCCTGGATCGGCCAGCGGGTTACGGGTCAAGGTCTGCATCAACGCCCCGGCGGCGCCCAGCGCCGCTCCGGCCGCCAGCGCCAGTAGCGTGCGCGGCAAGCGCAGGTGACGCACCATGAGGTGCGCGCTGTCGAGCGGATCGAAGGCGGCCAAGGCCTGCCTCACCGTCGTCAGCGACAGCGGACGCGCCCCCATCATCAGGCTCAGCGGCGCCAGCAAGGCAATCGCGAGGGCACAGGCCAGCAACAAGCACCAGGTATGGCGACGCGCAAGCGGCGTGCGCGCCCTTGGCATCGGCGTCATGTCCCGAACCGTTCGAGCAGCGCGTCGAGGATCTGGCCCGCGCTGTACGCATCTATGCGAAAAGCGTTCCGGCCCAGGCCATAGACCTGGCGCGCGCGTACCGAAGGCAGGTTGGCCAGCACCGGATCGCGCAACATCGCCTCGGCATCGTCGGCATCCGCGCGCAACACGAAGGTGGTTTGCGCGGTCAAGCGGGTCAGCGCTTCATACGGCGCCCAGACGAAGTCTCCGGGGCGGCCCAGCGCGACGTGCCAGGCCGGATCCGGCGCCTCGATCCGAAACCCCAGGGCCGCCAGCAGCCGCGCATGCGGGCTGGCCGGCGTGGCGATGGGATTGTTGGTGCCCGGGCCGTTATAGCTGATGATGTTCACCTTGCCCTGCGGTACGCGCAAGCGGGCACGCGCCGCGGCAACCCGGGCATCGAAACCGGCGACGGCGCGCGTCGCGGCGGCCTCCGTGCCCAGCGCCCGGCCCAGCTGCAGGGCCAGTTCCTGCCAGGTCTGGTGGCTGTAGTCCACCACGATGACCGGCGCGATCGCGCGCAAGGCGTCGAGTTGCTCGCGCGCCGAATCCGCGCCCGTGGCGGAAACAACGATCAGATCGGGCCGCGCCGCGTAGGCGGCCTCCAGGTCCACCTGCCCGGCCGGCCATGACGGCTTGAGACCGCGTGCGCGCGCCACTGCCGCCCATTGGTCGAAAAAACGGCCGTTGGCATTGCCGGCACTGGCGATCACCGGCGCTTCGATGGCCAGCAGCGTGCCGGTCACCGTGACCGACGTCGACAGGACGCGCCGCGGGGCGGCAGCCAGCATTGTCCGCGTGCCGTCGGCATTGTCGAAACGGCGCGGCCATCCATCATCGGCCAGCGCGGACGCCGGCAGGAAGACCGCCACCGTCAGCGACAACACCAGCAGCAGCCACGCAGTTATGGGCCGGCCCGCACTCACCACGTGAGCCTCGCGGTCGCCATGACCGTGCGGCCCGTGCCGTAATAGCACGAGGTGGCGGCCGAGCACGTGGCCACATACCGCTTGTCGGCCAGGTTGCTGCCATTGAGCGCCAGTTGCAGGTTCATGCCGCCGATCTTGCCGGCGTCATAGCGCAGCGCGGCGTCGAACAGCGTGTAGCCGGGAATATGCAGGTAGTTGGCCAGGTCGCCATAAGTCGGGCCGACGTAGCGCACGCCCGCGCCCATGCCCAGGCCGGCCAGCGGACCGCCATGGAAGGTGTAATCGACCCACATCGAGCCCATCCAGTCGGGCACGCGGATCATGCGGTTGCCGGTATTGCCATCGTTGCTGCGCACCACCTTGGAATCCATGCGGGTGACGGCGCCGATGAGGCTCAGCCCGCGCAGCGGCGTGACACGGCCTTCCAGCTCGATGCCGCGCACCCGCACCTTGCCGGTCTGCACCTGGTAGGCCTCGTCGGCTTCGTTGAGCGGGTCGGCCGTCAGCACGTTCTGCTGCGACAGCTCGTAGGCTGACAACGTGATCATGCCGTCAATGGCGCGCGGTTCGTACTTGATGCCCGCCTCCCACTGCTTGCCGGTGGTGGGCTTGAAGGCGCTGCCCGAACGCGTCGTTCCGCCGGTCGGCTGGAACGACTCCGAATAGCTGAAGTAGGGTGCCAGCCCATTGTCGAACAGATACGTGACGCCGGCGCGGCCGGTGAAGGCCTCGTCGCGGGTCACCTGGCGCGTCCCCGTCAGGCGATTGAGCGAATCCATGCGCGTCCAGTCCTGTCGGCCGCCCAGCGTGAAGCGCCAGCGGTCCAGCGCGATCTGGTCCTGCAGATACACGCCATACTGCGAATCGGTCTCGCGGGTGGACATCTGCGGCGCCAGTGTCGGTTCGAAATCGTAGTGGGTGTAGACGGGGTCATACACATTGATGGCGATGGCGGCGGGCGACACCGCCGCCGCTTGGCGCAGGAAGGTCCACTGCGTCTTCTGCCAGTCGAAACCGGCGACCATGGTATGGGCGACCGGCCCGGTCGCGAACTTGCCCTCCACGCGCGTATCGATGGTCTGCGCATCGGAGTCGCCCTCGCCCTGGACCGCGCGACGATTCAGGATGCGGCCGCCGATGAGCGTGCTCAGGTTGGTAAGCGCGGCGCCGCGCACGCCATTGCCAACCGTGGCGCGGTACAACGAGTCCACGTGCGTGTAGCGCGCGTTCTGGCTGACTTTCCAGGCGTCGTTGAACTGGTGTTCGAGCTGCCAGCCGGCGGTCCAGATATTGCGGTCGTAAGTGTTCCAGTCGGGTTCGCCCAGGAACGTCGTGTTCTTGATGTAGCCCTCGGCGGCCGGCACGACGGTGCCCTCGTAGGGCAGGAACTGGAAGGTGCTGCCGCCGCGATCCTGTTGGTACATCCCCAGCAGCGTCAGGCGCGTGGCATGGTCATTGAAGTACATGGTGGCGCTGGGCGCGATGAACCACTGCTCGTGGTCGGTGTGCTTGATCTGGGTGGACCCATCGCCATACAGGCCCACCAGCCGCCACAGCACGTTTTCGTCCCCATTGGCCCCGCCCAGGTCGAACGCCGTCTGCGCGCGCCCATGACTATCCAGCTGCAACTGCACCACCTGATCCTGCTCCGGCGTCGGCAGCTTGCTGACCTGGTTCACCATGCCGCCAGGGGCCAGTTGGCCGTACAACACGCTGGACGGGCCTTTCAGCACCTCGACGCGCTCCAGGTTCCAGGTGTTGAAGGACGTCCGGTTCCAGCTCAGGCTGGTGTCCGACGGCGCGCGCAAGCCGTCCAGCATCACGTTCGCGCCAAAGCTGCCGGCATCGAAACCGCGGATGTAGAGATCATCCACGCGGTTGTCGATGCCCTGGCTCTCGGGCAGCACGCCCGCGGTGTAGCGCGTGGCTTCGTTGAGATTCCTGACGCCGCGCAGATCCATCTCGCGCCGCTCGATCACCGACACCGACTGCGGCACTTCACGCAACGGCGTATCGGTCTTGGTCGACCCTCCGATCGTCTCCGCCGGGCGGTAGGCATTCACCGTCACCGCTTCCAGGCTCACCGCATCGTCGGCCGCCAGCGCGGTTCCCGCCTGGACGAGCAGCGCCGCCAACAAGGGATAAGCCAAGCGCCCGGTCGGACGCGCGACACGGCGGGAATGAGGACGCATCGGGACGACGGCGGGCACGGGACTTCTCCTGAAAGCAAATAAGATTCGTTCTCAGGCAAGTAGAGCATGGGAGCGCGGCACACGTCGTTTGTGGAAACGGCGGAATCGTTCGCGCAAACAGCAATCGCCGCGGCCGCGCGGGGATTTACAGGCGGGCGCGCACCTGGTTCGGCGTCAGCCCGAAGTGGCGGCGGAATGCCGTGGAGAAACTGCCCGGATTGGCATAGCCGGCCATGGCCGCGGCCTGCGTCACGCTCACCCCCTCGGATTCCAGGGCGTGGCGGGCCAGGCGCAGGCGTTCGTGCTGCAGGAAGTCGAACACCGTGATCCCCAGCGCCTGCCGGAAATGGCGTTGCAGCGTGGTGGCCGTGGTATTCATGTGGCGCGCGATCTGGTCGATGCTCAAGGGCTGGTCGGCGTGGCGGCGCAGCCAATGCGTAAGATCGACCATACGACGATGAACCGCCGCGGGCAACGGCATGGGATCGGTGCCATGGCAATCGCCCGCCCTGCCATGCGACAGCGCCTCGATGACCAGTTCGATGGCACGGCATTCAAGGTAGAGGCTGCCCAGCTGTCGCGGCATAGGCGGAGGACTCAGCAACTGCTCGGCCAGCAGCCGGATCCGCGTGGATGCGCTCCAGCAGCGCGTCGCCAGATGCGGGGCAATCACCGCGGTCTCGCCGAGCGACTGTTCCAGCCACTGCCGGCTCACGCCGATGCTGACACGCCGCGACGATTCTCCCCCTCGCACCACACGCCGGCATTCCTCGGGTTCGCGCAGCATCACCAGACCCGCGTCGGCCCCCTGGCCACGAACCAGATTCAGCGCGGCCCGGCCGTAGCTGACGTCGATCCTGCCGTCGAGCACCAGTACGATCCGCAGGGAATCGTCCACAGTCGCCAACCCCGTCGACGACTCGCCACCGGCCTCGCAAGCAAGCTGCAAGCTCAGGCCGGGTCGCAGGCGATGGAATTTCCGCAAGGGCGGCGCGCTGGCCAAGCCAGGCGCACCGGACTGGGTGCTTGCCATAAAAAAAAGCGGCCGCCGTTCGGGACGAGGATGGCCACGACACGTTTATGAAAACGATTCTCATTATATTTTTTGCAGTCCTGTGTGGCAAGAACCAGTTTCAGCGTGAGAATGTTGTCGCTGTGCTGACCGCGATGGAAGCGCGCGGCCTGGCTCACGGCATCCCCGGCCAGCCCCAGGTTATGTTCTCAAGGTGCCCGATTCCGGCGCGGCTACGTGCCCGGGGCCCGACCCGGCGCCGCTCGACTGCCCAGCTCTATCCGCGATCGGAGCCTTGGCGCCCTGTACTTCCAGACATCATGATGTAGCACATCGCAATTGCAGCCAGTGCCGCCCCGGCCCATAACGGATACGACCCGCCCAGGCCAATCAGCTGGCCGCCTATCATTGTCCCGATAGCGATCCCGATATAGATTCCCGAAGAGTTCAGCGCAATGACCAGGTTGGCTTCCTGCGGAGCCAGGCTGATCAGCCTTTGCTGCTGTGCGGGTGACTGGGCCCAGCTGCTGCCCCCCCAGCACGCTATCAGGAAAGAAATCGGATAGATCGCTTCAAGTCCTTTCCCGCCGGACATGAGGCCCAGGCCGCCAAGGGCCAAGGTCATGACAAGGTATGCGCAGGCAAGCGTCATGATCGGCCCGTGCCTGTCCGTAGCCCACCCGGAAAGATAGTTGCCGCAAAAGGCGCCAAGCCCATACATGAACAGCATCATGGTGAAATTGGCGGGCGGGATCTGAAAGCCTTCCAGGATGGAGATGATGAAGGCGTACGCCGAATAGGCCGCGGCCATCCCGAAAACCGTGAGCATCAGTATGCTCACGACGCCCGGCTTTGCAAGCACCGACAATCGTTGCCGCAAACCGATGGCGGCGCCTCCGGGCATGGGCTTCATCACGAGAAAGACCGTTGCCGCCGCCGCGAACGCAAGAACGCCGACAAAAGCCAATGAGGCGCGCCAGTTCATGAACACGCTGATCGCATGGCCAAGCGGAACGCCCAATGCAGTGGCGACGGTGAGCCCTCCGATCACGACGGAAAGCGCTCGCGCCCGCTGACCGGGATGCACCATGGCGGCAGCCGTCGCCCCCGCGTTCGGGGTGTAGGCCGCTGCCGATGCGGCGGCGGCGATCCGCGTCAGTATGAGAAGCCCCAATGTCGTACATGCCGCGGAAGCGATGTTGGCAAGGCCGAGCAAAACCAGCGACGACACAAGCAGCCTGCGCCGGGCCACCGTGGAAGTCATCGTCGCGATGATCGGGGCAAGCAATGCATAGGCAAGGGCGAACGCAGTGACCGACCAGCCGGCCATCGATGCGCTCACAGACAGGTCTTCCGCCATCTCCGGCAGAAATGCGGAAACGATAAATGCATCCATACCGACCGCAAACGTACCCAGGGCCAAAACCAGGGTTGAGCCCAGAGAGCGCTTTGATTGCTCGACGTTTTCCATTTTCATATCAGGATATTTGATATCTAGATTAACGAACCAAAAAAAGAGGGAAACCCTCTTTTCCGACGGCTAGCTTGAATAGCCCGCATACCATTGCTTCATTCGCTGGCTCCCTGATGGCGGAGATGCCTTTATCAGATCGGCAATGGTCTGCGCGGCCAGTTCCTTTCTCCATGCGGTCTCGGCTCGCTGCATGGCGGCGGCGATTCCACAGGGACGCGCGAAGTCGTTTGGCTTGGCAAGACATCCCGCGCCACGCTGCCTGATTTCGGTGCACCGGAATGCCCACTCATCTCCCTCGATGGCCATCACGACATCCAACAGGGAGATCGCCTCGGGAGACTTCGCGAGTTGAAAGCCCCCCTTGGCGCCCGCCGAAGAAGTGAAAATTCCGGCACGCACCAGACTCTGGAGAAACTTGTTCAGATAGTGCGAAGGCAGTTCGAATGCGGCGGCGAGCCTGGATGTCGGCACCGGCCCGTCATTGCCGACCCACGCCAGGGTCAGGCAACAGTGCAATGCCCATTCAACACCTTCGCTCATCTTCATGCTATTTACAATTTCCAGTGATCGATATGAAATTACGCAACGCATGCAGCGCTGTTGCCATCGATAGGCCAACATCCGCAACGACGGGCTGTTTCGCGCACCATCCAGCAGGTAGCTTCGCCGCTTTAATTTGGATAAATTATATCTAGATAAATTGCACCGTCAACCAACGACGCGGCACATCAATGAGGGTAGCGCAATGAAACCAGAGAAAGTGCACCTGACGCAGGAGAAGGAGACCCTGCTGATCACGCTGTTCGCGAAGGCCGGCGAATCCGAACTGGGCGACTCGCTCCTGAACGACCGCTATGCCGCGGAAGCGGTGAAACGCATCGATTATGACTTCGCCAGGCTCAAGGTCGGCCGCGACATGATGATCGGTCTGGCGATGCGCGCCCACCATCTTGACGAATGGGCGCGCCGCTTCATCGAATGCCATCCTCGATGCGTCGTACTTCACCTGGGTTGCGGGCTGGATACGCGCTACTTCCGCATCGCCCCAGCGCCGGGCGTGCGCTGGTACGACGTCGACTACCCCGAGGTGGTCGACCTTCGGCGTCGGCTTTTCGCGATGCAGGAAGGCTATTTCCTGATCGCATCCGCTGTCCAGGATGTCGCGTGGCTTGAGCAGGTTCCCGCCGACCTGCCAGTGCTCGTAATCGCGGAGGGCCTGCTGATGTACCTGTCGCGAGACGACGTCCGGGCGCTACTCGGGGGTATCGTTTCCAGGTTTCAACACGGGGAATTCATCTGTGACGCGCTCAGTTCCCTGGGCGTTCGCTTCGTCCAGCGCATTCCGTCGGTGCGCGCCACCGGCGCGCAGTTGAAGTGGGGGATCGACGACCCGCGTGAGCTGGAGGCACTCGCGCCGCCGCTGAAACTGGCCGAAGAGGCCGACTGCTATCGCCGCGATGACGTCGCGCGGTTTTCCCTGCTGTCGAGAATATCCATCGGCATCATGCTCGCGATCCCCGCCCTCCGGCGCATGAACCATCTTCTTCGCTACACCATTCAACGCGATCCACGCCCGACGCCGCGGTAGCGGATGGAGGCAATGTAAGTGGCAATGGCCTGGCGGGAGTTGGCGTGGCGACCTCACTGGTTCCTTGCAGGCAACATTGAAGGGAATACATGACGTCACTGGATAGCGCGGGTCCCGGATATCTTACGGGCACTGGGCCGCGCCGTGCGGCTCTCTGGAACCAAGACAGAGGACATCACCATGCAGGCATATCGGATCACCGCCGGCCAGGGTATCGGCTCGTTGCAACGCGGGGCGCTGGCAGCGCGCCCCCCCGGTCCCCATGAGGTGCGCGTGCGCGTCAAGGCCGTTTCGCTGAACTTCCGCGACCTGATGGTCGCGCGTGGCGGCTACCTGAAACCGGCGGACGCCCCCGTCATTCCAGCGTCCGACGCCGCTGGTGAAGTCGTGGACGTCGGCGCCGGGGTCACACGCTACCGGCCGGGCGACCGGGTGATGGGCGCCTTCTTTCCAGACTGGATCGATGGCGAGTCCGACCCCGTCAACACCGCGCGGGTGCCGGGCGCCGCCAGCGACGGCGTGCTGGCCAGCGAGGTCATTTTCTCCGAGCACTCCCTGGTCGCCATTCCCGATTCGCTCTCGGATGAACAGGCCGCGACCTTGCCATGCGCCGCCGTCACCGCCTGGAGCGCCCTGTTCGTCGCGGGACGCGCCAAAGCCGGCCAGACCGCCTTGCTGCTGGGCACCGGCGGGGTATCGATCTGGGGCCTGCAACTGGCCAAGGCTGCGGGCCTGCGCGCCATCATCACCTCGTCCAGCAACGAGAAACTGGCGCGGGCGCGCGAGTTGGGCGCGGACCACGTGATCAACTACCGCGACGCCCCCGAATGGCAGGACGAAGTGCTGCGCGTCACCGGCGGCGAAGGCGCCCACGTGGTGCTGGAAGTCGGCGGCGAGGGCACGCTGGAACGCTCGGTCGCGGCGGTCCGGCATGGCGGCGCGGTCGGCATCATCGGCGGTGTCAGCGGTTTCGACTCGGTGCCGGTCTCGCCCTTGGCGTTGATCGCCGGCCACAAGCGCCTGGAGGGCATTCTGGTGGGCAGCCGCAAGATGCTGGAAGATGTGACGCGGCTGGTCGACAGCGCCGGCATCGCGCCGGTGATAGACCGGGTCTACGGTTTCGACGAGGCGCCGGCCGCGTTCGAGCGCCTGGCCTCGGGCCGTCACTTCGGCAAGATCGTGATCCGCGTCGACCGCTGAACGGCACAAAGAAAAAGGCCGCCTTGATGGCGGCCCAGGTGTCGAGAGACAACGCTCTTCAAATGCGGAAAGTCGCGTCGGGCGTTGTCGAGACACCGACCTTATTTCTCGTTTTCAACATCGGGGCCACGCCCCGAGGCATCACTCCACCGTCACGCTCTTGGCCAGATTGCGCGGCTTGTCCACGTCGGTGCCACGGGCGCAGGCCGTGTGGTACGACAGCAGCTGCAGCGGCACCGTGTGCAGGATCGGCGACAGCTTGCCGTAGTGCTCGGGCATGCGGATCACGTGCATGCCTTCGGCGCTCTGGATCTTGCTGTCGGCGTCGGCGAACACGTACAGCTCGCCGCCGCGCGCGCGCACTTCCTGCATGTTGGATTTCAGCTTTTCCAGCAGCTCGTCCTTGGGCGCGATGGTGACCACGGGCATGTGCTCGGTCACCAGGGCCAGCGGGCCATGCTTGAGTTCGCCGGCCGGATAGGCTTCGGCGTGGATGTAGCTGATTTCCTTGAGCTTGAGCGCGCCTTCCAGCGCGATCGGGTAGTGCATGCCGCGGCCCAGGAACAGCGCGTTTTCCTTCGAGGCGAAACGGTCGGCCCAGGCCATGATCTGCGGTTCCAGCGCCAGCACCGAGCCGATGGCCACGGGCAGGTGGCGCAGCGCCTTCAGGTGCTCGGCCTCCTGCTCGTCGGTCAGGCGGCCGCGCACTTGCGCCAGCGCCAGCGTCAAGAGGAACAGCGCGGTCAGCTGCGTGGTGAAGGCCTTGGTCGAGGCCACGCCGATTTCGACGCCGGCGCGCGTGATGTACGACAGCTTGCATTCGCGCACCATGGCGCTGGTGGACACGTTGCAGATGGTCAGCGTGTTTTCCATGCCCAGCGAGCGGGCGTGCTTGAGCGCGGCCAGCGTGTCGGCGGTTTCGCCCGACTGCGAGATCGTGACGACCAGCGAGCGCGGGTTCGGCACGCTGTCGCGGTAGCGGTATTCGCTGGCGATTTCGACCGCCACGGGGATCTTGGCGATCGATTCGATCCAGTACTTGGCGGTCAGGCCGGCGTAGTAGCTGGTGCCGCAGGCCAGGATCAGCAGCGAGTCGATGTCCTTGAAGATCTTGTAGGCGTCGTCGCCGAACAGTTCGGGCGTGATGGCCTCGATGTCCTGCAGCGTGTCGCCGACGGCGCGCGGCTGCTCGAAGATCTCCTTCTGCATGTAGTGGCGGTAGGGGCCGAGTTCAGCCGCGCCGGTGTGCACCTGCACGGTATGCACCTGGCGTTCCACATTCTTGCCGTTGGCGTCCACGATCCAGACGCGCGCCAACTGCAGGTCGACGACGTCGCCGTCTTCCAGGTAGATGATCTGGTCGGTGGTGCCGGCCAGCGCCAGCGCGTCCGAGGCCAGGAAGTTCTCGTTCTGGCCCACGCCCACCACCAGCGGCGAACCCTGGCGCGCGCCGACCACGCGGTGCGGCTCGTCGCGGCAGAACACGGCGATGGCGTAGGCGCCATGCAGGCGGCGCACGGCGTTCTGCACGGCCTCGAACAGGTCGCCGGCATACAGGTGGTTGACCAGGTGCGCGATCACTTCGGTGTCGGTCTGGCTTTCGAAGACGTAGCCCACGGCCTGCAGCTCGGCGCGCAGTTCGTCGTGGTTCTCGATGATGCCGTTGTGCACCAGCGCGATGCGCGGCTCGTCGTTGCCCAGGTGCGAGAAATGCGGGTGGGCATTGTGCGTGGCCGGCACGCCGTGCGTGGCCCAGCGGGTGTGGGCGATGCCGGTGAAACCTTGCACCTTGTCCTGCGCGACCTGTTCGGCCAGCTCGGCCACGCGCTGGGTGCTGCGCGTGCGGCGCAGGTGGCCGTCGGCGTAGACGGCGACGCCGCAGGAGTCATAGCCGCGGTATTCCAGCCGCTTCAGGCCTTCGACCAGGATCGGGGTGATGTCGCGCTGGGCGACGGCGCCAACAATGCCGCACATAGGAGAGACTCCTGAAAGTTCGAGTACGGAACGCATTGTGCGCGTCCCGCCAAGAAATTTGATTTCTTTATCTGGTCATATTTGACAGTTTATTCACTTACATATTTGTGATTAAATAATATTTCACTAATCATGCATTCATGAATTAATCATGCAAAACCAGCCGGTCACCCTGCCTGAGTTGGACGATCTGGACCTGCGCATCCTGGAACAGTTGCAAGACGACAACTCGCTGACCAACCAGGAACTGGCCGCGCGCGTGCACGCCTCGCCGCCGACCTGCCTGCGACGGGTGCGGCGCCTGGTGGAAGAAGGCGTGATTGCGCGCCAGGTGGCCATCCTGGCGCCAGACAAGCTGGGCAGCACGCTGACGGCCATCGTCGAGATCACGCTGGACGTGCAGGCGGCCGAAAGCCTGGACGCCTTCGAACGGATCATGCTGGCCGAACCGGCGGTGCTGCAGTGCTACCGCGTGTCGCCGGGGCCGGACTTCGTGGTGATCGCGCAGGTCAAGGACATGCCGGCCTATCACGCGCTGGCGCACCGCGCCTTCACCGCGCACGCCAACGTGCGCAACGTGCGCACCTTCTTCTCGGTGCATCGCGCCAAGTTCGAGACCCGTATCGATCCGCGCGGATAGGAGCCGGGCGGTCGGGCCGCGATGCCGCTAGCGCGCCGCCAGCAGCCGCTCGAACTGCGCCAGATAGCGATTGCCCATCTTCTGCACGTCGTGCTCGTCGCGCACGTACTGATACGCGCGCTCGGTGATTTCCTGGCGGAACGCGGCGTCATCCAGGCAGCGCGCCATGCCCTGGGCCATGGCGTGGAAGTCGGCCACCGCGCACAGCACGCCGCGCCCGTCCGCCAGGCTTTCCTTCAGGCCGCCGGCATCGGTGGACACCACCGGCACCCGCTGCAGGAAGGCGTCCAGCACGCTGCTGCCCAGCGCCTCTTCCTCGGAGCTCATGACGAACACGTCGAGGATGCTGTAGAAATCCTCGACGCCCTTGCGAAAGCCCGCGAAACGGTAGACGTCCTCGACCCCCAGCGCCCGCGCCTCGTCGCGCGCCTGCTGCTCGCGATCGCCGCCGGCGCCGAAGTGCAGGAAGACGAAATCGCGCCGCGTCTTCGCCAGTTCGGCCACCGCCCGCACCAGCGTCACCGGATCCTTGTCGCGGATCAGCGCGGCCGACGTGGCCATGACCTTCTTGCCTTCCAGGCCAAATTCGCGCACCAGCGCGGCGACGTTTTCCTGGTTGATCCGGTGCGGCTCGACCGCGCTGCGGATGATGACCGGATCCAGCCCCAGGCGGCGCGGTTCGCTCGCGGCCATGTCGCTGATGGCTACGAACAGGTCGGTGTGGCGCCACTTGTAGCCGGTCTTCCATTCCTCGTTGGGCTTGACCACGAACGAAGTGCGGCGCGAGAACGCCACCGGGCGGCGGTGCAGCCACTTGGTCAGCACCGCCCAGGTGATGGTGTTGGCGGTCTGGGCGTGGATGATGTCGTAGCCGCTGCCCGCGCGCGCCAGGAATGCCAGCTGCGCCGGCACGTTGCGGACGGGGTGCGCCACGAAACCTTCCTGGCGCACGCGTTCGGCCAGCGGGCCGCCCTCGCGGCACAGCACCTCGACCTGGTGGCCGGCATTGCGGAACGCGCGCATGCAGTACAGCGTCTGGCGTTCGCCGCCGCGCCACCCCTTCTCGAAGTTGAGCTGCAGGATCTTCATGCGCGGCCGATGCCCGAATACTCGAAGCCCTGGGCGCGCACGTCGGCCGGCGTGTAGAGATTGCGGCCGTCGATGATGAGCGGCATCTTCAGCAAGGCCTTGACGCGGTCGAAGTCGGGCGCGCGGAAGACCTTCCATTCGGTGGCGATCAGCAGCGCGTCGGCGCCGTCGAGCGCATCGTACATGTCGGTGGCGAAGCTCACGCCGGGCTTGCCGTCGAGGACGCGGGCGGCCTCATGCATGGCCACCGGATCGTAGGCGCGCACGGTGGCGCCGCGGCGCGTCAGCTCGTCGATCACGGTCAGGCTGGGGGCCTCGCGCATGTCGTCGGTATTGGGCTTGAACGACAGGCCCCACAGCGCGATCTTGCGGCCGCTAAGGTCCTCGCCGTAGCGCGCCACCAGCTTTTCCGACAGGCGGAACTTCTGCGCATGGTTGGCGGCCTCGGCGGCCTCGATGACACGCATCGGCAGCGCATTCTCGGCGGCGGTGTTGACCAGCGCCTGCACGTCCTTGGGGAAGCACGAGCCGCCGTAGCCGGCGCCCGGATACAGGAAGTGGTAGCCGATGCGCGGATCGGCGCCGATGCCGCGGCGCACCTGCTCGATGTCGGCGCCCAGCGCTTCGGCCAGGTTGGCCATCTCGTTCATGAACGAGATGCGGGTCGCCAGCATGGCGTTGGCGGCGTATTTGGTCAGCTCGGCCGAGCGCACGTCCATCACCATCAGGCGGTCGTGGGTGCGCTGGAACGGCTCGTAGATGCGGCGCATGACGCCGATGGTGTAGTCGTCGTCGGCGCCGACGATGACGCGGTCCGGGCTCATGAAATCGTTGATCGCGGCGCCTTCCTTCAGGAATTCCGGATTCGAGGCGACGCTGAACGGCACCTCGACACCGCGCTTGGCCAATTCCTCGGCCACCGCGGCCCGCACCTTGTCGGCGGTGCCGACCGGGACGGTGGACTTGTCCACGATCAGCTTGCGGCTGGTCATATGCCGGGCAATGTTGCGGGCGGCGGCCAGCACGTATTTCAGGTCGGCCGAGCCGTCCTCGCCGGGCGGCGTGCCCACCGCGATGAACTGCACGTCGCCGAACGCCACGCTCTGGGCCACGTCGTCGGTGAAATGCAGGCGGCCGGCCTGCACGTTGCGCCGCACCAGGTCTTCCAGGCCCGGCTCGTAGATGGGGATACCCCCCTGGCGCAGCAGGGCGATCTTCGCCGCATCCACGTCCAGGCACATGACGTCGTTGCCCATGTCGGCCAGGCATGCCCCCGACACCAACCCTACGTAACCGGTACCCACGACCGTGATCTTCATGCCTGAACGCCTTAAAAATAGGTAATCGTCGCGCTCGGGCATCCTGCCCCAGCGCCGGTCGCCATTATAGAAGGGCCGCCAGCCCGCCCGGAACGCGGCGCCCGCGGCGATCGGCTGGCGCTAGGGCGCCCGCAGCTTGCTGAAGCGCACCGTGTTCACGACCACCGCCAGCGCCGCGCAGATCGTGCCCAGCACCAGGGCCAGCCCCGGTCCGTGCGCCGCGCTGACACTGAAAGCGATCGCCACCAGCGCCGTGCCGAAGCTCTGCCCGAACACCCGGGTGGTCGCCTGCAGGCCGCCGGCCGCGCCGCTGCGCACGCGCGGCGCGGCCGACAGCATGGCGCGGTTGTTCGGCGTCTGGAAGAAACCAAAGCCCACGCCCGCCACGAACATGCCGGCGATGATGGGCACGTTGCCCACGGAGGCGGGCAGCGCCGCCAGCCACAGCATGCCGATCACCATGGTCGCCGCGCCCACGCCGCTCAGGGTGGCGGCGGAGTAGCGGTCCGACAGGCGGCCGGCCAGCGGCGCGATCAACGCCGTGCCCACCGGCCAGGCGCCCATCAGCATGCCCACCTCGAGATACGGCCGCCCCAGCACCTGCTGGAAATAGAAAGGCAGCGACACATACGAGGCCATCTGCGCCGCAAAGGTGCAGGCCGACGCCCCCACCGCGAACGCCAGCGGCCGGATGCGCAGCAGGTCCACCGGCACCAGCGGCGCGGGCTGGCGGCTGGCGCGGCGCACCAGTACCAGGCCCGCCACGGCGGCAATCGCCACCAGGCCGATCCCGCGCAGCAGGTCCTCGCCCATCATGTCGATGCCGGAAATGAACACGCCCAGCGTCGCCATGCACAGCAGCGCGCTGATCCAGTCCAGCCGCACGTCGTTGCGCGGCACTTCCGGCAGGTGGCGCAGGCCGAACATGGCCAACACGCAGATGGGCAGGTTGACGGCGAAGATCCACGGCCAGGGCGCCACCGACAGGATCGCCGAGCCGATCGTCGGCCCCAGCACCGACATCACCGCCACCGTGGTGGCGTTGATGCTGATGCCGCGCCCCAGCATCTTGAGCGGATAGATGTTGCGCACCAGGCCGCCGAACAGGCACATCAGCGTCGCCGCGCCCACGCCCTGGAACACGCGCGCCGCCGTCAGTTGCGCCAGCGTGCCGGCCAGCGCGCAGCCCAGCGAGGCCAGGGTGAAAAGCACCAGCCCGAAGGTGAACATGCGCCGGAAACCGATGCGCTCGGCCAGGGCCGACAACGGCAGCAGCATCATCACCACCGCCAGGTTGTAGGCATTGACCACCCACACCGCCTGCGCCGGCGAGGCGTTCAGGTCGGCCGCGATGGTCGGCAGCGCGACGTTGGCGATGGTGGTATCCAGCACCGACAGGCTGATGCCCGTCATCACGGTCGCCGCCGCCCAGTAGCGGCGCGGCGCCGGCAAACCGTCCGGCGCGGCAGGCTTGGACTTGCCCGCCGGCGCCGGGGACGCCGGCGCGGTCACGACTTCTTGACCGGCCGTTGCCAACCGTCGACGGTGACCTGCTTGCCGCGCGATACCGTCAGCTTGTCGGCCGGCGCATCACGGGTCAGGGTGGTGCCGGCGCCCAGCGTGGCGCCGCGGCCGACGCGCACCGGCGCCACCAGTTGCGTGTCCGAGCCGATGAAGGCGTCGTCCTCGATGACGGTGCGGTGTTTGTTGACGCCGTCGTAGTTGCAGGTGATGGTGCCCGCGCCCACGTTCACGCGCGCGCCGATGTCGGCATCGCCGATGTAGGCCAGGTGGTTGGCCTTGCTGTCGGCGCCCAGCACGCTCTTCTTGATCTCGACGAAGTTGCCAACATGGGTGCGATCGCCGAGTTCGGCGCCCGGACGCAGGCGGGCGTACGGACCAATGCGCGCGTCGCCGCCGACCTGGGCCTGCTGCAGATGGCTGAAAGCCTCGATCTGCGTGCCCGCGCCGATGCTGACGTCGCGCAGCACGCAGTGCGGGCCCACGCGCACGCCGTCGGCCAGCGTCACCTGGCCCTCGAACACGCAGCCCACGTCGATGAACACGTCACGGCCGCAGGTCAGCGTGCCGCGCACGTCGAAACGGGCGGGGTCGGCCAGCGTCACGCCGGCCTCAAGCTGGCGACGCGCCTGCTCGCCCTGATAGCGGCGCTCCAGTTCGGCCTGCTGCACGCGGCTGTTCACGCCCAGCGTCTCCCACGATGCGTCCGGCTGGGCCGCGCCCACCGGCACGCCGTCGGCCACGGCCAGCCCGACCACATCGGTCAGGTAGTACTCGCCCTGGGCGTTGTTGTTGTCGATGCGCGAGAGCCAGTCCTTGAGCTGCGCGGTGGGCGCGGCCAGGATGCCGGTGTTGACTTCCTTGATGGCGCGCTCGGCCTCGGAGGCATCCTTGTGCTCGACGATGCGGCAGACGTTGCCGGCGGCGTCACGCACGATGCGGCCGTAGCCGGTCGAGTCGGCCAGCACTTCGGTCAGCACCGCGGCGCCGTTGCCGCGCGCCTGCAGCAGGCGGCGCAGCGTCTCGGGCTGCACCAACGGCACGTCGCCGTACAGCACCAGGGTCACGTCGTCCTTGCCGTCGCCTTCGCGCAGCAGCGGCACGGCCTGCTGGACCGCGTGGCCGGTGCCTTGCTGCGGCTGCTGCAGCGCGAATTGCAGATCGTCCTGCCCCGCGAAAGCCTGCTTGACGCGGTCGGCGCCATGGCCGACCACCACGATGACACGGGCCGGCTCGAGCTGGCGGGCGCTATCCAGCACGTGGGCCAGCATCGGTTTGCCGGCCAGGGTGTGCAGCACCTTGGGCAGGTCGGACTGCATGCGCTTGCCGAGTCCGGCAGCGAGAATCACTACATTGAGCATAGGTTCCGGTATTTGAATGCGCCCGCTACCGCCATGCGGCGGTCCGGGACGGGATTGAAAAAATCAGGGCTTGCCGTCGGCAGGCCCGCTGTTCTTGGTGGCCGCCTTGGCGGCCGGTTTGCGCGCGGTCTTGCGGGCGGGCTTGGCGACCGTCTTGGCAGCCTTGGCCGCCGGGGCGGCCGCGGCCTGCGGGCCGCCCGGCTTGGCCTTGGACTTGTCGGCCTCGGGCGCCGGCTGGCTGCCGGGCATCGATGCGGCCGTGGCCGCCGCGATCTGGTTGAATTGCTGTTGCAGCAGGTCCCACCAGGCCTTGGAGGCCGACTGCGCCGCCGCGCCCATCTGCTCGCTCATGGCGGGCTGGGCGCCGGCCGCGCCGCCGTCGGACTCGGGAGCCTTGGCCTCAGCCTTCGCGGCGCCCGCGGCCTCTTGCGACGCGCCTTGCGGCGCGCGCTTGGCGGCAGGGGCCGGCTTCAGGCCCAGCACCACTTCCAGCGGCGACGCCGCGCCGCTTTCGCGCACCGCGCCCAGGTCCAGGTTGGCGGCCGAATCGACAAAGGCGCGCAGCGTGCTGATGGTGGAGCGCTGCACTTCCATGCCCTGGATCGTGCTGGACAGCATCGACAGGTTCATGCGCAGCCAATTTTCCACCGAACGCAGTTCGGCGATACGGCGGTCCAGGTCTTCCAGGTTCATGGGCGGCGCCATCGGCAGGCTGCTCGCCAACCCGCCTGGGCCGGTCAGGCCAGCCCAGGCCTGGCGCATCATTTCCATGCTGGCCAGCAGGGGGTTGCCCGACAGGTCGGAATTCTGGCCCATGCCGGGCAGGACGAACGGGTTGCTGTGTTGGTCGCTCATTCCTGTCTTCCCATAGATCGCAAAACGCTGCCGGCCGGCGTGGTCATCCCGGCAGCAGCTGATTATTCTCCACCCGCACGTGGTCGCCGGACGCGAAGGCGAACGGCTGCGCGCTGCGGAATTGGCGCGAGCTGCCGTCGTTCATGCGTACCGTGAGCTCATAGTGCGTCACCGTTTGTTGCTGCCTGATATTACGCTCAACTTCACGGCCTGCCAAAGCGCCGCCCACCGCACCCAGCACGGTCAGCGCGGTCTTGCCGCTGCCGCCGCCGAACTGGTTGCCGACCACGCCGCCGGCCACGCCGCCAGCAATGGTGCCGACCAGGTGGTCGCTATTGTCCTTGACCGGCACCTGCACCTGGCGGATCGATTCAACCACGCCGCAATTGCGGCAGGCCTGCGCCGCCGGGGCTGGGGCCGGCGCAGGGCGGCCTTGCGCCTGGGGCTGCTGGGCCTGCGCCTGGGCTGGCGGCCGCGCGGCCGGCGCTTGCGGCTGGCCAGGCGTCGCGGCCTGGGCCGGCGCCAGATTGGCGGCCTCGGGCCCGGGCTGGGCCAGCGCCGGGTCCTCGGCGTGCGGGGTGGCCGACGGCGTCGGCAGCCAGCCCATCACGGCGGCCACGCCGACCGAGCACATGACGATCACCGCGATGGCGGCGGCCGCGACCAGCGGATGCAGGCCGCGGCGGGGAGATTCGGTTGGGGCGGGATAATTCATGACGATGCTCCATCGTTACTAACCGGCAGTGGTATAGCACCCGGATGCGGTTTCGGCATGTTGCGATGGTGACGCTTCATTGCTGCGCCGAAGCGGTTGGACAGCCCGCGGCATTCGTGGAAAATAGGACCATGAATGCCATCACCTTGCCTCAGATCGAAGCGGCCATCAACTATTGGCGCAATGTCTCGCCGTCCACCGGCGACGAATCGCGCCTGTGCCCGGAGGCGGCCGCGCTGGCCACCCCCTATGCCCTGATGATCATGTCGCACCGCCGCGAACTGCCCATGGCGGATATCGGCGACAAGGCGCGCGATGCGCTGGCCCGCTGGCGGGCCGCGGGCGGCGAATGACGCCATAGGCCGCACACCCGATCGCGCGGCAGCGCCTGCCGATGCCTGCCCGGCTGGCCGACCGCGGCGGCGGCATCAACCCTTGAGCAGGGCCTGGATGTCGTGCACCAGGGCATCGACCCCGATGTTGTTGTTGGCCAGCACGCGCGATTCACCCTTGCCGTCGAGCAGGTAGAAGGCCGCGGTGTGGTCCATGGTGTAGTTGCCGTCCTTGGTCGGCGCCTTGGCGTAATAGGCCTTGAACGAGGCCGCCGCCTTCTTCACCTGGTCGGGCGTGCCGGTCAAACCCAGAAAACGCGGGTCGAACGCGGTTACGTATTGCTTGAGCACTTCCGGCGTGTCGCGCTCGGGATCCACCGTGATCAGCAGCACCTGGACGCGCTCGGCGTCCGGGCCCAGCTTTTTCATGACCTCCGTCAGCTCGGCCAGCGAGGTCGGGCAGACATCCGGGCACTGCGTGAAGCCGAAGAACACCACCACCGCCTTGCCAGCGAAGTCCTGCAGCGTGCGCGTCTTGCCGTTGTAGTCCGACAGCTCCAACCCGCGGCCCAGCTGGGTGCCGCTGATGTCGCTGCCCTTGAACTGCGGCGCGTTGTCGCCGCAGGCGGCCAGGGCGACGGTGAAAGCGGCGGCCGTGGCCAGGCGCAGGGCCAGGCGCCGACTGGCGGAAAATACGGACATCGACATCTCCAGGGGGTCAGATCAGCGCGACCCAGTGGTCCACCAGCAGGGCGCCGAACAACAGCGCCAGGTAGAGAATGGAAAAACGGAACATGCTGCGCGCCAGCTCGTCGCTGTAGTTGCGGTACAGGCGCCAGGCATACGACACGAACATGCCGCCCAGCACCAGCGCCGACGCCAGGTACAGCGCGCCGCTCATGCGGATCGCGGTGGGCAGCAGCGTGGTGGCGACCAGCGCGATGCTGTAGAGCAGGATCTGCAGGCGCGTGAACTGCTGGCCGTGCGTCACCGGCAGCATGGGCAGGCCGGCCTTGACGTAGTCATGGTTGCGATACAGCGCCAGCGCCCAGAAATGCGGCGGCGTCCAGATGAAGATGATCAGCACCAGCAGCCAGGCCTCGGCCGGCACCGAATCGGCCACCGCCGCCCAGCCCAGCGCCGGCGGCATGGCGCCCGACAGGCCGCCGATGACGATATTCTGCGGCGTGCGCGGCTTGAGGATGACGGTGTAGATCACCGCGTAGCCGACGAAGGTGGCAAAGGTCAGCCACATGGTCAACGGGTTGACCAGCGTGTACAGCACGAACATGCCAGCCCCGCCCAGCAGGCCCGACAGGCCCAGCACCTGGTACGCGGAAATGGTGCCGCGCGCGGTGGCGCGCCGCGCCGTGCGCAGCATGCGGGCGTCGACTTCCTGCTCGATCAGGCAATTGATGGCGAAGGCGGCCGCGGCCAGCAACCAGATGCCCAGGGTGCCGAACAGCACGCGGCGCATGTCGGGTACGCCCGGCACGGCCAGGAACATGCCGATCACCGCGCAGAACACCGCCAACTGGGTGACGCGCGGCTTGGTGAGCACGAAATATTGGCGGAGCAATCCGGATTGGGGAGCGGCAAGACTGGTCATCATGCACCCTATTTTAAACGCGCACCGAATTGGGGCCGTAGCCCCCGGCCGGCGCGCCGCCCGCCGTGGACAGGCGCACCATGAGGACGACGGCGGCCAGCGTCAGGCCGGCCGCCCCGCCATTGTGCAGCACGGCGATCAATAATGGCCACTGGAAGAAAATGGTCGTCAGCCCGGTCAGCAGCTGGGCGGCCAGCAGCGCCAGCATCAGCGTGGCGGGGCCGCGCAGCCCCCGGTCGGCCCGCAGGCGCCAGGCCAGCACGCCCAGGTACGCGAACACGACGAAGGCGAAATTGCGGTGCACCCAGTGGATCGCCGTCAGCGCCGGTTGCGAGATCATCTCGCCGGACGGCAGCTCGCCCAGCGCGCGGATGATCGAATAGCCGCCATGGAAATCCATGTCAGGCACCCATTTGCCGTGGCACATGGGGAAATCCATGCAGGCAAGAGCCGCGTAATTGGTGCTGACCCAGCCGCCCAGCGTCACCTGAATCAGCAGCAGGATGAAGCCGCCGACCACCCAGGGCCTGAAACGCCGCGCCGCGGCTGCCACCGCATGGTGCGGCCGCTCACGGGCCGACAACCAGGTCATCAGCGCCAGCACCGACAGGCCGAACACCAGGTGCGCCGTGACCACGGCGGGCATCAGCTTGTGCGTCACGGTCCAGGCGCCGAACGCGCCCTGCACGCACACCGCCACCAGCGTGGTCACCGCCAGGGCCGGCGAGCGGCCCAGTTCGCGGCGGTAGCGCCAGGCCATGTAGACGATGCCGATGATCAGCATGCCCAGGATCGAGCCGACGTAGCGGTGGATCATCTCGATCCAGGCCTTGGACAAGGTCACCGGGCCGAACGGCATGGCCTGCGAGGCCTCGTGGATGTCGCCCATCGCGCCCAGCGGCGTGACGCTGCCGTAGCAGCCGGGCCAGTCCGGGCAGCCCAGGCCCGAGTCCGTCAGGCGCACGAAGGCGCCGAACATGATCAGGTCCAGCGTCAGGAACCAGGTGAAGAAGACGAGTTTGCGATACCGCGCTTTGATGCGTTCCATGGAAACCAACTGAATACCGATTCAACCGATGCGCGAGTTATAGACCAGCTTGCTGATGTCCTTGCGCACCTTCACGCCGTCGGCGTCGGCGGGATACTGCATCATCAGGTTGCCCAGGGGATCGATCACCCAGATCGGCTGCGCCAGGCCGGGCTGGCCGGCCGCGGCCTCGCGCGCCAGCAGGAAGCGCGCCAACTGGTCCGGATCGGCGCGCAGCATGATCGTGCCCTGGTAGGCCTGCAGCACCTTGTCCGGCACCGGGCCGTCGTCGGTGATGAACCAGACGCGCGCCAGGCGGTCGACGTTCTTGCCCTGGCTGGCATGGGTGTTGCGGGTGATGTAGAGCTTGCGGGCGCAGCTTTCCGGGCAGGCCGCGCCGTCGGCCGCCACCAGCAGCCACTTGCCCTTCAGGCTCTGCAGGTCGAACGGCTTGCCATCCAGCGTGGTCAGCTTGAGCGCCTCCGGCGCGGGCATCGGCCGCTGCGGCTCGACCAACTGGCCATAGTTGCTGGCGTCCGCCGGCCACCACTGCGGATTCATGTAGACCACGAAGGCCGCCACGATCGGCGCCAGCGTGCACAGGAACACCAGCACCATCGGTGTCAGCGAGCGCCGTACGGGTTTGGAAGCAGTCATGTCGCGAGCCGCGTGGGTCATGGATTCTGTTGTCGGAAAGGGCGGTCAGGCCGCCGGGTCGTTGGCCGCGCGTTGGCGCATGCGCTTGATGGCGCCCCCCAGCACCACCAGCCACGCAATGGCGGCAAACAAGGCGAAGGAAAACCATTCGACGGCATAGACCGTGTTCTGCTGGAAATTCACCGACGGCTGCGGCCAGTCGTGCACCAGGCCGTCGTCCTCGCCGGTGCCGAACTGGCTCACCACGGTGGGCAGCAGCGTCAGTCCGGTGGCCTTGGCGTAGGCATCCAGCGGCAGGTTCTGCACCTGTGGCACGGCGCCGCCGGCGAGCGGCAGGCGCTCCGGCAGGCTGGAGGCGTCCTGGCCCCCCAGCGACCACAGCTCGAACATGCGCGGCACGCGCGGCGACAGCTCGCCCTTGATGGTCTGCGCGCCGTCGGGCGTAGCCGGCAGCGCCGGCGCGCCCTGGCCCTGGATCACCCGCGGCAGCCAGCCGCGCAGCACCAGCACCGCGTGGCGGCTGCCGGCATCCAGCAGCAGCGGCGTGGCCAGCCAGTAGCCCGGCTTGCCTTCATGGTTGCGGTTGTCCAGCAGTACACTGAATTCGGGCAGCCAAGTGCCGCTGGCCTGCGCCACGCGCCACGGCTTCATGTCGGCCGGCGCGGTCGACGGCGCCAGCACCAGCGGCGCTTGCTTGCGGCCGGCCTCGATAGCCGCCAGAATGTCGCGTCGCTCGTCGGCCCGCCGCAATTGCCATTGGCCCAGCGACGCCAGGATCACCACGGCGATCCCCAGCAGGAGCAAGGCGGCTACCGTGTAGCGGGTTGAATGCGGTCGAGCCATCTGTATTGAATCAATCGATTTTGTCCGGAGACCATCATGCGCGTTTTCGTCGTTCTGGCCTTCATCGGTATCCTGGCCAGTCTGGCATCCGCCCTGGTCTACCTGATGCGGGACAAAGGCAGCACCAACCGCACGGTCAACGCGCTGACGGTGCGCATCGGCCTGTCGGTTGCCCTGTTCCTGTTCGTGCTGTTCGCCCATCACATGGGCTGGATCGAAAGCACCGGTTTTAGATAAGCCCGCGTCCGGCCGGTTCCCCGGCCACGCGACCCAGCCGTATTGGAACACGGACCGCCATCAAGCGAAGGGCGAGGCCGGCGGCGCCGGTTTCCCGGCGGCCCGCCGGCCTCGCCCCGTCCAGCCGATCGGCCCGGCAGCGCCGGGCCCACGCCTCAGAACCAGTAGACGAACAGGTACAGGCCCAGCCACACCACGTCCACGAAGTGCCAGTACCAAGCGGCGCCCTCGAAGCCGAAGTGGTGGTCGGGCCGGAAATGGCCGCGCATCAGGCGGATCAGGATGACCGTCAGCATGGTGGCGCCCAGGATCACGTGGAAGCCGTGAAAGCCCGTCAGCATGTAGAACAGCGAACCGTAGGCGCCCGAATTGAACTTGAGGTTCAGCTCGGTGTACGCGTGGTGGTATTCAGCGGCCTGGCAGGCCACGAAGATGAATCCGAGGATGACCGTGGCGGCCAGCCAGAACATGGTCTTGCCGCGATGGTTCTCGCGCAGCGCATGGTGGGCGATAGTCAGCGTCACGCCCGAGCTCAGCAGCAACGCGGTGTTGATGGTCGGCAGCCAGAAGGGGCCCACGGTCTGGAAGTGCTCGACCACGCCGGCCGGGCCGAAGTTGGGCCACACCGCCTGGAAGTCAGGCCACAGCATCAGGCGGTGGTCCATGTCGCCCAGCCACGGCGTGGTGATGGTGCGCACATACCAGAGCGCGCCGAAGAACGCCGCGAAGAACATCACTTCCGAGAAGATGAACCAGCTCATGCCCCAACGGTACGACCCGTCGATGCGCTTGCTGTTCATGCCGGCCTCGGATTCCTGGATGGCGTCGCCGAACCAGTAATACAGCACCACGATCAGCGCGATGAAGCCGATCAGCACCGACCACTTGGCCCAACTCACGCCGTTGATCCAGCCCGCGGCGCCCAGGCCCATGAGCAGCAGCGCCACGGCCGTGCGCACGGGATGCCCCGAATCGGCGGGCACGTAGTAATAGGGTGCCTCTTTACCTTGAACCGAGTGGCTTGCACTCATGGCTTTCTCCCTGGTACTGATTTATAGAATTAAGTGATTCAAGTCAGGCTGGATACCGCCCAACGCACAATTAACACCAGCACGGCCACGAAGATCGCCGCCGCCAGCAGCCCCGCCACGATCACATGGACGGGATTGAGCCTGGCGCTGTCCTCGCGATAGCCCGCGCCCTTGCGGACGCCGAAAAATCCCCACGCCACCGCCTTCATCGTCTGGAAGAAGCTCAGCTTGCGCTGGGCGGATTCGCGCAGGTCGTCGCTCATCTCGTGGCCCGCTAGCCGCCGATGGCCTTGCCCGCCAGCAGCGCCGAACCGCGGAACACGGTCCAGGCGAACACGGCGATGACGAATACCAGCAGAACCAGTCCTGCGATCTTGTTGCGTCGGCGCTGCTCGGGGGTCATGGCCATGCTGCCTGTTGCGGGTTTCGGATCGGCGCTCACTTGACTTCGGGCGGCGTCTCGAAGGTATGGAACGGGGCGGGCGACGGCACGGTCCATTCCAGTCCTTCGGCGCCTTCCCACGGCTTGGCCGCGGCCTGCTCGCCCTTGCCCATGTAGCAACGCAGCACGGCCCACAGGAAGATCAGCTGCGACAGGCCGAACCAGAAGGCGCCGATGGTGGCGATCTGGTGGAACGTCGTGAACTGCGCGGCGTAGTCGGCATAGCGGCGCGGCATGCCGGCCAGGCCCAGGAAGTGCATCGGGAAGAAGGTCACGTTGAACGAGATCAGCGTCGACCAGAAGTGCAGCTTGCCCAGCTTTTCGCTGTACATGCGGCCGGTCCACTTGGGCAGCCAGTAGTAGGTGCCGGCGAACAGCGCGAACAGCGAGCCGGCCACCAGCACGTAGTGGAAGTGGGCCACCACGTAATACGTGTCATGCACCTGGATGTCGATCGGCGCCACCGACAGGATCAGGCCGGTGAAGCCGCCCATCGTGAACACGAAGATGAAGCCGATCGAGAACAGCATCGGCGTCTCGAACGTCATCGAGCCGCGCCACATGGTGGCGACCCAGTTGAACACCTTCACCCCGGTCGGGATGGAGATGAGCATGGTGGCGTACATGAAGTACAGCTGGCCGGTCACCGGCATGCCCGTGGTGAACATGTGGTGCGCCCACACGATGAACGACAGCACGGCGATCGAGGCGGTCGCGTACACCATCGAGGCGTAGCCGAACAGCTTCTTGCGGGCGAACGCGGGCACGATGGCCGACACGATACCGAACGCCGGCAGGATCATGATGTAGACCTCGGGGTGCCCGAAGAACCAGAACACGTGCTGGTACAGCACCGGGTCGCCGCCGGCGGCGGCGTTGAAGAAGCCGGTGCCGAAGTGGCGGTCGGTCAGCACCATGGTGATGGCGGCGGCCAGCACCGGCATCACGGCCAGCAGCAGGAACGCGGTGATCAGCCAGGTCCAGCAGAACAGCGGCATCTTCATCAGCGTCATGCCGGGCGCGCGCATGTTCAGCACGGTCACGATGATGTTGATGGCGCCCATGATCGAGGACGCGCCCATGATGTGCATCGCGAAGATGGCCAGGTCCATGCCCGGGCCCATTTGCAGCGACAGCGGCGCATACAGCGTCCAGCCGGCGGCGGTGGCGCCGCCCGGCACGAAGAACGAGGCCGTCAGCATGATCGCGGCCACCGGCAGCAGCCAGAAGCTGAAGTTGTTCATGCGGGCGAAGGCCATATCGGACGCGCCGATCTGCATCGGGATCATCCAGTTCGCGAAACCCACGAACGCCGGCATGATGGCGCCGAACACCATGATCAGGCCGTGCATGGTGGTGAACTGGTTGAACAGTTCGGGGCGGAAGAACTGCAGGCCCGGCTCGAACAGCTCGGTACGCAGCAGCAGCGCCAGCGTGCCGCCTTCGAGCAGCATGACGAACGAGAAGATGAGATACATCGTCCCGATGTCTTTGTGGTTGGTGGCGAAAAGCCAGCGGCGCCAGCCGGTGGGGGTGGCGTGGTGGTGGTCATCGTGACCGTGGCCGTGGCCCGGCGACACGTGGTCTACAGTGACGCTGCTCATGATGGACTCCTTCCTGCTGAGTGCCGGCTCCGTTCCACGGAACCGGCAGGGTATCTCTGACTAAACGGAACCAGCTCTGCGATGGGAAAGCGGGGCGCGATCAACGCGCGGCCGCGACATCCTTCGGCATCACTGTCGGGTCCTGCCCCTTGCCGGCGTTGCTCCAGGCATGGCGCGTATAGCTGATGACCGCGGCGATCTCGACATCATTGAGCTGCGGGCCGAATGCCGCCATGGCGGTGTTCGGCTTGCCCTTGAGCACGGTGTTGATCTGTTCCGCTTTCGGGCCCAGAACAACCTTGTCTCCATCGAGGGCCGGGAAGCTGCCCGGGATGCCCTTGCCGTTGGCCTGGTGACAGGCCACGCAATTGGCGGCGAAGACCTTCTCGCCACGGGCAACCAGTTCGGCTTCCGTCCACTCTTTATTGGGATCGTCGGCGTTTGCCGCCATCTTCTTCTTTTGGTCTTCAACCCACTTATCGTAGTCCGCTTGCGCCAGGACTTCCACGACGATGGGCATGAAGGCGTGGTCCTTGCCGCACAATTCGGCGCACTGGCCACGGTAGATACCGGGTTTTTCGGCGCGGAACCAGGCGTCGCGCAGGAAACCGGGGATCGCATCCTGCTTGACGCCGAAGTCGGGAATCATCCACGAGTGGATGACGTCGGCGGCGGTCAGGACGACGCGTACCTTCTTGTCCACGGGCACCACCATGTGGTTGTCCGTTTCCATCAGGTAGAACTGGCCCTTGGCCTCGCGGCCTTCGATCTGGGCGCGCGGGGTCGACAGGGTGGAGAGGAATTTGACGCCGGCGGCGGGGCCGTCGAGATACTCGTAGCCCCACTTCCATTGATAGCCGGTGACCTTGATGGTCAGGTCGGCGCTGGAAGTGTCTTTCATGGCCACGACCGTCTTGGTGGCCGGCAGCGCCATGGCGATGACGATGATGAAGGGGATGACCGTCCAGGCCACTTCCACGCCGAGGTGTTCGTGGAAGGTCGCGGCCTTGTGTCCGCGGGATTTCCGGTGCGCCCAGATGGAGTAGAACATCACTCCGAAGACGCCCACGAAAATCACAATACAGATCGTGAGCAGCAGCCAGTGCAGCCACATGACATCACGCGTGATCTGTGTGACGCCTTCATGCAGGTTCAGCTGATTGACCTTCGGGCCGCCGGGCATGTCTTGCACCTGAGCGATGGCCGCGCTGCCAATCAGCAGCGCACAAGCGCCCAGTATCCCTCTCCACTTCTTCATGCTTACCTCGAAACACGGCGCGAAGGCCCTTGTCGCCTAGTGGCACGGATGTCACTGCAACAGGACTACGCGCAATTATTAGATGGCAGGGCTAGGCAGGGGGAGATAGAGCGGCCCCCGCATTCCCACTCGAAATCACAAAGAAACTGGCGGATTATAGCGGACGCGCAAACAGATGTAAGTTTGTGCCCTTGAATTCATGCGGCCCGCCCCCATCTGCCCGCGCCCCCTTGACGCGCCGGATAAACCGGGTGGCATAAAATCCCCGCAGTCCCATCACAACGGCCTCCCAATGCCCAAGCAGCTGTCCGATCTGTATGCCGCCTTGCGCGCTCGCGCCCAGGAGCCCGCTCCCGCGGGCGCGCACGCTCTCTATATAGCGGGACGACGCTGCGGCTGGGCCACGCATGCCGCCTGCGACGCCCTCCAGGGAGCCGCGCACATCGACGTGGATACCGACGCGCTGCGCATCGGCGCGGCGTTGCCCCCCGGCCCGGCGCTCGATGGCGTGCTCGAACAGACCGCGCAACTGTTGCGCCAAGCCAACTGCCTGAGGGGCTGGCGCGATGAATTGCTCGACGTCCTGGACGGCGACATTGCGCTGGGCGTGATCGAACGCGCGGCGGTGCGGCCGCTGGGTCTGTTGACCAAGGCGGTGCACCTGAACGCCTGGACCCCGGACGGCCGCATCTGGATCGCCCGCCGCGCGCTCAGCAAGTCCACCGACCCCGGCATGTGGGACACCCTGGTCGGCGGCCTGGCCGGCAGCGGCGAACCGCTGGAATCGGCGCTGCTGCGCGAATGCGGCGAAGAAGCCGGGCTGGACGCGCCCGACCTGACGCGGCGCTCGCCGCTACGCACCATCCTGCGCATCCACCGCCGCCTGCCCGAGGGCTACCAGGTCGAGGACGTGCTCACCAGCACCTGTGTGCTGGCGGCCGACGCCAGGCCCGCCAACCGTGACGGAGAAGTGATGGAGATTGCCGCGGCCGACGTCGACACGGTGGTCCGCCGCGTGGCGGAGGGCGAATTCACGTTGGAAGCCGCGCTGGTGATCATCGAAGACATCATGCAGCGCCGCGCCGCCGGCGAGATCTGAGCCGGCGACGCGGGCCGGGGGTCAGGCGCTGGCGCCGCCCGGCGCCGCGCCCGATTCACGCGCCTGGATTTCATCCGTTTCGACCGGCGGGTTTTCGACCCGGCGCGTCTCCACCTGTTGCGGCGCCACCGGCGTAGCCGTGGGCGCGGCCGGCGCGCCCGGCTCGGCCGCCCGCAGCGCCTGCACCGCGCGCGCGTCGAGTTCGTCGCCGGCAGCCACCCCGGCAGCTTCGGCGGCCGCCGCGGCCTGGGCCGGCGAAGGCACGGGCGCCTGCGCGGGCGCGGGAGCCACCGTCGCGTTGGCCTGCGAGAACTGCTTCCAGACCTCGATGGCGCGCAGGCGCTGCTTGGCCACCACCTGGATGCGTTCGCGCAGGTGCTCGTCGCGCGCCAGCAGGGCATGGAAATCGCGCGACGACAGCATCAGCAGCTTGCTGTAGCCCAGTGACGTCACCTCGGGCGCGATCTGCTGCTCACCCAGCAGGCCAAGTTCGCCGAAGAACTCGCCGCTGCCCAGTTCGATCATGGTGTTGTCCGGCAGGTGCACCGCCACCGCCCCCGACGCCACGAAGCACATCTCCTCGCCATGCCGGCCCTTGGTCAGCACCCGCTGGTCGGGCAGCGACAGGCGCGGCTTGAGCAGCTTGCTGATCGCGCGCAGCGAATCGGCCGACAGCCCCTCGAACAACGGCACGCGCTTGATCAGGTCGGCCGCGCTCATTTCGATGTCCAGCGGCGGGTGCGTATCGATGTGCGCCCAGCGGCTCTTCAATTGCGCCATCAGGTCGGCATAGACCTCGCCGCTGATCAGGAACTGCTCCAGCATGTCGCGATAGCGGATCCGTTCCAGTTCGCGCGCCACCCGGCCCAGATAGCTTTCCTGCAGCCATTGCGCGTACGACGGGTATTGCAGGTTCAGCGCCTGCATGGCGTTCTCTATCAGGTCCAGGCGGCGCTGGTGCAGCGCCACGATGCGCTGCGTGGCGGTCTCGCCCAGCAGCGGCGTAATCTGCTCGCGCGCGAACACGATCAGCCGCTGCGCCACCGACCGCTTGCTCATGAGATTGGCGAAACGCTGGCCCAGCTCGCGCGCCAGCCAGCCCTGGAAGCCGAACAGGTAGTGCAGCCGCAGGGCCAGCCGGAAACCGGTGGAATAGCGCACGTCGGCGATGATGGCGCGCTCGAAGCCCGGCACCCCGCCCATGCGGATCGCGTCCTCCAGCCGTTCGGCCCGCGCCAGCAGCGTTTCGGCCATGCGCCAGTCGACGATCTGCGCCTTGAGGATATCGAAGAACATTTCCTCCTCGCGCTGCGCCACGATCGCCAGGCCCACCGCCACCCGCTGCTCGTCGCTCATCTGGCTGACCTGGCCGTCGTGCACGCTGGTCAGGCTGGCGTCGAACACGGCGCGGATGCGGTCGCGCACTTCCGTGCCGATATGCTCGGTCTTGGCAACCTCGTCGGTCTTGCCCTGCAGGTCCTCCAACGCCACCGCCAGCGCCTGGTTGCGGATGGTGCGCTCGACCGGCGACAGCTGGTTCAGCCCCAGCATGCGGATCAGCGGCCGCAGGCTGATGCCGTTGACGAACAGCGTCAACAGCACGAAACCGGTGGTGGCCACGGCGATGAACTGGCGCGCCTCCTCGGGCACGCCGGTCTGCTCGGTCACGGCCAGGGCCAGGGCCAGCGACACCGCGCCGCGCAGTCCGCCCCACAGCATCACCACCTTGTAGGGATTGCTGACCTTGGTGCCCAGTTTGGTCAGCCCCAGCAACGGCAGCAGGCCGAACACCACGATGGCCCGCGCCACCAGCGTCGCCACGAACACCACCGCCACCAGCACCAGTTCCTGCCAGTCGGCCGCCGCCATCAGCTTGGGAATCAGCATGGCGGCGAACAGGAAGATGAGGGAATTGGCCCAGAAGCCGAATTGTTCCCACGCGCTCGACAGGTATTCGAAGGTCGTCGGCGACATGCGGGTGCGACCGGTCGACCCCACCACCAGCCCGGCGATCACCGTGGCGACCACGCCCGACACGTTCAGGTAATGTTCGGAGATGAAGAAGGACAGGTAGGCCAGCGTCAGCGTCAGCGTGATCTCGGCCGTGGGAAAGCCGCGCAGCCAGGCAAACAGGAAACAGGCCAGGCGCCCCATGGCGAAACCGGCGATGCCGCCGCCGATGAAGTGCACGATGAAGTCATTGAAGATGCCGCTGGCGGTCAGCTCGCCGTGCCCGCCCAGCACGGCCAGCAGCACCGAGTACAAGGCAATGGACGCGGCGTCGTTGAACAGGCTTTCGCCTTCCACCAGCGTGGTCAGGCGCTTGGGCGCGCCCACTTCGCGGAAGATGCCCACCACCGCCACCGGATCGGTGGTCGCCACGATGGCCCCCAGCAGCAGGCACACCACCAGGCCATAGGGCGAGATCGCGTCCAGCGTCACGCCCACCACCACGGTACACACCACCACCGCCACGATCGCCATCATCAGGATCGGGCCGATATCGTCCATCAGGCGCCGCACGTTCATCGACAGGGCGGTCTCGAACAGCAGCACCGGCAGGAACACCATCAGGAAAGTCTCGGAGGAAATCTCGAAGCGTTCCAGCGAATCCAGGAAGTCGCCGATCCAGCTCGGCGCCCAGCCATGGACGTGCACGATGATGCCCAGCAGGCAGCCGACGATTGCCAGCAGCACCGAATAGGGCAGCTTGAGGCGCCCGGCCAGCGGCGGCATGAAGCACACCAGGGTCAACAGCCCGGCCAGGCCGAATACGAGAAAACCTACATCCATGGATAGCGCCGCGTTCCGATCGTGAAGCTTGTGAGAAGTTTCACAAGAATAGCGGGTTTTCCTGTCGATTCCGGCGAACAGATCGTTCGGCCGCACGTTTCGTTACCCTGGCCGGCGCGGGCGATACGCGCCCGGGCGTGTTTTTTCGGTAAGGTAGGAGCCGTGCAGAAACTTCGCAGGAGCCGTACTTGGTACGCGTCCACTCCCTGGCACGGCGCAATGACGCGCCCGCCATGCTGGTCCAATTGACGGATTGCCATCTTTTCGGCGAGCCGGAAACCGTGATGCTTGGCGTCAATACCGACGCCAGCCTGCGCGCCGTGCTGCGGCAGATCGAGGCCGACGGCAAACGCCCCGACCTGCTGCTGGCCACCGGCGATTTGTCCCAGGACGGCGAGCCCGCCGCCTATCGACGCCTGGCCGCCATGCTCGGCGCCGCCCCGGCGCTGGACGGCGCCCGCATCCGTTGCCTGCCCGGCAACCACGACCTGCCATCCGCGCTGCGCCAGGAACTGCCCGAATGGTCGACGCCGGTGACCGACGTCGGCGCATGGCGCGTGATCTCGCTGGACACCACCGTGCCGGGCTCGAACGCCGGCCACCTGCCCGACAGCCAACTGGATCTGCTGGAGGCCGCGCTGGCCGAGGCGCCCGGGCGCCACACACTGCTGGCCATGCACCACAACCCGATGCAGATCGACAACCACTGGCACGACTCGATGATGATCGACAATCCCCAGGCGCTGTTCAAGTTGCTGACGCGCTGGCCGCAGGTGCGGGTACTGCTGTGGGGCCACGTGCATCACGAGTTCGACCGCCGCCGCCACAACCTGCGCATGCTGGCCACGCCTTCCACCTGCTTCCAGTTCAGCATCCGCGATGGCAAGCACGTGGTCGACAACCTCGCGCCCGGCTACCGCTGGATCAAACTCTACCAGGACGGCTCCATGGCCACCGGCGTGCGGCGCGTGCAGGACGCGCTGTGGCACACGGGCGCCCAGCCCGGTCCGGACAGCGCGCGGGCGGCCTGAGAGCCGGCGGCCTGACAACCCCACAACGCTTTGGCAGCGCGGCCGCCTGCTACGTCACGCGTTTGGCGCGCGCAATAAAAAACGGGGCACCATATGCGTGGTGCCCCGCAAGCATCCGTCTCATAGGGGAGGGGAAAGAGGAGAAGCCGAGACGGATGACAAGACTGCCAACCAAAGTTCGCGGTCTACGTGAAGTTAGGCGGGGCGAGCTTCATTAAGTTTCTGAAATCGCCCGTTATTTCGCAGCGAATTTGTATCAATTTATTGGTGCGCCGCGACCATCGCCGCGGCGTCCCCCTCCCGCCGGCGCGCACGACCGTCGACGCAAAGCAAAAGGGCCGCGAATCGCGGCCCTTTGCATGGGTACGGCGGGAAGCAGGCAGCAATCAGGCAGCCAGGTTGCCGCGCATCTTCTTCAACGCCGCGGCCTCGATCTGGCGGATGCGTTCGGCCGACACGCCGAATTCCTGCGCCAGTTCGTGCAACGTGGCGCCGCCGTCGTCCTGCAGCCAGCGGGCTTCGACGATGCGACGCGAACGCGGATCCAGCGCTTCCAGCGCGCTGGACAGCCCCGAGCTCTGCAACTGGTCGCGGGCGGCGCGTTCCAGCACGCGGGTCGGCTCCTGGCGGCCCTCGTCGGACAGGTAGGCGATGGGCGCGTAGCTGTCGTCATCGTCGTCCTGGTTCTCGAGCGACATGTCGCGGCCCGACAGGCGCACTTCCATTTCGCTGACGTCTTCGCGGCGCACGTTCAGTTCGCGGGCGATGTGATCGACCTGCTCGGGATCCAGCGTCTGTCCGTCCGGGCGCATGCTGCGCAGGTTGAAGAACAGCTTGCGCTGGGCCTTGGTGGTGGCCACCTTTACCAGGCGCCAGTTGCGGATGATGTATTCGTGGATCTCGGCCTTGATCCAGTGCACGGCGAACGACACCAGGCGCACGCCGCGCTCGGGGTCGAAACGCTTGACGGCCTTCATCAGGCCGACATTGCCTTCCTGGATCAGGTCGGCATGGGGCAAGCCATAACCCAGGTACTGGCGCGCCACCGACACCACCAGGCGCAGGTGCGACAGCACCAGCTCGCGCGCGGCGCCCAGGTCTTCGCTGTCGCGCAGGCGGCGGCCGAGTTCGGTTTCGCGTTCGGCCGACAGGACCGGCAGGCGGTTCACGGCCGAGATGTAGGCATCGATCGTGCCGAGTGCGCCCGGATTGGCGATGGCCAACGCCAGGGCGTTGCCGGACGTGGCCAACGAGGTACTGGGTTGCTTCATTGCGGCGGTCTCCGGAATGCAAAGGGGTAAAGACATGGATTCGATGTTAGCACTCTAGTAAAGGGAGTGCTAATTCGACTATTGCGGCGCGTCAAAGTTTCCCTTTTATAGGGCGTCCCCAATTTTAATTTGCCTGTCTTGCCCCCGGCGGCGGCCGGCTTTGTGTCATGGGGGCCGGGGCGCGCGTCGCGACCGGCGGGCCGGACGCCTACCAGCCCAGGCGCTTCAAGCCGGCGGCGGTGGCCTCGCCGTCCGGCCGCACGAACAAGGCGCCGCGCGGATCCATGTAGACCTGGTAGGTCGCGCCGTCGAACAACGGCATGTAGGCCGCGCTGCCGAATTGGACATCAACGAAGGGAAACCAGTTCGGAAAGCTCTGCTTGAGCGAACCCAGGTCCGGCGCAGGCCAGTCGTCCAGGGCGTGGACCGAGCGGGTGGCCGAGGCCTCGCGCGCCGCATCGCTATATCGGCCGGACAGGCGTTCCAGGCGATACAACGGCGGCAGGCCAGCCATCAGCGCCGGCAGTTTCCAGCGCACCACGCGGGCGTCGATCTGCCACTGGTCGCCATAGAGCACATACCGCTTGGCGCCCACGCCCGGCGCGGTGGCGCTGACCTGGAACTGGCCCTCGGCCTGCTGGCGCACCTCGATGCGCGCCACCGGCTCGTCGGTGGTCAGGCGGAAGAACTGCACCAGCGACAGGGCCAGCAGCCCCGAGACGCCACCCAGCAACAGCAGCATCAGGCCAAACAGGCGGCGCACGGGCCGGAACTGGAAGGCGCGCCGGCCGCGCTCATCGCGCGGACCGCCCCGGCCCAGCAGCATCGCCATGCCCGGCAGGAAAAGGACCACCGCGGCCAGCAGGATCCAGACGAAGGGAGCGATTCCGTTGATCAAATCAGGCGATCCTATGCATAGAGCGCCGCGGCCGGGCGTCGGATGCCGGGCGCCCCGGGCCTGTCTCGGCAGGCCGCCCAGTATAGAAGCGGGGCGTCAGGCCGCCGGTTTTCCAAGCCGCTCGACGTGAAACCGGATGTGATCCTCGATGAACGTGGAGATGAAGTAATAGCCGTGGTCGTAACCTTCCTGGCGGCGCAGTTCCAGCAGCTGCCCGGCGGTGGCGCAGGCGGCCTCGAATACCTCGGGATACAACTGCTCGGCCAGGAACTGGTCGGCCGTGCCCTGATCGATCAGGATGCCCGCGGGAAACGGCTGGCGCAAGCCGCGCATCAGCGCCGAGGCATCGTAGGCGGCCCAGTCGTCGGGATTCTCGCCCAGGTAGGCGCCGAACGCCTTCTTGCCCCAGGGGCACAGGCTGGGCGCCGCGATCGGGGCAAAGGCCGAGACCGAACGGAACTGACCAGGGTTGCGCAGCGCCAGCACCAGGGCGCCATGGCCGCCCATCGAGTGCCCGAAGATGCCGACGCGCGCGGCGTCGCCGGGCAGCGCGCTGGTGACGATGGCGTGCAATTCACGCGTCACGTAGCTGTCCATGCGGTAATGGGCGCGCCAGGGGCCGGTGGTGGCGTCCAGATAGAAGCCGGCGCCGGTGCCCAGGTCCCAGCTTTCGTCCTCGCCGGGCACGTTGGCGCCCCGCGGGCTGGTATCCGGTGCCACCAGCATCACGCCCAGCTCGGCGGCCAGGCGCTGGGCGCCGGCCTTGATCATGAAGGTTTCCTCGGTGCAGGTCAGGCCGGCCAGGTAGAACAGCACCGGCACCGGCCCCTGCTCGGCCTGGGGCGGGACGAAGACGGAAAAACGCATCGGCAGGCCGATCTCGGCCGACTCATGGCGGTAATAGCGCTGCGAACCGCCAAAACAGCGATGCTGGGAAATGAGTTCCAGGGCGGCGGGCATGGCAGCGGTCTCCGGGTCTGAGGCTGAACAAAATTCGGGCGGGATTAGGGTATATCCACGGTACGACGATCCGTCGCCGAATGTTAACCTGCCCGAAACACGGAGTCCTTCCCACAAAAAGTATCGATTCCGTGCCCATATTGTGATCGCGGGACTTGACCAGCGACCACCGTGGCACTATTTATATACGTGAGAGAAGACAACCCGTTCTTCTGGAAGCGCAAGCCCTGACACTATGGCCCGTCTGCCCCGTCTGTACGCCCCTGGGCTGCCCCAACTGGTGCAGGCCAACTTCATTCAGCCATTGGCGGCGCCGTCCCAGCCCGCCCCGGCCGATATCCTCAACCAGCTTGCCGCGTGGCTGGGCGAATCCGCCCAGCGTCATCGTGTGTCGGTGCACGGCTGGCTGCTTGCCAACGATCGCATCCTGCTGCTGGCCACGCCCGCCGACGAGGAAGGCCTGCCGCGCCTGATGCAGACGCTGGGCCGCAACCTGGCCGCGCGCCTGCGCGGCGGCCGGGTGTTCGCCGGCCGCTACCGCTCGGCCCTGCTCGAGCCCGGCGCCTGGGTGCTGCCGGCGCTGGTGTGGCTGGAAACCTATCCGGTGCGCAGCGGCGCCTCGCAAGATCCCGATTCCTGGCCGTGGTCGTCGGCTTCCAGCCACACCGGCAACACCACCGCCGCCCCGGCGCAGTGGCAGTCCGATCATGCCGACTACTGGGCCTGCGGCAACACGCCGTTCGACCGCCAGGCCAATTACCGCAAACGTCTGCAGGACGGCCTGTCGCGCGAGGAAACCCAGCGCATCGACCAGGCGGTCTCCGGCCAATGGGCGCTGGGCGGCCCGAGTTTCATCGCCAGCCTGGCGCATACCGCCAGCCGCCGCGTGGCGCCAGGCCAGCGCGGACGCCCGCGCAAGAAGCCGGCCGCGCCGGCCGCCGTCGATGCCGACCCGGCCGCGTCCACGCCACCGGCCTCGCCGCCGGCTCCCACCGGCCACGGACCGGGTTCCGGCAACGGCGGCGGTTCCACTTCCTGACACAGCGCCTTCGGGCGCTTTTTCATGGCCGTTTCGGGACGCACCGACCGACGGCGGCCTGCGCTTGCTCGCCACCGGTCGGTACGCGGCCAAAAAACATCACAATAAACAGGGACGTACCATCGCGGAAACAAGGGGTAATCCACCCTGGCGTCCCCCCTTGCGAAAGGTGCACCCTGGGAAGCCTTGTCTGACGCGCCTGTTGATGCGTCACCATATTAATGCTCTACGACGGTGCATCATTTTAATTGGGGTCGCTCCCCTTATATTCTTATTGCACCCTACTACGCGCGGGGGTATTGTCCGTTCCTGCACTGCAACATTGGAACGCAGTCTTTACTGCGGAGCGCGCCATGCCCCACACCACCCCGAACGATTCCTGTCCCACCCCCAAGGCGACCCCGATCGATGCCAGCCGCATCGGTCTGCCGCCCGCCCAGGGCCTGTACCACCCCAAGAACGAACATGACGCCTGTGGCGTGGGCTTCGTGGCGCACATCAAGGGCAAGAAAAGCCACGCCATCATCCAGCAGGGCCTGAAGATCCTGGAGAACCTCGATCACCGCGGCGCGGTGGGCGCGGACAAGCTGATGGGCGACGGCGCCGGCATCCTGATCCAGATTCCCGACACGCTCTACCGCGACGAGTTCGCCCAGCATGGCATCACCCTGCCGCCGCCCGGCGAATACGGCGTGGCCATGGTGTTCCTGCCCAAGGAAACCGCCTCGCGCCTAGCCTGCGAACAGGAACTGGAGCGCTCGGTGCGCGCCGAAGGCCAGGTCGTGCTGGGCTGGCGCAACGTGCCCGTGGACGTCGACATGCCGATGTCGCCCACCGTGCGCGACTGCGAACCCGTGATCCGCCAGCTGTTCATCGGCCGCGGCGCCGACGTGATGGTGCCCGACGCGCTGGAACGCAAGCTGTACGTGATCCGCAAGACCGCCAGCCACGCCATCCAGAACATGCACCTGGCGCATGGCAAGGAATATTTCGTGCCCTCGGCCTCGGTGCGCACCGTGGTCTACAAGGGCCTGCTGCTGGCCGACCAGGTCGGCCGCTACTACCGCGACCTGGCCGACCCGCGCACCGTGTCGGCGCTGGCGCTGGTGCACCAACGCTTCTCGACCAACACCTTCCCCGCCTGGCCGCTGGCCCACCCCTACCGCATGATCGCCCACAACGGCGAAATCAACACGGTCAAGGGCAACTTCAACTGGCTGCGCGCCCGCGAAGGCATGATGCAGTCGGCCGTGCTGGGCGACGACCTGAAAAAGCTCTACCCCATCGTCTACGAAGGCCAGTCGGACACCGCCACGTTCGACAACTGCCTGGAACTGCTGGTGAACTCGGGCTACTCGCTGGCCCACGCCATGATGATGATGATCCCGGAAGCCTGGGAACAGCACACGCAGATGGACGAAAGCCGCCGCGCTTTCTATGAGTACCACGCCGCCATGATGGAGCCGTGGGACGGCCCCGCCGCGGTCGCCTTCACCGACGGCCGCCAGATCGGCGCCACGCTCGACCGCAACGGCCTGCGCCCGGCGCGCTACCTGGTGACCGACGACGATATGGTCATCCTGGCCTCGGAAGCCGGCACCCTGTCGATCCCGGAAAACCGCATCATCAAGAAGTGGCGCCTGCAGCCGGGCAAGATGTTCCTGATCGACCTGGAGCAAGGTCGCATCATCGACGACGCCGAGATCAAGCTGCAACTGGCCAACAGCCGTCCGTACCGCCAGTGGATCGAGCGGCTGCAGATCAAGCTGGAATCGCTGCCGGCCCCGCGCCAGGCCGGCGTGCCGGCGCAATCGTCGGTGTCGCTGCTGGATCGCCAGCAGGCCTTCGGCTGGACCCAGGAAGACTACAAGTTCATCCTCGAGCCCATGGCCTCGACCGGCGAGGAAGTGATCGGCTCGATGGGCAACGACGCCCCGCTGGCCGTGCTGTCCGACCGCGCCAAGCCGTTCTACAACTATTTCCGCCAGCTGTTCGCCCAGGTCACCAACCCGCCGATCGACCCGATCCGCGAGCAGATGGTGATGTCGCTGGTGTCGTTCATCGGCCCCAAGCCCAATCTGCTGGACATCAACAACGTCAATCCGCCGCTGCGCCTGGAAGTGTCGCAGCCGGTGCTGGACTTCGCCGCCATGGCGCAGATCCGCGACATCGAGCAGGTCACCGGCAAGAAGTTCCGCAGCTTCGAGCTGGACATCACCTACCCGGCCGCCTGGGGTCCCGAGGGCATCGAAGCCCGCGTGGCCGCGCTGTGCGCGCGCGCCGTGGACGCGGTGCAGAGCGGCTACAACATCCTGATCGTGTCGGACCGCCTGGTCGACAGCGAACGCGTGGCCATCCCCGCCCTGCTGGCCACCTCGGCGGTGCACCAGCACCTGATCCGCGCCGGCCTGCGCACCAACACCGGCCTGGTGGTGGAAACCGGCTCGGCCCGCGAAGTGCATCACTTCGCGCTGCTGGGCGGCTACGGCGCCGAAGCCATCCATCCCTACCTGGCGCTGGAATCGCTGGGCAAGATGAGCGACCCGGAAAAGGCCGTCAAGAACTTCATCAAGGCAATCGGCAAGGGCCTGAACAAGGTGATGTCCAAGATGGGCATCTCCACCTACATGTCCTACACCGGCGCCCAGATCTTCGAAGCCGTGGGCCTGCAGAGCAGCCTGGTGAACAAGTACTTCACCGGCACCGCCTCCAACATCGAAGGCATCGGCATCTTCCAGGTGGCCGAAGAGGCGCTGCGCCAGCACCGGGCCGCGTTCAGCACCGATCCGGTCCTGGCCAACGACCTCGACGCGGGCGGCGAGTACGCCTATCGCGTGCGCGGCGAAGAGCACATGTGGACGCCCGATTCCATCGCCAAGCTGCAGCACGCCTCGCGCGCCAACAACTACCGCACGTACAAGGAATACGCGCAGATCATCAACGACCAGAGCCGCCGCCACATGACGCTGCGCGGCCTGTTCGAGTTCCGCTTCGACCCGTCGCGCGCCATTCCGCTCGATGACGTCGAGCCGGCCAAGGAAATCGTCAAGCGCTTCGCCACCGGCGCCATGTCGCTCGGCTCGATCTCCACCGAGGCCCACTCGGTGCTGGCCGTGGCCATGAACCGCATCGGCGGCAAGTCCAACACCGGCGAAGGCGGCGAGGACGAGCTGCGCTATCGCGCCGAAATGCGCCAGGGCAAGAGCACCATCAAGGACGGCGACACGCTGGCCTCGCTGCTCGGCTCCGACCGCATCGAAGCCGACGTCGCGCTCAAGAAGGGCGATTCGCTGCGCTCGAAGATCAAGCAGGTCGCCTCCGGCCGCTTCGGCGTCACCGCCGAGTACCTGTCATCGGCCGACCAGATCCAGATCAAGATGGCGCAGGGCGCCAAGCCCGGCGAAGGCGGCCAGCTGCCCGGCCACAAGGTGTCCGAGTACATCGCCAAGCTGCGCTACTCGGTGCCGGGCGTGGGCCTGATCTCGCCGCCGCCGCACCACGACATCTACTCGATCGAGGACCTGGCGCAGCTGATCCACGACCTGAAGAACGTCAACACCAAGGCCTCGATCTCGGTCAAGCTGGTGTCGGAAGTCGGCGTCGGCACGGTCGCCGCCGGCGTGGCCAAGGCCAAGGCCGACCACGTCGTGATCGCCGGCCATGACGGCGGCACGGGCGCCTCGCCGGTGTCGTCCATCAAGCACGTCGGCACGCCGTGGGAACTCGGCCTGGCCGAAACCCAGCAGACGCTGGTGCTGAACCGCCTGCGCAGCCGCATCCGCGTGCAGGCCGACGGCCAGATGAAGACCGGCCGCGACGTCGTCATCGGCGCGCTGCTGGGCGCCGACGAATTCGGCTTCGCCACGGCCCCGCTGGTCGTGGAAGGCTGCATCATGATGCGCAAGTGCCACCTGAACACCTGCCCGGTGGGCGTGGCCACGCAGGATCCGGAGCTGCGCAAGAAGTTCCAGGGCAAGCCCGAGCACGTCGTCAACTTCTTCTTCTTCATCGCCGAGGAAGTGCGCGAGATCATGGCCCAGCTGGGCATCCGCAAGTTCGACGACCTGATCGGCCGCGCCGACCTGCTGGACATGCGCTCGGGTGTCGAGCACTGGAAGGCGCAGGGCCTGGACTTCGCCCGCGTGTTCCACCAGACCCAATCCGACGCCGACGTGCGCCAGACCGAAGAGCAGGACCACGGCCTGGCCGGCGCGCTGGACCACCAGCTGATCGAGCGCAGCAAGCCCGCGCTGGAGCGCGGCGAGAAGGTCTCGTTCATCGTGCCGGTGCGCAACCGCAACCGCACCATCGGCGCCATGCTGTCCGGCGCGGTGGCGGCGCGCTACGGCCACGACGGTCTCCCGGACGACACCATCCACATCCAGTGCAACGGCACCGCCGGCCAGAGCTTCGGCGCGTTCCTGGCCCATGGCATCACCATGGACCTGGTGGGCGAAGGCAACGACTATGTCGGCAAGGGCCTGTCGGGCGGTCGCATCATCGTGCGCTCGCCCAATGACTTCCGCGGCTTCGGCCCCGACCACATCATCGCCGGCAACACCGTCCTGTACGGCGCGCTGGCCGGCGAAGCCTTCTTCAACGGCGTGGCCGGCGAACGCTTCGCGGTGCGCAACTCGGGCGCCGCCACGGTCGTGGAAGGCACCGGCGACCACGGCTGCGAATACATGACGGGCGGCACCGTGGTGGTGCTGGGCGCCACCGGCCGCAACTTCGCCGCCGGCATGTCGGGCGGCGTGGCGTACGTGTGGGATCCGGAGCGCACGCTCAAGCATCGCGCCAACCTGTCGATGGTCGAACTGGAAGCCGTGCTGCCGCATGCCGAGCAGCAGGCCCAGAACAACATCGACGTCTGGCACAGCGCGCAGCGCGGCGGCGAACGCGAAACGGATGAAGCCATCCTGCGCCGCCTGGTGGAAGACCACTTCCGCTACACCGGCAGCTTCCGCGCCCGCGAGATCCTGGGCGACTGGGAAGCCTCGCGCGGCAAATTCGTAAAGGTCATGCCGACGGACTACCGCCGCGCATTGGGTGAAATGTGGCGTGCAGCCAACCCGCAACAACTGGCTGCGTGAGGGATACCATGGGAAAGATTACCGGCTTTATGGAATACCAGCGCCTGCAGGAGGCCTCCGAGGCCCCGCAGAAGCGGCTGAAGAACTGGCGCGAATTCGTGCTGCACCTGACCGACGACCAGGCCAAGCAGCAGGCGGCGCGCTGCATGGACTGCGGCATCCCGTTCTGCAACAACGGGTGCCCGGTCAACAACATCATCCCCGACTGGAATGACCTGGTGTACAAGCAGGACTGGCGCCGCGCGCTGGATGTGCTGCATTCCACCAACAACTTCCCGGAATTCACCGGCCGCATCTGCCCGGCGCCGTGCGAGGCCGCCTGTACCTTGAACATCAACAGCGACGCCGTGGGCATCAAGTCCATCGAGCACGCCATCATCGACAAGGGTTGGGCCGAGGGCTGGGTCGCGCCGCAAGTGCCGGCGCGCAAGACCGGCAAGAAGGTCGCCGTGGTGGGCTCCGGCCCGGCCGGCCTGGCCTGCTCGCAGCAGTTGGCGCGCGCCGGCCACTCGGTCACGCTGTTCGAGAAGAGCGACCGCATCGGCGGCCTGCTGCGCTACGGCATTCCCGACTTCAAGCTGGAAAAGCACCAAATCGACCGCCGCATTTCCCAGATGGAAGCCGAAGGCGTGGAGTTCGCGCCCTCGACCTACATCGGCAACCCGTCCGACCCGGTGGCCGACGGCCTGACCGTGCGCACGCCGGAATCGCTGCTGGCCGAATTCGACGCCGTGGTGATGAGCGGCGGCTCGGAAACCCCGCGCGACCTGCCGGTGCCGGGCCGCGAGCTGTCGGGCGTGTACTTCGCCATGGACTTCCTGCGCCAGCAGAACAAGGCCGTGGCCGGCGACCGCCTGACCAACCAGACGCTGGCCAAGGGCAAGCACGTGGTGGTGATCGGCGGCGGCGACACCGGTTCCGACTGCGTGGGCACCAGCAACCGCCACGGCGCCGCCTCGGTCACGCAGTTCGAGCTGCTGCCGCAGCCGCCCGAATCCGAGAACAAGGCCATGACCTGGCCCTACTGGCCGCTGAAGATGCGCACCTCGTCCTCGCACGAGGAAGGCTGCCAACGCGACTGGTCGGTGACCACCAAGCTGCTCAAGGGCAGCAACGGCAAGGTCGAGAAGCTGGTCGGCTCGCGTGTCGAGTGGTTCAAGGACGAGTCGACGGGCCAGATGAAAATGCGCGAGGTCGAAGGCTCGGAATTCGAGATCAAGGCCGACCTGGTGCTGCTGGCCATGGGCTTCGTGTCACCGGTGCAGACCGTGCTGGACGCCTTCGGCGTGGACCGCGACGCGCGCGGCAACGTGCGCGCCAACACCGACGACTACCGCACCAACGTTGAAAAGGTCTTCACCGCCGGCGACATGCGCCGCGGCCAGTCGCTGGTGGTCTGGGCCATCCGCGAAGGCCGCCAGTGCGCCCGCTCGGTCGATGCCTACCTGATGGGCAGTTCCGAACTGCCGCGCTGACCGGCGCCCGCCAGACGGCAACGGCCGGCTTCCTTGCGGGAGCCGGCCGTTTTGCTTTTTGTCGCGCCGGGTCGCCGACGACCCGGTGCCTCGCGCCTTTGAACGCGGTACGCCCTAGGCACCGCCGCGCTGCATGCGCGGGCCCGATACCGCCGCCTGCCCCAGCCAGTAGGCCGCGGCCGCCACCACGAAACTGGCCGGCGCGGCGAAGCTCGCGGCCAGGCCGCTCATGTGCATCAGCACCAGCCCGCTGGCCGCGCCCGCGAACCAGGCGCCCAGCCCGCGCCGGTTGTAGGCGCTGCCGCCGCCCGGCGCCGGCGCGGTCTCGCCCACCGCCAGGATGTGCACCAGCGCCACCGCGACCCACGCCACCACGAAGATGCCCTGGTAGGCCAGCGCCTGCAGCAGATAGGCGAACACGTCGAACAGCATCAGCGCGTACGACACCAGGCCCACCAACACCGCCCATGCCGCCTTCGGCCAGCGGCCCAGGCCGAAGCGCGCGAAGAAGGCCTGCATGTTGATGGTGGCCAGGTAGTAGTTGGCGGTGTTGATGCGGGTCTGCGTCACCCACACGAAGAACAGGCCGCCCAGGCCCATCAGCTTGAGCAGCGCCAGCACCACCGACACCTCGCTCAAGGCGCCGTCGCCGGGAATGATCGCAACCAGGTAGATGCCGGCCACGCCGTTGAGCAGGAAGGTGACCAGGTAGAACGGCATGCCGAAGTTGTAGCGGCCGTGGTAGCGCGCGTCCTCGCGGCGGCCGAAGCGCGCGTAGTCGAAGGTGAACATCATCAGGATCCAGACGCCCATGTAGTACACATAGGCATCCCACCAGCCGCCCGCCACCGGCCCGCCGCCCGGGCCGAACGCCAGCCAGGCGTCGCTGTAGCCGTATTCGCGCGTGGCCAGCGCCACGGCCAGCAGCAGGCCGCCCAGGTAGAACGGCAACAGCACGCCGTTGAACTTGTCGAGCCAGCGCTGCACGCTGCCGAAGATCAGCAGCACGCTGTAGACGACCACCAGCAGCGCGAAGGCCCAATAGGGCACGGACGGGAACATGTGGTGCGCGGCGACCGCCATCACCGAGCCCTCGAACACGGCGTAGTAGATGGCGGTGGCGAAGAAGATCAGGGTGGCCAGCGCCGCGCCCGAGGTGCCGAACACCGCGCGCGAGAACAGCGCCACCGATTGGCCGGTGCGGATGGCGTAGCGCGAGATCACGGCGTTGATCAGGCCATAGGAAATCACCGACAGCACCATGCCGATGATGGCGTTGCGGGCGCCGTAGTTGAGCGCCAGCGTGGCGCCGACCACGATGTAGAAAATTGCGCTGCACACGGCCCACCAGGCCATGGTGAGCGGGAATCGGCCCATGCGATCGGCATCGGCCACGGTGGCGAGGGAAGTGTCCCGGTCGGAGGACGTGGAGCTGGAAGCAAGGTTGGCCATGGAGGCTCTCCTGACGTGCTGAAGAACCGCGGAATGCGGACGGGTACGGCGTGCAGCGTGTGAAACTCGAATGCACAGGCGCGAGCGCGCCCGTCCGGCCCGTCGGAACGGGCCGGAAGGAAAGCAGCAATCAAGGGGAAAGCGCGGCGCGGATCAGCCCAGGGCGGCGCGCAGCCGCTCGAGGCGGGCGCGGTAGTCCTTGCGGGCCTGCAAGGCCGTCTCCAGCGTGACCCGCTCGAAGCGGGCCTGCTGGTTGGGCTGCATCTGGCCGACCTTGTCGAGGTCGGCGCTGATCACGGTGCCGATCATGGCGTAGCCGCCGCCGGACACGGCGTCGCGGTGCAGGATGATGGGCTCGACCCCGGCCGGCACCTGGATCGATCCGATCGGGTAGCAGGCGTCGACGATGTTGGACGGATCGGCGCCCGCGCCGAACGGTTGCTCGCGCGGCTGGAACTTCAGGGCGCGGCCTTTCTTGTAGCGGTAGCCGATGCGGTCGGCCTCCGAGGTCACGCTCCAGGCGTCCTCGTAGAACGAGGCGGCCGATTCCGGCATCAGGCGATGGTCGTACAGGCCCGGCACCACGCGCAGCACCTGTGCCTTGGGACACTCACCGGCGAGCGCCGCCGGTAGCGCGCGGCCGACCCGCGTCCCGGGGCGCGGCGCGCCCACGCGCAGGCGGTCGCCGGCCTGCAGGCGGCGGCCCTCGAAACCGCCGATGGCGCCCAGCGTGTAGGTCGAGCGGCTGCCCAGCACCTCGGGCACGTCGATGCCACCGGCGATCGCCAGGCAGGCGCGCGCGCCGGCCTGCACGAAATCAAACGACAGCCTGGCGCCGGCCGGCACCGCCAGCGCGGTGTTGCAGGCCTGCGCCTGGCCATCGATCTTCGGCGTCATGGCGGCGCCGGTGACGGCGATCACCGCCGCGCGCGTAAAGCGCAGTTCGGGCCCCATCAGCGTGCATTCCAGCACCGCCGCGTCCTCGGGGTTGCCCACCAGCAGGTTGGCCGCGGCCAGCGCGTACTGGTCCAACGCGCCCGAAGGCGGAATGCCCAGATGGTAGTAGCCCTGGCGGCCACGATCCTGGACCGACGTCGCCAGCCCGGGCTTGATCACTTCGATGAGCGGTTCGTCATGCGACATGGAGCGTCTCCAGAAGGCGGGCGTTGTACTGTTCGGGCGCCGCCATGAATTCGGACAGCGAGAACGACACGGGACGGATGTCGAGCTGGAAGGTGCCGGCCTCGACCTCGGCCACCGCGGCGTCGTACTCGGCGCGGCTGATCGGCTTGAACTTGACGATGTCCCCGGGACGGAAGAACACCATCGAGTCGCGCAGGTGCGCCTGGCGCTGCGCGGGCTCGAAGATCGGCGCGGGCGTCACGCCGAACATCTGGTAGCCGCCCGCGCCGCGCACGGAATAGATGCAGGCGAAGCAACCGCCATGTCCCACCGTGTGCCTGGGCGTGTCGGTGCGCGGCCGCAGGTACTTGGGCACTTCGAGCTGGCGTTCGCGCTCGACCATCTGGAACATGAACGGCAGCCCGGCCACGAAGCCGACCATCGACACGAACCACGGCGCGCTGGAATGCGCGGCGATGAATGCATCGGTATCGGCAAAGCCGTTGATGCGCGCGGCGTATTCCAGGTCGGTCGATTCCGGGTCCTGGTGGCGCTCGCGAAAGCGCATCAGCGTCTCGTGGGTCCAGGGATCGTTGTAGAGCACCGGCACCTCGATGACGCGGGTGTCGAGCCGCAGGTTGTCCAGGTCGATGCCGGCCTCGATCTCGCGCAGGATGGCCAGCATGGATTCGGGCGCGACCAGCTCGGGGTCGTAGCGGATCTGGTACGAGGCGTTGGCCGGGCAGATCTCGGTGACGCCGGGCACGGCGCGTTCGCGCAGCGCGCGCGTGATCGCCATGCCCTTGAAGAACGCGGCCAGCGACATCGATTCGCTGATCTCGGCGAAGATGAATTCATCGCCGCCATGGGTGTAGCGCACCGTCATTGGGTTCCCTCCCGCTGCTGCATCCAGCTTTCCAGATAGTTGGTGTGATAGTCGCCCGCCAGCACGCCCGCATCGGCCACCAGGGCGCGATGCAGGGCCAGCGTCGACGGCACGCCTTCGAATTCGGTTTCGTCCAGCGCGCGCGCCATGCGCGCCAGCGCGGCGTCGCGGCCCTCGTCCCACACGATCAGCTTGGCCAGCAGCGAATCGTAGTAGGGCGGCACCACGCTGCCGGCATACACCATCGAGTCGATGCGCACGCCTGGCCCGGCCGGCCAGCGCACGTGCGACACGGTGCCGGGACCGGGCGCGAAGTTGCGCGCCGGATCTTCGGCGTTCAGGCGGCACTCGATCGCGGCGCCGCGCATGACGATGTCGGATTGCTTCAAGCGCAGCGGTTCGCCGTCGGCGATGCGCAGCATCTCGCGCACCAGGTCGATGCCGGTGATCGCCTCGGTGATCGGATGTTCGACCTGGATGCGCGTGTTCATCTCGATGAAGTAGAACTCGCCGCGGGTCTCGTCGTACAGGTATTCCAGGGTGCCGGCGCCGCGATAGCCCACCGATTCGGTCAGGCGCAGCGCGGATTCGCACAGCGCCTGGCGTAGCGCGGGGCTCAGCGCCGGTGACGGCGCTTCCTCGAACACCTTCTGGCGGCGGCGCTGCAGCGAGCACTCGCGCTCGAACAAATGCACCGCGCGTTCGCCGTCGCCCAATACCTGCACCTCGATATGGCGGGCGCGCGGCAGGTAGCGTTCCAGGTAGACGCCGCCGTCGCCGAATGCGGCGCGCGCCTCGGCCTGCGCCATCGGGATGGCCTCGCGCAACTGCGCTTCGTCGGCCGCCACGCGGATGCCACGGCCGCCGCCGCCGGCGGACGCCTTGATCATCAACGGATAGCCGATCTGCGCCGCGTGGCTCAGGGCCTCGTCCAGCGACCCGACCACGCCCTCGCTGCCCGGCACGGTGGGCACGCCCGCCGCCTTGGCGCAGGCGCGCGCCGCGGCCTTGTCGCCCATGCTGCGGATGGTGTGGGCGTCGGGTCCGACGAACACCAGGCCGGCGTCGGTCACGGCCTGCGAGAAGTCGGCGTTCTCGGCCAGGAAGCCATAGCCGGGATGGATCGCGTCGGCGCCGCTGTCGCGCGCCGCCGCCAACAGGGCGTCGGCATTGAGATAGCTGCGGGTGGCGTGGGCCGGACCGATATGCACCGCCGAGTCCGCCAGGCGCACCGCCAGGGCGTCGCGATCGGCGTCGCTGTAGACCGCCACCGTGCGCATGCCCAGCTCGCGCGCGGCGCGGATCACGCGCAGCGCGATCTCGCCGCGGTTGGCGACCAGCAGGGTGTGGATGCGGCGCGGCCGGTAGAAGGAATGCACGCCCATGCCTCAGCCCTCGATCCGCAGCAGGGCCTGGCCGGGTTCGACCGGGTCGCCATCGGCCACCAGGATCTCGGCGACCACGCCGCCGACCTCGGCCTCGATCTGGTTGAACTGCTTCATCACCTCGACGATGCCGACCACGTCGCCGGGCTGGATGGTGGCGCCCACTTCGACGAACGGCGCCGCATCAGGACTGGGACGGCGGTAGAAGGTGCCGGGCAGGGGGCTCTGGATCTCTTGCTGCGACATGGGGTTTTCTCCTTGGAATGTATAGGAATGATGGGCGGATCAGGACAACTGCGGCGGCGCGATGCGGATGCCGTGCGCCTCCAGGCGGGCGCGGGTGGCCTGCACCAGGCCGAGCGCGCCGGGCGTATCGCTGTGGATGCAGACGGAATCGAAGCCGATCGGGATGTCGCGGCCGTCGACGGTGCGCACCTTGCCGTCGGTACACGCCCGCAGCACCTTGTCGGCCACCTGCTCCGGATCCAGCGCCTGGGTGTAGCGCGTGAACACGATCGAGCCGCTGGCGTCGTAGTCGCGGTCGGCGTAGAACTCGCGCACCACCGGCAGGCCCAGCTCGCGCGCCACCTTGCAGGTCAGCGAGTTCTCCATGCAGTACAGCATCAGCGTCGGCTCCAGGTCGCGCAACGTCTGCACCAGCCGGCGCGACAGGGTTTCGTCGCGCGCGGCGCGCATGTACAGCGCGCCATGCGGCTTGACGTGCTGCAGGCGCAGGCCATAGAGGCGGGCGAATTCGCGCAGCGCGCCGACCTGGTAGACGATGTCGTTGACCAGGCCCTCGGCGTTCTCGTTCAGGTCGCGGCGGCCGAAGCCGACCAGGTCGCGAAAGCCGGGATGGGCGCCGATGCCGATGCCGTGCTCGCGCGCCATGACCACGGTGCGGTTCATGATGTTGGGGTCGCCGGCATGAAAGCCGGTGGCGATGTTGGCCGAGCTGATCAGCGGCATGATGGCGTCGTCCACGTCATCGCCGATTTTCCAGGAACCAAAGCCTTCGCCCATGTCGGAGTTCAGGTCTATCGTCGCCTTGCTCATGAAACAGGATCTCCTTCCATTCCCGGGCCGGTGGCCCGCGCAATGCCTGCACAGTAGCGAAGCGTCCAAGGGATAAAAAGTTCTTTTTTTGAATCAATGGTTATCTGAATTTTTGATGCCCCGCATTGCGCACCAAATCAGGACGGTTGCTGAATTCCCATGAAATTTCAGGGATTTCCCTGAGATTTCGCGCACCCCGATGGCGCAGATAAACAGATATTCTGGTGGCTTACTATCAATTAATCAGATATTGCCGCCATGTCGCTCACCCTCCGGCAGCTCAAATATTTCGTCGCGGCCGCCGAACTCGGACAGATCTCGCAGGCGGCGATCCAGTTGGCGATCTCGCAGTCGGCGGTCACCACCGCCATCCGTGAACTCGAAGAGATCGTCGGCTCGCCGCTGTTCCAGCGCAGCGCCAGCGGCGTGGCGCTGACCGAAACCGGACGCGGCTTTCTCAACCACGCCTACAACATCCTGTCGTCGGTCGACGAGGCGCTGCGCATGCCCAGCGCCGACGGGCGAGAGAGCGGCCGCCTGCTGCTGGCGGCGTCGTACACCGTGATCGGCTACTTCCTGCCCTACCACCTGCAGCGCCTGTCGCAGCTCTATCCCAACCTGGACATCCAGCTGCACGAGCTCAACCGCAACGCCATCGAGGAAGGCCTGATCGCGCACCGCTACGACATGGCGGTGCTGCTGACCTCGAACGTGGTGAACCCGGAATTGGCGGTCGAACACTTCTTCGGTTCGCCGCGGCGGCTGTGGGTGCCGGCGCGTCATCCGCTGCTGGCGCGCGATACCGTCACGCTGGAAGACGTGGCGCACGAGCCGTTCATCATGCTCACGGTCGACGAGGCCGCGCACACCGCGCTGCGCTACTGGAGCGAAACGCCATTCCGTCCCGACGTGCGCCTGCGCACCTCGTCGGTGGAGGCGGTGCGCAGCATGGTGGCCAATGGCGGCGGCGTGGCGGTGCTGTCGGACATGGTCTATCGCCCGTGGTCGCTGGAAGGGCGCCGCATCGAGACCATCCAGTTGAAGGATCCGATCCCGCCGATGAACGTGGGGTTGGCGTGGCGCAAGGGCGCGGACATCACGGGTCCGATGCGCGCGGTGCGCGACTATTTCCGCCACGCCTATGCGGTGCCGCGTGGCACCGATACCTTGCGTTGAGTCCGATTGACGCGTAACTGTGGCGCTGCAACCACGCGCCGTGTCGCGGCTTGATACACGTCAAGACCGGCTTTTCCCGCCTCTGCGAACCTGAATGCCTACATTCACGCAATACACGGAGAGAGGAAATGTTCGCGATGTATCGGCGCACCCGCGCTCTTGCCCTGGCCTCGGCCTGCGGCGCCACCCTGATGCTTGCCGCCCCCGCGCAGGCCCACGAAGCCGGCGACATCCTGTTCCGCGTCGGCGCGACGCAGGTTCGCCCCTCGTCCAACAACGGCTCCGTGCTCGATGGCAGCGTCAAGCTCGACGTCAACAACAACGTGCGTCCCAGCTTCACGCTGGCGTACATGGCCACGCGCAACATCGGCATCGAACTGCTGGGCGCCTGGCCCTTCGAGCACGACGTGCGCGGCAGCGGCCTGGGCAAGATCGGCTCCAGCAAGCAATTGCCGCCCACGCTCAGCCTGCAATGGCACATCCTGCCCGACAGCATGGTACAGCCCTACATCGGCGTCGGCATCAACTACACCAAGTTCTTCGACACCAAGGCCGAAGGCGCGCTCAAGGGCTCCGACCTGAAGCTGGGCGATTCCTGGGGCGTGGCCGCGCAACTGGGCGCGGACATCAAGATCAGCGAACGCTGGTTCATGAACGCCGACATCCGCTACATCGACATCAAGTCCAAGGTGAAGCTGAACGGCGAACACATCGGCACCGCGCGCATCAATCCCTGGGTCGCCACGCTGGGCGTCGGCTACCGCTTCTGATCTTGCCGCGCCACCGGCTACTGGCGCCGCTGCGCCAGTAGCTGCTGCAACGCCTGCAATGCAGGCGTTTCGTCGTCCGCGCGCCAGACCAATCGCGTCTGCGCCCGGCCATGCTTGCCGGACAGCGGCGTCACGCGCAACGACGGCTCCGCCCCCAGCAGCGCCAGCACCGAACGCGGCACGATCGCCACGCCCGACCCCGCGGCCACGCACGCGACGATGGCGTGGTACGACGCGAATTCCATCACCTTGTCCGGGGCCACGCCTTCCTGGCCGAACCAGGCCTCCAGGATGCGGCGGTACGAACAGCCCGCCGCGAACGCAATGACGCTGCGATCGCCGACGTCCTTGGGGCCGTGGATTTCCGGCCAGGCCAGCGGCGAGATCAGCGCCAGCTCTTCGTCGAACGCCGGCTGCTGCGCCAGCCCCTGGGCCTCGAAAGGCTGCGCCACGAAAGCGGCCTCGATCTCATAGTTGCGCACCTTGGCGGCCAGCGCGCCGGACGTGCCCGTCACCAGTTCGATGCGCACCTGCGGCCAGGCCGCGTGATACGCCGCCAGGATCGGCGGCAGCCGCGCCGCGGCCGTGCTTTCCATGGTGCCGATGCGCAGCAGGCCTTGCGGCGCGCCATCGCGCACGGCCGCCTGGGCCTCGGCCGACAGGCGCAGCAACCGGTCCGCATACGACAACAGCACGCGTCCCTGCTCGGACAGCACCAGGCGGCGGTTCTGGCGCCGGAACAACGGCGCCTCCAGCGTGGCTTCCAGCTGCTTCAGGCGCGTCGAGACATTGGACTGCACCCGGTTCAGGTGGACCGCCGCGCGCGCCACGCCGCCATGGTCCGCCACCGCCTTGAAGATCTGCAGCGCGTCGAGATCCAAGTTTCTCATTTCAAGAACTCATATTCTTAATAATTCACTATTCAAGATATTAGTACAGCCGTAGAGTGGGAGCCATGTCAATAGCCACCCACCCCGATACCGCCCGTCCCCGCGGCGCCCTCGGCCTGGCCCTGCCGGCCGCGCTGGCGCTGGCCGCGGCGATGGGCATCGGCCGCTTCGCCTTCACGCCCGTGTGGCCGTTGATGGCGCAGGAGGCCGGGCTGTCGCTGGCGCAGGGCAGTTGGCTGGCCTCGGCCAATTACGCCGGCTACCTGCTGGGCGCGTTGGCCGCGGCCCTGCGGCCGCCGCGCCATCCGCGCGCCATGCTGGCCGTGAGCCTGCTCGCCGTGGCGCTGCTGACGCTGGCGATGCCGTGGTTCCACGGCGTCCTGGCCTGGAGCCTGCTGCGGCTGGCGGCGGGGTACGGCAGCGCCAGCGCCTTCATCTGCGTGGCCGCTTCACGCGCCGTCGGACCGGGCGATCCCCGCGCGCCGGCGGTGTCGGCCATTACCTACGCGGGCGTCGGCGCCGGCATCGCGCTGACCGGGCTGGCGTGCCTGGTATTGATGGCCGCGGGCGCGGACGCCAATGCCAACTGGACCGCGCTGGGCGCGCTGACCCTGGCGCTGGCGGTACTGGCCTGGCCGGGGCTGAATCGCCCCGGGCCGGCCCGCCACCTGGCCTCGGCGCCCGCGCCCGGCCGCCTGCCGCCCGGCATCGGCCGGCTGGCGCTGCACTATGGCATTTTCGGCGCGGGCTACATCATCCCGGCCACGTTCCTGCCCGCCATGGCGCGCGAGATCATCCCCGATCCGGCGGTGTTCGGCTGGGCCTGGCCGCTATTCGGCCTGGCGGCGGCGCTGTCGTGCCTGCTGGCCCCGCGCGTGGCGCAGGCACGCGACGACAAGACGGTGTGGCGCGGCGCGCAGGCGCTGATGGCGCTGGGCATGCTGGCGGTGGCGCTGTGGCACGACATCGCCGCGGTCATCGTCGCCGCGCTGCTGGTCGGTGGCACGTTCATGGTCATCACGCAGTCGGGCATGCTGGTGGCGCAGCGGCTGGCCGGCAGTGCCGCGCCACGCGCCGCGGCCGTCATGACCTCGGCCTTCGCCGCAGGCCAGATCGTGGGGCCGCTGCTGGCTTCCGGCGCCGCGCGCTGGGGCGCGACGCTGCCGCAGGTGCTGGCGGCAGGCGCGGCGCTGCTGGCGCTGTCGGCCTGGCGCTTGGGAAAAATCAGCACCGCGGGCACGAACGCTGGGCATAATGCGATCGGTTCCCAGGAACCGTCACATCAAGAATGAGGAGTCACCCAGCATGAAATCGCTACGTCCCCTGGTCGCCGCCCTGGCCGCCTTTGCCGCCCTGGGCGGTACCGCCCACGCCCAGGCCACCGACTGGCCCGCCAAGCCCATCACCATGATCGTGCCCTACGCGCCGGGCGGCTTTGCCGATACCCGCGTGCGCCTGCTGGCGCGCAAGCTGGGCGAATCGCTGGGCCAGCCGATCGTGGTCGAGAACAAGGCGGGCGCGGGCGGCGTGGTCGGCACCAACCTGATCGCCAAGGCGGCGCCCGACGGCTACACCATCGGCACGGGCAACCTGGCGCCGATGGCGGTCAACCCGTCGCTGATGAAGGACATGCCGTACAACCCGCAGAAGGACCTGGCGCCGGTCATCCTGATCGAGAACAGCCCGCTGGTGCTGAGCGTGAACAACGAACTGCCGGTCAAGACCCTGGCCGACCTGATCGCCATGGCCAAGAAGCAGCCGGGCAAGCTGTCGTTCGGCTCGTCGGGCGTGGGCGGCGCGCACCACCTGTCCGGCGAGATGTTCCGCGAGCAGGCCAAGATCGACATCGTGCACGTGCCCTACAAGGGCGGCAGCCTGGCCGCGACCGACCTGATGGGCGGCCATATCTCGATGATGTTCGAGATGGGCTACTCGGCGCTGCCGGCCATCCAGGGCCAGAAGATCCACCCGATCGCGGTGACCTCCGCCCAGCGCCTCGCGGTGCTGCCGGACGTGCCGACCATGGCCGAATCCGGCCTGCCGGGCTTCGAGTCGTACAACTGGCAGGGCATCGTCGCCCCCGCCGGCACCCCCGCGCCCATCATCGCCAAGCTCAATGCCGAGTTCAACCGCATCCTGAAGGAACCCGACGTGCAGAAGGCCATTGCCGACACCGGCAGCCAGGCCGGCGGCGGCACGCCCGAGGAATTCGGCGCGTTCATCAAGAGCGAAACGGCCAAGTGGGCGCAAGTCATCAAGGCTGGAAACATCCAGCTCCAGTAAGCCAACCAGGAGTATTCCCATGACATCCCGCCTTCTCGACCTGCTCAAGCTCGACCACCCCATCATCCAGGCGCCCATGGCCGGCGGCGCGACGACGGTGGAGCTGGTGTCGGAGGCCTCGAAGGCGGGCGTCCTGGGGTCGCTCGGGGCGGCCTACCTGAGCCCGGAACAGATCGAGGCGGCCGCCGGCGCCATCCGCGAACGCACCGACCGGCCATTCGCCATCAACCTGTTCGCCTCCGTGCCCGAGCAACCCTTCGATGGCGATGCCAGCCGCATGCTGGACCTGCTGGCGCGCTACCACGCCCAGCTGGGCCTGCCGGCGCCCGTGGCGCCCGGGCCGCAGCCCGATCCGCTGCCCGGCCAGATCGAGGCGGTGCTGCGCCTGCGGCCCGCGGTCTTCAGCTTCACCTTCGGCCGCATGCCGGCCGACGCCCTGGCGCGCTGCCGCGAACTGGGCATCCTGACGGTCGGCACCGCCACCACCGTGCGCGAGGCCGTGGCCCTGGAACAGGACGGGGTGGATGCCGTCGTGGCCCAGGGCGCCGAGGCGGGCGGGCACCGCGGCACCTTCCTGGACGATTTCGAGCATTCGCTGATCGGCACCATGGCGCTGGTGCCGCAGATGGCCGACGCGGTGTCGATCCCGGTGATCGCCTCCGGCGGCATCATGGACGGGCGCGGCATCGCCGCCGCGCTGGCCCTCGGCGCCAGCGCCGCACAAATGGGGACAGCCTTCCTGACCACCGACGAAGCGGGGATCGGCGACGCCTACAAGGCGGTGCTGCCGGCCTCCCGGTCGGAACAGTCGCGCGTCACCCGGGCGTTTTCCGGACGGCCGGCGCGCGGCATCGTCAATTCCTTCATGCGCGACGCCGACGAACTATCGGACGACATCCTGCCGTACCCGTTGCAGAACGCGCTGACGCGTCCCATGCGCACGGCCGGCGGCAAGGCCGGCAATATCGCCGTGCTGTCGCTGTGGGCGGGCCAGGGCGCGCCCCTCGCCCGGCGCGAAAGCACGGCCGCGCTGGTGGCGCGGCTGGCGCGCGAGACCGCCGCCGCCCGCGGTCGCGGCTGACGCCGTCCGAACGCCGGGCGCAATCCGAGGACGCGCCAAAGCGTCCCCGGATTGTTCCCGTGGGCGAAAACACTGTTCCACGGACAGTCATATCCCACTGCGGTGACAATTCGTCGGGCTACAATGGCCCCTCGCCGCCGGGTGCGACCGGACTTTCCCCGTCCCCGGCATATGAGTAACAGGGCGCTTCCCGACGCAGCCCGCCTCGCTCGCGCCGGCCGGCTCCCCGCCCGCGCATGAGCGCGGCGGCAGGGCATCCGCCACCGAAACACCCGCTTGTTGCCCATGCCCGATCAAACCCGCAGCACCCCGGAATTCGCCCTGCGCCTGCAGGATGTGGCGCTAGGCTACGGTGATTTCACCGTCTTGCGCGGCATTTCCATGGAAGTGCGCTCGGGCCAGGTGGTCGCCATCATGGGCGGCTCCGGCTCCGGCAAAACCACGCTGCTGCGGGCGGCCACCGGCCAGCTCGTCGCGCAACAAGGCACCGTGCTGGCGTTCGGCCAGGACATCGCCCGGGCCACTCGGGCCGAACTGCAGTCGCTGCGCAAGCGCATGGGCGTGCTGTTCCAGCAGGGCGCGCTGTTCACCGACCTGAACGTGTTCGAGAACGTCGCCTTCCCGCTGCGCGAGCACACCCGGCTGGCCGAACCCGAGATCACCGCCCGCGTGCTGGACAAGCTCGACGCCGTCGGCCTGCGCGCCGCCGCCCACCTGAAGGTGGCCGAAATCTCCGGCGGCATGGCCCGCCGGGTGGCGCTGGCCCGCGCGGTGGTGCTGGAACCCGAACTGATCCTGTACGACGAACCCTTCGCCGGCCTCGACCCGATCTCGCTGGGCATCACCGCCCGCCTGATCCGCAGCCTGGCCGACCGCCTGGGCTGCGCCTCGGTGCTGATCACCCACGACGTGCACGAATCGTTCGCGATCGCCGACCAGGTGTACCTGGTCGGCCAGGGCCAGCTCAAGGCGGCCGGCAGCCCCGACAGCCTGTCGGCCTCGCCGGACCCCTACGTGCAGCAATTCCTGAAGGGCGAACCCGACGGCCCGGTCGCGTTCCAGTACCCCGAAACGCCGGCTTTCCAGAAGTGGCTTTCGCAACAACAAGGGCGCAAGGCATGAGCGGATCCAACAACGCCATCGGCGCGCTGGGCGGCTGGGTGCGCACCCGCATCGCCGGCATCGGCCACTTCACCCGTTTCTTCGGCGCCATGCTGGCGCGCAGCGGCATCGCGCTGTCGCGGCCGCGGCTGGTGTCGCAGCAAATTCATTTCATCGGCAACTACTCGCTGCTGATCATCGCCGTGTCCGGCATGTTCGTGGGCTTCGTGCTGGGCCTGCAGGGCTACTACACGCTGAACCGCTACGGCGCCGAGGAATCGCTCGGCCTGCTGGTGGCGCTGTCGCTGGTGCGTGAGCTGGGCCCGGTGGTGACCGCGCTGCTGTTCGCCGGCCGCGCCGGCACCTCGCTGACCGCCGAGATCGGCCTGATGAAGGCCGGCGAACAACTGTCGGCCATGGAAGTGATGGCGGTCGACCCGATGCGCCGGGTGCTGGTGCCGCGCCTGTGGGGCGGCATCATCGCCATGCCGATCCTGGCCGCCGTGTTCTCCATGGTGGGCATCCTGGGCGGCTGGGTGGTCGGGGTGCTGATGATCGGCGTCGACGCCGGCGCCTTCTGGTCGCAGATGCAGGGCGGCGTGGACGTCTGGAACGACGTCGTCAACGGCGTCATCAAGAGCCTGGTATTCGGCGTCACGGTGACGCTGGTGGCGCTTTACGAAGGCTGGCAGGCCAAGCCCACCCCGGAAGGCGTCGCCCGCGCCACCACCCGCACGGTCGTGGTGGGGTCGCTGGCGGTGCTGGGGCTGGACTTCCTGCTGACCGCCTTGATGTTTGGAAACTGATTACGGATCGATCATGTCTCGCGAAAAAACCGATTTCTGGGTAGGCCTGTTCGTCTTGCTGGGCGCGGCCGCGCTGGCGTTCCTGGCGTTGCGCGCCGGCAACTTGAGCACCTTTTCTTTTGCCCCCACCTATACGCTGACGGCCAATTTCGATAACGTAGGCGGCCTCAAGGTGCGCGCCCCCGTGAAAAGCGCCGGTGTGGTGGTGGGCCGGGTCGCCGGAATCTCCTTTGACGACAAGACTTTCCAGGCCGTCGTGTCGATGAACCTGGAAACCGCCTACCAGTTCCCCAAGGACTCGTCCGCGGCCATCCTGACGTCCGGCCTGCTGGGTGAACAGTACCTGGGCCTGACCCCGGGCAGCGAAGAGGACAACTTTGCCGACGGCGGCAAAATCCGCTATACCCAAAGCGCCGTCGTGCTGGAACAGCTGATCAGCAAGTTCCTGTACGGCACGGCCGAGAAGGAAGGCTCGAACGCGGGTGGCTCGCCGGAAGCGAAAGCCCCGAATTAAAGAGGATCCGTCACGCGCGGCCACATCCGCGCGCGGCGCACGCTGCAATAAGAATAGATATCTGTTGATAGGGATGCCCTGATCATGAACAAGAAAGCTCTTTCCCGAATCGCCACCGTCGCCGCCGCCGGCGCACTGATGGCCGGTTGCGCCGCGCCGCAGCAGCCGGATCCGCGCGATCCCTGGGAAGGCTTCAACCGCGGCGTCTACAAGTTCAACGACACCGTCGACCGCGCCGTATTCAAGCCGGTGGCGCAGGCCTACACCTACGTCACGCCGGAGCCGGTGCGCAGCTGCGTGCACAACATCTTCAGCAACGTCGGCGACCTCTGGTCGGGCACCAACAGCTTCCTGCAGGGCCGCGGCCACGACTTCGTCAACACGCTCGGCCGCTTCCTGTTCAACACCACCATGGGCGTGGGCGGCTGCTTCGACGTCGCCTCGGCCAACGGCGCGCGCAAGATCCCCAACGACTTCGGCACCACGCTGGGCGTGTGGGGCTTCGGCCAGGGTCCGTACCTGGTGCTGCCGTTCTTCGGTTCGGCCAGCGTGCGCGACGGCGTCGGCCTGGTCGGCGACTGGCAGGGCCGCATGCACGGCTACATGGGCGTGAGCGCCATCGACAACGTGGCGCTGCGCAATTCGCTGTGGGGCCTGGAAGTGGTCGATACCCGCGCCAGCCTGCTCAACGCCACCGACACGGTCGACCGCGTGGCGCTCGATCCGTACAGCTTCGTGCGCGACGCCTACCTGCAGCGGCGCGCCGCCATGGTGGCCGGCCAGCGCGTGGACGACGAATCCAGCCTGCCGAACTACGAAGACGACGAGGACGAAGGCGCCGCCAGCAAGGGCAAGGGCGCCGCGGCGCCAGCGCCGGTTCCCGCAACCAAGTAAGCTGTTGGATTGCGTTATCAGTACAGCAAGGAGTTTTCATGCGGTTTTCCTTTTTTTCCCTGCTCCGGCGCGTCGCCTTCGCCGGCCTGCTGGGCCTGGCGGCATCAGCCGCCGCCCAGGCGCAACCGGACGCGCACGGCGCGCCTGACCAGTTCGTGCTGGGCGCGGCCAACGAAGCGCTGGACGTCCTGAAGGCCGACGGCGCCGTCAAGGCCGGCAACACCGCGCGCATCAACCAGGTCGTCAATGAGCACATCCTGCCGTACGTCAACTTCCAGAAGACCACGCGCCTGGCCGCCGGCCGCTACTGGCGCCAGGCCACGGAGCAACAGAAGACCGCCCTGGCCGACGCCTTCCGCGGCACCCTGGTGCGCACCTACAGCGGCGCGCTGACCCGCGTCACGTCCGGCACCAAGGTCACGGCGCTGCCGTTCCGCGGCGACCCCAAGGCCGACGACGTGGTCGTGCGCACGCTCATCAGCCAGGCCAACGGCCAACCCACGGGTGTCGACTACCGCCTGGAAAAAACGCCCCAGGGCTGGAAGATCTACGACATGAACGTCGAAGGCATCTGGCTGATCGAGAACTACCGCAACCAGTTCGCCCAGCAGATCAACCAGAACGGCATCGACGGCCTGATCAAGGCGCTGAACCAGCGCAATCAGTAGGATTCCGTCCGATCCGCCTCGGCCCGGCGCGCCCTTGCGGCCCGCCGGGCCGATTGTTTTGGGGACAAATCGGGCTGCAGCGCCCCCACGCGCCCCGGGGCTATCGGCGCCTTGCGTAGCGGGGCGCTTATATAATGATCAATTCGCTCTTTTCCGGGCACCCCTCGCCGCCGTCATGTCTGCCGTCAGTCTTGAGAACGTCTCCAAAATCTACTCGCCGCGCCGCAGCGGCTGGAGCAAGCTCACCGGGCGCGCGTCCGGCGCCGGTTTCCAGGCGCTCAACGATGTCAGCCTGAATATCGAGCACGGCGAGTTCTTCGGCCTGCTCGGTCCCAATGGCGCCGGCAAGACCACCCTGATTTCCATCCTGGCCGGGCTGGCGCACGCCACCAGCGGCCGCGCCACCGTCTGTGGCTACGACGTCGTGGCCGACTACAAGTCGGCGCGGCGGGCGCTGGGCGTGGTGCCGCAGGAACTGGTCTACGACCCGTTCTTCACCGTGCGCGAAACGCTGCGCATCCAGTCCGGCTATTTCGGCCTGCGCAAGAACGACGACTGGATCGACGAGATCCTGTTCAACCTGGGGCTGGCCGACAAGGCCAACTCGAACATGCGCGCGCTGTCCGGCGGCATGAAGCGCCGGGTGCTGGTGGCGCAGGCGCTGGTGCACCGCCCGCCCGTGATCGTGCTAGACGAGCCCACCGCGGGCGTGGACGTGGACCTGCGCCGCACCCTGTGGGAGTTCATCTCGCGCCTGAACAAGGCCGGCCACACCATCATGCTGACCACCCACTACCTGGAAGAAGCGGAGGCCCTGTGCGGCCGCATCGCCATGCTCAAGGGCGGCCGCATCGTGGCGCTGGACACCACCCAGGCACTGTTGGCGCGCGTCGGCGGCGTTGACCTCGAAGACGCCTTCGTGCGCATCATGCACCAGGACGACGCCTTGCAACCCGAAGAGATTTCGCAATGACGCAGCCCGCCGCCAATGCCAGCCAGCCGCTGGTGCAGCCCCGCCTGGACGCGGGTTCGGGCTTTCCGACCCTGCTGCGCAAGGAATTGCTGCGCTTCTGGAAGGTCAGCTTCCAGACCATCGCCGCGCCGGTCATCACCGCGCTGCTGTACCTGCTGGTGTTCGCCCACGTGCTGGAAGGGCGCGTCATGGTCTACGGCAGCGTGCCGTACACCGCGTTCCTGATCCCCGGGCTCATGATGATGAGCATGCTGCAGAACGCCTTCGCCAACCCGTCGTCGTCGCTGATCCAGAGCCGCATCACCGGCAACCTGGTGTTCATGCTGCTGCCGCCGCTGTCGCACCGCGACATCTTCGCCGCCTACGTGCTGGCGGCCGTGGTGCGCGGCCTGGCCGTGGGCCTGTGCGTATGGGTGGTGGCGCTGTTCTTCGTCTCGCTGGTGCCGTCCAACCCGCTGTGGCTGCTGGTGTTCGCGGTGCTGGCCTGCGGCATCATGGGCACGCTGGGCCTGATCGCCGGTCTGTGGTCGGAGAAATTCGACCAGCTGGCGGCGTTCCAGAATTTCCTCATCATGCCGGCCACCTTCCTGTCCGGCGTGTTCTATTCCATCCATACGCTCCCGCCCTTCTGGCAGGGCGTGTCGCACTGGAACCCCATCTTCTACACCATCGACGGTTTCCGCTACGGATTCTTCTCGGTGTCGGACGTCTCCCCCTGGCGCAGCCTGGCGGTGGTGACGGGGGTGTTCCTCGCGCTTTCGATCTATGCGCTGCGGCTCCTGGCCAGCGGCTACAAACTCAGGAACTGACGTCCATGCTTCCCACTCCCGCGCAAGTCCGCCAATACATCGCGGACGGCCTGCCCTGTGAACACCTCGACGTACAGGGCGACGGCTCGCATTTCGACGCGGTCATCGTCAGCGCCGCCTTCGAAGGCAAGCGCCTGATCCAGCGCCATCAACTGGTCTACGCGGCGCTGGGCGACCGCATGAAGGCCGAGATCCACGCCTTGTCGATGCGCACCCTGACCCCCGCCGAATACGCCCAGGCGGGCAAGTAACCATGGACAAACTCCGCATTACCGGCGGCGCGCGCCTGCACGGCGAAGTCACCATTTCCGGCGCCAAGAACTCGGCCCTGCCGATCCTGTGCGCCGGCCTGCTGACGGCCGATCCGCTGACCATCGCCAACGTGCCGCACCTGAACGACACCGCCACCATGCTGCGCCTGCTGGGCCGCATGGGCGTGCGCGCCGAGCGCGGCAGCGACGGCATCGTGACCCTGCAGGCCGACCGCGTCGACAGCCTCGAAGCGCCGTACGACCTGGTCAAGACCATGCGCGCCTCCATCCTGGTGCTGGGCCCGCTGGTGGCGCGCTTCGGCGAGGCCCGCGTCAGCCTGCCCGGCGGCTGCACCATCGGCCAGCGGCCGGTGGACCAGCACATCAAGGGCCTGGCGGCGCTTGGCGCCGAAATCAGCATCGAGCACGGCTTCGTGGTGGCGCGCGCCAAGCGCCTGAAGGGCGCCTCGATCCGCACCGACATGGTCACCGTCACCGGCACCGAGAACCTGCTGATGGCGGCGGTGCTGGCCGAAGGCCAGACCGTGCTGGAGAACGCCGCGCGCGAACCCGAGGTGGTGGACCTGGCCGAGCTGCTCATCAAGATGGGCGCCCGCATCCAGGGCCACGGCACCGACCGCATCGTGATCGACGGCGTCGAGCGCCTGCACGGCGCCGAGCACCGCGTGATCTCCGACCGCATCGAGGCCGGCACGTTCCTGTGCGCCGTCGGCGCGGCCGGCGGCGACATCGTGCTGCGCAACACCGACGCCGGCATCCTCGGCGCCACGCTCGACAAGTTGGCCGAGGCCGGCCTGGCCATCGAGACCGGCCCCGACTGGATTCGCGGCGCCATGTCCGCGCGCCCCAAGGCGGTGGGCTTTCGCACCCATGAGTACCCCGGCTTCGCCACCGACATGCAGGCCCAGTTGATGACGCTGAACACGGTGGCCGAAGGCACGTCGGTGATCGTCGAGAACATCTTCGAGAACCGCTACATGCACGTGCAGGAACTGCGCCGCATGGGCGCGGACATCGACATCGACGGCCACACCGCCATCGTCCGCGGCATTGCCCGCCTGTCGGGCGCGACGGTCATGGCCACCGACCTGCGGGCCTCGGCCAGCCTGGTCATCGCCGGCCTGGCCGCCGATGGCGACACGCTGGTCGACCGCATTTACCACCTGGACCGCGGCTACGACCGGATGGAAGTCAAGCTGCGCGCCCTGGGCGCCAATATCCAACGCGTTGTTGAACGCACTAGCGGCAAGGAATCGGCATGAGCGATGCCCCTCTCGCGCCCCTGACCCTGGCTCTGTCCAAGGGGCGGATCTTCGAAGAAACCATGCCTTTGCTGGCGGAAGCCGGCATCGAGGTGCCCGAGAACCCCGAAAGCTCGCGCAAGCTGATCCTGCCGACCAGCGACCCCGGTCTGCGCCTGATCATCGTGCGCGCCTCGGACGTGCCGACCTACGTGCAGTACGGCGCGGCCGACCTCGGCATCGCCGGCAAGGACGTGCTGATCGAGCACGCCGCGCAGCAGCCCGGCGGCCTGTACCAGCCGATCGACCTGAACATCGCCAAATGCCGCCTGGCCGTGGCGGTGCGCAACGGCTTCGACTACGAAGCCGCGGTGCACCAGGGCGCGCGCCTGCGCGTGGCCACCAAGTACGTGCAGTCAGCCCGTGAACACTTTGCGTCCAAGGGTGTGTACGTCGACATCATCAAGCTGTATGGTTCGATGGAACTGGCGCCGCTGGTGGGCCTGGCCGACTGCATCGTGGACCTGGTGTCCACCGGCGGCACGCTGCGCGCCAACGACCTGGTCGCGGTCGAGGACATCATGCCGATCTCCTCGCGCCTGATCGTCAACCAGGCCGCGCTCAAGACCCGCGGCGAACGCCTGCAACCGCTGCTGGACGCCTTCGAGCGCGCCGCTTCCCGCAACGCCTGACCCAGGCCGCCGCCCCACGCGGCGGCCGCCACCCGCCTGAACGCCATGGCCCTGATCAATCGTCTCGACTCCCGCGATCCCGGATTCGCGTCCGCCCTGTCCAAGCTGCTGGCCTTCGAGGCCACCGAGGACGAGTCCATCGACCGCGCCGCCGCCGGCATCCTGGCCGACGTGCGCGCCCGCGGCGACGCCGCGCTGGTGGAATACACCCAGCGCTTCGACCGCATGCCGCACGCGTCCGCGGACACGCTCGAAATCCCGAAGGCCGACTGGCATGCGGCCCTGGCCGCGCTGCCCGCCGCCCAGCGCGACGCGCTGCAGGCCGCCGCCGAGCGCGTGCGCCGCTACCACGAGCGCCAGCGCGCCGAGACCTGGGCCTACACCGAGGCCGACGGCACGGTGCTGGGCCAGCAGGTCACTCCGCTGGACCGCGTCGGCCTGTACGTGCCGGGCGGCAAGGCCGCGTATCCGTCGTCGGTCCTGATGAACGCCATCCCGGCCAAGGTCGCCGGCGTGCAGGAACTGGTCATGGTCACGCCCACGCCGGACGGCGCGCGCAACCCCATCGTGCTGGCCGCCGCCGCCATCAGCGGCGTCGACCGCGTGTTCGCCATCGGCGGCGCGCAGGCCGTGGGCGCGCTGGCCTACGGCACCGCCACCGTGCCGGCCGTGGACAAGATCGTCGGCCCGGGCAACGCCTACGTGGCCGCCGCCAAGCGTCGCGTGTTCGGCGTGGTCGGCATCGACATGATCGCCGGCCCCAGCGAAATCCTGGTGATTTGCGACGGCAAGACACCGGCCGACTGGATCGCCATGGACCTGTTCTCGCAGGCCGAACACGACGAACTGGCCCAATCCATCCTGCTGTGCCCGGACGCCGCCTTCATCGCCGAGGTCGAGGCCGCCATCGCCCGCCTGCTGCCGACCATGCCGCGCGCCGACATCCTGCGCACCAGCCTGGCCAACCGTGGCGCGCTGATCCAGGTGCGCGACCTGGACGAAGCCTGCCGCATCGCCAACGACATCGCCCCGGAGCACCTGGAGATCTCCACCGAGCAACCGGAAATCTGGACCGCCAGGATCCGCCACGCGGGCGCCATCTTCATGGGCCGCTTCAGCTCGGAAGCCCTGGGCGACTACTGCGCCGGCCCGAACCACGTGCTGCCCACTTCCCGCACGGCGCGCTTCTCGTCGCCGCTGGGCGTGTACGACTTCCAGAAGCGTTCCAGCCTGATCCAGGTCTCGCACCAGGGCGCCCAGACGCTCGGCCGCATCGCCGCCGAACTGGCGCTGGGCGAAGGCCTGCAGGCCCACGCCGCCAGCGCCCAATACCGGATCGACCAGCCATGAGCGAGGTCGCCGGCCGCATCGCCGGCACCATCCGGCCCGATATCCGTGAACTGAGCGCGTATCCGGTGGCGCACGCCGAAGGCTGCATCAAGCTGGACGCGATGGAATCGCCCTACGAACTGCCCGAGACGGTGCGCGACGACCTCGCCCGGGTGCTGCGCGATACGCCGCTGAACCGCTACCCGGCGGCCGACCTGTCCGAACTGCGCCAGGCCGTGAAGACGGCCTTCGGCGTGCCCGCCGACGCCGGCGTGCTGTTCGGCAACGGCTCGGACGAACTGATCCACATCGTGGTGCAGGCCTGCTGCAATCCCGGCGAGGTGGTGCTGGCGCCTTGGCCGTCGTTCGTCTATTTCGACATGGCGGCCCGCTTCGACCACGCCCGCTTCGTCGGCGTGCCGCTGACCGACGATCTGTCCCTTGATCTTCCCGCCATGCTGGCCGCGATCCGCGAACACCAGCCCAAGGTGGTGTTCCTGGCCGTGCCCAACAATCCCACCGGCGGCGTCTGGTCGGACGCGGACATGGCCGCCATCATCGCCGCCGCCCCCGGCCTGGTGGTGGTGGACGAGGCCTACCAGCCCTTCACCGACCGCAGCTGGATGCCGCGCCTGCTGGACGCGCCCAACGTGGTGGTGATGCGCACCGTGTCCAAGATCGGCCTGGCGGGCCTGCGTTTTGGCTATCTGGCCGGCCACCCCGACTGGATCGCCGAGTTCGACAAGGTGCGCCCGCCCTACAACCTGGACGTGCTGACCCAGGCAGCGCTGCTGACAGTGCTGCGCCACAAGCCGGTGCTGGACCAACAGGCCGCCCGCCTGCGCGCCGACCGCGAACCGCTGGCCGCGGCGCTGGCGGCGCTGCCCGGCGTCAGGGTATTCCCTTCCGCGGCCAACTTCGTACTCGCGCGCTTTTCCGGCAAGATGGATGGCAACGCCGTGCATCTTGCCCTGAAACAGCGCAAAATATTGGTTCGTAACTTCTCCAACGCCCATCCGCTCCTGGCCGGCTGCCTCCGCATCTCGGTGGGCGCGCCGTCCGAGAACGCCGCTTTGCTATCGGCACTGCAAGAAATACTGAGTGCCTAATCGAGTCCCTGACATGCGTACCGCAGAGATCACCCGCAACACCAACGAAACCCGCATCCGCGTGGCCATCAACCTGGATGGCACCGGCAAGCAGACGATCGACACGGGCGTGCCCTTCCTGGACCACATGCTGGACCAGATCGCGCGCCACGGCCTGATCGACCTCGACATCAAGGCCGAGGGCGACCTGCACATCGATGCGCATCACACGGTGGAAGACGTGGGCATCACGCTGGGCATGGCTATCGCCAAGGCGGTCGGCACCAAGGCCGGGCTGCGCCGCTACGGTCACGCCTACGTGCCGCTGGACGAGGCGCTGTCGCGCGTGGTGGTCGATTTCTCGGGCCGTCCCGGCCTGGAATACCACATCCCCTTCACCCGCTCGCACATCGGCGCCTTCGACGTCGACCTGACACGCGAATTCTTCCAGGGCCTGGTCAACCACGCGCTGATCACCCTGCACATCGACAACCTGCGCGGCACCAACGCCCACCACCAATGCGAGACGGTCTTCAAGGCCTGTGGCCGCGCGCTGCGCATGGCCATTGAAGTCGACCCGCGCATGGGCGACGTCGTGCCCTCGACCAAGGGCGTGCTGTAACCTCCGTGACCTTCCGCCACGCACCAGGTAAACCGAAGTGACCACTATCGCCATCGTCGACTACGGAATGGGCAACTTCCATTCCGTCGCGCGCGCGCTCAAGTACGCCGCCCCCGACGCGGACATCCGCATCTGCAACCAGCCCCATGAAATCGACGCGGCCGACCGCGTGGTGTTTCCCGGCCAGGGCGCCATGGCGGACTGCATGCGCACCCTGAATGAATCCGGCCTGCGCGAAGCGGTCGTCAAGGCCGCCCGCGCCAAGCCGCTGCTGGGCGTCTGCGTCGGCGAACAGATGCTGTTCGAGTCCAGCGAAGAGGGCGCGACCCCGTGCCTGGGGCTGTTCCCCGGCGTGGTGCGGCGCTTTGCCGGCCCGCGCTTCGCCGACCCGGTCGCGGCCGACGACGCGGCCTGCAAGGCCGACACCGGCACGGCCGGCCCGGTCGATGTCCGCCCGGAGCGGTTGAAAGTCCCGCACATGGGATGGAACAAAGTGCGCCAGACGCGCTCTCACCCTATCTGGGACGGCATTCCGGACGACACGCATTTCTATTTCGTCCATAGTTATTACGCCGACCCGGCCGATACGAGCCTGACCGTTGGTGAAACCGATTATGGCGTTGCCTTTACCTGCGCGGTGGCGGCAGCTAACATTTTCGCGGTGCAGTTCCACCCCGAGAAGAGCGCCGAGCACGGTTTGCGCCTGTATCGCAATTTTGTAGACTGGCAGCCGTAAGCCACGGGCACACCGCCCTGGCCCACGCGCTCCAGCCCATTCAACCCCATATTTTCCCGCTGCCCACCATGCTGCTGATCCCCGCCATCGATCTCAAAGACGGACGCTGCGTGCGTCTGCGCCAGGGCGACCTGGACGATGCAACGGTGTTCTCCGAAGACCCCGCCTCCATGGCCTCGCAATGGCTCGACCAGGGCGCCCGCCGCCTGCATCTGGTCGACCTGAACGGCGCCGTCGCCGGCAAACCGAAGAACGAAGCACCCATCAAGGCCATCCTGGACGCCGTCGGCGACGATATCCCGGTCCAGATCGGCGGCGGCATCCGCGATCTCGACACCATCGAACGCTATCTCGACGCTGGCATCTCCTACGTCATCATCGGCACCGCCGCGGTCAAGAACCCCGGCTTCCTGCAGGACGCCTGCGGCGCCTTCCCCGGCCAGATCATCGTCGGCCTGGATGCCCGTGACGGCAAGATCGCCACCGACGGCTGGAGCAAGCTGACCCGCCACGACGTGCTCGACCTGGCCAAGAAGTTCGAGGACTACGGCTGCGAAGCCATCATCTACACCGACATCGGCCGCGACGGCATGCTGTCGGGCGTGAACGTCGAGGCTACCGTGCGCCTGGCGCAACACGTGCGCATTCCCGTGTTCGCCTCGGGCGGCATCGCCGGCATCCAGGACATCGAGGCGCTGTGCGCCGTCGAGGAAGAGGGCGTCGAAGGCGCCATCCTGGGCCGCAGCATCTACGAAGGCACGCTCAACTTCCAAGCGGCACAGGCCCGCGCCGACGAATTGGCCAAATGACCACCTCCAGCAGTACCTCCGGGGCGGGCGCGCCCGCCCAGAGCGCGCTGACCCGCCGCATCATTCCCTGCCTTGACGTCACCGCCGGCCGAGTCGTCAAGGGCGTGAACTTCGTCAACCTCGCCGACGCCGGCGACCCCGTCGAGATCGCCCGCCGCTACAACGAGCAGGGCGCCGACGAACTCACCTTCCTGGACATCACCGCCACCAGCGATGGCCGCGACCTGATCCTGCCCATCATCGAGCAGGTCGCCTCGCAGGTCTTCATTCCGCTGACGGTGGGCGGCGGCGTGCGCCAGGTGTCCGACATCCAGCGCCTGCTCAACGCCGGCGCCGACAAGATCAGCATCAACAGCGCCGCCGTGGCCAATCCGGAACTGGTGCGCGCGGCCTCCGACTACCACGGCTCGCAGTGCGTGGTGGTGGCGATCGACGCGCGCCGGGTCTCGGCCGCGGGCGAAGCGCCGCGCTGGGAAGTCTTCACCCACGGCGGCCGCAAGGCCACCGGCCTGGACGCCGTGGCCTGGGCCCGCCGCATGGCCGCCTACGGCGCCGGCGAGATCCTGCTGACCAGCATGGACCGCGACGGCACCAAGTCGGGCTTCGACCTGGAACTGACCCGCACGGTGTCGGATGCCGTGCCGGTGCCGGTCATCGCCTCCGGCGGCGTCGGCACCCTGCAGCACCTGGCCGACGGCGTCACCACCGGCCGCGCCAGCGCGGTGCTGGCCGCCAGCATCTTCCACTTCGGCCAGCACACGGTCGGTGAATGCAAGCGCTTCATGGCCGAGCAGGGCATCGAAGTAAGGATATGACGATGAGCAACGAACCCAGCTGGATGGCCGACGTCGTCTTCGACGAGAACGGCCTGATCCCGGCCATCGCGCAGGACGCCGACAACGGCCAGATCATGATGGTGGCCTGGATGAACCGCGAATCGCTGGCCGAAACCGCCGCCACCGGCCGCGCCGTGTACTGGTCGCGCTCGCGCCAGCGCCTGTGGCGCAAGGGCGAGGAATCCGGCCACGTGCAGCAGGTGCACGAGCTGCGCCTGGACTGCGACGGCGACGTGGTGCTGCTCAAGGTGCACCAGGAAGGCGGCATCGCCTGCCACACGGGCCGCGCCAGCTGTTTCTACCGCCGCCTGGAAGGCCAGACCGACCAGGCCAGCTGGGTCACGGTGGACCCGGTGCTGAAAGACCCCGAACTGATCTACAAATGACCGATTCGCCCCTGAGCGCCCACGACGTGCTGGCCCGCATTGCCGCCACCCTGGAAACCCGCCGCCCCGAGAACGGCGGCGATCCCAAGGCTTCCTACGCGGCCAAGCTGCTGTCCAAGGGCCCCGACGCCTTCCTCAAGAAGATTGGCGAGGAAGCCACTGAACTGGTCATGGCGGCCAAGGACGGCGTGCCCGAGCGCATCGTCAGCGAAACCGCCGACCTGTGGTTTCATTGCCTGGTCGCGCTGACGCACTTCAATCTGCGGCCCGACGACGTGCTGGCCGAACTGGCCCGCCGCGAAGGGCTGTCGGGCCTGGCCGAGAAGGCCAGCCGTCCCCAGGACTGACACGGAACCGCAAAAATGAGCGCCAACTGTATTTTCTGCAAGATCGCCGCCGGCGAGATCCCGTCCAAGAAGGTCTACGAGGACGAGGACTTTGTTGCATTCCACGATATCAACCCGGCCGCGCCGGTGCATTTATTGCTGATCCCTCGACGTCATGTCATATCCATGCAGGATATTACGGCCGAGGACGCAGGTTGGTTGGGTAGAATGATGGCATTGGCGCCGCGGCTTGCCGCTGAAAACGGTTGCACCCCGGGCCCTGATGGCGGGTTTCGCATCATGATCAATTCTGGCGTCGAAGGCGGCCAGGAAGTCCCGCATCTGCATTTCCACATCATCGGCGGTCAGCGACCCTGGAAAGGGCGCGTGGCCCCCACTGCGTAATACGGAGAACCATCATGGGTAGCTTTAGCATTTGGCATTGGTTGGTCGTTCTGGTCATCGTGGCGCTGATCTTCGGCACCAAGAAACTGCGTAACATCGGCTCGGACCTGGGCGGCGCCGTCAAGGGCTTCAAGGAAGGCATGAAGGACGCCAACGGCGACAAGCCGGCCGAACCCATCGCCCAGCAACGCGTGGCCGGCGACACCATCGACGTGCAGGCCAAGGAAAAGTCCAACTCCTGAGCGCCTGCGCGCCCCCGGGCCCGGCCTGATCCGGCCGGCCCTCATTGCCTCAATTCCCGAGCGGCCGTCGAATGTTTGATGTCAGCCTCACTGAACTGATGGTGATCGGCGTCGTCGCGCTGATCGTCATTGGCCCCGAACGCCTGCCCAAGGTCGCCCGCACGGTCGGCCACCTGCTGGGCCGCGCGCAGCGTTACGTCAACGACGTGAAATCCGATATCCAGCGCGAGATCGAGCTGGACGAGCTGCGCAAGTTCAAGAGCGAAATGGAAACCGCGGCGCAGGACGTGCAGCAATCGCTGAACGACACCCACAACGCGCTGCAGGAGCCGGTGCAGCAATTCCGCGCCGAGCTCGACGAAGTGGCCCGCGAAGCCAGCGGCAAGCCCGCCATCACGGCCGGCGCCGAGACCGCCACGGCTTCCGCCGACCCGCACGCCGCCGCGCCGGCCGACCCGCTGATGACGCCGCAGGCCGGCCAGCCGGCCGAAGCGCCGCGCAGCATCGCGCCGCCCAACCCGAACCTGAGCCTGGACCTGGATTCGCCCGCCGCCGCGCCGGCCGCCCAGCCCGCTCCCGCCCCGCAATCCGCGCCGGCGCCCCACGCCCCGGCCGCCAGCGAGCCCCCGCCGGCCACCAAGCCCGCCACGCCCTCCGGAACGACAACGTGACCCAGGACGCCTCCCAAGAAGACGGCCAGCAGGAAAGCTTCATCTCCCACCTGGTCGAACTGCGCACCCGCCTGCTGCGCGCCGTCGGCGCGGTGGTGGGCGTGTTCATCATCCTGTTCATCTATCCCGGCGCGTCCGCCATCTACGACGTGCTGGCCCAGCCCATGCTGGCCTCGCTGCCCGAAGGCACCCGCATGATCGCCACCGGCGTCATCACACCCTTCATGGTGCCGGTCAAGGTCACCATGATGGCCGCCTTCATCGTGGCGCTGCCGGTGGTGCTGTACCAGGCCTGGGCCTTCGTCGCGCCGGGCCTCTACAAGCACGAAAAGCGCCTGGCGCTGCCGCTGATCATCTCCAGCACGCTGCTGTTCATCGCAGGCATGGCGTTCTGCTATTTCGTGGTGTTCCGCACGGTCTTCCATTTCATCGCCACCTTTGCGCCGCAGTCGATCACGCCGGCGCCGGACATCGAGGCCTACCTGAGCTTCGTCATGACCATGTTCATGGCATTCGGCATCACGTTCGAAGTGCCCGTGGCCGTGGTGCTGCTGGTGCGCATGGGCGTGGTGGAGCTGTCCAAGCTCAAGAGCGCGCGCGGCTACGTGGTGGTCGGCGCCTTCATCATCGCCGCCGTGGTGACGCCGCCCGACGTGGTCAGCCAGTTCATGCTGGCGGTGCCGCTGTGCCTGCTGTACGAACTGGGGTTGATCTGCGCGCGCATGGTCACGCCCAAGCCGGGCGCCGACGAAGCCGTCAACGACGGCTCGCTGACCGAACGCCACTGAGCCAGTGCCCGGACATGAAGGGGCCCCGATGCGGGCCCCTTTGTCATTCCATAAACGGACGGTTTCCGCTTGTCGCGCATCCGCTGCAAACATACATTGCAGCCATGTCGCTCGCCCTACGCCTGCGCACCCTGATGCGGTGGCGCGGCATCAAAAGCCAGAACCAGCTCGCCCGCATCTCCGGCGTGCCGCAGTCCTGCATCCACCGCATCCTCACCCGCGAAGAACGCTATGCGCCCACCCGCGCCACCCTGCAGCGGCTGGCCCGGGCCCTGGATACGCAGGTGCCGTGGCTGGCCGACGGCATGGTCGCGCAGGCCGCCGCCGCCCAGCCGCGCGAAGAAGAACAATCCGACGCCTACTGCGCCGAGATCTGCGCGCTGTTGCGCCACCAGCCCGAGGCCACGCGCAAGCGTGTGCTGCAGGTCGTGCGCCTGGTGCTCGACACGCCGTGCCGGCCGCGGCGGGCATCCGGCCGCCCGCCGCCCGTCTAGGGCCTGTTCACACTGAAAAGAGCCTCGCACAGGCCCTAGCGCGGCAATCCGGGCCGGGTCCCGACCACCACCGTCACCTCGGCCACCTTGCCGCCACGCAACACGCCCAGCGTCGCGCGCTGGCCCGGCGTCAACTGCGCAATGGCGGCCAGCAACCCCGACGTATCCATCATCGGCTTGCCGTTCACCGTCTGCACGATGTCACCCACCCGCAGGCCGCCCTTGGCGGCCGGACCGTCGCGCAACACGCCGGCGATGATCACGCCGCGGGCGTCGCGTTCCATCTGGAACGCCCGCGCCAGTTCGGGCGTCAGGTCCTGCGGCTCGACCCCCAGCCAGCCGCGCTTGACGCCACCGGTCTTGACGATCTCGTCCATCACCTTGCGCGCGATGTCGATCGGCGTGGCGAAGCCTATGCCCATCGATCCGCCCGACTCCGAATAGATCGCGGTGTTGATGCCCACCAGATTGCCCTGCGCGTCCACCAGCGCGCCGCCCGAATTGCCCGGATTGATGGCGGCATCGGTCTGGATGAAATTCTCGTAGGTATTCAGGCCCAGTCCGTTGCGGCCCAGCGCCGACACGATCCCCTGCGTGGTGGTCTGTCCCACGCCGAACGGATTGCCGATCGCCAGCACCACGTCGCCCACCCGCAGGCCGCGATCCGGCGCCAGCGTGGCCGCCGGCAGATTGCGCAGGGTGGCCAGCTTCAGCACCGCCAGATCGGTGTCGGGATCCGCGCCCACTACCTTGGCCGTGTCCTTGCGTCCATCGGCCAGCGCCACCTCGATCGCGTCGGCCGCCTGCACCACGTGGTAGTTGGTCAGCACGTAGCCGTCGTGGTTGACCACCACGCCCGACCCCAGGCTGGTGCTGGCCTGGCGGCGGCTCACCCCCGGCACCTGTCCGAACAGCTGGCGCAGGATGGGATCATCGGGCAACGGCACCAGCGGCACATTCACGTGCTTGGTGGTGTAGACATTCACCACCGAGGGCGCGGCCCGCGCGACCCCGTCGGCATAGGACACGGGCCCCACGGCCGGCCGCCCCGGTGCCATGACCGGTTGCGGCACGGCCGCGGGCATCGCCTCCGACCCGGCCAGGCGCAACAGATCCGGCCGCAAGGTGGTGACGACGAATAGAATACCCAGGCAGACCGTGACGGCCTGAGCGAAGATCAGCCAATATCGGCGCATGATTCTGATAGGACTAGCAATGAGTAAAGTGGACTCCCACGTCCTGGCCGCCTGGCTGGACGACACCCTGCAAGCCGCCCGTTTCAAGGACTACTGCCCCAACGGGCTGCAGGTGGAAGGCCGATCCGAAGTCGGACACATTATCACCGGTGTCACCGCCAGCGAAGCGCTGTTGCGCATCGCCGTCGAACGCGGCGCCGACGCGGTGCTGGTCCACCACGGCTGGATGTGGCGCAACGAGGACCGCCGCGTCATCGGCACCCGCCGTACCCGCATGGCGCTGGCGCTGAAGAACGACCTCAACCTCTACGCCTACCACCTGCCCCTGGACGCCCACCCCACGCTGGGCAACAACGCCCAACTGGCCCGCGTCCTCGGCCTGGAACCCGAACGGCGCGACGACGGCAGCCCACGCACCTGTGGCCCCGACAACCTGGTCTGGCTCGGCACCGCCCCCGACGTGGCCACCGTCGGCCAACTCGCCGCCCGCATCCAGCAACGCCTGGGCCGCCAGCCACTGGTCGTCGGCGACCCCGACCAGCCCGTCGCCCGCATCGCCTGGTGCACCGGCGGCGCCCAGGGCATGCTCGCCGACGCCATCGACGCCGGCGCCACCGCCTACATCACCGGCGAAGCCTCCGAATCCACCTTCCACCTGGCCCAGGAAACCGGCGTCGCCTTCCTGGGCGCCGGCCACCACGCCACCGAACGCTACGGCATCCAGGCCCTGGGCCAGGCCGTGGCCGAGCGCTTCGGCATCAAGGTCGAATTCGTGGACCTGGACAACCCGGTGTGACAGCAACGAAAGGGCATGGCTGCAACGCTGATCCCAGCGCGTACCCGTCCACCCGTAGCCACGCAGAGTCTGAACGCCGCCGGGCCACCCGCAACACTCACCGCCAGCGCGCAGCGCACACCCCCTCGCTCCCCAGAAGCACGTATGCCAAAACCGGCTGCCCGCGCAGCCGGTTTTGGCGGGCAACACAAGCCCCTCCCATGCCCCCTCGGTCCAGCAGCGCATGAAACCTCGAAACCGGTAGCCCGGCGCGGGTGGTCGCGGGCGGGGCGCGCCGTCAGATGCGCCCGGCGGAAACCGAAGGCAGCCGCCGACAGGCGGCCACGAGGTTGAGCTCGGGGCAGTCCGGAGCGAACGCTCCGGACCGCAATCGCAGGCGCGCCCCGCCCGCGACCACCCGCGCCGGGCGGCCTACGAAGCCCACACCCCCCGCAAGCAAACAACCACTGAACCAATAAAAAAGCGCCCCACAGGGCGCTCTTCCATTCACTTCAAGGCTGCTTCTTCAACAAATCCCGAATTTCACGCAACAACGCCACATCCTCGGGCGTCGCGGCAGGCGCCGCCGGCGCTTCCTCGGCCTTGGTGCGCGCCTTGTAGATCGCCTTCACCATCCAGAAGATCACAAACGCCAGCAACACGAAGTTGATGATGATCGTGATGAAGTTCCCCCAGGCGAAAACGTTGGCTCCCGCCTTGGTCAGGTCCGCATATGTCATCGGCCCGTTGTAACCGGCTGGCATCGACAGCACCAGGAACTTGTTCGAGAAATCGACGGATCCGCCCAGCACGAAGTTCACCAGCGGCATGACGATATCCTTGACCAGTGAGTCGACGATTCTGCCGAAAGCCGCCCCGATGATCACACCAACCGCCAAATCGACCGCATTGCCTTTGACGGCGAAATCTCGGAATTCTTTGACGAAACCAGTCGCTTTGCTCATAAAAGCACTCCCTTCGTGATACGCCCACCAGTAGGCTGGCGCTATAATACGCGGTTGCTATGTTGTTACATATTCCCGCGAAGCCGATGCCGCAGAAGTGATGCTACTCGTAGAGCGGGCGCATCAACAAGGATAGGAAGATGAGTCAGGATACGCTGGTGCATGATGATGACGGTGCGGTTGATCCAAATCTGCCGCCCGATCCTTCGCGACGTTTCTGGGTAACCACCGCCTGTGCTGTGGGTGGCGTAGCAGGTGTCGCAACGGCAATACCGCTTGTGAGCACGTTTTCCCCTTCTGAAAAAGCCCGCGCCGCCGGCGCCCCCGTTGAGGTCGACATCGGCGACATTCCAGTGGGCACCATGAAAACGGTGGAATGGCGGGGCAAGCCGGTCTGGATCATCCACCGGTCTCCTGAACAGATCGCCGGCCTCAAGACCCAGGACGCCCTCCTGGCGGACCCCCAGTCCAAGCGGCCCGGTTTCACGCCCAAATACGCGGAAAACGAAGGTCGCTCGCGCAAGCCCGAGATCTTCGTCTGTGTTGGCATCTGTACCCATCTGGGCTGCTCGCCCACCTCGCACTTCGAAACGGGCGGCGGTGGCGGCATGGGCGCCTCCTGGCAAGGCGGATTCCTCTGTCCGTGCCATGGCTCCACGTTCGACCTGGCAGGCCGGGTCTACAAGAACAAGCCCGCTCCCGACAATCTCGAAGTTCCGCCGTACCAGTATCTCACCGACTCCCGCATCATCGTGGGCGTCGATGAAGACAACAAGGCCTGACGCTCGCGTCGCGCTTTTTTCCCGAATTACGTAAGTAAAACAAATACGCCACGTATTAGAGAAGGAGCCGTTACATGGCTGGCGAGAAAACCGTCGAGACGACAGGCCTGTTGGGCTGGCTGGACCGGCGCTTCCCGGTGACCTCCACCTGGAAAGCGCATCTGTCCGAATACTACGCACCGAAAAACTTCAACTTCTGGTATTTCTTCGGCTCGCTGGCACTCCTGGTGCTGGTGCTGCAGATCGTGACCGGCATCTTCCTGGTCATGCACTACAAGCCGGACGCCGAGCGCGCGTTCCAATCCGTCGAATACATCATGCGCGAAGTCCCGTGGGGCTGGCTGGTGCGCTACATGCACTCGACCGGCGCCTCGATGTTCTTCGTCGTCGTCTACCTGCACATGCTGCGCGGCCTGCTCTATGGCTCGTACCGCAAGCCGCGTGAGCTGGTCTGGATCTTCGGCGTCGCGATCTTCCTCTGTCTGATGGCCGAAGCATTCTTCGGCTACCTCCTGCCGTGGGGCCAGATGTCCTACTGGGGCGCACAGGTGATCGTGAACCTGTTCGCGGCCATCCCGTTCATCGGCCCCGAGCTGTCGATCTGGATCCGCGGCGACTACGTCGTCTCCGACGCCACGCTGAACCGCTTCTTCGCCTTCCACGTCATCGCCATTCCGCTGGTGCTGGTGGGCCTGGTGGCGGCCCACCTGGTGGCGCTGCACGAAGTCGGCTCGAACAACCCGGACGGCATCGAGATCAAGGAAGGCCCGAAGGACAAGTACGGTCGCCCGAAGGACGGCATTCCGTTCCATCCGTTCTACACGGTGCACGACCTGGTCGGCGTCGCGGGCTTCCTGCTGGTGTTCGCCTTCATCGTGTTCTTCGCGCCGGAGATGGGCGGCTACTTCCTGGAGTTCAACAACTTCATCCCGGCCGACTCGCTCAAGACGCCGCCGCACATCGCCCCGGTGTGGTACTTCACGCCGTTCTACTCGATGCTGCGCGCCACCACCGACGAGTTCACATGGGTGCTGGCCGGCGCTTCGGTGCTGGGCGCCATCGCGCTGCTCGTCAAGAGCAACCTGAAGGGCTTCATGCGCATCGCCGTGCCCGGCATCCTGATCGTCGTGGCCGTGCTGCTGCGCGTGATCGACGCCAAGTTCTGGGGCGTGGTCGCCATGGGCGGCACCGTGGTCATCCTGTTCTTCCTGCCGTGGCTGGACCATTCGCCGGTCAAGTCGATCCGCTACCGCCCCACCTGGCACAAGTGGATCTACGGCATCTTCATGGTCAACTTCCTGGTGCTCGGCTACATCGGTACGCAGCCGCCCAGTCCGCCGTTGAACATCACGTCGCAGATCGGCACGCTGCTGTACCTGGCATTCTTCTTCCTGATGCCGGTCTGGAGCCGCCTGGGCACCTTCAAGCAAGTGCCTGACCGCGTGACGTTCCACGCCCACTGAGCCAACGAGAATAACGGACTGACCATGATCAAGAAGCTGATTGGTGCCGTGGCCTTGATGCTCACGTGTACCGCCGCCACTTTCGCCGCCGAAGGCGGCTTTCCGCTGGACAAGGCGCCTTACCGCGTCAACGACATGGCGTCGCTGCAAAACGGCGCCAAGCTGTTCGTCAACTACTGTCTGAACTGCCATAGCGCATCGTCGATGCGCTACAACAAGCTCAAGGACATTGGCCTGACCGACCAGCAAATCAAGGAAAGCCTGCTGTTCACCGGCGAGAAGGTCGGCGACATGATGAATGTCGCCATGACGCCCAAGGACGCCAAGAAGTGGTTTGGCACCACGCCCCCGGACCTGTCCGTGATCGCCCGCGCCAAATCCGTCAACGCCGGCCCCTCGGGTTCCGACTACATCTACACCTACCTGCGCACGTTCTACCGCGACACCTCGCGTGCCACGGGCTGGAACAACCTGGTCTTCCCGGCCGTCGGCATGCCGCACGCGCTGTGGGAACGCCAGGGTCCGCGCGAGCTGACGACGGTGGCGATGCACGAGGTCGAAGGCAAGGACGGCGCGCCGAAGTCGTGGGAACGGGTCACGACGGTGTACGATGCGCAAGGTTTTGCCACGGTCAAGGCCGAGCCGGTAGCCAGCTACCACGGCCATGCCACCTTCGAGGCCAAATTCAAGGCCGCCAACCCGGCCCAAACCGCAACATACGACAACGACGTCGCCGACCTGACCGCGTTCATGTCCTGGATGGCCGAGCCCGTCCAGACTTTCCGCGTGCAGCTGGGCGTCGGTGTCATGTTGTTCCTGCTCTTGTTCTTCCTGGTGATGTGGCGCCTGAACGCCTCTTACTGGAAACACGTGCGCTAACCGCAACGCCCCGCCAGGCTTATCCGCCCCCATTTTCGCCAGGGTGGATAATGGCGGGTTAGGGCTGTATGCCTACCCCCCGCCTGGCAATCGGGGCCAGCGCCTGCTAGATTAGGGCGCTGGCCTTTCGTTTTTCATAAAGGATTTTTCGCCATGATGGTGCTCTATTCCGGAACCACGTGTCCGTTTTCGCAACGCTGCCGCTTCGTGTTGTTCGAAAAGGGCATGGATTTCGAGATCCGCGACATCGACCTGTACAACAAGCCCGAAGACATCTCGGTGATGAACCCGTACGGTCAAGTGCCCATTCTGGTCGAGCGCGACCTGGTCCTGTACGAGTCGAACATCATCAACGAGTACATCGACGAGCGCTTCCCGCACCCGCAGCTCATGCCGGCCGATCCGGTCATGCGCGCCCGCACCCGCCTGTTCCTGTACAACTTCGAGAAAGAGCTGTTCGTCCACGTCTCGACGCTGGAAGACCGCAGCGCCAAGCCCGACGAGAAGAAGCTGGCCAACGCCCGCCAGAACATCCGCGACCGCCTGGCCCAGCTGGCCCCGATGCTGCTCAAGAACAAGTACATGCTGGGCGAGGAATTCTCCATGCTCGACGTGGCCGTGGCCCCGCTGCTGTGGCGCCTGGACCACTACGGCATCGAGCTGCCCAAGAACGCGGCTCCGCTGCAAAAGTACGCCGAACGCATCTTCTCGCGCCCGGCCTACATCGAAGCGCTGACGCCTTCGGAAAAAGTGATGCGTCGCTAAGGCTGTTGCGTGATGGGTGAAACTTCGACCAAACCGTATCTGATCCGCGCGCTGCACGAATGGTGCACCGATAACGGCTACACGCCGTACATCACCGTGCAGGTCGACGAGCACACCATGGTGCCCGTCGCCCACGTGCGCGACGGCCAGATCACCCTGAACGTCGGCACGCTGGCCACCAACCGCCTGGTGCTGGGCAACGAATTCATCGAATTCCAGGCCCGCTTCAGCGGCGTGACCGAAAATGTCTACGTGCCGGTGGGCGCCGTCAGCGCCATCTATGCGCGCGAAACCGGCGCCGGCATGGGCTTCGAAGTGCAGCCCTACGAACCGCCGGCGCCCGGCACGCCGGGCGCGTCCGACACCGCCTCTCCCGAAGCCGACGCCGATACCGCGCCCGGCGACGATGGCGGCGACGACGAACCCAAGCGCCCGCGCCTGACGATCGTCAAGTAACGCGCCAAACAGGCGGGGGCTGGCTTGGACCGCCCCCCTGCCGTGGCGTCCGGCCCGCCGACCCGGTGCGGAAGCCGATTCGCATTACCCCCCTTATGCGCCGCACCCCGCAAGAAGTTGACGGGGCGCGTGCGCTGCCTTGCGCGGACGCGCCGGCACGCGGCCAGCCACGTCAATCGACGCTGAAACCTGGAACGATAGTGCGTATCATTTGCAAACATCGCCGGAATCGCGTCTCATACGCCTGAACCGGGCCTTTTCCTGCGCGTCGCGCAATGCGCCGCCCGGCCCGCCAGGAGCCGCCACAGACCATGCCGTACCTGATCGGAATGCCGCCCGCCGGCGGACCGTCGACGCAATTCGTGCCGCAGATCGATCGCCAGTTGCTTGCCAAGCTGTGCCTGTTCGACGACGTGTCCGACGACGAACTCGCGCAGGTGCCGCGACAGATCCGCCTGACGCTGCGCGGCCCCAGCCGCGTGCCGGCGATCCTGGGATGGGAAGGCGGGCCGTTCGTGGTCAGCGCGCGGGTGCGCGATCTGATGCAAACGTTGGAACCCGACACGCACCGCTTCCTGCCGATCGACGTCGAGACCATGATGCCCGGCCGCAAGAGCCGGCCCTTCCGCACTTACCACCTGCTGCTGTGTCCGCCCCGGGTCGATGCCGTGATCATCGAAAAGACCGAATTCTCCAAAGGCATGGGCCAGGCCGGTTACGAAGCCAGCTGCGGCTTTTCCTTCCTGAAAGGCACGCCGCTGGTGCTGGACCAGGCCGCCATCGCGAACCGCTGCTTCTGGCGGCTACCGCGCCAATTCGGTGTCCGGCCGGCGTATCCGCACAGTGGCATCAGCGGCTATTTCTGCTCCGACGAACTCTGGCGGGCCCTGCGCGCCGAACGGCTGCAAGGCTGGGAAGCCAGGCGGCGCTGCGCAACGGCCCCGCGGCCGGCATGACCCACCCGCGCCCCGTCCTGCAAGCGCGCCGGATGCCGGAAAGAATCTCCTTTTTTCATTACAATGCAGTCCCTGCGCGTGCCCCAGGCACGCCACGCCGGTGTAGCTCAGTTGGTAGAGCAGCTCACTTGTAATGAGAAGGTCGAGGGTTCGATTCCTTTCACCGGCACCAATTCAACGCATCGACAACCCGCAGCTGCCCGGCGCCGCGCGGGTTTTTTATTGCCTGCGTGGCAACCATGCGGATCTGCCTCGCCGAATCCGACCGATTAACGAGTCCGCAAGCCCCGGCAACAGGCGCCAACCGCGCAACACGTCGCTACCATGGTCTCTTCCCACGCACCAAGGCAGCCCCGGCTACATGCATGCAATTCATCTCCCAGGCGCGCGGCGAAAGCGCTTCTGGCAAAAGAAGTGGCCCAGGGAGGTCCTGTTCAACGGACCGCCGATCATCGTGGCCGGTTCGGCCGCGGTGAAAAGCTGGCAAGAACTGGTGTTCGACCCGTGGACCTTCGGCCTCGCGACCACCGTGTGCCTCTGGCTGGCCGCGGCCGCCTGCGTTCGCGTCGCCGGCGCGCGAGCCGAAGACCGGAAAGACGGGCCGGAAGTGGTCCACGAAGGGTTGTACGCAGCGGTCTCCACCATGCACACCATGCTTTCCGAATGGTGCAACAAGCGCCAATGCGGCGCCGACATCCGCGCCACCTTCCACCGCGTGGTGCCGCCGGTTCATGAGCCGCGGGAACTCGAGCAGATCATCAACTATGCCGGTGCCACCGGCGAGGGCGTGGGCAGAACCTTCCCGGTCCACACAGGCATCACCGGCAGAGCTATCCGCAGCAAAAAACCCCTGGTGATGTCCAGCCAGGACGCAACGGAAGAACAGCTTCGTACCGAACTGGTGCGCGAGTGGGGCTACACGGAAGCCGAAGTTCGCAAGCTCGGCCCTGGCCGTTATTCGGCAATGGCGGTGCCTGTCCTGGACCGTTCTGGACAGCACCCGATCGGCGTGATTTACTTGGATTCAAGTGACCGCGCGCTCTTTGAACGCGACGATGTGGTGGAAATCGTTGGCATTGGCACCAAAGCCGTCAGCGACTTTGTCACGAAGAGGTACTGACATGCATACCATCCCCGGGAAGCCCGCCGAGGCTTTCGTGAAAGCGTCCAGGCTCATATCAAAGCCAGGAGCGGCCATCACCGTCCGCGAGCTGACCCTGACGGACTTTGGCGTACGCGCCATCACCAGCGGCAGCGAAGGCATCAGGCAGGGGGCCCGCGAAGAGGTCGGCCCCCCATCGCCACTGAGAAAACCGGTTACCGCATGAACCCAAAAAGGAGGTCTCTCGGCCTCCTTTCCTGCGGCGCGAATTGCCGTGCGCTCACCCCAGCGCGGGCAACATATCGAACAGCAACACCATCACCAGGCCGACCACCGACACGATGGACTGCACCACCGAAATCGTCTTGGTCGCCTCGCCCATCGTCATGCCGAAGGATTCCTTCACCATCCAGAACCCGGCGTGATTGGCGTAGTTGAAGAACAGCGAACCGCAGCCGATCGACAGCGCCAGCAACGGCAGGTTCAGCGAGGGGTCGGCGCCGGCCAGCGGCGCCAGCAGGCCGGCCGCGCCGACGATGCCGACCGTGGCCGAGCCGGTGGACACCGACAGCAGCATGGCGATCAGCCAGCCCAGCACCAGCGGCGGAAACGCGAACTGGTGGGTCAGGTGGACGATGGCGTCGCCGACCTTGGCGCTGGTCAGCACCTGCTGGAAGGCGCCGCCGCCAGCGATGATCAGCATGATGCCCGCGATGGGCTTGAGGCTCTTGCCCAGCGCGTCGCGCAGTTTCTCGGCGTCGCCGCCGCGCGCCAGCACCAGCGTCACGGCCGCAAACAGCACGCCCAGCAGCATGGCGACCAGCGGATTTCCCAGGAAAGCCGCCGCATGCATCAGGGGCGAGGTCTTGGGCAGCAGCATTTCGGCCACGGCGTGCAGCAGCATCAACAGGGCGGGCAGCAACGCGGCCACCACGCCCAGGCCGACGCCGGGCTGGCCATGGCCGGCATCGGCCGCCCGGGTGGCGGTGAACTGCTCAAGCAAGGCCTCGTCGGGGCGCGTGCTCATGCGCGGCGCGATGAAGGCGCCATACAGCGGGCCACCCAGGATCATGGCGGGCAGCGCCGCGAGAAAGCCATAGATCATGGTCGGGCCGACCGTGGTCTTGAGGCTGGCGATCGCCGTCAGCGGGCCGGGATGCGGCGGCACCATGCCGTGCATGGCCGCCAGCGCCGCGATCACCGGCACGCCCACGTAGACGTAGGCCGAGCCCTTGAAGCGCTCCTGGCCTTCCAGCTTGCGGGCCACGCTGAAGATCAGCGGCAGCATCACCACCAGGCCCACTTCGAAGAACATCGGGATGCCGATGATGAACGCCACCAGCGTCATGGTCCAGGGGATCATGCGCGGCGAGGTGCGGTTCAGGATGGCGTTGGCCAGGCGCTCGGTGGTGCCCGAATCCGCCAGGATCTTGCCCAGCATGGCGCCCAGCGCGATCACCACGCCCACCGCGCCCAGGGTCTTGCCGGCGCCGTCGGTCAGGCTCTTGACGATGGCGGTCGGTTGCATGCCGGTGGCGAACCCGACCCCGATCGACACGATCAGGAGCGCCAGCAGCGGATGCATGCGGATGCGCGAAACGATGAGAGCGACCAGCACCAGGACGCTCACCAGGGCGGTGAGCAACAATTGGATGTCGAACGAAGACATGTATGAAATCCGGAAAAAACGTGGGAGGTCGCGAACCTTCTGGTTGCCATGATAAGGGATCGCCCTGACGCCCAACCGTCATCGCCAGCGCGCCCGGAGGGACCGTTTTGCATTCCCCGCAAAATTTGTGCATAATTCGCCCCCTCTACCTGTTCCCCGATAGCTCAGTCGGTAGAGCGACGGACTGTTAATCCGCAGGTCGCTGGTTCGAGCCCAGCTCGGGGAGCCAAAGAATGCAGTACTGAAAGGCCCGCAACCTGGTTGCGGGCCTTTTGCATGGGCGCTTGTCCGGTCCCCGCCCAAACTCGGACGCTATCCCCCTTCAAAGTGGCGCTGCGCGGCGGGCGGCGGGCCGGAATGGTTTTACGATTGACGTCGAGTCATCCGTAACACCCTGGCCCTACCTCCCCATGCCCACCCAGACAAAATCCGTCGATTCAAAGGCCGCCTTTGAACTCGTGTTCGACCTGTTGCAGAAGATTCCCTGGATCGTTCGCGACGCATCCGCCGCGCTGCCGGACATCGCGGTCATGAAGGCGCACCAGGCCGAAGCCGTGAATGTGATCCTCTGGATCTGTGAAACCGGCGACCTGGCGGGCTGGCCCGCGAAAACGCACCAGGACACCCAGGCGACGGCCTCCTACCTGTTGACGGACCTGACCTTCAGGCTTCTCGATCCAGCCTCGCCGCTTTCCGGGAGCCGCTGGGAAGTCCCGGCGGACCAGCCGGCGCGCCTGCAAGCGTTGCAGATCGTGCGCCATGAAGTGCTGCGCAGCAAGCCGATCACCGCGGCCAATCTGACCCGATTCCGCGCCCGCCGTTGATCTGCGAGAATGAGGCGTGAACCGGGTACTCCCTCTCCGGCCCACCGTCCCCGCCGTCCCATGCGTTCCAACCGTTCCCTGCCCGCCCTGGTCTCGCTGCGCGCCTTCGAGGCGGCCGCCCGGCGCCTGAGCTTCAGCTTGGCGGGCGAAGAACTGTTCGTCACGCAAAGCGCCATCAGCCACCACATCCAGCGGCTGGAGGCGGAACTGGGCGTGACGCTGTTCGAGCGTCGCACCCGCGCCGTGGCCCTCACGCCGGCGGGACAGGCCTATTACGAGCGGGTCCACGCGGCGTTCGAACTGCTGCGCCAAGGCACCGACGAAGCGCGGGCGCCCGCGGCCGCCCGCCACACGCTCAAGGTCGGGCTGCTGGCCTCGTTCGCCACCCGCTGGCTGGCACCGCGCCTGCCGGGCTTCGCCAGCGCCCATCCGGACATTGACCTGCAATTGCTGCCCGCCATCGGCCTGGCCGACGTGGCAGGGGGTGAAGTGGACGTCGCGATCCGCTATGGCCGCGGCACCTGGCCCGGCCTGCGGGCGCGACGCCTGATGCCGGAACGGCTGTCGGTGGTGTGCGCGCCGTCATTGGTGGCGGGACGGCGACGGCCACGCGCGCCGGCCGACCTGCTGCGCTATCCCCTGCTGGTCTCGCACGCGCAATTGCCGTTCGAGTGGGATGCCTGGGCCCGGCAACATGACCTGGACCTGGGCCGCGCCCAGACCGTGCATCTGCATGACTACAACATCGTGGTGGAAGCGGCGCTGGCCGGACAGGGCATGGCCATGGGCCGGCATCGCCTGATCGCCGCGCAACTGGCCAGCGGCGCGCTGGTCGAGGCGCTGCCGGGCACCGCGCTGGACGATCCGCGTATCGGCTGGTGGTTCGTCAGTCCGCGCGGCCAGGCCGCACCCGCCGCCGTGGCATTCCAGGCGTGGCTGGCGCAGGCGGCGGCCGACGGTTGATGCATTACTTTTACTCATACGTGGTTCGCAATAATTGATTGGTCAGGCACGGCGCGCGCCGATAGCATGGGGGCCGTCTTTTCCCTTTTCCGTCTCACAGGTGATTCCATGACCCGTACGATCTCCGGCCGCGTGGCCGAACTCGGCCTTGTGCTCGAAGCCGCCGCCGCGCCCGCCGCCAATTACGTGCCCTTCGTGCAGGAGGGCAATCTGCTGTACATCTCCGGCCAGATCTCGCGCGAAGGCGGCAAGGCGGCGTTCCTGGGCCAGTTGGGCAACCAGATTTCCGAAGCGGACGGCGTCAGCGCGGCGCGCCTGTCGGCCCTGGGGATCCTGGCGCAGATCGCGGCCGCCACCGGCGACCGGCTCGATCGCGTGGCGCGCGTGGTGCGCCTGGGCGTGTTCGTCGCCAGCACGCCGGACTTCAATCGCCAGAGCGCGGTCGCCAACGGCGCCTCGGACCTGATGGTGGAAGTGTTCGGCGATGCCGGCCGCCACGCGCGCAGCGCGGTGGGCGTGGCCTCGCTGCCGCAGGGCGTGGCGGTCGAGGTGGAAGCCGTCGTCGCACTGACGCCCGCCTGATGCCCCGGCGCCGGGCGCAAGCCCGGCGCGTTTTTCCTGGAACCCTCATGCCCGCCGCCGTCCTCACCGCCGCCACCCTCGAAGCGTTGCGCGCCGCCACGCCCGGCACGCGCACCACCGTCCACTTCAACCATGCCGGCGCATCGTTGCCGTCGGCGGCCACGCTCGATGCCATCCAGGCCCACCTGCGGCGCGAAGCCGAACACGGGCCGATGGAGGCGGGCGTGGCCGCGCGCGCCCACACCGAGCAGGCGCGCCAGTTGGCCGCGCAACTGCTCAATGCCCAGCCAGGCGAGATCGCCCTGACCGGCGGCAATTCCCCAGGGTGGGGCGCCGCATTCGCCGCGCTGGGACCCTGGCGCCCCGGCGACCGCATCCTGGTGGGCCGCCATGAATGGGGCGGCAACCTTGCCGCCATGCGGCTGGCGGCACAACGCGCGGGCGCGAGCATCGAGACGATTCCATCCGATGACAGCGGCTGTGTCGACGCCGATGCGCTGCGCGCCATGCTGGACGAACGGGTGCGCCTGGTCGCGCTGACATGGTTGCCGGCCAACGGCGGCCTGATCAACCCGGCCGCCGCCATCGGCCGCGTCACACGCGCCGCGGGCGTGCCGTACTTCATCGATGCGGCGCAGGCGGTGGGACAGGTGCCGATCGACGTGGCCGAGGTCGGTTGCGACGTCCTCAGCGGCGCCGGCCGCAAGGCCCTGCGCGGCCCGCGCGGCACCGGCCTGCTGTATGTGCGGCGCGAATTCCTGCCGCGCCTGACGCCCGCGTTCGTCGACACCCATTCGGCGCCGCTGGGCGCCGACGGCGAGCCGCAACTGCGCGACGATGCCACGCGCTTCGAATCCGCCGAAGCTTCGATGGCGTTGCGCGCAAGCCTGGCCAATGCGTTGCAGGAAGCGCTCGATATCGGCCTGGAAGCCATCCGCGCCCGCATCGACCTGGTCGCCCAGGCCTTGCGGGCGGAGCTGCGCGCCATTGCCGGCATCGAGGTACTGGACCAGGGCCGCGAACTGTCCGGCCTGGTGTCGTTCAATCTCGCCGGGCACGCCCCTGCCGCCGTGCAGCGGACGCTGGCCGCGCAAGGCATCACCATCGGCAGCAACGGCGCGCCGTACACGCCGCTGGACATGAACGCGCGCGGCCTGGCGCACATCGCGCGCGCCTCGGTCAGCTACCTGACCCGCGACGAGGAGATCGACCGCCTGCTCGACGCGCTGCGCGCGTTGTCGCGCCAGGGCGCCTAGCACACTTGCGCCGCGCGCCCATGTCGATCAAGCCGCTACGCGGCGCGAGAACGGCGACCACCTGGTGAAGACCAGCAGGTTGCCGAACATCACCAGCGCCAGCCCGAGCAGGGCGGCGGGCGTCCACTGGTAGCCCTCGACGAAGGTCGACACGCTCAGCGCCACCACCGGGAACAACACGGTGCAATAGGCGGCGCGCGCCGGGCCCATGCGTCCCACCAGCGTCAGGTAGGCGGTGAAGCCGATCACCGACCCCGGAATCGCCAGGTAGAGCAGGGCGCCGACATAGGCCACGGAGGTGTCGAAACGGAACGGCACGCCCGCGGCCAGGCAGCCGGCCAGCAACACGGCGGCGCCGTACAGCATGCTGTAGGCGTTGCCGGTGAGCGGGCGGATGCCGGCGCGCTGCTGCAGCGACGACAGCATGTTGCCGGTGGAAAAGCAGAACGTGCCCAGCAGCGCGAAGCCCAGTCCGAGCAGCGTCTCGCGGCTGGCCTCCTGGCCCGCGAGCTCGGGCCAGAACAGCAGCACCAGGCCGGTGAAGCCGATCACCCCCGCCACCATCACGCGCGGCGCGATGCGGGTGCCGAACCACAGCCGCGCATTCAATGCGTTCCACAGCGTGGCGGCCGAGAACACCACCGACACCAGGCCGCTCGGAATCCACTGCGTGGCCGTGTAGAAGCACAGGAAGTTCAGGCAGAACAGGCACAGCCCCTGGCCCAGGCACAACGCATGCCCGCGGCGATCCAGGCGTTGCAATTTGCGGGTCAGCAGCAACGCGGCGAACAGCACCAGGCCGGCCAGCGCAAAGCGGTAGAAGATGGACACGGGAATCGCCACCACCCCAAGCTGCAGCTTGATGGCGATCCAGGTGGTGCCCCAGATGACGACGGTCAGGAAATACAGGAATAGATTCACTTTGGGACGCTCGGCAGGGCCAAAAAGGACATGACATCCGGCACCGCGAAAATCGCGGGCTCCGACGCCCAGTCTGCGCCCGCGGCGGACGAAAAAATTGCCGGTTCTTGCGGTTTTTCCGCACCCGCGCGTGCCACGCGCGCGGCGATCGCAGTAGCATTTCAGTTCCATGGGCACTACCGCTTCGGCACCGTCCGACTTCTCCGTCTTTCGCACGCTGTCCGCCTCCAGCGCGACACTGGCGCGTGCCGCCTCGCTGGGCGAGGGCATCGCCATTTCGCAATGGGGCCGCAGCGCCCACGAAACGCTGGGCTACGACATGCCTGGACACCACACGCTGTCGCTGTACCTGCACGGCGGCGAGAAGTCGTTCCGGGTCGGCAATCCGCTGCACGGCGGCGCGGGCAAATTCTGCGTGCTGCCGGCCGAGCACTATTCGCGCTGGTGCATGAACGACACGGTGCATTTCCTGCACCTGTACATCGCGCCGGAACGGCTGGCGCGCGAGGCCGTGATGCGGCTCGACTGCGAACCGCGCGCGCTGGAACTGCGCGACCGCACCTACATCCACGACGAGTCGCTGACCGACGTATGCCGGGCGCTGCTCGATAGCGACTGGACCGCGCCCGCCGAGCGCCTGGCTGCCAGCAGCGCGGCCGAGACCGTGCTGCATCACCTGCTGAACCAGGGCGTGTCGCGCAAGGCCGTGGCGCCGGCGCGCGGCGGGCTGGCGCCGGCGGTGCGGCGGCGGGTCATGGACTATGTCGATGCGCACCTCGCCGAGCCGCTGACGCTGGAGCAACTGGCCGGCGTGGCCGCGCTGTCCACCTATCACTTCGCGCGCATGTTCCACACCTCGTTCGGCGAGCCGCCGCATTCCTGGGTGCGCGCCCGCCGCCTGGCTCACGCGCGCCGCCTGCTGGCGGCCGGCAAGGGCGACCTGGCCGGCATCGCGCAGGCGGCCGGTTTCGGCAACGCCAGCCATCTGTCGCGCGTGTTCCGCGACGCCGTCGGCGTCACCCCGGGCCAATACCGCGCCGCCCACCGCAAGCACTGAGCCGGCCGCCGCGCGGTCTACAATGGCGCATCGCCCTTCGCGGCCTGATCGCCTGCCCCGCCCGCGATGCCATCGCCGACTTCCCGCGACATTTCCACCTCCCCCGAGGCCTTCGACCCGGCGCCGCTGCGCGCCCATTGGCTGGCCGAACTGATCCGGCTGCGCGAAGCGCACTGGGGCCCGCTGGAAGACGCCGCCGTGGTGCGCCGGGTACGACAACTCGACATCCCGCTGCCGGCCCGCATCCTGGCGCGCGCGCAAGCACTGGCGCAGCGCGAAAACCTGGTTCCGCTGGTGGACGGCTGGCGCCGCAGCGCATTCGCGGTGCTGGCGCTGCTGTTGCTGCTGGCGTTGCTGTCCGGCGCCGGCGTGGCGGCGGGCGCCCTGGGCGATGGCGGCCGCGCCGTCAACGTGCTGTGGGCGCTGGCCGCCTTGCTCGGCCTGCACCTGCTGACCTTCGTCCTGTGGCTGGCCAGCTTCCTGCTGCGGCCCGCGGCCATGACGCCGCTCGGGCGGTTGTGGCTCTGGGCCACCCGCAAGCTGGCGCGCGGCCCCGACAGCGCGCTGGTGCCGCAGGCCTTCCTCAACCTGCTGGCCCGCGCCGGCGCCCTGCGCGGCGTGTTCGGCGCGGTCAGCCACGGGCTCTGGCTGGCGGGCCTGGGCGCGGCGCTGGCGACCCTGCTGGCGCTGTTGTCCACCGCCAGCTACCGCTTCATCTGGGCCACCACCTTGCTGGCGCCGGACACTTTCGTTTGGTTGACCCAGGTCGTCGGCTGGCTGCCATCGCAACTGGGCTTTCCGCTGCCGGACGCCGCCATGGTGCGCGCCAGCGACGGCGTCCAGGCGTTGGGCGCCGATGCCCAGGTGCAATGGTCGTGGTGGCTGATCGGCGTGTTCGTGACCTACGGCATCGTGCCGCGCCTGCTGGCCTGGCTGGCCTGCCTGCTGGTCACCCGGCGCGCCCTGCGCGGCCTGGCCATCGACCCCGCGCTGGCGGGCTACGCCGCGCTGCGCGACCGGCTCGAACCGCCGGCCCAGTCCACTGGCATCGACCGGCCGGTCGACCCCTTGCACCAGCCGCGCGTGGCGGCGCCGCTGCCCGCCGCGCTGGGCGGCCAGCCGGTGCTGATGGGACTGGAACTGCCCGCCGACCTGCACTGGCCCCCCGCCGTCCCGGCCGCGTCCATCCGCCAGGCGGGCAACCTGGACACGCGCGAGCAGCGCAACCACCTGCTGGATGCCTTGTCTCAGGCCGCCGCCTCGCGCCTGCTGATCGCCTGCGATGCGCGCCAGACGCCCGACCGCGGCACGCTGGCCTTGATCGCCGAGCTGGCTGCGCACGCCGGCCAGACCCGCGTCTGGCTGCTGGCGCCGGCCGCGGCCGACACCCGCGAAGCGCTGTGGCGCGAACGCCTGGCCGCCCTGGGGCTGGCGGCCGGCGCCGTCTTCGGGCCCGGCGCCGCGGCGCTGGCCTGGCTGGAGCAGGGCCATGACTGAGCGCGTCATCAACGTCGCGGTGGTGGGACACACCAACACCGGCAAGACCTCGCTGCTGCGCACGCTGACCCGCGACACCACCTTCGGCGACGTCGCCGACCAGCCCGGCACCACCCGCCACGTGGAAGGCGCGCGCCTGCGCCTGGATGGACGCGCGGTGCTGGAGTGGTTCGACACGCCCGGCATGGAAGACAGCATCGCCCTGCTCGAATACCTGGAGCGCCTGGGCCAGCCCGGCGAACGGCTGGACGGGCCGGCGCGCGTGCGGCGCTTTCTCGACACGCCGGAAGCGCACGGGCGCTACGAGCAGGAAGCGCGCGTGCTCAAGAAGATGCTGGAATGCGATGCGGCGCTGTATGTGATCGATGCGCGCGACCCGGTGCTGGGCAAGCATCGCGACGAACTCGCCATCCTGGCCGCCTGCGGCCGGCCCCTGCTGCCGGTGCTCAATTTCGTCAATGCGCCCGCGCATCGCGCCGCCGAATGGCGCGACGCGCTGGCGCGGCTGGGCCTGCACGCGGCGGTGGAATTCGACACCGTGGCGCCGCCGCTCGATGGCGAGCAACAGCTGTACGCCAAGCTGGGCGTGCTGCTGGATCGCCACGCCGACACCCTGGCGCGCCTGGCCGATACGCTGGCGCGCCAACGGCGCGAACGCCACGCCGCGGCCTTCGAACTGCTGGCCGACCTGCTGATCGACGTGGCCGCGTTGCGCATCACCAGTCCCAGCGACGAAGCCGCATTGGCGGCCGCCGCCCAGCAGTTGCGTCAGCAGGTACGCCAGCGCGAACAGGCCTGCGTCACCGCCTTGCTGGCGCTCTACAACTTCCGTGCGTCCGATTTCGATGACGACGCGCTGCCGCTGCAAGGTGAGCGCTGGGGCATGGACCTGTTCCACCCGCAGGCGCTCAAGGACATGGGCGTGCAGGTCGGCATGGGCGCCGCCGCGGGCGCCATGGCCGGCGCGGCGGTGGACCTGCTCAGCGCGGGGCTGAGCCTGGGCACGGGCATGCTGATCGGCGCCGCCGCCGGCGGACTGTGGCAGGGCGTGGAGAAGCTCGGAAAGCGCGTTGCCGGCAAGCTGCGCGGCTGGCGCGAGATCAGCGTCGACGACGCGGTGCTGCGCCTGCTGGCGCTGCGCCAAAGACAACTGATCGACGCGCTCGAACGTCGTGGCCACGCAGCCCGCGCGCCGCTGCGGCTGGACCACCCCGGCGATGAGACGCTGCGCCGTGGCCCCTTGCCGGAGGCGCTGAAGGAAGCCCGCAGCCGGCCGGAGTGGTCGGCCCTGGCCAAGGGCCATGAAGACAGCGAACGGCGCAAGCAGGCGGTGCGTGAATTGGCGAAAGCAAGCAAGTACTAACCCCAATCCAAACCGATTGACGCTTAAACGAATCGCTCTATAAGATTCGTTCTGCATCGGTGCGGTCCATCCCGCCATGACAATCACAAGGGGTTGGATCTACCGTGAACCGCCTTTCCTCGTAGCAGCAACGCCATGCCCCGGCTCCCCGTGGGGCCAGGGCCCTATCACTTCTGTCGCGCTATCCGCGCATTACGGAGCATGAGGGCTATGCGTACTTTCCCCCACCTGAAACAAGCGGCGCTGGCGGCTGCACTGACGGCCTCGTTGGCGTTCAGCGCCGGCGCGGCCGCCAAGACTTTCCACTGGTCTTATCAAGGCGACGCCACGTCGATGGACCCGATGGCGTTGAACGAGACCTTCACGCTGGGCTTCCAGGGCAACATCTACGAAACGCTGGCCGGTTATGACGGCAACCTGAAACTGACGCCGCTGCTGGCCGAGAGCTGGGAAAACCCGGAGCCCACAAAATGGGTCTTCAAGCTGCGCAAGGGCGTGAAGTTCCACGACGGCTCGCCCTTCACCGCCGATGACGTGATCTTCTCCTGGAAGCGCAGCCTCACGCCGGGCTCCGACATGAAGGGCTACGGCGCCAAGGCCTCCGACATCAAGAAGGTCGACGACTACACCATCGAGGTCACCACCCCAACGCCCAACCCGATCCTGCCGCGCGAATGGGTGTTCCTCTACATCATGAGCAAGACGTGGTCGGAGAAGAACAAGACCACCGAGGCCACCAACGTCAAGGGCGACAACCAGGGCAACTACGCCAACCTCAACGCCAACGGCACCGGCCCCTTCATGCTGGTGTCGCGCCAGCCCGACGTGAAGACCGTGCTCAAACGCTACGACGGCTACTGGAACAAGAACATCAAGACCAACGTCGACGAGGTCATCTTCCAGCCGATCACGCAGGAAGCCACGCGCGTGGCCGCGCTGATCTCCGGCGAGATGGACCTGGTGCAGCCGGTGCCGGTGCAGGACTGGAAGCGCCTGGAAGACGCCAAGGGCGTCAAGCCGCTGACCGCGCCCGAAGCCCGCGCCATCTTCATCGGCATGGACCAGGATCGCGACGAACTGCTATTCTCGGACGTGAAGGGCAAGAACCCCTTCAAGGACCCGAAGGTGCGCGAAGCGGTGGTGCTGGCCGTGGACACCAAGGCCATCAATGAAAAGATCATGCGCAACGCTGCCAAGCCGCTGGGTTCGCTGATCGCCACCGCCATCAACGGCTACGACGAATCGTTCGGCGCGCCCTACAAGCCGGATCCGGAACGCGCCAAGAAGCTGCTGGCCGAGGCCGGCTATCCGAAGGGCTTCACCGTCACCATGGACTGCCCCAACGACCGCTACGTCAATGACGAAAAGGTCTGCCAGGCGGTGGCCGGCATGCTGGCGCGCGTCGGCATCAAGATCAACCTGCTGGCGCAGACCAAGTCCAAGTACTTCGGCAAGATCCTGCTGCAGGCCGGCAACCAGACCAGCATGTACATGCTCGGATGGACGCCCAGCTCCACCGACGCGCACAACACGCTGCTGAACCTGGCCGCGTGCCGCGACGCCAAGACGGCGGCGGGCCAGTTCAACCTGGGCGGCTACTGCAACAAGAAGGTCGACGAACTCACCGCCAAGATCGGCGTCGAGACCGACCAGGCCAAGCGCAACGCGATGATCAAGGAAGCCTTCGGCATCGTGCGCAGCGATTTCGGCTACCTGCCGCTGCACCAGCAGCCGATGTCGTGGGGCGTGAAGGACAACATCAAGGTCATCCAGCGCGCCGACGACGTGCTCGACCTGCGCGACGTGGTCCTGCCGTAGTCCCCGGGCGCCGCGCCACGCCGCAGGGCGTGCGCGGCGCCGTGTTGATGCGACCCCCGCGACGGCGCCCGCCGTCCGGGCGCGCCCGGCCCAGCCCCGCTTGCCACGACCGGCAACGCGCGGCCCGGCGTTATCCGACCAAGAGGGCATCCAACCATGCTTTCCTTTATTGCGCAGCGGCTGATCCAGTCGGTGCTGGTGATGTTGACGGTGGCGCTGATCGCGTTCTCCATGTTCCGCTATGTCGGCGATCCGATCGCCAGCATGGTCGGGCAGGACACCACGCCCGAACAGCGCGAGCAGCTGCGCGAACAGTTGGGATTGAACGATCCGTTCGTGGTGCAGTACGCGCATTTCGTCGCCAACGCGGTGCGTGGCGACTTCGGCATTTCCTACCGCCACCGGCGGCCGGTCAGCGAGCTGCTCGAAGAGCGCCTGCCAGCCACGCTGGAGCTGTCGTTCGTCTCCGCCGTGATGGCGCTGGCGCTCGGCATCCCCATGGGCATCTACACCGCGCTCAAGCGACACGGCGTGCTGTCCAAGACCTTCATGGCGATCTCGCTGGCCGGCATCTCGCTGCCCACCTTCCTGATCGGCATCCTGCTGATCCTGTTCTTCGGCGTGCAGTTGCGATGGCTGCCCAGCTTCGGGCGCGGCGACGTGGTCGGGCTGGGCTGGTGGACCACGGGCTTTTTGACCAAATCCGGCCTGCTGGCGCTGATCATGCCGGCCATCACGCTGGCGCTGTTCCAGATGACCCTGATCATGCGGCTGGTGCGCGCCGAGATGCTGGAAGTGCTGCGCGCCGACTTCATCAAGTTTGCCCGGGCCCGCGGCCTGCCGGAACGCCTGATCAATTTCCGCCATGCGCTCAAGAACACCATGGTGCCGGTCATCACCATCACCGGCCTGCAGCTCGGCTCCATCATCGCCTTCGCCATCATCACCGAAACGGTGTTCCAGTGGCCCGGCATGGGACTGCTGTTCATCCAGGCCATCAGCATGGTGGACATCCCGGTGATGGCCGCCTACCTGGTGCTGATCGCCTTCATGTTCGTCGTCATCAACCTCGTCGTCGACCTGCTGTACTTCGCCGTCGATCCGCGCCTGCGCGTGCAGAGCAAATAAGGGAACCGCCTCATGAACGCCCGCATCGCTCCCTTCTTCGCGCGCGCCGCCGACAGTGACCTGTGGCACAGCTTCAAGCGCTCGCCCGGCGCCATCATCGCCGCCGTGGTCACGCTGGCCATCCTGCTGGGCGCGCTGTTCGCGCCGGTGGTCGCGCCGCACAACCCGTTTGACCTGGCGTCGCTGAACATCATGGACGCCAACACCCCGCCCGCGTGGCAGGAGGGCGGCAGCCCCGACTTCCTGCTCGGCACCGACGACCAGGGCCGCGACATCCTCTCGGCCGTGCTGTATGGCTCGCGCGTGTCGCTGCTGGTGGGCTTCGCCTCGGTGCTGTTCTCGATGGTGCTGGGCGTGACGCTGGGCCTCATCAGCGGCTACGCCGGCGGCCGCGTCGACAGCTTCATCATGCGCATCGCCGACGTGCAGCTGTCGTTTCCCGCCATTCTGGTAGCGCTGCTGATCGACGGCGTGGCGCGCGGACTGCTGCCGCGCGACATGCACGACCAGCTGGCGCTGTACGTGCTGATCTTCGCCATCGGCATATCGGGCTGGGTGCAGTACGCGCGCACGGTGCGCGGCTCGACGCTGGTGGAACGCAACAAGGAATACGTGCAGGCGGCGCGCCTGATCGGCATCGGCCCGGTCACCATCCTGCGCCGCCACATCCTGCCCAACGTGATGGGACCGGTACTGGTGATCGCCACCATCCACCTGGCCATCGCCATCATCACCGAAGCCACGCTGTCGTTCCTGGGCGTGGGCGTGCCGCCGACCGCGCCGTCGCTGGGCACGCTGATCCGCATCGGCAACAGCTACCTGTTCTCGGGCATGTGGTGGATCTCGATCTTCCCCGGCATCGCGCTGGTCGCGCTGGTGCTGTCGGTCAACCTGCTGGGCGACTGGCTGCGCGACGCGCTCAACCCCAAGCTGCGCTGAGGATGCCATGGCCCTCTTGAACATCGAAGACATCCGCATTGAATTCCCCAGCCGCCGCGGCACGCTGGTGGCGGTGGACGGCGTGTCGCTGTCGCTGGAGAAAGGCGAGATCCTGGGTGTGGTCGGCGAGTCCGGCGCCGGCAAGTCGACCATCGGCAACGCCGTGATCGGCCTGCTCGAAGCGCCCGGCCGCCTGGCCGGCGGCGCGGTGCTGCTCGACGGCGAACGCATCGACACCCTTACCCCGGCGCAGAAGCGCAAGGTGCGCGGACGCCGCATCGGCATGATCTTCCAGGATCCGCTGACCTCGCTCGACCCGTTGCAGACCGTGGAAAGCCAGTTGGTCGAGACCATGCTGGTGCACCTGGACCTGACCCACGACCAGGCCAGGAAGCGCGCGGTGCAATTGCTGGCCCAGGTCGGCATCGACCAGCCCGAGCTGCGCGTGCAGCAGTATCCGCACCAGTTCTCGGGCGGCATGCGGCAGCGCGTGGTGATCGCGCTGGCGCTGTGCTGCGAGCCCGAAGTCATCATCGCCGATGAACCCACCACCGCGCTCGACGTGTCGATCCAGGCGCAGATCCTGGAACTGCTGAAAAAGCTCTGCCGCCAGGAACAGGTCGGCATGATCATCATCACCCACGACATGGGCGTGATCGCCGACGTCACCGACCGCGTCGCGGTGCTGTACCACGGCAAGCTGGTCGAGCAGGGGCCCACCGCCAAGATCCTGGGCGACCCCGACCATCCCTACACCCGCAGCCTGATCTCGGCCGTGCCGCGCCCGGACATCAAGCTCAAGCGCTTTCCGCTGGTCACCTACATCGAGGACGTCAGGACCCCCACCAAGCCACTCGACCTGGCCACCCACTGGCTGGGCCAGCGGCGCGACTTCGGGGCGCGCGGCGAGGGGCCGTTGGTGCAGGTCCGGGACCTGAGCATGCGCTTCGTGCTCAAGAGCGCCTTCCTCAAGCGCAACCAGCGCACGCTGGACGCGGTCAAGCGCGTCAATTTCACGATCGGCGAAGGCGAGGTGTTCGGCCTGGTGGGCGAATCCGGCTCGGGCAAGTCGACCGTGGCGCGGCTGATCTCGGGCCTGTATACGCCCAGCGCCGGCTCGGTCACGTTCGGCGGCACCGACCTGACCGCGCTCAAGGGCGAGAAGCAGCTCAACCCGTTCCGGCGCCAGATCCAGATGATCTTCCAGGATCCGTTCTCGTCGCTCAACCCGCGAATGCGGGTGCTGGACATCGTGGCCGAGCCGATCCGTTTCCACAAACTGGCAGCTAGCGAGGCCGAAACGCGCCGCGTGGTGGCTGACCTGCTCGACGTGGTCGGACTGGGCGAGCGCGCCGCCGAGCGCTTCCCGCACGAGTTCTCCGGCGGCCAGCGCCAGCGCATCTGCATCGCCCGGGCGTTGGCCACGCGGCCGCGCTTCCTGATCTGCGACGAACCCACATCGGCGCTGGACGTATCGATCCAGGCGCAGATCCTGAACCTGCTCAAGGACCTGCAGGAACAACTGGGCCTGACCATGCTGTTCATCAGCCACGACCTGCCCGTCATCCGCCAGATGTGCGACCGCGTCGGCGTGATGCGCTACGGCGAATTGCTGGAAGTGGCGGACACCGAAGCGTTGTTCGAGCATCCGCAGCATCCCTACAGCCAGCACCTGCTGGGGCTGATGCCCCGCTTGCAGTCCATGTCCCGCGAGGGCCTGGAGGTGGCCGGCTGACCCCCACCCACACGACAAGGAGCGAGACATGAGTGCGTTGCCACAGACCCTGTTCATCGGCGGCAAGGTGTTCGATGGACGTGGCGGGATCCTGCCGGGCCACGGCGTGCTGGTCGAGGGCAAGCAGATCACGCGGGTGGCACCGGCGGCCGAATTCAACGGCTTTGCCGGACGACGCGTCGATACCAGCGGCATGACGCTGATGCCCGGCATGGCCGACTGCCACGTGCACCTGGTCTACACCGGCGGCGCCGACCCGCAGACGCAGATGTCGAAACAGGGCCCGGCGCAGATCACCCTGACCGCGCTGGAGAACGCGCAGGCCGCGCTGCGCGGCGGCTTCACGGCGCTGCGCGATTGCGGCGGCAAGGACTACCTGGAATTCGGCGTGCGCGACGCCATCGCGCGCGGCGTGTTCCCCGGCCCGACCATCAAGGCCTCGGGCCGCATCATCTGCATGACGGGCGGCCACGGCAATCGCATCGGCCGCGTCGCCGACGGCTGCGAAGAAGTGGTCAAGGCGGTGCGCGAGCAAGTCCACGCCGGCTGCGACCTGGTCAAGATCATGGCCACCGGCGGCGTCATGACGCCGGGCGTGAGCCCGATGGACGCGCACTACAGCTTCGACGAGATGAAGGCGGGCGTGCACGAGGCCAAGCGCTTTCGCAAGAGCACCGCCAGCCACGCCCAGGGCACGCAGGGCATCCTGAACGCGGTGCGCGCCGGCATCGACTCGATCGAGCACGGCATCTTCATGGACGCGCAGTGCCTGGAAGAAATGCTGGCGGCCGAGACCTACCTGGTGCCGACCATCGCCGCGGTGCGCAACATCGTCGCCAACGCCGACAACGGGATTCCCGCCTATGCCGTGGAGAAGGCGCGCGCGGTGGAACAGCGCCATCGCGAATCCATCCAGATGTACTACAAGGCGGGCGGGCGCATCGCGCTGGGCACGGATGCCGGCACGCCCTTCAACCTGCATGGCGACAACGCGATGGAACTGGCCTACATGGTGGAGTTCGGCATGACGCCGGTGGACGCCCTGGTCGCGGCCACCTCGCGCGGCCATGACCTGATGGGCATGGCCGGCCACGGCGTGGTGGAACCGGGCTGCGCGGCCGACCTGCTGCTGGTGCGCGGCGACCCGACCGAGGACATCATGCAAGCCGCGGACAAGCGCTTCCACGTGGCGGTGCTGCGCAACGGCGAAGTCATGTCGGGCGCGTTGCCGTCCTGACAGGCAAGGCGGGAAGGCGGCGCTGGCGCGCCTTACTTCACGCCGCGCGCCATCAGCCAACCCAGGAAACTCTCGACCGGCATGCGTTCGCCATTGACGTCCACCTGGCCGCCCTCGTAGTTCAGGCTCGCGACCAGCTTGCCGTCCTCCAGGCGCCCCCACTGGCCGCGCAGGAAGCGGTCGCGCATCTCCTCGGCCCGACGGCCAGCCGCCTCGCGCGCGGCGGCCTCGGGCATGCCTTCGGCCCGCATCCGCACCGCGATCAGGTCGGCCAGGCTGACGACCGGCACCGACATCCGCGCATCGAGCTTGCGCACGGTTTCCTTGACCACTGCGCCCGGCGAGTGGTTCCACAGCGTGGGCGCGCTCAGATCCAGGTCCAGCCGCAGCGTCGCAGAACCGTTGGCGGTATCGACCTGCAGCGGCGACAGCGAAAAGCCCGGCTGGGCCAGCAGGAACTTCATCAGGTGGCCCGCGCCCACCATCTTGTCGCCCAGGCTGGCGCCGCCCCGGGCCGCCTCCACCGACGCCTGGAATGCGCGGAACGACGCCATGTCGAAGTTGCGCGCCTCGGCGGCCAGGCGCAGATTGGCCGCCTGTCCGGCTCGCGTGTCGATGCCCGCGACCTGCACGGCCAGCTTGGCGTTCATCGCGCTCTCGGCGCCCTTGGCATCGGTGCTCACGGCGACGTCGCGCAGCGTGACCGGTTCGCCGTCGATCTCGATGGTCCATTGCTTGAGGTTCGCGCGGGTGGCCGCAGTACCCGCCTCATCGGCGGCGCGGCTTGCGTCGTACCTGATCGCCAGGTCGCGCATGGCCAGGCGGCGCGTATGTCGCTCGCCGTCCTTGGTGTAGGGCTCGAACAGCTCGGCGCGGCCCGAGTGGATGTCCACCGTGGTGTGCTTGCCGCCGGCGGCCACGTCGGCCAGGAGCTTCAGGCCCGAGAAGCTGAAGCGCGACTCGTCGCGCACGCGCTCGACCGGCGCCAGCTCCAGCGTGCCGCTGATGTCGCGGCCATAGCCCGCCACGGCCTCGGCCGTCACGGGCACGGCGCCCCCGGCAGCCGCGAACCAGGTGTCGACCGAAGGCGTCTGCGCCAGGTCGGCCCGCGCGGCCGCCATGGCCGGGAACAGGTGCCCCCGCGCCAGGCGGTACAGGGGGAACGGCCCATGGTCCAGGCGCACCACCATCTCGTACTCGTGCCCCGCCGCGGCCGCGCCGTCCTCCGGCGAAGGCCCCGTCTTCAGCCGATAGCGCGCCTGCGACGTGAACACGCCTCGTTCATACGACAACGGCTCGAACGACAACGGTTCGCCCGTCTTCACGCCGATCTGCCGCGCCAACTGATCGGCGCTGTCGGCCAGTTGCGCCATGCCGGTCTCCAGCTGCTTGCCGGTGTACCAGGCCGTGCCCGTCCAGATCGCGCCCAGCGCCAGCACGGCGCAACCCACGGCTGCAAATTTCCTCATGGTGTCCTTCCCGCGTTCGTCGATGCCATCCGGCCTCGCGGACCGGATCCGTGACAGCATACGCCGCGCATGAAAAACGGGCTGCCGCGCCCGATGGCGCCGCAGCCCGCATGGGGCGCCGGCATCATGCCGGCGCCGAAGTCGTGTTCGCGCCTCAGCGCATGCCGCCCATCGCGCCGCTCATGACCATCATCACGAACTGTTGCAGCGGCATCTTCTTGCCATTGAAGTCGACCTGGCCGTCGGCGTAGTTCAGGTAGGAAACGATGTTGTCGTTTTCCGCCTTGGCCACGCCCATCGCCACCGCCATGGTGCCGACCATTTCGGCCTGGCCCTTGGCGGTCTGGGCGGCACGGTCGGCCGGCACGCCGCGCATCTGCGGCTCGATCGCCATCAGGTCGGCCACGTTGGCCTTGGACAGCACCAGCTTGGCGTTGAGCTTGCGGATGGCTTCCATGGCCAGGTCGCTGGCCGGCTTGTCGGTCGAGGCCGGCTTGGCCAGGTCCACGTCCAGGTTGAAGGTCGAGGTGCCGTTGGCGGTGCGCACCTGCAGCGGCGACACCGACAGGCTGGGGTTGCCGGCCAGCAGCAGTTCGACGTTGGTCTTCAGGATCTGCTGCTCTTCGGGCGTGAACTCGGGCTTGGCCTCGTCGTCGCCGCTTTGCATCATGCGGCGCGACGACGCTTCATAGACGTCGTTCAGGGCCTTGAGCGCCTTGGGATCCATGTTCTTCATGCCGATGGCCAGCTGCAGGCCCGCCATGTCCTTTTCCTTGACATTGATCATGCCGAAGTCCAGCACCATCTTGGCGTTCACGCCGGCATCGGCCTCGGCCAGGTCCACCGCGATGCTGGTGTCCTTGAGCAGCACCGGCGGCTGGGTCTTGGACGTGATGGTCCATTCCTTGAGGACCAGCTTCTGGCTGCCCATGGCCATGTCGTTCTTGCCCGGCGCCAGGTCGCTGTTGAGCGTGATGCCCTTGACCGCCATGCCGACGATATCGCTCTCGCCGGCCGGACCGGCCAGCGTCAGGCTGTCGCTCTTGAGCGCCAGGACGCCGTGCTTGCTCTTGGTGTCGAAGTCGACGTCGCCGGTCATGCCGGAGAAGGTCAGCTTGGTCTTGTCGGTCGAGGCTTCGGCCGGCGCCAGATTGAAGGTGCCGGTGACGTTCTTGCCGTAGCTGACGCTATAGGCGCCGGACAGCGGCGTGGCGCCCTTGGTGGCGGTGAACCAGCCCTTGATCGCCGGCGTTTCCTCGATCTGGAAGCGGCTGGCGACCATCGCCGGCGCGAGCTTGCCCGAAGCCAGGTTCGAGAACGGGAAGGGGCCGTGCGACAGGTGCTCGACGAACTGGATCTCGCGTTCCTCGGCCGGCTTGCCATCCTTGGCAGGCAGGGCGAACTTGACGCGGTAGCGCTCGGTGGACGAGAACACGCCGCGCTCGAACGACATCAGTTCGATCACGGGCGTCACGCCCCATTTTTCGCCGAGCTTGCGCAGTTCGACGTTGCCGTCTTCGATCGACTGCTTGACGAACGCCTCGGCCTTCTGGCCGGTGTACCAGGCCGTGCCGGTCCAGATTGCGCCCAGTGCAACGACCAGACCCGCTATTGCCGCCTTTTTCATAGCAACCCTTAATTCTTTTGGTGGAGGTAAGCCGACGGATTATAGGGAGCGTGGACTAGGGATTACACTAATTTCGTGCTTTTTATGTGCAAAATGTTACTTCGCTATACCGATAGCGCGCGTCCCTTATGCGGCAGCGCGGCATCGGCTACAATCGCCAGGCGTGCTTTGCCAATCCGCACGCGTCCGCTAGGCACTTCGCCGCCAAGCTTCGCCCTCAGGGGCGCTTCCCTTTTCTCCTTATTCGTCCGCCTGGATTGGAGTCTCTCAACTTGAGCGACGGGCTGCCGCTGGAGTTGTTTTGACTACCTCTTCCTCTTTCGCCGACCTCGGGCTGGCTGATTCCCTGTTGCGCGCCATTGCCGATACCGGCTACACCGCGCCCACCCCCATCCAGGCCCAGGCGATTCCGCAGGTCCTCAAGGGCGGCGACCTGCTGGCCGCCGCCCAGACCGGCACCGGCAAGACCGCCGGCTTCACGCTGCCCATCCTGCATCTGCTGATGCAGCGCAAGCCGGAAGCCCGCAAGGCCGGCCGCCCGCGCTGCCTGATCCTGACCCCGACGCGCGAACTGACCGCGCAGGTGGCCGAATCGGTGCAGACCTACGGCAAGCACACCTCGCTGACGTCCATGGTGATGTTCGGCGGCGTCAACATCAACCCCCAGATCTCCGCCCTGCGCAAGCCGCTGGACATCCTGGTGGCCACCCCCGGCCGCCTGCTGGACCACTGCGGCCAGAAGACGGTCGACCTGTCCGGCGTCGAGATCCTGGTGCTGGACGAAGCCGACCGCATGCTGGACATGGGCTTCATCCGCGACATCCGCAAGATCCTGGTCCTGCTGCCCAAGCAGCGCCAGAACCTGCTGTTCTCGGCCACCTTCTCCGATGAGATCCGCTCGCTGGCGCGCGGCGTGCTGAACGATCCGGGCGAAGTCTCGGTCACCCCGCGCAACACCGCCACCGAACTGGTCACCCAGACGGTGCACCTGGTCGAACAGCACCACAAGCGCGACCTGATCAGCCACATCATCCGCGAAAGCGGCTGGCACCAGGTGCTGGTGTTCACGCGCACCAAGCACGGCGCCAACCGCCTGGCCGAAAAGCTGGTCAAGGACGGCCTGACCGCCGCCGCGATCCACGGCAACAAGAGCCAGTCGGCCCGCACCCGCGCGCTGGCCGGCTTCAAGGACGGCACCGTGACGGTGCTGGTGGCCACCGACATCGCCGCGCGCGGCCTGGACATCGACCAGCTGCCCCAGGTGGTGAACTTCGAACTGCCCAACGTGCCGGAAGACTACGTGCACCGCATCGGCCGCACCGGCCGCGCTGGCGCCACCGGCGCCGCGGTCTCGCTGGTGGACAACAGCGAGATCAAGCTGCTCAAGGACATCGAGCGCCTGATCAAGAAGACCATCGAGCGCAAGCCGGTGGCCGACTGGACCCCGCCCGCCACCAGCGCCGCCGCCTTCGAACGCCAGGAACGCGACGAAGACTCGCGCCAGCCGCGTGGCGGCGGCCGTAACGGCGGCCGCGGCGGCAATGCCGGCGCGCCCCGTTCGCGCCCGGCCAACGCCGCGCCGCGCAACGCCAACGGCGGCCGCGCCCCGGCGCCGGCCCGCGCCGGCGGCGACAACCGCGGCAGCCAGGGCCAGCGCGACGGCAAGCCCTCCGACCGTCCGGCCCACGCCGGCCGCGGCGACGCCCGCCCGCAGCAGAACCATCGCCGTCCCGAAGGCAGCGCCCGTCCCGCCGGCAACGGCAACGGCGGCCGCCCGGCCGGCGGCCCGCGCGCGGCGCTGCTCTCCAAGTAATATCAGCGGCATACCTGTAACTGCGACCCACGGACCCGCGCCATCATGCCTCTTTCCACCTGGTTGACGTTCTTCCTGGCCTCCTGGGCCATTTCGTTCTCGCCCGGCGCGGGGGCCATCTCCGCGATGTCCTCCGGACTGAAGTACGGCTTTGCCCGCGGCTACTGGAACACGGCCGGCCTGATCATGGGCATCCTGTTCCAGTTCGTGGTGGTCGCGGTCGGCCTGGGCGCGGTGCTGGCCACTTCCGAGATGGCCTTCAACGTGGTCAAGTACCTGGGTGTGGCCTACCTGATCTACCTGGGGGTGCGCCAGATCCGCACCGACGCCGCGCCGGTCGCGGTCGATGCCGGCGATCCCAAGCAGGCCTCGATCCGCGAGCTGGTGATGCGCGGCTTCCTGATCAACACCATGAACCCCAAGGGCACGGTGTTCCTGCTGGCCGTGGTGCCGCAGTTCGTCGACACCGCCTTGCCGCTGACGCCGCAGTACGCGGCGCTGGCCGGCACGCTGGCGTTCACCGACCTGGTGGCGATGGGCGTGTACACGCTGCTGGCGGCGCGCGTGCTGCGCCTGCTGCGCGACGCCAAGCACATCCGCTGGATGAACCGCACCTTCGGTTCGCTGTTCATCCTGGCCGGCGTGTTCCTGGCTTCGTTCCGCCGCCATTCCTGAATTTCCACGCGCGGGGCACGCGCCGGCAACGGCGCGTGCCCCGCTTGTTTCGATGCACGATACCGGACCGCGCCGGGCCCAGGCCACGGCGTCAGGTTGAATCCTCCGATCATGAACATCCCACAAGAAGTAGCGCGGCGCCGTACCTTCGCCATCATTTCCCACCCCGACGCGGGCAAGACCACGCTGACCGAAAAGCTGCTGCTGTTCGCTGGCGCGATCCAGATCGCCGGCAGCGTCAAGGCGCGCAAGGCCTCGCGCCACGCGTCCTCCGACTGGATGGAAATCGAAAAGCAGCGCGGCATTTCGGTGGCCTCGTCGGTGATGCAGATGGAATACCGCGACTGCGTCATCAACCTGCTCGACACCCCGGGCCACCAGGACTTCTCGGAAGACACCTACCGCGTGCTGACGGCGGTCGACGCCGCGCTGATGGTGATCGACGCCGCCAACGGCGTCGAACCGCAGACCATCCGCCTGCTGCAGGTCTGCCGCGCGCGCAACACGCCCATCATCACGTTCATCAACAAGATGGACCGTGAAGTGCGCGAGCCGCTCGAGCTGCTGTCGGAAATCGAAGGCCACCTGGGCATGGACGCCGTGCCGTTCTCGTGGCCGGTGGGCATGGGCAAGGCCTTCGGCGGCGTGTTCGACATCCGCCGCGACCGCATGCGCGTGTTCCGCCCCGGACAGGAGCGCCGTTCGGACAACGACGACTTCATCGAAGGCCTGAGCAACCCCGAGATCGCGCGCCGCTTCGGTTCGGCCTTCGACCAGGCCAGCGGCGAGATCGAGCTGATCAATGAAGCCGCGCCCGCCTTCGACCGCGACCAGTTCCTGGCCGGCAAGCAGACCCCGGTGTTCTTCGGCTCGGCCATCAACAACTTCGGCGTGCAGGAAGTGCTGGACGCGCTGGTCGAGCAGGCCCCGCCTCCCGGCCCGCGCGTCGCGCTGCAACGCGAAGTGCAGCCCGAGGAACCCAAGTTCACCGGCGTCGTGTTCAAGGTGCAGGCCAACATGGATCCGGCTCACCGCGACCGCGTCGCCTTCGTGCGCGTCAGCTCCGGCCGCTTCGAGCGCGGCATGCGCCTGAAGGTCGCGCGCACCAACAAGGAAATGCGCCCCAACAACGTGGTGTCGTTCCTGTCGCAACGCCGCGAACTGCTGGACGAGGCCTATGCCGGCGACGTCATCGGCATCCCCAACCACGGCGTGCTGCAACTGGGCGACGTGCTGACCGAGGGCGAAACGCTGCAATTCACGGGCCTGCCGTTCTTCGCGCCCGAGCTGTTTCAGGCCGTCGAAGTGAAGGACCCGCTGCGCACCAAGCAATTGCGCACCGGCCTGACGCAGCTGGGCGAAGAGGGCGCCATCCAGGTGTTCCGCCCCGAGGCCGCCGGCGGTTCGCTGCTGCTGGGCGCGGTCGGCCAGCTGCAGTTCGAAGTGGTGGCCCACCGCCTCAAGACCGAGTACGGCGTGGACGCCCGGATGATGCCTTCGCGCTACACAATGGCACGTTGGATTACCTCTGATAACCCCAAGGCGCTGCGCAAGTTCATGGATGCCAATGCCGCCCATATCGCCTATGATGTGGTCGATGCGGCGGCGTTTTTGATCAGTTCCCCCGCGCAGTTGCGCGTGGCCGAGGAACTGTATCCGGATGTGAAATTCCACGCCATGCGCGAGCACGGCGGCAAGGTTTTCGGAGACAAGGCGTAGACCCGTTCGGGTACCGCACGGCAGATTGAGGGTAGCAATGTCTTGGCGTTTATTATTCGCAACGCTCCTGCTGGCGCTTGGCGCGTCGGCCTGGGGCGGTATTCAATTGGGTGACTGGCTGGTGGCGCATGCGCCGCAGGCCGCGCCCGCGCCCGGCCAGGATGCGGCCGCGTCGCAGCAGCCCGTGCTCGATGCCAACGGGCGCCCCTACGTGGCGCAGCCGCCGCAGCCGCGCATCGATGGCACGCTCGGCGTGCCCGACAAACCGGCCGACCGCGAGTGGGCCATCAATACCGTCTCGCTGTTCGACACCGTCAGCGATCCCGCCGTGAAGATCTCGCGCGAGCGCATCAGCCAGGACCAGGCCCGCGAAATCGCCGCCGCCTCGCAAGTGCCGCTGCCGCAAGGCACATCAGACGTCAGCACGCTCGACCTGCAGGCGCCCGGCACCGGCACCGCCGTCAATGGCGGGCAGGGCCAGGCCCCGGGGCAGCAGGCGGCTGGCTACGGCAATACGCAAATGGTGCAGGCGCCGCCCCCGCCCAATTCGTCGCCCGCCCCCGGCGCGCCCGGATGGCAGGATGCGCTCAAGCGCGAACTGGCCCACTGTGCCACGCAGGGCTTCTTCGAGCGCCCCTCGTGCTCGTGGGCGGCCCGCAACAAATACTGCGGTCCCAACCGGGCCTGGGGCACGATGGCCGAGTGCCCGGCGCGCCCGCAGTAAGCCGCATCGTCCAGATCGCGCCACGCGCGATCACGCAAAAAAATGGCGCCCCGAGGGGCGCCATTTTCATGCCGGGCCGATCGATCAGTCGGGCACGGACATCTGGCTTTGCAGGTAGTTCTGCAGGCCCACCTTGTCGATCAGGTCGATCTGGGTTTCCAGATAGTCGATGTGCTCTTCGGTGTCGTCCAGGATGTCCTGGAACAGGTCGCGCGAAACGTAGTCGCGCACCGATTCGCAATAGGCGATGGCTTCCTTCACGGTGGCCTGGGCGCCTTGCTCCAGCTTCAGGTCACAGGCCAGCAGTTCCGGCACATCTTCGCCGATCAACAGCTTGTGCAGGTCCTGCAGGTTGGGCAGGCCGTCGAGCATGAAGATGCGCGCGATCAGGCGATCCGCATGCTTCATTTCGCCGATGGATTCTTCGTACTCGTGCTTGCCCAGCTTGTCGAAACCCCAGTGGTTCAACATGCGCGCATGCAGGAAATACTGGTTGATCGCCGTCAGCTCGTTGGTCAGTTGCTTGTTCAGGAACTGGATGACGGTTTTATCGCCTTTCATGATGGACTCCTTGCAGTCAGGCGCGACGCGCACTGCATCGCGACAAGAAGCGCACGATGCCGCGAGTACGCAACCCCGGCAGACTAACATCGGCCGCGGGGCCGCGCCTAGCCTTGGCGCGCATTTGGTAAACCGCTTTACGAGCGCTACAAGAAAGCGACAGACGAATGAGAATGAGTATGCGTGCGCGATGTCCTGCGGGCAATGCATCGCGGTTTCGCGGGCTGGGCGGACACGGGCGTCCCATTTGCCGCGGCATTTCAAGCGCGCCGCACCGCGTGAATGGCGTGATGACGCCATGAATCTATCAGACCGTTCCGACCGCACGCCACGTTGTGCAAACCCAACCCTGGCGCGCTGCGCGGGGTCCCGCGCCACGCGCACGCCCCAGCCTCGGCCAGCTTGACGCGCGCGCTGCCCGCGCCTAGGCGGCGCGCCGCGTCGCCAGCCAGATGCCGAATGCGATCGGCACGATGCCCAGCAGGTCCAGCCACGACACCGATTCACGCAGCACCACCCAGCCGAACAGCAGGCCCAGCGGCGGCATCAGGAAATGCAGCGCGCTGGCCGCGGTGGCGCTGGCGCGGCCCAGGATCATGAACCAAAGGTAGTAGCCGCCAATGGACACCGCCACGATCATGTAGGCCATGCTCCAGAACAGGCTGGCCGTCATGCGCGCGTCGCCGAGGCTCTCGTGCATCAGCGCCACCGGCATCAGCGCCACCGCACCGGCCAGCGACTGGATGCCGGTCGCCATCCACAGTCCCGTCGACGGCTTGAGGCGTTTGTAGAGCAACGTGCCCGCCACCAGCGCCACCAGGCCGCCTGTCACCAGCAGGGTGCCATGCAGGTCCTCCTGCATACCCGACAGGCGTGAACGCAGCACCAGGGCCACCCCCGCCAGGCCCAGGCACAGCCCGAGCATCTTGCGCCAGCCGAGCCGCTCGCCCAGCACCGGACCGGCCAACACGCCGATCAACAGCGGATTGGTGCTGATCAGCACCGCCGTGAACGCGGACGACACCGTCGTCATGCCACTCCAGCTCAGGCCCAGGTAGGCCGCGTTGTTCAGCACGCCCAGCAACACCAGCGCCGCCAGGTCGCGGCCGGCGGGCCGAGCCCAACGGCCGCTGGCCGCGGCCACGCCGAGCATCAGGGCGCCAGCGATCAGGAAGCGAATGGTCAACAGGGTCAGCGGCGGACAGTCGCGCACCGCGATCTTGGCCGCCGCGAACGCCGAGCTCCACAGGAAGCAGAACGCCGCGATGGGCGCCCAGGCCACCCCCATCGGCGCGTCGGCGGGCAGGGCGGTGGCGGGCAAAGTCGATGACGCCTTCATGGCAGCAGGTCCGGGCAAAGGAAGATGAGCCCATTCTGGGCGCGGCCCTATCCATTGACAAACGCTTTATTTGGATCAAAAGTATTTGAAAAACCGATGCAAAGGCGCCTCCCATGCTCGATCTCGATCTACTGCACAGCTTTGTCTCCGTCGTCGACGCGGGCGGCTTCACCCGCGCCGGCGAACGGGTGCACCGCAGCCAGTCCACCGTGAGCCAGCAGATCCGCAAACTCGAGGAGACCCTCGAATGCACGCTGTTCGTGCGCGAAGGCCGCCAGGTCCACCTGACCGAGGACGGCGAACGCCTGCTCGGCTATGCGCGCCGCATGCTGGCGCTGTCCACCGAAGTGCGCGAGGCGGTCAGCGGCCGCAAGCGGGTCGAGGTGATCCGGCTGGGCATTCCCGACGATTTCGCCGCTGACACGCTCACGGCCATCGTGGCGCAGTTCGCCCGCGCCCGGCCGAGCGTCCGGCTGTCGGTGCGCTGCGACCTGACCGTGGCCCTGACCCGCGGCCTGGAACGGGGCGACCTGGATCTGGCGCTGCTCAAGCGCGAACCCGGCGCCGGGCCGGCCCTGGCGACCTGGCGGGAACACTTGCACTGGATCGCGGGCGCGCCAGCCCTGCCCGCCAGCACCGAACCGGTGCCCTTGGTGGCCTTTCCGCAGGGCTGCATCTACCGCAACCGCGCGATTCACGCGCTCGAACGCGCTGCACGCCGCTGGCGCATCGCTTACGAAAGCCCCAATCTGATGGGAATACAGGCCGCGCTGGCGGGAGGACTGGGGGTGGCATTGCTGGAGCGCCGCTGCATCGCCGCGGGGCATCGGCTGGTCGACGACGCGCTGCCGGCGGTACCGCCGTCCGAGCTGGCGCTATGCCTGTCCGAACCAGCGCGCGAGCCAGTGCGCCAGTTGGCGGGAATGATCAGGGATTTTTGTGAAACGGAAACACAACGGCTTGCAGGGCTGGGCCTGCAAGCCGTGGCAGGTGGCGGCGCCGCTCAGGCGACGGCGACCTGGATGACCGGATAGCTGCTGTTCGCCGCGGACGTGCCCGGTTCGGCCATGGTGGCCGGCGGGTTGACCGGAACGGCGATCGAGCGCACATCGCACACGCTGGAACAGCGGCCGCCCGGCAGGTATTCGGCGGCGGTGGCCGCGCAGCAGCCGCAGCACGTGGCCACGCCCAGCTCGAACTGCAGGTCGGAAAGCGACGTCGCGCCCGCGTCCACGCTGGCGCGGACTTGGCGTTCGGTGATGGCATTACATACGCAAATGTACATGAGAATAATTATCGGCATTTGTTCATGCAATGGCAAGTACTCAGCGTAAATAATTTGCAACCACGTGGTCATCTAACCTATTGAAATAAGGGACGTTTTCCGAAGATTCGTCCCTTATTTCACCGCGCCGCGGCCTGCGCCTTGCGCAGCGCGGCCGGCGCGATCCGCAGTGCCTCGCGGTATTTCGCGACCGTTCGGCGGGCGATGACGATGCCCTGGTCGGCCAGTTTTTCCATGATCTGGCTGTCGGACAGGGGCTTGGCCCGGTTCTCCTCGGCCACCATCTGGCGGATGAAAGTCTGCACCGCCGTGGCGGATGTGGCGTCGCCGCCATCGGTCGACACTCCCGCCCCGAAGAAGCGCTTGAGCTCCAGCGTACCGAAGGGAGTGAGCATGTACTTCTGTGTCGTGGCGCGTGAAATGGTGGACTCATGCAGGCCCAGCTCGCCGGCAATGTCCTTGAGGATGAGCGGGCGCATGGCCGCCGGCCCCTGGCTGAAGAAGGCGGTCTGGCGGTCGACAATGGCCTGGGCCACTCGCAGGATGGTGTCGAAGCGCTGCTCCACGTTGCGGATCATCCATTTCGCCTGTTGCAGCTGAGACTGCAAGCCGGCGTGGGCCGACTCCTTCTGGTTGGCCAGCATTTGGGCGTACAGGCCATTGATCTGCAGTCGCGGCACGGCGGCGCTGTTGAGCGTCACCTGCCAGCCGCGGCGCGTCTTGCGCACGATGACGTCGGGCACGGCGTAATCGGCCGCCGGGACCGTCCAGGCGCGGCCCGGACGGGGCTCCAGACGCAGGATCAGGGCGTGCGCCGCGCGCAGCGTGGCCTCGTCACAACCGACCGCGGCGCACAGCCTGGCATGGTTGCCGGTGGCCAACAGCGCCAGATGCTGGGCGCAGACCAGGCGGGCGCAGGCCAGCGCCTTGGGATCCGCGGCCTCGGGCAACCGGGCCGTGTCGGGATTGCGCAATTGCAACAGCAGGCACTCGGACATGTCGCGCGCGCCGATGCCGGCCGGGTCGAACGATTGCAGCAGCGACAGCGCGGCGCGCAGCTCGTCCAGGTCCGGCTCCATCTCGGCCGGCAGCCAGCCCAGGATTTCCTCCAGGGGCGAGCCCAGGTAGCCGTTCTCGTCCAGTTCGTCGATCAGCAGCGCCGCCAGCGCGGCGTCGCGCGGCGCGGCGCGGGTCAGCACCAGTTGCCCGAGCAGGTGCTCGCGCAGGGTATCGGGCCGGGCGGCCTCGGGCAGGCTGGAATCATCATCGGGGTAGACCCCGCCCGAACCCGGCATTTCCTCGACCGGGGTGTCGCGCTCGGGCGCGGGTTCGTCGTCCTGCACCGACGACTCGCGCTCGGATTCGGCCTGCGTCTCGACGGAGGCAGGCTCATCGTCGCGTTCCAGCAACGGATTGTCGGCGAGCACTTGCGAGATTTCCGCCTCGAGCTCGAGCGTGGACAGCTGCAGCAACCGGATCGATTGCTGCAGTTGAGGGGTCAGCGTCAGATGCTGGCCGGGCCGCAGTTCTAAAATAGGACGGGTCATAGGTACAATATTTTGCATGATGAATCAGACTTCGCCCGCACGCGTTCGCCAGGATTGCCGCCTGATCGGCCAGACCCTGCTCAAACTGGCGCTTCCCAGACTTCTCGTGCGCGCGATCGTGATCGCAGTGGCCTTGATCGTCTGGTATCTCGCCGCTTCCTGGATCCTGGATTTCGGCAAGCGCATCAACTACGACTTCCTGCACACCCTGGGCCAACCCACCATGGACATGGTGCAAAAGGTCAACCCGTACATCTGGTGGGTCGTGGCCGGCATCTGGACCCTGATCGTCTTCTTCATCCTGCGCGCCTGGCTGTCGGCCAGCCTGGCCTCCGGCCGCGCCACCCCGATCGGCACCGGCGTGCTGGCCGACCTGGCGCCCCAGTTGTCCGAGGAGTCCCTGGGCGTGCTGCGCTGGACCTGGGGCGGCCGTGAAGAACCGTTCACTGTCGGCGACCTGCATCGCTCGCTGTCGGAAATCCGCCACAACCGCATCGGCAAGATCGCCATGGTGGCCGAGCAGGCCGAGATCCTCGACGGCGCCACCGCCCGCCCGCCGCGCGACGGACGCGACGACGGCCGCCGCGATGCGCGCGATTCCCGTGACATTCGCGACGCCCGCGAACCGCGCTACGTCGAACCGCGCATCGGTGGCCCGGCCCGCTGAGCGGCGCGCCCCCCACCGTTCGACGACCCAGGCCGCCGCAAGGCGGCCTGCTTGTTTCAGTCCCCTGCCAGCCGGGCTCCCCTATACTGGCCCTCCAGGCTCGCGCAACCGCGGCCGCGCACTTTAAAACCAGACCAAGCCGATTGCAGAGACCAGTCGGATGCGCGGCCAGCCCCCCTGGAGTTGCTTTACATGTTCCGTACCCCCGTCCGGTATGCCGCCGGCCTTCTGCTGGCCTGCTCGGCCGCTTTCGTCGCCGCCCCGGCAGCCGCCGCCTGGCCCGACAAGCCCATCACCTTCGTCGCGCCCTTCAGCGCCGGCGGCGCCAACGATCTGGTCGCCCGCATCATCGCCAAGGCGGTGGGCACGACCCTGAACCAGCCCGTCATCGTCGAAAACCGCCCCGGCGCCGGCGGCGTGGTCGGCGCCGCGCACGTCGCGCGCAGCGCGGCCGACGGCTACACCTATCTGGTGGGCAGCAACGGCACCGTCACCAACAGCCTGATCCGCTCGGACCAGCCCTACAAGGACGAAGAACTGACCCCGGTCGCGCTGCTGTCGATCACGCCGTCGGTGATCGTGGCCAATCCGTCGAACCCCGCCAAGGACCTGAAGGACTTCGTCGAACGCGCCAAGCAGGCCAAGACCGACCGTATCACGTTCTCGACCGCCGGCAACGGCAGTACGCCGCACTTCGTGGCCGAGATGGTCAAGGAGGCCACCGGACTGCCGGTCGAGCCCATCGCCTACAAGAGCGGCTCGGAAGGCGTGACCGCGGTGATCGGCAAGCAGGTCGACGCCACCTCGGAAGCCAGCATCGTCACGCTGCCGCTGGTGCAGAGCGGCAAGCTCAAGGCGCTGGCGACCACCTGGGACAAGCGCATGGCCAGCGCGCCCGACATTCCCACCACCGCCGAGCAAGGCTTCCCGGCCATCCGCATCGGCCACTGGGCGGGCCTGTACGCGCCGGCCGGCACGCCCGCCGACGTGCTCGACAAGATGAACGCCGCCGTCGAGAAGTCGCTGCAGACCAAGGAAGTGCAGGACGCGCTGCGCCAGAGCAGCATCGAGCCGGGCGGCGGTTCGCGCGCCAGCTTCGTCGAGTTCGCCAGGAGCGAGCGCGAGCGCCTGGGCCAGGTGGTCAAGAACGGCCACATGCAAATGCAATAACGCGTGTGACGCCAGCCGGGGACGATCTGTCCCCGGCTTTTTTATCGCCTTCCCGATTGCGCTGCCCGCAAAAGTATGTTTGACTAGCAACCTATGGCCGCTTACCGCACCTCCCTCGCGATTGCCACCGGACGCTTTGCCGCTCCGGTTGCCGGCCTGCGCGCTCGTACCGCCTTCATCGCGCTATCGCTATACCTACCGATCGGTTGCCGGGCCTAGTGTCCCCGTGGTAGCTCGGCAGCCACGCTTGCCACACGCGATTTCCCCTTTTCAAAACTGAATCTTGCGCCGCGCGAATGCGGCCAACCCTGGCACCAGGCCGCCATCCGGCCGCATGCCGGCCGAGGAAACCGATCCCGGGATTCACAAGAAACCGATCGAGGTGTAGTGATGATGCTTGCCAACCCCGCCACCAAATACGTCCCCTTCACGCCGTTCGCCCGCGACTTTTCCGAGCGCACCTGGCCCAGCCGCCGCATCACGCAGCCGCCGATCTGGATGAGCACCGACCTGCGCGACGGCAACCAGGCCCTGATCGAGCCGATGAGCGTCGAGCGCAAGCTCCGCTTCTTCGAGCAACTGGTCAAGATCGGCTTCAAGGAAATCGAGGTGGGATTCCCGTCGGCCTCGCAGACCGACTTCGATTTCGTGCGCAAGCTCATCGACGAAAAGCGCATCCCCGACGACGTCACCATCATCGTGCTGACGCAGTCGCGTGAAGACCTGATCAGCCGCACCGTGGAATCCGCGGCCGGCGCCAAGCAGGCCATCGTCCACTTGTACAACGCCTGCGCCCCGGCGTTCCGCAAGGTCGTGTTCAACATGACCAAGGACGAGATCAAGAACATCGCCACGACCGGCACGCGCCTGGTCAAGCAGTACATGGCCAAGCACCCGGAAACCAAGTGGCGCTACCAGTACTCGCCCGAAGTCTTCAGCACGACCGAACCCGAATTCGCGCTGGAAGTCTCGAACGCCGTGGCCGACGTATGGGAGCCCACGCCGGACTGCAAGATGGTGCTGAACCTGCCCGCCACCATCGAGGCCACCACGCCGAACATGTACGCCGACCAGATCGAGTGGATGCACAAGAACCTGGCGCGCCGCGACAGCATCGTGCTGAGCGTGCACCCGCACAATGACCGCGGCACCGCCGTGGCCGCCGCCGAATTCGCCGTGATGGCCGGCGCCGACCGCATCGAAGGCTGCCTGTTCGGCAGCGGCGAGCGCACCGGCAACGTCGACCTGGTCACGCTGGCCCTGAACCTCTACACCCAGGGCGTGCACCCGGGCCTGGACTTCTCGGACATCGACGAAGTGCGCCGCTGCGCCGAGTACTGCAACCAGTTGCCCGTGCACCCGCGCCATCCGTATGCGGGCGACCTGGTCTTCACGGCCTTCTCCGGTTCACACCAGGACGCCATCAAGAAGGGCTTTGCGCAACAGCAGCCCGACGCCGTGTGGGAAGTGCCGTACCTGCCGATCGACCCGGCCGATCTCGGCCGCAGCTACGACGCCGTGATCCGCGTCAACAGCCAGTCGGGCAAGGGCGGGGTGTCGTACCTGCTCGAACAGGAACACGGCCTGGTGTTGCCGCGCCGCCTGCAGATCGAATTCAGCCGCGCCATCCAGCGCGTCACCGACGAGACCGGCCGCGAAGTCACGGCCGACGACGTGCACACCATCTTCAACCGCGAATACCTGGAGCAGAAGGCCCCGTGGAAGCTGGTGCGTCACCGCATCGACGGCAATCCGGCCGCCGGCGAAGGCCAGCACTTCAGCATCGAGGCCGAGCTCGAATACAACGGCGAGCGCCGCATCGTGACGGGCAAGGGCGATGGCGCCATCTCGGCCTTCGTGGCCGCGCTGGACGTGCCGGTGCGCATCATGGACTACCACGAGCACGCCATCGGCACCGGCACCGACACCCGCGCCGCCTCCTACGTGGAACTGCGCGTCGGAGATTCGAGCACGGGCTTCGGCGTGGGCATCGACCGCGACATCGTGACGGCCTCGTTCCAGGCCGTGCTGAGCGCGGTGAACCGCCACATCAACGCCGGCGCCGTCACCACCGAACAGGAAGCCGCCCAGGCCGCGTGATCCGCCGCCAGGCCGCGGGCGCGGCGGTTACCGCCGCCGCGTTCCCCGTGCGCTTCTTACGGTGAAGCCGCGCCGCACAAAAAAATAGCCCGCCTTTATCCGGCGGGCTTTCTTCTTGCGTGATGCGTTCGACCGCGACGGGCGCGCGGCGCGCCCCTCAACCGCGCGGCCACATATCGGATGCGCCGATGTCGGGCTCGCGCGCGGCCAGCAGCCGCTCGTGGACCCAGGCGGCGATCGCCAGGGTGCGGTGGTCATCGTGGCGCTTGCCGATCAGTTGCAGGCCGACCGGCAGGCCCTGCGGGCCGGTGGCGAACGGCAGGTTCAGGCACGGCAGGCCGAACAGCGTCCACGCGCGCGAGAACTGCGGGTCGCCCGTGCCAAGGTCGGCGAACGGCGCCTCGCCGCTGGCGGCGGGCGCGAGCAGCACGTCGTACTTGTCGAACCAGCCGTCCACGCGCGCGCGCGATTCCGCGGCGCGCGCCAGATTCTTGATGTGTTCCTCGGCGCTGATCTGGGCCCCGGCCTCGAGGATCGCCTGGATCTTGGGGCTGAGCTGCGCGGCGTGTTCCAGCCGTTCGTAGGCCAGCGCCTGCGACGACTCGAACGCCATGATGTCGGCATGCAGCTGCACCAGCATGCAGTGCTCGGGCGGCAACGGCACTTCCTCGACGTGGGCGCCGGCGCGCGACAACGTGGCGGCGGCCTGGGCAAAGGCTTCCTTGGTCTCGGACTGGGCATGGCGCCATTGCAGGCTGCGGTACATGCCGATGCGCGGCTTGGCGTCGTAGGCCAGGTCCAGCAGGCGCGGATCGCGCATCATGACGGAGGCGAACAGGGCCGCGTCCGGCACCGAGCGGGCGAAGCCGCCGACCGTGTCGAGCGATTCGGCCAGGCTCTTGACCCCGGCCCGCGGAATGGCCCCGAACGTAGGCTTGTAGCCGACGATGCCGCAGTACGACGCGGGGCGGATGATGGAGCCGGCGGTCTGCGAACCCAGCGCGAACGGAACCATGTCGTCGGCGACCGCGGCGGCCGAGCCGCTGGAGGAGCCGCCGGGCGTGTAGGCCTCGTTGCGGGGATTGCGCGTGGGGCCGGCCTGGTAGGTGGCGAATTCGGTGGTGACGGTCTTGCCGATCACGATGGCGCCGGCATGGCGGCACAACGCCACGGCGGCGGCGTCCAGCCCGGGATGGTGGCGTTCGTAGATGGGGGAACCGTAGCGGGTGGGCAGATCGACCGTGTCGAACAGGTCCTTGACGCCGATCGGCAGGCCATGCAGCGGGCCGCGCAGGGGGCCGCGATCCAGGGCTTCCGCGTGATCCAGGGCGGCCTGCTTCTGCAGCGCCGTCCAGGCATGGATGGTGTTTTCGCGTTGCTCGATGCGCGCAAAGCAGGCTCGCACCAATTGCACCGCGGTCAATTCGCGCCGTTGCAGCTTGCGCGCCGCTTCAAGCGCGCCAAGTCTGTTTAAGGCAGTAGACATGATCCTTTCCTCTATCCCGGTGCCGCGCGATATGCGCGGTACTGACTTCCGCACCCGGTCCCCTTGACCTGGGGTTTGTCCCGATACGGCACGCGGCATGATGCGTGCCCGTCATGACAAACCCAGCCATTGTGCGCGTCGCGTCAATTGGGAAAACCACTGAAAAAACCGTGTTTTCGCAGGGATTTTCGCGCCACGCCGCGCCTTGGCCTTATGTTGTTGCGTTGTTATCAGCATAGCGCAAACGGGTGCAACACAAAGGTCATATTTGTCTTGTAAGATGAAAACGTTTTCAGCAAACCGGCAGCAATGTAGCCATGGCGTCGCGCGTATCGCCCCGCTTTTCCATCATCGAAGTGGCCCGCAAGGCGGGGGTTTCCCCCGCCACGGTTTCGCGCGCGTTCAACCAGCCCGAAATCGTCCATCCGGATACGCTGGCGCACATCCGCGCCATCGCCAAGCGCGCGGGTTTCCGGCCCAATCGCGTCGGCCGCAGCCTGCGTTCCGGCAGCACCCGCACGATCGGATTGATTCTGCCGACGCTATCCAATCCGGTATTCGCCGAGTGCTTTGAAGGCGCCGAACGGCGCGCCCGCGAGTCCGGCTACAGCGTGATGCTGACCGCCACCGGCTATGACCCGGCGGTGGAATCGGCCGCGGTGCAGGGCCTGATCGACCACCAGGTCGACGGCCTGATCCTGACGGTGGCGGACGCGGCCCGCAGCGCCACGCTGGACGACCTGGACAGCGCCGGCATGCCCTACGTGCTGGTCTACAACGAATCCGCCGACCATCCCTATGCCTCGGTCGACAATCGCGCGGCCGCCATTGACATGGTCTCGCACCTGGCGGCGCTGGGGCATCGGCGCATCGCCATCGTGACCGGCCCGCTGACGGCCTCCGATCGCGCTCGCCGCCGCCTGTCGGGCGCGCGCGCCTGCGCCAAGAAGCTGGGCCTGGAACCGATCCAGCACATCGCCATGAATTCGCACACCGGCAGCGACGCCGAGGCGATCAAGTCCGCATTGCGCGGCAAACAGGCGCCGACGGCGCTGTTCTGTTCCAACGACCTGCTGGCCACGGCCGTGATTGCCGACCTGGTGGCGCTGGGCCTGTCGGTTCCGTCCGATATTTCCGTCTGCGGCTTCGACGGCATGCGCTTCGGCGCCTTGCTGACGCCGCCGCTGACCACGGTGGCGCAACCCAGTGACGGCATCGGCCAGGCGGCCTGCTCCAACCTGCTGGCGCAGATCCATGGCCAGCCGCCGCAATCGAACCGCCTGCCGCACTGCATCGTGGTGGGCGGCACCGCGGCGCCGGTGCGCCGCTGAACCCCTTCCAGAATAAATACCGATCGAGACACGTGTCATGCTCATCGCACAGATTACCGACCTGCACATGCGCACCCCGGGCGACAAGGCGTACGGCATCATCGACCCTGCCGCCTTCCTCGGCCCGGCGGTGCGCGCGCTCAACGCGCTGACGCCGCGGCCCGACTGCGTGCTGATCACGGGCGACCTGACCGACCTGGGCCGTCCGCATGAATACCAGGCGCTGCGCGAGCAGTTGCAGGCGCTTGAAATCCCTTATTTCCTGCTGCCCGGCAACCATGACGACCGCGCGCAATTGCGCGCCGCCTTCCCGGACCATGGCTATCTGCAAGGACAGGGGCCGTTCATCCAGTATGCCGTCGAAACCTATCCGCTGCGCCTGCTGGCGCTGGACACGGTGGTGCCGATGAAAAGCCACGGCGAGCTGTGCGACGAACGCCTGGGCTGGCTGGCCGCGCGCCTGGCCGAACAGCCCGACCGGCCGACGCTGGTGCTGATGCATCATCCGCCATTCCAGACCGGCATCGAGCACATGGACGACATCGGCCTGCTGGCCGGCGGCCCGGAACTTGAAAGCATCGTGGCGCGCTATCCGCGCGTCGAGCGCGTGCTGTGCGGCCACCTGCACCGCACCATCTTCCGCCGCTTCGGCGGCACCATTGCCTCGACCTGTCCGGGCACCGCGCACCAGCTGGCGCTGGAGCTGGGGCCGCGCCCGACCCTGCAATACATCATGGAGCCGCCGGGCTACCAGTTGCACTGGTGGCACGACGGCGCGCTGGTCACGCACCACGCCGTGATTGGGGAATACCCCGGGCCATATCCCTTCGCCTGAGCCCCGATCTCGATTACAAACACTATGCCCTGCCATATCTCCGTCATGTTTGCGCTGCACAATGAAAAGGTTTTCATCGCACGCGCCGCAGACGGATCAGAAAACTAGATCCAAGAGACAGCATGTCATCCATCGTTCTGGATAATCTCACCAAGCAATACGGCGGCGCGGCCGCGATCCACGGCGTCAGCTTCACCGTGCCGGCCGGCAGCTTCACCGTGCTGCTGGGCCCATCGGGTTGCGGCAAATCGACCACGCTGCGCATGATCGCCGGCCTGGACACGCCCACGTCCGGCACCATCCGCATCGGCGACCGCGACGTCACCCAATTGCCGCCGGCCAAGCGCCGCATTTCCATGGTGTTCCAGTCGTACGCGCTGTTCCCGCACCTGTCGGTGCGCGAGAACATCCTGTTCGGCCTGAAGGTGCGCAAGGAGCCGGCGCGCGACTACGACCGCCGCCTGCAACGCGTGGCTTCGCTGCTGGGCCTGGGCCATCTGCTGGACCGCAAGCCGTCGCAACTGTCGGGCGGCCAGCAGCAGCGCGTGGCGCTGGGTCGCGCGGTAATTTCCGAAGCGCCGGTGTGCCTGATGGACGAGCCGCTGTCCAACCTGGACGCGCAGCTTCGCCACGAGATGCGGCGCGAGATCCGCGCCTTGCAGCAGGACCTGGGCATCACCATGGTGTACGTCACGCACGACCAGACCGAGGCCATGAGCATGGCCGACCAGGTGGTGCTGCTGCGCGGCGGCCAGATCGAACAGCACGACACGCCCGACGGCCTGTATGCCCGTCCGGCCAGCGAATTCGCGGCGCGCTTCATCGGCACGCCGCCCATGAACCTGATCAAGCTGATGCCGCTGCAAGGCGCCACGGTGATCGCCGGTACCCATGGTCCGGCCATCGCCGGCGCGCCGGAGGGCGCCGCCAAGCTGGGCGTGCGCCCTGAACACATCCGCATCGACAGCGACGGCATCGCCGCCACGGTGGAAAGCGTGGAGTACTTCGGCGCCGATTCCATCGTGGTCTGCCGCATCGGCGACAGCGGCGGGATCGCGGTGCGCGTGGGTGGCCACCTGCGCGCCCGCGCCGGCGAAGCGCTACGCCTGTCGTGGCCGGCCGAACAACAGCATTTCTTTGCCGCCGATTCGGCGGTCATCAACACCGTCGGGCGCTGAAGACGCCCAATCCACAGGAAAGGAAACGCAATCATGCGACGCATCGTACTCAAGACCCTGGCCGCCAGCCTTGCCGCCGCCTGCCTGTCGCTGCCCGCGCAGGCGCAGCAAAAGCCCGTCGAAGTGGAGTTCTACTATCCGGTCGCCGTGGGCGGCCCGATCACCAAGATCGTCGATGACATGGTGACGGACTTCGAGAAGGAAAACCCCGGCATCAAGATCAAGCCGATCTACGCCGGCTCGTATCAGGATTCGATCGCCAAGGCGCTGACCGCCCTGAAGGGTGGCACGCCGCCGCAGCTGGCCGTGCTGCTGTCGACCGACATGTTCACGCTGATCGACGAAGACGCCATCGTGCCGATCGACTCGCTGGCCAAGAGCGACGCCGACAAGAAGTGGCTGGGCGGCTTCTACGACGCCTTCATGCAGAACAGCCGCACCGGCGGCCACACCTGGGGCGTGCCGTTCCAGCGTTCGACCATCGTGATGTACTACAACAAGGATCTGTTCAAGGCCGCCGGCCTGGATCCCGAGCGCGCGCCCGCCACCTGGGCCGAGCTGGTCGAGTACGGCAAGAAGCTGACCAAGCAGGACGCCAGCGGCAACACCACCCAGTGGGGCATCGAGATCCCGTCGGGCGGCGCCTTCGCCTACTGGCTGTTCCAGGCCCTGACCACGCCCAACGGCGCGATCCTGATGAACGAGGCCGGCAACGAGGTCTACCTGGACAAGCCCGCCGTGGTCGAGGCCGCGCAGTTCTGGCGCGACCTGTCGGCCAAGCACAAGGTCATGCCCACGGGCACGATCGACTGGGGCACCACGCCCAAGGACTTCCTGGAAAAGAAGGCCGCCATCATCTGGACCACCACCGGCAACCTGACCAACATCCGCAAGAACGCCGACTTCCCGTTCGGCGTGGCGATGATGCCGCAGCAAAAGCGCGGCGGCAGCCCGACCGGCGGCGGCAACTTCTACATCTTCAAGAGCGGCACGCCTGAGCAGCAGCAGGCCGCGCTCAAGTTCGCGCAGTGGGCCACCACGCCCGAGCGCGCCGCCGACTGGAGCATCGCCACTGGCTACGTGGCCGTGACGCCGGCCGCCTGGCAGACCGAGAAGATGAAGAAGTACGCGCAGGATGTGCCGGCCGCCGCCGTGGCGCGCGACCAGTTGCAGGTGAGCGTGGCCGAATTCTCGACCCACGAGAACCAGCGCGTCACCAAGACCCTGAACGACGCCCTGCAGGCGGCGCTGACGGGGTCGAAGACGCCGCAGCAGGCGCTGACCGACGCCCAGCGCGAAGCCGACCGCATACTGCGTTCCTACAAGTAAATCCGCAAGCACGATGAGCCGCTCTTTGAATGCGCTTTATGGCTGGCTGCTGTTGCTGCCAGCCATCGTGCTGCTCGCCGCGTTCACGCATTACCCGGCGCTGGCGACGCTCTGGCACAGCTTCTTTTCCACCCCCAAGGGCGCGCGCCCGGCCCGCTTCGTCGGGCTGGACAACTACGCCGTCATGCGCGACGACCCGGTGTTCTGGCAGTCGCTCTGGAACAACCTGTGGTTCGCCCTGGGCACCATCCCGACCTCGATCGGCATCGCGCTGGTCATGGCGCTGTGGGTCAACCGCAACCTGCGCGGGCGCGGTTTCCTGCGCATGGCGTACTTCACGCCGACGGTGCTGCCGATGGTGGCGGTGGCCAATATCTGGCTGTTCTTCTACACCCCGCAGTACGGCCTGATCGCGCAGGTGATGCAGCTGTTCGGCTCGCCCGGCCCCAACTGGCTCGGCAACCGCGAAACCGCGCTGCCGGCGTTGATGCTGGTGACGGTGTGGAAGGAATCCGGTTTCTTCATGATCTTCTACCTGGCCGCGTTGCAGACGGTGTCGCCGTCGCTGCGCGAGGCGGCGATGCTGGAAGGGGCCTCGCGCTGGCAGTACTTCCGGCGCGTGCTGTGGCCGCTGTTGATGCCGACCACGCTGTTCGTGCTGATCAATGCGCTGATCAATGCCTTCCGGCTGGTGGACCACGTGGTGGTCATGACCCGCGGCGGGCCCGACAACGCCAGCACGCTGCTGCTGTACTACATCTACCAGGTGGGCTTCAGTTTCTGGGACACCGCCTACGCCGCGACGCTGACCGTCGTGCTGCTGGTGGTGCTGGCGCTGACGGCGCTGGTCAAGTTCCGCTGGCTGGACCGCAGGACGCACTACCAATGAAAGACAAGCTCGATACCCTGGGCGCGTGGGCGCTTGGCCTGTTGTGGATCCTGCCGCTGGCGTACGCCGTGTGGGCGGCGTTTCACCCGCCGGCCTACGCCACCCGCTTCGACCTGTTCGCGCCGCTCACGCTCGACAACTTCGCGCGGGCCTGGCAGGCCGCGCCGTTCCCGCGCTACTTCGCCAACACCTTCCTGCTGGTGACGATGGTGCTGGCGGCGCAGCTGGTGCTGTCGACCCTGGCCGGCTACGCCTTCGCGCGCTTCGAGTTCCGCGGCCGCGACTTCGTCTTCATGCTGGTGCTGCTGCAGCTGATGATCATGCCGGACGTGCTGCTGGTGGAGAACTACCGCTCCATGAGCCAGCTCGGCATCCGCGACACGGTGTTCGCCATCGGCCTGCCGTACTTCGCATCGGCCTTCGGCATCTTCCTGCTGCGCCAGACCTTCAAGACGGTGCCGCGCGAATTGGAGGAGGCCGCGCGCATGGAAGGCGCCAACGCGCTGCAGGTGCTGTGGAAGGTCTACGTGCCGCTGGCCAAGCCGATCTACGTGGCCTATGGGCTGGTGTCGGTCAGCCACCACTGGAACAACTTCCTGTGGCCGCTGATCATCACCAACTCGGTGGAATCGCGGCCGCTGACGGTGGGCCTGCAGGTGTTCTCGTCGACCGACCAGGGCATCGACTGGTCGGTGATCACGGCCGCCACGCTGATGTCGGCGGCGCCGCTGCTGATTGCCTTCCTGCTGTTCCAGCGCCAGTTCGTGCAGTCGTTCATGCGGGCCGGCATCCGCTGAGCCTTCCCTGGAAAGCAAAAGACCCCGCGCCACGCGGGGTCTTTTCGTTGGCGCGGCCAGGCGGTCAGTAACCGACCGTCAGGCCGGGCAGGTCCACCGTGATGCGCGGGCGTTCCAGCGCCAGCGCCAGGTGCTCGGCGAACTCGCGGGCCTCCTTGGCGTCGGTGGACAGGATGTCGTAGCCCAGCGCGTCGGCCACGCCCAGCACCTTGTCCAGCAGCAGCACCTTGCCGCTGGGACGCAGGGGCTCGCAGCCCAGGGTTTCCCAGGCGCCGTCGAACCAGTCGCGGGCGTCGTTCTGGCGTTGCGGGCTGGGTTCGACGTTGGCCGACAGGTCCAGCGAGCGCCGGGTGTCGAAAACGATGGTGATGTCGCTGCGCATGGCAGGGATTCCTTGAAATGGCGTCAACCGCAAAGGGTAGGGAAAAATCGCCGGGCAGATTGTCCGTCCGGCGACATTGCCTACCAGCCGCGGGAGACTTCCCAGGTGACCTCGGCGCCGGCGGCCTGCGACTGGCGCATCATGTCCAGCAGCGGGAAGGCGCGTTCCTTCAGGCCGACCGCGCGCGCCATGGGCGCCACCGGCGGCTTGTCCTCGTCTTCCTCGTCCTCGTCGTGGGTGCCCTGGGCCTCTTCGATGGCCCGTTCGATGCCCTGGATGGCCGGACCGAGCTGGTCGACGGTGAACACGCCGCGCTCGGGGATCTTGTCGCCGAAGGACTTGCCCGCGGCCTGCAGCAGGGCGCCGGCATGGTCGGTAAGCATCAGGACTTCGGCCACGACCTTGGAGTGAAATGTAATCAGCATATTCCGGTCTCCTACGGATTGAATACCTTCAATACACTACCGCAACGCCCTGGGGATGCCAACTGGCGCTCCGCCCTACCCGCCGGGGGCGGCCCGTGGCCGGTGGCGGTCGCCAAATCAAGCTATGATTCAGGAGATTCCCGTGACGGCAGGATCCGCGGCGGCCCAGGTTGCCGGCGCCCGCGCGGCCGCGCCTCCCCAGACGCGCCGGCCGGCCGATCCCCGCCCCCGGCACCGCCGGTGGGCCAGCGCGCGGGCCCGCGGCCCGGCCGCGCCCGCAGCCACCCTCGTCACCCACCCGAACTTCTCCAGACGCCCATGCTCCCCGAGCAACAAAAACAGCTTATCTCCCTGATCCAGGCCGCCGTCGCGCAGAGCCTGCCCGACGCCCAGGCCGATACGGCCCGAGCCAACGTGCTGCTGGAGCGCCCCAAGGTCGCCGCCCACGGCGACGTCGCCACCAACGTGGCCATGCAGCTGGCCAAGCCGGCCAAGCGCAACCCGCGTGAACTGGCCCAGGCCATCGTCGAGGCGCTGCTGGCCCTGCCCGGCGCCCGCGACCTGGTCGAAAGCGCCGAGATCGCCGGTCCCGGCTTCATCAACCTGCGCGTCACCGCCGCCGCCCGCCAGGCCGTCATCACGGCCGTGGCCGAGCAGGGCGAGGCCTTTGGCCGCGCCGCCCGCAGCGGCGAGAAGATCCTGGTGGAATTCGTGTCCGCCAACCCGACCGGCCCGCTGCACGTCGGCCACGCCCGCCAGGCGGCCCTGGGCGACGCCCTGTGCCGCCTGTACGACGCCATCGGCTGGGATGTGACCCGCGAGTTCTATTACAACGACGCCGGCAACCAGATCGAGAACCTGGCCATCAGCGTGCAGGCGCGCGCCCGCGGCGTGGGCACCGACTCGCCCGACTGGCCCGCCGACGGCTACAAGGGCGACTACATCCTGGACATCGCCCGCGACTTCCAGGCCGGCAAGACCATCCAGGCCTCGGACGGCGAGCCCGTCACCGCCACCGGCAACATCGACAGCCTGGAAGACATCCGCGCCTTCGCCGTGGCCTACCTGCGCCGCGAGCAGGACCTGGACCTGCAGGCCTTCGGGCTGAAGTTCGACAACTATTACCTGGAAAGCTCGCTGTACACCTCGGGCCGGGTCGAGGCCACCGTCAAGGCGCTGATCGCCGGCGGCCATACCTATGAAGAAGGCGGCGCGCTGTGGCTGCGCACCACCGAACTGGGCACGGGCGACGACAAAGACCGCGTCATGCGCAAGAGCGAGGGCGGCTACACCTATTTCGTGCCGGACGTGGCCTACCACAAAGCCAAGTGGGAACGCGGTTTCCACCGCGCCGTGAACATCCAGGGCAGCGACCACCACGGCACCGTGGCGCGCGTGCGCGCCGGCCTGCAGGCGCTGGAAGAGGGGATTCCCAAGGACTACCCGTCGTACGTGCTGCACAAGATGGTCAAGGTGATGCGCGGCGGCCAGGAGGTCAAGATCTCCAAGCGCGCCGGCAGCTACGTCACCATGCGCGACCTGATCGACTGGGTCGGCCGCGACGCCGTGCGCTACTTCCTGATCCAGCGCCGCGCCGACACCGAATTCGTGTTCGACGTCGACCTGGCCCTGTCCAAGAGCGACGAGAACCCGGTCTACTACATCCAGTACGCCCACGCGCGCATCTGCTCGGTCATCAACAACGCCGGCATGCCGGCGGCGGAAGTGGCCGCGGCCGATGCGTCCCTGTTGACCGCGCCGAGCGAATTCGCGCTGATGCAGCGACTGGCCGAGTTCCCCCACGTGGTGGCGCTGGCCGCCCAGGAACTGGCCCCGCACCACATCGCTTTCTGGCTGCGCGACTGCGCCGCCGACTTCCACGGCTGGTACAACGCCGAGCGCGTGCTGGTCGACGACCCCGCGCTCAAGCTGGCGCGCCTGCGCCTGGCCGCGACCACGCGCCAGGTGCTGGCCAACGGCCTGGCGCTGTTGGGCGTGTCCGCCCCCGAGCGGATGTAACATCGGTACATGGCCACCAAGCGCAAATCCACCCGCCGGTCAGGCGAAAGCGGCAGCACCCTGTACGGGGCGCTGGCCGGTCTGCTCCTCGGCTTGATCGTCGCCGCCGTCGTGGCGTTCTACGTCACCAAGGCGCCCGTGCCCTTTGTCGATCGCGCCACCCGCCAGGGCGACGCCGGCAAGCTGCCCGATCCGCGCCAGGCGCCGGACCCCAACGCCGGCCTGTACGGCCGCGACGGCGCGGCGGGTTCCCCGCCCACCGGCCCGACCGCCACGGCGCCCGCGCCGCTGCCGGGCGCGGGCGGCACCGCGCCGGCGGGCAAGTCGGACGACCTGGGCGCGCTGATCGCCACCCTGCCGACCTCCAACAACACGCCCGCGGCCGCCCCCGCGCCGGCCGCCAGCGCGCCGCCCACGCCCATCGCCAAGGTGGCGCCGACCCCGGCCCCCGCGGCCAAGGCGCCGGTCGCCAGCGCCGCCCCGACCGCGTCGGCCAATGGCTCGTACTACCTGCAGGCCGGCGCCTTCCGCGGCCAGGACGACGCCGAATCGCTCAAGGCTCGCATCATCCTGCTGGGCCTGCCGGTGGCGGTGCAGAAGGCCGAAGTCAACGGCAAGCCGATCAACCGCGTGCGCGTCGGTCCGTTCGCCCGCCTGGACGACATGAACCGCGCCCGTGGCCGGCTGGGCGAGAACAAGATCGAAACGGCAGTGGTGCGCCAGTAACATGGCGCGCCCATCATGGTTTTTGATTGAACTAATCCAGGCCCGGCCCTGTCTGTAACCTCTTTGTTCAGGAACCTCACCCCATCATGCTGTCCCCCAAGCTCATCCGCATCCTGGCAGCCGCCGCGCTGACCGCCACCGCGTTCTTCAGCCCGGTCAGCCACGCCCAGGGCACCCAGGCCTATGTGCCGATCAATCCGCCGCTGCCGTCGGATACCCCGGGCAAGATCGAGGTCCTGGAATTCTTCGCCTATACCTGCCCGCACTGCGCCGCCATGGAACCCATGGTCGAGGACTGGGCCAAGACCAAGCCCGAAGACGTCGTGCTCAAGCAGGTGCCGATCGCCTTCAACGCCGGCATGAAGCCGCTGCAACAGCTGTACTACACCCTGGTGGCCCTGGATCGGCCGGACCTGCATGCCAAGGTCTTCACTGCCATCCACGGCGAGCACAAGCGCCTGATCGACAAGAAGGCCATGGGCGAGTGGGCCGCCGCGCAGGGCGTGGACCGCGCCAAGTTCGACTCGGTGTTCGATTCGTTCAGCGTGCAGACCCAGGTGCAGCGCGCCAACCAGCTGGCCGAAGCCTATCGCATCGAAGGCACGCCGTCGTTCGCCGTCGGCGGCAAGTTCATGACCTCGCCGGTCATGGCGGGCAACAGCTACGAAGGCGCCCTGCAGGAAGTGAACAAGCTGATCCCGATGGCCCGCGGCAAGTGATCCGCGCCTGAACCGCGTTCATGACGACGCCCCGCGCCGACCGGCCGGGGCGTTTTTCATGGGGTCATCCCCAAGGCGGGCGCAGGCGGCAAAGCGCCCGCCGCGAGCTACACTTCCTCCCATAATTATTCGCCGCCACGCGCGGCCTACAAGGGGTGGAAGATGAGACAGCAATTCCTGCGCCGCGCGGCGCTGGGCGTGAGCCTGGCGCTGGCCGGCCTTGCGGCGCAAGCCAATGACGCCGACGGCGTGAAGATCGGCGTCCTGACGGACATGGCCGGCGTCACCGCCGACGCCACCGGGCGCGGCTCGGTCGAAGCGGCCCGCCTGGCGATCGAGGAACTGGGCGGCAGCGTGCTCGGCAAGCCCGTGGCGCTGGTGTCCGGCGACCACCAACACCGGCCCGACATCGGCAGCGGCATGGTGCGCAAGTGGTACGACACCGATGGCGTCGACGTGGTGGTGGACGTGCCCAATTCGTCGGTGGCGCTGGCGGTGCAGGGCATCGCGCGCGAAAAGAAAAAGCTGGTGCTGTTCTCCAGCCCCGGCACCACCGCGCTGACGCAGGCCCAGTGCTCGCCGTATGGCGTGCAATGGACCTACACCACCTACGCGCTGTCGCGCGGCACCGCCACCGCCGTGGTCAAGGAAGGCAACAAGCGCTGGTTCATCCTGGCGTCCGATTACGCCTTCGGCAAGCAGTTGGCCGCCGACACCGAGACCGTGGTCAAGGCCAACGGCGGCGAAGTGGTGGGCACCGTGTTCCATCCGCTCAACGCCTCGGACTTCGCCTCGTTCCTGCTGCAGGCGCAGGCCTCCAAGGCGCAGATCATCGCCGTCGCCAACGCCGGCGGCGACACCATCTCGGCGATCAAGCAGGCGGCCGAATTCGGCATCGCCAGCGGCGGCCAGAAGCTGGCGGCGATGCTATTGCTGCTGACCGACGTGCACAGCCTGGGATTGCAGGCCGCGCAGCACACCTACCTGACGGTGCCGTCCTATTGGGACATGAACGACGGCACCCGCGCCTTCAGCAAGAAGTTCGAGGCCCGCCTGGGCCGCCCGCCCACCTTCCTGCAGGCCGGCGTCTACAGCTCGGTGCGCCACTACCTGCGCGCGGTGCAGGCGGCCGGCACCACCGATTCGGACGCGGTGATGGCCAAGATGAAGTCGATGCCGATCGACGACGCCTTCAGCCTGAACGCGCACATCCGCGAAGACGGCCTGGTGGTGCGCGACATGATGCTGGCGCAGGTGAAATCGCCCGACCAGTCCAAGGCGCCCTGGGACTACTACAACATCGTGCGCACCATTCCCGGCGACTCGCTCGCCTGGCCCCTGTCGGAAAGCCAATGTCCGCTGGTCAAGAAGTAGGCCCCCTGGCGCTGGCCGATTTCGGCAGCTTCTACGCGGGCGGGCGGCAGGCGCATATCAGCGGCCGCCCGGTGCGCGAGATCGCCTTCACCAAGACCGCCTCGCTGACGTACGACCCCAACGGGCTGTACCACGTCGAACAGGCCTACGTGCAGTACTTCATCCCGGCCGAACGCCGCCACCCGCTGCCGCTGGTGCTGCTGCACGGCGGCGGCATGACCGGCGCGATGTGGGAACAGACGCCGGACGGCCGGCATGGCTGGCTGCAGCATTTCCTGCGGCAGGGCCACGCGGTCTACGTGGTCGACAACGTCGAGCGCGGCCGCGCCGGCTGGACACCGTTCGAGGAGGTCTGGCCGGATGCACCCATCGTGCGCAACGCCGAGGAAAGCTGGTCGCTGTTCCGCTTGGGCCGCGCCGAGGACTACGCGCAGCGCCGCGCCTTCGACGGCCAGCGCTTTCCGCTGGCGGCCTTCGATGATTTCATCCGCCACGCCGTGCCGCGCTGGCTGGGCAACAACGATGCGGCGCTGGCGGGCTTGTGCGCCGCGCTGGAGCGCATCGGCCCGTGCCTGGTGCTGGCGCACAGCCATGGCGGCGAAGTGGCCTACCGCGCGCTGCAGGCGCGGCCGGATCTGGTGCGCGGCGTCATCGGCATCGAACCGTCGGGCTTCTCGCAGGAGGTGGACCCGGCCGCGGCGGCGGGCAAGCCCTTCCTGTTCGTCTACGGCGATTATCTGGACGCCACGCCGCTGTGGGCCAAGCTGGATGCGGCCGGGCAGGCCTACGCCGACCGCTTGGCCGCGCGCGGCGGCCGCGTCACCAGCTGGCGCCTGGCCGGCATGGGCATCCGTGGCAACTCGCACATGCCCATGATGGACGACAACAGCGACGACATCGCCGCGCGCATCGGCGCGTGGATCCGCGCCAACGCCTGAGACGTCAGCCCTTGACCGCCGCAGCCTTTTCCAGCGCCTGGGTCAGGTCGGCGATGATGTCCTGCGGCGACTCCAGGCCGATGTGCAGGCGCACCAGCGCGTTCTGGCCCTCGCCCCAATAGCGATGGTGCGACAGGTCCTTGGGCGACACCAGCTGCACCAGGCTTTCGTAGCCGCCCCACGAGAAGCCGATGCCGAACAGTTCCAGTTCGTCCACGAACACGCGCGCGGCCGCCGGCGACAGGCACAGTTCGACCGACAGCATGCCGTTGGAGCCCGTGCAGTCGCGCTGCCACAGTGCATGGCCCGGATCCTGCGGCCAGGCGGGGTGGAACAGGCGCACGGTCTCGGGACGGCTCTTGAAGAACTCGCACACTTGCAGCGCGTGGCGGGCGTGTTGCGCCATGCGGATCGGCATGGTGCGCACACCGCGCAGCGCCAGCCAGGCGTCGTCTGCGCTGATGGAGTAGCCCATCGCGTACTGGGTGCGGTTCAGCTTCTTGGCAATCGCCTCGTCATTGGTGACCACCGCGCCCAGCATCAGGTCGGAATGGCCGCCCACGTACTTGGTGCCGGCGATGACCGACACCTGCGCGCCCAGCGTCAACGGCCGGTAGATGTAGCCCGAGCCCCAGGTGTTGTCGGTGGCCAGCACCAGGCCGTGGCGCTGCGCAATGGCCGCCATGGCGCCCATGTCGAGCATCTCGAACAGCAGCGAGCCGGGCGATTCCACGTACAGCAGCCTGGTGTTGGGCTGCACCAACGCGTCCAGGTCTTCGCCGGCGGCGAAGTAGGTGACGGCGATGTTCATGCGCTTGAGCACGGCATCGTCCAGCTCTCGCATCGGGCCGTAGACGCAATCGGAGATCAGCGCGTGGTCGCCGGCCGAGCACAGCGCCAGCATCACCATGGTCATGGCCGACAGGCCCGACGGCGCCAGATACGCGTGGGTGCCGCCTTCGAGCTGCGCGAAAACCTGCTCCAGCGCCGCGTGCGTGTCCATGCCCATGCGGCCATAGGTGGTGGCGCGGCCGCCGGCGGCCTTGTTGCGCTGGGCCTTTTCCAGGGCCGCCAGGTTCTCGAAACGCACCGTGCTGGCCCGCATCGGCGGCAGCGGCACCGGCGCCGTGCCCGTCTCGGGGTTGAACGGGGCGGTGCCCGCGTGCTGCAAAACCGTATCGATGTGTTTGGTAGCCATCTTCAAGAGGGAATGCTTGCGTATTGGGAGAACCCGAACCGTAGCAGGAACGCGCGCGGATGTCGCGCCCCCGGGGTCGGGTGTCAGTCGATCCAGCGCACCGCCGCGTCCAGGTCGGCGCGGCTGGTGCGGTAGCTGTTGGCCGGATGCGCGGCGTCGGCATAGCCGAACGAAATGGCGCAAACCACGCGGCGGTCGGCACCGATGCCCAGCTGTTCGCGCAGCACCTCGGGATACATCGCCAGCGAGGCCTGCGCCACCGTGGCCACGCCGTTGGCCTGCGCCGCCAGCAGGAAATTGGCCACATAACCGCCGCAGTCGATGGCGCCGTATTCGCCCAGCGCCTCGTCAGTGGTGATGATGGCCACGTGCGGCGCATCGAACAACTGGAAGTTGCGCAGTTCCTGGCGGCGGTAGGCCTCGCGGTCGCCGCGCGCCACGCCCACGGCCCCATACAGCTGGAAGCCCGACTCGCGGCGCCGCGCCAGGTAGTCGCCCTGGTACTCGCGCGGGAACGGGAAATCGGGCGTGAAGCCCGCTTGCCCGGCGCGTTCCACCAGGGCCCGGCTGAGACGTCGCGCGCCATCGCCCGAGGCCACCGTCACCTGCCACGGCTGGCAGTTGCACCAGGACGCGGTGCGCTGCGCCAGCGTCAGGATGCGTTCGATGGTGGCGCGCGGCACCGGCTCGGGCAGGAAGGCGCGGCAACTGTGGCGCGCGCGCAGCCAGTCTTCGAGCGCGGCGTCGGGACGCGCGGCGGCGGATTCGGGTACGGCGGACATGGTGTCTCCTTGGTTTCCTCGTATGATGCCACTTGATTGCCGGCGCGCAAGGCGCCGCCCGACCCTGGCGAGACCCCATGTTGCCCCTCGATTCCCTGATCGCGTTCTTCGGCATTGCCGTATTGCTGGCCCTCACGCCCGGGCCCGACAACCTGTTCGTGCTGATGCAATCGGCCATCTGGGGCCGCAAGGCCGGGCTGTTCGTGGTGCTGGGGCTGTGCACCGGGCTGCTGGGCCACACCGCCGCCGTGGCGCTCGGGCTGGCCGCCGTGTTCGCGGCTTCCCCTGTGGCCTTCACGGTGCTGAAACTGGCGGGCGCGGCGTATCTGGCCTACCTGGCGTGGCAGATCCTGCGGGCGCCGGTGCATGCCGAGGACGGCCAGCGGCCCGAGCCGATGAAGACCTCCGCGCTGTACCGGCGCGGCATCGTCATGAACCTGACCAATCCCAAGGTGCTGCTGTTCTTCTTCGCCTTCCTGCCGCAGTTCACCTCGCCCAAACTGGGTTCGGTGGGCTGGCAGACGGTGCAACTGGGCGCGGTGTTCATGCTGGCCACGCTGCTGGTGTTCGGCGCGATCGCCTTCTTTTCGGGCGCGTTCGGCGAACTGCTGCAGCGCTCGGTCACGGCCAAGCGCTGGCTCAACCGCGTCGCGGCGCTGGTGTTCGTGGGGCTGGCCGTGCGGCTGGCGACGGCCACGCGCTGAGGCCGCCGGCCGGCGCGAGCCTGGCGAAGGCCGGCCCGGCGAAGCCACGCGCGCCGGTTCGCGCCCGCGGGACGCCACCGCGCAACGTGGCTGGGAGCGGCGTCAGGCTGCCTTGAAGCGCACGATGCCGTCCGCGCCTGTGCTGCGCGTCAGCTTGCCTTCGAAGTACAGCGCATGCAGGTGCGCCAGCGCCTCGCCCATGGCAAAGGTGAGCTGGTGCAGGTCGAGCTTGCGCTTGAACAGCACCGGCACGATGTCCGAGGTCGATTGCGGTCCGGCCTTACAGGCTTCCAGCACCTCGGCCAGGCGGTCGCGATGGTGCTCGTGCTGCTGCGCGATGCGTTCGTGCAGGCCCTTGAACGGCCGGCCGTGCGAGGGCAGCACCAGCGTGTCGCGCGGCACGTCGGCGTAGCCGTCGAGCGAGCGCAGGTACAGCGGCAGCGGGTTGGCGTCGGGCTCGTAGTCGAACACACTGACGTTGGTGGAGATGCGCGGCAGCACCATGTCGCCGGAGATCAGCACGCCCAGGCCGGGCGAATGCAGCGAGGCGTGCTCGGGCGCGTGGCCGTAGCCGACGATGACGCGCCAGTCGTGCGCGCCGATGCGCACCGCGTCGCCATGCATGATGCGGGTGTAGCGCGACGGCACGGCCGGCACCAGGTTGGGAAAGTAGTTGGCGCGCTGGCGGATCTGTTCCTGCGCGTCCGGATCGGTCAGGCCGTGGCGGGCGAAATGGTCGACCGCCGATTGGCCGCCGGGACCGGCGCCGGCGTCATTGCGGCGCGACGACCACAGCGACGCGACCATGAAGTCGGTCATGGTCATCCACAGCCGCGCGTCCCAGCGTTCACAGAGCCAGTAGGCCAGGCCGATGTGGTCGGGGTGCATGTGGGTGACGATGACGCGCAGCACCGGCAGGCCTTCCAGTTCGTTCTCGAACACCTGTTCCCACAGCGTCTTGACCTCGTCGCGCGAGATGCCGCAGTCGACGATGGTCCAGCCGTCGCGGCCGTCGATGCGATCGCGCAGCAGCCAGAGATTGATATGATCCAGCGCGAACGGCAGCGGCATGCGGATCCACTTGACGCCCTCGGCCACCTGATGGGCGCGGCCGGCTTCGGGCTGGAAATCGGCCCAGGGATACTGCAGCTTCTGTTCGTTGGGGTTCATTGCCTCGCTCTCCACGCTTGACGATCGCGTCAAGTCATCATAATTTACGTTTACGTAAACTGCCACACGTCGCATGTCCCCGTCAACCTGGACCATCTCCGAGCTCGCCCGCGAGTTCGACGTCACGCCCCGCACGATCCGCTTCTATGAAGACCAGGGGATCGTCAGCCCGGCGCGCGAGGGCCGCAACCGCATCTTCGGGCCGCGCGACCGCACGCGCCTGAAGCTGGCCCTGCGCGGCAAGCGCCTGGGCCTGCAGTTGTCGGAGATCCTGACGCTGATTGACATGTACGACGGCCCTGGCGACACCGAGGTGCAGTTGCGCCAGTACCTGGCGGTGCTGGCCCAGCACCGCGCCACGCTGGAACAGCAGCGCCGCGACATCGAGGATACGCTGCAGGAGATCGCGGTGCAGGAACGCCAGTGCCACGAGCTGCTGGCGCAGCAACGATCCTGAAGCGCCTGCCATGGCGATGCTGCAAACCTTCGCGCTGTTCGTCCTGACCGCGCTGGCCGAGATCATCGGCTGCTACCTGCCTTACCTGTGGCTGCGCCGCGGTCATTCCATCTGGCTGCTGGCGCCGGCCGCCGTCAGCCTGGCCCTGTTCGCCTGGCTGTTGACGCTGCACCCGACCGCGTCGGGGCGCGTGTATGCGGCCTATGGCGGCGTGTACATCGGCATGGCGCTGCTGTGGCTGTGGGCGGTCGATGGCGTGCGGCCCAGCGTCAGCGATTACGTCGGCGTGGGGCTGTGCCTGGCCGGCATGCTGGTGATCATGTTCGGGCCGAAGACGGCCTGACCGATTGCCGCGAAGGCGCGTGGGCACACGACGGGCCAGCACGCGCCGGCCCGTCCCAATGACGCGGCGCGACGCCGGTCCGCCTCTCCGAAAATGAAAAAGCGCGCTCCCCGTGGAGCGCGCTTTGCATTGCTCGCGCGGCGTCCCGGCGGGGACGCGCGCCCCGGCGTCATTCCGCCTTGATGTTGCCTTCCTTGATGATGCGGGCGTTGTTGGCGAACTCGGCCTGCACCTGCTTGGCGAAAGCGTCGCCGGACGCGGTGCCGGGCTGCAGGTAGGACTTGGCCAGGAGGTCCTTGAACTCGGGGCTGGCCACGGCCTTGGCCAGTGCGGCCTGCAGCGGACCCGACACGGCCGGCGGCAGGTTGGCCGGGGCGAAGATGCCGAAGTTCGAGTAGTACTGCGCCTGCGGCAGCTTCAGTTCGGCCATGGTGGGCACGTCGGGCCAGGCGGCCAGGCGCTCGGGCGCCATCACCGCCAGCGGCTTGAGCGCGCCGCTGGCCACGTGCGGCAGCACCACGTCGGTGTTGACCACCAGCAGTTCGACCACGCCGCCCAGGCCGTCGGTCAGCGCCTGGCTGTTGCCGCGGTAGGGCACGTGCAGCATCCTGGTGCCGGTCTGCGTGGTCAGCGCCGCCATGCCGATGTGGGCCACGGTGCCCTGGCCCGGCGTGCCGTAGCGCACGCCGTCCGGGTGCGACTTGGCGTAGTCGATCAGGCCGGCGAAGTCCTTCACCGGCAGGGCCTTGGTGGCGACGATGGCCACGGGCGCCACGGCCACGCTGGCCACCGGCGTCAGGTCCTTCATCGGGTCGTAGTTGGTCTTGGCCAGGTGCGGGAAGATGGTCAGCGGGCTGGTGGAAGCCAGCAGCAGGGTGGCGCCGTCCGGCTGGGCGCGCGCCACGAAGTCGGTGCCCACCGAGGCGCCCGCGCCGGGCTTGTTTTCGACGATGACGGTGGCGTTGGCCTCCTTGCGCAGCACGTCGCCCAGGCGGCGCCCGATCGCGTCGGCGCTGCCGCCGGCGGTGTAGGGCACGACCAGCGTGATGGGCTTGGCGGGCCAGCCCTGCGCCAGCGCGGCGCCGCCCGTCATGATCGCCAGGGCCGCCCCCGCGGCCGTGAACAACATCTTCTTTTTCATAGCTTCCTTGTGGTGTTGCGTAGCACTGCGTGAGGTAATGCGTGAAACGGGTAAGGCAAAAGGAAAACTTGTGGTGGCGACAAAGGCAGTGACCGCGAAGGCGACACGCGCGTCGCGACGGCCGCGCGTGAATCAGCCAGCCAGATAGCGCTGCGTCAGCCGCACCCAGTAGCTCGCGCCCGGCGCGATCAGGGCGTCGTTGAAGTCGTAGCTGGTGTTGTGCAGCATGCAGGGGCCCAGGCCATGGCCGGCCATGCGGTGATCGCCGTCGCCGTTGCCCAGGAACACGTAGCAGCCGGGCTTGGCCTGCAACAGAAAGGCGAAGTCCTCCGAGGCCATCACCGGCTCGATCACGCGGGCGTGGTCGGCGCCGGCCACCTCGCGCATGACCTGCATGCAGAACTCGGTTTCGGCGGGCGTGTTGATCAGCGCCGGGTAGCGGCGTTCGAAGTAGACCTCGGCCTCGCAGCCGTGGGCGGCGGCGATGCTGCCGGCGATCTCGTGCATGCGGCGCTCGATCAGGTCGACCACGTCGGTGCTGTAGGCGCGCACCGAGCCGCCCAGCCAGGCGCTGCCCGGGATCACGTTGATGACGCTGCCGCCGGCCTGCACCTGCGTGATGGACAGCACGGCGGCGTCCAGCGGGCGCTTGCTGCGCGTCAGGATGGTCTGCAGCGACTGGCCGATGGCGAACAGCGCCGGCACCGGGTCGGCGCAGTCGTGCGGCGCGGCGGCATGGCCGCCCTTGCCGCGCACGGTGATCTTGAAACCGTTGGCGGACGCCATCATCGGCCCGGCGCAGACGCCGAACGAGCCGGCTTCCAGGCCCGGCCAGTTGTGCATGCCGAACACGGCTTCGCAGGGGAAGCGCTCGAACAGGCCGTCCTGGATCATGGCGCGGCCCCCGGCGCCGCCTTCCTCGGCCGGCTGGAAACAGAAATAGACGGTGCCGTCGAAGCCGCCTTCCTGTTGCAGGTGGCGCGCGGCGGCCAGCAGCATGGCGGTGTGGCCGTCATGGCCGCAGCCATGCATCTTGCCGTCGTGGCGCGAACGGTGTTCGAACTGGTTCTCTTCCTGCATCGGCAGGGCGTCCATGTCGGCGCGCAACATGATGGCGCGGTCGGAAGTGCCGCGCTTGATGACGCCGACCACGCCGGTCTTGGCGATGCCGGTGTGGGTCTCGATGCCCCAGCCGCGCAGGGCGTCGGCCACCACCTTGGCGGTGCGGTGCTCCTCGTAGCAGAGCTCGGGATGGGCGTGCAGGTCGCGCCGCAGCGCCACAATATCGTCGAGATTGGCCAGGTCGGACACCGCTGACTCCGTAACAAAATTTCAAGTTTCAAGGATCCGGGGAATAGTACCCAGGGGCGCCGCCGGCGACGCAAACATTTGCCTAGGGAAAACCCGACTCTTATTTACGTTTACGTAAACGTAATATTTGCGGTGCATCATTGCGTAGCCAGCGTCGATCAGCGCATCATGGGGCCACGCGGCGAGATCCGGCGCGATCGCAGGCGCCCATAAAAATGTAAGTACCCACTATCACGGAGACAGCGATGAACCTTCCTGGCCTGAACTTCGATCTGGGCGAAGACCTGGACATGCTGCGCGACGCCGTGCGCACTTTCGCGCAGGCCGAGATCGCGCCGCGCGCCGCCGAAGTCGACCGCAGCGACCAGTTCCCCATGGACCTGTGGCGCAAGTTCGGCGACCTGGGCGTCCTGGGCATGACGGCCAGCGAGGAATACGGCGGCGCCAACATGGGCTACCTGGCCCACATGGTGGCGATGGAGGAAATCTCCCGCGCCAGCGCGTCCATCGGCCTGTCCTATGGCGCCCACTCGAACCTGTGCGTCAACCAGATCAACCGCAACGGCACCCCGGCGCAGAAGGCCAAGTACCTGCCCAAGCTGATTTCCGGCGAGCACGTCGGCGCGCTGGCCATGAGCGAACCGGGCGCCGGCTCGGACGTGGTCAGCATGAAGCTGCGCGCCGACAAGAAGGGCGACCGCTACGTGCTGAACGGCTCCAAGATGTGGATCACCAACGGCCCCGACGCCGACACCCTGGTGGTCTATGCCAAGACCGACCCCGAGGCGCACCAGCGCGGCATCACCGCGTTCCTGGTGGAAAAGGGCTTCAAGGGTTTCTCGGTGGCGCAGAAGCTGGACAAGCTCGGCATGCGCGGCAGCCACACCGGCGAACTGGTGTTCCAGGATTGCGAGATCCCCGAGGAAAACGTGCTGGGCCAGGTCAACGGCGGCGTCAAGGTGCTGATGAGCGGCCTGGACTACGAACGCGCCGTGCTGTCCGGCGGCCCGGTCGGCATCATGCAGGCCGTGATGGACGTGGTGGTGCCGTACATCCATGACCGCAAGCAGTTCGGCCAGGCCATCGGCGAATTCCAGCTGATCCAGGGCAAGGTGGCCGACCTCTACACCACGCTGCAGGCCAGCCGCGCCTTCTGCTACCAGGTCGGCAAGAACCTCGACCGCCTGGGCGCCGAGCACGTGCGCCAGGTGCGCAAGGACTGCGCCGCGCTGATCCTGTACACCGCCGAGAAGGCCACCTGGATGGCCGGCGAGGGCGTGCAGATCCTGGGCGGCAATGGCTACATCAATGAATACCCGGTGGGCCGCCTGTGGCGCGACGCCAAGCTGTATGAAATCGGCGCCGGCACCAGCGAGATCCGCCGCATGCTGATCGGCCGCGAGCTGTTCGCCGAGACGGCCTGATTCGGCCCGAGTCCGCCATGATCCGCACGTCCGACGTCCAGCACATCGAGCAGGCGCCCGCGCAGGGCCCCTCGCCGCTGGACGTCGCGCATCGCATCCTGGCCGGCTTCGACCGCCACTACGCGCTGTTCCGCTACAGCGCGCAGCGCGCCAAGGCGCTGTTCGAATCGGGCGACTGGCACGGCATCCAGCGCCTGTCGCGCGAACGCATCGAGTACTACGACATGCGCGTGCGCGAGTGCGCCAGCCAGCTCGAAGGCGTGCTGCGCGGGCGGCCCGAGGGCGCGGTCGGCGCCCATGGCACCAACGGCGCGAACGGCGCCGCGGGCGCCGCGCTGACTGAAACGCAGACCGCCTACTGGCAACAGATCAAGCAGGAATTCGTCGGCCTGCTGGGCGAGCATCGCCAGCCCGAATGCGCCGAGACCTTCTTCAACTCGGTGTCGTGCCGGCTGCTGCACCGCGACTACTTCCACAACGATTTCCTGTTCGTGCGGCCGGCCGTGGCCACCGACTACCTGGACAGTCGCATGCCGTCGTACCGGGTCTACTACCCGGTGACCGAGGGCCTGCACAAAAGCCTGATCCGCATGGTGGCCGACTTCGGCCTGGCGCTGCCGTTCGAGGACCTGCCACGCGACACCCGCCTGCTGGCGCGCGCTGCCATCGGCCAGCTGCGACGGCAGTTGCCGCGCCACGTCGGCCGCCGCATCGCCAGCGACTGCCAGGTGCATGCGCTGGGCTCGCTGTTCTTTCGCAACAAGGGCGCCTACATCGTCGGCCGCCTGATCAACCAGGGCACCGTCTATCCCTTCGCCGTGGCGTTGACGCGCAACCCGGCCGGACAGGTGAACCTGGACGCGCTGCTGCTGGGCGCGGACGACCTGAGCACGCTGTTCAGCTTCACGCGCGCGTATTTCCTGGTGGACATGGAGACGCCCGCCGCGGTGGTCAACTTCCTGGCCAGCCTCTTGCCGCGCAAGCCCAAGGCCGAGCTGTACACCATGATCGGCCTGCAGAAGCAGGGCAAGACGCTGTTCTACCGCGACTTCCTGCACCACCTGGCGCATTCGCGCGACGCCTTCGACATCGCGCCCGGCATCAAGGGCATGGTGATGTGCGTGTTCACGCTGCCGTCCTATCCCTACGTGTTCAAGCTGATCAAGGACCATATCGACAAGGACGGCATGGACCACGCCACCGTGCGGCGCAAGTACCAGATGGTCAAGCTGCACGATCGCGTCGGCCGCATGGCCGATACCTGGGAATATTCGCAGGTGGCGCTGCCGCGCGCCCGCTTCGCGCCGCAGCTGCTCGACGAACTGCGGCGCCTGGTGCCCAGCCTGATCGAGGAAACCGGCGACACGGTGGTCATCCGCCACGTCTACATCGAACGGCGCATGACGCCGCTGAACCTGTACCTGAGCCAGGCGCCGGACGCGCTGCTGGAGCCGGCCGTGCGCGAATATGGCGACGCGATCCGCCAGCTGGCCGCCGCCAACATTTTCCCCGGCGACATGCTCTACAAGAACTTCGGCGTGACGCGGCTGGGCCGGGTCGTGTTCTACGACTACGACGAAATCCAGCGCATGACCGAAATGAACTTCCGGCGGATCCCGCCGGCCCCCAACGAAGAGGCGGAAATGGCCTCCGAACCCTGGTATGCCGTCGGGCCCAACGACGTCTTTCCGGAAGAGTTCGGCCGTTTCCTGCTGGGCGACGCGCGTGTGCGCGGCGCCTTCCTGCGCCACCATGCCGACCTGCTGGAACCGGAGTGGTGGCAGGCCTGTCGCGCCCACGTGGCGCAAGGCCGGATCGAAGAATTTTTCCCTTACGATACGGACAGGCGACTGCGTCCGGCACCCGCCGGCGCGGCCGCATAAAACACGCTGTCCCGACCCACACAGGAGCTAGTCATGTCAGATCCCATCGTTATCGTTTCCGTCGCCCGCACGCCCATGGGCGGCATGCTCGGCAGCCTGTCAGGCCTGGCCGCGCACGAACTGGGCTCGGTCGCCATCAAGGCTGCCGTCGAACGCGCCGGCCTCAAGCCCGAGCAGGTCGAAGAAGTCATCATGGGCAACGTGCTGCAGGCCGGCCAGGGCCAGGCCCCGGCGCGCCAGGCCGCGCTGGGCGCGGGCCTGCCGCTGGGCGTGGCGTGCACCACCATCCACAAGGTGTGCGGTTCGGGCCTGAAGGCCGCCATGTTCGGCCACGACCTGCTGGCCGCGGGTTCGGCCAACATCGTCGTCGCCGGCGGCCAGGAAAGCATGAGCAACGCGCCCTACCTGATGCTCAAGGGCCGCCAGGGCTATCGCTACGGCCACAGCACCATCTATGACCACATGGCCCTGGACGGCCTGGAAGACGCCTACGACAAGGGCAAGGCCATGGGCGTGTTCGCCGAGGATTGCGCCGCCAAGTATTCGTTCACGCGCGAGCAGCAGGATGCGTTCTCGCTGGAATCGCTGCGCCGCGCCCGCGCCGCCACGGAAGACGGCAGCTTCAAGTGGGAAATCACTCCGGTCACGGTCGCCGGCCGCAAGGGCGACACCGTGATCGACACCGACGAGGCCCCCACCAAGGCCATGCCGGAAAAGATCCCCACGCTCAAGCCCGCGTTCAAGAAGGACGGCACCGTCACCGCCGCCAACTCGTCGTCGATCTCCGACGGCGCCGCCGCCATGGTGCTGATGCGCGCCTCCACCGCCGAGAAGCTCGGCATCAAGCCGCTGGCCCGCATCGTGGCGCACAGCCAGCACTCGCAGGAACCGAACTGGTTCACCACCGCGCCCGTCGGCGCGCTCAAGAACCTGTTCGCCAAGACCGGCTGGAAGGCCGAGGACGTGGACCTGTACGAGATCAACGAAGCGTTCGCCGTGGTCGCCATGGCCGCCATGACCGACTTCAAGCTGCCGCACGACAAGGTCAACATCCACGGCGGCGCCACCGCCCTGGGCCACCCCATCGGCGCCTCCGGCGCGCGCCTGATGACCACGCTGATCGGCGCGCTGCGCAAGACCGGCGGCAAGCGCGGCGTGGCCACGCTGTGCATCGGCGGCGGCGAAGCCGTGGCGATGGCGATCGAAATGGTCTAAGGCGGTATTTCTCCCGAGGCGCGCTTTTTCCCTGGATGTCCCTGGGAAAAAGCGCCGCCTCGGGAGGCCGCAAGCCCGCGCAGCGGGCACACCGAGGGGCATCATTTCGCTGCGCCTTTTCCGCAAGGCGAAGTCCGCGACGGGTCGGTCGCGGGCCGTGCGGGAGAGGCGCAACGAAATGCAGCTGAGTTAATCCATGACAAGAATGCCCGGCTCAGCGGGCAGCGAGACAAACCGCTCGACCCCGAGCGCCTTCAACATCCCATTAAGCAGGACGGGTGGTACCCCATGCCCATCATCGAATCCCGCATCAATCCGCGGTCGCAGGACTACACCGACAACGCGCGCGCCATGCAGGCGCAACTGGACGACCTGAGCCAGCAACTGGCGCGGACCGCGCTGGGCGGCAGCGAATCGTCGCGCGCCAAGCACGTGGCGCGCGGCAAGCTGCTGCCGCGCGACCGCGTCGAACAACTGATCGATCCGGGTTCGCCGTTCCTGGAACTGTCGCCGATGGCGGCGCACGGCATGTACGACGGCGACGCGCCGGGCGCGGGCGTCATCACCGGCATCGGCCGCATCGCCGGCACCGAATGCGTGATCGTCTGCAACGACGCCACCGTCAAGGGCGGCACCTACTACCCGATGACGGTCAAGAAGCACCTGCGGGCGCAGGAGATCGCCGCGCAGAACCGCCTGCCGTGCGTCTACCTGGTCGATTCCGGCGGCGCCAACCTGCCGCAGCAGGACGAGGTCTTTCCCGACCGCGAACACTTCGGCCGCATCTTCTACAACCAGGCGCAGATGTCGGCGCAGGGCATCGCGCAGATCGCGGTGGTGATGGGGTCCTGCACCGCCGGCGGCGCCTACGTGCCCGCCATGAGCGACGAGTCCATCATCGTCAAGAACCAGGGCACCATCTTCCTGGGCGGCCCGCCCTTGGTGAAGGCCGCCACCGGCGAGGAAGTCAGCGCCGAGGACCTGGGCGGCGGCGACGTGCACACGCGCCTGTCGGGCGTGGCCGACCACCTGGCCGCCAACGACATGCGCGCGCTGCAACTGGCGCGCGGCGCCGTGGCGCGCCTGAACCGCAAGAAGCCGGCGCCGCTGGCCACCGTGCCGGTGCGCGAGCCGCGCTACGATCCGGCCGAACTGAACGGCATCATCCCCGCCGACACGCGCAAGCCGTACGACGTGCGCGAGGTCATCGCGCGCATCGTCGATGGCTCCGAGTTCGACGAATTCAAGGCGCGCTTCGGCCCCACGCTGGTGACGGGCTTTGCCCACATCCACGGCATGCCGGTGGGCATCGTCGCCAACAACGGCATCCTGTTCTCGGAATCGGCGCAGAAGGGCGCGCACTTCATCGAGCTGTGCGCGCAGCGCAAGATCCCGCTGGTGTTCCTGCAGAACATCACCGGCTTCATGGTCGGCCGCAAGTACGAAAACGAAGGCATCGCGCGCCACGGCGCCAAGATGGTGACGGCGGTGGCCACCGCCAACGTGCCCAAGTTCACCGTGCTGATCGGTGGCTCGTTCGGCGCCGGCAACTACGGCATGTGCGGCCGCGCCTACTCGCCGCGCCTGCTGTTCATGTGGCCCAACGCGCGCATCTCGGTGATGGGCGGCGAGCAGGCCGCCAGCGTGCTGGCCACCGTCAAGCGCGACGGCATCGAGGCGCGCGGCGGCCAGTGGTCGGCGGCCGAGGAAGACGCCTTCAAGGCGCCGATCCGCGAGCAGTACGAACGCGAGGGCCATCCGTACTACGCCACCGCGCGGCTGTGGGACGACGGCATCATCGCGCCGGCCGACACGCGCCGCGTGCTGGGGCTGGCGCTGTCGGCGGCGCTGAACGCGCCGATCGAAGACACGCGCTTCGGCGTCTTCCGGATGTAGAAGAAAGCCCACCCCCTACGCGCTGCGCGCGCCCCCTCAAGGGGGCGACACCGGCGGACCGGCGAAGCCGGATCCGCGGTGTCCCCGATAAGGTCGGCGTGATGCGACGTGTGAGGGTTTTGGATGCAACGCGCTCGCCGCTGCAACGTAGTCAACGAATCATCCCAGTCTGGATAACGCCATGTTCGATACCCTGCTGATTGCCAACCGCGGCGAAATCGCCTGCCGCGTCGCCGCCACCGCCCGCCGCCTGGGCATCCGCACCGTCGCCGTCTATTCCGACGCCGACGCCAACGCCCGCCACGTCGCCGCCTGCGACGTCGCGGTGCACATCGGCGGCCCCGAGCCGCGCGCCAGCTACCTGCGCGCCGACGCCATCCTGCAGGCCGCGCGCGACACCGGCGCCCAAGCCATCCACCCCGGCTACGGCTTCCTGTCGGAAAACGAAGCCTTCGCCGAAGCCGCCGAACAGGCCGGCATCGCCTTCGTCGGCCCGCCGGCATCGGCCATCGCCGCCATGGGCAGCAAGTCCGCGGCCAAGTCGCTGATGGAGAAGGCCGGCGTGCCGCTGGTGCCCGGCTACCACGGCGACAACCAGGACCCGCAATTCCTGAAGGAACAGGCCGACGCCATCGGCTACCCGGTGCTGATCAAGGCCAGCGCCGGCGGCGGCGGCAAGGGCATGCGCGTGGTCGAATCGACGGGCGCGTTCCTCGATGCGCTGGCCTCGTGCCAGCGCGAGGCCGCCTCCAGCTTCGGCGACGACCGCGTGCTGATCGAACGCTATCTGCAGAAGCCGCGCCATATCGAGATCCAGGTGTTCGCCGACACCCACGGCAACTGCGTCTACCTGTTCGAGCGCGACTGCTCGGTGCAGCGCCGCCACCAGAAGGTGATCGAGGAAGCGCCCGCGCCCGGCATGACCGAGGAACGCCGCCGCGCCATGGGCCAAGCCGCCGTGGCCGCCGCGCGCGCGGTGGGCTATGTGGGCGCCGGCACGGTGGAATTCATCGCCGAGCCCGACGGCCGCTTCTACTTCATGGAAATGAACACGCGCCTGCAGGTCGAGCATCCGGTCACCGAGATGATCACCGGCCACGACCTGGTCGAATGGCAGCTGCGCGTGGCCGCCGGCCAGCCGCTGCCGGCGCGCCAGGAAGACCTGCGCATCCACGGCCACGCCATCGAGGCCCGCATCTACGCCGAGAACCCCGAGAAAGGCTTCCTGCCTTCCATCGGCACGCTGGCCTACCTGGGCCTGCCGGCCCACGTCGCCTTCGCCAACGGCGACATCCGCGTCGATGGCGGGGTGCGCACCGGCGACACCATCACGCCGTTCTACGACCCCATGATCGCCAAGCTGATCGTGCACGGCGCCGACCGCGACCAGGCCCGCGCCCGCATGCTGCAGGCGCTGGCGCAGACGCAGGCGGTGGGGGTGCAGACCAACGTCGCCTTCCTGTCGCGCCTGATGCGCGACAGCGCCTTTGCCGCCGCCGACCTCGACACCGGCCTGATCGAACGCCAGCGCGCCACGCTGCTGCCCGAGCCGACGCCGGCCGACGCCGCCACGCTGGCGCTGGCCACGGCCGCCGTGCTGGCCAGCCAGGGCCAGGCGCAATCGGCGCCGCAGGCCGCCGCCCCGGCCGATCCGTGGGACACGCGCGATGGCTGGCGCCTGGGCGGCCGCTACCAGCGCACGCTGCAGTGGATCGACAACGGCGAAACCCGTCACGTCACCGTCGTACGCCAGGGCGCCGACTGGACGCTGGACGGCGGCGACGGCGCCCGGCCCTTCGCCTGGCGCGCCGAGAACGTCAATGGCCCGGCGCGCGTGCTGCGCATCACGCTGGACGACCGCGAGCGCGCCGGCACGGTGGTGCTGCACGCCGACAAGGCCCACGTCTTTGGCGACGGCGGCGCGCGCGTGCTGGACCTGTACGACCCGCTGGCGCATGCCCAGGACACCCAGGGCGACCACGGCGGCGGCCTGACCGCCCCCATGCCGGGCAAGATCATCTCCATTGCCGTCAAGGCCGGCGACAGCGTCACCAAGGGCCAGCCGCTGCTGGTGATGGAGGCGATGAAGATGGAGCACACCATCTCCGCGCCGGCCGACGGCAAGGTCGAGGAACTGTTCTACGCCGTGGGCGACCAGGTGACGGAAGGCGCCGAACTGGTGGCGATCGGCGCCTGAACGCGCGCGCCATCGCCGGCGTCCGCGGCGATGGCGTGTCTTTCCACAAGGGGCACGCATGGCCAGCCAGACGTCCTGCGCGTTGATCCAGGTCCCGCCGTCGGCACGGCTGGCCGGCATCGTGTCGCACCTGACCGGCTACCGCGAAAGCGGCCAAGGCGCCGGTATGCAGTGGCTCGAAGGCGCCCCGCTGACCGTGCCGCTGGTGATCAGCTTCGGCAACCCTTTCGGCATCGGACTGGGCCGCGCGGACGCCGCGGCGCCCTGGTCCAGCTTCGCGTCCGGCCTGTATGCCGGCCCGGTGTTCGTCGCCTCCGACGGCGCCGCCGAATGCCTGCAGGTCGACTTCACGCTGCCCGGCGCGTACCGCTTCTTCGGCGGCATGGTCGCGGACCTGGCGAACCGCCTGGTCGACCTGGGCGACGCGCTGGGCCGCGATGGCCCGGCGCTGCGCGAGCGGCTGGGCAACCTGCCGGACTGGCCGCGGCGCTTCGCCCTGGTCGAGGCATTCATCCTCCGCCGCCTCGGCCGCGCCCCATCGGAACCGGTGACGCATGCCTACCGGCTGCTGCTGCGCGACCACGGCACGTTGCGCATCGGCGCGCTGGCCGCCGAAATCGGCTGGAGCCGCAAGCACCTGCTGCACCGCTTCCGGGCCGAGATGGGCCTGGGCCCGAAAGCCCTGGCGCGCATGCTGCGCTTTCACCAGGCCTGCCGGCTGGCGCAGCAACCCGGCAGCGAATGGGCCCAGGTGGCCGCCGCCGGCGGCTATGCCGACCAGGCGCATCTGGCGCGTGAATTCATAGACCTGGCGGGTGAATCGCCGCAGGCCTGGGCGCGGCGCCAGGCCGGGTAACAAATCTTCAAGACCGCGGCCCGCGCATCGGTTCATCATGAAGGCTCCCTCTTGCCCCAGGAGCTTGCCGATGAACCCGACCTCCAAAGAACCGCCCCGCCTGTTTCCCACGCTGCGCTGTCACGATCCGGACGCCATGATGCGCTGGCTGACCGCCATGCTGGGCTTCACGGAACTGGCCGTCTACCGCGACGGCGCCGTCGTGCAACACGCCGAAATGGCCTGTGGCAGTTCCATCCTGATGCTGGGACAGCATCGCGACGATGAGTACGGCAAACAGGTCGGCGACCCTCAAGGCCGCCGCACCGACGCGCTGTATCTGGCGGTGGACGATCCCGACGCCCTGCACGCCAGGCTGAAAGCCGACGGCACGACCATCGTGGCCGAGCCCTATGACTCGCCGCACGGCAGCCGTGATTTCGCCTGCCGCGACCCCGAGGGCAATCTCTGGTATTTCGGCACCTACTGGCCCAAGGCCTAGCGCTCGCCCATCCCGCGCACGCGCCGCGTCTTCCGCCTCGATGCGCGGCCCGACCTACCCGGCCATGCGACGGGCCTGGCCGGGGGTATAGCCGAAACGCCGCTTGAACAGTCGCGAGAAATGCGACTGATCCGAGAACCCCCATTGCTGCGCCACCCCGGCCACCGACACCGGCCGCGCCGGGCCACGCAGCGTCTGCTCCGCCCGGTCCAAGCGCTGTTCATGCAGCCATTGCATGAAGGTCTGGCCCACGTCGCGGTACAGCGCGTGCAGATAGCGCACGGAAATGCCACAGGCCCGCGCCACTCGCTCCGGCCCCAGGTCGCAGTCGGCCAGGTGGCGCCGCGCATAGGCCTCGATGCGGCACAGGTGCGCCGCCCGCACGGCGGAATCTCCCGGATCCAGCGCCCGCGCATCCTGCTGCACGGAACAGACCAGCAGATCCACCAGTTGCTGCGCCAGCAGCTCGCGCATCGTGTCTTCGCCACGGTCGAGCTGGCGGCCGATCAGGTCGACGTAGGACGCGAACAGCCAGCCCGGCCCCTGCGTCGCGTCGAACGATAGCGCACAATAGCGGCCAGGTTCACGCAGGTGCCCGCGCATCATCGCGCCCGGCACCTTGAGCACCCACAAGGCGTTGTCGCGCCCATACGAGAATTCATACGGGCTGTGGCCATGCTCGAGCAGGAACGCGCCCGGATGGCAAAGCGTCTCGCGCCCGGCCTGCAGGAAGCGGATGTCGCTCTGGCGCGGCACCGTAATCAGATAGTGTTCGTCGGAGCCATCCCGCAGATGCGTCGCCAACCGGCGATAGCACAGCGGCGAGGATGCCAGCCGCGACAGTGAAAGCTCGCCCAGGTTCCACGAATGCAGCGCTCCGTCGAAACGCCCTTCATCCTGGAATTGCAATTGCAGACTGAAATAGGTGCGGCCAACCGCGGTGCTCCAGTAGCGGGCGCGGTCGACAGCAGCCAGGGAAGCGGTATCGTAGCGGGCATCCACGGTGCTATTCCTCGTACAGAGCCTGGCGCTCCCTGTGCCAGGCCCTCTGATCTCAACAGGCCCTAATCTGGATCAGCCGCCATCGCGGGTCAATAAGTAAGTACCCGAGCGGTGCAGGACGGCGTTCCAGCCAGGACGCACCACGATGGTCGTCGTGGGCTCCTCGATCACGGCGGGCCCCTCGATCCGATCATCCGCAAGCAGGCGCGACCCGTCGTACACCGGCGTGTCGACCCAGGCGCCATCAGCCTCGAACAACATCTCGCGCCGGCTTTCGAGCGCGGCCTCGGGATGGCCGTTGCCGGGCGGCAGGCTCGGCAGCGCGGGCTTGTCCACCTCGCCCACCGCCATGACTTCCAGGTTCACCAGCTCCACCAGGTTATGCGGCTCGGCGTAGGTGTAGAGCTGCTCGTGGCGGGCATGGAAATCCGCGAGTACGGTCTGCAGGGTCTCGCGGGTGAAGCTCCCCGCGGGCACGTCGACCTGGCACTCGTGGATCTGGCCCTGATAGCGCATCTCCACCTTGCGGGACAGGGAGATCCGCGATGGCGCGAAGCCATCGGCCGCAAGCAATTCATGACCGCGCCGCTCCATGTCGCGGAACAATCCATCCAGCCGCGCAATGTCGGCATGCTCGTCCAGCCGCATCACGGCACTGGCCAGGAAATGGTATTTGACGTCGGAGATCACCTGGCCGAAAGCGCACAGGCAAGAGGCGATCTTGGGCACGAGGACGGTACGGCTGCCGATCTCCTCGGCCAGGGCGACGATGTGCATGCCGGCCGCGCCACCCGCGCAGACCAGCGCGAAGTCGCGCGGATCGTAGCCGTTCTCGATCGAGATTCCACGAATGCCGTGCGCCATGTTCAGATTCACCAGCGTGCCGATGCCATGGGCCGCGCGCGCCAGGCCGAGGCCAAGAGGTTCAGCCACATGCCGCCGCACGGCCTCGCGGGCCAGTTCGCGATCCAGGCGGATGCTGCCGCCCAGCACCGCATCCGGGCGCAGATAGCCCAGCACCATGTTGGCATCGGTGACGGTGGGCGCTTCGCCGCCCAGGCCGTAGCAGGCCGGCCCCGGCATCGAGCCGGCGCTTTGCGGCCCCACTTCCAGCATGCCGAAGGCGTTCAGGTGGGCGATGGATCCCCCACCCGCGCCCAGGGTTTCCACATGGATCATCGGCACGCCGATGCGATGGCGTAGAAAGTCGATATTGCGGTTGAGGTTGGTCTGGCCCGCGCGGGCCATGGTGATGTCGAAGGACGTGCCGCCCATGTCCACCGTGATGATGTTGTCGATGCCGAACGGCGCCGCCACGTACAGGCCGGCCTGGGGCGCCGACGCCGGGCCCGAATTGATGGCGTTGACCGCCCGCCGCCGCATGACGTCACCCACCGCCGGGCCGCCGTTGGACTGGAAATAGCGCACCGCGCCACGCGCCCCGAGGCCGCGGAAGTAATCATCGATGCGCGCCACGTAGCGCCCCATGACGGGGCTCAGATAGGCATTGACGATGGTGGTGGAGGTGCGCGTGTACTCCCGCACCTGCGGATAGACCTCATGGCCGGCGCAGACAAATGCTTCCGGCATGGCGGCCGCCACCATGTCGCGCGCGCGCCGTTCATGGGCGGGATTGGCCGGGGCCCAGACGAACGACACCGCCACCGCCTGCACGCCCTCGCGCTTGAAGACCTCGATCGCGGCGCGCACATCGTCTTCGTTCAACGGCGCGTGCACCGAACCGTCGGCCAGCACGCGTTCACGCACCGGCCTGCGCAGGTGGCGCGGCACCAGTTGCGGAGCGGGGGGATAGTCGGCATCGTAGCGATAGCCTTCCTCCTTGTGGCCCAGGCGGATTTCGATGCTGTCCTCATGGCCCGCGGTGCACAGCAGGCCGACCTTGACGCCCTTCAATTCGATCAACGCGTTCAGCGCCACGGTGGTGCCGTTGATGCACAGATCGCAATCGCGCACGATCTCTTGCACCGGTCTGCCGAGCGCCTCCGACATCTGCGCCAGGCCGGCGGCAATGGCCTTGGTGCCATCCTGCGGCGTCGATGCGCTCTTGAAAAGGCGGATTGCGCCATCGCGTCCGGCCAGGACGAAATCGGTGAACGTGCCGCCAGCGTCTACGCCGAGGCGATATTGTCCTTGCATGGTGTGCTCCTCAGCGGGGATCGCGGATGCGTTGCGTGCGGGTCGCGACGAAGTCGACATTGCCGTCGTTGCCGACCACCACGCCGTACTCGGCGCGGGCAGCCTCGGCAGAGACCAGCCCATTGCGGATGTCGCGCGCCACTTCCTCCGGTGCGCGGCAATACGGGTCGCCATAACCGCCGCCGCCCGGATTGACGTTGCGGGCCCGCTCCCCGGGCTTCAACGTCAGGATGGTGTTCTTGCGGTGCACGGTGACCTGGCCGTCGGCGTGATGCTGTTCCAGCCGTCCCAGCTTGCGCTCGGGTAGCGTGTTGTACGCGCCCGCCGCGCCGCCGGTCGGGATCTGGCGCCCCTCGCCAAACGCGACCACCGTCATTTCATGGCCGATGGGTTCCACTTCCCACACCGTGCCGCTGCCGCCGCGGCGCTGCCCGGCGCCGCCGCTGTCTTCCTGCAGGCCATAGCGGTGGATGATGATGGGATAGGCGTACTCCAGCAATTCGATGTCGCCCGAACTGAGCGCGCCGAAACAGCACAGCGGGCCGCAGGCGTGCCAGCCGTCCATCTGGCGCGTGGCGCCCGCGCCCGAGATGATGGAAGCCAGCACCATGGTCACGTACTGTTCCCCCGTCCTGGGATTGACGCCCGCAATGTTGACGCCGCTGGCGTGCCCCCAGGAGGCGGTCACCCGTTCCGGCGCCGCCGCCTCGAAGGCCTGGCGCACCGCGTCGGTCAGCGTCTCCATGGGTGTGGTTGTACAGTTGACGTGCGGCGCCGGCTCGCGCGCATTGCACAACGTGCCCTGCGGGCCCAGGTCCACGGTGACGCAGCGGTACAGCCCCGCGTTGTAGGGCGGAGGCACCTGCGCGAACATCATCAATCCCAGGTAGATGCCCGACAGCGAGTTGCCGGCATAGGAATTGATGAAGTACGGCACCTGGGGCGGGCTGTCGATGCGGATGTGGACCTGGTCGCCGGTCACCTGCACGCTGGCCGTGATGGTCATGTCGCCATGGCCATGGCCGGCATCCTCCAGGCGCGCCCGGCCTTCATAGCGCCCGTCGGGAATCGAGGCGATCAACGATCGCATATGCCGGTCCGCCATGTCCTTGAGCTCGGCGATGGCGGCCTGCACGGTGGCCAGGCCGTACTTGGCGAGCAGGGCGCGCAAATGGCGCTCGCCGACCCGGCAGGCGCCGAACTGGGCGTTGAGATCGCCCTCCTGGTCGCGCCGCGATCGCATGTTGCACAGCAGCAGGTTGACGACGTCGTCACGCCGCACGCCCCGGTCCCAGAGCTTCACCGGCGGGATCCGCAGGCCTTCGGCATAGAGATCGCGCGCGTCCGGGTTGTAGCCCGCCGGAACCGGCCCGCCGATGTCGGTCAGGTGGCCCTTGCACACCGCCCAGAAAACCAGCTGGCCCTCATGGAATACCGGCTTGTACATGCAGCAATCGAGAATATGGCTGCCCTGGTAGACCGGATCGTTGTGATAGATGATGTCGCCTTCGTGGATATCGTCGCCGAAGAAGTCGGCCACGGCCTTCATGGCGGGGATCAGCGATCCGAGGTGGATGGGGATATCCTGGCCCTGCAGGATCATTTCCGGATAGTGGTCGAACAGCGCGTTGCTGTAGTCGTGGGCCAGGTTGAAGACGCTGGAGCGGCCCGTTTTCTCCAGTGTCATTGTCATTTCACGCTGCGCGGTCTCGAGCGCGCCGCGCACCACGGCCAGCGTGATCGGGTCTACCTGCCCGGCGGCGGCAAATGGCTTGCCCATCATGTTCCCCTTGTATGGTCGCCACCTTCCGGATGGCTGCAGGAGCAACGTTAATCAGCGCCACGGCGGCTGGCTTGTACCAGAGCGCACGAAAACTTGCCTGTGAAAGCACAACGGCCCGGTGCTTTGCCGCATGCTCTTAGTTTCCCGTCAGGCGGTTTTCCCTAGAATGCGGGATTCCGATCCCCGCCCGCGCATACGCCGCGCGCCCCCGTCCCGATGCCCGCCCCAGACTCCCCCAGTCCGCTTTACCGTCCCGCCTTCCTGCACTTCCTGTTCGCGCGCATCGGCGCGTCGCTGGCCTTCCAGATCGTCTCGGTGGCGGTGGGCTGGCAGGTCTATGCGCTGTCGGGCAGCGCGCTCGACCTGGGCCTGATCGGGCTGGCGCAGTTCCTGCCGATGGCGGCGCTGACGCTGGTGGTAGGGCACGTGGCCGACCGCTACGACCGCCGCAAGATCGTCGCCATCTGCATGGCGGTCGAGACCCTGGCCACCTTGCTGCTGGCGATCGCCGCGCTGCACGGCGTCGGCGGCAAGACGCTGATCTACGCCACCCTCATCATCATGAGTTCGGCGCGCGCCTTCGAGGCGCCCACGCTGACCACGCTGATTCCCGCCATCGTGCCGCGCGAATGGCTGCCGCGCGCCACCGCGCTGTCGTCCTCCGGCGGCCAGATCGCGCAGATCGCCGGCCCGGCGCTGGGCGGCATCGGCTACGGGCTGGGGGCCGGGTGGGTCTACTGCGTGGCGGCGGCGCTGTACCTGTGCGGCTTCGCCTGCATCGCCAGCATGTCGATCGACCGCGCCCCGCCGCGCAGGGAACCCACCACCTGGCGCACGCTGTTCGCCGGCATCACCTTCATCTTCCAGCGCCGCATCCTGCTGGGCACGCTGTCGCTGGACCTGTTCGCGGTGCTGCTGGGCGGCGCCACGGCGCTGCTGCCGATCTTCGCCAAGGACATTCTCAACGCCGGTCCCTGGGCCCTGGGCGCGCTGCGCGCCGCGCCGGCCTGTGGCGCCATGCTGATGTCGCTGACGCTGGCGCGCCTCAGCCTGGGCGAGCACGTCGGCCGCCTGCTGTTCGGCGCGCTGATCCTGTTCGGCCTGGCCACCACCGTGTTCGGCCTGTCGACCTCGATCCCGCTGTCGGTGGGCGCGCTGGTGGTGCTGGGCGCGGCCGACGCCATCAGCGTGGTGGTGCGCTCGTCGCTGGTGCAGCTGAACACGCCCGACCACATGCTGGGCCGCGTCAGCGCGGTCAACACGCTGTTCGTCGGCGCCTCGAACCAGTTGGGGGAATTCGAGTCCGGCGTGATGGCGGCGCTGCTGGGCGCGGTGCCGGCGGTGGTGGTGGGCGGCCTGGGCACGATTGCGGTGGCGGGACTGTGGATGCACTGGTTCCCGGAGCTGCGCAGGCTGCGTTCGCTGCATCCCGAAACCGAACCGGCCTGACGCTGCCTGCATCGCCCGGCAAACCGCGATTGTTGCCGGGCGAAATTTTGTTGCGACGCAACTTTACCCTCGCGGCGGGCCTGCCTATCTTGTGACCATGTTCAGCCAACGGGTCCTGCCGCTGCCATGTCTACACCGGATACCAGCCTTGTTTCCGCGACGAAAAAGGTCTGCCGCGTCCTCGCCAGCCTGTCGAACCGGCGCGTCCAGCGCCTGACCGACATCGCTCAGGCGGCGCAGCTGGACGTATCCACGGCATTGCGCATCCTGAAGGACCTGGAGGCCGAGGGTTTCGTGGAGCGAGACCCGGTCAGCAAGCACTACATGCTCGGTCCGCAGGTCTATGCCATGCACCATGCCATGGTCGACGGCCTCGATCTGCGCGCCCAGGCGCGGCCGGCGCTGATCCGCCTGGCGCGCAAGTTCGGCGACACCGTCATCCTGTCGATGCCAACCGGCTGGGAATCGGTCTGCCTGGACCTGTGCTTCGGCGACTACCCGATCCGCGCCAACTACCTGGAGATCGGCAGCCGCCGTCCGCTCGGCATCGGCGCCGGCAGCCTGGCGCTGCTGGCGGCCATGGACGAGAACGAAACCCAGGCGGTGCTGCCGCCGGTGCACCAGCGGTTGCAGGAACGCTACCCGCGCTATCCGGTGCGGCTGCTGGAACAGATGACGGCGCGCGCCCGCAAGCTCGGCCACGCCATGCTGCTGGACGTGGTGGTGGAAAAGATGGGCGGCCTGGGCGTGGCCGTGCGCGGCCCCAGCGGCCGCGCCATCGCCGCGCTCAGCGTGGCGGCATTGAGCGAGCGCGTCGAATCGCGCGAACAGGAACTGGCCCAGGCGCTGGCCGCCGAAGCCCGCGCCATCGAACGCGCCTGGATGCCGCATGCCTGATCTCCACCACGCCTGCCTGCTGGCCGCGGCCACCACGCGCTTCGGCCGCCACGAGGGCCGCTCGGCCCTGGACCTGATGGCCGAGGCCGCCAACGCCGCGCTGGCGCAGTCCGGCCTGCGGCGCGCCGATATCGACGGCGTGCTGTGCGGCTACGCGACCACCTTTCCGCACCTGATGCTGGCCACGCTGCTCAGCGAAAAGCTGGGCCTGGACCCGCGCTACGCCCACGGCATGCAGATGGGCGGCGCCACCGGCGCGGCCATGGTGATGCTGGCGCGCGAACTGGTGCGCGCCGGCCGCTGCCGCCGCGTGCTGGTGGTGGCGGGCGAGAACCGCCTGACCGGCCAGGCCGTCGACGCCTCCATCCAGACACTGGCGCAGGTTGGCGAAGCCGATACCGAGGTGCCCAACGGCGCGTCGGTGCCAGCCTATTACGCGCTGCTGGCCTCCGCCTACATGCACCGGACCGGCACCCGCCGCGAAGACCTGGCCGAGCTCGCCGCGTTGATGCGCCGCCACGCCGCCAGCCACCCCCATGCGCACCTGAACGAAGCCATCAGCGTGGACCAGGTGCTGGCGTCCCGGCCCATCGCCACGCCGCTGCACCTGCTGGACTGCTGCCCGATTTCCGACGGCGCGGTGGCGCTGGTGGTCGGCGCCGACGAAGGGCCGGTGCGCATCAGCGGCGCGGGGCAGGCGCATCGCCACCAGCACCTGTCGGCGCTGCGCGACATTCTCGACACCGGCGCGGCGCGCGCGCTCGGCCAGGCCTATGCCGACGCCGGCATCGGCCCGGACCAGGTCGACTACCTGGGCATCTACGACTCCTTCACCATCACGCTGGCCATGCTGCTGGAAGAACTGGGCTTCGCGCCGCGCGGCGGCGCGGCGGATCGCGCGCGGCGCGGCGACTTCGACGCCGCCGGACCGCTGCCGCTCAACACCCACGGGGGCCTGCTGTCGTTCGGGCATTCCGGCGTGGCGGGCGGCATGGCGCACGTGGCCGAGGCCTGGACCCAGCTGGCGGGCCGGGCCGGATCGCGGCAGGCGGGCGCGCCGCGCTGCGCGCTGGTGCATGCTGACGGCGGCGTGCTGTCCGCCCACGTCAGCCTGGTGCTGCAGGCGGAGGGCCGTCGATGAACGCCCGCGATCCGCTGGAACTGCAACGCTGCGAGGATTGCGGCGCGTGGTGGGCGCTGCGCCCCTACGCCTGCGCCCATTGCGGCGGCAGCAACCTGCCATGGCGGCGCAGCAGCGGCGCGGGCGTAGTGCTGGCGCGCACCGAGATCCACCGCGCGCCCGACGCCTTCTGGCGCGCGCGCGTGCCCTACGTGCTGGTGCTGGTGCGCCTGGAAGAGGGCGCGGTGCTGATGGGCCATGCCGATGCCGGCATCGCCATCGGCCAGCAGGTCATGGGCCGCGCGATCACGATCGACGGCCGCGCATTGCTCGGTTTCGAGGCGCGCCGGCCGCCTTGAAGCGCCGCCGGCAACACCATCCCCAGCAAAACAACATATCCGCACGACGGAGGAGACAATCATGCGCGCAATCGCAGCATGCCGCACGGCCCTGGCCGCGCTTTCCCTGGTGGCAGCCGCCGCCTCGGCCGCCCAGGACTGGCCGACCAAACCCATCACCCTGGTGGTGCCGTACCCGCCGGGCGGTCCCACCGACATCGTGGCCCGCGTGGTCGCGCAGGGCCTGGGCGACGAACTCAAGCAGACCATCATCGTCGACAACCGCTCCGGCGCCGGCGGCAACATCGGCGCCGACATGGTGGCCAAGGCCGCGCCCGACGGCTACACGCTGCTGCTGGCGACCACGGCCCACGCCATCAACATGTCGCTGTTCAAGAACCTGAACTACGACACCCGCAAGAGCTTCGCGCCCGTGTCGCTGCTGACCGCCGGCCCGCTGGTGATCGTGACACGCCCCGACCTGCCGGCCAGCAACGTGCGCGAGCTGATCGCGCTGGCCAAGTCCACGCCGGGCAAGCTGACCTTCGCCTCGTCGGGCAACGGCCAGTCCACCCACCTGGCGGCCGAACTGTTCGGCGCCATGGCCGGCGTGCGCATGGTGCATGTTCCCTATCGCGGCAGCGCGCCGGCCCTGACAGACGTGATGGGCGGCCAGGCCGACATCATGTTCGACACCATGCTGTCGTCGATGCCCTACGTGAACGGCGGCAAGCTCAAGGCGCTGGCCGTGACCGGCGCGGCGCGCTCGCCCGCCGCGCCCAACGTGCCCACCGTGGCCGAGGCCGGGCTGCCGGGCTACGAAGCCACCGCCTGGAACGGGCTGCTGGCCCCGGCCGGCACGCCGGCATCGGTGGTGGACCGATTGAACGGCGCCTTGCAGAAGGTGCTGGGCCGCGCCGACATCCAGCAGAAATTCGCCGCCCAGGGCTTCGCCTCGGAATGGAAGACGCCCGCCGACACGGCGCGCTTCCTCGACACCGAGGTCGAGAAATGGGCCGGCGTGGTCAAGACTTCCGGCGCCACGGTCAACTGACCCCGCGCCCGCCTTCATCCTACCTTGGGGAGTTTCATGGCTTCTGTACCCATCGGCGACGCCAGCCTCGCGCGCCTGCTCGATCCGGCCTCGATCGCGATCGTCGGCGCCTCCGACAATCCCGACAAGATCGGCGGCCGGCCGATCCACTACATGCGGCGCCACGGCTATGCGGGCACGCTGTACCCGATCAACCCGCAACGCGCCGAAGTCCAGGGCGAACGCGCCTGGCCCAGCCTGGCCGCGTTGCCCGCCGCGCCGGACCTGGCGATCGTGGCGGTGGCGGGCGAGCAGGCGTTGCGGGCGGTGGATGAATGCGCCGCGCTGGGCGTGGCGGCGGCCATCGTCATCTCGGCCGGCTTCTCGGAAACCGGTGAAGCCGGGCGCGCCCTGCAGGATGCGATGACGGCGCGCGCCCGCGCCGCCGGCATGCGCATCGTCGGCCCCAACTCGCAGGGCCTGGCCAACTTCGGCAACGGCGCCATCGCCAGCTTCTCCACCATGTTCCTGGAGGTGGCGCCGGGCGACGGGCCGGTGGCGGTCATCAGCCAGAGCGGCGGCATGTGCGCCATGGTCTACGGCCTGCTGCGCCAGCGCGGCATCGGCGTGCGCCACGTGCATGCCACCGGTAACGAGGCCGACGTGTCGGTCGCCGAACTGGCCTGCGCGACGCTGCGCGATCCGGAAGTCGGCTGCGTGCTGCTGTACCTGGAATCGCTGCGCGAGGCAGGGCCGCTGGCCGAGGCGGCCGCGCTGGCGCGGGCGCGCGGCGTGCCGCTGATCGTGGTCAAGTCGGGCCGCTCCGAGGCCGGCGCGCGCGCCGCGGCCTCGCATACCGGCGCGCTGGCCAATGAGGACCGCGCGGTGGATGCGTTCTTCGAACACCACGGCATCCTGCGCGCGCGCGATCCGCAGGAACTGGTGCGCTACGCCGAACTGGCCCTGCGCAGCCCCTTGCCGCAAGGCCCGCGCGTGGTGGTGGTCAGCAACTCCGGCGCCAGCTGCGTGCTGGCCTCGGACGCGGCCGCCGAGCGCGGCCTGGAGATCGCGCCGCTGGCCGACGCCACCCAGCAGGCGCTGGCCGAGCGTCTGCCCGGCTATGCCACCACCGTCAACCCCGTGGACATCACCGCCGCGCTGCTGTCGAACAATGGCCTGTTCGGGCAAGTGCTGCCCGTAATCGGCGCCGACCCGGCGGCCGATATGTTCCTGCTCGATATTCCAGTGGCGGGGCGCGGCTACGACGTGACCTCGTTCGCGGCGGATGCGGCCGGCTTTGCACAGGCCGCTTCCAAGCCAGTCGTGGTGGTGGCGTGGCAGGACAACGTGGCCAGCGCATTCCGCGCGCGCGGCCTGCCCGTTTACGCCGACGAGATCCAGGCGATGGATGCCTTGTCGGCGCTGTTGCGCCTGCGGCGGTTGCGCGAACGCGGCCGCATGGCGTCGCCGCCAGCATCGCAAGGCATTGTGGCGGCCGATCCGGCGCCCGACGCGGCCGGCGGCTTCCTGTCCGAGGCGGCCAGCCTTGCGCTGCTGGCCGATAACGGGCTGGCGGTGATCGAACACGCCGTCTGCCGCACGGCCGACGAGGCCATTGCCGCGTGGCGCCGCATCGGCGCGCCGGTGGCGCTGAAGGCTTGCTCGGCACAATTGCCGCACAAGTCCGAACATGGACTGGTCGCGCTGGGCCTGGACGACGAAACCGCGCTGCGCGCCGCGTTTTCCCATCAAGCCCAAACCTTGGGTAAGCTGGACGTGCGCGATGGCGCCTGGCTGGTGGCGCGGATGCAGCGCGGCCTGCACGAATGCGCGCTGGGCGCGCGCGTCGATCCGGTGCTGGGGCCGGTCCTGATGATCGGCAGCGGCGGCAAGTACGTCGAGGCATTGCGCGACGTGGCGGTGCTGATGCCGCCGTTCGATGCCGCGCAGGTGGTCGAGAAGCTGCGCGGCCTGCGCATCGGCGCGCTGCTGCAAGGGGTGCGCGGCGATCCGCCCGCCGACGTCGCCGCCCTGGCGCAACAGGCGGTGGCGCTCGGCAACTACGCGCTGGCGGCCGGCCCGCGGCTGGCGTCGGTCGACATCAACCCGGTGATGGTCGGCGCCGTGGGGCAGGGCGCGGTGGCGGTGGACGCGCTGGTGGAACTTCATGCCGCCAGCCAGCCCGCCGCAAGGATGACGGCCTGAGGCCGCCGGCACACAAACAAAGGAGACGCACCGATGTTTGAAGACCTGAAATCCAAGACCGCGCTGGTCACCGGCGCCTACAGCGGACTGGGTCGCCACTTCGCGCTGCGCCTGGCCGAAGCCGGCACGCGCGTGGCGCTGTGCGGCCGCCGGACCGAACTGGGCGAAATCCTGGCTACGGAGATCCGCGCCCAGGGCAGCCAGGCCTGCGTCGCGGGCATGGACGTCACCCAACCCGACAGCGTGCAGGCGGCCTTCACCCAGGTCGAGCAGGCGCTCGGCCCGGTCGACATCGTCGTCAACAACGCCGGCATCGCCATGACGCGCCCCGCGCTGGAGATCAGCGAAGACGAGTGGACCGGCCTGATCGACGTCAACCTGAACGGCGCGTGGCGGGTGGCGCAATGCGCCGCGCGCCACTTCCACGGCCACGGCCGGCCCGGCGCCATCGTCAACATCGCCTCGATCCTGGGCCAGCGCGTGGCCTCGCACGTGGCCGCCTACACCGCCGCCAAGGCCGGCCTGCTGCACCTGACCCGCGCCCTGGCGCTGGAATGGGCCCGCCACGGCATCCGCGTGAACGCGCTGGCGCCCGGCTACATCGGCACCGACCTGAACCGAGAATTCTTCGCCACGCCCGCCGGCCAGGCCCTCGTCAAGCGCATCCCGCAGCGCCGCCTGGGCCGCCCGCAGGACCTGGACGGCCCCTTGCTGCTGCTGGCCTCCGATGCCTCGGCCTACATGACGGGCGCCGTCATCGACGTCGATGGCGGCCACCTGGCCAGCTCGCTCTGAACCCGCATCCCCATCCGGAGACCCCGCCATGGATTTTTCGCTGCCCCCCGAACTGGAAGACTACCGCCAGCGCGTGCGCGCCTTCGTCGACCGCGAGCTGATTCCGCTGGAAGCCGACCGCGCCAACTACGACGACCACGAGAACATCGACGCAGCCCTGCTGGACCGCGTGCGCGCCAAGGCCCGCGAGGCCGGCCTGTGGGCCCTGCAGATGCCGCGCAAGCGCGGCGGCCAGGGCCTGCCGATGGTGGGCCTGGCCGCCTGCTACGAAGAGATGAACCGATCCATTTTCGGCCCGGCCGCCTTCAACGCCGCCGCCCCCGACGACGGCAACATGCGGGTGCTGGCGCAGGTGGCGCGGCCCGACCAGCAGGACCGCTGGCTGCAACCCATCATCGACGGCAAGGTGCGCTCGTCCTTCGTGATGACCGAACCCAGCCCCGGCAGCGGCTCGGACCCGTCAATGATGCGCACCACCGCCACCCGCCAGGGCGACAAGTGGCTGATCCACGGCCGCAAGTGGTTCATCACCGGCGCCGGCGCCGCGCGGCATTTCATCCTGATTGCGCGCACTTCGGACGACGCCCGCAAGGGCCTGTCGGCCTTCCTGTTCGACGCCGACCAGCCCGGCTGGCGCATTGTCCGCCGCATCCCCATCATGGGCCCGGAAGAACACGGCGGCCATTGCGAGCTGGAATTCGACGGCCTCGAGATTCCCGACGAGAACCGCCTGATGGAAGTGGGCGACGGCCTCAAGCTGACGCAGATACGCCTGGGTCCGGCGCGCCTGACGCACTGCATGCGCTGGCTGGGCCTGGCGCGGCGCGCCATGGCGGTGGCGGTGGACTACGTCGGCGAACGCAGCAGCTTCGGCCAGAAGCTGGCCGACCGCGAGGGCGTGCAATGGCTGCTGGGCGACGCCGCCATGCAGATCGAAATCGGCCGCCTGCTCACCATGCGCGCCGCCGCGCGGCTGGACCAGGGCGACTTCGCGCGCAAGGAAATCTCCATGGCCAAGATCGTGGTGTCGGAAACCCTGCACAAGGTGGTCGACACCGCGCTGCAGCTGAACGGCGCGCGCGGCTATTCCAAGGACACGCCGCTGGAATGGATCTACCGCTACGCGCGCCAGGCGCGGCTGGTGGACGGCGCCTCCGAAGTGCACAAGATGGTGCTGGCGCGTTACCTGATGGACCAGGGCGATGCGTTCTGGCAGTGGGACGACGCGGACGCCCCGCGCAAGGCGCTGGTATGAGCGCGCCCGATCACGCCACCAACGGCGCCCCCGATTGGCTGCCCGCGCTGGCCGCCTACCTGTCGGCGCAGGGCCTGGGCAACGCCAGCGGCCTGCGCGCCCGGCCATTGACGGGCGGCCAATCCAACCCGACCTACCTGCTGGAAGACGCCAGCGGCGCGCGCGTGCTGCGCAAGCAGCCGCCCGGCACGCTGCTGCCCTCGGCCCACGCGATCGACCGCGAATACCGCGTCATGGCCGCGCTGGCCGGCACCGCCGTGCCCGTGCCGGCCATGCTGCACTACTGCGCCGACCCTTCCATCGTCGGCACGCCGTTCTACCTGATGAGCTATGCGCGTGGCCGCGTCTTCATGGACCCGGCGCTGCCGGGCCTGGCCCCCGCCGAGCGCGCCGCGCTGTATGCCGAGACCGGCCGCGTGCTGGCCGCGCTGCACGCGGTGGAACCGGCCGCCGTCGGGCTCGCGGACTACGGCAAGGCCGGCGACTACTTCGCGCGCCAGGTGGCGCGCTGGACCCGCCAGTATCGCGACACCGAAACCACGCCCATCCCCGCCATGGACGCGCTGATCGACTGGCTGCCGCAACATCTGCCGCATGACGACCAGACCCGCCTGGTGCACGGCGACTACCGCATCGACAACCTGGTGTTCGCGCCCGACGCACCGCGCGCCATCGCGCTGCTGGACTGGGAGCTGTCGACCCTGGGCCATCCGCTGGCGGACCTGGCCTATCACTGCATGTGCTGGCGCATCCCGCCGGCCCTGTGGCGCGGCATCGCCGGCCTGGACCTGGCGGCGCTGGGCATTCCGGACGAAGCGGAGTTCGTGCGCGCCTATTGCGAGGCGCGCGGCATCGCGCCGCCGCCCAACTGGGATTTCTACCTGGCCTACAGCTTCTTTCGCATCGCCGCCATTCTGCAGGGCGTGTACGCGCGCGCCCGCGCCGGCAACGCCGCCGCCACCGATGCGCTGGAGATGGGTGCGCGCGTCGAACCGCTGGCCGCGCTCGGCTGGCAGGCCGCGCAACGCGAATCCGCACGCCTGGCCACCGCAGGCCACTAGGAGCGCATCATGACCACATCGCCATCCGCGTCCGACGACACACTGCCCCGCAACGCCGCCAACCACCAGCCCCTGACGCCGCTGGGTTTCCTGGCGTGGGCGGCGGCCGTCTACCCGGAACGCGCCGCGCTGCTGCACGGCAACCATAGCCAGAGCTGGCGCGCCACCTACGACCGTTGCCGCCAGATGGCCGCGGCGCTGGCCGCCTGGGGCGTGCGCCGTGGCGACGTGGTGGCGGTGCTCGCGCCCAACACGCCGGCCCTGTACGAAGCGCACTTCGGCGTGCCGATGGCCGGCGCGGTGCTGAACGCGCTCAACACCCGGCTCGACGCGCGCACACTGGCGTTCATCCTGCAACACGGCGGCGCCACCGTGCTGCTGTACGACAGCGAATACGCGCCGCTGGTGCGCGAAGTGCTGGGCCACCTGCGCGCGCCGCCGCGCACCGTGCGCATCGAAGACAGCGAATACACCGGCCCGCACGGCGACCTGGGCGATGCGGAGTACGAAGCCTGGCTCGCCGCGCAACCGGCCGACGCTCCGTGGGAAGGGCCGCGAGACGAATGGGACAACCTCTGCCTGAACTACACCTCGGGCACCACCGGCAACCCCAAGGGCGTGCTCTATCACCATCGCGGCGCCTACCTGAACGCCACCGGCAACGTGCTGGCCTGCGGCATGCCGCCGCACGCGGTCTATCTGTGGACGCTGCCCATGTTCCACTGCAACGGCTGGTGCTTCCCGTGGACCATGGCGGCGCTGGCGGGCACCAACGTCTGCCTGCGGCGCGTGGAGCCGGCCGCCATCTTCGAGGCCATCCGCCGCCACCGGGTCGGCTTCTTCTGCGCCGCCCCGGTGGTGCTGAACATGCTGGTCAACGCCCCCGGGGACGCGCGCCACCGCGCCACGCACCGCGTGCAGGCCATGACCGGCGGCGCCGCGCCGCCCGCCGCCATCATCGAAGCGATGGAGCAACTGGGCGTGGGCGTCACCCACCTGTACGGCCTGACCGAAACCTACGGCCCGTCGATCAGCTGCGCCTGGCACGACGAATGGGACGACCGTCCCCTGGCCGAGCGCGCCGCGCTCAAGGCGCGCATCGGCGTGCGCAAGCTCAACGTCGAAGCGGTGCGGGTGATGGACGCCGCCATGCGGCCGGTGCCGGCCGACGGCGCCACGCTGGGGGAGATCATGCTGCGCGGCAATACGTTAATGAAGGGCTATCTGTACAACCTCGACGCCACCGCCGACGCCTTCGCCGGCGGCTGGTTCCATTCCGGCGACCTGGCCGTGGTGCATCCCGACGGCTACATCGAGATCAAGGACCGCGCCAAGGACATCATCATCTCGGGCGGCGAAAACATCTCGACCGTGGAAATCGAAAGCGTGCTGTACCGTCACCCCGACGTCCTGGAAGCCGCCGTGGTGGCGCGGCCCGACGCGGTGTGGGGCGAAACGCCGTGCGCCTTCGTCACGCTGAAAGACGGCGCGTCGCGCAGCGCCGACGACCTTATCGCCTACTGCCGCGAACACCTGGCGCGCTTCAAGACGCCGCGCACCGTGGTGTTCGGCGCCCTGCCCAAGACCTCCACCGGCAAGATCCAGAAGTTCGTGCTGCGCGAGCAGGCGGCGGCGCTGGCGGACAAGGCTGCCGACAATTGAAGCACCAGCCGGCCGACAGGCCGACACCGGGCCGCCTTCCCAGGCTCCGACCGTGACGTCTGGCGCCGCCTGGCAATGTTGATACAATACGAATCATTATCATTCTATCGACGCCAAGACAACGCGCCGGGTTCGCTGGCCGCGCGACGGACATCGGACTTAGGGGCACCATGGGGGAGCGGTTCTTCGGCGCGATCGCCGAGGCATACAAGGCATGGAACGCGGAGCTGGTCGGTTTCCTGAACCGCCAGCTCAAGCGCTCGCCCGACGCCGCCCAGGATCTGGCGCAGGAAACCTTCGCGCGCTGGCTGGCCGCCAGCCGCGGCGCCGAGCCGCCCGAAAAGCCGCGCGCCTATCTCTATGAAATCGCCCGCAACCTGCTGCGCGACCACTGGCGCCGCGAAGCCGTGCGCGACGAGCACATGGTGGCCAGCCTGGACGACCAGGCCTACACGCCGCCGTCCGGCAGCCTGGCAACCGCGGCCGGCTGGCAGCCCGACGCGCGCGCCGACGCCAATCAGCGCCTGCGCCTGCTGCAGGCCGCCATTGACGACATGCCGCCGCGCCAGCGCGAGGCCTTCCTGCTTTATCGGTATGATGAGCTGCGTTGCGAGGACATCGCCGCGCGCATGGGCATCTCCGTGCGCGCCGTCGAAAAGCACCTGCAACTGGCCCTGGCGCACTGCAAGCGCCGCGTCCACGGCGAATCGTCATGACCCCGTCCCGTTCCCTATCCGCAGTCGAAGAGGCCGCGAGCGCATGGTTCATGCGCCGCCGGGAACGCGCGTCCGATGCCAATGCCGAACAGGCGTTCCAGGCCTGGCTGGCGCAATCGCCGCTGCACCGGCAGGAATACGACAAGCTCGCGCAGGTGTGGGATGACCTGGCCGCGCTGCCGCGTCCGGCCAGCGCGCCGGATCGCGCATCTGCCGGCGCCGCCCACATTGCTCCCGCCGACGCTGCCCAGCCCATCGGCGTCGCCACCCGACGGCCGGCAGCCGCGCGGCAGCCACGGCCCGCCTTCCTGCGCTGGGGCGGCGCGCTGGCCGCGCTGGTCCTGCTGGCGGGCGCCGCCTACCAATATCTGCCGGTCAATTACGAATCGGTGGCCAACGCCTCCACCCAGACACGCAGCCTGGACCTGGCCGACGGCACCCGCATCCACGCCAACGTCGGCACCCGCGTCCATGTGCGCTACACCCTGGCCGAACGCCGCATCGACATCGAAAGCGGCGAGGTCTACATCGACGCCGCGCCCGACCGCCGGCCGCTGCTGGTGTCCGCCGGCGGCGCGCGACTGCGCGACATCGGCACCGAATTCAATGTGCTATTGCTGCCCGACCTGCTGCAGGTCGGCGTGCGCAGCGGCCAGGTGCGGCTGGATGCCGACGGCGCCGCCAGCCCCGGCCCGCAGATGCTCCACGCCGGCGACACGGTGCTGCTCGCGCGCGCCGACGCCCGGCTGCTGGCGCGCGCGCAGGTGCCGCCCGGCGAAGTCGGCGCCTGGCAGGACGGCGTGGCGGTGGTGCACGACGCCACCCTGCAACAGCTGGCCGGCTACCTGGCCCTGTACCGCGACGCGCCGCTGCGTTTCGCCGACGACCGCGCCCGCCGCCTGCGGCTCTCCGGCACGCTGGACCTGCGCCACCCCGAGGCTTTCCTCGACACGCTGCCCGGCCTGCTGCCGGTCACGCTGACCCGCCGGCCCGACGGCACCGCGGTGATCGCCAGCCGCTGAAGCGGCCAGGCGAAATTATTTTCATTCAGCAGGTACGGGTTATGGCAAGTCGCGCGTCTTCCCCCGTGTAGATCCACTTCCACACCGAGGAACGACCATGGCGCAACGCCATTTCCGCCGCCGGCAAAGCGCCGGCCGTTACGCGCTGCTGTGCGCGCTGTCGATGGGCGCCGCGCTGGCGGCACAGACCCTGGCGCCGTCCGCGGCCCACGCGCAGGGCCGCGCCGCCGCGCAGGCCTTCGACCTGCCGGCCGGCAACCTGGCCGACGCGCTGGTGGCGCTGGGCCGCCAGGCGCAGGTGCAGGTCCTGTTCAGCCCGGACAGCGTCGCCGGCCTGCGCGCGCCCGCCGTGTCCGGCAGCATGACCCCGCAAGCCGCGCTCGACCGTCTGCTTGCCCGCAGCGGCCTGGTGGCCGTGCCCAGCGGCAACGGCTTCATGGTGCGCTCGCCCGCCGGCGCGTCCGCCAGCGACGCCACCACGCTCGCGCCCGTCACGGTCACCGGCCGCGACCTCGCCACCACCGAGGGCACCGGTTCCTACACCCCCGCCGCCGTCACCCTGGGCAAAAACACGCAAAGCCTGCGCCAGATCCCGCAATCGGTCTCGGTGGTGACGCGCCAGCTGCTCGACGACCAGAACCTGGTGAACCTGGACGACGCCATGCGCACCGTCACCGGCATCACGGTCGAAGCCGGCAGCATCGGCGGCAACCACGGCAACTTCTATTCGCGCGGCTACGCGCTCGACACCATTCAGATCGATGGCGTGAACACGCCGGCCAGCACCGGCAACGACCTGAGCGCCGGCTTCGGCCTGGCCATCTACGACCGCATCGAGGTGCTGCGCGGACCATCGGGCCTGTATCAGGGCGCGGGCGACCCCGGCGGCACCGTCAACCTGGTGCGCAAGCGCGCGCAAAAGGAATTCGGTTTCAGCGGCCAGGTCATGACCGGCTCGTGGGACCGCTACTACACCGAGGCCGACCTGACCGGCCCGCTCGACAGCGACGGCCGCCTGCGCGGCCGCGTCGTGGCGTCCTATGACGACCGCGGCTCGTTCGTCGATGGCGTCTACACCAGGAAGCCACTGTTCTACGGCACCCTCAGCTTCGACCTCACCCCCGACACCACGCTGACCGCCGGCGCCACCTACCAGCAATACAAGGGCCGCCCCTTCTTTGGCCTGCCCGGCTACACCGACGGGCGCCTGCTCGACGTGCGCCGCTCCACCAACCTGGACCCCAGCTGGAACCACATCACCGAAGAAATCACCGAGTACTTCGCCGACGTCGACCACCGCCTGTCCAACGGCGGCCGCATCAAGGTCAGCGGCGTCTACCGTGAACAGGACGAGCCCAGCCGCCAGTTCGGCTGGTCGGACTGCGCGGTCGATCCGGTCACTGGCGACACCTGCCTGGTCACCTGGAAATACCGCAGCCACTGGAAGACCTACGGCCTGGACGCCTTCGTCGCCACGCCATTCCAGGCCTTCGGCCGCGAGCACGAGCTGACCGTGGGCGCCGACTACCGCAACGTGCACAAGAATTTCCGCTACGGCGGCGGCGACAACGCCGACATCAACCTGTTCCACCCCGACAACAACGTCCCCAGGCCGGACTACGAATACACCAACGGCAACGACAGCAAGACCGACCAATACGGCCTGTACGCGCGCGCCAACCTGCGCGTCACCGACGCCGCCACCGTCATCGCCGGCAGCCGCCTGACTTGGTGGGAAAACCGCACGCAGAACCGCAACGCCTACTTCAACCAGTTCACCAACACCAAGAGCAACATCAACGGCAAGTTCACGCCGTACCTGGGCCTGGTGGTGGACCTGAACGAGCAGTTGTCGGCCTACGCCAGCTACACCAGCATCTTCACGCCGCAGACCACCACCGACGCCAATGGCCAGCTGCTGGATCCGCGCACCGGCAAACAGGTCGAGATCGGCCTGAAGGGCGAATTCCTGGACAAGCGCCTGAACGGCCACGTGGCGCTGTTCCGCATGGAAGACGAGAACCGCGCCATGACGGACCCGGACAATCCGCTGTTCTCGATGGCGGCGGGCAAGATGCGCAACCAGGGCTTCGAGGCCGAGATCAGCGGCAGTCCGGCCCCCGGCTGGGACATCACCGCCGGCTATGCCTACACCACCACCAAGACGCTGAAAGGCACGGAAGACCAGAAGTCGCAGCAATACGTCTTCATCACGCCGCGCCACACCTTCAACCTGTGGACCAAGTACAGCTTCGCCACCGGCACGCTGGAAGGGTTGTCGCTGGGCGCCGGATTGCGCAGCGTCAGCAGCATGTATCGCCTGAATGGCCCGGTGAAGTTCGAGCAACGCCCGTACACCACGGTATCGGCGCAGGCCGGCTACCGCTTCAACAAGCACCTGGAAGCAACCCTGACGGTGAACAACCTGTTCGACAAGGTCTACTACCAGCGCGTGTGGGCGGCGTATGGCTCGAACTACTACGGCGAGCCGCGCAGCGTGATGCTGAACCTGAAGGCGACGTATTGAGCCTGGGCCGGACGCGCCGCAGCAAGCGCGCCCGGCCGACAATTCAATGGCAAGACGCCAGTCGCATTGATAGGTGACGCGCGCCAGATCGAAGCGGCGCGCCGCGATATCCTGCTCGCGCATCAGCACGTAGCTGGCGCCTGGCTGCGTAGGCATGCGCAAGTCGCGTTGCCGCGCCGTCCGCGCGCCGTCATTCCTGCGCAAGAATCCGTAGAAAACTCACGACACACGCGACACCGGCCAGCAGCGCGCCGATCCACAGCGCCACTTGCGCGCCCCCGGCACCCACCAGCGTGAAACACGCCGCCACCAGCGCCGCCCCCGAAGCCTGGCCGATCAGCCGGGCGGTGGGAATGATGCCGCTGGCCGCGCCGCTGCGTTCGGCCGGCGCGCTGGTCGTCAAGGCCTTGAGATTGGGCGACTGGAAAAAACCGAAGCCGGCCCCGCACACCGCCAGCCGCCAGATGATGTCGGCATCCGACGCCTGCGCCGGCAGCAGCGCCACCAGCACCATGCCGGCGCACAGCACCAGCAGCCCGCCGCCGCCCAGCAGCGCGACCGAATGGCGTTCCGACAGAAACCCCGCCAGCGGCGCGGCCACCGCCACCACCACCGGCCAGGCGGTCAGCAGCAGGCCCGTCTGCACATCGGAACGCCCCAGGCTCATCTGGAACAGGAACGGCAACGCCACCAGCGCCAGCCCCTGCGCCGCGTAAGACAGCACCGACGTGGCCACCGACATCGCGAACAGCGGCCGCCGGAACAGGTCGACCGGCAGCATCGGCGCGGGATGCGCGCGCTGGCGGCGCAGCAGCAGGGCGCAGCACAGCGCCGCGGCGGCGGCCTCGGGCAGGATGCGCGTCCAGCCGGCATGATGGGCCGCATCGCCCAGCGCCAGCACCGCCAGCGCGAAGGTCGCGCCCAGCAGCAACGCCGCCACGCCGTCGAAACGCGGCGGCGCCTTGCGCGGCGGATTGCGCGGCAGCGTGCGCCACGCCATCGCCATTGCCACGGCCCCCAGCGGAATGTTGATCAGGAACAGCCAGTGCCAGGTGCTGACCGCCAGCACCGCCGACGCCACCGACGGCCCCACCACGTAGAACACCGCCACGGTGAAGGCATTGATGCCCTGCGCGCGGCCGATCTGGCTGCTGGGAAACGTCAGCCGGATCAACGCGGTGCCGACCCCCAGGATGCCCGACGCGCCCACGCCCTGCAGCACGCGCGCCGCGGTCAGTAGCGCCAGCGAGTCGGCCACGCCACAGGCCAGCGACGCGAGCGTGAACACCAGCAGGCCATACAGATAGACGCGGCGATGGCCGACGATGTCGCCCAGCGCGGCGAACGGCAGCAGCGTGGCCACCATGGCGATCTGGTAGGCATTGATGATCCAGATCGAAGCGTCCGGCGTGGTGCGCAGATCCGCCGCGATGGTCGGCAGGGCGGTGTTGGCGATGGAGGTATCGAGCGTGGCGATCGCGCTGCCCAGGATGAGCGTGGAGACCGCCCAGAGCCTTTGCCGGCCCGGCAGGCCGTCGCCGATCTGCGGCAAAGCCAGGGTGCTTTCTGAGGAGGACGGCATGCGGGACGGCTCCTGGGCGGCGTCCGTGGCGCACGGCGGATACGGCCATGGCGGGGCGCGGGAAAGGCGGATAGCTGTCAGGCTGTAAGACAGCATAGCAAGGCATAATCCACCATGCAACGGGCCTGCGCCGGGCTTTGGGCGAAGCGATATCATGGCGCCAGGGGCGGCGCCGGCCGGCATCGCGCAGCCTTTGTCTTCGCCATTGGATAGGAAGCAGACATGCAAGTTATCGAGCGTCCGCTGACGCTGGTGGACCAGGTCATCGCGGCCCTGCGCAAGGAGATCGCCGAAGGCCGCTTCGCGCCCGCCTCGCGCCTGCCGGCCGAACAGGAACTGGCGCGCACGCTGGGCTGCAGCCGCCCGGTCATCCGCGAAGCCGTCTCGCAACTGAAGGCCGACGGCGTCCTTGTCACCACCAAGGGCGTGGGCGCCTACGTCGCCGCCAACCCCGCCGGCAGCGTGTTCCGCCTGCCGCGCGGCGACACCTCGGCCAGGGACCTGGCGCAGTTGTTCGAACTGCGCTTCTGGATGGAAACCGCCGCCGCCGAAGCCGCCGCCCTGCGCCGCAAGACCGCCGACCTGGCACGCATGCGCGATGCGCTCAAGCGCATGGAGCGGCACGCAGGCGACTATCCCGCCGCGTCCAAGGCCGACGTCGACTTCCACGCCGCCATCGCCGGCTCGACCCGGAACGCCTACCTGGTGGCCTTCAGCGGCTTCATCGAAGGCCAGCTTCTCAAGGCGCGCGAAATGGGCTGGCAGAATTCGGCCCGGCTGGCCGGCGGGCCGCGCCCCGCGCAGCAGGAACACCTGCGCCTGTTCGACGCCATCCAGGCCAAGGACCCCGACGCCGCCCGCCAGGCCGCCGCCGCGCACCTGCTGGCCTCGGGCCGACGCATGGGGCTGGACGTGCAGAAGCTCGAACGCATGGCGCATCCCGACCGCCCCTGAGCACGCCACCACTTGCAGTCGGACACAATTGGCAAACCACTGTCCGACGCCCACCCCATCTACCCTCTAAGATGGCGCCGCACAATGCGCCTCGGTGCGCTTATCGAAGACCGACGAGAACAAGTCCGACATGAATACGCGTCTGCAAACCCGCCCGTTCCCGCGCCGTCCGCCGCTGCGCGCCACCGTCGCCGGCCTGTGCGCCGTCGCCCTGGCCACCCTGTTCAACCCCGCCAGCGCGGCCGAACCCGCGTCCAAGCCGCGCCTGGACGCCGTCCAGGACACGCAACCGGCCGCCGCCAAGGTCGCTCCGCCCGACGCCCCCACGGTGATGTACGCCATCTACCAGATCGACGGCAAGGGCGCCGATTCGTACGAAGTCGCCAACGGCAGCGTCGCCACCTACTGGTTCGGCCACGCCTTCGAACTGGGCGGCACGCAATACTTCACCGGCTTCACCTGGGACACCCGCGAAAAATACGGCAAGCCCGGCGAAGACGAAGCCGGCCCCGAAACCCAGGTCAACCTGGCCGAAGCCACCTTCACGCTGACCGGCTCCACCGCCGAGCGCCCCTGGAAGTTCCGCGGCATGGAGCACACCATCGGCATGTTCGGCGCCTACGAACGGGCCGAAGCCGTCGACACTGGCCGCAAGCCGCTCGACTACCGCACCCCGGAGGGCAAGCTGCTGCTGGCCGTGCCGACCCAGGGCTTTGACAACGGCACCAGCTTCGAAGGCTACGCCCTGTTCGTCTTCAATCCCGGCCCGCGCGACGAACTCAAGGACAAGGTCTGGACCTACCTGGGCAGCATCCTCACCGGCGACGACAACAGCGCCGCCTGCGCCGACGGCGACGTCATGCCCTGCGTCGCCAAAACCGGCAAGCTGACCTTCACCGCGCAGAACGGCAGCGACATGCCGCGCCTGACCGTCACCCCCAGCGGCACCGAGATCTCCGGCCCGGGCAAGACCCGCAAGCTGGGCCCGGCCGACGCCGTCAGCTACGTCTACGACGAAGCCGGCAAGAAGTACGCCGAAAAGTAGACGACAACGCGGCGAACCCGAAAAAACCGGGGCGCGACGTCCGGCAACCCGGCCCGTGCCCCGTCCCGCGACTGCCGCTAAACTGACTGGTCATGAAGAACGTCTTCACGGAGCGACCATGACCTCCCCGCCCCCGGCCATCACCCCCGCGCGCACCGCCTTGCTGGTCATGCACTACCAGACCGACATCATGGACCTGTTCCCGTCGGTCGCGCCCACGCTGCTGGCCAACACGCGGCAACTGTGCGATACCGCGCGCCGCGCCGGTGTGAGCGTCTACTTCGCCAAGATCCATTTCAGCCCTGGCTACCCGGAAGTCAGCCCGCTGAACAAGAACGGGCAGGGCATCCGCCAGCTGGGCCGCTTCGTGCATGACCGCGTCTCGCCCGAACTCGGCCGGCGCGACGACGAACCCATCATCCTGGCCCACCGCGCCAGCGTGTTCTTCGGCACCGACCTGCAACCGCGGCTGTCGGCCCAGGGCATCGACACCCTGATCATGGTGGGCGTTGCCTCCACCGGCGTCATGCTGTCGTCCATCGCCCACGCCAGCGACGCCGACTACCGCCTTTTGACCGTCAAGGACTGTTGCTACGACCCCGACCCGGTCGTGCACGACCACCTGTTCGCGACCGCCTTCGAGTCGCGCACCACAGTGCTGTCCCTGGACGAGGCCCTGTCCTTGCTGGGCGGTCTATCGAACGAATGAGTTGACCCATGCGTACCCTGATCATTGCCTCCCTTGCCATCGCCCTGAACTTTTCCCACGCCGCCGTGGCGCAAGCCGAACAAGGCTGCCCCGACGGCTACGCGCCCAGCGTCGGCACGCCCGGCCAGCAATGCGTGCCGATCCCCGTGGAGATCGCGCCTGCCGCGGGCGGCGCGTCCACCGCCTCGTCGCGCGACGCCCAGCGTTGGGGCGCCGTGGCCTATGACGCGCTGTCGGGTTCGATCGGCATCTCGGCCGACCGCGCCAGCAAGGCCCGCGCGGAAAAAGACGCGCTGGCCCAATGCGCCACCAAGGGCGGCGCCCGCTGCGTCATCAACACCACCTACCACGACCAGTGCGTGGCGGTCGCCTACGGCCCGTCGCCCAAGGGCAGCGGCGTGCTGGTCAATTCCGTCACCGCCGCCGGCGAAGAACTGGCCCGCATGCGTGCGCTGGAAACCTGCGAAAAGGACACCGGCGCCAGTTGCCAGGCGTTCTACACCGGTTGCAGCCTGCCCGTGCCGGCCCAATAATCGACCGCCACCGGCCGCCCCAAGGACTCGCCATGCTCGACCCCGCCACCCTCGTGCTCTTTGGCGGCGCCTGCGTCGCGCTGGCCATGACGCCCGGCCCCGACATGCTGCTGATCGCCTCGCGCAGCGCCGCGCAGGGCAGGGCCGCCGGCTTCGCCTCGCTGGCCGGCATCCAGGCCGGCACCTACTGCCACGCGCTGCTCGCGGCCTTCGGCCTGTCGCAGCTGTTCGTGGCGGTGCCCATGGCCTATGACGTGGTCCGCTTCGCCGGCGCGCTCTACCTGCTGTACCTGGCCGTGCGCGCGTTCCGCTCGCGCCCCGTGTCGCACATGCCCGATGCGGGCCGGGCCCGCTCGCCCGTGCGCGAAGTCTTCCTGCAAGGCCTGCTGACCAACCTGCTCAACCCCAAGATGGCGCTGTTCGTGCTGGCGCTGTTCCCGCAGTTCGTGCGCCCGCAGGACGGCTCGGTGGCCCTGCAGATCCTGGTGCTGGCCACCATCCTCAACGTCATCGGCCTGTTCATCAACGGCGCCGTCATCCTGGCCGCGCACCAGCTCAGCCGGCGCTGGGCGGGACGGCAGCGCGTGTCGCGCTGGCCGCAGTACGTGCTGGGATCGGTGTTCCTGGCGCTGGCGCTGCGCCTGGCCACCGCCAGCCGCAACTGACGCACGCGCTGCATGCAAAAAATCGAAAGCCAGCAATTCCGCATGGCCCTGGACAAGGGCAACACGCATTTCCACGACCTGCACCTGCACGACTGCGCCTTCGACAATTGCGGCCTGTCGATGGTCAAGTATCCGCAACGCATGTCACGCGTGCGGAACGTGACGCTGTCGCAATGTCGTGTCGTGAATTCAGAGATCAAGCCGTGCGTGTTCGAGGACGTGGTGGTCGAAGACCTGTCCACGAATCCCATCCTGCTGGTGTGGGCCTCGCTCTTTCGCCGCGTCACTCTCAAGGGCAAGATCGGCAAGATCAACTTGAACCTGACGCCCGAAGCGTTCTGCACGGATGCGGACCGGCTGCAGCAATTCGAGACCGCCCGCGCCGCGTTCTATGCCGAGACCGATTGGGCGCTGGACATCAGCCAAGCCAAGCTGTTGGGGCTGCGTTGCGAAGGCGTGCCGCTGCACCTGATCCGGCGCGATCCGCAAACGCAGGTGATCCTGGACAAGCGCGGGCGCTATCGTGGGCAGCAGGCGCTGGATGCCAGCTTCGCCAAGGCCTTTCCCGTTGCCGACAGCGTGCTGCGCGGCTTCGATGAATCCGACAAACCCGCCATGCTGCTGGCCGCATCGCTGGGCGCGCCCAAGAAACGGCGCGACGAGGAGCTGGGCGCGATCGCGGAATTGCGCACGCTGGGGTTCCTGGAAGATTGAACCGCGCGCCGCGTCAGCGCCATAGCCAGTAGCCGACCGCGAGCACCACCGCCACCCACAACGCCACGATCACCACCGCGCCCACCCGGCTGCGCGGCTTTTCGCGCTTGGCCTGGATCCACACGTCCGCCTGGTTGCGGCATTCCTGCAGCACATCTGGCGGCAACAGCTTGATGGCCAGCCAGATCAGGCCCGGCAGCAACAGCACGTCATCCAGATAACCCAGCACCGGGATGAAGTCGGGAATCAGGTCGATGGGACTGAGGGCGTAGGCCACCACGAACACGCCCAGCGCCTTGGCGTGCCAGGGCGTGCGGGGGTGCTTGCCGGCGAACCAGAGGGTCAGGCCATCGCGCTTAATGCGCCGGGCCCAGGTTTTTAGGCGGTCGCGGGTTGGCATGGGATGGGCTCTGCGGCTCGGGGAACGGCGATGAATTCCAGGTTGATAACCCGAAGGATAAAACGTGATCGGGCGATCCATGAAAGAATCGTGTGGCTCCCCATCGCGCAGGACATCGCCATGCCGCTTTCCGCCTTGCTGCACACCACCGATCTCGCCGCAACCCGCGACTTTTACGGGTCTGTGCTTGGCTTCACCGTCACCGACTCCGCCGAAGGCACGCTCACGGTGGAGCAACACGGGGGGCGGCTGATCTTCACCACGCTCGATCTGTGGAAGCGGGCGCCAGGATTCAGCGGCACCCTGTATTTCTCGCTTCCCGATGTCGAAGCGTTCTACCGACAGGTCAAGGACAAGACACCCATCGCCTGGCCATTGCAACGCATGGCCTATGGCTCCCATGAGTTCGGGCTGGTGGATGGCGACGGATATACGCTGGCGTTTGTGCAGAGCGTTTGACGCAGACCCGTGGCAAATCAGACCGACGGCTTATTCAGCCCTGGCCTTCACCGAATGCTTCGGCGCCCGGTAATGCGTCGGCACCTTCGGCACCCTGCGCGTGATGGCCGCTGGCGCGCCTCTCGGCGCCGCCAGCGCCTGCGCCAGCAACTTGGCGAACATCTTGCGGATGGCGGAATTGCTGTCGTTCACATCCTGTTTGCCATACAACCGGAACAGCCAGAATTGCCGCTCGGCGTCGCACCAGTAATAGATGACTCGCAAGCCGCTACGCTTGCCCCGGCTGCGCTGCGGGTCGACGTAACGCAGCTTGCGCAGTCCGCCGGTGCCTTCGATGACAACGCCGGCCTCGGGCAGTTTCAACATCAGGCATTGCAGCGCGCGAAATTCGTCGTCGGCCAGGAATTCCTCGCGATGGCGAGAGAATTCGGGCAGCTCGACAAACAGGGCATTCATGGCAACGCACGCGTATCGCGTCTGGGGATCGACTGAAGCCCATTTTGACGGGCTTCATGTCGTCCATGCGTGTGCCGAGCGTGGGTTTCGGACGAAGCGAATGACGCGGCTTTGTGCCTGCGCGGCGTGCCGTGCACTTACACGACCGCCCTCAGAACGGCTTCACCACCACCAGCAGAATGATCAGCACCGGCGCGGCCAGCACCACCGGCATCAGCCGCGCACGGCCCGCCTCGGAGGCATCACCCGCCGCCTCCGCCAGCCGCCGCAGCCGTCCCGCCTGCATCCCGTGCACCGCCGCCAGCAACAGCACCAACGCCAGCTTCACCGACAGCCACCCGCTGCCAAACCAGCCCGCGCTCGTCGCCAGATACACGCCGCTGGCCAACGCACCCATCATCGCCGGCGTGGTCAACAGCCGTTCCCACTTGCGCAGCAGCCGCAGGCGCGCCAGCTCCTGCGGCAAGGCCGGCCCCGGCAGCTTGTCGGCCGCGGCCAGCACGAACGCCTGCACCACCATCCCCGCCACCCAGAACAGCACCAGCGCCAGGTGCAGCGACTTGATCAGCAGATACGCCATCGCTCACGCCTACCGCGCGCGGCGCAGCGAACGCGCGATCACAAAGCCGCCAAACGGCACCAGCGTCGCCACCAACGTCCACACCAGCCGCTGGCGCGGCCAGCCCTGCGCCGACGCCACATTGCACGCCAGCGCGATATAGACCATGAACGCCACCCCATGTACCGGCCCCACCCACGACACCCCTTGCGGCATCCCGGCCAGATGCTTCAACGGCACCGCGATGCCCAGCAGCGCCAACAGCGTCACGCCTTCCAGCATGGCCGCCCACTTGAACAGGGCAGGGGTCGAAGCATCGGAGTCTTTCAGGGGCATGGCAGCGTCTCGCAACAGGATGAGCGGCATTGTCCGGGCTGGCGCAATCGTCAGCCATTGGCCAAAATGCCAATCTTCGAAAGAAATCCGCCAACCGTGCTCCGCCGTCCGCCCGACCTGTCCCAAGGCCCAGCCCCATGCCCCCGCCCACCCCGCACCGCGTCGCCGTGCTCGCCTTCGACGGCCTCGTCGCGGGTGACCTGTCCATCCCCTGCGAGATCTTCCAGCTCGCCGAAACCCTCGACGGCCGCCGCCCCTACGCCGTGCAGGTCCACGCCAGCAAACCCCGCGTCCGCACCCACGCCTACGACCTGCACATCCGCCACCGCCTGGACGCCGCTCGCGGCGCCGACACCCTCGTCATCCCCGGCCTGGCCGACCCGGCCGACAGCGTCCCGGACGACATCCTCGACCTGATCCGCCACGCCCACGCCCGGGGCGCCCGCATCGCCTCCATCTGCACCGGCGCCTTCGTCCTCGCCGCCAGCGGCATCCTCGACGGCCTCAAAGCCACCACCCACTGGAAAGCCGCCGGCCTGCTCGCGCGCCGCTACCCCGCCATCGACGTCAACCCCAACGTCCTTTTCGTCGACAACGGCCAGGTCCTGACCTCCGCCGGCGCCGCCGCCGGCATGGACCTGTGCCTGCACATGATCAAGCGCGACCACGGCGCAGCCGTCGCCGCCAACAGCGCCCGTCTGGCCGTCGTGCCGCTGGAACGCGCCGGCGGCCAGGCGCAATTCATTGTCCGGCCCACACCGGCCTCGCACACCGACCTGACGCCGCTGCTGCACTGGATCGAACACCGGCTGGCCGAGAACCTGACCGTCGCCGCGCTAGCCGCCCAGGCCGCGGTCAGCGTGCGCACCTTGAACCGGCGGTTTCAGGAACTGCTGGGGGTGAGTCCGCTGCAATGGGTGATCCAGGCCCGCGTGAATCGTGCGCGCGGGATGCTGGAGACGACGGACCTGCCGGTGGAGCGGGTGGCGATGGAGGTGGGGTTCGGGTCAGCGGTGTCGCTGCGCGAGCATTTCACGGGGATCGTGGGGACGAGCCCGATGGGGTATCGACGGGCGTTTCGGCGGGCGGCGTGAGGGTGGCTTGATGCTTGGGGGATGGGACGGCCTGACGCTTGGTGGTCTGGAACTGGCCTGACGCGTTGCGCGGCAGGCCGTTGGTCTTTTTCTGGTTACTGGATCGAGCGCGGCGCGTTGTGCGTGGCGGCGTCGAACGCGGCGTCATCGGCGTAGGCGCGGGCCGATTCCAGCATGGCGTCGGTCAGGGTGCCGAGGTGATCGCACAGGCCTTCCACGCCGCCCATCAACGCGGCCACCGTCCATGCGTCCAGCGGCTGGTTGCCGGTGGCGGCGGGCTCCGACGCGCTATTGCCGACCAGGCGGGCGATGGTCTGGATGGCGTAGCGGGCGCGTTCGATGTTGTAGAGGTGGGAGAGGGGGACCGGGCCGTGCTCGGGGTCGGTGTCGACCAGCCAGGGGTTTTGGGTGAGGGGGTGGGATTGCATGGACTTCCTCCGACGATGTGGAAACCCCGCTGCCCCACTTCCAAATGGGGCGGGCGGGCACAGGACAAGGTTGGAAGACCGGATCGTCGGAACCGGCGTGCGGCTAGCGCACCCCTGCCAAGGCCCGCCCATTGGGCGTGCGGAGGCTTGCTGACCCTAAGGGGTTGGCATCGACGAATTTTCCGGCTTCCACACCGGGGTACCGTTGGTGGCGGTAGTGGAGTAAGTATACGGTGACGACTGCTGTGCCTTCTGCCAAGTAGTCAGTTTGGCCATAGCGAGTGTCGGAACAATCATCACATGGTGTCTGGTTTCGACCCGTTGAGCTTTTCAAACGCTGCCTAGGAACGGCTGCAAAGCAACGATTTACGCCGGTCACAGTCATGCAAGCAGCTGCTGCTCTCAACGTACAGCGTCGCTGCCATTCAAAATCACTGCAGTCGGATAGCGCGACTAGCCACTACCGTCAATGTAAGCTCTACTCAGCGTATATACCCATCACATCTTTCGCGGCGACACTGCCAAGACGGCATCGATTGTTTCCGCCGCCCTTCGGGCTGAAGCGCCTTGAACGTAGAAGCCCAGCTCAAGTGAATAGTTGAAGGACCAAGTCGTCATGTTGGAAGACCCCAGGTAGCACTGATTGTTGTCTGCGACAACCACTTTCGCGTGAAACGTTTCATACTGCCCGGCACCTTTGGCGAGGCGGAATTCGAATACCGAAACGCTTAGTCCCGCGAGGCGCTGCTTGGCCGCAATAATAGCTTGCGCATGGGCCTGTCTGACCACAAGACACCGCTCAACTTTCGGGTGCGTCATCTCGAAAAGGGATAGAACACGATCAAGTCCATCAGCGTCAAGAAAGGGCGTCATCACAAGGAACCGCCGATCTGCCGAAACAGCCATCCGCTGGAAAGTGTCCCCAGTCTCTTGTAAGCCCCAATCGCCCCGAAGGGATTGAGCCAGAGCAGAACTAAATATACTTGGCGAGGGTGGTCTTGATAGCACCACGGACACCCGATCCGCATCTTCGTGCACTTTCGTGCGATATACCGCTATTCCTAGTAGCATCAGCGAAAGTTCGTAGCAGACAGCCGGAGATAACGTCAATCTCCAGGTAGTTTCGCTCTCTTTAACAGCAGCGCCGGCCCTACAAACGGATGCTAGCGCCTCCCGCACCGTCTCGAGACGCGCGGTGGAGACACCAGCAATTTTTGCAAGCTCCTTAACGCTCGACGGAGTTCGGAGTCGACCTTTTGATCCCTGCACGAAGATCGGAGCCAAGAGTTCGGCAAAGCGAGCCACCTCAAGGAGGACAGCAATCGCCTCATTTTTCATTGCGGGCAATCACCTCGAGATATCCTGGAATTCGCATGCCGGCATGCGTTGCATCTTCGCGAGGAGCAAGCCCTCCTCCCAGCACGGAACGCGAAAGCAGTCGGTTAGACGCAATACAAGACGTTTCTGGCACAACAATGCAATCGGGGCAAGCCCCTCCCTTCGTTTCGCATAAGCTGCCCGAACCGCACAGTAGAGACTCTTGCGCGCCTAGGTGCTTAAGAAATTCAGTATTGGAATTTCGCCAAAGGGCCGACATGTATCCTAGGTCCATCGTAGTGGCATTGCGATACACGACGAAGGCCATATCGCATGGAAAAAGGTACTCACTAAGAGAGCCAAGGTCGAGACCCGAAAACTCTGAAACCGCCTTCATGACCACATGTGCATAAGTATGAAGTAGGGTATAGCAGTATCGGTAGGTGGAGGCATCCGCCGGAATCAAGTCGGAGAAAAATCGCCCAAACGGCTGAGCTCGTTCCAGCAAATGCGCGTTCAGCTTGGCCGTCTCGTGGGGATTCCAGTCGGGCAAATCTGCAACGTTCACCTCTCTCAACCAAGCCAAAACCTGCTCTGGAGAAAGTTGAACGTAGATGGCCTCATTCTTCTGCGTTACAGTGTAGATAGGCCGCTTACGGGAATCCCTAAAGGGATCGAACAGATTCAATCTAACCGGCAGGCGTAGAGTTCCAGAGTCCTTCTTTTCAATGATGGGTTCATTGGACATTCTTGTATACCCATGGGTAAAGCGACACAGCTCGAACTCGCGGATCAGTCCAATCTTCTCTATACCCAGTCTCGCAGCAACCCTCTTAGTAGTGCTCATCTGAGACAACATCTGTTCGTCGTCACGAGGTCCTATGATTCTGTCTGGTGCCGTGAAAAGAACGAAGGGTGCACGTTCACCTGGCAGCGTTGACGCTTCGAGCGTTCCTCGCTTGAGAGCCTCGTGCTCGACTGCTAGAAGCACCGGATCATAGCGGCTCCCATAGCTTTGACGTTGCATAACCTGCGCCAAGAACGAAGGCGGAGCCTCCGTGCGTTCGGGTATGAGGCCGGGTATTTCTCGCCAACTCTCAACCATCTTCGAGAGTACTCCACGCAAGTCTTCCTTGTTTGACTCCGCCATCGGTCCGCTCAACATTTCCTCGAGAGCTCGGTATGGCGTCAACTGTGCTGCAGCGCCTTTCTGTTCCATAACCTGCAGAATTTCTTCTGTGGTCAAGGGCGCTGAACCAATTCCATACCAGCCCGCCAAACTATTAGCCAGGTCAGACCTTCGCTCCTCTCTCAACAACTCCAGAAGTTTCTGCTGCTCCTTTCCAAACACAATGAACTGATCACTGTGCGGATAGAACGATGCCGTTGCACGATAGCTAATAGGCTCCATCCGTCGCCACCTGGGGGGGCGATTGAAGCACTCGTCGCCAAGAATCTCCGTAGTCTCCTTATCGTTTTGCAACCAAGAGTCGCCGGCCTTGTGGCCAGCTTCACATGTGAAAAACCATTGACCTATTCTTGGCGACTTGTCATTTAGGAAAAACTTACTGCTACCGCACTGTCGGCACCCGACCGGTCGATATGAATCTTGCTCAGCTTGGCTCCACTCCCAACGGCCAGGGTGCGGGGCGCTCCATCCACCAGACCAGTGAACGAAAATGACATCGAGCTGCCTCCAAGTGCATCGACTCCCATCAGTCTTGCAGGGTTCGCCTGTTAGTCTTGGAAGTGACGCTGCCGCCTCTTTCACAGTATCAAATTGATGAAATCGGCCGCATTTGTTGCAAACAAAAGAAGCCGGGCCAGGGATATATCCAACAAGAGTTGGGTTAACCAGTTGGAACTGATTGGGCGAAAGCGCCTTGTAGTTCCCCTCCGGCAGGAGCGCCTTATCGATGCACTGCCTAGGCAAGGGACGATGCTTATCGTCACCTGCTTCCTGCGCTCTGGCGTACCAACTTCTCCAAGTCTCTTGAAGTCGCTCAAAGAGTTGTCGCTGTGCCTCTGTCGGCAACTGCACCTCCTTAGCATTCACATCTTCCAAAGGTACTGCCACACATGCTCCCAGTCCGCCCTCGAAGGTGAAAATCGAACCAGGTGCGTAAGATGATGCGAGTTGGCCTCGTGACCTGCTCATGGCTTGCGGTGCGGGCTTAGCGGGGCCCTCTCTGAAGTAGCTTCCCGAGCGCGCCATCATTGCTCTCCCAAGACATCGTCATTTGCAGAGCCGAACCGAGTGAATCGCATGATTGTGCGAGCATCGTCGGAGTCAAGTCCTTTACCGTTGAAATCGCGATACGCGAACCTGATAGATCCAGCTTCGTCAACATCTCGAAGCGAGGTCATCGGACGCTGAAGCGAGCTTGGGCGTTCCTTATAGAATTCGCCGATGGACTGCTCCGCCATCGACCTATCTGAAGCCCAATCAGAGAGCTGCTGAACGACGCGTTGGCGTATATCTTCAAGGTAGTGCTCCTTGTGATATGGCGCGAACGTGTCATTGTCTAGTCCCAGTGCCTTGTAGATGAACGAGCATGCGCCATCAACCAAGACCGCACCCTGTTTCTCGAAGAGAGAGTTCGTATTGGGTATCCAAGAAAGGTCTCGCACGGACTTTTTGCTTTCTGGAGGTTCAAGAGTGACCTCCTTCACGAAGCGAATGCCTGCCAGATAGGTCTGCAAGAGACTAGGCAGTACTCGTTCGATGGCTTTGTCAGCCCAGCGGTCTATAGCTGCTGGCGCAACCATGCGCTCGAGGAATCGGTGGTAGCTGTCGAAAACCTGAATCACATACCTATCTCGTCGGCGTTGAGGCGTCGGCAACAACACCACGAATCCAACATGTGTTCGTCCAACGCGAGATGAGGCCTGTATATACTCTGCCACGTCAGAAGGCATACCTGCAAAGAACATCGAATTGAACTCCTCAACGTCAACACCATGGGAGATGGCAGACGTCGCAATTACAGATCGCAGCTCACTTGTAAGTGGGCCGAAAGGCTGACCTGGATCCGGCCGCCGTTGAGCTTCCCGCACAGTGGCTTGAATCTCCCCTTGGGCCACCGAGCCAGTTATCAGGCGAGTTTGCAGATCGGAGATGTCAAGTCCGAGGTCCTCATGCTTTTTGCGAGTCTCTTCGAACTCCGCAGCCATGATTTGGTCGCCGCCCTTTTTGTTCGTCACATACGTCAGTGAGATGCGATGCAAGTCGACCAATGTCGCGAGCGCGTCAGGAGTTGCAGTTTCGATATGCTGCAGGTAGATGGAGTGGAGTGGACCGTCGGATATGCCATCTTTTAGTAGCGCTCTGGCCTTTGACACCTCCGCTTCATCTGTCGAGGTGAGACCAAGCATCAGGCGAGATACAAGAGCATGAAAACTCGCAAGTACGGCAACGGTAGTTGCCGTATGTGGCCGACCGTTGGTTAAGAAGGCTGCATAGACTCGGCTCCAAGATGCCCAAGCTTCGGTATTCACATCTCGCAATACGTCCCGAACAGGACCGTCTTTGGAGGCTGCTGGGTTGGCGTAGAAGGACTCGTACAAACTCTCCCCTGGATAGGGAAACTGCATCGCTGGAACTTCTCTTTGGTAGAGGTGCTCCATCTGCCGCTCGGGGTCGGAAACCGTAGCGGAAGCAGCAATCACCTTGGCTCTTCGGCGCTTGATTCCATCAGGCTCTCTAATGACGAGCCCCCTGAGTACCTTACCCAATTCCTCGAAGATGGCGTCTAGCGAAGATTCGAAGATGCCCGCAAATGTGCCCAACGATTCGTCTAGCAAGTGCGCTTCGTCCTGGATCAGCAGACTCGGAAATGGGTCAAAGAACCCTGAAGCACCGCGTGGGTACGAGGGCGAGAGGAGCTCGTAGCCCAAAGACTCGGGGTCACCATCGAACTCTTTTGGGGACTTCGGCATCTTCAAACGTCCCGTTTCACGATGCCTCCACGGGGCCGCGCCGAACATGCCATAGATGTTTCGGAGGGTACTGGTTGACTGCCCGATAAGCGCGAGCTTGTCGACCGTCCCTAACACGACGCTTGGAGCGATTGCATAGATATCCGTGTCGCAGATATAGAACGGAAGCGGACTCCACCCACCCTCGTTCGAAGCGCATTGGAGATTTGTGCAGACGTGACCAAGTAAGCTATCTAGCTCCCCAAATACCCGAAGTGCGGTCGGTTGACCACAGAATGGGCAAGCAGGAATTTTGTTCCAAGCATCGAACTGGAGGCGATAGCGACTCGAATCAGCATTGAGTAACTTGCGCTCGTTTTTCTCGGTAGGAAGACTGTCCTTAAGCAGTGGAATGTCATCAAACCCTGGCGCTTTGGGGTGGTTTGGAGAACCACCACTACCGACCCAGAACCCAATCGAGAACGGAGCCCCAACAACACCTCTACGCTTACGAACCAGTTCTGCTTTGGCGAGCACCACGGCGCATCGCTGCGCCTGTTGAATTGTCAGCAAACGAAGGGGATAACGCATCATCGCGGTCACCCCGAAGGCTTTACCGCGCAAGCGGTCGAAGAATAGGGTGAATGCAAGAAGTCCAAAAAAGGCCTCTGACTTGCCCCCCCCGGTTGCAAAGTAGAGCAACGTGACCGTGTCATCTCGGAATTTGTCGTAGTGCTGATGGAATGACTTCAGCCTGGTGGCCATGGCTGGAATGTGCGCCACGATGAATGCTAGCTGGAATAGCCGCCACTCCCCCTTATCATTTTTGAGCTTCTCTCGCAGGAGGTCAGCCATCGCCTCGTTCATGCACAACCATGCCTCGAACACGATCGCAGCCTCATCGACTTGCGGCCCCCGCGTTGAGTTCTTTTCCCAAGCGGTACGAGACTCTTGAAGAATCTTCAATCCTGCCTTTATAGCTGCGATTTCTTTTTCCCAAGCAACACAGTCTTTCTCAAATCCGTTCTTCTCGCGCTCACGTCCATTGATATCCGTCGCCTCCAGGCCTGCATCAAGTTGAACCGAATCACTCAGGCTCGAGAACCATCTATCAATCGCAATTCCAAGCGGCAAGACACCGTCCAGCCCCTCGGGTCGGCTCAGAGCAAGAATATTCCGATCGATTCCTGCATGCTCTTTCGGGATAATTCGAGGTTGGGTGTATCTCGGCGACCAGGTGGTACGGAGCACCATCTCTCGCTCTGTTTTCTGAATTACCTTCACACCACCATTGAAGCCTGTCGCCGGATAAGCCAAATATCGGTTGTACCGGTATGAAGGTTTTACCCGACCTAGTTTTAATTCCTTGAGCTGTTCGTTGGAAATCAAAGTCTCAAGCGACACTTGAAAAACGCTTGTTTCAGTGAAGTCATCCGATGAATCTTGAGACCGGTTCTCCAGAAGAACCTGAACTGTTGTTTCATCTGGATTGAGCCAGTTAGGAATCAGAGTGACGTCCCACTCAAGCTTGAATGCAGGCAGCTCTATCTTGGGCTCCTTTCGCATATCGACCAAAAAAGCATCCCAACCCTTATATTGAGAAGGAAAGACTTTTCTCCCCTTGCGTATTCCCCAATCCTTCCCCTGCGTTGATTGCGCCCACTCCGCGATCGCAAAATGCACAGCTCCGTTCAGCTCCGCTGAGCAGACATCAAGCTCCCGCTTCAATCGTTCAGGAGACCATGAAGCATCGACGACAAGGGCCGGCAGTTTCCCCACATCCAAAGGAATGCGGAACCACTTTTGTGGAATATCGAGTGGCTGTGCATGGTCATCTTTTAGTTCGACGGCAACTGCCTCTGAACTTACTGTGGCTCCCTCAACCTCTGCTGTCAGCTCCCTGTCGATCAACTCACTAACTGAAGAGGTGGACGTTGCCGTAGTGGTGTAATCAAGTAGTGCATCCGGATTCTTCACACTTTGCAAATTGATGGGGAGCCCCATCACCCTATGAATCTCTTCGCGGACGCGTTTTTCTGTTTCTTTCCATTTCGGATGTTTGTTTCGGCTCTGCTCCCCTTCTTCAGTCTTGAGTTTGCGCCACGATGCCTCGAGTGCTGCTTTCGTTTGGTCTTGAAGCGCCTTTCGGGTCTCGTCGTTTACGCGAAAGGAGAGTTGCATATTGGATCGGCGAAGGTCCTCGCTCGTTGGAAGAACGCGTACATACACCTGAAAAGATGGCTTGACCGTGAACTTGACCGCGTGGCCACTCTTGACGTGAAAATTCAGCCCATGGGAATAAATCTGAATTGGCTGCGTGACTTCGTCTCCATCGCCCAGCTCGGCTGGTCTTGGCAGCAGGAAGGCAGAATTTAGGATGCTTCTTGGGCGGGCCCCAAAAAGCTCAGAACCTTCTGGCCCATGCCCCGAAATAGCGAAGAAGGTTTGATTTATGAGGCTGTCCACCACTGCCTCTTTCAGCCCAGTCGGGATTTCAGACGGATCAACTCTGGACACTGATTCAGCCATTTTTCACCCTCATGGATTCTTGAACCGCCTCTACGGTGTATACGTTATCCTGTGCCATCAAGAACAATCGATGGACAACAGCCGGGTCCAGCCTCTGATGTACGGCAAACGACTCTTGCGCCATGAGGAGGTCTGTATATGCATCTGAAACACGACGTCCGTCTGCTCTTCTTGTTCCCCGCATTGGTTGAATGACGGTTTTCCAGAAGAGGAGCATTTCGACGGGTGACAGACCGACGGCCTCCGCAAAGTACTTAAAGTGAGCCTCCTTTTGAGGCGCGTGAGGTTGGTTTTCTTCAAATGCCACGGTGAGCCATCTACTAGCGTCTATCCACGCTCGAATAGTGTTGACCGTCGGGAAGTCGTGAGGGCACCCGGGCATATTCTGAATCACCTCCCTCAGCCGCTCCGCCTTGTCGGTCAGCGTTTTTCCAAAGAGACGTTCTTCGACCAGTCCGGCAATGCGAGTGTGGTACTGATGAAGCAGCGATTCGAAACGCTTGTCGTTGGATATGGAGACGCCTGCAGACTTCAGTGCACCTTCTGTTAGCTCTCGAAGTTCGCCAGACATTACAAGAACTTGATCGCCGGGCTTGAGACTCTTGACCTGCACAGCTCTGAAGCCTCGCGTTAGAGGTTGCCCCTCTATGGGATCATAGAGATAGATTGTTGTCGCGGGACTACGAACAAGAACTTTTCCACTATCGAGAACTAGTTTCCAAGCATCTGGGTCGTCCGGCTCGCTCTCGTTGATATGCCCAGAGAGACCCGCTTCAAACGAAAAGGCCGGAAGAACAAAGTCTTCTCGAGAGAGCTTTGTGTCTTCGATGTCAGGATACGCACTAAGCTGAGATAGCAGCTTGGCCATGCGAGGTTTAAGGCCTTGCATGCCTGCAATGCCCTCAATAGCATGCAGTGAAGATTTCAGGTATGCCGCGTTTCTGGCTGTGAGAAGTAAGTAGGCACGCCCATAAATACGCTCATCCGAAATCAACAGACGAAGTCCTTCTTCATCCAGTCCAGCAAAGACTACGGTCGAATCGCTGTTGCACTTGAGCACTTCATCCAATGTCGCGCTTGGAACGAGACGAAGCCTGTCTTTTAGAATGCCGTAGCCCTCACCAGGAGCAAATCCATCATAACTGTAGGTTTCAAAGAAGCGCTCTGCGAGCTTTCGCGCAGTCGGGTGAGTGAAGACGAGGACGCATTTTTCCTCCCCACGTGTGTGCTCTTCGATCAGTCGCGCCAGCAGCTGGACGAACGGCGTTCCGTTTTCATAGGCGCGCCACATGTCGTCCGCTTGGTTGACTAGCGCCTTCAGTTTCGCAGCATCAGGATAGGTCGATGAGTTGATGAGCTCAGTAAGAGGCACTCTCCGGCTTGGCCATAAGAAGTCCTTACGCACATTCATTGGCAAATCAGCCTCGCTAAGCCAGTTAGTCAAGACCTTGACGCTTGAAGGCATCGATGCCAGTCGGTTCAAGAAGGTGATTGCCTGCGACAGCAGTTCCCTCTCTTGTTCGGCTTGAGCGCGTTTTTTAAGCGCCTCGAAGCCAAGTACCACAGATGCCGCTGTCCTGTCGGTCTCTGTGACCACATAGTCCAGCGCAGATGGAGGACGGAATCGAGAAAGCTCTGGAGGGGTAACCCCTTCACCAGTCGTGGTGAAGGGTATTCCCAGGGGGCTCACCCGCAGAATTGGATTGAGACGACTTGCTAATCCGTTGGCACTCTTGGACCTTTTGTCCAGTTCCCTCAGTAGTTGCATACGAACGTGCGGGTCATCTGAAACCACGACGACGCTTGGCAAATCGCTTCCAAATACCGCTGTCAGAATGTCCAAGAAACGAATGATCATCGGACGCCAGTTGGTAATCGACTTCCTTGTACCCTTCATGAGGTCTAGGACGATTACGTCTGGGCGTCCCCCACGCCTAAGCTTGCGGAGGATTAACTCTACAGCCTCTCCCGACGAACGCCACCCCAGCGCCATCAATGCATCAGGGGCTGAAGAAAAATCGCTCACCGCCCGAATAAGGTCGTTTAGAGCTCGGGTCCAACTCCGGTTTCCCAGTTGACCCTTCACTCGCCTTAGCAAGTCGCCGTCGCTAGCCGACCAATTGCCAGAATCATCCCCGCTATAAAAATGAGGTAGCAACTCGGAAAGTGTCGGGTCGATGCCACCACCTTCGTCCAAATGCTCATTATTAAGGCACGTTAGGAATGGGTCCTTCTCATGCATCGAGACGGTAACTAGCGGGTTGGGCATTCCTCCAGGGGACTCACACTGGCTAGCGGCGAGGGAAGCGATCTCCTTCCTGTCAGCGACGATATGGTTAAGACCGTGCAGAAAGTTTGCTTTTGCGGGATAAATGAGCGTCCTAATTCCCCTCTTGTTCCCGGCGTGCCACTCAGATAAGGTGGCTGTGGCATGAACGAGTGCGAGCCGCTTTAGAGATCCAGGCCATAGGAGAATGCTCTTATGGGCCCTAGTTTTTGCAGCTTGAACGAGAGCGGCGGCAAGTCTCTCCACTCCCTCGTGAACGGCAACGGGTAACCCACTTTCAAGTCTCTTAAGGCTAAATCCTGGTGAGCGGCATTCCTCGGCCAATGGCGTGTCGTACGGTGGCGCGCTCGTCTCTTCACTCTCTCTTGGCATGGGCTCGACCGAGTACGGGCCGGCTTGTGCTGGCGGTTTGCCAATCTTTAAAAGCCGTGCGGCAATAGCCTTTTTCTTTTCAAGCGCCTCGGCCCTGTCCAATCGACTTAAAGTCAACGAAGATCTGATCATCTCAGGCCCATCCCGACTGTGCCTTCATACCTACTCTCCGGTCATTTATTTAAATGCTTTCCGTATGGCGCTCTCCAGGTCGTGCCCCTTGGCCAGGTGCGCCCTTAGCTTGCGCGGACACGGGAGAGGTAACTCGCGCAGTTCATACGCGCCGACGTTCGATGAACCTGAAAGCGCCCGATATAATCTGTCGACCAAGTTTGTCTGCAGGATGGCGGCCATTTCCTGAGGAGTCCAACTACTGTTTTGCGCTTGGAGAAGCGCAATGACATGGTTCTCACACACATATGCCATGTGCTTGGCGAGTAACGCTTCTGGCAGAGCTGCTGCGACCAGTCGTCTAGTTTGATCTGTAGAGGTCAGCCGTTGAAGCAGCACTGCAGGCCGAGTTAGTACTCCCGCGCCTTCTTTGGAGGGCACTTCAATGAAGACTTCCCCGGATCGGTGGCTTCGGTGATGGCGGCGGCCGTGCACAAAAGCGCCTTGGGGGGTGATATCCGTGGCCCATATCAGGGGTACGACTAAGCCATCACCACTCCCCCTATATGTCTCATATGTAATTCGTTCGCTGCGATAGGCCACCATAGAGCCGATTCTTGGCGTGTATCCATAATCCTTCAAGCGATGGGGAGACTTAGCGGAGAGACTTAGTAGTGACTTGTCTTTTACCGACCGAGGGAAGACCCAAGGACCTCCGTCATTCCTAAGGCGAATGACACCAATTTCCTCAAAGCCAGTTTCTGTCCAAACCGATACTCTAGACTCTTGCCCTTTTCTAGGGGGCGTTGCCCGCATTGTGGCAATCGCTGTCTCTTGCTCGACATTCAAGAAGGTTGCCGAACGATTGCCGAGGAGGTCTACAGAGTGGACCTTTGCGACCGCACACATGTGTTTCCGCAGACTTGAGAAATATGGACCTGTTAGGTAGCTGGTCGGCGTAAGGAGGCCGACAAGGCCACCAGGTGCGACAAGCTGTAGAGATTGCTCCATGAACAGCGCATAGATGTTGGGCTGCCCCTGAAGTGCATGTTCATAGCAGCCTCGATACGGCGCGGCCTCCTTAGCGCTGAGCTTGCGATACGGTGGGTTGCAGATGACAACGGCTGGGCGAGAAGCGCCTCGCCATTTGCGCAAACCATCGCCCTCCGTAATCCGGACTTTCAGCGGCTGTCCGGCTGCATGCAGCAACGGTGCCAGGGCAAGGTTTAAGAAGACCTTGGACAGCCGAATAAGGGCATTGCTGGTGTCGTTGCCGCTAAGGTTCTTGCTGATTTGGTCGACGATTTCCCGAGCCGGTAAGCCCCGCTCTTGCAGGGCTTTTGACATTCGAAGCGCGACTGGAACCAAAAAGGCGGCTCCTCCACAGGCAGGGTCGTGCCAGTGGTCGTCCGTTAAACTTGCGCCCTGCGCAAGCAGGGCGTCAATGACCCGCCCTGCCAATACCGGATGCGTGAAATAGAGAGCTCTCTGCTTTCTGACTTTGTCCCCGACTAAGGTTGCGTATGCGGTAGCTATCCAATAAGCGGCTTCTTCAAATTTCTCAAGCGTCGCAAGCCAGTCTACAAATGTGATTACGCGGGGGTCGACAACAAGTTCGGCAGCTTTATTGGGTGTTCTCTTCGGTGTCAGATTGGGCTGCACACGCTGTGTCCAGACATATAGCAATGCCGATGCAACAACTTCGGCCGACCCTTGATCACAGGCGACCAGTCGTTTAAGCGCAGCAATCCTTCTTCCGAACTGGACCCGAGCCTCAGCCGGTATTACCATTGAACCGCCCCCCTAATTTCGTCGGTTGCATAGTTATCTCTTTATACTCTTTTTGTACTTTCGTTACACAACGCTCAGGAATTTAGCCGTTAACGGTGCCGGCTGCGATACCGCACCGTTCTTCAAATTAACATCCCGTGACGGACAACCTAACTTTCCATCCGCAATTTCTTCAGAACGATTCCCATCATCCACTGTAGATAATCGCTAATGCTGTCCTTAGCGAGGGAATCCAGCCGCAAGCAGTCATTCACTGGGGTGCGTACAAGAGCTGCTTATGATTAAAAACGGCCCTTGACTTGTTGTCTACGCTCTATAAGTAAGTAGCCAAGCAAATAAGACAAGGGCCGCAAAAGCGACCCTTGTTTCACCCACCATCAGACTCTAATCAAGCCTTACGCACCTGCGCAATCAACCCATCCAACTGCGTAAGCATCGTATCGATTTCTTCCGCCGTCACATTCAACGCCGGCATGAAGCGCAGCAGATTGCCACGCGGCGCATTCAGCAGCAGACCATTGGGCGACAGGTTGCGCGCGGCTTCGACGATGGCCGGACCATCATCCCGATCCATCACCAGCGCGCGCAGCAGGCCCATCCCACGCTCGCCCTTCATACCGTACTTGGCCGACAGCGCCAGCAGGCCTTCGGACAATTGCTTGGCACGGGCATTCACCGCTTCCATAAAGCCAGGCGCAGCCAGCGCATCAAACACCGCCACCCCCACAGCCGCCATCAACGGATTCCCGTTATACGTGCCCCCCTGGTCCCCATGCGAGAACACGCAAACTTCCTGACGCGCCAAGAGAGCAGCCAACGGCACCCCACCACCAATCCCCTTGGCCAGCGTCATGATGTCCGGCACCACGTCGGATTGCTGGTAGGCGAACAGGGTACCGGTGCGCCCCATCCCCGTCTGCACTTCATCAACAATGAACAGCAGCTTGTGCTCATCCGCCAGCTTGCGCAGGCCCTGCATGAATTCCTTCGTCGCCGGGATGACGCCAGCTTCGCCCTGCACAGGTTCGAGCATGATGGCGACGGTCTGATCATCGATCAGCTTGCGCACCGATTCCAGATCATTGATCTCGGCCTTCGGGAAACCTTCCACCTGCGGCGCGAACATCTTGTCCCAGCCCGGCTTGCCGGACGCGGACATCGTGGCCAGGGTGCGGCCGTGGAAGCCGTGGTTCATGGTGATGATCTTGTAGGCGCCCTTCTTGTTGACCTGGCCCCATTTGCGCGCCAGCTTGATGGCGCCTTCGTTGGCTTCGCCGCCGCTGTTGGCGAAGAAGACGCGGTCGAAGACCGAGGCGCTGGTCAGGCGGGTGGCCAGTTCGATGGAGGGCAGGTTGTAGAACGCCGGCGACGGGTTCATCAGCAGCTTGGACTGGTCCAGCAGGGCCTTCTGCATTTCTGGGGCGCTGTGGCCCAGGGTGTTGACGGCCCAGCCCTGGACGAAGTCCAGGTATCGCTTGCCCGCGTGATCCTCCAGCCAGGACCCCTGGCCGCGCACGAACACGAGGTCCGGACGGGAGGTGATCTCCATGAGGGCGTTGACGTTGTACTGGCTGAATTCCATGGCGGTTCCTGCTGAAAGGAGAGAACAGGGGTTGAAAAAGAAGGGGAAACGCTAAATGCCGAATTTAGCACCGGCGGGGGAATGCTATCGTGACGCACCCCCAGCCGATCCGCCCCACGGCCGCCCCAAAAGGGCCGCTTGCGCGGGGCTCTCTATTTTATGCAACAGGGCCGGCGCCGGACGCCGCGCTTTGTCGCTTTTTACTGACCGATCATGACACGAATTCTTTCCAGTCTTGCCGCCGGCCTGGTGCTGGCGGCGGCCGCGACGGCCGCGCATGCCGAGTATCCCGACCGTCCCATCCGCCTGATCGTGCCGTTCCCGCCGGGGCAGGCCACCGATATCTTCGCCCGCGCGCTGGCCGAGAAGCTGGGCACCGCCGTCAAACAACCGATCGTGGTGGAGAACCGCGCCGGCGCCGGCAGCAATATCGGCATGGAGCAGGCCGCGCGCGCGACGCCGGACGGTTACACGCTGGTGATCGCGGGCTCGGCCGCGGCGGTGAACCAGACGCTGTACAAGACCATCAACTACAGCCTGACCAAGGATTTCGCGCCGGTGTCGGGGGTGTTCTCGGTGCCGCTGATGTTCCTGGCGACGCCGGCCTCGGGCATCACATCGCTGCAACAGTTGGTCAAGCAGGCGCGCGCCAATCCGGGCGAGCTGGCGTATGCCAGCGCCGGCATCGGCGGCACGCAGCATCTGTCGGCCGAGATGTTCAAGGCGGCGGCCAATATCGACATCCGCCATATTCCGTACAAGGGCAGCGGCCCGGCGCAGGCGGATTTCCTGGGGCACCAGGTGCCGCTGATGGTGGATTCGGTGACGGCGGGGCTGCCGCACGTGCAGAGCAAGAAGGCGGTGGCGCTGGCGGTGACGACGGCCAAGCGCCTGCCGCAGTTGCCGGACGTGCCGACGGTGGCCGAGAGCGGTTATCCGGGTTTCGAGGCGATCGGCTGGGCGGCGGTGCTGGCGCCCCGTGATACGCCGCCGGCCATTACCAACTACCTGAGCCAGCAGATCGGCCACGTGCTGGGCACGCCGGAGATGCAGAAGTTCTTCCGCGACTGCGGCGCGGAGCCGATGCCGATGAAGCCCGAGGCCACCGGCGCGTTCATCGCTGGCGAGGTCGACAAGTGGGGCAAGGCGGTCAAGCAGTCGGGCGCGCAGGTGGACTGACGGCGCCTTGACGAGGACGCGGGCGGCGCGGGGCGCGGGATGCCTTGCGATAGGCCCGCCGTGAAATTCGTCGAAAGAGGGGCATGGCGCACGCGTGCGCCATGCCCAGGCAATGAAGCGGAGGCGGTGGCAGCAATGCCACCGCCTCCGTTCGCGTTCAGGTGTTGTCTTTCACCGTCTGGGTCGGCCCGTTGGTCTTGACGGAGGCGATACCGTTGTCGCGGGCGCTGGTGCTGGAATACATCTCGCTGCGCCCGATGGTCTGGCCGTTGGTGGCGGTCAGGGTGAAGTAGGGCGAGCCGTTAGTGGCCGTCTTGCGCTCGTAGCGCGCGTCGGTCGGCGAATTCTGCCGGACCGAGGCGATGCCGTCCTGGGCGCTGGCCTTGCTGGTGTAGCGCTCGCTGGTGAGGATGACTTCATGGTTCGCGGCTTTCAGGTTGAACATGAACTGATCGCCGCTGCGCTTCAACTCGTAGTAACCACTCATGGAAATCTCCGTTGTCGGGATGGCTTCAAGGATTGGCTGATACTGCGATGCGTGCACGTGAACGCCGGTCGATAGTAACGGATGTTTACAGGCGGTGGATGCCGTAGGGCCATCGCCATGCGCCGGATGCGTGGCCCCGTGCCACGGCCCGCCGCGATCGGCATCCCCGCGAGATAGGGACGCGGCCCATTCCGGTGCCGGCAATGCGCCGCCATGGCGCGCCGCGCACCACCGCGGTGCGGCCGCGGGTCGCTCGCCGGGGCCGTCCGCGGTACCGCCCGCAGTGCTACCCAATGGCACGGAACTTGCTTTTCCAGTTTTGTATACCGAATTGGTGTGCAACGCTCGACCCCGCTCCCGGGGCGGCGCGCCCTGGAGAGTTCCTCATGAACCGTAGAACCCTGTTGCTGTCCCTCTGCACTGCCGCCACGCTGCTGGCCGCGCCGCTCACGCATGCCGACACCCTGGACGACATCGTCAAGCGCGGCACCCTCAAGGTCGCGGTGCCGCAGGACTTCCCGCCGTTCGGCTCGGTCGGCGCCGACATGAAGCCGCTGGGCTATGACATCGACACGGCCGCGCTGATCGCCAAGCAGCTGGGCGTGAAGCTGGAGCTGGTGCCGGTGACCAGCGCCAACCGCGTGCCGTACCTGCAGACCCGCAAGGTGGACCTGGTGATTTCCAGCCTGGGCAAGAATCCGGAGCGCGAGAAGGCGATCGATTTCTCCGACGCGTATGCGCCGTTCTTCAACGGCGTGTTCGGCCCGGCCGACCTGAAGGTGGCGTCGGCCGCCGACCTGGCGGGCAAGACCATCGGCGTGACGCGCGGCGCGGTCGAGGACATCGAGCTGACCAAGATCGCCCCGCCCACGGCCACGCTCAAGCGCTATGAAGACAACAACGGCACCATCACCGCCTTCCTGTCGGGCCAGGTGCCGCTGATCGCCACGGGCAACGTGGTGGCGGCCGCGATCCTGGCGCGCAACCCGCCGAAGAAGCCCGAGACCAAGTTCCTGATCAAGGATTCGCCCTGCTACATCGGCCTGAACAAGGACGAGCCGAAGCTGCGCGCCAAGGTCAACGAGATCCTGGCCAACGCCAAGCGCGACGGCTCGCTGACGGCGATCTCCAGGAAGTGGCTGGGCGCCGATCTGCCCAAGGATCTGTAAGGCTGGCGCGCGCGCCGGGGCGCTGTTCATGGCTTATCAATTCGACTTCGCTTCCGTGTTCGACTACACGCCGGTGCTCATCAAGGGCATTGGCGTGACGGTCGAGCTGATCGCGTTTGGCGCGGTGGCGGGCGTGGCGCTGGGCATCGCCTGCGCCTGGGCCCGCACGCAGGGGCCGCGCTGGCTGCGCGCGCCGGTCACCGCCTATGTGGAGGTGGTGCGCAACACGCCGTTCCTGATCCAGTTGTTTTTCGTGTTTTTCGGGCTGCCGTCGCTGGGCGTGCAGTTCAGCGAGATGCAGGCGGCCTGCCTGGCTATGGCGCTGAACCTGGGCGCCTACAGCGCCGAGATCATCCGCGCCGGCATCGACGCCACGCCCAAGGGCCAGTACGAGGCCGGCGCCAGCCTGGCGATGACGCGCTTGCAGGTGTTCCGCCATGTCGTGCTGAAACCCGCATTGGCGCGCATCTGGCCGGCGCTGTCGTCGCAGATCGTGATCGTGATGCTGGGGTCCGCGGTGTGTTCGCAGATCGCGGCCGAGGACCTGACGTTCGCGGCCAATTTCATCCAGTCGCGCAATTTCCGCGCGTTCGAGGTGTATTTCGTGACCACCGGCATCTATCTGGTGCTGGCGGTGTTGTTGCGCCAGTTGCTGCGCATGACGGGCAGGCGGTTGTTCCGCAAGGCGGCGCGATGATCGAGTTCACCACCTGGGACATTGTCCGCAACCTGCTGCTGGCGGCGCGCTGGACCGTCGTGCTGTCGCTGGTGGCATTTGCCGGCGGCGCGCTGGTGGGCATGCTGGCGCTGATGATGCGGACCTCGCGCGTGGCGCTGCTGCGGCGCGTGAGCTGGGCGTATATCGAACTGTTCCAGGGCACGCCGCTGCTGATGCAGTTGTTCCTGGCGTTCTTCGGCTTGTCGCTGGCCGGGGTCGAGGTGCCGCCGTGGCTGGCCGCGGGCGCGGCGCTGACGCTGTGGTCGGGCGCGTTCCTGGCCGAGATCTGGCGCGGCTGCGTGGAAGCGATTCCGAAAGGTCAGTGGGAAGCCTCGGCCAGCCTGGCGTTGGGCTACGTGCAGCAGATGCGCTACGTGGTGCTGCCGCAGGCGCTGCGCATCGCGGTGGCGCCGACCGTCGGCTTCGCGGTGCAGATCGTCAAGAGCACGGCGCTGACCTCCATCATTGGTTTCACCGAGCTGTCCAAGGCCAGCACGGTGATCACCAACGCCACCTTCAGCCCCTTCACCGTCTATGCCTGCGCCGCGCTGATCTATTTCGCGCTGTGCTGGCCCCTGTCGCGCCTCAGCCTGCTGCTGGAAAGGAAGTTGCATGCCCCTCATCGCCCTTGAAGACGTCCGCAAGAAGTTCGGCGACAACGAAGTCCTGAAAGGGGTGACGTTGCGCGTCGAGCCCGGCGAGGTCATCGCCATCATCGGCAAAAGCGGTTCCGGCAAGAGCACGCTGCTGCGCTGCGTGAACGGGCTGGAGCAGATCGACAGCGGCGCCATCATGGTGGCGGACGCGCAACTGGGCGACGACGAGTTGCGGCTGCGCGCGCTGCGGCTGAAGGTGGGCATGATCTTCCAGCAGTTCAACCTGTTCCCGCACCTGACGGTGGGGCGCAACGTGATGCTGTCGCCGATGGTGGCCAAGCGCATGCCGCAGGACCAGGCCGCCGACCTGGCGCGGGCGATGCTGACGCGGGTGGGGCTGGCACATAAGTTCGACGCGTGGCCCGAGGAATTGTCGGGCGGGCAGCAGCAGCGCGTGGCGATCGCGCGCGCCCTGGCGATGCAGCCGCTGGCGCTGCTGTGCGACGAGATCACGTCGGCGTTGGACCCGGAGCTGGTCAACGAGGTGCTGGCGGTGGTGCGCGAGCTGGCCGCCGACGGCATGACGCTGCTGATGGTGACGCACGAGATGCGCTTTGCGCGCGAGGTGTGCGACCGCGTGGTGTTCATGCACCAGGGGCGCGTGCACGAGATCGGGCCGCCGGAGGAATTGTTCACCGCGCCGGCCACGCCGGAGCTGCGGCAGTTCCTGGGGATGACGGATCTGGCCGGATAGGGCGTGGATCCTGGCGGCGGCCATGGCCCGGCCGCCGAAGGTCAAGCGGCTGACAGCCGGCCCAACAATGCGTCGAAGCGACCCAGGCGCACATGACGCAGTTGTCCCCCAACGACCACCTCGCCATCCGGCAAAATCCACGCGCGCTGGATGCCGCTGTCCAGATCGAGCGCGCCGTGGCGGATGCGCAGGACCTGGCCGGAATCGGGATGCCACAACTGGCCCAGGTCCAGGCTGCGGTGCGGCGCATGCCAGTGGCCCAGCAGCAGCCAGCCTTGCGGCAGGGACTGCAGGATCATGCCGCCGGCGGGCATCTGTTGCGGCGCATGGCGGCTGACGGCAAGGGCGTCCAGGTCCGCGTGGCAAAGCGCATCGTCTTCGAGCCAGGCGACGGCGCCGTTGCCGCAGGCGACGGGATGCGAGAGATCCCCCGATGCCGCCTCGGCAGGGCCCAATGCCAGGGGATGCAACTGGCCGTCGCGCCACCGCAGCAGCTGGCCACGGCACAGCACGCAGGCGCGGCCATCGTGCGTCTGGATCACCGCCGAGCGGTCGCTGACGGGGCGGCGCTGCGGCGGCGCGGTGTACAGCAGTGCCGGCTCGATGGCGGCCGCTTCGTCCTGCGCGGCAAAGCCCCGGTACACGAACACCATGCCGCGATCCACCAGCAGCAGGTCGTCGCCCGCGAAGCCCAGGCTGAATTCGGGCGTGCGGCGCTGCGCCTGCGCCGCGCGCGGCGGCAGCGCAAGGCCGGGACGGCTGGGCGGCGCGGCCTCGACCCGGGGCGCGCGCAGCAGGTGGGCATAGGGCGTGCTGGCGATGCCGTCTGGGCCTTGCTCGATCCAGGCATGGACGCCGTTGGCGGCAACGGCCGACGCCAGCAGGCCGCGATGCGGCTGGAACTTGCCGCCAACCTCGCGCAGGGCCGGCCAATCATGCAGGTCCACCAGTTGCGGCGCCGCCGTGTCTCGGTTGGCCATGCATGCCCAGCCCGGGGCCAGCGGCACGCACTGCGTCATGTCCAGATAATCGCCAGGCTGCGCCAGCGGACCGGAAGCGGGGCGCGGCAATGCCGCCGGCGCGCCTTGCGGGGCGCCGGCCTGCCGATGCCGCGTACCTTGTTGGCCCCGTGCCCCGATCTGTGCCAGCGCGTCGCCGGCATCGGCCCGCGGCACGATCAGCAGATGGATGGCGTCGTCGTCTTCGTCCTGCTCGATCAGCGCCAGCCCCAGCGCTTCCAGTTCCTGGCCCAGCGGCGGCAGGAAGTCGTCGGCGCGGTCATCGCGCAACGCCGCGCGCAGCGCATCGAGCCGCGCGGCGGTCAGGGCCGGGTAGCGCGCCGCATACGCCTGCCGCAACCCGTCCAGCAGTTCCGGCAGCGGCGTCTTCCAATCGAAGGACAACGGCTCCATCGCGATCGGCGCGGCCGCCATCAGCGCGAGAACCCGCGCGCCGAGATCTCCCAGATGTCCTGCACGATGCCGTCGCGATACACCACCAGCCCGTCGTGCAGGTTGAAGGTGGGATCGACGTGCGACGGCACCAGCAGCAGCGTGTCGCCCAGCGCGGGCGGCTGCGCGCCGGATGCGACGCGCACCACGCCGTGTTCGTCGTTGATGGCGGCGTATTGCAGGCCCTGGGCGCCGTGGATCGCGGGCGGGCCGCATTCGGCGGTGGTGGATTTCAGGCCGGCGTCGAGGATGACGCGATCGGGCGCCGGCGTGCTCATCACGGCGGACAGCACGAACAGGCTGTTCTGGAAGGCGAGCGCGCCGTCCCATTCGTTGGCGCCGTAGTCGCCGTCCATGAAGGCGTAGGAACCGGCCTGCAGTTCGGTGTAGACGCCGCTGGCGGCATCGAATTCGGCGCTGCCTGTGCCGCCGCCGGTGATGATGTCGCAGGCGATGCCGCTCTCGCGCAGCAGCAGTTGATACGACGCGGCGATGCGCGCGGCCTGACGGCAGACGGCGGCGCGTTCGTCCCGGGTGCGCAAGTGCTGCACCGAGCCGTGGTAGGCCTGCAGGCCGACGAAGGTCACGCCCGGCAGGTCGCGCGCCTGCTGCGCCAGCGCCAGCACGGTGGCGTCGTCGGACACGCCGCAGCGGCCCTGGCCCACGTCCACTTCCACCAGCACGTCGATCTCGGCGCCGGCCGCGGCCATGGCCTGCGAGATCCGCGCCAGGTTGGCGGCGTTGTCGACACAGACGCTGAGCTTGGCGGCGCGCGCCAGCTGGGCCAAGAGGCGCAGCTTGACCGGGCCGACCACTTCGTTGCTGATGTGGATGTCGGTGATGCCGGCGGCCACGAACGGCACGGCCTCGCTGACCTTCTGGCAACAGATGCCGCGCGCACCCAGCGCCAGCTGGCGGCGCGCGATCTCGGGGCACTTGTGGGCCTTGGCGTGCGGCCGCAGCGCGACCTCGTGGCGGTCGGCCCAGGCCTGCATGGCGCGCAGGTTGGCCTCGAACGCGGCCAGGTCCAGCACCAGGCTGGGCGTGTCGACGCTGGCCAGGGGATCGCCGGCCTGGGCGGGCGGGGGCAGCACAATGCCGCGTATGACTTCTTGGGACATCGAATAGCTCCGTGATCAAACCTGCGGCGTAACCGTGAACCGCCGCCGCGCGCGATGGCCCACGCCGGACCGTTGACGTTTCCGCACTGCGGCAACCCCTGGTAAACGATAGCTTCCAGGCCATTGGCGCAGGGCGGGTGGCGTGCCAGAATTTCAACACAACAATAGGTTACTTCCACTCATAACGGAGAAGCTCGCATGAAACTCAGGAATTGGATCGCCACCCTGGCCATGGCCGCCGCCGCTGTCGGCGCGACCGGGGCCGCGCAAGCCCAGCAGTTCTTCCGTATCGGCACCGGCGGCACCGCCGGCACCTACTACCCCATCGGCGGCATCATCGCCAACGCCGTGTCCCAACCCGGCAAGCTGATCGCCACCGCGGTCGCCTCCAACGGTTCGGTGGCCAACATCAACGGCATCATGGGCGGTTCGTTCGAGGCCGGCTTCACGCAGTCGGACGTGGCCTTCTGGGCCTACAGCGGCACCGGCACCTTCGAAGGCAAGCCCAAGGCGCAGGACCTGCGCCTGATCGCCACGCTGTATCCGGAAAGCATCCACCTGGTGACGCGCAAGGGCGCGGGCATCAAGAGCGTGGCCGACCTGAAGGGCAAGCGCGTCTCGATGGACGAGCCGGGTTCCGGCACGCTGGTGGACGTGCGCCTGATCCTGGGCGCCTATGGCATGACCGACAAGGACGTCAAGGCCGAGTACCTCAAGCCCAACCAGGCCGGCGACAAGCTCAAGGACGGCGGCCTGGACGCGTTCTTCTTCGTGGGCGGCGCGCCGGCTGGCGCCATCGCCGAACTGGCGTCCTCCGGCAACATCGAACTGGTGTCGCTGGTCGGCCCGGAAATCGACGCATTGCGCGCCAAGCAGGAATTCTTCACGCCCGACACCATCGCGGCCAACACCTACCAGAATCTGCCCGAGGTCAAGACCATCTCGGTCAACGCGCAGATGGTGACGTCGGCCAAGCTGTCCGAACAGGTGGTGTACGACGTCACCAAGGCGCTGTACAGCGACGCCACCCGCAAGACGCTGGACAACGGCCACGCCAAGGGCAAGCTCATCACCCGCGACAACGCGGTCAAGGGCGCGGGCATCCCGTTCCATCCGGGCGCCGAGAAGTTCTATAAGGAAATCGGCCTGCTGAAGTAAGCACCGACCCCGTCCCTTCCGGGGAAGCGCGGCGCCCATCGCCGCGCCAGCGCAGGGCCGCCTCGGGCGGCCCTGTTCGCGCAATCACCTGAGAAACCTGGCTATGGAAATAGACCACGAGAAAACACAGCAGCTGGCGGAAAAGTACGATTCCGAGATCCGCTTCCGGCCGCTGCACAAGAGCGCCACCTGGATCGTCTCGGGCCTGCTGGTGGCGCTGTCTCTGTTCCACTACTACACCGCCGGCTTCGGCCTCTTGCGCGAAGCCACGCACCGCGGCGTGCACCTGGCCTTCGTGCTGAGCCTGATCTTCCTGGTGTTCGGCTTTTCCAAGTCGCACTACCAGCGCGAGCCGAAGTCCACCTGGTACGCGCCGGGCGGCGTGCCGCTGTATGACTGGATCATCGCCATCGCGCTGGCGCTGTCGGTGCTGTACATCCCCTACATCTTCGAGGACCTGGCGTTCCGCGTCGGCAATCCGCTGCCGATCGACGTGCTGATGGGCTCGATCCTGCTGATCGGGTTGCTGGAGGCCACGCGCCGCGCCATGGGTTGGCCGCTGCCGATCATCGCGCTGGTGTTCATGGCCTATGCCGCCTTCGGGCCGTATTTCCCCGGGCTGCTGCAGCACGCGGGCAATACGTGGTCGCAGATCGTCAACCACATGTACCTGACCAGCCAGGGCGTGTACGGCGTGGCGGTGGGCGTGGTGGCCACCTATGTGTTCCACTTCGTGCTGTTCGGCGTGCTGGCCACGCGCATCGGGCTGGGGCAGCTGTTCCTGGACGTGGCCTCCACCGTCGCCGGCCGCTACGCCGGCGGGCCGGCCAAGGTGTCGGTGTTCGGCTCGGCCATGTTCGGCATGCTGTCGGGGTCGTCGGTGGCCAACGCCGTGACGGTGGGCTCGCTGACCATTCCGGCGATGATCCGCATCGGCTATCCGCGGCATTTCGCGGCGGGGGTGGAGGCGGCCAGCAGCACCGGCGGCCAGATCACGCCGCCGATCATGGGCGCGGCGGCGTTCCTGATGATCGAGTTCCTGGGCATCCCGTACCAGCAGATCGCGATTGCGGGCATCTTCCCGGCCTTTCTGTATTTCTTCGGCATGTTCATGCAGGTGCACTTCGAGGCCAAGCGCGAGGGCCTGCGCGGCCTGACGGCCGAGGAAATGCCCAAGCTGAAGCAGTCGTTCAAGATGCGCTGGCCGACGCTGATTCCGTTGATCCTGCTGATCGGCGTGCTGGCCAGCGGCCGCACGCCGTACCTGGCGGCCTTCGCCGGCATCACGGGCTGCATCATCGTGGGCCTGCTCAATCCGTTCCAGCGGCTGCATTGGCGCGATCTGTACGAAGCCTTCGAGACCGGCGCCAAGTACGCGCTGGCGGTGGGCGCGGCGGCCGGCACGGTGGGCATCGTGATCGGCGTGGTGACGCTGACGGGGGTGGGCTTCAAGATCTCGTACATCGTGATCTCGGCGGCGCAATCGATCGCCGGCGTGGCGGGCGCGATCATTCCCGAGACCATCGCCAATGCCCAGTCGCTGACGCTGGTCGCGGCGCTGATCATGACGGGCGTCGTCTGCATCCTGATGGGTTGCGGCATTCCCACCACCGCCAACTACCTGATCATGGTGGCGGTGGCCGCGCCGACGCTGGTGCAGCTGGGGGTGCAGCCGATCGCGGCGCACTTCTTCGTGTTCTATTTCGGCATCCTGGCCGACATCACGCCGCCGGTGGCGCTGGCGGCCTACGCGGCGGCGGGCATGGCGGGCAGCGACCCATTCAAGACCGGCAATACCGCGTTCCGGCTGGGCATCACCAAGCTGATCGTGCCGTTCGTGTTCGTGTTCTCGCCGTCGCTGCTGATCTCGGTGCAGGGCTTCACGTGGTACGACTTCTTCGTGACGCTGTTCGGCTGCATGGTGGGGCTGGTGCTGCTGTCGGCGGCGTTCTCGCGCTACATGCTGGTGGGCATGAAAAGCTGGGAACGCTGGCTGTGCACGCTGGGCGCGCTGCTGACCATCCTGCCGGGGCTGACCAGCGGGCTGATCGGACTGGCCATCTGCATCCCGGTGTTCATCCGCCAGCTGGCGCAGCTCAAGCTGGAGTCGGCGCCGAAGACCGCATGAACTGTGGGGGTATTAAAGAGGGGCGGACCCCAAAAGGGCCGCCCCCGCCTGGAAAGCCCCTTATTCTGGCAGCATATGGGCGTCGATTTCGTGACTGTCGCAAGGCGACGACGCCCCGCCACACTCCGCCTTGCGGTCGGTTGCCCGGGCAAATAAATCAGCGTAAAGTAAAATTCATGTTTGCTGGTCTGCCGATATGCGGGCCGACTGTGCAAACAGGCACAAGACTGCGCCATATGTTCGATATCCTGGTTTATCTGTACGAGAATTACTACACGCCGCAAGCCTGTCCCGCCGCTGACGTGCTGGCCAAACGGCTGGCCGCCGCCGGGTTCGAGCACGAGGACATCGACGACGCGCTCGGCTGGCTCTACGGCCTGGCCGAAACCACCGAACGCTGCGTCGATCTCGCCCAGGCGCCCACCACCGGTACCCGGATCTACACCGATAACGAATACCAGCAACTCGGCTCCGAATCCATCGGCTTCATCGCCTTCCTGGAATCGGCCGGCGTGCTGCCCGCGCCCTTGCGCGAGATCGTTATCGACCGGGGCCTGGCGGCGCCGGAATCGCCCGTGCCGCTGTCCAAGATCAAGATCATCGCCCTCATGGTTCTCTGGAGCCAGGAAGCCGAGATCGACAACCTGGTCCTGGAAGAGCTGCTGGACGAAGACGGCACGCGCTTGCTGCACTGACGGCGCCGGCTCCGGCCGACGCCCGTTTCCCCGCGACCCGCGCGCATCGAGCGCGCGGCGCCGTTTCGCCGTAACCCCGCTGCTTTGCTGCTTCATCCCGTGACCTACACCGGCCGCTTCGCCCCCAGCCCCAGCGGCCCGTTGCACGCGGGTTCGCTGGTGGCCGCGCTGGCCAGCTGGCTGGACGCGCGCGCCAACCGCGGCCGCTGGCTGCTGCGCATCGAGGACGTGGACACGCCGCGCACCGTGTCCGGCGCGGCCGAGACCATCATGGGCCAACTGGAGGCCCTGGGCCTGCGCTGGGACGGCGACATCATCTGGCAATCGCAACGCGGCGACGCTTATCAGGCGGCCTTCGACGCGCTGGCCGCGCGCGGGCTGGTCTATGGCTGCGGCTGCACCCGCCGCGAGATCGCCGATTCGGCGCTGCGCGGCCAGGCGGCGCCGGGCGCGGACGGCGAACGCCCATACCCCGGCACCTGCCGCCACGGCCTGGCGCCGGGGCGCGAGGCGCGCGCCTGGCGCGTGGTCATGCCGGAAGGGGTGGAACGCTTCGAGGACCGCTGGCTCGGGCCGCAGGAGCAGGACGTGGCGCGGGCGGTGGGCGACATCGCCGTGAAGCGCGCGGATGGCCTGTGGGCCTATCAACTGGCGGTGGTGGTGGACGATGGCGCGCAGGGCGTGACCGACGTGGTGCGCGGCGCCGACCTGCTCAGTTCGACCGCGCGCCAGCGCGTGCTGGGCCGGCTGCTGGGTCTGCCGCCGGTGCGCTACCTGCACGTGCCGCTGATCCTGGACCCCGCCAGCGGCCTGAAACTGTCCAAGCAGAATGGCGCCCCCGCCATCGACACGGGCGCGCCGCTGGCGTCGCTGCAAGGCGCCTGGCGGGCATTGGGCTTCGCGCCGCTGGACGCGCCGGACCCGGCGGCCTTCCTGCGCGAGGCGACCGCGCGCTGGGCCGCGCGCTTTCCGCTGCCCTGAGCCGGCCTGCCATTCCCATTCCTATAACGGCTGCAAATCCTCGCCCAGCATGCGCACCAACAGGGCCTCGCCGTTCTCGGCCACGCGCAGTTCACCGAACTTGGCGACTTCATAGCGCTTGGCCTGGCCCTCGGGGAAGAAATAGGCGTTGGTGACGATGCGCACCTGGTTGTCGCGCACTCGGTAGCGCAGCGGCACTTCGTCGTCGGCATGCGGCGTGGCGTCGGTCTGGATGCGCACGGGCTGGTACACGCCGCGCGAATCGACCGTCAGCATCACGTAGCCATCGGATGCTTCGCCCATGACGGAATCCTCCGTGTCCGGGCGCTCGCCGCCCAGCCGCAGCCGCGTGACCTCGCGCCCGGCGGCGAAGTTGAGCGCCATGTAGTCGCCCTGCATCAGGGAACGCGGGTCGACCGGCGCCAGTTCCAGGATCACCGGCTTGCCGCTGGCCAGCAGCTTTTCGCGCTGCCAGATACTGCCGTTGGCCACCACCAGCACCAGTGCCAGGCCGCCCAGGATCGCCAGGGTGCGCCAGCGCAGGGCCGGCGAGACCGGCGGCAGCGGCGCGCGGCGCGACGGGTCCTGGGTGCGCATCAAGCGCGGCACCAGCCACACCAGCACCCGCAGCACGAACAGCAGCACGGCGCCGCCGCCCAGCCACAGCGCCTTCTGCAACAGCGGCACGTCGAGCTGGTAGTAATAGACGCCCAGATAGGCCAGCAGGCTCAGCACGCCGAACAAGGTCACGCCCAACTGGTTCAGGCCGAAGCCCAGCAGCAGCCAGGCCAGCGCGAAACCGACCCCGGGGCTGGGCAGCCAGAACAGCGCCAGCAACAGCAGGGCGATGGGCACGCCCCAGGTGACGCCGCCCGTCAGCACATGGCGGCGCGGCCACAGCACCGCCATCGCCGCCGCCGCTGGCAGCAACGCGCCCGCGCATACCAGCACGGCGGTCTGCGCGTGCAGTTGCCACATGGCCGGCAGTTGCAGCACCGACAGTCCGCTGGCCAGCCACACCATGCCCTGCACCGACAGCAGGAAGGCCCAGGCCAGCGGTTGCAGCGCATGGCCGCGCTTGCCGCCCCACCGGTGCGCCAGGGTCAGGATCACCGCCGTGGCCCACGCGCCGGTCACCGCGATCGGCAGCCAGACGAAGGCGGCGCGGGCCATGTCGAAGTCCAGCAGGGCGTCCAGCAGATCGTCGCGCAGCAGCTCGGGCGCCAGGACGCGCCAGATCAGGCCGGCGCCGGCCAGGGCGATCAGGCCGCCGCTCAGGAAGCGCAGGATCACGTCCGGCCCCAGCACGTAGACCGCCGTGGCCATCAGCAGCACGAACAGGCAGGCGCTGGCGAATGAGGTCGAACTGGACATGCCGTAGATGATGAGGATCTGGCCGGCAAAGGCCATGGCCGTGCCGCACTGGCGCCAGAACGGGCCGGCGTCGCTGCGCAGCACCGCCACGCCGGCGGCGCACAGCACCAGGCCGGCCACCAGCGCGCCTTCCTCTGAATTGATCATGCCGGAGAAAGCCACGAACGCCAGCAGCAACAGCGTCGACAGCCAGGCGCTCAGCGCCAGGATGCACTGCACGTACCAGGGCGGCTCGGTGTGCGGCACGGCGGGCGGCGCCAGTTGCGCCACGGGTTCGCCGGCCTCGCCGGGATCGACCGCGTTGCCGGCCGAGGCGGCGGCCGGCTCGGCATCGGCCGGGGCCGCGACGGCCGCCTTCGGCCCCGCGGCCAGTCCGCGCAGCCAGCGCGCGGCCCAGACGGCCTCGGCCATCAGCAGCGCCGCCAGCGGCAGGGCCGCCCAGATGCCGGGTTCCAGCCGCAGCAGCCATTCGCCTACTATCCGCAGCGACACGCAGATGACGCCGGCCACCAGCATCGCCAGGATGACCAGGTCGCGGCGGCCGCGCTGGTAATAGAAACCCAGGCCCAGCGTCACCGCGATCCAGGCCAGGCTGTTGATGGAGCCCAGGCCGCGCGACATGGCGTCGCCGATCACCAGCACCGTCACCATCGGGCCGAACACCAGCGCCGTCACCAGCGGGCTGATCACCAGCGCCGCCAGGACCCGCGGTCCGACCAAGGTGCTGGCGCGCCAGCGGCGCGCCGCCAGTTCCCAGCCCAGCAACAACAGCAGGTTCCAGGCGGCCACGATCAGGCTGGCGACCTGGGGGCCGCCGAAGATCAGCCACCAGGTGAAGGCGCGCTCGCCCAGCCACAGGACCAGGGCGACGTTGGTCACCAGCGCCCACAGCAGCCAGACGGCCTGGCTGGCCGCCACCAATGCCCACGGCAGCAGCAGGACCGCCCACCAGGCGAACAATTCCCAGGTATCGGCGCCAGTCTGGTAAGTTTGGCCTAATAACGCGAGCAGGGCGCCGAGCAGGATGCCGGCCAGGGCCAGCAGCGCGCCGGGAATGCTGCGGCGCACGCCAGGGGTGGCGCGCAGGCGCAAACCGGTCCAGGCGGCCGCCAGCGCGGTCAGGGCCAGCAGGCCCTGCGTGCCGGCGAAACGCTGGATTTTTGTCATGTCCTGCCAGTTCGCCGCGACCCAGCAGATGGCGGCGCTGCCGAGCAGCAGGACCCCCAGCCAGAGGGTGCTGCGCGCCAGGAATTGACGCCATGCGTGAAGTTCCGATCCCACTTGCCGTTCAATGCCGACTTGCATCTCGCGAAACTCCGATCTTATTATCCGCGCTACTACGGCGGGACTGCCGCCACTGGATACACATGAATAAAACGCTGATTATTGCCGAGAAGCCCTCGGTGGCCCTTGATATATCACGCGCCTTGGGAGGCTTTGCGCGCGAGGGCGACTATTTTGAAAGCGAACGTTACGTACTGGCGTCCAGCATCGGGCATTTGCTTAGCTTGGTCGCGCCCAACGATCCGGTCAAGGGGAAATGGAGCTTCACGCACCTGCCCGTAATTCCGCCTGAATTCGAGCTGGGGCCGACCGACAAGAAATCCGCCGAGCGCCTCAAGCTGCTGGTGCGCCTGGCCAAGCGCAAGGACGTCGATGCCATCATCAACGCCTGTGACGCGGGGCGCGAGGGCGAACTGATCTTCCGCTACATCATTCAGTATGCGGGCGTGAAAAAGCCGATCCAGCGCCTGTGGCTGCAATCCATGACGCAGGCCGCCATCCGCGAGGCCTTCGCCAACCTGCGCGACGACAGCCAGCTCAAGCCGCTGGAGGCCGCCGCCCGCTCGCGCGCCGAGGCCGACTGGCTGGTGGGCATCAACGGCACCCGCGCCATGACCGCCTTCAACAGCAAGGACGGCGGCTTCTTCAAGACGCCGGTGGGCCGGGTGCAGACCCCCACGCTGGCCATCGTGGCCGAGCGCGAGGAACGCATCCGCCGCTTCGTGCCGCGCGATTACTGGGAAGTGCGCGCCACTTTCGTGGCCGCCGCCGGCCTGTACGAAGGCCGCTGGATCGATCCGGACTTCAAGAAGGACGAGCGCGACCCCGAGAAGCGCGAGTCGCGCCTGTGGTCGCAGGCCGCCGCCCAGAGCGTGGTGGCCGCCTGCCGCGACCAGCCGGGCAGCGTCACCGAGGAATCCAAGCCGTCGACCCAGATGTCGCCGGCCCTGTACGACCTGACCTCGCTGCAACGCGAGGCCAACGGCCGCTTCGGCTTCTCGGCCAAGACCACCCTGGCGCTGGCCCAGACCCTGTACGAACGCCACAAGGCGCTGACCTATCCGCGTACCGATTCGCGCTACCTGCCCGAGGACTACATCGGCACGGTGCAGGAAACCATGCGCGCGCTGGCCAAGGGCGGCTCGAACGCCGTCGGCGGGCTGTCGCGCCATGCCGAGACCGTGGTCAGCCAGCACTGGGTCAAGCCGAACCGCCGCATCTTCGACAACAAGAAGGTGTCGGACCACTTTGCCATCATCCCGACGCTGCAGATCCCGCACGACCTGAGCGAGGCCGAGGCCAAGCTCTACGACCTGGTGCTCAAGCGCTTCCTGGCCGTGTTCTTCCCGGCCGCCGAATACCGCGTCACCACCCGCATGACCGAGGTGCAGGGGCATCGCTTCCGCACCGACGGCAAGGTGCTGGTCAATCCGGGCTGGCTGGCCGTGTACGGCAAGGAGGCCCAGGGCGAGGACGCCAACCTGGTGCCGGTGGGCGACGGCGAGACCGTGCGCACCGAGGACGTCGAAGCCGTGGGCCTGACCACCAAGCCGCCGGCGCGCTTTAACGAAGGCACGCTGCTGTCGGCCATGGAAGGCGCCGGCAAGCTGGTGGACGACGAGGAACTGCGCGAGGCCATGTCCGAGCGCGGCCTGGGCACGCCGGCCACGCGCGCGGCCATCATCGAAGGCCTGCTCAACGAGGTCTACCTGCGCCGCGAGGGCCGCGACCTGGTGCCGACCGCCAAGGCGCGCCAGCTGATGACGCTGCTGTCGGGCCTGGACGTGTCGGAACTGACCTCGCCCGAGCTGACCGGCGAATGGGAACACAAGCTCAAGCAGATCGAGCAGGGCGCGCTGGACCGCCAGGCCTTCATGCGCGAGATCGCCCAGATGACGCAGGTGATCGTCAAGCGCGCCAAGGAATACGAGCGCGACACGGTGCCCGGCGACTACGCCACGCTGCAGACGCCGTGCCCCAAGTGCGGCGGGGTGGTCAAGGAAAACTACCGCCGCTACGCCTGCACCAACTGCGACTTCTCGATCGGCAAGCATCCGGGCGGCCGCACCTTCGAGCTGCCGGAAGTCGAGGAACTGCTGGCCAAGCGCGAGATCGGTCCGCTGCAGGGCTTCATCAGCAAGATGGGCCGGCCGTTCGCCGCCATCCTGCGCATCAGCGACGAGTACAAGCTGGAATTCGACTTCGGCCAGAACGACGAGGACGACAACGAGGCGGTGGACTTCTCCGGCCACACGCCGGTGGGGACCTGCCCCAAGTGCCAGTCGCGCGTGTTCGAGCACGGCATGAGCTACGTCTGCGAGAAGTCGGTGGGCCCTGAAAAGAGCTGCGACTTCCGCTCGGGCAAGGTCATCCTGCAGCAGGAAATCTCGCGCGAGCAGATGGAAAAGCTGCTGACCGACGGCCGCACCGACCTGCTCGACGGCTTCGTGTCCAGCCGCACCAACCGCAAGTTCAAGGCTTTCCTGGTGCGCCAGCCCGACGGCAAGATCGGCTTCGAGTTCGAACCGCGTCCGGAGAAACCCGGCCGCGGCCGTGCCCCGGCCAAGACCGCCGGCGCCGCCACCAAGACGGCGGCGAAGAAGGCGCCGGCCAAGAAGGCCGCGGTGAAGAAGACCGCCACCAAGACCGCCACGAAAACGGCCACCAAGACGGCGACCAAGACCGCCGCCAAGAAAGCCGTGAAGAAGGCCGCGCCCAAGAAGACCGCGGCATAAGCCGCCACGGTCTACACTTGCGTGGCACGACGAGAACGCCCGGGCAACCGGGCGTTTTCCATTGTTGGACGGCAGGCGCCGCTGCGGTATTGTTGACGCCAAACAACCACACCCGATCGAGACCGAGGAAGACATGAGCACGAGCCCCCACTTCACCACCCGCCGCCGCATGCTGGCCGCTACCGGGGCGCTGGCCGGCGTCACCCTGATCGGCGGCCGTGTCGCCTTCGCGCAGCCCAAGCTGGGCCGCGTGGTCTACGGGCAGGGCAGCATCGACCCGTTCTTCGCGGCCGGCTACGTGGCGCTCAAAAAGGGCTATTTCGGCGAAGCGGGGCTGGAGGTCGAGTACCTGAATTCGCAGAGCGGCCCGCGCACCAACCAGCTGCTGGCGGCCGGCCAGATCGTCTTCGGCGCCACCGCGGCCACCGCCGCGCCGGCCCTGACGCTGGCCGGCAAGCCGGCCACGCTGGTGTTCGGCTTCGACCGCAAGCTGACCTACGCCAACGTCATCGTGCGGCGCGAGGACTTCGACAGCGGCAAGATCAAGTCGCTCAAGGACCTGGCCGGCAAGCGCGTGGGCGCGACCCAGCCGCAGTCCAGCACCTGGCTGATGGCGCTGTACCTGATGCAGAAGGCCGGCGTGGCCGACAAGGTCGACATCCGCCCCCTGGGCGACCTGGCCACCATGCTGGGCGCGCTCAAGACCGGCTCGGTGGCCGCCAGCATGGCCACCATGTCGATGATGGAACAGGCAAAGCAGGAAGGCTGGGGCGTGCCCATCTTCGACGCCACCACCGAGGCCTCGTGGAACGAATTCATGGGCGGCGACGTGCCGGGCATCGCCGCGTTGACGCTGCAAGACACCATCCAGAAGCGGCCGGAGACCGTGCAGGCCTTCGTCACCGGCCTGGTGAAGGCACAGGACTTCATCACGGCCCACAGCGCCGCCGAGATCGCCGACGCGATCTACGACGACTATCTGAACGCCTTCCCGCGCGCCGCCATCGAGAAAACGCTGGGCGTGTACAAGGAAACCGTGTTCCTGAAGGACAACCTCATCACCCAGGACGCCTACGATCGCATGACCGCCATCATGGGCGACGGCCGCCAGTTCTCGAACGACGAGATCAAGACGGTGCCGTACGCCAAGTGCGTCGACATGAGCTTCGTGCGCAAGGCGCGAGGCCTGTGATGATCACGCTGGACCGGGTGGGCAAGGCCTACCAGACGCGCCAGGGCACCACCCACGCGGTGGGCGAGGTCAGCCTGGAGATCGCGGCGGGCGAGTTCGTGTCGATCGTCGGCCCCTCGGGCTGCGGCAAGAGCACGCTGCTGAACATGATCGCCGGCTTCCTGCCGCCCACCACCGGCCGCATCGTGGTGGACGGACGGGGGGTCGACGGCCAGGTGCCGCCGGCGCTGGGCTACATCTTCCAGAAGGACACGCTGCTGCCCTGGTTCAGCGTCAGGAAGAACGTGGCGCTGGGCCTGAAATTCCAGGGCGTGCCGGCCGCGCGCATCGCCAGCCGGGTGGCCGAGCTGCTGGAGCTGGGCCACCTGACGGCCTTTGCCGACGCCTTTCCGCACCAGCTCTCGGGCGGCATGCGGCGGCGCGTGGCGCTGCTGATGAGCCTGGCAGTGGAGCCGCGCATCCTGCTGCTGGATGAGCCGTTCGGCGCGCTCGATACGCACACCAAGACCCACCTGCACCGCGAACTGATGGAGATCTGGCGCAAGCTGGGCCAGACCGTGGTGCTGGTCACGCACGACCTGGACGAGGCGATCCTGCTGTCGGACCGGGTGGTGGTGCTGTCCGGGCCGCCCAGCCGCGTGCTGCTGGACGAGCGCATCGCCATCCCGCATCCGCGCGACGTCTTCACCCTGCGCGAGACGCCGCAGTTCGTCACCCACGTGCAAAGCCTCTGGAGCGTGCTGGGCCAGCAGTTCCGCGCCGCCGCCTGATGCCATCATGACCGCTCCCGAATTGACCGATACCCTGCAGGACCAGCTGCGGCTGGACCGCCGCGCCAGCACCTTGCGGCGCGTGCGCATCACCTTGTGGCAGGTACTGATCCTGGCCATCATCCTGGGCTCCTGGGAAACGCTGACGCGCATCCCGTGGTTCACCCAGAACACGCTGTTCGATCCGTTCTTCATCAGCCAGCCGTCGCGCGTGGCGGTGCGGCTGTGGGAATGGCTGCAGCCCGGGCCGCGCTCGGTCTGGCCGCATCTGTGGCTGACGCTGCAGGCCACGTTGGTCGGGCTGGTGGTGGGCGTGGGCAGCGGCTTCCTGGTGGGCATGACGCTCAGCCGCAGCCGCTTCCTGGCGGACGTGTTCAACCCGTTCATCGTGGCCTTCAACTCGATGCCGCGCATCGCCTTCGTGCCGCTCATCACCATGTTCTTCGGGCTGGGGCTGGCGTCCAAGGTGGTGACGTCATGGTTCGTGGTGTTCTTCCTGGTGTTCTTCAACACCTACAAGGGCGGGCGCAGCGTCGAGCGCGAACTGGTGGACTTCTGCCGCACGCTGGGCGGCTCGCCGCGCCAGATCCTGTGGCGCGTGCGCATCCCGACCGCCGCCGCCTGGACCTTTGCCGCGCTGCCCAACGCCATCAGCTTCGCGTTGATCGGCGTGGTGCTGGCCGAGTTCGTCGGCTCCACCACCGGCATGGGCTACCTGATGATCACCGCGCTGGCTACACTGAACGCCACCGACATGTTCGCGGCGGTCACGCTGCTGTCCATCGTCGGCATCGCGCTGGTGTACTGCGTCACCTGGCTGGAACGGCGGCTGCTGCACTGGGCGCCCGAATTCCGCGAATGAACCGAGCCGCAACCATGACGACTTCCTTGCCCTATCTGCGCAACTTCGACCTGAGCGGCCAGGTCGCGCTGGTGACCGGCTCGGCCCGCGGGCTGGGCTTCTGTATCGCCCGCGCGCTGGCCGGCAGCGGCGCGCGCGTGCTGATCAACGGCCGCAACGAGCAGGCCGCGGCAAGCGCCGCCGCCGCGCTGCGCGCCGATGGCCTGGACGCGCATGCGCTGGCCTTCGACGTCAGCGACGACGCCGCCATGGCGCGGGCCTTCGAGCGCATCGACCGCGAGCACGGCCGCCTGGACATCCTGGTGAACAACGTCGGCGCGCGCAATCGCAAGACGCTGGCCGACACCAGCGCCGCCGAGATCCGCGAGCTAATCGACACCGACCTGGTGGCAGGCATCCTGCTGGCCAAGCATGCCGCCGAACGCATGGTGCGCCAGGGCGGCGGCCGCCTGATCGCCATCACCTCCGTGGTGGGCGAGCTGGCGCGAGCCGGCGACGCGGTCTATCCGGCCGCCAAACAGGGCCTGACCGGCATGGTGCGGGCGCTGGCGGCGGAATTCGGCGGGCGCGGCATCACCAGCAACGCCATCGCGCCGGGCACCTTTGCCACCGAGACCAACGCGCAGATGGTGGCCGACCCCGCGGTCGGCCCGCGCATCGCGGCACGCAACCCGACCGGGCGCTGGGGCGAGCCGGAGGAGATCGCCGGCGCCGCGGTGTTCCTGGCGTCCAAGGCGGCGTCGTACGTGAACGGGCACGTGCTGGTGGTGGACGGCGGCCTGTCGATCCAGTTCTGACGGCGCGCTGGCCGTGCGGCAAAAACGAAGGGGCCCGCAAAGGGCCCCTTCATCATTCCGGCGGTCCCGGGAGGGATGTCCGCCTGCCCGGCGATCACCGCCGGCTCAGGTCGTCTCGTCCTGGTACCAGACGCCCTCGGCCAGCATCATCTTGTGGTGGCCATGGCCGGCCGGCATCATCGGGAAGCAGTTCTCCTGCGCCGTCACCGCCACGTCGAGGAAGTAGGGGCCGTCGTGCGCCAGGCATTCGGCCAGCGCCGCGTCCAGCTGCGCCGGGTCCTCGACCCGCGCCGCGCCCCAGCCAAAGGCCCGCGCCAGCGCCACGAAGTCGGGCAGCGAGGCGTTGTAGCTGTGGCTGTAGCGGCCGCCGTGGATCAGTTCCTGCCACTGGCGCACCATGCCCATGTAGCCGTTGTTGCACAGCACGACCTTGACCGGCGCCTGGTGCTGCATGGCGGTGGACAGTTCCTGGATGTTCATCAGCACCGAGGCGTCGCCGCTGACGCACACCACGGTCTTGTCCGGATGCGCGACCTGCGCGCCGATGGCGGCCGGCACGCCGTAGCCCATGGTGCCGGCGCCGCCGGACGTCAGCCAGCGGTACGGCTGGTCGAAGCGCAGGTACTGCGCGGCCCACATCTGGTGCTGGCCGACGTCGGTCGAGACGATGGCGTCGCGCCCGGCCAGCGCCGCGTTCAGGCGCGACATCAGGTGCTGCGGCAGAATGGCATCGGCCGCCGGGGTGTAGCCCAGGCAGTCCTGCGCGCGCCAGGCCTGCACCCGCGCCCACCAGGGCGCCAGCCGCGCCGGGTCCAGCGGCTCGGTCAGCTCGGCCTGCAGGGCGCGCACCAGCGGCAGGCAGTCGCCCACCAGGGCCACGTCCACCCGCACCACCTTGTTGATGGAAGCGGGGTCGATGTCGATGTGGATCTTGCGCGCATGCGGGCAGAACTCGGACAGCTTGCCGGTGATGCGGTCGTCGAAGCGGGCGCCGATGCAGACCACCAGGTCGGCGTTGTGCATGGCCAGGTTGGCCTCGACGGTGCCGTGCATGCCCAGCATGCCGACGAATTGCGGGTCGGAGGCGGGGAACGCCCCCAGGCCCATCAGCGTCAGGGTGCAGGGCGCGCCGCTGGCGCGCACCAGCTCGGTGAAGGCGGCGCAGGCCTCGGGGCCGGCGTTCACCAGCCCGCCGCCGCCGTAGAAGATGGGTCGCTTGGCCTGGGCGATCAGCGCGGCGGCGCGGCGCACCGCCGACTGCGGCAGCTTGGGCGCCAGCTTGCCCGACTGGCGCCGCGCGCGCAGCGCCGCCAGCTTCTGCTGCGACGGGGTGTAGTCGTCGCCGTCCGCGTCGCGCGGCACGGCCAGCTGCACGTCCTTGGGAAAGTCCAGCAGCACCGGGCCGGGCCGGCCCTGGCGCGTCAGTTCGAAGGCGCGGGCGGTGACGGCGGCGACGTCGTCCACCGAGCGCACCTGGGTGTTCCACTTGGTCACGGAGCGCGAAATGCCGATGGCGTCGCATTCCTGGAAGGCGTCGGTGCCGATGGCGCTGGTGGCGACCTGGCCGCTGATGCACAGCACCGGGATCGAGTCGCACATGGCGTCCAGCAGGCCCGAGGTGGTGTTGGCCATGCCCGGGCCGGAGGTCACGAACACCACGCCGGTGCGGCCGGTGGTGCGGGCGTAGCCCTCGGCGGCATGCACCGCGGCCTGCTCGTGGCGCACCAGCACGTGGCGCAGGCGCGGCTCGGCATAGAGCGCGTCGTACAGCGGCAGCACGGCGCCGCCGGGATAGCCGAACACGGTGTCCACGCCGTGCGCAATCAGCGTTTCCAGCAGAATCCTGGCCCCATTGGCGGGGGGAGTTTCAGGGGCGGCAAGCGCGGCGGCGACGGAGGGGTGCAGGCGATCGTTCATGCTATCCATCTTATTGGGAATCCGGGAGAATATTTATCTTCTTTTCCACGCATTGCCGGCAAACGCAGTAAATTTATCTTTGGATCGGAGGAATCAAAGAAAATGAACCTGGACAAGTTTGACTTGGCGATTTTGCGCGTGCTGCAAGAGAACGCCCGCGCCAGCCTCAACGACATTGGCGCGGCGGTCGGCCTGTCGTCCACGCCCTGCTGGAACCGGATCAAGCGCATGGAGGCGGCCGGCGTGATCCGTGGCTACACGGTCGACATCGACCCGGCCAGCCTGGGCTTCATGGACACGGTCATCGTCCACGTCACGCTGGAGAGCCACAGCGAAGAAACGCTGTATGAATTCGGGCGGGCGCTGGCGCAGATCCCGGAAGTACTGGAAGCCTTCCTGGTGTCGGGCGACTACGACTACTACATCCGCATCGCCGTGCGCGACACCCGCGACTACGAGCGGCTGCTGCGCGAGCAGCTGTACCGCATCCCCGGCATCCGCCACAGCAAATCCTGCTTCGTCCTGCGCCGCCTGAAGGAGACCATGCTGCCGCTGAACGGGCCGACGACCTGAACGGGCGCGGCCGGGCGGCGCCGTGGCGATGTCAGCGCAGCACGAAGTCCACCGGCTGCGGCGCCTCGGGCAACGGGCGCACGCCCAGCCCGTCGAGCAGGTCGATCTCGATCACCCGCGCCAGCGCCGACAGCGGCAGGTCGTTTTCCTCCAGGCCGAACGGGTCTTCCAGCTCGTCGCCCAGCGCGTCCAGCCCGAAGAAGGTATAGGCGATGATGGTGACCGCCACCGGCATCAGGTATTCCAGCGTGCCCACCAGCCCGAACGGCAGCAGCAGGCAGAACAGCCAGGCCGTGCGATGCAGCAGCAGCGAATAGGCAAACGGCGTCGGCGTGTACTTGATGCGCTCACAGGCCGCCTGGATCGCCGCGCACTGCGCGACGCGCTGGGTCAGCGCCTGATAGAGAATATCGGTCAGCTCCCCGCGCCGCAGGCAGGCCGCCAGGTCGCGGTTGACCGCCAGCAGCAGCGCGTCCGGCACGTTGCGATTGCCCGCCAGCGTATCCAGTTCCTCCGGCTGCACCCAGGGCCGCACGGCCGCCAGCACATCCTGGTCGCGCAGCCGCGCCGCCAGCGCATAACCGAAGCCGATGCAGCGCCGCACCAGCCTTTCCTGCACCGGATTGGCGGTACTGGCCGCCAGCAGCACCGCGCTCTCGCGCGCCAGGCTGCGGGCCTGCACGATCAGGTCGCCCCATTGCTTGCGCGCTTCCCACCAGCGGTCGTAGCAGACGTTGTTGCGAAACCCCATGAACACCGACAGCGCCAGCCCGAACAGCGAGAATGGCACCGCCGACAGGTGCGTGGGCGAGAACCATTGGCGGTGGTACATCCACACCACCACGCACGACAGCAGCGTAATGACCAGGATGCGGCTGAAGATGCGGGGAATGATCGAACCGCGCAAAACAAAGAACAAACCCAGCGCGGAAGGACGCGGACGGACAATCATGGTGCGGGTAAACAAAGAAACGAGGCGGCGCCCACTATACGCCTGTCATCGTGTCACAAGCGCGCCGATATAATTCTGTTTCGTCTCACCGCCACACTGCCGCCACTCAATGACCTCCGAAGACACCCCCATCAAGCCCTGGTACGTCGTGCGCCGCTCCAAGCTGCACGGCAACGGCGTCTTCGCCGCCCGCAAGATCCCCGCGGGCACCCGCATCATCGAGTACGGCGGCGCCCGCATCAGCGCCAAGGAAGCCGACCGTCGCCACCCCACCAACCCCGACGATCCCTTCCACACCTTCTTCTTCGCCCTCAGCTCCGGCCGCGTCATCGACGGCGGCGACCAGGGCAACGACGCCCGCTGGATCAACCACTCCTGTGAGCCCAACTGCGAGGCCCAGGAAGGCAAGCACGGCAAGCGCGTCTACATCGTCGCGCTGCAGGACATCCCGCGCGGCACCGAACTCTCCTACGACTACGGCCTGGTCCTGGACGGCCGCATCACCAAGGCCCTGAAGGAAGGCTACAAGTGCCTCTGCGGCACCCCGCCGTGCCGCGGCACCATGCTGGCGCTGCCCGAAAAGAAGAAGAAAAAGAAAAAAGCTGAAGCGCCCGCGGAAACGGAAACCACGAAGTAAGCAAGCGGCGAGGGCGCCAGCAGCGCAGCCACAAGGGCCGCGCTCGCCCAACACCCGGCCGCCAGCCCGGCAGCCAACCCGGCACCGCCCCGACGCAAGACACCCAAACGCCAAAGAAGGCCGCCCGCGCGGCCGCCTTTGGCGACCCCGCAAGCCCCTCCGACCCAGCCCGGCTCTTGGCCAAAACGCCACGCAAGCCACCCGCCCCCACGCCCGTGAAGTGACAACCGACCGAGCCGGGGGTGGCGGGGCTTGGGGGGAGCGGGGCGTGTAGATGCGCCCAACGGAAACCGAAGGGAGCCGAAGGCGGACGAGGTTGAGGCAGGGGCAGTCCGGAGCGAACGCTCCGGACCGCAATCGTAGCCCCGCTCCCCCCAAGCCCCGCCACCCCCGGCGTCTTAAGAACCCACCCCCACCCCCACCCAAAACCCCACTCGCAATAAGCATATTCAGCCCCACCCCCAAGACCAGCGTAAAATCCCCGATGTCGTTAACACGACAAACAAGCAGTACGTCTTCAGGGCGGGGCGAAATTCCCCACCGGCGGTATGCCAAGCAACTTGGCGAGCCCGCGAGCGCCCGGCGTCCTGTACGGACACCGGGGTCAGCAGATCTGGTGAGATGCCAGGGCCGACGGTCACAGTCCGGATGAGAGAAGATGTGCCGTCACACGCCCCCTGTCCGCGCCCCACACGCGCGGGCAATCGGTTTGCGTTCGGCTGTCGATTAGCCCTGAAACGTTTTTCGCCCACTTTTTCGCGAGAGCGTTTCAATGTCCAACGTTACCCTTACCCCGCAGTCCCCCCTCCCCAGCCTGGCCGCCCAGCCCTTCGCCGCGCGCCTGCAACGCGCCCTGCATCACCTGCGCCTGGGCCGCCCCGTCATCCTCATGGATGACTTCGACCGCGAAAACGAAGCCGACCTCATCGTCGCCGCCGACAAGCTGACCGTGCCCGTCATGGCCCAGCTGATCCGCGACGGCAGCGGCATCGTCTGCCTGTGCCTGCCCGGCGAAACCCTCGACCGCCTTGACCTGGCCCCCATGGTCCAGCGCAACCAGAGCCGCTTCGCCACCGCCTTCACCGTCTCGATCGAAGCGCGCGAAGGCGTCAGCACCGGCGTGTCGGCCGTGGATCGCGTCACCACCATCCGCGCCGCCATCTCGCCCACCGCCCAGGCCGACGACATCGTCAGCCCCGGCCACGTCTTCCCGCTGCGGGCCCAGCCCGGCGGCGTGCTGACCCGCCGCGGCCACACCGAAGGCTCGGTCGACCTGGCCACGCTGGCCGGCCTGCGTCCGGCCGGCGTGCTGTGCGAACTGATGAACGCCGACGGCACCATGATGCGCGGCGCCGCGCTGGAGCGCTATGCCGCCCAGCACGGCCTGGTCGCCCTGACCATCGCCGAACTGGCCGACCACCTGCAGCAACTGCGCGACGGCCAGGCCCAGCCGGTCGATGACGAAGTGCTGGAAATGGCCGCCACGGTCTGAACGAAAAAGGCGCCCGCAATAGCGGGCGCCTCGATCGTCAAACCAGTCTTCGGACGCTTAGGCGGCGGCCACCCGGCCCCGCAGCGCCATCGCCACGAACACCGCGCCCAGCGCGCACGCACCGCCCAGCGCATAGACCGCCCCATAGCCCCGCATCCCGGCCAACCAGCCGGCCGCGGGACTGGCAATGCCCAGCGCCACGTCCAGGAACGCCACATACGCCCCCATGGCCGCGCCGCGGCTGGCCGGCGGCACGCGCCGCACCGCCTCCACGCCGAAGGCCGGGAACGCCAGCGAATAGCCCGCGCCGCTCAACAACGCGCCGGCAAAGGCCCACGCCGGCGTCGGGCCCATCCAGATCAGCCACTGGCCGGCCGCCTCGATCAACACGCACACCAGCGCCACCCGCGCGCCGCCCAGCTTGTCGGGCAGCCCCGCGAAGAACAGCCGCGCCACGATGAAGCCGACGCCGAACAGGCTGAACATCCACGCCGCGCCATCCCAGCCGCGCTGGGCGAACAGCAGGCTGATGAAGGCAGTGATGACGCCGAAGCCGACGCTGGTCAGCGCCAGGCCCAGGCCAGGCAGCATCACCAGGCCCAGCACGCGGTAGAACGGCGTGCGCACGCCGCCGGCCGCCGGCACGCCGCGCTGCGGCAGCACCAGCGCCAACGCCAGCACCGGGATGAATACCGTGGCCCAGGCGATGCCGTCGAAACCGGCCGCGCCGTACAGCTGCATGCCGGCGGGCGCGCCCAGCCCGAACGCGGCGTAGATCGCCACGCCGATCCAGGCCATCACGCGCCCCGCGTTCTGCGGCCCGACGCGGCCCACGCCCCAGCTCAGCGCGCCGGTGACGATCAGGCTTTCGGCGCAGCCCATGAGGGCGCGGCCAGCCATCAACGCGGCCAGCGCCGCGCGCGGTTGCTCCGCCTGCGCGTCGGCCAGCAGGTAGAGCAGGCCCGCCCCCGAACCGAGCAGGAAGCCGGTGACCACGGCGCGCTTGGCGCCGCGACGATCGGCCAGCGAACCGGACCAGGCGCGCGACAGCAGCGCCGCCGCGAACTGCAGGCCGGCCACGATGCCGACCACCAGCGCGCCCTGCGCCAGCACGCCGTCGACGTAGAGCGGCAGCACCGGCATGGGCAGGCCGACCATGAAAAAACCGACGAAGACCGCCAGCGCCAGGGGCAATATCTGCATGGAAACGGGACGCGCGGTCCCGCCGGCCGCGGGCAGCGCCGCGGCCGAGGATGAAGTCGACATGAGGATTCCTTGGAAGAGGGGAACGCTTCCGGCAAGCCCGCTCGCCGCAATCGACGATGGCATAATCGGCCGGTGCTCGACGCGATTCCAGTTGCGTATCGAAATTTTATGAACCGATGCTCAGGTTTGAAACTCGCTTTCCCCGAACCCAATGACGGCCATCCCGCAGCCCCGTAAATCGCCGCGCCAGCAGCGTTCGCAACAGACCGTGGACACCATTCTGCAGGCAACAGCTCGCGTTCTGGCCGAGTACGGCTACGCCGGCACCAACACCAACCGGATCGCCGAGACAGCCGGGGTCAGCGTCGGTTCGCTGTACCAGTACTTCCCGAACAAGAACGCGCTGATCGCGGCGCTGCACGACCGCCACGACAAGCAGATGCTGGCGCTGATCGACGAGGTGCTGGACGGCAACCCCGCGGCCACGCTGCGCGAGCGGGTCGCGGCCATCGTCGCTGCCTCGCTGCATGCGCACCTGCTGGAGCCGGCGCTGCACCGCGTGCTGGAACGCGAATTCCCGCTGTTCGACCAGCCGCGCGATCACAGCCGCGCCGACCAGGACATCCACCGCCGCATGCGCCACCTGCTGGAGCTGCATCGCGAAGAGATCGCGCAGCAGGATCGCGAGCTGGCGACCTATGTGGTGTTGCGCATCATGGAGTCGCTGGTCCACGCGGTGGCGCTGGAACCGCCAGCCGGGTTCGATCCACGGCAACTGGAAGGGGCGGTGGTGGATGCGGTGATGGGATACCTGGGCACGCCGACCGCCAGCGTCAAGGCCCGGCCCCGCGCCACGGCGCGCAAGCCCGGCCGCGCAAGCGCGGCCTGAGGCCCGGGACGACGGCCAGCGCCGACGGGGCGCCGCTGGCGCCCTAGCCGCGCGCCATGCGGGCCAGGCAGTCGGCCGCGTCGCCCACCACGATGCGGGCGCTGCAGGCCAGCATCAGGTTCAGGTTCAAGCCGAAGTCCTCGACCGTGTAGCCCTGCGCGTCCACCGCGCGCGCCGCGTCGTCGGCGGCCACGCCCACGGCGACCTGCTCGCGCACGCTGCCGGCCTGCGACGTATAGCCCCACACCGGCTTGCCCAGGGCGATGGCGTAGCCGACCTCGAAGGCCGTGCCCGAATCGGGCTCGGCGCCACGGAATGGATTGAGATTCGCCATCACCAGGTCGGCGCGCTGGATCATCGCCACGTTGGCCTGGTAGATCCATTGCGCCAGCGCCACGCCGGACAGGCCGGCCGGCGGCGTGTTGTCCAGCGGGTAGAGTCCCTCGAAACCGTGCGCGGCCGCCAGCGCCTTGAGCCGCTCGCCATGCGCCACCGCGTCGGGCAGGAACACGTCGAAGCCGGCAAGGTAGACGCGGCGCATGGGCTTACTCCGGATCGGCGACTGAAAACGCTTCGCCGGTGGCGAAGAACGAGCCGCCCGCGACGTAGTGCACCGAGCGGCGCGCGTCGTCGTTGAAATGCCAGCGGTTGCCGGAGAACACGTCGGGCGCGGCCCAGGCGGCCACCACCTCGCCGATGAACAGGTCGTAGGCCTGCTGGTTATGCGGCTCGGGCACCACCTTGCATTCGAGCCAGCCGAGGCAGCCTTCGATCAGCGGCGCGCCGATCCTGCGGGCGGGAAAGGTGGCCAGGCCGCTGGCCTGGAACTTGTCTTCGTCGCGTCCCGAGTGCGAGCCGACCTGCAAGGTGGCCTGGGCCTGCGCGCGCGACGGAATGCACAGCGCGAATTCGCCGGAGGCCTCGATCAGCGCGCGGGTGTAGGTGTTCTTGTCCACCACCACCAGCATCTTGGGCGGGCTGAAATCCAGCGGCATGGCCCAGGCCGCGGCCATGACGTTGCGCTCGGCGCCGTGGGCGCTGGTGACCAGCACGGTGGGGCCGTGGTTCAGCAGCAGGTAGGCGCGTGGCAGGTCGACGGGTTCGATGGCGGACATGATTTACCGGTCTCAGAACATGCCGTTCTTGTTGGCGGGGTTTTCCGGGATTTCCTGGCTGACGTCCCAGTGCTCGACGATCTTGCCGTTCTCGACCCGGAAGATGTCGACCACGGCCTGGCCGCGGTCTTCGGGGGATTCGCGCCACAGGTTGTGGATCATCACCAGGTCGCCCTCGGCAATGACACGCTTGATGTCGACGCTGGCCTGCGGATGCTGCTCGAAGTAATGGGGGAAGAAGTCCACCATCGGCTCGACGCCATCGCGCATGTAGGGGTTGTGCTGGATGTAGTTCTTGCCGACATACAGGCGCACCGCCTCGTCGATGTCGCGGTCCTGGAACATCATGCGGAAAAACGCCACCACGATGTCCTTGTTGGACTGCGGCGCGGCGGCCTGGGCCGGCGCCACACAGCTGGCGGCCAGCAGCAGGCAAAGGGCCAACGATTTGAACTTCATGCTCATACTGACTACTCGGGGGATCGTGACGCCGGCTGGCGGTTTGCCAGTTTACAAACAAAACCGGCCGATTCGACCCTGCCGCCATTGCGGCTTTCGCCTGAAAAATGACGCGGCCCCTTGTGTCCAAGGAGCCGCGTCGGGCGATCCGGAGCGGGCGGGATCAGTAGCCCACGGTAAAGCGGCGGCGCGAGTGCTTGGGGGTCTCGATCTCGTCGGCCAGGGCGATGGCGTAGTCTTCCATCGAGATCCAGCTCTTGCCGCCGGCATCGACCAGCAGGCTGTCGTCGCCGAGGCGGAAGGCGCCGGTGCGTTCGCCCGGCTCGAACAGCGCCGACGGCGACAGGAAGGTCCAGTTCAGCACCTTTTCCTGACGCAAGACGTCCAGGAATACCACGCCGGCGCGCGCCTCGGGCTTGTAGGCATCGGGGAATTCCGGCGTGTCGATCAGCATCTTGCCGGGGGCCACTTCCAGGCTGCCGGCGCCGCCGACCACCAGCAGGCGCGGCACGCCGGCGTCCTTGACGGCGGCCAGCAGCGGCTTGGCGTCGGCCGACACGAAGCGCGAGGCGCTGACTACGGCGTCATGGCCCTTGAGCAGCGGCGTCAGCGCCTGCGGATCGGTGGCATCGCCCTGTTCGATGGTCAGGCCGGGCTGGGCGTTGACGTCACCCAGGTTACGGGCGATGCCCGTGACCTGGTGGCCGCGCTTGAGCAGCTCGTCCGCCACGCGCGAGCCGACACGGCCCGTGATTCCGATCAATGCGATTTTCATGGTCTTGCTCCTGGAAGGTGGGCCCCGGACGGTGGCCGCGACGTGCGGCGCTGTGCGGTCCGGAGCGCAGGCAAACCCATACTATTCGGCCGGATCGGATCCAGGAACCCACGGGCGTGGAAGAGTTTTTTGCAATCCATGCACCAATGGGCCCGGGTCACCGCCATCAGGCCGCCGCGCGCTGCGCCTGGTAGACCTGCAGATGCGCGTAGGCCGTGCGCAGCGTGGTGGCATCCACCCCCAGCGTGCGCGCGCGCCGCACCATGTCGCCGACGATGTGATCGGCCTCGACCGGCAGGCCCTGGCGCAGGTCGCGGAACATCGAGGCGGTCATGGCCTGGGACGGGTCGGTCAGGATCTTGAGCGCGTTGGCATCGGCCTCGGGCCGCACCGCGTGGCCGCTGGCGGCGGCGACCGCCTGCGATTCGCGCAGCAGGCCGCGCACGATGTCGGCGCCGTCGTCGGTGGCGGCGATCTGGCCGACCGTGCCGCGCATCAGGCAGGTGGCGGCGGCCAGCGTCGTCAGGAACACGTATTTTTCCCAGATGTCCTGGTAGATGTTTTCGCTCAGGCGGCTGACGTATTCGCCGCCGGCCAGGGCCTCGGCCAATGCCTCGCAGCGGGCGCTGCGCGCCGGGCCGGCGCGTTCGCCGAAGACGATGCTGGCGTGCTTGCCCAGGTGGATCACCTGGCCTTCGGGGCCGAGCGTGGCGTTGATCTGGCACAGGCCGCCCAGCACGCGGTGCGGCTCGAATTCGCGGTCCAGCACGTCGTACTGCAGCACGCCGTTCATGATGGGCAGCACCGCGGTGTCTGGGCCGACGGCGGGACGGATGGCGTCGATGGCGCTTTGCAGGTCATAGGCCTTGCAGCTGAGCACCACCACGTCGTAGAAGCCCTTCAGCGTGTCGGCGGTGGCCAGTTGCGGTTGCAGCGTGGCGTCGCCGAACGGGCTTTCGATGCGCAGCCCCTGCTCGCGCAGGCGCGCGGCGCGGGCCTCGCGCACCAGGAAGGTCACGTCCGCGCCCGCCTGGGCGGCGCGGCCGCCGAAATAGCCGCCGGTACCGCCGGCGCCCAAGAACAACAACTTCATGCCTGTCTCCCTGGCCCGTCAAAGGCGCGGGCCGATGGAGCCATTATGCGCCCGTGGCGGCGCCGGGCGCGGGCCGCAACCGCGCGGGCGCCCATGGCCCGGACAGACGCCGCCGCGGCACGTCGTCAGGCCGGATGCGCGTGCCGCGCCCAGGCCTCGTAGCCGCCGCGCAGGGCCCAGGTGTTGGGATAGCCGGCGGCGCGCAGGCGCGCGGCCAGCATCGCGGCCGAGACCTCGTTGGGGCAGGCGCAATAGACCACGATGTCGGCCTCCTCGCTGCCCGCTTCCAGGGCCGGCAGCGGCGCGCGCAGGTCGACGGCGATGGCGCCGGGAATGCGGTCTTCCTCGCGCACCGCCTCGGGGCGCACGTCGAACACCAGCGCCTGGCGGCCGTCCTGGCGCCACTGCATCAGCTCGTCCACCGACAGCCGCGGAATCACGCGCAGGTTGCGCTTGAGGATCCAGCGCCGCAGGGCGCGCGCAATGATGTACAGCGCCAGCACCGCGGCCAGCAGGGCCAGGCCCATCGGCCCGTAGGTGCCCAGCACGTCCAGCACGTCGTTGACCACGCTGTGGAACAGCCCGCCCAGCAGCAGCGCCGAACCGGCCCAGATCATGGCGCCCACCAGGTCATACGCCAGGAAGCGGCGGTACGGCGTGCCGGTCAGGCCGGCCATCACGGTGGACAGGGCGCCGGCGCCGGGCAGGAACTTGCACACCAGCAGGGCGCGCACGCCGATGCGCAGATACAGCCGCTGGGTCTGGCGGATGCAGGAATCCTGCGACAGCGACATCTTGCAGATCACGCCCAGCAGGCGCGAGCCGTAGCGCTGGCCGGCCGCGTACCAGAGCGAGTCGGCCAGCAGACAGGCGACGGTGGCCGCCAGCCACGGCACCAGCCAGCCGGCCGCGCCGGCCAGGGCGCCAGCGGCGATCAGCATGGGATAGGCGGGCACGGGCAGGCCCGCCTGCTCGACCAGCACGTTGGCGAAGACGAGCCAGCCGCCGTACTGCTCGAGCAGCAATTGAATGTCTTGCATGATGGATTCCGGCTTGCCGCGCAAGGACGCGGCGCTATGCAGGGAATTTTAGGCCCGCGGCCGCGCCGATGGCCGCATGGCGATAGGCTTCCAGGGCCTTTCGGGCCCTTTTCAGCCGCAACAGGCTGTTCCACGCCGAAAAGTGTCCACGCACCGCGACGGTGCGCACCATACTGGTGCCACGTTTCCCCGCCGGGGTGCCTATAATTCCGCCCGGCCATCAGGATTCCCCCGACTTGTCGCGGGATTGCCCCATGGCATACAACTTGCTTCGCCAGGACTGGCCGCGAACCCGCCCATTCGGATGGGGCGCGCCGCCCCGGCGCTCCCCCCATCCGATGACCGATCCCACGCCTTCGACCCCGCCCGCCCACGCGTGCCGCACCGCGACGTCCGGACATCGCCGCCATCCCTCCCATTTCCTATCCCTCTTCGCGAAGGAGACTTGCGCATGAAATCCCTTTCCCTCCCGGCCGCCGGCGGCATCGCCCGCCGTGGCCTGCTGAAGCTGGCCGCGGCCGCCGCCGGCGCGCTGCTGCTGTCGGCCGGCGCCCAGGCCCAGGCGCCCGCCAAGACCAAGGTTGCCGCCATCTACACGGTGCCGGTGGAACAGCAATGGGTGTCGCGCATCCACAAGGCGCTGACCGCCGCGCGCGACCGGGGTGAAATCGAATACACGTTCTCGGAAAACGTCACCAACGCCGACTACGAGCGCGTCATGCGCCAGTACGCCGAGCAGGGCAACAAGCTGGTGGTGGGCGAGGCCTTCGCGGTCGAGGCCGCCGCCCGCAAGGTGGCCAAGGACTACCCGCAGACCGCCTTCCTGATGGGTTCCTCGGGCAAGCCGCAGCAGCCCAACTTCTCGGTGTTCGACAACTACATCCAGGAACCGGCCTACCTGACCGGCATGATCGCCGCCGGCATGAGCAAGACCGGCAAGATCGGCCTGGTGGGCGGCTACCCCATCCCCGAAGTGAACCGCCTGATGCAGGCCTTCATCGAGGGCGCCAAGGAAATCAACCCCAAGACCGAATTCACCGTGACCTTCATCGGTTCGTGGTTCGATCCCCCGAAGGCCAAGGAAGCCGCCTTCGCCATGATCGACAAGGGCGCGGACGTGCTGTACGCCGAGCGCTTCGGCGTGTCGGACGCCGCCAAGGAACGCGGCAAGCTGGCCATCGGCAACGTCATCGACACCCAGCCGCAGTACCCCGAGACCGTGGTGGCCTCGGCGCTGTGGAGCATGGAGCCGACCATTGACGAGGCGCTCAAGCAGGTCAAGGCCGGCACCTTCAAGGCCGCCGACTTCGGCCAGTACTCGCTGATGAAATACAAGGGTTCGTCGCTGGCGCCGCTGGGCACCTTCGAAAGCAAGATCCCGGCCGACCTGATCGCCAAGGTGCAGGCCAGGCAGAAGGCCATCCTGGACGGCAGCTTCAGCGTGCAGGTCAACGACAAAGAACCCAAGTCGTCGGCACGATGAATCAAGCGCCTCTCGCCCTGCGGCTGGCAGGGATCACCAAACGCTTCGGCAGCCTGACGGCCAATGACGATGTCTCGCTGACGCTGGCGCAAGGCGAAGTGCTGGCCCTGCTGGGCGAGAACGGCGCCGGCAAATCGACCCTGGTGTCGATCCTGTTCGGCCACTACGTGGCCGACGCCGGCAGCATCGAAGTCTTCGGCCAACCCTTGCCGCCGGGCCGGCCCGACGCCGCGCTGGCGGCGGGGGTCGGCATGGTGCACCAGCACTTCACGCTGGCCGACAACCTGACCGTGCTGGACAACATCATGGTCGGCACCGAATCGCTGTGGAAGCTGGCCTCGGGCCGCGGCCCGGCGCGCCGCCGCCTGGTGGAACTGGGCCAGCGCTTCGGCCTGGGGGTGGATCCGGACGCGCGCGTCGGCAGCCTGTCGGTGGGCGAAAAGCAGCGCGTCGAGATCCTCAAGGCGCTGTACCGCGGCGCCAAGGTGCTGATCCTGGACGAGCCCACCGCCGTCCTCACGCCGCAGGAAGTGCAGGACCTGTTCGCCACGCTGCGCGGCTTCGTCGACGAGGGCCTGGCCGTCATCTTCATTTCGCACAAACTGGACGAGGTGATGGCCGTGTCGCGCCGCGTCGCGGTGCTGCGCCAGGGCAAGCTGGTGGCCGAGCGCGAGACCGCCGCCACCACGCCGGCCGAGCTGGCCGAGCTGATGGTGGGCCGCAAGGTCGCCATGCCGCACGCCGAAGCCATGGCGGCGGCCGGCCAGGCCGCGCCGGTGGTGACGCTGTCGCAGGTCACCGTGCGCGACCCGCGCGGCGGCGCGCCGCGCCTGGACAGCCTGGACCTGGTGGTGCACAAGCATGAGATCGTGGCCATCGCCGGCGTCGCCGGCAACGGCCAGCAGGCGCTGGTGTCGGTGCTGACCGGCCTGCGCCAGCCCGCCGACGGCACCATCCGCCTGGGCCCCGAACACGCCGCCGCGCCCACCACGCCGGCCGGCTGGACCGCCGCGCACGTGGGCCGCATCCCCGAGGACCGCCACGGCGAAGGCATGATCGGCGACAGCCCGCTGTGGGAAAACGCCATCGTCGAAGATCTGAAGGACCCGCGCTTCTCGCGCTTCGGGCTGATCCGCGCCAAGGCCGGCCGCGCCTATGCGGCGGCGCTGGCCAGGCAGTTCGACGTGCGCGCCGCTTCGCTGGACGTGCGCACCCGCAGCCTGTCGGGCGGCAACATGCAGAAGCTGATCCTGGGCCGCACCCTGGCGCGCGAACCGCGCTTCATCGTCGCCGACCAGCCCACCTGGGGCCTGGACATCGGCGCGGTGGCCTACGTGCGCGAACAGTTGCTGGCCGCGCGCCGGCGCGGCGCCGGCATCCTGCTGGTGTCGGAAGACCTGGAAGAGATCTTCGAGCTGGCCGACCGCATCGCGGTGCTGTGCGGCGGCAAGCTGGTCGCCGACAAGCCGGTCGCGCAATGGACGCCCGCCACCGTCGGGCTGGCCATGACGGGCACGCGCGCCTGACGCCGCGCCCCCTCTACTGAGCATTTCTCGAATGAAACTGATCCTGGAACGCCGCCCCGAGCCCAGCCGCGCCGCGCTGGCCCTGGCCCCGATCGCGGCCATCCTCTTTACGCTGGCGGTGTGCACGCTGCTGGTGGCCTGGGCCGGCGCGCCGGTGGGCCGCACCTACGCGCTGCTGTTCGAAGGCGCGTTCGGCTCCAAGTTCGCGCTGTCCGAAACCCTGACGCGCGCCACGCCGCTGATGCTGACCGGCCTGGCCTGCGCCGTGGCCTTTCGCGCGCGCTTCTACAACATCGGCGCCGAAGGCCAGCTGTACCTGGGCGCGCTGGCCGCCGTGGCGGTGGGCGGCCTGCACGACGGCACCGGCTTCGACCTGCCCCTGCCGGCGCTGTTCGGCGGCATGATGCTGGCGGCGGCGCTGGCCGGCGCCTTGCTGCTGCTGATCCCGGCGCTGCTCAAGACGCGCCTGGGCGTGGACGAGGTGGTGACCACGCTGCTGGGCAACTTCATCGTGCTGCTGTTCGTCTCGATGATGCTGGACGGCCCCATGAAGGACCCGATGGCGATGGGCTGGCCGCAATCGGTGGCGCTCAACCCCGACCTGGAGCTGGGCAAGCTGATCGAGCGCACCCGCGCCCACACCGGCCTGCTATGGGCCGCCGGCCTGGCGCTGGGCCTGTGGCTGCTGAACCGCTACACCGTGTTCGGCTTCCAGATGCGCGCGGTCGGCGCCAACGCGCACGCCTCGCGCTTCCTGGGCCTGCCGGTCAACCGCGTGATGCTGGGCACGGCCATGCTGTCGGGCGCGCTGGCCGGACTGGCCGGCGCCATCGAGGTGGCAGGCCGCACCGGCTACGTCACGCTCGACATGTCGCCGGGCTACGGCTACACCGGCGTGGTGGTGGCCATGCTGGCCGGCCTGCATCCGCTGGGCGTGATCCTGGCCAGCATTTTCGTGGCCGGCATGCTGGTGGGCGCGGACAGCATGAGCCGCGCCATCGCGGTGCCGAACTACATCGCCGACGTCATCGTCGCCACGTCGTTGCTCGCCATGCTGGTCGCGACGCTGTTCGCGCAGTACCGCCTGCGCCGCAACCGGGCTTGAGGAGCACGCCATGGAATGGATGGACCTGTTGAGTTCCGCGGCCTTCTGGGTCGCGGTGTTGCGGCTGGCGACGCCGCTGATCCTGGGCACGCTGGGCGTGCTGCTGTGCGAGCGCGCCGGCGTGCTGAACCTGGGCATCGAAGGCATCATGGCCGCCGGCGCCTTCACCGGCTGGCTGGTGGTGTACCTGGGCGCGCCGCTGTACGTGGGCGTGCTGGCGGCCGCGCTGGCGGGCGCCGTGTTCGGCCTGCTGCACGCGGTGCTGACGGTGCCGCTGGGCCTGTCGCAGCACGTCTCGGGGCTGGGCGTGACACTGCTGGCCACCAGCCTGAGCTACTTCGCCTACCGCGTCACCTTCCCCAGCGTGAACACGCCGCCGACGATCACGCCGTTCGCCGAGATGAAGTTCCTGGACGGCATTCCGCTGATCGGCCCGGTGCTGGCCGGGCAGACGCCGATGACGCTGCTGGCGCTGGCCGCGGTGCCGATCCTGGCGTGGGTGCTGAACCGCACCCCGGTCGGCCTGGCGATCCGCATGGTGGGCGAGAACCCCGCCGCCGCCGAGGGCCAGGGCCTGTCGGTGACCAGGCTGCGCATGGGCGCCATCGTCGCCGGCTCGGCGCTGATGGGCGTGGCCGGCAGCTTCCTCACGCTGGCGGCCTTCAACGCCTTCTTCTTCAACATGGTCAACGGCCGCGGCTGGGTCTGCGTGGCGCTGGTGGTGTTCGCCTCGTGGCGGCCCGGCAAGGCGCTGCTGGGCGCGTTGATCTTCGCTTTCTTCGACGCGCTGCAACTGCGGCTGCAGCAGGGCGGGGCGGCGCTGCCGGGCCTGCCCGAGCTGCCCTATCAGGTCTACCTGATGCTGCCCTATATTCTGTCCATCCTGGCCCTGGTGGTGATGGCGCGCCGCGCCGCCTACCCGCAGGCCCTGATGAAGCCCTACCGCAAGGGCGAACGGTAATCCACAAGGTTTGACTATGCTCGATCTGATCCTCAAGAACTGCACGCTGCCGGACGGCCGCCAGCACATCGACATCGGCGTGGCCCAGGGCCGCATCGCGGCGCTCGAACCGGCGCTGAAGGCCGAGGCCGCGCAGACCATCGACGCCGCCGGCCAGCTGGTGACTTCGCCGTTCGTCGACGCCCACTTCCACATGGACTCGACCCTGTCGTTCGGCCTGCCGCGCGTGAACCAGTCGGGCACGTTGCTCGAAGGCATCGCGCTGTGGGGCGAACTCAAGCCGCTGCTGACGCAGGAAGCGCTGGTCGAGCGCGCGCTGGCCTATTGCGACTGGGCGGTGGCGCGCGGCCTGCTGGCGATCCGCTCGCACGTCGACGTTTGCGACCCGCGCCTGCTGGCGGTGGAAGCGCTGCTGCACGTGCGCGCGAAGGTCAAGCCGTACCTGGACCTGCAACTGGTCGCCTTCCCGCAGGACGGCGTGCTGCGCGCGCCGGGCGCGCTCGACAACCTGAAACGCGCGCTGGACATGGGCGTGGACGTGGTCGGCGGCATTCCGCACTTCGAGCGCACCATGCAGGACGGCGCCGAATCGGTGCGCATCCTGTGCGAACTGGCCGCCGAACGCGGCCTGCGCGTGGACATGCACTGCGACGAAAGCGACGACCCGCTGTCGCGCCACATCGAGACGCTGGCCTATCACACGCAGCGCCTGGGCTTGCAGGGCCGCGTCACGGGCTCGCACCTGACCTCGATGCACTCGATGGACAACTACTACGTGTCCAAGCTGATCCCGCTGATGCGCGAGGCCGGCGTGTCGGCCATCGCCAACCCGCTCATCAACATCACGCTGCAAGGCCGCCACGACACCTACCCGAAGCGCCGCGGCATGACGCGCGTGCCCGAGCTGCTGGCCGCCGGCGTGCCGGTGGCGTTCGGCCACGACTGCGTGATGGACCCCTGGTACAGCCTGGGTTCGGGCGACATGCTGGAAGTGGCGCACATGGGCCTGCACGTGGCGCAGATGACCGGCCAGGACGCCATGCGCGCCTGTTTCCAGGCCGTCACGGCCACGCCGGCGAAGATCCTGGGCCTGGACGAGACCGGGCTGGAAGTGGGCAAGCGCGCCGACCTGGTGCTGCTGCAGGCGCGCGACCCGGTCGAAGCGCTGCGCCTGCGCGCCACGCGCCTGATGGTGTTGCGCGCCGGGGAGGTGGTGGCGACGACGCCGCCGGCCACCGCCACGCTCAACCTGCCCGGCCGTCCGGGTCAAGTCAGCTTCCAGACGCCGGCCCGCTGACTCGCCCGGCGGGGTCAGGCTTCCGACATCGGCCCGCCGACGTAACCCGGCCGCTTGGCGGCCGTGACGATGATCTCCACCAGCAGGTCGGGCGAGGCCAGCTTGGCCTCGCAGGTCGCGCGCGTCGGCAGCGCATTGGCCGGCGCCCACTCGGCCCACACCGCGTTCATGCCGGCGAAGTCGCGTTCGATGTCCTTGAGCCAGATCTGCACCGACAGCAGGCGCGTCTTGTCGGTGTCGGCCCGCTTCAGGTGGCCGTCGATCTTGGCCAGCACGTCGCGCGTCTGCGCGGTGATGCCGCCTTCGGCAGACGAGGTCACGCCCGCCACGTACACGGTGTCACCGTGGATCACGATGCGGCTCAGGCGTTCGTTGGAATCCTTGCGCACGATATCAGTCATGGGTGCTGCTCCTTGGGGGTGGATGCCGGCGCGCCCGTGGCGCCGGTGAAACGGTCGATGGCGAACGGCGCGATCGGCAGGTCGGTCGCGCCGGTGGTGATCAGATCGGCCATGATACGGCCGACGATCGGACCCAGCTCGAAGCCGTGGGCCGAGAAGCCGAAGGCGTGGAAGGCGCTGTCATGGCGCCGGCTGCGGCCGATCACCGGAATCTCGTCGGGCATGGCGGCCTCGATGCCGGCCCAGCCGCGGTTCACGATGGCGTGCCGCATGTGCGGAAACAGGTCGCAGACGGTGCGCGCGCCCTCGGCCAGCGAACGGAAATCCAGTTCGGTCCATTCCGCGTCGCGATCGACCCAGGCGCGGCGGCCGCCACCGATCAGCACCGTGCCGTTGGCGCGCTGCTTGAACGACAGCGGCCGGCCGGTGCCCAGCACCACCGCGTCCAGGAAATGATCCATGCGCAGCGTCACCAGCATCATCGGGCTGATGGCGGTCAGCGGCACCGGCTCACCCCATTCGGCGGCGATGCGGTCGGCCCAGGCGCCGGCGCAGTTGAGCACCTGCGGCGCGGTGTAGGTGCCGGCGTCGGTCTCGATCCGCCACTGGCCATTTTCGTGCGCGCTGCGCAGGACCCGCACGCCTTCCAGGAAGCGCGCGCCCAGGCTGGCGGCCTTGCGGCGGAACGCCAGCGTGGTGCGGTAGGGGTCGGCGGCCGCGTCGTCGCGCGCGATCAGGCCGCCGCGCACCGTGGGCGCCAGCGCGGGAATCATCGCCAGCAATTCGTCACGATCGATCCATTGCTCGTGCGTGTAGCCATGCTGTTGCATGGTAGCCAGGCGCGCGCGCAGCGCCGCCACGTCGGCCTCGTTCTCGGCCACGCGCACCTGCCCGTGCTGCTCGAAACCGCAATCGTCATCGACCAGCTCGCCAATGCGATACCAGAGCTCGCGCGAGGCCAGCGCCAGCGGCACCTCGGCCAGGTGCCGCGCCAGGGTGCGCACGCCGCCGGCGTTCACGCCCGAGGCATGGCGGCCGACGTAGTTCTTCTCGATCACCAGCGCCGGCACGCCGGCGCGCGCCAGGTGCAGCGCCGCCGAACTGCCGTGCAGGCCGCCGCCGATGATGATGACGGCGGCCGAGCGCGAAGCGTCCGTCATGGCGGGCTCCTATTTCTTCAGCCGCACCACCGCCTGGCGCGACTCGTCGGTCTGCGGCAGCGACGCCAGCTCGCCCAGCGTCAGCGGCTTGGTCGGAAAGCGCAGGCGGTAGTAGCCCACTTCCGGCACCGGCACGCCGCGTTCCTCGGCGATGATCTCCGACACCGTCAGGCCGCAGAAGCGTCCCTGGCACGGCCCCATGCCGCAGCGCAGGAAGGCCTTCATCTGGTTCGGGCCGCTGCAACCGAGCTTGACGGTGTCGCGCACCTGCGCCGCCGTCACTTCCTCGCAACGGCAGACGATGGTGTCGCCAGTGGGGCGGCGGAAGGTCTCGGGCGCCTTGTACAAGGCATCGAAGAACTCGCGTCCGCGCACCGACCGCGCCAGCGCGGCACGTGGCGCGGCGGCCTCGCTGTCGCGCCGCGCCGCATCGATGCGGCCCAGCAGGTGCGCGGCCTGCAACGCCGCCAGCCGGCCGCGCTGTTCAGCCGCCAGCGCGCCGGCGATGCCGGCGCCGTCGCCCGCCATGCCTACGCCATCCACCGAGGTCAGGCCCCACTCGTCCACGTCTGGCTCCCAACAGTCCAGCGCCGTGTTCCAGCGATGCTCGGCGCCGATGGCGCGCGACAGGTTGACGTTGGGCACCACACCCTGGTGCAGCATCAGCTGCTGTGCAGGCAGCGTCCTGGTTTCTCCCGCCGCGGTGGTGTAGCGCACGCTCTCCAGCTTGTCCTGACCCAGCGCTTCCAGCGCCGTCACGCCCTTGATGATGGGTACCGCCGCCTTGACCGCGCGCAGCAGCGACAGCCCCTTGCCCAGATACGGCGAACGCAGGAAGTCCCACACCTTGGGCAGGGCCTGGCGCAGACGGCCGGGCGGCGTGGTTTCGAGCAGCGCGTCGATCTTGACGCCGGCGTTCAGGTACTGCCACGCCACCAGGTACAGCAGCGGGCCGCAGCCGGCCAGCACCGTGCGGTCGGCCGGCACCATGCCGGCCGACTTCAACAGGATCTGCGCGGCGCCGGCGGTGATGACGCCGGGCAAGGTCCAGCCGGGAATCGGGAACGGCCGCTCCTGCGCGCCGGTAGCCAGCAGCAGGCGCCGCGCATGCAGGATGCGCGCTTCGCCGGCCACCGAGTACGCCACCTCGAAGCCGCGCTGCGGCTCGGGCGCGGTGCGCTCGGCCACCGCCCACACGGTCGCGCCCGGCTCATAGCGCGCGCCCGACTGCCTGAATGGCTCGACCAGTGAAGCGCCATGCCAGTAGTCCGGCCCCAGCACGGCGCGGTCGGTGACCGGCGTGGTGGTGATGGCGCGGTAGATCTGGCCGCCCGGCGCCGCCTGTTCATCCAGCAACACCGTGTCCACGCCCAGGCGCGCGGCCGTGGTGGCGGCAGCCAACCCGGCGGGACCCGCGCCCACCACCAGCAAATCGCATTGCGTCGTCTCGATCATGCCTGCACCTTGCGCGCGCCAAGCTGGCGCTCGATCTTCATGCCGTCACGCACGGCCGTCATGCAGCCCTGCTGGTTGGCCTGGCCGTCGATCGTGACCAGGCAGTCGTAGCACACGCCCATCATGCAATAGGGGCCGCGCGGCACTTCGCCCACCGCGGTGTCGCGACAGGCCTGCATGCCGCCGGCAAAGAGCGCCGCGGCCACGCTGTCGCCGGCGCGGCACTGCAGTTCGGCGCCGTTCACCGTCACCCGCACCGGCGCGCCCTGCGCCTGGCGCTGCGCCTCGTCAAGCCTCTTGAACATGGAACCTCCGGGTCGAGAAGGGCGCCATGTCGTCGGCCAGTTGGCCGGCGGCGATCATGGGCGCCAGTTTGAGCGCGTGCGCGGCCGCCAGGGTGACGCCGCTGTGACAGGTGGCGACGAAGGCGCCGGGGCACGTCTCGGATTGTTGATAGATGGGGAAACCGTCCTTGGACATCACGCGCAGCGCGGCCCAGCTGCGCACCACGCGCACCTCGCGCAAGGCGGGCAGCGTGCGCACGGCGCGGTCGGCCAGCGTGCCCAGGATCGGCAAGCCCACCTGGTTGTCCACATAGCCGGCCTCTTCCTGCGAATCGCCGATCAGCCAGGTGCCTTCGTCGGTCTGGCGCAGCGTCGATAGCGGCGTTTCCAGCAGGCGGCGGGTGCGCTCCAGCACCACGATCTGGCCGCGCTGCGGCCGCACCGGCACCGCCAGGCCGACCTGTTCGCCCAGCGCCTTGTTCGACAGGCCGCTGGCCAGCACCAGCTTGCGCGCCCGCACCGTGCCGGTGGGCGTGGTCACCTCGAACACGCCGTCGCGCTGGCGGACCTGCTGCGCCGGGCAGCGCGGCAGGTAATCCACAGCCCGCTGTGCAAAACTCATGTGCAGCGCCCGTAGCAGCTTGAGCGGATTGGCGATGCCGTCGACCGGCGTCCAGGTGGCGCCGCGCACCTCCGGGCCGATGCCGGGCACCATGTCGGCAAGCTCGTGGCGGTCCAGCATTTTCCAGTCGTACTGCGCCATGCCGGGCTGCGCCAGCAGCGTGCGCATGAAGGTGGCGCGCGCTTCCATTTCCTCGTCGCTCAACAACGCGTGCAGGCCGCCGCGCTGCTCCAGGTGCACGTCCACCCCGGTCTGCTCCCGCAGCTCGGCCGCCAGCTGCGGCCAGGCGCCGGCCGAGGTCATGGTCCACACGCCGTAGCGCGGCAGGCCCATGCCCTTGCTCTGCACCCAGACCAGGCCGAAGTTGCCGCGCGAGGCGCGGTAGGCCACGTCGCCTTCGTCCAATACCGCGACGTGGTCCAGTTCGCGCCGCAGCCCGTAGGCCACGGCCGAGCCGACCAGGCCGCCGCCGATCACCACGGCGTCGTAGACGCCGCGATGCGCCGGCGCGCGCGGCGCCTGTTGTATTTCTTCCGTCATTAGCGTCCCTTTCCGACAAACAGCTTTTCCAGGCCGACCAGGCGGTCCAGAATGAAGATGGCGATGATGGTCACATAGATCAGCACGGCCGACACCGCCGTCACCAGCGGGTCGATGGTGTCTTCGATGTGCAGGAAGATGCGCACCGGCAGCGTGGTGGTGGAGGGCGAGGCGATGAAGATCGACATGGTCAGCTCGTCGAAGCTGGTGATGAAGGCGATCACCCAGCCGCTGACCACGCCCGGCAGCAACAGCGGCAGCACCACGCGCCGGAACGCCGTCCAGTGGGAGGCGCCCAGCGACTGCGCCGCGCGCTCCAGCGCCGGGTCGATGCCGGTGGCCGAGGCCAGCACCAGCCGCAGCGCGTAGGGCATCACCAGGATCACGTGGGCCACCACCAGTCCCACGTAGGTGCCGGCCAGGTCCACCGTGGTGAAGAATTTCAGGAAGGCCAGGCCCAGCACCACGTGCGGAATCATCAGCGGCGACAGGAAGAACGCCACCAGCGCCTCGCGGCCGCGGAAGCGGTTGCGCGCCAGCGCCAGCGCGCTGGGCACCGCCAGCGCGATCGCCAGCGTCGCCGACAGCGTGCCCAGCCCCAGGCTGAACCAGAACGCCTCGATGAAGCGCGGGTTGTCCAGGATGGCGCGGAACCAGCGCAGCGACAGCCCCCCGCTGGGCAGCGAGATGAAGCCCTCCGAGGTGAACGCCACCGCGCACACCATCACGATCGGCGCCAGGATGAACAGGATGAAGAGGGTGTGGAACAGCAGGCCGATGGGGCCGTTGCGAAAGTTCATGTCAGGCCCCCGACGGATTGAAGACCGCGCCATAGCGGCGCTCGATCAGCCGGTTGGCCGACAGCAGCACCACCACGGTCGCCACCAGCAGCACCACCGCCAGCGCCGCGCCCAGCGGCCAGTTGAGCGTGTTGAGGAACTCGTCGTAGGCGGCGGTGGCCACGTTCTTCAGGCGCCGGCCGCCGATGATGGCCGGCGTGGCGAAGGAACTGGCGGCCATCGCGAACACCATGATCGAACCCGACAGGATGCCCGGCATGACCTGCGGCACGATCACGCGACGGATCACGGTGAACTGGCTGGCGCCCAGCGACAGCGCGGCGGCCTCGGTCGACGGATTGATCCGCTGCAACGACGCCCACACCGCGATCACCATGAACGGCACCAGCACGTGCGTCAGCGCGATGCCCACGCCCAGGTTGCTGTACATCAGGTCGATCGGCGTGGACACCAGGCCGATGCCCATGAGCGCCTTGTTGATGAGACCGGTGGACCCGAACAGCAGCGCCCAGCCCAGCGTGCGCACCACCACCGAGATCAGCAGCGGCCCCAGCACCACCATCAGGAACAGGCCCTTCCACGGATTGGCCATGCGCGACAGCACGTAGGCCTCGGCCGTGCCGAGCACGAGGCATGCCAGCGTCACCAGCGCCGCCACGCCGAAGGTGCGGGCGTAGATCTCGTAGTAATAGCCGTCGCTGAAAATCTCGATGTAGTTCTTCCAGGTGAAGGTGGCCTGCATGCCGCCGTAGAACTGGAAGTCGAAGAAGCTGATCAGCAGCACCAGCGCCATCGGCACCACCAGGAAGGTGGCGTACACCGCCAGCGCCGGCGCGCTCAGCAGCCAGGGGTTGGTGCGCGCGCTCATTTTGCCGGCTCCTGGCCGGCCACCGCGCACATGTCCTGCGCGCGCCAGCGCAGGTGCACGATCTCGCCCTCGGCGGGCACCGGCACGCCATCGTTCTGGCGGATCACCATGACTTCGCCCACCGAGGTCTCGACCTGGCACAGCCAGTGGTTGCCCTGGAACACGCGCGTCTTCATGCGGCCGGGCAGGGCACAGGCGCCGGCCTCGGCGAACAGGATTTTTTCCGGCCGCACGATCACCGCACCCTGCGGCACGGGCTGCCCGTCCATGGCGATGTGGGCCTCGCCGATGCGCGCCCGCACCTCGCCGTCATAAGACTGCGGCGAGGGCGTGAATACATTGGCCTTGCCCAGGAAGCCGCCGACGAAGCGGTTCGACGGCCCTTCATACGCGGCGAACGGCTCGGCCACCTGCTCGACCCGGCCCTGGTTCATCACCACGATGCGGTCGGACAGCGCCAGGGCTTCGGACTGGTCGTGCGTCACCAGGATGGTGGTGGTGCCGACGGTGCGCTGGATGCTGCGTAGTTCCAGCTGCATTTCCTCGCGCAGCTTGGCGTCCAGGTTAGACAGCGGCTCGTCCAGCAGCAGCACGCTGGGGCGGATCACCAGCGCCCGCGCCAGCGCCACGCGCTGCTGCTGGCCGCCCGACATGCGCGCCGGGTGGCGGTCGGCCAGATGCGACAGGCCCACCAGCTTGAGCGCCTCGGCCACCCGCGCCTGCCGCTCGTCCTTGCCGACCCGCTGCATCTCCAGGCCGAACGACACGTTCTCGGCCGCGGTCATGTGCGGGAACAGCGCGTAGTTCTGGAACACCATGCCCAGCCCGCGCTTGTTCGCGGGCGTCCTGCTGACGTCCTTGCCGTCCAGCACGATGCTGCCGCCGCTGGGCTCGACGAACCCGGCGATCATCTGCAGCGTGGTGGTCTTGCCGCAACCCGACGGCCCCAGCAGCGATATGAATTCGCCGCGTTCGACCGACAGGCTCAGGTCCTCGACCGCCGTCAGGTCGCCGTAGCGCTTGGACAGGCGGTTCAATACGAGATAACTCATGGATGCTCCCGCTGGCGGCACGCCCGCGCCGCCGTTGCGTCCTGGTGTACGAAACGTCAACGCTCGATTTCACGCGTCCAGCGCTTGTTCCAGTCGTCCCGGTTCTGGTTGACCGTGTCCCAGTCGATCACGATCAGGTCGGCGGCGCGCTTGCCGATCGGCAGCGGCACGCGCGGATCGTCGGCCACCTTGGCCTGCTTGTTGACCGGGCCATAGCCGTAGGCGCTGGCCAGCTGCTCCTGCACCTTCGGGCTCACCAGGTAGTTGACGAAGGCCTGCGCCAGCGGATTGGCGTTGGCCTTGGCCACCGGGCACACCGACGACAGCAGCGCGTAGGCGCCTTCCTGCGGATAGACGAAGCCCACCGGGAAGCCGGTGTCGGCGAAGGCCTTGACGCGGCCGCTGCCCCACACCGCGATGGTGGCCTGGCCGCTGGAGAACAGCTCGGTCATCTTGCCCGGCGACGGCTCGTACACCAGCACGTTGGGGCCGACCTCGTCCTTGAAGGTCTTGAAGCCGGCGTCGATCTTCTTCTCGCCGCCGCCGCCTTCGCGGGCGTATTCGACCAGCGCGTGCAGGCCGTAAGTGTTGTTCAGCGGCGGCACCACCAGCTGCTTCTTGTACTTGGGATCCTTCAGGTCCTTCCACGAGGTGGGCGCGGCCCACTTGCGCTCGTCGAAGACCTTCTTGTTGTACATGATGCCGGTGGCGACGATGCCGATGGCCACGGCCTTGTCGTCCTTGTAGCGCGCGGTGCCGTAGATGTCGTCGGCCGGCAGGCCCTGGATCGGCGCGCAGAAGCCCAGCGCGATGGCCTGGTACATCGGGCCGTCGTCGATGATGGCGACGTCGATCTGCTGGTTGCTTTTCTGCGCCTGCAGGCGCGCCACCGTGTTGGTGGAGTTGCCGGCCACGTAATCCAGCTCGACGCCGTGCTGCTTGGCGAAGGGCGGGAAGATGTCCTTGCGCATGATGTCTTCGAACGAGCCGCCGTAGCCGGCCACCACCAACTTCTGCTGCGCCTGCGCGTTGGCGCACACACCGACGGCCATTGTGGCCGCCGCCAGGACTGCGAGTACCTTGCCCATGAAAACCCCCGTTATTGGAAGAGAACTGCAAGAACTGCCGGTGCTGCCTGAATCCGGGGATGGACTCGCCGCAGAAAAAAATGCGGACCCGCTTGCCCCGCGACCTCATGTCCGCCGTACAATTTGTCCGTACATGAATGTCCGGACAAATAATGGATCCGCAAGGCGGGGCCTGTCAATCGGTTATTGTCCGTACAAACCCCGATAGAACGAGAAAAGGAGCCACCCCCATGACCCGATCCTCCGAACGCGCGCCCGACCCGGCCGCCGCGCGCGAGGCCCGCGGCCAGGCCACGGGGCCGGACGACGAGGCTGGCGGCCCGCGCTACAAGAGCATCTACCAGCAGCTGGCGCGCGACATCGGCAGCGGCCGCTATCCGGTCATGACGCTGCTGCCGACCGAACACGAACTGTGCGAACAATTCGGCGCCAGCCGCCACACCATCCGCGAGGCCATCCGCATGCTGACGGTGGCCGGCATGGTGTCGCGCCGCCCCGGCGTCGGCACGCGCGTCGAGACCGCCCACGCCAGCACCCGCTTCACCCAACGCATCTCGCAGTTCCCGGACCTGCTGCAATACGCGCGCAACGCCGCGCTGCTGGTGCAGGACGTGCGCACCATCAAGCTCACCAAGCGGCTGGCCGAGAGCCTGGGCGCCGAGCCCGGCCAGCCGTGGCTGCACATCAACTCCATCAAGACGCTGGGCGACCAGGACACGCCGGTGGCGTGCACGCTGATCTACGCCGATCCGGCGCATTCCGACCTGCGCGCCGACATTCAGCCGCGCATTTCGCTGCTGCGGCTGATCGAGGACCACTTCGGCAACCGCATCCACGAGGTCAACCAGGAGTTCTCGGCCACGCCCATCGCGGCGGGGATCGCCAGACAGCTCCAGGTCGAACCGCAGACGGCGGGCTTCGTCATCACCCGCCGCTACTACGGCAGCGGCGGGGTGCTGCTGCTGGCCACGATCACCACTTTTCCGCATGACAAGATGAAGTACTCGATGTCGCTCAACGTGGCGTAGTGGGGGCTTCGTAGCCATAGGCCGCGCGCGCCGCTTCCGGACTGATCTTGCCGTCGGCCAGGTCGCGCTCGATGCGGTTGCGGGTCCGCTCGGCCACGGGGCCATAGCCGCCCGCGCCCGGGGTCTCGATGCGCACGCTCTCGCCTGGCGCCAGCGCGATGTTGGCGGTCTTGGAGAACAATTCCTCTTCGGCCGGCGTGCCGAAATTGCGCACCAGCCGAGCTCGACGGCCATCGGCGCCACCCGCCACTCCCGCGGCCACGCCCACGGTATGGCTGTCGGAACGCGCCGAGAACACGATGCCGGGCCCGACCGCGCGGATCTGCTTGGCGATGCCCATGCCGCCGCGGGTGCGGCCGGCGCCGCCGGAATCCTGGATCATGGCGTACTCGTCCATCAGCAGTGGATACTCGTTTTCCAGCGCCTCCACCGGCAGGTTGGACGTATTGGTCATGTGCACGTGCACCGCGTCCATGCCGTCGGCATCGAAGCGCGCGCCGGCGCCGCCGCCCAGCGTTTCCAGGTACACGAAGTGGCCGGCGCGCTCGCGCCAGCGGCCCGAGAACACGATGGCCGGGCAGCAGTCGTTGCTGGACGCCATGGTCTTTTCCGCCGGCAGCAGGCCGCGGAACGCGCCGAAGATGGCGCCCGCCACTTTCTGCGCGGTGATCGAGCGCGCGCCCACCGCCGCCGGATGCTCGGGGTTGGTGATGGTGCCCACCGGCGCCGACACGCTGATCGGATCGAACAGGCCGGCGTTGGGCGCCAGGTCCGGATCCAGCAGCGCCTTGACCGCGTAGTACACGCAGGCCCGCAGCGCGTTGAACGGCAGGTTCATGGCGCCGCGCGCCTGCTTGCCGGAGCCCTCGAAATCGAAATGCAGGCGGTCGCGACTGACCGTCAGCGTCACCTGGATCGGCACCGGATCGCCGCCCATGCCGTCGTCGTCCAGGTCGCTGCGGAAGGTGTAGCTGCCCTGCGCCAGCTCGCCGATGCGGTTGAGCAGGCGGCGGCGGGTGTAGGTGATGACGTCCTCGACCGAGCGCAGCACCGCCTCCAGCCCCATCTGCCGGATCAGGCCCTGCACGGCGGCCGCGCCGCGGCGGTTGGTGGCCATCTGCACGCGCAGGTCCAGCACCCGTTCCTCCGGGTCGCGGGTGTTGGCGCAGATCAGGCGCAGCAGATCTTCGTCCACCTCGCCGGCGCGCGCGATACGGCTGGCGGGAATGCGGATGCCTTCCTCGAAGATCGACTTCAGGCCGCCGGCGATCGAGCCGGGCACCGCGCCGCCCACGTCCGAATGGTGGGCGATGTTGGCGGCGAAAAAGCGCAGCGTGCCTTCCCAAAACACTGGCGTGACGATGTTGATGTCGGGCAGGTGGCTGCCATCGGCCAGGTAGGGGTCGTTGCAGATGAACACGTCGCCGTCACGGATCTGGTCGGCCCCAAAGGTACGCAGGATCGCGCCCATGGCGCCGTCCAGCGAGCCCAGGTGCAGCGGAATCTGCGTGCCCTGCGCCACCAGCCGGCCGGCGGCGTCGAACAGCGCCACCGAGCAGTCCTTGCGTTCCTTGATGTTGGTCGAGAACGAGGCCCGCACCAGCGTGTTGTTCATGTCTTCGGTGATCGATAGCAGGCGGTTGCAGAACACCTCCATGCCGACCGGATCGGCCAGGGCAACGCCGCTGTCTTGATTGGCTTGATGGGCTTCACGCATGGGAGCCTCCTTGCAAACGGATGATCAGGTTGCCGTAGGCGTCGACCTCGACGTCCTGGCCGGCGCCGACCACGGTGGTCGAGCTCATTTCCTCCAGCAGCGCCGGGCCGCTGAAGCGCACTCCGGTGGGCACGCGGTCGCGGTCATAGACCGGCGTATCCAGCCAGCCGTGGCGCTCGCCGAAGTAAGCGCGGCGTTCGCCGATGCGTGCGCCGTCCAGCGTGCCATCGACCTGGCGCGGCGCCAGCGGCGCCTTCACCACCTGGCCCACCGCCTGCATGCGGCAGTTGATGATCTGCACCTTGCGGTCGTCGACGGTGTAGCCGTATTCGCGCTCGTGCGCCTCGGCGAAGCGGCGCGCGAACTCGGCGTAGCCGCCGGCGCCGGTATCGTCCAGCGCCACCTGCACTTCGAAGTTCTGGCCCTCGTAGCGCGCGTCGATGGCGCTGCGGTACAGGCGCAGCGCCGGTTCCACGCGTTCTTCTTCCAGCCAGCGTTCGGCCTGATCGCGCAGCCCGTCGAAGATCGTCGATACGCCGTCCCAGCTTTCCGCGCTGGCCAGCGCGATCTCGCTGCGCACGAAGTCGAACGAGATGTCGCTGAGCAGGATGCCGCGCGCGCACATGGTGCCCGGCTCCTGCGGCACGATCACCGTGGGGATGCCGCATTCCTCGGCCACCTCGACCGCGTGCAGCGGCCCCGCGCCGCCATAGGCATACAGGGCGAATTGCGACAGGTCGTAGCCGCGCTCGGTCGACACGGCGCGGATGGCGCGGCTCATGTTGGCCGCCGCGATGCGCAGGATGCCTTCGGCCGCGGCCTCGCGCGTCAGCCCCAGCGGCCGCGCCACGCGTTCGTCGATCACCTGGCGCGCGGCCTCGGCATGCACCGGCATGCGGCCGTTGAGCAGCGCCACCGGATTCAGGCGCTGCAGCGCGATCTCGGCATCGGTGATGGTCGGCTCGGTGCCGCCCCGGCCATAGCCCACCGGTCCCGGCACCGCGCCGGCGCTGTGCGGCCCGACCTTCAACGCGCCCGCGTCGTCGAGCCAGGCAATGCTGCCGCCGCCCGCGCCGATCACGTGGATGTCCACCATCGGCGTCTTCACCGGATAGCCCGCCACCTGGCGATGCGAGGTGAACAGCGGCCGGCCATCGCAGATCAGCGACACGTCGGTGCTGGTGCCGCCGACGTCGAACGTCACCAGGTTCAGGCTGCCGATGGCGCGGCCCACCGCGGCCGCGCCCACCACGCCGGCGGCCGGCCCCGACAGGCAGGTGCGCACCGGATACTGGCGCACCGTGGCGATCGACATCAGGCCGCCATTGGAATGGATGGTGTGCGGCTCGTGGCCGATATCCAGCTCGCGCACGCGCTGCAGGAAGCGTTCCAGGTAGCGCGCCATCTTCGGCCCCACAGCGGCGTTCAGCACCGTGGTCGACAGGCGCTCGTATTCGCGGAATTCCGGCAGCACGTCAGACGACAGGCTGATATACGCATCGGGCATCTCCTCGGCCACGATGCGCGCGGCCTGTTGCTCGTGCGCCGGGTTGCGGTAGGCATGCAGAAAGCAGATGGTCACGGCGTCGATGCCGGCGGCGGCAAAGCGCCGCGCTGCCGCCCGCACCGCGTCCCCATCCAGCGGTGTCAGCACCTCGCCTTGCGCGTTGACGCGCTCGGCCACTTCGGCGCGGAACTCGCGCGGCACCGCCACCGGCGGCTTGCCGACGCTGTAGTCGTACAGGTGCGGCCGCGTCTGCCGGCCGATCTCCAGCACGTCGCGAAACCCCTGCGTGGTGATCAGGCCGACGCGCGCGCCCTTGCGCTCGATGATGAGGTTGGTCGCCACCGTGGTGCCATGGCCCACGTGCGACACCTGCGACGGCGCCACGCCGTGACTGGCCAGCATCTGCCCGATGCCGGTGGCGATGGCTTCCGATGGGTCCGACGGCGTCGACGGCACCTTGTGAAAATGCACGATGCCTTGATCTTCGTCGATCATCGTGAAGTCGGTAAACGTGCCTCCGACGTCTATCCCTATGCGATACATGCTTGTGCTTCCCTGAAAGAAAAGAAGGGCGCGGCCGCGCTCAGTCCAGCTTGATGCCGGCCTGCTTGACCACGCCGCACCATTTGTCGATTTCGCTCTTGATCATGGTGCCGAAGGCCGGCCCGGCCACGTCCGAGACCTGCGCGCCCTGTTGTTCCAGATAGGCCTTCATGGCGGGCGCGTGCAGCGTCTGCGCCAGCGCATCGGTCAACTTGACGCGCAGCGGCTCGGGCAGCTTGGCCGGGGCCAGCATGCCGAACCACACCATCGCCTCGTAACCGGGGTAGCCGGACTCGGCCACCGTCGGCACGTCGGGCAGCATCGGCGAGCGTTGCGGCGAGGTCACCGCCAGCGCCTTGATCTTGCCGTCCTTGATATACGGATAGGACGTCATCACCACGTCCATCATCATGTTGATCTGGCCGCCCACCAGGTCGATCAACGCCGGGCCCGAACCGCGGTAGGGCACGTGCACCATCGACACGCCGGCCGTGCTCTTGAACAGTTCGGCGGCCAGGTGGTTGGAGGTGCCCTGGCCGTTGGAGGCGAACGAGTATTTCTCGGGCTCTTTCTTGAGCAGCGCCACGAACTCCCGCAGGTTGTTGGCGGGCACCGACTGGTTCACGGACATGACGTTGGGAATGGTGGCGACGACGGTCAGCGGCGTGAAGTCCTTGAGCGCGTCGTACGGCAGCTTCGAATACACGCAGGGCGCGCTGCCGTGCGTGCTGACCGAACCCATCAGGATGGTGTAGCCGTCGGCCGGCTGGCGCGCCACGTATTCGGTGCCGACGGTGCCGCCGGCGCCGGGCCGGTTCTCGACGATGACGTTGGCCGACAGGCGCTGGCCCAGGCCTTCGGCGATCTTGCGCGCGATCAGGTCGGTCGAGCCGCCCGCCGCGAACGGCACCACGATGCGGATCACCTTGTCGGGCCACTCGGCGCGGGCCGGTAGCGCGGCGGCGGCCAGCGCGGCCGCCCCGAATGCAAGACAGCAACTGCGAATGAACGCTGCGTTCATGACTTCCCCTTGTTGATAGAACTTCCTTGCGGCCCGATCATGGATGCCGAGCCTGAGAGGCATTGCCCCGGGTTCACTGCAACAACGGGAACATCCTAGGCCTGTGCGGCGCGCGCCAGCAGTCCTTGCGGTTTATATTGATATAGATGCCATTTATAGGTGGGCGGCGGTGAAGCATCCGGACCTGAATCTGCTTGTGCATTTCGACGCATTGATGACCTGCCGCAATGTGTCGCGCGCGGCCGAGCAACTCGGCATCAGCCAACCCGCCATGAGCGCCGCGATGAACCGTCTGCGGCAACTGTTCGGCGATCCGCTGCTGGTGCGCGAAGGCGGCGCGTGGCAGCCGACGCAGCGCGCGCACGAACTGCACCAGGGCTTTCTGCCGCTGTTGGAAGGTTGGCGCCGCGCCACCCGCACGCGCGAGGTGTTCGACCCGGCGCACTCGGCCCGCAGCCTGTCGTTCTATGCCACCGACTATGTGCAATACACGCTGCTGCCCAAGCTGATTCCGCGCCTGGCGGTGGATGCGCCGCACTTCCAGCTGTTGATCGTGCCGGCGCGGCCGCAGCACGGCCTGAGCATGCTGGACACCAATCATGTGGAACTGATCGCCGGCTACTTTCCGGACCCGGCGCCGGACCTGCGCACGCGCTTCCTGTACCAGGAACCGGCAGTGTGCATCGTGCGCGAAGGCCATCCCTGTCTGCGCAAGCGCTGGAACCTGGATGCCTACCTGAGCTACGGGCACCTGGACCTGGCGGCCCACACGCGCTACTTCAGCAAGGCCATCGACCGCATCCTGATGGGACAGAACCGCAGCCGCCGCATCGTGGCGACGCTGTCGAGCTACATGGTGTGCCCGTTCATCGTCGAGGCCTCGGATCTGATCGCGACGATGCCGGTGAGCATCGCCAAGGCCATGTCGGGCAGCGCGCGCATCGTCACGCTCAAGGCGCCGCTGAGCCTGCCGGCGATCACGGTGTCGCTGTACTGGCACGAGCGCTACCAGGACGATCCGGCGCATGCGTGGCTGCGGCAATATCTGGCGGGCGTGCTGGGCTAACGGCGGCGCGAAGCCGCGCCCGTGCCGCGCGCGACGGCCGCGTCAACGCAGGCCATCGCGCGGCTTGCGGCGCTTACTTCAACGGCATGCAGATACGCGTCTGCAATTGCGCGGGCGGCGTGCTGCGCGGGTCGTTCAGGTACTGCTCGAACATGGGGAAGTCCGCCGGCACCATGCCGCTGGCGGGCAGCCATTCCGAGAACATCCAGTTGTAGGGCTTGTCCATCTCGTTGTACGGGCCGGTGTAGGTCAGCACCGCGCAGCGGATGGCGGGGATCTCGAAGCGTTCCAGTTCGTCGCCCAGCTCGGCGTCGGGCGCGACCGATACGCCTGCCATCGAGCGCAACTGGGCCGGCGGCACCTGCTCGGGGTCGTCGAAGTAGACGCCGAAGCCGATGGCCTCGGGACGCGCCAGGCCGCGGCTGGCCGCGAGCATGAAGGCGCGGGTGAAGACCGGGCCGATTTCCTGGTAGCTGCCATGGTGCGGCAGGGCGGCCAGCACGGCGCCGGGGAAGGTTTCGATGGTGATGGGGTACATGCCTAGCTCCTTGGGGTCGAAGGGTCGGGAGCGGGTCGCGCGGTAGCGCCCCGGCGGGATGCCGAAGGTCGCGCCGAACGCGCGGTTGAAGGCGGCGTCCGACTCATAGCCGGCGCGCTGCGCCACGTCACGCAAGGAATCCCCGGTGCTGCCCAGCGAGACGGCCGCGCGATGCATGCGGATGCGTTGCACGGTGGCGTTCACGGTTTCGCCCATCACGGCGCGGTAGACGCGGTGGAAGTGATAGGGCGAGAGGCAAGCCAGGTCGGCCAACTGGTAGAGGTCGGGGTCGGCGTCGGGGTGGCTTGCCAGCCAGCGCAGGACGGGGTCCAGGCGGTGGGCGTAGGTGGCGCGAGTTTGGGGTTTCAATTGCGTGGCTCCTTGGGGAGCAAATGTAGGCGGCCTTGGTTTGCAGATTTTGCGGTTTTTTTGTTGGGTGGATGGAGTTTTTTTGCTGGTGGAGGGCGGCGTTCTTTAGACGCCAGGAGCGCCGTGCCGAGGGGTGGGCGGGGCTACGACTGCGGTCCGGAGCGTTTGCTCCGGACTGCCCCATCCTCATCCTCGTCGCCTGCGGCTCCTTCGGATTCCGTCGGGCGCGTCTACACGCCCCGCCCACCCCTCGGTACGGCGCTCCTGGCTCTTGTTGATTTCACTTTACGGGCGCTGGGGGAGGAAAGCGGGTTTTCCACAGGCCTTGGTTTTCTCGCGCAACGCGCCGGCTGTGGATAAGTGCTTGGCGGGGTTTTCAGTAGCCGCGGGCGGGGTCGTAGATGTTGGGCAAGGCCTCGCCGCGTTCGTTGGCGGTGATGAGCCAGGCGGTGTGGCGGGCGCGTTCCTGGCGGTCGGGGATGGCGGCGCAGTGGGGGGTGATGATGATGTTGGGGTGGGTCCAGAGGGGGGACTCGGGCGGCAGGGGTTCGGGGTCGAAGACGTCCAGCAAGGCCTGGTGCAGGTGACCGCTGTCCAGGGCATCGAGAAGGTCCCGCGTGACCATGTGGCTGCCGCGGCCGGCGTTGATGAGGCTGGCGCCGCGCGGCAGGTGGGCGAAGGTGTCGCGGTTGAGGATGCCGCGGGTGGCTTCGGTGGCGGGGAGCAGGCAGACCAGCAGGTCGGTGCGGGACAGGAATTCGGGGAACTGGTCGGGGCCGGCGTAGGACGGCAGGCCGTCGGGCAAGGTGGTGGCGCCGCGCGACCAGCCGCTGACGGGGAAACCGACCTTGGCCAGCAGGCGGGCGGCGGCGATGCCGAGGTGGCCCAGGCCCATGATGCCGACGCGCACGTCGGCGGCCACGCGCAGCGAGTCGTACAGTTCCCAGTGGCGGCGGGCCTGCTGGTCGATGGCGCGCTTGAGGTCGCGCGTCAGCATCAGGGCGCTGGTCAGCACGAACTCGGCCATCTCGGTTTCGGTGCGCGGCGTGACCATGCGGGCGATGCGCAGGTGGCGCGGCCAGGCAGGGTCGGAGACGATGTGGTCGACGCCGGCGCCGGCGCTGATGATGAGCTTGAGGTTGGGGAAGGTGGCCAGGCGGCCGGGGTCGGGGGCCCAGACCAGGGCGTAGTCGATCGAGGCGGGGTCGACGTCGTCGAACCAGCTGACGATCTCCAGATCGGGCGCGTGGCGCTTGAACTGCTCGCGCCATTCTTCCATGGCCGATTCGCCGCCGGACCTGATGATGAGCCGCATGCCTGGCCTCCTGCGTTGCGGGCGCGCGCGCCCTGGGTGTGATCGGCGCCGAGCCGCCCGCGATGCGCGGACGGCGCGGCGCGCCTGACGTCAGCGTTCGACCGTGCGGTTCCAGCGCGCGTTGAAGGCGGGACGGGTGGCGTTGATCTGGTCCCAGTCCAGGATCTTGGCGTTGGCCATGTAGCCCTGGAAGCGCTTGAGCGCTTCTTCGGTGCCGGCCGGCGGTTGAACGTTCTTATTGGACGGGAAATGGCCGCCCATTTCCAGTGCCTTGGCCTGCGCCTGCGGCGACAGCAGATACAGCGCCAGCTTCTGCGCCAGTTCCGGCTCGCTGTTCTTGGCGATGACGCATTCGGCCACCATCAGGATCACCGAGCCTTCCTTGGGCTGGGCGTATTCCACCGGGATGTCGCGCTTTTTCAGGCGGGCGATGGCGGTGGGCGTGAGCGGGAAGATGGCGGCTTCGTTGGACTGGATCATCTCGGCCAGCTTGGCCGAGTTGGGGATGTATTCCAGCACGTTGGTGCCGATGGTGGACGGCCACTGCTTGAAGCCGGGCTCGGTGTTCTGGTCGTTGCCGCCCTGGATGCGGTTGAACATCAGGAAGCCGTGCAGGCCGAAGGTGCTGCCCGAGGCCGACTGGAACACCACCTTGCCCTTGAACTTGGGATCGGCCAGGTCCATCCACGAGGTCGGCGGCGCCCAGCCCTTGTCCTTGAACAGGCGGGTGTTGTAGCCCAGGCCGGTCATGCCGATGTCGATGCCGGCGGCCATGCGGTCCTTCATGACGGCGGTGGGGTAGAGATCCTTGAGCACCGGGTCGTCATTGAGCGGCTCGCACAGGCCCATGGAAATGGCGCGCGCCATGATGCCGTCGTCCAGGAACATGACGTGCATCTGCGGCTTGTCCTTGAACGCCTGGGCCTTGGCCAGCACGTCGGTGGAGGTGCCGGGCACCACCACGATCTTGACGTTGTTGGCCTTCTCGAAATCCGGGAACACGTACTGCGTGAAGGCGCGTTCCATGTCGCCGCCGTTCATGCCGACGTACAGCGTCTTCTGCTGCGCCATGGCGCCCGCCGACAGCGCGGCCAGCGCCAGGCCCAGCAGCCACTTCCCCTTGGACGGGCGGCGAACGCCCTGTTTGTTGTGCTTCATGGTGACTCCAGCGTTTGCTCACGAACAGGCCCCAACCGAGCCACGGCGCCGTGAGCGGCCCCCGTGTATCGTCCGATGCCGAAGGCGTCGATGGGAATGGAAGACCGGCCGTTAACGACCAGTTCGGAAAGCACTTCGCCCACGGCGGGGCCGATCTGGAAGCCCGCGCCCGACAGGCCGAAGGCATGGAACAGACCCGGCACGGTGGCGCTGGAGCCCAGCACGGGATTGTGGTCGGGCATGTTGCCCTCGACCCCGGTCCAGAAGCGGATGACCTGCGCGCCGCGCAATGGCGGCAGCAGGCGCGCGGCGTTGGCCATCAGCGGGCCCAGCGCCTCGCGGCCGGGACGGGCGTAATCGGGGCCGGCGGACACGGCGCGGCCGCCGCCGATGACGCAATTGCCGCGCGCCACCTGCCGCGCATAGATGCCGCCACCCTGCATGCCCAGGCTGACGTCCATGAACAGCGGCAACGGCTCGGTCACCATCATCAGCGGATGGATGGAAGTCTCGGGCACGGTCTCGCCGAAGTCCTGCGCGAAGCGTCCGGCCCACGCTCCGGCGCAATTGAGCAGGAAGCGCGAACGCACCTCCAGCGCATCGCCGACGCGCAGGATGAAGCGGTCGCCGTCATGGACCGCTTCGGTGACGCGGGTCGATTCGCGCACGTCTGCGCCCAGCGCGCGGGCCGCGCGCCCAAAGGCGGGCGAGACCAGGCGCGGGTTGGCGTGGCCGTCCTCGGGACAGAACGAGCCGCCCACCACGTGCGCGCCCAGCCAGCCGAAGCGCCGCGCCAGCGCGGCGCGGTCCAGCATTTCCAGGTTCATGCCGAAGCCACGGGTCTGCGCGCGATAGGCGTGCAAGGCGTCCAGGTCCGCGTCCGAGCACGCCAACTTCAAGTGGCCCGAGCGCACGTATTCGCCGTCGATGCCGATCAGTTGCGGCAGTTGGCCCCACAATTCGTGCGCGCGGCGCGCCAGCGGCATCTGCTCCAGGCCACGGCCCTGGCGGCGCACGCCGCCGTAGTTGACGCCGCTGGCGCGGGCGCCGCACAGCGCGGCCTCCAGCAGCACCACCGGCACGCCCAGCCGGCGCAGGAACAGCGCGGCGCTGCCGCCGACGATGCCGCCGCCGAGAATGGCGACTTCGGTGTCGATGCGTTCGGTCATGGCGCGGCCTTCTCCGTGCGATCGAGACAGACGATATCCACTGGAATCGGCTTGACCGGCGGCTGGCCGCGCAGGCGGCCGACGCCGTCCAGTCCGGCGCCGCAGGCGTGCGCCAGCACTTCGGCCGCGCCGGCGCCGCACATGCGGCCCTGGCAGCGTCCCATGCCGACGCGCGTCAGCGCCTTCAGGCGGTTCAGCTCGCGCGCGCCGGTGCCATGGATCACGGCGCGCAGTGTGCCGGCGGTGACTTCCTCGCAGCGGCACACCACGGTGTCGTCGGCGATGGCGGCGGCCCAATCCTCGGGAAACGGAAAGGCGCGTTCGAGCGCGTCGCGCACGCGGCCGTTGGCGGCCAGGCAGGCTTCGAGTTCGCGCGCCCGCTGCGCCGGCTGCGCATGGCCCGCATCCTCCAGCAAGGCGAGCGCGGCGCGCTCGCCGGCCAGCTCGGCCGCGTCGGCGCCGCCGATGCCGGCGCCGTCGCCAGCCACGTACACGCCGGCCACGCTGCTGCGTCCGGCCGCGTCCAGGCGCGGCGTCCAGGCACGGTCACGCGCGTTGAAAATGAACTGGCAGCCCACCAGGCTCGCCAGCTGCGTTTCGGAACGCAGCGACAGGCCGTAGCCCAAGGCATCGCAATCCACCCGCCGCTGGCGCGATCCCTGACGGTAGACCAGCCCGGTGACGCGCGCCTCGCCCTCGGCCCGCACCGGCCGCACGCCGCTGGCCATCGGCACGCCATGCGCGCGCAGCCAGGCCATGTAGTACAGCCCCTTGGCCAGCAGGCCCGGCGCGCGCAGCATGGCGGGCAAGGCGGCCAGGCGGTTGGCGAAGCGCGAGGTATCCAGCACCGCCACAACACGGGCGCCGGCCTTGGCGTACTGGTAGGCGACCAGATAGAGCAGGGGGCCGGTGCCCAGGAACGCGACCCGCTCGCCGATGGCGCAGCCCTGGTGCTTCAACGCCACCTGCGAACCGCCCAGGGTGTACACGCCCGGCGTCAGCCAGCCCGGGAACGGCAGCACGCGGTCGGTGGCGCCGGTGGCCAGGATCAAGTGGGTATAGGGCACGGGCTCGCTCTTGCCGTCGCGCAGCACGTCCAGCGTCTTGCCCTCGGCGTTCCACACCAGGCTGCCGGGGCGATAGTCCAGCTGCGGCGCCAGCTCGTCCATCTTGCGATGCAGCGCGTCGGCCTTGCGATGCTCGAAGCCGTACAACGCCGCCTTGGGCCGCGCGAAGCCCGGCGGCGGCTGGCGGTAGATCTGGCCGCCGGCGCGCGGCGCCTCGTCCAGCACCACCGGCCGCAGGCCCTGCGCCGCCAGCGTCTGCGCGGCGCGGATGCCGGCCGGACCGGCCCCCACGATCACGGGCAGGATCATGATGCGTCGCCCCCCGCCGCCAGCGTGCCCGGCACGTGTTCCGCGCGCAGCGGCGCGCTGCGCAGGCGCATGCCGGCTTCGATGTAGGTGGAACAGGCGCGCAGCCGCGTGCCATCCTCGCGCTGCATCCAGCAGTCCTGGCAGGCGCCCATCATGCAGAAACCGGCGCGCGGGCCGCCGCCGAATTCCGACACGCGCAGGCGTTCGGCCTGCGTCAGCACCGCCGTCAGCACGGTATCGCCGGCCAGCGCGGTGCAGGGTTTGCCGTCCAGCGTGAAGGCGACGGCGGGCCGGGCCGTTTCGGCCAGGCGTTTCAGTATTGCCATGATGGCGGGGTCTCCTGTTGCGTACCCGGCTTGATCGTCATTTCTGTCCCACCAGCACGCGGTCCAGGCCGTAGACGCGGTCCAGCAGCAGCATGGTCACCGCGGTCAGGCCGATCACCAGCGCCGACACGGCGGCCATCATCGGATCGATCGACTCGGTGGCGTACATGTACATGCGCACCGGCAGCGTGATGGTCGAGGGCGCGGTGATGAACACCGACATGGTCAACTCGTCGAAACTGTTGATGAAGGCCAGCAGCCAGCCGCCCGACACGCCCGGAACGATGAGTGGCAGCGTCACCTGGAAAAACACCGTGGCGCGGCTCGCGCCCAGCGACAGCGCGGCGTGCTCGACCGAGCGGTCAAAGCCCACCAGCGCGCCGATCACCAGCCGCATCACATACGGCGTGATCACCACCACGTGGCTGAACACCAGCCAGCCGAAGCTGCCGGTGGTGCCCATCAGCGCGAAAAAGCGCAGCAGCGCCACGCCCAGCACCAGGTGCGGGATCATCAGCGGCGACAGAAACAGGCCGTTGAGCGCATCGCGCCCCGGAAAGCGGTAGCGCGTAATGGCGATGGCCGCCGGCAACGCCAGGCACACGGCGATGCTGGCCGACAGGAACGCCAGCCACAGGCTGTTCTTGAACGCCTGCATGAAATTGGGATGCTCGAACACCGCGTGGAACCAGCGCAGCGAAAACTGCGTGGTCGGCACCGTCAGCGTCGACTCGGGGGTGAACGCCACCAGGCACACGATGGCCAGCGGCGCCAGCACGAACAGCACCACCAGGGCATTGAAGAGCAGGGCGAAGGGACCGTTTTTCTGCATGATCGCTGTCCTCGCTCAACCCAGGCTGCGCCGGTAGGAACGTTCCACCACGCGGTTGTACGCCATCATGATGACGACGTTGACCACCAGCAGCACGATGGCGATGGCCGCGCCCAGTGGCCAGTTCAGTTCGGTCAGGAATTCGTCGTAGACCACCGTGGCCACCATCTTCAGGCGGCGTCCGCCCAGCAGCGCGGGAATCGCGAACGAACTGGCCGACAGCCCGAACACGATCAGGCTGCCCGACAGGATGCCCGGCATGGCCTGCGGCAGCACGATGCGCAGCAGCGTCTGCAAGCGCGACGCATTGAGCGACAGCGCCGCATGCTCCACGGTCGGGTCCAGCTTCTGCAGCGAGGTCCACACCGGGATCACCATGAACGGCAGCATCACATGCACCAGGCCGATGATGACCGCGGTGGGCGTGTACAGCAGCGGCCCCAGGCCCAGCGCCGCGGCCGCGCGGCCGATGGCCCCGCCCGGCCCCAGCAGCATGCTCCAGCCGAAGGCGCGCACCACCAGCGAGATCAAGAGCGGCGACAGCACCACCAGCAGGAAGATCGAACGCCACGGCTTGCCCATGCGCGACAGGATGTAGGCCTCGGGCGCGCCGATCAGCACGCAGATCAGCGTGGTCACGCCCGCGATCCAGAACGTGCGCCAGAAGATCTCCAGGAAATAGCCGTCGGTCACCACCGCCAGGTAGTGTTCGAAGGTGTGCCCGGGCAGGATGCCCGCGCTGTAGTCGAACGGGCGGAACGACAGCACCAGCGTCAACGCCAGCGGCGTCAGCACCAGCGTCAGGAACACGATCGCCAGCGGAATCGAACCGAGGATGGCCAGCAGGCCGTCGGTGCGCGGCTTGGGCGCGCTGGCGGCGCCGGGTTGGGTCAGCGTCGCCATGTCAGGCCTCTTCGGCAACGGCCGCGACGGGCAGCACGCGCAGCACGCCCTCGGCCCAGTCCAGGCCGATCTGTTCGCCATCGTCGTGCGGCCGGCGGCCGTCGTTGGGCGTGAGCACCGTCAGCGCCCCCACCGGCGAATCCAGCCCGTACATCCACTGGCTGCCCAGGAAGTAGCGGGTGCTGACCACACAGGACAGCTTGCCCTGGCCCGCCGGCACCGGCACCAGCTTCTCCGGTCGCAGCGACAACTGCACACTGTCGCCGTGGCGCAGGCCCGCGCCGTCGACCAGCACGCGCAGCGCACCGGTCTCCACCTCGGCCTGCGTGCCGCAGCGCGTCACGCGGCCCGGCAGCAGGTTGGTCTTGCCGACGAAACGCGAGATGAACTCGCTCTGCGGATGCTCGTACATGCGGTAGGGCGCATCCACCTGCGTGGCGCGGCCGTCCTGCATCACCACCACGCGGTCGCTGATCGACAGCGCCTCGGCCTGGTCGTGCGTCACCATCACGGTGGTGGTGCCGATCTGCTTCTGGATGCTGCGCAGCTCGAACTGCATGTCCTCGCGCAGCTTGGCGTCCAGGTTCGACAGCGGTTCGTCCAGCAGCAGCACCGGCGGCCGGATCACCAGCGCGCGCGCCAGCGCCACCCGCTGGCGCTGCCCGCCCGACAGTTCACGCGGAAAGCGGTCGGCATGCTTGTCCAGCTTCACCAGCGCCAGCGCCTCGCGCACCCGCGCCTGGCGCTCGGCGCGCTCGACCTTGCGCATCTTCAGGCCAAATGCGACGTTGTCCGCCACCGTCAGGTGCGGAAACAGCGCATAGCTCTGGAACACGATGCCCAGCCCGCGCGTGTTCGGCTTGGCATGGGTGATGTCGCGGCCATCGAGCGTGATGCTGCCGCGCGTCACATCGGCAAAGCCCGCGATCATCTGCAGCGTGGTGGTCTTGCCGCAGCCCGAGGGTCCCAGCAAGGACACGAATTCCCCTTTCTCGACCGCCAGGTTCAGGTCCGAGACCACCCGCAGGTCGCCGTAGTTCTTGGAGACGTTGTCCAGCCGCAGAAATGACATATTCCAAACCCCGTGCCCGGTGAGGAGCGCTGCGCGGGACCAGCCCGCGTTGCAATCGATGCAGGGCAGTCTAGGAGCGGCCGAAAAGGCCGGTCAATTAGGGTTTTCCGAATAATCGAATTTTCTACTTATTATTTCCGTCTGACTGAATTTCCTGATAAAAATACAGCCGTATATTTTGATTATCGGAATTGATCAATGAAGAAATCAGAAGCCGCCGACGACGCCGGCGCCCAGGGCGTCCTGCAACGCGCCTTCGCCGTGCTGCGCGCCCTGTCCGACGCCAAGGGTGAAAAACTGCGCCTGACCGACATCGCCGCCCGCACCGGCCAGGCCCAGGCCACCGTCCACCGCGTATTGCAAGGCCTGGTGCAGGAAGGCATGGTCGAACAGCCCGCGCAGAGCAAGGGCTACCAGCTCAGCGTCGCCTTCTTCTCGCTCGCCGCCAACGCCGGCAACCACCAATCGACCCTACGCGCGATCTACCGCCCCGCCATGCTGCGCCTGAGCGGCATGCTCAACGACACCCTCTTCCTGCTGGTGCGCAGCGGCTTCGACGCCGTCTGCCTGGACCGCATCGACGGCGCCTTCCCGGTCCGCTCGCACACCGGCGACATCGGCGGCCGCGTCCCGCTCGGCCTGGGCCAGGGCGGCCTGCTGCTGCTGGCCAACCTGCCCGAAGCCGAACGCGAGGAAGTCCTGCGCTTCAACATCCCGCGCCTGCACCACCTCGGTTTCGTCGACGAAATCACCATGCGCGCCGGCATCAAGGAATGCCAGGAACTCCAATACGCCCGCAGCAAGGGCCAGGGCATCTTCCCCAACATCGCCGGCCTGGCCGTTCCCGTGCACGATCCCAACGGCGTCACCGTCGCCGCCCTCAGCATCGCCGCCCCCGTCGAACGCATCAGCGACGAACGCCTGCCCCTGATCGTCGAAATCCTGCGCCGCGAAGCCGCCGGCATCAGCGCCCAACTCAACCCCTTCGACCCGGCGCTAAGGCGCCCCAGCCAATTCCTCGGCACCGGCAACCGCGACTGAAACGACCAGCCACACCGCCCCTCTTCCCACCCAAGGCCGGGCCGGGCCAACCCAGCCCCGCGTCAACGTCGCGCAGCGCACATCGCGCCACTACAAGACATCGCGTAAGTCATGGCCGGCTGCCCGCGCAGCCGACCATGACGGGCAACACACACTCTTCATGCCCCCTCCGCTCCAACAACGCCTCAACTCTCGACATATGCAGGCCGGCGCGGCGAGGGGCGGGCGGGGCGCGCCGTGTAGATGCGCCCGAGGGAATCCGTAGGCAGCCGCCGCAGGCGGCAACGAGGATGACGATGGGGCAGTCCGGAGCGAAGGCTCCGGACCGCAATCGTAGGCGCGCCCCGCCCGCCCCTCGCCGCGCCGGCCGACCTACGAAGCACAACCCCCGCAAGCAAAAAGCAAAAAGCCGGCAAGCCGCAACAGCGACCCACCGGCTTCCAGCCGATCAGAGAAACCCTCAAACGGGATAAGTCCCTGGCAGCAGAATGCTCCGATCCCCGACTTCGATATTGCGCCGCCCGCAAAGCGCCATTGTCGTATCCATTTCCTTGTACAGGATCTCCAGCACGCGCTTGACGCCCGCCTGCCCATATGCGCCCAGGCCGTAAAGGAACGCCCGCCCGATCATCGCGCCGCGCGCGCCCAGCGCCACCGCCTTGAGGATGTCCTGCCCCGAGCGCACGCCCCCATCCATCCACACTTCGATCTTCGACCCCACCGCATCCGCGATCGACGGCAGCGCCGCGATCGAGGACATCGCGCCATCGAGCTGGCGCCCGCCGTGGTTGCTGACGATCAGCGCATCCGCGCCGCTGTTGGCCGCCAGCTGCGCATCCTCGACATCCAGGATGCCCTTGATGATCAGCTTGCCGCCCCAACGCTGCTTGATCCATTCCACATCGTCCCAGCTCAACCGCGGATCGAACTGCTCGGCCGTCCACGACGACAGCGACGACAGGTCGCTCACGCCCTTGGCGTGGCCGACGATGTTGCCGAACGTGCGGCGCTTGGTGCCCAGCATGCCCAGGCACCAGCGCGGCTTGGTCGCCAGGTTGATCAGATTGCGGATCGTCGGCTTGGGCGGCGTCGACAGCCCGTTCTTGATGTCCTTGTGGCGCTGCCCCAGGATCTGCAGGTCCAGCGTCAGCACCAGTGCCGAGCAGCCAGCGGCCTTGGCGCGGTCGATCAGGTCGCCGACGAATTCGCGGTCGCGCATCACGTAGAGCTGGAACCAGAACGGCTTGCCGGTGGCCGCGGCCACGTCTTCCAGCGAGCAGATGCTCATGGTCGACAGCGTGAACGGCACGCCGAAATCGGCCGCCGCCTTGGCCGCCAGGATCTCGCCATCGGCGTGCTGCATGCCGGTCAGGCCCGTCGGCGAAATCGCCAGCGGCATCACCGCCTCCTGGCCCACCAGCGTGGTGCGCAGCGAGCGGCCTTCCATGTTCACCGCCACGCGCTGGCGCAGCTTGATCTTCTGGAAATCGCTTTCGTTGGCGCGGTACGTGCCTTCCGTCCAGGCGCCCGAATCGGCGTAGTCGTAGAACATGCGCGGCACGCGCTTGCGCGCAATCGCGCGCAGGTCTTCGATGCAGGTGATCGTGGAGAGGTCAGCGGTCATGGTTGTTTTTCTGGGGAAAGTGGAACGCGATTGCGCGGCGACCGGCCCCGCGCGAACCCGCTGCGCCGACCAGGGCGCCCGCCGTCCACGCCGGGCGCCAGGGCCCCGCGGCGCCGCCCAGTATACGCGCCGGGGCCGGCAAGCGCCCCTTGCCGGCCCCGTGTCCCCCATTCGTCGCGACCGCTTTCACGGCCACTGTGTGCCGACCGCTACCTCGGCCAGACCTTGCTTACCGCCCTTATCGTGGCCCACGCCACCCAGCGCGGGCTGGTCAGGCGCGCCCCCGGCAGGCGCCGCATCACGTCCACCGCCAGGCCGCCGCGGCGATGCCATTCCTTCTTGCGGGTCTGGCTGTCGGTCCAGCGGCCTTCGAGCCACGGAAATTCGCGCCGCCCCGGCTTGTAGACCGGCGGCGTGTTGTAGATCAGGATGTACGCCAGGCGCGGCTGCGGCGAGGTGTTTGCGCCGGTGAAATGCAGCGTGCGCGCATCGTGCACGGTGCAGCCGCCGGGTTGCAGCGGCTCGGGCACCGCCTGGTCGCGCGGAAAGTCAGCGCAGCATTCCAGCGGATGCAGCGTCTTGTCGCCGCCGGGCGACCGATGCTCCAGCACCTCGCCCTTGTTCGATCCCGGAATGAACTGCATGCAGCCGTTCTCCAGCGTCGCCGGTTGCAGCGCCAGCCAGATGCTCAACTCGTTGTAGACGAAATCCGGCGAACGGAATGCCTCGTCCTGGTGCCACGGCGTCTCGGGCCCGACCAGCGCCGGCTTGAGCAACGCGTGCTCGCCATACAGCGCGGCGTCCTCGCCCAGCAACTGGCGCGCCAGCTCCAGCGTGCGCTCGTGATAGGCGGTCTTCAGCAGGCCCGGGGCATAATGGCGCGGATCGTGCAGACTGGGAAACTTGGCCGGCTTGGACGGGTCGTCGCGGCTGATGAAGTCGTATTGCGCCCCCTCGTTGTAGCCGGTCTTGTTCGCGAACAATTCCAGCAGCGTGCGCCGGATATAGCCCACCTCGTCCTGTGGGCACATATCTTGCAGAGCCAGGTAGCCCTGTTCCCTGTAGCGCGCTGTTTCTGCTTCCGACAACAAACTGGTCTCTTCCATAATGGCTTCTCCAAGCTTTGCTTGCGGGCGTTCCCGTTGGCACGTTTTGACATGTGCTCTAACGTATCGCTTCGATGCCCGGGGGGCCTATCGATCATCCGCTGTAGCCGGAAGCGTCTAATGCACCGGCGCGCCGCGGCGCATCATCCGAAGGAATTTCAATGCAAGACACCCATATAGAAACCGTCCATGTCACCGTCAGCGGCACCGTGCAAGGCGTGGGCTATCGCCACGCGGCCGTCAGGCGCGCGCACCTGCTGGGCGCGCGCGGCTGGGTGCAGAACATGCTGGATGGCACGGTCGAAGCCCTGGTGCAGGGCACGCCCGACCAGGTGGACCACATGCTGGAATGGTTGCGGCGCGGCCCGCCAGGGGCCGAGGTCACCGAAATGGTCACGCGCCGCGAATACACCGACAAGCGCTACGCGCATTTCGAACAGCTGTAGCGCGCCGCGACGGACGCGCCGCTCATCCAAATGACGGAGCGAGAAAGAATGAGGACCGCCGCGTGGGGCGCGGCAGGGGACCCGCGCAACGCCGTCAGCGGTTGCGCAGCCAGCGCCCGCCGACCTGGTTGATGACCAGGCCCGCCAGCACGCAGCCCGCGCCCGCCCATTGCAGCGGCCGCAGGTGCTCGTCGAAGGCCGCCGACGCGGCCCACAGGCCCACCACCGGCACCAGCAGCGAGAATGGCGCGATCTTGGCGGCCGGATGGCGCGTCAGCAGCTGCGTCCACAGCGTATACGCCAGCAAGGTGGCCAGCACCGCCAGGTACAGCACCGACAGCGCCTCGCCCCAGCCGATGCCCAGGATCATGGCCGCCACCGCGTCCCAGCCGTCGGCCATCACCGCCAGCGCCAGGAAGGGCAGCACCGGCGCGGCGCTGCTCCAGGCGATGAAGGCGAATGGATCGTAGCCGGGCGCCTTGCGGCTGGCCAGCCGCACGATGATATTGGACACCGCCCACATGAACGCGGCGCCCAGCGTCAGCACGAAACCCACCATGGTCATCTGCCCCGGCCCTTCGCCCCGGCCGGCGGCAATCACCGCCAGGCCCAGCGCGGCCACCGCCAGCCCGGCCCAGTGATGCGGCCGGGCGCGCTCGCGCAGCATCGGCGCGGCCAGCAACAAGGTGAAGAACGCCTGGGTCTGGATCACCAGCGAGGCCATGCCCGCCGGCATGCCGAACTTGAGGGCCGTGAACAGCAGGCCGAACTGGCCCAGGCCCTGCACCAGCCCGTAGGCCGCGATCCAGCGCCACGGCAGGCGCGGCGGCCGTACGAAGAGGATGAGGGGGAACGCCGCCAGGGCGAATCGCAAGGCCCCCAGCATCATGGGCGAGAGGCCTTTGAGGCCGATCTTCATGACGACGAAGTTCAGGCCCCAGATCACCACTACCGCCAGCGCGCAGAGATAATCTTTCTTGGAGAGGTGGGTAGCGGACATCCCTGCATTATCGCATCGCCCGCCCCCGAAAACCGCCGATTCAGCGGCTTGCCAGCACCTTTTTGAAGGCCTCGATGGCGCGGTCGATATCCTCGTCGTCGATATGGCGGTGAGTCACGCAGCGCAACCGCGTGCGGCCCCACGGACGCGTCAGCAGCCCCGCGCTTTCCAGCGCCGTGACCCAATGGGCATTGGTCATGCCGGTATCGGCGGTTTCGACCTGCACGATGTTGGTCTGCGGCACCGTCGCCGACAAGGACGGGTCCAGGCGGTTCAGGCCGTCGCTCAGGCGACGGGCGCGCGCGTGGTCTTCGACCAGCCGGTCGCCCATGGTCTGCACGCCTTCCAGCCCGGCCGCGGCCATGATGCCGGCCTGCCGCTGGGTGCCGCCCAACATGCGGCGCAGCATGCGGGCGCGCGCCATCACCGGGCGCGTGCCGGTCAGCACCGCGCCCACCGGCGCGCTCAGCCCTTTGGACAGGCACAGCGACACCGTGTCGGCGTGGCGTGTTATCTCGGCCGGCGCCACGCCCAGCGCGACGGCTGCGTTGAACAGACGCGCGCCGTCCAGGTGTACCGGCACGCCGCAGGCCTGCGCCATGCCATGGACCGCCTGCATGTGGTCCAGCGGCAGCACCGCGCCACCGGCGTTGTTGTGCGAGGTTTCCATCGCCACCAGCGCGGTCTTGAGCTTATGGCCGCCGGATTGCATCGCGTCTTCCAGGCGGTTCAGGTCCATGGCGCCATCGGTGCCCGGCACGCCCTGGTAGAACAGGCCGGTGAAGGTGGCGGCGCCGCGCTCGGACGTGTACATGTGCGCGGCGGACTCCAGCACCACCTGCTCGTTGCGCTGGGTCTGCGCCAGCACGGCCAGCAGGTTGGCCATGGTGCAGCTGGGCACGAACAGTCCGGCTTCCTTGCCCAGGCGCGCCGCCACGTGGGCCTCCAGCGCGCGCACGCTGGGGTCGCCGTCGAGCCCGTCGTCACCGATCGGGGCGGTGCGCATGCGCTCGTACATGGCGGCGGTGGGGTGGGTCACCGTGTCGCTGCGCAGGTCGACGAGTGCGCTGGAAGAGTCGACGGAAATCCGCTGGGTCATAACGATCAGTGCTGCAGAATTTTGGAAAGAAACTGGCGCGTGCGCGGCGCGCGCGCCTCGACATCGTCGAAGAACGCCGCCTTCGGGCAGTCCTCGACGATCTTGCCGCCGTCCATGAAAATCACCCGGTCGGCGACGCGGCGGGCGAATCCCATTTCATGGGTCACCACCATCATGGTCATGCCTTCGCCGGCCAGGTCGGTCATCACGTCCAGCACTTCGTTGACCATCTCCGGGTCCAGCGCCGAGGTCGGTTCGTCGAACAGCATCACCACCGGGTCCATCGACAGGGCGCGGGCGATCGCCACGCGCTGCTGCTGGCCGCCGGACAACTCGCCCGGATGCTTGTCCTTGTGCGCCGACAGGCCGACCCGCTCCAGCAGTGCCAGCGCGCGGGCGCGGGCCTCGTCCTTGCCGCGCTTGAGCACCTTGACCTGGCCCAGGCACAGGTTCTCGGTCACCGACAGGTGCGGGAACAGCTCGAAGTGCTGGAACACCATGCCGGCCACCGAACGCAGCTTGGGCAGGTTGGTGCGCGGATCGCCCACCTGGATGCCGTTGACCACGATCTCGCCCTTCTGGAAGGGTTCGAGCGCGTTGACGGTCTTGATCAAGGTCGATTTGCCCGAGCCTGACGGACCGCACACCACCACGACCTCGCCCCGGCCAACGGTGGTGGAGCAGTCATCCAGCACCTGGAAGTCGCCATACCACTTGCTGACCTGCTTGATCTCGATCATCGGGGGTTTCGAAGAGAGTTGCATCGTTGGACCTGTGGATAACCTGGGCGCCTAGCGCAGCACCCGCACGCGCTTTTCCAGCCGTTTGACCAGACGGGATGCCGTGAAGCAGATCACGAAATACACCACCGCCACGAAGAGATAGAGTTCCACCAGCCGGCCGTCGCGCTGGCCGATCTTGGACGCCGCGCCCAGGAAGTCGGTCAGCGACAGCACGTACACCAGCGAAGTGTCCTGGAACAGGATGATGACCCGCGTCAGCAGCGCCGGCACCATGTTGCGGATGGCCTGCGGCAGGATCACGTAGCGCATGCCCTGCCAGTGGTTCAGGCCCAGCGCCATGCTGGCCGAGACCTGGCCGCGCGAGATCGACTGGATGCCGGCGCGCATGATCTCGCAGAAGTACGCGGCCTCGAACAGCGTGAAGGTCACCACCGCCGAATTGAAGGCCCCCACCCGCAGCGGCGTGGGCGAACCCACGATCCAGGCGGCGATATAGGGCACCAGGAAGTAGAACCAGAAGATCACCAGCAGCAGCGGCACCGAACGCATCACGTTCACGTAGATGCCCGCCGGCACCGACAGGATCCGGAAGCGCGACAGCCGCATCATGGCCAGCACCGTGCCCAGCGCCAGCCCCATCACCGCCGCCAGCAGCGTCAGGGTCAGCGTGAACGTCATGCCGGTCTGGAACAGGTACGGCAGCGCGCTGCCGATGACGTCGAAATCGAATTTGCCCATGTCGATTCCTAGCGCCCGTTCTTGGCCGCCGCGCCGATCAGGCCGGGGACCGCCACATGGCGTTCAAGCAGGCGCATGCCCAGCACCACGATGCCGTTCAGGATCAGGTAGATCACGGTCGCGGCCGTGAAGGCTTCGAAGATATGGAAGCTGAACTCCGCCATCGAGCGGGTCTGCCCGGTCAGCTCCAGCAGGCCGATGGTCAGCGCCACCGACGAATACTTGATCGTGCCCATGAACTCCGAAGTCAGGGGCGGCAGCACAATGCGATAGGCCTCGGGCAGGATGATGTAGCGGTACACCTGCGTCTCGGTCAGGCCCAGCGCCGTGCCCGCCTGGAACTGGCCGCGCGGCAGTGACTGGATGCCCGCGCGCAGCTGCTCGGCCACCCGCGCCGAGCCATAGAAGCCCAGGCACAGCACCGCCGGCAGGAATTGGCCCCAGGGCTGCGGCATCTGCTTCATCGCCAGGCCCCAGGCGTGCGGCAACAGCTCGGGCAGCACGAAATACCACAGGAACATCTGCACCAGCAGCGGCACATTGCGGAAAATCTCGACATAGGTCGCGCCGATGGCATTGGCCAGGCGCGACGAGGCGGTGCGCATCACGCCCAGGCACGACCCCAGCAACAGCGAAAACACCCATGCCGTCAGGGCCAGCGCCAGGGTCCAGCCCACGCCGATCAGGATCGTCTCCAGGAAGGTATGCACGCCGTCGGGCGACATCTCCAGGAAGATGCTCCAGCTCCAGTTGTAGTTCATGCTTCAGGACCTGTGGACAACGAAAGAAAAAGGCGCCGGCGGGCGGCGCCCTGGATCGCGCGGCGCCGCGGCGGCCCCGTCATGGAGCGCCGCGGCATGCCGGCTTACTCGTAGGCCTTGGGATCGCCGGAGTCGGTCGGATGCGCCAGCGCGCGCTTGAGCGCGTCGCTCATCGGGTACTTCAGGTTGATCTGCTTGGGCGGGATCGGCGAATTGAAGTACTTGTCGTAGATCGCGGCGACGCGGCCGCTCTTCATCATGTCGAGCACGGCGTCGTCCACCACCTTCTTGAAGGCCGGGTCGTCCTTGGGCTGCATGATGCCGTAGGGCGCCAGTTCCAGGCCCTTGGTGCCGATCACGAAGGCGTCGGGATTCTTGGACGAGGCCACCACGCCATAGGCGATGCCGTCATCGTTGGCCGACCCGGCGGCGCGTCCGGATTCCACCATCAGCAGCGTTTCCGCCGTATCCTTGGTGGGCGCCATGGTGATGCCCAGGTTGCCCTCGGCGTTCAGGCGCGAGATCAGCTTGAAGGTCTGGCCGCCGGCCTGCGCGGCGATGGTCTTGCCACGGAACGACGCCAGGTTGTTGGGATCGACGCCGCCATCCTTGCGCGCCACCAGCACCACCTGCGCCACGAACGTGGTGGGCGCGAACGACACCAGCTTGTGGCGTTCCAGGTTGTTGGTGGTGTTGCCACACTCCAGGTCGATGGTGCCGTTGGCCAGCAGCGGGATGCGCGTGGCCGACGTGGTCGGGTTGTAGCGCACGTCCAGCTTGGGCAGCTTGAGGGCGGTCTTGATGTGCTGGGCGATTTCCTGGCAGATCTCGACCGTATAGCCGATCGGCTTCTGGTTGCCGTCCAGGTAGGCGAACGGCACCGAGGTCTCGGGATGGCCGATGGTGATCACGCCGGTATCGCGGATCTTGTCCAGGCGGCTGGGGCCTTCGGCGTGGGCGGCGGCGCTGCCGAACAGGGCGGCGGCGACCGAAATCGCGGCAAGTGCTTTCATCGTATTCCCTTGGCGCCGATCGTGCGGCGCGTGTTTATGTTCACGAACAGCGGTGCCGGATTGCAGGCGGCCCGCCGCGTCCCGCGATGAGCCCCGCGGCTGGCAAAAAGTATCAACTAGCGTTATGGTTTTATCCAGTTCCAATCGGGTATTCCTCTATACGGATTTGATATGGCCATTACACGAATGGGCTTGCGACACATCGAGGCTTTCCGGGCCGTCATGATGACCGGATCCATGACGGCGGCGGCGCGCCGAGTGCATACCTCGCAGCCGCACGTTAGCCGCTTAATCGCGCAATTGGAAGCAATCACCCAGTTTCCCCTGTTCGATCGCAATGGCAGCCGCCTGACCCCCACGCAGGATGGGTCGCGCTTCTTTCAAGAGGTTGAAAAAACCTTCATCGGCCTGGCCGGCCTGGAATCGGCGGCGGCCAGCATCCGCTCGTTCAGCGCCAGCCGCCTGAGCGTGGCGGCCATGCCGCGCCTGGCCGGCGGCCTGCTGGCGCGCATCGTGGCCGCGTTCAAGACCGAATACCCGGACGTCATGGTCTCGATCCATTCCGGCAACGCCAGCGCCGTGCACAACTGGATCAGCTCGGGCTTCTGCGACACCGGCCTGGCCATGCTGTCGGGCGACAGCCCCGGCATCCAGGTCGAGCCGGTGCTGACCATGAACTGCGTGGCGGTGCTGCCCAAGGGCCACCGGCTGACCAAGCTGAAAAAGCTCAAGCCCGCCGATTTCGCCGGCGAACCCTTCATCGCCTTCCCCAGCGCCACGCCGCTGCGCGAAAAGATCGACGCGGTCTTCAAGGCCGCCAAGGTCGAGCGCCAGACGGTGGCCGAGGCCGGCCTGGGTTCATCCGTCTGTGCTCTGGTCGGCGCCGGCCTGGGCGTGGCGCTGATCAATCCGCTGGCCGCGCGCGAGGAATACGAGGCCAACGGCGTCGAGGTCCGCCCCTTCAGCCCGGCGGTGCCGGTCACGGTGGCGCTGCTGTACCCGCCGTACCATACCCGCACCCGGCTGGTGAGCGTGTTCTCGCGCTATGCGCACCAGTTGATGCAGGAGGAAATGGCGGACCTGAAGGCGCGGCCGGGGCGGTAAAGAGGCTGGCAAGGCAGAGGGGGGCCCCCCTGCCTTGCCACGACCCGGTCAGTAGCGCCAGCGCACGCCCAGGGAGCCGCTGTGATCGCGGTTGCCCGCGCCGAATTGGCCGCTGTAGGCGAGCGTCACGCTCGCCGACCGCGAAACGGCCAGATCCAGGCTCACCTCGCCAAATCCGACGTTACGGGCAATCGGCGTGCCGGCCACGGTGAAAACCTGGCCACCATCGAACGCCAGACGAGCATCGGGGTTCAGATCGCCGAAGGCGCGGCGCCATCCGCCGGCCGCCACCAACCTGCCCTCGGCCTTGCCCAGCGAAAAATCCGTCATGCCACGTAGCCCGAGAGAGCTTGTGGTCAACGTGGTGCTGTCCTTCTGCCCGGTCAGGGCAGCCGACCCGCCGGACTCCGTAAAGCCTTTCGTGCGCAGATTGCTCCACGCCAGCCCCACGAACGGTTCGATCTGGCTGCGTTGACCGGCGGCCATGGCATAGCCCAGTTCGGTAAACAATTGGCTATTGCCCGCGCCATAGTCGGCGGTAAGCTTCTGGCCGGCGCCGGCCACGACGACCTGGCGTTCCGTGCCGATATCGTTCCACGTATACGCAGCGCCCAGCAGCAGGTTCAGTTTTCCAGCGCCGGCGGCCACGCTACGCCCGCCGTAGAGCAGGGCGGTGTAACCGCTTACACTGGCCTTGGATGCACGGTCGTCCACCTTGATGCGGCCATCGGTGAAGCCCAGTGCGCCCCCCACCCGCCATCCGCCACCGACGGCGCCATCCGCGCCGACGAAGACACCACCCGTATTCTGCGTGACCCGGCTTGCATTGCCATCGCCGTTGAAGGTTTGCCAACTGCCGACCACCTCCGCCCAGGCGGGCCGGGCGGCTGATGACGGCAAGGCCGACATAGGCAGATCCGACCCTGCCTGCGCCGTCGGTGCCCCGGGCAGCAGGCCCGCGCCCATATTGGCGCGCAGATGCTTGAACGAGACGTTGCGCACTCCGGTGCCGGAGGCTGCCAGGCTGGACACCACGCTGGCATGGGCCTCGCCCGACAGATTGTCGAAGACCCCGGCCGGCGCGCCGGTCGGCAAGGTCAATACGTACTGACGCAACGGATTGGCGTCCGGCAGCCGCTCCAGCGCTTCAGCGACATTGCGCTGGTTGCCGGTCTGGGCCGCACTGGCGAAGCCGCCAGCGCGCCGCTCCAGGCGCAGCGTTACGGCCTTGTCCGTGTAGCCCAGCGTCGGATCGAGATACGCGTAATCCGAAGTCGCTTGCTCGAAGGTGCCATTGATCCGGTCAGCGGTCAGGATCGTATAGACCTGGGCCGGCAAGAAATTGCCCGCAGGCCCGACGTGCACCACCGAACCGCCGAGATTGGCGGTTCCCCGGACTACGATACGGTCGCTGGTGGTGGACGTGGGCGCCGGATAGGCCTTCACGCGAAATATCGAGCCGGGCTGCATGGTCAGGTCGCCTTGCACGGTCAGGGTGCGATATTGCCAACCCGTTTCAACCGCACCACCCGCGGCGATGGTTGTCGTGCCCACGGTGCCCTGTCCTTCCAGCGTGGCGCCGTTGGCGATCTCGAGCGTGCCGCCCAGAAAGGCTTCCCGCATGACCACCAGTCTGCCGGCCTCCACGCGTGTGTGGCCCGCGAAGGCGGAGCTGTCGCCATACAGCAGCACCTCTCCGGATCCCCGCTTGCTGAACAGGCCGCTGCCGCTCAATGGGCCGTGATAGGCACCCAGGTCATTGGTGTCATAGACCATGGTCGCGCCAGCGTCGATCTCTATCGGCAACAAGCCAATGTAATTGGCCGAGAAGATGACCCCCCCTTGCTGTATCTTCCACTGTTGCGCGGAGTTCTGGTTGCTCAAGCGCAACATGCCGGCGCCCGTTTTGACGATCCTTCCGGAGCCGGTGATATTGCCAGCGAAGGTTCCGTCGCCATGTTGGTCGAACACCACCGTCGCGGTATTCAGGATATCGCCACGGAGCGTCTCGGTACTGCCCTCCAGCGTGCCGCCCCAGACGTACGTATCGCGATAGCTATTGCCACTGTTGGCAAGCACGAGCGTGCCCGCGCCGGTCTTGGCCAGACTCCCAGTCCCGCTGACGGCGCCGGTAAGAGCAAGGCGATTGGCGGCATCCACTATCTCGATAACGCCCCCAAGGGGGCCCAGCTGAATGCTGCGCCCGGTCTGCGTAAAAGTCGTCCCGGTTACCTGGAGTTTTGACGTTTCCCCGTTGATGTAGACACTGCCGCTGGCATTCCCCAGATTGGCATCACGGGAAACGCTCAGCACGCCGCCCTGATCGATGCGCGTACCCCCCGTATAGGTATTGATTCCGCTGAGCACCAGCGTGCCAGTGCCGGTTTTCTCCAACTGCCGGGAGCCGCCAATCGCGCCAGAGAAATTGCCCTCGAGCACCATGACAGACAGAGCTCCCGAGCCCATCTCGAGTTGGCCGGCGCCCTGCAGATTCCGGAATGTCGCTGAACCACCGTTCAGATCCAGCGTGGCCCCCGCGGCAATCGAAACCGTCTGGGCGCCGTACAGGAGCGGGCCTATGCCATATGTGCCGGCGGTATTTCTCACCGTGCCGGCGTCGAAATGGATTTCCGATGTGCGAGATACTTGGGCCCAAGGCAGGTTACCCACCACAATCGTTCCGGCATTGGCAGCATTGCCAAAGCGAAAAACACCATCCTGCACGCGAATGCCCGTATTCAATTCCAGCGTCTTGCCGTTCGCGACCGCCAGCGTGCCGCCGGCAGATCCCACCAACAACTGCTGATCATCATAGGAGGGCATGAAGGCGGAGTCGGCCGTAACCTCGAGCGTGCCGCCTTGAAACTCGATATCCCCCGGGCCAAAGGACGCCGGATCGGGGACGGCAATCGTCGCGCCGCTGGGTCCGATAATGATCGCGCTCGCCAGCAGGGGGTTGAGCAATAATGTGCCGCCAATGCCGCAGGCAAACAAGGCCGCGGTCAACTGACGCAGCTTGGCCGGTATCGCGCGTGACGAGCGCAAAACGCGTGATGTCGTAAAAGTGAATCCGGGGAATTGCGCCGTTCTTTTCATCGTTATCATGTCTTTGTTGAGGGCAGGGCCGAATATCCCCTTGGGATTCCCGGCGAGGCGTTCAGAAAGATGGTCGGTATTTAACGAGCGAACGAATGCTACCGCAGATGCACGGTCCATAAATGAATACGCCCTCGAGACGAGGGCGTTATAGGATTTCCGATATCAGTCTGCTTGCTGGCTCAATGCAGCGAGTCGTCCGTATGCGGCTCGCGCAAATCCAGCCACGCCACCAGCAGCAATCCCCCCGCCAGCCCCAGATGCTCATAGAACGCATTGGCGGCCATGAAGCGCTCCTGGCCGACCGGCATTTCCCAATAGCGCAGCGCAATGCCCGTGGCCACCAGCGTGAAGGCGGCCAGCGCCAGCGCCCCCAGCCAGCGCAACCGCCCCACCAGGATCATGGCGGATGCCAGCAGTTCCAATACGATCACCAACACCGCGAACACCGGCCCCGGCGCCAGCCCAAAATGCGCCATCTCCGCCAACGCGCCGGGAAAGTCGGTCAGCTTGACCAGCCCGCCCTGTAGATAGGCGGCGCACAGGCCCAGGTAGGCCAGGAACCGCACGGCGGGGGAACCGAACAACGGCCGGGCCAGGCCGGCCAGCCGCTGTTCCCATTGGAAGGTCGCGTTCATGGCCGGCCTCCTCAGACTGCCCAGCAGGAACAACCCAGGGCGCCGAAAAAGCCCTGCAGGTCGGAACTGGGCGCGTTCGAGGCCCAGGCCTTGGCGTGGTCATGCCCATGCAGCCCGCAGCTGCTGGCGCAAGCGCAGGCCGCCATGTTGCGGTAGCCCAGCGAATTGCGGCCGGCGCCGTCGGGATCGCCCCAGGCGGCATAGCCGCCGAACAGGCGCGTGGGCGACCAGTCCGGCATGGCGGGCGGCAGCGGGTTGTCATCGAGCGGCCCGAATTCGCCCGCGCCGTAGACCACGCGGCCGCCGACCACGGTCAGCTCCGACGTCAGGAACGATATCTCATCCTCGCTGCAACGGAAATAGTCCTTGCTCGGCACGATGAAATCGGCCAACTGGCCCGGCTGGATGCGGCCGCGCTTGCCTTCCTCGTTGGCGAACCAGGCCACGTTCTCGGTCCACATGCGCAGCGCGGTCTCGCGGTCCAGGCAGTTGCGCGCCGGATAGAGGCGGGTGCCGCCCACGGTCTTGCCCGTCACCATCCACGACAGTGACACCCACGGGTTGTAGGAGGCGACCCGGGTGGCGTCGGTGCCGGCCGAGACCTTCACGCCCCGATCCAGCATCTTGGCGATGGGGGGCGTGGCCTCGGCCGCGGCCGCGCCGTAGCGCTCGATGAAGTACTCGCCCTGGTAGGCCATGCGGTGCTGCACGGCGATGCCGCCGCCCAGCGCGGCGATGCGGTCGATCGACTTGTCCGAGATCGTCTCCGCATGGTCGAAGAACCAGTTCAGGCCGGTCAGCGGCGTGTCCTGGTTGACCTTCTCGAACACATCCAGCGCGCGCGAAATGGTCTCGTCATAGGTGGCATGCAGCCGCCACGGCCACTTGTTCTGCACCAGCACGCGCACCACTTCCTCCAGCTCGCCTTCCATCTCCGGCGGCATGTCCGGGCGTTCGACGCGGAAGTCCTCGAAGTCGGCGGCCGAAAACACCAGCATTTCGCCGGCGCCGTTGTGGCGGAAGTAGTCGGTGCCCTGCTTGTACTTCACGCTCGAGGTCCACTTGAGGAAGTCTTCCTTCTCCTGCTTGGGCTTCTGCGTGAACAGGTTGTAGGCCAGCCGCACCGTCATCTGGCCTTCGTCGGCCAGCTTCTGGATCACGGCATAGTCGTCAGGGTAGTTCTGGAAACCGCCCCCCGCGTCGATCACGCCGGTCACGCCCAGGCGGTTCAGCTCGCGCATGAAATGACGCGTGGAATTGACCTGGTAGTCGAACGGCAGTTTGGGGCCCTTGGCCAGCGTGGCGTACAGGATGGTCGCGTTCGGCTTGGCCAGCAGCAGCCCGGTCGGGTTGCCCTGCGCGTCGCGGATGATCTCGCCGCCCGGCGGGTTGGGCGTGGTCTTGGTGTACCCCACCGCGCGCAGCGCGGCGCCGTTGAGCAGGGCACGGTCGTACAGGTGCAGCAGGAACACCGGCGTGTCGGGCGCGATGGCGTTGATCTCCTCGATCGTCGGCAGGCGCTTCTCGGCGAACTGGTGCTCGGTGAACCCGCCCACCACCCGCACCCATTGCGGCGCCGGCGTGATGGCGACCTGGCGCTTGAGCATCGCCATGGCGTCGGCCAGCGAGCGCACGCCGTCCCAGCGCAGCTCCATGTTGTAGTTCAGGCCGCCGCGCACCACGTGCGTGTGGTTGTCGAACAGGCCGGGCAGGGCGCCGCGCTGCTTGAGATCGACGCGCCGGGTGGCCGGCCCGGCCAGCGCCATGACCTCGGCGTCAGTGCCGACCGCGACGAAGCGGCCGTCTTTGATCGCCACGGCGCTGGCCAGCGGCTTGGCGCGGTCCAGGGTCGTGATGCGGCCATTGTGGAAAATGATGTCGGGCGTGGTGTTTGAGGCGTTTGACATGGGGGGTTCTCCTTTGGAACGGGCAGGGGCGCATCCGCCCAAGAGGCTGCTCAGTGCAAGCGTGGAGGCAGCACCGATAAGGTCGCGGCGAGTCGGCATGCGATTATCTCCTTTGGTGACGGGAAGGAATCAGCTTTGGTCTTTGCCCTGCGCCTGGCGGCCGGGCAGCTGGCCGAACACGTGGCTGACCGCCTTCTCCTTGTCGCAGGCGGCGGCGAAGGCGGTGCCGTTCAGCAGTTGCTTGCCCACCGGCACGATCTGTTCGCCGACCAGGATGCCGAGCAGGCCGATCAGCGCCACCAGCGGCGGCGCGGGCGAACGCACCTGCAGCAGGCTGTACACCACGCCGACCAGCAGGCCGGCGCCCAGGGAAAGTAGATAGATCTTCATGTGCGTCCTCGTGTGTGATGGGGTCATGCATGGGTATCGGCCAACAGCAGCTCGGCATCATCCAGCGCGGTGATGCGCAGGTCGGTTTCGTCCAGGATGGCGGCGCCGTCGCCGCTGCCGATCTCGATATCGTTGACGGTCAGCCGTCCCTTGGAAGACACCAGGTAGCCACGGCGCCGTCCGTGCGCAAAGCGATATGTGGCGGCTTCGCCGGCCTTGAGCGCCACGGCCAGCAGCCGCGCGTCGCTGCGGATCGGCAGGGCGTCGTCGTCGCCCTCGATGCCACTGGCCAGCGTGACGAAGCGGCCGTTGCAGGCCTCGCGGGCGAACGACTTGCGGCCCCAGCTAGGCGGCACGCCGCGGCGGTCCGGCTCCAGCCAGATCTGGAACACCCGTGCGGGCCCGCCTTCCATATTGAATTCCGCGTGCGTCAAGCCCTTGCCCGCGCTCATGACCTGCACGTCGCCGGCGCGCGTGCGGCCGCGGTTGCCCAGGTCATCCTCGTGCGTCAGCGCGCCTTCGCGCACGCAGGTAATGATTTCCACATCGGTATGCAGCAGCGGCGGAAAGCCCGCGCCCGGCGCGATGGTCTCGTCGTTCCAGGCTCGTAGCGCCCCCCAGCGCATGCGCGCGGGATCCTGGTAATTGGCGAACGAGAAATGATGCTTCACGTCGAGCCAGCCGCGGCGGGCATGGCCCAGGGTGGTAAGGGGACGGCGCTCGATCATGGGCAGACTCCAGGTCGGGTTATCGAATCGTCAGTGCGGTCAGCGCTTCAACGCCAGGAAGTGATGCACTTCGGGCTTGTCCGGGCCGATATGGAAGCGCAGCGCCTCGGCCTGCAGGTCGGCGTCGGCATGCGAGACGCGGTGATGCTGGCGCAGATGCTCGGCCCACGACTCCACGAAGAACCACTCCATCACGCGCTCCGGATCGCCGGTATGCTCAACCACGCCCCAGGCGTAGGCGCCGTCGCGCAGCCGCTCCTGCGACAGGCGCTGCATCGCTTCCAGGAAGGCGGGACGATCCTCCTGCCGAACGCGATACTCGACCTGAATCAGCACCGGACCGCGGTCATTGGCCACCGGCGCGGACACCAGCGGCTCGGGCCAGTGGTTCGACGCCTGCAGGTCGGCCTCGCCCACCGGCAGCCGCGCCCGGTGGAACAGCAGCGCCACGGCCACCAGGCCGACCGCGCTGACCACCAGCGCATACGGCACGCCGATCTCCCGCGCCACCAGGCCCCAGCCCAGGCTGCCGGCCGCCATCGCGCCGTTGAACACCATCAGGTACACCGCCAGGCCGCGGCCGCGCACCCAGTTCGGCAGGATCGCCTGGGCCACGCCGTTGAACGTCGTCAACGCGGTGATCCAGCCCATGCCCAGCAGCACCAGCATCAGCACCGCCAGCCACTTGGGCGGCGCGAACACCAGCACGCCCATCACCACCGCGCTGACCACCGAGGCCAGCAGCACCAAGCCGTCCGCATTGAGCTTGGCGCCCAGTTTCGGCATGACCAGGGCGCCAACGATGGCCCCTGCGCCCACCGCGCCGAGCAGCACGCCGTAGAAGCCGGAAGAGCTGCCCAGCATCTGCCGCGCCACCAGCGGCAGCAATGCCCAGACCGCGCTGGCGAACAGGAAGAACACGGCGGCGCGCAGCAGCACGCGATGCAGTTCCTTGCTGGCCCGCGTGTAGCGCAGGCCGGCACGGAACGCGCCGAAGAAGTTCTCCGACAGGGCGCTATCGACCTTGGCGGGCCGCTTCCACCACAGCAGGGCCGCGATCACGAACACATAGCTCAAGACGTCCATGCCGTAGGTCACCGCCGCGCCGAAGCTGGCCAGGATCAGGCCGCCCGCCGCCGGGCCGATGGCGCGCGCGATATTGATGCCCAGGGAATTGAGCGCCACCGCGCCCTTGAGGTCCTCGCGCGGCACCAGCTCGGGCACGATCGATTGCCAGGTCGGCCCCATCAGCGCCGCGCCGATGCCGCCGACGAACGTCAGCGCGATCAGGTAGTCCACCGTCAAAGCGCCAAAGTGCGACAACAGCAGCAACGTGCCGCTGACCGACGCCAACAGCAACTGCACGAAAATCAGGAAACGCCGGCGGTCCAGGATGTCCGACAGCACGCCGGCAGGAATCGCCAGCAGGAAGATGGGCAGCGTCGCCGCTGTCTGGATCAGCGCCACCGCCGCCGGACTGGCCGACAGGTCGGTCACCAGCCACGAGCTGGCGACATCGCGCATGAAGCTGCCGACGTTGCCCAGCACGGTGGCCGCCCACAGCACGGCAAAGACGGGTTGGCGCAGCGGCGCGAAGCCGCTGCCCGGAGAACGGGTGTTGTTGTTCGGCATGGAACGCTCCTGGATCGCTCGGGGTCGCCAGGGGCGTTCAGCATGCCGCCTGCCGTGATCGGAAAATGGCGACCTGGCCGGCCGTGGCAGCGCCACCGCCGGCCAGGCACGCGGCTTACTTGGCCGGGTTGGGGCCGATGCGTTCGCCGTGCGTCACGCGCTCGGCCAGCTTGTGCACGTGGGTGACGGCGTAGTCGATGCCCATGCCGTAGGCGCCCGAGTGCTCCTTGGCGATGCCGGTCACGGCGTCATAGGTTTCCTGGCGAGCCCAATCGCGCTGCCATTCCAGCATTACCTGCTGCCAGGTCACCGGCACCACGCCGGCCTGGATCATGCGGTCCATCGCGTACTTGTGCGCGTCGGCCGAGGTGCCGCCCGAGGCGTCGGCCACCATGTAGATCTCGTAGTCGCCTTCCAGCATGGCGCACAGGGCGAAGGTGGTGTTGCAGACTTCGGTCCACAGGCCCGCCACCACGATTTTCTTGCGGCCGTTGGCAGCCAGCGCATCGCGCACGTTCTGGTCGTCCCACGAGTTCATCGAGGTGCGCTCCAGGATCTTGTTCTCGGGGAACACGGCCAGCAGTTCGGGGTAGGTGTTGCCCGAGAAGCCATCGGTTTCGACGGTGGTGATGGTGGTCGGGATGTTGAAAGTGCGCGCGGCCTTGGCCAGGCCCACCACGTTGTTCTTGAGCGTCTGGCGGTCGATCGACTGCACGCCAAACGCCATCTGCGGCTGCTGGTCGATGAAGATGATCTGGCTGTTTTGCGGGGTCAGGACTTCGAGGTACTTGTTGGCGGACATGGTGGCTCTCTCTTTCAAGGAATCGTTCAAGGAAATGCGGCTAGGTGAATTCGGGCACTGCGCAAACCGTTCCGGCCTGCCCCGCTGCCGTCGTGTCCGAATGCCGCTTGAGGGGTTTCGTTCACGTCGTCTGTCGGTATGGGCATATTAGGGATCCGCCCTTCGCCTGAGAATCCGCAACGGGGAATTGCATCCTTTCCATTTTTTGCATGATCCCCATGGCCCGGGTGTTTCCGGCCCGGCCGTCCCCGGGCGTTCTTGTTCGTCACATAGCCAGCCGCTATCATCGACGCCACTTTCTTTGCGAGAATCATCATGAACAAACTGCCGGATCTGGAAGGCTGGGCGATCTTCGCCAAGGTCGCCGACACGGGCTCGTTCGCCAAGGCGGCGGCCGAACTGTCCCTGTCCCAGGCCACGGTGTCCAAGACCATCACGCGTCTGGAAACCAAGATGAAGACCATGCTGTTCCACCGCACCTCGCGCAGCATGTCCCTGACCGAATCCGGCTACGCGGCGCTCGAGCGCGCCGCCCGCATCCTGGAAGAAGGCGAGGCGGTCGAGGCCGAGGTCACGGAAAAGTCCACCAGCCTGCGCGGCAAGATCCGCCTGGCCGCGCCCATGTCGTTCGGCGTCACGCACCTGGCGCCCATGCTGCCGCCCTTCATGCAGGCCCATCCCGACGTCGACCTGGAGATCGAATTCAACGACAAGCAATCGGACCTGGTGTCCGAACGCTTCGACCTGGCGCTGCGCATCTCCAATCTGGTGGACTCGACGCTGCTGGCGCGGCGCCTGTGTTCGGTGCGCATCCTGCTGGTGGGCGCGCCCGGCTACTTCAAGCGCGCCGGCCGGCCCAAGCACCCGCGCGACCTGGCCCAGCACACCGCGCTGCAATACATGTATGCGCGCACCGGGTCGAGCTGGCGCTTTCGCCACGACAAGCACGGCGAGTTCTCGCAGTCGTTGCCGGTGCAGTTGAACGTCAACAACGCCGAAGCCCTGTCACCCGCGCTGCAGGCCGGCCTGGGCCTGGCGCTGCAACCGGAGTTCCTGGCCTGGGAAGACCTGCAATCGGGCGCGCTGGAAACCGCCATGGACGACTGGCAGGTCGACCCGATCGCGCTGCACATCGTCACGCCGCCGGGGCGCCGGCGGCCGGCGCGGGTGCAGGCGCTGATCGAGTACCTGGCGGAACGGTTGACGGCGGAACCTTGGGCCAACGACGTGCAGGGATAGGCAACGCGCCGCGGCATTGGCGCGAGCAGGCCCGCAGGGGCATGGCAGCGACTACGTAGCCTTGCCGCTGCCCGGCGCGCAATCGGCGAAAGCTGACGTGATTGCCTCCACCACGACACGGACTCTGGCCGTGCGCGCCAGATCTTGGTGCAGCACCAGCCACGCCTCGTAAGGCTTGGCCCGATGGCGTTCCGGCCATAGCCGCACCAGCGCGGAATCACGCCGAGCCACGTACTCAGGTAACTCACCAATGGCCAAGCCGGCGCGCACGAAAGTCGCGAGCATCAGGCTCGAATCCAATTCGGCGACCACGCGCCCCTGCGCTCTTGATTCCCCCGCCAACGTGTCGTCCTGCCGGCCGGTCACCCCCTGCTGGTACAGCGCAATATCGTGATTCGCGAGGCCTTGCCCGGGCTGCGGTTCACCATGTTTCGCCAGATAGCCTCGGGTCGCGTACAAGCCAACTTCCCAGCAGCCGAGTTGGCGAACGATCAAATCCGGCTGCTCCGGCCGCAGGGTACGCACGGCGATGTCCGCCTCCCGCCGCGCCAGATCGAGCAACCGCGTCGTCGTGCTCAGGATCACCCGCAGTTCGGGATGGCTGGCACGCAGGTTTTCGATGGCAGGAACCACGAAGTCCATCGCCAGCGCATCGGTAGTGGTCAAACGCACCTCACCGGCCACGCGCGCATCGGCGCCTTCGCCGCGGCGCTCGAAGGAGACCGCCATGCGTTCCATGTCCTCGGCCATGTGCAGCACGTTCTGGCCGATGTCCGTCAGCGCCAAGCCCCCCGTGGTGCGCAAGAACAGTCGACTGCCCAGCGCCCGCTCCAACCCCGTCAGGCGGCGGCTCACCGTGGTCTGGTCTATGACCAGCTCCTGCGCCGCCCCGCGCAAGGTGCCGGCGCGCTGAATCGCCAGAAATATCCGCACGTCGTCCCAATTCATCACGGCCTCGTCGCATGTGTATGCAAATACGCAGCCATGGGCTGCTTTTTTGTGCATTTTCACATGGAAGGCATCTCCGTAGCATGGGAACTCGCCTCTTCTGAACCTTGACGCGCAGCCAGCTCGCCTGGCTGCCGGGAACCACTATGCCTCGCTTATCGTTCATTCTGACCGTCGCCATGCTGAGCGCCTTCGGGCTGATCGCGTCGGACGTCTATCTGCCCGCCATGCCAAGCATGGCCAGGGAATTCGGCGTCGCCGACTGGCAGATGCCGCAGACCATCTCGTTCTACCTGCTGGCTCTGGCAATTGCCCAATTGACCTACGGGCCGCTGTCGGATCGCAATGGCCGCAGGCCCGTGCTGCTAGCCGGCATCGGCCTCTACATCGTCGGGTCGGTGGGCTGTGCCCTTTCCGACAGCTACAACGGGTTCCTGGCTTGGCGCATGCTGGAAGCGATCGGCGCGGCTGCGGGCCTTGTCGTTGGCCGCGCGCTGATCGCTGACACCTGCGACAAGCGCGCCTGCGCCAAGGTCTATGCGGTCATCTACCCTCTGGTGTCGCTGTCGCCTGCGCTGGCGCCGGCCCTAGGCGGGCACCTGGCCGCGGCTTTCGGCTGGCGGGCTGATTTCCTTTTCGTCGTCGCGTTCGGTGTCGTCGCGTTGCTGATGGTGATGACGCTGCTACCGGAAACGCTCCCCGTCGCCGCCCGCACCCGGACCTCTCCCTTTGCGGGCTTCAGCCATGTTCTGCGCGACCGCACTTTTCGCCGCTATACCTTGGTGGTCTGCGCGATCTATTGCGCCTGGTTCGTCTACTTGACCCAATCGCCGTTTCTTTTCGCGCGCCAAGGCTTGAGCGAGGAGCAAAGCGGTTGGCTGTACCTGCCGCTGACGGCCGGCATCATCAGTGCCAACCTGCTGGCCAGGCGGCTGCTCGATCGCTGGCCCTACGATCGCATCCTCGCCGCCGGCATCATGTGCTTCGTGCTTGGCGGAATGGCATTCCTGGCCGTGATGGCATTGGGACTCCATGGCGCGGCCGCGGTAGTGATGCCGATGTGCCTGGTCAGTCTCGCCAATGGCTCGTCACTGTCACTGGCCGTGTCCGGCGCCATTGCCAGCGAGCATGGGCATGCGGCGACCGCGTCCGGACTGGTGGGATTCTGCCAGATCGGCAGCGCCGCACTGGTCGCTATGGGTGTCAGCGCAGCCTTCGGCACCGGCTTTGGCGTGCTCGGCGGCACGGTGCTGGCGCTCGGCCTGATCGCGCTGTCCACCTGCCTGCCACGGCCTGGGCGCCAAACGGAAGTGGCCTGACAGGCTCCCTCGCACGGCCCGATGCGGAAACGCCCGGCAATGCCGGGCGTTTCCATTCATGCTTGCGAGCAGCGAGAATACTTGCAAGGTCAATGAGAACCTGCGCGATCAGACGTCGATATTCCCCGCCGACAGCGCGTGCGCCTCGATGAAGTTGCGGCGCGGCTCCACGTCGTCGCCCATCAGCGTGGTGAAGACCTCGTCGGCCGCGATGGCGTCCTCGATCTGCACGCGCAGCAGGCGGCGCACCTTCGGGTCCATGGTGGTTTCCCACAGCTGGTCCGGGTTCATTTCGCCCAGGCCCTTGTAGCGCTGCTTGGAGATGCCGCGGTCGGCTTCGCTACGCAGCCACTGCATGGCTTCGCGGAAGTCGGACACGGTCTGTTCCTTGCGCTTGTCGCCTTCGCCACGCGCCACCAGCGACTGCGGGCCGACCTTGCCGGAGAAGCTCTTGGCGGCCTTGGACAGGATGGCGTAATCCGAACCGCCAATGAAGTCGGCATCGATGATGCTGACGCGCACGTTGCCGTGGTGCATGCGCTGGATCGACAGGCGATGGCGTTCGGTGGCGGCGTCGAACTCGGGCACCACTTCCACGCCGTTGCCGCTGATCGGATCGCGCATGGCATCGGCCAGGCGCTTGGCCGAATCGGCGGCGGCCTCGGCCGTGTCCAGGTTGATCTCGACGCCCTCGGCCATGGCCGACAGCGCGGCCACGTCGAACACGCGCGACAGGCGCGCGATGACGCCGTCGGCGGCCACGTACTGGCGCGCCAGTTCGTTGAGCTCATCGCCGCGGATGATGTTGCCGCCAGCGATGATCTCGGCATCCTTCAGGGCCAGCTGCAGCATGAACTGCGCTTCTTCCTGGTCATCCTTCAGGTAGCGCTCTTCGCGGCCGACCTTGACCTTGTACAGCGGCGGCTGGGCGATGTACACATAGCCGCGCTGCACCAGCTCGGGCATCTGGCGGTACAGCAGCGTCAGCAGCAGCGTGCGGATGTGCGCGCCGTCGACGTCCGCGTCGGTCATGATGATGAGGCGGTGGTAGCGCAGCTTGTCGACGTTGAAGTCCGGGCCGATGCTGGTGCCCAGCGCGGTGATCAGCGTGGCGATCTGCTCGCTGGCGATAAGGCGGTCAAAGCGCGCCTTCTCGACGTTCAGCACCTTGCCGCGCAGCGGCAGGATGGCCTGGAACTTGCGGTCGCGGCCCTGCTTGGCCGAGCCGCCTGCGGAGTCACCCTCGACGATGTACAGCTCGCACAGCGCCGGGTCCTTCTCCTGGCAGTCGGCCAGCTTGCCGGGCAGGCCGGCGCCTTCCAGCACGCTCTTGCGGCGCGTCATTTCACGCGCCTTGCGGGCCGCTTCGCGCGCGCGGGCGGCTTCGACGATCTTGCCGCACAGCGCCTTGGCGTCGTTCGGATGCTCCAGCAGCCAGGTTTCCAGCGTGCGGGCCACGGCCTCTTCGACCGCCGGACGCACTTCGCTCGAGACCAGCTTGTCCTTGGTCTGGCTGCTGAACTTGGGTTCGGGCACCTTCACCGACAGCACGCAGGCCAGGCCTTCGCGCATGTCGTCGCCGGAGGTCTCGACCTTGGCCTTCTTGGCCAGTTCATTGTCGGTGATGTACTTGTTGATGATGCGGGTCATCGCCGCGCGCAGGCCGGTCAGGTGCGAGCCGCCGTCGCGCTGCGGGATGTTGTTGGTGAAGCACAGCACGCTTTCGCTGTAGCTGTCGTTCCACTGCATCGCCACTTCCACGCCCACCGGCACGCCGCCGGCGGTGGACTCGGTGGTGACCGAGAACACGTTCGGGTGCAGCACCGTCTTGGCGCGGTTGATGTATTCGACAAAGCCCTTCACGCCGCCGGAGAAGGCGAAGTTCTCTTCCTTGCCCTGGCGCTGGTCGATCAGGCGGATCTTGACGCCGTTGTTCAGGAACGAGAGCTCGCGCAGGCGCTTGGAGAGGATCTCGTAGTGGTATTCGACGTTAGTGAAGATGATCGGGTCGGCCAGGAAGCGCACTTCGGTGCCGCGCTTGTCGGTCGTGCCGGTCACGGCCAGGGGCGCGACGCGCTCGCCCTGGCGGAATTCCATCTGGTGCACTTCGCCGTTGCGGCGGATGGTCAGGCGCAGCCACTCGGACAGCGCGTTCACGCACGACACGCCCACGCCGTGCAGGCCGCCGGACACCTTGTACGAGTTCTGGTCGAACTTGCCGCCCGCGTGCAGTTCGGTCATGACGATTTCCGCCGCGCTGCGGTGGAATTCGTCGTCCTTGTGGATATCCGTGGGAATGCCCCGGCCGTTGTCGGTGACCGAGATCGAGTTGTCGGTGTGGATGGTGACGACGATGTCGTCGCAATAGCCAGCCAGCGCTTCGTCAATGGCGTTGTCGACGACTTCGAACACCATGTGGTGCAGACCGGTGCCGTCCGATGTGTCGCCGATGTACATGCCGGGGCGCTTGCGCACGGCCTCCAGCCCCTTGAGCATCTTGATCGAGTCGGCGCCGTAGCCGCCGTTCTCGGGAGTGGTGTTCTGCTGATCTGACATGTCTGTATCGATAACGCTTTAAAGAACGGCCTGGCGGCCGGACCGCCGGCGGGCCATCGGGCCCGCGGGCGGCACAAACCCACAGCTGCGCGGACTCAGATCCGCATGGGCATGACGACGTACTTGAACTGGTCGTCTTCGGGCAGGGTGATGAGCGCCGACGCGTTGGCATCGGGCATGACCGACCACTGGATGTTGTCCACCTTGACGTTGGACAGCACGTCGAGCAGGTAGCCAACGTTGAAGCCCACGTCCAGCGGCTCGTGGCCGTAGTCGATGTCGATTTCTTCCTGCGCTTCTTCCTGCTCGGCGTTGGAAGAAGAAATCTTCATCTGGTTCTGCGCCAGTTGCAGGCGCACGCCCTTGAACTTGTCGGTGGTCAGGATGGCGGCGCGCTGCAGGCTGCCCTGCAAGGCTTCGCGGCCCACCAGGAAGTGGCGCGTGTAGTTGGTCGGGATGACGCGGGTGAAGTCGGGGAACTTGCCTTCGACCAGCTTGGACACCAGCTCGACGTCGCCGAAGCGGAAACGGATCTGGCCCGGCGCCACGTCGATCGAGACGGGTTCGTCGGAGTCTTCCAGCAGGCGCTGCATTTCCAGCACGGTCTTGCGCGGCACGATCACTTCGTGGCGTTCGCTGATGCCGTCGGCTTCGGTGGAGCAGTGCGCCAGGCGGTGGCCGTCGGTGGCGACCGCGCGCACGCGGCCCGGTTCGAACACCAGCAGCATGCCGTTCAGGTAGTAACGGATGTCCTGTTGCGCCATGGCGAAGTGCACCATGTTGAACAGGTGGCGCAGCGTGCGTTGCGGCATGCTCAGCGACACGTCCCACTGCTCGGGCTGGGCCACGGTGGGGAATTCGCTGGCGGCCAGCGTCTGCAGCGCGAAGCGGCTCTTGGCCGACTGCACCGACAGCTTGTTGCTGGCCAGCGCCAGGCGCACGTCGCCGGTGTCCGGCAGGGCTTTCAGGATGTCCAGCAGCTTGCGCGCCGCGACCGTGGTGGACTCGTTGTCGTGACCCACGCCGAAGTCGGCGTGCGTGGTGATCTGCACTTCGAGGTCGGTCGCAATGAAGGCGACCTTGTTGCCTTCCTTGCGCATCAGGATGTTCGCCAGGATGGGCAGGGTATGGCGTCTTTCGACGATGCCCGCCACGGTCGACAGCGGTTTCAGCAATGCATCGCGTGTGGTTTGTACGAGTTGCATGGTCATCCTTTTAGAGTTTGTTCCAACACGTGCAGGGTATGGTTGAGCTCCGCTTGCTTGGCGCGGGCGTCGGAAATCTTGCGCACGGCGTGCAGCACGGTGGTGTGGTCACGGCCACCGAACAGATCGCCGATTTCCGGCAGGCTTTTCTGGGTCAGCTCCTTGGCCAGGTACATGGCGACCTGGCGCGGCAAAGCGATATTGGCCGGCCGGCGTTTCGAATACATGTCGGCGACCTTGATCTTGTAGAAATCCGCCACCGTCTTCTGGATGTTCTCGACGGTGATCTGGCCGTTGGACACGGACAGCAGATCCTTCAAGGCTTCCTTGCAGACGTCCACGGTGAGCACGTCGCGGCCGTGGAAGCGGGCGTAGGCCAGCACCTTGCGCAACGCGCCTTCGAGTTCACGCACGTTGCTGCGCAGGTGCTTGGCGATGAAGAACGCCACTTCCTCGGGCATCGGCACGCCTTCGGACTCGGCCTTGCGCAGCAGGATCGCCACGCGCATCTCGAGTTCGGGCGGCTCGATCGCGACCGTCAGGCCGGAATCGAAGCGCGAGATCAGGCGGCTGTCGATGCCCGACAGTTCCTTCGGATAGGTGTCGCTGGTGATGATGATCTGCTTGCGCTGCGCCACCATCGCTTCGAACGCATAGAAGAATTCTTCCTGCGTGCGGTTCTTGCCGGAGAAGAACTGGATATCGTCGATCAGCAGCAGGTCGAGCGAATGGTAGTAGCGCTTGAAGTCATCGAACGCCTTGCGCTGGTACGCCTTGACCACGTCGGACACGTACTGGTCGGCATGCACGTAGCGCACGCGCACCCCGGTGCCCGCCGCCACCATGGCGTTGCCGATGGCGTGGATCAGGTGGGTCTTGCCCAGGCCCACGCCGCCATACAGGAACAGCGGGTTGTACGACGTGCCCGGGTTCTCGGCCACCTGCAGCGCGGCGGCGCGCGCCAGCTGGTTGGCCTTACCCGTCACGAAGTTCTCGAACGTCAGGTCGGTGTTCAGGCGCGAGCGCTCGTACACGATGTTGGCGGCGTCCGCGTTCACGGCCGCGGCCGCCGCGGTGGTCGCGACGGGAGCGGGCGCGGCGGGCTGCGCCGGCATGCCGGGTGGCGGCGCGCCGCCCAGGGGCGCGGCGGCCGAAGGCGCGGTCTGCACGGGCGGCTGCGCGCGCACCGGCGCCACCGGCATGCGCGGGGTGGTGCCTTGCGTGGGCAATTCGAACAAAACCTGTACCGGACGCTCGAACCACTCCGCGGCCAACGCTTCGATCTGGTGGGAGAAGTTCTTGCGCACCCAGTCCAGCTTGAACCGGTTGGGGGCGGCAACGCGCAGCACCGCCTGCGTCTCGTCATACGCAAGCGGGACCAGCGGTCGTATCCACGCGCTGATTTGTTGGGGGGGGAGTTCCTGCTCAAGACGACTGACGCAGGTCTGCCAGAATTCTTTCATGTCGCTCTTATTCAAACCTCGATTCTACCTTGCCTGGGCACGGGTTATCCACAGGGTAGGGCATGGACGTGCACAATCCGCCCCCTTAACTGTTTGACAAGACAGGGAAAACTTGCTGAAATGGTGGGCTTTTCCGAATTCTGTCTGTCAGAAGGTTTCGCAGAAGGCCCAGATTCGCACGGGTAATAGGGTAATGGTTACACTTACCCCGTCCCCGGAACTGTGCCTTGCTGAATAGGTCGCCCGGGGATTACCCGGACCAGAGCCCCGTCTACAAGCCTGTCTTTGCCAGCGAATCCGCATATCACATGCGATTCGCAGCGAAACGCTTACTAGATACCCGCTACCGGATTTGCGACCAGGAACCCTCCGGGCAGGTCCCTTCTGACTTTTGTTCTTTTTGTGGATCGTCCATGAAACGCACCTACCAACCTTCCGTTACCCGCCGCAAGCGCACCCATGGTTTCCGCGTGCGCATGAAGACCCGCGCTGGCCGCGCCATCCTGAACGCTCGCCGCGCCAAGGGCCGCAAGCGTCTGGCCGTCTAAGTCTCGCTTTCTGCGCAGACACCCGACCCGCTGACCCGCAGTCCATGCCGCGCGCCACGCTTCCGCCGGAGGCGCGGCTGCATCGCCCCTCCGAGTTCGCCGCCGCCCTCAAAGGCCGGCGTCTGGCCCGAGGGGCGTTTTTCGTTGTGAGCGCCGCTTCCAACGATCTGCCTCCCGGCCAGGCTCCCTGTGCCCGGCTGGGCCTGGTGATCGCCAAGCGCTTCGCCGCCCACGCCACCACGCGCAACGCCCTCAAGCGGGTCATCCGCGAAGCGTTCCGCCACCGGCGGCTCGGATTGCCGGCGAAAGACTACGTCGTCCGGCTGCACAGCAAGGTGACGCCCGCCACGCTCACCGCGCTGAAACAGGCGGCCCGGGCCGAAGCGGACGCTCACTTCGAGCGGATCGCGCGATGAACGGGCCATCCCCCCGGCAGGCAGGCCGCGCGCAGCGCGGGCGTTCCGTGGGGGCCGCAATACTCATTGCCCCGATCCGGTTCTACAGGTTTTTCCTGAGCCCCTGGATCGGCCGGCAATGCCGCTTCACTCCGACCTGCTCGGCGTACGCGATCGAGGCGATCGAACGCCACGGGCCCTGGCGCGGCTTCTGGCTGATGCTGCGACGCATCGGCCGCTGCCACCCCTGGTCGCCCGGCGGCTGGGACCCGGTTCCCCCGGGCAAGGGAACCAATGGCGGTGCCTGCTGTTCCCATGGCCACCGCACCGAGCATGATTGACGCTAAACTGGCGGGCTTTGCTGGCCCGTATTCACTTCAGTAGGCACCATGGATATCCGACGAACCGTCCTCTGGATGATTTTCTCCTTCTCGCTGTTGCTCCTGTGGAACAACTGGCAGATCCATAACGGCAAACCGTCGTTGTTCGGGGCGCCCACGCCCACGGCCAGCACGAACGCCAACGGCACGCCGGCCGCCGCGAACAACGCGACGCCCTCGGTGCCCAATGCGCCGCCGGCGACCGCCGCCGCGCCCTCGGCCGTGCCGGGCGCCGCCGCGCCGGTGCCGACGCGCTCGGAAGAAGTCGTCATCACCACCGACGTGCTGCGCCTGACCTTCGACACACTGGGCGCCCAACTGGTGCGCGCCGAGCTGCTGAAGTACCCGTCCACCGGCCAGGCCGACAAGCCCACCGTGCTGCTCGACCGCACCGCGGGCCTGAACTACGTGGCCCAGACCGGCGTCGTCGGCGCCGCCAATGGCCAGAACTTCCCCACCCACCAGACGCCGTTCCGCGTGGTCTCGACCGACCGCCAGATGACGGGCGACAGCCTGGCGGTGGCGTTCGAAGCCGAATCGGGTGGCGTGAAGGTCACCAAGACCTTCACGCTGCACCGCGGCCGCTATGACATCGACGTGCGCCACGACCTGGCCAACGTCGGCGCCGCCCCCGTGACGCCGGCGCTGTACCTGCAGCTCGAGCGCGACGGCAACGACCCGGCCGACACCTCCAGCTTCTATCACACCTTCACCGGCATGGCCGTCTACTCGGAACAGGACAAGTTCCAGAAGATGACCTTCGCCGACATCGAGAAGAAGAAGGCCAACTACATCAAGCAGGCGGACAACGGCTGGATCGCCGTGGTGCAGCACTACTTCGCCACCGCCTGGGTGCCGCCGCAAGGCAAGCCGCGCAACAACGAAGTGCTGGAAGTGCAGAAGAACCTGTACGCCGCCCGCACCATCGAAGCCGTCGGCGAGATCGCCCCGGGCGCCGCCGCCCGCGTCGATTCGCACCTGTGGGTCGGCCCGCAGGACCAGAAGGCCATGGCGGCGCTCGCCCCCGGCCTGGAACTGGTGGTCGACTACGGCTGGCTGACCATCATCGCCAAGCCGCTGTTCACGCTGATGACCTGGCTGCATTCCATCCTGGGCAACTGGGGCTGGACCATCGTCGCCCTGACCGTGCTGATCAAGGCGCTGTTTTACCCCCTGGCCGCCGCCAGCTACCGCTCCATGGCCCGCATGAAGCAGGTCGCCCCGCGCCTGCAGGCCCTGAAGGAAAAGTACGGCGACGACAAGCAGAAGCTCAATGCGGCCATGATGGAGATGTACCGCACCGAGAAGATCAACCCGCTGGGCGGCTGCCTGCCGATGGTGGTGCAGATCCCGGTGTTCATCTCGCTGTACTGGGTGCTGCTGGCCAGCGTGGAAATGCGCGGCGCGCCGTGGATCCTGTGGGTGCACGACCTGTCGATCCGCGACCCGTACTTCATCCTGCCCGCCATCATGATGGCCACCATGTTCCTGCAGATCAAGCTGAACCCGACGCCCCCGGACCCCGTCCAGGCCAAGGTCATGATGATCATGCCGCTGGTGTTCGGCGGGATGATGTTCTTCTTCCCGGCCGGCCTGGTGCTCTACTGGTGCGTCAACAACACGCTGTCGATCGCGCAGCAGTGGTCGATCACCCGCGCCATGCAGCGCAAGACGGAAGCCGCGGCGAATCGCTGATTCCCGCTCGCGCCATGAAAAGCCGGCCCCCAGGGGCCGGTTTTTTTTCGTCCAGGTTGCACGCGGGTTTGGCGGCGATGCGCGTCAGGTCACGCCAGTGATAGTTATTTTCAATCAAATTTGATGGATCAATCAACTTCACACTGCAAACAATGACCCCTATGATGTGTCGGAGATATCCCCCCGGCCGGCAATGTTCCGGGACGGTATCCGATCACGTTGCGCGGCCCCGTCGCCGCGCATTCCAGGAATTACGTAGGGAGTGTGTGCCATGACCGACAAGAAGCATCTGACCACCGCCTCTGGCGCCCCGGTGGCCGACAACAACAACACCCTGACCGCCGGCCCGCGCGGCCCGGCGTTGTTGCAGGACTTCTGGCTGATAGAAAAGCTTGCCCATTTCGACCGTGAACGCATCCCCGAACGCGTGGTGCACGCCAAGGGCTCGGGCGCCTATGGCACCTTCACCGTCACCCACGACATCATCAAGTACACCCGCGCCAGCATCTTCTCCAAGGTCGGCAAGCAGACGCCGCTGTTCCTGCGCTTCTCGACCGTGGCCGGCGAGCGCGGCGCGGCCGACGCCGAGCGCGACGTGCGCGGCTTCGCCATCAAGTTCTACACCGACGAAGGCAACTGGGACCTGGTGGGCAACAACACCCCGGTGTTCTTCATCCGCGACCCGCTCAAGTTCCCCGACTTCATCCACACCCAGAAGCGCGACCCCAAGACCAACCTGCGCAGCGCCACCGCGGCCTGGGATTTCTGGTCGCTCAGCCCCGAATCGCTGCACCAGGTCACCATCCTGATGAGCGACCGCGGCATTCCGGCCAACCTGCGCCAGCAGCATGGCTTCGGCTCGCACACCTTCAGCTTCGTCAATGCCGAAGGCGAACGCTTCTACGTGAAGTTCCACTTCAAGTCGCAGCAGGGCATTGCCTGTCTGACGGACGAGGAAGCCGCGCAGGTCGTGGCGCACGACCGCGAAAGCTCGCAACGCGACCTGTTCGACAACATCGAGCAGGGCAACTTCCCGAAGTGGACGCTGAAGGTGCAGATCATGCCCGCGGCCGAAGCCGAGACCTATCACATCAATCCGTTCGACCTGACCAAGGTGTGGCCGCACGGCGATTACCCGCTGATCGAAGTGGGCGTGCTGGAACTGAACAAGAACCCGGAGAACTACTTCGCCGAGGTCGAGCAGGCCGCCTTCACGCCCGCCAACGTGGTGCCCGGCATCGACTTCTCGCCGGACAAGATGCTGCAGGGCCGCCTGTTCTCGTACGGCGACACGCACCGCTACCGCCTGGGCATCAACCACCACCAGATCCCGGTGAACGCGCCGCGCTGCCCGTTCCACAGCTATCACCGCGACGGCGCGGCGCGCGTGGATGGCAATGCCGGCGGCACGCTCAACTACGAGCCCAACAGCGCCGGCGAATGGAAGGAAACCCCGTCGGCCGGCGAGCCGCCGCTGCCGCTGGACGGCCAGGCCGCCGCCCGCTGGAACCACCGCGTCGACGATGACTACTACTCGCAGCCGGGCGCCTTGTTCCGCCTGATGACGCCGGCGCAGCAGGAATTGCTGTTCGGCAACATCGGCCGCCACATGGCCGGCGTGCCCGAGGAAATCCAGCGCCGTCAGCTGGAACACTTCCGCAAGGCCGATCCGGCCTACGCGGCGGGCGTGGCCAAGGCACTGGGCCTGAAGCTGTAAGGGCGGCGCCCCGGCGCGGCCAACGCGCCGCGCAACACGCATCGGGCGGCCCGCGGGCCGCCCGTTTTCTTGCCTGCCGTGCGCTTTCCGCCTGCGTTTTGCTCCAAAAACCGCCGCAAGCGACTTCTCCACAACTGGGCGGCGAAAAGTTATCCCCATTCGTCCACAGCCAATTCACAGGCAATCCACAGGAATTCCACAGGCGCTGGGGATAGCTTTCCCCGTGAATGCTGTGGAAAACCCGCTTTCCTAGTATTTCAGGCCGGTATCGCACAGCACCGTGGCCACCGCCGCATCCGGGCGCAGCCGTCCCGAACGCAACAGCTTGGCCGCCGCGCACACGTTGGCGGCAGCGGAATAACCCACGTACAGCCCCTCGCGCACGGCCAGCAGGCGCCGCCATTCCTGCGCCTCGTCATCGGTGACCGCAATGCTCAGGTCCATCAGGGACGGAACCCAGTGCGGCGGCACCGCGCCATAGCTGGTGCCCTGGATCAGGTGGCGCGCCTTGGTCACCGGCGCGCCGGCCAGCACTTCGCAGCCCAGCGGCTCGACCGCCGCGCAAACGGTGGCGGCGCTGGCCGCCTTGAGCGCGCGCGCCACGCCCATGAAGGTGCAGCCGGTGCCGACGGCCGCGGCCCAGCCATCCACGGGGGCGCCGAATTGTTCGAGGATTTCGCGGCCGGTGCCGGTCTCGTGCGCGGTGATGCATTCAACCGCGTTGAACTGGTCGACGTAGAAGCCGCCGCGCTCGCGCGCCAACTCGGCGGCGACACGGGCCGCCGCCTCGACGTCGGCGCCAGTGACCTGCCCCGCGGCGCCATCGACCTGCGGCACCAGCACCACCTCGGCGCCCAGTCCTTCCAGCATGCGGGCACGGGCGGGGCTGTTGCCGGCCGACATGGTGACGACCAGCGGATGCCCCAGCGCGGCGCAGGCCACGGCCAGGCCCGCCCCCATGTTGCCGCTGGTCATCTCGATCACCGGCATGCCGGGCCGGAGCCGGCCATCGGCGCGGGCGGCCAGCAGGATGGCCTTGGCGGCGCGGTCCTTGACGCTGCCGCCCGGCTGCAGGAATTCGGCCTTGGCCACGATGCGGCCAGGGCCATCGTGCGCGCGGCTCAGCGCGATCAGGGGGGTGTTGCCGATGAGTTCAATCGAGGAGGTTGCCAGCATGTCGAATCCGGTGGGCGCGCCCGCGCGCATCCGGCGGATGCGGAGACGCGGATGATGCGTACCGGACTATTTTAGGGATGCTGGAATATCCACAGGTCGGCGCGCACGCCGATCAACCGCGGCGGGGCGCGATGTCGGACGGCGCGACAGCCGCGGGCTGCGACGACGCGGCATGGGCGCCGCCGGCCGCCAGCGCGGGCGTGGGCGAGGCCAGGGCCACCAGGGCCAACGCCAATGCCACGCCGGCCGCGGTGGCGGTGCGAACCAGTCGTTCGCGCAGGTCAGGTGACAGCTTCATGGTGTTCCTTGTGGATAAGTCGCGCATCGGCCTAGAACGGCACGTCGCCCTCGATCGTGGTGCGGTACAGCTTGCGGCGCAGGTGGTCGGGCGTGCCGCCCGCCAGGTGGATGAGCGAGCGGTTGTCCCAGAACACCAGGTCGTGCGGCTGCCAGCGGTGGCGGTAGATGTGTTCGGGCCGCACGCTGTGCGCGAACAGTTCGTCCAGCAGTTGCCGGCTCTCGTCTTCCGGCAGGCCTTCGATGTGGGTGGTGAAGCCTTCGCTCACGAACAGGGCGCGGCGGCCATTCTCGGGATGGGTGCGCACCACCGGATGCGACACCGCCTGCACCTGCGCCACCTGCTGCGCGCTCAGGTTGGGCCGCCAGTTGCCTTCCTTCTGCAGCTGGCCGTACTTGGCCAGGTACGAATGCACCGCGCGCCTGCCTTGGACGGCGTTGCGCAGCGCGGCGGGCAAGGTGTCATAGGCCAGGTGCATGTTGGCGAACAGCGTGTCGCCGCCTTGCGCCGGCAATTCCTGCGCATGCAGCAGCGAGCCCAGGCTGGGCAGTTCCTTGTACGAGATGTCCGAATGCCAGTACTTGCCCGCATCGCCCAGGCCGACCGGCTTGCCGTTCTCGACGATGTTGGAGACGATCAGGATCTCGGGATGATTGGCCAGGTGGAACTGGTGCAGCACGTGGATCATCAGCGGCCCGAAGCGGCGGCTGAAGTCAATGTGCTGCCGCGGCGTGATGCGCTGGTCGCGGAACACCAGCAGGTGGTGGTCCAGATGCGCCTGGTGCACGCGCTTGAAGTCGGCGGGCGACAGTTCTTGTCCCAGGTCCAGGCCGATCAGTTCGGCGCCCACCGGGCCCGGCAGCGGCCGCAACTCGAACGCCTGCGCGGCCGGGCGCGGCGGGACGGGGGCGGCCTCTTCGCGCCGCACGGCGTTGCTCTGGGACATCGGTCACTCCGGTTGGCGTGGCGGCGTTGCCGCCGGCGCTGAGATCCATCCGCGGATGGATCAGGAATGATCGATTATGGAAAGCGCGCCTTGTATCTCAAACGAAGTTATCGGCGTTTGAACAAAGCCTGGCGTCATATAGAAAAACCGCCCGGAGAACCGGGCGGCTTGGGGCGGCATCACGCATAAGCAAATAACCGCAATGCCTGAAGCGCCGTGGCGCGCTACTTGTGCTTGGGCAGGTAGGCCTCGACCAGCTTGACCCAATACGTCGCGCCGACCGGCAGCAGCGCGTCATTGAAGTCGTAGTTCGGATTGTGCAGCTGGCACGGCCCCATGCCGTGATAGCTCTCCATGCGATGGTCGCCGTCGCCGTTGCCCAGGAACAGATAGGTGCCGGGCAGGGCTTCCAGGAAAAAGGAAAAGTCCTCGGCGCCCATGAAGGGCGGCATGTCGCGCACCACGTTCTCGGCGCCGAAGGTGTCCTCGGCCACCTGCGCGGCAAACGCGGTTTCCTTGTCCCAGTTCACCAGCGGCGGATAGGCGCGCACGAAGTCCAGCGTGCCGGTGCCGCCGTACACCTGCGGCAGCGTGGTGGCGATGCGGCGCATGTCTTCCTCGATCTTGTCGAGCACCTCCACCGAATAGGTGCGCACCGTGCCGCGCAGCACCGCCTCGCCGGGAATCACGTTGTAGGCGTCGCCGGCGTGGATCTGCGTGATCGACAGCACCGCTTGCTCCAGCGGATTCTTGCTGCGCGAGATCACCGTCTGCAGCGCGTGCACCATGTCGGCCGCGACGATGATCGGGTCGACCGACGCATGCGGCTGCGCGGCGTGGCCGCCCACGCCCTTGATGACGATGTCCCAGCGGTTGCTCGACGCCATGGTGGGACCGGCGCGAAAGCCGAACTGGTTGACCGGCATGCCGGGCATGTTGTGGATGCCGAACACCGCGTCACAGGGGAATTTCTCGAACAGTCCATCCTGCATCATGGCGCGCGCGCCGGCGTTGCCGCCTTCCTCGGCCGGCTGGAAGATGAACACCACGGTGCCGTCGAAATCGCGATGCGTGGACAGGTATTGCGCCGCGCCCAGCAGCATCGTGGTGTGGCCGTCGTGGCCGCAGCCGTGCATGCGGCCGCTGATGGTGGACTTGTGCGCGAAGCGGTTGTGCTCGGGCATGGGCAGCGCGTCCATGTCGGCGCGCAGGCCGATGGTCTTGCCGCCGCTGCCGCCGCGCAGGACGCCGACCACGCCGGTTTTCCCCAGCCCCGTGTGGACTTCCAGCCCCCATTGGCGCAGGCGCTCGGCCACCAGGCTGGAGGTGCGCGTTTCCTGGAAGGCCAGCTCGGGATGGGCGTGGATGTCACGGCGCAGTTCGGTCAGCTCACCGTGGGCGCGTTCGATTTCGGCTAGGGTTTTCATGGCGGTGGATAGGCGGAAGGGAATAGGGAGGAAAGGGCAGGACGCAAACGAGAGAACGGATGTCGTATGACAGCGTATCGGAAAATTCTCGCGCCCGTCGCCGGCCGCGTCCAGCGTTGTTACGGATTGGCGCTAGCGCGCGTCGTTCAGGTGGCAGGCGCTGAACTGCATCGGCGCCACCTCGCGCAGCAACGGCCGTTCGGTCTTGCAGCGCGGCATGGCGTGTGGACAGCGCGGATGGAAAGCGCAGCCCCCGGGCGGATCCAGCGGCGACGGCAGCTCGCCCTTGATCGGCTGGTAGCTGCGGCGCCCCGGTGTGAGCGTCGGCAGTTCCTTGAGCAGCGCCTGCGTGTACGGATGGTTGGCGCGCTGGAACACGGTATCGGTCGGCGCCAGTTCGACCACGCGGCCCAGGTACATGATGGCGACGCGATCCGAGATATGGCTCACCACGCTCAGGTTGTGGCTGATGAACAGGTACGTCAGGTCCAGCTCGTCGCGCAGTTGCTCGAACAGGTTCAGCACCTGCGCCTGGATCGACACGTCCAGCGCCGCCACGGCCTCGTCGCACACGATCACCGAGGGTTTCAGCGCCAGCGCGCGCGCGATGCCGATGCGCTGGCGCTGGCCGCCCGAGAACTGGTGTGGATAACGCTGCGCGAAGGCCGGGTCCAGCCCCACCTGGCGCATCAGGCCGGCGACGTACTCGGCCTTGTCGCGCGCGCGGATAAGGCCATGCGCCACCGGCGCCTCGCCGACGATCTCGCGCACCCGCATGCGCGGGTTGAGCGAGGCGTAAGGGTCCTGGAAGATCATCTGCACGCCCAGCTCGTAGGCGCGCCGCTGCGGGCCCGCCATGGCCTTCACCGCCTGGCCCTGGTAGTGCACCTCACCGGAAGAGGGCGGCAGGATGCCCGAGACGATGCGACCCAGCGTCGATTTGCCGCAGCCGGATTCGCCGACGATGCCAATGACCTCGCCCGGCTGCACGTCCAGGTCCACGCCGGCCACGGCGTGCACCACCTGCGTCTTCAAACCCGCGCCCAGCAGGTTGGCGATGCGGCCGGCCAGGTCCACGCGTTGCGTGAAGCGCAACTCCACGCCGCGCAGCGACAGGATGGGGGCGGCGTTGCGATCGGCGGCGCTCATTGGACCTCCGGCGCGCCGGCATGCCAGCAGCGCACCCATTGCGCCGGGCGCACCTCCACGGGCTGCGGTTCGGTCAGACAGGCCTCGCTGGCGCGCGGGCAGCGCCCGCGAAACGCACAGCCCTGCGGCAGGTTCAGCAGCGACGGCGTCATGCCGGGAATCGGCACCAGCGGCCGGCCGCGCGATTCCGGCGTGGGAATCGAGGCGATCAGGCCGTGCGTGTAGGGATGCATCGGATGGCTGATGACGTCGAGCGTGCTGCCGGTCTCGACCACGCGGCCGGCGTACATCACCGACACGCGGTCGGCCAGCCCCGCCACCACCGCCAGGTCGTGCGTGATCCACACCAGGCCGGTGCCGGTCTCGCGGCACAGCTTCTGCACTTCGAACAGGATCTGCCCCTGGATGGTCACGTCCAGCGCCGTGGTGGGTTCATCGGCGATGATGACGCGCGGCGAATTCAGCAGCGCGATCGCGATCGCCACGCGTTGCCGCATGCCGCCGGACAACTGGTGCGGATAGGCGCGCAGGCGTTCCTGCGGTGACGGGATGCCGACCATCGTCAGCGTCTGCAGGGCGCGTTCACGCGCCTGTTCGCGCGATACCTTGCGATGCGCCTGCACGGCTTCGATCATCTGCGTATCGACGCGCAGCACCGGGTTCAGCGTCATCATCGGGTCCTGGAAGATCATGGCGATCTCCTGGCCGCGCAACTGCCGCCATCGCGCGGGCGACGCGCCGCGCAGGTCTTCACCGTTCAGGCGCAGCTCGCCCTCGACGATGCGGCCCGGTTCATCCAGCAGGCCCATCAGCGAGAAACCGGTGATGCTCTTGCCCGAACCCGATTCGCCCACCAGCCCCAGGATCTCGCCTTCGGCCACCGTCAGGTCGACGCCATCGACTGCCTTGACCACGCCGTTGCGGGTGAAGAAATGCGTCTTCAGTCCGCGCACATCGAGGACCGGCGACTTTTCCACAGCTTGTATCTGCATCGCGTCCGCCCTCAGTTCGCGTGGCGCGGGTTGAGCACATCGCGCAGGTGGTCGCCCACCAGGTTGATGGCGATGATGGCCAGCGCCAGCGCGATGCCGGGGAAGAACGAGATCCAGTACTGGCCCGACAGCAGGTACTCGAAGCCGTTGTAGATCAGCATGCCGAGCGACGGCTCGGTCACCGGCACGCCCACGCCCAGGAACGACAGCGTGGCTTCCAGCGCGATGGCGTGCGCCAGGTCGATGGTGGCGATCACGATCAGCGGCGGCATGCAGTTGGGCAGCACGTGGCGGAACAATACCCGCCCCCACGACAGCGACATGCAGCGCGCCGCCTCGACGTATTCCTTGCCGCGCTCGACCAATGCGGCGCCGCGCGCGGCGCGGGCGAAATAGGCCCACTGCACCACGATCAGCGCGATGATCACCTTATCCACACCCTTGCCCAGGATCGCCAGCAGCATCAGCGCCACCAGGATCGCCGGGAACGACAACTGGATATCCACAATGCGCATCAGCAGCGCGTCGATGCGCCCGCCGAAGTACGCCGCGATCAGGCCCACGGTGGCGCCGATGCCGAACGCCGCCAGCACCGACACGGTGGCCACCAGCAGGCTGGTGCGCATGCCGTACAGGATCGCCGACAGCAGGTCGCGCGCCTGGCCATCGGTGCCCAGCCAGTAATGCATGCTGCCGTCGCCGCTTTCGCTGCCGGGCTTGAGTTTGGAATCCATGATGTCCAGCGATGCCAGGTCATACGGATTCTGCGGCGCGATCCACGGCGCCAACAAAGCGGCGCCGACGATCAGCACCAGCATCACCAGGCCCAGCGTGGCCAGCTTGCTGGCGAAGAAATCGCCCAGGAAGCGGCGCCACGGCGTCTGTTCCCTGGCGGCGGCGGGTACGGCTGCAGTCACGGGGGCGGTCATCGGCGGCTATCCAGGCGTACGCGGGGATCCAGCACCGTATAGATGATGTCCACCACGAGGTTCAGCATCACAAGGAAGAACACGATCAGCAGCAGGTACGCCACCACCACCGGCCGGTCCAGGTTGATGATGGAATCGATCAGCAGCTTGCCCATGCCGGGCCAAGAGAACACCGTCTCGGTCACCACCGCGAAGGCCATCACCTGGCCGAACTCCAGGCCCGCCACTGTCACCACGGGGATCAGGATGTTCTTGAGCAGGTGCACGCCCAGCACGCGCTTTTCCGACAGGCCCTTGGCGCGCGCGAACTTGATGTAGTCCATCGGCAGCGCCTCGCGCGTGGCGGCACGGGTCACGCGGATGATCATGGCACACTTGGCGAAGGCGATGGTGGCGGCCGGCAAGGCCAGGCTGAGCCAGCCATCCAGCGTCAGCACGCTCAACTGCAGCGAACCGATGCTGACGGTCTGGCCGCGTCCGCCGGCCGGCACCCAGCCCAGCATCACCGCGAACACCATGATGAGCATCAGGCCCACCCAGAAATTGGGCAGCGAGAACCCCAGCACCGATCCCGTCATGATGGCGCGCGAGCCGGCCGCCTTGGGCTTGAGGCCCGCGATGATGCCCAGCGGCACGCCGATCAGCACCGACAGCAGCATGGCCACACAGGCCAGCTCGACGGTGGCCGGCATGCGCTCCAGGATCAGGCGCATGGCTGGTTCGCCGGTCAGGAAGCTGTTGCCGAAATCACCGCGCACCGCCTGGCCCATGAAGATCAGGTACTGCCGCCACAGCGGCAGGTCCAGGCCCAGCGACGCGCGGATGGCGGCGCGCTGGGCCTCGGTGGCCTCCGGACTGGCCAGCATCGACACCGGATCGCCGACCATGTAGATGCCGGCGAAGACCAGCGCCGACATGACCAGCATGACGACGATGGTTTGCAGCAGCCTTCGTACGATTGTCGCTAGCACAGGATACCGCCCGCGACGCGCGTCACTTCTTCAGCGTAGCGAACTGCGCCAGCGTGACCTGGTCGGGACGGCCCTGGTAGCGGATGTCGTTCTTCATCGCCCACACCGACAACTCGAAGTGCACCGGCAGCATGGCGTAGTCATCCATCGCGATGTTGCTGGCCTTGGACAGCAGCTCGGCGCGCTTGGCGTCATCCATGGTGGACGAGGCTTCCTTGACCAGCTCGTCCATCTTGGGATTCGAGTAGCGGCTGCGGTTGGTGGTGCCCAGGCCGGCTTCCGGATTGCGCGTCACCAGGAGCGAAGTCAGCGCGTTCGACATCTCGCCGCTGGTCACCGACCAGCCGGCCAGATAGGCCGAGAACGCATAGCTGTCGCGGTTCTTGAAGAACACCGGCGGCGCCATGGCGTCGACGCTGGTCTTGACGCCCACGCGCGTCCACATCGAGGCGATGGCCTGCGCCACCTTGGAGTCGTTGACGTAGCGGCCCGAGGGCGAGCCCAGCGTGATCGAGAAACCGTTGGGATAACCGGCTTCCTTCAACAGCGCCTTGGCCTTTTCGACATCGGCCTTGGGCGCCTTGGAGTGTTCCTTGCTGGAACCGAACATGGGGTAGGGCAGCAGGTTGCCGGCGGGCAGCGCCACGCCCCCCATCACGCGCTCGACCAGCGCATCGCGGTTGATCGCCAGCGACAGCGCTTCGCGCACGCGCTTGTCTTTCAACGGATTCTTGTCGGTGCCCTGGATGCCGGGCGAGGGCTCGGCGTACTGGTCCAGCGCCACGTACACCACGCGCACCGACGGCGTCTCTTCGACGTACAGCTTCTTGTCGCCCTTGAGCTTGGGCAGGTCATCGGTCGGGGGATCCTCGATCATGTCGACATCGCCGGCCAGCAGGGCGGCCACACGCGCCGCGGCATTGCTGATCGGGCGATAGATCACCTTGTCCCACACGGGCTTCTTGCCCCAGTAGTTTTCATTGCGCGCCAGCACGAATTCGGCGCCGCGCTTCCACGACACGAACTTGTACGGGCCGGTACCGATGAGGCCGTCGCCGCTGTTCAATTCCGTGGTGGTCTTGCCTTCGGCCGCGGGGCCGGAGGCGGCCTTCTTCGACATGATGGGCAACTGCGCCAGGTTCACCAGCAGGTTCGGCGCCACTTCCTTGGTGGTGATGCGCAGGGTCATCGGATCCACCGCTTCGGCCTTGGCCACCGAGCCCAGGTACAGCGTGAACGGCGACGGGCTGTTCGGCACCTTGGGCACGCGGTCATAGGTGAAGACCACGTCCTCGGCGGTGAACGGCGACCCATCGGAGAACTTCACGCCGGGCCGCAGCTTGAAGGTCCACACCTTGCCATCGACGGTCCAGGATTCGGCCAGCGCTGGCACCGGCTTGAGCTGCGCGTCGGTGGCCACCAGCGTGTCGAAAATGGTCTGGGAGATCTGGGTGTTCGGCGTCAACGCGTGGTACTGCGGATCCATCGATGATGGCTCGGTCTTCAGCCCGATCACCAGGTCGCGCGCCAGCGCCGAATTGAGGGTGCCGAAGGCCAGCAGAACCGCTACCGAACCACAGGCCAACACACGCGAAAACCGAGATGCCATCATGATCTCCCAGGGTTGTTTCGGGTTTTAAACCTCTGGCGCACCTTAACCAGCAAACAAGGCCCCGCGCAACAGTTATATTCCCCTATTGTCCTTGCCTCGCGTTGTCCCCGATATGTCCGTCCATGCCCCCATTGCCGCCATTGCCACCGCCCCCGGAAGAGGTGGCATCGGTGTCGTGCGCGTTTCTGGTGCGGACCTGTCCGAATTGGTGCGTCGCCTGTTCCAGCGCGAACTCACGCCGCGTCACGCGCACTATCTGCCGTTCAAGGCGGTCGACGGCGAACTGCTCGACGAAGGCATCGCGCTGTACTTCAAGGGGCCGCATTCCTACACCGGCGAAGACGTGCTGGAACTGCAGGGCCACGGCGGACCCGCGGTCCTGCGCCGCGTGCTCGACAGCTGCCTGGCGGCGGGCCGCGACCTGGGCCTGCGCCTGGCCGAACCGGGTGAGTTCACCCGCCGCGCGTTCCTCAATGACCGCATGGATCTGGCGCAGGCCGAAGCGGTCGCCGACCTGATCGAAGCCTCTTCGGTGGCGGCCGCGCGCGGCGCCATGGCCTCGCTGTCGGGCGACTTCTCGGCGCGCGTCAACGACCTGTCCGACCGCATCATTCACCTGCGCATGCTGGTCGAGGCCACGCTCGATTTCCCCGAAGAGGAAATCGACTTCCTCGAGAAATACCAGGCGCGCCCCACGCTGGAAAAGCTGGCCGGCGACCTCGGTCATCTCATCGCCCAGGCGCGTCAGGGCGTGATCCTGCGCGAAGGCCTGCATGTGGTGCTGGCCGGCCAGCCCAACGTCGGCAAGTCCAGCCTGCTGAACGCGCTGGCCGGCGACGACGTCGCCATCGTCACACCGATCGCCGGCACCACGCGCGACAAAGTGGTGCAGCAGATCCATATCGACGGCGTGCCGCTGCACATCGTCGACACCGCCGGCCTGCGCGAAACCGAGGACACCGTGGAGAGCATCGGCATCGCCCGCAGCTGGCAGGAAATCGAGCGCGCCGACGTCATCCTGCACCTGCAGGACGCCACGCAGCCCGGCGACGAACTGGACGCGCAGATCACCGCTCGCCTGCCGCCGCGCACGCCAGTGCTGAAGGTTTTCAACAAGGTGGACCTGTTATCCACAGCCTTTGCGGCCGGCCCCGGCGAACTCGGCATCTCGGCCAAGCGCGGCGCGGGCCTGGACGCGCTGCGCGCCGAGCTGCTACGCATCGCCGGCTGGAATCCCGGCGCCGAGTCGCCCTGGCTGGCGCGCGAACGGCACCTGCACGCGCTGCAGGATGCCGCCGATCACCTGGCGCTGGCCGCGGAACACGCCGAACAGGACGACCGCGTGCTGGACCTGTTCGCCGAGGAACTGCGGCTGGCGCATGACAGCCTGTCGAGCATCACCGGGAAGTTCACCAGCGATGATTTGTTGGGCGAGATCTTCTCGAGCTTCTGCATCGGGAAGTAGCGCTCATGGCCGCTCCCGCCAGCACACCTCACCGGATCCGCCTGGCGACGGTCGATGACCTGGCGGCGGTCGAACGTATCGTCCACGACGCCTACCGTCATTACGTGGCGCGCATCGGCGCCACGCCGGGACCGATGCGCGACGATTACCGCGTGCGCATCGCGCAGGGACAGGCGCAGGTGCTGGAGGACGACACCGGTATCCAGGCCGTGCTGGTCCTGGTGCGCGAAGCGGATTGCCTGTTGCTCGACAATGTGGCGGTGTCGCCTGGCGCGCAAGGACGCGGCTATGGCCGCGAACTGATGCAATGGGCGGAAACCATCGCGCGGCAGGCGGGCTATCCGCGCATCCGGCTGTACACGCAGGAAGCGATGAGCGAGAACATCGCCATCTACCAGCGCTATGGTTATGTCGAGACGCATCGCGCCGAAGAGATCGGCCTGAAGCGCGTGTTCATGACGAAAAACCTGGATTGACCGATTCACAATAAATGAGCAATAGCTCACTTTTCGATTTCAGTGACAGCCAGGCAAGCCAGCTTCCTTAAAGGAACACCAATCGGCACGCTATTGAAAAACACCTCGGGAAAAATATGAGCTTTTGCTTACCCCTATTTTCAAGGGATTTTTGGCTAAAATTTCAGATCAAGAACCCCGCGGCCTATTCGTCGGAATCGCCGGCGCCGCTGTCAACGTCTCGCGCGCAATGCGATTGCTCGCCAGCGATTTCGCGTACACCGAATCCGGCCGGATGCGCTGCGCAATGACAAAACCCGTGATGCACGCCAGCATCAACGGCAACATCACCTCATAGCTCAACGTCATCTCGAAAATCATCAATATCGACATCAGCGGCGCGTAGGTCGTGGCCGCCAGCAACGCCCCCATGCCCACCACCGCGTAGCTCGATACCGCGGACAGGTCGCCGGCGGGAAACAGCGCATGCAAGCCGGAACCATACAGGGCGCCGACGGCAGCCCCCACGAACAGCGTCGGCGTGAATACCCCGCCGATCGCGCCGGAACCGACGCTGGCGCCGGTGGCCACGATCTTGAACAGCAGGATCGCCGCCACCGCCTGCCAGGCCCATTCGTCGGTATGCAGCATGCTGTTGACCACGCTGTAGCCGTTGCCCCAGACCTCGGGCTTGAACACCGACAGGGCGCCCACCACCAGTCCGCCGAGCGCCATCTTGGCCCACAACGGCAGCGTCAGCCGACGAAACAGGGCCTTCGATGCATCCAGGAACCGCAGGAATTGCGGCGCCACAATCCCTGCGATGAGGCCCAGCCCCAGGTAATTGGTCACTTCCCAGCCCGACACGAAATCGAACGGCGGCATATGGAACACCGCGTCGTAGTGCAGGATCTGGCGCGTCACGATGTTGGCGACCACCGATGACACCACCAGCGGCACCAGGGTGGCCGACGCTATGGCGCCATAGACGATCTCGGAAATGAACAGCGCGCCGGCAATCGGCGCGTTATAGGCGGCCGTGATCCCGGCGGTGGCGCCGCACGCCACCAGCAGCCGCAGATGCCGCGGCGGCAGCACCAGGTAGCGGCCCGACAACGACGAGAACATCGCCGCCAACTGCACCATCGGCCCTTCGCGGCCAATCGAAGCCCCGGAACCGATTGAAAACAAAGAAGAAATGCTACGCGCCACGGTCTGGCGAAAGCCGATCACGCCGCGGCCGATGGCAATGGCCTCCATATAGTCGGCGGCCCCGCGCGGCGGCAGCCGGCGAGCGGCCACCTGCAGGATCAACCCGGCGATCGCGCCGCCGGCCGCCGGCAGCAGCAGCCGTTCCCAGGACGACATGCCGCGCGCCAGCGACACCATGCCATGCGGCGAATCGACCCCGCCCAGCAGCATCTGGATCCAGCCCAGCAGTTCCCGAAAGATCACCGTTGCCAGCGCGCCGGCCAGTCCCATCAGGGCTGCCGCGCACAGCGTCGCAGGAAGATTGTCGGCCAGCAAACGGCCTCTCAGCCAGGTTGCCCAGGCCGGTTTCTTGATTCTGAGTTGTCTTGCCATGGGCGGATTCTACGGCGGAAACCTGCTCACTTTTTGTTCAGCCGGACGTCAACCCCGGCGGGACGCCACCCCTCACATGGCCAATTCCGGCAACGCCTCCAGGGGCCTTTACAGGCCTGCAAAGAGGCGAAAACCAGGGTAGGCAACTAGCGTTTTTTCGGGGTAAAAGTGCCGCTGCCCGACCCGGTTTGGCAGAAGAGGGCTGTGGATAACTCCTAAGGCGGCAGGTTGTGCACATTGTGTGGAGGCGAGTTGAACAAGCAGGGGTTTTGGACGAGGTCCGAAATCTTGTCCAACTTCGGCTCTTTTTCCACACAGAGTTCTTGCACAGCCAAAAACGCCCGCAAGTCGATGAAAAAAAACGGGTTTCCAAGGTTAAGGTAGTTATCCACAGGCCTTATTAATCATTAGTCTTTATATAAAGAGAAATACAGGGAAAAGACAAACATGCTTTCTCCTATCTCCCAGCCACGCCCCCCCGGACTCCGTCCATGCGCATCCTCCTGATAGAAGACGAAGCGGAACTTGCCCGCTGGCTGTCCAGAAGCCTGGCCCGACATGCGGGCTTCGTTGTCGAATGGGCTGACGACGGATTGGTCGCCGAAAGAAGGTTGGCCGTCGAAGAATTCGATGCGGTCATCCTCGACTTGGGACTTCCCGGCATGGATGGCCATACCTTGCTGGCGAAGATCCGCGCGCGGGACGACCGCACGCCGGTGCTGGTCCTGACCGCGCGCGATTCATTGGCCGAAAAAATCGGGACACTTCACGAAGGCGCGGACGATTTCCTGCCGAAACCGTTTGTTGTGGAAGAGTTGGAAGCGCGCCTGATCGCACTGGTGCGTCGCAGCCGTGGTCGTGAACACCCGCGACTCACCCTGGGAAACCTGGTTTTCGAGACTTCTGGGCAAAAATTCACGGTCTCGGGACAGGCTTTGCAGTTATCCCCACGTGAACACGCCGTACTGCGGGTGTTGATCCAGAAAAGCGGCGAACCCATCAACAAGCAGCAGATCCTCGACCGCATCGTGACCGACGATGCCGACATCAACCTCGAAGCCATCGAGGTGCTGGTGCACCGCCTGCGCAAGAAATTGGCGGAAACCGGCGTGCAGATCACCACCATGCGGGGCATGGGCTACTGCCTGGAGAACGCTGTTGACAACTAGTTTTCCGGAAAAAACCCCGGTTTCCAGGAAAAAAAACCGCAATCGCACCCTGAAAACGCAGTTGCTCTGGTGGTTGATCCCGACCCTGGTGCTGGTGATGATGGGCGCCCTGTGGCTGTCCAACCACCAGCTGCGCAACCAGGTCGACATTGCCTACGACCGTTCGCTTGCCGGCGCGCTGCGCGCGATCGACCACAACATATCCACAGCCAGCGGTGGATTAGCCATGGAGCAGCCGTACCTGATGCTGGAATTTTTCGAGCTGACGGCCAATGGCAGCGTGTTCTACCGCGTGGCCACCGAGGACGGCCTGGCCGAGATCGGCCATCCCGGGCTGCCGATGCCGGCCCAGCCGCTGGTTTCGGGCGAACCGCAGTTCTTCTACGCCACCTACCAGGGGGCTCCCGTACGCGTGGCCGCGCTGGCGCGGGCCATGGATCCGCCGCTGTACGCAAACAAAGGGGGACGGGTTATCGTCCAGGTCGCCGAAGGGCTGGAAAGCCGCCAAGCCTTCCTGCACCAGGTGCTGGTGCGTTCGGTCGAACGCGACCTGGCCGTGATCCTGATCAGCGTGCTGGTGATCGTCCTGGGGGTTTTCATGGCCCTGCGCCCCCTGGAGCGCCTGCGCCAGGAAGTGGAAAGGCGCTCCGCGGACGATTTAAGCCCCGTCAGCGCGTCCGAGATGCCAGGGGAGGTCCTACCCCTGGTCGCCGCCGTAAACCTCCACATGGCCCGCTACGCGGCCCAGGCGAGGGTCCAGAGCCAGTTCCTGGACGACGCCTCGCACCAATTGCGCACGCCGCTGTCGGTTCTACGGACCCAGACCGCCTACGCCCTGCGTGAAACATGCCCCCAGGAGGTCCGTACAGCCCTTCTGGCGATGCAGGAGGGGTTGGACAGGGCGGTACGCACCACCAACCAGATGCTGGCCCTGGCGCGTGCTAAAGACGCCTCGCTGGCCGAAGGCGGCCTGGCGGCCGAACCGGTGGATCTGGCCGCGCTGGCCCACGGGGTCATCCGGACCCTGTTGCCGACCGCCCGGGCCCGCCAGATCGACATCGGGCTCGATGCCGGCGACGACCCGCTGGTGGTGCAGGGCGTGGACTGGCTGCTGCGCGAGGCCGCCAGCAACCTGGTCGACAACGCCATCCGCTACACCGCCCCGGGTGGCGTGGTGACCGTGGTGGTGCGCCGCCAAGCCGGTCAGGCCAGCCTGGCGGTGGAGGACAGCGGCCCGGGCATGTCGGCCGAGGACATTGCCCGCGCCGGCATCCGGTTCCGCCGGGGCGCGGCCGGCAAGAACAAGCCCGGCGCGGGATTGGGGCTGGCCATCGTCGATACCATCGCCGGATTGCTGGGCGCCCGCCTGGTGCTGGAGAACCGGACGCCGTTGGCCGGCCTGCGCGCGGCGCTGGTGTTTTCCCTGGAAACGGCCCCGTATGTTGCGCCGCACCAGGAAAATGGCGATTTTTGAAAGGTTCTGGAAAGCTTCGATTTTGTACGGTTGCATCCGCTGGAGTCCGATCAGGCGACAGACCGCCTCGATCGCCAGCCCTGACTAGACCTATAAATTCGGAGACGCAAGAATGCAGACCAGCCTCAAGCTGCGCCTGGCCGCCGTCGCGGCGCTCGGCGCGATCACCCTGTCCCTGGGCACCGCCCACGCCGCCGACGAACCGCGCCGGCCGGAATGCATCGCGCCGGCCCAACCCGGCGGCGGCTTCGACCTGACCTGCCGCCTGGCCACCGAGGGCCTGAAGCAGAGCGGGGCGCTCAAGAGCGCCATGCGCATCGTCTACATGCCGGGCGGCATCGGCGCGGTGGCCTACAACAACATCGTCGCCCAACACCCCAACGAGCCCGGCACCATCGTGGCGTTCTCGGGCGGTTCGCTGCTGAACCTGGCGCAAGGCAAGTTCGGCAAGTACAACGTCGACGACGTGCGCTGGCTGGCGGCCATCGGCACCGACTACGGTGTGGCCGTGGTGCGCAACGATTCGCCGTACACCGACCTGAAGGGCCTGATGGAAGCCTTCAAGCAGGACCCGACCAAGATCGTGCTGGGCGCCGGCGGCACCGTCGGCAGCCAGGACTGGATGAAAGCCGCGCTGACCGCCAAGGCGGCCGGCGTCGATTTCAAGAAGATGCGCTTCGTTGCCTTCGAAGGCGGCGGCGAGGCCGTGACCGCGCTGCGCGGTGGCCATATCCAGGCCTACATGGGTGATGCCGCCGAGGCCTTCACCATGCTCGAAGGCGGCGCTCCCATCCGCGTGCTGGCGGTCTTCAACGACCAGCGCCTGCCGGGCAAGCTGGGCACGGTGCCCACCGCGAAAGAGCAGGGCTACGACATCGTCTGGCCCATCATCCGCGGCTTCTACGTCGGTCCCAAGGTGTCCGATGCCGACTACCAGTTCTGGGTCAACGCCTTCAATCGCGTCGCCGCGGCGCCCGAGTTCGCCAAGCTGCGCGAACAGCAGGGACTGTTCCCCTTCAACAAGACCGGCGCCGACCTCGATGCCTACGTGAAGCAGCAGGTCAAGCAATACGCCGAACTGGCCGACTCTTTCGGCCTGGTCAAGAAATAAGCCGCAAGGCTTGCCTACCGACCGCGCGCGGGTTAACGCGCACCTTGCGCCGCCGGCTCCCAGCCGGAGGCCGGGGCGGGCTTGCGCCGCGCGGTCCTTCTACCAACGGAAAGCTGATCATGAACGATCGAATCCTGGGCATCGCGGCGCTTGCGCTGGCGGCCTTCATGACCTGGGCGGGGTGGGGCATCGAAGCGCCGTTCGCCTATGAACCGGTGGGCCCGCGCGCCTTCCCGTTGCTGCTGGCGCTGATCATCGGCCTGTGCGGTCTGCGCCTGGCCTACAAGGGCGGCAACGCGGTCGAGCCGAACCCCGCCGGCGCCAACGGCCGCATCGCGTTGATGGTGGTGTTCGCCGCCGCGTATGCGTTCCTGTTCCAGTGGCTGGGTTTCATCATCGCCACCGCGTTGATGACGGTCTTCGTCGGCCGCCTGTTCGGCGGCGGCTGGGTCAAGTGCGCGATTGGCGGCATCGTCATGAGCGCTTTCTTCTACGTGCTGTTCGACAAGGTGCTGGACGTGGTCCTGCCCGGCGGGCTGCTGGAGAACCTGATATGAGCGGAATCCTCGATCATCTGTCGATCGGCTTTGGCGTGGCGTTCTCGTGGACCAACATTCTGGTGGCCGCGATCGGCTCGTTCTTCGGCACCATGGTGGGCGTGCTGCCGGGCCTGGGGCCGATCAACGGCGTGGCAATGCTGATCCCGATTGCCTTCGCCATGAACCTGCCGCCCGAGACCGCGCTGATCCTGCTGGCGGCGGTGTACGTGGGCGCGGAATACGGCGGCCGCATCACCTCGATCCTGCTCAACGTGCCGGGCGAGGCAAGCGCCATCATGACGACGCTGGACGGTTATCCATTGGCGCGCCAGGGCCTGGCCAACGTCGCGTTGTCGCTGTCGGCGTGGTCCGCCTTCTTCGGCGCGATCGTGTCGGTGGTGGGCATCATCCTGCTGGCGCCGCTGCTGGCCAAATGGGCATTGGCGTTCGGTCCGGCCGAGTATTTCGTGCTGATGATCTTCGCCTTCTGCTGCCTCACCAGCCTGCTCGGCAAGCAACCCATCAAGGGCGTGCTGGCGGCAATGATCGGCCTGTCGATCTCGGTCATCGGCGTGGATGCGAACTCGGGCGTATACCGCTATACCTTCGACTCCGTGCACCTGGCCGATGGCATCGATTTCGTGGTCGTGGTCATCGCCTTGTTCGCGGTCAGCGAGATGCTGGAAATGCTCGAGAAGGTGATGGCGGGCCACAGCGTCGAGGTCAAACCCAGCGGCCGCAAGCTGTTCAATTTGAAGGAGCTGGCGTTCACCTGGTGGAGCGTGGTGCGCAGCGCATTGGTGGGCTTCGGTGTCGGCGTGTTGCCGGGCGCCGGCGCCAGCGTGGCCGCGGCCGTGGCGTACTCGCAGGAAAAGCGCATCATCGAAGCCAAGGACCCGGATGCCAAGTTCGGCAAGGGCGACATGCGCGGCCTGGTGGCGCCCGAAGCCGCCGCCACCTCGTCGGCCATCGGTTCGTTCGTGCCCATGCTGACGCTGGGCGTGCCGGGCTCGGGCACCACCGCGGTGATGATGGGGGCGCTGACGCTCTACAACATCACGCCGGGTCCAGTGCTGTTCGACTCCAAGCCGGAGCTGGTGTGGGGCCTGATCGCTTCGCTGTTCGTGGCCAACGTGCTGCTGTTCGTGATGAACGTGCCGATGGTGCGCCTGTTCTCGAAAGTGCTGTCGGTACCGGGCTGGCTGATGGTGCCGGGCATCCTGTGCATCAGCTACATCGGCGTGTATGCGATCAACGCGGGCACCTTCGATCTGCTGCTGGTGGCAGGCATCGGCACGTTGGGCTATTTCCTGCGCAAGTTCGGCGTGCCGATGGCGCCGCTGGTGCTCGGCGTGGTGCTGGGCGACATGATGGAACAGAACCTGCGCCGCGCCTTGTCGATGACCGACGGCAATGTGTCGGTGCTGTTCGCCAGCCCGGTCGCGATCGCCTTGTGGACCGCGGCCATCGCCGTGGTGATTGTCCCGCAGCTCCTGCGCCGTATGCGCAAGGCCAGGAAGGCAGTCGCCGAACCGGTGTGATGGATCCGCGCGCCGGCCTGTCCGCGAAGGCCGGCCAGCTGCGACCGAGGCACCGGTCATTGCAAGGGAGCGACGCGGCGCTCCTTTTTTTCATGGGCGACATGCGGAGCAGATGAAAAGAAAAACGCCCCGGGCTGAACTGACCCCCAGAAGTTGGACGGTCGGCTAAAGCCCGAAGGCCTGGACTCGGTATTGCACCGGGCTCAGGCCTTTTAGCTTGAGCTTGATGCGATCGTGATTGTAGTAACAAATGTATTGCCGGATACCGGTCTGCAACTGGTCGATGCTTTCGAAGCGGTTCAGGTGGAAGAACTCGGCCTTGAGCGTGCCGAAGAAGCTTTCCATGGCGGCATTGTCCAGGCAGTTTCCCTTGCGTGACATGCTTTGCGTCACCGATCTATCTGCCAGCATCCGCCTGTAGTTCTGCTGCTGGTACTGCCAGCCCTGATCGGAGTGCAGCACTGGACGCTCCGTCGGCAGCAGCCGCGCCAGCGCCTTCTTCAGCATGCTGCCCACGAGCTTGAACACCGGCCGGCGGCTGGTCTCGTAGGCCACGATCTCGCCGTTGTACAGGTCCATCACCGGCGACAGGTACAGCTTCTCGCCACGTACGTTGAACTCGGTCACATCGGTGACCCACTTTTGGTTCGGACGCGCCGCCTCGAAGTCGCGCGCCAACACGTTGGCCGCCACGTGGTGCGATTGGCCTCGGTAGGACCGGTACTTCTTGGCGCGCACCAGCGACTTCAAGCCTAGCGCCTGCATCAGCTTCTGCACGGTCTTGTGGTTCACTAGCTCGCCGGCCTGGCGCAAGACCGCCGTAATCCGGCGGTAGCCGTAGCGGCCCTTGTGACGGGCGTAGACCGCGCTGATGCGCTGCTTGAGCTCGGTGTACGGGTCCACGGCTCTGAACGACTTCAGGTGGTAATAAAACGTGCTGCGCGACAGCTTGGCTGCGCGTAGCAATAGCGCCAGCGGATGCTTGGGCCTTAATCCTTGGACCACTTGCGCTTTCCAACCAGCGCCCGGGTCTTCTCCGCTTCGATCAAGGCCTTCATTTTTTTTAGGTAATCGTTCTCCGCGCGCAGATACGCCAGTTCTTGCTCGAGTTCTTCCTTGGTCATGTCCTTGGACACCGGCTCTGGGGGGTACTTATGCGGCATGCTTGCTCCTGGGCGCTTGCGCGCCAGCGCCTCTATACCCCCAGCATCATACTGGGCGCGCCATTTCGTAATGTGCCCTGTATGACGAATCCCCAGCAACACCGCCGCCTGCGTGTCCGATAGACCTTCGCGCCGGATCTTGATCAGCACCGATTGTTTGAAGGCCGCACTGTACGAGCCAGATTGCCTGCGCAACCCATCAACGCCATGCGCTCGAAAGCTCTCGACCCACCGCCGAACCATGGAGTACGGCACATCGTGTCGGCGCCCCACCGATTTGAAGCCGCCTGTGCCTTGCAGGTATGCCTGCACCACCTTGATCTTGAATTGCTCTTCGTACTTCGCCATGCGAAAAACCCCCGAAGGTTGGATTGCGTCCAACTTTCGGGGGTCAGTTCAGGCGGGGCGTTTCCAGTCGGCGTGTGTCGCGTGGCGTCAGACTTGCGCCAAGCGCTCCAGCGCCGCGTCCAGCGTCGCGTCTTTCTTGGCGAAGCAGAAGCGCACGATGCGGTGGTTGGAATCGGCGGCGTCGGGCCGTTGATAGAAGGCGGAAACCGGGATCACCGTCACGCCATGCCGCACTGTCAGATCGCGCGCGAAGTCCGCTTCGTTCTGTTTGGATATCTCGCTGTAGTCCGCCAACAGGAAGAACGTGCCCGGGCTGGGCAGCGGCTTGAAGCGCGTCTTGGCCAGGCCTTGCGAGAGGCGATCGCGCTTGGCCTGGTAGAAGGCTGGCAAATCCAGGTAGGGCTTGGGATCGCGCATGAACTCGGCCAGCGCGAACTGCATCGGCGACGGCACGGTGAACACCATGAACTGGTGCACCTTGCGCAGCTCCGCGCTGAGCTGGCGCGGCGCGCAGCAATAGCCGATTTTCCAGCCGGTGGTGTGGTAGGTCTTGCCGAACGACGAGATCACGAAAGCGTGTTCAGCCAGCAGCGGACGGCGCGCAATGCTCGCATGCGGCTTGCCGTCGAACACGATGTGTTCGTAGACCTCGTCCGACACCAGCAGCACGCCGGTGTCGCGCACGATGGCTTCGAGCGCGTCCAGGTCGCTGTCGTCCAGCACCGCCCCGGTGGGGTTGTGCGGGAAGTTCAGCATCAGCAGGCGGGTCTTGGAAGTGATGGCGTCGCGCACGCGTTGCCAATCGATGCGGTAGTACGGATCGTCCGAGGTGGGCGCGCGCAGCGGCACCGGCACCGCGGTGCCGCCGGCAAGGCGGATGGCCGGCAGGTAGGAGTCATAGCAGGGCTCGATGACGACCACTTCGTCGCCGCTGCCGACCGCGGCCAGCACGGTGGCCATCAGCGCTTCGGTGGCGCCGCTGGTGACGGTGATCTCGGTTTCGGGATCGTAGGCGCGGCCGTACAGCGACTGCGTCTTGGCGGCGATGGCCTCGCGCAGCGGCGCCACGCCGGGCATGTAAGGGTACTGGTTGTGGCCGTCGGCCATGGCCTTGCTGACCAGCGCGCAGAGCGCGGGATCGGGATCGAAGTCCGGAAAGCCCTGGCCCAGGTTGATGGCCTTGTGCTCGATGGCCAGGCGGCTCATGACGGTGAAGATGGTGGTGCCGACGTCGGGAAGTTTGGATCGGATCATGGTGGACGCGAAAAGGAACGCTGGGTGTGCGCAAGAGTTTTCGTAAGTATCCCACTAACTCATAATTCGGGATTCTCATGAGCTTATGGCGTGGGCGGTATCGTGGTTCGGAACATGTTGTGGAGGGTGGCGGGTGGTTTGGCGATCGCACTGGCCGGCGCGTTGCTGGCGGTGTGGGCGCATCTGCCGCTGCCGTGGATGCTGGGCGCGTTGCTGCTTACCGCGGCGGTGCGGATCGCGGGCGGGGCAACGGTGTGCCCGCGGCCGGCGCGCAATGCCGGCCAATGGGTGATCGGCACTTCGCTGGGCCTGTATTTCACGCCGCAGGTGATCGGCCATATCGGCGCCAATGCCGGTCCCATCGTCGTGGGCATGCTGTTCGCATTGGGGCTGGCATTCATCGGCACCGCGCTGTTGCGGCGCTATACCGACGTCGATTTCAAGACCGCGTGGTTTGCTTCGGCTATCGGCGGCGCCAGCGAAATGGCCAGCCTGGCCGAACGCCACGGTGCCCGTATCGACCGCGTGGCGACCGCGCACAGTGTGCGCGTGCTGCTGGTGGTGGTGACCGTGCCGTTCATCTTCCAGTGGTGGGGCGTGGCCGGCCTGGATCCGACGGTGCCGGGTCCGCGTACGGTGCACGCTGGCGGGCTGGCCGCGCTGGTTGCGCTGACCTGCGTGGGTGGCCTGTGCTTCATGAAACTGCGCTGGCCCAATCCCTGGGTATTGGGACCGATGCTGGCGGCGATGACTCTGACTGCATGCGGCATCGAGCTTTCCGCCTTGCCCGATTACGTGCCGAAGGTCGGCCAGTTGCTTATCGGTTGGTCGCTGGGTGATCGTTATCGGCCGGACTTCTTTCGTGCCGCGCCGCGCTTCATCGCGGTGGTGGCGGCTTTCACCGTGGTGGCGCTGGCCTTGGCGTTCGGCCTGGGCGCCTTGTTGTCGCTATGGTCGGCGGCGCCGATACCGACGCTCATCCTGGGCACCACGCCGGGGGGAATCGCCGAGATGGCCATCACTGCCAAGGTGCTGCAGCTGGGCGTGCCCGTGGTGACTGCGTTCCATGTGACCCGCATGGTGTTCGTCGTGCTGGTCACCGGCCCGATGTACGCGTTCCTGGCGCGTCGCAACGCAAATTCCGCGTAGCGGTATTGGGTTCCAGTCAGAAAAATACGACATTGGGGAAAACAACTATATGAGTCTGTAATGCTGGATGAGTATGCTGGTTTCCGCAGTTGATTCAAGCAGCGCGCGGACTTGTCTGCCGCTTTTGCGGCAAGCGAGAACGCAGCAGCAACGCAGGTATCCCTACCGGTCGTTCAGTTCTCACGGCGTCCTTGATTCATTGCATCTCGTTAATTACAGGACGCTAGGAAAATGGCTCAGAAGGGCAAAGTTAAGTGGTTCAACGCTGACAAGGGTTACGGTTTCATTACGCCGGACGCCGGCGGTACCGATGTTTTCGCACACTTTTCCGCCATCCAGGGCCGCGGCTATCGCAGCCTGAACGAAGGCCAGGAAGTCGAATTCGAAGTCAAGGATGGTCCGAAAGGACCTCAAGCGGCCGAAATTCGCCCGCTCTAAATCGGGAAATCCCAATTTCCCGTGTGCCAGGCCAGGCCTGGCTACAACGCCCCAGAACCTCGCGGTCTGGGGCGTTGTTTCTTTGGGGCCGCGGCGCATTCTCACGCGCTGCATAGAGACAGTTAGTAATCACTAACATATTCTCGGCCTTTGGATAAGTTTGTGGATAATTATTTTCGGGCATGAGCAATTCGTTGCGCAGTAATGAAGCAACGGCGCGTTCGGAATAATGGTTTTGCACATTTTTGGGTTGAATCCATGGTGTTGTCCCACGGCCATCGGCCGCGGGCTGGCAGCACTCTTTCCCCAAGGGCATGCAGGGGGAAATAACGCATTTCCCCAGGAAAACCAGGCATTTACGCCTTTTTTTCAATGCCGCCGCCGGCCATTCTCCTGCAGCCCGACGAGACGGCTTTTCACCAGGAACGGCATTTTTGCCGTTTCCAGGCACGGTTGTTCACAAAGATATCCCCATCCCGGTTATGCACAGAATGATGCCTGGATTAGCCAAAAGGTGAGCGTTCAACCTGTGGATAGAAATGGGGATAGCGGCTCTTTGCCGAAGGAGGAAGGCGCCCGCCGCGCGACGTCTGATGTCATGGACACTGGATTGCCGTGCGTCTTGAAGGACCGCGGCGGACTTCATGTGAAGGAAGTTCACGGCGCGAATCGGCAAGCGACTTTTCCACAACCTGCGGTCCGCATTGCCCGCGGGCGTCCGTGCCTCGGCCGAAAGGATGATGGCGCAAAGGACCGGCGAGGAGCAAGATGATTGTCCGCCCATCCATTGGCTTTGGGAGTTATGCACAAAGGGCGGTGGCCGACCGACACGTAAGAGTCTGTGGACAAGGTGATGGTCAGGCGCGGCGGTTGGACTGGCGCAGAGAATCGAAGTTCCCGCGCTTGCGGTCGAGAGGTGGGCAGGTTTGACTGCCTGGGCCGGCCGATCTGGAATGTCGTGACCTGGCTGCGAGGCTTGCTTATCGGATCGATAGTCGAAGCTTATCCACATTTTTGTCCACCGGAATGCGCATGTCGCACATGGTTTGGATCTGGTAGGCGAAGCCAGGTCTTGTGGGAACGGAAGGGCGATGCCTGAAGCGCGGTTTTCCTCGCTTTCATTGCGGATTTGTGCGTTTTCCCGATTCTGGGTATTTGTTCTCCAACGCAAGAGTGCGCAGTCGCATGGCGCCCCTTCCGCATCTTTCCGCCGACTTTGCAGGCGACTTATCCCCAGAGTTGTTCCACGTGAAACCGCCGCGCTGATGTGGATGGCTTGGTGGATAAGTCGCCGTATGAGAGCCTGGGACTCCGCCGGCATCGCTTTTTTCTGCATTGAGTTCGCGACGATCTACTCGATATGGATTTCGGCGACGCAAACACGCATTGATCGCGGCGACAGAATCTCTTCGCCTCGAGTGTTTGTTTCTGATGCCGCTGCGAAGCGTGCCATACACTTTGTCGCTGCCCGGTGCCCCGTAAGTATTATCGAGCCGGTGTGACAAGTTGGTCCTAGGACTTCTATGTTTCAGCTGAATGACGGGTGACATTCATTTGATAGTCGACGGGGCAGGTTTGGGAAGGCATGGCTTGATGCTCCTACACTTGCCGCCGGGAAAGGACTTCACGTGAAACGGAAAAATTCTGTTTTCGCGGGGTAGGGGTAGGGTAAGGGCTAGTAAATCACTTTTTTTGCTGATTTGGTTTCACGTGAAACCGAAGTCAGGCTGTCATCCGTGGATATCGACGCATCCATCTGCAGGCGTCGGAAGTCGCCGGTCGACCGGCTGGGCAGGCGATGCCGTTGTTCGAGGGCGCACTAGGCAAGTGGCTTTGATGTTTCACGTGGAACACCCGCAGACGGAAAGCATAATTTGGCTTTCTATAGATGCGACACACAGTAGAAAAGATGGAGGTTTGCCCCATGCTCTCCGCATGTTGTGCGGCGCGTAGATGCAAAGAACGGGCGTCGGTGACTCCAGGAAAGGGACGACAGCCCGCCTCATAGTAGCGTTCCAGCTGCGGAGCTCGATGTTCCACGTGAAACAGTAAGGCCGAAGACATGGCAGGTCGATACGATGTGCCGATGAAAGGGCCGCGGTGAGGGAGCTTTTGCACGCGTGTTTGCAGATGTGGGGCATGCAATGTTCCACGTGAAACATCACCACGGCATCGAGACGACTGGTGAGTTCGACCGTAGACGGACCTCAGAGTGAGTTCCTAGAGGTATGACCGGAAAGGTGAACTGTATTGGACACTGCACGCGAATCTTCTATTCACCCTTTATGCGAGGCATAGCCTGCTCCTGCAGGAGTGGTGTTTCACGTGAAACATCGAACCGAAACACCGGCAAATGCCGACATATTCAAACGCCGTCAGCCTTAGGCGCGTTGCCAATTTGCAAAACCCAGTCCCTTCGCGGTTGGCTTTGCCCAGTCCAACCATGTTTCACGTGAAACATGCCCACCCTGCCTCTATAATGAGCACCGAACGCTCTCTTATCTCCCCATCATGGATTATCCCCGCGAATTCGATGTCATCGTCGTCGGTGGCGGTCACGCCGGTACCGAAGCGGCGCTGGCTGCGGCGCGTACTGGTGCCCAGACGCTGCTGCTGACCCACAACATCGAGACCCTAGGCCAAATGTCCTGCAATCCCTCCATCGGTGGGATCGGCAAGGGCCATCTCGTCAAAGAAGTCGATGCCCTAGGCGGCGCCATGGCGCTGGCGACGGACGAGGCGGGGATTCAATTCCGTATCTTGAACGGCTCGAAGGGGCCGGCTGTGCGCGCTACCCGCGCCCAGGCCGACCGGGTGCTGTACCGCAAGGCCATCCGTGGCCGCCTGGAAAACCAGCCGAACCTCTGGTTGTTCCAGCAAGCGGTGGAAGACCTGATGGTGGAGGGCGATCGCGTGGTTGGCGCCGTGACCCAGGTCGGATTGAAGTTCCGGGCAAAGACGGTGGTGCTGACAGCCGGTACGTTCCTGAATGGCTTGATCCATGTGGGCCTGCAGAACTATTCGGGCGGCCGAGCCGGTGATCCGCCCGCGATTTCGCTGGGCCAGCGCTTGAAGGAATTGCAGTTGCCGCAAGGTCGCTTGAAGACCGGCACGCCGCCGCGCATCGACGGTCGCAGCATCAACTACGGCATTCTGGAAGAACAGCCCGGTGACCTGGATCCGATTCCGGTGTTTTCGTACATGGGTAGTGTGGCCATGCATCCCCGGCAACTGCCGTGCTGGATCACGCATACCAATGCTCGGACCCATGACATCATCCGCGGCGGCCTGGATCGTTCCCCGATGTACAGCGGCGTGATCGAAGGCGTCGGCCCGCGCTACTGCCCGTCGATCGAAGACAAGATCCATCGCTTTGCGGACAAGGAATCGCACCAGGTCTTCCTGGAACCGGAAGGCCTGGACACGCACGAGGTCTATCCCAACGGCGTCTCCACCAGCCTGCCATTCGACGTGCAGCTCGCGCTGATCCATTCCTTGCCCGGCCTGGAGAACGCGCACATCCTGCGTCCCGGCTACGCCATCGAGTACGACTACTTCGATCCACGTGGATTGAAGAGCACCCTGGAAACCAAGGCGATTGCCGGCCTGTATTTCGCCGGCCAGATCAACGGCACGACCGGCTACGAAGAAGCCGCCGCCCAAGGCTTGCTCGCCGGAGTCAACGCCGCCTTGTCGGCACTGGACCGCGAGCAGTGGACGCCGCGTCGCGACGAAGCCTACCTGGGCGTGCTGGTGGACGACCTGGTCACGCGTGGCGTGACCGAACCGTACCGCATGTTCACCTCGCGCGCCGAATATCGCCTGAGCCTGCGTGAAGACAATGCCGATCTGCGCCTGACCGAAATCGGCCGCCAGCTCGGCATCGTCGACGATGCCCGCTGGGATGCTTTCAACCGCAAGCGCGACGCCGTCGCGGCTGAAGTCGAACGCTTGAAATCGTCGTGGGTCAATCCCCGCGTGTTGCCGCAGGAAGTGGCCGAGCCGCTGCTGGGCAAGGCAATTGAACGTGAGTACTCACTAGCGGACCTGCTGAAACGGCCCAATGTTTCCTATGAAGCCTTGATGGCCGCCCGCAATACCGACGGTACGCTACTGGCGGGCCCGGGTGTGGCCGCCGATGAGGTGCTGGCCGAACAGGTCGAGATCCAGGTGAAATACGCCGGCTACATCGCCCGCCAGCAGGACGAAGTCCAAAAGCAGATTGCCCACGAGCAACAGCCGATTCCGGCGGACGTCGATTACGACGCCGTCACCAGCCTGTCGTTCGAGGTGCGCCAGAAGCTCAAGACGCACCGTCCCGAGACCATCGGCCAGGCCGGCCGCATCTCGGGCGTGACACCGGCGGCGATCTCGCTGCTGCTCATCCACCTGAAGCGCCTGCACTACGGCTCGCGCAAGCAAGCCGCATGAGCGCCCACGCCAACCCGGCCGGCGCGGACATGGCCGGCCGCCTGTCCCATGCCTTCGGGCAGCTCGGGCTGCAGGCCGACGCCGCCGCGGCCGCCAAGCTGCTGAACTACTTGGCGCAAATGCAGCGCTGGAACCGCACCTATAACCTGACCGCCATCCGCGATCCGCAACAGATGCTGGTGCAGCACCTGTTCGACAGCCTGGCCGCCGTGGGGCCGTTCAGCGAAGCGCTGGGTGCGCCCGGCACGCCGGCAAAGATCTACGACGTCGGATCGGGCGGCGGCTTGCCCGGCGTGGTCCTGGCCGTCATGCGGCCCGAATGGTCGGTGACCTGCATCGACGCCGTTGAAAAGAAAACCGCATTCGTCCGACAGATGAGCGGCGCCCTGGCGCTGCCCAATCTGCAGGCGCGTCATGCGCGCATCGAGACGCTGGAACCCGCCGGTTGCAACATTGTGACGTCGCGGGCATTCGCATCCTTGGAGGATTTTGCGATGCTCGCAGGCAGACATGTGGACAACGATGGTACCCTCGTCGCCATGAAGGGCAAGGTCCCGGATGATGAAATCCAGGCGCTGCACGCGCGTGGGGAATGGCAAGTCGACCACATACAGCCGCTCCAGGTGCCGGAGCTGCAAGCGGAACGCTGCCTGATCTGGATGCGCCGCAGTCAAGGAACCCTATGAAGAACCTACCCCCCAGCTCGACCGCCCGCGTTTTCTGCATCGCCAACCAGAAGGGCGGTGTCGGCAAGACGACGACCGCCATCAACCTGGCGGCCGGGCTGGCCACGCACAAGCAACGCGTGCTGCTGGTGGACCTGGATCCCCAAGGCAACGCCACCATGGGCAGCGGCATCGACAAGAATTCGCTCGAGTCCAACCTGTACCAGGTGCTGATCGGCGAAGCCACCATCGAACAGGCCCGCGTGCGTTCGGAGTCGGGCGGCTACGACGTGTTGCCCGCCAACCGCGAACTGTCCGGCGCCGAGATCGACCTGGTGCAGATGGACGAGCGCGAGCGCCAGCTCAAGGCCGCCATCGACACCGTCGGCGGACAGTACGATTTCGTGCTGATCGATTGCCCGCCGACGCTGTCGTTGCTGACGCTGAATGGATTGGCCGCGGCGCATGGCGTCATCATTCCGATGCAGTGCGAGTACTTCGCGCTCGAAGGCCTGTCCGACCTGGTCAACACCATCAAGCGCGTGCACCGCAATATCAACGACGACCTGCGTGTCATCGGCCTGCTGCGCGTGATGTTCGACCCCCGCATGACGCTGCAGCAGCAGGTGTCGGCGCAACTCGAATCGCACTTCGGCGACAAGGTCTTCAAGACCGTCGTGCCGCGCAACGTGCGCCTGGCCGAAGCGCCCAGCTACGGCATGCCCGGCGTGGTCTACGACCGCGCTTCGCGGGGCGCGCAGGCCTACATCTCGTTCGGCGCCGAAATGATCGAGCGCGTGCGCGAGCTGAGCTGAAGCGCTGTATGTCCGCCGTCATGCACCTGTCCCCAGACGCCCGCACGCCGCCCGCCGATGCGCGCGACGCGCTGCGCGTGCGGCTGGAAGAGGCCGCGCTCAACGCCACGGCGGTGCGCGCGCAGGTGCTGTACGACGGCTGGCTGGTGCGCTATGCGCCATCGTCGGCCAAACGGGTACGCAGCATCAACGTGCTGGGGTTATCCACACGTCCGCTGGATGAGCGGCTGGCGTATTGTTCAACGTTGTACGCGCGCCATGGCCTGCCCATGGTGTTGCGCCTGACCTCCATCGGTCCGGATTTCACCCTGGATGCCGAACTGGCGTCGCGGGGTTACCTCCTTGGCGAAGAGACCCGAGTCATGAGCACGCCGCTCGCTCCCAGGCTGGCCGCCCGGGGCGATCTGGTTTTCAGGACAGTGGACGCCGCGCGCTTTGCGGCGGCGGTCGGTCGCATGCGCGAGTCCCGGCCCGAGCACATCGCCGAGCACCAGGCGCGCCTGGAGGGCCTGGCTGTGGATATCCTGCCGGTGCTGGCATTCGATACCGCCGGCGCGTGCGTGGCCGGCGGCATGGCCGTGCGCGACGGCGAACTGGCCGGCCTGTTCGACGTGGTGACGGATCCCGGCCAGCGGCGCAAGGGACATGCCGCGACGCTGGTCGACCATCTGCTGGCGTTGTGCGTCGAAGACGGCGCCACCACGGCCTACCTGCAGGTGGAACCGCAAAACACCGCCGCGCGCGCTTTGTATGGCCGCTACGGTTTCAAAGACTGTTACGCGTATTGGTACCGCCTGCCCGCCGAGCAGGCGGCCGCCTGAGCCCGGCTCGGGATACCAAAAACAGAAGGAAAGAGGATTTAACTATGGCCACCAAGAAACCCAAGGGATTGGGTCGCGGACTCGACGCCTTGCTGGGCGCCGACGCGCCTGCAATCGACAATATCGGCAAGGCTCCGGCCAAGCCCGAGGGTCTGCCGTCCACCTTGCCTGTTTCGAAGATGCGAGCCGGCAAGTACCAGCCGCGCACTCGCATGGACGAGGGCGCGTTGGGCGAGCTGGCCGAGTCGATCCGCACGCAAGGCATCATGCAGCCCATTCTGGTGCGCGCGCTCGGCGACGCGCCCGGCCATTACGAAATCATCGCGGGCGAACGCCGTTTCCGCGCCGCCCAGCTGGCCGGCCTGAAGGAAGTGCCGGTGCTGGTGCGCGAGGTCGCCGACGAAAACGCGGCGGTCATGGCGCTGATCGAAAACATCCAGCGCGAAGACCTGAATCCGCTCGAAGAGGCGCATGGCGTGCGCCGCCTGCTGGACGAATTCGGCCTGACCCACGAGCAGGCCGCCCAGGCCATCGGTCGTTCGCGTTCTGCCACCAGCAATCTGTTGCGCCTGTTGAACCTGGCGTCGGCGGTGCAGACCATGCTGCTGGCCGGCGACGTCGACATGGGCCATGCGCGCGCGCTGCTGGCGGTGGATGCCGCCACCCAGATCCAGCTGGCCAACCAGATCATCGCGCGCCGCCTGTCGGTGCGCGAAGCCGAAAAACTGGTCGCCAAGACCGCCAAGGAAGCCGAGAGCGCGGCGTCGCCCAAGAAAAAGGCCAACGGCGTATCGCGCGACCTGACGCGCCTGGAAGAAGCCCTGTCCGATCACCTGGGCACGCGCGTGGCGCTGAAGGTCGGAGCCAAGGAAAAGGGCCAGATCGTCATCGACTTCCACGGCTGGGAACACCTGAATTCGCTGCTCGAGCGCCAAGGCCTGTCTGGAGTGGTCGATGCCTGAGCAGGCGCTCCCCGTCATCGCGGTGCTGGCTACCGGCGGCACCATCGCCGGCGCCCAGGCCGATGCCACGTCCGCCGGCTACAAGGCGGGTTCGTTCTCGGTGGGCGACCTGTTGGCCGCGGTGCCGCAATTGGCGGGCCTGGCCGAGATCCGCGCCGAGCAGGTTGCCAACGTCGGCAGCCAGAACATGACACACGACGTGTGGCGCGCGCTGGCGCAGCGTGTCGAAGCCTTGTGCGCGGATCCTTCCGTTGCCGGCATCGTCATCACGCACGGCACCGACACGCTTGAGGAAACCGCCTACTTCCTCAGCCTGGTGATCCGCCACGACAAGCCCGTGGTGCTGGTGGGCGCGATGCGGCCGGCCACCGCGCTGGGCGCCGAAGGCCCGGCGAACCTGTACAACGCGGTGGCGCTGGCGCGCCATCCCGACGCGCGCGGCCGCGGGCCGCTGGTCGTCATGAACGAAGACGTGCACTACGCTCGCGAGATCCAGAAGATCGCCAGCGCAGGCATCAACGCCTTTGCCTCGCCCAACCGCGGCCGCGCCGGCGTGATGCATGGCGGCACGCCGTGCTTCTATTCGCGCAACACCACCACGCACGGCACGCAAAGCGAGTTTTCACTCGCATTGCTGGAGAAGGCCGGTTGGCCGCGCGTGGACATCGTCTATGCGCATGCCGACCTGCAAGGCGACGTCATCGATTTCATCGCGCGCCAGGCCGATGGCATCGTGCTGGCGGGCGTGGGCGACGGCAACGCCACGGACCTGGCCATCGACGCCCTGGCCCGCGCCGCCGCCGATGGCGTCGCGGTGCTGCGCTCCAGCCGCACCGGCAGCGGTTTCGTCGCGCGCGACGTCGAACTGGATGACGCGGTGCTGGGTTTCATCGCCGCCGGCGACCTGAATCCGCAGAAGGCCCGCATCCTGCTGATGCTGGCGCTGTGCGTCACGCGTGAACCCGCGGCGCTGCAGCGCTGCTTCGACCGCTACTGAGCGATGCGCACGGCGGCCTGTCTCGGGCCGCCGCGCTGCCTGCCGCGTCATGGATTGGGTGGCGCATCCGCGCCACGCGCCAATCCCAGGTTGCTGCGCAGCATGTCGTAGACCTGCCGTGTCAGCGGATTGATCAGGTCTCGCCTTATCCACAGGAAGTACGTCACGTCCGGTAGCGGTGGCAGGCCTTCCTTTTCCCCGAGCACCCGCATTTCCGGGGCCAGCAGTTCGACGCTGCGCGCGGTCACGCCCAGGCCTGCGCGCAAGGCGGCCTTGATGCTCACCAGGTTGGGCGCCACGTAGTTGGTGTGCCAGCGCACCTGCGCCTGTTCCAGCGCGGTCAGCGCCAGGCGGCGGAAGATGCTGGGTTCGTCGGCCAGCACCAGCGGCACCGGCGCGTTGAGGTCATGCACGTAGTCGGCCGAGGCCAGCCACACCGTGGGCGAGGTGCGCAGCGCCACGCCCTCGAACTCCTGGTCGAAGCGGGTCGAGATGGTCAGGTCCAGTTCTCCGGCGCGCAATGCGTCCATCAGGAATGGGCTGCGATCGGTGCGGATCTCCAGTTTCACGCGCGGCGCCGAGCGCGCGATATGGGTCAGCAGGGTCGGCAGGATGGTGTCGGCCACGTCCAGCGGCGCGCCCAGCCGCAGGTCGCCTTCCAGCGGGGCATCCTGCAGCGCGCGCAGCGCTTCATCGTTGATGGCCAGCATGTGGCGCGCGTATTCGACCAGGCGCCGTCCATGCGTGGATAAGGCCTTGTTGCGCCCCTGTTTCTCGAACAGCGGCAAACCGATGGCCGCTTCCAGCCGCTGCATCTGCTGCGTCACCGCCGATTGCGTCTTGTGCAACCGGTTGGCCGCTTCGGAAAACGTTTCGTAGCGCGCGATCGCGGTCAGCGTGCGCAGCAGGTCCAGGTCGAGATTGCGCATGGGAGCAGCGAGTCGAAAGTATTAGAGATGCTTATGGAATATTAAGGCAATTTAAATTGTTGGCGCTCGCGCGCGGCGATACAGTGACTGCAATAACTCATGAAACAAGAGGAAAAGTCATTGTGAGCACCACGCATCCCCAGCAACAAGGCATCGACAGCGCCATCGGAAATATTAAAAATACTTTAGGAAATAAGGGCCTGAACCGTGACAGCCTGAAGGTCGTGCTGGACGAGTTGATTGGCCTGGCCGGCCATACCGACTGGTGGGCCCAGGACCGCTACCCGGCGCCGGAAGAGGGCGAACGCCAGGCGCGCTACCTGATCGGCGAGGACGCCGACAAGAGCTACGCGCTCTACCTGAACGTGATGCGTCCCGGCAAGCAGATCGTGCCGCACAACCACACCACGTGGGCCTGTATCGCCGCCGTGGAAGGCGTGGAATACAACTACGTCTACGACCGCACCGACGATGGCTCCGTGCCCGGCGTGGGGCGCCTGGAAAAGACCGGGACCGTGGTGGTGGGGCCGGGCACCGGCATCGCGCTGATGCCCGACGATATCCATGCCGTCGAGATCCAGGGCGATAGCGTCATCCGCCACCTGCACATGTACGGCCGCGCCCTCGAAACGCTGACCGAGCGGCTGGCCTTCGACCTGGCCGCCGGCACCTGCAAGGTCATGCCGATCGGCGTGCAGACCCGCCGCTGACCATCATGAACAAGCCCCTGCGGTCCGCGACGCGCCTGCTGCGCGCCGGGCGTCCCCATGCCGGCTGGGTCAACACCCCGGTCACGCGTGCCAGCACCTATGTGTTCGACAGCGTCGCGGCCTGGCGCGACACCCGCGCCCGCCGCGAACAGGAACGCCTGCCGTCGTACGGCGCGCGCGGCACCGACAGCACGCACGCGCTGGAAGACGCGCTGGTCGAGCTGGAGCAGGGGCATCGCGCCCAGCTGTACCCCACCGGGCAGGCCGCCATCGCCATCGTGTTGCTGGCCTATCTGCGCGCCGGCGACCACGTGCTGGTGACCGATGCGGTCTACGAACCGGTGCGCCGCTTCTGCGCCGAGCACCTGTCGCGGCTGGGCATCGAATTCACTTTCTGTCCCCCGGACGGCGCCGGCCTGGCGCAGCTGCTGCGTCCCAATACGCGCATGATCTATGCCGAGTCGCCGGGTTCGCTCACCTACGAAATGCCGGACCTGCGGCAGCTGGCTGAGTTGGCGCAACGCCATGATTGCTGGCTGGCTGTGGACAACACCTGGGCGTCCGGCTTGCTGTGCCAGCCATTGGCGCTGGGCGCGGACATCTCGATTCTCGCCGCCACCAAATACCTGGGCGGCCACGCCGACGTGATGATGGGCGCGGTCGTGACCAATGCGCGCGCCTGGCGCGCGCTGGAACGCGCCAGCATCGATTTCGGCCAGACCGTTGGCGCCGACGATGCCTATCTGGTGCTGCGCGGCATGCGTTCGCTCCCGTTGCGCCTGGCGCAACATGCCCGCAGCGCATTGCGCGTGGCGCAGTGGTTGCAGGGCAGGGCGGAAGTGGCGCGCGTGCTGTGCCCGGCCCTGCCTGACGACCCCGCACACGCGGTCTGGCGTCGCGAGTGTACCGGCACCAACGGCCTGCTGACGCTGGAGTTCGCCGCCGGCATCGCCGATGCCGACATGGAACGCGTCATCGACGCGCTGCGCCTGTTCGGCATCGGCGCATCCTGGGGCGGATTCGAGAGCCTGGTGATACCCGTCAATCTGGCCAAGGCGCGATCCCTGCCCGTGGCCCCGCACGGCGCCATGCTGCGCCTGCATATCGGGCTGGAGGATCCGGACGACCTGATCGCCGATCTCGAACAGGCATTCGGCCAATTGCGGCCCGTCCTGGCGGCCCTGAATTCCCATTCCCCCGATTCCCTGCGGATTTAACGATGCATTCCCATTCCGACCTGAAACTGGCCGATATCGACTCGCACACCCTCAAGGGCTGGCTGCATGACGGCGGCGAGATTGCGCTGCTGGACGTGCGCGAGCATGGCCAATACGGCGAGTCCCACCTGTTCTATGCGGCGCCGGTGCCGTTCAGCCGGCTCGAGGCCGATATCGCGCGCCTGGCGCCGCGGCGCGATGCGCGCGTGGTGGTCTACGACGCGGGGGATGACGATGACGTCGCGGCGCGCGCGGCAGCGGCCTTGCGGGCCGTGGGCTACACGCAGGTCCACCGCCTCGCAGGCGGCATCGCGCAATGGCAACGCGATGGCTACGCCGCTTTCGCCGGGGTCAATGTCCCGAGCAAGACTTTCGGCGAGCTCGCCGAAGAAGTCTTCCACACGCCGCGCATCAGCGCGGCCGAACTGGCCGAGCGCCAGCGTCGTGGCGACGACCTGATCGTGCTCGACGGCCGGCCCTACGCCGAATACCAGAAGATGAGCATCCCCGGCGGCATCTGCTGCCCCAACGGCGAGCTCGCGCTGCGCGCGCACGGCCTGGCGCCCGATCCGAAGACCACCATCGTGGTCAACTGCGCCGGCCGTACCCGCAGCATCATCGGCGCGCAGACCCTCATCAACCTGGGCGTGCCCAATCCCGTCTACGCGCTGGAGAACGGCACCCAGGGCTGGTACCTGGCGGATTTCAAGCTCGATCATGGCGCCAGCCGTCGATATGAGGATGCCGTTGCCGCGGCCGATATACCGGCGCTGGCGCAACGCTCGGCCGGCCTGGCCGAACGCCATGGCGTGCCGTGGGTGAACGCCGCGCAGGTGCGCAGCTGGCTGGCCGACACGGGCCGCAGCACCTTCCTGTGCGACGTGCGCAGTGCCGAGGAGTACGCGCAAGGCTCGTTGCGCGGCGCGCAGCACACGCCCGGCGGCCAGTTGATCCAGGCCACCGACCAGTACGTGGCCGTGCGTGGCGCGCGCATCGTGGTGTTCGATGGCGAAGGCGTGCGCGCGCCGGTGGTGGCCAGCTGGTTGCGCCAGATGGGCTGGGACGCGAGCGTGCTGCAGGAGGGCGTGGGGGCCGACCTGCAAGCGGCTGTCGCCCCGATCGCCGAACCGCCGGTCAAGGTATTGGATGACGCGGCGCTGGCCGCCGCGCTGGACGCAGGCGCGCAACTCATCGACATCCGCCCCAGCATGCGCTATCGCGCCCAACACATCGCGGGAGCGCAATGGGCCATCCGGCCGCGCTTTGCCGGCCTGGCGCTGGACCCGGCACGTCCGTTGGTGCTGCTGGCCGAGGAACTCGCGGTGGCCGCCTGGGCCGCGGCGGACCTGCGGGCGCGCGGCGCGGGGGACGTTGCCGTCAATCTGGGCACGGCGGCCGGCTGGTCGGCGGCGGGCATCGCGCTGGAATCCACGCCGTCCACGCCCGCCGACCGCGATTGCATCGATTACCTGTTCTTCGTGCACGACCGCCACGACGGCAACAAGGCCGCGGCGCGTCAGTACCTCGCCTGGGAAACCAACCTGGTCAAGCAGATCGACGCGCACGAACGCGCCGCGTATCGCTTCCCGGCGGGGTGACCATCGGGGCGGACTGCCCCCGTGGCCACGCCACACGCTTCATCCGATCAGCACGCCCCGGCGCTTCGCCGACGGGGCGCGGACGGTTCATGGCGAACCGAAATGCAATGGACGGCCGAGCATCCGGCCGCCAATCACAAGGGGAAATATCGATGAACAAGTACCAGCTGCAACATGCCTGCAAGACCGCCGCCGCCCTGGCCTGCCTGGCGTGGGGGCTGAACGCCCACGCCCAGGCGCCCGCGCCCCTGGCCGACTACCCCAAGCAGGCCATCACCGTGGTCTCGCCGTTCCCGCCCGGGGGCGGCAACGATGGCGTGGCGCGCCTGATCGCGCAGGAACTCGGGGCGATCACCGGCCAGAGCGTGGTGGTGGAAAACCGTTCCGGCGCGGGCGGCAACGTCGGCACTTCGCAGGTGTCGCGCGCCAAGCCCGACGGCTATACGTTGGTGATGTCGCAGACCAGCGTCATGGCGGTCAACCCGCGCCTGTACAAGAACGTGGGCTTCGATCCGCTCAAGGACTTCGTGCCGATCTCGCAGATCACCTCGGCGCCGCTGGTGCTGGTGGCGCGCAGCGAAAGCGCCTACAAGTCGCTGGGCGACTACCTGGACGCCGCGCGCAAGCAGCCCGGCGTCATCACCTACGCCACGCCCGGCAACGGCACCATGAGCCATCTGATGGGCGCGCTGCTGTCGCAGAAGGCCAACGTGAAACTGGTGCACGTGCCGTATCGCGGCGCCGCGCCCGCCATCACCGACCTGATGGGCGGCACCGTCGACATGCTGATCACTTCGCCGGCCTCGGCCGAGCCGATGGTGGCGGCCGGCAAGCTGCGCATCCTTGCGCTGAGCCATGAGAACGGCATCGGCATCTTCAAGGGCGCGCCCACGCTTGGCCAATCCGGCATGGACGGCATCACGGCCGACGACTGGTACGGCCTGTTCGCGCCGGCCGGCACGCCGCCCGAGCGCATCGCCTACCTGGCGCAAGCGGTGGCGCAGGCCATGGAATCGCCCAACGTGATCGCCAAGATCCAGGCCGGCGGCAGCCAGCCCGTCGGCAGCGCGCCCGATGCGTTCGGCAAGCGCCTGCAACAGGACACCACGTACTGGGCCGACATGGTCAAGGTCGCGGGCGTGTCGGTGGATTGAAGCGGCGGCTAAGCCACCAGAACCTTGCCGACCGCGGCCTTCAGGGCCGCGAAGGCAGGCTGCTTCTGCGCGTTGGTGTTGGTGATGAGGTGATCGATGCGGTTCACTTCGCAGTACGACACCCGGCTGCACAGGCCGATCTTGCTGAAATCGGCCAGCAGGATGCGCTGTTTGGCGTTGGCGGCCATCGCGCGCGCCACTTCGGCTTCGCGCAGGTCGTAGCTGGTGGCGCCGCATTCGGCATCCACGCCCACCGGCGACAGCAACGCCACGTCGGCGCGGTAGCGGTGGATCTCGGCGATGGTGATGTCGCCGGCGGTGGCGCACACCGGCCCACCCACCGATCCGCCCAGCATGATGAGTTCATTGGCCCCGCTGCCGGCGGCGCCGACCTTGAGCGCCACGTCGAACGAATTGGTGATGAGGGTCAGCCCGCTCAGCTTGGCCAGCTCGTCCGCCAGCATGCTGGTGGTGCTGCCCGCATCCAGGAACAGCGTCTGCCCGCTCGTCACCAGGCCGGCCGCAGCGCGCGCGATGGCGCGCTTGTACTTGACGCGGGTGTGCACGCGTTCCGTGATCGGCGGCTCGCTGTGCACCGGCACCGCGCCGCCATGCACGCGGCGCAGCTCGCCCATCGCCTCCAGCTCCAGCAGATCGCGCCGGACGGTCTCCCGCGATACCCCCAGTTCGCCGACGATACGGTCGGTCGATACCTGCTGCAGGGAAGACAGCAGGGCGCGGATTCTCTGATACCGCTCTTCTTGCCACATATCGGATGCTTCCTAATCTCTATTTGCGGCGCCGCGCCGGCAACGCGATCAACGCGCGCATCGCCAGCAGCGAACCACCCACGACCAGCATGATAAGCGTCGAATAGGCCGCGGCCTGCGAGACGAACCCCGCTTCGTCCAGCCGCAGTACGGAAACCGGCGCGACACTGACCGACGGTGTGACCAGGAAGATCACCGCCGACAGCGTCACCATGGAACGCATGAACAGGAAAAAGAACACGCCCAGCACCGTTGGGGCGATCTGCGGCAGCACCGCATCGCGCACGATGTGCAACGTCCCGCCGCCCAGGCAGCTGACCGCTTCCTCCAGCGCCTGCGGCACCGCGCGCATGCCGGCCATCATCGTCAGGAAGCCTTGCGTGTGATAGTGGTAGAAGTTGCACAGCGCGATCAGTGCGGCGCTGCCGTATAGCGCGTACAGCGGCGTGGAAGGCGAGTTGAAGGCGAAGATGTAGGACAGCCCCAATACCAGCCCCGGCACGCCCACCGGCAGCACCGACACCAGGTAGACCAGCTTGGCCCACGCGCGGGGGATGCGGCATACGCCGAAGGTCAGGAAGAACAGCAGCAGCACGCCGCCGGCCGCGGCCGCCAGCGACAGGTACAGCGAAGTCCACAGCGGCGCATAGCCGCCGCTGACGGTGATGTCGTAGTGCTTCAGGGTCCATTCCATGCGATAGGGCCACAGCCGCATGAAGCTGGCGAACACCACCGTGCCCACCGTCACCACGATGGCGCTGGCGCACAGCAATACGCCGGCCGTGAACGCCAGGTCGCGGCCGCGCGCCGGCTGCGGCGTGACGCGCAGCCCGCTGGGCGAGGCGGCGCCGAACTGGCGCTGCGAGGCCACCCGTTCGATCTGCACCGAGATCAGCGACGGCAGCAGCAGCAAAATGCCCACCACCGAGCCCATGCCGAAATTCATCTGCCCCGATACCTGGCTGTAGATCTCGGTGGCCAGCACGCGGTAGTTGCCGCCGATCACCGCTGCGTTGCCGAAGTCGGTGATGGTGATGACGAACACCACGAACGCCGCGCTCAGCAGCCCGAACTTGCAGTTGGGCAGCGTGATGTCGAAGAACTGCCGCGCGCTCGACGCGCCCATCACCTCGGCCGCGTCGTAATAGCGCGCATCGGTGTTGCGCAGCGCCGCCTGCAGGATCAGCACGGCCTGGGGCAGGGCGTAGAACACGTTGGAGATCAGCAGGCCCCAGAACCCGTAGATGTCGAATTCCCAGCCCGTCCAGCGATGCACCAGGCCGTTGCGTCCAAGGATGAAGATCAGCCCCAGCCCCTGCACCAGCGACGGCGCCAGCAGCGGCAGCACCAGCGCCAGCTTGACCAGCGCCTTGCCGCGCATGCGGCTGCGGTCCAGCCCGAAAGCGATGGCAAAGCCCAGCAGCAGGCTGACGGCGGTGGTGGCCGCGCTCATCGTCAGGCTGTTGGCGGTGGCGGTCAGGATGCCGCGGGTGGCGAACACGTCGGCGTAGTTGCCCAGGCCGATAGCGCCGTCCTGTTCCACCAGACTGCGCCAGCCGACCGTGGCCAATGGATACAGGAAGAACAGCGCCAGGCCCGCCATCGGGATGCCGACGCAGGTCCATAGCAGCAGTCGATCCAGGGAGGCCGACGAGCGATTGGCCCGCGGCGAAGTGGCGGCGCCGATACGAACCGTGTTCATGCCATGACTCCCGCGCGTGCCGGCGTGGCGGACGCAGTCATACGCGAACCCAGGCGCATTGTTCCGGCGCCATGTCCAGCCGCACGGGCGCGCCCTGCGACAGGCCCGCCGCGCCCTGCTGTTCGACCAGCAACTCGCGGCCTCGCCAGTCCACCCGCACGCGCGTCAGGTTGCCCATGAAGGTCATTTCGCGCACCCGGCCCGGCCCGCGCTCGTCGGCGGCGACGCGCAGGTTTTCCGGCCGCAGGCAGGCCTCGAAACGCTCGCTGGCGCCATCGGGCCGAGTCGCCAGCAGCGCCGGCATGGCCTCGCGCACCCAGTCGGTCGGCAACAGGTTGCTCAGGCCGACGAAGTTGGCGACGAAGCGTGTGCTCGGCCGCAGATACAGGTCGGAAGGCGATCCCACCTGCTCGACGCGGCCGTCATTCATGCATACGATCTTATCGGCCAGCGTGAGCGCTTCCTCCTGGTCGTGCGTCACCATGATGGTCGGGATCCGCAGGCGTCGCTGCACGTCGTGGATCTCGGCGCGCATGTCGGTGCGCACGCGCGCATCCAGCGCCGACAGGGGTTCATCAAGCAGGATCAGCGCAGGGTCCACCGCCAGCGCGCGCGCCAGCGCCACGCGCTGCTGCTGGCCGCCGGACAACTGGTGGGGATAACGCTGTGCATAATCCGGCAGCTTGATCAGCGCCAGCAATTCGCGCACCCGCGCGTCGATGCGCTCGCGCGTCTCGCCGCGGATGCGCAACCCGTAGCCGACGTTCTCGGCCACCGTCATGTTGGGAAACAGCGAATACGACTGGAACACGATGCCGAAGCCGCGCTTGCGCGCCGGCAGCGCCGACAGGTCGCGTCCGCCCAGCGTGATGGTGCCGCTGTCGAATGGCAGCAGGCCGGCGACGATGCGCAGCAGGGTGGTCTTGCCGCAGCCGCTGGGCCCCAGCAGGCAGACGAATTCATGTTCGCCCACCGACAGGTCGATGCCTTCCAGCGCCACCGCGCCGTCGAAGGTCTTGCGGATCCCGCGCAATTCCAGGTACATGGCCACTCCAGGCGGTGGCGTGGCGGCCGGCGGCGCCGGCCGCGCGCGCCGTCAGCGTTTGATGGTGTCCTGCCAGGTCTTGATGGTAGCGTCGCGTTCCGCCGCCGATTTCTGGAAGTCCACCGGATACAGCACGGCGGTCAGGTCCTTGGGCAAGCCCGCGGCTTCGGCCGCCTTGTTGGGGGCGGCGCCGGGAATCGTCACCAGCTCCTTGTACTTGCTGTACAGCCCGCCGGCCTGCGCCGACAGCGTCCAGTCGAGGAAGCGCTTGGCGTCCGCGGGATTCTTGGCGGTCTTCATCAGGCCCGAGGCTTCCAGCTCATAGCCCACCCATTTCGACGGGATCACCATCTTCACCGGAAAGCCTTCCTCGATCGATTGCATCGCCGGGAACGCGAACGACACGCCGATCGCATACTCGCCGGCGCGCGCCATCTTGCAGGGGCGCGACCCCGACGGCGTGTACTGCGCCACGTTCTTGTCCAGATCCTTGAGCAGCGCCCAGCCTTTCTCGGCGCCCAGGCCCTGCAGCAGCGCGACGATCTGCAGATAACCGGTGCCGGATGCGGCCGGACTGGGGATGACGATCTCGCCCTTGTAGACCGGCTTGGTCAGGTCTTCCCACGAGGTCGGCATCGGCAGGTTCCTGGACTTGAGCCGGTCGGTGTTGACACAGAACGCGGCCACGTAGCCGGTGGCGGCGAACCATTTGTTGTCGGCGGCCTTGTATTGCGCGGGCAGGGCTTCGATGCCCTTGGCCGCATACGGTTCCAGCAGCTTCTGCAGGCGCGGATCCAGCATGTTGCTGACCGCGAAGCCCCAGATCACGTCCTGCTGCGGATTGCCGGCCTCGGCGATCAGGCGAGCGCCCAGGTCGCCGGTGGACAGGCGCAGCACATTGACCTTCACGTCGGGCAGGGCGGCGTTGGCGGCCTTCAGGTAGGCGGCAATCTCGTCTTCCTCCAGCGCCGTGTAGACGGTGATCGCGCCGGCGTGGACGGCCTGGGCAAAACCTAGGGAAATTACTGCAACCACAAGACCAAGCTTCTTCTTACATTGCATGATGGGACTCCGGAAAGGAATACACGGCAACGGCGATGAGCTGCTTTTCTGCGGACGGCGACCTGCGGGCGGGGCGGTAGGGTTGCGCGAGGAAACGTTGCGTTTCCCGGGTTGTGTTTTTAGGTATATTTGCAAATTTGTGGCAACGTGTCTAGACTGGAAAAACCCGAATCGCATGGGTCTTTCCGCGCCGCGTTACGCCTCGGAGCTCGTCATGCAAACTTCGCCGCTGCCCACCGCGCAGCAATTGGCCGCGTTTTCCTCGTTCGCCCAGACGCTGGCGGATCAGGTCCGGCCCCTGTCGCGCCGGTGGTTCCGCCACCCCCTGATGGTGGAGACCAAGGCGGATGAAAGTCCCGTCACCCGCGCCGACCGCGAGGTCGAGCAAGCGCTGCGCGAAGCCATCGCCCGCCAGTATCCGGATCACGGCATCTTCGGCGAGGAATACGGCGCCAGCCATGCCGAGGCCGAGTGGGTGTGGTCGCTCGACCCCATCGACGGCACCCGCGCGTTCATTTCCGGCAATCCCCTGTGGGGCACGCTGCTGGGCCTGCTGCACCGCGGCCGCCCGGTGCTGGGCCTGATCGACATTCCCATGATGGCCGAGCGCTGGCTCGGCGCCGCCGGTTCGCCCGCGCGCCTGAATGGCGAGCCCTGCCGCACCCGTCAATGCACCGAACTGGACCAGGCGATTCTCTACGCCACCTCGCCCGACATCTTCGAAGGCGCCGATCTGGCCGCATTCGACGCGCTGGCGCGCTCGGTGCGCATGCGCCGCTATGGCGGCGATTGCTACAGCTATGGCCTGCTGGCCAGCGGTCACGTCGACCTGGTGGTCGAGGCCGGCCTGCAGCCGTATGACTACCTGGCGCTGATGCCCGTGATCGAAGGCGCGGGCGGCGTCATTACCGATTGGTCGGGGCAGCCGTTAGGCCTCGCGTCGCAGGGCCGCGTGATCGCGGCCGCCACGCCGCAGCTGCATCGCGAGGCGATGCGGATGCTGGGGGCGGCCGTGACCTGAAACACCGCGCCCCGCGACCCCGCACGTCAACGCAACGCTTCAGCCACGACAAGGTGAACGAGCCATGCATGCACTAGGGGTAGCAACGGTGGAAGACGCGGAGCGGCTGGTCCAGGCCAGCACGCTCTCGCATATCAAGATCGGCCTGTCCGACGTCGATGGCGTCATGCTGGGCAAGTACGTCAGGCGCGACAAATTCCTGGCCGCGCTGCGCGGCGGGCTGGCTTTCTGCGACGTGGTGTTTGGCTGGGACCTGGACGACCAGCTCTACGACAACACCAAGTACACCGGCTGGCACACGGCCTATCCCGATGCCAAGCTGCGCATCGTGCCCAGCACCTGCCGCCGGCTGCCGCTGGAGCAGGGGCCCGGCGGCGAGGACATGCTGCTGTTCCTGGCCGAGTTCGAAGGCCCCGCCGCCGACATCTGCCCGCGCCGCCTGCTGCATCGCACGCTGGATCGCGCCGCCGGCATGGGCTTCGAGGTCTACGCCGCGCTCGAGTACGAGTTTTTCATGTTCCGCGAAACGCCGCATTCGGTGCGCGCCAAACACTACCGCGACATGGAGAACTGGACCCCCGGCAACTTCGGCTATTCGGTGCTGCGCAGCACGGTGCAGGGCGACTTCTATCGCAAGCTGCTCGACATGTGCGAGCGCATGGACATGCCGATCGAAGGCCTGCATACCGAGACCGGCCCCGGCGTGCTGGAGGCAGCCATCGCGGTCGACCAGGCCGCCGCCGCCGGCGACAAGGCCTTCCTCTTCAAGACCTTCACCAAGGCGTTGGCGCAGCAGAACGGCCTGATGGCCACCTTCATGGCGAAGTGGTCCCACGAGCATCCCGGCCAGAGCGGCCACATCCACCTGTCGCTGCGCGACCGCACCAGCGGCCGCTCGGCCTTCTACGACGAGTCGCGTCCGCACGGCATGAGCGCGACGCAGGCGGCCTTCATGGCTGGCGTGCAACGCTACCTGCCCGAATTCATGGCGCTGTACGCGCAGACCATCAACAGTTATTCGCGCCTGGTGCCGGGTTACTGGGCGCCGCTGGACGCCACCTGGGGCATGGAGAACCGCACCACCGCGCTGCGCCTCATCCCGGGCAGCGACAAGTCGCAGCGCGTCGAAGTGCGCATCGGCTCGGCCGACGCCAATCCCTATCTGGCGCTGTCCGCCGCGTTGGCCTCTGGCCTGCATGGCATCGAGCAGGGCCTGGAACCCGAACCAATGGTGCAGGGCAACGCCTACACGCAGCAGTTTCCCGACCGCCTGCACCTGCCCACCACGTTGTGGGAAGCGGCGCAGCGCCTGCGCCAGTCCGAAGCCGCGCGCGAGCTGTTCGGCGATGCCTTCGTCGAGCACTATGCCGCCACGCGCGAATGGGAAGAACGCCAGTTCCGCCGTCACGTCACCGATTGGGAATTGGCTCGCTATTTCGAGATCATCTGAACGCCGCCGCTTCATCTTTTCACCACGCATGCACAGGGTCGCCATGACGCAGGAACTCATCACCATCAGTCCCATCGACGGCCGCGAAGTCGTGCGCCGCCCCTACGCCAGCGAGGCGCAGGTCGCGCAGGCGCTGGCCGACGCGCAGGCCGCGCAGGGCGCGTGGCACGCGCTCGGCATCGAGCAGCGCGGCCGCATCCTGTCCGATGCGGTGACGCGCTTCGTCGCCGGCAAGGCCGAGATCGCGCGCGCGATTACGATCCAGATGGGCCGCCCCTTGCGCTACACGCCTGGCGAAGTGGATGGCTTCGAAGCGCGCGCGCGCCACATGATCGGCATCGCCGCCGAGGCGCTGGCGCCGATCCAGGTGCCGGAGATCGCGGGTTTCACGCGCTTCATCAGCCGCGAGCCGATCGGCGTGGCGCTCACCATCGCGCCGTGGAACTATCCGTTGCTGACGGCGGTGAACAGCATCGTGCCGGCGCTGATGGCTGGCAACACCGTGATCCTCAAGCACTCGGACCAGACGCCGCTGTGCGCCGAGCTTATCGGCCGCGCCTTCAGCGAGGCCGGCGTGCCGCATGGCGTGTTCCAGTACCTGCACGCGAACCATGACATCGCGCAGCGGCTGATCCGCGCGCCCGAGGTCGGCTACGTGTCCTTCACCGGTTCGGTGCGTGGCGGCCGGAGCGTGGAGCAGGCCGCCGCCGGCCGCTTCATCGGCGTGGGCCTGGAGCTGGGCGGCAACGACCCCGCGTATGTGCGCGCCGACGCCAACCTGGCGCACGCGGTCGAGACGCTGGTGGACGGCGCCTTCTTCAATTCCGGCCAGTCCTGCTGCGGCATCCAGCGCATCTACGTGGCGCGCGACCGCTACCAGGACTTCATCGACCGCGCCGCGGCGCTGACCGGCGAATACGTGCTGGGCGACCCCTTGCAGCCAGACACCACGCTCGGCCCGGTGGTGCGCACGCGCGCGGCCGACGAGGTGCGCGAAGTGGTCGCCGAAGCCGAATCGCGCGGCGCCCGCAACCTGGTCGATGCCACGCGTTTCGCCGCCGCGCGCGCCGGCACGCCGTACGTGGCGCCGGCACTGCTGACGCAGGTGGATCACCGCATGCGCGTGATGAACGATGAATGCTTCGGCCCCGTGGTCGGCGTGATGCCGGTCGACAGCGACGAAGAGGCCGTCGCTTTGATGAACGACAGCCCCTACGGCCTGACCGCCGCCCTCTTCACGCAGGATGAAGAGGCCGCATTGCATCTCGGCCGCCAGTTGCGCACGGGCACCGTCTTCATGAACCGCTGCGACTACCTCGATCCCGCGCTGGCGTGGACCGGCGTCAAGCAAACCGGCCGCGGCGTTTCGCTGTCTCGCGTCGGCTACGAACAGCTCACCCAAGCCAAATCCTTCCATCTGCGCCGCAACGCCTGAGCGCGCGACCAGGAGCCGACATGACCGTCCCCAGCGTCAACTGGAACTATCCCACCGCCATCAAGGCGGGCCCCGGCCGCATCAAGGAGTTGCCCGACTGGTGCCGCGAACTCGGCATGGCGCGCCCCTTGCTGGTCACCGATCCCGGCCTGGCCGCGCTGCCCATGATCGCCGATGCGGTGCGCGGCTGCCGCCAGGCCGGACTCGAATGCGGCCTGTTCCACGAAGTGAAGGGCAACCCCACCGGCAGGAACGTGGACGACGGCGTGGCGCGCTATCGCGAAGGCCGCCACGATGGCGTCATCGCGTTCGGCGGCGGCTCGGCGCTGGACGCGGCCAAGGCCATCGCGTTGATGGCCGGCCAGAAGCGTCCGCTGTGGGACTTCGAAGACGTGGGCGACAACTACCTGCGCGTGAACGTGGCCGGCATGGCGCCAGTGGTGGCGGTGCCGACCACCGCGGGCACGGGCTCGGAAGTGGGGCGCGCCTCCGTCATCACCGACGAGGCGGCGCAGGTCAAGCGCATCATCTTCCACGCGCGCATGCTGCCCGCCATCGTCATCCTCGATCCCGAGCTCACCGTCGGCCTGCCGCCGCGCATCACCGCGGCCACCGGCATGGATGCGCTGTCGCACAACCTCGAAGCCTACTGTTCGCCGTTCTTCCATCCGATGGCCGCCGGCATCGCGCTGGAAGGCATGCGCATGATCAAGGAATACCTGCCGCAGGCCGTGGCCGATGGCGCCGACCTGCAGGCGCGCCAGCAGATGCTGGTGGCCTCCAGCATGGGCGCCACCGCATTCCAGCGCGGCCTGGGCGCGATGCACGCGCTGGCGCATCCGCTGGGGGCGTTGTACGACGCCCATCATGGCATGCTCAACGCCATCCTCATGCCCTACGTGCTCAAGGCCAACCAGCACGCGGTGGCGCCGCGGCTGCAGGCGCTGGCGCGCTATCTGGCATTGCCGGATGACGGCCCCGGCGCCGTGCTCGACTGGGTGCTGGGCCTGCGCGAGACCGTCGGCATCCCGCACACCCTGGCCGACATCGGCATCGACGCCGCGCAAGCCGAGCGGGTAGGGCGCATGGCAAGCGAGGATCCGTCGGGCGGCACCAACCCCGTCGCCTACACGCCAGACCAGTACGCCGAACTTTTTCGTGCAGCCGTTCGCGGAATCTTGTAAGCTTCGCCCCCTCTGCGCGGAAACGCGGCAGGCAGAACGAAAGTTTTGAATATTTTTCGTCCCAGGCGTTTGACAGCGGATTTGAAAGTGTTCATAATCTCAAGTTCTCCGCTGGAGGGGTGCCCGAGTGGTTAAAGGGGGCAGACTGTAAATCTGTTGGCCTTGCGCCTACGTTGGTTCGAATCCAACCTCCTCCACCAGAGACCCAAACCTGAATCCAGGCGATGTTTGCCTGGATTTTAAAATGTAGGCCTAGGGAACTGGGCGGCCTTCGCAACGAAGGAGGCTGGTTCTCCAAGGCCTTAGTTTTGAAAGTCTGGGATAGATAGTGAGGTGGTGAAAGGACAGCCGCGGGTGTAGCTCAATGGTAGAGCAGAAGCCTTCCAAGCTTACGACGAGGGTTCGATTCCCTTCACCCGCTCCAAGCAGTACACATGCCCATGTGGCTCAGTGGTAGAGCACTCCCTTGGTAAGGGAGAGGTCGCGCGTTCGATCCGCGCCATGGGCACCACAAATTCCAAAGTCTTTTCTTCAGTCAGCAGCTTCAGTCAAAAGCGCAATCCAGGTCAGGAGTCAGCCATGGCAAAAGGCAAGTTTGAACGTACCAAGCCGCACGTGAACGTGGGTACGATTGGTCACGTTGACCACGGCAAAACGACGTTGACGGCGGCGATCACGACCGTTCTGTCGACCAAGTTCGGCGGCGAAGCCAAGGGCTACGACCAGATCGACGCGGCACCTGAAGAAAAGGCACGCGGCATCACGATCAACACGGCCCACGTCGAGTACGAAACGGAAACGCGCCACTACGCGCACGTTGACTGCCCGGGCCACGCTGACTACGTCAAGAACATGATCACGGGCGCTGCCCAGATGGACGGCGCGATCCTGGTCGTGTCGGCCGCTGACGGCCCGATGCCGCAAACGCGTGAACACATCCTGCTGAGCCGCCAGGTTGGCGTGCCGTACATCATCGTCTTCCTGAACAAGGCCGACATGGTTGACGACGCCGAGCTGCTCGAGCTGGTGGAAATGGAAGTCCGCGAACTGCTGAGCAAGTACGACTTCCCGGGCGACGACACCCCGATCGTGAAGGGTTCGGCCAAGCTGGCGCTGGAAGGCGACAAGGGCGAACTGGGCGAGCAAGCGATTCTGTCGCTGGCCCAAGCCCTGGACACCTACATCCCGACGCCCGAGCGTGCCGTTGACGGCGCGTTCCTGATGCCGGTCGAAGACGTGTTCTCGATCTCGGGTCGCGGCACCGTGGTGACCGGCCGTATCGAACGCGGTGTGATCAAGGTCGGCGAAGAAATCGAAATCGTCGGTATCACCCCGACGGTCAAGACGACCTGCACCGGCGTGGAAATGTTCCGCAAGCTGCTGGACCAAGGTCAAGCCGGCGACAACGTGGGCATCCTGCTGCGCGGCACCAAGCGTGAAGACGTCCAGCGCGGCCAGGTTCTGGCCAAGCCGGGCTCGATCACCCCGCACACGGACTTCACCTCCGAGGTGTACATCCTGTCCAAGGAAGAAGGCGGCCGCCACACCCCGTTCTTCAACGGCTATCGTCCCCAGTTCTACTTCCGCACGACGGACGTGACCGGCACGATCGACCTGCCGGCCGACAAGGAAATGGTCCTGCCGGGCGACAACGTGACGATGACCGTCAAGCTGCTGGCCCCGATCGCCATGGAAGAAGGCCTGCGTTTCGCCATCCGTGAAGGCGGTCGTACCGTCGGCGCCGGCGTCGTCGCCAAGATCCTGAAGTAAGCAATACCCGGATGGGTAGAGTGGGCTCTCAAGCCCCTCTATCCATCTTTGCTGTAAAAGTAGTATGATGTTTGGTTCCGCAAGCCGCTACGCGTGGCGGCCTGGCTGGAACGGCGAAAGTGTAGTGCACGTGTAGTGATGTGTGAGTTTTAGGGGCATAGCTCAATTGGCAGAGCGTCGGTCTCCAAAACCGAAGGTTGTAGGTTCGATTCCTACTGCCCCTGCCACCGCCAGGATAAACCCGCGGGAGATCATCGCGAGTTACGCATTCACGGCGGCTCGCGTCGCAATATGTCTAATACCAGCGTAGAAACCGTAACCAGTACCGCCGACCGGGTCAAGCTCGGGCTGGCGGTTCTTGTCGTTATTGCTGGCATCGTCGGGTTTTCCGTGCTCAGCGCGCAACCGATGCCTGCCCGTATCGGCGTCTTTGTCGGCGGCCTCGTGATCGCAGCCGTGATCGCGTGGTTCAGTGAACCCGGCCGTCGCACCCTGAGCTTTGCCAGCGAGTCCTACAACGAAGTCAAGCGTGTGTCGTGGCCGACCCGCAAGGAAACGACCCAGATGACGGGCATCGTTTTCGCGTTCGTGGCGGTCATGGGCATTTTCATGTGGGTGCTCGACAAGGGCATCGAATGGATTCTCTACGGCCTGTTGTTGGGCTGGAAATAAGGACGGCGAATGAGTAAGCGTTGGTATGTCGTCCATGTGTACTCCGGCATGGAAAAAAGCGTACACAAGGCCCTGAACGAGCGCATCGAGCGCGCGGGCCTGCAAACGTCTTTCGGCCGCATTCTTGTGCCCTCCGAGGAAGTCGTCGAGGTCAAGGGTGGCCAGAAGTCGATCACCGAGCGCCGCATTTTCCCCGGTTATGTCCTGGTTGAAATGGACCTGACCGACGAAACGTGGCACCTGGTCAAGAATACCAACCGCGTCACCGGCTTTTTGGGTGGCTCGGGCAATCGTCCGACCCCGATTTCCGAAAAGGAAGTCGAAAAGATCCTCTCCCAGATGGAAGAGGGCGTCGAGAAACCCCGCCCCAAGATCCTGTTCGAAGTGGGCGAGATGGTTCGGGTCAAGGAAGGTCCGTTTGCGGACTTCAACGGCAACGTCGAAGAAGTCAACTACGAAAAGAGCAAGGTTCGCGTGTCTGTCACGATTTTCGGTCGTGCCACCCCCGTCGAACTGGATTTCAGCCAGGTCGAAAAGACCTGATTTCAACCCCCGGGGAGCCCTGGCCGCGCGCTAGGGCGATATAACCCGCAAGGAGCAAAGCATGGCGAAGAAGATCGTCGGCTTTATCAAGCTGCAAGTGCCGGCTGGTAAGGCTAACCCCTCCCCCCCGATTGGCCCGGCCCTGGGTCAGCGTGGCCTGAACATCATGGAATTCTGCAAGGCGTTCAACGCCAAGACCCAAGGCATGGAGCCTGGTCTGCCGATTCCGGTGGTGATCACCGCTTTCGCCGACAAGAGCTTCACCTTCATCATGAAGACCCCGCCCGCGACGGTCCTCATCAAGAAGGCCGCCGGCGTGCAAAAGGGTTCGTCCAAGCCGCATACCGACAAGGTCGGCACGCTGACCCGCGCGCAAGCTGAAGAAATCGCCAAGGCCAAGGGCCCCGATCTGACCGCCGCCGATCTGGACGCCGCCGTCCGCACGATCGCTGGCAGCGCCCGCAGCATGGGCATCACGGTTGAGGGGATCTAATCATGGCAAAACTGAGCAAGCGCGCCGCCGCCATTGCGCAAAAGATCGACCGCACCAAGCTGTACCCGGTCGCCGAAGCCCTGACCCTGGTCAAGGAAACCGCTGTCGCCAAGTTCAACGAATCGATTGACGTGGCCGTGCAGCTGGGCATCGACCCGAAGAAGTCGGACCAACTGGTCCGCGGCTCGGTCGTGCTGCCCGCCGGCACCGGCAAGACGGTCCGTGTCGCCGTGTTCGCCCAAGGCGACAAGGCCGAGGCCGCCAAGGCCGCCGGCGCCGACATCGTCGGCCTGGACGACCTGGCTGACCAGATCAAGGCCGGTCAGATGGACTTCGACGTGGTCATCGCCTCGCCCGACACGATGCGTGTCGTCGGCGCCCTGGGTCAGATCCTGGGCCCGCGTGGCCTGATGCCGAACCCGAAGGTCGGCACCGTGACCCCCGACGTCGCCACCGCCGTCAAGAACGCCAAGGCCGGTCAGGTTCAGTACCGCACCGACAAGGCCGGCATCATCCACGCCACGATCGGCCGCGCGTCGTTCGGCGTGGAACAGCTGCAAACCAACCTGGCCGCTCTGGTCGACGCCCTGCAAAAGGCTCGTCCCGCCGCTGCCAAGGGCATTTACCTGCGCAAGCTGGCCGTTTCGTCCACGATGGGCGGCGGTGCGCGCGTGGAAATTGCCTCGCTGTCGGCTACCAACTAAGCCAACAGCTGTAAACGTACTTTGGGCCGCATCCGGATTCCTCCGGATGCTGCTGTCAAAGACCGCTGGAGCAGGTCGGTGGAAGCACTATCCCGCCGCCCCGCTTAATCCCGAAGCTCGCAAAGTTCGGATCCAGCGTAGACGGCGTCCCCAGGAAGATTTCTTTACCCGAAGAACTCGACCAGGCGCCGCATTCGGTTGACGCGCAAGGCTCCGGCCCCAGGCGTCTTTTGATGGAGTGTTCAAACCGTGAGTCTCAATCGTCAAGAGAAAGCGGTGGTAATCGAGGAAGTCTCGGCCGAAGTGGCCAAGGCGCAATCGATTGTTATCGCCGAGTACCGTGGTCTGGACGTCGCCTCTGTCACCGTACTGCGCAAAACTGCGCGTGAATCGGGCGTGTATCTGCGTGTTCTGAAGAACTCGCTGGCCCGTCGTGCTGTTGCCGGCACGGCTTTCGAGCCGTTGGCCGAGCAACTGACCGGCCCGCTGATCTATGGCATCAGCGCTGATCCGGTTACGGCGGCCAAGGTCCTCGCAGGTTTCGCGAAAAGCAACGACAAGCTGGTCATCAAGGCGGGCGCTCTGCCCAACAGCCTGCTGAACCAAGAAGGCGTGAAGGCCCTGGCCACCATGCCCTCGCGCGAAGAGTTGCTGTCGAAACTGCTGGGCACCATGCAAGCCCCCATCGCGCAATTCGTGCGTACGCTCAACGAAGTTCCGACCAAGTTCGCCCGTGGCCTCGCCGCCGTGCGCGACCAGAAGGCCGCGGCTTAATCCCCGCCCTTCACGGAAATTCGCTGAACGACCGAGCGACACCCAAACCCTGGCATTACCCAATATTTGGAGTTCTTAAAAATGGCACTTAACAAAGCTGAAATCCTTGACGCCATCGCTGGCATGACCGTGCTCGAACTGTCCGAGCTGATCAAGGAAATGGAAGAGAAGTTCGGCGTGTCGGCTGCTGCCGCCGCTGTCGCTGTCGCTGCTCCCGCCGCTGGTGGCGCCGCCGCCGCTGCTGAAGAGCAGACCGAGTTCACCGTTGTCCTGGCTGAAGCCGGCGCCAACAAGGTTTCCGTCATCAAGGCCGTGCGCGAGCTGACCGGTCTGGGCCTGAAGGAAGCCAAGGACCTGGTCGACGGCGCTCCGAAGCCCGTCAAGGAAGGCGTTGCCAAGGCTGACGCCGAAGCCGCCAAGAAGAAGCTGGAAGAAGCTGGCGCCAAGGTCGAAGTCAAGTAAGACCTGCGTCAACTTGCCCGGGGACAGCGCAATTTGCCGTCCCCGGGCTTTTGCGTTTCCAGGAAACCCCTGCTGGGGTCATGCCCTTTCCAGAGGGGTTTCCTGGAGTCGTATCACCTGGGGCCGTGGTTGACGGCCCATGCAACCTCGAGTCGGAGTGCTCATGCCTTACTCGTACACCGAAAAAAAGCGCATCCGCAAAAGCTTCGCCAAGCGTGAAGACGTTCAAAACGTTCCCTTCCTTTTGGCGACTCAGCTTCAATCCTACCTAACTTTCCTGCAGGCGGATACCGCCCCGTCCGATCGCGTAGCCGACGGTTTGCAGGCGGCGTTTTCGTCGATTTTCCCGATCGTTAGTCACAACGGTATGGCGCGCTTGGAGTTCGTGAGCTATGTGCTCGGCGAACCGGTGTTCGATGTCAAGGAATGTCAGCAACGTGGCCTGACCTATGCCTCGCCCCTGCGAGCCAAGGTCCGCCTGGTGCTGCTTGACCGCGAAGTCAGCAAGCCCACCGTCAAGGAAGTGAAGGAACAGGAAGTCTACATGGGCGAGATTCCGCTCATGACCGGCACCGGTTCGTTCGTCATCAACGGCACCGAACGTGTCATCGTCTCGCAGCTGCACCGCTCGCCTGGCGTGTTCTTCGAGCACGACCGCGGCAAGACGCACAGCTCGGGCAAGCTGCTGTTCTCGGCCCGCGTGATTCCCTACCGCGGTTCGTGGCTGGATTTCGAATTCGACCCTAAGGACATCCTGTTCTTCCGCGTCGACCGTCGCCGCAAGATGCCTGTCACGATCCTGTGCAAGGCCATCGGCATGACGCCGGAATCGATCCTGGCCAACTTCTTCGACTTCGACAACTTCGAGTTGAAGAGCGAAGGCGCCATGATGGAATTCGTGCCCGAGCGCTGGAAGGGCGAAATGGCCCGCTTCGACATCGCGGACCGTTCGGGCAAGGTCATCGTCGAGAAAGACAAGCGTATCAACGCCAAGCACCTGCGCGACCTGGCTGCCGGCGGCATCCAGCGCATCTCCGTGCCGGAAGACTTCCTGTACGGCCGCGTGCTGGCCAAGAACATCGTTGACGCCGATACCGGCGAAGTCATCGCCAACGCCAACGACGAGATCACCGAAAGCGTGCTGGGCGCCCTGCGCGCCGCCAACGTGCACGACATCCAGACGCTCTACACGAACGACCTGGATCGCGGCCCGTACATCTCGCAGACGCTGCGCACCGATGAAACCGCCGACCAGATGGCCGCGCGCGTTGCCATCTACCGCATGATGCGTCCTGGCGAACCGCCCACCGAAGAAGCGGTGGAAGCGCTGTTCCAGCGCCTGTTCTACAGCGAAGAAACGTACGACCTGTCGCGCGTCGGCCGCATGAAGGTCAACAGCCGCCTGGGCCGTGGTGAGGACATCACCGGCCCGATGACGCTGACCAACGAAGACATCCTTGAAACCATCAAGGTGCTGGTCGAGCTGCGTAACGGCCGTGGCCAGATCGACGACATCGATCACCTGGGCAACCGCCGCGTGCGTTGCGTCGGCGAACTTGCCGAGAACCAGTTCCGCGCCGGCCTCGTGCGCGTCGAACGCGCCGTCAAGGAACGTCTGGGCCAGGCCGAGACCGAAAACCTGATGCCGCACGACCTGATCAACTCCAAGCCGATCTCGGCCGCCATCAAGGAGTTCTTCGGTTCGAGCCAGCTGTCGCAGTTCATGGACCAGACCAACCCGCTGTCGGAAATCACGCACAAGCGTCGTGTTTCGGCACTGGGCCCGGGCGGTCTGACCCGCGAGCGCGCCGGCTTCGAAGTGCGTGACGTGCACCCGACCCACTACGGCCGCGTGTGCCCGATCGAAACGCCGGAAGGCCCGAACATCGGCCTGATCAACTCCATGGCGCTGTACGCTCGCCTGAACGAGTACGGCTTCCTGGAAACGCCTTACCGCAAGATCGTCGACGGCCGCGTCAGCGACCAGATCGACTACCTGTCGGCCATCGAAGAAAGCCACTACGTCATCGCGCAGGCCAACGCCGCGCTGGACGAGGAAGGCAAGTTCGTGGACGACCTGGTGGCTTGCCGTGAAGCCGGCGAAACCATGCTGACCGCCCCGGCCAACGTGCACTACATGGACGTGGCCCCGTCGCAGATCGTGTCGGTCGCCGCCTCGCTGATTCCGTTCCTGGAGCACGACGACGCGAACCGCGCGCTGATGGGTGCCAACATGCAACGTCAGGCCGTGCCTTGCCTGCGTCCGGAAAAGCCGGTCGTGGGCACGGGTATCGAGCGCACCGTGGCCGTTGACTCGGGCACCACCGTGCAGGCGCTGCGTGGCGGCCTGGTCGACCACGTCGACGCCGAACGCGTGGTGATCCGCGTGAACGACGAAGAAAACGTCGCCGGCGAAGTCGGTGTCGACATCTACAACCTGATCAAGTACACGCGTTCCAACCAGAACACGAACATCAACCAGCGTCCCATCGTCAAGCGTGGCGACCGTGTCGCCAAGGGTGACGTGCTGGCCGACGGCGCATCGACGGACCTGGGCGAACTCGCCCTGGGCCAGAACATGCTGATCGCGTTCATGCCCTGGAACGGCTACAACTTCGAAGACTCGATCCTGATCTCCGAAAAGGTCGTGGCCGATGACCGCTACACCTCGGTGCACATCGAGGAACTGACGGTTGTCGCTCGCGATACCAAGCTGGGTCCGGAAGAAATCACGCGCGACATCAGCAACCTGGCCGAGACGCAACTGAACCGCCTGGACGATTCGGGCATCACGTACATCGGCGCCGAAGTCAGCGCCGACGACGTGCTGGTCGGCAAGGTCACGCCCAAGGGCGAGACCCAGCTGACGCCGGAAGAAAAGCTGCTGCGCGCCATCTTCGGTGAAAAGGCGTCCGACGTTAAGGACACGTCGCTGCGCGTGCCTTCGGGCATGACCGGCACCGTGATCGACGTGCAGGTGTTCACGCGCGAAGGCATCGTGCGCGACAAGCGCGCCCAGTCCATCATCGACGATGAACTGCGCCGCTATCGCCAGGACCTGAACGACCAGCTGCGCATCGTTGAAAACGACCAGTTCGACCGTATCGAGAAGATGCTGGTCGGCAAGACCGTCAACGGCGGCCCGCGCAAGCTGGCCAAGGGCGCGACGATCACCAAGGCTTACCTGGCTGATCTGGACCGCTGGCAGTGGTTCGACATCCGCCTGGCCGACGAGCCCCACGCCGTGGTGCTGGAGCAGGCCAAGGAATCGCTCGAGCAGAAGCGTCACCAGTTCGACCTGGCCTTCGAAGAGAAGCGCAAGAAGTTGACGCAGGGCGACGAGCTGCCCCCGGGCGTGCTGAAGATGATCAAGGTCTACCTGGCCGTGAAGCGTCGTCTGCAGCCTGGCGACAAGATGGCAGGCCGTCACGGCAACAAGGGCGTGGTCTCGCGCATCACCCCGGTGGAAGACATGCCGCACATGGCTGACGGCACGCCGGCCGACATCGTTCTGAACCCGCTGGGCGTGCCCTCGCGGATGAACGTGGGCCAGGTGCTGGAAGTGCACTTGGGCTGGGCTGCCAAGGGCGTGGGTCACCGCATCGCCGACATGCTGCGCGACGAGCGCACCGCGCAGGTCAAGAACGTCCGCGCTTACCTGGACAAGGTCTACAACACGACCGGCACCGGCGCGCGCATCGACGAGCTGACCGACGAAGAAGTCATGGAAATGGCCCAGAACCTCAAGAACGGCGTGCCGTTCGCGACGCCCGTCTTCGACGGCGCGACCGAAGAGGAAATCACCAAGATGCTGGAACTGGCCTATCCGGACGACGTCGCCAAGCGCATGGCGCTGACGCCCTCGCGCACGCAGGCGTGGCTGTACGACGGCCGCACCGGCGAGAAGTTCGAGCGTCCGGTCACCGTCGGCTACATGCACTACCTGAAGCTGCACCACTTGGTCGACGACAAGATGCACGCGCGTTCGACCGGCCCGTACTCGCTCGTGACCCAGCAGCCGCTGGGCGGCAAGGCGCAGTTCGGTGGCCAGCGTTTCGGGGAAATGGAAGTGTGGGCGCTGGAAGCCTACGGCGCCGCCTACACCCTGCAGGAAATGCTGACGGTGAAGTCCGACGATATCACCGGCCGCACCAAGGTATACGAAAACATCGTCAAGGGCGATCACGTCATCGATGCCGGCATGCCGGAATCGTTCAACGTGCTGGTCAAGGAAATCCGCTCGTTGGCCCTGGACATGGATTTGGAGCGTAACTAATGAAAGCGCTACTCGACCTCTTTAAGCAAGTCTCGCAAGACGAGCAATTCGATGCCATCAAGATCGGCATCGCCTCGCCCGAGAAGATCCGTTCGTGGTCCTACGGCGAAGTTCGCAAGCCCGAGACCATCAACTACCGCACGTTCAAGCCCGAGCGTGATGGTCTGTTCTGCTCCAAGATCTTCGGCCCGATCAAGGACTACGAGTGCCTGTGCGGCAAGTACAAGCGCCTGAAGCACCGTGGCGTGATCTGCGAGAAGTGCGGCGTTGAAGTTACCGTTGCCAAGGTTCGCCGTGAACGCATGGGCCACATCGAGCTGGCCAGCCCCGTCGCGCACATCTGGTTCCTGAAGAGCCTGCCGTCGCGTCTGGGCATGGTGCTCGACATGACCCTGCGCGACATCGAACGCGTCCTGTACTTCGAAGCCTGGTGCGTGATCGAACCCGGCATGACGCCGCTCAAGCGCGGCCAGATCATGTCGGATGACGATTTCCTGGCCAAGACCGAGGAATACGGCGACGACTTCCGTGCCCTGATGGGCGCCGAGGCCGTGCGCGAACTGCTGCGCACCATCGACATCGACCGCGAAGTGGAAACGCTGCGCGGCGAACTGAAGGCCACCAGCTCGGAAGCCAAGATCAAGAAGATCTCCAAGCGCCTGAAGGTGCTGGAAGGCTTCCAGAAGTCCGGCATCAAGGCCGAGTGGATGGTCATGGAAGTGCTGCCCGTGCTGCCGCCGGACCTGCGTCCGCTGGTGCCGCTGGACGGCGGCCGCTTCGCGACCTCCGACCTGAACGACCTGTACCGCCGCGTCATCAACCGCAACAACCGTCTGAAGCGCCTGCTGGAGCTGAAGGCTCCTGAAATCATCCTGCGCAACGAAAAGCGCATGCTGCAGGAAGCGGTCGACTCGCTGCTGGACAACGGTCGCCGCGGCAAGGCCATGACCGGCGCCAACAAGCGCCAGCTCAAGTCCCTGGCCGACATGATCAAGGGCAAGAGCGGTCGTTTCCGTCAGAACCTGCTGGGCAAGCGCGTCGACTACTCGGGCCGTTCGGTCATCGTGGTGGGTCCGCAGCTCAAGCTGCACCAGTGCGGCCTGCCCAAGCTGATGGCCCTGGAACTGTTCAAGCCGTTCATCTTCAATCGCCTGGAGATGATGGGCCTGGCCACGACCATCAAGGCCGCCAAGAAGCTGGTGGAAAGCCAGGAACCGGTGGTCTGGGACATCCTGGAAGAAGTCATCCGCGAACACCCGGTCATGCTGAACCGTGCGCCCACGCTGCACCGTTTGGGCATCCAGGCGTTCGAGCCGGTCCTGATCGAAGGCAAGGCCATCCAGCTGCACCCGCTGGTCTGCGCGGCGTTCAACGCCGACTTCGACGGTGACCAGATGGCCGTCCACGTGCCGCTGTCGCTGGAAGCCCAGCTCGAAGCGCGCACGCTGATGCTGGCTTCGAACAACGTGCTGTTCCCGGCCAACGGCGAACCGTCGATCGTGCCGTCCCAGGACATCGTGCTGGGCCTGTACTACACGACGCGCGAGCGCATCAACGGCAAGGGCGAGGGCATCTTCTTCACCGACGTGGCCGAAGTGCAACGCGCCTACGACAACGGCGAAGTCGAGCTGCAAAGCCGCATCACCGTGCGCTTGAAGGAACACGAGCGTGACGAGAATGGCGAATGGCAGCCGGTGATCCGCCGCCACGAAACCACCGTCGGCCGCGCGCTGCTGTCCGAGATCCTGCCCAAGGGCCTGCCCTTCACCGTCCTGAACAAGGCGCTGAAGAAGAAGGAAATCTCGCGCCTGATCAACCAGTCGTTCCGCCGCTGCGGCCTGCGCGACACGGTGATCTTCGCCGACAAGCTGATGCAGTCGGGCTTCCGCCTGGCCACCCGCGGCGGTATCTCGATCGCCATGGGCGACATGCTGATCCCGTCGGCCAAGGAAGGCATCCTGGCCGAAGCCAGCCGTGAAGTGAAGGAAATCGACAAGCAGTACTCGTCGGGTCTGGTCACGTCCCAGGAACGCTACAACAACGTGGTGGACATCTGGGGCAAGGCCGGCGACAAGGTCGGCAAGGCGATGATGGAACAACTGGCCACCGAACCCGTGATCAACCGTCACGGCGAGGAAGTGCGCCAGGAGTCGTTCAACTCCATCTACATGATGGCTGACTCGGGCGCCCGCGGTTCGGCCGCCCAGATCCGCCAGCTGGCCGGCATGCGCGGCCTGATGGCCAAGCCGGACGGCTCGATCATCGAGACGCCCATTACCGCGAACTTCCGTGAAGGCCTGAACGTGCTTCAGTACTTCATCTCGACTCACGGCGCGCGTAAGGGTCTGGCCGACACGGCACTGAAGACCGCGAACTCGGGCTACCTGACCCGTCGTCTGGTCGATGTGACGCAGGACCTGGTGATCACCGAGGACGATTGCGGCACGTCGCAGGGCTACAACATGAAGGCCCTGGTGGAAGGCGGTGAAGTCATCGAGCCGCTGCGCGACCGTATCCTGGGCCGCGTGGCTGCCATCGACATCGTCAACCCGGACACGCAGGAAACGGCCATCACCGCCGGCACCCTGCTGGACGAAGACATGGTCGACATGATCGACCGCATCGGCGTGGACGAAGTCAAGGTCCGCACGCCGCTGACCTGCGAAACGCGCCACGGCCTGTGCGCGCACTGCTATGGCCGTGACCTCGGCCGCGGCACTTCGGTGAACCAGGGCGAAGCGGTTGGCGTCATCGCCGCCCAGTCCATCGGTGAACCGGGCACGCAGCTGACGATGCGTACGTTCCACATCGGTGGCGCGGCGTCGCGTTCGGCCCTGGCCAGCGCGGTGGAAACCAAGTCCAGCGGCGTGGTCGGCTTTGCCAGCACCATGCGCTACGTCACCAACGCCAAGGGCGAACGCGTCGCGATCTCGCGCTCGGGCGAACTGGCGATCTTCGACGACAACGGCCGCGAACGCGAACGCCACAAGATCCCGTACGGCGCGACCGTGCTGGTGGGCGACGGCGAGGCCGTGAAGGCCGGCGCGCGCCTGGCGACGTGGGATCCGCTGACCCGTCCGATCGTGTCGGAATATGGTGGCGCCGTCCGCTTCGAGAACATCGAGGAAGGCGTGACCGTGGCCAAGCAGGTGGACGAAGTCACCGGCCTGTCGACGCTCGTCGTCATCACGCCCAAGACCCGTGGCGGCAAGATCGTCATGCGTCCGCAGATCAAGCTGGTCAACGAGAACGGCGAAGACGTCAAGATCGCCGGCACCGATCACTCGGTGAACATCTCGTTCCCGGTCGGCGCGCTGATCACCGTGCGTGACGGCCAGCAGGTTGCCGTGGGTGAAGTCCTGGCGCGTATTCCGCAGGAATCGCAAAAGACCCGCGACATTACCGGCGGTCTGCCGCGCGTGGCCGAGCTGTTCGAAGCCCGTTCGCCCAAGGATGCCGGCATGCTCGCCGACGTCACCGGCACGGTCTCGTTCGGCAAGGACACCAAGGGCAAGCAGCGCCTGGTCATCACCGACCTGGAAGGCGTCAGCCACGAGTTCCTGATTCCGAAGGAAAAGCAGGTGCTGGTGCACGACGGCCAGGTGGTGAACAAGGGCGAAATGATCGTGGACGGCCCGGCCGATCCCCACGACATCCTGCGCCTCCAGGGCATCGAGAAGCTGGCGACCTACATCGTCGACGAAGTGCAGGACGTGTACCGTCTGCAGGGCGTGAAGATCAACGACAAGCACATCGAAGTGATTGTTCGTCAGATGCTGCGCCGTGTGAACATCGTCGATGCGGGCGATACCGAGTTCATCCCGGGCGAGCAGGTCGAGCGCTCCGAGCTGTTGAACGAGAACGACCGCGTCAACGCTGAAGACAAGCGTCCGGCCACCTACGAAAACGTGCTGCTGGGTATCACCAAGGCCTCGCTGTCGACCGACTCGTTCATCTCGGCCGCCTCGTTCCAGGAAACCACGCGTGTCCTGACCGAAGCCGCCATCATGGGCAAGCGCGACGACCTGCGTGGCCTGAAGGAAAACGTCATCGTCGGCCGCCTGATCCCGGCCGGTACCGGCCTGGCGTACCACCACGCCCGCAAGGACAAGGAAGCCCTGGAGGCCGCGGAACGCGAAGCCGCCCGCCAGCTGGCCAACCCGTTCGAAGACTCGCCGGTCACGGTGGGCTCGGACGCCGATGTCCCGTCGTCCGACCTGGGCAGCGAGGACGCCGCCGAATAAGGGCGACGTCCGGTGCACCCCCCGCGCAGGTCCGGCGGGGAGGCCAGAAGCAAAAAGGCCGCTGATTCGCATCAGCGGCCTTTTTTTTGCCCGCGCGGGGCATGGCGGCGCTATTTGGCGGCCTGGCTCTTGGCGCGCTGGAACACCGGGCCCCAGACCGGATGGCCGGCCTCGTTGGGCGCCAGTTCGAAGTTGGGATCGATCTGCAGGATGCGGCTGAAGCTGTCCTCGCACAACTGCGCGTAGCGGCTGACGCAATAGCTGAACGCCTGCAGTTTGTAGGCCTCGATGCGCACGGCCTTGCTGGACGCGGCCAGCTCATCGGAACGGGCGACGCCGCGGATCACTTCACCGTAGTGGCCGGCGCTGTACTGGTCGCGCACCTGTTGTAGCTGCTCCAGCGCTTGCGGCGTGGGCGCGCGGTCGGGGGCGCTGGCGGGCAGGCCGGCACAGCCGGCCAGCACAAACGAGGATCCGAGCACATTGCAGAGAAGGCGAATTTTCATAGGCTTTCAGCGAAGGGAGGAATTTGGCGATACGCTATCGTGCCACAGCCTGATGCGCTCGGACATTTTCGGCAATGTCCTTGCGTAACGGATTGGATAATATTCCGCCTATCAGCCGTTAACCCGTTTTCGCGCCCGTTGCGCAGTATTTTGAATATGTCTTCATCCGCCGGCCTGCATACGCCGCGCAGCCCTTTCTCAGGCGCCGCGCCGCTTGCCCTGCGCCCCTTGAGCGCCATCGCCGCCAGCGCGGCGGGCGGGGTGCCGGAGGCGCGCATCAAGCGGCTGCTGTCGGACCTGCTGCCCTCCCTGATGGGCCTGCATGCGCAGGGCGAAATATGTGGCGACATTTCGCTCGATACCGTCGGCATGGACGAAGGCGCGCGTGCTCACCTGCTGCCGGAATTGGCATTGCCGCGATCGCGCCGGACCGGGTTGACGCCGATCCCGGGCTTCGCGCCGTTCGAGCTGTATACGGACTCCGCCGAATGGCCGCGCGGCCCCTGGACCGACGTCTATGCGCTCTGTGCGGTGATGCACGCGCTGGTGATCGGCCTGCGGCCACCACCCGCGCCGGAACGCCGCGCCACCGACAGTTATGAGCCGTTGCTGTCCCTTGGCCTGACGAAGTACAGCCCGGCCTTTCTTGGCGCGATCGATCGCGGCCTGGCCATGCTGCCGGCCGACCGGCCGCAGACCCTGGCCGAGCTGGCCGCCATGCTCGACATCCCGGCCTATGCCGAGGCCGCGCCCGTCGCCCGCGAAGCGTCCCGGGCCGATGTCGCCGCGTCGGTCGCGCCTGCGGCACAAGAGGTGCGCAAGCCGCGCAATGCCGGCCGGCCGTTGCTGGTGCTGTTGCTCTTGGTGGCGCTGATCGGGGTGGGTATCTATGCCTGGGTCCGCCTGGGTATCGGAACGACGAATTCGCTCATCACCCGGTCCGAAGTGGTACAGCCCAATCCGCCTGCCGTGCCGCCCGTGCCGACCACGGCGCCGGCCGACCCGCCGGCTTCAACGGCGGCGCCAACTTCGACGCCGGCGCCCCAGCCCGCGCCGCCTGTCCCGGTGGCAGGCACGGCGCAGGGCAGCGCGCCGGAGGCGGCCCCCACAGGCGAACGTGGAGCCGCGGCCGCGACGTCCGCCGAGGCGCCCGTTGGCTCAGCCCCGCCAGCCTCGGCCAGTCCCGCCATGCCCACCGAGCCAGCCGCCGCCGCGGCGCCGATCCCGGAAGCCGCCGCGCCGGCGCAGGACGAAGCACCCAAGCCCAAGCCGGTTCCCGTGCTGGTCCGCCTCGATATCCGGCCCTGGGGCGAGGTATGGATCAATGGCGTGGCCCGCGGCATCAGTCCGCCGGTCAAGGAACTGCGATTGATTCCCGGCAAGTATCAGGTGGTGCTGCGCAATGCCGATCTGCCGCCATACCGGACCACGCTGGAAGTCAGGCCGGGCAAGCCTGCCGTCATTTCCCACGTCTTTGAATAGCGCCCCGGGGCGGGGCGCCCTTGGCCTCAAGTCGCCGGCGCGTCCTCGGGCGCAACGGGCAACCGCAGCGTGAACACCGAACCTTTGCCGGCTTCGCTGGTGACTTCGACTTCGCCGCCATGGCGTTGCGCCACCGTGCGCACGAAGGCCAGTCCCAGGCCCGCTCCGCCGACGTCGCCACGCGAGGCCACCCCCACGCGTGAAAACGGCTCGAACAATCGCGCCAGGTCGTGTGCCGCGATGCCTTGCCCCTGGTCGCGCACGTGGATCCGCCAGAATCCCGCCGCCTGGTCGATGGCGCATTCGATGCGCGTCCCGGCCGGGCTGTACTTGATGGCGTTGTCGATCAGGTTGCACAGGGCCCGCATCAGCAGTGTCTGGTCGCCGCGCGCATAGGCGGCGGGCAGCGGCGCAGCCACCTCCAGCCGGATGCCGCGCTTGTGCGCCGCCGCCCAGAACTCGTCGACGCCGTCCTGCAGCAGGCTGCCCAGGTCCAGCTCCACCGCGTTGATGGCCATCGACTCGGCCCGCGTCAAATGCACGAAATCATCGACCAGGTGCAGCGTGCGGTTGGCCAGCGCGGCGATCCGGGTAAGCGTTTCATCCCCGCCATCCGTTGTCCCGCCGTCCTGCTTCATCTCCACCAGCGCCAGGATCGAACTCTGCGGCGCCCGCATGTCATGCGAGATGAAGCGCAGCGTTTCCTCGCGCTGGCGCTCGGCCTGGCGGATGCCGGAGATATCGGTCAACGTGGCGACGGTGCCGGCGAAATTGCCTTCGGCCGTATGGATCGGCGCGCATTTCAGGATCAGGTCGCGGCCGGCGTGATCGCGCACCTCCAGATCGGCAGTCCAGGGGGATTGCTCGGCGATCGGTCCCTGGCCGCTCAGTACTTGGGCGACGCGCTGGCGTGTCGATTTGTCGCCGATGGTCTTCTCGAGCAGGTGGACCGCCGGGTGCCCGACCCGCGGTGGCCGCATGCCCAGCCGCTGGAAATACATCACCGCTGCCTGGTTGCGGAATTGCATGCGGCCATCCTGGTCGAACACCAGCGTGGCGTCGGGCATGCCGTCCAGGCCGTCGGCCAGGAACCGCCGCAGGTTGCGCACGCGCGCGAGCGCGCGCCGCAATTCACCGACCCGGCTTTCGAGCGATGCGCTGGGGCCGCCGGATTGCGCCCGCGCTTCGTTAAGCACCGGCGGGTATTCGCGCTGCAGCCGGCGCAGTTCGTTGTCCATGTAGCGCAGCGCGGCTTCCTGGCTGCGCCAGCTCCACAGCGGGTAGCACAACGCCACGCCCACCAGCGCGGCGGTGGGCGCGAACCACAGATAGGTGTGGCCCAGCAGCAACAGGCTGACGAGCAGCACCAGGGCGAGCAGGGCGATGTTCACCAACAGCGCCAGGTTGGGCGACAAGCGCCATAGTGCCAGGCACGCCAGCAGCACGGGCAGGGCCGAATACAGCGCGTTCAGCCACGGGGCGGGCGGCTGGAAGGCGATGTCGTCGTTGGCCGCCTGCAGCAAATTGGCGATGATCTCCACGCCCGGCATGCCACTGACCTCGTGGGATACCGGCGTGGTGTACGCGTCGCCCAGGCCGGTGGCCCAAGCGCCCACCAGCACGTATTTGCCGCGCAGCTGCTCCGCTGGCACGTCGCCGCGCAGGACCGATAGATAGGACACGGCGCGGGTATGCGCCGCCGGGCCCGCATACGGAATCAGGATGCTGCCGTCCGCCCGGGCGCGCCGTAGCAGGCGTTGCGCCAGGTCCGCCTGCCCGCCCACGTCCAGCATGGTCAGCGCGAAATGCTGCCAGCGCTGGCCGGCGAAACGCGCCGTCAGGACCGCTGATCGCAGCACGCCATCGGCATCGAGGTTGGCGTTGATGAAGCCGCTGCCGGCTGCCGCCTGGGCCAGGGCGGGGATGGGGGCGCTGATCGACGTGGGATAGATCAGCCGGTCCAGTACCACCGGCAGCACCGTGTGGCCATTGCGCCGGATACTGTCGGCAAGGATGACGTCGTCGCCGGGGTGGGTGGTGTCGGGTTCGGCGAAGATCAGGTCCAGTCCCACCGCGCGCGCGCCTTGCAGCCGGTCCAGCAGCGCCGCATGCACCGCCCGGCGCCAGGGCCAGCGCCCCAGCGCATCGATGCTGCTGTCGTCGATCGCCACGATTACGATGTCGGGCGAGATATCGCGCCCCGTCAAGGCGACGGCGCGGTCATACAGGATCTGATCGACGCGCCCCAGTCCATTGAACCAGCCGAGCAAAGCCGCCAGCAGCGCCAGCGCCACCGTCAACCACAGGCCTGATCGCGAGGCCCGGTCGATGGGATCGGTGGCGTCTGCCATGGGCCCTAGTACTCGGTCAGGGTCACCAGTCCGCCGGTGCCGGTGGCGACCCCGAGGCCGCTGCTGGTCATGAGCTGGTTCACCCCGGTGAAAGTGGCCATGGCGTCGCGGCCGCCCAGGCCCAGTTCATCGACCGCGCGCACCGTCACGTAGAAGGTGCCCGGCCCGGGGGCGCTGAAGCGGATGTCGGCAGTGGGAAAGCGGGTCGAGGACACCAGCTGCGTGCCGTCGGCATCGCGCGCGACGCGCACCAGGTAGCTTTGCGCGCCGGGCACCGGTTCGAATGCGCTGGTCCAGGCGCCGCCGCCGGCACGCACGGGCTGGCCGAGTTGCGGCGCGGCCAGCAACTGCCGCACGCCCGAGACGTTGCCGTCCGCGCCGATGGCTGCGCCATAGCCCTTGGCCACCGATACAGGTTGCGCCGGCGTGGCGCCGGGCGCGTGCGGCTGCAGCCGCACACTGCCTTCCAGCACTTCGCTGTGGACACCATGGCTGCCGCTTTGCACGCGGAAACGCGTGCCGCGCACTCCCGTGACGGCGACCGGCGTGCGCACTTCGAAACGGCCAACGCCCTGGCCGGCCGGCGCGACGCTCGATTCGACGCTGCCGCGCTCGACATGGATGACTGAATCGGTCAGGTTGGTGCCTTCGAACTGGCGCAGGCGCGTCAATTCGACCGCGCCGTCGGCCGGCAGCGTGAGCTTGGAGCCGTCGGCCAATTCCAGCGTCACGAAACCATTGGGCGCGGTCACGACCTTGCTGCCTTCGCTCACGCTCGCGCCGGGTTTGAGCGACTGTCCGTCGATGTTCGCCTGGCCACTGACATGCACCACGCGCGCGTCGGCGGCGCGTTCGGGGATCATCGACAACGGGATGCGCAGCTCCAGGCCGATGGGCAGGCGCTCGGGCGTGGTGACGCTGTTGAGCGTCTGCAGCGGACTCCAGTTGGCCTGATTGCGCGTGTAGGTGGAAGCGATGTCGATCAGCGTGTCGCCTTGGCGCACGCGATAGATGAAATTGTCTCCCAGCGCGCCAGCGGGCTGGCCATGCGAGGAAGTGGCGAGCAGCAGGCCGGAAAGCAGGGCAAGCAAAGAAAGCGCGCGGCAGCGGCTCATGACTTTCAAATCTCCAGGTAATGCCGCCAGGCGCTAACGCGTGGGGGGCGGGCTATCTTCAGGCGGACTCAGCAACTCCAGCCGGTAGCCGAGCGCGTAGGAAGAACTCAGGCGCACGCCATGTTCCGGGCGCAGCTGGAGCTTTTGCCGGATGTTCGACAGGTGGGTGTCGAGCGTGCGGGAGGTGGCTGGGATCTCGCGATTCCAGACGCATTCGGCCAGCACATCGCGCGACATGAGCCGGCCCAGGTTGCGAAAGAACAGCAACGCGAGCTCGAACTCCTTGGGCGCCAGCGCGACCTGCGCGCCATCGAGCGAGATCGCGCGCGCAGCGGGGTCGACGCGATAGCTGGCGACGTCGAACGGTTCATCGGCGGGCTCGGCGATCTGGCTGCGGCGCAGCAACGCCGCGACGCGGGCCAGCAGTTCCAGCGGCCGCAGCGGCTTGACGATGTAGTCGTCGGCGCCGGCGCGCAGGCCTTCCACCAGGTCGTCCTCGCTGGACCGGTTGGTCAGGAAGATGACGGGAACGCGCGGGCCGATGTTGGCGCGCAACCAGCGCACCACATCGTCGCCGTCGATATCGGGCAGGTGCCAGTCCAGCAGCACCAGGTCAAACGTTTCATTGCGCAAAGCGGCAAGCAGGTCACGGCTTTGCTGATAACTGGTGCAGGTGTATCCGGCGGCAGTCAGGACTTGCTGGATACGTTTCGCCTGGTCCAGGTCGTCTTCCAGCGACGCGATTTTCATCAGACGTGGTCTCGCGAAGGTTGGCTGCGCAAGCGCGCCCTGTGGCGCCCTACTGCAAGAAGAAGAAAGGATTGTGTAATGGAATGATAACTCGCGTCGCGTCACTGTTGGCTACGTTGTGCCAAGAACTGTCAAACATTGCAAACTTGACGAATCTTGACTGGAGTTGTTGCACAACAACGGGTCAAACTGTCCTCAACCTTCCTCCAACCGGCGCGGTCTGCCGGGCAAGGGGAGGCAGAAGGGATGGAAAGAACCTATGAATCAATTGCGCGTACTGATGATGTCGCCGGACGAGGCCGCACGTAACACCGCTGTGTCCGCACTGCTTCAAGCTGGAATTTCGGCCCGTGGCTGCTCGACTTCTCTGGAATTGTTCGGCCTGCTCAGCAATGGCACCTATGATGCCGTGGTGCTGAATGTAGGGACGCTTGGCGAGATCGGCTATGCCCTGGTCGCCCGCCTGCACGGCTCCTCGTCCCTGGGTATCGTGGTGATGGGGAACAATCTGTCCCTGGAAACCCGCCTGCGCTGTCTGCAGAGCGGCGCCGACGCCTGCCTGCCGCCGCCGCATGACCCAAGAGAGCTGGCCTGCATCCTGCTGGCGCTGGCCCGCCGCCTGCCGGCCGGCCAGGACGCCGCCGCGGCCGATGAACCCCTGCCTGGCCAATGGGAGCTGCGCGATCAGGGCTGGACCCTGGCGGCGCCCTCCGGCACCACGATTTCCCTGTCCGCCAACGAGCGGCTGATCGTGCGTTCGCTGCTGGAAGTGGCGGGCAGGGCGGTGGGCCGCAACGAGCTGGGTGACGAGCTGCGGGTGGAAGGGGGCGGTTCGCGCTCCAGCGGCACGCGCAGCATCGACGTCATCGTCAGCCGCCTGCGCCGCAAGGCCGAGCTGGCCGGTGTGATGTTGCCGATCCGCACGGTCTACGGCAGCGGATACCTGTTCGCCGATCAGTAAGCCGCCCGCATCGTCCGCCACCGGCTACCATTGCCGCCTGGCTCCCTGGACCCCGCGCTCGCGCCACGCGTCGCGTGAGGTTCGCGACCCCGTGCTATCCCGCACCGGCCGTTCCCGTCGGCGGTTGGTAATTTGGCCCCATTTTTGCCGACCTGGGCGCGAGTTGCGCCTATCTGGCCGTCTTTTGCCGGCAACACGCCCACGCGCCATGCGCGCAAAAGTTTTTGACAGTGCGCCAAGTTCTAAGCTATGCTAAAGGGCTTACTGCTTTATTCGCGCGCAAAGTTTGATGCCAGGGGCGGCGACCATGTGTGGTCAAAGACGTGTGGTCAAAGCGCCAGGAAGACAGGTCCGGCCCTTCGTGCTAGCGAAGCGCCCAAGGCCAAAGGGGTGCGTCACGAGCCTCCGTCGACCGACGCTGCCGTCTCCCGAACATCAGGTTTGTGCGTTTGTCATGGTTTGTTGGCAAGCCCGCTCTTTTACGTATTTGAACGTTTGAGGCGGTTTTGCGCGAGCCGCCTTCTCCAAGAGTCCATTGCTCGAGGAGACGAGTACGTAAGTACTTACCCAGTGGTACGTAAAAGGGATTTCAAAGGTCATGCCTACCATTAGCCAACTCGTGCGCAAGCCGCGCGAAGTCAGCATCATCAAAAGCAAGAGCCCCGCGCTCGAAAACTGCCCGCAACGCCGCGGCGTGTGCACTCGCGTGTACACCACCACCCCCAAGAAGCCGAACTCCGCTCTGCGTAAGGTTGCCAAAGTGCGTCTGACCAACGGTTACGAAGTCATTTCGTACATCGGCGGTGAAGGCCACAACCTGCAAGAGCACTCGGTGGTTCTGGTGCGTGGCGGTCGTGTGAAGGACTTGCCCGGTGTGCGTTATCACATCGTGCGCGGTTCCCTCGACCTGCAAGGCGTCAAGGATCGCAAGCAAGCCCGCTCGAAGTACGGCGCCAAGCGCCCGAAGAAGGCCTAAGGGCTCGCAACGCGAGTCAGCAGTACCCCCGAGTGACGGCCATCCGTCATCAGGGAAGTGCAACCGCGCCAACCGCAATACAGGAAGGTGCGCGGCACGTAAGGGGTCGTCTTATTGGACGGCCATGGCCGTGTAATGAAACACGGTTCAACTGAACAGACACAAGGAAGCAACAATGCCCCGTCGTCGCGAAGTACCCAAGCGCGAGATTCTGCCCGATCCCAAGTTCGGCAGCGTCGAACTCGCCAAGTTCATGAACGTCGTCATGCTGGACGGCAAGAAGGCCGTCGCCGAGCGCATCGTCTACGGTGCCCTCGAGCAAGTCGCCACCAAGACCGGCAAGGAGCCGATCGAGGTGTTCAGCCTGGCGATCAACAACATCAAGCCGATCGTCGAAGTCAAGAGCCGCCGCGTTGGCGGTGCCAACTACCAAGTGCCGGTTGAAGTGCGCCCCGTGCGCCGCCTGGCCCTGGCTATGCGTTGGCTCCGTGAAGCCGCCAAGAAGCGTGGCGAGAAGTCGATGGATCTGCGCCTTGCTGGCGAACTGATCGACGCCTCCGAAGGTCGTGGCGCCGCGATGAAGAAGCGCGAAGACACGCACAAGATGGCCGAGGCCAACAAGGCCTTCAGCCATTTCCGCTGGTAATTTAAGGACTAACCCACCATGGCCCGCAAAACCCCGATCGAGCGCTATCGCAACATTGGCATCTCTGCGCACATCGATGCAGGGAAAACCACCACGACCGAACGTATCCTGTTCTACACCGGCGTCAATCACAAGATTGGCGAAGTGCATGATGGCGCCGCCACCATGGACTGGATGGAACAAGAGCAAGAGCGTGGCATCACCATTACGTCGGCTGCTACGACGGCGTTTTGGCGTGGCATGGCCGGCAACTACCCCGAGCACCGCATCAACATCATCGACACCCCGGGGCACGTGGACTTCACCATCGAGGTGGAACGTTCCATGCGCGTCCTGGACGGTGCCTGCATGGTCTACTGCGCGGTGGGTGGTGTTCAGCCCCAGTCCGAAACCGTGTGGCGCCAAGCCAACAAGTACGGCGTGCCGCGTCTGGCGTTCGTCAACAAGATGGACCGTACCGGCGCGAACTTCTTCAAGGTCTATGACCAGCTGAAGACGCGTCTGCGCGCGAACCCCGTGCCCATCGTGATCCCCATCGGCGCCGAAGACACGTTCCAAGGCGTGATCGACCTGGTCAAGATGAAGGCGATCATCTGGGACGAAGCCAGCCAAGGCACCAAGTTCGACTACAAGGACATTCCGGCCGAGCTGGAAGGTACCGCTGCCGAATGGCGTGAAAAGCTGGTTGAAGCCGCCGCCGAGTCGTCGGAAGAGCTGATGAACAAGTACCTGGAAACGGGTTCCTTGGACGAAGCCGAAATCAACCTGGCCATCCGTCAACGCACCATCGCTGGCGAAATCCAGCCGATGCTGTGCGGCACCGCCTTCAAGAACAAGGGCGTGCAGCGCATGCTGGACGCGGTCATCGACTACCTGCCTTCGCCCGTGGACATTCCCCCGGTCGACGGCCAGGACGACGATGGCAACGCCATCAACCGCAAGGCTGACGACAACGAGAAGTTCTCGGCGCTGGCGTTCAAGCTGATGAGCGATCCGTTCGTGGGTCAGTTGACCTTCGTGCGCGTCTACTCGGGCGTCCTGAAGTCGGGCGATACGGTCTACAACCCCATCAAGGGCAAGAAGGAACGTATCGGCCGCATCCTGCAGATGCACGCGAACAACCGCGAGGAAATCAAGGAAGTTCTGGCCGGCGACATCGCCGCCGTGGTGGGTCTGAAGGACGTGACGACCGGCGAAACGCTGTGCGATGTCGATTCGCACATCCTGCTGGAGCGCATGGAGTTCCCCGAGCCCGTGATTTCGCAGGCCGTCGAACCCAAGTCGAAGGCCGACCAGGAAAAGATGGGCCTGGCGCTGTCGCGCCTGGCGCAGGAAGATCCGTCGTTCCGCGTGCGCAGCGACGAAGAATCCGGCCAGACCATCATTTCGGGCATGGGCGAGCTGCACCTGGAAATTCTGGTCGACCGCATGAAGCGCGAATTCGGCGTGGAAGCGAACGTCGGCAAGCCCCAGGTGGCCTACCGCGAAACGATCCGCAAGACCTGCGAAGAAGTCGAAGGCAAGTTCGTCAAGCAGTCGGGCGGTCGTGGTCAGTACGGTCACGTGGTCCTGAAGGTCGAACCGCTCCAGCCGGGCGGCGGCTACGAGTTCGTGGACGCCATCAAGGGCGGTGTGGTTCCTCGCGAATTCATCCCCGCGGTGGACAAGGGCATCCAGGAAACGCTGCCTGCCGGCATCCTGGCCGGTTACCCGGTCGTGGACGTCAAGGTCACGCTGTTCTTCGGTTCGTACCACGATGTGGACTCGAACGAAAACGCGTTCAAGATGGCCGGCTCGATGGCGTTCAAGGAAGGCATGCGCAAGGCCAGCCCCGTGCTGCTCGAACCGATGATGGCCGTTGAAGTCGAAACGCCCGAAGACTACGCCGGTACCGTGATGGGCGATCTGTCCTCGCGTCGCGGCATGGTCCAGGGCATGGACGACATGGTCGGTGGTGGCAAGACCATCAAGGCTGAAGTTCCGCTGGCCGAGATGTTCGGTTACGCCACGAACCTGCGTTCGCTGACGCAAGGTCGTGCCACGTACACGATGGAATTCAAGCATTACTCCGAGGCCCCCAAGAACGTCGCTGACGAAGTCATCGCCGCTCGGGCCAAGTAAATAACCCTCGCCGCGACCGCCCACAAGGCGGCGCGGCAAATATCGAAATTTCCTTGAAAGTCAAAGGATAGAGATCATGGCAAAAGGCAAGTTTGAACGCACCAAGCCGCACGTGAACGTCGGCACCATCGGTCACGTCGACCACGGCAAGACCACCCTGACGGCGGCGATCACGACCGTTCTGTCGACCAAGTTCGGTGGCGAAGCCAAGGGCTACGACCAGATCGACGCGGCTCCTGAAGAAAAGGCGCGCGGCATCACGATCAACACGGCCCACGTCGAGTACGAAACGGAAACGCGCCACTACGCGCACGTTGACTGCCCGGGCCACGCTGACTACGTCAAGAACATGATCACGGGCGCCGCCCAGATGGACGGCGCGATCCTGGTCGTGTCGGCCGCTGACGGCCCGATGCCGCAAACGCGTGAACACATCCTGCTGAGCCGCCAGGTTGGCGTGCCGTACATCATCGTCTTCCTGAACAAGGCCGACATGGTTGACGACGCCGAGCTGCTCGAGCTGGTGGAAATGGAAGTCCGCGAACTGCTGAGCAAGTACGACTTCCCGGGCGACGACACCCCGATCGTGAAGGGTTCGGCCAAGCTGGCGCTGGAAGGCGACAAGGGCGAACTGGGCGAGCAAGCGATCCTGTCGCTGGCCCAAGCCCTGGACACCTACATCCCGACGCCCGAGCGTGCCGTTGACGGCGCGTTCCTGATGCCGGTCGAAGACGTGTTCTCGATCTCGGGTCGCGGCACCGTGGTGACCGGCCGTATCGAACGCGGCGTGATCAAGGTCGGCGAAGAAATCGAAATCGTCGGTATCACCCCGACGGTCAAGACGACCTGCACCGGCGTGGAAATGTTCCGCAAGCTGCTGGACCAAGGTCAAGCCGGCGACAACGTGGGCATCCTGCTGCGCGGCACCAAGCGTGAAGACGTCCAGCGCGGCCAGGTTCTGGCCAAGCCGGGCTCGATCACCCCGCACACGGACTTCACCTCCGAGGTGTACATCCTGTCCAAGGAAGAAGGCGGCCGCCACACCCCGTTCTTCAACGGCTATCGTCCCCAGTTCTACTTCCGCACGACGGACGTGACCGGCACGATCGACCTGCCGGCCGACAAGGAAATGGTTCTGCCGGGCGACAACGTGACGATGACCGTCAAGCTGCTGGCCCCGATCGCCATGGAAGAAGGCCTGCGTTTCGCCATCCGTGAAGGTGGTCGTACCGTCGGCGCCGGCGTCGTCGCCAAGATCCTGAAGTAATCCGGATCACTTAAGCAGCACACAACCAGCGAGGGCCCATCAAAGCCCTCGCCTCTCGTTCTTTAGGAAACGCCATGAAAAACCAAAAGATCCGTATCCGCTTGAAGGCTTTCGATTACAAGCTGATCGATCAATCGGCCGCTGAAATCGTCGACACCGCCAAGCGTACGGGCGCCGTTGTCCGCGGCCCGGTGCCGCTGCCCACGCGTATCCGCCGTTACGACGTGCTGCGTTCGCCGCACGTCAACAAGACGTCGCGTGACCAGTTCGAAATCCGTACCCATCAGCGCCTGATGGACATCGTTGATCCCACCGACAAGACCGTTGACGCCCTGATGCGTCTGGACCTGCCGGCCGGCGTCGACGTCGAAATCGCGCTGCAGTAAGGCGCTGCCGGGTCCGCTACCTTCGCCGGTGGACTCGTGAAGAATGGCCGCAATCCCTCGGGACTGCGGCCATTTTGTTTTTGCGCCACAACTAGGCGCGCCGGCAGCGGGCAGGGGCCCTTTTACGCTAAGTGCTTGTGCTGCCTGAAAAAAACGTGCTAATATGCCAAGCTTGCCATTTTGTGGCAGGTCTAACTATGGTGAAGGCGCGTGCAAACCCGGTTCCGGGGGTGTGCAACCCCGAGCCAGGTTGAACATAGTCGTAGGGCAAAGGCCGTTACCTTTTGCCTGATTAGCCCCGACCAATCGCAGTCGGGAATGGAGAAAACGATGTCGAATTCGACACCCACGCCCGCCGCTCACCGGCTGGGGCTGGTGGGTCGCAAGGTCGGCATGACCCGCATTTTTACCGAGGAAGGTGAATCCATCCCGGTGACCGTGCTGGACGTGTCGAACAACCGCGTGACCCAAGTTAAGTCGCTGGAAACCGACGGCTACGCCGCGATCCAGGTGGCTTATGGCACTCGTCGTGCCTCGCGCGTGCCGCAAGCACAGACGGGCCACTACGCCAAGGCCGGCGCTGAAGCCGGTAGCATCCTCAAGGAATTCCGCCTCGATCCCGCCCGCGCTGCCGAATTTTCGGCCGGTGCCGTGATCGCCGTGGAATCGGTGTTCGAAGCCGGCCAACAGGTCGACGTCACGGGCACCACGATTGGTAAGGGCTTTGCCGGTACCATCAAGCGCCACAACTTCGGCTCGCAACGCGCCTCGCACGGTAACTCCCGTTCGCACCGCGTTCCCGGCTCGATCGGTCAAGCTCAGGATCCGGGCCGTATTTTCCCGGGTAAGCGCATGGCGGGTCACCTGGGTGATGTCACCCGCACCGTTCAAAACCTCGACGTCGTTCGCGTTGACGTGGAGCGCGGCCTGCTGCTGGTCAAGGGCGCTGTCCCCGGCCACGCTGGCGCCGATATCGTCGTGCGTCCGGCCATCAAGGCCCCGGCCAAGAAGGGAGCGTAAGTAAATGGATCTCAAGCTCCTGAACGACCAAGGTCAGGCCGCGACTTTCAGCGCGCCCGACACGATCTTCGGCCGTGACTTCAACGAAGCGCTGATTCACCAGATCGTGGTGGCTTTCCAAGCCAACGCCCGTGCCGGCAACCGCGCTCAGAAGGATCGCTCGGAAGTCAAGCACTCGACCAAGAAGCCCTGGCGCCAGAAGGGTACCGGCCGCGCTCGCGCCGGTATGACCTCGTCGCCGCTGTGGCGTGGCGGTGGTCGGATTTTCCCGAACTCGCCGGAAGAGAACTTCAGCCAGAAGGTCAACAAGAAGATGTACCGTGCCGGGATCCGCTCGATCCTGTCGCAGCTGGCTCGCGAAGACCGCATCGCCGTCGTCGAATCGTTCGATCTGGAATCGCCCAAGACCAAGGCCGCCGCTGCAAAGCTGAAGAGCCTGGGCCTGGACTCGGTCCTGATCATCACCGACAACGTTGATGAAAATGTTTACCTCGCCACCCGCAACCTGCCGCACGTTGCCGTTGTCGAGCCCCGTTATGCCGATCCGTTGTCGCTGGTCCACTACAAGAAAGTGCTGATCACCAAGCCGGCCATCGCTCAACTCGAGGAGATGCTGGGATGAACGCTGAACGCTTGATGCAAGTCATTCTGGCTCCGATCGTGACCGAAAAGGCCACGTTCGTCGCTGAGAAGAATCAGCAAGTCGCTTTCCGTGTCGTGGCTGACGCTACCAAGCCGGAAATCAAGGCTGCCGTCGAACTGCTCTTCAAGGTGCAGGTCGAGTCCGTGCAGGTCCTCAACCGTAAGGGCAAAGTCAAGCGCTTTGGCCGATTCGTTGGCCGTCGTCGCGACGAGCGCAAGGCCTACGTTTCGCTCAAGGACGGCCAGGAAATCGACTTTGCGGAGGTGAAGTAAATGGCCCTCGTGAAAGTTAAGCCGACTTCGGCTGGCCGCCGTGGCATGGTGAAGGTCGTCAGCCCGAACCTGCACAAGGGTGAGCCCTACGCGCCGCTGCTGGAAAAGAAGACCCGTGGTTCGGGCCGTAACAACAACGGTCACATCACGATCCGCCACCGTGGCGGCGGTCACAAGCAACACTACCGTGTCGTCGACTTCCGTCGCGACAAGGATGGCATCCCCGCGAAGGTCGAGCGTCTGGAATACGACCCGAACCGTACGGCGCACATCGCTCTGCTGTGCTACGCCGACGGCGAGCGTCGCTACATCATCGCTCCGCGCGGCCTGGAAGTGGGCGCCACGCTGATCTCGGGCATCGAAGCCCCGATCCGCGCCGGCAACACGCTGCCGATCCGCAACATCCCGGTGGGTACGACGATTCACTGCGTCGAAATGCTGCCCGGCAAGGGTGCCCAGATGGTCCGTTCGGCCGGCGCTTCCGCCGTCCTGCTGGCCCGCGAAGGCACCTACGCTCAAGTGCGTCTGCGCTCGGGTGAAGTCCGCCGTGTGCACATCGAATGCCGTGCCACCATCGGTGAAGTCGGTAACGAAGAACACAGCCTGCGCCAAATCGGCAAGGCCGGTGCAATGCGTTGGCGCGGTGTCCGCCCGACGGTTCGTGGCGTGGCCATGAACCCGGTCGACCACCCGCACGGTGGCGGTGAAGGCCGTACCGGTGAAGCACGCGAACCGGTCAGCCCGTGGGGCACTCCGGCGAAGGGTTACAAGACCCGTCGCAACAAGCGGACGAACAATATGATCGTCCAACGGCGCAAGCGCAAGTAAGAGGCGAACACTATGTCACGTTCGATCAAGAAAGGCCCGTTTGTCGATGCTCACCTGATCAAAAAGGTGGACACGGCCGTCGCGGGCAAAGACAAGAAGCCGATCAAGACCTGGTCGCGTCGCTCGACGATCCTGCCCGAGTTCATCGGTCTGACGATCGCTGTGCACAACGGCAAGCAGCATGTTCCCGTTTACATCAACGAGAACATGGTCGGTCACAAGCTGGGCGAGTTCGCGCTGACCCGTACGTTCAAGGGTCACGCCGCGGACAAGAAGGCGAAGAGGTAAGCGATGGAAACTACTGCCATTATCCGTGGGGTTCACATCTCCGCTCAAAAGACGCGTCTGGTTGCGGATCTGATCCGCGGCCAGAAGGTCGGCCGTGCGCTCGAGATCCTCACCTTCTCGCCGAAGAAGGCCGCCGCCATCCTGAAGAAGGCTGTCGAGTCCGCCATCGCCAACGCCGAGCACAACGACGGCGCCGATATCGACGAACTGAAAGTCACCACGATCTTCGTGGACAAGGCTCAGTCGATGAAGCGCTTCTCCGCTCGCGCCAAGGGCCGCGGCAACCGTATCGAGAAGCAGACCTGCCACATCACGGTCAAGGTCGGAGCTTAAGGAGTCACGATGGGTCAGAAAATTCACCCCACTGGGTTCCGTCTCGCGGTCACCCGTAATTGGTCCTCGCGTTGGTTCGCCGACGACAAGGCCTTCGGCAGCATGCTGGCCGAAGACATCCGCGTCCGCGAGTACCTGAAGAAGAAGCTCAAGAGCGCCTCCGTTGGTCGCGTGATCATCGAGCGTCCCGCCAAGAATGCCCGCATCACCGTCTACTCGGCTCGTCCGGGCGTGGTGATCGGCAAGCGCGGCGAAGACATCGAAAGCCTGAAGGCTGATCTGCAGCGCCTGATGGGCGTGCCCGTGCACGTCAACATCGAAGAAATCCGCAAGCCGGAAACCGATGCTCAACTGATCGCCGACTCGATCTCGCAACAGCTCGAGAAGCGCATCATGTTCCGCCGCGCCATGAAGCGCGCGATGCAGAACGCCATGCGTCTGGGTGCCCAAGGCATCAAGATCATGAGCTCGGGCCGTCTGAACGGTATCGAAATTGCTCGTACCGAGTGGTATCGCGAAGGCCGTGTGCCGCTGCACACCCTCAAGGCCAACATCGACTACGGCACCTCCGAAGCCCACACCACGTACGGCGCGATCGGCATCAAGGTCTGGGTCTACAAGGGCGACATGCTGGCCAACGGCGAACTGCCGCCGGAAACCGCCGCCCCGCGTGAAGAAGAACGTCGTCCGCGCCGCGCTCCGCGTGGTGATCGTCCGGACGGTGCTCGCACCGGTCGTCCGGGTGGTCGTGGCCGTGGTCCCCGCAAGGCGGACGCTGCTCCGGCGCCTGAAGGAGAATAACCATGCTGCAACCCTCTCGCAGAAAGTATCGCAAAGAGCAGAAGGGCCGCAACACCGGTCTGGCGACCCGTGGCACCCACGTGTCGTTCGGCGAATTCGGTCTGAAGGCCACCGGCCGTGGCCGTCTGACCGCTCGCCAGATCGAAGCCGCTCGTCGTGCCATCAACCGTCACATCAAGCGCGGCGGCCGCATCTGGATTCGCATTTTCCCGGACAAGCCCATCTCGCAAAAGCCTGCCGAAGTCCGTATGGGTAACGGTAAGGGCAACCCGGAGTACTGGGTCGCCGAGATTCAGCCCGGCAAGGTGCTCTACGAAATGGAAGGGGTTAGCGAAGAGCTCGCGCGTGAAGCTTTCCGCCTGGCCGCTGCCAAGCTGCCGATTTCGACCACGTTCGTCGCGCGTCATATCGGTGCTTAAGGAGTACTAAGACATGAAAGCCAGCGAACTCCGTTCGAAAGACGCCGCCGAGCTCGGCAAAGAGCTCGAAAGCCTGCTGAAGGCGCAATTCGGTCTGCGTATGCAGAAGGCCACGCAGCAGCTTGCCAACACCAGCCAGCTGCGTAACGTGCGCCGCGACATCGCGCGCGTGCGTACCTTGCTGACCGAGAAGGCAGGGAAATAAAGATGAGCGAAACCCAAAACACCCAAGTGGCCAAGCGCCAGCGTACGCTGGTCGGCAAGGTCGTCAGCAACAAGATGGACAAGACTGTCGTCGTTCTGGTTGAGCGCCGCGTCAAGCACCCCATCTTCGGCAAGATCATCATGCGTTCCGCGAAGTACAAGGCGCACGATGAGTCGAACCAGTACAACGAAGGCGATACGGTTGAAATCGCTGAAGGCCGTCCCATCTCGCGCTCGAAGTCGTGGCGCGTGGTGCGTCTGGTTGAAGCCGCACGTATCATCTAAGTGAAGGTTTCGGAACGGTTCGCCGTTCTGAGGTAAAACGGCAAGGGTTCAGGCCCTTGCCGTTTTTTTTCGTCTTGCGGCTTTTCTTTGTTTCGGGAATCCGGGAACGTCATGCGCGCTTTCAGGAAAGCGATTTTGTTCGGATGGTTGATTGCCGCGGCATTGCCCGCAGCGGTCGCGCGGGCGCAATCGGCGGAGTCCGGGCAGGGCCGCCCGGCAGTGCCAGCGACGGTTCCCGCCGTGGGGACCCAAGCCAGGTCGCCGGGCGTGGTGGTGCCCAGCACCGATCCCGCCGCCATCGGCCGCAATGTGCTGAACGCGGGACCCGATCCGCGCGTACGCCTCGATGGCCTGTCGCGTGATCATGCCGCCATCTTCGGCACACAGGACGAAGATGAACAGGCACTGCTGGATAACGAACGCGCGCTGCAGGCGCAGCAAGAGCAATTGCACATCCTCGAGCGCCTGCTGACGCAGAAGCCGGCCGCCCAGGATCCGTTTCCCCCGGCCACGATTCCCTTGAAACCCGGTACGCCCATGAATATGGCGCCCCTCGCGCCAACGCCGTCTGGCTCGCAATTGAGCGGCGGCGAGGCCCAGCGCGGCGTGGACCAGATGCAGCGGCGGGTCAATGAGATGCGACGCGGCGGCGAGGCCTTGAGACAAGCGCCGCGCTGAGCGCGGCATGACGTCGTGCGCAATCGACGTGTCCGGGCCGGAACGGGTTCAACGGCGCCTGGCCACTTCCCGCAACCGTCCGGCGACCCCGGTGGGAAAGTAATACACCGACAGCACGAACAGGATGCCCAGCCACAGCAGCCAGCGGTCCGGCTCGAACAGCAAGGCCAACGGCGCAATGCTGCCGACGGCATCGTGGATCACGTGCAGGCCGTCCTGCAGGTAGCTCTGTGCGAACACGAACAGGCTGGCGCCGATGACCGCGCCATACATCGTGCCCATGCCACCGATCACCACCATCAGCAGGATGTTCAGCATGATCTCGAACGACAGCGAGGTATCCGGGCCGTTGTAGCGCAGCCAGAGCGCATACAGCGCGCCGGCGAGCGTGGCGAATGCCGCCGCCAGCAGGTTCGAGAGGCTGCGGTACAGCACTGTGCGATAGCCGATGGCTTCGGCGCGGAAGGGATTCTCGCGGATCGCCTGCAGCACGCGGCCGAACGGCGAATTGACGATGCGCAGCAACATCAGGAACAGCACGACGCAGGCCGCGGCAATGAGGTAGTAGGTGATGATGCGACCGTCGACGGTGACGCCGAACAGCGGCTCGGACAGGGGCCGGAAAGCCGGGCGCAATGCCTGCGGCACCTTGAAGTTCAGTCCGTCCTCGCCGCCGGTCAGGTCGGACAGCTGTGACACCAGCGTCTGGAACGCCGCCGCCACCGCCAGCGTGATCATGGCGTAGAAGATGGCGCGAACCCGCAGGCTGGCCAGGCCGATGATGAGCGCGAACACCAGCGATACCGTCAGGCCCGCGGCGGTGCCCGTCAGCACCGCCAGCCAGCCGGCCTCCATGCGCACGCTGGCGATGGCCACGCCGTAGGCGCCGATGCCAAAGAACATGGTGTGGGCGAAGCTGACGATGCCGGTGTAACCCAGCAGCAGGTCGTAGCTGGCGACCAGGATCACGAACACCAGGATCTTGGCCGCCACGGCCAGCGACTTGGGGCCGGGAAACAGGAAGGGCGCGGCGGCGAGCGTGAGGACGATGGCGACCAGCATGACCGCCAGCAGGGTGCTGCGCGGAGGATCGCCGGATAGCAGGCGGATGGGCATGGGGCGATTCCTAGCGATTCGTGACCGGGTACACGCCCTGTGGGCGCCACAGCAGGATGGCGACCATCAGCGCGATGTTCGAGAACAGCGCCGCCTTGGGCATCAGGAAACCGGTGTAGTTGGCCATCAACCCGACCAGCAGCGCGCCGATCAGGCAGCCCACGGTCGAGCCCAATCCACCGATCATGATGACGATAAAGATCAGCACGTTCACCTGCGCGCCCAGCTGCGGCACGATGGATTGCTGGTACAGGCCCCACAGCACGCCGCCCAGGCCGGCCAGCATCGAACCGGCCACGAACACGCCGACGAACAGATGGCGGATGCGGTAGCCCAGGCTTTCGACCATCTCGCGGTCCTCGACCCCGGCGCGGATCAACAGGCCGAGCTTGGTGCGGTTGAGCAGCCACAGCATGCCGCCCAGCACCGCCACGCCGACCACCAGCGCGACGAGGCGGAATTTCTCGATGGCAGCGTCGCCGACCAGCAGCGCGCCGCGCAACGCGTCCGGCAACGGCAGCGACAGCGTCTGCGGCCCCCACAGCATCTTGATGATCTCTTCGCCGATGATCATGCCGCCCATGGTGATGAGGATCTGCTTGAGGTGCTGGCCATAGACCGGCCGCACGATCACGCGCTCGAACGCCACGCCCACCGCGCCGGCCACCAGCATGCCGACGATCATGGCGGGCAGCACCGCGGCCAGGTTCAGCCACAGGCTGCCGGACTGGGTCCAGTCGGACATCGCGCCGAGCACCGTGGCCGCCATGTAGGCGCCGATGGCAATGAACAGGCCGTGGCCGAAATTCAGCACGTCCATCAGGCCGAACACCAGCGTCATGCCGGAGGCCACGATGAAGATGATCATGCCCATCGCCAGCCCGGCGAAGGTCAGCGTCACCCAGGTCGAGAACGAACCGACCAGCGGCAGCGCGATGGCGGCCAGCGCCAGCACCAGCAGCACCGGGCGCAGGTCGGCGCGGGTCTGGGGCAGCGGCGTATCGATGTCGGCGGCGCTCATTGATGGGCTCCCAGCGACAGGCCCAGCAGGCGGGTCTGCAACGCGTCGTCCTGCGCCAGCTCGGCCATGCCGCCGGCGTGCACCACGCGGCCGTTGTCCATGACCGCGACGTGGTCGCCCACCTGGCGCGCGAAATTGAAGTTCTGCTCCACCAGCAGGATGGTGGTGGAGGCCTGCTTGAGTTCGATGAAGGCGTCGATCATGTTCTGGATGATGGCGGGCGCCAGGCCCTTGCTGGGCTCGTCGACCAGCAGCAGGCGGCGCGGCTCGATGATGGCGCGCGCGACCGCCAGCATCTGCTTCTGGCCGCCCGACAGCTTGCCGGCGGGGTACAGCCAGAATTTGCGCAGCGCGGGGAAGAAGCCGAAGATCCATTCCAGCCGCGCGGTGTCCAGTTGGGCGGCGCTGCGCGCCTGGCGCGCGGCCAGCAGGATGTTCTCTTTCACAGACAGGTCGGCGAAGATGCCCATGTTCTCCGGCACATAGGCGATGCCCTGGCGCGCCATGTCGGGCGGCGAGGTGCGCACGCCCGGGCCGCCGACCGCGGCGCCGTCAAAGCCGATGTGGCCCTGCGTCGCCTTCCACAGGCCCATGATGGTGCGCAGCGTGGTGGTCTTGCCGGCGCCGTTGCGGCCCAACAGCATGGTGACGCCCGCGGCCGGCACCGACAGGTTCACGCCATGCAGGATGTGGTACGCGCCGATGTGCGTGTGCACGTCCTTCAGTTCCAGCAAGGTTGCCGCACTCATGGCGTCTTCTCCGGCAGGGCGGCGCCCAGGTAGGCCTGCTGCACGATCGGCGAGGCGATCACCTCGGCGGGCTCGCCGTCGGCCATCAATTCGCCGTTGTGCAGCACCACGATGCGGTCCGCCAGCTCGCGAACCACGTCCATCTTGTGTTCCACCAGCAGGATCGTCTTGGCTGCGTCAGCCTTGATTTCGCGGATCAGGTCCAGCACCACGGGCACGTCGTCCACGCTCATGCCGGCGGTGGGCTCGTCGAACATGAACACCTGCGGCTCCAGCGCGATCAGCATGGCGATCTCGAGCTTGCGCTGGTCGCCGTGCGGCAGGTCGGCCGCCGCCTGGTCGCGGCGGGCCGTCAGCCGGGTGCGTTCGAGCAGCGCGTCGGCGCGCGCCAGCAGCGCGTGGTCATCGTCCCAGGTGCGCCAGAAGCGGATCTGGCGCCAGCCCAGGCCCTGCTGGCGCGACTGCAGCGCCAGCCGCACGTTCTCGCGCACCGTCAGGCGCGGGAACAGCTGCGTCAGCTGGAAGGCGCGTCCCAGGCCGGCGTGCATGCGCGCCGGCGCCGACAGCCCGGTCAGGTCGCGGCCATTCAGGTGCACCGATCCGGCGCTGGCGCGCAGCTGTCCCGAGATCAGGTTGAAATAGGTGGTCTTGCCCGCGCCGTTGGGCCCGACGATGGCCGTCAGGCTGCCCGGCGCGAAGCGGCAGCTCACCGCGTTGACGGCCACGTGGCCGCCGAAGCGGATCGTGAGCGATTGGGTTTCCAGCATGAAGGGCAGGGCTCAGCGTTTGTTCTGGATCGGCACCGCCATCTGGTCGGGCGTGATTTCCTTGACCAGGTCCTGCACCGCCCACGGCACCGAGGCGTCGTTCTTGATGCGGAAGTGGTACATCGACTGCATGGCCTGGTGGTCCTCGGGACGGAAGGTCATCTTGCCCTTGGGCGTATCGAAGCTCATGCCTTCCATTGTCTTGATGAGCGTGTCGGTGTCGCTCTTGCCGGCGCTCTTGTTCAGCGCGGTGACGATGGCGATGCCGGCGGACATGCCGCCCGCGGTGAAGAAGTCCGGCGGCTGGCCGTAGCGCTTCTGGTGCTCGGCCACCAGCCAGTCGTTGATCGGGTTCCTGGGGATGCCGTAGTAGTAATAGGTCGCGCCTTCCATGCCGGCCAGCGACTTGAGCGGCGTCATCGCGGCCAGCGTGTTGCCGCCGGTGGCGATCTCGATGCCGAAGCGCTTCGGATCCAGGTCGGCGATCTTGAACGGATTGCCGGCGCCGGCCCACAGGATGAAGATGATCTTGCGGCCCGGCTTGTCCTTGAGCGCGTCGAACAGGCGCTGCGCGCCGGCGGTGAAGTCGGTGGCGTTGGCCGGCAGGTATTCCTCGTGCACGATCCTGGCCTGCTTGAGCGCGCCCTTGAAGGCCTTGACGCCGTCGCGGCCGAACGCGTAGTCCTGCGCCAGCATGGCGATGGAGGTATCCGGCTGGTCGAAGGCGACGGCGTTGGCGATGGCGTCCTGCGACGAATTGCGGCCGGTGCGGAAGATGTACTTGTTCCACTTGTCGCCGGTGATCGAGTCGGCCACCGCCGGTTCCACCAGCAGGATCTTCTCGTATTCCTCGGCGATCGGCAGCATCGCCAGCGCCACGCCCGACGAGGTCGGGCCCACCGCGATGTCGGCGTTGTCGTCGGCATAGGCCGAGGCAAGTTGGGCGCGGGCGACGTCGGGCTTGCCCTGGTTGTCCTTCTCGATCACGCGGATCTTGCGGCCGGCCACCGTCATGGTGCCTTGCGTGGCGTATTCCAGGCCCAGCATCAGGCCGTTGTGGGTCTGCTTGGCATAGGCCTCCAGCGGCCCGGTCTTGTCGTAGACGTGCGCCACGACGAAGTCCTTGGCCATGGCGGTGGAACTCAGGCACAGGCCAGCCAGCGTGGCGAGCAGGATGCGTTTCATGGGAGTCTCCTTGATTCTAGTAGGCGCCGGCGGCTGCGGCGGCGGCCGGCGTGGCGAGAAACTGGCGGACGGCCTCGATCTGCGGCGCGACGTTCAGCGCCGGCGCGTGGCCGCAGTCCGGAAAGTCGATGCGCCGCGCGCGCGGGCCGCGGCGGGTCATGGCGTCGGCGACCTCGGGCAGCAGCAGGTCGGAATCGGCGCCGCGCAGCAGCAGCAGCGGCATGCGCAGCGTGTCGTATTCCGCCCAGCGTTCATAGTCCGTCGGGTGGTGGTGGAACTGGCCGACGATGGCCGGATCGTAGTGCGCCGTGACCCGGCCGTCGGTCAGGCGCCGCATCGAAGTCTCTGCCATGCGGCGCCATTGCTCGTCGCTCTGCCAGCCATATGGCTTGTAGGCGGCGCGCAGCCAGGTTTCCAGTGCGGTGACGGTGTCGAAGGCCGGCGGGTTGCCGGCATAGGCCAGGATGCGGTCAATCGCCGGCTGCGGCAGCGACGGCCCGATGTCATTGACCACCAGGTGCGAGATCCGATCCTTGAGCGTGGTGGCGGCGGCGTACATGCCGGTGGCGCCGCCCATCGAGGTGCCGACCCAGCGCACGCAGTCCAGGGCCAGGCCGTCGAGCAGGGCGCGCGCCAGCCGGGCGTAGAAATCCAGCCGGTATTCGGCCACCGGATCGGGACTCCATTGCGACAGGCCACGGCCGATCGTGTCCGGGCAGATGATGCGGTAGTCGCCGGCGAGCGCCTGCGCCAGCTCGTCGAAGTCGCGGCCGGTGCGGGCCAGGCCGTGCCACATGATGAGCGCGGGGGCGTCCGGACGGCCCCATTCGGTGTAATGCAGCTCGCGGCCCTCGCAGCGCAGATAGCGCGAAGCCGGCGTATGGCGAGCGGCCTGTGCGGGCGCGTTGGCCATGGGTCTCCTCCCGGGTGGTCCAGGTTGTATGCTTGTGGCGCTGACTATAGACTTGCGCCAGGCGCGGCCACAATGCGCCGGACCGCCCGCGGCAGGGTGAGTCAAGAATATGTAGACGCAGGGTCACGAGCACCCCGACCCCCGCGAACCAGGAGACCGCGCCATGCCCGATACGGAATTCGCCACTTCGGCCATCGCCGGCGCCGATCGGTACGAGCAATGGCGCGCGGCGCTGTCGGACGCCTTCGGGCCGTTCGAGGTGCATCACGGCCAGGCCGGCCAGTTCGCCGGCCACGTACGCTACGTGCGGCGCGCCAGCCTGCAATTCAACGACCTGCATTACCAGGGACAGAAGCTCGAACGCACCGCCGGCAACGTCTCGCGGCTGGACCAGGAGTTCTACACCTTCGGCCTGCCGTTGGCAGGGCCGCTGGCCGTGGTGCAGCAGGGGCGCGAATTCCAGGTCGAGCCTGGTTGCGTCTATCTGATGAACCAGAGCCTGCCGTACCAGGCCACCGCGCTCGGCGCCGGCGGCTATCGCAGCCTGAGCGTGTCGTTTCCGCGCAGCGCGTTGTCGCAGCGGGATTCGCGCATCGGCCCCTTCTACAAGTTGCGCGTCGACGACGGCTCGCCACGCGGCGCGATGCTGGCCAGCTACATGGATCATCTGTTCAAGGGATTGGACGGCTGGTCGCCGGCCGAGACAGCGGAGCTGGGCGAACGGCTGATCGACCTGATCGTGTTGTTCCTGGTGCAGCCGGGGCAGGGGCACGCCTCGGAAGCGGACAGCAGTGTGACGCTGGCGCATCGCCAGCGGGTGCTCGCATACATCCGTCAGCACCTGGCGGATCCGGCGCTGTCCCCGGCACGGGTGGCGCAAGGCTGCGGCGTGTCCGTGGCCTATCTGCATCGCATCATGCGCGGGGGCGGCATGTCGGTCGAATCGTTCATCTTTGACGAGCGGCTGGAGCGCTGCCGGGTTCTACTGCTGGATCCGCGCCATCGGCATCGCGGTATCGCCGAGCTGGCCTATCAGGTCGGGTTTTCGCATCCGGCCCATTTCAGCCGCTTGTTCAAGCGACGCTTCGGCATATCCGCGCGCGAGTTGCGCGCGCGGACGTAGCGGGGGCGTCAGTCGGCTGCCGCGAGCGCGGTATCCAGATCGTCGATGATTGCGGCAGGGCTCTCGAAACCCACTCCCAGCCGGATCAGACCTGGCGGCAGCCCGGAGGCCGCCAACTGTTCCGGTGTCATCATGCCGGCCCACATCGCCGCCGGATGCACCACCAGCGTCGAGAACGACCCGAAGCTTGCCGAACGATGGGCCAGCGCAAGCGCGCCCACGACTCGCTCGGCCTGAGCCATGCCTCCAGCCACCTCGAAACTGAGAACGCCGCCGTGACCGCTCATCTGCGTTTGTGCCAGCGCCCGCTGCGGGTGGCTTTCCAGGCCGGGGTAGTGAACCGCGCAGACCGACGCGTGTGCTTCCAGGTGCCGCGCCACCTTCAGCGCCGTTTCATTCTGGCGCGCGACCCGCATGGGCAGCGTACGCAGGCCCCGCAGCACCAGCCAGGCCGCGAACGGGTCCAGCGTGGCGCCGAGCAGGTAAGCCTTTTCCCAGACGGCCTTGATGCGCCTCTCGTCTCCAACGAGCACGCCTGCCGACACGTCGCCGTGGCCGCACAGGTATTTGGTGGCGCTGTGCATGACGAGGTCGATGCCGAATTCAAGGGGGCGCTGGTTGATGGGCGACGCGATCGTATTGTCCACCAGCGTCGTGATGCCGCGTGCCCGCGCGATTTCCGCCAGCCGCGCCAGGTCGGTCAGTCGCAGCATTGGATTGGACGGGCTTTCCAGCATGAAAAGGCGGGTATTGGGCCGCACGGCCGCCGCGAACCCGGCCACGTCCGCCTGGTCCACGAAAGTCACGTCGATTCCCAGCTGCGGGGCGATGTTCTGCAATAGTCCTGTGGTGCCACCGTATAGCACGCGCTGCGCGACCACATGGTCGCCCCGCGCCGCGAACGCGAAGAGCGCCGCTGTGATGGCGCCCATGCCCGAGGCGGTCGCCAGCGCGCACTCGCCGCCTTCCAGGTCGGCCACCGCGGACTCGAACGCGCGGGTCGTCGGGTTGCCGTAGCGTGTATAGAATCCCGAATGCAGGGGCCGCGTCGCCATGTCGAGGAAGACGCTGGCCTCGTCCGTGGCGAAGCTGGCCGTCTGGTACAGCGGCGGGGCCACGGGATACGAACTTTCCGGCGGCGAAACGGCCGCCTGCGCCAAGCGGGTGTAGGAGTCGGAGTAGGGAGACATCGTCAATGACCTCGTCGGGTGATTTCAGGTCCTACGATCTTAGTGACGGCAACGCAGCTGTCTTGTCTGATCCTGCTGCGGTCGAGGGTGGCAGCCTCTATGCCGGCCTGCGCGACGGTGTGCGCGTGTGGCGCCTGGACGGCTGCGGCGCCGTGGCGACCGCGGCGCGTTTCGTGCGGCACGCGTTCCGGCCGCATACCCACGATACGTTCATGTTCGGTCTCATCGAACGTGGCGCCAAGACGTTCCAGCGCGAACGGGCCACGTATCTCGCCGCGCCGTATTCGGTATCGGTGGTCAATCCCGGCGACCTGCACACTGGGCAGCGGGCGGCCGGGGAAGAACTGCGATACCGCGCGCTGTACGTGCCGGCGCAGACCCTGTCGGATGCGGTCGGCATGGCGACGGCCGTCGGGTTCCAGTCGGGCGTGATCGAGGATGCCGGCGTTTTTCGCGCGATGGTGCATGCACATGACGCGCTGGTAGGCGGCGGAACGCGCCTGGCCCGGGACAGCCTGGTCCTGGGCGCGCTGGGCTTGCTGGCGTCGCGCCATGGCGGCGTGGCCACCGGCGACCGGACGGGCGCCGCCCGGCCCGAGATCGGGCGGGCAAGGGCATTGATCGAGGATCGCTATGCCGACGCGCTGTCGATCGCTTCGATCGCGCAGGAGGTCGCGCTGAGTCCATACCATCTGATGCGGCAATTCCGCAGGCAGGTGGGGATGCCCATGCATGCGTATCAGCTGCAGGTCCGGATAGAGCGCGCGCGGCATCTCCTGGCCAGGGGGGAGGCGCCTGCCCACGTGGCGTTGAGCGTCGGCTTCGCGGACCAGGCCCACTTTTCGAAACGGTTCAAGAGTCTGGTTGGCGCATCGCCCGGCTCGTACCAACGCGACGTGCGTCGCGATCTGTCGGGCCGTTGAGAAGGCGCGAGGCAAGAAAAAGGGCTCCCCTTGGGGAGCCCGTTCATCATCGCCGTATGGCGGTCAAATGTGCGTGATGAATTTCGTCACCAGGTAGCCGTCGAAGGTTTCGAGGCCGCCTTCGCTGCCGATGCCGCTGTCCTTGATGCCGCCGAACGGCGTCTCGGCCAGCGCGCTGCCGAAATGGTTGATGTTGACCATGCCGGCTTCCAGGCCGTTGGAGACCTTGGTGGCGGTTTGCAGCGAATTGGTGAAGACGTAGGAAGACAGGCCGAACGGCAGGCTGTTGGCGCGCGCCAGCACTTCATCGGTGTCGGTGAAGCGGACCACCGGCGCCACCGGGCCGAAGGGCTCTTCGGTCATCAGCATGGAGTTGTCGGGCAGGTCGGTCACCACCGTGGGGGCAAAGAAGAAGCCCTTGCGGTCCAGCGGGCCGCCGCCGACCACCACCTTGCCGCCATGCTTCTTGGCGTCGTCGATGAAGGCGCTCATGGCGGGCACGCGGCGCTCGTGCGCCAGCGGGCCCATGTCTGTGCCGGCTTCCAGGCCGTCGCCGACCTTGATGTTCTTGAGCACGTCGGAGAAACGCGCCAGGAATTGCTCGTAGGCGCCGTTCTGCACGTAGAAGCGGGTCGGCGAGACGCACACCTGACCGGCGTTGCGGACCTTGAACTTGGCCAGCATGGTCGCGGCGCGATCGATGTCGGCGTCGTCGAACACCAGCACCGGCGAATGGCCGCCCAGTTCCATGGTGACGCGCTTCATGTGCGCGCCGGCCAGCGCGGCCAGCTGCTTGCCCACCGGCACGGAACCGGTGAACGACACTTTGCGCACGATCGGCGAACGGATCAGGTAGTCGGAAATCTTGGCCGGTTCGCCCCAGACGATGTTCAGGCAGCCCTTGGGCAGCCCGGCGTCATGGAACATGCGCGCGATCGCCATGACGGCGCTGGGCGAATCTTCCGGGCCCTTGAGCACGACCGTGCAGCCGGCGCCGAGCGCGGCGGCGATCTTGCGGATGGCCTGGTTGTAGGGGAAGTTCCAGGGCGTGAAGGCGGCGCAGACGCCGATCGGCTCGCGCACCACGATCTGGCGCACGTCCGGGTTGCGCGGCGGGATCACGCGGCCGTAGATGCGGCGGCATTCCTCGGCGTGCCAGTCGGCGTGCTCGGCGCAGGAGGTGACTTCGCCGATGGCCTCGGCCAGCGGCTTGCCCTGGTCCAGCGTCATGTTGCGGCCGATTTCCTTGGCGCGCTCGCGCGACAGGGTGGCGACCTTGCGCAGGATGGCCGAACGATCCATGGGAGAAGACTTCTTCCAGGATTCGAACGCGCGCTGGGCGGCGGCTAGCGCACGGTCCAGATCCGCTTCGGTGGCGTGAGGCAGCTGGCCGAGCACTTCCAGCGTGGCCGGGTTGATGACGTCCTGGGTGCGCCTGCCCTCGCCGGCGACGAATTCGCCGTCGATATACAGCGCCAACTGTTCATACATGCCTGTCTTTCCTTGCGAAATAGGAGTGGGTAGCGATCGCAATCGCCCATGCCAGTCTAAACCAGCTTGTCCGCCACGGGGAGGGCCAATCTCCGCCGGCGCCTAGGAGCCAATGGCGGGCACTTGCACGCGCGGGGGCGCGTGGACAAAATGGTGCATCTTTGGCTGTCTATATAGATCCCTATTGTGCAACCCGTCGATACGCGTCCGCCCAGCCAGCCCAGTGCCTATTCCCGCTTCTTCTTCCGTTTCATCGACTGGCTGCGCCACCGCATCGCGCAGGCGTCCCTCGTGGGCGACCATCCCATCTTCCGGAACGACCAGTTCCCGTGGGTGGCGCGCCTGGAGGCGCAGGCGCCGGCCATCCGCGCCGAACTGATGGCATTGCTGGCCGAGCGCGAGCGGCTGCCTTCCTTCCATGAACTGTCCCCGGATGTCGGGATGATCACTTCCGACGACCAGTGGAAGACTTTCGTCTTCATGGGCTACGGCCTGCGCTCGGACCGCAACCTGGCGCGCTGCCCGGCCACCGCCCGGGCGCTGCACGAGATTCCGGGCCTGCGCACCGCCTTCTATTCGATCCTGGAGCCGGGCAAGCGCATTCCCCTGCACACCGGCCCCTACAATGGGGTGCTGCGCCTGCACCTGGGCCTCGTGGTGCCCGAGCCGGCCGAGCGCTGCTGGATCGAGGTGGGCGGCGAGCGCTACCACTGGAAGGAGGGCGAGGCCGTGGTGTTCGACGACCTCTATCCGCACCAGGTGCATAACGACACGGACGGCACCCGCGCGGTGCTGTTCATCGACTTCGAGCGTCCCTGTCGGGCGCCGATCCGTTGGCTGAACCGGCTGGTGCTGATGGCTGCGCCCTTCACCGACGAGATCCGGCGCGGCAAGGCCAACCACGACGCCTGGGAACGCAACTACTATCGGAATAAAACGGGGTCGGATTAAACGGACCTACCGAACGGCGGCCAAGTGGCAGTTGTCCACAGGCACTGTCGTGTATTTGCTCTCTCTTTCACAAAGGGCTTGCGCTCAAAATCTAACCAGGATAGAATGGTCAGCTTTCCCAGATTGTCGATTGGCCTGGAACTAGCCGGGCCAACGTGTTGGGGGAATACCCGCAGGATTTCAACCCAGGGTCGTTGCGTTGCCACCAGCTGATGGTTTCAGGGCGAAAGCTCAAGACCAGCCAGCAACAAAGCAGGGCGGCTGACCTGACGGGACCAAAACTGGCAGGAATTGCAGTGTTCCCTTTTTTGGGGAAAACCGTATTTCCAGTTAAGTTGGAACAGGAAAAATCATGATCCAAATGCAGACCACGCTGGACGTGGCCGATAACACTGGTGCGCGTCATGTCATGTGCATTAAGGTGCTCGGTGGCTCCAAGCGCCGTTATGCCGGTATCGGCGACATCATCAAGGTGAGCGTCAAAGATGCGGCTCCGCGCGGACGCGTCAAGAAAGGCGAAATTTACAATGCCGTGGTGGTTCGTACCGCCAAGGGCGTGCGCCGTAAGGACGGTTCGCTGATTCGTTTCGGTGGCAATGCCGCCGTGTTGCTCAATGCCAAGCTGGAGCCCATCGGCACCCGCATCTTCGGACCCGTTACGCGTGAACTGCGTACCGAGAAGTTCATGAAGATCGTGTCGCTGGCCCCGGAAGTGCTGTAAGGAGCCCTACGATGAACAACATTCGTAAAGGCGACGAAGTCATCGTCCTGACCGGCCGCGACAAGAAGCGTCGCGGTACCGTGCTGGCGCGCGTCGATGCCGACCACGTCCTGGTCGAAGGCGTCAACGTCGTCAAGAAGCACGTGAAAGCCAACCCGATGGCCAACAACCCGGGTGGCATCGTCGAAAAGACCATGCCGATCCACATCTCGAATGTGGCGCTCTTCAACCCCGCCACCGGTCGTGGCGACCGCGTCGGCGTGCAAGAAGTCGAAGGCCGCAAGGTTCGCGTGTTCCGTTCCAATGGTGCCGTTGTCGGCGCCAAGGCGTAAGGGGCGATAGACATGTCTCGTTTGCAAGATTTCTACAAGAGCAAGGTCGCTGGCGACCTGCAGGCCAAGTTCGGCTACAAGAGCGCCATGGAAGTGCCGCGCATCACCAAGATCACCCTGAACATGGGTGTCTCGGAAGCCGTCGCCGACAAGAAGGTCATCGAGCACGCTGTCTCGGACCTGACCAAGATCGCTGGCCAAAAGCCTGTCGTGACCAAGACCAAGAAGGCTATCGCCGGTTTCAAGATCCGCGAAAACTACCCGATCGGTTGCATGGTCACGCTGCGTGGTCAACGCATGTACGAATTCCTGGATCGCCTGGTGGCGGTTGCGCTGCCTCGCGTGCGCGACTTCCGCGGCATCTCGGGTCGTGCTTTCGACGGCCGTGGCAACTACAACATCGGGGTGAAAGAGCAGATCATTTTCCCCGAAATCGAGTACGACAAGATCGACGCGCTGCGTGGGCTGAACATCAGCATCACCACCACCGCGAAGACCGACGAAGAAGCCAAGGCGCTGTTGACGGCCTTCAGCTTCCCGTTCCGTAACTAAGGGGCTGATGACGTGGCTAAACTTTCCCTCATCAATCGCGACATCAAGCGCGCCAAGCTGGCTGACAAGTTCGCCGCCAAGCGCGCTGAGTTGAAGTCGATCATCGACGACCAGTCGAAGACCGACGAAGAACGTTACCAAGCTCGGCTCAAGCTGCAACAGCTGCCGCGCAATGCCAACCCGACGCGTCAACGTAACCGTTGCGTGGTCACCGGTCGTCCGCGCGGTGTGTTCCGCAAGTTCGGCCTGACGCGCCACAAACTGCGTGAAATGGCGATGAAGGGTGAAATCCCCGGCATCACCAAGGCCAGCTGGTAGGAGAAAGAATATGAGCATGAGCGATCCCATCGCCGATATGCTGACCCGCATTCGCAATGCGCAGCAAGTGGACAAAGTTACGGTGAGCATGCCCTCCTCGAAGCTGAAGGCGGCCATTGCCGCCGTGCTGAAGGACGAAGGCTACATCGACAGCTTTGAAATCAAGGGCACCCAGGCCAAGCCTGAGCTCGAGATCACCCTGAAGTACTACGCTGGTCGTCCGGTCATCGAGCGCATCGAACGCGTTTCGCGCCCCGGTCTGCGTATCTACAAGGGCCGTACCAGCATTCCTCAGGTCATGAACGGCCTGGGCGTGGCTATCGTGTCGACCTCGCGCGGCGTCATGACCGACCGTAAGGCTCGCGCCAACGGCGTCGGCGGCGAAGTGCTGTGCTACGTGGCCTAAGGAGAAATTCGAATGTCACGTATCGCTAAGTATCCGGTCGACCTGCCCAAGGGTGTCGAAGCCGACATCAAGCAGGATCAGATCACCGTCAAGGGCCCGCTGGGTTCCCTGACCCAGGCCCTGACTGGCGACGTCACGGTTCAGTTGGACAACGGCAAGCTGACGTTTGTCGCCGCCAACGAAACCCGTCACGCCAACGCCATGTCGGGTACCGTGCGCGCGCTGGTGGCCAACATGGTCAACGGCGTGAGCAAGGGTTTCGAGCGCAAGCTGAACCTGGTTGGCGTGGGTTACCGCGCCTCGGTTCAAGGCGACGCCGTTAAGCTGCAGCTCGGTTTCTCGCACGACGTTTTGCACAAGTTGCCGGCCGGCATCAAGGCCGAATGCCCCACCCAGACGGAAATCGTCATCAAGGGCTCCAACAAGCAAGTCGTCGGCCAGGTGGCCGCTGAAATCCGCGCGTACCGCGAACCCGAACCCTACAAGGGCAAGGGCGTGCGTTACTCGGACGAACGCGTCGTCATCAAAGAAACCAAGAAGAAATAACGGCGCACGCAAGGACGAATCATGGACAAAAAAGTTTCCCGTTTGCGTCGTGCGGTTCCGACCCGCCGGAAGATCAACGAGCTGCGCGTTCATCGCCTCTCGGTTTTCCGCTCGAACCAGCACATCTACGCCAATATCATTTCGCCGGAAGGCGATCGCGTTCTGGTCAGCGCCTCGACGGTGGAAGCCGAAGTGCGCGCCCAGCTGGCTGGCCAGACCGGCCAAGGTGGCAACAAGGCCGCCGCTTCGCTGGTTGGCAAGCGCGTGGCCGAAAAGGCCAAGGCTGCCGGTATCGAACTGGTCGCTTTCGATCGCTCGGGCTTTCGTTACCATGGCCGCGTGAAAGCGCTGGCCGACGCCGCGCGTGAAGCCGGCCTGAAGTTCTAAGCGAGGATCTGTCAAATGGCTAAAGTACAAGGCAAGAACGCCGCGGAAAAAGAGAACGATGACGGCCTCCGCGAAAAGATGATCGCGGTCAACCGCGTGAGCAAAGTGGTCAAGGGTGGTCGCACCATGAGCTTTGCCGCGCTGACCGTGGTTGGCGATGGCGATGGCCGCGTCGGCATGGGCAAGGGCAAGGCGCGTGAAGTGCCGGTGTCGGTTCAGAAGGCTATGGAACAGGCCCGTCGCGGCATGTTCAAGGTGGCCCTGAAGAACGGCACGCTGCATCACACCGTGGTCGGCAAGCATGGCGCCGCCACCGTGCTGATTTCGCCCGCTGCTGAAGGTACCGGCGTCATCGCCGGCGGCCCGATGCGCGCTATTTTCGAAGTGATGGGTGTGCGTAACGTGGTTGCCAAGAGCCTGGGCTCGAGCAACCCCTACAACATGGTTCGCGCCACGTTGAATGGCCTGCGCGCCTCCCTGACCCCGGCGGATGTTGCTGCCAAGCGCGGCAAGACCGTCGAAGAGATCCTGGGGTAAATCATGGCTCAGAAGCAGATCAAAGTGACCCTCGTGCGCTCCGTGATCGGTACCAAGCAATCGCACCGTGACACGGTTCGCGGTCTGGGCTTGGGCCGTATCAACAGCAGCCGCGTGCTGGTCGATACGCCCGAGGTGCGTGGGATGATCCGTAAGGTGGATTATCTCGTTTCCGTCTCGGAAGCCTAAGGAATCACCATGTCGGATATGCAACTTAATTCGCTGAAGCCCGCCGAGGGCAGCAAGCACGCCAAGCGCCGCGTCGGCCGTGGCATCGGTTCGGGTCTGGGTAAGACCGCCGGCCGTGGTCACAAGGGTCAGAAGTCGCGCTCGGGCGGTTTCCATAAGGTTGGCTTCGAAGGCGGTCAAATGCCGCTGCAGCGTCGCCTGCCCAAGCGTGGCTTCACCCCGCTGGGTCAGCACCTGTACGCCGAAGTCCGTCTGTCGGACCTGCAAGCCGTGCCCGTCGACGAAATCGACGTGCAAGTGCTGAAGGCGGCTGGCGTGATTGGCCAGGCGGTTCGTTACGCCAAGGTCATCAAGTCGGGTGAACTCTCGCGCAAGGTCGTGCTCAAGGGCATTACCGCGACGGCTGGCGCTCGCGCCGCCATCGAAGCCGCGGGCGGCTCGCTTGCTTGATCACGAGGTGACGAGTGGCTAACGCGCAGGCATTGGGTAAAACCGGAACGCGGTACGGCGACCTCAAGCGCCGCCTCGTGTTCCTGGTGCTCGCCCTGGTGGTTTACCGTTTGGGTACACACATCCCCGTTCCGGGTATCAACCCGGACGCGCTGGCGGACCTGTTCCGCCAGAACCAGGGCGGGATCCTGGGCCTGTTCAACATGTTCTCGGGCGGGGCGCTCTCGCGCTTCTCGATTTTTGCCCTGGGGATCATGCCGTACATTTCGGCATCCATCATCATGCAGTTGATGTCGGTGGTGGTGCCGTCGCTGGAAGCGCTCAAGAAAGAGGGCGAGGCCGGTCGTCGGAAGATTACCCAATACACCCGCTACGGCACGGTCGTGCTGGCGCTGGTGCAGGCTGTGGGCATTTCGGTGGCGCTTGAGTCCCAGCAGGGACTGGTGATCGATCCGGGCATGCTGTTTCGCTTCACGACCGTCGTGACCCTGGTCACCGGCACCATGTTCGTCATGTGGCTGGGTGAGCAGATCACGGAACGCGGTCTCGGCAACGGGATTTCCATCCTGATCTTCGCAGGTATCGTGGCGGGTCTGCCCGCGGCGCTGGCTGCACTGTTGGACCTGGTCCGCACCAACGCGATGTCCGTGCTGTCGGCACTGTTCATCGTGGCTCTGGTGGTGCTGGTTACCGCTTTTGTGGTGTTCGTGGAACGCGGACAGCGCAAGATCACGGTGAACTACGCCAAGCGTCAGGTCGGCAACAAGGTCTACGGTGGTCAGAGCTCGCACCTGCCGCTGAAGCTGAACATGGCCGGGGTGATTCCGCCGATCTTCGCGTCGTCGATCATCCTGTTCCCGGCAACGATCACGAGCTGGTTCTCCAGCAGTGAGAACATGCGTTGGCTCAGCGACCTGGCCGCGGCCCTGTCGCCTCGTCAACCGCTCTACATCACGCTGTACTCGGTCGCGATCATTTTCTTCTGCTTTTTCTACACGGCTCTGGTGTTCAACAGCCGCGAAACGGCGGACAACCTGAAGAAGAGTGGTGCGTTTGTTCCGGGCATCCGTCCGGGCGAGCAAACGGCGCGCTACATCGACAAGATCCTGATGCGTTTGACGCTCGCAGGTGCCATCTACATCACGTTGGTGTGCCTGTTGCCGGAATTCTTGGTGATGCGCTGGAACGTTCCCTTCTACTTCGGTGGTACGTCTCTGTTGATTATTGTGGTGGTGACGATGGATTTCATGGCGCAGGTCCAGGCCTACATGATGTCTCACCAGTACGATTCGCTGCTCAAGAAGGCCAACTTCAAGGGCGCGGGTTTGCCGATGCGGTAAGAGAAAATGCCCAAGGACGAAGTCATTCCGATGGAAGGCGAGGTTCTTGAGAACCTCCCGAACGCGACATTTCGCGTCAAGCTTGAAAGCGGCCACGTGGTGTTGGGCCATATTTCCGGCAAGATGCGTATGCATTACATCCGGATCCTGCCGGGTGACAAGGTCAAAGTGGAGCTCACGCCCTATGACCTGACGCGAGCCAGGATAGTTTTCCGCTCCAAATGAGCGGAACCGGATTACGGAAAATTAGGAGTCAACCATGAAAGTAATGGCATCGGTTAAGCGGATCTGCCGCAACTGCAAAGTTATCAAACGTCACGGCGTGGTGCGCGTTATCTGCACCGACCCGCGTCACAAGCAGCGTCAAGGCTAACTCGGGTTAGCGACTACGCAACGGATTTATTCAAGGAACAGTCATGGCCCGTATTGCTGGCATTAACATTCCGCCGCATCAGCACGCCGAGATCGGCCTGACCGCCATTTTTGGCATCGGTCGTACGCGCGCTCGCAAGATCTGCGAAGCGGCTAACGTCCCGTTTGACAAAAAGGTCAAGGATCTGAGCGACGCTGAGCTGGAACGCGTCCGTGAACACGTTGGTGTGTTCACGGTCGAAGGTGACCTGCGTCGTGAAGTGCAGCTCTCGATCAAGCGTTTGATCGACCTGGGAACCTACCGCGGCATGCGCCACAAGCGCGGCCTGCCCGTGCGCGGCCAGCGCACTCGCACCAACGCTCGCACCCGCAAGGGCCCGCGTCGTGCTGCTGCGTCCCTGAAGAAATAATCGAGGAACTGGATTATGGCGAAAGCTTCCACCAGCGGCGCTTCGCGCGTGCGCAAAAAGGTCAAGAAGAACGTCTCGGACGGCATCGCGCACGTTCACGCTTCGTTCAACAACACCATCATCACCATCACCGACCGTCAGGGCAACGCTTTGTCGTGGGCCACGTCGGGCGGTGCCGGCTTCAAGGGTTCGCGCAAGTCGACTCCGTTCGCCGCGCAGGTTGCCGCTGAAACGGCTGGCCGCGTTGCGCTGGAATACGGCATCAAGACGCTGGAAGTGCGTATCAAGGGCCCCGGCCCCGGCCGTGAATCGTCGGTCCGCGCGCTGAACGCGCTGGGCATCAAGATCTCGTCCATCGCCGACATCACGCCCGTTCCGCACAACGGCTGCCGTCCGCCGAAGCGTCGTCGTATCTAAAGGGAATCCACATGGCACGTTATATTGGACCCAAATGCAAGCTCTCGCGCCGCGAGGGTACTGACCTGTTCCTGAAGAGCGCCCGCCGCTCGCTGGATTCCAAGTGCAAGCTGGATTCCAAGCCTGGCCAACACGGCCGCACTTCGGGTGCCCGCACTTCCGACTACGGCCTGCAGCTGCGCGAAAAGCAAAAGCTCAAGCGCATGTACGGCGTGCTGGAAAAGCAATTCCGCAAGTACTTCGCTGAAGCCGAGCGTCGCCGTGGCAACACCGGCGAAACGCTGATCCAGCTGCTGGAATCGCGCCTGGACAACGTCGTCTACCGCATGGGCTTCGGCTCGACCCGCGCCGAAGCTCGCCAGCTGGTGAGCCACCGCGCCATCGAACTGAACGGCCACACCGCCGACATCGCTTCGATGCTGGTAAAGGCTGGCGACGTCATCTCGATCCGCGAAAAGGCCAAGAAGCAAGGCCGCATCAAGGAATCGCTCGACCTGGCCACCAGCATCGGCATCCCCCAGTGGGTGGAAGTCGACACGACCAAGCTGACCGGCACGTTCAAGTCGGCCCCCGATCGCGCTGACGTCGCTCGCGACATCAACGAATCGATGGTCGTCGAACTGTACTCGCGTTAATCACGCCTGCCGGCGCCTCCTTCGCAAGGTGCTGGGACGCTGGTTTCGCGACCGGTTTGCAAGTCTCGCAGCAGCCCGCTTTCCGCCGTTTGGCGGGGCGGGCTTTGCGGTAAGTATCGGGCGGCTTTTTCGTCGCCCGCGTTTCACGTTTCAACCTGTCCATCAGCCTTATCGGTGTAACGAGCCGAGGGTATTGAAAAGGAACACAGTACATGTCCACTCAAGGTTTCCTGAAGCCGCGCTCCATTGAAGTCGAACCGGTCGGCACCCACCATGCCAAGATCGTGATGGAGCCGTTCGAGCGCGGCTACGGCCATACGCTGGGCAACGCCCTGCGCCGCATCCTGCTGTCTTCGATGACCGGCTACGCGCCGACCGAAGTCCAGATGACGGGCGTGGTGCACGAATACTCGACCATCCCGGGCGTTCGCGAAGATGTCGTCGACATCCTGCTGAACCTGAAGGGCGTGGTCTTCAAGCTGCACAACCGTGACGAAGTCACCCTGGTCCTGCGCAAGACCGGCGCCGGCACCGTGCTGGCCAGCGACATCGAGCTGCCGCACGACGTCGAGATCATCAACCCCGGCCACGCCATCTGCAACCTGACGGACGCGGGCAAGCTGGAAATGCAGATCAAGGTCGAAAAGGGCCGTGGCTACGTGCCGGGCAACGTGCGCGCGCTGTCGGAAGACCGCACCCACACCATCGGCCGCATCGTCCTGGACGCCTCGTTCAGCCCGGTCCGCCGCGTCAGCTACGCGGTTGAAAGCGCCCGCGTGGAACAGCGCACCGACCTGGACAAGCTGGTGCTGGACATCGAAACCAACGGCGTCATCTCGCCCGAGGAAGCGGTGCGCCAGTCGGCCCGCATCCTGATGGACCAGATCTCGGTCTTCGCCGCCCTGGAAGGCGCCGGCGATTCGTACGAAGCCCCGGTCCGCGGCACGCCGCAGATCGACCCGGTCCTGCTGCGTCCGGTCGACGACCTGGAACTGACCGTGCGTTCGGCCAACTGCCTGAAGGCCGAAAACATCTACTACATCGGCGACCTGATCCAGCGTACCGAGAACGAACTGCTCAAGACCCCGAACCTGGGTCGCAAGTCGCTCAACGAGATCAAGGAAGTGCTGGCCGCACGCGGCCTGACGCTGGGCATGAAGCTCGAAAACTGGCCCCCGCTGGGCCTGGAGCGTCCGTAAGTCTTGAAGGGTGGCGCCCCTGTCGCGGGGGCGCTTCCCGCGGCGCCCGGCCTTGCCGCCGGGCGGTTTGCGAAACCGTCGTAAAATGCACCGTTTTCCACCGGACCGCGGCCTGGTTGCAGGTCGATAGAAGAGCCGGATAACCCGATGGCGGAAACGCCTTCACTAGATTCAAAGGATACTTATCATGCGTCACGGTAATGGCTTGCGTAAGCTCAACCGCACCAGCAGTCACCGTCTTGCCATGTTCCGCAACATGGCCGTTTCGTTGATCACCCACGAAGCCATCAAGACCACGCTGCCCAAGGCGAAAGAACTGCGCCGCGTCATCGAACCCCTGATCACGCTGGGTAAAGAACCCACCCTCGCGAACAAGCGTCTGGCTTTTGCCCGTCTGCGCGATCGCGACGCCGTGGTGAAGCTGTTCGCCGAAATCGGCCCGCGCTACGCGGCCCGCAACGGCGGCTACACCCGCGTGCTGAAGATGGGTTTCCGTCAAGGCGACAATGCTCCCATGGCTTTCATGGAGCTGGTTGACCGTCCGGAAGTCGATGAGGCCGCTGAGGACAGCGCCGAATAAGTTTCGGTGTCTAGATAAGCGACAAGGGCGGGTCTTCGGACCCGCCCTTGTTTTTTGCGCGGCGCGCGCGGGGCGCCCTGGCGGCGCAGGCGCGCCGATCGCTACGAAGCGTGCAGTTCGCCCCGCAACTGCGCGGCGGTGGCCGCCAGCGCCTCCTGGGGCGCTTGGGGCGGCATGCGGAAGGTCAGGTCCTGCTGCTCGATGTACTGCGTCGAGGTCACGTCCTGCGGATGGTGCATGGGGATCACGTGCGCATGGGTATGCGCGACGTGGATGCCGGTGAAGGCGAAGCCGACGCGGTCCACGCCATACAGCCGCTTCATGTGGCGGCCCAGCTTCTGCCCCAGGTTGACGATGTGGCCGGCCAGGTCGGCGGGCATGTCTTCGTAGTACGGATAGTGCTGCTTGGGGATGATGAGCGTGTGTCCGGGGCGCACCGGCTGGATGTCCAGGAACGCCATCAGGCGGTCGTCTTCGTGGATGATGTGGGCCGGTATCTCGTGGCGGGCGATGCGGCAGAACAGGCAGTTATCGGACATGCTTGCCTCGGAGGGGGATGGGTGCGCGGTGGCCGCGGGTCCGATTGTGGGCGGACGCGGGCGGCAATATCGATAAAATACCCCGAGTTACATCCGACACGGGTATTCCCAGGAGGCTCCATGTTGCGCGATGACGACGTCGTGCTGGTCATCAGCAACGCGCCGGATCTGTTGCTGGCCAAGCGTATCGCCCACGTGCTGGTCGAAGATGGCCTGGCGGCCTGCGTGAACCTTGGCGCGCCGGGCCTGTCCATCTACCAGTGGCAAGGCGAGGTGGAAGGGGCCGAGGAAATCCCCATCCACATCAAGACCACCTACGCGCGCCACCAGGCCGTGGTCCAGGCCCTGGCGCAGATGCATCCCTACGACGTGCCCGAAATCATCGTGCTGCCGGTCATCGGCGGCGCCGCGCCCTATCTCGACTGGGTGCGCCAGCAGACGGCCGCCGTGCAGAACAAGAGAGACTGATGTTGCAACCCGCGGTCCGGCTCCACGCGCCGATGCGTGCCTTTTTTCCCAAGTTGCTGGCGGCGCTGGCCATGGCGCTGCTGTGGCTGGCCTGGAACGCGCCGGCGCGCGCCGAGGCCGAGTTCCTCGAGCCGGAAAAGGCCTTCGTCTTCAGCGCGGCGATGGCCACGCCGGATACCGTCGAGCTGCGCTTCCGGGTGGCGCCGGGTTATTACATGTACCGCGAGCGCTTCGGCATCAGCATCAGCCCCCTGGGCGCGGTTACCCTGGGCGAGCCGGTATACCCCAAGGGCGAGGTCAAGTACGACCCGACCTTCGAGAAGGACATGGAGGTCTATCACCAGGACGTGGTGATCCGGGTGCCGGTGACGCCCGGTGGCCAGCCGTTCACGCTGACGCTGACCGGGCAGGGCTGCGCCGATGCCGGCCTGTGCTATCCGCCGATGGACAGCAGTGTGAAGCTGACGCCGGTGGCGGGCGGCTACGCGCTGGCGGGCGGCGGTGGCGCCTCGGCCGCGCCGGCGGCATCGGGCGGCGGCCTGAGCGCGCTGGTGAACGCGGGCGACACCGGCCTGGCCGATGCCCTGGGCGGGCTGGGCTGGATCAAGACGGCCGGCGTGTTCCTGGTGCTGGGCCTGTTGCTGGCGTTCACGCCCTGCGTGCTGCCCATGATTCCCATCCTGTCGTCGATCGTGCTGGGCGGCGCCAGCCAGGAACGCCCGACGCGCGGCCGTGGCCTGGCGTTGGCGGCGACCTACGTGCTGGGCATGTCGGTGGTCTACACCGCGCTGGGCGTGGCCGCCGGCCTGAGCGGCGCGGGCCTGGCCGCGTGGCTGCAGACGCCGTGGATCCTGACGCTGTTCGCGATCCTGCTGGCGGTGCTGGCGCTGGCGATGTTCGATGCCTTCACCTTCCAGATGCCGTCCGGCATTCAGGCGCGGCTGGCCGAGCGCTCGTCGCGCATTCGCGGCGGCCGTTACACCGGCGCGTTGCTGATGGGCGCGCTGTCGGCGCTGATCGTCGGGCCGTGCGTGGCCGCGCCGCTGGCCGGCGCGTTGCTGTACATCTCGCAGACCGGCGACGTGGTGCTGGGGGGCTCGGCCCTGTTCGCGATGGCGTGGGGCATGGGCGTGCCGCTGCTGATCGTCGGCGCCTCGTCGGGCGCGTTGCTGCCCAAGGCCGGGCCGTGGATGGATGGCGTCAAGCGGCTGTTCGGCATGCTGCTGCTGGCGACCGCGTGGTGGATGCTGATTCCGGTGGTGCCGACCTGGGTGCAGATGACCGGCTGGGCCTTCCTGGCGATCGTCGGCGCCGTGATGCTGCGCGCGTTCGACGCGTTGCCGGCGGGCGCCGGCTCGGCGCGCATGTTCGGCAAGGGCGTCGGCCTGTTGCTGGCCCTGGCCGCGGCCGCGTGGCTGGTCGGCGCGGCCAGCGGCGGCCGCGACGTGCTGCAGCCGCTGTCGCACTTTGCTTCCGGCGGCCCGGCGGCCTCGGGCGCCGCCGCGCATGCCGGCGAGGTGCAATTCAAGCGCGTGCGCAACAACGCCGAGCTGGACGCGCTGCTGGCCGCGAGCACGCAGCCGGTGATGCTGGACTTCTACGCCGACTGGTGCGTGTCGTGCCGCGAGATGGAGCGCTTCACCTTCACCGATCCGGGCGTGGCGCAACGCATGGCCGGCATGCTGCTGGTGCAGGCCGACGTCACCGCCAACAATGCCGATGACCGTGCGCTGCTCAAGCGTTTCCGCCTGTTCGGCCCGCCGGGGATCATGTTCTTCGCGCCCGGCGGCAAGGAGCTGCCGGACGCCCGTGTCGTGGGCTTCCAGGACGCCAAGCGTTTCACCGAATCGCTGGATCGCGTGCTATTGCGCTGAGCGGCGGCCGGCCGCTACCATGAGGGTTCGCGCCGCGTGGGCGGCGCCTCCAACCCCTCAGGCCGGCGCCCGTGACGTCTTCGACAGTCGATGCAAGCCAGGACCGCACCGGTCTGATCTATCTGCAACTGATGTTCGTCATGGCCACCTGGGGCCTGAACATCGTCTCCATCAAGTACCTGACGCAGCACATGGATATCCGCGCCCTGGCGGCCTTGCGGATCGTGGTGGCGTTCGTTGCCGTCACCCTCATCGTCAAGGCGCGTCGCGGCCGCATTCCGAGGCTGGGGCGCGTGGAACTGGCCTGGGTCGCGCTGGCCGGCTTCCTGGTGGTGTATGCGCACCAGACCGCGCTGGTGTACGGGCTGCAGTTCTCGTCGGCCGCCAACGGCACGCTGCTGATGGCCACCAGTCCCTTGCTGTCGGCGCTGCTGGCGGCGCTGTTCTATCGCGAGCGGCTGACATGGCTGCGGATCGCCGGCGCCTTGCTGGGGCTGGCGGGCGTGGCCATGGTGGTGGTGGGCAGCGGCGCGCAAATCGGCCTGACCGGTTGGGGCGACGCCATCGTGTTCCTGGCGGTGGCGGTGTTCGTGTTCGGCGGGCTGGTGATCCAGCGCATCTCGCGCACGCTCGATCCGCTGGCGATGCTCTGGTACATGTACTTGGCCGGCGGCCTGATGTTGATGGCGCATGCGGCCATGACGCCGTCGTCCTATGACGCGGACAACTGGAGCATGACGTGGTGGCCGTGGCTGGTGCTGCTGTTCTCGGCCGTGATCGCCTCGGGCGTCAGCAACATCCTGTGGAACGCGGGCATTGCCAGGCTGGGGATCAGCCGCGCCGCGCTGTTCGTGAACTGGCTGCCGATCTTCGGCCTGCTGTTCGCCGCGCTGTTCCTGGACGAGCACGTCACGCTGGTGCACGTGGCGGGGCTGGCCTGCATTCTCAGCGGCACCTGGCTGGGCCTGCGCCGCGGCGCGCTGGCGTCGCGTTGAAACCGCGGCGGCCGCAAGGGCCCGCCGGTAGTTGGCGCGTTGCATGGGCGCGTTTCATGCCGGGGCGCGCGGATGACGAGCGGGGCTGGGCCGAGCAGGCCCCCGCCAGCCGCGATCAGCGCTGCTGCTTGAGCAGCCGCGCCGCTTCGATCGCGAAGTACGTCAGGATGCCGTCGGCGCCGGCGCGCTTGAATGCCAGGAGCGCTTCCATCATGACCTTGTCATGATCCAGCCAGCCATTGGCCGAGGCCGCCTTGATCATCGCGTATTCACCGCTCACCTGGTAGGCGAAGGTCGGCACGCGGAAGGTGTCCTTGACGCGGCGCAGCACGTCCAGGTAGGGCATGCCGGGCTTGACCATGACCATGTCGGCGCCTTCCTGCAGGTCGGCGGCCACTTCACGCAGCGCTTCGTCCAGGTTGCCCGGGTCCATCTGGTAGGCCATCTTGTTGGACTTGCCCAGGTTGGTGGCGGAACCGACGGCATCGCGGAACGGGCCGTAGAAGGCGCTGGCGTACTTGGCCGAGTAGGCCATGATCTGGGTGTGGATGTAGCCGTTGGCCTCGAGCGCGCGGCGCACGGCGCCGATGCGGCCGTCCATCATGTCGCTGGGGGCGACCATGTCGACGCCGGCCGCGGCCTGCGTCAGGGCCTGCTTGACGAGGATCTCGACGGTCGGCTCGTTGACGACGTAGCCGTTTTCATCGATGACGCCGTCCTGGCCGTGGCTGGTGTACGGGTCCAGCGCCACGTCGCACAGCACGCCGAGGTCGGGGAAGTGCTTCTTGAGTTCGCGCACCACGCGCGGGATCAGGCCGTCGGGGTTGGTGGCCTCGATGCCGTCGGGCGTCTTGAGCGCCGGGTCGATGGCGGGAAACAGCGACAGCACCGGGATGCCCAGGGCCACGCATTCCTCGGCCACCGGCAGCAGCGTGTCCAGCGAATAGCGCACCACGCCCGGCAGCGACGCAACAGGCTGCTTCAGGCCATTGCCCTCGGCCACGAAGACCGGATAGATCAGGTCGTTGACGGTGAGGGCGTTCTCGCGCACCAGGCGGCGGGTGTAGTCGTCGCGGCGCAGGCGGCGGGGGCGGGAAACCGGGAAGTCGGGGGTGATGATCTGCGGGTTCATGGTACGACCTTGGGAGAAATCCAGTTTTCTATGTGCGCGCCAGCTTCTTCCAGGCCGATGCGCTCCGGCGCCGAGAAGGGGATGGTGTGCAGGGCGCCGATGTCCGCCAGGTCTTTGCGCACCGAGAACACGGTGCGCACGCGCTGGCCGTAAGGCAGCTTGTCGGCTTTGGTGAGCAGCGCCAGCACCGGACGGCCGGTGGGGGCGATGAAGTTGGCCAGGCGGCGGTCCAGTTCGGTGACGCCGCGGCGGATGTCGATGAGCAGCACGATGCCGGCCAGCGATTCGCGGTCGCGCAGGTAGCCGCCCAGGATGTCGGCCCACTTTTCCTTTTCGTCGCGGGCCACGGACGCGTAGCCGTAGCCGGGCAGGTCGACGAGGTAGCCGATGTGGCCTTCCGGATCCAGCGGGTCGGGCAGGCCGAACATGTTGATGAGCCGCGTGCGGCCCGGCGTCTTGCTCGAGAAGGCGAGACGGCGCTGGTTGCACAGCACGTTGATGGCCGTGGACTTGCCGGCGTTGGAGCGGCCGACGAAGCAAACCTCGGGCGCGTCAGGAGGCGGCAACTGGTCGAGGCGAGCGGCCGACGTAAGGAAAGAGGCGCGATGTAGGAGGGACACGGGTGGCTTTGGATACGGTTGGTTTCGAGCCCTATTGTATAATCCGGCGTTTGCAACAGTGGTCCCCGTGCGCGGAGCCGTCTCTTTTGCTTACCGTTGAGGGTATTTCGTACCAGCCGGACATCCGGTTTCCCAGGTACTTGCGCCTTTGACGAGCAGGCAATCGGGCAAATCAGGTTCGATACGGTTTTCCAGATGTGCGGGCAGGCGTGGGCGCCTTTTTGCGCCTTGATCGATGTGATCGTCGAGGTCTTCATGAAGCGTGTGCTGTCCCGGATGTTGGTTGCGAGCGGGCTGTTGCTCGGCGCCTCCGCCTTTTCTACTACGAGTCTCGCCGCCGAAGGCGCCGCGGGTCCGGCCAAGCCAGATGCCGCCAAGGGCGGGCAGCTGTTTGACCAGGGCGACGCCTCGCGCGGCATCATCGCCTGTGCGTCCTGTCATGGCGCGGCGGGTAACAGCACCATCCCGGTGAATCCCAACCTGGCCGCGCAACCCCACGAATACCTGGTCAAGCAGCTGACCGACTTCCAGGTCAAGCAGGGCGCCAAGCTGCCTGTGCGCAACGGGCCCGGCGGCAATCCCACTCCCATGACCGCCATGGCGCAGAACCTGACGCCGGCCGACATGCAGAACATCGCGCTGTACCTGGCGCAGCAGCCGCTGAAAGAGCCGGCCACCGCCGGCCAGGAGAAGTTGGTTGATCTGGGTCAAAAGATCTGGCGCGGCGGTTTGCCCGAGCGCAATGTTCCGGCTTGTGCCGCATGCCATTCTGCCAATGGCGCGGGCATTCCGGGCCAGTACCCCCGGCTGTCGGGTCAGTTTCCCATGTACATCGAAGAGCAGCTCAAGCTGTTCCGCAGCGGCGATCGCGCCAACGACGTGATGCACGCCGTGGCCGACCGGATGTCGGATGCCGACATCAAGGCCGTGGCGGACTACGCGGCCGGCTTGCGGTAACCACCTGCCGGCAATGCGCGCGGCTGGTCCGCGTTCACGCAAACCTGAGCATGGCGGAACCTGGTCCCGCCACGCGCTGTCTACGAGGGGGGTAGCCGATTGCGCGGCCCCCCTTTTTTCATGAATTCGACTCAGACACACTCCCGTCCCTCCCTGCGCAGCCTGCCCCGCGATCTGTTCGAATTGCTGGGCTCGATGCGGTTCGCCGTCAGCCTGCTGATGTTCATCTGCGTGGCCAGCCTGGTGGGGACGGTCCTGCAGCAGAACCGGTCGTCCAATAACTACATCGACCAGTTCGGCCCGTTCTGGTTCGAGGTGTTCGACAAGTTCTCGATCTGGCACGTCTACAACAGCTGGTGGTTCCTGCTGATCATGGCGTTCCTGGTGATCTCGACTTCGGTCTGCCTGATCCGCAACGCGCCCAAGATGCTGCGTGATGCGCGTTCGTTCCGCGAACACGTGCGCGGCGGCAGCCTGCGGGCCTTCCCGCACCGCGTCGAGACCGACGCGCCCAGCGACGTGCCGCAGACCGCGGCCGGCCTGACGGCGCTGCTCAAGCGCATGGGCTATGCGGTGCGCGAGCGCCAGGACAGCACCGGCGTGCTGCTGGCGGCCAAGAAGGGCAGCGCAAACCGGCTGGGCTACGTATTCGCCCACGCCGCCATGGTCATCATCTGTGTCGGCGGCCTGCTCGACAGCGAGCTGCCGGTGCGCCTGCAGGTCATGTTCGGCGGCAAGAAGCCGATCGTCGAGAACATGCTGATCTCGGAAGTGCCGGAAAGCGGCCGCCTGTCGGTCAACAATCCCAGCTTCCGCGCCAGCGTGCTGGTCCCGGAGAACGGCCAGGCCAGCACGGCGGTGGTGATGGTGGGCGACGGCGCCCTGGTGCAGCCCATGCCCTTCACGTTGAAGTTGAAGAAATTCATCGTCGATTACTACTCGACCGGTATGCCCAGCCGCTTCGCCAGCGAAGTGGAAGTGACGGATCCCGATACCGGCAAGTCGTTCGACTCGACCATCGAAGTCAATGAGCCGCTGCGCTTCAAGGGCATGACGGTCTACCAGTCCAGCTTCGACGATGGCGGCAGCACGGTGGTGCTCAAGGGCTACCCGCTGGTGGGCGCGGACAGCGCCACGTTCAATGTCGACGGCACCGTGGGCAAGACCGCCGGAGTAACCGCTCACACTGCGCGCGGCCCGCGCAGCATGAACGTGGAAATCACGGCCCTGCGTCCGATCAACGTCGAGGACCTGACCGGTGGCGAGCCCAAGGGGGGCAACCAGAGCTTCGCCGAGCACGTCGCCTCGGTGGCCGGCAGCGCGGCGGGCAAGAAGAACGAAAACCTGCGCAACGTGGGCCCCAGCGTCGAATACAAGCTGATCGACGACGCGGGCCAGGCGCATGAATTCCAGAATTACATGTTGCCGGTGCAGCTGGACGGCGCCAGCGTGTTCCTGGCTGGTGTGCGCAACAACGCGTCCGAGCCCTTCCGTTACCTGCGGATTCCGGCCGACGACGACAGTTCGGTGGCGGAGTTCATGCGTTTGCGCGCCACGCTGGCCGATCCGGCGGCGCGGCAGGAGGCGGCGCGCCGCTTCGCCGAACGCAACAGCCCGAGCGGCGCGGACCGCCAGCCCTTGCAGACGGCCGCCGAGCGCGCCCTGGAAACCTATGCTTCCGGCGGCCTGCAGGCCGTCGCCGCGTTCCTGCAGGCCAACACGCCGGCCGCCGACCTGGAGCGCGCCGCGGACGTGGTCATCCGACTGATCGGCGCCAGCATGAACGAATTGCGGGCGGTCGAGCGCGAGCGCGCCGGATTGCCGCCGGTCCCGACCGAGGGCCCCGAGGCCGAGCGCGCGGCAGTGTGGTCGCGCCTGGCGGTGGCGGCGCTGTCCGACCTGACCGTCTATCCGGCGCCGGTGTTCTTCTCTCTGGCTGATTTCAACCACGTGCAGGCCAGCGTGTTCCAGGTCAGCCGCACGCCGGGCAAGAATACGGTCTACCTGGGCAGCCTGTTGCTGGTCCTGGGGGTGTTTTCGATGTTCTATATTCGGGATCGCCGCGTCTGGATCTGGATCAAGCCGCAGGAAGGCGGCAGCGGCATCCTGGCGGCGATGACGTCGCAGAAGCGTACACTCGACTTCAATCAGGAGTTCGATCGCTTCAAGCAGGCGCTGCTGCGCCAGAAAGGGTCTTAAGGTTTCCTATGTCCACGACGACCACTACGCATTCCCCCACGCCTGAAAACCTCTGGCAGGAAAGCCTGTCGGAAACCGGCGACGGCCGCGCGCAACGCGGTCGGCCCGACTGGACCGACATCGTCTTCTTCCTGCTGTTGGCGGCGGGCGCCGGTTTCGCGCTGACGCGCTTCAGCGGCGCCATGGACTATTACGAGAAGATCATCCTGTGCGGCACGGTGCCCGTGCTGGCCTGGATGGGCTGGCTCTGGCGCCCGTTGCGCCGCCTGATGGTGGCCTGTGCCATCGCGGCCGGCCTGGCGCTGATGCTTTACGGCAACGACCTGGCGCGGGCCGAGCAGGTGTTCTTCCTGAAATACCTGTTCTCGTCGCAGTCGGCCATCCTGTGGATGAGCGCGCTGTTCGCGCTGGCCATGGTCTGCTACTGGATCGGTTTCTTCAGCCCGACCGCGGCCTGGCTGGGTACCGCCCTGACCTGGGGCGCGGTGTTCGCCGGCGTGACCGGCCTGCTGGTGCGCTGGCGCGAAGGCCACCTCATGGGCCCCGACCTGGGCCACATTCCGGTCAGCAACCTGTACGAAGTGTTCGTGCTGTTCGCGCTGATCACGGCGTTGTTCTACCTGTACTACGAGCGCAAGTACGCCACGCGCGCGCTGGGTGGCTTCGTGCTGCTGGTGGTGACGTCGGCGGTCGTATTCCTGCTGTGGTATTCGTTCACGCGCGATGCCGGCCAGATCCAGCCGCTGGTGCCGGCGCTCAAGAGCTGGTGGATGAAGCTGCACGTGCCTGCCAACTTCATCGGCTACGGCACCTTCTCGCTGGCGGCCATGGTCGGTTTCGCCTACCTGATCAAGCAGCACGGCCAGACCTCGTCGTGGCTCAAGCTGGCGCCGCTGTTCGTGCTGGGCGTGCTGCTGTGCGCCGAGCCCATGGTGTTCCGCACCGACGGCCTGTCGGCCACCTGGATGCTGTATTTCGGCATCGGCGCGGTGATCGTCGGCGCCATCCTGCTGGGCCGGCGCCGCATCGCCGCCGCGCTGCCGCCGCTGGAGGTGCTGGACGATATCATGTACCGCGCCATCGCCATCGGCTTCGCCTTCTTCACCGTGGCGACCATCCTGGGCGCGCTGTGGGCCGCGGACGCCTGGGGCGCCTACTGGCAGTGGGACCCCAAGGAAACCTGGGCGCTGATCGTCTGGCTAAACTACGCGGCCTGGCTGCACATGCGGCTGATCAAGGGCCTGCGCGGCACGATGGCGGCCTACTGGGCGCTGACGGGGCTGCTGATCACCGGCTTCGCCTTCCTGGGAGTGAACATGTTCCTGTCCGGGCTGCACTCGTACGGCCAGCTCTGATTGTTCCATCCATGTGAAAAGGCCCCATTCGGGGCCTTTTCACATGGCGCAGGGCAGGGATCAGGGCAACGTCGACTCGCCGCGCAGCAGGTCGTCGAGGGTCTCGCGCTGGCGCACCACATGGTAGTGGCCGCCGTCGACCATGATTTCGGCCGCACGGGGGCGCGTGTTGTAGTTGCCTGCCATCGTCATGCCATAGGCGCCGGCCGATTCCAGCGCCAGCACGTCACCTTGCTCGAGCACCAACGCGCGTTGGCGTGCCAGCCAGTCGGCGCTTTCGCAGACCGGGCCGACGACGTCGTAGTCGATCGTGTCGCCGGCGCGCGGGCGCAGGGGCTGCAGGCCATGCCAGGCGTCATACAGCGCCGGCCGCAGCAGGTCGTTCATGGCCGCGTCGACGACGGCAAAATTGCGCGCCTCGCCGTGCTTGAGGTACTGAACCGTGGTCAACAACACGCCGGCGTTGCCGACCAGCGAGCGGCCCGGTTCCAGTACCAGCCGCAAATGATCCTGGCCGCGGGCCTGCACGCGTTGGAACACGTGATCCAGCAGCGCCTTGGGCGAAGGCGGCATTTCGTCGTTGTAGCGGATGCCCAGGCCGCCGCCCAGGTCCAGGTGCGACAGGCGGATGCCGATGCCCTCGAGGTCGGCGACCAGATCGAGGAGTTTTTCCAATGCGTCGAAATAGGGACTGATGTCGGTCAGCTGCGAACCGATATGGCAATCCAGGCCCGTGATTTCCAGGCCAGGCAGCAGGCGGGCGCTGCGATATGCGTCCAGCGCCGCGCCGATGGGAATGCCGAACTTGTTTTCCTTCAGGCCGGTGGAAATGTAGGGGTGGGTCTGCGCATCGACGTCCGGGTTGACGCGCAGCGATACCCGGGCACGCTGCCCGGCTTCCTGGGCCACGTCGGACAGCCGCTGCAGTTCGGCCTCGGATTCGACGTTGAAGCACATGACGCCGGCAGCCAGGGCGGCGCGCATTTCCCAGACCTGCTTGCCGACGCCGGAAAAGACGATTTTGGCGGGATCCGCGCCCGCGGCCAGGGCGCGCTTGAGTTCGCCGCCGGACACAATGTCGAACCCCGCGCCCAGGCGGGCGAATTCCTTCAGGATGGCCAGGTTGGAATTGGCCTTCATGCCGTAGCAGACCAGGACGGGGCGCTGGCCAACGGCGCTGCGATAGGTGTCCCAGGCGGCGCGTAGCGCGGCGCGCGAGTATACGTACAGGGGCGTTCCCAGTTGTCCGGCCAGATGGTCCAGCGGCACGTCTTCGGCGTACAGCACGTTGTTGCGGTACTGGAAGTAGGGGTGCCCGGCCAGTTCGGGCGGAACCGGGAACGCGGCGGTCATGGCAGTGTGGGGGTGGCCGGTATCTGAGGCACCTGGGGCGTGGACTGGCGCTGCCCGGGTGGGGGCGGCTTGCCATCAGGCGTGGGCATGTACAAAGGACCCTTGTAGCCGCAGGCCGCAACCATGCCGGTCGCCACGAGCGTGGCTACAATGCGAAGAGACATGCGGCTGAATGCCAATTGGAACACTGGGAACTCCGTAATTCTTGCAGGCTCGATTATGACCGAATCCGAATTTCTTGCGTTGATCGACCAGGTGCTGGACAGCATCGAAAGCCAGGCCGATGACTGGGCGGCTTCGCTCGACGTCGACGTCGAAACCAGCCGCAGCGGCAATGTGCTGACCATGGTGTTCGAGGACAATACCCACGTGGTGGTGAACAGCCAGGCCGCCATGCAGGAACTGTGGGTGGCCGCGCGCAGCGGCGGCTTCCATTACCGCTACGACGGCCAGAACTGGAACGATACCCGAGGCGGCCCGAATCTGCCGGACGCGCTATCGCAGATCTGTTCGGCGGCGGCGGGCGTGCCCGTCACGATCCGCCTGTAGTCTCCAACGAAAAGGCCGGCGAATCGCCGGCCTTTTTCTTTCCGTTCAGAACGGGATCTTCTGCGACCAGGGCTGCGCGTTCTGCGTGCCCACGCCCGGCGCGACCCGGATGCGGTTGTCCTCGCCGCTGTCGCTGTTCAGGCCGTTCAGGAACTCACCCAGCGTGTCAGCCTGCGGCAGCCCCAGCCGCGCTACCGCCTGGCCGGGCGGGAATTCCGAGAAGTAGTACTCGCCGTTCTCGACGATGATGCCGTCGGGACGGGGGCGCGGCTTTTCTTCCGGCACGCCCTTGAGCACGTCCTGCATGTAGTCGACCCAGATCGGCATGGCCACGCCGCCGCCGGTTTCGCGCGAACCCAGCGACTTGGGCTGGTCGAAGCCGAGCCAGGCGGTGGCCACCAGCGAGGGCGTGTAGCCCGAGAACCAGGCGTCCACGGATTCGTTGGTGGTGCCGGTCTTGCCGGCGATGTCGTTGCGCTTGAGCAGCACGCGGGCGCGGGCGGCGGTGCCGTAGGTGGCCACGCCGCGCAGCACGTCGTCCATGATCCAGGCGGTGCGCGGGTCGATGGCGCGGGCCGCGGCGTCGCCGGCCACGGTGGGCTTGGCCTGCATCACGATCTTGCCGCTGCTGTCGGTCACACGGTCGATCAGGTAGGGCGTGACGCGGTAGCCGCCGTTGGCGAACACCGAGAACGCGCCGGCCAGTTGCAGCGGGGTCACCGAGCCGGCGCCGAGCGCCAGCGGCAGCACCGCGGGCTGGCGCGCCTTGTCAAAGCCGAAGCGGGTCAGGTAGTCCTGCGCGTACTGCGGGCCGATGGCCTGCAGGATGCGGATCGAGACCATGTTCTTGGACTTGTACAGGCCCTGGCGCAGCGTCAGCATGGGCTCGTACTGGTTGCCGTAGTTCTTCGGGTTCCAGGCCTTGGAGCCGGTCTGCGCCGCGGTCAGTTCGAACGGCTGGTCGGAGATCTGCGTGGCCGGCGTCAGGCCGCGCTCGAGCGACGCGGCGTAGATGAACGGCTTGATGTTCGAGCCCGGCTGGCGCCAGGCCTGCGTCACGCGGTTGAAGTTGCCGCGATAGAAGTCGAAGCCGCCAACCATGGCGCGGATCGCGCCGTCCTGCGGCGACAGCGCGACGAAGGCCGCCTGCACCGACGGCAGGTTGATGATTTCCCAGTTGTCGCCCAGCTTGCGGATATAGACCACGGAGCCGCGCTTGATGCGCTGCTCGGGCTTGGCCTTGTCGTTGAGCGCGCGCGCCACCACGCCCAGCACCTTCTTGTCGGTGACGGTGATGATCTCGCGCGAGCTGCGCGCCAGCTTCACTTCGGTGGGGCTGGCCGACAACACCACCGCGGTCAGCAGGTCGCCGCTGTCGCTGAACTTGTCGAAGACGCCATCCAGGAATTCGTCCAGGGCCTGGGGGTTGTTCTCGGTGCCCGCGGGCAGGTCGAGCTGTTCTTCGGGGCCAGGGTAGGGCGCGCGGCGGGTGTATTCGAGCACGCCTTCGCGCACGGCGCGGTAGGCCGCTTCCTGGTCCTTGGACTGGACCGTGGTGTAGATGTTGATGCCGCGCGAATAGACGTTGTCCTGGTACACGTTGAACAGCAGCTGGCGCGCCAGTTCGGCCACGTACTCGCCGTGGATGCTGTAGCCGCCGGCGGGCGTGCCTTCGGCGGACTTCATGACGATCTGCTGCGCCATCGCCGTCTTGTACTCGGGCTCGGTCAGGTAGCCCAGCGACAGCATGCGGCCCAGCACGTAGCGCTGGCGCAGCTCGGCGCGGGGGCGGTTGGAGATCGGGTTGAAACGCGAAGGCGCCTTGGGGATGCCGGCCAGCATCGCGGCCTCGGCCGGTGTCACTTCCGACAGCGGCTTGCCGAAGTAGGTGCGCGAGGCGGCGGCGAAGCCGTAGGCGCGGTGGCCCAGGTAGATCTGGTTCATGTAGAGCTCGAGGATCTGGTCCTTGGTGAGCTCCGATTCGATCTTGAACGTCAGCAGCAGTTCGTAGAACTTGCGCGAATAGGTCTTTTCGGACGACAGGTAGAAATTGCGCGCCACCTGCATGGTGATCGTGCTCGCGCCCTGCGTCTTGGACATGTTGATCAGGTTGGTCAGGCCGGCGCGCACCACGCCGGTCCAGTCGATCCCGCCGTGCTGGTAGAAGCGGTCGTCTTCGGCCGCCAGCACCGCGGACTTCATCACGTCCGGGATTTCATTGAAGCGCAGCACATTGCGGCGCTCTTCGCCGAACTCGCCGATCAGCACCTTGTCCGCCGTATAGACGCGCAGCGGCACCCTGGGGCGGTAGTCCGTCATGGCGTGCAGGTCGGGCAGGTTGGGCCAGGCCAGGGCCAGCGCCATGCCCGCCAGCAGCACGCCGCACAGGAACAGGCCGGCAAAGAAAATGCCGGTCTTGACGAAAAAACGCAATATCGGGGAACCGTTATTGGCGGACTTGTCTTTTTTGGAGGAATTCTGCGGCTTGCTCATCGCGGCGATTTTACGGGTATCTCCGGCCCCACCTCAGCGTGGCGGATCGGTTTCTGTAACAAGATAGTTCAGTGTGGCGCGCGGGCAACTTGGCGGCAGATGTGATAATGCCGTCATGAACTTTTCCGCTCACTCATGTCCGGAGGCCGATCCGGACCTGGCGCCCACTGGCGAGGCGCCCGAAAACCCGCCCTGCGCTTCGGAGTGCGCAGGCAGGGCCGTGTCGTTGCCGCACGACCTGCCCATTTTCCTGGTGGGCATGATGGGGGCGGGCAAGACCACGATCGGCCGTGGCCTGGCGCGTGCCCTGGGGCGCGATTTTATCGATCTGGACCATGAGCTCGAGGCGCGTTGTGGCGTGCGGGTGCCGGTAATCTTCGAAATCGAGGGCGAGACCGGTTTCCGTCGCCGGGAATCCGCGGCCCTGGAAGAGTGTACCCAACGGCGCAACATAATTCTCGCCACCGGTGGCGGCGCCATCCTGGCGGCCGAGAACCGGGCGCGCCTGCGCGAGCGTGGCATCGTGGTCTATTTGCGGGCCAGCGTGGACGAATTGTTCCGCCGCACCTGCCGCGATCGCAACCGGCCCCTGCTGGCCACCGCCGATCCGCGCGGCACGCTGCGGGACCTGATGACCCTGCGCGAACCGCTCTACAAGGAAGTCGCCGATCTGGTGGTGGAAACCGGCTCCATGCCCATCCACACCCTGGTCAAGGCGCTGTTGCCGCAATTACAAGCCTTCGAGAAGCAGATATGAACGTTGTTGAGGTCGACACCCCGGGCGGACAGTACCCCATCCGCATCGCGCCGGGGCGCCTGGATGCCCTGGACGAGAGCATTCCCGCCGACGCCACCGCCATCGCGGTGGTGACCAATCCGACCGTGGCGGCGCTGTACGGCGAACGCGCCGAAGCCGCGCTGGCGCGCACCGGCAAGCGGGTGCTGCGCATCGAATTGCCCGACGGCGAGTCGTACAAGGATTGGCAGTCCCTCAACCTGATCTTCGACGCGCTGCTGGGCAATCGCCTGGACCGCCGCTGCGTGCTGGTGGCGCTGGGCGGCGGCGTGATCGGCGACATGACCGGCTTTGCCGCCGCGGTGTACATGCGCGGCGTGCGTTTCGTGCAGGTGCCGACCACCCTGCTGGCCCAGGTCGACTCGTCGGTAGGCGGCAAGACCGCCGTCAACCATCCGCTGGGCAAGAACATGATCGGCGCGTTCTACCAGCCGCTGGCGGTCGAGATCGACACCGCCGTCCTGGCCACGCTGCCGGCGCGCGAGGTATCCGCGGGCCTGGCCGAGGTCATCAAGTACGGCCTGATCCTGGACCCGGTGTTCTGGGAGTGGTGCGAACAGAATGCGCAGAAATTGCGCAGCCTGGATCCGCAGGCCGTTGCCTACGCCATCCGCCGCTCCTGCGAGCTGAAGGCGCAGGTGGTGGGCAAGGACGAACGCGAATCCGGCCTGCGCGCCATCCTCAATCTGGGCCATACCTTCGGCCACGCCATCGAGGCCGGCCTGGGCTATGGCGCCTGGCTGCATGGCGAGGCGGTGGGCTGTGGCATGGTGCAGGCTGCGGAATTGTCGGCGGATGTGGCGGACTTTCCGCGCGCCGACGTGGCCCGTGTACGCGGCCTGGTCGAGGCCATCGGCTGCCCCGTGGTCGCGCCCGACCTGGGGGCCGACCGCTGGCTGGACCTGATGCAGGTCGACAAGAAGACCGAGGGCGGCGAGATCCGCTACGTGCTCATGAGCCGCATCGGGGCAGCGATGATGCGGGCGGCGCCGGCCGATGCCGTGCGCGCCGTATTGGCCCGAACCACGCAGTAAATACCGCAGGAGAGACGGTGTCGCAGATGAAAGAACTGGCTTCCTATGCATCCGACCCGTCCCGATCGCGCGGCCGGACCTATGCTGAACCCGCGCCGGAGAACCGCAGCGAATTCCAGCGCGACCGCGACCGTATCGTCCACTCGAGCGCATTCCGGCGATTGGAGTACAAGACCCAGGTCTTCGTGAACCACGAAGGGGATCTGTTCCGCACCCGGCTGACACACAGCCTGGAAGTGGCGCAGATCGCGCGCACCCTGGCGCGCAGCCTGGGGCTGTCCGAAGACCTGACCGAAGCCATTTCGCTGGCGCACGACCTGGGCCATACGCCGTTCGGCCATGCCGGCCAGGACGAGCTCAACGCCTGCATGCGCGAGCTGGCGCCCGAGGCTGGCGGCTTTGAGCACAACCTGCAGAGCCTGCGGGTGGTCGACGAGCTTGAAGAACGCTATGCCGACTTCAACGGACTGAACCTGTGCTTCGAGACCCGCGAGGGCATCCTCAAGCACTGCTCGGCGGCCCATGCGCGGCAGCTGGGCGCGGTGGGCGAGCGCTTCCTGGCGCGCACCCAGCCTTCGTTGGAGGCGCAGATCGCCAACCTGGCGGACGAAGTGGCCTACAACAATCACGATATCGACGATGGGCTGCGCTCCGGGTTGATCACGCTGGAGCAGCTGCAGGGCGTGTCCATCTTCCAGCGCCATTACGCCGAGGTGCTGGCGCGTTATCCCGATCTGGCTTCGCGCCGCGCGGTGGCCGAGACCATCCGTCGCATGATCAACACGCTGATCGGCGACCTGACGCGCACGTCGCTGGCGCGCATTCGCGACGCGGCGCCTGCCAGCGCCGACGACGTGCGCCGCGCGCCGCCGCTGGCCGGGTTTTCGGACGGCATACGGCGCGAGGCCGATGAACTGAAGAAATTCCTGTTCGACAATCTTTATCGGCATTACCGCGTGCTGCGCATGACCACCAAGGCGCGCCGTATCGTGCGCGAGCTGTTCGCCGCGTTCCTGGACGATCCGCGCCTGCTGCCGCCCGACTATCGCCGCGCGACATTCAATGACCAGGCGCGTGCCATCGCCGACTACATCGCCGGCATGACCGACCGCTATGCCATCCGCGAACACAAACGCTTGTTCGACATGGTGTAGGGCCTGTTGACGTTAAAAGGAGCCGCGCACAGGCCCCAGCCCGCGAGCCGGCCGGCCGCTGACGGCCCCACACGATGACGTCGGCGTCAGCGGTGCTTGCGGTAAGGCTCGTCGGCCTCGACGAAGGTGGCTTCGGCGCGCGCGTCGCGCATCCATTCCTGCATCGCCGGCAAGGCCAGGACCGCGTCCATGTAGTCGCGCACCGGGCCGGCCGCGGCAATGCCATAGGTGACGAAGCGCGACACCACCGGCGCGAAGAACGCATCGGCGATCGAGAAGGCGCCGAACAGGAACGGGCCGCCCTTGCCGAACTCGGCGCGCGTGTCTTGCCAGATGGCATGCATGCGGGAAATGTCCTGGCGCGCGGCCTCGGGGATGTCAAGGCCGGGCAGGTGCGCCTCGATGTTCATCGGCAACGCCTGGCGCAATGCGCCGAAACCGCTGTGCATCTGCGCGGCCAGCGAGCGGGCGCGGGCACGGGCGCGCGCATGCTGCGGCCACAGGCCGGCTTCGGGACGCTGCTCGGCCACGTATTCGCAGATCGCCAGCGAATCCCAGACCGCCAAGTCGCCGTCCAGCAGCACCGGCACCAGGCCGGCGGGCGTGATCGTCTCCAGGTGGCGGGCGAAGGCCTCGGTGAACAGGCCGAGCTTCTGTTCGGTAAAGGCGACGCCGGTGGCGCGCAGCGCGAGCCAGGGACGCAGCGACCAGGAGGAGTAATTCTTGTTGCCGATGATCAAGGTGTACATGCCGATCCCCTAAAGTGATGCCGCGCCGCCTATCCGCCTGGCGTGCGGCGCAGCAGTTTGCCGAGATAGTGTCCGGTATGGCTTTCCGGCGCGGCCGCCACGTCTTCCGGCGTGCCTTGCGCCACCACGCGCCCGCCGCCGTCGCCGCCTTCCGGACCCATGTCGACGAGCCAGTCCGCGGTCTTGATGACGTCCAGGTTGTGTTCGATGATGAGCACGGTGTTGCCGCTGTCGACCAACTGGTTGAGCACTTGCAGCAGCAGCTCGATGTCGCGGAAATGCAGGCCGGTGGTGGGCTCGTCCAGGATGTACAGGGTGCGCCCGGTGCTGCGCCGCGACAGTTCCTGCGACAGCTTCACGCGTTGCGCTTCGCCGCCCGACAGGGTGGTGGCGCTCTGGCCCAGCCGGATGTACGACAGGCCGACGTCGATCAGCGTGTGCAGCTTGCGCGCGATCGCCGGCACCGATTCGAAATACTCCAGCGCCTGCTCGACCGTCAGGTCCAGCACTTCGCTGATGTTGCGGCCGCGATAGCGGATCTCGAGCGTTTCGCGGTTGTAGCGCTTGCCGTGGCAGACGTCGCAGGGCACGTACATGTCGGGCAGGAAGTGCATCTCGACCTTGACCACGCCGTCGCCCTGGCAGGCCTCGCAGCGCCCGCCCTTGACGTTGAAGCTGAAGCGGCCGGGGTCGTAGCCGCGGGTGCGGGCCTCGGGCACGCCCGCGAACAGCTCGCGGATCGGCGTGAACAGGCCGGTGTAGGTGGCCGGATTGCTGCGCGGGGTGCGACCGATCGGGCTCTGGTCGACGCTGATGATCTTGTCGAAGTTCTCCAGGCCCTGCATCGCGACATAAGGGGCGGGTTCGCTCTGGGCGTGATGCAACTGGCGCGACACCGCCACCGCCAGCGTGTCGTTGACCAGGGTCGACTTGCCCGAGCCGGACACGCCGGTGACGCAGATCAGCCGGCCGGCGGGCAGGCGCAGGTCGACGTTCTTGAGGTTGTTGCCGCTGGCGCCCGTGAGCGTCAGCCAGGGCAGGTCGTCGGTGACCGGGCGGCGCTTGGGGATGGCGATGGCGCGCTGGCCGCTCAGGTACTGGCCGGTGAGCGAGTTGGGGTCGCGCTGCACGGTCTCGGGATCGCCCTGGGCCACCACTTCGCCGCCATGCTCGCCCGCGCCCGGTCCCATGTCCACGACCCAGTCGGCCATGCGGATCATGTCTTCGTCGTGCTCGACCACGATGACGCTGTTGCCCAGGTCGCGCAGGTGCTGCAGCGTGCCGATGAGGCGGTCGTTGTCGCGTTGGTGCAGGCCGATGGAGGGTTCGTCCAGCACGTACATCACGCCCGTCAGGCCGGAGCCGATCTGGCTGGCCAGGCGGATGCGCTGGGCCTCGCCGCCGGAGATGGTGTCGGCGCTGCGGTCCAGCGACAGGTAGTTCAGGCCGACGTTGTTCAGGAAGCTCAGGCGCGCCTCGATCTCGCGCACGATGCGCTGCGCGATCTCCTGCTTGGCGCCGGCCAGCGTCAGGTCGCGGAACCACGCCAGGCAGGTCGACAGCGGCATCGCCTCGACTTCATAGATGGCCTGGCCATGGCGTTCGCCGCCACGCGGATCCTGGCCGATCAGCACGTTGCGCGCTTCCGGCCGCAGGCGCGAGCCGCCGCAGTCGGGGCAGGTCTTGATGTTGCGGTACTTGCCCAGCTCCTCGCGCACGGTGGCCGAATCGGTTTCGCGCCAGCGGCGCTCCAGGTTCGGGATCACGCCTTCGAAGGTGTGGCGCTTGACGGTGCTGCGGCCCTTTTCGTTCAGGTACAGGAACGAGATTTCCTCGTCGCCCGAGCCGTACAGCACCTTGTCGCGCAGCGCCTCTGGCAGGTCCTCGAAGGGCGCCTCGATGTCGAATTCGTAGTGCGCCGCCAGGCTGGTCAGCAGCGAATGGGTGAAGGCGTTGCGGCGGTCCCAGCCGCGGATGGCGCCGGCCGCCAGGCTCAGTTCGGGGAAGGCGACCACGCGCTTGGGGTCGAAAAACCCCACCTGGCCGATGCCGTCGCAACTGGGGCAGGCGCCCATCGGATTGTTGAAGCTGAACAGGCGTGGCTCCAGTTCCGGCAGGCTGTGGCTGCAGACCGGGCAGGCGTAGCGGCTGGAGAACACCTGTTCGCGGCCGCCGTCCATGTCCAGCGCCAGGGCGCGGCCATCGGCCAGCTGCAACGCCGTCTCGAAGCTCTCGGCCAGGCGCTGCTTGCTTTCGGGCTTGATGCGCAGGCGGTCGATGACCACGTCGATGTCGTGCTTCTCGGTTTTCTTCAGCGGCGCCATGCCGTCGATTTCGACCATCTGGCCGTCCACGCGCAGGCGCACATAGCCCTGTGCCTGCAGGCTGGCGCATTCGTCCTCGAAGCTGCCCTTCTTGCCGCGGGCGATGGGCGCCAGCACCGCCAGCCGTGTTTCGGCCGGCCAGGACAGCACCGCGTCCACCATTTGGCTGACGCTCTGCGCCTGCAGCGGCAGGCCATGGTCCGGGCAATAGGGCGTGCCGACCCGCGCATACAAAAGGCGCAGGTAATCGTGGATTTCGGTGATGGTGCCGACGGTGGAGCGGGGGTTGTGGCCCGCCGCCTTTTGCTCGATCGAGATGGCCGGCGACAGGCCCTCGATCAGATCGACGTCGGGCTTGTCCATCAGTTGCAGGAACTGGCGGGCATACGCGGACAGGCTTTCGACGTAGCGCCGCTGCCCTTCCGCATAAAGCGTATCGAACGCCAGCGACGACTTGCCCGAGCCGGACAGGCCCGTGACCACCACCAGCTTGTGGCGCGGCAGGTCCAGCGAGACGTTCTTGAGATTGTGGGTGCGGGCACCCCGAATGCGTATGGTCACGTCTATCGGGCTCTTTTAAGCGGTTGCAAAGGCCAACTTGGTACTATAGCGCGCCGAGTCCTCAGGCCATAGATCAGACCGTAAGCGCATGACAATCACGCGCGGACGGCCCACGTCATCGTTGAACATTCCGCATGCCGGCAGACACGAAACTGAAATTGACCCCCTCCGAGCGCCGCGCCAGCGTGGCGCTGGCCGGTTTGTTCGCCGCCCGGATGCTGGGGTTGTTCCTGTTGCTGCCGGTGTTCGCCGTGGCCGCCCGTGGCCTGCCCGGGGGCGACGACCCCGCCCGGGTCGGGCTGGCGCTGGGCATGTACGGTTTGACCCAGGCGTTCATGCAGATTCCTTTCGGGCTGGCGTCGGACCGTTGGGGGCGCCGGCCCGTGGTGTTGTTCGGCCTGCTGCTGTTCGTGGCGGGCAGCGTGGTCTGTGCGCAGGCCGACGACGTGTTCTGGATCACCATCGGCCGGGCCATCCAGGGCGCCGGGGCCATTTCGGCCGCCGTGACCGCCTGGCTGGCCGACGCCACGCGGGACGAAGTGCGCACCCGCGCCATGGCCATGGTGGGCGGGTCGATCGGCCTGTCGTTTGCCGCTTCGCTGGTGCTGTCGCCGGTGCTGGTGGGCTGGTGGGGGCTGTCGGGCCTGTTCTGGACCATCGCCTGCCTGGGCGTGGTCTGCCTGGCGGTGGCGCGCTGGGTGGTGCCGGTGGTGCCGCGCACACAGGCCCGCAGCCTGCAGGCCGCCAGTCCGCGCCAGGTGCTGACCCACACCGACCTGCTGCGGCTGAATTTCGGCGTGTTCGTGCTGCACATGATTCAGGTGTCGCTGTTCGTGGTGGTGCCGGCGCTGCTGGCCAAGGTCGGCGGCCTGGATGCGCGCGAGTTGTGGAAGGTCTACCTGCCGGTGATCCTGGTGTCGTTCGTACTGATGGTGCCGGTGGTGTTCGTCGCCGAAAAGCGCCGCGCCCACCGGGGCGCCCTGCGCGCCGCCGTGGCCGGGCTGGTGCTGGTGTGCGCGCTGTTGCCGGCGGCCAGCCACGGTTTCTACACGCTGGCGGCGGCCCTGACCGGCTTCTTCGTGGCCTTCAACGTGCTCGAGGCATTGCAGCCTTCGCTGGTGTCGCGCGTGGCGCCGCAGGCCTACAAGGGCCTGGCGCTGGGGTTCTATAACACTGCCCAGGCCGCGGGCCTGTTCACGGGCGGCGCGCTGGGCGGCTGGGTGGCGTCGCATTCCGGCGCTGGCGCGGTGTTCATCGGCGCCGCCGTGTTGGCCGCCGTGTGGCTGGCCGTGACCTGGGCCCTCAAGCCGCTGGCCTGATCTGGCGCCATCGGCGAAAGTCGCGGATCGCGTCGCCAACGGTGTCCAACAGCGGTGAAATCGTTTTCCTGGGTGGACGGCTTTGTCACCATTCCTGTTTGGCGTGGCAAGCGCTTTTCGTCGATAATAGAAGGCAAACTAGGGCTTCACCGGCGTCGCCGGTCATCATGGCGGTGACCGGCGAGTTTCATGAAGCCGGTCTTCAACATTGCTATTTATGTTGTTGCCGGCGCGCTCGCGGCAACGCGTGGCACAGGCTGTCAACAACAGAGGGACAACGGCATGGCATCGGTTAACAAAGTCATTCTCGTGGGCAACCTGGGTCGCGACCCGGAAGTCCGCTACAGCCCCGACGGGGCCGCAATCTGCAACATGTCCATCGCCACCACCTCCACCTGGAAGGACAAGGCCTCGGGCGAGCGCCGCGAAGAAACCGAATGGCACCGCGTGGTCATGTACAACCGCCTGGCCGAGATCGCCGGCGAATACCTGAAGAAGGGCCGCTCGGTGTACATCGAAGGCCGCCTGAAGACCCGCAAGTGGCAGGACAAGGACACCGGCGCTGACCGCTACAGCACCGAAATCGTAGCCGACCAGATGCAGATGCTGGGCGGCCGCGAAGATGGCGGCGGCGGTGGCGGCAGCTATGGCGGAGGCGGCGGTTACGACGACGCGCCGGCACGCCAGCCGCAGCAACGCGCCCCGGCCCAGCGCCCGGCGCCGCAACAGCGTCCGGCACCGCAGGCCGCGCCCGCCGGTGGCGGCGCCAACCTGGCCGACATGGACGACGACATTCCGTTCTGATCGCGCGTTCGCGGCAGTCAACAACAAAGCCCGGCAAGCCTTGCGCTTGCCGGGCTTTGTGCCGTCTGGGCCCTGTCTTGGCGCGATCCAGCCCGGTTTCCCTGGGGAATCGCCGAGGCTGTCCACAGGCTGTGCACAGCATGTCAACAGCTTGCCCACCGATATTCAGGCCTTTTCCACAGCTTGTACACAAGTCCCTGCCAGGACGGCTTCGCGTCGCCGCGGCGGCGATAGTGCGCCACCACCTGCCGGGATCACTTTTTTCAAACCACCGCCTGTCCCGGAACCGCGTGCAGACTCGATCCACGCGTATCCCGGGTCCAATCTATCCACAGGCTGCGCACAGCATCTTCACAGCTTGTCCACCGCTATCCGGGGCTTTTCCACAGCTTTTCAACAGGGTCGAAGAGGCCTGCGGCTCGCGTTAGGATGATCGCTGTCCGTTCGCGGTGGTCGTGTCCACCGGCAACCCAGGAGCCCTCCATGACCCAGAATATCTACGACACGCCTGAATTCTTCGACGGCTACAGCCGCCTGGCCCGCTCGGTGCATGGCCTGGACGGGGCGCCGGAATGGCCCGCGCTGCGGGCGTTGCTGGCCGATGTCAGGGGCTGCGACGTGGTCGACCTGGGCTGCGGTTTCGGCTGGTTCTGCCGCTGGGCCGATGAGCAGGGCGCGGCCAGTGTCCTGGGGCTGGACGTGTCCCGGAACATGCTGGCGCGGGCACGCGCCACCACCATCAGTGCCACCATCCGCTACGAACGGTCGGACCTGGAACGTCTGCAGTTGCCGCCGCAAAGCGTCGACCTGGCCTACAGTTCATTGACCCTGCATTACCTTGAGCGCCTGCCAGCCCTGCTCGCCACTGTGCGCCAGGCGCTCAGGCCCGGCGGCCGCTTCGTGTTTTCCTGTGAACATCCCATCTACACCGCGCCGGCGCAGCCCGGCTTTATCCAGGATGACGACGGGCGACGGATCTGGCCGTTGAATCAATACGCCGTGCGCGGCGAGCGGCGCACAGATTGGCTGGCCAAAGGGGTGATCAAGCAGCATCGCACCGTGGCGGATTACGTGAACCTGCTGATAGGCGCCGGATTCACGCTGGCACACCTGGATGAATGGGCGCCGAGTCCAACCCAGCTTGTCCGCCAGCCAGCGCTGGCGGAGGAACAGGATCGGCCCATGATGCTGTTGGTCTCGGCCAACCGGTGAGGGAGCCTCAACGGCGGCTGGTCACGAGGAAAAACATGGAGAAAGCGTAGAATGGCGCTATGAAACATTTAGTTTCACAAAACCCACTTGCGCTATCTATCTAGTAGTAGGTAAGATTCATCCATCGACGCAGCACTCAGACAACAACGCGGCGCCGCCCCAAACCAGAAATACAGTAGCACCCCTTTTTATTTGCCTTGTTATCTACCTATAAGTAGATAGTTTAACCGAAACAACCTCACCATCGTTATCTGGAGATCCATCATGAAGACCCTCGTATCCGCCCTGATCCTGTCCGCTTCCTTCATCGGTGCCGCCCAAGCCGGCGAGCTCGACTACCCGCCCGCTCTGGACACCCACAGCACCGTGACCCGTGCCCAGGTGCAGCAAGAACTGGCCGCCGCCCGCGCCAACGGTGAACTGGTCAGCACCGAAGAGGGTTCGGCCGCCACCGCCTTTGCCAGCGCCGGCGACAAGAGCCGCGCCCAGGTCAAGCAGGAGCTGGCTGCCGCCCGCGCCCAAGGCCTGACCGACAGCGGTGAACTGGACTATCCGCCCGTTCAAGGCTGATTTTTTTCGGCATCAAACCTATCTACAGATAGATAGCATCTTCCCCATCGTGCAGTACCGATCCTTACTGGAGATCAACCATGAAGACCCTCGTATCCGCCCTGATCCTGACCGCTTCGTTCCTCGGCGCCGCCCATGCCGGCGAACTGGACTATCCGCCCGCCGCCGACACCCACAGCACGGTGACCCGCGCCCAGGTGCAGCAAGAACTGGCCGCCGCCCGCGCCAACGGTGAACTGGTCAGCACCGAAGATGGCTCCGCCGCCACCGCTTTCGCCAGCGCCGGCGACAAGAGCCGCGCCCAGGTCAAGCAGGAACTGGCCGCCGCCCGCGCCCAGGGCCTGACCGACAGCGGCGAACTGGACTACCCGCCCGTGCAAGGCTGAGTCCGATGCCGGCCACTGCGAACCCCGGGGGGCGGGAACATTCCCGGCCGGGGTTCGCACGGTTGCACCGGAGCGCCGCATAGGGATTACCGCCGATGACGTATCGACCTATTAGTAGGTAATATTCAGCCATGGACACTCCGACCCCCAACACCACCCGCGACCAGCTGCTGGCCCATGCCGAGAAGCTGATCCGTACCCGCGGCTGCAACGGCTTCAGCTATCGTGACCTGGCCGAGCATGTGGGCGTGAAGACGTCCAGCATCCACTATTACTTTCCCGGCAAGGACGACCTGCTCTACGAGGCCGTCGAAGCCTATAGCGCCCGCGCCCTGGCTTCGGTGCGCAGCATCGATACCGCGCAGCCGGCCCACGCCCAGCTCGACGCCTATCTGTCGATGATGGAATCGAAGGCCTGTGGCCACGGCGAACTGTGCCTGGGCGGCATGCTGGCCGCCGAAATGATGAGCTTGCCCGACCGCGTGCGCGGCGCGTTGCAGGGGTTTTTCCGCGCGCACGAAGCCTGGTTGGCCCGTGTGCTGGCGCAAGGCGCCGAAGAAGGCACCCTGAAGTTCTCGGGCAGCGCCGAAGCGGCCGGCCGGGCGGTGTTCGCCACGGTGCAGGGCTGCATGCTGGTGTCGCGCCTGTTCCAGGCGCCGCCGGCGTTGTGCGAGGCGATCAGCGCCTTGTACGTCGAATGCCAGGACAAGCCCGCCGCCTGACCCGCTTTCTCTGTCGTCCACCAACCCGGCCGCAACGCGTCAGCTTGCGGCCGTTGTGTTTGCGGCGTTGATCAAGGGAGCCTTGCGAATCGCCTGCCGGCTTTCGTTGCTCAAGGGAGCGTCTGGCCTTCCGCGTCAGACGGTCAGTGCGCGCGCCATGTCGACGCTGGTCCGTGCCTGCATACCCAGGTCGCGCATGCGTTGCAGGAAATTGGCCTGGGCATCGCCAAAACCCGTGACCGGACTGATGCAATCCGTCAGCAACACCACGCGCGACAGGTTGCCGCCCGGCAGGTATTCGGCGATGTGTTCGACCGTAGCCTTGACGCAGTGGCTGCCGGCCTCGCCGGCCACGATGATGAGATCGGCGCGGTCCAGGGAATCGAGCAGCCGGCGGTTGAGCTGGCTGCGTGGATCGTCGGCGTCGGGCACCTCGGCCATGAGCGCGCTGTAGTGTTCCGTCCAGGGGTTGGCGCCCTTGGGCACCTTGCGCACGATGAACTGGCGCTCGTCTTCCCACCTGGCATAAGCCGCGCGCACGTCGGCGTGGACGTTGTGGCCCCAGGTGCCGATCTCGCAATGCACCGGCCATACCATCAGGGTGTAGCGGCCACGCGCTTCCAGTTCGTCCAGGTAGGTCAGCGTGCGCGGCAGGTCGTCGGCATGGCGCGGCAGGAAGGCGCCCGAGCGTACCTGGCCAGCGGTGATGGGGGTGAAGGGAGCGACCGCACGGTCATCGCCGGTGCGCCAGAACGTCGGATGGGCGATGTCCAGCCGGTGGTGCGAATCCAGCGTGACGGTAATGGCCGAAAGAGCCGGCGCGGCGGCGTCGATGAAGCGCGCCAGTCGCTGCATATCGGCGTGCGCGCCGGGCACCGGCAGCGCGGGCGCGATGGCCTGGCCGGTCAGGGGATCGGCGGGCAGGTGGCTGGCGGGCAGGTCGCAGAAATCATTCTGCGGATCGATGATCAGGAGATGAACGGAACGCGACATGGAGGCACGGGCGGGGAGTGAGTACGAAATATAGACCGGGACGTGCGCTCCACGCGAGCATCTTGCCGGCATCCGTCCGCGCCTGCCCCGGCGCGCGCTTTTTTCAGAACAGCACGAGGTGGCACGACAGATCAGGTAACTGGCGCAGCAGCGCGCGCCACAGGAACCATATGCGGGCCAGCCCCGCCACTGCCAGTGCTGCGCCGATGTAGAAAACCATGATCCGCTCCATGCTCCTAAAAATCGCACGATCGTGCGAAATTTGTCGAAAACAATGCCGGCTGGCGCCGGCTCCCGTGGTGACGACTACTCGATGTACTTGAAACTGCGATAGGTCGAAATCAGGCGCTCGTAGGCGGCCCGCACCCGTTCGCGCGCCTTCGGATCGCGCAGGAAGCGGGCATCGTGCATCAGCCCGATCATCAGGCTGTAGACCTCGAACACGAGCTGTTCGGGATCGGTATCCGGGCGCAGATGGCCTTCGTCCAGCGCCTGTCGCACCGTGCGCACCATCACTCCACGCCAGCGGCGCAGGTTGTTTTCCAGGATCTCGCGCAGAGGGGATTCGACATCGTCGAACTCGAAGGCGCCGGCGATGTAGATACAGCCGGTCAGCAGCTCGACATTGCACGCGCGCTCGATCCACAGGTTCATCAACGCGTTCAGGCGCGGCAGGCCGCGAGGCCGGGCCATCGCGGGCGTGAAGACCGCGGCGACGAAGCGGCGCTCGTACTCGTCCAGAACGGCCTGCTGCAAGGCCTCGCGCGATCCGACCCGCGAAAACACACCGCTCTTGCTAATGTCCAGGCGTTTGGCCACCTGGCCGAGCGACAGGCTCTCGAGCCCCTGGGCGGCGGCCATGTCCAGGGCCGCGTCCACGATGGCCGCGAAAGTCAGCTCGCTTTTTTCGGTCTTGGCAGTCATGCGATCGAATTTAGCACGACTGTGCGAAAAAAGGCGACCTCTTGCAGATGCCGGCCAAAAAAACGGACAGCCGAGGCTGTCCGGTAGGGGGTATGCGTCGCCGTGGCCGGCGGCAATCAGGCCTGGGCGGCCTTGAACTCCAGGCGGAACTTGTGCAGCAGTGGCTCGGTGTAGCCGTTGGGCTGGGTCAGGCCTTCGAACACCAGCGCGCAAGCCGCCTTGAACGCCAGCGAGCCGTCGAAGTTGCCGGCCATCGGCAGGTAATGGGGATCGCCGGCGTTCTGGCCGTCCACCACCTTGGCCATGCGCTGGAAGGTTTCCATGACCTGGTCGCGGTTGGTGACGCCGTGGCGCAGCCAGTTGGCGATGTGCTGGCTGGAGATGCGCAGCGTGGCGCGGTCTTCCATCAGACCGACGTTGTGGATGTCCGGCACCTTGGAGCAGCCCACGCCCTGGTCGATCCATCGCACCACGTAGCCCAGGATGCCCTGGACGTTGTTGTCCAGTTCCTGCTGGATGTCGGCGGCGGACCACTTGGAGCGATCACCCACGGGCACCGTCAGCAGGCCCGCCAGCAACTCGTCGCGCACGCTGTCGAGCCGGGTGCGTTCGAGTTCCTGCTGGACCGCCTGCACGTCCACCTGGTGGTAGTGCAGCGCGTGCAGCGTCGCCGCGGTCGGCGAAGGCACCCAGGCAGTGTTGGCGCCGGCCTTGGGATGCCCGATCTTCTGTTCGAGCATGGCTGCCATCAGGTCGGGCATGGCCCACATGCCCTTGCCGATCTGGGCGCGGCCGCGCAGGCCGGCGTCCAGGCCGACCAGCACGTTGTTGCGTTCGTAGGCGGTGATCCAGGCGGTGGACTTCATGTCGCCCTTGCGCAGCATGGGGCCGGCCTCCATGCTGGAATGCATTTCGTCGCCCGTGCGATCGAGGAACCCGGTGTTGATGAACGCCACGCGCGACGCCGCGGCCGCGATGCAGGCCTTGAGGTTGATGCTGGTGCGGCGCTCTTCGTCCATGATGCCCATTTTCAGGGTATTGCGCGGCAGGCCCAGCAGGTCTTCGACGCGGTCGAACAGCTCGCTGGCGAACGCGGCCTCCGCGGGGCCGTGCATCTTGGGTTTGACGATGTAGACCGAACCGGTGCGCGAGTTCAGCTTGCGATCGCGGTCCTGCAGCGCCGCCAGGCTGGTGACCACGGCGTCGAGGATACCCTCCGGGATCTCCTGGCCGTCGCGGTCGAGCACGGCCGGGTTGGTCATGAGGTGGCCGACGTTGCGCACGAACATCAGCGAACGGCCGTGCAGCGTCAGGGCCGAGCCGTCCGGACGCGTGTACTGGCGGTCGGGATTGAGCTTGCGGGTGAAGGTCTTGCCGCCCTTGGTGACGGCTTCGGTCAGGTCGCCCTTCATCAGGCCGAGCCAGTTGCGGTAGATGTGGACCTTGTCGTCGGCGTCGACCGCGGCGACCGAGTCTTCGCAATCCATGATGGTGGTCAGCGCGGCCTCGACCAGCACGTCCTTGACGCCGGCCGCGTCGGTGGCACCGATGGTATGGGCGCGGTCGATCTGGATCTCGAAATGCAGGCCGTTGTTCTTGAGCAGGATGGCGCCGGGAGCCGCCGCGTCGCCCTGGTAGCCGGTGAACTGGGCCGGGTTCTTGAGCGTGGTGGCACCATTGGCCAGCGCCACCTTGAGCTGGCCATTCTCGACCGTGTAGCCGCGGGCGTCGGTGTGCGAGCCCTGCGCCAGCGGCGCGGCCTCATCCAGGAAGGCGCGGGCGCGGGCGATGACGGCGCGACCGCGTTCGGGGTTGTAGCCGGCGCCGCCGTCGCCGGGCGTGGCGGGAATCGCGTCGGTGCCGTACAGCGCGTCGTACAGGCTGCCCCAGCGCGCGTTGGCGGCATTCAGGGCGTAGCGGGAGTTGGACACCGGCACCACCAGTTGCGGGCCGGCCTGCTGCGAAATCTCGGTGTCGACATTGTCGGTGGTGGCGCGCACGCTGGCCGGTTGGGGCAACAGGTAGCCGATGCCTTCCAGAAACTGGCGGTAGGCGGCCGGATCGGCGATGGGACCGGGATGGGCGCGATGCCAGGCGTCGAGTTCGGCCTGCAGGCGATCGCGTTCGGCCAGCAGGGCGCGGTTCTTGGGCGCCAGGTCATGCACCAGGGCAGCGAACCCCTTCCAGAACGCGTCAGCGGCCAGCCCGGAGCCGGGCAGCGCCTCTTGTTCGATGAACTGGCTGAGATTGGCCGCCACTTGCAGGCCGTGGTGCTGGATGCGTTGAGTCATGCGGATCTCTGACGGTAGGAGGTCTGGACGGCGCGCGCGCCGGGCGAATCTGTCCACACATCATCGTTCGCGCCCGCCGCAAAGTCCATATCAAAACCTGCTGGTCATACCAGTTTGTTTTCGCCAAGCTCGGCAAACATCGTTTTTTTATGGTTTTATATCAGTTACTTACGCAGGTGGCAGGTGGCAGGCGGTTTGCTGTTGGCGCTTGGTCATACCACTGGTCCGGAGAACGCATGCACGCGGAAACTGAAGCGAAACCCCGCCAGGTGGCGGATGAAGTGGCGGAGCGCATCGAGCGCCTGATCCTGGACGGCGTCCTGAAGGCTGGCCAGGCGCTACCGTCGGAGCGGCGGCTGACGGAAAAGCTGGGCGTGTCGCGCACCGCGCTGCGCGAAGGCCTGAAACTGCTGCGCGCGCGTGAAATCATCCACACTTCGCAGGGCAAGGGTTCGTTCGTGGCGCGCATCTCGAAGGTCGACGCCGGGCCGCTGATGCACCTGTTCAATTCGCAACCGCGCACGCTGTACGACCTGCTCGAAGTGCGCTCCCTGCTGGAGGCCGATTCGGCACGGCTGGCGGCCCTGCGTGGCACGCAGGCCGACTTCATCATGATCCGCCGCCGTTACGACGAGATGGTGAACGCGCAATCGGCCGACACCGCCACCCATGCGCACCTGGATCACGCGTTCCACCTGGCCATCTGCGAGGCCTCGCACAACCCGGTGCTGGTGCATACGCTGCAGTCGCTCAACGACCTGATGCTCGGGTCGGTGTTCGCCTGTGTCAACAACCTGTATCACCGTGAACCCGAGAAGCGCCAGATCGACAAGCAGCACGCGCGGCTGTTCAATGCCGTGATCGCGCGCCAGCCGGAGCAGGCGCGCCGCGCCGCGGCCGACCATGTCGACAGCGTGCGGCAGAACCTGGCGGAAATCGAGCAGGAAGAACAGCGGCTGGTGCGGGCGACACTGCGCCTGGAAGGCTGGGCCTAGCCGCGTTGCGCGCGCCAACGGTAACGACGGCCGCGCGTTGCGACGGCTCGCGGCCTACCGTCAGCGACCATCGCCGCCCTCAGCGGTCCTCGGTCATGGCGCCCGCCAATGCCAGCGGCTTGCCGGCATAGACGCGGCCAAAGCGGTTGCCCAGCAAGGCTTCCAGCGGGATCTGTTCCTGGCCCACGAAACCGCGTTGCGGCAGCGTGCCCTGTGCCACCAGGTCCAGCGCCGCGCAGATGCCGGCGGCCGTGGACAGCTGGATGGCGCTGAGTCGGTGGCCGTCGACGTCCGCGCCGAATACGCGGATGGGGTATGACTCTTCTTCCAGCCGGCCGTGGCGATGGCCCGAGGCCTGCGCCTGGATCACGATCACGTCCTGCTCGGTGGTGGGAATGGCGGTTTCGAAAATGTCCTTGAGCAGGTCGCGGCGATCGCGCAACCGCAGATCGTTGAGCAGCAGCTTCATCAGGTTGCAGTGGCCGGGATAGCGCACCGACTTGTAATCGACATTGCGCGCGCGGCCCAGCAGCGTTGCAGGCAGCGTGCCCAGGCCGCCCGAGGTGTTGAAGGCTTCGTACTCGACGCCGTCCAGCGCGAAGGTCTCGTAGCCCTCCAGCGCCGGCACGCTGGTCAATTGGCCGTCGACGATCGCCTCGCATGGGTTGCAGTATTCGTTGATGAGCCCCTCGGTGCTCCAAGTCAGGTTGTAGCGCAGGCTGTTGGACGGATAGCGCGGCAGCGCGCCCACGCGCATGCGCAGGTCCAGCAGCGTGTCGAAGCGTCGCGCCAGCGCATTGCCGACGATACCGATGAAGCCCGGAGCCAGGCCGCACTGCGGCATCAGCACGGCGCGGGCGTCTGCGGCCAGCGCCTGGATGGCATGGGTGCTGGCGACGTCTTCGGTCAGGTCGAAATAATGTACGCCGGCCCGCGCGCACATCTGCGCGACGGCGATGGCGCGGTGGAATGGCAGGGCGTTGACGACCGCATAGCGGCCCTCGATGCAGCGGGCCAGGGACGCGTCGTCCGAGATCTGGCGGGTGTCGCAGCCCAGTTCCGCGACGAGGTTCAGTCGTGCCGGGTCCTGGTCGGCAACCAGGACCGAATAGTCGCCGCTGCGTTCGAGCATCAAGGCAATGGCGAACCCGATTTTGCCGGCGCCCAGGAGGAGGACGGGCTTGGTGGAGGTGGACATGGTGCGGCTCCTGCATAGAGGGGGAGGGATTGGCCTCATCCTATGCGCGGGCGCTGTCGATTTGTAGATAGCAAAGCGTCGTAACGGCTATGAGTGGCGTCGTTATGACTTAATTGAATGTCGAATCGTCAAAAGAAAAGCCCTCCGGGTGAGGCCGGAGGGCTTTGCGGGTGGATTGCGGGGCCTGGAGACCAGGCCGTGCAATCAGCTGCCCATGGGGGGGTAGTCCATATTGCCGAAGGTGACCAGGCCTTCCGCCTTGGCCTGGGCCAGTTCGGTTTGCACCTGGCTGCGGCTCAGCGACGTGGCAGCCGCGTGCGGGGCGGGCGGGTAGTCCATGTTGCCGAAGGTGACTTCACCGGCGTTCTTGGCCTGGGCCAGCTGTTCCTGCACTTGCTGCGAGGTCAGGCTGGACTTCTGGGCGATGGCGGCGGGGTAGCCTTCTTCGCCGAAGGTGTATTGGCCCGAAACCTTGGCTTGTTGCAGTTCGGCCTGGACCTGGGCGCGGGTGGCGCCTTGGTCGGCTTCAGCGGCTTGGGCGCCGGCGGCCAGAACGGACATGGACAGCATCAAAGCGGTAGCAAGGGTTTTCATAGCAGACCTCCATATGTCTTGAGCTTGGGATCCGATCCTCTGGCCTGATTGCCGGGGGTCGCTTGCTGTGTCCCGATGAGATGCATTCTCGGCCTAAATAACCTTGGGATAAACCCTTATTCTCTGAAAACATCTTTCCAAAATAAGTACTAATCGCCCGATAACTTACCAAATGGCACCATAGGTGGCGATATTTCCATTTGATGACGCAATAGGTAGTGGTTGGCGGACGAGCGACCCCCATCGGCGCCGTGCGTGCGGCCGTTGTGGGGGCGGCAAGGCGCGCCGGCGGCCGGCGGGCGGGCGAGTGACGAAGTGGGAGGGGGCGAGGCGGGATACGCCGCCCCGAGGTCGAGGCCACGGGGCGGGTAGGGGGAAACCGGGTCAGCGGTTCAGGTCGGCCAGCGCGGCGTCGTATTCGGCGCGGGCTTCATCCAGCTTGCGCTGGGCCTTGTCGATCTTTTCCTGCTTGCCCTTGGCGCGGGCGGCCTTGAGCTCGTCTTCGCGCTCGGAAACCTTGTTTTGCTTGTCGCGCACGTCGGCTTCGCGCTGCGATTGCAGGCGGCTGTCGGTGCAGTACGCCTTGGCTTCGGCCAGCGCCTTCTGCAAGCCGGCCACCCGGTGCGTGTTGCCGTGGGCGCGCGCATAGGTGATTTCGTTTTCCAGATGGCAGAACTTCGCGGCGCAGCCACGCTGGGCGGAGCAATCGGTGGTGGCCTGGGCGTGGGCGGGCAGGGCGCCGAGCAAGGCGCTGGCCGAAGCCAGGGCCAGCAGGGTTTTGGTCAATGCGGACATGCGTGGTCTCCGTAAAGCGTGTCGGAGCGGCCATCATCCCTCAAGCGGGGGGTGTCCGCAATGCGCCGGATCAGGCGATCAGGGTGCCGGCAAGCGCCGCCGCGACCAGGATCGCGCCCAGCCAGAGGTTGGCGCGGAACAGCATGAAATTGCGGTCGGGACGCTGGATGTCGAACACCTTCAACTGCCACGCCAGGTGCACGGCGATGGCCGCCATGCCGACGTAATAGGCCCATGACATGCCGATGGCATGGCCGCCCCAGGCCCACAGGATCACGGTGGCCAGATAGAAGCCGCCGATCCACAGCTTGCCCTGGTCACCGAAGCGCATGGCCGTGGAATGCAGGCCCAGGCTGCGGTCGTCGCGCACATCGACGTAGGCGTAGATGCTGTCGTAACCCACCTGCCACAGCACCGCGCCGAACCACATCGCGATGGCGGCCAGGGGCACGTGGTTCTGCGTATCCGACCAGGCCATCAGCATGCCCCAGTTGAAGCAGATGCCCAGGACGACCTGCGGCCAGTAGGTGACGCGCTTGCACAGCGGATAGATGAAAACGAACGGCAGGACGGCCACGGCGAGCCAGCGGCTCATGCCATTCAGGAAGAAAAGCAGTGAACCGCAGACCAGCAATTGGCCGATCAAGAACCAGACCGCATTACGCATGCTGAGCTGGCCGCTGGTGAGCGGACGGAAGCGGGTGCGTTCGACGTGCTTGTCGAAGTTGCGGTCGCACATGTCGTTGACGGTGCAGCCGATACCGCGCATGAGCAGCGCGCCCAGCGAGAACACCACCAGGCGTTGCAGGTCGGGCAGGCCACCGGCCGCCTGGACCAGGGCGGCGATACAGGGCAGCAGCGTCAGCCAGGTGCCGATGGGGCGGTCGAGCCGGCACAGCCGGGCGTAGGGCCGCCACGATTTGGGCAGCCAACGTTCGACCCAGTCGGTGAAAACAATGTCGCTGAGGTCGACGGGAGAGGATTGCGGAGCGCTCACTGTCACGGCGAAAGAAATGGGAGGAAAGCCGACAGCATAAAACAACGGCCGGGCAATGCGCCCGGCCGCGGAACCGTCAAGGGTGTTCAGGACCCGGTTTTCAGGCCGTGTATTCCTTGAGCAGCTTGCCCAGGATGGCGATGCCGGTGCGGATCTTGTCCTCCGGCACGGTGGCGAAGCTCAGGCGCAGCGTGTTGGCGCGGCCGGTGCCGCAATAGAACGGCGCGCCCGGCACGAAGGCGACGTTCTGGGCGATGGCCTTTTCCAGCAGCTTGGTGCTGTCGATGTGTTCGGGCAGCGTGAGCCAGATGAACATGCCGCCTTCGGGCTTGGTCCAGCTGACGGTGGACGGGAATTCGCGGGCGATGGCTTCGAGCATGCAGCTGCCCTGGGCGCGGTAGATTTCGCGCACGTTGGGCAGGTGTTCTTCCAGGAAGCCGTCCTTGACGATTTCGTACACGGCCATCTGGGTCAGCGTGGGCGTGTGCAGGTCGGTGGCCTGCTTGGCCTGCACCAGCTTGTTGATCAGCGGGCGGGCGGCGGCGATGTAGCCCAGGCGCAGGCCGGGGGCCAGCACCTTGGAGAACGTGCCCAGGCGCACCACGTTGGCGCCGTACTCGGCGGCCAGCGCGATCAGGCCCGGTTGCGGTTCGCCGGCGTAGCGCAGTTCACCGTAGGGATCGTCCTCGATGATGGTCAGGCCCAGTTCGGCGGCGCGCTTGACCAGCGCGATGCGGCGTTCCAGGCTGAGGGTGCGGCCGGTGGGATTCTGGAAGTTGGGCAGCGCGTACAGGAAGCGCGCGCCGGCGGCCAGTTCGGGGGTGATGGCTTCCGGGATCAGGCCGCCATCGTCGGTGGGCACCGGCACGAACTTGGGCTGGTACAGGCTGAACGATTGCAGCGCGCCGAGGTAGCTGGGGTCTTCGACCAGCACCTTGCTGTCCTTGTCGATCAGCACCTTGCCCAGCAGGTCCAGGGCCTGCTGCGAGCCGGACACGATCAGGGTCTGGTCGGCGGCGATGTTGGCGCCGGCGCGGTTCAGGTCGTCGGCGACCCATTGGCGCAGCGGCGCATAGCCTTCGGTGGGGCCGTATTGCAGGGCCGCGCGGCCGTTGGTGGACAGTACCTTGTCGAATGCCGCACGCACTACTTCCACCGGGAAGCCGCCGGGCGCCGGCAGGCCGCCTGCGAACGAAATGACTTCGGGACGCTCGGTGACCTTGAGGATCTCGCGGATGGCGGAGCTGGTGAGTTGCTGGGCGCGTTCGGAAAAGGCGAACGTCGGTTCGAGAGGCTTGTCCATGGCTTGCTTCTTAATCAAGAAGGGGGGTGACGGGGTGATGACAACGGAGCGGTAAAGACGTTGCTGCGTAAACTATTGTCCCACAGCGTAGCAAGGCGGCCCCTTTATCGCGGGCTGCCCCTAAAATCACTTGCATCGATAATCGCCTGTACAGTTACATTTATACATATGTTTGAAGCCGCCCCGATCGCCGCCGACTCCAAGGCCGCGCTGTACGCCGAACTGGCCAAGCAGGCCCGCGCCCTGCTCGACGGCGAGCACGACCGCATCGCCAACGCCGCCAACCTGAGCGCGCTCGCCTACCAGGCGCTGCCCGACCTGAATTGGGTGGGCTTCTACCTATTTGACGGCACGGAACTGGTGCTGGGGCCGTTCCAGGGCAAGCCGGCCTGCGTGCGCATTCCGCTCGATCGCGGCGTGTGCGGCGCGGCCGCCAGCCAGCGCCAGACGCAGCTCGTGCCCGACGTGCATGCCTTCCCCGGCCACATCGCCTGCGACGCGGCCTCGCGTTCCGAGATCGTGGTGCCGCTGGTGCACCAGGGCGAGTTGATCGGCGTGTGGGACGTGGACAGCCCGGTGCCGGACCGTTTCGACGAAGACGATCGCCAGGGCATGGAAGCGTTGTGCGCGGTCTTCCTGGCCAGCCTGCGTTGACAGCGTGGCGGCGGCCCGGTAGATTTGCGCATCGGCCGCCCGCGGCCGGTTTCAACCCTTTATTCCATTCATGATTCCTCAGGCCATCTCGTCCGTTTTTCCGTTCCGCGCCCTCGGCGTGGCGACGGTTTGCGCCGGCCTGAAATCCAAAAAACAGCCGCTCATCTGACCGGAGCATGCTGTTCCGTCAGATGGGCGACGGAACAGCGGCCTCACGGCGGCGCCATGGCGCCTTCGCGCGCACCCCCAGTATCCCGAGCACTTCTGTACGGTCCAACCGCGGTCCGCTTACACCGAAGGAGTGTTCATGCAAACTCATCAATCCCCGTTCCAAGGCGTCTGGATTCCCCTGGTGACGCCGTTCTCCGGCGGCGCTGTCGATGGCGGGGCCCTGCGCCGCCTGGTGCGCCATTTCGCGGCGGCGGGCGTCGACGGGCTGGTCGTGTGCGGCAGCACCGGCGAAGCCGCGGCGCTCGATGACGCCGAGCAACTGGCGGTGCTGGATGCCGTGCTCGCCGAGGCCGGCGCCATGCCGGTGGTGATGGGCCTGGCCGGCAACCACCAGGGCCACGTGCTGCAACGCCTGGCCGCGTTCGGCACCCGGCCGTTGGCCGGCATCCTGGCGCCGGCCCCGTACTACGTGCGGCCCGGCCAGGAAGGCGCCGCCGCCTACTTCCGCAGCCTGGCCGATGCCTCGCGCTTTCCCCTGGTGCTGTACGACATTCCATACCGCACAGGAACGACGCTGGAAACCTCGACTCTGTTATCGCTGGCCGCGCATCCGAACATCGCGGCCATCAAGGACTGCGGCGGTTCGCTCGACAAGACCCTGGCGCTGATCGCCGACGGCAACATGAACGTGCTGGCGGGCGAGGACCTGCAATCGCTGTCGCTGCTGTGCCTGGGCGGCAGCGGCCTGATCGCGGCGGCGGCGCACATCCGGCCCGACCTGTTCGTGGCCATGTACCAGGCGGTGCGGGCGCAGCAGCTGGACCTGGCGCGCAAGCTGTTCCAGGCGCTGGCGCCGGTGATCCAGCTGGCGTTCGCCGAACCCAATCCGGGGCCGGTGAAGGCGCAACTGGGGCGCCAGGGACTGCTCAGCGACGAGCTGCGAGAGCCCATGCCGGCGGCCAGCGCGGCCCTGGCCCGGCGCATGGATGCGGTGGTCGCGGGCCTGAACCGGCAGTTTCCCTGCCAATAGCGGCAAGCCGCGGCATGGACTGCTTCTTTGTGGCGCCCGGATTCATTTGGTAATAAATGTCTCCCCGCGAGGCTGGCGGATTGCTTATGATGCGGCCATTCTCCGGGGTGAAACAAAACGTTCATGGCCCAAGCTTTTGTCGCGTTGTCCGCCTGGCAGGTCATGCTGGCGGGCCTGCTGTTCTTCGGCGGCATCTACCTGCTGTTCGGCGCGGCCACCTGGCTGCTGACCCAGCGCATCCTGCCGGCGCTGGGCATCGGCCGGCCGCTCGATCCGCGGCCGCTGGCGCCGGGCCAGTTGCGCCGTGAGTTCACGCAGTCGGGCGTGTCGATCCTGCTGTTCGGCACCGGCATGATCTTTCCGTGGGGCCTGCTGCAATTGGGTTGGGCGCACCTGGACCCCGACGCCAGCTGGCAGAAGATCACGCTGGAGATCCTGGCGCTGGTGGCCTGGAACGACGTGCATTTCTGGATCAATCACCGGCTGCTGCACACCAAGCTGCTGCGCCGTTTCCACCTGCCGCACCACCGTTCGGTGGTGACCACCCCGTTCTCGACCTACAGCTTCCATCCGATCGAGGCGCTGATGCTGGGCAACGTCATCATGCTGCCGATGGTGCTGCATGATTTCAGCTTCTGGTCGTTGGCGTCGGTGCCGCTGTTCAGCCTGTTCTTCAATTGCATCGGCCACGCCAACTACGACTTCTTTCCCAACGTGTCGTATGCGCACTGGTTTGCGGCGAGCCGCCGGCATCACCTGCACCACGCCTGCTACAACGGCAATTTTGGTTTCCAGTTCACGTTCATGGACCGCCTGTTCCGCACCCGGCTGAAGGCCGAGGCGGCCGCGCCCCAGCTGGAGGCTTTCCGGCAGCGAGAATCGCTTGGCGGACGGGCTTAGCAAGACGCGCCGGCTGCCCGCGCTGCGCAACCGGCGCGATTGGCAGAGCCTGGCCTACCTGGCCGCGCTGCCCGCCCTGGCGGCGTGGCAGTGGCTGCACGGCTTCTGGTGGCCGTTGTACGCGCTGATGCTGTTCCTGACGCTGGGCATTGGCGTGATTCATCACAACCACACGCACATCCGCATGTGGCATGGCCGCTGGGCCAACCGCGCCACTGATTTCTGGATCACGCTGCTGCAGGGGCATCCGACCTTCGTGTTCTATCCGGCGCACGTGGCCAACCATCATCGCTACAAGCATGGCGCGCGCGACGTGGCGCGCACCTATCGCTTTGGCGGCGACACCAATCATCTATGGGGCTACCTGATCCATCCGGTGCAGGCGGTGTGGGTGCTGTATCCGCTGTTCTTTGCCTGGCTGGGACGGCTGCGCCGGCACTGGCCGGGCGCGTGGCGCTACTGCATGTGCCAGTACGGCGCCTGGCTGGGGCTGTGGGGCGGCCTGCTGGCCATCAATCCGGTCAAGGCGCTGGTGTTCGTCATCCTCCCGCAACTGCACGGCCTGCATTGGCTGCTGGCCACCAACTACCTGCAACACGCGCACGCCGATGGCGGGCCGCGCGCCGTCGCCGGCTTGAACTACGCCCGCAATTTCGAAGGACTGGTCAATCCGCTGCTGTTCAACATCGGCCTGCATACCGCGCACCACGAGAACCCGCGCGCGCACTGGTCGGAACTGACCACGCTGCATCGCGACCACTACCGGGCCCGCGTGACACCCGCGCTGAACGAAGGCGGCCTGACGCCGTACATGTTCCGCGTGTTCGTGCTGGGCACCTTCCTGCCGCGCTTTCGCAGCCGTTCGTGTATGGCGCCCGAGCACGTGCGCTAGCGCCGCAACCCCATACCTGCCACTAGAGACCCGCCATGCCTATCGCGTTCAATCGTGTCTACCTGGAAAGCGCCGGCTATTTCATGCCGGGCGAACCCGTGTCCAACGAGGCCATGGACAGCTACATCGCGCCGCTGAACCGCATGTCCAGCCGCATCAAGAGCCGCATCCTGGCCGAGAACGGCATCAAGCAGCGCTACTACGCGATCGATGCCGAGGGCGCCACCGTCTTCACCAACGCGCAGCTGGCCGCCAACGCCATCCGCGATTGCCTGCGGCGCAATGATGGCGACCTGGCGGACGTGTCGCTGCTGACCAGCGGCTCGTCCGGGGGCGACGCGCTGATGCCGGGCTTTGCCAACATGATCCAGGGCGAGCTGGCCGCGCATCCGATGGAGACGCTGTCGGTGCACGGCATCTGCGCCGCGGGCGTGTCGGCGATCCAGGTGGCGGCGCAGGGTGTCGAGATGGGCGGCCATGCCAGCGCGCTGGCGGTCGCGGCCGAGCTGCCGTCGCGCCTGTTCAAGCGTTCGCGCTTTGCCGCGCGCGGCTACGACGCCGACTTCGACGCGCATTTCCTGCGCTGGATGCTGTCCGATGGCGCCGGCGCGTTGCTGCTGGGACGCGGCGGCCGGCCGCTGCCGGGCGCGTCCAAGGGCGTGCGGCTGCGCCTGAAGTGGGTGCACCAGCGTTCGTTCTCGGGCGACTATCCGGTGTGCATGCAGCTGGGCCTGTCGGCCGACCGGCAGAAGGGCCACCTGGACTATCCGTCGTGGAACGAGGCCGAGGCCGACGGCGCGCTGTCGCTGCGCCAGGACATCCGCCTGCTGCCGCACCTGTTCGACATCGGCATCCACGAGTACGCCAAGCTGGTGCGCGACGGCTGGCTGGATCCGGACCAGGTCGATCATTTCCTGTGCCATTACTCGTCCGAGAAATTCATTCCGGTGGTCGAGGACCTGATGGAGAAGGCCGGCCTGGTGATTCCGCGCGAGCGCTGGTTCAGCAACCTGGCCTGGCGCGGCAACACCGGCGCGGCGTCGATCCTGATCATGCTGGCCGAGTTCCTCGAAACCCGTGAGATCAAGCCGGGCGAGCAGATCTTCTGCTACATCCCCGAGTCGGGCCGGTTCATGGCGGCCTACATGCTGCTGGAGGCCGAGGCCGCGCATGACGCCGCGCCGTCGGTGGCCGTGGGCGCCACGCCGGCCGCGGCCGGGCGCGAGGACGCCCACAGCGCCGATGCCGACGCCATCGCGCCGCCGCACGATCCGGACATGGCGCCGCAGGGACTGGGCCAGTTGCTGACCGAACTGGCGGCGATCTGGCACGACTACCGCTCGCGCGTCTGGCGCACGCCGGTGGTGCGGCGCCTGCGCAACCGCCGCTTCCAGACCGCCGATTACCTGAACTGGATGGAGAACTGGATTCCGCAGGTGCGCGAGGGCAGCAAGTGGATGCGCGAAGGCGCGGCTTCGCTGACCGAGCAATACCAGCCGCTGGCCGCGCTGATCGACATGCACGCCGGCGAGGAGCAGAACGACTTCCAGATCCTGTTCCAGGACTACCGCACGGCCGGCGGCAGCATCGACAACATCGATGCGCTGCGCCGCAATCCCGGCGGCGAGGCGCTCAACGCCTATCTGCACAGCCTGGCCGCCACGCGCGATCCGATCGGCCTCCTGGGCGCGATCTACATCATCGAGGGCACGGGCCAGCGCATCGTGCCGGCCCTGCTGCCGCTGCTCAAGGCCAGCCTGAAGCTGCCACCGGACGCCTTCCGCTTCCTGGAATACCATGGCCACAACGACGAGAACCACCTGGCGCGCTGGCTGACCGCGGTGGAACTGGCGCTGGACTGCGACGAAGACGGCCGCGCCGAGCGGCGCATCGTCGACACCGCGCGCCGCACCGCCGCGCTGTACCTGATGCAGTTTCATCACGTGATGGAGGACGAGGCCGCATGAACAGGGAACCCGAATTCCTTGCCAAGGGGCACGATCCCGCCGATCCGAGCCCGTGGCTGGCGCTGTACCTGGATCGCAGCACGCCCCTGCCGGACAAGGTCAAGAAGGCCTGGCTGACCGATTCGAGCTGCGGCTCGCGCCAGTACCTGCTGCCGTTCCTGCGGCCGCTGGCGCGCGCCTGCATCATCCTGATCCAGGTCATCAAGACTTTCCTGCCGCGCCGCTGGTCGCATTCGCGGCTGCTGCACCGCATCCTGGCGTGGGGCCTGAAGCGCTTCGTGTCGCCCGAGGCCAACTGGCTGATCCTGCGGCATTTCCATCTGGGCGCGCAGATCCTGGCGTTCATCGCCGCCAATTCGCCCGTGCGCGTGGCCACCACGCCGCTCGAGCCGATGGAGATCGACGATCTCAAGGACGAGCTGTTCGTCAAGCACGACCTGAACCTGTTCAACTTCGTGATCCGGCTGAACCAGGCGTTGCGCGACGCGGGCGTCGAGATGCATGCGCCCGAGCGCGTCGACTTCTCGATGATCCGCGATCCTGATCTGAAGCTTGAGGATATGCCGCAGGGCAAACTGAATTTCCTCGACCTGCAGAGCGCCATCGAGCTATTCACGCCGCTGTATCAATTGATGCTGACCGACAACGACTTCTGGCGCGCAGCCAATTCGCTGCAGCTGGACGAGACCATCGGCATCTACGCGGCCAAGCTGCTGGGCGCGCCGCAGCACCTGATCCTGGTCAACAACAGCCATCCGCTGGTGCCGATGTCGACCCTGCGCGCCGGCTATCGCCTGGTGCTGCACGGCCTGTCGACCGAGATGCTGCACAGCCTGCTAATGGAGATGCGCGACGCGCAGCAGGGCGGCGAGCCGCCCGCGCCGATCGCCTGAAAAGTGGGCGAATCCTAGCGTTGTCCCTGTAGGGCGGGGCGGGTTCGCTACGCTATAGTGCGACCCTTGTCCGCCGATTCCGGGTCGCGTGCGCGCGGCCCGGGCCTTCATACCGGAAGCGCTTCAGATGCCTCAGCCCATAGAACTCATCGCCACCGTCCTGTTCGGCGTGGCGGTGCTGCATACCTTCTCCGTTCCCATGTTCGCCCGCCTGGCCCATCGCGGCGGGCCCCATGCCGGTTTCTGGCACCTGCTGGCCGAGGTCGAGGCGGTGTTCGGCGTGTGGGCGTTTGCCCTGATCGTGGCGATGGCGGCGCTGACCGGGCCGTCATCGGCCATCGGCTACATGGACACGCGCAATTTCACCGAGCCGCTGTTCGTCTTCACCATCATGGTGGTGGCGGCCAGCCGGCCGATCCTGGAACTGGTGGGACTGCTGGTGCGCGCCACGGCGCGCGTGTTGCCGCTGCCGCGTGAACTGGCCACGTTCTTCGTGGTGATGTCGCTGGTGCCGCTCGGCGGTTCGTTCATCACCGAGCCGGCGGCCATGACGCTGGCGGCGATTCTGCTGCGCGATGCCTATTTCCGCAGCAGCGGCCGCGCCGGCTTCAAGTACCTGACGCTGGGCGTGCTGTTCGTCAACGTGTCGATCGGCGGCGTGTTGACCTCCTACGCGGCGCCGCCGGTATTGATGGTGGCGTCCACCTTCGGCTGGGATTCGACTTTCATGGCGCAGCATTTCGGCTGGCGCGCGGCGGTGGCGGTGTGCCTGAACGCGGGCCTCTTGACCTTCATCTGCCGCAAGGCGCTGCTGGAACGTTCGGTGGGCACGGGCGGCGGCGTCGATGCGCCGGAAGGCAAGGACAACCGCCCGCCGGTGCCGGCGCTGGTGATGCTGATCCACCTGGTGTTCCTGGTGGCGGTGGTGCTGAGCGCGCACCACCCGGCGATCTTCCTGGGCCTGTTGATGATGTTCATCGGCTTTGCCGAGGCCTACAAGCGCCACCAGAACCGCCTGCTGATCAAGGAGGGGCTGATGGTGGGCTTCTTCCTGGCGGGCCTGGTGGTGCTGGGCGGGCTGCAGAAGTGGTGGCTGCAGGACCTGCTGGGCGGGCTGGAGCCGTTCGTGCTGTTCTGGGGCGCCACCGCGCTGACGGCCATCACCGACAACGCCGCGCTGACCTACCTCGGTTCGCTGGTGGAAGGCACCAGCGAAGCCTGGCGCTACATGCTGGTGGCGGGCGCCGTGACCGGAGGCGGCCTGACCGTGATCGCCAACGCGCCGAACCCGGCCGGTTTCGCCATCCTGAAGAACCATTTCCCCGATGGCAGCATTTCGTCCGGGCGGCTGTTTTTGTCTGCCCTGGGGCCGACGGCGGTGGCTGCCCTGATGTTCCTGCTGCCTGTCTGACGGAGCAGGGCGCGCACCTCTGACGGAGCCCCCGGGCGCCCCGCCGTGAGGGTGCCGCCGGCCTTTCACGAAAAACCGCTAAAATTCAAGACTTTCCCGTATTTTTCCGGCCGTGCCCGGCCGTTGTCCGGTCCAGCGCCAGCTCCGGCCCCGGGGCCTCCTCTTGGAGGACTCCTCGCGCCCCTGGTTTTGCGCCACGTCCGGCCGACGGTCACTGATACACCGGGCCCGCGCCTGGGAGCCCTCGATGCCCATCTACGCCTACAAGTGCAGCGCCTGTGGCCATGCCAAAGACGTTCTGCAGAAGATTTCCGACGCGCCGCTTTCGGTTTGCCCCGAATGCGGCCAGAGCACGTTTTCCAAGCAAGTGACCGCGGCTGGCTTCCAGCTCAAGGGCTCGGGCTGGTACGTCACCGATTTCCGCGGCAACGGCAGCGGCGGCCAGCAGGCCACCGGCGCCAGCGCCCCGTCGGCGCCCGCTGACAGCGCCGCGCCGGCCGCCAGCGCACCGGCTCCGGCCGCTGCCCCCGCGCCCGCCGCGGGACCGGCCAGCGCCTCCTGAGTACCCGCGCGATGCGTATGCGCGTCATCAAAAAGTACTTCATCACCGGCCTGCTGATCTGGGTTCCCCTGGTCATCACGGTGTGGGTGCTGGGTCTGCTGGTCGCCACCCTCGAAGGGTTCGTGCCTGGCTTCCTGTCGTCCGAATCGCTGTTCGGCGTCGACATCCCCGGCTTCCGCTTCGTCCTGGTCATCGTGGTGGTGCTGCTGACGGGCATTTTCGCGGCCAACCTGATCGGCCGCACCATGGTGGACCAGTGGGAAAACCTGCTGGGCCGCATTCCCCTGGTGCGTTCGATCTACAACTCGGTCAAGCAGGTCAGCGATACCGTGCTGGCGCCGAACGGCCAGGCGTTTCGCCGCGCCGTGCTGGTGCAGTATCCGCGCGCCGGCAGCTGGACCATCGCGTTCGTCACGGGCACGCCCAGCGGCGAAGTGGCCGAACGGCTGCCCGGCGACCACATCAGCGTGTACGTGCCGACCACGCCGAATCCCACGTCCGGCTTCTTCCTGATGGTGCCCCGTGCCGACACGGTGGACCTGCAGATGAGCGTGGACGCGGCCTTGAAGTACATCGTTTCCATGGGCGTCGTCGCCCCGGGTCCGGCCGCGCCGGGCGCCCGGCCGGCGCCGTCCTCCCCGACGCCGGACGCGCAGCGCGCGCCGGGCGTCGACCTGTAACCCTTTACGCTACTACCAAGCACACAACGGAGTTATCCCGATGCGTACCTGCTACACCGGCCAGGTTTGCCGCGACCATCTCGGCCAGACCGTCACCCTGTATGGCTGGGTGAACCGCCGCCGCGACCACGGCGGGGTCATCTTCATCGACTTGCGCGACCGCGCGGGCCTGGCGCAGATCGTGTTCGATCCGGATAACGCCGCCTTCGCCACCGCCGAGCGCCTGCGCAACGAATTCTGCATCCGCGTCACCGGCCTGGTGCGCGAGCGTCCGGCGGGCACCGCCAACGCCGAGCTGGCCTCGGGCGAGATCGAGGTGCTGTGCAAGGAAGTCGAGATCCTGAACGCGTCGGTCACGCCGCCGTTCCAGCTGGACGACGACAACCTGTCGGAAACCACCCGCCTGACGCACCGCGTGCTGGACCTGCGCCGCCCGCAGATGCAGCGCAACCTGATGCTGCGCTACCGCGTCTCGATCGAAACCCGCAAGTTCCTGGACCAGCTGGGCTTCATCGATATCGAAACCCCGATGCTGGCCAAGAGCACGCCCGAAGGCGCGCGCGACTACCTGGTGCCCTCGCGCGTCAACGCCGGCCACTTCTTCGCGCTGCCGCAGTCGCCGCAGCTGTTCAAGCAGATGCTGATGGTGTCGGGCTTTGACCGCTACTACCAGATCACCAAGTGCTTCCGCGACGAAGACCTGCGCGCCGACCGCCAGCCTGAATTCACCCAGATCGACTGCGAAACCTCGTTCCTGAACGAGCTCGAGATCCGCGAGATCTTCGAGAACATGATCCGCCACGTGTTCAAGGTGGTGCAGGGCGTCGACCTGGCCGAGCCGTTCCCCATCATGACCTGGACCGAAGCGATGCGTCGCTACGGTTCTGACAAGCCCGACCTGCGCGTGCAGCTCGAATTCACCGACATGACCGACGTCATGCGCGACGTGGACTTCAAGGTGTTCGCCGCCGCCGCCACGGCGCCCGGCAGCCGCGTGGTCGCCCTGCGCGTGCCCGGCGGCGCCGAGATGTCGCGCAGCGAGATCGACGCCTACACCCAGTTCGTCGGCATCTACGGCGCCAAGGGCCTGGCCTACATCAAGGTCAACGAAGTGGCCAAGGGCCGCGACGGCCTGCAATCGCCCATCGTCAAGAACCTGCATGACGCCGCCCTGGCCGAACTGGTCAAGCGCACCGGCGCGCAGGACGGCGACATCATCTTCTTCGGCGCCGACCGCGAGAAGGTCGTCAACGACGCCATCGGCGCGCTGCGCGTGAAGATCGGCCACAGCGAATTCGGCAAGAAGACCGGCCTGTTCACCGCCGGCTGGATGCCGCTGTGGGTGGTCGACTTCCCGATGTTCGAATACGACGAGGAAGACGGCCGCTACACCGCCGCGCATCACCCCTTCACCAGCCCCAAGGACGGCCACGAGGACTTCCTCGAGACCGATCCCAGCAAGGCGTTCGCCAAGGCCTACGACATGGTCCTGAACGGCTGGGAAATCGGCGGCGGCTCGGTCCGTATCCACCGCGAGGAAGTGCAGAGCAAGGTGTTCCGCGCGCTCAAGATCGGCGCCGAGGAAGCCCGCGAGAAGTTCGGCTACCTGCTGGACGCGCTGCAGTACGGCGCGCCTCCGCACGGCGGCATCGCCTTCGGCCTGGACCGCATCGTTACGATGATGACCGGCGCCGAATCGATCCGTGACGTGATCGCTTTCCCGAAGACCCAGCGCGCCCAGGATCTGCTGACCCAGGCGCCGTCGGAAGTCGACGAGAAGCAACTGCGCGAGCTGCACATCCGCCTGCGCAACGCTGAGCCGAAGTGAACCCACCCCCGAGCGCCTGCGGCGCTCCCCCTCAAGGGGGCGCCGCGCGGGACCGGCGGAGCCGGATCCCGGCGGCCTGGCTTGGCGGGTTATCTCGGGTTTGGGGCTTTTTTCCCTGCATGGTGTGTGTACGGCGGGGGAGGCATCCCGAGTGTGGGGCTTTGGCAGAACTGATGCGCCTCTGAGCCGCCGTTGGGCCCCGGTCACTGCCGTTTCAGGGTGTCTCCGAGGTGGGAAGGGTTCATGGAATTGGAGTAATCTGGCAAACGCCGCCTGGGTTGGCGGTGCTTGCCGGGGCTCTTCTTTTTTGTGGGCCTCGGTTGGCGGTTTCACTGTCTTGAGAAGGCGCCATCTCCTCCATGTCGCTCATCCGTGTCGTCAGCTACAACATCCATAAAGGTCGCTCGGCGTTGGGCCGCCGCGACTCGTTGAACGAACTGCGCCTGGGCCTGTATGGCCTGCGCCCCGACCTGGTCTTCCTGCAGGAAGTGCAGGGCCGCAACGAGCAGAAATCGCTGCTCGACGCCCAGCATGAATCGCTGGCCGCCGCGCTCAAGCTGGACGTGGCCTATGGCCGCAATGCGATTCGCCACGAAACCGACCACGGCAACGCGCTGTTGTCGCGCTTTCCCATCCTCGATCACGAAAACCAGGATATCTCCGACCATCGCCTGGAGCAGCGCGGCCTGCTGCACGCGACCATCGAACTCGACGGGCGCTCGGTGCACTGCTTCGTGGTGCACCTGGGCCTGTTCGCCGGCAGCCGCAGCCGCCAGATCCTGGCGCTGACCGAGCGCATCCGGCGCATGGTGCCCGACGGCGAACCGATACTGATCGCCGGTGATTTCAACGACTGGGGCGACCGCCTGGCGCCTTTGTTCGTGCAGCAGCTGGGCCTGTACGAAGTGTTCTCGCACGCGCCGCGCAGCCATGGCGGCGAATTGCCGCGCCTGCGTGATTCGGTCAAGCGCCTGAGCAACGCCCTGCGTGGCCTGCCCAACAGCGGCGTTTCGGTGCTGGAGCGCACCAACCAGCTCGGCATGGACGGCAGCTCGCGCCTGTTGCTGCCGCCGCCGCGCACCTTTCCGGCCGTGTTCCCCTGGTTCCGCCTGGACCGCATCTACCAGCGCGGCTTCGCCGTGCGCAGCGCGCGCGTGCTGCGCGGCCGCGAATGGGCGCGGCTGTCCGATCATTCCCCCTTGCTGGCCGAGCTGGAACTCCCGTGAAGGCCGAGCAGGTCAGGCTGGAGTGGACCGACGGCAACGACATCCGGCTGCTGCAGAACGGCACCGACTTCTTTCCGGCGCTGTGCCAGGCGATCGACGCGGCGCAATCCAGCGTGCATCTGGAAACCTATATCTTCATGCTGGACCGCACCGGCGTGAAGGTGCTGGATTGCCTGATGGCGGCGGCCGCGCGCGGCGTCAAGGTGCGCGTGGTGCTCGACGGTTTCGGCGCGGCCGAGACCGCCGAGACCCTGCGCGAACGCCTGACCGGCGCCGGCGCGCAATGCCGCATCTTCCGCCCCGAGCCGCGCTGGTTCGCGAAGTTCATTCCCTCGCGCAGCCGCCTGCGGCGCCTGCACCGCAAGGTCACCATCGTTGATGGCAACGTGGCCTTCATCGGCGGCATCAACATCATCGACGACTACGACGACCTTGATCCCACCGATGGCATTTCGGCGCCGCGCTTCGATTTTGCGGTGCAGGTGCGCGGCCCGTTGGTGACCGAGGCGGCCTACGCGCAGGACCTGCTGTGGGTACGCCTGAACTGGGCCCGCCTGCGGCGCCATCCGCGCGATTGGAGCCGCATGCGGCTGACCAAGCCCAGCCATGCGCCGGTGGCGCCCTGTGGCGAGCTGCGCGCCGCACTGGTGCTGCGCGACAACCTGCGTTTCCGCCAGACCTTCGAACGCGCCTATCTCTACGGCATCACCCAGGCACGCCGCGACATCCTCATCGCCAACGCCTATTTTTTCCCCGGCCGCCAGTTCCGCCGCGCCCTAGCCAAGGCCGCCGCGCGCGGCGTGCGCGTGCGCCTGCTGTTGCAGGGCAAGATCGAATACCGCATGCAGTACCACGCTACCCGCTCGCTCTACGACCAGCTGCTGCGCGACGGCATCGAGATCTACGAATACATGCCGAGCTACCTGCACGCCAAGGTGGCGGTGATCGACAATGTCGCCACGGTGGGTTCGTCCAACCTGGATCCCTTCAGCCTGCTGCTGGCGCGGGAGGCCAACGTGGTGATCGATGACCAGCCGTTCGCCTGGGACCTGCAGGAGCGCCTGGAGACGGCGATCCAGGAAGGCGGGCGTTTCATCCGGCCCCTGGATTACCAGCGGCGTGGATGGGTGCGGCGCTGGGTGGACGCGGTGTCTTATACGTTGTTGCGGATCGGGGTGGCGCTGACGGGGACGTCGGACAAGTACTGAAGTCGGCGGCCACGGCGCTAAACTGCCGGATTGGGAGGCGGCGCCTTCATTCGGGCACTACGCAATGAGCATTCTCGTCACCGGCGGCGCCGGATTCATCGGTTCCAACTTTGTGCTGGATTGGCTGGCGCAGGGGGGGGAGCCCGTGATCAATCTGGACAAGCTGACCTATGCCGGCAATCGGCGCAACCTCGACGGGTTGAAAGACGACGCGCGCCACGAATTGGTGGTCGGCGACGTCGGCGACACCGCTTTGGTGGCCAGTTTGCTGCGGACCCACCAACCGCGCGCGATCCTGCACTTCGCTGCGGAGTCGCACGTGGATCGCTCCATTGCCGGGGCGGGTGATTTCATCCAGAGCAATATCTGCGGCACCTACGGCTTGCTGGAGGCGGCCCGGAGCTATTGGGCCGGCCTGGTCGGCAAGGCACGCGAGGACTTTCGCTTCCTGCATGTTTCGACCGACGAGGTCTACGGATCGCTGGCGCCGGATGCGCCGGCATTCACCGAGGCCAGCGCCTATCAGCCCAACAATCCCTATTCGGCCAGCAAGGCGGCCAGCGATCACCTGGTGCGAGCCTGCGGCCGTACCCATGGCCTGCCCGTGCTGACGACACACTGCTCCAACAATTTCGGACCGCGGCAGTTTCCGGAAAAGCTGATACCGGTTGTGATCCACAATGCGCTGGCGGGCAAGCCGTTGCCTGTGTATGGCGACGGCCTTCATGTGCGCGATTGGTTGTATGTGGCGGATCATTGCAGTGGCCTGCGCAAGGTGCTCGAACGCGGCTGCCCCGGAGAAACCTATAACCTGGGCGGCGACAGCGAGCGCACCAACCTGGACGTGGTGCTGGCCGTCTGTCGGCTGCTCGACCAGCTGCGTCCCCGTGCCGACGGTGCGTCGTACAAGACGCAGATCGCCATGGTCGCGGATCGCGCCGGGCACGATCGCCGCTATGCCATCGACACGACCCGAGCCCGACGCGAATTGGGATGGCGCGCGGTCGAGACGTTTCAGTCGGGACTCGAGAAAACGCTGGGCTGGTATCTCGACAATCCCCAATGGGTGACCGATATCGTGTCGGGCGCCTATCGCCAGGAAGCGCCGTCGCCATGACCTCGCTCGCGCCACGCAAGGGCATCATACTGGCCGGCGGCTCCGGGACCCGGTTGCATCCGGCCACGCTGGCCATCAGCAAACAGCTGATGCCGGTGTATGACAAGCCGATGATCTATTACCCGCTCAGTACGTTGATGCTCGCGGGCATACGCGACATCCTCGTGATCGCCACGCCTGATGATGCGCCGCGCTTCGCCCATTTGCTGGGGGATGGCGGGCGCTGGGGCTTGAATCTGCAATACGCGGTGCAGCCATCCCCGGATGGACTGGCCCAGGCATTCCTGATCGGGGCCGGTTTCATCGGCGACACGCCCTGCGCCCTGGTGCTGGGCGACAACCTTTTCTACGGGCATGACCTGCCGCAGCTGCTGGCGCGTGCCGACGCCCGGCGGGAAGGCGCGACCGTGTTCGCCTACCATGTGCAGGATCCGCAGCGCTATGGCGTGGTCCAGTTCGATGCCGCCGGACAGGCATTGCGGATCGAAGAGAAGCCCGTCGTGCCGCAGTCCAGCTATGCGGTCACCGGTTTGTACTTCTACGATGGCCAGGTGGTGGACCTGGCGCGTGGAATACGTCCTTCCGCTCGCAACGAATTGGAGATCACCGACCTGAACCAGCTTTATCTGCGGCAGGGGAGGCTCAACGTCGAGATCATGGGGCGCGGCCATGCCTGGCTGGATACCGGCACCCACGACAGCCTGCTCGAGGCCAGCCAGTTCATTGCCACATTGGAGCGCCGCCAGGGCTTGAAGGTGGCCTGCCCCGAGGAGATCGCTTTCCGCAAGCAATGGATCGACGCCACGCAGCTGGAAGCGCTGGCCCGTCCGCTGCAAAAGAGCGGTTATGGCGATTATCTGATGAGTCTGCTAAAGCGCAGGGCTTTCTGATGACCATCACCCCCCTGGCCTTGCCTGATGTCCTGCTGATCGAGCCGGAAGTCCATCGCGACGAGCGCGGCTGTTTTCTCGAGACCTATCGACAGTCCGTGCTGGACGCGGCGGTGGGACGGGAGTTGCGTTTCGTGCAGGACAACCAATCGGAATCCCATCGCAACGTACTGCGCGGCCTGCACTATCAGACAGTGGATCCCCAAGGCAAATTACTGCGTGTGACCCAGGGAGAAATCTACGATGTTGCTGTGGACATGCGCCAGGGTTCCCCTACGTTCGGACAATGGGTGGCGCAGCGCCTCTCGGCCGCCAACCACCGGCAGATGTGGATTCCCGAGGGCTTCGCCCATGGGTTTCTGGTGTTGTCCGCGCGCGCCGTCGTTTCCTACAAGGCGACGAGCTACTACCAGCCCATGCACCAGCAATGCGTGCTCTGGAATGACCCCGTGCTGGGAATCGAATGGCCGCTGGGGCAAGAAGCTCCGCTGTTGTCGGCCGCCGATCGGAACGGCCGGCTCCTTGCCGAAGCCGACCAGGTCCGGATTGCCTAACTTGCTGGGCCGCGGCGCTTTCTCTCGCCGACCAAGCCCAGCGCCAGTGCCGTGCCCACCAGGATGATACCGGCGCCGGTCAGGATGGAAACGGTGATGGCTTCATCCAGGAACCAGGCTCCCCAGACTACGCCAAAGACAGGCACCAGGAACGTGACGCTGACCGCCCCGGTGGGGCCGACGTTGGCGATCAGGCGAAAGAAGATGATGTAGGCGGCGCCGGTACAGACCACGGCCAGCAGGATGGTGGCGCCCCAGGCCCGCATCGATACAGGCGTCTGCGGCCAGGTGGCCAAGGCCAGCGGCAACAGCACCAATGCCGCGGCGATCATGCTGCCGGTCGCGTTGGAAAGGGCGTCGACCCCGGTCAGGAAGCGCTTGGTCCAATTGGCCGCGATGCCATAGAAGACCGGCGCCGACACCGCCGCGAGCACGGCCGGGCCCGTGCCCCCCGATTTGAAGTCCAGCTTGTCCCAGACCAGCACCACGATTCCCAGCAGGCCAATCATGAGTCCGAGCGATCGCGACCAGGGCAGTCTGTCCTTGAGCCAGAGCCAGCCGACCACGGCGCCCCAGACCGGCGTCACCGCGTTGGCCACAGACAGGAATCCGGCGCCCAGCGATTGCGCGGCGTAGGCGTACAGCAGGAACGGCAGGGCGGCGTTCAGCGTTCCCACAACCAGGATGGCTTTCCAGTGCTTGCCGATGGTCGGCAACCTGTTGCGCCATAGCGCGGCGGGCAGCAGGAACAGGGCCGCCAGGCCGACGCGCAGTTCGATCAACGCCACCGGCCCGAATTCCCCCACGGCCAGGCGCATGAATAGAAACGAGCCGCCCCAGACGGCGGCCAGAAGTAGAAGGTCCAGCAAATCGCGGCGGCGCATGGTCGATCCCGAATCAGGCCTGGTTCCGATTGGTGGCCAGGTTTTTCATCTTGACCCGATGCGCGAGTACCGCGCAGGTCAGGCACAGGACGATACACAACACCAGACCCGTGCGCACTCCGTTTAGTACCGTGCCGTGCGAGATCAGGATTCCGACCACGGCCGTGCCCAAGGCGCTGCCGATCGCGCGAGTGGTCTGGACCAGGGCCGAAGCCACGCCCACATCGCGCCGTTCGCTGAGCATCTGCATGAACAAGGTCAGGTTGGGTAACAGGAAGCCCAGCGCACAGCCGTTGACGAAGAACGCCGCCAGGATCCACCAGGCCGATGTGCCGGGGGAGATCAATAGCACCATCAACGTCCCCACCGCCAGCAGGCCGGCACCGAACACCATCAGGCGCTGCGGTTCCGTCTGGCGGGGGAACAGCCGGCCGTTGATGATGCTGCCCACCGAGATGGCCGCCACCAGCGGCGTCAGCAACAGACCGGCTTCGCTTGGCGTGTAGCCCAGTACCTGCTGCAGCAGCAAGGGGCTATAGAAAATCAGCACGAACATCACGGCGCCGACCGTCATGGCGGCGAGATTCAGCAACTGCGGTTCCCGACCCGCCAGCACGCGCAAGGGAAAGATCGGCGAGGCGACGCGGCGCTCGATGGGAATCAGCAGGGCGATGGCGGCGATCCCAGCCACTGCCAGTCCCAAGCCCATCGCCGGGTGGGCATGCTCCCCCTTTGCAAAACCCAGTTCCAACGCAGCCAGGGGCGCGCCCACCGCGACGACCAGCAGTACCGCGCCCAGCCAATCGATGCGCCGTTCGCCCGTGTGGATTGGCCGGATCCGCGGGAAATACTTGGCCAGCAGGAACAAGGCCACCGCCGCGGCAATCGGGGAAATGAAAAAAGCGGCACGCCAGCCCAGCGCCTGCGTTGCGGCGCCGCCCAGCACCGGGCCGATACCGCTGGCCATGGCAAAGGCGGCCGAGACCAGCGCCATCCACTTCACCCGTTGCTTGGCGTCGGGGAACAGATCCGCCGGGGCCGCGAAGGCCGTGGCGATCATCATGCCTCCGCCGATCCCTTGCAGGGTACGGAACAGGATCAGCTGGCCCATGCTCTGCGACAGGCCACAGGCGATGGAACCGAGCGCGATGATCAGCACCGACACCAGCATCAGGGGCTTGCGGCCGAACATATCGCCCAGACGGCCGAAGATCATGATGGATGCTGCGGTGGCCAGCAGGTAGCCGGTACCCACCCAGGCATACAGGGCCATGCCGTTCAGGGCCTCGGCCACGCGCGGCAGGGTGGTGCTGATGATGGTGGAATCGAAGGCCGCCAGCACGACGGTGGCGGCCACCCCGGCCATGCCCATCAGCAGGTCGCGGCGGGAGTGGGCGGGCTCTGGCGGGGGCGATGGAGGGGGCGGGGCGGTCATGCCGCCAAGGATATCACCGGCCCCAGCGGGTTTTTACTTATAGAACGCGTGATAGCTCCAGAACACGGCAATCACCAGCACCACCAGCGCCCAGGACCAGCGGGAGTTTGACAGGCCGCGCGGCTCGGGCTCGGGCGGCGGCGGGGGGGGCGCCAGACGCGGCTGGGCCGCCATGTAGTCGATGAAGGCGGTGAAGAATTTCTCGATGATCTTCTCGCCGGCCTTCAGGATGAGGCCTTCGCCGCATTCGGCCAGTTTGCCGCCTGTCATGCCGGCGACCGTGTAGGCGACCCGCGTGCCTTCGTCTTTGGTCGACAAGTTGACCTGTGCGGTGCCGATGGCCAGGCAGGCGGCGCGGCCCTTGCCTTCGAACACCAAGGTGCAACTGTTGGGCGGATCGACGTCCGAGAGCAGGATCTCGCCTTCGTAGTCGGTATCCAGGCCGGCGACCTTGGCCCGCAGCGTGACGGCGTACTCGGTGGGACTGCGCTGGGTGACTTCGACGCAGCCGGGGATGCACCGCTGCAGCACGGCGGGATCGGTCAACGCATCCCAAGTCTGGTGCTGGGTTGAAGGAATCCACTGGGCATCTGCAATGCGCATGGTTGTCTCCTTTTGGAAGCGTTATGACCCATTCTTGCGCTGATTGAGCTGTTTGGCTAGCCCATGTCGCCGGGAGCGTGGCGCAATATGTGGTTTTGTTGGTCCGCCGGATGTCGGTGCGACAAATGATTGCTATTGATTCTTCTTCGCGAAAACGCACCGAACTCGCGGGTGAGATAACGTCGTGCGGCGCGGTTGCAACGATCAACGGTATTCGGGTCGGGATGACGGCGAAAGGGGGCGGCGGTGGGCGGACGTTACGCTACTATAGCTGGTTGAACAGGAAAGCGATTCGAGGCAACTGCCTTGGCAGGCCGGCAGACGGCCGCGTTCAAGTTCATTGCCAATTGTCTCGTGGTTGGTGCCGATGTAAGCAGCGCTGGTTTGAGAGCGGCCAAAGTACTACGCCGTTACCAGAATTGTTATGCATAAAATCGTGCCACTTTATTGCTGGTGTACTCCATGCTTTATGTTTTAGTCGCATTCCTTATATCACTGGCCGTAACTCTATTACTCGTCCGATTCAATTCGCTGCATGGAAAGTATACAGCTGATCACGACGTAACCAGTGTCCAGAAATATCATGCACGACCCGTGCCACGGGTCGGCGGGATTTCCGTCGTCATCGCAATGTTCGGAATTTGGCTGCTGGCTGCTTTGCGCGAACCCACGCAAAGTACGGAATTGTTGACCTTGCTGGCAGTTGCCATGCCTGCGTTCCTGGGAGGACTGGCGGAAGATGTCACCAAACGCGTGCGCGTGTTGATCCGCCTCGGGCTTGCCATGCTTTCGGGGGCGGCGGCATATTATTTTTGTGGAGCGACGTTGACCCGGCTTGACATCATCGGTGTTGACTGGCTGCTGCAATTCGGCGCAATTTCATTGATCTGTACCATGATCGCGATTGCGGGTGCTGCAAACGCGATCAATATCATCGATGGCTATAACGGCTTGGCCGCTGTTATCAGCGCCATGATTTTTGCCGGATTCGCATACGTTTCTTATTATCTGGGTGATCGACTGCTGTTGATTGCCGCGGTTGGCATGATCGGTGCGATAGTAGGGTTTCTGGTCTGGAACTACCCTAGAGGGCTGATTTTTCTGGGCGATGGAGGCGCATATTTCATCGGGTTCATGATCGGGGTGATTTCGGTGCTGATGCTGGCGCGGCACCCGAACGTGTCCGCTTGGTTCCCGCTACTGCTCTGCATCTACCCGGTATTCGAAACGCTCTTCTCCATTTATCGCAAGAAATTTCTAAGAGGGCAGTCGCCCGGCATGCCGGATGGCGTGCATCTGCATATGCTCATCTACAAGCGCTTGGTGCGTTGGGCCGTGGGCTCCAGCGATGCTCGTCATAAAGTTCAGCGTAATGCAATGACCTCGCCCTATCTCTGGTTATTGACTTCGTTTGCGGTGATTCCGGCGGTGCTGTTCTGGCAAAACGAATATCTGCTGATGTTCTTCGTGGCTGCTTTTTCGGCGACCTATGTAATTCTTTATCGAAAACTCGTTTTGTTTCGCATGCCGAAATGGTTGGTCATAAAAAAACGGGCAGAGATTGTACGGCGGGGAATCAAGGACAAATGATTGTCTTCGCACGCTCGTACGTTGCCGATTTCGATGCCAGACTGGGTAAATATTTCAAGGCACTGGCGGATGCCGGTCTACCTTGCCACTTCATCGGGTGGAACAAAGATGGTTCAGTACGTGCCGAGGATGGTAGGCAGACCTTGTTTCCCCTTCGGGCGATGCTGGGTGGGGGCTGGCGTAATGCGCTCGCGCTGGTGCGCTGGAACATATTTCTGTTCCGCCAGCTTTGGCGCGTACGCCATGACTTGAAGATCGTGCATGCTGTTGATCTGGATTCCGCGTTCTGTAGTTGGTTGTTTTGTGCAATCGCTCGCAAACGATTGGTTTTCGATATTTACGACCAATACTCGGCGGTACGCAACATTTCCGGCGTGACCGGTCGTCTACTGGACATGCTGGAAGTATATATTGCTAAATCGGCGGATCTGACGCTGATCGTCAGCGAGGAGCGCTATGCCCAGCATGGCCTGTCCGCCGCGCAGGCCAACGTGCTGGTCCTGGAAAACGTGCCGGGCGAATTTGCGGGAGCGCAGCCGCTGGGGGAACGGGGGCGTCCGTGGAGAATCGGCTACTTTGGCGTGTTGGAGCCGCGAAATCGTGGGTTGGAGGACCTGCTCCATGTTTGCGGCGGACGCGATGATGTCGAGTTGCATGTGGCGGGATATGGCGGGCTGGAACAGGCCTTTGCCAAGGCCGCCGCGCAGCCCTCGACGAATGTCTGCTTCCACGGCGCGGTGTCAAGCGCGGATGGGCTGGCCTTGATGGCTGGTATGGATGTCGTTGTAGGGATGTACTACCTGACCGTGCCGAATCACTTGTATGCGTCGCCTAACAAATACTATGAACATCTGATGCTAGGGCGGGGTATGCTCACCACTGCCGGGACCCCCCCGGGCGTGAAGGTGGCGAATCAGGGGAGCGGCTGGGCAATATCGGAAGGTGCGCCGGCCATTGCGGCTTGGCTGGACGGTCTGGATGAAATCCAGATCCGCGAGGCCGCGCGTCAGGCGCGTCGCATATGGCAGGAAAAATATTCATCCTATTATGCCGGGCATTATAAGGGAGAGTATGTTCGCCGTATCGGTAAATTGCTCGGGAGTAAGAATTGATTTGTCGAGGGGAGGCGCCGTCGGTATCGATTGTGATGCCGGCCTATAATGCGCAGAGTTACATCAAGAGCGCCATTGACTCCGTCTTGGGACAGACTTTCCAGGATTGGGAGTTGCTTGTGGTTGACGATTCGTCGGTCGACGATACCGCGGAATATGTATTGTCCTACAAGGATGATCGAATCCGGTATTTGAAAAATCCGCGAAATCTCGGGGCGGCACAAACGCGCAATCGGGCGATCGATGCCGCGCGCGGCAGATATATCGCTTTCCTTGATAGCGACGATATCTGGCTGCCGTACAAGCTTGCCGCTCAGGTTGCGTTGCTCGACAGTGGCATGGCGATCAGCTATGGCGATTATGTGCGCATTTCGGAGGATGGCAGGCTGTTGGCGGGTGTCTCCGTCCCAGCCGTGCTGCGGTATGACGACATGCTCAAATCCAATTTCATTGGACACTTGACGGGCATATACAGCAAGGAGCGTCTGCCCGATCTGCGTTTCGAGGCGGGGGGGCACGAGGATTATGTGTTCTGGCTACGCGCAGTTAAAATCGCCGGCGAGATTCACGCCACTTTGCCGGGGACCCCGTTGGCGCAATACCGGGTTGTGAAGAATTCCCTGTCATCGAATAAAGGGAAGGCAATGCGGTGGCAGTGGAACATATATAGGAATGTTCTGAAACTCCCGGTTTTGCAGAGTTTTTATTATTTTTTGTTTTATATCTTCAATGCGCTCCGCAAGCGTTATTAATACAGGTTGGCCGTTGAATGAAAAAAGGTTCCGGTTATCGTGAGTAGTTCCCACAGACATCCCGCCTCACCCCTCTCTCTGTTCAAATCCCTGTTCAGGTACCGTACCTTGATCTGGGACCTGGTCAAGCGTGAGGTGGTTGGCCGCTACCGGGGCTCCGCTTTTGGTTTGTTGTGGTCATTCTTCAACCCGGTATTCATGCTGCTTGTATATACGTTCGTTTTCAGCGTTGTATTCAAGGCGCGTTGGCCTGGCGGCACGGAGTCGAAGACGGAGTTTGCTCTAGTTTTGTTCGCGGGGTTGATGCTCTTCAATTTTTTCGCCGAATGCATCAACCGCTCGCCATCGCTGATATTGGCGAACGTGAACTACGTGAAGAAGGTCGTGTTTCCGCTGGAGATTCTGCCCTGCGTCGCGCTTGGTTCGGCCCTCTTCCATTTGCTGATCAGCCTGGCGGTCTGGGTCACCTTTTATCTGATTTTCTATGGCATGCCTCATGCCACAATCTTGTTGTTTCCGGTCGTCGTTTTTCCGCTGATTATCCTGGTGCTGGGGGTCAGCTGGTTCCTGTCCGCGCTAGGGGTATTTCTGCGCGACGTGTCTCAATTCATAGGTATCGTAACGACCGTGCTGATGTTCATGTCGCCGATTTTCTATTCGGCAACGTCGCTGCCCGAGCGGTATCGGGATTTTCTGCATCTGAGCCCGCTGACCGCCGTTGTCGAACAGGCGCGTAATGTACTTTTCTGGGGAGTCGGGATCGACTGGCGCATCTGGTCGCTCTACACCATCGCCGCATGCCTGATCGCTATTCTTGGCTATGCGTGGTTCCAACGTACCCGGAAGGGGTTCGCCGATGTCCTCTGATTCTCTCGCGATCTCGGTCAAAAACCTGAGCAAGTGCTTCCATTTGTACGACAAACCACGTGACCGCCTGCTACAGATGTGCTCGTTCGGCCGTCGGCAGTATTATCGGGAGTTCTGGGCGCTGCGTGACTTGTCGTTCGATGTGATGCGCGGCGAAACGGTGGGCATCATCGGTCGCAACGGGTCTGGCAAATCCACGTTGCTGCAGATGATCTGCGGCACGTTGACACCGACGACCGGAAGCATCTGGACCAGTGGTCGCATCGCGGCGCTTCTGGAGCTGGGTGCAGGCTTCAATCCCGAGTTTACCGGCCGAGAGAATGTCTACCTAAACGCGTCCATCCTCGGGCTGACGAGGCGCGAGACCGACGAGCGCTTCGATGATATCGCCGCGTTCGCCGACATCGGTGCCTTCATCGACCAGCCCGTGAAGGTTTACTCCAGCGGTATGTATGTCCGGTTGGCGTTCGCGGTGGCGATCAACGCGACCCCGGAAGTGCTCATCGTCGACGAAGCGCTTGCGGTCGGTGACGCCCGCTTCCAGTACAAGTGCATGCGGCGCATCAAGGATATACAGAACGCAGGCGCGGCGGTATTGTTTGTCAGCCACGATGTCGGTTCGGTGCGCACGCTCTGCCAACGCGCCATCTGGTTGGACAAGGGCAACGTGCGCATGGCTGGGGAAGTGGCCAGTGTCACCAGCAAGTACGCCGAATTCATGTATCAGGGAGAGGACGGCGCTCCGGTGGAGGTCGAACCTCCCGTCGAAGAGGAAGTAGGAGAGGTTCTGTCCGATGGGATGGAGCCTGCCCAGGTAGCTTCGCATCTGGATGACAAACCTGCATCGCACTGGGGGTCGCAGATTGGGTTGATCAGTCACGCTGCGGTTCATACCGCAACCGGGGCGCGGAAGGATGTATTCGATTGGGGCGAGCGCCTGCGCGTGAAAATCGCGTTCCAGCCGCCAGCCGGGGTGGACCGCGACAAGGTCAGCGTCGCGTTTTCGATAAAGAACGAGAAGAGTGTTGATTTGTTCGTGGCCAGCACTCAGGAAAATCCGGCCCATGTCATTCCAGGCGATTGTTCCATGGTCGAGGTGGAGTTTGATTTCGACAATTACCTCGTACCCGGAAAATATGTGCTGGTTGCAGCATTGGAAGATACCAGTTCCGGTGCCATGGGATATTTCGAGTACATGGAGGGCGCGCACTATTTTTCAGTCGTCGCTTCGAGCAGGTACATGGGAGTTTTTCGTCCCAATGTGATTATTAAAATCGCTGGAGGGGAGCGATGAGCGATACCGATATCAATAGCCATGACTATTGGAATGGCCGGTTTGAAAAGGACTGGGAATCCAATATGGGCAAGGAGCAGTCCCGCTTTTTTGCAAAGGTCGCTTTGGAAAACTTGCCGCCCTGGATGCGCTCGACGGCGGGAAAGGGGGGGTGGACGATATGCGATTGGGGGTGTGCCCAGGGAGATGGTACCGATGTAATCGCCAGCTATTTTTCGCGTGAGCGCGTAATCGGTATTGATTTTGCAGAGTCTGCAGTGAAGAAGGCGCGGGATGCCTATCCGGGCATCCGCTTCGATGCGCAGGATTGGCTCGCTTCCGAAGCGGTGGGCGAGAAATTCAATTGCATTTTCTCTTCCAATACTCTGGAGCATTTTGAGGATCCGTTCAAGGTGTTGGCGACACTGTTCCAACGGGCCGAGCAATGCGTGGCGTTGGCGCTACCCTACCGCGAACTGGATCGCATACCCGAACATTTCTTTTCGTTTACGCCAGAGAATATCCCTCTGATCGCCCATCCGGACTGGATTCTGGTGCATGCACGCGCCGTGGACTGTCGTGAGATGAGTCCGACCTACTGGCATGGTGACCAGATCATTCTGGTCTACGCAAACCGGGCCTGGATTGAGTCGAGCAATCTGGTATTGGCCGACTGTTTTCTGAATGCGGGTATCGCAGATACTGTTGAGTCTCGGAACGCGAGAACGCTGGACTCCCTGCAGCAGGAAAATTCAAAGCTCAGTGATTTGATGATCGAAATCAAGGCGCGGCTGGACGAGCAGTCGAGGTTGCATGTTGATCTGCTGGACAAGCAGTCGAGATTGCAGGTCGAACTGCGGGATGAGAATCGGCAACTTGAGGCAGCCAACAAGGAACTGCTTGCCGAGTTGACAAAAATAAAGACCAGCAGTTCGTGGCGTATTACGAGTCCTCTCCGGCTGTTGGTCGGGGGGGTGCGCAAGATACTCAAAAATTGAGTATCGGGGAAAACGGTTCTGGTCGGGCGCGCCTTTGCAGGATGCGACACCTAGTAATTGGTTTGGTTAAATAAAAAATGTGCCGGCAGATTTCATGAAAAAGCTTAACGCATTCGGCGTATCTTGGTTTTTTGCGCCCTACGTGGGTTCGGCGGATATTGATTTTTTCAAGAGAATCAAGAATACCGATATTTCGTATGTGATCGTACAGGTGGCTCGCGACAAGCGCGATGAGCAAATCATGCGTTACTCGGGACCCGCGCATATTGAACGTATCGAGATCGACGCCGATCACAACAATCCCCGCACATCCGCGGCGCGCAGGGCGTTCGTGGAGGGTGTGCTGGCCGCATTCGAGAAATCGGATCGCGCTTTCGATTTCATCATTTCCCATTCGAATGAACTGATCAGCCACGAAGCTGCCGCGCGGATCAAGAAGAAACATCCTAACTTGCCTTGGATCGCCTATTTCGGGGATTTGTTTTCCCGGAATCCTTATATTTCCCACATGCCTGGCTATCCATTGGTGCAAGAGGATACGTTGATCGAACAGCAGACACTGAGAGACGCTGATATGATCATGCTCAACAATGAATATCAACGTGACTTGATGTTTGCTGGCGATATGGCAAAGCATGTAGGCAAGTCGATGGTGATACCGCATTGTTTCGATCCGGCGATGTATCAGAGCGATGTGAAAGGCGATAATGGGAAATTCATTTTTGCCCACCTCGGCACGCTTTATCACGTGAAACGTACGGCGACTCCCGTGTTGCAGGCGGTCGACCGGCTGCTGGAGATCTATCCGGAATACCGGGACAGGTTCGAAGTCCGCTTCTACGGTGGTTCGCCGTATCCGGCGGATCTTGAAATGCACAGGAATATGAGGTTTCGCGAGCACGTACGCTTCGAATCTCCTGTTTCCTATATGAGCAGCCTGCAGTTGATGCAACAAGCCGATGTGCTGTTGTTGATAGACGGAATGTTCAATGAGCAGGAGGACTCCCTCAGCGTCAATCCGTTCTTTCCCGGAAAGCTTGCAGACTACATGGGGGCAGGTAAACCGATTACCGCCGTGACCATGGCCGCGGGACCCACGGCGGATATCCTGTCCAGAAGCCGAAATCTGATCGCCGATCTGAGGACTGACCGCATTGCATACGTCATGAAACGGTATCTCGATGGCAAGGTTCAACCCGATTTCGCGGTTTACAAAGACTATTCGATCGATGTGATTGCGCCAAAGATGGAGCAAGCCATTCGGTCTATTGTGAAGAGCTAGAAGATCATGGATAAATACGATTTCATTATTGTTGGCGCCGGCTTTGCCGGTTCTATCCTGGCGGAGCGCCTGGCTTCGCAGAGAAAGAAGCGGATATTACTCATTGAACAGCGCGATCATATCGCTGGCAATATGTATGACTATGAGGATGAGCACGGCGTGCTCGTTCATAAGTACGGTCCGCATCTGTTCCGCACCAATAGCCCGCGCGTCCTGCAGTACATATCCCAATTCACGGATTGGCATCCGTACCAACACCGGGTATTGGCCAATGTCCAGGATCAGCTGGTGCCCGTGCCGTTCAATCTGACATCCCTGGAGCGTCTGCAGCCGGAAAAAGCCGAAGAACTCAAGGCGTTGCTAGTTGCGGAGTTTGGGATGGACGTGAAGGTTCCGGTATCGATCCTGCGCAAGCATGCGGATGCCCGCATCCGCGAATTCGGTGAGTTCGTGTTCGAGAACGTCTACCTTAATTACACGACCAAGCAGTGGGGCGACAAGCCGGAAAACCTGGATTTTGAGACCATTACTGCTCGAGTGCCGGTACATATTTCGTACGACGACCGCTATTTCCAGGAGACGCATCAGGCGCTTCCCAAGGATGGCTATACGAAAATGTTCGAGCGTATGCTGGCCAACCCGTTGATCGATATCAAGCTTGAAACCAAGGCGCGCGACGTCCTGTCGTTTGTCCCGGAAACTGGCGAAATCCTCTTCATGGGCGAGCCTTATGGTGGTGGAGTGATCTACACCGGGCCGATCGACGAGCTGTTCGACTATCGTTTCGGGGAATTGCCTTATCGTTCGCTGCGGTTCGATCTGGAAACTCACGATATGGATCTGTACCAGCCTTGTGCAACGGTAAATTATCCCAATACGCAGCTGTATACCCGGATCACGGAATACAAGCATTTGATGGCGCGGCCACCGAAGAAGACGACCATCATGAAGGAATACCCTCAGGCCTATGACCGGTTGGTGCCGGTGCAGAGTATCCCGTATTACCCCATTCCGAAAGACACAAATGCGGAGTTGTATGCAAAGTACTCGGAAGCCGCGAAGAATTATCCTGGCTTGAGGCTTGTGGGAAGATTGGCCGAATATCGTTACTATGATATGAATAATATCATCGAGCGGGCGCTGGATGTATTCGAAACGGAATTCAAGGGCGACGTCTAGAAATGAACCCCAAGGTAAGCATAGTTGTTCCGGTATACAACCTGGAGTTCTATATCGACCGTTGCCTGCGTTCCCTGGAAATGCAGACCCTGGACAATATAGAAGTGCTGGTGGTCAATGACGGTGGCACCGATGACAGCCAGTTGATCATTGACGAGTACGTGGCGCGGCGTCCAGACATATTCAAGCCCTTCATCAAGCCCAATGGCGGTCATGGAGCCGCCTGCAATTATGGGATCGACAGGGCCACCGGCGAATACATCACCATTGTCGATGGGGATGACTTCCTGGATCCGGATGCCGTTGAGTTCATGTATCACAAGGCGCAGGCCACCGGTGCCGACTTGCTGATAGGCAATCTGCTTTACTGTTATACCGGCAGCACAGCACCTTTCAAACCGCTGCCTTTCGATACCGATCGGGAGCTGAACGGGAGCGACCGTGACCTGTTGTACAAGAATTGGGCAACGCCGTGTGGCCGCTTGTACCACCGCTCCATCTTTGCTGATCCCGATGTCCGGTTGCTTGCCGGCGTGATATTCGCCGACGCGAATTTCGTGCCCAAGAGTTATCTGGTTGCCAAGAAAATATATTATGTCAATAAAGAACTGTACAACTACGATATTACGCGTCCAACCCAATCGATGAAGCAGACGGATAAGCGTATCCTGAATATCGTTCCGGTGCTCGAGGATATGTTAGCGTTCTATCGAAAGAAGGGGGCGTTCGAAAGCTATCGAACACAATTGATGTGGTACGTTTCGAGGCACTGTGCCGCTTGGATTACCAAGGTCAAGACTCTCCAGGGATACAGCCGCAGCCAGGCCCTACGAGAGATTTTCGCGGTCGTCGACAAAAACTTCGGTTCGGATTGGATCGAGAGCGGAATCATCAAAGAGTCGTTTGGTGTTCGACCTCAAAAAGGAATCACACTGGCGCGCAGGTTTCGCTACTACCCGATCGTCTGGTTCTGGAAGCTCGTTTCGGCATTGCAGCGGACTGATGGATTGATTGAACGCGCGCTCGGATTTCCGCTGAAGGTGTACCGCTATTCGAAGCGCCGTGCGCGCCGGTTCGTTGGGGGCTGACGCGGCTTCTTGCGTATGAGTTCCAAAATGAAAAAAACCATTTTCGTGACCGGCGGTGCGGGCTACATCGGGGTACATACTCTTGTGTGCCTCGTCGAAGCCGGATATCACGTCGTCGTTCTCGACAATTTCTCAAACAGCAGTCCGTTGGCGTTGGCTAGGGTCGAAAAGCTCACGGGCGCAAAAGTGAGGTTGCTGGAAGGTGACGTTCGCAACACCGAGATGCTGGAGCGATTCTTTGTGGAGCGCGCTGAGGCAGGGGAGCCCGTTAGCTGCGTGCTGCATCTGGCGGCTCTGAAGGCGGTGGGCGAGTCCGTCCGCCTGCCGCTGGAATACTACGACGTTAACGTCACGGGTACGCTGAGCCTGCTTGCCGCAATGCGGGCGGCAGGCATAGAAAAAATCGTTTTTAGTTCGTCGGCTACCGTTTATCAGCCTGGTGCGGACCTGCCTTACACGGAACGCCATCCCCTTGGCCCGTCCAACCCGTACGGACACAGCAAGGCCATGGTGGAGCAGGTACTCCAGGATTTCTGCGTGGCGAACGACGGATGTGCTGCGGTTGCGTTGCGATATTTCAATCCGATCGGAGCCCATCCTAGCGGCGAGATCGGAGACTACCCCCTCGGTGTACCCAACAATCTCTTTCCGTACATCACGCGCACCGCAATAGGCAGCCTCCCCGTTCTTCCAGTGTTCGGCGCGGATTACCCCACAGTGGATGGCACCGGCGTTCGCGACTACATACATGTGTCCGATCTGGCCACGGGTCATGTCAAGGCGATTGACTGGTTGTGCAATGGGGAGAACCGCGGCTTTCATTTGTTCAACCTGGGAACGGGGCGTGGGACTTCCGTGCTGGAATTGATCAAGGCCTTCGAGGCGGTGAATGGTATCGCGGTACCCTATGAAATCCGCGGTCGGCGAGTCGGCGACACCGCCGCAGCTTGGGCGGATGTGTCCGCGGCCAGACAGGTCCTGCAGTGGCATGCGGTGCATACCATCGAAGATATGTGCCGGGATGGCTGGCGCTGGCAGAGCAGCAATCCCACCGGATACACCTCGTAGCGCGCCGAGGATAGCGCTTGGCGCCGAACATGGCGTTACCGCAGATACCTAGAGGTTTTCCGGTCTGTGGCGGCCCAGGGAGGTATGCCGTCATTCCATACGGGTACATAGACTTCTCGATGGGAGGATGTAGGACGCTTCTCGCCCTGTCGTCAAAAAGCCAAGAGGTACAATCGCGCCGCCAGGCGGGTCCGCCAACCGCCTCGGCGCAGTATTTGTCACTATTTCCATTCATCTCCCTCTTAGATCGGTATCCAATTGAGCATTCGAGACCAGAACCCGGCCGGTAGCCCTACGGCGCCAGATGAGATAGTGGACTCCTCCGAGTCCGAAGGCGCGAACGCGGCGGCAATCCCGCGGGACCCGGGCACTGCCGGGGTCGAGGATGCACTGCGAGTTGAACTGGGCCGTGCTCGGGTCAGGATTTCGGAACTGGAAGGCCGCCTGCAGCAAGTCGAAGCGAAGCAGGTCAGGAAAGTCGTGTCCGAGCTTAGCGCTATCCAGAAACTCAAGCGGCGGGTACTGTCCATGCGGGGTGGCTGGCGACTACAGGCCGCTTGGTGGCGCTTGCAGCGGGTCAGGCGAGCATTCAAGGGAAGAAATGTCTTGCGTTCGGCCCATGCGGACGCAGAACGCGCGGCCGTGGAGGCTGCGACGAGGGATCAAAACGCATATCGGGACCACACTCGGGGGCAGGCCGGTTTCGTTCGCTATCACATGCAAAACCCGTCCAGGCAGAACCGGCGTGAGATTCTTAGCCTGCTGGCCAGGCATCCCGGTAGAAAGGGAGTTGTGCTGTGTCCGGTAGCGTACGATCTGGCGCTGAAGCAGCGGCCGGATCATATCGTGGCAGAGTTCGAGAAGGATGGTTATCTATGCATCCAGCTCGTAATCAACAACGATCCGCCTGTGCTGCGCAGAATCAGCGATAGGCGCTACGTCTCGAACATGATCGGCGAATTTTTTGCGGTGATGCAGGACAAGGCATACGTCTTGTATCTGCACTGGCCAGGATTCCAACATTGCGTCGAACTGGCTCCCAAGGCGCTCGTCGTCTATGACGTTCTCGACAATCTGGACGTATTCGCAAATCCGTCGGAACTCATGCGAGTTGATCATCGGGCGTTGCTGGGGAGGGCGGATATCACGCTGTTCTCGGCTCAGAGGTTGCTGGATATCAATAAGCAGTTCACCTCGCATAGCCTGCTTTACGAAAACGGAGTCTATGTCGAGGATTTCACCAACGGTGTACGTGAGCGATGCCCGGTACCTGCCGGCTCGCGCATCAAGGATCCTGGAATCACTGTTGTCGGCTATCACGGAGTGATTTCTGAACTTATCGATTTCGATCTGTTGGATCGCCTTATCGCCCTGCCGGACCTTGTGCTGCTGTTTGTGGGGCCGATTGCAGCGTTTGTGCCGGAGAATCTGGAGGAAGTGAAGCGGCGCATGGCACGCCTGCAGGAGTCGAGCGATCGATTCATCCATCTTGGTCCGAAAAACTATGCCGACTTGAAGCATTACCTGGCATGGGTCGATGTCGGTATCGTTCCCTTCATCGTGAACGAGAAGACGGATTCCGTTTCTCCCCTCAAGCTGTTCGAGTATCTGGCAGCGGGTAAACCGGTGGTAGGCACGCCGACGCGCACGATGCTCACCTACAAGGAAGCAATCATTGTTGCCGAGGGCGACGAGTATGTGCGGGCGATCGCCAGCGGCTTATGGAAGACGGCTTATACAGATGCCTCGGCCCGATTGGCAAAAGCCCACGGCTGGGGCGAACTGCATCGGCCGTTGCGCGAATTCGTGGCTGACAGTGCCGTGGCGTCAAAGCCACTGGCCGCGCCCAGGCGCCGACCCAAAGTCGATATCGTCAACATGAATTTCTACGACTGGCATGGCGAGGTGCTATTCAAGGGTGGTGCCGAGCGCTATGTATACGACCTGGCTGTTCTGTTGAACGAGATGGGCTGCGACGTGCGCATTCTTCAAAATTCATACGAATTCTTCCGCCGCACATTCAAGGGCATCACGGTCGTCGGAATCGCCGCCACCCCCGACTTCAACTTCGAAGTGTTGTCCCAGGCGTATGCGAATTTCTGCGAAGAAAGTGATGTGATCATTGCCTCGCCAGCGGAACTCGCGTGTCGCCTGCCGCAGGGCAAGAAGGTGCTTTCGATCAACCATGGCATCCACTGGGATTCGCGACTCAATCGTCTTGAGAATTTCGACCGCTCTCGTTACAACCTTATCTTGGATGCCGTGCGGAACAGTGATGGCTGCGTGTGCGTGGATACGAATTTCATCAATTGGATGAGAACATACGATTGGCAATTGGCCAATTCGCTGTCCTACGTGCCTAATTACGTGGACCTGACGCAATTCAAACCGTACGAAAAAGACTTCGAGACCGAACCGCTTTGCTTTCTCTATCCGCGGCGTCTGTATGAGCCCCGCGGACTGTACGTGACGATCGACGCATTCGACGCACTGTTCGACCGCCATGACAATATCCGCTTGGTCTTCTGCGGCCAGGCGGTAGGTGACGACGCCGTGGCGACCGAGGCTTTCCTGGCTCGTCATCCGGACCGGGTGACTTGGATAGAGCATGACATGGAACACATGCATCTGGCGTATGTCGACAGCCATGTCGTGCTGGTGCCTACCACTGCATCCGAGGGTACGTCGCTGTCATGCATCGAGGCGCTTGCGACGAACAATGCCGTGATCTCCACCAATGTCGGCGGTTTGCCCAATCTGATCGTCGATGGGTACAACGGTTTGTTGATCCGGCCCAGTGTCTGGGATCTGGTACAGGCGGTGGAGCGTTTGATCTGTGATCGCAGCCTCGTCGCAAGACTGGCCGCGAACGGGCAGCTCACGGCCAAGGCATTTTCCAAGGACGAGTGGGATCGTCGGTGGAGGGAAGTCATAGACACTGTTGTGTTCGCCGACTGAATCTTCTCGGTGGCCGAAGACACCGCGCCCAGATCCGGGGCGGTGTCATTTTCTTGAAACTGTCCTAGGCGCCGGGACCATCAGACCGTTCCGGCCGACCTCTAGTGTTAAAAAAACAATCATTTTCGCCAAGATCCACTCTGGTGGAGATTGCGTCGTTCCTCGCATATCTCCTGCTCTTGTTGTGGCTGTTGTGCGCATATGCCGAATTTGGCCTGTACCGTTCGGAACTACGCATGGCGGCGCTTGCCGTCGCGCTATCGCCGGCGGCCATGGTGTATCTGCTGCTTCGATTGCTGGTCGGGGTAGCGGCAGCGTTCGCGGGCGGCGTCGGATTGGCGGCTTTGTTGGTGGGTATCAATCACACCAAAACGGCATTTACCGGCATGCCGCTGTCATGGGGGGACCTCGCTACGACACAGAACGTATCGATCGTTCTGGCATATCTGAGCTGGTGGCAGATCGTTCTGGTCGTGGTGGCGGGACTGGCTGTTGTCTTGCTGGTCGGGCTGGCGATAAGGCATGCGCAAGCGAGAGCAACTTGGTTTGGCCGCCTGGCAACGATAGGATTGCTGGTGGTGATCGCACCCGTCGCATTGCAACCTTATCTTCCCGAAACTCCATGGAACGCCAATTACAGGGTGGGTGCGTTGCTTGAGCGGGAGGGCATTGCCTATTCCCCTGGAGATTGGCGCGGCAACGTCAGCGCCAACGGCCTGTTTGTCCATCTGGTGCAAACCAGTCGCAGGCCGGTTCCCGCACAGTTGTCCGATAGTGAATGGGCGATGCTGGAATCCATACCGGAAGCGCCTCCCGTGGAGCGTCGGCCCCAGCATATTTTTTTCATCCTGTGCGAGGCCTGTTGGCACGATGGCAACAATTTCCAGGATGCGTTCGAGCCAATGCGGAGGCTGGGATTTCTGCCTTTGCGGGGTATTTCTCCCGCGTACGGCGGCGGGACTGTGAACGCATCGTTTGAAATGCTGACCGCCATGCCTTCGCGCGGCGCGCTGACGGGAGTCGTGTATCAGGAGTACGGTCTGGTCATGTCTTCCAAAGCGCGTACGCTGGCGTCTGCGCTGAAGGAGAAGGGCTACGATACCTATGCGCTTCACAACTTCACGAGAACATTCTGGCTGAGGAATATCGTCCTGCGTAAATTTGGATTTGACGAGTTCATCGGCCTGGAGGACATGGGGTATGACGGTCCGGGGCCTTTTCCCAAGGACAAGATCCTGTACAACCGCGTGTTGGATATCCTGAAGAAAGATGCCGATAAGAAGGCGTTTTTTAACCTGGAGACCGTATACACGCACTGGCCGTATCCATTCAAGGGCGATTCTGGTGAAGGTGATTACCATCGACGCCTGACGAAAGCGATCGCTGATTTGGCGAAATTCGTCGAGGCCGTACGCGAGATTTCCCCCGATGCGATGTTCGTTGTATATGGCGATCACAAACCCGCCCTGACGAAGTTCTTTTACGAGAAAGGCGTGCTGCCGGCTGACATGTTTGCCCACACCGGCGCGGATGCCGAAGATTTCGTCTTCAAGCGATTCCTGGACCAAAACGTGTTGGGCGATGTCCCTGTATGGGTTGGCGGTGGCAGCCGGGACGGCGAGGAATTGAAGAAGATGCAGCGGCTGGCCGACCACAAGCCTTTCTACTGCATTTCAGCGATCTTTGACCAGTTGTTCCTGGACTCGCAGAATCCCGCGTCACGGTATGCGCAGCATTACATCTGCGACGCGTATGACACTGATTATCTGTTGAGCACCGCCAAGATGCCGGCCTGGATATATTCGGCGATGCTGTTTCATCCCCTGCAGGGGGAATAGACGGAGGGCCCGTCGAAGGGCGCTTAAACCCCCCGACGGTACGCCGCGATCAGTGGCGCGCTAGCAGCGACTGCACGATGCGTTCGCTGGACTTGCCATCGCCGTAGGGGTTATGCGAGAAGCTCATCTTCTCGTATTCCTTGACGTCGGAAAGCAACAGTCTGAGCTGGCTAGTGATAAGGGCTACGTCCGTACCGACCAGGCGCACCGTACCGGCCGCGACCGCCTCGGGCCGCTCAGTCGTGTCACGCATTACCAGAACGGGTTTGCCTAGTGAAGGCGCTTCCTCCTGGATGCCGCCGGAGTCCGTCAGGATGATATAGGACCGCGTCATGAGATAGACAAAGGGCAGGTAGTCCAATGGCTCGACCAGGAAAACATTCTTGAGGTGGCTGAGGAGGCGTGTGACTGGTTCGCGGACGTTCGGGTTCAAGTGCACGGGGTACACAAAATCCTCATTCGGGAACTCTTTTGCGGCTGCGGCGATGGCCTCACAGATACGCTCGAATCCGGCGCCGAAGCTTTCACGCCGATGACCCGTAATTAAGACTACGCGGCGGTCGGTTTGCAGGTAGGGGAAACCAGCAGCGAGGTTTTGCTTCAAGGCGGCATCGTTGTTCACCTTGTGCGTGATAGCCAGCAACGCGTCGATCACGGTATTGCCGGTCACCAGGACGTTGCTTTCCGGCACTCCTTCACGCAGCAGATTGGCCTTGGAGGTTTCAGTGGGCGCGAAATGGAGTTGCGCCAGCGCGCCGGTCAGTTTGCGGTTGGCTTCTTCGGGCCACGGCGAATAGATATCGCCGGTACGCAGCCCGGCCTCCACGTGGCCGACGGGGATCTTCTGGTAGTAGGCGGCCAGCGTGGCGGCGAAGGTGGTTGCGGTGTCGCCATGGACCAGCACGTAGTCAGGCTGGAACTGCTGCAATACGCCTTGCATGCCAGTGAGGATGCCGGTCGTCACGGCGGTCATGTCCTGGCCCGGCTTCATGATGTTCAGGTCGAAGTCCGGCGTGATCTCGAATAGCGCCAGCACCTGGTCAAGCATTTCGCGATGCTGGGCCGTGACGCACACCTTGGATTCGATCGCCGCATTGCTCGCGAGTGCATGAACCAGCGGCGCCATCTTGATGGCTTCGGGACGAGTACCGAAAACGGTGAGGATTTTCATTGTTCAGCAGAATAAGTAACGGAGGTATATGCCACGGATGGAAAACGTGATGCGCTCGGTCACCCCGGGGGGCGAGCGGCATATGGCATGCAGCATGTAACGATAGCAAGAAATACCGTAAAATTGCGCCGCTTCGCCGCTGCGTCTTCGGACGCTTCATGGCCGCGCTTGCCAGCGGCGTACTGGTCTGGGAATAGCTGATATGCGCTTGCCGCAAGTGGGAGTCGGTCGAATTGCTGCTGCGTTTCTGGCGATTGCGGCTTTTTTTGGCATTGCCGCGATGTTCCGCCCGGAACCGGTGTCTGACTTCCTGTACTACTGGATGGTCGCCGACGCTCCCGCCCTGTACCACAAAGGTGGCGTGGTGGGCGAGTTGTTCGGCCCCATCAAGGGCGCGGCGATTGCGCCTTACTGGGGCGCCGCCTTGCTTAATGCGTGTTTTGCCGTTGCCGCGATCTTTGCGGTGGTGCCCGCGACCAAGGCGGCGGGATCGCGCGCGAACATGGCTTCCGTGCTCGGCGCCCTTGTCGTGGTGCTCGCCATCTTGGCGGCCGCGCCAGCGGCTGCGCTTGTCGCCACTGATCTGATGGCATTCAATACTTTTGTAGTGGGTATGAGCCTGCTGGTACGCGCCGCGCCTATGGCGCAGCGGTGGCCCGTGGCTGTCGCGGCAATGCTGATTCTAGCGGTGAGCGCATCGCTACGGCCGATCTACGCGCCCGTCATGCTGATTTCGGCGGTCGTTCTTGCGTCGATGCGGTATGCCCTGGTCGGGGCCTTTGCAGGGCGGAGTCGCTGGAAAGACTGGCTGTACGCCGCGGGATTGGGTGTCATGCTGGTGATCGGAGGATTGCTCGTGGCCAATCTGGTCGAGCGTGGCCTGCTGGGCCAATCCCGCATGAGCCAATATGCGCCTGGGGTAGTCCGCGCCGTGGTGGCTATTGGTCATGACATCGGTGACGGCAGGGAGACTTGCGCCAGTTGGTCGGAGACGCGGGCCCGGTTTGGCCTGGAGCGCAGGGCGGAGCCCCTGATTCCCTTCATCCTCGAGCGCCAGCGCGAAGTGGGGTGGAGAAATCTGCCGGCGCTTTATCTCTGCAAGGTTTCTCGCCTGTTGCAATTTCGGGATTGGTTCGCTGCCTGGTTGAAGGGGTCGCGGTTATATAGCCAGGACCAGATATTGGCTGACAGCATGGGCGTCGATGTCGCGGTAGTAAACGAGGCGGCGCGTCGGAGTCATGTCGTCAGAACTGATGCCGCGCAGCAGGCTTATGATCTGCGCGCAGGGCGGCTTGCCCAGCTCTCAGCCTGGATCGGCGGCGTGCTGCAGGTCGCGATGCTGTCGTTCCTTATGACGGCCGCGGTGGCGCTCGGTCGTGCTCGATCGCCAAGGCTTGGCTGGTGCGCGCTGGGGGCGTCGTTGGTGCCAGCTCTTGCATTGATCGGCCTGCATGGCGTGTTTTTCGAGGTGCAGGCGCGCTACGCGTTTCCGATCTGGTTGCTGCCGCCGGTGTTCATGATGCTGATCCTTCGGCTTGCGGATGAGGGATCGGATGCCGCGTTGGCTCTCGATCCCGCTGCGGCGGATGTAGTGTAAATTCGCGAATTACCCGTTCCCGCTCAGCTTTTCACGTCTTTTGATGCCGACCCGGATTCTTATCGTTCGCACTTCGTCCCTGGGCGACCTTGTCCACATGCTGCCGGCAATCACCGATATTGCCAGGCATGTGCCCGACGCACAGATTGATTGGGTGGTCGAGGAAGCTTTCGCGGAGATCCCCTCGTGGCATCCCGCGGTCAACGAGATAATCAAGGTTGCGCACCGTCGTTGGCGCAAGTCGTGGTGGTCGGCGCAGGTCCGGGCGGAAAGACGGGCCTTGCGTGAACACTTGCGTGCGGTGCAATACGACGTCGTGCTGGATATGCAGGCGTTGCTGAAGTCGGCCTGGCTGGTACGCCAGGCCCGGGGTGAGCGTCACGGACTGGATTGGCGCTCCGCGCGCGAACCTCTGGCTTCCCTTTTTTATGACGTGCGTCACCGCGTGGAATTCTGGCAGCCGGCCGTTATTCGGCAGCGCAAGCTCGCCGGCCTGACTTTTGGATATCAGCACGCAGGGTTGCCCGATTTCGGTTTGCAGTCGTTTGTCCGACAGGAAGGACAAGTTGCCGATCCCGTGCACGAAGTACCCAGCGAGGGGGGGGGCGCCGCCGAAATACCGCGCCTGCACCACTTGGATACCGATCGCGGCTACGCGGTGATCATGCCGTCGGCCAGCCGCGACGACAAGCTGTGGCCCGAGGATGATTGGCGCGCCGTCTTCCGCCGGCTGCGCGACGCTGGCTGTGCGCTCAAGCTCCTGGCCGGCAACGAGCAGGAGGCCGAGCGCGCCCGGCTGCTGGTCGCCGGTATGGAGGACGTAGAAGTCATGCCGCGCATGGACCTGACCTCGGTCGCCCGGCTGCTGGCCGGCTCGCGTCTGATGATTGGCCTGGACAGCGGCCTGACCCACTTGTCGGCCGCGCTGGGCCGCCCCACCATCGGCATCTACCGCGCGTCCACTCCCGTGCGCACGCCGCTGGTCGGCTCGAACTACACCGCCAGCCTGGGCGATCGTGGCGCCTCGCCGTCGCGCGAGGCCGTCATGGCTTCGGTGGAGCAGGCGCTGGCCGCGCGCTGATGAACCGCGCCGTCTATACCCTCGGGTTGCGGGCGCTGGCGCCCCTGGTGTGGTTGTGGATGGCGCATCGCGCCAGGCGGGCCGGAGGTGAATGGGGCATTTTCTCTCCCGAGCGATTCGGCCGGGCCGTCTCGGGCGAGACCACCCCGAACAAAACCGGGACCGCCGGGGCGGGCGCGGCCCCGGTCTGGGTCCATGCCGTCAGCCTGGGTGAGACGCGCGCCGCGCTGCCGTTGCTGCAGGCCTTGCTGGCTCGCGGCCTGCCGGTGCTGCTGACCCACATTACCGCCACCGGCCGGGCCGAGGGCGCGCGGCTGTTCGCGGACGCAATCGCCCGAGGTCAATTGCGGCAAGCCTGGCTGCCCTACGATTTCCCCGGCGCCACGCGACGCTTCCTGGATGGCGCTACGCCGCGCTGCGGCATCCTGATCGAGCGTGAGATCTGGCCCAACCTGCTGGCGGCGGCGCGGCGCGCGAAGCTGCCGATGGCGCTGGTGAGCGCTCGGTTCTCGGAATCGTCGCTGCGGCAGGCTGGTCGTCTGGGGGGGGTCATGCGCGAGGCGCTGGCGGGGCTGGACCTGGTGCTGGCACAGACGGCGCCGGATGCCGAGCGGCTGGCTCGGGCCGGCGCGCCGCGTCCGGTGGTGTCCGGCAATCTGAAGTTCGACCTGACCCTGCCCGCGGCCCAGGTCGAGGCCGGACAGGGCTGGCGCGCCCGGCTGGGTCGTCCCGTGATCGCGCTGGCAAGCACGCGCGAAGGCGAGGATGCGCCGTTTATCGATGCCCTCAGGCGCCACGCCGCCACGCCCGGCGGGCCGCTGTTCCTGTTGATTCCACGCCATCCGCAGCGTTTCGACGAGGCCGCCGCGCTGTTGGAACAGGCCGGCCTGGACTACGTCCGGCGGTCGACGGGCCAGGAGCCGGCATTGCGCACCACGGTGTTGCTGGGCGACACGCTCGGCGAAATGGCGTTTTATTACGCGGCAGCCGATGTCGCTGTGGTGGCCGGCAGTTTTGCGCCGTTGGGGGGCCAGAACCTCATCGAAGCCTGCGCCGCCGGCGTGCCCGTCATCGTCGGGCCGCACACTTTCAACTTCCAGCAGGCCGCCAGCGACGCCATAGACGCCGGCGCGGCACAGCGCCAGCCCGATCCGGAGCAGGCCGTGGCGGCCGCGCTGGCACTGGTGGCCGATCCCGTTGCCAGACAGGCGGCCGGGGGCGCGGCGCGCGCGTGGTTTGCCAGCCATGCCGGCGCCACGGCGCGCACGATGGAGGCGCTGTCGCCCTGGTTGCGCTGAGACGCGCCGTCCTTCAGGCCGTCAGGCAGGATTGCGCGGCACCAGCGTAACCGCGCCCGGGTTCAATTCCTGGCTGAAACGCCGCGTGTCGCGCCCTTCGTCTTCGGGCCGAGCGCCCAGCCACCCCTGGCCCAGCGCATAGACGCCGAGATTGGCCAGCAGGATCAGGATGAAGAGCACGCGCATGCCGTGGCCTTTGGATCAGGCGCCCGTGGCCGGGTTGGCGCGCGCCATGGCCGCCAATCCGTCGAGGACGGGATGGTTCAGGTAGGTCGGCACCGGCGCGGCGCCGAATGCGCCGCCGGCATCCGCCAGCAGGCGTTCGATTTCCTGGTGGACTTCCGGCCAACCGCCGCCCGCGGCGAAGATCTGCGGCACCTGTCCATAGCGTTGCCGGCCGGCGAGCCACTGGCGCACCACCGCGCCGGCCTGGGCGGCGGCGATGCCGGAGGCGATGGCTTCGTGGGTATCGGTGGGATAGGGTACGACCTGGCCTTCCGCGATCGGCAGGTTGGCGGTGCCGTGCGCCAACGCGTTGCGCATCATGGCCGGGCCCGGCAGGATCAGGCCGCCGGCGAAAACGTTGTCCGGCCCCACGGTGTCGATGGTGGTGGCGGTGCCGAAGCTGGCCAGCAGGAAGGGCGGATGGGCGCCAGGCAGATGCGACAGCACGCCCAACAACGAGGCCCAGCGGTCCGCGCCCAGTTGCGACGGTGTTTTGTAGCGGTTGACCAATCCCAGCGTGGTTGCCTGCGACGTGGCCCAGGTGACCGGGCAGCCATGGCGTTGCAGCACGGCGGCGATGGCGGCGCCGCGTTCTGCACCCGCCACGTTCACGCCCAGCGCCCGTGACGGCCGTCGCGGCAGGGCGCCGAGCCAGCGGTCCAGCGCGTCCAGGTCCAGGCCATCGAAGGCGACCGCGGCCGGTTCGCGCGGCATGTCGGGGCTGCCGGGATCCAGCCAACCCACTTTGAGACGGCTGTTGCCTGAGTCGATGAGGATGATCATGCTTGGCGTCGAATCGAGATTTCACCGACCGAGATCGGCATGGCGCCCTGGGGCGTTTGCACCAGCAGGCGGCCCTGGCCGTCGACGCCACAGGCGGTGCCGCTGAGGATCACGTCGCCCTTGTCGAGCACGTTGATCGCGCGGCCGGCGAGCGCGTCGACCTTGTCGAAGCGCCGCGCGAAGGCGTCGAAGCCGTCGCGTTCGAGGGTGCGGACGGCTTCATGCCAGGCCGTTGCCGCGGCGCAGACCAGGTCGGCGGCGGTGGCGGCGTGGCCGGGGGCGTGGCCCGTGACACAGGTCCAGTCGGCGACCTGGCGGCCCAGCGCCTGCGACAAGGCGTCGGCGTCGACCAGGTTGACGCCCATGCCGATGACGACGGTATAGCCGGTTTCGCGGCTTCCGAGGTTGCGGGTGGTCTCGACCAGCACGCCGGCCAGCTTGGCGTCGTGCCACTGCACGTCGTTGGGCCATTTCATGCACAGGCCGTCGGCGCCGGGTCCGGCCACGGCGCGCAGCGCCTCGCAGGCGGCCAGGCCAGCCAGCGGCGACAGGGCCGGCAATTGCGCGGCCGGCAGGTGCACATCGAATGCACACGAGAACATCAGCGCCGCGCCCACGCGATTCTGCCAGGGACGGCCGGCCCGGCCGCGCCCGGTTTCCTGCAGATGGGTGCCCAGCAGCCAGGGTTTGCCGACGCCGGCGCCCGTGCGGGCGCGCGCCAGCAGGTCGGCATTGGTCGAGCCGGTGCTGGCGGTCCAGGCGATGTCTTGGAAGGCGGGCAGGCGCGAACCCAGCATCCGGGCCAGATCGTCTGGCGCGGGCAGGTCGGTGGGGCGGACGTGAACGGGCATGGCGGCGATTGTAGGGCACGCGCGGGCCGCGCTCGCGGCCTGTCGTCCCCAGCGTATATGATTGTGGATACATTTTGCATCGGTATTCCGCTACATGCCGCATTCCGCCCCGTCCGCACTCCGCGCCGCGCCGCCCTTCCGCCAGGAAGCCGGCGTGTGCCATGTCGGGGGCGACTGGAGCGTGCTGGCGCTGGCCGAGCCGGGCGAAGTCGAGCGCCGCCGCGCCGCAATGGCGAAGGCCGCCGACGCCGGGGCGCGCTGGGACCTGCAGGGCATCAGCCGGCTCGATACCATCGGCGCGCTGCTGATCTGGCAGGCCTGGGGCGAGAAATTGCCCGAACGCGTGCGGTGGTCCGCCGGCCAGCAGGACGTGTTCACCGCCCTGGCGACGAACAAAGGCGGCAAGCAGGCGTCGCCGCGTCCCGAGCCGGCCTGGGGCTGGCTGCGCGCCCTGGGCGGCGCTGTGCTGCAGGCGGGCGAGAACGGCCGCGCCCTGCTGACCATGCTGGGGCAGCTGGTCCTGGATCTCTTTGGCATGTTGAGCCGGCCGTCGCGCGGGCCGTGGCGCGAGATCTCGGCCCAGGTCTACCGCACCGGCGCGCAGGCGCTGGGCATTACGGCGCTAGTGGGCTTTCTGATCGGCGTCGTGCTGTCGTACCTGTCCGCGCAGCAATTGCAGATGATCGGCGCCGACCGCTTCATCGTCCGGCTGCTGGGCGTGTCGATCGTGCGCGAGCTGGGGCCGGTGCTCGCCGCCATCCTGGTGGCCGGGCGCTCCGGGTCGGCCATCACTGCGCAGATCGGCGTCATGCGAGTCACGCAGGAACTGGATGCGATGCTGGTGATGGGTATCTCGCACGGCCAGCGGTTGATCCTGCCGCGGGTGGTGGCGCTGGCCGTGACCATGCCGCTGTTGGTGCTGTGGACCGACGCCATGGCGATCCTGGGCGGGATGCTGGCGGCGCAGGTGCAGCTGGGCGTATCGGCGCAGTGGTTCCTGCAGTCCCTGCCGGACGCCATTTCCCTGACCAACTACTGGATCGGCATCCTCAAGGGCGTGACCTTCGGCATCCTGATCGCGCTGATCGCCTGCCATTTCGGCCTGCGCATCCAGCCCAACACGGAAAGCCTGGGGCGCGGCACCACGACCTCGGTGGTCACTTCGATCACCGGCGTGATCCTGCTGGACGCGCTGTACGCCGTTATTTTCAGTTCGGTGGGCATCTGATGGCCGGCGCCGAACAGCATCGCCTGTTTACCGAGGAGAACATCACGGTCGCGCCCGTGATCACCGTGCGCGGGCTGCGCACGGCCTTCGGCGACCACGTGGTGCACGACAACCTGGACCTGACCGTCTTTCCCGGCGAGATCCTGGTGCTGGTAGGCGGCTCGGGCACGGGCAAGACGGTGCTGTTGCGGCAGATCATCGGGCTGGACCAGCCGGCCGCCGGTACCATCCAGGTGTTGGGCAATACCTTGTCCGAACTGACGCCAGGCGAGCGCCGGCGCCTGTCCTACCGCTGGGGCATGCTGTTCCAGGCGGGCGCGTTGTTCTCGGCGCTGTCGGTGTACGACAACGTCGCGCTGCCGCTGCGGGAGTTGCGCACGGTGCCGGAGGACCTGGTGCACGACGTGGTGATGTGCCGCCTGGCCATGGTCGGCCTGTCGGCGCAGGATGCCGGCAAGCGGCCGTCGGATCTTTCCGGCGGCATGGTCAAGCGCGTGGCGCTGGCGCGCGCGCTGTCGCTGGACCCGGAGCTGGTGTTCCTGGACGAACCCACGGCGGGCCTGGACCCGCTGCGTTCGGATGAATTCGTGGACCTGGTGCGCAGCCTGCACCGGCAGTTGGGATTTACCGTTGTCATGGTGACGCACGATCTGGACACGCTGCTTGCGCTGGCCACGCGTGTCGCCGTGCTGGCGGACAAGCGGGTGATCGTGTGCGACACGGTGCCGGAAGTGCTGAAGGTCGATCACCCGTTCATTCATACATTCTTCCTGGGCGAGCGCGGCTTGCGCGCGCTCGGGGACATGGCGCCGAAGGGAACGCATCATGGAAAACCGTAGTCACGCGCTCATGGCCGGCATCTTCACGCTGGTGCTGCTGGCCGCCGCTGCGCTGGTGGCCGTCTGGATCGGCCGCGACCGGACCAAACTGCAAACCTATGAAATCATCTCGGCAACGGCCGTCAGCGGGCTCAATCCGCAGTCGACCGTGCGCTACCAGGGCGTGCCGGTGGGCAAGGTGCAGTCGCTGGCGCTGAACCCCGACAAGCCCGGCCAGGTGCGTATCCGCATCGGTGTCGCGCCGAACACGCCCATCACCGAGTCGACCTGGGCCGAGCTGGGTGTGCAGGGCGTCACGGGCATGGCCAACGTGGAACTGCGCGACGACGGCAGTTCGTTCAAGCGGCTGGCGTCGAGCGCCGCCAACCCGGCCGCGATCCCGCTGCGCCCGGGTTTCCTGGACCGCATCGAGCAGCGCGGCGGGCGTCTCATTTCCAACGTCGAGGACGCCACCGAGCAGCTGCGGCGCCTCTTGAGCGAGCAGAACGTGCAGGCGCTGACCGCCAGCCTGCAGAACGCCACCGACATCACCCACTCGCTCAAGGAAGCCAGCCGCGACCTCGGGCCGGCGCTGGCCAAGCTGGGGCCCCTGGTCGATTCGCTGGGCAGCACCTCGCGGCAGGCGGATCGCGCGGCGCGCGAGGTGGCCGACCTGGCCCAGCAGGCGCGCCAGTCGCTGGCGCGCCTGAATGCGCCGGACGGCGCGCTGGCCGCGGCCACGCGCAGCTTGAACGACATTGCCTTTGCCGCCTCACGCCTGGATGGCGAGACGTTGCCGGCCGTCACCAGCATGGCGGCCAGCGTCAGCGAGGCCGCGCGCGGGGCCACCTTCACATTGCGTCGCGTGGACAACACGCCACAATCGCTATTGTTCGGACCGCCGCCGGCCGCGCCCGGTCCCGGCGAGGCCGGGTTCGCCGGATTTGGGAGACAGCAGAAATGAAGATGCGCAGTGCGATTCAGGCCCTGGCCCTGGCTTTGACGCTGGCGTTGGCCGGCTGCGGCGTGGGCCGCGTGGGCGCGCCACCCGCCGTGTTCGACCTGGGGCTGGATGCCCGCCCGGCGCCGCAACTGCCGGCCCGCGAGCCGATGGCGCTGGTGTTCTCGGCGGTGCCGGCGTTGTCCGGCACCGGCGTCATCTGGCGCGTTGGCGATAGCGCCGCGCCGCAATCCTATGCCACTTATCGCTGGGCCTCGTCGCCGTCCGACCTGGTGCGCCAGCGCCTGATCGAGCGGCTGTCGCGCCAGGGGCCGGTGCTGGCCGAGCGCGCCAGCGGCCAGACGCCGCAGTTGCAGGTCTACCTGTCGCAGTTCGAGCAGGTGTTCACGCCGGATGGTTCCGCCAGCGAAGGCCGCGTGCTGCTGCAGGCGGTATTGCTGAATGGCCGCAACGTGATCGGCCAGGTGCGCATCGCGACACAGGCGCCGGCGCCCACGCAGGACGCCGCCGGCGGCGTGGCCGCGTTGCGCCAGGCCACCGACGATGCCGCCGACCAGCTGGCGCAATGGCTGGCCAGCCAGCCCAAGGCCGCGGCCCGGCCCGCCGGTTAACATTCTTCCTTTTCAAGCAGCACGAGTCCGATATGCCCGCAAGCACAGAAACCCACGCCTTTACCGGAGCCGCCGGCCGCATCGACTGCGCCGTGGATTGGCCTGACGGCACGCCGCGGGGCTGGGCCCTGGTGCTGCATCCGCACCCGTTGCAGGGCGGCGCGCGCGAAAACAAGGTGGTGACCACGCTGTCGCGCGCCTGCGTCCAGCACGGCCTGGTGGCGGTGCGCCCCAATTTCCGCGGCGTCGGGCTGTCCGAAGGCGAATTCGACAAGTCCGTGGGCGAGACCCAGGACATGCTGGCGGTGGTCGCGCAAATGCGCGAGCGTCATCCGGAACTGGCGGACGCGCCGTGGGTGCTGGCCGGCTTTTCCTTCGGCACCGCGGTTGCCGCGCAGACCTACGCCGCGCTGGCCGACCAGGGCGACACGGTACTGCCCAGCGCGCTGATGCTGATGGGGCCGGCCGTCAACCGCTTCCAGTCGCATGAGGTCCAGGTGCCCGGCGACACGCTGATGGTGCATGGCGAAGAGGACGAAGTCGTGCCGCTGTCCGAGGCCATGGACTGGGCCCGTCCGCGTTCGATCCCGGTGGTGGTGATCCCCGGCGCCTCGCATTTTTTCCACGGCAAGCTGCTGGTGCTGCGCCAGCTGGTGCAGGCGCACCTGAAGGTCAAGCTTGACTGAATGGCGCGCCGCGCAATGCGGCGCGTTGCATCAGGTTGCATGTTTTAGCTGCCCGAGGAACCCATCGCGGGCCGGACGGGTCTCATCGACTGCCTATAATTGTCAGCCACTTGCCCCGCGCCAGCGGGCGTCTTTCCTGGACCCACGTTGCCGATGAAGAATTTGCCTCACTCCGTTCACTCCCCCGTTGTCTTTGCTCGTCGCGCCCTCGCCGGCGCGGTGCTGTCGGCGATGCTCGCGGCCTCGCTGCCGGCCTGGGCCCAGCAGGCGCCCGCCGCGGCGCCGGCAGCCGCGGGCGCCACGGCCCCCGCGCCGACGGCGACGGGCGTGGTGCCGGTGGGCGACGTGTCGGCGGTGCCCGCGCCGACCATCGCGGCCAAGGCCTGGATCGTGATCGACGTGAACAGCGGCCAGACCCTGGCGGCGTCGAACCCCGACATGAAGGTCGAGCCGGCCTCGCTCACCAAGATCATGACGGCCTACGTCGTGTTCAATGCGCTCGAGGAAAAGCGCCTGACGCTGGAGCAGACCGTGCCCGTGTCCGAGCACGCCTGGCGCACCGGCGGTTCGCGCATGTTCATCGAGCCGCGCAAGCCGGTCACTGTCGATGAGCTGAACCAGGGCATGATCGTGCAGTCGGGCAACGACGCCTCGGTGGCGCTGGCCGAAGCGGTCGGCGGCAGCGAAGCCGCCTTCGCCACGCTCATGAACCAGGAGGCCGAGCGCCTGGGCATGCGCAACACCCACTTCATGAACGCCACCGGGCTGCCCGATCCGCAGCACATGACGTCCACGCGCGATCTGGCCACGCTGTCGGCGCACCTGATCACCGATCATCCGCAGTTCTTCCACTACTACAAGCAGAAGAGCTTCACCTACAACAAGATCACCCAGCCCAACCGCAACCGCCTGCTGTGGGCCGACCCGTCGGTCGACGGCATGAAGACCGGCCACACCGATTCGGCCGGCTACTGCCTGGTGTCGACCGCGGTGCGCGGCGACCGCCGCATCCTGGTGGTGGTGGTGGGCACCGACAGCGAAGCCACCCGCGCCGAGGAAAGCCTGAAGCTGCTGAACTGGAGCTTCCAGAACTTCGACACGGTCAAGCTGTTCGACAAGAGCCAGCCCGGCATCGACGCCCGCGTCTGGGAAGGCACGGCCGAGAACGTCAAGCTCGGCCCGCCCAACCCGGTCTCGATCGCGGTGCCGCGCGGCAAGGCCGGCGACCTCAAGCCGGTGGCGCAGCGCACCGATCCCCTGATCGCCCCGCTGACCAAGGGCCAGCAGGTCGGCACGCTGCAGTTCACGCTCGACGGCAAGGTGCTGCGCACCGAGCCGCTGGTGGTGCAGGACGCCGTCGAACGCGCCGGCTTCTTCGGTCGCATGGTCGACACCGTCAAGCGCTGGTTCCAGTAAGCGGACCCGCCGCGGCCGCGGCCGCGGGTGTAAGCTAGCAACGGGCGTTTCGTGCGCGAAACGCCCGTTTTGCATTCTTCCGGGGCGGGCCGGCGGCGCGCCCCTGTTCCATTTCAAATTCAGGAGTGCGTCATGATTCCGGGCGTGCCGGGCGAAAGCCAGGTGTATCTCAACGGTGAGTTTCTGCGCGTGGACGAGGCCAAGGTCTCCGTCCTGGATCGCGGCTTCATTTTCGGCGACGGCGTCTACGAAGTCGTCCCGGTGTACCAGGGCAATGCCTTCCGCATGGCCGAACACCTCGACCGCCTCGATCGCAGCCTGGCCGCCTTGCGCATCGCGCAACCGTTCGACCGCAGCGGCTGGATCAACCTGATCCAGCAATTGCTGGAGCGGACCAACCTGGACACCTGCATCGTCTATCTCCAGGTGACGCGCGGCGTGGCCAAGCGTGACCACCAGTTCCCGGCCGAGCCGGTCAAGCCGACGGTGTTCGGCATGATCTCGGCGTGGGCGCCGCCCGGGGCCGCGGCGCGCGCGCAGGGGCTGTCCGCCATTTCCATCCCCGACGAACGCTGGCTGCACTGCGAGATCAAGTCGGTGTCGCTGCTGGGCAACGTGCTGGCCAAGCAGCAGGCGGTCGACGCCCATGTCGACGAGGTGCTGCAGTTCCGCGATGGCTTCCTCACCGAGGGTTCGTCCACCAACATCTGGGTGGTCTCCGGTGGCAAGCTGCTGGCGCCGCCCAAGAACAACCTGATCCTGGAAGGCATCCGCTACGGCCTGATGGGCGAATTGGCGGCCGAGGCCGGCATTGCGTTCGAGGCGCGCCGCCTGACCCAGGACGAGGTGGCGCAGGCCGACGAGCTGATGCTGTCCTCGGCCACCAAGGAAGTGCTGCCGATCGTTTCGCTGGACGGCCGTCCGGTGGGAGCCGGCAAGCCCGGCCCCGTTTATGAGCAATTGCGTGCGGGTTATGATGCCCGCATCGCCGCGCTCTAGGCCCCGCGGGGCGGCCCTGGCGGCCGCCCGCGCCGCGCGCCCCGGCGGCGGGCCTTGCCTGCTCGATGCCTGCCCCCATATAGATGTATTGACGCCCCAGGCCATCCATCATGCATATTCCGCCCGAAGAATCCCTCATCGAGTATCCCAGCGACTTCCCCATCAAGGTCATGGGCAAGCATCATCCCGACTTCGCGCAGACGCTGACCGAAGTCGTGCTGCGCTTCGATCCGGGCTTCGATGCCGCCACGGTCGAGATGCGGCCCAGCAAGGGTGGCAATTACATGGGCCTGACCTTCACGGTGCGCGCCACCTCGCGCGAACAGCTCGACGGCCTTTACCAGGCCCTGCACGGCCACCCGATGGTGTCGATCGTCCTGTAAGGCCAGCGGTTGTGATCAAGTGGCTCGCGCGGCCGGCGGACTACCTGTCCGTGTGGCGGGACATGCAGGCGTACACCGACCAGCGGTCGGCCGAGACGCCCGATGAAATCTGGCTGTGCGAGCATGCGCCGGTCTATACCCTGGGGCAGGCGGGCCTGCCCGAGCACGTGCTCAACCCGGGCGCCATCCCCCTGGTCCAGTGCGATCGCGGCGGCCAGGTCACCTATCATGGCCCGGGCCAGGTGATGGCGTATGCGCTGTTCGACCTGCGCCGCGTCGACATGTACGTGAAGGAATACGTGGCCCTGCTGGAAACGGCGGTGATCGATACGCTCGATGCGATGGGCGTGGCCGGCGCCTGCCGCAAGCCCGGCGCGCCGGGCGTCTATGTGCCCGACCCCGACGGCGGCCGCGAATTGGCCAAGATCGCCGCGCTGGGCATCAAGATCCGCAATGGCCGCGCCTATCACGGCGTGTCGCTCAACGTGGCGATGGACCTGGCGCCGTTCCTGGGCATCAATCCCTGCGGCTATGCCGGCCTGCGCACGGTCGACATGGCGTCCTGTAGCGTGCGGCGCGATCCCACCGAGGTGGGCGACGCGCTGGCCCGCAACCTGGCCCGCTTGTGGCGCCAGGCAAGGACAACACCCGCATGAAGACAAGCTTTACGCCGGCCGAAGTGGCCGCGACCACGCCCGAGCAACTGGCTGCCCTGCGCGCCGGGCCGGCGCCGCAGTATGCCGCCTGGATCCGCGCGGCGGCCGAAATGGGCCTGGTCGAGGCGCAGACCATCTTCGGCCAGATGCTGCTCGATGGCGTTGGCGTGCCACAGGATCAGGCCGAAGGGTTGGCCTGGTTCAAGCGCGCCGCCAATGCCGACCATCTCATGGCCATCAACATGATCGGCCGCTGCTATGAAAACGGCTGGGGCGTGCCCGCGGACGATACCGTGGCGGCGTACTGGTTCCGGCTGGCCGCCGACCGTGGGTTGGACTGGGGCATGTACAACTACGCCCACATGCTCAAGAGCGGCCGCGGCGGCGTGACGCAGAACCGCGCGGCGGCGCTGGCGCTGTACCAGCAGGCCGCGCAGGGCGGTCACGTCAAATCCATCGGTGTGGTCGGTCGCTTCTACGAAACGGGCGACGTGGTCGAACAGGACCTGGAACGCGCGTTCGACTGCTACCGGCGCTGCGCCGAAGGCGGCGATTTCCGCGGCATGTTCCACCTGGGCCGCATGCTGTTGCTGCGCGGCCGCAAGGAAGAGGCGGTGCAATGGCTGGTGCGCGTGCCGGAGACGTCCACGCCGGCCTTCCTGCGCGAGGCCGACGCCATGCTGCGCGACTGCGGCTTTCCTGCGTTGTACGAGACTGGCGCCTGAGCGGCGTCCGGGGCCGCGCCGCACGCCCGACCCCATCGATTCCTGGCCCGGCCGCGCGCGCCGGTCAGGTACTCAAGCGTGCCTCGAACACCGTATCCAGCGTCAGCCGCGTGCCGGCCGGCTGCTCGCCATCGAGCCGGTCCAGCAGCAGTTGCCCCGCACGCCGGCCCAGCTCGGCCGCGTCCACGCCCAGCGTCGTCAGTCCCTGGACCCATTGCGGCGCGCTGCCGTCCTCGGTGAAGCCCAGCACCGCCAGGTCCTGCGGCACGTGCAGGTCGCGGTTGTGGGCCTCCGACACCGTGGCGGCGGCCAGCAAGTCCGAGGTACAGAACACCGCATCGAAGATCGTATTAGTGGCCAGCAGGCGCAGGAACGCCATGCGGCCATCGTTCAGTTGCTGCGCCTCGGGATGCACGATGTCGGCGACCACGGCCAGCTCCAGCGCGGCCGCGCTGCCGAGAAAGCCTTCGCGGCGGGCCCGTTCCCACGGGGTGTCGGCGCTGACACAGGCCACCCGCGCATGGCCCTTTTCGGCCAGATGGCGGGCGGCCAGGCGGCCCGCCTCGGCATTGTCGATCGTCACCAGGCTGTCCAGCGGGGTGGCGGGCAGGCTCCACGTCTCCACCACCGGGATTTCCAGCGCCGTTACGGCGGCGCGCAGTTGCGGGTCGTCGAGCGGGCCGATGACCAGCGCCGCGGCCGGCGCCAGTTGGGCCAGTAGCGGTAGCAGGGACGCATCACGCCACGGGCCGGCGGCCAGGTAGTAGCCGGCGGGCGCCAGCCGTTCGGCGCATGCCTGCACGGCACGGGTGGCTGGCGCAAGATCCAGCCGGGGGGCGATCAGGACGATGGGGCGGAGCGGGGACAGGGTGGACATGAGGGGGGGGGCGGCGCGAATTCGTCAGGCGTGACGATAACCCGGCGCGGCCCGGTGCCGGGCCTTTCGGGGTGGATTCGGGCACAGGGGGTAAAATGTCCTCTTTTGTCTCAGACCGCAACGCCCTGCGCGCCGGTCGTGAAGGTGTTCCATGTCCACGCTTGCCGAGTCGTCTGTGCCCTCGAACGAAGCCGCCGCCGCGCCCGCGGAAACGGCGTACGATCCGACGCAGAAACAGAAATCCCAGGCCAAGACGGCGCGCATCCCGATCAAGATCATTCCCGCCGAGCGCCTGAAGAAGCCGGAATGGATCCGCGTCAAGGCGGCCCAGCCGGGGTCGCGCTTCTACGACATCAAGCGCATCCTGCGCGAGCACAATCTGCACACGGTGTGCGAGGAAGCGTCCTGCCCGAACATCGGCGAATGCTTCGGCAAGGGCACGGCCACGTTCATGATCATGGGCGACAAGTGCACCCGCCGCTGCCCGTTCTGTGACGTGGGCCATGGCCGCCCCGACCCGCTCGACACCAAGGAACCGGAAAACCTCGCGCGCACCATCGCCGCGATGAAGCTGTCGTACGTGGTGATCACCTCGGTCGACCGCGACGATCTGCGCGATGGCGGCGCCGGCCATTTCGTCGACTGCATCACCCACATCCGCGAACTGTCGCCCAGCACGCGCATCGAGGTGCTGGTGCCCGATTTCCGCGGCCGCCTGGATCGCGCCCTGACCATCCTGAACGCCGGCCCTCCGGACGTCATGAACCACAATCTGGAAACCGTGCCGCGCCTGTACAAGCAGGCCCGCCCGGGTTCGGATTACATGCACTCGCTCAAGTTGCTGGCCGAGTTCAAGAAGCTGCACCCCGACGTGCCGACCAAGTCGGGCCTGATGCTCGGCCTGGGCGAGACCGACGAGGAAATCCTGCAGGTGATGCGCGACATGCGCGAGCACAACGTCGACATGCTCACCATCGGCCAGTACCTGCAGCCGTCGGAACACCACCTGCCAGTGCTGCGCTACGTGCATCCCGACACCTTCGCGATGTTCGAGCGCGAAGCCTATGCGATGGGCTTCTCGCACGCGGCGGTGGGCGCCATGGTGCGTTCGTCGTACCACGCCGACGAGCAGGCGCATGCGGCGGGCGTGCCCAACTGAGGGCCGCATCATCGCCAGGCCAGAATGAAAAATGCCCCGCAAGGGGCATTTTTCATTCCGTGGCCTGGCGCGACACCCGGCTGGTCCAGAACACGTCAGGCCTGCCGGCCTCGCGGTTCAGGTAGCGCGCGAGGACGAACATCAGGTCCGACAGCCGGTTCAGGTATTGCCGCACAGGGGCGTTCACCGCTTCCTCGCGCGCCAGCGCCACCACGGCGCGTTCGGCGCGGCGGCAGGCGGTGCGCGCCAGGTGTGCCTGCGCCGCCGCGCGCGAGCCGCCCGGCAGGATGAATTCGCGCAGCGGCGGCAGGGCCGCGTTGTAATGCGCCAGCCGCGCATCCAGGTGCGCCACCTGGGCGTCTTCCAGCGCGACATGGCCGGGAATGCACAATTCGGCACCCATATCGAACAAATCGTGTTGGATCGTCAGCAGATCGGCGGCCACGTCGGCCGGCATGGGCTCGGTCAGCAGCAGGCCGATGACGCTGTTCAGTTCGTCCACGTCGCCCAGCGCGGCAATGCGGGTCGCGTCCTTGGGCACGCGCGACCCGTCCCCCAGTCCGGTGCTGCCGTCGTCTCCGGTGCGGGTGGCGATGACTGACAGGCGATTGGCCATGAAACGTCCTTTGCAAACAACCGTCAGAATTGTTGCGTTATTGCGGGGAAACTATTGCACGAGGACGGTATCCTAGCATTGTGGAAAGCGTGCGCGGGCCGCAAGGCCGGCATGGCGCTTTCGTCGCAATCGGAGGATAAAGCATGGCTTTCAACCGCAAGTACGCAACGCCCATGGCTGTCGCCACCGCGATGGCCGTCGTGTCGCTGGCCACGCCGCTGGCGTTCGCGCAGCAGGCCGAGGCCAGCGGCGAGGTGCGGCGCGTGGACCCGGGCGCGGGCAAGGTCACCATCAAGCACGACGCCATCAAGGCGCTGGATCTGCCGGCCATGACGCTGGTGTACGACGCCGATCCGGCGTTGCTGGCCAAGATCAAGGCCGGCGACAAGGTGCGTTTCACCGCGGAGCGCAAGGATGGCAAATACGTGGTGACCGCGATCACCAACTGAACTGCCTGGCCGGGCGCCGCTGGCGCGTCCGCCCGGCGACAGATTCCGCTGCCGGTGGTTTCGGTGGAGGTGGCCTTCGCACGAAAAAGGCCCGCCGCAATTGCTTGCGGCGGGCCTTTTCGTATTCGTGCCGCCGGCCAGGCCGGGACGCGAGGCTTAGAGCACGTAGCGGGCCAGGTCCTGGCTGCTGGCGGCTTCGGCCAGTTGCGCGTTCACGTAGGCGGCATCGATCTTGACCGTCTTGTCGGTGCTGGAGGTCGCGTCGAACGACAGTTCGTCCAGCAGCTTTTCCATCACGGTGTAGAGGCGGCGGGCCCCGATGTTCTCGGTGGTTTCGTTGACCTCGTAAGCCAGTTCGGCCAGCCGGCGCACGCCTTCTTCGGTGAATTCCAGCTGCACGTCCTCGGTGGCCATCAGCGCGGTGTACTGCTTGGTCAGCGAGGCGTCCGTATCGGACAGGATGCGCACGAAGTCCTCGGCGGTCAGCGATTCCAGTTCGACGCGGATCGGGAAGCGGCCCTGCAGTTCGGGAATCAGGTCCGACGGACGCGCCAGGTGGAAGGCGCCCGAGGCGATGAACAGGATGTGGTCGGTGCGGACCATGCCGTAGCGCGTGTTGACGGTGGTGCCCTCGACCAGCGGCAACAGGTCGCGCTGCACGCCCTGGCGCGAGACGTCGGCGCCGCCGCTTTCCTGGCGCGCAGCGATCTTGTCGATCTCGTCCAGGAACACGATGCCGTTCTGCTCGACGTTGTTGATCGCGGCGGTGCGCAGGTCTTCCTCGTTGACGCGCTTGGCGGCTTCCTCGTCGACGATCAGCTTGAAGGCCTCGCGCACCTTCATCTTCTTGGATTTCTTCTTGTCGCGCGCCATCCCGGCGAACATGCCGCGCAGCTGCTCGGCCATTTCTTCCATGCCAGGGGGCGTCATGACGTCCATGTGCGGCGCGGTCTGGGCCACTTCGATCTCGATTTCCAGATCGTCGATCTTGCCCTCGCGCAGGCGCTTGCGGAACGTCTGGCGGGCGCTGTTGTCCTCGCCGCGCTCGGGCTCGCCCGAGGTGCCGCGGGGCGGAGGAACCAGGGCGTCGAGGATGCGGTCTTCGGCGGCGTCCTCGGCCTGGGTGCGCACGCGGCGCATTTCCAGTTCGCGGGTCTGCTTGATCGAGTATTCGGTCAGGTCGCGGATGATGGTGTCGACGTCGCGGCCGACGTAGCCCACCTCGGTGAACTTGGTGGCCTCGATCTTGATGAACGGCGCGTTGGCCAGCTTGGCCAGGCGGCGCGCGATCTCGGTCTTGCCCACGCCGGTGGGGCCGATCATCAGGATGTTCTTGGGGTGGATCTCGTGGCGCAGCGGCTCGGCCACCTGCTGGCGGCGCCAGCGGTTGCGCAGGGCCACCGCCACCGCGCGCTTGGCGCGGTTCTGGCCGACGATGTACTTGTCGAGTTCGGAGACGATCTCTCCGGGCGTCATGTTGGATGCGGACATGAGGGCGGATCCTTGAAGCAGGGCTGGGCTGGGGGACGGGCCGCGGCGCCCCGGACGGGCGCCGCGAGGTTGGCGTCAGTCGCCCAGCGTCTCGATGACGTGGTTCTGGTTGGTGTAGATGCAGAGGTCGCCGGCGATCTCGAGCGATTGCTTGACGATGGTCTCGGGCGCCAGCTCGGTATTGCGCAGCAGCGCCAGCGCGGCGGACTGGGCATAGGCGCCGCCCGAGCCGATGGCGGCCAGGCCGTGCTCGGGTTCGAGCACGTCGCCGTTGCCGGTCAGCACCAGCGTGTGCTCGGCGTCGGCCACGATCAGCATGGCTTCGAGCCGGCGCAGGACGCGGTCGGTGCGCCAGTCGCGGGTCAGTTCGACCGCCGCGCGCATCAGGTTGCCTTGGTGTTTCTCGAGCTTGGCTTCGAAACGCTCCTGCAGCGTGAACGCGTCGGCGGTGGCGCCGGCGAAGCCGGCCAGGATCTTGTCGTGATACAGGCGGCGGATCTTGCGCGCCGTGCCTTTGATGACGATGTTGCCCAGGGTGACCTGGCCATCGCCGCCGAGCGCGACGCGGTTACCGCGACGCACGCACACGATGGTGGTGGCGTGAAATTGTTCCATGCGTTCCTTCCTTTGAAAGGACTAGCTGGGGGCGATGCGGACGAAATCAAGCCTTGCGGGTCGATGAAAATCGATCCGCGCGTCGCGCCTTCGGCTTTGCTGGCGCAGATTGCGGGCGCTTTCGCCCCGAGGCGGTGCGGCAATGAAAAAAGGCCATGCTGGAAACCAGCATAGCCTTTTGGTGTGGCGCTTGAATAACGGGACGGATCAGTCGCCGTACAGCTTCTGCCGCATTTCGCGCCGTTCCTGCGCTTCCAGCGACAGGGTGGCGGTGGGACGGGCCAGCAGGCGCGGGATGCCGATGGGTTCGCCGGTTTCCTCGCACCAGCCGTATTCGCCACTGTCGATGCGGGCGATGGACTGTTGCACCTTCTTCAGCAGCTTGCGCTCGCGGTCGCGGGTGCGCAGCTCCAGGGCGTGTTCTTCCTCGATGGTGGCGCGGTCGGCGGGATCCGGCACGAATTGCGTTTCACGCAGGTGCTCGGTGGTTTCGCCGGCGTTGGCCAGGATGTCCTGTTCGAGTTGTTTGAGCCGTTCCTTGAAGAACGCCAGCTGGCGTTCGTTCATATAGTCGGACTCGGGCATGGCCAGCAATTCCTTCTCGCTGGGCAGATCAATCGCCGTATCGCTCGTCGACTTGCTTGATTTTTTGGTTGCTGCCTTGGTAGCCATGAAAACACTCCACTATGAATCGATCCTGGCGCGGGCTTGTCTTCCCGGTCCGTGTGCTTGCTGCCTACGCTATTCGTACCTCACAGTACTGCCTTCGTCGCACCGCGTCACGTATCCAAAAAGGGGATCACCCCGCCAGGCACTGCTCCAAGCCCCGGGTAAAAATCTCCTGGGGCAGCTTGCGGCCAATGAAGACCATCTTGGTGGACGGCTTTTCGGCCGCGGTCCACGGTTTGCCGGGTTCGGCGCCCATCATCATGTGCACACCCTGGAACAACATGCGGCGGTTGATGCCCTTCATGTACAGGATGCCCTTGTAACGCAACAGGTCCGGGCCATAGACCTGCACCACGCCGCCCAGGAATTCCTCGAGGCGGGCAGGATCGAACGGCTTGTTGGAGCGGAACACGAAGGCGCCGATCTCGTCGTCGTGCTTGGGGTGGTGATGATGCGCGTGATTGCAGTGCGCCCCGCATTCGCCGTCGTGATCGTGGTCATGGTCGTGACCGTGGTGGTCGTGGCCGTGATCATGATCGTGGCCGTGCCCGTGGGCATGGCTGTGGGCGGCATCGGGATGCTCATCGGCCAGGAAGTCCGGGTCGATGTCCAGAATGGAATTCAGGTTGAAGCCGCTGATGTCGATGATCGACTTCAGGTCGGCGTCGCCGAAGTTGACCGCGGTGATGGGCGCGCGCGGATTCATGCGCAGCAGGCGGTTGCGCAGGGCTTCGTAGTCGACGTCGTTGACCAGGTCTTTCTTGGAGATCAGGATGCGGTCCGCGAAGCCAACCTGCTTCTGGGCTTCGGGCTGTTCATCCAGCGTCGCCATGCCGTGCTTGGCGTCGACCACCGTGACCACCGCGTCCAGGCGGTAGTACTCGGCGATGTCGTCGTCCATGAAGAACGTCTGGCACACCGGGCCGGGATTGGCCATGCCGGTGGTTTCCAGGATGACGCGTTCGAAATTCAGGGTGCCGGCCTCGCGCTTGGCGCGCAGGTCGGACAGGGTGCGCATCAGGTCGCCACGCACCGTGCAGCAGACGCAGCCGTTGGACAGTTCGATGATTTCCTCGTCGCTGTCCTGCACCAGCAGGTCGTTGTCGATGCTTTCCGGCCCGAATTCGTTTTCGATGACGGCGACGCGGCGGCCGTGGAATTCGGTCAGGATGCGCTTGAGCAGGGTGGTCTTGCCCGCACCGAGAAAGCCGGTGAGGATGGTGACGGGAACCATTTTGTCCAAACTGCGCGGGGTGTTCATGGCGAAGCTGCTTGCGTGAAGTAAAGGCGGTTAGACACGGCGGTCAGGCGCTGGGGTCTGGCGGGCGGCAGCGGGTGCCGATTGCCTGCCAGACATCGCTCGACCGATGTTACTGCCACAGGCTGCGAGGGCCGCCGTTAGCGGCCGGACGCAGGATTACAGCACAGTCGGGGGCGGGGGGCAAACCCCGGGCCAACCCGGGGGCGTAGCCGCCCAGATCGCGGCTGTACGCCGTCAAGTATCGGGCGATATCACTATTTTGGGGCGATTTTCCGGATTTCAAGGGCCGGATCGAGGCGCACCCGATGGGACGGGCGACCGGTGAGCCCGTCGGGCGCCGGCGGCCGTGCCCGATGCCTTCAATGATGATGGTGATGGTGCCCGCCATCGGCGGGTTGCTGCTTCTGGCACTGCGGGCACAGCGCGCGGATTTCGGTCTCGTGGGTGGCCAGCGTGTAGCCGGTCTGGGCAACGCGCTCGGCCAATTGCCGGCTCATGGCGGGATCGGACACCTCGGCCACCGCGCCACAACTGGTACAGACCACCAGCAGATCGTGGGGAGCGCCGCCAGCGTCGTGGCAGGCGCTCCAGGCGTTGACGGCGTCCAGTCGGTGGATCAGGCCTTCGTCCATCAGGAAGTCGAGGGCGCGGTACACCGTCGGGGGCGCGGCGCCCGGATGCACTTCACGCATGGCGTCGAGCAACTCGTAGGCTTTCAGGCTGCGGCCATGGCGCAGCAGCAGTTCCAACACCTTGCGGCGGATGGGGGTCAGGCGGCGGCCGCGTTGTTCGCACAGCGCCTCGGCGACGCTGAGTTGGGCGCCTACGGTGTCGCTGCGGGGAGAGCGGGGCGGAGCGGGCATGGCGGGTTTCATCTGGAAAGGGAACGCGCGCGAGCGCGCGAGATGCCTGGAAGGTAGCAGAAAACCTCCAGGTGCGGGCGAAACCCTCCCATTCAAGCGGGTGTAGTTATGATATAACATAATAATATTCCGCTGTTTCTCTTCGTCATGTCCCATTTTTCGCTTTTGCCCCCGCGGTCCGGCGCCGCGCCGGGTCCGGGCGCCTCCTTGCGCTCCGCTTTCCTCGCCTCCGCCTGGCGCCGCATGGCTGCCGCGCTGGCCGCGGCGGCGGCGTTGTGGGCGTTGACCGGCTGGGCGCTGGACTGGTGGGCGCGATGAGCGTTGCGCCGGTGGCCATCGAGTTGTGCAACGCCTCCTTCGGTTGGCATGGCCATGCCGCCTTGCGCGGCGTGTCGGGCCGCTTCGAGGCGGGCGCGATGACCGCCGTGGTCGGTCCGAACGGGGCCGGCAAATCCACCTTGATCAAAGGCATCATGGGCGTATTGCGGCCCCTGTCCGGCAGGGTCAGCGTCGGCGGCGTCGGCCGTTCCGAACTGGCGTGGTTGCCGCAGGCCGCGGAGCTGGATCGCTCCTTTCCCGTGACGGTGCTGGACCTGGTCGCGATGGGAGCCTGGCGCCGGGTCGGCGGTTGGCGGCGCTATGGCGGCGAAGAGATCGACCGCTGCATGCAGGCGTTGCAAACCGTTGGCCTGGCCGACATGGCTGGCCGGGGGATCGATACGCTGTCCGGCGGACAGCTGCAGCGCACGCTGTTCGCGCGCATGCTGGTGCAGGATGCGCCGGTGTTGCTGCTCGACGAACCCTTTACCGCTGTCGACAGCCATACCGCCGATGAGCTGATGGCGTTGCTCTGCGGCCTGCACGGCCAGGGGCGTACGGTGATCGCGGTGCTGCACGACATGGACCTGGTGCGTGACCACTTTCCACAGTGCCTGCTGCTGTCCGGTTCGGTGGTGGCGTGGGGCGATACCGCCGAGACGTTGACCGAGGCGAATCTGAAGACGGCGCGCCAATGGCACGCGAGGGCCTTCGCATGAGCGTGTCGCAATGGTTGATCGGCCCCTTTCTCGACTACGGCTTCATGCGGCGCGCGCTGGCCGGCGCCAGCGCCCTGTCCCTGGGGGCCGCGCCGCTGGGCGTCTTCCTGGTGCTGCGGCGCATGAGCCTGATGGGGGATGCCATGTCGCACGCGATCCTGCCGGGCGTGGCGGCGGGCTTCCTGCTGGCCGGCCTGTCGTTGGGCGCGATGATGCTGGGCGGCATCGCCACCGGGCTGGCCGTGGCGCTCCTGGCCGGCCTGGTCGCGCGCCTGACGCCGCTGCGGGAAGACGCCAGCTTCGCCGCCTTCTACCTGATATCGCTGGGCCTGGGGGTGCTGCTGGTGTCGCTGCGCGGGTCGAACATGGATCTGCTGCACGTGCTGTTCGGCACCGTGCTGGGGCTGGACGACGCGGCGCTGCTGCTGGTGACGGCAACGGCCAGCATCACGCTGCTGGCATTGGCCGCGCTTTATCGCATGCTGGTGGCGGAATGTCTCGATCCGGGCTTCCTGCGCGCCAGCGGCGGCCAGGGCGGCTGGGTCCACATGGGCTTTCTGGTGCTGGTGGTGGTGAACCTGGTGGCCGGCTTCCAGGTGCTCGGCACGCTGATGGTGGTCGGCATCATGATGCTGCCGGCCGCGGCCGCCCGCTTCTGGATGCGTTCGGCTGCCGGCCAGATCCCGCTGGCCGGCGGCGTTGGCGTGGCCGCTTCGGTGACGGGCCTGCTGGTGTCGTATCACTTCAACGTGCCGGCCTCGCCCGCGATCATCCTGGCGGCCGGCGGTTGCTATCTGTTTTCCATCGTCTGCGGCCCGTATGGCGGGCTGCTGCGGGCGTCGCGCGCATCGCGCCGGGCCTGAACCCTCAAGGAGATTCGCTATGCGTTCCATTCTGCCGGCGTTCCCGCGCCGCCGCGCCTTGCTGGCCGCCGCCGGCCTGTGGCTGTCCACGGCCTTCGGCGCGGCGCATGCCGCCGAACCGCTGCCGGTCGTGGCGAGCTTTTCGATCCTGGGCGACATCGTGCGCGAGGTGGGCGGCGACGATATCAAGCTGGGCACGCTGGTGGGCCCGGACGGCGACGCCCATGAATACGAGCCAACGCCAGGCGATGCCAAGAAACTGGCGGCTGCCAGGATACTGTTCGTCAACGGCCTGGACTTCGAAGCGTGGTTGCCGCGGCTGGTGAAGGCCGCGGGCTTCACGGGTCCGACCGTCGTCGCCTCCAAGGGAGTGACGCCGCGCAAGTTCGCCGGCCATGAGCATGGCAAGCACGATCACGGCCATGGCGACAAGGACCATGACCATGACCATGGCGCTGGCGAGGGCCATCACCATCATGGCGACGCAGACCCGCACGCCTGGCAGAACCTGGCCAATGGCGTGACCTATGCGCGCAATGTGGCCGCGGGCCTGGCCGCCGCCGATCCCGCCCACGCCGACGCCTATCGCAAGCGCGCCGATGCCTACATCGCCCGCCTTCAGGCCGCCGATACCGCCGCGCGCAAGGCCTTCGCGGCGATCCCGGCCGAACGCCGCAAGGTAGTCACTTCGCACGATGCCTTTGGCTATTTCGGCGATGCGTATGGCGTGGATTTCATTGCGGCAATGGGCGTATCGACCGCGGCCGAACCGTCCGCCGGCGACGTGGCGCGCATCATCGAGCAGGTCAAGCGCGACAAGGTGCCGGCGGTGTTCGTCGAGAACATCACCAGCCCGCGCCTGGTGCAGCAGATCGCGCGTGAAACGGGCGCCAAGGTGGGTGGTACGCTGTATTCCGATGCGCTGTCCAAGCCTGGACAGCCCGGCGCCACCTACCTGGAAATGTTTGAATGGAACGTACGTCAGCTCACCGCCGCGTTGCGGCCCTGATCGCTGTCACGGGCGCACTGGCGGCCAGCACCGCCGGCGCCCATCCGCACATGTGGATCGATGCCCGCGCCGTGATCGACCTGGACGAGCAACATCGGGTCACGGCCGTGAGGCAGGTCTGGCTGTTCGACGAAATGTTCGGCGCCTATGCCACCCAGGGTCTCAAGAAGGGCAAGGGCGGCGCCCTGCCCGACGACACCTTGAAGACCATGGCGCAGGATTGGATGAAGGCGCTGGGCGAGCCGGTGTCGCATTACTTCACGCGTGTCACCGTGGCCGGCAAGAGCGCGGTGTTCGCCGCGCCGCGCGATGCGCGCGTGACCTGGAACCCCAAGACCGGTCGATTGGCGTTGGCGTTCACCTTGCCGCTGGCCGAGCCTGCCGCGCTGGACTCCGCCGGCGCCCAGGTCGATATCTATGACCCGACCTATTTCGTGGCGTACGCCTTCGAAGAAAAAGGGGCGGTCGCGTTGGGCGGACCCGGCGCGGCGGCCTGCAAGCAGGCTTACCGCAAGCCCAAGGAACTGGATTGGAACACCATGCAGCAACTGGCCGCGATCCCGGCCGATCCGGATGCCCTGCCGGAAGAGCTTTTCGCCATCACCAAGGGGCTGACGCACCGCATCGAGGTGCAATGCTCCTGACGCGGGGGCGGCCCATCGTGGCGGCCGTGTGCGCGTGGCTGCTGGCCCTGGGCGCGCTGGCCTGGACCGGCATGGCCGCGGCGCAGGGCGCCCATCCTTTCGGCGTGCCGGAAAGCGGCGCGGGGCTCGCGGGCGGTCCCGGTTGGTTGTCCGCGTTTTTCGGCCAGGTGTCGGTGTGGCAGACGCATTTCTATCGCCAGCTCACTGCCGCCGTGCGTGCCTGGCAGGCCGACGGCGGCGCTGCCTGGACGCTGATCGGCCTGTCTTTTGCGTACGGCGTGTTCCACGCGCTTGGGCCGGGACACGGCAAAGCGGTGATTTCCTCTTATGTGCTCGCCAATCGCCAGACGGCCCGCAATGGCGCGCTGCTGGCGTTGCTGTCGTCGTTGGTGCAGGCCCTGGTGGCCATCGCGATGGTGGCGGCGCTGGCGTTGGTGTTCAACGCCACGGCGGCGGTGATGAATCAGGCGACGCGTTGGCTGGAGCTGGCATCGTATGCGTTGGTGACGTTGCTGGGGGCCTGGCTGGTCTGGATCAAGGCGATCCGGCCGTTGTTGCGCCGTCGGCGGGCCGCGGCAATGGCCACGGTCGCAGCGCCGACACCCGTGGCGTCCGCCCCGGCCTTGAAGGGCGCCGCGGCCTTGCGAGCCATCGCCGTACGGGCCTCGGCGCCGCATGGGGATGCGGCGGCACCTGCCCAACCGCATGACCATGCCCATGGCCATGCGCATCACGACGATTGCGGCTGCGGCCACGCGCATGTGCCGCCGCCCGACCAGGTGGCGGGGCCGTTGAATTGGCGTCGCGCCTGGTCCGCGATCTTCGCGGTGGGCCTGCGGCCCTGCAGCGGCGCGTTGATCGTGCTGGTGTTCGCGTTGTCCCAGGGATTCTTCCTGGCGGGGGTGGCGTCGGCGCTGGCGATGGGGCTGGGCACCGGCCTGACCGTGGCCGCGCTGGCCTGCCTGGCGGTCGCGGCCGGCGGCGCCGCCACGACACTGGGATCCCGCCTGTCGGGCGTGGCGGCGGCGCGGTTGCGCTACGGCGTGGAGGCGTTGGCCGCCCTGGCCGTGCTGGCATTGGGCGTGTTGCTGTTGGGCGGCATGCTGGCCGGCGGCGGATGAGCGCGCCCGGTGCTCAGGATTTGCGGCCGGCGCGTGGATGCGCCTGGTCGTAGGCGCGCGCCAGGTGTTGGAAATCCAGCCGGGTATAGATCTGGGTCGTGGAGATGTTGGCGTGGCCGAGCATTTCCTGCACGGCGCGCAGATCCTGCGCCGATTGCAGCACATGGCTGGCGAAGCTGTGGCGCAGCACGTGCGGATGCACGTGGGTCGGCAGGCCCGCGGCCTGCGCGACGTGCGCCAATTGCAGCTGCACCACGCGCGGCGAGATGCGGCGTCCGCGTGCGCCCAGGAACAGCGCGGCGGCATCTGACGGCGATGCGGCGGGCGGGGCCAGTTGCGGCCGCACCTCGATCCAGCGTTGCAGCGCCGCCACGGCCGCCTGGCCCACGGGCACGGAGCGGCGCTTGCCGCCCTTGCCCAGCACGATCACTTCCGCTTCCTCCAGATTGAGCCAGCCGCGCGATTCATAGTCGGCCGAGCGCGCGTAGCGCAGGTCGAGCCCGACCAGTTCCGACAGGCGCAAGCCGCTGGAATACAACAATTCGAACATGGCCTGGTCGCGCAGCGCGGCCGGTTCGGTCGTCACTTTGGCAGGCGCGCGGTCCAGCAGGGCCTGCGTCTGTTCCACCGACAGGGCCTTGGGCAGGCTGCGCGGCGCCTTCGGCGCGCGCACGCCGGCGACCGGATTGCCGGCCAGGCCGACGGCGGGCGCCCACCACTGGTAGAAGCCGCGCCAGGCCGCCAGCGTGCGGGCCAGGCTGCGCGGGCCGCGGCCCTGGGCATGCAGCCGCGCGACGAACTGGCGGATATGGCCGTTGCCGAGCCGCTCGAGGGGCAGTTTGGCGCGTTCGGCCAGTTCAATCAGGAAACCCAGCTCGCGCCGGTAGCCGTCCAGCGTGTGGGGGGAATAGCGGCGGTTGCTTTCCAGATGGCGCAGCCATGCGGCCATCGGATCGGGCAGGGGAGCGTCCGGCGCCGGGTCCTGCATGGCGTGTTCCGGGGCTCCCGCGCTCATGGCTGGATCACGCCTTGGGGGCGGCCGGGTTCAACCGGTGCAGCGCGGCCGAGGCCAACTGGCCGATGGACTCGAGGAACGCGGTGCCCATGTCGGGCGTGAAACGCTCGGCGTCGTCCGAACCCAGCACCAACAGGCCCACGCTGGCGCCTTCGGCCTCCAGGCGCAGGGGCACCAGCGCCAGCGACTTGGGCTTGGCGTCCAGCCAGGCGACCGCCTCGAAGGCCGTGTCAGTGCCGCAGTACGGCGCCTTCAGGCTGTCGGTGAAGGTGCGCACGTCCTGGCTGACGGGTTCGCCGTAGCCGGTTTCGGGCAGGTCGGGCAGGTTCCACAGGCGCAGCGCCACGTGGTTCAGTTCGAACTGTTCGGCCAGCCCCAGGGCGATCTCGCCAGGCACCAGCTGCGGATCCGGTTCAGACAACAGTCGGCAGCACCATTTGGAGATGTGGCTGCCGATGGTTTCGTTGGCGGTGGCGTTGCGCACCAGTTCGTTTAGGCGCCATTCGAGTTCGCGGTTGCGTTCGCGCAGCGTGAGGATCTGGCGTTCGCCCAGCGAGATGGCGCGCGAGCCGTGCGGATGCGGCACCTGCAGCGTGGCGAAGACGTCGGCGTGTTCGTCGAAGAAGCCGGGATGTTCCTGCAGGAAAGCGGCGATGTCCTGGGCGGTGAAAGCGGTATCGGTCATGGGGTCAGCGGTTCAGCGCCATGGAGAAGACGAGCTTGTCGATATCGACCTGGCCCGTGAAGACGGATTCGGCAGGGCCGGTCAAGCGCAGTTGTTCGCCATTCCAGGCGATGGTCAGCACGCCGCCGCGCGTCTGCACGCGCACCGGGGAGTCGAGCAGACCGCGGCGGATGCCGGCAGCGACGGCGGCGCAGGCGCCGGTGCCGCAGGCCAGCGTCTCGCCGGCGCCGCGCTCATGCACGCGCAGGCGGATGCTGTGGCGATCGACGATCTGCATGAAGCCGGCGTTGACGCGGCGGGCGAAGCGAGGATGGTTTTCGATCAGCGGGCCGACGATGGCGACGGGCGCGGTGTCGACGTTGTCCACCACTTGCACGGCGTGCGGATTGGAAATGGCCACGGCCGACAGGGCCACGCTGCGCGGCAGGCCGGCGGGCACGTCGAGCTCCAGCTGCCAGAGCGTGTCATGGCCTTCGGTGCGCGAGGCCAGGCCGGCGGTGTCGAACGGCAACGCGGCCGGGTCGAAACGGGTGCTGCCCATGTCGACCGTGACCTGTTCGTCGTCGCCTTCGTCCAGCACCAGGATGCCGGTGGCGATTTCGGCGCGCAGCGGGTTACGGTCGGACAGGCCTTGTTCATGCACGAAGCGCACGAAACAGCGGGCGCCATTGCCGCAATGCTCGACCTCGCTGCCGTCGGCATTGAAGATGCGGTAGCGGAAGTCGGCATCGGGCCGGGTGGAGCGTTCGACCAGCAGGATCTGGTCGGCGCCGATGCCGAAATGGCGGTCGCCGAGGGCGCGGGCGCGCTCGGGCGTCATTTCGATGGCCTGGCGGACACCGTCCAGGACGACGAAATCGTTGCCCGCGCCATGCATTTTGGTGAAATTCCAGTTCATGGGAGGATTATCGCCCATTCTGGCCCTGAAAACCGCGCCGCCGCACGGTGCATGTCCGAACGCGCGCTAGTAGATCTTGGGCTCGCCCGGCGGCCGCGTCTTGAAGCGGCGATGCACCCAGTAATACTGGCTGGGACAGCGGCGCACCCAGGCTTCCAGTTCCCGGTTCAGGCGCGCGGTGGCCTCCTCCAGCGTATCGTCGCCGGGGAAGTTCTCGAGCGGCGGCAGCACTTCGGCATGGTAGCGGCCTGTTTCCGGGTTCCAGAAATCCAGGATGGGCAGCACCGCCGCATTCCATTTCTTGGCCAGTTGGGCGGTCGCCAGCAGGGTCGCCGCGGGAATGCCGAAGAACGGCACGAATACCGAGCCCTGGCGGCCGAAATCCATGTCTGGCAGGTAGTACACCGGCCGCGGTGCGCGCAGATGGCGCAGCAGTTCGCGCACGCCGTCCTTGCGGCTGACCAGGAAGACCTCGTTGAAGCGGGCGCGTCCGGCCGCGACGACCGCGTCGATGTGCGGATCGCTTTGCGGCGTGTACATGGTGGCCGCGCTCGGCACTTCCATGGTGAGGCGGGTGGCGGCGGCATCCAGGCCGATGAAATGCGGCGCCAGCAGGATGACCGAACGGCCCTGGGCGGTCAGCTCGTTGATGCGCTCGGCGCCGCTTTGCGTGACCATGTCCTGGATTGCCTCGGGCGTGCCGTACCACAACACGCCGCGGTCGACGATGGACTGCGCCAGCGCCCTGAAGTGTTCGCGCACCCAGCGTTCGCGCACCTGCGCGGGCTGTTCGGGGAAGCACAGCTCGAGGTTGCGGCGCACGATGCGGGTGCGCGATCTGGCCAGCCGCATGGCGAGCCAGCCGAGCGCGGCGCCGATGCGTTGCCGGTTGGCGGGCCGCATGCGGCCAAACCACTTCAGCAGGGAGACCAACGTGCGCGTTTTTGAATCGTTCATGGGTAAAAAGCGTGGGACCAGGGCGGCGGGACGGAATGGGGCGACGGCCTCAGCCGGAGGCGGCGGCGGTGTCGTCGGCTGGCGCCGGGGGCGCGCCGCGAGGGGTCTTGTAGCGGTTGTAGCTCCAGAGATACTGCTGCGGGCAGCGGCGGATCAGGGTTTCCATGGCGGCGTTGAGCAACGCCGCCTGGGCCTGGGGATCGGCCGGCAGCGGTTCCGGCACCCGCACGTAGTGGATGCGCCAGCCGCGCCCGCCTGGCAGGCGCTCGCCCGCGGTCAGGATGATCGGCACGCCGGTCTGGGTGGCCAGCTTGCCCGGCAGCGTCATGGTGTAGGCCATGCGTCCGAAAAAAGGCGCCCAGACGCCGTCGCCGACGCCCGGAGCCTGGTCCGGCAGCATGCCGACGGATTCGCCGCGTCGCAGGGCGCGCACGAATTCGCGCACGCCCTGCATGGTCGCCGGCACGGCATTGACGGCCGAGCTGTTGCGCGCGGTTTCCAGCAGCGGCGCCAGGATGTCCTTGCGCGGCGGGCGGAACATCACGGTCATGGGCATCAGGCGGGCCAGGTAGCGCGCGGTGATCTCGAAACAGCCCAGGTGCGGGGTCAGGAACAGGATGCCGCGGTTTTCGGCGCGTGCGGCGCTGACCACGTCGTTGTCATCGGAAACGACCTGGGCCAGGCTTTGCTCGTTGCGAAACCAGACCCGCGGCATTTCCAGGATCATGGCGCCGGCCTCGCCCGCCGCCCGCCGGGCAAAGGCCGGCTCGGGATAGCCCGCCTGCGCCGCATTGGCCTGCAGGCGGCGCCGGTACTTGCCCGGAAACGCATACGCGGCGCGGCCAAGCAGGCGTCCCAGCGCGTGCGCGACGGGCAGGGGCAAAGAGGCGAACAGGCGAAATAGGACGAGCAGCATGCGGCAAATGAGCGATATCGGGCATGGTGATGCCGGTGCTCGCGGGAAAGACCCCACCCCCGGCACAAGCATAAGACCGACATTTTCGCTTAAAATCGACCCGTCGCCGAGTTAACCGACAACTTGCGGGGCGACGGCAGGATACCGATGCGTCATGCATCGCTTGCCAAATCCGCTAAAGCGTCGCGCCCAGATTAGCGTATGCCATGCAGTCCGGGGTGCAACGCGCCTCGTGAACCCATGTTCCGGCTGTATCGGACACGAAAGGACGCATCTGTGGCCAATAACGACTTTCTCTTCACTTCCGAATCCGTTTCCGAAGGGCACCCCGACAAGGTAGCCGACCAGGTTTCCGACGCGATTCTGGACGCCATCTTCACCCAGGACCCCAACGCCCGCGTGGCGGCGGAAACCCTGTGCAACACGGGCCTGGTCGTGCTGGCCGGTGAAATCACCACCACCGCCAACGTCGACTACATCCAGGTCGCGCGCGACACGATCCGCCGCATCGGCTACGACAACACCGAGTACGGCATCGACTACAAGGGTTGCGCGGTGCTGGTCGCCTACGACAAGCAATCGCCCGACATCGCCCAGGGCGTGGACCGCAGCTCGGAAGACTACCTGAACCAGGGCGCGGGCGACCAGGGCCTGATGTTCGGCTACGCCTGCGACGAAACGCCCGACCTGATGCCGGCCCCGATCTGGTACGCGCACCGCCTGGTGCAGCGCCAGAGCGAACTGCGCAAGGACGGCCGCCTGCCGTGGCTGCGCCCCGACGCCAAGTCGCAAGTGACCTTCCGCTACATCGACGGTCGCCCGGCGGAAGTCGATACGGTGGTGCTGTCGACCCAGCACGCGCCGGAAGTCACGCAAGAGACCATCCGCGAAGCGGTCATCGAAGACATCATCAAGCCCAGCTTCCCCGAAGGCCTGATCACGCCCAAGACCAAGTTCCTGGTCAACCCGACCGGCCGCTTCGTCATCGGCGGCCCGCAAGGCGATTGCGGCCTGACCGGCCGCAAGATCATCGTCGACACCTACGGCGGCGCATGCCCGCACGGTGGCGGCGCGTTTTCGGGCAAGGATCCGTCCAAGGTCGACCGTTCGGCCGCCTACGCCGCCCGCTACGTGGCCAAGAACATCGTGGCCGCCGGCCTGGCGCGCCAGTGCCAGGTGCAGGTCAGCTACGCCATCGGCGTGGCCGAGCCGATCAACATCACCGTCTACACCGAAGGCACCGGCGTCATCCCCGACGACCAGATCGCCAAGCTGGTGCGCGAGCACTTCGACCTGCGTCCGAAGGGCATCGTCAACATGCTGGACCTGCTGCGTCCGATCTACACCAAGACCGCCGCCTATGGCCACTTCGGTCGTTCCGAGCCGGAATTCTCGTGGGAAGCCACGGACAAGGTGCAGGAACTGAAGAAGTCGGCCTGAGCGTCGCGCCTTCGCAAAAAAAGCCCCTGCAGGGGCTTTTTTTTACGGCCGAGGTTGGGATCAGAGACCCCAGGCTGACAGGTCGGGCGTGCGCAAGACCGGCGCCAGGATGCGTTCCAGCGCGGCGGCGCAGTCCAGCAGCGCGGCATCCGCGCCGGCGGGCGCCAGCAACTGCACCGCCATCGGCATGCCGTCGACGTCATGGCCGGCCGGCAATGCGATGGCCGCCGCGCCCAGGAAGTTGGCCGGACGCAGCAGCTTGCCCAGGCCGGTGTGGCGCGTGTCGGCAGGGTCCAGCGCCTGTGCGGCCTGGTCGCAGGCCGGCATCAGCAAGGCATCGATGCCCTGCATGGCGGCGGCGAACGTGGCCATGTCCGCATGCCGCCGTTGCAACGCGGCGGCGTAGTCGGCCGGCGCGATGCGGCCGCCGGCGGCGATGCGCGTGCGCACCACTTCCCACAGCGGTTGATCCGGGTCGTCGGCCAGGTGGCCGAAATGGCGGTAGGCCTCGTAGGCCAATACCAGCGAGTTGTCGTCCGCCATGCGCGCGAACGACAACGACGCCGGCGGATGCCAGGCCTGGGGCGTGATGCCGGCCTGGTCCAGCCGTTCCTGCGCTTCGTGCCAGATCCGCAGGCCTTCGTCGGCCAGTGTCGCGGGCCAGGCCTGTGGCGCGAGCACGGCCACGGCGCCGCCACGGCGGGCGGCGGGACGCCGCAGGGCGGCGATGCTGGCAGCGGGCAGGGCCTGCGTGGCGACATCATCGATGTCGGGGCCGGCCAGCAATTGCGTCAGCAGGCGGGCGTCGGCCACGCTGCGGCAGATCGGGCCCAGCACGTCCAGCGTTTCGGACAAGGGCAGGCAGCCAGCGCGGCTGATCACACCTGAGGACGGCTTGTAGCCGACCACGCCATTGAGCGCCGCCGGCGCGCGCACCGAGCCGCCGGTGTCGCCGCCCACCGCCAGGGGCGCCAGGCCGGCCGCCACCGCCACGCCGGCCCCGCTGGACGAACCGCCGGGCGCGCGCGCCGTGATGGCATCCCACGGGTTGCGGGCCGTGCCCTGTGTCGGGTTCTGGCCCGACAGGCCGAACGCGAATTCAGTCATGCGGGTCTTGCCCAGGATCACCATGCCCTGCGCGGCCAGGGCGCGTACGGCGGCTGCGGTTTCGTCGCTGATGACGCCGCTGCGGGCTTGCGATCCGCCGCTGGCGACCGTGCCGGCCCAGTGCAGGCTGTCCTTCACCGCCACCGGCACGCCGTGCAGGGGCCCCATCGAGATGCCGGCTGCCAACAGCCGGTCGGCGGCTTCCGCCTGGGCCAGCGCGCGCTCGGCCGTGACCTGGCTGTAGGCGGCCAGCGCCGGCGCGCGCTCGATGCGGTCGAGAAAGTGGACGGTGACCTGGCGGGAGCTGATTGCGCCGTCACGGATGGCGCGCGCGAGTTCGCGGGCTTCGCGGAAATGCAGGGGAGTGTCTTGGTCGGGCATGGCGCTCACGGAAATGGAAAAGCTTTCCGGCCCTGGCGGAGCCGGAAAGCGCTGTGGGGAGGCGTCGGGGCGCGGTTGCGCACGCGTCGAGGATTACTTCAGCGACTGCCCGCGGGTCTCCGGCATGCGGATGAAGGTGATCAGCGTGATGACGGCGCCGGCCAGCACGTAATAGAAGAACCAACGCTCCATGCCCTTGCTTTGCAGCCAGGTCAGCAGGTACGGGGTGGTGCCGCCCAGCAGCGCCACGACCAGGTTGTAGGGCGTGCCGATACCGACGGCGCGCACGCTGGTGGGGAACTGCTCGGACATGATGGCCGGCGCGATCGAGGTGTACATGGCGTACAGCACCAGGCCGAATAGTTCGACGGCGAGGATCGAGCCGAACGACGGGCCCAGCGTGGTCATCAACGGGTAGAAGAACACCAGATAGCCGGCGGCGAAGAAGATCAGCTGCGGCTTGCGGCCGATGCGGTCCGACAGCATGCCGAACACGGGCTGCACCAGCATGAACACGATCAGCGCGACGGTGTTGGCGGCGAACGCGACCTGCGGATCGGCCTTGACCTGGCGGATGGCGTAGGTCGGCACATAGGCCACGAAGATGTAGAACGCGAACGTGGTCAGGATCGAGAAGCCGACGATGCGCAGCACTTCACGCGGATGTTCGCGCATCAGGGTGCGCAGCGGCTGCTTTTCGACGCCGGCCTTCTTGGCGTGCGAGAACGCCTCGGTTTCCGGGATCGCGCGGCGGATCCACATGCCGGCCAGGCCACCCAGCGCGCCCAGGAAGAAGGGGATGCGCCAGCCCCAGTCGGCCATTTCGGCCTTGCTCAGGGTCGAGGTCAGCAGCCAGCCCACGGCGGACGCGGCCAGGATGCCCACCGCGGCGCTGAAGAAGACGAAGCTGGAATAGAAGCCGCGCTTGTTGGGCGGCGCCATTTCCGCCAGGAAGGTCGTGGCCGAGGCATACTCTCCGCCCAGCGACAGGCCTTGCAGCAGGCGCGCGGCGGTCAGCAGCAGCGGGGCGGCCAGGCCGATGGTGGCGTAGGTCGGGGTGACGGCGATGATCAGCGAGCCGCCGGCCATCATCAGGATGGTCAGGCCCAGCGCGGCCTTGCGGCCATAGCGGTCCGAGAAGATGCCGAGCACCCAGCCGCCGACGGGCCGCATGAAGAAGCCGACGGCAAAAATACCGAAGGTCGCCAGCAATGCGGCGGTTTCGTTGCCCTCGGGGAAAAACTGCTTCGAAAAGAAGATGGCGAACGACGCATAGATGGTCCAATCGAACCATTCCACCGCATTGCCTACACTACCGGCCAGAATCGTGCGGACGCGCGACACGGGCGCGGCGTTTGCCCCCTGCGTGGCGCGCAGGGTTGCGGAAGGGGTACTCATAACGTCCTCTGTTTTATTTTTGGTCAAATAGACCGTTAAATTTTGTGTTTTTTTCAATGCGCGAACGTTAGATTAATGAATATAGTCACGTCAAGTAAGGGTAAGCCCCTAATGCCGGCGCTCGATGACACCGATCTCGCCTGCCTGATCGCCCTGCAGGCCGACCCGCGCGCGTCCTGGCGCGAGCTGGGCGCGGCCACTGGTATCGCCGAACGCACCGTGGCGCGGCGCATCAAGCGGCTGATGGACGCCGACGCCCTGCGGGTCATCGCCGAAGCCGATCCGCTGGCCACGGGTCGTGGCGTGGTGCTGCATGCCTGGGTGCGCTGCCGGTCGGGACGCGTGGCCGAGGCGGCCGACGCCCTGGCGCAGCTTGGCATCACTCAGCTCGTGGTGACGCTGGCCGGCACGGCCGATTTGATGGCGGAACTGACGCTGGCGGACGCGGCCGACATGCCCGACGTGGTGACGCGGGTGCTGCCGTCGATCGATGGCGTCGAGCATGTGGAGGCGCGATTGGTGCTGCGGCCATTCCGCCGCGCTGGTCAATGGCGCATCCAGGCCGGCGACGCCCCGCCCGAGGGGCCGGAGTCCGCCGTTACGCAGCCGCCCGCAGCGCTGACCGAGTCCGAACAGCGCATCGTCGCGCACCTGATGCGCGACGGCCGCGCCAGCCTGGCCGAGCTGGCCGCGCATGCCGACGTCAGCGAGCCCACTGCCCATCGCCTGCTGCAGCATCTGGTGGAGCGGCGCGCGCTGAGCTTTCGCGTGGAAGTCGAGCCCGCCCTGGTGGGCTTTCCGGTCGAGGCGGTGATCTCGGTGCAGGTGCGGCCGCAGGCGGTCGATGCCCTGGCCGCGCACCTGGCGCTGGATCCGAATACGCGCTGCCTGTTCGGCACCAGCGGCGCCTCGCAACTGTTCTGGCACGTGCTGTGCCGCGACAGCCTGCACCTGTGGGACGTGGTCACGCGCAGGCTGGGTGAACTCGATGGCGTGTTGGCCAGTGAAGTGGGCGTGGTGATGCGCGCCTACAAGCGCTGCGGCATCGTGCGCGAGGGCGCGCGGCTGGGTGCTGACGCCGCCTGAGTCTGCGCAAAAGCAAGCCTGGTGTGCCAGGCTTGCTGCATTCAGGTGCCGAGGTAGGCGCGCGCCAGCGCCCCATCCGCGGCGATTTCCCGCGCCGTGCCGTGCGCCGTCACGCGGCCGGACTCCAGCACGTAGGCGCGGTCGGCCAGCGCCAGCGCCAGCGCGGCCATCTGGTCCACCAGCAGGATCGTCATCGATTCCGCCCGCAGCCTGTCCAGCGCTTCGAACAATTCGTCGATGATCTTCGGCGCCAGGCCCAGGGATGGCTCGTCCAGCAACAGGATCACCGGCTTGGACATCAGCCCGCGCGCGATCGCCAGCATCTGCTGTTCGCCGCCGGACAGCAGGCCGGCCCGCTGGTGCAGCCGTTCGCGCAGGCGCGGAAAACGCGTCAGCATCTCCTCTACGCGCGCTTCGCGATCGGCCGGATGCAGGAAGGCGCCCAGCCGGATGTTCTCTAGCACGCTCAGGTCCGGGAACACCTGCCGCCCCTCGGGCACCAGGACCAGCCCTCGCGCCACGATGCGGTCCGCGCTCAGTCCCTGCAATTCCTGCCCTTGCAGGTGCATGCCGCCCTGGACGGGCCGGTGCAGCCCGGCCAGCGTGCGCATCAGCGTCGACTTGCCGGCGCCGTTGGCGCCCAGCAGCGCGACCATTTCGCCCTCGCGCACCTGCAGGTCGATGCCATGCAGCACCGGGTTGGCGCCGTAGCCGGTGGTCAGGTTGCCCACTCCCAGCACTTCCGGCGCGACGCCGCCGGTAACCGGACGCGCACGCGCCGTGGGCGCCTGGCGCGCCGCATCGTCGCCCAGGTAGGCTTGCCGCACGGCTTCGGACTGCTGGATCTCGCCGGTGGATCCCTGCGCCAACTCGCGCCCCGCGTCGATGGCGACAACGTGGTCCGAGACGCCCATCACCAATGCCATGTCGTGCTCGACCAGCAGCACGCCGGCGCCGGCCTCGGCAATGCGCCGCAGCAGGGCGGCCAGTCGTGTCTTGTCCTCGCGGGACAGGCCCGCCGCGGGCTCGTCCATCAACAGGACGTCGGCGTCGGTGGCCAGCGCGCGGGCGATCTCCACCAGCCTGCGATCCACGTGCGCAAGATCGGCGGCCGGCGTGTCCAGGGCGCCTTCGTATCCGCAAAAGGCCAGCAGGGCGCGGGCCCGCTCGCGCGCATCGGACGACAGATAACGGCGCGCGGCCAGCAGGCCGCCCAGCCGGCCGCGCAACAGGCCCAGTGCGACGTTGTCCTCGACACTCAAAGTGTCGAACAGCTGCGAGGTCTGATAGGTGCGCGCGATGCCCTCGCGCGCCACGCGGTGGGCCGGCAGGCCGGCCAGTGGCGCGGCGCCCAGCGCGACGTTGCCGCTGGTGGGCTGGTAATAGCCGCTGAGCATGTTGATGACGGTGGACTTGCCCGCGCCATTGGGGCCGATCAACGCGGTGATGGCGGCGGGCGCGACATGAAACGATACGCCCTGCACCGCGCGCACCCCGCCGAACGTCATGGTCAGCGTGTCGGCGCGCAGGGCGCGGCGGGCCCGGCCGTTGGCGGCCAGGCCACCCTGGCGTGGGGCCAGACGCGGTGTCAGGGCGCGTCGCCGCCAGCGGGCCAGCAGTCCCGCCGCGCCTTCGGGCGCCGCCCACAGCACCACGAGCAGGAAGGCGCCGAAGAACAACAGGCGATATTCCTCCAGGCTCGACAGCAGTTCGGGCAGCAGTCCGACCACCACCGCGCCCAGCAGGGGCCCCGCCAGCGAACCGGCGCCGCCGATGGTGACGGCCAGCACGAACAGGATCGACTGCATGAAGTTGAAGTTGTGCGGCGTGATCATGCCGGCCTGCGGCGCATACAGGCCTCCCGCCAGGCCGACCACGGCCGCCGACACCATGAAGGCCACGGCCTTCACCACCAGCGGGTTGATGCCGATGGATTCGCTGGCCGTTTCACTGTCCTTGACCGCGCGCATGGCCGCGCCCCAGCTGCCGCGCGCCAGCAGGGCATAACCGGCCAGCGCGGCGAACACCGTCACGATCGCGAGCATCGCCACCCCGCGGTCTCCGCCCAGCGCGCCGAGCGCGGGCTGGGCGATGCCCATCAACCCGTTCTGGCCGCCTGTGAGATCGCCGCCCTCGACCAGGGTGTGTTCCACGATGAAGCCGAAGGCGATCGTGATCATCGCCAGGTAGGGCCCTTGGACTCGCAGCGCCGGGAGCGCCAGCAGCAGCCCGAACACGCCCGCCACCGCCGCGGCAACGGGCCATGCCAGCCAGAAATTCCAGCCCGCCTGGCCGGTGAGGATCGCCACCGTGTACGCCCCGATGGCGTAGAACGCGGCATGGCCGAACGACATCTGGCCGGTCAGCCCCAGCAGCACGTTCAGGCCGATGCCGGCAAGCGCCAGCAAAGCCACGTTGCCGATCACGAAAACGTAATAGCCGTTGACGCTGGCCGCCAGGGCCAGGCTGACGACCGCCAGCACGGCATAGACGGCCAGCGCCGGCCAAGAGAATGCAGATCGCCGGGCCATCAGACTTTCCTCACGGCCGCGCGGCCGAACAATCCGTTGGGCCGCATGGCCAGGATGGCGATGACCAGCGTGAAGCTGATGATCTGGGTATAGCCGGAACCCAGGGCGACGGTGATCAGCCCTTCGGCCACGCCGAACAGCAGGCCGGCGAGCATGACGCCCCAGGCGCTGGTGATGCCGCCCAGGATGGCGACCACGAAGGCCTTCAGTCCGAACAGGGTGCCCATGTCGGCCTGCACGTTGAACAGCGGCGCGACCAGCGCGCCAGCCACGCCAGCGAACAGGGTCGAGACGGCAAAGGCGACCATGATGGCGCGCCGCACCGGAATGCCCATCAGGCGCGCCGCGTTCGGGTTCTGCACCACCGCAAGCAGCGCCACTCCCCAGCGTGTGCGGCGCGACAGCGCATGCAGGGCGGCAGCCAATGCCAGTCCGACCAGCGGGATCAGCAGTTGCAGCGGATACACGCCCAAGCCCATGCCGCCGATTTCCAGCGGCGCTTGCGCCAGCGCAGACGGCAGGCTGCGCGGCTCCTTGCCGAAGGTGAACATCACCAGGTTGTCCAGCACGATGCCCAAGGCCACCGTCGACATGAGCCAGGCGTTCGAGCCGCGGCTGGCGAACGGTCGGACCGCCAGCCGCTCGACCACCAGGCCATACAACGCACACAGGGCCAGCGCCAGCGGCAAGGCGGCCAGCAGCGGCCAGCCCAGCGTCTGCGCAAAGGTAAAGGTCAGCACCGCGCCCAGCATCATGGAGCTGCCTTGCGCGAAGTTGACCGTGCCGGATACGGCGTAGGTCAGGTAGAAGCCCAGGGCCATCAGCCCATACATGCTACCCAGGCCCAGGCCGCTGACAATGGCGGACATCCACAGCATGCGTCTCTCCCCTAGCGCTTACTGCGCGCCCTTGACGGGCAGGATGCGGTTGTCGACGAAGTGCGTCCACACGTAGTCGTCTTCGCGCAAGGCGTCGTGCGAGGCCGGCGTGAAGGGCTGCTCGTAGGTCTTGATCAGGCCTTCGTATTTGCCGATCTTGTAGAAGCCCTGGCGCACGGCGTCGCCGTCGGTGGAACCGGCCTGCGCGATCGCCAGCGCCGCCAGTTGCATGCCGTCATAGGCATTGGCCACGCCCACGGCCGGGGTGATGTCCTGCGGGTCCTTGATGTCGGAATACTTGGCCTTGAGCGCCTGCATCACTTTCTCGCCCACCGGGCCCTGCTTGCCGAAGAAGCTGTAGGTCTGCACGAAGTGCACGTTCTTGGCGTTGGGGCCGGCCAGCTCGGTGAAGCGGCCGCCGGCCGGGCCCCAGTGCGACACCACCGGCACCTTCCAGCCCATGCGGTCCAGCGACTTCACCACCTGCGCCGAGGGCCCGACGTTGCCGACCAGGAACAGCGTGTCGGCGCCGGCCGCTTTCAGGCGGCTCAGCTGCGGCGTGACGTCGAGGTCGGCGGGCTGGAATTTCTCGACGCCGGCCGGCGTGATCTTGGCGGCGGCGAGCGCGGCGTCCAGCCCCTTTTCGTTCGATTCGCCCCAGGGGTTGTTCACCAGAATCATGCCCGGCTTGGCGCTCTGGAACGTCTTGCGGGCGTACTGCACCATGGCGCTGTCGACGATCTCGTCCATCGCCGAGACGCGGAACACGAAGTTGGGGTTGCCCTTGTTGTGCGTGATCGCGGTGCCGGCGGCCCAGGGCCCCATGAATGGCACCTTCTCCTGGTTGACGATGGGCACGATCGCCATCGACACCGGGGTATCCAGGCCGCCGAACAGCACGGCAACCTTTTCCTTGTAGATCAGCTCGCGCGCCGCGGCCATGCCCTTGGCGGGGTTGCCTTCGTCGTCGCGTCGCACCAGCACCACCTGGCGCCCGCCCAGCAGGCCGCCCTTGGCGTTGATCTCGTCGATGGCGACGGTCATGCCGCGGGTCAAGGCTTCGCCGGCACGCGCCGATTCACCCGACAGGGCGGTGATCAGGCCAATCTTGATGGGGTCGGCGGCCAGCGCGGGTTGCGTGACCAGGCCGGCCGCGAACAGGGCGGCGGCAGTGGCGCGGAGCATGAAGGAACGGCGGGTCGGGCGCATCGGGGCACTCCTGGAAAGTGGAATGGATCTTGCATGGGAGAGGTGCTGCTGCCGTTCCCGATGCAAGATCCATGCCACCCGCGCTTCGGTGGCGTGCCCCAGGGGAAAAACGGTGGTTTGTCGACGTTGGATCCTGTTTTTGTTTTCAAAAGAACAGGGTTTTTGTTCACAATCATGCATCAGGATTTGCACCAAAATGAATCCATCCCTGCTTCAAGGCACTAATGCGGGGCCTGCCGCGCCCTGGACTCCCGCGCCGCTGGCCGGCCACGACCGTTTCGCCTACCAGCCCATCACCGGCCGCGCGGACTACGCCTGGCCCAACGGCGCGCGGCTGGCCGTCTACCTGGGGTTCAACATCGAGCATTTCGCCTTCGGCGAGGGGCTGGGCGCCGAGTTGGGGCCGGCCTCGCCGCATCCCGATGTGCTCAATTACGCCTGGCGCGAGTACGGCAACCGGGTGGGCGCCTGGCGCTGCCTGGAACTGTTCGACGCGTTGGGTCTGCCGACCGGCGCGCTGATCAACACCGCGCTGTATGACCATTGTCCGGAACTGGTCGATGCCTGCCTGGCGCGCGGCGACGAGCTGATCGGCCACGGCTACAGCAACGCGCATCGCCAGGGGGGGCTGGGCGAAACGGAGGAGCGGGCGTTGCTGGAACACTGCCGCGACCGCATCGGCCGCCACGCCGGCAGCGCCCCGGCCGGCTGGCTGTCGCCGTGGATTTCGGAAAGCCGCGCCACCCCGGACCTGCTCGCCGAGACCGGCTACCGCTACACCTTGAACTGGTGCCACGACGACCAGCCCACGCGCATGCGCACGCGTGCCGGCGATCTGTGGGCGATTCCCTACCCGCAGGAGCTGAACGACATCCCCATGATCATGGGCCGCAAGATGGATGCGCGCGATTTTGCCGATATGATTCTCGACCAGTTCGAGGAAATGCGGCTCCAGGCGCAGCGCCAGCCCCTGGTGATGGGCATCGCGCTGCATCCGTATATCGTGGGGCAGCCCTACCGCCTGCGGCACCTGCGCCGGGCGCTGGCCCCGTTGGCGGCCGCGCGCGACCGGGGCGAGATCTGGTTCCCCACGCCGGGCCAGATCTGCGCGCACGTCGATGGGCTGCCACCGGCGACCGGACTGTCTTCCCGTTGATCGACCCTTTGCCTTCGTTGCCACCGAGTCCGCCATGCCTACCCGCGATCCCGCCAAATCCCGTCCCAGGGCGACGCCTTCGCGCCGCGCCGCTACCGCCGCCGTGTCCGAACACCTGGAGGACACGGCCCCCGATGCCGACATGGAGCGCCGCATTTGCGAGGCGGTCTATGAAAGTGTCATGAGCCAGCGGCTGACGCCCGGCACCAAGCTGCCCGAGGCGGCGCTGTGCGACATCTTCGGCGTTTCGCGCTCGGTCGCGCGCAAGGCGCTGCAGCGCCTTGCCCACGAGCATGTGGTCGACCTGCACCACAACCGCGGCGCGGTGGTGGCCGAACCCACCCCCGAGGACACGCGCCAGATCTTCGAGGCGCGGCGCGCGCTGGAAGCGGCCCTGTTGCCGCTGGCGGCCGCGCGCGCCACCAAGGCCGACTACGCCTCGCTGCGCAAGCAGTTGCGCGACGAGCATGCCTTGCTGCACCGCGCCGGCCAGCCTGCCTGGGCGCGCCAGGCCAGCGCCTTCCATGTGCGCCTGGGCGAACTGTCGGGCAACGCCATCCTGCACGGCTACCTGGCCGAACTGGTGTCGCGCTGCTCGCTGATCGTGGCGCTGTATGAACCGCCCGGCAACGCCGCCTGCGAGCATGGCGAACACGTGCAGATCGTCGACCTGATGGAACAGGGGCAGGTGGCCGAGGCGGTCAAGATCAACGACAACCATCTCGCGGACCTGGAGCGGCGCATCAGCCTGGAGCGCCCGCAGCCCGCACAAACCCTGGCCCAGATGCTGGGAATGGCCTGACATGGACATCGACTTCGATTCAATCACCGAATACCAGCGCTACAAGCTGATGGCCAGTCTGATCGTGCCAAGGCCGATCGCGCTGATCACCACCCTGTCCGAAACCGGCGTGGTCAATGCCGCGCCCTTCAGCATGTTCAACATGCTGGGCGAGGATCCGCCCATCGTCATGGTCAGCATCAACCGGCTCGAGGACGGCAACCTGAAGGACACGGCGCGCAATATTGCGCGCGACCGCGAATTCGTGGTGCACCTGACCGATGAGGCCATGGCCGAGAAGATGCACCGCTGTGGCGATCGCCTGCCGGCCGACGTCAGCGAGCTGGCGCACGCCGGCCTGGACGCCGCGCCGAGCCAGCGGGTGGCGCCGCCGCGCATCGTGCAGGCGCCGGTGGCATTCGAATGCACCCTGTTCGAGACCCTGGAAACCGCCAGCCGCCAGATCTTCATCGGCCAGGTGCGCTGGCTGCATGCACGCGACGGCCTGATCGACACGGACACCTGGCGCGTGCGGCTGCAGGATTATTTTCCGGTGGGCCGCTTTGGCGCCAGCTTCTACGTCACCACGCGCGACCGCTATGCCATCGGCGACATGCCGGCCAGCACCGCCATCGACGAGATCTGACAGCGCGCGGGACGTCCGTCACCACACGGCGGCCTGCGAACCCGGCGCGCGCAGATGGCGGGCGAAGCGCTGCGCCAGGAAATCGACGAAGGCCAATGTCTTGGCAGGCAGGTTTAGCCGCTCCGGGTACAGCACATGGATGTCCGCCGGCGGCGTCGCCCAGTCGGTCAGCACCTGGCGGAGGCGGCCGGCGCGCAGCAGCGCGGCGGTCTCCCATTCCGAACGCATGACGATGCCGTGGCCGTCTAGGGCCCATTCCAGCGCGCTCTGGCCGTCATTCGAACTGACCGGGCCGCGCACTTTCACCGTTTCCGTGCGTGTGCCGGATTCGAGCCGCCAGGTGCCGTAGGCGACGTCGTTCTCGCGCACCACGATGCAGCGATGCCGTTGCAGCTCGCCCGGCGCGCGCGGCTCGCCAAAGGTGTCCAGGTAGCGCGGCGACGCGCACAGCAGGCGCCGATTGGAGGCGATCTTGCGCGCGGTCAGGCGGGCGTCGGGCAGGTCGCCGAAGCGCACCGCGGCATCGAAGCCTTCTTCGATCAGGTTCAGGGGCCTGTCGGTCAGGCGCAGCTGCACTTCGACTTCAGGGTATTGCCGCGCAAAATCGGAGATGGCGGGCGCCACGTGGGCACGGCCGAAACCGAAGGTGGCGTTCAGGCGCAGCAAGCCCTGCGGCTGGGCGCGGCTGCTGGACACGGATCGTTCCAGTGCCTGCAGATCGGCCAGGATACGGCTGCCCTCGGCCAGGTACAGCTCACCCTCCTGCGTGACGCTGACGCGTCGCGTGCTGCGATTGAGCAGCCGCACGCCCAGGCGCTGCTCAAGCTTGGCCAGCCGCGTGCTGACGGCGGGCGGCGTCAGACCCAGTTCGCGCGCGGCCGCCGACAGGTTGCCGTGCTTGACCAGTAGCGAGAAGAAGGCGAGATCGGAGAGCGCATCCATGGCTTTATTTATAAATCAAATTTAATAAAGATTTATTTATTTCACAAATTATAAGAATGGAATGGGCTTATACACTGGCCTGACCGATAGCAGAGCCGCCTGACGCGGCCACCCATGAGGAGACCCGACCCATGAAACCCCCCCATCTGTTGCGCACGGTGTGCGCGTTGGCCGCCGCGGCGTCCTGTTGGATGACGCCAGCCACTGCCGCCGACGCCTTCCCGCAGCGTCCGGTCACCTTGATCGTGCCGTTCGCGCCCGGCGGCAGCGTCGATATCGCCGCCCGCCTGATTTCCGACGCCTGGGGCAAGACCCTGGGCCAGAGCATGATCGTCGAGAACCGCGCCGGCGCGTCCGGCAATATCGGCATGGCCGCCGTGGCCCGCGCCGAGCCGAACGGCTACACGCTGGCCATCAACACCATGTCGCTGGCGATCAACCCGGCGCTGTTTCGCAACATGCCGTTCGACACCGCGCGCGACCTGCGTTCGGTCGGCACGGTGGGCACCTCGCAGCATGTGCTGACGGTGTCGCCGTCGCTGCCGGTGAACAATGTCAAGGAACTGCTCGACTACATCCGCGCGCGTCCCGCCAATGAACTGAGCTTCGGTTCGGCCGGCACCGGCAGCACCTTCCACATGGCCGCCGAACTGTTCAAGTCGGTGTCCGGCACGCAGATCCTGCACGTGCCCTACAAGGGCGGCGGTCCGGCCATGGTGGACACCATCAGCGGCCAGGTGCAGATGAGCTTCCCCGTGCTGTCCGCGGCCAAGCCGCAGGTGGACGGCAAGAAGCTCAAGGCGCTGGGCGTCACCGGCACCACGCGTTCGCCGCTGCTGCCGGACGTGCCCACCATCGCCGAGTCCGGCCTGCCCGGCTACGCTTTCACCACCTGGTTCGTGATCAGCGCGCCCGCCGGCACGCCGCAGGCGGTGGTGGACACGCTCAACGTCAGGCTGGCGCAGGCGCTGCAATCGGCCGAGCTGTCCGAACGCATGCGCCGCGAGGGCTTCGATCCGCTGGTCTCCACGCCCGCCGAGACCGATGCCATGGTCAAGGGCGAGATCACGCGCTGGGCCGGCATCGTCAAGGACGCCGGCATCGAGGCGAACTGAGCGGCGACACAGGTTTCATCGCGCCCCCGCGCGGGCGCGTTTTTTTGCAAGGAAGCACCGACATGCCCGGCATGACGCTATACGACAAGCTGGTGGCCAGCCATGAGGTGGCCCGCATCGACGATGAACACATCCTGCTGTACGTCGACCTGCACATCATGAACGAGTACACCAGTCCGCAGGCCTTCAGCGGCCTGGCCGCGCGCGGCCGCCAGGCGCTGCGGCCCGGCCAGCAGATGGCGGTGGTGGATCACATCATTCCCACCCATCCGGTGCCGGCCGCGCTGCGCGTGATTCCCGACGATGCCTCGTCGCGCCAGGCCAGCAATCTCAAGCGCAATTGCGACGAGCAGCGCATCGCGCTGTTCGACACCACCGACCCGCTGCAGGGCATCGAGCACGTGATCGCGCCCGAGCACGGCATGATCCTGCCGGGCATGGTGGTGCTGTGCGGCGACAGCCACACCACCACCTATGGCGCGCTGGGGGCGCTGGGCTTTGGCATCGGCACCTCGGAAGTCGAACACATCCTTGCTACCCAGACCCTGGTGTACCGGGTCGCGCGCAATATGCGCATCCGCGTCGACGGTCATCTGCCCGCCGGCGTGTCGGCCAAGGATTTGGTGATCTACGTGGTGCATCGCATCGGCGCGCAGGGCGCGCGCGGCCACGCGGTGGAATACTGCGGCAGCGCCATCGATGGCCTGTCGGCAGAGGCCCGCATGACCCTGTGCAACATGACGGTGGAAGCCGGCGCCCGCGCCGCGCTGATCGCGCCCGACGCCACCACCGACGCCTATGTCGCCGCCCGTGCCCGGCACCTGGACGCCGCGGAACTGGCGCAGGCGCGCGCCTATTGGGCGACCCTGCGCTCGGACGCCGATGCGGCGTTCGACGCCGAACATGTCTTCGACGCCAGGCAAATCGCGCCCTTCGTGACCTGGGGCACCAGCCCCGACCAGGCCATGCCGATCACCGGCACGGTCCCCGATCCCCAGTCCGAGCCGGACGCGCTGGCGCGCCTGGCGCTGGAAAAGGCCGTGGAATACATCGGCTTGCAACCGGGCGCGCCGATCGCCGGCGTGCCCATCGATCGGGTCTTCATCGGCTCGTGCACCAACGGCCGCATCGAGGACCTGCGCGTGGTGGCCGATGTCGTGCGCGGGCGCAAGGTGGCCGGCGGCGTGCGCGCGATGGTGGTGCCCGGCTCGGGCGCGGTGCGCGCCCAGGCCGAGGCCGAAGGCATCGCCGCCACGCTGGTCGACGCCGGTTTCGAATGGCGCCAGCCGGGCTGTTCGATGTGCCTGGCCATGAACGACGACGTGCTGCGGCCGGGCGAGCGCTGCGCGTCCACCACCAACCGCAACTTCGAAGGCCGCCAGGGCCGCGCCGGACGCACCCATCTGATGAGCCCCGCCATGGCCGCCGCCGCCGCCCTGGCCGGCCGCATCGTCGACGTGCGCGACCTGGAGAACCCGCAATGAACCAGATCATCAGCGGCGTCGCCGCGCCCCTGCCGTATTCCAATCTGGACACCGACCAGATCATGCCCAAGCAGTTCCTGCGCATCATCGACAAGGCCGGGCTGGATCGTGGCCTGCTCTATGACCTGCGCTTTGACGCCGACGGTGCGCCGCGTCCGGACTGCGTGCTGAACCAGCCCGCCTACGCCGGCGCCGCGGTGCTGGTGGCAGGGCCCAATTTCGGTTGCGGCTCCAGCCGCGAGCACGCGGTCTGGGGCCTCATGCAGTACGGCATCCGCGCGGTCGTGGCCGCCAGCTTCGGCGAGATTTTCTACTTCAACGCGCTCAACAACGGCCTGCTGCTGGTGAGCCTGCCGCCGGCCGACGTTGACGCGCTGCTGGCGCGGGTGTCCGATCCCGCCGGCAACCGCGTCGAGATCGATGCGCTGGCGGGCACGGTGCGGGCCGCGGACGGCTGGAGCGGGCATTTCGACCTGCCGGCGCGGCACCGCCGCATGTTTTCGCAGGGGCAGGACATGGTGGGTGCCTCGTTACAGCAATTGGCGGATGTGGAACACTTCGAGGCCGGCCACTGGGCCCGGCATCCCTGGATGAAAGACGTGGCGCGCCGCGTGCGCGACCGGCTCGGCCAATGAATGCCACAGACTGAGAGGCACAGACCGCAATGACCGCATTCTTCAATCTGCCCGTGCGCCGCCACGAGGTCAATGGCATCCACATCGCCGCCCGTGTCGATGGCTCGGGACCGCCCTTGCTGCTGTTGCACGGCCATCCGCAGACCCACGCCATCTGGCATCGCGTCTGGCCCGAACTGACGCGCCGCCACACCTGCGTGGCCGCCGACCTGCGCGGCTATGGCGACAGCGACAAGCCCGCGGCCACGCCGGACCACGCCGCGCATTCCAAGCGCGTCATGGCGGCCGATATGGTGGCGCTGATGCGTGCCCTGGGGCACGAGCGCTTCGACGTCCTGGCCCACGACCGCGGCGCCCGCGTGGCGCACCGGCTGGGCCTGGACCACGCGGAGGCGGTCGGACGCATGATGCTGCTGGATATCGCGCCGACGCTGGACATGTACGAAAACACCACCCGCGCCTTCGCCCAGGCCTACTACCACTGGTTCTGGCTGATCCAGCCCGCGCCCATGCCCGAGACCATGATCGAGCGCGATCCGGTGTTCTACCTGCGTTCGGTGATGGGCGGCCGCCCCGGCGGGCTGGCGCATTTTTCCGACGAGGCGATGGCCGAGTACGAGCGCACGGCGCGCCTGCCGGGCTGGGCCACCGGTATCTGCGAAGACTACCGCGCCTCCGCCACGCTTGACCTGGAGCATGACCGCCAGGGCCGCGCGGCCGGCGAGCGCCTGCGCATGCCGCTGCGCGTGCTGTGGGGCGCGCGCGGCGCGGTCGGGCGCAATTTCGACGTGCTGGGGTTGTGGCGGGCGGTGGCCGACGAGGTCGACGGCGGGCCGTTGCCCGGCGCCCACTATCTGGCCGAAGAAACCCCGGACGCGTTGCTGCGCGAGGTATCCGCCTTCTTCGGCTGGGAGCGGAAGTAGGGGCAAATGCGGCCCGGATTGACCCCTTCCCGCGTTGTCAATCAAGCCACGGCGGGCGATAGGGCTATCCAAAAAGGGACGCACCGCTGGTGTTAACCTTTCGGCCATGAATCCGTCTTTTGCCGATCTGACCGAGTTGCCCGAGCCCGAGGACGCGCAGCGTGCCTTCCGCACCTCGGATTCCCCCTGCGTTGCCGTTTGTTCCACGCTGTTCGACGATATCTGCCGGGGCTGCGGCCGCACGGCCATGGAAGTGGCCAACTGGGTCTTCATGACGGAAGAGGAAAAGCGCGAGGTCTGGACCCGCATCAAGGCGCAAGGGTATCCCCGCCGCAACAACTAGGCCGGCCGCGCCGGGCGCGGTCTTGAGGGTGTCACATGGCGCGGGCTAAATCGCGCTATTGCCCACTTCCGGCCCCATCATGCGCATCGTCCTGGTTACGGATGCCTGGCATCCGCAAGTCAATGGCGTCGTCCGCACCTGGACGACCATGCAGCAGATCCTCACCGAGTGGGGCCACGAACTGATCGTGGTGAATCCCCAGGGCAGCCGCACCGTGCCGGCCCCATCCGAGCCGGACCTGCGGCTGTGCCTGCAGCCCGGACGGCAATTGCGCCGCATCCTGGGCGATACCGTGCCCGACGCGCTCCACATCGCCACCGAAGGCCCGCTGGGCCTGGCGGCGCGCCGCATGGCGCTGTCGCGCGGCTGGCGCTTCACCACTTCGTTCCACACGATGTTCCCCGACTACCTGCAGGCGCGCATGGGCATTCCGGCCGCGCTGCCGTGGCGCTTCCTGCGCTGGTTTCACCGGCCGTCGCAATGCGTGCTGGTGCCCACGCCGACGGTGCGCGACATCCTGGTGCGGCGCGGCTTCGCCAATCTGCGCATCTGGTCGCGCGGTGTCGATCCCCGCAAATTCCAGCCCACCCCCGGCCAGGCGTTCCAGGACCTGCCGCGGCCCGTCTTCCTGTCGGTCGGCCGCGTGGCGCGCGAGAAGAACCTGGATGCTTTCCTGTCACTGGACCTGCCCGGCAGCAAGGTGGTGGTGGGCGCGGGGCCCGACGAGGCGCGTCTGAAAAAGCGCTTTCCCCAGGCGGTGTTCCTGGGCATGCAGAACGACGAGGCCCTGCCGGCGTTCTACGGCGCGGCGGATGTCTTCGTGTTTCCCAGCCTGACGGACACGTTCGGCCTGGTGATGCTGGAGGCCATGGCCTGCGGCACGCCGGTGGCGGCGTTCCGCAGCGAAGCGCCGCTGGCGGTGGTGACGCAAGGCGTCACCGGTTTCTTGGATGACGACCTGGTCCATGCCTGCCGCGCCGCCTTGCCGCTGGACCGGCACGCCGTGCGCGAGCACGCCCTGACGCGCAGCTGGGACGCCGTGGCCACGGATCTGCTGGCATCGCTGGTGCCGCTGACCCCCGGCGCGGAGCTGGCCGGGCCCTTGGCCCCGGCAGGCTGACCGCCGCCGATCCGACATTGCATGCCGGGCTTTCCACTGCCCGGGCCAAACCGGTACAATGCCCGTCAATCCTGAGGAGCGTTGCGACGACCTTGCGGTTCCCGCCATGTCTCATGGCCCGCGGAACCCGGTTCGCCAGGCTCAGGAATCCTTGTTCAAGCGCCGTGCCTTGCACGGCGTTACAGCAACGGCGCTCACCTTTGTCGCGTACGGCGGAAAAGGCGAGCACTCGATTGTCGTGGTGGTTTCGCGTTGTCCGGCCGTATCGTGCGCCGTTCGTCATTCACGTGGAGCCTACACACCATGAACGCTGTCACCGATAAATCCTTCTCCGACTACATCGTCGCCGACCTGTCGCTGGCAGGCTGGGGCCGTCGCGAGCTGGCCATCGCCGAAACCGAAATGCCCGGCCTGATGGCCATCCGCGAAGAGTTCGCCGCCAAGCAGCCGCTCAAGGGCGCCCGCATCGCCGGCAGCCTGCACATGACCATCCAGACCGGCGTTCTGATCGAAACGCTGGTGGCGCTGGGCGCCGAAGTGCGCTGGGCCTCGTGCAACATCTTCTCGACCCAGGACCACGCCGCCGCCGCCATCGCCGCGTCGGGCACGCCGGTCTTCGCCGTCAAGGGCGAAACGCTGGAAGAGTACTGGCAGTACACCCACAAGATCTTCGAATGGCCCAATGGCCAGAACGCCAACATGATCCTCGACGACGGCGGCGACGCCACGTTGATGCTGCACCTGGGCACCAAGGCCGAGAAGGACATCTCGGTGCTGGCCAACCCCGGCAGCGAAGAAGAGCGCGTGCTGTTCGCCGCCATCAAGAAAACGCTCGAGCGTGATCCGAAGTGGTACTCGACGCGCCTGGCCCTGATCAAGGGCGTGACCGAGGAAACCACCACCGGCGTGCACCGCCTGTACCAGATGTCGCAGAAGGGCGAGCTGGCCTTCGCGGCCATCAACGTCAACGACTCGGTCACCAAGTCCAAGTTCGACAACCTGTACGGCTGCCGCGAATCGCTGGTCGACGGCATCAAGCGCGCCACCGACGTGATGGTCGCCGGCAAGATCGCCGTGGTCGCCGGCTATGGCGACGTGGGCAAGGGTTGCGCCCAGGCGCTGGTCGCCCTGCGCGCCCAGGTGTGGGTCACCGAAATCGACCCGATCTGCGCCCTGCAGGCCGCCATGGAAGGCTTCAAGGTCGTGACCATGGAAGAAGCCGCCGCCCATGGCGACATCTTCGTCACCGCCACCGGCAACTACCACGTCATCACGCGTGAGCACATGAACGCCATGAAGGACCAGGCGATCGTCTGCAACATCGGCCACTTCGACAACGAAATCGACGTCGCCAGCCTGGCCGACTGCAAGTGGGAAGAGATCAAGCCGCAAGTCGACCACGTCATCTTCCCGGACGGCAAGCGCATCATCCTGCTGGCCCAAGGCCGCCTGGTGAACCTGGGCTGCGCCACCGGCCACCCCTCGTTCGTGATGTCGTCGTCGTTCGCCAACCAGACCATCGCCCAGATCGAGCTGTTCACGCGCAACGAAGCCTACAAGTCGGGCGAAGTCTACGTGCTGCCCAAGCACCTGGACGAGAAGGTCGCGCGCCTGCACCTGAAGAAGCTGGGCGTGAACCTGACCACGCTGCGCAAGGACCAGGCCGACTACATCAGCGTGCCGGTCGAAGGTCCTTACAAGCCGAATCACTACCGCTACTGATGCTTGTAGCAAAATAGGGAGGTGCCGCGCCATGTCGGCGCGGGCTTTCCGGTCCGCGGGGCTTGCCCGTCTCGCCTGGCGACGACGGGGCCGCGGAGCGTCAATACAGGAGGTCGAACAATGGCATTGATACTCGTCTGGATCCTGAACGCGGTGGCCCTGTTGGCCGTTGCCTACCTGCTGCCCGGCATCACCGTGGCCAGCTTCGGTTCGGCGCTCATTGCCGCGCTGGTGCTGGGTCTGGTCAACATGCTGGTCAAGCCGGTGCTGGTGCTGCTGACACTGCCCATCACGATCGTCACGCTCGGTCTCTTCCTCATCGTCATCAACGCCTTGTTGTTCTGGTTCGTCGGCTCCGTGCTGAAGGGCTTCCAGGTCAACGGGTTCTGGTGGGCCGTGGGCGGTGCGATCCTGTACAGCATCATCTCGGGCCTGCTTACCAAACTGATCCCCTGAATTCCCACCCCCGAGCGCCACGCGCTCCCCTCAAGGGGGCGTGCCAGCGGGCCGGCAAAGCCGGCTCCGCGGCACCCCGAGGGGGGCGGCACCCGTTTCATGCGATGCGCGTGGCGCTATGGATAACTGATCCGATATGTCCGACTCGACTTCTCCGGCGTTCAGCCTGGAATTCTTTCCACCTCGTGACCTGGCTGGCCAGGAGCGGCTGGTCCGCGCGGCCAAGCAGATGCTGGCGATCCAGCCCAAGTACGTCAGCGTGACGTTCGGCGCCGGCGGCTCCACCCGCGCCGGCACGGCCGACGCGGTGCGCACGCTGCGTAACCTGGGCTGCGATGCGGCGCCGCACCTGTCGTGCGTCGGCGCCTCGCGCCAGGACCTGCGGGACATCCTGCAGGCCTACAAGAACGAAGGCGTGCGGCGCGTGGTCGCCCTGCGCGGCGACCTGCCCTCGGGCATGGGCGGCGACGCCGGCGAACTGCGCTACGCCAACGAACTGGTGTCGTTCATCCGCGAGGAAACGGGCGATTGGTTCCACATCGAAGTGGCGGCCTATCCCGAAATGCACCCGCAGGCCGCCAATCCGTCGGCGGATCTGGATCACTTCGTGGCCAAGGTCAAGGCGGGCGCCAATGCCGCCATCACCCAGTACTTCTTCAACGCCGACGCCTACTTCGACTTCGTCGACCGGGCCCAGGCCAAGGGTGTGCGGGTGCCGATCGTGCCGGGCATCATGCCCATCACCAACCACACCCAGCTGCTGCGCTTCTCGGAAATGTGCGGCGCCGAAGTGCCGCGCTGGATCCGCCTGCGCCTGGCCGAACTGGGCGATGACAAGGCCTCGATCCGCGCCTTCGGCGTGGACGTGGTCACCGAGCTGTGCCAGAACCTGCTGGACAACGGCGCGCCCGGCCTGCACTTCTACACCCTCAACCATGCCGAAGCGCCGCTGGCGGTGTGGAAGGAACTGAGCGTGTAGCAGCCAGGCTGCTCGTCAGGCGGCAACGGAAAGGCCGGCAATCATTGCCGGCCTTTTTTCGACGTGTCACAGCCACGTCGCGGGGCTGCCGGCATGCGCCTCTTGCCGCCGCCACTTGTCGGCAGGGCGGTGGCGGCAGGCGCACGTCCGGGGCGAGCCCGGTGCTTCAGTCCGCGTACACGCCCGCCTTGCGGATGATCGGCCCCCACTTGTCCACTTCCGACTGCAGCCAGCTTTGCAGGCCGGCCGGCGTCTGCTTGGCCTCGGGCACGATCTCCGCGCCCAGTTCGGTCATCTTCTGCGTGAAGGCGGGGTCCTTCAGCGCCGCGCGCAGCGACTCATTGAACTTTGCCACCACTTCCGGTGGCGTGCCCTTGGGCGCATAGACGCCGTGCCAGACCTTGACCTCGAAGCCCTTCACGCCACTTTCCTGCAGGGTCGGCGAGTCCGGCAGCGTCCTGATGCGGTCGAGCGTGGTGACGCCGTACAGCTTCACCCGCTGCGCCTTGATGTGCGGAATGGTCTGCGTGGTCTGGTCGCACAGCACATCCACCTGGCCGCCCAGCAACGCCGTCAGCGCGGGCGCGGTGCCGGCATACGGAATGGTGGTGAACTGCGTCCCGAGCGCTTCCTGCAGCAGCATGCCGCACAACTGCGAGACCGCGCCCAGGCCGGCGTTGGCCAGGTTGATCTTGTTGCCATTGGCGCGCGCGTACTTGATGAATTCGACCATGTCGCCCGGCGGCAGGTCCTTGCGGCCCAGCAGCGTCATGGGGACGTCGGCCACCTGGCCGACGTAGGCGAAGTCGGTGAGCGGGTTGAACGGCAGCTTGCGATACAACGCGGGCGCCGTGGCCATGCCGTTGTGGTGGATCAGGAAGGTATAGCCGTCCGGCGCTGCCCGCGCCACGTGCGTGGCCGCCAGCGTGCCGCCCGCGCCCGGACGATTTTCGACCACGATGCTCTGGCCCAGCGTCTTGGACATGGCGGCGCCCAGGCTGCGGGCCACTACGTCGGTGGGACCGCCCGCCGCGAACGGCACGACCAGGGAAATGGGATGGTTGGGATAGCCGCCCTGGGCCGCGGCGGAGCCGCCGGCCAGGCAGCCCAGCGCCAGCAACGGCACGGCCAGGCGCCGCAGGGCGCGCGGGAAATTCGGGGTCATGTCTCGTCCTTATGGTGTTATGGCGACCCGCAAGACGAAGCATGGCGGGCTGGCGCCAGTGTGGCGCGCCAGCCGCAAGATGAGAATTTGCGGTTTTACAAGCCGGGCTTAGGGAAGCGGAAAGCCGGGTTTGTACGGTGAGACAGGTCCTGCCTAGTTTGGCTGGTCCTTCCCCGGGTCTTGCGCCAGCACCTGCGGCGTCGGATAGGCCGGCGGCGTCATGTCCACCGGTTCGGCGCGCAGCGGCTGGTGGATACGGCTGGCGGGCACCAGCGAGCCGGGGTCTTCCGGACGGGTCCAGAGCGGATCGGGGATCTCGGCGAACACCTGGCGCAGGCGCTCGCCCCAGGTGCCGCGGATCATGCGGAAATATTCGTTGTGTTCGTCAATGCTGGCGAAATGGGTGACGCGCAGCGCGTCGGCGTCGTAGACCAGCAGGTCCAGCGGCAGGCCTACCGAGATGTTCGAGCGCAGCGTCGAATCCATGGAGATCAGCGCGCACTTGGCGGCCTCGTCCAGCGAGGTGTCGGGACGCAGCACGCGGTCCAGGATGGGCTTGCCGTACTTGGCCTCGCCGATCTGGAAGTACGGGCATTCCGAGCCGGCCTCGATGAAGTTGCCGGCCGAATACACTTGGAACAGGCGGCAGCGCTCGCTGCCGATCTGGCCGCCGAAGATCAGGCTGACGTTGAAGTCCACGCCCTGTTCGTGCAGGGCCGCGGCCTCGCGGTGGTAGACCGCGCGCACCGCCGCGCCGACGTGGCGGGTGGCCTCGAACATGTCGGGCGCGTTCCAGACGGTTTCGCCGCCCTCGTCGTGCTGTCGCGCCAGCGCGTTCAGCACCGCCTGGCTGACGGCCAGGTTGCCGGAGGTCATCAGCACCATCATGCGTTCGCCGGGACGCTCGAAGACGGTCATCTTGCGGAATACGCTGATCTGGTCGACCCCGGCATTGGTGCGGGAATCGGACAGGAAAACCAGGCCGGCGTCTAAGCGGGCGGCTACGCAGTAGGTCATGATCGAAAAAAGGGAAAAGCCACACCGCATTGTATTGCGGCGTGGCCGGACGGGGTTATTGCTGGGCCGCGGTCTGGACCTGCACGTTGACCTCCATGGATTCCTCGCCGCCGCCGCTGCGCACGCCGCGCACCGGCGAGGCCGAGTCGTAGTCGCGCCCCACCGCCAGGCGGCAGTGGCAATCGGAGGCGAACTGGCGGTTGGTCACGTCCACGCTGGTCCAGCCGGCGCCTGCCAGCCAGACGTCGGCCCAGGCATGGCTGGCGGCGTGCTGGGCCGTGGTGTACAGGTAGCCGCTGACGTAGCGGGCCGGCACGCCCAGGCCGCGCACGCAGGCCAGGAACAGATGGGCGTGGTCCTGGCAGACGCCATGGCCCAGCGCCAGCACCTGGCCGGCGGCGGTGGTGACGTCAGTGGTGCCGGGCTCGTAGGCGACCCGGTCGTGGATCGCGGTGGCCAGTGTCAGCACGTCGGCGGGCGTGTTCAGGCCGTCGGGCAGCACGGCGTGGGCGAAGGCGAGGATGGTGTCATCAGCCTGCGTCAGCGGCGTCTGCACGCAATAGGCGTGCACCGGCAGGCGGCTGTCCTCGCCGCCCAGCGCGCCCTGCGTCAGCGAGCCGACCAATACCTGCCCGACCACGCGCAGCTCGATCTCGGTGTGCGGGCGGTTCAACGTCAGCGTGTGGGTGATGTTGCCGTAGGCGTCCACCTGCTGCTCGAGCGCGCCGGGCGCCTCGATGTGCCAGCGCAGCACGCGCTGGTGTTCGTCGTCGCGCGGCGTCAGCCGCAGGGTCTGGATGCTGTAGGTGACGGGCGCCGTATAGCGGTAGTGCGTGACGTGCGTGATGATCTGTTTCATGCCTGTCTCCTTGTCATGCCGACAACGGCACCAGGAAGTCCTGGCTGATCCGGTTGCCCAGGTCGTTGATGCGGTCCAGGAAGTGCTCCAGGTACTGGTGCAGACCGCTGCGCAGGATGTCCTCGACGCGGCCGAATTGCAGTTCGGCGCACAGCATGCCGGCGCGTCGCTGGGTTTCGGTCGAGCGCTGGTTGGACACACGGGCCAGATCCTCGGATACCGCCCGCATGGCCGCCAGCAGCGAGCGCGGCATGTCGGGATGCAGGATCAGCAGCTCGGCGACGCGGTCCGGCGTGATGACGTCGCGGTACACCTTGCGATAGATCTCCAGCCCGGACACCGAGCTGAGCAGCGCCGACCAGCGGTAGAACTCGCTTTGCAGCGCGCCCGAAGGGCTGCCTTCGCCGCGGCCTTCCTGTTGCTGTTGCGGCGCGCCGTCGCCGTCGCGCTCGTGGAACTTCACATCCAGCATCCGCGCGGTGTTGTCCGCCCGCTCCAGGTGCATGCCGATGCGCAGGAAGTACAGCGCCTCGTCTTCCAGCATGGTGCCGATGGTGACGCCGCGCGCAAGGTGCGAGCGGAACTTGACCCATTCGAAGAACTCGCCCGGGTTGCGTTCCAGCAGGCCGGTGTGCAGGTGCTTGAGCAGTTCCAGCCAGGTGGTGTTGTAGGTCTCCCAGACTTCGGTGGTGAGGCTGCCGCGCACCGCGCGGGCGTTTTCGCGCGCGGCGCGCATGCAGCTGTAGATGGACGAGGGGTTCTCGGCGTCGCGCACCATGTACTGCAGCACGTCCTGCGGCGATATCGCGGCGTGCTTGGCGTGATAGAGGCGGTGCAATTCGGAGATGCGCAGCACGGCGTTCCACGAGCCTTCGCGGGTCTGCGCGTCCTGCGGCAGCAGCGACATCTGCAGGTTCACGTCCAGCATGCGGGCGGTGTTCTCGGCGCGCTCGGTGTAGCGGCACATCCAGAACAGATTGTCGGCGGTTCGGCTCAGCATCGTTATTCCTCCAGAACCCAGGTGTCCTTGGTGCCGCCGCCCTGGCTGCTGTTGACCACCAGCGAGCCTTCGGTCAGCGCCACGCGGCACAGGCCGCCCGGCACCGTGCGGATGTCCTTGCCGCACAGCACGTAGGGGCGCAGGTCGACGTGGCGCGGCGCCACGCCGGATTCAACGTAGGTCGGCACCGTGGACAGGGCCAGCGTGGGCTGCGCGATGTAGTTGGCGGGGTTGGCGCGCACGCGCTCCTTGAACGACTCGACCTCGGCGCGCGAGGCGGACGGACCCACCAGCATGCCGTAGCCGCCAGCGCCATGCACTTCCTTGACCACCAGGTCGTGCATGTTGGCCAGCACGTGCGACAGCTCGTCGGGACGGCCGCAGCGCCAGGTCGGCACGTTCGACAGGATCGGCTCCTCGCCCAGATAAAAGCGGATCATGTCGGGCACGTAGAGATAGGTGGACTTGTCGTCGGCGATTCCCGTGCCGATCGCATTGGCCAGCGTAACGCGGCCGGCGCGGTACACCGACAGCAGCCCCGGCACGCCCAGCGCCGAGTCGGCGCGGAACGACAACGGATCCAGGAAGTCGTCATCCAGCCGGCGGTAGATCACGTCCACCTTGCGCGGCCCCTGCGTGGTGCGCATGTAGACCGTGTTCTGCTCGACAAAAAGATCCTGGCCCTCCACCAGTTCCACGCCCATCTGCTGCGCCAGGAAGGCGTGCTCGAAATAGGCCGGGTTGTACATGCCGGGCGTCAGCACCACCACCGTGGGATCATCGCCGCCGTGCGGCGCCACTTCGCGCAGGTTGTCCAGCAGCAGGTCGGGATAGTGCGCCACCGGTTCGACCTTGATGCGGCTGAACGCGTCGGGCATCAGCCGCATCGACATCTTGCGGTTCTCCAGCATGTACGACACGCCGGACGGCACCCGCAGGTTGTCCTCCAGCACGTAGAACTCGCCGGCGCCGGCGCGCACGATGTCGACCCCGGCGATGTGGCAGTAGATGTCCTCGGCCACGTCCACGTCCTGCATTTCGGGGCGGTACTGGGCGTTCAGGAACACCTGCTCGGCCGGCACCACGCCGGCGCGCACGATCTCATGGCCGTGATAGATGTCGTGGATGAACATGTTGAGCGCCCGCACGCGCTGTTTCAGGCCGGCCTCCAGGCGGCGCCATTCGTCGGCGGGAATGATGCGCGGGATCATGTCGAACGGGATCAGGCGCTCGGTGCCGGCGGCGTCGCCCGCCACCGAAAAAGTGATGCCGACCCGCCGGAAACTCAGGTCGGCCTCCAGGCGGCGCGCCGCCATGGCTTCGGCCGATTGCTCCTGGTGCCAGCGCTCGAAGGCCTGGTAGTGGGAGCGTATGCCGCCGGCGCTGTCGCGCATTTCGTCATAGGCGGCGGGACGGGATGATCTGTCCTTCATGGCTCCTCCGTTGCAGATGCTGACGGCCGGCTTGGGCGCGGCCGTTGTCCGGCCATGCGTGGCCGGTCTGAATGAATAAGCAACCCGTGTGCCAGCTTGGGCTGGCGCCGACGGGGGGCCGCCTGGAGGTAAATATCCTCTGGTCGGCGGCGGCTGGCTACCCTCCGGATGTACGGAGGCAGCGATGGCGTGGGCGGGACGACGGCTTCCGCTGCCGGCTGGGCGGGGCGGAACGGGTCCGAATGTGGGGCTGCGCGACGGCATGGCGTCGGCGCGGACGGCGCGCGCAGGCGGAGCGGGGTGGTGCCCGCGAGGGATGCCGCGGCAAGCGGCAATCGGGGATATCAGGGTCAGATCATAGGGCTTGCACCGTTCTGGTGCAAGCCCCGGGGCAAAACTGGTGCGTCAGCGCAGCGTGTAGCGTTGCACCGTGGTGCCGCCCTGGCCGGGTTGTTCCTGCGGGGCATGCGGCACCCAGCCGTCCGGCGTGATGACGGCGTCAAGGCGGAAGTCGTGGGCGGCGGGTTCATAGCCGGGGTCCAGTTCGCCACAGCTCCAGGCCACGCCGATGGTGGTGAAGGCGTGGCCGCGCTCGCGCAACGCCGCCAGCGTGCGGTCGTAGTAGCCACCACCGTAGCCGAGCCGGTCGGCGGATTCGGTGTAACCCAGGGTGGGCACCAGCAGCACGTCGGGCAGCACCTCGGCCCCTCGCGCCGGTTCCTGGATGCCATAGGGGCCGGCGCGCAGTTCGGCGTCGGGCGTCCAGGGCAGGAAGGCCAGCGGCGCGTTGCGTTCGCGCACCACCGGCAGCGCCACCGTGACACCATTTTCGGTCCATTGCTCCAGCAGCGGCCGCAGGTCCGGCTCGTCTTCCATGGGCCAGAAGGCCGCCACGACGGCGGGCGCGCGGCGGCCGGCCCGCACGGCTTCGTCGCGGGCCACGTTGAGCCAGGTGAACAGCCGCGCGCGCATCAGCAGACCGCCGCGGCTGCGTTGGTCTTCAGGCAGTTCGGCGCGCAGTTTCCGCAATCGCGTGCGTAGCTGGCTTGCGGTATCCTCTGGAGTATTTTGCGTAGTCATGCGGTAGCTGTAACAGGGGTGGAAAATGAAGGCGACAATGCGGGTCAGCGATAACACGTCTAACGGTGCGAACCTGCGCGCGGGCCATCGCGCAGGCGGTCGCCACGCCGGCGGCCGCGCCAACGATCACGCGCATCGCCGCGCCTGCCTCTGCGCCTATCACTGCGCGGATCCGCAAGCTGCCCTCAAGGTCCGCGCATGAAGCCCGCGCGCAATCCCATGGCCGCGCTCCACGGCCCGCAATCCGGACGGTATCAGAAAACCGCCATGAAATCCCCGCGCACCGCCGACGCCCGCGCCGGCCTGCGCCGCTGGCTGCCCTTGCTGGCGCTGTTCACGGCGGCCTGCGCGCCCGTCGACGCCCAGCAGCGCACCGCATCCGTCAATACCCAGCCGCAACCCGCCGCGCAAGCGCCGCAACCGGCCATCGCCGTGCCGCCGGCCGTGCTGGCGGGCTTGCCGCCCACCGCCGAAACGCCCGCGCTGGCCGCCGTGGTGGCCGCGCGCGAAGCCATGAATCGCAAGCAGTGGTCGATCCTGGGCGCCCTGGTGCCCCAGGCCAAGTCCGATCCGCTCGGCATGTATCCGGAGTACTGGCTGTTGCGCTATCAGCTGTGGAGCCCGCCCGCGGGCGGGCGTCCCAACGCCGAGCTGCAGAAGTTCATCAACGGCAATGGCGATGCCTATCTGGCGGATCGGCTGCGCGCCGACTGGCTGCTGGCCGCCGCGCGCAGCGGCGACTTCGAGACCGTGCGCAAGCTGGCTCCGGTCAAGAACAGCAACGCCCAGGTCGAATGCGCCATCCTCAACGCCAAGCACATGACCGGCCAGCGTGCCACGGCCGCGCAGGCCATGGCGGTGTTCGCGCCGGGCAGCGCCTGCTGGACGCTGTACGACCAGCTGGTGGCCGACAACGTCCTGGGCTGGGACCAGCTCGAACCGCAGTTGCGCGACGCCATCGAGGCCAACAAGACCACCGACGCGCGCAAGTTCGTGCAGTACATGTTCGAGCCGCGCGACCAGAAGACCTACGACGTCCTCATCAAGGACCCGATGCGCTGGCTGACGCGGCAGGACCGCCTGCCGGTGGGCCGCAACGAAAAAGAACTGGTCACCATCGCCCTGGCGCGCCTGGCCCGTTCCGACATCAACGTGGCCGATTCCTACCTGCGGCGCGAATGGGCCAAGTCCATGGCCAAGTCGAACCTGGCCTGGATCCGTGGCCAGTACGCGCTGGTGGCCGCGCTCAACCTGGACAGCCGCGCCGACGACTGGTACCACGAAGCCGGCCATATCCGCATGACGGAATACAACGCCGGCTGGAAGGTGCGGGCGGCGCTACGCCAGCCCAAGATCGACTGGAAGTGGGTCATCGAGTCCATCGACCAGATGCCTGCAGCACAACAGCAGGATCCATCCTGGATCTACTGGAAGGCGCGCGGCATGGCCGCCACCGGCCGTCGCGAGCAGGCCAACGCGGCCTACGCCTCCATCGCCGACCGCTTCGACTTCTACGGCCAGCTGGCCGCCGAGGAACTGGGCCGGCGCATCACCGTGCCGCCGCGCCCGGCGCCCATCAGCGACAGCGAGATCGCCGAAGCCCGCGCCAACCCGGGCCTGCGCCGCGCGGTGCAGCTGTTCCGCCTGGGCTGGCGCCAGGAAGCCGTGCCCGAATGGAACTTCGCGTTGCGGGGCATGAGCGACCGCCAACTGCTTGCCGCCGCCGAACTGGCACGCGCCGAGAACATCTACGACCGCGTGGTCAACACATCCGACCGCACCGAGAAGGAATTCGACTTCAGCCAGCGCTTCATCGCGCCGTTCGAGGGCCGCGTCACCGCCAAGGCCAACGCCATCGCGCTCGACCCCGCCTGGGTCTACGGCCTGATCCGCCAGGAATCGCGCTTCATCATGGACGCGCGCTCGCACGTCGGCGCCTCCGGCCTGATGCAGCTGATGCCGGCCACGGCCAAATGGGTCGCGGGCAAGATCGGCATGAGCAACTTCACGCCCGACAGCGTCAACGACTTCGATACCAACACCGAGCTGGGCACCAACTATCTGAACATGGTGCTGCGCGACCTGAACGGTTCGCAGATGCTGGCCAGCGCCGGCTACAACGCCGGTCCGCGCCGCCCGCACAACTGGCGCTCGACCTTCAATCACCCCGTCGAAGGCGCGATCTTCGCCGAGACCATTCCGTTCAACGAGACGCGCACCTACGTCAAGAACGTGATGTCCAACTCGGTCTACTACGCCGCCATGTTCAGCGGCCAGCCGCAGTCGCTGAAAGAGCGGCTGGGCAACGTCGTGCCGCTGGGCGCGGAAAGCACCACCCTGCCATGACGGCGGATGTGGCGACGCAGGGCTTGCAGGCCTACATCGTGGGCGGCGCGGTGCGCGACGCGCTGCTCGGCCTGACGCCCGGCGATCACGACTGGGTGGTGGTCGGCGCCACGCCCGAGGACATGGCGCGGCGCGGCTTCATTCCGGTGGGTGGCGATTTCCCGGTGTTCCTGCACCCGGTCACCAAAGAGGAATACGCGCTGGCGCGCACCGAACGCAAGTCGGGCCGCGGCTACAAGGGTTTCACGTTCTACACGGGCACCGACGTCACGCTCGAAGAGGACCTGCGCCGCCGCGATCTGACGGTCAACGCCATTGCGCAGAAGCAGGACGGCGAACTGGTCGATCCGCTCGGCGGCGCCGCCGACGTCCGGGCCCGCGTGTTCCGCCATGTGGGCGAGGCATTCCAGGAAGATCCCGTGCGCATCCTGCGCCTGGCCCGCTTCGCCGCGCGTTTCGCCGACTTCAGCGTCGCGCCCGAGACCATGGCCCTGTGCCGCCAGATGGTCGAGGCCGGCGAGGCCGACGCCCTGGTGCCCGAGCGCGTCTGGAAAGAAGTGTCGCGCGGCTTGATGGCGGCCGCGCCGTCGCGCATGCTGGACGTGTTGCGGCAGTCGGGGGCGCTGGAGCGCGTCATGCCCGAATTGACAGGGTCCGAGGAGACCGGTGGCGACGTCGATCGCGCGGCCGCGCGCAAGCTGTCGCTGCCGGGCCGTTATGCGCTGCTGTGCCGGCTGTCGCCCGGACGCGAGGCCCTGGGCCGGCGCTTGCGCGTGCCTACCGAGTGCAACGACTACGCGCGTCTGTTGCCCGAGATGTTGACGGGTCTGGATGCCGCGCAGGCGGCTGGCGCCGACCCGGCCGATGCGCAGCTTGGGCTGATGGAGCGGGTCGATGCGTTGCGCAAGCCCGAGCGCTTCCTTGATCTGCTGGCGGCGGCGGCGGTGCTGCGCCCGGTGGATGGCAATGCCTGGCGCGATCGGGCCGAAGCCGTGCGCGGCGTGGATGCCGGCGCCATCGCTCGCTCCTGCGCGGGCGATCCGGCGCGCATCAAGCAGAGCCTGCGCGAGGCGCGCCTGCAGCGGCTGCGCGCCGCCTGACGCCGCCCCTTCCTACAGCTTGCCGAGGCGGTCGCCGCGCGCAAAGCCGATCAGCGGCTGCGTGATGCCGCGGCCCACCGCCAGCACCTTGAACAGTTCGCCCATCTCGGCTTCCGACAGCAGCTTCTGCACCGGCGCCACCGCCTGCGCGTAGGTCCGCGCGTCGGTCGGATCCAGTTGCGCGAGCAACTCCATCAGTCCGGCGTTCATCAGGAAGCGCGCCTGCGAGGTATATCCCAGCACCTGCAGACCCGCTGCCTGCGCCGCATCCGCCATGGCGGTGAAGTCGACGTGCGCCGTGATGTCCTGCAGCCCCGGCGCGGTGAACGGATCGCCATGCGCGTGGTGGCGCAGATGGCACATCAGCGTGCCGCCGGCGCGTTGCGGGTGGTAGTACTCACCCTGCGGAAAGCCATAGTCGACCAGCAGCGCCGCGCCCTGTTCCAGCCAACCGCTCATGCCGTCGATCCAGGCTTCGGCCTGCAGGTTGATCTCGGACACATACCCCGGCAACGCCGGCATGCGCGCTGCCACCGCCTCTGCCAGGCGCCGCGGAGCCGGCCGGTCTTCCCAGATGAAACCCTGGGCCGGGTCCAGCGTCACGCCGCGTTCCAGCACCACGCCGTCATCGCTCCAGCGGAATAGCGACACTGGCATCGCGTCCAGCACCTCGTTGGCCAGCACGCAACCGCGGAAACGTTCGGGCAGCGCATCCAGCCAGCGCACCCGCTCGCCGAACGGCGCCAGCCGCTCGGCCTGGCGCGCGCGCAGGTCGGCCGACACTTCGAGAATCAGGTACTGCGTATCCTGCAGCCCCTGCGCATCCAGCTCGCGCAGCACGCCTTCGGCCAGCGCGCCGGTGCCGGCGCCGAACTCCAGCACCGTCTGGGTATCGGTCTGGCGCAGCACCTGGGCGACTTGGCGCGCGAGGGTACGGGCGAACAGCGGCGTCAGCTGCGGCGCGGTGATGAAATCGCCTGCGGGCGCGCGCGCATCGGCTTGGGCCAGCTTGACGTTGCCGGCCGCGTAGTAGCCCAGTCCCGGCGCATACAGCGCCTCGGCCATCCAGTGGTCGAACGGCAGCCACCCGGAGGCGGCGGCGATCGCGCTGCGCAGATGCGCGGCGGCGGCGTCGCTATGGGCCTGGGCGGCGGGGGAGAGCGGGGGCAGGTTGGCGGGGGCGGGGCGTTGCATGGCGGGGAACGGGACGTCGTGAATGAGGCATTTTCCCAAAAAACAAACCCCGCGACAGGCGCGGGGTTTGCTGGGTGCCGATCAGGGCTTAGCCGCGGCGGGCGCCGGCCGGCTTGCTGAAGCGCTTGGCGGGGCCGCCGGGACGCTTGTCGAAGCTGGGACGATCACGGAAACCGCCTTCCGAGCGGTCGCCGCCGCGGAAGCCGCCTTCGCGCTGCGGACGGTCGCCAAAGCTGGGGCGATCGCTGAAGCTCGGACGCGAATCGCGGTCGCCGCCACGGAAGCCGCCTTCACGCGGGCCGCGCTCGTTGAACGGGCGCGGATCGCGCTGCGGGCGATCGCCGAAGCTGGGACGGTCGCTGAAGCTCGGGCGCGAATCACGGTCGCCGCCACGGAAACCGCCTTCACGCTGGGGGCGGTCGCCGAAGGGACGATTGCCCTGGTAGCCGCCTTCGCGCTGGGGACGATCACCAAAGCTGGGACGATCGCCGAACGAACGGGCCGGGCGGTCGCCGAACGGGCGGTTGCCTTGGTAGCCGCCGCCTTCGCGGGCGCCCTGGTAGCCGCCTTCGCGCGGCTTGAATTCACCACGCGGACCGCCGAACGAGCGGCCTTCACGCGAACCGCCGTCACGGTGGCCCTGGTAGCCGCCGCCGAAGCCGCCCGGACGCTTGCCGAAAGGCTTGCCGCCGCGCGGCGCGCCGCCGGTCGACGGACGCGGGGTGCGCTTGGGTTCCAGGCCGGCGATCACTTCGGGCGTGATGGACTGGCCAATGTAGTGTTCGATACGGCGCACCTTGTGGCGCTCGGAATGCGTGGCCAGCGTAAACGCCAGGCCGTTGCGACCGGCGCGGCCGGTACGGCCGATACGGTGCACGTAGTCCTCGGCCTGCATCGGCAGGTCGAAGTTGACGGCGTGGCTGATGCCTTGCACGTCGATGCCGCGGGCGGCCACGTCGGTGGCGACCAGGATGCGCAGTTGGCCGCGCTGCAGCTGCGACAGCGTGCGGGTGCGTTGGCGCTGGTTCATGTCGCCGTGCAGGGCGGCGGCGGCAAAGCCCTGGTCGGCCAGGTGGTCGGCCAGATCGTCGGCGCCGCGCTTGGTCGACGTAAAGACGATGGCCTGGTCCAGCGAAGCGTCGCGCAGGACGTGGTCCAGCAGCTGCATCTTGTGGCTGGCGTCGTCCGCGTACAGCAGGCTCTGCGTGATGTTGGTGTGCTTTTCCTTGGCGCCGGCGACTTCGATGCGCTGCGGGTCGCGCATCATGCGCGCGGCCAGCTTGGCAACGGTGCCGTCCAGCGTGGCCGAGAACAGTAGCGTCTGGCGTTCGGCCGGCAGGCGGCTGATGATGGTTTCGATATCCTCGATGAAGCCCATGTCCAGCATGCGGTCGGCTTCGTCCAGCACCAGGGTGTGCACGGTGTTCAGTTTGACGCGGCCCGAATTCAGGTGATCGATCAGGCGGCCGGGCGTGGCCACCAGCACATCGACGCGGCGCGACAGCGCCTTCAGCTGGGCGCCATAGGGCATGCCGCCGACGACGGTGGCGGTGCGCAGGTCGGCCAGCTTGCGGCCGTAGGTGGCGGTGGCGTCGGTGACCTGCAGGGCCAGTTCGCGGGTCGGGGCCAGCACCAGCACCTGCACGCCGACGCCCTTGTTGGCGGGCATCTGGGCGATGCGGTGCAGCGCCGGCAGCATGAAGGCGGCGGTCTTGCCGCTGCCGGTCTGCGACGACACCATCAGGTCGTGGCCGGCCAGCGCCTGCGGAATGGCCGAGGCTTGAACGGTGGTGGGGGTGGTGAAGCCAGCGTCTTGCAGGGCCGACAGCAGGGCGGGCGCCAGGCCCAGGTTTTCGAAAGACATTACTTTCCCTTGCCGCGATCAAATGCGGCGCAGTGCTTGGTCGGGCCAGGGGATTAGGCGGCCGGATCCAGGCGACGGTTGATGGAGCATCGTGCCGACCGAATCAACCGTGCGCGTGGCGCGTTCCCGTGATGCTGCTTGGAACGCAGGGCGAAAGGAAAGGAGGTCAGGAATCGATGATGTTCGGCATGGGGCTGGGCTTGGTTGCCCGGCAGACTGCTGAAATTTCCGCTAAATCAAGGCGGTAAATGCCGAACTCGTTTGGTGCAGTGCGGCGATCATAACCCGAATTCGCCTTGTGCGGGAATTATTTTTTTGTCCAGCTTCCAATCAATAGGGTTTTTCCCTTGGTCGCTCAACCACCGGTTGGTCGCCAGGAAATGGCCGCAGCCCAGGAACGGCACGGGCGGGCGCCGGGCGGACAGGGGAGAAGGATGATTGGCCATCAGCACCAGATGGCCACTGTCGTGCGGAAGCAACGCCTGCTTGGCCTGGGCGTGGGCGCCCCACAGCATGAAAACCTTCGGAGACGGGTCTTGCGCCACCAGGGCGATGAGCGCGTCCGTCACGGTTTCCCAACCCCGCTTGGCGTGGGACGCGGGTTGCCCGTCCTCCACCGTGAGGGCGGTGTTTAGCAGCAACACGCCTTGAGCGGCCCACGGCGTCAGGTCATTGCCGGCCGGCAGCGGCGTGCCGGGATATTCCTGCGCGATTTCATTGAAGATGTTGCGCAGGCTGGGCGGACGCTTGCAGTCGTCCGGCACCGAGAATGCCAGCCCTTGTGCCTGTCCAGGGCCGTGATACGGGTCCTGGCCCAGGATCACCACTCGCACGTCCGAGGGCGCCAGGCCGTGCAGGGCGCGAAAGGGCGTGGCCGGATAGATCACCGCGCCTTCGGCAAGGCGCTTTTCCACATGGGCGGTCACGGCCTGTAGCGCCGTGGCGACGCGTGGGGCCTGCAGGGCGGCCTGCCAGGCGGCGGGCAATTGTGCCGTCTGGGCGGCGAGGGCGGAGGGAATCAGGCGGTTATCGATCGGCATGGGCGCGATTTTGGCACAGCGCGGGGCGCGTCACAGGTACCGGCGCGGCCATGATTTTCCGGCAGTTTCAGACTGTTCCTATCGCCATGAGCGGGCCGAGCGACTAATTTAGCGGCGTAAGAGTGCGTAACAGAATGGCCGCGTGCTCCACGCTGCATATTTTCGATTGTCGCCAAAAAACCTTTGAAAAAGCCGGCATAAATTGAAATATGCGCTTAATTAACGCGATGTCCTTCCGTTATTGAAAGAAACCGGCAATTTCAATAAGAAACAAGTGCATACCATCGTACCGCGAAGCCGCCTCCGGCAGAGGCTGCTTCCCTGCCTGGCGCTGTGCGTTTCATCCATCGCCTCGCTGACCATCCCGCCTGGGCTGGCCGCGCAATCGTTGCCCGCAGAGGCCGCCACTCGCGCCAGCGACATCCAGCGCCGCCAGGAGCAGGAGCTGGACGCCCAGCGCGCCCGCGCCGCCGAGCGGCCGGACGTGCTGTCGGCGCCGTCCACAGGCGCCGGCGAGGGGCCGCTGGTGTTTCCGGTGGAGTCTCCCTGTTTCACGCTGGACAAGGTGGTCTGGGACGGTTCACCGCCACCCGCCGCGCTGCGCCGCGACAGCGAGGCGGCGCTGGGCCGGTGCGTGGGCGGCCGGGGCCTGCAAGCCCTGCAGGCCCACCTGATGGCCCGGCTGATCGACCGCGGCCTGATCACCGCCCGCGTGCTGGTGCCGGAGCAATCGCTGGCCAGCGGCACCCTGACCCTGCGCTACGTGCCCGGCCGCATCTCCGGGGTCAAGAGCGAGGGCGCGCCCGGCTGGTGGCGCACCGCGCTGCCCACTTGGCCGGGCGGCGAGGTCAATCAGCGTGACCTGGACCAGGCGCTGGAAAATATCCGCCGCCTGGCCGGCCAGGCGGACGCGTCGATCGACGTCGCGCCCGGTCCCGAGCTGGGCGATTCCGACATCATCATCAAGCCCGGCACCGGCAAGCGCTGGCATGCCTACGTGGGTGGCGACAACGCCGGCATGGAATCGACCGGCAAGAACCAGGTGAACGCCGGACTCACGCTCGATTCGCCGCTGTTCCTGTACGACCAGTTGTCGGTGTCCTGGAACAGCAACGCCGACCTGCGCAACAACGACGCCGGCTCGCGCGCCGCGTCGGTCAACTACAGCATTCCGTTCGGCTACTGGACCCTGTTCGCCGGCGCCAGCAAGTCGCGCTATCGCCAGACGGTGGCCGGTTTCGAAGAGCCCATCGTCTACGGCGGCACCAGCAAGCAGATCGAGGCGGGCGTGTCGGTGGTGCCGTACCGCGGCGCCAGCTACAAGGGCACCGCCATGTTGAAGTTCCTGCGCAAGCGTGCCAACAGCACCCTCAACGACATCGACATCGAGGTGCAGCGGCGCGACGTGGTCGGCTACGAGTTCAGCTACGGCCACCGCCAATACATCGACCAGATGGTGCTGGATCTTGGCGGCGGCGTGCGCGGCACGTTGCCGCAGTTCTCCGACCAGCCCGGCTACGTCTACGGCGATCCCGACTGGAACGGCCGCAGCACCATCCTGACGGCCAACGCCGGCCTCTACCTGCCCTTCAAGGTGGCCGGCCAGCAACTGGCCTACCAGGCCAATTGGCAGATCCAGCACGCCAAGACGCCCATCGTGCCCGCGGATTACTTCACCATCGGCAACCGCTATGCGGTGCGCGGCTTCGATGGCCAGATGACGCTGGCCGCGGAAGACGGCTGGACCCTGCGCAATGACCTGTCGCTGAACCTGGGCAACCTGGGCCAGCAACTTTACACGGGCCTGGATGCCGGCCGCGTTGGCGGCCCTTCGGCCGAGTACCTGGCCAGCCGCACGCTGGTCGGCGCGGTGGCCGGCTTGCGCGGCCGCATCACCATCCCCGGCGCTGCCAATGCGGTCAACGCCAGCTACGACCTGTCGGCCGGCTGGCCGCTGAAAAAGCCGGACAACCTGAAGACCCAAAGCACGGTCTTCGCCGCCACGCTGATGTTCGAGTTCTAGACCGGGCGGGGTCCGTGCGCCCCGGCCGCCGTCCGACAAGTTGCTTCACGCTTACCGAGAGTTGCCTCGCCATGTCCAAGCTTCGCTCCGCAGTTGTCTGGTTGGTCCTGTACACGCAGATCTGGACGCCCGTCCTGGCGCAGACCCTGCCCATCTCCGTCGACAAGAGCGTGCCGGGCCAGAAGCCCGTCGTGGGCGTGGCCAATGGCGTGCCGGTGGTCAATATCGCCCCGCCCTCGGCCGGCGGCGTCTCGAACAACCGCTACACCCAGTTCAACGTCGGTCCCTCGGGCGTCGTGCTGAACAACAGCGGGGCGGCGAGCCAGACGCAACTGGCAGGCCAGGTGGCGGGCAATCCGATGCTGGGCAACCAGCGCGCCGCCACCATCCTGAATCAGGTCACAGCAAACAATCCGTCGCGCTTGATGGGCATGCTGGAAGTCGCGGGCAACCGCGCCAACGTCATCGTCGCCAATCCGGCCGGCATTACTTGCAACGGCTGCGGCTTCCTGAATGCCAACCGCGCCACGCTGACCACCGGCAAGCCGGTGATCGGTCCGGACGGCACCCTGGGCTTTGACATTGCCAGCGGTCGTCTCGCCATCGAGGGCGCGGGCCTGTATGGCGCGAACCTCAGCCAAGTCGACCTGCTGGCTCGAACACTGGAGCTGAACGCGCAGGTGTGGGCTGATCGCCTGAACGTGGTGGCGGGCTCCGCGCGCGTGGGCTACGACGGCATCGATGTGTCGGCATTGGCCGGCGATGGCGCCGGCACGGGCGTCGCGCTGGATGTGGCGGCCCTGGGCGGCATGTACGCCAACAGCATCCGCCTGATCGGCACCGAGGCCGGCGTGGGCGTGAACGTGGGCGGCAACCTGGCGGCCCTGACCGGCACCCTTACCGTCAGCGCCAATGGCGACGTCAGGATCCTGCCGTCGGGCCGCCTGCAGGCCGCCACCGACCTGTCGGTCCGAAGCGGACGCGACATCATCAACGATGGCACGGCCGCCGCGGGCGGCGCGCTGGCATTGAACGCCGCCGGCAAGTTCGCCAACAACAACGCCATGTCTTCTGGCGCGGGCGCCAGCATCGTGGCGCGTCAAATGGAGAACCCGGGCGCATTCACGGCAGGCCTGCGCAGCGACGGCACCATCAGTCCGTTGGGTGCGTTGAGCGTGCGGGTCGACCAGCTGCTCAACCCCGGCTCGCTCGTGGCAGGCGGCGATGCCACGGTAACCGCCGGCGTGCTGGGCCTGTCCGGCGGCAAGTTCGTCGCCGGCGGGCTACTGACGCTGGACGCCAGCGGCGCGATCAGCAATCGCGGCGGCGCCGTTTATGGCGGCTCGGTGGCGCTGCGCGCCGCCAACCTCGACAACACCGCGGGCAAACTCACCAGCGGCGGCGCGCTCGAGGGCCGCGTGGCAGGCGTGGTCGACAACACCGGCGGCACGCTGGCAGGCGCGGGCGCCGTCGACATCAGCGGCAAATCCTTGGTCAACGCAGCGGGGGGAGTGGTTTCGGGCGACAGCGTGGCGTTGCGCGGCAACGCCGGCATCGACAATCAGGGCGGATCGGTCCAGGCCAATGGCGCGCTCCGTGTCGAAACGGCGGGTGCGTTGGACAATCGGGGCGGCAAGCTGTTGGGCGGCAGCGCCGAGATCCAGGCGGCCAGCCTGGACAACCGCGCTGGCGTGGCGCAGGCGGATGGCAAGCTGGCCATCGCCAACACCGGCGCGCTGCGCAACCAGGGCGGCGGTCTGTATGGCGGTTCGGCCGACTTGAAGACGGGCAGCTTGGAGAACGCGGGCGGGCGCATCGCGACCGGCGGCGCGCTCGATCTGAATGCGGACGGCGCCGTCGACAATATCGGCGGCACCATCGCCGCGCAGGGCCAGGCGACGCTGAATGCGCAGCGCCTGGGCAATACCCGCGGTATCGTCGCCGCGAGCGGCCTGACGCTCAAGACACAGGGAGTGCTCGACAACAGCGGCGGCCTGATCCAGGCCGACAATGGCCTGGCCCTGGACGCGGGCAGCTTGAACAACCGCGACACGCTCGCCAACGGTATCGCGGGCGCTGGCGGCACCACTGCCGGGGCCCTCGGGTTGATGGGCAAGCAGGTCACCTTGAACACCGGTTCGGTCGACAATCAGGCCGGCCGTATCGGCGCCGGACAGGACCTGGCGCTGACCACCGGCACGCTCGAGAACGCGCGTGGCAACGTGTCGTCCGATGCCAAGGCCACGCTGGCTTTCACCCGCCTGGCCAACACGGGCGGCGCGCTGACCGCGGGAGCATCGCTGGAACTCGTGACCGGCAACCTGGACAACGATGGCAAGATCCACTCGGGCCAGGACCTGAAGATAACGGCGGATACGCTCACCAACCGCGCGGGCGGTGAATTGATCGCCGTGCGCAACAACGAACTGGTCATCGGCGGCCTGCTGGCCAACGCCGGCCTGATCGACGGCGGCTACACCCGCATCACCGCCGGCAACCTGGTCAACACCGGACGCATTTATGGCGACCGCATAGGCATCCAGACGCCGTTGCTGCAGAACGAGCCCAACGCCGTCATCGCCTCTCGTGGCGACATGGACCTGGGCGTGGGCACGCTGACCAACCGCGAGCATGCGCTGATCTATGCGGCAGGCGACCTGCGGATCGGCGGCGCGCTGGACGGCGCCGGCAAGGCGGCGGGGCAGGCGACACTGCTGGCCAACGAATCGGCCACCATCGAGGCCGAGCGCAACGCAGACATCGCCGCGGCCAGTATCCAGAACCGCAATCTGCACTTTGCCAGCGAAACGGTGGAGGTCGGCCGCGGTCCCAAGCTGTATTACCGCCTGGAGAATTCCACCGAGTTCCTTGACGGCTCCAAGTTGTGGCTCTGCGATGCCGTGACGGAACTGTGCGGCCGTGATCCCGTGACGTTCCTGGAGGACGATTCGGAGCGGCGCCTGTTGCTGCCGTCCACAAAATACCCCGAGTCGCGCTACGGGCCGCCCTTCGACTATTTCAAGGGACAGCGGGGCAAGGCCGGCGTCAGCGCGCCCATTCCGCCTGCGTGGCTGCCCGACCAATATGTCTGCGACGGACCCGGCGGCGATGCCGGCGGGTCTTGCGCCACCGAGCCAGGAGGGCCGCGCTACAAGGCGGGCGAACGCATCTGGAGCGTGTTCGATGTCGCCGAACCCGTGGCTGTTCCTCCCATGGTGGAACAGAAATGCAACGGCAATCAGATTTGCCTCGTATCGACGCCGGAACGCGAGCAGGCGCTGGCCCTGAACAAGGCGCGCCACGATGAACTCGCGGGAAAGATCTACGCCTTCAACGCGGACTTCAACAGCAGGTTGGTCAAGAACTTCTTCTACTACAAGGTTGAAGAAGTCGTCATGGAAAGCCGCACCTTGTCGACAGATCCCGCCAAGATCATTGTCGGCGGCGCCGCCACATTCACCGGTACGGTCACCAATGACAAGAGCCGCATTGTCGCCGGTGGCACCTTGTCGGTGGTGGGTCCCGCGATCAATAACCTGGGCGCCGAAGGTGTCCGTTCAATCGAGCGGACAGGCATCGAAGTGCGCACGGTCGGCAAAGGGCAAGATCGCAATGAAAGCACCTCCGACTACAAGGACGTCGTGGCGCCCCAGCGCATCGAACTGGCCGTGGCCAGCTCGGACGGCAATACCGCGCCGCCCCAGACCGGCAATCGGTCGCCAGGCGCCAGCGCCATCGCCAACATTCAGGCGCCCGCGCGGGTCCTGGAGGTCGGCCTGCCAGGCAAGGGGATCATTCGGGTCGTCACCTTGCCGCCCACGGTTCCCACCAACGCCCTGTATCGGGTCATGACGGCGCCGGAAGCGCCGTACCTGATCGCCACCGACAGCCGGTTCCTGGGCCAGCGCCAACCCGTATCAAGCGACTTCCTGCTGCAGAAAATCAACCAGGACAGCGGCCACATTCTCAAGCGTCTGGGCGACGGCTTCTATGAGCAGAAGATGGTCGCCGAGCAGATCATGCTGGCCACCGGGCAGCGCTTCGTCGGCGACTATACCGACAATGAAACCCAGTACAAGGCCCTGCTGGCCGCGGGCGCCGACTTCGCCACTCAATACGGGCTGACGGTGGGGACGGCCCTGACCGAAGACCAGATGCGGCACCTGACCAGCGACATTGTGTGGCTGGTGGAACAGACGGTCACGCTGCCTGATGGAAGCCAGCAGACGGTGCTTACGCCGCAGGTATATCTTGCCGTCAAGCCGGGCGACCTGCGTGGCGACGGTACGTTGATCGCGGGGCGCGACACGCGCATAAACACCTCGGGCGACGTCAATAACAGCGGCACCATCGGCGCGCGCAACGCGTTGATCGTCGAGGCCGAGAACGTACGCAATACCGTTGGCTCGATGCAGGGCAAGACAGTAAACCTGGCGGCGCGCAACGATATCGAGAATCTGGCGGGGTTGCTCAAGGGTGACAAGGTCGCGTTGAGCGCCGGGCGCGATGTCAATCTGAAAGCCTCGACGCAATCGAACGCCAGCGGCGGGGTCAGCAGCACGCGGGTCGACGGCGTGGCGCGTATCGATGCCGGTGACTTGAACGTGCAAGCCGGGCGCGACGTCAACGCGCAGGCCGCGGGTATTGCCGCGACCGGGGACGCGCGTATCCAGGCGGGCAACGATATCAACCTGACCACCGAGCAGGAGCGGTATGCCGAGTCATACGACTACGGCAAGAAGAATCGCTCCGAGATGCGGTCGGCCACCGAAGTGGGATCGCGCATCGTCGCTGGCGGCAACCTCACGCTGATTGCCGGACAGGACGTGAACGCTCGCGCGGCCGAAGTCACCTCGGACAAGCAGCTGGCCGTGGGGGCGGGACGCGACATCAATGTCGTTGCCGGCACCGACAGCAATTACGCCTACAGCGAGACCTATTACAAGAAGCGCGGGTTCCTGTCGAGCAAGAGCGAACACCGCAAGACCGAGTCGGACTGGACAACATCGGCTTCCTCGACTTTCACGGGCGACAGTGCAGTGCTGATGGCCGGACGCGACCTGAACGTCGTTGGCTCCAATGTGGCAGCCCAGAACGACCTTGTCATGTCGGCTGACCGCAACGTCAATATCGTGGCAGCGCAGAACACGTCGGAGGAGTACCAGTACGAAAAGGTCAAGAAATCTGGTTTTGGCGCGATGGGGGGTCTGAGCTATGGCTCGCGCCAACAGACCGATATTCTGGATGGCGATAAGGTGCTGCATACCGCGAGCACGGTGGGCAGTGTCCAGGGTAACGCGCTCATCAACGCCGGCAAGTCGCTCAATGTTGTTGGCAGCAATGTGCTGGCGCGCCAAGGCGATGTGACGCTGATCGGGCGTGACGTGAACATCGCGGCCGCAGTCGATACCGCGCGCGAGAAGGAGTTCCACGAGGTCAAACAGAGCGGCTTGAGCATCAACGCGAGCACGCCGCTGTTGAGTGCGATGCAGACCGCCGGCAAGATGAGCAACGCGGCGGGCAAGACCGACAACAAGGTCATGCAGGGGCTAGCCCTGGCCACGACCGGCTTGGCCGGCGTCAATGCCTATGACGCGATTCAGGCAGATCCCCGTGCGGCGGGCGGCCTGAACATCAGTATCGACCTGGGATCGAGCAAGAGCCAAAGCACCACAAAGCGCGAATCCGCGTCGGTTCGTGGGTCCACCGTGGCTGCAGGACGGGATCTGACCGTTATCGCGCAAGGCGGGGGCCAGGCTTCCAACGTTACGGTGACGGGATCGAGCCTGTCGGCCGGCAACAACGCGGCCATCAAGGCGGACGGTGACATTGCCCTGCGCGCCGCCCAGAACACCTTCGAGCAGCACAGCACGAACAAGAGCACCAACGCCAGTATCGGCGTCGGTGTGACTGTGGGCTCACAGGGGGTGGGCTTCACGCTGAACGTCGCGGCCAGCGCCGCGCGCGGCAAGGCCGATGGCAAGGACACCAGCTGGACCAGCAGTACGGTGACGGCGGGCAAGGTGCTTGGCCTGCAGTCTGGCGGCGACACGTCGTTGATCGGCGCCATCGGCCAGGCTGATCGGATCGTGGCGTCGGTCGGCAACAACCTGCGCATCGAGACCTTGCAGGACATAAGCACCTACGCGTCCAAACAGCAAAGCGCGGGCATCGCAGGCAGTCTTTGCTATGGGTATTGCACCAGCACCATATCTGGCAATGTGTCGCAAGGCCAGATGAAGAGCAACTTCAAGTCAGCCTCGGAGCAGGCGGGCCTGAAGGCGGGGGATGGCGGCTTCATCGTCGATGTCAAGAACAACACGACACTGATAGGCGGGCTCATCGCCAGCAGCGACAAGGCCGTGGCCGAGGGGCTGAACACGCTGGCGACGGGCACGCTGGTGACCGAGAACCTGAAGAACAGCGCCAGCTACAAGGCGAGCCAGGTCGGGATCAGCGGCGGGTACGGATGGGGCGGCTCGGGCGGAAAGGATGGTGGCAAGGATGCTGGGCTGGGTACGGACGCCAAGGGCAACGTGGCCGGTGGCTCGAAGGCGCAGCCGGGCACGAGCGTGCCGCAGACATCGGGCGGGCTGGGGATGGGCACCCCGGTGGTGGCAGCCGCCAGCGGCCGGGACAGCTCGACCACGTATAGCGCGATCAGCGGCGGCACGGTGTTGATCCGCGATGAGGTTGCTCAGCAAAATCTGACGGGAATGACGGCGGCCGAGACGATCGCCTCGCTCAATCGTGACACGTCGTCCGATACCTTGAATGCGCTTAAACCGATCTTTGACAAGGAGAAGATCGAGGCGGGGTTCGAGATCGTGGCGGAGTCTCAGCGGCAGGTGGGGCAGTTCTTGACGAATCGGGCCAAGGAAGCCAAAGCGCTGGAAGATGCGCTGAAGAATGAGCCTGAAGGACCCCGTCGAGATCAGTTGCGGCAAGCCCTTGAGGATGCGAAGACGTGGGGGCCGGGTGGCGAGAGCCGTCGTTGGCTGACCGCGATCCTGGGGGCGGTGAGCGGCAATGTGACCGGCGCCACCGGTGACGCGATACAGGCTGTCGCGGTCAACTATTTGCAAGGGTTGGCGGCGTCCCAGGTAAAGGAAATTGTCTCGGCACTGGGAGACGGGCCGCAGGCGGAAGCCGCTCGCGCCGCAATGCACGCGATTGTGGGATGTGCGGGGGCCGCCGGCAAGGGCAGCGATTGCAGCGCGGGAGCACTTGGTGCGGGTTCCGGGGCTGTGATTAATGCGTTGCTGAGTGGTGATGCATCAAAGATGACCCCGGAAGAGAAGGAGGTACGTCGCAACCTGGTCGGCTCGCTGGTAGCGGGAATCGCGCAAGCGTCAGGCGTGTCTGGCGCCGAGGCGGTTTTCGCGGCTACCAACGAGACCGAAAACAACTATCTCAAGCCAGACGAGCTCAAGTCGTACCTCGCGGCCCTTCAAGCATGGAAGGAATGCAAGGGGGGGACTTGCAAGCAAGCTGAGATGGAGGTCCGTAGGCTGCAGGCCATCAGCACGGAACGCAACTATGCAGCGGACAGTGCGTGCCTTGAGAACCCAGGCGCCTGCGTGGCGGCGGCGCAAGAATTGCGCGCCGATATTTCGGCGCTTGAGGAGCAGGCCAAGAGTCTGGATCGCACGGAAGCGGCCACAGCTGCCAATAACTTGCTGCAGGCACGCAAGCAATACTATTCGAACCTAGAGTGGCGGGCGTATGCCGCCCAGCAAGAACTCGAAGCGGCCGGCAACGGTCCGTGGCTGGCCTCGATGTCGGGGCAGGAACTGTATGAAAGCGGCTATCTGACTCAGCAAGAGGCCCAGGACTTGCAGGCGATGCGGCGCGAAACGCTGGCTGCGGCATTTGTGCCGCCAGCGTTGGCTGCGGGGCTAAAGGGCGGCGGATCAGCAGCGGGCCGGAGAATACAATCGGTAGCTGAGGAGGCCAAGGCGTCGGCCCTTAGCGGTGCAAAAGCGACTACGACACAGCGTACTCCATTAACTGGTCCTACTGAAAACTGGAAATCCTTTGTTAATGCTGAAAAGCAGATTCAACTGGAGGCAGGTGCCGCGCAGCGCGTAGATCAAGTTATCAGTGAAACTTTATCTGGTAAGAAAAATTTCACGAGCTCTATGACGCTCACAACCGATGAGGCCTTATCTGCAGGACAGAAATATCTCGGTCCCGGATACAGGGAAATCGGTAGGCCTGGCTCTGGGGTATTTCATAGCGCCGATGGCACCAAGGAGTTCCGTATCGACTCAGGATCTATATCAGGAGCACACGCTCCGGGAGTTCCGCATGTGCATTTTGGAGTTAAAGACCCTGTGACTGGGAAATATGTTTCTAACAATCATGTTCCCTATAAGGACTGAGGTGTAAATATGTCTATTGTTCGAAGGGGTGTTGTTGTAAGTGGCGAATATTCTGGCTGGGAAATCCTTGTTGCTGATGATCGTGATGGCGACACTGGCGGATATTATCTTTACTTGAAGAGAAGTGATACTGAGGGGTTTGATTGCTGGTTCGAGCGTGAGGCAGAACTTCAAACTCAGCTAGCTGATTTTGAGGTTAAGTGGATAGGTTAGTATATTTTATTGGACCAATTTTTAGTTTGCTTTGGTAGAAAATGGAACAATAGCAGCCATCGGCAGTGGAGTTGTTTCCGAGAGTTGTAGTTGAATGAACTGCAGATTGCATGAGGCGATTGTGGCCTCGATTAATGCAATGGCGTACTGCGAAGTCTGAGCTATCAGGAGTCAAGATTCGCATAAACCAGCATTTGCGAAAAGGGCGTCAGATGCCCTCCGCTCTATGCAGACGTTTATTGAAGGCATTGTTAAGATATCTCGAGCGTGATGTGCCCATAAAGAGTCAAAAATATCTCGATAGTCGCATCCAAAATTATGCTCGATACTCGATAAGCACACATATATAGAGGCGAGCCGCGATGCAGGCGAATTGGCTGGCCTGAAGGTCGAGCGTTTCATCCACGAGCCGACCGCGGCGGCGCTGGCGTATGGTCTGCATCAACGTGAAGACGAGACCCAATTCCTAGTCTTCGATCTGGGCGGTGGCACCTTCGATGTGTCGGTACTGGAACTATACGAGGGTGTGATGGAGGTTCGCTCCACCGCGCGCATCCACCTTTAGTCTGATATTCTCCCGCCCCGCCCCTTTCCGGCTGCCCGCAACCCAGGTCCATGACGCCAAACAAGTCGTGCCCAGTCTCGATTCTCTACTCTTTCCAAATGGGGCAAATCAATCGTTGCCGCCTCAGTTGAAGGAGCCAAGCATGAACCTGGATGAATCGATTCAAAAGCACGCCGAGTGGAAACTGAAGTTCCGTTCCGCCATCAGCAGAAAGGAGCAGATGGATGCGGAAACCATTGGCAAGGACAATTGTTGCCAGCTCGGGGTCTGGCTATATGGGGAAGGGAAGCTGAAGTACAGCGCGAAGCCCGAGTTTGGCGCGATCGTCCAGAAGCACAAGGCGTTTCATGCCGAGGCAGGCAAGATCGCCCGTCTGATCAACAGCAATCAGTACGAGCAGGCGGAGAAGGAGATGGGCACAGGCACGCCCTATTCGCAGGCCTCCAGCGCGGTTGGCGCGGCCATCATCGCTTTCAAGCGACACCTGTAAGGGAAGGCGCCTGTCACGCGGCAGGCGCCGCCGCGTCCCTCACACCGCCCATTCTCCCAGCCGATATGCCGAATCCCAGAACATCCACTCCAACTGCGCCGCATGCGTATACGCCCGGTGCATCTCGTCCCGCGTCTGGGGCGAGGCCTTCTCGGCCGCCTGGTCCACCGACGCAATCACTTCACGCACCAGCGCGTGGAATTCCTCCCCGGCGTACGTATCGATCCACGCCCCATACGGATTCGGACGGGTCGCGCGCGAGTGGATGTCGCGCCCGATCTCGGCATAGATCCAGAAGCACGGCAGCAACGCCGCCAGCGCCACCGGGTACGGCGCGCTCCACGCCGTGGCGATGAGGAAGCTGGTGTAGTGATGGCTGGCCGGCGATAGCGGGGTGCTGGCGAAGGTCTCGGCGTCGATGCCGAACTGCTTCATGAAGCCTTCATGCAGGCTGCGTTCGACCACCACGGCGTTCTTGGCCGCGTCGGCGAACTGCACCACGCCGTCGGCATGGTCGGCCTTGGCGGCGGCGACCGCCAGGGCGCGGCCGAAGGCCAGCAGGTAGTGGGCGTCCTGGATCATGTAGTGGCGGAACGCCTGTTCGCTGAGCTGGCCGCTGGCCAGTTCCTGGTTGAACGGCATGGTGCGCGTTTTTTCGTACAGCGCGGCGTTGCGCGCCCAGGCGTCGGTGCTGAAAGACATGGCAATCCTCGAGTCGAAATCGGACGGCGCGTACAGGAAGCAAGCGCGCCTGACCGCGACCCAAGGATATCAAGACTTACTGCATATACCACCCATGGCTGACCACGAACGACTGCCCCGTGAACGCCGCGCTGGGGAAGGCCGACAGGAACAGCGCCGTCTGCGCCACGTCCTCGACGGTGGTGAAGACGCCGTCGACGGTATCGCCCAGCATCACTTTCTTGACCACGTCTTCTTCGCTGATGCCCAGTTCCTTGGCCTGCTCGGGAATCTGCTTTTCGACCAGGGGCGTGCGCACGAAGCCGGGGCAGATGACGTGCGAGCGCACGTTGTGCTTGGCGCCTTCCTTGGCCAGTACCCGCGCCAGGCCCAGCAGCGCGTGCTTGGCGGCGACGTAGGCGGACTTGAGCGGCGAGGCTTCGTGCGAATGCACCGAGCCCATGTAGATGACCACGCCGCCGCGATCGTCCTTGTACATGTGCTTGAGCGCGGCCTTGGTGGTGAGGAACGCGCCGTCGACGTGGATGGCCTGCATTTTCTTCCAGTCGGCGAAGGCGAAGTTCTCGATGGGATTGACGATCTGGATGCCGGCGTTCGAGATCAGGATGTCGATGCTGCCATAGGCGGCGGCGACGCGGTCGATGCATTGGTTGACGGCGTCTTCGTTGGTGACGTCCATGGCCACGCCCATGGCCTTGCCGCCGGCCTGTTCGATTTCGCGGGCGACGGCGTCGGCGCCGGCCTGGTTCAAGTCGGCAATGGCGACCGCGGCGCCGGCGCGCGACAGGGTCAGCGCGATTTCCTTGCCGATGCCGCTGGCGGCGCCGGTGACGACGGCGACTTTTCCGTTCAGATTGCTCATGCTGGGGACCTCCGGGTAAGGATGCCGCGAGCCGGGATGCGCCCGCGGATGCGAGGGGCATGGCTTTGATGGTAGCGCGCCAAAATGAGAGCGGCCTGAACGCCACGCGCCGGTAACCATCCATGTCATTTGCTTCCACGCGGGCATCGCGCCGATGTTCATGCGGCGATGCGCGGGTGAGAGGCAATCGTGGACGACAGGCGACGGGCAATGCGTGGGTTGTTACGAATCCGCCCCGCAGCGCTGCAAGCTGCCATTGCCGGCCGCGGCCGGCTGCGCGAGAATCCGCGGCAGTCGGTGCCGCCACAGGGGTGGCTACCCGGGTTCTTTACAGGGCGAAGACAAACGTGCCAGCAGTCATGGATGGTCGAGTGGGCGGGAAAATGGCGGGCAGATGGGCGCGCCGCATCGCGGCGTCCGTGCTGGGGTTGGCGGCGGGCTTGGCGCAGGCCGCCCATGTCGTGGTCGACACCGGCCATACGCCCCGGCAGCCGGGCGCGACAGGCGCCAGCGGGCGGGTGGAGTACCTGTACAACCTGGACCTGAGCGGCGCGGTGGCGGCCGACCTGCAGGCATCGGGTGATCGCGTGACGCGGGTGTCGGCCGACGGCGCCGAGGTGCCGCTGGGTCGCCGTACCCGGATCGCGCCGGGTGCGGATTTCTTCATCTCGATCCACCACGACTCGATGCAGCAGCACTACATCGACGCCGGCCGCCAGCGCGAATTCGCGGGGTTTTCTATTTTCGTGTCGCGGCTCAATCCCCGTTATGAGGACAGCCTGCGCTGCGCCAAGGCGATCGGCGAAGCGCTGCTGGCGGCGGGCGAGAAGCCGTCGCTGTATCACGCCGAACCCATCGCCGGTGAAAACCGGCCGTTGCTGGACCCGCGCCTGGGTGTGCATCGCTACGATGGGCTGGCGGTGCTCAAGACCGCCACGATGCCGGCGGTGCTGGTGGAGGCGGGGGTGATCGTGAACCCGGATGAGGAAGCCCGGCTGGCCAAGCCCGAGACCATCCAGCGGCTGGCTCGCGCGATTGCCGATGGCGTGCAGGCTTGCCAGGCGCGCTAGCCTGGCGCGCGGGGCGGGGCAACGGGCCGGAAAAATGGCGATGTCCGGCGAGATGGATAAAATCCCGGTTTCGAGGGGGCCGCGCCATCTCGCGGATGTGGCGGCGCGAAGCGAAAACGACCCCGGAGGCGATCCGGCCCGTGGCATGCGTTGCGAGGACAAGGACTGAGAATGCTGAAAAGAAAACTGACGGCGCTGGGCATGAGCCTGGCGCTCACCCTGATGGGTGTTTCCATGTCGCCCGCCCAGGCCCAGGCGCCCGCGCAGCAAAAGGAAGAGCCCGAGCGCTATGGCCCGTTCTTCTACCTGCCCAGCGAGCCGAACCTGCTGATCTACGTCGGCGCGGTCAGCGCCAACGACCTGCTGCACATGAAGAAGGCGCTGCGCGAGCATCCGACCATCTCCACCCTGATCCTGCAGAACAATGGCGGCGGCCTGGTGCACATCGGGCTGGTGGTGGCCGAGGAGGTCTACGAGCGCGGGCTCAATACCTACATCCCCAAGGACAGCTACTGTGCCTCGGCATGCGCGTTCGTGTTCTTCGCGGGTCGCCAGCGGCTGGCCGAAGGCCGTCTTGGCGTGCACCAGATCACCGCGCCCGAAATGACGGGCGAGCAGGCCCAGTTCGGCGTGTCGGATATCGTCACCACCCTGCCCAAGTACGGGGTGTCGGCGGACGTGCTGGGCATCATGTTCAGCACGCCGTCCAAGGACATGTATTTCTTTTCGCCGCAGGAAATCGCCAAGTACGGCATCAACCGCACGGGCAATGTGAAGACGGCTTCCAGCGAGCCGCAGCAGGGCGGCGCCCCGCGCACGGTGCCGGCGGCCGGACCCGCCACCGCGACCGCGCCGCAGGCCCAGGCGCCGGACGACGATACCCGGCTGCCGCCGCGCAAGCCGGCCGCGCCCAATGCCGCGCCGGCGCCATCCGGCCCCCCGCCGGTGACCAATCCGTACATGACCAAGAATCCTCCCGCGCCGGCGCCGCTCTCGGACGAGCAGCGCGCGATCAACGCCGCGACGCTGATGATCCAGGCGGGCAGCGGGACCAATGAAGAGGCGATGAATTTCACGCGCGAGTTCTACGCGGATACGGTCGACTACTTCAAGAAGTCGCGCCCGAAGTCGGAGATCCTGGCGGACAAGACGGCCTACTTCGCCCGTTGGCCGGTGCGGCGCTTCGTGGTCGACCAGAATTCGCTGAAGGCCAAGTGCCAGGACCAGATGTGCATGGTCAAGGGGCTCTACGATTTCAAGGTGTCGAGTCCGGAGCGCGGCAAGACCGCGACCGGCACCTCCAATTTCACTTACGTCCTTGACCTGCGCAACCGCTACCGCATCGTCATGGAAGACAGCGAGGTCGTCAGCCGCTGAACCAGCGGCCAGGCGCCAGGGAGAAACACCATGGGTTTCACGAATCGCGCGGCGCGGCTGCTGTGCCTGGCCGGGCTGGGCGCCCTGTCGGCGCCGGCGTGGGCGATCGATTGCCACAAGGCCGGCACGCCCGCCGAGAAGCTGATCTGCTCGGACCGCGGCGCGGTGGCCGCCGACGCCGAGTTGAACCGGGCCTACGCCGCCTTGCTCAAGCAGGCGCCGGATGCGCAGATCCGCGCGATGCTGGTGGACAGCCAGCGCCGCTGGATCGAGGCCCGCAACATGCGCCTGGAGGGGTTGGTGTCCGACCCCGAATCGCTGCCCGATGAGAAGACGCCGGGCGCCGTCGCGGCCGACCTGATCCGCTCCCGCGCCAGCGAGTTCAAGGAACGCGGGAAGGGCGACAGTCTTCCCAGGTTGATCCGCGTGGCGTTGAGCCAGCGCGAGTTCCGCAAGCAGTTCACGGGCGGCCCTTACTCGGGCTATGAGACGTCATGCGATGTCTTGCCGCCCGACTACAAGTACTACGCCTGCTTTTCGACCCGGCATTACCAGAACGATGATCGCGTCTGCAGCACGGAAGAGTATTGGGCCACCGGCTCGGTGTACGTACAGCGCTATGTGGCCAAGGTGGTCGACAACAAGCCGGTGCCGGTCGCGTCCTGCTCGTACAACGGCAACGACGCGAGTTGCCCGGGCAGCATTGACGACGACGCGCGCTGGAATACGGGCCCCAAGGTGAAGGCGCCGACGTATTCGTCCAAGCCCTTGCCCCAGTTCGATGGCGAGGTCGACGACAGCGACGACCATGCCTGGATCAAGGCCTGCCTGACCGACAGCGGCTTCCCGTTGTCCAACCCGACGAAGGCGGGCGGCTAGGCTGCACGCGAAGCGCGTCGGCGGGTCGACGCGCCCCTTGCGGACAGCATTGGCGTGTCGAGGGCCTAGCCCCCGGCCCGCGCCAGGCGCTTGCGGTGATGCCGGGCGTATTCTTGCAGCGCGTCGCGCAATACCACCGCCTGGTTGTGCTTGGTATCGCGGGCGCCATACAGCAGGGTCACCGGGCGCTCGCCGGCGGCCTGCAGCAGGGCGTCCATGCGGGCCTGCTGCTCGGGTTCGGCCAGTTCGGCCAGGTATTTCTCGCGGAAGGTGTCCCAGCGTTCGTCGACGTGGCAAAACCACTTGCGCAGTTCGCTGCTGGGAGCGAGGTCCTTGGCCCATTCGTCCAGCGCCAGGTCGGCGCGGCGCAGGCCGCGGGGCCACATGCGGTCCACCAGGGCCCGGTAGTGCCCATCGGGGCCGATACCTTCATAGACGCGCTGCACGGAGATGGCGGACGGCTTCATGGCGGCTCCTGTCGGGGATGCCACCAGTCTACTTCCGCGGCGTACCGAGCCAAGCCGTGGCCTTGGCCTCGCTTTCCGTGGCGCCGCTGGCGCGCAGCAGCAGGAAGCCCGCCACCGCCGAGGCCAGTGAACCGGTCAGCACGCCGATCTTGGTGGCATCGACCGCGGCCGGATCGGTGAACGCCAGCGCGCCGATGAACAGGCTCATCGTGAAGCCGATGCCGCACAGCAGGGCCACGCCATACAGCTGCGTGAAACTGGCATGGCGCGGCAGGCTGGCGATGCCGGACCGGATGGCCAGCCAGGCGAAACCGAACACGCCCAGCTGCTTGCCCAGGAACAGGCCCAGCGCCACGCCCAGCGGCACGGGTTGCGCCAGGCTGGACAGCCCCATGCCTGCGAATGACACGCCGGCATTGGCGAAGCCGAACAGCGGCACGATCAGCAGGGCCACGGGCTTGTGCAGCGCGTGTTCCAGCGCGTGCAGCGGCGAATGCGCGCCCGCGTGGCCCTGGTTCTGCGGACGCAGCGGGATGGTCAGGGCCAACGCGACGCCGGCCAGCGTGGCGTGCACGCCGGACTTCAGCACGAAATACCAGAGCACCACGCCGATCAGCAGATAGGGCGCCAGGCGCAGCACGCCCGCCCGGTTCAGGCAGACCAGGCAGGCCAGCAACGCGCCGGCCATGGCCAGCGCGAACAGGTTCAGTTCGGACGTGTAGAACAGCGCGATGATGACGATGGCGCCCAGGTCGTCCAGGATCGCCAGCGCGGTCAGGAATACCTTCAGGGAGGTCGGCACGCGGCTGCCGAGCAGGGCCAGGATGCCGAGGGCGAAGGCGATGTCGGTGGCGGCTGGAATGGCCCAGCCGCGCAGCGTGTCGGGGCCGCCCAGGTTGACCAGGACGTAGATGAGGGCGGGCATCGCCATGCCGCCCAGGGCGGCGATGCCCGGCAGCACGATGCGGGCCGCCCCGCGCAACTGGCCGTCCAGCACTTCGCGTTTGATCTCCAGCCCGACCAGCAGGAAGAACACGGCCATCAGGCCATCGTTGATCCAGTGCAGCACCGATTCCTTGAGTATCACCGGGCCGGCCTGGAAGCCCAGCTTGGCCCCGAGCGCTTCGAAATAGTGGGGGGCGAGCGGACTATTGGCGATGGCCAGGGCGACCACGGCGGCCAGCATCAGGACATAGCCGCCAAGGGCTTCGGAGCGGAGGAATGCCTGCAGGAAAGAAACGGGCCGGGACGGGGGCGGGGCCTGCAGGGTCAATATTCGCTCCTTGATTGCTGCGGTGCAGCGTAATGCTGGGAAAGTTGAATATTACCTGAATTGTGCTTGTTCTCTGACGGAGAAGGCCTTGATTTACATAGGATTTGGATGGATTCGATCGCCGCCGGCCTGACCGTTCTGTACCGCGGCCGCCCGTCTCAATGCCACAGCAGCGCGTTCATGGCTTCGACCAGCCGATTGCGGTAACGCGGCAGCAGCGCCTGGACACGGGCCTGGCGTTCGGCCCATCCGGCCGGCTCGGCGCCGGCCGCGATACGCGGGGCCGCCCAGATCGGATCCGGAAAGTGGCGGTCGCCACGCCAGCGCGGAATGACGTGCCAGTGCAGGTGCGGCACCATGTTGCCGAGCGATGCCAGGTTGATTTTGTCGGGCGTCAGGATCGCTTGCTGTGTTTCCTCCACCACGTACACGGCGCGCATCAGCAGATCGCGGCCATGGGTCGACAGGCTGGTCATTTCGGCCAGATGCGCATTCCAGACCACGCGGGTGAAGCCTGGGTAGTCGGGATCATCGACTTCGATCAGGCGCAGGTGCGGTCCCCGCCACAGCAGTGTGCCGCCATCGGTCTGGCACAGCGGACAGTCCGGATCGCGCGCGCTCACGGCAGCACCTTGCGGTATTGGACGAAGCCGGAGCGGTCGGCAATGCGGTCGTACAGCTGCATGGCGGTGGCGTTGGTCTCGTGGGTCAGCCAGTACACGCGGGCGCAGTTGGCGGCGGCGGCCTGTGCATAGACGTGTTCGATGAGCTTGCGACCGGCGCCGGTGCCGCGGGTGTCCGGTTCCACGTACAGGTCCTGCAGATAGCAGTAGTCGCCCGCGGTCCAGGTGGAGCGGTGGAAAATCCAGTGCACCATGCCGACGGCCTTGCCGCTGTCGTAGGCCAGGGCGGCGTGCACCGGTTCGGCCGGGTCGAGGAAGCGGGCCCAGGTGTTGCGGGTGACGGCGTCGGCGATGTCGACGCGGTAGAAGTCCTGGTAACCCTTCCACAGGGGCAGCCAGACGTCAAAATCGGCGGCGACGACGGGGCGGATTTCGGCGGAGCTCATGGCGCGTGGCCTCCTTGGGGTCAGAGTTGGTTTTCCAGGGTTTCGACGATGTGCCGCAGCACCTGCAGGCGAGCGTAGCGCTTGTCGTTGGCCGACACCAGATGCCACGGGGCATGCTTGACGTCGGTGCGGGCCAGCATCTCGTTGGTGGCGGCCGCGTATTCCTTCCACTTGTCGCGGTTGCGCCAGTCGTCGGGGGTGATCTTGAAGTTCTTGAACGGCGATTTCTCGCGGTCCTTGAAGCGTTCGAGCTGCACGTCGGCGGTGATCGCCAGCCAGAACTTCAGCACCAGCGCGCCGCTGCCCGCCAGTTGCGCCTCGAAGTCGTTGATTTCGGCGTAGGCGCGGCGCCAGTGCGCCGGCGGGGTGATCTTCTCGACCCGTTCGACCAGCACCCGGCCATACCAGGAGCGGTCGAAGATGGCGATGCGGCCGCGCCGCGGCACGTGGCGCCAGAAGCGCCACAGGTAGGGGCGCGACAGCTCGTAGCTGTTGGGCGCGGCCACCGGCGTGATGTCGAACTGGCGCGCGTCCAGCGCATGGGTGATGCGGCGGATGGCGCCGCCCTTGCCGGCCGCGTCCTGGCCCTCGAACACCAATACCAGCGAGCGTTCCTGGAACTTCTTCGAGCGCGCCGCGCGCGCCAGCCGGCCTTGCAGCAGGCCAAGCTCGGACTCGTAGTCTTCACGGTCGAGCTTGGCGTCATAGTCCAGCTGGCCGAGCCGGTCGAGAATGCGGGCCGGGCCGGTATGGGCCACGAACGTTGGCGGAATGCGCGGCACGGTCTGCTGGCGCATGGCGGCCAGGACCGCCTCGGCGGTGCGCGCGGCGCGCATGTTCTCGTCGGCGCTGGGAATCACCACCCAGGGCGCATGGCCGCTGTCGGTGTGATTGATGACGACCTGGCCGCTGTTGCGGATGCGGTCGTACTTCTTGTACACCTTGAGATCGACCGGGCTGACCTGCCACGAGGTTTCGGGACTGGCCAGCAGGCGCCTGGCGCGCGCCCGCTGGGCGTCGGACGACAGGTGGAACCAGAGCTTGAGTATTTGCACGCCCTCGGCCGCCAGCATGGCCTCGAAGCGCCGGATGGCGACCGATTGCGCCTCGATGTTGTCCTGGTTGGGTTTCTTGCGCGCGGCTTCGCGGATCAGCGGCGTGTACCAGGAACCGAAGACGATGCCCGTGCTGCCCTTGGGCGGCAGGTCTTTCCAGTAGCGCCACATCGGCGGGCGTTCCAGTTCATCGCCTTCCGGCGGACCATAGGCCAGCGTCCTGATGTGACGCGGGTCCATCCACTCGTTGAGCAGGTTGACCGTGGCGCCCTTGCCGGCGCCATCGATGCCGGCCACCACCACCAGCAGGGATTTCTCGGCCTTCTGCAGGCGCTGGTACTGCGCATTGAGCAGCGCGACGCGCAGCTTGGCCTCCAGCGGCTTGAAGGCTTCCTTGGACAGGACGGGGTCGGCTTCGGCTTCGGCGAACATGGGAGGTTCCGTCGGATCGGCAATCTTGTGACCGGCCGATCTTGCGGGATATCCCGGCGGCGCGCAAGTGCGCGCCCGGCCGTGCCGCCGCGGACGCCGGCTAGAGCGCGTCGACGGGGATCTTGAGGTAGCGCACGCCGTTGTCTTCGGCCGGCGGGAAATGGCCCGCGCGGATATTGACCTGGATGGCGGGCAGGATCAGGGTCGGCATGGACAGGGTGGCGTCGCGCCGGGTGCGCATGGCGACGAAGTCGTCTTCGCCGATGCCGTCGCGCACGTGGATGTTGGCGTGGCGCTGCTCGGCCACCGTGGTCTGCCAGGCGGCCTCGCGCCCGGCGGGCGGATAGTCATGGCACATGTAGAGGCGGGTGTCGCCGGGCAGGTCCAGCAGGCGCCGGATGGAACGGTACAACTGATGGGCATCGCCGCCGGGGAAGTCGCAGCGCGCGGTGCCGACGTCGGGCATGAACAGCGTGTCGCCGACGAAGACGGCGTCGCCGATGCGGTAGGCCATGTCGGCCGGCGTGTGGCCGGGCACGTGCATGGCGCTGGCGGTGAGGGCGCCGATCCGGAAGGTTTCGCCATCGGCGAACAGGCGGCCGAACTGCGAACCGTCGAGTTGGAATTGGGGTTCGAGGTTGAAGATCTTCTTGAACACGCCCTGCACGGTGCGGATGCTCTGGCCGATGGCGATGACGCCGCCCAGCTCGCGCTGCAGATAGGGGGCGGCCGACAGGTGGTCGGCGTGGGCGTGGGTTTCCAGCAGCCATTCGGTGCGCAGTCCGTGTTCGCGCACATAGGCGATGACGCGGTCGGCGCTGGCGGTGGTGGTGCGGCCGGACTTGGGGTCGTAGTCCAGCACCGAATCGATGATGGCACAGGCGCCGCCCGCCACGGGCTCGTGGACCACGTAGGTGACGGTGGCGGTGACCGGGTCGAAGAAGGCCTGGATATGCGGGTTCATGAGAGGGGGGGCCGGGAGCAAAGGAGGGGCGCAGAACAATATATATTTTTCAATAATATTGTTGGATAGTTTATCCGTCAATATAATGATCAAACTCTTTCCCGCCGATTGATCCCCATCAAATGCTGACTGCCCTGAACGATTGCGAAGTCGCCGCGCTGCGCGAATCCGCCTCCCAGGCCTGCGCGCTGCTCAAGGCGCTGGCCAACGAAGACCGGCTGCTGCTGCTGTGCCAACTGGTGCAGGGCGAGCGCAACGTCGGTGAACTGGAATCCCTGACCGGCATCCGCCAGCCGACGCTGTCGCAGCAGCTGGGCGTGCTGCGCGACGAAGGCCTGGTGAGCACGCGGCGCCAGGGCAAGTACGTGTACTACCAACTGGCCAGCTTCGAGGTCAACCAGGTCATGAAGACGCTGTCGAGCCTGTATTGCGGTCGGACCATGGCGGCGCTCGCGTCATGATCGACCTGTCCGCCTTTACTCCCGCAAGCGCGCTTGCCGGCGGCGCGGTTATTGGCGTGGCCGCCGTTCTCATGATGCTGGGCGCGGGCCGCATCGCAGGCATCAGCGGCATCCTCGGCGGGCTGTTGCCGCCTGATCGAAATGCCGGCTGGCACCTGGCGTTCCTGCTGGGCCTGTGCCTGTCGCCCTGGCTGTATCGGTTGGGCAGCGCGCTGCCGCCGATCGTGGTGGAGGCGGGCAATGCGCGGCTGATCGCGGCTGGCCTGTTGGTCGGCATCGGCACGCGTTACGCGTCGGGGTGCACCAGCGGCCACGGCGTCTGCGGGCTGGCGCGCGGCTCGCGCCGTTCCTTGGCGGCGACGGCGCTCTTCATGGCGGCGGGGTTTGCCACCGTGTATGTCGCGCGGCACCTGATGGGAGGCTGACATGGTGGCCTTGTTCGCGTTTCTCTCGGGATTGGTGTTCGGGCTGGGATTGCTCGTTTCCGGCATGGCCAATCCCGCCAAGGTGTTGGGCTTCCTGGACCTGGCGGGAAGCTGGGACCCTTCGCTGGCGTTGGTGATGGGCGGTGCGCTGGCCGTGACGGCAGCGGGCTTTGCCTGGTTGCGCCGTCGTCGTGCCAGCCTGTCCGGCGAGCCGCTGCATTGGCCCACGGCCACGCGTATCGATCCGCGGCTGGCGTTGGGCAGCCTGGCGTTCGGCGCGGGCTGGGGGCTGGCGGGTTTCTGCCCCGGCCCCGCGCTGGTGGCGGCGGCGGCCGGCGTGCCGGAGGCCCTGATCTTCGTGGCGGCCATGGTGGCCGGCATGGCGCTGTACTCGGCAATTCAATACATGACGAACCGGCCACCCCGGACCGGTCGATAGCAGGGAGACAAGCATGCAGATGGCAGCACAGGCGCAGCGCGATTTCGATGTGGTGGTGGTCGGGGGCGGTTCAGCGGGCATCGGCGTGACCGCCAGCCTGCTGCGGCGGCGCCCGGACCTGCGCATCGCGGTCATCGAGCCCAGCGACAAGCACTACTATCAGCCGGCCTGGACGCTGGTCGGCGGTGGCGCGTTCGATGTGGCCAAGACCGTGCGGCCGACAAGGGCGGTGATGCCGGGCCGCGCCACCTGGCTGCAGGCCGCGGCGGCCGGTTTCGAACCCGAGGCCAATCAGGTCCGGCTGGCGGATGGCAGCGCCGTCAGCTATCAGCAATTGATCGTGTGTCCGGGCCTGCGCCTGGCCTGGGACAAGGTCGAGGGCCTGTCGGAAACGCTGGGCCGCAATGGCGTCAGTTCCAACTACCGCTTCGACCTGGCGCCCTACACCTGGGAACTGGTGCGCGGCCTGAAAGGCGGCAAGGCACTGTTCACGCAGCCGGCCATGCCGATCAAGTGCGCCGGCGCGCCGCAGAAGGCGATGTACCTGGCGTGCGACCACTGGCGCCGCAGCGGCGTGCTGGATCGTATCGATGTCGAATTCGACCTGGCCGGCGCGGTGCTGTTCGGCGTGCCGACCTTCGTGCCGCCGCTGATGCGCTATGTGGAAAGCTACGGCATTTCGCTGGCGTTCAATTCGGCGCTGGTGGCGGTGGACGGCCCGGCGCGCAAGGCCTGGTTCGACGTCAAGGACGCCGAGGGGGCGGTGACCCGTGTCGAGAAGTCATTCGACATGCTGCACGCGGTGCCGCCGCAGGTGCCGCACGATTTCCTGCGCCAGAGTGCACTGGCCGATGGGGCCGGCTGGTGCGAGGTCGATCCGGCCACCCTGCGCCATGTGCGCTACGACAATATCTTCGGGCTGGGCGATGGCATCAGCACCACCAACGCCAAGACCGCGGCGGCGGCGCGCAAGCAGATCGTCACGGTGGCCGAGAACCTGCTGGCGGTGCGCGAAGGGCATGCGCTGCCGGTCACGTACGACGGCTACGGCTCGTGCCCGCTGACGGTCGAGCGCGGCCGCATCGTGCTGGCCGAGTTCGGCTATGGCGGCAAGCTGCTGCCCACGTTCCCGCTGGACCCGACCGTGCCGCGCAAGAGCGCCTGGTTCCTGAAGGCGACGATGCTGCCGTGGATCTACTGGAACGGCATGCTCAAGGGCCGCGAGTGGCTGGCCCGCCCGCTGGGCAATTGAGCCTGCCGTTGCTGGCGGCGCTGTCGCGCCCGGGCTTTGCCGGTCCCGGGCGCGCGCCTTTCTTCTTCTTATCCTTGTTATTCGTAGGTGCGGATGTCGTCGATGACCTTGCCGTCGTTTGGCAGGGAGCCGGCCTCGGCCCATTCCACGTCGCTGCGCAGCTTGGTCACGTCGCGCACCGATTCGGCGATGCGGGCGCCCAGGTCTTCGCCGCGCACGCGTGATTCCACCCGCAGCACCATCTTGTCCGAACCGGTGGTGCCGCTGATCACCAGGCGTGCCCGCAGGATTTCCGGATGGCGGCGCACCACGTCGGCCACCTGCGAGGGATGCACGAACATGCCGCGCACCTTCGTCGTCTGGTCGGCGCGTCCCATCCAGCCCTTGATGCGGGTGTTGGTGCGGCCGCAGGGCGAGATGCCCGGCATCACCGCCGACAGGTCGCCGGTGCCGAAGCGCACCAGCGGGTAGTCGGGGTTCAGCGTGGTGACCACGACTTCGCCCACTTCGCCATCGGGCACGGGTTCGCCGGTGCCGGGGCGCACGATCTCGACGATGATGTCCTCGCCCAGCACCAGGCCCTGGCGCGCCGGCGTCTCGAACGCGATCATGCCCAGGTCGGCGCTGCCGTAGGCCTGGTAGCCCTCGATGCCGCGCGCGGCCAGCCAGTCGCGCAGCGACGGCGGGAAGGCTTCGCCGGACACCAGGGCGCGGCGCAGCGAATCCAGTTTCACCCCGAGCTCGTCGGCCTTTTCCAGGATGATCTTCAGGAAGCTGGGCGTGCCGGTGTAGCCGCTGGGCGCCAGGTCCTGGATGGCGCGCACCTGCTGTTCCGTCTGGCCCGTGCCGCCAGGAAACACGGTGCAGCCGACGGCGTGCGCGGCGGTCTCCATCATCGAGCCGGCTGGCGTGAAGTGATAGGAGAAGCAGTTGTAGGCCAGCTCGCCGGCGCGGAAACCGGCGGCGTACAGCGCGCGGGCAAAGCGCCAGTAGTCGGCGCGGGCGCTTTCAGGTTCGTAGATCGGGCCGGGCGAGGCGAACACGCGCATGGCTTCGCCCCAGCCTATGGCCGAGAAGCCGCCGAAGGCCTTTTGCGGTCCGGCCGGTTGCGCGGCCTGTTCGCGGCAGTGCTGCTGGCGTTCCAGCAGCTCATGCTTGCGCAGCACCGGCAGGCGCGCCAGCGCGGCGCGCGAGGTGACCGTGGCGGGGTCGATGCCGCGCAGCTGCTCGGCAATGGCCGGCGCGCGCGCGATGGCGCGGGCGATGGCGCCGGGCAGGGCCGCCATCAGGTCGCGCTCGCGTTGCTCGGGCGCTCGGGTTTCCAGGACATCGAAAAACTCGGACATGGGATAGCACCCTCTCGTGTGCCGTACTGCGGTGTCGTTGCCGGCGGCGAGCCGGACCGCGCCGGCGTCGCCGCTCCAGGGATCAGGCCAGCCAGCGTTTGCGGCGGCGGTAGAACTTGTTGTCGCGGAAACTCTTGCGCTCGCCGCTGGAAATGCCCAGGTAGAACTCTTTCACGTCCTCGTTCTGGGCCAGGTCCTGCGCCGCGCCGTCCATCATCACGCGGCCGTTCTCCAGGATGTAGCCGTAGTCGGCGTAGCGCAGCGCGATGTTGGTGTTCTGTTCGGCCAGCAGGAAGCTGACGCGCTCGCGCTGGTTCAGGTCGCGCACGATCTCGAAGATCTCCTCGACGATCTGCGGCGCCAGTCCCATGGACGGCTCGTCCAGCAGGATCATGTTGGGGTTGGCCATCAACGCGCGGCCGATGGCGGTCATCTGTTGTTCACCGCCCGAGGTGTAGCCGGCCTGGCTGGATCGGCGCTGCTTCAGGCGCGGGAAATACTGGTAGACGCGGTCCAGCGCCGCGCTGGTGTCGCCGCGGCCGAGGTCGCGGGTGTAGGCGCCCGTCAGCAGGTTCTCTTCGATGGTGAGGTGGGCGAAGCAATGGCGGCCCTCCATCACCTGCACCACGCCGCGCTTGACCAGTTCGGCCGGCGACAGCTTTTCGATGCGCTGATCGCGGTACTGGATGTGGCCCTTGGTGACGTCGCCGCGCTCGCCCTTGAGCAGGTTCGAGATGGCGCGCAACGTGGTGGTCTTGCCGGCGCCGTTGGCGCCCAGCAGGGCCACGATCTTGCCTTCCGGCACCTGCAGGGACACGCCCTTGAGCACCAGGATGACGTGGTTGTAGATCACCTCGATGCCGTTCACATCGAGCAGCACCTTGGGGGTGTCGGCGGTAGTAGCGGTAGTGGTTGCTGCGGTCATGGCGGTTCCTGCGGCTTGGTGGCGGCCGACGCCGTGGGGCGCCGGCCGCCGGTTCACATCAGTTCTCGCAAGTGCGGGGCGTGATGTTCTTTTCCTTGGCGTACTTCGCCGCGGCTTCCTTCACCATCGGGTCCAGCAGGGTCTTGTCGGCCTGGTACCAGTCCGAGACGACCTTGAACTTGGCGCCGTCCCACTGCACGATGCGGGCCCAGTCGTCACCCTTGTGGTTGCTGCAAGAGGTCTTGACCGGACGCATGATCTGGCCGAAGCCGAGCTGGTTCAGGCGTTCCTGCGTCAGGTTCAGGTTCTCGAAGCCCCAGCGCACCTGGTCGGGCGTGAGCGCCTTGCCCTTGCCGAACTTCTCCTGCGCGGTGCGGATCGCCTCGACCTGCAGCATCGAGATCATCATGCCGCGGGTGTGGGCGATGGTGCCGAGCGTGGTCTTGCCCGTCTTGTCCGAACCCTGGCCCTTGTCGTAGACGTACTTCTTCAGATCGTCATAGACCTTGTCGTGGTCGGCGCCGCTGTTGTGGATGGTGATGGCGTTGTAGCCCTTGGCGACATCGCCCAGGTCCTTGACGTCGCCTTCGGAGCCGGCCCACCAGATCGCGTACATCTTGTCGCGCGGGTAGCCGCTGGCCTGGGCTTCGCGGATGGCGGTGGGCGTCATGATGCCGGCGCTCCACAGCAGCACGTAGGCCGGACGCGCCTGGCGGATCTGCAGCCAGGTGGACTTCTGTTCCACGCCGGGGGCGGTCACCGGATACAGCAGCAGTTCGAAGCCTTCCTTGGCGGCGCGCTTCTGCAGCAGCGGGATCGGTTCCTTGCCGTAGGGCGAGTCGTGGTAGACCAGGGCGATCTTCTTGCCCTTGAGCTTATCCATGCCGCCTTCTTTCTTGGCAATGTCCTGGATCATCACGTCGGCGGCGGTCCAGTAGGTGCCCAGCAGCGGGAAGTTCCATTCGAACACGCTGCCGTCGACCGATTGCGACAGGCCGTAGCCCATCGTCTCGACCGGCACCTTGTCGACCATGGCCTTGTCGCTGACCGCGAAGGTGATGCCGGTCGATTGCGTGTCGAAGCCCGATGCGCCGGTGCCCTTGCCCTTCAGGCGCTCGTAGCACTCGACGCCGCGATCGGTGGCGTAGGCGGTTTCGCATTCCTCGTAGGTGATCTTGACGCCGTTGACGCCGCCGTCGCGTTCGTTGACCAGCTTCAGGTAGTCCAGCTTGCCGTCGGCCCAGGGAATGCCCAGCGGCGCGAACGACCCGGTCCGGTACACCAGCAACGGAACGAACTGCTCTTCCGCCGCCATTGCCGGCGTGGCCACGGCGCCGATGGCACCGGCTGCGGCCACCAAGGCTGCCGCCAACTTCAGGTTAAGACGCTTCATCTCCATTTACCTCCTGCGTGGTGTTTGGGTCATAAACCCTCGGACACCGGGGTTGGCCCGGTCTGGAGCCGGGTATTCAGGATGTCGGTCGTGGCGCGCATACCGCCACTACCGACGATGATCACAACGGGAGCCGCACCATCCGGGCCGCGGCGGATCCGGCTTTGCCGGTCCCCTGCGGCGCCCCCTTGAGGGGGAAGCGCCGCAGGCGCTTCGGGGGTGGGCCCATCATTAGTGGGGGAACGGCCAGATGCGAAGTTTCTCCTTGCCGATGCTCCACAACCGCGCCAGCCCGTGCGGCTCGGCGATCAGGAAGAACACGATCAGCGCGCCGAACACCATGTGTTCGACGTGCGCGGCGGTGTCCACCGACAGCGACAGGCCCAGCATGTGCGGCACGTTGGTCAGCGCCACCGGCACCAGCACGATGAAGGCCGCGCCGAAGAAGCTGCCGATGATGGAGCCCAGGCCGCCGATGATGACCATGAACAGCAGCTGGAACGATCGCGTCAGGTCGAAGGCCAGCGGCTCCCACGAACCCAGGTGGATGTAGCCCCACAGCGCGCCGGCCACGCCGACGATGAACGAGCTGACCGCGAACGCGGTGAGCTTGGCGTACATCGGGCGGATGCCGATGACCGAGGCGGCCACGTCCATGTCGCGGATCGCCATCCACTGGCGGCCGATGGCGCCGCGCACCAGGTTCTTGGCCAGCAGGCTGAAGATCACCACCAGGATCAGCACGAACAGGTACTTTTCCAGCGCGCTCTGCACTGGCAGGCCGAAGGCGGTCAGCGGCGGCACCGAGACGTTGCCCGACGACGAGTAGTTGGTGAAGAACGGAATGCGCAGGAACGCCCAGTCGACGAAGAACTGCGCCGCCAGCGTGGCCACGGCCAGGTACAGGCCGCGGATGCGCAGGCTGGGAATGCCGAAGATGACGCCGACGATAGTGGCAAAGCACCCGCCAAGCAGGATCTGGACGATCAGCGGCATGCCCGGGAAGCGCACGCCGAAGTTCCAGGCGGCATACGCGCCCACCGCCATGAAGGCGCCCGTGCCCAGCGAGATCTGGCCGCAGTAGCCCACCAGGATGTTCAGGCCGACGGCGGCCAGCGACAGGATCAGGAACGGAATCAGGATGGCGCGCAGCAGGTAGTCGCTGGACAGCGCCGGGATGGCGATGAACGCCACCGCCAGCAGCAGCCAGATGAAGACGCGGTCCTGGCGGATCGGGAAGATCTGCTGGTCGGCGCGATAGCTGGTCTTGAATTGGCCGTTTTCGCGATAGAACATGTTTGTATCCCAGAGTGCCTGCGGTCAGACGCGGTCGATGATCTTCTCGCCGAACAGCCCTTGCGGACGGAACAGCAGGAACACCAGCGCCAGCACATAGGCGAACCAGATTTCGATGCCGCCGCCCACCAGCGACCCCAGGTAGACCTCGGACAGCTTTTCGCCCACGCCGATGATCAGGCCGCCGAGAATGGCGCCCGGCACCGAGGTCAGGCCGCCCAGGATCACCACCGGCAGCGCCCGCAGCGCCGCGGTCGAGAGCGTGAACTGCACGCCGAACTTGGAGCCCCAGATGATGCCGGCCACCAGCGCCACCAGGCCGGCGACGCTCCAGACGATGACCCAGATGCGGTTCAGCGGAATGCCGATGGACTGCGCCGCCTGGTGGTCGTCCGCCACCGCGCGCAGGGCGCGGCCGGTGGAGGTGAACTGGAAGAACAGCGCCAGCGCCGCCACCAGCAGTGCGGCGATGACGGCGGCGGTCAGGTCTTCGAGGTTGATGAGCAGGCCGCCTTCGAACACCGAGTCCAGGATCATCAACGGGTCTTTCGGCATGCCGACGTTGATGGAATAGACCGAGCTGCCGAACGCGATCTGGCCCAGGCCGTCAAGGAAATAACTGATGCCCAGCGTGGCCATGAGCAGCGTGGTGGCTTCCTGGTTGACCAGGTGGCGCAGCACGAAACGCTCGATCGCCACCGCCAGCAGGAACATCACGATGGCGCTGACGATGAACGCCAGCACGTTGGCCAGGATCATGTTTTCGAAGCCGAACCAGCGCGGTAGCCACTCCGAGAAGCGCGCCATCGACAACGCCGCCACCAGCACCATGGCGCCCTGGGCGAAGTTGAACACGCCCGACGCTTTGAAGATCAGCACGAAGCCCAGGCCGATCAGGGCGTACAGCATGCCGCTCATCAGGCCGCCGAACAAGGTTTCCAGAAAAAATCCCATCATTCGCCCCTTAAGTCCGTGCAGCCAGTGAGTTTTCTCCCTCCCCCTCGGGGGGAGGGTTAGGGGCGGGGGCTGTTGCCTGCGCTTCGGCGTCCTTGGTGACGGCGGCTTCGCCGCCGACGCCAAGGTACGCTCGGATGACGTCTTCGTTGGCGCGCACCTCATCGGGCTTGCCGTCGCCGATCTTCTTGCCGTAGTCCAGCACCACCACGCGGTCGGAGATGTCCATGACCACGCCCATGTCGTGCTCGATCAGCACGATGGTGGTGCCGAATTCGTCGTTCACATCGAGAATGAAGCGGCTCATGTCCTGCTTCTCCTCGATGTTCATGCCGGCCATCGGCTCGTCCAGCAGCAGCAGGCGCGGCTCCATGGCCAGCGCGCGGCCCAGGTCGACGCGCTTTTGCAGGCCGTAGGGCAGGCGTCCCACCGGGGTCTTGCGGTAGGCCTGGATTTCGAGGAAGTCGATGATGTTCTCGACGAACTGGCGGTGCTCGATCTCTTCGCGCTCGGCCGCGCCCAGGCGGAAGGCCTGCGCCAGCAGCCCGCATTTCATGCGCAGGTTGCGGCCTGTCATGATGTTGTCCAGCACGCTCATGCCCTTGAACAGGGCCAGGTTCTGGAAAGTGCGGGCGATGCCCATTTCGGCGGCGCGGCGCGGATTCATGCGCGAGAAGCGCTCGCCGCGAAACTCGATGCCGCCCTGCTGCGGCGTGTAGACGCCGTTGATGACGTTCAGCATCGAACTCTTGCCCGCGCCGTTGGGGCCGATGATGGCGCGGATCTCGTGCTCGCGCACGTTGAAGGAAATGTCCGTCAGCGCCTTGACGCCGCCGAAGGACAGCGAGATGTTCTGCATGTCCAGCATCACGTCGCCGATGCGCTGGTCGCGGTCGTTGTTGCTCATGGTCTCTACGCGGCTCGGGCGGTGATGGCGGGGAACGTCTTGACCGGGCGGATCTTCAGGTCGGCGGAGATCTTGCCGCTGCGGCCGTCCTCGAACTTCACTTCGGTTTCGATGTACTGGGACTGCTTGCCTTCGAACAGGGCGTCGATCAGCACGCCATACTTCTGCGCGATGAAGGCGCGCCGCACCTTGCGGGTGCGCGTCAGTTCGTCGTCATCCGGATCCAGTTCCTTGTGCAGGATCAGGAAGCGGCTGATCTGCGAGGCCGACAGCTTCGGATCGGTGGCCAGGTCGGCATTGACCTGTTCGACGCAATCGGCGATGAGCTGGTAGACCTCGTCCTTGCCCGCCAGGTCGGTATAGCCGGCGTAGGGCAGGCCGCGGCGCTCGGCCCAGTTGCCCACGGCTTCCAGGTCGATGTTGATGAAGGCGCACACGTCCTGGCGGCCGGCGCCGAACGCCACCGCTTCCTTGATGTGCGGGAAGAACTTGAGCTTGTTCTCCAGGTACTTGGGCGCGAACAGGCTGCCGTCGGCCAGCTTGCCGACGTCCTTGGCGCGGTCGATGATCTTGAGCTGGCCGTCAGTGTCCAGGTAGCCCGCGTCGCCCGTGTGGAACCAGCCGTCGGCGCTGCGCGCTTCCTGCGTGGCGTCCGGGTTGCGGTAGTACTCCTTGAACAGGCCGGGGCTTTTGACCAGGATCTCGCCGTTGTCGGCCACGCGGATCTCCACGCCGGCCACCGGCGGGCCGACGGTGTCGTCGCGCACCTGGCCGTCCGGCTGCACGCAGACGAACACCGACGTTTCGGTGGAGCCGTACAGCTGCTTGAGGTTGATGCCGATGGAGCGGTAGAACACGAACAGGTCGGGGCCAATCGCCTCGCCGGCAGTGTAGGCCACGCGCACGCGGCTCATGCCCAGCGCATTGCGCAGCGGGCCGTAGATCAGCACGTTGCCCAGCGCGTAGCGCAGGCGGTCCCAGGCGTTGACGGATTCGCCGTCCAGGATGCGGGTGCCGACGCGGCGCGCCAGTTTCATGCAGGCATGGAACAGCTTGCGCTTGAGGTAGCCGGCGTCCTCCATGCGGATCATCACATGGGTCAGCAGGCCTTCCAGCACGCGCGGCGGCGCGAAGTAGTAGGTGGGCCCGATGTCGCGCATGTCGATCGAGACCGTGTCGGGCGACTCCGGATGATTCACCGTGAAGCCCGTGACCAGCAACTGCGTGTACGAGAACATGTTCTGCCCGATCCAGGCCGGCGGCAGGTAGGCCAGCACGTCCTCGCGGTCGGTCAGGTTTTCCATTTCGGACACGGCGCGGGCGCGGTCGATCAGCGCATGGTGCGTCAACACCACCCCCTTGGGCTTGCCGGTGGTGCCGGAGGTATAGAACATCGCGGCCGCGTCGTGCGGCTGCACCGCGGCCACCGCGCGGGCGAAGAAGTCGGGATGCTGCGCGGCGTAGTCGCGGCCGATTTCCTCGAGCCGGTCATAGGACAGCAGCATCGCATCGGTGTAGTGGCGCAGGCCGCGCGGATCGTCATAGACCACGTGCTTGAGCGCGGGGCATTGCTCGCGCACTTCCAGCATCTTGTCGACCTGTTCCTGGTCCTCGACCACCGCGACGCTGATCTCGGCGTCCTGCAGCACGTAGACCATTTCCTGGGCCACGGCATCCTGGTAGAGCGGCACGGGGATGGCGCCGAGCGATTGCGCGGCCATCATGGCCATGTACAGGCGCGGGCGGTTCTCGCCGATCACGGCCACGTGCATGCCGGGCTGGATGCCCAGCGACGCGAGTCCGTGGGCGACCTGGCGCACGTGCTCCGCCACTTGCGACCAGGTAAGGGTTTGCCAGATACCCAGGTCCTTCTCACGTATGGCGGGCCGCGACCCGCGTACGTCGGCATGCGCGAACAGCAGCGCTGGAAAGGTGTCCAGCGCCGCCGGCATCTGTGCGGATGCGGGCGATGAATGTGCCACGTTGTCTCCTCCGGTTTGGGCGCATCGCGCCCGCTGCCGCGAGATGCGGCGCACGGGAGGTTGCGCTTGACCAGTTGGTTTTAGATTTACGGCAGGAGTTAAGGTATAAGGTTGGGTTGCTACCAACTGTCACCATCGCGACATTCAAGGAACTTTTAGGGTATTCCCGATGCAGCTATCCGACTCCCTGCAACTGGCCGCGGCCTGGTTTCGCGTACTCGACGCCGAGCAGCAAGCGCGCGTCGAGCGAGACCTGTCCGTGCAGCAGGTTGCCGCCGGGTCGATCATAGAGCGCAAAGGCGAACTCGCCCAGGCTTGGATCGGCGTGCTGGCCGGCCTGGTGAAGGTGTCGGTGGGAAATGCCGAAGGCAAGGTTGCGTCGCTGACCGGCGTGCCCGCCGGCGGCTGGATCGGCGAAGGCTCGCTGCTCAAGCGTGAAGTCCGCAAGTACGACATCGTGGCGCTGCGCGATTCCGTCGTCGCCCGCCTGCCGGCTGCCACCTTCGACTGGCTGCTGGACACCAGCATCCCCTTTAACCGCTACCTGCTGCACCAGTTGAACGAGCGCGTCGCCCAGTTCATCGGCAAGGCCGAATACGATCGCCTGCTGGATCCGGACGCCCGGGTGGCGCGCTGCCTGGCGGAACTGTTCAATCCGTTGCTGTACCCGGGCATGGGCATGCGCCTGACCATCACGCAGGAAGAGGTCGGCTACCTGGCGCGGGTCTCGCGCCAGCGCGCCAACCAGGCGCTGCGCAAGCTGGAAGAGGCCGGGCTGCTGAACGTCGAGTATGGCGCCGTGCGGGTGCTGGACCTGGATGGCCTGAAGCTGTACGGCTCCGACCGCGGCGCGCTGGAAGGCGAACACGCCGCCTGAGTCGTGTGATTCGCTGCGGTTACAAAAGTCGGATGAAAAAGTGCTTGACGATAAATAGCGCGCTATTTAATATTGCGCAATGAAATCCAGATCCCAGCCCAAAAGCGCATTCAACCCGCTGCTGCTAGACAGCCAGCTGTGTTTCGCCCTGTACTCGACCTCGCTGGCGATGAACAAGGTGTACCGCAAGCTGCTGCGCGGCCTGGATCTGACGTACCCGCAGTACCTGGTCATGCTGGTGCTGTGGGAACGCGACGAAATCACGGTCACCGACATCGGCGAACGCCTGTTCCTGGACTCGGCCACCCTGACGCCGCTACTCAAGCGGCTGGAAGCGGCGGGCCTGGTTACCCGGACCCGCGCGCAGGATGACGAACGCCAGGTCATCGTCACCCTGACCCGGCAGGGCCGCGACCTGCGCAACCAGGCCGAAGCCGTGCCCCACGCCATCGCCGCAGCGGCCCAGTGTTCGCTGGAAGAGGCGCAGGGCACCATGAAGTCGTTGCACGAATTGCGGGAAAAGTTGGTCAGCAGTCTTTGATTCGCAGTCTTTGCGGGGGATGATGGCAATCGCTGTCATTCCCGGGTATAAATAGCGCACGATGTAATAGTGTGCTATCAAATCAGTAAGGGTCGAAGCGGGAACGGTCCCGCCAGCCCGGCAGTCCCTCACCTTCATCCAAAAGGAAAGCACCATGTCCATCGAAAAAGTCCTCTACCGCGCCCACGCCCACGTTACCGGCGGCCGTGAAGGCACCGGCGTCTCCAGCGACGGCAACCTGAACGTCAAGCTGACCACCCCGAAGGAACTGGGCGGCGCCGGCGCCGCGGGCACCAACCCCGAGCAACTGTTCGCCGTCGGCTATTCGGCCTGCTTCATGGGCGCCATGAAGTTCGTCGCCGGCCGCGACAAGATCGCCATGCCCGCCAACGCCACCATCGACGGCTCGGTCGGCATCGGCCCCATCCCCACCGGTTTCGGCATCGAAGCCGAGCTGAAGATCTCGCTGCCCGGCATGGACCGCGCCGAAGCCGAAAAACTCGTCGCCGCCGCCCACATCGTCTGCCCCTACTCGAACGCCACCCGCGGCAACATCGACGTCACCCTGACCATCAACGTCTAAGCAAAGCGCGCGTTGCGCGCGCCAAAAGCAAAGGCAGGATTGCACCAAGCGCAATCCTGCCTTTTTTCATCCGCCCCACTCCAAGAGCAGGCGACCCGCCAAGCCGCTTCCCCCAGCGCGCAGCGTCATCCGCCAACACACCAAGTCGCGTAAGCCCAAAAAGGCCGCCCGCGCGGCCGCCTTTGGGCGGGCCCTGCAAGATCTTCAGCGAGAACACCCACGGCAAAAGAACGCCAAGCACACGGCTCACCCCAGCAACGCCGGAACCAAAGCAATCGCGAGCACGGCGGGGCGGCGGGCGGTGGCGGGCGGGGCGTGTAGATGCGCCCGAGGGAAACCGTAGGGAGCCGAAGGCGTACGAGGTTGACAACGGGGCAGTCCGGAGCGAAGGCTCCGGACCGCAATCGTAGCCCCGCCCGCCACCGCCCGCCGCCCCGCCGTGCGGCTCAAGAACTCAACCCCATGTCAGCAAAAACTCAATGCGCCCCCCCAAGATAAGCCGCCACCACAGCCGGATCATGCTTCAACTTCTCCGCACTCCCATGCACAGAAATCCGCCCGTTCTCCAACACATACCCATAATCCGCGACATTGAGCGCCGCCGCCGCAAACTGCTCGACCAGCAACATCGTCACCCCTTCATCCTTGAGCCGCGCAATGATCCGGAACACCTCTTCCACCAGGATCGGCGCCAACCCCATCGACGGCTCATCCAGCAGCACCAATTCCGGATTCAGCATCACCGCCCGCGCCATCGCCAGCATCTGCTGCTCGCCGCCAGACAGCGTCCCCGCCAGTTGCTCGCGCCGCTCCTTCAGCCTCGGAAACAGATCCATCGCCCGCCCCAGGTCCGCCTGCACGTCACCCTTGGGCCGGCTCCCCGTCAGGCGCGGAAACGCGCCCAGCAGCAGGTTGTCCGTGACGGACAGTGTCGGAAACACCCGCCGTCCTTCCGGCGAATGCGCCAGCCCCAGCCGCGCGATCCGATGCGATTCCAGTCCGTCGATGCGCTTGCCGCCCAGCGTGACCTCGCCCGCGGTCGGCCGGATCATCCCCGACAGCGCCCGCATCGTCGTCGTCTTGCCGGCCCCGTTCGAGCCGATCAACGTCACCACCTTGGCCTTCGGGACCTCCATGCTGATGCCGTGCAGCACCTTCACCTTCCCGTAGCCCGCTTCCAGATTCTTGATCGATAGCATGTTGTCGTCCTTGGCGTCAGGCGGGCGCGCCGCCCAGATACGCCTCGATAACCTTGGCGTTGCTCTGCACTTCATTGGGCAGCCCCTCGGCGATCTTCTGGCCGAAGTCCAGCACCGACACGGTGTCGCACACCCCCATCACCACATCCATGTGATGCTCGATCAGGATCAGCGTAATGCCGTGGTCGCGCACCTTGCGGATGATCGTCAGCAGCTCGGCGATATCCGGCGCCGTCAGGCCGGCGGCCGGCTCGTCCAGCAGCAGCAATTGCGGGTCCAGCGCCAGCGCGCGGGCGATTTCCAGCAGGCGTTGCTTGCCATAGGGCAGGTTGCGGGCCTCTTCGCTGGCCAGGTCCTCCAACCCTACGAATTCCAGCAGCGCCAGGGCGCGGGCGCGCGCGCCTTGTTCCTCGCCCTTCCACTTCGGCGTGCGCAGCGCGATGCCCGCCAGTCCCGTCGTGAAGGTGTGGTGCAGGCCCACCAGCACGTTCTCCAGCGCCGTCATCTCGCCGAACAGCTGCACGTTCTGGAAGGTGCGGGCGATGCCCGTGGCGGCGATGTCGGCCGGCGCCAGGCCCACCAGTGACTTGCCGCCGAATTCCACCGCGCCCGCCGTGGGCACATAGATGCCTGTCAGCACATTCATCATGGTGCTCTTGCCCGAACCGTTCGGTCCGATCAGCCCATGGATGGTGCCGCGCTTGACCGTCAGGTCGACCTGGTTCAGCGCCTTCAGGCCGCCGAACTGCATCAGCACCTGCTTGGCCGCCAACAGCGTTTCGCCATGGCCCCGCGCCGCGTCGGGCACCGCTTCCTGTTCCTTGACCAGGTCCTTCTTGACCGACAGCGCCGCGCGGCGGGTCGAGAAGAACAGGTTGCGCACGAAGCCGACGATGCCGTCGGGCAGGTAGTACACGACGAACAGGATCATGGCGCCGAAGATCGTCAGGCGCCAGTCGGTCACCGCCTCCAGCCAATACGAGAACACCGCCAGCAGGATGGTGCCGACCACCGGCACCGCCACCCGGCGGGCCTCGGTGCGGCCCTTGGAGATGGCGATCGCGCTGCCCACCGTCACCAGGATCGCCACGCCCAGCGCGATCAGGCGGAAGGTGGCGATGTCGTCCAGCATCTTGGGCAGCAGCACGATGATCGATGCGCCCAGCAGCGCCCCGGTGCGGCTCTTGCGCCCGCCCATGATGATGGCCAGCAGGAACAGGATGGTGAGTTCGAAGTTGTAGGTGTTGGGCGAGATGTACTGCTCGGAGTAGGAATACAGCGCGCCCGCCAGGCCGGCGAAGCCGGCGCTGATGACGAAGGCGAACACCTTGTGGCGATAGACCGACACGCCCATGCAGTCCGAGGCGATCGGGCTGTCGCGCAGGGCCTCGAACGAGCGGCCCAGGTGCGATTTGAGGATCCGGTGCACCACGATCAGCGACAGCACCAGCAACGCCGCCACCAGCCAGAAGTACTCGCTCTTGGTCAGGATGTGGCCGCCGATCGACGGTTTGGGGATCTTGATGCCGAGCGGGCCTTCGGTCAGGAAGGTCATCTCGTTGATCAGGATCTGGATGATGGTGCCGAAGGCCAGCGTCACCATCGCCAGGTAGGGTCCGGTGACCCGCAGCGCCGGCAACGCCAGCACCGCGCCGAAAGCCGCCGCGATCAGGATGGCGGCCGGCAGGATCACCCATATCGGCATCTGCAGATGGAAGAACAGCACGCCGGCGACATACGAGCCGATGCCGAACAGGCCGGCATGGCCCAGCGACACCTGGCCGGTGTAGCCCACCACGATATCGAGCCCGAACAGCAGGATCGAATAGATCATGATGGTTTCGATCAGGTGCAGGTAGTACGTGTTGGTCACGCCCAGGGGCACGGCGGCCAGGCAGGCCACCGCCACGATGGAAAGCAGCAGGTGCAGGGGTTTCATCGCTTACACCTTCTTGATCGCGGTCTTGCCGAACAGGCCGGCGGGTTTGAAGGTCAGTACGAGCAGCAGCAGGACCAGTCCCGGCACGTCTTTGTACCCCGTCGAAAGATAGAAACCGGTGGTGGTTTCGGCGATCCCCAGGATCAGGCCGCCCACCACCACGCCCATGCCGCTGGACAGGCCGCCGATGATGGCGACCGCGAAGGCTTTCAGGCCCAGCACCGCGCCCATGGTGGCGCCGGTCAGCGTCAGCGGCGCCACCAGCACGCCCGCGAAGGCGGCCGTCAGCGACGACAGGGCATACGAAAACGTGATCACCATGCCGGTGTTGATGCCCATCAGCCCGGCGGCGTCGCGGTCATTGGACGTGGCGACGAAAGCCTTGCCGTAGATGGACTTGCGGTTGAACAGTTCCACCAGCAGCATCATGGCCAGCGCGCCGAACACCACCAGCAGTTCCATCGGCAGCACGTTCGCGCCCAGCACCTCGATCGGCGCCTCGGGCAGCGGCGAGGGGAATCGCAGGTCGTCGCGGCCCCAGATGTTCTCGGCCACGTTCTTGAAGATGATGCCCAGGGCGATGGTGGCCATGATCCAGCCGAATTCGGACCGCGTCTTGATGGCCGGCCGCACGCCGACCCGCTCGACCAGCGCGCCTTGCGCGAAGCCGAAGATGCAGACGATGGGAATCATGACCCAATAGTTCACGCCCAGGCCGACCAGCGTGAGCCCGACCAGCGCGCCCAGCATCAGGGCTTCGCCCTGGCCGAAGTTCAGGGTGCCGGATGTGGCGAAAGTGAGCTGGTACCCGAACGCGATGACGGCATAGATCATGCCCAGCGCGATACCGCTATAGATAAGCTGTAGAAGAATCATGGTGTGTGTCGTGAGGCGCTGTGTTCCGTCCCAACCCCCTTGGGCAGAACGCTGTTGTCAGGCGACTGCATGCCGGCGCCCCGCGCGCGGGAACGCCGGCGGCGGCGGCTGGGCAGCCGCCGCCGCACTGCTTCGGACGAACTTAGTTGGCCTTGACCACGCGGCCGCCCTTGACCTCGCCGATGACCACTTCCTTGGCGCCGATGGCGTCGTGGTTGTCGTGGGTGAAGGGCTTGTTGTAGGTCATCACCACGCCCTCGACCGGCGTCTGCAGGTTCTCGAGCGCTTCACGGATCTTCGGGCCTTCGGTGGAGTTGGCCTGCTTGATGGCGGCAGCCAGCAGGAAGATCGAGTCATAGCCCTGGGCCGCCGACACCGGCGAGTCGATGCGATTGTTCTTGGGCTTGAACTTGGCCAGGTAGGCATCGATGAAGGCCTTGCGCTTGGGCGTATCCGGATCCTGGATGAAGGTCTGCGGCATGCGCGCGCCTTCGCCGTTGGCGCCGGAGTTGTCGATGTAGTTGGCCATCGACAGCGTCCAGCTGCCGATGATCGGCACCTTCCAGCCCAGCTTGGCCATGCCGTTGGCGATCTGCGCCAGCTCGGGGCCGATGCCGTAGGTCAGCACGGCTTCGGCGCCCGCGGCCTTGGCCTTGAGCAGCTGGGCCGTCATGTCGACGTCCTTGATGTTGAACTTCTCGACGGCCACAGGCTTGATGCCCTTGGCGTCCAGGGCCTTTTCCAGGTCCTCGCGGCCGAGCTGGCCGTAGTTGGTGGAGTCGGCCAGGATCGCGACCTTCTTGAAGCCGCGGCGGGTGATGGCCTCTTCGACGATCATCGGCGCCTGGATGCTGTCGTGCGCCGCGTTGCGGAATACGTAGTTGTCCGGGTATTCGGGCGCCTTGAACTGGTGCGTGATGACGCTGCCGGTGGCCACGTTGTTGAACACCGGGATCTTGGCGTCCTGGTAGAAGCGTTGCGAGGCCAGCGCCACGCCGGTGTTGATGTAGCCGACCGTGGCGGTGACCTGTTCCTTGTTGATCAGTTCCTGGGCGATCTGCACGCCGCGCTCGTTCTTGGCTTCGTCGTCGCGTTCCACCGCGACCAGTTGCCGGCCGAGCACGCCGCCATTCTTGTTGATTTCCTCGATGGCCAGGCGCACGCCGTCGCGCATGCTCACCCCCATGGATGAAGAGCCGCCCGTATAGGGGCCGGCCACGCCGATCTTGATGGGGTCGGCGGCGTAGCCCGCGGCCGATACGGCAAAAGCAAGGGTTCCTGCAAGCAGCTTCAAACGAAAATCCATGGATGTCTCCGTTGTAATTGGTAGAACTGCGTGGAAAACCGTGTGCCGGCGCCAGGCGGCGTGAAGAAGGTGGGTGGCGCACTCCTGTTGCGTGTTGTGACTGTCTGCTTAATCGCTTACGCGAATCTGACCCGGCGGGGTTTTTCCGCGTAAATACCTAGTACCGTCGCACCCGCCGACGGCCCGGCATTGCGATGCAGCATGGGACGGCCAAAGATCGGGGCAGGCCCGGCGCGCGGAGCCGGTTTGCGCGCGCAGGCCATGTTGGGCGCATGCTAGCCAGCGACGCGAGGCGGCGCGCGGAATTTCCTTCCGCCCGGGGCTGGAAATTTATTCCGGCTTGGCCGAAGAAGCCCGTGGCCATTGGGCCGCGCGTTCACAGACGGCGGCCAGCCATAGGGAAAACGCTTGGGCCGCGCCGCCCGGAGGGCGCGAGATTTCAGTACACAGGTAGTACTGGGATTCACCCGCCGTCTCGATGTCGAGCACCCGCAGCAATTTGCCCTCGTCCAGCCACTCGGCCGCCAGCGTGCGGCGGGTCAGCGCGATGCCCTGGCCGGCTCGGGCCGCCGCCAGCATCATGCCCAGGTCGACCAGCCAGACGCCGCGCGCGGGTTCGGGCCAGTCGAGCCCGGCCGCCGCCAGCCAGGGACGCCATGGCTCCATCGGGCAGCGCAGCAGGGCGGCGCGCGACAGGTCCTGCGGGCGTTCGAACGGTCCGTGCGCATCGCGGTAGGCGGGCGAGCAGACCGCGAACACCGGATCGGTGGTCAGCGGCCGCGCGTGCAGGCCGGGATATTTGCCGCTGCCGAAGCGGATCCAGACGTCCGCGTTCGGCGGCATGATGTCCAGGTAGGGAATGGACAGCATGATTTCCAGCTCGACGTCCGGGTGCGCGGCGGTGAAGCCAGGCAGGGCGGGGATCAGCACCTGGCGGGCAAAGGTCGGGGTGGACACCACCCGCAGGGGTTCGAGCTTGGGCTCGCCGCGCTTGTGCAGCGAGGCATCGGACAGCAGGTCCAGCGCGGTGCGCACTTGTTCCAGGTATTCGCGCCCGGCGGCGCTCAGGGTGGCGCCGCGGCTGCTGCGGATGAACAGGGTGACGTCGAGCTGCGCCTCGAGCGCGGCGATGCGCTTGCCGATGGCGCTGGCGGTGACGAACAGTTCTTCGCTGGCGCGCTCGAACGAACCGAGCCGGGCGGCGGCCTCGAAGGCCTGGATGGCGGCCAGCGGCGGCAGGCGCACGTCTTTGGAAGGGGAGGGTCCGCGCATGATCGTCTGGCGGGCCGGCCATGCGCCCGACGAAAGAGTGGCAACGCGGCGATTATAAAAGTGCCTGGCTGGCTAGCCCGTCCCCGTATTTCCGCCGCCTGCGCAACGACCCGTCCCGTAGCCGTCCAGCCAGCGCGACTGCGCCAACCCTCAGACGCCCTTGACCGCCAGGCTGATCGCCAGGCCCGCCATGACCACGGCGATGACGCCGTCGAGCACGCGCCAGGCCGAGGCGCTGGCGAAGAAGCGCGCGAACAGGCGCGAACCGATGCCCAGCACGGCCAGCCACAGCAGGCTGGCGGTGAAGGCGCCGGCGGCGAACGCCATGCGGGCATCCTCGAAACCGTGGGCCAGCGAGCCCACCACCACCATGTCGAGCCAGAAATGCGGGTTCAGCAACGAAAAGCCCAGCGCGCCCAGCATCGCGGCGCGGCGCGAGGGCACCACGTCGCGCGCGGCGGCCAGCCCGCCGGTGGCGTTCCAGGCGCGGCGCGCCGATTGCAGCGCGTACCAGGACAGGAAGGCCACGCCGAACCACAGCACCGCCGTGGTCAGCCAGGGGAACCAGGCCGTCAAGGCCTGCAGGCCCGACACGCTGGCGAAGATGAAGACGGCGTCGATCAACGCGCAGATGGCAACCACCGACAGCAGGTGCGCGCGCATCAATCCCTGGCGCAGGATGAATGCGCTTTGCGCGCCGACGACGGCGAACAGGCCCAGCCCCGTGGCCGTGCCGCTGGCCCAGGCGGTGAGAAAGAGGGGAGATGACAACGTGGCGAACATGACGCGAACCTTTTGACTGCAACGCCTTGTGGCGGCGCTTGGAATACCGGGCCGGCAGCGTTGCGCATGCCGACAATGCATCATTTTCGCTTGTCACTGGTATGAAATACAGCTAATTTTGCTTCATTATCTTAAGCAAAACTAATTCTATGAAAATCGATCACGGCAACCTGCGCGCCCTGGCGGCGGTGGTGCGCGAAGGCAGTTTCGAACGCGCCGCGTTGGCGTTGAGCGTGACGCCGTCGGCGGTGTCGCAGCGGATCAAGGCGCTCGAAGACCGCATGGGAAGGCTGCTGGTCCAGCGCACCGTGCCCGCCGCGGCCACCGGCGATGGCCAGGTGCTGGTGCAGCTGGCCGAGCAGACCGCGCTGCTGGAACACGACGCGCTGAACCGGCTGGGCGTGGCGGACGACGACGTGCCGCACGCCAGCATCCCCATCGCGGTCAACCACGACAGCCTTGAGACCTGGTTCGTCGAGGCGGCGCTGCAGTTCTCCAGCCGTACCCGCGCCACGCTCGACATGCAGTCCGAGGACCAGGACCACACCGCCGCGCTGCTGCGCAACGGGTCGGTGCTGGGCGCGGTGACGACGCTGGCCGATCCGGTGCAAGGCTGCCGCATCCATGCGCTGGGCAGCATGCGCTATGTGGCGACGTGTACCCCGGCCTTCCACAAGCGCTATTTCGCGCAGGGCGTGAATGCGCAGACACTGGCGCAGGCGCCGGTGCTGGTGTTCAACCGCAAGGATGCGTTGCAGGCCCGTTTCGCCCACAAGATCTCGGACCCGGCGCCATGGCAACCGCCGGTCTGGTGGGTGCCGTCGACCCGCGCCTTCGTGCAGGCCACCCTGGGGGGCCTGGGCTGGACCATGAATCCGCTGCCGCTGGTGCAGGAACACCTTGATGCAGGTCATCTGATGCTGCTGCGGGGCCGCGCCTGGGAGGACGTGCCGCTGTACTGGCAGCATTGGCGGGTAAACTCCGAAGCGATGGAAGCTTTGACCGACTCGGTTCTGTCAGCCGCCCGCAGCCTGGTCCGGCGGCGTTAACCCATAGGAGAACACCCCATGAACATCCGCAAGTTCGCCGCTGTTGCCGTCCTGGGCCTGTGCGCGGCCGGTTCGGCCTGGGCCAAGGACTACAAGGTCGGCCAGGTCGAGATCGACGATCTCTGGGTGCGTGCGTCCGCCCCGGGCCAGTCCAACGGCGCCGGCTACATGGACATCGACAACGATGCAAAGACCCCCGATCGCCTGCTGTCGATCTCGTCCGACGCCGCCGAGCGGGTCGAGCTGCACACGGTCGAGACCACCAACGGCGTGGCCAAGATGCGCCAGGTCGAGGGCGGCATCGCGCTGCCGGCCGACGGCGAGGTCAAGCTGGCCCCCGGGGGTTACCACGTCATGTTCATCAAGCTGAAGGCGCCGTTCGCCGAAGGCGCCACGGTGCCCGCCACGTTGAAGTTCGAGAAGGCGGGCGAGGTGGCGGTGCAGTTCAAGGTCAAGCCGGCCTCGCACAACCCCGGCATGAGCCACGATCACGGCGCGATGAAGCACTGATCCCGCCGCGCGCGGCCCAGAACAAAAAAAGGCGGCAGGCTCGAACAGCCTGCCGCCTTTTTTGTCGCTGGCCGGTACCCCCACAATGGGGCGCCGGCCTGTCGATCAGTACAGCCCTTGCTGGCGCATTGCGTCGGCGACCTTGACGAAGCCGGCGATGTTGGCGCCGTCCAGGTAGTTCACGTATTCGCGCTCGCTGTGGCCGTGGCGCACGCAATTCTCGTGGATATCGCGCATGATGGCGTGCAGGCGCGCGTCCACTTCCTCGCGGGTCCATGCCAGGCGGGCCGAGTTCTGGGCCATTTCCAGGCCCGACACGGCCACGCCGCCGGCGTTGCTGGCCTTGCCCGGCGCGTACAGCACGCGGGCGGCGATGAAGGCCTTGGCGGCGTCCAGAGTGGCGGGCATGTTGGCGCCTTCGGCCACGCATTGCACGCCGTTCTTGATCAGCGTTTCGGCATCGGCCAGTTCCAGTTCGTTCTGGGTGGCGCAGGGCAGGGCCACGTCCACCGGCACGTGCCAGGGACGCTTGCCGGGCTCATAGACCAGACCGAACTGGCGGGCATAGGTGTCCAGGCGGCCGCGCAGGTCGTTCTTGACGTGCATCAGCGCCACCAGCTTTTCGTGGTTGAAGCCGGCTTCGTCGACCACCGTGCCGTTCGAGTCGGACACCGTCACCACCTTGGCGCCCAGCGCCATGGCCTTTTCGATGGCGTACTGGGCCACGTTGCCCGAGCCCGAGACCGACACGCGCAGGCCGTCGAACGACTTGCCGACGCGCTTGAGCATCTCCTCGGCGAAGTAGACGGTGCCGTAGCCGGTGGCTTCGGGGCGGATCAGGCTGCCGCCGAAGGTCAGGCCCTTGCCGGTGAAGACACTGGCGGTGGAGTTCGACAGTTTTTTCATCATGCCGGCCATGAAGCCGACTTCACGCGCGCCCACGCCGATATCGCCGGCCGGCACGTCGGTGTCCGGGCCCAGGTGGCGGTACAGCTCGATCATCAGGGCCTGGCAGAAGCGCATGACTTCGGCGTCGGACTTGCCCTTGGGGTCGAAGTCGGAGCCGCCCTTGCCGCCGCCCATGGGCAGCGTGGTCAGCGAGTTCTTCAGAGTCTGCTCGAACGCCAGGAACTTCAGGATCGACAGGTTCACCGAGGGGTGGAAACGCATACCGCCCTTGAACGGTCCGATGGCCGAACTGTGCTGGATGCGGAAAGCGCGGTTGACCTGCGCCTGGCCCTTGTCGTCGGTCCAGCACACGCGGAACTGGATCACGCGTTCCGGTTCCACCAGGCGCTCGAGCAAAGCGTGCTCGGCGTAGTGGGGGTGCTTTTCGATGAAAGGCCACAGACTCAGCATCACCTCCTGGACGGCTTGCATGAATTCCGGTTGCTGCGGATCGCGCACGGCGACGCTACGCAGGAAGTCGTCCAGACGCTGCACTTTCAACATGATCTCCTTGGGGGGCGCTTCGAATGAGTGCGGAGATGCGCTGTTTCGGGGCGTCGAATCTCCGTTTTGGTGCGGATTGCACCGGCTTGGTGCGAGATTGTAGGGCTAATTTGTTGCCCTGCGCAAAACGGCGGGCTGCTCCATCACCTTGATATCAAAGCGCTTTTTTCTTTAATTATTGGGGTCGCATTGCGGTTTGGAGGGCGGGGAGATCACCCCGGGTTCCATAGAGAGAAGGGTGGGGCATTGAATTCACAGGGAAAATTAATGCGTCCCCAATATAATGCCAAGTTCACGGCAGGAAAGGCATGGGCGCTTCATAGGGGAATGCACCCGGCAGCAGGGGCAGAGTCCTATATTTGCCGGGCGGATTTCTTTTGGTGTGTCCCTAATTATACTTTGCGCCAGATCATGCGTCAGGCGGTGGAACGGACGTCCCACCGCCTGGTTGCTACAGCGTGGCGTCGTAGTCGATCGTCAGCGGCGCGTGGTCGGAAAAGCGTTCGTCTTTATAGATCGCGACGCTGCGGGCGCGGGCGGCGATGCCGGGCGTGGCGATCTGGTAATCGATACGCCACCCGACGTTCTTGGCCCAGGCCTGGCCGCGGTTGCTCCACCAGGTGTACTGGTCCGGCCGCTCGTCGATGGTGCGGAACACATCGACGAAGCCGCGCTTGTCGAACACGTCGGTCAGCCAGGCGCGTTCCTCGGGCAGGAAACCGGAATTCTTCAGGTTGCCCTTCCAGTTCTTCAGGTCGATTTCCTTGTGGGCGATGTTCCAGTCGCCGCAGATGACGAATTCGCGGCCGGTCTTCTTGTGCTCGTGCATCAGTTCGTCGATCCACGGACCGAAGCGGTCCAGGAAGCGGTACTTGGCCTGCTGGCGTTCGTCGCCGCTGGAGCCCGAGGGCAGGTAGGCGCTGATGACCGACAGGTTCTTCCAGTCGGCGCGGATGATGCGGCCCTCGGGATCGAATTCTTCGCAGCCCAGGCCGATGCTGACGCGCTCGGCCGCATCACGCAGATAGATGCCGACGCCGCTGTAGCCTTTCTTGACGGCATGGTGGAAGTGGCCGGTGTAGCCGGGCGGGTGGCGCAGATCCTCGGTCAGATCCTCGTCCGACACCTTGATTTCCTGCAGGCACAGCACGTCGGCGGCGTGCTTTTCCATCCAGGGTTGCAGGCCCTTGCGGAAGGCGGACCGGATGCCATTGAGGTTGATCGACGTGATGCGCAGCAAAGCGGGACTCCTGTAGAGCGGCCGGGAACGGCCGGAACAATGCCAGGAATTTAACCGACTGGGCGACGTTGCCCGGCAATAGCCCCGACAACGGATAAAATGCCGGGGTTTGCCACCTCTCGGACCCCGCTCGCATGTCTGCCGCCCATTCTGCCAACTCCGCCACCTCGCTTGATTTTGTCCGCTTCGCCCTGAACGAAGGCGTGCTGCGCTTCGGCAGCTTCAAGGTCAAGTCCGGCCGTATCAGTCCCTATTTCTTCAATGCGGGCCTGTTCAACAGTGGTGGTTCGGTCGGCAAGCTGGCAGGCTTCTATGCGCAGGCGCTGCTGGATTCGGGCGTGGCCTTCGACATGCTGTTCGGCCCGGCCTACAAGGGCATCCCGCTGGCCACGGCCACCGCCGTCGCGCTGGCCAACCACCCGGCGATGCAGGGCCGCGGCGACGTGCCGTTCGCCTACAACCGCAAGGAAGCCAAGGACCACGGCGAAGGCGGCACCCTGGTGGGCGCGCCGCTCAAGGGCAAGGTCGTCATCATCGACGACGTGATCACCGCGGGCACCTCGGTGCGCGAGTCGGTGGAGATCATCCGCAACGCCGGCGCCGAGCCGGCCGCCGTGCTGATTGCCATGGACCGCATGGAGCGCGCGGGCGCCGACGATGCGCTGTCGGCGCACTCGGCGGTGCAGGACGTGGCCAAGACCTATGGCATCCCGGTGGTGGCGATTGCATCGCTGGCGGACATCATGGCGCTGCTGCAGGACGACGCCGCGTTTGCCGAGCACCGCGACGCAGTGCAGGCGTACCGGACGAAGTACGGGGTGAAGTAGCGCCCGGCTGGCCGGTTGCGGTACGAAGGGCGGCTGTTGGCCGCCCTTTGTCATTGAGACAGGTATCGCGCGGCGGGTTCCGCAACGCCGTGAGGTTGCCCGAATACGGTGACGCCGCTGGCTCGCGCCGCATCCGCCAGCTTGCGGTCAAAGGTGGCAAGGCAGGCCCGATGCCTGATGGAGAGCTCGAGGTAGCTGGCGTCATAGGCCGTCAGGCCGTGGGCGCGGGCGAGCTGGCAGGTGCGCGAAATGCTGGAAGCCGCGTCGCTCGGATCGGGAGTGATGGGCAGGGTGTCGAGAAGCTGGTTGAACGCGAACACCTGGCCATCGGAAATGCGCTGGCTGCGTTCGGCGCGCAGGACGCCGTTCGCGACCTCCACGCGCCAGATGGGCGGCACGGTATTGTGCGAACCGTGGGCAACTTCGAGCAGATGCCGGGCCAACAGCGATTCGTGGACGTCGACGCGATCCAGCAGCCAGGCAAGCGCGACCGACGCGTCCGGCACCAGGTGGATGGTGTTCATTCCCGGCCCTCTTCGATCCACGAGCGGATTATCTCGTGGGGAACGGCCGCCCCCGTATTGAGCCGCTTCATGGCCTCCAGGGCGTCGTGGGCGTCCAGCGAGGTTTCGGGCAGGACGGGGGTTAGCCTGGCGCGACGCACGCCATCGACGGCGATGATGAAATGCTGCCCGTTGCTGACGGCCTGCAGGTAGTCGGCGAAGCGGTGCAGCAGGTCGTTGCTGCTGATCTCGATGTAGTTCATGGCCAAGTCTCCGGCGCGAAATCGACCGAACCATTCTTGGCCAAACAAAAAGCCGCGGCAAGATGCCGCGGCCTTCGGTTCGGTCTGATACTGCGCCGGTCCTCGTGATGACGGGCCGGCGCGGGGATCAGCTATCCAGCTTCTGCTTGAGCAGGTCGTTGACCTGCTGCGGGTTGGCCTTGCCGCGCGCGGCCTTCATGATCTGGCCGACCAGCGAGTTGAACGCCTTCTGCTTGCCGGCGCGGTATTCCTCGACGATGGCCGGATTGGCCGCAAGCACCTCGTCGATCATGGCGCCGATGGCGCCGCTGTCGCTGATCTGCTTGAGCCCGCGGGCTTCGATGATGGCGTCGGGCTGGCCGCCGTTCTCGCCGGCCCACATGGCGCCGAACACTTCGCGCGCGATCTTGTTGGAGATGGTGCCGTCGATGATGCGGTTGATCAGCGCGGCCAGGGCTGGCGCCTGCACCGGCGCGTCGGCGATGGCCTTTTCTTCCTTGTTCAGGGTGGCGGCCACTTCGCCCATGATCCAGTTGGCGGCCAGCTTGGCCTGGCCGGCCGGCAGCGCGTGCGCCACGGCCTCGAAGTAGGCGGCCAGGTCGCGGCTGGCGGTCAGTTGCGCGGCGTCGTAGGCCGGCAGGCCGTACTCGGATTCGAAGCGGGCGCGCTGGGCGGCCGGCAGCTCCGGCATGGCGGCGCGGACCTCGTCGACCCATTCGCGCGAGATCACCAGCGTGGGCAGGTCGGGATCGGGGAAGTAGCGGTAGTCGTGCGCGTCTTCCTTGCTGCGCATGCTGCGGGTTTCGTCGCGGTCGGCGTCGTACAGGCGGGTTTCCTGGACCACCGTGCCGCCGTCCTCGATCAGCTCGATCTGGCGCCGCGCTTCGTAGGTGATGGCGCGTTCCAGGAAGCGGAACGAGTTAACGTTCTTGATCTCGGTGCGGGTGCCGAATTCCTTCTGGCCGACCGGGCGCACCGAGACGTTGGCGTCGCAGCGGAACGAGCCTTCCTGCATGTTGCCGTCGCAGATGCCGAGCCAGACGACCAGGCTGTGCAGGGCGCGGGCATAGGCCACGGCCTCGGCGGCCGAGCGCATTTCCGGTTCGGTGACGATTTCCAGCAACGGCGTGCCGGCGCGGTTCAGGTCGATGCCGCTGGCCGGCGAGCCGTTGGCCAGGGTGAAATTGTCGTGCGAGGACTTGCCCGCGTCTTCTTCCAGGTGCGCGCGCGTCAGGTTGACGGTTTTTTCTTCCTCGCCGACGAAGAACGACAGCGAACCGCCCACCACCACCGGCAGCTCGTACTGGCTGATCTGGTAGCCCTTGGGCAGGTCAGGGTAGAAGTAGTTCTTGCGCGCGAACACCGAACGCGGCGCGATCTCGGCGCCGACCGCCAGGCCGAAGCGGATGGCGCGTTCGGCGGCGCCGCGGTTCATGACCGGCAGGCTGCCGGGCAGGGCCAGGTCGACTTCGTTGGCGTGGGTGTTGGGCGCGGCGCCGAATTCGGTGCTGCTGCCCGAAAAGATCTTGGAGTCGGTGGAAAGCTGGGTGTGCGTTTCCAGGCCGATTACGATTTCCCAGTTCATGCTTAGGCGTCCTGCTGGGCCGGCGTGGCCTTGTGCCACGTCGTGACTTGTTGGTAGCGGTCGGCGATGGCCAGGAGGCGGCCTTCGTCGAAGTAGTTGCCGATGATCTGCAGGCCGACGGGACGCTTGGCGCCGGCGCCGGTGCCGAAACCGCAAGGGATCGACATGGCCGGCAGGCCCGCCAGGCTGACGCCCAGCGTGTAGACGTCGGCCAGCCAGTCGGCGGTGGGGTCGTCGCGGTTGTCGCCGATGTTCTTGGCGACCGTGGGGGTCACCGGGCCCATGATGACGTCGCACTGGCCGGCGAAGGCGCGCTGGAAGTCCTGGGCGATCATGCGGCGCAGGCGCTGGGCCTGCAGGTAGTAGGCGTCGTAATAGCCGTGCGACAGCACGTAGGTGCCGATCAGGATGCGGCGCTTGACCTCGTCGCCGAAGCCTTCGGCGCGCGAGCGGCTGATCATCTCGTTCAGGTCGCCGTACTGTGCGGCGCGATGGCCGTAGCGCACGCCGTCGTAGCGCGCCAGGTTGCTCGACGCTTCGGCGGGGGCGATGACGTAGTAGGCGGGGATGGCCAGCTCGGTGCGCGGTAGCGACACCGGCACGCGCACCGCGCCCAGCGTTTCGAACTGGGCCAGCGCGGCCTGTACCGCGGCGGCCACGTCCGGGGCCAGGCCGGCACCGAAGTATTCCTCGGGCACGCCAATGCGCAGGCCCTTCAGGGGCTGGCTGCCGGCCGCGTCGAACCTGCCTTGCGCGGCATCGAAATCGCGCCGCACGCGGCCCGGTTCGTTGGCGGCGGCATCGCATTTTTCCAGGCTGGTGGCGTCGCGCGGGTCGAAGCCGCTGATGACGTCCAGCAGTTCGAGCAGGTCGCGGCTGCTGGGGGCCAGCGGGCCGGCCTGGTCCAGGCTGGAGCCGAAGGCCACCATTCCGTAGCGCGAGACGGTGCCGTAGGTCGGCTTGATGCCGCTGACGCCGCACAGCGCGGCGGGCTGGCGCACCGAACCGCCGGTGTCGGTGCCGGTGGTGGCGGCCACCAGGCGGGCGGCGACCGCGGCGGCCGAGCCGCCCGAGGAGCCGCCGGGCACGGCCGCCGGATCCCACGGATTGCGGACCACGCCGTAGGCCGAATTCTCGTTGCCCGAGCCCATGGCGAACTCGTCGCAGTTGAGCTTGCCCAGCGACACGGCGCCGGCGGCCTGCAGGCGCTCGACCACGGTGGCGTCGAACGGGCTGACGTAGCCGTCCAGCATCTTGCTGCCGGCGGTGGTGCGCCAGCCGCGGGTGACGAAGGCGTCCTTGTGGGCGATGGGCACGCCGGCCAGGGGGCCGGCGTTGCCGGCGGCCAGCGCGGCGTCGGCGGCGCGGGCCTGGGCCAGCGTCAATTCGGCGTCAATATGTAAGAAGGCGTTCAGGCCGCTGGCCGCGTCGGCGGCCGCCAGCGAGCTTTGCGCCAGCTCGACGGCGCTGACCTGGCGTTGAGCGAGGGCCGCGCGCAGGGCGGCGATCCCCTCGAATTGGGTGTGCAGGGCGGGTTGGGTCATGGCTTAGTCGAGAACCTTGGGGACCAGGAAAAGGCCGTCCTGGGCATCGGGAGCGTTGGCCAGCAGTTCGGCGCGGCGGGCCTCCGAAGCGGTTTCGGTGACCGCGTCCTGGCGCAGGCGCAGCACGATGTCCTCGTGGGCCGACAGCGGGTGGGCCAGGGGTTCGACGCCTTGGGTGTCGACGGCCTGCAGCCGTTCGATCAGGTGGAGGATGCCATTGAGCTCGGCTTGCGCGTGGCCGCGCTGGTCCGGGGTCAGTTCGATTCTGGCCAGCCTGGCAATGCGGGCCACATCTGTGTCATTGAGCGCCATGGGGATTGCGAATATCGAGAAGCGAAGGCCGAGGGGCGGGACTGGGCAGTATGCACATGCCAAACCCGTTACAAAGCTTGAATAGCCTGCATTTATGCGCTATTTCCGGGGAAATTATAAGTTATGATTCACGGTTTAATCGCCGTGATGACAGGCGCACCCAGGCTTTCCCGGGTGGTACGCCCCGCGGCATGACCCCAATTCCCCCCAGAATTTAGCTGAGCTCCCATGTTCGGATTCCTGCGCAGTTATTTTTCCAGCGATATGGCGATCGACCTCGGTACCGCCAATACGCTGATCTACGTCCGCGGCAAGGGCATCGTGCTCGACGAGCCCTCCGTGGTCGCGATCCGTCATGAAGGCGGGCCTCACGGCAAGAAGATCATCCAGGCCGTCGGCCACGAAGCCAAGCAGATGCTCGGCCGCGTGCCCGGCAACATCGAGGCCATTCGGCCCATGAAGGACGGCGTCATCGCCGACTTCACGGTCACCGAGCAGATGCTCAAGCAGTTCATCCGCATGGTGCACCCGCGCAACATGCTGGCGCCCAGCCCGCGCATCATCGTCTGCGTGCCCTGCGGCTCCACCCAGGTTGAACGCCGCGCCATCCGCGAATCGGCCCTTGGCGCCGGCGCCTCGCACGTGTTCCTGATCGAAGAACCCATGGCCGCGGCCATCGGCGCCGGCCTGGCCGTCTCCGACGCCAGCGGCTCCATGGTCGTCGACATCGGCGGCGGCACCACCGAAGTGGCGGTCATCTCGCTGGGCGGCATGGTCTACAAGGGTTCGGTGCGCGTCGGTGGCGACAAGTTCGACGAGGCCATCGTCAACTACATCCGCCGCAACTACGGCATGCTGATCGGCGAACCCACCGCCGAACTCATCAAGAAGGAAATCGGCTCGGCGTTCCCGGGTTCCGAAGTCCGCGAAATCGAAGTCAAGGGCCGCAACCTGGCCGAAGGCGTGCCGCGCAGCTTCACGGTCTCGTCCAACGAGATCCTGGAATCGCTGACCGATCCGCTCAACCAGATCGTATCGGCCGTCAAGATCGCCCTGGAACAGACCCCGCCCGAACTCGGCGCCGACATCACCGACAAGGGCATCGCCCTGACCGGCGGTGGCGCGCTGCTGCGCGACCTCGACCGCCTGCTGCAGGAAGAGACCGGCCTGCCGGTGGTGGTTGCCGATGATCCCCTGACCTGCGTCGTGCGCGGCTGCGGCGAGGCGCTGGAACATCTTGAGAAACTGGGCGCGATCTTCATCAACGACTAATACCGCCCGCCAGCCCGGAGCCCCGCTTTTCCACGGCTCCGGCCGCTGCGGGGGCTGCGGGCGCGGGCGCCCGGGCTGAGATTCATGCAACGACAAGGGACTCCCCCCCTATTCAGGCGCGGCCCTCCCGCGGAGGTGCGGCTGGTCATCCTGGTCGTCCTGGCTCTGGCTCTGATCATCATGGATTCGCAGTGGCGCATGCTGGAACCGGCGCGCCGGGCGATGTCCGTGGCGCTGTATCCCTTCCAGCGCGCCGTCATGGCGCCGCGCGACCTGGTCCAGCAGGTCAATGAATGGGTCAACGCGGCCAACCTCATCCGCAGCGAAAACGAAGCCCTGCAGCGCCAGCGCATCGAACTGGCCCAGGTGGCCACGCACGCGGCGCAGCTGGCCGCCGAAAACGCCCAATTGCGCCGCCTGCTCGGCGTGACCGACACCGTGGCCCAGTCGGCCGTGGTGGTCGAAGTGCTGTACGAACCCACCAACGCCTTCAACCAGCGGCTGGTGTTCAACAAGGGCAGCAAGGCCGGCCTGGCGCCGGGCATGCCGGTGATCGATGAAGGCGGCGTGGTCGGCCAGATCGTGCGCGTCACGCCCATGACGGCCGAGGCTGCCCTGGTCACCGACGAACAGGTATCGATCCCGGTGCAATTGCTGCGCAACGGCCTGCGCCTGATCGCCTTTGGCGGGAACTCTCCCGGCAAGATGGAGGTCCGCTACCTCGCGGCCAATGCCGACATCAAGGAAGGCGATACCATCGTCACCAGCGGCGTCGGCGGCTTGTTTCCCGCCGGCCTGCCGGTGGCCAAGGTGACCTCGGTCGAGCGCGACACCGCTTCCGGCTTCGCCCGCGCTGTCTGCGAGCCGCTGGCCCACCCTGAGCGCTATCGCCACTTCCTGGTCCTGCAGGTGGATGTGGAACGTGCCGAGTCCAACCGTCAGGAGGTCGATTCCGGTGGATCGGACTAACCAACCATCATCCGGCCAGCCCCGGCGCCGCCTGGGCACGCCCAGCAACGTGCAGCCTGACCGCCTGTCGGGGCCGGCGCACGGCCTCTTCGTGTGGGGCACCATCCTGCTGGTGTGGCTGGTGTCGCTGCTGCCGTGGCGGTTGTGGCAGGGCGCGCCCGACGTGCTGATCCTGATCATCGCTTTCTGGTGCGTCCATGAGCCGCGCCGCGTCGGCCTGTTCACCGCCTTCTGCTTCGGCCTGCTGATGGACGTGCATGACGCGGGCCTGCTCGGCGAGCACGCGCTGTCCTACACCCTGGTCGCCTACGGCGCCGTGGTGCTGCACCGCCGCCTGCAACGGTTCGACCTCTGGAGCCAGGCGATGCACATGTTGCCGGTGTTCCTGATCGCGCGCTTCATCACCCAGATCATCCATGCCTGGCTGGCCGGCAAGTGGCCGGGCTGGGACTGGAGCATCAGCGTGGCCATCACCGCCGCGTTGTGGCCGCTGGCGGGCTGGGTGCTGCACTTGCCGCAGCGCGGTGCCGACGACGCCGAATCCTCCTCCGCCTGACGGCGGCGCCGCGTCTCATGTTCGAATTCAAGAAAACCGGCCAGCAGCAGAAGCAGCGCTTCCGCCTGCGCGCCTGGGTCGGCGGCATCTTTGCGCTGGTCTGCTTCGGCGTGCTGATAGGCCGGTTCTGGTACTTGCAGGTCGACCGTTACGAAGGCCTGTCCGAACGCGCCGACCGCAACCGCATCGCGGTCGTGCCGATCCCGCCGCGCCGCGGCGAGATCCTCGACCGCAATGGCGAAGTGCTGGCGCGCAACTACCGCACCTACACCCTCGAAGTGGTGCCGGCCCAGGCCGGCAACATGAATGCGCTGTTCGAGCGCTTGACCGAGGTGGTCTACATCAGCCCGGCCGATCAACGCCGCTTCAAGCGCCGCGCCGCCGAATCCAGCCGCTACGCCAGCCTGCAGCTGCGCAACAACCTCAACGAGACCGAAGCGGCCTGGTTCGCGGCCCACGCCTTCCAGTTCCCCGGCGTCGAGCTGCGCGCCCGCTGGGTGCGCGAGTATCCGCAGGGGCAGTCCGCCGCCCACGTGGTGGGCTACATCGGCCGCATCGCCGAAAACGACAACGAGGAACTCGAACGCGCCGGCCTGCTGGGCAACTATCGCGGCACCGACGTGATCGGCAAGAAGGGCATCGAGAAGACCTGGGAAGAAGCCCTGCATGGCCGCACCGGCCTGGAAGAGGTCGAAGTGACCGCGGGCGGCCGCCCCATGCGCACGTTGCGCCGCATCGACCCGGTGCCGGGCTCGGACATCATGCTGTCGATCGACCTGGGCCTGCAGAAGGTGGCCGAGGAAGCCTTCGAGGGCCAGCGCGGCGCGCTGGTGGCGATCGATCCCGACACCGGCGAGGTGCTGGCCTTCGTCTCGCAGCCCTCGTTCGACCCGAACCTGTTCGTCGACGGCATCGACGTGGACAACTGGCGCATGTTGAACGAGTCGCCGGACCACCCGCTGATCAACCGCCCGCTGTACGGCACCTACCCGATCGGTTCCACCTACAAGCCTTTCGTCGGCCTGGCGGCGCTGGAACTGGGCAAGCGCCGCGCCACCGACCGCATCTCGGACCCCGGCTACTACGAGTTCGGCGGCCAGAAATTCCGCAACGCCGGCGGCGCCGCCTATGGCATGACCGACATGCACAAGGCCATCGTGGTGTCGTCGGACACGTACTTCTATTCGCTCGGCCCCGAGATCGGCGTGAACGCGCTGCACGATTTCACCAAGCAGTTCGGCTTTGGCCAGATCACCGGCATCGATCTCGAAGGCGAGAAGCGCGGCGTGCTGCCCTCGACCGAGTGGAAGCGTTCGGCCTACAAGGACAAGGACCGCCAGCGCTGGTACGCCGGCGAGACGATTTCGGTGGCGGTGGGGCAGGGCTACAACGCCTTCACCCTGCTGCAACTGGCGCAGGGCACCTCGACCCTGGCCAATAACGGGCTGTACCGCCGTCCGCACCTGGTGCACGCGGTGCGCGACCCGCGTTCGGGCGTGGCCAAGCCTACGGAATCCGCGCCCGACTACCGCATCCCTCTCAAGCAGGCCAACGTCGACGTCATCAAGAACGCCATGGCCGACGTGGTCCGCGCTGGCACCGCGCGCCGTGCCTTCGCCAACGCGCCCTATCAGGCCGCCGGCAAGACCGGCACAGCCCAGGTGTTCAGCCTGCGTGGCGGCCATTACCGCGCCAGCGCCATCGACGAACGCCTGCGCGACCACGCGCTCTTCATGGGCTTCGCGCCGCTGGAACACCCGCGCATCGCCGTCGCGCTGATCGTCGAAAACGCCGGCTGGGGCGCCAGCGTCGCCGCGCCGGTGGCGCGCAAGGTGTTCGACTACTGGCTGGCCAAGGATCGCCAGGACAAGATCCAGCGCCCCGAGCGCAACGCGTCGACGGCCTCGGTCGAAAACATCACCTCCGATCTGGTGCGCCAACAATGAAGCGTCTCGGCCTGATCCTGCTGCGCGTCTTCACGGCCTTCGACTGGCCGCTGCTGGCGATCCTGCTCATGTTCGCGGCGCTCGGCCTGACGGTCATGCATTCGGCGGTGGGCGGCACCGACTGGCGCTTCGCCGAACAGTCGCGCAATTTCATCATCGCTTTTTTCGCCATGTGGACCATGGCGCTGATCCCGCCCAAATGGCTGATGAAGCTGGCGCTGCCGTTCTATGTGATCGGCGTGGTGCTGCTGCTGGGGGTGGAATTCTTCGGCGAGACCAGCAAGGGCGCGACGCGCTGGCTCAACCTGGGCGTGACCCGTATCCAGCCGTCCGAAATGATGAAGATCGCCGTGCCCATGATGCTGGCCTGGTATTTCCAGCGCCACGAGGGCGCGGTGCGCATCCGCGACTTCCTGGCCGCCGCCGCGATGCTGGCCGCGCCCTTCGGGCTGATCGTGCTGCAACCCGACCTGGGCACCGCGCTGCTGGTGTTCGGCGCCGGCTTCTTCGTCATCTACTTCGCCGGACTGTCGTTCAAGCTGCTGGTGCCGGTCATGCTGGCGGGCATCATCGCCATCGGCACGCTGGTGTACTACGAAGACCAGTTGTGCGAACCGGACGTCAACTGGGTGGTGCTGCACGATTACCAGAAGCACCGCGTCTGCACGCTGCTCAACCCCAGTTCCGATCCGCTCGGCAAGGGTTTCCACACCATCCAGTCGATGATCGCGGTGGGCTCGGGCGGGGTCTACGGCAAGGGCTACATGAAGGGCACGCAGACGCACCTGGACTTCATCCCCGAACGCACCACCGACTTCATCTTCGCCGTCTACGCCGAGGAATTCGGCCTGTACGGTGGTATCGCCATCCTGGTTCTGTATGGCCTGATGATGGCCCGCGGCCTGACCATCGCTTCGCGCGCGTCATCGCAGTTCGGGCGGTTGCTGTCCGGGGCGTTGACGATGATGCTGTTCATCTATGTATTTGTGAACGTGGGCATGGTGACGGGGATTCTGCCTGTCGTGGGCGTGCCATTACCTTTCATGAGCTATGGCGGTACCGCGTTGTTCACCATGGGGATTGCGTTTGGGATCATGATGAGCATTAGTCGGCATCGGTCGGTCAAGAGCTGAGCTTTTTTTTTCTTCGTAGGCCGCCCGGGGCGGTGGGCGCACGGGTGGGCGCGCCTACGATTGCGGTCCGGAGCCTTCGCTCCGGACTGCCCCATACTCAACCTCGTCCGCCTTCGGCTCCCTACGGTTTCCGTCGGGCGCATCTGAACGGCGCGCCCACCCGTGCGCCCACCGCCCCGGGCTACCGGTGTCGAGGAATGTGGCGCTGCTGCAGCGTGGGGCAAGGAGAGAGTCTTGCGTCGCCCGCCGTTGACGGCCGCGCGGGCGGCCATCAACGGCATACATGGTGTCTGGCGTCGGGGCGGGGTTCGCTGCGCGCCAATTTCTCGACGCCCCTCATCGCGTAAGCCCAAAAAGGCCGCCCGCGCGGCCGGCTTTGGGCGGGCCCCGCAAGATCCTCCCCTCCATTCCAGTCGTTGGCAAAAACGCCAAGCACACTGCTCGTCCCTGCAATGGCGAAACCAAGACGACGTGAGCCCGTTGCGTTGGCGGGCGGGGGCGGCGGGGCGTGTAGATGCGCCCGAGGGAAACCGTAGGGAGCCGAAGGCGTACGAGGTTGACAACGGGGCAGTCCGGAGCGAACGCTCCGGACCGCAATCGTAGCCCCGCCGCCCCCGCCCGCCAACGCAACGGGCGGCTCAAGAACCCTTGAGCCGCCCGCAAAACACAACCATCCTGCAAACCATCAAGGCAACGCGTCAGCCACCCCAACGTCCGCGGCCAGCTTCTTCAACCCCTCCCAGATGGGCGGCGAAAATTCCAGCGAATCTGCGTTCAGCTCCCGATTGCGGGCTTCATACTCGCCCGGGTACTGAACCCCATCCACGCCCGGTTGCGGCGGGCAGGCATGCAGGTAGTCGATGAACGCGCCCACTTCCATCGAGCGCCAGTCCGTATTGAAGTCCACCTGCGGATCCAGCAGCAGCGCGAACATATTGTTCGTGGCCACCCCGTTGCGCGGGTGTTCTGGCTGGATCGTGCCGCCGCCGGACAGCACGCCCGCCAGCAGCTCGGCCACCAGGCCCATCGCGTAACCCTTGTGGCCGCCGAATGGCAGCAGCGCGCCCGGCGGATCGGTGAACAGCGCGCCCGGATCCGTGGTCGGATTGCCGTGCGCGTCGATCAGCGAGCCCGGCGGCGCCTGCTCGCCCTTGGCCGCCAGCACGCGCGCCTTGTTCACCGCGATCGAGCTGGTCGCCATGTCGACGATGAACGGCGGGCGGCCGCCCGGCAACGGGCCGGCAAAGCACAGCGGATTGGTCGTCAGGCAGGCGCGCGCGCCGCCGAAAGGCGCCACCGTGGGGGCACGGTTGATCACGTTGGTGAAGGCCAGCAGGATCAGGCCCTTGGCCGCCACCATCTCGCCGTAGTGGCCCATGCGGCCCAGGTGATGGCTGCGGCGCAGCGTCAGGATGCACTGGCCGTGCGCCTGCGTGCGCTCGATGGCCTGCTCGATCACGACCTTGCCCACGTACTGGCCCAGGCCGTTGTGGCCGTCGTAGGCCAGCATGGCGCCACGGTCGTTGAGCAGTTCGGGGCGGCCGTCGGCCTGCGCCAGGCCTTCGGCCAGCACACGCCGATAGTTGGTCAGGATGGACAGGCCGTGGCTGGTGTAGCCCACGCGGTCGGACTCCACCAGGTGCTCGGCCACGTCGCGCGCGATATCTTCCGGCACGCCTTGCGCCATCAGCACGCGACGGCCGTATTCATTGGCTTGGGCAATGGAGATCTTCATGATGCGGTCTCCTTACAGCCAGCCCAGCCAGCGCCAGTAGGTCATGCCCATCAGCATCATCAGCGCGTAGCCGATGATGGTGACCAGGATGCCGACCTTGGCGAACTGCTTGGCGTTGAAGGTTTCCGTGCCCAGGCACACCATGTTCTGCGGCGCGTTGATCGGCAGGATGAAGCCATAGCTCACCACGAAGCCCAGCAGCATGGTCATGCCCAGGCGGCTGAAGTCGCCCGGCAGCGTGGCCAGCACCGAGATCAGGATCGGCAGCATCGCCGAGGTCAGCGCGGTGGCGCTGGCGAACCCCAGGTGGATGATGATCAGGAAGGCCGACAGGATCGCGAAGATGGCCAGCGGGCCGAGATGGTCCAGGCCGGTGTGCGCCACCACCTGGTTGCCCAGCCATTGGCCGGCCTGCGTGGTCAGCAGCGCGGTGCCCAGGCTGATGCCGACGCCGAAGACGATCACGGTGCCCCATGGAATGCGCGATTGCACGTCTTTCCACGTCATCACGCCAAAGCGCGGCAACAGCAGCAGCACCAGGCCGAAGTAGGTGGTGGAGGTGGTGTCGAACTTGTGCAGCTTGCCTTCGGTCGACCAGAACAGCAGCAGCATGACCGACACGGCCATCAGGCGCTTTTGCGCGCCCGTCATGGGCCCCAGTTCAAGCAGCGATTTCTCGACGGCTTCCTTGCCCCCCGCGATGCTGTCGCTTTCCGGCGGCAGCAGCTTGAGCACAATGATGATCAACACCGCCGACATGATCAGCGACCAGGGCGCGCCGGCGATCAGCCAGTCCGACCAGGCCACGCGCTGGCCCAGCATCTTTTCCATGAAGCCGACCGTCAGCAGGTTCTGCGCGGCCGCGGTCTGGATGCCCACGTTCCAGATGCTGGTGGCCTGCGCCACGATGATCATGATGCCGGCGGCGATGTTCGAGCGCTTGTCCACGCCGAAGGCCGCGATCACGCCCATCATGATGGGCACCACGGCCGCGCTGCGGGCGGTCGCGCTGGGCACTACCAGGCTCAGCACGATGGTCACGGCGATACATCCGATCAGGATGCGCCGCGTGCTGGTTCCGACCTTGGACAGCGTCACCAGCGCGATGCGCCGATCCAGTCCGGTGAAGGTCATGGCCGCGGCGATGAACAGGGCGCCGGTGACCAGCGCCAGCGCCGAGTTGGCGAAGCCGGTCAGCGCCATGCTGATGGCGGCCGACGTGCCGTAGACCACCTGCGGATCCTTGATGGTGGGCGCGGTGCCCAGCAGGAAGGCCATCAGCGTCGTGATCATGATCGCGCTGGCTTCGTAGGACACGGCTTCCGTGATCCACACCACCACCGCGAACGCCAGGATCGCCAGCATGCGATGGCCGGCAACGGGCAGGTCGGCCGGCAAGGGCAGCATCAGCACGCCGATCATGACGATGAAGCCGGCGACCAGGCCGATCGGGATTTTGGTTTTCTTGGGGGCTTGCGAGGCAGGGACAGCGGTTTCCGCAGTCATATCCATCTCCGGTTGAGGTCAAACTGACGACACCCCGTTGCCAAGCCTTGGGCTGGATCAAAGCGAAGTGTCGACGCTACAGAATGATCGTGACGGCATTAAGGAAAACCCGTATTGATGCGTGTCAATTCGGCGGACAATCGTGCTTGTCGGAAACCCGCTCCGGAGATTATGCTCGTCGGCCGGCAAAAATCGCAACCCTGCGAATGTTGCATAAAAACAAACAAATACTGCAACACCACCCGTGCGAGGCAGTTAATTCGTTCGTGTTATGGCGCGAATGAGATCAGCCCAACGCCAGGCGCAATTGCTCGTCCAGGTGCAGCGTGGGCGCCACGCGCCAGCCGCTCTGCGCATAGCGCAGCCAGCGGCCCAGCACCAGGTGCGTCAGCAGGCTGGCGTGCGCGGCCACGTTGGCCTCGGGCGGCAGGCCGCCGTCGGTCACGGCGATACGCAGCGATTGCTTCAACGACGCCTCGATGCGGTCGTTGATGTGGTTGATCCGTTCCTGCAGGCGATTGTCCTCGGTGACCAGGGCGTCACCCGTCAGCACCCGCGTCATGCCTCGATTGCGTTCCGAGAACGTCAGCAGCATCGACACCGTCTGGTGCGCCTGCGACAGGCCATAGGGCTCGGCGATGGCGATCTGGTTCACCAGCGTGAAGATGCTGGTTTCGATGAATTCGATCAGCCCTTCGAACATCTGCGCCTTGCTGGCGAAATGCCGATAAAGCGCGGCTTCCGATACCGCCAGGCGCGCGGCCAGCGCCGCCGTGGTGATGCGCGAGGCGTGCGGCTGCTCCAGCATCTCGGCCAGGGTCTGCAGAATCTGGGTCTTGCGCTCGCCGGGTTTGCTCGCCATGGACGGGTCTGGTGTTACGCAGGCTGACGGTGGAGGAGGGAGGGCGCGTCGGCGATCAACCCCGCAAGGGGCGCCGGCGCAGCAGCAAATCACTGACGGAGTTTACCCGCAAGTCGACGTAGGCCGGCCGTTGTGCGCGGCCGCGCGCGAACGGGGTGCCGGGATGGAACACATGCACCGTGCGCAGCCCGGCGCGGCGCGCGCCGCGCAGATTGGCAAGGGTGTCTTCCACCAGCACCGCCTGGCGCGCCGGCACGCCTTCGCGCGCCAGCACGTAGCGCAGCAGCGCCGGCGATGGCTTGGGGCGGAATTCGCCATGCAGGCGCATGTGCTCGATGGCCCACAGGCTGTCGAACTGGCGCAGGATGCCCAGCCGCCGCAGCACCGCGCGCGCGTAATGCAGCGGCGCGTTGGTCAGCAGTACCTTGCGCCCGGGCAGTTGCTTCAGCTTGTACGCCAGCGCCTTTTCGGCGCGCACGAGCGGATTGACGTCGAAATCATGGCTGCGATGCAGGAAGACATGCGGGTCCACGCCATGGTGCCGGACCATGCCGATCATCGTGGCGCCATAGCGCTGCCAGTACTGCTTGCGCACGGCATTGGCGGTGTCGACGTCGACCTCCAGCGCCTCGGCCACCGCCATGGTCATGCCATGGTCGATTCGAGGGAAGATCGCATGCGACGTATCGTGCAGCGTGTTGTCCAGGTCGAACAACCACAGGCGCCCGGGGGCGTCCGTGGTCGTGCGGCGCGAGCGGCGCTGGCGCACCGCCGGCCGCAGCAGGGTGCGCAGCGCTCGCATCAGTGCGAGCTGATCATCGTGCCAACGCCTTGGTCGGTCAGGATTTCCAGCAACAGGCAATGCGGCACGCGGCCGTCGACGATGTGCACCGAATTGACGCCATTCTTGGCGGCATCCAGCGCCGACGAGATCTTGGGCAGCATGCCGCCCGAGATGGTGCCGTCGGCGAACAGTTCGTCGATGGTCTGGGCCGACAGGCTGCGCAGCAGCTTGCCGCCCTTGTCCAGCACGCCCGGGGTGTTGGTCAGCATCAGCAGCTTTTCGGCGCCCAGCACTTCGGCCATCTTGCCGGCGACGACGTCGGCGTTGATGTTGTAGGCGGTGCCGTCTTCACCGTAGCCGATGGGCGAGATGACCGGAATGAACTGGTCGTCCTGCAGGGCCTTGACCACCGCCGGCTCGACCAGGGTGATGTCGCCGACGAAACCGATGTCGATCGGTTCGGCCGGGTTTTCCTTGTTGGCCATCAGCTTCTTCTGGGCCTGGATCAGTCCACCGTCCTTGCCGGTCAGGCCCACGGCCTTGCCGCCGACCTCGTTGATCATCATGACGATGTCCTGCTGGACCTGGCCGCCCAGCACCCATTCGACCACTTCCATGGTCTCGGCATCGGTGACGCGCATGCCCTGGATGAAGGTGCCCTGCTTGCCGATGCGGCGCAGCGCGTCGTCGATCTGCGGGCCGCCGCCATGCACCACCACCGGATTCAGACCCACCAGCTTGAGCAACACCACGTCATGCGCGAAGCTGCGCTGCAGGCGCTCTTCCGTCATGGCGTTGCCGCCGTACTTGACCACGATGGTTTTGCCGTGGAATCGTCGGATATAAGGCAGCGCTTCGGAGAGCACCGCGGCTTTGACAGCGGGAGACGAGACGGCAGCAGGGTCGGGGGTGTCGGTCATGGCAGCTAAGTCGGCAATAAGTAGGGTATGAAAGTTAGAGGTTGAAAGCCCGCGCCAGCGATGGCGGACAGGCATTGCCCCCCGTGGGGGCGTGGGGTCCGGCAGTAAAAAAATGCCTGCACAGGAACGCGTTGGCAACGCGGTAGCGCAAGCATACGACGGATTGTAGTACCCGCAGGTTGCTTATGCTTTAAACCCATGTTGTTATGCCCGACAAATAACCGGCATTCGGGTAAATTGGGGGCGTTTTCGCAACGGAGCACCCCTCACAAGGGGGAATCTCCACACCGGCCGGGCATATGCCCCCAAATTTCTACCTATAAAAGAGGCAACTCATGCGTTTGAATTTCGTCCGTTCCGCCCTGGTGGCGTCGGCCCTGCTGGTGGCAGCCACCGCCGCCCATGCCGAAAAGATCGTGGTGGGCGCCACCCAGGTGCCGCATGCCGAGATCCTGGAAGTGGTCAAGCCGCAGTTGGCCAAGGAAGGCGTGGAACTCGACATCAAGGTGTTCAACGACTACGTGCAGCCCAACCTGCAACTGGCCGACAAGCAGCTCGATGCCAACTTCTTCCAGCACAAGCCGTACCTGGATACCTTCAACAAGGACCGCAAGGCCACGCTGGTGCCGGTCGCCCTGGTGCACGTGGAGCCGTTCGGCGGTTACTCCAAGAAGATCAAGAGCCTGGCCGAACTGAAGGACGGCGCCACCGTCGCCATCCCGAACGATCCGTCCAATGGCGGGCGCGCGCTGGTGCTGCTGCAGAAGCAGGGCGTCATCAAGCTGAAGGATCCCTCCAACATCCTGGCGACCGCCGCGGACGTGACCGATAACCCCAAGAAGCTGAAGTTCCGCGAACTCGAGGCCGCCATGCTGCCGCGCTCGCTGGACGACGTCGACCTGGCCCTGATCAACACCAACTACGCGCTCGAAGCCGGGCTGGTGCCGACCAAGGACGCGCTGTTCATCGAGGGCTCGGATTCGCCGTACGCCAACATCCTGGTGACCCGCTCGGACAACAAGGACGCGCCGGGAATCAAGAAGCTGGTCAATGCGCTGCATTCGCCCGAGGTGAAGAAGTTCATCGTCGAGAAATACAAGGGCGCCGTGGTGCCGGCGTTCTGATCGCGACGCTTCCCCTGCCGAAACCGCCCGCATCATGCGGGCGGTTTCTTTTTGGGCCAGGCGCTGGCTTCGGACGTGGGGCCAGGGGGGCGGCGGGGATCGGCCCGGGGTGTGGCCGAGGCCGGCGGGCCGCCCGCGGCCAAATGAAAACCGCCCGGCAGGCGGGCGGTTCATGGCGGCGGCCAAGCGGACCGGGGTTCAGCCCGCGGCCAGTGCCTTCTCGACGGTGGCATGGAATTCGGCCACGTCGTACTCGCCCAGGTAGCGCTTGATAATGCGTCCCTGTTTGTCGATCAGGAAGGCCGTGGGCGTCAGGCGGATGTCGCCAAAGGCGCGGGCGATGTTGCCCTTGGTGTCCAGCGCCACCGGGAACGGCAGCTTGCGGCTTTCGCTGAAGTTCAGCACGTAGTTGGGCGGGTCGTAGTCCATGGCGACCGCGATGGCCTCGTAGCCCTTGCCCGCGTACTCGTTGTAGGCCGAGATGGTTTCCGGCATCTGCTTGACACAGGTGACACAGCTGGTGGCCCAGAACTTCACCAGGACCACCTTGCCGCGCAGGTCCTGCATGGAGAAGGTCTTGCCCTCCAGCGTGGTGAAGGTCACGTCGGGCGCGGTTTGCGTGGGGCGCAGGGTGAACCAGGCGCCGACGCCGACCGCCACCAGGACGGCCAGGGCTACGATGGCTTTTTTCATTTGATGGGCATCGCCTCTACGGCACTGCCACCGCTGCTGGGCGCGCTGCTGCCGCTGTCGGCAGCGCCCGCGCCGCTTTCGATGGGGGCCTTGGTTTCCGTGGTGGTCGACTTGCTGCCGCTGCTGGACAGGCGGATCGCTTCCTCGCGGCTGATGGTCTCGAACAGTTTTACCACTTTTGCCACGCCGCCGAGGTCGGCCACCGCGTTGGCGGCGTAGTCGCCCTCGGCCTGCGTCACCTTGCCCATGAGGTAGACGACGCTGTGGTCGGTGGTGACGGCGATGGTGCCGGAGGGCACGTACTTGGTGTTGATCAGCGCGGTCTTGGCCTTGGACGTCAGCCAGGTGTCGTTCGAGCGCACGCCGAACGACGCGATCGGACCGACGGTGAGTTGGTTGACCACCTGCTTGACGTTCTCGACGCCCTGGGCGATGGCAGTGGCCTGCGACTTGGCTTCCTCGGTGGGCACGTCTCCGGTCAGCAGCAGGTGGCCGCCGTACGCCATGGCGTTGACGCGCGCCGCGTCGCCGAGCTTGTCGGAGATCTGCTTCTGGGCCTTGAAGGCCATGTTCTGGTCTTCGAGCTGGATCCCCGAGGTGCGCCGGTCGGTGACGACGACGGCGGTGGTGGCGGCCGCGCCGCCCACGATCAGGGGCGCGCAGGCCGACAGCGACAGCGCGGCGCCGGACAGGGCCGCGGCGAGCAGCAGGGGGCGGGCGGCGGTTCTGGCGTCTGAAATCATTCGGTGTCTCCAAGCAGAAGAGCGTCAATGCCGTCGCAAAGCGCATGCAACAGCAGTATATGGACTTCCTGGATGCGCATGGTGCGATCGCTGGGAACACATAGATGGACGTCCATTGGCGTGATGAGTTCCCCCATGACGCCGCCGCCCTTGCCGGTCAGGGCCAGGACGTGCATTTCGCGGCTGGCGGCCGCCTCCATGGCGCGCACCACATTGGGCGAATTGCCGCTGGTGGAAATGGCCACCAGCACGTCGCCGGCCTGGCCAAAGGCGTTGACCTGGCGTTCGAACACTTCGTCGAAACCGTAGTCATTGCCGACGGCGGTCAGGATCGAGGTGTCGGTGTTCAGGGCGATGCCGGCCAGGGGCAGGCGTTCGCGTTCGAAGCGGCCGACCAGTTCGGCGATGAAATGTTGCGCGTCGGCGGCCGAGCCGCCGTTGCCGCAGGCCAGAATCTTGCCGTTGTTGGCCAGGGCGCCAAACAGCACGTCCACCGCGATTGCCAGCGGCTCGGCCAGCACGTTCATGCTTTGTTCGTACGTGGCCATGGCGTCGCGAAAGTGCGACGTCATTCGAGAGGTCATATCCATGGCCGCGATTATCTCACGGGCGGCGCCCGATCAAGGCAGCTCGAACGCCGCGCGTAGCCACCGGACCTGGCCGCCGTCGAAGAGCACGGCGTCGAAGCGGACCGCGGGCGGCCTGCCGCGCCAATGGCGTCGGGCCAGCTCGGGCAGCCAGTGGGCCGCCGCGCGCGCCAGCCGCGCCTGTTTGTCACGGCCGATGCTGGCGGCCGCGCCGCCATAGGCGTCTGCCTGGCGTGAACGCACTTCGACCAGCACCAGGATGTCGCCTTCACGCATGGCCAGGTCGATCTCGCCGGCGCGGCAGTGCAGGTTGCGCGCCAGCAGCACCAGGCCGGCGGCCTGCAGCAGGCGCAGCGCGGCGTCTTCATGGGCGTCGCCGGTGCGTTGGCGGGGCGAGCGCCGGGGAGGCGGGCGGTCCGCGGGGCCGGCGCGTCGCGCCCCGCGGCGGCGGCGTTTTTCGGCGCGGCGGCGTGCCGCCAGGGCGAGCTCGAAAGCGAATGTGTCAACCGTCATGCCAGTTCCGAAACGGGGGGGCGATGGCGGCTACACTGGCATGGTTTTCCGTGTAAGTAGGCTGCAATGAACCAAAATGTCTCACCCCCGGTGGCCGGCGATGCCTGGGCCCGCGTGGCTGAACGCGTGGCCGGGCAGCATTGGCCGGCCTCGACGCTGTATGTGGTGGCCACGCCGATCGGCAATCTGGGCGACCTGGGGTTGCGGGCCTGGCACGCGCTGCAGCGCGCCGACGTGATCGCGGCCGAAGACACCCGCGCCAGCCGCACCCTGCTGGATGCCTGGGGCGTCGGCACGCCCCTGATGGCGGCTCACCGACACAATGAAGCGGCGGCGGCGCAGGCCATCTGCGAACGCCTGGCCCAGGGCCAGCGCGTGGCGCTGGTGTCGGACGCCGGTGCGCCGGCGGTCAGCGACCCCGGGGCGCGCGTGGTGCGCGCGGTGCGTGAAGCCGGTTTCGCCGTGGTGCCGGTGCCCGGCCCCAGCGCGGTGATCGCCGCCTTGATGGGCAGCGGCGTCACCACCGACGAAAATCCCGCATACGCGTTCGCCGGCTTTGCGCCATCCAAGGCCGCGGCCCGCCAGCGCTGGCTGCGCACCTGGTGCGCGTTGCCCGCGCCGGTGGTGATGTTCGAATCGCCGCATCGGCTCGCGGCGACCCTGGCGGATCTGCTGGAGGTCTGTGGCCCCGCCCGCCTGGTGACGGTGGCCCGTGAACTGACCAAGCGTTTCGAGGAGATCGCCACGTTCCCGCTGTCCGAGGCCGCCGCCTGGCTGGCAGCCGACCCGCATCGCGAGCAGGGGGAATTCGTGCTGATCGCGCATGCCCAGGCGGGTGGCGAGGTCGACGAAGACGCCGACCCGCGCGCCGACGCGTTGCTGGACGCGCTGCTGGAAACCCTGTCGCTGCGCGATGCCTCGAAGGTTGCGGCCAAGGTCACCGGCCTGTCGCGCGACGTCCTGTACAACCGGGCCCTGGCCCGCAAGAATTCGTAAGCCATGATCTACATCGCACAGGCACGCAAGCGTCCCGGCGAAGCGGCCGAACGCGTGGTCTATCGGGACATGCCCACGCCTTTGGGTGAAATGCGGCTGGTGGCCAGCGCCAGGGGCCTGCGCGGCGCCTGGTTCACCGACCAGATGTCGCTGCCCCCGGCCGACGGCTGGGTGCTCGACGAATCGGATCCCATCCTGGAACAGGCGCGGCGCGAACTGGACCAGTGGTATGCCGGCGAGCGCCGCGATTTCGACGTGGCGCTCGATCCGGTCGGCACGCCGTTCCAGCACGAGGTCTGGCGCGCCCTGTGCACGCTGGATTTCGGCCAGCTTGCCAGTTATGGCGAACTGGCGCGCGTCGTGGGGCGTCCCAAGGGGGCCCAGGCGATCGGCGGCGCGGTCGGGCGCAATCCGGTCAGTATCATCATCCCCTGCCATCGCGTGATCGGCGCGGACACCTCACTGACCGGGTTTGGCGGCGGCCTGCCGCGCAAGCAGGCGCTGCTCAAGCACGAAGGCAGCCAGTACCTGAGCCGCAATCCGCGCGCGCGGCGGGTTTGCGACGGGCAGGCGCAACTGCCGTTCGAGTTGCCGACGTTCGACTGGCCGCCGGCAAGGTAGGCGTTATTGCGCGGCGATGCTGGGGGTGATGCCGAGGCGGTCGGACACCAGCTGTACCGCGTTCAAGGCGCTCTGGCGATCCGGATAGGGCCCGATCTTGACGCGGTAAAGGTTGTTGGCCTGCTCCACCGCGGCCGCTGGCGCGCCCTCGGCGCCCAGCTGCGTATTGATGCGGCTGACCAGTGATTGCGCGTTGGCCGGCTGGCTGAACGCGCCCACCTGCAGGTAGACGCTGCCGGCCGCGCCCATCGGGCGCACCGGCGCGCTGCCCGGCGCGGGCGCGGGCTGCTGCGCCAGCGGCTGGGGTTCCAGCGCCACCGGCGCGGCGGCAACGGGTGTGGCCACCGGCGTGGAGCCGGTCGCCGAGGCGGGCATCGGCGCCGGCGTGCCTTGCGAGGCCAGGCGGCGGATCTCGTCCTGTCCGATGCTCTCGACCACCACCTGGCCGCTGCCCGGCCCGATGATGCCCAGCTTGTAGGCCGCCACGTACGACAGGTCCATGATGCGGTCGCTGTGGAATGGCCCGCGGTCATTGACTCGCACGACGATGGTCTTGCCGTTGACCAGGCTGGTGACGCGCGCGTAGCTCGGGATCGGCAGCGTGGTGTGGGCCGCCGTCATGGCGTACATGTCGTACGGTTCGCCGATGGAAGTGGAGTTGCCGTGGAACTTCTTGCCGTACCACGAGGCGATGCCCTGGCGCTTGTAGGGCTGGCCGCTGGTATCCGGCACGTAGCGCTGGCCGAACACCACATACGGCCGGTTGGCGCCGCTGGCGTAGGGCTCGATGCGCGGCACCGCGTCCGGAACCTGGTCCAGGTTGGACGGCGGATTGGCGTCCGGGCCATCGTCCTTGTAGTACCCGCCGCCTTTCTTGCGTCCCCCGGTGGAAGAGCAGCCGGCCACGGCAATGGCCAGCAACAGCATCATCAGGATATGGAGCGGGCGGGACAGGATCATGCGGATTCGTCGGGCAGTTGGGTGCGATGGCGCACCAGCAGCGGGTCGTGGTCGGCAAAGCGCTTGGCCAGCTCTTCGACCACGTAGACCGAACGATGCTGGCCGCCGGTGCAACCGATGGCGACCGTCAGGTAGTTGCGGGTGTCTTGCGTGTATTGCGGCAGCCAGCGGTTCAGGAAGCCGGTGATGTCGTCGATCATCTGGCCCACCTGTTCATAACCGGCCAGCCAGGTGGCGACGGGCTCGTCGCGGCCGGTCAGCGGACGCAGGTTGCGGTCGTAATAGGGGTTCGGCAGGCAGCGCACGTCGAACACCAGGTCGGCATCGCGCGGCACGCCGCGCTTGTAGGCGAACGATTCGAAGGTCAGCACCAGCGGCGCGCGGTCGGCCTGGATCAGGTCGCGGATCCACGCGCGCAGCTGGCCCGGGGTGAGTTCCGAGGTGTCGATGACGTGTTCCTGCTCGCGCAGCGGCGCCAGCAGTTCACGTTCGAGCGCGATGCAGTCGGTCAGCGACGGGGCGGTGCCGCCGCGTTGCAGCCGGTCGGTCAGCGGATGGCGGCGGCGCGATTCGGAGTAGCGTTGCACCAGGGTGTCGGTGCTGGCATCCAGGAACACCACGCGCAGGCTGGTTCCCATGGCGCGCAGCGCGGTGACCACGTCCGGCAGTTCGGCCAGTTCGCCCGGCGAACGCACGTCGATGGCGACCGCCACGCGTTCCAGGCCGTCGTCACGGGCATTGGCGATGAATTCAGTCAGGAACCGCACCGGCAGGTTGTCGACGCAGGTGTAGCTGGCGTCCTCGAGCATGCGCAGGGCGACGGACTTGCCTGAGCCTGAGATGCCGGTGACGAGGACGACTTTCAACATGGACATGATTGTGGCACGCTTTTCCGGGAGGATGCCGGCGGGTTGGCATCTGATATGGCCGTAAACTGCGGATCTGCGCCTGTACCGTTTTACCGCCCCTGGCGTAAGCTTGGGCACCGGCACACGACCGAGATTCATCTACGCGCCCCGCCGCCATGCGCTTCCGGGGTTGGTTCGACTTAGTGTTAACTGGCCCTAGATGTTAGCCTTCATTTCCTTTCGTAGTGTTTCACTGCCACGGTTTTGGGCAAAATCCCGGCTTCTGGCCGCCGCCGTTGTGGCCTTTTCCGCAGCCCCCGTGCTGGCCCAGGACACGCCCCAGGTATTGCAGCCCGGCACCATGGCGGCCCGGGTGGCGGCCTGTACGGCCTGTCACGGCGAGCAGGGCCGCGCCGGCGCCGACGGTTATTACCCGCGCCTGGCCGGCAAGCCGCAGGAATACCTCTACCACCAACTGCTCAATTTCCGCGACGACCGGCGCCAGTACCGGCCCATGGCGCACCTGCTGGCGGGCCTGCCGGATGCCTATCTGCACGAAATGGCCGGCTACTTCGCAGCGCAGCACGTGCCGTATCCGCCGCCGGTGCGCGCCGAGGTGTCCGCCGCCACGCTGGAAGCCGGCCGCAGGCTGGCGCTCGGCGGCGATGCCGCCCGCGGCCTGCCGGCCTGTGCGTCCTGTCACGGCGCCTCGTTGGGCGGCCTGTTGCCGGCCGTTCCCGGATTGCTGGGCTTGCCGCGCGACTACATCAGCTCGCAGATCGGCAGCTGGAAGAACGGCCTGCGCCGCGCCGCCGCGCCCGATTGCATGGCCGACGTTGCCCACAAACTCACGCCCGCGGACATCGGCGCCCTGGCGGCCTGGCTGTCGTCGCAGCCGGTGGCTGACGACTATGCGCCCGAACCGGCCGGTTCCCTGCGCCTGCCAGCCGAGTGCGGCAGCCAGGCGCAGCGTTGAGGGGGCACGCCATGAAACTGATGAAGCGACTCCTCGGCATCCTGTTGGCGCTGGCCGTGTTGGCGGTCGGCATTCTCTATTGGCAAGGCACGCGCGACGATGCCAGCACCGGCCCGACCGAGGCGCCGGCCGATCCGCAGCAGCGCATCGAGCGCGGCCGCTACCTCGCCCTGGCCGGCAATTGCATGGCCTGCCATACCGCGCGCGGGGGCCAGGCGTATGCCGGAGGCACCGCCATTCCGACGCCATTCGGCACGATCTACGGCCCCAACATCACGCCCGACGAGAAGACCGGCATCGGCGCCTGGAGCGCGGATGATTTCTGGCAAGCGCTGCACAACGGCAAGTCGCGCGACGGCACGCTGTTGTATCCGGCCTTCCCGTACACCGAATACACCCGCGTCACGCGTGCCGACTCGGACGCCCTGTTCGCCTATCTGCGTACGGTCACGCCGGTCGAACGGCCGAGCCGCGCGCCGGAACTCGATTTCCCGTACGACCGGCGCATCCTGCTGGCGGCGTGGCGCGCCCTGTATTTCCGCCCTGGCGTGCAGGAGGCCGATCCGGGCCAGTCGACCCAGTGGAACCGCGGACGTTACCTGGTCGAGGGCCTGGGCCACTGCGCCGCCTGCCATGCGCCGCGCAACAGCCTGGGCGCGACGCGCGCGGCCGACAGCCTGGCTGGCGGCATCATTCCCATGCTGGACTGGTATGCGCCGCCCTTGACCAACGATCCGCAGACGGGCCTGGGGCGCTGGTCGGCCGAAGACATCGCGGCGCTGCTGCGCACCGGCATCGCGGCCCACTCCAGCGCCAGCGGCCCGATGGCCGAGGTGGTGCTGGGCAGCACGCAGCACCTGAGCGATGCCGACGCACTGGCGATGGGCGTGTATCTCAAATCGTTGCCGTCGACTCCGGCGCCGGCAGCGGTCGCGAGCGCCGCGGTCGCGCCCGCGGCGATGGAGCTTGGCGGCAAGATCTACCGCCAGCAATGCGCGCAGTGCCACCAGCCGGCGGGCGAGGGCAGCGCGGGCGCCTGGCCCGCGCTGGCCGGCAACCCGACCGTGACGGCGCCGTCTCCGCTCAATGCCATACGCATGGTGCTGGATGGCGGCTTCGCGCCGGCCACCGCGGCCAATCCGCGGCCCCACGGCATGCCGCCGTTCGGCCAACTGCTCAATGACAATGATGTCGCCATGCTGGTGTCCTACATCCGCAACAGCTGGGGCAACCAGGCGGGGGGCGTGACGCCGCTGGAGGTCAAGCGCGCCCGCGCCGCCTCGACCCGCAACTGATCAGGAGGGCCGCGTCGCCTGGCTGCAGGCCGCGCGCGCCATCTCGCCCAGGACGCGGATGGCGTCGGCCTTGCCGTCGTCCCATGGATGGCCGTAGTTCAGCCGCAGGGCGTTGCCGAACTGCCCGCTGGCCGAGAAGATCGGTCCCGGCGCCACGCTGATGCCGCGCGCCAGCGCCTGCCGGTGCAGCGCCAGCGCGTCCACCGCCGCGGGCATTTCCAGCCACAGGAAGAAACCGCCCTGCGGACGCGTCACGCGGGTCCCGGCGGGAAACTCGCGCGCGATCGCATTGGCCATCAGGTCCTGCTGGGCCTGCAGCGTTTCGCGCAGCCGGCGCAGGTGGCGGTCGTAGCCGCCTTGCTCCAGGTATTCGGCGAGCGCGCCCTGGGCCGGACCGGACGCCGACAGGGTGGACGACAGTTTCAGGCGCTGCACGCGCTGCGTATAACGGCCGGCGCTGGCCCAGCCGATGCGGTAGCCCGGCGCCAGGCACTTGGAGAACGACGAACAGTGCAGCACCAGCCCGTGCTTGTCGAAGGCCTTGGCAGGCACCGGCCGGGCCGCGCCGAAGTACAGCTCGCCGTAGACGTCGTCCTCGATCAGCGCGATTTCGTGGCGCGCCAGCAGCTCGACCAGCTGCCGCTTCTTTTCCTCGGGCATCAGGCTGCCCAGCGGATTCTGGAACTGCGTCATCAGCCAGCAGGCCTTGGGCCGGTGGCGCTTGATCGCCGTTTCCATGGCCTCCAGGTCCACGCCGGTGCGCGGATGCGTGGGCACTTCCAGCGCCTTCAAGCCGTGGCGCTCCAGCGCCTGCAGGGCGCCGTAGAAGGTCGGCGCTTCGACGATGACCGTGTCGCCGGGTTCGGCCACGGCCTGCAGGCACAGGTTGAGCGCTTCCAGCGCGCCATTGGTGACCACGATGTCGTTGGCCGGCACGTTGATGCCGGCGATCAGATAGCGCAGCGCGATCTGCCGGCGCAGGCCGGGGTTGCCGGGCGACAGGTCTTCTATCGTGTCCAGCGGGTCCTGGCGCTTGAGATGGGCCGACATGGCCTGGGCCAGCCGCGGCAGCGGGAACAGCAGCGGCGACGGAAAGGCCGAGCCCAGCGGCGTGACGTCGCGGTTGCGCACGGAATCGAGGATGTCGAAGATGCGCTCGCTGATCGCCAGCTCGGTCGATTCGCCGTCGGGACAGGACGTGTCCGGTTCGGGCGGCAGACTGTCGTCGCGCGCATTGACGTAGTAGCCGGAACGGGGGCGGGCGCGGACCAGGCCGCGCGCTTCCAGCAGGTAATAGGCCTGGAATACCGTCGACGGACTGACGCCGCGGCTGGAACAGGCATCGCGCACCGAGGGCAGCTTGTCGCCCACGCGCAGCACGCCGTCGCGGATCGACTTGGCGATCTCGTTGGCGAGTTTCTCGTACAGGCTCACGGTGCCGCGGGGCGACGCGCGTTATTTGCTGCTTTGCAGGATCGCCATGGCCTGGCGTTCCATGAATTCGCCCAGGGTGTCGATGCCGCGCAGCTTCAGGATGGTGTTGCGCACGGCGGCTTCGACCAGCACCGCCAGGTTGCGGCCGGCGGCAACCTGCAGCATGACCTTGCGCACGGGCAGGCCCAGCATGTCCTGGGTGATGTCCTGCAGCGGCAGGCGTTCGAACTTGTCCTGCGCGGTGGCGCGCACCAGGTGCACGATCAGCTTCAGGCGCATCTTGCGTCGCACCGAGGTCTCGCCGAAGATGGTGCGGATATCCAGCAGGCCCAGGCCGCGCACTTCCAGCAGGTTCTGCAGCAGCTGCGGGCAGTGGCCTTCGATCATGTTGGGCGCGGTGCGCGAGAATTCGACCGCGTCGTCGGCCACCAGGCCGTGGCCGCGCGAAATCAGCTCCAGCGCCAGTTCGCTCTTGCCCAGGCCGGATTCGCCGGTGATGAGCACGCCCAGGCCCAGCACGTCCAGGAACACGCCATGCACGGTGGTGGTGGGCGCGAGCTTCTTGCCCAGGTAGATGCGCAGCAGGTCGATCAGCTGCGCGGCCGCCACGGGAGTGGACAGCAGCGGCACCTGGTGCTGGTCGCACTGGTCCACCAGGTCCTGCGGCGGCGTCAGGCCGTCGGCCAGCAGGATGGCCGGCACGCCGCCGATCAGCAGCTCGTCCATGTGGTGCATGCGGCGGCGCAGGTCGAAGCGCGTGTAGTACGCCAGTTCCTCCTGGCCGAACACCTGGATACGCGACGGGTGGATCAGGTTCAGGTGGCCCACCAGGTCGGCGGCCGCCATGCCGTCATCGGGAATCGCGCGGTCCGCGGCCCCCTGGCCGGAAATCCAGTTGAAGGGGATTTTGTCGGCGTTGTCGTCGACGAGTTCCTGCACCGTGAGCATGGCAGCGTTTCCGCGAGGGTCAGAGTTGGCCGGTGGTGAGCATCTTGTGCACGACGGCCGGATCCGGCTCGGTGGCCAGGGCCTCGCGCAGGGCCTTGTTGGACATCAGTTGCGCCAGTTCGGCCAGGATGTCCAGGTGTTGTTGCGTGGCGGTTTCCGGCACCAGCAGACAGAGCAGCATCGAGACCGGCTGGCCGTCCGGTGCGTCGAACGTGATGGGCTGCGCCAGGCGGATGAAGGCGGCCAGCGCCTGCTCCAGGCCCTTGACCCGGCCGTGCGGCACGGCAACGCCCTGGCCCAGTGCCGTCGAGCCCAGGCGTTCCCGTGCAAACAGGCTGTCGAACACGAGCGCGCGTGCCAAGCCGTGGTTGTTTTCAAAGAGGAGGCCAGCCTGTTCGAACGCGCGTTTCTTGCTCGTAGCGAGCATATCGAGGACGACGTTGCCGGCGGGAAGGATGCGCGACAAATGATTCATCGGGTCATTATAGGGTTATATGACGCACTGCAAAAAAACTCCGGTGGGAGGCACTTTCCTGGCGGTCCGCACCCTCCTGGATCAGGCCGCCGCTCCCGGCACGAGAGCGACAGCATAGACCGATAGCGCCGCGTTGTGGGCATTCTTCGTGCGCAGGTAGGTATACCAGCACGGTATGGCGTGCTCGCTGCGAGCGGATATTCGGGGAGTACACGGCGCTCCGCGGCCATGTGCCGGGGAATCGGGGGACAAGGAGAAGGGAACTGAGGGAGGGAGTTTGCCGATGCCCCGGCTGGACGATGCGTCTAGCGGGACACCGGGACTTAGGCAGGATTCAACGATTGCTGTTTCCTGGCTCGCACGGCGAGCGGATCATGAAGCGCGTTGTTACTGGGTTGGCGAGAGGCTCGCCGCTTGCCGCTTCACGGACTCTGCCGAGTGGCTTCGTACCTTGTCCTTGTGCTTGATGACCTGACGGTCGACTTTGTCAGCAAGAAGGTCGATCGCGGCGTAGAGGTTTTCATCGGTTGCTTCACAATGAATGTCCTTGCCACTAAGACGCATGGTGATTTCGGCTCTGTGCCGCAGGGGCTCTACTGAGAGCATGACCTGGGTATCGATGACGTGATCGAAATGCCGCAGCACTCGCGCCAGTTTGTTCATGACATATTCCCGGATGGCCGGGGTGACGTCGAGGTGACGACCGCAGATGCTCAGGTTCATAGTGTGCTCTCCTTCTAAAAGAGGAAAAAATGGTGCGCGGAAGGCGCGGTGGGGTCGTTAGGCGTTCTCCTTGTTCGAGGGGTTCGTTTGATACTAGTGTATAGACTCGGGCCGATAAAACAAGCTGACCTAGCGCAAGTTCATGGCACTTTCATGGCGGCCGCCCAGGGGCGTGCCCCAGGGGCCGTCGCGGACCCTGGGACTTTCCCCAATCGGGGTGTTACATGCGGAAGTGTTCGCCCAGGTAGACGCGCCGAACGGCCGGATCGCCGACGATTTCGTCGGGGTGACCGTCGGTCAGCACCTTGCCTTCGCTGATGATGTAGGCGCGGTCGCAGATGCCCAGCGTTTCGCGCACGTTGTGGTCGGTGATCAGCACGCCGATGCCGCGGCCCTTCAGGAAACGCACGATGCGCTGGATCTCGATCACGGCGATCGGGTCCACGCCCGCGAAGGGCTCGTCCAGAAGGATGAAGCGCGGGCTGGTGGCCAGCGCGCGCGCGATTTCGACCCGGCGGCGCTCGCCGCCCGACAGCGAGATGGCGGCGTTGCTGCGGATATGGCCGATCTGCAGCTCTTCGAGCAGCAGTTCCATCTGTTCATTGATCTTGGGCGTGGACAGCGCGCGGCCGTCCGGCCCCAATTGCAATTCGAGCACGGCGCGGATGTTCTGCTCGACCGTCAGGCGCCGGAACACCGAGGCGTCCTGGGGCAGGTACGACAGTCCCATGCGGGCGCGCTTGTGGATCGGCATCGCGGTGATCACCGAGCCGTCGATCTCGATGCGGCCGGCGTCGGCCGGCACCAGCCCGACGATCATGTAGAAGCTGGTGGTCTTGCCCGCGCCGTTGGGGCCGAGCAGGCCGACCACTTCGCCGCTGGAGACGGACAGGGACACGTCCTGCACCACGGTGCGGCCGTTGTAGGTCTTGCGCAAGCCGGTTGCGCGCAGGCTGCCCTGCTTGACGCCCGAAGGGGCGGAGGTCACGGGAGTCTGCACAGAGGGTTGGTTCATCGTGGCTGCGTGTGGATAACGTGGGAGGCGCTTCAGCGCCCCTTCTTCGATTCTTGCTGCTTGCGGCACTCGGCGATCGCGGCATCGGACTTGGCGCGCGGCTCGGCCACCGAGCGCACCCGACCGCCGGCGGCCGACGAGTTCGGGCCTCCCTGGGCCTCGTAGGTGCCGCTTTTCTCGTTGTAGCGCACCCGGTCGCCGCGAATCGTGTCAAACGGCTTGCCACAGACATAGCGCACCACCACGGCCTGGCCGATCAGGTCGAAGGTGCTCTTGGTGCCGTCGTATTCGGCGCGCAGGCCCTTGCCTTCGATCAGTTCGAAGTTCTCGGGACGTTCCTGGCGGATGGTCACGACCTTGCCCTTGTTGGCGGTCGCCGTGCCGTACTGGTTGCCCGCGGCGTCTTCGCGCATTTCCAGATTGTCGGAGGTGAGCGTCATCAGGCCGCGCGTCATGTTGACGTTGCCCGTGAAGACGCTCTGCTTTTTCACGTCGTCGTAGTGCAGCGTATCCGACAGGATCGTGGTGGTGGGTTCCTCGGCGGGCGCGGTCTTGCTTGCGCCGGCGGCCGGCTTGGGGTCGGCGGCGAGCGCCGGCGCAACCGCCGATGCCATCAACAGCACCGCGCCCAGCAGGCGCGTGGTGGGGGCAATGCGAATCCGGAAGTCGGTCATGGTTTCTTCTGGTCAGAGGTGTTGGCAGGGCTGTCGGCCTGGCGGCGCGGCTTGTTCTCCGAGCCGGCGATCTCCACGTCCGTGGAGGCCGATACCTGCAGTTGGCGTGTCTTGTTGTTGTAGTGCATACCCTTGCCGTTCATGCGCGAGCGTCCCTTGATGACCTCGGCCGGCAGGTCGGTGTACACCACGTCTTCGTCGGGCAGCAGGATCAGCTGTTGGCTGCGCACGTCCAGCACGTCGTTGTTGGCGTCGGGCTGGCGGTGCACGTGGGCGTCGCCATTCATGACGATGCGCTTGCCGCCCTGTTCCATGACGGCGGTCTTGGACACGCCCACGGTGATGGGGCTGGCTTCGCGCTGGCCGACGGCCCGCGGTTGGGTGATGTGGTACGAATCGTCGTCGGGGAAATGCTCGGCGTAATCGCCTTCCAGCCGGTTGATGGGGCGACCGGTCGGGTCGGTGCGCAGCATCACGAAATTGCGCGACCAGGCGTCCATTTCGTGCGTGACGCGGCGCGGCGGATCCGTCTGGATGGCCCGTTGCGCGTAGTCGGCGGCCCAATACGTGCTGGCGACCAGCACCAGCAGCAGGAACAGCGCGATCAGGGAAGGGAAACGATCTTTCATCAGGTGTGCGAAGCGAGGTTGGGGGCGCGCTTACTGGATGGCGCCCGGGCCGAGCAGCCCCGGCGCGGCCAGGAATCCGCCCAGCCGGCCCTGGGAAGCCAGCAGCAGGTCGCAGCACTCGCGGACCGCGCCACCGCCGCCAGGTTGCGTGGCGATCCAGTGGGCCGCCTGGCTGACATAGCCCGGCGCATTCGGCACGCTGGCGGCGAAGCCCGCGCGTTGCATTGCCGGCAGGTCGATGATGTCGTCGCCCATGTAGCCGGTCTGGTTCAGTTGGACCGCGCTGCGCTGCGCAAGTTCGGCCAATGCGGCACCCTTGTCGCGCACGCCCTGCATGATCTCGGAAATGCCCAGTTCGGCGGCGCGGCGCGCCACGATCGGGCCGGAGCGGCCGGTCATCAGAGCGACCTTCAGGCCGCCTTCCATCAGCAGGCGCAGCCCGTGGCCGTCCAGCGCATGGAAGCGTTTCTGCACTTCGCCGCTTTCCCCGTAATACAGGCTGCCGTCGGTGAGCACGCCGTCCACGTCGAAGACCATCAGGCGCACGGCGGCGGCGCGTTCGCGCACGCCCGGCGGGATGCGGGCCAGGACCAGCGCTTCGGCGGGGTGGGTGATCGAGGGAGGAAGAGTCATAGTCATACCACTTTGGCGGCCATCAGGTCGTGCATGTGCAGGGCGCCGAGCAGGCTGCCATCGGCATCCAGCACCAGCATGTGATTGAGCCGCAGTTCGTCCATCTGGCGCGCGGCCTCGACGGCCAGCGCGTCCGGGTTGATGCTGCGCGGCGAGCGTGTCATGCCGGCCTCGACGTTCAGGCTGCGGATGTCGCCGTAGCGCGCGATCAGGCGACGCAGGTCGCCGTCGGTGAAGATGCCCACGGGGCGGCGCTGCGGGTCGCATACGACCGTCATGCCCATGCCTTTGGCGGACATGACCTCGAGTGCCTGCGCCACCGGCGTGCCCAGGGCCACCACGGGCAGGGCGTCGCCCTGGCGCATGACGTTGCGCACGTGGGTCAGCAGGCGGCGGCCGAGGGCGCCGCCAGGATGCGAGCGGGCGAAATCCTGCGGGCCGAAGCCGCGCGCTTCGAGGCAGGCCACCGCCAGGGCGTCGCCCAGCGCCAGGGCGGCCGTGGTGCTGGCAGTGGGCGCCAGGTTCAGGGGGCACGCTTCCTGGGCCACGCTGGCGTCCAGGTGGACATCGGCCAGCAGGGCCAGTTCGGACTGCGGATTGCCCGTGATGGCGACCAGGCCCGCGCCCATGCGGCGGGCGACAGGCAGGATGGTCAGCAATTCCTGGCCGGAGCCGGAGTACGAAATGGCGATCAGGACGTCGTCGCGGGTGATCATGCCCAGGTCGCCGTGCACCGCCTCGGCGGCGTGCACGAAGAAGGCGGGCGTGCCGGTGGAGGCCAGCGTCGCCGCGATCTTGCGGGCCACATGGCCGGTCTTGCCGATGCCGCTGACCACGACGCGGCCGCGGCAGGCCAGCAGCATGGCGACGACCTGCGCGAAGCTGTCGTCGAGCCGGGCGGACAGGTCCAGGATGCCCTGGCTTTCGATTTGCAACGTCCTGCGCGCAGATGCCAGCGCGGTCTCGGACGATGTGGTGGGATGGTCGGTCATCAGGGGATTTTAATATCAGGTTGCGGGTTTGCCCCGGGCTGGGGGGTATGGCATCCTGGCGGCTCTTTCATCCGGCTATCACTCTTTCCTTTCCAGGCCCGCTCCATGTCCAGCATTCCCAGTCCCGTCCTCGGCACGCCCCTGTCCCCCCTGGCCACCCGCGTCATGCTGCTCGGGTCGGGCGAACTGGGCAAAGAGGTCATCATCGCCCTGCAGCGGCTGGGCGTGGAAGTCATTGCGGTGGACCGGTATGCGGACGCGCCCGGACACCAGGTGGCGCATCGCGCGCACGTGGTGTCGATGACGGATCCCGAAGCCCTGGAAAAGGTCATCCGGCAGGAGCAGCCGCACGTTATTGTCCCCGAAATCGAGGCCATTGCCACCAATTTGCTGGTGCAGCTCGAATCGGCCGGCGTGGCGCGGGTCACGCCGACCGCCCGGGCGGCGCAACTGACCATGAACCGCGAGGGCATCCGCCGCCTGGCGGCCGAGACCCTGGGCCTGCCCACGTCGCCCTATGCCTTCGTCGACACGGAAGACGAGTTGCGCCAGGCCATCGATGGCGGCATCGGCTATCCCTGCGTCATCAAGCCGGTCATGTCCTCGTCCGGCAAGGGCCAGTCCCTCATCAAGGCGCCCGAAGAGGTCGCGTCCGCCTGGCGCTACGCCCAGGAAGGCGGCCGGGTCGGGGGCGGCCGCGCCATCGTCGAGGGATTCATTCGCTTCGACTACGAGATCACCCTGTTGACCGTCCGGGCGCGCGGCGCCGACGGCCAGGTCGAGACCCGCTATTGCGAGCCGATCGGCCACAAGCAGGTCGACGGCGACTATGTCGAAAGCTGGCAGCCGCATCCCATGTCGCCGGCCGCGCTGGCGCGGGCCCGCGAGATCGCGTCGGCGGTCACGGCGGAATTGGGCGGGCTGGGCATCTTCGGTGTCGAACTTTTCGTGGCCGGTGACCAGGTCTGGTTTTCGGAAGTGAGCCCGCGGCCGCACGATACGGGCATGGTCACCATGATCACCCAGGCTCAGAACGAATTCGAGCTGCACGCCCGGGCCCTGCTGGGGCTGCCGGTGGACACCTCGCTGCGCCAGCCCGGCGCCAGCAGCGTCATCTATGGCGGTGTCGACGCCCAGGCCGTGTCGTTCCACAACGTGGCGCAGGCCCTGGCCGAGCCCGGCACCGACATCCGCCTGTTCGGCAAACCCGAATCCTTCGTCAAGCGCCGCATGGGCGTGGGCCTGGCCGTGGCGGGCGACGTCGCGGCGGCCCGTGCCAAGGCCAAGCGCGTTTCCGCCGCCGTGACCGTCAAGGCCGGCTGACCTTCCCGCTTTTCCGGGCGCTTGGCGCCCGGCTTCCCGTTGTTTCCCGCCACCGTCCCACCGGCCGGTGGCTTTTTTTCGTCGTTCGGCCGCAACAAACGCCGATTGAATCCACGGCGAAAGCGGTTGAATACGCTGCGCTTGCGGTCTTGCCCCCACCGGGAGTGTGGTTTGTGTTTTCGCACAGTTTGTTCGATAATTTCAGGAATTTCTGAAAACGGCGTAACTATTTATGTTTGCGCCGTTGCATTTGTCGGCCTGGATTCCTCATGGTGCTTACCCCCCAAAACGAACGTTTCGTCCTGCACTTCGGCGAAATGGGCAGCCGTTGGGGCGTGAACCGCACCGTCGGCCAGATCTACGCCTTGCTGTTCCTGGCGCCCCAGCCCCTGCATGCCGACGACATCGCCGAAACGCTCGGCTTTTCCCGCTCGAACGTCAGCCTGGGCCTGAAGGAACTGCAGTCCTGGCGCCTGGTGAAGCTGGTGCACCAGGTCGGCGACCGCCGCGACTACTTCGAGACCCCCAAGGATGTGTGGGAGATCTTCCGCATCCTCATGGAAGAAAAGCGCAAGCGCGAGATCGATCCCACCCTGACCCTGCTGCGCGACACGCTGCTCGAGCCCCCGAGCGGGCCCGATGGCGCCTACGCCCAGCAGCGCATGACCGAAATGCTGGAGCTCATCGAACTGTCCACCGGATGGTTCGATGAGGTTCAACGTCTGCCGCCGGAGACACTGCAGAACCTGATGAAACTGGGTTCGAAGGTGCAGAAAGTGCTGGGCTTCGCCGGCAAGTTGCGGGGCAAGGGTTGATTTTTGATCTGCCCCGTTTTTTTCAGGAAACCTCTATGAAGCTGTATACAACGCCCTTATCATGGCGCCAGAGTCGGCCTGGGAACCATGCCGGTTGCTGTGGCTACTCACCTGCAAGGGAGCGCCTCAATGATTGATCTCGACGTCGTCAACCTGTCGCGATTCCAGTTTGCCGCGACCGCGCTGTACCACTTCCTCTTCGTCCCCCTCACGCTCGGCCTGTCGTTCATCCTGGCCATCATGGAGAGCGTGTACGTCATGACTGGCCGCCCCATCTGGAAGCGGATGACAATGTTCTGGGGCACCCTGTTCGGCATCAACTTCGCGCTGGGCGTGGCCACGGGCGTGGTCATGGAGTTCCAGTTCGGCATGAACTGGTCGTACTACAGCCACTACGTGGGCGACATCTTCGGCGCGCCGCTGGCGCTCGAAGGGCTGATGGCCTTCTTCCTGGAAGCCACCTTCGTCGGCCTGTTCTTCTTCGGCTGGAACCGCATGTCCAAGGTCAGCCACCTGGTGGTGACCTGGCTGGTGGCGTTCGGCACCAACTTCTCGGCGCTATGGATCCTGATCGCCAACGGCTGGATGCAGAACCCGGTGGGCGCGGTGTTCAACCCCGACACCATGCGCATGGAAATGACCGACTTCGCCGCGGTGATCTTCAACCCGGTGGCGCAGGCCAAGTTCGTGCACACGGTCAGCGCGGGCTACGTCGCGGGCGCCATGTTCGTCATGGCGATCAGCGCCTGGTACCTGCTCAAGGGCCGCCACACCGACCTGGCCAAGCGCTCGATGGCGGTGGCCGCCAGCTTCGGCCTGGCTTCTGCGCTGTCGGTGGTGGTGCTGGGTGACGAAAGCGGTTATCTCACCACCGAGCACCAGAAGATGAAGATCGCGGCCATGGAATCCATGTGGCACACCGAGCCGGCGCCCGCGTCCTTCAACCTGATCGCGCTGCCCAACCAGGCCGAACGCAAGAACGACTTCGCCATCGAGATCCCCTACGTCATGGGCATCATCGGCACGCGTTCGCTGACGACGCCGCTGCTGGGCATCAACGACCTGATCCTGCGGGCCGAGAACCGCATTCGCGACGGCATGGTGGCGTACGATGCGCTGCAGAAGATACGCGCCAATCCCAAGGACGTCGACGCGCGCATGGTGTTCGACCGCACCTGGCCCGATCTCGGCTACGCGCTGCTGGTCAAGCGCTACCAGCCAGACATGAGCAAGGTCACCGAGGAAGACATCAAGAAGGCCGCGGTGGATACCGTGCCGAACGTGGCGCCGCTGTTCTGGGCGTTCCGCATCATGGTGGCCGTGGGCATGTACCTGATCCTGTTCTTCGGCGTGGCGTTCTGGCTGGCCTCGCGCGGCCGCCTGGACAGCCGTCGCGGCCTGCTGAAGGTGGCGCTGTGGAGCCTGCCCCTGCCCTGGGTCGCCATCGAGAGCGGCTGGTTCGTGGCCGAGTATGGCCGCCAGCCATGGGTGATCGAAGGCGTGCTGCCGACGTACTACGCGGCATCGGGCCTGACCATCGCCGACCTGGCCATCAGCCTCACGATCTTCCTGGTGCTGTACACCGCGCTGCTGATCATTGGCGTGAAGGTCATGCTGCACGCCGTGCGCAAGGGCCCGAAGTCCGACGCGCCGGCCCCGGCCAGCGCCGCCGCCGATCCCGTCCACGCCGCCGTGCGCGCTTAAGGGGAGAGAAACAATGGATACCCTTATTCCTTTCGACTACGCCACCTTGCGGGTGGTCTGGTGGGTGCTGCTGGGCGCGCTGCTGATCGGCTTTGCCGTCATGGACGGCTTCGACCTGGGCGTGGCCGCGCTGTTGCCGGTGGTCGCCAAGACCGATGCCGAACGCCGCGTGGTGATCAACGTGGTCGGCCCCGTGTGGGAAGGCAACCAGGTGTGGCTGATCACCGCGGGCGGCGCCATCTTCGCCGCCTGGCCGCTGTTGTATGCCGCTTCGTTCTCGGGCTTCTACCTGGCGATGATGCTGGCGCTGATCGCGCTGATCTTGCGTCCGGTCGGTTTCAAGTACCGCAGCAAGATGGAAGGCACGCGCTGGCGCAACAGTTGGGACGGCGTGCTGTGCTTCTCGGGCGTGGTGGCCTCGCTGGTGTTTGGCGTGGCCGTGGGCAACATCATCCTCGGCGTGCCGTTCACGTTCGACGACAACGCGCTGCGCATGGTGTACCAGGGCCATTTCTACCAGTTGTTCACGCCCTTCGCGCTGCTGTGCGGCGTGTTGAGCGTGTTGATGCTGGCCATGCACGGCGCCGTGCTGCTGGCGTGGCGCACCGAGGACCCGGTGTCGTCGCGGGCCCGTAACTGGGGCCGCCTGTGCGCGCTGCTGACGCTGGCGCTGTTCGTCGCGGGCGGCTTCTGGGTGGCCAAGCTGGGCGGCCATGCGATCACCAGCACTGTCGACCTGCAAGGGCCGTCGGACCCCATGCTCAAGACGGTCGCCGTGGCGCCGGGCGCCTGGATGGCCAACTACGCCAAGTGGCCGCTGATGTGGATCGCGCCGGCGTTGGGCGTGGCCGGCGCCGTGCTGGTGCTGCTGCTGTTGACGCTGCGCGCCAATGTGCTGTCGTTCCTGGCCTCGGCGGTATCGATCGCCGGGATCATCCTGACAGTCGGCTTTTCGCTGTTCCCGTTCCTGATGCCCTCGTCCAGCAACCCGAAGGCGGGCCTGACGGTCTGGGACGCCTCCTCCAGCCACATGACGTTGTGGATCATGGTGATCGCCGTCGTCATCTTCCTGCCCATCGTGACGCTCTACACCGCCTGGGTGTACCGCGTGATGCGGGGCAAGGTGACCCACGCATCCGTGGGCGACACGCCCAACTCATACTGACAAGGAGTTTGCACCATGTGGTATTTCTCATGGGTACTCGGCCTGGGATTGGCGTGTGCGTTCGCCATCCTCAATGCAATGTGGTTCGAGCTGCGCGAAGGTCACTCGCATGACCCGCGCGCCAACCGCAACGACGAGTGAACGGCCGCGCGAGCAGCCTGGAGCACGATCCCTCGGCCAGCCTGCGCAAGCCGCCGCGCGAGCAATCGCGCTGGTTGATGGCGCTGGCCGGGGTGGCGCGGCTCCCGCTGATGCTGGCCGGCGCCGCGCCCCTGGTGTCGGGCGCGCTGCTGGTGGCGCAGGCCTGGCTGCTGGCCAGCGTGCTGGATGCCGCCATCGTCCGGCACGTCGCGCGCCAGGAGTTGCTGGGGCAGATCCTGGCCATCGTGGCCCTGATCCTGGTGCGTGCATGCATTACCTGGGCGGGTGAGCGCGCCGGGGCGGACGCCGCCGAACGCATCAAGCGCCATGTGCGCCAGGCCCTGTTTGCGCGCCTGCTGCAAAAAGGACCTGACTGGAGCCGCAGACAGGCCTCGGGTGAAATCGCCAGCGCGCTGGTGGATCAGGTCGAGGCGCTCGACGGCTTTTTCGCCAAGTACCTGCCGGCCATGGCCGCGGCGGCGCTGCTGCCGGTGGCGTTTTCGGTATTGCTGCTGCCGGTCGACGTGATCGCCGGGTTGGTGTTGTTGATCACTGCGCCGCTGATTCCCTTGTTCATGGCGTTGGTGGGCTGGGGCGCGCAAGGCGCCAGCCGCCGCCACTTGCGCGCTTTCGCCCGCCTGTCGGGGTTTTTCGCCGACCGCATGCGCGGCCTGTCGACACTCAAGCTGTACGGTCGCGCCGAGGCCGAGGCGGCGTCCGTGGCCGCGGCCAGCGATGCGTTGCGCCAGCGCACCATGTCCGTGCTGCGCATCGCCTTTCTTTCCTCGGCGGTGCTGGAGTTCTTTGCCGCGCTCGGCGTGGCGGGCGTGGCCGTCTACATCGGCCTGAGCTACCTGGGTTTCCTGGACCTGCGCTGGTCGCCTTTCACGCTGCAGGCCGGGTTGTTCTGCCTGCTGATGGCGCCCGAAGTCTATGCGCCGCTGCGCCAGTTCGCGGCGCACTATCATGACCGCGCCACGGCGTTGGCGGCCGTGTCGCAGATCGCCACGTTGTTCGATGGCCTGCCGCGGGAGGAGGGCGTCGCGCCCGCGTCCGATGCGCCGCTGGCGCGCCCGCCGGGCGGCGCTGCGGCAACGGTGGCCGGCCTGACGGTGACGGCACCTGGCCGGCCGTCGCCGGTGTTGGCCGATGTGGCCCTGACGCTGGCGCCGGGTGAACATGTGGCGCTGATGGGCCCCAGCGGCATCGGCAAGTCGACCCTTATCGAAGCGATCGCGCGACTGCGCCCCGCCCAGGGCGACATCCGTCTGGACGGGGTGCCCCTGGATCAGTGGGGCGAGGCCGATTTGCGCGCGCGCGTGGCCTTGATCGGGCAGAAGCCGCAACTGCTGGCCGGCTCGATTGCCGACAACATCCGCCTGGGCCGTCCGCAGGCCGACGACGCGGCGCTGCGGGAAGCCGCCCGCCGTGCCTGTGTGCTGGAGTTTGCCGCCGGACTGCCGCAGGGGCTGGACACGCTGTTGGGCAGTCGCGGACATGGCCTGTCGGGCGGTCAGGCGCAGCGCGTCGCGCTGGCACGGCTGTTCCTGCGCGATCCGGGCCTGATCCTGCTGGACGAACCCACCGCGCATCTGGACGAGGCGACACAGGCGCGCGTACTGGACGAGATCCTGGCATTCGCCGCCGGCCGGACGCTGTTGCTGGCCACGCATTCGCCCGCGGTCGCCGCGCGTTTCCCGCGGGTGCTGCGCATCGCCGATGCACAAGTGAAAGACGCATGAAGAATCTATTGCTGCTCCTGCCGCTCTACGCACGCCGCAAGGGCGGGCTGCTGCTGGCGTTGTTCTGCGCCCTGGCGACTGTCGCCGCGGGCGTGGGGCTGCTTGGCGTGTCGGGCTGGTTCCTGACCGGCGCGGCGCTGGCCGGCGCCGGGGGCGCCTTCAACCTGTTCGCGCCGTCCGCGCTGGTGCGCGGCCTGTCGTTCCTGCGGATCGTTTCGCGCTACGCCGACCGCGTGGTCGGGCATGCGGCCACGCTGCGCCTGTTGGCGGATTTGCGCGCGGCGGTGTTCGCCGCGCTGATCCGGTTGACGCCACGACAGCTGGCGCGCTATCGCAGCGGCGACCTGGTGGCCCGCATGACCGGCGATGTCGATGCGCTGGACACCGTCTTCCTGTTCGTGCTGGCGCCGCTGGCTACCGCCATCCTGGCCGGCGCGGCGCTGACGGCGGTGCTGGGCTATTGGGTGCCCGCGGCCGCGCTGGTGTTCGCGCTGGCCTTGCTGACGGTTTGCGTGCTGGTGCCGCTGTGGCTGCTGCGGGCGGCGCGCGCGCCCGGCGCGGCGGCGCAGGAAAGCGCCGCCGGATTGCGCGCCGCGACGCTGGACGCGGTCGATGGCCATGCCGACATGGTGGCGCTGCACGCGCAGGCGCAGACCCGTGCGCATTTCGAACGGCTGTGCCAGACCAGCGCCAGGGCGCGCGCCAGCCAGGCGCGGGTGGCCGCCAGGGGACAGTGGTTCCTGCAGGCGGCGGCGGGGCTGTCGCTGGTGGCCTTGCTGTGGTTCGGCCTGGCACAGCATGAAGCCGGCGTGCTGGAGGGGCCGCTGCTGGCGGGCCTGCTGCTGGCCGTGATCGGCATTTTCGAAGTGGCGGGTCCCATCATGCGCGGGGCCTCGCGCATGGGGTCGGCCCTGTCGGCCGCGCAGCGCATCCGCGATGTGGCGCAGCGCGAACCCGACATGCGCGATCCGGCCGCGCCCAGTCCGCTGCCGCGACGCGGCGCATTGGAAGTGGTGGACCTGACGTTCGCCTATCCGGCCAGGTCGGCGGAGCCGCCCGCGCCATTGCTGCGCGATCTGCGCCTGCGGGTGGAGCCCGGCGAACGGGTGGCGATCCTGGGCGAAAGCGGCGTGGGCAAGTCCACCTTGCTGCACCTGCTGTTGCGCCTGGAGGATCCGCTGGCGGGCCAGGTGCGCTACGCCGATGTGGACGCCCGCGCCTGCGCCCAGGCCGACTGGCATCGACGCATCGCCTTGCTGTCGCAGGATGCGCCGGTGTTCCTGGGAACGTTGCGCACCAACCTGCTGATTGGCGATCCGCAGGCCGACGATGCCACGCTGTGGCGCGCCCTTGACGCGGCCCGGCTGGGGGAGTTCGTGCGGGGCCTGCCCGACGGCCTGGATACCTGGACCGGCGAGACCGGCTCGCAATTGTCCGCCGGCCAGGCGCGGCGTCTGTGTCTGGCGCGCGCCTTGCTGTCGCCGGCAGAGGTCATTGTGCTGGACGAGCCGACGGCCGGCCTGGACGGCGCGGCCGAAGCCGCGTTCTTCGCCGACCTGGGGCAGGCGGTGCAGGGGCGCACGGTCGTGTTGGCGACGCACGCCGCATTGCCCGCCGGCGCCGTCGACCGCTGTTGCATATTGCGCGGCGGACAGTTGCATGACGTGTCATCGGCGATGGCAATCCTGGCTTAAGCGCGGTTGCGCGGTTATAGTTCGCGTTGCTTCAATTCTTCAGGGCCGTCTTCCATGCAGACCGACAACGCCGAGTACATCCGGCGCACCATCCGCAGCGTTCCAGACTGGCCCCAACCCGGCATCATTTTCCGGGACATCACGCCGGTGCTGCAGGATCCTCGTGCGTTCCGGGTGCTGATCGATCTCTTCGTCTACCGCTACATGCGCCAGCGCCTGGACCTGGTGGCCGGCGTGGACGCGCGCGGTTTCATCATCGGCAGCGTGCTGGCCTATGAACTCAACCTGGGTTTCGTGCCGGTGCGCAAGAAGGGCAAGCTGCCTTATCGCACGGTGGCCGAGGAATACTCGCTGGAGTACGGCAATGCCGCCGTCGAAATGCACACGGACTCCGTGCGCACGGGGCAGCGCGTCCTGCTGGTGGATGACCTGATCGCCACCGGCGGCACCATGTTGGCGGCGATCAAGCTGTTGCAGCGCCTGGGTGCGAACGTGGTCGAGGCCGCCGCCATCATCGACCTGCCCGAGCTGGGCGGTTCGGCCAAGATCGCGGCCACCGGCACGCCCTTGTACACCGTCTGTCAGTACGACAGCGCGTCCGTCTGAAACGCGGCGGCGAGCCCGAAGGAAAAGGGCTCAGGCGTCCGACAGCCGCGGCTGGATGAAGTCCAGGAAGGCCTTGGTCTTGGCGGGCAGCATGCGGGACGGCAGCAAGGCGAACAGGGGCAGCGGCGTCAGGCTCCAGTCGGGCAGCACCCGCACCAGTCCGGCCTGCTTGATCGCGCGCTCCATTGCATCGAACACCAGCAGTGGCGTGATACCCAGCCCCTGGCCGGCCAGGCGTCCCAGCATGCCGACGTTGTTGGCGGACAGCCGCCCGGAGACCTGCACGCGCTCGACCTTGTCGCCTGAATGAAGCATCCAGAAGGATGACTCGTCGCGCATCGTCGGCCGCAGGCATTCGTGATGCGTCAGGTCGGCCGGCACCCGCGGTTCGCCGTGGCGTGCCAGGTAATCCGGCGAGGCATACAGCTGGTGGGCCATCAGCACGATCTTGCGTGAAATCAGGCTGGAATCGGGTTGCTGCCCGAATCGAAGGATCAGGTCGAATGGATTGCTGATGGGATCGATCGGCCGCATGCTCAGATCGAAATCGCACTCGATATCCGGATGCTGTTCGCGGAATTCGCGGATCACGGCGGGCAGGAACAACTGCGCCAGGCTGGTCGGCAGCGAGATGCGCAGGCGGCCCTTGGGCTGCACCGCCATATCGAGCAACTGATCGTGGGCGATGCGGGCTTCTTCGACGATGTGCCGGCACCGCTCGAAATAGATGGCGCCGGCTTCGGTCAGGTCGATCTTGCGGGTGCTGCGGTTGAGCAACCGCATGCCTACGCTGCGCTCGAGTTCGCTGACACGGCGTGACAGCGTGGACGTCGGAATATTCAAGGCTTCCGCGGCATGGCTGAAGTTCTTGCGCTTGGCGACCTCGACGAAAAGCGCGATGTCGTTAAGCTGGATGTCCATGGAGCCCTCGATTTCAATTCCATTTCTGGCAGAGTCATATGATAAATGGAATTATTGTCCCGGCAGTGGAAATGTCTATTTAGTTAGGACAAAGAAACTTCGGGGCGCGGCTGCGCCCATTTTTCTTTACATGGCTGGCGCGTAGCTGAATGGACGACGGCGGATCACATCGGAGCAAGGTCGGCATTGCGCAATTGATGCGCAGGTTCCACGTATGTGCTCGGCAATTGTCCCGCATATGCAAATATGTTCACCAAAATAAGGGTTTTTACTAGGACCTGATCGCCAGATACTTCACCCCAGCAATCGAATTGACACATTGCCGCCGTCGCCCTGGCGGCGGACGGTGTGCCAGGTTTAGGATGGAGTCAACGCAATGAAAGCCCTAGCTACCGCAATCATGGTTACCGCAACGCTCGCAGGCATGTCCGCCGCCCACGCCGAAGGCAAGACCCGCGAACAGGTCCAGCAGGAACTGCAGGCCGCCAAGGCCGCCGGCCAGGTCACGTTCGGCGAACAGGATTACCCCCCCGCCATTCCCCAGCAGACCAACCTGACGCGCGAACAGGTCCAGCAGGAGCTGCAAAGCGCCAAGGCCGCCGGCCAGGTCACCAGCGGCGAGCTGGATTACCCGCCGCGTGCCGCCGCCCCGCAGGCCATGGGCAAGACGCGCGAGCAGGTGCGCGAAGAACTGGCCCAGGCCAAGGCCCGCGGCGAATACACCTTCGGTGAACTCGACTACCCGCCCAAGGGGCGCTGAGTCGTCACGGCCGCGCCGCATGGAGGCATAAGCCCCTGCAAGGGGTTTTGCCTTTGATGCGGGAGGCTGCGTGTGGCCTCGCATGTGGTGTTTATGCCGCAAAAATTGTGCGGCTCGCGCAACAGGTGATGTCGATCGCCCGGCCCGCCGGGCCACGTCGCGGAGGCCGTCGCGGCGCGATTGCGAGCAACAATTCGCATTTGATATCAAGACGTTAAAGCGCGTTCCTCGAGGTGTGGAAGCGGTTGCCGCCGCGCATTATCCCACCCATGGAAAGTAGTTCTTCGAAATTCGGATTACTTCAAATTGTTCCAGGTCCGACACTAGATTCAGTGCAGACGCCGCTCGCTTTCTCGTAGCGGCACGCAGCCCGAAGCGGAACCCGCCGTACGGATGCGGATTGCCTTTATCTTGCCATTTCGAGGACTCTCATGAAAAAGACGCTATTGGCTGTCGCGTTGCTGACCGGCTTTGCCGGTGCCGCGCAGGCTGCCGACTCCGTGACGCTGTACGGCTTGATCGACGCCGGTATCGGCTACGAAAAAGTCAAATTCAACGGCAATTCGCAAAGCCGCGTCGCCGGCGTGCAGGGCGTGAGCAGCGGTTCGCGCTTCGGCCTGCGCGGCTCGGAAGACCTGGGCGATGGCTTGCGCGCCGTGTTCAACCTGGAAGGCGGCTTCGGCCCGATGAACGGCCAGTCGCTGCAAAGCGGCCGTCTCTGGGGCCGCCAGGCCACCGTGGGCCTGGACAGCGACTCCTGGGGCCGCCTGGAATTCGGCCGCCAGACCAACCTGGCCTCGAAGTACTTCGGCTCGATCGACCCGTTCTCGATCAGCTACAACAACGCCAACCTGGGCACCACGTTCAGCAGCGCCAACACGATGCGCCTGGACAACATGGTGCTGTACCAGACCCCCAGCATGGACGGCTTCAAGATCGGCGTGGGCTATTCGTTCAGCGCCGATGACAGCGTTGAAGACGGCGTCAAGGAAAAGCACCAGACCGGCTTTGCCACGGGCAACAACAACCGTGTGCTGACCGCGGGTGTGCAATACCTGAACGGCCCGCTGAACCTGGCGGCAGCCTATGACCGCTTCAATCCGTCCAATGACAACATCGGCGGCAAGTCCAGCGCGCGTATCCAGTCGTACCTGATTGGCGGCACCTACGACTTCGAGGTGGTCAAGGTGGCGGCGGCTTTCGGCCAGACTCGCGACGGCTGGTTCGTAGGCCAGAACATGGGCACCACGCCGGACGGCATGCAGAAGTTCGGCACGTTCAAGCTGGCCGACGGCTTCCGCGCCAATTCCTACATGATCGGCGCGACCGTGCCGCTGGGCCGCCACGCTGTCTTCGGCTCGTGGCAGCGCGCCGCGCCGAGCAACGACAAGCTGACCGGCGACGACGCGACCTTCAACGTCTACAGCCTGGGCTACACGTACGACTTCACCAAGCGCACCAACCTGTATGCGTATGCGTCCTACGCCGACAACTACGCGTTCCAGCGCGATGCCAGCGACACCGCCTTCGCGGTGGGTCTGCGTCACCGGTTCTAAGCGCAGGCGCCGGCCTGGCTGCACCTTGCTGAATGCGCGGCACATCTCCGTGAGCCGCCGAGTGACAGCGAACCCCCCCTCCAGGTTGCAGCCGGGCGGGTCTTGAGCAAAGAAGGGCAGGGCCTCCGTTTGGAGGCCCTCTCGCTTTCCGGACCGGGAATTACAGGAACAGCTTGTAGGCCGGGTTGTCGGTCTCGTTCCAGTGCGGATAGCCGAGCTCGGCCACGAAGTTGCGGAATTGCTTCTTGTCGGCCGGCGGCACCTGGATGCCGATCAGGATGCGGCCGTAGTCGGCGCCCTGGTTGCGGTAGTGGAACAGGCTGATGTTCCATTCCGGGTTCATCGCGTTCAGAAAGCGCATCAGCGCGCCCGGCCGCTCGGGAAATTCGAAGCGGTACAGCAACTCGTCGCGCGCCTGCGCCGAGCGGCCGCCGACCATGTGGCGCAAGTGGGTCTTGGCCATTTCGTCGTGCGTCAGGTCCAGCGTATCGAAGCCATGGCGGCGGAAGTGGCCGGCAATCCTGTCGGGTTCGGTCGGCGCTGAAACCTGCAGGCCGACGAAGACATGGGCGCGGTCGGAATCGGAGATGCGGTAATTGAATTCGGTCACGCTGCGCTCGCCGACCAGTTCGCAGAAGCGGCGGAAGCTGCCGCGCTGTTCCGGCATGGTGACGGCGAAGACGGCCTCGCGCATCTCGCCGACCTCGGCGCGTTCGGCCACGAAACGCAGGCGGTCGAAGTTCATGTTGGCGCCGCAGGCGATGGCCACCAGCGTCTTGTCCTTGAGCTTGTGTTCGGCGGCGTACTGCTTGGCGCCCGCCACGGCCATGGCGCCGGCCGGCTCCAGTACGCTGCGGGTGTCCTGGAACACGTCCTTGATGGCGGCGCAGATGGAATCGGTGTCCACCACGACGAAATCATCGACGTATTTGCGGGTGAGCTTGAAGGTCTCGGCGCCGACCAGCTTGACCGCGGTGCCATCGGAGAACAGCCCTACGTCGTTCAACTGCACGCGGCGGCCGGCGCGCACGCTGCGCAGCATGGCGTCGGAGTCTTCGGTCTGCACGCCGATGATCTTGATCTCGGGGCGCAGCTGCTTGATGTAGGCGGCCACGCCGGCGATCAGGCCGCCTCCGCCGATGGCCACGAAGATGGCGTCGATCGGGCCGGGATGCTGGCGCAGGATCTCCATGCCGACCGTGCCCTGGCCCGCGATCACATCGGGATCGTCGAAGGGGTGCACGAAGGTCAGTTTTTCCTTTTTCTCCAGCGTCTGCGCGTGGGCGTAGGCATCGGAGAAGCTTTCGCCGGCCAGCACCACTTCGCCGCCCAGCCGGCGCACCGCGTCGATCTTGACCTGCGGGCTGGTGGTGGGCATGACGATGACCGCGCGGCAGCCGAGCCGGGACGCGGCCAGCGCCACGCCCTGGGCGTGGTTGCCGGCCGAGGCCGCGATCACGCCGCGGTTGCGCGCCGCCGGCGCCAGGTTGGCCATCTTGTTGTACGCCCCGCGCAGCTTGAAGCTGAAGACGGCCTGGGTGTCCTCGCGCTTGAGCAGGATCGTGTTCGCCATGCGCTGCGACAACAGCGGCGCGGCTTCGAGCGGCGATTCGACCGCGACGTCGTAGACCTTGGAGGTCAGGATGCGTTTCAGATAATCGGTGGACATGGACTGCGCGAGGGTTGGGGCGGAAAGAGGGCGGGGCGCGGGCAGGCCCGCGCGCCGTGGTGTGAGCGCGATTATTGCAGGGAAAGCCGCGTCTCCGAGGGTTTTCAGGCGCTTTCGCCACGCACCGGACGGCCGCGGCCGCGCGCGGCTACACTCGCTGGCATCATGGAAGAAAGCCTCCTCTCCGCCGTCCACTGGTTGCTTGGCCTGCTGGCCTTGCCCTCGGTCGGCCTGCCCGCGATCTTCGCGGTGTCGTTGATTTCCGCCACGCTGCTGCCGCTGGGGTCCGAGCCGGCGGTGTTCGGTTATCTGAAACTGTCGCCGGACATGTTCTGGCCCGCCATTCTGGTGGCGACCGCCGGCAACACCATTGGCGGGGCCATCAGCTATGCCATGGGCCTGGGCGCGGAGAAGGCGGTCGAGCGCTGGAAAGAGCGCCACCCGCACGCGCCGGCCGAACGACGCATGCGCGGCCGTTGGCACGAGCGCGCCCACGACTGGATCCACCGCATGGGACCGCCGGCGCTGCTGCTGTCCTGGCTGCCGGCGGTGGGCGATCCGCTGTGCGCCGTGGCCGGATGGCTGCGGCTGCCGTTCTGGCCTTGCGTGGCCTATATGGCCATCGGCAAATTCCTGCGCTATCTGGCCATGACGGCCAGCCTGCTGTGGCTGTTTCCCGGGCAGGTCTAGCGCTGACGTCCCGCTTAATTGGGGACATATAAACATGCAATTGCCCCGGTTTTGGACGCTTCCCAGGGGGTATTCGGGGGCAGTTCCGGCCAATGGCATAAAATAATTTTTTAAGGGCCCCCTCTTGCCGCCATGAACGCCCCACTCGCCAGCCACATCTTGAACGGGGCGACGCCGCCCGCAGCACCCGCGCGACTGCGCGAAATCCCCTACAACTACACGTCGTTTTCCGATCGCGAGATCGTCGGCCGTCTGCTGGGCGATGATGCCTGGAGCCTGCTGACCGACCTGCGCGGCGAACGCCGCACGGGGCGGTCCGCCCGCATGTTGTACGAGGTGCTGGGCGACATCTGGGTGGTGCGCCGCAACCCGTACCTGCAGGACGACCTGCTGGACAATCCCAAGCGCCGCAAGCAGCTGATCGATGCGCTGCACCATCGGCTGGGCGAGATCGACCGCCGCCGCGAACCCGGCGCGCCGGCCGAGGCCGGCCACGATCCGCATCGCGATGAGAAAGTGCTGGGCCTGCTGGGTCGGGCGCGTTCGGCCATTGCCGCCTTCGAGGGCGAGTTCGACCAGACCGCCATGCTGCGCAAGCAGGCGCAGAAGGTGCTGGGCCGCATCACCGCGCGCGACAACATCAAGTTCGACGGCCTGTCGCGCGTATCGCACGTGACCGACGCCACCGACTGGCGCGTGGAGTACCCCTTCGTGGTGCTGACGCCGGACACGGAAGACGAGATCGCCGCGCTGGTCACCGCCTGTATCGAGCTGGGCCTGACCATCGTGCCGCGCGGCGGCGGCACCGGCTACACCGGCGGCGCGATTCCGCTGACCTGGAAGTCGGCCGTCATCAACACCGAGAAATTCGACAAGCTGGGCAAGGTCGAGTCCTGTATCCTGCCCGGGCTCACCGAGCCCGTGGCCGTTATCCATGCCGGCGCCGGCGTGGTGACCAAGCGGGTGTCGGAGGCGGCCGAGGCGGCCGGTTTCGTGTTCGCCGTGGACCCGACCTCGGCCGAGGCCTCGTGCGTGGGCGGCAACATCGCCATGAACGCCGGCGGCAAGAAGGCCGTGTTGTGGGGCACCGCGCTCGACAACCTGGCCTGGTGGCGCATGGTCGACCCGGACGGCAACTGGCTCGAAGTGACGCGCCTGGCGCACAACATGGGCAAGATCCATGACGTCGACGTGGCCCGTTTCGAACTCAAGTGGTTCGACGGCCGCGGCAAGCCGGGCGAGCGCCTGCTCAAGACCGAGACCCTGGAAATCGCCGGCCGCGTGTTCCGCAAGGAAGGCCTGGGCAAGGACGTCACCGACAAGTTCCTGGCCGGCCTGCCGGGCATCCAGAAGGAAGGCTGCGACGGCCTGATCACGTCGGCGCGGTGGGTGCTGCACCGCATGCCCAAGCATACGCGCACGGTCTGCATGGAATTCTTCGGCCAGGCGCGCGACGCGATTCCTTCGATCGTCGAGGTCAAGGGCTACCTGGACGGCGAGGGCCGCGCCCGCGGCGCCATCCTGGCCGGCCTGGAGCACCTGGACGAGCGCTACCTGCGCGCGGTTGGCTATGCCACCAAGAGCAAGCGCGGCTCGCTGCCCAAGATGGTGCTGATCGGCGATATCGTCGGCGACGACGAGGACGCCGTGGCCGCGGCCGCCAGCGAAGTGGTGCGCCTGGCCAACACCCGCCACGGCGAAGGCTTCGTCGCGGTGAGCGCAGAGGCCCGCAAGAAGTTCTGGCTCGACCGCTCGCGCACCGCGGCGATCGCGCGCCACACCAACGCCTTCAAGATCAACGAAGACGTGGTGATCCCGCTGCCGCGCATGGGCGAATACACCGACCATATCGAGCGCATCAACATCGAGCTGTCGACCCGCAACAAGCTGCGCCTGCTGGGCGCGCTGGACGACTACCTCTGTACGCCGCTGCCCGTCGGCAAGGCCGAGGACGCCGCCGACGACGATGAAACCCGCGCCGAGGTGCTGGCCGAACGCACGCGCCAGGCCATCGAGCTGCTGGCCGCCGCGCGCCAGCGTTGGCAGTGGCTGTTGGACAACCTGGACCTGCCGCTGGCCGACGCCATGCCGCAGCTGGAAACGCTGGGTATGGGCCATCTGCGCGCCACGCTGGCCGAGCGCCTGGAGGCGCAGCCGCAGGCGCGCGTGTTCGATGTGGTGCAGGACCGCACCATCCGCGTGTCGTGGAAGACCGAGGTGCTGGCCGGCCTGCAGGCCGCGTTCTCGGGCGCGGCGCGCAAGCCGATCCTGGACGAGCTGGTGGCGATCCATGGCCGCGTGCTCAAGAGCCGCGTATTCGTGGCGCTGCACATGCACGCCGGCGACGGCAACGTGCACACCAACATTCCGGTCAACTCGGACGACTACGGCATGCTGCAGGAGGCCCACCAGGCCGTCGAGCGCATTATGCAGATCGCGCGCGACCTGGACGGCGTGATCTCGGGCGAGCACGGCATCGGCCTGACCAAGTACGAGTTCCTGACGGAGGCCGAACTGGCGCCGTTCCAGGAATACAAGCGTCGCGTCGATCCCAACGGCCACTTCAACGCCGGCAAGCTGATGCCCGGCGCCGACCTGCGCCACGCCTGGACGCCCAGCTTCAACCTGATGGGCCACGAATCGCTCATCATGCAGCAGAGCGACATCGGCGCCATCTCGGATTCGATCAAGGACTGCCTGCGCTGCGGCAAGTGCAAGCCGGTCTGCGCCACCCACGTGCCGCGCGCCAACCTGTTGTACTCGCCGCGCAACAAGATCCTGGCGACCTCGCTGCTGGTCGAGGCCTTCCTGTACGAAGAGCAGACCCGCCGCGGCGTCAGCCTGAAGCACTGGGAAGAATTCGAGGACGTGGCCGACCACTGCACCGTTTGCCACAAGTGCTACAACCCCTGTCCGGTCGACATCGACTTCGGCGACGTATCGATGAGCATGCGCGCCGTGCTGCGCCGCATGGGCCGCAAGTCGTTCAATCCGGGCACGGCCAGCGCCATGTTCTTCCTGAACGCCAAGGACCCGGCCACCATCAACGCCACCCGCAAGGCGATGGTGGGGGTGGGCTACAAGGTGCAGCGCGCCGCGCATGACCTGCTGTCGGGCCTGGTGAAGAAGCAGACCTCGGCGCCGCCAGCCACGGTTGGCAAGCCGCCGCTGCGCGAGCAGGTGGTGCACTTCGTCAACAAGAAGATGCCTGGCGGGCTGCCCAAGCAGGCCGCGCGCAAGCTGCTGGACATCGAGGACGCGAACTACGTGCCGATCATCCGCGACCCCAAGGCCACCACGGCCGACACGGAAGCGGTGTTCTACTTCCCGGGCTGCGGTTCGGAACGCCTGTTCTCGCAGGTCGGCCTGGCCACGCAGGCCATGTTGTGGCATGCGGGCGTGCAGACCGTGCTGCCGCCGGGCTACCTGTGCTGCGGTTATCCGCAGCGCGGCAACGGCATGACCGACAAGGCCGAGCAGATCATCACCGACAACCGGGTGCTGTTCCACCGCGTTGCCAACACGCTGAACTACCTGGACATCAAGACCGTGGTGGTCAGCTGCGGCACCTGCTACGACCAACTGGCCGGCTACGAGTTCGAGAAGATCTTCCCGGGCTGCCGCCTGATCGACATCCACGAATACCTGCTGGAAAAGGGCATCAAGCTGGAAGGCGCCAAGGGCGTGCGCTACATGTATCACGACCCCTGCCACACGCCGATGAAGCTGCAGGATCCGATGAAGACGGTGCGGTCGCTGGTGGGCGACGGCGCCGTCAAGAGCGACCGCTGCTGCGGCGAGTCGGGCACGCTCGCCGTCAGCCGGCCGGACATCTCGACCCAGGTGCGCTTTCGCAAGCAGGAAGAGTTGCTCAAGGGCGATGCGGCCTTGCGCAGCGATGGCTTCACGGGCGACGTCAAGGTGCTGACTTCGTGCCCGTCGTGCCTGCAGGGCCTGTCGCGCTACCAGGGTGATACCGGCATGGACGCCGACTACATCGTGGTCGAGATGGCGCGCCACATCCTGGGCGAAGGCTGGATGGAAGACTACGTGCGCCGCGCCAATGCCGGCGGCATCGAGCGCGTGCTGGTGTAGCGACCGGCGCGGCTGGTATGGCGCGAGGAACGCCCGGCGGTAACGCCGGGCGTTTCGCTTTTTGGCGGACCGGCGCACCGGTTGGGCCAACAGAAAGCTTGAGTTGAAATTTTATTGCAAATAACATTGCGTCTCAGTTGTAATGTGAGGCGTCGCTTTCCCCATGCCTGTTTCTTCCCGCTCCCCCCTCCTGGCCGTCGTCCTGGCGGCCGCGGCCAGCCTGCCGGCCCATGCCGCGCGCCAGCCGGTCGCCGAAGCGCCACTGTCCGGCGAAACCGAGTTCCACTGCCGCTTTGGCAAGGACAACAGCACCGAGTGCGTCAGCACCTATCGCTACACCATCCTGACCCTGGCCGGGCGCGACCTGGTATCGCGCATCGACCGCAGCTACGCCGAGAACGACAGCCTCAAGGTCGAGCGCGCCGAACTGATCCAGCCGGGCGAAAAGCCGGTGCCGCTGGCCGCCGCCCAGATCGACACCCGCATGGCGCCCAATCCGGACCAGGGCTTCCTGCGCCAGAAGCAGACTTCGCTGGCCTTTCCCAATCTGCGCGTGGGCAGCACCATCGTCTACACCTTGCGTGAACACTTTGCCGGCATCCCTTCGGCCACGCAGTTTCATTACGTGCTGGATCTGCAACCACGCGCCGTGCGCCAGGAGCGCTTCCGCGCCGAGTTCAGCGCCGATCGCCCGATGATCTGGCGCGGCCAGGCCATGGAGGCCTACCGCGTCGAGGTGGCGCCCGATGCCAGGCACATCACCGTGGAGTTGAAGGCCACGCCTTACTACTACGCCTACGTCAATGAGTCGGACCAGGGTTATCTGCGGCAGTCGCCGCGCCTGGAGATCGGCAGTGCCGACGCGCTGCAGGATTATTTTGGCCCGTTCGCCAAGCGCTACAACGAGATCCTGGCGGCCCCGCTGCCGCCGAACGCCGCCGCGGTGGTCGCGGCGCAGCGCGACAAGCCCGCGCCCCAGGCCGTGGCCGGCCTGATGCGTCATCTGCACGAACACTATCGCTACCTGGGCGACTGGCGCAGCAGCGAGCGTGGCCAGATTCCGTTTGCGCTCGACGAGATCGAGCGCCGCGGCTATGGCGACTGCAAGGACCTGGCGGTGCTGCTGGTGGCCATGCTGCGCGCGGTCGGCATCGAGGCCGAACCCGCCCTGGTGGCGCGCGGCACCATGGCGCCCGAGGTATTGCTGCCCGGCCTGGCCGCGCCCAACCATGCCATCGTGCGCGCCCGCGTGCAGGGCGCGACCTGGTGGCTGGATCCCACCAACCCGGTGTTCGTGCCGGGCTTCACCATGCCCGATATCCAGCAGCGCTGGGCGTTCGTCATGGACAGCCAGGGCAATATGCGGCGCGAGGACATTGCGCTGGAGGCGCCGGGCGTCGGCGTCGTGGTGACGCGCAACGAGCGCTTTGGCGAGGACGGGCAGGCGCAGGTGCGCGCATCGGTCGAGGTGGGGCGCATGGTGGCGGCCGAAGTCAGCGTGGGTGATCTGCAGAACGGCGCGACGGCGATGGACCAGGCGCTGTGCCGCAGTTTCGCCGCCGAGAATCGCGATTGCCGGCTGCAGCGCGGCGCCAGCGATTTCGTGGTGCCCGCCACCTATCGCATCGACGCCACGCTGGTGGACCTGCGGGCGCTGGAACGCGTCGGCCGGCAGTATGTGCACACGCAATCGCACCTGGGCGATGACTGGGAGGCCTTCGCCCGCTACCGCCAGACCGGCCAGCTGGCGGATATCTATCTGGGCACGCCGGAGACCGCGTCGTACGACGTGACGCTGACGGGCGGCCAGGTCGACGCGCCGGCGCTGCATTGCCAGGTGCGCTCACCCTGGATCGATGTGGACCTGGACGGCAAGCCCGCCGCCTCGGGTTACCAGTACCGCTATCGCAGCGTCCGCAAGGTCAGCTGGTTCAGCCATGCGGACATCGTGTCGGATGGCTTCGGCCAAGCCATCGACAAGGGCCGGCAGTGCGTGGAATCCCTGCGCCTGGCGGTGACGCTGCCGGGCAAGTGATCGGCCGCCTGTCCTTCGCCGGTGGCGCGGTCACCAATGAAAAACGCGGCCCCGGGGCCGCGTTTTTCATTGGCAATGCGCGCTCATTCGAGCTTGATGTTGGCCTTCTTGATCACGTCGGCCCAGGTGGCGCGCTCCTTGTCGGCATAGGCCTTGAAGTCCTGCGCCGACATGGGCATCGGGATGACGCCCATGTCCAGCATCTTCTGCGACACGGCAGGCGACTTCAGCGTGGCGTCGAGTTCGGCGGACAGCTTCTTGACCACGGCTTCCGGCAGGCCGCCGGGGGCCACCAGGCCTTGCCAGGCGTAGGCGGTGAAGTCGGGCACGCCTTGTTCGGCCATGGTGGGCGCGTCCGGCAGCACGGCAACGCGCTCGGGCGTGGCCGCGCCCAGCACGCGCAGCTTGCCGGCCTTGACGTTGGGCAGGCCGGCGGCCAGGTCGATGAACATCACGTCCACCTGTCCACCCAGCAGGTCCTGGATGGCGGGCGCCGCGCCCTTGTAGGGCACGTGCAGCAGGTTGGCGCCCGTGCGCTGCTTGAACAGCTCCAGCGCCAGGTGGTGCGGCGAGCCGGCGCCGGCCGAGGCGGCGGTCAGCTTGCCGGGTTCCTTCTTGGCGGCCTGGATCACGTCGGCGACCGTCTTGTAGGGCGAATTGACGTTCACCGCCAGCAGCAGCGGGAACTTGGCGATGCCGCCGATGTAGGTGAACTTGGACGGATCGTAGGCCAGCTTGGCGTACAGCGTGGGGTTGTAGGCCAGGGTGCCGGAGTCGGCGGTGCCGACGACGTAGCCGGTGGGTTCGGCCTGCGAGATCGCGGTGGCGCCGATGATGGTGGCGGCGCCGGGGCGGTTCTCGACCACGATGGTCTGGCCCAGCGGCTTCTCGATGCCGCTGGCGACGGTGCGCGCGACCACGTCGGCGCCGCCGCCGGCCGGGTAGGGCACGATCCAGCGGATGGGTTGGGTGGGCCAGGATTGGGCGGCGGCCGTGGCGGCGGCCAGCGACAGGGCGGCAAGCGCCAACAGGCGCCGGGCGTGCTTGTGCATGGGGAGTCTCCTCATTTTTTTGCGACGCTATTATGCCCCGGCAACGCGGCAATATGCGCCTGTTTCCAGGCCCGGATTCAGCGGCTTATTGCGGATCCGGGTAGCTGCGGGCGCCGAAGATGGCGGTGCCGATGCGCACTTCGGTCGAGCCCTCCTCGATCGCCAGTTCGAAATCTCCGCTCATGCCCATCGACAGGCGGTCCAGCGACACCCCTTCGATCGCTTCGTGGCGCAGCTGGTCGCGCAGTTCGCGCAAACTGCGGAAGCAGGCGCGCACTTCGCCCGGATCCGGCGAGTTGACCGCCATCGTCATCAGGCCGCGCACGCGCAAGGTCGGGAACTCGGCCACGATGCGCCGCAGGAAGGCCGACACGTCACTCGGCGCCATGCCGTATTTGCTGGGTTCGCTGGAGGTCTTGACCTGCACCAGCACGTCCAGCGTCCGGCCCTCGAGAACGAGGCGGCGGTGCAGGGCCTCGGCCAGGTCGATCCGGTCCAGCGATTGCAACTCGGTGGCGTCACGCGCCGCGTCCTTGGCCTTGTTGGTCTGCAGGTGGCCGATCAACACCCATTGCAGTCCCTGTCCCGCCAGCGCCGCGGCTTTCTGCCGCAATTCCTGGGTCTTGTTCTCGCCGAACCGGGCCAGGCCCAGCGCCATGGCCTCGCGGATGGCGTCGACCTCGAACGTTTTGCTGACGGGCAGCAGCGTCACGCTGTCCGGTGCCCGGCCGGCGCGTTCGCAAGCCTGGGCGATGCGTTGCCGGATCGCGGCCAGGCGGATGGCCATGGTGTCTACTTCGGTCATGCGGGGTCTCTTCGGTACGGAATGTCCCATAGTGTAGGACGCGCGCGCACCGTTTCGCCACACCGGTCCGCGCCGCGCCGCATCTTCGTTGACCCTGCCGGAGCGGCAGGCTTAGAATTTGGCGATATTTGTTTAGATTTCAATGTTCTAAGCCTCCGGCGCCGTCCGCACGACGACGCGGGTCCTCCCTTTCTCCTCGCCGTCCCCTCCGCCATGTCCAGCGCCGCGCCCGAGTACGCTTTTGCCACGCCTTTCCTGAATCCCCCCGCCTCCCCGATCCGTTCGCTGATGCCCTACGCGATGCGGCCGGGCACCATTTCGCTGGCGGGCGGCTATCCGGCGCAGGAACTGTTCGACGTGGACGGCCTGACGATCGCCTCCACCCAGGTGCTGGCGCGGCTTGGCGCCTGCCTGCAATACTCGAACATCGACGGACAGACCAGTCTGCGCAACGAATTGGCGCGGTTGTCGGCGGCGCGCGGCCTGCACTGCAACGCGGACACGGAACTGGCCGTCACCGGCGGGTCGCAGCAAGCCATGGCGCTGCTGACCCGTGTGATGCTCCAGCCCGGTGACCATGCCGTCATCGAATCGCCGGCCTTCCCGAATTCCGTGCAGGCGTTGCGCTACACCGGCGCCACGGTGCATACCGTGCCGTCCGGCCCGGACGGCGTCGACATCGACGCGCTCGATGAGCTTGCCGCGCGCGTCAAGCCCAAGGTCGTGTGCGTGGTGGCGTCGTTCTCCAATCCCTGTGGCGCCACCATTTCGCGCCAGCGCCGCCTGCGCCTGCTGGAGCTGGCGGTCAAGCATCGCTTCCTCATCGTCGAGGACGATCCGTACAGCGAATTGCGCTTCGCCGGCGAGGCGGTGCCACCCATCATGGCGCTGGCCGAGGGCGAGGCCCGCAACTGGGCCGTGTACCTGGCAAGCATGTCCAAGACCATGGCGCCCGCCTTGCGCATCGGCTGGCTGGTGGCGCCGGCCGAAATCCGCCGCCGCTGCGTCGGCGCCAAGGCGGCCGACGACATGGCTTCGTCCACGTGGATCCAGGAAGTCGTGGCGCAATACCTGGCGAATGGCCGCTACGAAGAGCACGTGCCGCGCATCCGCGCGGCCTATGGCCTGCGCTGCGACGCCATGGCCGAATCGTTGACGCGCGAGCTGAACGGACGCATTGCGTTCAGCAAGCCCGAGGGCGGCATGTTCTTCTGGGCGCGCCTGACGGGCGAGGTCGACGCCACCCGCCTGCTGCCCTACGCCATCGAGCACGAAGTGGTCTACGTGCCGGGCAAGGCGTTCTACGCCGACCCGGCGCAGGCCGACCTGCATGCCATGCGCATGTCGTTCGCCACCATGAACGAAGCCCAGATCGCCCAGGGCATGCAGCGGCTCAGCCGCGCCCTGGACGCGTGCGAGGCCAACCAGCCGGTGTCGATCTCGCTGGCGGCGTGATATACCCAAATAAGCGCTGGTTATTTTGCGCGGGCGCTTCATGTCTATAAGCTTCTCGCCGTGGCGCGCTCGCGCGTCCCGGTACAACAGGAAAAACAGTCATGAACATTGCAAAAGGGTTGGTGGGCGCGGCGTTGTTGCTGGCCGTGGCACAAGGCGCGCAGGCGGCGACGTTGGACGTCGTGCGCCAGCGTGGGGCGGTGGCTTGTGGCACCACCACGGGTTTCGCGGGCTTTTCCGCGCCGGACGCGCAGGGCAAGTGGCAGGGGCTGGACGTGGACCTGTGCCGCGCGATCGCCGCGGCCGTGTTCGGCGATGCCAACAAGATCAAGGTGGTGCCGCTCAATTCGCAGCAGCGCTTCACCGCGCTGCAATCGGGCGAAGTCGACGTGCTGACCCGCAACACCACCGTGACGCAGCAGCGCGACACGGCGCTGGGCATCATCCACGCCGGCATCAATTTCTATGACGGCCAGGGTTTCCTGGTGCCCAAGTCGCTGGGCGTCAAGAGCGCCAAGGAAATCAACGGCGCCACGATCTGCCTGCAGACCGGCACCTCCAACGAGAACACGCTGGCCGACTGGGCGCGCGCCAACAACGTCACCTACAAGCCGGTGGTGATCGAGACCTTCAACGAAGTGGTCAATGCGTTTGCCGCGGGCCGCTGCGACGTGTTCTCCACCGACGCCTCGGGCCTGGCATCGATCCGCATCTCCAAGCTGCAAAACCCCGACGACTACGTGGTGCTGCCCGAGATCATCTCGAAGGAACCGCTGGGTCCGTTCGTGCGCCAGGGCGACGACGCCTGGCTGAACATCGTGCGCTGGTCGCTGTCGGCCATGATCGAGGCCGAGGAATATGGCGTCACCTCCAGGAACGTCGACGAACAGGCCAAGAGCAGCAATCCCAACATCAAGCGCATCCTGGGCGTGACGCCCGGCGGCGGCGCCAACCTGGGGCTGGACGAGAAGTGGGCCTACAACATCGTCAAGCAGGTCGGCAATTACGGCGAGAGCTTCGAGCGCAACGTCGGCCAGGGCAGTCCGCTGAAGATCAAGCGCGGCCTGAATGCGCAGTGGACGCAGGGCGGCCTGATGTACGCGCTGCCGATCCGCTGAGCGCGGCCTGGGTCCGGGCGGCGCCGTTCGGGCCCGCCAATGAAAAACCGATGCCGCGGCATCGGTTTTTTTTTGGGCCGTTGGTGGCGGCGGTGGCGCCTGGTCCGGATCGTCAGCGGCGCCGGTACACCTCGGCAATCCGGGTGAACGCCGCGCGCAGTTCGCGCGTGCCGCCCTGGAAGATCACGGGCCGCCCGCGATGCGTGAACACCACCAGCCGCTTGGAAAAGATCATCGGCACGAAGCGGACTTCGCGCACGTCCTCCCAGGCGACTTCGCGCCGCGAGAACCAGGTCTGGCGCAGGCCGTGTTCGTCGATGGTGGTGATGGAGGTCTGCATGTGCCATGACACGAACAGCAGGCCGATGAAGCACAGGCCCACCACGACGGCCATCATGCCGTCCAGCGACTGGCCCGGGGCGCGGATGGCGGTGGTGACGACCTGGACGCCCAGCACGGCCAGGATGACCCAGGTCAGGATGCGCACCCAATCGGGCCAGGCCTGCCCCGACAGGGGCAGCGGGCCGATGGCGCGCAGCAGGGCGGCGTGATCCTCGGGCGAGGGGGAGGGGGCGGGGGACGTCATGCGGCTGCGGAGTTCCGGTAGCGTTGCGAGAAGACGTGCGCCGGGTGGCCCCGGCGCTCACGCGAAACGCGCGCAGCCATTCTACGAGTTTTTCGCGTCAGGCGGCCCGCTTGGCGGCAATGGCGTTGCCGGCGCGGCTGGAACCCTTGCGATTCAGGTTGGCCGACATCCATTGGCCGATGTCGACCACCGCGTCGAAGTCCACGCCGGTGTCGATGTCCAGGCCGCGCAGCATGTACAGCACGTCTTCGGTGGCGACGTTGCCGGTCGCGCCCTTGGCGTAGGGGCAGCCGCCCAGGCCGGCCACCGAGGCGTGGAAGATCGAGATGCCGGTTTCCAGCGACGCCAGGATGTTGGCCAGCGCCTGGCCGTAGGTGTCGTGGAAGTGGCCGGAGACGCGCGCCGGATCCACCACGCGGGTGACCGCGGCCATCACGTCGCGCACGCGCTGCGGCGTGCCCACGCCGATGGTGTCGGCCACGTCGATCTCGTCGACCTGCAGGGCCAGGTAGCGCTGCGCCACGTCGACCACGGATTCGATGGGCACCTCGCCCTGGTAGGGACAGCCCAGCGCGCAGCTGATGCTGCCGCGCACGCGGATGCCGGCTTCGCGGGCGGCCTGCACCACGGGCTCGAAGCGCGCGATGGACTCGGCGATGGAGCAGTTGATGTTCTTTTGCGAAAAGGCCTCGCTGGCCGCGCCGAAGATGACGATCTCGTCCGCGCCGGCGGCCAGCGCGCCCTCGAAGCCCTTCATGTTGGGCGTAAGCACGGAATAGATGGTGCCGGGGCGGCGCTGGATCCGCGCCATCACGTCGGCGCCGTCGGCCATTTGCGGCACCCACTTGGGCGACACGAACGAGGCCGCCTCGACGTTGGGGAAGCCGGCGGCCGCAAGGCGGTCGATCAGTTCCACCTTGATGTCGGTGGGCACGAATTCCTTTTCATTCTGCAGGCCGTCGCGGGGCGAAACCTCGACGATCTTGACGCGTGTGGGCAATGCCATGTCTCTTCCTGTATCGGTATCGGGGGCGGCCGCGATGGCGGCCTGGTGCCAGGGACAATATTAGCGCCATCGCATCCGGCCCCGTCCGTGGCCGGCGCCAGCCCTGTCCATGCCCTGGCCGGCGCGTCGGACGGCAGGGGGCCGCAGCCTATTTCAGGCGCTGGAAGCGGCCATCGTCCAGGCGCGCGACGCGCGCGGCCAGTTCGAGTTCGAGCAATTGCGCTTGCAGCGTGGCGGTGTCCAGCCCGCAGCGTGCCTGCAGCGCATCCAGGTGCAAGGGGTCGAAGCCCAGGGCTTCGAGCACCGGATGGGTCGGGTTGTCGGCGTCGCCCGGATCGTCGGCCGGCTCGGGCGGTCGGCGCGTGCCCGGTTGGGGGCCGCCGCCAAGTTCGTCGGTAATGTCGGCCGCGGTCTCCACCAGCTTGGCGCCCTGGCGGATCAGCGCATGGCAGCCGCGCGACAGTGGCGAATGGATCGAGCCGGGGATGGCGAACACTTCGCGTCCGCTCTCACCCGCCAGGCGCGCGGTGATCAGCGAGCCGCTCTGCCGGGCCGCTTCCACCACCAGCACGCCCCGCGCCAGGCCTGCCACGATGCGGTTGCGCTTGGGGAAATGCTGCGGCAAGGCGCCGGTCCCCAGCGGCAGCTCGGATACCAGCGCGCCGTGCGCGGCGATGCGGTGCGCCAGGTCGCGGTGGCGCGCCGGGTAGATGCGGTCGATGCCGGTACCCATCACGGCGACCGTGCCGGCGCCGCCCGGGCCGGCGTCCAGCGCGCCTTCGTGGGCCGCGGCGTCGATGCCCAGCGCCAGGCCGCTGACCACGCGCCAGCCGCTGCCGGCCAGGTGGCGGGCGAAGGCGCGGGCATTTTCCTGGCCGCCGGGCGTGGCGTTGCGCGCGCCCACCACCGCCAGCGCGGGGCCTTGCAGATAGGCCGGATCGCCATTCACGTAGAGCAGGATGGGCGGATCGGCGATGGTGAGCAGGCTTTGTGGATAACCCGGATCTGACAGCGTCAGGATGTGATGGCCGGGCGCGTCGACCCACTGCAGGGCGCTGTCGACCTGGGCCGCCATGTCGGCGGGCATGGGCGCGGCCAGCTGGCGGGCCAGCGCGTCGGGCAGCTGGCGCGCCAGGGCGGTGGCGCGCTGGGCGTAGATCTGTTCCGGCAGCCCCAGGGCGCCCAGCAGCGTGCAGGCGGTGGCGGAACCTATGCCCGGTTCCAGGGACAGGCGCAGCCAGGCGGACAATTCAGCGGCGGTATGGGTGAGCGGCATGGGCGAAGAGCGCGGGATGGGCCGGCGCGGGAAAGGCGCAGGGGGCGCGCTTGGCGCGCCGGACGTCCGAGAGTGTCTCATGACGGTGGGGCCGGGGCGGGCGGGGCGGACCGAATCGTCCCGCCCGCCATCGGGCAAAACGGTGCCGGACAGTGCTCCGACAATCCCGGATTTAGCCGAAAACTATTAGAAATCAAGACTCTAATGAATTAAACTGTTGGTCAGACACCAATTACCAACGATCCCTATTCAATGGCTTTACTTCCCATTCTTCGTTACCCGGATCCGCGCTTGCACAAGAAGGCCAAGCCGGTCGCCGAGGTCGATGACCGCATCCGCCAACTGGTGCGCGACATGGCCGAGACCATGTACGACGCGCCGGGGGTGGGCCTGGCCGCGACCCAGGTGGACGTGCACGAGCGCGTGGTCGTCATCGACGTCTCCGAAGAAAGCAACCAGCTGCTGGTGCTGATCAACCCCGAGATCACCTGGCGCAGCGACGATTACAAGATCTACGAGGAAGGCTGCCTGTCGGTTCCGGGCATCTACGACGAAGTCGAGCGCGCCTCGCGCATCCGTTGCAAGGCGCTGGACATCGACGGCAAGCCGTTCGAGTTCGACGCCGATGGCCTGCTGGCCGTTTGCGTGCAGCACGAGCTTGACCACCTGGAAGGCAAGGTGTTCGTCGAATACCTGTCCAACCTGAAGCAGAACCGCATCAAGACCAAGCTGAAAAAGGCCGAGCGCGAAGCGCTGCGCGCCTGACGCCCGTCCCATCCTTCCCGGTCCGACCCTCATGCGCCTCGTTTTTGCCGGCACGCCGGAATTCGCCCGTATCGCCTTCGACGCCCTGCGGGCGGCAGGGCACGACATTCCCCTGGTCATGACCCAGCCCGACCGTCCGGCCGGGCGCGGACTCAAGCTGACGCCCAGCCCCGTCAAGCAGGCCGCGCTCGACGCCGGTATCGAGGTGGCCCAGCCGCGCAGCCTGCGGCTGGATGGCCGCTATCCCGATGAAGCCGCCGAGGCGCGTGCCCTGCTCGAACGCGTGGCGCCCGACGTCATGGTGGTCGCGGCCTACGGCCTGATCCTGCCGCAGTGGGTGCTGGACCTGCCGCGCCTGGGCTGCCTGAACATCCACGCCAGCCTGCTGCCGCGCTGGCGCGGCGCGGCGCCGATCCAGCGCGCCATCGAGGCCGGCGATGACCGCACCGGCGTCACCATCATGCAGATGGACGCGGGCCTGGACACCGGCGACATGCTGCTCGAACGTATCGTGCCAATCGGCGCCGACACCAATGCCGCGCAGTTGCACGACGCGTTGGCGCTGGCCGGTGGCGAGGCGATCGTGGCGGCCCTGGCCGCGCTGGCGCAGGGCGGCCTGGCGCCGCGCAAGCAGCCCGAGGAAGGCGTGACCTACGCCGCCAAGCTCGACAAGGCCGAGGCGGCGCTCGACTGCAGCCAGCCCGCCGCGCTGCTGGCGCGCCGCGTGCGCGCGTTCAATCCGGTGCCCGGCGCCAGCATCCGCCTGCCCGGCCTGGCCGATCCCGTGAAGGTGTGGCGCGCCGAGGCCGTGGCGCAGGCCGTGACGGCCGCGCCCGCAAGCGTGTTGCGCACCGCTGCCGACGGCATCGACATCGCCACCGGCGATGGCGTGCTGCGCTTGCTGGAACTGCAGAAGGCGGGCGGCAAGCGCCAGCCGGTGGACGTGTTCGTGCGAGGCTGGCAGCCGGACTGACGCCGGCCGATGCTGCCCAGGCCGTGCCGCCACCCTTGGCGCCGGGTTCAGCCCCGTTGGGCCAGCAGATCCAGATAGGCGCCGGACACCAGCTGTTCCGGGGCGATCCGCAGGCTGGCCAGCAGTTCCCGCGCTTCGGCCATGCCGGCCTCGGCGCTTTCCCCGTCGCGCAGCACCACTTCGAGTTCCAGGAATTCCCCCAGTCCCTCGACCCGGTCCAGATGGATGCGGGTGCGGCCGGCCATGAACAGCAGGCGCTGCTTGCGCACGCGGCCGATGACGCCGTAGGCCAGCCCCAGCGCATCGCGCAGCGTGTCCGGCGACGACGTCGGCGAGATGACGTAGAAGCTTTCCTTGGGCCCGGTGTCGTCGGCGCGGCGGTAGAAGATCAGTTCACCCGTGCCGTCGCTGAAAGCGCGCAGCTTGAGACGGCCATCGGGACAGGCGAAGAAGGTGTCGTCCTGCGCGATGGCGACCGGCTCCTTGCCGGACAGCGCCGCCGCCAGGGATTCGATGGCGGCAAGGCTGGCCACCCGCGCCTTGATCTCGATGTTGCGTGCCATGGGTGCCTCCGGGGCGAAAGCCGCGTCAAGCGAGCACGGCGGGCAGATCGGCGACCTGCATGATCAATTCGTCGGGGCCGCGCTCGCGCAACGCGTCCACGTGGTTGTAGCCCCAGGCCACGGAACCGACCCTGACCCCCGCCTTGCGCGCGGCGTCGATGTCGCGCATTTCGTCTCCGACCAGCAAGAAACGTTCCGGCGCGGTGTCGTGGCGCTTGAGCAGCCGGTCGATCTTGGCCGCCTTGCCGAACAGGTCGGTGCCACATTCGTAGTCGTCGAACAGGGCCGCGGTGTCGGGCCCCAGCACGCGCCGCACGTTTTCCAGCGAATTGGAGCTGACCACCGCCAGCCGCACCCCCGCGGCCTTCAGGCGGGCCAGCGCGTCGGGAATGCCGTCGAACATGTGCACGCTGGGATCGATCTCCTGCATCAGGGTGCGCACGTGCGCCATGATGGCGGGCAGCTTCCACAGCGGGATGCCGAGGAATTTGAGGATCTCGGCGGCGTCGCGGTGACGCAGCTGGTCGCGTTCGGCGGCGTCGATCTTGCGAAAACCGTACTTGTCCGCGACCGTGTTCAGGATGGAATTGAACCAGGGCATGGTATCGGCCAGGGTTCCGTCGAAGTCGAAGGCTGCGATGTCGTATTTCAAGTAAACAATCCGATGCCGAGCTACATGGGGTGAAGCAGATACTGCACCACTGGCGCCAGGTCTTCAAGCGGCGGGGCGCCGGCGACCACGCGCTGCGCGTTGGTCCAGGGGTAGTCCAGCGCCAGCAGCCAGCCGAAGACGGCGTCGGCGTCGCCAGGAGGCAGGGTCACCATGGTCTCGATAGTGATGGTCAGGCGCGAGGCGCGGTAGGGCTCGGGCTGGAACGTCCAGTCGTAGCGACCGCAACCCACGCGCACGTTGCCCGTGGCTTTTTCGGTCATGCCGACGATCCAGTCACAGGAATAATCGGACAGACGCGCATCGGCTTCGGGCCGCGCCAGGTAGAAGGTGTAGACGTTGTCGTAGGTCTGGCCGAACTTGCGCACCAGTGTGTCGGTGATCGCGGCCAGGCCGTGGGATTCGGGCGGAAACGCAATGGCCTGCGTGCGCAGCGCCATCTTCAGCACGGCCTGCGGCGCGAAGGCGCGGGCCATGTAGTGCGGACGGTTTTCGTCCTTGGCGTGGAAGTAATCGCGCAATACGGACTCGGTGCTGGCGGGGAACGACGAACCGTTGGACATTGCGGGCTTTCCTTGGGGCGGGTTAGGGGGCGCGATGCTCGGGCTTGACCGGCTCGAACCACTTGGAGACGTTGGGCGGCTCGTAGATGGCGTAGCGGTCCAGCAGCGTCGCGGGATCGCTTTCCACCACCAGCATGTCGCGGTGCTGGGGGCGCATGAAGGCTTCGTCGACGGCGTGGTCGACGAACTGCATCAGCGCGTCGTAGTAGCCGGCGATGTTGAGCAGGCCGCAGGGCTTCTGGTGCATGCTGAGCTGGGCCCAGGTCCAGACCTCGAAGAATTCCTCCAGCGTGCCGGCGCCGCCGGGCAGCGCGATGAAGCCATCGGCCTTCTCCATCATCATGGCCTTGCGCTCGTGCATGCTTTGCACCAGGTGCAATTCGGTCAGGCCGCGATGGGCCTGTTCCTTCTTTTGCAGCAGTTCAGGGATCACGCCGATCACCCGGCCGCCGCCCGCCAGCACCTCGTTGGCGATCACGCCCATGATGCCGACGATCGAGCCGCCGTAGACCAGGCCCAGGTCACGCTTGACCAGTTCTCGGGCCAGCACGCGGGCCTGTTCCAGATAGTCGGGGCGCGCGCCGGGATTGGAGCCGCAATACACGCAGATGTTCTTCAGGGTCATATGAAGCTACTTATTGCCGGGCCCGTTACAGATTGCGTCACGGGCCGTCCGGGAAGCCGATAGTTTACGAGAAGCGCCGAACGCGTTTTTGCGCGGCGCGTGAAAGGCCGATCCGGGGCCATGGGCAATGTTTGGACACAGCATCTTTTTGCGTGGCCGGTAGACTGGGTTGTTCGGAACGACTGGAAATCCAGCGTCGTCTTGCTAACCCAAAAGGAGCTAACGATATGGAAAACACGACCCGTAACCGCGAACAGGCAAGCCGCCCCTTCGACATGGATGTGAAGGCGATCCGCGCCAAGGCGCGCCAGGACATCGAGTCCGGCGCCGTCACCGACACCTACCGCGCCGACCGCAAGACCGTGCTCAAGCTGCTGAACGAAGCGCTGGCCACGGAAATCGTCTGTGTGCTGCGCTACAAGCGCCACTTCTTCATGGCCCGCGGCCTGAACGCCGAGCCGGTGGCGGCGGAATTCGCCGAGCACGCCACCCAGGAACAGGAGCACGCCGACAAGTTGGCCGAACGCATCGTGCAGCTGGGCGGCGAGCCCAACCTGTCGCCCAAGGGCCTGCTCGAACGCAGCCATTCCGAGTACGTCGAGGGCAGCACGCTCGAAGAAATGATCAAGGAAAACCTCATCGCCGAGCGTATTGCCATTGACAGCTACCGCCAGATGATCGAGTACATCGGCGAGCAGGATTCGACCACGCGTCGCCTGCTGGAGGAAATCCTGGCGGTCGAGGAAGAGCACGCCGACGACATGTCTGATTTTCTGGCCAAGCATTAAGGCCGACGCCGGCCGAGGGCGGGCCGTCCGCCCGGGACGCGCCGGCTGGCTGTGATCAGCCGGCGCGCGCGGCCGCCGCGTCATGGCGGCGCGCCGCCGCGTCCAGTTGCGCATGGTGCCTTTCGGCCCAGCGATCCAGCGCCACCAGCGCCACATTCAGCGATTTCCCCAGCTCGGTCAGGTGATAGCGCACGTGCGGCGGCACGGTGCGCATGTCCTCGCGCCGCACCAGCCCGTGGCGTTCCAGGTCGCGCAGCGTCTGCGTCATCATCTTCTGCGAGATGCCGCCCAGCTTGCGCAGCAGTTCGTTGTTGCGCAGCGGGCCGCGCGCCAGCGCGGGAAGCACCAGCGGCACCCACTTGCCGGAAATCAGTTCGAGCGCGCGGCGCGACGGACAGGCGGCGTCGAAGACGTCCGCCGATGAAGAGGAAGAGACAGCCATGGCGAGCCTTTCATGGTTACCAAAAGGTGCGTACTTGTGTATGGGTAACTATAGGCCCTAAGCTTGCCGCATTCCAATATCGAAGGGAGGCCGCGATGGCCTGGTGGATCCTGTTGGCCGCGAGCGCGGTGGAAATCGTGATGGCGCTGGCGTTGAAGTACGCAGACGGCTGGACGCGGTTCTGGCCCAGCGCCATCGGCATCGCCGCGGCCTTGGGCAGCATCTTCCTGTTGACCCTGGCGATGCGGCACCTGCCCGCCGGCACCGCCTATGCGGTGTGGACCGGCATCGGTTCCGTGGGCATCACGGTGCTGGGGATCGTGTTGTTCGGCGATTCGCCGTCCGTCGCGCGCCTGGCGTGCATCGCCCTGATCGTGGGCGGCGTGGCGGGCCTGAAGCTACTGGAGGCCTGAGCCGCAGGGGCTGGGGCTTCCTGCCGGCGGCGGGCGCCGCCGGCAACATGGCGCTCAGACCGTGTCGGCCCAGAGGTCGTATTCGTCGGAGTCGGTGACGCGGGCGCGCACCAGGTCGCCGGCCTTGAGCTTGCGGTCGGAACTGACGTAGACGCAGCCGTCGATTTCCGGCGCGTCGCCGGCGCTGCGGCCCACGGCGCCGTCGTCGTCCACTTCGTCGATCAGCACCTCGATCTCGCGGCCGACCTTGCGCGCCAGACGGGCGGTGGAAATCGACTGCTGCATTTCCATGAAGCGTTCCCAGCGTTCCTGCTTGACCTCGTCAGGCACCGGATTGTCGAGCAGGTTGGCGGGCGCGCCTTCGACCGGCGAATACTGGAAACAGCCGACGCGGTCGAGCTGGGCTTCCTGCATCCAGTCCAGCAGGTACTGGAAGTCTTCCTCGGTTTCGCCGGGGAAGCCGACGATGAAGGTCGAACGGATGGTCAGGTCGGGGCAGGTCTCGCGCCACTGCTTGATGCGTGCCAGCGTCTTGTCCTCGAACGCCGGGCGTTTCATGGCCTTGAGGATGCGCGGGCTGGCGTGCTGGAACGGGATGTCCAGATAGGGCAGGATCTTGCCCTCGGCCATCAGCGGAATCACTTCGTCCACGTGCGGGTAGGGGTAGACGTAGTGCAGGCGCGTCCAGACGCCCATTTCGGACAAGGCCGTACAGAGCTCGGTCATGCGGGTGCGCACCGGGCGGCCGTTCCAGAAGCCGCTGCGGTACTTGACGTCGACGCCATAGGCGCTGGTGTCCTGCGAGATCACCAGCAGTTCCTTGACGCCGGCCTTGACCAGGCGCTCGGCTTCGCTGAGCACGTCGCCCACCGGGCGGCTGACCAGGTCGCCGCGCATCGACGGGATGATGCAGAAGCTGCAGCGGTGATTGCAGCCTTCCGAAATCTTCAGGTAGGCGTAGTGGCGCGGGGTCAGCTTGACGCCCTGCGGCGGCACCAGGTCCAGGTAGGGGTTGTGGTCCTTCTTGGGCGGCGCGGCGTCGTGCACGGCGCGCACCACTTCCTCGTACTGCTGCGGGCCGGTCACGGCCAGCACGCTGGGGTGCACATTGCGGATCACCGATTCCTCGACGCCCATGCAGCCGGTGACGATGACCTTGCCGTTCTCGGCCAGCGCTTCGCCGATGGCTTCCAGCGACTCGGCCTTGGCGCTGTCGATGAAACCACAGGTGTTGACCACCACGACGTCGGCGTCGTTGTATTCGGGCGTGACTTGATACCCTTCGGTGCGCAGTTGGGTCAGGATGCGTTCGGAGTCGACCAGGGCTTTGGGACAGCCCAGGCTGACGAAGCCGACTTTGGGGGAAGACATGGAATACCTCGGTGGGCGCGAGCCGGCGCCAGTGATCAAATACTGCGCAATTCTAGCGCGGCAGGGCGGGGGGCCGTTATTTTAGCGGGTCGCCGAGGGCGATTCCCGGCTGGTGTGCGTCCCTAATATCGGAGCAGGGCGACGCCGGGCGTCAGGCGCCGCTGCGGCGGTACAGCGCCAGGGTGCCGGCCAGCCCGATCATCAGCGAGCCGCAGACCCGGTTCAGCCAGCGCAGGCCCGAGCCGCGAAAGGCTCGCACCAGCTGCGCGCCCAGGGTGGCGTAGGCCAGCATGGTCAGGATGTTCATCAGCGCCAGCACGGCGGCCACGGTGGCGTATTGCGGCAGCAGGGGCGCCTGGGTATTGATGAACTGCGGCAGGAAGGCCGACATGAACAGCAGCGCCTTCGGGTTGGTCAGCGCCACCACGAAGCTGCGCAGGCCCAGCTTCAGGCCCACCGGCCGCGCGGCGCCGGGTTCGGCGGCCGGCAGCACCAGCGCGGCGTCCGAGCGCAGCATCTTCCAGCCGAGATAGGCCAGGTAGGCAGCGCCCGCCCACTTGATGACATGGAAGGCCACTTCGGAGGCGGCCAGCACCACGCCCAGGCCGGAAGCGACCGCGCCCACCAGAATGAAATCCGCCAGTACCGCGCCGCCCATGCCCCAGCAGGCGGTGCGCACGCCGTGGCGCGAGCCGTTGCTCATGGCGAGCAGGACGGTCGGGCCGGGCGTCACGATGGCGACGGCCGAGGCCAGGATGAACAGCAGCAGCGTGGCGGTGGACATGGCGGGCTCCGAGGCAAGCGGCCAGTGTGACGCGCCCGGCCGGGTTCGTCCAGCGCTCCGGGGCCGGCCGTCGCGGCGAGGAAAGGCCGCGCCGGGCTACCATAGCGGTCTTGTCCTTTGATTTCCTGCCATGTCCACGCGTTCCGCCCCCCCTCATCTGGCCCCCCCGCTGTCCACCGTCCTGCTTGCCAGCGCGGGCGTCGTGGAGCAAGTCCTGGACGGGCGGTCGCTGACCGAGGCGCTGGCCGACGTCGACGGACCGCTGCGACCGGCCGTGCAGGCGGTGTCGTTCCACGCCATGCGCTATCTGGGCTGGGCCGACGCGGTCGGCCGCGAGTTGGTGCAGCGCTATCCCAACGTGTTGTTCGAGTCGCTGCTGCTGGTCTCCCTGACCCTGCTGCGGGCCGAGGGAGAGGCCGCGGCCGCGCTGCCGGGCATGCCCGTGTACGCGCCGCACACCGTCGTGGACCAGGCCGTCACGGCCGCCTCCAGGAACCGCAGCCTGGCCTCGTTCAAGGGCCTGCTCAATGGCTGCCTGCGCCGCTTCCTGCGGGAACGCGAGGCGCTGGCGGCCGCGGTGGCCGACAGCCCCGAGGCCGAATGGAACCATCCGGGCTGGTGGGTCAAGCAACTGCGCGTGGCCTATCCCCAGCAATGGCAGGACATCCTGCGTGCCGCCAACCTGCCGGCGCCGCTGACCCTGCGCGTCAACCGCCGCCGCGCCAGCCGCGAGCAGGTGCTGGCCGCGTTCCGGGACGCCGGCCTGGCGGCCGAGCCCGTCGGCGTGGCGGGCCTGGTGCTGGCCACGCCCCGGCCCGTGGCGCAACTGCCCGGCTTCGCCGAGGGCTGGTGGTCGGTGCAGGACGCCGGCGCCCAGCTGGCGGCCGAGCTGCTGGCGCCGGTCGACGGCATGCGCGTGCTGGACGCCTGCGCGGCGCCCGGCGGCAAGACGGCGCACCTGCTGGAGCTGGCGGACATCGACCTGCTGGCGCTGGACGCCGATGCCGGGCGCTTGGCGCGGGTCGGCCAGAACCTGGACCGGCTGCGCCTAGCCGGCGAGCGGGCGCGGTTGCAGGCGGCCGACGCCGCCGATCTGGACGCCTGGTGGGACGGCCGGCCGTTCGATGCGGTGCTGGCGGACGTGCCCTGCACCGCATCGGGCATCGTGCGGCGCCACCCCGACATCCGCTGGCTGCGTCGCGAAAACGACCTGCGCCGCACCGCCACGCTGCAGACCCGCATCCTGGACGCGCTCTGGCAGACCGTGGCGCCTGGCGGCCGGCTGCTGTACGTGACCTGCTCGGTATTCCCGATCGAAGGCACGCGCCAGGCGCTGGAATTCCTGCAGCGCCATCCCGATGCCCGGCGCCTGGAGGCGCCGGGGCAATTGCTGCCAGTTGCTGTCGACGCAACACCCGCGGCGCAGCACGATGGGTTTTTCTACGCCTTGTTTGCCAAGCAGTCGTGAATCGCCAAGAATAGGGGGCATGACGGGGGTTCTGGTGTCGTATGTCCATCATTTCACGCTTATTTCTCGGGTTGTTGTTCGCATCTGCCGCGCTGTCATTGGTGCCGGCCGGCCAGGCGCATGGATCCGAGCCGAAAGTGGCGCGGGTCGAACCGGTGGTGCGTGGCGACAAACTTGAAATCGATGCCGACATCGAATTCGAACTGAACCCGCAATTGCGAGACGCCGCCCAGCGCGGCGTGCCCCTGTATTTCACCGCCGACCTGACCATCACGCGCGAGCGCTGGTGGTGGTTCGACAAATCCCTGGTGGATACCTCGCGCACCTGGCGCGTGATCTACAACGCGCTGACGCGCCAGTGGCGCGCCGGGGTGGGCGAGCTTTCCTTCCCCGTGGCATCGCTGGACGATGCCATGAGCGTCATCCGCCACGTCCGCAACTGGCAGGTGGCCGACGCCGACGAGTTCGACGAAGGCGTGGTCTATGGCGGCCAGCTGCGGTTGCGGCTGGACACGTCGCTGCTGCCGCGGCCCTTCCAGGTCAATGCCCTGAACAGCAGTTCCTGGATCCAGGCGACGCCGTGGACCGATTTTTCGTTCACGCTGGGTGACAAGGAGAAAGACCCCTCATGAGGCTGCTGCTTCGGCTGGCCTTGATGGTCGGCGCCGTGAGCGGCCTGGCGTTGCTGGGCCTGCTGGCGTGGTCCACCGGCAATGCCTCGCGCTTTGCCCGCTATTACGACACGCTGTTGATTCTGAACGGCATTTTCGCCCTGGCGCTGTTCGTCTGGGTGGTGGCGCTGACGGTGCGGCTGGCGCGGCAGATCCGCCGCCGGCAGTTCGGCGCCCGGCTTACCGCGCGGTTTTCGCTGGCCTTTGCCTTGATCGGCGTGGTGCCCGGCGCGCTGATCTACACGGTCTCGGTGCAGTTCATGTCGCGCTCGATCGAGTCGTGGTTCAACGTGCGGGTCGATAGCGCGCTCGAGGCCGGCCTGAACCTCGGCCGCGCCGCGCTCGACTCGCTGCTGGCCGACCTGGACGCGCGGGCGCGCTCCATGGCCGCGGAACTGAACCGCAATTCCGACACCGGCGTGACGCTGGCCCTGACCCGCCTGCGCGAAGCCAACGGCGTGCAGGAAGCCATGGTCTTCACCGGCAGCGGTCGCATGGTGGCATTCTCCACCAGCCAGTATGGTCAACTGCTGCCGGCCATGCCGCCGCCCACCGTCATGAACCAGTTGCGCCTGTCGCGGGGTTACTCGGCCGCCGAGGCCGACGATCCGGTCAAGCCGGGCGTGGACGGCGGCCTGCATCTGCGCGTGGTGATCCCGCTGACCGGGCCCGACCGCTACGACAACCTGCTGGGCGCGGCCTCCGAGCCGCGCTGGCTGCAGCTGCTGCAGCCGGTGCCCGAGCAAATCGCGCACAACGCCAACCTGGTGCAGCAGGGCTTTCGCGACTACCAGGAATTGGCCCTGTCGCGGCTGGGCCTGCGCAAGCTCTATGGCATCACGCTGACCCTGGCGCTGCTGCTGGCCGCCTTCGGCGCCATCGCCGTGGCGCTGTCGCTGTCCAAGCGGCTGGTGCGGCCGCTGCTCAGCCTGGCCGGCGGCACCCAGGCCGTGGGCGTGGGCGATTACCGTCCGCTGCCGGAGCCGCCCGAACGCGACGAGGTCGGCCAGCTCACCCGTTCATTCAACGCCATGACGCGCCAGCTCGACGAGGCCCGCCGCATGGTCGAAAGCAACCGCCAGCAGCTCGAGCGCTCCAACGTCTACCTGGAAAGCGTGCTGTCGAACCTGTCTTCCGGGGTGCTGGTGTTCGACGAGTCCTTCCGCGTCACCACCGTCAACCAGGGCGCCCAGACCATCCTGCAGGCCGACCTGCGCTCGGTGATCGGGCGGCCGCTGGAAACCGTGGACGGCATGCTCGAATTCGCGAATGTCGTGCGGCAGGCGTTTTCCACCCACGCGGCGGTGGGTTCGGAACGCCAGCACTGGCAGCAGCAGTTCGAGATCGCCCCCAAGCAGGGCGACACGCCCAACGGGCCGCAGGCGCTGACGCTGCTGGCGCGCGGCACCCACCTGCGGGTCGATGGCCGTGGCAACGGCTACCTGGTGGTGTTCGACGACATCACCGAGGTCATTTCGGCCAACCGCACGGTGGCCTGGGGCGAGGTGGCGCGCCGCCTGGCCCACGAAATCAAGAATCCGCTGACGCCGATCCAGCTCTCCGCCGAGCGCCTGGCGATGAAGCTGGAGGGCAAGCTGCAACCGGCCGAGGCCCAGATCGTCGAGCGGTCCACCAACACCATCGTCAACCAGGTGGCGTCGCTCAAGCAGATGGTGGACGATTTCCGCGAATACGCCCGCACGCCGCCGGCGGTGATGCAGCGCATCGATTTCAACGCCCTGGTGGCGGACGTGCTGTCCTTGTACGGCTGGGAGCCCGACGGCGCCCCCTCGGTGCGTTCGGCGTCGGGCAAGGCGCTGAACCTGGACGTCAGCCTGGGCGCCGACCTGCCGGCCATCGAGGGCGATCCGACCCAGCTGCGCCAGGTGATCCACAACCTGCTGTCCAACGCCCGCGACGCCATCGCCGAGAAGGGCGGCGAGGGCCGGGTCAGCGTTACCACCCAGCTGATGCGCAGCGAGCAGCCCGACCGCGCCGACCAGCAGGCCCTGCGTTTCACGGTCGCCGACACCGGCCCGGGCTTCCCGCCGCAGGTCATGCAGCGCGCCTTCGAGCCCTACGTAACCACCAAGTCCCACGGGACTGGGTTAGGATTGGCAATCGTACGCAAGATCGTGGAAGAGCATGGCGGTCGGATCGACCTTGCCAATCGCAAGGAAGGCGGCGCGCGGATCTCCATCTTGTTGACCCGGCTTGCGCCCGGGGCCGATACTATGGACGCGACCGCGCAAGAAAAGGATAATGCGGCTACGCAATAGGTGGATGCTTTATGGCCAGAATTCTGGTGGTTGACGACGAAGTCGGTATTCGCGAGCTTTTGTCGGAAATCCTTTACGACGAAGGGCATACGGTCGAACTGGCCGAAAACGCGGCGCAAGCGCGCGCCGCGCGCCTTCGCATGCGTCCCGATCTGGTGCTGCTGGACATCTGGATGCCGGATACCGATGGCGTCAGCCTGCTCAAGGAATGGGGCTCGCAAGGCCTGCTGGACATGCCGGTCATCATGATGAGCGGCCACGCCACCATCGACACGGCGGTCGAGGCCACGCGCATCGGCGCCATGGACTTCCTTGAAAAGCCCATCACGCTGCAACGCCTGCTCAAGACCGTGGCGGCCGGCCTGGCCCGCGGCCGGGTGCCGCATCCGGCGCCCGTGGCGGCGCCGGCGACGGCCAGCGCCACCGTGGCCCTCGAAGACGAACTCGATCCGCCGGCGTTGTCGGCTGCCCCCGCCAACGAGGTTCCGGTCACCGCCAACGGCCAGCTGGGCAGCATCTCGCTGGACCAACCGCTGCGCGAGGCGCGCGATGAATTCGAGCGTATCTACTTCGAATACCACCTGGTCCGCGAAAGCCACAGCATGACGCGCGTTTCCGAACGCACCGGCCTCGAGCGCACCCACCTGTATCGCAAGCTCAAGCAATTGGGCATTGAATCGGCGCGCAAACGGGGCGCATGAAGATCCTGATCATCGGCGCTGGTCGCGTAGGCACCAGCGTGGCTGAAAACCTGGTGTCCGAGCAGAACGACATCACGGTGATCGATTCGGATCCGGCCCAGCTGCAATACCTGCAAGAACATTTCGACCTGCGCGTCGTCCACGGCGACGGCTCGCAGGTATCGGTGCTGGAGGGCGCGGGCGCCGCCGATACCGACCTGCTGATCGCCTGCGCCGCCTCCGACGCGGCCAACATGGTGGCTTGCAAGATCGCCCGCCAGTTGTTCAACATCCCACGCCGCATCGCCCGCATCCGATCGGGCGAAATCGCCGAATATCCCGAACTGATGAGCGAAGAGGGCTTCTGCATCGACGCCATCATCAGCCCCGAGCGCAGCGTCACCACCTACCTGCACAGCCTGATCGAGTTTCCCGAGGCGCTGCAGGTGGTCGAATTCGCCGAGGGCCGCGTCAGCGTCGTGACCGTCCGCGTCGGGCATGGCAGCCCGATGGCGCATCATCCCGTCGACAAGCTGCGCGAGGTCTGGCCCGACGTCACCGCCCGCGTGATCGACGTGCTGCGCGGCGGCCGGCCGCTGCGGGCCGGCTCCGGCACCGTGATCGCGCCCGGCGACGAAGTGGTGCTGGTGGTGGACACGCGCCATGCCCGCCGCGCCGTGCGCCAGCTGCGCGAGGCCGAGAAGGCCGTGCGCCGCGTGATGATCGCCGGCGGCGGCAATATCGGCCTGCGGCTGGCGCGCGCGCTGGCCGAAGAGAATTACAGCGTGCGCATCATCGAGCGCGACCTCAAGCGCTGCGAATACCTGGCCACGCAGTTGCCCGACAGCGTGCTGGTGCTGCATGGCAGCGGCACCGACGAGGCGCTGCTGGAACGCGAGAACATCGAGGACATGGACACCTGGCTGGCGCTGACCAGCGACGACGAGGACAACATCATGTCGTCGCTGCTGGCCAAGCGGCTGGGCGCGCGCAAGGTGATCGCGCTGATCAACCGCCAGGCCTATGGCGAACTGATGCAGGGCAGCCATATCGACATCGCCGTGTCGCCGTCGCAAGCCACCATGAGCGAACTGCTGCGCCACGTGCGCCGCGGCGACGTGGCGGCGGTGCACCGCCTGCGCCAGGGCGTGGCCGAGGCGCTGGAGGCGATCGCCCACGGCGACCGCTCCAATTCCAAGGTGGTGGGCCGGCCGGTGGGCGAGATCAGCCTGCCCAAGGGCGCCAGCATCGGCGCCCTGGTGCGCGAGGACGAAATCATCCTGCCCGACGCCGATACCGTGATCGAGACCGACGACCACGTCATCGTCTTCGTGCCCTCGCGCAAGCAGATGCCGCGCGTGGAAAAGCTGTTCCAAGTGTCGGCGTCGTTCTTCTGATGGATCCGCGCGCCCAGCTTCCCGGCGGGCCGGCGGCGGCCGGAGGGCTTCCCGCATGAAGCGCGTCCTGGCCACCCTGCATATCCTCGGCCTGACCATGGTGATGTTTGCCCTCACCATGCTGATCCCGCTGGGCGTGGCCTACGTGGGCGGCGACGCGGCGCGCGACGCCTTCCTGCATGGCTTCCTGATTTCCGTCGGCATCGGCGTGGCGCTCGCGGCACTGACCCGGCGTTCGCGCAGCGAGCTGCGCGCGCGCGACGGATTCGTGCTGGTGTCGGCGGTTTGGGCCGGGCTGCCGCTGCTGGCGGCGATTCCGTTGCTGATCTATTTCCACCGCGCCGGCCTGCCGCTGTCGTTCACCGGCGCGTATTTCGAGGCCATGTCGGGGCTGACGACCACTGGCGCCACCGTCCTGACCAATCTGGATGCGCTGCCCGCCTCGATCAACCTGTGGCGCGCCACCCTGATCTGGATCGGCGGCATGGGGATCCTGGTGCTGGCGGTGGCCATCCTGCCGCTGCTGGGCGTGGGCGGCCACCAGGTGGTACGGGCCGAAACGCCCGGCCCCATGAAGGACGAGCGGCTGACGCCCCGCATCGCCAGCACCGCCAAGGCGCTGTACGCGGTGTACTTCGCGTTTTCGATCCTGTGCTTCCTGGCGTACCGGGCCGTCGGCCTGTCCTGGTTCGAGGCCTGGTGCCACATGGCCACGACCATGGGGCTGGGCGGCTTTTCCACCTGGGATGACGGCTTCGCCCATTTCGATTCCGTGGCCGTGGAAATGGTGGCCATGGTGTTCATGCTGATCGCCGGCATCAACTTCGCCACGCATTTCAACGCCTTCCGCCAGCGCAGCCCGCGCGCCTACCTGCGTTGCCCGGAAGCCATTCCCTACCTGGTGGTGGTGCTGGGCGTGGGCCTGGTGATCTCGGTGTTCCTGTACGTCAAAGGCGTCTACCAGGAGCCGCTGCAGGCGCTGCGCTATGGCATGTTCAACACCATCTCCATGGCCACCACCACCGGCTACGCCAACACCGATTTCGCCCAGTGGCCGTTGTTTGCGCCGCTTACGATGCTGTTGCTGTCGGGGTTTGCCACCTCGGCCGGGTCGACGGGCGGTGGCATCAAGATGATCCGGGCGATCCTGCTGGTCAAGCAGGCTCGCAATGAGTTGGTAACAATGTTGCACCCGCATGCGGTCAGCCCGGTGCGCATCAATGGCCGCGCGGTGGAAGCGCGGACCATGTCGTCGGTGCTGGCGTTCATGCTGTTCTACGGCCTGTCCATCGCCGTCTTCACCAGCCTGCTGCTGTTGTCCGGGCTGGACCCGATCACGGCCTTCTCGGCCGTGTTCGCCAGCGTCAACAACACCGGTCCCGGCCTGGGCCCGGTCGGGCCCATGGGCAATTTCGCCGTGCTGTCCGACTTCCAGATCTGGGTGTGCACCTTCGCCATGCTGATCGGCCGCCTGGAATTGCTGACGGTGCTGGTGCTGTTCACGCCCATTTTCTGGCGCAAATAGCGGCGCATTCCGGATCCGGCCCGGCAGCGGCGTGCCGTCGGGCGCGAGTGACCTGACGCCCGGCCGAAGCGAGCGAATTTGCTTGGGGATAACCCTTGTAAGGGTTATCCCACCCCAAACGAAAAGCCCCGTCCAGCCTGCGCCTGCGACCTTCGCAGGCCGGCGAGCCCCGCCATCCCTACGTTGTGAGTGCTCGCTCACTTTGTCGTATAGGGCAAAACCGAATGCATCGCGATGTTGCACACAAATGTCACGATTTACATTCGTTTTGCCACAAACCTGCGGCTATTATGCAGTCACAAGCCGCCGTCTAGCGCCCCCCGGGAAGTTACCGGGCTTCAAGGTCGAACGGCGCATCCCCTCATCACATATCCGAAGGAGTCCGAGATGGAACAGATCCCGTTCATTTCGTCGGCCCCCAACACCCTGGGCATCGAACTCGAGCTGCAACTGATCGACCCCCGCAGTTTTGACCTGACCGCAGCTTCTGACGAACTGCTGGCCCAAATGGCCAACCATCCCATTGCCGACCGCGTCAAACCGGAAATCACGCGGTCCATGATTGAATTGAATTCCTCGGTGCACGAGCACCCCATGGGCCTGCTGGCCGAAATGCGCGAAATGCGCGATGCCCTGGTCGAAGCGGCCGATGCCGTCGGCGTTTCGGTGGCGGGCGGCGGCGCCCACCCCTTCATGCGCTGGCAGGAACGCTCCATTTCGGATACGCCGCGCTTCCAGTACCTGGCCGAAATGTATGGTTACTTGGCGCGTCAATTTACGGTTTTCGGCCAGCACATCCACCTGGGCGTGAAAAGCGGCGACGAAGCTATCAAACTGTTGCGCCGGCTTTCGCCCTATGTGCCTCACTTCATCGCTTTGTCCGCCTCGTCGCCGTATTGCGAAGGCGTGGATACCCTGTTCTCGTGCTCACGCCTGAACGCGGTCAACAGTTTCCCGCTGGCTGGCCACATGCCGGCCGAGGTCAAGGACTGGTACCAGTTCGAGGCGCACCTGGCGCAGCTGCGCGCCTACGGCCTGGCCGAGAGCATCAAGGACCTATACTGGGACATCCGTCCCAAACCGGAATTCGGCACCGTGGAAATCCGGGTCTGCGACACGCCGTTGACCGTCGAGCGCGCCTGCCAGATCGCGGCGTTCGCCCAGGCGCTCGCGGTGCTGCTGATGCGCGAGGACGATCCCAGTGACAAGGCCTGGCTGTCCTACCGCAGCAATCATTTCCAGGCCTGCCGTTTCGGCCTGCAAGGCAGCTACGTGACGCCGGATGGCCAGCGCCTGCGCCTGATGGACCACCTGCGCGCCTTGTTCCAGCGGCTGATGCCGGTGGCCGAAGAACTGGGAACCGGGGATATGATCGCGGCGTTGCGCGATGAGGCCATGCGCAGCGGCAACGATGCGCGCTGGTTGCGCAGCCAGTTCCATCGCCTGCGCGATCTGCCGCTGGTGGTGGAGTCGATGTCGCAAGCCTGGCGCGGCGAGTCAACCCAGGCGGCGGCGCCGGCCGAGCCGACCGCGGTGTTGCGGCGGCGCATCCGCGCCAACTCCGAGCCCATGCAACCCTTGTCGGCGGCGGAACCGGGCGTGACGGTGACGCTGCCCGAACGGCTGCACTAAAGGGGTAGTTCTGGCTTTACCGGCCCCGGCAGGCGCCCCTTCCCGGGGTTGCCGCCGGGGCGGTGTCTTTCAAGGCGTGCCGCGCTGCCGGCCGCCGATGGCGCTGACCGACAGGCGGGTCTCTCCCGCCACACCGCGATGGGTGGCGGCCCGCCACGCATGGCCATAGGCCACTTCGATGCTCAGGGCGATGACCCCGTCCGGCCGCCGCTGCGCTTCGAGCGCCGCGCACAGGCGATCGCGCCAGTCCCGTCCCACCAGGCCGCCGCGGCGGCCGGCAGCGGGGTTGCCGCCCAGCGCCCGCACGTCCTGCAGCAGTTTTTCCGGCGTGCGGTAGGTCAGCGTCAGGATTTCCTGGTCCATGACCGGATCGGCGAAGCCATTCTCCACCAGCAGGTCACCGAAGTCGTGCATGTCGACGAAGGCCGGCGTGGCCGTGCGCAGGCCGGCGTCGTCCAGCGCCTGGCGCAGTTCGCGCAGGGTGGCGGGCCCAAGACAGGAGAACATCGCCAGTCCCCCCACCTTGAGGATGCGGCGCCATTCGGCCAGGACGGCGTGCGGCTCGCGATGCCAGTGCAGGGCAAGGTTCGACCACACCAATTCCAGCGATTCGGGCGCCAGGCCGCTCGCGGCCAGGTCGGCGTTGACGAAGGCGTTGGCCGGGCCGCGCCGCGCCAGCTTGCCGATCCAGGCGGACAGTCCGCCGGGCGCATGGCGCTTGCGGGCGACTTCCAGCAAGGCTTCGCAATTGTCCAGCCCGGTGTACGCGGCCTCGGCATAGCGTTCGCGCAACAGCGGCAGGTTGTCACCGGCGCCACAGCCGGCGTCGAGCATGGCCTGGGGCTGGACGCGGATGTACTGCAGCCGTCCCAGCATGCGACGGGCGACCTCGCCGTACAGGAACTGGGCCTCCGACAGGTCGCCGCGGCGGGCGAACTGCCGCGGCACGTCGGCGGCGACCAGGGGGAGCGAAGGCGGGGTGGCGGGTGCTGGCAGGGACATTTCGGTCGCGCCCGGGTCGGCGCCGCGGGCGGATCATGATTTCATGGGGGGATGGCTCACATTATTGCCCATCCCGGCCGCGGCGGCCGATTGTCCCTACAGGCCATGGGGCGGCGCCTGCTGGCCCAGGTGCCTTGCGACTGCCCGCTGTGCGGAGCGCGTGTCGCGGGCGCCAGGCTGTGCGAGGGCTGCGAAACCGACCTCGCCGATGCGTCGTTCGCGCCGCGCTGCCCGCGCTGCGCCTTGCGGTTGGAGCCCGATGCCTTGCATTGCACCGCCTGCCTGGCGCGGCCGCCGGCTTTCGTGCGCACGATCGCCGCGTTCGATTACGAGGCGCCGGCCGATACGCTGATCGGCCAGCTCAAGACCCAGTTGCGACTTAGCGCTGCGCCGGTGCTGGCGCGCCTGCTGGCACATGCGGTGTGGTGCGAGCCGCCGGCGCAAGCGCTGCTGTTGGTGGCGGTGCCGTCCAGCCGTGCCTCGCTGCGCCGGCGCGGGATGAACCCGGCGGCCGAGATCGCCCGTAGTCTCGCGGCGCAACTGGGTTGGCCATGGTTGCGGGCGGCGCTGCGGCGGCGGCGCGAAACGCCCCGGCAGACGGCCCTGGGGCGCCAGGCGCGGCTGGCCGGCGCGCGCGGGGTGTTCCATTGTCCGCGCGATCTGCGCGGCCGCCATGTCGGCCTGGTGGATGACGTCATGACCACGGCTAGCACCGCGGATGCCGCCGCCCGCGCCTTGCTGGCGGCGGGGGCGGCCAGCGTGACGGTGCTGGTGGCGGCGCGCACGCCGCGCGGCCGCTGACCCGCCGCGTGGTTGCACCGGCTTACGCGCGCGGCCAAGCGCCGGGGGAAGCGGGCCGCCAAATCGGCGACAATCGCTCCAACGCGGCTCCGGCCGCCAGCCCGTCTTCAACGTCTTTCCGCTCGTTCACCATGTTCCACGTCATCCTCGTCTGTCCCGAGATCCCGCCCAACACGGGCAATGCGATCCGCCTGTGCGCCAATACCGGTGCGCAGTTGCACCTGGTGCGTCCGCTGGGATTCGAGCTCGACGATGCCCGCATGCGGCGGGCGGGGCTGGATTACCACGAATGGCAGCCGGTGCGAGTGCACGACACCTTGCAGGAGGCGCTGGACGACACCGGCGCGTCCGTCTCGCATATCTACGCGTTGACGACCCAGGCGCAGCGCAGTGTGGGCGACGTCCGCTTCGAACCGGGCGATGTGTTCGTGTTCGGGCGGGAAAGCGCCGGGTTGTCGGCCGAGCACCACGCGCTGTTTGCGCCGCAGCAGCGGCTGCGATTGCCGATGCGGACCGGCCAGCGGAGCCTGAACCTGTCGAACGCGGTGGCGGTGACGGTATTCGAGGCCTGGCGGCAGCAGGGGTATGAAGGCGGCGTTTAGGCCTGGATGAGCCTGGCAGCCCCGCCGTCGGGCGGGGGCAGGTTATCGAGCCGCGCCTTGGCATGCGCGCGGGATGGCGGCGGGGTCAGTCCAGCGACAGGTTGAGTTTCTGGATGACCTGGTCCCAGCGGGCCTTTTCGTCGCGGATGCGGACGGTGAGGGCTTCGGGGGTGGAGGCGGCGGGGGTGAAGTACTGCAGCGCCATCTGCTTGCGGACCGTGTCGCTGTTGATGATGCGGGTCAGTTCGCTGTTCAGGCGCTCGATGATGGGCGTCGGGGTATCGGCGGGGGCCAGGATGGCATTCCAGGAGATGGCCTCGAAGTCCGGGTAGCCCTGCGCGGCCATGGTCGGGATGCCCGGCAGGGTGTCGCTGGGTTGCAGGCTGGTGACGGCCAGGACCTTGACCTTGCCGTCGCGGGTCTGCGGCACGGCGATGGCGGGGACCATGAAACCGGCCTGGATGTCGCCGCCGATGATGGCGCTGATCACCTGCGGGAAGCCGGCGTAGGGGATGTGCGCCATGTCGATGCCGGCGCGTTCCTTGAACATTTCCATGGCGAGATGGGCCGAGCTGCCGGGGCCGACGGAACCGTAATTGAGCGAGCTGCCGTGCTCCTTCACCATGCGAACGAAGTCCCGCACCGAGTCCACGTTCCTGAGGTTGCCGGGCACGGTCAGCACATTGGGGCTGGTGCCGACCAGCGTCACGGGCGCCAGGTCGTGCAGCGGGTCATAGCCCAGCGTCTTCTTGTAGAGCGTGGGGGCGGTGACCAGCGGGCCGTTGATCGTATAGAGCAGGGTGTAGCCGTCGGGCTTGGCCTGGGACACGATGCGGGTGCCGATGTTGCCCCCGGCGCCGGGCTTGTTGTCGATGACGATGGGTTGTCCCAGGGCCTGGGCCAGGGGTTCGGAAATGGTGCGCGCCAGGATGTCCGGCGACGACCCGGGCGGGAATGGCACCACCATGTGGATGGGGCGATCTGGCCAGTCGGCGTGAGCGGCGGCTGGCAGGACGGCCGCCAGGCTCAGGCAGAGGCTGCGCAACAGGCGGCCGACCCGGAACTTGCGGGTGTGCGTCATGGGGTGTCTCCAGGGTGTCGTGCGTGGTGTTGTTATGGAAGACTGGGAATAGGGCCCGGCGGCTCGGGCGATTCAGCCGCCGTCGCCGTGCTCGTCGCGGGCATTGCGCGCCAGCAGCGCGGAGACGGCCGTCATGGGCGCCACGCCTTCGAACAGCACGGCGCAGACGGCCTCGGTGATGGGCAGCTCCACGCCGATGGCGCGGGCGCGTTCGAGCGCGGCGCGCGCGCAGCGTACGCCCTCGGCCGTGACGCCGCTGGCCAGGATGTCGGCCAGCTTGCGGCCGGCGCCGATTTCCAGGCCCACGCGGCGGTTGCGCGACAGTTCGCCGGTCGCGGTCAATACCAGGTCGCCCAGGCCGGTCAGGCCGGCGAAGGTTTCGGCCTGCGCGCCCAGGGCGACGCCGAAACGGGTCATTTCGGCCAGGCCGCGCGTGATCAGCGCGGCGCGGGCGTTGGTGCCCAGCGCCAGGCCGTCGCCGATGCCGCAGGCCACGGCGATGACGTTCTTGAGCGCGCCCCCGACTTCCACGCCGACCAGGTCGGCGCTGGCGTAGACGCGCAGCGCGGCGCCGTGCAGGGCCTGGGTGGTGGCGGCGCGCAGGGCAGCGTTGCCGCTGGCGACGGTCAGCGCCACGGGCAGGCCCTGCGCGACTTCGCGGGCAAACGACGGGCCCGATAGCGCGCCGCCGATGGCGCCCGGCAGGGCTTCGCGCACGATTTCATGCGGCAGCCGGGCCGTGTCGGCCTCGAAGCCCTTGCAGGTCCAGACGATGGGTGTGTCCTGCAGGCCCAGGGCGGGCAGGCGGTGCGCCAGTTCGGCGCAGGTGGCGGCAAGGCCTGCCACCGGTACGCCCAGGATGATCAATCCCGCCGCGCCGTCCTGCTTGAGGCTGCGCAGGGTCGCGTCGAGATCGGAGGAAAGGGTCAGGGTCTGCGGCAGCGCAATGCCGGGCAGATAGCGCGCGTTTTCATGGCGGGCGGCCATGTCGGCGGCCTGCGCCGGATCGCGCGCCCAGAGTACGGTGGGCTGGCGGCGGCTCGCGGCCGCCGCCAGCGCGGTGCCCCAGCTGCCCGCGCCCAGGACGGCGACGCGCAGGCCGGGCGGAGTGGGTTGGTTCATGGGGCGCCGCGGATCGCCTTATTGGCGGGTGGCGCTGGCGGGCAGGATGATGCCCGAGTCGCTGCCATTGCCATTGCCATTGCCGTTGGCATTGCCTTGCTGTTGTTGCTGCAGTTCCGCCAGGCGTTGCTCGTACAGGGCCTGGAAGTTCACTTCGGTCAGGTGCAGCGGCGGCATCGAGGTGCGGGTGATCGCATCGGCGATGTTGGCGCGCAGGTACGGGTACAGCATCGTCGGGCAGACGATGCCCAGCAGCGGATCGAGCTGCTCTTCGGGGATGTTGGCGGCTTCGAAGATGCCGGCCTGAGTGCCTTCGACCAGGTACACGACCTTGTCGTTGACGCGGGTGGTGACGGTGACGGTGACCGTGGTTTCGAACACGGTTTCGGCCAGGCGCTGGCCGCCCACGGTGATGCTCACCTCGACCTGGGGCGCTTCCTGCTCCAGGAAGACGTGGGGCGCGTTCGGCATTTCCAGCGAAAGGTCTTTCAGGTAGACGCGCTGCAGATTGAACGAGGGCGCGTCGTTGCCGCCTTCTTGCTGGGTGTTTTGGTCTTGATCAGCCATGAGTGTTTCCGTTGGTGGGAGGGGCAAAAAGGGGCGAATGGCCAGGCGGTCAGCCGGGGCCTGAGCCGTTGAGCATGGGCACCAGGCCGCCCGAGCGGTCCAGCGCCATCAGGTCGTCGCAACCGCCGACGTGGGTATCGCCGATGAAGATCTGCGGCACCGTGCGCCGGCCGGTGCGTTCGATCATGCGATCGCGCTGGCCGGGTTCACGGTCGATCTGGATGATTTCCAGGTCGGTCACGCCGCGCTGCTCCAGCAGCGCCTTGGCGCGGGCGCAATAGGGACAATAGTCCTTGCTGTACATGACAACTTTGTTCATAGGCGCTCCAGGCGGATTCTGTCAGTAATATGGGGGCGCGCCGCGCCGGTTCAACCCTTCTGGGTGACCGGCAGGCTGGCGGCCAGCCAGGCGCGCATGCCGCCTTCGAGCGGCACGACGTCGGCAAAGCCCTGCGCGCGCAGCTTGGCGGCGGCGCGGGCGGAATCGCGGCCATTGTCGCAAACCACGACCAGCGGCTTGTTCTTGGGCAGCGAGGCGGCTTTCTGTTCCAGGTCGGCAACCGGCAAGCTGCGTGCCTGGGCAATGTGGCCGGCCTGGAACTGCTCGGCGGGACGCACGTCGACCCACACGGCTTGGCGCTGGTTGACCATCTGGATGGCTTCCGTGGTGCTGACGGCCGAGCCGGTGCGGCCCTTGCGCAGGGCGGGAATGGCCAGCATGACGCCGGAAACGAGGGTTACGGCGACAATGAAGATGTTGTTTTTATCGAGCAAGAATTGCAGAAGGTCCACGGGGCATCCTGAAGTGCGGCGTCTAGCCTGGTAAGGGCGAACCCTGACGCGCCGCGCCGCGAAATCGACGGGTGCGCCGGGGCAAAATCAAGGGCAAAATCGCTCAATTATAAAATGAGCGCATTCCGCAACTTTAACCCGCGTTACACGCCTGCCAAACCATGCACAAACTCGTTCTCATGCGCCACGGCGAAAGCCAGTGGAATCTGGAAAACCGCTTCACCGGCTGGACCGACGTCGACCTGACGGAAACCGGCCGCGAACAGGCCCGCAAGGCGGGCGAACTGCTCAAGAAGGAAGGCTACACCTTCGACCTGGCCTACTCGTCGGTGCTCAAGCGCGCCATCCGCACCCTGTGGATCGCCCTGGACGCCATGGACGCCATGTACACGCCGGTGGGCGTGAACTGGCGCCTGAACGAGCGCCACTACGGCGCCCTGCAGGGTCTGAACAAGGCCGAGACCGCCGCCAAGTACGGCGACGAGCAGGTGCTGATCTGGCGCCGCGCCTACGCCATCGCGCCGGAACCCCTGTCGCTGGACGACGAGCGCCATCCGCGCTTCGACAGCCGCTACGCCCGGATCCCGGCCGACCAGTTGCCGGCCACCGAGTGCCTCAAGGACACCGTGGCGCGCGTGCTGCCGTTCTGGAACGAGTCCATCGCCCCGGCCATCCGCGCCGGCCGCAAGGTGCTCATCGCCGCCCACGGCAACAGCCTGCGCGCCCTGATCAAGCACCTGGACAACGTGTCGGACGACGATATCGTCAACCTCAACATCCCCACCGGCCAGCCGCTGGTGTATGAACTGGATGATGACCTGCGCCCCATCCGCCACTATTATCTGGGCGATGCCGCCGAGATCGAGGCGGCCATGGCCGCCGTCGCGGCCCAGGGCAAGGCTAAGAAGGACTGATATCCATGGTGCGCATGGCGGGGTGGTTGTTGGCGGTCATGCTGGCCGGTGGAGTGCTGCCGGCGGGCGCCGTGTCCAACGATCTCGCCGGCCGCCAGTCCGATGCCGAGAAGCAGCAGGCGCAGCTGCGCGACCGTATCGAAAACCTGCAGAAGGACATCGATACGCGCGAAGCCGCCCGCAAGGAAGCCGCCGATGCCTTGAAACAGTCGGAATCGGCGATTTCCAGGATCAACCTGCGCCTGAAGGAACTGGCCGAAGCCAACCGCCAGGCGGCGGCCGACCTGTCCGGCCTGGAAAAACAGATCACGGCCCAGCAGGCGGTGCTGGCCAAGCGCCGGGTCGAGCTGGCCGACCAGCTGCGCACCCAATACACCAGTGGCCTGTCGCCCTGGACCGCGCTGCTGTCCGGCGATGATCCCCAGGTGCTGGGGCGCAACCTGGGCTACCTGGATTATGTCTCCCAGGCCCGGGCCCGCGCGGTCGAGGCGCTGCGCGCCGATATCGACCGCCTGGCGGCCCTGCAGGGCCGCGCCGATGCCCGCCGCGCCGAGATCGAAAAGCTGGTCGCCGAAACCTCCGAACAAAAGACCGCGTTGGTGGCCCAGCAGAAAGAACGCGCCACGCTGCTGGCGCAGCTGGAAGGCCAGATCGCCGCCCAGCGCGCCGAAGCGAACAAGCTGGGGCGTGACGACCAGCGCCTGTCGCGCCTGATCACCGACCTGGACGCGGCCATCATCAAGCAGGCCGAAGAGGCCCGCAAGGCCGAAGAGGCGCGGCGTCGCGCCGAGGAAGCCCGCAAGGCCGAGGAAGCCCGGCGCGCCGAAGAGGCCCGCAAGAAGGCCGAGGCCGACCGTCGTGCCGAGGAAGCCCGCCGGAAGGCGGAAGCCGACCGCAAGGCGGCCGCCGACAAGGCCGCGGCCGACAGCGCCCGGCGTGACCGCGACGCGCGCGAGGCCGCCGCCGCCCGCGAACAGGTCGAGGCCGCGTCGCGCCAGGGCCGTGGCCCGGTCGCCGTGGCCGATCCCGACGCCGCCGGCCTGCGCCCGGCCGATTCGCGCCATCCCCGCCTGACCGGCCCGGCCGAGACGCCGCCGGCAAAACCCGCGGAGCCCCCCAAAAAGGCGGAACCCGTGGAAGAGCCCGCCACTCAAACCCGCAGCGCGCCCAGCCAACAGGCGACGCGCGCCGCGCCGGTCGGCGGCGGCAATGGCCTGCGCCATGGCCTGGCGGCACCCGTGCGCGGCCAGGTGCAGGGCCGTTTCGGGGTCGACCGTCCGGATGGCGGCGTCTGGCGCGGTATCGTGCTGCGCGCGCCCGAAGGAACGCCGGTGAAGGTGGTGGCGCCCGGCACGGTGGTCTACGCCGATTGGCTGCGGGGTTTCGGCAATCTCATCATTGTGGATCATGGCCAGCAATATCTGACCGTCTATGCTTACAACCAAAGTCTGCTCAAACGGGTGGGCGATTCCGTCGCGGCGGGGGATACTATTGCTTCGGTAGGAGCAACCGGCGGCCAAGTGGAATCCGGCCTATACTTTGAAATTCGCCATCGCGGCGCTCCTGTGGATCCAGCCCAGTGGCTGGCCCAGTAAAGCCAGACGGCCAAACGCTCCGGGGCCAACCCAAGGGCGAAAACCAATTCGGGAAGTGTGCATGGGCACTCGCAAGTTTCGTGGTTTCGGTCTGATTGCCATCGGTGCGGTGGCAGGTGTCTTGCTCAGCGTGGGTGTGACGGCTGTCGCCCAGCGCGGCAGTCCCTTGCCGCTGGATGAGCTCAGGCAGCTGAGCAACGTCTTTGCGGCCATCAAGAACAACTACGTCGAATCGGTCGACGACAAGACCCTGATCGACAATGCCATTTCCGGCATGGTGTCGAACCTGGACCCCCACTCTGCATACCTGGATGCCGACGCCTTCCGCGAAATGCAGACGGCCACCCAAGGCGAGTTCGGCGGCCTCGGTATCGAAGTCGGCGCCGAGGACGGCTTCGTCAAGGTCATCTCCCCCATCGAAGACACCCCCGCCGCGCGCGCGGGCGTCATGGCCGGCGACCTCATCATCAAGATCGACGACACGCCCACCAAAGGCATGTCGCTGAACGACGCCGTCAAGCTCATGCGCGGCGCCCCCAAGTCGCCCATCACGCTGACCATCATGCGCGCCGACCGGCCGCAGCCGATCGTGCTCAAGATCGTGCGCGACATCATCAAGGTGCGCAGCGTGCGCAGCAAGATGCTGGACAACGGCGTGGCCTATGTGCGCATCGCCCAGTTCCAGGAAAAAACCGGTGCCGACCTGGCCAAGCAGCTCAAGGACCTGGGCGCCAAGGAAGCCCCCAAGGGCCTGGTGCTCGACCTGCGCAATGACCCGGGCGGCCTGCTGACCAGCGCCATCGGCGTGTCCGGCGCGTTCCTGCCGGCCGATGCCCTGGTGGTCTCGACCGACGGCCGTACCCCCGACGCCCGCCACAAGTACCTGGCGACCCCGTCGGAATACGCCCGCGGCGAAAGCAATTACCTGTCGGGCCTGCCGGCCTGGACCAAGACCGTGCCGATGGTGGTGCTGGTCAACGTCGGTTCGGCCTCGGCCTCCGAGATCGTGGCCGGCGCGCTGCAGGACCACAAGCGCGCCAAGGTGCTGGGCAACCGCACCTTCGGCAAGGGTTCGGTGCAGGTGATCCTGCCGCTGTCGGAAACCACCGCGGTCAAGCTCACCACCTCGCGCTACTTCACGCCCAGCGGCCGTTCAATCCAGGCCACCGGCATCGAGCCCGACTACGTCGTGGCCGATACCGCCGACGGCGACCTGTTCCGCCTGCCGCGCGAAGCCGACCTGCAGCGCCACCTGTCGAACCCGGGCACGGCCAACGAAGTGAAGTCCAACTCCGAGCAGGACAACGTCGACGTGCCGACCAAGGTGTTCGAGTTCGGCGGCAAGGATGACTTCCAGCTGCAGCAGGCGATCAACCTGCTGGCCGGCAAGCCGGTGCAGAAGGGCTCGGCCCGCGCCCAGGCCAAGGCCGACGCCAAGCCCGGCGCCGGCAACGCCCAGCGCATGAAGATCACGCCGACCGGAGTCGAGCCCAGCAAGGACAAATGAACGACGAGCAACTGCTGCGCTACGCCCGCCACATCCTGCTCGACGAGCTGGGTATCGAAGGGCAGGAAAGACTGCTGGCGGCGCGTGTGCTTGTCGTAGGGGCGGGTGGGCTGGGTTCGCCCGCCGCGCTCTACCTGGCCACCGCTGGCGTCGGCGAGATCACGCTGGCCGACGACGACGTCGTCGAGCTCAGCAACCTGCAGCGCCAGATCCTCCACACCACCGCGAGCGTGGGCCGGCCCAAGGCCGAGTCCGGGCGCGACATGCTGGCGGCTTTCAATCCCCAGGCCCGCGTGCATGCCCGCGTCGAGCGGCTGCAGGGCCAGGCCCTGTCCGACGCCGTGGCGCAGGCCGACCTGGTGCTGGACTGCACCGACAACTTCACCACCCGCCACGCCATCAACCGCGCCTGTGTGCAGCACCGCAAGCCGCTGGTGTCTGGCGCCGCCATCCGTTTCGACGGCCAGGTCAGCGTCTACGACCTGCGCGATCCGGACGCTCCGTGCTACCACTGCCTGTTTCCCGAGGCGGACGACGTCGAAGAGGCCAACTGCGCCACCATGGGCGTGTTTGCGCCGGTGGTTGGCATCATCGGCAGCATGCAGGCGGCCGAGGCCCTCAAGCTGCTGTCCGGCGTGGGCGAGAGCCTGTCGGGGCGCCTGCTATGGCTGGACGTGCGCACCATGCAGTGGCGCAGCGTCAATGTCCAGCGTGATCCCGAGTGCGCGGTCTGTGGCGCGCGCGGGCACTGATCCGGCCATCATCGGCACATCCCGACCCCTTTAAAGCGGCCCGCCATTGCCCTCGCGGACAATATTAAAGGCTTGAAATACCTGCTATAACGCCAGCCAGCCTGCCGCTCCGTGGCAGCCAGCTTTGGACGTAACGGTGTGGACACAGGATTGAGCTTCAGCCTGCCCAAGTGGCGGCTGACCCGTTGGTTGACGCATTCCGGGCAGGACACGCCCGCGGACATCCGCGCCGCCTTGATCGCCAGTCTGTTCGGCACCTTGCCGATTTTCGCCGGCGGCGTCATCAACACCCTGATGATCTCCGGCGTGGTCGCCTGGCGCCGGCCCGAGCCGCTCTATATTTCCTGGCTGGTCCTGGAGATCCTGCTGGCCGTGGTGCGCGTCACCGTCCTGCGCTCGGCGTTGCGCAATGCCGCTCGCGGCGGCAGCACCCATACCGACATCTACATCGTGCTGGCGCTGCTGTGGGCGTTCAGTGTCGGCTATGGGGTCTTCGTCACGTTCCTCAACCATGACTGGCTGGCCGCCACGCTGGCTGGCGTGTCCTGCGGCGCCATGGCGGGCGGCATCTGCTTTCGCAACTACGGCGCGCCGCGGCTGGTGGCGGCGATGATATTCCTGAGCCTGGGGCCGATGTGCCTGGGCGCGCTGTTCGCCGGCGAATACGTCACCGCCATCGTCTTCATCCAGATCCCGTTCTACCTGGTCAGCATGAGCATCGCCTCGCAACGGCTGCGGCGCATCCTGGTGTCCACCATGCTGGCCGAGCGCGAGAACGAGCGCCGCGCCAGCCAGGACGCGCTGACCGGCCTTGCCAACCGCGCCGGCCTGGAAGCGGCGCTCGAGCGCATCTGCACCAGCGCGCGCGAGCATGACAGCGCCGCCGCGCTGTTCTACATGGACATGGACGACTTCAAGATCATCAACGACACCCACGGCCATGCCGCTGGCGACCAAGTGCTCAAGACCATCGCACAGCGCATGCGCGCCATGTTGCGGGTGGACGACGTGGCCGCCCGCATCGGCGGCGACGAATTCATCGTGCTGGCCACCGGCATCGACGCTACCGCCGCGCTGCGGCTGGGTAACCACTTGCTGCATGATGCCAGCCAGCCCATCGTGCTGGCCGACGGCACGCGCGTCAGCGTCGGGCTGTCGATCGGCATTTCGATCATCTCCGGCGCCAACCGCAAGGCGCAGGCGGTGCTGGATTCCGCCGATGCCGCGCTGTACCGCGCCAAGGCCCGCGGCGGCCGCCGCTGTTCCGTCGCCGGCCTGCCGGATGCCGAGGACGCGCTGCGGCCCGGCGACGCCGCCGCGGCCGCCTGAAGCGCGGCGGGTCCGCACCGACCGGACACGGAAGGGACTGCCAAAAGTTATCAGATAACCTGAAAAGTACGGGTTATACTTCGCCCCTATGCTGACCAAGAGCCTGACCCTCACCGAACAGGTCGCCCGCCAGATCGCGGGCGACATCGCCCATGGCGTCTATCCCGTGGGCGCCAAGCTGCCGTCCGGCCGCATCCTGGCCGAGCAGTACGGCGTCAGCGCCGCCGTCATTCGCGAAGTCACCGAGCGCCTGCGCGCCCAGGGCCTGATCCAGAGCCGCCAGGGGTCGGGTTGCGTGGTGTTGGCGCGCACCGGTGCGCAGGGCTTCCAGGTGCCCGCCGACATCGCCGTCAGCCGCGAACAACTTGCCAGCGTCTACGAACTGCGCATGGAACTCGAAGGCGGCGCCGCCGCGCTGGCGGCCGAGCGCCGCAGCGCCGCCGACCTGGACGCCCTGGCTCGCGCCCTGGCCGACCTGGAACGGCACCAGCACCATCCTGAACATGGAGTCGAACACGACATCGCCTTCCACCTGGCGATCGCGGCCGCGACCCACAATCCGTTCTACCAGGACCTGCTGCAGTACCTGAATCTGCAATTGCGCCTGGCTGTCAGCACCGCGCGCGCCAACAGCCGCCAACTGGCCGGCATGACGGATGCCGTGCACCACGAACACGTCGCCGTGTTCGAGGCCATCCGCGACCGCGATGCGGCGCGCGCGCGGCTGACGGCCGAACGCCACCTGCGCCAGGCTGCCGGCCGCCTGCGCCTCGATTCCCTCTTTCCCGCCTCCAGGCAGACATCATGACCACAACCGACATCGCCCAGCGCCTGGTCCGGGCTTTGGGCCCCGACACCGTCTTCACCGCCAGCGACGACATCGCGCCCTGGCTGTCCGACTGGCGTGGCTTGTATAACGGCCACGCCCAGGCGGTGGTCCGCCCGCGCACCACCGCCGAGGTCGCCACCTGCCTGGCGCTCTGCAACGAGGCCGGCGTGCCGGTGGTGCCGCGCGGCGGCAACACCGGCCTGTGTGGCGGCGCCACGCCTGATGCCGCGCCCATCAACGTGGTCCTCAGCCTGGACCGCATGAACGCCGTGCGCGCCATCGACACCGTCGCCAACACGATGGTCGCCGAAGCCGGCTGCATCCTCGGCAACCTGCGCCGCGCGGCGCAGGACGCCGGCCGGCTGCTGCCCTTGAGCCTGGCCGCCGAGGACTCCAGCCAGATCGGCGGCAACGTCGCCACCAATGCCGGCGGCGTCAACGTGGTGCGCTACGGCATGGCGCGCGAACTGGTGCTGGGCCTGGAAGCGGTGCTGCCCAACGGCGAGATCTTCAACGGCCTGCGCACCCTGCGCAAGGACAACACCGGCTACGACCTCAAGCAGCTGCTGATCGGCTCCGAAGGCACGCTCGGCGTCATCACCGCCGTGGCGCTGCGCCTGTTCCCGCGCACCGACGTGCGTTCCGTGGTGCTGGCCGCCGTCGAATCCCCGGCCCAGGCCCTGCAATTGTTCGAAATCCTGTTCGAACAATGCGGCGCCCGCTTGCAGGCTTTCGAGTATTTTTCCGGCGACTGCCTCGACCTGGTCCTGGCCCATGCCGCGGGCGTGCAGGAGCCGTTCGACCAACGTTATCCGGCCTACGTGCTGGTCGAACTGGCCGACACCGCCGACGAAGCCGCCCTGACCGCGCTGCTGGAAAACGTGATCGGCACCGCGCTCGAACGCGGCCTGTGCCTGGATGCCGCCGTCTCGGCCTCGCTGGCCCAGTTGCAGGCGCTGTGGAAACTGCGCGAGGAAATCTCCGAAGCGCAGCGCGCCGACGGTCCGCATCTCAAGCATGACGTGTCGCTGCCGATCGAACGCATCCCCGACTTCATGGTTTCCGCCGAAGCGCGCGTACGCGCGCTGTACCCGGCCATCCGCCCCTTCATCTTCGGGCACTTCGGCGACGGCAACCTGCATTACAACCTCTCGCGTCCCGCCGGCGTCGAGCGCGGCTGGGTGGCCGAACACGGCGCCGCGATCACCGACGCGGTGCTCGACGAGGTCAACCGGTACGGGGGCAGCATCAGCGCGGAACACGGCATCGGGCAGCTCAAGCGCGACCACTTCCTGCATAGCAAGGATGCGGTGGAGTTGCGGTTGATGCGGGAGATCAAGCGGGTGCTGGATCCCAAGGGGATCATGAATCCCGGAAAGCTGCTGTAGTTTTTCTTGCGCTTGTCGGCGGGCGTTTCAAGGACCTCACCGCGCGCGATCAAAGATCGGACCAATTCCGCAAAAAAACACCGCGGATAACAAAAAAGGCCTGGAGCAGCGCTTCCAGGCCTTTTTCATCTTCCCCGTGTCCGCCGGACCACCGCCATCAGCGGCCAGTCCGGCAAGGGGGATCCGTTCGGAACATCACTGCCGGTGGTAAACCTCGGCGCCTTTCTTCACGAACTCGATCGACTTCTCCTGCATGCCTTTCTGCAGGGCGTCTTTTTCGCTCACGCCCTGCGACGCCGCGTAATCGCGCACATCCTGGGTGATCTTCATGCTGCAGAAGTGCGGCCCGCACATCGAGCAGAAGTGCGCCACCTTCATCGAGTCCTTCGGCAGCGTTTCGTCGTGGAACTCCTTGGCCGTGTCCGGATCCAGGCCCAGGTTGAACTGGTCGTCCCAACGGAACTCGAAGCGCGCCTTGGACAGCGCGTTGTCGCGGATCGCCGCGCCCGGATGGCCCTTGGCCAGGTCCGCCGCATGCGCCGCGATCTTGTACGTGATGATGCCGTCCTTCACGTCCTTCTTGTTCGGCAGCCCCAGGTGTTCCTTGGGCGTCACGTAACAGAGCATCGCCGTGCCGTACCAGCCGATCAGCGCCGCGCCGATGCCCGAGGTGATGTGGTCGTAGCCCGGCGCGATGTCGGTCGTCAGGGGGCCCAGCGTGTAGAACGGCGCCTCGTGGCAGTGTTCCAGCTGCAGCTCCATGTTTTCCTTGATCATCTGCATCGGCACGTGGCCGGGGCCTTCGATCATCACCTGCACGTCGTGCTTCCAGGCGACCTGCGTCAGCTCGCCCAGCGTCTTCAGTTCCGCGAACTGGGCTTCGTCGTTGGCGTCGTAGCCCGAGCCCGGGCGCAGGCCGTCGCCCAGCGAGAAGCTGACGTCGTAGGCCTTCATGATTTCGCAGATTTCCTCGAAGCGCTCGTACAGGAAGCTTTCCTTGTGGTGCGCCAGACACCACTTGGCCATGATCGAGCCGCCGCGCGAAACGATGCCCGTCATGCGGTCCGCCGTCATCGGAATGAACGGCAGGCGCACGCCGGCGTGGATCGTGAAGTAATCCACGCCCTGTTCGGCCTGCTCGATCAGCGTGTCGCGGAAGATCTCCCAGGTCAGTTCCTCGGCCTTGCCGTCCACCTTCTCCAGCGCCTGGTAGATCGGCACCGTGCCGATCGGCACCGGCGAATTGCGGATGATCCATTCACGCGTTTCGTGGATGTGCTTACCCGTCGACAGGTCCATGACCGTGTCGCCGCCCCAGCGGATCGCCCAGGTCATCTTCTCGACTTCCTCGCCGATGCCCGAACTGACTGCCGAGTTGCCGATGTTGGCGTTGATCTTGACCAGGAAATTGCGGCCGATCGCCATCGGCTCGACTTCCGGGTGGTTGATGTTGGCGGGAATGATGGCGCGGCCGCGCGCGATCTCGTCGCGCACGAATTCCGGCGTGATGGCGGCGGGGATGGCGGCGCCGAACGACTGGCCCGGGTGCTGGCGCAGCAGGCGCTTGACCATCTTCTCGCCGTCCGGACCGCTGTCGCGCAGCGTCTGCAGGTAGTGCTCGCGGCGCAGGCTTTCGCGGATCGCCACGTATTCCATCTCGGGCGTGATGATGCCGCGGCGCGCGTAGTGCATCTGCGAGACGTTGGCGCCGGCCACCGCGCGGCGCGGCGGGCGTTGCAGGTCGAAGCGCATGGCCGTCAGCTTGGGATCGGTCAGGCGCTGCTTGCCGTACTCGCTGGTCGGACCCGACAGCACTTCGGTGTCGCCGCGCTCGTCGATCCAGGCGCGGCGCACTTCCGGCAGGCCGCGGCGGATGTCGATCTTGACGTCGGGGTCGGTGTAGGGGCCGCTGCAATCGTAGACGATCAGCGGCGGGTTCTTTTCGCCACCGAACATGGTGGGCGTGTCGTCCTGCTCGATCTCGCGGAACGGGACGCGGATGTCGGGACGGGAGCCGACCTCGTAGACCCGGCGGGATTTGGGCAACGGGGCGACCGCGGCCGCGTCGACTTCGGCGGTGGCGGCCAGGAATTTGGGATTGGCGTTCATGGAAAGCTCCAAGCGAATGGTTTGGAGCCGATCGGGAATGGACTCCCGCCATGCGGGCATGGCGGGAATACGGCTCCCAGCATCGGCATTATCCGTACTGGTACGAAGGGACTCTCTCAACACGTCGGGCCGTTCTGGCGCGACGAGTACCCCTGCGCGAAAGCGAAGTATAGAGCCTGCCCGGCCGGCAGGCGAATAGCGGCCATGCTGCGCCGCCGCAGTGGGGCGGCGCACGCTGGTAGTACCGGTTTACATTTGGAATCAGTCTGCGGAGACAGTGCCATACAGGTTCTGTACACTTTTTCACGTCAGCCGGCGGTCCGCCCACCGGCCCCAGTCCACTCAAGAAGGAAACGAGCATGCAACTGACCCTACGCAAACTGGCGCCCGCCCTGGTTGTCATGACCCTTGCGCTTGCGGGTTGCAAGACCGCCCCGACCAAATCCGGCGCCGCCGCCACGCCCGACGCGGCCGGACAGCAGCAATCGTCCACGCAACCGGCCACTGCCGCGGTGGTCGAGTTCTACGTCGCCCAGACCCAATCGGGCCCCGGCCTGGTCGAGGTGAACCTGCCCGACGGCAAGATCTACATGCAGCAGCAGCCGGTGCTGACCCGCGCCGACCTGACCGAGGCGGCCGCCCTGGTCGATCGCCAGGGCGCCAACTTCGTCGGCCTGCGCTTCTCCGACGCCGGCGCGCGCAAGCTCAATGACGTCAGCAGCAAGAACGTCGGCAACATGCTGGCGCTGGTGATCGACCGTGAACTGATCGCGGCGCCGCGCATCGGCGAACCCCTGAACCGTGGCGTGCTGGCTTTCGGCGTGCCGTCGGCCCAGGCCGCTTCCGACATCGCCGCCAAGATCCGTGGCGAAAGCGCCCCGGCCGCGGGCGGCGCCGCCCCGGCCACCGCACCGGCTCCCGCCAAGCCCTGAGCGGCGATTCACGGCCATGAAAAAAGCCCGGCATCGCCGGGCTTTTTTCATCCTGCCATCGCAATCGCGGCGGCCATCCTCAACTCTTGCGGCCGCGCGGTTTGATGCCGCGGCGCGCCTGGGAGGCTTCGATAAAGGTCTGGTTCAGCGCTTCGAGCACCAACCGGTCGTCCGCCGTCAGCGTATCGAACTGCGCCGGCGCAATATTGGGGAAGGGCCACGGCGCCAGGGGACGCCCGCGGCGGGCAATGGCGCGCGGCAACGGCTCGGACACGCCGGTCGCCGGCAATGTGTCGCTCAGGTCATAGCCTTCCATGGGCAATTCCATGGGGCCCTTGCCCGTCTCCAGCCATTCGAGTTCCACCTTCAATACCTGCGCCAGTTTGCGCAGTGAACGGCTCGAATGCCTCAGCCCGCTCTCATAACTGCCGATCGCGCTTTGCGACAGTCGGGCCATGCGAGCGAGCGCTTTCTGCGTGTGGCCACGCAAAAGACGGGCGTGCTTCAGTCGGTCTGAAAAAGTTTTCACGCGTCGATTGAAGCTTGCACTGTAGGCACTTTGGTAGATATAAATATTACTTAGGTGATAAGTTCGGAGAGGCAGCACATGCAGGAAAGAGGTTACGTCCTCGTCGTGCAACTTGGTGGAATGGCGTGCAACAAGTTTGTGCACACCTTGCGTCAACTTCAGTGGGAGGTCGGCCTGTGCCGGTCCCCAGACAGCCTGTTGGCACGGCTGCGCAGCGAACCGGCCGACATCGTCGTGTTGCGCGGCACGAGCGACAATCTGTCGCAACTGATTGCCGAACTGCGTCGGGCCGCATCTGGTAGCGCAGTCGTGTGGCAATCCCCCGAAGATTCCCCCACGGCCCGCATCGCGGCGCTCGACGCCGGCGCCCATGCCTGCGTGCCGTTGCAGGCGAACATCGCGGAATGGGATGCGGTGCTGCGCAACCTGATCCGTTGCCGGCGCGCCGAGACCGACACATTGCCGCGCTGGCGTGTCGATGGCCGCGGCCGGATGCTGGCCGGCCCCGCGGGCGAACGATTGCCGCTGACCAACACTGAACGCGCCTTCTTTGTCAGCCTGCTGAACGCCCCGCATCAGTGCCTGCCCCGCGAAGGCTTCTTCCCCGAGGCCACACGCGACCCCATGGACGGCGCGCGGCGCGTGGATGTGCTGGTGTCGCGCCTGCGCAGCAAGGCCCGCCGCCTCAACATCGACCTGCCGGTGCTGGCGGTGCGCGGGTGGGGGTACATGTTGATGCCGCAAGGCGTGCCGGCGCCCCACGACTAGGACGCGGTCCCGCGCGTGCTCCAACACCAGGCCGCGGGGATTCCTACTAATGTGATATTCGAATTACATAGGTAGGGGAGCGTCGCGCCGGTACAGGCGCGCATGCGATTGCGCCAACGGGCGGCGGATGCCGCCTTGTTCGGGAAGAGGGAGGGGCGCCGCCCGCGCGCTGTCAGAGCACGACCAGGTTGTCGCGGTGCATCAGCTCGGGGTCGGTCATGCTGCCCAGGATGCGGGCGATCTGCGATGACGGCTGGCGCAGGATGCGTCGGGTGTCCACCGAGGAATAGTTGATCAGGCCGCGGGCGCATTCGCGGCCCTGGCTGTCGACGCAGGCGACCACGTCGCCGCGGCCGAATTCGCCTTCTACATCGACCACGCCGATCGGCAGCAGGCTCTTGCCTTCACGCAGCAGGGCCTGCACGGCGCCGTCATCGAGCACCACGCGGCCGCGCAGCCGCAGGTGGTCGGCCAGCCACTGCTTGCGCGCCGACCAGACCGGCAGCACGGCGCGCAGTTCGCTGCCGATGCATTCGCCTTGCGCCAGGCGCGTCAGCACGTTGCGTTCGCGGCCGGAGGCGATCACGGTGTGCGCGCCGCTGTGCGCGGCGCGCTTGGCCGCCAGAACCTTGGTCAGCATGCCGCCGGTGCCGATGCCGCTGCCGGCGCCGCCAGCCATGGCTTCCAGCGCCGGATCGCCGGCCTGGACGTGCGCCATGAATTTGGCGTCGGGATTCTTGCGGGGGTCGGAGTCGTACAGGCCGCGCTGGTCGGTCAGGATGATCAGCGTGTCGGCTTCGATCAGGTTGGTGACCAGCGCGCCCAGCGTGTCGTTGTCGCCCAGCCGGATCTCGTCGGTGACCACCGTGTCGTTTTCATTCACGATCGGCACCACGCCCAGGCGCAGCAGCGCGAACAGCGTGCTGCGCGCGTTCAGGTAGCGGTGGCGGTCGGCCAGGTCTTCGTGGGTCAGCAGGATCTGCGCGGTGCGCAGGCCGTATTCGGCGAATGCCGCTTCGTAGGCCTGGCACAGGCCCATCTGGCCCACCGCCGCCGCGGCCTGCAGTTCGTGCATCACCGACGGGCGCTTGCGCCAGCCCAGGCGGGCCATGCCTTCGGCGATGGCGCCGCTGGATACCAGCACGACCTGCTTGCCCTGCTTGTGCAGCGCGGCGATCTGGGCCGCCCAGTGCGCCACGGCGGCGCGATCCAGGCCTCGGCCTTCATTGGTGACCAGCGATGAGCCGACCTTGGCGACGAGGCGTTGGGCATTGGCGACGACGGAAACGGCGGGTGATTCGGCAGACATGATGGCGGCGGGCTGCGGCGCGAAAAAAGGCGTAATCGAACGAGATTGCGATTATGGCTTATTCGTCGCCGCGCGGCGCGGCAGTCTTGTTGTCGGCGTCGCCGCGGGTGTCGTCGAAACGCGGATCTTCGGCCACGTAGGTGCCATCGGCCTGGTCCTGCGCCAGTTGTTCCTTTTCGCGTTCGGCGTCAAGGTAGTCCTGCAGCGCGTAGATCAGGTCCTGGGTGCCGTCGCCGGACAGGCCGGAGATGCCGAACACCGGACCCTTCCAGTCGTACAGCTCGATGAAGCGGCGCTTGGTGTCCTCGGGATCGGCCACCATGTCCAGTTTGTTCAGCACCAGCCAGCGCGGCTTGGCGGCCAGCTCGGGATCGTAGCGGCGCAGTTCCTCGACGATGGCGCGGGCGTCAACCACGGCCTGCTCCACCGGATCGGCATCGGGATCGGGCGTGGACACGTCCACCAGGTGCAGCAGCACGCGGGTGCGCGCCAGGTGGCGCAGGAACAGGTGGCCCAGGCCGGCGCCTTCGGAGGCGCCTTCGATCAAGCCGGGAATGTCGGCCACGACGAAGCTGCGCGACGGCGAGGTGCGCACCACGCCCAGGTTCGGGTGCAGCGTCGTGAACGGGTAGTCGGCGATCTTCGGCTTGGCGTTCGAGATGCGGGTGATCAGCGTGGACTTGCCGGCGTTGGGCAGGCCCAGCAAGCCCACGTCGGCCAGCACCTTCAGTTCCATGCGCAGGTAGCGGTGTTCGCCTTCCTTGCCGGGCGTCCACTGGCGCGGGGCGCGGTTGACGCTGGACTTGAAATGCATGTTGCCCATGCCGCCCTGGCCGCCGGCGGCCAGCACGACCTTCTGGTCGTGGCGGTTCAGGTCGAACAGGACTTCGCCGGTCTCGGCGTCATGGATGATGGTGCCGACGGGCACGCGCAGCGTGATGTCCGGGGCGGCGGCGCCGTACTGGTCCGAGCCGCGGCCGTTTTCGCCGTTCTTGGCGCGGTGCAGGCGCGCGTAGCGGAAGTCGATCAGCGTGTTGATGTTGCGATCAGCCACGGCGAAGATGCTGCCGCCGCGTCCGCCGTCGCCGCCGTCCGGGCCGCCCTTGGGAATGAATTTCTCGCGGCGAAAGCTCGCCACGCCATTGCCGCCTTTGCCGGCGACGACTTCGATGGTGGCTTCGTCTACGAATTTCATGATGTCTGCGCGTGTATGAGATAGGGAGTCGCCGCAGCGCGGCGAGGGCCGCCACGCATTTGCGGTGGCCCGAAGGAAAAAAAGCCCTGCCGCGTGCGACAGGGCTTTGCCGTTCTGGCTGGCGGCGGATCGCTGAGGCGACCGCGCCGCGTGCCGGACCGTGCTGCGTCGAGGATTACTCGGCGGCGACGATCGAAACGGTTTGCTTGTTCAACGCGCCCTTGAAGCCGAATTGAACCTTGCCGTCGACCAGCGCGAACAGGGTGTGGTCCTTGCCCATGCCGACGTTCACGCCAGCGTGGAAACGGGTACCGCGCTGACGCACGATGATCGAACCAGCGGGAATCAGTTCACCGCCGAAAGCCTTGACGCCCAGACGCTTCGATTCTGAGTCGCGTCCGTTTCGCGTAGAGCCGCCGCCCTTTTTCTGTGCCATGTTTAGCTCCTGCTAATGTGGTGCCGAGTCGCGTCTTAGGCCGTGATGGCTTCGATGCGGATTTCGGTGTAGTTCTGACGGTGGCCCTGACGCTTCTGATAGTGCTTGCGACGGCGCATCTTGAAGATCTTGACCTTGTCGTGGCGGCCTTGCGCAAGAACCGTTGCCTTGATCACGGCGCCGGCGACGAGGGGCGTACCAACTTTCAGTTGGTCGCCTTCGCCCACGGACAGCACTTGATCCAGGGTGATTTCTTGCCCAATGTCAGCCGGTATCTGTTCTACCTTGAGTTTTTCGCCAATGGCAACACGGTACTGCTTGCCACCGGTTTTTACGACCGCGTACATGGGGTATTCCTTAAATAGGTAAATGGGTTCATTCGCTTGCCGGCCCTGCTGGGCTGGCAGTGCTTGCCTGGGGTTGCCAAGATTGGGGTTGCCAATATGGGGTTGCCAAGACCAAGCGCGCGTAATTCACCGACGTAATTCGGCCATCTCTGACCGAATCCGGGATATTAGCCCGCGGCTGGGGAAAAGTCAAAAAGCGCTTGCAGGCTAAGGGCTTAGGTGTGGCCGGGGCGCCGCGTCGGGGTGGCGCGCAGCCGAAAAAACGGGGGCGGGGCGGTTCGGATGGGATGGCGGAGGGGGATTCCGCGCCCCGGGCAGGGGCGTCGCTACGTCCGGCTCCGGTTCCTGGCAGCCCGTATAATCGCTGGTCGAATCCCCCGCCATCCCGGCGGCCCAGCGGTAAGAGCTGTTACATATGGCTCGTTTCACTCTCCGGATACGTCTTGAATCTCCCCGCGCTCATTGCTCCCATAGTTGACGATATGAAAGCCGTCGATGCGGTTATCCGCGAGCGGCTGAATTCCGATGTGGTGCTCATCCGTACGATCGGCGACTACATCATTGGCGCGGGCGGCAAGCGCATGCGCCCGGCGATGGTGCTGATGGTGGCGCGCGCGCTGGGGTATCAAGGGACGCACCACCAGTTGCTGGCCGCCGTGGTGGAGTTCATCCATACCGCGACGCTGCTGCATGACGACGTGGTCGACGAGTCCGACCTGCGCCGCGGGCGCGAAACCGCCAACGCGGTGTTCGGCAACGCGGCCAGCGTGCTGGTGGGCGACTATCTGTATTCGCGCTCGTTCGAGATGATGGTCGAGGCCGACTCGATGCGCATCATGAGCATCCTGTCCGAAGCCACCACGGTCATCGCCGAGGGCGAGGTGCTGCAGTTGCTGAACGTGCACGATCCGGACGTCTCGCAGGAGCGCTACCTGCAGGTCGTGCGCTACAAGACCGCCAAGCTGTTCGAGGCCGCCGCCCAGGTCGGCGCGGTGCTGGCGGGCGCCACGCCCGAGCAGGAAGCCGCGGCCGCCGCCTATGGCCGCCACGTGGGCACGGCCTTCCAGTTGGTCGACGACGTGCTGGACTACAGCGGCGACGCCGCCGCGCTGGGCAAGAACGTGGGCGACGATCTGCGCGAGGGCAAGCCCACGCTGCCGCTGATCCGCGTAATGGAAGTGGGAACGCCGCAGCAGCAGCAATTGATCCGCGACGCCATCAAGACGGGCGACGCCGACTTTGCCGCCGTGGCCGCCGCCATCCAGGCGACGGACGCGTTGGAACACGCCCGCCAGGCCGCCGTGGCCGAGGCGGATCGGGCCCGCGAAGCACTTTCTGCATATCCCGTTTCCCCTTTTCTAAATTCTCTGTTAGAATTCTGCGCTTTCGCGGTGAATCGAGATCGCTAGCTGAAAACAGCACTGCAAGCGCTGCTTTGAGCAAGGTTGGAATTCACGAGGCGGGAAGGGCAAAACCTTCAAGCCGAAGCGAAAAGATGATTTGGTTGCACTGAGCGCAACGAAGTCAGTAGCTGTAGGGTGTGGGAGATGTATAAGCCCATGCCCAGACTCGGGGCGTAGCTCAGCCTGGTAGAGTACTGCGTTCGGGACGCAGGAGTCGGAGGTTCGAATCCTCTCGCCCCGACCACTTATCTGTGGTCGAATTCTTGAAGGTGTTTCCCGACGCCTTTGGCTGAAAGCCGGTACCGCGCAAGCGTTGCCGGCTTTTTTGCGTGGGCACGCCGTTTGCTGGCGTGGCGCCCATGAACTCGTTTTCTCTCGCAGACGGCCCGCTCGTGGTCGCTTATCCTCGCCGCGCTCGGGCGTCCGAGCACGAAGTGGCGTCGCATGACGCCCTGGCGGCGCGCCTGGCCGCGCTGTTGGGCGGGCGCCATGTTCGCGATTACCGGCCCAGTCGCCATCGCGGCGGCCCGGTTCCGTATTACGTGCCCGACCGCAGCATCGCCGGCGCGGCGCGCGCGGCCATCCTGGGCATCGCGGGCATCGCCGACCTCTATGGTGGCGTCGTGCCGCATGCCTTCGTCGCCACCAAATCCATCAGCCATGGCCTGGCGCGGCCGGATGCACCGGCGCCAGCGGGTTGGGTCGCCTCGCTGGCGGATGCATTGGGTGACGCGGTGCTTGCCGGCTACACGGCGTTCCGCCCGGAAGACGCGCTGGCCGGTGGCCTGCGGCTGTTGCAACGCGGGCCGGTGCGGTTGAAACCTGCCGATGCGACCGCCGGGCGCGGGCAGGAGGTCGCCTCGGATGCGGATGCGCTGCGGCAGGCCTTGGAGCGCCAATGCGCGCGGACGATGGGACGGCTCGGCTTGGTGATCGAGGAAGACCTGGACGAAGTCGAAACCTGCAGCGTGGGCTGGTCCAAGGTGGGAAAAATGGAGATCGCCTATGTCGGCACGCAGTCGCTGACGCCCGACAATGCGGGCTGCCTCGTGTACGGCGGCTCGGAACTGCGCGTGGCGCGGGGCGGCTTCGATGCCTTGCGCAGGCTGGATCTCGCCGACCGTGAACGCCGCGCGATCGACCTGGCGTGCCAGTATGACGCGGCTGTATCGGCCGCCTATCCCGCGCTGATTGCTTCGCGGCGCAATTACGATGTGGCGTTTGGTCTCGGCGCCGATGGCCGGCCGCGCGCGGGCGTGCTGGAGCAATCATGGCGCGCGGGTGGCGCCAGCATCGCGGAACTGGCCGCCATGCAGGCCTTTGCGCTCTCGCCCGCGCTGCGCGAAGTGCGCGCCGCGACCCGCGAGCGCTATGGCGCCGACGAACCGGCGCCAATCACGCAACGCCTGGTGTTCCACGGCCACGACGCGGCGGTCGGGCCCATCAGCAAGTCGGGCGGCATCCTGGAGGCGGCCGATGGCGGCGCATAGCAGTCCGCTCGCGCTCGACGTGGATGGCGTGTCGCTGGACGCCACGTTCCTTACCCCGGAAGACAAGGTGCCGGGGGTGCTGTTCATTCATGGCTGGGGCGGCAGCCAGCAGTTCGACCTGTCGCGCGCCAAGGGCATTGCCGCGCTGGGTTGCGTCTGCCTGACCTTCGATCTGCGCGGACACGCCGCCACGCAGGCGCGGCAACGCGAGGTGACGCGCGAGGACAATCTGCGCGACGTGGTGGCGGCCTATGACCGGCTGGCGCAGCATCCGTCGCTGGACTCCGGTTCGATCGCCGTGGTGGGCAGCAGCTACGGCGGTTACCTGGCGGCCCTGTTGAGTACGCTGCGTCCGGTGCGCTGGCTGGCGCTGCATGTGCCTGCCCTGTATCGTGACGACGAATGGCTGGTGCCCAAGAATCAGCTCGATCGCGAGACCCTGCGCGCCTATCGCAGCGTCTACGTCGCGCCGGAAGAGAACCGCGCGTTGAAGGCGTGCACGGCGTTCGCCGGCGACGTGCTGTTGGTCGAGGCGGAACACGACAGCTATATCCCGCATTCGACCATCATGAGCTATCGCTCCGCGTTTCGCCGATCGCACTCGTTGACGCACCGGATCATCGACGGCGCCGACCACGCGCTGACGGAAAAACCGGCGCAACGTGCCTATACCTCGATACTGGTGAACTGGGTGACCGAAATGGTCATGGGCGCCCGCATGGGCGAGGGTAGGGCGCGCTACTGAGCGGCCGCGGTCGGGCTGGCGCGTTGCGCGCAAGGCCGGCAACGATGCCGGCCCTGGCGCTTTCCGCCGCGCGGGTCAACCCGGGTAGAGATCGGTGCGGCGATGCTCCCAGGCCGGCAGGCCGGCGCGCAGCGTGGCGACGCGCTGCGGGTCGAGGTCGGCCAGGATGTAGCCGGTGCGGTCCGGCATGCAGGCCAGCACCGTGCCCCAGGGGTCGATGATCATGCTGCGGCCGAGGCAGGGCAGGCCCGGGCCGTCGCCGCCGATCTGGGCGGCGGCGATCACGTAGCACTGGTTCTCGATGGCGCGGGCGCGCAGCAGGGTTTCCCAATGATCGCGCCCGGTGTGCAGGTTGAAGGCCGCGGGCACCACCAGCACGTTGGCGCCGCGTGCGCGCAGCGCGCGGTAGAGTTCGGCGAAGCGCAGGTCGTAGCAGATGCTCAGGCCCAGCGTCAGGCCCGCCGCCTCGACGGTCCGCAGGTGCGCGCCGGGCGCGAAGTCGGCGGATTCGCGGTAGGGGATGCCGTCGACCACCGCGTCGTACAGGTGGACCTTGCGGTAGGAGGCGGCGATGCTGCCGTCCGGGGCGAAGGTGACGCCGGTGTTGCCGAGCCGGTCCTGGTCCGCCAGGCGTTCATGCATCGAGCCCAGGTGGATCCAGCAAGCGTGGCGTTGCGCCAGCGCGGCGATGCGCGCCGTGACCGCGCCGGGGATCGGACTGGCGGCGGCGCGCAGCGTTGGTGTGTCGCCGCGCACATCGCTGTACTCGGGCGTGACGATCAGTTTCGCGCCGTCGTTGGCCGCGGCCGTTATCCAATGTTCCAGCGCCGCCAGGTTGGCATCGCGGTCACGGCGGCTATCGAGCTGGACGGCTGCCACTCTGATGGACATGCGGGCTCCTTGTCAGTGTGTGTGCGCCTGGGCTTTCAGGCCGAGCGCGACCGCGCGCGCGATCTGCCCCAGCAGGGCGGCGCCTTCGCCGCCCTGGAGCGTCTGCGCGGTCTGCCAGTCGGTGAAGCCGTCGGCCAGCACCGCCAGCACCACGCTGCGGTCCGCCACGGTGAGGATGCCGGCGTCATGGCGCAGGCCTGGCAGCTGGCCGGCCTTGCTGGCCAGATGCGCTGGCGCCGGCAGCGCGGCGCCGAAGTGGGCGCGCTCGCGCTGGTCGGCCAGCAGGTCGAGCGCGAAGGTCCGCAAGGGCGGCGGCAGCATGCCGTCGCGCAGCATCCAGCAGAGCGCGGCGGTGGCATCGTCGGCGCTGGTGAAGTTGTCGCGGCCGGCTTCGCGCGCGGCGGCGTCCATCATGCGGCGTTGCAGGCGGCTTGCCGCCAGTCCGGCGCGCTGGCTCCATTGGTTGATCGCGTCAAAGCCCAACAGATCGATCAGCGCGTTGGTGGCGGCGTTGTCGCTGAGCACGATCATCAACCGCGCCAGTTCGGCCAGCGACAGGCTGGCGACGCTGGGCAGTTGGGCCAGGATGCCGGTGCCGCCGGCGCGGTCGCCGCAAGCGGGCAGGGCCAGCGGCTGTTCGAGCGCGTAGCGGCCGTTGGCCATCGCTTCGAGCAGCGCCAGCAGGATGGGCACCTTGATGATGCTGGCCGATGGCTGCACGCGGTCGGCGTGGTGCGCCAGCACGATGTTGCCGTCCAGGTCGCGCAGGCTCAGCGAGACCCGCGCGGGCGTGGCGGCCAGCAAGGGCGCCAGCGCCGCGTCGACGTGCTGGCGCAAGGCGTTGCGGTCCAGCGGTTGCGATCCCAAGGGGAACATGGTCGATCTCCTCAGACCAGGAAGAAGAACAGGGACGAGAACAGGCAGAGGTTCACCAGGATCACCGCCCAGCCGTTGTAGAGCATGTATTTGAGCTCGCCCGAGCGCGCCAGGCCCATCTGGCCGAACATGTCCGAGGTGGGGAACGGACCGAACCAGTCGATCTGCGAACTGCCCAGGATAACCGCCGTGGTGGCCGCGGGGCCGACGCCGGCGGCCGCCAGCAGCGGGCCGAAGATCTTGGCGGTGAAGGTCATCTGCGCCACCGCCGCGCCGGGGATGTGGCCGATCACGTTGAACCACAGCACGATGACGCACAGCATGGCGCCGCTGATGCCGGCCAGGTGCGGCTTCGCCAGTTCCAGCACGGCGTGGTAGGCGTTGAGCTGGTCCACCAGCACCAGCACCGGGTTGAACAGCCAGAACAGGAAGAAGATCCAGATCAGCTTGCCGGTGCCCGCATACATCGCCTGCAGGATCGCGCGCGGACCCATGCCGCCGGCCAGGCCGGTGGTGGCCGCCAGCGACACCATGACGATGATGGCGAAGGCGTAGCCGGCCTTGGCGAGCACGCCGGCGACCGCCAGGATGATGATGGTCAGGCAGAACGCCCACGCCGCGCGCAGGGCCGTGGGGGACGGCGCGGCGTCCAGGTCGAGGGCGGCCATGCTGGCGCCGGCTTCCTCGTATTGATGAGTCGCCTCGGTCATCTTCTGGATGCGGCCCGACATGAACCAGCCGGCCAGCAGCGTCGCCACGGCCATCGGGATGCCCGCCACCAGCAGGTACTGCGGATAGCTCAAGCCGGTCAGGCCGGTCACGGTGACCACGTTGGGCGTGAAGGGCCCCAGCACCAGTCCGGCCGAACCGGCGGTCTGGAACAGCGCGGCCACCGCGGGCGGCGACAGGCGCACCGCCGCCGCGATGGGGATTACCACCGCCGCGATGATGGCGTTGCCGCCGGCCAGGGTGCCCAGCGCGCCGCAGATCAGGGTCGAGGTCACCATGATGCCCAGGCGCACGCGCACCTGGTTCGACAGGCCGATGCGGCGCACGATGGCGCGCACCATCTGTTCCGCGGCGCCGGTGCGCGAGGCGACTTCGCCCACGCCGGCACCGAGCACGATGATCAGGCCGACCACCGCGATGAACGACCCCAGCGATTCGGCCAGCAGCTTGCTCATGGCGATGGGCGTGGTGCCCGTCATGATGGCGCCGAGCACGATGGCGGCGATGGTGGACAGCACGATGTCCACGCCCAGCAGCGCGATGATGGCGAACACCAGCACGGGCGTCAGGCCCCACAGGCTGGTCTGGCCCGGCAGGGCGTAGTGGGTGTAGAGCGCGATGGCCAGCCCGACCAGGAATACCGCGATGGCGGCATTGCGCCTGCGTGGGTGCAACGAGCCGCCGGCGGGCGGGCGTGGCGCCGCCGCCGTTTGTGCCAATGAGGTCATGTCTTCTCCGTCCCTATCCAATCCGTGGCCAGGCCGTGACGCGCGGCGCGTCCGGCGGTTGTCGGCCTATTGTTGTGATCCCGCCTTGTGGGTGCTGCAGGCGTGGATTCCCAGCGGTCCAATGTCCAGGCCGCCGGGCCGCATCGGACGGCCTGGCGCTGGACGGTGAGAGTGTGGGCGTGACGGGCGACAGGTTCAAATGAGTGGTGCGGGTGCGACCATAACCAAAGGTTATGCGTTCGGCGCGGCGCCGATGCGCATGACCGACTTGCCGATCTGTTCGCGCGCTTCCAGCCGCGCATGGATGCGCTGCACGTCTTCCATTTCGTAGCGGCCCTCGATGGCGATGTCCAGCGACCCTTCGAGCAGCGCGCCGAACACGGCGTCGGCGCGGCGCTGCACGGTGACGCCGTCCCGCATGTGGTCGGCCAGCCGCGGCCGCGTCAGGAACAGCGAACCGGCCTCGCCCAGTTCGATCGGATCCAGGTCGGTGACCGAGCCCGAGACATTGCCGTAGTTGATGACCAGGCCGCGCGCGCGGCAGGCGCGCAAGCTGTCGCGCAGGGTAGCCTTGCCGACCGCGTCGAACACCACGTCCACGCCCGCGCCGCCGGTGGCCTCGCGGATGCGGTCGGCGAAGCGGCCGTCGTCGTAGGGCAGGGCGTGGTGGGCGCCGCGCGCGCCGGCGACGGCGCGCTTTTGCGCGCTGCTGGCGGTGGCGAACACGGTGGCGCCGCGCCGCGCGGCCATCTGCACCAGCAATTGGCCGATGCTGCCGGAAGCCGCGTGGATCAGGCAGGTGCTGCCCGGGCCCAGCCGGGCGATGTCCTCGACCAGGTAGTGCGCGGTGGCGCCCTGGAAGATCGCGGCGGCGGCCAGGTCGAATGGGATGGCGTCGGGGATCCTGGCGACCTTGGCCGCCGGCACGCTGGCGTACTCGGCGTAGCTACCCCAGGCGATGCACCAGGCGACGCGGTCGCCGGGCGCCAGGTGCGTGACGCCGGCGCCGACCGCGACGATCTCGCCGGCGCCTTCCATGCCGAGGGTGCAGGGCAGGCGGACGGGATAGGTGGCGGAGGCCGCATACTTGCCCTGGCGGGTGTGCACGTCCATGAAGTTGATGCCGGCGTAGGCGACCCGCGCCACCACGTGGCCGGGCGCGGCATCGAGCATGGGATGGTCCGCGCGCATCTGCAGGACTTCGGGGCCGCCGTAGCGTTCTATCAGGATGGCTTTCACTGCGAAGGATTCCTTGTTGAGGGAGGGACGGCGCGCCGTGGCATCGATCGATGGCGGCCATCGTAGAAGGCGTGAATCGGTCTGGGAATTCCCCAGGAATTCACCGGGGGCGTGAGGAAATTGCCGGAACGGACGCGCCAATGCGCGGCGGCCGCGTGCAATCGCGGCGGGTGTTGGTCGACAAGCAGGATTAAGTCCCATTCCGGTTTGGGCTATGCTGCGGCAGGCGCCGCCGTTGCGGCGTGCCGAACCGTTTTCCATTCCGCCGACGGGCTGGCGCCTGCGGCACGCGCAATTCCGAGAAGCCGATGTCCTCCCGTATCCTGTTCCGCCTTTGCCAAGCCGCCTTGTTCAGCGGCGTTCTCTGGAGCGCCGGTGCGCAGGCGCAGGCACCGACGCCGAACGATGCGGGCGCGCCGGTCGCGCGCGGCGCGCAGCTTGTCGGCGAGACCGTGGCGGACCGGCCGTCGACGGTCTATCGCTTTGAAACGCACCGGCTCGATTCGGCCGATGGCAAGCGCCACTACCGCATCCAGATCGCCGTGCCGCGCCAGGCCGCGCCGGCCGGCGGCAGCGCGGTGTTGTACATGCTCGACGGCAACGCGGCGCTGGCCACGCTGACCGATGCCGACCTGCTGCGGTTGGGCGCGGGCGGGGCGCCGGTGCTGGTGGCCGTGGGCTACGACGTGCCGACGCGCAACGACGTGGTGGCGCGCGCCTATGACTACACGCCGCCCGTGTTCGAGCAGGGCGCGCGCCAGCCGAATCCGGTGGTGCTGGGCCGCGAGGGAGGCGGCGCGGACGAGTTCCTGGCCCTCTTGCGCGAACGGGTCAAGCCGCTGGTGCGCGGCCGCGCCGCGGTCGACGACAGACGCGAATACCTGTGGGGGCATTCCTATGGCGGCCTGTTCGCGCTGCACGTGCTGTTCACGCGGCCGGACACGTTCGCGCGCTACATCACGGGCGACCCGTCGGCCTGGTGGGCCGATGGCGCCCTGTTGCAGGAGTGGCGGCGCTTCGACGCGCGGCGCGCGGCCGGCAAGCGCGTGCTTGTGCTGGCGGGCACCAAGCCGCGCGATCCGGCGCGCCAGCGGCCCAATGCGCCGTCGACGCGGCCGGATGGCACGCCGATCGACCTGCAGCCTGCCGTGCGCGCGATGGTGGAAGGCCTGCGCGAAGGCGGCGCGGATGCCCGCTACGAGGCGTTTGCGCAGTTCGGCCACGGCGAGATGCTGCGGGTGTCGCTGGAGCGCGCGCTGCAGGTCGCGCTTGAACCCTAGAAGGCCATGGAAGCCGGGACCGGCTTGGCGCCGCGCCGGCGCATGGTAAAAGCGGCATCAGGATCCGGGAGTTTTCTCCCGCACGATCATCCCCGGCGTGAGTGGACAATCCGATGTTCGACTGGCAGGACCTGTATTACTTCACCGTCTTGGCGCGTACCCAATCGTTGTCGGCGGCCGCCCGTGAACTGCGGGTCGAGCATGCCACCGTGGGGCGCCGCATCGACGCGCTGGAAAAATCCCTGGGCCTGCGGCTGGTGGACCGGCTGCCGCGCAGCCGTCCGCTGACCGAGGACGGACGCGCGCTGGCGCGGCTGGCCGGCGCCATGAACGAGATCGCCACGGGAGTCGAACAGTTGTCGCGCATTGCCTCGATCGAGGTCGCCGGCACGGTCCGCGTCAGCGCGCCGCCGTCGCTGGCCAGCCACTGCATCGCGCCGCGGATCGCCGCGCTGCGCGAGCGGCATCCGAAGCTGAACGTGGTCCTGCTGCCGTCGCTGTCGCTGGTGGCGCTGGACCGCGGCGAGGCCGACATCGCCCTGCGTACCGTGCGCCCGGAAGAGGATGCGCTGGTGCGCAGGAAAATCGGCGTGGTGCGATTCGCGCTGTATGGCTGCGCCGGATACGCGGAGCAGCCCGCCGAGCAGTGGCGCTTCATCGCGTATGACGCGAGCGGCGACGCCCTGCCGCAACAGGCCTGGCTGCATCAGGTCCGCCGCCACCGGCCGGTGGTCTTTGCCGCCAGCGACCTGGCGGCGCAGCAGATGGCCGCGCGGTCAGGGCTGGGCGCCGTGGTGCTGCCCACGATCGTGGGCGACAGCGACGCCATGCTGCAACGGCTGGCGGTGGCGGGCGAGGCGCCGTCCCGCGATCTGTGGCTGGCGGTGTTTCCGGACTTGCGCCGGTCGCCGTCGGTCAAGGCGGTGATGGACTTCCTGGTGGAGTGCGTGCAACAGGAACCACGGCTGCGCCCGTGACCGTCCTGCTCGCGGCTATTCGGGGGAGGCCGCGGCGCCCTCGGCCAGCATCTGGCGCAGGCGGGCGCGGCGACGTTCGAGGTCGGCGATCTGCCGTTCGACCGAGGCCAGGCGCTGGCGTTGCACTTCGGAGGTCTGCGGGCAGGCGGCCGCGCCCTCGATCATGCGCATGCAATCGGGAAAGCCCTGGATCTCGGCGAGACTGAAACCGGTTGCGATCAGGCGCTGGATCTGCCGCACCTGGCTGACCGCGGCGGGGGCAAAGTGGCGATAGCCGTTGTCGGCGCGCGAGGAGGCCAGCAGGCCGTGCGCGTCGTAATGGCGAATCGAGCGCAGGCTGGCGCCGGTGGCGCGGGCGAGGGCGCCGATCGACATCGGCTTGGCGGCGGGCGGGAGTGTCATGGCGAAGTTTCACGAGCCGGGCGCTTGACTCTAACACCGGTGTGAGGGTCGAGACTGCGATTCCCCTTTTGCCATCCAGGAGTCAGCCCCATGCCCGGCCAGCCTTTGTTCCGTCAATTCCGTCGCCTGCTGGCGATGATCGCCCTGCTGTCGGCGAGCGCCGCGGCATTGGCCGATGATCGCCAGTACACCGCCGTCGCGCCGGATGGCGTGACGCTTGCCATCCAGGAGTCCGGCGATCCGGCCGGCCCCGCCATCGTCTTCGTCCACGGCCTGCTGGGCAGCCGCCTCAGCTGGGAGGCGCAGTTGTCCAGCCCCCTGTTGCAGCGCTATCGCCTGATCGCCTACGACCTGCGCGGCCACGGCCAGTCGGGCAAACCGACCGCGCCGCAGGCCTACACCGATGGCCGGCGCTGGGCCGATGACCTGGCGGCCGTGATCGCCGCGTCGGGCGCGCGCCAGCCGGTGCTGGTGGGCTGGTCGCTGGGCGCCGCCGTGACGACCAACTACCTGGCCGCGTACGGCGACGGCGATGTCGCCGGCGCGGTCTACGTGGGCGGCGTGATCGAACTGGACGCCAGCCAGATCGCGCCGCATCCCGAGGTGTATCGCGGCATGGCGTCGACCGACCTGAAGACGCACCTGGACGCCGAACGCGCCTTCCTGGCGCTGTGTTTCGAGACGCAGCCGGACACGGCCACGTTCGAGCGGCTGCTGGCCAACGCCGCCCTGGCGTCGCCCGGGATGCAGGCCGCGGTGCCGCGGATGACGATCGCGGCCCGCCAGGGCCTGGGCGCGATGCGCAAGCCGCTATGGCTGATCTATGGCGCGCGCGATGCGCTGGTGCGCGCCGAGCCGTCGCTGGAACGCGCCAGGCAGTTGAATCCGCGCGTGCGCGGCTCGGTCTATGCGGCGTCGGGACACGCGCCGTTCGTGGAAGAGGCCGAGCGGTTCAACCGCGATCTGGCGGCCTTCGTCGACGCGGCGGCGGGGCGCTGACGCCCGCCGGAGGCACGCGGTCGGTGGTTCAGTTGCCCCCGGCCGGGGCGGACCGCTTGCTGGGCCGGGTGCCGATGTCGCCCGGGGTCGAGCCTTCGTCATCCACCGTGAGGCCGCCGCCACGCATGATGCCCTTGGCGATCTCGTCGGCGGACTTGCCGGCGAAGCCATGCTCGCCCGCGACGATGCGGAAGCTGTCGCCTTCGAGCGGGCTTTGCAGCGTGGCCGAGGACAGCAGCACGCCGTTCGAGCGCAGCTGGATGCGCTTGCCGACGCGGTCGCGGGTGAAGTCCGCCAGGGCCTGGCGGCTGTCGGGATGCAGCACCACGTCGACATAGCGCATCGAGGTTTGCGGGTCGACGCCGGCGGTGGCTTTGTCGGCCCGCAGGGCCACGCTTTCGGCGTGGGAGGCGGCGGCCGCCAGCAGCAGCGCGGCGCAGGCGAGGGATCGGACAACGGTCATGGGCGGGCTCCGGGAAGCGGCGGATCGATGACGGCATCCTAGCCTCATCGACGGCGATGCGTATTACGACTTGTATGCGAACGCTGGCATTGCCTGCCGCCGGTGGGCTGGCGGGCATTTGGCCGCTAATATGGCGGCTCGATGATCGCCCCCCGGCCGCGTCCGGCCGCCGCAAGGAATCCCGTCACATGAAGCTGTCCGCCCCCTGGTTTCTGTCCTGCCTGCTGCTGGCCGGCGCGGCCCACGCCGGCTCTGCGCCGGCCGAGCTGTCGTGCGTTTCGGAAAGCGGCAAGGTGGCGCTGCGCGGCGCCATTCCGTCGCCGTCGTCCGAGGAGCTCAACCTGACGCTGACCTATGGAAACGCGACGCAGGGCTTCGACTCGGGTGATGCCCCGGCCTACGTGGTGGCGGATTTTCCGCTGGGCGTCTTCACCCTTGTCGCCTCCGACGACGCCTGGCCGCTGACGCTGTACGCCTTGCCGGGCACCGTCGCGGTCAGGAAGGTTGCCAACGGGGATGTGGCCGGCACCTTCCAGGCCAAGCTGACCGGGCCGCGGCCGGGCGGCCCGACCGCCTCGGGAGCGGGCAATCCGCTCAAGGCGACCTTGAATTGCGACTACCGCTATTCGCTGTGAGGGCCGTCGCTCGCTAACGGGCGGACGGACGAGGGGGCGACGGACGAGGCAAGGCTCGCGCTACCGGGTAATCCCGCTACCGGCTTTTTCGGCAAAATTTGTATGATGACCATATGACTATGCCGAGGGAGGCGCGCATGCCGCAAGACCATTCCGCTGTCCGTCACCGCCCTGCGCGGGGCGCGCCATGAGCCTGGAAACCCGTATCCGCGAGGAGATCTGCACCGTCGGGGCCAGTCTCTACCAACGCGGCTATACCGTCGGCGCGGCCGGCAACATCAGCGCGCGCCTGGATGACGGCTGGCTGATCACGCCCACCGACGCCTGCCTGGGTCGGCTCGATCCGGCCGGGCTGGCCAAGGTGGACCTGGCCGGCAATCCGGTTTCGGGCGGCAAGCCTTCCAAGACCCTGGCGCTGCACCGGGGCATCTACCAGGCCGATCCCGCCGCGCGCGGCGTCGTGCATACGCATTCGACGCACCTGGTGGCGCTGACGCTGGCCGGCGTCTGGCGCCAGGACGAGGTGTTGCCGCCGATCACGCCCTACCAGGTGATGAAGGTGGGCCGCATTCCGCTGATCCCCTATCGGCGGCCGGGCGATCCGGTCGCGGCCGCGCGGGTGGCGGCGCTGGCGGCGCAGGTTCGGGGGGTGCTGTTCGAGCGCCTGGGACCCGTGGTGTGGGAGCGGTCGGTGTCGCACGCATCCCATGCGCTGGAAGAGCTGGAAGAGACCGCGCGCCTGTGGCTGATGTCCGAGCCCCGGCCCGCGCCCCTGTCCGAGACGGCGATCGAGGAATTGCGCGCCGTGTTCGGGGCGCGCTACTGATCCGCGCATCGCGCGGGCCGACGGCGCCCGCCACGACCTGAAGGAGCCGACATGCCGCGCCTGGCCGCGAACCTGAGCATGATGTATGCGGAACACCCGTTCCTGGAGCGCTTCGCCGCCGCCGCGCGCGATGGTTTCCAGGGCGTGGAGTTCCTGTTTCCCTATGACCATCCGGCCACCGAGATCCGGACGCGGCTGCAGGCGCACGGCCTGACGCAGGCGCTGTTCAACGCGCCGCCGGGCGACTGGGCGGCCGGCGAGCGCGGTATCGCCGCGCTGCCGGGGCGCGAGGACGAGTTTCGCCGCGGCCTGGACCGGGCGCTGGAGTATGCCGCGGCGCTGGGCAACCGCAGCCTGCACGTGATGGCGGGACGGGTCCCGGCCGGGCAGGAGCGCGCCGCGCATCGCCAGGCCTACCTGCGCAACCTGGAAAGCGCCGCGCGCGCGGCCGCCAGCGCTGGCGTGACCATCGTGATCGAGCCGATCAATCCGCGCGACATGCCCGGCTATTTCCTGACGCGCCAGGACGAGGCCCAGGCCATCCGCGCCGAGGTCGGCGCCGACAACCTGCGGGTGCAGTTCGATTGCTACCACTGCCAGATCGTCGAGGGCGACCTGGCGGTGAAGCTGCGGCGCGACATGGCGGGCATCGGCCATATTCAGATCGCCGGCGTGCCGGACCGCCACGAGCCCGACCTGGGCGAACTGAACTACCCGTACCTGCTGGCGCTGGTCGACACGCTGGGTTACGCGGGCTGGATCGGCTGCGAATACCGGCCCAAGGGCGCCACGACGGCGGGGCTCGGCTGGGCCAAACCCTATCTCGCGGGAGGCGAGCGATGAAGATACTGATTACCGGCGGCGCCGGCTTCCTGGGCCAGCGCCTGGCGCGCAAGCTGTTGGAACAGGGGCGATTGGCCCTGGGTGGCGAGCGCGTGCCGATCTCCCAGATCGACCTGCTCGACGTGACCCGGACCGACGCCATCAACGACACGCGCGCGCGTTCGGTCGAGGGCGACGTCGCGGCTCCCGATTGCCTGCGATCCCTGATCGGCGCCGATACCGCGGTGATCTTCCACCTGGCCGCCATCGTCAGCGGCCAGGCCGAGGCCGATTTCGACCTGGGCATGCGCATCAACCTGGATGCCTCGCGCGCCTTGCTGGAGGCCTGCCGTCGGCAAGGCCATCGGCCGCGCGTGGTGTTCACCAGCTCGGTCGCGGTCTACGGCGGCGCCCTGCCGGAAACGGTGCGTGACGACACCGCGCTCAATCCGCAATCCTCCTATGGCACGCAGAAGGCCATTGCCGAACTGCTGCTGGCCGACTACACGCGCCGCGGCTTCGTCGACGGCCGCGCGCTGCGCCTGCCCACCATCAGTGTGCGGCCGGGCCGGCCCAACGCGGCGGCCTCGTCGTTCGCCAGCGGCATCATCCGCGAGCCGCTCAATGGCGAGCCGGCGGCATGCCCGGTGGCCGCCGACACGCGCCTGTGGCTGCTGTCGCCGCGCCGGGCGGTGCAGGCCTTGATCGCCGGTTGCGAACTGGACGCCGGGGCGGTGGCGGATCGCCGGCCGATCAACCTGCCGGGCGTCTCGGTGACGGCGGCCGAGATGGTGCGGGCCTTGCGCGAGATCGCGGGCGACGCGGTGGCCGACCGCATCCGCTGGCAGGCGGATGCGCGGGTGCAGGCCATCGTCGGCAGCTGGCCGGGCCGCTGGGACACGGCGCGGGCGGCGCGCCTGGGGCTGGAGGGCGACAGCGATTTCGCCGAGATCATCCGCGCCTACATCGGCGACGACTTGCGGGGGCAGGCATGAGCGACGTCAACGAAATGCGCCCGGTCGGCGTGATCGGCCTGGGCGCGATGGGGGCGGGCATCGCGCAGAGCCTGCGCCGCGCCGGTTGCCGGGTGCATGCCTACGACATCCGGCCGGGCGTCGCGGCGGCGTTCGCCGAAGAAGGCGGCGTGGCCTGCGCGACGCTGGCCGACATGGCCGCCGCCTGCGAGGTGGTGGTCAGCGTGGTGGTGAACGCGCAGCAGACCGAGAGCGTGCTGTTCGGCGAGGGCGGTATCGCGGCGGCCATGCGGCCCGGCAGCGTATTCGTGATGTGCTCGACGGTGGACCCGGCCTGGTCTAGCGGGCTGGAGGCGCGCCTGGCGGCGTTGGGCATCCACTACCTGGATGCGCCGATCTCGGGCGGCGCGGCCAAGGCCGCGGCCGGCCAGATGACCATGATGACCGCCGGCACCGTAGCCGCCTATGCCGCCTGCGGCAACGTGCTGGAGTCGATGGCGGGCAAGGTCTACCGGCTGGGCGAGCGCGCCGGGGCAGGCAGCAAGGTCAAGATCATCAACCAGCTGCTGGCCGGCGTGCACATTGCCGTTGCGGCCGAGGCCATGGCGCTGGGCCTGCGCGAAGGCGTCGACGCCGATGCCTTGTACGAGGTCATCACCCACAGCGCCGGCAACAGCTGGATGTTCGAGAACCGCATGGCGCACGTGCTGGCGGGCGACTACACGCCACTGTCGGCGGTGGACATCTTCGTGAAGGACCTGGGGCTGGTGCTGGACACGGCGCGCCACAGCAGCTTTCCCTTGCCGCTGGCGTCCACCGCGCACCAGATGTTCATGCAGGCGTCAGCCGCCGGGCACGGGCGCGAAGACGACAGCGCGGTCATCAAGATCTTCCCCGGAATCACTTTGCCGGAGTCCGCATGACGATCAAACTGGGCTGCATCGCCGACGACTTCACTGGCGCCACCGACTTGGCCAACAACCTGGTGCGCGCCGGCATGCGCACCGTGCAGGCCATCGGCGTGCCGGCCGGACCGCTCGAGACGCCGGCGGACGCGGTGGTGGTGGCGCTCAAGACCCGCACGCTGCCGGCCGCCGAAGCGGTGGCGCAATCGCTGGCGGCGCTGGCCTGGCTGCGGGCGCAGGGCGCCGGGCAGATCTATTTCAAGTACTGCTCGACCTTCGACAGCACGCCCGCGGGCAATATCGGTCCGGTCGCCGATGCGCTGATGACGGCGCTGGATACGGATTTCACCATTGCCACGCCGGCCTTTCCCGACAACCAGCGCACGGTGTTCAAGGGCTATCTGTTCGCCGGCGACGTGCCGTTGAACGAATCGGGCATGCGGGATCATCCCTTGACGCCGATGACCGACGCGAACCTGGTGCGCGTGCTGGCGGCGCAGACGCGGCGCAAGGTCGGCCTGATCGACTACGCGGTGGTGGCGCGTGGCGCCCGCGCGATTCATGATCGCATCGACGAACTGCGGCAGGCGGGGGTGGAGATCGCCATCGTCGATGCCATCTCCAACGACGACCTGCTGGCGCTGGGTTCGGCGATCAAGGATATGCCGCTGGTGACCGGGGGATCGGGCGTGGCCATCGGCCTGCCTGGAAATTGGGGGCTGGCGCCGGGCGCCGCCGCCGGGCTGCCGCGCGCAGCGGGCGCGCAGGCCGTGGTGGCGGGCAGTTGCTCGACCGCCACCCAGGGGCAGGTGGCCGCGTTCATCGCGACCGGCCGGCCCGCGCTGGCGCTGGACCCGCTGCGTATCGACGCGGGCGATGACGTCGTGGCGCAGGCGCTGGCCTGGGCCGCGCCGCGCTTGCCCGACGGTCCCATCCTGATCTATTCGACCGCCCGGCCCGACGCGGTGCAGGCGGCGCAGGCCAGCCTGGGCGCGGCCCGCGCCGGCGCCCTGGTCGAGGACGCGATCGCGCGGATCGCGGCGGGCCTGGCGCGGCTCGGGGTGCGGCAGTTGATCGTGGCGGGCGGCGAGACCTCGGGCGCGGTGGTGCGGGCGCTGGGCCTGGCGCAACTGGCCATCGGCGAGCAGATCGATCCCGGGGTGCCGTGGTGCGCCGGGTACGCGCAGGCGGTGCAGGCGCGTATCAGCATCGCTTTGAAGTCGGGAAATTTCGGGGGCGCCGATTTCTTCACGCGGGCGTTCCGCCCGACTGCCTGAGGACCGATCGCCGGCCCTTGCGCCGCGCCTTCGAAGGCGGGCGCGTTCAGCGATGCGCCAGGCGCAGGCGCTTGGCCGCGTTGACCATGTGGATGCGGGCGGCTTCGCGCGCCGCGTCCTCGTCCTGGCGCCGGATGGCCTCGGCGATGGCTTCGTGTTCGCGCAGCACCGCGCGCATCTGGTCGGCGTGGCACGCCTCGTTGCCGCGCGTGACGCGGGTGGCGGCTTCGAGATACTGGCTGACGAACGCCAGCGTGGCGAGGAAGTACGGATTGCCGGTGGCGCGCGCGATGCTGCGGTGGAAGGCCACGTCTTCCTTGACGCCATCGCCACCGTTGTCGACCGCGGTGGCGATGGCCGCCAGCGCGTCGTCGATGGCCGCCATGTCGCGCTTGCCGCGCCGGGCGGCGGCTTGCGCCGCGATTTCGGTTTCCAGCGCGCGCCGCAGGTCGACGATGTGCAGCACCGCGTCCAGCGAGGCCAGCTCGGCGGCGTCGATGCGCAGCGCGCGGTTGCCGTCGTGGCCGGTGACGAACACCCCGCTGCCCTGGCGCGCCTCGACGATGCCGTCCTGGCGCAGCCGCGACACCGCTTCGCGGATGACGGTGCGGCTGACGCCGAACTGCTCGGCCAGGCGGGTTTCGGTGGGCAGCTTTTCGCCGGGCAGCACGCGGCCCGCGTCGATCTCGGCGAGCAACCGCTTGGCCACCGTATCGGTCAGCGTGGGGGGCGTGTTGAGTCGGGGAAACGCCATGGCATGGGGCCGCGTAAGCAAGGCGGGTCACCGCCCTGGGAGTGGGGGGCTCATGATAACCCGCCGCATCAGGCCGGCGCGCGGGCGCGGTTCAGGCACTCGATGAAAAACTGCGCGGCCGGCGTCGGCGGCGAATCCGCCCGGGTCAGGATCGACACCCGCGCCGCCGGCAGCGGATGCGCCAGCGGCAATATGCACAAGGACGTCGGTGCCAGCACGCGGTGCAGGCCGTTGCGCACGAAAAAGCCCACCGCGTCGCTCTGGTCCAGTATCGCCAGCGCGATGGCGATGGACTGGCACGGAATCACGTCGGTGGGCGGCGGCAGGCCGCGTTCCGCATAGGCCAGGCGCAGCAGATTGGTGGGCGTCTGGGTATTGCCGGGCATCAGCCACAGCAGGTCGCGCAGTTCGGCCAGGTCGGTGGCGTGACGCAGCGGATGATCGGCGCGCGCGCCCACCGCCAGCGGCAGGGTGAACAGCGTGGTGCGGGCAAAGCCGTCGTAGATGTCGCCGTCGTATTCGGTCTGCACCACCAGGTCGTAGCGGCCGGTTTCCAGCTGTTCGTGGCTGTAGGGTGGCGCGACTTCATGGAAGGCCACGGCAACGCGCGCCATGCGGGCGCGAAACGCGGCCAGCGCGGCCGGCAGTATCGGCAAGACCGATGAGCTGATGGCCAGGTTGAGCGTGCCGCCTTCGCCATCGCGCATCTGGTCGATGTCTTCCTGCGCCCGCCGGGCTTCCTGCAGGATCAGCACGGCGCGCTTGTGCAGCGCCTGGCCGTAGGGCGTCAGTTCGACCCCCTTGGCGCTGCGCCGCACCAGCTCGGCGCCCAGGCTCTGTTCCAGTTCGCGCAGGCTGCGCGTGGCCGCCGGCTGGGTCACGCACAGGGCGCGGGCGGCGGCGCGGATGCTGCCGTGTTCGGCGATCAGCACGAAGGCGCGCAACTGGCGCAGGTTCATCGGAGCGGGCACGGCGGGCTATAAGTAAAAGTCATCGCTGCGCCAAAAATACTGTCTTTTGCGTTTCGCGGGCCATCCGTATATTCACTAGGCACGGTTACCGGAAACACGGGCCGGCACAGAGATCGGACATCAAGGGGAAAACATGTCTATCGCCATCGCGGCCGGCGCCGGCGCGCGCAGCCTGCATACGCCTTCCATGCGCCGGCGGGTCATCGCCGGCACCACCATCGGCAACGCGCTCGAGTTCTTCGACTTCACCGTATTCACTTTTCTGATGCTGGTCATCGGGCCGCTGTTCTTTCCCGCGGCCTCCAGTTACGGCCAGCTGCTGCTGACCACCGCCACGTTCGGCGTCGGCTTCCTGATGCGGCCCGTGGGCGGCATGCTGATCGGCTCCTACGCCGACCGCCATGGCCGCCGCGCCGCCATGACGCTGACACTGTGGCTGATGGGCCTGGGCTGTGCGTTGATCGCCGCCGCGCCCACGCACGCGCAGATGGGCCTGCTGGGGCCGGTCATGATGGTGCTGGCGCGGCTGATCCAGGGCTTTGCCGCCGGCGGCGAGGTCGGCGCCTCGACCACGCTGCTGGTCGAGCACGCGCCGCCGTCGCGACGCGGCTTCTATTCCAGCTGGCAGTTCGGCAGCCAGTCGCTCGGCGTGGCGCTGGGCGCGGTGGTGGTGGGCACGTTGACCGCCGCGCTCAGCGCCGAGCAGATGCAGGCCTGGGGCTGGCGGGTGCCGTTCGTGATCGGCATCCTGACGGTGCCGGTGGGCGCCTACATCCGCCGCAACCTGGAAGAGACGCTGCATGTCGAGGAGGCCGGGGCGCGCCGGCCGAGCGCCGCTGGCCACCAGCCGCTGCGCCGCGTCTTCGCCGAGCACAAGACCGAAGTGGCCAAGGGCATCTTGCTGATGATCGGCGGCATGGTGTGCGCGCAGATCATCGGCTTCTACATGCCGTCGTACGCCCACCGCGAGCTGGGCCTGCCGGCGACCTCGACCCTGTCGGCCAGCGTGGTGGTGGGCGTGGTCGGTTTTGCGTGCGCGCCGCTGGTCGGCATGCTGGCCGACCGGGTGGGGCGCAAGCGCGTGATCTTCTGGTCGCGGGTGACGACCGTGGCGGTGCTGCTGCCGTGCTTCCAGTGGCTGGTGGCGGCGCCCAGCAGCGCGCGGCTGATGCTGGTGGTGGCGCTGCTATCGGTGCTGCTGGCGATGCAGTCGGCGCCGGGCATCACCATGCTGCCCGAATTGTTCCCCAAATCCGTGCGCACCACCGGCATGTCGGTGGTGTACGGCCTGGGGATTTCCGTGTTCGGCGGTTTCGCGCAGTTCTTCGTGACCTGGCTGCTGCACGTGACCGGCAATCCCATGGCGCCTGCCTGGTACCTGATGGTGGCGGTGGCGCTTTCCACGGTGGTGCTGTTCTGGATCCGCGACCGCACCGGCGACGATATCGACAACCAGGAGGCCTGATGCAATCCGCTAGCCCTTACTTTTCCCGCAGTTATGCTTTGGCGCGCGAGCGCTTTACCGCCGCGGCCCGGCCGCTGGCCACGCGCTTCGCGTCCTATGCCATCGAGCCCAAGGGGCGCGAAGGCGAAGACCTGGCCACCGACGTCGCCCTGATCGGCGATGCCGACGCCAAGCGGTTGCTGATCATGACCTCCGCCACCCATGGCGTGGAAGGCTTCTGTGGCTCGGGTTGCCAGCTGGCCCTGCTGGACGACGCCGAGATGCTCGAACGCGCGCGCCAGGCCGGCGTGGCGCTGTTGCTGGTGCATGCGGTGAATCCGCATGGATTCTCGTGGATCGCGCGCACCGACGAAGGCAACGTCGACCTGAACCGCAACGCCCAGCCGTTCGACGGCCAGCCGCTGCCGGCCAACCCCGGCTACGAGCAGATCCATGAACTGCTGCTGCCGGCGCAATGGCCGCCGTCGGACGCCAATCGCGCGCAGATCGCCGCCCATATCGGCGAGCATGGCCTGCCGGCCTTCAAGCAGGCCGTGACACGCGGCCAGTACACGCACGCCGACGGCCTGTTCTATGGCGGCGACCGCCCGGCCGCGTCGCTGCTGAACTTGCGCCGCATCCTCCAGGAACATGCCGCCGGCTTTGCGCGGATCGGCTGGATCGATGTGCATACGGGGCTGGGGCCGCGCGGACATGGCGAAAAGATCTACGCTGGCCGCCGCGACGATGCCGAGGTGGAGCGCGCTCGCCGCTGGTGGGGGACCGACATCGCCGTGCCCTACCTGGGCACGTCGGCCTCGGTGGACATCACCGGGCACCTGGCGGGTCTGATCTATCAGGCTTGTCCGAATTCAGTGCCCACCCTGATGGCGCTGGAGTACGGCACGCAACCCTCCGAACAGGTGATCGATGCCCTGCGGGGCCGCAACTGGCTGCGCGCGCATGCCGACGCGGCGCCGACGTTGCGCGACCAGATCCTGCGCACGACGCTGGAGGCCTTTTATTGCGACGCGCCCGACTGGCATGGCGCGGTGCTGGGCCAGAGCCGCGTGGCGGTGCTGCAGGCGGTGCTTGGCTTGGCGGCTGGCTGAGTGTTGCCGGCAGGGCCGATTCCCGGGAATCGGCTTGTCTTGTCTCTGAGATGTTATATCATCCTTAAGTTTTCTGTAATGATATAACATCAATGAGGGTAAAGATGAAAGGCAAGACGCAGGACAAGCAGGCGTTGCGCGGCAGGTGGAACGCGGCCGGGGCGGGCAGGAGCCGGGGCGCGCGGGCGCTCAAGCCGCTGGTTTGCTCGCTGATGCTGGCCGCGCCGGTGGCGCAGGCCGAAACCGAGGCCGACCCGTCGCGCAACCGCACGCTGGCGCCGATCACCGTGTCGGCCAATCCGCTGGGGCTGGACCTGAACAGCACCATGCTGCCGGCTTCCGTGCTGGAAGGCGATGAGCTGGTCGAGCGGCGCGCCGGCACGCTGGGCGAAACCCTGAAAAGCCAGCCGGGCGTGAACAGCGACACCTTCGGCGGCGGCGCCAGCCGCCCCGTGATCCGCGGCCAGACCGCGCCTCGTGTGAAAGTGCTGTCCGACGGTTCCGAGGTGATGGACGCGTCCGGCATCTCGCCGGACCACGCGGTGACGGTGGAACCGCTGCTGGCCGAGCGCATCGAGGTGCTGCGCGGCCCGGCCACGCTGCTGTACGGCGGCGGCGCGATCGGCGGCGTGGTGAACGTGGTGGACAAGAAGATCCCCACCGCCGTGCCGGAGAAGGGCGTGGAAATGGAAGCCGAGTTGCGCGGGGCCACCGGCACCAAGGAGCGCGCCGGCGCCGTGGGCATCACCGCCGGCGAGGGCCAGTTCGCCGTACGGGTGGAAGGCATGAAGCGGCGCACCAGCGATTACGACGTGCCGGACTGGCCCGGCGGCAAGCTGGAGGGTTCGTACAGCGAATCCTCCCAGGGCACGGTCGGCATGTCGTGGATCACGCCGCGCGGTTATGTGGGCCTGGCGTTCACGCACCTGGAAAGCAAGTACGGCCTGCCCGGCCACAACCACGAGTATGAAGGCTGCCATCCGCACGGCACCCATCTGCATTGCGGTGGCCACGACCACGACCATGGCGACGAAGGCGAGGAAGGCCACGACCATGACCACGATCACGAACACGGCGGCGTGCCTTACGTCAAGCTGCGCAGCAACCGCCTGGACCTGCGCGCCGAATACCAGGATCCCTTCGCCGGCTTCGAGAAGATCCGCGTGCGTGGCGGACTGACCGACTACCAGCATGACGAGATCGAGGGCGGCCAGGTCGGCACCCGCTTCAAGAACAAGGGCTACGACCTGCGCGTGGAACTGCAGCACAAGCCCGTGGCCGGCTGGCGCGGGGTGATCGGCCTGCAGAATGCCTACAGCGACTTCCGCGCCGATGGCGAGGAAGCCTTCCTGCCGCGCAGCCGGACCCGTTCGAACGGCCTGTTCGTGCTGGAGGAATACCAGTTGAACGACTGGCGCTTCGAAGTCGGCGCGCGCCAGGACTGGCAGCGCATCGCGCCGTCCGGCGGCGCCTCGCGCAGCAGCCTGTCGGGCACCTCGCTGTCGGCCGCCGCCATCTGGGACTTCGCGCCGCAGTATTCCGTGGCGCTGTCGCTGTCGCGTTCGCAGCGCCTGCCGAGCGCGCAGGAGCTGTACGCCGATGGCGTGCACTTGGCCACCAACACCTACGAACTGGGCAACTCGGGCCTGGGCCGCGAGACCTCGCACAACATCGACCTGACCCTGCGCAAGCACGCCGGCGACACCACTTTCTCGGCCAGCGTGTTCCACAACCGCGTCAAGAACTACATCTACGCCGACACGCTCGACCGCTACGAGGACTTCCGCCTGATCGAGTACACCCAGCGCGACGCCGAATTCACCGGCGTGGAAGGCGAGCTGCGGCACCAGTTCACGCCGGTGTTCTCGGCGGCGGTGTTCGGCGACTATGTGCGCGGCAAGCTGACCGGCGGCGACGGCAACCTGCCGCGCATCCCGGCGGCGCGCGCCGGCCTGCGCGGCAACGTCAAGTGGCAGCAATGGTCGGGCGGCATCGAATACGCCCGCGTGTTTTCGCAGAAGGACATTGCCGCCTACGAAAGCAGCACGCCGGGCTACAACCTGGTCAACGCGGTGGTGGCGTATCGCGGCCGCTACGGCGCGACCAGCTATGAAGTCTATCTGCGCGGCACCAACCTGCTGAACAAACTGGCGTACAACCACGCTTCGTTCATCTCCTCGGTGGCGCCGCTGCCGGGCCGCAGCGTGATGCTGGGCGTGCGCATGACCTATTGAGGCGTGCCGGCGAAGCCGGATTCCGCGGGCGGATATGCTAAGTTCCAGCCATGCCGTCCGCCCCGGAGTCCGCCATGCTGAAGTTCGCCGCCAATCTGTCGATGATGTACCCGGAACATGCGTTCCTGGACCGCTATGCGGCCGCCGCGGCCGACGGTTTCGCGGGCGTGGAATGCATGTTTCCCTACGAGGCGCCTGCCGCCTTCGTGCGCGAGCGCATGGATGACGCGGGCGTGTCGCAGGTCCTGTTCAATGCCCCGCCGGGCGTGAGCGCGCGCGGCGAACGCGGGCTGGCCGCGCTGCCGGACCGCCAGGACGAATTCCGCGCCGGTATCGAGCAGGCGCTGGGCTATGCGACTGTGCTGGCCTGCTCGCAGGTGCACGTGATGGCCGGCGTGGCGCCGGATGGCGTCGCGCGCGACGCCATGCTGGACTGCTACCGCGAGAACCTCGACTGGGCCGCGCGCCAGGCGCGTTCGGCCGGCGTGACGCTGCTGATCGAACCCATCAACACGCGCGACATTCCCGGTTATTTCCTCAATCGGCAGGACGAGGCCCACCAGGTGGTGCAGGCCGTCAACGCGCCCAACCTGAAGGTGCAGATGGACCTGTACCACTGCCAGATCGTCGAGGGCGACGTCACCGCCAAATTGCGCCAGTACCTGCCCACCGGACGCGTCGGGCACCTGCAGATCGCCGGCGTGCCGCTGCGCCAGGAGCCCGACCGTGGCGAGCTGGACTACGGCTGGATCTTCTCGGTGCTGCGCGAACTGGACTATGCCGGCTGGATCGGCTGCGAGTATCGCCCGGCGGCCGCCACATCCGCCGGCCTGCGCTGGCTGGCCGCGGCCCGCGCTTGAGCGGCAACCGGCGTATCGCCATGATGCTGTCCCCATGATCGGCCCCGCATGCCATGCTCGCCGCCTGCTGAAAATATAGTTAATATGTTAATTAAATAAAGAACACCAGGAGACAACCGCATGTCCAGAAGAGGTTTCATCCACCGCGCGCTGGGGACGCTGGGCGCCGCCGCGCTCGCGGCGAGCGCCATGCCCGCGTGGGCCGGCGATTTTCCCGACCATCCGATCCGCTGGCTGGTGCCTTTCAGCGCTGGCGGCGGCAGCGACCTGGCCACCCGCATCGTCGCCAAGCATGTCAGCCAGACACTGGGCCAGCCGGTGGTGGTGGAGAACCGGCCCGGCGCCGCCACCATCGTGGCGGCCCAGGAAACCGCGCGCGCCGCGCCCGACGGCTATACGGTGATGACCGCGGGCATGAGCACGCTGGCCCTGAATCCGTGGCTGTACAAGCAACTGCCCTATGACCCGTGGAAGGACCTGACGCCGGTCTCCACCCTGGTGGCGTTGCCTATCGTGCTGGTGGCCTCGCCGGCGTCCGACCTGGACAACATGCCCGACGTGATGGACTACCTGTCGCGCAACAAGACGGCCAGCTATGCGTCGCTGGGCGTGGGCAGCCCGCACCATCTGGCGATGGAGTTGTTCCTGTCGATGTTCGGCGCCAAGGCCACCGCGATTCCCTACAAGGGCACGCCGCCTGCCTTGCAGGACGTGGCCGCGGGCGTGGTGCCGCTGATGATGGCGGACCTGGCCGCGGCGCGGCCGTTGATCGAGGCAGGCAAGCTGCGCGCCATCGCGGTGCCGGCGTACGAGCGTTCGGAGCAGTTGCCCGAGGTGCCGACCTTCGGCGAGAGCGGCGGGCCGCCGCTGGAGGCCGCCGCCTGGCAAGGGGTGGTGGCCCCGGCGCGCACGCCGCGCGAGGTGGTGGACAAGCTCAGCGGCGCGATCCAGGCGGCGTTGAAGTCACCCGAGGTGGTCAAGCAGCTCAAGTTGCAAGGCATGGAGCCCATGGGCAGCTCGTCCAACGAATTCTATGACTACGCGCGCCGTCAGTACGACAGCTGGGGCGCGGTGATCCGGCAGAAGAACATTTCGGTGGATTGACGCGGCGCGGCGGCGCGCCCGCCGCGGGCGCCGCTGCCGTGGCCCGCGGCCTACCCGGCCGCGGCGGCGCGGTTCTGGCGGCGCGCGGTGGCGGCGCAGCCCGCCGAGGCGATGATGATGCCGCAGATCGCCAGCCACTGCGTGCCGGACAGGTGCTCGTTCAGCACGATGACGCCGGCCAGCGCGCCCATGGCGGGTTCCATGCTCAGCAGCACGCCGAAGGTCTTCTGCGGCAGGCGCCGCAGGGCCACCATTTCCAGCGAATAGGGCAGGGCGCTCGACAGGATGCCGACCGCGACGCCGGCCAGGATCAGCTTCGGGTCCAGCAGCGCCATGCCGGCATGGGCCGCGCCCACCGGCAGCGCCACCATGGTGGCCGCCAGCAGTCCCAGGGAAGTGGCCTGCCCGCCATGCACGTTGCCGGCCATCTTGCCGAAGATGATGTACAGCGCCCAGCAGACCGCCGCGCCCAGCGCATAAGCGATACCGACGGGATCGAGGTCGTGCATCGACTGGCCGGTCGGGATCAGCAGCACCAGCCCGGCCAGCGCGCAGGCGATCCAGACGAAGTCGATGGCGCGCCGCGACAGCACCACCGCCAGCGTCAGCGGGCCGGTGAACTCGATGGCGATGGCCACGCCCAGCGGCAGGGTCCGCAGCGCCATGTAGAACAGCAGGTTCATGCAGGCCAGCGTCACGCCATATAGCGCGATCTTGGCGGCATTGCGAGCGGTCAGCGGAAAGCGCCATGGGCGCCAGAACGCGATCAGGATGATGGCGCCGATGACGATGCGATAGGCCGTCGTGCCCTGCGCGCCAACCTCGGGAAACAGCGATTTGGCGAACGATGTGCCGATGCACAGCGAGGCCATGGCGCCGATCAGCGACAAGGTCGGCATCAGGGTGGAGGCGGAGGCATCGCGTCCGGAGGGAAGAGTGGCGGCGGTCATGGTGCTGCGTCTGCGGAAGAATCAGGGGTTCAAGGTCAGGGCGGTGGAGTAGAGCACGTAAAGGGCCAGCGCCAGCATGATCGCGCCCAGTAGTCCCTGCTGCATGCGCAGGAACCACGGGTTGCGGCCCACCCAGCCGCGGATGCGCGATGCGCCGTAGGCGAAGCAGCTGCCATAGGGCAGGCTCAGCGCCTTCATGGTCACGCCCAGCACCAGCATCTGGAGCCACACCGGACCGTTGTCCGGGGTGGTGAACTGCGGCAGGAAGGCGATCATGAACAGCAGCACCTTCGGGTTCAGCAGGTTGGTCATGAAGCCCTGCCAAAAAGCGTCGCGCGCATCGCCGGGACGCGCGGCCAGGGAGATGTCGGCGTCGCGGGCGCAGCGCAGGATGGCCTTGATGCCCAGGTAGCCCAGGTACAAGCCGCCGGCCGCCTTGATCGCCAGGAACAGCGTCGGAAACGCCTGCAGCACCGAGGCCAGCCCCAGCACCACGGCCGGCACCTGGATGAATCCGGCCGCCACGTTCCCCAGCACACTGTGGAAGGCAGGCCGGAAGCCCTGCGTCATGCCTCGCGACAACGTCAGCGCCATATCCGGGCCGGGGGTGAGTTTCAACGCCGCGTCGGCGGCCAGGAAAAGCAGGAAAAGCTGGAGTGACGGCATGGGAATCGGGCTGTGCCTGGCCGCGAGGGCGGCCAGAGGGTTCCCAGTGTAAGCAAGGCGGGTGATTAATTCCTGCAGCCGGCGGTGCGCAAATGAAGTTTCCCGTCGAATTTGGGGGCGGGTCGTGGCGCGCACCCGTTTAGAATCGTCCTACGGGCCCGCGTGGCCTGGATCGCCGCGGCGCCGAGACCCCATGGAACTAGACGATTTCGACCTTCAGATCCTGCAGAGCCTGCAGGAAGACAACCAGCGCACCAGCCAGGAGGTGGCCGAGCGCGTGAACCTGTCGCCGGTATCGTGCCTGCGCCGCATGAAGCGGCTGCGCGAGTCCGGCGCGGTGCTGGGCGACGTCTCGGTGGTGGACCCGGCGGCGGTGGGGCGCGACATCATGATGGTGGTGCTGGTGTCGCTCGAAAGCGAGCGCGCCGACAAGCTCGACACCTTCAAGCGCGCCATGCGCCAGGCGCCGGAGATCATGCAGTGCCTGGCGGTCACGGGCGAAGTGGATTTCGTCGTCACCATGACCGTGCGCGACATGGCGGAATACGATGCGTTCGCGCAGCGCCACTTCTGGGGCGATCCCAATGTGAAGCGCTTTTCGACGCTGGTGGTGATGAATCGCGTGAAATACGGATTGGCGGTGCCGACGATGCCGTCGCACGAGGCATAACGTGCCGGCCGGAGATTGCGCGCCCCGAGCCGGCGGCGCTAGACTGGCCGCCTCCCTCCTTTGCGCATATCCCCGCCATGGCCTTGCATAGCTGGCTCATCTATCTGGTTGCCGTGATCGGCCTGTCGATCACGCCCGGTCCCAATACCTTGCTGGCGCTGACCCACGGCGCGCTGCATGGCCATCGCAAGGCGCTGTGCACCATCGCCGGCGGCGCGGTCGGCTTCATCGCCCTGATTGCCCTGTCGATGCTGGGCATCAGCGCGCTGCTCAAGGCCTGGGGGCCGGCGCTGACGGTATTGAAATGGGCGGGCGGCGCCTACCTGATCTGGCTCGGCATCCAGCTGTGGCGCTCGCCCGGCGTGCAACTGCGCCCGGCGCCCGACATGCCGCGGCTGCGCGGCACGCGCATGTTCAGCCAGGGGTTCCTGTCGGCGATTTCCAACCCCAAGGCGCTGCTGTTCTATGGCGCGTTCCTGCCGCAGTTCATCGATCCGGCGCGCAGCCTGTTCACGCAGTTCGTGATCATGGCCGCCACCTTCGCGGTCATCGAGTTCCTGGTGGAATACGTGCTGGCCCGCCTGGCGCACCGCGTGCGGCCGTGGCTGGAGCGCGCCGGCCGGCGCTTCAACAAGGTGTGCGGGGGATTGTTCGCGGCGATGGGAGTGGCGTTGCCGGGGTCTTGACCCGGTCGTCAACGTCGGCGTGAGGGGGCTGAACTGATTTATCTTTGATACCAAGCGTGGGTTGTTATCCAGTCCGGGATATTTTGCTTGGCGCGATTTACTTGCGTGGTGAGCTCTTAGTGAGCGTCCGAATTCGTAATAGAATGTGTGGTTTGTCCGAAAAATTCCGGGCATAGCAGAGACTCGGTCTGAAATGAGCGGCCGTAACAGGAAGAACGCGAGGTTATGGTGCAATCGTTGACATTCGAGAGTGCGCTGGCTGGCCGCAGGGTTTTCGTTACCGGCCACACCGGTTTTACGGGCGGCTGGGCTTGTCTTTGGCTTAAGTCCATTGGCGCCGAAGTGGCGGGATATTCCTTGCCGCCCGATACCCAGCCCTCGTTGTTCGAGGCGGTCGGCTTGGGCAGCGATATGGTTTCGAGCTTTGGCGATATCTGCGATTATGAGCCGCTACGCGGCGCAATTGACGCATTCCAACCTGATCTCATATTGCATTTAGCGGCGCAACCGCTGGTGCGGAAATCCTATCGGGAACCGCTCAGGACATTTCTCGTGAATGCCCAGGGGACCGCTCATTTGCTCGAAGCCGCCCGCGCCGTCAAGAGTGTCAAGGGCGTGCTCTGCATTACCACCGACAAGGTCTATAAGAATAACGAATGGCCTTGGCCGTACCGCGAAAACGACCCGCTGGGTGGCAAGGATCCCTACAGCGCATCGAAGGCCGCCGCCGAAATGGTCATCCAGAGCTATGTGGCCTCCTATCCTCGGAAGGAAGGCCTGGGGCCGGCGATTGCGACCGCCCGAGGCGGCAATATCATTGGTGGTGGAGACTGGTCCGAGGATCGCCTGATTCCGGATTTCGTTCGCGCGGTTGTTAATCAAGGGGCGTTGGTTCTGCGTTATCCCGATGCGACGAGGCCGTGGCAGCATGTACTGGCGCTGGTCCATGGCTACCTGGTCATCCTGGCCGGCCTGGTCTCGTCGGATCCGGAGCGGGCCGCCAAAGCGTGGAATCTGGGACCGCATGATGCCAAACAGTATTCGGTACGGGATGTTCTAGAGTTGATGAGTGACAGCTGGCAGCGTCCAGCGCTGGAGTACATGGACAACCCGCTACCGGAGGCGCAGGCGCTGGCCCTGGACAGTTCACTGGCGCGCAACCAGTTGAACTGGATCCCGGCCTGGGATGCGGAGCAGGTGGTCCGGGAAACCGCGGCCTGGTATCGCGACTACTACGCCGATCCCACATCGGCGCGCGCCATCACCCTGGCACAGATCAGCGCTTGGCGTGCCGCGTTGCGATGACGATCTATTTGATTGGCTCCAGGGGACGTCTGGGTCGAGCCATCGCGCATGAATATGCCGGGCATGACGTCAGGTCTTTGGATAGGGCGATCTATCAGTCCTGGTCGCAGCCGGAGATGGCGGACGACGTGGCTCGATATTTCGAGGCCTCGAAGGCGGGCGCGGATGCCACCCTTTTTGTTGCCTCCGGTCTACTGGATCCGGCGTTGCCGCATGAAGAGTTGCTCGGGGTCAACTATTACCTGCCCAGAAATTTGATCGATGGCGCCGCCAGGCTCGGTGCGAAGGTGCTTACCTTCGGAACGGTGATGGAAAGCCTGCTGCGCTCGAAGAATCCCTATATCCAGACCAAGACGGCGCTGGGAGAGTATGCGGCCGAGGTCGCTAGCACCGGATTGTCGGTGACTCATGTGCAAGTCCACACTCTCTTTGGCGCCGGGCAACCAAGCGCTTTCATGTTCCTGGGGCAAATGCTCGCCGCCATTAGGGAAAATCGGCAGTTCAAAATGACGTCGGGCCGGCAACTGCGTGAATACCACCACCTGCACGATGAGGCCCGCGCTGTCAGGATGATTGCTCAATCCGCCACCGTCGGCGTGCTGAATCTCAGCCACGGCCGGCCGGTCAGCCTGCGTGCCGTGGCTGAAAGCGTGTTCGGCGCATTCGGCAGGGAGGATCTCCTGTGCGTAGGCGCATTGGCCGAACCGCCCGACGAAAACTATCAGCAAATCCTGGCTCCAACCGGATCGCTCGATCCGGCAATGTTCCGTGATTCCTTGCCAGCAATTGCCCAGTACATGCAGGACTGCTTTTACGGTCGAGAGATGCAAGCATGAACGAAAACAACAAGCCGCTTATTTCTATTTCGATTCCCGTGCTGAACGAAGCTGGGAATATCGACGCGCTCTACCGGCGTCTGTGTGCGCTTGCGGAGGTCATGCGTAATCGGTGCGACCTGGAGTTCGTGTTCTCGGACAATCACTCCGACGATGAATCCTGGGCCATGTTGACAGCGTTGTCCCAGGCCGATGCGCGTGTAAGGGCGATTCGCTTCTCGAAGAATTTCGGCTTCCAGCGTTCGATTCTCGCCAACTACATGCATACGCGCGGCGACGCGGTCCTGCAGATCGATGCCGATCTGCAGGACCCACCCGAAATGCTCGAGGCATTTTTCGAGCAGTGGCAGCAGGGCTATCAGGTCGTGTATGGCATCCGCAAGAATCGGCCTGAAGGCGGCTTGCTGCGAGCCTTCCGGAAATTGGGCTATTGGGTGATCGACAAGATCAGTGAGCATCCCATTCCGCGCGATGTCGGGGATTTCCGCCTGATCGATCGCAAGGTCATCCAATCGTTGTGCCAGATCAAGACCGCCAACCCGTATCTGCGCGGCATGATCGCGAACCTGGGATTCAACCAGGTCGGCATATCCTACGACCGGGATGCGCGTACGGCGGGAGAAAGCAAATTCAATGTGTCGCGCCTGATCCGCCTGGGACTGACGGCAGTGTTCAATCACTCCACCGTGCCCTTGCGGGCCGCCTCGTTCGTGGGCGGGATCATTCTGGCGGCGAGCGTTATTGGCGCTTTGTATTACCTGGTCTTGAAAATCCTGCATCCTGAACTGCCGCAGGGTGTCGCCAGTATTCACATTCTCGTCCTGTTCGGTATCGGCCTGAATTCATTCCTGCTGGGCATCATCGGAGAATACCTTCTCCGCATTTACCTGGTGTTGCGGGCGGATCCCGTGGCGATCATCGAGCAAAGTTTGAATATTGATTCTTCCGAGTTGAAACTCTGAATTGGGAACGTTATGAAAGCAGTCATTCTTGCAGGCGGACTGGGTACGCGCATCGCCGAAGAGTCCGATACCAAGCCGAAACCGATGGTCGAGATCGGCGGCAAGCCGTTGCTCTGGCACATCATGAAGACCTACGCGCGTCATGGTGTGAAGGATTTCGTGATCTGTCTTGGCTACAAGGGTTATGTGATCAAGGAGTTTTTCTTCAATTACTACCGTCATATGTCCAATATGACCATCGATCTGAAGACCGGTGACCACGAGATCCTTGACAGTCAGGCGGAAGACTGGCGGATTACATTGGTCGATACCGGGCCGGATACCATGACCGGCGGACGCCTCAAACGGGTGGCCCCGTATCTCGACAACGGGACGTTCTGTCTCACGTACGGTGACGGCTTGTCCGACATTGATATCACCGCCGAACTGGCGTTCCATCGCAAGCATGGCAAGTTGGCGACCGTAGCTGCGGTACAACCGCCAGGCCGCTTCGGCGTGCTCAATATCGACGACCAGGACCAGGTCTTGAGTTTCGAGGAAAAGCCCAGCGACGAGATCGGCTGGATCAATGGCGGCTTCTTCGTCCTTGAGCCCGGCGTCATCCCGTACATCGCTGGGGACGAGATTTCCTGGGAGCGGGCGCCGTTGTCGAACCTGGCCAAGGACGGCCAGTTGGCCGCGTTCCACCACACGGGCTTCTGGCAGCCTTGCGATACCCTGCGTGACAAGCGCGAGCTGGAAGCCTTGTGGGCGACCGGCAAGGCGCCGTGGCGCACCTGGGCTGGAGCATGACTGCTGATCAGCGCCGAGGTTCGGCGCCCTGGTTCAAGCATCTGGCGGGCGCGGGCATCACGGTCTTGTGCCTGGTCGTCTTTATCCGCCAGGTCAACGTTCCCGACCTGCTCGATGCGCTGGCCCACTTCCACTGGGCCTACCTGATTGCCGGGATCGCGTCGCTGGCCGTGGGCTATGCGCTGCGCATCGTACGCTGGTCGATGATGTTGCGGGCGACGGGGGCGAACGCCACCTTCCGCGATTGCTGCGCGCCATTCCTGGGCTCCATTGCGCTCAATAACGTCCTGCCGCTGCGGCTGGGTGACGTGGTGCGCGCTTTGGTGTTTCCCCGGTCGATGGGCATCACCAAGACGACCGCCACCAGCAGCCTGATCGTCGAGCGGCTGGTCGATCTAATGACCTTGCTGGCAAGCCTGGCGATCGGTCTCTTCGCAATCCGCGCCATTGCCATTCCGGAAGCACTCAAGGCCTCTGCCGTGTCGTTGGCCATCATCGGCGGTATCGTCTTGGCCCTGGGGTTCTTCTTCAGCGGGGCGCTGGGGCGCCTGTTCGATCGGATGTCCAGCCGGGCCCTGGAGCAGGGGGCGGGCAAACGGGCCGCGGTCTGCTCCACCGTGGCGGGCCTGCTGCACGGATTCGATGCCATGTCGCGGCCGCGCCTGTTGCTGTCCATGCTGGCTGTGTCGATGCTGGTCTGGGTCGGCGAGGCGGGTCTGTTCTATTTTGTCCTGCTCGGCGCGGGCGTGGAGGGATCACCACTGGTGGCTTTGCTGGTGATGGCGGTTGCCACGCTGTCGACGCTGGTACCGTCTTCACCCGGTTATGTTGGGCCGTTTCATCTTGCCGCATTCACCGCCATCTCGCTGGTAGGTGGAACGGCCGCGCAGGCCGGCAGCTATGCAGTCATTGTGCACCTGGCGTTGTGGTTGCCCACAACCCTGGCTGGTGCCTTCGCCATTTGGGCAAGACCCGAGTTGTTCCGCGCGGCCAAATCCCAGGCCGCCTGACGCTCAAGCGTATCAAAGGTAGAAATTCATGGAAAAATTCGACGTGGTCATTGTCGGAGGCGGCTTCACTGGCCTCACTGCCGCGTACGTACTGGCCAAGCAAGGCAAACGTGTTCACGTACTGGAAGCCGACGATACGCCAGGCGGACTGGCCGGCACCTTCAATTTCAATGATGGTGTCAAGGTCGAGAAGTTCTATCATCACTGGTTCAACAACGACGTTTACGTGCCCGAGCTGGTTAAGGAGCTGGGCCTGGACGGCGACATCATGTTGCTGCCGACGCGCACGGGCATGTATTTCAACGGCCGCCTGTGGAAGCTGTCGACGCCGCTGGATCTGTTGCGTTTCAAGGCGCTATCGTTCGTGGATCGTATCCGGCTGGGGTTGCTGGTGTTCCAGGTGCGGCGCATCAAGGATTGGAAGACCATCGAGCACCTGAGCATCCGGGAGTGGCTCGAACCCCTGTGCGGGAAGACGGTCTACAAGGTCGTCTGGGAGCCGCTGATCAATTCCAAGTTCTCTGTTTTCGCCGAGGCCGTCAATGCGGTCTGGATGTGGAAGAAGCTGGTGCTGCGTGGCGGTACCCGCAACGACAAGGGAGGGGAGGAGCTTGCCTACTTCAAGGGCGGCTTTGGTCGCTTGGCTGAGGCGCTGGCCGACGGTATCCGGCAGCATGGCGGGCACGTGAGTTTCGGCCGTCGGGTTACCGGCATCGAAGCGAATGGCTCCGAGATCGCGCGCCTGAAGACGGACCTGGGGACGGTCGAAGGTGACAAGTATCTGTTCACGCCATCGTTCCCCATCATTGCCGACATTTTCGAAGGTTCCGCCGATCCCCAGTGGGTCGCGGCGTTGCGGCGCGTGAAGTACCTGGGGAACATGTGCCTGGTCCTGCGTTTGAACCAGAGCCTGTCCGAGACCTATTGGCTCAACGTCAACGATCCGGGATTTCCTTTCGTTGGAGTCATCGAGCACACTAATTTCGACTCGCCGGAAAACTACCGTGGCTCGCGCATCGCGTATCTGTCGCGGTACCTGGCTACTGACGATCCGGTCTGGGCCTACAACGACGAACAGTATTTCCAGTTCGCCATGGAACATCTGAAGAGAATGTTCCCCAAGCTGGATCAGTCGTGGGTACTGGACTACAAGGTTTGGCGATCCGAATACGCGCAGCCGGTTACCGAGCGGAATTATTCGTCCTATGTGCCTGGCCGCGATACCCCCTATGCCAATGCCTTTATCTCGACAATGGCGCAGATCTACCCGGAAGACCGGGGAACCAACTATGCCATCAGAGAAGGCCGCGAGATTGCGCGCGTCTTGACGCAGGATTGATGATCGGATCGGTAGGAGGGGGTATGACGCAGTTTTTCCAGGGGCGCGGCTTCCAGGTTGCAGCGCTCATGTTGGCGGCCTTCCTGGTCCTGATCGTGAACCGGGAGTTCGGTGTCGCGGACAATGGGGATTTTGGGCGCTACATGGGAGAATTCGCTTCCATCCCCGTGGGCTCGACCGAAGAGAATCCGGCGGTATACAGCAGGGAATGGCAGTATCGCTATTTCCAGCAACCGGTCTTCTACTGGAATTCGCCTGGCTCGACTTTCAGCGAGCCTTGGTTCACGTCGGCCATTCTATTTTGGCGGGCTGGCGAGATACTGGGAAAGTACTTGTTCAGTGCGGACGTTGTGAGCCTCAGGTACATCGGGCTGCCATTGTTCCTTCTCCATTTCCTAGCGCTTGCATTACTGGTGCGAAGAGTGCCTCCCTTGGCGGCGGGTCCTTCCCTGTTGTTGTTGGGCACGTTCCTGATCATGACGGATGCCCGCACGACCGCTTTCTACAACTCGTTTTACGCGGAGTCCGTTTCATTTGCGGCGCTCTTTCTCGTGTTCGCCTTCCTGGCGAGCCACGTATGGTCCGGCCACGCGGTACCGCGGCGAGGATGGAAAGAGAGTGTGATATGTAGCGCGGTATTGGCGGCCCTGGTTGCCGCGATGTTCGCGAAGAGACAATATCTGTACTTTATCGGTCCGGCGCTAGTGCTGGTCTATTACTATGCGAAAGCCGGCGTTCGGCTGAGCGGTGTGAAGTGCGCTGTTGTGGTGGGGGGGGGCGCGGTGGCGCTAGCGTGCGTGGCGGGCGCGCTCACGACCGCCAAACGGATCGATAATCCCGAAGAGTTGCTGGCTTCCCGCTTCACCAGTTTCCATGCTCTTTATTACGGCTTGCTGCCTCATTCCAAGAAGCCGTCGCAGGTGCTGGAAGCATTGGATCTGCCTGCAACATCGATATCGCTTATCGGAAAGAGTGCTTGGCACCCTGATACGGGAAGGTTTGTTGCCGAACACCCGGAGATCACTGTCAAGACCTTCCTAAAGGCCATTGTGCTCGACCCGCGCGCATTCTTGGGGTCGCTGTGGCAGAACGCCAAGGAGGTGGGTAACTTCGATACCGCATTGGGGATGATTCATGGCGAAAAGGCCAAGTACCCTCCAGCGCTGGTATCCGCTTTTGCCGTGGGGTCCACCAAGGTGGCCGGTGCCGGGATTTTCGTTTTGTCGATTCTGCTGGCCGGGATATTGGCGATTTTTCCCGCTGGCGCGTCGCCTGAGGGCAGATTCGCGTCGAGAATCCTGAGCGTCACGCTGCTGGTGATCATCTTGGCCGACGTGGTCATATCGACGTTCGATGGGCGCCAGGAGGCCCGCAAGCACGTGATGGTAGCCAGCTTGGCTGCGGCCCTGATGCTGGTTCACGCGGTGTCATCATGCGCGGCGCATTGGGCCCACAGACGCGCCACCGATTGGAGGCAGCCTGACTGAGCAAGCATGCTGCGGGGGGGGGCTAATGTCGAATGGGCCCCTGGCTAGCTCGGGCTCTGGGCCAGGCTATGGGGGCACGTTTGGGGGCACTGTTCGGGGCGGCTGTACGTTGCTCGAGATGTGAAAAGCCCCAGTGCTCGTGGGAGCACTGGGGCCTTGTATTCTGGTGGCCTGGGGCGGAATCGAACCACCGACACGCGGATTTTCAATCCGCTGCTCTACCAACTGAGCTACCAGGCCAACGAAGTCCGCAACTATACACAATTTTTTGGACTTGTGCCAGCCGCCTCGAAAAAAGTGTGAAGAATTTTCGGGCCGCCTTCCAACGCGGCAAGCGGCAGGGGCGCATGGTATCGCAAACGGCCATTGCATGGGGTGCGACACACGGTCGCGGCCAGGGGCCCGAATGGCGTGGGGATAACCCGCGGGAGTATAATCATGGCCGGTCCGCTGTTACATGCACGCTGCACCGCATGGGCTTTGCGGGGACCACAGCTCTAATACTCACGGCCTTGTCCTTTACATGTCGGTAGCTGTCCTAGCCTTCGGTCTGAATCACACGTCCGCGCCGGTTTCGGTTCGCGAACGCGTGTCCATGCCCGTCGATCTGGTCAAGCCGGCGCTGGAAGGCCTACGTTCCGCGTTCGGCGGGTCGGTGCGCGAAGCCGCCATCCTGTCGACCTGCAACCGCACCGAAATCTATTGCGCCGCCGACGGCCACGTGGCCGACCAGCTGCCCGCGTGGCTGGCCGAGCACAACCGCCTCGATGCCGGCACGCTGCGCCCGCATCTGTACCGCCACCAGCAGGACGACGCCGTGCGCCACGCCTTCCGCGTGGCCAGCGGGCTCGATTCCATGGTGCTGGGCGAAACCCAGATCGTTGGCCAGATGAAGGACGCCGTGCGCGCGGCTGGCGAAGCCGGTTCGCTCGGCACGCTGCTGCACCAGATGTTCCAGCGCACCTTCTCGGTGGCCAAGGAAGTCCGTTCGCAGACCGCCATCGGCGCGCAGTCGGTGTCCATGGCCGCCGCCGCGGTGCGCCTGGCCGAACGCGTGTTCGGCAACCTGGACCAGGCCCGCACGCTGTTCATCGGCGCGGGCGAAATGATCGAGCTGTGCGCCACCCACTTCGCCGCGCAGCGTCCGCGCAGCATGGTGGTGGCCAATCGCACGGCCGAACGCGCCGAGCTGCTGGCCAACCGGTTCTCGGCCAGCACCATGAAGCTGTCGGACCTGACCGAGCGCCTGTCCGAATTCGACGTGGTGGTCTCCTGTACGGCCAGCTCCCTGCCCATCCTCGGTTTGGGGATGGTGGAACGGGCCACGCGCCTGCGCCGCCACCGTCCCATGGTGATGATCGACCTGGCCGTGCCGCGCGACATCGAACCCGAGGTCGGCCGCCTGGACGACGTCTACCTGTATTCCGTCGATGACCTGGGCCGCCTGGTCCAGACCGGCACCGACGCCCGCCGCGCCGCGGTAGTGCAGGCCGAGGCCATCATCGAAACCCGCGTCCAGGGCTTCATGCACTGGATGCAATCGCGCGAAGTGGTGCCCGTCATCCGCGACCTGCACCAGGCCGCCGAAGACGTCAGCGCCGCCGAACTCGAACGCGCCCGCCGCCTGCTGGCGCGCGGCGAATCGCCGGAGGCCGTGCTCGAGCAACTGGCCCACGGCCTGACCCAGAAATACCTGCATGGCCCGCTGGCGGCGTTGAACCGCAGCGAAGGCGAGGACCGCAAGCAACTGCTTGCCTGGATGCCGCGCCTGTTCCCCGGCCGCGACTCCCGCCGTTAGCGGCGCTGCCTCCGCCCCGCCTTGCGGCGGGCGCTCGTTGCGGGCGCCCGCCATTTCCGTTTTCCCTTGCTGAATCCCCATCATGAAATCTTCCATGCGCAGCCGGCTGGAGCATCTGTGTCACCGCCTTATCGAGGTGGACGCGCTGCTGGCCGAACCGGAAACCGCGTCCGACATGGACCGCTTCCGCAAGCTGTCGCGCGAGCGCGCCGAACTGGAGCCGGTGGTCGAGGCGTTCACCGCCTTCGTGCGCGGCGAGGAAGACCTGGCGACCGCGCAGGAGATGCTGGCCGATCCCGAGCTGAAGGCGATGGCCGAGGACGAGATCAAGAGCGGCCGCGTCAAGCTCGAATCGCTGGAGGCGGCGCTGCAATTGCTGCTGCTGCCGCGCGACCCCAATGACGGCCGCAGCGTGTTCCTGGAAATCCGCGCTGGCACCGGCGGCGACGAAAGCGCGCTGTTCTCGGGCGACCTGCTGCGTATGTACACGCGCTACGCCGAACAGCGCGGCTGGCGCGTCGAGCTGATGTCGGAAAGCCCGTCGGAGCTGGGCGGCTACAAGGAAGTGATCGCGCGCATCGAGGGCGACGGCGCCTACGGCCGCCTGAAATTCGAGTCCGGCGCGCACCGCGTGCAGCGCGTGCCCGCCACCGAGGCGCAGGGCCGCATCCACACCTCGGCCTGCACGGTGGCCATCATGGCCGAAGCCGACGAGATGTCGGAGATCGTCATCAACCCGAGCGACCTGCGCATCGACACCTTCCGCGCCAGCGGCGCCGGCGGCCAGCACATCAACAAGACCGACTCGGCCGTGCGTATCACGCACTTGCCGACGGGGCTGGTGGTGGAATGCCAGGACGACCGCTCGCAGCACCGCAACAAGGACAAGGCCATGCAGGTGCTGGCCGCGCGCCTGAAGGACAAGGAAACGCGCGAGCGCCAGAGCAAGGAAGCGGCCGAGCGCAAGAGCCTGATCGGCTCCGGCGACCGTTCCGAGCGCATCCGCACCTACAACTTCCCGCAGGGCCGCGTCACCGACCATCGCATCAACCTGACGCTGTACAAGCTGCAGCAGATCATGGAAGGCGACCTGGAAGAGCTGACCGGCGCGCTGATCGCCGAGCACCAGGCCGAGCAGTTGGCGGCGCTGGGCGACGATATCTGAGCGGCTGGGCGGCCCCTTCGGCGAGAACGTTCCGACCATGACGACCCAGATCAAGAGCCTGTTGCTGGACACGCGCCTGCCCCGGCTCGAGGTGCGCATGCTGCTCGAGCACGTGCTGGCCAAGCCGCGCGCCTGGCTGCTGGCGCATGACACCGATCCGCTGGCGCCCGAAGTGGCCGCGGCCTACGAGGCGCTGGCGCAGCGCCGCCTGGCCGGCGAGCCAATGGCTTATCTGCTGGGCCAGCGCGAGTTCATGGGGCACATGTTCCGCGTCACGCCCGACGTGCTGATTCCGCGTCCGGACACCGAGGTGCTGGTGGAAACGGCGCTGGAATGCGTCGCCGGCCAAGCGGCGCCGGCGGTGCTGGATCTGGGCACCGGCAGCGGCGCCATCGCCATCTCGATCGCACTGGCGCGTCGCGATGCGCGGGTGATGGCCAGCGACGTCAGCGCCGCCGCGCTGGCGGTGGCCGCGGGCAATGCCTGGGAGCTGACGGCCTCGGTGCGCTTCGTCGAAGGCAGCTGGTACGACGCGGTGCCGGCCGGCGAGGGCTTCGACCTGATCGTGTCCAACCCGCCCTATGTCGCCAGCGACGACCCGCACCTGGGGCAGGGCGACGTGCGCTTCGAGCCGCGTGGCGCGTTGACCGACGGCGCCGACGGCCTGGAAGACCTGCGCCGCATCGTGGCCGGCGCCCATCGCCACCTGAAGGCGGGCGGTGCGCTGTGGATGGAGCACGGCTGGGACCAGGCCGAAGCGGTGCGCGCCTTGCTGGCGGCGACGGGCTTCAGCGATGTCCATAGCCGACGCGACCTGGCCGGCATCGAGCGCATTTCCGGCGGACGCTGGCCCGGGCGTGGCTGACGCCGCACGGGCGATTTGTAACCGGCCGCCGCGCGGCGACCGGCCGATTCCCCGGGGCGGTTCCGGGGTATCCGGGACGAAATCCCGCCTGTACCTATAATTGGCGTATTCCGTTATGCCTCCTGTCCAAGAGACCACCATGAGCGACGTTCAAGAATTCATCCGCGAAACCGTGACCCAGCACCCGGTCGTGCTGTTCATGAAGGGCACCGCCCAATTCCCGCAATGCGGCTTTTCCGGCAAGGCCATCCAGATCCTCAAGAGCTGTGGCGTCAAGAAGCTGGTCACCGTGAATGTGCTGGAGGACGACGAAGTCCGCCAGGGCATCAAGGAATTCTCCAGCTGGCCCACCATTCCGCAGCTGTACGTGGCCGGTGAATTCATCGGCGGTTCGGACATCATGAACGAGATGAACGAGTCCGGCGAACTGAAGACCCTGCTGGAGCAATCCGGCGCCACGGCCTGATTCCATGCGGCGACTGGTCGTCGGCATCACGGGCGCCACCGGCGCCCTGTACGCGGTGCGCATGCTGCAGGCGCTGCGCGGCGTGGACGATGTCGAGACGCACCTGGTGGTGTCGGCCTCGGGCGTGCTCAACATCAAGCACGAACTCGATGTCAGCCGTCATGATGTCTACGCGCTGGCCGACCACGTGCACAGCGTGCGCGATGTGGGCGCCACGCTGGCCAGCGGCGCGTTCCAGACGGCCGGCATGGTCATCGTGCCGTGCTCGATGCGCACGCTGGCGGCCGTGGCCCATGGCCTGTCCGACAACCTCATCACGCGCGCGGCCGACGTCACGCTCAAGGAGCGTCGCCGCCTGGTGATGATGGTGCGCGAAACGCCCTTCAACCTGGCGCACCTGCGCAACATGACCGCCGTCACCGAGATGGGCGGCATTGTGTTTCCGCCGCTGCCGGCGTTCTATCACCGGCCGGCCAGCATCGAGGAAATGGTGGATCACACCGTGGCCCGGGTGCTGGAGCTGTTCGACATCCATGTGCCCGGTCCGCACTGGGAAGGCATGAAATAAGCGCCGCCGCGGCCCCCGGGCCGTGATGGTCCAACGCCCCGGGGATCTACCGATTCCTGGGGCGTTTTCGTTTTACCGTGCGCGTGGGCGCCATGGCTCAGCGCGCTGCGATCACTCCACCAACCCCAGGCCGTTCAAGGCCGCCAGGTTTTCCGGCCAGCGGCGCGCGCGGGCGTTCTGCAGTTCGATGCGGGCCCAGGCCATCCAGCCGGCCCACTCGATGCGCTTGTCCCAGGCGGTGCCCCAGGCTTGCAGCGCGGCCAGGCCGGCGGCGGCGTGGCCTGCGGCGGCCTCGAAGTCGCCGGCGGTCAGCGCCAGTTGCGCCAGCAGCAGGCGCGGCTCGGCGACCCACGGGTTGTGCGCCACCGCGGCGTCCAGCATGTGGCGCGCGGTGTCCATTTCGGTCTGCGGGTGCATGCGGGTGACGACCTGCCAGTAGAGCGCGCTGGCGGCGGCCTCGTCGCGCGGGCTGAGGGTGGCGCGGCAATGGTCGAACGCGGGTGGCACGGGGATGCCGGTATCGGCCGGCAGCGCTGACAGCGGCGCCAGCAGGTGCGACAGCATCGACAGGATGTTCGACGGCGGCTTCAGCGGGCCGGGCCACAGCGACGCGGCCCAATGCGATTTGAGGTCGCGGCGCTGCTGCTGCGGATAGCCGGCGAAGATCTCGTCCTGCCAGCTATGCCATTGCTCGCCGATGTCGGCGGCCGACACCACGATGAAGGCGGCGACCTGGCGCGGGGTGAAGGTGAAGACCTGGCCGTCGGCGCCTTCCAGCGTCAGGCCCTCGGCCCCTCGGCCCTGGCCTTTCAGGATGGCCTGCACGAAGCGGGTGCGCGGCATGGCGCAGAACAGGCTGACCCATTCCTCGGCCTCGGCCCCGAGCACCTCGCGCAGCGTGTTGCGTTCGCGCTCGCGGTCGAACAGGGTGAGGTCGACGTACTCGTTGCCATACACGCTGTGGAACAGGCCCAGCAGCCGCACTTCGCGCGGCTGGTTCCATAGCGTCAGGGTGCGGTAGACGCCAAGCAGGTGGTGCTTGAAGGTGCCGGCCTTGTGCCAGTCTTCGCCGGCGCTGCGGGCAAAGAGCAGGTCGAGCAGGGCGGGCAGGTCGGCATCCACCGCGGCATAGTGGTCGGCCAGCAGGGCGCGCGCGTGGGGATGCAGTTCGTTGGGGGTGGACATGGCAATGACGGCAAGGTGTTTGAATCCAGCCGCTATTGTGTCGCGCCGGCGCGGGCTTGTCATCGCGGCGGGCTTTATATGGAAAGACGCATATCAATATGAAAATTCATCGCTTCCGGTTTTGAAGGACGCTCACTAGAATCCGGGGCTTCCATTCCCTGTTCGATAGCCGAGATTCCCATGCGTCTACGCCACACCCTGGCCGCCCTTGCCACCCTTATCGGATTTGCCGCCGCCGCGCCGGCCATGGCGCAGGACGCCGAATTGAAAGTCGGCGTGACTGTCGGCCCGCATGCCCAGATCGGCGAAGTGGTGCAGCAGGTCGCGGCCAGGCAGGGCCTGAAGGTCAAGCTGGTCGAGTTCAGCGATTTCATCCAGCCCAACGCCGCGCTCGATGCCAAGGAGCTGGACCTGAACATCTACCAGCACAAGCCCTTCCTGGAATCGCAGAACAAGGCGCGCGGCTACAAGCTGGTGCCGGTGGCCACGGCGGTGGTGCAGCAGATGGGCATCTACTCCAAGCGCGTGAAGTCGCTGGACGAGCTGCAGCCGGGCGCCAAGGTGGCGATCCCCAACGACCCGACCAACGGCGCCCGCGCGCTGCTGGTGCTGCAGGCCGCCAAATTGATCAAGCTGAAGGACGGCGTGACCGTGACGGCTTCGCTGTTCGACGTGGTCGACAACCCCAAGAAGCTCAAGTTCGTCGAGATCGAGGCCGCGCAACTGCCGCACTCGCTGGCCGACGTGGACGCCGCCGCGGTGAATTCGGCCTACGCCATCCCGGCCGGCCTGTCGCCCGCCAAGGATGCGCTGGTGCTGGAAAGCAAGGAGGCGCCGTTCGCCGCCGTGGTCATCGCCGCGCGCGAGGACAACAAGAACGATCCGCGCATCGCGCGCTTCATCAAGGCCTACCAGTCCGACGAGGTGAAGGCCTTCGTGGCGCAGAAGTTCCCTGGCGCGTACAGCACCTCCTGGTAAGCGATGTCGACGCTGACGATCTATCCGCAGGACGATCCCGCCGCCGGCCGGCGCCTCGATGACGCCGGCGAGATCCGGCGCGAGCTGGCCGCCATCGGCGTGACCTTCGAACGCTGGCGCGCGCAGGCGCCGGTGGCCCCCGGCGCGCCGCAGGCCGAGGTGCTGGCGGCGTATCGTCCCGAGATCGACCGGCTGGTGGCCGAGCGCGGCTATCGCAGCGTCGACGTGGTCAGCCTGGACCCGGCGCATCCCGAGCGCGAGGCCTTGCGCCGCAAGTTCCTTGCCGAGCACACGCACGCCGATGACGAGGTGCGCTTCTTCGTTGCCGGCAGCGGCCTGTTCACGCTGCATGCCGCCGGCCGCGTCTACGCGGTGCTGTGCGAGCAGGACGACCTGATCTCGGTGCCGGCCGGCCTGCCACACTGGTTCGACATGGGCTCGGCGCCCGCGTTCACCTGCATCCGGTTGTTCAATGACCCGGCGGGCTGGGTGGCGCGGTTCACGGGCGACGAGATCGCCACGCGTTTTCCGGTGCTGCCCTGACGACGAGGGCGCGGGGCGGCCTGGTCGCGTCCTCCGCGTCACGCGGTCCGGATACGCGCCCGGGCTGCGCCGCTACGTTCTTCCTTGCGGTTTGCCCTAAGCGTATTTGCCCGTCAGGCCCCCGTCCACCAGCAGTTCCGTGCCGGTGATGTACGAGGCTTCATCCGACGCCAGGAACGCCACCGCGTTCGCCACTTCCCAGGGCGTGCCCATGCGGCCCATCGGCACCTGCCGGTCGCGCGCCTTGCGCGCCGCCTCCAGGTCGTCCTTGGCGAACATGCCGGCCACGTTCCTGGCAACACGCGGCGTATCGATCAGGCCCGGGATCACGGTATTGACGCGGATGCCGTCGGCCGCGTACTGCTGCGCCGCCATGCGCGCGAAATGGATCACGGCGGCCTTGCTGACGCTGTAAGCCAGGTGGGGATAACCGGTGTAGCGGATGCCGGCGATCGACGATACGGTGACGATGGCGCCGCCGCCCTGTGCCCGCATCACGGGCGCCAGCAGGCGCGTGGCGATCAGCAGGCTGGTGACGTTGACGCGCTGGATGCGGTCCCAGTCGGCCAGGTCGATGTCTTCCGGGCCGCCGACCTTGCCGATGCCGGCGTTGGCTTGCAGCACGTCGATGCGGCCGTAGTGGGCCAGTGCCGCGGCCACCGCGGCCCGCATGGCGTCGGCGTCGGCCACGTCGGCCTGCACCGGCAGCGCCTGGCCGCCGGCTCGCTCGACTTCATGGGCCGCGTCCTCGGCCGCCGCCCGGTCGGCGTCCAGCGCGATGATGGCCGCGCCCTGACGCGCCAGCGTCACGCAACTGGCCTTGCCGATGCTCCAGCCGGCGGCCGAGGAACCGGCGCCGGCCACCAGCGCGATCTTGCCCGCCAGCCGCGCGCCGGGCGCGGGCGGGATCACGACGGTTCTCCGTCGCGCTGGTGCGACTTGCCCTTGCCGACGTAGGGAATGGCGTGGTCGATGGTTTCCCAGATAAAGCGGCCGCTCGGGCTCTGCTGCTCCTCGGCCACGTGCGACACCAGGCCGGCGGCGCGCGAGATGACCGCGAAGCCGCGCATCAGCGCGGTGGGCACGCCGATCTCGCTGAGCAGCGCGGCGACCGCGCCAGTGGCGTTGATGGTGATGTGCTTGCCGTAGGTCTCGTCGATCGCCGCCGCCAGCAGGCGCAGCGCCTTGAGCGAATCGCCGGGCAGGTCCGGCTCGGCCTCGGCCAGCGCCAGCAGCTTGATCGAACGCGGGTCGTCGGGCTTGTGCAGGTGATGGCCGAAGCCCGGCAGCGGCTGGCGGCTGGCGCGGAATTCCTGCGCGATCGCCAGCGCCTCGGCGCGGCCGTCGGCGGCCTGGCGGATGCGGTCCAGCAGGCGCGAGCAGTTCTCCATGGTGCCGACGAACTGGCTGCCGACTGCCATCAGGCCGGATGCCACCGCGCCCTGCAGGTTTTCGGGCGCGCTCATGTAGATCAGGCGGGTGGCGATGGCGCTGGGCGTGAGGCCATGCTCCATCAGGGTCACCAGCACCGCGTCGACGATGCGCATGTCCACCGGCCGCGCCTCGCGGCCCAGGATCTGCATGATCATGACTTCGGTGAAGGTCTTCTTGCCGATCAGGTCTTCCACCAGGTCGACGTCGCGGTACGACATGCCGGTGAGGTGATGGGCGCAGAGGCGGGTTTCGGGCGTGTTCATGAAGACTCCTTGAGGGCCGCGTCGCGCACGGCGTTCTTGAGCACCTTGCCGACGGGCGAGCGCGGCAGGCTGGCGTGGAGGTGGATCTGCTTGGGCGTGGCGACCGGGCCGAGCAGGCCGCGCACGTGGGCCTTGAGCGCGTCGGCGTCGGCCGCGACGCCGGGATGCAGTTGCACCGCGGCGTGGACGGCCTCGCCCCATTTGTCGTCGGGCAGGCCGAACACCGAGCATTCGTAGACGGCTGGATGCGACGACAGCGCGTTCTCGACATCCACGGGATACACGTTGAAGCCGCCGGTGATGATGACGTCGCGCAGGCGGTCCTTCAGGAACAGGTAGCCGCGTTCATCGATCAGGCCGGTGTCGCCCGTGTGCAGCCAGCCGTCGACGATGGTCTCGGCGGTCTTCTCGGGCAGGCGCCAGTAGCCCGACATCACCAGGTCGCCGCGCACCACCACTTCGCCGATCGCGCCGCGCGGCAGCAGGGCGCCGGCCGGGTCCATGATGGCGACGTCGGACAGCCAGGTGACGCGGCCGACCGAGGCGCGGTTGTCGGGCGATTCCAGGTCGGCCGGACGCAGCACCGTGACGATCTGCGGCGCCTCGGTCTGGCCGTAGGTGGTGCCCAGCACCGGGCCGAAGAAGGCGCGGGCGCGTTCGACTTTTTCGGGCGGCATGGGCGCGCCGCCGTAGATCAGGTTGCGCAGTCTCGGGAAATCGGCGCGCGACACGCCCGGCTGCGCCATGATCATGTAGATCAGCGTCGGCGGCATGAAGCTGAGCGTGCCGCCGCGTTCGCGGAAGGCGGCGGTGATCGAGGCCGGGGTGGCGCTGTCGAGCAGCACGTGCGCGCCGCCGCGCGCCAGCACCGGCAAGAGGTAGGTGCCGGTGCCATGCGTCACCGGAGCGGAGACCACGTAGCGGTCCTCGTGCGTCAGGCCCCAACTGTGGATCTGGTTGATGATGGCGGCGTTCCAGGCGTGATAGGGCTGCATCACGCCCTTGGGCAGGCCGGTGGTGCCGCCGGTGAACTTGATTGCCTGGGTGGCCTCGCGCGGCAACGCGTGGCACAGCGGTTCGCGCCCGGCGCCGCGTTGCAGCAGGGTCTCGAAGGCAACGCCCGCGGCGTCCGCCGACAGGCTGACGCGGTGCGGCGCGCCCGCCGCCACCAGCGCGTCGCCGGCACCGTCGACCATGACGATGGACGGCTCGGTGGCATCCAGGATGCGCCCGATCTCGCGCGCGGTGCTGCGGATGTTCAGTGGCACCCAGACCTTGCCGCTGGCCAGCACCGCCAGCAGCGCCAGGATATGCCGGCTGGTGTTGCCCGCGCACAGGGCGATGCGGGTCTGTGGCGCCGGGTCCAGGTCCTGCAACGCGGCGGCCAGCGCGCGCACGTCCGTGGCCAGCCGCGCATACGTCACCTGGCCCTCGGGCGCGTCCAGCGCCACGCGGTCCGGATACTGCTCGGCGGCGCGAAAAAAGAAATCTATCGGGTACACCCTGGTGCTCCTCAGTTGGCTTTGATGTCGGCGCGCTTGACCACTTCGCCCCATTTGTCGATTTCGCTGGCGATCTTCTTGCCGAAGGTCTCGGGCGTGTTGGGTTGCTGCGGCGCGTAGAAGCCCGATTGTTTGTAGGACGCCACCAGCGCGGGGTCGGCCAGCGCCTTGTTCAAGGCCTGGTTCAGGCGCGCGATGACGGGTTGCGGCGTGCCGGCCGGCGCCATCAGGCCGAACCAGGATTCGACGTCGAAGTCGGGCAGGCCGGACTCGGCCAGCGTCGGCGCCTCGGGCACGGCCGGAAGCCGCCGCGGCGAGGTGACGCCGATGGCGCGCAGCTTGCCGGCCTGCACGTGCGGCAATGACGAAGGCAGGTTGTCGAACATGGAATCGACCTGGCCGCCCAGCAGGTCGGCCACCGCCGGACCACTGCCGCGATAGGGCACGTGCAGGATGTCGGTGCCGGTCTGCATCTTGAACAGTTCGCACGACAGGTGGATGGACGAGCCGCTGCCCGACGAGGCGCAGGTCAGCTTGCCGGGGTGGGCCTTGGCGTAGGCCAGGTATTCCGGCACCGTCTTGACCGGCAGCTTGGGGTTGACCACCAGGATGTTGGGGATGGTCGCCAGCAGGCCGATCGGCGCGAAGTCCTTGACGAAGTCGTAGTTCAGCTTGCTGTAGAGCGTGCGGTTGATGGTGTTGGCGATCGAGCCGACGTAGAGCGTATAGCCGTCGGGCGCGGCGCGCGCGACGATTTCGGCGCCGATGTTGCTGTTGGCGCCGGTCTTGTTCTCCACCACGATGGTCTGGCCGAGTTCCTCGTTCAGGGCCTTGGCGACCAGGCGCGCCACGATGTCGGTGGCGCCGCCCGCGGCGTAACCGACCACCAGGGTCACCGGGCGTTCGGGATAGGGTTTGGCAGCCTGGCTCGGCGCGCTGAATGCAATGGCGCCTGCCAGGGCCGCGACGCTGGCGGCCAGCCGCCTGCTGAATGTCTGCATGGTTGTCTCCGTCCTGTTTGTCTAATATCTGGACAGATCTTTGCCTGCCCGACTTCATATTGGGCTTTGATAGGCGCCTCATCAACGCAAGGTGTCCAGAAAATGAACAAACCGGAAAGCGACGACGGCGGCCCGCGGGTGTTGCGGCGCGGGCTGCGGGTGCTGGGCGTGCTGCGCCAGGCGGGCGCGGCCGGCATGCACGTGACCGACATCGCGCGCGCCGCCGGCATGCAGCGCTCCACCGTCTACCGGTACCTGGATGTGCTGGCGCAGGAGGGCTACGCGCTGCGCGAGCCGGATGCGCCGCACTGGCGCATGGCGGAACTGGGCGTGATGATGGCCGGCGATCCGCACGCCGAAGCGGTGCGCGGCCTGCGGCCGGTGCTGCGGCAGATCAGCGACGTCAGCGGCGATTCGGCATTCCTGATCTGCCGCGCCGGCGGCGATTCGCTATGCCTGCATCGCGAGGTCGGCAACTATCCGGTGCAGGTGCTGGCGGTGACCATCGGCCATCGCCAGCCGCTGGGCGTGGGCGCGGCCGGCCTGGCGCTGCTGGGCGCCTTGCCGCCGGCCGAGGCCGACGAGGTGATCGCACAGAACGAGCAGGCCCTGCGCGCCTACGGCGGCATGACGGTGGCGCAGATGCGGCGGCTGGCCGAGAACACGCGCGACCGGGGCTGGGCGGTGGTGGGCAATGCGGCGGTGCCGGGCGTGCTGGGGGTAGGGGTGGCGTTGTGCGACGCGGGCGGCTATCCGCGGCTGGCGGTCAGCGTCTCGAGCCTGATCGACCGCATGCAGGCGCCGCGCCAGCGCGCCATTGCCGAGTTGATCCGCACGCAGTTGGGGCAGGACGAGGTCAGGCGCCAGCGCTGGAGCTTGCCCGGCGTGGTCGACGAGGCGGATTGAACGATAAGGGTTCGGTCCGGCCTCGATGGCATCGAGGCCGGCTGCGCGTGTCAGGCCTGCGCCGGCGCGGGCGCGCGGTAGGTCTTCTGGTAGTGCACCGTGAAGGTCTTGAACGCGTCCAGCGCCTTGCGCGGGTCGTGGCCCGGCTTGACCAGGAAGCTGTCGAAGCCGACGCGCGCCTGGTAGTGGATGGTGTCGATCATCACGTCGCCGACCGCGCGCAGCTCGCCCGTCCAGTGATAGCGGGTGCGCAGCAGTTGCGCCAGCGAATAGCCGCGGCCATCGGTGTAGACGGGGAAGTCCACCGCGATGAAGGCGATGCCGGCGGGATCGAGCGTGCCGTCGGCTTCCAGCAGGTCGCGCAGATCAGCGTCGGGTCCCAGCAGGACCGCGACCGGATGGCGATGGCGTCGCAGCGTGGCGCGCGAGGCCTTCCAGGTGGCCAGCGGCACGATCCAGCCGGGCTCGTCGGTCGGCACCTGGCCGTCGGCCGCCACCTCGGGATCGGGCACGAAGGGGCGGGCCGCGTCGCTTTCGAGTTGCCCGTTGCGGATCAGGTGCGGGCCGGGCGCGTCGTGGGCGTAGGGCTCAGACATGGGCGGCCTCCTGGGCGGGCTTGGCAAAGGCGGGGTCGGAATACACGTCTTGCTTGAAGGGATCGATGCCGACGCGGTCCACCACGTCGATGAAGCGTTCCTCCTCGCTGTCGCGCAGGCCAAGGTAGGTGCGGATCAGGCGGTCGACCACGCCCGGCACCTGGTCGCGGGCGAACGAGGGGCCGATGATGCGGCCGATGGCGGCGCCGCCGCCCTTCGTCGATTCGATGTCAGGCAGGGGCTTGGCGGCGCCGTTCTGGCGGCCGCCGATGGTGACCTGGTACCACTCTTCGCCGGCCTTATCGACACCCAGGATGCCGATGTGGCCGACGTGGTGGTGGCCGCAGGAGTTGATGCAGCCGGAGATGTTCAGGTCCAGCTCGCCGATCTCGAACAGGTAGTCGAGGTTGTCGAACTGGCGCTGGATGGCCTCGGCCACGGGGATCGACACGGCATTGGCGAGCGCGCAGAAATCCCCGCCCGGACAGGCGATGATGTTGGTCAGCAGGCCGACGTTGGGCGTGGCCAGGTTCAGCGCTTCGAGCTTGCCCCACAACTCGTGCAGGCGCGCGCGGCGCACGTCGGCCAGGATCAGGTTCTGCTCGTGCGACACGCGCAGTTCGCCGAAGCCGTATTCATCGGCCAGCGCGGCCACCGCGTCCATCTGGTCGGCGGTGATGTCGCCCGGCGGCACGCCGGTGGCCTTGAGCGAGACGGTGACGGCGGCGTAGCCCGGCGTCTTGTGGGCGTGCACGTTGGTGCGGACCCAGCGCGCGAAGCGCTTGTCGGCGGCGGCCAGCGCCGCCGTGTTGTCGGTATCGTGCGCCGCGGCCGGATCGTATTGCGGCCAGATGAAGCGCGCGGCGATGGTGTCGACGAATTCCTGCGTGATGGTGTCGGGGCCGCCCTTGATCAGCTGCCACTGTTCGTCCACCTGCTGCGCGTAGACTTCCGGCGTCAGGTCCTTCACCAGGATCTTGATGCGCGCCTTGTACTTGTTGTCGCGGCGGCCATGCAGGTTGTAGACCCGCAGCGCGGCCTGCAGGTAGGTCAGCAGGTCCTGCCATTCGACGAACGGGTTGATCAGCTTGCCGACGATGGGCGTGCGGCCCATGCCGCCGCCGACCCAGACGCGGAAACCGAGCTTGCCGTCGCGCTCGACCGCCTGCAGGCCGATGTCGTGCACGCCGACCGCGGCGCGGTCCTGCACGGCGCCGCTGACCGCGATCTTGAACTTGCGCGGCAGGAACGCGAATTCGGGGTGCAGCGTGGACCACTGGCGGATGATCTCGCACCACACCAGCGGGTCGATCAGCTCGTCCGGCGCGACGCCGGCGAAGTGGTCGGTGGTGGTGTTGCGGATACAGTTGCCGCTGGTCTGGATTGCGTGCATTTGCACCGTGGCCAGTTCGGCCAGGATGTCCGGCACGTCTTCCAGCTTGGGCCAGTTGAACTGGATGTTCTGGCGCGTGCTGAAGTGGCCGTAGCCCCGGTCCCACTTGCGCGCGATGTGCGCCAGGGTGCGCAGCTGGCGCGAGGCCAGGATGCCGTAGGGAATGGCCACCCGCAGCATCGGCGCGTGGCGCTGGATGTAAAGGCCGTTCTGCAGGCGCAGGACGCGGAATTCATCTTCGGTGAGCTGGCCATCGAGGAAGCGGCGCGTCTGGTCGGCGAACTGCGCCACGCGCTGCTCGACGAGCTGCTGGTCGACGGGGTCATACACGTACATGTCTACTGCCCTTGAGGTCTTCTCGGTCTGGTCCCCGCAAGCGTGGCCCGCCGTAGGCGGGGACTGGGGGATTCATAACCGTAACAGGCAGCCGCTTCGACCGTCTAAGTCATTCTGGTAATAAGCGTATGCCTGCGGCAGACACCCGCGTGGCGGCGTTCAGCCGCCGGACCCGGCGACCGCCCGGTGACGCGGCCGGGCACCCCGGAAGGTAGCCAGGCTGGCCAGCGCCAGCAGGCCGACGGCCGCCGCGCCGTACAGCATCACGTCGCCGAACCCCTGCGTCAGCGCGGTCCGGGCCACGTCCGCGGGGATCGCGAGCCCCGCGCCATCGCCCAGGTTGCCCGCCGACAGGGCCTCGGCCATGGCGCGCAGCGTGGCATCGGCGGGCGCCTGGGGCCAATGGCGGCGCAAGGAAGACAGCACGCTTTCGACCAGCAGGAACCCCATCAAGGCGATATTGATCGACAGGCTGATCATGCGCACGCTGATGTCGATGCCCGAGGCCATGCCGGCGCGGTCGCCGGGCACCGCGCCCGTGGTGGTGTTGGTGACGGGCGTATTGATCAGGCCCAGGCCGGTGCCGGCCAGCAGGCAGCCGGGCAGCATCGTCAGCCAGCTGGCGTGCGCGACGCCGCTGCCCCATTTCATCAGCGCGAAGCCCAGGCAGATGGCGAACAGGCCGGCCGGGATCACCGTGTCGGGGCGGTAGCGCAGCGCCAGTTTCTCGCCCAGCGGCGGCGCCACCAGTGTCGGCAAGGTGTAAGCCAGCAGCGACAGGCCGGTGCCCAGGCCGCCGTAGCCCAGGCCGTTCTGGAAATACAGTGGCAGGTAGATCATGAAGGGCCAGAAGCTGAAGTTCATCGCGGCCGACGCCAGCAGCGCGCCGGAGAAGCGGCGGATGCGGAACACCGCGAAGTCGAACATCGGGTCGGCGCAGCGGCGTTCGGCGATCACGAAGACGACCAGCGCCAGGATGGCCGCGCCCAGGCTGGCGAGGGTCGGCGCGCTGGTGAAGCCAGCCGCGGGACCCTGGGTAATGAACCAGGCCAGGCCGAACACCGCCAGCGACAGCGAGACGATGCCGGCCACGTCCAGCTTGCGCTGGCGCGGATCGCGCGATTCGTCCACGCCCTGCCACGTCAGCCCCAGCGCGACCAGCGCCAGCGGGCCATGCGCCAGGAATACCCATTGCCAGCTCGATAGCGCGACGATGGCCGAGCCGATGACCGGGCCGAATCCCAGGCCGACGCCGAAGGCGATGCCCCAGGCGCCAAAGGCCCGGCCACGCGCGGCGCCCTCCTGGAAGCGGTGCGACAGCACCGCCACTTGGCAGATCAACATGGCGCCGCCGGACAGGCCTTGCAACGCGCGTCCGGCGATCAGCACGCCGGTGTCCTGCGCCCAGCCGCAGACCAGCGAGGTCAGGCCGAACACCGCCAGGCTGGCCATCAGCAGGCGCTTGCGGCCGTAGCGGTCGGCCAGCGTGCCCGCTGCCATCAGCACCGTGGTGCAGGCGATGGTGTAGGCGTTCATGATCCATTGCAGTTCCTGGAAGCCGCTGCGCAGCGCCTGTTCCAGCGTGGGCAGGATCACCGGCACGCTGGAAATCTCCAGGCCGAACATCAGGGCGGCCAGGCAGACGGCGGCCAGCGTGAAGCTATTTTTCTGCGCTATCGAAAGCGGCATCGGGGTTCTCACGAGAGGTCGGCGGCGGGAATCCGCCGCGGGACCTCATTCTGGGAGCGTGTTAAAAATGATGGAAATGATTTAATTTCGTCGGATTCATCAATATTCATCATGAGTTGACGCCATAGACTTCGATACCGCCTTGTTGCGCACCTACGTCGCGGTCAAGGAAGCCGGCGGATTCACCCGCGCCGCCGAACGGCTGCACCTGAGCCAGTCGGCCGTCAGCCACCAGATCCGGCGCCTGGAAGCGCAGGCCGGCACCGCGCTGCTGGTCCGCACCACCCGCAGCCTGGCGCTGACCGAGGACGGCGAGGACTTCCTGCGCTACGCCGAGCAGGTGCTGCGCGCCCAGGACGCGCTGGCGCGGCGTTTCCAGCGGTCATCGGTGGCGGGGGCGGTGCGCCTGGGCGTGCCCGAGAATTTCATGGGCGAACGCCTGCCATTGCTGCTGGCGCGGTTCGCGCGCGCCTTTCCGGCGGTGCGCCTGGACGTGGTGGTCGGCAGCTACCTCGACCTGCGCACCCAGGTCGAGGCGGATATGCTGGATCTGGCGGTGGTGATGGCGCTGCCCAGCGAACCCGAGCGCGGCGCGATGCTGCGGCGCACGCGCTTCGTGTGGGCGGCCGCGCACGCGTTCGACTTTTCCGGTGACGAGCCCATACCGCTGGCCTTCGCGCCGTCGCCCTGCGTGCATCGCCTGGTCGGCGTGGACGCGCTACAGGCGGCCGGCCTGGAATGGCGCGTGGCTTTCACCTCGCCCAGCCAGGAGGGCCTGCGCGCGGCCGTGCTGGCGGGGCTGGCGGTGACGGCGCTGCCGCAGGAAGACGTGCGGCCCGGCATGGATGTGATCGACGGCCGCTACGGCCTGCCGCCGTTGACCCATGCCGAATTCAGGCTGATTTCGCGCCAGGCGGAACAGCAGGCGCCGGCGGTGCGGGCGTTCGGGCAGTTGCTGACGGAAATGTCGGCGCTGGCGCTGCCCTAGCGTGCTGTCTCGCGGCTACGCGGGCACGCGATCCGCCCATTGACGCCATGGCGTCGTTGCCAATCGCGCGGCGGCCTACAGCGCGGCGTTGACCGCCCAGCGCGCCACCAGCACCAGGATCACGACGAGGCAGGCGGCCATCAACAGGCCGGTGAGGATCAGCGGGGCGGGCTTGTTGTGGGCGATGTCGGCGTCGTAGCCGCGGCCGCGGCGCACGCCGAAAAAGCCCCACAGCACGGATTTGACCGTGCGCAGGAAGCTGAGCATCGGGAGGGTCTCCTGACAGGGGATGCGGCCACTGTAGCCGCCCCGGCGCGGGCGGGGCAGATGCAGATTCGCGCCAGGCGACCGTATCAGATGGCGTCGGCGGGCGTGCCGATGCCGCGCACGATGTGGTCCAGCAGCTCGCGCGCGGCGGGCGAGATGTGGCGGCCGGCGCGGCTGAGCACGTGCAGGCTGCCCTGGTTGAGAATGGGGTTGGCCAGCGGCAGGCTGGCCAGGCGCAGCGCGGCCATGTCGGCGGTGACGGCGATGGGCGGCGTCAGGGCGTAGCCGATGCCAGTGGCGGCGAATTGCCAAAGCGCCTTGAACGACGAGGTGGTCAGCACGTTGCGCAGCCGCACCTGTTCGCTGATCTCGGCGGCCTGGATGTGCTGGCGCACGCCGAAGCCTTCCTGCATCGCGGCGCCGGGATACTCGACCAGGTCGGTCAGCAGCAGCGGCCGTTGCAGGCGCGTCAGCGGATGCTCCTGGCGCACGATGGCGCGGATCGGCTCGGGGCGCGAATAGTGCGTGCGCAGCCGGGCATCGTTGGGCGGCTGGAACACCAGGCCGATGTAGGCCTGGTCATCGACGATGCGCTGCACGATTTCCGAGGTGCGGGCCACGTCGATGTCCAGCGTGACTTCCGGATGATTGTGCCAGTAGCCGGGCAGCACGCGGTCGAACATCAGCTCGACGAAGCCTTCGCCCAGCACCAGGTCGATGTGGCCGCGCTCCGCCTTGCGCAGGCTGTCGATCTCCGAGAAGAAGCTCTCCTGGATGTTCTGCTGGCGCTTCACATAGCGCGCCAGGATGTGGCCGGCGTCGGTCGGCACCACGCCGCGGCCGCGCCGCTCGAACAGGGCCATGCCGCAGTCGCGCTCCAGCGCGGCGATGGCGCGGCTGACGGCGGACGGGTCCATGTTCAGCACTTCGGCGGCGCCGCGCACCGAACCGCGGCTCATGACCTGCATGAAGTAATGGGTGCGGCGGGCGTCGAGTTTTTCGTCCATGGGGCGGCTCCGTGGCGCAAAGGCATCGGTTCGGTCTGCAACATATTGAGGGTTTACCCTTATATATTGCCGGTTCTTGCAAAAAATTCCCTGCCCAGGGGCATCCGTTGCATTTTACGCAACACATTAGCCCAGGCGCTGTCATGGTTGGCGCGCCGGCCCCCGGGCGAAAATCGCCGCTGCCGCCCGCTCGCATCGCGAGCCGTCCCTACGGACCGCCCCGTGCACGCCGTCCCGCGCCAGCCGTTCAGCGGGGCTGGCCCGCCACGGACATGCCGATCGGGCCGCGCCATACCTACTCACGTACTCAGGGGAATCCGATGTCTCATGCCAGCGCCAGCCTGGCCATGCCCGCCATGTCGCTATCGAGCCGCATCCGCATGCTTGTCGCCATCTTGCTGGTGGTGCTCGTGTCCGAAGCGATCGGCAGCGTCACCTTCGCGGTGGGCCCGGGCAAGATCGTTCTGCAGCCCATGCTCTGGGCCATCTTCATCGGCGCGGTCGTGGCCGCCTTCGGCCAGCGCCTGCCGGCCAACGCGGGTATCGACACCGCCATGCAGACCCGCATCAGCGGCTACCTGCAATACGCGCTGCTGCCGTTCCTGGCCAAGCTGGGCCTGATGGTCGGCGGTTCGCTGCCGCAGGTGCGCGAGGCCGGCTGGGCCCTGGTGTTCCAGGAGTTCGGCCACTTTTTCGGCACCATGGCCATCGGCCTGCCGCTGGCGCTGCTGCTGGGCATCAAGCGCGAAGCCATTGGCGCGACCTTCTCGGTGGGCCGCGAGCCCAGCCTGGCGATCATCGGCGAGCGCTACGGCATGAATTCGCCCGAAGGCCGCGGCGTGATGGCCGAGTACATCACCGGCACCGTGATCGGCGCGCTGTTCGTGGCGCTGATGGCCGGCTTCATCACCAGCCTGAACATCTTCGATCCGCGCTCGCTCGCCATGGGCGCCGGCGTGGGCTCGGGCAGCATGATGGCCGCGGGCGTGGGCGCTATCGCCTCGCAGCAGACGCCGGAAGTGGCGCACCAGGTGGCCGCGCTGGCCGCCGCCGCCAACCTGCTGACCACGGTGGTGGGCGTGTACTTCACGCTGTTCATCTCGCTGCCGACGACCATCTTCCTGTACGGCAAGCTGGAGCCGGTGCTGGGCCGCTTCTCGCGCGCCAAGGCCGAGACCGCCGCCGACACCACGGCCGCGACCGAGGCGCCGTCGCATGCCGTGAAGATGGGCTTCGGCGATCGCCTGACGGCCTATGCCGTGTGCGGCCTGTTCGCCCTGGTCGGCAACCAGTTCGGCTACAAGGTGCCGATCCTGGACGCGCTGCCCGGCATGCTGATCATCATCCTGCTGGTCGTGATCGCCGACCTGCTGCTGCGCGTGGTGCCCAAGCTGCCCGCCGTGGCGGTGCTGTCGCTGATCGCCATGACCGTGGGCTGCCCAGGCGCGGTGCCGTACTCGGACCAGATCATCGCCGCGGTCAACAAGGTCAACTTCCTGCCGTTCACCACGGTGATCCTGGCGATGGCCGGCCTGTCGATCCTGAAGGACCTGCCGGCCTTCCGCAAGCTGGGCTGGAAGATCGTGGTGGTGTCGCTGGCGGCCAACGCCGGCACCTTCCTGGGCGCAACGATGATCGCCGAGTTCTTCCACTGATCGGACGTCGCCGTCCGGCAAGTGACAAGCCGCCCGTGTGGGCGGCTTTTTTCTTGCCTGGATCGGCGCAGCGGTGCACGTGAGCGTTATCCGAGGCGTTTATACCCGAGCCTTCGTGTCGCGAGCGGGGGGCCAGGCGCGGATTGCGCCTGCGCGGCTCAATCAGGTGCGCGCGTTGGGCCGGTAGCGGGCTTGGTCGGTCACGTTCTCGGTGGGGCCGATGTTCTCGACCTTGGGGATGCCCAGGCCCGCGGCCTTCAAGGCCACGGTGGTCTGCAGTTCCTGCACTTGCGGGTTGCCCATGGCCACGCGATAAGGCTGCAGCGGCGTCAGGCCTTCGATGGTGCCAAGGTCGTTGGCGCTGTCGGCGCGCAGCGCCACCGGGTCGGGGCGCGCCGAGAATTCATCGATGGCGCGGCGCAGGCGGGCATCGGCGTACAGGTCGCGCAGCTGGTCGACATTGATGGCGGCGGGCGCGGCGGCCGTGAGGGCGACCGCCCTGGATGGCGTGTTGGTGACGGCGCGGCCGGCATCGGCGTCATCCGCCTGCGGCGAGGCAGCCGCGCGGGTGACGCGCTGGGCCTGCCAGGCGGCCTGCGCCTGCGCGCTGCGTTGCGCCTGGCGCGTGGCGGCGTTGCGGGCGGCCCATTCGGCTTCCCAGACGGGGCGTGTATCGTCCAGCAACGGTATGCGCGCGGCATACGGCGGGGCGACGCGGGCGATGGGGGAGACGGCGGTCACGTTCATGCGTGGGCTCCCTGGTCTGTGGGTCTACCAGTTGGTCCGGCGGGGACCTCGGAAGTTCAATATAGACGGCCCTGGGCGGGGCGGTATGTCGATCTGTAAGAAAAAAAAAGCCCCTGGCAAAAGCCAGGGGCGAGCGGCGGGCCCAAGAGGGCGCGCCGTACCGGGCGGCCGTTGCGCCGGGAGCCCGGCGGGTTCTCCAGGCTTGGCGGCCACCCAAACCGGAGCGGGTCAGGCGTGCGGCAGCGTGGCCTGCATCGAGGGGCGCTGGTTGAACGCCTTGAACCAGGCGGCGACGGCGGGATGGCCGGCGCGCCAGTCGAAATCGGGATAGCGGAAGTCCAGGTAGCCCAGGGCGCAGCCGACGGTGATGGTGCCGATGTCCAGGCGGCCTTCCAGGCGGGCGGCGGTCTTCTCGAGCAGCGCCAGGCCGTCGCGCACCTTGCCCATCTGGCCTTCGTACCAGCCGTCCCAGCGCAGCGGCTCGGGGCGCAGCACGGTTTCGTAGCGCGCCAGCAGCGCGGCGCCCAGCATGCCGTCGCCCAGGGATTGTTCGGCCAGCGCGGCCCAGCGGGTGGCGCCAGTGGGGAACAGCGCGCCCTTGCCCAGGTCGTTCAGGTATTCGCAGATGACGCGGCTGTCGAACAGGCGCTGGCCGTCGTCGGTGATCAGCGTCGGCACCTGGCCCAGCGGATTGTCCGGGATGATGTTCTGGTCGCGGGCCACGGGGCCGGCGGCGCTGGGCAGTTTCTCGATGCGGTCGGCCAGGCCCAGTTCGTGGGCGATGACCATGCATTTGCGCACGAAGGGCGAGGCGGGCGAGAAGTAGATCTTCATGGGAGTCCTTGTCGGTGGTGGTGCGTCAGTGTTGGGCACGGGCCAGGTGTTGTCCAGCGACCCAGCCGAAAGTCAGGGCGGGTCCGAGCGTGATGCCGGGCGCCGGGTAGGCGCCGCCCATGACCGAATGCATGTCGTTGCCGGCCACGTAGAGGCCGGGAATCGGCTGGCCGGCGGCGTCCAGCGCCTGCGCGTTGCCATTGGCGGCGATGCCGCGGGCGGTGCCGATGTCGCCGGCATAGACCTTGACCGCGTAGTAGGGGCCGGCGCCGAGCGGCGCCAGGCAGGGGTTGGGCTGGTGCTCGGGATCGCCCAGGTAGCGGTTGTAGGCGGTGCTCCCCTTGCCGAAGTCGGGGTCCAGGCCTTGCGCCGCGTATTCGTTGTAGCGCGCGACGGTCGCGTGCAGCGCATCGGGCGGCACGCCCAGTTTCTGCGCCAGCGCCTCCAGCGTTGCGCCTTGCAGCAGGTAGCCGGCATCGATGAGATGCTGGCGCGGCCGTCCGCCGGGCAGCGCCAGGCCCAGGCCCCAGGTATCGATGAAGCGCTGGTCGCACAGCAGGAAGGCTGGCATCGTCGGCACCTGCTCGTGGCTGCGGTACATGGCTTGCACGAAGGCGTGGTACGAAGTCGATTCGTTGACGAAGCGGCGGCCGGCGCCGTTGACGGCGATGAGGCCGGGCTTGGCGCGGTCCCACACCAGGTGCGGATAGTGCAGCCGCTTGCCGCCGGGTTGTTCCAGGATCGACACCGGCGCCCAGAAGGCGGGGCTGGAATGGCCCTGGCCCAGCGCCGCGCCGGCGTCCTCGGCCAGGCGGATGCCGTCGCCGGTATTGTCGCGCGGCGCCATCGACCAGTCGTCGGTGGGGTGGGGGTAGGTCTGGCGGCGGCGCGTCGAATCCCACGGAAAGCCGCCGGTGGCCATGACCACGCCACGGCGGGCGCGGATGTTCATGCGCCGGCCTTCATGCTCGACGGTGGCGCCCAGCACCGCGCCGTCGGCATCGCGCAGCAGCGTCAGCGCCGGCGTGTCTAGCCAGTAGGGCACCTTGCGCGCCAACATCGCGTGGAACAGTTGGGCGGCCAGCGCGTTGCCCAGCAGCAGGCGGGTGCCGCGGTGGTAGCCGCGTAGGCGGTCGGCGCCATAGCGCAGCACCAGCTTCATGGCGTGGCGCCACGAGGCGAACGCGCGGGTGGCGCGCAGCAGGTGGCGCACGTCGGTGATGCTGACCATCATGCCGCCCAGCACCGTGAACTCCTTCAACGGATCGCGCAGCGTCTTGAAATGGCGGCCCAGCTTGCGGCCGTCGAATTCCACCGGATCGAGCGAGCGGCCGCCCATGGCGGCGCCGGGCAGGTCGGGGTAATAGTCGGGCGAGGCGGTGCGCGCGGCCACCTGCAGGAAGCCGCGCGCGACCAGGTCATCCATCATGCGCGGGCCGGCGTCCAGATAGGCGCGCTTCATCTCGTCGGGGGCCGCCGCGCCGACGGTTTCCTGCAGATAGGTCCAGACCTTGTCGAAGCTGTCCGGATGGCCGGCGGCCTCGGTCTGCGCGTTCAGCGGTATCCATAGCGCGCCGCCGGAAATGGCGGTCGAGCCGCCGATGCGGTCGGTCTTCTCGATGAGCAATACGTCCAGGCCCGCCACGCTGGCGGTCAGCGCGGCGCTCATGCCGCCCGCGCCCGAGCCGACCACGAGCGCGTCGACTTCCTTGTCCCACTTGATGCTGTCCATGCTGCCTATGCTCCCGACCCGCCCAGCGACTTGCCGCCGTCCACGAAAATCACCTGGCCGGTGATGAAGTCCATTTGCGGCGAGGCCAGGAACGACACCGCGTTGGCCACGTCTCGCGGCTGGCCGGCGCGGCCCGTGGGCTGCAGCGCCAACTGCGCCGCCAGGCGTTCGGGGCTCAGATTGCGCAGCAGCGGGGTGTCGATCAGCCCGGGGGCGATGGCGTTCACCAGGATGCCGCGTGGCGCCAGTTCCATGGCCGAGGCGCGGGTGTAGCCCACCAGCGCAGCCTTCGAGGCCACGTAGTGCGGATGGTTGCGCGCGCCCAGGTAGGCGCGCGAGGCGATGTTGACGATCTTGCCGCCGGCGGCCATGTCGTGCGCGGCTTCCTGCGTCAGGGTGGCGACGGCCAGCAGGTTGACGTCGTACATGCGCCGGTAATCATCGCTGGTGACGTCGAAGAACTTGCGCTCATCGAACAGGCCGGCGTTGTTGACCAGCGCCGCCAGCGGCGCCAGTTCGCGCACCAGGGCGCGGGTGGCGTGTTCGTCCGCCAGGTCGACCACGCGGTAGTCCACATCCAGGCCCTGCGCGCGCAGCGCCTGGGTTTCCTTGTCGGCCAGGGCCGCGTTGCGGTCGGCCATGACGACCCGAAAGCCGTCGCGCGCCAGCCGCTCGACGATCGCCAGGCCCATGCCGCTGGCGCCGCCGGTGACCAGCGCGGTGCCGAGGGAGTTGAGGGGTTCCATATCGATTCCTATACGGCCAGGTAGCCGCCGTCCACCGGCAGCACCACGCCATTGACGTAGCTGGCCATGGCCGAGGCCAGGAACAGCACGGGGCCGACGATCTCGTCGGCGCGTCCGGCCCGCGCCATCGGCGCGCGCCGCATGTACCAGTCGGTGCCGTGGGCCTGGGCGCGCTGGCCGGCGGTCATCTCGGTTTCCATCAGGCCGGGGGCGACGGCGTTGACGCGCACCCCGTGCGGCGCCAGGTCGCGCGCCAGCACTTCGGTGAACGAGCGCACGCCGCCCTTGGAGACCACGTAGCCGGCGGTCGAGATGCCGCAGCCATAGGCCACGATCGAGCACAGGTTGACGATGGCGCCGCGGCGGGCCTTGAGCTGTTCGACGAAGGCGTGGGTGACGTTGAAGGTGCCCTGCAGGTTCACGTTCATCACGCGTTCCCAGATCTGCGGGGTCTGTGGATCGTCGAACGGCGCGCGCGCCGAGATGCCGGCGTTGTTGACCAGCACGTCGATGGCACCGTGGCGCGCTTCGCATTCGGCGGCGAAGGCGCGTACCGCCTCGGCGTCGGTCACGTCCAGCGCGGCGTCGATGGCGCGGCCGCCGGCGGCCGCGATGGCCTGGGCGCTGGCGCGGGCCAGGGCGGGATCGAGGTCGGCCACGATCACGGTGGCGCCTTCGCGCGCGAAGCCCTGCGCGATGGTGGCGCCCAGGCCGCGCCCGGCGCCGGTGACGAGGACCCGCTTGTCTTGCATCATCAGGGTCATGGTTCGCTCCTAGCCGCCCAGGTAGGCGCGCTGCACGCCTTCGTCGCTGGCCAGCGCGGCCGATGCGCCTTCCAGCGCGATCTCGCCGTTTTCCAGGATGTAGGCATAGCTGGACACCGACAGCGCCAGCTTCACGTTCTGTTCCACCAGCAGGATGGTGATGCCCTGTTCGCGGTTCAGGCGCAGCACGATGTCGAATATCTGTTCCACCACCAGCGGCGACAGGCCCATGGACGGTTCGTCCAGCAGGATCATGCGCGGGCGCGCCATCATGGCGCGGCCGGTGGCCAGCATCTGCTGTTCGCCGCCCGACAGCGTGGCGGCCTTCTGCTCGAAGCGCTCGCGCAGCCGCGGGAAGGTATCGCAGACCATGTCCAGGTCGGCCTTGACCGCCTGGCGGTCCTGGCGCAGGTAGGCGCCCATCTCCAGGTTCTCGCGCACGCTCATTTCGCGGAAGATCTCGCGGCCCTCCGGCACCTGCACGATGCCGCGGCTGACGATGGCGTCGGCCGGCTGGCGATGGATGGCCTCGCCCGCAAAGCGCACGCTGCCCGCGGTGGGCGTCACCAGCCGCGAGATCACGTTGAGCGTGGTGGACTTGCCGGCGCCGTTGGCGCCCAGCAGCGCGACGATGGCGCCCTGCGGCACTTTCAGCGACACGTCCTGCAGGGCGCGGATATTGCCGTAGGCGGCGCTGACCGATTCGACTTCAAGCAGGTTCTCAGCCACCGGCGGCTCCCTTGCCCAGATAGGCTTCGATGACGCGGGGGTTGCTGCGCACCTCCGCGGGCGTGCCTTCGGCGATCTTCTCGCCGAACGACATGACGGTGATGCGATCCGAGATCGACATCACCAGCTGCATTACGTGCTCGACCAGCAGCACCGTGATGCCGTCGCGTTCGCACAGCTCGGTGAGGATGCGGTCGAGCGTCTCGATTTCGCGATTGCGCAGGCCGGCGGCGGGCTCGTCCAGCAATAGCAGCTTGGGCGAGATGGCCAGCGCGCGCGCCAGTTCCAGCATCTTCTGGCGGCCGAAGTCCAGGCTGCACGCGGGCGTGTCGAGGAAGTCGGCCAGGCCGACGCGTTCGAGCAGGTGTTCGACGCGTTCGCGCGCCTCGGCGGTGGCCGGGCGCAGCAGGCGCGCGGCCGTGCTGGCGCCGTGCGCATAGGTGCCCAGCAGCGCGTTCTCGCGCACGCTCAGTGCGCTGAACAACTCCAGGTTCTGGAAGGTGCGGGCCACGCCCAGCGCCGCCATTTCGTGCGGCTTCTTTTTCGTGACGTCGATGCCGTCGAAGACGATGCGGCCCTGCGTCGGCCGGTAGTAGCGCGAGACGCAATTGAAGGTGGTGGACTTGCCGGCGCCGTTGGGGCCGATCAACGCGTGGATGCGGCCGCGTTCGACCTGCATCGACAGGCCGTTGATGGCGGTCAGGCCGCCGAATTTCACCGTCAGGCCCTGGACGTCGAGGTAGGGTTGGGCGCTCATGCGGCGCTCCTTTGCGTGGGTTTGGCGGTCGCGCCCTGAGCGTCCCGGCGCGCGGGCAGCGGGGCGGCCGGCGGCGGCGCGTGGCGGCGCGCCTCGCGGCTGGCGAACAGGCCCTTGGGCGCGAACATCATGAAGCCCATCAGGATCACGCCGTAGATGATTTCCTGGAACGACAGCGCCTGGCGCAGCAGCTCCGAGATCAGGCCGAAGCCGATCGCGCCGGCGATGGCGCCGCGCACCGAGCCGATGCCGCCCACCACCACCATGGTCAGGATCAGGATGGTGGTCTGGAAGCCCAGGCTTTCCGGGTGGATGAACGAGGCGAAGGTGGTGTACATGCCGCCGGCGATGCCGGCGTAGGCGGCCGACAGCGTGAAGGCGGTGCGCTTGATGGCGTTCACGTTCACCCCCATGGCCTGCGCCGCCACGTCGCTCTCGCGCACGGCGCGGAAGGCCGAGCCCAGCTGCGAGCGCGACAGCGCCACGGTGGCCCACAGCAGCAGCGCGGCGATCGCTACCACGAAGGGATAGGCCTTGATGTCGGACACCAGCTCATAGCCGAACAGCGTGGCCGGCGAAATGCGGAAGCCGTTCGAGCCGTTGGTCACCGACTGCCAGTTCAGGAACACCCACTGCATCGCCTCGCCAAAGGCGAACGTGGATAGCGCCAGGTAGATGTCGCGCATGCGCAGCGCCAGCGCGCCGATCAGGTAGCCGAGCACGGCCGCCAACAGCCCGCCCGCCAGGATCGAGACGAAGAAGGGCGGATGCCACAGGTTGTTGATCAGCCCGGCGGTGTAGATGCCGACGCCGTAGAACGCGGCGTGCGACAGGGCGAACTGCCCGGTCTCGCCGATGACGATGTGCAGGCCCAGGGCCAGCACCACGAACACCATCAGCAGGTTGACGACGTAGATCACATAGCCGCTGGCGACGAACGGCAGGGCCGCCAGCGCCACGGCCATCAGCGCCAGCAGGGCGCGGTCGGTCTTGGATTTCATACTTTTTTCACCTGCAGTTTGCCGCCCAGCAGGCCTTGCGGACGCAGCAGCAGCACCACCATGATGGCGACGAAGGGCGCCACCACGATGGCGTTGGTCGAAATGAACAGGCCCACCAGGTTCTCGGCCACGCCGATCACGAAGCCGCCGACCACCGCCCCGGGCAGGCTGGTGATGCCGCCGACGATGGCGGCCGCGTAGGCCAGGATGGCGATGTGGCCGATGTCCGGCGTGATCAGGATCTTGGGCGTGATGAGCAGCGCGGCCACGGCCGAGATCAGCCCGGACAGCGCCCACACCATCATGCGGATGCGCGTCAGGTTCACGCCCACCAGGCGCGCGGCCTTGGGGTTCATGCCGACGGCGCGCATGGCCTTGCCCACGCGGGTGTAGGTGAACATCACGTACAGCAGCAGCATCACGCCCACGGCCACGGCGAAGATCACCAGGTCCAGCTGTGTCAGCACGGCATCGCCGATGAGGATGGCGTCGGTGGGGGCCAGCGGCGGCAGCGAGCGCGGCGTGTCGCCCAGCCCGGTCTGGCGCACCAGCCCTTTAAGGGCGTAGGCCAGGCCCAGCGTGGCGATCACCATCTGCACGCCCACGCCCCTGGAGGCGATGACGCGCTCCATGACGACGCGCTGGAACAGGCCGGAGACCACGGCCACCACGGCCAGCGTCACCGGGATGACCGCCAGGTAGGGCCAGCCCATCACCAGGGTCAGGAACAGGGCGACGTAGCCCCCGACCATGAAGATCTCGCCCTGGGCGAAATTGGGCACATCCGTGGTCTTGAAAATGATGACGACGGCGACCGCCAGCAGCGCATACACGCTGCCCGTCACCAGTCCCGACAGCACCCCCTGCTGCAGGAACAACCAGATATCGGCAAAGCTCATGATGGTCTCCGGCGGTCCGCGCGGCGCTGCGCCGCGGCGCGGACCTGGCCTGTGGCGGCGGTTACGGCTGGTACTGCCAGACGCTCTTGAAGGCGCCCGGCACGAGCGACATGTTGGTGCCGTCGAACTTGATGTAGATGGCCGATTCCTGCGCGGCGCGGTCGTTCGGGCCGAATTCGATCGGGCCGGCCATGACGCCGGAATCGAACTTCATGGTCTCCAGCGCGGCCAGCACCTTCTCGCGAGTGGGCTGCGGGCCGGCGGCCTTGAGCGCATTGACCACCGCCATGGCGGGCGGCAGGCCGTAGGGCATGTAGGTCTGCGGATGGCCGGGCTTGGCGGCCAGGTCCGGATAGGCCTGCTTGTACATGTCGTAGACCCAGGTCAGCTTGGCGCCGCCGGGCACGTCGGCCAGCACTTCCTGGATGTAGACGTTCTTGAAGGCGTCCTTGTTGCCGACGTTCTCGACCAGCTGCTTCAGGTCGGCGGTGCCGTTGACGGCCAGCACGATGGGCTTGTTCCAGCCCAGTTCCTGCGCCTTCTTGATGATCAGCGCGGCGGGCCGGGCATACGTCGTCAGCAGCAGCACGTCGGGATTGCCGGCGCGGATCTTGAGCATCGGCGCGGTCACGTCGGTGATGTTTGGATTGACCGATTGCACCTGCAGGTTCAGGCCGCCCAGCTGCTTGGACTGGGCCTGGGCGGCTTCCAGGTTCCAGCCGCCGTAGGCATCGTCATGGTTGATGTAGCCGATCTTCTTGGCCTTGAGATGCTCGGCGGCGAACTGCACCATCGAGCCGCCCACGGCGTGCTGCGAGATCGAGAACGCGCCGTAGATGTACTTGGACGGCGGATACAGCGCGCCGTCGCCCGAGGCGTTGAGCATGACCAGCGGCACCTTCTCGCGCTCGACGTATTCGCGCGCGGCCACCACGGCGGCCGAGCACGAGCCGCCGTTCAGCAGGAACACCTTGTCCTGCTCCGTCAGCTTCTTGACCGCCGCCACCAGGTCGTTGGCGTTGCAGCGGTCGTCCTCGATCACCAGCTCGATCTGGCGGCCGTTGATGCCGCCTTCCTTGTTGACCTTGGCGTACCACATCTTGGCGGCGTTCAGCACGTCAAAGCCATAGGCCATGCCGCTGCCCGACAGGGGCGCGAACAGGCCGATCCTGATGGTCTTGTCGGTGATGCCGGGTTCCTGCTGGGCCTGGGCGGAAGCGCCCAGGGCGAGGGCGCATAGCGCGGCGGCCGCGTGGCGGCGGAGGTGCTTCATGGTTTGTCTCCCGTTTTTTGAGTGCGCGCCTTTATCGATGGCGCGTTGCTGCTTGGCGGCGAAGCCGCCGGATTGGGTTCATTGCACAGGGTTCACTGCATGCGGTAGCCGCCGTTGACGTCGATGACGCTGCCGGTGATGTAGCCCGCTTCTTCCGAGGCCAGGAAACGCACCGCGGCGGCGACATCGTCCACCGTGCCGATGCGGCCCAGCGGAATCGCCTGGGCGGCCGCCGCGAGCGCGCCGCTGCTGGTGACGGTGCTGCGCAGCATGTCGGTGTCGATCAGCCCCGGCGCGATGCCGTTGACGGTGATGCCCAGGTGCGCGGATTCGCGCGCCATGGCCTTGGTCAGGCCCAGCACGGCCGACTTGGCGGCGATGTACGAGGCGCTGGAGCGATAGCCGCCCAGTTGCGCGGCGACCGACGTGAAGGTGACGATGCGGCCATGCTTGAGCGGCGCGGCTTCGCGCCGGCGCAGGTAGGCGCGGCCGCACAGGAACACGCCGCGCGCGTTGACGGCGAAGCTGCGTTCCCAGATGTCGAGCGTGGTGTCCTTGATGAGCGGCCGTTCGCCGTTGGGCTGGAACAGCAGCAGGCCGGCGGCGCTGACCAGCACGGCGATGGGGCCGTGGGCCTGCTCGATCTGGTCGAACGCCGTTTCGACGGCGCTTTCATCGCTGACGTCGAAGGCATGGGCGCTGTGGGGCGCGCCGAGTTCGTCGGCCACGCGGCGGGCGCGCTGGGCATCCACGTCCGACACCACCACGCGGTAGCCGGCGCGGGCCAGCTCCTGGCAGATGGTGGCGCCGATGCCGCCGCCACCGCCGGTGACGAGCGCGAGCCGCGGAGCCGGGCCTGCGGCCGGCGTGGATACATTGGACATGCTGCCTCCTGTTGCGCGGATTCGTCCGCCTTGGAAACGGCGTCCGCTGATCTGAATTTTTGGCGATTATGTATACATGACGGGGAGGCAGGTATAGGGGGTTTCCCGTAGTTGCGCATGAAGCTTGATGGTTCTCATTGGGGAAAGCCCTAGCGTGATGGTATGGGGCGCTGTCGCATGTATTCTTCATGTATACAATGTGGGCATGGATACGCTATCTCAACACGTGACCGATACGCTGCGGGACTGGGTGCTGCATGGCAAGTTCAGCCCGGGCGCCCGCCTGGAGGAAATTCCGCTGGCCGAGAAGCTGGGGGTGTCGCGCACGCCGGTGCGGGCGGCCCTGGCGACGCTGGGCAACGAGGGGCTGCTGGAGCACCTGCCCAAGCGCGGTTATACGGTGCGGGCGTATGACCTGGCCGAGATCGTGGCGGCTTACGAGGTGCGGGCGGCGCTCGAAGGATTGGCCTGTCGGCAGGCGGCGCTGCGCGGTTTATCGAATGACGCGGTGGCGGTGCTGAAGAACTGCCTGGACGAAGGCGATCGCATTCTCGGCAAGGGCGTGCTGCTGGCGGAGGACCATCTGCCTTACCAGCAGGTCAACATCACCTTGCACAACGGGATCCTGGAGGCGGCGGGCAATCCGTGGGTGAAGCGGTTCGCGACGCAGGCGCAGGCGATTCCGTATGCGTCGGATCGGATCATCCTGTGGGAGGATCATGGGATCATTCTGCGGTCGCATGATGATCATCATCGGATCGTCAATGCCATTATTGCGCGGGATGGAGCGCGGGCTGAGGATCTGATGCGGGAGCATGTCTACTATGCGGGGATCATTCTCAAGAGTAATTATGAGAGGTTGGCGCAGGCCTATCGGGTCTAAGGGGGCTGGCGGTTGGGTTCTTTAGCCGCGGGTGACGGGGCAGGCGGGGGATGGCGGGGCTACGATTGCGGTCCGGAGCGTTCGCTCCGGACTCCCCCTTCGTCATCTTCGTCCAGGCCTGCGGCCTTCCCTTCAGATTCCCTCGGGCGCATCTACACGCCCCGCCATCCCCCGCCTGCCCCGTCACCCGCTCGCGATGAGACTTAACGGGGGCCGTGGGGGCTAGTTGTTTGCTTGGCGTTTTTGCCAGCGATCGGGGGTAGGGGAAGGTCTTGCGGGGTCGCCAAAGGCGGCCGCGCGGGCGGCCTTCTTTGGCGTTTGGGTGTCTGGCGTCGGGGATGACGCTGCGCGCTGGTGATGGCGCTGCGCTGGCCGTGTGATGTTGCGGCTGCGCTGTGACGGTTTGGCGTGCCAGCCGCGTTTGCATGGCGCGGATGCGTCTGCGCTATTTGTCCGTGGCGACATGCGCGCGGCGGCCGAGCCGCCGCGTTTGGGGAGCGATCAGCCGGGCAGGCCGGTTTCCAGGCAGGGACTGAATTCGCCGGTGGCGGGGTCGCGCAGGAACAGGACGCCGGTGGCGACGCCGAAGTAGGTGCCGTGCAGCTCCAGGTCGCCCTTTTCGACGCGGCGGCGGATGGAGGGGAAGGTCATCAGGTTGTTCAGGCTGTGGCCGATGACGGCGAGTTCCAGGCGCTTGAGGTTGGCGGCGCGGTCGTCGCCGCCGGGGCCGAGTTCGTCGGCGACGGGGGCGATCTGGGACATCCACTTGCCGATGAAGTCGCCCTTGGTCAGGGGCTTGGCGTCGTCGAAGAAGGCGCGGATGCCGCCGCAGGAGGCGTGGCCGAGGACGACGATGTGCTTGACGTTCAGGCCGTTGACGGCGAATTCGATGGCGGCGCTGGTGCCGTGGTACGAGGATTCGGAGTCGGGGTCACAGGGCGGGACCAGGTTGGCGACGTTGCGCACGACGAACATTTCGCCGGGGCCGGCGTCGAAGATGGCTTCGGGCGAGACGCGCGAGTCGCAACAGCCGATGATCAGGATTTCCGGGCTTTGCCCAGTTTCGGCCAGTTTTTCGTAGCGGCTGCGTTCCGAGTGGAAGCGGCCGGCGAGAAAGGACTGATAGCCTTCGGTGAGTCTTTTGGGAAACATGATCTTTTCACTTCCTTGATAACTGGGCCGGGCATGCCGGCGTGCCGGCGGACGCAACAAGGGGCTTCGTGTGGAAGCCCCTTTTGTCGAGTCGGCTGCGGAATTTTCCCACAATTGGACTTGCGCCGGCTTGACTAAACCCTATCCCGATAAGGGTTTTTTGCCGGAGCAATCCGTCGGGCAAGTGAGCGCAGCGTGGGAAACGCGCGGCCGTCGCGCAAGAAAAGCCGTCCTGTCGCCCGGCCGCCCGAAGGCCGGACAGCCCCCTCGGGGGGCAGCAAGCGCGCAGCACGCAGCGTGGGAAACGCGCGGCCGTCGCGCAAGAAAAGCCGTCCGGCCGCCCGGCCGCCCGAAGGCCGGACAGCCCCCTCGGGGGGCAGCAAGCGCGCAGCGCGCAGCGTGGGAAACGCGCGGCCGTCGCGCAAGAAAAGCCGTCCGGTCGCCCGGCCGCCCGAAGGCCGGACAGCCCCCTCGGGGGGCAGCAAGCGCGCAGCGCGCAGCGTGGGAAACGCGCGGCCGTCGCGCAAGAAAAGCCGTCCGGCCGCCCGGCCGCCCGAAGGCCGGACAGCCCCCTCGGGGGGCAGCAAGCGCGCAGCGCGCAGCGTGGGGGTCAACCATTCACCTGGCCCGGATGTCCAGGGCGGTGACCTTGGCGAATTGCAGCGGCGTGATGGCGCGGATCATCTTGATCTGGCCCGGCGCCAGGGGGCCGATGTCGTCGTCGCGCACGCGGCCGATTTCGCGGCCCTGTTCGTCGTAGAGCACGAAAGTGAGCATGACGTAGTTGACGGCGCGGGCCGATTGGTTGGCCAGCGAGCCGGTGATGGTGGAGACGTTTTCGTTGGCGTCGCGGATCGCCTGGATATTGCCCAGCGTGACGCCGTACAGGTTTTGGGCATGGGCGGCACCGGTCAGGCCGGCCAGCAATGCGAGGGAGGCGAGGACGGTTTTCATGGCGGTCTCCTGTGACCCGGTTGCCGGGCGTCCCAGCCGCGGACTCTGGGGCCGCGTGTCGGGGTCATGCGCCTATCTCACACCTTTCCCGCCGGGCGCACAACGGGCCAAAGGGATGAATGGGTAACAGGTTGCAGGGGATGGCCGCAGATTCATCTGTGGATGCCACAAGTGCATCGGAATGTCTCCGACTTGCGGGTATTTTCGCGCCTTTCCGCAAGCTGAACGATCGCGGCGGCGTTAGCATTTGTTGTCCTTTCGGCGCTTGCGGAGCATGCGGCTTTGTCCGATGATGACCACGCCGGCAACTTGGCCGGCGGATCTTGCGGCCCGGGTGTGCGCCAGGATGGCGCCGGCGGGCGCTCAAGGGAGGAACTCATGCTTTCCCGTACTAGCCAATTGGCTTCGGCCATCGTGTTGTCCGCCTGTTTCCTGGGCGCCGTCCATGCCCAGACGCCGGCCGCCACGCCCGCACCCGCCAAGACCCCGGCGCCTGCCGCCACGCCCGCCAAGACGCCAACCGCGCAGCAGCAGCGCATGGCCGATTGCAACAAGTCGGCCGAGGGCAAGAAGGGCGATGAGCGCAAGACGTACATGAGCGCCTGCCTGAAGGGCGAGGCGCCGCCGCCCGCCAAGCAGCTGACGCCGCAGCAGCAGAAGATGAAGGACTGCAACGCCAAGGCCGGCGAGCAGAAGCTGACCGGCGACAAGCGCAAGACCTTCATGAGCACTTGCCTGAAGGGCTGAACGCGGCGTTGATTCCGCGCGGGTGAAAAGCGCCGGCCGTTGAACGGGCCGGCGCTTTTTTCTGCGTGCTCCAAGTCGGGCGTCGCCCGTTGCGGCGAGCCCTGATGGCGACGATGCCGTTGAAGAGCGTACCTGCCAGGCGCGCATTCCCGCCACGCCCGGCGCAACCGCAGGCGTCGCCTACACCGTGGCGATCGGCGTGACCGGCGAGCCGATCGCGTGCGGCAGGCGCAGCGGCGGGGCGGTCAGCATGAAGCGGTGGCGGCCGTTGGCGCGAAGCCAGTCGGCCAGGTCCTTCAGGTACCACAGCTCGGCCAGCGGCAGGCCCAGCTTGAACAGGCAGTGGTGATGCAGCGGCAGCATGGCGCGCGGGCCGGTTTTCTCGCGCGCGGGATAGGCTTCCACGGCATAGTTGTCGGCGCAGATGGCGGCGATGCCGCTGTCGGTGATCCACTGCAGCAGCGCGGCGTCGGTGCCGTCGAGCGCGGCGCCGTAGGTGTGCAGCACCTCGGCGTCGGGCTTGCCGGCCATGGCGACCACGGCTTCGGCGTAGCCGGTGCGCAGCACCAGCATGTCGCCGGGCTCGATCTCGATGCCGTCGGCCTTCAGTACGTGCATGATCTCGGCGTGGCCGACCAGGGTGCGGCCGGGGCCGTAGTGGCGCGCCAGGTCCAGCAGCACGCCGCGGCCCTGCATGCCTTTCTGCGCCAGGTTCTCTACGCCCAGCTTCAGCGCGGCCGAGGGGCCGCCGCTGTTGCAGCCGCAGCCGGTGTGGTCGCCATCGGCCGGGCCGATGACGTCGACGCCGGCCTGGAAGCCGTTGTAGTAGCGCAGCTCGGGCTGGCCGTCGCCATCGGCGTCGAACAGCGCGCCGACGTGCGCCAGCGCGTCCCATTGCGTCGAGTACTGCATCGACAGCAGCACCTGGTCGTCGCTCAGCACGTCGACCGCGTCCGGGTTGACGTTGCGCAGCGGGAAGTTCAGGTAGGGCGTGTCGGCCAGGCGCGTCGGGCTCAGTTGCGGCGGATGGCGCCGCGGGTTGAGCACGTTGCCGCCGGGCAGGTCCAGTGGCAGCGACAGGCAGAAGGTCTTGCCGGCGCGGATTTCACGCGCGCCTTTCAGGACCTGTTCTTCGGTGATGAGATTGAGGCGGCCGAGTTGGTCGTCGGGTCCGAAGTCGCCCCAGTTGGAGCCTTCGGGCCGATGGGTCCAGCGCTGCATGGTTTACTCCGTGAGGAAGTCGACCACCGCGCGGGTGAAGGCTTCCGGTTGTTCCCAGTTGGAGATATGGGAGGTGTTCAGTTCGAGGTAGCGCGCGCCGTTGATGGCGGCGGCCAGTTCCTGGCCCTGCGCGGGCGTGGCGGCCAGGTCGTGGGTGCTGCTGATGACCAGCGTCGGCGCCTTGATGGCCGACACCTGTTCGCGGAAGTCGGCGTCGCGCAGCGCGGCGCAGTTGCCCGAGTAGCCGGCGTCGGGGGTGCGGCGCAGCATGTCCACCAGCACTTGCGACAGGCCCGGCTCGGCGGCGCGGTAGCCGTCGGTGAGCCAGCGCTCGACCAGGGTCGGAGCCATCTTTTCCAGCGTCTGTTCGGCCACGGCGGCGATGCGGGCGCTCCAGCCTTCGGCCGAGCCGATGCGCGCGGCGGTATTGCACAGGATCAGCTTGCCGATCAGTTCGGGACGGTTCAGCGCCAGCCACAGGCCGGTGGGGCCGCCCATCGACAGGCCGCAGAAGTGGGCGCGTTCGATGTTCAGGTGCGCCAGCAGTTCGGCGACGTCGTTGCCCAGCTGCGCGAAGCTGTATTCGCCGTCGGGGATCGAGGATTTGCCGTGGCCGCGGGTGTCGTAGCGCAGCACGCGGAAGTGCTTGCTCAGCGCGGGAACCTGGCGTGCCCACATGTCGGCGTTGGTGCCCAGCGAATTGGAGAGCACCAGCACCGGCGCGTCGGCGGGGCCATCGATGACGTAGAACAGCCGTGCCTGGCTGAGATCGGCGTAAGACATGCGGAAAATCCTCGGGGAATGAAAGCGCGGCCACCCGGAGGCGGCCGCGTGGCGATTACAGGTGGCAGGTGCCGTCGACGTAGGCCTTGCGCCAGCGCGTGATGGTCACGCGCTGGAACAGCTGCGCCTGGGCGAAGGGATCGGCGTCGATGAACTGCTGCGCGGCCTCGCGCGTGTCCAGGTCGACGATGTACAGGCCGCCGCCCAGGTCCTTGCCGTCATCCTGCAGCTTGGCGCCGCAGGCCAGCAGCAGGTGCTTGTTGGCGTCCAGGTATTCGAGGTGCGCGGCGCGATGCTGCTGGCGCACGGCCTGGTGGTCCGGCTTGTCGAAGGTTTCGATGATGTAGGGCATGGGCGGCTCCGATCAGATGGCCGAGGGATGGCGCGCCAGCGCCGTCACCTGGATGTCCATGTACGGGAACAGCGGCAGCGACGACAGCAGGGCGTGCAGTTCGTCGTTGTCCTGCACGTCGAAGATGCTGACGTTGGCGTAGCGGCCGACGACGCGCCACAGGCTCTGCCACTTGCCGTCGCGTTGCAGCTGCTGCGCCAGCGCCTTTTCGTCGGCCTTGAGCTTGTCGGCCTGGGCGGCCGGCATGTCGACGGGCAGATTGACCTGCATTTGAACCATGAACAACATGATGAGTGTCTCCAGGAAATCGGCCCCGGCGTTGCCGGGGCGCGAGGATTGATCAGTTGGAAAACTTCAGCGGCAGGCCGGTCAGGCGCAGCAGTTCGTCGGCGGTGGTTTCGCCGAACATGTCGATCACCGTGACGCCGTCGGCGCGGATGTCGAACACGGCCACGTCGGTGTACACGCGCGACACGCAGCGCACGCCGGTCAGCGGATAGGTGCAGGCGTCGACCAGCTTGCTCTGGCCTTCGCGGGTCTGCAGTTCCATCATGACGAAGACGTCCTTGGCGCCGATGGCCAGGTCCATCGCGCCGCCCACGGCGGGGATGGCGTCGGGCGCGCCGGTGTGCCAGTTGGCCAGGTCGCCGTGCTGCGACACCTGGAAGGCGCCCAGCACGCAGATGTCCAGGTGGCCGCCCCGCATCATCGCGAACGAGTCGGCGTGATGGAAGAACGAGCAGCCGGGCAGTTCGGTGACGGGCTGCTTGCCGGCGTTGATCAGGTCGTAGTCTTCCTCGCCCTTGGCCGGCGCGGGGCCCATGCCCAGCATGCCGTTCTCGGTGTGCAGGATGACTTCGCGGTCGGCCGGCAGGTGGTTGGCCACCAGCGTCGGCAGGCCGATGCCGAGGTTGACGTAGGCGCCTTCAGGGATGTCCTGGGCGACGCGGGCGGCGATCTGGTCGCGGGTCAGTTTGGTGCTCATTGCTGCTCCTTGGCGGCCTGGGCGGCGTCGATCTGCACGACGCGCTGCACGAAGATGCCGGGGGTGACGACGGTTTCCGGGTCGAGGGCGCCCAGTTCCACGACTTCGCGCACCTGGGCCACGGCCACGCGCGCGGCGCTGGCCATGATGGGGCCGAAGTTGCGCGCGGTCTTGCGGTACACCAGGTTGCCCCAGCGGTCGCCGCGCTCGGCCTTGATGAGCGCGTAGTCGGCGTGCAGCGGATATTCCAGCACGTATTGGCGGCCGTTGATCTCGCGGGTTTCCTTGCCGTCGGCCAGCGGGGTGCCGTAGCCGGTGGGCGAGAAGAACGCGCCGATGCCGGCGCCGGCGGCGCGGATGCGCTCGGCCAGGTTGCCCTGGGGCACCAGTTCGAGTTCGATCTTGCCGCTGCGGTACAGGCCGTCGAAGATCTGCGAGTCCACCTGGCGCGGGAACGAGCAGATGATCTTGCGCACGCGGTTGGCGCCCAGCAGGGCGGCCAGGCCGGTGGTGCCGTTGCCGGCGTTGTTGTTGATGATGACCAGGTCCTTGGCGCCTTGCTCGAGCAGGGCGTCGATCAGTTCCATGGGCTGGCCGGCGGTGCCGAAGCCGCCGATCATGACGGTGGCGCCGTCGGGGACGTCGGCGAGGGCGGCCGCCGCGCTTGCAACAAGCTTAGAAATCATGGTGTTCGCTCATAGGTGGCGTGTCATAATTTGTTCTTAATTAGAACTTTCGTTCTTCTGAAGAACATCGTTTCATGGGGATGGTCGACCGTCAAGGCAAGCCGGCGCGGTGCGATCCTCCCCGTTTCAGGGTTGCCGGCAACGGCAACGTTTTTTCTCGCGGTAGACGGATGGCCGAGCAAGCAACCCAGCAACCCAGCGACAGCTACGTTCAATCTTTTGCGCGCGGCCTGTCCGTGATCCGGGCGTTCGGCCCGGATCGTTCCCAGATGACGCTGTCCGAGGTCGCGGCCGTCACCGGCCTGACCCGCGCCGGCGCGCGCCGCATCCTGCTGACGCTGGAGCACCTGGGCTACGTCACGGTCGAGGACCGCAAGTTCGCGCTGACCCCGCGCATCCTCGAACTGGGCTACGCCTACCTGTCGGGCACGCCGTTGTGGAACCTGGCGCTGCCCTACATGGAAGAAGTGGCCGAGCAGACGCGCGAGTCGTGCTCGGTGTCGGTGCTGGAAGGCGCCGACATCGTCTACATCCTGCGTCTGTCGACGCACAAGGTCATGACCATCAACCTGGCGGTGGGCAGCCGCCTGCCGGCCTGGGTGACGTCGATGGGCCGCGTATTGCTGGCGGGCCTGCCCGCGGCCGAACTGGACCGGGTGCTGGCCATGAGCCAGATCCAGGCCTATACCAAGGACACCGTGACCGACATCGGCGCGCTCAAGGCCATCCTGGCCGGCGTGCGCGCCGACGGCTACGCCTGCGTGGCGCAGGAACTGGAACCGGGCCTGCAATCCGTCGCGGTGCCGATCGTCGACCGCAGCGGCCGCGTGATCGCCGCGATGAACGTCAGCGGCCATGCCAACCGCTTCTCGCGCGAGGAAATGCTGGCGACCTTCCTGCCGCCGCTGCGCCACGCCGCCGACCAGATCAACCACGCGCTGCTGCGCCGCTAGGCGGCGCGGGCGGGCGGAGTCGGGCAGGCGGGCGGACATGGCGGCCGGCCTCAGATCGGGGCGACGCCCAGCGTCGTGCCGCCGCAGACGTACAGCATCTGGCCGGTGACGAAGCCGTTGTCGGGCGACAGGAAGAACATGGCGGCGCGCGCCACGTCCTCGGGCGTGCCCAGGCGCTTGACCACGATGCTGTTGATGATGCGCTCGGTCTGCGGCGCGCCGGCGGGGTTGCTCTTGGTGAACAGGTCCGTGGCGATGGGGCCGGGGCCGATGGCGTTGACGGTGATGCCGTCGCCGCCCAGTTCCATCGCCAGCGTGCGCGTCAGGCCGACCAGCCCGGCCTTGGTGGCCGAATAGACCACGCGGTCCGGCTTGCCCAGCGCGGCGCGCGACGACATGTTGACGATGCGGCCGAAGCCGGCCGCGCGCATCGCCGGCAGCGCGGCCTGCACCAGGATCAGCGCGGTGCGCAGATGCAGGTTGACCACGTAGTCCAGGTCGGCCAGGGTGGCCGTGTCGGCGGTGCCGGGGCGCGTGGCGCCGGCGTTGTTGACCAGGCCGACGATGTCGTAGGCCGCGGTCACTTCGGCGGCCACTTCCTTGGTGCGCGCTTCGTCGGTCAGGTCGGCCTGGTACGACACCAGCCCCGCCGGCGGATGCTCGGGCAGGCGGTAGTCGATGTTGACCACCTTGTGCCCGGCATCCAGCAGCATGCGGACGATGGCGGCGCCGATCCCGGCGCTGCCGCCGGTCACCAGATACGCGGTAGGTTTGCTCATCTCAGCTCCCAATTCAGTTCTCAATCGCGACGTCCTCAAGAACACCGCCTCTCAACATTCCATCTACCTCCCCAGCGAGGACACCGCCAGATCCGGCTCTGCCGGTCTGCAGGTGTCGCCCCCTTGAGGGGGCGCGCGCGAGCGCGTACGGGGTGGATCTCGTTCTCCGGTCTGCAGGTGTCGCCCCCTTGGGGGGCGCGCGCAGCGCGTAGGGGGGGGGCCCTCTTAATGGGTCAGATAGCCCCACGCCAGCACGGCGGTGATGTGGATCACGCCGACCCACAACATCATGATGACCGTATAGCCCATCACGTCGCGCAGCTTGAGCTTGGACAGCGCCAGCGCCGGCAGGATCCAGAAGGGCTGCACCAGGTCGTTCCAGGCGTTGCCCAGCATCACGGCCATGGTCGTCTGGTTGAGCGCGCTGCCGATTTCGCGGGCGGCGTCGATCATGAACGGACCCTGGATGACCCAGTGGCCGCCGGCCGAGGGCGCGAAGAAGTTGATGACGAACGAGCTGATCAGGCCCCAGAACGGCAGCGTGGCCGGCGTGGCGACGTCGACGAACACCTTGGAGATCGTGGTCACCAGGCCCGAGGCGGCCATGATGGCCATGATGCCGGCGTAGAACGGGTACTGCAGGATGATCCCGGAGATCGTCTTGATGCCTTCGGTCAGCTTGGCCACGTAGGCGGCCGGCGTGCCCAGCAGGATGATGCCCAGGAACAGGATGATGAAGTTGATCAGGTTCAGGTCGAGCGAGCCGCCATCGATGAAGTGGAAGGCGACGTAGGCCACGCCCAGCGCGCCGATCAGCAGGCTGAGGATGCGGCTGTTGTTCAGCTTGGAGGCGAGGGTGCCTTTCTCCAGCATGTCTTCGGCCGCGTTGGACGCGTTGGCGTCGCGGTCGATGGCCGGATCCACTTCGACGATCTTCTCGCCCTTCTTCGGATGCAGCCAGGCGTTCAGCAGCGGCAGCGTCACGATGATCACCAGGCTGGTGATCAGCATCGGCACCGAGAAGATGGTTTCCGTCAGCGGGATGATGCCCATCTGCTTGGCGGTGGGGTGGCCGGGGGTGGCCACCAGCACCGGGATGCTGGCCGACAGGCCCAGGCCGTACATGGTGAAACCGCTGTAGGCCGCGGCGATGATCAGCGGGTAGTGCACGCCCTTGACCTTGAGCGCCAGCTTCTTGGCGACGATGCCGCCGATGACCAGGCCGAAGCCCCAGTTCAGGTAGCTGCCGATGCCGCCCACCAGCGTGGCGACGATGATGGCGGTGTGCGGCTTGTGCACGTGGCTGACGATGCGGTTGAGCAGGCGGTCGGTCAGCGGCGCGGTGGCCAGCACGTAGCCCATGGCCAGGATCACGGCCATCTGGGTGGTGAACGCCAGCAGGCTCCAGAAGCCCTTGCCCCAGGCGCGGGTCACGTCGCCGATGCCCTGGCCTTCGATGCCCATGGCCAGCAGCACGGTGAGCAAGGTCAGCGCGATCGCGAAGACAAAGGGATCGGGCAGATACTTGCGCATCAGCTCAGTGAAAAAAGATGCCAATTTATTCATGGTGCCTCCTACGAACTCCGGTAAGGCGTATTGCTCTTGTGTCTTGCGCCGTGGCGCGCCGGATGTGGCGGCGCCGCGGGTGGGACGGTCGGTTTCTTTGTGTGGTTGGGCTCGTGGCCCGCTGGCGCGTCGGAGGGATCGCCGCGCGCCTTATGGTGTAGGGTTTCGGTGATGCGGCGGCGTCAGGAATCGCCGGCCTTGGCATTGAGCCACGCGGCCAGCTCGCCCAGCGCCGCGCTCTTGTCGCGCAGCACCCGTTCGCGGCGTTCGGCGCTCCAGGTGTAGAACCCCTGGCCGCTCTTGGCGCCGAGCTGGCCGTTCTCGACCTTGCTCTTGAGCAGCTCGGACGGCTCGGTGCGGTTTTCCAGGTCTTTGTAGAGATAGCTGGCGATGGCGTAGTGGACGTCGATGCCGTTCATGTCGCGCTGCTCCAGCGGACCGGACAGCGCCAGGCGGATGCCCAGGCTCCACTTGACCACTTCGTCGATGTCCTCGGCGCTGGCCACGCCCTTTTCCAACAGCGAGATGGCTTCGCGCGCCAGGGCGTGCTGGATGCGGTTGGCGATGAAGCCGGGGATGTCCTGGCGCACCAGCACCGGGCGCTTGCCGCCCAGGCGCAGCGTCGCCATGACGCGCGCCACGGTGTCTTCCGAGGTGGCGTCGTTGCGCACCACTTCGACCAGCGGGATGACGTCGGCGGGGGTGAAGAAGTGCGTGCCGACAAAGCGGTCGCGGCGCGCGACAGCACTGGCGATGGCGTTGATCGACAGGCCCGAGGTGTTGGTGGCGAAGATCGCTGCGGGCTTGCACAGCGCATCGAGCTGCGCGAACAGGCCGCGCTTGAGCTCCAGGTTCTCGGGAACCGCCTCGATCACCAGGTCGCAGTCGGCGGCCGCGTCCAGGCCGGGCGCCATGCGGATGCGTTGCATCACGGCGTCGACCTGGCCGGGCGCGTAGACGTTCAACTGGCGTTCGATGACGGCGCGGGCGCGATCCAGGGCGCCGTCCATCGGATCGACCAGGACCACGTCCAATCCCTTCGAGGCGAAGAGCGCGGCGATGCCGCTGCCCATGGCGCCGGCGCCGATGACGGCCAGATTCTGCAGGGGAGTATCCATGAGGGTTCGCTTGCCTTACACGGCGCGCGCGGCGGGCGGCACAGGCGGAACCAGGGAACTGCGATCTGTCTCTTCCGTCGGTGTCTTCCTGTGCGCGGGCCAGAAAAATCGTTGTGTTCTATATACGAACATTTGTGCGTATATAGAATTTCTGGAAAAGATAGTACTAAAAGTTGCCGGGGGTGGACAAATGGCCTTTTTGCGGTGTTCGGCAGGTGGACAGTGTGGAGCGCGGCCAAGCCGCCTGCCGGGGTCGTCGCGTTCCGCACGGAGGGCCGATTCGAGGGGATGGGGGCAAAGAAGGCGCCGGAGCGCGAGGCCCCGGCGCGGCGTTAGTCTTTCGCCTCAGCCCGAATTGCGCAACCCGGCGGCGATGCCGTTGATGGTCAGGTGGATGGCGCGTTGCACGCGTTCGTCGGCCTCGGCGGCGGGCGACTTCTGCGCCGCGCGGTGGCGGCGGATCAGGTCGACCTGCAGGTAGTTGAGCGGGTCGATGTAGGCGAAGCGCTCGCGCAGCGAGGCCTGCAGCGCGGGGTTGTCGGCCAGCAGCTCGCGCCGCGTCAGCAGCTTGAGCATGGCCAGGGTGCGGGCGTGTTCGGCGCTGATCATGCCGAAGATCTTCTCGCGCAGCGCGCGCTGCGGCACCAACTGCGCATAGCGCGCGGCGATGGCCAGGTCGGACTTGGCCAGCACCATCTCCATGTTGGACAGCAGGGTGCGGAAGGCGGGCCAGTCGCGCGCCATTTCGCGCAACTGGGCCAGGCGGCCGCGCTGCGAGCGCGGCGCCCCCGGCGCGCCGGTCTCCAGATAGGCCTCGATGGCCGAGCCCATGCCGTACCAGCCGGTCAGCATCAGGCGGCATTGGGCCCAGGAAAACCCCCAGGGGATGGCGCGCAGGTCTTCGATGCGCTGGCCCTTCTTGCGCGAGGCCGGGCGCGAGCCGATGTTCAGGCCGGCGATCTCGGCGATGGGCGTGGCGGCGAAGAAGTACTCGGCAAAGCGCGGCGTGTCATACACCAGGCCGCGGTAGCTGCGCTGCGCGGTCTCGGACATGAACGACATGGCCGGGCCGTGCTGCGCCATGTGCGCGTCTTCCGCGCTGGTGGCCTCGGCGCGCGGCGCCAGGCTGGATTCGAGCGTGGCGGCGACCAGCAGCTCCAGGTGCCAGCGGCCGACCTCGGCGTCCTTGTACTTGCTCTGGATGACCTCGCCCTGTTCGGTCAGGCGGATCTGGCCGGCCACCGTGCCCGGCGGCTGCGCCAGGATGGCGTCGAAGCTGGAGCCGCCGCCGCGGCCCACCGAGCCGCCGCGTCCATGGAACAGGCGCAGGCGCACGTGGCGGCTGGAGAAGACGTCCACCAGCGCGCGCTCGGCCTGGTACAGCGACCAGTTGGAGGTGAGGAAACCGCCGTCCTTGTTGCTGTCGGAATAACCCAGCATGACTTCCTGGGCGCCGTTCTGGGCGCGCTTCACGCGCTCGCGGATCTCGGGCAGGTCGAGCCAGGCGGCCATGATGTCGGCGCCGCGCTGCAAGTCGGGAATGGTCTCGAACAGCGGCACCACCATCAGGCCGTCTTCCGGCGGGATGTCCTGGCCGGCGGGCGCGATCAGGCCCGCTTCCTTCTGCAGCACCATCACTTCCAGCAGGTCGCTGAGGGTTTCGGTGTGCGAGACGATGGTCTGGCGCACGGCCTGCCTGCCATAGCGCTGGCGGCCGGCGGCGGCGGCGCGCAGCACCGCGAGTTCGCGCGTGGTGTCCTCGCTGTAGGCGATCCAGGGCGAGGCCAGCGGCCGCGCCTGCGCCAGTTCGGCGCGCAGCAGGGCCACGCGCGCGTCCTCGTCCAGCGCCAGATAGTCCAGCGGCTGGCCCGCGTGCGTGACGCCGGCGCGGCTGAACAATTCGGCCAGCGCGCGCTCGTGCACGTCGGAACTCTGGCGCAGGTCGACCGTGGCGAGGTGGAAACCGAACACTTCGACCGCCTGCTGCAAGCCGGCCAGCCGCAGCCGGCCGATGGGCGCGCCATGATGCGCGGCCAGCGACGCGGCGATGATGGCCAGGTCGGCCGACAATTCCTGCGGCGTGTCGTAGGGTTGCGCCGCGACGGTGCTGCGGCGGGCCAGGTTCTGGCCGGTCAGGCGCAGCGCGGTGGCGGCCAGGCGCGCATAGACGCCGACCAGCGCGCGGCGGTAGGGCTCGTCGCTGCGATGCGGCGAGTCGTCGCCGCTGTGTTCGGCCAGCGCCAGCAGCGCCGGGTCGACCGCGATCAGCAGCGTGGTGATGGACAGTTCGGCGCCCAGCGCGTGGACTTCCTGCAGATAGTGCTCGAACAGCACCGTGGCCTGGCGCAGCAGGGCCCGCTCCAGCGTGTCGGCGTCGACGTTGGGGTTGCCGTCGCGGTCGCCGCCGATCCAGCTGCCCATGCGCAGGAACGGCTCCAGCGGCGCGGGCGGGGCGCCGAAGGGCTTGGCGTCGCGGTTGAGCAGCTTGGACAGGTCGCCGTAGACGCGCGGGATGACCTGCAGGAAGGTGCTGCGGTAGTACGACAGCGCGTTCTCGATTTCGTCGGCCACCGTCAGGCGGGTGTAGCGCAGCATGCGCGTCTGCCACAGCGTGGCCACGCGGCCGAGCAGCGCGGCGTCGAGCTCGGCCAGTTCCTCGGGAGTCAAGGGTTGGTCGCGCTGGGACAATGCCGCGGCGATTTCGCGATGCACGTCCAGCGTGCTCTTGCGTTGCACCTCGGTGGGGTGGGCGGTCAGCACCGGCATGACGCAGGCCTCGGCCAGCAGCCGGCGGATGCGCGCGGGCGTCACGCCCTGGCGGCCCAGGGTCTGCACGGCATCGCGCAGGCTGCCGCGGGCCGGCGCGTCGCCCGCCAGCGCGCGGGCGCGCTGGCTGCGGTTCTGGTCGCGGTCCTCGGCGATGTTGGACAGGTGCAGGAAATAGCTGAAGGCGCGCGCCACCGAGTTGGGGTCGCTGCCCTGCAGGTGCTTGACGCGCTGTTCCAGCAGCTTGCCGTCGGCGGCATTGCCTTCGCGGCGGAATTTGACGGCGGTGCGGCGCAGGGTCTCGATGGTGTCGAAGACGCGTTTGCCTTCGCATTCGGCGATGACTTCGCCGAGCAATCGGCCTAACAGCCGGATATCGTGACGCAAGGGTTCTGCTGAATCGGACTGCGGGCGGCTGGCATTCATCGGGCGGGAGATCCGTCGGGCTGCTGGGAAAGGGAAGGGTCAGGTGATGCGCACTGCGGGTAAACCGTAAACGAGAACGGCACCGATTTTACGCAGGCTTCCTTACGGGAAAGACGGCTGGCTGCGGTAAAGTCTGGCCTATCCCTTCGTCTTTGCAGAAACCCCCTTTTATGCTGAATCACCAACGTCGCGCGCTCGTGTTGTTTTCGGGCGGCCAGGATTCCACCACCTGCCTGGCCTGGGCGCTGGACCGCTATGCCCATGTGGAAACCGTGGCGTTCGACTATGGCCAGCGCCACCGCATCGAGCTGGATGCGCGGCTGAACGTGCTGCGCGACATCCGCGCGCGCTTTCCGCAATGGGCGCCGCGCCTGGGCGAAGACCATCTGCTGGACCTGAAGGTGCTGGGCCAGGTGGGCGACACCGCCATGACCAGCGACCGCGCCATCGAGATGCAGGCCAATGGCCTGCCCAACACCTTCGTGCCGGGACGCAACCTGCTGTTCCTGACGCTGGCGGCCGCGCTGGGCTACCGGCGCCAACTGGACGTGCTGGTGGGCGGCATGTGCGAAACCGATTTTTCGGGCTATCCCGATTGCCGCGACGACACCATCAAGGCGCAACAGGTGGCGCTGGGGTTGGGCCTGGGCAGCCGCGTCACCATCGAGACGCCGCTGATGTGGATCGACAAATCGGAAACCTGGGCGTTGGCCAGGAGCCTGGGCGGCGACGCGCTGGTCGAGACCATCGTCGAGGAAAGCCACACCTGTTACCTGGGCGAGCGCGGCGCGCGCCATGACTGGGGTTATGGCTGCGGCGAATGCCCGGCCTGCAAGCTGCGCCGAGCTGGCTGGGACAAATGGCAGGCGCAGGGCGGGATCTGAGGCCTCCGTCCATCCCCCATCGATAACCCTGAATTCACACCGCTTCAGCGACAGGCCGCGATGCACTGCCGACCAACGCCGCAATGGCGTCAGAACTCGCGTGGACGGTAGCCATACGCGTGTCGCTACGTTTCGCCGATCAGTGATTTTTATTTCGATATGTTGAATTCCATTCATTTAAAAATGAATGGAATTCAATTATTTTCGACTTTGCGCAGTGACGTGAACGATTGAGCGCTCTTTTTTTGCGACCCTGTTCCCGGTATGGAGATGCAAACAAACATTTCAATACCGTTCGATGGAAAGCGGTTTCACTCAGGGCTCAATCATCATGAATCGGTCGCGCATTATCCTTATTTTCGACAACGAATTCGCCAAGCAGGGCATCTCCGATTCGCTCGAGCAGATCGGTTTCGTCCTGAATCCCGTATCGCTCCAGGAACCGGCGCCGGCGTGCCAGGCCGGCGAAATCCAGGTGCACCTGTGCCTGCCGCGAGATCTGGACATCACCATCGGCCAGTTGCGCGCGCGCTTCGCCCATTCCACGATCATCGCCATCCGCCACATCGAAAGCCCGGCGGTGCGGATCAATGCGCTGCTGGCCGGCGCCGACAGCTGCTATGGCGCCAACATCAGCTATAGCGAAGTGGCGGCCGCGATCCAGTCGGCGCAACGCAAACTGACCCTGTGCCAACCGCCCGCGGCGGTCGGGCCGCGGCGGCCGGACGCGCCGCCCGATCCGACCGCGGCCGAAAAAAGCTGGCGGCTGTGCGACAACGAATGGACGCTGGTCTCGCCCGCGGGGCCGGGCGTCAGCCTCACGCCCATGGAGCGCGCGGTGCTCAAAGGCATGCACGCGCATGCCGAACGGCTCATCCGCCGCGCCGATTTCGCGGTCGCCAGCCTGGATATCCCCGGCAACGGCCGCGCGCTGGACCTGGTCATCAGCCGCCTCAAGCGCAAGGGCGCAGCCGCCGGGCTGAGCATTCCGATCCGCAGCTTGCGCGGCAAGGGATATTCGTTCTCCGCCGCGTTGGCGCAGGATAGCGCCGCCGGCGACGGCCGCGAACCGGCGGCGCCCCGGAAAGAGGGCGGGCCCGTCTCGCCGTTGCTGGCCGCGATCCAAGGGGACCGGCTGCAATTCCACTACCAGCCCATCGTCGCCGCTTCGGACCTGGAGATCGTGGGCGCCGAGGCGCTGTTGCGGTGGCGGGCGGCCGGCGGCGAAACGCTGGGCATCGACGGCCTGTTGCGCGAGGCCGGGGCGCCCGAGGTCGCGCAAGCCCTGATCAGCTGGGGCATTCGCACCATTGCGAGCGACCAGGCGCGCTGGCGGCAGGCTGCGCGCGGCTGCGGACCGGCGGTCAATATCAATATCTCGCCCCAGAGCTTTGCCCGCCGTGACGTCGTCGGCGTGATCCTGCGCGATATCGCCGTGTGTGGACTGGCGCCGCGCGATATCCGTATCGAACTTACCGAAGAGGCGGCCTTGCACGCGGCCAGCGCGGACATCCGTTGCATGCTGGAGGAGTTCACCAGCCGCGGCATCCAGGTGTGGCTGGACGATTTCGGCAAGGGCTACAACAACCTCGAATGGCTGTCGACGCTACCGCTGGCGGGCTTGAAACTCGACAAGTCCATCGTCTGGAGCGCGGCGCGGCAGGCCGATGCGCAGAAAGTGCTGGCCTCGATCTGCCAGCTGGCGCGGGATCTGGATATCGTCACCGTGGCCGAAGGGGTAGAAACCGAGGCGCATTGCCGGGCCGCGCGGGAAGCCGGCTGCGACCTGTTGCAGGGCTTCCTGTTCTTTCGGCCCGGCACCGCCGACGAACTGGCCACCGCGTTGAACGCGCAATGCCAACGCCGTGACGACGTGGCCTGGGCGCGCGACCGCGGTGCGCCCGCCACGGCGGTCTGCGACGGCGGCGCGCCGTTCAGCCCCGTGCCCGGGCAATGAAGCGCCACCGCAGCGCCAATGCGGCGGCCAGGATGGCGCCGGCCACGCCGGCGGACATGCCCATCGCGGCATGCGCCCCATGCCGTTGCACGACGTAGGCGTACGCCACCGGCGCGGCGGCCGTCAGCAGGAAGCTGGGCATCAGCAGGGCGCCGGTCACCGCGCCGTAACTGCGGAAGTCGAACAGTGCCAGCGGCAGCGTGCCGCGCGTGATGGTCAGCAGGCCGTTGCAGGCACCGTACAGCGAGGCATAGGCGGCCAGGGCGGCGAGATGGCCGCCGGAGAACAGCGCCAGCATGAAGCCGAGCGGCAGCAGGGCGGCCACCGCCAGGGTCAGGGTCAGCGGATGCAGGCGAGATCCCAGCGCGACATCGGCCAGCCGCGAGGCGAACTGGCCAATGCCCCATAGCGCGGCGACGTTGACGGCCAGGGCCTTGGCCAGGCCAAGGCCGGACAGCAGGGGGATCAGGTGGGCGGCGTTGCCGGCCGCCAGGAAGTTGGTCAGCATGGCGATCGTGGCGTACAGCGCGCCAGCCAGGCGGCGCTCGCGGGCATTGCGCGCCAGGCCGGCTCCGCCCTGGCCCGGTGCCTGCGCCGGCGCGGCGTAGCGCGTGCGCGGCAGCGCCAGGTACAACGGCAGCGTCGCCAGCGCCAGCGCGGCGTACGCCAGCACCGCGCCGCGCCAGCCCAGCCAATCCGACAGCGCATGGCCCACCGGCCACATCACCGTCGAGGCGAGTCCGCCGAACAGGGTGATCTGCGACATCGGCCGGCGCGCGGCGGGACCCGCGGCGCGCGCCAGCGAAGCGAAGGCGGCGTCATACAGGCACAGCCGCATGCCCAGGCCCAACAGCGTCCAGGCGGCGAAGTACGCCACCGGCCCGTGCGCGGCGGCCAGCAGGATGCAGCCGGCCGCGGCCACGACGGCGCCGGTCGGCATGATGCGGTGGCCGCCCCAGCGGTCCACCGCCCGGCCAGCCAGCGGCGAAACCAGCGCCATGACGACGATGGCACAGGAGAAGCCGCCATAGATAGTGGCGGGGTTCCAGCCCAGGTCGGCGGCCATGTCCGGTCCAAGCGCGCCGATCAGGTAGAACGTCACGCCCCAGCCGACCAGTTGGGTCAGGCCCAGGCAGACCACCGCGCGGGCGGCGATCACGGGCGTTGCGGCGGCGTGCCGTCGCCTTCGCCAAGCGCGCGCTGCATCAGCACGGTGTCGCGCCATTCGCCATGCTTGTGACCCACCGAGCGCAGCGTGCCGACCGGATGGAAGCCCTGGCTCGCATGCACCGCGAGCGAGGCGGCGTTGCGGCTGTCGCCCACCACCGCCAGCATCTGCCGCCAGCCGGCCGCGGTGCAGCGTTCGACCAGCGTCGCCAGCAACCTGCCGCCGATGCCCTGGCCGGCGCGGCCGGCCTTGACGTAGACCGAATCCTCGACGGTGTGGCGGTAGGCGGGACGCGGACGATAGGGGGTCACGTAGGCATAGCCCACGACTTCGCCGTCGATTTCGGCCACCAGGTAGGGCATGTCCTTTTCCAGCACGCCGGCGCGCCGCTGGCGCATTTCCTGGATCGACGGCGGGTCCAGTTCGAACGACGCGGTGCCGTGCTGCACGTGATGCGCGTAGATGGATTTGATCGCGGGCAGGTCGGCGTCGACGCTGTCGCGGATCAGGATGGGGGCGGCGGAGGGCGGCATGGCGATGTTTTCTGCGGTGGGGGATCGATGGAAAGCAGCCGCCAGTGTGGCGCAGGCCCATGCATAAATAAAGCTTTGGTTTATTATGGTTTTCATAAGCAAAACTTTGGATGACGGGCGGACCATGCGCGGCCTCAATCTGGACGCCCTGCGCACGTTTGCGCAGGTGATCGAACTGGGCAGTTTTTCGGCGGCCGCCGAACGCGGCGGCATCACCCAACCCGCGGTCAGCCTGCAGGTGCGCCAGCTCGAGCGCCGCTTCGGCCTGAAGCTGGTCGAGCGGGTCGGCCGGCGCGCCGGTCCCACCGCCGCCGGACTGGAACTGCTGAACCACATCCGCGCCATCGACGCGGCGCTGGCGCAGGCCGAGCAGGCCATGACCGCGCATGCTTCACAGGTGACGGGCCGCGTGCGGCTGGGCACCGGCGCCACCGCCTGCACCTACCTGCTGCCGCCGCTGCTGGCCGATCTGCGGCGCCGTTTTCCGGCGCTGGACGTGGTGGCCAGCACCGGCAATACCGCCGACATGCTGCGCGGGCTGGAGAACAACACGCTGGACATCGGCCTGGTGACCCTCCCCGCACCGGGGCGCATGATCGAGGCCACGCCGGTGCTTGAAGACGAGTTCGTGGCCATCTTCCCCGCGCGGGGGCCGCTGGCGATTCCCGACGCGGTGACGCCGCAGGCGTTGGCGGCATTGCCGCTGGTGCTGTTCGAGCCGGGCGCGCGCACCCGCCGCCTGGTGGACGACTGGTTCGAAGAGGCCGGAGTGGCGGTCAAGCCGGTCATGGAGCTGGGCAGCACCGAGGCCATGAAGGAAATCGTGGCCGCCGGCCTGGCCTGCGCGGTGCTGCCCAGGATGGCGGTGAGCGGCGCGGGCCAGCGCGGCAGCCTGGCGCTGCGTTCGCTGGCGCCGCGCCTGGCGCGCACCCTGGCGGTGGTGGTGCGCCGCGACAAGCCGCTCAGCCGCGGGCTGCGGCACCTGCAGGAGGCATTGCTGGCGCTGCGGACGTGAACGCGTAGGGGTGGAACACGTCCACCGGCAATTGGTTGCATGCCTGCACGCAGTCGCGCACGGCGGCCATGTCGGAAAAGTCCAGGCCGCTGGCGATGCCCTGCCGGTCCAGGTTCAGCGCCAACGTCACCAGATCGACGTTGCCGGTGCGTTCGCCGTTGCCGAAGAGGCAGCCTTCGACGCGGTCGGCGCCCGCCAGCACCGCCAGCTCCGCCGAGGCCACGGCGGTGCCGCGGTCGTTGTGCGGATGCACGCTCAGCACGATGCTGTCGCGCCGCGCCAGGCGGCGGTGCATCCATTCGATCTGGTCCGCGTACACGTTGGCGGTCGTGCACTCCACCGTCGACGGCAGGTTGATGATCATCTTGCGGGCCGGACTCGGCCGCCAGATGGCGCTGACCGCATCGCAGACCTCGAGCGCGAAATCCAGCTCGGCCAGGCTGAAGGTCTCGGGCGAGTATTCGTAGATCCACTCCGTCTCCGGATGCGCGTCGGCCAGCGCGCGGATCTGGCGGGTGCCGGCCAGCGCGATCTCCTTGATCTCGGCGCGGCTCATGCCGAACACGATGCGGCGCCATTGCGGCGCTATCGGGTTGTACAGGTGCACGATGGCGCGCGGCGCGCCGCGCAGCGATTCGAAGGTGCGCGCGATCAGGTCGGGCCGCGACTGGGTCAGGACCTCGATGGTGACGTCGCTGGGGATGCGGCTTTCCTCGATCAGCTTGCGCACGAAATTGAAATCCGTGTCGGACGCCGAGGGAAACGCCACTTCGATCTCTTTCAGGCCCACCGCTACCAATTGCTCGAAAAAGCGCAGCTTGCGGGCCGCGTCCATGGGTTCGATCAGCGCCTGGTTGCCGTCGCGCATGTCGGTGCTCATCCAGATCGGCGGTGCGCTCGGACGACGCGTGGGCCACTGGCGTTCGGCGTAGTCGCGCGAAAAGGGCTGGACGGGGCGGTACTTGTGTTGGGGGTGGTCGAGCATGGAAACCTCCGGCCGCGCGGCGCGCGGCGTCTGTGGCCGCCGGTCTGCGGCGGCGGGCGGGCAAGGGAGGTGGCGAACGGACCCTTCAGAGGGGCCGTGGCTGCCGGGCGGCCACGGGGCGCAAGGCCCGGCAACCGCGCGCTAGTCGTAGCGTCGACGCGGTGGCGTGCGCGACAGGGGGGGCGAAGGGACGGGTGGCCGGGAGGGCTGGCGCGCAGGCGCAAGCGGGGCGGGCGTCCGGGATGGCGCGCGTCGAGGTGAAGGCGTCCGATTTGCCGGCCACGCGCGCGCGCCTGCCGCGCAAGGTGGCGCAGGCGGCGGTGGAACTGGGGGCGGGACGCATGATCGGGGCGCGGGCAGCAATGAAATCGAACGGGGATGCCGGCAGGATAGGTACACTGGAAAAGACCGTCTACCGCCAGCTGGACATGAATCGTCGAGAAATGGACAAACCCAAACCGCCGTCGCGCCTGGCCGGCTCGCGCAAGCCCGCCGATCTGGACCTGTTCCCATACGAATCCTCGCTGCGCCCGGTGGCCGCGCTGGCCGTGGACTACGAGGACGGGCATCGCGTGGGCCGCCATCGTCACCGCCGTTCGCAGCTGGTGTATGCGATCTCGGGCGTGATGGTGGTGGATACCGACGCCGGCATCTGGGTGGTGCCGCCCACGCGCGGCGTGTGGGTGCCGGCCTGGGTATCCCACTCCATCCGCATGAGCGGCGAGCCGCGCATGCGCACCGTGTTCGTCGAGCCGGGGGCGGCCTCGCACCTGCCCACCGAATGCTGCGTGCTGTCGATCTCGCCGCTGTTGCGCGAGCTGATGGTGGCGGCCGCGGAGGTGCCGCTGGACTGGAAGCCGGGCACCCGCGATGGCCGGCTGATGCTGCTGCTGCTGGACGAATTGAAACAGGAGCCGGTGCTGCCGCTGCACCTGCCGCAGCCGTCCGAGCCGCGCCTGGCGCGCATCTGTCGCGCCATCGTGCGCCACCCCGAGCGGCAGGCGGGCGCGGCCGACTGGGCGCGCGAATTGGGGGTGGATCCCAAGACGGTGCACCGCCTGTTCCTGCGGCATACCGGCATGACCTTCGGCCGCTGGCGCCAGCAGGCGCGCCTGCTGGCGGCGATGGAGCGGCTGGCGCGCGGCGAGCGGGTATTGGATGTGGCCCTGGACCTGGGCTATGAAAGCCCCAGCGCCTTCGCGGCCATGTTCCGCAAAGCCCTGGGCGAGCCGCCCAGCGCCTTCGCCGCGCGCGGCGCGGCGTCCGCCTGATGGCCGCGGCGCGGTCTCGGGGCGGCCTCGGAGGCGGTCCGCGGCCGCTGCGCGCCGGAACCAGCGTATTATTTACCGTTTTGCCGCCCACGCTAATAGCCTGAGACAAGATCATGCCGCACTACCGTTCCCGCACCTCGACCCACGGCCGCAACATGGCCGGCGCCCGCGCCCTGTGGCGCGCCACCGGCATGAAGGACGGAGACTTCGGCAAGCCGATCATCGCGGTGGTCAACTCGTTCACGCAGTTCGTGCCGGGCCACGTGCACCTGCGCGACCTGGGCGCGCTGGTCGCCAAGGAAATCGAGGCCGCCGGCGGCGTCGCCAAGGAATTCAACACCATCGCCGTCGATGACGGCATCGCCATGGGCCACGGCGGCATGCTGTATTCGCTGCCTTCGCGCGAACTGATCGCCGACTCGGTCGAATACATGGTCAACGCGCACTGCGCCGACGCCATGGTCTGCATCTCGAACTGCGACAAGATCACCCCGGGGATGCTGATGGCCGCGATGCGCCTGAACATCCCGGTGGTGTTCGTGTCCGGCGGCCCGATGGAAGCAGGCAAGGTCAAGTCGCCGACCGACGGCAAGGTGATCGCCAAGATCGACCTGATCGACGCCATGATCAAGGCCGCCGATCCCAACGTGTCGGACGCCGACGTGGCCGAAGTCGAACGCAGCGCGTGTCCGACCTGCGGCTCCTGTTCCGGCATGTTCACCGCCAACTCGATGAACTGCCTGACCGAGGCCATCGGCCTGGCGCTGCCGGGCAACGGCACCATCGTCGCCACGCACGCCTGGCGCAAGGGGCTGTTCGAGCAGGCCGGCCGCCTGGTGGTGGACCTGTGCCGCCGCTACTACGTCGAGGAAGACGAATCGGTCCTGCCGCGCAGCATCGCCACCAAGAGCGCGTTCCAGAACGCCATGGCGCTGGACGTGGCCATGGGCGGTTCCACCAACACCGTGCTGCACCTGCTGGCCGCGGCGCAGGAAGCCGGCGTCGACTTCACCATGGCCGACATCGACCGCATTTCGCGCAAGGTGCCGTGCCTGTGCAAGGCCGCGCCGGCCACCGACAAGTACCACATCGAAGACGTGCACCGCGCCGGCGGCATCCTGGGCATCCTGGGCGAACTGGCGCGCGCCGATCTGCTCGACCTGTCCTGCGGCAACGTGCACAGCGGCACGCTGGGCAACGCCATCGCGCAATGGGACGTGGCCGGCGGCGCCGGCGAAGCGGCGCAGAAGTTCTATCGCGCCGCGCCTGGCGGCATCCCCACCACCGTGGCCTTCAGCCAGGACGCCACCTTCCTGACGCTGGACACCGATCGCAAGACCGGCTGCATCCGCAGCAAGGAAAACGCCTACTCCAAGGACGGCGGCCTGGCCGTGCTGTACGGCAACCTGGCCGAGAAGGGCTGCATCGTCAAGACCGCCGGCGTGGATGAATCGCAGTGGGTCTTCACCGGCCGCGCGCGCGTGTTCGAAAGCCAGGACGACGCCGTCGAAGGCATCCTGGGCGACAAGGTCGTGCCGGGCGACGTGGTGGTGATCCGCTACGAAGGCCCCAAGGGCGGTCCCGGCATGCAGGAAATGCTGTATCCCACGTCGTACCTGAAGTCCAAGGGCCTGGGCAAGACCTGCGCGCTGTTCACCGATGGCCGCTTCTCGGGCGGCTCGTCGGGCCTGGTGATCGGCCACGCCTCGCCCGAAGCGGCCGAGGGCGGCACCATCGGCCTGGTGGAAGACGGCGACACCATCGAGATCGACATCCCCAACCGCAAGATGCACCTGGCCGTGTCCGACGACGAGCTGGCCCGCCGCCGCGCCGCGATGAACGCGCGCGCCGATGGCGGCTGGCTGCCGGTGGGCCGCGAGCGCGTGGTGTCGCAGGCCCTGCAGGCCTACGCGGCGCTGGCCACCTCGGCCGACCGTGGCGCGGTGCGCGATCTGTCGCAGCTCAAGCAGAAGCGTTGATCGGCCGGCGGTCGATCCCATGGAAAAAGCGGCGCCGCGTGCGCCGCTTTTTCTTTTGTGGTCGCAGAGCCAGATAACCCTGCCGTCGGCCCGGCCACCGCGCAACCGGGGCGTGCACGCGCTATAAAATTCCGCTACTCGTGATCCGGAGTCAAAAATGGCGCTCAATTCCGAGGCCCTGCGGTTGTTCCTGGGCGTGGTCGACGCCGGCTCGATGAGCGCCGCCGCCGAGATGCTCGGTCAGACCGCGTCCGGCGTCAGCCGCGGCCTGTCGCGCCTGGAAGAGGACCTGGGCGTGACGTTGCTGAACCGCACCACCCGGCGCATGGAACTCACGGCCGAAGGCGCGCATTTCCTGCAGAAGGCGCGCCAGATCGTGCAGTCGCTGGAAGAAGCCGAGGAATGCATGCGCATCGTCAACCAGCAGCCGGCCGGCCGCCTGCGCGTCGATGCCTCGGTGCCGGTGATGCTGCATTGCGTGGTGCCGCACGTGGCGGACTTCCGTCGGGAGTATCCGGCGATCTCGCTGGAGCTGACCAGCAACGATCGCATCGTCGACCTGATCGAGCATCGCACCGACGTGGCGCTGCGCATGGGGCCGTTGAATGATTCCACGCTGCATGCGCGGCCCATGCGGCCGCGCCCGCGCTGGCTGATGGCGAGTCCGGAATACCTCGCGCGGCGCGGCGTGCCGCGCACCGTCGAGGACCTTGCCCGCCACGAACTGCTGGGCTTCACCCAGCCCGAAAGCCTGAACGTCTGGCCGCTGCGCCACGCGGGCGGCTCCACCTACCTGGCCACGCCCACGCTGGCCACTTCCAGCGGCGAGACCCAGCGGCACCTGGCGCTGCGCGGCGTGGGCATCGCCTGCCTGTCGGACTTCGTGTCGCGCGACGACCTGCGCGAAGGGCGGCTGGTGCGCATCATGGAAGACCTGCACACCGACTACCTGCAGCCGATGCACGCGGTGTACTACCGCAATACGCAGCTGTCGCGGCGTATTGCGTGCTTCCTGGATTTCTTCGCCAGCCGGTTGTGAGGGCAGGGGCCTGGCGCGACCGATGACGGTCCGCGCCAAACCCCTGAGCGCTGCAACGCGCTTTAGCCGTGCAGCGCCCGGCCGAAAGCCGCCAGCACCGATTCGTGCAGCGTTTCCGACAGCGTCGGATGCGCGAACACGGTGTGCATCAGGTCTTCCTCGGTGGCTTCCAGCGCCGCCGCCACGCCGTAGCCGGCGATCAGCTCTGACGCCTCCGGGTGGATGATGTGCGCGCCCAGCAGCTCGCCGGTGCCGGCATCGAACACCGTCTTCACCAGCCCCTGGTCTTCGCCCATGGCAATCGCCTTGCCGTTGCCGACGAAGGTGAATCTGCCGACGCGGATCTCGCCGCCCGTCGCCTTGGCGTGCTCGCGGGCGCGGGCCTCGGTCATGCCGATGCTGGCGACCTGCGGATGCGAATACGTGCACGCGGGAATGCGCAGCGGATCGAGCGCGTGCACCGGCAGGCCGGCGATGGCTTCCACGCACAGCACCGCCTCGTGGCTGGCCTTGTGCGCCAGCCACGGCGCGCCGGCCACGTCGCCGATGGCGTAGACGCCCGGTTCGGCGGTGCGGCACAGGCCGTCGGTGACGATGTGGGTGTTCTCCACTTTCACGCGGGTCTGTTCCAGGCCCAGGTTCTCGACGTTGCCGACGATGCCGGCCGCGACGATGACGCGCTCGACCTCCAGTTCGATCTGCCTGCCCTGTTGCTCCAGCACGGCCTTGACGCCGGTGGCCGTCGGGCTGGAAGACTTGACCGCGCACTGCGTCAGCACGCGGATGCCCTGCTTTTCGAAGGCCTTGCGCGCCAGCGCGGAGATCTCGGCGTCTTCTTGCGGCAGGATCTCGGCCGTCATGTCGATCAGCGTCACCTCCGCGCCGACCGCGCGGTAGAAGCTGGCGAACTCGGCGCCGATCGCGCCAGCGCCCACCACCAGCAGCGACTTGGGCAGCGCCGGCGGCGTCAGCGCCTGGCGGTAAGTCCAGATTCGTTCGCCCACCGGCAGCGCCGGCAGCTCGCGCGCCCGCGCGCCGGTGGCCAGGATGATGTGTCGGGCCGACAGCGTGGCGCCGTTGTCGAGCGCGACGCGGCCGCTGCCGGCCAGTTTGGCGCTGGCGGCAAAGACCGTGACGCCGTTCTTCTTCATCAGGTGCGTCACGCCCTGGCCCAGGCGGCCGGCGACCTTGCGCGAGCGCGCCACCATCGCGGCCAGGTCGGGTTGGGCCGCGCCGGCGCCGGTCACGCCGTACTGGTCGGCCTCGCGGCAGGCGCGCAGCACGGTGGCGCTGTGCAGCAGCGCCTTGGTCGGGATGCAGCCCCAGTTCAGGCAGATGCCGCCGAGTTCGGCGCGTTCCACCAGCGCGGTGGACAGGCCCAGTTGCGCCGCGCGGATGGCGGCCACGTAGCCGCCGGGGCCGCCGCCCACCACCACCAGGTCAAACGAAGTCTTGGTCATGGCGGGGCTCACAGCAGGATGCGCACGGGGGCTTCGATCAGCGCGCGGAAGGCGGCCAGCCAGCGCGCGCCGACGGCGCCGTCCACCACGCGGTGGTCGGCCGACAGCGTCACGGTCATGACGGTGGCTGCCTTCAGGTCGCCATTGTCGTCCACCACCGGGCGGCGTTCGGCCGCGCCCACCGCCAGGATCGCGGCCTGCGGCGGGTTGATGATGGCGGCGAACTGCTTGATGCCGTACATGCCCAGGTTGCTCACCGTCAGCGAGCCGCCGGTGAATTCCTCGGGCTTCAGGCGATTGACCTTGGCGCGGCCGGCCAGCTCGACGATCTCGGCGGCGATGGCGGACAGCGGCTTGACGTCGGCGTTGCGCACGATGGGCGTGACCAGGCCGCCGTCGGTGGCCACGGCCACGCTGATGTCGGCGCCGGCGTGGAATTCAATGGCATCGTCGTGCCAGCTGGCGTTGACCTCGGGCACCTCGCGCAGCGCCAGGGCGGCGGCGCGCACAATGAAGTCATTGACCGACAGCTTGACCGCGCCGCCCTGGTTGGCCTGGGCGCGCAGGGCCAGCAGCGCGTCCATGCGGCAGTCCACCGTCAGGTAGAAGTGCGGCACCTGCTGCTTGCTTTCGGTCAGGCGGCGGGCGATGGCGCGGCGCATGCCGGAATGCGGCACGCGGCGCGCGGCGGCGCGATTGGCGGACGGCGTTGCGGCAACGGGCGAGCGGTCGCGCGCGGCCTCGACGTCGCGGCGCACGATGCGGCCGCGCGGGCCGGTGCCCTGCACGTCGAGCAGGTTGACGTGCCATTGCGCGGCCAGGCGGCGCGCCAGCGGGCTGGCGAAGCGGCGCGTGCCGGGAGTGGGGGCGTCGGAAGCGGCGTCGCGTGCGGCGGGCGCCGGCGCGGCGATCGGTGCCGCATGGGCGGTGGCCGCAGGCGTCGCTGCCGGCTGCGCGGCGGCAACGGGCGTGGCGGGCTTTGCTGCCTGCGCGCCGTGTTCCGCCAGCGCCTGATCGATCGCGGCGGCGTCTTCGCCCGGCGCCAGCAGCACGCCGATCACGGTGTTGATCGGCACCGACGCCGGCCCGGCCTGCACCACGATGCGGCCGAGCACGCCCGCGTGTTCGGCGTTGATCTCGACGATCGCCTTCTCGGTTTCGATTTCCGCCAGCGCCTCGCCCACGGCGACCGTGTCGCCTTCCTGCTTGAGCCATTGGTGCAGCGTGCCGGCGTCGGCATCGGCCGCGACGGAGGGGAGCTTGATAAGGTGTGCCACGTGTAGTTCGTCCTATTCTGCGCGCACGGCCAGGTCGGGCCGATAGGCCGCCGGGTCGTCGTATTCGACCAGTTCCAGCACATTGCCTTCGGGGTCGCGGAAGAAGGCCAGCCAGGTGCCGGGCCGCACTTCCATCGGCGCCGGATCGCTGTCGAAGACCACGCCGCGCGCCCGCAGGCGCTCGACGGTGCCGGCCAGGTCATGCACGATGAAGGTCAGGTAGGTGCTGCCCTGGCGGTCCAGGATGGCGGCGCCGCGCACCGCGGGCTCCGGCGCCACGGCCGGCTGCAGCAGCTTGATGCGCTCGCCGTACGAGGTCTGCAGGCGCGCCACGTCGTAGCCATGCTGCGTCAGGCCGGTGGCGCGGGCCTTGTCGGCCGGCACGCTGACGCGGTTCACCAGCGTCAGGCCGACTATGTCGGTGTAGAAAGCCAGTTGCGCGTCCAGGTCGGCGCAGCAAATGCCGACTTCCATCGGCACGCTCATGCGCAAGGCGGCGTTCATGCGCGTTCTCCCAGGTCGGCCAGCACGTCGTTCAGGCCGGCGATGACTTCTTCCGTGTCGGCGAAGGCCGCGCGCTCCAGCACCTTGGAGATGCTGGGCGAGGCCTCGCCGCCCGTGACGCGCTTGACCGGCTGGTCGAGCCAGTCGAAGTAGCGGCGCTGGATCTCGTCGGCCAGCATGGCGCCGTACGAGGTGCCGCGCGCGCCCTGTTCGACGATCAGCACGTTGTTGGTCTTCTGGATGCTGGCGCCGATGGTGTCCCAGTCGAGGTTGGCGCGGTCCAGCGTGCGCAGGTCGATCACCTCCGCATCCACGCCGGTTTCCTCCGCCGCCTTGAGGGCGCGGCTGACCATCGACAGGTAGGTCAGCACCGTGACCTTGGAACCGGCGCGGCGCACGCGCGCCTTGCCGAACGGAATGGCGTAGTCCAGGTCGCCGTCGGGAACCTCGCCCGACGAGGCGTACAGGTCGACGTGCTCGATCACCAGCACCGGGTCCTTGGAGGCCAGCGCGGTGTTCATCAGGCCGATGTATTCATACGGCGTGGACGGCGCGACGATGCGCCAGCCCGGGGCTGTGGCGAAGACGCCGGCCGGGTCCATCGAGTGCTGCGAGCCGTAGCCCGTGCCCATCGCCACCTTGGTGCGCAGCACGAAAGGCACGTCGATGTCGCCGCCGAACATGTGGCGGGCCTTGCCGATCTGGTTGAAGATCTGGTCGGCCGCGACCCACATGAAGTCGGGGTACATGAATTCCACCACCGGCTTGTAGCGGCCGTCCATGGCCAGGCCGCCGCCCAGGCCGGCGAAGGCGTTCTCGGAAATCGGCGTGCCCAGCACGCGGTCGGGGTACTTGTCCTTCAGGCCGCGGGTGGCGCCGTTGGTGCCGCCCTTCAGGCGGTGCACGTCCTCGCCCAGCACCACCACGCCGGGGTCGGTTTCCATGCGGCGGTCGAGCACGTCGGCCACCGCGTCCACGAACTTGCGCTCGACGCGGGCGCCGGCATGGTCGGCGGCGTCCTGGTAGCGCAGGCCGGCCAGTTCCGAGCCGTCGCTGCGCAGGCCCACGTCGCGGAAGTCGGGGCGCGGCCACAGGTCGGCGCGCACGCGGCGCTTGCCGCCGTCGGTGGCCTCGGTCAGCCGGCCCGACACGTCTTTCATCACGTCCTTGCAGCGCTGGCGCAGGGCGTCGACCTCGGCCTGGGTGATCAGCTGACGGCCGATCATCTCGCTGGCGATCTTGTCGAGCGGATCGCGGCGGCGCCATTGCGCCTCTTCTTCCTTGCTACGGTAGCCGAAGGCGCTGCCGGGGAACGGGCCGTTCTGGTGGAAGAAGCGGTAGACGTCCACCTCGATGATGGTGGGGCCGTTGCCGGCGCGCATGTGCGCCACGGCTTCCGACATGGCCAGGTGCACGGCCAGCGGGTCCATGCCGTCGACCTGCCAGGCCGGGATGTTGAAGGCCTGGCCGCGGGCCGACAGGCGCGGCTCGGCGGTCGATTCCTCGACCGTGGTGGACACGGCGTAGCGGTTGTTCTCGATGAAGAAGCACAGCGGCGTCTTCCACGCGGCGGTCAGGTTCATCGTCTCGAGCACCGAGCCGATGTTGACGGCGCCGTCGCCGAAGTAGGTCACGGCCACGCGGTCGGTGCCGGCGTGATGGTGGGCCCAGGCCGCGCCGGCGGCCAGCGGCACGCCGCCGCCGACGATGGCATTGGTGCCGAGCGCGCCGGCTTCCAGCCAGCGCAGGTGCATGCTGCCGCCACGGCCGCGGCAGTAGCCTTGCGCCAGGCCCATGATCTCGGCCAGGGTCTTGTGCAGCACTTCGTCGATGGCGGGCGTGAGCGGGTTGCGCGGATCCAGGCCCAGCGGCGCGACGTGTTGCAGCGCCTTGGCCAGGAACTGGTGATGGCCGCGGTGCGAGCCGTTGATCTGGTCGCCGGCGCCCAGCGCCAGCACCGAGCCGACGGCGCCGCCTTCCTGGCCCACCGACGAGTGGGCGGGGCCGTGCACCAGGCCTTCGGCGGCCAGGTCCAGCACCGCTTCCTCAAAGGCGCGGATCCAGTGCAGCTGCGTCAGCATGGTGGCCAGCAGCGCGGGGTCGGCCTGTTGCCAGTCCGAGGCCTCGACCGTCAGTTGCCGCCAGGGCGCCTGGGAACCAAGCGGTTGGTAGGTGGCCATGAGTGAATCTCCAGAATGTAGGTAAGCGTCGATGCGTCAGAGGTAGCTGTAGCGGCTCCAGCCGCCATCGGCCACCAGGGTGTGTCCGGTGATGTAGGCGGCCTGGCTGGACGCCAGGAACACCGCCAGGTCGGCCATTTCGGCCGGTTGCGCCAGGCGCCGCAGCGGCGTGCGCTGCTTGAGGCGTTCGGGGTCGAGGCGGCCGCGCGCGGCCAGGTCGCGCACCAGGTCGGTCTCGACGTAGCCGGGCGCCAGCGCGTTCACGCGCACGCCCGCCGGGCCCCATTCCACCGCCAGGGTCTCGGTCAGCAGTACCACCGCGCCCTTGGTGGCGCAGTAGGCGGCGCGGTCGGGCGCCGCCACCACGCCATACATGGAGGCCAGGTTGATGATGCAGCCCTCGCCCTTGGGCACCATGCGGCGGCCGGCGGCCTGGGCGCACAGGAACACGCCGGTCAGGTTGATGTCGACCGCGCGGCGCCATTCCTCGGGCGTGACGTCCAGCGACGGCTTGTTGGCCGAGATGCCGGCGTTGTTGACCAGCACGTCGATGCCGCTCCAGGCCTGTTCGACCTGGGCGAAGGCGCGCTCGACCGCGTCGGCGTCGGTGACCGAGGCCTGCGCGGCCAGCGCTTCGCCGCCGGCCGCGCGCAGCCCGGCCACGGCCGCATCCAGCGCGACCGGGTCCATGTCCAGCAGCGCCACCCGCGCGCCCTGGCGCACGAACGCCTCGGCCGTGGCGTAGCCGATGCCTTTGGCGCCGCCGGTGATCACCACGTTCTTGCCGCGCAGGTCGGCGTGGCGTACTTCAGGGGTATTGTCCAAGTGCTTGCCTCTACAGATAGGGCCGCGGTCAGACCGCCAGCCATTCCTGGACCACGTCCTGGCGCTCATGCAGCTGCGCGGGCGGTCCTTCGAAAACGATGCGGCCATGGCCCATCACGCTCACCCGCGTGGAGACCTTCAGCGCGATGGTCAGCTTCTGCTCGACCAGCACCACCGACACGCCGCGCTGGTGGATGTCGCGGATCACGTCGGCGATCACTTCCACGATCTTGGGCGCCAGGCCCTCGGTGGGTTCGTCGATCAGCATGACCTTGGGATTGCCCAGGAGCGAACGGCACATGGTCAGCATCTGCTGTTCGCCGCCGGACAGGTTGCCGGCGCGGGTATTGCGGCGTTCCTTCAGGCGCGGGAAGTAGCCGAACATTTGCTCGATGGTCCAGGCCGGCGCGTCGGGCCGGACGGGCTGTTCGCCCATGCGCAGGTTCTCGTCCACCGTCAGGTTGGCGAACACCTCGCGTTCTTCCGGCACGAAACCCAGGCCGGCGCGAGCGATCTCGAAGGGGCGCTTGTTGGTGATGTCGCGGCCTTCGATGGCAATGCGGCCGCCCGTCACGTCCACCAGCCCCATGATGCTCTTCATGGTGGTGGAGCGGCCGGCGCCGTTGCGGCCCAGCAGGCTGACCACTTCGCCGCGGCCCACCGTCAGGTCGATGCCGTGCAGGATGTGGCTCTTGCCGTAGTGCGCGTGCACGCCTTGCAGGGCCAGCAGGGGGGATTGCATGCTCATACCGTTTCCTCTCCCAGGTAGGCTTCGCGCACGCGGGCGTCGCCGCGGATCTCGGCGGGCGTGCCGGTGGCCAGGATCTCGCCGTACACCAGCACGCTGATGCGGTCGGCCAGCGAGAACACCACCTGCATGTCGTGCTCCACGATCAGCAGGGTGCAGTCGCGCGTTACGTCCTTGATGAGTTCGACGGTGTAGTCGACCTCGTGCTGAGACATGCCGGCCATCGGCTCGTCCAGCAGGATCACTTTGGGCCGCGAGGCCAGCGTCATGCCGATTTCCAGCGAACGCTGCTCGGAGTAGTTCAGGTCGCCCGCCGCGGTGTGCTGCTTGGCGGCCAGGCGCACTTTCTCCAGCAGCTGGTCGACGTTCTCGTTGACGGCGCGGTGGCGCGCGATGGGGCGCCAGAAGTTGTAGACCAGGCCGTGCATGCGCAGCACCGCCAGCCGCAGGTTTTCGCGCACCGACAGGCGCGGGAACACGTTGGTGATCTGGAACGAACGCGCCAGGCCGAGGCGGTTGATGCGCTCGGGCGGCAGGCCGCCGATCGGGCGCGAGCGCAGGCTGATGTCGCCCGAGGTCGGCGCGAACGAGCCCGACATCAGGTGGAACAGCGTGGACTTGCCGGCGCCGTTGGGGCCGATGACGGCATGGCGTTCGCCGGCCTCGACCTTCAGGTTGACGCCGCGGATGATCTGCGCGTCGCCGAAGGACTTGCGCACGTCGGTCAGGGTCAGGATCTCGTGGCTCATTTTGCGGTCTCCAGCGCGGGCGCGGCCTCGGCCTCGCCGCGCCACAGGGCCAGCGCCCAGCGGCAGGCCAAGAGGCCGCCCGCGAACAGCGCCAGCGGCAGCAACCAGGTCGACAGCGCCAGCGGCGCCCAGTCGTGGCCGAACAGGGAAATGGCGGGCCAGCCGGCATCGGGGTTCATCGCCAGCAGCGAGCGATAGTCGCGCGCGAACATGCGTTGCAGCATTTCCACCGTGAACACCGTGGCGCCGGTCAGCAGCAGGCCGCCGGCGACGGACACCGCGGCGCGCGGCAGCCAGTCGGCCAGCCCGCGCTGGCGCAGCGACCTGGCGGCGCGCTGCACCAGGCCGACCAGGCCGTCCGGCACGAACAGCATCACCAGCACGAACAGGATGCCCTGGTACAGCAGCCAGGAACGGGTGATGTCGGCCAGCGTCTGCGACAGGAAGGTCAGGATCGACGCGCCCAGCACCGGTCCCAGGAAGGCGTTGACGCCGCCGATGTAGGCGAACAGCACCGCGTCGGTCGACAGCTTGACCTCGAACAGCACGTAGTTGCCGGCCTCGATGTTCAGCGCCTGCAGGCCGCCGGCGATGCCGGCGAACATGGCCGACAACGCGAACACCATGGTCTTGAGCGTGTGCGGCCGGTAGCCCAGGTAGCGCAGGCGGTTGGCGTTTTCGCGCAGGCCCAGCGTCAGGCGGCCCAGCGGCGTGCGGGTCAGGCCATACAGCGCGGCCAGCGACACCAGCACCCAGGCCAGCACCAGGAAGTACACCTCGACGTCCGAGCCGAAGGTGAAGCCCCAGGCCGGCATGCGCATGGCGGACAGCCCGGCTTCCCCGCCGAACACGCCTTTCAGGTGCGGCGCCAGCGCATGCAGCAGTTCGGCCAGCGCCAGCGTGATCATCGAAAAGTACACGCCGGCGCGCATGGTGGCGAACCAGCCCGCGACCAGGCCGAACAGCAAGCCGGCCACGCCGCCCGCCAGCGGCATCAGCGGCGTCGGCAACAGGCCCGCGCCGCCCAGCGCGTTCATGGCGTGGATGGTGGCGAAGGTGCCGACGCCGAAGTAGGCCGCGTGGCCGAAGGACAGCATGCCGCCCTGGCCGGCCAGCAGGTTGAAGGCGCAGGCGAACAGCGCCGCGATCAGCATCTGCACCGCCGCGACCAGCTGGCCGGCGGGCAGCAGCCACGGCAGCGCGCACAGCGCGGCCACGCAGACGATCAGCAGCAGGCCGGCGGTGGCCCGGCGAGACGAGTTCTGGCTCATGCCTGTTCTCCTTTCAGGCCCGAGGGCTTGACCAGCAGCACCACCAACATCAGCAGGAACGGCAGCGTCGCGGCCAGGCTGGAGATCTTCACCGTCATCAGGCCGCCCACGCTTTCGGCCCACTCGCCGGCGCCGAACAGGCCGAACAGGGTCGCCAGGCTGGCGTCGATGCCGACCGAGAACGAGCTGATCAGCCCGATCAGCAGCGAGGCGATCATGGCGCCTTCAAGCGAGCCCAGGCCGCCCACGACCACCACCACGAACACCAGCACGCCCAGTTCCAGCGCCATGTTCGGATTGGTGGTGTAGAAGGCGCCCGCGACCGCGCCCGCCAGGCCGGCCATCGCCGCGCCCACGCCGAACACGCTCATGAACACCAGCGGCACGTTGTGGCCCAGCGCCTCGGCCATGCGCGGCCGGTAGATGGCCGAGCGCACCACGATGCCGACGCGGGTGCGCGACAGCAGCAGGTAGATCACCGCGAACATCGCCAGCGACACGCCGCCCATCAGCAGGCGGTAGAACGGATAGTCGGCGTCGAACACGCGGAAGGCCGCGAAGTTCAGGAACTGCGGCACGCGGTAGTCGACCGGGAAGTCGCCGTAGAACAGCTTGATGAGCTCGGCGACGATGAACGCCAGGCCGAAGGTCACCAGCAGCTCCTGCGCGTGGCCGAACTTGTGCACGCGGCGCAGGAAGAAGCGCTCCACGCCCATGCCGAGCACGCCGGCGATGACGGTGGCCAGCACCAGCGCGGTCCAGAACCCGGTGACGGGCGTCAGGGTATAGGCGGCGTACGCGCCTATCATGTAGAAAGAGGCGTGCGCGAAGTTGAGCACGCCCATCATTCCGAAGATCAGTGTCAGGCCTGCCGACACCATGAATAGCAGCAGGCCGTAAATCACGCCGTTCAACAGCGAGACGGTAAAGTATTCCATGTCCGCTCCAAAATCCTTGCGCGCAGGCGCCGGGCGCCTGGCGATCCATCACGCTCTGTTGTGTCCCGGCCCCGCGCCGGCGAGCGCTTTATCGGCGAGTGGCCGCGGACGGCATGCCGTCCGCGGCCACTCGCGTCATCAGTCCGGGCGAACCATTTTGCAAGTGGCCTGCACCGGCGCGGACACGTCCGCGGCGGACAGCACCTTGACCGGCTCGAAGCCCATGTCGGTGCCGTCGGCCTTGTACTTGGCGTTCTTGCCGACCTTGGACACCACCATCGGCAGCTGCACCTGGTGGTCTTCGGCGCGCATGGTGTAGGTGCCCAGCGGCGAGGTGTAGGTGACCTTCTCCAGCGCGCGCGCCAGGTCCGGCACCGACAGCTTGCCGTCCTTGGGCTTGACCGTCTTGAGCGCCTCGCCCAGGAAGGTGATGCCGATGACGGTCTGCGGCTCGGTGTAGCTGGGGTAGTGGCCGGTCTTGGCCTTGTAGTCCTCGGCGAACTTGGCGCCTTCCTCGCCGGCGGCCTCGATGTTGTAGGGATGGGCGATGTAATGGCCCAGCGCCACGTCGCCGGCGTTGGCGAGGTTGCCGACCTGGTCCAGGAACACGGTGGCAAAGCGCACCTTCAGGCCGGCCGACTGCGTGGCCTTCATCAGCAACAGCAGGTCGTTGGACCAGTTGCCGGTGATGACGGTGTCGGGATTGGCCGAGCGGATGCGGGCCACGTAGGGCGCGAAGTCCTGGATCTTGTTGACTTCGTGCAGCGTCTTGCCGACCACCTCGTAGCCGTACTGCTTGGCGAAGCGCTCGGTGGCGCCTTCCATGTCCTGGCCCCAGGAGTAGTTCTGGTTGATGGCGTAGACGCGCTTGCCCAGCGTGCCGTCGGCCGACATGACCGAGGCCAGCGCCTTGACGCGCAGGTCGGCGTTGGTGGTGAAGCGGAAGTGGTAGAAGTGGCACTTCTGGCCGGTCAGTTCCAGCGCTTCGCCGCCCACGTTCAGGAACACGACTTCCTTGCCCGGGTTGCGCAGGTTGTGCTTGCGCACGTCCTCGGTGAGCTGGCCGGAGATGGCCGACGACGAACCCTGCACCAGGATCTGCACGCCTTCGGCGGCGGCGGCGCGGAAACGGTCGGAGGCGCCCACGGGGCCGCCCTGGTTGTCGAACTCGACCAGTTCCAGCGGCTGGCCGTTCCAGCCGCCGGCGGCGTTGATGCGGTCCAGCTGGTACTTGACCGCGGCGCGGAACATCAGGCCGGTCGAGGCCTGCGGGCCGGACAGCGTTTCGATCAGGCCGATCTTGACGGGCGCGGCCTGGGCCGATGCGGCGATGCCGGCCAGGCACAGCAGGCCGGTGGTGAAAGCCAATTTCATGCGTGTCTCCTCCGTGGAACGGGAGTGGTAGGTCCGTGAATCAAGCAAGCGCGTTCAGCAGTTCCTGCTGCGGCTTTTCTATGCCCAGGAAGCGGGCAATTTCGGTGAGTTGTCCTTCCAGCATGTAGAGGCCGGGATGGGTGCGGCAGCCGCGCGCGGTAGCGGCGCGCAGCAGCGGCGTGTCGACGCGGCTCATGACGGCGTCGGCCACCACCGCGCCGGGCGCCAGGGCGTCCAGTTGGAAGGGCAGGGGATCGTTGTCGTCCAGGCCGAGGGTGGTCGCGTTGATGGCGATGTCACAGGCTTCGGGACGCGGGCCGGCCACACTGATGGCCAGGCCGGGATAGTGGCGCGCCAGGCGCGCGGCGAACGCCTCGGCCTTGCCGGGCGAACGGTTGTACAGGCGCAGGCTGGCCGGGCCGGCCTCGGCAATGGCGCAGGCGATGGCCTTGCCGGCGCCGCCCAGGCCCGCCAGGTAGACGTGGCGGCCGGCGGGCTCATGGCCCTGGCCGCGCAGGCCGGCGACGAAGCCCAGGCCGTCGAAGTTGCCGCCGGTCAGGCAGCCGTCGCGCAGCCGCACCGCATTGACGGCGCCGATCAGTTCGGCGGCGGGGGTGAGGGCGTCGCACAGCGCGGCGGCGCTTTCCTTGTGGGGCACGGTAACGACCAAGCCGCCCAGGTTGGCCAGGCCGCGCAGGCCCGCGAACAGGCCGGGCAGGCCGGCGGCGGTGACGTGGAACGGCACCATGACGGCGTCGATGCCGCGCTCGCGCAGCAGGGCGTTGAGCCGCTGGGGCGTCTTGACGTGCGCGATCGGGTCGGCCGCGATCGCGAATACGGTTGTGCTGCCGGTGATTTCCACCTGGTTGTCCCCTGCCTGTCATGCGGCCGTTGGCCGTGTTTTTCCGACCTGCTTGCCTGAAATCGCCAGTTGCTTTACGCTTTCAACACAAGTTGTCAGGCAACTTTATTAAGTTGTCCGATAAATCATAGGGCAAGCGTTTTTCCCGTGTCAAGCGATGCATTTGGCGGTTCAATCGAACCGTCGGCGGCACCCCGGGAGCGGGCGCTTGCCGTCGAAAAAGCGCTTTGGAGACAGCATGATTTCGTTCGAAGGACAGGTAGTCGCCATCACCGGCGCGGGCAATGGCATCGGTCTGGCGACCGCGCGGCTGATGGCCGCCCATGGCGCCCGGCTGGTGCTCACCGACATCGACAAGGCGCGCCTGGACGAGGTGGCCGCCGAGCTGGACGCCAGCGGCCAGCGGGTGTTCGTGCACGCGCTGGACGTGGCCGCCTCGCACGATTGCGACCGCGTGCTGGAACGCGCCGCGCACCACTTCGGCGGCCTCGACCACCTGGTGCATTGCGCCGGCATCTACCCGGAGCAACTGGTCAAGGACACCAGCGACGAGGCCTGGAAGAAGCTGATGGGCGTGAACCTGGACGGCACCTTCTACGTGTGCCGCGCCGCCCAGCGCCACCTGCGCCAGAACGGCTCGATCGTGCTGCTGACGTCGCTGGCGGCGCAGCGCGGCAGCTACGCGCACGCGGCCTATTCGGCGTCCAAGGGCGCGGTGCAGAGCTTCACCCGCAGCCTGGCGCTGGAGCTGGCGCCGCAGATCCGGGTGAACGCGGTGGCGCCCGGGATCATCGCCACCTCCATGACGCACGACCTGATCGGCCAGAAGGGCGCGCAGTTGCTGGAAAGCACGCCGTTGCGGCGCTTCGGCACGGCCGAGGAAATCGCCGGCGCGATTGCTTTCCTGTGCTCGCCGCTGGCCGGTTTCGTGACGGGCGAGGTGATGCAGGTGAACGGCGGCATCTATATCGCGTAAAGTCCGAGGCGGCCGCGCCCTTGATTCCGGCAAAATCCTATAATTTTCAAGGGCGCCGCCGCAGTGAAACGTCGAGAATTCCTATAACCACGGGCCGGCGCGCCCCAGGGGCTTCCCCGCCGCGAGCCGCCTTCACGTTTTAACGATTCCACATGCAGCCCACTCAAGCACAGGACTCCGACCCGCAGCGCGCCGCGCCCAGGCATTCGCTTTCGGCGGGCGTGGCCGACGCGCTGGCCGAGCAGATCCGCCAGGGCACGCTGGCGCCCGGCGACCGCCTGCCCACCGAGAAGCAATTGACCGAGATCTACTCGGTCAGCCGCGCCGTGGTGCGCGAGGCGCTGGCGCGCCTGAAATCCGAAGGCTTGATCACCTCGCAGCAAGGCAGCGGCGTGTTCGTCGATCCGAACTTCCAGCGCAACGCCTTCCGCATCGCCGCGCCCACGCCGGGCGACAACCAGGACCTGGAACACATCCTGGAGCTGATGCTGTCGATCGAAGTGACCGCCGCGCGCTACGCGGCGCAACGCCGCACCGAACCCGACCTGAAGAAGATGCGCCAGGCGCTGGTGGGCATGGAGTACGCGCTCATCAACGACAAGCTGGGCGACGAAGAGGACTACCAGTTCCACCAGGCCATCGTGCAGGCCACGCACAATCCGCACCTGGTGGCGCTGAACGACTATCTGGAAGCGAATGTGCGGCGCGTCATCCGCAGCGCGCGCAACAACACGGCGCGCATGTACGCCGAGCGCATGGCGGCGGTGCAGAGCGAACACCAGGCGATCTTCGCGGCCATCGAGGGTGGGGATTCCGATGCCGCCGGCAAGGCCGCCGAGCAGCACCTGCGCAATGCCGCCGACCGCCTGCGGCTGTTCCAGGCGGAACGTTCGCCGCCGGTCTGACGGTCGCCGGCCCGTCCCGATTCACGCGGGGCCGGGGGCGGCATGGCGAGGCGCCGCGTTCAGGCGAAGGTCTGTTCCATTTCGCGGCGGAACTGCACGGCGGCCGAACGATCGTCGTATTCCACGTCGCTCCAGCGGATCGCCTGCGACTGCCGCACCGCGTGCTTGAGCTTGACCTGGTGCGACAGGCCCAGCGGCAGGTAGCCCTCGTCGACCGAATCGCGCGCCGGCATCAGCCGGCCATACACGGTGTAGCCGCCTTCGCCGTCCAGCAACTGCCCGGCCTGCAGGTCGCGCTTGGCCGTGGCCACTACATCGCCATGCCAGCCGGCCGGCGCGCCGGTAGGCTCGCGCCGCAAGCCGACGCTGGCCACGCTGATGCCCAGTTCCAGCCCGATCAGGTGATACGGCTTGTACATGGCGGTGTAGTTGCCGCTGGGATCGGTGACCAGGCCGTATTCCTTGAAGCAGCGGCGCACGTAGTCGCTGTCGGCCGCCAGCGTCACGTACACGCCCCAGCGCAGGTCGCGGAACACCGGCCGGCCGTCGCGTTCGAGAGAGGAGATCACTTCCACCTGGCCGCGATGATGCAGGATGCCGCCATCCTCGCGCGGCCGCAGCACGCGCGCCAGGTCGTCCACGCCGCAAGGCGGAAAGTGCAGGCCGGACGGCGAGGGCAGCAGCCCGGTGGCGTTGGAGACCGCGGCCATCTCGATGGCGCTCTTGGTGCCGTCCAGGAAGCTGTTGAACATCTGCGCGTTGAAGTCGCCGGCCGCCACCATCTCGGCGGTGAAGCCGTAGTAGGGCCAGACGGTGTCGGGCGTGGAAGTATGGAATTCGGGCAGGTACTTGGTGCCCTTGCCGGCCGCCATCACCTCGAAGCCGCTGGCGCGGGCCCAGTCCACCATTTCGCAGATCAGCGCCGGCTGGTCGCCATAGGCCAGCGAATAGACGATGCCGGCTTCGCGCGCGCGGCGCGCCAGCAGTGGCCCGGCCAGCGCGTCGGCCTCGACGTTGACCATGATGATGTGCTTGCCGTGCTCGCAGCAGGCCAGCACGTGGCCGATGCCGGCGGCCGCCTGGCCGGTGGCGTCGATGACGATGTCGACGTCCGGACTGGCGATGACCGCGTGGGGATCGTCGGTGAAATAGACTTTGCCTTGCTTGAGGGCGTCGCCGGTGCTGGCGGCGTTGAGCGCCGTGGCCGGCCAGCCGACCCGGGTGAGCGCGGCGCGGGCGCGATCCGGGGTCAGGTCGGCCACGGCCACCAGCCGCATGCCGGGCGTGCGCGGGGCCTGGCTCATGAACATCGCGCCGAACTTTCCGGCGCCCAGCAGCGCTACGCGCAAGGGCTTGTGATCGGCTTCTCGCTGCTTGAGCAGGCGGTGCAGATTCATGGTGCAGGCTCCTCCAGGGTGTGGGGATACAGCACCACAGAATAGCCTCAACCCCGGCCGCTGAACAGGGCCGGCCACCCGGCCGTCAGGATGTCATCCAGGCGTCATTCGTCGGCCGTATACAGCTCGCCGGCCAGCACGTTGCGCCAGTTGCTCCAGGTGATCCGGGGGCGGTCGGCGACGCCGCGGTTGTAGGGCGCGTCGAACAGGACGTGCTTCCAGCGCGGCTTGACCGCGCCCTGGATCAGGGGCTTGTCGTCGATCAGCAGGTTGCCGTGCACCAGGGTCTTGTCCTTGGTCAGGATCAGCCGGTTGGTGGCCTCGCGGCCCAGGTGTTTCTCGACCCACAGGTATTTCTCGGCGACGCAGTTCTCGAACTGCGACAGGGGCGAGGTGCAGATGCGCACGTCCATGCCCAGCGCCAGCAGTTCCTTCACGGCCTCCAGCGCTCCCGGCACCGGCGGCAGGTTGCGGATGAACCCGGGCGCGGTGTAGATGGCCTCGGCCATGCCGCGCAGCTCGGGCGCGTAGTCTTCGCGGATATAGAAGGATTTGCGGTCCTCGAACGCCACCGGCGCGATGTCGGGATGGCGCGCGCGCCAGGCATCGATGAAGGCGTGTTCGAAGTCGGCCAGCACGCCGTCTTGGTCGAGCAGGATGATCATAAAGATCCTAAGTCGTTGCGACGCGCTCGATTGTGCCAGAGCGCCGGCGAGTAGCCTCAGCCCGGTTGCGGTTTCGAGCGGGCGACGACGCGGTAGCGGCTGCCGCCGTCGGTGGATTCGGATGCCACCAGCACCATGCGGTCGTAGTGCCAGGTCAGGGGCGGGGGGGCGTCGGCGGGTGGGTCGTTGCGCTCGATGTTGCGCAGCAGCGTGACGTGGGGGCGGAACGGCTGGGCGGGCGGCACGAAGCCGAAGGCTGACAGCCACAGCCACAGGCCGTCGTGGCTGGCCTGGAGCGAAGCCGGGGTCTGCGCGGGGCCGGCCCAGAGAATGCGAGGGCGGGCGAAGACGCCGTAGCGGTCGAGGGTGACGGTGCCGGGTTGCAGGCGGTGGTAGGGGGTGGCGTCGATGAGTTCGTCGGCGATTTCCTTTTCCACGGAGCCCAGGAAGGCCAGCGTCATGTGCAGGGTTTCCGTGCGCATGGCGCGGCCGCGGCTGTGCGGTTGGGCTTGAGTGGCCCAGGTGGACAGCGTGTTGGCCAGGGGGGTGTCGGGCCAGAGGGCGTAGAAGAGGCGGATGGGCGACATGGCGGAGATTGTAGGGGTTGTTAGGTGTCGCGAGGGGGTGTGGGTTCTTGAGGCGCGCGTGGCGGGGTCGGTGGGGGATGGCGGGGCTACGATTGCGGTCCGGAGCGTTCGCTCCGGACTGCCCCTTCGTCATCCTCGTACGCCTTCGGCTCCCTACGGATTCCCTCGGGCGCATCTACACGCCCCGCCATCCCCCACCGACCCCGCCACTCGCTCGCGATGAGGCTTAGCCTCGGGCGTTGGGGCGAGCGGTGTGCTTGGCGTGTTGGCGCACATCGGGGCTGGAGAGGAGGGTCTTGCGGAGCCCGCCGCAAGCCGGCCGCGCGGGCGGCCTTTTGCGGCTTACGCGATGTCTTGCGTCGGAATGATGACGCTCTCGCGTGTGGGAGAGACCAAATCGCTTGCTATTGAAAGCCTGTTGGCACCCCGCCTGTTTGTGGTCGGCGCGAGAGGTCGTCACGCGCAACATGCCTTATGCCGCGCCGACCACCACCGCCCCTCCCCCTGACGTGCGGAATCATTAGAAAACCGCTCGCCACCAGCGCGCAGCGCACCCGCAACACTTTCAAATGCACAGACGCTCATCGTGGCCGCCCGCGCGGCCGCGATGGGCAGCCCTGTAGATTCCCTTCCCCGCACACAGGTCTAACAGCGCGACAAGCCTAGACGCTCGCAGCCCCTCGGGCGGGCGGACCCGATGGCGGGCAACCTCGATGCGCCCGACGGAATCCGAAGGAGTCGCCGAAGGCGAGGACGAGGATGAGGATGGGGAAGTCCGGAGCGAACGCTCCGGACCGCAATCGTGGGCGCCCGCCATCGGGTCCGCCCGCCCGAGGGGCGACCTACGAAGACCGACTCATCATCGCCAACAGCAGCCAACGCAATGCTCGAGCAATGAACAACTAACGATTAGCCGCCACAGCCTCCGCCCCAGGCACCGGATTCCCCCACCCGCCGCCGATCGCCCGAATCAGATCCACCGCAGACCGCGCCTGCTCACCGCTCAACTGCACCGCCACCCGTTGCTGCAGCAGCACACTGCGATCAGCTTCGATCACGTCGAGATAGCTGATCGAGCCTTCGCGGTATTGCGTGTGCGACAGCTTCGCGGCGCGGGCCGAGGCTTCCACCGCGGCGTCCTGCGCGCGCGTCTGGTCGGACAGGATGCGCAGGTTGGCCAGGTTGTCCTCGACTTCGCGGAACGCGTTCAGCACCGTCTGGCGGTAGACCGCCACATCTTCCTCGTACACTGCGCGGGCGCGGTCCAGGCCGGCCTGGCGGCGGCCGCCGTCGAAGATCGGCATCGACAGCGCGGCGCCGACCAGCGGACCCAGCAGGAACGTGCGGCTCGACCATTGGAACAGGTTGCCCAGTTCCGACGACTCGTAGCCGAAGGCGCCCGTGATGTCCAGGCGCGGGAAGAACGCCGACTTGGCGGCGCCCACGCGGGCGTTGGCGGCGGCCATGGCGCGTTCGGCGGCGGCGATGTCGGGACGGCGTTCCAGCAGCGTCGACGGCAGGCCGGCCGGGATCGACAGCGCCACCTTTTCGATCGGCTTGGGCGGCATCGCGAATTCCGACGGCGCGCGGCCCAGCAGCACGGCCAGCGCGTGTTCGCCGGCGGCGCGGCGGCGGTCGATGCCCAGCGCCTCGGATTGCGCCGAGGCCAGTTCGGCCTTGGCGCGCGCCAGGTCCAGCTCGCTGATGTCGCCCGCGTCGTAGCGGCGCTGGATCAGCTGCAGGGTCTCGGTGCGCAGTTGCACCGTCTGGCGGTACAGCGCGGCTTCGGCATCCTGTTCGCGCACCAGGAAATAGGTGGTGGCGACGTCGGCCTGCAGCGCCAGCAGCACCGAGCGGTACAGCGCTTCGCTCTGCTGCGCGTCGGCGGTGGCGGCGTCGGCGGTGGAGGCGACGCGGCCGAACAGGTCGGCCTCGTACGACACCGTGCCTTGCGCGCGCCAGGTGGTCACCGGCCGCGTCGACGTGCCGTCGGGCAGGCCTTGCGATACGGCCGAGGGGCGCTGGCGATTGGGGCCGAAGGCGGCGTCCAGGCTGGGGAAGAAACCGGCGCGGGCCTCGCGTTGCAGCGCGCGCGCCTGGGTCAGGCGGGCGGCGGCGGCCTGCAGGTTCTGGTTGGCTTTGTGCGCCTCTTCCTGCAGCTGGTTCAGGCCTTCGTCGCCGAACACTTTCCACCATTCGCCGCGCAGCGCTTCCTCGGACGGCTGGGCCGGTTTCCAGGTGCCGGCTTCGGCGGCGGGCAGCGCGGCTTCCTTGTAGGCCGCCGGCGTGGCGGCCGCGGGCCGTTCGTAGGTCGGGCCCACCGCGCAGCCGGCCAGCACGAGCAGGACGGCAAGCAGGGCGGAACCGCGGATCAGTCTTTTGGTCTTCATGACGATTCTCTTGGGCGCGCGCCCCGCCGTGCGGGACGGGGCGCGCTGGCTATTTTTTTCCAGGCCGGATCAGGCGTTGTGCTGCGTGGCGGGCGGCGCGTTCGGGTCGATGTGCGGCATGCACACCGGCGCCTCGTGCGGCGCGGCCGAGTGCAATTTCTTGCCGCCCATCGAACGCAGCAGCACGTAGAACACCGGCGTCAGGAACAGGCCGAACAGGGTCACGCCGAGCATGCCGAAGAACACCGCGACACCCATGGCGTGGCGCATTTCCGAACCGGCGCCGGACGACAGCACCAGCGGCACCACACCCATGATGAAGGCGATCGACGTCATCAGGATCGGACGCAGGCGCAGGCGGCTGGCCTCGATCGCGGCTTCCAGCGGCGTGCGGCCGTTCATTTCGAGCTCGCGGGCGAATTCCACGATCAGGATCGCGTTCTTGGCCGACAGCCCCACCAGCACCATCAGGCCGATCTGGGTGAAGATGTTGTTGTCATTGCCCGTCAGATACACGCCGGTCAGCGCGGCCAGGATGCTCATCGGCACGATCAGGATCACGGCCAGCGGCAGGGTCAGGCTTTCGTACAACGCGGCCAGCACCAGGAACACCAGCAGCACGCTGATCGGGAACACCCACAGGCCGGCGTTGCCCGCCAGGATCTGCTGGTAGGTCAGGTCGGTCCATTCCAGCTTCATGCCGCGCGGCAGGGTTTCGGCGGCCACGCGCTCGGCCGCGGCCTGGGCCTGGTCGGACGAGTAGCCCGGCGCCGGTCCGCCGTTGATGTCGGCGGCGGTGTAGCCGTTGTAGCGCACCACCATTTCGGGGCCGAAGGTCTGCTTGACGGTCACCAGCGACGACAGCGGCACCATGTCGCCGGCGGCATTGCGGGTCTTGAGCTGCAGGATGTCATCGGCATGCGCGCGGTACTGCGCGTCCGCCTGTGCCCGCACCTGGAACACGCGGCCGAACCGGTTGAAGTCGTTGACGTACATCGAGCCCAGGTAGATCTGCATGGTGTCGAAGACTTCCGTCACCGGCACGCCCAGCTGCTTGGCCTTGACGCGGTCCAGGTCCACGTCCAGCTGCGGCACGTTGATCTCGTAGCTGGAGAACGCGGGGCCGAGCTCAGGCGCCTGGCGCGCCTTGGCCAGGAACGCGGACTTGGCCTTGTCCAGTTCGGCGTAGCCGGCGGCGCCGCGGTCCTCGATCTGGAACTTGAAACCGCCCAGCGTGCCCAGGCCCATCACGGGCGGGGGCGGGAACACGGCGATGAACGAGTCCTGGATGGCCGCGAACTTCTGGTTGAGCGAAGCCGCGATGGCGTTGCCCGACAGCGCGGCGCCCTTGCGCTCGTCGAAGGGTTTGAGCATCACGAACACGATGCCGGCGCTGGAACTGTTGGTGAAGCCGTTGATGGACAGGCCCGGGAAGGCGATGGCGCTCTGCACGCCAGGTTCCTTCAGGGCAATGTCGCTCATGCGGCGGATCACGGCGTCAGTGCGGTCCAGCGAGGCGCCGTTGGGCAGCTGGGTGAAGCCGATCAGGTACTGCTTGTCCTGCGCCGGCACGAAGCCGCCCGGCACCAGGTACGACACGCCGATGGTGGCGGCAACCAGCACGGCATAGACGCCCATGGCGCCGGCCTTGCGGCGGATCACGCCGGACACGCCCACGCCGTAGCTTTCCGAAGCGCGGCCGAACATGTTGTTGAACCAGTTGAAGAAGCGGCCGAACACGCGGTTCATGCCCCGGGTCAGCCAGTCGGGCTTGTCGTGGTGGCTCTTGAGCAGCAGGGCCGACAAAGCGGGCGACAGGGTCAGCGAGTTGAAGGCCGAGATCACCGTCGAGATGGCGATGGTCATGGCGAACTGCTTGTAGAACTGGCCGGTCAGGCCGGTCATGAACGCCAGCGGCACGAACACCGCGCACAGCGTCAGGGCGATGGCGATGATGGGGCCGCTCACCTCGCGCATGGCGCGATAGGTCGCGTCACGCGGGCTCAGGCCCGCGGCGATGTTGCGCTCGACGTTCTCCACCACCACGATCGCGTCGTCGACCACGATCCCGATGGCCAGCACCATCCCGAACAACGACAGGGCGTTGATGGAATAGCCGAACATCAGCAGCAGGCCGAACGTACCCACGATGGACACCGGCACCGCCAGCAGCGGGATGATGGACGCGCGCCAGGTCTGCAGGAACAGGATCACCACCAGCACCACCAGCGCGATGGCTTCCAGCAGCGTGTGCACCACGGCCTCGATACTGGAGCGCACGAACTGGGTCGGGTCGTATTCGATGCGGTATTCCACGCCCGGCGGGAAGTCCTGGGCCAGCTCGGCCATGGCGGCGCGCACCTGCGAGGACACGTCCAGCGCGTTGGCGCCCGGCGATTGCATGATGCCCATGCCCACCGCCTGCTTGTTGTCCAGCAGCGAACGCAGGCCGTATTCCTGGGCATCCAGTTCCACGCGGGCCACGTCCGACAGGTGCGTCACGGCGCCATCGGGCGAGGTCTTGAGGATGATGTCGCGGAATTCCTCTTCGGTCTGCAGGCGGCCGCGCGCATTCACGTTCAGCTGCAGCGGCACGTCGCCCAGGGTCGGGGACGCGCCGATCACGCCAGCGGCGACCTGCACGTTCTGCTCGCGGATGGCGGCGACCACTTCGGCGGCCGTCATGCCGCGCTGCGCCACCTTCTGCGGGTCGAGCCACACGCGCATCGAGTAGTTGCCCGCGCCCCACACCGTCACTTCACCCACGCCGGTGATGCGCGCCAGGCGGTCCTTGATGTTCAGGATCGCGTAGTTGCGCAGGTAGGTGATGTCGTAGCGGTCGTTGGGCGAGATCAGGTGCACCACCAGCGTCAGGGTGGGCGAGCTCTTGGTGGTCGTGACGCCCAGCCGCTGCACGTCCGGCGGCAGGCGCGGCAACGCCTGCGACACGCGGTTCTGCACCAGCTGCTGCGCCTTGTCCGGGTCCACGCCCAGCTTGAAGTTGACCGTCAGCGTCAGGTTGCCGTCGCTGTTGGCCTGCGACTGCATGTACAGCATGTTTTCCACGCCGTTGATGGATTCCTCCAGCGGCGAGGCGACGGTTTCGGCGATGACCTTGGGGTTGGCGCCCGGATACTGCGCGCGCACCACCACCGAGGGCGGCACCACTTCCGGGTATTCCGAGATCGGCAGCTGGAACATGGCCAGCAGGCCGCCCAGCAACACCAGCACGGACAACACCCCGGCGAAGATCGGCCGGTCGATGAAGAATTTCGAGATATTCATGAACGTTCTCGTTCTGCTTTGCGGTTCACCGGCGGCTTAGTTGGCGGCCGCGGTCTTGACCGGGTTGCGTTGCGCCGCGACCATGGGCACCACGGTCGGGCTCACGGCGTCGCCGGGGCGCACGCGCTGCAAGCCATTGACCACGATGCGTTCGCCGGCGGCCAGGCCGGAGTCCACGACCCGCAGGCCTTCCTGGTTGGCGCCCAGCTTCACCTGGCGGTAGTTGGCGTGATTCTTGTCGTCCAGCACCAGCACGTAGCGCTTGTCCTGGTCCGTGCCGATGGCCTTCTCGTCGATCAGCACGGCGCTGCGCGGTTCGCTGCCGCCCAGGCGGATGCGGGCGTACAGGCCCGGCAGCAGGGTGCCGTCGGCGTTGTCGAACTCGGCGCGCACGCGGATGGTGCCGGACGTGGCGTCCAGGCGGTTGTCCACCGATTGCACGAAGCCGGTGCGCGAGTAGCCATCCTCGTTGGCCAGGCCCAGTTCGACCGGCACCGAGCCGGCCTTGCCGTTGCGGGCGGGGTTCACGTACTTCAGGAAGGTCTGCTCGTCGACGTCGAACGAGGCGTACATCTTGGAGACCGACACCAGCGTGGTCAGCGGCACCGAGGCGGCGCCGGCGGCGACCACGTTGCCCACCGTGACTTCCGCGCGCGACACGCGGCCGGCGACCGGCGCTTCGATGCGGGTGTAGCCCAGGTTGAGCTTGGCATAGTCCAGCGCGGCCTGCGCGCCTTGCAGGTTGGCCGCGGCTTCACGCGCGGCGTTCTGCTTTTCCTCGAAGTCGCGACGGGCGATGGCGTTGTCGGCCAACAGGCGCTGGCCGCGGGCCAGTTCGGTGGCCGTGTACGAGGCGCGGGCCTTGGCGGCGGTCAGGGCGGCGGCGGCGCGGTCCACCTCGGCCGCGTAGGGGCGCGGGTCGATGGTGAACAGCACGTCGCCCTTCTTGACGATGCTGCCGTCCTGGAAGTGCACCGCGGTCAGAGTGCCGGACACCAGCGGGCGGATGTCCACGCGGTCGATGGCTTCCAGCCGGCCGGAGTAGCGTTGCCAATCGACGATGGTCTTGCTGACCACTTCGGCCACCTCGACAGGGGTCGCGGCGGGCGCGCCTTGCGCCTGGGCCGCGTTGGCGCCGGCGGGGGCGCGAAACAGGGCATAGCCACCGCCGGCCGCGATGACGGCCGCGAAGACGACGAGCACAGCAATACGATTACGCGAAACCATGATGTTCCTTGATGGGTGATGTCGGGGTGAAGTGCGCTTGCCGTGACCGCGACGGGGGCGGGTTGGCGGCGGGGCGGGCATCGCGGCGGGTCTGTCAGTCCTGAAACACCGATGTCATATTGCAGTGCAACATGCAACGCGGTTACGTTTCCCTGGTGGAACCCGCCTTTTTTTGGGGGACGGGTTATACCGGGATCGGAATCTGAGGATTGACAGGCCCTGGGATGGCGCCGGGCGGCACGGGCACTTCAAGATGCTTTGCATTCTGAGTGTTTTGCCGGCGCGGATAAACACGTCTATCTCGGCAACACTGTTCGGCAGATTTGTCTAATCTCGGACGAATTCGGGTTATGCTCCGTACACCCCGACCAAATTGCCCTTAAAGGACACCGTCGCCATGGACCGTTTTCAGGCTATGCAGGTGTTTGTGCGCGTCGTGGACGCCAATAGTTTCACCCGGGCGGCCGACAGCCTCTCGCTTCCGCGCACCACCGTCACCACCATCATCCAGAATCTCGAACGCCTGCTGGGCGTGCGCCTGCTCAACCGCACCACGCGCCGCATCGGCCTGACGCCCGACGGCGCCGGCTACTACCAGCACTGCGTGCGCATCCTGGCCGACGTCGAGGAAACCGAGGCCTGTTTCCAGGAAGCGGCGCTGCGCTTGAAGGGCCGGCTGCGCATCGATGTGCCGACCTGTATCGGCCGGCTGATCCTGATTCCCTCATTGTGTGATTTCCACGACAAGTACCCCGATGTCGAGCTGGTGCTGGGCATGGGCGACCGTCCCGTCGATATGGTGCAGGAGGCGGTCGACTGCGTCATCCGCGCCGGCGACCTGGAAGATTCCAGCCTGGTGGCGCGCCGCATCGGGACCCTGCAGACCGTGACCTGCGCCTCGCCGACCTACGTCGCGCGCCATGGCATGCCGCAGACCATCGAGGAACTGCGCAACCACCACGCCGTGCATTATTTCTCCAGCCGCACCGGCCGCAACTGCGCCTGGGACTTCAAGATCGACGGCAAGCACCAGGAAGTGGACATGCGCGGCACCGTGGCGGTGAACGAGGCCGGCGCCTACCTGGATTGCGGCCTGAAGGGTTTCGGCCTGATCCAGACGCCGCGCTACATGGCGCTGCCCTACCTGCAGTCGGGCGAGCTGATCGAGGTGCTGCCGCAATGGAAGCCCAGCGCCACCGCGATCTCGGTGCTGTATCCGCAAAGCCGCCAGCTGTCGCCCAAGGTGCGCGCCTTCGCCGACTGGGCGGCGGAACTGTTCGCCAGCTGCCCGCTGCTCAGCGGCCGCGACGAGACCGATCCGGCCGCCGCCAGCTGCGGCGTGTTCCAGCAGCGCCAGATCAGCCAGGCCAAGCAGATGGCCGTGGCCGGCGTGGCCGCTGCCAACGACCCCATGCCGCGCCGCCGTACCGCGCGCGAAGAGGCCGCCGAATACGCGCTGTAAGGCAGGCCGTGTCCGAGGTGGCGGGCCCGCGGGTCCGCCACGCCCGCAATTTGCCGGCAAAATCCCGGAACACCGGGAAACCCCGTAGTAAATACAGGGCTTGCGTCCCTCGTATTTCCCGAAACGTCTGTATAGTCCGACAGTCAAAGCCTCAACGCATTCACTGTCGATCCGCTCTATGCAGCCTGTACTCCCCGCTTACCTGATCGCCCGTTGGCTTTTGCTGCTCGTTTTGTTGGCGGGGGTGTATTTCCTCAGCGGCTTCCTGGTGCCGGCGCTGGCCGCGCTGATCATCGGCCTGGCCAGCTGGCCCCTGTACCAGCGGCTGGTCGCGCGCTGCGGCGGCCGCACCGCGCTGGCGGCGTCGCTGGCCCTGCTGGTGGTGATCGTGGTGCTGATCGTGCCGTTGTCGCTGGCGCTGTCGTACGCCATCAAGGAGGCCAGCACCTTCTTCGCCTGGGCCATCGCCGCCAATCGCCATGGCGTCGCGGTCCCCAACTGGATCACCTCGATGCCCGTGGTGGGCGACCGGCTCTCCGAATACTGGCAGGCCTATATCGGCCAGCCGCATGCGCTGGGCGCGCTGGTCGAGGCCGTCAGCGGCGAACACCTGGGCAATATCTACCGCATGGTGCTTGCCGCCACCGGCAACGTGTTCCAGTTGCTGCTGACGGTGCTGTTCATGCTGATCACGCTGTTCTTCGTCTACAAGGACGGCATGCGCATGGTGGCGCAACTGGACGTGCTGGGCGAACGCATCCTGCCGGCGCGCTGGCAGCGTTTTTCGCGCGTGGTGCCGGCCACCATCAATTCCACCGTCACCGGCATGGGCCTGATCGCATTGGGCGAGGGCGTGGTGCTGGGCATCGCCTACTGGGTCGCCGGCGTGCCGTCGCCGGTGCTGCTGGGCGTGGTCACCGGCTTCATGGCGTTGATTCCCGGCGGCGCGCCGCTGTCGTTCACGCTGGTGTCGCTGTACCTGGTCGGTTCCGGCCATGTGGTGGCGGGCATCGCGTTGATGGTGTGGGGCAGCGTCGAACTGTTCATCGTCGACAAGACGCTGCGTCCGCGCCTGGTGGGCGGGCCGGTCAAGCTGCCGTTCCTGCCGACCTTCTTCGGCCTGGTGGGGGGCGTGAAGACCATGGGCATCGTCGGGCTGTTCGTCGGCCCGGTGCTGATGGCGCTGCTGGTGGCCGTGTGGCGCGAGTGGGTGCACCACGAGGAAGCCGAGCGTGACACCGCCCGCCTCCGGGCCGCGGCCCCGCCCGACCAGACGCCGGCCGCCGGCCCGCGTATTTAGGTGTAATCTAGCTCTCCCCGCGCTCGCCGGCGCCTCGCTCGGCACGCGCCTGCCCTGTGCGCAGACGCTTTGCAGCTTACGCCGCGGGGTCTGAGGGGGTGGCAGGTTCATCATGTCCGCGTCGTTGCAAGAAGATGAGTTAGCGGTCCTGCGCGAGCAGGGTTTCGTGGTCGCGCGCCAGTTCGCCGACCCGGCCGAGGTGGCGGCGCTGCGCGCGCTGGCCGAGCGCCATCTGCGCGAGCACGTGGCGCCCATCGAATACGAGGCGGACCTGCGCTATCCCGGCGCGCCCGAGTCGCGCAACGCCGAAGGCGGCCTGACGGTGCGGCGCCTGCTCAGCGCCTATGGGCGCGATCCCTTGTTCGCGCAATGGGCCACCAACGCGCGCATCGGCCAATCGCTGGCGCGCTATTTCGGCGAGACGCCGGTGCTGTCCACGGTGCACCACAACTGCGTGATGACCAAGCATCCCGCCTATGGCAGCCTGACCGGCTGGCACCAGGACATCCGCTATTGGTCGTTTTCCGATACCGACCTGATGTCCTGTTGGCTGGCGTTGGGCGACGAGAACTGGGACAACGGCGGCCTGTCGTTCATTCCAGGCTCGCACGCGGCGGCGTTCAAGCCGGCGCAGTTCGACGAGCAGAAATTCTTCCGCGATGACGCGCCCGAGAACGCCGCATGGATCGCGCGCGCCGTCTGTCCCGAGCTGCGCGCCGGCGACCTGGTGTTCTTCCATTGCCGCACGCTGCACGCGGCGCAGGGCAACCGCAGCGACCGCGTCAAGCTGTCACTGGTGCATACCTACCATCCGCAGTCCTGTCATCCGGTGCCGGGCACGCGCTCGGCCAGCCAGCCGGGCGTGCCGTTGGCCGCATGACGGCGCTCGCGGCAGCGTGAGGGCCGGTCCGCCGGCGCACGGTTGAGGGCAGCTCGATCGCGCGTGCCGCGCTATGTGGTAATTGGGATCTGCTACTAATAATTGAATTACAATTAAATCGCGTGCGATACGCGCGATTGCCGCCGGCAAGACGGCCCGCGCTTCCGATTCGCGCGCGCTCCTTCTTTCAAATAGGCTGCTCCCGTGCCCAAAAACAAGCCCGACGATACGGACAAGACGCAGGCGGCGACCGAGACCCGGTCTTCGCTCTTTGTAGGCTCGACCGAAAAAGCCTTCCAGGTGCTGCACGCCTTCGACGGCCCGAAACGCCACATGACGCTGGCCGACATTGCGCGTGCCTCGGGCCTGGACCGCAGCGCGACGCAACGCCTGGTCTACACGCTGGAAACGCTGGGCTATCTGCGCCGCATTCCGGACACGCGCAATTACGGACTGACGCCGAAGGTGCTGCAGTTCTCGTACAACTACGTGCGCGCCAATGAGTTGATCGACAAGGCGTCGCCCTATCTGCTGGACATCAGCCGCACGCTGGGCGAAACCACCAACCTGCAAGAACTGGACGGGCACGAGATCGTGTTCGTGGCCCGCTTCCCAGGGCATCACCTGGTCAATGTGGACATCGCCGTGGGCAGCCGCCTGCCGGCGTATTTCACCGCGTCGGGCACGGCGATCCTGTCACGCCTGTCGGACGAGCAGCGCCGTGAAATCCTGTCGCAGACCCGCCTGGAGCCGATCACGCCCTACACGGAAGTCAATCCCGACAAGCTGCTCGAACGCGCGCAGCGCGTGGCCGAAAAGGGCTACGCGATCATCGTGAACGAAACGGTGCTGGGAGATATTTCGGTGGCGGCGCCGGTGATCGATCATCGGGGATTGGCGGTGGCGGCGATCAACATTTCCGTGCCGACGACGCGATGGACCGTGGCCAGGGTCGAGGCGGAGTTGGCGCAGCACGTGCAGGTGGCGGCCACGTCCATCTCCAAGTCCAAGTTCTCGGCGTATTCGAGGTAAGGGCCGGGCGCGGTCGATCGATTGCGCCCAATCCTTCCCGAATCGCCTGTCTCAAACGCCTTCGAACTCCGCCAGCAAGGGCTTGACCACCGCGCGCAAGGACGCCTGCAGGTCGGCCCCGGGCTGCACCAGGGGATCCAGCACTTCCGGCGCATCGACGCCGATGAGATCCATCACCGACTTCATCGGTCCGGGATTGGTCTCGGCGAACGCAAGGTTCATCAGGGGGATCAGGCGACGGTGCAGCAGCATGGCGTCGCGCGTGCGGCCTTCGGCGGCCAGGTCATAGACCTTGCGCCAGGCCTTGGGCAGCAGGCTCGCCGTCACCACGATCCCGCCCTGGGCGCCGGCGGCCAGGTGAACCGGCAGCAGCGTGTCTTCGCCGCTGAACACGGCGAACGATTCGTCCACGCCGGCCACCGTGCGCAGGAAGTGGTACATGTCCGTGTTGCAGGCCTTCATGCCGATGATGTTCGGGTGGCGCGACAGTTCGTGCAGCACTTCGGGCGCGATCGCGATGCGGGTGCGGTACGGGATCTCGTAGATCATCACCGGCAGCGGCGATGCGTCGGCGTAGCGCAGGAAGTACTCGCGGATGCCGGCCTGGGTCGGGGTCGTGTAGTAGGGCGTCAGCACCATCAGCGCGTCGGCGCCCGCGTCGGCGAATTCGCGGCCGGCCTGCAGGGCGTCGTGAAAGCCCGGGTCCAGCACGCCGGGAATCACCGGCACGCGCTTGGCCACGGCGTCCACCGTCAGTTTGCACATGCGGATGCGTTCGGCCCGCGCCAAAGCTCCGTACTCACCGGTGCCGCCGAGCGGCACGATGCCGTCGATGCCCTGCTTGAGCAGGTAGGCGATCAGCGCCTGGGCCGCCGGGACGTTGATGGTGTCGTCGGCATTGACCGGGGTGGGAATCGCGGGAAACACGCCGCGCAGTTGGCTTGCATTCAACATGGGAAAATCCTGATGGAAGGGAAACGGCGCCGCGCCTCAGCCCGCCAGGCTGCGGCGGCGCAGCCGGTCGGCGAGCCAGATCAGCGCGGCGATGAAGATAAACAGGCAGGTGGACACGGCGGCGATCACCGGAGAGATCTGCAGCGTCACCTCGTCCCAGAATTGCTTGGGCAGGGTGGCGTTCAGGCCGCCCGAGGCGAACAGCGCGATCGTCAGTTCGTCGAACGAGGTCGCGAAAGCGAACAGGAACGATGACATCAGCCCCGCGCCGAGGATCGGGAAGGTCACGAAGCGCAGCGTCGACCAGGGCCCCGCGCCCAGGCTCTGCGCCGCCAGGTCCAGGCGTGTGTCGTAGTTGCGCAGCACCGCCATCATGGTGATCACCACGTACGGCACCGCCACCACCGTGTGCGCCAGGATCAGGCCGACGGTCGACCCGACCAGGCCGACGCGGGCGAAGAAATAGAACATGCCCACCGCGATGATCATGCGCGGCACCACGATGGGCGACAGCACGAAGGCCAGCATGGCGGACTTGCCGCGCATGTCGGCGCGCACCAGCAGGAAGGCGGCCGGCGTGCCGATCAGCATGGCCAGCAGGCCGGTGCCAACGCCCACGACCAGCGAGCGCGTGATGGCCTGCATCCACACCGGCGACGTGAACATCTGCTCGTACCATTGCAACGAAAAGCCCTTGGGCGGCCAGGTCAGGCCGGACCCCGAATCGAACGACAGCGGGATCATCAGGAAGGCGGGCGCGGACAGGAAGGCCAGCACCGCCAGCACGATCCACCACAGGGTGCGCGATTGGCCGGTGCCTGACACCGAACGGCGCAGGCGCGAGGGCAGCAGCGAGAACAGGCGGTCGGACAGCGCGGCCAGCAGGTCCAGCAGGGCCTCGCCCGCGCGGCGCGCCAGGCCGGGCTTGGCCGAGACGCGGGGGCGCGACGCGCCGGCGCCGGTCATGGTCGACAGGCCCAGTATGCGGTCGTACAGCGCGAACACCGCCAGCACCACCACCAGCAGCAGCACCGACACCGCGCCGGCGAATTCCCAGTTCATGGTCTGCTGCACCTGGTCGATGATGATCTGGGTGATCATCGTCTCCTTGCGGCCGCCCAGCAGCGCCGGGGTGATGAAAAAGCCGATGGCGGTGACGAACACCATGATGGCCGCGGCGGCCACGCCGGGCATGGACAGCGGGAAGTAGATCTTCCAGAACGCGGTGCCCGGGCGCGCGCCGAGGGTGGAGGCGGCGCGCGGCAGGTTGCGGTCGATGTTCTCCATGACCGACAGCATTGTCAGCACCGCCAGCGGCATCAGCGCATGCACCATGCCGACCAGCACGCTGCCGAAGTTGTAGAGCAGGTTGGCCGGCGCATCCAGGATGCCCAGCGCCTGCAGCATCTGGTTGACCACGCCGTTGCGGCCCAGCAGCACGACCCAGGCGAAGGTGCGCACCAGGAAGCTGGTCCAGAACGACAGCAACACCCAGAACAGCAGCGACGTCTTGCGCCGGGCCGACAGGCTCGAGATCAGGTAGGCGACCGGGTAGCCGGCCACCACGGCAAAGAAGGTCGTCCAGAGCGAGATCTTCAGCGTGATGAGCAGCACGTTGACGTACACCGACGACTCGAACAACCGGTGGTATTGCGTCAGCGAGAAACCCTGGTCGCCGTAGAAGCTCAGCAGCAGCAACTGGCCGACCGGATAGATCAGCAGCACCAGCAGCAGGATCACCAGCGGCGCGGCCATGAGGAAATGGCGGCGGCCCTGGCTCATGCGCTTGCGGGGAGGGGCAAGGGGGCTCATGCGGTCACTCCGCGATGGCGACCGCGTCGGCGGCCTGCCAGGTCACCGACAGCGGCTGGCCGATGGCGTACTGCTCGGCCTGGCGGCGCGTGGGGTAGGCGACCACGAGCGGGGCGCTGTCGGGCGCGCCCGAATCGAGATAGAGCTTGGTCAGGCTGCCGGTCACCATCACGTCGAGCAGCTTGCCGGTCAGGGCTTGGCCGTGGCCCTGGGCGGGGCCGGCCTGCAGGTTCTGCGGTCGCACCATCAGCGTGACCTTCTGGCCGACCTTGACCGTGGCGCCATTGGACAGGGCCTGGCCGCTGACGCCCTGGTGCGCCAGCCTGACGGTCAGCGTGGCGCCGTCGATGGCCGTGACCTCGCCTTGGAGCAGGTTGGATTCGCCCAGGAAGTCCGCCACGAACAGGGTACGTGGGCGGAAGTACAGGTCGGCCGGCGTGCCCAGTTGTTCGATCGCACCGCCATTCATCAGGCAGATACGGTCCGACATAGTCATGGCCTCTTCCTGGTCATGCGTCACGTAGACGATGGTGGTCCCTAGTTCACGGTGGATGCGCTTGATCTCCAGCTGCATCTGGTCGCGCAGCTTCTTGTCCAGCGCGCCCAGGGGCTCGTCCATCAGGATGATCGCGGGGCGGTAGACCATGCAGCGCGCCAGCGCGATGCGCTGCTGCTGGCCGCCGGACAGTTCGCGCGGCAGGCGCGCGCCGACCTGCGGCAGCCGCACCATGTCCAGCGCTTCCTGCGCGCGCCGCTTCGCCTCGGCCGCCGGCACCTTGCGCATCTTCAGCGGAAAGGCGATGTTCTCCAGGATGGTCATGTGCGGGAACAGCGCATAGTTCTGGAACACCATGCCGATGTCCCGCTCGTACGGCGCGCCGTGGGTGACGTCGTTGCCGTCGATCAGCACGCGGCCCTCGTCGGGCCGGGCCAGGCCCGCGATCAGGCTCAGCAACGTGGTCTTGCCGGAGCCGGACGGGCCCAGCAGGGTCAGGAATTCGCCGCGGGCGACATCCAGGTGCGTGGGCGCCAGGGCGACGAAATCGCCATAGCGTTTGCCCAGGCCCGAGATTTGCAGATTGGAAGAAGACATGGCGTTCGGCGTATGCAGAGAATTACTTCAAGACCCAACCGTTGAAGCGCTCGAGCACGTCGCGCTGCTTGTCCAGCCAGTAGGCGGCGTTGATGTGCAGGCCGGTCTTGATGTTGTCGGGGTGGGTGGGGCAATTGCGCGCCACGTCGGCCTTGATGTGGTCGAACGCGGCGGGTTGGGTCACGCCGGCGGCGAAGAACTCGACCAGCGCGGCCTGGCGCTTGGGGTCCGAGGCGAACTTGATGAATTCGCGGCAGGCGTCGGCGTTGGGCGTGCCCTTCAGGATCGACCAGTTGTCGCAACCCCAGATGTTCTGGTCCCACACGATCTGCACGGGCGCGCCGTTGGCGATGGCCGATTGCGCGCGCGAGACCCAGGTGGCGATCATGTCGACTTCGCCGGAGCCCAGCATCTGCTCGACCTGCGCGCCGGTGTTCCACCACACGTCGACGGACGGCTTGATCTTGTCCAGGCTGGCCAGGGCGCGGTCGATGTCGCAGGGATAGACCTTGTCGGTCGGCACGCCGTCGGCCATCAGCGCTTCCTCGATGGTGTCGAACGGGTGCTTGCGCAGGCCGCGCCGGCCGGGGATGTTCTTGACGTCCCAGAAGTCCGCCCACGACGCCGGGGCGCGGCGGCCCTTGAAGGCGTCGGTGCGGTAGGCCAGCACGGTGGTGTAGACGTTGTTGCCCACGCCATAGGGCGACATGTATTGCTTGGGAATGGTGGCCACGACCGGGTCGGATTCCAGGCCGTGCTTTTCCAGGTAGACCTTGCCGCCTTCGGTGAGCATCAGGATGGCGGGCTGGCTGATCTTGGCCATGTCCCAGGTGTAGTTGCCGGTGTCCACCATGCTGCGGATCTGCGCGGTGGGCTCGGCGTTGGCCTGCACGCCCACCACCTGGATGCCGGTGGCGTCCGTGAACGGCTTGTAGAACACCGCGCCATAGGCCTTACTGTAGATGCCGCCGTCGTCGCGCACGACGATGCGCTTGGAAGCCGCGCGCGACGGCGTCCAGATCATCGGCATGGCCAGGGCGGCGACGCCAGCGGCGGCGGTCTTGAGCGCGCTGCGGCGCGAGGCGTTGTGGGAGGTGGATTTCATGGAAGGGCTCCAGCGGGACGGCGGACGGGAAGGGCGGCTTCAGGGCAGCAAGCGACCGGGATTGAAGAGAGCGGCGGGGTCGAAGCTGGCTTTCAGCGTGCGCATCATGGCCAGTTCGACCGGTGACTTGTAGTGCGCCATTTCGGCCAGCGACGTGCGGCCCACGCCATGCTCGGCGCTGAAGGTGCCCCCCAGCGCATCGGCCACGTCGTTGACGGCGCGGCGAATGGCGGCCGCCATGGCGTCGCGCTCGGGCAGCGCGTTCCAGGCGTCGAACGTGAAGAAGGGAATGAAGTGCACGTTGCCGTCGCCCAGGTGGGCCACGATCAGGATGGGCAGGTCCGGCACCAGGCGGCGCACGGCCTCGGTGGCGGCGGCGATGAAGCGCGGCACGCTCGAGACCGGCACGGCGCTGTCGGTGGTCAGGCCCACGCCGGCCTTCTTGTTGCCTTCCGAGACGCTATGGCGCACTTCCCAGAGCGCGGCGCGCTGGCTGTCGTTGCTGGCCACCACGGCATCTCGCAGCAATCCCAGTTCGAAGGCTTGTTCCAGGATCTGTTGCAGGACCTCCTGCAGCTCCGCGCCGCTGCCGGTGTCCGACAACTCCACCAGCACATGCCAGGGGTGCGCGCCGGGCAGTGGATTCTTGCGGCCGGGCACATGGGTCATGACGATGTCCAGCTGATTGCTGTCGATCATTTCGAAGGCTGACAGGCGCGAGCCGCATTGCTGCTGGAACAGGCCCAGGATGTCGAGCGCAGCCTGCGGATCGGTGGGCGCCAGCCAGGCGATGGCGTGGCGGTTGGGCAGGGGGTGCAGCTTCAGCACGGCCGCGGTCACGATGCCCAAGGTGCCTTCGGCGCCGATGAACAAGTGCTTCAGGTCGAAACCCGTATTGTTCTTGCGCAAGGCGGTCAGGCCGTTCCAGATCGATCCGTCGGGCAGCACGACCTCCAGGCCCAGGATGTTGTCGCGCGTATTGCCGTAGCGCAGCACGCCGGTGCCGCCCGCGTTGGTGGCGATGGTGCCGCCGATCTGGCACGAACCTTCCGCGCCCAGGCTGATGGGGTACAGGCGGCCTTGTTCCGCCGCGGCCTGCTGCACCGTGGCCAGCACGCAGCCGGCTTCGACTTCCATCGAATTGTTGGCCGGGTCCACGCGGCGGATCTGGCGCAGGCGCGACAGGTTGACGATAACGGGCGGCGGGCCGGCCTCGTCCGGCACCGCGCCGCCGCACAGGCTGGTGTTGCCGCCTTGCGGCAATACGGGGGTGGCGTAGTCGTTGCACAGGCGCACGATGTCGGCGACTTGCCGGGTCGACCCCGGCAGGGCCACGCACAGCGCCGCGCCTTTGTAGCGGCCGCGCCAGTCTTCGGTGTAGCCGGCCATGTCGGCGTCGGAGCGCAGGACTGCGCTATCGCCCAGCGCCTGGATAAGCGCATCGAGCAGGGGGGTACCTATGGTCATGTCTGTCGTCCCGTAGGGATCGGAAAGGTCGAGAACCGATCACGTTGAGACACAGCATACGATTACTTAAATTGCTTTTCGATTTAAATAATCGTATATCAATTGAATTTAGGGTATGTCCTAAGCGGGAAGGCCGGAATGGCTCACGCTAAAACAATCGAAATACAATTGATGTGTTTGTTATGTAATTTAATTGAAATCCAGCCAACAAGGAAGAGACATGCTGCCCAGCGTGATGGATTACCGGGCGCAGGCGCGCAGGCGGCTGCCCCGGTTGGCCTTCGATTATCTGGAAGGAGGGGCCGAGGACGGGATCTCGCTGCGCCATAACGTGGCCGCCTTTGGCGAGCTGGAATTCGTGCCGCAAGTGCTGGCGGACGTCACCGACTGCCACCTGGAAACCACCGTGCTGGGCGCGGCCGCGGCCATGCCCGCCATTGTCGGGCCGACGGGCCTGAACGGGCTGTTCTGGCCCGATGCGGACGTGCACCTGGCGCGCGCCGCGCATCGAGCCGGCCTGCCGTTCGTGCTGTCCACCGCATCGACCTCGCTGCTGGAAGACGTGCGCGCGGCCAGCGCCGGCGAGTTGTGGTTGCAGCTATACGTGCAACGCGACCGCCGCATCGCCGAACACCTGATGGACCGCGCATGGCACAGCGGCTACACGGTGTTGTTCCTGACGGTCGACGTGCCGGTGCATGGCAACCGCGACCACGACAAGCGCAACGGCTTCCAGCTGCCGCTGCGCCCTTCCGGCCGCCTGCTGCTCGACCTCGCGGCCCATCCGGGCTGGTGCTGGCGCATGTTGCGCGGCGGCGGTCCGCAGCTGAAGAACCTGGCTGTCAGTTCCAACGCGCGCGAGGACATCACCGAGCAGGCGTCCGCCCTGAGCCGGCAGATGGATATGGCCCTGACCTGGGACGACATCGATTGGCTGCGCCGCCAGTGGCCCGGCCGCCTTGTCATCAAGGGCATCCAGACGCTGGCCGATGCGCGCAGGGCGCAGGCCAGCGGCGTGGATGGCATCGTGCTGTCCAACCATGGCGGCAGGCAGCTGGAATGCGCACCCTGCCCGCTGGAAGTCCTGCCGGCTGTCGCGGCCGAACTGGGGCAGTCGCTCGAGGTGCTGGTGGATGGCGGGGTGCGGCGCGGCAGCGATATCGCCAAGGCGGTGGCGCTGGGCGCGCGTGGGGTGCTGCTGGGCCGCGCGCCGCTGTACGGGCTGGCGGGACGGGGGCCGCGCGGCGCGGGCGAGGTGCTGGCGATCCTGCGGACCGAACTGGAGAACACATTGCGGCTGCTCGGGCGTAATCGCATCGGCGCGCTCGACGCCGCGGCGGTGCGCAGGCGCCGGGCCATTTTCGATTGAGGAAAGGAATCAGGATGATGCAAGAAAAAATCGTCTTCATCGGCGGCGGCAACATGGCCAGCGCCATCATCGAGGGATTGCTCGGACAGGGCCGCCAGCTGGCGGATTTCCTGGTGATCGAACCCTTCGAGCCCACCCGCGCCGGCCTGCTCGCGCGCGGCGTGACGTGCCGCGAGAGCGTCGGCGCCGAGATCGCCGACGCGGCGCTGTGCGTGCTGGCGACCAAACCGCAGGTGTTGCGCGAGGCGTGCGGGCAAGTCCAGGCGCATCTACGCGCGCAGACGACGGTGGTCAGCATCGCGGCGGGGGTCAATCTCACGGCCTTGTCGCAATGGCTGGACGGCCATGCCCGTATCGTGCGCGCCATGCCCAACACGCCGGCCAAGTTCGGGCTGGGCATGACGGGCCTGTACGCCAGCCAGGCTTGCGGCGCGGCGCAGCGCGAGCAGGTGGACGCGTTGTTCGCCGCCGTGGGCGAGCGCATCTGGGTCGATCGCGAAACCCTCATCGACGCGGTCACCGCCGTGACCGGCAGCGGCCCGGGCTATGTGTTCCATTTCATGGCGGCGCTGGAAAAGGCGGCGCTGGCGCTGGGCTTTGGCTCGGTCGATGCGCGTCGCCTCTCGGTGGCGGCGTTTCGCGGCGCGGCCGAGCTGGCCGCGCGCGACGAAGCGCCCCTGGTCGAACTGCAGGAACGGGTGACCTCAAAGGGTGGCACCACCTACGCCGCGCTGGCGCATCTGCGCGAGGCAGGCGTGGCGCCCGCCATTACCGAGGCGGCGCTCAAGGCCGAGCAACGCGCGCGCGAATTGTCGGCGGGCTAGGTCAGCGCCGCCGCCCCAACCACCACAGCAGCAATACCGACGTGGCGATCGCCGCCACGTTGAACTGCATGGCGCTGGCGAACGCGCGCGCGTAGCGATCGCCGAGCGCCGCGTCGGCGTGCGCGTCCAGCGCGCCGCTGAACAGCATGCCGGCGGCGGACACGCCCAGCGCCGCGCCGACCTGTTGCAGCGTCGAGACCACGCCGGCGGCCATGCCGGCGTGATGGTCCTGCACCAACCCCAGCGCGAGGTTGACCAGCGGTGTATTGACCGCGCCCTGCGCGGCGCCCAGCCAGATCAGCGCCGGCACCAGCGACCAGGGCGCAAGCAGGGCGCCGGCCGCGTCCACCTGCCACATCAACGCGGCCGTGGCGCCGCCGTACAGCATCGCGGCCACCATGATGGCGCGCGTGCCGAAGCGCGCCACGAGTCGCGGCGCGGCCATCGAGCCCGCCACGAAGCCGACGCTGGCGGGCGCGAACACCGCGCCCGCTGTCAGCGCGTCCACGCCCAGCCCGGTCTGCAACAGCAGCGCGTAGCACAGGAACATCGCGCTGGCGGTGGAGAACACCAGCGTCACCAGCAGGCAGCCTGCCGCGAATCGGGGCTGCGTCAGCAGCGCCATATCGACCAGCGGCACGCGCCCGCCGGCGCCGGCGCTGCGCTGCGTCCACACGAACAGCGCCAGCAACGCGACCGCCGCCGCGCCGCAGGTCAGCGTCCACGCGGGCCAATGACGCGCCGGGCCTTCGACCAGCGCCAGCAGCAACAGGCCCAGTCCCGCCCCGACCAGCGCCGAGCCGCCCCAGTCCATCGGCGCGCCGGCGGTGTCGCGCGATTCGGGGATGTGGCGCGCCAGCCGCCAGGCCAGTACGCCAAGCGGCACGTTCACCAGGAAGATCGTGCGCCATGCCAGGCCGAACAGGTCGGCATGCACGATCCAGCCGCCCAGCACCTGGCCGGCGATGGCCGCCAACCCCAATGTCATGCCGAGCAGGCCGAAGGCGCGGCGTCGCGCGTGGCCGTCGTAGCTGACGCGGATCAGCGCGTAGACCTGCGGGAACAGCATGGCCGCGGCCACGCCCTGCAGCACGCGCGCGCCGATCAGCGTATTGGCGTCGGGCGCCAGTCCGCACAGCGCCGAGGCCAGCGCGAAGCCGGCCATGCCCAGCATGAACAGGCGGCGGCGCCCATGGCGGTCGCCCAGCCGGCTGCCGGCGATCAACAGCACGCCGTAGGCCAGCTCGTACGCGACGATGATGAAATTGATCTGCGCGAAGCTGGCCGACAGCATGGTCTGCATGCTGGGTATCGCGACGTTGACCACGAACAGGTCGAAGATCGTGATGAAGCCGCCGGACAGCAGCACCGCCAGGCCAAGGGGGCCGGGCGAGGCGGGCCGGGCGGGCGTGCCGGGGCAGGGCGAGGGGAGGGTGACGCAAGACATGAGCAGGCCGCGAGAGTGGGATCGGCGCTATTCTGTGGCCTGTTCGAGCCTCATACAATTTAGCTGTTTATGCTATTACTGAAGGCAATAGCCTATGCCCCGTTCCGCCTTGCATGACAGCGCTCCGGCCACCGCGCCGGCAGCGCGGGCCGACGCCCCCGGGCCGGGCGCGCAGCGGCTGGACCGCACCCGCGCCGACCTGGCCGAATTCCTGCGGCTGCGCCGCGAACGACTGAGTCCCGCCGCCGTGGGGCTGCCTGCTGGCGGCCGCCGCCGCACGCCCGGCCTGCGGCGCGAGGAAGTGGCGGCGCTGGCTGGGGTCGGCCTGGCCTGGTACACCTGGTTCGAGCAGGGCCGCAACATCAGCGTGTCGGCCACCTTCCTGGAAAACCTGGCGCGGGTGCTGAAACTGGACGCGGCCGAACGGCGCCACCTGTACCTGCTGGCGCACCAGCGCCCGCCGGCGGAGCCGGGACGCACCTGGTGCACCGTGCCGCCCCAGGTGCGCCGCCTGATGGACGACCTGTCCACCCGTCCCGCCTATATCCTCAACCTGCGTTGGGACGTGGTGGTGTGGAACGCCGCCGCCGAACGCGTGTTCGGTTTCGGCGCGCAGCCGGCGGGACGGCGCAATCTGTTGTGGATGCTGTTCGTGGATCCGGCGATGCGCGAACTGTTCGTCGATTGGGTGGCGCAGGCGCCGGCGATGCTGTCCACCTTCCGCCGCGATTTCGCCTCGGCCTCGGGCGCGCCGGACATCACCGAGTTGGTCGATGAACTCGAACGCGTGGCGCCCGATTTCAAGGCCTGGTGGCGCGAGCACGACGTGCATGGCGCCTGCATGGGCGTGCGCAGCCTGCGCCTGCCGGCGTTGGGCGAAGTGGCATTCGAGCATTCCACCCTGTCGGTCGATGAAAGCCGCCATCTGCGCCTGGTGGTCTACGCGCCCGCGCCGGATGAACCGCAGGCCGCGGCCTTTGCGCGCTGGCTGGCCCGCAAGCCGCGCGCGGCTGCGCGTGGCTCCAGGCAATAGACGTGGCGTGGCTCTAGGGCGGGGGCGAGGCGCACTTCTATAGTCGGGGCGATCCGCTTTCCATTCGCCACCGTCCGCCATGCCCGCTGAAATCCTGTCCCGCCGCAACGCCCTGTCTCTGCTCGTGGTGGTGGTGCTGGCCTGGGGCTTCACCTGGGTCGTCAGCAAGCTGCTGCTGCAATACATGACGCCGGTCTGGGCGGTGGCGGCACGCAGCGTTGTCGGCACTGCCGCGCTGCTGGCGCTGGGCCTGGCGCTGCGGCGCGTTGCCTGGCCGGTCAGGGCCGACATCCCCGTGATCCTGAGCGTGGGCCTGCTGCACATGGGCGCCTTCGCCGCGCTGGTCAGCCTGGGCCTGCAATACGTGCCGGCCGGCCGCTCGGTGGTGCTGGCCTACACCACGCCGCTATGGGTCATCCCGGCGGCGCGACTGTTCCTGGGCGAACCGATCGGCCGCGGACGGCAGCTGGGGCTGGCGCTCGGCCTGCTGGGGCTGGTCGTCATCTTCAACCCGCTGGCGTTCGACTGGCGCGATCACGATGCCGTGTTCGGCAATGGCCTGGTGCTGCTGGCGGCGCTGTGCTGGGCCGCCAACATCGTCTACGTGCGCGCGCATCGCTGGGTCACGCCGCCGTTCGAGCTGGCCTTCTGGCAGGCGTTGCTGGCATCGGTGGTGCTGACCGCCCTGGCCTGGGCGACCGAGGGCGCGCCGCGCGTGATCTGGAGTCCGGGGCTGGCCTGGCTGCTGGGCTATGGCGGCGTGTTCGGCATTGCCGTGGCGTATTGGGCGGCCGTGAACGTGAACCGGTCATTGCCCGCGGGCCTGACCGCGCTCGGCCTGCTGGGCGTGCCGGTGGTGGGCCTGCTGTGCTCGGCGGCGCTGTTGCGCGAGGCGCTGGGCCTGTCGCTGCTGCTGGGGATGGCATTGATCGTGGGCGGCATCGCCGCCGGGGTGCTGGGCGAGGCGCGCGGAGCCGTCGGATCAAAAGACGCTTGACGGCCTGAATCGTGTCTGTGTATCGTACGATCTATATCGTAAGATACATCGTAAGTAACACGTCAGACACCAGCGAGGCCTCCCATGCGCCATTTCCATTTCCTGACCGCCTTTGCCCGCGGCGCGCGCCACGAGTTGCGCGACGCCCATTCCGGACGCCGTGGCCATCACGGCTACCACCACGGCCACCAAGAATTCCACGAGCGCGCCGAGCGCTACGATCATCATGAACGCCACGGCCACCCGGGCGAACGCGAACACGGTCACGGTCGTGGCGCCCGCTACGCCACCGGCGACTGGCACGAGGGCGGCCGCGGCCGCCACGGACGCCATGCCGGCGGCGGGGGCGGCGGCTGGTTCGGCGGCCCATGGGGCGGCCGGGGCGGTGACGCCGACGACAGCTTCGGCGGCGATGGCCGCCACTTCGCGCGCGGCCGCAAGGTCACCGCTGACGACCTGCAGTTGATGCTGCTCGGCCTGCTGGAGCAGAACCCCAGCCATGGCTACGAGCTGATCAAGGCGCTGGGCGCCATGTCCAACGGCTTCTACACGCCCAGTCCCGGCATGGTCTACCCCGCGCTGACCTACCTCGAAGAGCTGGGCTACGCCACCGTCGAGCAGGAAGGCAGCAAGAAGCGCTATCACCTGGCCGATGCCGGCCGCGCGCACCTGCAAGCCAATCGCGAACGCCTGTCGGTGATGTTCAACAAGCTCAAGCACGTCGCCCGCAAGATGGACTGGATGCGCCAGGCCTGGAGCGGCGAACCGCGCGCGGCCGCCAGCGACGAGGACGCCGCCGGCTGGATCGACGAATTCGTGCATGCGCGCCAGGCGATCCGCCATGCGCTGCTGCAACGCACCGACGCGTCGCCGGCCGAGCAGCGCCGCATCGCCGCCATCCTGCGGCGCGCCACCGAGGAAATCACGGGCAAGGACCCTGCCTGATCCCGCCCGCCCCATTGGAGATTCCATGACCCAGACCGACCTGACCGTCGAACGCGTGCGCCATCCGCTCAAGATGCGCGTGCTGACCGTGGCCCGCGTGGAACGCATCGCCGGCCTGCTGGCCCGCGTCACGTTCCGCGGCGAAGACCTGCGCGACTTTGTGTCCGCCTCCTTCGACGACCACGTGAAACTGTTCTTTCCCGCCGACCCCTCGCAACCGCTGGCGTTGCCCGAGGTCGGGCCCGATGGCATCAAGTTCCCCGAAGGCGCGCCGCGCCCGGCCGCGCGCGACTACACCCCGCGCCGTTTCGACGCCGAGCGCGAGGAACTGGACATCGATTTCGTGCTGCACGGCGACGGCCCGGCCTCGAGCTGGGCCGAACAGGCGCAAGTCGGCCAGCGCCTGGGTATCGGCGGCCCGCGCGGTTCGTTCGTGGTGCCCAAGGGCTTTGACTGGCACGTGCTGATCGGCGACGAAACCGCGCTGCCGGCCATCGCCCGCCGCCTGGAGGAGCTGCCCGCCACGGCGCAGGCGCTGGTGCTGATCGAAGTGCCGGGCGCCGCCAACGAGATCCCCTTGCCGACCCAGGCCCGCGCTTCGGTGCGCTGGCTGCATCGCGACGGCACCGCGGCCGGCTACAGCACGTTGTTGCTGGAGGCCGCGCGCGAGTTGGCGTTGCCGCCCGGCGAGGGCTACACCTGGATCGCGGCGGAGTCGGCCGTGGCCAAGGCGGTGCGCGAGATCATGGTGGCGCAGCACGGCGTCGACAAGAGCCGCATCCGCGCCGCCAGCTACTGGAAGCGCGGCGCCATCGCGGTGCACGAGTCGCACGAAGACTGAGGCCGCCGCGTCCAGGCCGCCGTGCCCGGGCGCTACGGTATCGCGCATCATGTCCCGCTGTTGCGCGGCATCGGGCCGGCGCGGCTATGCCCGCGCCAACGCCAGCAGATTGGCCACGCGCCCGCCGGGCGCGTCGTCGCGCACCACCAGCCCCAGCACCGCGCGCGGCCAGTCCAGCGCGAAGGGGCGATAGACCACCCCGTCCGGCCGCAGGTGGCGCAGCGAGGCCGGCACGACCGCCACCCCCATGCCTGCCGCCACCAGGTTCACCGCCGATGACAGTTGCGGCGCGCGTTGGCCCGGCAGCGGGTTCACCCCGTGGCGGCGGCACGCCGCCATGATGTCGGCGCTCAGGCCATAGCCGGACTTGCGCGAATACTGGATGAAGCGTTCCTGCGCCAGGTCGGCCGGCGCCAGGCGCTTGCGCCGCGCCAGCGCGTGGCCCAGCGGCAGCGCCACCATCAACGCTTCCTCCGTCAGTTGCGTGAAGCGCAACCCGCCATCCATCGCGAATGGCGGCCGCACGAACGCCGCGTCGATCAAGCCGTCGCGCAGCCGCGCCACCAGCGTTTCGCTGTCGTCCTGCGACAAGGTCATTTCCACGTCGGGATATTGCTGCCGGTACAGGCGGATCAATTCGGTCACGACCGGATGGAACGAGGCCGATTCGGTGAACCCCAGCGACAGCTCGCCGACTTCGCCGCGCGCGGCGCGCTGCGCTGTCTGCACCGCGTCGTGCGCGCGTTGCAGGATGTCCTGCGCGCACGCCAGGAAGGCGCGGCCGGCGTCGTTCAGGCTGACGCCGCGCCCGCGCCGGTCGAACAACGGCGTGCCGACTTCCTCTTCCAGTTGCCGGATCTGCTGCGACAGCGGCGGCTGCGCCATGCCAAGCTGCTCGGCCGCGCGGGTGAAGTGCTGGGCCTCGGCCGTGGCGACGAAATAGCGCAGGTGGCGCAGTTCCATATCGGTATCCAAAAAGTACTAATTATAGATTTTCCATATATTGGACATTCTAGTTCCGCGGGACGATGATGCGGGCATCGATATCCCGTTTTCAAGGAATGCCCATGGCTACGACCCTTACTCCCGGCGCGCGTTTGCGCCAGCATCTCGCCCAGGACATCGTGGTGGCGCCTGGCGCCTACGACGGCATGTCGGCCCGCCTGGTGGCGGCCGCCGGCTTCAATGCGGTGTACGCCAGCGGCGGCGCCATCGCCCGCGCGGCCGGCTTTCCCGACATCGGGCTGCTGAGTTTCACCGAGGTCATGGACCGGGTCGAGAAAATCGTCGACGCCAGCGGCCTGCCGGTGGTGGCCGACGCCGACACCGGCTTCGGCGGGTCGGCCAACGTCGAGCGCACCGTGCGCGTCATGGAGCGCGCCGGCGTCGCCGCCTTCCATATCGAGGACCAGTCGTTTCCCAAGCGTTGCGGCCACCTGGATGACAAGAGCCTGGTGGACGCAGAGGAAATGTGCCGCAAGGTGCACATCGCGCGCCAGACGCTGGCGGATGCCGACACGCTGGTGATCGCCCGCACCGACGCCATCGCGGTGGAAGGCTTCGATGCCGCCATCGCGCGCGCCGAACGCTATGTGAAGGCGGGCGCCGACATGGTGTTCGTCGAGGCGCCGGAAACGCTGGAGCAGATCCGCGCCATCGCGGACCGGCTGCCGGGCCTGAAGCTGATCAACATGTTCTATGGCGGCAAGACGCCCCTGGTGCCGCTGCCCGACCTGGCGGCGATGGGATATCGCCTGGCCATCATCCCGTCGGACCTGCAGCGCGCGGCGATCCACGCCATGCAGGCCACCCTGGCGGCGATCCGCGCAAGCGGCGACAGCAGCGCGCTGGCCGATCGGTTGACCAGTTTCAAGGAGCGCGAGGAAATCGTGCAGACGCGCCGCTACCTGGCCCTCGACACGCAATAGCGGGGCGTGCGCGCGGCGCCCGCGCCGCGCTCACGCGCATTTCCTCACCGACGGCAGCCCTTCGGCAGCGACAACGGCCACAGCCGCTGGCCGTAGCTGCCGTAGAGCGTGCGCACGCCGCATTCCATGCCGACACGGGCCCGCACGGCGCCGCTTGCGTCCAGGATCATCGACTGCTCCCGGGTCGACACCACGGCGCGCTGGTTCGTGTAGTCGGAAGCCCACAGGTAGGCCGGCGCGATCGCCATGCGGCCCTGTCCGTCCGCATAGCCATATTGATCGCCGACCAGCGCGATCGAAAGGCCGTCGTGCCGGGCGCCCAGGTAGTCGAATGCCGGCCCGTTCGCCACGCCCTTCTCGTCGACCGCGCGCATGCCGCCATTGGGCTGCGCGACCACCGCCTGGCCTTCCGAGAATGCCGTGGCGTTGCCGGCCAGTGTCAGGCGGACCTTGCCGGCCGTGTCGACATAGGAGGTGGCCGGCATGCCCTGTCGTTCGTGGCGCCGCACCAGCCAGTCCGCGCCGGCGGGCCAGTACCACTCACCGGCCGGCAGGCTGGCGACGGTCTTGCCTTGCGTGTCGATCAGGCGCGCGCCATCGTCGCCGCTGAGCAGAGCCCGCGCCGGCGCGCCCTGGAACGCCGTGCCGGCCACCGGGCCGGGCGCGAACTGCCAGCGGCCCTGGCCGTCCACGTAGCCGTGGCGGTCGGCGCGGCGGACCGCGAGCCAGTCGCCCATCGCGGTGTAGCTGGCGTCCTGCAGATCGAGCGCATCGGAGGCGTCGGGCGAGATCACCCAGCGCTGCTTGTCGTTATAGGCCAGGAACGTGCCGTTGGCTTCGCGCGAGGCCTCCAATCCCGGCTCGAAGGGCGTCAGGGCGCGCCCGTCGCGATTGACCAGCGAGGTGGGGCGACGATACTCGTTCTCCTGCGGGCCGGGCTGCTGCACCAGCCACAGTTTGTCGCTGACGCGCTTGACGTCGTGGTGGCGCGGCGGCACGACCCATTTGCCCTGGAGGTCGATCACGCCCACCTTGCCGGGGCCGAGCGAGGCGGCCGCCTGGCCGTCGCGGAAGCCGCCGATGAACTGGAACACCGGGGCCGACACCTCCTTGCCGGCGTGGAAATCGTACAGGCCCCAGGGATCGCCTTCGGCGGCGGTCTTCAAGTAGCGCACCAGGCCGGGCGCGACCACTTCGGCCTCGAAATAATCCGGCAACACGTAGCGTTTGCCGGCGCGGTCGATCAGCTGCGTCACCCCCTTGGCGTAGACCAGCGCATAGCCCTGTCGGAAGGCGCCGATGTATTGCTGCATGGGCAAGTCCATCGGTTTGCCGCTGCCATCGAGCAACAGCACGCCCTCGTTGGTGTGCGCGGCGAAACGCAATTGGTCGGCGCCGAGCTTTTCGGCGTTGTCGTCGTCGGCGGCGTAGCCATCGCGTTCGCCATCGAGCGACACGACCTCGTTCCAGGCCTGGTCGGTGGCGACGCTGCCATCGGCCAGCAGCAGGCCCGCGCCGCCGTCGTTGCAGTGGCAATAGCCCTGGCCCAGCAGGCCGAGCGGTCCGCCCGGCACATCCAGCGGCATGTCCTGCAATTGCGAGCCTTGCGCCGCTTGCAGCGCTTCGGGCCGCAGCACCGTGCGGCCGTCGGCATCGAGTGCGTTGAGCAGTTGGCCGTCCTTGTCCGACAGCCACAGCTTGCCCTGGCGCAGCGTCAGCCGGCTGGCTTTCGCCAGCCAGGGCGGCGCGCTGTCGCCCTGCAGCCAGACGCCCTTGGGCGTCAGCAAGCCGGCGACCTGGCCGGCCGCATCGTGCAACAGCAGGTAGCCGCCTTCCTCCTGCACGGGCTGGAGGCCGGCGCCCAGCGTTACCGGCTCGGCACGGCCGGGAACGAACGCCTTGAGCGTCTCGCCTGACAGATAGAGCAGCGTATCGTCATGGAGCGTCGACGCTTGCGCTTCCTCCGGGGTCAGCGTCGTCAGTGTCTTGCCCGAGGCGTCCAGCAAGGCGTAACCCTTGCGCGGCAGCTGCGCGCTCCAGAAGGCGTTGCCCACGCGCGTCATGCGTTGATAGCCCCGGCCTTCGCCGATCAGTCCGCCGCCGGCGTCGATCAGCACGACTTCCTCCTCGCCGATAGCCAGCGCCACGGCGTCGCCCTTGCGTTGCGAGATGTCGCTGAAACTCGGCGCCACGCGCCAGTTCCAGTTGGCGTCGAGCAGGCCATACATCCCGTGGTTGTCGATCGCGATGAACAGATCCTTGCCATAGTGGGACAGGATGCGGATGCCGTCCCGGGCGTAGCGCCGTTCGCCATCGGGCGAGCGGTATTCTTCGCGGTAGCTGACCGATAGCCTGGCTGGCGACCCTTCGTGCAACCACGCGCTTTCGACGCTGGGATCGATCGCGTCGCCGACCGCCGCGCCGCTGCGATCGATCAGTTGGTACTGGCCGTCGCGCATCACCAGCGCCAACCCATTCTCGACGAAACTGAAGGCGGCGTCGTAGCGCGGCGGCACCGCCATCCGGCCCTTGGCGTCGACGTACCCCCACTTGCCTTGCCAGCGCACCGCCGCCAGGCCGTGGTGGAAGTCGCCCACGCGTTCGAACTGTGGCTTGATGGCCAGCCTGCCGTTGCCGTCGACGAAACCCCAGGCGTGCCGGCGCAGAGATTGGTCCATGGGGACCCGGTCGATCGGCTCCAGGGCGGATGGCAGCAGCACGGCGGCGCGATCGTCCGACAGCGTGCCGATGCAGCCGGTGGGGCCGTATTGGTCCTGGTCGCGGTAGACCGCGGCCGCATCCATCAGGCTGTCGACGCAGTTGGCCTGGCCATATCGATACTGCGCCTGGGCGGACAGGGAAACGCCGAGCGCGGCGACGGCGCAGGCGATGCGGGTGGCATGAAACGCGCGTGAGGTCATGATTGTTCTGCTTTGGCGGATTCGGGGGCGGGCGCGTATTCCATTTCGGCGGCGTCGGGGCAGGTGAGCTTTTCGCGCGGCCAGGTCAGCTTGCCCTGCCCATCCAGCACGATGACCTCGCCGCACATGACGCTGAACAGCGCCGTGGTGGCGCCGCGTTTGTCGATGAACTCCAGCAGGCCTTCGCGCCGCACCAGCGCGCGGCCTTCGTGGAAGTCATCGGCCCAGCCGAATTCAGGCGCGATCACGTAGCGGCCCGTCAGATCGATATAGCCCAGCAACTGGCCGCTGCGCTGGTCGCGCCTGGCCAGGGCCAGCCCGTCGCGCAGGGGGCCAAGACGGTTGAAGTACGGCCCGACGATACGCTTGCCATCGGCGTTGACGAACCCGTAGCGGTCGCCGTCGCCGCGGTAGGTCACCACGCCTTCGCTGGCGGTGCGCTCCTCGATCGTGAATTCGCCCTTGAAGCGCGTGATCTCGCGGCCCTGCAGATCGGTCATGACGCTTTGCGAGTTCTTGCGGTCGCGGAACACCACGCGCTTCATCGACGCCAGCGGCGTGCCGTCGCCAAGCTTTTCCAGCAGCGCCTTGCCGTTCTCGTTCATCACGCGGTAGCGCTGGCCGTCGTAGACGCGGGCCAGGCCTTCGGGTTGGACGAAGAACGGGTTGAACTCGCCAGTGCCGGCGGAAACCTTGAGATTGCCGCGCGCATCGATCGCGCCGTTGCTGGCGCGGTATTGCACATAGATCCAGTCGCCATATTGTTCCTGGCGATCGGGTTTGCCTTCGAACAGGCGGGTCATGCCGCCCTGCGCGTCGAACAGCAGCGTGGCGCCGTCCTTGCCTTGCGCCAGGTAACGGCCCTGCTTGAGATCCTGCGGCTTGTCGTGCAGCACCACGCTGCGCTTGCCGGTGCGCAGGTTGATCAGGCGGTAGTTGTCGCCGTACTCGGAGGCCTCCTCGCTTTTCGGTTCGCGCGCCAGCAGGTGGCCGTTGCCCAGGTATTCGAGTTCGTAGCTGCCGGAATAGGTGGCGGGCACGATCCATTTGCCTTGGCGGTCGATGACGCCCCAGCGATCGTTTTCCTGCGCCTTGGCCCAGTCGTCCTCGAAATCGTCGATGCGGTCCAGCGACGGCTTGACGGCCACGCTGGCGCCGCGGATGTTCCACAGGCCCCAGCGGCGCTGGCGCCGTTCATCCAGCGTGTAGTAGTAGAGCAGATCGCCGTCGAGCTTCTCGCCGTTGGCCGCGACCTGCGCCGGCAGCTTCTGCACTGTGCCGCGGGTATCGATAAGGATCGCGTTGCCCCGCGTCATGTCGGGCGTGCGGGCCCAGGCATAGGCGCCCTTGAAGCCGCCAATGCCGGCGTAACGGGGTTCCATGACCCAGTTGCCTTCGGCGTCGATGGTGCCGAACCGGCGTTCGCGGGTCTGTACCACCAGCGGCGCGACGGCGCCATAGGTATTCATGTCGTCCCAATCCGGATTGGTGACGATCTTGCCGGCACGCGTCAGGATGCCGTTCGGCTGCGTATAGTCCTTCGGGCGCAGCAGGGCCAGCGGCAGTCCATCGCCGTCCTGCCGCGCGTTGCGGGACCTGCCGCCGACAGGCTTGGCGGTGAAGGGCATGACCTGGTATTGCCGCAGCTGCTTTACCGTGTCTGCATCCAGCAGCGGCGTGCCGTCGGGCCGGTAGATCTGCACCAGCGTCCTTTCGGGATCCCTGCCGCCGGCGTCCGCGCTGGTGGCGGCGTCCGCGGCCGCGGCGGCGGCTTCGGCACCCGCGGCGGCGGCGTCGGCTACCGCCTGCGCGTCGGCTTCGACCTGCGCCGGATCCTGGGCCACGTCGATGTTGGCCGGGGCGGTCACCGTGTCGGCGGCCGCGGTTTCGATCGCGGCATCGGCCTCGGCCGCGGCAGTGGCCGCGGTCGCGGCATCGGCCTGGGTTGCGGCATCAGCCTCGGTCGCCCCATCGGCCTCGCTCGTTGGCCCGGCCGCGTCGCGCGCGGATGCATCGAACGGCGCCTGGCCATGAAGCCAGGCCAGGCCGTTGTTGACATTGACATCGCCAAAAACCGCCGGGACCACCTGGTGCTTGCCCGCCGGGTTTATCAGCACCACCGCGTCGATGTCGGCGAGCACTTTCCAGCCATCGGCTTCCTCCACGCTCAGGTAGTCGCGCGTGAAGGTGTAGAGCGGCTTCAGGGCGGCGTCCAGCAAGGCAAAGGGCGCCTTGCCCCGGGGTTTGGTCAGCCACAAACCTGGCACGACCCGCTGCACGGTTTCGTAACGGGTGGCGGTCAGCGGCGAACCGTCGGGGCGCACGAATTCCCACTCGTCCCGGCGGTACACGGCCAGCGTGTCGCCATCGCGCAGCGGCGCCTGTTGCGAGCGCAGCACATCGGGCGCGATGGCCCAGCGGCCATTGGCATCCAGCAGGCCCCACCAGCCGCCGTAGCGCAGACTGCGCTGCTGCGCCGGCAGGTAGCCCGATTCCGGCCGCGCCAGCGTCATCACGTCGGCGGGCAGCGTCAGGGCGTGTCCGGTCGCGGTGTTGAACAACTGCGGCGGCTGCGGCATTTCCATCGCCGCGAGTTTCTGGCCGGGCTCGAAGCCCCACGAGCGGGTGCCCAGTTCGAAAGTCTTGAGCACTTGCCCCTGGCGGTTGATCAGCACGTCGCGTTCTTCCGCCTCGACCAGCGCGGTGCCTTCGGCGTTGAAACCGGAGGCCCGCGTGAAGCGCGGCTTGATGGCCCAGTTGCCGCGCGCATCGATATAGCCCCACAGGCCATCGCGCTGCACCGCGGCCAGGCCGTTCTGGAACGACTCGGCTTCCTGGAACGCCGGCGTGATGACCATGCGGCCTTGCTTGTCGATGTAGCCCCAAGTCCCGGCCTGGTCGCTGGCCTTGCCTGTCAGCACCGCGGCCAGCCCTTCGGCATAGGGCCGGTTGCAGCTGACGTCGGGGTTGATGGCGTACGTGCGGCCGACGCAATCCTGCTGCCAGTCCGCGATCGATTCGGCCGTGGCGGGCAGGGGGCCGAAGCTGGCCAGCAGCGTGGCCAACGCCAATGGCCGCAGGGCGAACGCGCGCGTCATGATGCGCGCGCGTGTTGTGCGCGAAGGCGCGCGGACGTTACAGGACGGAAGAAGCGAAGCCGGACGTGCCGCATGGTCGGAATGCCTGCCAGAAGAGGAACGAAGGCAGCACTGTAACCAGCAGTAGCACTCAAAAAACCGGCAAATGTAACTATTAAGCACGAACCGTTAACAAGGCGTCCGTGTGTGCTTACGTGTCTGCTTACGCGTCCAGCCACGCCCCCTGCTGGCGCATGCGCGAGCGCAGCAGGGCGCGCGCCCGGGACAGGCGGCTGCGCACGGTGCCGACCGGCAGATTCAATTGCGCCGCGGCTTCTTCGTATGACAGTTCATCGGCGCAGATCATGATCAGCAGCTCGCTCAGGGCTGCCGGCATGGCGGCCAGCGACCGGTCCAGGATGCCGAGGGTCTGCCGCAGCTCGACGCAGGCTTGCGGGTCTGTCCGCGGATCGTGTTCCTCGACCAGTTCGTCCTCGCCAACGAAGGCGTAGCGCCGATCAGGCGCGCGCGCCAGATGGTTGCGGATCAGGTTGCGGGCAATGCCGAACAGCCAGGTCGACGCCTTGCTGTCGCCGCGAAAGCGGTCGTAGCAGGATGACATTTCCACGAAGGCCTGCTGCGTGATTTCATCGGCATCGGAACCATTGCCCACGTGGCGTTGCACGAAGCGACGCAGGCGTTCCGATTCCTCCCGCACCAGTTGGCTGACCGGGTCCGCACAGGCAGGGGCGACGGGAACGGAATGGGGAGCAGGGTGCATGGTGACGGTGCGGCTGTTCATGGACGGGATGCTCGGTGCGCCGGCATGGCCGGCGCCTGGCGCGGGCGCGCACCCATCCCGCGCGGAGCCCGGGCGGCCCGCGCACGAAGAGGCGTCGGGGAGTTCTGTGCAGCCCCCGCGATCCCCCATGGCCCCTTGCGGAAGGAGAAGGCGAAATGCTGCAAAACCAGTCTACGTTTGGAAGATTCGGTAGCAAATACGGCGCGTGCCGTATTTTTTCGGCGTCGGCAGGGGCGTGGAGGTGGCGGGCAGGCGGAGCGAGCGCGCCGTGCCGGTCAGGCGCTGGGCAAGCCCAGGCGGACCGCGTAGGCCACCAGTTCGGCGGTGCTGTGCAGCGACAGCTTGCGCATGAGGTTTTCGCGATGCTTGCGCGCGGTCAGCGGGCTGATGTGCAGCGCCGCGCCGATCTGCGCGGCGGTGGCGCCTTGCGCCGCCAGCGCCAGCACCTGTTGTTCGCGCCGCGTCAGGGTGTCGGCCGGCGCGGGCGTGTGGTTCGGCCGGGCGCGCGCCGGCCGGTCCGCGGGATCCTGGTGCAGCCGCTGGATCGCGGCCATCAGCTCATGCGAACTGCCGGTCTTGGCCAGGTAGGCGTCCGCGCCGGCCTCCAGGATCGCCTGGCGGCTGCGCGCGTCGGTATTGGCGGTGAGCACCATGATGTGCAGCGCCGGATGCCGATCACGCAGCGCGCGCACCCAGCCGGAACCGGCCACCCCTGGCATGCCCAGGTCCAGCACCAGCACGTCGGCGCCATGCGCCGCCAGCAATGCCAGCACCTGCTCGCCCGTGGCCGCCTCGTCGATCGTGCCGATCATGGCGGGAGCCTGTTGCAGCACCATCTTCAGGCCCTCGCGCACGATGCCGTGGTCGTCGGCCAGCAGGACGCGTAACAGGGGAGGCGGGAAGGGCAGGGTCATGGGGCGGATGGGGCGCCGCAGCTTGTGTCAGAATGATGCATCATTATAGGGACCGATCCAGGCGCATGACCGCCCCCGCCGCGCTCTCTCCGCCCCGCCCGCCGGGGTCCGCCGCGCCTCCCGCGGGTCCTCCCTCGCCCGCGCCGGTTGCCGATGCCGTCGCGACCGAACTGGCCACGCTGCTGTACAAGCAATCTTATGGCGTGCTGTTCGCCAATTTCGCCGTGGCGCTGCCTGTCGTCTACGTCATGCGCAACGCCGCCCCGGATTGGCTGCTGGCGTCGTGGATCGCCGTCGTGTACGCGCTGACCCTGGCGCGGGTCCTGGTCTGCCATCGTTTCCTGCGGCGCGGGCCCGGTCCGCTGCGGCCATGGATCCGGGGTTTCTGCCTGCTTTCCTGGACGTCGGGCCTGTTATGGGGCCTGGCGGGGGTGGTCGCCGTGCTGTCGGGGCAGGACATGATGCTGGCCTTCGGCTGTGTGATGCTGGCCGGCATGTGCAGCGGCGCGGTGCCGTCCTTGTCGGCCTATCCGCCCGCCTACGCCGGCTCGGCATTGGGCATGGTGGCGCCCTTCATCCTGGCCTGCGTGGCGGCGGCCGATGGCCTGCACCTGGTGTATGCCGCCTTCGGCGTCTGCCTGTTGCTGGTGAACCTGTATTTCAGCGCGGTCACCTATCGCAGTCTCAAGACCACCGTGGCGCTGCGCTTCGAAAACACGGCGCTGGTCCGGAGCCTGGAGCTCGAACGCGACCGCGTGGCCGCGGCCGACCGCGCCAAGACCCGCTTCCTGGCCGCCGCCGGTCACGACTTGCGCCAGCCGGTGCATGCGCTGGGCATGTTCACCGACATCCTGGCCAGCCGCGCCGAGAGCGGCAACGTCACGGCGCAGGACGCGCTGCACGTCGCGCGGCGCCAGCAGACCGTGCTCGACAGCCTGAACCGCCTGCTGGATGGATTGCTGGACGTTTCGCGCATGGATGCGCATCTGTTGCGGATCGAGGGGCGCGCCGTCGATCTCGATCAGCTGTTCGACGACATCCGCCTGGATTTCGAATCGCTGGCCCGCGCGCGCGGCTTGCGGCTGTCGGTCGCGCCCACCTCCCTGGCCCTGGACACCGATCCGGCCTTGCTGCGCCGCATCCTCGACAACCTGCTCACCAATGCCCTGTCGTACACGCCCAAGGGGGGCGTGCTGCTGTCGGCCCGCCGACGGCGCGGCGGCGTACTGATCCAGGTCTGGGACACCGGCGTGGGGATCGCCCCCGAGTTGCAGGAAGCCGTTTTCACCGAGTTCACCCGCGGCGCCGGCGCGCCAGCCTCGCCGCCTGCCGGGCAGGGCCTGGGACTGGGGCTGGCCATCGTGCGCCGCCTGGCAGGCCTGCTGCATGGCGAAATCACGCTGCGGTCGACGCCCGGCAAGGGGTCGGTCTTCTCGCTGTGGCTGCCGGCTGGCATTCCCCCGGCGCATGCAGCCGGCGAAAATTAATCAGTTGATCGGCGGCCGCGCCGCCCCTGTAATAGCGTCAACCGCCCGCCCGCGCGGGATCCGCCTTCACGCCAGGGGTTCGCCATGTCCGTCGCCGTTTCGCCGTCCGATCGTTCCCGCGCGTCGCGCAATCTGTGGCTGATGGTATTGGCCGGCGGCGTCGTCATGGGGCTGGCGCTGGGCGTGCGGCACGTGCAGGGCCTGTTCCTGCTGCCGGTCACCATGGAGCGAGGCTGGTCGCGCGAGACCTTCGCCATGGCCATGGCGGTGCAGAACCTGACGTGGGGCGTGGTGCAGCCGTTCACCGGCATGATCGCCGACCGCCATGGCTCGGCCAAGGTGATCCTGGGAGGACTCGCATGCTATGCCCTGGGGCTTGCCGGGATGGCGCATGCCGGCACGGTCACCGCCTTCATGCTGAGCGCCGGCGTCTGTATCGGCATCGCTTTGTCGGGCACGGCATTCGCGGTGATCTACGGCGCCCTCAGCCGCCTGGTGCCGCCCGAGCGCCGCGGCTGGGCGCTGGGCGTGGCGGGCGCGGTCGGCGGACTGGGGCAGTTCACCATGGTGCCCGCGGCGCAGTGGTTGATCGGCAGCCGCGGGTGGGTCGATGCGCTGCTGATCTTCGCGGTGGTGCTGGCCGTGGTCGTGCCGCTGGCATGGCCGCTGAAGGAAACGGCGCGCCAGGCCCCGGGCGGCGGCACGGCGCCGGATGAGCAGCCGCTGGGCGCCGCGATCCGGCAGGCGTTTGCCCAACCGGGCTTCTGGCTGCTGAACCTGGGCTTCCTGGCCTGTGGCTTCCAGCTGGCGTTCATCGGCACGCACCTGCCGGCGTACCTGATGGACAAAGGCATGCGGGCGGCGGACGCCGTCGCCGCGCTGGCCATCATCGCGCTCGCCAATGTCGCCGGCACCTACGTCTGCGGCATCCTGGGCGCGCATCACCGCCGCAAATACCTGCTGGCGGGCATCTATCTGCTGCGCACCGCCGCCATGGCGCTGTTCTTCCTGTTGCCGTTGTCGGCTGGCTCGGTCTACGTGTTCGCGGCTGTCATGGGCTTCGTCTGGCTGGGCACCGTGCCGCTCACCAACGGCCTGATCGCGCAGGTCTTCGGCGTGCGCTACATCACGACGCTGTTCGGCTTCGTCTTCTTCGGCCACCAGGTGGGGTCGTTTCTCGGCGTCTGGCTGGGCGGGCTGGTGTATGAGGCCACCCATTCCTATGACCTGATCTGGGTAGGGGCGATGGCGCTGGGCGTCCTGTCGGCGGCGCTGCATTGGCCCATCGATGATCGCCAGTTGCCGCGCGTCGGGGCCGCCGTGGCGGCCGGCTGAGCCAGGGCGCGATGCGAGCCGGCGCCCGGCGCGATCCCGCAAAGGGCGGGCATGGCTACAACGGCCGATGCTGCGTGCCCGCGCCCATGGTGATGTGCAGTATGCGACAGGACTCCGTCACCTTGAGCGTGTGCCAGGCGCCCTTGGGTATCACGTAGGCGTCGCCCGCCCGCAGGTGAACCGCCTGGATGCCGGTCGGCCACTCCAGCTGCAGTTCGGCGCTGCCGGACATCAGGCGCACGATCTCGTCGGCCTGGGGATGCATTTCCCATTGCGACCAGTCCGCGGCGCAGGCGTATTCCGACACCAGCCAGCCATCCCCATAGCGTTGCAGTTCGTCGCGAGGCAGCGACCAGAACGCGTCGCCGCCGGCCACCGTGGCGGCGTTGCCGGCGGCATCCAGGAAAACGTAATGCGAAGACAGGTCGGTCGGCATGGAGCGTCTCCAGTGGGTGGGGCGATACGCGCGTTATAACAGCGTTGCGGCCGTGTCGGTGGCGCGCGGCGTCCGGGGGCGAAAAAAGCTGCGATAATCCGGGACTTTCCCAGGGGGCGTCGGGTCGCATCCGGCGCAATGTCGGCATGAGCACAGGCTTTGACGGCGTACGGCCGGCATCCGAATCGTCCATCGAGATCGGCTTCTTCTACCAGGGCCGGCACTGCGTGGAACGCATCCGCGTCAAGCCCACCGCCGCCAACCTCAAGCGCGCCGCCGAGCGGCGCAACGCCATCCTCGCCGCCATCGCGCGCGGCGACTTCGACTACGACGCAGAATTCCCTCGACGCGCCGCTTCCTCCCGCTCCAGCAAGGACCCGACATGACCCGCGCCGCAGCAGTGCCCGTGCACGATCTGACCGCCGATGCCTTCAGCGCCTACGGCTGGATGCTGGGCAAGCCCATGCCCCTGGGCAACGGCGTGCCGCTGTTCAGCAACGACGCCACCGACTTCTGGCAGGAACATGTGTTCAACACGGGCGCTGGTGGCGATGCGCAAGTGTTGTGGGTGAACTACCGCAGCGCTTCGGCCGACGTGGCCAGCCTCGAAAAACACCTGCTGACGCAGCAGGCCATCGTGCCCCTGACCGGCGCCATCATCCAGGTGGTGGCGCGCAGCGCGGCCGACGGCACGCCGGACCTGGCCACGCTGGCGGCGTTTCGCGTGGAGCCGGGGCAGGGCGTCTGCATGCGGCCCGGCTGTTGGCATGCCACGCGCGTGACGGACGCGCAGGTCACCTGCCTGATGCTGACCCGCCGCTCGACCACGCTGGACCTGATCCAGCACCTGACGACCGACGCCGCCGCCAGTGAAAGCGCGATCGCGGCGATCCCCGCTTGCCGGCTGGACGTCCCGCATTCACAGGACTGACTTCCGCTCGGTGCGCCCGCTCGCCAAGGCGGGCCGGACCGTGGCGCGGCCCTGGGGGCGACGCTGTCATCGTCCCGCGGTTTCACTACGGTTGCGAAATGTGCCAGAATTTCAGCGCCTGTTTGTCCTGTCCGCGACGCTGCCGCCATTCGGGCGTTGCCAACGCCTCCCCCTGTTGGAGCATGGAATGCGCATACGCCCCGTCGGCGCCGGATCTTCCCCTTATGTCCGTGGCCTTGCCGCATTGGCGCTGGCCGCCAGCGTGAGCGGCTGCAGCTTCACCTCGCCGGATGCGGCCACGGGATCGCAATTCGTCGGCATCGATGGCGTGTCGGCGCCCGAAGCGCGTCGCATCGCCAAGGAAGCCTACCTGTACGGCTACCCCATGGTGGCCCGCTACCAGGCCATCTATTCCACCAACATCGACCAGGGCGGCGCGCAATACAAAGGCCCGTTCAATACCTTCAGCCACGCCGCGCCGGCCGTCACGCCCGACGACAACGCGACCGCCGCGCCCAATGTCGATGCGCCCGCGTCCTCGGCCGTGCTCGACCTGCGGGCCGAACCGGTCGTCATCAGCGTGCCGCCGATGGAGTCCAGGCGCTATTTCGCGTTGCAGCTGACGGACCTGTATGGCTACAACTTTGCCTACATCGGCAGTCGTGCCACTGGCAACGGCGGCGGTCGGTTCCTGGTGGCCGGCCCGCGCTGGAAGGGCGCCCCGCCGAAGGGATTCACCCAGGTGATCCGGGCCGAGACCGACCTGGTCAGCGTCAGCGGCCGGACCCAGCGATTCGCGCAGTCGGACATCGCCAACGTCAAGCGCATCCAGGCCGGCTACCGGATCCAGCCGCTGTCCGCGTACCTGAAGAAGGCCGCGCCACCGGCGCCCGCGGCGGTGCAGTGGATCAAGCCCGAGCCGCCCACGCAGATGCGCAGTTCGCTCGAGTTCTACAACCAGCTGGGCTTCCTGCTGCAATTCGCGCCGGTGGCGCACAGCGAAAAGACCTTGCGCAAGCGCCTGGACAGCCTGCGCATCCGCCCGGACGCGCAAGCGGTGACCGACGCCATGCCGCCGCGCCTGCGGCAGGTCATGCAGGAAGGCATGCATGACGGCCAGAACGACATCGACAAACATCGCGTGGCGCTGGCTGGCAGGACCGATACCTTGTTCGGCGATCGCCGGACATTGCGCAATGACTACCTGGCGCGCGCCACCGGCGCCCAGGTCGGCCTGGGCACCGACAGCCGCGAAGAATCGCTGTCGACGGTGCTGGCCACCGACATGGCCGGCCTGCCGCTGGATGGCGCCCAGGCCTACACGCTGCGGTTCGCGCCGCGCGCCCTGCCGCCGGTCAACGCCTTCTGGTCGGTCACGCTTTACCGGCTGCCGGGGCAATCGGTCGTGGCCAACCCCATCCAGCGCTACGTGATCGATTCGGCGATGCTGCCCGCGCTCAAGCGCGATCGCGATGGCGGACTGACGCTGCGCATCCAGCATCAGGCACCGGCCAAGGGCGGCCAGGCCAACTGGTTGCCGGCGCCGGCCGGCCCCTTCATGCTGGTCTTGCGCTACTACTGGCCCAAGCCGGGGTTGCTGGACGGCAGCTGGCAAACGCCGCAGGTGCAGCGCGCCGGTTCATAGGGCACAGGGCGCGCCGACGCGCCGCTGCGCGGCTCGCGGCCCGCACGTGCGGGCGGCGCGTCACAGATCCTCGCTGCGCCAGACCTTCAGCACGCGCCCGAAAATCTGCAGGTCCATGTCTTCGGTGATGTCCCAGGCATCGTATTTGGTGTTCTCGGATTTCGCGCGGATCAGCAGGCCGCGGGCGCTGGGAATGCGTTGCAGGCGCTTGATGAAGCCTTCGTTGCCGACGCGAAAGAAGAACACGCCATCCACGTCGGCCTTGACCACGCCCAGGTCCACCAGCAGGGGATCGCCGGGGTTGTACATGGGCCGCATGCTGTCGCCAAAACCGGTCACCACGCACAGGTTGGCGGCGGCGGTGTAGTGCCGCAGGTTCTTGTGTAGCCATTCCTGGCTGACGCGCAGGCTCTGGATCACGCCAGGCTGGTCGCGCAGTTCCACCCCCGCGCCCATGGCGCCGCCCGTGTCGAAGCGCGGAATGCGCAGGTCGCCAGCCGCGCCGTCGTCCGCGCGCGACGCCCCGCCGGTATCGGCCAGCACGACGTCCGGCGGATATTGCGCGGATTCGTCCAGCAGTTGTTCCAGCGTCAGCCCCAGCCCCGCCGCCAGGCGCGAGGCGTACTTGGAGCGTTCGCTGTCGCGCCCTTCAAGGGCGGCGATGGTGCCCACGCCCACACCGGTGCGCGCTTCGAGTTGTTCGAGGGTGAGGCCGAGCGCGGCGCGATAGTGCCTGATTTGTTTTCCGAGAGCCATGATAGGACGCTAAACAGTTGTGGAAAATTGTGCAACAACAAGTGTTGAAATGACGATTATACATTTGTAGAATTCTACTCATGGATCACCTAAAACGTGTGTTGTTATCAGACGGAAGCGTGGGTAGCGTATCGCTACTTGATCGCTTCTCCCGGCAACCCATCCGGACGGCGGCATCGCCCGTCCAACGTCGCGGTGCCGCCACGGCACCCATCCGGCCCCTCGTGTTGACGACGGGCGCCACCATCGAACCCAACGCCAAGGAGCGGCAAATGAATCAGGCAGGAAACATGGCGCTGCGGGCGCCGCAAGACTGGATCGCCGCGGCATCGCAGGCGGGCGCGGCCATCGCGCGCTCGCTTTCCGCGCGGCCGGCAGCGGCGGCCGCCAGCCGCCAGGAGGGCGCGCGCGGCCAGCACCAGAAGGGGCAGAACATGACACGAGAGGAATCGGATCAGGTCGAAGCGCTGATCATGGAGTGGTATCACTGGAGCCGCGGCTATCGGCCGCACCTGGGCGTGGGCAGGGTGGCGGCGTTCGCGCGCGGCATGACGTCCGACGAAGCCTATGACGACGAGGATGTCGACGCGCGCCTGGCCGCCACGCGCGGCGAGCAGACCGAATTGTGTATTGACGAGCTGCCGTGGCAGCAGCGCTCGGCGATCGGCGTGCATGCCGGCAACAAGGCGGCCGGCGCGCGCGTCTTCAGCAACCCGCGGCTGACGCCCGAGCAGCAGCACGCCGCCTACCAGGAGGCCAAGGCCGCATTGCTGCCCGCGCTGCGCCGCCGCGCGCTGGTGACGGCGCCGCAAGTGCGACACGCGGATCGCGCCAAACCTTGCGGCGCGCGCGGTGCTTCCGCATAATTGATTCGTCGGGGCAAGTTGCGCCCGAACCAGCCAGACCCGCTGAACGCCCAAAGGCGCCAGCGGGTTTTTTTATGAGAGCCGTCGGAACGGGCATCGCGCAACACGCATGCCGCGTGGTTCGCCATGCCGTTCCCGACAGACCGATCCAGCCCCGCGGCATTCGCCGCGGGGCTTTTTCGTGGCCGTCCCGGTTTGCCGGGCGTCCGCAATTGCCCGCCATTGGCGGGCTTTTTTTTGGAGTCTGCAATGGCAGGTACTACCGTTTCGCAATTCGTTCAAACCCAGGGCACGCAACTGGAAGTGTCGACCACGGCCACCGAGGACCTGGGCGCGGCTGGCCTGGCTTATGCCGATCTGGCCATCACCATCAAGGACCCGAACTTCCAGGGCGGCCAGACCACCGAGATCGACGTCACCGTGCTCAAGTCGACCGCCAAGGAATACGCCCTGGGCCTGGACGACAGCGGCACCTTCAGCATGGCCGGCAACTGGAAGGCCGGCGACCCGGCGCAGAAAGCGCTGGTGGCCGCGCGCAGCGACAAGAAGACCCGCGCCTTCCGCGTGACCTTCGCCGACGGCGCCAAGTTCGAGTTCCTCGGCCTGGTGACGCAATACCAATGGCAAGGCCAGCTGGACAACGTCGTGTCCGCCACGTTCAACGTGCGCGTGACCGGCGCCGTCAAGATGACCGACGCACCCGCCAACGGGGGCTGAGCGCCATGACGGACACGTCGATCAATTCCCCGGCTCGCGCGGCGGGCGTGCGCGGCCTGGCGGCCGATCCGCTGGCCGGCTTCGCGCATGAAACCCTCAGCGTGCCGCAATGGCAGGACGCGCGCGTCATCGTGCGCGCGCCCAGCGCCGGCGATCACCTGTTTCACATCCGCGCCATCTGGGCGGCCGCGGGCGTGGTGCCGGGCGAGGACAACGAGACCGTGCGCGCCAAGCTGGACGCGCCGGGCGTGGACTACACCCGCGCCTCGGCCAGCCTGCTGGTGCGCACGCTGTTCGAGCAGACCGAGCATGGCCCGCGGCGCGTCTTCAGCGATGACGACGTCGACATGGTGGCGGCGGCCTACGGGCCGGCCCACGCCACGCTGGTGGCCAGGGCAATCGAGCTGGGCAACCTCGGGGAGGGTGCGCAGGAGCGCGCAAAAAAGCCCTCCAGGAAACGCCAGACCTCCGTTTCCTGATGGTCCTGGCTCTTCGGCTGGGACGCACGCTGGGCGAGTTGATGGACAGCATCGACACCCATGAATTGTCCTTGTGGCGCGAACTGGACCGCACCTCTCCCCTGGGAGACGAGCGGGCCGACCTGCTTGCCGCCAGCCTCGCCGCCACGGTGGCGCAGGCCGCCGGCGCCAAGGTGCGCGCCACGGACATGCTGGTGCGTTGGGGCGCGCACGACGAGGAACCTCCCGCCGAGGCGGGGGCGGACGCGTTGAAGGCGTTCCTGCTGTCGAAGGCCGGGAAGGGGTCTTGACGACGTGTCCGGCCCGCGCAAGCGGGCCGGAGGCGGATCTATGAGAGGTAAAGGACCATGACAACCATACAGACCGCGGCGCAGATCGCCGCGGAAACTGCGGCGTTGAAGCAGCAGACCACCGAAATCAACCGGAATTGCACGGCGCTGAAGGCGCGCGGCAGCGAACTCGCGAAGACCGCGACGGCAGGCGCCAAGAACACCGCCGTCACCAGGTTGGGAACGGCTGAAAAGGCCAAGGCGACGCAGGCGCTGGATCGCAACGCCCGCGCTATCCGGTCGGAAGCCGTCGAGCAGACGCTGGCGGACATGCGCAAGACCGGCGCGCTGCTGGGCGTGGACTCGGAAGTTGGACGAATGCGGGTGGAAACCGAGATCGGCAGATTCTCGGGCGAGAGCGATGACGACAAGGTCAGCTTGCTGGCTGGCGCGTCGCGGTTGGACAAGTTGCGCGCGCAGATGAAGATGAGCGCGTATATCCAGAGCCTGGCGAATCCCGACGCGGCCGCCAACGAAGAAAAGCGTCAAAAGCAGGAGGCGCTCGATCAGGCCTTGAGCGATGGCACGCTGAGCCAGGACAAGTACGACACGGCAAGACGCGGTCTCGGTCTGGTGAAGCGGGACGGCGATTTCATGCTGGACGTGAACGACAAGCTGCTCGAATCGGCGCGTAACGGCGCAAGCAAGATCCAGGACATCCTGGGCACGAAGATGTACGACTTCGTCGCGGACAAGTTCGACAAGCTGGGCCTGTCGTTCCTGAACAACGTGGCAAAGATGGTGACCTCGGCGGCGTCCGCCAAATTGATGGAAACCCTGCTGGGCAATAGCTTCATGGAGGGCAAGGGCGGCGTGGGGGGATGGATCGGGAAAGCCGGATCGTTCCTCTCAGACCTGTTCAGCGGCGGCGGGGGGATTTCCGTTGGCAGCAGCTTCGTCTCCGGCGGAACGGCGCTGTCATTCTTCCCCAGCGCCAAGGGCAACGCCTTCACCAACGGCATGGTCACGAGTCCCGTCGCCTTCCCCATGGGCGTCATGGGCGAGGCCGGGCCCGAGGCCATCATGCCGCTGCATCGCGGCGCCGACGGTTCGCTCGGCATTCGCGCGGCCTTCTCGAACGTTGGCGGCGATACCAACCCCGTCGCGGGCGGCGTGGCCGTCAACGTCTACGTGCAGGACGGCAACGTCAGTGCCTCCAGCGAATCCGGGGAGGGCGGCTGGCAGCAGTTCGGCCAGCAGATCGGCGAATACGTCACGCAACTGGTCGATCGCCGCATGTCGCAATCGTATCGCCAGGGTGGCCTGGCGTGGCAAGCCAACAACAACCGTTTAGCGGGGGCATGAGCATGGCAATCGAAGTCTTCAACTGGTCGCCTCGGCCTAATCCCGTCGGCACGCTCAAGGACCGGACCCTGCGCGTGCAGTTCGGCGACGGCTACGAGCAGGAAGCGGCCGATGGCATTCATGCGGCGACGCAATCCTGGCCGCTGGAGTTCGTCGGCAGGGAGGCGTATGTCCGGCCCATTCTCGAATTCGTAAAGCGCCATGCGGGCTACCGCGCTTTCTTCTGGACACCGCCGATGGGGGAGCAGGGGTACTACAAGGCGCGCGAAGTGCGCTTGCGCGCCATGGAGGGCGACATGTTCGCCTTGTCGTTCACGATGGATCAGGTGTTCAAACCATGACGGCAATAAAGCAGATCAACATTGGCGCGGCGCCCAACGACCAAACCGGCGATCAACTGCGATCCGCATTCGATAAGGTCAACGCGAACATCGCTGAACTGGACCGGCGTACGGTCGCCAATGCAACGGCGGCCGCGATCGCCGAATTGAAAGCCGCGGACGCTGGCAAGGCCGCTGATGTCGCTGATGGCAAGGCTGTGGCGGCCCAGCGAACCGGGGACACGGCCGATGCGGCTGCCAGGCAAGCGCGACAGGCCGCCGATGAAGCGGACGCCAAGGCCCTGCATGCCCAGGCCAGCGCAGATTCTGCGGGCGCCGCGGCATCGCAAGCGCAGCGGTCCGCGCAGGCCGCCGCCGATGCGGCGGATCGGGCGCAGGGTACGGCGGACGCCGCGCTTCCTCGCAGCGACAAAGGCAAACCGGAAGGGGTGGCGCCCCTCGGCGCCGATGGTGCCGTGCCGGATGAGTACCGTCCCAAGCGCAAGTGTGTGGTCGTCCAAGGCAACGTCGATTTGAACGAGTACAAGCAGCCAGTGGAGGTTTTCCTGTCCTCGTCCGCGGGCGTGTCGAATCTTCCTGCCGGATTGAATGCTCCCGCCTTCCTGCTGGTCGAAGCGGCGGGCGACGCGGCGGTCCAGACGCTCAGTTCGCGCGAAGCTTCACCCCGGTTGTATTTTCGTACCCTTCTGTCGCAAAACGCCTGGACTCCTTGGCGCGAGGCGGGAACGGTGCAGGACATCACGGGAACCGGTGTGGATTTCAATTCGATGAAGTCCTCTGGCGCTTTCCTGTGGCGCACTGCCTACACGCTCGAGAATGGCGCCAACTATCCCAAGTTGCAGGCCCTGCGCCAATGTGGCGAGGTGAGTGTCCTCGATCTGTCCGGCGTGGTGATGCAACGTCTGCGCTACGGCGCCCTGAAAGCAGACGCGAGCGGACCGGAATTCTCGAGGCAGTTCGTCCCCGCGGGCGACGGAACCGCTACGGGGGGATGGACGCGATGGCGATACGTCGGAGCCATTTCGGATGCCGCCGATCTCGCGAGCGAGGATTGTGGCGACGTCTGGTTTGAAGGCTCCGGATGGCGTCGCTGGTCGCAGGCGCAAGGCGGCTATGTACGGTTCTCTCCGCCTGTCGCTCATATATGGCAGGACCGCAGCACGCAGGACTATGCCAATGGGCCGTTGATCCGTTCGTTGATAGACGAGAACTGCTTTTTCACCGTGGCCGGCAACAATGGCAAGGGCGCGATCTTCCGGGCCACGCCGTACGCCGATCCCAATTCCCCCACCATGATCATGGCCTGCGGCACCGGGGTGGCCACGTTGGGGACGACGAAAAACGGGTGGGGAGGTCCCATGCCCGTCAGATTCATTACCGATGATATCGAACGTGGCCGCATCATCGGGTCGCGCTGGGTTTTCGGCCCGGATCTGCTGACGCCGCCGCCGTATACCCACATCGCGACGATCAATTACCTGGGCGCCAATTATGAGTACGGCTTGATATTCAAGCCCCGCAACGCGGGCACCACGGTGGCGGTGGGCTTCATGAACAGCGCCAATAGCCTTGTGGGGTCGATTCAGGTAACCGATTCGATCACGCAATACAACACGGCGTCCGACTATCGACTCAAACATGATGTCGCCGCAACGCCGATCGCCGAAAGCTACAACCGCGTCATGGGCGTGCGGGTCGTCGATTACAGCATGGCCGACGCCGGCATCCGGTACCGCGGCGCGATCGCCCACGAATTGCAGGCGCTCATTCCTCATGCGGTGACCGGCACCAAGGACGAAATGATCAAGATGCCGGGCATGGAGGAGTCCGTTCCCGCCTACCAGCAGGTGGATTACTCCAAGATCGTCCCGGACCTGATTGCCGCGCTTCAGCATGCCGACATGCGGATCAATGCGCTCGAAGAACGTGTGAAAGCGCTCACGAAAATGGAGGCATAGGAATGCCGATAACCGCAGATATACAGAAACTGGAGCCCGGCGCGCTGGTCGAGTTGTTCGAGCTGGATGCCAGCGAGATCGGCGGCGCCGTACAGCGCTTCCATGGCTACATGCAGGTCGGGGCCATCCACTGGCAGGGCAGGCAATACGATCCGTGGTCGATCCAGGCCGAGGGCTTCGAGCAGGTGGGCGAGGGCCAGCAGCCTTCGCCCACGTTGCGGGTGGGCAACATCGGCCAGGACGAAAAAGGCGACCCTCTGCCCGGCGTCATCTCCGCCCTCTGCATCCACCTGGATGACCTGGTGGGCGCGCGCGTGGTCGTGCGCCGCACGCTGGGCAAATACCTGGACGCGGTGAACTTTGCCGAAGGCAACCCCACTGCCGATCCCCAGGAAGAACTGCCGCCCGAAGTCTGGATCGTGCAGCAGAAGACCGTGGAGACCGCGCAGGTGGTGGAGTTCTCGCTCTCCAGCGCCCTGGACTTCAACGGCCAGAAGCTGCCCGACCGCCCGATCATCGCCGGCGTGTGTTCGTGGCTGCGCAAGGGCGGCTATCGCGGCCCCTATTGCGGTTATACCGGCAGCCGCATGTTCGACCTGGACGGCAAGCCGGTCACCGATCCCACGCTGGACCGCTGCTCGGGGTTGATGTCCGACTGCAAGAAGCGCTTCGGCGAGTACGAAGTCATCAACTTCGGCGGCTTCCCGTCCGCCGACCTGGTAAGGGGGTAGGCATGCTCAAGCGCACGATGCAAGCCATCCGCGACCATGGCGTGGCGACGTATCCGCAGGAATGCTGCGGCCTGGTGCTCAAGGCCGGCCGCCGTGAATGGTATGTGCCGTGCCGCAATACGGCCGCCAGCGAAGAGCACTTCGTCATGTCGGCGCAGGACTACGCGGCGGCCGAGGAAAGCGGCCGGATCGTGGCGGTGGTGCATTCGCATCCGGACGCGCCCGCCGTGCCCAGCGAGGCCGACCGGGTGGCCTGCGAGGCGTCCGGCCTGCCCTGGTACATCGTGGCGGTGGAGAAGGACCTGGATGGAAAGGTCAAGGCGGGAGAGATCCGCGGCTTCACGCCCGAAGGCTTCCAGGCGCCGCTGCTGGGCCGCCAGTTCGCGCATGGCGTGCTCGATTGCTATTCGCTGGTGCGCGACTGGTATGCGCGCGAACGCGGGATCCGGCTGCCGGATTTCGCCCGCGAAGACGGCTGGTGGCAGCCTGGCCGTGCGGGCGATCTGTACATGGATCACTACGCCGAGGCGGGATTCCGGCCCCTGGCGCCGCACGAAACCATGGCGCCCGGCGACGTTGTGGTGATGCAGGTACGGTCGGACCGCGCCAATCACGCCGGCGTCTTCATCGGCCCGGAGCCGCTGCGCGAGGCGCCGGACTTGTTCCCGCTGCCCGACGCAATGTTGCATCACCTGTATGGACGTGACTCCGAACGGGTCGTGTACGGCGGTTTCTGGCGCGAAGCCACCCGCCTGGTGCTGCGTTATGGAGAAAGGACATGAACGACAAGGTACGCCTGGTCCGCCTGTATGGCTGGCTGGGCAAGCGTTTTGGCCGCGAACATCGCCTGGCCGTGGCCAGCCCGGCCGAGGCGGTGCGGGCGTTGTGCGCCCTGTTGCCGGACTTCGAGCCGGCCTTGCTGGCCAGTGAACGACGCGGGGTGCGCTTCGCCTGCTTCGCCGGTCGCCGCAATCTGTCGCAAGACGAGTTGCGGCACCCGGTGGGCGCGGATGTCATCCGCATCGCGCCGATGCTGGCGGGCGCCAAGAACGGCGGGCTGTTCCAGACCATGCTGGGCGCGGTGCTGATCGCCGCCGCGGCGATCTACAGCGGTGGCGTGGCGGCCGCGTTCCAGGCAGGGGGGATGGTGCAGGCCACGGCCACCATGGGATTGTCCATGATGCTGAGCGGCGTGGCCCAGATGCTGTCGCCCCAGCAGCGGCTGCTCAGCGCCAAGGACCGGCCCGACAACGGCGCGTCCTATAACTTCAACGGACCCGTGAACACCACTGCGCAGGGAAACCCCGTGCCTTTGCTGTATGGGGAAATGTTCGTCGGCAGCGCCACGATCTCCGCAGGCATCTATTCGGAAGACCACGTATGAAACAACGACATCGCAACAGGAACAAGGCGCCCGCGGGCGCCTTTGCTTTGGGGGGCGGGCGCCACGCCGGGAATCCGGCGCTGGTTGGCCACAAGGGCAAGGGCGGCGGCGGGGGACGCACGCCCGTGGAATCTCCCGACAGCCTGCACAGCACCGCCTATGCGCGCGTCATCGACCTGCTGGGCGAAGGCGAGATCTACGGCCCCGTGCACGGCATGGACAACGCGCTGCGCGACGTCTACCTGAACGGCACGCCCGTGGCCAACGAGGACGGCTCGTTGAACTTCAGCGGCGCGTCGATCGACTTTCGCACCGGCACGCAGTGGCAGGATCCGCTGCCCGGTTTTCCCGCCTCGGAAAGCACCATCGGCATCAATGCCGAGCTCAAGTCGAGCCAGCCGTGGACGCGCCTGTTCACCAATCTGCAGGCGTCGGCGGTGCGCGTGACGCTGGCCGTGGAAGGACTGAGCCGCGCCGACACCAAGAATGGCGACATCAACGGCTACCGCGTCGAGTACGTGATCGAGCTGAACACCGATGGCGCCGGCTACCAGGTGGTGCTGTCGACCGCCTTCGACGGCAAGACCACGCAGCGCTACACCCGCTCGCATCGCATCGACCTGCCGCGCGCGCGCCAGGGCTGGACCCTGCGCGTGCGCCGGATCACGCCCAATGCCAACAGCAATACCATCTCCGATCGCACCGTGGTGGATACGGTCACCGAGATCATCGATGCCAAGCTGCGCTATCCGATGTCCGCGCTGGTGGGCATCAAGATCGACGCGTCGCAGTTCCAGAGCATTCCCACCCGGGCTTACCACGTGCGCGGCCGCATCATCCGCGTGCCGTCCAACTATCACCCGGATCTGCGCAGCTACGACGGCGTATGGGACGGCACCTTCAAGCTGGCCTGGACCAACAACCCCGCCTGGATCTTCTACGACCTGGTCAGCAACGACCGCTATGGCCTGGGAACCCGCGTGCCGGCGGGCTGGCTGGACAAGTGGGGCCTGTACCAGATCGGCCGCTATTGCGACGAGATGGTCGACGATGGCTTTGGCGGCAAGGAACCGCGCTTCACCTGCAACGTCTACCTGCAGCAGGCGGCCGATGCCTATCGCGTGGTGCAGGACTTCGCTTCCATCTTCCGCGGCATGGCCTATTGGGCCAATGCCGCCGTGTTCGCGTCCGCCGACATGCCGGGCGATCCGGTCTACACCTTCTCGTCGGCCAACGTGGTCGATGGCAGGTTCAGCTACGCCGGCTCGGCGTTGACCACGCGCTACACCGTGGCATTGGTCTCCTGGAGCGATATGTCCGAGATGGGCCGCCAGAAGGTCGAGTACGTCGAAAACCGTGAAGGCATCGCGCGCTACGGCATCCAGCAGGTCGAGGTGACCGGCTTTGGCTGCACCTCGCGGGGCCAGGCGCACCGGATCGGCAAGTGGATGCTGCTGACGTCCAACCTGGAAACGCGTTCGGTCACGTTCTCGGTGGGCCTGGACGCCTGCCGCGTGCGCCCCGGCAGTGTCATCCGCGTGGCGGATCAGCATCTGGCGGGACGGCGCATCGGCGGCCGCATCCGCGAAGGCACCGTCAGCAAGATCACGGTGGACGCGGAGCTGGGGGTGCGCCCGGGCGACCGCCTGACCGTCAACCTGCCCAATGGCCTGTCGGAAACGCGCGTGGTGGCGGCCGCGGTGGGCACCGGCCTGACGGTGGACAACGTCGCCTTCACGGTGGATTCCACCGAGCTGACGGCCGACCTGGTCGGCCTGCCCGGCACCGTGCTGCACATCACGGTGACCACGCCGTTCTCGCAGGCCCCGGAGGCCGAATGCGTCTGGACGCTGGAATCCGAAGCCCTGTCGGCGCAGACCTTCCGCGTGCTGAGCGTCAAGCGCAAGGAAGGGCTGGTGGCCGAGATCTCGGCGGTCCAGCACGAACCCGGCAAGTTCGACAACGTGGACTTCGGCACCCGGCTGGATCCCAAGCCGATCACGGTGGTGCCGCCCTCGGTGCAACCGGCGCCGGGCAACATCCGCCTGGCGTCGCGCTCGGTGATCGACCAGGGCATCGCGCGCCACGTGGGCGTCATCAGCTGGGACGCCGCGCCCTCGGCCGTGGCCTACCAGGTGCAATGGCGGCGCGACAATTCCGACTGGGTCGAGGCGGGCCGCACGGGCGCATTGACGCTGGAGCTACCGGATATCCGGGCCGGCGCCTACGTGGCGCGGGTGCGTGCCATCAACGTGTCGGACATCTCGTCGGTGTGGGTCAATTCGACCGAAACGACGCTGGAGGGCGATATCGCGCCGCCGCCCGCGCTGGCCCTGCTGGCCGCCAAATCCCTGGTGTTCGGCATCGAGCTGCGCTGGGCCTTCCCGGAAGGCCGCTTCACCGCGCAGCGCACCGAGATCTGGTACAGCGCCTCCAACGACCGCGCCAGCGCCATCAAGCTGGGCGACTTCGCCTTCCCGCAAAGCGCGCATACGCTGATGGGCCTGTCGGCCGGCAAGCGCTTCTACTTCTGGGGCCGCATCGTCGCCCTGAACGGCGAGATCGGCGCCTGGTATCCGGCCGATCAGGGCGTGATGGGCGAATCCAGCTGGGAAGCGAGCGAGATCCTGGAGTACCTGAACGGCAAGATCAGCCGCGACGAACTGGCCAAGGATCTCGTCGGCACCATCGACGGCCTGACGACCGGCCTGGACGAAACGCGCGCGGCCATCACCGCCGAGGAGACCAAGCGGGCCGACGGGGACGGGGCGTTGTCCTCGCGCGTCGACACCGTGCTGGCGACCGCCAACGGCGCCGCCGCGGGTGTCGAGCAAGCGCGTACGGCGCTGGTCGGGCTGGACGGCAAGCTCAAGGCCACCTGGAGCGTGAAAGCCCAGGTCACGCAGGACAACAAGGTCTACGCCGCCGGCATGTCGCTGGGCGCGTACACCCAGCCCGACGGCCAGGTGCAGACCTCGGTGTACTTCCTGGCGGACCGGCTGGCCTTGCTGAACCTGGCCAACGGCGCGACCACCACGCCGTTCGTCATCGAGAACGGGCAGACCTTCATCAATGACGCGGTGATCGGCACCGGGCGCATCACCAACGCGATGATCCGCAGCCTGGATGCGGGCAAGATCGACGCGGGGTATATCAACGTGGATCGCCTGGAGGCGAATGCGTTGACGGCCAAGCTGGCGAACCTGGGTACGGCGTACATCTCGCGGGCGCATATCCGTGATGCGCAGGTCGATACGCTGTCGATCGCGGGCAACGCGGTGACGATTCCCACGTCGTGGGCGGGAAATACCGCAGGAACCGTCGTCATCAACAGCAATGTGGCGGGACCGGTCGTCGTGATTGCATACCGGTCCGGCTATGCCGGGCGCGCGTCGACTTTGCGGATCTACGTGAACGGCGCGTTGGTGGAGGCGGCGGCGGGCTCGCACACCGTCTGGCAGAGCGGCAGTGGGGAAGGTACCCAGCCCCTGGAGTACACGAGTCTGCCTTTGACCGCGGTGGCGGTGGGCAACGCCGGGGTGGGAAATACGACGATAACAGTCAACTCGTCGAGTTCAGAAAGCAATCAGGCGACGATCCGTATCGTTGCACTCATGGTGAAGAGGTGAGAAGCATGAACATGCATACCGCATCGTTCTACGATCCGACGGGTCGGATCATCGGTGTCATGCGCGGGCCGCGCGAGAGCGTGGACGCCACGGCGCAGGTCACCGGCCATCCCTTTGTCGACGGGGAGGGAAACCCGGAGTCCCAGTATGTGCGGGAAAACGCCCTCGTTTCCCGGCCGGAATCCCCCGCCATCCTGGCGCGGCATACCCTTTCGGCGCTCCCGATCCCTTGCACCATCAAGATCGGATCTATCGCGTACCCCTGCAACGACACCACCGCCGAGCTCGCATTCGATCAGCCGGGGACTTATCACGTCACCGTCGAAGCCTGGCCCTATCTGAACAAGGAGTTCACCGTTGAAAATCCGCCACTATGAACCCTACGCGCCGCTACGCGCGCGCGCCTATCCCGCCATCGGCGACCAGCTCGACGCGATCATGAAGTTCGCCGCGCACCTGCAATCCTCGGGGCAGGCCTTGCCCGAGCCGGTGGCGCAATGGGTGGCGCAATGCCAGGGCGTCAAACAACGCTACCCCAAACCCGCCAGCGTCGATGCCGGGGGCGGCGCGGAGCTCGCGAGGAATCCGACATGACCCAATCCCTGACAACCATCCGCCTCTATGGCAGGCTGGGCGCGGAATTCGGCCGGCTGCATCGGCTGGCCGTCTCCAGCACCGCGGAAGCGGTGCGCGCCCTGTGCGCGCTGCTGCCCGGCTTTGAAACCCGCCTGCTCGACAGCGAATCCCGGGGCGTGCGCTATGCCTGCTTCATCGGCCGCCGCAACCTGGCCGAAGCGGAGCTCGGCCGACCCGCCGGCAACGAGGACATCCGCATCGCGCCCATGCCCACCGGCGCCAAGCGGGGCGGCCTGATGCAGGTGGTGGTGGGCGTGGCGATGATCGTGGCGTCCTTCATCCCCGGCGTCAACGTGGCGCTTTGGGCGGGCGCCAGCACGTCGCTGATGACCATGGGGGTGGCCATGACCCTGGGCGGCGTGGTCCAGCTGCTGACGCCGCAGCAACGCGCCCTGAGCGTCAAGGACGGCCCGAACAATGGCGCGTCCTACAACTTCAATGGTCCGGTCAACACCACCGCGCAGGGCAATCCGGTGCCGGTGCTGTACGGCGAGCTGTTCGTCGGCAGCGCCACCATCTCGGCGGGGATCTACTCGGAGGACCAGGTGTGAGAAGCGGCGGGCGGGCGTCCCCATGTCGGACGCGGTTCCCATCCGCTCTGCCTGCATTTGGCGCCGACTCGACCTAGAATCAGGAACCGGCGCGAGCAGGGCCGCGCCGGCCATATCCAATCGGGGGAGCCGCGACGCCGCATGAAGCGCAACTTCAATATCCACGACCTGCGCATTTTCTACACGGTGGTCATGACCGGATCCACCCGCCAGGCCGCGCAGGCCATGCACCTGACGCAGCCGGCCGTCAGCCACGCGATCTCGCGCCTGGAACAGGCCACCGGCGTGCAGTTGTTCGACCGGTCCCACAAGACTCTGCGCCCGACCGAAGCCGGGCAGTATCTCTACAGCGAGGCCAAGCACGTCCTGGACGAGCTGGTCCGCATCGACGAGGCATTGCACAGTATCGAGCAATTCGGTGGCCGCAACCTGCGGATCGCGGCATCGCCGGCGCTGGCGCTGGCGTACGCGCCCGATGCGGTGCGGCGCTACCTCGATGCCAACGGCACCCGGCCGTTCTCGATCGACCTGGAATCCTCGGTGCAGGTCATCGGCGCCGTGGAGACCATGCGCGCCGATTTCGGCCTTGGCGCCGTGTCGCGCGATAGCGCCCGCCTTGCCTTCCTGCCATTCCTGCGCACGGAAGTCATGGCCATCGTCCATCGCGACCATCCCCTGGCGCGCCAGGAGGCGGTCGCGGTCGGCGACATCCGGCCCGACAGCTACGTGCAGCCGCTGTGGTCCGACTACGTCATGCCGCAAGGCGATATCGCCGAGTCGCTGCAACTGCGTTCGGGCATGCAGGCCCACATGTCGCTGCTGCCGGGCACCGTCAGGGCGGTGCGCGGCATCAGCATGGTCAACGCCTTGTCGGCCGCCGACATCGTGCCGGCCTATCCCGAACTGGTGGCGCTGCCGCTGGCGTCGCGCCAGTGGTTCGATTTCGTGCTGATCACGCGCAAGGAATCCGCCAGCCAGGATCTGGCGGAGCGCCTGCTGGACGCGTTGCGCGCCGCGGCCGAGGATCGTCGGCACGGCGTCTATGCGCATACCATCCAGCTGCTCGCATGAGTCGCCGGCGGTCGCGTGTCAATCCGCCGGCGGCTGCCAGGGCAGCGACTGCAGGTCGCCATCGATGCTGATGGCCTGGCCGCTGACCATCGCGCCGAACGGGCTGGCCAGGAACAGCGCCATGTTGGCGATGTCGGCCGCCCGCACGAACTGCCCCAGGCTGACACCGGCCAGTTCCAGCCGGGTTTCCTCGGCCACCGTCACGCCCATGTTGCGGGCGCGCGCCTCGATCACCCGGTCGATCCGCGGCCCCGCCACCAGTCCGGGCAGCAGCGCGTTTACCCGGATGCCGTAGCCACCCAGTTCCACAGCCAGCGATCGCGTCAATCCCACCACGCCCCATTTCGTGGCCGCGTAGGGCGTGCGCATCGGCACGCCCATGCGGCCGGCCACCGAGCTGATATTGATGATGCTGCCGCCGCCGGCCTGGCGCAAGGCCGGCAGCGCGTGGCGCACGGTATGGAATTGCGACGCCAGGTTGATGTCCAGCGTCGCGTCCAGCTCCTGCGGCGCAATGTCGGCGATACCGGCGGTCGGCCCGGCGATGCCGGCGTTGTTCACCAGCACGTCCAGCCCGCCCAGCCGCGCCAACGCTTCCTGCATGTAGCGGTCGATCTGGTCGCGCTGGCTGACGTCGGCGCGCGACCAGGGATGCGGGCAGGCCGCCAGCGCGCGTTCGTCCACATCGCAGATATGGACCTGGGCGCCACGCGCGGCGAAGGCGCCGGCGATGGCCGCGCCGATGCCGGCCGCGCCCGCCGTCACGATCACGCGCTGGCCGGTCAGGTCGACGGGCAGGGCGGCGATATCGCCGGGAATGGGGTTCTTCGTGGTCATGCGGATTCCTTGCGGGAGTGGGGCGCGGGATCAGGGCTTCATCAATCGGCAGGTCGATTCCGCCGGCGAGGTGTAGATCTGGTCGCCCGGCGCGCGCGCCACCAGCTTGTAGTAGTCCCAAGGCCCCTTCGATTCCGCCGGGGTTTTCACCTGCATCAGGAACATGTCGTGCACCATCAGGCCGTCGGCGCGGATCCTGCCATCCTTGACGAAGAAGTCGTTCACCGGATTGGCCTTGAGCCACTTCATCACCGTGTCGCCGTCGGTGCTGCCGGTGGCGGCCACCGCCTTCAGGTAGGTCGTGGCGGCCGAGTAGTCGCCCGCCTGCAGCATCGATGGTTTCTTCTTCATCTTCTCCTCGAAGCGCGCGGCCCATTGCCGCGAGGCGTCGTCCTGGTCCCAGTACCAGGCGGTGGTCAGGTACATGCCCTGCGCCGCCGGCAGGCCAAGCGCATGGATGTCGGTGATCAGCACCAGCAGGCCGGCGATCTTCATCTTCGGCGTCAACCCGAATTCGGCCGCGGCCTTGACCGCGTTGCTCGTGTCGCTGGCAGAATTGGCCAGGCCCAGCACCGACGCGCCAGAGGCCTGCGCCTGCAGGATGAACGAGGAGAAATCCGCGGTGTTCAGCGGGTGGCGCACGCGCCCCTTGACCTGGCCGCCGTCGGCCTGCACCACCGCCGAGGCGTCGCGCTCCAGCGCCTGGCCGAAAGCGTGGTCCACCGTCAGGAAGAACCAGTCCTTGTTGCCTTCCTTGAGCATGGCGCGGGCCGTGCCCCGGGCCAGGGACACCGTGTCATAGGCATAGTGCACGGTGTACGGGGTGCATTGGGAATTGGTCAGTTCCGAGGCGCCGGCGCTGACCACGAAGAACGGCGTCTTCTTTTCCTCGGCCACCTTGGCCATGGCCAGCGCCGCTGCCGAATTCGCGCCGGCGATCAGCATGTTCACGCCTTTCTGGTCGAGCCATTCGCGGGCCCGCGACGAAGCGATGTCGGCGCGGTTCTGGTGGTCGGCCACCAGAACCTCGACCTTCTTGCCCGCCACCACGCCGCCCAGGTCCGCCACCGCCATCTTGATGGCCTCGGCGCCGCCCGGGCCGTCGGCGTCGGCCGACAGGCCCGACATATCGGTGATGAAGCCGATGCGGATCACCCCATCATCGGCCTGCGCCGCGCCCGTCCATCCCAGCGCGGCGGCCAGCGCGGCCGCGCACAGTGTTTTTTTCATGTGTGTCTCCTCGATCCCGCGGATCTTGTTGATATGGACGCCCCGCCGCCGCTCAGAAGGCGACGTCGTGCCCGCCCTTCAGTTGCAGGGTCGCGCGCGCCTCGTCGGGCGTGGCGACCTGCAGCGACAGATCTTCCAGGATGCGGCGGATGCGCCGCACCTGGTCGGCGTTGGACCGCGCCAGTTCGCCCGGCCCGTCCCACAGCGAATCCTCCAGGCCCACGCGCACGTTGCCGCCCATCGTCGCCGCCATCGTTGCCAGCGGCGTCTGCTTGCGCCCGGCGGCCAGCACCGACCAGGTGTAGTCGGCGCCGAACAGCCGGTCGGCGGTGCGCTTCATCATCATCACGTCTTCGGGGTGCGTGCCAATGCCGCCACGAATGCCAAAGACCGACTGGATAAGGAAGGGCGGCTTGAGCAGCTTGCGATCCACGAAATGCGCGGCGGTGTAGAGATGGCCGATGTCATAGCATTCGATCTCGAAGCGCGTGCCGTTGTCGCCGCAGGATGCCAGGATGCGCTCGATATCCTTGAAGGTGTTCTTGAAGATCAGGTCGTTGCTGCCTTCGAGATAGGGGCGTTCCCAGGCGTGCTCGAACGCCTTGAAGCGCTCCAGCAGCTCGTACATTCCGAAGTTCATCGACCCCATGTTCAGCGAAGCCACCTCCGGCTTGAAGCGCAGCGCCGGCGCCATGCGGTCCGCCAGCGGCAGGATCGGCGATCCGCCCGTGGTGATGTTGATCACCACGTCCGACGCTTCCTTGATGCGCGGCAGGAACTGGGCATATAGCGCAGGGTCCTGGGTAGGTTGCCCGGTGTCGGGCTGGCGCGCATGCAGATGCACGATGGCCGCGCCCGCCTGGGCGGCTTCGATCGCCGCCTGGGCGATCTGGTCCGGGGTGACGGGAAGGTGGGGCGACATCGACGGCGTGTGGACCGAGCCGGTGATGGCGCAGGTGATGATGACTTTGTTTCGGGACGGCTTCATGGGCCTGGCACCTCGCGGTTTTTTGGGGCCCCGGTTGTCTCCTCCGGGTGCAGGCCATTCTGTCGTACCCCCGCAGGGCTGTCACCTGAACAGAAATTATCAATTGATAGGAAATCCGGTGCTGCGGCGCAGCGCACGGTCCACCGCGACCGTCCCGGCCTCTTGCCGGCGCATGGCATTTCCGGTTGGGACTACGTTCCAGAACAACTGGAACGACGTCATCAGCCTGGGCTGGGGATATGCATTGCGGCCGGGGGACGGCGTGCAGCCCGACGCTCCCCGCGTCGGTCGCGGGCAATAAAAAAGCCGCCGCCGGACATGCCCGGCGGCGGCCTCGCAACTTGACGTGGCGGAATCAGTCCTTGCGGCTGGTGACTTCGACCAGGTGATAGCCGAATTGGGTCTTCACCGGACCCTGGACTTCACCAACCGGGGCGCTGAACACCACGGTATCGAATTCCTTGACCATCTGGCCCGGGCCGAACGTGCCCAGGTTGCCGCCATCGCGGCTGGACGGGCAGCTGGAGTTTTCCTTGGCCAGTTGCGCGAAGTCGGCGCCGTTCTCGATGGCGGTCTTCAGTTCGTTGGCCTTGGCTTCGGTCGAAACCAGGATGTGACGGGCGGAGGCTTGTGCCATGTAGTGGCTCCTTGCTGGGGAATGATCGGGGAGGGGAGAGTAACGCATTTGGGCGGACTCGATACCGCTCCATCATAAACGGGGTTGGGAACGCGGCCGGTGCCTGGCGGGACCGCGCTTACATCTTGGAATGGATGGCAGCAAGGCGCACAAGAAAACGGGCGCATCGCGCGCCCGTTGGTCCTGCTGGATGGCCGTCTTACCGCACCGGCCACCCATACATCAACCCGCCATTCCGATACGACGCATTCAACCCCCGCGACAGCTTCATCGGGCTGGTGGCCCCGAGGTTCTTCTCGAAGCTCTCGCCGTAATTGCCGATCTGCTTGATGACGTTGTAGGCCCACTTGTCATCCACGCCCAGGTTCTTGCCCATGCCCGGCGTCACGCCCAGCAGGCGCTGCACGTTGGGGTTGGTGCTCTTGAGCATCTCGTCCACGTTCTTCGAGGTGACGCCGTATTCCTCGGCCTCCAGCATCGCGAACATGGTCCAGCGCACCACGTTGAACCACTGCTCGTCGCCCTGGCGCACCATGGGGCCGAGGGGTTCCTTGGAGAAGTTCTCCGGCAGGATGTCGTACTTCTCGGGATTCTCCAGGTTGGTGCGGGCCGCGGCCAGTTGCGATTTGTCACCGGTGAACGCATCGCAGCGGCCCACCGCGAAGGCGCGGATGATCTCGTCCAGGCGCTCGACCACCACGGGCTTGAAGGCGATGTTCTGCGAGCGGAACCAGTCCGACAGGTTCAATTCCGTGGTCGTGCCGGGCTGCACGCAGACCGTGGCGCCGTCCAGTTCCTTGGCGCTTTTCACGTTGAGCGACTTGTTCACCATGATGCCCTGGCTGTCGTAGTAGTTCACGCCCACGCCGATCAGGCCCAGGGTAGTGTCGCGCGTCAGGGACAGCGTGGTGTTGCGCGGCAGGACGTCGACTTCGCCGGACTGCAGGGCGGTGAAGCGCTGCACCGCGCTGACCGCCATGATCTTGGCCTTGGACGCATCGCCGAACATGGTCACGGCCAGCGCGCGGCACAAGTCCACGTCCAGGCCCATCCAGCCGCCCTTGCTGTCGTTGACCGAGAAGCCGGCCACGCCCGTGGACACGCCGCACTGCACGAAGCCCTTGTTCTTGACGCTCTCGAACGTCACGCCCGCGCTGGCGCCCCACGCCGAGAGAAGGAGCGCGGCGCCTGCCGCGACGGTAGTCAGTGCTTTCATGGTGTCTCCGCGCGGGCGCGCAACTTATTGATTCGTGTCCGCCGGCCGGCGGAAATTCGGCGAATGGTATCGGCCGGACCCGGGGCGGAGAATCGGGGAATTCCCCTTAAATCCACTGGGCGGAATTTACCGGGGCCAGATCGGTGGGCCGCAGGTCCCGTGGCGCGTCTCACCGCGCGAAATCCACTGAAACCGTCTGCCCCCGGCGCGTAACCCTTTCGATAATTTCCTGCGCGCACACTCGCCTTACCGCGTCCGCATCGGCGGGCGCGACTGCGAGGGAAATGCATCATGAAGAATCTTGCCAAAGCCGCGATGGCTGCGGGCGCCGTGGTGGTCCTGTCCCTGGGGGCGTTGAGCGTCCCGGGTGTGGCGCGGGCCGGCGTGGCCATCAGCATCGACGTGGCGCCGCCGCCGCCGCGCGTGGAAGTGCTGCCCCCGCCACGCGTGGGCTACGTCTGGGCGCCGGGTCATTGGGAGTGGGTCGGCGGCCGCCACGCCTGGATTGGTGGCGTGTGGATGCCGGCCCGGCCTGGCTACGTGTATCACGGGCCGGAGTGGCGCCAGCGGCATGGACATTGGGTGTACTACGAGGGGCGCTGGGGGCGGCATTGAGAGTGCGTCCGGCGTGAGGGGGCAGTGGCGTAAGGGGCGGCCTTCCCGACGCGGGCGGCCCTCTTGCGCTTCAGCGCTTGAACAGGCGTTCGTGCAGCCAGCCGTCGTTGGTCAGCACCAGCCCCGCGTGGCCACGGATGTCGCCCTTCGCTTCTTCCGCCACGTTCGTGTATGCGGCTCGCACTTTGTCGTTCTTGATCCAGTCGGCCGTGTCTTTCGCCTTGTAGTGGAAGTTCACCTGCGAGACCTTCATGCCCATCATGTCGCTGGGCTCGGTGAAGTTGTCCACGTCGACCACGGTGTACGAGCCCGTGCAGAAGGCAAACTTGTGGCGCTCGCCAAGGTACTTCCTGCCCAATTCGGTGACCTCGTATTCGGTGCCGGGCACGGTGCCGCCGAACAGCGCCTTGAGTTCCGTATCGTGCTTGCTGAGCAGGCCGGCATCGGCAAGCGCGTCCGCGCGGGCTTTGCGGCCTTGGCCCAGCATGTCCTGGTTTTCCAGCCTGAAGGGCAGTTCGCGCGCGGGGAGATTGGCGCAGATGCCGTTCTGCGTATCCAGGTAGGCCTGGATGGCTTTGCTGAAGTTGCTCTTGTTGGCGTCCTTGGCGCTGCCGCACGCCGCCAGGGCGAGGGCGATGCTGCTCACGGCAACGAGTTTGAAGGCGGTCTGCAAGGTGGGATCCTCCGTGTAGGCAACGCGCCCAGGCGCAAGCGTGTCGCGACGGATGTCGACCCCTGGCTGAGCCAGACGATTATGTCGGTGATCGCACGGTCGGATCAGGTGAATTCTTCTGATTCGCTCCGTGGAGCGCGGGATCAGGAAGGGCGGCAGTCAATGGTCAGGGCGCGCCCTTCGGGTGCTGAAACCCGGCCGAAAGTGTGCTCGTAATGCCCATGTTGAGGTCTCCGTGCGTGTTGGGGAGCTTACTCCGGCATCTATCCCTTTTGAGCGACAATGTCGAGATCTCGAGCTTCCAGAAGCCGATGTTTGTTCAAGACGGATTTATGGGCGCGTGGGCAACCGCGAAACGCCTGTGGAGCGAACTGAAAGGGAAGGCACTCAAATGATCCAGCTGCGTGATTTCGATCTGGCTAACTACTTGTCCGACGAAGAGACGATTGCGCATTACCTCGCCGATGCCGCAGGCGATCCCGATCCGGATGTCTTCCTCCAGGCCTTGGGCGATGTGGCTCGTGCAAAAGGGGTGTCGGAGCCATTGCCAAGGGACCGGTTTGGCGCGCATGAACCTTTATCTCGTGCTCGTGCAGGGAGCCAACCCAAGATACCTGATGTTGCACCGGGTGATGGACGCGCTGGGGGTATCGTTGACGGCCATCTCTAAAGGCAAGGACGCAGCGCACGCATATAGCCTCACTGACCCAAAAAAAGCCGCGCTGCAAGGCAGTCGCGGCTTTTCAATCTGGTGCCCGGGGCCGGAATCGAACCGGCACGCCTTGCGGCGGGGGATTTTCTGATCCGGTGTGCTTGAGGTGCCAAATCTCGCAGTCTGGCTATGGCCACGCCTTCGAACTCAGCGCACGTGCACTTGTGGCCGGACTCACCGTCTACGCTCTGTATCTTCCAGAGCTGGAAAGCGCTCTTTAAAGATCATGACGACCAACAAAGTGCGGCGTTTCTGGCAACACTGTGTTAGCGAGATGATTCCTTACCTCGCGCGTGATCTCGGCTGCGGATTCACTGCGTTCCTTGCACTTCAGGGCCCACATGCGTCCGGGATGTAGCGTATCCCATCGCGGCCGAAGACCGTTGTAGCGACCCGAGCCAGGATCATGGTTTCCAAATCCCTCCACTATTAGGTTCCATAGTGGAGAAAATTTAGCAATCATCAGGGATTCACCTAGTGGAATCCAAATCTCATCCACCACCAAATAACGGCACGTGAAATCATCGATGTTGAGGGTTTTAGTTGCTTCGACAGATTCGGAATGTTCCTGCAACCGTGAAAATAGCGCCTTCGACTTGGTCGGGTCGGGCAGTACTTTGCCTTTGCGGGCTCCTTGCGGCACTGCTTTGCCGACGTAAATGGGAATGCTTGGACTGGTTATGTCCATTTGGTTCGGCGTGGAGATTGGACCATAGGCTTCATGCTTGCCATGGTAGTAAATCGCGTAGATGCCCGCACCAAAGAAGGACGTTACCGCGCCTAGCGGATGAGCTGGCTGGCTGACCAAGGCCTCCGCAACGCTGGCTCCCAGATTTTTCTTGTCCAGTGGATTGAAAGGAATGATCTCTGCTGTGTGGGATTTATTATTCATGCAGCGGATTTTTTCTTGTTTGCGTTTACGTTGGTTTCGATTTGGCGAAGTTCGCTCTTGATTAATGCTTCTGCTACTGACGACGCCACGATGCGCCCGAGTGCCACCGGCACCGCATTACCGAGTTGGCGCATGGTTTCCGTCCATGATCCATGAAAAACGTAGCCGTCAGGGAAGGTCTGAATGCGGGCCGTTTCGCGCGCGGTGAAATAACGCACGCTACCATCGGTTAGTACCATCATGTTTTCGCCACCGGGCACACCATGATCGCCGGCCTTGATGGTCTTCGCGGGCTGATCCAGCGGGCTACCAGTATGTCCAGGGTAGCTCTTCGCGCCATCCTGGAATCTATGGTCACGGATATTGGCTGCTGCGTGCGACCGTGGGTCAGGCAAATCCGCAATAGCGTCGCGTACCGTGCGCCATGGCAACGTCTTGGGGGGGCAGGCCGTGAGGGCTTGAATACGCTTGGCCAACTTGAGGGGTTGCATTGGACGATTCTTCTGTGCGATCTTGTGACGGTCCCAATATTCGCCGGTTATCCATTGAGCATATATTAGAGCGTCTTCGCTATGTGTCGCATCGGGAAAGTGCCAATCGATGTCGAGGTCAGAGCGGGTGCCTACAATGAAAACACGTTCCCGCTTTTGGGGCACGCCGTAGTCCGCCGCGTTTACGAGGGTCGCGGTCACATTGTAGGTCAGTCCGGTTTCATGCATGCGGCCGCTTGTTTTCTCAGTCTGCAAGCGCATCAAATGGTCAAACCAGGACTCTTCCTCCTGGCGTGGTGCTTCCGGGAACTCTAGTTGCAGCTTGATGTATTCGAAGTAATTCGCAAAGCTCGATCGGGTGAGTCCCTTCACATTTTCGACGATGAAGCTTTTAGGCCGGAGCGCACGCACGATTTGCACCGTGGCCGGGAACATATCGCGCTTGTCGTCATGGGCCTTGTGCTTGCCACCCATCGAGAAGGGTTGGCACGGTGGGCCTCCCGCTAATAGCTCGATGTCTTGCGGGATGTTAGACCAATCGACTGTGCGCACGTCCCCTTCACTTAGTGGCCAATTGCAAACCAACGGGTAGCCGCGCCGCTGATTCTCGCGCACGGTGTCGCAAGCCCATTTGTCCCATTCCACCACGGCCAGGGACCTAAATCCAGCCAGGCTCACGCCCATCGCCAGTCCGCCAGCTCCGGCGAATAGCTCCACCGCTCGCATCATTTCGTTTCTCCTGCATCTTCATTTAGGAATGTCATAAGTCGAGTCAGGACACTTTCCATATCACGCAACTCGCATTCCCATACCACCAATACTTTCCAACCCAACGCAACTAACTGTTCGAGCTTCATTGCGTCACGAGCCCGGTTTCCTTCCAGCTTCGCGCGCCAGAAGTCGAGCTTCGACTTGGGCATGCGCGTGAGCGCGCATGCCCCGCCGTGCATGTGCCAGAAACAGCCATGCACGAATACAACCTTTCGTCGGCTAGGAAAGACCATGTCGGGCTTTCCCGGGAGGCGTTTGTCGTGCAGCCGATATCTAAATCCACGCGCGTGGAGTGCCTTGCGAATGCTAAGCTCGGGCTTCGTGTCACGGCTCCGTATGCGTGCCATGCGTTCCGAGCGTTGTTCGGGGGAGAGTGTATCAATCACTGTAATTTTGTCCAGTGAATCTCGCCTATCTTCGGACGTTTCTGTGGCGGTTCACCATCCAGCAGGAGAAAGGCGGGCATTGTGCGCTCACGACATGCCGCAGAGTGGCAAGGAATGTTAGCTCATGGCAACGGTTAACGGCTATGGAGGGCTTGCCTGCAGCATTTGTTAGCTCGCGGTCGTTGATGGAGCAGTCGTATGTGTCGCGAGGGGCACTCGCTGCATCGGTGCTAACGAGAGGGGCTGACCGAGGCTTGGCGGTTTGTGAGCGCATGCGGCTGAAATCCGGCTAGTTTTACTGGAAGTACTAGGGATTTCTGAGATGGTGCCCGGGGCCGGAATCGAACCGGCACGCCTTGCGGCGGGGGATTTTGAGTCCCCTGCGTCTACCAATTTCACCACCCGGGCAGGCTGGTCGCGGAGCCGTCCAGGTGACGGTCGCGGGTAAAGCGAAGACCGCGATTATATGCGGTCTGGGAAAAATTGTCAGGCAAGGGGCCGGCGCGGGGCGCGCCGGCCCGCATGCTTACTTCTTTTCCGGCAGGAACCAGTTCATCACCAGCGCGCAGATGCCGCCGGTGGCAACACCCGATTCCAGCACGTTTTTCACGGCGTGCGGCAGGTGCGACAGGATCTCGGGCACTTGCGACACGCCCAGGCCCAGCGCCAGCGACACGGCGATGATCAGCAGGGCGCGGCGGTCCAGGTGGATGCCGGCCAGGATGTTGATGCCCGAGGCGGCCACGGCGCCGAACATGACCATGGCGGCGCCGCCCAGCACGGGTTCGGGCACGGCCTGCAGCACGCCGGCGACGGCGGGGAACAGGCCCAGCAGGACCAGCATGCCGGCGATCCACACGCCGACGTGGCGGCTGGCGATGCCGGTCAGCTGGATGACGCCGTTGTTCTGGGCGAAGACCGAGCTGGGGAAGGTGTTGAAGACGCCGGCCAACAGCGAGTTGGCGCCGTTGACCAGTACGCCGCCCTTGATGCGCTGCATCCACAGCGGGCCTTCGACCGGTTGCTTGGACACCTTGCTGGTGGCGGTGACGTCGCCGATGGCTTCGAGCGAGGTGACCAGGTAGATGATCAGCATCGGCACGAACAGCGACCACGAGAAGCCCAGGCCGAAGTGCAGCGGCATGGGCACCTGGAACAGGGCGGCTTCGCGCGCGCCGGTGAAGTCCAGGCGGCCCATGTAGGCGGCGGCGATGTAGCCGACGGCCAGCGCCAGCACCAGTGCGGTACTGCGGATCCACACCACCGGCACGCGGTTCAGCAGGATGATGGTGCCCAGCACCAGGCCCGACAGCGTCAGGTTCTCGGCGCTGGCGAAGGTGCCTTTGGCCATGGCGCTGTAGCCGCCGCCCATGCTGATGAGGCCGACCTTGATCAGCGTCAGGCCGATCAGCAGCACGACGATGCCGGTGACCAGCGGGGTGATCAGGCGCTTGACGAAGGGCAGGATGCGGCTGATGCCCATTTCGACGAAGGAACCGGCGATGACGACGCCGAAGATCGCGGCCATGACGGCCTCGACCGGCGTGCCCTGCTTGACCATGACCGAGCCGCCGGCGATCAGCGGGCCGACGAAGTTGAAGCTGGTGCCTTGCACGATCAGCAGCCCCGCGCCCAGCGGGCCGAAGCGCTTGCACTGCACGTAGGTGGCGATGCCGGAGATGACCAGCGACATCGACACGATCAGGGTGGTGTCGCGGCTGCTGACGTCCAGGGCCTGGCAGATCAGCAGGCCGGGGGTGACGATGGGGACCAGGATGGCCAGCAGGTGCTGCAGGGCGGCGACGAAGGCGACGGGGGCGGCGGGACGGTCGTCCGGGCCATAGACCAGGTCGTGGCGGGGTTCGGCGTCGTCGGACGCGCCGTGGGAGGCGGGTTGGGTCAGGGAGGCGGGTTGCATGGCGGCAGGGTCGGCCAGGGCGGGGGGTAGGGGAGGAAAGTGCGGGATTTTAGCGGGGAAGGCCCCCGGGCGCACCGCGACCGCCGCGGGGCCGCCAGGAGGCTTGATAGAATTCCTGTCCGCCAACCAGGGGCCGCCGGCCCGGGAATCGATGCAAAAGCGCACCAGAGGGATCGTGATCGGCCTGGTCCTGTTGATCGCCATCCTGCCGCTGTGCCTGCTGTTCTGGTTGATCGACGACGGCGACAATTTCGCCGCCATCGATCGTGGCGAGTCCTACGGCAGCAGTATCTACAGGCGCTACCAGGGCGAGGTCTATGCGGCCGTGCCCAGCAATGGCTATTACCGGATGCCCGAGGCCGACCCGGCCGGCCTGCAGACGTTCGACACCGGTCGCTACGACGGCCGGCAGGCGGCGCGCGACAGCCGCCACGTGTATTGCGGCAACCTCGTGCTGCCTGGGATGCGGCCCGGATCGACGCGCTACCTGGGCAATAGCTATTTCAGCGACGGCGCCATCACCTATTTCTGCGACTTTGCGTCCGAACTCAACCGCGACCTTGGCGGGCTGGACGAGGTCTGGCAGAAGATCCTGTATCGCGCCGGCAAGGGCGACAAGCCGCAGACTTACCTGTACCCGTTCCTGGCCCTGCCGGCCAGCGCCCAGCCGTATCGCCCTTTGCTCGACCGCCAACTGGCCACCGACGGCGCGCGCGTGTTCTACGAGGGCCGCGAAATGCCACGGGCGGACCCGTCGCGGCTGCGCCGTATCGCGGCGATCCAGGGCGGCGAAACGCGGCCGGGCAACGACTTCTTCGCCGATGGCAGCCGGGTGTATTACCGGGAAACGCCTTTGCCGCTGTCGGATGATCCGGCGCTCTATACCTTCATGGTGGGCAACCTGCACCGCCAGCCCTATCTCTATGACCGGCGCGATGGCATGGTGTACCTGGGCGCGCTGGCGTTCGACGCGGCGCATGCGCCGTACCGGCTGCTGAACGAGCCGGGACGGCACGTGCACCACGCCCTGTTCGCCAGCAAGGACGGCATCTACTTCTATGACAGCGAGAAGCGCCAGGTGGAGCGCGCCGGCGACGATCCGTTCGCGGCGGGCGGTTTCACGGCGCTGTCGCCGTACGTGTTCTGGGACGGCAGGCAACTGCTGTTTCTCAAGAGCGAGGAGGTGTGGAGCCGCTCGCGCAGCGGGGGCGGCCTGATGTCCCGTTCCACGCTGGTCCTGCGCATGAAGGACGCGCCGACTGGCCAGTGGACCAAGCTGGGCGATGTCTATCACGGCTTCGGTTCGGTCTGGCGCCACGGCGATGCGCTCTATTATCTCGACGAGTTGGGCGCCACCCAGCTGATCTACAGCCCGATCTACCGCATCCTGGACCCCAAGGCGGCGGATTTCCTGTTGCGGTCGCAGCAGACCCGGCAGATCAAGGCGGACGACATCCGCAAGCTGGTCCACGGCGGCACGCTGGCCGTGCCCGCGTTCGACGAGGTGCTGGAGGCAAAGACGCGTTATCGCCGCGGCTTGCTCTCCCTGTTCTGATGTGCCGGGCGGCGCATCCTTGCCCGTTCGGTTCCCCTTTTTTCGTGTTCGCCGGCAGGGCTGGGGCGGGTTGGCGATTTCCTGGTCTTGAAATATTTCGGATGGCCCCCATCACAACAGGGTTTCCCGGAAACCGCCTGGGCCGCGCGCCCCGCCATCCGGCTTTCTTTTGTCCCTAATTTTCCGACTTTTCATACAACGATGAGCCAAACCGCCACGTCCGAAACCCTGGGATTCCAGGCCGAGGTGAAGCAGCTGCTGCACCTGATGATCCATTCGCTGTACAGCAACAAGGAAATCTTCCTGCGCGAGCTGGTGTCGAACGCATCCGACGCCTGCGACAAGCTGCGCTTCGAGGCCATCGATAATCCGGCGCTGCTGGAAGGCGATGGCGAGCTGGCCATCACCGTCAGCTACGACAAGGACGCGCGCACCATCACGATTTCCGACAACGGCATCGGCCTGTCGCGCGAAGAGGCCGTGGCCAACCTGGGCACCATCGCCCGTTCCGGCACGCGCGAGTTCTTCTCGCAGCTGACCGGCGACAAGCAGAAGGACGCGCAGCTGATCGGCCAGTTCGGCGTGGGCTTCTATTCCTCGTTCATCGTGGCCGACAAGGTCACGGTGGTCAGCCGCCGCGCCGGCGCCGCCGACGCGATCCGCTGGGAGTCCGACGGCCAGGGCGAATTCACCATCGCCGCCGCCGACAAGGCCACGCGCGGCACCGACGTCACGCTGCACCTGCGCGCCGACGAAGACGAGCTGCTCAACGGCTGGAAGCTGCGCGAGATCCTGCGCCGCTACTCCGACCACATCTCGCTGCCGATCCGCATGGCCAAGGAAGAGTGGGATTCGGAAAAGGGCGAGCAGGTCAAGAAGGACGAACTCGAAACGGTCAACCAGGCCAACGCGCTGTGGGCCCGCAACAAGGCGGATGTGACCGAGGAACAGTACCGCGAGTTCTACAAGACGGTGTCGCACGACTACGACGACCCGCTGGCCTGGACCCACAACCGCGTCGAAGGCCGCAGCGAATACACGCAGCTGCTGTACGTGCCCAAGCATGCGCCGATGGACCTGTGGGACCGCGACGGCCGCCGCGGCGTCAAGCTGTACGTCAAGCGCGTCTTCATCATGGACGACGCCGACCAGCTTCTGCCGTCGTACCTGCGCTTCGTGCGCGGCGTGATCGACTCGGCCGACCTGCCGCTGAACGTGTCGCGCGAGATCCTGCAGGAAAGCCGCGACGTGCGCGCCATCCGCGAAGGCTCGGCCAAGCGCATCCTGTCGCTGCTGGAAGACCTGGCCGAAAACAAGCCGGAAGACTACGCCACGTTCTGGTCGGAATTCGGCCAGGTGCTCAAGGAAGGCGCGGGCGAAGACCATGCCAACCTGGAACGCATCGCCAAGCTGATGCGCTTTGCCTCGACCCACACCGGCGACCAGGCCCAGACCGTGTCGTTCGCCGACTACGTGGGCCGCATGAAGGAAGGCCAGGACAAGATCTACTACGTCACGGCCGACACCTTCGCCGCTGCCAGCAACAGCCCGCACCTGGAAATCTTCCGCAAGAAGGGCATCGAGGTGCTGCTGCTGTCCGACCGCGTCGACGAGTGGATGCTGTCGTACCTGCGCGAATTCGACGGCAAGTCGCTGGTGTCGGTGGCCAAGGGCGGCCTGGACCTGGCCGAGCTGGCCGACGAGGAAGAAAAGAAGCACCAGGCCGAAGTGGCCGAGGACTTCAAGCCGCTGGTCGAGCGCCTGCAAAAGACCCTGGAAGACCAGGTCAAGGAAGTGCGCGTGACGCTGCGCCTGGTGGATTCGCCGGCGTGCGTGGTGGTGGGCCAGAACGAACTCAGCCCGCACCTGCTGCGCATGCTGAAGGCGGCCGGCCAGGAAGCGCCCAACGTCAAGCCGGTGCTGGAAATCAACCCGGAACACCCGCTGCTGGCCCGCATCCGCGCCGCCGAAGACGGCGAGTTCGATCAATGGGCCCGCCTGCTGCTCGACCAGGCCCTGCTGGCCGAAGGCGCGCAGATCGCCGATCCGGCGGCGTTTGTGAAGCGGCTGAATGCGTTGCTGCTGAAGTAAGCGGCGGTACGAAGGCAGGAAAAGGGCGCCCGCGAGGGCGCCCTTTTTCATTGGCGAGCGGCGGTTGGGGCCGGACTACCTCGTTGGGGATGGAATCGTGCAACCGGTCCCTGTTGTCCTCGACGCATATTCCCGCTCGGTAATTTCTTGATGAACAACGCGATTTCCGTCGAAAAAATTACCGAGCGGGAATTTTTCTTGTGCAATCCGCGCCCGTAAAACGTTTGGCGTTGACGGGCCGAGCGCGTTCCTCTCTCGAACCCCCCCACGTCATTCATGACTCCAAGTCAAAAGTCTTTCCCCGTTTAGTCGCTTTTTCCGTAAGGGTATACCCGTCATACTGGCCGCCTGTCTTCCGATCAGACCCGCCCCACGCTCCGGCCTTCGCCGCGACGCTTCTGGATTCCCTGGTCGGCGCACCCAACCAAGGAACCCGTATGTCTACCCACGAAACCCCGCCGGTGAAAGCCGGCCTGCCATTGCTGGCATTGGCCGTCGGTGCCTTCGGCATTGGCGTCACCGAATTCTCTCCCATGGGCCTGCTGCCCGTGATCGCCGACGGCGTGGGGGTGTCCATCCCCAGCGCCGGCATGCTGATCAGCGCCTACGCCATCGGCGTGATGCTCGGCGCGCCGCTGATGACCCTGGCGCTGTCGCGCTGGTCGCGCCGCAAGGCGCTGATCGTGCTGATGGCGATCTTCACGCTTGGTAACCTGCTGTCGGCGCTGTCGCCCAACTACACCACGCTGCTGCTGGCGCGCCTGGTGACCAGCCTGAACCACGGCGCCTTCTTCGGCCTGGGTTCGCTGGTGGCCGCCAGCGTGGTGCCGCGCCACAAGCAGGCCAGCGCGGTGGCGACCATGTTCCTGGGGCTGACCATCGCCAACGTCGGCGGGGTGCCGGCCGCGACCTGGCTGGGCCAGGTGATCGGCTGGCGCATGTCGTTTGCCGCCACGTCGGTCCTGGGCCTGGTGGCGATGCTGTCGCTGTGGTTCGCGCTGCCCGCCGGCGAGGCCGGCCGGCGTCCGGATATCCGTCATGAGCTGGCGGTGCTCAAGACCCCGGTGGTGCTGGTGGCGCTGTTGACCACGGTGCTGGGCGCGGGCGCGATGTTCACGCTGTACACCTACGTGGCGCCGACCCTGGCGGAGTTGACCGGCGCATCGCCCAACTTCGTGACGGCGATGCTGGTTCTGATCGGCCTGGGCTTCACCATAGGCAATACCGCGGGCGGTCGCTTCGCCGACCGTTCGCTCGATGGCAGCCTGATCGCCTTCCTGGTGCTGGTGATCGCCGACCTGCTGGCTTTCCCCTGGCTGGCGCAGACCCCGGTGGGCGCCGCGATCGGCCTCTTGATCTTCGGTTTCGGCACGTTCGCCGTGGTGCCGCCGCTGCAGATGCGGGTGATGCGCGCCGCGACCGACGCGCCCGGCCTGGCGTCGTCGGTCAACGTGGGCGCCTTCAACCTGGGCAACGCGGTGGGCGCGGCGGCCGGTGGCGGCGTGATCTCGGCCGGGCTGGGCTACGCCGCGGTGCCGGTGGCCGGCGCGGTGATCGCCGCGGCCGGCCTGGGGCTGGTGCTGTGGCAACGCGCCGCCAACCAGCGCCAGCGCAAGCTGGCGGTGCAAGGCTGCTGAACGTCAGAACTCGAACGTCGCGCCCAGTTCGTACGTGCGCCCCGGCGCCAGCAGCACCTGGCTGGTGGCGCGGCCGCCGTAGTAGGCGTAGAGCTTGTCGGTCAGGTTGCGCACGCGGAAAGTGATCAGCGCCGGCCGGATGCGGTAGCTGACCGCCGCGTCCACCGTGGTGTGGCTGTTGATGCGGACCTGGTTGGCGTTGTCGGTGTAGATCTTGCCGGTGTGGTTCAGGCCGACGAAGAAGTCCATCGGCACGTCCTTCAAGCGGTAGGTGGCGTACAGGTTGGCGACGCGCTCGGGCACGTTGGGCGGGGTGTTGCCCACGCGGGAGGTGCCGTCGGCCTCGGTCAGCGAATCGAAGCGCGCGTTCAGCGCGGCGATGTTGCCCGACAGCGTCAGCTGTGGCGTGATGCGCCAGTCGGCCGACAATTCCACCCCGCGCGAGGATTGGCGGCCATTGTTGACCGTCACGCGCGGGTCGTTGGCGTCGCGCGTCAGCACGTTCTCCAGCTTGATGTGGTAGACCGCCGCGGTCCATTCCACGTCGCCCAGGCTCTGCTTGAAGCCGGCTTCCCATTGTTCGCCCTTGGCCAGCGGGAACGAGGCATTGGACTGCGACAGCAGGAACAGCGAGCCCACCGGGATGGTGGCATTGGTGTACTGCGCGTAGACCGACGACGACGGCGTTACGTCGTATACCGTGCCCAGGCGCATGGAATTGGCGCTGTAGCGCGTGCCGAAGGCGCTGCGGGTGCCGGCATTCAGGTCGGTGACGCCGCGGTCGACGCGGATGCGGTCGTAGCGGTAGCCGCCCACCACCGTCCAGCGCTCGGTCAGCTTGAGCGAGTCTTCCAGGAACAGCGCGGCGCCGCGCACGTCGGTGGTGAAATCGGTGCGGTTGCCGGGGCCGCTCATCAGCGCCGGGTCATCGTTGAAGTAGCCCACCTCCGGATTCCACAGCGAGACGCGCAGCGCGTCCGCGGTGGCGGCGGAGCGGTTGGAGAAGCGCCGCTCGCTGTCCAGCGTGGTCTTGCTGAGTTCGCCGCCGATCACGAACTTGTTCGGCAGGCCGGCGATGGTGCCGTCATGGCTGGCGTCGAAGCGGTCGATGAAATAGCGTTGGTGGTGCGTGATGATGGTCTGGTCGCGGTCGATCGACGCGGGGGCGCTGAAGGTGGCCGATTCAGAGTTCTTCCACAGGCGGTCGACCTTGTTCATCGCGAATTCATTGCGCAGCGTCCACGACGGCGTCAAGCGGTGCGTGACGCGCGCCCGCAGCCAATAGGATTCGGCCTCGTTGCGGTCGTCCAGCACGTTGTAGTTCTTGCGCGCCAGGGCGCGGTCCAGCACGCGGCCATCGGGCGTGCTGACCACGCCGGTGGGATCCTTGGCCAGGCTGCGCGGGATCAGCGGCGTGCCCCAGTAGGCGTGGCCGGTGTCGCGCGAATAGTCGAACGACAGGTCCAGCCGGGTGGCGGGAGCGACGTCGAAGGCGATGCCGGTGGTCAGGTGGTCGAGCTTGTTGCTGTTGCGGTCGATGGTGCCGACGCGGCTGTCGTTGTGGCTGTAGTCGATGCGGTAGGCGCCGGTCTCGCCGAAGTTGTCGCCCAGGCCGATACCGGTGCGGGTGCTGCCGTAGCTGCCGTAAGAGAACATCGCTTCGCGCGACGGGTTGTCGCGATCGGGGCGCTTGGTCTGGAAGTTGACGATGCCGCCGATGGCGCTGTCGCCCTGCAGCACCGATGCCGGGCCTTTCAGCACCTCGATGCGTTCGTAGTTCCAGGTGTCTTCGACCCGGTTGGTCGAGCCCGCGCCCGACATGCGCAGGCCATCGTACAGGTACAGGATGTCGGTGAAGCCGCGCGAGGACAGCGTGGTGGGCGAGGACGGCGGGCCGCCGCCGGCCAGACCGGTGGCGCCGCGCAGGGCTTCGCTGAGGGTGCTGGCGCCGCGCTCGCGCATGGCCTGTTGCGACACGATCTCGACCGATGCCGGCGTCTCGCGCAATGTCAGGCCCAGCCGCGAGGCGCTGCTGCTGCGGCTGTCCAGGTGCAGGCTGTCCGCGTCGCTGGAGGCTTCCACGCGGATGCTGGGCAGTTCGGCCTCGCGCGCCTGGGCCTCCTGGGCCTGGACATTGGGCACGGCGGTGCATGCCGCGAGGGCGGCGGTGGATACGACTCTTCTCATGACGCTTTCCCGAAACTCGATGGGGGGTGAAAAACCTGTCTCTAGACCACGCGGTAGCGGCGCAGGCGCCAGCCGGCCAGGGCCAGCAGCAGCGCCGCGGGCACCAGCAGTTGCAGCAGCGCGCGCGCGGCCCGGGCGCGGACGGCGGCGGGATCTTCTTCCCGCCACTGGAATACCGGCATGGCGGCGAAGTCCGCGGGCGTGATGGCGCGGCTGGCTTCGATGCGGGGTAGAAAGAAGTCCTTCCAGGCGCGGTGGTAGGCGTCGATCTGCCGCATGAAATGCGCGTGGCGGCGTTGGCCGGTGCCGGCCAGCGCGGTGATGCCTTCAAAGGCGACCGCCGCTGGCGACAGCACGCTGTAGCGCGCCACCAGCGCCTGCTGGCGCGCCATCTGCGCGTCGAAGCGATCCAGCTCCGGTTGCATTGCCGCATCCACCTGGCGCTCGACGCGGGCGTGGCCCAGCGGACGGCCGGTGATTTTCAGGCGGCCATCGCGTGGAATCAGGGCGTCGGGCTTGTCCATGTGCTCGTAGTCGGTCGACAGCAGGGCGGCGTGGTCGCGCATGGCCAGCGCCGTGGCCACGCGGGTGCGGGTGGCCAGTTCGGCGCGCGACGGCGCCGGACTGGCGTAGGCAGCCACCAGATTGAGCAGCACCGGCACCACCAGGACCAGCAGCACCCAGCTGACCATCAGGATCATGGCGTTGGCGGCGGAAGACTTGCCAAAGGCGTTGACCGCGACCACCGCCGCGAACCAGAACAGCGCGTAGGCGCCGACCAGCAGCGCCCACCACAGCGTGGCGCTGGCCGCCTGCAACGCCTGGGGGCGGGCGATCAGCAGGGCGGCCACCGGCAGCAGCACCGCGGCGCCCAACAGCACCGCCGCGCGCAGGACCACCTTGCCGCTGATCAGGGTCAGCAGCGACAGCGGTTGCGACAGCAGCAAGCGCAGCGTGCCGTCTTCCTTTTCGCCGGACAGCAGGTTGTGCCCGAGCGCGAAGATCAGCAGCGGCAGCAGGTAGACCACCACGAACGCCAGGTCGAAATGCCCGCTGAGCAGGTGCCAGGGGTTCTCGATGTCGTTGTTGTGGATGAAGTTGACCTTGCTGTCGTAGGTCACCTTGAATTGCGACGGGAACAGGTCGGTCTGGCCCAGCGCCACCGGCGCCAGCGGCACGCTCGGCATGATGGCGTAGTGCGCGCCCAGGCCGCCGCCCATGTTGGCGGGGCTGGCGGGGTTGCCGAACGGCGTCGGGGCCTCGCTGCCGTCCATGATGCGCTGCAGCTGCGCCAGCTGGCTGGCGCGGTTGTGCGCATCGGCGCGCGCCAGCGCGGCCTGGGCCTCGTCTCGCTGCGACGTCTGCAGCAGGCCGTTGAAGACCGCGTAGCCCACCAGCAGCAGGAACAACAGGCCGCACAGCCACAGCGCGCGCTCGCGCGTCAGCAGGCGGAGTTCGTGCCGCAGGACCATCCCGAAGCGGCGAAATTGCGTATCGTGCACCGGAAGTCTCCTACAGGGCGGTCTGGCGGGCCACGGCGCGCCAGGCGAAGGCCACGCTCAGCAGCAGCGCGGCGGCCAGCATCAACAGGCTCAGGCGCGCCTGGTGCAATGCCCAGCCGGCCGCGGGCGGCTGGTAGCGGAAGGGCGGCACGCGCGCCCACAGCGACGGATTGGCCTGGTACGAGAAATGCTGGTGTTCCAGCGTGTCGGCGTGCGCCACCAGGTCGGCGCTGACGATGTCCTGGATCACGCGGCGCTGTTGTTCGGCGGCGGTGGTGAAATCGCGGTGGTGCGCAAAGTCGGTGCCGGCCATGGCGGCGGACAGGGCGCGCACCGCCAGCAGCGGCATCAGCCAGCCGGCCGATTCCTGCACGGCCTGCTGCCGTTCCCAGGTGTCCCACAGGTGCCCGAAATGGCGGTCGTAGACCGCGTAGCTGGACTGGTCGTCGAGCTTGAGCGCCAGACCCCATTGGTTCAGCGGTACGTCGCGGCTCCAGCGCTCGGTCGTGCCGAAGGCCTGCATCCAGACGCGGTCCGACGTGGCCTTCAGGTCATCCTGCAAGGCCTGGTTGAATTCGAGGCGCGTGGGGCTGGGATAGAGTCCGCGGGACAGCTCGGCCATGACGCGCGGGGCGATCACCGTATTGGCGATCCACAGCGCCAGCAGCACCGTGATGGCCACGCGCGAGGAGCGGGCGGCGGCCGACACCCCCAGCGTGACGAAGATGAACGCGGCCAGGTACACCGCGTAGCCGCCGGCCAGCACGCCGAAGCGCCACAGCGCATCGGCCCGGCCGCCCGCCAGCCACACCGCCACGATGGCGGCCAGCGCGGCCGGCGCCAGCAGCAGGCCAAGGCTCAGCGCCAGCGCAGTGGCCTTGCCCCACAGCAGGCGCCAAGGCGCCACGCCCAGGCTCAGCGTCTGGCGCAGGATGCCCTGTTCGCGTTCGCCCGAGAAGGCGTTGAAGCCCAGCACGATCACCAGCAGCGGCCCCAGCGCCTGCAGGATCCAGGCCGCCGACAGATCGCCGAAGCGCTGCAGGCCGGTGGCGTCCTGTGCCGGGCGGAATTTCACCTCGCTCTGGCGGTGCGCCTGCAGCCACACGGTGCTGCCGATATACGGATTGATGCCGGGATCGAGCAGCGCCAGCGTGGTGTCGGGCTTGAAGACGTGCATGCCCTGGTGGGCGGCATCGTGCGGATGGCGCGCGCCCTGCTTGAGCCAGTCGCTGTAATCGGTGTTCTGGGCCGCGGCCTGTTCGGCGCGGGCCTCCTGCTGATGCAGGTAGCCCACGGCCAGCGCCGTCATCAGCAGCACCGCGACGATGCCGCCGGCCCAGTAGAGCCGGCCGTCGCGCAGGCGTTCGCGCAGGTCCTTGAGGGCGATCAGGAGGATCATGCCTCGGTCCTCATGTGCGCCAGGTACAAGGCCTGCAGATCGACGTCGCCGATCTGCCGGGCGTCGAGGTTTTCGACCAGCCGGCCGCGTTTCATGATGCCGACGCGGGTGGCGGTCTGACGCGCATGGAACAGGTCGTGGGTGGTGGCCAGGATGGCCACGCCGCGTTCGGCGGCGCGTTGCAGCAGGCGGGTGAACTCGGCGGCGGCCGACGGGTCCAGCCCCGAGGTGGGCTCGTCCAGCAGCAGCGCGCGGGCGTCCTTGGCCAGGGCCACGGCAATCCACACCTTTTGCCGCATGCCCTTGGAATAGGCGGCCACGCGCTTGTCGGCCGCGGCCGGGTCCAGCCCGACTTCCGCCAGCAGTTCCAGCAGCCTGGCGCGCGGCGGCGCCTCGCCCAGCGCCAGCGCGGCGAAGTAGCGCAGGTTTTCCAGCCCGCTCAGGGTGCCGTACAGGTTCACCTGTTCGGGGATGTAGGCCACGTGGCGCTTGCTGGCGAGCGGTTCACGCGTCACGTCCAGCCCATGGATCAGCGCCTGGCCGCCGTCGGGGGCGATGAAGTTCAGGAACAGGTTGATGGTGGTGGTCTTGCCGGCGCCATTGGCGCCCAGCAGGCAGTAGATCTCGCCCGGCTCGATACGCAAATCCAGCGGGTGGAGCGCGATCTGGTCGCCGTAGCGTTTGGTCAGGCCGATGGCTTCGAGCACTGCAAGTCCTTCTTCGTCCGAAGATGCCGGGAAATCAAGGGGAGGGGGCGGAGCGCGGATGACGCCTGGACGGGCCTTCCGGACTCCAGTGGGAATGACTATCGTTAGATATGATATAACATAACGTGATTATATCGCCATCCTCGCGCGGAACTCCGGCAAAAACGACAACCCAAAGCAGAAGGGCGCCCACGTGGGCGCCCTTCGCATTGGCTGCGGCGGTGCGTGCGGATCAGGCCTCGATCCGCTCCACCTTGCCCACCAGCAGGATGTACGACAGCGCGCCCAGCAGCGCCAGCGACGACACGTACACGATGGCCGGCGCGAAACTGTCCTTCGACACCAGGAAGCCGATCACGATCGGCGTGCAGATCGACGACAGGTTGCCCACGAAATTGAACACCCCGCCGGTCAGCCCCAGCAGCCGCACCGGCGCCAGCGCCGACACCAGCGACCACGTGATCGACGCCAGGCCGTTGCCGAAGAATGCCAGCGCCAGGAAGAAGATGACCCATGGCGTCGAGTCGGTGAAGTTGGCCCCGATCATCGACGTCGAGATCAGCAGGCCCAGGATGATGGGCAGCTTGCGCGCCAGGCCCACGGTGGCGCCGCGCCGGATCAGGAAGTCCGACAGCACGCCCGAGCACAGCACGCCGATGAACGCCGCCAGGAACGGCACCGACGCCAGGAAGCCCGACTTGATGAAGTCCATGCCGCGGTACTTCACCAGATAGGTGGGGAACCACGTCAGGAAGAACCACAGCGTCGAGGTCAGGCAGAACTGGCCCAGGTACACACCCCACAGCTTGCGCTGGCTCATCACCAGGCCCAGGTCGTTCCAGTTGAACGGCGCCTTCTTCTCGGTCACACGTTTGTCCAGGTCCACGACGCCGCCGCCTTTCTGGATAAGCTCGATCTCGGCCGCATTGGCGCCCTTGAACTGGCGCGGTTCACGGTAGATCAGGTACCACAGCACGCCCCAGACGATGCCCAGCAGGCCGGTGCTGACGAACACCATGTGCCAGCCGTAATGGTGCTGCAGCCAGGCCAGCACCGGCGTCAGGAACGCCAGGCCGACGAACTGGCCCGAGGTGTAGAAGCCGATGGCGGTGGCGCGTTCCTTTTCGGGGAACCAGGTCGTGACGACGCGGTTGTTGATCGGATAGGCGGGCGCTTCCAGCGCGCCCACCGCCAGGCGCAGCACGAACAGGATCACGAAGCTGCCGGCAAAGCCCATGAAGAACGTCGCCGCCGACCACAGGATCAGCGCGGCCGCGTACAGCACGCGCGGCGACACGCGGTCCACCAGCCAGCCGCCGGGGATCTGCATGGCGGCGTAGGTCCAGCCGAACGCCGACAGTATCAGCCCTTCGTGCACCGTGTCCAGGCCGAACTCGTCCTTGAGCGCGGGCGCGGCGATGGACAGGTTGCTGCGGTCCAGGTAGTTGATGACGACGGTGATGAACAGCATCACCATGATGAGATAGCGGCTGCGCGTCGGCCGCTGGGCGCTTTGCAGGCCCGGGTGGGTGGCGGTGGTCAAGGGGGTCTCCTCTTTCGCTTTTTTCTATCGGCTTACCACTCGGCGAAGCTGCCGTCGGCGTGGCGCCAGATCGGGTTGCGCCAGCGGTGGCCCACCGCCGCGCGTTCTTTCACGTATTCCTCGTTGACCTCGATGCCCAGGCCGGGGCCCTGCGGAATCGCGACCATGCCGTTCTCGTAGGCGAACACTTCGCGGTTGCTGACGTAGTCCAGCAGGTCGTTGGCGGCGTTGTAGTGGATGCCCAGGCTCTGTTCCTGGATGAAGGCGTTGTAGCAACCGGCGTCGATCTGCAGGCAGGTGGCCAGCGCGATCGGGCCCAGCGGGCAGTGCAGCGCCAGCGCCACGTCGTAGGCCTCGGCCATGGCGGCGATCTTGCGCGTTTCGGTGATGCCGCCGGCATGCGACGGGTCCGGCTGGATGATGTCGACGTAGCCGTCGGCCAGCACGCGCTTGAAGTCCCAGCGCGAGAACAGGCGCTCGCCCAGCGCGATCGGCGTGGACGTCAGCGGCGCCAGTTCCTTCAGCGCCTCGTAGTGTTCGCTCAGCACCGGCTCTTCGATGAACATCAGCTTGAACGGGTCCAGTTCCTTCATCAGCACCTTGGCCATGGGCTTGTGCACGCGGCCATGGAAGTCCACGCCGATGCCGACGTTGGGGCCGACCGCGTCGCGCACGGCGGCCACGTTCTCCAGGCACTTCTCGACCTTGTCGAACGAATCGATGTACTGCAGTTCCTCGGTGCCGTTCATCTTGACGGCGGTGAAGCCGCGCTCGACCGCGCCCTTGGCGGCCGCGGCGGTGTCGGCAGGACGATCGCCGCCGATCCACGAGTACACGCGGATGCGGTCGCGCACGTTGCCGCCCAGCAGTTGCGACACCGGCACGCCCAGGTCCTTGCCCTTGATGTCCCACAGCGCCTGGTCGATGCCGGCCAGCGCGCTCATGTGGATGGCGCCGCCGCGGTAGAAGCCGCCGCGGTACAGCACGGTCCAGTGGTCCTCGATGTTGCGCGGGTCCTTGCCGATCAGGTAGTCCGACAGTTCCTCGACAGCGGCGGCCACCGAGTGGGCGCGGCCTTCCACTACCGGTTCACCCCAGCCGACGATGCCGGCGTCGGTCTCTATCTTCAGGAAGCACCACCGCGGCGGCACGATGTAGGTAGTGAGCTTGGTGATCTTCATGCTTGGGTCTCCTGGGCGGGATAGGCGCGTTGCCAGGCGGCGATGAAAGCGCGCGCGTTCTGGCCGACTTCGTTGGCCGACAGGCCGGGTTTGTACAAGGCGGAGCCCAGGCCGAAGCCGCTGGCGCCCGCCTGGGCGTAGGTGGAAAGGTTGTCGGGCGTGATGCCGCCCACCGGCACCAGCGCGATCGGCGGACGCATCACCGCGCGCCAGGCCTTGAGCACGGCCGGGCCGAGCTGTTCGGCGGGGAACATCTTGAGCACGTCGGCGCCGGCGGCCAGCGCGGCGAAGGCTTCGGTCGGCGTGGCCACGCCGGGGCACGAAGCCAGGCCGGCGGCCTTGGCCGCGCGCACCACGGCCAGGTCGCTGTGCGGCATGACGATCAGCTCGCCGCCGGCGTCCTTGATGCGGGCCACGTCATCGGGATCCAGCACCGTGCCGGCGCCCACCAGGCAGTCGGCCGGCAGCGCGTCGCGCATGGCGCGGATGCTGGCCAGCGGCTCGGGCGAATTCAGCGGCACTTCGATCAGGCGAAAACCCGCGTCGTACAGCGCGCGCCCGATGGGCACGGCCTCGGCGGGCGTGATGCCGCGCAGGATGGCGATCAGGCCGCAATGGGCCATGGCGGTTTGCAGTCCGGTATGGGTCATGGTGTGGTCTCGGAAGAAGGCGCGGCGGGCACCAGCCCGGCGCTGACGGCCAGATGCCACAGGCCGCGTTCGGTGGCGTGTTGCGCCAGTTGCGGCGTGCCCAGGCCGTAGTGCCGCAACGCCAGGATGTAGCGCTGGCACAGCGCATCGTCGCCGCACAGCACGATGCGCGGCTGGTCGCCCTGCAGGCGCAGCATGTCGGCCAGCGCGGAGATTTCGTGGCCGATCAGCAGGCCCGACAGGTAGTCGGCCTGCGACACGCCGGCCAGTTCGCCGGTCAGCCCCAGCGCGCGGGTGCTGAAGATGGTCGACAGCACGCCGGCGCGGCCGGCCGGCACGCCGGCCACTTTCAGGCCGCGCTCGAAGGCCGCCATGTCGGACGCCGGCGCCTCGACCATGGTGCGGCCCAGGATGGTGTGGCCGCGCAGCGCGGCATAGACCTCGCCGGTCATGAAGGTATCGAAGTGGGTGACCTGGCCGCGGCGCGCGTTGACCCATTTCGAGTGGGTGCCGGGCAGGCCGATCAGCACGCTGTCGGCGGGATCGCCGGCCTGATCGAACAGCACGCCGAAGACCTGCGTTTCTTCGCCGCGCATCACGTTGGGCAGGCCGTGGCGCTGGATCAGGCCGGGCACGATGTGCACCGGCGTTGCGCCGTTGCGCTCGACGCGCGTCAGCAGGGTGCCGATGCGTGCCAGGTCGACCGGCACGTCGAGGTAGGCGGCTTCTTGCCAGCCCTGCGCGCTGCCGACCATGCCGCAGGCGATCACCGGCAGCTGCGGTTCGGCCCGCAGCCAGTCGCCGCAGGCCTGCTCGAAAGCCAGTTCGAAACCCGATTGGCCGCTCGGGGTGGCGGCGCCGTCCTGCAAGGGTTGGGGCAGGCGCATGATGCCCCACGGCAGGTGGCGGGTATCGAGCGTGCGGCCGGCGCCATCCAGGCGGTAGGCGCGCAACGAAGAGGTGCCCCAGTCCAGCGCTATGAGGGCCGCGCGGGCAGGCGATCCGGTTGTCATCAGAATCTGTCTCGTCTCGGGGCGGCGGCGCGCTGCGGGCGAGGGCGCGCAAAGGGCGCGTCATTCGCGGGCTTGCAGGACCTGGCCGGCCTTGTTGTCGTCAAGCCCGCGATGGCGCCGGAGCGGCGCCAGTCGGGCTGGGAAAAATTCTAGATCAGCGCTTGAAAAATCTCAAAATATAGAATTAAATCCCATATATAGGGAATTCACTTCGATTCCCGCTCCCCATATCCGACTCCCAGCGCCAGCCTTGTCCATGCCCGATTCTTCGACCGTCTCCCCCGCCTACGATCCCGACGCCGCGGCGCCCGCCGGCACGCAGACCCTGATGCGCGGACTGGGTGTGATCCAGGCCGTTGCGGCGGGCGCGCGCGACCTCAAGGACATCTGCGCCCACATCGGCGTGGCGCGCAGCACCACGCACCGGCTCGCCAGCTGCCTGGTGCAGGAGCGCTACCTGCGCTCGTTGCCTGGCGTCGGCTACGTGCTGGGGCCGAAGCTGATCGAACTCGGTTTCCAGGCGCGCGAAGCCTTCCCCATGGCGACGCTGGCGCGGCCGTACCTGGACGGCCTGGCCGCCGAGACCGGCGACACCATCCACCTGGCGGTGCGCGACAACGACGAAGTGCTGTATCTGGAAAAGATCCCCGGCAAGAAGGGGCTGGAGATGCGTTCGCGCGTCGGCCACCGCATGCCCTTGGCCGCCACCGGCGTCGGCAAGGCGCTTCTGCTGGATGCCGACGAACCGCAATGGAAGGCGCTGCATCGCGTCGGCGCGCCGGTGTCGTCGCGCGCGCCCGGCGGCCGCCAGACCTGGGAGGCCTTCCGCGACCGCATGCGCGACTACGCCGCCAACGGCTATGCCTTCGACCTGGAGGACAACGAGCCGTCGATCCGCTGCGTGGCGGCGCCGGTGCGCGATGCCTCCAGCGGCATCGTCGCCGCGATCAGCGTGTCCAGCACGGTGCCGTACATGTCGCTGGAGCGCATGCGCGACATGGTCGACGTGGTCAAGGAGGCGGCGGCGCGCATCTCGGCGGAACTGGGATGGAAGGTGCAGGGCGCGCCCGCCAAGCCGCGCGACGCCGCCACGTAGCGCAGCACGCTGCCCAACAATGGGCGACCCTGGCAAGCGGCGCGCGGCGTCCGCCGGCAATGCCAGCCCCGGTCAAATCTCCGACCAATCCATATGCCGTCGCCACCGGCAGGGCGCCTTATCGGTGCTAGTCTCTTGCTCAATCATCAATGACGCTCATCACGAGTGAGTAGATCCCCGGCGACGAGCAAGTGGCGCCCCAACCTGATGTCGAGCGCCTGTATGCCGCCCATGCCGAGCGGCTGCGCCGTTACCTGTTCCTAAAGACTGGCGAAGCCGAGCTCAGCGCCGACCTGGTGCAGGAATGCTTCGCCCGCATCGTCGCGCAGGAAGACGAGCTGCCGTCCGACAACGTGCTGGCCTATCTGTACGCCATCGCCAACCGCCTGCTGATCGACCATCGCCGCAATCATCACCAGTCCCACACCGATGCTGTGTCGGACGACCTCCTGGAAAATATGCGCGACCTGCGCACCGCGCCCGACGTACACGTGCACGTCCGCCGGCAACTGGCGCGGCTGGCCGCCACCCTGGCGGAACTGCCCGTGCGCACGCGGCAAATATTCCAGCTTTGCCGCGTCGAGGGCCTGAGCCACGCGGAGGCCGCCCGCTACCTGGATATCTCTCCCAGCTCGGTGCAGAAGCACCTGGCGATGGCGTTGGACCTGATGCGCGAACGCTTGGGAGACGACCCTTGAATGCCCGCATCCGCGACTTTTTTTACTGTATTTCGTGGCTGGGCCGTTTATCTTGTTTATGAAGATCCCATCATGTACTCCTTGAGCCGCCCCGGCCGCGAACGACGCCTGCGCCGGCAGGCCAGCCAGTGGGCGTTGCGTCTGGCCGCCGGCGCGCTTGCGCCGGCCGAGCAACGCCGGCTGGACCGCTGGCTGGCGCGCGACGCGCGCCACGGCCCGGCCCTGGCCGATGCCGAGAGGGTCTGGGCATTGGCGGGGGAGTGCCGCGGCCTGCCGTTGTTCGCGCAGCCGGTGCCCCGGCCGCGCCGCTCGCATTGGCGTGCCTGTGCTGCGTCGTGGTGGCGGTCGGAACCCATGGCGCCGTGGCGCCGCGCGGTCGTGATGGCCGGTGTGGCGTTGGTGGTCGCCGGCGCGGCCGGTGCTCCGGATGCCGTGGCGCCCTGGTTGGCCGACTACCGCAGCGCGGTCGGCGAAATCCGCTCCTTCGATCTCCCGGATGGCAGCCATGTGCTGTTGGGCAGCAACAGCGCGCTCGACGTGGAATACGATGCCACGACGCGCCGCGTACGGCTGCTGCGCGGCGAAGCGGTGTTTGCGCCTGCGCCCACGGGCGCGGACGAACCGCGCAGCTTCGTGGTGGCGACCGCCGGCGGCAGCATGACCGCGCTGGGCACGCGCTATGCCGTGCGTCGCCGCGATGCCGGGCATGGCTGGATCGGCGTGTTGCAGCATCGTGTCGAGGTGGCGCTGGATCGTCCGCCCGCCTCGGGCGATGCGCTCGCGGTGCTGGCGGCGGGCGACAGCGCCACTTTCAGCCGCGCCCATGGCATCGAGGGTAGCGCCGTCGCACCCGCGCGCGGGGCGGCCTGGGCCGAGGGCTATCTCGTCTTCGAAGGCGAATCCCTGGAGCAAGTCCTGCAGCGCATCGGCAATTTCCGGCCGGGCCTGTTGATCCTGGCGAACCGCGCCGCGGCGCGCAGGCCGGTGAACGCGCTGTTCCATCTTGATAACCTCGACGGCGCATTGGCCACGCTATGTGGCGAGATGCGGCTTGCGCGGTTGCGGTTGCCGGGGGTGACGGTGCTGTACTGAAAAGCGTCGAGTTCTTGAGTGTCGAGTTCGGCTTTACAACGCCTGGTTTGTAAAGCGGAAAAACAAACGCTGATTTGTATTCGACACCCTTTCGCGCGCCGGCCGCACGATCCAATCGCGGTGCGCGCGCCGCCATCGTCGGGCCCCGAGTAAGACGAAGTCAGGACGCACCCGCGCCGCTCTCCCTCTGGCAACTGTCTTTTCCGAACTTTTTTTACTGTAGTTCGATTCTCAATCGTTAATGGTAATGATGCGCGTTTGCATCGGCTGAAACCAGAGACGAAAGTGAAGATAAGACAGGTGAAGTTCCGTGTTGCGGGTCGCATGCTGGCTGCAGGCGCATTGGCGCTACCTTGCGTGTCAGTCGCGCAAACGCAGGAGCGTGCCTCAGGAATCTCGGCGCCTGCCGATCGGAAGGACGACGAGCGTCAGCGGACGTTTGTCTTCGACATCCCGGCGCAAGCGATGGCGCAGGCCGTGCTGGCATTCGCGCGCCAGGCAGGCGTCGACCTGTACATGAACGACGTCGATCTCTCGGCCTACACCAGTGTCGCCCTCAAGGGCAGCTTCAACGTCGAGACCGGCCTGGCCCGGTTGCTGGGAAACAGTCCCATCGGCTACCGCTATCGCCGGACCGCGGGCGCTGTGCGTCCGAATGTGCAACTGGTCGACAACGGTCCCGGCGCGCGTGCGCGGGTGTACTCGATGGCGCCCGTTGTGGTGCGCGGCAACGATGTCAACGAGCGCGTCTATCAAGCCCCCCGCGCCGTCAGCATCATCACGCGTGAAGAAATGGACCGCGTGCCGGTCCGCCACGCCGCCGAACTCATCCAGGACACCCCCGGCGTCGCCAGCGCCGTCAACCGCCAGAACCCCGGCCTGTCGATCAACATCCGTGGCATGCAGGACTTCGGCCGCGTCAACATGATGATCGACGGCATGCGCCAGGATTTCGTGCAGAACGGGCACATGCAACGCAATGGAGAAATGTATGTCGATTCGGAACTGCTGTCCGAGGTGGAGGTAGAGCGAGGCGTGGTGCGCGGGGTGCATGGCACCGGCGCGATGGCGGGCAGTGTGGATTTCCGCACGTTGGACTTTGGGGATGTGCTGCGCGAGGGCAGGGATATCGGTTTGAAGCTGCGCGGCACGTCCGGGTTGGGATATCAGGGCAACGGTACCAATTTCATCGGCAGCGCGGCGGGCGCGGCGCGCGCGGGTGAAAACCTGGAAGTGCTGGCGGCGGTGTCGCGGCGGTCGATCGGCGATTATCGGTTTGGGTTGCGGGGCGGGCAATCCGACTGGAACAAGGAAGTGGTGCGTGACAGCGACGGCGGGCGCAGCAAGGTGGAATTCAACGATGTGAAATTCGCCGCTCAGGAGCAGGATTCCAGCCTGTTCAAGGTGCGCTGGAAGTTGAATGATGCATCGTCCCTGCAATTGAGTTATGTCGGCACACGGGTGAACTATTCATACACTGCGGAATCCGTACTGGCGAGTCCAGATAAAAGCGGCTCCCCCTGGCGAAAGCTGGGAGTGTCCAAGGCGCAATCCGACAGCTTCGCGCTGGACTACAAGCTCAAGCCGGCGGACAACCCGTGGCTAGACTTGAACGTGAAGCTCTATGCCGTCGATACCCGTGTCAGCAACTACACGGAACCGAATTATCCGAAAGTCTTAACTCCAGGAGGAGGCTCTTGGATAACCGATCCTGTGGCGATTCGAGAGGCCATTCATTTCGAGCACTGGAAGTCCGACGGCACCGGCAAATGTGAAACCGATAATGGGGGGTACGTCTCCGACTACACGACGGACATTTGCAGCCACTACGGCGTCGGTAAGGAAACCCGTTTGCGCACCCGGACCCATGGCGTGCAGGTGGACAATACCTCGCGCTTCCTGCTGGGTACGAACTCGCTGCTCAGTGCCCACTACGGTATCGAGTATTTCTCTGATCGTGCAACTTCGAGCCAACGCTGGAATAACCAGGGGCGTGGAGTCCGGCCTTTTGGCGCGGACGGTAAGGACTCTCTCAACCCGAGAGGACGCCGCAACATGGGAAGCATCTTCGCCGAGTTGAAGCTGGAAGACGATTTCTATACGGTCTCAGCGGGTTTGCGCTATGAACGCTACTGGGTCAAAGGCAAGACACATATGCCTGGAACCGCGCCGTATCACCAAACTTCGTTGAGGACGGCCGAAAAAAACCTTTGCAGCTATACGCACAATCTCCCTGGTGAGGTGGACAAGGCTGAGGTTTATGGGGAAGGCTGCCGCATAGCGAGAAGTGGTGATCTGGCAGCCTTGAAAGCATGGTGGGATTCCAATCCTGCTTATAGCTACTACAAAGCTCTGCACGACCGTGTGCCGGACCCAAAGAAGCCAGGCCGATTTATATACCCCCTTAGGCGTGACCCGGACACGGGCGAGATCATGTACAGCAAAGTACCGACTCGGAAACCCATTAACCTCTCGCGCAGAAAGTTTGAGGATCAATTTATAGACGTTTGGTGGGACGATCAGCCCACCACGTACAAGTACGACGTCGACCGCAGCGGCGGCAAGATGCTGCCGTCGCTGTCCGCCGCCATCCGCCCCGTCCGCTGGCTGGAGTTGTATGGCAGTTGGGGCAAGTCGTGGCGTCCGCCAGCCATCAATGAACTGATGATGGCCGGAGGTCATCCCACGGAAGGCTTCGAAACGATCGTACCCAATCCCTTCCTGAAACCTGAGACCGCCCAAACCTGGGAAGTGGGCGTCAACACCATCTTCAAGGACGTCGTGGTGCAGGGCGACGATTTGTCGTTCAAGGCCGGCTATTTCGACACGCGGGCGGATAACTATCTGTTTTCTTCCATGATGGGTCTGCTGCCGGGAAGCGAGACCAGCCCGGGTGACTATTTCCCGCGGCTGGGTACGACCTTCTTTACCAACAACCTCACTCGTACCCGGTTCCGCGGTCTCGAATTGGAAGGGCGCTATGACGCCGGTCTTGTCTATGGCGCCGCGAGCTATACGCATTACCTCGGGGGACCGAACAAGTTCTGCGAAAACGTATATCCGCTGGGCTCGGGTCCAAACCGGTATGACGTGCCTAAGTCGGACGGCAGCTATCCGAAGTCGCACGACGAAGCGCTTGCGGCAGGGTATGAATCCTGGCGGACCTGGGCCGATGCCTGGACCTCATGCGGCAATTTTGTTTTCAACAGCGCCATCGCCAAGCCGGTCGATAAAGGCATGGTGTTGATTGGCGCGCGCCTGCTGGAGCGCAAGCTGGATACCGGAGTGCGCTTCAACTACAGCGGCGAGGGTTGGTACAACCGCGACACCGGCGGCGCGCAAGTCTGGTTCAAGTACACCACCTGGGACTGGTATGCCAGTTATCAGGCCAACGACAACGTCAAGTTGATGGCGGCGGTCGAGAACATCACCAATCGTATGTACGTGGAAGGCTATTCCGACGCGCTGGCGCGTACGTTCGCTCCTGGCCGCACCGTCACGGTGGGCATGGAGGTGCGCTTTTAAGTCAAGTATTGAGCGGGGCCGGTGTATGGCGGCCCCTCGAAAGAACATGCGAGTGATTCGCATGATTGGCGCCCCGCTTGGCGGGACGTCAAGGGAGCCGGGGTAACCCGGCTGAATCTGTAGTTAATGGAGTATGGAAATGTCTGTATCGATCAGTTTTATCGACCAAAGTCACCTTCCTCAAGGCATCTCGATGGAGGATTCGTTGGAATCCATGTTGATGGTCTTCGAGAACGATGGCGTTGCCGGTGAACACACCGCCGGCAAGAACTATGGAGGCTTTTTCGGTGGCGGCCCCTTCAGCGGCACCGACTACGGCTACGCCAGCAAAAATGTTGCCCACTATGCCTTCGTTGCCTCGGGTGAACTGAACTACTACTTCCCGCCGTACAGCGGGCCCAAGGTCGAAGGCGCGACGCCGCACACGGTCTGGGGCGAACTGGACTCCATTACCTTGAGCGGTGGGGTGGATCAGGCCGGGCATGCAGTCGATCCGCTCATCACGTTTACGTTCGACCTGCCCATCTATGGTGATGTTTCGGACGGACGGGCCAACGATGTGCACGACATCGTATGGGGACTGATGAACGGCCATGTCGATGGCTTGGACGATGCCAAGGCCGGTGTCATGTCCCATGGCGGTCTGTTCGGCGCTCTGGCGCAGAACGACATGGACATCAGCATGTCCATCGCCGACCTAGTCGGCCACAACCTCGCCACCGAGACCGATCTGGCCCTGGCGGCGTAACCCACCCGCGAGTTTCCCCGCGCTTTCTCGGGCGCGTGGGTCACGGTCGCGGCGGGCCTATCCCCCGTCGCGACCGTCTTTTTGTTTCTTCATTCTGCGTGTCCCGGCAGTCATCCGGGCTAGGAAAACCAATGCGGCAAAACCAGACGCGTACAGTTGCGGCACAGGACGTGGGCGCCCTGGAGATCAAATCGCTCCTGGCGCGCTTTCGCACCGGCTGGGTCAGCGTGGCGGCCTTCAGCGTCGCCGCCAACCTGTTGATGCTGGCGCCGTCGCTCTACATGCTGCAGGTGTACGACCGTGTGCTGGCGTCCGGCAATGTCTTCACGCTGGTCATGCTGAGCCTGATGATCGTCGGGCTGCTCGCGTTGATGGGCGCGCTGGATTACGCGCGCGGCGTCGTCATTATCCAGATCGGTGCGCGCTTTGACGCGGCGCTGGCGGGGCGCGTGCATGAAGCGGCGTTCCGGCGCGGCCTTGCGGGTGTGCCAGCCAACGCCGGACAGGCGGTCAGCGACTTGAATACGGTGCGTCAGTTCCTGACCGGCAGCGCCGTGTTCGCGTTCTTCGATGCGCCGTGGTTTCCGCTGTTCCTGTTGGTGATGTTCCTGTTCCATCCCTGGATGGGCACGCTGGCGTTGGCGGGGACCATCATCCTGGTGGCGTTGGCATGGCTCAACGAGCAGGTGTCGCGCAAGCTGTTGGCCGAGGCGGGCGGGTTGTCGGTGCGGGCCGGCGTGGAGGCGGACGGGCAATTGCGCAATGCCGAGGCCATCCAGGCCATGGGCATGCTGGATCGATTGCGCGCGCGCTGGCAGCGGCTGCATGTGGGCTATGTGCGGCGCCAGGGCATGGCCAGCCAGCGCTCGGCGGTGATCGCGAGCGTGTCGAAGACGGTGCGGATGGTCCTGCAATCGCTGGTGCTGGGCCTGGGCGCGTGGCTGGTGCTGCAGAGCCATGTCAGCGCCGGCATGATGATCGCGGGTTCCATCCTGATGGGGCGCGTGCTCAGTCCGATCGATCAGGTGATCGGCGCCTGGCGGCAATGGGCCGGCACGCGGCTGGCGTGGCGGCGCTTGCAGGATTTGCTGGCGACGTATCCGGCGCCAGCCGCGGGCCTGACGCTGCCCGAGCCAAAGGGCGCGCTGCGGCTGGAGGGCGTGACGGTGACGCCGCCGGGCGCGGTGCAGCCGACGCTGGTGAACGTGTCGCTTTCGTTGGAGCCAGGGCAGGTGCTGGGGGTGGTTGGCCCCTCGGGCGCGGGCAAGTCGACCCTGGCCAGATTGGTGGCGGGTGTCTGGCCGGCCCGCCTGGGCACGGCACGCCTGGATGGCGCCGACCTGCGGCAATGGGAGCGAGGGCGGCTGGGGGAGTGGCTGGGGTATGTGCCGCAGGACGTGGAACTGTTCTCCGGGACGGTGGCCGAGAACATCGCGCGCTTTCCCGCTCCGGACAGCGATGGCGAAGTATTGGCCCAACGCGTGATCGACGCTGCCCGCATGGCCGGCGCGCACGACATGATCCTGGCCTTGCCGCGTGGCTACGACACGCCGATCGGTACCGGTGGCCAGGGATTGTCGGGCGGGCAGCGCCAGCGCATCGCCTTGGCGCGGGCGCTGTACGGGACGCCGCGCCTGGTGGTGCTGGACGAACCCAACGCCAGCCTGGACGATGCCGGCGAGCAGGCCTTGCTTGATGCGCTGGGCCGGCTGCGGGAGGTGGGCGCGACGGTGGTGCTGGTGACGCACCGGCCCAAGGTGCTGGCGGCGACGACACACTTGCTGTTGTTGCGCGATGGCCAAGCGCAGCGCTTCGGCGCGACCCATGAGGTGCTGCGGCCGCCGCCTGAGCGCGCGTCAGGGACGATGGCATCACCCTCGGCGTCGACCTCCGCGGCGGGCAACCGCCCGGCGGCGACGGCCAGCACGGCGGGCGCGGCGGCTTCCGGCGGGACAGCTCCACCGGCGCAGGCACGCCCTGGCGGGGCGGTGGCGCAGGTGTATCCCCTGGCCGGCGGCGCGTTTTCAGGGTTGATCTTCGGAGGCAAGGCATGACGGGACGCGCCGGCAATCGTGTGGTGGTGCTGCGGCCCGAGCTGGACAAGGCCGAGCCGGTAGCGGACGCAGACGAGAGCGGCGGCTGGTCGGCCCGCTTCGGCTGGTGGGTGCTGGCGCTGGGCTTTGGCGGCTTCCTGGCGTGGGCGGCGTGGGCGCCGCTGGACAACGGCGTGGCGATGCCCGGCATCGTCGTCGTGACCGGCGAGCGGCAGGCGGTGGACAGCATCGAGGGCGGCGTGGTGAGCGCCTTGCTGGTGGCTGAAGGCGACCCGGTCCGGGCCGGCCAGGCGCTGGTACGGCTGGACGATACCCGGGTGCGTGGCGAGGCGCGGAGCCTGCGCGCGCAGCAGGCGGCCGTCATGGCCCGCGAAGCGCGCCTGCTGGCCGAGCGCGATGGTCGGGATGATCTTGCGGCGCCCGATGCGCAGGCGAATGCCGAAACGGCCGCCGCCTACGCGACGGAGCGCCAACTGTTCGCCAGCCGCCGCGCGGCGCTGGCGGGCGAACTGGCCGGCATCGAGGCCACGCTGGCCGGCAGCCGGGCCCTGGCCGGTGGCCTGGAATCGACGTTGGCGCACAAGCGCACGCAGCGCGCCCTGCTGCGGGAACAGCTGGGCAACCTGCGCGACCTGGCGCGCGAAGGCTACGTGCCGCGCAACCGAGTGCTGGAACTGGAGCGCAGCCTCGCGCAACTGGACGGCGACATGGCCTCGGACCTGGGCGCCCTGGGACAGACCCGCCAGCAGATCGCGGAACTGGCGCTGCGCGGCCAGCAGCGTCGCGACGCGTTTCAGCGCGAGGTGCGCACCGATCTGGCGGAAACCCGCGTGCAGCGCGAGCAGTTGACGCAGAAACTGGCGACGGCCGAATTCGACCTGGCGCACAGCGAGATCCGCGCCCCGGTCAGCGGCACCGTCGTGGCGCTGGCCACGCACACGGTCGGGGGCGTGGTGCAGCCCGGCTCGCGCCTGATGGAGATCGTGCCCGAGGACGTGCCGCTGGTGGTCGAGGGGCGGTTGCCGGTGGAGTCCATCGACAAGGTGCGCGCGGGCCTGCCGGTCGAGCTGATGTTCACCGCTTTCGATGCCAGCAGCACGCCGCGGCTTGAGGGAACCGTGACGCTGGTGTCGGCGGACCGGTTCGAGGATGACCGCAACGGCCGCCCTTACTATCGCCTGCGCGCCGACGTGGCGCCGGGCCAGCTGCGGCGCATCGGCGATGCGCCGTTGCGCGCCGGCATGCCGGTGGAGGTGTTCGTGCGCACGGGCGAGCGTTCGCTGCTGAATTATCTGTTCAAGCCCCTGCTCGATCGCGCGCGGCTGGCGTGGGGTGACGCATGAAGCGCTGGCAGGGCAGGCTCGCGGCGGCATGGATGTTGATGGTGGCGGTGTTCATGCCTGGATCGGGGGCGGCGCAGGCGCTGGATTTTCAGCAGGCGTACACGATGGCGCTGGCGTCCGATCCCACGTGGCAGGCGGCGCGTGCGCGCGAACGGGTCGACGCCGAGGAGGCGGCATTGGGACGCAGCGGCCTGTTGCCGAACTTGAGCTATCACTACAGCCGTGCCCGCAACGATACGACGTCGCGGCAGCAGACGCGCTGGGGCGCGCTGGAGCAGCGCTCGCGCTACGCCAGCTATGCCTCGGGGTTCACGCTGAGCCAGCCGCTGTTCGACGCGGCGGCGTTTGCGCAGTACCGCGCCGGGCGTGAGCGTGCCGAAGCGGGCGGCTTGACGCTGAAGCGCGCGCGCCAGGCGCTTGCCGTGCGCCTGTTACAGGCGTACACCGCCGTGCTGTACGCGCAGCAAGCCCTGGCATTGACGCAGTCGCAGGAGCGCTCGTTGCAAGAGGACGCGCGCCGCAGCGCGCGCTTTGTCGCGGCGGGGCAGGGCACGCGCACGGATCAACTGGAGATCGAGGCGCGTGCGCACGTGGTGCAGGCGCAGGAGATCGAGGCGCGGGACCGGCTGCGCGACGCGCGCAATGCGCTAAGGGCGATTGTCGGGCCGGGGCTGGCCGACAATTTGCTTGCGCCCTTGCAGGAATCAGCCCTGGCCGCGCTGGCGGTGGAGGGACGCGATTTGTCCGCGTGGCGACAACTGGCGCTGGCGAGCAATCCGGAATTGCTGGCCCAGCGCCACCTGCTTGAAGCCAGCCGCCAGCGCTACCAGGCCGCCCGCGCGGGGCACCTGCCCACGGCGCGGCTGGTGGCGCGCAAGCAGCTGACCAATTCCAACGGCGAGAACCAGATAGGGCAGCGCTATGACTCCGGTTCCGTGGGCATCGAGGTCAGCATTCCGCTGTATTCCGGCGGGCGCACGTCGGCGGCCAGCGGCCAGGCATTGGCTGAAGCGGAGGAAGCGCAGCACAAGCTCGACGCCGCCACATGGGCGTTGCTCGATGACCTGGCGCGGCAATTCCACACGTTCGCCAGCAGCCGCGAGCGTATCACCGCTTACCGGCAGGCGGCCGAGGCGGCCGCGCAGCGCGTGCGCGCCACACGGCGCAGCGTGCTCGGCGGCGAGCGCACCAATCTGGATGTGCTGGACGCCGAACGCCAGCGCTTCGAGGCGCTGCGGGACCTGGACCGGGCGCGTTACGACAACCTGCTGGCGTGGCTGACGCTGAGGTGGCAAGCCGGGGTGTTGAGCGACGACGATGTGGCGCGCATTGGCGCGTTGTTCGTGGCGGGCTGAGCCGGCAGTCGGGGGGGGGCGCGTTCGGTGCAAGACCGCTCTAGCGTTTGGCCAGGGGCGCTGTTCGTGGCGGGGTGCACCGGCATGCGGATGCGCGTTCGACCGTCGACGAATGGAGCGCGTCGTCGGATCACTTCACCGGCGGCAGCGGCAGCAGCCGTCGAACGATCTCGTCCATGGCCGTCGCCAATTGCGCCGCCAGCGCCTGCGCGGCCGGCGACAGCGAGCGGTCGCGCCGGTGCAGCAGGCCGATGGCGCGGCGGGCCGAGGCGTCGCACAGCGGCGCGGCGCGCAGGCCGGCCAGGTTCAGTTCCGGCAATGCCAGGCGCGGCAAAACGCTTACTCCCAGGCCCTGGCGCACCATGCCGGCTGCGGTGCCCATGTTGGTGACGTCGTAGCGCAAGGCGGTGGCCGGCGCGCCGGTTTCCTCGCGCACCGCGCGGTCGAACTGCTGGCGCGCATTGGAGCCTTGCGACAGCAGGATCAGGTCGTAGCGCAGCACGTCGCGCCAATGCAGCGGGCCGCGTTTTCTGTCCAGGCGGTGGCCTTCGGGGTAGATGGCGCAAAAGCAATCCTCGGCCAGCGGCGTGAACGACAGGTCCGGCGCCGGCTCGGCCAGCGCGCCGACGGCGAACTCGATCTGGTTGGTGCGCAGCATGGCCACCAGCTCGTCGTTGTGGGCCTCGACTACCCGCACTTTCAGTGCCGGATGCAGTTGACGCAGCGCGCCGACCGCCACCGGCAGCAGCGCCAGCGCGGTCGAGGGCAGGGCGCCCAGCGTCACGTTGCCGCGCCGCACCGCCGCCAGGTCCGCCAGGCTGCGATAGGCTTCTTCCAGGTCGGCGATGGGGCGCTGCGCGCGGGCATAGAAGTCCTGCCCGGCCGAGGTCAGGCTGATGCTGCGAGTGGTGCGCTCGAACAGTCGCAGGCCCAGCACGTCCTCCAGGTCCTGGATCAGCGCGGTGAAGGACGGCTGCGTCACGCCCAGCTGGCTGGCGGCGTGGGTGAACGAACCGGTATCCACCGCTAGCAGGAAGGCCTTGAGCGGCCGGTACTTGATATTCATAGCCATGGGCTAAGAATATAAGAAAAATATCGAATTGTGCCTAATAGTCGACGGGCCGATGATGCGTCTACCGAAGTCCCCTGGATTGCCCGACCCTTATGCACGCATCGAGCCACAAGCCCTTCCGGCTGGGCGCCGACTGGCGCCACAGCCAAGACGGCGACGCCGTCATCACCTCCATCAATCCCGCCGACGGCAGTATTGCCGGACGCGTCACGCGCGCCTTGCCGCGTGACGTGGATACGGCCGTGGCCATCGCCTGGGATGCGTTCCAGCGCCAGCCATGGCGCAAGTTGCGTCCCGACCAGCGCGCCGCCACGCTGTACGAAATCGGCCGCCGCCTGGCCGCCGAGCGCGAGCCGCTGGCGCGGCTGCAGATGATCGACAGCGGCAAGCCCTGGAAGGAATGCCTGAACATGGTCGACAGCGCGGCCGGGCATTTCCGCTACTACGCCGCCGTCTGCGAGACCTGGCAGAACGAGATGACCTCGCCGCGCGGCGAGTACTTCTCGATGGCGCTGGCCGAGCCGTTCGGCGTGATCGCGGCCATCACGCCGTGGAACTCGCCCATCATGAACGAGGCGCAGAAGGCCGCGCCAGCGTTGGCCGCGGGCAACGCGGTGCTGCTCAAGCCGTCCGAGGAAACTCCCCAGCTGGCGCTGGAACTGGCGCGCATCAGCGCCGAGGCCGGCCTGCCCGAAGGGCTGCTGACGGTGCTGCCGGGCCACGGCGAAGACGTCGGCGCCGCGCTGGTCAAGCATCCCGGCGTGCGCATGGTGTCGTTCACCGGCGGCACCGAAACGGGCCGCGCCATCGGCGGCATCGCCGGCCAGCGCCTGATTCCCGTGGGCCTGGAGCTGGGCGGCAAGTCGCCGCACATCGTGTTCGACGATGCCGACCTGGACCGCGCCGTGGCCGGCGTGGTGTCGGGCATCTTCGGCTCGGCCGGGCAAAGCTGCGTGGCCGGTTCGCGCCTGTTCGTGCAGAAGTCCATCTATGGCCGCTTCATGGAGGCGCTGGTGCAACGCACGCGCCAGGTGCGCGTGGGCCTGCCCGATGACCCGGCCACGCAGATGGGGCCGCTGGTGTCGCGCGCGCATCGCGACAAGGTCGCCGGCTATGTCGATATCGGCCGCGCCGAAGGCGGCCGCGTGCTGGTCGGCGGCGCCGCGCCGGATCGCGCCGAGCTGGCCAATGGCTGGTTCTACCTGCCCACGGTGATAGACGGCCTTGGCAATGGCGCGCGCGTCTGCCAGGAGGAGATCTTCGGGCCGGTGCTGGTGGCGCTGCCGTTCGAGGACGAGGAGGACGTGATCGAGCAGGCCAACGACACGCCCTTCGGCCTGGCCGCCGGCATGTGGACCGGCGACTACGCCCGCGCCTGGCGCGTGGCGCGCGAGATCGAGGCGGGCTCGGTCTGGATCAACACCTACAAGCAATCGCATATCGCCACGCCGTTCGGCGGCTTCAAGGCCAGCGGCATCGGCCGCGAGAAAGGCCTGCACGGCCTGCGCCTCTACAGCCAGGTCAAGAGCCTGTACTGGGGCATGCACAATCAACCGATGGGACTTTGAATCACATGACGACAGACAAGAAAAGCGCGGCGCTGCCGCTGGCCGATGCCCGCATCCTGATCGCCGGCGCCGCCAGCCTGGTGGGCTCGCACACCGCCGACGCGCTGCTGGCCGCCGGCGTGCGCGAGGTGATCCTGCTGGACAACTTCGCCTTTGGCACGCCCGAGGCCATCGCCCACCTGCAAGGCAATCCGCGCGTGAAAGTGGTGCGCGGCGACCTGATGCGCCTGCCCGACCTGCTGGCCGCGACCGAGGGCGTGGATGGCGTGCTGCACCTGGCGGCGTATATGACGCTGGGCTTCGCGCAGACGCCGTGGCAGGCGGTGGACGTGAACATCCGCGGCGCGCAGAACATGCTGGAAGCCTGCCGCGCCAACAAGGTGAAGAAGTTCGTTTTCGCTTCGTCCAACGCGGTCTACGGCTACGGCAGCGGCATCGCCGGCGCGCTGGTCGAGAACGGTCCGTTCCATTCCGTCGGCGCGCCGCCCGCGGCGATCCTGTATGGCGCCTCCAAGATCATGGGCGAGCAGCTGTGCCGCCAGTACTACCAGAAGGCCGGGCTGGACTATGTCGTGCTGCGCTACTCCACCGTCTATGGCGAGCGCCAGCACTACCGCGCCGCGAATTCGCTGTACATCATGGAGACCTATGACCGCGTGCGTCAGGGCGAGCGTCCCGTGCTGCCCGGCGACGGCACCGACACCAAGCACTTCGTGCATGTCTCGGACGTGGCGCGCGCCAACGTCGCCGCGTTCCAGAGCGACGCGACCGATGTCGCGGTGAACGTGTCCGGCCCGGCGCCCATCACCACCGGTGAACTGGTGCGGCTGGTGCTCGACTACTGCAAGAGCGACCTGGAACCGGAGATCCGGCCGGACCCTCCGGGCACCGTGCGCCTGACCTCGGGCGGCGCTTTCCATATCCCGCACGATCTGGCGGGACAACAGATCGGCTGGCAGCCGCAAGTGGGCATGGCCGAAGGCGTGACGCGCCTGCTGGCGTGGCGCGAGGCGCAGGAAGGGGGGAAGGTCGGTTAGGGAACAGTTTGACCCGGGGCGGCCGTCGTAGCCGTCCCGCGTGACTGGCCGGCCTGTCCGGCTCATCACAACGCATAACAACAGCACTACCCAAACAGGAGACAACCATGTTCTTTTCACGCAAGGCGGCCGCTCGCGCCGCGCTGTCCGTGGCCGCGCTGTGCGCCGCATGGCCGGCCTGGGCCTGGCCCGACCATCCCATCGAACTGGTGGTGGGTTTCGCGCCCGGTGGCGGCACCGACCTGACGGCGCGTTCGCTGGCGGTGTTCCTGGAAAAGGAGCTGGGCACCACCATCGTGGTGCAGAACAAGCCGGGCGCGTCCAGCGCCATCGCGCTGTCGTACGTGGCGCGCGCCAAGCCCGATGGCTACACGCTGGCCATGACCAACATGCCCGGGCTGGTGTCGCTGCCGATCGAACGCAAGGCCGGCTTCACCACGGCCGACTTCACCTACCTGGCCAACCTGGTGCGCGATCCCAGCGCCTTCAGCGTCGCCGCCGACAGTCCGTACCAGACGCTGGACGCCTTGGTCAAGGCGGCGCGCGAGAAGCCGGGTTCGATCAGCTATGGCTCGACCGGCGTGGGCACCGATGATCACCTGGCGCTGGTGCTGTTCCAGAACCTGACGGGCACCAAGCTCAACCACGTGCCCTACAACGGCGCGGGGCCGCTGCGCAGCTCGGTGCTGGGCGGGCACACCGTGATCGGCGGCCTGAACCTGGGCGAAGTCATGCCCTACCACGGCAAGAACATGCGCGTGCTGGCCCAGGCCAGCGAGACGCGCTCGCCGCTGGGGCCGGACGTGCCGACCTTCAAGGAGCTGGGTGTGAACCTGGTGTTCGCGTCAGAGCGCGGCATTGTCGCGCCCAAGGGCTTGCCGGCGGATGTCGCCGAGAAGCTGCGCCAGGCGCTGGCCAAGGTGGCCGCCAATCCGGAGTTCCAGGCGCAGATGAAGCAGCAGTTCACCGAGATGGACTACCAGGATGGGCCGCAGTGGCAGGAACGCCTGAAGCAGGATGATGGGCGGCTGCGGAAGATCTGGGCGAGCACGCCCTGGGTGGAGTAGCGCGTCAGATGGGGTCTCCGCGATTGCGGCGACATGCTCCGGATCGCGGGACGCGGGCCCGTGTCTGAGAACTGGTCTGAATTGCGGCTTTTTTTTACTGTAAATCGCGGCTCAACCGTTTATGTCTATAGACGGTCGCCCGCGTGCCTGCGGGCGGCTATTGATGATCCGCGATCAGGAGCCGCATCATGCCTACGCCTACGCTTGCCCCCGTCACCGTTTATGGCACTTGGCCGCCGGAGCCGCCGAGTTGGGGCGGTGGATTAGGGTCTGGGCTGTGGGACGGCATCGGCTGGTCTTACTTCTCGACACCACGGATCGTTCCCGCCTGGTACATCGCGCAGATTCTCAACCAAAAAGAAGCGTATTACTTTTCGCACTACAGCCAGGAATCGAGGTATTACCACGATCCGCAGACTACGCGCGGGATGGTGGAACCGTTGGTCAACAAGCTCATTCCGGAAACAGGAAAATTCCTGGGATACGTTCGCGACTTGTTGGAAACCCGGCTGGACAAACAAGCCTTCAAGTATTTGAACGTGATGGCGCAAACGCATGAGAAGTTCATGCAAGGAATTTTCAGCTGGAGCGTCATCCAGAAGGATATTGCTTCAGGCACGCCTCCCAAGGTTGCGATCGGCTCCGAAGTGGCGTCTGTGTGGGGAGGTGCGGCAATAGCGGGTGCGATCGCGGGAATGGGCACTTTGCTCATGGTTGGCGCAGGCATGCCAACGGTTGTAGCCGGCATGGCTATCGTTGCTATCGCTTCATCCCTGCCGGATCTCATCGACCTCAAGGGGGCGGCGGCGAAATTCATCCGAGACGTGCTCGTCAATGAAGGAACGCATATCCCTCTTCATACGGGAGGTATGCCGACGGAGTCATTGCCTGACCAGCAGCCCTCCCACGCTACGCTTTCGAACGTTGACAGTGGCCCGACTGCTGCGGATGTCGCCGCCGCCAATGACGGTGCCAGATTCTCCGACTACCAAATCTACCTGGCGATGCGGGAAATTGCGACACATCCCGCGGACTATCCGGAAGCGGTCGCCATCCTTCCCGAAATTCTGGCGGAAATCGGGAGGGATCATCCGATTGGTGGCGCTGCGGATGCCGAGCGCCCAGCCGACAGCCCGAGCATGCGACCACCACCTGAAGTTGTTTTTTATGCCGACCTGGCGGCGGACAGCGGCGTAAAGTCCTTCACCGCTCAGGATGGAAAATCCTATGTGCTCATCGGTGACAATACTCCCAGTGAAATGGTCGGCGGCAATGCAATCAACTGGTTCATGCCGGGAAGTGACTTTGACTGGTCCAACAAGGTTGTGGGCAATCCGGATGGATACAACGTCCTGGATTTTTCCTTGAACGAGTGGGGCGTCGACATTGTTGTGAGTGGCAACGATCGCATGGACAAGTGGATTGCGGATCGGGCCAGCGCCTTTGGGCTCAAGGACTATGACGTCAATAGTCATTTCCTCACCCATGAAAGCGCCCTGGGTAAACTTCGCGGGTACGGGTACGCATTTGTGGAGTTGAAATCCGGTTCGTGCGGCGAGTGGTGCCAGGGAGAATATCGCAATATCGACTATGTCATTGGCAGCGATTACGACGATATCCTGGTCGGCGACGTGCTTGGGGGAATGACGTTCACCGGCCGTGGTGGCAACGATACCTTCGTCGTGCATGGTGGCGGCAATCGCATCGTGTTCAACGATGGTAATTTCGCCGATCCGGACTCCGGGGAAATCACGACGAAGTTCATCCATGGGTTGACCACGGCTCGCGAAGCGCGCGATTTCAACCTCAAGCACTACCAACCGGCCTATCTTGGGGGATATGGGGGGCTGCGGATCGAGCCGGACGTGCTCGATTTTTCAAACCTGGATGGCGACCTGAATACCGAGGGACATCAGGCCATGCGGTTTATCGGCACAGGAAAGTTCACCGGGCATGCCGGAGAACTCCGGTATGTGACCGAGGACCATCACGGACTGGATTGGCCCGTCACTCATGATGACGAAAGCGGTTGGTGGCGGGCGTCCACCGTAAGCCTGGAGGGAGACAGAACCGGCGATGGGATCGCGGACTTCTTCATCGAATATACGAACTACGCCGATCCTTCCACGCCGAACGGATACGGATACATGATGGCCGGCGTGATCGGCAGTAATTATCCCTATCTCGACAGCGATAATTTCTTCTTCGGCTAAATCAAAATGCGCCCCGAATGCCGGGGGGCTGAAGGCGTGCAGTTGCATGCCTTCGCCTGCCGGGGCTGCTACTCCAACGGCAACGTCAACACCCCCTGCGTCGCCGGCCGCATCATCACGCGGCGGTACCACGCCGACAGCGCCGGCGTGTCCGGTCGTTCGATCGGCAGCCCCAGCCAGCGGTGCGCGGAACACACCAGGGCGATGTCGCCGATGGTCAGGTGGCGGCCGGCGATGAACTCGCGGCCTTGCAGCGCCTGGTCCAGAATCTGCGCGCGGGCGTTGCTGCGCTTGACCGACAGGTCGATGGCGGCGTGGTCGCGCTTGGCTTCGGGGGTGCGGATCAGGCCCAGGAAGGCCGGGACCATGGCGCCTTGCCATTCGGTGGTCTGCCAGTCCATCCAGCGGTCGGCGTCGGCGCGCAGGCAGACGTCCTCGGGCCAGAGGGTGCCGGCGCCGTAGCGCGCGGCCAGGTAGCGCACGATGGCATTCGATTCCCACAGCACGAAGCCGCCGTCGTCGATGGCGGGCACGGTGCGGTTGGGGTTGATCTTGGCGTACTCGGGCGTGTCGACCACGCCGAACGGGCCGCCGGCCTCGATGAAGGTGTGCGGCAGCGCCAGTTCGCGCACGGCCAGCATCACCTTCTGCACATTGACGGACGTCAGCCGTCCCCAGATCTTCAACATAACCGGTCCTTGTAAGGTCAGGCGGGCGGCAATTGCCGCCGCGCAAAGCCGCTGTCGCGCCCGAAGCGCGTCCAGTTGAAAGCGGGCCCCGGGTCGGTCTTGCGGCCGGGGGCGATGTGTTCATGGCCCCAGGCGGCCGCCAGGGGGTAACGCGCGCGCAGCACCGGCGTCAGCCGGCGCAGCGCCAGATATTGCTCGTCAGTGTAGGGCAGGGTATCGGTGCCTTCCAGCTCGATGCCGATGGAGAAGTCGTTGCAGCGCTCGCGGCCAGCGAAGCGCGACACCCCGGCATGCCAGGCGCGCGCATCGGTGGAGACGAACTGCACGATGCGGCCGTCGCGGCGGATGAAGAAATGGGCCGACACCCTCAGGCCGCGCAGGCGTTCCAGCCAGGGGTGCGAGCCGTAGTCCAGCGTGTTCAGGAACAGGCCGGCGACTTCGGGGCCGCCGAATTGGCCGGGCGGCAGGCTGATGTTGTGCAGGACCAGCAGCGACACCTGGGCGCCGTGGGGACGCGCGTCGCAATTGGGGGAGGGCAGTCGGGAAACGCCCGGGGCCGGCGCCAGCCAGCCATGTCGATCCAGAAGCAGGGGCATGGGAGGAAAGCAGGTTGGTATCCAACATGCATTATGCCGTGCGTGTAAAAAGGGAGCGAATGAGGGCGGGGCCCACCGGGGGCGGTGCTGTCGTGCGTCCTGTGATGGGCGAGCCTCTCCTGGCTGGCTAGCTAGCGGGCTGGGCTGGCTGGCGGAATGGCGGGCTGGCTGGCCGGCGAATCCGGACCGGCCAGCCGTTCAGGCCAGCCTTTATTTGGCCGCCGGCCCCAGCCGGGCGTGTTCCTGGCTGCACCAGGTCCGGCCGCCTTGCAGCAGGGCTTCGGAGCGTGGCAGGTGGATGCCGCAGTGGGCGCAGCGCACCATGGCCTCGGGGGCGCCGGCGGCGGGCGGGTTGGCCGTGCCGCGGGGCTTGGCGTCGGCCGGAGGGGCCTGGCGGGCCGCGGCCATGCGGCCGGCGATGCGCGCCACGAACAGCACGCCGATGACGATGACGATCCAGAACAGCAGCTTGCCCACGTCAGCCTCGATGCAGAATGACTTCCAGCACGAACCGGCTACCGGTGTAGGCCAGGATCAGGAAACCGAACCCGGTCAGGGTCCAGCGCAGGGCGACGCGGCCGCGCCAGCCCCAGATGTGGCGCCCGGCCAGCAGCACGCCGAAGGTGAACCACGACAGCAGGGTGAAGACGGTCTTGTGATCGAACGGCAGGATCTGGCCGGTGAGCTTCATGGAGGCGATGGAGCCCGAGCCGACGGCCAGGGTCAGCACCACGAAGCCGATCCAGATGATGCGGAACAGCAGCTGTTCCTGCACCAGCAGCGGCGGCTGCGAGTCCAGCACGCGGCCGATGATGCTGCGCTCGGCGGGGGCGTCCAGGGGACGGTGCAGGTGGCGGTCGAGCAGCGCCATCATCATGGCGTGCAGGGCGGCGATGGTGATCAGGCCGTAGGCGGCCAGGGCGATCAGCAGGTGCGCGCGCAGCCAGGCATTGTCGGCGTGGGGCACGAACTGCCCCTGGGGGAACAGCGCGGCCAGGCCGCTGGCCAGGGTGGCGGCCGGCAGCAGCAGCAATTGCAGGCCGTCGATGCGCACCAGCAGGCTTTCGAGCCAGAAGACGACCATGCCCAGCCAGATGGCGGCCGACAGGGCCAGGGCCCACCCGATGAACAGGTGCGGGGCCCCCAGCATGGATTGTTGCAGCCCGATTCCATGGAGAACCAGGGCTCCCAGCAGGCACAGACGGGCGATCTTGCCCGTTTGTTCGACTTCCCCGGCGCCCGCCAGGCGGATCCAGAGGGATCCCCCCAGCACGGCGTACGCCAGGGCGGCCGCTGTGTGAAATACAATGCCTAGTGACATAGAAACCGTTGTCTGGATGGGGCCTGGGGGCGCATGCCGCCCGACAGTGCGCAATCCGCGCCTGCGGCCACCGTTCAATCAACTAGTTTAAGCGGAAACGCCTCTCATGCTCGATAACCTAACTCAACGCCTGTCGCGCGTCGTCAAGACGCTGCGCGGCGAAGCCCGCCTGACCGAGGCCAACACCCAGGAAATGCTGCGCGAAGTGCGCATGGCCCTGCTGGAAGCCGACGTGGCGCTGCCCGTGGTGCGCGACTTCGTCGCCCGGGTCAAGGAAAAGGCGCTGGGCGAAGAAGTCGCCGGCAGCCTCAGTCCCGGCCAGGCCCTGGTGGGCGTGGTCCACAAGGAACTGACCGCCCTCATGGGCGGCGACCTGGGCGCCGATTCCGGCGAACTGTCGCTGGCGGTGCAGCCGCCAGCCGTCATCCTGATGGCCGGCCTGCAAGGCGCGGGCAAGACCACCACCACCGGCAAGCTGGCCCGCTGGCTGAGCGAAGGCCAGCACACCCAGCACGGCCGCAAGACCGGCAAGAAGAAGGTGCTGGTGGTGTCCGCCGACGTCTACCGCCCGGCCGCCATCGACCAGCTGAAGAGCGTGGCGGCGCAGGTCGGCGTCGATTTCCTGCCGAGCGACCCCAGCCAGAAACCCGAGGACATCGCCCGCAACGCGGTCGACCATGCCCGCCGCCATCATTACGACGTGTTGATCCTGGACACGGCGGGCCGCCTGGGCATCGACGAGGCCATGATGCGCGAGATCCGCGCGCTGCATGACCTGGTCAAGCCGGTCGAAACGCTGTTCGTGGTCGACGCCATGCAGGGCCAGGACGCGGTCAACACCGCCCGCGCCTTCGCCGAGGCGCTGCCGCTGACCGGCGTGGTGCTGACCAAGCTGGACGGCGATGCCCGCGGCGGCGCGGCCCTGTCGGTGCGCCACGTCACCGGCAAGCCGCTCAAGTTCGTCGGCGTATCGGAAAAGCTGGACGGCCTGGAGCCGTTCTATCCCGAGCGCATGGCGCAGCGCGTGCTGGGCATGGGCGACATCGTCTCGCTGGTCGAGCAGGCCCAGAAGAACATCGACATCGCCGAGGCCCAGAAGCTGGCGGCCAAGATCAAGTCGGGCAACAAATTCGACCTGAACGACTTCCGCGACCAGCTCGGCCAGGTCAAGAAGCTGGGCGACATGGGCTCGCTGCTGGAAAAGCTGCCGGCCCAGTTCCAGCAGGCCGCCGGCCAGCTGCAGGGCGGCCAGGCGGAAAAGCAGCTGCGCCGCACCGAGGGCATCCTCAATTCCATGACGGCGGCCGAGCGCGCCAAGCCGGAACTCATCAAGGCTTCGCGCAAGCGCCGCATCGCGGCGGGTTCGGGCGTGCCCGTGCAGGAAGTCAACCGCCTGCTGGCCCAGTTCGAGCAGATGCAGGGCATGATGAAGCAGATGAAGAAGGGCGGCATGGCCAAGATGATGCGCGCCATGGGCGGCATGAAGGGCATGGGCCGCTTCATGAAGGGCTGAGCGGCACGGCAAGGGGGCGGCACGGCCGGACCCGTCTCGTGGGCCTGTCGATGGCCGCCGGCCCGTGCTCCGGGATCTCCGCCAAAAAAATGGCCAGGCATTGCGCCTGGCCAAATCATCGCGGCAGGCAGGGGGTTCTGCGCCGCGATACTGGCCCGCGAGGGCCGGTTCGCATGGTTTACGACAGGGGCGGGATGCGCAGCACCTGGCCCGGATAGATCTTGTCGGGGCTGGTCAGCATCGGCTTGTTGGCCTCGAAGATCAGGGTGTTCTTGGCGCCCTGGCCCTTGCCGTATTGCGCCTCGGCGATCTTCCACAGGTTGTCGCCCTTTTGCACCGTGTACATCTTGGCTTCCGGCGCGGCCTGCTTGACCTTCAACTGGTTGTCCACAGCGGCCACGCCGACGGTGTTGCCCAGCGCCAGCGCGATCTTCTCGGCGGCTTCGGTGTTGGCGGCCTCGCCCGTGACGGTGACCTTGTCGCCGTCCACCGAGATCTGCAGGCCATCGGCGTTCAGGCCGTGCTTGTCGAGCTCTTTCTTCAGTTCATCCGGCGTCGCCGCCTTGGCCTCGCTGGCACCGAAGAGTTTTTCTCCAACGTCCTTGATGAAATTGAGCAGACCCATCGTGTTTCCTTTATCTATGTTGCGGTGAGAAAAAGAGCGATGCATGTCAGGGCGCGCGGCCCACGAACATCTTGCGCACGATGCCGGCGATGAGCGTCAGTACCGCGCCGCCCACGCCGCCGCCGACCACGCTGCTGGCAATCTCGGAAAGATCCATTCCGCTGTTGCCCGCCGCGACGGCGCCGGCGCCGGCGGTGATCATCGGCGCCAGCCAGGAACCGCCGGCCAGGCCGCCGATCGCGCCGGCGATGGTGTTGCCCAGGGGCCCCAGGTTGAATTGCTGAAGCATTTTTCCCAGGCCGTTGCCACCGGCCGCGCCGGCGACAAGCTGGATGATGAGGTTGATGATGACGGCGGTGTTCATGATGCCTCCTCTGCCCCGCAGGGCATTGTGCAACGTTAGAACAACAACACGACAACTTGACGACGACAACGCCAGCAACGACGATTATGACTCGCGCCGTTGCCGCCAGACGAGGGGTTAACGTGTAACAGGTTGCTAGCCCTCCGTCAGATTGAGGAAAAAAGGGCTGCATTGCTGCAGCAAAAAAGGGCTGCATTGCTGCAGCCCTTTTTGCGATATTCGATCTTTCGCAGGAGTTGGCGCGATTGCCTCAGCCTCCGCCCACCGCGACCACGATCTCGACCTGGTCGCCATCGGACAGCGCGGTTTGCGCGTGCTGGCTCTTGGGTACGATTTCGCCGTTGCGTTCCACCGCGACGCGCTTGCCGGCATAGCCCAGCGTTTCGAGCAATTCGTCCACCGTGGTGTCGAGCGGGAATTCGCGGGCGTCGCCGTTCAAGGTGATGTGCATGTCGGTCTCCTCAGCGTTTGGCGTAGGCGTCGGTGGCGGCGATCAGGCGCGCCAGCGTGCCGGGTTCGTCGAAGGCGTGGCCCGCGTCGGGCACGATGTGGAATTCGGCCTCGGGCCAGGCGCGATGCAGGTCCCAGGCGCTGCGCGCGGGCGTGCAGACATCGTAGCGGCCCTGCACGATGGTGCCGGGGATGCCGCGCAGCTTATGGGCGTCGCGGATCAGCTGGCCTTCTTCCATGAAGCCGGCGTGCGTGAAATAGTGGTTCTCGATGCGGGCGAAGGCCAGCGCGGCGCGGTCGGCGGCGTGGCTTTGCTGGTGGCGCGGACTGGGCAGCAGCGTGATGGTGCTGTCTTCCCATTTGCTCCAGGCCTTGGCGGCGCGCAATTGCTCGGCCGGGTCGTCGCCCGTCAGGCGCTTGTGATAGGCCGCCACCAGGTCGCCGCGCTCGGCTTCGGGGATGGGCGCCAGGTACTCTTCCCAGCGGTCGGGGAACAGCCACGACGCGCCTTCCTGGTAGAACCACTGGACTTCGGCGCGGCGCAGCGTGAAGATGCCGCGCACCACCAGTTCGCTGACGTGCTGCGGGTGCGTTTCGGCGTAGGCCAGCGCCAGCGTCGAGCCCCAGGAACCGCCGAACACCAGCCATTTGTCGGCGCCCATGATTTCGGTGCGCAGGCGTTCGATGTCGGCCACCAGGTGCCAGGTGGTGTTGTTGTCCAGGCTTGCGTGCGGCGTCGAACGGCCGCAACCGCGCTGGTCGAACAGCAGCACGTTGTAGCGCTGCGGGTCGAACAGCTGGCGATGCACCGGCGAGCAGCCGCTGCCGGGGCCGCCGTGCAGGAACACGGCGGGCTTGCCCTGCGGATTGCCGCAGAGCTCCCAATAGACCTGGTGGCCGTCGCCGGTATCCAGGATGCCGTGGCGGTAGGGTTCGATCGCGGGGTAGAGCATCAGGCCACTCGCTTGAAGATCAGGTCCCAGACGCCGTGGCCCAGACGCAGGCCACGGTTCTCGAATTTGGTGAGGGGACGGTAGTCGGGGCGCGGGGCGTAGCCGTCCACCGTGTTTTTCAGTTGCGGTTCGTTGCCCAGCACGTCCAGCATCTGCACCGCGTAGTCTTCCCAGTCGGTGGCGCAATGGATGTAGCCGCCCGGCGCGATGCGGCTGGCCAGCAGCGCGATGAACGGCGGTTGCACCAGGCGGCGCTTGTGGTGGCGCTTCTTGGGCCAGGGGTCGGGAAAGTAGATATGGACGCCGGCCAGCGAGTCCGGCGCGATCATGTCGCGCACGACCTCGACCGCGTCGTGCTGGATGATGCGCAGGTTGGGGATGCTGGAATCCTCGATGCGGCGCAGCAGCGAGCCGACGCCGGCGTTGAACACTTCCACGCCCAGGAAGTTGTCGCCCGGGCGCGCCAGCGCGATTTTTTCGGTGGTCTCGCCCATGCCGAAGCCGATTTCCAGCACCGTCGGCGCTTCGCGGCCGAAGGCGGCGGCCGGATCCAGGCGCCGGGCGGCGTAGGGAATCGACCACTTGCCCAGCAACTGTTCGAGCGCGGCCTGCTGGCCCTGGGTGATGTGGCCGCGGCGGTGGACGAAGCTGCGGATGTGGGTGGCGCCCGGGCTGTTGGGGGCGTGCGCGGCGCTGGCCAGCGCGGCTTCGGTCTGGCGGGAAACCGGCGCGGGTGCGTCGGGGTTGCCGGGTGTTGCGGGGGTGTTCACGGGAGGATTCCCAAAGCTGTTCGTTGTCATAGGCGGGATTGTAGTGGCAGCCCCGCCGGGCTGCAGTCCGCCTTGTGGATTAAATGGGGACTTATTGCCCGCGGCCGCCCTGGGGGGGTGACGGGGGCGGGCCGCGCTATAGTGCAGCCGCGGCGCCCGCCTGGCGCCGTCCGTCCGCCATGAATGTCGCCCGCATCGACCTCGTCACGCTCTCGCTTTTCGTCTCGGTGGCCCGCCAGGGCAGCATCTCGGCCGGCGCGCGCCAGTCGCACCTGGCGGTGGGCGCGGCCAGCAAGCGGATCTCGGACCTGGAGGCGGCGCTGGATACCCAGCTGCTGTACCGCAATGCGGCCGGGGTCGAACTGACCGAGGCCGGCCAGGCCTGCCTGGTGCATGCCCTGCGGGTGCTGCAGGAAGTCGAGCAGATGGCCGGCACGCTATCGGACTATGCCCGAGGAGTGCGCGGGCAGGTGCGCATCGCCGCCAATACCTCGTCGCTGACGCAGTTCCTGCCGGAAGACCTGGCGTCCTTCATGGAAGCGCATCCCGCGGTGCGCATCGACCTGGAAGAGCAGAACAGCAGCGACATCGTCACCGCCGTGCTGGAGAACCGCGCCGACATCGGCGTGTTCGCCGACCGCACGCCGGCGGTGGGCCTGGCCACCGTGCCGTACCGGCTCGACGAGCTGGTGCTGATCGTGCCGCAGCGCCATCCGCTGGCGCGCCAGGCCAGCGTGGCGTTCGCCGATACCCTGGCCTACGATTACGTCGGCCTGCCGCCCGCGACCTCGCTGGCCACCCGCCTGGCCGACGAGAGCGGCCGGCTGGGCCGCGACATGCGGCTGCGCATCCAGGTGCGCAGCTTCGACGCCATCTGCCGCATGGTGGCCGCCACGCGCGGAGTCGGCATCCTGCCGCGCCTGGCGGCCGAGCCGCATGCGCGCTCCATGCCCATCCGGCTGATTCCGCTGGCCGACGATTGGGCGCGCCGCTGGCTGCTGCTGGGCGTGCGCGACGCCGATGCGCTGCCGGTGGCGGCGCGGCTGCTGCTGGCGCACCTGCGCGGCGCGCAGGACCCGGGCACGGCCTAGGGCCTGTTCACACTAAAAGGAGCCTCGCACAGGCCCTAGGGCTTTCTCGATCCGGGAATGCCCCCTTCCCGAATCGTCCATTCCGCCCCCGCGGACGATGGCGCACACTCCGCCATCATCGGTTGGATGCGCCCGGGAGGCGACATGGCAGGGCAGATACTCGCCGGCATACGCGTGCTGGAACTGGGACAACTCATCGCGGGACCGTTCGCCGCCAAGACGCTGGCGGACTTCGGCGCGCAGGTCGTCAAGATCGAACCGCCGGGGCAGGGCGACCCGTTGCGCAAATGGCGCCTGTTGCACGAGGGCACCTCGGTGTGGTGGGAGGCCCAGTCGCGCAACAAGCAGTCCGTGTGCGTCGACCTGCGCCAGCCCGAAGGCCAGGACATCGTGCGCCAGCTGGCGGCCGAGGCCGATGTGCTGATCGAGAATTTCCGTCCCGGCACGCTGGAGAAGTGGGGCCTGTCGTGGGAGACCCTGCACGCGTTGAACCCGCGCCTGATCATGCTGCGCATTTCGGGCTACGGCCAGACCGGTCCGAAGGCGCGCGAGCCGGGCTTTGCCGCGATTGGCGAAGCCATGGCCGGCCTGCGCTACCTGAATGGCGAACCCGGCCGCGCGCCGGTGCGCGCCGGCCTGTCGCTGGGCGACACCATCGCCGGCCTGCACGGCGCGCTGGGCGTGCTGCTGGCGCTGTACCAGCGCGATGCCCGTGGCGGCCAGGGCCAGGTGATCGACGCGGCGCTGTACGAAAGCCTGTTCAACCTCAGCGAAAGCCTGCTGCCCGAGTATTCGGTGTTCGGCGCCGTGCGCGAACCGGCCGGCGCATCGCTGCCCGGCATCGCGCCGTCCAACGCCTATCCGTGCCGCGACGGCTATGTGCTGATCGCGGGCAATGGCGATGCCATCTACACCCGGCTGATGGCGCGCATCGGCCGCGACGACCTGGGCCGCGATCCCGACCTGGCGCACAACGACGGCCGCGCGCGCCGCGTCGCCGAGATCGACCAGGCCATCGGCGCCTGGACCGGCGAACGCAGCATCGACGAGGTGCTGCAGGCCATGCGCGAAGCCGACGTGCCGTCGGGCCGCATCTATTCGGTGGCCGACATCGCCCACGATCCGCATTACCAGGCGCGCGGCGCCATTACCCGCCTGGAGGCCGCCAGCGGCATCGCGGTGGACATGCCCGCGGTGTTTCCGTGCCTGTCGGCCAACCCCGGCGCGGTGCGCGAGCGCGCGCCGACGCTCGGCGAGCACACCGACGCGGTGCTGGCGGCGGCGGGCCTGAGTCCGGAACAGCGCGAGGCGCTGCGGGCGCGCGGCGTGATCGCATGAACCGCGCCATTTCCCTTAATCCGGCATCGAGGATGCGCTCATGAACACCGGTTCCCCCGTCCTGGAAATCAACGAGGTCGGCCCGCGCGACGGCCTGCAGATCGAAGCGCGCATGGTGCCCACCGAAGACAAGATCGCCTTCATCGACGCGTTGTCCGATTGCGGCTTCGCCCGCATCGAGGTCACCAGCTTCACCTCGCCCAAGGCGATTCCGGCCCTGGCCGACGCCGGCGCCGTGATGCAGGGCATCCGCCGCCGGCGCGGCGTGATCTACACCGCGCTGGTGCCGAACATCCGCGGCTTGGAGCGGGCGCTGGAAGCGGGCGTCGACGAGATGAACCTGGTCATGTCGTGCAGCGAGACGCACAACCGCGCCAACCTGCGCATGACCCGGCAGCAGTCGTTCGACGAACTCAGCCAGGTGCTGGCGGCCGCCGGACGCGCCGGCGCGCCTTGCAACGTCTCGCTGTCGACCGCGTTCGGCTGCCCCTTCGATGGCGACGTGCCGGCGGGGCAGGTGCTGGACCTGGCCGTCCGCCTGGTCGACGCCGGCGCCCGCGGCATCACGCTGTGCGACACCACCGGCATGGCCTACCCCAGCCAGGTCGGCGAGCTGTGCGCGCAGGCCGCGCAGCGCTTGCCGGGCACAGCGCTCACCGTTCACCTGCACAATACGCGCGGCATGGCCCTGGCCAACGCCGTCACCGCCTGGCAGGCCGGCATCACCCGCTTCGACGCGGCCGCGGGCGGCCTGGGTGGCTGTCCGTACGCGCCCGGCGCCAGCGGCAACGTCAACACCGAGGAACTGGTCCACATGTTCGAGTGCATGGGCGTGCGCACGGGCGTGTCGCTCGAAGCGCTGCTCGCCATCCTGCGCGGACTGCCAGGGCTGGTCGGTCGCGACCTGCCCATGGCGCTGTTGCGCGCCGGGCCGCGCCTGGCCGCGCATCCGCCGCCCGCGTGGCTGGCGGAGCGGTTCGGGCCGGCCGGCGGCGCCGCATAGACTTTCGCTTCACACCATGCGCCTGGGGCGCTTTATACAAAAACAGCAAGGAGACAACCGCATGACCGCATTTCGATCCATTCCCGTTCTACGCGCCTGCGCCATCGCGCTGGGCCTGGCCGCCGCGGGCGCTGCCCACGCGCAGGCGGATTTTCCCAATCGTCCCGTGACGCTGATCGTGTCCGCCGCGCCCGGCGGCACCACCGACATCGCCGCCCGCCTCATCGCCCAGCCCCTGGGCGCCGCGCTGGGACAGAGCGTGGTCGTCGAGAACAAGCCGGGCGCTTCCGGCGGCATCGCCGCCCAGGCGGTTGCCCGCGCCAAGCCCGACGGCTATACGTTGCTGTTGCAGTATTCCGGCTTCCAGGTCATCACCCCGCACGTCACGCCGACCTCCGGCTGGGATCCGATCAAGGACTTCGCGCCGGTGGCCAATGTGCTGTCCGCGCCCCAGGTCGTGGTGGTGCGGCCGGACCTGCCGATCAAGTCGCTGAAAGACCTGGTCGCGTACGCCAAGGCCAACCCGGGCAAGCTCAACTACGCATCGTCCGGCAATGGTTCGTTGCAGCAGGTCGCCACCGAACTGCTCAACCAGATGGCGGGTACGCAGATCACCCACATCCCGTACAAGGGCACCGGCCCGGCGCTGAACGACCTGCTGGGCGGCGCCGTCGACATGACTATCACCACGCCGCCGCCGCTGCTCGGCCAGATCGCCGCCGGCAAGCTGCGCGCGCTGGCCGTCACCGGCAATACGCGCCTGGCGTCGCTGCCGGACGTGCCCACCGCCGCCGAGGCCGGCTATCCCGGCCTCATCGTCTCGTCCTGGTTCGCCATGTACGCGCCCAAGGACACGCCCGCGCCGGTGGTGGCCAAGATCGCCGGTGAAATCCAGAAGATCATGCAGACCGACGCCTTCCGCCAGAAGGCGGCCGAGCAGGGCGCCGAGGCGGAATTCATGGGGCCGAAGGCGCTGGGCGACTACACCCAGGCCGAGCTGGACCGTTGGGGCAAGGTGGTGAAGGCGGCGGGCATCACGGCGAATTGAGGGGGACGGCCTGGGGCGGAAAAACCCAGGCTATAATCTTGGCCTCTGCCCCGGTCTTGTGCCGGGGCACGACACCCGAGCGGGTGTAGTTCAATGGTAGAACGGCAGCTTCCCAAGCTTCATACGAGGGTTCGATTCCCTTCACCCGCTCCATATCGCCAATTTCCCGCATGCGCTCGCTCCGGCAACGTGTGCCTGGTTCCCCGTCGGGGCGTTGCGTCGCATCCCGTCACTCGGTGTACATCCCCAATGCGCTGGTGGGATTCAAGTACCCTATAGCCCATCCCCGCGACCGTACATCAAGCATGCAAGACGATCTTTTCGGTGATGCGCTACCAGTGCCGCCGGCCAACGCCCCGTCGCAGACAGCGTCTCGTGACATCCCCGAGCTTTCCGCTCTCCGGGGCATGGCCAAAGTGCTTCCCGCGCCCGCGGGGCAAGAGTGGCGCGCGCTCGCCCAGCAGTTGCCCGCCCAATTGCGCTTTGGCGTCTCCACCTGGTCGTACCCCGGCTGGGAAGGGTTGGTCTGGGACGGCGAATATGATTCGAGCACGCTGTCCAGGCACGGCCTGGGCGCCTATCATCGGCATCCGCTTCTGCGCACCGTTTGCGTGGACCGCACGTTCTGGCAGCCGTTGACGGCGAGCCAGTACGCCGCTTATGCGGGGCAGGTCGATGAGGATTTCCGTTTCGTCGTCAAATGCCCCGCCAGCGTTACCGATGCCCAGGTGCGTGGCGAAGCAGGCAGGACGCGGCAGGCCAATCCGCTTTTCCTCGACCCGTCGGTGGCGGTCCAGGAATTCGTGCTCCCCGCGCTCGAAGGCCTGGGGGCCAAGCTCGGTGTGCTGGTGTTCCAACTGAGTCCGTTGCCTCTGGGCATGTTGAGCCGCTCGGCATCGCTGTTCGAAAAACTGGGGCGCATGCTGGCCGCCGTGCGGGAGGCATTGTCCGCGCATGATGCCGTGATCGTCGCCGTGGAAGTGCGCGACCCGGAACTGCTGGGTCAGGCGCTGGTCGACACGCTCAAGGCGCATGGGGCCACGTTCTGCCTGGGGCTGCATGGCAAGATGCCACCGATCGACGCGCAACTGCCGATGCTGCGCGCGCTCTGGCCGGGGCCGCTGGTCTGCCGCTGGAACCTGAACCGCGTGTTCGGCGCATACGGTTATGCCGACGCGCAGAAGAAGCATGATCCGTTCAATGCCCTGCTCAGCGAGGATCTTCCCACGCGCGCGGCGCTGGCGCGCACGATCCGCGGCATTACGGGCGCGGGCCAGCCGGCCTACGTGACGGTCAGCAATGACGCCGAGGGCTGCGCGCCGCTGTCCATTCAGCAACTGGCCCAGGCCATTGCGGGGTAGGGCTGGACGGCAGACTCGGCGCCAAGGCCCGTCATTCCGGCTTTATACCCGCTGTCTTGACAGCCTCTCGCCACATCTCGACTTCGCTGGCTACCAGCCCGGCGAACGCCTGGGGCGTGGAGGATTTGGGTTCCAGCCCTTCCCTGGCGAACTGTTCCCGCAGCGCGGGCGCTTGCAACGCCTCGGACAAGCGTGCGTTGAGCAGGCTGACCACCGCGTCCGGGGTTCCCGCTGGCGCCGAGAGGCCATGCCACAAGGTCGCGGAGAATCCTGGAACGCCGGCCTCCGGCGCTGTCGGGATATCGGGCAACAGGCTGCTGCGGTTCTCGGTTGATACGCACAAGGCCGCCAACCGCCCATCGCGGACATAGGGCGTCACCGACGCCGTGCTCGCCAACATGAACTGAACCCGACCGGCCAGCAGATCGGTCAAGGCCAGACCGGTGCTACGGTATGGCACGTGGGAGACCGAAATTCCGGCTCTGCGGGCGAACAGCTCAGTGGCCAGATGCGTCGACGATCCGGTGCCCGAGCTGGCGTAGTTCAGACTGCCGGGTTTTTCCTTCGCCGCGCGCAGCAGATCCGCCAGGCGGGTGAAGCCGGTTTCCTTTCCTGCTACGAGCAACCAGGGACCGGACGCGATCATCCCCACGGCGCTGGTGTCCTTGACAACGTCATAGTTCAGCCGCATTACCGCGCCGTTGGTGGCGTGCGAGGTGGACAGCAGGACCAGGGTGTAGCCGTCGGGCTGCGAGCGTACCACCGCCTCCAGTCCCATGGCGCCGCCCGCGCCGCCGCGATTTTCCACCACCACACTGACGCCCAGCCTGTCCGTCAGGCCGCGCGCCACCACGCGCGCCAGCACGTCGGAGCCGCCTCCTGGCGCATAGGGCACGACCAACCGTATCGGCCGCTCGGGGTATCCCGCAGCCGCCCAGGCTGGCCGTAGCGCAGCGCCAGCCGCCAGGACCATCGTTGTTGTGAGGAATTTGCGTCGTTCGTTCATGTGTGTCTCCTGCACCCTGTCCGGTGCGTCAAGCGAAGCTGGGGTCGAACAGCGACAGCGCGACGTCGCCGGGCGGGTGGCCGTCCAGGATGGCCTCGTCGACGACGATCCCCAGGCCGGGTTCGGCGCTCGCGCGGAAATGGCCGTCGCGCAGCACGGGCGCGTTGCCGCGCACACCGGTCTCGAACAACGGCGACTCGGCGAATTGCTGTTCGACCGCCTCGGTGATGCCGAGCGCCGCGCACACATGCACGGTGTGCGCATGGGCCACCGGGCCCGAAGGGTTATGCGGCGAGACGGCGACATCGTGACCGGCCGCCAAGGCGGCGATGCGGGCGAATTCGCCATAGCCGCCGCAGTACTTGATATCCGGCATGATGACGTCGTACAGCCCTTGCGCCACGAAAGGCAATGCGCCGGCCACGCCGATGATGTTCTCGGCGCCGGCCAGTCGCATGCCGGCATGGTTCGCATGCCTGCGCAACGCGCGGATGCTGTCGTGCCATTCGGGGGACTCCGGTACCGGACATTCGAGCCAATGCAGGCGGGCGTCGGACAAATCATCGATGAAGCGCCTGGCGGCGTCGCCATCGAGGCGCCAGTGGCAGTCGACCATCAGCGGCAGGTCCGGCCCGATCGCGTCGCGCACCGCCAGGATGCGCTGCACGGCGCGCGCGGCCTCCGCCACGCCCTCGGCGGACGATGCCGTCCGCGGCGTCACCGCATCGAACGGCATGATCTTGATGCCCTGGAAGCCCGCGCCGACGGCGGCCTTGCAGGCTTGGGCAAAACCCGCCGGCGTGCGTTCCCTGACACTGCGATTGACGGTCGCGTAGGACCGCAGCGGCGTGCGATCGGCTCGGCCCCACAGATCGCAGATTGGCAGGTCCAGATACTGGCCGGCGAGGTCGAGGCTGGCCTGATCCAGCGCACTGATAACCGCATTGCCCGCGCGCCCTGCGGGCATGCCGGGGTAGGCTTTGCAAAGCGTGGCGAGTTCGTCCAGCGTCAGGTTGCGGATAGACGGCATCAAGCGTGCCAGGATGGCACTCATCGCACCCTCATGGGCGCGCAACGTCAGCTCGCCCCAGCCATGGCGACCGTCGTCCATGATGAGCTTCAGGAAGCTCCAGTTCGACCGCGGCGCGACGCCGGCCACGTGCAGGCTTACGTCCGCGACGCGGGCGGCCGCGCCTGTTTTTCGAGTTTCCAGGATGATTGAATGGCTGCGCATGCCGTGGGCTCCTCCGCCGTGATCGCATTGATGGGACCGAGGCACGAAGCCTCGCTGTGTTGTGTTCGACGATCTTATCGGCCACACTATTCGGGTCAACGTAGATTCGCCGAATCAATGCATGGAAAGCCACATATCCCGCGAAAAAAAGCGGATTCCGCTGATCGGATCCGATGAGGCGGCGAAGTTGCTCGGGATATCCCTGCGCACGCTCTACTCCTACGTCAGCCGTGGCCGCATCGGCCGCGTAATCGATCCCGTCACGGGCAACAGCCAGTACAACAGGGCGGAGGTCGAGGAATACGCGCGCAAGCGCGATCGCGGCCGCAGCGCGGGCAGCGCCGCGCGGGCTTCGCTCAGTTTCGGATTGCCAGTGATGGACAGCCAGGTCTGCGCCATCAAGGCCGGCAGACCGTGGTTTCGCGGCCAGGACGCCATCGCTTTCAGCGCGACCGCCACGCTCGAGCAGACGGCGGCCTTGCTTTGGGACGTGGATAGCCTGCCCGAGACGGGCCGCGCGGATGTGGCGGAGGACGCCGGCGCGGGCGGCGAGCGCTTTCTGCCGCGCTTTCATCAATGGCTGCTCACGAACATGGATCGGCTGCACGTGCGCGAGGCGCTGAGCCGCGACGAGCAGCTTAGGCACGCCAGCCGCATCCTGCGCGCCGGCGCGATCCTCGCGGTTGGCGATGAGCTGCATGGCGCTGCGATACACGAGGCCATGGCGCGCGCCTGGGGCGTGCCGGCCGGCGCGGCCGACATCATCCGACGCGCGCTCGTGCTGCACGCCGACCACGAGCTGAATCCGTCCAGCTTCGCGTTGCGCTGCGTCGCCTCGACCATGGCATCGCCCTATGCCGCCACCCTTGCGGGTTGTTGTGCGGCCAGCGGCGTCAAACACGCGAACTTTTCGGCGGTGATGGCCTTGACTGGCGCGACATTGCGCGGCGAGGAACCAGCCGCGTTGGTGGCCGCCCACGTGGCGACAGGCCAGGCGTTGCCGGGCTTCAACCATCCGCTCTATCCCAAGGGCGACCCGCGCGCGACGGCCCTTCTCGATGACCTCCGGGGCATCGCGTCCGGCCGCGATATGGCGCGCATCGACGGGCTGCTCCATGCTGCCCGCTCCAGTCAGGGCCTGCTGCCCAAGAACGATTTTGCCTTGGCCGCGGTCACGCATCTGCTGCGCCTGCCGACGGACGCGTGCGAGCGCATTTTCGTGGTCAGCAGAATCGTCGGTTGGAACGCGCACGCCCTGGAGCAGTACAGTTCGCCGCTGCTCATCCGGCCCCGGGCGCGCTACGTGCCGGACTAGGTGCCGTTGGCCCGGGAAAGGGCGCGCAGCGCCGTCAACGCCGATCCGCGGTCGGTGGTTTGCGGCGGGCCTGCAAGGTCTGCTCGACGGCCAGCGCCAGCCCCAACAGGCGCACGTCGTCGCCGGGCCTGGCCAGCATGTCCAGTCCGACCGGCAATCCGACTGGCGCGCCAGCGTCGGGTGGCGTGAAGCCGGCCGGCAGGTCGATCGCCGGGAATCCCAGGGCCGATGCGAATATGCCGTTGCGTTCCGGCCTGGGGGCATCGCCCACGGCCAAGGGGGGGCGCTTCTGTGCCGGGTAGACCATGGCGTCCAGCGCCTGGGTGTCCATCAAGTCCAACATCTTGCGGCGTAGTGTGTCGCCGTAGCGCAGTGCCTCGCGGTACTCCGGCATGGCAAGAGGGTCCTGCCAGGCCACGGACTGCTGCAGGAACTTGCTCATCCCGGCGGGATACCGGCCCGCGGCCACATATGCGCGCAGCGAGGCCGGCCCGGCGCCCGTGGGCAGGCGCGCCAGGAACGCCTCGAATAATGGGCCGAACTCATAGTTGGCCACGTTGAGCCGCTTGCTGCCCAAGTCGGAATCGAATTCCGCGTCGTCAATCTCGACGATTTGCGCTCCTTGCGCGCGCAGGGCGTCCAGCGCCGTGCGTATGATCGCATTCACCGGCTCGTGTTCGGGACCTTTGCCGAACAGGTTCGCCAGCACGCCGAAACGCTTGCCGGCCAGGGACGCGCGCGCCGGCGGGCCCGCCCGCAGAGCCGTTGCCGCGCGCGCCGCCTCGGCGCCGGCAGGCCGCGGATCTACCATGACGGCAAGCACCCGCGCGGCGTCGTCCACCGACCGGCAGATTGGGCCGACCACGTCCATGGTCGAGGACTGCGCGATGGCGCCGCGCCGGCTGACCAGCCCGGCCGTGCTGCGCAGCGCCACCACGCCAGCGGAACTGGCGGCGTTGCGCAGTGAATTGACGGTTTCGGTGCCCAGCGCGCACAGGCTCATGCCGGTGGCCACGGCCACCGCTGAGCCGCCGCTGGAGCCGGCGGCAAATCGCGTGGGATCGTAGGCATTGAGCGTCTGGCCGCCCAGCGAACTGATGGTGCTGCCGGCCACGGCGAGCTCGTCAAGGTTCGTTTTACCTATGAACAGCGCGCCCGCGTCGCGCAACCGGCTCAGCGCGTCCGCGTCTTCGCCCGCCACATTGCCATGCAATAGAACGGAGCCCCCTGTCGTGGCCATGCCTTTTGCGTCGAGGTTGTCTTTGACCGCTATCGGTATGCAATGCAACGGCAACACCGTGCCCGCGCGCCGAAGCGCATCCAGCTTCTGCGCGTCCGCGAGCAGGTCCGGGTTGACCGAGATGAACGCCTTGAGTTGCGGGTCCCGCTGCCTGATCGTTGCCAGCGCATTGCGCGCGACGTCTGCGCAACGGATGCGGCCCGCGGCTTGCGCCTGGAGCATTTCGGCGATCGACAATTCGCCCGGGTCCGGCGCGGACGCGGGCGAAGCGTCGGCAGGCGGGATTGGCAAGGCCAGGGCGCATGCCAGGATGGTCTTGATATGGTGGCTCACGGCCATGGTGGTTCTCCCCATTCCCGCGCGGCGGGATCGTTCTGGTTGGATGCAACGCCGGCTCATCATGAGCGCGGCGGCGCGCGGCGTCCAGGTTGATTCGTCGAAGCAACGTTTACGTCGCCTGCGCGCATCGCCATAATTTCCACGCGGTCTCCTGCGCGCCGCCGGCGCGGCGCATTCTTCTTCTGGAATATCGAATGTCACAAGATTCTCCGCGCACATCCTGGCCGACGGGCTACTTGATCAAGCCCTGTGCCGATGCCCTGCCCGACGGTTGTGTCGACTTCTTCCGGGCCGCACCGGCCGCGGTGGTGGCGGACTGCGCCGGCCTGCAGGTTGCCTGTATTGGCCTGCGGCCTTTCCACGGCGCTGCGGGGGCGAAGCTGTGCGGTCCCGCCCTGACCGTTCGCGTGCGTCCCGGCGACAACCTCATGATCCACAAGGCATTGCTGATGGCGCGCACGGGCGACGTCATCGTCGTCGATGGGGCAGGCTACCTGTCCCGCGCGCTGGTGGGGGGACTGATGCGCGCCACGGCGCTGGCGAAGGGGCTGGGCGGGTTTGTGGTGGACGGCGCTATCCGCGATCTTGATGAGTGGGCTGACGGCAAGGTCCCTGTCTATGCGCGCGGCCATACGCCGCAAGGGCCGGAAAAGCAGGGGCCGGGCGAAATCAACGTGCCGGTGGTGTGCGGCGGCATAGACATCGTCCCCGGGGATCTTGTGATCGGCGACACGGATGGCGCGATTGCCGTCCCTCGCAAGGTGCTGCATGGCCTGGCAGAGCGGGTAACCCTGCACCTGCGGCGCGAAGCGAGCATCCGGGAACAGAACGCCGCCGGCCGGCCGGATGCCGCGCGCATAGATGACCTGCTGCGGGCGCGCGGCGTGCCTGTCTAGGTCGGACGCAACTTTTGGAACGCTCCGATTCCCGCGATGCCGGCAAGGCCATGGTCCTTGCCCGACCGCCTGCCGTTGCTTCTGGCCGGGCGCGGTAAAATCCGCTCCCCATGCGCTATTCCGATTTCGACCAACGTCTCGCCGCCCTGGGCGCCCAACCGGCCCATCGCGGCCGGGTCATGCGCGCCTGGCTGACCGGTCAGGCGTTCGACAGCGACACGTGGCGGCGGCGCTTCGACAACTATCTGCCACTGGCGCTGCGCGAGGCGCTGCCCGCCCTGTCCGCGGAGCTGGACGGCCTGGCGCGCGTCCGCTCCGAACATACCGGCCACGATGGCTCGCGCCTGCTGGTCGACCTGGCCGACGGCCAGATGGTGGAAAGCGTGCTGCTGCCGCGCGACGGACTCTGTGTTTCCACCCAGGTCGGCTGCGCGGTCGGCTGCCGGTTCTGCATGACCGGCAAGAGCGGCCTGATCCGCCAGGTCGCCAGCATGGAGATCCTGGCGCAGGTGGTGCTGGCGCGGCGGCAGCGCGCGGTCAAGAAAGTCGTTTTCATGGGCATGGGCGAGCCGGCGCACAACCTGGACAACGTGCTCGAAGCCATCAACCTGCTCGGCACCGAAGGCAATATCGGCCACAAGAACCTGGTGTTCTCCACCGTGGGCGATCCGCGCGTGTTCGAGGCGCTGCCGCGGCAACCCGTCAAGCCCGCGCTGGCGCTGTCGCTGCATACGACCCGGGCCGAACTGCGCGAACACCTGTTGCCGCGCGCGCCGAAGATCGCGCCGCAAGATTTGGTGGAAATGGGCGAACGATACGCCCGTGACACGGGCTACCCGATTCAGTACCAATGGACGCTGCTCAAGGGCGTCAATGACGGCGACGACGAACTCGACGCCATCCCGCGCCTGCTCAAGGGCAAATTCGGCGTGCTCAACGTCATCCCCTTCAACAGCCTGGAGGGCGACGACTACCAGCGTCCCGAGACCGAACGCATCCGCGAGATCGTCCGTATCCTGCACCGCCGCGGCGTCCTGACGAAGGTGCGCAACAGCGCCGGGCAGGATGTGGATGGCGGCTGCGGCCAGCTGCGGGCCAGGGCGGTGGGCGCGGAGCGGGTGGTGCGGTTGCGCCGGTCACGGGGCGCGACCGCCTGACTCGGCCGCGCGGGCGGGCGCGCCGGCTACGCTGCGCGATATGCGCTGAGGCCTACCCCGGCATGTCCGCCGGATGATCCGCCGGCTCGCGGTTCAGTTTCGCGCAACGGTACAGCCCCTCCCGGTCCAGGATCGTCATCCCGCCATAGTGGGTCTGCAGTATGCCTTCCCGCGCCAGCCGGGTCAGGGCGGTGTTGCAGCGCTGGCGCGACACGCCGCACAGGCTGGCGATCTCTTCCTGCGAGATCTTGAGGCGGCCATTGGTGCCGGAATGCTGCTCGGCGTTCAGCTGCGCGGCGACGGCGCGGGCCACGGTGGTGTCGACGTCCAGCAGCACGTTGCCGGTATAGCTGGCCATCAGCCAGTTGACGCGCTGCGCCAGGTGCATCATCAGCGCCTTGGTGAACTCGATATTGTTGTTCCATAGGCGTTCGCAGGTGTCGCGCGGCAGGATCGCGACCTGGCTCGGTCGCAGCGCCACCACTTCGTATTCGAACGGCTCGCGGCGGATCATGGTGGCCTCGCCGAACCAGCTGCCGGTGCTGAAGCCAGCCAGCGACAGCGATTTGCCGTCCGAGCCGCGCGACGACCATTTCACCAGGCCGTCCACCACGCCGTACCAGCCCAGGGACTTCGAGCCCTCGCGGAACAGGCGTTCGCCCGCCTGCAAAGACACCACCCGCAGCTCGGCCCGCACCACCTCGCGTTCGAGCTGCGGCTGGCCGTTGTACCAGGGTACGACGGCCAGCATCCGCTCCACCGGGTCTTGCCTGGCTCGCCGCTTCGGGCTGGCAGGTTCATGGCCGGTTCCGGCCGCTGCTGCGCGCATGGTTGTCCCCGTTCCGCCGTGGTGAGGGCGCCCAGGTAAACCCTAGGGCGCTTTGTCAACATGATGACTGTTCGCATTTGGGGCCGGTCCGAGAATATTCGGGGCCCCAGAGCCAAAAAACCATAAGAGGAGACAGGTATGTTGTCAATGCCACGCAGGTTTTCGCGCGCTGTCCTGGCCGGCGCCATCGCCGGCGCCCTGCTGCACGCGGGTGCGGCCCAGGCGCAGGTGTCCGACGACGTGATCCGGATCGGCTTCATCACCGACATGTCCGGCGTCTATTCGGGGCCGGACGGCCCGGGCGGGGCCGAAGCCATCAAGATGGCCATCGAGGAGATGGGCGGCGAGATCAACGGCAAGAAGATCGAACTGTTGACGGCGGACCACCAGAACAAGGCGGACATTGCGTCGGCCAAGGCGCGCGAGTGGTTCGACCAGCGTGGCCTGGACATGCTGATCGGCGGCACCAATTCCAGCACGGCGCTGGCGATGTCCAAGGTGGCCGCGGACAAGAAGAAGCCGATCATCGTGGTGGGCGCGGGCGCGCCGGCCCTGACCAACGAGCAGTGCACGCCGTACACGCTGAACTATGCCTACGACACCGTGGCGCAGGCGCGCGGCACGGGCGCGGCGGTGGTGAAGGCGGGCGGCAAGAGCTGGTACATCCTGACGGCGGACTATGCCTTTGGCCATGCGCTGCAGGCCGATACCACCAAGGTGGTGGAGGCGGGCGGCGGCAAGGTGGTCGGGTCGGTCAAGCATCCGCTGTCGACCAGCGATTTCTCGTCGTTCCTGCTGCAGGCGCAGGCCAGCAAGGCCGAGATCCTGGCGCTGGCCAATGCCGGCGCGGACGCCACCAACGCGATCAAGGCGGCCAACGAGTTCGGCCTGACCAAGACGATGCGGCTGGCCGGCATGATCATGTTCATCAACGATATCCACGCCATGGGCCTGGAGACGGCCAAGGGCATGTACCTGACCGACAGCTGGTACTGGAACGCGTCGGACGAGACGCGGGCCTGGGCGCAGAAGTTCTACGAGCGCCGCAACGCCATGCCGTCGTCGCTGCAGGCGGCCGACTATTCGGCGGCCATCCAGTACCTGCGCGCGGTCAAGGCCACCGGCACGGACGACGCCGACAAGGTGCTGGCGTATCTGCGCGAGAACAAGCTCGACGACGTGTACATCAAGAACGGCGTGGTGCGCCCGGACGGCCGCGTGGTGCATGACATGTACCTGCTGCAGGTCAAGACGCCGGAGGAATCGAAGGCGCCCTGGGACTACTTCAAGGTGGTGCAGACCATTGACGGCAATGAAGCCTTCACCACCAAGGCCGAGACCCGCTGCGCCCTTTGGAAATAAGAGAACCGCCATGGCAAAACGCAAAGTGATCGTGACCATTGCCCCCACCGGGGGCATGGCGTTCAAGAGCCAGAACCCACATCTGCCGACCCAGCCGGCCGAGATCGCCGAGGATGTCTACCGCTGCTACAACGCCGGGGCCAGCGTGGTCGCGCTGCACGCGCGCCGTCCCGACGACCAGGCCACCTGCGACGCGGCCATCTACCGCGACATGAACCAGCGCATCCGCGAGCGCTGCGACATCGTGCTGAACAATTCCACGGGCGGCGGCGTGCACGGCGACATGGTCAAGGAAACCACGCCGGGCACCTGGGAGATCCTGTGGGAAGAGCGGCTCAAGGGCATGGACGCCGGCGCCGAGATGTGCACGCTGGATGCCACCACGCTCAATCTGGCCTTCGGCGACCGCGAATACCTGATGAACACGCCCTTGACGCGAGCCCGCGAGCTGGCGGCGGGCATGAAGGCGCGCGGCATCAAGCCGGAGTGGGAGGTGTTCAGCCCGACCCACATCCTGCAGGACGCGACCACGCTGATCAACGAAGGACTGGATGAAGAGCCGCATTTCATCAACCTGGTGATGAATGTGCACCGCAACTTCCAGAACGCGATGCCGTTCTCGCCGCGCCACCTGCAGATGATGGTGGACCTGCTGCCCAGGAACAGCATCTTCTGCGTCAGCGGCATCGGGCCGTCGCAACTGGAGGCCAACATCAGCGCGCTGCTGCTGGGCGGCCACGCCCGGGTGGGCCTGGAAGACAACCTGTATTACCGCCACGGCGAGCTGGCGACCAATGTGCAGCTGACCGAGCGCATCGTGCGCATCATCCGCGAGCTGGACATGGAGCCCGCGACGCCCGCCGAGGCGCGCGAGATCATGGGGTTGCCGCTGCGCAGCGGGGTGCGGCCGGAATTCGCGCTGTGAGAGCGGCGCGGCATTTTTCCAAGGATGTAGCCTGATGATTGAATCGTTGAAGGGCAAGCGGGTCCTGATCACCGCCGGCGCGGGGGGCATCGGCCTGGCCATCGCGCGCAAGTTCCTGGCCGCTGGCGCGCAAGTGCACATCTGCGATGTGGCCGCGGAAGCGGTGCAGGCCGCCGTGCAGGCGCACGCCGGCTTGAGCGGCAGCGTCACGGACGTGGCCGACGAAGCCCAGGTGCTGGCCATGTTCGCGGAGTTGGCCGAACGCTGGGGCAAACTGGATGCGCTGGTGAACAATGCCGGCGTCTCGGGCCCCACCAGCCGGCTCGAAGACACGGACCTGGCGGCGTGGCAGGCCACGCTGGACGTCAACCTGACCGGCACGTTCCTGTGCGCGCGCAGCGCGGTGCCGCTGCTGCGCGAGGCGGGCGGCGGGGCCATCATCAATATCTCGTCGGTCGCGGGCCGGCTGGGCTTTTCGCTGCGCAGCCCCTACAGCGCCAGCAAATTCGGATTGGCGGGGCTGACGCAGACCTGGGCGATGGAACTGGGACCGTCCGGCATCCGCGTCAATTCGGTGCTGCCGGGCGTGGTGGCGGGCGACCGGGTCGAGCGCATCATCGCCGCGCGCGCGGCGGCCGGCGGCGTCAGCAACGACGCCATGCGCGCGCAGTTGGTGGAAAAGGTGTCGCTGCGCAAGATGACCCAGCCCGAGGACATCGCCAACCAGGTGGCGTTCCTGTGTTCGGACGAGGGCGCGATGATCAGCGGCCAGAGCATCTCGGTGTGCGGCAACGTTGAATACCTGGGGTAGCGAAGAGGCGGCGGGGCACGCCGGCTATGCCCGGACACTGAGTCCGCGCGCCTCGATGCGGATCGGCGTGCCGATATCGCGGCGCCATTGCGCGGGCCCCGATACGTGCAGGTTGCCGCCGTAGGCGTCCACCGCCACCGTCACCGGCATGTCGACCACGTCGAACTCGTAGATTGCCTCCATGCCGAGATCCTCGAACGCGACCACGCGGGCACGGCGGATCGCCTTGGACACCAGGTAGGCCGCGCCGCCCACGGCGATCAGGTAGGCGGCGCGATGGCGCTGGATCGCGGCGACCGCGTCGGGGCCGCGTTCGGCCTTGCCGACCATGGCGATGAGGCCGGTGTGTTCCAGCATCATGTCCGTGTAGCCGTCCATGCGGGTGGCGGTGGTGGGGCCCGCCGGGCCGACGGCCTCGTCGCGCACGGCATCCACCGGTCCGACGTAGTAGATCACGCGGCCGCGGAAATCCGCCGGCAGCGGCTGGCCCCGCGCCAGCAGCTCGCGGATGCGCTGGTGGGCGGCGTCGCGGCCGGTGAGCATGCGGCCGTTCAGCAGCAGGGTCTCGCCGGCGCGCCAGCGGGCGACCTCGTCGCGGGTGAGCGTGTCCAGGTCGACGCGCCGGGCCGTGGCGGCCTGCGCCGCCGGACCCAGGTCGGGCCACAGGTCGAGCGAGGGCGGTTCCAGGTGCGCCGGCCCGCTGCCGTCCAGCACGAAACGGACGTGGCGGGTGGCGGCGCAGTTGGGGATCAGCGCGACCGGCTTGGCGGCGGCGTGGGTCGGGTAGGTCTTGAGTTTCACGTCCAGCACCGTCGTCAGGCCGCCCAGGCCCTGCGCGCCGATGCCCAGCGCGTTGATGCGCTCGTACAGCTCCAGGCGCAGCGCCTCTTCAGGGGCAAGCGCTGCGCCGCTGGCGGCGCGTGCCTGCAACGTGTGCATGTCCAGCGGCTGCATCAGGCTTTGCTTGGCCAGCAGCACGGCCTTTTCGGCGGTCCCGCCGACGCCGATGCCCAGCATGCCGGGCGGACACCAGCCGGCGCCCATGGCCGGCACTTGCGCCAGCACCCAGTCCACCACGCTATCGCCGGGGTTCAGCATGGCCAGGCGCGCCTTGTTTTCCGAGCCGCCGCCCTTGGCCGCGACGGTGATTTCAAGACGGCCGCCCGGCGCGATCTCGACGCTGGTGACGGCCGGCGTGTTGTCGCGGGTGTTGGCGCGCGCGAACAGCGGGTCGGCGATGACCGAGGCGCGCAGCGGATTGTCCGGGTCCAGCCAGGCGCGCCGCACAGCGGCGTTGACCGCGTCTTCCAGGCTGCCGGTGAAGTCCGCCCATTGCACGTCCATGCCGACCTTGAGGAAGACGTTGACGATGCCGGTGTCCTGGCAGATGGGGCGCCGGCCAATGGCGGCCAGGCGCGAACTGGCCAGGATCTGCGCCATGGCGTCGCGCGCCGGGGCGCTGGTTTCGCGTTCATGGGCGCGGGCCAGGTGCGCGATGTAGTCGGGCGAGTGGTAATGACTGATGTACTGCAGCGCGCCGGTGATGGAGTCGATCAGGTCTTGCTGTCGGATGCGGGTCATGGGCGGGGACGATTGCGCGGGAGGAGCGCCGTCCGGAATCCGCGCGGATCCGGACGGCGGGTGTCATTCGGCGTGCAGGGTGACGCCGGGCCGGTCCTTGACCAGCGTGACGGCGATGAACGAGACCGCGGCCATGACGACGACGTACACGCCCACCAGCCACGACTGGCCGGTGGCGGAGATGATGGACTGCGCGATCATGGCGGCGAAGGCGCCGCCCAGGATAGAACCCAGCGCATAGCCGGCCGACACGCCGGAATAGCGCACGTCGGCGGGGAACATCTCGGCGTAGAGCGCGGCCTGCGGGCCGTAGGTCAGGCCCAGCGGCAACGACAGCGCGGCCAGCGCCAGGGCGAATTGCAGCGGATCGCCCGACTCGATGAAGGTCCACATCGGAATGGCCCACAGCGCCAGCAGCAGGTAGCCGAGCTGGAAGGTGCGCACGCGGCCGATGCGGTCGCCGAGCCAGCCGCCCAGCAGCGTGGTGCCGAGCCAGCAGGCGGCGGCCAGGGTGCAGATCATCAGCACCTGTTGCGGCGGCATGCGCAGGGCGCGGCTGCCGTAGCTGATGAAGAAGCCCACCAGCAGGTAGCCGGCGGTGCTGTTGCCCACGAAGATCAGCGTGGTCAGCGCGATCTGGCGCGGGTGCTTGCGCAGCAGCGCGCCCAGCGGCGCCGAGGAGTGGCTGCGGCGCGATTGCATGCGCAGGAATACCGGCGATTCCTCGACCGCGCGGCGGATGAAGACGCCGACGATGATCAGCGCGATCGACAGCAGGAAGGAGATGCGCCAGCCCCAGGCCATGAAGTTCTCCGCGCCGACCAGGGTGGTGATGCACCACAGCGCGCCCGTGGCGACGATCATGCCCAGCGGCACGCCGATCTGCGGAAAGGCGCCGAACAGCGAGCGCCGGTCTGTCGGCGCGTGCTCGACCGCCATGAGCGCCGCGCCACCCCACTCGCCGCCGGCCGAGAAGCCTTGCAGCACGCGCAAGCCCACCAGCATCACTGGCGCCCACAGCCCGATCTGGGCGTAGGTCGGCAGCACGCCGATCAGGGCGGTGGATACGCCCATGAGGATCAGGGTGGCGGCCAGCACGCGCTTGCGGCCATAGCGGTCGCCAAGGTGGCCGCAGACGATGGCGCCCAGCGGGCGGAACAGGAAAGCCACGCCCACGGTGGCGAACGACAGGATCAGCGACAGTTCGGGATTGTCCTGCACGAAGGGGGCGAAGAACAGCGTGCCCAGCACCAGGCCCGCGGCCTGCACGTAGATGAAGTAGTCGTACCACTCGATGGCCGAGCCGACCAGCGTGGCGGCGAGCACCTTGCGGTCTTCGGCGCTGACCAGCGCCGCGGATGGCCGGCGTTCGCCGGCGGACGCGGGCGCGACGGCGCCCTGTCCGGGGAAATCTGTCTGCATGCGTGTCTCCTGTGGGGGGCGCGGACCGTGCCGCTGTGTTTTTGTTCGAGGGTTGGCCGGAGCGGATGAAGACCCGCTCCGGCCGTCGCGTCAGGCGGCGGCTTGCGCCGGCCGCGGCGCATCGGGCTGGTTCTCGGGACGGGCGGCGTCGAAGGCGGGCAGCGCGGCGCAGGCCTCGACGATGGCGCGCACCTGGGTGAATGGCGCCAGGTCGACGCCGTAGCGCAAGGCGTTGTAGACCTGCGGCACCAGGCAGCACTCCACCAGCGTCGGCGCATCGCCCAGGGCATAGTGGCCGCGCCTGGCGGGCAGGGCGGCCTCGAAGGCGCGGAAACCCTCTTCGCACCAGTGGCGGTACCAGTCGTGTACCTGGTCGTCGTCGGCGCCGAATTGGGCGCGCAGGCGCTTGAGCGCGCGCAGGTTGTTCAGCGGATGCACCTCGCAGGCCACCAGCAGCGCCAGCGCCCGCGCCTGGGCGCGACCGGCCGGGTCGGCCGGCAGCAGCGCGGGTTCGGGGTGGCGGGCGTCCAGGTACTCGATGATGGCGAGCGACTGCTGCAGGCGCAGCCCGTCGATCTCCAGCATCGGCACCAGGCCGAACGGCGCCAGCGCGCGGTAGGCCGGCTGCAGGTGTTCGCCCTGGGCCATCTGCCAGGGCACCTGGCGATAGGGCAGGCCCTTGAGCGCCAGCGCGATGCGCACGCGGTAGGCCGCGGAGCTGCGCCAATAGCTGTGCAGTGTGAGGGAGGATGTCTCGGCCATGGCGCAGTCCCCTTCAGGCCGTGGCGGCTTGCGGCGCCGACCGGGCGGCGGGCAGCGGGCGGGTGCCGGGAATCCGCACCTGCTGGTCGATGTCGCCGAACAGGCTGTTGCCGGCCTCGTCGCGCATGGCGATGCGGACGCGGTCGCCGTGCTTGAGGAAGGGCGTGCGCATCTGGCCGTCGCGCAGCTGTTCGCGCACCCGCGCTTCGACCAGGCAGCACACGCCGACTGCGTCGCTGGCGTTGGAAATGGTGCCGCTGCCCAGGATCGTGCCGGCGCCCAGCCGGCGCGTGCGCGCGGCATGGGCGATGAGTTCACCGAAGTGGAATTGCATTTCCTCGCCGGCCTGGGGCTGGCCGATTAACCGGTCGTTGAGCCACACTTGCATCGCGCGGTGCAGCTTGCCGTCGCGCCAGTAGGGCGCAAGCTCATCGGGCGTGACGAAGACGGGCGACAGCGCCGACGCCGGCTTGCCCTGCAGAAAGCCGAAGCCCTTGGCCAGTTCAGGCAGCACCACGTTGCGCAGGGTGACGTCGTTCACCAGGCCCAGCAGCACCACGTGTTCCAGGGCGGTCGCGGGGTCCACGCCTTGCGGTACGTCGTCGGTGATCACCACGATCTCGGCCTCCAGGTCGACGCCCAGGTCTTCACTGGTGGCGGTGATGGGGTCGCGCGCGCCCATGAAGTCATCCGAGGCACCCTGGTACATCACGGGATCGGTGAGAAACGACGGCGGCATTTCTCCGCCACGGGCGCGGCGGGTCAGGTCGACGTGATTGAGATAGGCCGACGCGTCCAGCCATTGGTAGGCGCGCGGCAGGGGCGCGGCGCAGCGTGCCGGATCGAACGGCTGGCCGTCGCTGGCGCGCAGGTCGTCGTATTCCGCTTGCAGCAAGGGCGCGCAACGGGCCCAGTCATCGAGCGCCTGCTGCAAGGTGGCGGCAATGTGCGGCACCGCCCGCATGCAGGTCAGGTCACGGTTGACGACGACCAGCTGGCCGTCGCGGCTGCCGTTGTTCAGGGTGGCGAGTTTCATGGGTGGCAATTCCGTGGTCAGGCGCGCCGAGACACGCGGCGCGCGATATCGAAAGGGGATCAGGCGGTCAGTTCGGCCCACATCTCGCGGTCGCGCTGGGCGGTCCAGACGCGCGGGTCGGTGATGCCGCTGGCTTCGTCGAAGGCGCGCGAGATGTCGAAGGGAATGGCGTGTTCGTAGATCACGACGTGGCCGAACTCGGGGTCCATCACGCGGCGGGTGTCTTCGTAGACCTGCTTGAGGCCCTTGCCTTCGCTCACGCCCTGGCGGGCGCAGCCGTACAGCGTCTCGACCCAGCGGCGGGTGTAGCCGATGGCCTCGCGGCAGGCGCCGGCGCTGGTGAGCGCGGGGCCGCGGCCGGGCACCATCTGTTTCGGCGCCAGGGCCTGCAACCGGTCGAGCGTGGCCGGCCAGTCCGACAGGTAGGCGTCGCCGGTGTAGACGCCGGCGTTGAATTCGACCAGGTCGCCGGCGAAACAAATGCCTTGCGAGGGAATCCAGACGATGGAGTCGCCACGCGTGTGGCCAGCGCCCAGATGCATCATGCGCACTTCCAGCTTGCCCATGAACAGGGTCAGCTCGCGCTCGAACACGGTGGTGGGCCAGGTCAGCCCGGGAATGGTCTCGGCGGACTGGAACAGGCGCGGGAAGCGGCCGATCTCGGAATCCATGTCGGCCTGGCCGCGTTCGGCGATCAGCTCGTAGGTGCCGCGGCTGGCGTAGGTGTTGACGGCGCCTTCGGCGGCGAAGGCCGACGCGCCCAGCACGCGCACGGCGTGGTAGTGCGTCAGCGCGACGTGGCGGATGGGCTTGTCGGTGACGCCGCGGATGGCGCGGATCAGGTTCCGCGCCATGGCCGGCGTGGCGGTGGCGTCGACCACCATCACGCTATCGTCGCCGATGATGACGCCGGAGTTGGGGTCGCCGTCGGCGATGTAGGCGTAGGCGTTTTCGGACAGGCGCTCGAAGGAGGTCTTCTTTTCCGCCACGTCGGCCTGGGATGCGAAAGGCTTGCTCATCGTGTTCCTTGTCTGGATGAATGAAGGGATTCGGGTCAGTCCGCGCCGCCATGGTGGCGCGCATGGCTGGTGGTGCCGGTGGCGCCGGGCTTGAGGCCGGCGGCCTTGTCGCGGTTCCAGGCGGCCAGTTCCTCGTGGGCGCTGCGGCGCTTGCGCGCCACGTAGTCGGCCACGGGCAGGCGCGCCGTCAGTTCCAGCCGGATGCCGTTGGGGTCGAAGAAATAGATCGAGCGGATGAAGTGATGGTCGGTCGGGCCGACCACCTCCACGCCATGCGCCAGCAGGCGCTGGCGCATGCGCTCCAGTTCGGCCTCGCCGCGGATTTCCATGGCGAAGTGGTTGACCCAGCGCGGCGTGGCGGGATCGGGCTGGCTCAGCGCGTTGTCGCCCAGGTCGAAGAAGGCAATGTGCGAGTGGTCGGCGAATTCGAAGAACAGGTGCACGAAGGGGCAGTGTTCACCGGTGGACGGCACCCGTTCTTCCTTGACCACGTGCACCAGCGGCAGGCCCAGGATGTCTTCGTAGAAGCGGCGGGTTTCCTCGGCATCGCGGCAACGCCAGGCGAAATGGTGCAGGCCCTGGATGGACGGGCAGGCGGCCGCGGGGGCGGGGGAATCGGTAAGCTGCGTCATGGCGCGGTCTCCGTGGGTCAGGGGATGTGCAGGGGGGCGGGTTCGCCGCGCGCCGCGAGGACTTCGTCGACGGCGGCCCGGACGCGGGCCGCGTCGTCCACCGCTTCGATCAGCAGCAGCGACAGCCGCGCCAGGCTGTCGCGCTGGTCGGCGGCGTCGCACTGGTCGGTCAGCGCGATCAGGCGTTCGAGCAGGTCGTCAAGCTGTTGCTGGGATTGCGGCATGGCGCGCGTCTCCGTTTGCGTGGGGGAGGCCGGCGGCCTCGGGTTGGGAATCGATGCCATCGGCGCCAGCCGGTCGCAGCGCGTCGCTGACCCAGGCCGCGAGCGTGGCGGGCGCCAGGGCCTGCGGCCCGCCCGCGGCCATGACGTGCTGGTCCGGCCGCAGCAGCCAGGCGCTGCCGTCCATCGATTGGCCGAGCTGGTGCGCCAGGGCGTCGCGCCCGCGCGCATCGCACAGCGGGCCCACCGCGACCCAGCGCAGCAGCGCATCGTCGCGCACGTCCGGCGGCAACGCGTCGGCGAATACCAGCACGGTGAACCAGGGCCCGAGCAGCGCGTGCAGGGACAGGCCGTCGTCCTGCCGCAGCAGCACGTTGGGCAGGGCGCGGCCGGCGTGGGCGTGGTCGCCGCGCACCCAGGCCGATGCGGGATAGACCGCCGGCATGCAGAGCCGGCCGGTGTTGATCATGCGCGCCGCCAGCGCGTGGCGCGGCGCCAGCGCGATGATGGCGTCGCGCCACAGCGCGGCCGAGCGGGCGGCGCCGGGATAGACGAAACGCGAAGAGCGGCGGGCCTGGCGGATGTTCTCCATGGCGGCGTGCTTGCGCTCGGCGTCGTAGCTGTCGAGCAGCCCGGCGTCGGCGCGGCCCTGCAGCAGCAGCGCCAGTTTCCAGCCCAGGTTGTCGGCGTCCTGGATGCCGCCATTGCCGCCGCGCGCGCCGAACGGCGCCACCAGGTGGGCCGAGTCGCCGGCGAACAGTACCCGCCCGTGGCGCAGGCGGTCTAGGCATTCATGGCGGTAGGCCCAGACGCCGTGCCAGGCGATGTCGAAATCGACCCGTTCGCCCAGCAGGTCCCAGACGCGCTGGCGCATGGCGGCCTCGGTGGCGGCGGCTTCGGGGTCTTCGTCCGGGCGCAACTGGAAGTCCAGGCGCCAGGTGTCGTCGGCCATCTTGTGGCGCCAGACCGCGCGGCCGTGATTGCTGCGGGCGTCGAGCCAGGTCCAGCGTTCCTCGGGCCAGGCGGTGCCGCGCAGCACGATGTCGATGATGATCCAGCGGTCCTCGGTGCGGTCGTAGACTCGCGGACGCAGGCCCAGCAGGCCGCGCACCGCGCTGTTGGCGCCGTCGCAGGCCACCACCCATTGGGCGCGGGTGGCGTAGGCGCCGTCCGGCGTGCGCACGCGCAGCGTGGCCGGGCCGTCGGCACAGGGCTCGATGCCGACCACCTGGTTGAGCCAGCGCAGGTCGGCCAGCGGTTCGCGCCGCAGCGCCTCGACCAGGAAGGCTTCCAGGTAATACTGCTGCAGGTTGACGAAGCCGTTGTGGCGCATGTCGGGCTGGTCCTGCAGCGTGAACGAGGCCACCGCCATGTCGCGGCACAGCACGCGGCCGACGTTCCAGCGCACGCCCTTGTCGACCACGGCGCCGGCCATGCCGAGGCGGTCGAAGATGTCCAGCGTGCGTTGCGCCCAGACCATGCCGCGCGAGGCCAGGCCGCGCACGCCGACGGTATTGTCGTCGTCCAGCACCACCACGGGAATGCCGCGCCGCGCCAGATCCAGCGCCAGCGTCAGGCCGGTCAGCCCGGCGCCGACGATCGCGACGGGGTGGGGGGCAGGGCGCGGACGATCCATCTCGTCCGGCCTGAGGTAGGGGTAGAGGGGAAGCTCTGTCATCGTTTTCCCTAGTGCTCCAAGGGTTCTGCGAGGCATGTCACAGGCACCACTCTAGGAGCGCGGGCGGAGCGCGTCATGTCCTCACGAGAGAGGACACCGGGATCGCCGGGAAGCCCTTAGAATCGGGAAAAACACGCCCGAACGGGGGACGACAACCATGGATGAGACAAGCAAACCCTTGGCCGTGGACGGGGGGACGGACCAGTGGGCGGCGTCCGCCGTCATGGACCTGGGTGGACCGATGTTCCACGCGGCGCTGTTGATGGCGCTGCGCGAAACCGTGGCCGCCGACCACGTGTCGCACGTCTTCTACGGGCACGACGGCTCGGTGCAGTATTCGTCGGCCGCCAGCCTGTTGAACCAGTCGCTGATCGAGTGGACCACCACGGTCTATGTCGACGACCAGTTCTACCGCCGCGATCCCAACTACGCGCTGCTGCGCGACCTGGCCTGTCGACCCGAGCATCATCCGGACCTGATCATCCAGGCCGCGGCGCCCGAGCGCATCCTGGATGCCGAGTACCGGGAACTGCTGTTCGAGCGGCCCGGCTTCGCCAGCAAGATCTCGCTGATCGGCGCGCGCAGCGAAGGCGCCAGCTACATCAACCTGTATTTTTCGCGCTCGCATCCGCCGGGTGTGACCGACGTGATGCGCGGACGCGCCCCGCTGCTGATTGCGCTGGCGCGGCGCCATCACCAGCTGTGCCGGCGCGAGGCCGCGCCCGCGCCGATCTGGTCGGATGGCCTGTCCGAACGCGAGGTCCAGGTGGCGGACCTGCTGCGCCAGGGGCGCACCGCCAAGGAAGTGGGCCGCGAACTGGGCCTGTCGCCGACCACGGTGGTGACCTACAAGAACCGCATCTTCAAGAAGAGCAACGTGGCCAGCCTGAAGGAATTCCTGATCAAGGCGCCGGCCGGCTGCGGAGCGCGCTCCAACGCCTGATCCCTGCTGGCGGACGGCAGGCGCGCGCTTTCACCGTTTTTCACAAAACCCACACAAAAACCGGCGGAACGGGCGCCGGCTCATTCCCTATGATCCGAGGCACCGCGCGCCGGCCGCGGCGCCCGGGCGTCGTGCCGGCCGCGCCATGTCGCGCCGGCTCCTTCTCTTGCCGCTGTCTCTCCGCTCGCTCCGCGGCGCAGGCGTACCCGCCGCGCCGGGCCGGGCCGTGGGCCGCCGGTCCCAAGGCTATTGATGCTTAAATTCCTCGTTCGCGTCGTCATCGTGGTCCTGGTCAGTCTCGGACTGGCCTATCTGTTCGTGGACAAGGGACTGGGGACGCTGCTCAAGCCGATGGTGCAAGAGGTCGCCTTCCAGTCGCTGCGCGGGCAGTTCCACGAGTTGCATGAGCGGCTGGACGCGGTGCCGCCGGCGCAGCGCGACAGCCTGCTGCGCGAGCAGGTGCAGCCGCATTACGGCATCGCGCTGCGAGTGCTGCCCGCGGAGCAGGTCCACCTGACCGAGGACGAGCGCGAGCAACGGCAGGTCTTTGGCGTCGTGATGCGGGATGACTTCGATACGCACCTGGTGCCGTTGCCGGGCGAGCCCGCGCAATGGCTGGAATTGCGGCTGCCCAACGTGTTCGACACCGTGGTCGCCTTGTCCGTGTGGCTCTGCCTGGGCGTGGTGGTGGCGGTCGGCCTGCTGGGGCTATGGGCATTGCCCATGTGGCGCGACATGGATGCGCTGCGCAATGCCGCGCTGCGCATGGGCCAGGGGGAACTGAGCCAGCGCGTGAGGTTGTCGCGCATCGCCGGCATCCGCCATGTCGGCGAGAGCTTCAACCAGATGGCCGAGCGTATCGCCGCCTTGATCGAGAACCAGCGCAGCCTGACGAACGCGGTATCGCACGAACTGCGCACGCCGCTGGCGCGGCTCTCGTTCGAGGTGGACATGCTGGGCCGTGGCGGCCTGCCGCCGACGCATCAACACGTGTTGCGCGACATGCGCGCGGACATCTCCGAACTGGAAAGCATGGTGGCGGAACTGCTGGTGTACGCGCGGCTGGAACGCCCCACCGAAGAGACCGTGCGGCTGGAAACGGTCGACACGCGCGATTGGCTGGGCGAGGCGCTGGCCCAGGTCGCGCACCAGGCGCAGGCGCGCAACGTGGAGTGCCGGGTGGCCGATGGCCATCCACCGCACGTCTGCCTGCATCCGCGCTACATGAGCCGGGCCTTGCTGAACCTGGTGCAGAACGCCGTGCGCTACGCCCACGGCCGCATCGACATCGCGCTGACGCACAGTCCGACAGGGCATTTCGAACTGATCGTCGACGACGACGGGCCGGGCATCCCGGTGGCCGACCGCGAGCGGATCTTCGAGCCTTTCATCCGGCTCGATGAGAGCCGCGACCGCGGCACGGGCGGGGCGGGGCTGGGCCTGGCGATCGTGCAGCGTGTCGCGGCCGGCCACCACGGCAGCATCTGCGTGGCGGACAGTCCGCTGGGCGGCGCGCGTTTCGTGTTGCGCTGGGCGGCGGCATCGGCGGCATAGCGTTCAGCTTGCCGCCAGGGCATCCGGGTCAACCCGGAGACGGCGGCCGCCGCGCCCGGCCTGTCGCGCGCCGGCTTGCATTTTGTGGCACATGGCGCGTGGAAATGGTGTTTGATACAGGGGTTTGTTTTCCCCTCCCTGATAACTCATAACGAGAACACCATGAGACATTTCCTGCCCGCGCTGGGCGCCGCCCTCGTTTTGTCCCTTGGCGCCCAGGCCGCCTGGGGCCAGCAGGCATCCGCCGCCAAGCCGCCGCGCGATCCCTTCTTCTGGCTCGGCGAGATCAACAAGGCCACGGCCGTGATCAATACCGAGCAGGGCCTGCTCGACAAGTCCATGGCGCCGCGGCTGGCGGCGGGCGTGGCCAAGGTGATCAATGACGGCAACCAGCCCGGCGCCAAGCGGCCGGCCAGCGTCATCACCTTCGAGCCGTTGCTGATCAAGGCGGCGGGCGAGGACGTGACGCTGCTGCACGCCGGCCGCTCCAGCCAGGACATGCACGCCACCTATCGCAGCGCCATCCTGCGCGACAAGCTGCTGGATCTGGCGGACCAGCTCAATGCCACGTCGACCACGCTGGTGGAGCTGGCCGCCAAGCACAGCGCCACCATCGTGCCCAACTACACCAATGGCGTGGCGGCCCAGCCGAACAGCTACGGCCACTACCTGCTGGGGCAGGCCGCCGGCCTGGCGCGCGACGCCCAGCGCATCCGCGAAGCCTACGCGCGCATCGACCGTTCGCCCATGGGCACCACCGTGCTCAACGGCACCAGCTGGCCGCTGGACCGCAAGCGCATGGCGCAGTACCTGGGCTTCACGGCGCTGGTGGACAACGCCTACGATGCCTCGCAGATCTCGTCGATGGACCAGCCGGTGGAAGTGGCGTCCATCGTCACCAGCATCGCGCTGCGCACCGGCAACTTCGTCGAGGACGTGATGACGCAGTACGCCCAGTCGCGCCCGTGGATCCTGCTGGAAGAGGGCGGCGGCAACACCTATGTGTCCAGCGCCATGCCGCAAAAGCGCAATCCCGGTTTGCTCAACGACACGCGCAGCGACGCGTCGACCGCGGTGACGCTGGCGATGGGGCCGGTGATCCAGACGCACAACATCACGCCCGGCATGAGCGACCCCAAGGACGTCAAGCAGAACTCGGCGATGGTCGATGCCGGCATCGCGGCGCTCAAGCGTTGGGACCGCGTGCTCAAGGCCATGGTGATCAGCCCCGATCGCGCGCTGGAGGAACTGAACAGCGACTGGACCGCCTCGCAGGAACTGGCCGACGTGCTGATGCGCAAGTACAAGCTGCCGTTCCGTGACGGGCACCACTTCGCTTCCGAGGTGGTGAGTTACGCCAAGACCAACAACATCAAGCCGCTGGATTTCCCGTACGACCAGGCGCGCCGCATCTACGCCGAGGCGATGAAGGGGTCGAAGTATCCGAGCGAGCTGCCGATGAGCGAGGCCGAGTTCCGGTCGACGCTGGACCCGGTCGCCATCGTCAAGAACCGCGCCACCAGCGGCGGGCCGCAGCCGGCGGAAATGGAACGCATGGTCAAGGAGGCGCGCGAACAGCTGGCCTCGCAGGACAGGTGGATCAAGGAACGCCGGGCGCACATCGCCGATTCCCTGGCCAGCCTGGACAAGGACTTCGACGCGCTGGTGGCCAGCGCGCCGAAGGACAAGGGCCGGTAAGCGTCGCGGGCGTGGCATGTGCGGCTCCGTCGATCAGGGCATGGGCTGCGGCCGAGAATACCGCGGCCCATGCCAGGATGCCGGAGTCAGAACCGGTGCGTCAGGGTGACCAGGGTGGTGCGGCCTTCGCCGTAGTAGACCGAGTTGTAGAAGCCCATGGCGCGGTAGTAGCGCTTGTCCGCGAGATTGCGAACGTTCAGCTGCAGCTGGGTCTGCCTGCCGAGATCGTACTGGGCCATCAGGTCGAACAGCGCGTAGGGCTGTTGCTCCACGGCGGCGGATTGTTCGCCGTAATAGCCCACGGCGCGCGTGCGGCTCTGCCAGCGCATGCCGCCGCCGATGACCAGATCGCGCAGCGCGCCGGGCAGGCGGTACGTGGTGCTGGCCTTGAGCATCTGTTCGGGCTGCGTGGTCTGGACCTTCCTGCCGGCGTTGTCCTTGGATACCCGGTAGGTGTAACCCAGGAACAGGTTCCAGCCGGGCGATACCTCGCCGGCCAGTTCCAATTCGAATCCGCGGGTGCGCGTGCCGTCCAGCATCTCGTACCAGGACTCATTGCGGGCGGCGTCGAAGCCGGCGTATTCGGCCACGTCCTTCTGGTTGGTCTGGAACACGGCGAACGAGCCATTCAGGCGGCCCTCCAGATACGAAGCCTTGATGCCGGCTTCGTAATTGTGGCCATACGCCGGACCGGTCATGTTCCAGTCCCGCGTCTTGTACATCTGCGGCTGGAAGATGTTGGTGTAGCTCACATAGGCCGTGTAGGTATCGTCGAGGTCGTAGGTGACGCCCAGGTAGGGCGTTATCTCGGAGTAGCGCTGCGATTGCGACAGCGTGATGGGGGCGGAATCGGGCGACCACTGGTTCCAGCGGTATTCATCGGCTTCCCAGCGCGTCCAGCGCGCGCCGGTCAGCAGGTGCAGGCGACTGCCGAGATTGAAGCGGGCGGTGCCGAAGATGCCGGTCTGGGTGGTGCGCAATTGCTGGTCGGATACCGCCAGGTCCCAGACCGGTTCGGGCCAGTCGCCATGCCAGTCATGGATGTTGGGGACCGGGTAGGTGGCCTGGTCTGAAGAGTTCCAGCCCTTGGTCCGGCTGCGCGTCCTGGAATGCGAAAAGCCCAGGTTGAATTCGTGCGTCGCGCCGAGCAGGCCGAAGTCGCCGGTCAACGATCCGCCATAGACGTCCTGCTTGCTGCGGCCACGGTATTTGCGCAGCGTCGGCGTGCCCGAGAGGTAGCCGGTGTCCGCGTCCACCGGGAAGTCGGCCGCGAAAAGCAGCGACGCGTCGAAGTCGTTGTCCAGTCGCGAGTACGACAGCCGGCCGTTCCAGCCGTTGGCGAAGCCGTGCTCCAGCTGGGCGAAGTACTCGGTCGAGTCGGTGTCCCAGGTGGTCCATTTGGCGCCGACCGTCTGGCCCTTCTTCCAGTCGACCTGATCGCCGTTGGTGTCGAAGATCGGCAGGCCGCCCCACATCACGCCCTTGGGACGCGAGCGCTGCGTCGAGGCGCCGGCGCTGAGGGTGGTGGCCGGCGCGAGATCCGCCTCGACGATGCCATAGGCCACGTCGCGCTTCTTGCTGTAGAAATCCAGTGTGTCGCCGCGTCTTTCCTTGGCTCCGACGATGCGCGCGCGGATCGCGCCGGACGCGGTCAGGGGCGACGACAGGTCGATTTCACCGCGATAGGTGTCGTAGCTGCCGCCCATGGCTCGCAGGCTGCCCTGGAATTCGCGCGTGGGCCGCTTGCGGATGAAGTTCACTGAACCGCCCGGGTTGCCGGTGCCGCTCATCAGTCCGGTGGCGCCGCGGATGATCTCGACGTGGTCGTAGATGACGGGGTCCAGATTGCCTTCGCCGAACTGGTAGGTGCCGTCCAGCGGCTTGACTACGCCGTCGAACTGCATGGTGTCCATCTGGAAACCGCGCGAGTAGTAGCTTAGCCGGTCTGTCTCGCTTTGCTGGACGTTCATGCCGGTGGCGTTCTCCATCACGTCCCGCACGCTGCCCATGGCCTGATCGTCGAGCTGCTGGCGCGTGACGATACTGGTCGATTGGGGCGTGTCGCGCTGCGCCAGCACCAGGCCGTTGGCCGAGCGCATCCAGTCGGCGGTGTAGGCGCCGGTGCCTTCGGTGGTGGCGCCCGCGCCCAGTACGGTGACAGCGGCGAGTTGGCTGATGCCCTCGGCGGCGGCCGCCTCCAACGCGTAGCTGTCGTCGGGCAGGCGCCGCACGCGCAGGGCGGTGCCGGACAGCAGGCGGGCGAAGCCTTCCTCGACGGCGTAGCTGCCGCTCAGGCCGGGCGTCGACAGGCCGTCGGTCTGGGCGGGACGGAACGACAGCAGTACCCGCATGCGCTGGGCATAGGCGGCCAAGGCCGGTCCCAGCGGACCGGCCGGGATGTCGACGGCGCGGCTGTCGGCCTGGAGGGCGGGTTGGGCCAGGGCGGCGGCCGGGCAGAGCATGGTTCCAGCCAGGGCGGAAAGCAGGGCGAGCGCCAGGCCGGCCAGGCGTGGACCGTCTTGTCGAGGGGCGAGGGGGCGCCGTGTGGGAGCGTGCATGTCGATGGATTTCCGGTGAAGAGAAATGAGGCTTCACCTGTATGCCAATCGAGATCGGAAAAGTGACAATCCCGTCGGTGTCAGCGCGCCCTCACCGTGACCCAATAGCGGGTGAGGCGGTCGGCGCGAACCGGCAGCACGCGTTCAATCGCGGCCAGCGCGCGGTCGGTATCGTCCACCGGATAGGCGCCGGAGATGCGCAGGGACCCGACCGCCGGGTCGCAGGCCAGGCGGCCGGGCCGATAGCGCGCCAGCGCCGCCACCAACGCGTCCAGCCGCATGCCGTTCGCATACAGCATGCCGTCGACCCATCCCTGTTGCTGTGGCGGGAAGGCCGTGGGCGCTGTCGCCGAACCGGCGTCGAAAGTGGCTGCCATGCCCGCCGGCACGACGACCGAGGCATGGGTCGCGAGGCGTGGTTCCAGGCGCACCGCGCCCTGTTCGACCGCGACCTGGGCGTGATCGCCCATCAGGTTGACGTCGAACCGGGTGCCAAGCGCGGTGGCGCGGCCGACGGGCGTGCTGACAAGGAAGGGCCGGGCAGGACGCAGCGGATCCGGGCGCGTCTCGATGTGGATTTCGCCACGCCGCAGGATCAGTTCGCGCTTTGCGCCGTCGAATGCCAGGTCCACGGCGCTGTCGGTGTTCATGGTGAGGATGCTGCCATCGGCCAGCTCCAGCCGCCGCCGTTCGCCGGTGGCGGTGCGCACGTCGGCGCCCCAGGCATCCCACGGCAGCTCCTGGGCGGCCAGGGCCCCGCCGCCCGCCACGAATGCCAGCGACAAGGTCTTGAGCAGCTTGCGCCGGCCAGCTGAGCGTGGCCTGTCCAGGGCCGTCAGGCCGGCGCGCGGTTCGATGTGGCCGAATTCCCGCCCCAGGGCTTCGACCCGTTCCCAGGCCTGTTGGTGCAGGGGATCGGACCGCAGCCATTCCTGCCATTGCCGCCGATCGTCCGCGCCGGCGTCTTCCGCGCCCAGGCGCACGAACCAGACGCTGGCGGCCTGGAGGACGGCATCGGGCAGGCCGGCGGCCGCGCGACGGTTCAGCACGACGCCAGGCAATGGCGCATGGCGAGCGCCAGGTATTGCCGCACGGAGCTGACCGATACCTGCAGGCGTTCGGCGATCTCGCCGTGCTTCAGGCCTTCGAGTTGCAGCAGCAGGAACGCGCGCCGCGCCTTGGGCGGGAGGCCATCGAGCAGCCGATCGATTCGTACCAGCGCTTCCAGCGCCAGCGCCCGGCGTTCAGGCGAGGGCCAGGAGGTTTCCTCGCGGGCCGCGAGGCAATCGAGATAGGCGCGCTCGATGTCGCGCCGACGGAACAGATTGACCAGCAAGCCATGCGCGATGGTGACGAGGTAGGCGCGCGGCTCGCGCAAGTCGCGCGCGTCTTCGTTGCGCAACAGCACCTTCATGTAGGTGTCGTGGGTCAGGTCGGCGGCGTCGTAGGGGCAGCCGGTCTTGCGGCGCAGCCAGTCGCGCAGCCACGACTGGTGCTGCGCGTAGAGATCCTCGAAAGACGCATGGGGACTGCTTTGGGTCATGGCCGGGCAGGGGCGGGTAGATCAGACGTTAATAGTAACCATTATCAACATCGATATCCAAGCGCCCGGCATCGGCTGAAATGGCGCGCCACCGCCGGGGGCTTGCCCGGGCGGCGGCGCGGCCCCGGCCTCAGAACCCGGTGGGCGGCACGTGCACCCGGCCTTCCATCAGCACGCGCGCGCTGCGGCTCATGATGGCCTTGGTGACCGTCCATTCGCCGTCGATCAGCTGGGCCTGGGCGCCGACGCGCAGCGTGCCCGAGGGGTGGCCGAAGTTGACCTGGTCGCGCTGGCCGCCGCCGGCCGCCAGGTTGACCAGCGTGCCGGGCACGGCCGCGGCGGTGGCGATGGCGACCGAAGCGGTGCCCATCATGGCGTGGTGCAGCTTGCCCATGGACAGGGCGCGCACCAGCACGTCGATGTCGCCGGCGCCGATCTGCTTGCCGCTGGAGGACGTGTAGGCCTTGGGACGGGCCACGAAGGCCACCTTGGGCGTGTGCTGGCGCGCGGCGGCTTCTTCCAGTTTCTGGATCAGGCCCATGCGCAGCGCGCCGTGGGCGCGGATGGTCTCGAAGCGCGCCAGCGCGGCGGCGTCGCCGTTGATGTCGTCCTGCAACTCGGTGCCGGTGTAGCCCAGCGCCTCGGCGTCCAGGAAGATGGTGGGGATGCCGGAGTTGATCATGGTGGCCTTGAAGGTGCCGATGCCGGGCACTTCCAGGTCGTCCACCAGGTTGCCGGTGGGGAACATCGAGCCGCCGTCGCCTTCCTCGGCCGGGTTCATGAATTCCAGTTGCAGCTCGGCGGCCGGGAAGGTCACGCCGTCCAGCTCGAAGTCGCCGGTCTCCTGTACCGCGCCGTCGGTGATGGGCACGTGGGCGATGATGGTCTTCTGGATGTTGGCCTGCCAGATGCGCACCACGGCGATGCCGTTGCGCGGGATGCGGTCCGGGTCCACCAGGCCGTTGCTGATGGCGAAGGGGCCGACGGCGGCCGACAGGTTGCCGCAGTTGCCGCTCCAGTCGACGAAGGCCTGGTCGATCGAGACCTGGCCGAACAGGTAGTCGACGTCATGTTCGGGGCGGCTGCTCTTGCCGATGATGACGGTCTTGCTGGTGCTGGAGGTGGCCGCGCCCATGCCGTCGATCTGCTTGCCGTAGGGGTCGGGGCTGCCGATCACGCGCATCAGCAGCGCGTCGCGGGCCGGGCCCGGCACGCGGGCGGATTCAGGCAGGTCGTCGAGCTTGAAGAACACGCCTTTGCTGGTGCCGCCGCGCATGTAGGTGGCGGGAATCTTGATCTGGGGGGCATGGGCCATGGGGCAGTCCTGATGTCTTGGGTGGGAAAGGCGGGCGCCGCGGCGCCCGCCATGCGGTGGGGTGTCAGCTGGCCTTCTTGGCCGAACCGGCGGCCGATTCGGCTTCCAGGAAGTCCTGCGCGAAGCGTTGCAGCACGCCGCCGGCCTCGTAGATCGACACTTCTTCCGCGGTGTCCAGGCGACAGGTCATCGGCACTTCCAGGGTCTCGCCGTTGCGGCGGTGGATCACCAGCGTCAGGTCGGCGCGCGGCTTGCGCTCGCCCACCACGTCGTAGGTCTCGGTGCCGTCCAGGGCCAGCGTCTTGCGGTTCACGCCGGGCTTGAATTCCAGCGGCAGCACGCCCATGCCGATCAGGTTGGTGCGGTGGATGCGCTCGAAACCTTCGGCGGCAATGGCCTCGACGCCGGCCAGGCGCACGCCCTTGGCGGCCCAGTCGCGCGACGAGCCCTGGCCGTAGTCGGCGCCGGCCACGATGATCAGCGGCTGCTTGCGGTCCATGTAGGTCTCGATGGCTTCCCACATGCGCATCTCCTTGCCTTCCGGTTCGACGCGGGCCAGCGAGCCCTGCTTGACCGTGCCGTCGGCGTTCCTGACCATCTCGTTGAACAGCTTGGGATTGGCGAAGGTGGCGCGCTGCGCGGTCAGGTGGTCGCCGCGGTGGGTGGCGTAGGAGTTGAAGTCCTCTTCCGGCAGGCCCATCTTGTGCAGGTATTCGCCGGCGGCGCTGTCCATCAGGATGGCGTTGGACGGCGACAGGTGGTCGGTGGTGATGTTGTCGCCCAGCACGGCCAGCGGCCGCATGCCGCGCAGCGTGCGCTCGCCGGCCAGCGCGCCTTCCCAGTACGGCGGGCGGCGGATGTAGGTGCTCTGCGGGCGCCAGGCGTACAGCGGCTCGACCGCGGCGTCGCGCTCGTTGCGCAGGCCGAACATGGGCGCGTAGACCTTGCGGAACTGTTCCGGCTTGACGGCGGCCTTGACCATGGCGTCGATCTCTTCGTCGCTCGGCCAGATGTCCTTCAGGCGGATCTCGCGGCCGCTGGCGTCGGTGCCAAGCACGTCGCGCTCGATGTCGAAGCGGATGGTGCCGGCGATGGCATAGGCCACCACCAGCGGCGGCGAGGCCAGGAAGGCCTGCTTGGCGTAGGGGTGGATGCGGCCGTCGAAATTGCGGTTGCCGGACAGCACGGCGGTGGCGTACAGATCGCGGTCGATGATCTCCTGCTGGATCACGGGGTCGAGCGCGCCCGACATGCCGTTGCACGTGGTACAGGCAAATGCCACGACGCCGAAGCCGAGCTTTTCCAGGTCCGCGGTCAGGCCGGCTTCGTCCAGGTACAGGGCCACGGCCTTGGAGCCGGGCGCCAGCGAACTCTTGACCCACGGCTTGCGCGTCAGGCCGGCGCGGTTGGCGTTGCGCGCCAGCAGGCCGGCGGCGATGACGTTGCGCGGGTTGCTGGTGTTGGTGCAGCTGGTGATGGCGGCGATGATGACGGCGCCGTCGGGCATCAGGCCGGGCTGGTTCTCGACCGTGCCGGCGATACCGCGCTCGGCCAGGTCGGCCACCGGCAGGCGGCGGTGCGGATTGGACGGGCCGGCCAGGGTGCGCACCACGGTCGACAGGTCAAAGCGCAGCACGCGCTCGTATTCGGCGGTCTTGAGGCTGTCGGCCCACAGACCGGCGGTTTTGGCGTAGTTTTCCACCAGCGCAATCTGCTCGTCCTCGCGGCCGGTCAGGCGCAGGTAGTCGATGGTCTGTTGATCGATGGCGAACATCGCGGCGGTGGCGCCGTACTCGGGCGCCATGTTGGAGATGGTGGCGCGGTCGCCCAGCGTCAGGCTGGCGGCGCCTTCGCCGTGGAACTCCAGGTAGGCGCCCACGACTTTTTCCTTGCGCAGGAATTCGGTCAGCGTCAGCACCACGTCGGTGGCGGTGATGCCGGGGCCGGCGCGGCCGGTCAGTTCGACGCCGACGATGTCGGGCAGGCGCATCCACGAGGCGCGGCCCAGCATCACGTTCTCGGCTTCCAGGCCGCCCACGCCGATGGCGATCACGCCCAGCGCGTCCACGTGCGGGGTGTGGCTGTCGGTGCCGACCAGCGTGTCGGGGAAGGCCACGCCGTCCTGCGTGTAGATCACCGGCGACATCCGCTCCAGGTTGATCTGGTGCATGATGCCGTTGCCCGGGGGCACCACTTCGATGTTGCGGAAGGCCTGCTTGGTCCAGTCGATGAAGTGGAAGCGGTCTTCGTTGCGGCGGTCTTCCACCGCGCGGTTCTTGGCGAAGGCGTCGGGATCGTTGCCGCCGTATTCCACCGCCAGCGAGTGGTCGACGATCAGCTGCACCGGCACCACGGGGTTGACCTTGGCGGGGTCGCCGCCCTTGTCGGCGATGGCGTCGCGCAGGCCGGCCAGGTCGACCAGCGCGGTCTGGCCGAGGATGTCATGACAGACCACGCGCGCCGGATACCACGGAAAGTCCAGGTCGCGGCGGCGTTCGATCAACTGCTTCAGCGCGTCGGTCAGCAGCACCGGATCGCAGCGGCGCACCAGGTTCTCCGCGTGCACGCGCGAGGTATAGGGCAGGCGGTCGTAGGCGCCGGGGGCGATGGCGTCCACGGCGGCGCGCGCGTCGAAATAGTCCAGGCGGGTGCCTTGCAGGGGCTTGCGATAGGATTTGTTCATGCCTCGGTGCGCTTCAGGTTGCCCTGAGCGATCTGTTTTTCAATGTTGAGACGGGATGCGCGGATGTGGCGGCGCATCAGGAGTTCAGCCAGTTCGCCATCGCGGTCGGCGATGGCGTCCAGAATGCGGTGATGCTCGGCATACGACTGCCGCGGGCGGTTGGGGGTGGTCGAGTACTGGATACGGTACATCCGCGCCAGCTGGTAGAGCTCGTCGCACAGCATGCGGAACAGCATCTGGTTGCCGCTGCCTTTGACGATACGGTAGTGGAAATCGTAGTCGCCTTCCTGCTGGTAGTAGCCGATGCCGGCCTGGAAGGCTTCGTCTTTTTCGTGGGCGTGCAGCACCTGGCGCACTTCCTCGACTTCCGCCGGCGCCATGCGTTCGGCCGCCAGGCGGCAGGCCATGCCTTCGAGCGATTCGCGGATTTCGTAGAGTTCGGCCAGTTCCTGCGGGCTGAGCGAGACCACGCGGGCGCCGGCGTGCGGCACGCGCACCAGCAATCGCTGGCCCTCGAGCCGGTGCAGCGCCTCGCGCAGCGGGCCGCGGCTGACGCCGTGGATGCGCGCCAGTTCCGGTTCGGAAATCTTGCTGCCCGGGGCGATCTCGCCCTTGACGATGGCGGACTGGATCTTGCGGAAAATCTGTTCCGCCAGGGTCTCGCTGTCGTCGTGCGCGGAGCTCGGCAGCGTCAGCACTTTGCTCATTGTGTCAACAATCGGATGGTTTTTTGGGTGAAAACCCGATAAACAACGCCGTATGGCGATTGATTGTCAACAATTTACCCTTGGTCCGAGATGGGCGCAAGCGTCCTTGGCGCGACTGGCGTGACAACTGTAATGTTATTACATATCATTCAGTATCGCCGGCGGCCCTCGATGGCCATCGCCCCTCGTTCCATCCCCTTGCCGGAGCCTTCCGCATGAAAGTCCTTTCCTCTCTCAAAGACGCCAAGACCCGCCATCGCGACTGCCAGGTGGTCAAGCGCCGCGGGCGCATCTACGTGATCTGCAAATCCAATCCGCGCTTCAAGGCGCGCCAGGGCGGGGCCAAGCACAAGTAGCCGCGCATCGTGTCGTCGAAAGTCCTCGAAGTCGCGGTGGTCGGCGCCGGGCCGGCCGGCGTCGGCATGGCCGTGGCATTACGCCGGCATGGCGTGCGGCGGCTGGCGGTGATCGACCGCCACCAGGTGGGCGCCTCGTTCCTGTCCTGGCCGCAGGAAACGCGTTTCATCACGCCCTCGTTCTACAGCAACCCGTTCGGCCTGGCGGACTTGAATGCCATCACGGAAACCAGTTCGCCGGCGCTGTCGGCGGGCATGGAGCACCTGGACGGGCCCCGCTACGCGCAATACCTGGCCCGGGTGGCGCAGGCGCATGATCTGCCGCTGGCGCCGGGCTGCGAGGTGTCGGCGCTGACGCGCGGCGCGCGCGGCGAATTCCGGCTGCAAACTTCCAAGGGCGTGGCGCTGGCGCGCGCGGTGGTCTGGGCCACCGGCGAATACCAGTACCCCGACCTGCGGCCCTTCGCCGGCGCGGCCGACTGCGTGCACTACGCCGAGGTGGACAGCTGGTCCGCCTTCGATGCCGACGAATACCTGGTGGTCGGTGGCTACGAGAGCGGGGTGGACGCGGCGGTGAACCTGGTCGCGGGCGGTGCGCGGGTACAGCTGCTGGCGCGCAAATCGACCTGGGACCCGGCCAGTCCGCACGACCCCAGCCTGTCGCTGTCGCCCTACAGCCGCCAGCGCCTGTACCAGGCGCTGGACAGCGGCCGGCTGGAAATCGCCTTCGGCGTCAACGTGGTCGAGGCGCGGCGGCGGGACGCCGGGTTCACGGTGCGGGCGGAAGATGGGCGGACCTTCACGACCGCGCAGCCGCCCATCCTGGGCACCGGCTTTCTGCGCGGCGGCGGCGCGCAGGTGATCCGCGACGCGTTCGATTGGACGCCCGACGGTCGGCCCATCTTGACGGAACACGACGAATCGACGCTGATGCCGGGCCTGTTCCTGGCAGGGCCGCAAGTGCGCCAGGAACAGCGCATCTATTGCTTCATCTACAAGTTCCGCCAACGCTTCGACGGCGTGGCGCGCACCATCGCGCAGCATCTGGGGCTGCCGCCGCCTGAGCCGGCGGCGGGCGGCGCCTGGGGCCCGTTCGGCAACGCCGATTGCTGCGACGAGGCCTGCGAATGTTGAGCGCCAGCGCGACGGCGGCGGATGTGTGCAATGCGCTCGGGCCCCGCTGAACCGGCTGGCGCCACGGTGGTGTTGGCCGGGCTGGAGAAAGCCGGCAAGTCGGCCCTGTTCCGCAGCCTGACCGGCCAGGCCGTGGGCGACGAGAGCAACGTGGCCGGCTCCACCGTGGCTTGTCGCGAGGCGGCGCTGCATGGGGCGCCGATGCGCCTGGTGGATACGCCCGGCGTGCGGTTGCGCGGCGACAGCGCCGCGACCCGGCTGGCCATGGCGCGCATGGTGCCGACGGCGGTGGTGGCGGTGGTCATGCGCGCCACCGATGCGCCCGATCTGATGCGCGAGGTGCTGGCCGCGCTGCACGGCGCGCGGCGGATCTGCGTAGTGCTGACCTTCGCCGACAAGTGCGATGACGCGCCCGCTCTGGCGGCGCGCTGCGGCGCGATCCTGGGCGTGCCGGTGGCGATCATCAACGCGCGCGCGCCGGCGGCGCGCGAATTGGCGGCGGTGCGCACCGCCCTGGCGGGCGCGGTGGCCCTGCCCGAGTTGCCGGCCCGGCCAATGCTGTGGCGGCCGGGACCCGCGCGCCGGCCGCAGCGCACGCCCTTCGAGCACGCGCTGCTGGGACCCTGGTGCGCGCTGCTGGCCTTGCTGCTCAGTTTCGCGCTGCCGGTCTACCTGGCCTATGGCCTGTCGGATTTCCTGCAGCCATGGGCCGACGCGGCCCTCATCGAGCCCCTGGACCATGCACTGGCAGGCGCGCCGCCCGCGTTGCGGACATTGCTGCTGGGCGGCTATGGCGTCGTCAGCCTGGGCTTGTATTCATTCATCTGGGCCTTTCCGGTGGTGGCGCTGATCGGCCTGGCGATGGCACTGACCGAGGAAAGCGGCATCAAGGACCGCATGACGGCGGCGCTGGATCCGGCGCTGCGGCACATCGGCCTGAGCGGGCGCGACCTGGTGCCGGTGCTGTCGGGTTTCGGCTGCAACGTGGTGGCGACGTTCCAGAGCCGGAGCTGCTCGACCTGCACGCGACGCGCCTGCGTCAGCCTGATCGCTTTCGGCTCGGCCTGCAGCTACCAGATCGGCGCGACGCTGTCGGTGTTCGGCGCGGCAGGGCGCATGGGGCTGTTCGCGCCGTACCTGCTGTTGCTGTTCGTGGTGGGCGCCGTGCACACGCGGCTCTGGCACGGCGCGTTGCGCGCCGAGGACGCCGCGCCGCTGGCGGGCGTGGCGTATCTGCAATGGCCGTCCTGGCGCGGCGTGGCCTGGCGCCTGCGGGCGGTGCTGGCGCAGTTCCTGAAGCAGGCGATGCCGGTGTTCCTGCTGATCTGCCTGGTGGCTTCGCTGCTGGATGGCGCGGGTGCGTTGCAGGCGCTGGCGGCATCGCTGCGCGAACCAATGGCGGCGCTGGGCCTGCCGGCGCAGGCGGCGGCCGGGGTGGTGTTCTCGGTGTTGCGCAAGGACGGCCTGCTGGCGTTGAACCAGGGGCAGGGCGCCTTGCTGGCGCAACTGGATGCGGCGCAGGTGTTCGTGCTCGTGTGGCTGGCATCGACCTGCTCGGCGTGCCTGGTGACGCTGTGGACGGTGGGCCGTGAACTCGGCGCCCGCCACGCCTGGACCCTGGCGGCCCGCCAGGCCGCGACCTCGGCGGTGACGGCCTGGCTGTTGGCGTGGCTGTTGATCTGAAAGGAGAATTTCGCCGGCTCTATGGCGAGGCGCACTGGCAGCGGGTGCAGCGGTGGTTCCGGCTGGCCAATGAGCCGCGCGCCGCGTTGGACGCGGCCCGGAGCGCCTAGCGCGGGCATCGACAGTCAACAGTACCCCGCGCGGGCCGGCGGATGGCGCGTGCGAGGCGATCCGGCCTGTTTCAGGGACCGGTGTCCGGATAGTTGGGGCCGGCATCATGGAAGCCGCCGCTGCTGTAAGGATTGGCGGCGCCCGGGTGCGGCGGGCCGCCGGGACCCAGCGAGGAACAGCCGCCCAGGATCAGCAGGGCGGCCAGCAAGGCAAGTGCGCGTGTGGTGGTGGCATGCATGGTCATCTCCGGCGGCTGCCCCTCGGCAGCCGCGTGCAGCGTATGGTGCTGTTGCCAGTTTACGCCCGGCGCGGCGGGGCGTGGTTCTTGCGGCTCGGGGGCGGGGTGCCGGGGAACGCGCCCCGGCCGCCGTATGCGCGGGCGACGCGAGGCGGCTTTGTGGCATGCTGCGGGCTGCCTGCCGTTTCCCGACCTTTCCCATGCCCAGATTGCTGTCGCGCCTGCGCGATTTCCTGCTGTTCTTCGCCACGGCGTCGTTGTTCGGCGCCTGCCTGACCGCCAAGCTGCGCACGGGCAGCTATGGGCTGGAAATTCCCCAGGCGCCCTATATGTACGAGCGCGCCGATTTCTTCCTCGATGCGATATTCGCCGGGCTGGTCGCGACGGCGGCCCTGGCGCTGGCCGAGCGGTTGTGGCGGGCCAGGCTGTCGGCGCCGGGGCGCGCCGCGCTCGTCGCCGTGGCGGCGTTGCTCGCCATCTATCTCGGGCCGCCCGACCCCCAAGTGTTCGGCAACACCTGGGCGCGCGGGGAGGCGACCTTCGAGTTGTTCCTGGACCAGTGGGATATCGCGCTGCCGCTGGCGCTGGCCGCCGCGGTTGTGCGCGGCGTCCTGCGCCGGACGGCCGGATCGCGGCGCTAGCCGCGCAGCCTGCGATCCAGTTCCAGCACGGTCTGGTACAGCACGCGGGTGCCGTCCAGCAGCTGCGCCGGCTCGATCCACTCCTCGGGGCAGTGGCTGCGCCCGTTCAGGCAGGGGATGAAGATCATGCCGATGGGGCCGGTGGGCGCCATGTAGACGGCGTCGTGGCCGGCGCCGCTGGGCAGGCGCATGCTGGCGTAGCCGAGCTGGTCGGCGGCGGCCTGCACCGCGTCCATCACCAGCGGCGTGCAGTCGGTGGGCTGGGCCCGGCTCAGTTGCACGAAGCCGGCGGTCAGGCGCAGCGCCTTCAGGTCGGCGGCCACGCCGGCCATCAGCGTTTCGGGGAAAGCGTCCAGCACGGCGTTGCTGTCGCTGCGCATTTCCAGCGTCAGTTCGACGCGGCCAGGCACGGCGTTGGCGGCGTTGGGCGTCATGGCGAGCTTGCCGACGGTGGCGACCACGTAGTGCGGCTTGCCGCTGGCGGCGCTGGCCTGGCGGCTGGCGGCGTCGATGATGCGGGCCGCGCCCACCAGGGCGTCGCGGCGGATGTCCATGGGCGTGGTGCCGGCGTGATCGGGCTGGCCTTCGACCGTGATCAGCACGCGGCGGATGCCGACGATGTTGGTGACCACGCCGATGGGCAGCTGGCGGCTTTCCAGCACCGGGCCTTGCTCGATGTGCAGTTCGACGAAGGCGGCGGTGCCGTCCGGGCCGCGCAGGGGCTGGGTCAGCGCGGTCGGATCGCCGCCGATGCGGGCGATGCCCTGCGCCAGCGTCTCGCCGTCGGCGTTGCGCGCGGCCAGCATGTCGGCGCTGAGTTGGCCGCTCAGGGCGCGGCTGCCGACGCAGGAGATGCCGTAGTCGCTGGGTTCTTCCGACAGGAAGTCGATGACCTCGAAGGGATGCTCCAGTTCGATGCCGTGTTCCCGCATGGTGTGGGCGACCTCGATGCCGGCCAGCACGCCGATGATGCCGTCAAAGCGGCCGCCGCTCATCACGGTGTCGCAGTGCGAGCCGGTGGCGATGGGCTGGCGTTGCGCGTTGCGGCCGGCGCGGGTGCCGATGAGGTTGCCGCCGGCGTCCAGGCGGGTGGTCAAACCCGCGGCCTCGAATTCACCGCGCAGCCAGTCGCGCGCTTCGAGGAACAGCGGCGAAAAGGCGCGGCGGGTCCAGGGCTGGTCGGGCAGGGTGTAGCGTGACAGGGTCTCGACACGCTGCCAGAGGCGCTCGGCGTTCAATGGGGGCAAGGACATAGCCATTTCACGCCTTGCGCGGACGCAGGAAGCGGCCGTCGCCCTGGTTGTTGACGATGCGGCGGCCGTCGTAGACCTGCTGGCCGCGGCACCAGGTGCCGGCCACGCGCACGGTGAACTCGCGGCCCTCGAACGAACTCCATTGCACCGCCGACAGGCTGGTGGACGGATCGTAGGCATGGCGCTCCGGCGTCAGGATGACGATGTCGGCGTCCTTGCCGACGTCCAGCGTGCCCTTGCGGTCGTCCAGCAGGAAGTGGCGCGCGGGGTTGTCGCACAGTTGGCGCACCACCATCGACGGCGAGATGCCGTGTTCCTCGCAACCGGTCCAGAAGGCCGGCAGCAGCGTTTCCAGGCCCGGGCCGCCGGACGAGTTCTTGAAGACGTTGGGGTTCTGTTTGCGCTCCAGGCCCCAGCTGACGTGATCCGACGACACGAAGGTGCATTCGTCGTTGGCGATGTGGGTCCACAGCAGGTCGACCTCGGCCTTGGGGCGGATCGGCGGGTAATGCTTGGTCTTGGCGCCGAAGCGGCGCGTGTGTTCCTCGTGGTTCAGCATCAGGTACTGCACGCAGGTCTCGATGCTGGCGCGGTGGCCGTTGCGGCGGTACATGTTGCAGATCTCGAAGCCGCGCGAGGTCGACACGTGCACCGCGTGGGCGCGGGCGCCGGTTTCGGCGCCGATCTCGTAGATCAGCGCGGTGGCCAGGTTCTCGATCAGGGGCGTATGGGCGCGCATGAAGGCGTCCCAGCCGGTGTCGTCGGCCTCGATCAGGCGGGCGATGTTCTTGCGCGTCATCTCCTGCATCTGGTTGTGCACGCCGCACACCAGGCCGGACGGCGCGATCAGGCGGAAAGCCTCGTACAGGTCGTCTTCCTCGATACGCGGGAAGCGGCCGGGGGTGGCTTCGAAGGTCGAGAACTTGAAGGCACAGACGCCGCCTTCGATCAGGCCGGCGGCGGCCGCCAGGCCGTGTTCCTTGTTCAGGGTGCCGAACAGCGCCACGTCGACGTGGCAGTCGCGCTCGACCTCGGCGATCTTGGCGTCCAGGTGCGGGCGCGAGGCGACCGGTTCGGGATCGTCGTAGGGCATGTCGACCATGACCGTGACGCCGCCGGCGGCGGCGGCGCGCGAAGCCCAGCCCAGCCCTTCCTGGTTGGCCTGGCTGCCGGAGTGCACCTGGCCGTCGACCACGCCGGGGATGATCCACTGCCCGCTGGCGTCGACGCTGTCGCGCGCCGCGGGGGCCGCGCCGGCGCCGCGCGCGGCGATCCTGCCGTCCCGCACGGCCAGCCAGCCGTTTTCCACGATGCCGTGCGGATCGACGATATTGCCGCGCACCACCCAATCGAAATCGCTCATGACCCCTTCCATCCAATGAAGAACTGAAGGGCAGTGTAGTAAGCGCGATTCAAAACGTCTTATGCTTATATGTGCATGGGAATTAACATCAGGTTAAGCATATGAAATTGAATCTGCGCCAGATCGAGGTCTTCCGCGCCATCATGTTGAGCGGCTCGATCAGTGGCGCTTCCAAGCTGCTGTTCGTGTCGCAACCGGCCGTCAGCCGGCTCATCGCCTACACCGAGCAGCGCCTGGGCCTGATGCTGTTCGAGCGCATCAAGGGGCGGCTGTACCCCACGCCGGAAGCGCGGCGGCTGTTCGTCGAAGTGACCGCGCTCTACCAGAACGTGCAGCGCGTCAACGAGGTGGCCGACAACCTGGCCGAGAACCGCGAGGGCCAGTTGCGCCTGTCCTGTAGCCCGAGCCTGGGCCAGTCGCTGCTGCCGCGCGCCATCGCCCGCTTTCGCCAACTGCATCCGGAAATCCGCATCGTGCTGCAGACGCTGATCCCGGCGGTGATGGAGCAGTCGCTGCTGACCCAGCAGGTGGAGCTGGGCGTGGCCTACATGCCGGTGAATCATCCCAGCCTGGCGACCCGGCCGCTGTACGAGAACCGCATCGTGGCGGTGCTGCCGGCCGGCCATCCGCTGGCCGCGCGCCGCCAGGTGACCGCCGCCGAACTGGCGCGCGAGCCGTTGATCGGCTATAGCGCCGACATTCCCTTCGGCATGCTGGTGCATAAGCTGTTCGGCGCCGAGGACGCGCAGCCCGAGCCGCGCATCGAGGTGCAGCAGGCGCACGTGGCCTGCGCCCTGGTGCAGGCCGGCGCCGGGGTGGCGCTGGTGGACGAGATCACCGTGGCCGGCCCGATCTGGTCGCAGGTGGTGACCGTGCCGATCGCCGATACCGTCAGCGCGCCGGTCAATGTGTTCCACCTGCAATTGCAGCCGTTGTCGCGCTTGGCGCAGGCCTTCATCGACGTGCTGCTGGCGCTCGACCAGCCCGTTTCCCTCTGAGCTTTGCGCCGGCGGGCGCCTGGGGATATCCCTAGGTGCCCTTTGCGCCCGGCCGGTCGCTCCCTCGGGGCGCGCCCCGCTATTAACCCAATGTTATGAACAAGGCATAAAAGGTAATACGACATTAACAGGATTGGTTCCTATGATGCCCTCGTCCATCCAGCGCAAAACGCCGCTGGAGCCGCTAAACGCAATCGGGAAAGGAAGGGCGCAGCAATGGGAAGAATCTTGACGATGCAGGATGTCGAAGCCGCGGTCAGGGGCGGTTCGGTGTTTGCCTGTGGCGGGGGCGGCTGGGCCGAGCATGGCCGCGAACTGGGATCGCTGGCCGTGACCATCGGCCGGCCCGAGTTGGTGTCGATGGACGAAGTGCCCGATGACGCCTGGATCGCCACCGCCGCCGCCATCGGCGCGCCGGGCGGCCTGACCGACTGGCAGATGCTGGGCATCGACTACGTCAAGGCGGCCGAGCGCCTGCAGGACGCGCTGGGCGAGCGCCTGTATGGCCTCATCATCGGCCAGAACGGCATGTCCAGCACGCTCAACGGCTGGCTGCCGTCGGCGGTGCTGGGCACCAAGGTGGTGGACGCGGTGGGCGACATCCGCGCCCATCCCACCGGCGACATGGGTTCGCTGGGCCTGGCCGGCAGCCCCGAGCCGATGATCCAGTGCGCCGTGGGCGGCAACCGCGCCAACAACGCCTATATGGAACTGACCGTGCACGGCGCCACCGGCAAGGTGTCGCCGGTGTTGCGCAAGGCCGCCGACATGGCCGGCGGCTTCATCGCCAGCTGCCGCAATCCGATCCGCGCCTCGTACGTGCGGCGCCACGCCGCGCTGGGCGGCATCAGCCGCGCGCTGGCGCTGGGCGAAGCCATCCTGGCGGCGCAGCCCAAGGGCGGCAGCGCCGTGATCGACGCCATCTGCAAGGCCACGCAGGGCGAGATCATCGGTTCCGGCAAGGTGGTGCGCAACACCCTCAAGTACACCGAGGAAGCCTTCGACATCGGCACGGTCGAGATCGGCGAGGGCGCGGGCAAGCGCGTCATCCACGTCATGAACGAGCACATGGCCGTGACCGACGCGCAGGGCGAGCGCATCGCCTGCTATCCGGACGTGATCACCACGCTGGACGCCGACGGCAATCCGGTCAGCGCCGGCAAGCTGCGCGAGGGCTTGCAGGTGTCCATCCTGCACGTGTCCAAGCAGCGCATCCCGCTGTCCTCCAGCGTCACCGACGCGTCGGTCTACCCCATCGTCGAGAAGGCGCTGGGCATGGACTTCACCGGCTACGCGCTGGGTCGCTGAGGGGGCGCTGATGAAACGTGAATTCAAGGTGCCGGGCGGCGCCACGCTGCGTTGCAAGGGCTGGCGCCAGGAAGCGCTGCTGCGCCTCCTGGAGAACGTGCTGGCGGTGGGCGAGGATCCCGCCAACCTGGTGGTGTACGCGGCGCTGGGCCGCGCCGCGCGCGACTGGCCGTCGCACGACGCCATCGTGCGAGCGCTGACGACGCTGGAAGAGGACCAGACCCTGATCGTGCAGTCCGGCAAGCCCATCGGCGTGCTGCGCACCCATCCGCAGGCGCCGATCGTGATCATGGCCAACTGCAATATGGTGGGGCAGTGGGCGCATGCCGAGAACTTCTACCGCATGCAGGACGACAACCTGATCTGCTGGGGCGGCCTGACCGCCGGCGACTGGCAGTACATCGGCTCGCAGGGCGTGATCCAGGGCACCTACGAGATCTTCTCGCGCATCGCCGAGCGCCATTTCGACAACGACCTGCGCGGCCGCTTCATCCTGACCGCGGGCATGGGCGGCATGGGCGGCGCCCAGCCGCTGGCGGGCCGCATGGCCAACGCCGCCATCCTGACGGTCGAGATCGATCCGGAACGCATCGAGAAACGCATCAAGGCCGGCTTCCTGGAGTGCCGTGCCGACTCGCTGGACGAGGCGCTGGCGCTGATCCGCGACGCGCAGGCGGCGCGCCGTCCGCTGTCGGTGGGCCTGCTCGGCAATGCCGCCGACGTGTATCCCGAGATCCTGGCGCGCGGCATCGTGCCCGACATCGTCACCGACCAGACCTCGGCGCATGACCTGGTCTACGGCTACGTGCCGGCCGGCCACACGCTGGAGCAGGTGGCGCGCATGCGCCGCGACGACATGGCCGGCCTGATGGACGCCAGCCGCCGCTCGATCGTGCGCCACGTCACCGCGATGCTGGGTTTCAAGGACCGCGGCGCGGTGGTGTTCGACAACGGCAACCTGATCCGCACCCATGCGAAGCAGGGCGGCGTCGAGCGCGCCTTCGAGATCCCGGTGTTCACCGAGGCCTTCCTGCGCCCGCTGTTCGCGCGCGCCATCGGCCCGTTCCGCTGGATCGCGCTGTCCAACGACCCCGGTGACATCCGCAAGATCGACGACTTCCTGCTGCGGCGCTTCCCCGACAACCTGATCGTGTCCAACTGGATCCGGCTGGCGCGCGAATCGGTGCCGTTCGAGGGCCTGCCCGCGCGCATCGCCTGGCTCGGCCACGGCGAGCGCACGGAACTGGCGCTGGAGGTGAACCGCATGGTGCGCGCCGGCATCCTGGCTGCGCCGGTGGCCTTCACCCGCGACCACCTGGACGCCGGCGCCATGGCGCATCCGAACATCATGACCGAGAACATGCGCGACGGCTCCGACGCCATCGCCGACTGGCCGCTGCTGAACGCGATGATCAACTGTTCGTCCAGCGCCGACCTGGTGGCGATCCACTCGGGCGGCGGCGGCTACAGCGGCTATATGACCAGCGCCGGCGTGACGGTGGTGGCCGATGGCACCGACGCGGCGGCGCAGCGCCTGTCGCTGTCGCTGACCAACGACACCGCCAGCGGCGTGCTGCGCTATGCCGACGCCGGCTACGAAGAGGCGCTGGACGAAGTGGGCAGGAAGGGTATCGACCGTATCGACACGACGGCGACGCAGGTTTGAAAGGCAATACATAACAGCCCCGGATACGGGGCGAATCAACGGGAACGTCAATGAAAAACATCGCAATCAACCCGGGCGCGGGGATGGTGGGGGGCAATGCCGCCCACGCGGGCGCCGACGAGCACAAGGGCGCCAAGAAGGCGGTCATCGCCGCTTCCATCGGCAACGCCCTGGAGTGGTACGACTTTTCGGTCTACGCGCTGTTCGCGGTGTACATCGGGCAGAACTTCTTCCACAACGAAGATCCGACGGTGCAGCTGATGGCCTCGTTCCTGGCCTTCGGGCTGGGCTTCGTGGTGCGGCCCCTGGGCGCGCTGATGCTGGGGGCGTACGGCGACCGCGCCGGCCGCAAGGCCGCGCTGACGCTGACCATCATGCTGATGGCGCTGGGCACGCTGCTGATCGCCATCGCGCCGCCGTACGCCGCCATCGGCGTGGGCGCGCCGCTGCTGATCGTGTGCGGCCGCATGCTGCAGGGGTTCTCGGCCGGCGGCGAAGTGGGCGGCGCCACCGCCTTCCTGGTCGAGCATGCGCCGGCCGGCAAGCGGGGCCAGTATGCGTCGTGGCTGCAGGCCAGCATGGGCATCTCCAACCTGCTTGGCGCGCTGGTCGCCACGCTGGTGACCACGCTGCTGACCGAAGACCAGGTGGGCGAGTGGGGCTGGCGCATTCCGTTCATCGTCGGTCTGTCGATCGCGCCGGTGGGCCTGTGGATGCGCCGCACGCTGGACGAGACGCCGCATTTCCGCGAAGAGCAGCAGCGCCAGGCCGCCAGCGGCAAGCCCGTCAAGGCGCCGCTCTTGAGCGTGCTGCGCGACTATCCGCGCGAGCTGTTCACCGGCCTGTGCATGTCGGTGCTGTGGGCCATCGGCCCGTACGCGCTGATCATCTTCATGCCGATCTACGTGCAAAAGAGCATGGGTTTCACCAGCTCGCAGGCCTTCCTGGGCGCGCTGATCGGCAACCTGTTCCTGATCGGCGGCTGCTTCTTCTCGGGCACCCTGTCCGACCGCTATGGCCGTCGCACCGTGTTGCGGGCCTCGGCGCTGTTGCTGCTGATCGCGGTGTATCCGCTGATGATGTGGCTGCAGGCCAACCACACCCAGTTCGCGCTGATCGTGGTGCAGTCGTCGTTCTGCCTGCTGGTGGCGCTGTACGTCGGCACCGCGCCGTCGGCGCTGTCGGAAGTGTTCCCGACGGCGGTGCGCTCGTCCGGCATGTCCCTGGCCTACAACACCGCGGTGACGGTGCTGGGCGGCTTCGCGCCGGCCATCCTGACCTGGATCACCTACACCACCGGCGTGGCCTTCGCGCCGGCGCTGTACGTGATGGGCGCCTGCGTGGTGGCGTTGGTGGCGTTGACCGTGCTGCCGCAGAAGAATCATGTCTGAGGCCCACATGCGGTTCGCGGATGTGGCGCCGGCAAGCTTGCCGGCGTGCCGGTTGGCCGCCGGCGGCCTGCGCCGCTGGTTCGGCCGCGCCGCCGCTGCGCTGGGCGTGGCGGCGATGCTGGCCGCGCCCGCCGCGCCAGCCGCGCCGGCGGCGGAGGGCGCCGAACTGGTGCTGCTGGGCGTGGCCGGCGGCCCGACCTGGTACGGCAATGAGGCGCCCCACGGCATCTCATCGGCGCTGGTGGTGGACGGCAAGGCCTACCTGGTCGACCTGGGCTCGGGCGCCTACCGGCAATTGCGCCGCGCCGGCATCAAGCCCGGCGCCGAGCAGGCCGTGTTCCTCACGCACCTGCATACGGACCACATCATCGACCTGGCCAGCCTGCTGATGTACGACCCCAGCGCGCGCCGCCGCGCCAAGGCGTCGTTGCAGATCTACGGGCCGGGCCGCCGCGGCGCTTTGCCGCCGCTGGCGCCGGGCCTGGCGGGCGATCCGGTGATCCATGCCGAGAACCCCGGAGCCGGCACGGCGGACCTGGTGGACTCGATGGTGGCGGGCATGGCCGCCGACCTGAACATCCGCGTGCGCAGCGAAGGCGTGCCGGATGTGCGCGGTTTCTTCCAGGCCCACGACATCGTCGTGCCGGCCGGGGTGGTTAAGGATCCGAACGTCGATCCCGCGCCGCCGATGGAGCCCTTCGAGGTCTGGCGCGACGAGCGCGTGACGGTCAGCGCCATCCTGGTGCCGCACGGGCTGGTGTATCCCAACTTCGCCTACCGCTTCGACACCGCGTCGGGATCGGTGGTGTTCTCCGGCGACACCGCGCTCAGTCCCAACCTGGTCAAGCTGGCGCGCGGCGCCGACATCCTGGTGCACGAGGCGATCGATCCCGCCTGGGTCGACCACATCGTCGGCCCCAAGCCATGGGATGCGCGCCAGCAGGCGCTGGCGCGGCAGCTGCTGGAGGCGCACACCACGCCGCAGCAGGCGGGCGAGGCGGCCACGCGGGCCGGTGTGCGCAAGCTGGTGCTGTCGCACCTGGTGCCAGGCGACGCGCCGGCCGAGCATTGGCTGCATGCCCGCGAGACCTTCAAGGGGCCGGTGGTGCTGGGCCAGGATTTGATGCGTATTCCCGTGAAGCAACCGTAAGCATCGTCGGAGGCGAGATGAAGTCTTTGTGTGTTGATACCCACCGACGCGCGGCGCGCGCGTGCGGCCGGATGGCGCTGCTGGCGTCGCTGATGTTGGCCACGGCCGCGCAGGCGGCAGCCGATTGCAGCGTGACGCTGGACGGCAAATCGCTGACCGCGGCGCAGGTGCTGGCGGTGGCGCGGCAGGATTGCGCCGTCGCCATCGCGCCGGCCGCTGCCCAGCGCGCGGCGCGCGCCTACGACCTGCTGCTGGCCTACGCGCGCCTGGACAAGCCGGTCTATGGCCTGAACCGGGGCGTTGGCCTGAACAAGGACCAGACCATCTTCCAGGGCGGCGAGATCTCGCCCGAGGTGCGGCGCCTGTCCGAACAGTTCAACCGCAACCTGCTGCATTCGCACAGCGCGGCCTATGGCGCCGAGGCGCCGCGCGACGTGACCCGCGCCGCCATGCTGATCCGCCTGAACACCGCGCTGTTCGGCGGTTCGGGCATGCAGCCGGCCGTGCTGGAGCAATACGCCGCCTTCCTGAACCGCGACGTGACGCCGGTGATGCTGGGCGAGGGCTCGGTCGGCCAGGCCGACATCACCATCCTGCCGCAGATCGGGCTGGTGATGATGGGCGAGGGCGAAGCCTGGCATGGCGGCCAGCGCATGAGTGCCGCGCAAGCCTTGCGCGAGGCCGGCCTGGCGCCGGTGCGCCCATTCGGCAAGGACGCGCTGGCGATGGTCAGCTCCAACGCCTACGGCGCCGCGCTGGCGGTGCTGGCCGCGCACGATGCGCGCGCGCTGCTGGCGCAGGCCGACGCCGTGGCGGCCTTGTCGCTGGAAGGCCTGGACGGCAACCTGGCGCCGTTGTTGCCGCCGGCCCAGGCGCAGCGACCCTACGCCGGCCAGCGTCAGACCGCCGAACGCATGCTGGGCCTGCTGCGTGGCAGCGCGCTGTGGCGGCGCGATGCGCAGCGGCCGCTGCAGGATCCGCTGAGCTTTCGCACCGTGAGCCAGGTGCATGGCGCGGCGCGCGACCTTTTGGCGTTGCTGGATCGCCAATTGCAATTGCAGATCAACAGTTCGGATGACAATCCCACCGTGGTGCTGGACGCCGCGCCAGCGGCCGACGCATCGGACTACGAAACGCAGTACTACGTGACCGACGGACCGGTGCGCGGGGCGGTGATGCCCAGCGCGGGTTTCGACCCCAGCGCCTGGGTGCTGCCGCTGCAAGGCACCGCCGTCGCCCTGTCGCAGGTGGCGCAGTTGTCGGCGCAACGCACTCTGCGCCTGACGGACCCGGGCTTCACGCGGCTGCCGCGCTTTCTCAGCCCGGGCAATGGCGCCATCGGCTATGGCCCGATCCAGAAGACGGTGTCCTCGCTGGCGGCGGACGTGCGCGCCCTGGCCGGACCGGTCGTGACCGATGTGCAGCCGCAGGCCGGCAACATCGAGGACGTCGGCACCAACGCGTCGCTGACCGGGCTGCGTGTGAGGGGCCAGATCGTCGCGCTGACGCGGCTGCTGGCGGTTGAACTGATGCACGGCGCCCAGGCGGTCGACCTGCGCTATCCACAGGGGCCGGCCGCCGCGCTGGGCCAGGGCACCGCCAGCCTGTGGCGGGATTTCCGCAAACAGGTGCCTTACATGGCCGAAGACCGGCGCAATGATACCGATGTCATCACCGCCACGGCCTTTCTGCGCCAGGCGCGTGGCGGCGAGTCGGCCTGGGCGCGCGCCGATACGGCGCGCTGAGCGGCGGTCAGCGGAAATCGGCTCGCGCCCGGCGGAAATGCCCCCGGGCGTGCGCGCGGTTTTTCCCGTGGAACAGTGCGTTGCGCCGCCACCGCCCGCGCGGTGGCCTGGAGGCGCTTTGCGGCGGGCGATTTGCGCTACATTTGCCCGACGCGCGCGGGGCGCCAGCCAGGCGCCGCGCCTGTCACAATCGTCATCCCTTACCGCCACCGGATCTCCAGGAGCTCCCCGCATGTCCTCCCTAGACTCGTTCGCCATCACCCGGAAATGGCCCGCCCGGCATCCCGACCGCATCCAGCTGTATTCGCTGCCCACGCCCAACGGCGTCAAGGTGTCGATCCTGCTGGAAGAGCTGGGCCTGCCCTACGAGCCGCACCGGGTCAGTTTCGATTCGCAGGACCAGTTCACCCCGGAGTTCCTGTCGCTCAGCCCGAACAACAAGATCCCCGCGATCCTCGATCCCAATGGCCCGGACGGCAAGCCGCTGGCGCTGTTCGAGTCCGGCGCCATCCTGGTATACCTGGCCAGCAAGACCGGCCAGTTCATCCCCGCCGACACCGCCGGCCGCTTCGAAACGCTGCAGTGGGTGATGTTCCAGATGGGCGGCATCGGCCCGATGTTCGGCCAGCTGGGCTTTTTCCACAAGTTCGCCGGCAAGGACTACGAGGACAAGCGCCCGCGCGACCGCTACGTGGCCGAATCCAAGCGCCTGCTGGGCGTGCTGGACAAGCGCCTGGATGGGCGCGACTGGGTCATGGGCGAGCAATACACCATTGCCGATATCGCCATCCTGCCGTGGGTGCGCAACCTTATCGGCTTCTACGGCGCGGGTGACCTGGTCGACTTTCCGCAGTTCAGGAACGTGGCCCGCGTGCTGGAAACCTTCGTGGCGCGTCCGGCCGTGGTGAAGGGCCTGGCGATCCCGGCCTGACGGCCCCCAATTGATGCCGGTCCGGCGGCTCATCGCGGCCCGCCGGAGCGGCCCGATCCGCGCATTCAGGAGATCGTTCCCCTGTTAATTAGTCTGAGGGATCGGGCCGGTTTGCGCCGCATCAAACAACGCCGATACTTTCATTCTTTTCGGTCATATGCTTATTACCAAAAAGCGTAAGCTGCCTCCATAAGCTGGACCACGCAGTACGAACACCCCGACGTGCGCGCTGGCCGGCAGCAACGGAGGGATGGAATGAAGCACTTCGGGATCAAGGCGGTGGCGCTATTGGCGCTGGCGGGCCTGGGCGGCGGTATCGGCGGCGCCCACCTGTTGACCACCGTCCGCAAGACGGACAGCACGGCGGTCGTCGATCCGCAGGACCGCCGGCTGGCCGAAGCCGGCGCCTACATCGCGCGCACCGCCGACTGTATTGCCTGTCATAGCGCGCCGGGCGACAAGCCGTTCTCGGGCGGCCTGGCGATGCAGACGCCGGTGGGCACCATCTACTCCTCCAACATCACGCCCGACAAGCGCACCGGCATTGGCGCCTACAGCTACGCCGACTTCAAGAACGCGGTGCAATACGGCATCCGCAAGGATGGCGCCACGCTCTACCCGGCCATGCCGTATCCGTCGTACGCCATCATGCCCGACGCGGACATCCAGGCGCTCTACGCGTATTTCATGTCGCAGGTCGAGCCCGTGGACAAACCCAGCGCCGACTCCACCATTCCGTGGCCCTTGAACATGCGCTGGCCCATGGCCTGGTGGCAGCTGGTGTTCGCCGGCAAGCGCGACTTCGCCGCGCCGGCGGGCGCGGACGAGCAGGTCCGGCGCGGCGCGTACCTGGTGGAAGGTCCGGGCCATTGCGGCGCCTGCCACACGCCGCGCGGCCTGGCCTACCAGGAAAAGGCGCTGTCCATGGCGGACGGCGACGCCTTCCTTTCCGGCGCCGTGATCGACGGCTGGCGCGCCAAGAGCCTGCGCGGCGAAGCCCGCGGCCTGGCCTCCTGGAGCGCGGACGACATCGCCCTGTTCCTGAAGACCGGCCGCACCGACAGGGTCGCGGTGTTCGGCGCCATGGCCGACGTGGTCGAGCACAGCACGCGTCACTTCACCGATGACGACCTGGCCAGCATCGCGGCCTACCTGAAGCAACTGCCGCCGGTGCCGGGCAAGGCGCCGGTGTTCCCCGCCAAGGCTGACAACACCACGGCGTCCCTGCTGGCTGGCCGCTACGACTCGCGCGGCGCGGTGATCTACATGGAGCATTGCGTCATCTGCCATCGCGCCGACGGCCAGGGCATGCCGCGCATCTTCCCGGCGCTGGCGGGCAACTCGGCGATCTTCGCGCAGAACCCCCAGTCCATCATCCAGATCACGCTGGAAGGCGGCAAGATGCCCGAAAGCGACCGCGATTCCATGGCTTTCGCCATGCCGCGCTTCAACCACCTGAGCGACCAGGACATCACCGACGTCATCAACTTCATCCGCACGGCCTGGACCAACCAGGCGCCGCCGATCGCCAGCGACGAGGTCGCGCACATCCGTGGTTTCCTGGCCAGCAAGAAGCCGAACATCGTGTCGGGAGGCAAGCATGAATAAGCTGTACAAAATCGCCGCCACGGTGGCGCTGATGGCCGGGGGCGGCATGGCCGCGCTGGCGGCGCCGCCGGCGCCGGCCGGCGAGGCCAAGACCTTCGCGGTGCTCGACAAGGACGGCAAGCGGCTGCCCGACTACACCATCCCGTCCGACACCTCGATCGACAAGGAACCCAACGCCGAACAGATCCGCTACGGCCAGCGCCTGCTCAACGAAACCCGCCGCCTGTTGCCGAACAACACGGGCGCCAGCCTCAATTGCAGCAGCTGCCATGTGCAGCAGGGCAAGAAGCCGCTGGGCGCGCCGTACATCAACTCGGTCAACTCGTTCCCGCAGTTCAATCCGCGCTCGGGCCGGGTCGTGTCGCTGGCGGACCGCATCAACGGCTGTTTCCAGCGCTCGATGAACGGCAAGCCGCTGGACAAGGAATCGCCCGAAATGCTGGCGATGCTGGCCTACATGAAGTGGCTGGCCCAGGACGTGCCGCACGGCGCGCAAGTGCAGATCAAGAACGCCTGGCCCATCGACACCAAGCTGGTGCCGGATGCGGCGCGCGGCAAGACCCTGTACGCGGCGCAGTGCGCGGCCTGCCACGGCGCCAATGGCGAAGGCAAGCGCGACCGCGCCGGCAACATCGTGTTCCCGCCGTTGTGGGGCGACGAATCATTCAATATTGGCGCCGGCCTGGCGCGCACCTACAAGGCAGCCGCCTTCATCCGCAACAGCATGCCGATGGGCGTGAACACCCATGGCAACTGGGGCGAGGGCAAGGTGCTGTCGGACCAGGACGCGGTGGACGTGGCCGAGTACTTCACGCACATGCCGCGCCCGGATTTCCCGCCCAAGGACAAGGACTGGCCGAACGGCAAGAAGCCCAAGGACGCGCGCTATTGAGCAACCGAGCCGGACGCGCGGGCCGGTCCCGTCTGGGGCGGCCCGGATCCGGGCCGGGCGATGGCGCGCTCCACGCCCTACAATCGGCGGGTCTTCCCTCGTGATCGTCCCCGGCCCGCCATGGAACTGCGCCAGCTTCGTTATTTCGTTCGCGTCGTCGAAGCCGGCAGCATCGGCCGCGCGGCCATGTCGCTGGGCATGGTGACGTCCGCGCTCAGCCAGCAGATCAGCCGGCTCGAAGGCGAACTGGCCACGCGGCTGCTGCAACGCAGCGCCAGCGGCGTGGTGCCCACCGACGCCGGGCTGGCGTTCTTCCGCCAGGCCCAGTTGGCGCTGCGCCATGCCGACGACGCGGTCCAGGCCGCGCAGCAGGCGCGCCTGGCCGGTCACGTCAGCGTCGGCCTGCCATCCACCACCGCGGCCATCCTGGGCGCGCCGTTCGTGCAGGCCATGAACCAGCGCTATCCCGATATCCGTCTGCATCTGGTGGAGGCATTGTCCGGCCATCTGGCCGACATGCTCAACGGCCGCCAGCTCGACCTGGCCATCGTGTTCCATGCCGAGGCGGCGCGCCGCTGGAGCGTTATGCCGCTGCTGGACGAACCCCTCTATCTATGCGCCCGGCGTGACATGCCGGGACTGCCCGCCGGCCCCACCACACGCCTGGACGAGATCGCCGGCCTGCCGCTGGTGCTGCCCGGCGGCCGCCACGGGCTGCGCGCCTCGGTCAACCTGGCGTTTCAGCAGGCGGGCCACGTGCCGCGGGTGGTGGCCGAGGTCGATGGCCTGGCGCTGCTGATGGACGTGGTGCAACTGGGCTACGCCGCCACCATCCAGCCCAGCTCGGCCACCGCGCGCATCGCGCCGGGCCAGTTGGCGATGGCGCGGATCGACGAGGCCGACCTGTTCCGGCCCAATCTGCTGGCCAGCCTGTCGGACGACGAACTGTCGCCGGCGGCGCTGGCTGCGCGCCTGGTGCTGGCCGACGTCTCGCGCAGGTTGGCGCGAGACGGCAAATGGGCCGTTACCGCGCTGCATGAGTCGTGAACGGGTGTCGCTTGCCGCCCATGAGCGATGCCGCGCGCAGGCGGCATACCGCTCTTCACGAATCATGAAGACCCGTTGACGGCGCGCTGATATCGCGGCGGGCGGCGCCGGCCTACAGTCCGTTCCTTGATCCGGGAACGATGACATGGTCGATGTATTGGTGATAGGCGGAGGCAATGCGGCGCTGTGCGCGGCCTTGATGGCGCGCGAGGCGGGCGCCAGCGTGTTGCTGCTGGAGGCCGCGCCGCGCGCATGGCGCGGCGGCAATTCGCAGCACACGCGCAACCTGCGCTGCATGCACGACGCGCCGCAGGACGTGCTGGTGGACGCCTATCCGGAAGAGGAATACTGGCAGGACCTGCTCAAGGTCACCGGCGGCCAGACCGACGAGAAACTGGCGCGGCTGGTGATCCGCGAGTCCGCCACCTGTCGCGACTGGATGCGGCGCCATGGCGTCAATTTCCAGCCGCCGCTGTCGGGCGCGCTGCACGTGGCCCGCACCAACGCCTTCTTCATGGGCGGCGGCAAGGCGTTGGTCAATGCCTATTACCGCAGCGCCGAGGCCCTGGGCGTGGGCATCCGCTACGACGCGCCGGTGGACGCGCTGGAACTGGAGAACGGCCGCTTCAAGGCCGCCCGCATCGGCGCCGAGCGCATCGAGGCGCGCGCCTGTGTGCTGGCGGCCGGCGGTTTCGAGTCCAACCGCGAATGGCTGCGCGAGGCCTGGGGCCGCAACGAACGCGGCGAGTGGCCGGCCGACAACTTCCTCATCCGCGGCACCCGCTACAACCAGGGCGTGCTGCTCAAGTTCATGCTGGACGCCGGCGCCGACCGCATCGGCGATCCGTCGCAGTCGCACTGCGTGGCCATCGACGCGCGCGCGCCGCTGTACGACGGCGGCATCTGCACCCGCATCGACTGCGTCTCGCTGGGCGTGGTGGTCAACCGCGACGCGCAACGCTTCTACGACGAGGGCGAGGACTTCTGGCCCAAGCGCTACGCCATCTGGGGTCGCCTGACGGCCATGCAGCCCGGGCAGATTGCCTACTCCATCATCGACGCCAAGGCCGTGGGCCGTTTCATGCCGCCGGTCTTCCCCGGCGTTACCGCAGATTCCGTGGCGGAACTGGGGCGGCGCCTGGGACTGGACCCGGTGGCGTTCGAGCACACCATCCGCGAATACAACCAGGCCTGTAGAACCGGCACCTTCGACCACACGACGCTGGACGACTGCCGCACCGAGGGCCTGGCTCCCGCCAAGACCCACTGGGCCCGGCCCATCGACACCGCGCCGTTCTACGGTTACGCGCTGCGGCCGGGCATCACCTTCACCTATCTGGGGCTGAAGGTGGACGAGACCGCCGCCGTTCGTTTCAACGGCGCGCCCAGCGACAACCTGTTCGTGGCCGGCGAGATGATGGCCGGCAACGTGCTGGGCAAGGGCTACACAGCGGGGGTGGGCATGTCCATCGGCACCGCCTTCGGCCGCATCGCCGGCGCCCGCGCCGCGGCAGCCGCCCAGCGCATGCATCGTACCCCCGGCACCCACCGCAACGGAGCACAGCATGCGGCAGCTTGAAACCCTGGCCCGCGAGGCTCAATCGTTTGCGCGGACGGCGCCGGCCATGGAGGAACGGCCGGTGCGCTGGCATGGCCGCGGCGCGGCCGCGCTCAGTCCGCAAGAAACCGAAGTGGCGCGCGTCATGCAGATCTGCAACGCCTGTCGCTACTGCGAAGGCTTCTGCGCCGTCTTTCCGGCCATGACCCGGCGCCTGGAGTTTGGCAAGGCCGACCTGAACTACCTGGCCAACCTGTGCCACAACTGCGGCGCCTGCCTGCACGCCTGCCAGTACGCGCCGCCGCACGAGTTCGCGGTGAACGTGCCGCAGGCCATGGCCAAGGTGCGATTGCAGACCTATACCGAGTACGCGTTTCCAGCGGCGCTGGGCAAACTGTACCGGCGCAACGGGCTGGCGCTGTCGCTGGCCACGGCGGCGGGGCTGGCATTGTTCCTGGCATTGACGGTGATGCTGACGGGCGGGTTGTTGCACGCGCCGATGGCCGGCAATTTCTACGCGGTGTTCCCCCACAACACGCTGGCGCTGATGTTCGGCGCGGTGTTCGGTTTCGCCATGGTGGCGCTGGCCATCGGCGCGGCGCGTTTCTGGCGCGACGTCAGCCCGGGCACGGCCAGCGGCGCGGCCGTGGCCGAGGCCGCGCACGACGCGCTGCGCCTGCGCTACCTGGATGGCGGCCATGGCAAGGGCTGCAACAACGCCGATGACGCCTTCACGCTGTGGCGCAGGCGCTTTCACCACTTCACGTTCTACGGCTTCATGCTGTGTTTTGCCGCCACCTGCGTGGCCACGCTCTACCACTACCTGCTGGGCGAACAAGCGCCATATCCGTTCTGGAGCGCGCCGGTGCTGCTGGGCACGGCGGGCGGCATCGGCCTGCTGATCGGGCCGGCGGGCCTGCTGTGGTTGAACTTGCGGCGCCATCCGCTGCAGGGCGACGCGGCGCAAAAGCCGATGGACCGCGGCTTCATCGCCTTGCTGTTGCTGACCAGCGCCACCGGCCTGGCGCTGCTGGCCGGCCGCGATACCGGCGCCATGGCCCTGCTGCTGGCGGTGCACCTGGGCGTGGTGATGGCGCTGTTCCTGACCTTGCCCTATGGCAAGTTCGCACACGGTATCTATCGCTCGGCCGCGTTGCTGAAGTGGGCGATCGAGAAGCGCCAGCCCGACAAGCTGAAGTTGGGCGCCGACTGAGCCGCGCCGCCGCCGCGGTCCCGTGGCGGTATGCGCGCATGACGGCGCCCTCGAAGGCGCCGCGATTCCAATATCCTTCAGGAGACTTGCATGTTCCCTCATCGCCTTGCCCGCGCGGCATTCGCCGCCGCCTGTCTGCTGCCGGCCCTGCCGGCCGCGCAGGCGCAGCCCTTTCCCGCCAAGCCCATCACGCTGGTCGTGCCGCATTCGGCCGGCGGCACCTCCGACATCCTGGCGCGCACGGTGGCGGCCGAAGCCGCCAGGTCGCTCGGCCAGACCATCGTGATCGACAACAAGGGCGGCGCCAACGGCACCATCGCCGCCAAGCAGGTGGCTTCGGCCGCGCCCGACGGCTACATGCTGCTGCTGGCGACCGCCAGCACCCATGGCATCAACCCGTCGCTGTACTCGCGCATTTCTTATGACGCGGTCAGGGATTTCAAGCCGGTCACGTTGCTGGCGACCGTGCCCAATGTGCTGGTGGTCGGCTCCAACGTGAAGGCCGCCAGCGTGCCGGAGCTGATCGCCTACATCAAGACGCAGGGTGATCGCATCAACATGGGTTCCGCGGGGGCGGGCACGCCCGGCCACCTTGCCGGCGAGATGTTCAAGCGCGCGGCGGCCTTGCAGTTCACGCACGTGCCGTACAAGGGAGGCAGCCCTGCCATCACCGACCTGATCGGCGGCCAGATCGACTTCATGTTCACCACCATTCCGGGCGTGCTGCCGCACGTCAAGGCCGGCACCTTGCGCGCGCTGGCGGTGACCTCGCCGCAGCGTTCACCCGCCTTGCCCGACATTCCCACGATGGCGGAGTCGGGCCTGGCGGGCTTTCAGGCCCTGTCGTGGCATGGGGTGGTGGCGCCGGCCGGGACGCCGGACGCGGTGGTGGCGCGGTTGAATGAAGCCTTGGGCGGGGCCTTGGCGGCGCCGGCGGTCAAGCAGCGCCTGATGGAGGAGGGGGCCCAGGCATCGACCCTGCACACGGCCGCCTTCGGCGCGTTCATCGACAAGGAAATCGCGGCCTGGGCGCAGGCCGTGAAGGACTCCGGCGCCACCGCGAACTGAGTGCGTTGCCGATGCGCGCCGCGCATCGGCGATGGCCGTTCAACCCGCCTGGTAGGCGTCGCACAGGGCCAGGTACTCGTCGCCGCTGATCTCCAGCGCCATGGCCGGGATCAGCACGCGCTTGCGGTCCGGCAGCGAGGTCTTCAGCTGGATCTGGCGGCCGATCGGAATGCCGACGTAGGTCTGGTTGACGTAGGTGTTCTCGTTGACCGCCTGCCAGGGAATCACCGTGCCGTCCGTCAGCCGCAGGCCGTCGCGGGTGAAGGTGATGACGGGCTTGGCGGGGCCGAAGGCGCGCATCAGGCAGCGGATCACCAGCCAGACACCGATGGCGGCGATGGCGGCGAAGAACGCCATCCCGCCGATGTTTGCGCGGGCACGCGCGGCCAGCACGCCGAACGCCACCGCGGCCACCGTCCAGATGACGGCGCCGGCGATGAGGCGGTTGCGGGAGTAGTACACGGGGCGATCGGCCAGGGTCTGGGCTTGGTGCGAGGCGGAGCTGTAGATTTCCATGTTCGGGTTGCGTGCAAAGGATGAGGGGGCCGCCACGCGGGCGGGATTTCGGAGTCAGGCAGGCAGGTAGTGCCGCAGGCAGGCCAACAGCACCGGCTCGTTGTCGATGCCGGAGCGGTCGATCCTGTGGGTCTTGCCGCGCGCGACGACGATCAGCGTCTCGTCGGTTTCCATGCCTTCGCTGTCGGATTGGGTGCGGATGGTGTCGATGCTTGCCCACGGGATCTGCTGTCCCTTGTGCACCAGGCCGGCGGCGTTCATGCCCACGGCGCCGAAGGCGACGGTGGCGCCGGCGTCGATGCGGCGCCTGGCATCGGCTTCGAGATTGCCGCCCACGCGCGCCTCCAGCAGGTCCAGCAGCGCATCGGCATCGCCCCAGATGGCCAGGCGCAGCCGCAGGCGTCGGCCGTCGGCCAGCGTGAGCAGCAGATGGTCGCGATTGTGGCGATGACGCATCGAGGCGATGTCGGCATAGGGTACCGCCAGGGGACCCAGGCGCAGCGCCCGCTCGTCCAGCGTCAGCGCGGCGGGCGCGCGCCACCACGCGACCAGGTCCGAACCCCGCCACAGCAGGTAGCCCACGGTCGGCAAGGTCAGGAAGAAGACCAGCCACATGGCGCGATAGCGCAGCATCTCGACCAGCAGGCGGCGCGGCAGCAGCCAGATGTCAATGGCCGCCAGCAATTGCGCGGAGAACAGATACAGCAGCGCCGCCGCGCCCAGGTAGCAACCCAGCGCGTAGCGCGGCAGAATACGGGGAAATGAAGCCGTCATGGAAACCGGCCGCGACGCGGCACCGTTCTGGAATTTGAAGGCTTGGCACTCTAAGGCGATGTCCGGCGAGGCGGGGTTTCCAACTGTATCAATATTGCGGATTTCATGTCGCCATCAGCTTGCCCAGCGTCGCCATGCCCTGTTCCATCGCGTCGCTCCAGGGATGTCCGCAGTTCAGCCGCAGGTAGTTGCCGAACGCGCCGGAGGACGAGAACAGCGGCCCGGGCGCGATGCTGATGCCGTGGTCGAGCGCCGCGCGATGCAGTCGCAGGGTGTCGATGCGCGCGGGCAGTTCGACCCAGGTGAAGTAGCCGCCGAGCGGCCGCGTGGCGCGCGTGCCCTTGGGAAAGTAGCGCGCCACCGCCTGCAGCATCTCGCCCTGCTGCAAGGCCAGCGTCTGGCGGAACTGGCGCAGGTGGCGGTCGTAGCCGCCCTGCGACAGGTAGGCGGCAATCGCCGCCTGCGTCGGCGCGGCGGTGGCCAGGCTGGTGGTGAGCTTGTTGCGCATGATGGCGCGGGTGTAGCGTCCGGCCGCGACCCAGCCGACCCGGTAGCCCGGCGCCAGCGTCTTCGAGAAGGACGAGCAGTGCATCACCACGCCCTCGTGATCGAAGGCCTTGGCGGGCCGCGGCCGATTGGCGCCGAAGTACAGTTCGCCGTACACGTCGTCCTCGATCAGCGCGACGCCATGGCGCGTCAGCAGCTCGACCAAGGCTTCTTTCTTGGCCTCGGGCATCAGGCTGCCCAGCGGGTTCTGGAAGGTCGTCATCAGCCAGCAGGCGCGCGGCTGGTGTTGCTGGATGGCCCGTTCCAGCGCCTGCAGGTCGATACCCTCGCGCGGATGCGTCGCCACTTCGATCGCGTGCAGCTGGTTGCGTTCGAGCGACTGCAAGGCGGCGTAGAAGGTGGGCGATTCCACGATTACGGCGTCGCCGGGCCGGGTGACCGCGCTCAGGCACAGGTTGAGCGCGTCGAGCGCGCCGTTGGTGATGATGATGTCGTCCACCGGCACCGTCAGCCCGTCGGCCAGGTAGCGCAGGGCGATGGCGCGGCGCAGGGCGGCGTCGCCGGGGCTGAGGTCGTCGATGGAACCCCACGGGTCCAGCTGCTGCACGGTGGCGGCCATGAATTTCGCCAGCCTGCCGTACGGCAGCAGCGACGGGCTGGGAAACGCCGAACCGAACGGCAGCATGTCGCGCCGCAGGGTGGCGTTGAGCACCTGCAGCACGTTGTCGCTGACGTCCACCGGATGGCGGCCGGCGGCGGCGCTGGACAGATCTTCGGGCTCGGGCAGGCTGGCCTGCGAGGCGCGCAGCACGTAGTAGCCGGAACGGTCGCGCGCGCGGATCAGCCCACGCGCTTCCAGCAGGTAGTAGGCCTTGAACACCGTCGACGGACTGACGCCGCGGCTGGCGCTGGTCTGGCGCACCGAGGGCAGGCGGTCGCCCGCCTGCAGCAGCCCTGACAGGATCGAGGCGGTGATCTCTTCGGTCAGCCGTTCGTAGCGTTTCATGAGGGGATCCGGAGAAGACGGCGTTTCAGGTTGACATGCCGAGGGCGCGCATCACCAGCCGCAACGCGCCGGCGGCTAGGCCCAGCGACGCCACACCGCCGGCCCAGATCAACAGCAGCCACAGCAGCCGGCTGCGCCAGGAGGGCAGGGAGCTCGGCGCGGCCATCAGTGAAACGCCTCGCCGGTGCGCACCTTGCCGCGGAACACGTAGTAGGACCAGGCGGTGTACATCAGGATAATCGGAATGATGGCGAGCGCGCCGACCAGCGCGAAGCCCAGGCTCTGCGGCGGCGCGGCCGCGGTCCAGATCGACACGTCCGGCGGAATCACGGCGGGCCAGATGCTGATGCCCAGGCCGCTGTAGCCCAGGAACACCAGGCACAGCGCCAGCACGAACGGCCCGGCGTCCGGCTTGCCGCGCACGCGCCGCATCAGGTCGATACCGGCGGCCGCCACCAGCAGCGGCACCGGCAGGAACCAGAACATGTTGGGCAGGCTGAACCAGCGCTGCGCGATATGCGGCTGCGCCAGCGGCGTCCACGCGCTGATCGCGGCGATCACGGCCAACAGCGCCAGCGTCAGCGGCCGCGCCAGCGCGCACATGTGGCGATGCAGGCGGCCCTCGGTCTTCATGATGAGCCAGGTGCAGCCCAGCAGCGCATACGCCACCACCAGGCCCGCGCCGGTGAACAGCGAGAACGGGCTGATCCAGTCCCACGGTCCGCCCTGGTAGGCGCGCTCGACCACCGGGATGCCCTCGATGTAGGCGCCCAGCGTCACGCCCTGGAAGAAGGTGGCGCAGAGCGAGCCCAGCACGAAGGCGCGGTCCCACAGCGGGCGGTGGCGCGGGTCGGCCTTGAAGCGGAACTCGAAGGCCACGCCGCGGAAGATCAGCCCCAGCAGCATGAACACCAGCGGCAGGTGCAGCGCGCTCAGGATCACCGAGTAGGCCAGCGGAAACGCGGCCAGCAGCCCCGCGCCGCCCAGCACCAGCCAGGTCTCGTTGCCGTCCCACACGGGCGCCACGGTGTTGACCATGGCGTCGCGTTCCTCGGCGTCGCCGACCAGCGGAAAGAGGATGCCGATGCCCAGGTCGAAGCCGTCCATCACCACGTACATCATCACGCCGAACAGGATGATGACGGCCCATATCAGTGCAAGGTCGATGCCCATGGTGTCAGGCTCCTTTGAATCCAGGTTGCGCGGACGGGGCGTCCGCCGAGGTGGAGGCGGCCGACAGCGGCCGCGACGGCTGGCGCGGTTCGCCCGGGCCGCCGGACAGCGGCGCATGGCCGGGCGCCGGGGTCGGGCCCATGCGGATCAGGCGCAGCATGTACGACACGCCCGCGCCGAACACGAACAGGTACACCACCACGAACAGCGCCAGCGTCAGCGTCAATTCGCCCAGGCCGTGGCGGGTGGCGGCGTCGGCCGTGCGCATCACGCCGTAGACGATCCATGGCTGGCGGCCGATCTCGGTCACGTACCAGCCGGCCATGATCGCCACCAGGCCGGAGGGCCCCATCCACAGCGCGAAGCGTTGCAGCGCGCGCGACTGGTACAGGCGGCCGCGCCAGCGCGCCCACAGCGCCCAGCCGGCTAGCAGGATCATCAGCATGCCCAGCCCCGCCATCATGCGGAACGACCAGAACACCACGGTGGCGTTGGGCCGGTCCTCGGGCGGATACGACTTCAGTCCGGGGAACTGGCCGTCCCAGCTGTGCGTGAGGATCAGGCTGCCCAGGCGCGGCACGTTGAGCGCGTAGCGGGTCTCTTCGCGTTCCATGTCGGGGATGCCGAACAGCGTCAGCGGCACGCCCGCGCCCGGCTCGTTTTCCCAATGGCCTTCGATCGCGGCGATCTTGGCGGGCTGGTGCTTGAGCGTGTTCAGGCCGTGGAAATCGCCCACCACCGCCTGCAGCGGCGCCGAGATCGCCAGCATGGCCATCGCCATCGCGAACATCTTTTTCACCGCCGGGCTGCGGTCGCCGCGCAGCAGGTGCCAGGCGCCGGACGCGCCCACCATCAGCGCGGTGGCCAGGAACGCGGCGATGCCCATGTGCGCCAGGCGGTAGGGGAACGAGGGGTTGAAGATCACCGCCAGCCAGTCGGTCGGCACCACCCGGCCGTCCAGGATCTCGTAGCCCGCGGGAGTCTGCATCCAGCTGTTGGAGGCCAGGATCCAGGTGGCCGATACCAGCGTGCCCAGCGCCACCATGATGGTCGAGAAGAAGTGCAGCCCCGGGCCCACGCGCGACCAGCCGAACAGCATCACGCCGAGAAAGCCCGCTTCAAGAAAGAATGCGGTCAGCACTTCGTAGGCCAGCAGGGGCCCGGTGACACTGCCGGCGAAATCGGAGAAGAAGCTCCAGTTGGTGCCGAACTGGTACGCCATCACCAGGCCGGACACCACGCCCATGCCGAAATTGACGGCGAAGATCTTGGTCCAGAAGTGGTAGAGGTCGCGGTAGACGGTGTTGCGGGTGCGCAGCCAGCAGCCTTCGAGCACGGCCAGGTAGCTGGCCAGGCCGATGGTGATGGCCGGAAAGATGATGTGAAAGGAAATGGTGAATCCGAACTGTATTCGGGCAAGCAGTAGCGCGTCGCTATCCATGGCGGGTGATTCCTGACTTCAAGGCCCGCGCGATCCTGCCGCCACCGGGCGGCGCGCGCGGACAGGCCGATGCCTGTAGCGCCAAGATAGGCCGGTGGCGCTGCGCAGTACAGATTCAGAAACGTCAGGAAAAAGCGGATCAGTTTGCTGGCCTTCCGCAAGCGGCATGCCTCTCGCCATAGGGAAAACTGGCTCTTCGCAAGAAAAGGGCCAGATCCCGTCGTTACAAAAAAAGCAGCACAGCGAAAGCGCTGTGCTGCCTGATCCTGCCGTCATGGCGGGGCAAGGGTGGATGCCGGCCCCGGCCGGGTTCAGGCGCGCGCGGCCTCGTCGATCAGCGCCGCGACCTCCTGTGCACGGGAGGCCAGCGACGCGTGGCTGGCGTCCAGCTTCAGCACCTTGCGCGGCTGCATCCGGGCCGACATCCTTTCCTGGTTCGCCGGGGCGATCATGCGGTCCTCGGTGGACAACTGATACCACGACGGCTTGTGGCGCCAGGCGGGGTCGCTGACCTGGTCGGCAAAGGTGCTGGCCAGCGGCGCCTTCTGCGTCACCGCCATGACCAGCGCGTCGTCGGCATCCAGGTCCTGGCAGAAGCTCTCGTGGAATTTATCGGCGCGCAGCCATAGATAGCCATCGCTGTCGGGCGCCAGGTTGGGTGCCGCGACGGGCGGATGCTGTTCGGTGATGCCGCCAGGGCTTTCGCCGGCATCGGGCGCGAACGCGGCAATGTAGACCAGCCCGGTCACGTTGGGCTGGTTGCCCGCTTCGGAGATGACCGCGCCGCCGTAGGAGTGGCCCACCAGCAGCACCGGGCCCGCCTGTTGCGCAACCATCTTGCGGGTGCGTTCGGCGTCGTCGGCCAGCGAGGTGAGCGGCAGTTCCACCGCGTGCAGATCCTTGTGTCCCAGTTTGGCCAGGGCCAGGATGACCCGGCTCCAGTGGGCGGCGCCGCCCCAGAATCCATGCGCCAGAATGATGGTCGGTGTGCTGCCCATGGTGGATCTCCCGAAGTAGAGGAGCCACGATCATGCTACGGCGCGGGGCGCCCCGTCACGGGATTTCGCGCGTTTGTTATCGATGGATACCACTATGTCGATTGTGAGGCTGGCAGGCGTTGAGCGTATGGTCAGGGCGTTGCCAGCGCCCGCCGCTGCACCCGCTGGCTCAGCCACACGCTGCCCACCACGATCACCATCCCCGCCATTTGCGCCGCGCTCAGGCGTTGGTCGAGCAAGGCCCAGCCCAGCAGAACGGCCGATACCGGGCTCAGGAAGCCCAGCGACGACACCACCGCGGGTTCCAGCCGCGCCAATCCCCGGAACCAGATCACATAGGTCAGCGCCGCGCCGATGAGCCCCAGATAGGCAATGCCCAGCACATTCAGCGTGGTCACCGGCGGCAGCGCCGGCTCGGCCAGCAAGGCGACGGGCAGGAGCAGCGCGCCGCCGGCGGTCAATTGCCAGGAGGTGAAGGCCAGCGCCGACACCGGCGGCTGCCAGCGGCGGCTCAGCACGGTGCCCAGCGCCATCGACGCGGCGCTGGCCAGGCCTGCGGCCACGCCCACCGGATCCAGCGCCGCCTTGGGGCCCAGCACCAGCAGCGCCACGCCGCCGATGCCGGCCAGCGCCGCCAGCACCGCCAGGCCGCGCACGGGCGTACCCAGCAGGGCGCGCGCCAGCAGGATCACGATGAGCGGCTGGATCGCGCCCAGCGTCGCCGCCACGCCGCCCGGCAGGCGGTAGGCGGCCACGAACAGCAGCGCCCAGAAGATGGAGAAGTTCAGCGCGCCCAGGATCGCGCTGCGCAGCCACCAGATGCCGTGCGGGATCTGGCGCACCGCCAGCAGCAGCAGGAGGCCGGCGGGCAGGGCGCGCAGCATCGCCACGGTCAGGGGATAGCCCTGCGGCAGCATCAGGGTGGTGACGACGTAGGTGCTGCCCCAGATGGCGGGGGCGGTGGCGGTCAGAAGCAGGTCGGTGCTGCGGCTCATTGCGGGTTCCTGGTGGCCGTCGGTCGCCACGATGGCCGGCCGACGACTTCGAAACCGACAGGCTAATTGATTAGCGCCGATACGATAATATCCATTCTGATGGTGACATCATTCACTGCTGGTAAACAATAAACGGCCCGTTCATGGACCACCTCACCGCGCTCAGGGTCTTTCGCCACGTGGTCGAGCAAGGCGGCTTCGCCGCGGCCTCGCGCCAGCTCGGGCTGTCGCCCGCCGCCGTCAGCAAGAACATCGCCGAACTGGAGGCGCATGTGGCGGTGCGCCTGCTGAACCGCACCACCCGCCGCATGAGCCTGACCGAGGCGGGGAGGCAGTACTACGAGCAGGTCGCGCGCATCCTCGACGACCTGCACGATGCCGACATGTCGATGGGGCCGCTGCAGCAGGAACCCACTGGCACGCTGCGGGTCAGCGCGCCCATGTCCCTGAGCCTGACGCTGCTGGCGACCGCCATGCCGCGTTTCCTGGCGCGCCATCCGCGCCTGTCGCTGGACCTGCACCTGGAGGATCGCCGCATCGACCTGATCCGGGAAGGCTTCGACGTGGCCATCCGCGGCAGCGACAGGCTGGAGGAATCCAGCCTGGTGGCGCGCAAGCTGATGACGCTGGAGCATGTGCTGTGCGGCGCGCCGGCCTACCTGCGCCAACATGGCGAGCCACAGGCGCCCGCCGACCTGCGGCGCCTGGAATGCGTGCGTTTCACCCTGTCGGGGCATGCCGACGAATGGACCTTCCAGCGCGCCGGCCAGGTCGAACGCGTGCAGGTGCGCGGGCGCTACAAGGTCAATTCCAGCCTGGCGGTGCGCGACGCGTTGCGCGCCGGCCTGGGCGTGAGCCTGGTGCCGCGGGTCTACGTGCAGGCCGACCTGGAGATCGGCGCCTTGCGCCAGGTGCTGACGGATTGGACGCCGGTGGAGACGGACGTGTACGTGGTGTATCCGTCGCGGCGCCACATGGTGGCGAAAGTGCGGGCGCTGGTGGACTTCCTGGTCGAGGAACTGGCGCCGCCGGCGGCCTGAACCGCCGGCGGCGCCGCAGCGCGCGATCCGCGTCAATACATGTGCTGTCCGCCGTTCATGGCGACATTGCTTCCCGTCATGAACGCCGCCGCATCGCTGCAGATGAACGCCACCAGCGCGGCGATTTCGTCGGGCTGGCCCAGCCGGCCCAGCGGAATCTGCGGCAGGATCTTCTCCTTGAGCACGTCTTCCGGCACGGCCTCGACCATGCGCGTGGCCAGGTAGCCCGGCGACACCGTGTTGACCGTGACGCCCTTCCTGGCCAGTTCCAGCGCCAGCGATTTGGTGAAGCCGTGGATGCCGGCCTTGGACGCGGCGTAGTTGGTCTGCCCGAAGGCACCCTTGGAGCCATTCACCGACGAGATGTTGACGATGCGTCCCCAGCCGCGGTCGGCCATCGGCCCGCACAGGGGCTGCGTCATGTTGAATATCGAATCGAGGTTGCTGCGCAGCACGTCGTTCCAGTTCTCGTAGCTCATCTTGCGCAGGCTGGCGTCGCGCGTGATGCCGGCATTGTTGACCAGGATGTCGATCTGGCGGCCGTCGTCGGCCAGGCGCCGCGCCAGCGCCTGGCAGGCGTCGTAGTCGGCCACGTCGACCTTGACCATGTCGTAGCGGCGGCCGGCGGCCGCCTCCTCGTCGAGCCATTCGCGCGTGGCCGCTTCGCTGGAGTGGCACGTGACGATGACGTCGTGGCCGGCATCGAGCAGGGCCCGGGCGATGGCGCGGCCCAGGCACCCGGTGCCGCCGGTGACGAGCGCGGTGCGTTTAGTCGCCATGGCGCGCTCCGAACTGGCTCGCTTCGCGCATGGCCGAGCAGGCCGAGGTCATCTGGTCGCAATACGACGACCACATGCGCGTCAGCGGCGAATCGGCCAGGCCGCCGCTGGCCGCCGCCGAGGCGTTGCGCAGCCAGCCGCTGACGGCCTCGCTGACGCCGGCGGCCAGCGCCGCCTGGTCTTCCAGCGCGGCATGGGTGATGGCCTGGCTGGCTTCGAGTTGGCACTGCCATTGCTTGCGCGTGACCTCGCCCAGCGCGGGGGCGATGTTCTGCCAGTTGCCGTCGAGCTTGAGCGGCGCCAGCGTCGACAGGTACTGGCCGGTGCCGTCGCTGGTCAGGCGCTGGCCCAGCTGCAGCCAGCGCTGCTGGCTTTCACGCGCCAGTTCAGCCAGGCGCTGGCAGTAGGCGGCGTTGGCGCCCGCGAGGTCCTGGGGCGTGGAAGCGGTGGTCTTCCCGGTGGTCTTCTTCATGATGCGTCCTTTTAAGAGAGTGGTAAGGGGCAACGAATGCACAGGCCTCACGCCATCTGGCTGAGGGTCTTGCGGAAACGGGTCAACGAGAAGGCGAACAGGACGCTGCCGATCAGCGCCAGCGCCAGGAACGGTTGCCATACGACGCCCAGGCCGGCGCCGCGAAAGAGAATCGCCTGGCCGAGTTCCACGAAATGGGTGGTGGGGGCGGCCAGCATGATGTTCTGCACGAAGTCCGGCATGCTTTCGCGCGGCGTGGTGCCGCCGGACAGCATCTGCAGCGGCAGCAGCACCAGGACCAGCAGCATGCCGAACTGCGGCATGCTGCGCGCCAGGGTGGCCATGAAGATGCCCATGGAGGTGGTCGCGAACAGGTGCAGCGCCACCCCGGCCAGGAACAACGCCACCGATCCCTCGACCGGCACGTGCAGCAGGCCACGCACGACGAATGTCAACGATAGCCCAGCCGACACCAGGACCACCAGCCCCATGGACCAGACTTTCGCCAGCATGATCTCGGTCGGTGTTACAGGCATGACCAGCAGGTGCTCGATGGTGCCGTGCTCGCGCTCGCGGATCAGCGCCGCGCCCGTCAGGATGATGGACAGCATCGTGACGTTGTTGATGATCTCCATCAGGCTGCCGAACCAGGCCTGCGTCAGGTTGGGGTTGAAGCGCATGCGCACCGCCAGGTCCACCGGCAGCTCGGTCGGCTTGCGGTAGCGTTTGACGAATTCGTTGATCTCGTCGGTGATGATCTGCTGGATGTAGCTGCTGCCGGTGAACGCCTGGCTCATGCGGGTGGCGTCCACGTTCAGCTGGATCTCGGCCGGCCTGCCGGCCAGCACGTCGCGCTGGAAGTTCGGCGGCACGTTGACCACGAAGGTGTAGCGCCCGGCGTCCATGCCGGCGTCGGCCTCGGCCGACGTGACCATCGCCGGCCGGGTGAAGTGCGGCGGGTAGAACGCCGAGGTGATGCGGGCGGACAGCGGCGAGACGTCCTCGTCCACCACCGCGATGGCCGCGTTGTGCAGCGACTCGGGCACGGCGGTCGCGGCCGTGTAGATCATCAGCGTGAACGACACGAAGATCAGCACCAGCATCATCGGGTCGCGCGCCAGGCTCCACAGTTCCTTGACGCCCAGGCGGAAGATATTGGCGGCATGTCGCGGCATGGTTCAGGTCTCCTGCTTTTTCAGAAGCAGCGCCGAGGCGCCCAGGATCACCGGAATGGCGATCAGCAGCGGCCAGAACGAACCCTGCAGGTTGGAGAAATCCAGCGCCTTGCTGAACACGCCGCGGCTGATCGTGAGCATGTGGGTGGCGGGGTAGACCTGGCCGATCAGCTTGCCGGCGCCTTCCAGCGAGGACACCGGATTGAGCAGGCCGGCGAACTGCACCGCCGGCACCAGCGTGCCGATCATGGTGAAGAACAGCGCCGCGATCTGGCTGCGGGTGAAGGTCGAGGCCAGCAGGCCGATGGCGGTGGCCACCACGTTGTAGATCAGCGCGGCCGCCAGCAGCGTGGTGAAGCTGCCGGTGATCGGCACGCCGAACAGCGTCACCGCCAGCAGCGTCATCAACAGGAAGTTCAGCATCGCCAGCGCCACATAGGGCGCCTGCTTGCCCAGCAGGAATTCCAGCCGCGTCACCGGCGTGACGTACAGATTGATGATCGAGCCCAGCTCCTTCTCGCGCACCACCGCCAGCGCGGTCAGCATGGCCGGCATCATCAGCAGCAACAGCGGGATCACGGCCGGCACCATGGCCGGCAGGCTGCGCACGTCGGGGTTGTAGCGAAAGCGCGTCTCGATGCCGACCGCCTGCGTGGCGGCGGCGCCCAGCCGTTCGCGCGCCTGCTGCTGCAGCCAGCCCTGGTGCATGCCGAGCACGTAGCCGCGGATGGTCTCGGCGCGCTGCGGCATGGCGCCGTCGATCCAGACGCCGACCTGCGCGTTGCGGCCGCGCTCGGCGTCGCGCGCGAACCCCTGCGGAATCTCGATCGCCAGCGACAGCTCGCCGCTGCGCATGCGCGCGTCCATGTCCTGGTAGCTGCTGATCGGCGGCTGCTCGATGAAGTAGCGCGAGCCCGCCAGGTTCAGGCTGTAGTTCTGGCTCAGCGTGGTCTGGTCGCGGTCCATGACCGCGTAGCGCAGGTCTTCCACGTCCAGGCTGATGCCAAAGCCCATCACGAACATCAGCAGCAGCGAACCGGCCAGCGCCAGGGTGGCGCGCACTGGGTCGCGGCGCAGCTCCAGCGCCTCGCGCCACATGTAGCTGAACATGCGCTGCATGCTGAAGCCGCGCGGCTCGTGCGCGGCTACCGGCGGCTGCGCGACAGGCGCCTGCTCAACATCCCGCGCCGCGTCGGGTGCCGTGCCCGCGCCCGCATCGACCAGGTAGGCGATGAAGGCTTCCTCCAGCGTCTTGGCGCCGCGCATCCGGGTGATCTCGTCGGGCGAGGCGCTCACCAGCACCTTGCCCGCGTGCATCAGCGACATGCGGTCGCAGCGCTGCGCCTCGTTCATGAAGTGCGTCGAGATGAAGATGGTGACCTGGTCCTGCCGCGCCAGCGCGATCAGCAGGCGCCAGAAGTTGTCGCGCGCCACCGGGTCCACGCCCGAGGTCGGCTCATCCAGGATCAGCAGTTCAGGCTTGTGCACCATGGCCACCGCCAGCGACAGGCGCTGGCGCACGCCCATCGGCAGGTTCTCGGGCAGTTCCTCCAGCGCATCGCCCAGGCCGAAGCGCGCCGCCATCTCGGCGACGCGGCCGGGGATGTCGGCCTCGGGCACATGGAACAGCCGCGCGTGCAGCACCAGGTTCTGCCGCACGGTCAGTTCGCCATAGAGCGAAAACGCCTGCGACATGTAGCCGACGCGGCGGCGCGTGTCGATGTTGCGCGGGTCGACTTCGGCGCCGAACAGCCAGGCCTTGCCTTCGCTGGCCGGCAGCAGGCCCGTCAGCATCTTCATGGTGGTCGACTTGCCGCAGCCGTTGGATCCGAGAAAGCCGAAGATCTCGCCCTTGCGGATGCGGAAATTGACATGGTCCACCGCGACGAAGTCGCCGAAGCGCATGGTCAGGTCGCGCGCCTCGATGGCGATGGTGGCGTCTTCGTCCAGCGCCAGCGGCGTGATCTCGACGGGTTGGTGGCCGCGCCGCTTTTCCTCGGGCAGCAGCGCGATGAAGGCGGCTTCCAGCGAGCCGGTGCCGGTGCGCTGGCGCAGTTCGTCAGGGGTGCCGGTAGCCAGCACGCGGCCTTCGTCCATGGCGATGAGCCAGTCGAAGCGCTGGGCCTCGTCCATGTAGGCGGTGGCGACGATCACGCTCATGCCCGGGCGCTCGCGCCGGATCTGGTTGATCAGGTCCCAGAACTGCGCCCGCGCCAGCGGGTCGACGCCGGTGGTGGGCTCGTCCAGGATCAGCAGGTCGGGATCGTGGATCAGCGCGCAGCACAGGCCCAGCTTCTGCTTCATGCCGCCGGACAGCTTGCCCGCCGGGCGCGACAGGAACGATGCCATGCCGGTGCTGCGGGTCAGGCTGTCGATGCGGCGGCGGCGCTCGGCCTCGCCATGGCCGAACAGGCGGCCGAAGAATTGCAGGTTCTCTTCCACCGACAGGGTGGGGTAGAGATTCTTGCCCAGGCCCTGCGGCATGTAGGCGATGCGCGGGCAGACGTCGTCCCGATGGCGCTTGCTGGCCATGTCGCCGCCCAGCACCTCGATCGTGCCCTCCTGCACCGCGCGCGATCCGGCGATCAGCGCCAGCAGGCTGGACTTGCCCACGCCGTCCGGCCCGATCAGGCCGATCATGCGGCCGGCGGCAATGTCGAGCGTGATGCCATCCAGCGCCAGCGTCCTGCCGTAGCGCAGCGACACCCCCGACAGCTTGACCACCGGGGCGGGGGAGGCCGTCGTGGTCGCGGTCATTACGGCACCTTGACTTCAAGGTTGGCGGGCCATTGCGCGTCGGCGTCCAGCTTCAGCCAGGCCACGCCCGGCAGGCCGGTCTTGACCTGGCGCAGATGCTGGCGCAGCAGCTCGGGCGCGATCTGCGCCTTGACGCGGAACATCAGCTTCTGGCGCTCGGTGGCCGTCTCGACCGTCTTGGGCGTGAATTGCGCGGTGCTGGCCACGAACGACACCTTGGCCGGAATCACATACTGCGGCGCCGCGTCCAGCACGATGCGCACGTCCTGGCCCAGGGCGACGCGGCCGGCCGCCTGCTCCGGCAGGAAGAAGGTCATGTAGACATCGGCCAGGTCGACCATGTTCAGCACCTTGCCGCCCGCGCCCAGCACTTCGCCGGCCTGCGCCACGCGGTACTGCACGCGGCCGTCGCGCGGGGCGCGCAGTTCGCTGTCGGCGATGTCGGCCTCGATGCGGGCGATGGTGGCCAGCGCGGCGTTGACTGCGGACTGGGCGCCAACCTGGGCGGCCTTGGCGGCGTCGATGGCGGCCTGTGCCGCCTTGACCTGGGCGCGCCCGGCGTTGACGGCGGCCTGCGCGCTGCGCACCCGGGCGCGGTCGTCGTCCAGCTCCTGGATCGACGAGGCGCCTTCGCGCGACAGCGTCTCGGAACGCGCCAGGCGGCGGCGCGCCGCGTCCAGCTCGCTTTCGCGCTGCACCACCACGGCCTCGGCGGCCAGCTTGTCGCTTTCGCGTTGCGCCACCTGCGCGCCGGCGCTGGCGGCATTGTTGACGGCCTGCTGGTGCTGGGCGCGGGCTTCCTCGCGCTGCGCCTGCAGCGTGTCGATCTGCATGCGGGCCAGCGGCTGGCCGGCGCTGACGAAATCGCCTTCGGCCACCAGCACGTCCTGCACCCGCCCGGCCAGCTTGGTGGCGACGTCGACCTCGGTGGCTTCGATGCGGCCGTTGCCGCTGACGAAGCCCGCGCCCGGGCCGGTGTCGGACAGCATGCGCCAGCCGTAGTAGCCGGCGGCCGCCACGGCCACGATCGCGAGCAGGGGAATCAGTTTTCGGGTGGACAGCTTCATGATGCGGATCCTGTGTTGAGCGGCGCGGGAGCGGCGGGGGCGGGCTGGGCTCCGGGTGGGGCGGGCGGCGCGGCGCGCGCCTGCGTGCCCCCGCCCAGCGCGGCGTACAGGCCGACACGGGCCGACAGCAGCGCGCGGCGGGTCTGCACCAGCGTCTGCTGGGCGGCCAAGAGGTCGCGCTGCGCGTCCAGTACCTCCAGATAGGGCGAGGCGCCGTGGTCGTAGCGCAGCTTGGCCAGCCGCGCGCGTTCGCTCTGCGCGTCCACGGTGGCGCGCAATACCTGCACCTGTTCGGCCAGCCAGCGGCGCGCCGACAGGGCGTCCGCGACATCCTTGAAGGCGCCCTGGATGGCGCGTTCATAGCTGGCCACGGCCTGGTCACGCCGCACCTCGGCCAGGTCGAGGTTGGCGCCGCGGCGTCCCGCGTCGAAGATCGGCAGGTTGATGCTGGGCGCGAAATTCCAGGCGCGGCTGCCGCCGCCGAACAGGCCGTCCAGTTCGGCGCTGGCGCTGCCGAACGCGCCCGTCAGCGTGATGCGCGGAAAGAAGGCGGCGCGCGCCGCGCCGATGTTGGCGTTGGCGGCACGCAGCTGGTGTTCGGCGGCGACGATGTCGGGCCGATTGGTCAGCAGGTCCGACGGCAGCCCGGCCGGCAGGTCGCGCATGACGCTGTCGTCGTCCAGGCCGGCGCGCGGCAGCGGCTGCGCCAGCGGCTGGCCGGTCAGCAGTTCCAGCGCATGGGCCTGCGTGGCGCGGGCCTGTTCCAGGTCGGCGCCAAGCGCGCGCGCCTGTTGCCAGAGCGTCTCGACCTGGGTCAGGTCCAGCTTCGAGATCGAGCCTACCTCATAGCGCCGGCGGAAGATGCGCAGCGACTCCTCGCGCGAGGCGATGGTGGCGCGCGTCAGCGCCAGCCGCTCATCCAGTTCGCGCAGCGTCAGGTAGCTGTCGGCCACTTGCGCAATCAGGCTCAGCGTGGCGGCTTCGGCGGCGGCGTCCGAGGCCAGGTAGTTCTCCAGCGCGGCGTCCTTGAGGCTGCGCACGCGGCCCCAGAAGTCCAGTTCCCAGGCCGCCATGCCCACGCCGACCTGGTACTGGCTGGCCACCTGCGGCTGGCCGGTGAGGTTCAGGTCGCCGGGCGTGCGGCCGCGGCTGCCGTCCGCCTGCGCGCCGATCGTGGGGAACTGGTCGGCGCGCTGGATGCCGTAGAGGGCCCGCGCTTCCTCGACCCGCAACAGGGCCGTGCGCAGGTCGCGGTTGTGCGCCAGGGCGTCGCCGATCAGGCCTTGCAGCACGGGATCGGTGAAGTAGCCGCGCCAGTCGACCCGCGCCGCGCTTGGCAGCGAGGCGTCGGGCGCGGCGGCCTGGCCGGGATAGACGGCCGCCACTGGCGCCGTGGGCCGGACGTATTGCGGCGCCATCGACACGCAGCCTTGCGCCAGCAGTACGGCCAGGGCGGCCGGCGCCAGCCGGGCGGCGCGCCATCGCGCAAGGGGACGGCGGGTCATGCTCATTGCTCCATCACATAGGTGCCGGGCGCGTCGCCCAGCGCGGGGTAGCCCTTGCGCGCGGCGCCCATCGAGGGGGGGCTGGCCGGCTTGCCGGACAGCCCGTCCAGCCAGGCGCGCCAGTGCGGCCACCAGGAACCGTCGTGCGGCGTGGCCGCCGCCAGCCAGGCGTCCGGGGCCAGCGCCGGCTGACCCGCCGCGCGCAGCAGGCTGCGAAAGCGCCGCCGCGGATGGCCCGGTTCGCTGACGATGCCGGCGTTGTGACCGCCGCTGGTCAGCACGAAGGTCAGCGCGGCAGGCGACAGTTCGTGCAGCTTGTAGACCGAACGCCATGGCGCCACATGATCGGTCTCGGTGCCGACGCAGAAGGTCGGCAGGCGCAGGTCCTGCAGCCGCACCGGGCGGCCGTCCACGGCGTAGCGGCCGGCGGCCAGGTCGTTGTCCAGGTACAGGTGGCGCAGGTATTGGCCGTGCATGCGCGCCGGCATGCGGGTGGCGTCGGCGTTCCAGGCCTGCAGGTCGTTCATGGGGCGGCGCTGGCCCAGCAGGTATTCCGAGGTCATGCGCGACCACACCAGCTGCTGCGCGCGCAGCAACTGGAACGCGCCGCTCATCTGCCGCGCCGGGAAATAGCCCAGCGCCGCCATCTCGGCCTCCATCAGCGCGACCTGGAACGCGTCGATGAACAGGCCCAGCTCGCCAGGCTCGCTGAAGTCGGTTTGCGCCGCCAGCAGGCTCAGGCTGGCCAGCCGCGAGTCGCCGTCGCGCGCCATGGCGCTGGCGGCCATGGCCAGCAGCGTGCCGCCCAGGCAGTATCCCGCCGCGTGCACCGCCGCGCCGGGCACGATCGCCGCGATCGCTTGCAACGGCTCGCGCACACCCAGGCGCAGGTAATCGTCCAGCCCCAGGTCGCGGTCGGCGGCCGTGGGGTTTTTCCACGACACGCAGAACACCGTATAGCCCTGGCCGACGAGATAGCGGATCAGCGAGTTGTGCGGCGACAGATCCAGCACGTAGTACTTCATGATCCAGGCCGGAACGATGAAGATCGGCTCGGGCCGCACCTGGCGGGTCGCGGGCCGGTACTGGATCAGTTCGGCCAGCGGATTGCGCAGCACGACCTTGCCGGGCGTGACCGCCACCTCGTGGCCGGGACGGAACTGTTCGGCGCCGGCCGGCGGCAGGCCGCCCAGCTGGCGCAGCCCGTCTTCCCAGGCGGCCTGCGCGCCGCGCAACAGATTGGCGCCGCCTTCTCGCAAGGTCTGGCGCAGCACCAGCGGATTGGTGCATGGGTTGTTGTCCGGGGCCCACCACTCCAGCCATTGGCGCACCATGAACGCGGCCAGGTCGCGCTGGTGGCGATCCGCCAGCGGCAGGGCGCGGACGTAGGCGTCCCAGTTGCGCTGGGCCTGCTGGAAGCCTTGGCTCCACAGGGCATAGGGCCATTGGCGCCAGGCGTCGTCATCGAACCGGCCCGCGCGCAGCGCGGTCTGCGGGGGGGCTGGCGGGTTCCGTTTCGGCATGATGGCTCCAGGGCGCGCGGGCGGCGGGAATGCCGCTCGCGAGGCCGGATCGTCGCGCATCCGGGCTTGTGGCCCGGTGTCGGACCAATCCGACTCAAACGTCTTGAAAGCATTGTGCCGCCGCGGTGGTGATCAATCCTTGATCAGAATCAAGTTAGCGACTGACTGGTCGGTTTTTAATGGTGCTGTTGGCGGGCGGCGGCGCTGCCCGCCAATCCGCAATGGGAGCAGGGGTGATGAGTTCGCAACGTCAGCGTCTCCCTCCTACCGTGCGCGTCGGGCAGATCCTCGATGCCGCGCTGCAGGAGTTCTCGGCCGCCGGCTACACCGGCGCCCGGATGGATGACATCGCCTTGCGCGCCGGTCTGTCCAAAGGCGGCCTGTACGCGCATTTCGCCAGCAAGGAGGAAGTCTTCGAGGCGCTGCTGGCGCGCTACCTTTGCCCACCGCGGCTCGACGCCCGCGCCCTGGTCGAGGGCTCGGCCACGCCGCGCCACCTGGCCGAACGCCTCGTCAACCATCTCTATGCCAGCCTGGCCAATCCGGCCATGATCAGCGCCATGCGCCTGCTGCTGGCCGAAAGCCTGCGCGTGCCGCACCTGGCGCGGCGCTGGCGCGAACAGACCGCCGACGCGCACCAGGCCGACATCGCCCAGCTGCTGGAGCTGGCCCGCGCGCGCGGCCTGTGCGGCGATGGCGCCGCGCTGCGGCATCCCTGGCTGCTGCTGTCGCCGGTGGTCCACGCCATCTTCATGGCGATCCTGCTGGGCCCGGACGAGCGCCTGAACCTGCCGCAGCGGCGCGAAGCGCACGTGGCGCTGATCTGCGGTTTGCTGTAGCCGCGCGCCTGCCTTCGGCGGCGGCGTCGCCGTGGATGCGCGGGGCCGCGCCGCCCTGTATCCTTGCGACACCCCCATGACTGACGCTGCGAGGAAGATGTGCCCACCTCAGGAATGACGGTCCGCGTGCCGTCCTGGCGCTATTTCCCGGTGGCACTGGCCCTGGTGCTGCCGGTGCTCGGTTGCATCGGCTGGACCTGGTTGCACGCGCTGAGCACCGAGCGCGCCGAAGCCGCCACGGCGGGCCGGATCGTGCGAGTGCAGACCGGCCAGATCATGGCTCGCGCCCTCGACATCCTGCCGCGGGTCACGGCCCTGTCCGCGCAGTCCTGCCAGACGGCGCGTCCCGACCTGTACCGCTGGGGCACGCTCAATCCGTATTTCCGCTCGTTGTTGCTGGTCAAGCGCGAGCACATCTATTGCTCGTCGGCCTTGGGCGAGGTGGACTACGAGACTGGCGCGTTCCACCGCTGGCCGGTCGGCGCGCCGCCGACACAGTGGTTCGTCAGCGTGTCCGGCACGCCCCTGGCGCCCGACCGCCCGGCCTTGCTGCTGGGCATGGCGGGCGAGGACGGCCGCGGCGGCGTGGTGGTGGTCGACGGCCGCTACGTGCAGGACCTGCTCAACGCGGTGTCGTCGCTGGGGGCCTACCAGCTCGAAGTGACGCTGGGCCGGGGCGCGCCCATCCGCAACGATGCCTGGGGCACGGCGGCGGCCGAGAGCCTGTTTGAGTCGACCGAGGCGGTTGCCGGCCGCGGCGACCTGGTCATCAGGGTGATGGCGCCGTCCGAAACCGTGGTGCGCGCCTGGCAGCAGCTGCTGGTCACCTATCTGCCCGTGGCGATGCTGTGCGGGGCGTTGCTGGCCTTCGGCGCCTACCGCCTGCAAGTGAACCGGCAGTCGTTCAAGGAGCAATTGCGCCGCGCCATGGACGCCGATGAGCTGCACGTCGAATACCAGCCGGTCTACGGCAAGGCCACCGGTCGCTGCGAAGGCGCCGAGGCCTTGATGCGCTGGACCCGGCCGGGCGTGGGGCCGGTGCGGCCCGACATCTTCATCGCGGCGGCCGAGGCCGAAAACATGATCGTGCCGCTCACGCAACACTTGCTCAAGCTGATCCAGCGCGACATGCAGGCCTGGAACACGCCGCCCGATTTCCATATCGCCGTGAACGTGGCGCCGGAACATCTGTCGAGTCCCGCGCTGGTCGCGGACATCCAGGCCTTTCGCGGCGCGATCCGGCCGTCCTTGATGGTGCTGGAAATCACCGAACGCAGCCTGATCTCCGACAATGGCCAGGCCCGCCGCAATATCGACGCGCTGCGCGCGCAGGGCGTTTTCGTCGCGATCGACGATTTCGGCACGGGACATTGTTCGCTGTCGTACCTGCAGATGTTCCCGGTCGACTATCTCAAGATCGACAAGGGCTTCGTGCAGGCCATCCAGGACAACGGCGAGGAAGCGCCGGTGCTGGACGTGATCATCACGCTATCGCATCGCCTGGGCCTGGCGGTCGTGGCCGAGGGGGTGGAAACCCCTGGACAATTCACTTACCTGACCGAGCGCGGCGTGGCATTCATCCAGGGCTACCTGTTCGCGCGGCCCATGCGGTCGGCCGACTTCGTGCGCTGGTATGCCGACAAAGCGGCCGAGCCACCGGTGCCGGCCACGCTTCGGGGCTGAGCGCGGCGCGCTCACTCCATGGCCTGCGCGGGCCGCCCGGACGCCGATATCTGCCAGGGCTTGCGGCGATCCTTTTCGTCCGCCGCCTCCGAAGCCGTTCCGGTCCGGGGCAATGGGCCCCGGTCACAACAGGCGCATGCCGCCCCGTCGCGCACGGACGGGAAGCCCAGCCTTGGCAAGGTCGGCAATGAAAAGCGCTGGCCCAGTGACCAGACGCTGGCGGTGCGCACGGCCGGCGCGCCCCTGTCGCGGTGGCAGGCCCGGCCAGGCGTGTCCCGCCCACAGGCGCAAGCCGACGCCAGCGCCATGAACAACAAGGCCGCGGCGACTAGCGCGGCGATCGCGATGGCTGACCGCATGGTTTTCCTTTTAGGATAAAAAATTATTGTTTTACGATAATTTATTGCTACACTACAGCAACGTCATTACCTTCGCAACGTGTTCTGGAGGCTCCCGTGGCCGCAGCGCTGACTTCGACTCCCACCCAACAAACCCCGCCCGCGCCGCCAGGGCGCGACCGGTTTGAACGCATCCGCGTGCTGTCGCGATGGATGCGCGGCCTGCTCATCGCCGTGGCGCTGCTGCTGGTCGCCGCACTGATCGGCATGTGGTTTTTCACCGCCGAGGCGGTGCTGGCGCGCGGCATCTATTCGTTCCTCGGCATCACCCCGTCGCCGGCCGCGGTCGACAGCGCGGCCGCCCATGTCGGGCTGGCCGGACCGCCGCCCGCGCCGCACCTGCAGTTGGGGCCGGGCTACCGGCTACTGGGTTTCGCGCTGTTCGGGGCGCTGGCGGGGCTGGCGTTGCGCGGCATCGCGCACGCCTACGCGATGTTCAGCGATTTCGGCCGGGGCGATGTGCTCACGGTCGCCACCGCGCGCCGGCTGCGCGGCATCGCCGTGCTGGTCACGGTGTTCAGCGCGGCGGTGCCGGTGTTGAAGACGGTGCTGGCGCTGGTCCTGACGCTGGCCAACGGACCAGGGCAGGGCCCGCACATGCTGATCGATATCGACGTCAGCGACATCCTGCTGGCGTTGCTGGGTGGCCTGCTGTTTTCGCTGGCCTGGGCCATGGAAGAGGCGGCCCGGGTCGCGGAAGAGAACCGGGGGTTCATCTGATGGCGATTGTCGTGCGGCTGGATGTGATGCTGGCGCAGCGCAAGATGAAGGCGCGTCAGCTGGCCCAGGAGATCGGCATCACCGAGCCGAACCTGTCGCTGCTCAAGTCGGGCAAGGTCAAGGGCATGCGTTTCGACACGCTCGAACGCATCTGCGAAGTGCTGCAATGCCAGCCTGGCGACCTGCTCGAATACCAGCCAGGCCCGGCGGCGGGCGACGAAGCCCCCGACTGACTCCCTCCCGTTCCTGCTTTCCCCTGCGCGTGGCGCGTGGCCATGCGTGGGATTCCCACGTCCTCTCGATGGATGCCTGCCGTCATGCAAACCCTGTCCCGCGATGCGTCGCGTATCGCTTCTTTCCTGGCCTGCGCCACCGCGCTGGCCGCCTGCGCGCCCATCGCGCTGACACCCGGCGCCGCGAGCGTGCGCATCACGCACAACGAACCCGGCAAGGAATGCGTCTTCCTGGGCGATGTCACCGGTAGCCAGGGCAACTTCCTGGCGGGAGCGATCACCTCCAACGCCGACATGGAAACGGGGGCCCGCAATGACCTGAAGAATCGCGCCGCCGCGATGGGCGGCAACGTGGTCTATCTGTTGACGCAGCGCGCCGGACAGACGGGCGGCAAGGATCACATGGAGCAGACCAACGTCACGCTGTCCGGCAATGTCTATCGCTGCGGCTAGCGTTGTGGCGCCGCCTTGGCGAAGAAGAGGTCGGTGATCGATTGGCTGTCCAGCGGCTCGCCGTTGATGGCGCGCGTCAGCAGTTCGGCGCCGAGCAATTGCACCGAGAACACCAGGTCGGGCTGCACTCGCCGGATTTTTTCCAGGTGCTTGCTGGTGTTGACCAGGGCCACCGTCCTGGCGCCCTGTTCGCCGGCGGCTTCCTTGGCGGCCAGCACGATGAAGGCGTTCTCGGCGTCGTCCTCGCGCAGCGCCAGCACATAGCGCGCGCGGGTCACGCCCGCGCTGCGCAGCACCTCGACGCTGGAGGCATCGCCTTCGATCAGGTCGGTGGCGGCCGGGTACTCCTGCGGTGCGCCGGCAGGCACGATGACCGTGACCTCGTCGCCGCGGCGCCGCAGGCCGTCGTAGACGCTCATGGCCAGGGGCGTGGCGCCGGCAATGATGATGTGGTTTTTTCTCATGGCGGTGGAAAACCGGCCCTTGACCAGCCGTTTCAGGTTGCCGCCGATCACCGGGCCGGCGATCGCGCTGATGGAGGTGGCGAAGACGGTGATGCCGAGAATGATAATCGACGCGGTGAACAGCCGCGCCGCGTTGCTGTGCGGCGTGATGTCGCCATAGCCCACCGTCGACATCGAGACGATGGAAAAGTACAGGGCGGTCGCCGCGTCCTTGATGGGCGGATTGAATTCCTCGCCCAGGTACAGCGTGCCGAACACCGCATAAATCAGCAGCGACACCATGCTGACCAGCGCGAACAGCGAGCCGGCCGTGACGCTGGCGCGATCGAAGCGGCGCCAATAGGCGACCAGCGCCACCACCAGCACCAGCGTATAGATGCCGAGTCCGGCGCGGCCGCTGTCGCCCAGGATGGCGAAGGTGCCGATGCCGATCAGCAGCACCAGCGAGAAGGCCCAGGCGATGCGCGCCTTCAGGATCAGGCCAAGGGCGATGATCTGCAGCCCCACCCCCAGCACCAGCCGCGGGATCTCCAGCAGGCCGACCACCTGCATCACGTCCCGCCAGTTGTCCAGCGCCAGCCAGAACGAATACTCGCGCGTCCGCACTTCGCGCAGCACCGGATGCATGAAGGCATACCCGTCCAGGGCCACCAGGATGGCGAGACACCAGTTGGGCGGCACAAGGGAGATCACACGGCGCAGGCGGCGCGCGAGGCCGGTCAGGGGATTGGGCATGGCAGGGGCATCCTTTGCCTGCATTCTATAGGCGCCCGTCGGGGGCTTGCTATATCCAATATGTATAGAAGGCTATCAACAAAGAATTACTTGAATTGCGCCCGACGTCCTAAACTGCCTTCATCACGCGGCTATCCGAGAGGAACGCCGCTGATACGGGCGACAAGCCCGCCAGCTGCCAGGGCGGACGAAATCCCCGGGCGTTATCACGCTGCAGCTTGGGTGGGGACTAGAGACCCCAACCGGGCTCACGGCCAGTCCGTGCGTGAGTAGTATGAGGCACGAATGTTGGAATCGCGTGATCTAGGTAGAAGGCATCAGTGCCGGCTGATGACTCCAGGCTCACGTGTTGTTTTAGCGCGGCGTCTTACCTTCGGGGCAGCGCCGCGTTTTTTTCGCCCATCGCCAGGCTCCTGGCGCCAGCGTATCAGTAAGATGGCGCGCCCGCATCCGCGGTGTCGCGGCGCCAGGCCTCCTGTCCGTCCGGACGACTCTCCTCTCCTCCTTCCCGCGGATCCAGTTCCAGCGCGATATCCGCCGCGAACATATAGCCCCAGCCATGCACCGCGCGGATCGGCAAGGTCATGTGATTGGCCGTCGCCTTGCGCCGCAGCCGGCTGATCATGACGTCTACGAAGCGGCGCCGCGTGATGGCGCCGTCGGCGTCTTCGGCGCCGTCGGGATAGAACGCGTCGCGGCTGACCTTGCGGTCGGGCGCCTTCACCAGGCGGGTCAGGAAATCACGCTCGCCCGTGGTCAGCCCGAGGGTACGCCCGGCGGGACTGATGAGGGTCCAGCCCTTGTTGGCCAGGCGCCAGGTTTCCTGCAGGGGGTCGTCGGGGGGCGGCTCGGCCACCGCTTCGGACAGGTCCAGGCCCACTGCGCGGCGCACCAGCGCCTGCAGCACCGCCGCCAGCTCCAGGCCGGTGACCTCCGGCGGCAGGCACGCGTCGGCGCCGCAGAGCAAGGTGCGAATGCGGTTTTCCTCGGCGCCGAAGGGCGCGATGGCGACGATGCCCAGGCTGCGGTCGATGGCGCGCAACCGTACGGCGGCGTTGTGGATATCGGGCAGCGGCGCTTCCAGGATGATCAGCGGGCAGGCGCGGCGGGAATAGCGGTCGTAGACGTCGGCCAGGTCGTGGCAGCGACGGACGCTGAATCCGAGATGGGACAGCGCTTGGACCAGCCGACCGTGCCTGGCGTCGTCCTGGGCCAGGAAAATGACATCCAGTGTGTTGTTCATGGATGCCCGTCCGCGCCTGCGTTGCGTGTCATGCCCCTCTCCCTTTGCTGCGCCATGATGTGGCGGCATCTGGCGGTGTTGTCTGGTGGCGGGCGAAGGTCTGGGCTGGTGCCCAGCGTGTGGGCCGCGGCAGGTTGAGGCCGCGGTCGGGGTCCGGGGCGGCGCCTGGCTCGAGCGCGTTGCGCCCAGGCCGCCGATGATCCGATTCCGCATGGAAGTCACGCCCGTGTTTCATTTAAACACGGGCGTGTTTTTTTGTGAAGATACGTTTCTGTAGTTTCTGGTGGTAACAATTGACGCGAGGCATATTTCCGCGTGGCGCTTGGAACGCTGTTTGTTTTGCGTGGTTGAGACCTGAAGATATTAAGTATTACCGATACATTATTTTCTATTTTCACACGCCGAAAAACCATAAACTCGGGCCGGCGTTAACCCCGCGCCAACGTCGCGCGTCCGCGCGCGGCAGGTACCGTCGGGATGGCGCCGTGCCGACTGCAAGCCGATGATAGAAAGGGCTTTTTTGCATCGCCGCGGGTCAGTTTCGCGGTGGCGGGGCAGGGGCCCGCACGGGGCCGGGAGGAGGGCGCCGCGATTTACGGATTAGCCACGGAATTGGGGTGCAATCCGTTTATTTGGCGGCAGTATTGAGATGTTTTAATCAAATAAATAAATTCATATTAATGTCTCAGGTTGATCGATTGGACACGTTTAGCCATCGTCTGCGCAACGCAAGAATGCTTCAGGGATGGACACAAAAGGACTTGGCGGTCGCGAGCAACCTGTCGCAAAGCGCTATCGGCAATTACGAAAGCGGCCAGCGCCTGCAGCCTTCCAGCGATGCACTCATCAAGCTGACCCGCGCGCTGCGGGTCAATCCCATGTGGCTCAGCACCGGCGAAGGGCCGATGCTCAATCCTGGCCATGCCACGTCCGTCGCCGGCGCCGGTGACGCGCCTGAACAGCCGCCCTGGCCTTTCGAAACGGTGTCGTACGCCACCTATGCGCGCCTGAGCCTGCAGGAAAAGCGCCAGATCGAGCAGGTGCTGGCCGCCTACATCAAGGCGCGCGGCGAATAGTCCCCACCGTGCCGCCGGCGGACGCGGCGTGCCGGACGGGCGCCCTGTCCAGAGGCGCCGCGCCGCGCGCCACGCCGGTCGGGTTGACGGTGCGCGGCGCCGATCCCACGCCTGCGAGCGGCGCGTCCACGCGCAGGCGCCGCCGCAGGCGTTCCACCGGCTCGGCGATGAGGCTGTTGAGCAACGCGGCCAAGCCGATGCAGCCGGCCACCACCAGCGCCATGAACATTGCCGGCTGCCGCGCCTGGGTGCCGTCGAGCAGCCAGCCGAAGAACAGGATGACCAGCGCGTGGCAGATGTAGATCGGATAGCTCAGTTCGCCGATCGCCTTGTCGAGCCGGTGCCGTGACTGGAACAGGAAGGCCAGCGGCAGCAGCGCGGCGAACAGCAACACCGCGATGCCATCGCGCAAGGTGGGCGGCAGGCCAATGGAAAAATGGGCCAGCGCATACAGCAACAGCAACGCCGTGCCCAGTTCCGGCAGCCGCGCAACGCGCCGGCTCCAGGCCTGCCAGCGTGGCAGCAGCACCTGGTGCGATAGTGAACCCAGCAGGAACAACGCCAATTCGGTTGGGAAGAAGCGGTAGGTCCAGGGATCGCCCAGGCCGATGCCGCTGGCGATCAGCGCCGCGCGCAGCGCCAGCGAGGCCACCAGCAGCACCAGCAAGCGGCGCGGCGAGTGCAGCACGAAAGGCGCGACCAGGTAGAAACTCATTTCCACGCCCAGCGTCCACGCCTGCGGCACCAGCAATCCCTGGTACAGCGGCACTTCGCTGTGGGCAAAACTGCCGGTAAAGGCCAGGCCACCCTGTTCGATACCGAAGAACATGAGCCAGTCCTGGCCCAGGATCACCAGGTTCGACACCGCCAGGAACAGTTCGGCGGACAGCGGCAGGTCTTCGTAGACGCGCCAGAACGCCTCGCCACCGCCTGCAAGGTACGCCAGCAGCGTCAGCGCGGCCACGGCCAGATAGACGGGATACAGGCGCAAGGCGCGATTGGCATAGAACCTGCCCGGCGCGCCCCGATAGTGGTCGGTGGCGGTCAGCACATAGGAAATCAGGAAGCCCGAGATCACGTAGAAAAGCTGTACGGCAAGGCGCCCGCCCACCAGCCAGTCGGTGGCGCCGCCGCCCAGGTGGTCGAGCACGACGGACAGCGCCAGCAAGGTTCTCAACATGCCCATCGCCGTGTCTCCGGAAATTGTTGTTATGGCTGCCCGGGCCGGGCGCCGATCCGCGCCCGGCCTGTCGGGAAGTGTCAGTCGATTCTGCGCGTGGCGACGGCGCCCCGCCATGCGGCATTCGATGCAGGCCCCCTGCGCGCGATGTAGCGCGCGTGATGAGCGGGTGCAGCTTTAGGCTTCGGCTGTCGGGCGGAGGCACGGGACGTGCTGGCCTCATGGCGGTTACAGTCGAGGTTGTGTCTTTTCAGGAGTGCTGTCGATGTTTACCTTCCTGTCTTCGCGTTGCCGGGTGCTGGGCGTCGGGGTGCTGGCCGTGGCGTTGGCTGGCTGCGCCGGGTCCACCGGCGGCGCGCGCGCCGAGGGCGCCGCCGCCGCCAACGCGGCCAGCAGCGCGGACTCGCTGGCCCAGACCAGCTGGGAACTGGTGCGCTGGACACGCGCGGGCGGGGCCTTGCGCGATATTCCGCATGGCGACAATGGCGAGCCGATCCGCCTGACCTTCCTGGCACAGGGCAAGCAGTACCGCGCCGAGGGCTTCTCGGGCTGCAACCGCTACCAGGGCAGCTATAAGCTGCAGGGCGGCAAACTGGCCATCGACGCGCCCGCCGCCACTCGCATGGCGTGCGTGCCGGCCGAGCGCGCCGCGCTGGAAGCCGACTATCTGCGCGGCTTGACCGTCATCGACACGTTCACGCTGGACAGCGGCGGCGCGCCGCGCCATCTGACGTTCAACCTGCGCGGCGGCGACGTGCTGGAGTTCGAGCGCCGCCAGGATCCGCCCACTCCCTGAACGCGCGCGCCGGCCAGGTGTTTCAGTATGTTTTGCGGCATCCGGCCGCAAGGCGGGGCGCGCCTACAATGGGCGCTGCCCGAAACCGCCGGCAAGCGTGCCGCGGCGGGCGGTCCTTGTTTCTTGCGGGAGATTTCCATGTCCTTGTCCTCTGCCTGGCGCTGGATCGCGCCGTGCGCGCTTGGTTTGACGCTGGCGGCCTGCGCGGCGCCGCCGCGCACCGCGGACGGGCGCGACCCGCGCTTCCAGCCGGCCGCTGCCTCGGACGTGCTGGCGCAGACCAACTGGGACCTGGCGCGTTGGACCCGCCCCGGCGGCGCGTTGCGCGAGATCCCGCATCCGTCATCCAATTCGGTGCCTGTGACCATCGGCTTCATCCATGACCAGGGCGCTACCCGCGCGACCGGCTTCGCCGGCTGCAACACCTACAGCGCGCCTTATACGGTGGCCAACGGCCAGTTGATCATCCAGTCCAACCCGGTGGCGACGATGAAGGCCTGCGCGCCGGTGAACATGAAGCTCGAACAGGAATTCCTGGCCGGCCTGACGCGCATCACCGCCACGTCCTTCGACAACACCAGCAATCCGCGACGCATGACGTGGGCGCTGAGCAACGGCGACACGCTGGATTTCGGCCGCCGCCTCGATCCCGTCGCCGGCGGCCAGGTGGGCGCGACCAAGCTGGTCTACGTCAACGCCGAGCGCGTGCCGTGCAACGCCGGCGCCGGCCGCGCCATGTGCTATCAGGTGCGCGATACGCCGACGCAGCCCTGGCAGCTCTGGTATGGCGACATCACCGGCTTCAATTTCCAGCCTGGCATCCGCTACCGCCTGCGCGTGGTCGAGGTCAGGGACCCCAACCCGCCAGCCGACGCTTCGGGCCTGCGCTGGGTGCTGGATACGGTGGTGGAACAGGAAATCGTGCGCCGCTGAGGCGGTTCGGCGGGCCGCGCTTGATCCCTGGCAAGCGGACGCCGCGGTCCAGCGATTACTATTACGCCCTTCGCCGCTCAACGCCCCGCTTTGCCATGTCTTCCGTCGTCAATATTGCCGCCTACAAATTCGTTTCGCTGGACGCGCTGCCCGAGCTGCGCGCCCGGCTGCTGGCCGTGGCTGGCGCGGCCGGCCTGAAGGGCACCATCCTGCTGGCCGAGGAAGGCATCAACCTGTTCCTGGCGGGCCAGGCCGGCGCTATCGACGGCTTTCTGCGCGACCTGCGCGGCGATGCCCGGTTCGCCGACCTGGAGGTGAAGTTCAGCCACAGTGCGCAAGTGCCGTTCCGCAAGCTGCTGGTGAAGATCAAGCGCGAAATCATCCGCATGAATCACCCGACGATCCGGCCCGAGGCCGGCCGCGCGCCGGGTGTGGACGCCAAGACGCTGGCGCGTTGGCTGGAACAGGGCGCCGACGACAGCGGCCGCCCCGTGGTCATGCTGGACACGCGCAACGCCTTTGAAGTGGACGAAGGCACCTTCCGCGGCGCCATCGACTGGCGCATCGACCGTTTCACGCAATTCCCCGCGGCGGTGCAGGCGCACCGCGACGAACTGCAAGGCAAGACCGTGGTCAGCTTCTGCACTGGCGGCATCCGTTGCGAGAAGGCCGCGATCTACATGAACGAAGCCGGCATCGACAACGTCTACCAGCTCGACGGCGGCATCCTCAAGTACTTCGAGGAAACCGGCGGCCCGGGGTTCGACGGCAAGTGCTTCGTGTTCGACGAGCGCATCTCGCTCGACCCGGCGCTGGCGCCGAGCAAGGATTGATCCCGTCCCGTGAGGACCGGCGCGCCGCCGCCGCCTGAAAAAAAGCCCGCAGATTGCGGGCTTTTTTGCATGGCTCGGGTGCGCGGATCAGCGCACGCGCATGCCGGGCTTGGCGCCGGGGAACGGCTCCAGTACGTAGATGCCGGCGTCCACCGCCTCGTCGGCGTGGCTGGCGGCCAGCACCATGCCTTCGGAGACGCCGAACTTCATCTTGCGCGGCGCCAGGTTGGCGACCATGACGGTCAGCTTGCCGATCAGGTCTTCGGGCTGGTAGGCCGACTTGATGCCGGAGAAGACGTTGCGGTGGCGGCCTTCGCCCACGTCCAGCGTCAGGCGCAGCAGCTTGGTCGAGCCTTCGACGTGCTCGCAGTTGACGATCTGCGCGATGCGCAGGTCGACGCGGGCGAAGTCGTCGATCGAGATGGTCTCGGCCAGCGGCTCGCCGCCGGGGATCACGGCGGGGGCGGCGGGCGGCTCGAACAGGTCTTCCAGCATCTGCGGCTCGACGCGCTGCATCAGGTGCTTGAACGGCGCCACGCGCTGCGGCAGCACGGCGGCGTCGGCCCAGGTGAAGTCGGCATCGGCGGCGAACAGCTCGCGCGCGACGCGTTCGGCCAGGGCCGGCAGCACCGGCGCCAGCATCACCGACAGGGCCTTGAAGCCGGCCAGCGAACGCGAGCAGATGTCCTGCAGCGCGGCCTTTTGCGCCTCGTCGGCGGTGGCGATGCCCTTGGCCAGCACCCACGGCTGGGCCGTGTCGAACGCCTGGTTGATGCGGTCGGCGTAGGCCATGATCTCGCGGATGGCGCGGTTGTACTCGCGCGCCTCGAAGGCGGCGCGGATCGATTCGGCCTGCGCGGCGTATTCGGCCGCCAGCGCGGCGGTGTCGCCCGAATAGGCCAGGGCGCCGTCGAAGTGCTTGGTGATGAAGCTGGCGGCGCGGCTGGCGATGTTGACGTACTTGCCGACCAGGTCGCTGTTGACGCGGGCGATGAAGTCCTCGGGGTTGAAGTCCATGTCCTCGACCCGGGCGTTCAGCTTGGCGGCGATGTAGTAGCGCATCCATTCGGCGTTCATGCCGAGTTCCAGGTAGCGCAGCGGCGAGATGCCGGTGCCGCGGCTCTTGGACATCTTTTCGCCGCTGACGGTGATGAAGCCGTGCACGTTGACCGCGTCCGGCGTCTTGCGGCCGGCGAACTTCAGCATCGCGGGCCAGAACAGCGCGTGGAAGTAGACGATGTCCTTGCCGATGAAGTGGACCTGCTCGGTGCTGCCGGCCGGGTCGAGCAGGGCGTCGAAGTCCAGGCCCTTGACCGCGCAGTACGACTTCAGCGAGGCCAGGTAGCCCACCGGCGCGTCCAGCCAGACGTAGAAGTACTTGCCCGGCGCGTCCGGGATCTCGATGCCGAAGTAGGGCGCGTCGCGCGAGATGTCCCAGTCGCCGAGCTTGGCCTCGCCGTCCTCGGCGCCCAGCCACTCGCGGGTCTTGGCCAGCATTTCAGGCTGCAGGTGCTTGCCGCCATTGGCGTTGCTGCCGGTGGTCCATTGCTGCAGGAATTCGACGCAGCGCGGATCCGACAGCTTGAAGAAGAAGTGATCCGACGATTTCAGCACCGGCGTGGCGCCGGTCAGGGCCGAATACGGGTTGATCAGGTCGGTCGGGGCGTAGACCGCGCCGCAGACTTCGCAGGAATCGCCGTACTGGTCCTTCGCGTGGCACTTGGGGCATTCGCCCTTGATGTAGCGGTCGGCCAGGAACATGCCCTTGACCGGGTCGTAGAACTGCTCGATGGAGCGGGTCTCGATCAGGTCCTGCGCCTTGAGCGCGCGATAGATGTCCTGCGACAGCGCCACGTTCTCGGGCGAGTCGGTGGTGTGCCAGTGGTCGAAACGGATGTGGAAGCCGTTCAGGTACTGCGGGCGCTCGGCGGCGTAGCGGGCCACCAGCGCCTGCGGCGTGATGCCTTCTTTCTCGGCCTTGAGCATGATCGGCGCGCCGTGCGCGTCGTCGGCACCCACGAAGTGCACCGTGTGGCCCGCCATTCGCATCGAACGAACCCAGATGTCGGCCTGGATGTACTCCATGATGTGGCCGATGTGGAAGGATCCGTTGGCGTAGGGCAGCGCAGTGGTGACAAAGAGAGTGCGAGACATGGTTGTCGGTCGAGGTTGAAGGGAAAAATGGGTTGGCCGGCCATTTTAGGGCAATGGCGGGCATGCGCCCGGCGCGGTCGGGGACGGCCCCCTGAAACGACGCAACCCGCCGGTCGCGCGGGGCGCGTCTGGCGGGTTGGATAGCGCTAGGCCGGCGGGCCGGCCGCAGCACGGCCGCCGCAGGGCGCGGCGGGCGCCGGTGTTGCCGTGTTCAGCGGACCTCGCGGGCCTCGACGTCGATCACGTCGCCGCGCGGCTGCGTGGCGAACGGGGCGTTGGCGGACTGGAAGGGGCTGGGACGGGCGCCCTGGCGCTGGCTCCAGTAGGCGCGCACGCCGAAAGGCTTGCCGCGCACCTTGGCGACCACGTACAGGATCGCCACGGCGATCGCCGTGGACAGCATGAAGACCAGCGCCATCGCCATGCCGATCAAGGCCAGGGCGGCGAACAACACGGCACGAAAGAAGCGGATAAGAGTATTGGTCATGTAGGTCGGATGCAAAACGCAGCGAAAGGTTCCCGTGTATCCGCTATCCTTTAGGGGATGGCGGCCCGCAGACGCCGCGCTGCCTACGGAACCATAGTGACATGAGTATAACGATAGAACACATCCGCGCCGCGCTGCGCGGCGCGCAAGACCCCAACACCGGCCTGGACCTGGGCGTTTCTGTAAAAGATCGTGACATTCAAATCGACGGCGGCCGCGTCACCGTGGCGCTGGAACTCGGCTATCCCGCCGACGCCGTGCGCGACCAGGTGCGCGATATCGCCGTGGCCGCGCTGGCCGGCGCCGGCGCGCCTGGCGCGCAGGTGAACGTTTCCTGGAAAGTGGCCGCGCACGCGGTGCAGAAGGGGCTCAAGCCGCTGCCCAATGTACGCAACATTATTGCAGTCGCCTCCGGCAAGGGCGGCGTGGGCAAGAGCACCACGGCCGTGAACCTGGCGCTGGCGCTGGCCGCCGAGGGCGCCAAGGTCGGCCTGCTGGACGCCGACATCTACGGTCCCAGCGTGCCGACCATGCTGGGCGTCTCGGGCCGTCCCGAGAGCCTGGACAACAAGAGCATGGAGCCCCTGACCGGCCATGGCCTGCAGGCCAACTCCATCGGCTTCCTCATTGACGCCGATTCGCCCGCGATCTGGCGCGGCCCGATGGTCACGCAGGCGCTCGAACAGCTGCTGCGCCAGACCAACTGGCGCGACCTGGACTACCTGATCGTCGACATGCCGCCGGGCACCGGCGACGTGGCGCTGACGCTGGCGCAGAAGGTGCCGGTGGTGGGCGCGGTCATCGTCACCACGCCACAGGACGTGGCGCTGCTCGACGCGCGCAAGGGCCTGCGCATGTTCCAGAAGGTCGAGGTGCCGATCCTGGGCGTGGTCGAGAACATGGCCATCCACATCTGCTCGCAATGCGGCCACGCCGAGCACATCTTCGGCGAAGGCGGCGGCCAGCGCATGGCCGCGCAGTACGGCACGCCCTGGCTGGGCAGCCTGCCGCTGACGCTGGCGATCCGCGAACAGACCGACGCCGGCACGCCGACCGTGGTGGCTGACCCCGGCAGCGAGGCGGCCGGACTGTATCGCGGCATCGCCAGGAAGCTGGCGGCGGGCGTTGCCGCGCTTCCCCGAGACATGGCCGGGAAATTCCCGTCCATCGTCGTGCAGCAGCCGACCTGACGCATGCGGTGGGCGGCCCGGGCCTTTCTGGCTGGACTTTGCGTAGTGGCGGGCGAGGCTGCGGCCAAGCGCCCGGAAATCATCGTGGACCCGGGCGGCGTGCCGCCGGCCGCGCTGCAGGCGATCACCGAGGCGGTGGGCGCCATCGCGCGCCTGGCTGAAGACCAGGACGGCGGCGAAATCAACCGCCTGCGACGGCGCGCCCGCGACGCCACGCTGGCCGCGCTGGCCACCCAGGGCTACTTCTCGCCCACCGTCACGCTCGAAGCCGGCACCGATATCGGCGGCGAAACCTGGGATATCGGCATCGTGCCGGGCAAGCGCACCACGGTGTCTTCGGTCGACCTGACCTTCACCGGCCGCATCACGCGGCCGGAATACGCGCAGCGCGTGCAGAAGCTGCGCGAGGACTGGCTGCTCAAGCCGGGCCAGCCTTTCATCAACGCCGACTGGAACAAGGCCAAGTCCTCGCTGCTGGACCAGGTGTCGGAGCGCGATTTCATGCTGGCGCGCATGACGGCGTCCGAAGCCGAGGTGCAGGCCGACAGCGCCGCGGCGGCGCTGCGCGTCACCATCGACAGCGGGCCCCAGGTGCGCATGGGCGAACTCAGCACCGAGGGTCTGGAGCGCGTGCCGCCCAAGCTCATCACCCGTTATGTGCGCTATTCGCCGGGAGCGGCCTACGACCAGAACCGCCTGGATGAATGGCAGCAGGATCTGCAGTCCACGGCGTTTTTCCGCGGCGCCTTCGTGGCGCTGCGCCAGCCTGGCAGCGCGCAGCAGCCTGCGGAGCCGGTTTCGGACCGGGCCCGCGCGCCGGGCGCGGCCAAGGCCGCCGAATCCGCGCCGGCCGGCGATCCGGTGGTATCCGGCGCCGTCGCGCCGCCGCCACCCAAATACGATTCCGATGGCGAAGTGACGCTGCCGGTGCAGGTGCGGGTGGTGGAGGCGCCACCCAAGCGTTTTTCGGCCTCGATCGGCGTCGACGACGAAGCCGGCGTGCGGCTGGAGTCGCTCTACCGCCAGAACGTGGTGTTCGGCCAGCCCGTGACCATGGAATCGGGGTTCAGCGTCGACCGGCTGCAGCAGCGCGTCTACACCGACTTCCTGTTGCCGCCGACCGAGCGCGGCTACAAGGATTCCATTGGCGTGTTGGCCCAGCATTCCGATATCCAGGGCCTGGACGTGACCCGTTATGCCCTGGGCGCCACCCGCAGCCAGGAGCGCAAGGGCGCCGGCGACAGCCGAGTGACCTACGAGACCCGCTGGGGCCTGCTGCTGGCCCACGACGATGTCAAGATCGATGGCGGCGACGAATATTCGTTGCCCACGCTGACCGCCACCGGCGAATGGCTGCGGCGCGACGTGGACAACAAATACGACCCGCGCGAAGGCAACCTGATCGCGCTGGGCGGTGGCGTGGGCGTGACGCTGGACACCGGCGAGCCCTATACCCGGGCCCGCTTCCGCGCGCAGAAATGGTGGCCGATCGGCAAGCTGGACGTGTTGACGGTGCGTGGCGAGGTCGGGCGCGTCTGGGCCAATGGCAATGTGCAGGTTCCGGACGACTTCGGCTTCCGCACCGGCGGCGCGCGCTCGATCCGCGGCTACAAGTACCAGAGCATCGGCCTCAAGCGCGACAAGGCCACCGTGGGGGCGCCCACGCTGGTGGTCGGCAGCATCGAATACGACCATTACTTCAATGAACGTTGGGGCATGGGCGTGTTCGTCGATGCCGGCGATGCCGCCCAATCCTTCGGCGACATGTCGATGGCGGTGGGCTATGGCGTGGGCGCGCGGGTGCGCACGCCGGCCGGCCCGCTGTTTCTGGACGTGGCCTACGGTCAACGCGAGCGCGACCTGCGCCTGCACTTCTCGCTGGGGATCGCATTTTGACCGGGCTGCGCAGATTCCTGCGGCGCCTCCTGGTGTGGTGGCTGCCGGGGCTGGCGATGCTGGCTGTGCTGGCCTGCAGCTTCGTATTCTGGCTGCTGGCCTCGCAGACCGGCACGCGGCTGCTGCTGACCACCGCTGCCCAGCAACTGGACGGCCAGGCGCTGGACGTGCGTGGGTCGATCCTGCGCGGACTGGAAGTGGGGCGGCTGGATCTCGACGTCGGCGGAACCCGCATCGGCATCAGCGACCTGCGGCTGACGGTGCGCTGGCGCGCGCTGGGTGACCGCCTGTTGCACGCGCGCGAGCTTGCCGCCGGCAGCGTCGAGGTCGCGCTGGCCACGGGCGGGGAAACGCCTGCCAACGCCGGCAGCGACGAACCTTTCGCATTGCCCTCCCTGCCGGTGGCGATCGCCGTCGACCGGCTGGCGCTGGGCGAATTCCACCTGTTGCAGGATGGCGAGCCGCTGCCGGTCGAACTCGGCGACCTGAGCGCCACCTTTGCCGCCGGCAGGCAGGGCGCGCAACTGCGCATCGCCAATCTGCGCGTAGGCCACGAAGTTGGACAGGCGCAGGTGAGCGGGCAGGCTGAGCTGCAGGCCTTGGCGGACCCCTGGCCGTTCACCGCGCGCCTGGATGTGATCGCGCGCGGCTCGGGGCCGGATTCGCCGCTGTGCCAGGCCGACCAGTTGAGCGGCAAGTTCGCGCCGCTCGCGCAGGCGCAGGCGGAGGCATCCAAGGCGCCGGAGACGGCCAAATCCCGGGCGGGCGCGGGCAAGTCCAAGGCCGGTGCCGCCAAGGCGTCGGCGGAGCCTGTCCAGGCCAAGGACGCCGGCGCGTTCGTCGGCCCGCCTGCGCCCGCCTGCCAGGTGGTGTTGCGCGCGGACGCGGCCGGCTCGATGGAGGGCATCCAGGCCAAGCTGGACGGCACCGGCGCCGGCCTGGCGCTGGACGTGATGGCCGACCTGGCGCCACGCACGCCGCTGGTGCTGCGCAGCGCGCGGGCCGATGCGCGCCTGCCGGACAAGTCGACGCTGTCGGCCCGCCTGGACCTGCAGGCGGTGGATGGGCAACCGGGCCGCGATCGCATTGTCGGCAGCCTGGGCGCGCAGCGCCTGAACCTGTCGCCGTGGCTGGGCGACGCGGTTCCGCCGGCGGTGCTCAGCGCCAATGCACAGCTGAGCGCCGAATTCGAGAACCTGAGCCGCTTGCGCCAGGCCGCCATCGACCTGCGTTTCGAGGACGGCACGCGCTGGAACAAGCAAGCGCTCGCCGGCATGGTCAAGGCCCAGGTCGAGGTCGCCGCGCCCGCCAGCACTCCGCCGGCCGGCGCGGGCGCCGATGCCGCCGCCGCGGCCAACGCCGCGACCGCCGAGCTGCTGGCCGGCCTGCGTATCCATGGCCTGGATGTGGACCTGAAGCTCGGACCCAACCGGGTGCGGGCGCAGGGTGAAATCGGCGGCGCCGACGGCGCCTTGACGCTGGACGCGCAGGCGCCGCAACTGGACGCGTTCTGGCCCGGCGTGCCGGGCGGCGCGGACGTGAAGGGCAAGCTCGGCGGCACCGTGGCGTCGCATCGCGGCGAGATCAGCGCCGGCTACAACCCGCCCAAGCCGCGTCCCGGCGTATTGGGGCAGTCGCGCGCCGAGGCCGCCATCACGTTCGCCGGCGGCTGGGGCAAAGGCCCCGCTGGCGAGGCCGATGCGGCCCTGACCGGCTGGCGCGGCACGGTCTCGCGCCTGACGGCCGGTAGCGCGGGCTTTACCGTCTCGGCCGACCGGCCGGTGACGCTGTCGTACCTGCCGGCGGCGGTGGCGCCGCAATGGCAGTGGCAGGTAGGCCCGACGGTGCTGGGCGTGGCCCTGCCGGGCAAGGAAAAACTGGCGATCGCGCACAAGGGCTCGCGCGGCGACGCCAAGCGCTGGGAAACCGCCGGCCAGGCCGACAACCTGGTCATCACCGCCGCCATGGCGCGCCAGGTCATCGCCGCCGTCGATCCCGAGGCCGCGGCGAAGATGAAACAGGGCCCCAAGCGCGTCAATGCCACCGTGGCCGAAAGCCAGCGCCGCATTGCGCTGGACGCCTCCTGGGACCTGAAATTCGACGGCCGCCTGGCCGGGCGCGCCCGCATCGCGCGCCGCGACGGCGATCTGCTGATCCCGGGCGACCCGCCGGTGCCGCTGGGCGTGAAGGCGCTGGTGCTGGACCTGACCGCCACGCCCACCGGCCCTAACGCCAGCCGCCTGGACGCCAGGCTGGACCTGGCCACGGACAAGATGGGCAAGATCGCCGGCAACGGCACGGCGGTGCTGGCGGTCGACGCCAAGGGCGGCATGGCGCTGGACCCGCGCCAGCCGATCCGGGCCAGGCTGGACGCCGATATCGCCGACCTGGCGTGGGTCGGCCTGTTCGTCGGCGACTCCATGGAAATCGGCGGCCAGGTCAAGGCCAATCTCGAGGCCCAGGGCACGCTTGCCGGCAAGTGGAGCGCCAGCGGCGCGATCCGTGGCGACAAGCTGCGCGTGGTGCGCATCGACGACGGCGTGCGGCTGATCGAGGGCACGCTGGCGGCGCGGCTGGACGGCGACAAGCTGGTCCTCGACAGCCTGCGTTTCCCGGCCTCGCTGCGCGTGATGCCGGCCGAATGGCGCACCAAGGAATGGATCACCACCAACCCCGAGGCCAAGGGCGGCTATGCCGAAGCCAAGGGGCAATGGAACCTGATCGACGGCGGCGGCAACGTGCGCCTGACGCTGTACCGCTTTCCGGCGCTGCAGCGCTCGGACCGCTACGCCATGGTCTCCGGCACCATCGACCTGAACGCGGCGATGCCGCGCATCGACATCGTCGGCGACCTGAAGGCGGACGCCGGCTGGTTCAGCCTGGAGATCCTGCAGGGCGTGCCGTCGCTGGACGACGACGTCAAGGTGCGGCGCGCGGGCGACGACCCCGGCGCCGTGTCGACGCCGCTGCAGACCAGCATGAACCTGAAGTTCGACATGGGGCCGCGCTTCTACATCACGGGCATGGGGCTGGATGCCGGCCTGCTGGGGTCGATCCAGATCCTGCTGAACGACGGCCGCCTGACTGGCGTCGGCGCGCTGCGCACGCGCGGCGGTGGCATCGAGGCCTATGGCCAGAAGCTGCGCCTGCGGCGCGGCACGCTGACTTTCCAGGGGCGCCTGGACAATCCGTTGCTGGACATCGAGGCCCTGCGCACCGGCGAGCAGGTCGAGGCCGGCGTCAAGGTGGTGGGGACCGCGCAGCGCCCGCGCATCGACCTGGTGTCGTACCCGGACGTCAGCGACGTCGAGAAGCTGTCGTGGCTGCTGCTGGGGCGCGGCCCCGACGAAAGCGGCAGCGACGCCGCGCTGCTGCTGTCGGTGGGCACGGCCCTGCTGGGGGGCGGCGAGCCGTTCTACAAGCAGTTCGGGCTGGACGACGTCAGCGTGCGCACCGGCAACCTGGGCAGTTCGGGCAGCATCCTGCCGGACCGCACCGTGGCCGGCGACGTCAACCGCGACAGCGACAGCCAGCTGGCGACGCAATTCCTGGTGGCCAGCAAGTCGTTCGCCAACGGCATCACGCTCAGCGTCGAGCAGGCGCTGGCTGGCAGCGACACCGTCGGCCGGGCCAGCTACCGGCTGGCGCGCGGCCTGTCGCTGGATCTGAAGGGCGGCTCGGTCAACGGCATTGCGCTGGTGTACCGGACCTTCTTCGGCGATTGAGGCCCGTGACCGTTCCGTCCCCGTTCGGGGACGGAACGGCGCGCTCGGGATAAAATGACGCCCATTCCATTCCCCCAAGCACCTTGCCATCATGAGCATCAAAAGCGACCGCTGGATCCGCCGCCAGGCCGAAGCCGGCATGATCGAACCCTTCGAAGCGGGTCAGGTCCGCACGGCCAATGGCGGGCGCATCGTCAGCTACGGCACCAGCAGCTACGGCTACGACGTGCGCTGCGCCGACGAATTCAAGATCTTCACCAACATCAATTCCACCATCGTCGATCCCAAGAACTTCGACGAAGGCTCGTTCGTGGATTTCAAGGGCGACGTCTGCATCATCCCGCCCAACTCGTTCGCGCTGGCCCGCACGGTCGAATACTTCCGCATCCCGCGCAGCGTCCTGACCATCTGCCTGGGCAAGAGCACCTACGCGCGCTGCGGCATCATCGTCAACGTGACGCCGCTCGAACCCGAATGGGAAGGCCACGTCACGCTGGAATTCTCGAACACCACGCCGTTGCCGGCCAAGATCTACGCCGGCGAAGGCTGCGCCCAGATGCTGTTCCTGGAAAGCGACGAGATCTGCGAGACTTCGTACGCCGACCGCGGCGGCAAGTACCAGGGTCAGCGCGGCGTGACGCTGCCGCGCACCTGATGCGCCAGGGCCTGTGCGAGGCTCCTTTTAGCCTGAACAGGCCCTAGGCCTGGCGCCCCGGCGCCGGGCGCAGGTAGTCGATGTCCCACTCGCTTTCCGCCACCGGCTCGAAGCCGTGGCGGCGGTAGAAGCGGTTCGAGTCGCTGCCGCGCAGCGCGCCCACGCGCACAGGCAGGCCCCGAAGGTCGGCGTCGCGCAACAGGCGGCCCAGCACCTGGCCGCCCACCCCCAGCCCTTGCGCCGCGGGCACCACATACAGATGATCCAGCCGCAGGCCGTCGCCGTCGGGGCGCAGGGCATAGAAGCCGATGCGCGCGCCGTCGCGTTCGATGAACCAGGTATGGTCGGGACGGAACGTTGCGCGCAATCGTGCCCGGGCCCGCTCGGGGTCGAACCGGCCCAGGCGTTCCAGGCTGTCGCGCATGGCCTCGATGCGGATCGCCAGCAGGGCGTCGAAATCGGCTTCGCCCACGGGCGCGTCGCGTAGCGCGCCCGCCGCCAGGGCATCGTAGCCCCGCCCCAGGAACTGCATGATGCAGATGCCATGGCCGAATGGATCGCTCAGGTGGGCGATCCGGCCCCAGTCATGCGAAACCGCCGGATCTTCGAGCCGCGCACCCGCGGCCACCGCCCGCGCCACCGCGTCATCCACGTCGTCGACCACCACGTCCAGGTGTACCGGCGTCCAGTGGCGGGCGTAGTCGCGCGGCTGGCGCACGGCGCCCGCGGCCGGCGTGCCGGCGGCCTTTTGCAGCAGGTAGATGGGCGCCGGGGCGCCCAGCATCTCGGCGCCGGTCGCGCCCAACCGGCGGTGCAGCGCCAGCCCGAAGGCGCGGCTATAGAAATCGATGGCCGCCTCGAGATCGGGCACGTCGATATTGACCAGGATGCGCATGAGGTTTTTCCAGGGTATCCGAGCGCTCAACATAGCACGGCGCGCACCCCGCGCCGGCCTCGCTAACGCGCTAAAGAACCCGCGCCCGCGACCGTAAAATGACATATGTGTTTGCCGATTTGGCGACGTCATTTCAGCAAGCGTGAGCAAGGCCCTATCCGTGCGTTACCCCCACATCCCCTGGCTGCCCCTGTTGTTCTATCCTGCGCTGCCGGTGATCGCGGCCGCGGGCTTGCTGCTTTGGCGGGACTGGCCGCCGGCCTTGACGCTGGTGGTGCCTTTCGTGCCCTGGGTGATGGCGCTTATCGGGGCGGCGATCTGCCTGATGTACCAGCGTTCGCAGACGCTGGCGCTGATGCTGGCGGTGCTGGCGCCAGCCGCCGCCTGGCCCACGCTGGCCAGCCAGGCGCCGTGGGCGTTGGCGCCGGCGCTGGTGTGGTGGTCGCTGGCCTACACCATCAACGCGTTGTGGCCCGAGCGCGCCGGCATGTTGCGCGACCTGGCGGCGCGCGTCGGCCTGATGGCCCTGGGCGCGGCCGCCATCGCGCTGGCCGGCAAGGAGGGCATGGCGCAGCTGTTCGGCGCCCTGGCGGTACAGGGCGCGCTGGCGCGGCTGGGCCTGCCGTTCGAGGCGCTGGCGGCGCTGTTGCTGACCGGGCTGACACTGACCCTGCTACTGCTGCGCTATGGCCGTCCGCAACAGGCCGGCCAGTGGCTGGGTTTCGTCTGCATGGCCTGGGCGTTGCCGCGTGGGGCCCAGCACGAGATCGAACTGGCCGTGATGGCCGCCGCTGCCTTGACATCGCTGTCGATCTCGCTGGCGCACGAGGGCTATCACATGGCCTTCCGCGACGAGCTGACGGGCCTGCCCGGGCGCCGCGCGCTCAATGAGCGCCTGCAGCGCATGGGCCGCGTCTACACGCTGGCGATGGCCGACGTGGATCATTTCAAGGCCTTCAACGACACCCATGGCCATGACGTGGGCGACCAGGTGCTGCGCATGGTGGCGGCGCAGTTGCGCCGGGTGCCGGGCGGCGGCTACGCCTATCGCTACGGCGGCGAGGAATTCACGCTGGTGTTCCCTGGCAAGACCGCGGTCGAGGCCATGCCGCACCTGGAGACCGTGCGGCGCGCCATCGAGGCCTACCAGATGCGCTTGCGCGACAAGCCGGCGCGTCCCAAGGCCGACCAGATCGGCTTGCGCCGGCGCGGCGCGCGTGGCGGCCGCAATGCGCGCCCGTTGCGGGTGACGGTGAGCATTGGCGTGGCCGAGCGCGGCGAGACCTTGCGCGCGCCGGACGCGGTCATCAAGGCGGCCGACCAGGCGCTCTACAAGGCCAAGGATGGCGGCCGCAACCAGGTGTGCGCCTACGGGGCGCGGCGCCGGGCGGGCGGGTAAGGCCGGCTGGGGCCGGCCTGCGCGCGGTCCAGCGGCAGCGCCATCAGCACTTCGTCGTACAGCACGCCGTTCACGCACAGGGCCTCGCGCTCGTGGCCGTAGGTCTCGAAGCCGAGGCTGGCGTACAACCGGCAGGCCGCGGCGTTGTTGGCGGTGACGCTCAGCTGCACCGTGCGCACGCCGCGCATGGTGCCGGCATGTCCGAGGGCGGCCTGCATCAGCTGCCGCGCCAGCCCCTGGCCGCGCCAGGCCGGCGCCACGTAGACGCTCCAGATATGCGCCTTGTGACGCACCTTCAGGCGGCGCTGCCTGGCCACGCCGATGATGCCCGCCAGCGCGCCTTCGGCGAAAACGCCGAACATGGCGCTGTCGTCCGCGGGCGCGATCCAGGCCTGGAAATCATCCAGTGTCAGCGTATGTTCCTCTTCGTAACTCGATCCGAATGCTTCCGGGGTTTCGCGCAGGGCGTCCAGGCGCAATTGGCGCAGCGCCGGGGCGTCGGAAGGGGTGAGACGTCGGACAAGCGGGGCGGAGGACGGCATCGGGGGCGAGGCAAGTGTTGGGAATAGGGAACGGTCGGGCCGCATTCGGCCAGTATAGGCAGGGTCGCTGCCTATAATGGGGTCAACGCCGCTTGCGGTTTTCAAAGGAGCCAATGATGTTCGGTTTCCTCAAGATAAACCAGGACGCCAAGCGCGACGAAGTCCAGCAAGAGTTCGTGGCGCGCGTGGCCCACGCCGCGCAGGATTTCGTCCAGGCAGCCGGCCCGGACGGGGCCGGACTCGACTACTCCCTGTCGAGCGTCCACGCGCTCGACGACGCGCTCGAAGCCGCGCACCTGGGCACCTTGCCCCTGACCCCCATGCAGACCGTCGGCGCCGCCGCCTACCTTTACGAAGTGGCCCGGCGCGCCCATGGCGGCCTGTACGAGGTCTGCGATGACGAGGACCCGGTGGTGCTGGTCTGCGGCTCGCCCGAGACCGAAGTCTGCTTCGGCGCCATCGCCAAGGTCGAGCGGCGCATCCGCTATGGCGCCGCCGAAGCCATTCCACCTTACTTCGACCGCTTCCTGGCAGCGTTGGACGCCGGCGCGGCCACCACCATCCGCTAGCCGAGGCGAGCCGCGCGGGCGCACCGGGATGGCGTCGGCAGGGGGCCGCGCGGCGCCTTCGCCGGCGCCCGGCGCGGCCCTTTGGCGCCGTCCTCGGGAAAACCATAGGGCCTGGGGGAAAACGGCCCTACAATTCCGCCATTCCCGCCGCCGGCGGGAACCTCGCGCCCGCCTGTCATCAGACGGTTTTTCACTAGAAGTACACTCGCGTCCGCCAACCCGGTCCGATTCGCCTTGCCCCCAGGAGCGCCTGCATGAAATTCCGCTTCCCCATCTTCATCATCGACGAGGACTACCGTTCCGAGAACGCGTCCGGTCTGGGTATCCGCGCCCTGTCCGCGGCGATCGAGGCCGAGGGCGTCGAGGTGATCGGGGTGACCAGTTACGGCGACCTGAGTTCGTTCGCCCAGCAGCAGAGCCGTGCCAGCGCGTTCATCCTGTCGATCGACGATGAAGAGTTCGACGTGGATTCGCCCGAAGACGTGGCCAGCGCCATCAAGAACCTGCGCACCTTCATCGGCGAACTGCGTTTCCGCAACGCCGACATCCCCATCTACCTGTACGGCGAGACGCGCACCTCGGAACACATTCCGAACGACATCCTGCGCGAGCTGCACGGCTTCATCCACATGTTCGAGGACACCCCCGAATTCGTGGCGCGCCACATCATCCGCGAAGCGCGCAGCTATGTGGACAGCCTGCCGCCGCCGTTCTTCCGCGAGCTGGTCAAGTACGCCCAGGATGGCTCCTATTCCTGGCACTGCCCGGGTCACTCGGGCGGCGTGGCGTTCCTGAAGAGCCCGGTGGGCCAGATGTTCCACCAGTTCTTCGGCGAGAACATGCTGCGCGCCGACGTCTGCAACGCCGTCGACGAACTGGGCCAGCTGCTGGACCACACCGGCCCGGTGGCCGAGTCCGAACTGAACGCGGCGCGCATCTTCCACGCCGACCACTGCTACTTCGTGACCAACGGCACCTCGACCTCGAACAAGGTGGTGTGGCACGCCAACGTCGCCGCCGGCGACGTGGTGGTGGTGGACCGCAACTGCCACAAGTCGATCCTGCATGCCATCACCATGACGGGCGCGATCCCGGTGTTCCTGCGCCCGACGCGCAACCACCTGGGCATCATCGGCCCGATCCCGCTGGAAGAGTTCCACCCGGACAGCATCCGCAAGAAGATCGAGGCCAACCCGTTCGCGCGCGAAGCCGTGAACAAGAACCCACGCATCCTGACGCTCACGCAGAGCACCTACGACGGCGTGATCTACAACGTCGAGATGATCAAGAAGGAACTGGGCAGCTACGTCGACACGCTGCACTTTGACGAAGCCTGGCTGCCGCACGCGTCGTTCCACGAGTTCTACCAGGACATGCACGCGATCGGCCAGGACCGTCCGCGCAGCAAGGACGCGATGGTGTTCGCGACCCACTCCACGCACAAGCTGCTGGCCGGCATCTCGCAGGCCTCGCAGATCATCGTGCAGGAATCCGAGACCCGCAAGCTGGACCGCAACGTCTTCAACGAAGCCTACCTGATGCACACGTCGACCTCGCCGCAGTACGCGATCATCGCGTCGTGCGACGTGGCCGCGGCCATGATGGAGCCGCCGGGCGGCACCGCGCTGGTCGAGGAAAGCATCCGCGAAGCCATGGATTTCCGCCGCGCCATGCGCAAGGTGGAATCCGAGTTCGGCAAGAACGACTGGTGGTTCAAGGTCTGGGGCCCGAACCGCCTGGTGTCCGAAGGCATCGGCAACCGCGACGAGTGGATCCTGGAGTCGAACGACCACTGGCACGGCTTCGGCGACCTGGCCGAAGGCTTCAACATGCTGGACCCGATCAAGGCCACGGTCATCACGCCGGGGCTGGACATGTCGGGCAGCTTCGGCGAAACCGGCATTCCCGCCGCGCTGGTCTCCAAGTACCTGACCGAGCACGGCGTGGTGGTCGAGAAGACCGGCCTGTATTCGTTCTTCATCCTGTTCACCATCGGCATCACCAAGGGCCGCTGGAACACGCTGCTGACCGCGCTGCAGCAGTTCAAGGACGACTACGACCGCAACCAGCCGCTGTGGCGCATCCTGCCGGAATTCTGCCGCGACCATCGCCGCTACGAGCGCATGGGCCTGCGCGACCTGTGCCAGCAGATCCACGAAGCCTACCGCGAGCGCGACGTGGCCCGCCTGACCACCGAGATGTACCTGAGCGACATGGTGCCGGCGCTCAAGCCGTCCGACGCCTTCGCCCGCATGGCGCACCGCGAGGTCGAGCGTGTCGACATCGACCAACTCGAAGGCCGCGTCACCGGCGTGCTGCTGACGCCGTATCCTCCGGGCATCCCGCTGCTGATCCCGGGCGAACGCTTCAACCGCACCATCGTCCAGTACCTGCAGTTCGCGCGCGAGTTCAACGAACGCTTCCCCGGCTTCGAAACCTACATCCACGGCCTGGCCGACGAAGTGGGGCCGGACGGCGAGAAGCGCTACTACGTTGATTGCCTGATCGAAGACTGATCAGGTCCGGAGTCCCGATGTTCGATGTCGCCGTCCTCGGTGCCGGCGCCGCCGGCATGATGTGTGCCGCGGTCGCCGGCCAGCGCGGCTTGCGCGTGGTGCTGGTGGACCACGCCGAGCGCCTGGCCGAGAAGATCCGTATCTCGGGCGGCGGCCGTTGCAACTTCACCAACATCGGCGCGGGACCCGCCAATTTCCTCTCCGACAACCCGCATTTCTGCCGCTCGGCGTTGTCGGGCTACACCCCGCAGGACTTCCTGGCGCTGCTCAAGCGCCACCGCATCGCCTGGCACGAGAAGCATCGCGGCCAGCTGTTCTGCGACGATTCCAGCGAATCCATCATCGAGATGCTGCGCGCCGAATGCGATGCCGGCGGCGTACAGTGGCGCATGGGCTGCCAGGTGGCCGAGGTGGCGCATGGCGAGGCGGGCTTCGAGCTGCGCACCAGCCAGGGCGCGATCCGCGCGGCCAAGCTGGTGGTGGCCACGGGCGGCATGGCGATCCCGCAGTTGGGCGCCACCGACTTCGGCCTGAAGCTGGCGCGCCAGTTCGGCCTGAAGGTGGTCGAGCCGCGGCCGGCGCTGGTGCCGCTGACCTTCGACGCGGCGCACTGGCAGCCGCTGGCGGAGCTGTCCGGCGTGGCGCTGGAGGTCAGCCTGGCGACGGGGCAGGGCAAGGCCCGGGGGGAATTCCTGGAAGACCTGCTGTTCACCCATCGCGGGTTGTCGGGTCCGGCCATCCTGCAGATCTCCAGCTTCTGGAAACCGGGCGAGCCCATCGTCATCGACCTGGCGCCGGGGCGCGACCTGGCGGCCGAACTGCTGGCGGCCAAGTCCGGCAACCGGCAGCAATTGCATACGGTGCTGGCCGGCCTGTGGCCCAAGCGCCTGGCCGACCGCTGGCTGCAGCTGGCCGAGCAGGGCGGCAAGCCGGGCCTGGCGGCCTTGCGCCTGGCCGACGCGCCCGACAAGACCCTGCGCGCCCTGGCGCAGGACATCCACCAATGGACGCTGGTGCCCAGCGGCACCGCCGGCTACAAGAAGGCCGAGGTCATGCGCGGCGGCGTCGATACGCGCGGCCTGGACCAGAAATCGATGCAGGCCCGCACCACCCCCGGCCTGTACTTCATCGGCGAGACCGTGGACGTCACCGGCTGGCTGGGCGGCTACAACTTCCAGTGGGCCTGGGCCTCGGGCGTGGCCTGCGGCAAGGCGCTCTAGGCGTTCCTGGCGCTTGATCCAACGCTTTTCCCGTCCGTCGGGCGCGGGCACGCTTCGTGCTGCCCGCCAAGGCCTGTCCGGCCCATAGCCTGACTGCATGACGGGCATTGCAACGTTGTCGTTGTGATATCAAATAAAAATACCTATCATTTGTATTTCACAAATTCAGCTGTGCCGCATCCGGTGGCGCCGCCTGATGGAGACCGCCTTGGCCTATACCTTGCCGCCCCTGCCTTACGCCTATGACGCGCTCGAACCGCACATCGACGCGCTGACGATGGAAATCCATCACAGCAAGCACCACCAGACCTACGTCAACAACCTGAACGCCGCGCTCGAAGGCGCCGGCATCGCCACCGACGAGCCGGTCGAGGCCCTGGTGGCGCGCATCGACCAACTTCCCGAAGCCGTCCGTGGCGCGGTGCGCAACAACGGCGGCGGCCACGCCAACCACAGCCTGTTCTGGTCGGTCATGTCGCCACGGGGCGGGGGCGAGCCCGACGGCGCGCTGGCCCGCGCCATCGACACCGAACTGGGCGGACACGCCGCCTTCCGCGAAGCCTTCACCAAGGCGGCGCTGACGCGCTTCGGCAGCGGCTGGGCCTGGCTCAGCGTGACGCCCGCCGGCAAGCTGGCGGTGGAAAGCAGCGCCAACCAGGACAGCCCGCTGATGCAGGGCAACACGCCGATCCTGGGCCTGGACGTGTGGGAACACGCCTACTATCTCAAGTACCAGAACCGCCGCCCGGAATACATCGGCGCCTTCTACAATGTGATCGATTGGCCCGAGGTGGCGCGCCGCTACGCCGCCGCCGTGGGCTGAGCCGGCATTGCGCGGGGGCAGCGGTCCATGAATACCTTCAGCCGTCATCGCATCCGGCCCGCGGCCACCAGCGTCAGTGTCTGGACGCTGGCGGTGCTGGTCGCCTGCCTGGGCCTGCACCAGATGTGGGTCTATTTCAACGACCACGCGCCGCACGTGGCCGACGCCCTGCTGGGCGGCATGGTCGCCGCGGGCGCCACCGCGGCGGGCACGCTGCCGATCCTGTTCGCGCGCACCATCCCGCAGAAGATGCAGGACAGCATGTTCGGCTTCGGCGCCGGCGTGATGCTGGCCGCCAGCGCCTTCTCGCTGGTGGCGCCGGGCATCGCGGCGGCCGAGGCGCAGGGCGCGGGGCCGTGGGGCGCCGGCCTGACGGTGGGCGCCGCCATCCTGCTGGGGGCGGCGGCGCTGTTGCTGATGGACCGGTTGCTGCCCCATGAGCATTTCATCAAGGGTCGCGAAGGCATCGAGGCCCACCGGCTGCGCCGAACCTGGCTGTTCGTCTTCGCCATCACCCTGCACAACCTGCCCGAAGGCCTGGCCATCGGCGTCGGTTATGCCGGCAACGATCCGGTGCGCGGCACGGCGCTGGCCACCGGCATCGCCATCCAGGACATCCCCGAGGGCCTGGTGGTGGCCGTGGCGTTGATCGCCGCGGGCTACAAGCGCGCGTTCGCGGTGGCGCTGGGCATGCTGTCGGGCCTGGTCGAGCCGGTGGGCGCGGTGCTGGGCGCGGCCGTGGTGGGCTGGTCGGCGGCGCTGCTGCCGTGGGGCTTGGGCTTTGCCGCCGGCGCCATGTTGTTCGTGATCAGCCACGAAATCATCCCCGAATCGCACCGCAAGGGGCACGAGGTCTACGCCACCTGCGGGCTGATGCTGGGCTTCGTGCTGATGATGCTGCTGGACACGGCGCTGGGCTGAAGCGGCGCCCGGGCGGCGATCGCGGATCAACAACGGAACCGCGTTTCGCGGTATGCTTTCGGCGCTGTCACGCATGTTGCGGGAGAGAGCGGCCGTTCGCGGCTGCCGCCGAAGGCGCAATTCGCCCGGAATCGCTCAGGTATCCCATACCGCGCATGCTTGCCCTGTCCCGGTTTTCACCGCGCGGACTCGGCAAAGCAGCACTCTGGAGAGACCTGGCGCCGCTGCCCAATCAGGGACATAGCGAGCAGCCCAGGCGCCGAAGGTGCAAACCCGCCACGCGGGGCAACTCTCAGGCAAAAGGACAGAGGGGCGGAAGATTCAGCCGTTGCGCGGGCGTTTTCCGTCTGTCCGCCAGCGGCATTCCGTAACCCTGGCACCGCTGCCGCTCCGGAGTACCCGCGCATGTCCGCAACCCTCAAACGCACCCCGCTGGCCGAAGAACATATCGCCTCCGGCGCCCGCATGGTCGATTTCGGCGGCTGGGATATGCCCCTGGCCTACGGCTCGCAACTGGAAGAGCACCACGCGGTGCGCCAGGACGCCGGCATGTTCGACGTTTCGCACATGCTCAACGCCGACGTCACCGGCCCCGACGCCTACGCCTTCCTGCAACGCCTGGTGGCCAACGACGTCGCCAAGCTGACCGTACCGGGCAAGGCGCTCTACACCTGCATGCTGAACCCGCAGGGCGGCGTCATCGACGACCTGATCGTGTACTTCTTCGCGCTCGACGAATGGCGCGTGGTGGTCAACGCCGGCACCGCCGACAAGGACATGGCCTGGATGCAGCGCGTCAAGCAGGCCGGCAAGTTCGACGTCACCATCACGCCGCGCCGCGACCTGGCCATGATCGCCGTGCAGGGCCCCAACGCCCGCGCCAAGGTCTGGGCCGCGCGCCCGGCCTGGCAGGCTGCCAGCGAGCCGCTGACCTCGTTCGTGGCCGCGCGCGTCGGTGACGACACGCTGGTGGCGCGCACCGGCTACACCGGCGAAGACGGCTTTGAAATCGTGCTGCCCGCCGCCGAGGCGGTGCAACTGTGGCGCGACCTGGCGGCCCAGGGCGTGCGCCCGGCGGGCCTGGGCGCGCGCGACACGCTGCGCCTGGAAGCCGGCATGAACCTGTATGGCCAGGACATGGACGAACTGACCCAGCCCGGCGAAGCCGCGCTGACCTGGACGGTGTCCCTGAAGAACCCCGAGCGCCGCTTCATCGGCCGCGACGCGCTGGAGCAGTTCGCCACGCCCGCCGCCTTCGTCGGCCTGAAGCTGCAGGAACGCGGCGTGATGCGCGCCCACATGGCGGTGCGCACCGCGCACGGCGTGGGCGAACTCACCAGCGGCACCATGTCGCCGACGCTGGGCGTTTCGATCGGCTTTGCCCGCCTGCCGCAAGGCGTGGTCGCGGGCGACACGGTCGAGGTCGACATCCGCGGCAAGTGGGTGCCCGCCCTGGTCTGCAAGCTGCCGTTTGTCCGTAACGGCAAAGCCGTCGAACACTCGTAAACTCGAAGCTTCACGCCGGTGGCCGGCCCTGCGGGGCGCGGCCGCCGGCGCGAGGCGCGCAACACCATTTCCTTATCCGAATCCCCCAGGAGTTCCCATGAGTCTGCCCACCGATCGCAAGTACACCGAGTCCCATGAATGGGTCAAAGCCGAAGGCGACGTGTTCGTCGTCGGCATCACCGATACCGCCCAGGACCAGCTGGGTGACCTGGTCTTCGTCGGCGACGTCAAGGTCGGCGCCAAGCTGAACGCGGGCGAGACCGCCGGCGTGGTCGAGTCGGTCAAGGCCGCCTCCGACATCTACGCGCCCGTGGCCGGCGAAATCGTCGCGTTCAACGACGAGCTGGAAAGCAACCCCAACCTGATCAACGAATCGGCCTTCACCGCCTGGATCTTCAAGATCAAGCCGGTCAACGCCGCCGATGCCGACAAGCTGCTGGACGCCGCCGGCTACGAAGCCGTGGCCAACGGCTAAGCCGGCCAGGGCGGGCGCGGCGCTGGCGCCGCCGCCCGTCCATGCATCACCGTCCGTCCTTCCCGACGACACCGCCATCTCGAGATCCCCCCATGTCGCGCGCCCTAGACACCCACACCGACTTCATCCCCCGCCACATCGGCCCCTCCGACGCCGACCAGGCCGCCATGCTTGCCGCCATCGGCAGCCCCAGCCTGGACGCCCTGATCGAAGAAGTCGTGCCACCCAAGATCCGCAGCCAGGCGCCGCTGGCGCTGCCGCCGTCGCGCAGCGAAGCCGACGTGCTGGCCGAGTTGAAGCAGATCGCCGGCCGCAACAAGGTCTTTCGCAACTACATCGGCCAGGGTTACTACGGCACGCAGACGCCCAACGTGGTGTTGCGCAACATTCTCGAGAATCCCGCCTGGTACACGGCCTACACGCCGTACCAGCCCGAGATCTCGCAGGGCCGCCTGGAGGCCCTGCTGAACTACCAGACCATGGTCGCCGACCTGACCGGGCTGGACATCTCCAACGCCTCGCTGCTCGATGAAAGCACCGCCGCCGCCGAAGCCATGACGCTGGCGCGCCGCAGCGCCAAGTCGCAAAGCCCGGTGTTCTTCATCTCGCGCCACGTGCATCCGCAGACCATCGAAGTCGTGCGCACGCGCGCCGAGGGCCTGGACATCGAGATCGCCGTCGGCGACGAGGCCGAAGGCCTGCCGGAATGCTTCGGCGTGCTGCTGCAGTACCCGCACAGCACCGGTTCGGTGGCTGATTACCGCAAGCTGGCCGAAACCGCCCACGCGCAAGGCGCGGTGGTGGCCGTGGCCACCGACCTGCTGGCGCTGGCGCTGCTGGCCGCGCCGGGCGAGTGGGGCGCGGACATCGCCATCGGTTCGGCCCAGCGCTTCGGCGTGCCTTTCGGTTTCGGTGGCCCGCACGCCGGCTTCATGGCTTGCAAGGACGCCTTCAAGCGCAACATGGCCGGCCGCCTGGTCGGTGTGTCCAAGGACGCCCAGGGCAACCCGGCGATGCGCCTGGCGCTGCAGACGCGCGAACAGCACATCCGCCGCGAGAAGGCCACCTCGAACATCTGCACCGCGCAGGTGCTGCTGGCCGTCATGGCCGGCATGTACGCCGTCTGGCACGGCCCGGCCGGCATCCGCCGCATCGCCGAGCGCGTGCAGCGCTACACCGCCATCCTGCGCGCCGAACTCGGTAAGCTGGGCATCAAGGTCGCCAACGACACCTTCTTCGACACGCTGCTGCTGGAAACCGGCGCGGCCACGCCCGCCATCATCACGGCCGCCGAGTGCGAGCACATCAACCTGCGCCGCGTCGACGGCGCCCGCCTGGCCGTGTCGCTGGACGAAACCGTCACCGCCGCCGACCTGCAGGCCCTGGTGAACGTGTTCGCCGCCGGCCTGGAGCGCGATGACGTCGAACTGGACATCGACGCGCTGGACGCCAAGGCGGCCGGCGGCATTCCCGCCGCCGTGGCGCGCGAAAGCGCCATCCTCAAGCACCCGGTGTTCTCCAGCGTGCAGTCGGAAACCGACATGCTGCGCTACCTGCGCAAGCTGGCCGACAAGGACCTGGCGCTGGACCGCACCATGATCCCGCTGGGCTCCTGCACCATGAAACTGAACGCCACGGCCGAGATGATTCCCATCACCTGGCCCGAGTTCGCGCTGGTGCATCCGTTCGCGCCCGCCTCGCAGAGCAAGGGCTATGACGAGCTGATCACGCGCCTGTCGGCCGCGCTGTGCGAGATCACCGGCTACGACAACATCAGCCTGCAGCCCAACTCGGGCGCGCAGGGCGAATACGCCGGCCTGCTGGCGATCCGCGGCTACCACCAGGCCAACGGCCAGCACCAGCGCAACGTCTGCCTGATCCCGTCGTCGGCCCACGGCACCAACCCCGCGTCGGCGCAACTGGCCGGCATGGACGTGGTGGTGGTGGCCTCCGACGCCAACGGCAACGTCGACCTGGGCGACCTGCGCGCCAAGATCGAACAGGTCGGCGACAAGCTGGCCGCGCTGATGATCACCTACCCGTCCACGCACGGCGTGTTCGAGGAAGCCGTGACCGAGATCTGCGACCTGGTGCACCAGGCCGGCGGCCAGGTGTACCTGGACGGCGCCAACATGAACGCCATGGTGGGCGTGGCCAAGCCGGGCAAGTTCGGCTCGGACGTGTCGCACTTGAACCTGCACAAGACCTTCTGCATCCCGCACGGCGGCGGCGGCCCGGGCGTCGGTCCGGTCGCGGTGCGCGCGCACTTGGCGCCGTACCTGCCGGGCGTGGTCAACGAGCAGGGCAAGCTGCCCGGCGAAGCCAAGGTTGGCCCGGTCTCGGCCGCGCCGTTCGGCTCGGCCGGCATCCTGCCGATCCCGTTCGTGTACATCGCGCTGATGGGCGCCGACGGCCTGCGCCGCGCCACCGAAGTCGCGATCCTGAACGCCAACTACATCGCCACCCGCCTGCGCGACCACTACCCGGTGCTGTACGCGGGCCGCAACGGCCGCGTGGCGCACGAGTGCATCCTGGACGTGCGTCCGCTCAAGGAAACCAGCGACATCAGCGCCGAGGACATCGCCAAGCGCCTGATGGACTACGGCTTTCATGCCCCCACCATGAGCTTCCCGGTGGCCGGCACGCTGATGGTCGAGCCGACCGAATCCGAAGGCGTGGCCGAGCTGGACCGCTTCATCGACGCGATGATCTCGATCCGCGAGGAAATCGCCCAGGTCGAGCGTGGCGAGCGCGATCGCGAGGACAACGTCCTGAAGAACGCGCCGCACACCGCGCAGATGCTGCTGGCCGAGGAATGGCTGCACGACTACCCGCGCCAGCAGGCCGCCTACCCGGTGGCTTCGCTGCGCGACGCCAAGTACTGGCCGCCGGTGGCGCGCGTGGACAACGCCTATGGCGACCGCAACCTGGTGTGCGCCTGCCTGCCGGTCGAAGCCTACGCCTGATGCCGCTGACGGCTTGGCAATCTGATTGAGTATGGCGGCGTGGCGAGGCTACGCCGCCTAAATGCTCTTACTCTAGGCGAACCTTGGTTTCGTTGGGAGTGGCGGCTACGGGGCGATAGATCCGTTTTGCCTTTTCAACGGAACCTCTTTCGATTTAGTCCGGAAGGGATTTGTATAACGGCAGGGTGTGATTGTCTCTTCGGATCTAAGTCGAAGAATTGCTCGCCATTATCGATACCGGATTTTAACGGTAGTATCGCCAGAAACCGGCCCCGCCTGACTCCGTTGTCGTTCTGTGTTAAGTCAGTTTCCCACATTTCTAAAAACTGGTGGCGGCTTAGCGTCTGATTGCCGACACTGGGATCAGCAAGCCAGATCGTATCCTGGTTTATCCCGCGTAGGACAGTGAAGTGATCATATTTTCTGTTCTTCACATAAAGAATTACAGGAATCTTCAAGCTCTTGAGTTGGGAAAACGTGGCCGAATATCCTTGTGCCTGAAATCCGAGCGCCTGTAGCGCTTGTGCCATGTCTTCAAAAGATGCCCTGCCGTTTTGCTTGTCCATCAATTGCAGCAACTGCAACTCAGTAATAGAAAAGCCAAATGCGCCTTGAAGTAGCGTGGCCATTGATGCGGCGCCGCAGGAAAAATCGAAATCTTGCTTGGTGATGTCTCTGTCTCGCTGGCTTTTCCAGTCTTGCACTCCTCGGTGGAGATACAGATGCCCGTTCGGGCCGACCAGTGGAATTTCTGCATAAACCGTACGGCAAGCGATTGCAATAAAAAGGATGAGGCAGGCTTTCAAGAATATTGTCTTTGCTGGACATTAATCTGCCGAGGCTGTTGAGGTAGTCTCGGCAGTAATTTTGATGTTGTTGGTTTTCTATGGTGACTATAATTTTTTTTGCTTTCGCTTTATATTTTCGAAAAATTTTAATGTAAATAAAATTAATATATAAAATGCGCTTGATATCAATGCGATAATGGAAACGCTTTGGGGGTTGAGGGAGCCGTTCCAGGCATCTTCTAATACGGCAGAAAAAAATAATAGGCCTGCTGCAATGGCTGCGAGGGTGTGGCATCGCATTTGTGGTTTTGAATTCTCCCGTCCGACTAGAAATCCCATGATGGCGGCGATCAGGTCCCCCATAGCCAATTCCCTTTCTATAAGTCCGCGTCAGCAGCGTAGCTTTTGATTGAGGCGGCACTCGCTGCTGCGTAAATACTGATTGGCTCCGAAGTTAGCGAAGGCGCCATTTGCGCGCCACACGATTGATCCTGCCTTGAGTCCGCCACCCGCTGCGGCACCAAGCCCTCCCGTCGTCGCGCCAATAAGGGCGCCGCTTGTCATATTCGCTACAAGAGCCCCTGTCGAGTATGGGTATTTATCTCGTGCTACGCCTATCATATATGTCCCCCCGTTTACCAGTGCTCCCAATGCCGCACCAACAATAATGGGAGATACGGCCCCTTCCGTGTCCTTCATCTCCTCTTTAGAAAGCGCTACAAGCTGGCGAAGATCAGCTGATTCGCGAAATAGTCCAAGCTCCTGTGCGTCGGTAAAATTAGACATGCTGGGTGGTGCAGCGTGAGCGGGGAGCGTAAACGCGAACGCTAACGCCAGCGACGCGAGATAACTTGCGGTTCTTGTCTTCATCGTGCTCTTCCAAAAAGTTTGAGGCAAATGATTGCTGTTTGATCGCTAAGAAAACTTCTAAAATGCATATGACCAAGCGAGATTCAGGTCGGCCCCTTTTCGACCGGAAATGGCGGATATCATTGATATATTGACTATGCTTTTTGCAGTGACGCCATAGCCGACGCCGAGGAGCAGGTCGGTGCTGGTGGTGCGGAAGCCGCTTTTCTCTCCGGCGACTGAGTCGGGTTGTTTGTTTGTCCATTGCGCTCCGCCGCTGAGGCTGACTCGATCATTTGCAGCAAATGCAACGGAACCGCTGATCAGGAATAGCGATCCGGGGGTATGGCGGTTTTCTCCTTCGCCTCTTGCGGTACTCATGCTTAAAGCGGTGTTCATAGAGAACACAACTGGATCTATAGCTTTGTATGCTGCCAAGCCGATCATTGCTGATTTAAACTGACTGCTCGTATTGTGCGTTTTTTCCATGAGCGCAATTTGGGAGAAGCCTATTAAACCCGGCGACTCATCATCGTCCTTGATCTGGTAGCTGGTTCCAAACCATATGTCTGATAGACCTTTGGAAGAAGCGCGATAGACAGATTCTGCGGCTGCGGATCGCGTGTCGCTCCAAAAGGCACTAGCCCGTACGTAGAGTTCAGTGCGAGTCGTGAGGCCATATCTCAATCCCACAGTCCCAACCACTATGTCAGTGTTTTTCCGTTCTTCGCCTACGTCTGTATATACGGATACAAAAGAGGTTGGGCCGGTTTGTATGATTAAGGGGTTGCCGATTTGCAGCCCCTGATCTTCACGATTCCCGTAAGCTACCGAGGTGTCGAGCTTCCATGTTCCCGCTTCTGGGACCAGACCTTCCACATACAGCGGCCGTTCAGCTAACGTTGGGGAGCAAAACAGCGAAATCAAACTGATAATGGTACTTTTCGCGCAGACGCATAGCGTCTTATGAAAATAAGGTCTGTCATTTTTCATCGAGTTAATGCTGTCTCAATATTATTTTGTGGTAATTTTTTGGCGATTCTATCAGCCGGATTTCGTTGTGCGCGCGTTGCTCGAAAAATAGGAATCGTCCTAGTTGTCGTGGGAGAGGAGGGGGCCAACGTGTGCCGGGAATACCCAAACTGATGGTGCTAGGCCTAGGGCTTTCTCAACTTTGGGAATGGATTCGAGCGAATCGGGTGCGATATCGGAGCGCGGCAATGACACAGGACAAGCAGACTGCTGCTAGTCAGAAAGAGTCCAGTGGTGTAGCCGAATTCCGTGCGTGTGACGAACGGCTGTGTCTGCCGCTCATCAGGACTATCCAAAAATGGATATTTCGCAATGGGAAAGAGCAGCCGCTGGCTGCTGTTTCTACAGGTTGACGGCATGTTGAAGAGGGCGCTGGCCCGGCTCAGGCCAACATGCCGTCCCATATTCCAGACCGCACAGGCTTGGCTGTATTAACAGGCCCGTACTGTTAGATTAAATAAAAGGCCTGAGTCCGGTGTTGAACCGAGCTCAGGCCTTTTGACTGCGGACTGTACGATTTGGGACGTCAGTTCATAAGATGAGGGGTGTTTTTGCGCGGCCGTCTTACTTCCTGGCCGGCGCCGCCGACATCGCGGTGGCGAATTCCTCGGTGATGCTGAAGTAGGTGTTCAGCAGGATCTGCAGGTTCTTCTTGCCGATGCCGCCTTCGGCGTTCATGTCCATCTGCAGCACGGCCTGGTTCTTGTCGTCCAGGTAGGCGCGGGTCCAGCGGTATTGCTGGTTCCAGGCGTTGATGGCCTTGAGCGTGGCCGGCTTCTTGCCGGCGTAGGTGGCGGTGGCGACCAGATCGTAGCACTTCTCGGAGAAGTCGTTGCACAGGAATTCCAGGCGCAGGTCGGTGGCGCCGGTGTTGCTGGCATCCAGGATCAGGACCGGGCCTTCGTCGCCGTCGGTCTTGCGCGTGGTGTAGCCCATGTCGTCCAGCATGCCGACGACCATGTCGACGTCGAACTCGTTGACCACGTCGGCATTGCTGGTGGCGGCCATGTCGTCGTCCATGGCGGTGGCGCCGACGGCCGGCTCGGCTTCGTCTTCATCGTCCATCGTGTCCTCGTCCATGCCAGCCGCGCCCAGCAGGCCCGAGAACAGTTCGTCGGCGGGAATCTTCTTGCCGTTCAGGTCGCCCATGCCGTCGGCGAAGTGGAACTTGCCGACGATGTTGTCGCCGTCGTTCTTGCCGACGTTGAACATCTCGGCCATGCCGGACATGCTGCGGATGTTGTCGGCGGCCTCGGCTTCGGCCTTGTCGGCGGGCATGCCGTCCTTCTTGATGGCGTACTGCACCATCAGGTCCTGCACCATCGGCTTGGAGATCACCAGCGTGGCGTCGATCTGCTTGATGGCCTTGACCACGATTTCCTGCGGCGTCAGGTCCTTGACATTGGGAGGATTGGCCAGGTCCAGCGTGACGTTCAGCTTGCTTTCGCCCTTGGCGGTCTTCCAGCTGATCGGGTCGATGCTGAACGACGGATTGCCGGCCAGCAGCTTGCCGGCGTTATCCAGCAGCACCTGGAACTGTTCGTCGTTCAGGCCCTCGTCGTGGGCATCGGCCATGTATTGGCGCATCAGCTGGTTGTAGGTGTCGGACAACTGCTTGACCGCGGCGCCGTCCAGCCGGGCCAGCTTGATGACGGCCTGGCCGTTGCCCAGCGGCACGTCGTTGACGTTGATGTCGCCGGTCTGATACGCGGCCTGGATGTTGATGTTCTTGTCGTCCTCGGCCAGCTTGACGGTATAGCTGAAGTTGTCGAGGATCACCTTGGCGTCGGCGTCCGGCTTGATCACTTCGATGCGCTTGATCTTGATGCCCGAGTCGCCGACCGACAGGCCGAACTTGCCCATGCGGCTGTCGACGTCCATGGTCAGGCCGGACATCGCCATCTTGATCGGATCGCTACCCTTGGTGCCGTCCACCGCCAGGGTGTCGGTCTTGGCATTGGCGGTGATGGCGGCCAGGCCGCGGTCGAACGTGCCGGTGATTTCCATGCCGCTGAAATCGACCGAATTGCCTTCATGCGTCACCTTCACCGGCGCGATGCGGGCGGTCGATGCCGTGCTGCCGCCAAAGCTGACCATGGCATCGGTGACCAGGGGCGAGACGTCCTTGGTCAGCTCGAACACCGGCTTGACGTTGTCCGTCTTGGCCATTTCGGTGTGGACGAAAGCCAGCTTGGGCGCGATGGCGCCGCGCGCCAGCGCGCTCTTGGGGAACGGGCCGTGCTCGATTTGGGCATCGAATTCCAACATGCCGTCCGGCATGTCGCTCAGGCTCTTGTCGCTCTTGACGAACGACACGCCGTAGCGCGCCTGCGTCGAGAACAGGCCGCGCTCGTATTTGATCTGGTCGATGCGCAGGCCGAACAAAGGCGTGATCTTGGCCAGCTTCTCGTTGGCCTCGGCCAGGCGGCGCTGCGCGCCTTCCTCGATGCGCTTGCCGGTGTACCAGGTAGCACCCACCCAGCTTCCCGCTCCCACTATGACCACGGCTAAGGTGATCGCTACGCTCTTTTTCATGTTTTGCTTTGTCGTTGATTGTCGAGTCTTGTCCCTGCGGCGCGGCGCCGTCGAGCGGCGCGGGCAATGGGACATATTCATCGGCCTGTCAGGACCCGCGGCGAGTATACCGAGGCGGGGTAGCCAGTTGCAGTGCGCGCCGTTACCGAAGATTTCAAAATGAAAGCCGGCGCCCTCGGGCGCCGGCCATATTGTCGACAACGCGTGTTTTACAGGGGATCGAGCGGGTAGATCGGCCGGCGCACATGCTTGAAGTCAAGCTGGCCGTAGTCGGAGGTGGTGACGCCCACGCCGGTGCACTCGATGATCTCGGTGGCCATCTCGGAGAAGCCGGCGCGCCAGTGGACCCGGCTCTTGAGCACCACATAGCGCTTTTGCAGCGGATCGATGCCGGCCGACAGCAGGCAATTGATGTCGAAGGGCTCCTGGTGGCGCGACACCACCACGATCTCGACCCGTCCGGTATCGATCACCACCGTCAGGCCGGTGTCATTGCGCACGCCACGGTACATGGGGCCGCGGTTCAGGTAGACACCGTCGAACACCAGCTTGACCCGGCCGGTCACCGTCAGCGGCTCGCCGGCCCGCTTGATGGCGGGCATGTCCACCTTGCCGCCCAGGGGCAGGGTGACGGTGCTGCCCACGCCCGCCGTGGCGGCCTCGCGCGCCGCCTGGGGATCGCAGATGGCGTAGAACACCACGTTGTCCAGTTCCTGGCGCAGCACCTCGGCCAGCACCGCCGTCGTGTCCATGGTGCCGCCGGAGCCGGTGTTGTCGTAGTGGTCCAGCAGCACCACAGGCCCGTGCTCGATGGTCTTGGCCCGGGCAATGGTGGGCGCCAGCGGCTCGGAATGGAACACCCATTTCGCCCGGTCGTTCCAGGCGCGCTCCAGCAGTTCGTCGCGGTATTGCTGCGCCTGGGCCAGGTTGGCGTCCGTACAGACCACGGCGCTCAGGCCGGCTTCGCGGATGTCGGCGTGGGGGAAACCCACGAACACCGAGGCCGCCAGAACGCCATCGGCCTCCAGCTGGCGGCAGCGCTCCTGCAGCGATTTGTTGGGATCGGCGTGGGTGCCCTGGCACATGACGTGCGGCAGCATGGGCTTGTCGCCCCAGGTCATCACGGGCTTGATCTCGCCCTTGAGCGTGCGCACGATGACGTTGGCCGCGCGCACGCCGGCCTCGCGGATGTCCACGTGCGGATAGGTATGGAAGCCGCTGATGACGGTGGCGTTGTCAACGATGTCGGCGTAGATGTTGGCGTGCATGTCTAGCGTCACCGCCACCGGGGTCTTGGAATCGATCTCGCGCAGGCGGCGCAGCAGGTCGCCCTCGGCGTCTTCCACGCCCTCGGCCACCATGGCGCCGTGCAGGTCCAGCAGGATGGCGTCGTAGCCGCCCTTGCGGACCTCGTCCAGCACCCGCTTGCACAGCAGCTCGTGGGTCTCGGCGCTGGCCGGGCCGCTGGGCCAGGATTCGGCGGCCACCGGCACCACGATCTCGGCGCCGACGCGGCGCGCCACCTCGATGTAGCCGCCCAGGCCGCTGTCGGTGTTCTCGTAGGCGCGGATGGCGCGGTCGCCGGCCAGGATTTCAGGATTGCCGCGGAAAAAGCGCGCGAGCGGGGTCGGCACGGGCGAGAAGGTGTTCGTCTCGTGCTTGATCATTGCCAGAAGCCAACGCATGGGAATTCCTGTGGGTTGCCAAAGGGGAAGGGGAGCGGGACGGTGTCAGGCCCGGGGCGGTTGCGGCCAGGGCTGCTGGGCCGGGCGCATGCGCTCCCAGGCGCGGGCCACGCGCAGCACGCCCAGATCGTCGAAGCGCGCGCCGGCGATCTGCAGGCCGATCGGCAGGCCCGCCCTGGTGTAGCCGCAGTTGACCGAGGCGGCCGGCTGCTCGCTCATGTTGTAGGGCAGCGTGTAGCCGATGTGGTGCATGGTCGTGGCGACCTCGTTGGTGGGCGCGGCCCACTCGGCGTTGTAGGCCACCACCGGCGCCACCGGCGACAGCACGTAGTCGAAGGGGGCGGTGGCGGCCACGGTCCTGGCGCGCACGTTCAGGGTTTCGTAGTAGCTGCGGAACACGGCCTCGCCGGATTGGCCGCCGCCGCTTTCGGCCCAGGCGCGGATGAACGGCAGGATCTTGTCGCGGCGCGCTTGCGGCAGGGCCCCCAGGTCGATGGCCGAGCGGGTGCGCCAGAAACGGTCGACGCCGTCCAGCATCTCCGGCGTCATCCACGGCTTGAGCGGCGTGACGATGGCGCCGGCCGACTCGAACAGTCGGGCCGCGGCTTCGACGGCGGCGCGGATCTCCGGGTCCAGCGGCAGGCCGCAGCCGGCGTCCAGCTGCAGGCCGATGCGCAGGCCGCGCACGTCGATATCCAGGTTGAGCCAGTCGAAGTCCTGGAACGGCAGGCTCATGTGATCGCGCGCGTCGGGCTGCGACAGCACGCCCATCATCAGCGCGGCGTCAGTGATGTCGCGGGTCATGGGGCCGGCGCAGCGGCCCATGAAGGGCGGGTCGATGGGGATGCGGCCCAGGCTGGGCTTGAGCGTGGCGATGCCGCACCAGGCGGCCGGCAGGCGCACCGAGCCGCCGATGTCGGTGCCGATGTGCAGCGGGCCGTAGCCCGCCGCCGCCGCCGCCCCGGCGCCGGCGCTGGAGCCGCCCGGGTTTTTGCTCAGGTCCCAGGGGTTGCGCGTCAGCGCATGGAAGCTCGACAGCCCCGAGGACAGCATGCCGTAGTCGGGCATGGTGGTCTTGCCCAGCACTACCGCGCCGGCCTCGCGCATGCGCGCCGCCGGCGGGGCGTCGGCCGCGGCCGGCGTCAGGTCAGTGGCGGCGGTGCCCAGCGGCACCGGCACGCCGCGGGTGGCGATGTTTTCCTTGATGGTGGCGGGCACGCCGTCCAGCGAGTAGCCGCCGCAAGCCTGCGGCTCGCCCTTCATCCAGCGCGCCTCGGAAGCGCGCGCCTGCGCCAGCGCCTGGTCGGGATCGAGCGCATAGGTGGCGTGGATGTGCGGTTCCCAGCGCGCGATGTGGTCGAGCACCGAGCGGGTCGCCTCGACCGGCGACAGGGTCTTGTTGCGATAGGCGGCCAGCAGTTCCTGGGCCGAGAGTTCATGCGGTTGCGACATGGCGGGTTCCGATTGCGTGGGATGCCTGGGTTGATTGGGACGCCTCAGGCGGAGGGGGCCGCCAGCCCGGCCGCCACGGGCCGGAAATTGCGGAAGTCCCAGTCGCGCCCGGGCGCCGCGTCGATCAGGGCGCGGGTGTACTCGTGGCGGGGATCGGTCAGCACGGCCTGGGCGGCGCCGGTCTCGACGACCTTGCCGCGCTGCATGACCATGATGGTGTCGCAGATCTGCGCGGCCACGCGCAGGTCATGCGTGATGAACAGCACGCCCACGCCGGTGCGTTCGCGCACCTGCTCGAGCAGTTCCAGCACCTGCGCCTGCACCGACACGTCCAGCGCCGACACGGCTTCGTCGGCCACCAGGATCTCGGGGTCCATCACCAGCGCGCGGGCGATGCAGATGCGCTGGCGCTGGCCGCCGGAAAACTGGTGCGGGTAGCGCCGCATGGCGTCGGGGCTCAGTCCGACCACCGACAGCGTCTCGCCGGCGCGTTGCAGCGCCTGCTCGCGCGGCACGCCGAAGTTGAGCAGGCCTTCGATGATGGACTCGCCCACGGTGCGGCGCGGGTTGAGCGAGCGGTAAGGATCCTGGAACACGATCTGGATGCGGCGCCGCACCGGGCGCAGGGCCGCGCCGGACAGCGTGCTGAGGTCTTCGCCGCCCATCATCATGTGGCCGGCGGTGGGTTCGATCAGGCGCACGATGCAGCGCGCCACGGTCGACTTGCCCGAGCCGGACTCGCCCACGATGCCGAGGATTTCGCCCTTGCGCAGCGTCAGGTTGACGTCTGCCGCCGCGATCACGTTGCGCGGCGCGCTGCGCGAGAACAGCGAGCGCTTGCCGCCGTAGGTGCGCCCCAGGCCCTTGACGTGCAGCACCGGCACGCCCGCGGGCGCTTCGCGGTGCAACGGCACCAGGCTGGGCACCGACGACACCAGGCGCCGCGTGTACGACTGCTTGGGTTCGGCCAGGATCTCGTCGCGGGTGCCGCTTTCGATCAGGTCGCCGCGGTTCATCACCACGATTCGGTCGGCGATCTCGGCCACCACGCCGAAGTCGTGCGTGATGAACAGCACGGCGGTCCGGTGCTTGACCTGCAGTTCCTTGATCAGCAGCAGGATCTGCTTCTGCGTGGTGACGTCCAGCGCCGTGGTCGGCTCGTCGGCGATCAGCAGCTTGGGCTCCAGGATCAGCGCCATGGCGATCACGATGCGCTGGCGCTGGCCGCCCGAGAGCTGGTGCGGATAGGCATCGTAGATGCGCTCGACGTCGGGCAGGTGCACCGAGCGGAACATGTCCAGCACCTTGGCGCGGCGTTCGGCGGCCGACATGCGGCGATGCAGCCGCAGCACTTCGTCGACCTGCTTGCCGACGGTGTGCACGGGGTTCAGCGCGGTCATGGGTTCCTGGAACACCATGGCCATGCGGGTGGCGCGCAGTTCGCGCAGGCGCCGCGGCGTGGCGTTGGCCACGTCCTCGCCTTCGACGCGGATCGAGCCCGCGCTGATGCGCAGCACGCCGGCCGGCAACAGGCCCATGACGGCCAGCGACGTGACCGACTTGCCCGAGCCGGACTCGCCGACCACGCACACGGTTTCGCCGGCGTGCACGTCCAGGCTCAGGTTGCGCACCACGCGGTTGCCGGCGCCGCCGACCTCCACCGACAGGTTGCGGATCGCCAGCACGGCGGACGAGGTATCGCCCGCGGGGGGAGTGGGAGAGTAGGTCATCGGCATCAGATCCTGCGCACCATTTTCGGATCGAGGGCGTCGCGCAGCGCGTCGCCCAGGATGTTCACGCTGAGCACGGTCAGCGACAGGAACAGCCCCGGGAACAGGATCAGGCCGGGCAGCATGCGGAAGTACATGCGGCCTTCGGACATGATGTTGCCCCAGGAGGCGATCTCGGGCGGGATGCCCGCGCCCAGGAAGCTGAGGATGGCCTCGGTCAGCATGGCCGAAGCGAACACATACGTGCCCTGCACGGTCAGCGGCGCGATGGTGCTGGGCACCATGTGGCGCCACAGCAGCAGCGGCAGCGGCGTGCCCAGCGCCAGCGCCGCTTCGACGTAGGGCTCGCCGCGAACGGTCAGGATCTGTCCGCGCACCAGGCGCACCACCCGTGGAATTTCGGGGATGGTGATGGCCACCAGCACCGTCATCAGGCTGGCCCCGGTGACCGACACCAGGGCAATCGCCAACAGGATGCCGGGGATCGCCATGATGGCGTCCATGGTGCGCATGATGATGCCGTCGAGCGAGCGGAACCAGCCGGCGATGACGCCGACCACCAGCCCGATGGTGACGCTGATGACCGCCGCGCCCAGCCCCGCGATCAGCGAGACGCGCGCGCCGTAGGCCACGCGCGACCAGACGTCGCGGCCGAAGGCGTCGGTGCCGAACAGGTAATCGGTGAACGGCTGCTTCAGGCGCGCGCCGGGATTGATGGACGTCGGGTCGACCGTGCCCAGCAGCGGGGCGAACAGGGCGATGGCGACAATGATGAGCAGCACCACCAGGGCCAGCATCACCGGCCAGCTTTTGAGGCCCTGGCGGATCTGGCGCCAGGCGGTGACGTGGGGCGTGCCGCCGCCGGGAAGATCGGCGGCCGCTTGCGCAGCGGCGTCGGTTGGCGTTTGCATGGCGTGGCCTCAGTATCGGATACGGGGGTCGAACACCGTGTAGGCGCAATCGACAACCAGATTGATGAACACGTAGACGAAGGCGAAGAACAGCGTCAGGCCCTGGATCACGGGGTAGTCGCGCGCCAGCACGGCTTCGACCACCAGCCGGCCCAGGCCGGGGATGTTGAACACCGATTCGGTCACCACCACGCCGCTGATCAGCAGCGCGATGCCCAGGCCCACCACCGTGGCGATGGGCACGGCGGCATTGCGCAACGCGTGGCCCAGCAGCACGCCGGTCTCGGTCAGCCCCTTGGAGCGCGCGGTGCGGATGAAGTCCTCGCCCATCACCTCGATGACGCTGGTGCGCGTGATGCGCGCGATCAGGGCGATGTACACGGTGGACAGCGCCAGCGACGGCAGGATCAGCCGATGCAGGAACAACCAGAAGCCATTGGCCAGCGGCGTGTAGCCCTGCACGTTGAACCAGCCCAGCTTGATGGCGAAGGCCCAGATCAGCAGGTAGCCGGTGACGAACACCGGCACCGAGAAGCCCAGCACCGAAAAGCCCATGACCGCGCGGTCCAGCAGCCGGCCCTGGCGCCAGGCCGCCAGCACGCCCAGCGGGATCGCCACGATCAGCGTGAAGACCAGCGTCAACAGCGCCAGGCTCAACGACGGTTCGAGGCGCTGGCCGATGAGCTGGGTGACCGGCACGCCGGACATCAGCGAGGTGCCCAGGTCACCCTGAAGCAGCTTGCCGCCCCAGATGAAGAACTGCCTGGCCATCGGCTGGTCCAGGCCCATCGTCTGGCGGATCTGTTCGATCCGCTCGGGCGTGGCGCCGTCGCCGGCCATGATGATGGCCGGATCACCCGGGCTCAAACGCAATATCGCAAAGACCACCACCGCGACCATCACCAGAACGGGGATGGTCGCGAGGAGCCGGCGTGAGACGAATGCCAGCATGTATTTCCCCCTGAACTACTTGCCCGTCAAGGGGCTTTTTTCACATTCCAGAACGCGAACACCGGCGCATGCACCAGGCCCGAGAGCTTGGCCGTATACACGGTGGGGACCGACATCTGGCCCAGCGGCACGTACAGGCCCTCGTCGATGCCGATGCGCTGCAATTCATCGGCGATCTTCTTCTGCTCGGCCGGATCGGAGGTCAGCGCGAACTTGGTGCGCAGTTCCTCGACCTGGGGGAAGTCGGGCCAGCCGAACCAGGCGTTGTCGCCGTTGGCCGCGGCCGGGGCCGAGCGCACCGGGTCCATCACATCGGTGGCGTACCAGTTGGTGTTGTGGATGTTCCAGCCGCCTTCGGCCGGCGCCGCCTTGGAGGCGCGGCGGGTCGCCACGCTCTGCCAGTCCATCGCCGCCAGGTTGACGTTGAAGCCGGCCTTGCGCAGGGCCTGGGCCATCACCACCGGCTGCGCCGACAGCGTGCCGACGTCGGTGGCGTGCATCACCAGGATCGGGGTGTTGTCATAGCCGGCTTCCTTCAGCAGGGCCTTGGCCTTCTCGATGTTCGAGGGCACCACCACGTCCTTGCCGATGTCCGATTCCAGCGGCGTGCCGCAGCCCCACAGCGAGGCGCAGGTCTTCCAGTACTTGGGATTGCCCACCAGCGCCTTCATCACGTCTTCCTGGCCGATGGCGTACATCGCGGCCTGGCGGATCTTCTTGTTGTTGAAGGGCGGGTACTTGAAGTTGAAGCGGTACATCGTGAAGTAGCCGACCGGGCTGAGCGACTCTTCCTTCAGGTCCTTGTTGCCTTCGATCATCGGCAGCAGGTCATAGGGGAACTGCTCGACGAAGTCGATTTCGCCGCCCAGCAGGGCGTTGGCGGTGGTCAGGGCGTCGGGCATCACATCCCATTGCACCTTGTCCACGTTCACCACCTTGCCACCGGCCAGGCCGCTGGCGGGTTCCTTGCGCGGCACGTAGTCGGCGTTCTTGGCGTAGACGGTCTTCACGCCCGGCTTGAACTCGATGACCTTGAACGGACCCGAGCCGGTCATGTCGGTGATCGGCTGGCCGATGGGCAGCTCGGCGATGCGCTTGGGCATCATGAACGGCGCGGTGCCGGTCGGCTTGGACAGGGCGCGCAGCGCCAGGTCCGTGGGTTCCTTCATGACGATGCGGAAGCTGTTGTCGTCGATGACTTCGATCTTGTCGGTGAATTTCAGCAGCGTGCGGCCCATGCCGTCGCCGGCGGCCCAGCGCTTGATCGACGCGACGCAGTCCTCGGCCGTGACCGGCTTGCCGTCATGCCATTTCTGGCCCGGGCGCAGCGTCATGGTGTAGGTCTTGCCGTCGGCCGAGACATCCCACTTTTCCAGCATCTGCGGCTGGATCTTGTTGTCGGCGTCGGTGGCCAGCAGGGTGTCGTAGATCATGTAGCCGTGCCACGTGGTGATGTACGCGGTGGTGGCGTGCGGATCGGTCAGGCGCAGCGGCGAATGCATCACCGCCTTGATGACGGTGTCGGCGTAGGCGCCATGGGCCATCAGCAGGGTGGCGCCGGCGAACGCGGCCGCGCGGACGAACTTGAGCATGAAATTCCCCTTTTATGCGTAGTGAGCGGCGCGGATTGCCGCTACGTCGTTGACGCGCCGCGCCCCGGGCGCGGCGTGCGAGGGTCAGTCGCTTGCGGCGCTGGAAAAAACCGGGCCGCAAGGCGCCATTCTGATGCCGGGACGCAACCGTGTCCATGGTTGTTTTGCCGCATCCATCAGCATCGATCCCGGCGCGGCGCAAACCAGGATGGCGTGGGCGATGGGGGTGAAGTCGGCGCGGAAATGCGCCGAGCTTTTCACCGCCAGGATGGCCGCGCGGCGCGGCTCGATGCCGGCGAAACGGAACATTTCCTGGTCCGCCATCTGCACCTTGTTGGACGCCACCACGATGCGCACGCCGCCGATGCGCAGGCAGGCGCTGGGGCCCAGGTCCATATGGAAGCCGCGGTAGAACGCGCCATGCGTATCGAAGCGCCCATCCGAAGTTTTCTCCACGATGAACTCGGCGTCCAGTGGTTCGTCGTCGGGAATACCCGAATGTCCACCCAATGCAATGCGGACCGATTTACCCACGCCGGCGCGGTGCGCGGCCAGCGCCGCTTCCGGATCGACGATCAATCCGATGGCGGCATCGCGCGCCTGGTGGCGGATCAGGGCGCGCAGCAGGCCCGTGGTGTCGGAACTGCCGCCGGCGCCGGGGTTGTCCTGCGCGTCGGCGATGACCACCGGCGCGTTGGCCTCGCGCGCCAGCCGCATGGCGGTCGTGACCGCGTCATCGGGTGAATACAGGGTGCCGCCAAAATCCCGTTCGGCATCGAGCACCGCGCGCGCCAGCGTGTCGGCGGCCGCGTCGGCCTCGGCCTGGGTGGCGCCGTAGGCCCATACCGCGGGCAGGCAATCGGGGAAATCCGCCGCCGGAAAACCGGTGGCCAGCGACACGCTCTGGGCGCCGCGCGCCTCGATGTCGCCCACCATCTGGTACAGGCTGCGCGCCGGCTCGATGTCGGTCGATTGCCAGCACAGCGGAATCAGGTAGGGCAGCTGTCGCAGCGCCACGCAGGGACGGGGCGCGCCCGCCAGGCGCCGCGCCAGCAGCGCGGCGGCGCGCTGGCCGGTCTCGGCCATGTCGATGTGCGGATAGGTGCGGTAGCAGACCAGCGCGTCGGCGTGGCGCACCATCGCCGCTGTCATGTTGGCGTGCAGGTCCAGGCTGGCCACCACCGGCACGTCGGGGCCGACCAGCGCGCGCACGCGCTTGAGCAGTTCGCCTTCGCCGTCGTCCAGGTGCTCGGTGACCATGGCGCCGTGCAGGTCCAGGTACACGCCGTCCAGCGGCAGGGCCGCTTGCAGGCCCTGCAGGATCAGGGCGCTGATGCGTTCGAAGGCATCCTCGGTGACTGGACCGGAAGGGCTGGCCGCGGCCCACGTGGCCGGCAGCAGCGTGTGCTGTTGCATGGCCTCGATGAAGCCGGCCACGGGAATGTTGGCGCCGGCCACGGCCTGGAACATCGCCGGACCGCTGACCAGCTTCGGCCAGCCGCCGCCCTTGTCGGCAAAGTCTTCCCACGCCGCGCGCGAAGGCGCGAAGGTATTGGTTTCATGCTGAAAGCCGCCGATCCCGATGCGCATCAGGATTCCCCTTGTTGTGTGTCTTTCGGCAAAACCCCGGCCGCCTGGCGGCTCGGGGCGGTGAACGCGTCTACATGGTCACTTGGCCACCGGCATGGTGAATTCCGCGCCCTTGGCGATGCTGTCCGGCCAGCGCTGCATCACGCTCTTGTAGCGCGAGTAGAAGCGGATGCCTTCTTCGCCGTAGGCATGGTGGTCGCCGAACAGCGAACGCTTCCAGCCGCCGAACGAATGCCAGGCCATCGGCACCGGGATCGGCACGTTGATGCCGACCATGCCCACCTTGATCTGGCGGGCGAAGGCGCGCGCCACACCGCCATCGGACGTGAAGCAGGCCACGCCGTTGCCGAATTCATGGGCGTTGATCAGCTCGACCGCGGCGGCGAAGTCGGGCACGCGCACCACGCACAGCACCGGTCCGAAGATCTCTTCGCGGTAGATGTTCATCGCGGGCTTGACCTTGTCGAACAGCGTGCCGCCCAGGAAGAAGCCCTTTTCGGCGCCCGGCACCTTCAGGCCGCGGCCGTCGACCACCAGCTCGGCGCCGGCGGCGACACCGTCCTCGATGTAGCCGATGACCTTGTTGCGGTGCTGCGCCGTGACCAGCGGGCCCATTTCGGCGTCGCCCTGCATGCCATCCTTGACCACCAGCGCCTTGACGCGCGGGACCAGGCGTTCGATGACCTTGTCGGCCACGTCGCCCACCGCCACGGCCACCGAGATCGCCATGCAGCGCTCGCCGGCCGAGCCGTAGGCCGCGCCCATCAGCGCATCGGTGACCTGATCGAGATCGGCGTCCGGCATCACCACCAGGTGGTTCTTGGCGCCGCCCAGGGCCTGCACGCGCTTACCGCGGCGCGTGCCTTCGGCGTAGATGTATTCGGCGATGGGGGTCGAGCCGACGAAGGACAGGGCCTCGACGTCGGGGTGCGCGATCAGCGCGTCCACGGCCTGCTTGTCGCCGTGCACCACGTTGAACACGCCCGGCGGCAGGCCGGCTTCGGTCAGCAGTTCGGCCAGGCGCAGCGAGGCCGAGGGATCGCGTTCGGACGGCTTGAGCACGAAGGTGTTGCCGCAGGCGATGGCCACCGGGAACATCCAGCACGGCACCATCATCGGGAAGTTGAACGGCGTGATGCCGGCCACCACGCCCAGCGCCTGGCGCATGCTCCAGTTGTCGATGCCGCCGCCGATCTGGTCGGAATACTGGCCCTTGAACAGATGAGGAATGCCGCAGGCGAATTCGACGATCTCGATGCCGCGCATCACTTCGCCCTTGGCGTCCGAGAACACCTTGCCGTGCTCGCGCGTGATCAGTTCGGCCAGTTCGTCCTGGTGCTTGTCCAGCAGCGCCTTGAAGTTGAACAGCACGCGGGCGCGCTTGAGCGCGGGGGTTTCCGACCAGGCGGGAAAGGCGGCCTTGGCGGCGGCCACGGCCAGCGCCACTTCGTCGGTGGAGGCCAGCGGCACGGAGGTGATGATCTCGCCGGTGGCCGGGTTGAAACCGTCGGCGTAGCGGTTGCTGCGGCCATCGTAGGGCTGGCCGTTGATGTAGTGCGAGAGGTTCTTCTTCATGGGAAAGCTCGGAGCGGGGTTCTTTGAAAACGCCGGAGGGCGGCCCGGGGCCGCCCGCCGTTGTGTGTGATGCGCGGCGCCTGCGCCGCGCCGGGGATTACGCGACTTCCTTGAGCACCTTGCCGATCTGCTCGAAGATCTGGCCGATCTGGGCCTCGTCGATGATCAGCGGCGGCGAGACGGCGATGATGTCGCCGGTGTAGCGCACCATCAGGCCGCTGTCGAAGCACTTCTGGAACACTTCGGCGGCGCGCGCGCCCGGCGCGCCGGCGCGCGGCGCCAGCTCGACGCCGGCCACCAGGCCCAGGTTGCGCACGTCGATGACGTGCGGCGCGCCCTTCAGGCTGTGGGCGGCCTGCTCGAAGGCGCCGGACAGCTTGCGGGCGCGGCCGAACAGGTCTTCGCGGCGGTAGATGTCCAGCGTCGCCAGGATGGCGGCGGCCGCCAGCGGGTGGGCCGAATAGGTGTAGCCGTGGAAGAACTCGATGCCGCCGGCCGGGCCGTTGACGATGGCGTCATGCACCTCGCGGCGCACCGCGACCGCGCCCGCGGGCACGGCGGCGTTGCTGACGCCCTTGGCCATCGCGATCAGGTCCGGCGTCACGCCGAAGAATTCCGACGCGGTGGCCGCGCCGAGGCGGCCGTAGGCGGTGATGACTTCGTCGAAGATCAGCAGGATGCCGTGCTTGGACGTGATCTCGCGCAGCTTTTCCAGGTAGCCCTTGGGCGGGATCAGCACGCCGGTGGAGCCGGCCATGGGTTCGACGATGACCGCGGCGATGGTCGAGGCGTCGTGCAGCGCGATGATGCGCTCAAGGTCCTCGGCCAGGTGCGCGCCCCAGGTCGGCTGGCCCTTGGAATAGGCGTTCTGCTCCAGGTTGTGGGTGTGGGGCAGGTGGTCCACGGCGGGCAGCAGCGCGCCGGAGAAGGTCTTGCGGTTGGGCGAGATGCCGCCGACCGAAATGCCGCCGAAGCCCACGCCGTGGTAGCCGCGCTCGCGGCCGATCAGGCGGGTGCGCTGGCCTTCGCCGCGGGCGCGGTGGTAGGCCAGGGCGATCTTCAGGGCGGTGTCGACCGATTCGGAACCGGAGTTGGTGAAGAACACGCGGTCCAGGCCCTGCGGCATGAAGCTGGCGACGGCCGTGGCGGCCTCGAAGGCCAGCGGGTGGCCGAGCTGGAAGCCTGGGGCGTAGTCCATGATGCCGGCCTGGCGCGAGATCGCCTCGACGATCTCCTGGCGGCCGTGGCCGGCGTTCACGCACCACAGGCCGGCGGTGCCATCCAGCACCTGGCGGCCGTCGACCGAGGTGTAGTACATGCCCTTGGCCGACGCCAGCATGCGGGGATGCGCCTTGAACTGCTTGTTGGCGGTGAAAGGCATCCAGAGATGGGACAGGTCGGGCAACTCGGCGGGGGCGTTCATGGCGGCTCCAGGGGGAAGGACAAGTGCCGGAGCCTGCGCGCGTTTCGGGCGGCCGGCCGGCGGGATGCGATTGATTCTGGTACGTCCGGCCGCGAATGAAAATATACAATCCGCGCAAACCGGGCTAACTGTATAGTTGCAAGCATGACAACTGTACAGATAGCGTAGCGCCGTGATCGACTTCCAGCCCGTGCGTGCCCGGGGGCAGGCGCCAACCCTGGTGGACCAGCTCGTGGCCGCCGTGCTGCGCGCCATCGAGGCGCAGGAGCTGCGTCCGGGTATGTCCCTACCCTCGGTGCGCGACTTCGCGCGCCAGTACCAGGTCAGCACCTTCACCGTGGCCAGCGCCTACAACCGCCTGGTATCACTGGGGTGGCTGGCGGCGCGCCCCGGCGCCGGCTATCGCGTGGCCTCGCCCGACGCGCCGCCGCGCCGGGGCGCGCCGCAGTCATGGGAGCCGCCGCGGCTGAACGCGGCCTGGCTGCTGTCGGACATCTTCGCGGACCACTCCATTCCCATCAAGTCGGGCTGCGGCTGGCTGCCGGGCGAGTGGCTCAATGAAGAGGGGCTGCACATGGCGCTGCGCCACATGGGCCGGGTGCCGGCCATGCGCATCGCCAACTACGGCCATCCCTATGGCTACGCGCCGCTGCGCGAGACCATCGCCGCCACGCTCAGCGCGCAGGGCATGGAGGTGGAAGTGTCGCAGGTGCTGCTGACCCAGGGCGTGACGCACGGACTCGACATGGTGATCCGCACGCTGCTGCGTCCGGGCGACACCGTGCTGGTCGAGCAGCCGGCCTACGCCAACCTGTTGCAGATGCTGCGGTTGGCCGGGCTGCGGGTGGTGCCGGTGGCGCGCACGCTGGATGGCCTGGATTGCGAGGCGCTGGAGCTGGCCGCGACGCAGCACCGGCCGCGCGCGCTGTTCGTCAACACCGCCCTGCAGAACCCGTCCGGCGCCAGCATCAGCATGGCCAATGCCTTCCGCATCCTGCAACTGGCCGAGCGCCACGGGCTGTGGGTGGTCGAGGACGACATTTCCCGCGAACTGGCGCCCGGCGTCACGCCCATGCTGGCGGCGCTCGATGGCGGCCGCCGGGTGGTCTACCTGGGCGGCTATTCCAAGGTCATCAGCCCGTCGGTGCGGGTCGGTTACGTGGTGGCGCACCGCGACCTGGCGCGCGACATCGCGCGCACCAAGATGGCGGTGGGCCTGACCTCGCCGGAAATCATGGAGCGTATCGTCCACCAGGTCATCCGCGAAGGACGCTACCGGGCGCACATCGAGCGCACCCGCGAGCGGCTGGCGCAGGCGCACGCCACGGTGGCCGAATTGATGGCGCAACACGGTTTCGAGATCTACGCGCAGCCCCGTGCCGGGCTGTTCCTGTGGGCCAAGGTGGCCGGGCAGTGGCGTGAGCGGGGCGCCAACGGCCTGGCCGGCCTGGCATTGAAGGACGGCATCTGGCTGGCGCCGGGGTCGTACTTTGAGGCGGACGAGGCTGATACGCCCTGGGTGCGCTTCAACGTGGCGTACTCGGAAGCGCCGGCGCTGTGGCGCTTCATGCGCAATGAGGGCGCGGCCTAGCCTGCTGTCCCGGGGGAGGCGGCGCGGCGTTGGCACCGCGATGGCAGCCACCACGCCCGGGCGGGGCGGCTCAGGCGCGTTCGTACGTCACGAAATCGTAGCGGTAGCCGTTTTCCTCGGGCTGCGCCGCGCGCGCGGTTTCGCGCCACTGGAAGCCGGGCAGCAGGGGGAAGAAGGCGTCGCCCTCGACCTCGGCATGGACCTCGGTGGCAAGGACGCGGCTGGCCAGCGCCAGGGCCTGCGTGTAGATCTGCGCGCCGCCGATGACGAAGGCCTCGGCGCTGTCGCCGCAGGCGGCGATGGCGGCCTCCAGTGTCGGCACCACGGTGGCGCCGGCGGCCTCGAAGGCCGGGTTGCGGCTGACGACGATATTGGCGCGGCCGGGCAGGGGGCGGCCGAGCGAATCCCAGGTCTTGCGGCCCATGATGATCGGATGGCCCAAGGTGCTGCGCTTGAAGTGCGCCAGGTCGCCCGGCAGTTTCCAGGGCAGGGCGTTGTCGCGGCCGATGGCGCGATTGGTGGAATAGGCGACGATCAGGGTCAGGCTGGCGGGCATTCGGACAGGTACGCAAGGAGGCGGCCGGCGGCGCCGGCGGGAAGATTCCAAGCGTAGCAAATTTGGCCGGCGGGGCGGGGATTCGCCCGGCCGCGCGGGTCGGCTGGCGTGGATTCAGCCCGAGGCGTGTTCCAGGAATTCGTCGGCCGGCATCGGCTTGCCCAGCAGGAAGCCCTGCAGTGAATCGCACCCCAGTCCGGTCAGGAACTTCTGCTGGGCCGCGGTCTCCACCCCCTCGGCCACGATGCGTAGATTCAACTGCTGCGCCAGCGCCACGATGGCCGAAACGATGGCAGCGTCCTCGTTGTCGTTTTCCAGCTGGTTGACGAAACCACGGTCGATTTTCAGTTCGGTCGCGGGAAGTCGCTTGAGGTACAGCAGGCTGGAGTAGCCGGTGCCGAAGTCGTCGATCGAAATGGTCACGCCCAGTCCCGACAGGCGCTTGAGCACGGTCAGGCTGGCTTCGGCGTCGCGCATGGCGGTCGATTCCGTCACTTCCAGCGTCAGGCAGGATGGTGGCACATCGTGCCGCGCCAGCGCGGCGCGCACGGTCTCGACCAGGCTGGCGTGGGCGAACTGCAGCGCGGAAATGTTGACCGCGATGGTCCAGTGGCCCTGCCCGGCGTTGATCCATTCGCGCATCTGGCGGCAGGCTTCATTGATGACCCATTCGCCGATCGACAGGATCAGCCCGGTCTTTTCCGCCGTGGGGATGAACTGGTCCGGACCCACCAGGCCGCGCGTCGGGTGGTTCCAGCGCAGCAAGGCCTCGGCGCCCATGATGGGGCCGGCCGGCGCTTCGTACTTGGGCTGGTAGTGCAGGACGAACTGGTCGCGTTCCTGCGCCAGGCGCAGGTCGTGCAGCAGCTCGATCTGTTCATGCGCGTCGGCGTTCATCGACGGTTCGAAGAAGCTGTAGCCGGTGCCGCCCAGGCGCTTGGCGTGGTACATCGCGGCGTCCGCGTTGGTCAGCAGCGCATGGGTGTCCTCGCCGTCATTCGGGTAGATGGCGATGCCGACGCTGGAGGTCACCAGCACCTCGTGGCCGTACACCATCACCGGCCGCGCGATGGCTTCGATCAGGCGGTCGGCCACATTGGCGGCGTCGGTTGGTTCCACCACTTCGCTGAGCACGATGAATTCGTCGCCGCCCAGGCGCGCCACCGTGTCCTGGGTGCGCAGGGTCTGGCGGATGCGCTGGGCCAGGTCGATCAGCAGGGCGTCGCCGGTATGGTGGCCGTAGGCGTCGTTGACCGCCTTGAATCCGTCCAGGTCGAAGAACAGCACGGCGAAATAGCCCTTGCGGCGGCTGGCGCTTTCGATGGCCTGTTCCAGCCGGTCTTCCAGCAGGATGCGGTTGGGCAGCTTGGTCAGCGTGTCGTGCAGCGCCAGCTGCACCAGTTCCTCGTTGGCCTCGGCCAGCGACGAGGCCAGCGCCGAGGTGCGGGCTTCGAGGCGGTTGTCCAGCACCGCCACCACCAGGGCGATGGCCAGCACGCTGAGGGTGACGGCGGTGACCGCGATGGCGAGCCAGCCGGCCGAAATGCCGGCGTCCGCCGCCATGCAGATGCTGCCGTCCGGAAAGCCCGCGGCTTCCATGCCGGTGTAGTGCATGCCGACGATCGCCAGCCCCATGACCACGGCCGCCAGCGGCCGCGACAGCGCCACCCGCGGCCCGTCGTGGCGTAGGCGGTAGGTGATCCAGAGCGCCGCGCCCGAGGCCGCCACCGCGATGGCGATGGACAGGGCGAACCAGGCGGGGTCGTAGACGATGCCCGGCATCATGCGCATGGCGGCCATGCCGATATAGTGCATGGCGGCGATCCCCGCGCCCATCAGCAGGGCGCCGCTGAGCAGGCGGGCCCAGGGCAGGTCGTCCTTGCAGACGATCCACAACGCGAAGGCGGAGCAGCCGATGGCGATGGCCAGCGACAGCACGGTCAGCGGCAGGTCGTAGCCCATGGGAATGGGCAGGTTGAACGCCAGCATGCCGACGAAGTGCATGGACCAGATGCCGATGCCCATCGCCAGCGCGCCGCCGCCCAGCCAATAGCGCGCCGCCGGCAGCCCGCTCGCCGCCCGCACGCGGTTGGCCATGCCCAGCGCCGTATACGACGCCAGGATGGCGACCCCTAGGGAAACGAGGACGAGCGAAGGGTTATATGTTCCAACGAGCATTTTTGGGGTCCTGTCCTGAGCGCATACAGCCGCCGCGCCGGCCTCAATTCAAATCAATTAGTAGTCAACAGTTGCAACTGGGCCGCAAGGGAATCCTGCTGTCGACGCTGGCGATTCACGTACTCTCTTGTCTGGATGGGGGGTGCGGCGCGGCACTGCAGGCGGGCGGCGGACCGGACGGACTGCCCGGTTACGCGGCGAGGGCCAGGCACGGCGCGGCATGGGCCGTTCGGAAGCAACGGCGCGCACGGCTTGCTGGACGCGCGTCCGGGGCTAAGGGATGGGTTATACCGAAAACGGGCTTCCAGAAGCTCACCAATCTTCACTTGCGCCGGACGGGGGCGCACCCGGCGCCGGATGGCGGCCGTACGCGACCCGCGAAATGCCGGCGGTGGGTTCTAGACGGCCATCGGCGCCGTCAATGGCGCGTGGTGCGTGTATCCGGCCAGCGAAAAATCGCCGGGCTCGACCTTCTCGAGCCATTCCGGCTCGTAACGGCCGGTCTGGGCGAAATCGGGGATGCGGTCGGACAGCACCAGGCGCGGGGCTTCCAGCGGCGTGCGCGTCAGTTGCTCGCGCAGCATCGGCAGGTGGTTTTCGTAGATATGGGCATCGCCGATGAAATACGTGAACCAGCGCGGCGTGTAGCCGGTCAGTCGACCCACCAGGTGCAACAGGGCCGCGCCCTCGGTAAGGTTGAACGGCGTGCCCAGCCCGACGTCATTCGAGCGGATATACAGGCACAGCGAGATTTCGCGGGTGGTCGCGTTCGGCAGGAACTGATAGAGCAGGTGGCAGGGCGGCAGCGCCATTTCCTCGATCTGCGCCCAATTCCAGCCATGGAACAGGATGCGACGGTCGCCCGGCCGTTCGTGGATGGTGTCCAGGCACTGGCGCAACTGGTCGACCGCCTTGTACAGCAGCACCTTGGACGCGCCGCCTTCCTGCAGGTCCGCGACCTTGGTGTAGCCGCGGCCCAGGGCGTCGGCGATCTGGCCGTCGCGATCGGCGTCCAGCAGCTTGTAGGCCGGCCACTGGCGCCATTGCACCCCATAGACCGGGCCCAGGTCGTCCGGGCCTTCGCGGTAGGGGTTGGCCAGCCACTGGGCGTTTTCGTTGGCGTTCTGGTCCCAGACCTTGCAACCCAGTTCGCGGAACTCGGCGGCGCTGCGCACGCCACGCAGGAAGCCGACCATTTCGCCGATGGCGGACTTGAAGGCCAGCTTCTTGGTGGTCACGGCCGGAAAGCCCTGCTGCAGGTCGAAGCGCAGCGAGGCGCCCGGCATGCTCAGCGTGCGTATGCCCGTCCGGTTTTCCTGCCACGCGCCGGTGTCCAGGATGGATTGAACGAGGTCCAGGTATTGTTTCATGGGTACAGAATCAGAAAAGGCTGAAATGGCGGCGTGTCGGCCGGGGCGCGCTAGGCAGCGGCGGCGTCCCGGGTGTCGACGATGTCCACCGAAAACGTCAATTCGGCGGTTTTTTCGAGCATCGCGGATGCCGAGCAGTATTTTTCGTGCGACAACTGCACCGCGCGCTCGACCGCGGCGCGCGGCAGGTCGCGGCCGGTGACCGTGAAGGCAAAGTGGATGCGCGTGAACACCTTGGGGTCGACATCGGCGCGGTCGGCCTGCAGCTTGACGCTGCAGCCGGTCACGGCGTGGCGGCCACGCTTGAGGATCAGCACGACGTCATAGGCGGTGCAGCCGCCGGTGCCGGCCAGCAGCATTTCCATCGGACGCGGCGCCAGGTTGTGCCCGCCGCCGTCCACGGCGCCGTCCATCACGGCCACGTGGCCGCTGCCGGTGCTGGCGGTAAAGAGCATGCCGTTGGGGCCGCCCCAGTCGATCGTGCATTCCATTTGTGAGGTCCTTGTGCTTGAGCGCAGTCAATGGCTGATGATACCCGTTGCGTACAATTCCAGGCACGAGAGTCCCACCCCGGATGAGGGGTGTGTGCCCCATTCAGGAGTCGTCTATGTCCCTCACGCTGTCTCGATCCGGTCCCGCTGCCTTCCTGCGCCGCGCCAGCCCGCTGGATGCCCTGCTGGCCGAAGCCGACCGGGCCCTGCGGGTGTTGTCCGGCAGCGCCAGCGCCGGTCGCCCCAACCCAGCCACCGCCGAGGAGGCGCCGGATACCCTGTCGGCGCAGGAAAAGCGTCACGCGGCGGGCTTGATGCGGGTGAACCATGTGGGCGAGGTCTGCGCCCAGGCCCTGTATCGCGGGCAGGCCGCGGTCTGCCGCGAGCCGGGGCCGCGCAACTTGTTGCTGGAGGCCGCCGGTGAGGAAGTCGACCACCTTGTCTGGTGCAACCAGCGCCTGACCGAACTGGGCAGCCGCCCAAGCCTGCTGAACCCGGTCTGGTACGCCGGCTCGTTCGCGCTGGGCTTGTTGGCCGGCTATGCGGGCGCGCCGCGCAACCTGGGCTTCATGGCCGAAACCGAAAAGCAGGTCGAGGCGCACCTGGAAGGGCATTTGCGGACGCTGCCGGAGCAGGACGCCCGTTCCCGCCAGATCGTGCAGAAGATGAAGGACGACGAGGCCCAGCATCGCGCCAGCGCCGAGGCTGCCGGCGGCGTGCCGCTGCCTGGGCCGGTCAAGGCCGCCATGCGCGCCATGTCCAAGGTCATGACCACCACCGCGTACCGGATCTAGGACTGCCCGCGCAGCGCCGGCAAGGCCCGGCATCAAAATGTTGCAGTGCGCAATATTTGCCGCATATTGGTGCCGCATGCACCTTTCCGGTGCAAATCATAGGGCGGGATAACCCGATCGTGGCTAGGGTAATTCCGCAAGGGGTTAACCCGTTCGGCAATAACCCTCCATTTTTGCAACGCATTGCTGGGTGCGGCTTTCCGGGGAGGGAGGCGCGACGTTGCGGCAAAAATGCAACGCAACATCGGACAACGCGGCGGCTCAAAAAAAATTCTTGCAACGCACAAAAAAAACCGATACTATGCATCTCATCGGATGTTGAAACGCAGTCGGCGCGGTGCCAAACCCCGACAGCGCAGCGAGCGAAACGCTCCCAACATGCCACGGTTGTCTCCTCCACCCTCCTCCTTTGGTGGATTTAGCCCGAGATCTCACGATCTCGGGCTTTTTTTTGAGCGCATTTGAACTGTCCCTTTTTGTTCGAGGCGTCGGCGCGTGATCCCGCCGGCGGGTGGCCGTAACCCCCGGAAATCGCTCCACCATCGTCTCCGTGTTTTCCCTTGGATATTTCGCGTGTGTCGGGGCGGAAAGCTCTACAATCGATTCATGAATTCGGTCTTTCCGCGCGTCTGCGGTCGCGTTGCTGCCCGGCCCCGTCATAACGGGGTTTGGCTTGTGCACGGATCCGGAGCGCGGACGTTACGTTCTGTCCCGGTGAATTGCACTTCCTTATCCCTCCCATATATGGGCGTTACACCTGCCATTGATAATGGCGGGCCTGTCTCGATAGACCAACCCGAGGTGACCCAGTGACCTGGCTGTACATTTGCGTGGTCGCGTTCATGGTGGGGGGACTCATCGTGGCGTCGGAGCGCTGGCATGGCGCCTTCACCGGCGACAGCGATCTGAACAAACCGCAAGCGAATCACTCTCGCGCCACGCCCCGCGTGGGCGGACTGGCCGTGCTGGCGGGCACGCTCATGGGCCTGCTGGTGCTCGGCCCCGACAACATGACCCTGACCTGGCTGTGGCCGGCCTTGTTCGTGTCGGCGTTGCCCGTATTCGTGGCGGGCCTGCTCGAAGACATCACCAAGGATATCGGCGCGAGCAAGCGCCTGCTGGCCGCCTTCGCGTCGGCCGCGATCGCCTGGTGGCTGCTGGGCGGCGTCAGCCGGGTCGGCATGGCGCCCGTGGACTACGTCCTGTCGTATTGGCCCGTTTCCCTGATTTTCACCATGTTCGCCGTGGGTGGCTGTACCCATGCCCTGAACATCGTCGACGGCATGAACGGCCTGGCCGGCATGATCGCCACGCTGATGGCGGTGTCCATCAGCCTGGTGGCGCTGCAAGTGGGCGATGTGCCGATCTTCATGGTCGCGGCGGCGCTGGCGTCGGCGACGCTCGGCTTCCTGGTGTGGAATTTCCCGTTCGGGCGCGTTTTCCTGGGCGACGGGGGCGCGTATTTCCTCGGTTTCATGCTGGCTGAACTGGCCGTGCTGCTGGTCGTGCGCAATCCGTCGGTGTCGCCGTTCTACGCGTTGGCGGTGTTGTTCTACCCCGTATTCGAAACCGGCTTTTCCATCTGGCGCCGTCGCTTCAAGCGCGGCGTGCCGGTGGACCAGCCGGACGCCCTGCACCTGCACCAACTGGTCTTTCGCCGCCTGGTGCGCGTCACCTTCAGCCGCGGCCGTCGCCACGCGGTGCCGGCGTTGTGCAACGCCCTGGCGTCGCCCTACATGTGGGTGCTGGCCCTGATCGGCCTGGTGCCGGCCACCATCTGGTGGGACAACGCCTGGGTGCTCAGCGCCAGCCTGGTGGTGTTCGCCAGCGTCTACATCTGGCTGTATGCGCGGCTGGTCTCCTGGCGCCGTCCGGGATGGCTGTTGCTGCCATCCGTGCTGCGGGCAGACTAGGTTTTGGGCGCCCCGGTGATCGCCGCCGGGGGCTCGGTTATCCATCACCCCGACCATTTTTGAATGCCGTAATCGTCTTACGGTGAAGGGAGAGTTATGTTGCGTATTCAGGATGTGAAACTCGCAGTCGTCGGCCTGGGCTATGTCGGCCTGCCGCTGGCGGTGGAATTCGGCAAGAAGCGCTCGGTCATTGGCTTCGACATCAACACGCGCCGCATCGAGGCGCTGAAGGCCGGACACGATCACACGCTGGAAGTCAGCGACGCCGAACTGGCCGAAGCCAAGCAACTGACCTATACCGCCGACCGCGCCGAGCTGGGCCAGGCCAACGTCTTCATCGTCACCGTGCCGACGCCGATCGATGAATACAAGCAGCCCGACCTGACGCCGCTGGTCAAGGCCAGCGAGACGATCGGCGCGGTGCTCAAGCGCGGCGACATCGTCATCTACGAATCGACCGTCTACCCCGGCGCCACCGAGGAAGACTGCGTGCCCGTGCTGGAGCGCGTGTCGGGCCTGAAGTTCAACGTTGACTTCTATGCCGGCTACAGCCCCGAGCGCATCAACCCGGGCGACAAGGAACACCGCGTCAGCACCATCAGGAAGGTCACCTCGGGTTCGACGCCGGAAGTGGCCGAACTGGTCGACCAGCTCTACAAGCAGATCATCACCGCCGGCACTCACAAGGCCTCCAGCATCCGCGTGGCCGAAGCGGCCAAGGTGATCGAGAACACCCAGCGCGACGTCAACATCGCCCTGATCAACGAACTGGCGCTGATCTTCAACAAGATGGGCATCGACACCGAAGCGGTGCTGCAGGCCGCCGGCACCAAGTGGAACTTCCTGCCGTTCCGCCCGGGCCTGGTGGGCGGGCACTGCATCGGCGTCGATCCGTACTACCTGACGCACAAGGCGCAGTCGATCGGCTACCACCCCGAGATCATCCTGGCGGGCCGCCGCCTGAACGATTCGATGGGCGGCTACGTGGTGTCGCAGCTGGTCAAGGCCATGACCAAGCGCCGCATCCACGTGCAGGGCGCGCGCGTGCTAGTGATGGGCCTGGCGTTCAAGGAAAACTGCCCCGACCTGCGCAACACCCGCATCGTCGACATCGTCAAGGAATTGGGCGACTACAACGTCGATGTGGACGTGTACGATCCGTGGGTGGAAACCGAAGAGGCGGTGCATGAATACGGCATCACGCCGGTCGCCAAGCTCGAACAGGGCAAGTACGACGCCGTGATCCTGGCCGTGGCCCACCATCAGTTCAAGGACATGGGCGCCGAGGGCATCCGCAAGCTGGGCAAGCCGGAACACATTCTTTATGACCTGAAGTACGTGTTGTCGCCCGCCGAATCCGATCTGCGCCTGTAAAGGAGGACGTCGCATGACCACACGTTTCGAGACTGTCTCGCGGGAATTGGCCGCCGCGCCGCGCAAGTGGCTGGTTACCGGCTGCGCCGGCTTCATTGGTTCCAACCTGGTGGAGACCCTGCTGAAACTGGACCAGACCGTCACTGGCCTGGACAATTTCGCCACTGGCCACCAACGCAACCTGGACGAAGTTCGCGGCTCGGTCACGGCCGAGCAATGGGCGCGTTTCTCTTTCATCGAGGGCGATATCCGCGATCTGGAAGCCTGCCGCCGTGCCACGCAGGGCGTGGACTTCGTCCTGCACCAAGCGGCGTTGGGCTCGGTGCCGCGTTCGCTGAAAGACCCGATCACCACCAATGAGGTGAATATCGGCGGCTTCCTGAACATGCTGGTCGCCGCGCGCGACGCCGAGGTCAAGTCGTTCGTCTACGCGGCTTCCAGCTCGACCTACGGTGACCACCCGGCCTTGCCCAAGGTCGAGGAGAACATCGGCAATCCGCTGTCGCCCTATGCCGTCACCAAGTACGTCAACGAGCTGTACGCCAGCGTGTTCGCGCGCTCCTATGGCTTCGAGACCGTCGGCCTGCGCTATTTCAACGTCTTCGGCAAGCGCCAGGATCCGGACGGCGCCTATGCGGCGGTGATCCCGAAGTGGACCGCGGCGATGATCAAGGGTCAGGACGTCACCATCAACGGCGATGGCGAGACCAGCCGCGATTTCTGCTTCGTCGACAACGCGGTGCAGGCCAACATCCTGGCCGCCATGGCGCCGGCCGAGGGCCGCAACCAGGTGTACAACGTGGCGGTCAGCGGCCGCAGCACCCTGAACCAGCTGTTCGAATTCCTCGTGAAGGCGCTGGGCAACCAGGGCGTGGCTTATGCCAAGAAGCCGGTCTACGCCGACTTCCGCGCCGGCGACGTGCGCCATTCGCAGGCGGACGTCAGCAAGGCCGGCCGCCTGCTGGGCTACCAGCCCACGCACACGGTGCTGCAGGGCCTGGAAGTGGCGATGCCCTGGTACACGCAATTCCTGCGTTGATTTGAAAGCACTTATCCGCAAACTCGGCAGCATCCACCCGGACCACCAGCGCATCTTCAAAGGCGCGTTCCGGGTGGCGGTGTTCCTGCTGCTGGGCAAGGCCGCCGGCGCCATCAAGGAGATGGCGGTGGCGTACCGCTACGGCGTCAGCGACGCCGTCGACGCCTACCAGTTCACGATGACCATGGCCACCTGGCTGCCGGTCACCATCGTGGGCGTGCTGTCGGTGGTGCTAATTCCGGTGCTGGTGCGGCTGCGCCGCGCCGAGGACGCCGAACGCGAGCAGTTCATCCGTGAGTTGCAGGGCTGGGTGGCGGCGGGGGGTGTTGCGCTGGCCGCGCTGACCTGGTTCGCCTGGCCCCACGTGCTTGGCGCGCTGGGGCAAGGCCTGTCGGCGCGCGTCGGCGAGATGACCGGCGAGCTGCTGCTGGCCTTCGCGCCGGTGGCGGCGTTGCTGCTCGTCGCCGGCATCAGCGCCGCGCGGCTGCGCTCGCACGAGCGTCACGTCAATACCTTGCTGGACAGCGTGCCGGCCGTGGCGACCCTGGCATGGGTGATGCTGGCGGCCAGCGCCGAGAGCGTCGGGCCGCTGCTGTGGGGCACGCTGGTCGGCTACGCGATCCAGACCGTTTGGCTGGCCTGGCTGGCGGCGCGCGCCGACGGCGGTTTCTGGGGCGCGCCCAGGCTGACCCTGCAATCGCCGCACTGGCCCGAACTGATGAGCGCCGCCGGCGTGATGCTGATCGGCCAGGTGGCCATGAGCTTCGTCGGCCCGCTGGACCAATACGCCGCCGCCAACCTGGGCGCCAATGCCAACGCCACGCTGGGCTACGCCAGCCGGCTGCTGTCGCTGTTGCTGGGCATCGGCGCGGTGTCGGTAGGCCGCGCGGCGCTGCCGGTGCTGGCCGACGTGCAGGCACGCGGCGACACGGCGCGCGCGCGCGGCATGGCGCTGAAATGGTCGGTGCTGATGGTGGCCGCGGGTGCCGCCGCGGTGGCGGTGGGCTGGGTGCTGGCGCCGTGGGGCGTATCGGTGTTGTTCCAGCGTGGCGCCTTCACCGCCGAGAACACCGAGGCCGTGGCGCACGTGCTGCGCTGGGGCCTGTTGCAGTTGCCGTTCTATTTCGGCGTGCTGATCCTGGTGCAGCTGCTGGCCAGCCAGAACCGCTATCGCATCATGGCCGCCATCGCGGTCGGGAATTTTGCGCTGAAGGCGGCGCTCAACACCGTCCTGGCGCCCCGGATGGGCGCCGCCGGCATCATGCTGGCCACCAGCCTGATGTACGTGCTGTCCTATGCCTGCTACCTGGTGGTGGCCCTGCGCCGCGCCGAACCCAAAGAGGCCGACTGAATGCCCGCCGCTTCCGACTCCGGCCGCCCGTTGCGCGTGCTGCTGTTCATCCATTCGCTGCACGGCGGCGGCGCCGAACGGGTCGCCGCCGACCTGAGCGCGCATTGGGCCGGCATGGGGCGCGAGGTCATGGTGGTGACGCAGGCGAGCGCCGACGGCGATGTCTACACGCTGCACCCCAAGGTGCGGCGCGAGGTGCTGCATACCGCGGGCGAGGGCGGCGGGCTGCGCGGCATCTGGAGCAATGTGCAGCGGGTGCGCGCGCTGCGGCGCGTGATCAAGGCGTTCCGGCCCGATATCGTGCTGGGCATGATGACCACGGCGTCCGTGCTGTCGGTGCTGGCGTCCACCGGCCTGGCGTGCCGCGTCATCGCCACGGAACATACCCATCCGCCGTCGCAGACTTTGTCGGGCTTCTGGCAGCGCCTGCGCCGCCTGACCTATCCCCGCGCCGCGCGCGTGGTGGCCCTGACCCGCGGCACCGCGCAATGGATCGAACAGCATGTGCCGGGATCGCGGCTGGCGGTGATCCCCAACCCGGTGCATTGGCCGTTGCCCAAGGGCGAACCCGTGCTGGCGCCGGCTTCGAACGATGGCCGCCGGCGCCTGCTGGCGGTGGGGCGGCTGCACGCGGACAAGGGCTTCGACCTGCTGCTGCAGGCATATGCCCGGCTGGCCCCGTCGCATCCGGACTGGGATCTGGTTATCCTGGGCGAGGGCGGCGAACGCCGCGCGCTGCAAGCGCAGGTGCGAGAGGCCGGCCTGCAGGACCGGGTCAGCCTGCCGGGGCGCGCGGGCAACGTGGGCGATTGGTACCAGAGCGCCGACCTGTACGTGCTGACGTCGCGCTTCGAGGGGCTGTCCAATACGCTGCTGGAATCGATGGCCAGCGGGCTGGCCGCGGTGGCATTCGATTGCGATACCGGGCCGCGCGAAATCGTGCGCGAAGGGGTGGACGGCGTGCTGGTGCGGCCCAACGGCGATGTCGACGCGCTGTGCCGCGAGTTGGGCGCGGTGATGGGCGACGAGGCCGCCCGCCTGCGCATGGCCGAGGCGGCCACGGCGGTGCGCGAGCGCTTTTCCGCCGAGCGGGTGCTGGGCCTATGGGAAGAACTTTTTGACGGTGTGCGCGTATCGGGCCGCTAGGCCGCGCGCCACACCGTTGCTGCGGTGACCACGAGAACCTGAAATCATGTGTGGAATTGTCGGAATTTGGGGCCCCCTGGGCGATAAGGCGCAAGTGCTGGCGGAAAGCTGCCGCCGCATCCGCCACCGCGGGCCGGACAGCAATGGCTTCTGGGAAGACACCGGCGCCGAACTGGCGCTGGCGCACGTGCGCCTGGCGATCCAGGACCTGACCGAGGCCGGCCACCAGCCGATGGTGTCGGCCTGCGGCCGCTACGTCATGGTGTTCAACGGCGAGATCTACAACCACATGGACATGCGCCAGCAGCTCGAGGCATCGGGCCTGGCGCCGTCCTGGCGCGGCCATTCCGATACCGAGACGCTGCTGGCCGGCTTCACCGCGCTGGGCATCGAAGCCACGCTGCAAGCGGCGGTCGGCATGTTCGCCATCGCCCTGTGGGACCGCGCCTCGCGCAAATTGGTGCTGGCGCGCGACCGCATGGGCGAAAAACCGCTGTACTACGGTTATTCCGGCGCCGAGCTGGTGTTCGCATCGGAACTCAAGGGGCTGACGCCGATTCCCGGATTCGGTCGCAACCTGAACCGCAACGCGTTGGCGTCGTTCATGCGGCACAACTACATTCCGGCGCCGCAATCCATCTACGAAGGCATCGCCAAGCTGCCCCCGGGCACCTGGATCGAGTTCACCGCCGATGACACCCGCAGCCGCCGCATGCCCGAGCCCCGCGTGTACTGGTCGGCGCGGGAAGCGGCCGATACCGCGGCGCAATCGTTGCTGTCGTTCGACTCGGACGCGCAGGCGACCGATGCGCTGGAAGGCGTGCTGTCCAAGGCCGTGGGCGGCCAGATGCTGTCGGACGTGGCCCTGGGCGCCTTCCTGTCGGGCGGCATCGATTCGTCCACCATCGTCTCGCTGATGCAGGCCCAGAGTTCGCAACCGGTGCGCACCTTCGCCATCGGCTTCCATGAAAAGGGCTACGACGAGGCGCAGCACGCCAAGGCGGTTGCGACGCACCTGGGCACCGACCATACCGAGCTTTACGTCACCGCGGAAGATGCGCTGGCGGTCGTGCCCGGCCTGGCCGACATGTACGACGAGCCGTTCGCCGATTCGTCGCAGATCCCGACCTCGCTGGTGACGCGCATGGCGCGCCAGCATGTCACGGTGGCCTTGTCCGGCGACGGCGGCGATGAGCTCTTCGGCGGCTATTCGCGCTATTTCCGCGTCAACAACTGGTGGCAGAAGTGCGAACGTATTCCGTCGCTGCTGCGCACGCCGGCCGGCGCGCTGCTCAGCGCCTCGACCCATCTGCCGGGACGTGGCGCCTGGCGCGGCAAGGTCGGCAAGCTGGGCGAGCTGCTGCGCGCCGACTCGCGCGGCGATTTCTACCGCCTGTTCGTGTCGTACTGGTCGGATCCGGCCCGGGTGGTCAAGGGCGGCGTGGAGCCGGTGTCCGAATTCGCGCGGGCGATGCGCGGGTCCACCTTCGAGTCCATGATGAAGCTCGATACCGTGACCTACCTGCCGGACGACATCCTGGTCAAGGTCGATCGCGCCGCCATGGCGGTGAGCCTGGAAACCCGCGTGCCGTTGATCGATCACCGCGTCTATGAATTCGCCTGGAGCCTGCCGCACCACTACAAGGTGCGCGGCTCCACCGGCAAGTGGCTGTTGCGGCAGGTGCTGTACCGCCATGTGCCGCAGGCGCTGGTGGACCGGCCCAAGCGCGGCTTTGCGGTGCCGCTGGCGGCCTGGCTGCGCGGACCGCTGCGCGACTGGGCCGAAGCGCTGCTGGACCCGGCGCGCCTGCGCCAGGAAGGCTGGTTCGAGCCCGAGCCCATCCTGCGCAAGTGGCGCGAGCACGTGTCCGGACATCGCAATTGGGACAGCCACCTGTGGGGGGTGCTGATGATGCAGGCCTGGCTGGACCGCTATCGCGCGGGCGCTGAACAGGGAGGAACGGTTGGGAGTCGCTGACGAATGAAGATACTGATGCTGGTCAGTTCCATGCATGCCGGGGGCGCCGAGCGCGTGGCCGCCACGCTGGTCAACGCGTGGGCCGAACGCGGCGACGACGTCACCCTGACGCCGACCTATTCGTCCAAGGGCACCTGCTTCTACCCGCTGTCGGACAAGGTCAAATTGGACTGGCTGGCGGACCTGGCGGGCACGCGCGTGTCGGGGCCGATGGCCGCGTTCAAGCGCCTGCTGGCCCTGCGCAGGCATATCCGCGATACCGCGCCCGACGTGGTGGTGTCGTTCCTGACCAACGTCAACGTGGCCGCCATTCTGGCCACCCGCGGCCTGCGCGCCCCTTTGATCGTCTGCGAGCGCACCAACCCGGTGGCCGAGACCACCACCGGCACGGTCTGGCGCAGGCTGCGCCGCCTGCTGTATCCACGCGCCGACATGGTGACGGTGCAGGCGGCCGATACGGCCGGTCCGTTCTCGCGGCAGGTGCCGGGCATCAAGCGCCTGGCGGTAATTCCCAATCCGCTGCCCGCGCCGTTGCTGGACGCGCCGCGGGTCGTCCAGCGTGAAGACGCCGGGCCGCGCACCTTGCTGGCGATGGGGCGGCTGGTGACGGACAAGCAGTTCGATCTGTTGATCGACGTGTTCGCGCAGCTGGCGCCCGAGTTCCCGGATTGGAACCTGCGCATCTGGGGCGAAGGCCCCGAGCGCGGCGCGCTGGAACGCCAGGTCGAGCGCCTGGGGCTGCGCGAGCGGGTCAGCCTGCCGGGCCGCACCGAAGCGCCCTGGGAAGAACTGGCTCAGGGCCAGGCCTTCGTGCTCAGTTCGCTGGTGGAAGGTTTTCCCAATGTGCTCCTGGAAGCGATGGCGCTGGGCCTGCCCTGCGCCGCCTTCGACTGCCCCAGCGGTCCGCGCGAGATGACGCGCGATGGCCAGGACGCCCTGCTGGTGCCGGCCGGCAATCGCGATGCCTTGCGCGAGGCGCTGCGCCGCCTGCTGGGCGACGCGGGATTGCGCCGGCAGCTGGGCGAGCGCGGCGCCGACGCGGTGCGCCAGCGCTATGCGCTGGCCAGCGTGCTGGCCGAATGGGACCAGTTGTTCGAGGCCGTGAGGGAAGGGCGATGAGCGCCGCCGCATTGCGCGTCGTGCACGTGATCACCGGCCTGGGCCAGGGCGGCGCCGAATCCGTGCTGTGGCGGCTGGCCACCTTCCCCGGACAGGACGTCGAGCACATCGTCGTGTCGCTGACCGACGACGGCATCTATGGCGAGCGGCTGCGGGCCGCCGGCATCACCGTGCATACGCTCGGCATGCCGCGCGGCCGCATCACGCTGCGGGGCTTCATGGGCCTGCGTCGCCTGATCGCCGGCGCCAGGCCTTGCGCGGTGCAGACCTGGATGTATCACGCCGACCTGATCGGCGGCCTGGCGGCCCGCCTGGCGGGCGTGCGCGCCGTCGCCTGGGGCATTCGCAATTCCGGCGCCCACCTCGAGCGCAGCAGCCGCTCCGCCCGCATGGTGCTGCGCGCCTGCGCGCTGTTGTCGGGCGTGCTGCCCGGCGCGATCGTGTGCGCGGCGCAGGACGCGGCGGAGCGCCATGCCGCAAAGGGCTACCGCCGCGACCGCATGGTGGTGATTCCGAACGGCTACGACTTGTCGCGCTATGCGCCCGACGCGGCCGCGCGCGCCCGGGTGCGCGCCCAATGGGGCCTGGACGGCGATGTGCCGGTGATCGGCTGCGTGGCGCGCTGGGATCCCTTGAAGGACCACGGCAATCTGTTGCGCGCCGTGGCCGCGCTGGTGCGCGATGGACGCGACGCGGGGCTGCGCTGCGTGCTGGTGGGGCGCGGCATGACGGCCGACAATCCGGAGCTGATGGCGCTGGTCGACAAGCTCGGCCTGCGGGAACGCCTGGTGCTGGCCGGCCCCAGCGATGAGGTGCCCGCCGTGATGAATGGCCTGGACCTGCACGTGCTGTCGAGCTGCGCCGAAGGATTTCCCAACGTCGTGGCCGAGGCCATGGCTTGCGGCGTCTATTGCGTGGCGACCGACGTGGGCGACGCCGCCTATATCATCGGAGACACCGGTGTGGTGGTGCCCCCCGAACAGCCCGAGGCATTGGCGCGCGGCATCGAGACCGCGCTGCGCGACGTGGCGTCGCGCGGCCAGGGCCGCGCCGGCGAGGCGGGCCGCGCCCGGGTGCTGGAGAACTTCGACCTGGGACGCATGGTGCAAAGCTATACCGCGGTGTGGCGCCGCCTTTCCGGAGACCCGGCATGAGCGCGGCCCGTCGTTTGCTGTTCGTGGTCAACAACCCGGCGTTCTTCATGTCGCACCGGGTACCCGTGGCGCTGGCCGCGCAGCGCGCTGGATACGACGTGCACGTGGCGACGATGGATGGCCCCGCGGTCGCCGACATCGAGGCGCTGGGCATGACCCATCATGCCATTCCGATGACGCGCAGCGGCAAGCATCCGTTGCAGGAACTGGGCACTTTGCTGGCGCTGCTGCGACTGTTCCGGCGCTTGCGGCCACAGGTAGTGCACCTGGTGACCATCAAGCCGGTGCTGTATGGCGGCATCGCCGCGCGGCTGGCGCGTGTGCCGGGCATGGTGGCCGCGATTTCCGGGCTGGGCTTCGTGTTCCTGTCGAACTCGTTGAAGATGCGCCTGGTGCGCGCCGTGGTGGCGCGGTTGTACCGCCTGGCGCTGGGCCATCGCAATAGCCGGGTGATCTTCCAGAATGGCGCTGACCGCGATCTGCTCAAGTCATTGGGCGCGGTGCGCGATGAGCAGGTGGTGCTCATCCGCGGGGCCGGCGTCGATCTGGACTTGTGCCGGGCGCTGCCCGAACCGCCGGCGCCGCCGGTGGTGGTGACGATGGTGGCGCGCTTGTTGCGCGACAAGGGCGTGCAGGAATTCGTGCAGGCCGCGCGCCTGTTGCGCGAGCGTGGCGTGCCGGTGACGATGCGGCTGGTGGGCGGCGTGGATGCCGGCAATCCGGCTTCCGCCACGCCGGCCGAGGTCGATGCCTGGCAGCGCGAAGGATGCGTCCAGGCGCTGGGCGAACGCGCCGACGTGCCGCAACTGTACGCGGACTCGCACATCGCGGTGCTGCCTTCCTATCGCGAAGGGTTGCCCAAATCGCTGATCGAAGCGGCTGCCTGCGGCCGGGCCGTGGTCACGACCGACGTGCCAGGCTGCCGCGATGCCATTGACCCGGGCAAGACCGGGTTGCTGGTGCCGGTGCGCGACCCGCAGGCGCTGGCCGACGCCATCGCGCGGTTGGCGGGCGATGCGACGCAGCGCCAGGCCATGGGGGCGGCGGGCAGGGCGCTGGCCGAACGCGAATTCAATATCGAGCGCGTGGCCCGTATCCACGTGGACCTGTATGACACGCTGAGCGCCTGAGTCCGGCTCAATGGCCCAAGGCGGCGCCGTCGCGGCGCGGATCGGCGGCGCCATCGAGGCCTTGCGGCGTCACGCGTATCGCGGCGGCGCCGCTTTTCATGTCGACCTGCTCGAGCTTGTGGCCGCGGGCGGCCAATCGCGCGATGGTATCGGTCGCCACTCGGCCCTTTTCCACCTGGCTGCGGCCGCTGTTGCCGGCGACGTGCGGCAGCGCCAGCGCGTCGGCGGGGCGCAGCCCCCAGGCCAGGATGCCGACCACGGCCTGGGCGATGTAATCGACGATATAGCCGCCGCCGGCCGATCCGGTCACCAGCGCCAGCCTGCGATCGCCATCGAACACCATGGTGGGTGCCATCGACGTCACTGGCCGCTTGTTCGGCGCCATGGCGTTGGGCGCGCCCTTGCCGTGGGCCGACGAGAAATTGGTCAGGGCGTTGTTCAGGAAGAAACCGTGCGGCATCAGCCATGAACCGAAGTTCAGGTTGATGGTGGTGGTCATCGACAACGCATTGCCGCGCGCGTCGACGATAGCGACCTGGCTGGTTTCGGTGGTGCCCGGCGCGTCGGCGCCGGCCGGCGCCGGCACGCCGGCGAACGCCCCCGGGCGCGGGCCCGTGACCGCCTTGCCGGATAGCAGGGCGGCGCGTTCGCGCACGTAGCCGGGCGCGATCAGCTGGCGCACCGGCGCCTTGACCTGTGCCGGGTCGCCGATATAGGCCAGGCGGTCGGCGCGGGCGATGCGCGCGGTATCGATCAACAGGTGGTCGGCGGCGGCGGAGCCGGGAGCCTGTGTGTCGATGCGGTGGGCGGCCAGCATGCCCAGTTGCTGCAGCACCGATACACCGCCGAAGCTGGGGGGCGGAAAGGTGCAGACCTTCCAGGACAGGAAGGGGCCGCAGATCGGCGTGCGTTCGACCGGGCGGTAGGCCGCCAGGTCGGCGGCCTGGATCAGGCTGGGATACTTGCCCGCGCCGATGGCGGCCAGGACATCGGCGGTGAGCACACCATGGTTGATTGCATCCGGATCGGCGGCGACCTTGCGCAGCGCGTCCGCCAGCAGCGGATTGCGGACCGTTGCGCCGACCGGCAGCACCTGCCCGCGGGCGTCATAGAACACATTGCGGATCCCGGGGTTCTCGGCCAGCTGCGGCAGCCGCTGCAGGCTGTCGTGCAGGTAGGGTGACATCGGAAAGCCGTCTTCGGCGCTGCGGATGCCAGCCTGGAACAGGCTGGCCCACGGCAGTTTTCCGTGGCGCTGGTGCGCCAGCGCCATGACGCGAACGGTGCCGGGTACGCCGACCGAGCGGCCCAGGCGCGCCACGTCCTTGAGCGGCAGGGTGGCGCCGTCGACGTCGGTGCGCAGGCTGGCGGTGGTGCGCGCTGGCGCCGCGGCCAGCCCGTCCAGGGCGGACAAGGTGCCACCGTCCTGGTCCCACACCAGCATCAGCGTGCCGCCGCCCAATCCGGACGATTGCGGCTCGACCACGGTCAGGACCATCTGCACGGCGATGGCGGCATCCACCACGCTGCCGCCACGCTTGAGGGCGTCGAGTCCCGCGGCCGCCGCCAGCGGATTGGCGGCGGCGACCATGCCGGAGGAGGGTTGCGCCTGCGCGGTGGAGGCCGCGCATAGCGCGCAGGCGGCCAGGATCCGTGCGATGCTGCGAACAGGCGTAGGCATGGGGCGCTCCGGGGAAGGACGACGGGCCATTATTCGCCCGTCATGGCGTCCTGTCCATAGCGGCCCCGATGGGGGCGTGAATTCAGTGGCGCCGCGCGATGGCGTCGATCCAGAAACGCGTGGAAGGGTCCTGGGGAGCGGCCTGCTGGGCGGGCGCGTCCAATTCGTGGATGATGTTCTTGGCCAGGGCCTTGCCGAATTCCACGCCCCACTGGTCGAACGGATTGATGCCCCAGATAACGCCCTGGGTAAAGACCTTGTGTTCGTACAACGCCAGCAGCGCGCCCAGTGTGTAGGCCTCCAGGCGCGGCAGCACGATCAGCGAGGACGGCCGCCCGCCCGGGTGGACTTTGTGCTGCGCCAGCAGGCGCGCGCGGGCCGGATCGGATTCGACCTGTGACGTTTCGGCCAGCGCTTCGTCGAACGACTTGCCGCGCAACAGCGCCGCGCGCTGCGCCAGGCAATTGGCGATCAACAGTTCGTGATGGCGCGCATAGGCGTGGTCGGGCTGTTCGCACAGGATGAAGTCGACCGGCGCGCCGGCGGTGTCCTGGTGCAGCCATTGGAAAAAGGTGTGTTGGCAATCGGTGCCCGACATGCCCCAGACGGCAGGGCCTGTCGGCACGCCCACCGGGCTGCCGTCGGCAGTCGCCACCTTGCCGAGCGATTCCATTTCGAGTTGCTGGGCCCAGGGCACGATGTGGTAAAGCCGTGAATCGTAGGGCGAGATGACCAGCGAGTCGAAGCCCAGCACACTGCGGTTGACGACGCCCGCCAACGCCAGTTGCAGCGGCGCGTTCTCGGCCATCGGCGCCTGGCGGAAATGCTCGTCCATGGCGGCGGCGCCGGCCAGCAACTGGTCGAAGGTGTCATTGCCCAGCGCCAGCGCCACCGGCAGGCCGATGGCGGACCACAGCGAATAGCGGCCGCCGACCCAGTCCCAGATCTGGAAAATATGGTCGGGCGAGATGCCCAGATTGAGCGCGGCCTCGACGTTGGCGGTGATCGCCACCACTTGCTTGATCGGATCGGCCACGCCGGCGTCGCGCAGCCAGTTCATGGCGACTTCGGCATTGGCCAGCGGTTCGGTGGTGGTGAAGGACTTGGAGGCGACGATGACCAGCGTGTCGTGAGGATCCAGCCGGCTCATGGCGTCGGCGACCGAATGGGAGTCGACGTTAGAGGCGAAGCGCACGTCGCGACGCGCCCGGCCGTAGCGCAGCGCGCGGGTGATCAAGCGCGGCCCCCAGTCGCTACCGCCGATACCCAGGTGCAGGATGCAGCTGTAGCGGTTGGCGGCGTCGGCATCGCGCACGAATTGGCGCACGCGCTCGCGTTCGGCCAATACGGCGGCGGCAACCATGGCCGGCGGCTGCGGCGCGCGCAGGGCGGTGTGCCAGGCCGGGCGTTGTTCAGTCCAGTTGGCGTCGCCGCCGTCGAACAGCCGCGCGCGCGCGGCATCGAATCCCTGTTGTGCCAGCAAGGCGGCCGCGGCCTCTTGCAGCGCGGGGGAATACGCCTGGGCGCTCAGGTCCAGGCGCAACCCGGGGGCGTTGATCAGGCGCAGTTGCTCGCCGCGCAAGTCGGCGGATTTGGCTGCGGCGGCGAAGCGCCGCCAGGCTGGACTATTGGGCAAAGACATCGGCGATCTAGAAGGGCAGGGTGGCATCGGGCGCCAGTTTAGCCAGTTCCCGCCGGAAATCGCCCTGGATGCGGGCCAATGCCTCGGCGGTCTGCGCTTCGAAGCGCAGCACCACGACTGGCGTCGTGTTGGACGGCCGCGCCAGGCCGAAGCCGTCGGGATACTCGGCGCGCACGCCGTCGATGGTGACCACGCGCGTGGCGCCGGGAAACTGGCCCTGCTCCTGCAGCGCCTGCACCAGCGTGAAGGGCTGGCCTTCCTCCATTTCAAGCTTCAATTCGGGCGTGGACACGTCCTGCGGCAGGGCCTCCAAGGGCGCGCCGGCATCGCTGAAGCGCGATACGATTTCCAGCAGGCGGGCGCCGGTGTACAGGCCGTCGTCAAAGCCGTACCAGCGCTCCTTGAAGAAGATGTGGCCGCTCATCTCGCCGGCCAGCGGCGCGCCGGTTTCGGCCAGCTTGGCCTTGACCAGCGAGTGGCCGGTCTTCCACATCAGCGGCTCGCCGCCCGCGGCTTCGACCGACAGGCCGACGTGGCGGCTGCACTTGACGTCGTAGATGATGGTGGCGCCGGGGTTGCGCTCGAGCACATCGCGGGCGAACAGCACCAGCTGGCGGTCGGGCCAGATGATCTGGCCGGATTTGGTCACCACGCCGAGGCGGTCGCCATCGCCGTCGAAGGCCAGGCCCAGTTCGCAGTCGGTGGTGGCCAGGCAATGGATCAGGTCCTGCAGGTTCTTGGGTTCGGCCGGATCGGGATGGTGGTTGGGGAAGGTGCCATCGACCTCGCAGAACAGCTCCGTGACCTCGCAACCCAGGGCGCGGAACAATTGCGGCGCGATCGCACCCGCCACGCCGTTGCCGCAGTCGACCGCGATCTTCATGGGCCGGGCCAGTTTCACCCCGGATGCGATCCGCGTGATGTAGGCCGCCACCAGGTCCAGTTCGCGCCGCACCCCGGGGCGCGGCGCGGGCGCGTCGGTGCCGCCGTTCATGCGGCGCGCCAGGGCCTGCACGTCTTCGCCATACAGCGCGCGTCCGCCCATCATCATCTTGAAGCCGTTGTACTTGGGCGGATTGTGGCTGCCCGTGATGGCGACGCCGGAGCCGGTGTGCAGCGTGTGCGCGGCGAAATACACCAGGGGCGTGGGAACCTGTCCGATATCGACAGTGTCGACGCCGCCTTCCAGCATGCCTTCCTGCAGCGCCTGCGACAGCATTTCGCTGCTGAGACGGCCATCACGGCCCACCACCAGCGTCTGCACGCCCTGTTCGCGCGCGGTCGCGGCCAGCGCCGCGCCCAGGGCTCGCGCAAAGCGGGCGTCGATCAGGTCGGGGACGGTGCCGCGGATATCATAGGCCTTGAAGACGGCGGCGGGGAATTGCGAGTTGTCGGCCACGACGGCTCCTTGGGTGACGGGTTGCGCTGGCATGCCCCGGCGCCGGACGAGCCGGCCAAAATGGGGCGCAAAATGGGATTATCCCCTATCGGCGCCGGATGCATCATCCCGCCAGTGGCGTAGGGCGTCCAGGGGCTTGCTCCGCGCCCGCCCCAGCCTGGTGCGCCGCGCTGGCGGCGGCGCGCCGTGGCGGTGCGTCGGCATGGGCCCCGAAGCCGGCGTCGGCGGGGGCATGCCGCTGGCATGGAACTTGCTCGCCATCCGAAGGTGATACGCTAGTCAGGCAAGCAGAAAGACCGGAGGGGCCCATGAGAGCCAAAGTATCCACAGTCACGTCATCGGGCGGCGCCAGGCGCAGGCCGCCCACGGACTTCGCCGGCCCGGCGGCCGGACGGGAACGCCGGCTCGACATTCACGTATTCATCTCACCCGAGGGCGAACTGGCGACCGGCCGGGCCTGGGAGCGCTGTGTCTGGCGCGATGCCCGCGTGCTGATCGCCGAATGTCCGGCTCCGCATCTGCCGGCCTCGGTCGAGAGCGCCCTGCGCGCGATCGCGGCCAGCGTGGCGCGGGATCGCGCCTGGCAGGGCATGGGTACGGTGGCCTTTTCGCTGGACGATCGCACCGGGGTGTTCCGCGTGATCCTTGCGGAATCGCGGCCGCGTTCGGGCGCCGCGGTGGCCGACTTCGAACCGGTCGCGGCGCACGCGCTGGAGGTGCGCATCGACGGTTGCGCCGATCGCCATATGCCTTGCACGCACCTGCTGGTCTGCGGCGCCACCCGCGGCGAAGCCTTGCGGCGCGCCTATCGCGCCCTGTCCGAAATGCCGGGTCCGGCCGGCGTCGATCGCGCGTTCCTGATGAACCGCATCGCCTCGCGCGCCTACTGCACCGGCCTGACCGGCACGCGCCTGGACCAGGCCGTGGGCTAGTGTGCTGTTGGACAGCACGCTAGCGCATCCGGCGCGGCCGAGCTGCCTCTACAATAGTCCGCACCTCCCTTGAACAGCGCCCGGGCGCGGCCCGGCGCGCCCCACCGTGCGGCGCCTATGACCTTGCTGAGCGAATTGCAATCCCTCCTGGGCGAGTCCCATGTGCTGACCGGCGCCGATGCCGAGCCGTTCGCGCTGGACTGGCGCCGCCGCTATCGCGGCGTGGCGTTGGCGGTGATCCGTCCCGGTTCGACGCAGGAGGTGGCCGATGCCATCAAGCTGTGCGCGGGCCATGGCGTGCCGGTGGTGCCGCAGGGCGGCAATACCGGCCTCTGTGGCGGCGCCACGCCGGATGGCTCGGGCAGCGCGGTGGTGCTATCGACCGCCCGCCTGAACCGCGTCCGCGCGCTCGATACCGACAACGACACCATCACGGTGGAAGCGGGCTGCATCCTGCAGGCGGTGCAACAGGCCGCGGCCGACGCCGGCCGGCTGTTCCCTCTCAGCCTTGCCGCCGAAGGCAGCTGCACCATCGGCGGCAACCTCGCCACCAACGCCGGCGGCACCCAGGTGCTGCGCTACGGCAACACGCGCGACCTGGCCCTGGGGCTCGAGGTGGTCACCGCCGAGGGCGAGATCTGGAACGGCCTGCGCGGCCTGCGCAAGGACAACACCGGCTACGATCTGCGCGACCTCTATATCGGCAGCGAGGGCACGCTGGGCGTCATCACCGCCGCCACGCTCAAGCTTTTCCCGCGGCCAGTGGCCTCCTGCACCGCGTTGCTGACGCTGGACAGCATAGACAACGCGGTCGAGCTGCTGTCGCGCGCCCGCGCCGGCTTCGGCGCCGCGCTGACCGGCTTCGAATTGATGAGCGGCCATTGCCTGCAGGCCGTGGTGCGGCTGTTCCCGCAGCAGCGCCTGCCGTTCGAAGGCGACTCCGCCGCCTCGCCCTGGTTCGCGTTGCTGGAACTGTCGGACAGCGAAAGCGAAACGCATGCGCGCGAACGCTTCGAGACGGTGCTGGGCGAGGCGATCGAGGCCGGCCTGGTGAACGACGCGGCCATCGCCGCCAACGTCGCGCAGAGCAAGGCCCTGTGGCACCTGCGCGAAAGCATCCCGCTGGCCGAGGCCGAGCTGGGCAAGTCGGTCAAGCACGACGTGTCGATCCCGATTTCCGCCATCGCCGGCTTCGTGCACCACACCAATGCGCTGCTGCAGGCGCGTTTTCCCGGCGTGCGCCACGTGATCTTCGGCCACCTGGGCGATGGCAACCTGCACTACAACGTGGCCAACGCGCCCGGCCAGACCGAGACCGAATTGCTGGCGCTGCAAAGCGACATCTACGGCGTGGTGCATGACAGCGTGCACGCGCACGCCGGTTCCATCAGCGCCGAGCACGGCGTGGGCCAGCTCAAGCGCGACGAACTGCCGCGCTACAAGAGCGCGGTCGAACTGGCCCTGATGCGGCGGATCAAGCGCGCGCTGGATCCGCACGGCCTGATGAACCCGGGCAAGGTGCTGCAGGCCTGACCGGGGCGTTCAACCTTTCTTTCGATGGGGATGCGAATATGGCAGCCAGTCCCGCGGCGGGCGCGAATCAGCGGATCCTGATCGTCGAGGACGATCACATCATCGCCGGCAACCTGTACACCTTCCTGGAAGCCCGCGGATTCCTGCCGGACGTGGCCTATAGCGGCCCCGCCGGCCTGCAGCGCCTGGAGGAACAGCGTTTCGACGCCGTGATCCTGGACATCGGCCTGCCTGGCATGGACGGCCATGCGGTGCTGCACGCGCTGCGCGCCGACAGGCGTCTGCCGGTGCCGGTGCTGGTGTTGACCGCGCGCGACAGCCTGGAAGACAAGCTGGCCGGTTTCTCGCACGGCGCCGACGACTACCTGACCAAGCCGTTCGCGTTGCTGGAAGTCGAGGCCCGCCTGCTCGCGCTGATCCAGCGCGCCAAGGGGTCGACCGTGGACACGGTGCGTGTTTTCGGCGACCTGGCCTACGACACCCGCAGCCGCACGGCGTCGATCGGCGGCAAGCCTGTCCACCTGACGCGCAAGGCGACCCTCATCCTGGAAGCGCTGCTGCGCGACCCGGGGCGGGTGGTCTCGCGCGAGGAACTGGAATCGCAGTTGTGGGGCAGCGAACCGCCGTCTTCCGACGCGCTGCGCAGCCAGGTGCACCTGCTGCGTCGCGCGCTGGCCGACGCCGGCTTCGACGGCATCGAAACCCTGCATGGCACCGGCTGGCGCCTGGTCGCCGACGGGAGCGCCGCATGAGCCGCTTCGCGGGGGGCGGCACCCTCACGCAACGCGTGGTGTGGGCGCTGACCGGCACCGTGGCCTTGTTCGTGACGGCGCTGGCGTTGCTCGCCTACCTGACGTTCGACCAGATGGAGGACGACCTGGTCAACGACATCCTCAATACCGAAATGGACCGCCTGGTGCAGCACGCGCGCACCAGCGACCAGTTCCTGCCGCGCCACGGCGCCCGTGAGCTGGGCGGCTCCATGCGCGCCTGGCTCGGCGCCGACGGCGAGGCCCCGGCCGGCATGCCCGAGGAGATACGCGGCCTGGACAACGGCCTGCACCTGATCGAGCCCGGAGCCTATACCTGGCACGTGATGGTGGCCGAGACCGGCACGGGCAAGGTCTACCTGCTGTACGACGCCACCGACAATGAGGAACGGGTGCACGATTTCGGGTTGATCGTGCTGGGCGTGGGGGCGATCTGCGTGGTGGGCGCGTATGCCCTGTCGCGGCGCGTGGCGGCGGTGGCGGTGGGCCCCTTGCTGGACCTGACCGACCGGCTCTCGACCTGGGCGCCCGGCTCGCCCGACCTGGCGGTGACGCGCGACGACGAGGCCGGCCGGCTGATCGAGGCCTTCAACCGGGTGCAGAACCAGGTCGACCGCTCGATCGCGCGCGAACGCGAGTTCGCCGGCAACCTCAGCCACGAAGTCCGCACCCCGCTGGCGGCGATCCGCTCCGACAGCGAGCTCATGCTGCTGACCCAGGACCTGACCGCGGACCAGCGCCAGCGGCTGACACGGGTCATGGACAACGTCGACGACGTCATCGTCTGTCTTGAAAGCGCGCGCGCCATGGCCCGCGACCAGATGCGTCCGCCGGAGCCGGTCGACCTGGCCGACTGCATGCAAGACGCCTGGCGCGGCTATGAATCCCAGGCCGGCGTGGCCCAGCTGCGTTTCGACAACCGCATCCCGCCCGAGCACATCCGCATTCTGGACCGTTATGCCTTGCTGACGGTGCTGCGCAACCTGGTGCGCAACGCCATCGAACATGCCGCGCCCGCCACGCTGACCGCCAGCCTGGGCGAGGATGGCGTGTTGCAGCTGGGCGACGATGGCAAGGGCATCGACGCCGGCGACCTGCCCTTCCTGTTCCGCCGCTACTACAGCGGGCGGCTGCGGGATTCGGCCGCCGCGGGCCGGGACGAAACCGCGCGTGGCCTGGGGCTGGCCATCGCCAAGCGGGTCTGCGACATGCAGGGCTGGACCTTGACCGTGGATTCTTCCCGCGAAGGCCCCCAACGGGGCACGCGCTTCAGCCTGCGCCTGAACGCGGCGGACGCGACGGCGTAGTCGGGGCGCAACGCCGGGGGCCAGGCTCCCCCCGGTGGGTGGAATTTGACGAATTTTCGACTATCGGCCGCCTAAGCTGTCCGCTTCGGCCGAGCGCCCTCCATCGCGTCCCACATGTCGTCCCTGCCCCCTTCCGCGGCCACCCGGCCGACGCCCGCCGCCTACCTGGCCACGCACGTGCTGGGCGTGACGTTGTTCCTGGCGTGCCTGGCCTGGTGGGCCAATGCGTCGGGGTGGGACCTGGCCATCGCGCGCGCCCTGTTCAACCCGGCGTTGGACGATTTCCCGTTGCACACCAACCGCTGGCTGGAACTGATCGGCCACCGCATGGTGCTGGCCCTGCCGATCGGCATCGGACTGGGGGCCATTGCCGTGGCGGCGGCCAGCTATCGCATTCCCGCCTGGCGCTCCCTGCGCGGGCCGGCGCTGGCGTTGGCATTGACCTGTATGGCGGGGCAGCTGGCCATCACCCAGCTCAAGCACTACACCACGCTGCCGCGGCCCTACGACCTGGACACGCTGGGCGGCTACACCCCCTATCCGCAGTCGTGGTGGACCTGGGATCGTGGCAAGGCCGGCGGCGCGCTGCCCAGCGGCCATGCCGGCGCCGGCTATTCGCTGCTGGCCCTGTATTTCGCCGGCTGGGCCGTCGGGCGGCCGGGTTGGCGCTGGTGGGGGCTGGCGGCGGGCATCGCCGCCGGGCTGGCGTTTTCAGCCGTGCGCATCCTGCAGGGCGCGCACTTCCTCAGCCAGACGCTGTGGTCAGCCGCCCTGATGTGGCTGCTGGCCGCGCTGTTCTTTTGGCCGGTGTTGCACGGGACGGGCGGTCGCCCCGCCTCCGTATCGATTGCTCAATTGAGCAGCAGGCCTGGCAGCCATAGCGAGAACGCCGGCACGTAGGTGACCAGCGCCAGCGCGGCCAGCAACGCGCCGTAGAACGGCCAGATGGTCCGCATCACCGTGCCGACCGAGACCCCGCCGATGGCGCAGCCCACGAACTGGGTGGTGCCCACCGGCGGCGTGTTCAGGCCCAGCGCGCAGTTCAGCAGCATCACCATGCCGAACTGCACCGGCCCCATGCCGTACTGCATGCAGATCGGCAGGAAGATGGGCGTGCAGATCAGGATGGTCGCCGCCATATCCAGGAAAGTGCCCAGCACGAACAGGATGATGTTGACCATCAGGAAGATCGCCCACGGGCTGGTGGAGATCGAGGCCATCAGCGCGCCGGTCTTCTCGGCCACGCCGTAGAAACTGATCAGATAGCCGAAGGTGGCCGAAATACCGATCAGCAGCAACACCACGCCGGTCGTCTTGACCGCCTTGCTGGCGGCGCGCACGAACTGGTCCCAGGTCAGCGAGCGGTAGACGAAGATCGTCAGCGCCAGCGCGTACAGCACGGCCACCGCGGCCGATTCCGTGGCCGTGAAGACACCGCTCAGGATGCCGACGATGATCAGCACCACCACGAACAGCCCCGGCAGGGCGGCCACCAGCGAGCGCGCCACGATGTGCCAGCCGGGGAACGTGCCGGCCGGATAGCCGCGGCTGCGCGCCACGAAATACGCCGCGGCCAGGTTGCACAGCGTCAGGATCAGCGCCGGCACCACGCCGGCCGCGATCAGCGCCGCGATCGACACCTTGCCGCCCGCCGCCAGGGTGTAGATGATGATGTTGTGGCTGGTCGGCATCAGCGCGCCCACCAGCGCCGCGTGGGTGGTGACGTTGACCGCGTAGTCGGCGTGGTAGCCCTCGCGCTTCATCATCGGGATCATCACCGAGCCCATCGCCGAGACGTCCGCCACCGGCGAACCCGACACGCCGCCGAACAGGGTGCAGGCCACCACGTTGGACATGCCCAGGCCGCCGCGCACGTGGCCCACCAGCGACTTGGCGAACGCCACGATGCGGTCGGCGATGCCGCCGTACAGCATCAGCTCGCCGGTGAAGATGAAGAACGGGATGGCGAGGAACGAAAACGCATTCATGCCCGAGGTCATCTGCTGGAAGGCCACCGCCAGCGGCAGGTCCTCGTACATGATCGCGGTGATCGACGACAGCCCGATGGCGAACGCCACCGGCACGCCGATCACCAGGAAGCCCATGAAGGTGAAGGAGAGTAGGGTCAGCGCCATGCCGGTACCACCTTTTGGTTGCGCAACAGGGCGATGACGTGCTCGACCGAGAACAGCGCGATCAGCACGCCGGACAGGGCCGCGGGCACGTACTTCCAGCCGTTGGAAATGCCCAGGTTGGGAATCTTGTAGGCCCACACGGATTCGGCCAGCAGGGCGCAGTTCCACGCCATCAGCGCGCCGAACAGCAGCACCAGCAGGTGGATGAAGATCTTCAGGCGCCGCTGGCCGGCCGCCGGCAAGGCGTCGACCAGCGATTCGAAGCCGATGTGGCCGGCATCGCGCACGCCGACGGCGGCGCCGAGCATGGTGACGTACAGCACCAGCAGCAGCGCCAGGCTCTCGGCCCAGGTGGGGGTGCTGTTCAACACATGGCGGCCGAAGATCTGCAGCGATACCGCGACGATCAGGCAGGCCAGGCCGAACACGCTGGTCCACATGCACAGCCGCGCCAGCCGGGCGCAGCCCCGGGTGTAGGCGTTCAGCGGGGCAGCCAGGGCATGCGCCCGGCCCCCCGCCGCGACATCCGGGTCATTGGTGGAGGTAGCCAACATGTGGATTCCTTATTGGACGGCCTGGATCTTGGCGACCAGGTCTTTCATGTCGGGCGTGGTGACGAAGCGGTCGTACACCGGTTTCATCGCCGCCTGGAACGAGGCCTTGTCCACCTCGACGATCTGCGAGCCGGCCTTCTCGACCACGGCGCGCGACTTCTGCTCACGCTCGTCCCACAGCTTGCGCATGTACGGCACCGACTCGCGCGCGGCCTCGCGCAGGACCTTCTGGTCCTCGGCCGACAGCTTGTCCCACTGGCGCTTGGAAAAGATCAGTATTTCCGGCGTCATGGTGTGCTCGGTCAGCGCGTAGTACTTGGCGACCTCGTAGTGATGCGCGCTTTCGTAGCTGGGGTAGTTGTTCTCGGCCGCGTCCACCAGCCCGGTCTTGAGCGAGGTGTAGACCTCGCCCATCGGCATCGGCGTGGCGTTGCCGCCCATGGCTTCCACCATCGCCACCGACAGGTCCGACTGCTGCACCCGGATCTTCATGCCCTTGGCGTCGGCCAGTGTCTTGATCGGCTTGTTGCGCGTGTACATCGAGCGCGAGCCGCTGTCGTACCAGGCCAGGCCGACGAAGCCGGCCGACTCGCAGGACTTCAGGATCTGTTCGCCGATTTCGCTGTCCAGCACCTTGTGCAGATGCTCTTTCGAGCGGAACAGGAACGGCAGCGATGGCACGCGCGTGGTCTGGCAGATGTTGTGCATGGCGGCGCTGGAGACGCGCGCCATGGCCAGCGCGCCCAGCTTCACCTGTTCGATCGAGTCGTCTTCGTTGCCGAGCGCGCCGCCCGCATACACCTTGACGGTGATGCGGCCGTTGGTGCGCTGCTTGACCAGCTCGCCGAACTGGCGCACGGCCTGCACGGTGGGGTAATCGTCGGGATGGATGTCCGCCGAACGCAGCTCGGCGGCATGGGTGGCGGGAATCAGCGTCAGCAAGGCGGCCGCGGCCAGGATGGCGCGGGTCAGGGTCGGGCGCAACATGTCTACCTCCGGTTGGGAGTACGGCGTTTCGTTGAGGGCCGTTGCGGCCCCGAAGCTCTTCGATGTGTACGGACCTGCTCACTACTCGTGCGTGGGCGCTTGGGGCGCCACGGTCGGGTGCTAACCGGCGCTTGCGGTTTCCTCCAGGCCCCGCGCGCCGGGGCGCAGGATGAAGACGGCGCCGGCGATGGAATCGGGGGCGGCATCGGCGGGGCGGATCGAAGTGACCAGCAGCAGGTCCAGGTCGGGGCCGCCGAACGCGCACATGGCGACGCGGGCGGCCGGCACCTCCAGGCTGCGGTCAAGGCGGCCGTCCGGCGTGTAGCGGTAGATGCGGCCGGCCTCGTTGCCGCAGATCCAGTAGCAGCCGTCGGCGTCGACCGCGGCGCCATCGGGCCGGCCGGCCGGCAGTCTCGGGATGAAGACGCGGCGGTTGCGGAGCGGGCCGCCGTCGATGTCGTAGTCGAAGGCCCACACCACCTGCCGCGACGGGTGCGAGTCGGACAGGTACATGGTCTTGCCGTCCGGACTGAAGGCCAGGCCGTTGGGCACGATCAGGTCGTCGACGATGGCCTCCAGTGCCTCGCCGGGACCGTGCCGGTAGAGCTTGCCGGCGTTGCGCGCCAGGCCCATGTCCATGACCATGGTGCCGGCCAGGAAGCGGCCCTGGCGGTCGCAGCGGCCGTCGTTGAAGCGCATGCCGGGCGCGTCGTGACGCACCGGGGCCAGCGGCCACGGCTGGCAGGCCTGGCCGGCCACCAGCGGCCCGCATTCATACAGGCCGTCCTCCATCGCCAGCAGCCAGCCGTCCCCGCGCGGGGCGATGCAGCCGGCCATCTGCGGCAACGTCCAGTGATCGAGCCGGCCGCTCGCGGGCGTCCAGCGCCACAGCGCGCGGCCGGGGATGTCGGTCCAGTGGAACGCCTGGTCGGCGGCGCGCCACACCGGGCTTTCGCCCACGCCGCAGAGCAGGGTTCCGATGCGTTCAGCGTGGGTCGCCATGATGGGCCGGGGACGAAATCAGCGCGGGGGAAAGGGGAAGGGGCCGGCCTTGACGAAGGCGCCGCCCTGGAAGCGTCCGGCGGGATCGTCGGCGGGCAGGGGCGCTTGCGCCTCGACCTGCGCGCGAAAGGCCTCGGAGGAATCCTTGGGCGCGAAACCCAGCGCGGCGGCGCGGTGGTTGTCCCACCAGCTGTCGCGGTTGGCCGAGGCGCCATAGGCGATCAGGTGACCGACGTTCGGCGTGAACAGCGATCGCACCACCAGGTCGGTCAGGTCGTCGTAGCTGAGCCAGGTGACCATCATGCGGCGATCCTTGGGCTCGGGAAACGACGAGCCGATGCGCAGGCAGACCGTCTCGATGCCGTAGCGGTCGTAGTAGAAGCGCGACAGGTTCTCGCCGTAGGCCTTGCTCAGGCCGTAGTAGCCATCGGGCCGCAACGGCGTGTCGGCGTCCAGCCGCGCGCCCTGTTCATAGAAGCCGATGACGTGGTTGGAGCTGGCGAACACCACGCGCCGCACGCCATGGACGCGGGCGGCTTCGTAGACGTGGTAGACCCCCTGGATATTGGCCGGCAGGATTTCCTCGAAAGAACGCTCCACGGAAACGCCGCCCAGGTGCACAATGGCGTCGGCGCCGCGCACCAGCTCGGAGACGGCGGCGGGGTCGGCCAGGTCGCAGGGCACGACTTCCTCGCCGGGGGCGGCGGGCGCCATGGCCGCGACGTCGGAAACCCGCAGCACGTCGGCGCAGGCCTTCAGGCGCGGTCGCAGTACCCGGCCCAGGTTGCCGGCGGCGCCGGTCAACAATAAGCGATGACAACGGGGGGAGGCAGGCATGCGGTCGACAGCTAGGCTCATGGCGCAACGCTCGTTGGGGTGGACTTGCCTGGTACGTTATCGTACAACTTGTCCAAAGTATAATAAGCACGAATTTTTGCAGTCAAGCGCCACGCAACCGCTTCCGGATAATCCCTGATGAACGCTCCTGTCGATACCCCCGTGCTGCCGCAGCGTCGTCCACGGAACCTGGCGCAAGGCCTGGTGGAAAACATTTCCGAACGCATCCGCGGCGGCGACATCCGCCCCGGCGACAAGCTGCCCACCGAATCCGAGATCATGCGGCAGTTCGGCGTCAGCCGCACCGTGGTGCGCGAAGCGCTGTCGCGGCTGCAGGCCTCGGGCCTGGTCGAAACCCATCATGGCGTGGGCACCTACGCGCTCGAACCCAGCGGTGGCGGCGATTTTCGCGTCGACCCGGCCGACATCGCCACGGTGCGCGATGTGCTGGTGCTGCTGGAACTGCGCATCTGCCTGGAAAGCGAGGCCGCCGGCCTGGCCGCCGTGCGCCGCAGCGAGGCCCAGCTGGCCGAGATGCGCCGCGCGCTGGATGCCTTCAAGGCCGCGCTGGACAGCGGCGGCGACACCATCACGCCGGACTTCCAGTTCCACCTGCTGGTGTCGCAGGCCACCGACAACCGTTATTTCGCCGATCTCATGTCGCACCTGGGTTCGGCCATCATCCCCCGCACCCGCATCAATTCGGCCAAGTTCGCGCACGAGGACCGTGCCGCCTACCTGTCGCGCGTCAACCTGGAGCACGAAGACATCTACAGCGCCATCATGCGCCAGGATGCCGAAGGCGCCCGCGCCGCGATGCGCACCCACCTGAGCAACAGCCGCGAGCGCCTGCGCCGGGTGCAATAGGCCCGCGCGGCCGCCACGCCGAATGCTGAAGAAATGAGATGTCGTACGACATGACAGGGTTGTCATCGGCCTCGTATTCGACATTGCGACTCCACCCGGCGGCGCTGCGGCGCGTCAATCCGCGTTAATCTTGGCCGTTTTCAATCACCGGATGGCAAGGCATGGTTTGGCTCGGTAAGCGTGGCGCGGCAACGGCGCGGGGTTTCGTTGGTAGTCGGAGGGCCGCCGCATGCGCCGGCTGACACTGCGCTTCATCCTGGCCGTGCTGGCGCTGCTGACGCTCAGCCGCCTTGGCCTGTCCTGGTGGATGTGGGACCGGGTCCAGGCGGCCGGCGGCCTGTGGCCGGTGCTGCTGGGCGGCCTGCGCATCGACGTCTGCCTGCTGTCCATGGTGATCGCGCTGCCGGCGGTGTTCTCGCCGTGGCTGGGGCACCGCCCGTGGGCGGCGCGCGTCACCGCCTGGTGGTTCCGCGTCTGGTGGATGCTGTACGTGCTGCTGGAAGTCTCCACGCCGCAGTTCATCGCCGAATACGACACGCGCCCGAACCGCCTGTACTTCATCTACCTGCTCAATCCGAAGGAAGTCGGTTCGATGCTGTGGCAGGGCTACAAGGGCGTGCTGTTCACCGCGCTGGTGGTGCTGCTGGTGGCGGCCTGGCTGGCGGTCAAGCTGTTCCCGGTGCGCGTGCGCGATCCCTTCCTGGCGTGGTGGAAGCGGCCGCTGGCGTCGCTGGCGATCCTGGCGCTGGTGGTGCTGGGCGCGCGCGGCACCCTGGAGCATCGCCCCATCAATCCGGCCAAGGTCGCGTTCAGCTCGGACGCGATGGTCAATTCGCTGGCCCTGAACTCGCTCTACAGCGTGTTCGATGCCGCCTACCGCATGCGCGACGAACGCTCGTCGGCCGCGATGTATCCGAAGATGCCGGTGGACGAGATGAACGCCATCGTGCGCGACAAGGCCGGCCTGACGGGTGCGCCGCTGGATCCGCGCTACCCCAGCCTGCACGAGCAGAAGGCCACGGTGCGCCGCGACAAGCCGCTCAACCTGGTGATCATCCTGCAGGAAAGCCTGGGCGCGCAATATGTCGGCAGCCTGGGCGGCAAGGACTTGACGCCCAACATCGACCGGCTTGGCAAGGAAGGCTGGATGTTCCATCGCGCCTACGCCACCGGCACGCGCTCGGTGCGCGGCATCGAGGCGGTCACCGCGGGCTTCCTGCCCAGCGTGGCCGACGCCGTGGTCAAGCTGCCGCGCTCGCAGACGGGCTTCTTCACGCTGGCGCAGGTGCTGGGCAAGCATGGCTACCGCTCGCGTTTCGTCTATGGCGGCGAGTCGCACTTCGACAACATGCGCGCCTTCTTCCTGGGCAATGGCTTTGACGAGATCGTCGATCGCCCGAAGTTCGAGAACCCGGTGTTCGAAGGCTCGTGGGGCGCGTCCGACGAGGACATGTTCACCCAGGTCGACCGCCTGCTGCGCGCCGACGGCGACAAGCCGGTGTTCACGCTGGCGTTCTCGGTCAGCAACCATTCGCCGTGGGAGTACCCGGCGGGCCGCATCCAGCCGGTGGGCGATCCGGCCAGCGTCGACAACACCGTGCGCTACGCCGACTGGGCGCTGGGCCAGTTCTTCGACAAGGCGCGCAAGGCGCCGTACTGGGACAACACCGTGTTCCTGGTGATCGCGGACCACGATTCCCGCGTCTACGGCTCGATCCCGGTGCCGGTGCGGCACTTCCAGGTCCCGGCCCTGATCCTGGGCGCGGGCATCGCGCCGCGCCAGGACGAGCGCATCGTCAGCCAGATCGACATGGCGCCCACGCTGCTGTCGCTGATCGGACTGGACAACATCAATCCGATGCTGGGCGCCGACCTGACGCAACGCGATCCCAACCGCGCGCTGATGCAGTACGCCGACAACTTCGGCTACCTGCAAGGGGACAAGCTGCTGGTGCTGGAACCGTCCAAGGCGCCGCGCGAATTCCGCTACCGCGCCGCGCCGGTCGGGCAGGACGAGACCTACGATCCGGTTGAACCGGCGGATGACGCCCTGACCAAGGAAGCGCTGGCGCACGCGCTGTGGGCCAGTTGGGTCTATCGCGAAGAAAAATACCGCCTGCCTTGACTTCACCCCGTCCGGGCCTGGGGCCGGTTTGATCCCGCTCAAACCGGCCCCAGGGCAGTCCTCGCACACTCGCGTTCATGACTTTTCCCGATCCGCTGGCCGGCCCGATCCGGCCCCCTGTCGCTGACGCAAGCGACGCGCCCGCGTCCGCCCCGGCCGCGCGCTGGCGCGGTTGGCCCGTGCCGCGCGGCCGCCTGGCCTGGCTGACCGGCGTGTTCAGCACGCTCCTGATCGGCGCCAGCACGCTGTTCTGGTGCTTGCTGCTGTTTCCCATGGCGCTGCTGAAACTGGCGCTGCCGTTCGCGGCGGCCAGGCGCCGCATCGACCCCGTCCTCAACGGCATCGCCACGGCCTGGATCAGCGTCAACACCGCCTGGTTCACGCGCATCCAGCGCGCGCCCTGGGATGTGCGCGGCAATACTGGCCTGCGCTACGCGGACTGGTACCTGGTCAACTGCAATCACCAGTCCTGGGTCGACATCTTCGTGTTGCAGGGCGCGTTGAACCGCCGCATTCCGCTGCTGAAGTTCTTCCTCAAGCAGCAGCTCATCTACGTGCCGGTGATCGGGCTGGCGTGGTGGGCGCTGGATTTTCCCTTCATGAAGCGCCACGGCAAGGCCGACCTGCGCCGCAATCCCGCCCTGGGACGCCAGGACCAGGAAACCGCGCGCCGCGCCTGCCAGAAATTCTCGCTGGTGCCGACCAGCGTGATGGTGTTTGCCGAGGGCACGCGCTTTTCGCCGGCCAAGCGCGACGCGCAGGGAGCCCCGTATCGTCACCTGCTCAAGCCCAAGGCGGGCGGGCTGGCGGTGTCGCTGAACGCGATGGGCACGCGTTTTCGTTCGATGATCGATGTCACCATCGCCTATCCGGCGGGTGTGCCCAGCTTCTGGGACATGGCCTGCGGCCGCATGGGCACGGTGCGGGTGCGCATGCGCCAAGTGCCGGTGCCGCCGGCCTTCTGCGAAGGCGACTACAGCCGCGACAAGGCCTTCCGCACCGAATTCCACCACTGGCTGGGCCGGCAGTGGCAGGCCAAGGATGACGAGATCGAGGCGTTGACGACCGATGCGGCCGCCACGCCCCGATCCTGACGGGCGTCGTTCAGACCCGCGCCGGCAGCACCGTGCCCGAGCATTCGCCGAAACCGATGCGCGGATAGCCCGCCTTGACGCATTCGGCGCGGATGATGACCTGGTCGCCATCCTGCAGGAAGGTGCGCTTCTCGCCCCAGGGCAGCTCGATCGGTTGCTTGCCGCCGTGGTTCAGTTCCAGCAGCGAACCGGCTTCCGACGGTTGCGGGCCCGACAGCGTGCCGGTGCCGAGCATGTCGCCCGGTTGCAGATTGCAGCCGTTCACCGTGTGGTGCGTGATCAGCTGCGCCACGTTCCAGTAGGCATCGCGGAAATTGCTGCGCGACAGGCGGGCCGGCGCCTGCTTGCCGGCGCGCGATTGTTCGGTGGTCAGCAGCACTTCCATCTGCACGTCGTAGGCGCCCTTGGCACGGTTGGCGTCGGAGGCCAGGTACGGCAGCGGCTGCGGCTCGGACGGCCCGCGGTTCCACTGCGTGCGGAACGGCTCCAGCGCTTCCATGGTGACGATCCACGGCGAGATGGTCGAGGCGAAATTCTTGGACAGGAACGGGCCCAGCGGCTGGTATTCCCAGGCCTGGATGTCGCGCGCCGACCAGTCGTTCAGGATGCACAGGCCGAACACGTGCGCATCGGCGTCCGCCAGCTTGATGCGTTCGCCCTGGGCGTTGCCGGTGCCGACGAAGATGCCCAGTTCAAGTTCGTAGTCCAGCCGCGCGCACGGGCCGAACTGCGGCGTCTCGCCTTCGTTGACGGGGCGGGTCTGGCCGACCGGACGCGGGAACTTCTGGTCCACGCCGATGCTGGAGGCGCGGCCGTGGTAGCCGATAGGCACCCACTTGTAGTTCGGCAGCAGGGGATTGTCGGGTCGGAACTGCTTGCCGATGGCGGTGGCGTGATGCACCGAGATGTAGAAGTCGGTGTAGTCGCCGATGCGGGCGGGCGTGGTGTATTCGGCGTCGGCCTGGGCCACCAGCAGCGGCTCGACCGTGGCGCGCAGCGCGGCGCCATCCCGCAGCGCGCGCGAGAGCGCCAGGCGCAGCGCGCTCCAGTGGGCATGGCCCAGGGCCATCAGCGCGTTCAGGCTATCGCCCTGGCAGGCGGCCAGCGCCTCGGCGGCCGCGCCTTCGAAGGGCTTGGCGGCGGCCAGCGCGGCCAGGTCGACGATCTGGTCGCCGATGGCCACGCCGGGGCGGAACGATTCCTGCGAGCCCTTGCGGCGGAACGCGGCGTAGGGCAGGTTCTGCACCGGGAAGTCAGAGGTGCCGGTGTTGGCGCTGGCGATCCAGCTCTTGAGGGACGGGTCGTGGGTTTCGTTGATGGCGGTGGTCATGGGGGAGTGTCTCGTTCAATGTGTTTGTAAGGGCGCGGCGGGCGCCGGAAAAATCCAAAGCCAAACGGCGATGCGCTTGCGCGCATCGCCGTGGGCGGGCGTGACGGCGGAAAGGCCGGTCACGCCTTGGCGGGATCGAAATGCTTCTGCAGGCCCTGCCAGCACCGGTAATAGTCGCCCTGCAATTCTACCGAGGCCAGCGCCTGCGCCGTCGGGCGGATCACGCGCCGCGTTTCGAACATGAAGGCCATGGTGTCGCGGATGTAGTGCGCGCTGCTGGTGTCGGCGTGCGAAGCCTTCTCGAAGGTCTCGGCGTCGGGGCCATGGCCGCTCATGCAATTGTGCAGGCTGGCGCCGCCGGGGGCGAAGCCGTCGGCCTTGGCGTCGTACACGCCCTGGATCAGGCCCATGAATTCGCTGGCGACGTTGCGGTGGAACCAGGGCGGACGGAAGGTGTTTTCCATTGCCAGGATGCGCGGCGGGAAGATGGCGAAGTCCATGTTGGCCGTGCCCGGGGTATCGGACGGGGCGGTCAGCACCGTGAAGATCGACGGGTCCGGATGGTCGTAGCTGATCGAGCCGATGGTGTTGAAGTGGCGCAGGTCGTACTTGTACGGCGCGTGCGTGCCGTGCCAGGCGACCACGTCCAGCGGCGAATGGCCGATCGCGGCGCGCCAGAAGCCGCCGGTGAACTTGGCGATCAGTTCGAAGTCGCCTTCCAGGTCTTCGTACCAGGCCACCGGCGTCTTGAAGTCGCGGGCATTGGCCAGGCAGTTCGAGCCGATCGGGCCCAGTTCGGGCAGGCGCAGCGCGGCGCCGAAGTTCTCCAGCATGTAGCCGCGCGCGCTGTCGTCCAGCAGTTGCACGCTGAAGCGCACGCCGCGCGGGATCACGGCGATCTCCAGCGGCTCCAGGTCGATCAGGCCCAGTTCGGTGGCCAGGCGCAGGCGGCCCTGCTGCGGCACCAGCAGCAGCTCGCCGTCGGCGTTGTAGAAATAGCGGCCCTGCATCGAGCGGTTGGCGGCATACAGGTGGATGCCGACGCCGCTTTGCTCATCGGGGCCGCCGTTGCCGCCCCAGGTCTTCACGCCTTCGATGAAATCGGTGGGCGCGGCGGGGATGGGCAAGGGGCTCCAGCGCAGCTGGTTGGGCGTGACCGGGCCGTGGCCGAAGGCGCTTTCCCAGCCCTTGACGCCGGCAAACGGCTCGAACGGCTTGTGCTGCGCGCCCGGGCGGATGCGGTAGAGCCAGGAGCGGCGGTTCTCGCTGCGCGGCGCGGTGAAGGCGGTGCCGGATAACTGCTCGGCGTACAGGCCATAGGGGCATTGCTGGGGCGAATTGCGGCCCAGGGGCAGCGCGCCGGGCAGGGCTTCGGTGGCACAGTCGTTGCCGAAACCGGTCTGGTAGTGCAGTTCCATGGAATCCTCCTGGGGTGGCGCGCGATGCGTGGCCGCGCGGTCTTGGTCCTGGCGCGCCGGAGCGGATTTCCGGTGCCGATATGCCATTGTCGGAAAAATCCCCCACTATGGCTACGGGAATGCAAAAATACCAACTATAAATTTCGTGAATAGTAGGGGTGCCTGATGGCGGACTTGCGCGACGTCGACCTGAACCTGCTGATCCTGTTCCAGCACCTGCTGGAGGACCGCAACCTGTCCGCCGTGGCGCGGCGCCTGGACCTGTCGCAGCCAGCGGTGAGTAACGCCCTGCGCCGGCTGCGGCTGGCGTTTGGCGACGAGCTGTTCGTGCGCACCGCGCAGGGCATGTTGCCCACGCCGCGCGCGCAGCGCCTGTCCGGCCCGGTGAGCGAGGCGCTGGCGATGCTGTCGCAGGCCTTGCAGGACCAGGACGCGTTCGATGCCGCCACCAGCACGCGGCGCTTTCGCGTGGCCATGACCGATGTCGGCGAGATCCACTTCATGCCGCGGCTGATGGAAGTGTGCGTGCAGGTGGCGCCACAGGTGCGCATCGACTCGGTGCGGGTGCAGGGCCCCGATCTGCCGCGGGAAATGGAGGCGGGGCGGGTCGACCTGGCCATCGGCGCATTCGACGAGATGGGGGCGGGCACCTTGCAGCGCATGCTGTTCCGGCAGGGCTACGCCACGCTGTTTCGCCAGGCGCATCCCAGCGCCCACCAGGGCATGGGGCTGAAGGCGTTCCGCGCCGAGCGTCACCTGATCGTGTCGCGCGCGGCGCCCTACGGGCAGGTCAACCAGTCCATGGAACGGGCCGGCGTGCCGCTCGCCGAGCACTTCAGCGTGCCGCATTTTTCGGCGGTTCCGTACATCGTCAGCGCCACCGACCTGCTGGCGACCGTGCCCGAAAAACTGGCGGCCAGCGCCGCCCAGCCATTCGGTCTGCGCTACATGACGCCGCCGGTGAAGGTGCCGGCGCTGCAGACCAATATGTACTGGCAACGCCGCTACGACCGCGATGGCGGCAACCAGTGGTTGCGCGCCCTGATCGTCAATGCGTTTGCGGTGGGTTCGACGCCGGCGTGACCGACGCGCGGGCCTGCGCCAGCGCCTCGCGCAGCACCGCCATGTCGCCCAGGTGGTTGGCCAGCAGCAGGATCAGCGCGGCGTTCAGTTCCTGGCTCTGCTCGTTGCTCAAATCGCGATGCGCCTCGATCAGCGCTTCGTAGAAGTCGTCCGGCGCGGCCAGGTTGGTTTCGGTGTTCAGCATGGAAAAGGCCTCCGGGTTCTTCAGGCGCGGCCGATGGCGCGGTTGACGGCCGACGCCACCGCGTCGGGCTGGAAGGCGCGCCAGCGCGCGGCGATATGCTGGTCGGGGCGGATCAGGTAGGCGGTGCCGGACAGCGCGTCATAGCGCTGGGCCAGCAGGCCTTCGGTGTCGACCACCGCCGCCAGGTCGGACGGCCAGCCCGCGGTATCGCAACCCGGACCCGCGACCAGCACGGGCTTGACCGGCACCGCCGCCAGTCGCAGCGCCCGCAGGGCCTGCAGCGTCTGCGTGTCGGGCGGGGCGTCGCCGCAGAAATGGGCCAGCGTGAAACCGGCGTCCAGTTGCGACAGCCACCACGGCGAATCGCCCGGACCCTGCACCGGCGCATCCAGCGCCACCGCGCCGGGCCGCATGCGGCCGGAGAAGGCGTCGGTATCCGGCGTGTTCAGCGGCGAATCGGCGTAGGTGGCCGGCAGCGACAGGCGACCGCTGTTGACCAGCGTGCGCGCGAACGCATGGGTGCGGGCCAGGTTCAGCACGGCATTGCGGAAGCTGCGGCTGATGTCGCTCTTGGGCGTGATGAAGTCGGTGGCGCGCGAGGAATTCAGGATGTTCTCGTCGGCGGCGTGCTCGCGTTCGGCGGCGTAGCTGTCGATCAGCGATTCGGGCGCGTGGCCGGCCAGCACCAGGCGCAGTTTCCAGGCCAGGTTCTCGGCGTCCTGCACGCCGCTGTTGGCGCCGCGCGCGCCGAACGGCGAGACGCGGTGCGCCGAGTCGCCGGCGAACACCACGCGGCCGTGGCGGAACTTGTCCATGCGTTCGCAGGCGAAGGTGTAGACGCTGACCCATTCCAGGTCGAACTGCGCGTCCGGGCCGAGCAGGGCGCGGATGCGCGGCAGCACGTTCTCGGGCTTGACGGCCTCGACCGGGTCGGCGTTCCAGCCCAGCTGGAAGTCGATGCGCCAGACATTGTCGGGCTGCATGTGCAGCAGCACCGATTGATTCGGGTGGAAGGGCGGGTCGAACCAGAACCAGCGCTCGGCCGGGAAGTCGGCCTTCATCTTGACGTCGGCGATCAGGAAGCGGTCGCGGAAGATGCGGCCATGGCTTTCCTGGCCGATCAGCTTGCGCACCGGCGAGCGCGCGCCGTCACAGGCCACCAGCCAATCGGCGCGCAGCGCGTAGCCGCCTTCGGGGGTGTCGATCGACAGCACCACGCCGTCGCCGGCCTGTTCCAGGCCCACCACCTTGTTCTTCCAGCGCAGGTCGATGTTCGGTTCCTGGCGCGCCTGCTCGTACAGGTAGCCTTCGGCGTAGTACTGCTGCAGGTTGATGAAGGCGGGGCGGCGGTGGCCGGGTTCCGGCAGCAGGTCGAAGCGCCAGACCTCCTGGTCGCGGAAGAAGACCTTGCCCACGTTCCACGACACGCCCTTGTCGACCATGCGCTGGCCGACGCCGAGGCGGTCCCAGATTTCCAGGGTGCGCTTGGAAAAGCAGATGGCGCGCGAGCCGGTGGACAGGCGGTAGTCGTCGTCCAGCACCACCACCCGCACGCCCTGGCGCGCCAGGTCCAGCGCCGTGGTCAGGCCGACCGGGCCGGCGCCCACCACCACCACGGGATGGCGCGCCTGCGTCGCGGCGGCCTGGTCGGCGTGTTTTTCATAGGCGAACTCCATCGCCTGAAAGTCGATGTCTCCCACGGTTGTCTCCTGTGTGGGTCATTTTGTTTTTATGCGCGGCTGCGCGCGTCGCCGGCCGACTTTGGTGGCGGATTGCGTGCAGCCGTTTCGATCTGTGGAACAGCGGCCGGCGCGCCGGCCGCGCGGGATCAGCCCTCCAGCTGCGCCCACATTTCCAGGTCGCGCTTGTCGGTCCAGATGCGCGGATGGACGTGGCCGGTGGCCTCGTCGTAGGCGCGCGATACGTCGAACGGCATGCAGTGGTCGAAGATGACCCAGTCGCTGTAGCGCGGCTTCATGAAGTCGTAGACCTCGCGGTAGATCGTCTTCAGGTCCTTGCCCTCGGCCACGCCGCGGTTGACCGCGCCGTACAGGTCGGTCAGGAAGGCGCGCGTGCCGGCCAGGCCCTGGCGCACTTCGGTGGCGTTCTTGAGCGCCGGGCCGCGGCCGGGCACCATCTTTTCGGCCTCGAAGCCCGACAGCGCGTCCAGCGTGCTGGGCCAGTCGCGGAAGTAGGCGTCGCCGCAGTAGGGGGTGGACTGGTATTCGACCAGGTCGCCGGCGAACAGGATCTTCTGCTCGGGCAGCCAGGCGATGGTGTCGCCCTTGGTGTGGCCGCGGCCGACCTGCAGCAGCTTGACCTCGAGGTTGCCCAGGTTGACGGTCATCTCGCCCTTGAACGTCATGGTGGGCCAGACCAGGCCGGGGGGAATCGATTCGGCGTTGCGGAACAGGCGCGGGAAACGGCCGATTTCGCTGGCCTTGTCCTGCTCGCCGCGTTCGGCGATCAGGTCGTAGGTGTCGCGGCTGGCCAGGATTTCCTGGGCGTTGTAGGCCGAGGCGCCGAACACGCGCACCGCGTGGTAGTGCGACAGCAGGATGTACTTGATCGGCTTGTCGGTGACTTCGCGGATGCGGCGGATGACGTCCTGCGCCATGACCGGGGTGGCCTGGGTGTCGACCACCATGACGGCCTCGTCGCCGATGATCACGCCGGTGTTGGGATCGCCTTCGGCGGTGTAGGCGTAGGCGTTGTCGGACAGCTTTTCGAACGACACGACCTTGTCGCTCAGGTCGGCGTGCGAAGCGAATTGCTTGCTCATGGAGGCTCCTTCCACTTTTATAGGAATAGGGTGTGTGGACGGACTATAGCGTGGCGTTAGTTGTTGTGCAATACGTTTGCTATAAACGAATTGACCCTTTTTGGCAGGGATTTCCCTTGGATTTCCGGGGCTGCCCAAATGCATCCGGGCCGCGCAGGGCGGCCCGGGATGGGAACCTTTCGGACCAAAGGAGGCCCCAGGGACTTGGACAGAAGTCAGGCGGGGGCGCTCAGGTCTTCTGGCACTTCGGGCAGTAATAGGTGGCCCGCTGGCCCTGGACGATGCGCCTGATCGGCGTGCCGCAGACCCGGCAGGGCTGGCCGGCGCGTTCATAGACCGCGGCGTGGATCTCGAAATAGGCGCCCGGCTCGCCGGTGGCGCCGACGTAGTCGCGCAGGGTGCTGCCGCCGGAGGTCAGGGCGTCGGCCAGGGTGGCGCGCACCATGTCCGCCAGGCGGTCGCAGCGGGCGCGCGACAGCTTGTTGGCCGGGGTCTTGGGATTGATGCGCGCGCGGAACAGGCTTTCGGAGGCATAGATATTGCCCACACCCACCAACGCCATGCCGGCCAGCAGCACTTGCTTGATCGCGGCGCCGTGGTTCTTGAAGTGATGGTGCAGCCAGGCGCCGTCGAAGCGCGGGTCGAACGGCTCGATGCCGAGCTTGGCCAGCAGGGGGTGGTTTTCGACCGGTCCGTCCGCATCGGGATGCCACAACACCGCGCCGAAGCGGCGCGGGTCGTGCAGGCGCAGCACCGCCTGGTCGAAGATCCATTCGACGTGGTCGTGCTTGCGCAGGAATTCACCGGGCGCCACGCTGCGCAGCGAACCGGACATGCCCAGGTGCACGATCTGGGTGCCGTGGTCGAAGCGCAGCAGCAGGTACTTGCCGCGGCGGCCGCATTCGCGCACCGTGTGGCCGCCAACCAGGGCGGGCAGTTCGGCCGGGATGGGCCAGCGCATCCGGGACTCATGGACGACCAGCCGCGTGAGCGGGCGGCCGGTGATGACGGCGTCGATTCCGCGACGCGTAGTTTCAACTTCAGGCAGTTCCGGCATGAGCCAGTGTAAGATCATCAATTGCGTGTACGAAGATTGTGCCACCAACCGGACGGGCCGCGTGAAGTCGTCTTTCAAACAAATGAATATCGGGATTGCCGCGCTGGCGCTTGCGTTGGCCTCCACCCTGGCCCCTCAAGCCCAGGCCGCCGACAGCCGGACGCGGGATGCGACCGGCCCCCGCATGGCGCCCCAGAACCGCCAGCCTGAAACCGAGGTGATCCGCCTGCGTCCCGGCCAGCTGCCCTACGTGTCGCTGACCGCCGACATCTTCTACCGCGTGCTGGCTTCGGAAATCGCCGCCCAGCGCGGCATGTACGGCACCGCCGCCAACACCATGGTCGGCCTGGCGCGCGACACCGGCGATCCCCGCCTGGCGCGCCGCGGCCTGGAATTCCAGCTGGCCGGCGGCAACCTGCCCGGCGCGCTGGACGCGGCCCGTGTCTGGGCCCGTCTGTCGCCGAACGATCTTGAAGCCAGCTCCACCGAACTGGCGCTGGCCGCGGCCAACGGCCAGACCAAGGGCCTGTCGCAGGCGCTGCGCAACCGCATCGAGGCCTCGCGCGACAAGCCTGCCGCCATCGGCCAGGCCCTGGCGGTGCTGAGCCGCCTGAACGACCGCCGCCTGGCGTTGCGCATCCTCGACGAATCCCTGAGCGACAGCGTGCGCAAGCTGCCCGCCGCCCATCTGGCGCTGGCCGACGTGGCCTCGGCCGCCGGCGACTACCCGCGCGCCGCCCAGGAGGCTCGCGCCGCCCTGGCCGCCGATCCCAGGTCCGAGCCCGCCGCCCAGCGCGTGCTGGAGTACGGCGCCAAGGTCGATCCGCAGCGCGCGCAGGCCGAGGCCCAGGCCTATATCGCCCGCAATCCCAACGCCCGCAAGGTGCGCCTGATGCTGGCCGGCCAGATGGCCGATGCCGGCGACTACAACGGCGCCCTCGCCGAATTGCAGGCCATGTCGCGGCGCTCGCCGGAAGACTTCGACCTGCTCTTCATGCAGGCCCAACTGGCCTACAAGGCCGGCCAATTGCCGCAGGCCAAGACCCTGCTGCAGCAGTACCTGGACGTGCAGAACCAGCGCCAGCGCGCCATCGTGCCGGGCGCCACCGACGCCGGCGCCGCCGCGGCCGATGCCCACGTGCTGCTGTCGCGCATCGCCGAAGACCAGGGCCAGTACGATGAAGCCATCGCCGAACTCGGCCGCATCGACGACCCGTCGCTGCGCTTCTCGGCCCGCATGCGCCAGGCCGCCCTGCGCGCCAAGTCCGGCCGTATCGATGACGCCATCAAGATGGTCGATGCCGCCGCGCCCCAGGACGAGGAAGAGCGCACGCTGGGCGTGCTGACCAAGGCGCAGATCCTGCGCGACGCCGACCGCGTCGGCCAGGCCGTCTCGGTGCTGGAAGCGGCCGACCAGGCGCTGCCCGATACCGTCGAGATCAAGTACGAATTGGCCATGCTGTACGAACGCCAGGACCGCCTGGCCGACCTCGAGCGCATGCTGCGCCAGGTCATCGCGCTGGATCCCGAGCATGCCCACGCCTACAACGCGCTGGGCTACACGCTGGCCGACCACAACCAGCGCCTGCCTGAAGCCCTGGACCTGATCACGCAGGCGCTGGAACTTTCGCCCAACGATCCGTTCATCCTGGACAGCATGGGCTGGGTCAAATTCCGCATGGGCGACCAGATCGCCGCCGCCGACTACCTGCGGCGCGCCTACAGCGTGCGGCCCGAGGCCGACATCGCGGCCCACCTGGCCGAAGTGCTCTGGACCCAGGGCAAACGCGACCAGGCGGTCGAGTTGTTGCGCGCCGCGGTGCAGAAGGATCCCAAGAACAGGACCGTGCTTGACGTCATCAAGCGCCTGGGAGTCAGCCTGTGACGGCAGCGTCGCGCGGTCTCGGCCTGGAATGGATGCGCTGGGCGCTGCTGGCCATGCTGGCGTTCGTGCTGGCGGCCTGCACCACCACGCCCAAGCCCATTGAAGGCGCCTCGCCCGACGCGTTCTCGCGCATCGGACGCTTCGCCATCACGGTCAACGAGGAAAACGGCAAGCAGAGCGCCGTGCAAGGCGGCTTTTCCTGGTCGGACGATGGCCGCCGCTACGTGCTCGACCTGACCAATCCGCTCGGCTCGACCGAGGCGCGGGTCGAAGGCCAGCCCGGCGCGGCCAGCCTGACCAAGGCCGACGGCACCCGCCTGGTGGCCGACAACCCCGATGCCCTGGCCGAAGACGCCCTGGGCAGCAGCATGCCGGTATCCGGCATGCGCGATTGGCTGCGCGGCAAGCTGCCGGGCCAGCCCGAGGCCACCGATGTATCCAACGACGACCTGGGACGCCCCGTGGCCTTCGAGCAGGGCGGCTGGCGCGCGCGGCTGTCGCGCTACGACACGCTCGGCCCGCAGATGCTGGTGCTGGAGCGCCAGGAGCCGGGGCGCCGCATCATGGTGCGCCTGGTCGTCAACCAGCCCTGATTGCTACCGCTTCGTGACTTCCTCGACGGCCCTGCGGGGCCGTTGTGTCGTCTGGCTGTAGCACGTCCGCCCCGCTTCAATCAGCAAATCAGCGTTGCAAAATCGACTTTGTTACTGATTGATAGATTCTGTTTAACCTGAATAATTCTTCCGACACCCGCGCGCACGACCCCCGCGCGCGGCATGCAAGGCCGGTGGCCGCGGATCGCGCCGCCGCTTTTTTACGGAGAATGCCAATGTTCAGGAATACGCGGATCGCGACGATGCTCTTGGGGATCATCGCGGTGTTTTTCACTTTCCAGCTGCTGGTGGGCGGCATGGGTTTCGTCGCCCTGCGGCAGACCAACCAGGACGTCGGCCAGCTCTATCGCCTTTCCTCGCAGCAGGTCAACGCCGTGAACACGGCCGCGTTGTCCCTGGTGGCGGCGCGCACCGACCTGAGCCGTTATGCCACCCGGGTGGCGCAGGGCAACGCCAGCGACACCACCGCACTGCGCCTGGCGCGCCAGCGCATTGCCGCGGGTGACCGGGCCTTCCAGGGCTTTGCCGGCGGTTTGTCGGCGCAGGAGAAAGCCGAGTCCAAGGACCTGATCGAGGCCTACGGCAATCTGAGCAACAACCTGCAGAACGTCGGCAAGGTGCTCGAGGCCGGTGACATGGACGCCTACTTCAAGCAGGGCACGCAGCAGGTGCAGGAGCTGCTGGTGTCCGAGCGCGACGCCTTCATGCGCCGCGCCGAGACCACCGGGCAGGAGGTGATGGACGAGATCTCGCTGTTTCACATGGTCTTTTCCTATCTGCTCGGCGGCATCCTGGTGCTGGGCCTGTTGATGGCGGTGGGCGCGCACGTGCTGATCCGCCGCATGATCGTGCGGCCGCTGCTGGAAGCCGGCGACATCTTCCGCCGCATCGCCGAGGGCGACCTGACGCGCCGCGTGGCCGATCGCGGCCGCAATGAGATCGGCGCGCTGCTGGGCGCCCTGCGCGCCATGCAGGACAGCCTGGTGCGCACGGTGTCCACGGTGCGCCGCGGGGTCGATGAGATCAACGTCGGCGCGCGCGAGATTTCGTCCGGCAATGCCGACCTGTCCAGCCGCACCGAAGAACAGGCCGCCTCGCTCGAGGAAACCGCCGCCAGCATGGAAGAGCTGGCGACCACGGTGAAGCAGAACGCCGACACCGCGCGCGAAGCCAACCGCATGGTGGCCGCCTCGGCCGCCGTGGCGCAGCGCGGCGGCGAGGCCGTCTCCAGCGTGGTCGAGACCATGCGCGCCATCCAGGGCAGCTCGTCGCGCATTTCCGACATCGTCGGCGTGATCGACGGCATCGCATTCCAGACCAACATCCTGGCGCTCAATGCCGCGGTCGAGGCCGCGCGCGCCGGCGAGCAGGGCAAGGGCTTTGCCGTGGTCGCCAGCGAGGTGCGCACGCTGGCCCAGCGCAGCGCCGCCGCCGCCAAGGAAATCAAGCAGCTCATCGAGGACTCGGCGCAGAAGGTCGGCGTCGGTTCCGAGCAAGTGGAAACCGCCGGCGCCACCATGCGCGAGATCGTCGATTCGGTGCAGCGCGTGACCAGCCTGATGGGCGAAATCTCGGCCGCGTCGGAGGAACAGGCCACCGGCATCGACCAGGTCAACCGCGCCGTGACGCAGATGGACGGCGTGACCCAGCAGAACGCCGCGCTGGTGGAGCAGGCCGCCGCCGCGGCCGGTGCGCTCGAAGAGCAGGCGCGCCAGCTGGCGGGCGCCGTGGCGGTGTTCAAGCTGCCGGAAGGGCAGGTGATCGAGGCCCCGGCCGAACGCCTGGCCGGCCGCGTCGCGCCGCAGATCGCCTGATCCGCATCCGAGGGCGGCGTCCAGGTCCGGGCAAGCCGGGACCCATTCCCGTTGCGCCGTTCCTTGCGGACGATAGGATCGGTCTCCCGCCGGTCCCCCGGGACGCCAGCGGCCCTGTCATGGCGTCCCGGCGCTCGCCACCCCGGGCGGGTCGCTAAAATCGACGCATCCGTCCTTTTTCCCGATCCGCCGTGACCCTCTACGACGTACCCGCGCCCGCCAAGGTGAACCTGTTCCTGCACGTGGTGGGCCGCCGTCCCGACGGCTACCACCTGCTGCAGACGGCTTTTCGCTTCATCGACCTGTGCGACACGCTGCACTTCGAGGCGCGCGCCGATGGCGTCATCAGCCGCGCCACGGAATTGGCGGGCGTGTCCGAAGAGGACGACCTGACCTTGCGCGCCGCCCGCGCCCTGCAACAGGCCACCGGCACGCGCCAGGGCGCGCAGATCGCGCTGGAAAAGCGCATTCCGCAGGGCGGCGGCCTGGGTGGCGGTTCGAGCGACGCGGCCACCGTGCTGATCGCATTGAACCGCTTGTGGGGCACCCGGCTGTCGCGGCGAGAACTGATGGCGCTGGCCCTGCCGCTGGGCGCCGACGTGCCGGTGTTCGTGTTCGGCCAGTCCGCTTTCGCCGAGGGCGTGGGCGAAAAACTGACCGCGCTGGACCTGCCGGCGCGGGCCTATCTGGTGGCGCAGCCGGACGCGAGCGTGCCGACCGTTGGAATTTTTTCCGCACCCGATTTGACAAGGGATTCTTCTTACATCACAATAGCGGACTTTCTTGCTTCGCCTACATTTTCCTTCGGGAAAAATGATTTGGAGCCGGTGGTCTACCGACTTTATCCTGAGGTTCTCAGGGCATCGCGGTGGCTTGCAGAGCAGGGCGTGTTGAAAAACACGGGAACCCAAGTTCGCATGTCGGGATCTGGCGCGTGTCTATACGCCGAGTTTTCCGAGCTGTCGGAGGCCGTTTTGGCGAAAACGGAAATTACCGCTACAATGCGCGGCGCTGTTGAAGCAAACTGCAGAAATGCAGATGACACAGGCAGCACAACGCATCCACGGTTCCGGTTAGTGCAGGCATGTCCTGGGTTGACTGAACATCCGTTGCGGAATTGGATTGCAAGATAGTTGGGGAGTCGCCAAGCTGGTTAAGGCACCGGATTTTGATTCCGGCATGCGAAGGTTCGAATCCTTCCTCCCCAGCCAACCGAATACATAACAAAGCTGTTGAACACGCCTGTAAGACACTGGCCCGGGTTCAGCAGCTTTTTTATTTTCCGGTTTCAGCAGGTTCTCGCATCACCTCGTTAGTGTCTCGAAACGACCATCGCATCATCCATCATGGCAAACGATAGCTTCATGATCTTCACGGGCACGGCCAACACTCGGCTGGCCGTGGACGTAGTCAACCACCTCGACATGTCCCTGGGCAAGATGACCGTCGGTCGCTTCTCGGACGGCGAGGTGATGGTCGAGATCAACGAGAACGTGCGTGGCAAGGACGTCTTCGTCCTGCAGCCCACCTGTGCGCCTACCAATGACAACCTGATGGAAATCATGGTGATGGTCGATGCCCTGCGCCGCGCCTCGGCCGGCCGCATCACCGCCGCGATTCCCTATTTCGGCTACGCCCGCCAGGACCGCCGCCCGCGCTCGGCGCGCGTCGCGATCTCGGCCAAGGTCGTGGCCAACATGCTGCAAGTGGCTGGCGTCGATCGCGTCCTGACGATGGACCTGCACGCCGACCAGATCCAGGGCTTCTTCGACATTCCCGTGGACAACATCTACGCCGGTCCGATTTTGCTGGGCGACATCTGGCGCCGCAATTTCTCGAACCTGGTCGTCGTGTCCCCGGACATCGGCGGCGTGGTGCGCGCCCGCGCGCTGGCCAAGCAGCTCGAAGCCGACCTGGCCATCATCGACAAGCGTCGTCCGCGCGCCAACGTGTCGGAAGTGATGAACATCATCGGTGAAGTCGACGGCCGCACCTGCATCATCATGGACGACATGGTCGACACCGCCGGCACGCTGTGCAAGGCGGCCCAGGCCCTGAAGGACCGCGGCGCCGGCGCCGTCTACGCCTATTGCACGCACCCCGTGCTGTCGGGCGGCGCCATCGACCGCATCGAGGCGTCGGAACTGGACGAACTGGTCGTCACCGACACCATTCCGCTCTCCGAGCAAGGCCAGGCCAGCGGCAAGATCCGCCAGCTGTCGTGCGCCGCGCTGCTGGGCGAGACCATCCTGCGTATCTCGAACGCGGAATCGGTCAGCTCGCTGTTCGTCGACTGACGCCAGCCTCCCCGTTTTTTGTGTCTTGCTGGTCGCGGCAAGGCGCAAGCAACACGGCGCACCTGTTGTGCGCCGTGTCTTTAACCGGTGAAGTCCGCTTCGCCATTTTTTGTTTTTGGAGTTTTCCATGAAATTTACTGCCACTGCGCGTAGCGTCCAGGGTTCGAGTGCGAGCCGCCGCCTGCGCCGCGCGGGCCGCGTTCCCGCCATTGTTTATGGTGGTTCGGCTGCCCCGTTGAACATCGAACTCGACCACAACGAGATCTACCACGCCCTGCGCAAGGAAGAATTCCACGCTTCGATCCTGCAAATGCAGCTCGAAGGCGCCAAGGACGAACAGGTCCTGCTGCGTTCGGTTCAATGGCACGCCTACAAGCCGCAAGTCCTGCACGTGGACTTCCAGCGCGTCGACGCCAACCAGGCGCTGCGCACCAAGGTGCCGCTGCACTTCGTGAACGCTGAAGTCTCGCCGGCCGTCAAGCTGAGCGGCGCGATCATCAGCCACGTCGCCACCGAACTGGAAATCACGTGCCTGCCGTCGGCGCTGCCCCAGTTCATCGAAGTCAACCTGGCCGACATCCTGGCCGGCGCTTCGATCCACCTGGCCGACATCAAGCTGCCGATGGGCGTGACCTACGTCCCGCACGGTGGTGAAGAGAACCCGCTGCTGGCCGCTGCTGTCGTCAAGGGTGGCGCTGCCGCCGACGACGCCGACGCCGCTCCGGCTGCTCCCGCCGCCTAAGTCCTGCCGGAAAGCTTCGGCTTTCCCGCGGCTTGCGCCCGAAACCCTGCGTGTGCATTTGCATGCGCAGGGTTTTTTGGTTTAAACACCCCCCATCATGTCTATTCCCATACGCCTCATCGTGGGATTGGGTAACCCCGGTCCCGACTACGAAACCACCCGCCACAACGCGGGCTTCTGGCTGGCCGACCACCTGGCGGACGACCTGCGCGCCTCGTTCGCGCTGGAGAAGTCGTTCTTCGGCATGGTGGCCAAATCCCGCCTGGGGGCCGACAACGTCCTGCTGCTCAAGCCCAACACCTACATGAACCGTTCCGGCCAGGCGGTCGGGGCGCTTGCGCGCTTTTACAAGCTGACGCCGGAGCAGGTGTTGGTGCTGCACGACGAACTCGACCTGATGCCGGGCCAGGTGAAACTCAAGCAGGGCGGCGGCCATGCCGGCCACAACGGCCTGAAGGACATCCAGGCCGCGCTCGGCAGCCCGAACTTCTGGCGCCTGCGCATCGGCATCGGCCATCCGCGCACGCTCGGCCTGGCGCAGCAGGTGGCGGACTTCGTGCTGCATCCGCCGCGCCGCGAAGAACAAAAGGAAATCGAGGCGGTCATCGACCGCTGCCGCGCCGTGGTGCCGGCCATGCTGGCGGGCGACTTCGCGCTGGCCACCCGCCAGCTGCACAGCGGCAACGACGCCTGATGGACGGCGCTCCGGCTTTCGCCGAACCGCGCAAGCTGCGCTTCCGCAGCGAGCTGGCCGACTTCTGGCGCTTCGTGCGCCGGCCGCGCCCATTGCGGCGCCTGCCGGGGCGCGCCCCGGCGATCGGCTGGGTGTCGGATTGGTGGCCGGGCGTTGGCCCGGGGCGCCTGCTGGCCTGGGCCGCCTTGCTGTGGCTGATCAACCTGTTCGCCCTGGGGCCGGTGGCGGTCGCCGCGGCCGGCGTCGGCGGCGTCACGCATCGGCTGGACCCGGCCAACATCCCCTGGCTGACGGCGGTGATCTGGGCCCCGCTTGTCGAGGAAATGCTGTTCCGCTATGGCCTGCGACGGCCCAGGCAGGCGCTGTGGCTGTGTCCGGCGCTGCTGCCGGTGGTGCTGTACGGCCCGCGCATTTGGACTGGCCTTTTGTTGGCCGCTTTCGTGTTGCTGGCCTGCTGGTCGCTGCGTCCGCGCCCCGCGCCGCTCAATGGCTGGAACACCGCCTGGCGGCGCCATTACCTGAAACATTTCGGCTGGGTGTTCCACCTGGTGGCGCTGACCTTCGCCGCCGTGCACCTGACCAACTTCGTCTTCAACCACACGCCGTACTGGCTGCTGCCGCTGCTGGTGCTGCCGCAATGGGTCACCGGCCTGGTGCTGGGCTGGATCCGCATCCGCCGCGGCATCGGCGCGGCCATCGCGCTGCACGCCATGTTCAACGCCGGCCCCATTTTGCTGATCTGGGCCGTGATGCGCTGGGCCCCCACGGCGGCGAGTTGAGCCGGCCGTCCCCCTGGGCGCGGTCATCATGATGCGCCGCCTGGCGGGGTAAACTAGAACGTTAACGATCAATACCGTACTTACACAGGATTCCCATGGCTCTGCAATGCGGCATCGTCGGCCTGCCCAACGTTGGCAAATCGACACTCTTCAACGCTCTGACCCGCGCCGGCATCGCCGCCGAGAACTATCCGTTCTGCACCATCGAGCCGAACGTCGGCGTGGTCGAGGTGCCGGATCCGCGTCTGCAGAAGCTGGCCGAGATCGTCAAGCCCGAGCGCATCCTGTCGGCCACGGTCGAATTCGTCGACATCGCCGGCCTGGTGGCGGGCGCCAGCAAGGGTGAAGGCCTGGGCAACCAGTTCCTCTCGCACATCCGCGAAACCGACGCCATCGTCAACGTGGTGCGCTGCTTCGAGGATCCCAACGTGATCCACGTGGCCGGCAAGGTCGATCCGATCGCCGACATCGAAGTCATCGAAACCGAGCTGGCGCTGGCCGACCTGCAGACCGCCGAAAAGGCCCTGCAGCGCCACCAGAAGACCGCCCGTTCCGGCGACAAGGAATCGCAGCGCATCGTCGCCGTGCTGGAAAAGTGCGTGGCGCAACTGAACGAAGCCAAGCCGATCCGCGCGCTCGACCTGTCCACCGAGGAAAAGGCCGACATCGCCCAGCTCTGCTTCATCACCGCCAAGCGCGCGATGTACGTGGGCAACGTGGCCGACGACGGCTTCACCAACAACCCGCTGCTGGACCGCCTGACCGAATTCGCCGCCGCCCGCAACGCGCCGGTGGTCGCCATCTGCGCCGCCATCGAATCGGAAATCGTCGACCTGGACGACGCCGACCGCCAGGCCTTCCTGTCGGACATGGGCATGGAAGAACCGGGCCTGAACCGCCTGATCCGAGCCGCCTTCAAGCTGCTGGGCCTGCAGACCTACTTCACCGCCGGCGTGAAGGAAGTGCGCGCCTGGACCGTGCCGATCGGCGCCACCGCGCCCCAGGCCGCAGGCGTCATCCACACTGACTTCGAACGCGGCTTCATCCGCGCCCAGACCATCGCTTACGAAGACTTCATCACCTACAAGGGCGAGCAGGGCGCGAAGGAAGCGGGCAAGATGCGGGCGGAAGGCAAGGAATACATCGTGCAGGATGGCGATGTGATGAATTTCTTGTTCAACGTCTGACGGGGCGGTCCCATTCCTGGTTAATTGCTGGGTGCTCGGCAGCCCGTGGTGGTTGTGAAAGGTCTCTCAAACCATCGTTATGGTCCGCCGAGCTCCAATTGCTCGTCCGACTCTGGACGACCGCGTTGAAGTTGAGGGTTGGATGTGTCTGTCGTCGCGCGGCTTTGACTGGGGGGCGTTCTGAGGGGCTGGCGGGCGTGAATAGCCCAATTCGGCCACTTATTCGATGGCCATCGAATAGCGGTAATGAATCCGCCAATGAGGGTAATGAGTCGGAGAATTACCCCATTTGAACGTTGTGAGATGCGACACCTGCTGAATTGGTGTTGCCTTCCGGCTGTGTTCATCTTGAAATGATGCATTCACATGTCAAGATATCATCGGATCACGAGCTATTCCTGCAAGACCCGCATGAAGTAGCCGTCGAGTATGGTGATCCGAATGAGCCAATGGCCGAATACCAGCAAATCACCCAGCAACTCGCCGAGGCACAACGGGCGCTGAAAACAGAACTACTGGCCGCGCTCAATGCCACCAGCGGAGACGCAGCATGAGCGACAAGCCCGCCTCCTTGATGTCCGTGCCCGAAGGCTACGACCACTGGCTGGGAGAGCTGAAAGTCCGCATTTCCACGGCTCAACAGCACGTGGCGCGTGCTGTCAACCGTGAGTTGGTGCTGCTCTACTGGCAGATCGGCCAGGACATCTTGCAACGGCAAACCGAACAAGGCTGGGGAGCCAAGGTCATCGAGCGGCTGGCCCATGACCTGCGCACCGCTTTCCCTGACATGAAAGGGTTTTCCCCGCGCAATCTCAAGTACATGCGTGCCTTTGCCCAAGCCTGGCCGGACGTTTCATTTGTGCAAGAGGTACTTGCACAATTGCCCTGGTACCACCAACTTGCGTTGCTGGACAAGCTGTCCAGTCCTGAAGCCCGCCGTTGGTATGCTGCCCGGGCCATCGAACATGGCTGGTCGCGCAATGTGCTGGTTATGCAGATTGAAGCCAAGCTGCTGGAACGCAATGGTCAGGCCGTCACCAATTTCGACACGCGCTTGCCCGCGCCCCAATCCGACCTTGCACGCGAGTCGCTGAAAGACCCCTACCGTTTTGACTTTCTCGGCCTGACCGAGGAAGCGCAGGAACAGGCAATCGAAAACGCCCTGGTCAAACACGTTACCGAGTTCCTGCTGGAGCTGGGCGCGGGTTTTGCCTTCGTTGGGCGGCAAGTGTTGCTGAACGTGGGGGGTGACGAATTCTTCATCGACCTGCTGTTCTATCACCTGAAGCTGCGCTGTTACGTTGTCATCGAGCTCAAGGGAGGCGCCTTCAGGCCAGAGCATCTGGGGCAACTGGGTTTTTACCTCACTACCGTAGATCGTCAGGTCAAGCACGAACAGGACAACCCCACCATTGGCCTGCTGCTGTGCAAGAGCAAAAACAAGGTCGTGGCCGAATACGCCTTGGGTGACAAAACACAACCCATGGGTATTGCCGAGTACAAACTGTTGGAATCCTTGCCTGAAGAGCTGCAAACCAGCCTGCCTAGCATCGAACAGATCGAGCGAGAACTGGGAGGCGAGCATGAATAAGCACACCGCCGAATGCTTGCGTGCATTAAAAATATATGAGGCTGACGAGTGCGCGAATCCGCCTGCGCCGGTAAGGGACCGGCGCAGGCGAATGGTGGAGTACATACTGCTCCGACACGGGTAGCGCAGTATTTAGAACTTCGCCTGCAAGCTCAACGTCACCCGCCGCGGCTCGCCGTAGATCAATCCGTTATAGAACCCATACTGCCGGTAGTACGTCTTGTCGAACAGATTGCTGACGTTCAGCATGGCCGACAGGTGGCGGTTGATGTCGTAGCGCGCCATCGCGTTGAACAGCGCATAGCCCTTCAGGGGAATCGGCGAGTCGTCGAAGCCGCCATGGCCATCCGGCCGGCCGGGGTAGGGCTCGGACACCGTCTTGCCTTGCCAGGTCAGGCCGCCGCCGATGGTCAGCCCTCGCAACGGTCCCTGCAGCCGGTAGGTGGTGTTCAGCCGCAGCAGATGGCGCGGGTCGGGACGCTCGGCGGTGTCCTTGTTGCCGACGTCCAGATAGGTGTAGCCCAGGTAGACGTTCCATGCGGCCGTCACGGCGCCGGCGATCTCGGCGTCGACGCCCTTGACGGTGACGCCGGTGCCGGGCCGGTAGGCCTGGTCGCCATCGGGCGTCAACCTGTCGCCGTCTTTCAAGGCGACGTTCTTCTGCTGGCTGCGGAATGCCGACACGGCGGCGTTGAGTGCGCCGTTGAACCATTCGCCCTTGATGCCGGCCTCGTAGCTGGCGCCCGTGATGGGCTTGAGGGTGTCGCCGCTTTCGTTCTTGTTGGTCTGCGGCGTGAAGACATCGGTGTAGCTGGCGTAGACCGAGTAGGTCGGTGTCAATCCATAGACCAGGCCGTAGTAGGGCGTCCAGGCGCGAGCGGCGTTTTCGCCGGTGCGCGCGCCGCGGACGCCCGCCGCGTTGTAGTTGTCGCTGTGGATCTGGTAGACGCTGCGGCGCAGCCCGGTGATCAGGGTCAGGTCGTCGGCGAGCTCGAAGCGTCCCGCGACGTAGCCGCCATAGAGTGTTGTCCGGGTGACGCGGCGGGCGTCGGTGCGGAACGCGCGGATGTTGCCGTATTCGTCGCCGCGCCAGGCGCGCCAATCCGCGACGGGCAGCTCGGTGCGGTATTGGCAGCGGCCCTTGAAGCCGGCGATGCCGTCGATGCTGCAGTTGCTGCTGTTGAAGGTCCAGGATGGTTCGTCCATGCGCGAGCCGTTCAGGCCGACGAGCAGTTCATGCCGGCGTCCGAACAGTTCCAGGGGCCCCGACAGATCCAGCGAGAACGCGTCGGTTTCGCCTTCCGTCTCCGAATGGATGGCATTGAGGTAGGCGCCGCTGCCGTCCTGCTTCCAGTGGGGCCAGCGGACCTTGCCATTGTTGACCTTGACCGCGCCCTTGTTGTTCAGGTCCGCGCGCGAAGTGTGGGCATAATCGGCGCGCAGCTTCCAGTCGTTATCGAAGCGATGGTCGAGCGAGGCGAACAGCGTCTTCGCTTCCATGTCGCTCTTGCTCCAGTCCGCCGCCAGGTTGAGGCTGCGGCGGAAATGGGTCGGCGAGCCGTCCGCGAACCAGGCGGGCACGTTGGCGCCCCAGGAGGCGCCGTGGAAGATGCTGTGTTCGTACTGGAAGCCCAGGCCGACCTGCGTGCGGTCCGTCACGTCCATGGCGAAGCTGGACAGGAACCCCTGCCGTTCGATGCTCGAGTGGTCGCGGAACCCGTCGGAGTTCTCGCCGCTGAATACCAGGCGCGAGCGGATACGGCCGTCCGCCGCCAGCGGTATGTTGATGTCGCCGACGGCATTCTTCTTGTTCCAGCTTCCGGTGCGCACGGTCAGGCTCGCGCCGAGCGCGCGGCCAGGGCGCTTGCGCACCAGGTCTACGGTGGCGGAGGGATCGCCGGTGCCGCCCAACAATCCGTTCGCGCCGCGCACGATGCTGACGCGGTCGTAGAGATCCATGTTGATCGCGCCGCTGCCGCCGCCGTTGAACGAGGACCCGCCGATGATCGACAGGCCATCGACCTTGTAGTTGGTGATGTTGAATCCGCGGGCCCGGTAGGTGGTGCGCCCGCCGTTGTCCAACTCGACGAAAGTGATGCCCGTGGTGCTGCCCAGGACGTCGCCGATGGACTGCATGCCCTGGTCGTCCATCTGCTGGCGGGTCACCACCGACACGGACTGGGGCGTTTCCTTCGGACTCAGTGTCAGGCCGGTCGAGGCGCGGGTCGAGGGCACGGTATAGGAGCGTGTCGCCTCGGTGGGCTCGTCGGCTTGCCCGCTCACTTCAATGGCCGGCAGCGTGGCCGGTGCGGACGACGTGTTGCCGGCGGCATCCGGCTGCCGCGCCTGGACCGGGGCGGCAGCGGATGCCAGGGCAAGCGTGATCAGGCCAAGCAGTGCGGACGAGCCTGACGAGTGGTGATGCATGACAATTCATCCCTGTTCATATTGGAAAAAGAAGCGCCATTGATTTGCATTTTTATTTATTGAGAATGGCTGCCAGGGAATATGCCGGATATCACCCGGGTTGGATCGCATAACGCGCACAGGGCCGGCAAAAGAAGACTTGTTTAAGGGGCATGGCGAAGCCGCGCGAACGGGAGCGGGCGGGGCGATGGCGAGGAGTGCGGGGCCTCATCGCCATGCCGACGCATCGTTATCGTGTGGGCTCACCACGGTTCCAGCTGCCAACCCCCTTGCGTGGCCCGCAACCTGTCCGTGAGCGCCAGGTTGTCCAGGAACGCCTCGTCGTGCGACACCACGACCAGCGCGCCCGGATAGCCGCGCAGCATGCTTTCCAGGGCAAGCATGGAGGGCAGGTCGAGGTGATTGCCCGGTTCGTCCAGCAGCAACAGGCGCGGCGGCGGATCGGCGTAGAGCGCGCAAGCCAGCGCCGCCTTCAGGCGTTCGCCGCCACTGAGCGAGCCGCTGGGCGCCAGGATCTTGCGCGCATCCAGGCCGAGGTGGGCCAGGCGCGCGCGCAGTTCGCCTTCGGCCAGGTTGGGGTTGGCGGCCTGCAGCTGTTCGAGCACGGGCCGCTCCGGTGCCAGGCCGGCCAGCCGCTGGTCGAGGTAGACGCTTTCGGGCGCCGCCTTCCTCTCGCCCGACAAGGGCGCGAGTTGGCCCGCCAGCACCTTGAGCAGGGTCGATTTGCCGCAGCCGTTGGGGCCGGTCACCGCGACGCGTTGCTGTCCGCCCAGCTGAAGGCTGACATGGCGGGTGGGCGCCACGATGAAAGGCAGCGTGACGTGGTCCAGTTGCGCCACGCGCCGCTGCGCCGCTTGCGCGATGGGCAGGGCATGCAGCGAGATTGCGGCGTCCTGTTCGACTTGCTCCGCGGCCTCGCGCACGGCCTGTGCCAAGCGTTCGTGGGCGACTGCGTGTTGCTGCCTCAGCCTGCCGGCCGAATCCTCGCTGCGGCCCTTTTGCCGGTCGAGCAGGATCCTGGCCTGGTTGGCCTGCTTGCCGTGCCGCTGGCCGCGCGCCTGGCGGCGCTCCTGCCGCTCGCGCTAGGCCTGCATCGCCTGCTCCTCGCGCCGGCGTTCGAGCTTGCGGTGTTCCAGCCATTCCAGCGCGTTGGCGCGTTCATGCTCTTTGCTTGTGGCATAGGCACTGTAGTTGCCGCCGTAGCCGCGCAGGCCCAGCGAGGACAGCTCCACGATGCGCGCCAGGGTGTCGAGCAGTTGCCGATCGTGGCTGATGACCAGCAAGCCGCGCGGCCAATGCCGCAGCTGTTCGATCAGTGCCTCGCGGTTGCGGCGGTCCAGGTGGTTGGTGGGTTCGTCCAGGATGAGGAATTCGGCTTCGGACAGCATGGCGCTGGCCAGCGCGACGCGCATGGCTTCGCCGCCGCTGAGGGCGCTGGCCGGCGTCGCGGCGTCGAGATGGCCCAGGCCGTCGCGTTCCAGCGCGTGTTGCAGGCGTTGGCGGATGTCCCAGCGGTCGCCGACGCGCTCGAAGTCTTCCGGCGCGCTGCTGCCGGCCTCGATGCGCGCCAGCGCGTCCAGCGTGCCTTGCAGGCCGGCCAGGCTGGCGACGGTGGCGCCGGCGGGCGGGGAAATCTGTTGGGCCAGGTAGAAGACGTTGCCTGATCGCAGGCAGCGTCCGCTCGACGGCGGCAACTGCCCCGCCAGGATGCGCGCGAGCACGGTCTTGCCGACGCCATTGCGCCCGACCAGGCCGGTGGGGCGCGCGTCGAAGGTTTCGTCGAGTCCGGAAAAAAGCGGGCTGCCGTCGGGCAGCAGGTACGACACGCTTTCCAGCGTGAGATAGGGAGTCGTCATGCGTGATGCTTCCAGGGATGCCAGGAACTCCCCCTGCGAACGGGGGCGGGTGGAGACTGGCCGTCATTGCGACGGCGGCATCAATGGCGCATGGGACGAATACCTCGATGAATGTGATCCAGGCCGTTACTTTAAAAGCCCTTGGCGGAATTGGCAAAACGCGCGCGCGGCAAGGCTGTCCGGGCCGACCGGGAGGCGTGCGCCGCTTCAGGCCTCCAGCGTCTTTGCCACGGCCCATCCCGCCAGATACAACCCCACGCCGAACGACGCATGCGCCATCAGGCTGCGCAGCCGTGCCACGCCGGGTTTCGGGGTCCTGGACGCCGCGATGCCGGCGCCCATGCCGGGTTGCAGGATCAGGAAGGGCGCGGCGACCGTGGCGATGCCGACGGTCAGCGCCGGCAGCAGCGTCGGTCGCGCGGCCCAGGCCGGGCCCCAGATGGCCAGCAGCAGGAGCGCGAACAGGATGCCGATGGCGTAGTGGGCGATCCAGCCGATGGCGCGTTCGCCGGTTACGGGCGCCGAGCGGGCGATGCCGGGGTGGGTCAGGCGTCCGCGTGGCAGATGCCCGAGCCAGCGGCCGACCAGGGCGTAATCCAGCGACGGCAGGCCGAACAGGCGCTTGAGCAGCAGCGCCCACAGGTCCATGACGAGCGTGGCGCCGGCGCCGATCAGCACGGCGCGAAGAAAGAGGTCGGGTGGCATGTGCGGGTTCCGGGAAAATGAAATAATATTCAATAGATTGATTGAATGTTATTCAATAACCTTTCCGGATGTCAAATGTGGAGGGCGGACGCTGGGGCCGCGTTGGCGCGCCAGGCGCTCAACGAAACGCCTGAATCGGGGGAAACCGTTGGAGAGGGCGGAAAGCCCTGAAGGGGGCGATCGGCGGCTCATCGATGGCGGGACCGGCGCAATTCATCGCAGAGGCGGTCCAGCCCGACGCTGTCGGGTGCGCAGGCGCTCGGCCGCGGTGTTGAAGCGCCGCCATGGGCGCCCCGCGCGCGGTCATTCGCCCTTGTTGCCGCCTGCCGCGCGCAGGAAGTTGGCTTCCAGCACGTTGAGCACGCGGTTCAGCGTGTCGATATCCGAAGCCGACAGCCCCTTGAGCGATTCGTCGAAAAATGCCGCCCGCTTGGGCAGGGCTTCGTCGACCACGGCCTGGCCGGCCGGCGTGAGGCGGGCGTTGGTCAGGCGGTTGTCGTCGGGATCGACGGCGCGCGCGATCCAGCCGAGCTTCTGCATCGCCTGCAATTGGCGGGTGAGCGAAGCGGGGTCGAGGCGGCAGCGTTCGGCCAGGTGCTTCTGCGAGCATTGGCCGCATTCATGCAGCGCCAGCAGGATGCGCCAGCGCGGCAGCGCGTGGCCGACCATGCCGCTGAAGGCGCTTTGCATGACCCGGTAGGTCTGGCCCATGTGCTGGATGACCTGCAGGCCCTGTTGTTGTTTGGGCAAAAGCTACTCTCCGACGGCGGCGGGCTCCGTTTTGGCGGGGCGCGCCAATTGCACCAGGGGGACGCGCCGCACGCACCACAGCGCCAGCACCGCGACCGCCAGGGCGATGAGCTGCCCCTCGTGGATGGCGCCGACCAGCGCCACCCGCGCGATCTCGATCAACGACGTTCCATCCTGGCCTTGATGCGCCAATTGTGCCAGGAACTGTGTCTGGGCCTCGGGGTTGACCAGCATCTGCGGGTCGTCCAGCTGCGGCAGCCAGCGCGCAGAGGCGCCGCGCAGCGTCGATTCGACGCCGCTGAAGTAGCTGTGGTTGACCATGGTGCCGACCACGGCCGTGCCCAGCATGCCGCCGATCATGCGCAGCGATTGCAGCAGCGCGGTGGCGATGCCCAGGTGGCTGCGGCCGGCGGTCTGCTGCGCGAACACGGTCAGGTTGGGCATGATGAAGCCCATGCCCAGCCCGGCCATGAGCATGTAGGCGGCGATCAGGCCGTGCGCGGTGTAGTTGTGGGTGGTGACGATGCCCAGACAGGACAGCGCCATCAGGATGAAGCCCGCGTACAGCATGCGGTTGGGGTTGCGGATACGGGTGATGATGCGGCCGTTGATGATGCTGCCCACGGTGATGAAGACCACCATTGGGGTGATCAGCAGGCCGGCGTCCTGCGGCGACAGGCCGAAGCCGCCCTGCAGCAGCAGCGGCGCGTAGAACAGCAGCGAATACATGGTCACGCCCACCAGCAGCGCCAGTATGAACAGCATGGCCAGGCCGCGGTTGCGGAACATGTCGAACGGCAGCAGCGGGTGCGGGCAGCGCCGCTCCCACCAGAACAGCAGGCCGAAGGCGGCGATGCTGCCGGCGGCCAGCAGCACGATGGTGGCGCTCAGGCCCTCCTTGGGTAGCAGTTCCACCAGCAGTTGCAGGCTGCCGAGCGCGGCGGCGATCAGCAGCGCGCCTTGCCAATCCAGGCGCACCTTGCCGGAAGTATGGTTGCGCAGGTGCGGCAGGTAGCGCGCCACGAACCAGAGGCCCAGGATGCCGATGGGCAGGTTGACGTAGAACACGGAGCGCCAGCCGTAGTGCTCGGTCAGCGCGCCGCCGAGCGTCGGGCCCACCGCATTGGCGATGCCGAAGGCCGAACTGAGCATGACCTGCCAGCGCAGCCGCACGTGCGGATCGGGGAACAGGTCGGGAATGGAGGCAAACGCCGTGCCCACCAGCATGCCGCCGCCCACGCCCTGCAGCGCCCGCGCCAGCACCAGCGTGAACATGCTGTCGGCCGCGCCGCACAGCACCGAGGCCAGCGTGAACAGCACGATCGCCGCCACCACGAAGGGCTTGCGGCCGTAGTAGTCGCCCAGGCGGCCGAAGATCGGCACGGTGATGACCGAGGTCAGCAGGTAGGACGTGGCCACCCATGCGTACAGCTCGAAGCCCTTGAGTTCGGCCACGATGGTGGGCAGCGCGGTGCCCACCACGGTCTGGTCGATGGCCACCATCATCATGACGAAGCACATGCCCAGCATGGCGAGCAGGGTCTGCCGGAAGGGAAGCACCTGGCCGGGTGAATAGGGCGTGCTGGGAGCGGGGGCGGGCATTGTTGGATCGATCAATGATTGATGGATCAATAATTCTAGCCCTACAATCCCGAAGACAGAAAACCGTCAGTTTCGGGCCGGACGCGCAGGCTGGCCCGATTTGTTACGATACCGGTATGTGCACGCTGGTCATGCCGGCGTCTTCAGCAGGTCTTTCCATGGCAGTTCCTCCCCGCTTGGCGCCCCGGCCCCCGGCTTGGCGCACGCGGCGGCACGCGATCGAAGACGGACATATCAGGAAGCCACGCGCGCGGCGCGGCGGCAAAGCACCATTCCCGCGCCCGGCGCGGCGGATGGCATTCAAGGATTACCAGTCGAGGTACCGACGGGGCGGCAATGAAAACGTGGTTCAAGCGCATTCTGATAGGCCTGGTGGTGTTGGTTGTCGTGGCCGTCGTTGGCCTGGCCATCTTTTTGCTGACGTTCGACCCCAACGCGTACAAGTACAAGCTCGAAGAGCTGGTCCAGGAACGCTATCACCGCACGCTCACGATCGACGGCGAAATCGAGTTGTCGCTGTTCCCGCGCATCGGCCTGTCGGTGCAGGGCGTGTCGCTGTCCGAAGCCAATAGCACCGAAACGTTCGCTTCCATCGAGAGCACGCGCCTGGCGGTGGCGGTGTGGCCGCTGCTGTCGAACAGCTTCGTGGTGGATCACGTCGCCATCAGCGGCTTCAAGGCGCGGGTCGTGCGCGACAAGGACGGCCAGTTCAATTTCAGCAACCTGGTGGGCGGCACCGCGCCGGTGGTGGCCACGCCGTCCAATCCCGCCGAAGCGCTCGCGGGCGCGGCGCAGACCGCCGCGCAGGCCCTGACCAGCGGCACCTTGCCGCCGTCGCGCAACAACATGCAGATCGACATCGCCGGCCTGGACCTGAAGGACGGCGAAGTCCAGCTGCAGGACCAGATGTCGGGCATGGCGGTGGCGGTGACCAAGATCAACGCCAATACGGGCCGGGTCACCTTCAACCAGCCGTTCGACGTGCGGCTGACGGCCCGCGTCGAAGGCGGCAACCCCCGCATGGACGCCAATCTGAATGGCCAGGCGTTGCTGACGCTCGATCCTTCGGCCAAGCGCTATGCGGCCCAGAAGCTGGACCTGCGCATGGACGGCAAGTTGCCGGGCGCGCAGGCCAAGAGCCTGGCGGTGCGCGGCAACCTGGCGTTCAACGGCCAGAAGTCGGCGCTGGACGTGGCCGGCCTGGAAGTCGTGTTCCAGGGCGATGTCACCGATCCGGCCGCGCCCGCCACGAATGTCGAAGCCAGCGTGGCCATGCCCAAGCTGTCGATCGATCCCCACAAGAGCCAGTTGCAGATCGAGAAGCTGGCGGTGCGTGCCAAGGGCGGCGTGGCCGACGGCCCGTTTGAATTCGCGGTCGATGCCCCGGCGCTCAACATCTCGCCGACGCAGGCGACGGGCGAGGCCTTGACCGGCCGCGTGCGCATCAGCGGCCTGGACGCCAGTTTTGGCCTGAACGGCATCAGCGGCAACGCCACCGAGCTGGATATCAAGGAAGCCAAGCTCGACAGCACCTCCAAGAAAGGCGAGCGCGTCGTCAAGCTGAATTTCGCTTCGCCGCTGTCGCTGAACCTGCTGCAACGCAAGGGCGGCCTGTCCGGCTTGCGCGGCGACGTCAATATCACCGATCCGGGCCTGCCCAAGGGCAGCCTGCAGATCCCGGTGATCGGCAGCCTCAATGTCGATCTGCTCAAGGACACTGCCAACAGCAAGATCAACGCCGTGCTGGAAGGCGGCAAGTTCGACCTGACCGCCGACATCGCCAAGCTGAGCGACGCGCCGCAGGTCAATTTCGCGCTGGCCGTGGACACGCTGGACCTGGACAAGCTGGTGCCGCCGGCCACCGCCGCCGCGCCCGCCAAGCCGCCGGCCGAAGGCAAGAAGGACGAGACCAAGCCGGCCCAGCCGGCGCCGGCCGCGCCCGCGGACGATTCGATCAACCTGTCGGCGCTGGTCGGCCCGAGCGTGAACGGCACGCTCAAGGTCGGCAAGCTGGTGGTGCGCGGCCTGAAGGCCGACGACGTCGCCGCCGCCGTCAAGCTGGATCGCGGCAAGCTCGACATTTCCAGCCTGACCGCCGGCCTGTATGGCGGCAAGCTCGCCGGCGCGTTGTCGGTGGACGCGGCGCAAGGCAATCAGCTCGCCACCAAGATGTCGCTGGCTGGCATCGCCATCGAGCCGCTGTTGATGGACCTGGCGCAGCAGAACGTGCTGAGCGGCACGGGCAGCCTGGCGCTGGACCTGAAGACCGCCGGCGCCAACGCCTACGCAATGAAGAGCGGCCTGGGCGGCACGCTGCAGCTGCGCCTGCGCGATGGCGCGGTCAAGGGCATCAACCTGACGCAGACCCTGCGCGAGTTGAGGGCCGCGCTCAAGCCGGAATCGCAGGATGCGACCGTGGCGGCCGATACCAGCAAGCAGACCGCTTTCTCCGAAATGGACGCCGATCTCGCATTCGCCAAGGGTGTGGCCAACGTGAAGCGGCTGAACGTGGTGTCGCCGCTGCTGCGCGTGACGCAGGGCGAGCCGGCCACCATCGATTTCGTCAAGAACGAGCTGGACCTGGTGGCGCGCGCCCGTGTCGTCAATCCGGCGGCCGACCCGGAAGGCAAGGAACTGATCGACCTGAAGGACGTGACCATCCCGGTGCACGTCAAGGGGCCGTTCGACAAGCCTGCCTACACGCTGCTGTGGAAGGACGCCGTCGCCGGCATCCTCAAGCGCAGCCTGGAAAACAAGCTGCGCGAAGCCGTGACCGGCAAGGGCAAGGGCGGCGCGGCGGTCGACAAGGCGCTCAAGGGCCTGCTGGGCAAATGAGCGGCGCCACTTTCCAACCCATTGCCCAATGCGGCGAGACGTCGCAGGCCGAGGCCGCGCCTTATCACCGCCAGTGGCTGGTCGCCAATGATTCAGGCCAGTGGCTCAACCGCGAGCTGTGCCCGCGGCTGGCCGACGTGACGGTGGAACTGCGCCTGGGGTACCTGGTGCTGCGCGCGCCGGGCATGCTGCGCATGGATATTCCGCTGGACGTGATCGAGGACGACGACAGCGTGCGCTACAGCATGAAGGTCGGTGAGCAGATCATCGACGTGATCGACGAAGGCGAACTGGCCGCGGCGTGGATCTCGAATTTCGTGCAGGTGCCGTGCCGCATCATGAAGGTGCATCCGGACACGCCCGTGTCCGCCTGGCCGGACTGAGCCTGGCGGCGGGCCGCGCACGGCCGCTCGACAGGCCCGGGGTCAACGCGGGACGAACGCCGCATCAGGCCGCCGGCTTGCGCCGGTATTCAAACACGGTGTGGGCCAGCAGGCCTGCCACCAGGCCCCAGAAGGCCGAACCGATGCCCCAGAAACTGAAGCCCGACGCCGTCGCCAGCAGCGTGATGAGCGCGGCTTCGCGCCGCTGCGGGTTGGCCATGGCGGCGGCCATGCCGCCCATGATGGTGCCCAGCAGTGCGAGGCCCGCCAGCGCCGCCAGCAGCGCGGCCGGCAGCGCCTGGAAGAACACCGCCACCGCGCCGGCGACGATGCTCAGCGCGAAATAGCTGACGCCGTAGGTGGCCGCGGCGATGTAGCGCTTGGACGGCTCCGCGTGCGCTTCGGGGCCGGTGCAGATGGCCGCGCTGATCGCGCCCAGCGTGACGCTGTGGGCGCCGAACGGGGCGGCCAGCAGGCCGAGCAAGCCGGTGGCGGCGACCAGCCGCGAGGCCGGCGGACGGTAGCCGGCGGCCTGCAGGATAGCCAGGCCGGGCAGGTTCTGCGAGGCCATCGCCACCACGAACAGCGGCACGCCCAGGCTGATCGCGGCCTGCATGCTGAAGACGGGCGTGGTCCAGACGAACTCGGTCAGGTGCCAGTCGAGCTGGTCGACCTGCATGAGGCCCAGGCCGGCGGCCATGGCCACCGCCACGGCCATCACCATCAGCACGGCGTAGCGCGGCGCCCAGCGCCGGCACACCAGGTAGGCGGCGCACATGGCCAGCACCAGCGCCGGCTGCTTGCCGACGTTGGTGAAGATGCCCATGCCGAAGTTGAGCAGCACGCCGGCCAGCATGGCGGCGGCCACTTCGCCGGGAATGCGGCGCAGGATGGGATCGATCCAGCCGAACAGGCCGCAGGCCAGCGTCAGCGCGGCGGCCAATACGAAGGCGCCGATGGCTTCGGGAAAAGGCACGCCGGCCAGCGCGGTGACCAGCAGGGCCGCGCCGGGCGTGGACCAGGCCATGACGATAGGCAGGCCGGTGCGCAGGCTGTAGGCCGCGCCGCCCAGGCCCAGCACCAGGCTGAGCGAACCGATCCAGGAGCCGATGCGGGCGGCGTCCAGGCCGGCGGCATGGCCGGCCTGCACCATCAGCACGGCGGTGCCGCCGAAGCTGACCAGCACGGCGACCAGGCCGGCCGCGATCGCGGAGGCGGACAGGTCGCGGCGGGCGTTGGGGCGGGTGGCGGGGGGATCGAAGACGGGTTGCGCGGTGTCGCTCATGCGGCACCGGTCAGGCGGCGGTACTTGGCCATCAGTTGTTCCTGGCCTTCCTTCCATTGCGGATGCAGTTCGATGCATTCGACCGGACAGACCACCTTGCATTGCGGCTCGTCGTGGTGGCCGACGCATTCGGTGCAGCGGTCAGGGTCGATGACGTAGTAGTCCTCGCCCATGGAAATCGCGTCGTTCGGGCACTGGGGCTCGCAAACGTCGCAATTGATGCATTCTTCGGTGATGGTCAGGGCCATGATGGAGGGGCAACGGAATCCGGCAGGGATACTGCAATTGTACTGCCGGGCCCGCGCCGGCCCGGGCAAGCCCCTGGCGCCGACCTGCCCATGGCCCGCTGGATGCGGACAGCCAAAATGCAGGGAGGGCGCACAAGGCGCCCTCCGGGAGGGTTCGGTGGGGCGGAGAGCGGGGCGCTCAGCCCGGCCAGGATTGCTCGCGGCGTTCCTTGGCCTTTTCCTGCAGCCAGCGTTCCACCGACGGGAACACGAACTTGCTGACGTCGCCGCCCAGCTGGGCGATTTCGCGCACGATGGTGCCGGAGATGAACTGGTATTGATCCGATGGCGTCATGAACAGGGTCTCGACGTCGGGCAGCAGGTGGCGGTTCATGCCGGCCATCTGGAATTCGTATTCGAAGTCGGACACGGCGCGCAGGCCGCGCACGATCACGCGCCCGCCCTGGTCGCGCACGAAGTCCTTGAGCAGGCCGCCGAAGCTCTGCACTTCCACGTTGGGATAGTGCCCCAGCACTTCGCGCGCGATGTCCACGCGCTCGTCGATGCTGAAGAAGGGCTTCTTGTTGCGGCTGTGCGCGATGCCGACCACGACTTTGTCGAAAAGCGTGGCGGCGCGGCGGACCAGGTCTTCGTGGCCTCTGGTCAGCGGGTCGAAAGTGCCGGGGTAAACAGCGATGATCATGCGAGCTCCGTACCGTTATTAGTGGTGTACACCATCCTCCGAAGCTCGGATTATTGATCTATTTGCGCAATGCAGCAAATTCCAGCAGATGGTAGTGGACCGCCCCGGCCTTGTCCTGGCGCAGGATCTCGAATCCTTCGGGGGGCTCGATAGGGCTTTCGGCCTCGACGTAGACCAGTCCGCCCTCGGCCAGGATGCCGGGCAGGATCGGCCACAGGCGCGGCAGCCAGCCCTGCCCGAAGGGCGGATCCAGGAGGATGAGGTCAAATCGGGACGCATCCATTCTTTCGGCGACCTGCATCGCATCGCCCACGTGGATGCGTATCATGTCGGCTTTGAGCTTGTCGCGCAGTGTCCGCAGCGCGGACGCGGCGGTCTTGTCGCGTTCGACCATCTGCACATGCGCCACGCCGCGCGAGGCCGCCTCGAAACCCAGGGCGCCGCTGCCGGCGAACAGATCCAGCACCTGCTTGTCGGCGAATTCGCCGCCCCACAGGTGGTTGAGCCAGTTGAACAGCGTTTCCCGCACCCGGTCGGGCGTCGGGCGGAGCGTCTCCACGTCGGGCACGACGATAGGGGTGCGCCGGTATTGGCCCCCGACGATACGAATATACTTGTTACCCATGTTTAGCCGCTTCTTCAAGAAAAAATCCCCTCCGCCCGCCGCGCCGGCCCAGCCCGCGCCGCCGCCGGAGCAGGTGGACGCCGGGATCGCGCCGCAAGCCGAGGCCGAGGTCCCCGCCCAGCCCGTCGAACCCGCCGTTCCGGCGCGCGAATTCGCGCCCGTCGCGACGCCCGAGGTGACCCTGCCGGTGCCGTCCGCCGAGGTGCCCGCGCCGGCGTCGGCCAGCGTGCCGCAACCGTCGCCGGCCGTGGTGCCGCAGCCGCAGGCCTCGGCGCCCGTGTCCGCGCCTGCTGCCCCCGCGACGCCCAGCGCCGCTGCGCCCGCCGTTGGCGCGCCGCCTGTCGCTTCCGCGCAGGTCGCCGCGGCGCCCGTGCCGCAGCAGCCAGTGGCTCCCGCGCCGGCGGTTTCGCAGCCCGCCGCAACGCCGTCGGCGCCGGTCGTCGCCCCGGCTCCCGCCGCCATTGTGCCGGCCCCTGCCGCGCCCGAACCGGAAGCCGCGCCCAAGAAGGCGTCCTGGCTGTCGCGGCTCAAGCAGGGCCTGTCGCGCACCGGCCAGAGCATTGGCGGCATTTTCGTCGGCGTCAAGGTCGACGAGAACCTGTTCGAGGAACTCGAATCGGCGCTCATTATGGCCGATGCCGGCCTGGAAGCCACCGAGAAGCTGCTGACCGCGCTGCGCGCGCGGGTCAAGAAAGAACGCATCGAGGACCCGGCCAAGGTCAAGGCCGCGCTGCGCCAGCTGCTGGCCGACCACCTGCGTCCGCTGGAGCGCGCCTTCGACCTGAAGCGCGCGCAGCCGCTGGTGGTGATGATCGCGGGCGTCAACGGCGCGGGCAAGACCACGTCCATCGGCAAGCTGGCGCACACCTTCCAGCGCCAGGGCGCCAGCGTGCTGCTGGCCGCGGGCGACACGTTCCGCGCCGCCGCGCGCGAGCAACTGATCGAATGGGGCAGCCGCAACAACGTCACCGTGATCTCGCAGGATGGCGGCGACCCGGCGGCGGTGGCGTTCGACTCGGTCAACGCCGGCCGCGCGCGCGGCATGGGCGTGGTGATGGTGGACACGGCCGGCCGCCTGCCGACCCAGCTGCACCTGATGGAAGAACTGAAGAAGATCCGCCGCGTCATCGGCAAGGCCGACCCGGCCGCGCCGCACGAGGTGCTGCTGGTGGTGGACGGCAACACCGGCCAGAACGCGTTGGCGCAGATCCGCGCGTTCGACGCGGCCATCAACCTGACGGGCCTGGTCGTGACCAAGCTGGACGGCACCGCCAAGGGCGGCACGCTGGCGGCGGTGGCGGCGGGCAGCCAGGGCGTGCGGCCGATCCCGGTGTACTGGATCGGCGTGGGCGAAAGCCTGGAAGACCTGCAGCCGTTCGTGGCCGACGAATTCGCCGGAGCCTTGCTGGCCGACTGATTCGTCCCGCTGATACCCGCACGGGCCTCGCGCCCGGCGCTGAAAGCACCGCGCCCCACGTCTGCTGCATCGCAGGCGTGGGGCGCGGTGTTTGTGGCGGGCGCAAATGCGGTCCGCGAGGGACCGCGTCGCCTTATTTCCAGAACGGCTTGCTGCTTGCCAGGTCGTCGAAGGCGCGTTGCGCGTCCACCGCCAGTTCCTCCAGGCGCGCGCTGATCCAGCCCAGCGCGAACCAGGCCTGCGGATGCGTGGCCGTACACGACTCGTAGTAGTCCTTGGCGACGGCCAGGTCGTTGATCTCGCCCAGGATGTCCTGGACCCGCGACAGCAGCTTGCGGTAGCCGCGCAGCTTGCTCGGGGGCAGCAGCGATTCGGCGAAGGCCAGGCTATAGCGCAGGCGCTTGCCGCGCTTGCGCAGTTCGTGGCGCGTGGGGATGTCGAGCGTGGCGAACTGGGTGCCCTGGTCGGCCACCTTGCTGTGCCAGCGATGCAGGCGCCGCGCCAGCTGCTTGTGCAGCTGCTGCGGATCGGGTTCGGGCGCGAGCATGGGAATGATGGTGGGCTTGACGCTGGGGCCGGCGATGCCGCCTTCCAGACGGATGGCCGGCTCGGGCGCCGCGTCGCTGGGCACGCCGTTGGCGATGGGCTGGCCGTCGCTGGCGGGCAGCGCGGGCGGCACGTCCAGGCTCCATTCCAGCAGTTCCAGCAGCCAGGCCTGGAAGGCCTTGCCGCCGGCGATGGCGCGAGCGTCCTGCTCGGGTGGCGCGGCTTCCATCGGAATGACCGGCATGCCGGCGCGCATCAGCGCGGGCGCCACGGTTTCGTTCAGCACGTCCTGGTCGCGGTTGGCGCCGAAGGCGGCGAAGTGGGCGCGCACGCCCTGCATGATGGCGTCGGGGACTGGCCCGATCCAGCCGTCGAACAGCTTCCAGGCCGAGCGCAGGCGGCGGATGCCGACGCGCAGTTGGTGCACGTGTTCGGAGTTGCCGGCGCGGTACACGCCTTCGGTGTCGACTTCGGCCAGCACGGCCGCGTTGCGGGCGATCTGGTCGAGGCATTCGGCGGCGATGCGGCCCATGGCCTGCGCCGCCGTCATGTCCTCGCGCAGCTTGACGGATGCGGCGCCGCGCGGCGCCCAGAACAGGGCGATGGCCTGGGCGCGGCGGCTGTCGAGGTCGTCGCCCGGGACGGCGTCGACGTCGGCCAGGCGTTGCGCCAATTGCGCGAGCGCGTCGCCGCGCTCGGACTTGCTGCGCGGGTCCAGCACCAGGCTGTGGCGCTGCTGCCAGCCGCGCGCGACCGCGAAGATGGCGGCGGGGCGGCCCGAGACCAGTTCGAATTCAAGTTCGGAGATCGGCAGTTCCAGCGCGCCGGCGCGCAGGATGCCGGTGTCGTAGGCCAGTTCGACGGTGCCGTAGCGCGTGCGCACCTTGCGCAGCATGCGCTGCACGTCGGTCTCATAGCGCAGGCCGAGTTCGCCCTTGATGGCGGCAAGCGCCGCTTCGACCTCGGTGCCGGCATAGACCGACAGGTCGAGCACGGGGCCCGGGCGCGGGTGGTTCAGTTCGATGCGGGTGATGGCGTTGATGCCGGGCATCTTCAGGGTCTGCACCCAGTCGCGGCCTTCCTGGCGCAGGCGGATGGCGATGCGTGCCCGCGCCAGTTCGCGCTCGGGCGTGTCGAAGTACATCGCATGCAGGCGGATGCGGGTCGCCTCGCGTTGCTTGATCTCTCGCAGCACGGCCTGGCGCGAAGCCGTGGGCACGTGCAGTTTCAATTCCTGTTCCGACATGGCGGCGGGTGTCCAACGGCAAAAGCCGAGATCTTAATCAAACGGGGAGGGTGGTTTGATGACCGGTCATATTTATTTCACAAACGCTCGCATGGAGCATAGACGCGGTTGCGGTGCATCAACAATCGTTCCCGTGTCAGGCGCGGGATATTTTCCGCTTCGATTGCGTCCGCTCAATGACCCGGACAGGCAGAGACGCGCCATTGGGGGCTGTCAGATTGTAAATTCCGGGTGGGGCGTGCCTCGGCGGTCCGGGTGCGCGGGGCGGCCTGCAGCCCCGCGCGAGGCAGCCAAAAAAAAACCGCCCGTTGCCGGGCGGCGCAAAGGAACGTCGGTTGCGGGCGCGTCAGAGGATGCGTTTGCGCGCCTGGGTGATGAGGATTTCGGCCAGCACCACCACCACGAAGATGGCGACCAGCACCAGCGCCACGCGGTCCCACTGGAACAGGTTGAGGGCGGTGTCCAGCGCCATGCCGATGCCGCCGGCGCCGACCAGGCCGAGCACCGCCGATTCGCGCACGTTGATGTCCCAGCGCAGCAGCACGATGGACCAGAACGCCGGACGGATCTGCGGCCAGTAGGCGTACCAGATCACCGATGCCTTGCTGGCGCCGGTGGCGGTGACCGCCTCGATCGGGCCGCGCTGCGCTTCTTCGATGGCTTCGCCTACCAGCTTGCCGACGAAGCCGATGGAGCGGAACGCGATGGCCAGCGTGCCGGCCAGCGCGCCGGGGCCGAAGATGGCGATGAACAGCAGCGCCCATACCAGCGAATTGACCGAGCGGCTTGACACCAGGATCAGGCGCGCGAGCATGTTGATGGTCTTGCTGGGCGTGAGGTTGTTGGCCGCCAGCAGGCCCACCGGCACCGCCATGATCACCGACAGGATGGTGCCGAGCGTGGCGATGTGCAGGGTCTCGATCAGCGCGTCGTGCACGCCGCCGCGATAGTGGGCCCAGTCCACCGGCCACATGCGCTGGAACAGGTCGGCCATCTGCTCGGGCGCGTCGTACAGGAACTCCGGAATCACTTCGACGCCGCGGATGGCCTGCACGATGGCGGCGACCAGCAGCAGGTAGAGAGCGAAGCGCAGCAGCCGCTGGCCCAGACTGTAGCGGTGCCAGACGCGCGGCGCGTGGTTGGCGGGCAAGGTGGGGGCGTGCGTGTTCATTGGTCCGCCTCCGCCTTGCGCGCGGCCTGGTAGGCCGCCTTCGACGCGCTCGAGCCAATGCCGCGCGCGCCGGCGAAGCGGCCCTGCAGGATGCGGTCAAAGCCCAGGTTGTCCAGGAAAACGGCGCGCACGAAGCCTGCCAGGATCTCGCCCAGCATGATGATGGCGATGAGCGTCAGCAGGATGGCGCTGACGAAGTCGTAGTCAAAGCGCTGGAAGGCCGAGAACAGCGTGCCGCCCACGCCGCCGGCGCCGACGATGCCGACCATGGTGGAGTTGCGCAGGTTCGAGTCGAACTGGTAGGTGGCAAAGCCGATGAAGCGCGCGAACACCTGCGGCAGCACGCCGAAGGCCAGCACATTGGCGAACGAGGCGCCGGTGGCGCGCACCGCCTCGACCTGCTTGAGCGAGATTTCCTCGATGGCTTCGGTGAACAGCTTGCCGATGAAGCCGATCGAGGCCACCGTCAGCGCCAGGATGCCGGCCAGCGCGCCAAAGCCAACGGCCTTGACGAACAGGATGGCGACGATCACCGGATGCAGCGCGCGGCACAGCGCGACGATCGAGCGGGCCGGCCACGAGACCCAGGCCGGCATCAGGTTGCGCGCGCCCAAGAGGCCCACGGGCAGCGCGAACAGGATGCCCAGCACCGAGGCCAGCACCGCGATCTCCAGGCTTTCGGCGATGCCCTTCCACAGCGTGGCGGGCTTCTCAAAATTGGGCGGGAACATGCGCGCCAGGAAGGTCGACGCATGGCCCATGCCGCTTTCGAAGCGGGCCCAGCTGAAGTCCAGCTGCGCGGCCGCGTAGACCGTGTACAGCACCAGCAGCAGCACGCCGGCCTTGGCGCGGCCGGACAGCGCGAAGGGACGCGGGTGGGACGGACGAGGAGTCATTACGCCAGCCAAGACTCGCCTCCGTAGATGGTCTTGAGCATGGCGGCGTCCAGGCCATGGCCGTCGCCGTCATAGACCACGTGGCCGCCCGACATGCCGACGATGCGGCCGGCGTAGCGTCGCGCCAGTTCGACGTCGTGGATGTTGACGATCACGGGGATGCCGCTGGCGTCGCCCTGCGCCGCCAGCAGCTCCATGATCTCGACCGAGGTCTTGGGGTCGAGCGACGAGGTCGGCTCATCGGCCAGCAGCAACTGCGGGCGCTGCATCAGCGCGCGGGCGATGCCCACGCGCTGGCGCTGGCCGCCCGACAGGGCGTCGGCGCGCTGGTCAGCGAAGCCCGCCAGGCCGACGGTATCGAGCAGCTGGTAGGCGTGCTCGATGTCGTCGGCCTCGAAGCGGCGGGTCCAGGCCTTGAAGGCGCCGGTGTAGCCCAGCCGTCCGGTCAGCAGGTTTTCCATCACGGTCAGGCGTTCGACCAGGTTGTATTCCTGGAACACCATGCCGATGCGCCGGCGCGCGCGCCGCAGCGACGCGCCGCGCACCCGGGCCAGGTCGACCGCGCCGTCGCCGGCTTCGAGCACGATCTCGCCGCGGGTCGGCTCGATCAGCCGGTTGATGCAGCGCAGGAGCGTGCTCTTGCCGGTGCCCGACGGGCCGATGATGGCCGTCAGGCCGCGTCCCGCGATCTGCAGGTCGATGCCGTTCAATACCGGCCGGCCGGCCCGGTATTCCTTGACCAGGCCGGAAATGCGTAGCGACGTCGTCATGCTGGTTACTTCTTGCTCTTGGCGGATTCGCGGTCGTAAGCGGCGCGGTTGAAGCTTTCGCCGCCGGATTCGGCGACCTGGCGCACGATGGCCCAGTCCTTCTGGTAGGTCACCGGGTAGAAGCGGTCGGCGCCGTCGAAGGCCTTGGACATCTCGGCCGGGAAGCGGTAGTCGTAGAAGCACTTGAGCATCTGGTCGCGGAACTTCGGCTCCAGGTCGTGCGCGTAGGCGAACGACGAGGTCGGGAATTTCTCGCTCTTGTAGATGACGCGGAAGTCGGCTTCCTTGACCTGGCCGCGCTCGACCATGCGCTTGAACACGTCCGAGGCCACGGCGGCGGCGTCGTAGTCGCCGGAATTGACGCCCATGACGGACTGGTCGTGCTTGCCCGAGAACACCACCTTGTAGTCCTTGTCGGGCGTCAGGCCTTCCTTGGGAAACAGCGCCACGGGCGCCATGTGGCCGGAGTTCGACGACGGCGCGGTGTGCGCCAGCTTCTTGCCCTTGAGGTCGGTGAGCTTCTGGTACGGGCTGTCCTTCTTGACGATGACGATCAGGTTGTAGCCCTGGAAGCCATCGGCGTAGCCCTTGACGGCGAACGGCACCGCGCCGGCGATGTTCACGGCGAAGGCGGTGGGGCCGGTGGAGAAGCCGCCCACGTGCAGGCGGCCCGAGCGCATGGCCTCGATCTCGGCGGCGTTGCTTTGCACCTGGTAGAACACCACGCGCTTGCCGGTGCATTCGGACAGGTGCTTGGTGAACGGCTTGAAGATGTCTTCATACACCGCCGGGTCTTCCACCGGGGTGTAGGTGAACACCAGGGTCGACGGCGTCTTGAGCTTGGCCGGATCGGTGGGCGTGTCGGCCACCAGGTCCTTGTTGGCGTCGCAGTAGTTCTGGTCCAGGTCGCCCCGGTTCGAGCAGGTGTCGGCGGCGTGGGCGGCGGATGCCCCGAACGCGAGCGCGGCCAGCGAGGCCGCTTGCAGTAGACGCAAGGCGCGCATCGTATGTCTCCTGTTATAGGTTTGAATATGACTGGTAACTGAATTCAAACATACAAGCGCGGGAGGCACACTCGGGAAAGTCCCTGTGTTTCTTTTCGTGTTTTGTTCGTTTTGTTCGCTTTGAGTTCGTTTTTGCGCGAACGGCGCGGCGGCCACGCGATCGGATCGTGAGATCCGTCGCGCGGCTTGCGGGTCAGGCGACAGGGGAGAAGGTCAGGCGCGGTAGCCCAGCTTGCGCGAGATCTCGTGGGCGCAGGCCAGCAGCGGACGGGCGATGGCGCCGTCCCAGGATACGTCGAACAGGCCGGTGGGGCCCAGGCTGGTCAGCGCCAGCACGATGTTGCCGGTGTTGTCGAAGACCGGCACCGACAGGGCGTCCACGCCCGGCAGCGGGTTGCCCAGGGCGCGGGCCATGCCGTGCACGCGGATGTCGGCCAGTTGCGCTTCGATGTTGGCGCGGCTGACCTTGCGCGGCGGCGACACGCTGGAGATCACCGCCGTATCGCCTTCCTCGCGGGCGATGTAGTGCTCGCTGACCTTGGGCGGCAGCCAGGCCGCGAACACCAGGCCGGTGGCGGTGTGCAGCATCGACATCACGGTGCCCTTGCGCATGTTCACGTGCACCGGGTAGCTGGCCTCGGTCATGTGGATCATGGTGGGGCCGTGCGAGCCCAGCACCGCGATCCCCAGCGTGTGGCCGATCTCGGATTGCAGCTTGGCGATCTCGGGCATGGCGATGCGCACCGGGTCCAGCCGTTGCAGGCTGACCAGGCCCATCTGCAGCGCGAACGGCCCCAGCTCGTACTGGCCGGTAATGCTGTCCTGCTGCACCAGGCCGACGCGGATGAAGCTGACCAGGTAGGGGTGGGCCTTGGCCGAGGTCATGCCGGCGCCGGCGGCCAGGTCGCGCAGCGTCAGCGGCTTGGCGGCGTCGACCAGGGCGGCCAGCAGCGGCACGCCGACCTCGATGGACTGGATGCTGCGGCGGCCGTCGTTGGCGGCGGGGGCGGAAGGTTTGGCGGTGGCCACGGTGCGTGCCTCAGGCGGTGACGGCGCGGGCGGCCAGCAGGCGGTCGGCCATCTCGGTGAAGCCGGCGCCGCCATGGAACGCGGCCACGTAGGCGGGGCGGTGCGTCAGGCGATGCAACTGCGACTGGATGTTGGCCACGCCGACCGAGACCGGGAAGTAGGCGAACATGGGCTCGTCGTTGGGCGAGTCGCCGATGAACAGCGTGCTGTCGAGCACGCCGGCCACGTCGATGCCGAATTCGCGCTGGAACAGGGTGCGCGTCATGGTCAGCTTGTCGTAGTCGCCGAACCAGCCGTTGACGTGGATCGAGCTGACCTTGGCCTGGGCGCCGGCGTCTTCGAAGATGCGCACGATGCGGCCGATATCGGCCTCGGGCAGGGGCGGCACGTCTTCGCAGAAGTCGATGGCCAGGTCGGCCACGCGGTAGTCCTGGTCGCTGGCCACGGCGGCGCCGGGCACCTCGGCCAGCACCCGGTCGCGGATCGCGTCCAGCTGCTTGCGGCTGGCCTGGCGCGAAGCCGCGTCGGTCCAGTAGTGCGTGACCATGCGGCGCGCCTGGCGGTCGTACGCGTAATAGAACGCGCCGTTCTCGCCGACCACCGCGCGCACCGGCCACATGCGGGCGATGTGGTCGCACCAGCCGGCCGGGCGGCCGGTGATCGGCACCACCTGGATGCCGGCCTGTTCCAGGCGTTCCAGGGCGGCGTAGGCGTCGGCGGGCAACCGGCCTTCGGTGGTCAGGGTGTCGTCGATGTCGGTGAGCACGACGCGGATCCCCGCCGCGACGGTCAAAGGCATGGCCGCAAGGGCTTGCATGGCGTTTTTCCTTGGTTTTATGGGGTGTTCTCCGGCCGAAAGTTTAACCGGATGGCCCTGTTTGGGCGGGGGGCGGCGCGACCCGGTAGGGGATATGGCGCCGGGGGCGGTAAAATCCGGGCTTTCCCGCCTGGTTTGCGTGCCCGCCATGTCCGTCCAGTTGTCCCCGTTGCCCGGCTCCGAGCCGGAATCCTTCGATATTGCCTCGGTCGCCGAGATCATCGCCGAGCTGCGCGCCGGCCGCATCGTCATCCTGGTTGACGAAGAAGACCGCGAAAATGAAGGCGACCTCGTCATGGCCGCCGAATTCGTCACGCCCGAGGCCATCAACTTCATGGTGACCCACGGCCGCGGCCTGGTGTGCCTGACCCTGACCGAAGAACGCTGCCGCCAGCTGGACCTGCCGCTGATGGCGGCCCGCAACGGCACGCGATACGGCACCAATTTCACCCAGTCGATCGAGGCCGCCGAAGGCGTCGAGACCGGCATTTCGGCCGCCGACCGCGCCCGCACCATCCAGGTGGCGGTGGCGCGCGACGCCAAACCGTCCGACCTGGTCCAGCCCGGCCATATCTTTCCGGTGCGCGCCGTGCCCGGCGGCGTGCTGGTGCGCGCCGGCCACACCGAGGCCGGCTGTGACCTGACCGCCATGGCCGGCCTGACCCCGGCCGCGGTGATCTGCGAAATCCTCAAGCCGGACGGCACCATGGCGCGCCTGCCCGACCTGGTCGAGTTCGCCCGCGAGCACAACCTGAAGATCGGCACCATCGCCGACCTGATCCAATACCGCAGCGAGCACGAATCCATCGTCAAGCGCGTCGGCAAGCGCAGCATGCAGACCGCCTGGGGCACCTTCGAGGCCGTGGCCTACGAAGACGCCGCCACCGGCTCGGCCCACCTGGCGCTGGTGCATGGTACCGTGGCGCCAGAGGTCGAGACCCTGGTGCGCGTGCATGAACCGGCCTCGGTGCTGGACGTGCTGGATACCGGCGCCAGCCCGCACAGCTGGGGCGTGGCGCAGGCCCTGCAGGCCATTTCGCAGGCGCCGGCCGGCGTGCTGGTGCTGATGAACTGCCAGTCCTCCACTGAACACCTGTTCGCCCAGATCGCCGGCTGGAACGACCCCAAGGCCAATGCCAACCCCGCCAACGCCGACCGTTTCGGCCTGCGCACCTACGGCATCGGCGCCCAGATTCTGCGTGACCTGAACGTGGGCCAGATGAAGCTGCTGGCCCGGCCGCGCAAGATGCCCAGCATGGCGGGCTTCTCGCTCACCATTACGGGTTACGATTGCGACCCTCCGAACTCTCCCGCAACACACTGAAGGCCGACACATGAACCCTTACATCCTCACCCCCGACCTGAACGGCGAAGGGCTGCACATCGGCATCGTTCGCGCCCGTTTCAATGAAGAGATCGGCCAGGCCGAACTCGAAGCGTGCCTGAAGGAACTGGCTGAACTCGGCGTGGACGAGCGCGACGTGATGGTCGCCACCGTGCCGGGCGCCCTGGAACTGGGCGTGGCCCTGTCGCACATGGCCGAGACCTTCGAGTTCGACGCCCTCATCGCGCTGGGCGCGGTCATCCGCGGCGAGACCTATCACTTTGAAGTGGTCAGCAATGAAATGGCCACTGCCATCACCCGCATCTCCCTCGAGACCGGCATCCCGGTCGCCAACGGCGTGCTGACCGTGGACACCGACGAGCAGGCACAGGCCCGCGCCGCCGGCAAGGGCCGCGACTGCGCCCAGGTGGCCGTCGAAATGGCCAACCTGGTGGCGGCCCTGGAGCCCGAGGAAGAAGACGAAGACGACGAAGACGAGGACGAAGATTTTGACGACGAAGAAGACGACGACCAGCGCTGATAGCGCGGCGCAAGCCCGCGCCAATGCCCGCAGCGCGCGCCGCCGTGCGCGCGAATTCGCGCTGCAGGGCGTGTACGCGTGGCTGCTGCGCGGCGGCGAAGGCACGCAGGACGCCGGCGAGATCGATGCCCACCTGCGCGACACCGAGGAATTCTCCGAGGCCGACGCGCAGTGGTTCAAGACCTTGCTGCATGGCGTCCTGCGCGACGCGCCCGCGCTGCGCGAGCGTTTCACGCCCTACGTCGACCGCCCGCTGGCCGAGCTGTCGCCGGTCGAGCACGGCATCCTGCTGATCGGCAGCTTCGAACTGATCCATCATGTCGAAGTGCCGTACAAGGTCGCCATCAACGAGGCCGTGGAACTGGCCAAGTCGTTCGGCGGCACGGATGGCTTCAAGTTCGTCAATGGTGTGCTCGACAAGCTCGCGGCGGACGTGCGCTCGCACGAGATGAAGAAGTAGATACCCCCCCCCCGAAGCGCTGCGCGCTTCCCCCCAGGGGGGCGCCGCTGCGGACCGGCGGAGCCGGATCCGCGCGGCCCGGGTCTGGGGAGGCACATTTTTTTGGATCGGTCTCCTTTCTTTCGGAGCTACCTTTCCGTTCCTTTGGTGCGGGCCTCTCTTTGGGGCGATCCTTCCCTTGGAGCGTGGCTCCGGTGTGGGAGTCAATACCGGCGCATTGCGCCGGACTGCGGAGTTGTCGTGGCGTCCGAATTCGATCTGATCGCGCGCTATTTCACGCGCGCCGCGCCGGCGGGGTTGTTGGGCGTGGGCGATGACTGCGCGTTGTTTCCGGTGCCGCCCGGCGAACAGGTGGCCACCAGCACCGATCTGCTGCTGGAAGGCCGGCATTTCTTTCCCGATGTCGATCCGAAGGCGCTGGGGCACAAGGCCCTGGCGGTGAACCTGTCGGACCTGGCCGCCATGGGCGCGCGGCCCATCGGTTGCGTGCTGGGGCTGGCGTTGCCGCGGCTGGACGAGCCGTGGCTGGCGGCCTTTGCCGACGGGTTCCATGCGCTGGCGGCGGCCCATGGCTGCCCGTTGATCGGCGGCGACACCACCCGCAGCGCCCATGACCTGGCCATCAGCGTGACCGTGTTCGGCGCCGTGCCGGCCGGCGCCGCGTTGCGCCGCGATGGCGCGCGGGCGGACGACGACATCTGGGTGTCCGGCGAACTGGGCGCGGCCGATGTGGCCTATCGCCTGCTCGACGGGCAGTACCCGGCCGAGGCGGCGCGGCTGGCCGCGACCCGCGGCGCGCTGGAATGGCCCGAACCGCAGGTGGCGCTGGGGCTGGCGTTGCGGGGCATCGCGCACGCCGCCATCGATATTTCCGACGGTTTGCTGCAGGACCTGGGCCATATCCTTACGGCCAGCCGGGTGGGCGCGGTGCTGCACGAAGACCGCATGCCCGTGGCCGCCGCGCTGGCCGGCATGCCCGCCGACCAGGCGCGCCGCGCCGTGCTGGGCGGCGGCGACGTCTACCAGCTTTGCTTTACCGCGCCGCCCGCCCGCCGCGACGCCGTGCTGGCCGCCGCGCAGGCGGCGGGCGCGCGCGTGACCCGGGTGGGCAGCGTTTCGGCCTGGCCGGGGCTGGCGGTGCTGGATGCCGGCGGGCAAGCGCTGGCCCGGCTGCCCGCCGGCTTCGACCATTTCCCCGCGGCTTGAGGGGGCGCCTGCCTTGCCAGGCGCGCCGCCAAACCCTGGCACAATCGCTGCCACGGGCAGCGCCCGCCAAGACCGCCATTTCCGTTGCCATTTTCCCTGCCATTGACGGGCCCGCATCCATGTCGTCCTTCTCTCCCCGCTCTCCCTCCATGCGCGAACGCTCGCGGGCCGTCTATCCCTCGCTGTCCTGGGTCTGCCGCGATCCGGGCCGGCTGATCGCCTTCGGCCTGGGCAGCGGCCTGATCCGGCCCGCCTCGGGCACCTGGGGCACGTTGCTGGCCTGGCTGATCTGGGTCGCGGCCGCGCCGGCCGCGTCCGACCTGGCCATCGGCATCTTCCTGGCACTGGCCTTCCTGTACGGCTGCTGGGCCTGCGACCGTGTCGGCCGCGAACTCCAGCAACCCGATCATGTCGGAATGGTGTGGGACGAGATGGTGGCGTTCTGGCTGGTGCTGTGGCTGACGCCGGCCGGCTGGTTGTCGCAGGCGCTGGCGTTCGTGCTGTTCCGCACGTTCGACATCGTCAAGCCGCCGCCCATCAAGTTCTTCGATGCCCGCCTGAAGGGCGGTTTCGGGGTAATGTGGGACGATATCGTCGCGGCCGGATACGCCTTGCTGATCATGGCGCTGGTCGTGCGCACAGGAGTCTTGGGATGAACCCGCAACACGAAAGCGGCCGGTCCAATCTGTCGGCCGAACAATTGGCGCAGGCCACCGCTTATGGACTGGCCGAGCGGCTGGGCGACACGCTGCGGCGCCAGGGCCTGGTGCTGGGCACCGCCGAGTCCTGCACCGGCGGCCTGCTGGCCGGCGCCGTGACGGCGGTGGCCGGTTCCAGCGAGTGGTTCGATCGCGGCTTCATCACCTACAGCAACGACGCCAAGGTCGCCGAGCTGGACGTGTCGCCGGATGCCTTGCATCACTTCGGCGCGGTCAGCGAGCCGGTGGCGCTGGAGATGGCCAACGGCGTGCTGCTGGCGTCGCCGGCGGCGCAGGTGGCGGTGTCCACCACCGGCATCGCCGGCCCGGGCGGCGCCACGCCGGGCAAGCCGGTGGGCATGGTGTGCTTCGGCTTCGCGCAGCGGGTCGGCGACGGCATCAGCAGCCGCGCCGTCACCCATGTCTTCAGCGGCGATCGCGCGCAGGTGCGCCAGCAGGCGGTTGAATTCGCGCTGCGCGGGGTGCTGGAACTGCTGGGGGCGCCGGTCAACCGGCGTTGAGGAAGGCCGCGCGCGTCATGGCGCGGTCCAGGGATACCGCGGGAGCCGCCTGGCCCCCGCGAGCGGCGCTCAGCGCACCGCGTTGATCGCGTCGCGCAGGCCGCGCGCGGCCTCGCCCGCGGCCTGGCGCCAGTCATCGCCGCCGCTGGCGTAGATGATGGCGCGCGACGAGTTGATCATCATGCCGCTGCGCGCGGCGTTGGCGCCGGCGTTGACGGTGGCGGTGATGTCGCCGCCCTGGGCGCCGATGCCCGGCACCAGCAGCGGCACCGCGTCGCCGATGCGCTGGCGCACCGCGGCCAGCTCGTTCGGGAAGGTCGCGCCCACCACCAGGCCGCATTGGCCGTTGGCATTCCACTTGTCGGCCACCAGCCCCGCCACGTGCAGGTACAGGGGCTCGCCGTTGTCCATCTTGAGGAACTGCAGGTCCGATCCGCCGGGGTTGGAGGTGCGGCACAGCACGATCACGCCGCGGTCGCGCCAGGCCAGGTAGGGCTCGACCGAGTCCAGGCCCATGTACGGGCTGACCGTCAGCGCGTGCGCCTGGTAGCGCTCGTAGGCTTCGCGGGCGTAGTTCTCGGCGGTGGAGCCGATGTCGCCGCGCTTGGCGTCCAGCACGATGGGCAGGTCGGGGTGCTGGCCGCGGATGTGCTGGCACAGCGCTTCGAGCTGGTCTTCGGCGCGGTGCGCGGCGAAGTAGGCGATCTGCGGCTTGAAGCTGCAGGCGTAGGGCGCGGTGGCATCGACGATGTCGCGGCAGAACTGGAAGATCGCGTCCGGCTTGCCCTGCAGTTCACGCGGGAAGCGTTGCGGGTCGGGATCAAGCCCGACTTGCAGGAGCGAGTTGCTGGTGGTCCAGGCGTGTTCGAGTCTTTGGAGGAAATTCATGGGGAGTTCAGTGCAGTTTGACCCGGGGGCGCGTGCGCCGCATGAGCAGGCGCGCCAGGGCCAGGGAGGCGGTGCGTGAGATGCCCAGCACCGCTTTGTGGTGCATCAGGTGCAGGCTCATGTACATCAGGCGCGCCAGTGTACCGCTTACGAACAGTCCCCGTCCGGCCAGCTTGCCCATCAGGCTGCCGACGCCGGCGTCCTGGCCCAGCGAGACCAGCGAGCCGTGGTCTTCATAGACGTAGGGAGCGGTGGGTTCGGCCGCGCGGCGCAGGCGCGCGGTGAGCTTCTTGCACAGGTAGTCGGCCTGCTGGTGCGCGGCCTGGGCGCGCGCCGGCACGGTGCGGCCGTCGCGCCAGGGCGCGGCGCAGCAGTCGCCCAGCGCCAGGATGTGCGGGTCGGCGGTTTCGAGCCGTTCATTGACCTCGACCTGGCCCAGCTTGTTCAGCGGCAGGTCCAGCTCGGCCAGCAGGGCCGGGCCCTTGATGCCGGCCGCCCACATGCACAGCCGCGCCGGGAATTCGCGGCCGTCGGCGGTCTTGACGGAATCGGCGGAGACTTCCGAGACCCGGCACGCGGTTTCGACGCGGATGCCGAGTTCGGTGAGCCGCGCGGTGGCGGCGGCGGAGATCTTCTCGGGCAGCGCCGACAGGATGCGCGGCGCGCCCTCGACCAGCGTGATCGCCAGGTCGCGCTCGGCGCGGAAATTCGGCAGGCCGTAGGCGCTGACGACGTGGCTGGCTTCGGTCAGTTCGACCGCCAGCTCGACGCCGGTGGCGCCGCCGCCGACGATCACCAGGTCCAGCCGCGCCGACGGATCGCGCACCTTGGCCTGGTCGACCAGCGCCATGGCCTTGAGCATGGTCAGGCGGAACTGCTCGGCGTTCTCGGTGGTGTCCAGCGTGACGGCGTGTTCGGCCGCGCCCGGGGTATTGAAGAAATTGGAGGTGCTGCCCAGCGCCAGCACCAGCGTGTCGTAGGCCAGTTCGCGGCGCGGCAGCACTTCCTGGCCTTGCGCGTCGGCCACGGCGTCGACGCTGATCAGCCGGCGTTCGCGGTCGACACCGATCAACCGGCCCTGGGCGAAGGAAAAGCCGTTCAGGTGCGCCAGCATCAGGTAGGACAGGCCTTCCTGGTGGATGTCCAGTGTGCCGGCCGCCGCTTCGTGCAGCGACGGCTTCCAGATGTGGAACGGCCGGCTGTCGACCAGGGTGATGTGCTGGCGGCCGTGGATGCGGCCGAGCTTGGCCGCCAGTTCGAGGCCGCCGGCACCCCCGCCGACGATGACGATGCGTTCCGAAGGGGCTGGCGTCGAGTTGGGCATCATGGCTCCCAGTATAGAGGCGCGGACCCCGGGGCGGGCAAGCCGGCGCCGGAATTCAGTGCATCACGAACCGGCTCACCGCCACGCCCACCCAGACGGCCACGGTGAACAGCAGCAGCAGCATGACGGCCGCGCTGCCCAGGTCCTTGGCCCGTCCCAGCAGGGGATGGGTGTCGACAGACAAGGCGTCGGCCAGCGCTTCGACCGCCGAATTCAGCAGTTCCACCGCCAGCACCAGCACCACGGTGCCGATCAGGAAGAACACCTCGACGGTGGTGCGTCCCAAAAAGAACGCGGCTGGGATCAGCAGCACGGCCAGCGCCAGTTCCTGGCGGAAGGCGGCCTCGTACTTGATGGCGGCCTGCAGGCCCTGCAGCGAGTAGCGCAGCGCATTCAGGATGCGGCGCAGGCCGCCGGTGCTTTTGTAGGGCGAGTGGTGCGGATTGGTCGACATGGGAAGCGTAATAAGGCCGGGTGTGGCGGCTTTTTAACAGATATGGGTTGCCGGCGTGATTCGGCATGAGGCGGGTCAAGGATCCGTGGGTTTTTACTGGTAATACTACGTTACTTTTTGCCTTCGTCACGACCATGCGATACCCTGGCGACGCGCGGCATCACGGCGTCGGCTTCGAGCCCGCCCGCCGTGTGCAATTCCCTACCAACGCGCCTTTCCGCCTGTCCCGGGGCAGATGCATGACGGCGCCATGAGACATTGCGATCCATGCTCGAACGCTTGAATACGGAGTCCTTGCCACGCCTGCCCGCGGACGTGGAGAAACCCGCCTATGACCGCAGCCGACTGACGCCGGGCATCGTGCATCTGGGGCTGGGCGCCTTTCACCGCGCGCACCAGGCGCTGGCCACGGACCTGGCCATGGCCGCCAGCCAGGACCTGACCTGGGGCATTCTCGGCGTGTCGCTGCGCAGCCCCGCCACGCGCGACGCGCTGGCGCCGCAGGACGGCCTCTACACCCTGGCGCTGCGTGACAGCGGCCCGGATGGCGCGGCGCGCGAGCAACTGCGCGTGGTCGGCGCGGTGCAGCGCGTGATGGTCGCCGAGGAAGACCCCCACGCAGTGCTCGAACGCATCGCCTATCCGCAGACGCGCATCGTCAGCCTGACCATCACCGAGAAGGGCTATTGCCACGACCCGGCCACCGGCCACCTGCGCTGGGACGATCCGGACATCCTGCACGATCTGGACAATCCGATCCGTCCGCGCAGCGCCATCGGCCTGCTGGTGCACGGCCTGGCGCTGCGCCGCGAGCGCGGCCTGCCCCCCGTGACGCTGCTGTCCTGCGACAACCTGCAGGCCAACGGCGACACCTTGCGCAGCCTGGTGCTGGCCTTCGCGCTTCGGCTGGACGTGGCCCTGACCAGCTGGATCGACTCGCACTGCACCTTCCCCAATTCCATGGTGGACCGCATCGTGCCGGCCACGCGCGACGACGACCGCGCGCGCATCGCGCAGCGGCTGGGCGCGGAGGACGCCTGGCCGGTGATCGGCGAGCCCTACATGAACTGGGTGGTCGAGGATAGATTCGCGGCCGGGCGTCCGGCCTGGGAGGCGGCGGGCGCGACCTTCGTGGCCAACGCCGCGCCCTACGAGCGCCTGAAGCTGCGCATGGTCAACGGCCCGCACTCGGTGCTGGCCTACCTGGGCACGTTGCTGGGCGCGGCCACGATGCGCGAGGCCGCGGCGGTGCCGGCGCTGCGTGGCTTCGTCGACGACCTGATGCGCCACGAGATCGCGCCGACGCTCAAGGGCATCCCGGATGCGGGCCTGGAAGGCTATCGCCAGCGATTCCTGGCGCGGGTCGACAACGCGGCGCTGCCGCATCCGACCCGGCAGGTGGCGATGGACGGATCGCAGAAGCTGCCGCCCCGCCTGCTGGCCACGATCCGCGACCGCCTGCGCGGCGGTGACGACATCCGCAGGCTGGCGCTCGCCGTGGCGGCCTGGCTGCACTACCTGCGCGGCGAAGACGAGCACGGCGCGCGCTATCCCATCGAAGATCCGCTGGCCGCGCCGTTGTCCAGGCTGCTGGCGCGCGCCGATGTGGCGGCGCGGGCGGCTGCGCCCAAGCAGGCCGCGTATCGCCGCGCCCTGGTGCTGGCGGGCTATCGGCCGGTGTTCGGCGACCTGGGCGACAAGCCCGTGTTCGTCAACGCGCTGGCCGCGCAGCTGGAAATCCTGCGCGAACACGGGGCGCTGCATGCGCTGGAAGCGGTGGCGCGCGACCCCGCGCCTTCCGGTCCGGCCGATGCCGCGCCAGCGGCGGAGATGGCCGCGGTCGCTGGCGCCGAGGCCACGCCACGCTCGCGGGAAGCGGCCGGCGTCGGCATGTGAGCCGGCGGCGCGACGGCCCCGGCCGCCGCGCTACACGCCCAGGTATTGCAGCAGGCGCGCTTCGTCGTCGATGAAGGCCTGGGACGTGCCGCTCCAGGCCACCCGGCCTTTCTCGATGATGGCGTGGCGATCCGCGGTGGCCAGCAGCGGCTCCAGGTTCTTGTCGATGCACAGCACCGCCAGCCCGGTGCGCTTGAGGCTTTCCAGCGCCTGCCAGATCTCTTCGCGTACCACCGGCGCCAGCCCTTCCGTGGCCTCGTCCAGGATCAGCAGGCGCGGATTCGTCAGCAGCGCGCGGCCGATGGCCAGCATCTGCTGCTCGCCGCCCGACAGGTGGCTGCCCAGGTGGCGCGCGCGTTCGGCCAGCCGCGGGAACAGCGCGTAGACGCGTTCCAGCGTCCAGGGCTGCGCCAGCCCCTGGCGATTGTGCGCGGTGGCCACCAGGTTCTCGCGCACCGACAGGTTGGGGAACACGTGCCGGCCCTCGGGCACCAGGCCGATGCCGCATTGCGCCACCTTGTAGGCCGGCAGGGCGACGATGTCGCCGCCGTCGAACGTGATGGCGCCGCGGCTGGCGTGGTTCAGGCCCATGATGGCCTTGACCGTGGTCGACTTGCCCATGCCGTTGCGGCCCAGCAGCGTCACGAACTCGCCCGCGGCGATATCCAGGTCGATGCCGAAGAGCGCCTGGCTGGCGCCGTAGTGCGCGGTCACGCCGCGCAGCGACAGCAGCGCGCTCATGCCGGCGCTCCCTGCGCGCGGCGGCCGGCGTGGCCGCGTTCGCTGCCCAGATAGCATTCGCGCACCTGCGGATCGTTGCGGATCTGGTCGGCATCGCCGCAGGCCAGGGCGCGGCCGTACACCAGCACCGTGATGCGGTCGGACAGTGCGAACACCGCCTGCATGTCGTGCTCCACCAGCAGGATGGTGTAGTGCCCGCGCAGCCGTTGCAGCAGGCGCGTCATGGCCTCGGATTCGTGCTGGCTCATGCCGGCCATGGGTTCGTCCAGCAGCAGCAGGGTGGGCTGGCAGGCCAGCACCATGGCCAGCTCCAGTTGCCGCAGCTCGCCATGCGCCAGGGCGGCGGCGGGTGTGTCGGCGCGGCCGTCGAGCCCGGCCTGCGCCAGCGCCTCGCGCGCCGGCTCGCGCAGCGCCGGGGTCGACAGCACCGGCCGCCAGAAGCGGAAGCTGTGGCCGCGCCGCGCCTGCACCGCCATGGCCACGTTCTCCAGGGCGGTGAACGGCTTGAACACCGAGGTGATCTGGTAAGAGCGCGCCAGCCCGCGGCGCACGCGCCGCTCGACCGGCAGGCGCGTCACGTCCTCGCCGTCGAGCAGCACGCGGCCGCCGTCGGGCCGCAGCTCGCCGCTCAACTGGCCGATCAGCGTGGTCTTGCCGGCGCCGTTGGGGCCGATCACGGCATGCAGCTCGCCCGGCCGTACGTCCAGCGACAGGTCGTCGGTGACGGTCAGGCCGCCGTAGCGCTTGACCAGGTGTTCGACGCGCAGCGCGCTCATCGCGGTTCTCCGGTGGGATGGGGCAGGGCGCGCGCGGCGCCCAGGCGCAACGGCTTGTCCGACAGGCCGCCATACAGGCCGCGGCGCGACACCAGCACCACGCCTACGATCAGCAGGCCCATTACCAGCATCCAATGGTCGGTCAGCAGCTTCAGCCCTTCCTCCAGCAGCAGGAAGGCCAGCGCCCCGGCGAGCGGGCCGACCACCGTGCCCAGGCCGCCCAGCGCCACCATCACGATCAGTTCGCCTGAGGTGGTCCAGGCCAGGTACGAAGGCGATACGTACAGCGTCAGGTTGGCCAGCAGCACGCCCGCCACGCCGCATACCATCGCCGACAGCACGTAGGCCGCCAGGCGATAGCGCAGCGTGGCGAACCCCAGCGCGCGCATGCGCCGCTCGTTGGCCTGGCAGCCGCGCAGGACCATGCCGAACGGCGCCTGCACCAGGCGGCGCAGCGCGGCCAGCGCCAGCAGCAGCACGCCGAACGCGGTGTAGTACAGCGCCAGCGGCGTATCCAGCCGGAACAGGCCGAAGTCGCTGCCGGCGAACAGCGACATGCCGTCGTCGCCGCCGAAACCTTCCAGCCCGGTGGCCAGGAAATAGAACATCTGCGCGAACGCCAGCGTGATCATGATGAAGGCGATGCCGGACGTGCGCATGACCACGTAGCCGCTCACCAGGCCGACGGCCGCGCAGGCGCCCAACGCGGCCAGCAGGTGCAGCCAGCCGTTCTCGATGCCGTAGTGGTTCAGCACGCCGACCGCATAGGCCCCCAGGCCCAGGTACAGCGCGTGGCCGAAGCTGACCATGCCGCCGTAGCCCAGCAGCAGGTTCAGCGCCAGCGCGGCGATGCCGTACACCAGCACGCGGCCGAACAGCGCCAGCAGGAAGGGTTCACCCTGCCATTGCGCATACAGCGGCACCAGCGCCAGGAGCAGCAACAGCGCGCCGGCGGCGAACGCGCGGGGAGAGAGTCGAAGCATGTGTTGGCCTCCTTGGGCGCTAGCCGTGCCGCACGGGAAACAGGCCCTGCGGCCGCAGCGCCAGCACCAGCGCCATGACGATGTAGATCAGCATCGAGGCGATCGCCGGCCCGGCCGCGTTGGCGGCGGCCGGCGGCAGCGCGGCGCGCAGCAGGGCGGGCAGCAGCGCCCGGCCCAGCGTGTCCACCAGCCCCACCATCAGCGCCGCCAGGAAGGCGCCGCGCACCGAGCCGATGCCGCCGATAACGATGACCACCAGCGTCAGGATCAGGATCGGTTCGCCCATGCCGGTCTGCGCCGACAGGATCGGCCCTGCCATCAACCCGGCCACGCCGGCCAGCACCGCGCCCAGCACGAACAGCAGCGTGTTCAGGCGCGCGATGTTCACGCCCAGCGCGCCCACCATCATGCGGTCGGTGGAGCCGGCGCGGATCAGCATGCCCAGCCGCGTGCGGTGGATCAGCACGTAGCAGCCCGCCGCCACCGCCAGCCCCGCCACGATGATGAGAAAGCGGTATAGCGGGTAGGTGACGCCCAGCAGGTCGATGGTGCCCGACAGCCACGACGGCAGGCCCATGCTGATGGGCGCAGGGCCCCAGATGATGCGGGTCAGCTCGTTGAAGAACAGGATGAAACCGAAGGTGGCGAGCACCTGGTCCAGGTGCTCGCGCGGATACAGCCGCGCCAGCGCGATGCGGTCCAGCAGCAGGCCTAGCAGCGCCATGCCCGCCACCACGGCGGCGGCCGCCAGCAGGAACGAGCCGCTGTGGCGGAACACGGTGGCCGCGATGAAGGCGCCCATCATGTACAGCGAGCCGTGCGCCAGGTTGATGAAGTTCATGATGCCGAACACCAGCGTCAGCCCGGCGGCCAGCAGGAAAAGCAGGATACCCAGTTGCAGGCCGTTCAGGGCCTGCACCAGCAGCAATGTCGCGGACATGGCGCCTTACCTCGTTCTTGCCCGGCAGGCCGGCGTCATTTCATGGCGCACTGCGCGGCGTACTGGTCGGAGACCTTGGACAGGTCGGCGAAGATCGGACCCTTGTTGACGAAACCGACCTTGCCGTCCGCGCCCGCCGCCACGTCGGCGCGGAAGAAGCCGGCCACCGGGAAATGGTTGGGTTGGTAGCGGAACTCGCCGCGCACCGATGCGAAGTCGGCGGCTTCCAGCGCCTTGCGCAAGGCTTCCTTGTCGTCGGTCTTGCCGCCGGTGCGCTTGAGCGCCGAGCCGATCAGTTGCGCCGCGTCCCACGACTGGGCCGCGTAGCTGGACGGCTCGCGGCCGTACTTCTGGCGGAAGGCGGCGGCGAAGGCCTTGTTGGCGGCGTTGTCCAGGTCCGGCGAATACGGCACGTTGGTGACCGCGCCCAGCGCATCCTTCTGCAGCGCGGGCAGGGTGGCGCCGTCGATGGTGTCGACCGACAGCAGCGGGATCTTGTCGAACAGGCCCGCCTGCCGGTACTGCTTGATGAAGTTCACGCCCATGCCGCCGGGAAAGAACACGTAGGCGGCATCGGGCCTGGCATCGGCCAGCGCCGCCAGTTCGACCGAGTAGTCCGGCTGGTTGACCTGGGTGAAGACCTCGTTGACCACCTCGCCCTTGAAGAAGCGCTTGAAGCCGGCCATGGCGTCCTTGCCGGCCTGGTAGTTGGGCGCCAGCAGGTAGACCTTTCTGAAGCCCATCTGGTTGGCCATCTCGCCGCTGCCTTCGTGGCGCTGGGTGTTGTTCCACGAGGTCGAGAAAAAGAACGGCGAACAGTCCTTGCCCGCCAGGTTGGTGGGGCCGGCGTTCGAGCCCACCAGGAACACGCCGGCGCCCGTCACCGGCCGCGCCACCGCCAGCATCACGTTCGAATACACGATGCCGGTGATGATCGGCACCTTGTCGCTCTGCACCAGCTTGCGCGCGGCCTGCACGCCGATCTCGGGCTTGAACTGGTCGTCTTCCTTGATGACCTGCACCGGCACGCCGCCCAGCTTGCCGCCGCCCTGTTCCACGGCCAGCATGAAGCCGTCGAGCTGGTCCTGCCCCAGCACCGAGCCGGGGCCGGTCAACGTGGTCAGCAGGCCGATCTTGACGTCGGCCCAGGCGGCGGCCCCGGGAGCCAGGGCCACGGCCGCCGCGGCGGCCAGCAGATGGATGCGTTTCATGGTGAATCCCCTTGCGTTGCCGTGTGTCACGGTCATGGTTGGCGGGCGGCTCAGCGATCCAGCCCGAAGAACGTCTGCGTGTTGGCCGCCAGGATCTTGTGCTGCACCGCAGGCAACAGGTCGGAATTCGACACCAGCCGGCCGACCTCCTGTTCGCCCAGCGGGTACGGATAATCGGAGCCCAGCAGCACGCGGTCCTCGCCCATCACGTCGATCAACAGCCGCAGCGAGCGCGGATCGAACACGGCGCTGTCGACGTAGAAGCGGTCGGTGTACGACGAGGGCAGTTGCGGACAGTCCTGACGCACGATGTCGCGGTGGCGCCAGGCGTTGTCCACGCGTCCCAGCAGGAAGGCGAAGCTGCCGCCGCCGTGGGCGAAGCACAGCTTCAGGCTGCGGGGGATGCGCTCGAACGCGCCGGACAGGATCAGCGACAGGATGCCCAGCTGGGTTTCGGCGGGCATCGCCACCAGCCACGGCAGCATCCAGCGCTTCATGCGGCCGTCGGTCATCATGTCCCAAGGGTGCACCAGCACCGGGATGCCTTCGTCGGCGCAATGCACCAGGAACCGCACCAGCGTGTCGTCGTCCAGGTCGCGCGGGCCGACGTGGTTGCCGATCTGCACGCCCAGGTGACCGGCGGCGCGGGCCCGCGAGGCCTCGCGGCAGGCTAGCTCCAGGTCCTGCAGCGGCACCTGCGCCAAGGCCTTGAGGCGGTCGGGCGCGAAGGCGCAGTGCTCCAGCGCCAGGTCGTTCATGCGCGCGGCCCAGTCGGCCGCGGCCCGCGCGGGATAGCTGTAGCCGAACATCACCGGCGTGGCGCACAGGATCTGCAGGTCGACGCCGTGGCGGTCCATCTGTTCGACGCGCAGGGCCGGGTCCCACAACGTGGCATCGACCGGGCGGAAGGGGCGGTCGCCGGCCATGATCTGGCCGGTCGAGCCATCGCCGTCGCGCCGCAGCCAGGGCGCGTCCACCGGGTCCAGCGCCGCTGCTTCCTGCCGCGTGATGGGCGGGAAGAAGTGCGCGTGCATATCGATTTTCAAGGTCATGGAAAGAAAGTTGCGGCGGGTTGGGGAGGGCGTCAGGCGGGCGACGGCTGCGCGGCGGAGGCTTGCGCCTTGCCGGGGTGGAGCGCGCCGCAGCCGGGGCAGGTGCGCTTTTCCTCGCTGGCATAGAAGGCCTGGAACAGCGGCGGCAGGTCGGTCACGATGCTTTTGAGCTGCACCTCGACGCGGTGCACCAGGTGGCCGCAATGCGGGCAATACCATTCGAAGCCGTCCAGCAGCCCCTGCGGGCGCTGGCGCTCGATCACCAGACAGGCGCTGCCGGTCTCGGGGCGTTGCGGCGAATGGCGCACATGCGGCGGCAACAGAAAGATGTCGCCTTCCTTCAGGTCGACCCGTTCGGGCTTGCCGTCGATCCACAGCGACAGCCAGGCGTTGCCGCGCACCTGGTAGAAGAACTCTTCCAGCGGATCGTCGTGGTAATCGGTGCGCAGGTTGGGGCCGCCGACCACGGTGACGATGAAATCGGCGTCCTGCCAGATCTGCTGGTTGCCCACCGGCGGTTGCAGCAGGTGGGCGTGGTCCTGGATCCAACGCTGGAAATTCAGGGGCGGGCCATAGGCGGGCATGACGGTCTCCGAAAGGCTCGTGCGGACTTCGCTGAAGGCAAGTCTAGGCGGGGGAGGGGCGCGCGGCACAATAGAAATTGCGCGGTTGGATATGCGGGGTATCTATCGCGGGGTTTCCCTGAACGGGATATCCCGGATGCGGTGGCCGGCGCTCAAGCGCTGGCGGGGCGCTGCGCGGCGATCTGTTTCAGGTAGTCGACCAGCCGCAGGCAGGCGGGCGTCAACGGCCGGTCGGCGCGGATCGAATAGCCGACATCGCCGAACGCGCCGAAGGCGTCGGTGGGCAGGCGTGTCAGCACGCCCATGGCCAGGAACTGGGCCGCGGCGTCGTAGGGCATCAGCGCCAGCGCGTCGCTGTGCATCAGGATGCCGATATTGGTCAGCAGCGACAGCGACTCGACGTGGCGCGTGGGCAGCCGCACGCCGGCATCGAAGAAGCTGCGCTCGATCGAGGCGCGCAGCGGCGAGGTCGGCGCGGGCAGGATCCAGATGTGGTCGGCCAGCTCGGCCAGCGTCACGCGCGCGGCGCCCGCGAGCGGATGGCGCGCGCCGGCCACCAGGCACAGGTCTTCGCGGTACAGCTGGTGGTGATCGACGGCCACGCCCGAGATTGATGCCATGTCGGCGCCCGGCAGCCGGCCCACCACGATGTCGACGTCGCCCGTGGCCAGCGCTGGCAGCAACTGCGCCGATGGGCCCTCGCGCACGGTGACCTGGATGCCGGGGTGCTCCGTCATCAGCCGCGCGATGGCCTCGGGCAGCAGCTTGGCCGAGGCCGCGATCAGCGTGCCCACCACCACGTGGCCGCTGGCGCCGCCCAGCACCGCGTCGATGTCGTCGGCCATGTAGCGGATCTCGGCCATCATGGCGTGCACGCGGCGGCCCAGCACCAGCGCCAGCTCGGTCGGCGTGACGCCGCGATTGGAGCGCTCGAACAGTGTCGCGCCGAAGAAGGCCTCCAGGTCGTGGATGGCCTTGGTGACGGTAGGCTGGGTCAGGTGCATGTCGCTGGCGGCGCGCGACAGCGAGCGGCGCGTCAGCACGCGTTCGAAGATCTGCAGCTGGTGCAGCTTCAGTTTGTGGCTGAGCGCGTTGGGCGTGATGCGGAAGTTCGACATGCGCGCGGCCGTCCCGGCGGGGCGGCGATCCTGTTCCGAAGGCGAAGCCGCAAGGCGGTCGGGCGCCATGGCCGCGCGCGCCGCTCAGCGCGCCTGCGGCTTGTACGCCACCGCCTTGATCTCAATCAGCAATTGCGGGTGCGGCAACTGATGCACCGCCACGGTGGTGCGTGCCGGTCCATCGGCGTCGAAGAACTCGCCGTAGACCTGATTGTAGCCACCGAAGTCGTTCATGTTGACCAGGAAAGTACTGATCTCGACCACGTCCGCCAGGCTGGCGCCGGCGCTGGCCAGGATGTCGCGGATGTTCTCGATCACCGCGCGCGTCTGCACGCGGATGTCGAGTGTGGCGGTGCCCATCGCGTCGACCTCGGCGCCAGCGATGCGGTTGTCAGGCAGGCGCGAGCTGGTGCCGGAGACGAACAGGAAGTCGCCGGCGCGTTTGATGTGGGGATACTTGCCGCGCGGGGTGGCCTTGCCGGCGACGACGCTGGCGCTGGTGGAAGATTGGGTCATGGCGTGTCCTTGGAGGCGTTGTGCATCACAGCTTGATGCAGACGTTGGTGGGCTCGGTATAGAAATGCAGCGAATGGCGGCCGCCCTCGCGGCCGATGCCCGACAGGCCGCTGCCGCCGAACGGCGTGCGCAGGTCGCGCAGGAACCAGCAATTGACCCACGCCAGGCCGACCTTCATGGCCTGCGCGACGCGGTGGCCGCGGGTCAGGTCCTGGGTCCAGACGGCAGCGGCCAGGCCGTAGCGGGTGTCGTTGGCCAGGCGGATGGCCTCCTCCTCGGTGTCGAACGGCGCCACGTGGCAGACCGGACCGAACACTTCTTCCTTGATGCAGCGCGCGCTCTCGGGCAGGCCGGTCCAGATGGTCGGCTGCACGTAGGCGCCGGCGTCGCGCGCATCGCCGAACACCGGCACGCCGCCGCCGGTGACCACGGTGGCGCCTTCCTCGCGCGCCAGCGCAAAGTACGACAGCACCTTGTCGCGGTGCTCGCGCGACACCAGCGGCCCCATGGCGGTGTCCGCGTCATTGGGCCAGCCGATGCGCAACGTCCGCGCGCGCTCGGCCAGCGCGGCGACGAAGCGTTCGTAGATCGGACGCTGCACGTACACGCGTTCGGTGCACAGGCAGACCTGGCCGCAGTTGGCGAACACCGAGCGCGCGGTGCCGTCGACCGCCGCCTCGAAGTCGGCGTCGGCGAACACCAGCGCCGCGTTCTTGCCGCCCAGCTCGAACGACACCGGCTTCACGCCCGGCGCCACGGCGCGCATGATGGCCGCGCCGGTGGCCGATTCGCCGGTGAAGGTGATGCCGTCGATATCCGGATGCGTGGTGATGAATTCGCCCGCCGAGCCCGGTCCGAAGCCATGCGTCAGGTTCAGCACGCCGGGCGGCAGCCCGGCCTCGTGCGCGACCTCGGCCAGCAGCGTGGCGGTGGAGGGTGTGACTTCCGACGGCTTCATGATGACGGTGTTGCCGAACGCCAGCGCCGGCGCCACCTTCCAGGTCAGCAGCAGCAGCGGCAGGTTCCACGGCGATATCACCCCGACCACGCCCAGCGGCTTGCGGTAGGCGTAGTTCAGCGCCTGGCGGCCGTCGGGCGTGTCGGTCATGTAGCTTTCCATGTCCAGCGTGCGCGCCAGCTCGGCGAAGGTTCGGAAATTGGCGGCGCCGCGCGGAATGTCGATCTGGCTGGCCCAGGAGACCGGCTTGCCGGTGTCGCCGATCTCGGCCTGCAGGAAATCGTCGAAGCGGCGGTCGATGCCGTCGGCCAGCGCCAGCAGGTGGTCGGTGCGCTGGCCCACCGGCAGCGCGGCCCACGCCGGCAGGGCGCGGTGCGCGGCGGCGACGGCGCGGTCGACCTGCTCGCGGCTGGCTTCATGGGCCTGGGCGATCAGCGCGTGATCCACCGGGCTGTGTTTGTCGAAGGTGGACGCGCCGTCTTCGAAGCGGCCGTCGATATAGTTGCGCAGCTGGCGGATCGTCATGATCGGGATTCCGGGAAGGATCTCGCCTGGTGTCGGCGATAAAATACGTATACGTACTATTGTGGCGATATTAGGCAGCGCCTGGAGCGAAGTCAATGCAGGGTTTTGCCCAGGATGGCGGCGTCGGCGCCAGGGGCCGCCCGGAGCCGGCCTGCCGCCGTGCCGGACCCGCCGGGTACTGACCGCTCCGGCCTACAATCGCCAGGCCCTTTCCATGGAAAGCCCCATGACCGTTTCCCGTTCGACCTCTCGTCCGGCCCCGCCCCGCGCCTTGCGGGAATTCGACCTGACCCAGGTGGCCTCGCACCTGCTGCGCCGCGCCCACTTCCGCGCCGAGGCGCTGTTCGCGCAGGCCTTTCCCGACGAGGACCTGACGCCACGCCAGAAGGCCCTGCTGATCACGGTCTACCAGAACCCGGGCGCGACCCAGAACCGCATCGCCGAACTGATCGCGCTGGACCGCAATTCCTTCGCCGAGATGATCGCCCGCATGACCGCCAAGGGCTATGTGCGACGCACGCGCTCGGCCGAGGATGGCCGCGCCTACGCGCTGGAGATCTCCGACGAGGGCATGGCGTTGCTGGCGCGGGTGTTGCCGCGTGATGCCGAGGTGGAGGCCCAGGTGCTGGCGCCGATTCCGGAGGAACTGCGGCCGGTGTTCCTGCGATGCCTGCGCCTGATGGCGGGGTTGGAGTCGCCCGCGGCGTAGTGGGCTACCGGGCGCCGCCGCTTCCAGGCTTGCCGGCGCAAGGCAGGCCGTGAGGCCGTGAAATGGCCGGATGCGGTCTCAGGGCGCGTCCGAAGGCGGAGGCCCTGCCGCAGACGTCGGGGCGGATGCCGCCGTCGCGTCCTTGCCCTTGGCCTCGCGCCCGAAGCGCAGCGCGAACTGCCGCGTGAACACCGCGCCGAAAAAGAAGATCTGCGCCGAATAATAGATCCACAGCAGCAGCGCGATCAGCGACCCGGCCGCGCCGTAGGCCGACACCGCCGCGCCCCGGCTCAGGTACACGCCGATCCCCCACTTGCCCACCAGGAACAGCGCCGCCGTGACGATGGCGCCGGGAATCACGTCGCGCCACGAAATCCGCGCGCTCGGCAGCAGCTTGAAGATCACCGCGAACAGCGCCACCACCACCGAAAACGAAAACAGGCTGGAAAGCCAGTCGGCCACCGTGGCCACCGCCGACGCGGCCCACAGGTCGCCGTAGTACTTGCGCGCGGCCCCCAGCGCCGCGTTCACGGTCAGCGAAATCAACAGGAACAACGCCAGCACCAGCACCAGGCCGAACGACAGCACCCGGCTGCGGACCATGCCGTGGATCCCGCCTTTCTGGTTGCCGGATACTTCCCACAGGTCATCGAGGCTGGCCTTCAGTTCGGCGAAGGCCGTGGTGGCGCTGAAGATCAGCACGAAGATCGAGATCAGCGCCGCGATCCAGCCGCCGCCGGATTCGTGGGCGCTGGCCAGCACCGTCTGGATCACCTCGGCGCCGCGTTCGCCGGTCAGGTCGCGCAGCGACGAGAACAGCTCCGAGCGCACCGCGTCCTCGCCGAAGAAGGCGCCCGCCACGGCGATGACCAGGATCAGCATCGGCGCCAGCGAAAACACCATGTACAACGCCAGCGCCGCGCCTTTGCTGGAGGCGCGGTGGGTCGACCACTGGTTGGCGGAATCCATCAGCAGCCCGCCGATCTCCGACGGACGCAGGACACGCAGGCTGTTGGGAAGGCGCATGGATCTGGGCTCGGGCTAGGGAGCCTTCATTGTAGGGACGCATACGCCGGCGCGAAACCATGAACTTGTTGGCAAACGTTCCGGGATTTGGCGCGACGGCCGGGTCCGTAAAAAGAAAAACCCCCGGGGCGAAGGTCCGGGGGTCTTTCGGGGTACTGCGTTCCCCGGCCGAAGCCGGGGAGGCCTTGCAGGGGAAGCGGGACTTAGAAGTCCATGCCGCCCATGCCGCCCATGCCGCCGGGCATGGCCGGGGCAGCGGGCTTGTCTTCGGCCAGTTCCACAACGGCGGCTTCGGCGGTCAGCAGCAGGCTGGCGACGGAGGCGGCGTTCTGCAGGGCGGTGCGGGTCACCTTGGTGGGATCCAGCACGCCTTGCTCGACCAGGTCGGTGTACTCGCCGGTCGCGGCGTTGTAGCCGTAGTTGCCCTTGCCTTGCAGCACGGTGTTGACCACCACGCTGGCTTCTTCGCCGGCGTTGGTGACGATGGTGCGCAGCGGCTCTTCGACAGCGCGCAGGATCAGCTTGATGCCGGCGTTCTGGTCAGGCGTGTCGCCCTTCAGGTCGGTGATGGCTTGCTTGGCGCGCAGCAGGGCCACGCCGCCGCCGGCCACAACGCCTTCTTCCACCGCAGCGCGCGTGGCGTGCAGGGCGTCTTCGACGCGAGCCTTCTTTTCCTTCATTTCGACTTCGGTGGCAGCGCCAACGCGAATCACGGCAACGCCGCCGGCCAGCTTGGCCACGCGTTCTTGCAGCTTTTCACGGTCGTAGTCGGAAGTGGCTTCTTCGATCTGGATGCGGATCTGCTTGACGCGCGCTTCGATCGACTTGCTGTCGCCAGCGCCGTCGATGATCGTGGTGTTTTCCTTGCCCACTTCGATGCGCTTGGCTTGACCCAGCTCGGCCAGGGTGGCCTTTTCCAGCGACATGCCGGTTTCTTCGGAGATCACCGTGCCGCCCGTCAGGATGGCGATGTCTTCCAGCATGGCCTTGCGGCGGTCGCCGAAGCCAGGCGCCTTGACGGCGGTGGTCTTCAGGATGCCACGGATGTTGTTGACCACCAGGGTCGCCAGGGCTTCGCCCTCGACGTCTTCGGCGATGATCAGCAGCGGACGGCTCGACTTGGCGACTTGTTCCAGCACCGGCAGCAGGTCACGGATGTTGCTGATCTTCTTGTCGAAGATCAGGACGAACGGGTCTTCCAGCGCGGCGACTTGCTTTTCCGGGCTGTTGATGAAGTAGGGCGACAGGTAGCCGCGGTCGAATTGCATGCCTTCGACGACGTCCAGCTCGTTTTCCAGCGACTTGCCGTCTTCGACGGTGATGACGCCTTCCTTGCCGACCTTGTCCATCGCGTCAGCGATGATCTGGCCGATCGAGGAATCGCTGTTGGCCGAGATCGAGCCGACCTGGGCGATTTCCTTGCTGGTCGTGACCGGCTTGGATTGCTTCTTCAGTTCGGCGACGGCGGCGGCGACGGCCTTGTCGATGCCGCGCTTCAGGTCGATCGGGTTGAAACCGGCGGCAACGTACTTCAGGCCTTCCTGAACGATGGCCTGGGCCAGCACGGTGGCGGTGGTGGTGCCGTCACCGGCGTTGTCGGAGGTCTTGGAGGCGACGTCCTTGACCAGCTGGGCGCCGATGTTCTCGAACTTGTCCTTCAGTTCGATTTCCTTGGCGACGGAGACGCCGTCCTTGGTCACGGTCGGGGCGCCGAACGAGCGCTCCAGCACGACGTTGCGACCCTTGGGGCCCAGGGTGGTCTTGACGGCATTGGCGAGGACATTCACGCCACGGACGATGCGCACGCGGGCGTCGTCACCGAACAGTACTTGCTTGGCAGCCATTTGTTAGCTTCCTTCGAAAATTCGTTTGAGGCAGGGTTTACTGGACCACGGCGAGGATTTCGTCCTCGCGGATGACGAGCAGCTCTTCGCCATCGACCTTGACGGCCTGGCCGGCGTACTTGCCGAACAGAACCTTGTCGCCAGCCTTCAGGTCGACCGGCAGGATCTTGCCGTCTTCGGTCTTCTTGCCGGGGCCGACGGCCACGACTTCACCCTGGTCGGGCTTTTCAGCGGCGCTGTCGGGGATGACGATGCCCGACGCAGTCTTGCGCTCGTTTTCGAGGCGTTTGACGATCACGCGATCGCCCAGGGGACGCAAGGCCATGAGGAACTCCTGTTACTAAAGAAGAAAGTGAATGATCGGTTGGGCCCGGGAGGACTGTTAGCACTCACCGGAGTCGAGTGCTAATTATAGGGATGATGTTCCGGGGTTCAAGGGGGAGAGCGGTGGCTGTTACATATGGGGCGGGCGGCCATGCTCCTTATGGTGCGTCCCTTTTTTTGGCGGGTTGAGCTGATGTCGAATTTCGTTCAACTTGAGATTTGGTTCGCCGAAGTTGGGGTGTAACAAATGTGTAGATCGTGACGGTGCGCGGTCTGTGGCGGAGCTTTGGGAATTTCATGCCGAAAATAGCTTCGCAGGTTCTTCTCGTCGCTCCGGGCCTAAAGAGCACTTTGGTCCATCGAAGTTGGTAGGCGGCAGGAAATGGTTCACTCAACTTGAGATTCGGGGCGAAAAGTTCGCTCAACTTGGCGGATTTGAACTCGCGCGACCAAGGGCGCACTGTCTTGCCTATAGGGCAGGTGTCACGATGCCAGTTTTAAGCTGCACGGGCCCAATCGCGGATGCAGGGGGATGCGGGTGTGGCGGCTGTTTGGAAAATAGCCGGGTGCTCCTTTCATGACCGTGCACGTGTGTCCGCACAGCCGCGACGACGGTAGTGGGCTGCCTCTTGCTCCGTTGTGGCAGAGTGTGTATATGTGTAAGTGTTCGCACCCGCGAGATACACGGAGATGGCCTTATGAAGATTGTCCAGGTCAGAATCGCGAACTTCCGCGGGATCGCGGAGGGCACGGTTCATTTCGACGGACACAGCGTGCTCGTTGGCGACAACAACGTGGGGAAATCTACGCTGCTGGAGGCGATTGATCTGGTGCTGGGACCAGAGCGGCTATCCCGTCGCCCGGTTGTGGACGAGCACGACTTCTATGCAGGCCAGTATCTCAGTGCCGACGGGCAGCCGAACCCGCTGTTCGTCGAAGTCATCGTCGCGGACCTCAATGATGAGCAGCTGCGGCACTTCCGCGAGCATTTGGAATGGTGGGACACAAAAGCGGAGACGCTAGTGGGCGGTCCGCCGGCCGAGAAGACCGACGCCGTCGGAGTCGGCCCTGCACTACGCGTGTTCTTCCGCGGAGCGTACGACACAGCGGAAGACGACTTCCTGGGCAACACTTTCTTCGCGCTTCCCGCCCCAATTGGTGCCGCTGAGTACCAGACGTTCCGCGCCTCCGACAAGCGCAAGTGCGGCTTCCTCTACCTACGAACGGTGCGCACTGGCTCTCGAGCACTCAGCTTGGAGCGCGGCTCGTTGCTCGATGTGATTCTGCGGCTTCAGGACTCGCGCCTCAAAATGTGGGAGGAGTTGTTGCGTTCACTGCGCATCTTGCCGGTGGCAGAGAAGCCCGAGCTCGGCGTCACCGCGCTGCTGTCCGAGGTGCAAGACTCGATTAAAAGATTCGTCCCGTCTGACTGGGCAGAGGATCCGCACATGCGCGTCTCGGATCTCACGCGCGAAACCCTGCGCCGAACATTGACGGTCTTTATGGGTACAGGCGCGAAGCGCCCGGATGGCAGCACCTACGCGGCTCCGTACCAGCACCAGGGCACGGGCACCATCAATACGTTGGTGCTCGCGCTACTGTCTATCATCGCCGAACTCAAGCAGAACGTCATCTTTGCCATGGAGGAGCCCGAGACGGCGCTGCCTCCGCACACCCAGAAGCGCATCGTCAGCAGCGTGCGTGAGAAGTCGGCGCAGGCCCTCTTCACATCGCACTCCCCATACGTGCTCGAGGAGTTCGAGCCAGGGCAGATCAAGGTGCTCAAGCGCTCGAGGGGCGTGATGACCTCGGTTTCCGCCAGCTTGCCGCCAACGATCAAGCCGAAGGCCTACAAGGCGGAGTTTCGGGCGCGCTTCTGCGAGGCACTGCTTGCTAAGTACGTTCTCATCGTTGAGGGACGCACGGAGTTCGACGCGCTGCCGGCGGCCGCGCGTACGCTCAGCCAGGCCGAGCCACAGTACTTCAAATCGCTTGAGGCGCTTGGCGTAGCGGTTATCGATGCCAAGACGGATTCTCAGGTCGCGCCGCTTGGCAACTTCTTTAGGACTCTAGGCAAGACTGTCTTCGCGGTTTTCGACAAGCAGGATGAGGTACAAATCGCGCTCATTCGTGCTGCTGTCGACCACCCGTACGAATCACCCATGAAAGGATTCGAGTCCCTGGTGCTGCAGGGTACCAGCGAAGACGCGATTCGGCGTTATGCGCTGGGCGTGGTGGCGGACGGCGAGTGGCCACAGCACTTGATTCACCTGACCCCCAGTGCAGAGTCCGATCTGCCGACGTTGAGGGATGCGCTGTCGGAGTACTTCGCCTGGGGCAAGGGTAGCGGTCAGGCGGCCGATCTGCTGGCGTGTTGCTCTGGTTGGCAAGAGACGCCCGAATATATCGCCAGTTGCCTACATGGCATATTCCGTGTCATTGAGCCTCCGCCTCCAGAGCCACCTACACCGTCCATCGAACCTACCTCAGCCTGACGTCTATGGTCATGAGTCCGCAGAAGCTCGCGTTCTTAGTGTGCCCCGGACACGCATTGGCCCTTGCTGGTCCGGGGGCAGGCAAGACCCACGTGGCGCTCATCAAAGCCCAGCAGCAGATTGCTAGCGGAACGTTGAAGCCGGGCCAGAAGGTTCTATTCCTGAGCTTTGCAAGGCCAACAGTCGCGCGCATCCTTGAGAAGGCGGCAGAGCTCATCTCACCGGATGAGCTTCAGCACCTCGAGATAAACACGTACCACGGATTCGCCTGGAGCATCCTGCGGAGCCACGGTTACCTGTTGAACGCCGCTAGGGGCATCACCCTTCTGCCGCCACCGGAGGCAGCGGCCCACTTTGCTGACATAGACGCCAGCGTCCGCGAGCAGGAGATGCTGCGCCTGTTCGAAGAGGAAGGACGGCTGCATTTCGACCTGTTCGCTCGACTAGTCGCACAGCTCTTTCAGCGCAGTGACCGGTTGGCGAGAATCTATTGCGACTCATATCCAGAGGTGATCCTTGACGAGTTCCAGGACACCAATGCCGATGAGTGGGCGCTCATCCACCAGTTGGGCCGACATAGTCGACTGATCGCGCTCGGTGACCCCGACCAACGCATTTATGAATTCCGGGGCGCCGATCCACGTCGTTTGGGGGATTTTGTCGAGGCGTTCCAGCCGTCAAGCTTCGATTTCTCGGGTGAGAACCATCGAAGCAGCGGGACAGACATAACGGTCTTCGGCAACGATTTGTTGGCTGACCGGAACCGTGGCAGGGAGTACACGCATGTGAGGATCGTGCGCTACGGCTTCCGGAGGAATCAGAGCCCGCACTTCAGGGCGAAGGCGGAGGTGCTGGCCGCACTCAGGCGCTTGCGCAACCAGCCGAACGCCTCAGTGTCCGTACTTGTGCCATCAAAGGCGTTCATGCTGCAGTTCTCGCAGTACCTTTCTTCGGACATGGACGGACTGCCCGCGCTCCGGCACGATGTGGCGATGGACGCGGAGTCGCCGTCCTTGGCTGCGAACGTCATCGCCGTGCTGCTGGGAGGGGGGCCTTCAGCGGAGCTGGTGTCGCGCCTAGTCGCCACGCTGCACACTCACATCCGTGGCCGTGGGGGCAATAAGGCTCCTGCGCAGGCGGAGATGGATCTCGCTGGCGCGATCGGTACTTATATGTCGACGGGAAAGATCCGGGGAAAGAACAGGGTGCTTATCATCGAGGAATGCCAGAGAATCGCAGCCGTACGAGCGGATCTCAGGCTCTCAGGAAATCCAGAGGAAGACTGGACTGGTATGCAGGAACTGATCGCCACGTCCACCTCTCCCCAAGTGGCCCGGGTGGCCGAGGACGCGCGTTTTCTTCGCCTGCTGCACAGGGGCTCCGCGCTGCGCACTGCGCTAAGTGAAATGTGGCGGACGCGGGGCGACTATGCAGACGCAGAGTCGGCACTTCGCGAGGCCATGCTACAGGAGCATTTCGCCGCCACGCAGAAGGATTGGCGCGGGCTGAATTTGATGACGATCCACAAGGCCAAGGGGAAGGAGTTTGACGAGGTCGTCATCTACGAGGGCTCGTTTTCCGGGCGCATCTTGGCTGTCAACGCTGACTCTAGGCGCATCGCGCAGTCGCGGCTGGCACTGCGCGTCGCGGTTACGCGGGCCATCCACCGCGCGACGATCGTGACCCCCCAACGCGATGGCTGTCCATTTCTCTAGTCTCAGAGAGACATCTTTGAGACAGCAATCCGACCACGTGAAGTTCCCGAACGAAGTACTTAGTCGGGAAAAACCCTATTTGCGAATTTGACGATGATTGGCCTCACATCACTCAACGAGCCTGCAGCGATAGCCGTCACTGGAGGTTCGGAGCAGAGTCGATAACTCCTGGGAGGAGATTCCAAAGGCCTACCATGAATGGCCGCTTTTAGCCGATAGCGCTAGTCCGTGAGTTGTCCCTCTCAAATCGCACACGTTCGAGATTTCGAGCCGGAAACTCAAAGATGGGTGCTTGTTCCAGGGGGGGCGAAGCTCTGGAAGCGGGGCGCTTCCAGCGATGTTCCATGATTCGTTCGACCGCGGGAGCAAGGCGGAGTCAGGTCGCCGGTACGGCACGATCAGACTATGTTGTGCCGGCGCCGCGCTACGCCATGGGAGCGCCGGCGCAATGAGGGGAGAGTGCCAGTGCTGCCAACTATCTGTCTTATCGGCGACTTCGCGTCGCGCGATGGCTAAAGAGAGCGTTTCCTTCCTTGGGAACAATTGCGTTTACGAGGTTTTCGGCGCGGTCGATCAGGGAGGCGACTTCCTGCTCCTTGTCTACTGCGTTGTTGTTGACGTAATAGGCTCTTAATTCGCCGCGCTTCTCTTTAATATCGGTCCACCAGAAGCGCTGCCGCTCCTCGTCGGAAAGGACGTCTTCAATAGCGAACATGAGCTCAAACAGCACACCATTCCAAGAGGGCGGAACGCAACCATCAAGCCGAAATCCTGCCTGGAACTGCCAAGCAAAGCGATCCATGAGCTCTTTTGCTGTCCAAGTGTGTGAATTCTTCATAGTGGGTGACGCACAAGATGGGCAACGGGGAATTGCGGGGCGCCTGAGAGCTTGGCGGTCTGTATGAGCCTTACTGTGATCGTACTGCCTCCTAAGGCACGTTGTTCGAAAATGTGTTGGGGAAATCAAGCGCTATGTTGCAATGACTGGATGGGACGCTAGGTCAATTAATAGAATGAGTTAATGGTGCGATTCATTCTTATTATTTAGGACTATCAATGTCTGGCCGCTTTTGGTACGCTGGGAGAAGCCACTTGTCGTGTGGAGCACTAATGACACGAACCTTCGGACGAAACCTGACTGCGCTTCGCTTGCAGCAAGGACTAACGCTCGCTGAGTTGGCCCAACAGGTCGGCCTTCACGCCTCGTACCTCTCGCATATCGAACGCGGTCGGCGGCCGCCTCCTAAGCGGGAGGATCTTTTACGCATCGCGGACGCATTGACCGCATCGGCAGCCGAACGTCAGCAACTTTGGGATGCGGCGATCTGGTCTGTGGCGGTCGACGGCATTGACCATATGCACGGATATGGCGAGCAGCAGATGGAAGGATTCATTCAGCGCATGGCAGCGCCACAGCTCTTAAGGGCAGTGCAACTGGCGGTATTTCCGACGCGGGACTAGCTTTGCGGAGGGTATGACCTGTTGCATTCGCCGTCGCTACAAAATTGTGGGATTCAGTCTTGACGATCGAAGTCAGGGGAGACACGCATGTAGAAAGTAAAACGCCGACCACCTCGAAAGATGACCGGCGCTGTGCAAAGTGTTGAGGCTCTGCGACTTGAACAACCTCAGTTTCTCTCCTTTGCGTGGCGACGTCAAGTCACGTCTACAGTTTTTAGAGCTGCGGACGAACGCTGCCCAAGGAGATCGAAATGGCGTTCCTGCGAGGCCGAAAGGTAGTGACACGCTCGCCACATAGGCGCGTGGGCTATATCAGTTGTCCCTGGTTTCAGGATGAGCAGATCGAATACGAAAGCCTGTTGGAACAGGGATTTATTCGCATTGCGCTACTATGTCCTGGCTTGGCCCAAATCAAGGACCAACCCTTTAAGCTGGCGTTGCCGGACGGGAAGCATTATACCCCCGATCTGCTATTGACCTTTCGCGACTCGAGCCGATTAGTTGTCGAAGTGAAGCCGTCGGCTCACATCCCTAAACATATCGAAGAGCTGACGGCGGCCGGTGAAATCCTGCATGGTCTCGGCTATCAATTTCTGGTCTGCACAGAGCGCGAAATCGACCACGGGCAGCGCCGCAGTCACGCGGCTCGAATCCTACGCCAAGCAATATCAGCTACCGCGGGGAGGCATGCGGAGGTAGTGCGTCGCCTCGTCCCAGAGCTGAAATTTCCTATTGCGTTGTCATCGCTAGCTGATGCGACCGGTCTCGCGCCGTATGAGCTGATAGGCGCGATCGGCCGAAAAGCGCTTGTACTGCAGCCCGATTTGAACCTGGATTACATCTATTCTTACTCGCACTTTGAGGAGATGCGTGATGTCTCGTCATCTTATTCAGCGTGGCTTAGCCCTCCAGATTGGTGAGCGAAATTTTGAGGTTGACCGGTTGCTTGAGAAGAGTTCAGTGGTGCAACTCGAGGATGTGGCTACAGGCGCGAGAAAGACGTACAGAGTTGCCAACTTACAAAGGGATGTAAGCGCTGGGCGGGTAAAAATCCTGGGTGATTCGGGCGCAGAAAGCGAATCTGCATTGCAGGGACAACTCAGCGAGACGCTTCCATATCTACTCTCCAAATTGTCCGAAGATCAAGAGCGGATTCTCGACCGCAAGAGAGCTTACGTGTTGGCGGCTAGGCGTCGGGGGCCGGGGGAGCTAAGTGCCAGCGAATTGATTGATGTGATTCGCGCAACTGCGGAAAGGCTGGAGGAAAGACATCCTCCGTCGCCGACAACTGTCTATCGGTGGCTGGCTGCTTATGAAAAAGGCGATGGCAATATTGCCTCTCTGATTCCCCGGACAGCATTTCGGCGTAGTCCCACCCGGATAGCGGAATGGGTCGCTAGCGTTGCTTGGACGTGCATGCGTACACATTACTTTAGAAGAAATGGAAGAACTTTAAGAGAAACATATGAGATATATCTCGGCGCTCACCAGGCTCATCTGAAGAAGCGCGGCCCCGATGCGGAGGATGTCTCGCCTATGAGTTGGACATCGTTTTGGCGTCTTTGCAAGACCGTACCCGCCTATGAAAGAGATCGTGCCCGTAAGGGCGGCACGTATGCAGCGCATAGGTGGCGCAGATCCACCGGAGGGGTTTACGCGACACGCCCGTTGGAGCGAGTGGAAATGGATCACACGATGTTGGACGTCCACGTGATCGACGACGACAGGCACGTACCGCTCGGTCGGCCCATGCTGACAATGATCATCGATTCCTTTTCAAACTACATACTTGCGATCTATATCAGCTTTGAAGGCGAAACCCTGGGGCGCGTGGCAAAGGCTATACGGATGGCGCTTACGCTGAAGGACGATGTTGTAGCGGGGATTGACCTAAAGAACGAATGGGTGACGCCGGGGATGTGGGAGTGCTTGGTGGTGGACAACGCGTTGGCGTTTCAATCGCCGCAACTTAAGCGAATCGCGAATGTACTTGGTTGTGATCTGGAGTTCGGACCTGTCCGACGTCCCTGGTTCAAACCAACCGTTGAACGCTATATGCTGGAATTCACGCGACTCCTTCCTGCTGAAGGAAGAACACAAAAGCCTGGCGAGGCAAAGGACCCCAGCGATCCGAGTAAAACGGCTTGCATTACCTTCTCCGCGCTCTCTTCTATCATCATTAAGTGGGCGGTTGATGTGCATCCATTTGAAATTCCAGACCGCACATTAGTTCGGCCCATCGATAGGTTGAAAGAGGGATTGGTTGTTGATCCCGCTCCCGTCCTTGTCCCAAATCTAGACGAACTGCGTTTCTTAACTGCGCTTCAGAAGAGTACGTCGGTCGGGCCCGGAGGGGTGGAGTTCTTGCGGTTGCCATATCGAAGTGTGGAACTGGGTGAAATAGCGGATCGACAGCCGCATCCTAGCTTCAAGACTTTGATGCGCTATGACCCTGGTGACTTAGGCGCGATATGGGTCCAGGATCCTGTATCCAGGGGCTGGATAGCGGTTCCCTGTCTGCACTCGAAATATGCACAAGGGCTGTCAGTCCTTCAGCATAGATACCTTCGATCGGAGGCCCGTTCTAAACACCAGAGCAGCGGGGCGATTGAGTATCTCCTCCAAGCGAAGGCGGAGCTACGCGATCAAATATCCAAGTCGATTAAAGAGGGGAAAAAGTTCCGGAGAGAACGCCGACATCTAGCCGCCTTGGGTGGTGTTAACTCCGACCGCAAGGTTGAACTTCTCGAGCCCAGCGCTACAGCACCGGTCGGTGTTGCAGAAAATTCTCCGCAACTTCTTGACCAAGAGATTCCCACATTTGAAGTAGTTGATCCAAATGCGCAAAAATGGTGGGAGTAAACATGGCGTACACAAGAAAGGCAACTGATGCTACTAAGACGCTACAGGGTTTGATCGTCCCGCACACAAAATTCAACATTGCAGTTAATCACATTGAAGACGCGGTAGAGATCGGACGGTTTGCGGGAACCTTTGCTGGAGTCCGAGTGTCCGCCCCTGCCGGGGCCGGGAAGTCTGCCTTGCTGGACTTCATTCGAAGTAGGATGGAGCAGTCAAACGATGAAGAGCGGTCCAAGGACATGATTTTCGCGAGCGTGAAGGAGCTTCCGTCAGTATCTCAAGTACAGACAGACTTGCTCAAAAACTACAACTACGCGGCACAGAACCTGGGACGATCTAGCGCAAACAACAATGATGTGAATCTGGTTTTGGTAAAGGCCATCACGCACCACCGCACGAGGCTGATTGCTCTAGACGAGTTTCAACACATATTCCTGTCGGGAGGGCTCAAGGTAGCGACTTCGGTTGTTGATTGGTTGAAGCGGCTCATGAACCTTGTCCGAGTGCCAGTAGTGTTGCTAGGAACGGAGTCTATGGACCGGCTCGAAGGATTGGATGAGCAGCTCACTTCCCGTATCCCCACGGTCGTGAGACTGAGCTACTTCTCGCTCAACGCCGAGTGGCGAGGCTTTCTCAATGCTCTGGCTACGGGTTGCAGAGAATTTGACCTGTCTCTTATCGGCAAGGATAGGGAGACGGCGGTGAGCCTGTGGGAAGCGACGAAGGGTTCGCCGCGAGAAACCAAGGGACTGTTGAGGCACGCAATTTGCATAGGCGTGATGACGGAGCGTATGGAATTGACTCGGGAGCTTTTGAGGGAGGCATTCGTGGCTCACTTTGGCGTAGACACCTCCAGGGAGAATCCCTTTGCTACCGATTGACCAAGCTTTGGGGCGCCCATTTCCAGAGCAAGATGAGATCCGGCGAGGAGAGTCAGGATCCGGCTACGGTTTGAGGATGGCTTGTCGGAATGGCATTTCATTCAGCGAACTCGTTCAGATTGTCGAATCTCCGGGGCATCGATATCTGTCCGCGAAATCGGTGAAGTATGTCGCGTATCTGTTCGGAGCGACCCCTGATGCGCTAGCCCGTGCCACCCCGTTGCTGGCTAGAGACGATGGCCGAGATGTGGTGATTTTTCACAACACACTTTTCACTCGACCCTATCTGCTTCGTCATGCATGGCCAAGATTGTGTCCGATGTGCTTGTGCGATGATGGATTCGCTAGGGCTTACTGGGAGATATCGATTGCTACGGCGTGCAGGAGACATTGCGTTAGATTGGTTGATGAGTGCGCCGATTGTGGCCGAAGGATATCGTGGCGTCGTCCAGGATTGCTTGAATGCTTCTGTGGCGCCAGTTTTGTCGATCAGGTCGTGGCTGCGGACGACAAAAGTGAATTGGATTTGTGTGCGAGTTTTGAAGAAAAGCTCACGCGTTCGGAGCAAGAGACGGCCTCGTCCCATCCGCTCTTCGCTGGCCTCTCCCTCAACTCCCTGCTTCGATTGATTTGGAGCTTGGGGATCGTCTCATTAATGCCAGAAGGAAAGCCTGTGCCTGGGAAAGTGACCCGCGCCCCGGATGTCACCTCGGCGGTTTGCCTGGTTAGAGCAGCCATTGGCTGTCTTCATACGCCGCCGACGCGGCGAGATTCGATCTGGTTAGGGGCGGAACTCTCCCAAGATCTCAATAGCGACGAATTGCAGAAGGTTTGTTCGTTTGTTCCCATGCTTGCTGCTTTTGATAGCTCCATTCAAAGAAGCTTGTCGGCTCAGCTAGAGCTTTTTGCGGCGTGATATGGGAGCGGCGATGGACGACCAATTGCTTTACATTCACGCCAAGCCATACGTCGACGAGTCGTGCTTTTCGTGGCTGCTACGAACCGCTGAACTCCACGCGTTGACCGCTGCAGAACTGCTTTGCACCTTCAATGTAGTTAAGAGGCGGGATCTCGATCTGGCCATCAACCCGCGGATCGTCGCGAGGTTCACCAAGGGCATAGATTTCCCATTCGACACGGTGCGCCAGATGTCGAAGTTCTTCGAAGCCTTTCGTACTGAGAAGTGGACACATGCTTGGATCAAAGTGTCCAGTTTAGGTATGCCGTTGTTAGGATATTGTCCGTATTGTTTAGAGCAAGATGAGCAGCCCTACTGGAGAAGTACGTGGCGGTTGAAATACTGGACGGTTTGCCCATCGCACTATTGTCCCATCTTGAACACCTGCATGGCGTGTGAGCGTGCCCTAAGTGCTTTTCACTACCATGGGCGACGCCCCGTCCAAGCGGGTATCTCCCTTTGCGGACGCTGCTCGAATTGCATGGCGGAACTCAGTTATGGCACTGCGGGGAGTCACTGCTATCCGCAGCAGCAGGTCCAGGATCTCGTCGATCTTCAGAATGTTGTCACAGCGGCGCTTGTAAGGGGATGGTTTCGAGTGGCCGGAATCGATTCTGAACTGCCCTTGGCTTTGCTTCCATCGATTCTTATTGCGGGTGGCACGCGGGCTAATGAACTGCCCGCTCCAGTCAATAGGATGGCCGAGATTCAAATTCGGGAAGCCATGCGATCGCTGATACGGGGTGGCACGCCGGGCTTCTTTATAGGTAGTAGATCAGAATTCGTGTCAGTCGGAAAGGCATGCTGGAAAGGACCTGCTCAACGGCTGGCTGAAGAGGCTCTATGGGCCAGGTTCTCACTTCTGCCTTACGCGGTGGCTGATAGTACATGAACGACTAAACGTTGCTCCAGCACGAACACCAGCAGACATGTTTGTGAGGGGGCGGAGAGACCGGCCGCATCCATCTCCTACGATGTTTCGTGGGAAAAGGGAAGGGCTGAAGAGCTACGGCTGGAAACGTTCGGCTGTGGCTACCCAAGTCTTGGGGTTTGCCTCTCCTATGCCTTGGATTTATGGGGTAGATAAGTGTGGCCGTGAAAGCGATAACCTTTGATGCGTTTGGAACTCTTTTCTATATTGGAGATAGACGCTCACCATTTCGCCGGTTGCTGAAATGGGGCGAAGTCAACGGCCGAGCGGCGACGCCTGTGGACGCTGCTCGCATCATGACTAATGCTCTGGATCTTCATGCTGTCGCCGAAATGTTCGGGCTGTTGCCGCCAGATGAATTGATCGAGCAACTGAAGGCGGACTTAGACCAGGAGTTATCGAGTGTAAGTTTATACCCAGACGCAGAGCAGACGGTCTCTTTGCTGCAAGAATGCGGTTATCGAATAGGTCTTTGCTCAAATTTGGCGATGCCCTATGGGGCGGTGGTCAAGGCGCTGCTGCCGAATCTGGATGTCTACGCCATGAGCTATGACATTGGAGCGGTGAAGCCGGATCGCCGCATTTATCAGTATCTAGTGGACCAGCTTGGGTGTGCTGCGAAGGAGGTATTGTTCGTGGGAGACACGGTTGCGGCCGACGTCCATGGACCTAGGGCTTTTGGCATGCGGGCAGGCCTGCTAAGCAGGCTCTCGGGCGGTACGCTCACGGGCGTCCTGGTTTCTGAATTGCCAGAGCGCGTTGGCCGGGCTCTTAGGTTCGCGAACGAGAACAATCCCCTGTAATGGAATTTCGACGAGATACGAGTGCTACGCCAGCATGAGAAGAGATAAGCTCTTGTATCCAGTGAGACAATTTTCATGCTCCGGCAAACATAGAATATGAGTGCTCTGTAAGTCGGAATCGACGCAATGACGAAAGATTTGCTGCGGCTAGCCATGGGTATGGATGAAGTAATCGCCGATTCGCATAGCTATCTCCTAAATTGCTATGCACCAATGTTCGGATATTGCTGGACCTCATCGCAATGAGAAGGAGTGGCGTTGCGCTGCGGCAGAGAAGACAGCTGTGGGCGCGATACTTCATGAGGGAAGCGTATATCTAGTTTTTTCTGTCGTGTCAGACAGCCAGGAGGCGCTGAAGGAGCTTGCAAAGTTTTTTGAGGTGCCCATCACGTCTACTGCAATGGACTATCCAAAGTCAATAAACTAACATCCTTTGAATCACTGATTTCGAGTAAGTGGCTTTTTCAACCTCAATGAAATCTCACAGCAAGCATGGAGGTGTCCTTCTGTCGCGTTCATTCAACTTGAGATTCTCTTCAATCGAATTGGCGGCCGACAAACGTGTCGATGCCCTGTCTACGCGGATCGCACACTGATTTGGTCGATGAGCTTCAAAATTTAGAGTCCAGCGGACTCTGGAGCGACAGCCGGGAAAAGCAGCCTTTTAGTCGTTCAAGTAAGCTCTTGTCCAAAAAATTCACACGATCTGGATTTCCGAGCGAAAATTTCATTCAGCTTGGTGTCTTGGTGCGTGCCAAATCACTTTTTGGTTGCTCCAGGGCGCTCGAGTTTAGTCTTGGGTGAACCGATTTCTACCGGGTTCCTCTTGTGTCTGCGTGATGCCTCTGCATGATGTTGATGTCGACAGCCCGGCGAGGAGCGGCAAACTCAGGGCCTACAGAGCCAGCGGCGATGCTTCAATTGAGCCTGCCGCCACAAGGGATGAGCTGCTTAAAAGCATCGCTTACCACGGCGTTGCGATCTTGGTTGCCCCATGCGCCGGGGCACCCGTCGCCGTGGGCCGCGGTCGAGTCCATTGCGCGCAAGATCGGCTGATTGCATTGCGCCAGGCTTGTTCCGATCCTCGGCAACGACGATTCGCGTAAGCCTGCCCGGACGATTTCATCGAAATCTCGTGTCTGACCTGGATGACGTTCGCACCGGAGTTTTTTTGCCCTGCTGGCGTTGCTATGAGAGCCGGCCTGATCTGCTCGGCTCTAGGGTTTTACCTAGCGTAGTTTTGCGACTGTCAGCTGCCTTGATTGGTCGCTAAAGTGGTCTCCCGATGCCAAGCGATTCAGCCACGTCACTTGAGTGGGTGCCTCAATTTTCCCGCCTGCTACGTCGGGGCGCGCTTGGTCGGCAATCCTCAGATCCAGGAGGCATCAATGGACCATGCAAGCGAAGCGATCGCTCCAGCCGCCGCCCATAATCCCCGCCAGCTGCTCGAGAAGCTGGCGTATGCCACCGAGGAGAGCGCGCCTCTGGTCGCTGGTCGCCGCCCCTTCTTCAATTACAGGGACCTGGGCGTGACGGCGGCCACCGATGGCAAGATGAGGGCTCAGGTCACGCTCGCCACTGGCGTGATGAAAGAGACCGGCTGGCACTATCACGTCTGCGAAACCCAGTTCATCTTCGCCCTTCGAGGCTGGATCGACCTGCAGTTCGAAGACGGCCGCGTCATCCGTGTCGGACCCGGCGAATCGCTGTCCATTCCGCCAGGGGCAAAGCACAACGAAATCGGCATTTCTTCGGATTTGGCGTTGCTGGAAGTCTCGGTGCCGGCCCGTATGGAAACCGTTGCCTGTGATCCCCCCGAGAGCCTGCCAGCTGCCTGCTGAAGCAGCAACGACGCCCGGCGGCAGCCCGCTGGAAGCGTCACCTAGATGCGTCAGTTGACTCCGCCGACCAGGTTTTGGCGGACCGCCCGCGTCTGCCGAATGCCATACGCATCGCCACCATTTCGCCAGGGGCTGACGCAGCCTTCCCCAGGCAGGCAAGCGTGCCATTGAAACGTTGACAGCCCTGATCGGGCGTCTTTGGAAAGCGCGCGGCGCTCATCCAGATTCCAAAAAGTAGAAAACTCATACACCAGGAGACAACAATGACGGCCCATCATTCATCGGCTCAGCCGAAGGCATCCCGGCGCGTTTTCGTAGGCGCCTCCCTTGGCCATCTCATCGAATGGTACGACTACGGTGTGTACGGCTTTCTCGCCGCCTACATCGGTCAAGCCTTCTTCGCCTCCGATGACCCGATGACGAGCCTTCTCGGCTCGTTTGCTGCGTTCGCTCTGAGCTTCTTCGTCCGTCCTCTCGGCGGACTATTCTTCGGCCCCATGGCCGATCGTGTCGGACGACGCAAGACGCTGGTCACCGTGCTGATATTGATGTCCGGCTCGACCTGCCTGATTGGCCTGCTTCCCACGCATGCTCAGATCGGTATCGCCGGCCCCGTGCTGCTGGTGATCGTGCGGTGTATTCAAGGGTTCTCCGCAGGCGGCGAGATCGGCACGATCACCAGCTTCATTGCCGAGTACGCGGGGCCGGAGCGGCGCGGATACTCGACTAGCTGGTTGATGGTCACCGCGGTGCTGGGACTGCTGCTCGGTGGAGCGATAGCCAACGGACTGACGTACGCGTTGGGCGCGCAATTCATGCAGGACGGAGGATGGCGCATCCCCTTTCTGATTGCAGCGCCAATGGGGGTCGTCTCCATGTACATCCGGCTCAGGCTGGAGGACAGCCCCGAATTCATGGCTTTGGTGAAGAAAGGAGAGGTGTCGCCTGCCCCCTTGAAAGAGGCCCTGACGCACAGCCGCGCCCTGCTGCTGGTAGGCGCCATCATCGTGCTGCACAGTTCGATCTTCTACCTGGTGCTGACGTTTGCTTCCACCTACATGAAGCAACTGCTGCATTTCAATGATGCGACGACGTTGGTCTATTCGAGTTTGTCCAGTCTTTGCGCTGCATTGGTGATGCCGTTCGGTGGCATGTTTACCGATCGATATGGCCGCAAGCCATTCCTGATCGTCACCGGTCTGTTCGCCACGGTCTGCATGATCTGGTTCTTCGCCGTTGCCGACGGCGCGACACCGTCGACCTTCATCTGGCCGTTGATGGCTACAGCCATTTCATTTGGCCTGTATGTCTCCTCCACGTATGCAACGATGAGCGAACTGCTGCCGACCAAAGTCCGCTCGACGGGCATCGCGTTGGCCTACAACCTGCCTGTTGCCTTGTTCGGAGGCACGGCGCCCATGGTGTCCACCTGGCTGATCCAGCGTACAGGCGATATCTCTTCTCCCATGTATTTCTTTGCTGCGACGGGGGTGGTGTCTCTTGTTTCGTTGACCCTGTTGCGCAAGCAGGACTTTGTCGCCGGCGGAAGTTCTGCTTCCATCGAACGGCCGTCGGATCCGGCCATGCGTTCTATCTGAAGATGGCCGGCCCGGGTCGGCGCGCGCACGCTGGTCGAGTCAATCCAAATGAAGGAAAAGCACTCATGAAAGGATATCTGTTCGCAGAACTCGGCGTCACCGACAACGAGTTGTTCTACAACGAATACATGGTCAAGGTAAGGCCGATACTGAAGGCATACGGAGTGCGTATGTTGTCGGCCACCGACAACCCTGAAGTGATCGAAGGGGGGCGCAACGTCAAGCGCGTCATCCTGCTGGAGTTCGACTCCATGGAGATGCTCAAGGAGTTTTATTACTCGGACGCGTATCAGGAAGTTGCACAGATACGTTTCAAGTCCGCCAAGACGCACCTCTACCTGCTAGAGGGCCTACGTTGAGGCATCGGGCCGTGCTGATTCTTGCGGAGAACGCGTAGCGGGGCGCACTTGGAAGGGCAGTGGGAGGCCGGCCGCTTCAATTTTCCGAACGGCCGATCAGCTTTGCGATCAGCGCACCGGCGGTCTGGGCGTTCAGCTTGCGCATCAAGCGCGCCCGATGCGCCTCGATTGTCCTGGGGCTGACGTCGAGCTCCTTCGCGATCTGCTTGCTCGATCGTCCCTCGACCAACAGTCGTGCGATCTGCCGTTCGCGAGCAGTCAGTCCTGTGGTAACGGGACGATTATTGGAAATGTCTTCGAAAACCCAGGTGGCCGAAGCGAGAGGCTGATTCAAATCCATTGCCTGGCCTGTGGCATGGCACCAGAACAGCCGCCCTGACCGATGCCGCATGATTCGCTCGTCGCTATATTTCCCGCGCTTTTGCATGGTCTCGGCTGCTTTCTCTCCCGTATGCTGGAATTCGGCGATGGAGGGATACAGACAGTCCAGTGATCGGCCTATCAGTTCACGCTCGTCGTAGCCGAATATTCTTGCGAATGTCTCGTTGTAGAGCGTGATCACGCGGTCTGTCGCGATCAGCAAGCCGATGGGCGCTGTGCGAAAGGCATGTTCCAGCAATGCAAATGATTCGGGGGAGGGCGAGCTTTCGAGCTGCCGTTCTAGAGCTGCCATATCCGTATCCATATCAGCGTGCGCATGCTTCAGGCGGCATGTTCTGCCCGATTTGTGAACGCGTCTTCGGGGTGCCCGGCAATAACGCGGGTCTCGGGTTTATCCAGGATGGGCGGCCCAACGGGAGCAATTCTTGCTCTGCCAGGACCGGAAGGGGTTCCAAGCATATACCACCGCCAACGCCAGCGCATCAGGAATGAATCCACGGTGGGGCATTGCCAGCCGAAACACATGCGCATCGAACCCGGACATGGCCAGAGCGTGGAACATGAGGCTCCGCTGTCTCAAGCTCGTTGCGCGTTTCAGAGCAATCCTATTTTCAAGGCGTCATCACATGGCTTAAAAGGCCGTCTGGTTTCGACGAAGTTGTGATCACCTGGAATAGGGCATGATGAAAAGCAAAATACGAGTCGGCGCGGCAACTCTCCTGTCGTTGGTACTTGCCGGTTGCGCCACCGAACGTTCCCAGTCGGTCGCGGTACCCGCGGTCGCCGCGGCCAGCAAGCCCTACCAGGGCGTGCGAAGTCCGATCTCGGTTGGCAAGTTCGACAACCGCACCAACTACCTGCGTGGCGTGTTCTCCGACGGCGTGGACCGCCTCGGCGGCCAGGCCAAGACCATCCTGGTCAGCCACCTGCAGCGCAGCGGCCGGTTCCAGGTGATGGACCGCGACAACCTGTCCGAAATCGCCCAGGAAGCGGCGTTCAACAAAAAGGCCAGCCAGATCAAGGGCGCGCGTTACGTCGTGACGGGCGACGTGACGGCGTTCGGCCGCAAGGTGACGGGCGACCATCAGCTGTTCGGCATCCTCGGCCGCGGCAAGGAACAGGTGGCTTACGCCAAGGTCGACCTCAACGTGGTCGACGTGACGACCTCCGAGGTGGTCTATTCCGCGTCGGGGGCGGGCGAATACAGCCTGTCCAACCGCGAAGTCATCGGCTTCGGCGGCACCGCCGGCTATGACTCCACGCTGAACGGCAAGGTGCTGGACCTGGCGATCCGCGAGGCCGTCGATCGCCTGGTCGATGGCATCGAGCAAGGCGCCTGGCAACCGGTCCAACCCTGATAGGTATCCCAATGTCGAACAATCTGGCGAAGGCGCGCCCGCGGGCGCTCGCGCGCATGGGGCGTGCCATGGCGGTGGTTGCCGTGGCGGGGTTGCTGGGTGCGTGCGCGCAGCAACCCAAGAGCATGTACAGCTGGCAGTCGTACCAACCTTCGGTCTACGCCTATCTCAAGGACGACGGCGCCGACTACGCGGCGCAGAGCCTGGCGATGGAAAAGAACATCGAAACCGCGCGGGCGAGCAACGCGCAATTGCCGCCGGGCTTCCGCGCGCATCTGGGCATGCTGTACCTGAAGCTGGGTGATGGCGCCAAGGGCCTGGAACAGCTGGAAGGCGAGAAGGCGGCCTTCCCCGAATCCAAGCCGTTCATGGATTTCCTGCTGCGCAATGCCAGCAAGATGGCGGACAACGCCGCGTCGGCCGCGCCGTCGGCGGCGCCCGCCGCGCCCGCCGCGCCCACGCCCGCCAGCGCACAGCCGGCCAAGCAAGGAGCCTGAGATGAACACGATCATGCGTATTGCCGTGTTGGCGCTGGTCGCGCTGCTGGCGGGTTGCGCCGCGCCGCAGCGCAACGTGGACTATGCCGCCTTTCGCGAAAGCAAGCCGGCATCGATCCTGGTGCTGCCGCCGCTGAACACGTCCGTGGACGTGGCGGCGGGCGCGGCGGTGCTGGCGCAGGCGACCATGCCGCTGGCGGAATCGGGCTACTACGTCGTGCCCGTGGCCGTCATGGAAGAGACCTTCAAGCAGAATGGCCTGACCAACGCGGACGAAATCCACGAGTTGCCGGCCGCGCGCCTGCGCGAGATCTTTGGCGCGGATGCCGCCTTGTACATGACCGTCAAACAGTACGGGTCGAGCTATGCGGTCCTGTCCAGCTCGATCACCGTCTCGATCGACGCCGCGCTGGTGGACCTGCGCACGGGCGCCAAGCTGTGGGATGGCAGCAAGGAGGTCGTGCAAGCCAGCAACAGCAGCGGCGGCCTGATCGGCATGCTGGTGCAGGCGGTGGTGGATCAGGTCGTCAATACGCTCTCCGACCGCAGCTATGGCGTCGCCGGCATGACGAACAACATGCTGCTCAGTGCCGGCACTTCCGGCGGCATTCTGTACGGTCCCCGTTCCCCGAATTACGCTAAGTAGTAGTCGCCGCAATTGGCACGCCCGTTCAAGCGCCAGGGCGGCGCTGAGCCTGCGCGGAGCACTGCTTCAATGGACGTGAAATTGGAAAACGCCAACTCGGCCGTTCTGCGATGTGGTCTTGCTCACGGGGGCGAAACGCGCACTCGAGCCGCAGGCATTGCCGGTCTGTCGCGTGGACAAGAATGCATGCTGATCCCTCGGCCAAGTGGCTTTGCTGCCTCTTTCATGTCACGCATCGCCAACGCCTTGCGCGACTCGTTTCGGCGGCTGAAACTGCTCATTTCGCGCCATACGGATGTTTCCGGCGACAAGAGCTGCTCGAAGCTGCGCTTCCCGCTTTGTCAGAAATACACCGATCAACACGCGGGTCTGGAGACCAAAATCGGGGATTGCGAGGTCGACCCAGGCCCGGTATGTGCCGACCGAGTCGGAAGTTACCCTCTCGCGGATCTCGACGTCTACATGATTGACCATAGAACCCCTCTCTCGTACTGGCAGATCAGGTTGCTGGCGGTGGCAAGCGATGCCGCTTCCGCCATCTTGTCCAAGCGCAAGACATCATAAGCCGATGCAAAAGTGATTGCATGCCCTACCGGTGAATAGCTTTTCGCACAGGCAACATGACGGCGCAGGCTCAGGAGTTGAAACACTGGGTCAACCATTGTGTGAATACGCGGACGCGCGCTGACAGCTGGCGATGTTGCGGATAGAGTACCGACACAGGCATCAGCGGAGGTGGATGCTGCGGCAGAACGACATGCAACCGCCCTTGCGTAATTTCTGCTGCTATGCGATAGCGCGGCACCTGCACCAACCCCAGTCCGGACAGTGCCGCGCCGGTGTACATGTCCGCGCCGGACACCGATATCCGAGCCTTCAACTGACGCTTCACGACGTCGTTGCCCACCAGAAAATCCAGGCTCATCGGCCGGCCGGTGACGCTGGATACATAGTCGACGGCGAAATGGCCTTTCAGATCTTCGAGTGTCGCGGGCACCCCGTGCCGATTCAAGTAGTGGGGGCTGGCGACGGTCACTTGTTCCATTTGCGCCACCTGTTTGGCGATCAATGTGGAATCTTGCGGCACGCCCGCGCGAAGTACGCAGTCCATACCTTCGCGGACGAGATCGACGAGGCGGTCGTGCTCGCTCACGTGAAGCGTGATATCGGGATACCGTGCCAGAAAATCGCCCAAGGCAGGTACCACGAAATGCTTGGCCAGAGTTCCTTGCAGGTTCGCCCGCAAGAATCCCTTGGGCGAGGCGTTGCGGAACGAGTTCTCCGTTTCCTCCAGGTCTGTGAGCAGCCGGACACAGCGACAGTAGTAGGCGTCGCCTTCTTGAGTCAACCGGACTTGCCGCGTGGTTCGCTCCAGCAGTCGCGCACCGATACGCGCCTCCAACCGCTTGATCAGATTGGTGGCCGTTGCTCGAGGAATCTGCAGGTCCTCGGCGGCGAGGGAAAAACTCTTTCTATCCGCAATGCGGACAAAAACCTGCATTTCGTGGAAGCGATCCATGAAGCCCTGACAATCAAAGAAGATGGAATTTGTTAATGGTCTCGGGGTAATTGCTGCGCGGTCGATGGCACGGAAATGGTCGGCGCGGTGGCGGGTCGCATGTGTCGCGGAAGGCTCCGCACTACCGGCCTGACCGCTCCCTGGGGGAGCTCGCATCCGAGACATGGCGGCAACGCACGCGTGCTTCGGTGGCGCCGCTCATCAGCCTACTTTTCTGGCAATGCGGAAGAATGGTGGCTGGTTATGCGCCAGTCCTTGCCGTTCCAGTTGTATGTGTACGTATAGCGAGCCTCAGTCTCAGTGCCGTTGCCGAACTTAAACGTATACAAACCGGTGGCAACAGCCGTGTTGCAACCGATTCTCACTGTTTGGCTGTCAATCCGCCCTTCCGGTTGAAGGGCGAGGAAGTGCGTGAAGTAGTCGCGTTTGGCCTCCCGTGTCAGGCGGGGAGTGTTGGATAGCGTCGGAAGCAGGACGGCATCGTCCTCATACATCGACACCACCTTGTCGGCATCGCCCGTTTTCAGCATGGCGTTCCAGCGATCAAACTGCGCCACGATTTCATCTTGGGTGGCCTGTTTGCATGTCTCTGCTTGCGCAGCATATGGCACCACGCCCAGCAAGAGAACGGCAGCCAGTTTAGGAAATTGCATCTGTGGATCCTTCGACGTAATTGAACAGTATTGCCCGTGACCGCGGCTAACCGGGCCGGGACGCGCCAACCTGCCTTCGGCAGGTTGACGAGCTTACGGGAAAATAATCGCCCGCGACCATGTGCGGATAAAAATCAGAGAATTCCGATATGCGTGGCATTGAGAATCACTTTGGCGTAGGATTCAAATCAGCCATTGGTGCATAGGCTGAGTGCAGCGTCCGCGCTTGTTTGCGTACGGTGGACGAAGGTCATGCCAAGGCTGCCGCAATCTTCCATAGGCCCGAGCAGTTCTCACGCAGTTTCGCCATGTTCTGGAGTTGCCATGCTCAAGCCACAGCCTAGCCGTCTCGTGCTACCGGTGCTCGTCTTCGTCGGCGCCTTCTCGATGCAAGCCGACGCTTCCCAGGGAGTTATTCATTTTCGCGGCGCAATTGTCGAGTCCAACCCTTGCAGTGCCACGCTACCGGCCCATGGCCGCAAAGTTCGCATTGAGTGCGAAGCCGATAATGCGCGGGCTGGCGGTCTGCCCGAAAACGCTTCGCGCCTGGGAGCAAAGCAGGTTCGCGCCAGCGTCACGAAAATAGTCATACCGCCAGCGGGGGCGGAAAAGAGGGCGCAGACGGGCTACCTCATCACGTTGTCCTATTTATAGAAATCGCTTGAAGAGCTGAGAGCGACAGCGCTCTAGCTCGAACAATCGGGCGCAGTATCGCTGTGCGGTGCGAGTTTGCCTCGCCGGCCTTCGATTCGTTGCGTCTGTAATCCAGCGCGCTGCATCTGTCGGCGAGTCCGGGGCAAGTCGCGCCCCGGCGTGCTATTCCTTATCCGCGCCCCGTCTGCTCCATCGCGGCGGTCGATAGCTCAGTTCGCCGTGAGTTCATGGTCGAAGCCCTCTGTCTGCTGGCCAGTGCGCTCGTTTCGATTTCATTGTTTTGGATGCGCCGATAGCCGCTGCTCCGGCGGTTTTCATTACTCTGCAAAATGTGGGTCTTGTGTGTTTTTGTAATCCCCGCGCGCGGCCGATATTGTGAAAAGTGCGCGCGCAAAGAGACGGGAAAATTTGGGAGCAGTCCGATAGTCGAGAGGTGCCCCCCTCGGTACAGTTGCCGCACTGACAAGCGTTGCATCGTCAACGTTCAATCGTCAGTCGCGTAACTTTATCTCTTAGGAAGCACCCCTCTCTATGAAAACCAAGCTGATTTTCGCGCTGACTCTGTCGGCATGCGCCTTTCTGCCTCAGGTTGCCGCCGCCGCGGACGGCACCATTCAATTCAATGGCCGTATTACCGCTCAAACTTGCACGATCAATGGCGGCTCGGGCCGTGACTTCACCGTCACTCTGCCGACGGTATCGGCCAGTTCTTTGAGCGCTGCCGATGCCACCGCGGGCAATACGCGCTTTCAGATTGCGTTGACCAACTGCACCCCGCAGGCTGGGAACGTTCGCGCATTTTTCGAACATGTCGCCGGCACCAACCCTTCGGGCGATTTGAATATCGCCACGGGTAACGGCAATGCCGCCAATGTCCGCATCCGCCTGCTGAACGCAAACGGTTCGCGCATCGTGGTGGGTGCGCCGGAGCCGCTGCAGAATTCGCAATCCACCGCACTGTCGGAAGGTGCCGCGACGCTGGTGTATGCGGCGCAGTACGTCGCGACGGGGCAGGCCACTGCCGGTGCCGCGACCGCAAGCGTTCAGTACACCATCGCTTATCAATAACGAAAGTCAATATTCCAGCAAGCGCTCGCCCTGCGGCGGCGCTTGCTGGCGCCTCGCTGAATATCCCATGAAAATGCTCGGTCGTAATATCGCAACAGTCGTCGGATTGGTTCTACTTGGTTTCGCGGCAGTCATCGCCTTTCGCGCGGAGGCATCGATTGTCATCGCGGGCACGCGGGTGATTTATCAGTCGAGTGACGCCGAGGTTACGGTGAGAATAACGAATAACGGGGATGCGGCGTCGTTGGTGCAAGCGTGGATCGATAATGGTGATCCCGTCCAGAATGCGAGTGACATAAAAGTCCCCTTTGTGGTGACCCCGGCTGTCTCCCGCGTGGACCCGGGCAGGGGCCAGAACTTGCGTATCTTTCATACCAACGAGGCGATGCCTCAAGGTAAGGAATCGATCTATTGGCTCAACGTGCTGGATATTCCGCCCAAAGCTGCGGCCGATGCGTCTGACATCAACACGCTTCAGTTGGCGATCCGTACACGCATCAAGATGTTCTATCGTCCCGCCGACTTGGCCGGTCGCGCGGATACCGCACATGAATCGCTCAAATGGCGACTGAGAAAAGACAGGCAAGGGCAATTAGTAGAGGTAAGCAATCCCTCCGCTTATCACGTGTCGCTCATTGAGATAACCCTTGACAACGGTGGCTCGGATTCGTCCTCGGCGGAAGAGGTCGATATGGTGGGGCCCGGAGAGACGAAGGCCTTTCGCTTGCCCGCGGGCTTTACTGTCGGGCGCAGGGGCACGATTGAATACCGCGCAATCAACGACTATGGCTCGCCCTACGCCGGGAAAGCCACTCTGATTGAACCGTAATGGGCCGCGACGCGGGTTACTCAGGTTTGATTTCGCGGATTCCTATGCACAGCTTCAATTTCGCCTCTAACGCAGGTCCCCGCGCGATGGCGCGCAGTGTCGTGCGAATTTTCGCCGCGGTCGGCTTGTCTCAGGGGGTCTCCGTTGCGTCGGCGACCCAGATGGCCGCGGCACAACCGGTCGAATTCAACGAGATTTTCCTGCAGCGCCATGGTGGTAGTTCGATCGACGTGAGCCGGTTCAATCGAGGCAACGTAGTCATGCCTGGAAAGTACCGAGTGGATCTCTACCTCAATGACAATTGGGTCGGGAGAGTCGAAGTTGATTTTCGCCAGATGGGCGAAGCACCCGGCGCGCAGCCCTGTTTTGACAAGGCATTATTGAACCGACTTGGCGTTGATTTATCCAAGGCGCCCGAAATTCTGGTGACTCCCGGCGTGTGTTACGCGCTTACGGAGGTGATTCCCCAGGCTACCGTAGACTTCGATGCCGGTGACCTTCGCCTGAATCTCACGGTGCCCCAGGCGATGCTCAATAACCGCGCGCGCGGATATGTTGACCCGGAAAATTGGGACGATGGCATAACTGCTGGCTACGTCAACTACAACGCCAACACCTATTCTTCGAGCAGTTCGTCCCAATCCAACACCCAGACTTTCGCAGGAATCAACGCGGGCATGAACGCCGGACCATGGCGATTTCGTCATTCTGGGAACTATACCCATTCGCGCCTTGGCGGCGGCGGCTACCAGAGCACCCTGACCAATCTTTCCCGGGCGATCGTGCCGCTGAAGAGCCAGCTTGTCATCGGCGATGCCTTTACCAATGGCGAGATATTCGACAGCTTTGGCTTTCGAGGCGTAAAGCTGGCGAGTGACACCCGCATGTTTCCCGAAAGCCAACGCGACTATGCGCCGATTGTGCGTGGCGTAGCAAGCAGCAATGCCAAGGTGCAAATTCGTCAGAATCGCAACGTGATCTATGAGACGACGGTCGCACCGGGCCCTTTCGAGATCAATGACCTCTATGCCACGGGTTATGGCGGAGACTTGGAGGTGATCGTCACGGAAGCCGATGGCCGGGTGCTGGTTTCGAGAGTGCCTTTCGCGGCGCCCGTCAATGCCGTGCGCGAGGGGGTGACGAACTACAGTTTGACGCTCGGTACCTACCGAAATCGGTTGGTCAATAGCAAACCCGGCTTGGCGCAGGCTACGGTGCGTCATGGATTCAGCAACACGATTACCGGCTACGGCGGACTTATGCTGTCGCCCGTCTATCATGCGGGCAACGCGGGTGTGGCCTTGAACACGGGCCTTGGCGCTTTTGGCGTGGACATTACCCAAGCGTCTGCGGAAATTTCCTCTCAAGAGACCAGGAGGGGACATAGCGTCCGGTTGAGCTATGGCAAGTGGTTGGAGCCCACCAGCACCAGCATTTCGATTGCCGCGTATCGATATTCCAGCCGCGGCTATCTCGGCTTCGAAGATGCCATGTCGCTGCGCGATTTGCATACCCGGGGGCAGGGGACCGTCCCCGATCTGAATCGCAACCGCTTTCAGGCGATCCTCAACCAGAGCCTGCCCGACGGATATGGCTCGTTCAGCCTGAGCGGCTCCATCCAGAACTACTGGAATCGTAGTGGTCGCGATACGCAATACACCGTTGGCTATGCCAACAGCTACCGTCGGCTCAACTACAGCGTGACGGCGGGGCGGCGCCAGAATTTCAGAAGCGGCGAATGGGATAACCAGGTGATGGTCAATCTCAACTTTCCGCTCAGTTTCGGCAGTCATACCGCCTATGCGTCGACCAATTTCCAGCGCGAATCCAATGGCAGGTCTTCGCTGCAACAGTCGGTGGGAGGCGCGTTGGGTGAGGATCATGGTATTTCCTACAGCCTGAACGCCGGTCGCAGTACGGACGGTTCCAATCGCACGAACAGTGTGGGGGCCAACGTCAATTATTCAACGCCGGTCACGGCGCTTTCGGCCAGCGCAAGCAAGAGCGGTGAATTCACACAGCGAAGCTTCGGCATGTCGGGGGGGGTCTTCGCCTACAGCGGTGGCGTGGTGCTGACGCCGAGCAGCGGCGAGACGGCGGCGATCCTCGAGGCCAAAGGGGCGGGGGGCGCTCGGGTGACCAGTAACAGCGGTCTGCGCCTGGACCCGTGGGGACGCACCGTTGTCCAGAATCTCGTTCCATTTTCGAACAACGATATTGCGTTGGATCCGAAAGGACTGCCGTTGAACGTTGAGTTGCTGAGCACGGAACAACGAGTAGTTCCCACTGCTGGCGCGATTCTCCGGGTGCCGTTCGAGACCAAACACGCCGGACGAGCGGTGATTTTCTCTGGCCTTATGCACGATGGACGACCCCTGCCTTTTGGCGCGCGGGTACTGGACGTGGCCGGGAATGAAATTGGTGTGGTGGCGCAGGGCAGCCGCATTATTGCGCAACGCATTGAAGGCAATCAGGGCATATTGACAGTGCGCTGGGGCGAGCAAGCGCAAGAGTCTTGTGCGATAGATTATTCGCTGCCGGAAGCGAAAAACAGCGGATCCAATCCTTTTGTCACAGTTTCGGATGTGAAGTGCCGGCCAGCGGTGGCTGCCTTCGCGCCATAGGTGAAATTCTATGAGTATTTTCTCGCTGTCGGTGTTCGGCCGGCTTCAAAGCCTCGGTGTTGCAGCTGCTGCATTGCTGAGCGTGATCTGCTTCGATGCCAAAGCGGCGATTCCTGGCTGCGATGATCGCTTCGAGAGCTATACCCTGCCCCTGCCTCCAGCGGTGGTGGTGGCTCGGGACAGTCCTGTCGGTACGCCGATAACGCCTTGGATTGAATCTCCCATCGTCGAATATATACGCTGTGGTGGTGCCCCGCTGCCGGAGCGCGCGCAGCAGGCATGGCGCTTGGACATGACACTCTCGCAGACATCGGCTCGTTATAGCGAGGCTGGTCTCAACTACGTGATATACGCCACCGGTGTCCCTGGCGTCGGGGTGGTGGCGGATTCTTCTGGCCCCTATAACGGACAGTGCAGTTTCCCTCGGCTAGGCGCTAGTCCGTCAGGTACGACTTACGAGCGGGCAAATAGTCACTTTTGCACCATGTCTTTGTCCTTTAACGGCGGCGTAAGAATTCGCTTGATAAAGACAGGATCAGTCCAGAATGGAGTCATGCCCCCTATGGTCTTCGGCCAAGTGCAGACGATGCGCTCACGCGACCAAAGATTATCTATATTTCAGGCTGGGAATTTCATCTTCGGAAATAGATTCACCTATGGTTTTGGTTCCACCCAAATTGTCGGGTTGACCTGCACGACCAGCGACGTGGATGTAAACATGCGCACGCATCTGGTTTCGGCATTTTCCGGGAGCGGCGCAGTTTCGCCGGCGCAGGCTTTCCAAATTCGCATGCTCAATTGTCCAGCAGGGTTGAGATCGATCCAGTACCGCATCGATCCGACCACCGCGGTGGTGCCGGGCATGGCAGGCACGGTAGCTTTGCAAGGCGCGAACGCCGCGCGAGGCATTGGGCTTCAACTTCTTGATGCAAGCAATCGCGCGGTTCAACTGGGCCAATGGCTGTCCTATACGCAATACAACAGTGCAACAGGGGGCAGCTATGACATCAATCTGCGCGCTCGATATATCAGGACTGGAGGCGCTGTTCAGCCGGGCGAGGCCAATGTTCGAATGACGTTCACCATGAACTATCAATGACGGGACGGACCGGCATTGACGGCGTGCTTGCGGGCTCTTATCAATAATTGAAATTCGCGCGATTATTTCGCGGCGCGGTGCCATGCGGCGCGGCGCCGCCGGGTCGCGATCGATGGCGAAGGTTTTATCAAAAGGCGGGAAATAAATGTTATCCAAGACTATTATTGGCGGCGTGCTGTTGATCGCTTCGCACGGCGCGCTGGCGCAGTACGGTGGACCGACGGCGGCAAAGCATCTGACGGTTTCTCAGTTATTGGCCTCCGCTCCGGACGATGCCCATGTTGTTTTGCGCGGTCGATTGGTACAGAAACTCTCCAACGATGTGTTTCTGCTTGACGATGGTTCTGGCCAAGTGCGCGTTGAAATCGACGCGCATTTGTTCCCGCGGGGGGGTACGGTGGATGCGACCACTGAAGTGGAGGTGGAAGGGGAGTTCGATCGTGAGTTGATCGGGCCTTCCGAGGTTGATGTGAGTGTGTTGCGCATCATGGCGCCGAATCAAGGCCGACCCGCTGAGTAGTGCGAAGACCATGCCCGTCATACGTATTTCGAAGGCATTCATGGTGCTTGCGATGGCACTGTTCGCGTCATTGGTGACGTTCAACCACGTGACCGATTACGGAACGAATTTTGTATTCGTGCGCCACGTGCTTCTCATGGATGCCACGTTCCCCGGCAATGGTGCCGCCCATCGCGCAATCCTGGCTCCATGGGCACATCATGTGAGCTACTGCATGATTATCCTGTTGGAGCTGGGGACGGCTGCGCTGTGCTTGGTCGGCGGCACTAAATTGCTATTGGCCTACAAAGCTGAGCGTTTGGATTTTATTGCGGCCAAAGATCTAGCGGTTGCCGGACTGACACTTGGGTTCCTGACCCGGCAAGTGGCTTATATTTCAATCGGCGGGGAATGGTTCGGCATGGGAGCGTCGGCGCATTGGAATGGAATGTACGGCGCGTTTCGCATAGCGATATTGCAGCTGGGCGTTTTGATTTACGTTACATTGTCCAATGATGATTGAGAACTGCGGCGTGAGTTATTCGCGTCGCAGACGTATCCGCAAGATATCTGAGCTATGCGGGCGTCGTGGCCAGGCAGATTTCCACGAAATCACTGACTTCCACAGGCATGGAAAGCGCGAACCCTTGGCCCTTTTGGCAGCCCAGGCGGCGCAGGGTCGCAATACTGGCTTCGTCCTCGATGCCTTCGGCCACCAGGTCCATATTCAGCATGTTGGCCAGCGCCGAGACAGTCGCTACGATACCGCGTGACGGGGACTTTTGGTCTATCTCCTTGACGAATGATCCATCGATCTTGACTTCATCGAATGGCATTGTCGCCAGCAGATTCATCGTGGCTGAACCCGAACCGAAATCGTCCAGCGAGGTTTGGAAGCCGAGCGCACGCAACGACAATAGCGAAGCTGATAAGGACAGGGGGTCGTCGACGGGCATTTCTTCCGTCAATTCCACTTTCAGTAAATGATTCGGCAGGCCCGCCAATGTCATTTTTTCAGCCAGTAGACGGGCTAGCCCGGGGGTGCTGACGGTCTTGACCGAGGCATTGACTGCGATGGGAATGTGGATGCCACGCTGGAACAGTGTCGAAAGCACTTCTATCACGCTGCGCTTTACGAAGCTGAATAGCATCAGATTCAGATCCAGCCTGTTGACCATCGGGATGAACGTTATCGGCGAGATGTTCCCGTGCACCGGATGTGTCCAGCGAACCAACGCCTCCGCGCCTACGACGGCTCTGGTAGCCAAGTCGTACTGCGGCTGCAGCACGATGCGCAGGCCTTCCCCGCCGCTGATCGCCGAGATCAGCTCTTCTTCTAGCGGCAGTTCCTCGTGAGGAACCGCGGGTTCAAAAAAATGGTCGGGCGTGCGCATCAGCGAATGCAAGGTTGTCGCCAATGTCGACGCGGCGCCGCCTTGGGCAATTGCAACGTCAATTCCCGCGTTCCGGGCGAGCCGGATGTGCGCCTGCAAAGCCTGGGCACCGAAGGCGCCGATCTGCCCATGGAGAGGGTCAGGGTGTGCGATGTCGTCCGGTATTGGCGAGCGGCTAGCTGCTTGAAGCCAACATGTGGTCGGGTCGACCATCCATAGCACGCGGGAGGGGGCGGCAGGACCCGCGGCCTTCCTGATGCGACGCAACATACTCGGGACCATCAACGCTTCGGCATGGCCGGGGAGCATGTCGCAGACGACCACGTCAGCGGGACTGGTTTGGAGCAGCATTTCCAATATCCGTAGCGAATCCGCAGTTTCCAGCAGCTGGATTCCCAGATTGGTCAGCGTCTTTCGGATGTGGCTCACGCGAGCCGGGCCGGAGGCGAATGCCACGACGCGTAGCGAGTCGAACTCCGTCGGAGTTTCCATCGGCAATTTCATATGTCCCATCTTCTTGCAGTGTCGAGTTCTTGTGACCGAGGCACTGTAGGGCTTGCGCAAAGTTTCCTGAATCAGATTGGGACTAAAAATGGCTGGCGGATGCGGTTTGGTGGTGTTCCCGTGCGCCGGGGCGGCGTCAAGTGGTTCGTTGGAAAGCGACAGGACATCTTTAGCGTTGTTGATATTTCGAACGCTGATTTAGGAGTGCGCCTATATATGGCGATTTGAGGCGTCCCTATAGTTCGAGTCACGCAGAATTTTCTTTACGACGCTGCTGATTCGCGCGCCCCGGCTCTCGGCTGCCGGCATGTCCGCGAAACGGAAGTAGCGCATTTACTTGTCGCCCGATCACCATGAACCGCATCTACCGCCTTGTCTGGAATGTCGTGTCCCAATCCTGGGTTCCTGTATCTGAAGCTGCGCGTGCTCGCGGAAAATCCCGGGCCAGCCGTGTTGGGGCTATTGCCAGCGTCGCGTTGCTCCTGTCTGCGACGGAGATGTTTTTCCCTCAAGTAGCCGTTGCGCAAGGGCTGCAGCTTTGCCGCGGCATTGGTGATTCGCAGGGGAGATCTTATGGCTATGGTTCCAACGTCACTCTTAACTGCGGTGTGCCGACGCAATTCAGCCTCAATAATGTTGGGACAGAAAATGGCGGTGCAGGCTTTGGCGCTAGCACGACCTATGTTCGAGGTATGCGCGACGATGGCACATTGCGACTTGCCGGTCAGAACGGCATTCGTATGATAAACCGCGTAGATATGCTGAACAATGTGATCGATGGCGTGGCGGCGGGGACGCTGTCGGCGACGAGCACGCAGGCGGTCAATGGTTCGCAGCTGTTCGTGACGAACACCAACGTGACGGCCAATACGGCGGCGATCGGGCAGAATGCCTCGGCCATCACGGGTCTTGGGACTCGGATGACGGCGACCGAGGGCAACGTGACGGGCCTGGGCACGCGCATTACGAGCGCGGAAGGCAATCTGACCACGCAGGGGGCTCGGATTACCCAGAACACGACCAATCTGAGCACGCTGACGACGCAGATCAACAATGGCGCCGTGGGCCTGGTGCGCCAGAATGCGACGACCAATGCGGTGACGGTGGCCGCCGGCACGGGCGGCACGTCGGTGAGCATGGCGGGCACCGGCGGCTCGCGCACGGTGTCGGGGGTGAGTGCCGGGGCGCTGAACGCGAGCAGCACCGATGCGGTCAATGGCGGCCAATTGTTCACGACCAATGCGAACGTGTCGGCCAATACCAATGCGATCAACCGTAACACGGCCGATATTGCTGGCAACAGCACGGCGATTACGAATGTGGCCAATCGCACGACGGCGGTCGAGGGTAATGTGACGAACCTGACGACGCAGGTCAACCAGACCAACTCGGCTGTCAGCAATTTGACGACGCAGGTCAATAATGGTGCGGTGGGCCTGGTGCGCCAGGACGCGACGACCAGCGCGGTGACGGTGGCGGGGGCCAGTGGCGGCACGTCGGTGAGCATGGCGGGCACGGCCGGTGCGCGTACGGTGTCTGGCGTGAACGCTGGGGCGCTCTCTGCGACCAGCACGGACGCGGTCAACGGCACCCAACTGTTCCGGACCAATGCCAACGTCACCGCCAACACCGCTGCCATTGCCCAGAATCGGACCGACATCGCCAACAACAGCACCGCCATCAACACGCTGGGCGACCGCGTGACGACGGTCGAAGGCAATGTGACGAACCTGACGACGCAGATCAACAATGGCGGCGTGGGCCTGGTGCGCCAGGATGCTGCGACCAGCGCGGTGACGGTGGCAGGCACCACCGGGGGCACGTCGGTGAGCATGGCGGGCACGGCCGGTGCGCGGACGGTGTCTGGCGTAAACGCTGGGGCGCTCTCCGCGACCAGCACGGATGCCGTCAACGGCGGCCAGTTGTTTGCGACCAACACGAACGTGTCCGCCAACACCAGCGCGATCACCCGCAACGCGGCCGATATCGCCGGCAACCGCACGGCGATCGCCGATGTGGCCAACCGCACGACGGCGGTCGAAGGCAATGTGACGAACCTGACGACGCAGATCAACAATGGCGGCGTGGGCCTGGTGCGCCAGGATGCTGCGACCAGCGCGGTGACCGTGGCCGGGGCCAGCGGCGGCACGTCGGTGAGCATGGCGGGCACGGCCGGTGCGCGCGCGGTGTCTGGCGTGAACGCCGGGGCGCTCTCCGCGACCAGCACGGACGCGGTTAACGGCACCCAACTGTTCCAGACCAATGCCAACGTCACCGCCAACACCGCTGCCATTGCCCAAAATCGGACCGACATCGCCAACAACAGCACCGCCATCAACACGCTGGGCGACCGCGTGACGACGGTCGAAGGCAATGTGACGAACCTGACGACGCAGATCAACAATGGCGGCGTGGGCCTGGTGCGCCAGGATGCTGCGACCAGCGCGGTGACCGTGGCCGGGGCCAGCGGCGGCGCGTCGGTGAGCATGGCGGGCACGGCCGGTGCGCGTACGGTGTCTGGCGTGAACGCTGGCGCGGTTGCCGCGACCAGCACGGACGCGGTCAACGGTGGCCAGCTGTTTGCGACCAACACGAACGTGTCGGCCAACACCAGCGCGATCAATCACAATGCGGCCGATATCGCTGGCAACCGCACGGCGATCACCGATGTGGCCAACCGCACGACAGCGGTGGAAGGCAATGTGACGAACCTGACGACGCAGATCAACAATGGCGGCGTGGGCCTGGTGCGCCAGGACGCGACGACCAGCGCGGTGACGGTGGCAGGCACCACCGGGGGCACGTCGGTGAGCATGGCGGGCACGGCCGGTGCGCGCACGGTGTCTGGCGTGAACGCCGGTGCGGTTGCGGCGACCAGCACGGATGCGGTCAACGGCGGCCAGCTGTTTTCGACCAACACGAACGTGTCGGCCAACACCAGCGCGATCACCCGCAACGCGGCCGATATCGCCGGCAATCGCACGGCGATCGCCGATGTGGCCAACCGCACGATGGCGGTTGAAGGCAATGTGAGCAACCTGACGACGCAGGTCAGCCAAACCGCCACTACCGTCAACAACCTGACCACGCAAATGAGCAATGGCGAAGTGGGTCTGGTGCGCCAGGACGCGGCGACCAACGCCGTGACGGTGGCTGGTACCACCGGGGGCTCGTCCGTGAACATGGCCGGCGCCGAAGGCGCGCGCACGGTGTCTGGTGTTAACGCCGGCGCCCTGGCCGAGACCAGCACGGATGCGGTCAACGGCAGCCAGTTGTTCGCCACCAATGCGACCCTGGCTGGCCAGGCCACGGCGCTTAACAATATCGCCGACCTGCAGGTCCAGCATAGCGATCGCGTCAATACGCTGACGCAGACGTTGCAGCAGGTTGTCACGATCCAGCAGGATCAAGCGCGGGACACCTCGGCAGTAGTGGCCGACGCCGCCGGCGGCGGCAGCCGGCCGACGGTTGCGCAGGGCACTCAAGGCGTGGCCATGGGGTCCGGTTCGGGTGTCGCTGGCGCAGGCGGCGTGGCACTGGGCAAAGACGCGCAGGCGAATGCGGCGGGCAGTGTAGCCCTGGGCGCGGGCTCGGTGGCCGACCGTGCGAACACCGTGTCGGTGGGAAGCGCGGGGCAGGAGCGGCAGATCACGAACGTGGCGGCCGGTACCGCGGCGACTGATCTTGTGAACCTGGGGCAGGTGCAAGAGATCACCAGCCAATCGTCCGGCCAAGCCGTGCAGCACGCCAACGCATACACCGACAGCCGGATCGGACGGCTGCGCTCGGAGGTGAATGCCGGTATCGCATCGGCCATGGCGATGGCCGGGTTGCCGAGTGCCAGCCTGCCGGGCAAGGGAATGGTCGCGATGGCGGGATCGACCTACCAGGGCCAATCGGCCTTGGCAATCGGGCTCTCCAAGATGTCCCAAGGTGGGGCCTGGGTATACAGGGCCTCGGGTGCGGGCACGTCGCGGGGGCAATTGGGCGTCAATCTCGGGGTCAGCTATCGCTGGTAGACGCTGCGAATTCAATGCACGTCGTCCTGAGTCGTGTCACTGATTCAGGAATCCCCCATTGTCTGCTGAAGGCATACCCATGGATGCGAAATTGCGCATCCATGGCGCTGATTGGCGTGGATGGGCCTTGGTTTTCTTGACATTTCGAGATTGCTTTTAGGAGCACTCCTATTTCTCGTAAATCACCCCCCCTCCTATAGTTAATCCGTTGCGGATTTCTCCTGCTTTTTTTTGATTTGAGAGTGCTTTGGTTTGTTTGGCGCCAGATCGCGCGTCACGTCAAAGTGTCCCTGTGTAGCAAACCCATTTTTTTTATATTTGTCATGAACCACATCTATCGCCTCGTCTGGAATATCGTCAGCCAATCCTGGGTTCCTGTTTCCGAGGCAACCCGGGCTCGTGGCAAATCTCGCGGGCTGAAAGCCGGCGCTGTTGTGGGTTCCGTGCTGCTTTTGTCTTTGATGGGAATGTCGTTTACCCAGACGGCGGTGGCGCAGTCCTTGCAGCTTTGCAATGGCGCCAACGGGTGGGCCTATGGAACGGGAAGTACCTCTCGTTTGAATTGCGGCGGCGAGGTCACGTTTTCGCTTCACGGTTCCGGAACTGCGACGGACGGTGGCGGAGGGTACGGTGAAAGCACCACCTACGTGCGCGGGACGACCAACGGTACGTTGGTACTTGCCGGTCAGAACGGCATTCGTATGATAAACCGCGTAGATATGCTGAACAATGTGATCGATGGCGTGGCGGCGGGGACGCTGTCGGCGACGAGCACGCAGGCGGTCAATGGTTCGCAGCTGTTCGTGACGAACACCAACGTGACGGCCAATACGGCGGCGATCGGGCAGAATGCCTCGGCCATCACGGGTCTTGGGACTCGGATGACGGCGACCGAGGGCAACGTGACGGGCCTGGGCACGCGCATTACGAGCGCGGAAGGCAATCTGACCACGCAGGGGGCTCGGATTACCCAGAACACGACCAATCTGAGCACGCTGACGACGCAGATCAACAATGGCGCCGTGGGCCTGGTGCGCCAGAATGCGACGACCAATGCGGTGACGGTGGCCGCCGGCACGGGCGGCACGTCGGTGAGCATGGCGGGCACCGGCGGCTCGCGCACGGTGTCGGGGGTGAGTGCCGGGGCGCTGAACGCGAGCAGCACCGATGCGGTCAATGGCGGCCAATTGTTCACGACCAATGCGAACGTGTCGGCCAATACCAATGCGATCAACCGTAACACGGCCGATATTGCTGGCAACAGCACGGCGATTACGAATGTGGCCAATCGCACGACGGCGGTCGAGGGTAATGTGACGAACCTGACGACGCAGGTCAACCAGACCAACTCGGCTGTCAGCAATTTGACGACGCAGGTCAATAATGGTGCGGTGGGCCTGGTGCGCCAGGACGCGACGACCAGCGCGGTGACGGTGGCGGGGGCCAGTGGCGGCACGTCGGTGAGCATGGCGGGCACGGCCGGTGCGCGTACGGTGTCTGGCGTGAACGCTGGGGCGCTCTCTGCGACCAGCACGGACGCGGTCAACGGCGGCCAGCTGTTCGCCACCAACACGAACGTGTCCGCCAACACCAGCGCGATCACCCGCAACGCGACCGATATCGCCGGCAACCGCACGGCGATCGCCGATGTGGCCAACCGCACGACGGCGGTGGAAGGCAATGTGACGAACCTGACGACGCAGATCAACAATGGCGGCGTGGGCCTGGTGCGCCAGGACGCGACGACCAGCGCGGTGACGGTGGCGGGGGCCAGTGGCGGCACGTCGGTGAGCATGGCGGGCACGGCCGGTGCGCGCACGGTGTCTGGCGTGAACGCCGGCGCGGTTGCCGCGACCAGCACGGACGCGGTCAACGGCGGCCAGCTGTTCGCCACCAACACGAACGTGTCCGCCAACACCAGCGCGATCACCCGCAACGCGGCCGATATCGCCGGCAACCGCACGGCGATCGCCGATGTGGCCAACCGCACGACGGCGGTCGAAGGCAATGTGACGAACCTGACGACGCAGATCAACAATGGCGGCGTGGGCCTGGTGCGCCAGGATGCTGCGACCAGCGCGGTGACCGTGGCTGGTACCAGTGGCGGCACGTCGGTGAATATGGCGGGCACGGCCGGTGCGCGCACGGTGTCAGGCGTGAACGCCGGTGCGGTTGCGGCGACCAGCACGGATGCTGTCAATGGCGGCCAGCTGTTTGCGACCAACACGAACGTGTCGGCCAATGCCAGCGCGATCACCCGCAGCGCGGCCGATATCGCCGGCAATCGCACGGCGATCGCCGATGTGGCCAACCGCACGACGGCGGTCGAAGGCAATGTGACGAACCTGACGACGCAGATCAACAATGGCGGCGTGGGCCTGGTGCGCCAGGACGCGACGACCAGCGCGGTGACCGTGGCTGGTACCAGTGGCGGTACGTCGGTGAATATGGCGGGCACGGCCGGTGCGCGCACGGTGTCAGGCGTGAACGCCGGTGCGGTTGCGGCGACCAGCACGGATGCTGTCAATGGCGGCCAGCTGTTTGCGACCAACACGAACGTGTCGGCCAATGCCAGCGCGATCACCCGCAACGCGGCCGATATCGCCGGCAATCGCACGGCGATCGCCGATGTGGCCAACCGCACGACGGCGGTCGAAGGCAATGTGACGAACCTGACGGCGCAGATCAACAATGGCGGCGTGGGCCTGGTGCGCCAGGACGCGACGACCAGCGCGGTGACCGTGGCTGGTACCAGTGGCGGTACGTCGGTGAATATGGCGGGCACGGCCGGTGCGCGCACGGTGTCAGGCGTGAACGCCGGTGCGGTTGCGGCGACCAGCACGGATGCTGTCAATGGCGGCCAGCTGTTTGCGACCAACACGAACGTGTCGGCCAATGCCAGCGCGATCACCCGCAACGCGGCCGATATCGCCGGCAATCGCACGGCGATCGCCGATGTGGCCAACCGCACGACGGCGGTCGAAGGCAATGTGAGCAACCTGACGACGCAGGTCAGCCAAACCGCCACTACCGTCAACAATCTGACCACGCAAATGAACAACGGCGAAGTGGGCCTGGTGCGCCAGGACGCGGCGACCAACGCCGTGACGGTGGCCGGTACCACCGGGGGCTCGTCCGTGAACATGGCCGGCGCCGAAGGCGCGCGCACGGTGTCTGGCGTTAACGCCGGCGCCCTCGCCGCGACCAGCACGGATGCGGTCAACGGTAGCCAGTTGTTCGCCACCAATGCGACCCTGGCGGACCAAGCCACTGCGCTTAACACGATTGCGGACCTGCACGTCCAGCACAGCGAGCGCGTCAATACGCTGACGCAGACGTTGCAGCAGGTTGTCACGATCCAGCAGGATCAAGCGCGGGACACCTCGGCAGTAGTGGCCGACGCCGCCGGCGGCGGCAGCCGGCCGACGGTTGCGCAGGGCACTCAAGGCGTGGCCATGGGGTCCGGTTCGGGTGTCGCTGGCGCAGGCGGCGTGGCACTGGGCAAAGACGCGCAGGCGAATGCGGCGGGCAGTGTAGCCCTGGGCGCGGGCTCGGTGGCCGACCGTGCGAACACCGTGTCGGTGGGAAGCGCGGGGCAGGAGCGGCAGATCACGAACGTGGCGGCCGGTACCGCGCCAACCGATGCGGCGAACTTGGGGCAAGTGCAGGATATCTCGCGTCAATCGTCCGGCCAGGCCGTGCAGCAGGCCAACGCATACACCGATAGCAAGATCGGCCAGTTGCGCTCGGAAGTGAACGCCGGCGTTGCGTCCGCGATGGCGATGGCGGGCTTGCCTAGCGCGAGCATCCCCGGCAAAGGCATGCTGTCCATGGCTGCTTCGACCTATGAAGGCCGGTCCGCCATGGCGATTGGTGTATCGGGTATGTCCGGTAATGGAACGTGGGTCTACAAGGCCTCTGGCTCCACCACCACGCGTGGCAGGGTGGGTGCCACGGCCGGTGTGGGATTCCATTGGTAGTGACGTCCAGATGCGTGCGGATTTTCTCACGGATGTGGCTCAATGCCATTTCAGGCGCGGAGCTCAAGGGATGTATTACGCCACCCCCGAAGTCGTCGTGGCGTTGATGCGTAAGCACAAGTGGCCCCCGTTGCGGGCGTGGAGGATATGGCTGTCTTATTCCAAGAAGGAGATGGCGCAACGATTGAGGATGGCTGAACCGACCTATTCGCAATTGGAAGGAGGGGTTGTTCCGTTATGCGAATGGATCGAACCTGCGCTCATGCAGCGCCTTGCGCACTTCAGACCGGCTGTTGCGCGAGCGGCGGGAAGCGTCCAGACGTCGTCGCCCTTGGAGCAATGGATGTCCCACAACCGGTGGCCCAGGGGGTTATGACGCCCGCTGGGGAGGAGACAGCGGCGATCGAAGCAACTCGGGTGGCTGTGTCGGACGTCAGGGCGAACTCGCGCAAAAGGATGCAACTCTGGCTGCTTAGCCACTGCCACCAGCCTTCCGTTACCGCCCAGGAGTTGGCGCGGGCGTTTCAGGTGTCGGTGCGCCACGTGCACCAAGTATTCCGCGAGGGAGGGACAAGCTTCCTCGGATCGCTGCAGCACGCGCGAATGTCTCAAGCCGCTGAATACCTGGCGGACAGGTCGCTGAACGAAATCCCGGTGAAGTTGTTGAGCAGGCGTTGCGGCTATTTGGATTTCGCCTCATTCAGCCGGGTATTCAAACGTCATTTCGGCACGACGGCGGCAGCCTACCGGCGAAACAAGCAACGGGAACGACGCAGTCAGGTGGTGGCGGGGAGCCTCGAGTTCGCACCTGAAAGCTACTGATAAATAGAGTTCCAGGTATCGGGAGCGGTGCGTGGCGTGCAAAGCGCTGCGAGGTTGCGAAGTGTTGCACATTCGCGACCGACGCTCTCGTCTTTCTGTTGATTCGGCGGCGTGTTGGCAGTATTACTCCTAATTAAATGAAATGTTGTGAAATATGTTGACCTACAGTAAGGGCAATTTGGAGGAGCCATCACGTGGCTAATGGCATGCCGAATCAACTACGCGTGGCCATTCTGGATGACCACGCGGTCGTGCGTAACGGCCTATTGGCCCATCTCCAGGTCGAAGCAGGCATACAAATTGTCGGCCTGTATGGCAACAGCCGCGCGATGATCGCGGGATTGGCGCACAAGCCCGCGGATGTCCTGCTTGTCGACTACGCGCTCGGTCCGGACGAGATGGACGGCGTATCGCTTATCCGCGCGCTGCGGGTCAAGTTCCCTGATTGCCGGATCATCGTGTTGTCGGCGCATGCCGAGCCAGCAACCGTGGCGTTGGTGCTTCGAGCAGGTGCGCGAGGCTTTGTGTCGAAGGCGCAGGATATGGCCGAGGTGGTCGGCGCCATTCGGACGGTGGCGGCAGGGGCGGTCTATCTCGAATCCGAAATGATGTTCCGGGTGTCTGACGCCACGACGAAGCATGTGCCGGTGGAACGTGAGGATTCCCACGATGCGGTATACGGGGCGGCATTGTCGGCGCGCGAGCGCGAGGTCATTCGCTGCTTTCTCGACGGCATGACGGTGACGGAAATTGCAGAGAAGTTCAACCGGAGCATCAAGACCATCAGCAGCCAGAAGGCTGCCGCCTTCCGCAAGTTGGGCGTGTCGTCCAACAACGGGTTGTTCAAGATTCGGCACATTATCGATTCCTTATGAAGCGTCCCTTGCTGCGGATGCTGGGCTGCATTGCGCTACTGTGCCTGGCGCCGGTGTCGCTCGCTGTCCACGGCGATGAGTTTTCGGCGGAAGAGCGCGCCTGGATCGCCGCCCACCCCACCGTAGTGGTAGGGGCGCGCAGAGACATCGAGCCGTTGGAATACGTAGAGAATGGCAAGCTGCGAGGCTTGGCCAGTGAATATTTGAACGCGGTGTCAAGGAAAACCGGCCTGAAGTTCGTCATAAAACCTGCCTCCAGCGGGACAATTGCGCAATTGGGTTGGTTGCAGGATGGCACCGTGGACATGTTTGCGCTGGCCGTCCGCCGCTCGGAACCGCTGAGCGAACAACGACGGGAGTTGTTCACATCGCCTTACTACGTCACCACGCACATCATCGTGACCCGCGCGGGAACTGTCTCGATGCTGGATCTGGAGGATCTGGACGGGATGACCGTGGGGGTGACGCAATATAGTGAGATCGGGCCAAAATTGCGCGAGTCTTCGCCCACCGTCAAGATCGTGAATGGTGGAGGAGCGCGAGAAACGTTGGATCTGTTGGCGCAGGGCAAGGTTGACGCCGTGGTCGGCGTTGACGCGTTGCTGTCTCCAATCATGGGGCGTCGCTACAACGGGATACTACAGATTTCCGGTGTGATCGCGTCGGCTTCTGCCGAGTTGAGCATGGCGATGTCCGCCGATCAACCGCTGCTGCATTCGGTCGTGCAGAAGGCGTTGAGCCAAATCACTGCCGACGAAGCCTACCGCATGAACGAAGCATGGCTGGCTCAGACCGATTTCGGAGAGCCTTCGTTGGCGGTGCTCATTCGTCATTATCGTATCCATGGCCTGTTATTCATTGGAATAGCGCTGTTGTTGAGCGGCCTGATCTATGCGTTCAGGTGGGCCCATCGCCAGGCCGTTCGAAGCGAGCAGGAGAAAACGAAGTTCGTTGCCGTAATGAGTCACGAGATCCGCTCGCCGATGAACGCGGTTTTGGCTTCCATTGAATTATTGCGGCATACGCCCTTGGAACCAGATCAGCGGCATCTGGTCGGCCTGGCTGGTAAGGAAGCGGAAGCATTGCTGCGGTTGATCAACAACGTGCTGGATATATCCAAGCTCGAAGCGGGGAAGTTCGTGCTGGACCCGGCGCCTACTGACTTCGCCCATCTTGTGCATGAGGTGGTCGATGCATATCGTACCCGCGCGGCAGAAAAGGGACTGGAACTCGCGGCGGGCGTTCCGGAGAATTGCGGCCGCTTGATACTGGACTCCAGCCGTGTGGCGCAAGTGCTGCACAACCTGGTTTCCAACGGTGTCAAATTCACCGCCGTGGGGAGCGTCACGCTTACCGCTACCTTCGAACCGGAGGAGACGGGTCAAAAAGGGGTCTTACAGATTGAGGTCGCGGATACCGGAATCGGTATCGAGCCAGGCGATCAAAACCACCTATTTAGCCCATATAGCCATTCGGCGAGCCCCGCGAGAGGCCGCAAGGCGAGCGGGACAGGGTTGGGACTGCTGGTTTGCCGCGAGTTGGTGGAGTGCATGGGCGGGACCATCGGACTGCATAGTGTGCCGGGCGTTGGTACGAAAGTGGTCGTGTCGCTGCCGGTCGAGGTCTGTGTAGAAGAGAATTCTCCTATGGTAACGCCGCCTCGTGACGGCGTTCATCCGAGGGGGGAAAGCCTGGCCATCCTGCTGGTAGAAGATACGCCCGCCAATCAATACGTGATTCAGGCGCAATTGGCCCAATTGGGCTGCAACGTCCACTTGGCGCCAGACGGATCACGGGCTCGCCAGGCATTTCGGGACAACCGCTTCGATCTTGTCTTGTTGGATTGCGACCTTCCTGATACCGACGGCTATACCCTGGCCGAAGAATTTCGAGCCCATGAGGCTGAACATCTGCTCCCCGCCAGCTCGATCATAGCCATTTCCGCGTCCTCGGGCAGCGAACATGTATCTCGCTGCCTTGACGCGGGCATGGACGGCGTTCTGAGTAAACCCATCCAATTGGGCAAGCTACGGGACACCATCGAAATCTGGTGTGACGTGACGTTGAACCTGGATGCCGACCACGATTCCGTTGGGGCGGAAATTCCTGTTGTTTCTCGGGACTTCGTGCACTCCGCCCTGGGGGAAGACCTGAGCGCGTTGCGTCGCGCGCTCGCAGAAAGAGATCCAGTTCAGTCCCGGCATTATGCGCACCGATTGCGCGGAGCGAGCTTGACATTAGGGATGGCCGAATTGGCGGGCTTGGCCTCACGGATGGAAGAACGGTTGAAGGCTGGCGCGTTCCCACGACATGATGAGGTGTTGCCAACCTTGATGTCGATGGAGGAGGCGCTCAAACGCGCTGTCGTGACGACGAAGGAGGCCGGTTGAGATCTCCTGTCCAGGCAGTGCGTGGAATGGCGGTGCTCTTTGATGAGTACGTCGCACGGCATCCGGGCCCCCGTGTAGCAACGCGGGCTGGGTGGCTGTTGGCGGCATTGGCTGCCATGACGCCCGTTCTGGTTCTTGGAGCGAGCCACCAGGAGGAGGCCGTGCTGTCGTCTGTGCCGCCAGCATACTCGCTGGTGCTGACGGATGAAGAGCGGGCTTGGATCGCCGGGCATCCAACCGTTACTGTGGGGGTGTTGCCGGATCGGCGGCCGCTGGAATACCTCCAGGACGGCGTACTGCGCGGTCTGTCCGCCGAATACCTGAAAGAGATATCGCAACGAACTGGGTTGACGTTCACTTTCAAGCCGTTGCGCAATGGACAATCACGCGTGGATGGCGTTAGGCGCGGAGAGGTTGATGTCCTGTCTCTGGCATCTCGCAATCTCGGTACCGAGGCGCGCGACAACAACCTGCGTTTTACCTCGGCCTACATTACCAGCGCTGCCGTGGTCGTGGCCTGTGCGTGCGACCCGGTTATTACCGATCTGCAGCAATTGGAAGGTAAGAAGGTCGTCCTGCCGACGTACGGACCGTACACCGAGTTGTTGCAAGACAAACTTCCCAATCTTGTTTTCACCGCTGACGGACAAGCGACGAGTTTGCTGGAAACGGTGGCACAGGGCAAGGCAGACGCGACAATCGGCTCGGAAGTATATCTGGTTCCCTATCTGAACCGGCGATATGAGGGAGTGCTGCAGATTGCAGGGGTTCTACCGACGTTGACCTCGGATATCGCCATGGCGGTTTCCCACGATAACGCCATTCTCTGGTCCATCCTGCAAAAGGCGCTGCGCTCGATATCACCGGAGGACGCCCATCGACTGCGGCATGACTGGATCGAAAGCACAGATCTGGGGGCTCCCTCCGTCGACGTATTGATCCGGCATTACGGCTGGCAGGTTCTGGCGATTGCGGCGACGCTCGGGCTGCTTGGCTTTCTGGCATACAGCACATGGTACGAGTACCGGCGGGCCGTTCGGAACGAGCGGGAGAGGGACATGTTCCTTGCGGTCTTGAATCATGAAATCCGTTCGCCGATGCATGCGGTTCTGGCAGCGATCGAGCTGTTGCTGCGCACGCCGATGAACGAAAAACAGCGGCACCTGGCGGGGCTGGCCAATGGCGGCGCCAGTTCATTGCTGAGACTGTTGGACAATGTACTGGATATCTCCAAACTGGAGGCGGGCGAACTGATCTTGCATCATGAGCCGACGGACGTTGCTGAACTCGCCCGGGAGGTCGTCGAATTGCATCGGCTGCAGGCGGACCAGAAGGGAATCGGGCTTGTCATGACCATGGCGCAGCCGTATCCACGCCTGATGCTGGATACCGCCCGGGTGAGTCAGATTCTGCATAATCTGGTGTCGAATGCGATCAAGTTCACTGACAACGGTCAAGTCGATGTCGAGCTGGAGTTTGTGCCCGATTCCAGAGCGCCGCAAACTGGGATGCTGCATATCCGGGTAAGCGATACCGGGGTAGGGATTGATACGCGCACGCAGGAGAAGCTGTTCCAGCCTTATGTGCAAGGGACTGGCGCGAGAAAAAATCGCGTGGGTACAGGTTTGGGGCTGCTCATTTGCCACGAATTGGTCACATATATGCAGGGAAGTATCGCCCTGCATAGCGAACCGGGACATGGCACCACGATAAAAATCGCCTTGCCTGTGATCATCGGCGTCACTTCCGACAGTACGACGCATGGGACAGATCGCAGGGAGCAGGGTAGCTGCGTGCCGCTGAAAGTGCTGCTGGTGGAGGATGCGCCAGCGAATCAATATGTACTGAAGGCGCAACTGACGCAACTGGGGTGTGTCGTCGTGGTAACGGGAAACGGCGCGGCGGCTGGGCTGGCATATCAAGAAGACCGCTACGACCTGGTCTTGATGGATTGCGATTTGCCCGATATCAGCGGTTACGCGCTGGCCGAGAAGCTGCGGGCCTATGAAATAGAGGCGGGATTACCACGATGTCCCATCATTGCCATATCGGCTTCCTCTGGCAGTGAGCACGCCAAACGGTGCATCGACGCGGGTATGGACGCGGTCATCAGCAAGCCTATCCGCATGGCAAAGCTACAGGACGCCATTGAAATATGGTGCGGCGTGGGCTGAGTTCTTGAGGAGGTGGCAGTAGAGTGATTACTTGGTAAGTGGCTCATCGCCAACGTTCGTCTGGGATGCAAAAAAAACACTGTTCGACCATTGCCTTTTTTGTTCGTTATATCAGACCGCAAGGTGCATCATGAAACTGCGTGCAAAAGCGTTGAAGGCCGGTTTGCGCTTGAATCAACGACGTGGCTCTGTCTTGCCGTTCCCCGAGTCCAGTTCTCCATTGCGCGGACGTCCACCGAGCGAGCGCGTTGCGTCGCGCCTGGGCGCTAACGAGTTAGGAACAATCTCTCTGGTGCTTTTTCTGTCCACGGTAGAGCCCGCATTGGCACAAACCGTTGGGCCGGGCAATATTTCCAGCACGGTCAATGTTGGGGCGGGCACCACCACTATGGTGGGCGGGACGAATGTTTCCACAGCGACCGGCGCCGGTGTTCAGGTAAGCGGCGGCGGTACGTTGATAATCGATCCGTCGGCGGGTCCGAGTCCGGGTTCCGTTTCCATTCAGACCGCAGGCGCGGGCACGGGGGATTCGGGTATTCACTTGTCCGGGCCTGGCGCGCTGACGGTCAATAGCGGCGTCACGATCTCGACCACGGGAGGCGGGCATGGCGTTTGGCTGGCGAGTACCGCCGCGACGGCGCAGATGATAGGTACATCCATCACCACGACAGGCAATGGCGCGCTCGGTTTCCTGATTTCCGCTTCCGGTTCGACGGCCTCGCTCGACCGCGTGACGATTCGAACGTCAGGCGCGAATGCATATGGCGTGGCGCTGAACAATGGCGCAGCGGCCGCCATAGACCTCAAGGATAGTTCTATTTCAACAACGGGTGCTGGCGCCGATGGTCTGATGATCGCAACACCGGGCAACCAGGTAAATATGCAGCGGGTGACGATTACGACCGTGGGCGCGGTGGGCATTCGCAACCAAGGCGGCTCGATAAATATCTCCGATAGCTCGGTATCGACGCAAGGCGCTGGTGGAATCGGGATTGCGGTCCTGGGAGGAGCATTTACTGGCAACTCCGTGTCAGTGACAACATCGGGCCTCGGGGGCAGCGCTATTGGCATGGTCGCGCAGGGCGGCGCGCAGGTTTCCTTGGCGAGACCGGTCATCAGAACCTTGGCGGCGACCGGCATTCTGGTTGATGGGACGGGGACGACACTAAGTGCTACGGATGTTGATATCGCAACCACGAACGGTGCGGGCGGTGTAAGCGCTCAACGTAACGCCCAAGTCTCCATTGTCGGCGGACGAATCGAGACCGCCGGTGTTGGAAATCTGGGCGTAGTGGCCGTTCAGGGGGGGGGCGTCAGCGTCGAAGGAGCGGCCATCCAGACACGGGGAGATAATGCTTTCGGACTCGTGGCGCTATTGGGTAGCAGCCTGCAGGCCAAATCGACGAGTGTCGCCACGCAGGGGAGCAACGCGGCCGGCGTTCTGCTGGGAAACTCCGGCTCCGTGTTCACCGGTGAGAATTTCACCGTCACGACAGGAGGGGGCAACGCGCCAGCCGTGGCGCTCAATGATGGCGCGACATTGACGTTGAGAAATGCCACGCTCACCACCACCGGCGCTTCCAGCAGTGGCTTTGTCTCGGGGGTTCGCTCGGCGCCGACTGCCGTGAACACGGCCGGGTTCTCCAATGTGACGTTGGCGAGTGCGCAGTCGGAATCCATCGCAGCCAGCGGGGGAGTGACCAATCTGCAGTTCGATCGCTCGGATGCGACAGCCAACAATGGCCGCTGGCTCAATGTGACGAGCACCGTTCCCGGAAATCCCACTACGCTGAATCTCTCGGCCGACGCCTCGCGCGTCCAAGGTGCCGCCGCAAAGGACGCGGCGAGTGTCAGCAATATCAGCTTCAGTGGTGGCTCGACATGGATACTGACGGGCGATTCCTCGGCCACTTCGCTGACGAACAATGCAAGCCAGATTCTATTCAGCCCCAGTCAAGGCACGCCTTCATCGAACGCGAGTTACAAGACTCTGACGCTGTCCAATTATTCGGGAACGGGTGGCTCCATCGCGTTGAATACGTTTCTGGCGGGGGACGGGGCTGCATCTGATCGCGTGGTGATCGATGGGGGAAGCGCGACGGGTAGTACCGCATTGCGCATCGCCAATAGCGGGGGGGGAGGGGCACTGACAACTGGTGACGGCATTCTGGTGGTGGATGCACGAAACGCCGCAAGCACACAACCAGGGGCCTTCACTCTCGGCGACCGTGTGGCAGCCGGGGCATTCGAGTATTCGCTGTTCCGCGGTGGTTCCACCAATGGTGAAAGCTATTACCTGCGCAGCACCGTAATCGACCCTGAGGTGGCGCCGCTACCGCCAGAAGCTCCAGCAAATCCAGCGGACGAGGTTCCGAACTACCGCGAGGAAGTGCCGCTGAATATGGCAGTGCCTTTGCTGGCCGCGCGGTACGGCTTGGGAATGCTAGGCACCTATCATGATCGCGCGGGGGCAGTCACGGCTTCAGTTGCCCCGGAAGATGGGACAGGCCGATCGTCTTGGGCGCGTCTGATTGGAGAAACAGGAAGGGTCGGCGGCTCAGGGTTCAGGAGGTTCGAGAACGATGGTCCGTCTTATCACTATGACCTGGCTGGCTTCCAACTGGGGCAGGATCTATACCGCCGACAGGGCGCCGAGGGCGCGCGGGATATCGTCGGTGCCTATTTCGGTGTGGCATCCGCGTCGGCCGACGTCAACGCCGTGTTCGGCGGGCGCGCGGGCAAGGTCTCGATGAACGGAACGTCATTGGGCGTGTATTGGACACGCCAGGGCAGCTCGGGATGGTACGCCGACGGGGTATTGCAGGGTACGATTTTTAGCGATATCAAGACCCGTTCGAATTTGGGGCAAAGATTGTCCACGGATGGCACGGGTTTGGCGGCTTCGTTGGAAGTGGGCTATCCATTCGACCTGGGGGGGAATTGGGCGCTGGAGCCGCAGGGGCAGTTGATTTATCAGTACGTTTCCATCGATAGCGCCAAGGACGACTTCGGTCGCGTCAAATTCGACGACATCAAGGCGACATATGCGCGCCTGGGAGCGCGACTGAAGAAGCAAATGAATACTGAAGGAGGCGCTCCGGCAACCGGCTGGTTGCGTGTCAATGTCTGGCAGCAGATGGGGGCTGATTCGCGTACCTCGTTTTCCGGCTTGCAAGGAGGCAATGCGGTGACGTTGGCAAGCGATTTGGGCGGAACCTGGGCGCAGGTAGGGGTTGGCGTGTCGGGACAGCTTTCCAAACGTGTAAGCGTTTTTGCCGCGGCCGATTACAACCAGTCGTTGAACCATAGTGATGGCCAAGGGGTCAGCGGCAGGTTGGGACTGGCGTTTCGGTGGTAGTCCGAGTTATGGGGTGGCGCCGTCTTGCATGGCGCGCTGGACGGCGTGGTTTGTGACGCCGGCGCTCCGTTGCATGTTAGAGTCCCGCCGGTCGGGAGCAATTTCGCCGACAGTTGCCGACCTTTCGCCCCAGCTTTTGAAGGCTGGGGCGTTTTTATTTTCCGAACGCGGGCGTACCTTCGTGGTGCATGCCCCATGACAGGCACCACCACGGGGAGGATGTCGTCCACTTGCACGCTTCTGGTGCGTGTGGTGCGGACATCTCCTTTCCCTCGTCCCAGGGAAACGACATGGCATTAGCCGCAATTGATCTTGGCACGGTTGTTGCTTGTCAAGGACCATACGGGAGCGGCATACATGCTGCGGACCAAATGGTTGGCTAGGGTTCCGATCCGCATCAGGCGGGTGTCTGGTCCGAGAGCCGACGACCTCGGTTGAGGTTACACGGCGGGATAAAAGCCCGGGAGAGCGGCGCCATCGGCGTTTGGCTGCTCCCGTGCCTGTGTCCTCTCAACCGGAGTGTCCCGACATGATCTTGCGCCATCTCGTGAGTCTGACGATCCTTTGCCTTGCCGCGCTGTCGTCCCCCTTCGCCAGCGCGGCCCCGAGAACCAGCTTCAACGTCTGCTGGACCATCTATGCCGGGTGGATGCCCTGGGACTACGCCCAGACTCAGGACATCGTGGCCAAGTGGGCCAAGAAGTACGGCATCGACATCAAGGTCACCCAGCTCAATGACTATGTCGAGTCGCTGAACCAGTACACCATCGGCAAGTTCGATGGCTGCACCATGACCAACATGGACGCGCTCACCGTGCCCGCGGCCAGTGGCGTGGACAGTACGGTGCTGATCGCAGGCAGCTACTCCAACGGCAACGACGGCATCGTCTTGAAGGGGGCCGGCAAGACGCTCGAGGATTTGAAGGGCCAGAGCGTGCACCTCGTGCAATTTTCCGTGTCCCACTATCTGCTCGCGCGCGGCCTGGAGACTGTGGGCCTGCGCGAACGCGACATCAACGTTGTCAACACCTCGGACGCCGACATCGTCGGCGCCTTCGCGGCGCCCAAGGTGCAGGCCGTAGTGGCCTGGAATCCGCAACTATCCGCCATAGCCGCCATGCCAGGCAGCACCAAGGTCTTCGATTCCGGCAAGGTGCCTGGCGAGATCATCGACCTGATGGTCGTCAACAGCGCGACGCTCAAGGACAATCCCGCCCTGGGCAAGGCCCTGACCGGCGCCTGGTTCGAGGTCATGGCCTTGATGAAGGCCAATGACGATGCCGCGCTCACGCAGATGGCGAAGGCCGGTGGCACCACTTTGAACGACTACCGGGCCCAGCTCGCGACCACGGCCATGATGTACACGGCGGCAGAGCAGCTGGCCTTTGTCTCCAGCCCGAAGCTGCCCGAAACAATGAAGCGCGTCGCTCAATTCTCGTTCGATAAAGGCCTGCTCGGCGAAGGCGCGCGCAGTGCCGATGCCATAGGAATGTCGTTTCCCGGCGGCGTCACCGTTGGCAACGCTACGAACACCAAACTCCGGTTCGACGCGACTTACCTGAAGCTCGCCGCGAACGGCGAACTCTGACGGCGAGGCACTCATGCGCTTCATCAATCGTCGCCCCAAGCGGGGAGAACGCTGGCTGCTCGCCCTGCTGCCGTTTATCCTACTTGCGCTGGTCTACGCGGTCGCCTCGTCCGCGCGGCTGGCGGGAAATCCGGACGACCGCCTGCTGCCGAGCGCCGCGCAAATGCTCGATGCCATTGCGCGGATGGCCCTCAGCGAAGACGTGCGCACCGGCCAAGTGCTGTTCTGGTCTGACACCTTGGCCAGCGTGACGCGTCTGTTGCTGGGCATCGCGACGGCCGCCCTGGCGGGCCTGGGCCTGGGCATTGCCTCTGGCGTCTTTCCGATGCTGGGGGCCGCCTTGTCGCCCTTGATCGCGGTTCTTTCGATGATCCCGCCGCTGGCGATCCTGCCTATCCTGTTCATCGTCTTTGGACTCGACGAGCTCTCCAAGATCATGCTCATCGTCATCGGCATCACGCCGGTGCTGGCGCGTGACCTGGAACACCGGGCCCGCGAGATTCCCGCCGAGCTGTTGGTCAAGGCCCAGACCCTGGGGGCCAACAGCTGGACGGCGGTGTTGCGTGTGATGCTGCCGCAATTGCTGGCGCGGCTGCTGGTGTCGCTGCGGCTGATGCTCGGTGCCGCCTGGCTGTTTTTGATTTCGTCCGAAGCAATTTCGGCGACTGCGGGCCTGGGTTACCGGATCTTCCTGGTACGGCGCTACATGTCGATGGAAATCATCCTGCCTTACGTGGCCTGGATCACCCTGTTGGCCTGGGCGATGGACTGGGCGCTGCGCCTGATCCATCGCAAGTGCTTTCCCTGGTCCGAGGAGGGTTCGTCATGAGTTTCATTGAGATTCGCAATGTCTGGCAACGCTATGGCGACCAGGTCGTGCTCGAACAGTTGAACCTGCGCGTCGCCGAAGGCGAGTTCTGCACGCTGGTAGGCGCCTCGGGCTGCGGCAAATCCACCTTTCTGCGGCTGCTGCTCGGCAAGGAGCGGCCTAGCAAGGGCGAGCTGTGGCTCGAGGGCCGCCCTTTGCCCGCCGAGCCAGATGTTTACCGCGGCGTGGTGTTCCAGCGCTACTCGGTCTTTCCTCATCTGAGCGTGCTGGACAACGTGACTGTCGGACTGGAACTGCGGGCCGCGCCGTTGCTCGGCCGCCTGCTTGGCCGGCGCAAACGCGCCGCGCGCGAGGCCGCGGCGGAAATGCTCCACCGGGTTGGTCTCGGCCATGTGCTGGCGCATTATCCGAGCCAGCTCTCGGGCGGCATGCAGCAGCGCCTGGCCATCGCCCAGGCGCTCATCACGCGGCCCCGCATGTTGTTGCTCGACGAGCCCTTTGCCGCGCTGGACCCTGGCATTCGCAAGGACATGCACGCGCTGCTGCTCGATCTCTGGCGCGAAACGCGCCTGACGGTATTCATGGTGACCCACGATCTGTCGGAGGGTTTCCATCTGGGCACCCGGCTGCTGGTGTTTGACAAGGTGCGCATCGACCCCCAGGCGCCGCTGGCCTACGGCGCCCGCATCACCTACGACATTCCGCTCAACCCGGACCGTGCGGCGAGCGCCAAGACCGTGGCCAGGTTGCCGCCACACGTTTTCGAGCGCGCCTTGCCCCCGGCCGAAGACATTCACGCAAAAGGAAAATCATGAGTACCGACAGCCTTTTCATTGAAGCCCGCCTGTACGAGGAGACCCTGCCGGGCGGCGGCCACACGTCCTTCGTTCTCAGGCGTGGTCAAATACTGCGCATCACCGACCTCGAGGGCGGCGCAAACGTCGGCATGATGCTGCTCAATGCGCGCCAGCCCAGCGAGCGCCTGAACCTGCCCGACACGCTCAAGGGCCAGCATACCTTCCGGCTGACTGAAGGACATTGCCTGTATTCGGACATGGGACGCGTGCTGGCGGCCATCGTGTCCGACAGCTGCGGCTGGCACGACTGCGTCGGCGGCGTGCTGGATGCCAGGGAAGTGCTGGCCAAGTACGGCGCTGGTCGCTATCAGGAACTGCGCAATGGCTTCTTCCGCAACGGTCACGACAACCTACTGGTCGAGATGGGCAAGTGGAACCTCGATCTCGAAGACCTGTTGATGGTCGTCAATCTGTTCAGCAAGGTCGTGGCCGATGGAGATGGAGGCCTTCGCTTCGTCAGCGGAAATTCCCAGGCCGGCGACCACGTCGCGCTCTATGCGCCGATGGACACGTTGGTGGTGCTGTCGGCGTTGCAACATCCGATGGACCCGGATCCGCGCTACGCGCCGCGGCCAGTCCAGTTGGCCTGGAGCCAGGCTCGCACGGAAGGCGTCGCCGAGGTCTGCCGCGCGTCGCGCCCGGAAAACGCTCGGGCCCTCCACAACACCGAACGCCTGTACCTCTGAGGAACTTCGCCATGTCATTGACCGCCAGTCTTCTTACTCCGGAGACCGCCCTGTTTCGCCACGTCATTCCCGCCGGGGAGCCCTACCTCTTCGAGGTAAAGGCCGGGCAGACGTTGCGTCTGCTGGACCTCGAAGGCAACCAGGCCGTGGATACACTGTTCTTCAGCGCCGCCAATCCGCGCGAACGCTACGATCCGCAGCGCACCCTGCGCCGCCAGGACAAGGTTTACCTGACCACTGGCAGCGTGCTCTATTCCAACCTTGGAAATCCGCTTCTGACCATCGTGGCCGACACCTGCGGCCGCCATGACACGCTGGGCGGCGCATGCGCCCAGGAAAGCAACACGGTGCGCTATGCGCTGGGCAAGCGCCACATGCACAGCTGCCGGGACAACTTCCTGCGCGCCTGCCTCAGCGATGGCCGGTTGGACAAGCGCGACATCGGCGCCAATATCAATTTCTTCATGAACGTTCCGGTAACGCCCGAGGGGGGGTTGACCTTCGAGGACGGCCTCTCGGGCCGGGGTAAGTACGTCGAGCTCAAGGCCGCCATGGATGTCATCGTGCTGATCTCGAACTGCCCGCAGCTGAACAACCCATGCAACGGGTGGAATCCGACGCCGGCAGAAGTGCTGGTGTGGGACTGACGCGGAGCTGCCAGGCGTCGCCGAGCATCGTTCCTTTTATCGAGAATCGCGGTTGCGCACGCGCGCCTCGTTCTCCCGCCTCGGACGACCGGGGCGCGACATCTCATCGCGGGACGGCCCGCCTCTCGAGATACCTAGAATGTTCAAGAAACTCCTGATTGCCAACCGGGGCGCCATCGCCTGCCGTATCGAGCGCACGCTGCATGCTATGGGGGTCCAGAGCCTCGCCGTCTATTCCGATGCCGATGCGGGCAGCCTGCATGTGGCCCAGGCCGATGAGGCTTACTGCCTGGGCGATGGCGCTGCCACCAACACCTACCTTGCGACGGACAAGCTACTCGATGTGGCGCGCGCCGCCGGCGCCGACGCGGTCCATCCCGGCTACGGGTTTTTGTCGGAGAACGCCGCCTTCGCGCAGGCCTGCGAAGCAGCTGGCATCGCCTTTGTCGGCCCCACGCCAGAGCAGCTACGGGTGTTCGGCCTGAAGCACACCGCACGGGCGCTGGCCCGCGAACAGGGGGTGCCGTTGCTCGATGGTACCGACTTGCTGGATGACCCCACAGCCGCCCTCGCGGCGGCTGAACAGGTCGGCTACCCGGTGATGCTCAAGAGCACTGCCGGCGGCGGCGGTATCGGCATGCGCGTGTGCCGGTCGCCGCATGAACTTCAAGATGCCTTCACTGTCGTACAGCGCCTGGGGCGGAACAACTTCAGCGACGCAGGTGTGTTCATCGAGCGATACATCGAGCGCGCTCGCCACCTGGAGGTGCAGGTGTTCGGCGACGGCCGGGGCGAGGTGCTGGCCTTGGGCGTGCGCGACTGCTCGGTGCAGCGGCGCCACCAGAAAGTCATCGAGGAGACCCCCGCGCCCAACCTGCCCGACGCCGTCGCCTCCGCGCTCTGTGAGGCAGCCGTGAGGCTGGCGCGCGCGGTGTGCTATCGCAGCGCGGGCACGGTGGAGTTCGTCTATGACAGTGATGCGCAGCGTTTCTATTTCCTGGAGGTCAACACCCGGTTGCAGGTCGAGCACGGGGTCACCGAGCAGGTCTGGGGCGTGGACCTCGTGCGCTGGATGGTGGAGCTTGCCGCTGGCACGCTGCCGCCATTAGCGGAACTCTCGCAGGGCCTGCAACCTCAGGGACACGCTATCCAGGCGCGGCTGTATGCCGAGGATCCCGGACGCGATTTCCAGCCAAGTCCGGGCCTGCTCAGCGAGGTGGTCTTTCCGACCTCCGACGGCCATGCGCTGCGAATCGACACCTGGGTGGAAGCGGGCTGCGAAATCTCGCCATTCTTCGACCCCATGATCGCCAAAGTTATTGCCTGGGAGGCTACCCGGGACGCGGCGCGCGCCGCGTTGGACGTCGCCTTGGCGGACACCCGTCTCTACGGCGTGGAGACGAACCGAGACTATCTTCGCCAGGTCCTAGCGGACGCGCCTTTCTCCAGCGGATCACCCTGGACACGCTGCCTGGAAACGCTGGCCTACCGTAGCACGGCGTTGGAGGTGCTGTCGTCGGGCACCCTGACCACGGTGCAGGACTGGCCCGGCCGCCAGGGATACTGGGCCGTCGGCGTGCCGCCCTCCGGGCCGATGGACGACCGCGCGCTGCGGCTGGGCAACCGGTTACTGGGCAACCCCGAAGGCGCCGCCGGGCTCGAGATCACGATGTCGGGACCGCGGCTGCGCTTTCGCGCGCCAGCGGTAGTGGCGGTGACCGGCGCGCGGCTGCCGGTGTTGCTCGATGGTGTCGAGCAGCCCATGGATACGGCATTGTTCGTGCTGGCTGGCGCCACGCTAGCGCTCGGGGCCGTCCAAGGTTCGGGAGCCCGATCCTACCTGGCGCTGCGCGGAGGCTTGCAACTGCCGGACTACTTGGGCAGCAAGAGTACCTTCACGCTGGGCCAGTTCGGCGGCCACGGCGGCCGGGCGCTGCGTGCCGGCGACATCCTCCATCTGCCGACGCCCGACGATCGCTCGGCCGGCGCCAGTTTGCCGGCGGCGTTGCTCGCTCCGCTGCCGGCCCTGCGCCGGATCCGCGTTCTCTATGGCCCTCACGGCGCTCCCGAGTACTTCACCGCTGAGTATATCGAGACCTTCTTCGCCGCCCAGTGGGAGGTGCATTTCAACTCCAGCCGCACGGGGGTCCGGCTGATCGGTCCCAGGCCAGAATGGGCGCGCGACAGCGGCGGGGAAGCCGGCCTGCACCCCTCCAACATTCACGACAACCCATATGCCGTAGGGGCTGTGGACTTCACGGGGGATATGCCGGTAATCCTGGGACCCGACGGGCCGAGCCTGGGGGGCTTCGTGTGCCCGGTGACGGTCATTGAGGCCGACCTGTGGCAGCTTGGCCAGCTCAAGGCGGGAGACCGTGTGCAATTCGTTGCGGTGGACCTTCCCACGGCGCGCCGCCTGGCCGACGCGCGCGGCCAGGAAAGCGCGACGCTGGTGCCGGTCGAGGTGGACTGGCAACCCGGGGTCGCGGTCTCGCCGATCGTGCTCGACAGCGGCGTCGGCGACCAACGTCTGGTGGCTCGGTTGTCGGGCGATACCCATCTGCTGCTCGAAGTGGGCGCGCCCGAACTGGACCTCGTCACGCGCTTCCGGGCGCACGCCCTCATGCAGGCGCTGCAAGCGCAGGGCATTGACGGCATCGTGGACCTGACGCCGGGCATCCGATCGCTACAGGTCCACTATTGTCCGCGCAGATTGCCGCTGCCGACCTTGCTGCGGAGGATCATGGCGCAATGGGAACTCGTGAGCGCCGCCGACGACGTGAGCGTGCCCTCCCGCATCGTGCATCTGCCGCTGTCCTGGGACGATCCGGCTTGCCGGCTGGCCATCGACAAGTACATGACCACCGTGCGCAAGGATGCCCCGTGGTGCCCGAGCAATCTCGAGTTCATCCGCCGCATCAACGACCTGCCCGATATCGAGGCGGTCCGCAAAACGGTCTTCGACGCCAGCTACCTGGTGATGGGGCTCGGGGATGTCTATCTCGGCGCGCCGGTGGCCACGCCGCTGGACCCGCGGCATCGCCTGGTCACCACTAAATACAATCCGGCGCGTACCTGGACGGCCGAGAACGCCGTGGGCATCGGCGGCGCGTATCTCTGCGTCTACGGAATGGAAGGGCCCGGTGGTTACCAGTTCGTTGGCCGCACGCTGCAGATGTGGAACCGCTACCGGAACGTACCTGCCTTCGACGGCCAGCCCTGGCTGCTGCGCTTCTTCGACCAGTTGCGCTTCTATCCTGTCAGCGCCGAGGAGCTGGAGCGGATCCGGCGCGACTTCCCGCTGGGACGGTTTCCACTGCGGATCGAGCCAGCGGAACTGCACCTGGCTCAGTACCAGGATTTTCTGCGCCGCGAGGCCGATGGCATCGCGGCTTTCAAGTCGCATCAGAGTGCGGCCTTCGACGCGGAGCGCCAGCGCTGGATCGATAGCGGACAGGCGCACTTCGAGATCGATGACAGGGCGGTCGGGGTACCGCAAGCTGAAGCGCCGCTGCCCGACGGTTGCCATGGCGTGGAGAGTGATATCACCGGCAATCTATGGCAGATACGGGTACACGTTGGCCAGCAGGTTCGGCCCGGCCAGGAACTGGTCGTTCTGGAGTCCATGAAGATGGAAATCACGCTGAACGCGCCATTCGGCGGCACTGTGCGCGAGGTGCGCGTGCAACCCGGCTCCCCGGTGCGCGCGGGTCAGTGCGTCGTGGTCATCGAAGCCGACCAAGATGCTCCCTTTTAAGGCAAGGAATTCTTCGCGCCAATGGACAGAACAGGGGATTAAACGTATCGGATGGGAGGGCCGTAATGCAAATAAGGCCGCTCGCCGACTCGCGAGCAAAGCTGGCTACGAATCCGCCGGTATCCCATCCCAGACGGTTTGCCGTAGAAACTCGGACTTGATTGCCAGGACGCGCACGGCGTCTTCGGGCACGATACCGATGCCGCCGTGGCCACCGTCACGGGCTTCCATATACCAAACCTGATCGTGGCCTTGCGCCTGCATTTTTGCCACCATCTTACGGGCATGGCCGGGGTGGACGCGGTCGTCTGTAGCGGATGACGTGAACCAAGCCGGGGGATAAGACGCGCCTGGCTGCACGTTGTGATACGGGGAATAGGCCAGCAGCGCGCGACGGTCGGCAGGGTGGTCAGGGTTGCCGTATTCATCTAGCCACATCGCGCCTCGAAGCAGCAGATGAAAGCGCAGCATGTCGAGAACGGGAACCTCACATAGTACGGCGCCGAACAGGTCGGGCCGCTGGATCATGCATACGGCCGTCAGGAGACCGCCATTGCTGCCTCCCTGGATAGCGAGTTGCTTGCTGGTGGTGATACCCGTATTGATCAGCGCCTCGGATACGGCAATAAAATCGTCAAACGCGATTTGGCGTTTTTGCCGTTGAGCCGCTTTATGCCAGGCGGGGCCGAACTCTCCCCCGCCGCGGATACCAGCGATGGCATATACGCCGCCCGGCGTAAGCCAGTCGGTAGCGGCGTGGCCTAGATAGGACGGTGCATCCATGGTCACGCCGAATCCCCCATACCCAGTCAACAGGCATGGCCGAGGGGCGCCTTGAAGCGCCGATGCGTTGCCTATCACCCAATAGGGGATAAGCGTGCCATCTCGAGCGATGGCCTGTCTTCGCTGCGCCACAAATTCCGCTGGATCGAAGCTCTCGGCCTCGGCGTCGATAAATTGCCAAGGTTCGTCGCTCGACAGATCCGCCAGATACAACGTCGGTGGATGTAAAAAGCTCTCTATTTGAATAAGTACCGTGTCATCGCGGGATCTATCTACCGCGCGTATAGTCGCGGTGCAATCGCCAGGAAGGGCATACGCCTCGGAGGTCCACATTTCCCCGGTGCTCTCGGGAGGCTTCCATAGCGTGGTACGGGTAATGCCCTCATGCTTGTACGCGACAATCAACCAGTGTTTCGTGAATTCGATATTCGTGAAAACGGCGCTCGAAGTCGGCAAAAAGAGTGTGGAGAAACGGCGGCTGCCTGAAAGAAGCTCGTCACGGCGGATTGCCAGCAAAGTCCCGCTGGAATAGCGCGTCTCTTGTGTCAACCAGTCGCTTCGCGGCATCAGGAACAGCCATCCAGCCCATTCGGTAAACAGATCCAAGTCGCGGGGCACGTCATAGCGCCGCCATTCGTTTGCCGATTCATCAAGCCAAAACTGCTCCGATTCGCTGTCTATCTTATAGCGCGATGCAATGTGACGCTGGTTATCGAAGTCATAAGATACCGACACAGAAAGATCGTCGAGGCCGGCCTCGAAGATTATGGGCGCATCCATTCGGGGGACGCCTCGCGGCCATCTGCGTATCTGGCGTGGCGTCTCCGCACGAGCGGGCAACGGCCTGGACTGCGGCGTTGGCGCGTCGCCACCTACATAAACGGTATCCCGGTCGAGCCATTGGATGAAATGGTGACCAGGCTCAAGCAATGAAAAGCCGTTCTCTACGAACGTTCGTGTGGCGACGTCGAATTCCCTGACGATGTGCGCATCGCTTCCGCCCCGCGAAAGGTGGACCAGCGCGCGATCGCCATCGGGGGGAAGCAACTCATAGCGAACTATCGACCAGCGCATGTCGTTGAGCGCGGTGCGGTTCAGGTCGAGTGAATCGTTATCCAGAATCCGTTCCCATTTCGGATTGCCACTGACCCAGGCGTCCCATGGCGTACGGATGATGAAGTCGAGGGGATGGTCAACGTCGGTCCAGGAACTGTAAGCCCAGTCTCCCCAACGCGAGCAAGCAATGAAGCCGTACTCGTCCGGCTCTCTTGCGGCAGAGGGCTGGGCAGCGTGCAGGTTAACTTCATCCTTGCGCCCAAACGCGTTCACGGTTCGCATGGTCTGCGCGCGAACCCATGCGTCGACGGCAGCGTTGTTGAGCTGTTCGAGTTCGATGTAGGGGTCGTCGAGCGCTCGCGCCGGTGGCCACAAGTACGCTCGCGCGAGCCGCGCAGCGGATGCGAATTTGCCAAAGGTTGCGCCCACGATCATGGCTGAAAGCGCGGCCAAGCTTGATGCACGCAGGAATTTTCGTCGCCCGGGCGACATCGTTGTATCGGGGAACCTGGACAAACCGAACTCCATTTCCGGCGCAGGGGATAAAAGCCGTAGGCAGCTTTTTAGACCCCGCTTCGGAAACGGTATATAGGACCTCTCCTATTTGGCGTTCTCGATGGCGCCTGATTGCGTGCTACACGATGCGCCCTTTCACGGACGGGCTAGTTGCCGCTGGCTATGGGACGGCTGATCAGACGGTACGCGATTGCACCGATAACCGCGCCCGCGATCGGCGCGATCCAGAACATCCAGAGTTGATCTAGAGCCCATCCGCCCACGAACAGCGCCGGTCCGGTTGAACGAGCGGGATTCACGGAGGTGTTGGTGACAGGGATACTCACCAGATGGATCAACGTCAATGCAAGCCCGATCGGTATTGGCGCAAAACCGGCCGGTGCATGCTTGGACGTCGCGCCGAGAATCACAAACAGGAAACCTGCCGTCATCACGACTTCGGTCAATAGTGCGGCCGCCATGGAATACTTCCCGGGCGAGTACACCCCATAGCCGTTTGCCGCGAAGTGGCTGGCCTGCAGCGCAAAGCCGACTTGCCCATTAGCGATGCAAGCCAGCACGGCCGCCGCCGCGGTCGCGCCGAAGACCTGCGCAATGACATAGGGCAGGATTTCCTTGGAGGGGAACCGACCGCCCGCGACAAGGCCAATAGTGACCGCGGGATTGAAGTGTCCTCCGGAAATATGGCCAACCGCGTAGGCCATCGTCAGTACCGTCAATCCAAAGGCCAGTGCGACGCCAACAAAGCCTATCCCCAGATTTGGAACACCGGCCGCCAGCACGGCCGCTCCGCATCCTCCCAGGACCAGCCAGAACGTACCAAAAAACTCAGCGCCGCAGCGCTTTGAAAGCGAGAACATCTCAACCCTCCGCGTTGGAAAGGCGTCAAAGATACCCCGCGGTACTGAGTGTGAATGTCAAGAACGGAAAATTCTCATGCTTCTGTCTTGATCCGTGTAGCGCACGCCTCATGGATCGATATTTAGGAGTGGTCTGATTGTCGCGGCAATTCAGGCTTGCACAAAATATGTGCCCTGCTTAGAAGTGCTCGTCCGGCAATCAATCCGGGGGGAGAGGCTTCAAATACGTATTCGGTCAGCTGGCAGGACTTCTCCCAAATGTCGCTATGAATCGATTCGCGCAGATTTACAAGCACGTCCCGCCAGCAAGATCGGAAGTGGGCCCAATCCGGTCATCGATCGTATGAGCCAGGTTCGGGGGTGGAAACTCGTCGCTGGTGTGCTTGCGTCCGCGATCTATGCTGGTGCATGCGGCGCGCAATCCCTGCCCGTGGATGCCGCTGCGCGCACCGATGAAATCCAGCGCCGCCAGGAACAAGAGCTGGACGCCCAACGCGCCCGCGCCGCCGAGCGGCCGGACGTGCTGTCGACGCCGGCCGCGCCCGCCGCCGACGAGGGGCGGCTCGTATTCCCCGAGGAATCGCCCTGCTTCACGATCGACCGGGTGATCTGGGATGGCGACGGCCCGCCGGTTGCGCTGCGCCGTGACGCCGGGACAACGGTGGGCAAATGCATCGGGGGCCAAGGGCTGCGCGCGCTGCAGGAACACCTGATGGCGCGCCTGATAGGCCGAGGCCTGATCACCGCGCGCGTGCTGGTGCCGGAGCAATCGCTGGCCGGCGGCACGCTGACCCTGCGCTACGTGCCCGGCCGCATCTCCGGCGTCAAGAGCGAGGGCGCGCCCGGCTGGTGGCGCACCGCGCTGCCCACCTGGCCCGGCGGCGAGGTCAATCAGCGTGACCTGGACCAGGCGCTTGAGAACATCCGCCGGCTGGCCGGGCAGGCCGACGCCTCCATCGACGTCGCTCCCGGCCCCGAGTTGGGCGACTCCGACATCATCATCAAGCCGGGCACCGGCAAGCGCTGGCATGCCTACGTGGGCGGCGATAACGCCGGCCTGAAATCCACCGGCAAGAACCAGGTCAATGCGGGCCTCACGCTCGATTCGCCGCTGTTCCTGTACGACCAATTGTCGGTGTCCTGGAACAGCAACGCCGACCTGCGCAATAACGACGCCGGCTCGCGCGCCGCGTCCATCAACTACAGCATTCCGTTCGGTTACTGGACCCTGTTCGCCGGCGCCAGCAAGTCGCGCTATCGCCAGACGGTGGCCGGTTTCGAAGAGCCCATCGTCTACGGCGGCACCAGCAAGCAGATCGAGGCGGGCGTGTCGGTGGTGCCCTACCGCGGCGCCAGCTACAAGGGCACCGCCATGCTGAAGTTCCTGCGCAAGCGCGCGAGCAGCACGCTGAACGACATCGACATCGAGGTGCAGCGGCGCGACGTGGTCGGCTACGAGTTCAGCTACGGCCATCGCCATTACGTGGATCAGATGGTGCTGGACATCGGCGGCGGTGTGCGCGGCACGCTGCCGCAGTTTTCCAACCAGTCGGGCTACGTCTATGGCGATCCGGACTGGAACGGGCGCAGCACGGTCTTGGTCGCCAACGCCGGCCTGTACCTGCCGTTCAAGGTGGCGGGCCAACAGCTTGCCTACCAGGCCAACTGGCAGATACAGCACGCGAAAACGCCGGTCGTGCCCGCCGATTACTTCACCATCGGCAACCGCTACGCGGTGCGCGGCTTCGACGGCCAGATGACCCTGGCTGCCGAGGACGGTTGGACCTTGCGCAACGATCTGTCGCTGAATCTGGAGGGGGTGACCGGTGTGCCGGGCCAGCAGCTCTACACCGGGCTGGACGCCGGCCGCGTGGGCGGACCGTCCGCTGAGTTCCTGTCCGGCCGCACGCTGGTTGGCGCCGTGACAGGCTTGCGTGGCCGCGCCGCCTTGCCTTACGTGAAGGCCAGCTACGACCTGTCCGCGGGCTGGCCGCTGAAAAAGCCCGAAAGCCTCAAGACAAGCAACACCGTATTTAGCGCCTCACTGATGTTTGAGTTTTAGCGTGAAGCGCGGACGGGCGCCTGCCCGCGCCGCGTTGCGTGGCAGTTGTGTCGTTGCGCTATCTGCCGTCCCTTGCGCGGGCTCGCGCCCGGCTTGCTGGCGGCGAGCCTTCACCGTGCCTGGTGACGTTGCCGGGTACGGGCTTCTCCAACTGTCGACAAGCTGTTCGAACCGATTACCGAGAATCGCCGCATCATGTTCAAGTTTCGCTCCGCCATCGTCTGGCTTGTGCTCTATACCCAGGTCTGGACGCCTGTCCTGGCGCAGACGCTGCCCATCTCCGTGGATAAGAACGTGGCGGGCCAACGGCCCGTGGTGGGGACGGCCAACGGCGTGCCGGTCGTCAACATCGCGCCGCCCTCGGCCGGCGGCGTTTCGAACAACCGGTTCACCCAGTTCAACGTCGGCCCCTCGGGCGTGGTGCTGAACAACAGCGGAGCGGCCAGCCAGACACAAGTGGCGGGACAGGTGGCGGGCAACCCGATGCTGGGCAACCAGCGTGCCGCCACCATCCTGAACCAGGTCACCGCGGGCAACCCGTCACGCTTGATGGGCATGCTGGAAGTGGCGGGCAACCGCGCCAACGTCATCGTCGCCAACCCGGCGGGCATCACCTGCAACGGCTGCGGCTTCCTGAACGCCAATCGCGCCACGCTGACCACCGGCAAGCCGGTGATCGGCCCGGATGGGGCGCTGGGCTTCGACATCGCCACCGGTCGTCTGGCGATCGAGGGCGCGGGGTTGTATGGCGCCAACCTTAGCCAGCTCGATCTGCTGGCCCGCACGCTGGAACTGAACGCGCAGGTATGGGCCGATCGCCTGAACGTGGTCGCGGGCCTGGCCCGCGTCGGCTATGACGGCATCGACGTTTCGGCGCTGACCGGCGCCGGGGCCGGCACCGGCGTGGCGCTGGACGTGGCCGCGCTTGGTGGAATGTATGCCAATAGCATCCGGCTCATTGGCACCGAGGCCGGCGTGGGCGTGAACGTGGGGGGCAACCTGGCTGCCTTGACGGGCAGCCTTTACGTCAGCGCCAATGGCGACGTCAAGATACTGCCGTCGGGTCGTATGCAAGCCGCCACCGACCTGTCGGTGCAAAGCGGACGCGACATCGTCAACGAGGGCACTGCCGTCGCGGGGGGCGCGCTGGCGCTCAATGCCGCCGGCAAGGTCGTCAACTACACCGGCATGTCCTCAGCCGGAAACGCCAGCATCGTGGCGCGCCAATTGGACAACCGCGGCGCCTTCACGGCGGGCCTGCAGACCGACGGCTCGATCAGCCCCCTGGGCGCGCTGAGCGTTCAAGTCAGCGGTCTGCGAAACGCCGGCACCCTGATGGCTGGCGGCAATGCCAGCGTCGCGGCCGATGTGTTGGGTCTGTCGGGCGGCAAGCTCGTCGCGGGCGGCGCATTGACGCTGGATGCCACGGGCGCCCTCACCAACCGCGCGGGTGCGGTGTACGGCGGTTCGGTCCTGCTGCGCGCGGCCAGCCTGGATAACACCGGCGGCAAGGTCACCAGTGGCGGCGCATTGACCGGCCGCGTTGGTGGCGTGGTCGGCAACACTGGCGGCACGCTGGCCGGCGCGGGTGCGGTCGACATCAGCGGCCAGTCCGTCGTCAACGCGGCGGGCGGCGTCGTCTCGGGCGATAGCGTCACGCTGCGCGGTACCAACGGCATCAACAACCAAGGCGGCGCTGTCCAAGCCAATGGTGCGCTGCGCGTGGAAACCGCCGGCGCCCTGGATAGCCAGGGCGGCAAGCTGCTTGGCGGTAGTGCCGACATTCAAGCGGCCAGCCTGGACAACCGCAACGGTGTGGCGCAAGCCGATGGCAAGCTGGCGGTGACGAACACCGGCGCGTTGCAGAACCAGGGCGGGGGCCTGTACGGCGGCACGGCCGACATCAAGACCGCGAGCCTGTCCAACACGGGCGGCAGGATTGTCAGTGGCGGTGCGTTGGATATCGGTGCCACCGGCAACCTCGACAACAGCGGCGGCACCATCGCCGCGAAAGGCCTGGCCACGCTGAACGCGCAGGCGCTGTCGAACTCCCGTGGCATCGTCGCGGCCAATGGCCTGACGCTCAAGACACAGGGAGTGCTCGACAACAGCGGCGGCCTGATCCAGGCCGACAATGGCCTGGCCTTGAACGCGGGCAGCTTGAACAACCGCGACACGCTCGCCAACGGTATCGCGGGCGCTGGCGGCACCACTGCCGGGGCCCTCGGGTTGATGGGCAAGCAGGTCACCTTGAACACCGGTTCGGTCGACAATCAGGCCGGCCGCATCGGCGCCGGACAGGACCTGGCGCTGACCACCGGCACGCTCGAGAACGCGCGTGGCAACGTGTCGTCCGATGCCAAGGCCACGCTGGCTTTCACCCGCCTGGCCAACACGGGCGGCGCGCTGACCGCGGGAACATCGCTGGAACTCGTGACCGACAACCTGGACAACGATGGCAAGATCCACTCGGGCCAGGACCTGAAGATAACGGCGGATACGCTCACCAACCGCGCGGGCGGTGAATTGATCGCCGTGCGCAACAACGAACTGGTCATCGGCGGCCTGCTGGCCAACGCTGGCCTGATCGACGGCGGCTACACCCGCATCACCGCCGGCAACCTGGTCAACACCGGACGCGTTTATGGCGACCGCATCGGCATCCAGACGCCGTTGCTGCAGAACGAGCCCAACGCCGTCATCGCCTCGCGTGGCGACATGGACCTGGGCGTGGGGACGTTGACCAACCGCGAGCATGCGCTGATCTATGCGGCAGGCGACCTGCGGATCGGCGGCGCGCTGGACGGCGCCGGCAAGGCGACGGGACAGGCGGCATTGTTGAGCAACGAATCGGCCACCATCGAAGCCGAGCGCAACGCAGACATCGCCGCAGCCAGCATTCAGAATCGCAACCTGCATTTCACTAGCGAAACCGTCGAGGTCAGTCGGGGGCCGAAGCTGTACTACCGCTTGGAGAATTCGACTGAGTTGCTGGATGGTTCCAAGCTGTGGCTATGCGATTCCGTGACGACGGCTTGCGGGAGGGATCCCGTGACCTTTCTGGAGGATGATTCCGAGCGGCGCCTGTTGCTGCCTTCAGACAAGTACCCTGAATCGCGATACGGCCCGCCGTTTGACTACGTGCGGGGCGTCAAGGGTAAGGAGGGCCGAGATGCGCCCATTCCGCCCGCGTGGTTGCCCGATCAGTATGTATGTGATGGTCCAGGCGGGGATGCCGGCGGGTCATGCGCCACCGTGCCGGGAGGGCCGCGCTACAAGGCGGGTGAACGCATCTGGAGCGTGTTCGATGTCGCCGAACCCGTGGCTGTTCCCCCCATGGTGGAGCAGAAATGCAAATTCAACCAGGTTTGCCTGGTGTCTACGCCGGAACGCGATCAGGCGCTGGCCCTGAACAAGGCCCGCCACGATGAACTCGCGGGAAAGATCTACGCCTTCAACGCGGACTTCAACGGCAGGCTGGTCAAGAACTTCTTCTATTACAAGGTCAACGAAGTCGTGATGGAGAGCCGCACGCTATCGACCGATCCCGCCAGGATCGTCGTCGGCGGCCAGGCCAAGATCACCGGCACGGTGACAAACGACAAGAGCCGCATCGTCGCGGGTGGCACGTTGACGGTGGACGGCCCCGCCATCAATAACATCGGCGCCGAAGGCATCCGATCCATCGAACGGGTGGGGTCCGAAGTCCGTACCGTGGGTCGAGGCGGCGGGCGCAGGGAAGATTGGTCCGACTACAAGGACATCGTCAAACCGGAGCGCATCGACCTCGCCGTGGCCAGCGCCGTGGGCAATACGTCGTTGCCGGACACGGGTAACCGGAAACCTGCCGCCAGCCCAGTGGTTGACAGCCATCTCCCGGCGCGAATCATGGAGGTGGGCCTGCCGGGCAGGAGCGCGATCCGCGTGGTGACGTTGCCGCCGGTGGTTCCCACGGCCGCGTTGTACCAGGTCATGCAGGCGCCCGAAGCGCCCTACCTCATCGCCACCGACCCTCGCTTCCTGGGCTTGCGTCAGCCTGTCTCCAGTGATTTTCTGTTGCGCGAGCTGAACCAGGACCGAGGTTATGTCCTGAAGCGCCTGGGCGACGGCTTTTACGAGCAGAAGCTGGTTGCCGAGCAAATCATGCTGGCATCCGGCCAGCGTTTCGTGGGCGACTACACCGATAACGAAAGCCAATACAAAGCACTGCTTGCCGCCGGGGCGGGCTTTGCCAAGAAGTTCGGCCTGGCGGTCGGCACGGCGCTTACCGAAGTGCAGATGCAACGCCTGACCAGCGACATCGTGTGGTTGGTGGAGCAGACCGTCACGTTGCCCGACGGCAGCCGGCCAAAGGTGCTGGCGCCGCAGGTGTATCTGATGGTCAAGCCCGGCGACCTGCGCGGCGACGGCACGCTGATTGCCGGTCGTGACACTCGGATCAGCACGACAGGCAATGTAGCCAACAGCGGCACCCTCGGCGCGCGCAACGCGCTGGTCGTCCAGGCCGACAACATTATCAACACCGTGGGTTCCATGCTGGGCCAGACGGTCAACCTGGCCGCGCGCAACGATATTGACAACATTGCCGGGTTGCTCAGGGGGGACAAGGTTGCCTTGAGCGCGGCGCGAGATGTCAACCTGACCGCCACCACGCAGTCCAACGCCAGTGGCGGCGTGAGCAGTACGCGCGTCGACGGCGTGGCCCGCATCGAGGCTGGTGACCTGAACGTGCAGGCCGGGCGCGACATCAATGCGCAAGCGGCGTCGATATCGGCCAGCCGTGATGCCCGCATCCAGGCGGGCAACGACATCAACCTGGGCAGCGCCGATGAGCGTTACGCGGAGTCGTATGACTACGGCAAGAAGAACCGGTCGCAGATGCGCTCGAAGACAGAGGTTGGTTCTCGCGTCGTCGCCGATGGCAATCTGACGCTGGTGGCGGGCCAGGATGTGAACGCGCGCGCGGCGGAAGTGACTTCGGAGCGGCAGCTTGCGGTTGGCGCGGGGCGGGATATCAATGTCGTCGCGGGCACCGACAGCCAATACGCCTACAACGAGACCTACTACAAAAAGCGCGGCTTCTTCTCCAGCAAGAGTGAGCATCGCAAGACAGAGTCGGATCGGACTACATCTGCTTCCTCGACCTTCACGGGGGACAGCACGGTACTGAATGCCGGGCGCGACCTGAACGTCACCGGATCCAATGTCGCCGCGCAGAATGATCTGGTCGTGGCGGGTGGACGCGATGTCAACATCGTCGCGGCGCAGAACAAGGCCGCTGAGTATCAGTACGAGAGGGTCAAGAAGTCGGGTCTTGGTGCAATGGGCGGCTTGAGCTACGGAACGCGCAAACAGACTGACATTCTCGATGGCGACAAGGTGCTTCACGCCAAGAGCACGGTGGGCAGCGTCCAGGGCGATACGCTGATCAACGCCGGCCAGTCCCTGAACGTCGTGGGCAGCAATGTCCTGGCGCGCCAAGGCGATGTGACGATGATTGGCCGCGACGTGAACGTCGCGGCCGCGATCGATACCGCGCGCGAGAAGGAGTTCCACGAGGTCAAGCAATCCGGGCTGAGCATCAACGCCAGCACGCCGCTGGTGAGCGCGATGCAGACCGCTGGCAAGATGAGCGAGGCGGCGGGCAAGACCGACAACAAGGTCATGCAGGGGCTAGCCCTGGCCACGACCGGCTTGGCCGGTGTCAATGCCTATGACGCGATTCAGGCAGATCCCCGCGCGGCGGGTGGCCTGAACATCAGTATCGACCTGGGATCGAGCAAGAGCCAAAGCACCACAAAGCGCGAATCCGCATCGGTTCGCGGGGCCACCGTGGCTGCCGGACAGGACCTGACCGTTGTCGCGCAAGGCGGTGGCCAGGCTTCCAACGTGACGGTGACGGGATCCAGCCTGTCAGCGGGTCGCAATGCGGCCGTCAAGGCCGATGGCGACATCGTTCTGCAAGCGGCCCAGAACACGTTCGAGCAGCACAGCACGAACAAAAGCACCAACGCGAGCATTGGCGTGGGTGTCACCGTAGGCTCGCAAGGCGTGGGCTTCACGCTGAACGTGGCGGCCAGCGCCGCGCGTGGCCGAGCCGATGGCAAGGACACGAGCTGGACCAGCAGCACCGTGACGGCGGGCAACACGCTTGGCCTGCAGTCTGGCGGCGACACGTCGCTGATTGGCGCCATTGGGCAGGCTGATCGGATCCTGGCGTCGGTGGGCAACAACCTGCGCATCGAGACGTTGCAGGACATCAGCACGTACGCGTCCAAGCAACAGAGCGCGGGCTTGGCGGGCAGCTTCTGCTACGGCTATTGCACGAGCCGCGTGTCGGGCAACGTGTCGCAAGGCCAGATGAAGAGCAACTTCAAGTCGGCCACGGAACAGGCGGGCCTGAAGGCGGGCGATGGCGGTTTCCTCGTTGACGTCAAGAACAACACGGCGCTTGTTGGCGGGCTCATCGCCAGCAGCGACAAGGCCGTGGCCGAAGGCGTGAACAGGCTGGAGACGGGCACGCTGGTTACCGAGAACCTGCGGAACAGCGCGAGCTACAAGGCGAGCCAGATCGGGATCAGTGGCGGGTACGGGTGGGGCGGCTCGGGCAGCAAGGACGGCGGCAAGGATGCTGGCCTGGGCACGGACGCCAAGGGCAACGTGGCCGGTGGCTCGAAGGCGCAGGCGGGCACGAGCGTGCCGCAAACGTCGGGCGGGGTGGGGATGGGAACCCCGATGGTGGCGGCCGCCAGCGGCCGGGACAGCTCGACCACGTATAGCGCGATCAGCGGCGGCAAGGTGGTGATCCGCGACGCGGTCGCTCAGCAGAACCTGTCGGGGATGACGGTGGCCGGGACGATCGCGTCGCTCAATCGTGACACGTCCTCCGATACCTTGAATGCGCTTAAACCGATCTTTGACAAGGAGAAGATCGAGGCAGGGTTCGAGATTGTGTCGGAGGCGAACCGGCAGGTGGGGCAGTTCTTGACGAATCGGGCAAAAGAAGCCAAGGCGCTGGAAGATGCGCTGAAGAACGAGCCCGAAGGACCGCGTCGAGATCAATTGCAGCAAGCCTTTGAGGATGCGAAGACATGGGGGCCGGGTGGCGAGAGCCGTCGTTGGCTGACCGCGATCATGGGGGCTGTGAGCGGCAATGTGACCGGTGCGGCCGGTGACGCGCTCCAGGCTGTGGCGGTCAACTATTTGCAAGGGCTCGGGGCGTCTCAGGTGAAGAAGATCGTCTCGGCCCTGGGTGAAGGGCCGCAGGCGGAAGCGGCGCGCGCCGCCATGCACGCGATCGTGGGGTGCGCGGGGGCCGCCGGCAAGGGCAGCGATTGCAGCGCAGGAGCGCTCGGTGCGGGCTCCGGGGCTGTGCTTAATGCGTTGCTGGGTGGCGATGCATCAAAGATGACCGCGGAAGAGAAGGAGGTGCGTCGCAACCTGGTCGGTTCGCTGGTGGCGGGGATAGCAGAAGCGTCAGGGGTGTCTGGCGCCGAGGCGGTTTTTGCAGCGATCAATGAGACGGAAAACAACGCCTTGAGCGTGCCGGAACATCAAGCGCGAATTCAAGAAAAGGCGCAATGCAATTTCGACACGCAATGCGAACAGCGTGTCGCGAAAAAGTATAAGGAGATCGACAATCGGAATCGAAAGGCGTTGACTCAGTGCGCAAGCGTGGACGTTTGTAAGGCAGAAATAGAAGCGGCAGCGGCGCAGCTCGGAGAGTACAGCAGCCGAATTGCAAATTTGGAAGAAAAGCTGCGTAGTGACGGCGGGCTGAGTGCTTCCGAGTGGGAGGAGTTGTCGATTCTAAAGATATCCGCGTCGGTAATGCTTGATGTGGATCGCAATGCTGCGATCAAGAATTACCTTTTGCTGGGAGGCGATCAGGCCAAGCAGCTTGCGTGGAATGAGATAGCAAAGACGGGTGTGGCAGGGGCTGCGGCGGCAGTGGGCGCTGTTGGGTCTAATAGGGCGTCGGTTGCAGGAGTAAAAGGTGGTGGATCAGCCACATCACCACGAATACAATCGGAGAATGACGAGGCGAAGGCTTCGGCTTTAGGTGGCGCAAAAGCAAATGGTGGCGTTAAGTTGGCTGAGGTCGAGGTTGATGTGGCCAAAGCCAGTAAGGGGACGTCTGAATACAAAATACTAAATGAGCCGCCACCAAATAGCCATGTCAAGCTGAGTAACGGCACGGAATTCAAGACTAATTCAAGCGGTTACGTCGATGAAATTACCTATAGCCCGTCTTTAAATAGAGGCGTCCGTGATGCACGTCAAACAGCAGTTGGTAAAGAGGGGATGCCAACGGATGTGGGTGGGCACATCCAAGGTTGTCAGCTCGGTGGTACTTGTGATCGATTCAACCTTTTTCCACAAAATGGCAATTTCAATAATTCTGCTTATAAGCGCTGGGAAAACGAAATTAAGAAGGGACTAAGCAATGGCAATCAAGTTGGTCCCGTGACAGTACAATTTTCAAGAACGGACCCTGCGTCGGCTAGGCCCGACTCATTGGTCATTGATTACTCAATAAACGGGGTGAAAATGCGTAGATCATTTAGAAATGAGGCCGGGAAATGAGCATTGAGAAACAAGTGGAGATATTGAATTCGCTCGTGCAGATTATGCATGAATCTGCAAAAGGGGCGTACGAAGAGATCCGGTGTGAATTTGATCATGAGGTTTACGACGAAGGGTGGTCTGTAGGTTCTAAATATTCTTTCATTCGCGACGGTTCGTTCTTTAGCGAATATCTGGATGACCCTGAGGACAGAGTTTCCAGTCTTGTTCACGAACTACACGAGCTGATGAAATCGCATACGGGCGGTGATTGGAAGAAATTCGTATTAACCTTGGCGGTTGGTGGAAAGGCTAATACGAAATTCACTTATTAATGAATAGCTTCAGGCTTCGCGGTTTTCTCAAATTCTTTGCAATCTTCCGGCGGGTTCGAGGGCAGCGGTGCTTGCAATACTCGAACGAGAACCCCAACTGATGGGGTTTCTAGCTGCGGGAGGTGCATTGGACGCTCACTGCACTTGCTGCCAGCTACAAGGCGAGCCAAGTCGGGATCAGCGGCGGGTACGGATGGGGCGGCTCGGGCGGAAAGGCCGGTGGCAAGGATGCTGGCCTGGGTACGGACGCCAAGGGCAATGTGGCCAGAGGCTCCAAGGCGCAGCCGGGCACGAGCGTGCCGCAGCCATCGGGCGGGCTGGGGATGGGAACCCCGGCGGTGGCTGCCGCCAGCGGCCGGGACAGCTCGACCACGTATAGCGCGATCAGTGGCGGCACGGTGGTGATCCGCGACGCGGTCGCCCAGCAAAATCTGACGGGCATGACGGCGGCCGAGACGATCGCCTCGCTCAACCGTGACACGTCGTCCGATACCTTGAACGTGCTTAAACCGATCTTTGACAAGGAGAAGGTCCAGCGGTCAGCGTGGATGGTTGCGCAACAACCACGCACGACCCTCATACCGCCGAAGAATAATTGACTACCCTTCATCGCATCGGGCAGAATCGCCCTCGATGTAGGATGATCGGCCGGCAACCGTTGCCAGGCCGCAGCAACCAGGACGACCTAGGTTTGCATCTTTTTTTGGGGACGACCCCGCTTACTCTTTCTTGGAAAGAAGCAAAAGCGATGCGTGTTGCCCCCCCTGATTTCTCCTCTCCCTCTTCCCTTGAACGTTCTGCTTTGCGTGGTGGCCGCCCGGTTTCACCTGCACCGTTCAGTGTGGGAGCGATTCGATGATTGTGTCGAATTTCGCCCTCGCAACGGGGGTTGTCGGCGCGGCTGTTTGGCTAGCCGCAGCATCCGCTAAACAAAAGTCGCCGGGCATTGAAAAGCGAGATCTTGGGTTTTTGCTCGCCCTAGGCGGAGTCCTTTTGTCATCCTCTGCCGCGCTATGGACATTGTCCCAATTTCTGCCTCCCGAGGGATAGGCAGTCCTGAAGGCTCGTTGTCGCTCAAGCCCCGCACACGGGAGTTTTTCGGGTAATCCACTTGGAGATAGGACACTTCCATGAATAGACAAGAGCACAGGTCTAGATCCGGGCAGGCAACCGAGCTTGCCATAATGCCAACGAGCATTCCCAAGGCTACGCTATTCAAGCTCGTATGGGCGTGGGTCGTTGTCGGCGCGTTCTCGCTTTACGGCGGGGAATGGCTTGCCAAACCGTTGACGCCCAGCGTTGCCTTGGTTTGTTTCGCAGTGCTGTTCCTGACCATCATCGCAGCATCATTCGGCGTGGTTCACGAAGCGGATCATTTGGCGCATAAGCTGGGTGAGCCATACGGTACGCTGATCCTGACCCTCTCGATCGTATCGATCGAGGTGATCCTGATAGCGTCGGTCCTGCTCGGCCCCGGCGAGTTTCCGACGATCGGAAGAGATTCTATCTTCGCCGTAATGATGATCATCGTTAATCTGGTGATGGGCATCTGCCTTATTGCGGGTGGCCTCAAGCACGGTGAGCAAGAGTTCAATGCACAAGGGACCAACGCTTACCTGGCTATGATCGCCTTGCTAACGGGCACTGCGCTGGTGTTGCCGAACTACCTCAGCGGCGCGGGCGAATTGAACGTCCTTCAAGGCTGGGTGGTCTCGGGTATCACTGCCGTACTCTATGCGGCGTTCTTGATTCTGCAGATGCGCAGCGAACGTAGGTTGTTCATCCAGCCCGAGCCTGGTCGCATGGCGGTTGCTGCGAGCGCCACATCGTCGACTGGCGGAGACGCTCAGAGCGACTCGACGCAGGAAGGCTCGATTCTGAAGAGCAGTATCCTCCTTCTTGCCATGATCGTCCCTATCGTGCTGTTGGCTCATCACCTCGCCGTGGTCATCGATTACGGCGTCGTGACGGCCGGAGCGCCGATCGCAGTGAGTGGGGTGTTGATCGCGATCATTGTATTCACCCCTGAGTCGCTGACCGCAGTGAAGGCCGCGATGAACAACGAAATGCAACGCGCGATCAATCTTTGCCTTGGTGCTTTCGTGTCAACGGTTGGGCTGACCGTTCCCGCGGTGCTAGTCATCGGCTTGGTCACCGGCAAACAAGTGATCATGGGTATTTCCGGCATGGAGACGGTTTTGTTGGCGCTGACGGTATTCATCGGGATGCAGTCTTTCAACAACCAAAGGACATCGGTCATCCAAGGCACGATTCACATCGCGCTCTTTGTGACTTACGCGTTCTTGCTCTTCAACCCGTAAGATGGCGGGCTGCCTTTATGGCAGCCCTTTGGCACGAATTGGCACGGGGGGCTTGCGCGCTAGCAACGCCTTCCGTTGTCAATTCGATGGTGGTCCGAGGCTGCATGACTGCTGGTCCGGGGAAGGGTGAACGCTTCGCTGAGAAAGGTAGTGGCGTGCCTGCCAACGAGGCCACCCATCGGTCGTATCCCGCACTCGGTGCGGGAATATCCCGATGTGTCGAAAGCAAGCGCCCCAAGTTCAATGAACTTTCTGGGAAGGAACACCGGCTTCAATGAACCATGGTGACCAAGGTGGATGAACCAAGGCTTGCTAAGTATTTGATTTAAAAGGCGCCTGGTTTCCATCTTCGCTGAACTTCGACAGCTGAAGCGTCCGAGGAGCAAGAGTCTGCTGCAGAAGTTCGCCGAACATGGAAAGTTGGTTGCTCAATTTGAAAAGTAACAATGGTGTGGAACCAAGAGCGCTGCGGCCTGCTGCCTTGTTCAGGTGCTGAGGTCATGTCCGTGGGACTGCACAAGCGAGAGCTTTGGTTTCCAGCACAAGTGAGTTCTCGAGTTCAGAACGAGTGGAAACGCTGCTGCTCGCGTCGTTGAAGTTGGAATTCTCCGTGAATTACGCGGCGTAGTCGCCGTAGAAGGCATCCTGCGGCGACTTGATGTTTCTTGCGCTATGCCGGGCAATCCCGCCCGGCACTGGAGATCCAGCAATGCAGCATTCCATCGCTTTCCACACCGTCGACCACGTCGCGGGCGCGCTCTTCGTTCGCCACCTTTGTCTAGAAAATCGACGGGCATTTTTCCGGCAGCGGGGCGGTGAAGCCGATCTAACGGTCAGGCCAGCGCAAGCCCGCTGTGCGCGCGGGTGCGGTCGTCGTGCAGGTCCTGCACGGCCAGCGCAGCTGGATGCACGTTCAGCGTATTGCCCACGCTGCCCAGGTATTGGCAGGCGGCAAAACCTTGCGTGGCCTTTTCGTAGCGCGCCACCCAGGCGTTGCGTGCGGCCTGCTTCTCAAACGGCACCGGCCAGACGCTCGGGCGCGGCAGGTGTTCGTCGATGTCCGCGCGCCATGGCTTGGCGCTCAAGCGCGCACGAAAACAATTCTGGTTACGGCACATGCGCGCATAGACCGGGTCGGCGCCCAGCGCCTCGAAAGCTTCGGACACGCCGCCATCCGTGGGAGCGAACACGTCGTGCATCACCAGAATGCGTGCGCCCGACGGCGTGCGGTACAGCCGCAGGTGCCAGTCGGGTCGTTGCTGGATGAACTGATCCAGGCGCTCCCGCAGGCCCGTCAGCGGATCGCTTTTGTCCTCGGTCAGGCGCAGCCCCTCGGCGCGTGCGCGCCAGAAGCCGAACGCCGTCACCAGCATGAGCGTGGCCAGGCCCGCCATCGCCGAGTACGTGGTGTAGCCAACCGCGAAGGCCATCAGAAACGCCGCGCCGATCACCGTCAGCCCGCGCGCGTTGCCGCGCCGTTCTTCGAAGTCGACATCGACGAACATCACGTTGGGCGTGTTCAGGCAGCGCGCCCCGTAGCTGTTGCGGGTGATGATGTTGTCGCCATGGCGTTCCAGGATTTCCTCGCGGATCGGCATGCCGTCGGCGCCGTTATACGCCACCTTGCGTTCGCGACGCTGCAGCGGTTCGCCCTTGACGATGCGGTCGAAAGCCTCGCGCGTGCGCTGGTCGGCATGCGCCTGTGCGGCCATCGCGCTGTCGTTGGACCAGCCGTAGCGGCGCACGGTGTATTGCTTGCCGGCCACCTGCTGCTGGATGCGGCCTTCGGCCCAGTACTCAGGAACGATCATGTGTCAGAAGCCTTTGCCGAGCGCGATCCACGCCAGCGCGAACAGCAGCAGGACGATGGCGATGGGCAGCCATTTGAAGCCGCCGCGCGGCACCCGGCCGGGTTCGGCCATCGGGTCGCCCAGTCTGTTCGATGACAAGGGGACGTCGTTTTCGGCGGCAGGGTTCAACTGTGCGTCGATGAGCTTGAGAGCGTCGGCCAACCCCAGGCCCGTGGCGTCGCGCGTGAGACGAACGGCTTCCACCTTATGGCCGCGCGCCAAGGCGTCCAGGGCTGCGGCCGGTACGGCGGGCCGGTTACCTTGGATGGTCCCGGCTTCGGTCGTGCTGCGGCTTGCGCTGCCGACGGCGCCTGCAGCGCGCTCTTGCTCGCTGCTATTGGCGTACCGTTCGACCGCTTCCCTGGACAACTTCAGGTCCATGCCGGTGTGGTCACGCGTGATCTTGATGGCTTCGATCAGGTTGCCGCGCTCCAGCGCGGCATTGGCTTCGAGGGTAAGCTGGGTCATGGGGGCCTTTCAAGCTCGTAGTTTGACTCTTCTATTCGCACGACGATCACCGCTCCGCAGTTTACGGGGAATGGTGGCCACGGCTGTCGAATTTCGTTCAACTTGAGATTTGGTTCACTGAAGTTGGTCGTAGTCTGGACGGAGAGCACCTTGAGCCGGCTGACCTCTTTCCACCGATTCTGTTGAACAACTCCTTCCACTGATGCTCGACTATCTTCTTGAGAGTGCTTCACCCCTTGCCCGGGATGAGACCGTTGATCTGGCGCCGATCTGAAGGATCAACTTTCGATCCCGGTGCGATGGCGCGAGGAGACAATTGCAATGAACTTTCAGGCAAAAACGCCATGTTCAATGAACCATAGCAACCAGAGTGAATGAACCAAGCCTCACTAAGTCCTTGGTTTAAAAAGTGTCGGCTTTCCACCTTCAATGAACTTCGACAGCTGGCGCCGTTCGTCTATGCCATGTTCGCAACCGGCCACGACGAGGCCAACAGCGCGGTGTTCCGCGCCCAGCCGGCCGACGATCTCGACCTGGTAGGCATCGCCCTGCGGTCCGAAAAAGGCGGTGGACAAGGCGGTCAAGGCGTCGCTGCATCCTTGATGCCGTCGCTGTCGCTGTGGGACGCGGGACGCGCCGGCGCGCCGTCCCGGTAGGCCACCGAGACCATGGCGCCGACGACGAACGTCATGACGATGAAGAGCGTCAGGTAGGCCACGATCCAATACGGCCCGCCGTCCAGGGCGTAGCCCAGGTACTCGTACAGCGCGCTGTGGGCCAGGCCACCCGCGCTCACCAGGATGCCCAGGGCCAGCATCAGCGGCCAGCGCGGGTAGGGCATGGCGGCGCGCACGCCGCGCAAGCCGGTTGCGCCGGTTATGGCGGCGCGCGGCAGGGCGGGCGCCAGTAGCGCCAACCCGTACAGGATCGGCAGCCAGAGCACCAGCACCACGGGCACCAGCGCCGCGAAGAACAGGCCCGAGTCCGGGTCGTTCATCAGCGTGAACAACACGTAGGGCAGGTCGCCGGTCGCGCGCGCCAGCGTCGTCACGACCACCGCCAGCAGGCCCAGCATCACCAGGTGCCAGGCTTGCGCCGTACTGCCGCCGGCATCGATCCGCGTATCGTCCGCGCGCGCGATGACCCGGTGCCAGGCGTACGTCATGCGCGAGAATGCAATCAGGTTGACCAGCGCGAACAGCAGGAACAGGCCGCCCTTAAGCCAGTACAGCGACGCGGCCAGAATGGCGAACGGCAGCGATAATAGGAACACCGCCAGCGACCACGGCGCGGCCGCCAGCATCGCGCGGCCATGGCGCCGGATGGCGCCAGCCGTTGCGTTGAAGAATGAAAGCGCTCCGCTTGCGTTCGACAAGTCGCTCCTCTGTGTGCAATCGACAGGGCCTTGTTTATACCGCAGCCGGGCCGCCCGGGCATCATCGTTGCAAGCCTTTACCAAAAGAGAGGAGACCCGATGGAAGTGACCTTGAGCGGCAGGGTGTAGGGGGCTCCGGAGTCTGAGTGGTCTGCTGTTACGCTACGACTGGCCCTGAAGATGCTTTGCGCTTGGTCATTCTCTGGCTGGAAGACACAGCTTGGCGCAGCGCCTTGGCCGAGGCGTTCTGGTGGGAAGCCAGCACTCGCGGGATCTCTGCGATCCCTAGATGTTTGGATGTAGAAATGGTGTTTTTCATCTTAAGTGAACATCTAAGGGAAAAACTCCATCCTTAATGGTTAGGCGGTGGCAACTTGAGTGGTGAAATGCTGCCTAAGTTATTAATTCTTATAGATCCAGGGTTTTATCTTGAATGGACTTCAACAAGGAGTTCTCTCACGCCCAAGGAGCCAATACATGCCCGCCAGCCTGCGCGCAATTCAATCGGATATCACGAAGCCTCGCGTGGACGCCATCGTCAACGCCGCGAATTCCTCATTGCTTGGGGTGGCGAGTGTCGATTTCGTTCGACTTGAGATCCGGTTCACTGAAGTTGGCACCTGGACGAGTGTGGATTGAGGCGGCGTGTGGATTGAAAGCCCGTTCATTGGCAGGCTGTGCCTTGATCAATAGGTTATATATCCACTGAAGAGCGATTTGCTAGCATGTGTTGTGCTGTACGAAAGACATCATCGACATACAACTTGAGAAGATAGGATCCATGACCCAGCCGCATTCAAGACGCCCACCCGCTTACGTACTGAAGACACGGTGTACACCTGCGATGAAGCTTCTCTTTACGTTGGGCCTCGCAATGCTGGGGACCTACGCCCAAGCCGCCAGTTTTGATTGCAACAAGGCCGCGAGCACGACGGAAAAGTTGATCTGCAGCGATGCCGAGACCTCCGCGCTGGATGGCAAATTGCAGGGGGCCTATAAGGCAGCACTAGCCGCAACCGATGCCTATGGCAAGAAAGCGTTGGCTGAAGAACAGCGCAACTGGATCAAATACGCGCGTGGCATTTGTCAAGACAGCGCCTGCCTGCGGCAAGCATACACAAGCCGCATCGCCCTGCTGGGGCGTAATGAGAAACATATTGCCAATGGCAAGGTGTACTCGGACTGCAAGCTGCCGGGCAACCAAACCGCCAGTGGCGAATGCGTCAATGTTGTGCCGATTCGTGATCCCAACTCTCGCGTGGAATCGTTCAACCAATCGCTGGAGCAGCAGAAGCAAAACGGCCGAATCATCGGTTGTAGCCGGCTGATTGATCTGCCGGTTGGCGTCGCCGGAAGTAATCACAGTTTTGGCGGTTCCTGCGTATTGCAGGAAGGCACGCAGCGCAAGGACGTGAGGATCTGCAACGACGATATGTTCGGTCATTTCCAAGTAGAGCCGTCCACGCCCCAGGATGCCTCGGACAAGCGCCTGGTCGACTTTACTTATGCGCAATGCTATGGCGGCTGATGATAAGCGCCCGCGGCTCCCGGACCTGCTGATCGACCGCGAGCCGAACGACCAGAAGAACCGCTACGAGGGCCAGATGTTCAGCAGCGCTTGCCCATCACGATTTGCGCCCGTTGAACGGCATGGTGCTGTTCGATCTGACGGACAACTACGAGCGACCCGGCCGACAAGAAGTCTGTGCGAAGCTGAGTGAGGTGGATATGGGCTGACTCGTCAGTTCGAGGCGGTCGACGCCTGCCGTGGCAGCGCCACGCGGAAGCGGGTGATGCCGTCGCGCGATTCGGCGCTGATGCAGCCGCCGTGGGATTGCGCCACCTGCTGCGCGATGAACAGCCCCAGGCCCAGGCCGCGATGGCCCCCGGCCGGCCGCGCGCCGCTGCGGAACGGGTTGAACAGTTGCGGCAGCAGTTCCGCGGGAATGCTGCCGCCGTTGCTGACCGTGACCACGACCCGGTCGGCAACGGAACCATCCACCTCGACCCGCACCGGCACGTCGCGGGCGCCGTGGTGCAAGGCGTTGCCGAGCAGATTGGCCAGCACCTGGGCGATGCGCTCGCCGTCCCATTCGCCGACCGGGTCGCCATGGCATTCGGCTTCGATCTGGCGGTCGGCGAAGCCGGCGCGCAATTCATCCAGGGTGCGGTGGACCAGCGTGTCCATGCCGATGCGCGCCGGCGCCAGCGCCAGTCCGCCGGCCTGGCGGATGCGCGTCACGTCGAGCAGGTCTTCGATCAGGTGCTTCATGCGCTCGCTGCTCTGGAGCATGCGTTGCGCCACGCTGACCACGCGCGCGTCGCCGCCTTGGCGCGCCAGCATCGAGGCGCCCATGATGACCGCCTGCAATGGCGTGCGCAGGTCATGGCTGAGCACGGCCATGAACATGTCGTTGACCCGCAGCGCCTCGGTGCGCGCCTCCAGTTGCTGCGCCAGCGCGCGCCGGCGCTCGTGCAACTCGAAGAACACGTTCGCCTTGCTGCGCAGCATGTAAGGGTCGACCGGCTTGTACAGAAAGTCCACCGCGCCGCTCTCGTAGCCGCGGAACTGCCAATTCTGTTCGCGCGAGCCGGCGGTGATGAAGATCAGCGGAATGTGGCGGGTGCGCTCGCTGCCGCGGATCAGCTCGGCCAGCTCGAAGCCGTTCATGTCGGGCATCTGCACGTCGAGCAGCGCCAGCGCCACGTCGGGATGATTCAGCAGCAGTTCCAGCGCCTGCGGGCCGGATTGCGCTTTCAGCACTTCGACCCGGTCGCTCGCCAGCAGCGCTTCCAGCGCGACCAGGTTTTCGGGTACGTCGTCGACCAGCAGGCACTTGATGCGGTCATCCGAGGGTTTGGCAGATGTCAATATCATGGTGTGGTGGAAGTGGGGGGGCAGGGCCGCGGCTGCGCGGGCAACTGCGACAGCAGCGCCGCGATGGCGGCGGGCGCCAGGACCTCGGGGGCGTCGATGCGCGCCAGGGCGGCGTCGGGCATGGCGCGCATCGCGGCGGTGTCCGGCGCCTGGACCACGGCGCGGCCGCCCGCGGCGTGGATGGCGGCCAGGCCGGCGGCGCCGTCTTCGTTGGCGCCCGACAGCAGCACCCCCAGCAACCGTTCGCCATAGCCGTCGGCGGCGGACTGGAACAGCACGTCGATTGAAGGCCGCGAGAAATGCACCAACGGGCCGATCGACAGCGCCAGGCGCGGTCCACGGTCGACGAGCAGGTGGTAGTCGGGGGGCGCGAAATAGACGTGCCCCGGCTGGATGGGCTGCTGGTCCTCAGCCTCGCACAGCGGCAGCGCGCAGCGGTCGCGGAAGATGTCGACCAAGAGGCTGCGGCGGTCGCGCGGCAGGTGCAGCAGCACGATCACCGCCGCGCGCAGGCCGGCCGGCAGGGCGGGCATCAGCAGGTTCAGGACCTCGATGGCGCCCGACGAGCCGCCGATGACGATGGCGTCCCAGGCGCCCGCCGCGTCGCCGCGATCCGGTGTCGGGGCGGTCACAGGCCGGCCTTCTTGCGGTAGATGCGGTCTTCGAGCACGAAATCATCGAAGCCGTCGGCCTGGGCGGAAAAGCGCACCGATTCGCGCGAGCCCAGGCCCATGAAGCCGCGATGCACCAGCGCGTCATGGAACAGGCGCAATGCGCGGTTCTGCAGGTCGCGCTCGAAATAGATAAGCACGTTGCGGCACGAGACCAGGTGCACCTCCGCGAACACGCTGTCGGTCGCCAGGCTGTGGTCCGAGAACACCATGTGCTCGCGCAACTGCTTGTCGAACACCACGCGCCCGTAGCGCGCGGTGTAGTAATCGGACAGCGAGCTGCGGCCGCCGGACTGGGCATGGTTGCTGGTGAAGGCGGCCACCCGGTCCAGGTCGAAGACGCCCTGTTCGGCCGAGCGCAGCGCATGCGGATTGATGTCGGTCGCGTAGATCAGGGCGCGGTCCAGCAGGCCTTCCTCATGCAGCAGGATGGCGAGCGAATAGACCTCCTCGCCGGTGCTGCAGCCGGCCACCCACACCTTGATCGAGGGGTAGGTGCGCAGGATGGGCACCACTTCGCGGCGCAGCGCCAGGAAATAGCTGGGGTCGCGGAACATGTCGCTGACCTGGACGGTCAGGAATTGCAGCAGGCTGGTGAACACCGGCGGCTCGTGCAGCACGCGGTCCTGCAACTGCGACAGGGTCTTGCAGCCGAAGTGCGACAGGGCGCTGCGCAGGCGCCGCTTGAGCGAGGCCTGGGCATACTCGCGGAAATCGTAGTGGTACTGGTGATAGATCGCGTCGAGCAGCAGCCGCTGCTCGATATCGTCGGTCTGCGCCTTGTTCGGTGGGGACTGGGGCATGATCGCGGGGCCGCGTTACTTGCGCATCCAGACGCGCACCAGCGACAACAGCCGTTCCACGTCCAGCGGCTTGGCGATGTAGTCGTTGGCGCCGGCGGCCAGGCATTTCTCCTGGTCGTCCTTCATGGCCTTGGCGGTCAGCGCGATGATCGGCAGGCGGCGCCACTCCGGCCGCGCGCGGATCTCGCGCATGGCGGTGTAGCCGTCCATCTCGGGCATCATGATGTCCATCAGCACCAGGTCGATCACCCGGTGGCCGTCCACGCCGACGCGGTCCAGCGCCTCGAGGGCCTCGCGGCCGTTGCGCGCGATCTCCACCCGCAGGCCGGTCGGCTCCAGAATGCTCGACAGCGCGAACACGTTGCGCACATCGTCCTCGACCACCAGCACCGTGCGGCCTTCAAGCGCGCTGTCGCGGCTGCGGGCCAGCTCCAGCATCTGGCGCTGCTGCGGCGGCAGGTCGGCCTCGACCTGGTGCAGGAACAGCGTCACCTCGTCGAGCAGGCGTTCGGGAGAGCGCGCGTCCTTGATGATGATGGACTTGGAGAAGCGGCGCAGTTGCTGCTCCTCGTCACGCGACAGCGCCCGGCCCGTGTACACGATCACGGGCGGGAACGACACGCTCTCCTGCTCGGCCATCTCGCGCAGCAATTCGTAGCCGCTGATGTCGGGCAGGTTCAGGTCCATGACCACGCAATCGAAGGTGGTCTCGCGCAGCAGCTCCAGGGCGGCGCCGGCGGTCGCGGCCGGCACGATCTCCACATCGTCGCGCGCCAGAAGCTCCCGCACGCTTTCGCGCTGGCGGTCGTCGTCCTCCACCACCAGCACGCGCCGCACGTTCTGGGTGAACTTGGCTTCCAGGCGCAGCAGCGCCTGGGTCAGTTCCTCGCGCTTGACGGGCTTGAGCGCGTAGCCGATCGCGCCGCGGCCCATGGCCTCCTGGGCGTAGTCGGCCACCGACACGATGTGCACCGGGATGTGGCGCGTGTGGGGGTTGCGCTTGAGCTGGTCCAGCACGCCCAGGCCCGAGAAGTCGGGCAGGTTGATGTCGAGCACGATGGCGTCGGGCCGGCGCTGCGCCGCCAGCGCCAGACCGTCGGTCGCGGTGTGCGCGGCCAGACAGCCGAAGCCCATTTCGCGCGCCAGGTCGCCGAGAATGCCGGCGAAGCGTTCATCGTCCTCGATGACCAGGATGGTGCGGCCGGCCTCGCCGGCCGGTTCCGGGTCCGGCTGGACGGGCTCGGCCGCAGGCGCGGCGGCGGGCGCCGCCCAGGCGGGGATGGCGGGCGGCGTCGGGATCGGCGCGGGCAGGCTGGGGACGGGCGCCGCAGGCGTGGCCTCCAGGCGCATCGGCAGCAGCAGCGTGAACACGCTGCCTTGCCCCGGCGTGCTGACCAGCGACAGGGATCCGCCCAGCAGCTTGGCCAGGTCGCGCGAGATCGACAGCCCCAGACCGGTGCCGCCATGCTTGCGATGGCTGCTGCCATCGGCCTGGCGGAAGGCCTCGAAGATCAGTTCCTGCTGGTCGGCCGGCACGCCGATGCCGGTGTCCTGCACGGCGAACGACAGCATGTTGCGCGGCGCGCGCGACACCTTGAGCGCAACGCTGCCTCGCTCGGTGAACTTGAGGGCGTTCGACAGCAGGTTCTTCAGCACCTGGCCCAGCCGCTGCGGGTCGGTATGCAAAGACGCCGGCACGTCGGCGGCGATGTCCAGTTCCAGGGTCAGGCGCTTGTCCTGCGCGATCGGGCGCAGCGGATCCAGCAGCCGCTCGAGCGCCGGCGCGATGGCCACGGCCTCGACGTCCACGGTGGCCTGGCCGGCCTCGATCTTGGCCAGGTCCAGAATGTCGTTGATCAGCGCCAGCAGGTCGCTGCCCGCTTCGTAGATGGTCTGCGCATACTTGACCTGGTCGGCGCTCAGGTTGCCCGGCTTGTTCTCGGACAGCAGCTTGGACAGGATCAGCGTCGAATTCAACGGGGTGCGCAGTTCGTGGCTCATGTTGGCCAGGAACTCGCTCTTGTACTGGCTGGCCTGCGTCAGCAGCCGCGCCTTGTCGGTCAGCGCGCCCTGCACCCGCAACAATTGCTCGGTCTGCAGTTCCAGGCTGACGTTGGCTTGCTTGAGCTCGGTCTGCTGCACCTCCATGCGCGCCTGCGATTCCTGCAGGATGCGGCTCTGCTGTTCCAGCTCTTCATTGCTGACGCGCAATTCTTCCTGCTGGGTCTGCAGTTCTTCCGACTGGCGCTGGGTTTCCGCCAGCAGCGCCTCCAGCCGCGTGCGGTCCAGGCCGGCGCGGATCGCCGAGGCCAGCATCTCGGAGGCGCCCTCGAGCAGGCTGCGCTCGCTCTGGCCCACGGCGTGGGTGAAGCCCAGTTCGATCACGGCATAGACGCGATCGTTCTGCATGGCGGGCGCGAGGATCAGCTCGGCCGGATTGGACGTGCCCGTGGCCGACGAGACCGGGAGGTGGCCGGGCGGTACATCGCGCAGGTGCAGCAGCTTGCGCGAGCTGGCCGCCTGCCCCACCAGCCCTTGCGCGGCGGGGATCTTCTGCGCCAGGCGCTCGGCCGGCAGGGCGTAGCCGCCGAAGAGTTCCAGCTCGTCGCCGCCGTGGTTGACGACGTAGCCGGCGCCGACGCTGGCGTGCAGGTAGTCCGCCAGGTAGTCCAGCGCGCGCTTGCCGATTTCGTCCAGGCGATGATCGCCCCGCAAGCGCAGGCTCAGGCCCGAGAGGCCGGTCGTGACCCAGGCCTGGCGCGCCTTGGCGCGGTACTCACGGATGGTCACGGCGGCCGACGCCAGGATCAGCGCCAGCAGCAACATCGACCCGCCCCATGAGTAATAGGTCGAGGTGGTCGAGGCTGCGGCCCAGGTTTCGCGTTGCTCCTCGACCTGGCCCAGCTGGCGCGTGTACAGATCGGCGACCAGGTCGCGCAACCGGTCCATCGCTTCCTTGCCGGCATCGGTGCGCACCACGGCCATTGCGCCTTCCACGTCGCCGGCCTTGCGCATTTCGATGGTCTCGCGCAGTTCCGTCAGCTTCTGCTGGGTGATGCCCGCGATGTCGTTGACGATGCGGCGTTGCGCCGAATCCGCGGTGGCTGCTTCCTTGACCAGCGCCAGGCGCTGTTCGATCAGCGGCACCGAGCGCAGATACGGCTGCAGGTATGCCGGGTCGCCCGTCAGCAGGTAGCCGCGCTGGCCGATCTCGGCATCCTTGAGCGCCGAGTTGAACAGGCTCAGTTGGCGCACGGTCTCGGTGGCGCGGTCCATGGCCCTGACCGCCTCCGTCCGCGTCTCGGCCGAGCGCACGTTGACGAAGGCGATGACCAGGGTGGCCAGCGCCGCCGTCACGAAACCAGCCATCAAGGTGCGCGGAAGGGTGTGGCGGCTGGCGGATTGTTGCGAATTCGGCATGAGAACGGTTTAAAGTTCGGGGGACAGACCGGTGGACTATACAGGGGTATGGGGCACTCGTTGCGCCCGGATACAAATACTTAGCACATGAAGGGCCCGCATGTCCTAGGATTCGACCTCTCCCCCTGTTTTGCCCGCCGGCGTCTTGAATGCGTGGCACCGACAACCATGACGAAAATCCTTTTGGTCGACGACCAGGCCGTGCTGGTCGCCCTGATGAGTGAATTCCTGAGTGGCGAAGGCTATGACGTCACGACGCACACGGACGGCTTGACCGCGCTGCGGCAAATGCTCGAAGTGCAGCCGGATCTGGTCATCACGGACTTCTCCATGCCCGGCATGGATGGCGGGGCCCTGCTGACCGCCATGCGCGAGAATGCCTACCTGTGCGACACGCCAGTGCTGGTGCTGAGCGGCCGCCCGGAATCCGAGATCGCCGCGGCCTGTGAAGGGCGCGCCACCCTGATGCGCAAGCCCGCCGAGCCGCAGGATGTGCTGGCGGCCGTGCGCCGCCTGGCGCCCGTCCCCACGCGGCGGCCGCGCGTTGATGCGGCGGTCTTCGCGGCTGGCGAGGCCCGCGAACTCGCAGCCCTGGCCGCGTAGCGCCGCCTCATCGCGCGCCCGACCTGGACCTGGCCTGCTTGGCGGGCGTGTTTCCGTTGGCGTCGCGCGCTTCCCGCGGACACCCCTGGGCCGGCGGGAGCTGGACCGGCGTGGCGTCGCCCCCGTCCAAGGAAACCGACATGACATCGCAACCGCAACGCTTCGTGGATCATCTTGCCGCACAGGGCTGGACCTTGCGGCGGACCGCGTCCGAGCCGACGCCGGCGGTCGCGCCGCCGGGCGACCGGCACGGCTATGGCGCTTTCCTGGCGACGTTCACCGAATTGCACAACGCGGACCAGACACGCTGGTTCCTGAGCGCGGCCGACCACGACGGCACGGCGGACGGCGCCTTTGCCTGGCACACGCTGCGCGACATCAGCCTGGAGGCCGCGCTGGACGAGGCCGGCCGGCAGGCGGTCCTGGACTTCTGGCGGCGGCACACGCTGATCTACATGAGCGTTGCCGGTGAATACGAATTCCTGGCGATAGAGGTAGATTCGGGCCGCATCGTGCACGGCATCGAGCCGGAGTTCGAGGACACCCGCGAGGTCGCCCCGAGCCTGGCGGCCCTGTTCGAAGACATGATGGCGGGCCGCGCCGCGGCGGCGCTGCTGGCGTAAGGCCGCTCGCTCCACAGGCAGTGCAATTCTGCGTCATCCAGCGCGCAAAATTGCGCCCTGAGCGCCGGGGATGCTTGCTAGCCTGTGGATTCTCTCCCACACAGGTGCAAGCGGCGCCCCTCGCTGCGGCGCCGGCAAAGGATCACACATGAACACGACCGCGTATCCCATCGGCAAGCAGGCCGCTTATTTGAACGTGCCCTGGGAAAGCGCCTACGGCTATGCGCAGGCGATCCGGGTCGGCCGTGAAATATACGTGTCCGGCCAACTCAGCCATGACGACACGGGTAATCTCGTGGCGCCTGCCGAGTTGGACAGCCATGGCCGCCCGAGAGATTTCTCGGACATGGAAGCGCAAATGCGCAGGACATACGACAACATTTCCAAGGTGCTCGCGCAATTCGGCGCGACGCTCGATAACGTGGTCGAGGAAACCCTGTACGTACTGGACGTTGACGCCGCGTTCGCCGCGGCCGGCAAGGTGCGCAAAGACGCCTACGGAACCCAACGGCCACAGTGCGCGAGCAATCTGATTGGCGTGGCGCGGCTTGCCATGTCCGCACAGCTCATCGAGATTTCCTGCAAAGCCATTCTTGGCCGCGGCGCCGAAGCGTAACGCCGCGGGTGGTTGTGTTCAGGCAATGGACGCGGGCCGGTGGCCCTCGATGAGGGACTTCTGTCCGCGCACGGCTTCCGAGCAAAAGTGCATGAAGCGCTGTACGGGAGGCGACATCCGGATGTCCGGATGGGTGAGCAGCCAAAGTTCATCGTCGAGCTCTGGCTCGGTCGGACCCATACGAACCAACCCGGGCGTTGAGTCCCCCAGCATGCAGGGAAGGAATCCCATCCCCATGCCGGCCGAGATGGCGGTGTGCACTGCCGCCACGGAATCCGCGCGATACAGGATGCTCTGTGGCGCGACGCGCATGTCGACGTACGCCACCGCCCGCAGCCCGGATAGGCGGCCGGCGTAGGATACCCAGACTTGATCGTAGAGGCGCTCGTTTGACGGCGTTTTGTGAGGAAAGTCTGCCCGGCGGCCATACGGCGCCCACGCAATCGTCGCCAGACGCCGCCCGATGAGCGTATCGGGCGGCGTCTTCGTAGCCCGCAGGGCGACATCCGATTCGCCGCGCGCCAGATTCAAGGAGTCGTTGCCGACCAGAATTTCAATCTGTATTGCGGCATGACTTGTTCTGAATGCGGCAACGATAGGCGTCAGGAAGTGCAGAAGCAGGGAATCACTGGTGGTTATGCGCAGACTACCAACGGGTTCGTGGCTGGACGATCCAATCTGCCGGGCAACGCTGACGATGTCCAGTTCGATGCGATCGCCCAGCGCTCGCAGTGCTTGCCCTGCCTGCGTCAAGGTATAGCCCGTGCGCCGGTGCGTAAAGATCTTGATCCCAAGGGTTCGTTCCAGACGCGCGATCCGCCGCGACAAGGTGGAGACATTCCAACCCAGGGCATCCGCTGCGCTCGTCCGGCTTCCCGAATCGCTGAGCGCCTTGACTATCCTCAGGTCGTCCCAGGAAAGGTGGTTCGTAGCGACGTTGTGCGCCGTCAGTAGCGGAAGACCGGGCATCGCAGGGTTCCTGACAATGGCGGGGGCGTCAGGGCACGTATGCCGTAATGTCCAGGAGCGTGTGGGCGCCGGCGATCACCAATGGCCCGCCCGTCACCAGCGTGGTTGATGCCGGCTTGAGACCTGGGAAATGGTCAGACCATTCGCTCATCGCTTCCGCGAAGTTCTGGCCGTCGTCGTGGAAGCAGACTCGCTTCACTACGTTTTCCAGCGATGAACCGGCGGCCAGGCAAATCTCGCCCACGTTCTTGAGCATGTAGGCCATCTGCTGCCGCGACGGTTGGCCGTAGTATGGGAAGTTGGGATGACGGCTCATGCCGGCTGCCAGCTTGCCTGTCGAATCGAACGCCATCTGTTGGCTCAGGAACAACAGGTTGCCGGCCTTGACCGCCTGGGGCTCGTGGCTGAAGGGCTGGGGGGCTTTGTCGGTGTGCACGATGTCGATCGTCTTGCGGCTGTGGTCGGCAAGCAGGGTCAACGCGATTTCGATGCGGCGCCCCTTGCCGCCGGTCAGGCCCATGTTTGGCATGACCACGCGGGCGGGCGGATTCTTGGGAAACCAACGCTTCCATGCGGCTTCCATCCCTGCATATTCGGACGGATGGCCGATATGGATCTCGGCCTTGACGGTGCGCCGCAGCGATGCGCCGGCTTTTTCCGCCAGCTTGGCGAAGTGGCTCAGGATCTGATCGGCTTGCTGTTCCGTCCCGCCGCTGACCGCGGTGCGCTGCCAGGTTTCGCTCGACAGAAAGACCCAGTCCCCGCGGCGGATCACGGCTGCCTGGCCGGGAGCCGGCGCGGGCGACTCAAAACCTTCGTTGCTCGAGCCATCGTCTATGCAGATAAGGTCGACTTCGAGCCGGGTGTCCTTGACCATCAGCGCTTTGACCCCCATGGACGTCGAGATGGGGCCGGGCGACTGTAGAAAGCCGGCCCGTTCGCTAAAGAGCGCCGCGGTCGGAATGCGAGGCCAGTTGTCGCCCTTGGCGAGTTCTTCAGCCGTCGGATAAGGCGAGGTGAGCCACTGCCACAGGCGCGCCGTGTCCCGGCCAAAGTCCAGTCCGGCGGCGGCTACCGTCTTCGCCACATTGCTCATGACGAAGCGCGTTTGCAACGCCAGCTGCTCGGCATCGGGGCCATTGCTGATGGCCTGCGGCGCCACGCCTGTCTCGAAATCGCTGGCCAACTGGCCTGCGATGAAGAGCCAGCCCGCCGCCTTGAGGGCCGGGGTATAGGGCATCAGCGGCTTCTCGATACCGCCAGGCCAGATCGGCGTCGGGGCGAGATCCCCGGCAGGCGAGGCTTGGGCCTTCCCGCCCGCTCGAGCGGCGATGGGCGTGGACAACGCGATTCCCGCGGCTGCGGCGCCCTGCAGGAAAGTCCTGCGGTTGATGGTATGAGGCATGTCGGTTCCTTCCTTGAAATCAATTTGAATGAGAAATATGGAAAATCATCGCGTGCGTGGCGATGCGTTTGGGGGGGACGCCGGCGCGATTTGAGCGGGTGCCGGTGCGTCTGTCGGTGCGCGTCGCGGTGTGAGGGGATCGATGGCCGAGGGCGCGGCGTTGCCTCGCCACATTTCGCCCGCCTTGCGCGCCGCGATAAGTTCTTGAAGAACCTGTTCGCGCGATTTTCCGGTTGCGGGCGTCTGCCGTTGCGCTGCCGGCGCCGTCGACGTCGGTGAAGGCTCAGCGTGAGCGGCGCCGGCGCAGGCGGTCAGGACCGAGAGTGCGATGAAGAAGAATCGAGCCATGGGAGTTTCCGATGATCGGTCTGGTGGAGGGAGGAAATCAGCCCGGGACCTGCGCTTGATCCTGCAACCGCGGGTAGTCCGTATAGCCGCGCGCGCCGCCGCCGTAGAAGGTCTGCGGATCGGCTTCGTTCAACGCGTGTCCGGCGCGTAAGCGATGCACCAGATCCGGATTCGCGAGAGCCCAACGGCCCACCGGCGACACGTCGGCCAGGCCCGACTCAATGTCCTGCCCGATCAGTTCCAGCGGCCGGTTTACGCGGTTGACCAGCAGGGCGCCCGGCCACAACGCCCGGATGGCCTGCAAGAGCGGCTCATCGCCGTTATGGGCGATATGAAGGTATGCCAGGCCCAGCTTGGCAAGCTCGGCCACCAACGCGCGATACAGCTCGTCATGGTTCGATCCTTCGTCGATGCCGCCCAGACGGGATCCTGGCGAAAGGCGGATGCCCGTGCGGTCGGCCCCGATCTCTTGCGCGACCGCCGTGGCGACTTCCAGCGCAAAGCGCATGCGATTGGCGATCGAGCCGCCGTAGATGTCCTCGCGGGTATTCGCGTTGGGAGAAAGGAATTGCTGGATCAGATATCCATTGGCGGCGTGGATCTCCACGCCATCCGCGCCTGCTTCAACCGCGCGGGCCGCGGCCAGGCGGAAGTCGGCGACCGTGCCTTGGATTTCCGCCAGGGACAGCGCCCGCGGCCGGGGAACCTGTTTCAAGCCCGTGGGGGTGTAGATTTGCGCGTCGGGCGCGATCGCCGATGGGGCCACCGCCGGGCGGTGATGCGGCGTATTGTCCGGATGCGACATGCGTCCCGCATGCATGATCTGGATGAATAGGTGGCCCCCTTGCGCATGCACTGCGTCAGCGATTTCACGCCAACCCGCGACATGGGCGTCGGAATGCAGGCCCGGCGAATTGAGAAATCCCTGGCCATCCTCGGACGGCTGCGTGCCTTCCGAGATCAGCAGCCCCAGCGAGGCGCGTTGCGAGTAGTACTCGGCGGCGAATTCGCTCGGCGTGCCGTCGGGCATCGCGCGGCTGCGGGTGAGCGGGGACATCGCCAGGCGATGCGGAAGATTCATGCGTCCGATGCGGATCGGATCCCAAAGCGTGGTCATGCGGTTCTCCTGTGTAGGTCCGGAAATGGCGCCGGAAGCGTGCGGACACACAGTAGAACGTTTCAAAAACGAGATGAAGACTATATTATTTAGACATATCGTCTCAAATATGGATCAAACTATGGATCTATCCACACTGGCCGACTTCCATCTGGTTGCGTCGCAAGGTGGTTTCGGAAAAGCCAGCCGCGCGAGCGGCCGGCCCAAGGCCACCTTGTCCAGGCGCATCATGGACCTGGAGCAAAGCCTGGGGATACGGCTGCTTGAGCGAGGCTCACGCTCGCTTCGCTTGACGGACGAAGGGCAGGCCTTGTTGGAACGTATCCAGGGCCCGCTTGGCGAAATCGTGGAGGCGACGGAACTCGCTGTCGCCGGCCGGGCCACACCGCGAGGCCGGTTGCGCGTCAGCGCTCCCGTGCTGTTCTCGTCCACGTTGCTGGGGCGTCTGGCGGCCGGCTTCGCGAAGGCCTATCCGCAGGTCAGGCTGGAGATCATCGCCGAAGACCGCAACATCGATTTGGTGGAGGACGGCTACGACGCCGTCATCCGGATCAATCCGAGTCCCGACGCAACGCTGGTCGGACGTTGCTTTGCCCGGGACGAAATGCTGCTCGTCGCCTCACCCGCGCTCAAGCGCCCCGCCGCCGTGCCCGAAGGGGAGGCCGCGTCCGTGCCCGCGATCGTGTATGCGACCAGATACGATGGGGGAGTGTGGCGCTATCAGGATGGCGATACGCTGAACAGCGTCATGCCGGACGTGCGTATTCGAATGTCGTCAGTTCTGGCGATGCGTGATGCCGTAGTGGCGGGAGCGGGCGCGGCATTGCTCCCCAGGTCGTTGATCGAGACCGCCATGGCCAGGCGTGATCTCGTCGTCTGGGGCCGCATGCTGGATCGACCCATCGAACTCTGGGTGCTTCACAATTCCCGTCGGCTGGTCAGTACCAAGGTCACCGCCTTCGTGGAGTACCTCTGCAACGCATTTCCGACTCGCTTGCTGACAGGCATCGTTCTGTAGCGGTATCTGGACGCAAGCTACACGGATGCCTGTCGATGAGGTGCCGCCACCTCGATGTCGTCGAAGCGCTTCCTGTCGGCCTCATGCCCTCTCAAAAATCGTAGCGCAGCGTCACGCCGGCGAATCGTGGCGAACCGTAATGTCCATAACTGCCACCGATGCCCTGATAGTAGGCCTTGTCGAACAGGTTGTTGATGTTCAACGTCGCGGCCAGCTTCTTGTTGAACTGGTAGCGTGCCATCAGGTTGACCACCGTGTACGCGTCCTGCTTGACCGTGCTGTCATAACGGCTGAAGTACAACGAGGTCTTCGACGTCCAGTCGACGCCGCCGCCCACCGTCAGCCTGTTCCACGCCCCGCCCAGCCGGTACGTGGTCCACAGGCGCAGCGTGTCGACCGGCTGCTGGGTCAGCAACTGCGCGCCTTGCGCGTCTTCGGTTTTGGCATGGCTGAATCCCGCATGCATGTTCCAACCCGGCAGGATTTCGCCGGCCACTTCCAGGTCGATGCCGGTGGTTCTCGCGCCTTTGGCCGCGCGGTAAGCCGCGTTGTCCGTGCCCGGCACCGTATAGCCCGCGTCCAGTTCGGCGACGTTGTCTTTCTGGGACCGGTAGATCGCCACGCTGGTGTTCAGGCGACGGTTCAGGAATTCCCCTTTCCAGCCCATCTCGTAGTTCTTGCCCACGATGGGGTCGAGCACGTTGCCATTGCGATCCTGGGACGATTGCGGCTGGAAGATGTCGGTGTAGCTGGCGTAGACCGATTGCTCGGGCGTCAGGTCGTAGACAATGCCCGCGTAAGGGGTGATTTCGCCGCGCGCGCGCATGGTGTAGGTTTGCAGGAAGCTGTCGGCCGGGCTTTCATAGTAATAGTCGTAGTTGTAGTCGGACCGTCGGGCGCCCAGGATCAGGTGCACGTCATTGACCGGGTTCAGACGCAGCGCCGCATAGCTGCCATTCTGGCGTGACTTCACATTGAAGATCTCGCCCACGGTTCCGGTGTTGCCCGGCCGCGCCATGTTGTTGCCCCAGGTGCTGAAATCGACCGTGGACACGCCTACGTCCCAGCCTTTGTGCTTGTTCTCGTAGTGCTGGAAATTGAAGCCCGCAATGAAATCATGCGTCCGACCGCCCAGATCGAACGGGCCCTGGATCGTCACGTCCACGCCGGTCTGGGTTTGCGTCGCGCCAGCCCGGTAGGCCAGCATGCCCGCGCGGCCCGTGGCCTGGTCCAGGAACGAGCGGCCCGAACCCACCCGATACGAGCCGTTCAGGTTGGAGCGTTCCACGTCCATGTGGTTGGCGGCGACCTTGAATTGCCAGTCATGCGCCAATGCCTGCTCGAAGTTCAGCGTGTAGTTGGTGGTCTTGAATTCGTCGTACATCCAGCGCGCGCCCGAGCTGGTCGAGCGCGTGAAGTCCGTCCGCTGGCCGTTGGTGTAGAGCAAGGGCACACCTGGCGCGCCCGTCGCCTTGTAGCGTTGGTGGTCGATGCCGAACCGCAGCAGCGTGGTGTCCGTCAGGTCGGCTTCGACCACGCCGTACAACACGTCCTTGTCCTGCGTGTAGGCGTCCATGAACGTGTGGTTGTCCTGCTTGGCGACCACCATCCGGCCCCGCAGCGTTCCGTTGCTGCTCAGAGGGCCGGAGATATCGGCTTCAGCGCGATAAAGATCCCAAGAGCCTGCTCCCACCTGCGCGTAGGCCTGGAACTCGTGCGTGGGGCGCTTGCGGATCAGGTTGACGGTGCCGCTGGGGCTGCCGGCTCCCGTCATCAGGCCGGTGGCGCCGCGCACCACTTCCACGCGGTCATACAACGCCATGTCGAGCAAGGTGCTCGGCATGGTGCGTGACTGGTTCACCTGCGTGGTGGTCACGCCGTCCAGTTGATAGGTATCCATGGCGCTGCCGCGCGAATAGATGTTGAAGCGTTCGCCGCCATCCTGCGACATGGTGATGCCCGGGGTCTGGTGCAGCACGTCGGTCATGCTGTTGAGCTGCTGATCCTCGATCTGCTGCCGGGTGATGACGCTGATCGATTGCGGCGTTTCCCTGATCGACAGGTTCATCTTCGTCGCGGTGTTGCTGACGGGCACCGTGTAGCTGCCCGTGCCTTCGCTGACGGGCGCGTCGAAGCTGCCGAACACGGCGACCGGTTCCAGGACTGCGGCTGCGTTCGCATCAGCGCTCTCGGCGCGCAGGGTGTACGCGTTGTCGCTTTGCCGGACAGCCCGCAGCCCGGACCCGATGAGCAGCGCCTGGAAGGCTGCCTGCACCGTGTAGCGGCCCTGCAGGCCAGCCGTGGCCTTGCCTTGCGTGAGCGTGCCCGGCGCGGTCAGGAACACGCCGGCGTCCGCGGCCAGCTGGTTGAGGGCGGCGGTCAAGGGGCCGGCCGGGATGGCATAGTCGCGCGCGTCGTTGGCCTGGGCTAGCGCCGTCGGCGCCCACGCCGCCGCGCCGCCGGTCAGGCCGGCAACGGCCAGGTGCAGGGTAAGCGCGAAGGGCCGGATGGCAAAACGCGGGGCGGTGTCGGGCGCGCGGTCGGCGCGCAGGCGGGTACGGCGAAACATGAGATGAAAGTCCCTCAAGGCGTGGTGGTGAGCAGCGAGAGGGAAACCGTCGGCGGGTAGGCCTGATCTTCTCTCATTCCGTAAATCGGATGAGATTCAAAAACCCGAACTGGTTCTCGGAAAAATTTCTTGTCAGCGCGCGACGATCGATGTCCACCATGGCAGTGGCCGTTGCACGCGCACGGGCAGATTGCGTTCCAGCAAGTCCAGCGCGCGGTCGGGGTCGTCGGCGGGGAATACGCCCATGACGAGCATGTCGGCGACTTCCGGCGCCACGCCCAGATAGCCCTTGCGGTAACGTCCCAGCTCATTGACGAGCGTTTTCAAGGGGAGGTTGTCGGCCAGCACGACGCCCCGGCTCCACGCTTGGCGGGCGGGGTCGGCGCGCGCGGTGGACAGGATCCGTTCGGCGTCGAAGCGGGCTTGGCCGCCTGCCATGACGTTGACCGTCGCGCCGGCACGGTTGCGCACCGCCACTTCGCCGTCATAGACGTCCAGTTGAACCTGGTCTTGCGCCAGGCGCACGCTGAAACGCGTGCCCAAGGCCTGCATGCGTCCAAAACGGGATTCGACATAGAACGGCCGCCGCGCAGGGTCGGGCGCCGTAGCGATCAGGATCTCCCCGGCCAGCAGCGTCAAGCGGCGGGCGGCGTCGCGGTAATCCACATCCATTGCGCTTCTGGCGTTGAGCCAGATTCTGGATCCGTCTGTCAGCAGCAGGTCGCGCCGTTCTCCCGTGCCGGTGGCGTGGTCGGCGGCAAGCGCCAGTGCCTGATCGCGCAGCGGCGTATGGCGCCACCCCTGCCAGCCCAACAAGCTCGTGCCCAGCACGATGGCGCCGCCGCCCAGCAGTCGACGCCGTTTGAGCACGCCCTTGCGGGCCGCGGCGGCGCCCGCCAGCGCCGCTTCGCCTCCACCCACGCGCAGCGGCTCGAACCGCTGGCTGACGGCTTGGACGTGATGCCATGCCGTGGCGTGCTCGGTTCGCTCGCGCAGCCAGGCCTGCCACGCCTTCCTGTCCTGCTCGGTGACGCGATCCGCGCGCAACAGGGCAAACCAGTCGGCGGCCTGTTGCAGGCTGTCGAAATCGGCCGCCTGCAAGCGGCCCGGCGAGGGCGCGGCCCCATTGCCGGGAGGCGGATTTGGCAAGGGCGGCGCCATGCTCCTATCTGCCCAGCCCGGCATCGATCAAGGCGCATTGCAGCATGCCCTGGGCGACGTATTTCTGGACCATGCGTTCCGACACGCCGAGGTCCCGGGCGATGTCGCGGTAGGGCACGCCGTCCACCTGCGCCAGGATGAAGGCGGTGGCGGCCTTGTGCGGCAAGCGGCTCAGCATCGTGCCGATTTCCATCAGCGTTTCGATGACCAACGCGCGTTGCTCGGGCGACGGTTCGAACGATTCAGGGCGCGTGGCCAGTGTGTCCAGCCAGGCTTGTTCGACCTCGCGGCGGCGCCAGAAGTCCGCGCACAGGCCATTGGCCATGGCGCGCAAATAGCCCCGTGCCTCTGGAAAGCTCTTGAATCCTTGCGAGGCCGGCTTGCTGAGCAGGCGAAGGAAGGCGTCATGGGCCAGGTCGGCGGCGTCGGCCGCGTTGCCCAGGCGGCGTCGCAGCCACCCTTGGAGCCATTCGTGGTGATCGCCGTAGATCACGTCCATGGACGGTGCCGCACCGTATCCGTCAGCCTTCATTCCTGTTCAAGCCCGCGGCGCTGGGGCCTCTCCGTCTAGATTTTGCAAACGACTCTAATTCGCATTCGCAAGAATGGAAGCGAATCATACATCATGGCAAAACCCTTGGCATCAGCCTGGCGCGGGATTCCGCCAGGCAGGGCAATGAAGGCATTCGACAGTTGCGCCCAGCATGGCGTTGCGCTCTTGGGCCAATCCCATGCCGCGGTTGTCGCGCCTTATCCCGCGCCGTCCCGATCCAGCGATCGCAATCGTTCCGGAATCTGATAGCGCTGGCCGTCGAACTTCAGCGTGCGGGGCGTTTTGCCTTTGTCGACGACCTTTTCCTCGCAATCGCCGCGCACCACGGCCGCGCGGCTCGACTCGTAAGATTCGCTCGTGATGATGTCGCGGTATTCGTGGGTGACCGTGTCGGCCATGGACAGGGTGACGGCGCGGCTGGAGAACTTGCCTGCGCAGTTGGTGTCCCATTCGCCGCCGGAGCGGTGCACGATCAGGCCGTCCAGCACCATCGCCAGGCCCTTGGGGCCGATGTCGAACAGGCGCAGGCTGGTTTCGCCGAAGGGGTTGGCGCGCGAGGCGCCGACGCGGGAAATCCGCAGGCCGAAGGCGCGGCGGCCGGCGGTCACGTCGTAGCGGGCGGTGTCGAAGGACACGTCGGACAGGCGTACGGCATCGTCCGACATCACCCCTTCCAACCGGAGGTCGTGGCGGATCTTCAGGGTGGCGCGGTCCAGCACCAGGATGCGCAGGTCGCCCTGGTGTCCATCGTCCTGATTCGGCGTGTCCTGCATCAGGGGAATGGCCGCCAGCAGCAGGTCGGGTTTGGCGGGCCATGTCTTGCACGTCACGGCAAAGGGTTCGCCGTAGTCGGCATCGGCGATCCGCAGGACGATGTTGTCCTGTCCCAGGCGGATGTTGCCTTCGTTGTCGGCGCTCGGGGCCCGCGGGTAGGCCGCGCGCACGATGTCCGCGGCCTGCGGGCAGGCGTCGCGGGCCGCCTGGGCGGCGCCGGAGGCGAGCAACGCGGCCAGTGACGTGGCAAGGGCCAGATGACGGATCATGGGGTGAAGCTCTCCGGATTGGATGCGCCTTCGGCGTCGCAAGCATAGCCCAGTTTATCGGCGCGGCCGCCTGCGCGCGGCCATCGCGGCCATCGCGGTCGCGCACGGATCCACTACCGCTCATTGCACATGCGTGGGCGTGGCGGTGCGCGAGGCCTGGTTGGGCATGGGCTCCTGCGCCAAGGTGCCTGGCTCGGTGGAGGAGGGCCGTATCACGACGGCGTTGTGGCTGTCGTTGGCGCCCAGCTTGGGCAGGTCGGCGGGCCGCGCGGCCAGGGTGGCGAAGGGGCCGCCGCCATTGGACGGCATGCCGTCCAGCGTCAGGTTGGCCGCCCACAGGCCGTCGCGGCGCGACAGCACCTGGTAGCGCTGGGGGCCGCCTGCCATGCGAGCCACTACATATAGCGTGCCATTGACGAGATGGATCGCCGGTGGCGAGGTGGCTTCGGCCTGCAGCCTGGCGGGCTTGCCGTGCTCGACCAGCCAGAGCGGACCGTCCGCGCGTTCGAGGATCGCCAGCACCACGTTGCCTTGCGCGTCGGCATCGACGGCGGGGCGGCCGATGTAGGGCACGCCCAGGTCGACGGGCGCGCTCCAGTCCATTTCCATGTCGGTGGTGTCGCCGGCTTCCTCCAGCCGCGTCAGGTGATTGTTGGCGCGTTGGCGGAAATAGAGTTCGACCCGGTGTTCGTGGTTGCGGATCGCGGCCAGCCCGCCGGCGGCCTCCGGCGCGGCCACGCGGCGCCAGGGCTGCCAATCGGGGCGCTGGCCTTTGGCGGCCGGCAATTGGCGCGTGTAGAACAACTGGCCGCCGCCCGCCGACGCAAACACGATGTAGCGGCCGTCGTCGCCGCGCACGACCGCGGGGGCGCCGGTGGCGCCGTCCAGCGGCGGCAGGCTTTGCCAGTGGCCCCAGCTGCCGTCGATGCCGGACGGCGCGATCCAGTGCAGCAGGCCGTCGTAGCCGAGCGCGACGGCGGCGGCTTCGCCGCGCGGCGCCACCGCCGGGATCTGGCTGACGCGGATCCCGGCCAGCGCCTGCCAGCCCTGCCAGGTGCCGTCGTGGCGCTGTTTGTTGGCCCAAACGCCGCCCAGCGGATCGCGCGCCATCAACCCGGCGGTGCCGTCGGCGTGGCCGAAGGTGACCAGCGGACCGCCGGTGCGCCCGCCCAGGCTCTGCCAGCGGCGCTGGCCGGAATCCCAGCGATTGACGGCGGCATTGGTTTCGCCGGCGGCGTACACCACCAGGCCGTCGCGGCCATCGGGGTAGATCTGCGGCGGCATGTCCTGGCGCGAGACGTAGTAGGCGCGCTGCACCCAGGCGGCGGCGGGGCCGGCGGGTTCCTTGCAGCCGGTGGGGCCGGCGCAATAGTGGTAGTCGTTCCAGGCGTAGTGCTGGAAGATCACCGATTTGCTGGCGATCTCGTTTTCGGCGAGGTTGCTGGCGCGTTCCTGGCTGGGGTAGTCGATATAGCCGGTCTCGGCATAGTTGCCGGGGGCGCGCAGCATGGCCGCGCGCACCAGCCGCGCGCTGGCGATATGGTCGGGATGCCCGTGTCCGGCGCAGCGCCAGCACAGTTGCGTGTAGGGCACCGTGATGGTGTCGTCCAGGTGGCGCACGGTGGTCGGCTGGTACTGGCGGATCAGTTCGGCCAGGGTGTCGACCAGTTGCTCGCGCGAGTAGACCTCGGGGTAGGGCCCGAGCGTGTCCACCATCTGCCCGGGTTCCGATTCGGTGCGGCTCAGCGGGGTGAGGCTGCCCCAGCCCTTGCCCAGCCATGGGTCTTTCAGGCGCAGATGCCACAGTTGCACACGCGGGTTGCCGCTCAGGGTGAAGCGCGCGATCTGCCGTTGGCCCGCGTGGCCGGCGCTTTCCTTCCAGAGGTCGGGCTGGCGCGCCATGTAGGCGTAGGCGGCGCGCACGCCGCGCTCGCGGCCCAGCATGTAGGTGTCGCCTTCGCCGGCGTCGCTGGCCGTCAGGTAGACCACGCGCACGCAGCCGCCGGCCGCGATGTTGGACGCGATGTCCGGGTTCATGAACAGCAGGTCGTCATCCAGGTGGGCGACGAAGGCCAGGTCCTTGATGCCGTTGCATTGCGCCAGCGTGGGCGGCGCGGCCAGGGTGGGCGAGACCAGGCAGGCGAAAAACAGCGCCTGCGCGGCAAGGGAGAGCAGGGTCGTGCGTATCCGCGTCAAGAGGCTTTGCTCCGGAAGGCTGGGATATGGAATTGCCGGTTGCGGGCATCTTAGCAAGTCATGGCGGCGCTTGCGCGGGACGCGCGGCGCCGCTGCGCAGATGCGCGCCGACGCCGGGCGCCGCCCCTAGCGCGCGCCGGCGGCCTGCAGCATCGTCGCGATGGCTTCCTGGCCGCGCTGGCGCGCATGCCACAACGGGCTGCGGCCGTCGCCGTCCGGCAGGTTCACGTCGGCGCCATTGTCGAGCAGCAGCCTGACGACCGCCTGGTGGGCGGGGCCGCCATCGCTCAGGATGATGGCTTCCAGCAGGCCGGTCCAGCCGAGCCGGTTGACATGGTTGGGATCGACGCCGGCGCGCAGCAGCATGCGCACCGTGTCGACCAGGCCGCGCTCGCACGCCGGGATCAGGGCGGTACCGCCATACCGATTGGTGCTGCGCAGGTCGGCGCCATGGCGCAGCGTCTCGGCCAGGATGCCGTTGTGGCCGCGCGCGCCGGCGTACAGGTAGGCGCTGTCCTGCATGCGGTTCTTGGCGTTGACGTCGGCGCCCGCCGCCATGAGCGCCGTGGCGACGGCTTCCTGGTTGGCCAGCGTTGCCCGCAGAAGGGGCGTATTGCCGTCGGCGTCGCGCGCTTCAAGCGGCGCGCCCCGGGCCAGCAGCGCCTGGACGCGCGCAAGGTCGCCGGCGCCGGCGGCGCGCAGCAGCTCGGCGCCGGTCTCGCCTGCGCTGGCCGCGCCACTCTCCGCGACCGCCAGCAGGGCGGCCGCCAGGAACTTGCGCCAGGAACGGATGATGGACATGCCTGAGCCTCCTTGTCGTGGCAGGGAACGTGCCTCGATTATGCCGCCGTGGCGCGGTCGCGACGTGTCGTCGGCCCGCCCGGACGGCCACGCCCAGCGCCGATAGCGCTTGCTCCCGTTGTCCCCTCGCGGGCGATATGGTTTGGCGAATGCGGCGGATCGCTGCAGAATCGCGGGGTTTCCCCGCATCCGTTCCCGCCATGGACACCTTCAACTATATGCGCGCCTTCCGGCGCATCGTGGAACTGGGCAGCCTCGCCAAGGCGGCCGAGGACCTGGACATGTCGTCAGCTGGTCTGAGCAAGCAGCTGCGCGCCCTCGAAGCCCACCTGGGGGCGGTGCTGATCCAGCGCACCACCCGCAAGATGAGCCTGACCGACACCGGCGCCGCCTATTACGCCGAATGCTGCCGGCTGCTCGATGCGCTGGATGCGCTGGAGAAGTCCGTCAAGCGCCAGTCCGGCCGCGTTTCGGGACGGCTGCGCGTGAACGCGCCGGTGTCCTTTGCGCTGAGCGTGCTGTCGCCGTTGCTGGCGCGCTTCCTGCGCCAGTATCCCGAGCTGCGGCTCGATCTGGCCATGGAGGACCGGCTGGTCGACGCGGTGGGGCAGGGCTTCGACGTGTCGATCCGGCTGCGGGCGCAACTGGATGATTCCTCCCTGATCGCGCGTCGCCTGGCGTCGCTGACGCAGGTGCTGTGCGCGGCGCCTTCGTACCTGGAACGCCGCGGCCTTCCGGACAGCGTCGAGGCGTTGCGCGGGCATGACATCCTCAGCTATAGCCTGGCCGACAGCCCCGGTCCGGTTCCCGAGGAAGACGCTGGCCAGCCGGCCGATCCGCTGGCCGGCCCCGCGCTGATCCAGGTCAACAACAGCCTGATGCTGCGCGACCTGCTCGAGGCGGGGCTGGGGATCGGCGCCTTGCCGTCGTTCCTGGCCGGGCCCGCCCTGGCGGCCGGCAGGCTGGTGCGGGTGCTGCCCGAGCTGCCCGGCTCGCCGCGCCAGGTCTACGCCGTCTACCCGACCAGCCGCCACCTGCAACCCAAGGTCAAGGCGTTCGTCGACTTCCTGGCCGAGCACCTGCCCGCCGCCATGCGCGGCGATTCTTGACGGCCAGCGAATAAAGTCCTGCCGGCGAGCGCCTTACTCCCGGGCCTGCCCGTCCGTAAGCTGGCGTCCATTGAAACGAGATGGACGCCAACATGTTTTCGACTTCGCCTTTCGCCACTTCGGCCTCCGCTTCCGCATCCGCCGAAGCCGCCGCGCCCGCCACGCCGCTGACCGTGGATTTCTTCCATGACGTGGTCTGCGGCTGGTGCTACGTGATGTCGCCGCGCCTGCGCCAGGTGGCGGCCGAACTCGGCGTCACGGTGCGCCAGCGCAGCTTCGTGCTGCAGGAATCGCCTGAACAGATGCGCCGTGTGTTCGGCTCGATGGAACGCGCCAAGCGCGTGATCCTGGGCCATTGGGAGGCCTGCGCCCGCCATGATGACACGCCGCGTATCGACATCGAGGGCATGCGCGGCGAGACCTTCGACTATCCCAGCGGCCTGGCCGGCGCGCTGGCCTGCCAGGCCGCTCACCTGCTGGCCGGCGAGGCGGGCCACTGGGACCTGTTCGACGCCATCCAGCGCGCGCACCTGAGCGAGCATCGCAACGTCGGCGATACCGCGGTCCTGCTGGACATCGCGGCGGCGCTGGGATTCGACCGCCCCGAATTTGCCCGCGTGATGCAAGGCGAAGAAGCGCGGCGGCGCGTGCGGGAAGACCGCGCGGCCGCCGCGCGGCTGGGCATTGACTCCATTCCGACGCTGGTCGCGGGACCGCACCAGGCCCGCTTGCAGACCCTGCCGCTGGCCGATCTGCGCGATCGCCTGCTGGCGCTGATGCCGGCGCGCGCCTAGGCCCGCGCCTCGCCGTCAGGCCGGCTCATCCCTCATTTTCCATTCTTCCTGTCCGCCGGACGGGGATTTCACGCATAAGGTGCATCATGAACATCCGCCATACTTCCAGACTGCTCGCCGTGGCGCTGGGCACTGCCATCGGTTTCAACGCTTTTGCGCATGGCGCGCCGGCGCGCGCGCCCGCCTCCGGGCAGGAGGTCGGCATCAGCCCATGGGGGCCGGACGACGAGATCGGCCGCCTCAACCTCATCACGCCGGCCTCGCGCGCCGCCGTCATGTCGCGTGTGGCCGGCGACAAGGTCTATGACCTGGCCACGGAATACTACGTGGGCATGCCGAGCTGGCAGGATGCTGGCGATCCCCATTACCAGTTCTGGATGACGCACACGCCGCGGGGCACCGAAGTCGATGATCCGATGGGCGTGGGCAAGGACATGAACGCGATGCGCAGCTACACCGGCACCGCGTTCTCGATGTACAGCCACACCGGCACGCACATCGACGCGCTGAACCACTTCGGCATCCACGGCAGGATCTGGAACGGATTTCGCGCCGACGAACACCTGGGCGACCGCGGCTGGAAGCGCACCGGCATCGAGAAATTCCCGCCGTTGGTGGCGCGCGGGGTGCTGATCGACGTGGCCGCGCTGAAGGGCGTGGACATGTTGCCGGATTCGTATCGCATAACCCGCCAGGACCTGAAGGCGGCGCTGGCGCGGCAGAAGACCGAGCTGCAGCAGGGCGACATCGTGCTGATCCGCACCGGCCGCATGAAGCTGTACGACGACCCGGCCGCCTACATGGCCAAGCCGCCGGGCATGGGGCTGGACGCGGCCCGCTATCTGGTGGAAGAAGGCGGCGCCATGATCCTGGGCGCGGACAACCTCAGCTTCGAGACCTTCCCGTCGGAAGTCGCCGATGACTACGTGCCGCTGCATACCTACCTGCTGGCGCAGCAAGGCGTGCCCATCATCGAACTGGCGGCGCTGGACGAACTGTCGCGCGACAAGGTCTATGAGTTCGCTTTCATTGGCGGCCCGCTGAAGATCCGTGGCGGCGATGCGGCGCCGTTGCGCCCGGTGGCGATGCCGCTGCGCTGAGGACGCCGCCATGCGCGGACAGGCCGCGCCTGTCCGCCGGCCGGCGCGAAGTTGCTTTTCACGCCAACACCCCCTAGGCTGGCCGCTTGCCTGCAACCCTTTCCAGGAGGCGTCGCCCATGAACCCTGTCCGCCAGCCCGCTCGCGCACCGCAAGCGCCGGATTTCGAGGCCTTGATCGAGGCCGCCGGCGACCTGATCTACACGCTCGATCTGGAAGGCCGGTTCACCTACCTGAACCAGGCCGCCGAGCGCGTGCTGGGATTTCGCGCCAGGGCGTTGATGGGCCTGCCGTTCACCGAGGTGCTGACCGAGAACTCGGCGCAGATCGCCTCGCGCCACTACCGCCAGGGCGTCCTGGGACAGGACCGCACGCCGTTCTTCGAAGTCGAGGCGCGCCATCGCGACGGCCGTATCGTCCATCTCGAGGTGCGCGCCGGCCCGCTGATGCGGGGCGGGCAAGTGGTCGGGCGCCAGGGCATCGCCCGTGACATCAACGAGATCAAGGCGCTCCAGTCGCTGGTAACCGAGAAGTCGCAGCGCGTGACCCTGTTGGAGGAGCGCACGCGCATTGCGATGGCCATGTACGCGCGCATCGCCGAACTGGTGCACGGGGCGCCTGAGGCCGGCGAGGCGGGGGATGACAAGCTGCGCGAGGCGCAATGCATGCTCAGCCGTCTGGCCGCCGAAAAGCATGGGCTGAGCGCCTCGGACCTGAAGATCCTGGGCCTGCTGGCGCAGGGGCGGTCCAATGCGGAGATCGCCGGCATCGTCCACCGCAGTCCCCACACGGTCAAGGACAGCGTCAAGAAGATCATGTCGAGGCTGGGCGCCAGGCGACGCGCCGAGGCGGTGGCCTGCGCCATCAAGGCGGGCCTGATCGCGCCGGGGCCGTGAGGCCCGGCCGGCGATCGCGGCCAGATACCCCGCTTTGGGGGAGCCATACCCCCCGTCGGTGGTCTGCCGCCAGGCGCGGCGCTGCCGCACAATCGCATTCAGTATCGGTAGAACTGGCACAAGATCACCGAAGGAGACAAGCATGAGCAAGTGGAGGAACCTGCGCGGCGTGTGTGGCGCGGTGGGATGCGTCTTGCTGGCGGCTTGCGCGTCCGGGCCGCAGGCTCGCGGCCCGCAGGCCTTGCCGGCGCAAGCCGCTATGAAGGTGGACGGACGCGAATTCCTGCCGCGCGAGCAGGTGCGCCGCTGGCAGGAGGAACTGGACGCCATGGGGCTACGCGACACCGGCTCGCCCGCGCACGAGCGCTACGTCGACCAGTTGCACGAGCGGCTGCTGGCGGCGGGCGTGCGTGACCTGCGCTTCGAATCGCTACCGCTGGCGCGCTGGTCGGCCCAGCACTGGGCCTTGCAGGCCGCGGACGGCGAGCGGATCGCCGTCGCGGGCTACGTGCCTTATTCGGGCAGAACCGGCGCGCAAGGTCGGGAGGCGGGGCTGGTGTACCTGCCGCCGGGCGCGGCGCCGGACCAGCGTGTCGCTGGCAAGATCGTGCTGTTCGACCTGCCGCGCGCCACGCTTACCGGCGATTTCTTCCATCGGTTGGCGCTGCGCGCCTACGACCCGGCCGGTTCGTTGCCGCCAGGCGCGCCGTATGCGCGGCCCTACCAGGTCCTGGAGGTGTTGACCGCGCTGCAGGAAAAACTGCAGGCGGCGGGCGCCGTGGGCGCCATCGCCATCATCGACGCGCCGGCGCAGACCGCCGAGGGACTGTATGCGCCCTACGACCGGGAGTTGCGCGCCGTGCCGGCCTTGTACGTGGACCGTGACGCGGGACGCCGCCTGAAAGCGCTGGCGGCCAAGGGCGCCGCGCTGCGGCTGACGCTGGACGCGCAGGTGGAGCAAGTGCGCACGCGCAACCTGATCGGCGTCATTCCGGGGGCGACGGATGAGTGGATCGTGATCAACAGCCACACGGACGGCACCAACGGCATCGAGGACAATGGCCCCAATGCCATCGTCGATATGGCAGGCTACCTGTCGCGCCTGCCGCGCAGCTCCCTGCCGCGCGGCGTGATGATCATGCTGTCCAGCGGACATTTCGCGGGTGGCGCCGGGGTGCAGGATTTTCTGGCGCGCCATCAGGGCGACGCGCTGGCCTCGCGCATTGCCGCCGTCGTGACCATCGAGCACCTGGGGGCGATGGAGTGGCTGCCGGACGCAACCGGCAAGCTGGCGCCAACCGGAAAATTCGAACCTGTCGGCGTATTCATGCCGCCAATCCCGGCGCTGGTGGACGCCGCCGAAGCGATGGTGCGCCAGGCGGACGCGGGGCCGGCCTTCATCATGCCACCGCTCAACCCCAAGGGGGATGGCGGCCCGAACAACGCTGTCTGGCCAGGAGAGGGGCAGTACTTCTGGGGGCGCGGCCGGATACCAACCATCAACTACATCTCCGGCCCCAACTACCTGCTCAATTACGGCGTGACCACGGCCGACAAGGTCGACTACGCGCGCATGCAACGTGAAACCGTGGCCGCCACGCAGCTGTTGCTGGACCTGTCGCGCGTGCCGTTCGGGCAGTTGCGTCCCGAGCCTGCCGCCGCTCGCTAGCCAGCGCCCGGCGGCGTCGCACGCAGCAGGCCGCCCAATCTCCGTATATCCGCCGCCTTCGCCGCCGCCCCGCACGCCGGCGCGGGGTTGGCCGTGCCTGGCCGATGGCGCGTGTTTCGTTTTTCCCTCAAATCCTGGATGGAGCCATGTCGTCGATGCAACCGAATCCCCCGCCGGGCCAGATGATGAACCGCCCCTTGTTGATTTCCAGCCTCCTGCGGCACGCCGACCAATGCTTCGGCAGCACTGAAATCGTATCGCGCCGCGTGGAAGGCGATATCCACCGCTATACCTATCGCGACTGCCACCGGCGATGCCGCCGATTGGCCAATGCGTTGGCCGGACTGGGAGTCGAGCCGGGCCAGCGCGTCGCCACGCTGGCCTGGAACGGCTACCGCCATCTGGAGCTTTACTACGCCGTGTCCGGATCGGGCGCCGTCATCCATACCGTCAATCCGCGCCTGCATCCGGAGCAGATCGCCTATCTGCTGAACCATGCCGAAGATCAATACGTGTTCTTCGACCTGGACCTGCTGGACCTGGTGAGCCGGGTGGCGCCGCGCTGTCCGGGCGTGCGGGGCTATGTGATGCTGTGCGGGCGCGAGCAGATGCCCGCTGCCGCGCCCTTGGCCGGCCTGTCGTGCTACGAGGACTTGCTGGCGGCCGCCGGCGAGGCCTACGACTGGCCCGAGCTCGACGAGAACACGGCCAGCGGCCTTTGCTACACCTCCGGCACCACAGGCCCGCCCAAGGGCGTGCTCTATACGCAGCGCTCCACCGTCCTGCACGCCTACGCCGCGGCGCTGCCGGACGCGCTGAATCTGTCGGCGCGCGAAACCGTGCTGCCGGTGGTGCCGATGTTTCATGTCAACGCCTGGGGGCTGCCATATGCGGCGCCGTTGACCGGGGCAAAGCTGGTGCTGCCCGGCCCCGCGCTCGATGGCGCCTCGCTGCACGCCTTGTTCGAAGCAGAAGGCGTGACCTCGGCGGCTGGCGTGCCGACGGTGTGGCTGGGCCTGCTGGACTACGTCGAGCAGAACGGGTTGGCGTTCAGCGCCTTCCGCCGCACGGTGGTCGGCGGCGCGGCATGCCCGCCGGCATTGATGCGGGCATTGCGCGAACGGCACGGTATCGACGTGGTGCACGCCTGGGGCATGACGGAACTGTCGCCATTGGGCACCAGTTGCACGCTGCGGGCGGCTGAGCTGGCGCTGCCGCAAGCGGCCCGGGACGCCATCCTGGAAAGCCAGGGCAATCCGGTGTTCGGCATCGAGTTGAAGATCATCGATGCTCAAGGCGTCGAGCTCCCGTGGGACGGCCAGGCGCGCGGCGATTTGCTGGCACGCGGGCCATGGGTTGCCGACGGCTATTACCGGGGCGGCGAATCGCAAGCTCATCCCGGTTGGTTCGCCACCGGCGACATCGCGTCCATCGATGTCGACGGCCGGCTGCGGATACGCGATCGCAGCAAGGACGTCATCAAATCGGGCGGCGAATGGATCAGCTCCATCGAACTGGAAAATATCGCGATGTCCCACCCCGCGGTGGCCGAGGCGGCATGCATCGCGGTGCCGCATCCCAAATGGGGCGAGCGGCCGCTGTTGGTGGTTGTGCCGCGCGCCGGCATGAACCTGTCGCGCGATGCCTTGTTGGCCTTGTACGAAGGGCGCATCGCCAAGTGGTGGATTCCCGATGACGTCGTCTGCGTCGAGCGGCTGCCGATGGGCGTGACGGGCAAGGTGCTCAAGCACGTGCTGCGCGAGCGGTTCAACGAGCAAGGCCAGCCCATGGGCTGAGCCGGCCGCCGCCCGCGGGCGGATCGAGGGGAAGACGATGGGCATTCCGGCCTGGAAGCTGGCCGCCTGCGCGCTGCTGTGCGCCATGGGAGCGTGCCGCGCGCAGGCGGCGGTGACGGTGTATGGCATCGTGGACGCTGGCCTGGCATACATCGACAATGGCGCGCGGCACGGCGCCAGCTCGGTGGCGATGCGGTCCGGCATACTCAGCGGCTCGCTGGTCGGGTTGCAAGGATCGGAGGAGCTTGGCGAAGGCCTGCGCGCGGTGTTCCAGCTGGAGACCGATTTCAACCTGGGCAATGGCCAGGCTGCCACGTACTACGGCGATCCCGCCAGCGCCACGGCGGCCGAGCCGCGTGGGCAACCGATAGCGGGCGGTTTCAACCGGCGCGCCTACGTCGGCGTTGAGAGCCGTCATGGCAGCTTGAGCCTGGGGCGTGACTACACGCCGCTGTACTGGTCGATGGTGGAAGTCGACCCGCTGAAGCTGGCGGGTTACGGCAACATGCAGCAGATCGTGCAATTGTCGGGCACCGGCTCCGAGCGCTTCGGCCGCGCCAGCAATGCGCTGTTCTACGCTACGCCTGTCACATCGGACGGCCTGCAACTGCGCCTGATGGGCAGCTTTGGCTCGCAAGGCTGGGGCGGTCCAGACCGACGGCCGGCCGATGCCAATCGCATGTGGGGAGCCTCGGTCGCCTACTACGCCCGCGGCGGGGCCGTGCTGACCACGGCCTACCAGCAGTTGCGCCTGCCGCGCGTGGCAGGGACGCCGCCGTTCTTCACCGGGGCGGCCGGCACCCGTCACGATCTGTTGGTGGGAGGGCGGTATCCCATGGGCAACGTGACCCTAGCTGGCGGATATTTCCGGGCTTGGCACCCCGAGCCGGGGCACGATGGCGGCACGGTTTGGGCGGGCGGAGTGATCCGGTTTGCGCGCGGTGTTCTCGCGGTCAACGTCCAGCGCGCAGTGCTGCAGCAACCGGACGGCCGCGCCCGCGCCACCGTGATCGGCGCGAGTTACGTCTATCCGGTGTCGCCCAAGATCTCGTTTTACCTGTCCTATGGCCTGTTGAACAACACGGCAGCGTCCGCGCTGACGCTGGGCGGCGTGCCGCCCGCCGGCGCGGGCGCTGACGTGCGCGCCTACGGCGCGGGCATGCGTTTCATTTTCTGAAAGGCGGCGCGGCATTCCGCGCGTGCGCCAAGCCGCCGCCACGCGCGCCATCGAGCCCGGCCAGCCGCTCGCGCCAGGCCGGCGCCGCCGAGGGATTGCATGCATGGGGCGGCAGTTCACCGGCGAGTATCGCCTCCACATTGCGCACGCAGGCCGGCGCGAACGAGGCATACAGCTCCTGGGTGTGCCCGGCCATGTGCGGGGTCAGGATGGCGTTGTCCAGTTGCCGCAGCGGGCTGTCCGGCGGCAGCGGCTCCACCTCGAACGCGTCCAGCGCAGCGCCGGCGATGAGGCCGTCGCGCAGGGCCTGGTGGACGGCGGCCTCGTCGACACAGGCGCCGCGCGCGGTGTTCAGGAGGAAGGCGCCGGGCTTCATGCGCCGCAATTCGGCCGGCCCGATCAGGTGGCGGCTGCCCAGGGTGAGCGTGGTGTGCAGGCTGACGATGTCGCTGGCCCGCAGCAAGGTATCGAGCGCGACCGCTCGCACGCCGGCCGGGACCTGCGCCGGATCCAGGCGCGGGCTGCTGGCCAGGATCTCGACGTTCCAGCCGCGCAGTCTGTCGGCCACGGCGCGCGCGATGCGGCCGAAGCCCACCAGGCCGACGGTCTTGCCTTGCAGCATCCGCGCCCGCGGCGCGGCCGGGCGGGGCGCATTGCGGCGCAGCAGGTCCTCGGTGCCGCGCAGGTCGTAGCTCAGGTTCAGCATCAGCATGATGGTGGCTTCCGCCATGCTCTGGAAATTCTCTGGCGTGGCGCCGTTGGCCACCATCAGGCCGCGCCGGCCGGCGTCGGCCAGGTCCAGCGATTCGGTGCCGATGGAGGGGAACACGACGCCGCGCAGCCGCGGCGCCGCGTCCAGCACGGCGTCGTCGATCACGACGCGCGAAGTCGCGACGATGACGTCGGCGGCGCCTACGAGTTCGCCCAGGCGTTCCGGCGGCAGCACGGTCTTGCGGCCGGGCACGGCGCGCGGGCCGCGCACCACGGTATGGCCCTGCTCGCGCAACCGCTCGGCCGCCGAGTCCAGGGCCGGATCGAGCACGAAGTCAGCGGCGATGAAAATGGTGTGGGGGGAGGGCATGGACGCTCGACCTCATCAAGGGTTGGCCGGCAAGGCGGCGAAAATGCGATAGAGCTCGGGCTGTTCCTCGAAGCCGATGCCGGGCGCGGCGGGCAACGAGGCATGGCCGTCCGCGATCGCGACTTCGCGGCCGAAGCCGCCGAACGCGCCGAACAGGCCGGGATAGGATTCCGCGCCGCCCAACCCCAAGCCGGCCGCGACGTGCAGCGACATCAGGTTGCCGCCATGCGGCATGATGTGGGCCGCCGGCACGCCGTGGCGCCCGGCCAGCCGCACCATGCGGTGGAATTCGCCAATGCCGTAGGCCAGCGGCGGATCGGGTTGCAGCACCACCCGGTGCGGCGCCGGGCCATAGCGCAGGAAGTTCTCTGCCTCTTCCTTGGAATACAGGTTCTCGCCGCCGGCGAGCATGCCGGGATACTGTTCGCTGACGGCGCGGTAGGTGTCGAAATCGGCCGGGTCGCAGGGTTCTTCCAGCCAGCGCAAGCCGTACGGCGCCACGGCCCGCGCATATGCCAGGGCGCTGTCGCGGTCGAAAGCGCAACTGGCGTCCAGCGCCAGGCGGCTGCCGTCATGCAGCAGCGCCAGCGCGGACTCGATGCGCGCCAGGTCCTGCGCCAGCGGCAGGCCGCCGGCCTTGATCTTGACATCGCGATAGCCGGCGTCGAGATACCCCTGGATCTCGTCGCGCAGCCGGGCGCGGTCGTCGGTCGGTTTGTAGAAACCGCCGCCCGCGTAGCAGGCAATGGCGCGCGGCCGCCCGGCGCCGGCAACGCCGTAGCGGCTGGCCAGGACCTGGTACAGCGGCCGGCCTTCCAGTTTGGCGGCGGCGTCCCAGAGCGCCAGTTCCAGCGTGCCCACCGCCATCGAGCGTTCCGCGTGCGCGCCGGCTTTTTCGCGGCGCAGCAGCGCGGTCGCGACGCGGGGCGGATCGAGCCGCTGCGTATCCGGGTCCAGCAGGTCGGACGGCGGCGCGGCCAGCAGGCGAGGGATGAAGCGCTCGCGCAGCGGACCGCCGCAGGCATAGCGGCCAAAGGAGTTGAAGGCGTAGCCCACCACGCGCCGACCGTCGCGGAACTGATCGGTGGCGACGGCGACGACGGTGGCCGTCATCTCGCTGAAGTCCACCCGCGCGTTGCGCAGGTCGCATTCGATCGGGATGGTCTTTTCGCAGGCATGGACGATTTTCATGGCGTGACGGGCTGGCGGTGGAGGGAGAGTCAATCAAGGGAGGCGCCGGTGCGCCGGACGATGTCGCCCCATTTCCGGTGCTCGGCGCGGATGAAGGCGCCGAACTGTTCGGGCGTTCCTTGCACGGCCGGGCTGCCGAGCCGTGCGATCTGCTCGCGCACCTCGGGCTGGTCCATGATGTCGCGCAAGGTCTGGTTGAGCCGCGAGATGACCGGCGCCGGCGTCGCCGCGGGCGCCATCAGGCCGTACCAGGCCAGCGACTCGTAGTCCGGCACGCCGGCTTCGTCCAGGGTGGGAACGTCGGGCAGCAGCGCGGAGCGCTGCTTGCTGGTGACGGCCAGGGGGCGCAGGCGGCCGCTGGTCAGGTTGGGCATGGCCGAGACCATGCTGTCGATGGCGAAGTCGATCTGGCCACCCATCAGGTCGATGGCCATCGGCGCCTGGCCCTTGTAGGGAACATGCACGGCGCGCGCTCCCGTGGTTGATTCCAACAGCGCGGAAGACAGGTGTTGGGGCGTGCCGTTGCCGGAAGAACCATAGGTGTAGCGGCCGGGGCTGGCCTTCAGTTCGGCCAGCAGCGCCTGCGCGTCGCGCGCCGGATTCGACTGGTTGACCAGCAGGACCAGCGGCACCGCCGCGACTTCAATGACGGGAGCCAGGTCGCGCAGCGGATCGTAGGGCAGCCTGGGGTAGAGCCACGGACTGATGGCCAGCGGGCCGCTGGAGGACAGCAGCAGCGTGTGGCCGTCGGGCTGCGCCTTGGCCACCACGTCGGTGCCGATGTTGCCACCGGCGCCGACACGGGCTTCGATGATGACGGGCTGGCCCAGCCGCGCTTGCAGGCGCGGCGCGAGGATGCGTGCCAGGATGTCGGATGGACCGCCTGCCGGATACTGGATCACGATGGTGATGGGCCGCGACGGATACGCGGACGCGTCGGCGTGGGCCGGCCGCGCCGACGCCGCGCCCAGCAGCAGCACAGCGGCCAGCAAGCGCGGCAACGCGTGCCGCAGGCGGGTGGGGATGAGGGTCATGATGTCTCCTTGGGTCGCGCGTCCTGCGTGGGACGCGCTGTTGTGGTGGGCCACGCCGTCGTGGCGGCGCCCGGGGGATCAGAGCGCGTCGATGGTGAACGACAGGCCCTGCAAGGCGTCGCCCAATGCTTGCCGTTGGCGCTCGTCCAGGGGCGTCAGCGGCGGGCGCAGGCGGTTCCAGCCGGCGTCGCCGGTGGCCTGCGCGATGGCGGCTTTCATGGCGGCGATCAGCGGATAGGCCGAGAACGCGCCGCGCAGCGCATTGAGCGCGTCCTGGCGGGCCTGGGCGTCGGCGTCGCGCCACGACCGCCACAGTTGCACGATGGGGCCGGGGTTGACGTTGGCGGTGGCGGAGATGCAGCCCGCGCCGCCCAGGCGCAGTGTTTCGAGCAACAGGGTTTCGGTGCCGGCGTAGACGCCGAAGCCCTCGGCGGCGAATTGTTCGAGGGTCCGCGTGGTGTAGGCCCAGTCGCCGCCGGTGTCCTTCATGCCCGCGACGACGACGGGATAACGCGTGAGCAGCCGTTCGACCAGCGCGTGCGAAAAGCCGACGTGCGCCACGGGCGGGATGTGATACAGGTAGACGCGCAGGCGCGCGTCGCCGACGCGCTCGATGAGTTCGCTGAAGAAGGCGAACAGGCCATCGTCGGTGATCGTCTTGTAGTAGAACGGCGGCAAGGCCAGCACGCCGGCGCAGCCGTGCGCCACCGCGGCGCGGCTCAGCCTGACCGCGTCGGGCAGCGCGCAGCTGCCGGTGCCGGGCAACATGCGCGCTGCGGGGACGCCGGCCTTGACCGCGGCGTCCAGCAGGTCGAGGCGTTCGTCCACCGACAGCGAATTGCCTTCCGAGTTGGTGCCGAACATCGCCAGGCCGCAGTCCTGCCGCGCCAGCCACAGGCAGAGGCGCGCGAAGCGCCGTGGATCCGGCAGCAGATCGGCGTCGAACGGCGTCAACACGGGGGCGAGGACGCCGGGCGGGCGGGGGGCGGAGGCTTGCGGCATGGACGGTTCCCGGAAAGAAGGCGGATGCCCCATCGTAGTGGCGCCGAGGCCCGCAACGGTTGCCGAATCGCCGTGCTGGTTTGCGAAATCCGCAAATCACTCGTCGGAAAAGACGTCCCTGGGAATAAAGGCCGGAAGTACACTTTCGAGGTGATTCTCTTTGAGGAATGCGCAAACATGATCGACCTCGTCGCGCTCAAGGATTTTCTGGTCCTGTGCCAGCTCAGGAGCTTCAGCCGGGCGTCCGAACGCTGCCACGTTTCGGTGTCCGGCTTGAGCCGCCGCATCCAGGGCCTGGAGCAGTGGCTCGGCGTGCCGCTGTTCGACCGTCGCAAGGCGGCGTTGGAACCGACCGACGCGGGCCTGCGCTTGCAGGCGGTGGCGACCGAGGTGGTCTATGCGCTGGAAGGCTTGCGCAAGTCGGTCCGCACCGACGCGCGTGACCGCCAGCAGCGGATCCGCTTTTGCGCGCCGCACATCATGTCGGCGGTGTTCTTCCCCGACTGGATTCCCCGCCTGCACAGCGATTTCCGGGACGCCAAATTCAGTGTCGAGTCCGACAACCTGCCGGAGTGCCTTGCCCTGCTCGACGAAGGCGCGGCCGACTATGCCGTGGCCCTGTTCGACGCCGGCGGGGCGGTGGCGCGGCGCGTCGGCCTGTCCGCCGAGGGCGGCGGACTGCGCTGGCTGGAACTGGGCGGCGAACGCCTGGTGCCGGTCAGCGCGCCCAATGCGGCGGGCCGGCCGCTTTACGACCTGGCGCGGGCCGACGGCCAGGCCATCTCGTTCCTGGGCTATGCGGACGAATGCCATCTGGGCTGGTCATTGCGCCCCTTGCTGGACGGGCTGGACCTGGACCTGCAACAGAGCCACAACGCCAGCCTTACCGACGGCTTGCGGCTCATGGCGTTGTCAGGACTGGGCGTGGCATGGCTGCCGCTGTCGCTGGTGCGCGGCGACCTGGACGCCCGCAAGCTGGTACGCGCGGGTGGCGCGGCGTTCGAGGTGCCGCTGCGCCTGCGATTGCTGCGCGGGGATGCCATCCTGGCGGAGCAGGCCGAGCGGTTGTGGCAACACCTGCAGGCGTTGGCGCGGCCGGCGGCGGACGCGCCGCTGGCCGAGCTGGTCGCGGGTTGAAGCGGCATGCTTGACAGTCAACCAACCAACTAGTAGATTGGTTGCCGTATGCAGCCGTCCGGATCCGTCCGATGCGGCTCGGGCGCCAGGGCATCTTGCCCCCCGCCAGTCACCACAGTGAATTCCCATGAGTCTGGAGCTTTCCCCCCGGGCCATCGAGATCGTCGAGCAGACCAAGCTGCTGCTTGCCGCCGGTGGATACCACGGATTCAGCTATGCCGACGTATCCGAGCGGGTGCATATCGGCAAGGCCAGTATCCATCACCATTTTCCGACCAAGGCGGAGCTGGTGCTGGCGGTCGTGGCGCGGCACCGCGCGCAGGCGCGTGAAGGCCTGGCCGGACTCGATCGGCACGTCGAGGATCCGCTGGCGCGGCTTACCGCCTATACCGAGTATTGGGCCCAGTGCATCCGCGAGGGCTCGCTGCCCATGTGCATCTGCGCGATGCTGGCTGCCGAATTGCCGCTGATTCCCCCGGAAATCGCCGACGAGGTGCGCGCGTATTTCGGCGAGTTGAGCGGCTGGCTGGCGTCGGTGCTGGAAAAGGGCGTGGCCACGGGCCATTTCCGTCTTCGTGATGGCGTCCAGGCCGAAGCGCAGGCGTTCATGTCCACCGTCCACGGCGCCATGCTGACCGCGCGGGCCGTCGGCGATCCCGACGCGTTCGCCTCGGTTACGCGCGCGGCCATCCGCCAACTGACCGCGCCTGCCTGACGATTCCCGCGATGCGCGCCGGCCGGCGCGCATTTTTTTGAACCATTAAACCTACCAACTAGTTGGTTGTTTTTCCTGGAGACTGCATCCATGCCTCATCCCATTTCCCCGCTGGGGGCTGCCCATACCCTCATCAGTCTCGTGCCCGCCATCGCGGGCCTGTACAGCTTCGCGCGTTATCGTGGAATCGACAGCGCGACAGTCGCCGGCAAGGTCTACCTGGGTGGATTGCTGGTGGCCGTGTTCACCGCCTTCGGATTGTCCAGCACCGGCGGCTTCAATGCCGGCCATGCGCTGGGCATCCTGGCGCTGCTGTCGATCGCGGGCGCCTTGCTGGCATCGCGCCTGCCGCCGCGCGTGCGGGCGCGGCCCTATCTGTCCCAGCTTGGGTTCTCGTTCAGTTTTTTCCTGATGTGGATTCCCGGCATTGCCGAAACGTTGACGCGGCTGCCGCTCTCGCATCCGCTTGCCGATGGGCCGCAATCGCCCTTGGTGCGTGGCGCGTTGGCGACGTGGCTGGCGCTGTTCGCGGTGGGCGTGGTGGCGCAGATGCTCTGGATCCGCGCGCAGCGCCGGCGCGAGCCCGCCATCCGAAGGGCATCGGCATGAGCGCCAAAGCCATTGATCCCATGGGCTCGGTCCGGATCGACGATGTCCGCGATCCCTACCGTGCCGAACGCCTGCGGGCACAGGCTCGGACCGAGCGGGCGGGCTTCGCGCGCACGCAGGCCGCGGCGTTGGCGCTCGCGCAGGCGGGGCGTTCGCAGGCCGCGGCCACGGCGGCATCGCCGCAACGCGGCGCGGGCGCCGGCAGGCCGGCCGTCGGCGTGCCCCTTGACCGGCTGGGCGATCAATACACTGCCCATTGCCTGCGCAATGCGATCCAGGCGTTCCACGACGCGCAGGCCCGCCTGCTGGCGCGGGGCATCGCGAACAACCAGGCTTTGCGCGAGGAACAGGCGGCGTTGCGCGCGCGCGCCGACGCGGCCAATGACCTTGGCACCATCCAGGGCCTGCTGCCGTTGCAGGCGCATCGTATCGCGGCGAGCCTGCCGTTGCTGCTGCCACCACCACTGGCGGTGGCCGGCGCCGCGGGCATCTCAAAGCGCGATCGCGCTTCGAGATGGATGGGTCAGGATTCGCAGGTCCATCCCGCGGGGGCGTGGTCGGCCGAAAATCGCAGCGACGGCCAGTAGCCCGGCATGAACCAGGCCGCGTCGCGCGGCGCGAGATGCAGGACGTAGCCGCCATCGGCCGCCATCACCAGGTCGGACGGCGCAAAGCCTTCCATGAAGGCGGCGGGCGCATCGTCGGGATCGCCGGCTTCGCGGCCGGCCTGCCACAGGAAGCGCAACGCGGCGTCCAGGCGCGCCGGCAGCGCTTGCGCGATGGCGCGGGCCGATGCCAGCAGCGTGGCGGTGGCCCGAGTTTCTTCCGCCAGCAACACCAGGCGCAGCCGGCCGCCGTCGGCCGACGCGCAATCCAGCCAGGTTTCCCGGGCGGGAATGCCATCATGCACGCAGGGTTGCAGCGTCGCGGATTGCGCCGTCGCCATCAGGCAGCCTCTTGGCCTTGCGGCCGCGATGATTCCCGGCGCGGCGGCGTCATGTCGCCGGACAGGCCTGCGACGTCCGCGCGTTTCACCGTGCCGCGGCGCCGGACAGGCGCTTCCAGGAATCGTTCGTGCAACTGCGTCATGCCGGCTCCGGTTCAGGGCCGCGGCGAATGGCGAAATGCCGGCGCGGTCCGCCATGATGCCATTTCCGGATCGCGCATTGAAGGCCCGCGCCGGGCAGGGGGCCGATGTATATACTCACTCGACATTTCAAGCGGCTCGTCTTCCGGCGGCCGTTCTCGATGCAAGGGGACCGTCGACAATGACAGACAAGGCCGCCAAATCCCTGTCGTTGAAGCAATTGGAACTGTTCATCGCGCTGGCGTCCTCGGACAACATCGCCAGCGCCGGCGCGCGCCTGGGGATGACGCCGTCGGCGACAAGCCATGCGCTCAAGACGCTGGAACTGACGCTGGGCGCCCCGTTGATCGACCGCAATGTCACCGGCGTCCAGCTGACCTACGCGGCGCAACAGATCCTGCCGCATGTGCGCGACGTGTTCGCGTCCCTGCAGGTGGTGCGGGCCACGGTCAGCGCCAGCGCGGGGCTGCGCGCCGGGATGCTGACGCTGGGATCGCTGGGCGCGAGTTCGTCGTTGAATATCCTTCCGCAGTTGCTGGAGATGTTCAAGGCGCGCTATCCGGGCGTCGACGTCTTCGTCACCGAAAAGCCAGATCCGGAAATGGAGCGCGCCCTGATCGAGCGCCGCATCGAGATCGGCGTGGTGGCGCTGCCCAAACCCGACTTCGACACGCTGCCCCTGGTGTCCGACGAACTCATGGTCGTGCTGCCGCAAGGGCATCCGCTGGCCAGGCTGAGCGTGATCGGCGTCAAGGACTTGGCCGCCTATCCGCTCATCATGACGCGCGCCGGCTCGCAGCCGGTGATCACGCGCATGTTCGAGCGCGCCGGCATCACGCCGCGCATCGCTCACGACCTCTCGCAGATCATGTCGATCCTGGAGTTCGTCAGGAGAGGCCAGGGCATTTCCGTGCTGGCGTCGCTGGTGTTGCCCGAGCGCTACGACGGCCTGGTTTATCGGAAGATCGGCCCCGCGGTCAAAAGGCGGATCGGACTGGCCTGTCTGAACGAACGGCGGCTTTCCCCGGCCGCCCACGCATTCTGGACCATGGTGCGCGAGGCCGCGCCCGGCATGACGTTTCCGGTGATGTGACGGCGGCTCACGCGGTTGGCGCGTGTTTTTTCCGGCTGCGCGATTTGGCCAGTTTCCAGAACGCCGCGGCCGCGGGCGACAGCCGGCTTTCGTTGAGACAGGCCAACCCGACCCTGCGGGAAGTGAGGGGCGCGATCGCCTTGTAGACCACGCCGTCGTACCTGGCCGGCAGGGCCAGCGACGCCACCACCGAAATGCCTTCGCCGCGCGCGACGAAGTCGAGGATGGAGAGCATCTGCGACAGCTCGTGGGTCACTTTGAGCGAAACGTCGGCCCGGCTGAACATCCTGGCCACCAGCCCCTGTGAACCCGCATGCGTGAGGATGAAGGGGAACTGTGCCAGCCGCCCGACTTCGATCGTGTCCAGGCTGGCCAGTTCGTGCCGCGCCGGCACCACGGCCACCAGCTCGTCGTTGGCGATCGCCACGGTGTCGAACTGCGGCTTGGGCAGCGTGACGACGCCGATTTCAAGGCGCCGCTCTATCAGGTCCTGCACGATGTCCGCGTCGGCCTTTTCGAAGACCCTCAGGTCGATGCCCGGATACAGCTTGCGAAACTGCTGCAACAGCGGCGGCAACAGCCGCAGCGACGAGCTCAGGCCGAACGAGCCGATCTTCAGCATTCCGCTTTTCAGGCCGACGCTGGCGTTGGCCGTGGCCTGGATCAGCTGCAGGGCCGCGAACACGTCGCGCACATGCGGCAGGATCTGCTCGCCCGCATGGGTCAGTTCGAGCTGCGGCGCATTGCGGTCGATCAGCAGCACGCCCAGAGTCGACTCCAGCGCGCGCAGGGCGTGGCTGGTGGCCGAGGGCGTCATGCCGATCTTGGCGCCGGCACTGGCGATGCCGTCGGCGCTGGCCAGGGACAACAGCAGTTCCAGCTGGCGCAGGGTGGGGACCTCGGGCCCGAGGGGCGAAATCATATTGAATCCAAATTCAATTGAGATTGAATCATGTGAATTCTAGACTGATTCCACCTCGTCAGGGATTCCGCCCATGTTCGCTCCCATCATCTCCGCTCTGCGCCTTTCCCCCATCCAGGTCATGGCGGAACGAACCCGCCAGGCCATCCAGCAGGGCCACAGTGTCATCGACATGACGCTCGGCGAGCCGGATTTCCCCACGCCGCAGCACATCGGCGAGGCGGCGATCCGCGCCATCCGCGATGGTGAAACCCGCTACACCCCCATCAACGGCAGCACGCGGCTGCGTGAGGCCATCGTCGCCAAGTTCAGGCGCGACAACGGCATCGACTGCTCCATTGCCGAGATCAGCGTGGGCTGTGGCGGCAAGCAGGTCATCTACCAGGCGTTCCTGGCGACCCTGAGTCCGGGCGATGAGGTCATCATGCCGGCGCCTTACTGGGCCTCCTACAGCGATATCGTCGCCATGAATGGCGGCGTTTTGCGCCCGATCATGACGTCGCCGCAGCGCGGTTATGCGCTGTCGGCGGCCGATCTGGCGGCGGCGATCGGCCCCCGGACCAAATGGCTGGTCCTGAATTCGCCCAGCAATCCCAGCGGCACCGCCTACGACCGGGCCCAACTGGCTGAATTCGCGCAGGTCATCCGCCAAAGCCCGCACCGGGATTTCTTCATTCTGGTCGACGATATCTACGAGCACATCCTGTACGACGGACGCGCCTTCCACACCCTGGCGCAGGTGGCGCCGGACCTCGCGGATCGCATCCTGACCGTCAACGGCGTGTCGAAAGCCTATGCCATGACGGGATGGCGCCTGGGCTACGCCTGCGGGCCGCGGCACCTGATCGAGGCGATGACCAAGCTGCAGATGCAGATCAATTCACACACCTCGTCCATCTCCCAGGCCGCGGCGGTGGCCGCGCTGGAAGGGCCGCAGGACGAAGTGCGGCGGCGTTGCCAGGCCTTTCAGCGCCGCCGCGACTTCCTGCATGACGCGCTTTCCGGGATCGCCGGGCTCCATACGCCGCGGCCCGAAGGCGCGTTCTACCTGTTTCCCGACGTGCGGGCCTGTCTTGGCCGCCAGGCGCCTGGCGGCGAACGCATCGCCGACGACGTGGCCCTGGCTGCCTATCTGCTCCGAGCCGGCGTCGCGGTGGTGCCCGGCTCCGGCTTCGGCATGCCGGGCTTCCTGCGGCTGTCGTACGCGACCTCGGACGAGAACCTGCGCATCGCCGCCGAACGCATGGCGTATGCCTTGGGCAACCTGACCTGAACGCCTTGCCCGATCGGCGCGGCCGGTCGGCATTCCTGCAACAAGGGGCGCGACGAGCCGACCGCATCGGCCCCGGAACCGCGTCCCGCTTTTTTCTGGATCATCCATGTCTACCGTTTCCCAGATCATCGGCCAGCGTCTTTATGAGGCGGGGTGCCGGCACGCGTTCGGCATCCCGGGAGGGGAGGTGCTGTCGGTCATGCGCGGCCTGGACGAAGCCGGCGTGAAGTTCACGCTGGTCAAGCACGAGAACTCCGGCGGCTTCATGGCCGAAGGCGCGTTTCATCGGTCCGGCGCGCCCGGCGTGCTGATCGCGACGCTGGGGCCGGGCGTCGCCAACGCCGTCAACGTGGTCGCCAACGCGCTGCAGGACCGGGTGCCGATGTTGTTCATCACCGGCTGCGTCGACGAGGACGAGGCCGCTACCTATACGCATCAGGTGTTCGACCACGCGGCATTGATGCGGCCGATCACCAAGGCATCGCTGCGCATGTCCGCCGGCGCCGCGCAGGCCATCATCGACAAGGCGCTCGCCATCGCCATGGACGACCCGCCGGGGCCGGTGCACGTGGATGTGCCGATTTCGGTTGCCCTGCAGGAAGTCATGCCCGCCAGGGGCGCGCGGCGCGTGCCGCCGGCGCCGGTGGCGCCGGCCGATACGGACCGCTTCCAGCAAGCCCGCGCCTGGCTGGCGGCGGCCAGGCGGCCCGTGATCATCGCCGGGGTCGAGGCCCTGCATCATCACGCGCAGGCGCAGGTCGAGGCGCTGGTGCGGGAGTTGAGGATTCCGCTGATCACGACCTACAAGGGCAAGGGCATCGTGGACGAGCGCAGCGACATGGTGATCGGCGGCATGGGGCTGTCGCCATTGGCAGACCAGGTCGTGCTGCCGCTCGTCCGCGAGGCCGACGTGGTCCTGCTGGCCGGCTACGACCCGATCGAGATGCGCGTGGGATGGCGCAATGTCTGGGCCGACGACGCGCGGGTGATCGAGGTGTCCGCGACCCGCAACACCCATTACATGCACCAGTCGGCGATCTCGTTCGTCGGCGATATCAGGCACAGCCTGGCCGCGCTGGGCGCCGGGCTGGCGGGGCAGTCGCAATGGACCGAAGGCGCCGTCGCCGACATCAAGCGCGCCATCGCCGCCATCTACCGCGCCGACGAGGAATGGGGGCCGGCCGCGATCGTCGATGTGGCGCGGGCGTTGCTGCCCGCGAACACCGTGGCCTCGGTCGACAGCGGCGCGCATCGCATCCTGTTGTCGCAAGTGTGGCAATGCCATGAACCGCGGACCCTGATGCAGTCCTCGGCGCTGTGCACCATGGGCTGCTCGCTGCCGCTGGGCATCGGCGCCAAGCTGGCCGAGCCCGAACGGCCGGTGGCCGTGTTCACCGGCGACGCGTGCCTGGAAATGACGCTGGGCGAACTGGCGACGGCCCGCGACGCGCGGGCGCCGGTGATCGTCTTCGTCTTTGCCGACGAATCCCTGTCGCTGATCGAGATCAAGCAGCGCGCCAACGGCCTGCCCAACCTGGGCGTGGATTTCGCGGGCACCGATTTCGCCGGCGTGGCGCGCGCCATGGGCGGCCTGGGATTCGAGGTCGGCAGCCGCGCCGAACTTGCCGCCGCGATCCGCGAGTCGCTGGCGTCGGATCGCTTTGCATTGATCTCGTGCCGCATCCCGAGAAAGGCCTACGACGGCCGCATCTGACCGCTGTTTCGACGACCAAGCCCCTGCAAGAGGGGCTTTTTCATAACCGGAAGGGGAAAACACATGAAGCGCCGTCATTTCATCCAGGCTTGCGCGTTGTCGCTGGCCGCCGCGTCGCGGGTCCAGGCCCAGGACCGCGTCATCCGTATCGTCGTGCCTTTCGCGCCGGGGGGCTCGGCGGACCTGATCCCGCGCCTCATCGCGGGGGCGCTGGCGGAGCGCCTCGGGCAGAGCGTCATTGTCGAAAACAGGCCGGGCGCCGGCGGCGCGGTGGGCGCCCTGCATGTATCGCGCGCGGCGCCGGACGGGCTGACATTGGGGGTGGCCACGGTCAGTACGCATGCGATCCAGCCCGCCGTCTCGGCCAGGCCCGGCTACCAGCCCCTGCGCGATTTTTCCCCCATCTCCAATCTGGCCGACGTCCCCAACATCGTGTCGATCAATCCGCGACTGCCTGCCGCCAATCTGGTGGAGTTCGTCGCGCTGGCCAGGCGCAAGGACGGCGACCTGATGTTCGGATCGCCGGGCGTTGGCTCGCTTGGGCACATGATGGGCGAACTCCTGGCGCAGACGACCGGCGCGCGCCTGCGGCACGTGCCGTACCGCGGCGCGGGGCCGGCCTTGCAGGACGCGATCGCCGGCCACGTCGACGTGCTGTGCGACAACCTGCCGGCCTCGCTGCCGCACGTGCTGGGCGGACGCTTGCGCGCGCTGGCGGTCGCCTGGCCGGGGCGTGTCGCCCAACTGCCCGACGTGCCGACATTTGCCGAGGCCGGCATCCCGGCGCTCAACGATCCCGCGTGGTTCGGCCTGGTCGGTCCGGCGGGCATGCCTCCCGCTTTGGTGGCGGCCTTGCAGGAAGCGGTCGTGGCGGCATTGAAACGGCCGGAGGTCGCCGCCCGGATCGTGGAATTGGGCGCCGTGCCGCGCGCCAATGCGCCGGAGGAATTCTCCAGGCAGATCGGCGCCGAACTTGAAAAATGGCGGTCGGTGGCGAAACGCGCCAACATTTCCCTGGAGGCGTGATGGCACTCCCTCTCCTTGATGGCCTGCACGCGACCTTGTCGTGGCTGGGGCGGCTGGTGGCATGCGAGACGGTGTCGGGCACGGCATCGAACCTGCCGTTGCTGGAGATGGTCGAGGAGGCCTTGCGCGGGCTGGGGTTCCGCATCCGCTACACCTACAGTCCGGATGGGCGGCGCGCCAACTTGTATGCCAGTCACGGCGGCGATGTCGGCGGCATCCTGTTGTCCGGGCATACCGACGTGGTGCCGGTGGCCGGCCAGGAATGGTCGCGCGCGCCGTTCGAGCTGTCGCGCGAGGGCGAACGGGTCTACGGCCGAGGCGTATGCGACATGAAGGGATTTCTCGCCTGCGTGCTGTCGGTGCTGGAACGGCTCGACCTGAAGGCCCTGAAGCGGCCCGTGCATGTGGCCTTCACCTTCGATGAGGAGATCGGCTGCATCGGCGTGCGCAGTCTGCTGGAAGATCTGCGCGGACTCGGCATCCGGCCCGACGCCTGCGTGGTGGGTGAGCCGACCGGAATGGCGGTGGTGCGCGCCCACAAGGGGCGGCACGCGCTGCGGTGCCGCGTGCTTGGCCGCGCGGCGCATTCGTCCCTGAGCGGCCTGGGCGTGAACGCGGCGCAAGTGGCCTGCGCCCTGGTGGCGGAAATCACGGAGCAGGCCGGGCAGCTGGCGCAGCGGGAGGTGGACGAGGATTTCTACGTGCCGTTCTCCACCATGGCGGTCTGCCGCGTGCACGCGGGGCAGGCGGCCAACGTCATCCCGGAAAGCGCCGAATTCGACTTCGACCTGCGTTTTCTTCCCGGCGTCGATCCCGATGCCGTGCTGGCGCCGATCCACGCGCGCGCGGCCGAACTGCAGCGACGCATGCGCGACAAGGTCGAGGCCTCGCGGGTCGACGTCTTCCGCCGCACCGCGGTGCCGGCGCTGGTATCCCGGCGCGACGAGGACGGCATCGTCGCGCGCCTGTTCCAGGCGGGGGCGGGCAAGGGCGGCCACGTGGCGTTCACCACCGAAGCGGGCCTGTATCAGGCCGCGGGCATCCCGACGGTGGTGTGCGGGCCGGGCGATATCGCCCAGGCCCACACCGCGGACGAGTTCATCGCGGTGGAGCAGTTGGCGTTGTGTGAAGCGGTCCTGGCGCGCCTGCTGGCGCAATGAGGCCGGCGGACGGAATTCAGGGTTTGCCGCCCGGCGCGCCTTCGCGCGCTGCGCGGGCCAGGCGCTGGCCGCGCAGTTCCGCCCGGCGCCGGCCGACATGCATGAGCGCCATGCCGGAAATGGCCAGGGCGGCGCCGAGGAACAGGCTCTTGCTGGTGGGTTCGTCCAGCCACAGGCTGGAGAACAGCACGCCGAACACGGGCACCAGCGTGATGTAGCCCGAGGCCGCGCCGGCGCCCAGCGCTTTGACGCCCTCGAAGTACCAGGCATAGGCGACGGCCGTGGCGCCGAAGGCCAGGGCCAGCAGGCTGACCCAGGCATCCGCCGGCGCGCCGCGCAGCGCGCCCCAGGCGGCGGTGCCTTCGAATCCGATGCTGGCCAGCAGGAGCAGCAAGGCGCCGATCACGGTGGTGACCGTGGTGGTGGTCAATGCGTCCACGCCCTTGAGCACCAGCCGGCCGATCAGCGTGTACGCGACCCAGCAGGCCACGCAGCCCAGCAGCAACAGCTCGCCGATGCCGACCGAGCCGGGCAGGGCGGCGCTCGGTCCGTTGCCGCTGATCGCGATGTAGGCGCCGATGGCCGACAGGACCATGCCCGCCAGGATCGCCGGGTTCAGGTGCTCCCTGAACAGGATGGCCGCCAGCAGCAGCGTGGCGCCGGGATTGAGCGTCACCACGATGGCGGCCTTGCCGGCCGGCACCAGCTGCAGGCTCAGCATGAAGAAGGTCGAGTAGCCGAATACGCCCGCCATGGCCGCGGCGGCCAGGCCGAGCCACTGGTTGCGCGTCAGTTTCTTCAGGTCGCGCAGCGCGGACGCGCGATGCATCCAAAGCACCAGCACCACGCTGGCGAACAGGAACCGCAGGCTGGCCGCGGCCAGCGGGGCCATCGCCTGCGCAACGACCTTGCCCCAGGACCACGATGCGCCCCAGAGCGCCGCCATGCCGACCAGGCGCAGGTGCGTGGCCATCAACGTATTTTTCATTTGTGCTTCGAAGGTGAGGAGGCGGTGGCGGCGAATCGGGACGATGCAAGCGTAGTGCGTCGTGGTGGCGTTGGCAACGTCAATTCGCGCGGGGCGTTCTTGAAAAAAATCTCAATTGAAGGTGAAGGGGCCGAATTCTAGACTGCCTCGACATCAATCGTGGAGACAGGCATGCAGTCGATGATCCCCGGCACGCTCGACGGCGTGCGCATTCTTGACCTTTCGCGCATTCTGGCCGGTCCCAGCGCCACCCAGCTGCTGGGCGATCTGGGCGCGGACGTGGTCAAGGTGGAGAAGCCCGGGGAGGGCGATGATACGCGCAAATGGGGGCCGCCCTACGTTGTCGGCAAGGATGGCCGCGACACGGACGAGAGCGCCTACTACCTCAGCGCCAATCGCAACAAGCGCTCGATCGCCATCGACATCGCCACCGAGGACGGGCGCGCGCTGCTGCACCGCCTGCTGGCCCGGGCCGATGTGCTGGTGGAAAACTACAAGGTCGGCGGATTGGCCAGGCATGGACTGGACTATCCCAGCCTGCGCCAGCGCTATCCCGGCCTGGTGTATTGCTCGGTCACCGGCTTCGGCCAGACCGGCCCCTACGCCCGGCGCGCAGGCTATGACTTCCTGATCCAGGGCATGGGCGGCATCATGAGCCTGACCGGCGAGACCGACGGCACGCCGATGAAGGTGGGCGTCGGTATCGCCGACGTCATGACGGGCATGTACGCGGCGGTCGGCATCCTGGCGGCGTTGCGCCATCGCGACGCGACCGGAGAAGGGCAGCAGATCGACATTTCGCTGCTGGACAGCCAGATCGCCTGGCTGGTGAACGCGGGCACCAATTACCTCGCCAGTGCAGAGGTCCCGAAGCGGCTGGCCAACGGCCATCCGAACATCGTGCCGTACCAGGTGTTCGAGACGGCCGACGGGCCGATGATCCTGGCGGTCGGCAACGATGGGCAATTCCGGCGCTTCTGCGAGGTCGCCGGCATCGAAGCGGTGGCGCGGGACGAGCGCTACGGCACCAACGTCGCGCGGGTCCGGCACCGAGAGGCCGTTTGTGAAGCCGTGCAGGCGGCGCTGCGCACCCGCCCGCGCCAATACTGGCTGCAATCGCTGGAGGCCGTGAACGTGCCGTGCGGACCGGTCAACGATCTGCGCGAGGTGTTCGAGGATCCGCATGTGCAGGAACGCGGCGCCCATCTGCGCATGCCCTGCGACTGGGCGCGCGATGGCGCGGTGAGCCTGCTGGCCAACCCCTTGAAGCTGTCGCGCACGCCGGTGTCGTACCGGCGTGCGCCGCCGCGCCTGAACGAGCACGTCGACGAGATCCTGCGCGATTGGGGCGGCGGCGCGCGGGCATAGCGCCCGCGGCCGCGGGCCGGTATCCGAAGCAGAAGCAATCAGGCCCCGATCCGAGGGCCGATCCACCAGAGGAGACAGACATGGACAGGAGACAGTTGTTGTTGCTTGCCGCGGCCGCCCCGTTCGGCAGGGCGCTGGCCGCCAGCGGATACCCCTCGCAGACGATACGGCTGGTCGCGCCGTATGCGCCGGGCGGCACCGTGGACATTCTTTCGCGGCAGCTGGCCGAGCCACTGCGCGCCGGATTGGGCCAATCGGTGATCGTCGAGAACCGTGGCGGCGCGGGCGGGACCCTGGGCGCGGACGCGGTCGCCAAGGCCAGGCCGGACGGCTACACCATTCTCTTCGGGGCGGTGCACCATGCGATCGCGCAGTCGGTCTATCCGAAGCTGGGCTACGACATCCGCGAGATGTCCGCGGTGGGTTTCCTGGGACGGGTCAATCATGCGCTCATCGTCAACAAGGACCTGCCGGCCGGCAATGTGGCGGAACTGGTCAGGCTGCTGAAGGCGGACCCGGAGAAGTACAGCTACGCCACCCCGGGCGCCGGCACCATGCAGCACCTGATGGCGGAGTACTTCAAGAGCGTGACCGGCACCCGGATGATGCATGTGCCGTATCGCGGCTCGGCGCCGGCCATCGTCGACATCATCGCCGGCAACGTGCACATGATGTTCGAGACCATGCCGTCGGCCATCCAGCACATCCGGGCCGGCAGCGTCCGCGCCATCGCGGTTACGTCCAAGGACCGGTCGGCCAGCCTTCCCGACGTCCCCACCGCCGCGGAAAGCGGCGCCGAGAACTACGACGCGACCAGCTGGTACGGCATCTATGCGCCGCCCGGCACTCCCGCGGATACGGTCGCGTCGCTGAACCGGGCCATCAACGGCGCCTTTGCCGACGCGCCGTTCGCGCGGCGATGGGTGGAGCTGGGCGCGGACGCCGGCGGCGGCACGCCCGCCGAGCTGGCGCAGTTGACCCGGGCCGAGGTCGCGCGTTGGGCGCAAGTCGCGCGCAACGCCAACATCAAAGTGGGCTGAGCGGCGCGCGCTGCGCTTTTTTTTCAGCGGCAATCAGGAGAAATCATGGTGGTACTTTCGAAGGAACAAGCGGCGCTGCGGCAGCGCGCCCGGGAGCTGGCCCAGCAGGCGTTCAAGCCGACCGCGGCGCACACCGACCAGAGCGAGCAGTATCCGTGGGACAACGTGCGCCAGCTGTGCGACCAGGGGTTCATGGGGATGACCATCCCCCGTGAGTACGGCGGCCAGGGGCTCGGCCACCAGGACACGATCATCGTGGTCGAGGAAATGGCGAAGGCGTGCGCGACCATGGGTCGGATCACGGTCGAGGCCAACATGGGCGCGATCGGCGCCATCATGCGGTACGGCACGCATGAACAGAAGCAGCGGGCCGCGGCCTGCGTGCTGGCGGGCGACAAGCCGGCCATCTGCATCTCGGAGCCGCAGGCGGGCAGCGCCGCCAGCGAGATGGCGACGCGGGCCGTGCGGCATGGCGACGACTATCTCATCAACGGCGAGAAGTACTGGATCACCGGCGGCGGCGTTTCGCGCCTGCACCTGATATTCGCCCGCGTCATCGAAGACGGGGTCGACCAGGGCATCGGCGCGTTCATCCACATCAAGGACGATCCCGCCCTCCAGGACGGGCTGGCGGTCACGCAGCGGTCCTACGCCATGGGGGTCAGGGGCATCCCGGAGACCTATCTGCGCTTCACCGACCTGAAGGTGCCCAGGTCCATGCTGGTCGTGCCGCCCGAAGGACTCAAGCGCGGGTTCGCGGGGTTGATGCAGGCATACAACGCGCAGCGCGTCGGCGCCGGCACCGTGGCGCTGGGCATTGCGCAGGGCGCTTTCGAAGAGGCAGTGGCATACGTGAAGCAACGCCACCAGTTCGGCCGCCCCATTGCCGAATTCCAGGGCTTGCAGTGGATGATCTCGGACATGGCCATCCAGCTCAACTGCGCGCGGCACATGCTGTACGCCGCGGCCAACAGCGGCACGCCGGAGACTTTCGGCTTTCCGGACATCTCGCTGGCCGCGCAGGCCAAGATCGTGGCGGCCGAGACCGCGCAACGCGTCACCAACGACGCCTTGCAGCTGCATGGCTCGTCCGGCTATGGGCGCGACCTGCCGCTGGAACGCCACGTGCGCGACGCGCGCATGTTCACCATCGCGGGCGGCACCGCGCAGATCCTGCGCACCCAGGTGGCGTCATCGATCCTGGGGATGAAGCTGCCACAGACGCGCGACGGCTATATCCGGGGGCGGTGACGGCATCGCGGTCCGGCCCGGGCCTGGCGGGATTTTGTTGCAATTGTCATGGATTGCCGCCCGGCCCCAGGCATAACGGTGTTGAATCTGTCGCGGAACAGGAACTGGGGAGTCTGGCGTGCCGCTAGAGTTCGCTCCGATCGAGTCGGCATTCATGGAGACGCTGCAGCAGGCCGGCCTTGTATGACTGGATGACAGTGCTGTGGGTATCATTGATTCCCTTGGCGTTGGCGCTGGCCGCATTGGCGGCCAGCGTCGCTGGCGCGCGGCGGCCCGGATAGCCTTTCGCGCGGCCGCGCCATCCCCCGATTTCAGCAACAGGAGTCCCCATGATTCGTCCGCATGCGCCCAGCCGCATCCTTTTCGCCCTGGCCGCCATGCTTGCCGCCGCCGGCAGCCAGGCCCAGGATCGGCCCGCCGTGCTCAAGGCGCTGGAGACGCGCGGCCTGCGCGTGGTGCAGGAATTCAAGGTCGACGGCAACCTGCGCGCCTTCGCCGGCGTGGCTGGCGACCAGCCCGTGGCGATCTATGTCACCCCCGATGGCAACGCCATCGTCGGCGCGCGCCTGGATGCCCAGGGCAAGCCGCTTGACGATGCCAGGATCGAGGCCCTGGTCAGCAAGCCGATGGGCGACCAGGCCTGGGCGCAGCTGGAAAAATCGACGTGGGTGCTCGACGGCCGGAAGGACGCGCCGCGCATCATCTACACCTTCAGCGATGCCAATTGCCCCTATTGCCACAAGTTCTGGGAAGCCGCGCGTCCGTGGGTGGATTCCGGCAAGGTGCAATTGCGGCATGTGCTGGTGGGCGTGATCCGGCAGGACAGTCCCGCCAAGGCCGCCGCCATCCTGGGCGCCGCCGATCCGTCTGCCGCGTTGATCGAGAACGAACACAAGTTCGACAAGGGCGGCATCACGCCTGCCAAGAGCGTGCCCGACAACATCGGCAAGATCCTCGACGACAACCAGGCGCTGATGGTGTCGCTGGGCTTTCGCGGCACGCCAGGCATCGTCGTGCGCGACGACAGCGGCGCGCTCAAGAAGTACAACGGCATGCCGCAGGCCGGCAAGCTGGCCGAGGTGTTCGGGCCGCGCTGACGCGGCCGCGCCTGGTTCAGTACGCGCCGGCGGGCAGGACGTCCGCGAGATACGCCCCGGGGTCCGGCGCCGGATTCAGCATATGCCGTACCCAGGCGTCGCGCTCGTGCGCGGTAACCACCAGTTCCCAGACGCAGGCCAGCGCTGGCGCCTGCACCGGCGCGTAGTGGCCGGGACGCGCGAGCGGCGCCGACAGCATGCGCTGGCAGGCGATGCCGCCCGTGATCCACCAGTCCACCAGCAGCCATACGGCTTCCTGGCCCACATGCACCATGCAGAAGCCCAGGCCATGGCTGCGGGCGTCCTGCGCGTGTTCGGCCAGCGCCACGCCCGCGGCCGCGCGCGCCGCGGCGGCGAGCGCGGCATCCAGCAAGGGCGCCGGATGGCGCGCATCGTGATGAATGGCGTAGGCCTTGAGGATGTGGCCGGCCAGATTCCAATTGCCCAGTGGTTCGAAGCGCCGCGGCAGATAGGGTTCGGGGGGATGGGTCATGAGAGCCGGCCGGTGGAAGGACGAGGCCATTCTACTTTGCCATCGGCCAAGGACAGTTACCGCTACTCACCACTTCCTGTCTTTTGCGAATAGCCCTGCGATACCATCGAAGCATCCGGCCAAGCCTGGCGGTCGTCGGATCAGGCGGCTCTTTCCTACAGGAGAACCCTTGCAACTCGACCCGAGTTTGAAATTCCTGCCAGATCAGGGCGAGGTCGCGCGGCATCTGCGGCAACTGGATTGGGACTCGACTTCGATCGGGCCGCCCGCCCTGTGGCCGCAGAATCTGCGCACGGCATTGAGCCTGTGCCTGAGTTCCCGCTTTCCCATCCTGCTCTGGTGGGGCGAGGATTTCAGCGTCCTGTACAACGATGCCTATGTTCCGTTCCTGGGCGCCCACAAGCATCCGGCGGCGCTTGGCCGGCCCGGGCAGGAATGCTGGAGCGAGATCTGGCCCGAAATCGGCCCGATGCTTGCGGGTGTCTATCGCAGCGGCCAGGCTACCTGGTCCTACGACGAGGAATACTATTTCGACCGCCACCTGCCGCGCGAAGAAGTCTACGTCACCTTCACCTACGGCCCGATCCTGGCGGCGGACGGCGTCACCGTCCAGGGCGTTTTCTGCCCCTGCACCGAGACCACCGAGAAGATCGTCAGCGCGCGGCGTCTGGAAACCTTGCGCGAGCTCGGCGCGCAGCCGGTGCCGGCCGCCGGGCCGGCCGCCACGGCGGGGCGTATCTGCGATGTGCTGGCGCGCAACCCGCGCGACGTGCCGTTCTGCCTGATCTATCGATGCGGCGACCCGGACTTCGAACTGCTTGCCGCGACCGGCGTGAATGCGCAGTCGCACCCGGCGGCCCACTGGCCCCTGGCTGCCGTCGCCGGCAATGGCGAACCGCAGACCGTGGCGCTGGCGTCGTTGGGACTGGCATTGCCAGGCGGGCCCTGGCCCGATCTGGCCGCATGGGCGCGCATCCTGCCGTTGCGCTGGACCGCTGATGGCTCGGTCTCGGGCGTCATGGTGCTGGGCGTCAGTGCGCGGCGGCCGCTGGATAGCGCCTACCGCGACTTCCTCGACCTGGTCGCCCAGCATTCGGCCAGCGCCATCGCCAGCGCCGTCGCCTATGAGCAGGAGGCTCGGCGCGCCGAAGTCCTGGCGGAGCTGGATCGCGCCAAGACCATTTTTTTTTCCAACGTCAGCCACGAGTTCCGGACGCCGCTCACGCTGATTCTCGGACCGCTGCAACAGGCGCTGGCGCAGCCGTCGGCAGGCCTGGAACGCGAGACGCTGGAACTGCTGTTGCGCAATGCGCTGCGCCTGCAGAAGCTGGTGAACTCGCTGCTGGATTTTTCGCGTATCGAAGGGGGCGGCATGGTGGCGCGGCTGCAGCTCACCGACCTGGCCCGCGCCACCCAGGAGCACGCCAGCGCGTTCCGATCGGCGATGGAGAGCGCGGGGCTGGCCTTGTCGGTACAGTGCGACGCGGTGCCCACCGTGCTCATCGATCGCGACTGGTACGAAAGAATCGTGCTGAACCTGTTGTCCAACGCGTTCAAGTACACCTTGCGGGGATCGATCGACGTGGCCTTGCGCGACAGCGGCGATGAGGTGGTCCTGTCCGTGCGGGATACCGGTGTCGGCATCGCCCGCTCGGACCTGGCCAATATCTTCCAGCGCTTTCACCGGGGCCAAAGTCCGGCGGCCCGCAGCCACGAAGGCTCGGGTATCGGGCTGGCGCTGGTGCGTGAATTGGTCAAGCTGTTGGGCGGCGCCATCAGCGTCGATAGCGAGCCGGGCGTGGGCAGCGTGTTCACGGTCACGCTGCCCAAGAAGCAGGCGAGCGCGGCCGATGGCAAGGTCGCCCACGAACCCGTCGCGGGCAATGCCACGATGCAGGCCCGCCAGGAAGCGTCGCGCTGGCTGGCCAACGCATCCCCGGCGCTTGCATCCGCGGGCGCCGCCAATCGCCCGCGGATCCTCTGCGCTGACGACAATGCCGATCTGCGCGAGTACCTGCGCAGCCTGCTCGCCGCTGATTACGATGTGCGCATTGCCGCCGATGGCGCGACAGCCCTGCGCAGCGCGCGGCAGGATCCGCCCGACCTGGTGATCACCGACATCATGATGCCGGGCATGGACGGGCTGACCTTGCTGCAGGCCCTGCGCGGCGATGCGCGGACGCGGACCGTGCCGGTGATCCTGCTGTCGGCGCGCGCCGGGCAGGAAGCGCGCGTCGAAGGCCTCGATGCGGGCGCCGACGATTATCTGGTCAAGCCATTCTCGCCCGCCGAATTGCAGGCGCGGGTTGGCGCGCATTTGCGGTTGGCGATGTTGCGCCAAGAAACCCAGGCGGCATTGCGCGACGCCAACGAACGCAAGGACGAGTTCCTGGCCATGCTGGCGCATGAACTGCGCAACCCGCTGGCGCCGCTGCACAATGGACTGCACCTGTTGCGGCATTCGGAGGTGGACGCCGCCGGCACGGTGCGCGTCCATGAGATGCTCGCGCGCCAGGTCAGCCACATCGCGCGGCTGGTGGATGACCTGCTGGACATCGCCCGCATCAACAGTGGCAAGATCCTGCTGCGCAAGGCGCCGGTGGACCTGGTGGAGCTGCTGCGCAACGCGCTGGAGGCAAGCCGCGGACAGATCGAGGCGGCCGGACACACCGTGAGCGTGACCCTGCCGGAGCAACCGGTGATGATGCAGGCCGATGCGGTGCGACTGACGCAAGTGGTCTCCAACCTGCTCAACAACGCAGCCAAATATACCGACCGGGGCGGCCATATCGTCCTGAAGGGCACCCAGGATGCGGCGGGCGAATTCATCCTTTCGGTGCGGGATAACGGACGCGGTATTCCGGTGGATATGCTGACACGTGTCTTCGAGCCTTTCGTGCAGGTCGATGGCCGGCGCGGGTCGGGCGGCCTGGGCGTGGGGCTCACGCTGGTGGCGCGCCTGGTGGCGTTGCACGGAGGCAGCGTGAGGGCGGCGAGCCAGGGACCCGGAACGGGCTGCGAGATCGTCGTGCGCCTGCCGGTGCAGGCCGCGTCGCCGCGCCAAGTGACGCCGCAAGGTGGCCAGGCCGCGCCCAGGCAGAAACTTGGTCGTATCCTGGTGGTGGACGACAACACCGATTCCGCGGACACCACCGCCATGGTGCTCCAGGCGTTCGGCGCGCGGGTTGGGGTTGCGCGTGACGGCCGGCAGGCGCTGGCCATGCTGGACGAGTTCGCGCCGGCCGTGATGCTGGTGGACATCGGCATGCCTGGAATGGACGGCCACGAGGTGGCGCGACGGGTACGCTCGGCGCCGTCGGGCCAGGGCGTCGTGCTGATCGCCATGACGGGGTGGGGCCAGGACGAGGATCGGCGCCATTCCCACGAGGCCGGGTTCGACCATCACCTGGTCAAGCCGGTGGATTTTGCGGCGTTGGAACAACTGCTGGTTTCGCTGGCGCGCCGGCGGCAGCGACGGGGCCCGGCGGGGCTTGATGGCGGCGCGGCCGCTATCCAGGTCGGGAAAATTAGATAATAATAATCGTTCCCATTAAGTTCTATTGCCGCCGTCATGCCGTTGCCAGGCTGGCGGCCTCCTGCCTTGGATACCTCCGACTACGCGATCCCGCCCAGCGTGGAAACCCTTTACGGCGACCATCATTCCTGGCTCCAGGCCTGGCTGCGCCGTCGGCTCGGCAATGCCGCCGACGCGGCCGACCTGGCGCAGGACGCGTTCGTGCGGCTCCTGACCACGCCGCGCCGCTTCGGCAGCCTGCCTGAAGCGCGCGTCTACCTGCGCACCATGGCCGGCGGCCTGTGTGTCGACCTGTGGCGCCGCCGGCGTATCGAACAGGCCTGGCTCGACACGCTCACCGCCCAGCCCGAGGCGCTGGCGCCGTCGGCCGAACATCAGGCGATCGTGCTGGAGGCGCTGCAAGAGATCGACCGCCTGTTGCGCAGCCTGCCCGTGAAGGCGGCTCACGCCTTCGTCATGGCCTCCGGTTGCGGCATGAGCGAAACGGAAGTGGCGGCGGAGCTGGGCGTCAGCACCCGCATGGTGCGCAAGTACATCGCGCAGGCCATGCTGCATTGCCTGAAGACGCTTTGACGACGATGGGCATGCCGCCGCAACGGGGGCACGGGGAGCACGCGGTCCTGGAGCAGGCCGCGCAGTGGTTCGCGCTGCTGCAATCGGAAGAGGCCACCGCCACCGACCGCGAGGCGTGGCGGCGCTGGTGTGATAGCGCCGAGGCGCATCGCGCGGCCTGGGCCCAGGTCGAGCGCGTCGGCCAATTGTTCCGGCCCATCCAGACGGCGCCCGATCCCCATGGCGCGGTCGGCGCCTATCGTGCCGCCACCGCCAATGCAACCCGGCGCCGTGTTGTCCTCGGTCTGGCGCTGGTGGCCGGCGCCGGCCTGACGAGCGGGGTGGCCTGGCGCTACTCGCCGCTGGCCGGCCTGGTCCTGGCCCGCATGGCCGACCATCGCACTGCCACCGGCGAAGTCCGGGAGGTCTTGCTGGCCGATGGCACACGGGTCTGGCTGGGAACGGCAAGCGCCTTCGACACGGACTTCGGCCCGGCGCTGAGGCGCCTGCGGCTGGTCGCGGGCGAAATCCTGGTCAGCACGGCCGGCGGGCAGCAACGGCCGTTCGTGGTGGATACGCCGCAAGGCCGGCTGCGCGCGCTCGGCACGCGCTTCACCGTCAGGCTGGATGCCGGCATCACGCGTATCGCGGTCTACGACGGCGCCGTCCAGGCGCATGGGGCCGATGGCGCCGGCGTGGTCATCCCCGCCGGTTGGCAGGCGCGCCTGACGGCGACGGGACTGTCGCCGATCGAGCCGGTGGACCCGGCCAGCGAAGGCTCGACGCGGGGCTTGTACATTGCCCGCAATGCGCCCCTGGGCGAGGTCTTGCGCGAACTCGGACGCTATCGCGCCGGCCTGCTCAGCGTGTCGCCGGAGGTGGCGGATCTGCCGGTGTTCGGCAGCTACCCGATGACCGAACCCGAACGGGTACTGGCCATGCTGGCTTCGGTCATGCCCATCCGCGTCAGCCATCCCCTGCCGTGGTGGACCCGCGTCACCCCCCGTTGACGGGGCGCCGGCAGGGCGTGGCGGCGGTGGCGCATTTTTTTTGCAAAAGCGGTTCCTGTTTTGGGTGGCTCGTTCGATGAAGCGGGTGAAAGGTCTTCGGACCATCCCCCAATTGCCCATTTGAGGAAGCCCGCATGTCCATCCGAACCCTCCGGCCCCGTCACTTCACCGAGCCGGCGCGCCGCCCCGATGCGGCCCGCCGCGCGCCGCTCGCGCGCAGCCTGGCACAACTGGCCTGCGCCGGGGCGCTGGTGGCGATGGCGGGCGGATTGCCGGTCGCCGCCGCCCAGGAGGCCGGCGCGGTGACGGACGGCGCGGCGCGCCGCTACGACATCCCGGCCGGCCCGCTCGATGCCGTACTGGCGCGCTATGCGGCCGAATCCGGCGTGCTGCTTGCCAGCCCGCCCGGCCTGGTGCAAGGGCGCCACAGCCCCGGGGTGCAAGGCACCTACGATTCACAGGCCGCGCTCATGGCGGCGTTGTCGGGAACCGGCGTGGAAGCGGTCAGGGATGCCCAGGGCCAATACCGGCTGCGCGCGGCTACCAGCGCCGAGGTTGCAACCCTGGCGCCGGTCACCGTGCCGGGTCTGGGCATCGCCACCACCGAAGGCACCGGTTCGTACGCTTCGAACGTGGTGACGATCGCCAAGGGCGACCAATCATTGCGCGAGATCCCGCAGGCGGTCTCGGTGATTACCCGCCAGCGCATGGACGACCAGAACATTACCGATATCCGCGACGCGCTCAATCACGCGCCAGGCGTGTCGATGGTGGCGAACGAGCCGGGCGGGCAGTTTTATTCGCGCGGATTCTTCATCCAGAGCTACCAGTTCGACGGCGTGCCGCTGGAACGGCAGCTCTACGCGCGCGGTTCGGCCTTCAATTCCGATGCGGCTCTCTATGACCGCGTGGAAATCATGCGCGGTCCGCAAGGGCTTTTCGAAGGAGCCGGCGACCCGTCGGGCTCGGTGAACATGGTCCGCAAGCGGCCGACGCCGCAGCGCCAGTTCGTCTTCACCGGCAAGGCCGGCTCGTGGGACCAGTACGGCGCGCAGGCCGACCTGGGCGGCGCGCTCAATGACAGCAAGAGCGTGCGCGGCCGCGTGGTGGTGAACTACGACACCGCCGGTTCGTTCCGCGACTATATCAACTCCCATGACCGCACCTTCTACGGCGCGCTGGACATCGACCTGGGCGCCGCCACCACCGTCGGCATCGGCTACAGCCGCGAGAAGCCCTATGGCGTGATCGACTGGTCGGGCCTGCCCAACTATGCCGACGGGTCCATGCCCGACTATGCGCGTTCCACCAACCTGAGCGCGCCGTGGAACCATGCCTCGAAAACGCAGGACACCTGGTTCGCCGACCTGACCCACCGTTTCGCCAATGGCTGGAAATTCAAGGCCGCCCTGGTGCGCGTGCAAGAGGCCAACGACATCAAGTACCTGCTGCGCACGGGACGGTTGGGACCGCCCAATACCTACCGTGGCGACGCCTATGCGTTCGACATGGAGTCCAGGAACCTGGGCGGCGACACCTATCTGACGGGGGATACCACGCTGTTCGGCCGCAAGCTCGGCCTGACGGTGGGGGCCAACTTTTCGCACCTGCGCAGCAACGACACCTGGGGTTGGCTGCGCAACGTCGAAACCCTGAACCGCAGCCCGTATCAACGATTCACCGCGCCCGCCCTGAACAGCGACGAAATCATCGCGGCCAACCGCATGGACGATGGCTATCGTTCCGACAAAAAGGGCTTGTACGCCAGCGCGCGCTACCAACTGGCCGATCCGCTGCTGCTGGTGCTGGGCGGCCGCTACTCCTGGTACAAGCAGACCTACATTTCCAATGGGGTCTGGGGCTACAGCGAGACCACGGCCGAGGAGTCCGCGGAGTTCACCCCCTTCGTGGGGGCCGTGGTCACGCTCGACGACCAATGGTCGGCGTATGCCAACTACGCCGACATCTTCCGCCCGCAGAGCCAACGCGGCGTTTCCGGAGAATTCCTTGCGTCGGTGACAGGCCGCAACTATGAGCTGGGCCTGAAGGGTGAGTTGCTGGACGGCCGGGTCGATGTGGGTCTTGCGTTGTTCCGCACCGAGCAGAAGAACGTCGCCTTCGAGGATACCGACGTCCCGCAGGCCGTGGCCAACGCCCAGTGCGGCGGCACCTGCTACCGCCCCACGGCGCAGGTGCGCAGCCAGGGTTTCGAGGCCGAGATCAATGGCGAGGTGCTGCCTGGATTGCAGCTGTCCGCCTCATACACCTATACGCAGACGCGTCACCGGAGCGCCGATGTGCCGGCGGTGGGTTACGACATCTCGGCCAACACGGGGATCCCGCGCCATTTGGCGCGCCTGTGGGCCAACTATCGCCTGCCGGGGGAATGGAGCCGCTATTCGGTGGGCGCCGGCCTGATCACCCAGAGCAAATCGTCAGGCTTCGGCTATTACGGCCGCGAGCAGGGTGGCTACACCGTGCTGGACGCGCGCCTGGGCTACCGCGTGGACGAACGTCTGTCGTTCGCGTTGAATCTGGGCAACCTGACCGACAAGAAGTACTACAGCTCCATCAGCTACGACCACAATTACTACGGCGCGCCGCGCAATTACCTGCTGACGGTGCAGTACAGGATGTAGCGTCGGCGGCGCCGCGTTCGCGGTATAACCGACAGATGCAGCGCCGCGGCTCGCGCACCCCGCGCGAGCCGCGCCCGCCAGATCGGGAGACAGTCATGGCCGACATCGTCCAATTGCGTCCGGAAGGCTTGTATTGCGCCGCGGGCGGGTTCTACATCGATCCCTGGCGCCCCGTGGATGTCGCGGTCCTCACGCACGGCCATGGCGACCATGCCCGCGCAGGCATGGGCCGCTACCACACCAGTGTCGAGGGCCTGCCGATCCTGCGGTGGCGGCTGGGGGACCAGGACTATCGCGTCCATGCGTACGGCGAGCCCTTCACGCTGGGCCGCGCGCGCGTCTCGCTGCACCCCGCCGGCCACGTGCTGGGATCCGCGCAGGTGCGCGTCGAAGTCGACGGCCAGGTGTGGGTCGTGTCGGGCGACTACAAGCGCCAGCCGGACCCCACCTGTACGCCGTTCGAGGTCGTGCGTTGCGACACCTTCATCACGGAAGCGACCTTCGGCCTGCCGATATACCGCTGGCCCAGCGCCGCCGACGTGGCGCGCGACATCGTGCAGTGGCGCGACCACTGCGCGGCGCGCGGCGAGGCCGCCATTCTCTACTGCTATGCGCTGGGCAAGGCGCAGCGCGTGCTGGCCGAGCTGATGCCTTTCATCGACCGCCCCGTCTACCTGCATGGCGCGATCGCCGCGGGCGTGGACGTCTATCGCGGCGCGGGCGTGGCAATGGCCGATACGCGCCTGGTCATCGACGCGGAAGGGGCGCCAGCGGCCGCGGGCACGGGATTTGCTGGCGAGCTGGTCCTGGCGCCGCCCTCGGCCGCCGGCAGTGCGTGGCTGCGGCGGTTTCGCAAGGCCCAGCATGGCTTTGCATCGGGCTGGATGCGGCTGCGCGGCAACCGGCGCCGGCGCAACATGGACCGCGGTTTCGTCGTGTCGGACCATGCGGACTGGCCCGATCTGCTGCGCACCGTCCGCCAGACCGGTGCGCGGCGCGTCATCGCCACGCACGGCGACACCGACGCGCTGGTGCGCACCTTGAACGAATCAGGCATCGCCGCCGAGACGCTGGCCACGCAGTACGGCGAAGACGACTAGGAGCCGTGCCCATCCGTGCTGGCAGGCCGCGGGACAGGCGCTTTTTTTGGATCGGCAGGAGAACGGACGCAGGCATGAAGCGATTCGCGGCGTTGTATCAGGAACTGGACCGCAGTACCGCCACCTTGGACAAGCGCGCGGCGCTGGTGGCGTACTTCCGTGATGCGCCGCCCCGCGACGCGGCATGGGCGTTGTATCTGCTGGCCGGCGGCAAGATCACCAGCGCGCGCAGGAAGATCGCGGCGGTCGGCGAACTGCGCGCCTGGGTCGCGAGCGCGTCCGACACCGCGCCCTGGCTGGTGGATGCCTGCTATGACCAGGTCGGCGACCTGGCCGAGACGCTGGCGCTGCTGGTTCCCGACCCCGCCACCGCCGCGCCCGAGCGCGGCCTGGCCGATTGGATCGAAGAGATCCTGTTGCCCGTGGCCAATCGCGACGAGGGCGAGCGCCGCGAGGTCATCGTGGCCGCATGGATGGGCCTGCCGTATGCGGAACGCCTGGTCTTCAACAAACTGCTGACCGGCGCCCTGCGCGTCGGCGTGTCGCAGCGGATGGTGCAGCAGGCGCTGGCGGAGATGTCGGGCGTGCCCATCGCGCGCATCGCCCAGCGCATGCTGGGCGCGTGGTTGCCCAGCCCCGCCTTCCTGCGTGACTTGCTGAGCGCCGAGGAATTGCCCGGCGACCGCCAGCAGCCTTACCCCTTCTTTCTGGCTTCGCCGCTGGAGGGCGATCCGGCGCTGCTGGGGCCGATCGGCGACTGGCTGCTCGAATGGAAGTGGGACGGCATCCGCGCGCAATTGATACGGCGGCGCGGCGAAGTGGCATTGTGGTCGCGCGGCGAGGAGCGCCTGGACGGCCGGTTTCCCGAGGTCGAGGCCGCGGCCGCGGCGCTGGATGTGGACTGCGTCATGGACGGGGAACTGCTGGCCTGGCAGGACGACACAGCCGGTCCCATGCCGTTTTCCGCCTTGCAGACCCGCATCCAGCGTCTCAAGCCCGGGCCCAAGTGGCTGGCCGAGGCGCCGGTGCGCCTGCTGGCCTACGATTTGCTGGAGCTGGACGGCGCCGACCTGCGCGAGCTGCCGCAGACCGAACGGCGCGCCCGGCTGGAAGCGTTGCTGCGCCGGCATCCGGACCCGCGCCTGCGGCTGTCGCCGATCGTCGCGCCCGAAAGCTGGGACGAGGCCCGCCTGCTGCGCGCGCAATCGCGCGAACGCGGCGTGGAGGGCTTCATGCTCAAGCGCGGCGCCGCGCCGTACCAGAGCGGCAGGCGGCGCGGCGACTGGTGGAAGTGGAAGATCGATCCGCTCACCATCGACGCGGTGCTGCTGTATGCGCAGTCCGGCCACGGCCGCCGCAGCACGCTCTACACCGACTACACCTTCGGCCTGTGGGATGGCGATGCGCTGGTGCCCATCGCCAAGGCCTATTCGGGCCTGGACGACAAGGAGATCCTGGAACTGGACCGTTGGCTGCGCGCCCACACGCGCGAGCGTTTCGGCCCGGTGCGCTCGGTTGATCCGGTACAGGTGTTCGAGCTGGGTTTCGAGGGCGTCAACCTGTCCAAGCGCCACAAGTCGGGCGTGGCGGTGCGTTTTCCGCGCATCCTGCGCTGGCGGCATGACAAGCGCGCCGACCAGGCCGACCGGCTCGACACGCTGAAGGCGCTGGCGCGATGAGCGCCATGCGCCGTGGCCCGGATGCGCCGCTGGCGGCATGGTTCGCGGCGCGCGGCTGGAAGCCCGCCCCGTTTCAGCGCGAGACGTGGCGGCGCTATCTGGATGGCGAATCGGGCCTGCTGCACACGCCCACGGGCAGCGGCAAGACCCTGGCGGCATTCGGCGGCCCGCTGCTGGAGGCCCTGGCCGGTGACGCGCCCATGGCCCCGGGTGAAGGGCCGCGGGTGCTGTGGGTCACGCCGTTGCGGGCCCTCGCCGCCGACACCACCCGCGCGCTGACGCAGACCGCGGCCGACATGGGCCTGGCGTGGACGGTGGCGCTGCGCACGGGCGATGCCAGCGCCCGCGACAAGCGCCTGGCGCGGCAGGGCAAGGCGCAGGCGCTGGTGATCACGCCCGAATCCCTGGCCCTGCTGCTTTCCTACGCCGACGCGTCGTCGCGCTTTCGCGCCCTGCGCTGCATCGTGGTGGACGAATGGCACGAATTGCTGGGCAACAAGCGCGGCGTGCTGCTGCAGCTGTGCCTGGCGCGCCTGCGGCGCCTGTCGCCCGGCGTGCGGACCTGGGGCCTGTCCGCCACGCTCGGCAACCTGGACGAGGCCCGCGCCGTGTTGCTGCCGCACGCGCCGGGCAGCGCCCTGGTGGCGGGCGCGCGGCCGCGGCGGATGCAGATATCGACGCTGCTGCCCGAGCGCAGCCGCGCCCTGCCATGGGCCGGGCACCTGGGCCTGTCGCAGCTGGAGCGGGTGTTCAAGCGCCTCTCCAGGTCGATATCGCGCAGGGCTGGCGCACTGCCGCCGGCGTAGCGGAATTCGAGACCGTTGATACGGATGCGCGCCGGTCCGCCAGGGCCGCCCTCTGACGGCCATTGCGGCAGCGGCGCCACCGCCCGTACGTCTTCGATGCGGGCCAGGGCGGCCTCGATCAGCGCCAGGATCGTGGTGAAGTTCACGAAGGTCGCCAGCGGCTCGGCAAAGCGCGCCACCAGCACCAGTACCGCGCCGAGAGCCGCGGGAGCCAGGCTCCCCTGGGTGACCCACAGCATGCCGCAGCCCAGGATTGCCAGCATCCCGGATTCGACGATGGCGGCCACCATCAACGACGGCTTGGCGCCGCGCCGGTGATGCTCGCGCTGCAATCGTTCCACCTGCTCGAAGCCGGCGCGCAGGCGTTCATTGGCGGCGCCGGCTCGGCCCGTCGCCAGGCACACGGGCAGCCCTTGCATGTACTCGAGCAGTTCCGCGTTCAAGGCTTCATTGGCGCGGCCCGTGGCCGCATGCCCGCGATCCAGCGCCGGCCGGCGCCAGCGGTAGAGCGGCACGATCACGGGAAACACCAGCATCAGCGCCATGCCCAGTCGCCAGTCCCAGGCCAGCAGCGCCAGCGCGGTCGTGGCCGGCGTAACCGCGGCGCCCAGGATCAGGTTGATCACCGTCAGCGCGTAGTTCATCTGCTCGTCGACGCCGCCCAGCAGCTTGGCGGCGATGCCGCCGGTGCGGTGGGCCTGCAGCGCCTCCAGCGGCATGCGCCGCAGTTGCTCGCCCAGCAGCACGCGCAGCTTGTGCGTGGCGCGCGCCATGTGGCCGCGATAGTCGAAGCCCTGCGCGCGCCAGCGCAGGATGATGGCGGCGGCTGCCAGCAAGGTGAAGCCCGCCAGCCAGGCCAGCGCGGCGCGCCAGGGATCGCCGCGGGTCACGTGGACGAACAGGGGCACGATGCAGGCCAGCGACAGGCCCTGGCACACGGCGGCGGCCAGCAACAGGCACAGGCTGGCGCGCAGGCGGCCGGCCTGGCTGCCTGCGCTGCGGAGAAGGCGGCGATAGGTGTCGCGCCAGGGAGCGGGAGGTGTCGTCATGAGGGTTGCTCGCCCAAGGTCCAGCGGCGGGCGCGTTGATGGTTGTTCCAGAGCTGGGCATAGAGGCCGCCCGCCGCGAGCAGGGTGTCGTGCGTGCCGGATTCGGCTAGCCGGCCACGGTCCAGCACCAGGATCTGGTCGGCGTGGCGGATGCTGGCGAGCCGGTGCGCGACCATGATGACGGTGCGGCCGCGCATCAGCGCGGCCAGCGCGGCGCCGACCGCGCGTTCGTTTTCGGGATCGGTGGCGGCGGTGGCTTCGTCCAGCACCAGGATCGGGCGGTCCATCAGCACGGCGCGGGCGATCGTCAGGCGCTGGCGCTGGCCGCCGGACAGGTCCTTGCCGCCTTCGCGCAGCACGGTGGCGTAGCCGTCGGGCAGCGCGAGGATGAAGTCGTGCGCCTGCGCCGCCCGGGCGGCGGCCTCGATCTCGGCGGGGCGGGCATCGGGGCGGCCCATGGCGATGTTCTCGGCCACGCTGCCGGAGAACAGGAAGTTGTCCTGGAACACGAAGGCGACATGCTCGAACAGGGTCTCGCGTTCCAGGTCGCGCACGTCGACGCCGCCCACCAGCAGGCGCCCGGCATCGATGTCCCAGAAGCGGGCGATCAACCGCGCCACGGTGCTCTTGCCGGCGCCTGAACGGCCGACCAGCGCCGTCACCTGGCCGGCATGCGCGGTGAAACTCAGGTTGTCCAGCGCGGTATGGCCACCATAGCCGAAGCGCACATCCTCGAAGCACACGCTGGCGTCGGCCGGCCGCCGCCGCGGCGCGCGGGCCGGCGCCAGCGGCGCGATCGCCAGCACCTGCTGGATGCGCGCCACGCTCAGCTTGGCCTGGTCGATCATGTGCGCCAGCGACATCATCGGAAACATGGCTTCGGCCATGCCCATGCCGAACAGCAGCAAGGCCAGCCAGATTGGAAAGCCGAGCTGGCCCTGCGCCGTCCACCAGGCGCCCAGCCACAGCAGCACCGCAAGGGTCGGCAGCGGCCCGAGCGCGGCAATCGCGAAGCGGGAACTGAAGCTGGCGCCGCGATACCAGTCGGTCAGCATCGCCAGGTAGCGCTCCAGGGCGCGGTGGTAGCGTCCGAAGGTGCTCTGGCCGGTATCGAAGGTGCGCACCACGGGCATGGCCTGCACGTATTCGATCACCGCGGCGCTGACCTGTTCGCGCGCCTGGTGGTAGCGCCGCGTCATGGCTCCGCGGCCGCGCATCGCCAGCGACAGGACCGCCACGCCTACCGCCAGCACGCCCACGGCGGCCAGTGCCATGCGCCAGTCCAGCGCGAACAGCAGCGCCGCGCTGAACAGCGGCATGGCGTAGGCGCGGGCGAACAGCGGCGTGCTGTCGGCCACGAAAACGTGCAGCGCCTGCACGTCGTTCTGCAACACCTTGGCCAGCGGGCCGCTGCCCAGCGCCTGCAATTCGCCGAAGGAAAGCCGCGCCAGGTGCCGCACCAGGTCGTTGCGCAGGATCACTTCCAGGCGGAAGGCGGCGTAGTGCGACTGGTTGAAGGCCTGCAGCCGCAGGAAGCAGGCCAGCAGGGTGCACGCCAGCGCGCCCAGGAACGCGGGCCAGGGATAGGTGTCCGGGGACAGCAGCAACTCACGCATGGCCAGCGCCAGGCAGGCCAGGCTCGACAGGCTGCACAGCACGCCGGCCACGGCCAGCCTCATGGCCAGGCGGATCCGGCCGCGCACCGGCCGCATGATTTCCCAGGACTTGTTCATGTTGCCTCCCGGGGAACCCAGCGCGCGGCGGCCAATAGGCCGCATACCGCCAGCACGACCGCCGCGCCGACCACGCCGCCGTAGCCGATGCGGCCGGCCAGCATGGTGCCGGCCGAGGTCAGCAGCATCGCGAAGAAGTGACTCACGCTCATTTGCAGCGTGTAGTCGGTGGCGGGACTGTGCGGCGACGACTGATCCATGATGAGCGTGCACAGCACCGTGGCGGCCGGCGTGTACAGCATGTAGTACAGCACTACCGCCACGCCCGTGGCGGTGTGCGAGCCCCAGGCCATGGCGGGCAGCGCCAGGCCGCCAATGCCCACGGCCTGCAACAGCGCCGCCGCGAGCGTGGCGCCACGCCGCGACCAGCGCTTCAACAGGCGGCCGTAGGCCAGCGCCACGAGCAGGCCGGCGGTGGCGCCCACGACGTTGAGCACCAGGCCGATGTCGGCGAGCGACCATCCGGTATCGAGCAGCGATGGCATGATGACTGCGTAGCCGAGCGATGCGGAGGCGGGATAGAGCAACAGCACCAACAGCCAGTGCTTGCGTTGCGGCCCGCGCCAGAAGGCCAGCAGGCGCGCGTGGCTGGCGGGGCCGGCGTTGCGGGGCCATTGCGGTTCACGATAGCCCAGCAGCTGCAGCCATGACACTGCCGTGAGCGCCGCCAGCAACAGGCAGCAGCCGCGCCAGCCCAACCGCGGATAGAGCATCAACATCATGCCGCCGCCCACCAGGTTGCCGATCAGGCCGCCGGCGATCTGCAGACCGTTGCCGAAACCGCGATCAGCGGGGCGGGTCAGCACGCGGCAGGCCAGGCCGTCGAGCGCCACGTCCTGCGCGCCCGAGAACAGCGCGGTCGCCCAGCACAGCAGGTAGATCGTCGTGAAGTCGGCGCGCAGGTCGAGCAGGCCGATCAGGGCCAGGCACAGCACCAGCCCGGCCTGGGTCGCCAGCAGCCAGCCGCGGTAATGGCCGCGCAGGCCAGTCGCGTGGCGGTCGATCCAGGGCGCGTACAGCGCCTTCAGCGGCCAGGCCATGCCCATCAGGTAGACCAGGCCGATGGTGTCCAGGCTGGCCCCGCCTTCGCGCAGGATGGCCACCATGGCGATGACGAAGAACATCAGCCCCAGGAACTGGGTACTGTAGAGACTGGCCAGCAAGGCCCAGGTACGGCGCGATGGCACGGGGAAGCTTCTCCGGAGGGATGAGTAGGCGGATCTCGGAAGTGCCTGGAGCGGCGGCGCGGGCCGCAATCCGGGATCGGATGCCGTGAATACATGGATGATAATGATTTTTATTGTTGTTTCTACCCGAATCCGATCATCTCGGCCTGAATCGGATAGACGGCCCATTCCATGTCCGGCGGCCACGCATGCCGCGCTTGAGGCAGGCGCCGGCGCTGATGCCCGGACGGCCAGCCTTCGTCCGCTTTTTTGGGACGGCGGCAGGGATATCCTCCCTTTGTCGCGGTCTTTATAATATAGTCCCCTACACTATATATTCCTTTCCCCCGACCATGGCCCACACCATCCGCCAGAAGGAAAAACTCATCGCCCGCGTGCGGCGCATCCGCGGCCAGCTCGAAGGGCTGGAACGGGCGCTGGAGGCCGAGGCGGCCTGCGGCGAGGTGCTGCGCCAGCTGGCATCCGCGCGCGGCGCGCTCAGTGGCCTGACCGCCGAGGTGATGCAGGGCCATCTGGACGAGCACGTGGTGCACGCGCCGTCGCAGGCCGAGCGGGTCGAGGCGGCGCGGGAAATGATGGACGTTATCCGGGCCTACATGAAATAGCGGTCCGCCGGCACGGGCCGCCGGTCACAGGCCCCGCGAGCAGCAGGAACAATCCCATGAATACTTCCCCGTCCCATGACCACGTCTTCCTGGGCCAAGACCACCGGCGCAACGAGCGCCGGGTGTGGTGGGTCATCGCCTTGACCGCCAGCATGATGGCCGTCGAGATCATTGCCGGCAACGTCTACGGGTCAATGGCGCTGGTGGCCGACGGCTGGCACATGTCCACGCACGCCGGCGCCATGCTCATCACCGCGCTCGCCTACGGCTACGCGCGCCGCCAGGCCCGCAACCCGCGCTTCACCTTCGGCACCGGCAAGCTGGGCGAACTGGCGGGATTCGCCAGCGCGGTCGTACTGGCGCTGATCGCCCTGATCATCGGCTGGGAAAGCCTGGTGCGCCTGATCGACCCGGTGCCCATCCGCTTCGACCAGGCCATCGCCATCGCGGTCGTCGGCCTGCTGGTCAACCTGGTGTCGGCCTGGCTGCTGAAGGATGACCATGGCCACGCGCATGGCCATGGCGGGCATGCGCACGGCCACGCGGGGCACGACCACCACCACGGCCGCGCGCACCGCCACGATCACGATCACGGTCACGACCATGACCATGACCATGACCACGCGCCCGCCGCGGGCCATGGCCATCCGCAGGTCCGCGACAACAACCTACGGTCCGCCTACATCCACGTGCTGGCCGACGCGCTGACTTCGGTGCTGGCCATCGTGGCGCTGCTGGCGGGCCGCAGCTATGGCTGGCTATGGGCGGACGCGGCGATGGGCGTGGTCGGCGCGCTGGTCATCGCGCGTTGGTCATGGGGCTTGATCCGCGACTCGGGCACCGTGCTGCTCGACGCCACGCCGCAAAGCGCCCGGCTGCGCCACGACATCGAGCGGGCGCTGGACGCCGGCGATGGCCAGATCGCCGACCTGCACGTATGGCAGGTCGGGCCCGGCCACTTCGCGGCGATCGTGTCGCTGGTCACGGCGCATCCGCGCGACAGCGCTTTCTACAAGGGCAAGCTGGCGCATATCGCGGGCTTGTCGCATGTGACGGTGGAGACCCAGGCCGTGCCGTGAGCGCGGCGGCCCGCGGGCTCAATCGCAGGCGCCGGCGTCGCGCCGGGCCGGATCGATGCAGCGCTTCCAGGCCTGCGCATCCAGCGCCGTCACGGGCAGGAAGCGGGTCATCTCGTGCACATACAGGAATACCCGCCCCGGGGTCTCGCGCAAGGCCTGGTGGAACGGCGCGATCTGCCCGGCGTCCAGGACCACCTGGCCCCGCGCGTTGCTGAGTCCCTTGAGCAATACCGTCTGCACCTTCGGGTCCCAGGACGGCAGGCCGTCGCCTTCGTCCGTGTCGGCCGGCACCCGTACCAGCCGCCAGGGTTCATCGGGAATCTCGGTGGTGATGACCGGGGAAGTGCCGGGCGCCACCGGCAGGATCCGGTCTTCCTGGGCGGGTGGAACCGCATAGGCGATCAGGGCGCCGTCCCGGTCCGGGTCGGGGCGCGACCGATAGACCGCGCGCGTCGTTCCGTCCGGGTTCAGGCGGTGCACCAGCGTGCCGAGCGGACCGGCGCGCTGGTCGATGGTGCGCAGCAGGGCGCCGGCGTCGTCGCGCACGTAGTAGACCGGCCGCTCGGGCGTAGCGCTGCAGCCATCCTGGAAGACGGCCGTGACCCGCTCCTTGGCATCGCGCCTGACGCAGGCTTGCTGCAATGCGCCGCCACGTTCCCGTGCCGACGCATACTCCGCATAGCCCGCCAGCCGGCCCTCGGCATCATAGGCCAGCCGGTAGCCGCCATCTTCGATCTGGCGCCCGCGCTGCAGCCGGTAGCGGTCGATACGGCACAGCCGGCCCTCGGCGTCGCGCTGCAACACGGTCGCGCCCGGTTCGCCGGCGCGGCTGGCGTAGACGCTCCAGTCCACCGCGTCGGGCCAGATGCGCGGGGCCAGGTCGCCATCCTCGGGGACCGCGATCAGCCGGGTGTCGGCCGGCACCCGTTCCCCATGCAGGCCGAGCAGCACGCGCGGGCCGTCCAGCGCCAGCGCCAGTGGCTGGGGGTGCAACGCGGCGCCGGGCGGATCGGCGCCGAAGGGCGTGTCCAGAGGCGGGCAGGCGGACCAGGCCAGGGCAGGGGCAAGCGCCAGCAACAAGGCGCCCAGTCGGCCCGGCCGGGGACGGGGCAGGGTTGCGTCAACCATGTTGCAGGTCGTCCAAAAAGCGCACCACGTTCCAGTATTCGCGCGTCATGGCGCCCAGCCGCAGGCGCGGGCCGTCCTCGAACACCAGGAAGGGGTAGACGCCGCGTTCCAGCGTGCCGTCGGCCGGCAGGCGGTAGGGCTTGTAGGCCTCGGGGTCGTTGAAAAGACGTTCCAGTTCGCCGCCGCCGTCCACGTGCAGATACCAAGCGCGCAGTGTCAGCGGGGCCTTGCCCGGCGGCGTGTCGGTGTAGGGGCCGCCATCGCCCGCCACCACCGACTGGCGCAATACGCCGATCAGCAGGCGCGCGGGACCCTGGAACACGATTTCGCCGGAGACCGAGCCGGCGGGCCGCGCCGCCAGTTCGCGCACGAACCCCACCGCGCGCGATGACGGCACCACGGTATCGGCGAAGATGCGCTCGACGTCGGCATCGGTGGCATCTGGCACGGCGGCCAGCTGGCGCAGGTTGCGCTCGAATTGATCCAGCCATTGCTGGTAGCGCTGCGTCTGCGCCTGGCGGTCGAAGGCCTGGGCGGCGGGAGCGCAAGCCAGCCACAGCAGTGCGGCAATGCAGCAGAACACAAGGCGAAGGCGGCGCGCGGCGAGATGCGCCTGCGGCGGCGTGGGCAAGGGCATGCCGGAGACTCCAGGACAGGGATCGACGGATTATGCGCAGGACGGCCGTGATCTGTCACCTTCGGCGCGCACTGCGGCGGGCGAGGGAAAGTCGAGGCATCGACCGGCATGCTTCTACGCTTGGTAACGCACGCGGACCGTTGCCGGCGCTATGCTCGACCGGGCAGCATCCCTGGCGCGCGTCCACCGGGCCTTGCGGCGCGTTCGCGTGTTTCCGTTTTTCATCTCAGGAGAGCGAAGATGGTCAGCAAGAATACGGTTTGCCTCTGGTACGACCGCGACGCGCTGGAGGCGGCGCGTTTCTATGCCCAGACCTTTCCCGACAGCGCGGTGGGCCGCGTCATGCACGCGCCCGGCGATTATCCGTCGGGCAAGGAAGGCGATGTCCTGACGGTGGAGTTCACCGTCGCCGGCATTCCCTGTCTCGGCCTGAACGGCGGCCCCGGCACCCCCCACAACCACGCCTTCTCGTTCCAGATCGCCACCGACGACCAGGCCGAGACCGACCGCCTGTGGAACGCGATCGTCGGCAACGGCGGCGCGGAGAACGTCTGCGGCTGGTGCCAGGACAAATGGGGCCTGTCGTGGCAGATCACGCCGCGGGTGCTGACCGAGGCGCTGGTGTCGCCCGATCGCGCCGCCGCCAAGCGCGCCTTCGAGGCCATGATGCAGATGGGCAAGATCGACGTCGCCGGCATCGAGGCGGCGCTGCGCGGCTGAATGAGTCGGTCTGGCGGCTGGCGCGCCCGCCGCCGTGCGGGCGCGCTGACGCGACCCGCGCAAATCCCATCGTTTCCGTTTTCCGGGCGCCGCAAGGCGCCCGTGTCGTTGTTGCCGCCCGTTGTAAAGGCCGCTCACGGCGCGCCGGCGCCACCGGGCGTTCGCCCCGGGCACGCCAATTGCGCGAGGAGTGATCCGCCTACGCAGACAGAAGGAGCAACGACGTGCAAACCGTATCCGACTTCGTGCTGGACCGCCTCGGCCAGTGGGGCGTGCAACGCGTGTTTGGTTATCCCGGCGACGGCATCAACGGGCTGATCGGCGCCTTCGGCCGCAACGACACACTGGAATTCGTGCAGACCCGGCACGAAGAGGGCGCCGCTTTCATGGCCTGCGCCCATGCCAAGTTCACCGGGCAGGTCGGCGTCTGCATGGCGACGTCCGGCCCGGGCGCCATCCACCTGCTCAATGGCCTGTACGACGCCAGGATGGACCATCAGCCCGTGGTGGCCATCGTCGGCCAGCAGGCGCGCAGCGCCCTGGGCGGCGACTACCAGCAGGAGGTCGACCTCGTGAACCTGTTCAAGGACGTGGCGCACGAGTTCGTGCACATGGTGACCTCGCCCCTGCAGGCGCGGCACATGGTCGACCGCGCCATGCGTATTGCGTTGGAGCGGCGCAGCGTCGTCTGCCTGATCTTCCCGAACGATGTGCAGGACCTGGAGGCCGTGCCCGTGCCGCCGCGCGAGCATGGCACCGTGCACACCGGCATCGGCATCACGTCGCATGCGGCGGTGCCGCCCGAGGCCGCCCTGGCCAATGCGGCCGACCTGCTCAACCGCGGCGAGCGGGTGGCGATGCTGGTGGGGGCCGGCGCCTTGTCCGCCGGCGCCGAGGTGCGCGCGGTGGCCGAGCGCCTGGGGGCGGGCGTGGCCAAGGCGCTGCTGGGCAAGGCGGTGTTGCCGGACGCGCTGCCGTACGTGACGGGCGCCATCGGTCTGCTGGGCACCCAGCCGAGCTGGGAAATGATGAACGAATGCGACGCCTTGCTGATGGTGGGCACTTCCTTCCCCTATGCCGAATTCCTGCCCAAGGAGGGCCAGGCCCGCGCCGTGCAGATCGACGTGGACGGCCGCCAACTGAGCCTGCGCTATCCCGTCGAGGTGGGGCTGGTGGGCGATGCCCGGCTGACGCTCGAAGCCTTGTTGCCGCGGCTGGAGCCCAAATCGTCGAATTCCTGGCGCGAGCGCATAGAGAAAAGCGTGCGCCGCTGGCGCGAGACCGTCACGGCGCGTGCCATGGTCGAAGCCAAGCCCGTCAATCCGCAACGCCCGTTCCTGGAGCTGTCCAGTCGACTGCCGCCGCATAGCATCATCACCTGCGACTCGGGCTCGGCCGCCAACTGGTATGCGCGCGACGTCCAGTTGGACGAAGGCATGATGGCGTCGGTCTCGGGCCGCCTGGCAAGCATGGGCTGCGGCGTGCCCTACGCGGTGGCCGCCAAGCTCGCCTATCCCGGGCGTCCGGTGATCGCGCTGGTGGGCGATGGCGCGATGCAGATGCTCGGCATCAACGAACTCATCACCATCGCCCACCGCTGGAAGGACTGGAGCGACCCGACGCTCGTGGTGCTGGTGCTCAACAACGGCGACCTGAACCTGGTGACGTGGGAGCAGCGCGTCATGGGTGGCGATCCGCGCTTTGCCGCGTCGCAGTGGCTGCCGGAGTTTTCCTACGCCGACTACGGCCGCATGCTGGGCCTGGAAGGCATCCGGGTTACGTCGCCCGACGAGGTGGGGCCGGCGTGGGATCGCGCCCTGGCGGCGGGGCGCCCGGCGGTGCTGGAAGTGGTGACCGATCCGGAAATGCCGCCGTTGCCGCCGCATGTGTCGATGAAGCAATTCGGCGCCTACATGACGGCCTTGCGCAAGGAAACCGGGGCGGCGGGCACGGCCGCGCTGCGCGCCACCATCAAGCAATGGTGGGCGAGCTGACCTGGCCGGCGGCGTGCCGCCGTGCCGGCTGGCCCGGCGGCACGCCACTTGCTGTAGGACCGGGGTCCGGGCTCGCGGTGAGGTTGGCGCGGACTTTTTTTCAAGGAGGTGTCATGGCTACACACAACGGCAACGGGACGTTGCGCGACCTGATTGCGGGAACCGAAAGCCTGCTGCGCAGCACTGCCAGCTATGGCGGCACGGAGATCGAAGCGGCGCGCGATCGTCTCAAGCAGCAACTCGACGCCGCGCGCGCCGAGGCGCGCGGATGGGAGAAGCATGCATGGCGGCGCGCCCGGGAAGTCTCGGCCGCGACCGATGGCTATGTGCACGAGAACGCCTGGAAGAGCATCGCCGGCGCCGTGCTGGTGGGCGCGCTGGCTGGCGCCTGCCTGATGTCGGAAGCGCGCCGCCGCTGATGCGGCGCAATCCTCGATTCCAAGATATGCAGCGGGTACGCCCGCGGGAGAAACGCGATGGAACAGCAATCGAATATCGTCGGTGGTCCGAAGTCCAAGGCGCTGGGTCCCGGCCCCGAAGTGATGGCCGCCAGTACCCTGGAAGGAAATGACGTCTACAACGCCGCCGGCGAAAGCCTGGGCGACATCAAGGCGATCATGCTCGATGTGCCGCGCGGGCGCGTGGCCTATGCGGTGCTGGCGCGCGGCGGCGTGCTGGGGATGGGGGAAAAACTGTTCGCCATTCCGTGGGCGGCGCTGACGCTGGACACCGACCGCAAGTGCTTCGTGCTCAATGTCGACAAGGAAACCCTCAAGGACGCGCCGGGCTTCGACAAGGACAACTGGCCGAGCATGGCCGACGAGACCTGGGCGCGCGACGTGCACAAGTACTACAACCAGGACGTCTACTGGTAAGGGGCGCTTGCCACGGCCGGCGGCCGGCATATCCGCTTGCGCGGACCTGCCGGCCGGACCCGGCGCGGCGGCGGCGTCAGCCGGCGTCGATCCAGCGGCCGAGGTCCGGCCGCACCTGCTGGCGCGCGCGGCCACGCCGCACCTGCTCATCGTCCAGCCGCGCGGCGCCCGCGGAATCGATATCGAAAGCGATGCCCAGCGCGCCGGCCACGCCGGGATCCTCGATGGGCAACTCCCACGTCAGGAACACCTGCGACAAGTCGCGGCTCGCCGGGAAGTCGGCCTCGTCGAACATGCTGGAACCCCGCGGCACCACGCCATGAGGCTGGCAGGTGTCGAACAGCACCGCGGTGCCGCGCGTCAGCGCGATGCGCTGGCCGCTGTTGGCGAACAGCAGGTCCAGTCCCTTGTCCTCGCTCAGGAACAGATTGCAGAAGGCCGCGCCGCCATACTGGTCGCCGTCGTGGTGGTAGCGCGCGCCGCGGCAGGCCATCAAGGCGATATCGCTTTCGGCCAGCGCGTCGCCCAGGCCTAGCGCGCCGGTCCAGGCGCGCATGGCCTGCACGCAGGCGGTGTAACCGGGCCAGCGCGCGATGGTGCGCGCCAGCGCCATCTGTTCGACGTCGCCGGGGCCGAGTTCCAGGCGCGATGCGATGTCGCGCGCCCAGTCCGCCAGCAGGCGGTCGGGCGGCGCGGGCAGGGTGAGCGTGGCGCTGCGCACCACGTCGCTGACGCCGCGGCTGCGCAGGGCATCGCCGCTCCAGAAGTACGAGACCAGGCGGTCGGGGGACAACGGCATGATGCGCGGGGACCGGTTCATCCGCTTTGCACGTTTGCCCAGAGCCGCTGCCACCAGGAGCGCCGCGGCGGCCGCGGCCGGTTGCCGGTGTAGTGCTTCTGCGAGGCCTTGATCAAGTCGCCAAAAAGGGACGCGCTACGGTAGTCGTCGAGCCGATGGCCGGCGGCCAACGCTTCCTGGTAGTAGCGGTCGAACAACTCGGTCAGGTCGGTGCGCGCATGCGCCACCACTTCGCCGTCGAACCAGTGGCGGCGACCTTCCGCGCGCAGGCGCGGCATGGCGTAACGGTGCGAGAACTGCGTGCCCATGTCGGAGTAATGCAGGATGCGGATATCGTCGCGCGCCAGGCCGTCGCCGTCGATGCTGTTGTAGCGTGGGTCGAGGTACTGGACCAGGTGCGGCCGGCTGGCGAAATAGTGCGTCATGTCGTGGTTGGCGCGACGCATCGCGCGCAGCGCGTCGAGTGGCGGCAGATGGGCGCGGGCGCGCTCGCAGTCCCATAATGCCATGCATGAACGCCAGCCCTCTCCATCGCCTTCGCGGCGGGCTGCGACGATCGCTCCCTCGGCCAGCGGCATGTCCCAGATCTCTGCCAGGTCGCACAGCACCAGCATGTCCGCATCCATATAGAAGGCGCGGCCCTGGAAACCGGCCGCGGCCGGTACCGCCCAGCGCAGGGCGGAGAATGGCGTGGCCCATTTTTCGGTGCGCCAGCCCAGGCCGTGCGCCGGGTCGCAGTACCACGGGCTGGCAGGATCGCGCGACAGGCGCATCCAGGTGATCTCGACCGGCCGCGAAGCATGTTTGCGGGCGCTGTAGTCCAGCACCATCATCTGCTCCAGGTCGCAGTCGTTGGGGTCGCAGCCGACAAAAATCCTTATGGCGTCATTCATTTTGTCTCGTCATCCCGGGCGGCAGGGGCCGGTCCGCGCTGCCGGCTTTCCTGAATTTTCACTGAATTGTAATCGGGTTTTTCAGGGGGAAGGTCCCGCGGCGGCGTAGTCGCGCCGCGCTGTTGCATGCAGCGGACGCTTGCCGCGCGGGCGCTGCCGAGGGCGTGTAAACCGAATACAGTGCGCGACGGAGCCCGCGCCTCGCGGCGAGGGCAGACATCAAAAAAGGGAGACGAGACATGGATACGGCAGGAACGCTGGCCGCCCGCGTGCGCGAGCAGGTCGGCGAAACGGAATGGCAGGTGCGCAAGGATCTGGCGGCGCTCTACCGGCTGGTGGCGCTGTTCGGCTGGGATGACCTGATCTTCACCCACATCACGGCCAAGGTGCCCGGCACCGAGCATTTCCTCATCAACCCCTACGGCATGATGTTTGACGAGATCACCGCGTCCAGCCTGGTCAAGATCGACCTGGACGGGCGCAAGGTGATGGACTCGGCATACGACATCAATCCGGCGGGCTTCACCATCCACAGCTGTATCCACGCGGCCCGCAAGGACGCCATGTGCGTCCTGCACACGCATTCCATCAACGGAGTGGCGGTGTCGGCGCAGAAGGACGGCCTGCTGCCGCTGTCGCAGTTCGCCTTCATCGCGCTGCGTTCGCTGGCATATCACGACTACGAAGGCCTGGCGCTCAATCCCGAGGAACAGCCGCGCCTGGTGCGCGACCTGGGCGCCAGCCAGTACCTGATCCTGCGCAACCATGGCCTGTTGACGGTGGGACAGAGCATGGCCGAAGCGTTCCAGGCCATGCACCGGCTGGAAGCGGCCTGCATGGTGCAGGTGCGGGCGCAGGCCGGGGGCGGCGAACTGACCTTCATCCCGCCCGAGGTGCTGGCGCGCGCCGCGGTGGAATCCCCGGCCGACCGCGCCCACAAGGCCGCGCTGGCCTGGCCGGGCCTGTTGCGCCGGCTGGACCGGCGCAATCCGGGCTACGCCGACTGACGCCCCCAGCGGTCCGCCGCGTCCCGCCGGTGCGGCGGAGCGGGCGCGGCCAGGGTGGCCAAGACCCGCGCCTTATTTCTTCCCGGGCTGCGGTTCCAGGAACTCGGCGCAGTCCGGCACCGGCGTGGCCGGCTGGTAGACCGAGCCGTCTTCTTTCCATTTGTAGGTCACCGTGTAGCTGCACTGCTTGTCGGCCTGCGGTTGCAGTTGCGCGGCCGTCGGCGCGGGCCGCTTGCTCGAATCGGCGTAGCGGCTGGCGTCGGCCGGACTGCGCGTGGCCTGCGTGGTGACCTGCAGGTCCGGGTACGGCTGCTGGCTGGGCAGGGCCTTCACCGTGGCGTCATAGCGGTAATAGTCCATGCAGTTGCCTTCGCGGCGTTTCTCGTCGGCCTCGTTGGCGCAGGCGCGGATGCCGGCCTTGGCGGAGTAGGGCAGCAGGTGCGCCAGGGCCGAGGACTTGTCGCCCAGGTCGACCATGAACAGGTACAGGTCGCGGCGCGAGAAGCTGCCGCCGGGGAACTGGATCTCTTCCTTGTAGTCCGGCTCGTTGGGGCCGATCACGCCGACCAGCGCGCGTTCCTCGCTCAGGCGGATGAGGTGCGGCCAGACCGTGAAGCGCGTGAAGTTCGGGATGTCGGGCAGGTCCCAGAAGCGGTAGTCGGCGCGCAGGGTGCGGCTGGTGGCGAACGGGCCGTTATCCTCGAAGCCGCCGTCGACCTTGATCCCCACGCACCAGTCGGCCTGCTTGTTGCAGTAAAGCTGGTTCTGCGGGTTGAGCGTCAGGGGCTCGACATCGGGCTGCACCGCGGACGCGGCGGCGGGCAGGACGGCGCAGAGCAGCGCCGCAAGGGCTTTGTTCATCGTGGTTCCTAATGGGTCGGGAAAAGCGGTCGGGAAAAGCGCCGGCGCATTGTGGCCCGATTCCTCCGGCAAAGCGTCACCAATTGTATAAGGTGGTGCGAAAGTTCCGCGTCGGGCAGCGCGTCAGCGCGGCCCCTGCGCGCGGTGCCGCAGGATCAGGTCGTGCAAGGCCTGGGCGGCCGGCGACAGGTGCGCGCCCTTGCGGCTGATGAGCGAAAAGGTGCGTCTCACCACCGGCGTGTGCAGCGACACCACGCGCAGCCCCGGATACGAACCGGCCTGCCAGGCCAGCCGCGGCGCCACGGCGATGCCGGCGCCGGCCGCCACCAGCCCGACGGCGGTCGAGCTGCGTTGCACTTCATAGAAGGCCGTCAGCCGCGGCGCCAGCTCGGCCAGCGCGTGATCGAGCAGCGGCCGGTTGTTGCTGCTGGCGCCGGGAAAGATCAGCCGATGACCCTCCAGTTTTTCCCAGGGCAGCGTGCGGCGTCGCGCCAGCGGATGGTCCTCGCGGCAGATCAGCACGAAGTCGTCCTGCAGCAGCGGGATGCTCCGCAGGGTGGGGGCGTGGGTCTCGGCGATGTTGATGCCGAACTCGGCCTCGCGCGTGAGCACCGCCTGCGCCACGGCGCCGGAAGAGTGGTCCAGCACCTTGACGCGGTTCTGCGGATGCTCGGCGCTGTAGCGCTGCAGGATGTGCGGCAGGTAGTGCACGCCGATGGTCGGCACACACGCCAGCGTCACGTCGCCGCGCTGGGCCTTGCCGGTTTCCCGGATCTCGGTAAGCGCCGCGGCCAGGTCGGCCAGCAGGCGCCGCGCCTGCGGCAGGAAGCTGTCGCCCGGCGGCGTCAGCGCCACCGAGCGGGTGGTGCGCTCCACCAGCCGCACGCCCAGGAACGATTCCAGGTTCTGCAGCCGGCGGCTCAGCGCGGTCTGGGTGATGCTGAGCTCGCCGGCGGCGCGGCGAAAGCTCTTGTGATCCGCGATCGCCACGAAGGCCTGCACGCCGAGCACATCGATTTTCATGAGAAAAACGCATCAATTGACTAATTAATATCATTTTACGGTCGGCAAGGCGGCGCTCACAATGCCCGCATCCTGGCAGGAGACAGACCATGAACATCACGATTCTGGACGATTATTTCGACACGCTGCGGGGCTTGCCCTGTTTCCGCAAACTCGATGGCCATGCCGTCACGGTCTGGAACGACCATGTGCAGGACGTGGACGCGCTGGCCGAGCGCCTGCGCGACACCGAGGCGCTGGTGCTGATCCGCGAACGCACCCAGATCCGCGCGCCGCTCATCGCGCGCCTGCCCAAGCTGCGGCTGATCAGCCAGCGCAGCGTCTATCCGCACATCGACGTCGACGCCTGCACCGCGCACGGCGTCATCCTGTCTTCCAACCAGCATGCCGGCACGCCGTCGTACGCCGCCGCCGAACTGACCTGGGGCCTGGTGCTGGCCGGCATGCGGCGGATCCCGCAGCAAGTTGAGGCGCTCAAGAACGGCGTCTGGCAGACCGGCATGGGCCGTACCCTGCGCGGCCGCACTCTCGGTATCTACGGTTATGGCCGGATCGGCGCCGAAGTGGCGCGCTATGGCGCGGCGTTCGGCATGCGGGTGCTGGTGTGGGCGCGCGAGGCGTCACGCCAACGGGCGCGCGACGACGGCTGGGATGTGGCGCCGGACAAGCAGGCGTTCTTCGAGGCCTGCGACGTGCTCTCGCTGCACATGCGGCTGGTGCCGGATACGCGCGGCATCGTCACGGCGGCCGATCTGGCGCGCATGAAGCCATCGGCGCTGTTGGTGAATACCAGCCGCGCCGGCCTGATCGAGCCGGGCGCGCTGGTGCAGGCGCTGCGCGCGGGCCGCCCCGGCATGGCGGCGGTGGACGTGTTCGAAACCGAACCGCTGCGCGATCCGAAGGACCCGCTGCTGCAACTGCCCAACGCGATCTGCACGCCGCATATCGGCTATGTCACCGAGGACGAGTACGAAACCCAATTCTCGGACGTGTTCGATCAGATCGTGTCCTATGCCGCCGGCAAGCCGATCCACGTGATCAATCCCGCGGTCCTGGCCTGACGCCCGGTTGGTCGCCGGGGCGACATCCCGCCGCGCCTTCACGCGCGCCGCAGGCGACCCGTCAGGACGATGGCCGCGGCGGGTGCGATGGCGAACACGCCGAACAGCGCCAGCGCCGCGCTTTTTGCCCCTTCGACGCCGCCGGGTTGCGTAAGGCCGCCGGCATTGGCGACCACCCCGGCCAGCGCCGCGGTCAGGGCGGTGGCATACAACTGCACCGTGGTGATCGACGACGACGCCAGCGTCTCCTCGCCCGGCGCGGCGGCCGAGAACACCCGGGTCAGCAGGTGCGGCCAGCCCAGGCCGATACCGAATCCCACCGCCGTCAGCATTACGCCATGCAGGACAGGCCCCAGCGGCGCGGGATGCCAGGTGACGACCGGCATGGTGACCGCCAGTCCGGCCAGCGCGGCCAGCACGACGATGGGACTGGCCCGGATCAGGCGCCAGGCGCGGGCCGGCTCGCGGCCGGCGCTGTAGATCGAGGCCAGTGTCCAGCCGCCCGCCATCAGCGCGGTCATGTAGCCCGCGGCCAGCGGCGTCATCGCGTGCGTCACCTGGAGGAAGTACGGCACGAAAATCTCGGTGGTCAGGGCCGCCACCAGCAGGCTCATGATGGCGTAGAGCAGGCCCAGCTGGGTGCCGAGCGTATAGGCGCCGGTGGGCAGCAGCTTGGCGCGGGCGCGGGTATCGATGCGCGCGATGGCGGCGGCGATGGCGATGCCCGTGGCGATGCCGGCGGCGTTCCAGGCCAGGCTTTGCGACAGGCTGGCCGCCGAGATGGCCAGCACCGACAGTACCAGCAGCGTGATGGTCAGCCACGGCACCGGTCCCGACGCCGATTCGCCGTGGGTCTTGCCGCGGAACTGGCTGGCGACGATCAGGGCCAGCAACAATGCCACCGGCACCAGCACCCAGAACGCCGGCCGCCACTGGCCGTTTTGCGCGAACACGCCGCCGATCGCCGGGCCGCCCAATGTGGCCACGCCCCACATGCCGGACACCAGCGCCATGGCCCGCGGCCACAGCCGCGCGTCGAAGATGACGCGGATCAAGGCATAACTCAGCGCGAACAGCACGCCGCCGCCCAGACCCTGCACCGTGCGGCCCAGCAACAGCGCGGGCATCGACGGCGCCAGGGCGCAGGCGATTGCGCCCGCCGAGAACACCGCCAGCGCCAGCAGGTACGCCAGGCGCGGACCGAGGCGGTCGATGAGCTTGGCCGACAGCGCCGAGCCGACGATGGAGGCGGCCACGAACAGCGTGGTGTTCCAGGCGTAATAGGTCAGCCCGCCGATCTCGCGAATGATGGTCGGCAGGATGGTGGTGACGACGTAGATATTGATCGCGTGCAGCGCGACGCCGCCCGCCAGCGCGATCGAGCGCAGGGCGTTCCTGCCGCGCAGCAGGTCGGCCCAGGAGACGGGGGGAAGGGTCCCGCCGGGCGTGGTAAGGCTGGATGGCATCGCGATTCCTTTTTTTGTAAATTATCAATCCAACAAATGATGGAATGATAGGAAGATGCTAAGGTCGCGTCAATGAAGACCTTGCCGCCCGCCCCGCCATTGACCGACGTCGCCGCCGATTCCCTCGATGATCTGGCCGACGCCGCCAAGACTCTCGGCCACCCGCATCGGCTCGCGTTGCTGCAGGCGGTGCTGCAACGCGAAAGCACGGTGGAGCAGCTGGCGCTGGGCGTCGGCCTGTCGATCACCAATGCCTCGCAACACCTGCAGCAGCTCAAGCGCGCCGGCTTCATCCAGTCGCGCCGCGACGGCAAGCACGTGCTGTATCGCGGCGGCGCGGGCCCGGTGTCCGAAGTGCTGTCCGCGCTGCAGGACTACCTGTCACACCAGCGCCAGGAAATGCGGCGCGTGGCCGCCGACAGCGTCAATCACCCCGAGCAGCTCGAGGCGGTCTCGATAGAACAATTGGTCGCCAAGCTTGATGACGGCGCGCTGTTGCTGGACGTCCGGTCACCCGCGGACTATGCCGCCGGCCACATTCCGGGCGCGGTCAACATCCCGACCGAAGAACTGGAGTCGCACCTGGCGCAGCTGCCGCGCGACCAGCAGATCGTGGCATATTGCGGCGGCCGATACTGCGTGCTGTCGATGCGCGCGGTGGCCTTGCTGCGCAAGCGCGGCTTCCAGGCGCAGCGCCTGGGCGACGGCTTTCCCGCCTGGAAGGCGGCCGGCCTGCGCGTCAAGGCGGCGCGCCATTGATCCCAATTCCTTTTTTCCGGCAGCACCATGATCACCTTGAGAACCTCCACCCCCGCGGACGGCGCGCGCATCGTCGACATCTGGCGCCGCGCCGTGGATGCCACCCATGACTTCCTGTCGCCGCGGGACCGCCGCGACATCGAGGCCGAGGTCGTGGCCTTCCTGCCCGCTGCCACGCTCGACCTGGCGGTGGACGCGGACGATCGCGCGCTGGCCTTCATGCTGCTCGACGGCAGCCACATGGAAGCGCTGTTCGTCGACCCCGACGCGCGCGGCGCGGGCGTCGGGCGCGCCCTGGTCGAGGATGCGCTGCGGCGCCATCCCGGCCTGAGCACCGACGTCAACGAGCAGAACGCGCAGGCGATCGGTTTCTATGAACGGCTGGGGTTCGAGCGCACCGGGCGGTCCGAGCGCGACGGCCAGGGACGGGCGTATCCGCTGATCCATCTGCGTCATCGCGGCGACGCGCCGGCATGAGCCCGGTCTTCAAGTCCGAGCGCCACGCCGAAGCCGTGCGCCAGGCCTATGCCGCCGCGCTGGCCCATTGGCCGGCCGATGTGCGGCGAGTGACGGTGCCGACGCCGGCCGGCGACACCCATGTGCTGGTGTGCGGCCGCGAGGACGCCCCGCCCCTGGTGCTGCTGCATGGCGCGCAGAGCACGGCCGCCAGCTGGCAGCGGCAGGCCGCGGCCTGGGCGCCGCATTTCCGCATTTACGCGATCGACCTGATCGGCGAGGCCGGCCCGAGCGCGCCGGCGCGGCTGCCGCTGGCGAGCGATGCGCACGCGACCTGGCTGGAGGCCGTGCTCGATGGACTGGGCGTGGCGCGCGCGGCGTGCTTCGGCATCTCGCTGGGCGCGTGGCTGGCGCTGGACTTCGCCGTGCGGCGGCCGGCGCGGGTCGAGCGGCTGGCGCTGTTGTGCCCGTCCGGCATCGGCCGCCAGAAGCACATCCTGCCGTGGGTCCTGCCATTGTTGCTGCTGGGGCCCGCCGGCCGCGCGCTGGTGCGCCGCCGCATCATCGGGCCGCTGCCCACCGATCCGGCGCCTGCCGATCGGGCTCAGTTTGCGTTGATGCACGCCATCAATCGTGGTTTCCGCTCGCGCTTCGGCGCCATTCCGGTCTTCGGCGACGAGGCGCTGCGCCAGTTGTCGCAGCCGCTGTTCGTGGCGGTGGGCGGGCGCGACGTGATGCTCGATTCGCAAGATACCTGCGAACGGTTGCGCCGCCTGGCGCCGAGCGCACAGGTGACGCTGTTGCCGAGTGAGCGGCATTTCATCCGGGGACAGGACGACGCGGTGCTGGCATTCCTGCGGGCGGCCTAGGGCCTGTTCACACGATAAGGAGCCTCGCACAGGCCGGCAATCGGGCGCCAGGCGCGGTCGCGCCGCAACGGGGGCGAGATTGCGCCGTCAGCGTGGCGCGCCCGGCGTCTCGGCCCGCAGCGGCGGCGGCTCGAAGGCCCGCACCGGCGGCGCGTCGCCGTGCCAGCGTTCCACCTGCACCAAGGCCGACAGCGCGCTCGGGCCCTGCGCCAGCCGCGACGTGCCCACGTCCACCGTCAGCACGTTGGGATTGCCGTGGCGTTCGAGCGAGCCGTCCTGCGGGTCGAACCAGGCGCCGGTGGGCATCACCACCACGCCGCGCAGCAGGTCGGCGCTGAGTTGCGCGCCGCCGAGGCAGGCGCCGCGGTCATTGAAGATGCGCACCACATCGCCCTGCGCGATGCCGCGTTCGGCGGCGTCGTCGGGATGCAGCAGCACCGCCTCGCGGCCGGCGACCTTGTGGGCGCGGGTGGCTGGCGCCGGGTCCAGTTGCGAATGCAGCCGGTCGGCGGGCTGGCAAGTGACCAGGTGCAGCGGCCAGCGCGCCGCGCGTTCGGCGCCCAGCCATTCCACCGGCGGCAGCCAGGCTGGATGCGGCGGGCAGTCGTCATAGCCGAACTCGGCGATCGCCGCGCTGTGCAGTTCGAGACGGCCGGAGCGGGTCTTGAGCGGATGCGCGGCGGGATCCTCGCGGAACTGCTCGAACAGCACGAAGTCGCGCGTGGGCGGCGGCAGCGCCACGTGGCCGCGCTCCCAGAATTCATCGAAGGCCGGCAGCGTCAGTTGCGCGGCTTCCCAGGCCGGCCGCATCTGTTCGTAGATGTGGCGGATCCAGGCCATCTCGTCGCGGCCTTCGGTGAAGGCCTGCTCGAAGCCGCCGCGCGCGGCCAGTTCCCGATAGATGTCGAAGTCGTTGCGGCTGTGGCCCACCGGCGCCAGCGCCTGCCGCATCGCCAGCAGGTAGCGGTCGCGCGAGGAGCCGCCGATGTCGTTGCGTTCGAGCGTGGTGGTGGCGGGCAGCACGATGTCGGCGCGCCGCGCCGTCGGCGTCCACCAGGGTTCGTGCACGATGATGGTCTCGGGCCGCGTCCAGGCCCGCGCCAGGCGGTTCAGGTCCTGGTGGTGGTGGAACGGGTTGCCGCCGGCCCAGTAGACCAGGCGGATGTCGGGATAGACGCCGGTCCTGCCGTTGAACGCATACGATTCACCCGGTTGCAACAGCATGTCGGTCAGGCGCGCCACCGGAATCGAGGCGCCGGCCGGATTGCGCCCCGCGCGCATCTCCGGCGCGGGCAGGTCGGGGCGCGGATTGCCGGCGCCGTTCATCGAGCCGTGGCCGAAGGCGAAACCGCCGCCGGGCAGGCCGATCTGGCCCAGCAGGGCGGCCAGCGCCACGCTGCCCCAATAGGGTTGTTCGCCGCGATGGCCGCGCTGCAGCGACCATGAGCAGGACAGCAGCGTGCGGGTGCCGGCCGCTTCCAGCGCCAGCGCGCGGATGGTGGCGGCGGGTACGCCGCAGATGCGTTCGGCCCATTGCGCGCTCTTGGGCTGGCCGTCGGCGCGGCCCAGCAGGTAGTCGGCATACTGCTCGAAGCCGTTGCAGCAGCGCGCCAGGAATTCGCGGTCGTGGCGATCCTCGGCCAGCAGCGTGTGCGCCATGCCCAGCATCATCGCCGCGTCGGTGTTGGGTCGGATGGGAATCCATTCGGCCGCCAGCGCCTCGGGCGCGTCGGCGCGCGTGGGGCTGACCACCACCGCGCGCATGCCGGCTTGCCGTGCCCGCGCCAGCCAGCCGGGCGCGCTGTGGTCGCCCGCGCCACCCGAGGCGATCTGCGTGTTGCGCAGCGGGATGCCGCCGAACGCGATCAGCAGCCGCGTGTGCCCGACCACGCTGTTCCAGTCGGTGATGCGGCCGGTCACGGGCGCGTAGGTGCCGATGATGTGCGGCAGCAGGAACTGCGCCGCGCCCCAGCTGTAGTTGCCCGACTGGTCGACGCAGCCGCCGCCGGCGTACAGGAAGCGGTGCGTCAGCGTGCGCGCATGGTGCAGGCGGCCGGCCGACGACCAGCCGTACGAGCCGCCGAAGATGGCGGTGGGGCCATGCTGCGCGCGCACCCGTTGCAGTTCGTCGTGCACCAGCGCCAGGGCGGTGTCCCAATCGACCTCCACATAGCCATCCACGCCGCGCAATTCGGGCGCGCCGCGGTGCCTGAGCCAGCTGGCGCGCACGGCGGGGCGGGCGATGCGCAGCGACGAATGCACCATGTCGGGCATCGCGTGGATAAGCGGGGACGGGGCCTGGTCGTGCGCGAACGGCTCGCAGCCCACGACGCGGCCGTCGCGCACCAGCGCGGTATAGGCGCCCCAATGGGACAGGGACGGATAACGGGAGATCGCTTCGGTCATGCGGGCGCCGCCGTGAAAAGCGTATTGTTATGGAAATCCTCATAACTTAATCGCATTGCCTTAGAAAATCTTTGTCTTTCGGGCGTCCTGAAAGTGTGGAAAATAGAAAAATTTTCGGGGCCGCTCTTCCTATACTGCATAAGCAGCAAGGGGAATGGTCAGGTGCAGGCGCCAACCACCGCGCGCCAGCCTGGCTTTTTTGATTGAGCAGTCCATCCGCATGTGGAGCAGGTCATGAGCAAAATGAAAATCCAGGGGTCCTTCGTCGCCATCGTCACGCCGTTCAATCGCGACGGCAGCGTCGATTTCAGCGCCTTCCGCAGCCTGTTGAAGTTCCAGGAAGACAACGGCACCGCCGCCGTGCTGATCATGGGCTCCACCGGTGAAGTCTCGCTGCTGTCGCCCGAAGAGCGGCGCCAGGTGATCGTCGAGACGGCCAAGATGAAGACCGGCAGGATGAAGCTGTTCTACGGCTGCACCGGCAACAACACCGACACCACCATCGACTACCTGAAGTTCGCGCGCGCCAACGGCGCCGACGGCGCGATCCTGGCCGCGCCGGCCTACATCTGCGCCTCCGAAGCCGACACCGAAGCCTATTTCCTCGAAGTGGCCGACGCCACCGACCTGCCGCTGGGCATCTACAACAATCCACCGCGGGTCAAGAGCGACCTGCACTGGGACCAGTTGCTGCGCATCTTCAAGCACCCGAACTACGTGGTGCACAAGGAATCGACCACGCGCGTGGGCCAGGTGGCGCAGGTGCTGCGCGGCCGTCCCGACGTGTCGGTGATGTGCTGCGACTCGCCCAACCTGGGGCTGGTGGTGCCCACCATGAGCCTGGGCGGCCACGGCACCGCCAACATGACCGGCAACATCGCGCCGGCCGAGATGGCCGAGATTTCGCGTCCCTGGGACACGCCGGACGTGTCGGTCAGCTTCCGCGAAGGCTACCTGGGCCTGCTGCCGATGCTGCATTACTCGTACTCCGCCATCAACCCGGTGGCGATCAAGTCGCTGATGAAGGCGGTGGGCCTGCCGGTCGGCGACCTGCGCCGTCCGCTGCGCGGCCTGGAGGGCGACGCCCTGGCCAAGGGCCTGCGCATCGTGCGCGAGTTGGGGCTGGATACCAAGTACGGCTTCAGCTCCGCGCAGCTCAAGGCGGCGTGATTCCCCTGTTCCGGCGGCGATAGCCGCCGGATTCATTTTTGACGACCCACGACACGGCGGCCGCGAGCGTCGCGGCCGGTGGCGTGGGCGGCCCCTGCGCGCCCGAAACGGATGCGTCATCGCCAAGAGAGACCCCACCATGTTCCATTGCCCGTCCCGCCCCGCGCCGCTCAAGCGGCTGTTCAGCGCCGCCCTGCTGGCGTTGGGCCTCACCACCACCGCCGCCGCGCTGGCCGCCGACAGCTATCCGCAGCGCCCCATCACGCTGGTGGTGCCGCATCCGCCGGGCGGTTCCGTCGACGGCGTGGCGCGCCTGTACGCCGAGCAACTGGGCAAGGAACTGGGCCAGTCGGTGGTGGTGGAAAACCGCGCCGGTGCCTCGGGCATGATCGGCGCCGCCTATGTGGCGCGCGCGGCGCCCGATGGCTACACGCTGTACCTGAATGCCTCGATCCACGCGATCAATCCGCTGCTGTACAAAAAGACCATCAAGTTCGATTCGGTCAAGGATTTCACGCCCATCAGCGAACTGGCGCAGGGCGCGCTGATCTTCAGCGTCAACCCCAAGGTGCCGGCCGACAACGTGCGGGACCTGGTCAAGCTGCTCAAGGCCGAGCCGCAGAAGTACTCCTTCGCCACCACCGGTTTCGGCTCGGCCGGCCACCTGGCCGCGGCCTCGTTCCTGCATGAAAACGGCCTGGAGCAGATTCCCATCGTGCTGTATCGCGGCGGCGGCCCGGCGCTGTCGGACCTGGTCGGCGGCCAGGTGCAGGGGCTGATCGACCCGATGCTGTCGTCGCTGCCGATGGTGCGCGCCGGCAAGCTCAAGGCGGTGGCGCTGACCGGCGCCGACCGCAGCCCCCTGCTGCCTGACCTTGCCACCATGAAGGAGCAGGGCCAGAAGAACTTCGAGTTCTATTCCTGGTACGGCGTGTGGGGGCCGGCCAACCTGCCCGAACCGGTGCTGCGCAAGCTGGAGGCGGTGTCGGCCAAGGTGATGGCCAGCCCGAAGATCGTCGAACAACTGAACGGGCTGGGCTTCGAGCCATCGGTGAAAAACTCGGCGGCCTTCGCCAGGTTCATCGATGCCGAGATGAAGCGCTACCAGGTCATCATCGACCAGGCCAACATCCACATCACGGAATGACCGGGGCCATGCCGCCCCGATACTGCGACGGGCTGAGGCCGTAGCGGCGTTGGAACGCCTTGGCCAGCTGCGTTTCCGAGCGAAACCCGGCAGCCCGCGCCAGGGGCTTGAGCGGCTGGCCCGCGTCCAGCCCCGCGCGCACCGCTTCGAGCCGTAGCGCCTCGAGAAAAGCCCGTGGCGTATAGCCGGTGTCGCGCGTGAAGCCGCGATGGAAGGTGCGTGGCGCCTGGCCGGCCAGTGATGCCATGCGTTCGACATCGATGGCTTCGGCCAGATGGTCGCGCAGCCAATCGACCAGTTCGCCGTAGGCGCCGGCCTGCCCCTCGAGGATCGTCGAGTATTGCGCCTGGTTGCCGCTGCGCCGCAGCGCCAGGTTCAGCTGTCTTGCCACTCGCGCCGCCAGCCAGCGGCCCGCGTCCTGTTCGACCATGGCCAGGCACATGTCGATGCCGGCAGTGACGCCGCCCGAGGTCCAGAATCGGTCGTCCTGAACATAGAGCGCCTCCGGCTCCACCTGCAAGCCATCGAAGTGGCGCGCCAGCAATTGTGCCGAAGCCCAATGCGTTGCCACGCGCCGGCCGCCCAGCATGCCCCAATGGGCCAGCAGGAAGGCGCCGGTGCACACCGAAGCCAGGCGCCGCGTCCGCGTGCCGGCCTGGCCAACCCACGCGCGCAAGGTTTCGTCGGCGCCGGCCTGCATCAGCCCTTCGCGCTCGCCGCCGGCGATGATCAGTGTGTCGACCGTGGCCGGGTCGATGCCAGCCACTGCCTCGGTCTGCAGCGTCAGGCCGTTGGACAGCGTGACCGGTCCACCCCGGGCCGACAGGAGGGCGACGCGATACCGTGCGTCCAGGCCCAGCGCGCTGGCCATGGAGAAGACGTCGGCGGGGCCGGCCACGTCCAGGTGCTGCACCGTGGGATAGACGACGATGGCGACCAGGCGGGGCCTGCCGGCGGCGGAGTGTCGCGGCATGGGGAAGGCTAAGTGGCAATGCCGGCATCTTAACGCGGCCGTATGGCAGAAAACGACTGAATTCTGTCATTGCTGCCGAGCGCACGCTATCGCTAGGCTGTCGGAATTGGGGCATGGCCTCGTTGCGGAAAAGGGTGGTTCATGGCGGTCGGATGGGGGCGAGCGGGCCTGGTATGCGTGTTGACGACCGTGGCCGTCGCCGCGGCCTGGTCGGTGTGGCGCGATCCTGGCGGGGTGCCCGCGCCGCCATCACCGCGCGGGCAGGCCGGGCCATTGACCGCTGCGCGGCCTGCCGCGGCTGGCCGCCTGCCGCGTGTCGTGGTGATCGGCCATAACGCCAACACCGAGCTGACCGACTTCGTGGTGCCCTACGCGGTGCTCAAGCGCTCGGGCGCCGCCGAGGTCTGGGCGCTGGGCCTGGATCCCGGACCGATACGGTTCTTTCCCGCCTTGCGGGCACAGCCGGATGCCGACATCGCCGCGTTCGACGCGCATTACCCGGACGGCGCCGACTACGTGATCGTGCCGGCCGTGCACGAAGACGCGGATCCGCGGCTGTCGGCCTGGGTGCGCGCGCAGGCCGGCAAGGGCGCCGTCGTCATCGGCATTTGCGACGGGGTGTGGGTACTGGCGCGGGCCGGCTTGCTGGACGGCCGGCAGGCGGTTTCGCATTGGTATTCGCGCTCGACGCTGGCGCGCGACTTTCCGGCGGTGCGCTGGCGCCAGGATCGCCGCTACATCGCGGACGGCGGGGTGGTGACCACCACGGGCGTCAGTGCTTCGATTCCCGTGTCGTTGGCGCTGGTCGAGACCCTGGCCGGCCGGCCGCGCGCGCAAACGGTGGCGCTCGAACTGGGCCAGGCGCACTGGGACGATGCCCATCCGGGGCAGGACTTTCAGCTCGGGCCGCGCCATATCTACACCGCGACGCGCAATGCAACGGCCTTCTGGCGGCACGAGACGTTGCAGGCGCGGCTGACAGCGGGTACGGACGATCTGCGGCTGGCCCTGACTGCCGATGCCTATGCCCGCAGCTACAGCACCTCGGTGGTCGCGGTGGCCTCCGAGCCGGGCCCCGTAAGGCTGGCCAGCGGCCTGGCCTATCTGCCCGACCAGGTGTCGTCAGCGGACATGCCGTCGCTGCCCATGGACAACACGCTGGCGCCGACTCCCACGCCGTTGCTGGACGGGATTCTGCGCGGCATGAGCGCGCGCTACGGACGCGCCACCGCCGGCTTCGTGGCGCTGCAGTTGGAATATCCCATGAGGGAACCCTGATCAGGGGCTCGCCGTCGGAGGGGGGGACCGCCATGCGCCGCCTACGGCATCGTCCGGGCCGACAGCGGTTGGCGCGGCTGGACCGCCGCCGCCAGCGCCACCAGCAGCAACAGGCTGGCGGCGACCACGTATGGCATCCATGGGCGCACGCCGTACAGCAACGTGCATACCAGCGGCGCCACCACCATCGCCATGCCCTGCACGGCGATCACCGAGCCGGCGGCGATGCCTTGTTCGTCGGCCGTGACGGCGTTGGCCGCCAGGGTCTGGATCGACGGGAACACCAGCCCCATGCCGGCGGCCATGATGGCATAGCATGCCACCAGGCCCCAGGCGCCGCCCAGCACCGGCACCAGCAGGAAGCCGACACCGGACAGCAGGGCGCCGCCCGCCAGGCAGCGAGCCGCGTTCATGCGCCGCGCCTTGGCCAGTCCCACCTGCACCAGGATCAGCATGACGCCGACGGTGGTCATGGCCCATCCGGCCGTCCGTGCCGCCGGGCCGGGCTCCTGGCGCAGCGCGTCCATGGCATAGAAGCCGACGATCATCTGCGCCGTGATGACCGCGCTCATGGCCAGCAGCATGGCGGCCAGCGGCAGGCGCAGGCGCCGGTCGCTCAGCTTGAGCGGCGGCGTGACGCGCGGTTCGTGCGCGGCGTCGGACGGCAGTTTCGCGGCCAGCCACAGCGTGCCCAGCAAGGGCAGCACGGCGGCGATGTAGAGCGGCAGCGTCAGGCTGTCCTTGACCAGCAGGCCGCCGATGGCGGGCCCCAGCACCATGCCCAGGCCGTTGGCCGCGCCCAGCCTGGCCATCATGGCGCCGCGCTGCTCCGGCGCGGTGATGTCGGCGATGCGCGCGGCGCTGACGGTGGGCATGGCGGCGTAGAAGGCGCCGAGCAGGGCGCGCAGCGCCATCAGCGCCAACAGCGCCAGCCATGCCGGCGGCGGCTCGCGCAGCATCAGGTCCAGGCCGATGGCCAGCAGCAGGTAGCTGACGATGTAGCCGGCGGCGGCGCGCAGCAGCACGCGGCGGCGGCCGACGCGGTCGCTGCGGCCGCCCCAGTAGCGCGCCATCAGCATCCACAGCACGCCGGCCACGGTGACCACCAGCCCGCCATGCCATTCGGCCAGCCGCAGGCCGCGCACCACCGGGCCGATCACGGGCATGAAGGCCATGATGGCGGTCAGGCACAGGGTATTGAAGACGAACAGGGCGGCGGCCTCGTTCGGGCGGCGGACGGGGTCTGGCGTAGGTGTCATGAAAGACTGGATGAGGATGAAAATTGTTATCATCCAGGCCAGGCGGCGGCCGCGCTAGCGAATCCGCGCCGGAAATTGCGGAATTGGAACAAAATGGCCTCTCAGCCCCGTCTTGCCCCGGACCGCGGCGCGCCGCTCAGCGTGCAGGACCTGCTGCGCCTGCTGCCGCCGGACTGGCTCAGGATCCGCTCCCAGCACGAACTGCCGGGCGGCATCTCGATCGGCTGCCTGGACGGCCGGCCCGAATCGGACTGGGCCGCCAGCGGCGCGGCCGAGTCCAGCGTGGGCGTGGCGATCGTGCTGCAAGGCCAGTTCGGCCTGGGCTTCGAGGGCGGCACGGCCCTGCGCATCCAGCCGGGCAGCGTCATCCTGCACGGCACGGTCGAGCCGGTGCCGGGCTGGGACGAATTCAAGGGCCGGCGCGACATCCGCGTGGTCGATATCCGTTTTTCGAGCGAAGCCACGCGCGCCCTGTGGTGGCGCACCTTGCGCCAGGTGCCGTCCGCCGCGTTCGCGGCCGATGGCAGCGTGCCGGCGCGCGACGCCCAACTGGCGACGCTGCCGCTGTGGCCCGGCCTGGCGCGCGTGGCCGGCGAGATCCTGGCCTGGAGCCAGGATCGTGGCGAGGTCGCCGCGCTGTATCTGCAGGGCAAGGCCCAGGAGGCGCTGGCCCTGACCCTGGCGCACCTGGCCGGCCGCGGCGCGGCCGACCAGCCGCCGCCCGCGGACCGCAGGCGGCTGGCCGAGGCCCATCGCCGCATCCAGCACGAATACGCCGATTGCGGCAGCGTGCGCCAGCTGGCGCAGGCCGTGGGGCTGAGCGAAAAACGGTTGCAGGCAGGCTTCATGTCGCTCTACGGGCAATCGGTGCATGGCTGCCTGCTGCAAGCCAGGATGGACGCGGCCGCCGGCCTGTTGCGGCGCGGCTGCTCGGTTACCGAAACCGCATACAGCATCGGGTTTTCCAGCCTCAGCCACTTCATCAAGGCCTTCAAGGCGCATCGCGGCGCCACGCCCAAGGCCTGGCTGCGCGGCGTCGCGCAATAGGCGCGGCACGGTCGCGCCGCGTCGGCTTGGGGGGTAGCGGCAATACCGGTATCGCGGCTGGCCTTGCTGCGTGGAGCGAGGCTGGCAACAATCCCCGTTCACCGACTTCGCGCTCGACACCCCGAGGCTTTTTTCCATGACATCGTCCACCTCCCCGGAACGCGCCGACGCCGATGCGGCCGCGTCGGCCGGGAACATCCATTGGCGGCGCAACCTGGCCGTCTGTTTCGCCGGTTCGTTCAGCACCATCGTGGCGATGACGCTGCTGCTGCCGTTCCTGCCGCTGTACGTGGAGGAACTGGGCGTGCAGGGTCACGCCGCCATCGTGCAGTGGTCGGGCGTGGCCTATGGCGCCACCTTCTTCGCCGCGGCGCTGGTCGCGCCCCTGTGGGGCCGGCTGGGCGACCGCTACGGGCGCAAGCTGATGCTGGTGCGCGCGTCGTTTGGCATGGCGATCTGTATGTCGCTGACTGGCATGGTGCAGAGCGTGTGGCAGCTGGTGCTGCTGCGGCTGCTGGTGGGCCTGGCCGGCGGCTACGCGTCGGGTTCGACCATCCTGGTGGCGATGCAGGCGCCCAAGGCGCGCTCGGGCTGGGCGCTGGGCGTGCTGTCGGCGGGCATCATGGCGGGCAACCTGGTGGGCCCGCTGATCGGCGGCGGGCTGCCGCCGTTGATCGGCATCCGCGCCACCTTCCTTCTGGCCGGCGGCGTGATCTTCCTGGCCTTCCTGGCGACGGTGTTCCTGATCAAGGAGATGCCGCGCCCGGCCAAGCCCGCCAGGCATGAAGGCAAGCGGCGCGGCGGCTGGGCCCAGATTCCCGACAAGCGGCCGGTGGCCGCGATGCTGGCGACGGGCATGCTGCTGATGTTCGCCACCATGTCGATCGAACCGATCATCACGGTGTACGTGGGCCAGCTGGTGGACGACCCGGCCCGCGTCACGCTGGTGTCGGGCGTGGTGATGTCGGCGGCGGCGCTGGGCGCCATCCTGTCGGCGTCGCGGTTGGGCCGGTTGGCCGACCGGGTCGGCCACTGGACCGTGATCATCGGCGCGCTGGCGGTGGCGGCGTTGCTGCTGGTGCCGCAGGCCTTCGTCACCGCCGGCTGGCAGCTGGTGGCGCTGCGCTTCCTGATGGGTTTGGCGCTGGGCGGGCTGCTGCCGTGCGTGACCAGCGTGATCCGCCACAATGTGCCCGACGGCGTCGGCGGCAACGTGCTCGGCATGTCGATCTCGGCGCAGTACGCGGGCCAGGTGGCGGGCCCCTTGCTCGGCGGATTCATCGGCGGGCATTTCGGCATGCCGGCCGTGTTCCTGGGCACGGCCGTGCTGCTGGCCCTGGGGGCGCTGGCCAATGGCGTGCTGCGGGCGCGCCACCAGCGTGTCGCGGCCGGCGCGTAGCGGGGCGCGGACGCCGATGGCGCAAGCAGCCCGGGCGCGGCGGCGTCCTTGCGCGTCGGCGCATCAGAAGCCGGCCGAGCGCGCATCCATGACGTGGTCGATCAGGCCCCATTCGACCGCTTCCTCGGCGGTCATGTAGCGGTCGCGGTCCAGGCTGCGCTCGACGTCCTCGTAGCTGCGGCCGCAGTGTTCGGCATACAGGCGGATGATGCGCTGCTTGGTGCGCTGCATTTCCTCGGCGTGGATCAGCATGTCCGAGGCCTGTCCCTGGAAGCCGCCCAGCGGCTGGTGCACGTGCAGGCTGGCGTTGGCCAGCGCGGCGCGCTTGCCGGGCTCGCCCGCCATCAGCAGGAACGAGCCCATCGATCGCGCCGTGCCCATGCACAGCGTGTGCACCGGCGATTTGATGAACTGCATGGTGTCGTACATGGCCAGGCCGCTGGTGATCACGCCGCCGGGCGAGTTGATGTACATGTGTATCGGCTTGCCGGGGTTCTCGGCTTCCAGGAACAGCAGCTGCGCGCACACCAGGGCCGAGACGGCGTCGTTGACTTCGCCGCTCAGGAAGATGATGCGTTCGCGCAGCAGGCGCGAGTAGATGTCGAACGAACGTTCCCCGCGGCCGGACTGTTCCACCACCATCGGGACGAGCTGCATCGTTTCGCTCATGAGCGAACTCCTGTCTTGCGTGAAAAGGGAAGGGGGCGTCAGGCGGCGAGCTTGAAGCCGGACCAGGAATCGTTGGCCGCCTGCGGCGCCGGTTGCGTCAGGCGGGCGTCATCAGGGGTGTGGACGATGGTGAGGCGCGTGCCGCCATCGGCGGTGGGACTGAGCTGGAACGTCACCACGCTGGCCAGGCAGGGCGGCAGCGTCTCGCGCATGCGGTAGCGGACCTCGACGCCCGGGGTGGCGGCCAGCGGCTCGGCGTCGGCCAGCGCGCCGTCCGGCAGCCATTGCTCGCGCAGCGCCGGGATGCTGATGGCGCGCCAGACTTTCTCGGGCGGCGCGTCCAGCTCGTAATCGAGCACCAGCGCCGTGTCCTGCCGGGTGGGGTCCGCGGGGTTCATTGGTCCATTTCCTTGAGCAGTGTCTTCAGGGCGTCGACGCGCGCCGGCCAGTAGGCACGGTACTTGGACATCCAGCCGGCGAGCAGCGCCAGACCGTCCGGATCGACCTGGTAGTTGACGAAGCGCCCCTGGCGTTCCTCGCGCACCAGGCGCGCCTGGCGCAGCACCGCCAGGTGTTGCGAGACCGCGGGCTGGCTGATGTCCAGGCCCGCGCGCAGCGCGCTGGCGTTCATGGCGCCCGCGGCGAGCTTGTCGAAGATCGCGCGGCGGGTGGGGTCGGCCAGGGCCTTGAAGATGTCGTTTTCCATCATGGCAACACATTAGCAAACACTTATGTGTTGTGCAAGCCCCCGATGAACCTGCGCCCGGGCCGTCCGGTTCAGTGGATGGTGCGGGCGGCCTTGCGGGCGCGCTTGATGTCGTACATGCGGGCATCGGCCAGGCGCACGGCTTCCTCGGCCGACAGGCCGCGCGGATCCAGCGCCACCACGCCGACGCTGGCGCCCTCATACGGCAGGGTGACCTCGCCGAGCTGGTAGCGGCCGACGGTGGCGGCGGCGGCGCGATCTTCCAGCGAGCGGGCGGCTTCCTCGGCGTCGCCGCGTTGGGCCTCGTGCCCCGGCGCCGCGTCGCCGCGCGCCAGGGCCGGGCCGGGGCCGATCAGCACGAATTCGTCGCCGCCCAGCCGGCCCACCATGTCGGAGGCGCGCAGCGTCATTGCCAGGCGGCGCGCGATTTCCTGCAGGAAGACGTCGCCCTGCTGGTGGCCGTGGGTGTCGTTGATGCCCTTGAAGCCGTCCAGGTCGACCACGCCCACCAGCACGCTGCCGCCTTCGCGCAGGGCGCGGCCGCGCAGCCGGTCCAGTTCTTCGTACAGGGCGCGGCGGTTGGGCAGGCCGGTGAGCGGATCGGTCAGCGCAAATGCCAGCAGCCTGGCGTTGGCGTCGCGCAGTTGGGCGACGAGCTGCTCGCGTTCCAGGAAGCTGGCGATCACGTTGGAGAAAAGCCGCAGGATCGATTCGGCCTGTGGCGCGATCGGCCGCTGGCTGGCGCTGGCGCCGCACAGGGTGCCCAGCAGCAGGCCGTCGTCGGTGCGGATGGGCGCGCTGACGTAGGTCTGGATGCCAAGCTGGCGCGCCGCCTCGGAGTCGGGCCAGCAGGCGCCGACGTCGCTGGTGGCCATGCGGCCCTCGTCCAGCGCGCGCTTGCACAGCGTGTCCGACCATGGCACCGACAGGCCTTCCGGAATCTGTAACGTGCCGGCATTGCGCGCGTAGCGTACCTGCTGCCGGTCGGCCTGCGGGTCGATCGACGTGAGGTAGGTGGATTCCAGCCCGGTCACGGCGCCGAGCATATCCAGGATGGGGCGGGTCAACTGTTCGACCGACTTGGCGGCCTGCAGCGACGCCGACAGTTCGGCGAGTATCGGGTCCAACGAAAGCTCCCTGCGTATCACTGGCGTGACCAAACCGGTTCCAAGGCGGCCCGGGCCGTCGACGCATTCCACGCCGCGCACCGCGGTCTTGGCGTCCATTATGCCTTGCCGGGACTGCCGCCCCATGTCGTTTGCGTATGCGCAGGGTTCGACGCGCGCCGGGCCTAAAGTCCCTTGCCGCCTTGCCGTAAGCCTGGGTGGCGCGGACCTTTTATCGCGTACCTGGATACCCGTGCCCTCCGGCACGGGCAGTTGCAGTAAGAAGACAAGCATGAAAATCACCTCGTTGCGCAACAGGATCCTGTTGATCACCTGTTTCACCGTCATCGGCGCGCTGGTGCTCTCGGGCATCGCGATCTATCAGATCGTGCGCGACAACATGATGGCGACCATCTCCGCGGACCTGGACGCCATCGCCGCCGGCAACGCCAGCGCCATCGAACGCTGGTCCGCCGACAAGGCCCAGGCCGTGACCGCCACCGCCGCCGTGGTCGAAAAGGGCGATCCGCGCGGCCTGACCAAACTGATGGGCGAAACCAACGGCTTTCCCATCACCAGCATCGGCTGGAGCGACAAGACCTACTTCTCCACCGCGCAGACGCCGCCCGACTACGATCCGACCGCGCGTCCCTGGTACAAGAGCGCGGTGGCCGCCGGCAAGCTGGCCGTGACCAAGCCATACGGCGATTCGGGCACCGGCAAGCCCTACGTGGCCTTCACCGCGCCGATCGTGCGCAACGGCCAGACCACCGGCGCCATCAGCGGCGCGGTGGCGCTGGACGGTATCAAGGACGTCATCAAGGTCATCCGGCCGACGCCGTCCAGCACCGCGTTCGTGCTGGCGACCGATGGCCAGGTGATTTCGCACGTCGATGACAAGCTGGCGCTCAAGCCGTCGACCGACGTGGCGGCCGGCCTCACGCCGGCCGTGCTGGCCGACATGGCGCGCGACGGCGCCGCGCCGCTGGCGTTGAGCCTGAACGACGCGCCCAAGCTGCTCAAGGCGCGCCGCATCCCCGGCACCGATTGGTTCCTGGTGATCGCGCTGGACGAGGCCGAGGCCACCGCGGGCCTGGCGCAGGTGTTCAACGCCACCCTGATCTCGATGGTGGTGCTGACGCTGGTTGCCGTCGTGCTGGCCAGCGTGGTGACGTCGCGCGCCTTCAAGCGCCTGTCCGCGGTGCGCGATGCGATGGACACCATCGGCTCGGGCGAAGGCGACATGACGCACCGGCTGGCCGTGGTGGGCCATGACGAAGTGGCGCAGATCTCCGCTTCGTTCAACGCCTTTGTCGACAAGATCAGCCACGTGATGCTCGACGTGCGCAACGGCGTGCATTCGATGACCTCGGCCACGCGCGAGATCGAGATGGGCAACCGCGACCTGTCGCAGCGCACCGAGGTATCGGCCGGCTCGTTGCAGGAAACCTCGTCGGCGCTGACCGAATTGACTTCCAGCGTGCGCCAGACCGAGGAGGCCGCCGAGCACGCCACGCGCCTGGCGACCGAGGCCAGCCTGGCGGCCGAGCGCGGCGGCCAGGTGGTGACCGACGCCGTCACCACCATGGGCGCCATCGCGCAGTCGTCCGAGCGCATCACCGAGATCATCAGTGTCATCGACGGCATTGCGTTCCAGACCAATATCCTGGCGCTGAACGCGGCGGTGGAAGCGGCGCGCGCCGGCGAGCAGGGCCGCGGCTTTGCCGTGGTGGCCGGCGAGGTCCGCACGTTGGCGCAGCGCAGCGCCGCCTCGGCGCAGGAGATCCGCGCGCTGATCCAGGCTTCGGTACAGAATGTCAAGAGCGGCACCGAGCGGGTGCAGGCGGCCGGCTCGACGATGCAGGAAATCGTCGAAGGCGTGTCGCGCGTGCAGAAGCTGGTCAGCGAAATCCACGGGGCCATGGCCGAGCAGAGCGTGGGCATCAGCCAGATCGACCGCAGCGTTTCCGACATGGACCAGGCCACCCAGCAGAACGCCGCGCTGGTGGAACAGTCGGCGGCGGCGTCCGCCATGTTGAGCGATCAGGCCGGCGCGCTGGCCGGCACGGTGGCCCTGTTCAAGTTGCGGGAAAACTTGCGGGTTGCCGCGCCCGAGCGGATCGCGCTGCCCGCCTGACCGCTTTGCCCGATGTGGCGACGCCTGTCGCCACGCGCCGCGATCGCTATCGCGGTTTGCGCCGGCTCCTGCCGGTGATGCGGGCGGCGGCCTCGGCCGATTGTTGGACGGCCCGGTCGCCGCGCCACCGCAGATCCGCTTCATAGTCCCGCAAGGCCTGCCCCAGCGGCAGGCCTTTGCACACCCGCGCCAGCCGCGTCGCCAGCGATTGCGCATCCGCCAGGGCGGTGTTGGCGCCCAGGCCGCCCGCCGGACTCATCGCATGCACCGCGTCGCCCAGGAAAGTCAGCCCGGCTTGCGTCCATTGCGGCAGGGGCGGCGCCTGGTAGACGGTCTTGAGCGCGATGCCGCGCGGGTCGCTGGCGGCCACCATGGCGGCCAGCGCGGGATGCACCGGCGCCAGCAGGCGCTGCGCGGCCTGTTGCCAGCGCGCGCCCGTCGCGGTGTCGTCCCGCTGGCTCGCGCTGATCGCGGCGTCGTCCGCGCCCGGCACCGCGCTGCGCTCGCCGATGATCGCCCAGTACTGGTAGCCGGGCACCGCCGTCAGCGCGCAAGCCGGCGCGAGGCGTTGCGCCAGCGCCGGCAGCGCCGCCAGTTTCATGGCGTCCAGCACCAGCGCGTAGCCGGCGCCGAACACCACGCCGGCGCCGTCGCGCAGGTCCGGCGGCAGGCCATCGGGCGCGAGGCTGCCGGCCGGCGCCATGCCGAAGATCGTCACCGTGCCGCTGTCCTCGGGCGCCGCTTGCGGCAAGTGCTGGCGCCGCAGCGCCGAGTGCACGCCGTCGGCGGCCACCACCAGCGTGCCGGGCCGCGCGCGGATGCCCTCCAGGCGCGGGCCGCCGTCGTCCATGCCCGCGCAGCCATGGCCGAAATGCACGCGCCCGTCCAGGCCGGCCAGCAGGATCTCGCGCAGCGTCTGCCGGTGCGCCGAGCGGTCGGGCGGGGCGTCGGCGTCGTCCAGGCGCCAGGTGGCGGAGGCGCGTTGCGGCAGCGGCCGCAGTTGCGCGTCGAGCATGGCGCCCGGGCGGTCGTGGGTCGAGCAACTGTGCTGGAACAGGGCGTAAAGGTCCGGCGGCAGGCAGTGCGCCAGCGCCGCCTGGCCGCTGGCGTCGATGCGCAGGCGGTAGCCCTGCACCCGGCTGTCGGTGCGCGCATCGCGCTCGTAGACGTCGAAGTCGATGCCGGCGCGCGCCAGCCCCTGCGCCAGGCACAGGCCGCCCAGGCCGGCGCCGATGATGGAAACGTGGAGATTCTGCATAATGTCCTCGAAGCAGGCCGGCGTTGCCGGCACCCATACAGCTTGCGCGCAAGCGCGTCCCCGCCGGTAATGCCGGCGCGCCAACAAATCATGCGAACCCGCCAGACCGCAGCCCCCGCGCCCGACTACAGCGAATTGCTCGACGGCCCGGCCGTGTGCGTGTTCCATGGCGCCGACGCGCCAGGCAGCGAATTCCGCCTGGGCTCGCGCGAATACGATTGGCACGCCCATGCCCGCGGGCAGTTGTTCGGGGTGGATAGCGGCGCGATGCGGGTGCGCACCGAGGCCGGCTCATGGCTGTTGCCGCCGCAGCGCGCGGGCTGGATCCCGCCGGGGCTGCGGCATCGGGTCAGCGTGGTGGGCGCGGCCAGCGGCTGGGTGGCGCTGGTGCATCCGCGGGCCGCCGCGGCCCTGCCGACGTCGCCCTGTGTGCTGGGTGCGGATGGGGTGTTGCGCGCCATGGTGCTGCGCGCGGCCGATTGGCCGGACAAGCTGGCGCTGGACCCGGCGCGCGCGCGCTTCGCGGCGGTGTTGCTGGACGAGATCGAGGCGGCGCCGCGCGAGCGCCTGCACCTGCCATGGCCGCGCGACCGCCGGCTGGCTCGGCTTGCGCAAGTCCTGGCGGACGACCCGGCCGACAACCGGCCGCTGGAAGCACTGGCAGCGCTGGCCGGGCTGGCGCCGCGCACCGCGCAGCGCCTTTTCCGCGAGGAAACGGGATTAGGCTTCGCGCAGTGGCGCCAGCAACTGCGGCTGATCCACGCGCTGGAACGCCTGAGCGCGGGCCAGCCGGTGGCGCAGGTGGCCGACGCGCTGGGCTACGCCACGCCCGGCAATTTCATCGCCATGTTCAAGCGCGCCTTCGGTACGACGCCGGGGCGCTATCTGCGGGCGCCGCAGGCCGAGGGCGACGCCGCCGTCGACTGAGCCGCGCCGGGGCGCGTGGCGTCCCGCTCGCTACCGGCCCCTTACTCCGCCAGCTTGCGCATCTCGGCGATCAGGTCCGCCTTGCCCTCGAAGCCGATGCCGGGCAGTTCGGGCAGGGTGACGTGGCCGTTGTCGACCCGCACGCCGTCGGGGAAGCCGCCGTAGGGCTGGAACAGGTCCGGATAGGATTCATTGCCGCCCAGCCCCAGGCCGGCGGCGATGTTCAGCGACATCTGGTGGCCGCCGTGCGGAATGCAGCGGCTGGCCGACCAGCCGTGCTGGCGCAGCATGTCCAGCGTGCGCAGGTATTCCACCAGACCATAGCTCAGGGCGCAGTCGAATTGCAGCCAGTCGCGGTCCGGCCGCATGCCGCCGTAGCGGATCAGGTTGCGCGCGTCCTGCATCGAAAACAGGTTCTCGCCGGTGGCCATCGGCTTGTCGTAGTAGTTGCGCAGCGTGGCCTGCAGTTCGAAGTCGAGCGGGTCGCCGGCTTCCTCGTACCAGAACAGGTCGTACTGCGACAGCGCCTTGGCGTAGCGGATCGCGGTGTCCAGGTCGAAGCGGCCATTGGCGTCGACCGCCAGTTTCCTGCCGTCGCCCAGCACGCCCAGGATGGCGTCGATGCGGCGCAGGTCTTCGTCCAGCGAGGCGCCGCCGATCTTCTTCTTGACCACGGTATAGCCGCGGTCGACGTAGCCGCGCATCTCGTCCTTGAGCTTGCCCAGGTCCTGGCCCGGGTAGTAGTAGCCGCCCGCCGCATAGACGAACACGCGGCGGTCGGGGCGGCCGTTGCCGTAGCGCTCGGCCAACAGCTGGAACAGCGGCTTGCCGGCGATCTTGGCGACCGCGTCCCACACCGCCATGTCGATGGTGCCGATGGCGACCGAGCGTTCGCCATGGCCGCCCGGCTTTTCGTTGACGTACATCGCGTTCCAGATGCGGTGCGGATCGAGGTTGTCGCCGCTGTCGTCGAGCAGGCTGGCGGGGTCGGCCTCCAGCACGCGCGGGATGAAGCGTTCGCGCATCAGCGTGCCCTGGCCATAGCGGCCGTTGGAATTGAAGCCGTAGCCGATCACGCGCCGGCCGTCGCGCACCACGTCGGTCACCACCGCCACCAGGCTCAGCGTCATCTTGCTGAAGTCGATGTAGGCGTTGCGGATCGGGGAACTGATCGGGACGGTCTTCTCGCGGATTTCGACGATTTTCATGGTGTCTCCTGGCCGTGCGGCGGATGGGAAAAACCGTAGATTATTGGCTTGAAGGCGCATTATGATTCGCTATCAGGCACTACTTTATTAACTGAAAGTTAAAGATTCCGGCGCTCGTTGCCCGTCGCCGCCCTCGTCCCGATGAGGCGTTCCCCGCCGTGAACCACGATCTGGCATCCTCCCTGGAGTTCTTCGTGCTGCTGGCGCGCCACCGCAACCTGTCGACGGTGGCGCGCCAGCTCGACCTGACGCCGCCGGCGGCCACCAAGCGCCTGGCGCAACTGGAGGCGCGGCTGGGCGTGCGGCTGGTGAACCGCACCACCCGCAGCATCAGCCTGACGCCCGAAGGCGAAACCTACCTGCACTACGCCACGCGCATCCTGGCCGACGTGCGCGAAATGGAAGAGGTGGTGTCGTCCAGCGGCTCGGTGCCCAAGGGCCTGCTGCGCATCAATGCGACGCTCGGCTTCGGCCGCACGGCGATCGCGCCCATCGTGTCGGAGTTCGCCCTGCATCATCCGCAGGTCGAGGTGCAGCTGGACGTGACCGACCGGCCGATCGACCTGGTGGAAAGCGGCGTGGACCTGGGCATCCGCTTCGGCGCCTTGCCCGACCAACGCCTGGTGGCGCGCCGCGTCCTGTCGAACCGGCGCTTCCTGTGCGCGGCGCCGCGCTACCTGGCGCGCCACGGCACGCCCGCCAGCCTGCGCGACCTGGCCGACCACCAGTGCATCATCCACCGGCAGAACGAGGACGCCTACGGCGTCTGGCGATTCACGCGCGAGGGCCGCGCCGAGACCGTGAAGGTGCACGGCGCGCTGTCCAGCAACGATGGCGACATCGTGCTGAACTGGGCGCTGGACGGCCATGGCATCCTGGTGCGCTCGGAGTGGGACCTGGCCAAGTACCTGGAAAGCGGGCGCTTGCGCGTGGTGCTGCCCGAGTTCATCCTGCCTTCGGCCGACCTGTTCGTGTACTACCCCAGCAAGCGCGACCTGTCGGCGCGCACGCGGGCGTTCATCGATTTCCTGATGGCGCGTTTCGCGTAGGCCAGGCCGGGGGGCGAAGGCGCGCCGGTCGGCGGCATGCGCGGGGGCGGACGCTAGGCGAACCGGTAGGCGAGCACTTCGTCGCCGGCCGCGTCGATCTCGCCCGTGGGCGCCCAGCCCAGCCGCCGGTAGAAGCCATGCGAGCGCACGCCCGGATCGGCCGCGCAACTCAGGAACAACCGTTCATGGCCCAGCGCCCGCAGCGTTCGCATGACCTGCCCGAGCAGTTCGCGGCCGATGCCGCGGCCCTCGTAGGCCGGCAGCAGGGCCAGCACCAGGATCTCGCCGCTGTCGCGATCGCCGAAGCAATAACCCGCCATCACGCCGTCGGCCAGCGCCACCACGCCCGGCAGCGCGCCGTCGCGGATGCCGTCGCGCCAGCTTTCGACGGTGATGCCCAGGGCGCGCAGGTCCTTGGCCGAGAAGGCGTTCTCGCGGGTGCGGCCGCGCAGGTCGATGCAGGCAGCGGCGTCGTCGGGATGGGCTGGGCGGTAATGCAGGTTCATGTCGGGTGTCGTCTATCGGAAGAGGGCGCGGCCGGCGCGCCGCGCAAGGCCGGCGCGGGGATCAGCCGCCGAGCGCCGCCAGGTTCAGCGTGTGGCTGTGGCCGATCCACAGCGCGCAGTCGCGGTGATCGCGCAGCGATTCGCCGGTGTTCGGATGCAGGAACACGTCCAGCAGGCCATGGTTCAGCGCCAGCCAGGTGAGCACGCGCGGCAGCGCGGCCGGCGCGAAGGCGAGCTGGTAGCTCCATTGCGGATGCGGGCCGACCGGGCGCTCGTGGAAGCGGCCCATCTGGACGCTGTCGCCGAACGCGTCCAGCGCCTGTGCGCGCAGCGCCCAGGCCGCGTCGCGGCTATCGGCGTTGAAGTAGACGTGGGCGTGCCAGCTGTCGACGATGGCGGGGTCCAGGATCATGGTGGTCAACCTCCGGCGCGCTTGGCGCGATGGCCGAGTTTTTCGAGCGCGGCCAGGATGCGGTCGCAGTGATCGCCCTGCACCTCGATGACGCCGTCCTTGACGGTGCCGCCGGAGCCGCAGGCGGTACGCAACTGCTTGCCCAGCGCCGCCAGCGCGTCGTCGTCCAGCGGCAGGCCCTTGACGACGGTCACGGCCTTGCCGCCGCGGCCCTTGGTTTCGCGCGACACGCGCGCGCCGCCCGGTGCCGGCACCGGGCGGGACGCCGCCTGGCATTGGCAGTCGGCGAGCGGGCGCCGGCATTGGGGGCACATGCGGCCGCCGTCGGTGGAATAGACGAGTCCGCCCTTGGAGCTGCTTTTCATGGGTATTGCGTGATGTTGCGGTTCAGGCGGCCATTATGCCGGACCCGCCGCAGCCTGGCGTCGCCGGAGCCGCGCGCGCCGCGCTCACTCGTCGAAGCCGCGAGGCCCCAGCGATTCGACCAGGTAGTCGATGAAGGACTTGATGCGCGAGGAGATCGCGGTGTTGCGGTAATAGACCGCATTGACCGGCTGGCGCACGTCCAGCGTCTGGCGCGGGAACAGCTGGCGCAGCGCGCCGGACTGGCGGTCGGCGCGCGTCATGAAGTCGGAAAGGCAGACGATGCCGGCGTCGTTCAGCGCAAGTTGCCGCAGCGTCTCGCCGCTGAACGAGCGGATCGACGGCTGGATGTGCAGCGGCTGGCCGTCGGCGTCCTCCAGCGGCCATTCGTTCAGCGATTCCAGTTGCGAGAAGCCGAGCAGGGTGTGCTCGCGCAGATCGGCTACCCGCTTGGGCGTGCCATGCGCCGCCAGGTAGCCGGGGCTGGCCAGCACCCGCACGCGGCTGCGGCCGATGGGCACCGCGTGCAGCGACGAATCCTTCAGGCTGCCGATGCGCAGCGCCAGGTCGGTACGGCGCTCCAGCAGGTCGATGTTGCCCTCGTTGCTGTTCAGCTCCAGCTCGACCTTGGGATAGCGCTGGCGGTAGCCCGGCACCAGCGGAACGATGACGTGCAGCATGAAGGGCGAGGCGGCGTCGACCCGCAGGCGGCCGGCCGGCTGGTTGCGTCGCGCGCGCATCTGTTCCTCGGTCTCTTCGACCGCGGCGATGATCTTGCGGGCCTGCTCCAGGTAGGCGCTGCCTTCCTCGGTCAGCTCCAGCCGCCGGGTGGTGCGGCGCATCAGCGTGGTCTGCAACTTTTCCTCCAGCCGCGTCATGGTGCGGCTGGTGGCGGAAATGGTTTGCTGCAGCGCGTCGGCGGCGGCGGTGATCGAACCGCAGTCCACGATGGCGATAAAGACCTGCATTTCGTCGAGTGTCGTCTTCATATTTGACGTTATATCAAAAGTATTTCGCCAATACCGGGCTTATTCCGCAAGGATCGAGCGGGCACACTGGATGCATTCCAACACTTACCCAGGAGTTTTACATGAGCATCCCGTCTTTTGGCGTCGGCACTTTCCGCCTGCAGGGCCAGGTCGTCATCGATTCCGTGCGCAACGCGCTGGACGTCGGCTACCGCGCCGTCGACACCGCCCAGATCTATGAAAACGAAGCCGAAGTGGGCCAGGCCATCGAGGCCAGCGGCGTCGCCCGCGCCGACCTGTTCGTGACCACCAAGATCTGGGTGCCGAACTATGGCCGCGCCAAGCTGGTGCCCAGCCTGAAGGACAGCCTGGCCAAGCTGCGCACCGACTACGTCGACCTGACCCTGATCCACTGGCCCGCGCCCGGCAACGGCGTGGCCATCGCCGAGATGATGGCCGGCCTGATGGACGCCCGCGAGCAGGGCCTGACGCGCCAGATCGGCATTTCCAACTTCCCCATCGCCGAGACCCGCGAAGCCATCGCCGCCGTCGGCAAGGAAGCGATCGCCACCAACCAGATCGAGCTCAGCCCGTATCTGCAGAACCGCAAGCTGGTGGACTTCCTGAACGAACAGGGCATCCACGTCACGTCGTACATGACGCTGGCCTACGGCAAGGTGCTCAAGGACCCCGTGATTGGCCAGATCGCGCGGCGCCACAACGCCACGCCGGCGCAGGTGGCGCTGGCCTGGGCGCTGCAGCGCGGCTTCGCCGTGATCCCGTCGTCCACCAAGCGCGAGAACCTGGCGAGCAACCTGCTGGCCCGCGACCTGCGCCTGACCGACGCCGACATGGCGCAGATCGCCGCGCTGGAACGCAATGGCCGCGAAGTCAGCCCCGACGGCCTGGCCGCGGCCTGGGACTGAGGCGCGCCATGGACAACGCGCTTTCGAGCCTGACCGCGGGCGGTTTCAGCATCGGCCTGGAAGCGCCCCTGGACAACGACTGGACCGCCGCCGGCGAGCAGGCGCGGCGCCAGGCCGGCCGCCTGCCCGGCGAGCCCGACCTGCAACGCCACGCCGACCTGGCCGTGCTGGCCGACCGGCTCGGCTTTCGCGCCCTGTGGGTGCGCGACGTGCCGCTGTACGACCCGGCCTTCGGCGACGCCGGCCAGGTGTTCGAGATATTCACCTACCTGGGTTACCTGGCGGGCGTCACGCGCGACATCCTGCTGGGCACCGCCGCAGTGGTGCTGCCGCTGCGCGAGCCGCTGCTGACGCTCAAGTCCGCCGCCAGCGTGCAGCGGCTGAGCGGCAACCGCCTGCTGCTGGGCGTGGCCAGCGGCGACCGGCCGGTGGAGTATCCGCTGTTCGGCCGCGATTTTCCCAATCGCGGCGCCGCTTTCCGCGAACAGGTGGCGCTGCTGCGCCAAGGCGCCCGCGGCAGCCTGCCCGATGGCCTGGACGTGCTGCCGCGGGCGCCGGCGCCGCCGCTGCTGGTGGCGGGCCTGGCGCAGCAGACGCCGGCCTGGATCGGTGCGCACATGGATGCCTGCCTGGCCTATCCCGGCGCGCCCGACGACCATGCGCGGCGCAGCGCCGCCTGGCGCCAGGTGGCTGGCGACAAACCCTATGCCAGTTTCATCCACCTGGACCTGGCCGAGGACCCGGACGCGCCGCTGCGGCGCTTTCGCTTCGGCGCGCAGGCGGGCCGCCACGCGCTGGCGCGGGAACTTCATGCGCTGCGCGCCGCGGGTGTGCAGCACATCGGCCTGCACCTGCGGCGCAACCAGCGGCCGCTGGCCGACACGCTGCACGAGATCGCCGAGCACGTGCTGCCGCAGTTCCATGGCGGCGTGCCGGCCTCGCAAGCGGAAACCACGGCCGCCTGAGCCTCTCGCGGCCTACCAATACAAGGAGCAAGCACCATGAAGCTATTCATCACCGGCGCCAGCGGATTCATCGGCGGCGCGGTCGCTACCTCGATGGTCAAGGCCGGCCATGAGGTCCGCGGCCTGATCCGCAACCCCGAGCGCGCCGCCGAGCTGCGCGGTTTCGGCATCGAACCGGTGCTGGGCACATTGGACGACGCGGCGCTGCTGGCGGCCGAGGCGCGCGCCGCCGACGCCGTCATCAACGCGGCCGACAGCGACCACCGTGGCGCCGTCGAGGCCCTGCTGGGCGCGCTGGCCGGCAGCGGCAAGGTGTTCATCCACACCAGCGGCAGCAGCCTGGTCGCCGACGACGCGCTGGGCGAGCCGTCCGACGCGGTGTTCGACGAAACCACGCCGGTGGCGCCGGTGCCGGGCAAGGCCGCGCGCATCGCCATCAACGACCTGATCCTGGCCAGCGCGCCCGGCGTGCGCAGCGTGGTGCTGTGCCACAGCCTGATCTACGGCGCCACCGAGGGGCCGCGCGCCGAAAGCGTGCAGATTCCGCCGCTGGTGGCGCAGGCCCGCGCAAGCGGCATCGCGCGGCACGTCGGCCGGGGCCTGAACCGCTGGTCCAACGTGCACGTCGCCGACGTGGCGGCGCTGTACCGGCTGGCCCTGGACAAGGCGCCGGCCGGCAGCTTCTATTTCGTCGAGAACGGCGAGGCGGCCTTCGTCGACCTGGTTGGCGCCATCGGCCAGGCGCTGGGGTTGGGGCCGGCCCAGGCCTGGGATCCGGCGCAGGCGGTGGCCTACTGGGGCAAGGACCTGGGCGCCTACGCGCTCGGTTCCAACAGCCGGGTGCGGGCGGGCAAGGCGCGCCGCGAGCTGGGCTGGGCGCCGGTCCATGACGACGTGATCGCCTGGGTGCGCCAGGCCATCGCCTGACGCGGGGGCGGCGCGGGCGGCGTCCACAGGGTGGGCCAAGGGCGCAACGCCGTCAGCAAAACGCCAACCGAGTTGCGGTAAGGTGATCGCTCCCTTCAGAGATTCCGCACGGAGCAGAACTTGAAATACCGCAAACTCGGCCGTACCGACCTGGACGTCAGCCTGATCGGCCTGGGCACCATGACCTGGGGCGAGCAGAACACCGAGGCCGAGGCCCACCAGCAGCTGGACTACGCGCTGGAGCGCGGCGTCAACCTGGTCGACGTGGCCGAAATGTACCCGGTGCCGCCCAAGCCCGAAACCCAGGGCCTGACCGAAACCTACATCGGCACCTGGCTGGCGCGCAGCAAGCGCCGCCAGGACATCGTGCTGGCCAGCAAGGTGGCCGGCCCGGTGCGCGATCCCAAGCGTCCCGGCCACATCCGCGACGGCAAGACCTTCCTGGACCGCAAGAACCTGACCGAGGCGCTGGACGCCAGCCTCAAGCGCCTGCAGACGGACTACCTGGACCTGTACCAGTTGCACTGGCCCGACCGCACCACCGCCACCTTCGGCCAGTTGTCGTATCCGTGGGTCAAGGACGACCACACCGTGCCGATCGAAGAAACCCTGTCGGTGCTGCAGGACTTCGTCAGCGCCGGCAAGGTGCGCCACGTGGGCGTCTCCAACGAAACGCCGTGGGGCGTATCGCAATTCCTCAAGGCCGCCGACAACCTGGGCCTGCCGCGCATCGCCTCGATCCAGAACGCCTACAGCCTGCTCAACCGCGTCTACGAGATCGGCCTGTCCGAATTCACCCACCACGAAGGCGTGGGCCTGCTGGCCTATTCGCCGCTGGCCATGGGCATGCTCTGCGGCAAGTACCTGGACGGCGCGCGTCCGGCCAACGCCCGCCTGACGCTGTACACGCGCTTCACCCGCTACAGCAACCCGCAGGCCGAGGCCGCCACCCGCGAATACGTGGAGCTGGCGCGCCAGCACGGCATTTCGCCGACGCACCTGGCGCTGGCCTGGATCAATCAGCGTCCGTTCGTCACCAGCAACCTGATCGGCGCGACCAATCTGCAGCAATTGAAGGAGAATATCGACAGCGTCGATGTTGAACTGCCGGCCGACGTGCTGCAGGCCATCGACCAGATCCACGTGCGCCACCCGAACCCGGCGCCCTGATCCCGCCCAACGCGGGCAGGCGCGAAAGGGGGCACGAGCCGGTCACCCAGGGGGCACGGCCGTGCCCTTTTCAATACACGTCGCGCACATAACGCTTGTCCGCCGTCATGCGCGCCACGTAGGCCGCGGCGGCGTCGGCGTCCATGCCGCCGTGTTGCGCCACCAACTGCCGGAGCATGGCGTCCACGTCCTTGGCCATGCGCTCGGCATCGCCGCAGACATAGAAGTGCGCGCCCTCCTGCAGCCACGCCCATAGCTGCGCGCCATGCTCGCGCATGCGGTCCTGCACGTAGACCTTGGCGGCCTGGTCGCGTGAGAACGCCAGGTCCAGCCGCGTCAGCAGGCCGTCGTCGCGCAGCGCCTGCAGTTCGTCGCGATAGTAGAAATCGCTGGCCGCGTGCCGCTCGCCGAAGAACAGCCAGTTGCGGCCGCGGTCGCCGCGCGCCCGCCGTTCCTGCAGAAAGGCGCGGAACGGCGCCACGCCGGTGCCGGGTCCCACCATGATCATCGGCGTGTCGCCCTGGCGCGGCGGACGGAAATGGCTGGCTTCCTGCACGAAGACCGGCACGTCGGCCTCGCCGGCGCGGTCGGCCAGGAAGGTCGACGAGACGCCCTTGCGTTGCCGTCTGCCGTTGTCGTAGCGCACGGCGGACACGGTCAGGTGGACTTCGCCAGGATGCGCCTTGGGGCTGGAGGCGATGGAGTACAGGCGCGGCTGCAAGCGCTTGAGCGCGCCCAGCCACGCCTGCGCCGGCAGTGTCACTGGAAACGCGTGCAGCACGTCGGCCAGTTGCTTGCCCCACAGCCATTGGCGCAGGTCGGCGCGGCGCTCCTCTGCCAGCAATTGCCGCAGGCCGGGATCGCGGCTGTGCTCGGCGATCAACGCCAGCGCGGCCGGTGCCGGTCGCGCGATTTCGTAATGGGCGGACAGCGCCCGGGCCAGCGGCATGTCGCCCGCGCCCGGCACGCTGGCCACGGCATCGCCCGACAGGCCGGCCTGCGCCAGCAGTTCTTCCACCAGCTCGGGACAGTTCAGCGGCCATACGCCGAGGGCGTCGCCGGCCTCGTAGTCCAGTCCCGTGCCGGCGATGTCCAGCGCCAGCGCGCGCGTGTCCTTGTCGCCGCGGGTGTTCAGCCGCTGGTTGCCGATCAGGCGCGCGGGGGCCGGACGCGTCCGGGAGGGCGGCGCGGGGCGCGCGCCGGCGGGCGGGGCGAGCGGCTCGGGCGGCGCGACGCGGACCGCCACGGTGGGCGGGGCGTCGGCCGCCAGCGCCGCCGCGATGTCGTCCGGCATCAGGCCAGTGGCCGGATGGCCATGCTGATCGGCCTCGGCCGCATGGATGGTGGCGATGGCATTTTCCAGCCAGGCGTCGGCCGGCGCCTCGTAGTCCGTATCGCAATCGACCCGCGCCAGCAAGGGCTGCGCGCCCAGTTGCGCCAGCCGCTGGTCGAGCCGACGGCCATGGCCGCAGAAGGCGTCATAGTTGCTGTCGCCCAGCGCCAGCACCGCATAGCGCAGCGATGCCAGCCGCGGCGCATCGGCGGCCGACAGGGCGCGCCACAGGCCCTGGCCGTTGTCCGGCGCGTCGCCGTCGCCGAAGGTGCTGGTGATCAGCAGCAGGTACTGCGTGCGAGCGAGGGCGTCGATCGCATAGTCGGCCATGCATGCGGTGCGCAACTCGAAGCCGGCCGCGGCCAGCGCGCTGGCGCTGCGTTCAACCAGCGATTCCGCATTGCCGGTCTGCGAGGCCCACAGCAGCGTCACGCGCGGGCGCGGGCCGATGATGCGGACGGCGCTTTCTTCCGTCCCGGCCGCCGCCGTGATTGCTGGCGCCGACGGCAATGGCGCGCGGCTGTACAAGCCATGCAGCAGGCCGTTCAACCATAGGCGGGTGGCGTCGTCGAAAGGCGCACGGACGGGCAGCTCGGGTATGCCGGACGCGCCGCCGGCCTGCCGCAATCCGCCAAGAAAGCCCGACAGGTAATGGCGCTGGCGCGCATCCAGCGCGGGTGGCTCGCCGCCAGCCAGGCCCAGCACGGCGGCCATGGCCTCGGCCGGTGTGGTCGCGCCAGCCAACGCGGCGACGGGTAGCGAGGCCGTATCGGCAGACCGGGGGCCGACGGCCACAGGCGCCTGTACGCGGCACAGCGCCACCGCGCAGAACTTCAGCTCCGGCTGTTGCGACACCGGATCAATCGCGTCGCTGGTGACGGCGTTGATGCAGAGTTCATCGCCATACACGTCGTTCCAGTGCATGGGCGCGAAGCAGTTGCCCGGCCGCACCCGGTCTGTGACCACGGCGGGCAGCACCGCGCGGCCGCGACGCGAGCGGATCTCGACGCCGTCGCCGGCGCCGATGCCGAGCGTTGCCGCGTCGTCTGGGTGAATCTCCACGAACGGCGCGGAATTGAGCTTGTTCAGCATCGGCACCTTGCCGGTCTTGGTCAGCGTATGCCATTGGTGCTGCAGGCGTCCGGTGTTGAGCACCATGGGATAGTCGGCGTCGGGCAGCTCGGCCGGATCGACATGCGGCCGCGCGTGGAATTGCGCGCGGCCGTTGGCGGTGGCGAACACCAGGCGCGGGCGGGCGCCGTCGTCCGCCAGGAGCGATGGCTGGCTGACGTCGTCATTGAGATAGCGGATCGGGTTGCGGTCCGGCCCGTCGGCGCGCGCGCAGGGCCATTGCAGCGGCGTCTCGCGCAGCCGCGCATGGCTGGCGCCGCGCAGGTCGTAGCCGGTGGCGGGGTTGGCGAAGGCGGCGATTTCGTCGAACACCTCGGCCGCGCTGGCGTACTGGAACGCGTGGCCGTAGCCCATCTCGCAGGCCACGCCGGCGATGATGCGCCAGTCGGGCAGCGCGTCCCCGGGCGGTGGCACGGCCTGTGGCATCAGCGTCAGGGTGCGTTCGGAATTGACCATCACGCCCTCGGCCTCGGCCCACAGCGCGCCCGGCAGCAGGATGTCGGCGTAGCGGTTGGTCTCGGTGTCCAGGTAGCCGTCCTGCGCGATCACCAGTTCCGCCGCCCGCAGCCCCGCCACCACATTGGCGCGGTTGGCCACGCTGGCCACCGGGTTGGTGCAGATGATCCAGCAGGCCTTGACCACGCCCGCGGCCATGCGCTGGAACAGGTCGATGGTGCCTTGCCCGAGCCGCGTATGCAGCGTGCCGGCCGGCACGCCCCAGCGCGCCTCGACAAAGGCGCGGTCGGCGGCCGACAGCACGCTGCGCTGGCCCGGCAGGCCGGGACCCATGTAGCCCATCTCGCGCCCGCCCATGGCGTTGGGTTGGCCGGTCAGCGAGAACGGGCCGCTGCCGGGCCGGCAGATGCGGCCGGTGGCCAGGTGCAGGTTGCACAGCGCGTTGGTGTTCCAGGTGCCGTGGGTGCTCTGGTTCAGCCCCATGGTCCAGCAGCTCATCCATTCGGGCGCCGCGCCGATCCATTCGGCGGCCTGGCGCAGTTGCGCGGCGGGGATGCCGGTCAGCGCCTCGACCCGCTCGGGCGCGTAGTCGCGCAGGAAGTCCGGCATCGCCTCCCAGCCGTCGGTGTGGGCGGCGATGAAGGCCGCGTCGGTCTTGCCGGCCTGGTGCAGCAGGTGCAGCAGGCCGTTGAGCAGCGCCAGGTCGGTGCCCGGTCGGATCGCCAGGTGCAGGTGCGCCTTCTCGGCGGTGGTGGTGCGGCGCGGGTCGACCACGATCAGGCGCGCGCCGGCCTTGACCCGCTCCATCATGCGCAGGTACAGGATCGGATGGCAATCGGCCATGTTGGCCCCGATCACCAGGAACAGGTCGGCGCGGTCGATGTCCTGGTACGAGCCGGGCGGTCCGTCGGCGCCCAGCGACAGCTTGTAGCCGCTGGCGGCGCTGGCCATGCACAGCCTCGAATTCGATTCAATGTTGTTGGTGCCGATGAAGCCCTTGGCCAGTTTGTTGGCCAGGTATTGGGCCTCGATCGACATCTGCCCCGACACGTACAGCGACACCGCGTCCGGGCCATGCGCATCGATGATGGCGCGCAAGCGCGTGGCGGTGTCGCGCAGGGTGTCTGCCATCGGCCGCGGCGCCAGGTCCTGCCCGCGGCGGGCGCGCACGTAGGCGTGTTCCAGCCGTCCCGACTGGCGCAGGGCGATGTGGGCCGAGGACCCCTTGGTGCAGAGGCGGCCGAAGTTGCTGGGATGGTCGCGGTTGCCGGTGATCTTCACCACCTGCTCCCGTTCCACGTGCAGGGTCATGCCGCAGCCCACGCCACAGTAGGGGCAGACGGTGTCCACGGTGCGCGGCGTGCCGCTCATGCTCGGCTCCAAAAAAGAAGGCGCCCTGCCTGCGCGGCCAGCGGGCCGGGCGGGCAGGGCGCCATTGCCCTGGTTCCCGGCGCGGCCGGGTCGATGTCCTGCCGATGCAAGTTCCATGCCAATCGCTTGCCACGGGCGGGCAGCGGGGCGCGGGGACTGGCGGCGTGCGCGGTGGTGCGCGGCCGCACCGGATTGGTGCGGCGCGGAACCGTTTGGGTGCGCGGCGGGTGCGGCGGCGCCGCGCCGCGCGGGCGTCAACGGGATGGCACGCTTATTGCTTTGATTGCCATACCGGGCCCGTGTCCGGCCAGACAACGCAAGCATTGCAGGCAACGGCGCCCGGACCCAACAGTCCCGGGCGCCGTTTGTCTTTTGAAACCCGAACGGCCCAGCCTGGATAGACCCATGAGCACAGCGACCTCCACGACTTCCATGCAGACCCTGATCGTCATCGGCAACGGCATGGTCGGCCATCACTGCGTCGAGCAACTGATCGAGCGCGGCGCGCTGGCGCGCTACCGCATCCTGGTGTTCGGCGAAGAGAGCCGGCGCGCCTACGATCGCGTGCACCTGTCCGAGTACATGGGCGGGCGCGACGCCGAGTCCATGGCCATGAGCGATGCCGCGTTCTATCAACGGCCCGGCCTGTCGCTGCGGCTGGGCGCGCCGGTGCTGCGCATCGACCGCCACGCGCGCCAGGTGGTGACGGCCGACGGCAGCCATGGCTACGACAAGCTGGTGCTGGCCACCGGCTCCTATCCCTTCGTGCCGCCGATCGCCGGCGCCGAAGGAGCCTCGCGCCTGGTGTACCGCACGCTCGACGACCTGGACCAGATCCGCGCGGCGGCCAATGGCGCCCGGCGCGGCGTGGTGGTGGGCGGCGGCCTGCTGGGCCTGGAGGCCGCCAACGCGCTCAAGTCGCTCGGGCTGGAGGCGCACGTGGTCGAGTTCGCGCCGCGCCTGATGCCGGTGCAGCTGGACGAGGCCGGCGGCGCGGCGCTCAAGGCGCGCATCGAGGCGCTGGGCGTGGGCGTGCACCTGTCGCGTGCGACGCAGGAAATCAAGCAAGGCACGCAATACCGCTACCGCATGCGCTTCGCCGAAGGCGCGCCGCTGGAGACCGACCTGATCGTGTTCTCGGCCGGCATCCGCCCGCGCGACGGCCTGGCGCGCCAGGCGGGCCTGACGGTGGCCGAGCGCGGCGGCGTCGCGGTCGACGGCCACTGCCGCAGCAGCGATGCGTCGATCTACGCGATTGGCGAATGCGCCGCGTTCGACGGCGCCATCTTCGGCCTGGTCGCGCCCGGTTACCAGATGGCGCGCGTGGCCGCCGCCGACCTCTGCGGCGAGGCCGGCGCGCCGTTCGCCGGCGCCGACATGTCGACCAAGCTCAAGCTGCTGGGCGTGGACGTGGGCTCGATCGGCGACGCCCACGGCGCCACGCCGGGCGCGCGCAGCTACCGCTACATCGACGAGGCCGGCGCCTCGTACCGCCGCCTGGTGGTGTCGGCCGACGGCAAGCGCGTGCTGGGCGCGGTGCTGGTGGGCGACAACAGCTACTACGACACCCTGCTGCAATATGCGCAGAACGGCATCGCGCCGCCGGCCGACCCGGCCAGCCTGATCCTGCCCGCCGGGCAGGCCGCGCCCATGCTGGGCGCGGCCGCGCTGCCGGCCACCGCCACCATCTGTTCGTGCCACAACGTCAGCAAGGCCGCCATCTGTGACGCGCTGGACGGCGGCTGCGCCGACGTCGCCGGCGTCAAGGCCTGCACCAAGGCCGCCACCGGCTGCGGCGGCTGCGCGGCCCTGCTCAAGCAGGTGGTGGAACACGAACTGGCGAGCCGTGGCGTCGCGGTGGACAAGAGTCTGTGCGAGCATTTCGCCTACACCCGCCAAGAGCTCTACGCGATCGTGCGGGTGCAGGGCATCGAATCGTTCGAGGAACTGCTGGCGCGTCACGGCCGCGGCCACGTCGGCTGCGACCTGTGCAAGCCGACCGTGGCGTCGATCCTGGCCTCGTGCTGGAACCGCCCGATCCAGGATCCGGGCCTGGTGCCGCTGCAGGACACCAACGACACCTTCATGGCCAACATGCAGAAGAACGGCACCTACTCGGTGGTGCCGCGCATCCCGGGCGGCGAGGTCACGCCCGACGGCCTGATCGCGATCGGCGCCGTTGCCAAGAAGTACAAGCTCTACACCAAGATCACCGGCGGCCAGCGCATCGATCTGTTCGGCGCGCAGTTGCACGAGCTGCCGGACATCTGGGCCGAACTGATCGCCGCCGGCTTCGAGACCGGCCACGCCTACGGCAAGTCCACCCGCACCGTGAAGTCCTGCGTGGGCAGCACCTGGTGCCGCTACGGCGTGCAGGACAGCGTCGCCATGGCGCTGCGCATCGAAGACCGCTACAAGGGCCTGCGCGCCCCGCACAAGCTCAAGTTCGCGGTCTCCGGCTGCACCCGCGAATGCGCCGAGGCGCAAAGCAAGGACATCGGCGTCATCGCCACCGAGAACGGCTGGAACCTGTACGTGTGCGGCAACGGCGGCATGCGGCCGCGCCACGCCGAACTGTTCGCCCAGGACCTGGATGACGCCACCCTGATCCGCTATATCGACCGCCTGCTGATGTTCTACATCCGCACCGCCGACAAGCTGCAACGCACCTCGGTCTGGCGCGAGTCGCTGGAAGGCGGCCTGGCCTACCTGAAGGCCGTGGTCATCGACGACAGCCTGGGCCTGGGCGCCGAGCTGGAGGCGCAGATGCAGCTGGTGGTGGACCGCTATGAATGCGAATGGGCCAACGCCCTGTCCGACCCGGAAAAGCTCAAGCGTTTCCGCACCTTCGTCAACGACGCCGCGGCGGATCCGGACATCCGCTTCGTGCAGGAGCGCGGCCAGCCGCGCCCGGCGCCGGCCGCGCGCGTGATTCCCATCGCCGAGGAGCTCGCCTGATGCGTTCGAATGCCGTGATTGCCCTGCGCCCGGAGACCGCACGTGACGCCACGCCCGACGCCGCGTCTTGGCGCCCCGTCTGCACCCGCCGCGACCTGGTCGCCGATTCCGGCGTGGTGGCGCTGGTGGACGGCCGCCAGGTGGCCCTGTTCTATCTGCCCGCCGTTGCCGGCGAAACGCTCTACGCCCTCGACAACCGCGACCCGAAATCCGGCGCCAACGTCATCGGCCGCGGCATCGTCGGCCACCTGGCCGGCGAACTGGTGGTGGCCTCGCCGCTGTACAAGCAGCACTTCCGGCTGCGCGACGGCGCCTGTGTCGAATACCCCGAACAATCGCTGCGGGCCTGGCCTGTGCGCTTCAATGGCGACGCCGTTGAAGTCCGGCCGCCCGCCGCGCAGTGAGGATGCTCGTTATGTCCGAGCACGCCATGCCCTCGACCCTGCGCTTCCTGCTGGCGGCGCGCCGCAGCGAGCTGCACGGGCTCGAGGCCCTGGCGGCCACCTGCGAACTGGCCACCCTGGTCAGCAAGCTGGTGCACGTGCTGCAGAAGGAACGGGGCTCGTCCAACCTGTATCTGTGCGGCGGCCAGGACGCGCTGCGCCAGACGCTGGCGGGCCTCAGTTCCGACGCCTGCGCGGTCGAGGAAGAAGTGCGCCGCTTCCTCGACCGGCTGGAGCCGGATGCCACCCGCAGCGCCGGCAAGGCGCGCCTGCTCAACTGCATCGCGTATGCGCTGTACCGCCTGGACGAACTGCCGCGCACGCGCCGCGCCATCCGCGACCGCCGCGTGGCGGCGGAAGACGCCGGCGCGGTCTTCACGCGGCTCATCGCCAGCCTGTTCGCGCTGGTGTTCGAAGCCGCCGATTCGTCGCTGGACGCCGGCGTCACGCGCCTGTTGGTGGCGCTGCTCAATTTCATGCAGGGCAAGGAGCTGTGCGGCCAGGAGCGCGCCTATGGCGTCATGGGCTACACCGCCGGCTACTTCACCGAATCGCAAAAGGCCCGCCTGCTGGAACTGGCGGACCTGCAGAAGCGCTGCTTCGACAGCTTCGCGCAGTACGCCGGCGCGGATGCGCTGGCGGCGTGGGAGCGGCTGGAGCAGGGCGGCGGCCCGGTGCTGCGCTTGCGCGACATGGCGCTGCGCACCTCCGAGGCCGAACGCGTCGACGCCGGCCTGGCCGAGCTTTGGTTCGGCCTTTGCACCGAACGCATCGACGCCATGCGCGCGGTCGAGAGCCTGCTGGCCGAGGCCCTGACCCTGCAATGCCATCGCCGCATCGTCGAGACTCGCGCCGAGCTCGACAATCACCGGCTGCTGCTCAGCCGTTTCGCCGACCACGCCAGCGACGCGGCGCCGGCCATGCTGTTCCAGTTGCAGGGCCGTATTCTCGACGTGCCGCCGCAGGATGGCGTGGGCGAGGCCATGGAACGGTCCATCCTCGACCTGATGCGGGAACAGGCGCAGCGGCTGCGGCAGTCGGACGATGCGCTGGCGCTGGCCCGCGGCGCGCTGGAGGAACGGCGCCGCGTCGAGCGCGCCAAGTGGTTGCTGGTCAGCCGCCACGGCCTGAGCGAGCAGGCCGCGCACGATCAATTGCAGCGCGTGGCGATGGACCGGCGGCGCTCGCTCGACGACGTCGCGCGGCAGGTGCTGGCCGAGCTGGACGAGGCCCCGGGCTGAATGGCGGAAAGGCGCGCTGCGCGGCTACGCCGCCGGCACCTCCCACAGCGCGTCGGGCAGGAAGCCGTCCTGTTCGCCCTTCCTGGCGTAGCCCAGCGGATTGGCCACCACGCGACAGCCGTCCTTCACGTAGTCCAGCGGACAGTGCAGGTGGCCGTGCATCCAGACGTCCGCCAGCGGCAGCAGGCCGTCCAGCGCGTTGCAGAAGCCGGCCGTGCCCGGCGTGACGCCGTAGCGCGGATCGGCGCTGGCCAGGCTGGGCGCGAAGTGGGTGATGGCCAGCGTCGGGCCGTCGAAGGGCGTGCGCAGCGCCTGTTCCAGCCAGGCCTGGCAGGCCAGGCCCTGTTCGCGCATCTGCTCGGCCATGAAGGGCGCGCCATGGCGCCGCATCTGCGCCTTCTCCAGGTAGAAATCGGCGGCCCGGAAGGCCTTGCCGCGCTTGGCCAGCACCTGCGTCAAGGTGTCGCCGGGCGCGGCCAGCGCGTCGAAATCGGTCCACAGCGTGGTGCCCACCAGACGCACGCCATCGATGACCCGCGTTTCGCGTTCCAGCCACTGGATTTCCAGTTGTTGGCAAAGCGTTTGCAGGCGTTCATGGGTTTCGTCGAAATCGAGGTTGTCGTATTCATGGTTGCCGGGCACGTAGACCACGGGCGTGGGCCAGCCGTTGCGTGGCGCATAGCGGCCCAGGCCGAAGTCGTCCGTGGTCAGCCGGGACCGCTGCTGGTACGAACCGATGTCGCCGGCCAGCACCAGCAGGTCCGCGCCGGGGATGGGATGGGCGACGAAGCCGGGATCGGACTCCAGGTGCAGATCGGACAGCAATTGAATTTTCATGGGCCGGGGCTTGTTTTGGTTGCGATTCGCAAGTAAATTGGTTGCGACCCGCAACTTCAGGACGCGCCATCATGGATCTTATCGATTTTCCCACCCGATCCCGGGAACAGACCATCCGCGACCTGCGGGAATTCTCGCGCAAGCTGGTGCGCGAACTGGGTTTCATGCGGCCGTCGCTGGCCGGCAGCGACCTGGCGCCCTCGGCGGTGCACGCCATCATCGAGATCGGCCTGCAGCCCGGCATCCAGGCGCGCGACCTGGCGCTGGTGCTGCGGCTGGACAAATCCAACACCAGCCGCCAGGTGGCCAAGCTGGAAGCGGCCGGCCTGGTGGCGCGCGAGAGCGACAGCGGCGACGCGCGCGCCTCGCGCCTGTCGCTCACGCCCGCCGGCCTGGACCTGCGCAACCGCATCGACCAGTTCGCCACCGAGCAAGTCTCGCGTGCGCTGCGGCAACTGGCGCCGCCCGACCAGGAAATCCTGGTGCGCTACCTTTCCTTGTATGCCGACGCCCTGTCGCGCGAGAACCCCAACACCCGCGCCGCGCAGGCCAGCGACGCGATCGAGTCGCAGATCCAGGAAGGCTACGCGCCGGGCTGTATCGGCGACGTGGCCGCGCTGCACGCGCGCTACTACGCCCAGGCCGCCGGCTTCGGCGTGGTGTTCGAGCGCCTGGTGGCCACGGGGTTGGCGGCCTTCGCCGAAAGCCTGCCCGCGCCCGGCAAGAACCTGTGGCGCTACACCGACGGCAACCGCACGCTGGCCTCCATCGCCATCGACGGCGACCTCGCGGCGCGCAGCGCGCACCTGCGCTGGTTCATCGTCGACGAGTCGCTGCGCGGCATGGGCGTGGGGCGGGCCTTGCTGGCGCGCGCCATGGCCTTCGTCGACGCGCTCGATATTGACGAAACGTATCTGTGGACCTTCAAGGGCCTGGACGCCGCGCGCCATCTCTATGAGTCGGCGGGCTTCGTGCTGACGCAGGAAGCCGAAGGCACGCAATGGGGCGGCGTGGTGGTCGAACAGCGCTTCAGCCGCCGCGCGCGTTGATTCCGCGCTGACGCATCTGGACACACACTGAGGCCGCGCGCACGCGCCGCGGCCGGCATTGACGCGCCTGCTTTCACGGCGCTGTCACTTCGCATTCCTAGACTCGCTGGGGTCTTGCCGATGCTTCGCGGCAAGGTCGGTCCTCCTCTTTTCCAAGAACCTCCCCATGCCCTCCACGAGTCTCGCAAGAACCCTTGCCGCGGTCCTGCTCGCCGCCGCCACGCTCGTCGCCTGTGGCGGCGACGACGATTCCTCGGATGATCCCGCGTCGCCGCCGGCCACCGAACAACCCAAGCCCGCGCCGCAGTTGCGTTGCGCGCCGTAAGCGGCGGTTGCGCCGACCCCACCGATTCCGAGTACAACGATGACTTCCCGCCGCAATTTCCTCCAGACCGCCGCCGGCGCGGGCTTTGCCGCCGCCGCGCTGGCCGCCTTTCCGCCCAGCATCCGCCGCGCCCTGGCCATTCCCGCCAACAACGCCACCGGCACCATCAAGGATGTCGAGCATGTGATCATCCTGATGCAGGAGAATCGCTCGTTCGACCATTACTTCGGCACGCTCAAGGGCGTGCGCGGCTTCGGCGACCGCTTTCCGATTCCGCTCGCCAATGGCCGCAAGGTCTGGCAGCAGCAGCGCGCCAATGGCGCCGTGCTGACGCCGTTCCACATCGATGGCACCAGCCACAACGCGCAGCGCGCCGCCGGCACGCCGCATAGCTGGGACGACAGCCAACGCGCCTGGGACGGCGGCCGCATGGCGCAATGGCCCACGCACAAGAACGACATCTCGATGGGCTACTTCAAGGAACGCGAGGTCCCGTTCCAGTTCGCGCTCGCCAATGCCTTCACGCTGTGCGACGCCTATCACTGTTCCATGCACACCGGCACCGACGCCAACCGCGCGTTCCACCTGACCGGCACCAACGGCGCGGTGCCCACCAACACCGCTTTCGTCAACAACGAATGGGACTGGATCGACGGCCTGCCCGCCAATGTCAACACCGGCTACACCTGGATGACCTACGCCGAGCGGCTGGAACAGGCTGGTGTCAGCTGGATTTCGTACCAGAACATGCCCGATGAATGGGGCGACAACATGCTGGGCGCGTTCCGCGCCTTCCGCCAGGCCAACGTGAATTCCGGCTATCCGGTCTCCAGCGGCGGCGAGCCCGGCGTGCCCTACGCCAACACCGGCCAGGCGCTGCCGTACAAGGCGTACGACCCCGCCACCGACAACGCCGCCAATCCGCTCTACAAGGGCATCGCCAACACGCTGCCGGGCACGGCGCCCGAAAACTACCTGGACGCCTTCAAGCGCGATATCCGCGAAGGCAGGCTGCCGCAAGTGTGCTGGATGAACGCGCCCTCGATCTACTGCGAACATCCCGGCCCGTCGAGTCCGGTGCAGGGCGCCTGGTTCCTGCAGGAAGTGCTGGACGCGCTGACCGCCGTGCCCGAGGTCTGGAGCAAGACGGTGCTGCTGGTGAACTTCGACGAGAACGACGGCTACTTCGACCACGTGCCGTCGCCGTCCGCGCCGTCGCGCGATGCCGGCGGCGGCCTGGCCGGCAAGACCACGCTGGCCGACGCCGACATGACGTTCGAGTACTTCACGCACGCCTCGCCCGCCGGCAGCACCACCCAGCCGGCGGCCAAGGACGGCCGCGTCTATGGGCCCGGCCCGCGCGTGCCGATGTACGTGATCTCGCCGTGGAGCCGCGGCGGCTGGGTCAACTCGCAGGTGTTCGACCACACCTCGGTGCTGCGTTTCCTGGAAGCGCGCTTCGGCGTGGCCGAGCCCAACATCAGCCCGTTCCGCCGCGCGGTCTGCGGCGACCTGACCAGCGCCTTCAACTTCAAGACGCCCAACACCGAGGCGCTGCCCACGCTGGCCGGGCGCGCCACGCGCGCCGCGGCCGATCAGTTGCGCACCGCGCAGGAAGCCCTGCCGCAGATGCCGCTGCCCACCGACATGCAGCTGCCGTTGCAGGCCAGCGGCACGCGCCCGTCGCGGGCCCTGCCGTACGAACTGCACACCAGCGCGCGCTGCGCCGCGGCCGGCACGGTGGAACTGCTGTTCGCCAACGGCGGCACGCAGGGCGCGGTGTTCCACGTCTACGACCGCTATCACCTGGACCGGCTGCCGCGCCGCTACATGGTCGAGGCCGGCAAGACGCTGTCCGACACCTGGAACGCGCTGCAGGACAACCTGGGCATGTACGACCTGTGGGTGTTGGGCCCCAATGGCTATCACCGCCACTTCAAGGGCGACACCAACCGCATCGCCGACAGCGGCTCGCTGCCCGAGATCAGGGTCTGTTACGACATCGCCAATGGCGAGGTCTATGCCGAGTTCCTCAACACCGGCGCCCAGGCCTGCACCTTCACCGTCACGCCGCAGGCTTATCGCCAGGACGCGCCGGTGGCGCTGGAGGTGGCGGGCGGCGGCAAGGCCTCCCGCCACTGGACGCTGGCGGCCAGCGGCCAGTGGTACGACTTTGCCGTCACCTGCTCCAGCGACCCGGCGTTCTATCGCCGCTTCGCCGGTCGCGTCGAGACCGGCGCGCACACGGTAAGCGATCCGGCCATGGGCCTGTCCGGCGCCTGACGCAGGGGCGCGCTCAGACGCGGAAGTCCGCCGCCATGTCCTCGTCGGTGCGCATGGGCAGCCGGCCCGCGCGGCAGGCGTCGCGGAAGTGGCGGTAGTCCTTTTCGTTCTGCCGCGCATAGTCCTGCGCGTAGGTCACCAGTGCTTGCGGAAAGGCGCTGGCACGCCCCATGTACGCGGCCAGCTCCACCGCATGCCCGCTGGCCTTGGCATGGGCGCGCGCCAGCGCCCGGCCGCACAGCCGGGCGTAGCCGGTCAGGATCTTCAGGTTGAAGCTCTCGACGTCGGCCGACACCTTCATGTCGCGCAGCTGGCGGAAGTAATAATGCTTGCCGCGCGGGCCGGTCGACCAGCCCAGGAAGATGTCGCTGGCCGCCTGCAACAGGCGCTGTCCCGCCACCACGCGGAAACCGCCATGCGCCGGCGCCTTGTCGCGGGCATAACGCGCGATCACGGACTCGCGCGCCTCCTTGGCCTGAAGGAACAGCGGATTGCCCCAGCTGTCGACCATCAAGGCCACCAGGCACACGGTGCCGACGCTGCCCACGCCCACCACTTTGAACACCACGTCCTGCAGCGCGAAATGCTTGAGCAGTTCGCGCCGGTCCGGCGTCAGGCTGTCGAGATAGCCGCCGAAGCACTTGGCCATCTTCTTCTTCCAGGTGGCGGTGTCGGGCCAATGCTCGTCCTTGCCCAGCAGGGTGACGGGGCCGGACGGATGGAACATCGCCGGCGGCGCGTCGCGGATGCGCCACAGGCCGTCGTCCTGGTACGCCATCTTGCGCAGCATGCTTTCGTTGGTGCGGCCGGCGGCCTTCTCCATTGCCTTGGCGATCAGCCGGCGGCCCTCGGGCGTCGCGGCGTCCTGCAGCATGCGTTCGAAGGTGAGGCCGTCGTACCAGACGTCCAGCGTGCTGTTCTGCGCGTATTCGTTCATCCGCGACTGGTACTCGGCCGCAGCCGCCATGACGATGTCGGCGCTGTCGCCGCGGCCATAGCCCATGTGCGTCGCCGCCACCGCCAGGCTGGCCGCCAGGCGCTTGATGTCCCATTCCCATGGGCCCGGGGCGGTCTCGTCGAAGTCGTTCAGGTCGAACAGCAGTTGCCGTTCGGGCGTGGCGAAGCCGCCGAAATTGAGCAGATGCGCATCGCCGCAAAGCGGAATCGAGATGCCGGTATGCGGCGTGCCCGCCAGGTCGTGCGCCTGCAGGATGGCGGCGCCGCGAAAGAAGGTGAAGGGGGAGGCCGCCATGCGCCCGTAGCGCAGCGGGATCAGGGCCTTGACGCGGCCGTGGCTGTTGCCGCGCAACAACCTGACCGGATCGCGGTCGACGTTGCCGATGGCCGCGTGCGACGAACGCTTGACGTGCTCCCGGGCCTGTTGCCCGGCTGACCTGCGCGCTTGGATGCTGTCTGTCTCGAGCATGGCGGTTCCCTGGTCGCGGACCGGCGCCGATGGCCCGGCCTGTCGGCGGCAGTGTAGCGGGAGGCGGGCGCGGCGGCCAGCCCCCGCCTGGCGCATGCGCAGGGAGCCGGCGTCAGATGACGGTGATGCGCAGTTCCGCCAGCAGCGCCGCCGCCTGGGTCTTGGAGATCACTGCCCCGGCCAGCCTGGCGGCCGCCGACAGGTCGATGCCGCCCAGGTCGGCCTCGCGCAGGTCGGCGCCCTCGAAGCGCACGTTCTTGAGGGTGGCATGGCGCAGGCTGCCGCCGTGGAACACCGTATCGCGCAGGTCGCTGCCGCTCAGGTCGGCATCGGAAAAGTCCAGCTGCCGCAATTCGCTCTTGCGAAACGAGATGCCGCGCACCAGCGCGCCCACCAGCAGGCAGTCCTCTAGCGTCCAGCCCAGGCAGGCGATGCCGTCGAAGTCGGCGCCCGTGAGTTTGCAGCCGGTGTAGCGGGCCGCCGCCAGCCGCGCGCGGCGCCAGCTGGCGTTGTTCAGGTCGCAATGCTCGAAGATCGCGTCGCTGGCATCGGCCGAGGCGAAGACGGCGTGCCCGCCACGGCAGCGCCGCCAGACGGTGTCGGCCAGCGTGGCGCCCTGGAACGAGGCGCCGGCGATGGCGCAGGCGGTGAAGCGGGCGCCGCGCAGGTCCAGCCGGGAAAAGTCGGCTTGCTCGAAATCGCAATCCTCGAAGGCCAGCGGCCTATCCTGCGCCTGGTCGATCATCGCCTGCATGGCCTGGCGGTCCACCGCCAGGCCGCTGACGACGTCCATGGATTGCTGCGTCATGCCCATCTACTCAATCGGGTTGGTCGAACCCTTATTGGAACATGCCGCTTTCGACACAGAAGGCGACCAGTTCCTGGTCGGTCTGCACGTTCAGCTTGCGCATGGCGGAAATCTTCTGGCCGCTGACGGTCTTGACGCTGCGCTTGAGGCTGTCGGCCACCTGCATCATCGATTCGCCGCGGATGAAATGCCGCAGTACCTCGAATTCCTTGGGCGACAGGCTGTTGATGCGCTCGCCGATGAACTTGTGGCGCGCGGCCAGCGAACCCTCGCGCTGGAAACCGGGAGGATAGTATTTGCGGCCCAGCTGCAGCGCGTGCAGCGCGGTGACGATCTCGCCCAGGTCGTCGCGCTTGAACACCACGGCCTCGACGCCGGCGTCGTACAGCGCCGAAATGATCATGGGATTGGACACCATGGTCAGCACGACGATGCGGGCGCCGGGAAAGTGGCGGATCAGGTACTTGACCAGGCGGATGCCGTCGCCGTAGATCTCGTCGCCCGGCATCGAGTAATCGGTGATGACGACTTGCGGCAGATCGCGCTTCATGTGCTCCACCAGCGCGGTGGGGCTGGCCAGCGTCGCCACGACGTCGAAGCTCAGGTCCTTGTTCAGCAGGTCGGTCATGCCCATCAGCACGAGCGGATGGTCATCGGCGATGACGATGCGGAGTCTTTGCATGCGAGGCGCAGTCAGGTTGGCCGGGACGGCATACGGATTATTCTGCACCAGGATCCGGACTTGAACCAAAATGTTTCGAAGCCAGGGCGTAAGACGGAATCGTATCGACGTTTGCGGATTCGGACCATAAGAAGAATCTCAAAAATTGGGGACAGTCATTGTCGCTTGATCCGTTCGCTCGGGCGTGAGGCGATCGCCGGGGCCAGCGGTGGCCCCGCCGCTCCCGCGGTGTGCGCGCGCCGCGATTGAGAATTTTCTTGTTCAATCGCCGCTGTGCCTTTGGCAACATCGTCCTCGTACCAGATTCTGTCTTCCGCCCGCCGCGCCGCGGCCGGAATCCCGGCGCCACCGCGCTCACACGAGGTTCCATGATGTTTCCCCCCGCGCGCCGTTCCTGGCCGGCATCCGCGGCCAGGCCGCGCCATGCGTGATGCCGCTCGCCGTTGGCCGCCACGCGAGGAATCCCTGTTCCTGCGGTTCCAGCCCGTGTTCACGGCGCAGGGCCAGGTGCACGAGTACGCCGTCGCGGACAGCATCACGCCGTTGCGCAGCGGCAGCCCGGGCCTCATGGCGCAGCGGGCCCGGCTGCGGGCCGCCGTGGCCTTCGCGGCCGGGCTTCCCGCCCCGCTCGACCTGTCCTTCGAACACGCGTTGACCGTGCCGGACGGCACAGACGTGGCGCGGCGGCTGTGCGCCGATCTCGATATCAGCGTGTCGCGCGATCATATCTGCCTTGGCCCGGCGGCCGGCAACACGCCGCTGCAACTGGCCACCCGGCGCCTGACCTTCAGCGTGCCGCTGTTCCGGCGTCTGCTGCCGCAGGCGCATGTGCTGGCCTGCCACACCGAATTCCGCGCCAGCCTGCGCGCGCGGCTGCTGCCGGCCAGTTGCGGCGGCAAGCCGGTGGCCAGCGGCGTCATGCGCGTGACCGGCCTGACACTGCGCATTCCTCGCGGCCTTGGCGCCGACCGCGCGCTGCAGCGCCGCTTCGACTCCCTCATGGAATGCGCGACGGCCGCCAAGCTGCAGGTGACGATCGACGACATCGAAGACATGCACGATTTCGTCTGGCTGCGGCCGCGGCCCGGCCTGCTGTTCCGCGGCACGGTCCTGTCGGCGCCGATCAGCGCGCAATGCCTGGACGTCTGGTTGCAGGCCGACGGCGATGCCTGGCGAAGCTTCCATGCCTGCACCGCCCGGCCCAGCTGGACCGAGCGCTGACCGGCAGCCCGGCGGGGCGCGGCGGCGTCCTCGGCCCACGCCGGCCCCGGTTGGCACGGCTTATTCGGACTGCAGGCGGCCCAGGATGAAACCGTCCACCGCGCTGCTGCGGCCACGCCAGAGCGTGGGCTGGCCGGCGATCGGCGTGCCGTCAGCGGTGAAGAACAGCGCATCCACCAGGTGGATGTAGTTGGGCAGGGGCTCGGCCGGCTGCGGCAGGCGGAACACGTCGCCCAGTTCCGCCAGCGACGTGCGCACCGATTGGCGCGCCTGTGTATCCATGTCGGAGAGCGAGTCGGAGAAGGTTTCGGCGAAGCGGTCGAAATACTCCGCGCCCGACACGATCGAACCCGACACCAGCATGCCGCCCATCTGCAGCGTGACGCCGATGCTCTTGAGCTGGCCGCCGTTGTTCACCAGGTTCACCAGGAATTGCAGGAATACGTCGGCGGGCGGGGCGACGGAAGCGGAAGGGAGGGAAGTGGGGTTCGTGTCGAGACTCATGGCGGCGCGCGCTCCGGTATGTGCGTGGGAGTCACAAGATACTCGAACGGCAGCCGGCGCGCACGGGCCGCAATCCACGGATAAGCAACCGGATCGGCCCTCAGTCCGGCGCTTCGGCGGGCCGGCTGGCGGGGTAACTTGCGGACCATCGAGATGACTCGCGCAAAGGTTTCCCCATGATCGCCGTGAATGCCAGTAACGCCGCCAACCGGGCCGGCTTCCGTACGTCTGATGCCGCCAGCGGCGACGCGTTCCGCGCGGCGTTCACCGACGCGCAGCAACGCGGCGCTTCGGCCCTGGCCGGTGGCGTCAAGGGAGCGGCGCCGGTCGCGTCGGCCGCCGAGCGCGAGTTCATGGACTACGCTTCCATGTCGCTGCAGGAAAAGATGTTCTACGCCGCGCTGGCATCGCTCGGCATTTCCAAGGCGGAATACGACGCCATGTCCGCGGCCGACAAGCTCAAGGTCGCGGAAAAGGTATCGTTGGTCCTGCAGCAATTGGCCAAGGCCGAACAGGCCAGGCAGGTCGAGCACGCCGGCTGAGCGCGCCCGGCCCGGGCCGTCAGCCGCCGGCAGGGCCGTCCGGCACGCTGCCCGGCGCGGTCTCCCGCCGTTGCAGCATGCGCGCGACGCGCTCCGCCGCGGTGCGCAGGCGCAACGCCAGCGCGGCGGGCGCCAGCACATCGAACTCCACTTCCAAGGCCATCAGCCAGTACGCCAGCGCATCCAGCGACTGGCCCGGGCAGCGTAGCAGGCAGCGATCGTCGTCCAGGGCGTCGATTTCGCCGACGGCTGCCGGAATGCGCGCGGTCATCGCCGCGCGCGTGGCATGAAGGACGATGCGCGCCTCTTCGCCGTTGGCGGCCTGCCCCACCGATCGCGCCACGTAGGCGCGCAGGTCGCCGCCATCGGGCGGCGGGCGTGGCGCAAAATGCGCGCCCGGGGTCACCGGGCCGGCGATGCGATCGAGCCGGAAGGTGCGCCAGTCCGCGCGCGCCGGATCCCACGCCACCAGATACCAGCGATAGCCCGTATGGGCCAGCCCCTGCGGCTCGACCTGGCGGCTGGTGGCCTGTCCACGGCCGTCGGTATAGTCGAAATGCACGCGCAGCTGGTCGCGGCAGGCGGCTGCCAGCACGGCCAGCTGGCTGGCATCGATCAGCGGACCGGCGCGCGGCACCGGCACCAGCGCCGTGCGCAGCGCATCGACCTTGTGGCGCAGCCTGGCAGGCATGACCTGTTCCAGTTTCACCAGCGCGCGCAGCGCCGCTTCCTCGGCGCCACCCACCGAACCGGTGGCCGCGGTGCGCAGCGTGATCGCCACCGTCAGCGCCTCGTCGTCATCCAGCAGCAAGGGCGGCAGGGCATTGCCCGCGCGAAACGCATAGCCGCCCGCCACGCCGCTGCTGGCCTGGATCGGGTAGCCCAGCTCGCGCAGCCTGTCGATGTCGCGCCGCAATGTGCGGGGGTGGATTTCCAGGGTCTGCGCCAGTTCGCCGCCGGCCCAGTGGCGGCGGGTCTGCAGCAGGGAAAGCAGGCGCAGGAGTCGATTGCTGGAAGCGAGCATGGCGGTGACGATAAAACGAATCGAGGGCGGAAACTGTCCGCAATGGATTCTACAGTTCACGCCATCGCCAGCGGCCATGGGGCCGCGGCGGGAATCCCCTGAAAACCGGAGTTCTTCATGTCCATCGTCTTCTATTGGCACCCCCAGTCCAGCGCCTCCCCGATCGCCGCCGCCCTGGCCGAGCTGCAAGTCCCGCACGAACGCGTGAAGGTCGACATCCGCGCCGGCGAACAGCGCCGGCCCGAGTTCCTGGCGATCAATCCGAACGGCAAGGTGCCGACGCTGACCGTGGACGGCGCGCCGCTGTTCGAGGCGCTGGCGATCCAGCTGTGGCTGGGCGAGCACTGGGGCGTCGAGCGCGGCCTGTGGCCCGCCGCGGGCACGCCGCAACGGCTGGCCGCCATGTCCTGGTGCGCGTGGTCCTATGTGTCGTATGGCGCGGTGCTGTGGCGCCTGTTCCACCTCGGCCATGGTGATGAAGGCCAACGCGATCCGCGCCAGGCGGAGCGGGCGCTGGCCGACCTGGATTCGCTGCTGGCGGTGCTGGAGGGCCACCTGGCGCGCCAGCCGTGGATGCTGGGCGCCGAGTATTCGCTGGCCGACCTGGTGGTGGGGGCGGTGATCGGCTACAGCGCGATGCTGGGGGCGCCGATCGCGGCCCACCCCAAGGTGCAGGCCTGGCTGGGCAAGGTGCAGGCGCGGCCGGCCATGCAGGTCGACCGCTGAGGCGGCCCCGCGCCTACCAGCCCCAGCAGGTGCCGGCGGCGGGCTTGCCGCAGGCGCGGTAGTTGACCGCGAACCACAGCTTGCCGGCGCCGCGCGGCGAGCCTTCCGGCGACGCGTCGGCCTTGACGTCGTTGCGCGGCAGTTCTTCGAGCGTATCGCGCGCCTTCTTGGTGGGCGAGCCGCTGGGGGCGCCCGCCACCAGCTGGATGCGGCCCAGGCTGGCGGCCGTGCGGTCCTGGAACACGATGTCGCTGTCGGCCAGCGCGCTCATCTTCAGCGCGGCGTTGCGCACCGCGGCGGCGTAGCCATCGTTGGCGCCGGTGGAGGCCAGCGACGCATTCAGCGTGCTCACGGTCAGGATCTGCGCGGGCGTGGACGGCGCCATCATGGCGTACTGGTCCAGGCCCGGCAACTGGCCGCCGGCCACCTGCCGGCGCAGCCAGTCGCCCCACAGGAATTCCGCGAACTCCGGCAGGTTGCCGTTGCTGTAGGCGATGTCGCGGGTGAAGTACACCAGCGAGCGGTAGCGGTCTTCCTGCATGCCGCCGGCTTCCTGCGCGTTGGCGATACCCAGCCGCGTCGGCAGCTGGTCCACCGTGATGGGCTGGTTCTGGCCGTCGCGCAGCCAGGCCTTGCGTTCGTCGACCATGCGTTGCCAGAACGCCGCGGCGGTGCCGACGCCGCTGTAGTTGGCATCGACCTTGACCCACACCGGCAGCTTGGGGCCGCCATCGGCGATCTCACGCAGCGACGAGAAGGTGTGGTGGCCGTCGGTCAGGTACAGATTGCCGTCCCAGCCGACCACCACGGTCTTCAGGTTGGCGGGATCGGCGCCCATGGCGGCGGTGCAGCTGAAGGTGGCCGGCTGGTCCAGGCGCGCCGCCTGCAACTGCGCGATCGATGTGAAGGCCTGGGAGGTGGTGGCGCCCATGTCCTCGCAATAGTCGCTGAACTTCTTGCCGACCGTGCGGTTCAGGTAGTCCAGTTGCTTGACCGGGTCGGCCGCCCAGGTGGCGCGATTGAAGTCGCCTTGCCAGCGGCCCAGCTTGTAGTAGATCTGGTCGTAGCCGATCGCGGCCTGCGTCGGCCGCAGTTCCTCGATGCGCACCTGGATCACGTCGCCGGCCTTGGCCGCCAGGTAGGCCTGGTTGCGCGTGTCCGCCGGCGGCGCCGGATTCTGCGCCACCGGGGGGCTGGTGGCCTCGTCGTCATCGTCGTCGCCGCCGCCGTTGCAGGCGGCCAGCAGCAGCGGCAGCGCGGCCAGGGCCAGGATCCGCAGCGCGGGGCGCCAGCGAGCGGTGAACGGACGGAGCAGGTCGGAAGAAGGCATGCGGGACATGGATTTGGAGGATTGGTCCGAGAAGTATCCAATGATGACGGCGCCGTGTTTCGCGTTCATTGCATCGTCACGCCGCGGACATGCCGGGGAGGCGTCCAAGGAGCAGACGGGTGCAGGCGCAATGCTAAGATCGCCGCCAATGACCGCGCCTTCCGTCCAGCCCCCTCTTGCCGCCGAATTGGCCGAACTCGCCCGTACCCTGGGCAATGCCCATCGCCTGATCCTGCTGGAGCATATCGCGCAGGGCGAGCGGCCGGTCGAGCGGCTGGCCGAATTGTCGGGACTGTCGGTGGCCAATGCCTCGCAGCACCTGCAACAGTTGCGCCGCGCCGGCTTCGTCGTGACGCGGCGCGAGGGCAAGCACGTGTACTACCGGCTTGGCTCCGCGCCGATCGCCGGCCTGCTCAACGCCCTGGACGCGGTGGCGCAGCACAATCGCGGCGAGATGCGGCGCCTGGTGGCCGACAGCCAGGACCGGCGCGACGGCCTCGAAGCCATATCGCGCGACGAACTGCTGAGCCGCCTGGGCGAAGGCAGCATGACGCTGCTCGACGTGCGGCCCGCCGACGAATTCGCGCAGGGGCACCTGCCCGGCGCCATCAACATTCCCGCGGACGAACTGCTCAAGCGGCTCGAAGAGCTGCCGGCCGACCATGAGATCGTGGCCTATTGCCGCGGCCCCTTCTGCGTGCTGTCGTCCGATGCCGTCACCGCGCTGCGCGCCCATGGCCTGCGCGCGCGGCGGCTGGACGCCGGTTTTCCCGACTGGCGCGCCGAGGGGCTGGCGGTCGAGGCGCCGCCGGCGCACAAGGGCCGCCGGCGCCCGCAGACGCAGTAAAGGTTGGCGGCCAAGCGGCGGCCGGCCGCCTGGCCGCGCTAATCGCGTTCACGCGCCGCCAACAGCCACAATGCGACGGCCAGCCAGGCCGCGCTCAACGGCAGCGGCGTATCGAACGGCAACCACGACGTGGCCGCCAATCCCAGTCCCAGCAGACTGTAGTAGGCCAGGCCGAACAATGCGCCGGCGCGGCCCAGGCAATGGCCATAGCGACGCAGCGCCGGTCCCAGCAGATTGGGTATCGCCAGGCCGTAGCCGATGAACACCGGCAAGGCCGCGGCGGCCCACAGCCAGCCGGGCTGCGGCCGCCACGCCATGGCCAGCGCCTGCGCCGCCGCGCCCAGCGCGACGCAGCGCAGGCCATGGCGCACCCGGATCGCGGCGCCCGCAGTCGCGGGCAGGCGGCGGTTGCAGGCCGCGCCCAGGCTGCCGGCCAGCGCCACGCCCAGGCCCACCCAGCCAAAGCCCAGGCCGGGCAGCGAGCCTGTCATGAACGGTCCCGCCGCGTAGAACGAAAATACCAGCAGGTTCAGTCCCGCCACCCGCTGCACGGCCAGGCGCAACGCGCCGTCGGCCAGCATCCGGCGCGCCAGCGCGGCCAGCGGCACGGCGCCGGTCGGCGCCGGCCGGGTTTCGCGCCAGCGCCAGGCGACCGCTCCCAGCAGCAGCGCCACCACCACCGCGATCGCGGCCAGCACGCCGCCGTAGCCGTGTCCGTCGGCCAACACCTGGCCCGTCAGCGGCCCGACGGCCGGCGACCACGCCAGCACCGTGCCCAGCATGACGAAGTAATGGGTCAGCCGTGGGCCGTCCAGGCAATCACGCAGCACGGTCTGCGTCACCACCGAACACGCCGCCAGCCCCAGCGCCTGCAGGAAACGGCCGGCCAGCAGCCAGGGATAGGCCGGCGCGGCCAGCGCGCACAAGGTGCCCGCCAGCCCCAGTGCCAGGCCGGCCAGCATCGCCGGGCGGCGCCCGCGGGTGTCGGCCAGATGGCCCCACAGCAGCACCCCGGCGGCAAAGCCGACGAAGAAGATGCCCATGACCGGCTGCGTGGCCGCGGCATCCAGGCGCCAGTGGCGCGCCAGGTCGGGCAGCGCGGGCGCGAGTATGGTCTCGGCGACCTGCGGCAGCGCCAGCAGCGCGATGACGAGCCAGGGCGGGGGCAACGCGCGCGGGCCGGATGAGGAGGGGGGGAAAGACATGGTGTCGCCGTCAAGCAAAAAGACGCTAGCGTAGGCGCGCCACGGCGCGCAAAATCACGACATCGCGCCATAAAACATCGCCAATCGGACATGCCCATCTATACGCTTCCCGCCGTCGAGGATCCCGACCTTGTCGCCTGCCCCATCGTGGGCATGGCGATCGACACGCGCGAGCATGCCTCGGACTGGCACGCGCACCAGCGCACCCAATTGCTTTACCAAGCGGAAGGTGGTGTGACGCTGTACCTGGCCGACCGGGTCGGGCAGTTGGCGCCGCTGCAGGCCGCCTGGCTGCCGGCCGGTTGCGTGCATCGCACGGCCATGCAGGGCACGTTCGCCTATCGCAGCCTGTATTTCGATGTGCGCGCCTACCCGGACCTGCCACGGGAGCCGGCGATCCTGGACGTCAATCCGCTCTTGCGCGAACTGATCGTGCGCGTGACGCGATGGCCGTCCGACGCGGCCCTGGATGCGCCGCGCCAGCGTCTGGTGGGCGCGTTGCTGGACGAGTTGGCGGCGGCGCCGACGGCGCCGCTGCATCTGCCGATGCCACGCGACCGGCGGCTGGCGCCCATCGCGCGTGAATTGCTGGAGAATCCGGCCTGCCCGCTGTCGATCGACGAATGGGGCCGGCGGGTGGGGGCCAGCGGCCGCACGCTGGCGCGGGTGTTCCTGGCCGAAACCGGCCTGTCGTTCACCCGCTGGCGCGCGCAATGCCGCCTGTTGATGGCGCGGGCCCGGCTGGCCGAAGGCGCCTCGGTGACCGAGGTGGCGCATGCCGTGGGCTATGCCAGCGACAGCGCCTTCATCGCCATGTACCGGCGCGCCTACGGCGAGCCGCCGGGGCGCCGGCTGCGCCGGCGCGATCCCCCGCCTTAGAACACGTGGCGGATGCCGACGCCGGCCGCGGTGCTCTTGAGGCCATCGATGAACGCGTAGTCCTTGCCGTACGAACCATAGGCGTACAGGTTGGTGCGCTTGGACAGGTCGTAGGTGTAGCCCACGCTCCAGACGTTCATGTTGGCGTCGCCGCCGGTCAGGCGATCGTTGGACGGCGACACGTGCTGCCACGACGCGAACAGGCTGCTGGCCCCGCCCACCGGCATCGTCGCGCCCAGCATGTAGGCGTTGGCCTTGAAGCCGTCGACGTAGCGGTTGGTGCCGAACTCGTCGCTGAACGGCGTGCCGGCCGGCAGGTCCTGGCCGACGAACCAGCCGTCGGTGGTGCGGCCATAGGCGGCCGCCAGCTTCACCACTTCCAGGTCGTACGACAGGCCCACCGCGTACTGGCGCGGCGTGGCGTCATGGTCGATCGACGCGCGGTTCGAGCCATTGAGCTGGTCGTAGGTCAGCGTGACGTTGACCGGCCCTTCCACGTAGCGCAGGCCGGCGGTGATGCCACGCGAATTGTCGTTGGTGCGGAAATGGGTTTCGTCGTTGTTGGTATCGTCGACGTTGAACGAATAGCCCGCGGCGAACTGGAAGCCGCTCATCGAGGGGCTGCGGTACATCACCATGTTGTCCCAGCGCATGGTGTTGGCCGCGCTGAAACCCAGGCCCAGGTTCGATTGGGTGTAGCTGGTGTAGAAGGGATCGATGTCGGCCAGGTAGTTCGAGCCGACGGTGGCCTGGCGGCCGAATTCGATCGTGCCCCAGGCGTCGTTGGCCAGTCCGATGGTGGCCTGGCGGCCGAACAGGCGGTCGCTCTGGCCGCGGGTGCCGTTGCCCGAATCGAAACCGCTTTCCAGCGTGAACACGGCGCGCAGGCCATCGCCCAGGTCTTCGGATCCGCGCAGGCCCCAGCGGGAGCCGGCCTGGATGCCGTTGATCATGCCGAGCTTGCTGCCGTCATAGCCATTGCCCTTGATCTTGTTGTAGCCAATGCCGGTGTCGATGACACCATAGAGAGTGACTGACGTTTCTGCCTGAGCGACGCCTGCAAAAGTGGTCAACATTGCGGCTGCGAGCAGCGTCTTTTTCATCCGTGGGACTCCTGTAGTGAAGGGAAAGGAAGAGACAAAAAGAAAGGGAACAGCACGCTGAGCATGACGCCCAGCGGTGTTCCCGGCCGCTATTGTAGGTCAAAAAGTCCTATTTTCTGGCAAAAATCACGAATTTCTGGTTATTTTCGGCGACGCAACGGGGTTAACCCCGAGCGCGGATGGAGAAAGGGCGCATCCGCATGAAACTGCGCGGATGCGCCCTGGGCGCCGACCAGTTGCCGCGCCGGCCCGGCCGGCGCGGGGCACGGATCAGAACAGGTGACGCACGCCGACGCCGCCTGCGGTGCTCTTGAGGCCGTCGATGAACGCGTAGTTCTTGCCGTACGAGCCATAGGCGTACAGGCTGGTGCGCTTGGACAGGTCGTAGGTGTAGCCCACGCTCCAGATGTTCATCTTGGCATCGTCGCCGGTCAGCAGGTCGTTGGACGGCGAGACATGCTGCCAAGAGCCGAACAGATTGCTTGCCCCGTCCAGCCGCAGGGTGGCGCCCAGCATGTAGGAGTTGGCCTTGAAGCCTTCGGCGTAGCGATACGTGCCAAAGTGGTTGGAGGCCGAGCCCTCGGGCAGATCCTGGCCCACGAACCAGCCGTCGGTGGTGCGGCCGTAGGCGGCGGCCAGCTTCAGCACCTCCAGGTCGTACGAGACGGCCACCGCGTACTGCCGCGGCGTGATGTTGTTGTCCAAGGCAACCCGATTGCCCGCGTCATCAAACACGGGGCGGCCGTTCTTGCCCGTGGCATATGCCTTGTTGGAACTGTTGAGCTGGTCATAGGTCAGCGAAACGTTCAGCGGTCCTTGCACATAGCGCAGGCCGGCGGTGATGCCGCGCGCATTGTCGGCCGTGCGGAAGCCGGTCTGGTTGCCATCGTCGGTGTCGACGTTGAACGAATAGCCCAGAGCGAACTGGAAGCCGTCGGTCCAGGGGCTGCGGTACATGATCATGTTGTCCCAGCGCATGGTGTTTGCGGCGCTCAAGCCCGTGCCGATGTTCGCTTGGGTGAAGCTGGCGGCGAAGGGATCGATTTCCACCAGGAAGTTCGAACCCACGGTGGCTTGACGGCCGAATTCAACCGACCCCCAGGCATCGTTGGCCAGGCCGACGGTGGCCTGGCGGCCGAACAGGCGGTCCAGGGTGGTGTCGCCATTGCCGGAGTCGAACCCGCTTTCCAGTTGGAACATGGCGCGCAGGCCGTCACCCAGGTCTTCGGAACCCTTCAGGCCCCAGCGCGAGCCCGATTGCACCCCGTTGATCATGCCGATTCTGCTGCCGCTGACGTCGACGTTCTGAGGTTTGCCGGTGCCAAGGTTGATACCGGGTTCGGTGCCGGAGACCTTGTTGTAGCCAATACCGGTATCGATGATGCCGTAGAGCGTGACTGACGTTTCCGCCTGGGCGACGCCGGCGAAAGTGGTCAGGATGGCGGCTGCGAGCAGCGTCTTTTTCATCGGAAGAACTCCTAGAGAGGTGAAGGGCGGAAGAACGGACCGGAGGACCGGAAGTCCGGCCGGTCCCGGTTGCCCGTGTCGATTGCACCGGGTCATTCTCCGGTAAGTTCGGTGAATGACCGGTCATCCTGCTTTCTTCTAGGACGGATCTGAGACGAGTTAGCCACGATGGCACATGGGCCGCCGGAATGGGACGCGTGAGCGCGCCAGCGCCGCCTGTTCAGGCCGCGCCGGCCAGGCCGGGCAAGAGGCAGAGGAGAGGTGCTCCGGCGGCGCGCCGGAGCGCGGAAATCAGCGGCGCGCGCGCAGCCGCCGTTCTTCGCGCGCCACGATGCCGGCGCCGAGGACGATCATGGCGGCCAGGGCGTACCAGGTGATGGCGTAGACCAGGTGGTTGTTGGGGAAGGTCAGCGTCGTCAGGCCGCCCACCGGCGCCTGGGTCGGATCGCGGCCCGCGCCCGGCGCGGCGTCGGCATCGATGAAGTAGGGCGCCACGTCGCCCAGGCCGCGCGCGCTGGCGATGGCCGGCAGGTCGCGCGAATACCAGAGGTTGGCGGCCGGATCGTTGTTGCGCAGGAATCCGTTGCCGGGTTCGCCCATGCGCAGCAGGCCATCGACCTTGACCGGGCCGGCGTCGGCCTCGGCCTGGCCGCCGGCCTGGCGCTTGCGCCATTCGGGCAGCACGAAGCCGCGGTTGACCAGCACCGTGCCGCCGCCGTCCGCCAGTTGCAGCGGCGTCATGACCCAGTAGCCGCTGCCCAGTTCGGTGGCGGCCTGGACCAGCGTCTGCTTGTCGTATTGGTAGGCGCCGCTGGCGGACACGCGGCGGTATTCGGCATTGTCCGCGGTCAGCCCGGGCCAGTCGGCGCGCGCGGGAGCGGGGGTGGCCGGGGCATGGGCCCGTTGTTCCACCTGCGCGATCAGGTTCTGTTTCCAGGCCAGGCGGTGCACCTGCCAGGTACCGAGGGCGCACAGCCCCGCGAACAGCGCGACCGCAACCACGCCCAGGATGACCAGGGTGGTTGCGCTGCGGGGATTGCGGGGGGTGTCGCCGGAATGCGTAGAGTCTTTTGTTGCCGCCATCACGTCAGGGCATATTCCGCATGTCGTGGACCGACATGGGCATCATGTTGGAGTTCAAGTGGTACATGATCCAGATGGATCCGCTGAGCGTGATCACGACCAGCACCAGCGTGAATATTAACGCCAACATGTTCCAGCCGCTTTCGGACTTGGTATCCATGTGCAGGAAGTAGATGATGTGCACCACGATCTGCACCACCGCGAACGCCAGGATCACCAGCGCCGTGGTGCGCGAGCTGGCGAACACCCGGTCCATCACCAGCCAGAACGGGATCGCGGTCAGGATGGCCGCCAGCACGAAGCCGGTGACGTAGCTTTTCAGGGTGCCATGGGCGGCGCCGTCGTCATCGTCGTGATGGCCGTGATCGTGGCCGTGGCCGGCATGGTCGGCATGCGCGTTCATGGCAGCACTCCCATCAGGTAGACAAAGGTGAACACGCCGACCCAGATCAGATCCAGGAAGTGCCAGAACATCGACAGGCACATCAGCCGGCGGCGGTTCTCGGGGATCAGGCCGTGCATGCGCAACTGCACCATCATCGTCACCAGCCAGACGATGCCGAACGTGACGTGCAGCCCGTGCGTGCCGACCAGCGTGAAGAACGACGACAGGAAGGCGCTGCGCTGCGGCCCGGCGCCCTGGTGGATCAGGTGCGCGAACTCATACAGTTCCAGCGACAGGAAGCCCAGCCCCAGCAGGCCGGTGACCGCCAGCCAGCCCTGCGTGGCGCCGACCCGGTTGCGCCGCATCTCCAGCATGGCGAAGCCATAGGTGATGGACGACAGCAGCAGCAGCGAGGTGTTGACCGCCACCAGCGGCAGGTCGAACAGGTCGGCGCCGGACGGGCCGGCGGCGTAGTTGCGCCCCAGCACGCCGTAGGTGGCGAACAGGCAGGCGAAGATGAGGCAGTCGCTCATCAGGTACACCCAGAAGCCCAGCAGCGTGCCGTTCTTCGGATGGTGTTCGCCAGCCACGTGGAACACGGGCTCGGCGGGCGGCGCGCTGCCGCCGGGCAGGGTGGGGGCCAGGGTATCAGACATGTTTCGCCAACAGGTGGGTGCGGGCGTCCTCCGTGCGCACGACCTCGTCGGCCGGCACGTAGTACTCGCGCTTGTAGTTGAAGGTGTGGACGATGGACACGATGACCAGCGCGGCGAACGACAGCACCGCCAGCGGCCACATGTGCCAGATCAGCGCGAAGCCCATCACCACGCTGATCGCCGCCAGCACGATGCCGGCCCAGGTGTTCTTGGGCATGTGGATGGGGATGAAGCCGGCCTGCGGGCGCTGGTAGCCGTGCTGCTTCATCTGCCACCAGGCATCCTGGTCATGGATGCGCGGCGTGAAGGCGAAGTTGTAGTTGGGCGGCGGCGACGACGTCGACCATTCCAGCGTGCGGCCGTCCCATGGGTCGCCGCTGAAGTCGCGCAGCGATTCGCGGCGGCGGTAGCTCACCACCAGCTGGATCAGGAAGCAGGCGATGCCGATGGCGATCAGGAAGGCGCCGAACGCGGCCACCTGGAACCAGATCTGCAGCGACATGTCCTCGAAGTGGTTGACGCGCCGCGTCACGCCCATCAGCCCCAGCACGTACAGCGGCATGAAGGCGAAGTAGAAGCCCACCAGCCAGAACCAGAACGAACACTTGCCCCAGAACGGATCGAGCTTGTAGCCGAAGGCCTTGGGGAACCAGTAGGTGATGCCGGCCATCAGCCCGAACAGCACGCCGCCGATGATGACGTTGTGGAAGTGGGCGATCAGGAACAGGCTGTTGTGCAGCGCGAAGTCGGCCGGCGGCACCGCCAGCAGCACGCCCGTCATGCCGCCGATCACGAAGGTGACCATGAAGCCCAGCGTCCACAGCATCGGCACCTCGAAGCGGATGCGGCCGCGGTACATGGTGAACAGCCAGTTGAAGATCTTGGCGCCGGTCGGGATCGAGATGATCATGGTGGTGATCCCGAAGAACGAGTTCACGCTGGCCCCGGACCCCATGGTGAAGAAGTGGTGCAGCCACACCAGGTACGACAGCACCGTGATCACCACCGTGGCGTACACCATCGATGCGTAGCCGAACAGGCGCTTGCGGCAGAAGGTGGCGACCACCTCCGAGAAGATGCCGAAGGCCGGCAGGATCAGGATGTAGACCTCGGGGTGACCCCAGATCCAGATCAGGTTCACGTACATCATGGCGTTGCCGCCGAAGTCGGCCGTGAAGAAGTTGGTGCCGACGTAGCGGTCCATCGACAGCAGCGCCAGCACCGCGGTCAGCACCGGGAACGCCGCCACGATCAGCACGTTGGTGCACAGCGCGGTCCAGGTGAAGATCGGCATGCGCATCAGCGACATGCCGGGCGCGCGCATCTTGACGATGGTGACCAGCAGGTTCACGCCTGACAGCAGTGTGCCGACCCCCGCTATCTGCAAGGCCCATATGTAGTAGTCGACCCCCACGTCCGGACTGTGCGCGATGCCCGATAACGGGGGATACGCCAGCCAGCCCGTGCGGGCGAATTCGCCCACGAACAGCGACATCATCACCAGCACCACGCCGCCGGTGGTCATCCAGAAGCTGAAGTTGTTCAGGAACGGAAAGGCCACGTCGCGCGCGCCGATCTGCAGCGGCACCACGTAGTTCATCAGCCCCGTGACCAGCGGCATGGCCACGAAGAAGATCATGATGACGCCGTGCGCGGTGAAGATCTGGTCGTAGTGGTGCGGCGGCAGGTAGCCCGTGGAATCACCGAAGGCCACGGCCTGCTGCAGGCGCATCATGATGGCGTCGGCGAAGCCGCGCAGCAGCATCACCAGCCCCAGGATCATGTACATGATGCCGATCTTCTTGTGGTCGATGCTGGTGAACCACTCGTGCCACAGGTAGCCCCACTTGCGGTAGTAGGTGATGGCGCCCAGCACCACGATGCCGCCGATCGCCACCATGGCGAAGGTGGCCAGCAGGATGGGCTCGTGCAAGGGAATGGCGTCCCAGGTCAGGCGACCGAAGATCAGCTTGGTGAGGTCTGGTTGATCAGTCATCTCGGTTTCCAGGGCTCGGTTTCCAGGGGGAATACCTTGATTTCACGCGATGCGCCGTGGCGGCGGCGCGGCCGCTACAGCGCCAGTTCCGCCGCTGACGTGCACATGGCGCCGACATACTTGCGCACGGGCGCATCGGCCAGGCCCAGGCGTTCGCGCGTGGCCTCGTCCAGGCTGGCGATGTTGCGCGCGCCGGGAATGCCCATGCCGCCGCCGGCGTCGATCGCCATGGCGTCCTTCATGCACATGCGGTTCGGCTCGACGCAGCGGTTGACGATGGCGTCGAACAGGCCGGGCGCGACGCTGGCGTAGCGCTGCACCGGGTTGCGTTCGCTGGGTTGTTCCAGTTTCAGGTAGGTGTCGCGGCCGAGCGTGGCGCCGGAGGCGCGGGCATCGGCGATCCACTTGTCAAAGCCCTGCTGGTCCAGGCCGTGGAAGCGAAAGCGCATGCCGGAAAAGCCCGCGCCGCTGTAGTTGGCCGACAGGCCCTCGTATTCGCCTGGGTGGTTGATGACCGCGTGCAGCGTGGTCTGCATGCCCGGCATGGCATAGATCTGGCCGGCCAGCGCCGGGATGAAGAACGAGTTCATCACCGTGGACGAGGTGATCTTGAACTGGATCGGGCGGTCGACCGGCGCGGCCATTTCGTTGACCGCCGCCACGCCTTGTTCGGGATAGAGGAACAGCCACTTCCAGTCCAGCGCCACCACTTCGACCACCAGCGGCTTGGTGCCGGGAGGAACCTCGCGGCCTTCGGACAGGCGCGCCAGCGGCCGGTAGGGATCTAGCTGGTGGGTGCTGACCCAGGTGAGCGCGCCCAGCGCGATGATGATCAGCAGCGGCGCCGCCCAGATCAGCAGCTCCAGCATGGTGGAGTGATTCCAGTCGGGATCGTAGTGCGCGTCGCGGTTGCTGGCGCGATAGCGCCACGCGAACAGGAAAGTCAGGAAGATCACCGGCACGATGATCAGCAGCATCAGGCCGGTGGAGATGATGATCAGGTTGCGCTGCTGCAGCGCGATGTCACCGGATGGCGAGAGCAATACCGCATTGCATCCGGAGAGCAACGGCAGGGCGGCGAACAGCAACAATCCGCGGAGCCTTGGGAAAGACGGCATGGCCATACCCCGAAACGTAACCGTGGGAGTTAAACGCAACACTACGCTGGAAGCCGCGAAAAATCTAGGGTAAAAAGAGCAAAAGTACGCACGCGAAGGTGTGCGGGGCAGGGCCTGCCGCCATGGCGCCGCGGCCCGCGGGTCCCGGATGCATGTGCGTACGAGTGTGTTGCAAAAAAGCGTAGACAAGGCGTTTTTCAAACCTCCTTTCAGCGAGCACTCACATGGCGACCACCACGCAGTACCCTGGCCACGCGTCTCCTTTGCCGAGCCCGGGCTCGGCAGGCGCAACGGGCAGTCACGCCAAGGTGGCGCCCGGCGAGATCGCGGTGGGCGTCGTGATCGGCCGCGCTTCCGAGTACTTCGACTTCTTCGTCTTCGGCATTGCCTGCGTGCTGGTGTTTCCGCGCGTGTTCTTTCCCTTCGAGCCGCAACTGGAAGGCACGCTGTGGGCCTTCGTGATTTTCTCGTTCGCGTTCATCGCGCGTCCCATCGGCACCGCGGTGTCGATGGCGATCCAGCGGCGCTGGGGGCGGGGCACCAAGCTCACCATTGCGCTGTTCCTGCTTGGCACCGCCACGGTGGGGATGGCGTTCCTGCCGGGCTATGACGTCATCGGCGCGCACGCCATCGTGCTGCTGGCGGTGTTCCGCTGCCTGCAGGGGCTGGCGTTTGGCGGCTCCTGGGACGGCCTGCCGTCGCTGCTGGCGCTGAACGCCCCGCCCAAGCGGCGCGGCTGGTACGCGATGCTGGGACAGCTGGGCGCGCCCATCGGCTTCATGATCGCCAGCGCCTTGTTCCTGTTCCTGCACGTGACGCTGACCGAGGCCGACTTCATCGAGTGGGGGTGGCGCTATCCGTTCTTCGTGGCCTTCGCCATCAACGTGGTGGCTCTGTTCGCGCGGCTGCGGCTGGTGGTGACTGAGGAATACACCCAGTTGATGGAAGAAGGGGAGCTGGAGCCCATCAGCACCGGGCAGATGGTGCGCGAGCAGGGCTACAACCTGTTCCTGGGCGCGTTCGCGGCGCTGGCCAGCTATGCGCTGTTCCATCTGGTGACGGTGTTTCCGCTATCGTGGATCGCGGTCAGCGCGACGCAGCAGATTCCTGACGTGCTGATCGTGCAGATCATCGGCGCGGGATTGGGCATTCTGGGCACCATCGCCTCGGGCTGGATCGCCGACCGCATCGGCCGGCGCACCACGCTCGGCCTGCTGGCCGCGCTGATCGGCGTGTTCGCGTTGTTCACGCCGTGGCTGCTGGGCGGCAGCCCCAAGGCGCAGGACGCCTTCATCCTGATCGGCTTCGCGCTGCTGGGGCTGTCGTACGGCCAGGCGTCCGGCACGGTGACGGCCAACTTCAGCAAGCGTTTCCGCTATACCGGGGCGGCGCTGACCACCGACATGGCGTGGCTGGTGGGCGCGGCCTTCGCGCCGCTGGTGGCGCTGGGGCTGTCGGCGCGTTTCGGGCTGGTGGCGGTCAGTATCTATCTGCTGTCCGGCACGGCCTGCACGCTGCTGGCGTTGCGGATCAACAAGGCGCTGGAAACGCGCGACTGAAAAAAAACGCCGCGGGTCGGGGTTCGGACCCCGGCCCGCGGCGCGGCTTGCGCGCGTCAGCGCACCGGCCAACCATACATCTGGCCGCCGTCGCGCCATTGCGCGTTCAGGCCGCGCGGCAGCTTCATGGCGCTGGCCATGCCCAGGTTGCGTTCATAGCTCTCGCCATAATTGCCGACCTGCTTGACGATGTTGTAGGCCCACTTGTCATCCACCCCCAGGTTCTTGCCCATGCCCGGCGTCACGCCCAGGATGCGCTGCACGTTGGGGTTGGTGCTCTTGAGCTGGCTGTCGACGTTGGCCGAGGTCACGCCGAATTCTTCCGCCTCCAGCATGGCGTTGAGCGTCCAGCGCACCACGTTGAACCAGTTGTCGTCGCCCTGGCGCACCATGGGCCCGAGCGGACTCTTGGCGATATTTTCGTCCAGGATCACGTAGTTGTCAGGGTGCTCCAGCGTGGTGCGCGAGGCGGCCAGCTGCGATTTGTCGGAGGTGAAGGCGTCGCAGCGGCCGGCCGAGAAGGCGCGCACGATCTCGTCGTACTTGTCGATCACCACCGGCTTGAATTTCAGGCCGTTGGCGCGGAACCAGTCGGCCAGGTCGAGCTCGGTGACGGTGCCGGGCTGCACGCAGATGGTGGCGCCGTCCAGTTCCTTGAGCTTCTTGACGCCGAGCTTGGCGGACACCATCACGCCCTGGCTGTCGTAATAGTTCACGCCGGTGCTGATCAGCCCCAGCGTGGTGTCGCGCGCCATCGTCGGCGTGACGTTGCGCGTCAGCACGTCGACCTCGCCCGATTGCAGCGCGGTGAAGCGCGCTTGCGTCGTCAATGGCGTCAGGCGGAACTTGCTGGCGTCGTTGAAGACGGTGGCGGCGATGGCGCGGCACATGTCAACGTCCAGTCCCTGCCAGTTGCCCTTGCTGTCCGGCGAGGAAAAGCCCTGGATGCCGGTGGACACGCCGCACTGCACGTAGCCGCGCTTCTTCACGGTATCGAGGGTGGGGCCGGCGTGGGCCAGGCCGGTGACGGTGGCCAGCGCCAGGGCGCCGGCCGCGGTTCGGAATATCGGCATTGCATTCTCCGGCCGGGCCCGGCCCGGCGCCAGGGTGGGACGGCTCAGGCGCTCAGCGCGCGAGGCTTGGCGATCTGGTCCAGGCTTTCGGTCAGGGCCTGGTCGAGGATGGCGATGGCGCGGTCGATCTCGTCGTTGCTGACGGTCAGCGGCGGCGCGATGCGCCAGACCGAGCCGCGTTCGGGGCGGCGGCGGATGTTCATCGACAGTCCCAGTTCGAAGCAGCGCTGCGTGGTCAGGGCGCCGAGCGCGTGATAGGGCTCGCGCGTGTCGCGGTCCTGCACCAGTTCCACGCCCAGCAGCAGGCCCAGGCCGCGCACGTCGCCGATGGCTTCGTGGCGCTGCTGCAGTTCCAGCAGGCCGCGGCGCAGGTAGTCGCCCTGCCGGCGGGCGCGTTCGAGCAGTTGTTCACGTTGCAAGGTTTCCAGCACGGCCAGGCCGACGGTGGCGGGCAGCGGGTCCGAGACGTGGCTGGTGTAGAAGGTGAAGCCCTTTTCGTGCACGTCCTGCTCGATGGCGGGCGTGGTGATGGTGGCCGCCAGCGGCAGGCCGCCGCCCAGGGTCTTGGAGACGCTGATGATGTCGGGCGTGACGCCGAAGTGTTCCGAGCCGGTGCGGCAGCCCAGGCGGCCGAAGGCGGTCTGCGCCTCGTCGAAGATCAGCAGCATGCCGCGCGCGTCGGCGGCACGGCGCAGCGCCTGCATGTACGACTTGGGCGGCACCAGCACGCCGCCGGCGCTGATCACCGGTTCGACGATGATGGCCGCGGGCCGGCCGGCCGAGGCCATGTCGAACATCTTCAGGCCGATCTCCAGGCAGGCCAGCGCCGATTGCTCGGCGTCCAGGCCGGCGATGTAGGGGCGATACGAGTTAGGCTCGGGCATGACGAACACGCCGGCCGGCGGCACGCCATAACCCTTGCGGTCGCTGGCGTAAGAGACCGAGCCGGCGCCGCTGGTGACGCCATGCCACGAGCCGCCCACCGCCAGGATCTCGAAGCCGCTCTTGTGCATCTTGGCCATGCGCAGCGCGATTTCGTTGCTCTCGGAACCGGTGTTCACGAAGATCGACTTGGTCATGCCCGCCGGCATCCAGTCGCGCGCCATCGTCGCGGCCAGTTGCGCGACGGCTTCCGGGATCATGCCGCTGAAGAAGTGGAAGGCGGTTTCGCCGGCGCGGCGCACCGCGTCGACGATGGCCGGGTGGTTGTGGCCGATGGTGGCGCACATCTGGCCCGAGGTGAAGTCCAGTATCTCGCGGCCGGTGTCGTCGCGCACCACCGTGCCCTTGGCCGACTTGAACAGGTTCGGGAAGGTGTCGCCGCCGTAGCGGATGAGGTATTCGCGGGCCGCCGCACGCAGGGTTTGATCCATGTTTACACTCCGGCAAAAGGCAGGTTTCAATGCGGGCAGGTTCCAATGCGGAACCGGCGGACACAGTGTCCGGGGGCGCGGCGCGGACGTCCAATGCGAAGTACGCATGCGCCGCCATGCATGGCGCGCATGACCCATGCGAATCGCGCAAGGAGTGGTATGGATACCCGGTGGCTGCAGGACTTCATCACCTTGTCGGAGCTGCGCAATTTCACGCGCGCGGCCGAGGCCCGCAATCTGTCGCAGGCGGCGTTCAGCCGCCGCATCCAGAGCCTGGAGAACTGGGCGGGCGCGCGGCTGATCGACCGTTCGGCGTTTCCGACCCAGCTGACCGAGGCGGGCGAGCGCTTCCGCGTCGCGGCGATCGAACTGGTCAACCAGCTGGTCGAGGCGCGCGCGGGCATCGCCGCGGTGCCCGCGCGCAACCAGCTGCGCTTGGCGACCTCCTATGCCTTGGCCACGACCCACCTGCCGGGTTGGTGGCGCGACTGGAGCGCGGGGCAGCAACTCAGCTGCAGCCTGCAGACCGGCAACGTGCACGACACGGTATCGGCCTTCACCTCGGGCGCGGCCGACCTGCTGATCTGTTTCCACCAGGTGGCGCAGCCGCTGCCGCTGGACCTGTCGCGCTACGACTGCCTGACGCTGGGGCGCGAGCTGATCCGGCCGTACGCGGCGCGCGGCCTGGTCGAGCGCGACGGACTGGACCTGCCGGGCGCCATGGACAGGCCGGTGCCGTTGTTGATGTATTCCCCCAGCGTCTATTTCGCGCGCCTGATCGATGCGGCGATCGAGAGCGGGCCGGAGCCCCTGCACGGGGTGCGCCTGTTCGAGGCCGAGATGTCGGACGTGCTGGGCGATATGGCCGCGCAGGGCCTGGGCGTGGCCTGGCTGGCGGACAGCGCGCTGCGGCGCCTGGGGGCCGCCGACCTCGCGCCGCTGGCCAACCGCGCCTGGGACATCGAGGTATCGATCCTGGCGTTCAAGGACCGCAGCGACGCGCGCGCCGCGGTCGAGGCCGTGTGGCGGCGGATGGCGGCCGGCGCTCAGCCGGCGTAGCCTTCCAGCACGTTGGCCACGTTGGTGCCGACCTCGGCCACGGCGTAGCCGCCTTCCATGGTGAACACCGCGGGCAGGCCCAGCCGCGCCAGCCGCGCGCCTACTTGCAGGTAGTCGGCGCTGCGCAGCTTGAATTTCGAGATCGGGTCGCCTTCGTAGGTGTCCACGCCCAGCGCGATCACCAGCGCGTCCGGCTTGAAGCGGCCGATGGCGGCCAGGCCCTGTTCGAGCGCCTCGTTCCAGCCAGCGAAGTCGGCGCCCGCCGCCAGCGGCAGGTTCAGGTTGGCGCCCACGCCCGCGCCCCGGCCGGATTCGTCGGCGTAGCCGAGGAAGAAGGGATATTCGGTGGTCGGATCGCCATGCACCGACACGGTCAGCACGTCGCCGCGTTCGTAGAAGATGCTTTGCGTGCCGTTGCCGTGGTGGTAGTCGATGTCCAGCACCGCCACGCGTTCGGCGCCGGCCTCGCGCAGCGCCTGCGCCGCCAGGGCCGCGTTGTTCAGGAAGCAATAGCCGCCGAAGAAGTCGGCGCCGGCGTGATGGCCGGGCGGACGCGTCAGCGCCATGGCGGCGCGGGAGCCGTTGCCGCGGGAGACCGCGCGCGCCGCGTCGATGGCGCAGGCCGCGCCGGCGACGGCGGCTTCCCAGGTGCCCGCCGTCAGCGGGCTGCCGCTGTCGAACGAGAACAGGCCGACGCGCGCGGCGAAGTTGGTGGGCGAGATGTCGTGGCGGAAACCGCGCACCGGCCATACCGACGGCAGGATGTCGAGCTCGGCATTGGCCGGATCCAGCGCGATCCAGTCGGCCCACGCGCCTTGCAGGAAGTCGACGTAGCGCGGGCTGTGCACGCGCCGGATCAGGTCCAGGTCGGGCGCGGCCGGCGCCTGCAGCGTGCCGATGCCGCGCTGGCGCAGGGCGTCCAGCACGTACTCCAGCCGCGCCGGGGTCTCGTGGCAGGGCACGAGCCTGCCGCGGAACATTTCGTGGCGGCCATCGTGTCTGCCGTGGACGGGGTTGTGGAAGATATGCACGGTAGCGTCGGGGGATGAGGGGAAAGGGAACTATAGCGGCCGCGCCGCGTACCAGGCGATGGCAGGCAGTTCGCGCAGGATCGAATACAGGTCGCGCGCTTCGGCGTAGCGGGGGTATCCCGCGCTGACCTCGGCGACGCCGTGGCGATGCAGCGCCAGCCGGGTGCGCGGCACATGGAAGTATTGCGTGACGGCCATGGCGCGGGTGTAGCCGCGGGTCCGCATGTAGGCGCTGGCGTGGCGGGCGGTGGCCCAGGTGTCTGCGCCGGCGCTGTCGGTGACGATGCGGTCGGCGGGAACGCCGCGTGCTTCCAGGTAGGCGCGCATGGCCGCCGCCTCGTCGCGGCCCGTCGGGTCGATGCCGCCGCTGACGAAGATCTCGCGGCAGCGGGTGGCGGCATAGCAATCGTAGGCCCGGTCCAGCCGCGCCGCCAGGCGCGCCGAGGGGCTGCCGTCGGCCGCGACGGTGTTGCCCAGCACCACGGCGATGTCGGCATCGGCATCGTCGGCCAGCAGGCCGGCCGCCACCAGCGCGGCCGCGGCCGCCAACACGCAGGTGGCCAGCGCGATGGCCGTGCGCGCGATGATCGCGGTCGCGCCGCGATGTGAACGGGAAGGGCGGAATTCGCTCATGCGGAATCGGCGTTCAGGGCCGCTTGGGGAACGGCAGGTCGACCTCGATCTGGTTGGAATAGACCGGTTCCGCCAGCGAGCCCGGGTCGGTCAGCGCCACGGCCAGGCGATAGCGGCCTGGCGCCAGGTCCGGAAAGAAGGGCACATAGCGGCCATTGCCGGCGTTGACCTGGTAGGCCGGCTTGCCGTCTTCGCCCGGACGCCAGACCACCGGGTCGTCGGCCCAGTCGGCAACGTGGCGCGCAGCGGCGGCGGATGGCGCGGGCCGCTGCGCGTCGCCGGCATAGGCGGGGGAGGCCTGCGTGGCGTCGGCCGGATTGGGCGGCGGCGCCAGCGTGACCGGCGCGCGCGGGTACAAGGGCTGCAAGGTGCGGCGCCCCTGCGCATCCGTGAACAGCAGCCAGATGCGCGGCGACGCCAGTGTCGCGGCGTCCGGGCCAAGGTTCGTCACATGCAGCGTGAAGCGGCCGCCGGCTTCGTAGAGCTGCGTGCCCAGGTGGCCGCGCACCGACAACGACAGTCCGCGCATGGGCATGCGTTGTTGCGGCGCGTAGGCATATTTGTCGATTTTCAGGTCCGCGTAGCGCACCCACTTCAGGGGCGCGTCCGCCCCGCCCGCCGGGTAGCGCACCTGCAGCCATTGCGGGCGCAGCGCGACCACGTCGAGACGATCACCGGCCTTGGCGGTTTGGGTCGATAACGCCTTCACGTCGGGCGCGTCGTACAGGTCGATCCGGTCGAAGGGCACCCGGCTGTCACCGTCCAGCGGCGAGCCTTCGCCATCGATCTGGATGCGCGCAACCGTACCGTCTTCGTTGAAGCCATAGCTCAGCTCGAATGGCTTGTCTTCCAGGTCGAACAGCGCCTGCGTGGTCCAGCGTTCCGGCCGCGCCGTTCCGTTGGCGCGCAACACGTATTCCTCGGTGCCCATGCTGTCGGCGCCGTAGCGGCACCCGACCGAGAACGCGGCACGCTGCGCGTCGAACACCGGGTTGACGAACCGGTGGCAGGGGCTGGCCTCGGGCGCCGGATGCTGGATTTCCTGGAAACGGCGTTCCTGGGGACGATACAGGAAGAGGCGGGCATGGACCTGGCCGCCACCGCCGCTCTGGCCGATCGCCAGGTCGCGATAGCCGTCGTGGTCGATGTCCGGGGTTTCGAAATAGTCGATCGCTTCGTCATCCAGGCGGGCGATCTCTTGCGCCGCGCCCTTGCCGACGCGCACGCTGACGCGCTGTTCGGTCGTGCCCTCGATGGTCGCCACCGCCCGCAACCCGGATTTGATGGCGTATGCATGATCGCGCGCGTGCACGTTGGCGCTGACGCCGATCAGCAAGGCCGCGAGCAGGATCGTCTTCAAGGCACCGTCTCCGAGGTTTCGTCTCGGCGCATTATGCCCGACCGCGCCGGCGATTCAATCGCGGCAGCGGCCCGTTCCTGGGTAGAATCGATGGATAGCATTGCGATGCGCGTCCCATGAATCTCCCGTTCCCCATCCGCCAGGAATGCCCGCCGGGCGCCTGTATGTGCGACCGCGATCGGCTGTTGGCCGACCCCGCGGCGGACGTGCGCATCCTGCGGCTCACCAAGGAAGAGGAAAAGCGCCTGGTGGCGCGGCTCGAGAACATCACCAGCCTGGAAGACCTGCGCGCGATGCAGGGCCGCATGCAGGCGCAACTGGGCATCGTGGTGCGCATCGTTCCCAGCGACAACGAGGTCCGTACCTCGCGCGGCATCGCCATCCAGCTCGATGAACAGCCCGGCCTGTGCCGCAAGACGCGCTCGTCGATTCCGGCCGCCATCCGCCGCGGCTTCGACAACAAACCCGAGATCGTCTATGCGCTGCTGAACGAGCGCGATCTGCTGAACGGCACCTGATGCCGGGGCGAGGCTTCTTGCTGTGTGGTTCGGCCCTGGGCGGGGCGCGCGCCTGGACGCCGGCGCGTCCCGGCCGCCGGGCCGCGGCCTTGGCCCGAGGCGCTATCGGCCGCGCGGCACCACGCAAGGCTTGAGCGGCGTGACTTCGGTCGGGCTGCGGCCCGCCTCAGGCCGGCTGTCGACCGTTTTGCCGCCGCGAGCGGGATAGGCCAGCAGCACGGCGCTGCCCGGCTCCAGCCGGGGCGCGTTGGCGCCACCGTAGGCCACCGTCCAGCCGCGCAGGGCGAGCGGCGCCAGCGTGTACTGGAGCGCCGAGCCGGGCGATACGTGAGCGACCTTGCCGGCGAACAATTCCTGTTGGCGGGTTTCGACGCCATCGACGACGCGGTAGGTGGCAATGCTGACGAGCGCGGCCGATTCCCCGTGGCGAGCCAGAATGGCGGTTTCGTATCTGCCGGGGGGGATGGCGGTCAGGCTCACCGCGATGTCGCCCTGCGCCCGGCCCGCGGCGTCCAGCCGCACGCCGGTGATGTCGGCGCGCGCCAGTGGCGCCGAGCCGGTATTGCGTACCCGCACGCTGTACTGGCCCGAGGTGCCGCTCAACGTGCAGACGTCGATGCCATATGGCGCCGTGCCCGCATGGGCGGGCGCCAGCGCCGCGAAGGCGGCGGGCAGGATGGCGGCGCGAAGGAATCGGGACGGCACGGTACGCTCCTGTAAGGAGGCAGCGCGCCGGGATGCCGCGTTGCCCGCCTTATTACACCACTTGGCGGCCGGCGCCGTCGCCCTGCGGGCGCTTGCCCGCCAGCCAGTGCAGGATCAGCGCCAGAATGAGCAGCGCGGCCATGATGAAGCCCCAGAACAGCCAGCCCAGCACCGAGATCCAGGTGCCAAGGCTGCCCGCGGCGGGCAGGATCTGGTTCAGCAGGTCCACCAGCCACACCAGGCCGGACTGCAGCGACTGGATCAGGCCGGCGTCGACCCAGGGCGCGGCCCAGGCGGGCGCTTCCCACTGCGCCGAGCCGATGGCCGTGGCGCCCGGCACCTGGGTCGAGGCGATGGTCGCCAGCACCCAGTCCGCCAGTTGCAGCGTGATGGCGACCAGCCCGGTCCATAGCGCCGCCAGCACGGCGAAAGCGATCCAGATGATTTTCTTCATTGCGGTGGTACTCCGGTGATTCAGGAAAGAAACGCCACGATAGAGCGGAAACAGCTTCTGAAAAACCAGCGTCTTTGTGACAATAATTAAGAAAAAACCGAAGTCTTGGCATGCGCCAGGATGCGTTGCACCAGGGGGTGGTGCTGCCCGCGGCGATTGCGGATGCCGTGGATTTCCTCGTGCACGCTGTCGCAGCGCGCCAGCGGCCGCAGGCCGCGCAGCAGGCCGACGTCGCCGCCGCCCAGGCGGCTGAGCGGAAAGACGCCCAACCCGCGCGCCGCGAATACCGACATGAGCGCGCTGTCCTCGAATTCCCCGACCACGTTGGGACGCACGCCCTGCTCATTGAACCAGCGGTCCAGCGTCTGGCGCAACACCGAATGACCGGTGGGCAACAGGACGGGAAGGCGCTCCAGGCAGCGCGGAAAGTCCAGCGTATCGGCCTTGCGCACCAGCCGCGCCGGGCCGTACCAGTCCACCGGCGAGGACACCAGGCGGTCGCTGGTCAGGCGCAGGTTGGGGTTGGCGGGCGCGCCCTGGCCGGCCAGCACCAGGTCCAGGTGGTGGCGTGCCAGTTCGCCCAGCAGTTCCTCGACCTCGCCCTCGTGGCAGGTCAGGCGCAGGTCCGGGGTGTCGAGCACCGGCCCCAGCAAGGCGTGGGCGGCCAGTTTGGAAATGCCGTCCGACAGGCCCACCGACAACCGTATCACCGGCTTGGTGGCGGCGGCGCGGACCTCCTGGGGCAGTTCCTGGCCGATCTGGAAGATCTCTTCGGCGCGGGCGAAGGCGGCCTGGCCGGCATCGGTCAAGGCCACGCCGCGCCCGGCCGGGCGCAGCAACTGGTGCCCCAGGTTCTTTTCCAGCTCGCGCACCTGGGCGCTGATGGTCTGGATGGCCATGTCGAGCCGCTCGGCGGCGCGCGAGAAGCCGCCTTCCTTGGCGACCATCCAGAAGTAGTACAGATGGCGGTAATTGAGCATGATGGTTTCACTTCGGTTTTTTCGAACCATAACTCACTTTCAGGCTGATTTCTCCGTTTGCCCGGTATCCGGATCATGAGGGCCTTCACATACAAGCGGGAACATCATGGAAGCCTTGCTCTCATTTCTACAAGCCGACTTCGCCGGCACGCCGGCCTGGAGCTGGCTGCTGTTCATCGGCATCGTCATCTCCCTGCTGGTCTTCGACCTGGGCGTGCTGCACAAGGAAGACCGCGAGATCGGCGTGCGCGAAAGCCTGCTGCTGTCGGCCGGCTACATTTCCGCCGCGCTGCTGTTCGGCGGCTGGGTCTGGTGGCAGATGGGCCCGGCCAGCGGCATGGCCTACTACACGGGCTTCCTGATCGAGAAATCGCTGTCGCTGGACAACGTGTTCGTGATCGCGCTGATCTTCAGCTTCTTCGCCATCCCGCGCCAGTTCCAGCACCGCGTGTTGTTCTGGGGCATCCTGGGGGTGATCGTGCTGCGCGCCATCATGATCGGCCTGGGCGCCGCGCTGGTCAGCAACTTCGGCTGGTTGATGTATCTGTTCGGCGCTTTCCTGGTGTTCACCGGCATCAAGATGTGGATGATCGCCGACCAGGAGCCGGACATCGCCACCAACCCGATCCTGATGTTCCTCAAGCGCCGCATGCGCGTGACCGATGGGCTGCGCGGCAATGCCTTCTGGGTGCGCGAGCCGGATGCGGCCACGGGCAAGACGGTGCGCTGGGCCACGCCGCTGTTCCTGGCCCTGGTGCTGATCGAGTTCGTGGACCTGTTGTTCGCGGTGGACTCGGTGCCGGCGATCTTCGCCATCACCACCGACCCGTTCATCGTGTACACCAGCAACATCTTCGCGATCCTGGGCCTGCGCGCGCTGTACTTCGCGCTGGCGGCGATGATCCACCGCTTCCACTACCTGAAGTACGCGCTGTCGCTGGTACTGGTGTTCATCGGCACGAAGATCTTCCTGGTCGGCTTCATCGGCAAGATTCCCGCCGTGGTGTCGCTGTCGGTGACCTTCGGCCTGATCGGCGGCGGGGTGCTGTTCTCGCTGTGGAAGACCCGCTCGGGGGCGTCGCAGCCTGAGCTGAAGACCGAGTAAGCCCGGCACGAGCAAGAGGGCCCGCCCATGGCGGGCTTTTTTTTTCGCCGCGCCGTCTCAAGATGAAACAGCCCCCCTCGGGGGGCCGGGAAGCCGAGGGCGCGGCGTGGGGGTGCTTTCTCATGCGCCGGCGGCGGGGGCCGGGTCGAGCGTGCGCAGGAAGCCGGCGATGGCCGCGGCGGCGGCCTCGGGCGCGGCCTGCAACAGGCAGTGCGGCGCGTCGATGTCGACCAGGAGGGTCTGCGGCGCCAATTGCCTGACCAGCATGGCGGCGGCGGGCGGCACCACGCGGTCGTGGCGCGCCTGCAGGTATAGCAGCGGCAGGCGCACGCCGGCACAGGCCGCGCGTAGGTCGGCGGCCATCACGGCCTGGAGACGGGCTCGCATGACGGCGGGCGCCACCTGCGCGACGGCCCGGTCCAGCGCGGCGCGCAGCGCCGGCGTGCCATGGGCGCCCAGCAACAGGTGATGCAGGACCGCGCGCGGCAGCAGTGTGACCGGCAGCCAGTTGGCCAGCGGCCGCGCCAGGCCCAGCCGGGGATGCGGCGCGCGCACGAACGAGGCGCACAGGATCAGGCCTCGCAGGTTTGGCGGCGGCGCGGCGGCGATGGCGGCGCCCAGCGGTCCCGAGAAGGATTCGGCCAGCAGCACGAAGGGCGCCTGCGCGGGCAGGGCCTGGCGCACGCGCTGTTCGAGCGTGGGGTAACCGAGCGGCTCGCGGGCGGGATAGCGCAGCACCACGGGCGGCGGCGCGGGGGGCAGCGCGGACAGCAGCGGATCAAACAGATCGCCGGTGCCGTCCATGCCGGGCAACAGGACCAGTTGCGGGGGCATTCATCAGGTTCCGGATGGGGGGAATAGTCGCATTCTGACAGGGTGTCGACATATTCAGTAAATATGAATGTATAGCCATATATATATTTGTCATATGGAATGACGCGGCGTAGAGTGCGGAACGTATCCAGACCCACGCAAGGAGCCGCCATGACCTGGTCCGCCAAACAGTATTCCGCCTTTGAAAACGAACGCACCCGCCCGGTGCGCGACCTGGTTGCCGCCCTGCCGAACGAACAGGTCGGCCACGCGGTGGATCTGGGCTGCGGCCCCGGTAACTCCACCGAGGTGTTGGCCGCCCGCTACCCGCAGGCCGACGTGACCGGCATGGACAGTTCCGACGACATGGTGCAGGCGGCGCGCAAGCGCCTGCCGTCGATCGCGTTCGAACTGGCCGACATCGAAACCTGGAATCCGCCGCGCCGGTACGACGTGATCCTGGCCAACGCCGCGTTGCAGTGGGTGCCCGGTCACGCGACCCTCTATCCGCGCCTGGTGGGCAAGCTGGCGCCGGGCGGCAGCCTGGCGGTGCAGACGCCGGACAACCTGGAAGAGCCGGCCCACAAGCTGGCGCGCCAGGTCGCCGCCGACGGCCCCTGGGCCGGCAAGATCGGCGGCGTCAAGCATCCGCCGCGCCACAGCGCCGCCTGGTACTACGAGCTGCTCAAGCCGCATTGCGGTCGACTGGACGTGTGGCGCACGACCTACATGCATCCGCTGGCGGATGCGCAGGCGGTGGTGGAATGGTTCAAGGGCACGGCGCTGCGGCCCTATCTGAACAAGCTGGATGCCGATGAGCAGGCGGCCTTCCTGGCGCGTTACCACGACGAGATCGCGCGCGCCTATCCGGCGCTGGCCGATGGCACCGTGCTGCTGCCTTTCCCGCGCCTGTTCCTGGTGGCGGGCCCCCGGGACTGACGCGGTGCGCCGCCAGGCGCGTGCCGCGGGTTCCCGTGCAAACGGAGCCTACGCCTTGTCGGCGAAATAGCGCGCCGGCGTCTGCCCCAGCGTCTTGCGGAACATGGTGATGAAGGCGCTGACCGATTCGTAGCCCAGGTCTTCGGCGGTGCGTTGGACTGATACGCCGGACGACAGCCGCTGCAGCGCCATCACGATATGCATCTGCTGGCGCCAGCGGCCAAAGCTCATGCCGACCTCCTGCTGCACCAGGCGCGCCAGCGTGCGTTCGCTCATGGCCATGCGGCGGCCCCATTCGGCCACCGTGCTGCGGTCGGCCGGATCGGTGCGCAGCGCCGCGGCGATCTCGCGCAGGCGCGGGTGGTCGGACAGGGGCAGGTGCAGCTGTTCCGTGGGCATCAGCGCCAACTGCTCGACCAGCACCTCGGCCAGCCGGCGGTTGGCGGGCAAGGCGGTGTCGGCCGGCGCCAGGTCGGCCAGGTGCGCCACCATTTCGCGCACCAGCGGCGTGACCGCCAGCGTGCAGCATTGCGTCGGCAGGCCCGGCGTGTCCGCCGGCACGAACAGGAAGCAGACCCGGCCGTTGTCGGTGACGCGGTTGCTGTGCGGCACGCCACCGGGGATCCAGACGCCGCAGCGCGGCGGCACCATCCACAGGCCCTGCGGCACGAAGCTCGTCACCCCGCCTTGCAGCGACAGCACCAGCTGCCCCATCCGATGGCGATGGGTGGGCGATTCGTGCTCGTTGCGGGCGGCGTCCACACGCATGGCGTACGTCCATTGCGCGGGGGTGTCGGGATCGAAGTAGGGGCTGTGGGCTTGCGGCGGATACATAGGCGCGGCGCGGGCTTGGCTGGATTTGAGGATATTTTGTCATTATCTCGAAATTCAGCAGGGCCGGCTTTCTCTAAGCTGGCGCCATGACTCCTTCCGCTTCCTCCCCCGCTTCCCAACGCCCCGTCCTGTTGATCGTGGGCATCCTCTTCATTGCCATGGCGCTGCGCGCGCCGGTCACGGGCATGCCGCCGCTGGTCGGCCTGATCCGCGAGCAGCTCGGCCTGTCCAATACCGCGGCCGGCATGCTGATCACGCTGCCGCTGCTGGCCTTCGCCGTCGTCTCGCTGGTGTCGGCGGGCATGGCGCGCCGCTACGGGTTGGAGCGCACCCTGTTCGCGGCGCTGCTGCTGATCGGCGGCGGTATCGTGCTGCGCAGCCAGGGCCAGGCCTGGGCGCTGTATACGGGCACGGCAGTGATCGGCTCGGGCATCGCCATCGGCAACGTGCTGCTGCCCAGCCTGCTCAAGCGCGACTTTCCGCAGCGCGTGGCGGGGCTGACCTCGGCCTACGTGCTGACCATGAGCATCGCGGCCGGCGCCGCCTCGGCCCTGGCTGTGCCGCTGGCCAGCCTGGCGGGAGGCAGCTGGCGCTTCTCGGCGTTGTGCCTGCTGGTGATCCCCGTGGCCGGCGTGCTGCTGTGGCTGCCGCAGCTGGCCAACCATACGCCGCCGGCTTCGTCCACCGCGCACGCGCCGCACGGCGGCCGGCTGTGGCATTCGGCGCTGGCCTGGCAGGTGACGCTGTACCTGGGCATCAATTCGTTCGTGTTCTACGTCGGCGTGAGCTGGCTGCCGGCGATCCTGCGCGACGCGGGTTATACGGCCGAGCGCGCCGGCTCGCTGCACGGCCTGCTGCAGTTGATGTCGGCCGGGCCGGCGCTGTTCCTGGCGCCGGTGGTGCGACGCATGAAGGACCAGCGCGCCGCCGCGTTCTGCTCGGCGGCGTCCTCGCTGGTGGCGTTCGTCGGTTTGATCGCGGCGCCGGGCTGGGCCACGCTCTGGATCGTGCTGCTCGGATTGGGCACGGGCGGCGGCATCATTCTGGGCTTGATGTTCGTGGGCCTGCGCGCCAGTCATGCCCAGCAGGCGGCGGCGCTGTCGGGCATGGCACAGTGCGTGGGCTACCTGTTCGCCGCCAGCGGACCCGCGCTGGTCGGCGCCATGCACGACCGGCTGGGTGGCTGGTCGGCGGCGCTCGGGCTGTGCGCCGCATTGTGCCTGGCGATGGCGGGCTGCGGCCTGCTGGCGGGCCGCGCGATCCAGATCGGCCAGTTCCGGCCCCACCCGGCCAAGGCGCCGCAACGCGCGGCGGAGTGAGACCGGCGCATGCCGGGCGCGCAGGCGCGTCGTTTTAGCCGCCGGCCTGGGTGCGCCACAGGCGCACCAAGACGTCGGGCGCCTGCGCCTCGGGCACGTCGAACGTGAGGCTGGCGGTATCGCCGCTGGCCGGGTCGCGGAACACCAGTTCCACATGGAAGTAGCGCTGGTCGCCGCCCTGCGCGGGGCAGTCCGGCGTGGCCAGCGGGGCGGTGCGGCGCAAGGCTTCGCCGACCTCCTGGCGCAGCCCGGGGGGGCAGTCGGTCAGGTCGATGCTGCGCGTGCGAGCCAGGCCGGGCAGGTAGGCCAGGCCGCCTTCGCGCGTCAGGCTGACACGCAGCGCGAATTCGAGCGGGGGCAGGTCGATCATGGCTGTATGCCCACCGCCGCCCAGGCGCCGGCCACGGCCTTGTGCGCGGCGTCGCCGTGCGCGCCCCGCGCCACGTCCAGCGTCAGGCGCGCGAACGTGGCGAAGTCGGCGTCGTGGCGCAACCGCTTGTCGCGCAGGGTGTCGTACCAGATGCGGCCGGCCACTTCCCAGGCCGGTCCCTTCAGCGCGGTCGCGGCCAGGTAGAAGGCGCGGTTCGGAATGCCCGAATTGATATGCACGCCGCCATTGTCCTGCGGCGTATCGACGTAGCCGCTCATGTGCGCCGGCTGCGGGTCCTTGCCCAGCACCGGATCGTCATAGGCGCTGCCCGGCTCGGCCATCGAGCGCAGCGCGCGGGCCCGCACTTTCGGCAGGAACAGGCCCTGGCCCACCAGCCAGTCGGCGTCGCTGGCGTCCTGGCCCAGGGCGTATTGCTTGACCAGCGCGCCGAACACGTCGCACAGCGATTCGTTGAGCGCGCCGGACTGGCCCTGGTAGGCCAGCGCCGCTTCGCTGTCGATGACGCCATGGGTGAGTTCGTGGCCGATGATGTCGACCGCCACGGTGAAGCGGTTGAACACCTCGCCGTCGCCGTCGCCGAACACCATCTGCGTGCCATTCCAGAAGGCGTTGTCGTAGTCTTCGCCGTAGTGCACGGTGCCCACCAGCGGCAGGCCGGCGCCATCGATCGAGTCGCGCTGGTAGACGTCGTGGAACAGCTTGTAGGTGGCGCCCAGGTGCTCATAGGCTTCGTCCACCGCCGGGTCGCCGCTGGCCTTCGCGCCTTCGGCGCGCACCAGCTTGCCGGGCAGGGTGGTGGTGTTGGCCGCGTCGTGCACCGCGCGTCGCGGTGTGCCGGCGGCCGGTGGCTGGCGCGGCGCCGCGACCTGGGCGCGGGGCGGTGGCACGGCCATTTCACGCAGCCCGCGCTGCTGCTGGTCGATGATGAGCGTCTTGACGGCCGGCATGCTTACGCGCGCATCGGCGTGCTGCGCCAGGCGGTCCAGGACATAAGGCGGGATCACGCCGATCAGGGGCGTGGACGCGGAGGGGCGCGGCATTGTCGATCTCCCTGTGAGGACATGGCGGACGCGGCGCGCGGGCCGGGCCCGGGGCAGGCTTTACGGTAGCAGATAGGCCTGGCGCGGGCGTAACAGTGTGCGGCCTGATGCTAGGAACGATAAACGAGCGCGGCGCGGCTCGACGCCCGCGGCGCGATCCGCTATCTTTCAGCGCGCCCCATCCCTTTCGCTTACGCTTCGAGACATCGCATGTCCGCCGACCACCGCATCCGCCATCTCGCGCTGACCGAGACCCACATCCTGCTGACGCTGGCCGACGGCCGCACGTTGCGCGAGCCGATCCGGCGGCATATCCGGCTGGAGAAGGCCAGCCCGGCCGAGCGCGCGCAATGGCAACTGGTGGACGACGACCATGGCGTGGTGTGGCCCGCGCTGCTGGCGCCTTCGGCCGCGGGCATGCTGAACGTGCGCGACCTGTTGTGGGACGCGCATTACGAGAGTGCGCTGGCGGCGCTGCGGGCGGTGGAGTGGAAGCTGGACAGCCTGCCGCAGCGCGAGCAGGAACTGGTTGCGCTGTGGCGCATGGAAGCCGACATCAACAACGGCGGTTTCATGCAGTTCCTGTGCAACTGGGGCGACCCGACCTGCCAACTGGCGCTGCTGGCGCTTGGCAAGATCGGCGCGGCGCGCACGCGCGCCATCCTGGCGGACATGCGTGGCCTGGTAGATCGTTTCGAGGCCGCGCCCGAGGTGATCCAGCTGAACGACATCTACGGCGCCATGACCGAGGCCGAGCAGGCGCGCCTGCATGAGCTGGACGAAGCCTATTTCGACTATCCGGACGACCTGGCGCGGCTGGGCCTGGCCTACTACGACTAGCCTGGCGGCCAGCCGGCGCGCTTCAGTCGAACACGTTCGCCAGCACGTCGGCGACGATGCCGGTGGCGATGGCGATCAGGATGAGGTCATTGCCGGCAACGCGCCATTCATAGCCGGGATGCACCGGCAGCCGGGCCAGCATCGGGCCGGGCACCATCTTCTTGGCGATTCCAGGAGGCAACGGCTTGCCGCGCGCCAGGTTCTTGCGGATGCCGGGCGGCAGGGAGCCATAGCCGGTGGCGCCGGCCTGCACCGCATAGCCGCGCGCGGTCGAGATGCTGATGCCGGCGGTGCTCAGGGTGACGCTGACGTTGGTGTCCGAATCCTTGCCGTTGCCCTTGTCGTTGCCCTTGTTCTTGCCGCCGCTGTTGCCATTGCCCTTGTTGTTGCCATTGCCGTTGCCATTGCCGGCGTGATCGGGTTTGCCGCGGTTTTCCGGCGGCGCCGACCAGGCGGGGGCCAGGAGGGTGGTACAGGCCAAGGCGGTCACGAAGATGGCGATCGAGCGGCGCATGATGGGGACCCGAAGTTGAGGTCCAAGCAGCGTACCGCAGCGCTGGAACGCGCGCCATCTCCATTGGCAAGTGGTTTTTCTTATTGCAACAACCGTAACCTTTCACGCCGCTGACTCGGGCTAGAATCGCTCGCTTCTATTCCGGGGGGAATGCCAGGTGCGATATTTCCTGATCTTGGTGGGGGCGGCCGTGGTCGCCTATTTGCTCGCGCGCGGCATCGCCGCCGTGCTCTCGGACCGCAAACGCAATAAATCAGAAAGGGACTCCAAGTGAAGCCGACCGACCTCCAGATCGTCAAGTCCGTCAAGCCGCGCAGCCTGAAGCTGGCCATCGGCACGGGCGTGTTGTTCGTGCTCATCCTGTGCCTCGCGTTCGGTTCCTGGTTCCAGGTGGACCAGGGCGAACGCGGCGTGGTGCTGCGCAACGGCAAGCTGGTGCGCGTGTCCGAGCCCGGCCTGGACTTCAAGACGCCCTTCATCGACAACGTGATGACGGTGTCGGTGCGCGACCACACTTTCGTGTTCGAGAAGCTGGAAGCCTACAGCTATGACCAGCAACCGGCCACGCTGCGCGTGTCGGTGACCTACCGCGTGCCGCCCGAGCACGTGGCCGAGCTGTATTCCGAATACGGCACCATCAGCAACCTGCAGATGCGCGTGCTCGAACGCAAGACGCCGGACGCGGTCAAGAACGTGTTCGGACAGTACACCGCCGTGCGCGCCATCCAGGAACGCCAGAAGCTGGGCCTGGACGTGAACAACGCCGTGCTCAAGACCATGGAAGGCGCGCCGGTCCAGGTGGTGGGCGTGCAGATCGAGGAAGTCGGCTTCTCGCAGGCCTACGAACATTCGATCGAGCAGCGCATGCTGGCCCAGGTGCAGATCGAGACCACGCGCCAGCAGAAGGAAACGGCGATGATCAACGCCGAGATCCAGGTGGTCAAGGCCAAGGCCGAGGCCGACGCGCGCCGCCAGCAGTTCACCGCCGAGGCCGACGGCATCCGCATGCGCGGCGAAGCCGAGGCCGCGTCGATCCGCGCCAAGGCCGAGGCCCTGGCCGCCAATACCAACCTGGTCAGCCTGAACGCGGTCGAGAAGTGGGACGGCGTGCTGCCGGCGACCCAGGTGCCGGGCGCGGCGCTGCCGTTCATCGGCATCAAGTGACGGCGGCGCTGCCGCGGGACGCGGCGGCTGGAGGGCGCCGCCGCGCGAATTCCATCATGTCGTCGCCGGACAGCGCCTTGCTGTAGAACCAGCCTTGCACGATGATCTCGGCGCTCGATTCGAGCGCCGAGATCTGTTCCGGCGTTTCGACGCCCTCGACGATGATCTGCAGGTCCAGCGCCTCGCAGAAGCGCAGCAGGCCGCTCATCACTTGCGCGCCGCGTTCGCTGCCCTGCGCCAGCACGAAGCTGCGGTCGATCTTGACCGCGTCGATTTCGAACTGGTGCAGGTAGCTCAGCGCCGAATAGCCGGTGCCGAAATCGTCGATATAGATTCTGCAGCCGATGCCGTGCAGCCGGTCGAACGCCTTGTGCAGGGCCTGCGCGTCCTCGACCAGCGCGTCCTCGGTGAGTTCCACCGACACCTGCCCGCGGGCCTGTTCCAGCACTTTGACGAGCTTGTCCAGATACGATTCCGACGTCAGCGTGCCGCTCGTGACGTTGACGGTCAGCGGCAGGGCGAAATCCGCCTTGCGCCAGGCGTGGCATTGCAGCACCGCCTGCTTGGCCACCCACAGATCCACCTCGCGCATCAAGTCCGCCTGCGCCAGCCAGCGCAGGAATTCGAGCGGCGCCTGCTGCATGCCTTCCGGGCCGGTGGCGCGCAGCAACGCCTCGCAACCGGTGCAGCGGCCATCACGCAATGACACCTGCGGCTGGTATTCGAGGTAGAAGTCGTATTCGCTGATGGTGCGGATACGGGAAATCTCGGCGCTGCGGCGCGCGCGGTTGGCATACGTGGAGACCACCGGGTCGTGCGCGAACAGCAGCGATTCCTCCTGCAGGCGCGGGAATGTGGTGTCCAGCGACTTGAAGTAGACGGTGGCGTCGGCCTTGCGCTGGCGTTCCAGCGCCACCACGAAGGGCGCGTAGATGCAGGTGCCCAGCGCGATCAGCACCACCTGCAGGATCACGCCGCCCAGGTGCCCGCCGGCGCTGAGATAGGCGTTGAGCAGCACCGGCGAAGTGAGCGGCAGCGTGACGGTGGCTGGCGGCATCCAATCGAGCTGCACCGCCGTCAACGCGATCAGGACGTTGCACACCGGCGCCAGGATGAACGGCAGCAGCAGGCGCGGGTTGAGGATCAGCGGCAAGCCGAACAGCAGGATTTCGTTGACGTTCAACAGCGATACGGGAATGCTCGCCAACGCCAGCAGCCGCAGCGATTCGCTGCGCGAGAACAGCAGGATGGCGGCCACCAGCGACAGTGTCGCGCCGGCGCCGCCGATGAAGGTGAAGGCGCCGAGCAGGCTGCCGTTCAAGGCGTACATGCCCTGGTAGCCGGCGGCGGCGCTGGCGGCATTCAACGCCGTGGCCTGGTCCAGTACGTCGATGACAGGCGACATCGCATGGTAGCCATGGATGCCGAAGAACCAGAAGATCGAGTTGAGCGCGGCGGTCGCAGGCCCGATGGTGAAGGGGCTTTCGAGCGAGGCCAGGTCCACCGGAATGTCGAACCGCGCGACGCCGGGAATCCGCAGCAAGGCGCTGACCGCCAGCGCCACGGCGGCGGCGGTCAGCACGCCCGGTATGACCATGTTGAGGGTGCCGCGCACGTTTTCGCCGATCAGGCCGTCGGGCGCCAGGCGGGTCCAGTGGCGCCGGTGCAGCCACGCCAGCAGCGGCACGCAGCCCAGCGGCAGCAGGATGGCGAGGCTCAGGATCAGGGTGGCGGCGGCGTGGGGATGGGGCGCCAGCAGTGCCTCGGCGATCACCACGTACGACAGGCACAGGAACGCCGCCGGCAGGTTGGGCACGCGATAGCGGATCGACAGCATGTAGCCGACCGAGGTGCCCACCAGCAACGGCATGATCGTGTTCAGCCTGGCGTGCACGGCGGCCAGGCCTTCGACCACGCCCGCGGGCAGGCCGGCCTGCCCGGCCACCACCGACAGCACCAGGAACAGCGCGGACACCAGCAGGCAGGGCATCGTCCAGAGCAGGCCCTCACGGATGGCGCGTAGCGCGCTGGCGCTGGCCAGGGCCGCCAACCGGTCTTTCGGATAGCGCATGAACCTTGATGTCGACATACCGGTATCGCCCAAAAAAGCCCGCTGCCGAAGGAGGGCCCGCCCCGGGGGCTGGCGCTGCGGCCGTCCCGGGTTTGTAAGAATCCTTTGCCGCATCCTAGCGCCTGAGTTCCCGGCTTAGCAATCGCGCGGGGAAAAAATCCTAGGGATTCCCCTCTGTCAAGAAATGAAAAGCCGGCGCATCGTGCGCATATCAGGAGGACGGCGGCGCGCTACGATCGGACGCAAGCCCTGGTTGGGCGGACGCCGCGGCTTCATGACAGGCTAGACCCAGAGGGAGACACGATGTCGCAGTTGGAGTGGGTGCCCGGCGACAAGACGCCGGAACGGCAGGGCTATTACGAAACGCGGTTGGACACGGGCGGCACCGCGATCACGCTGTACAGCGTCCTGGGCTGGATGCCGGTCAAGACGCCGGGCAATATGGTGAGCTGGCGGGCCTTGCCACCCGCCGCCGAAAGGCAGGAGGCCGAGCGCCACATCCAGGAATTGCGCGCGGCGCAGAGCCACGTGCCGATGGACTACTAGTGGCAATGGCTCGGCGGCAGCGCCAGGTGTTCTTGCGGGAATGAGAATTATTTGTAAAATCCGCAGCGTTGCCACACTACGCCACCGGATCGATCCATGTCCCGCCCCGCTTCGTCCCGTCCCGGATGGCTCGCCTGCTATGACGAGCTGATCGGCGCCTGGAGCCGCCGCTCGGGCAACCGGCACGACGCCGAGGACGCCGCGCACGACGCGATCGAGCACCTGCTCAACGCCGACGCCAGCGTGGCGGCCAAGGCGCGCGGCTATCTGTTCCAGGTGGCCGGACACCGCCTGATCGACCGCTGGCGCCGCCAGCATCGCGAGCAGCACGTGCCGTTGGATGAACTGGACGAGCGCGACCAGCCGGTGCACGCCGATCCCGAGTCACCGGTTCGCGCCGCGCGGCTGGCCGACGACCTGGCGCGGGTGCTGGCCGAACTGCCACCCAAGTGCCGCCAGGCCTTCGTCCTGAACCGCATCGAAGGCTGGACCCAGGCCGAGGTGGCCACCTGCATGGGGCTGTCCAAGAATATGATTGAACGCTACGTCATGCGAGCGATCCAACACGTGCAGGAACGCCTGCGCGAACACAATCCATGACGCCGTTCCTGCTTACTTCATGTCCGCGTTCCGGCGTGGACGGCCACCGACGATGACCGAGTCCTTTTCCCGCGATGCCGATGACCCGCGCCAGCCCGCCAGCGCCGCCTGGTGGTTCGCGCGCTGGCATTCGGGCGACATGACGCGGCGCGAGCGGCGCGCATTCGCGCGCTGGCGGCGCGAGCAGCCGGACGCGGCGCGCGAGTTCGACCGCATGCAGCAGTTGGGACAGGCCGCCGCGCAGTTGCCGCCCGACCGCGTGCGCGACCTGCTGGGCGGCGCGGTGCCGCCTCGCCCGGGCCGCCGGCGCATCGCCGCGCCGCTGCGCATCGCCTTAGCCTGCGCGGTGCTGGCGCTGGTGGCGCTGGTCGCTTGGTGGAGCCTGCCGGGCGAGGCGCCGACCTACACCATCGTGGTGGGGGCCGACCGCGGAGAACGCAAGCAGGTGACCCTGCCCGACGGCTCGGTGCTCGAGATCAACGGCAGCACGCTGGCCGAGGTCAAGTTCTATGCCGGCCGCCGCGAGGTCGAACTGCAAGGCGGTGAAATCCTCTTCAGCGTCAGTCCGGAAGCGGAACGGCCCTTCATCGTGCGCGCCGGCAGCGGCGACGTGCGCGTGACCGGCACGGTGTTCGACGTGCGGCGCGACGAGGACGTGGTCACCGTGCTGGTGCGCTCCGGCACGGTGGAAGTGACCGGCGGCCATTGGTGGAACCTGGGGCTGGCGGTATTGCGCGATGGCCACGGCATCCGCGTGCCGGGCAGCGGCGCCATCGGTGTTCCGGCGCCCGCCGACGTCGAGACGGCGCTGGCCTGGCAGACGGGCAGGGTGGTGTTCCGGAACGCGCCGCTGGCCGAAGTGGTGAGCGTGATGAATCGCTACCTGGCCACGCCGCTGCGGCTGGCCGACAGCAAGGCGGGACGCCTGCGGGTATCGGCCTCGTTCAGCCTGGACCGGCCCGAAGCATTGCTTGAGGCGCTACCGGCGGTGGCGCCGGTGAAGCTGACGCCTTCGGCATCCGGCGTCATCGACGTGACCGCGCGCTAGGCGTTACAAAATAATCGTCCCCGGCATTCAGGTTTTTTCGCCTCGGCATCGTTCTAGGAATGAAGGCGCGCCGCGCCCTGCCTTTGCAAGAAGGCTTCCTTCCTGTTCCTGAACCGAAACCGCCGCTGATCGTGAATGCTTCCTCCAGGCGCCGCGCGCGCGCCACGCCCCGTATCGTTCTTTCTTCCCTGATGCTGTCGCTGGCCCTGGCGACCGGTGTCTGCGGCGCCGCCGGGCCGCGGGCGTCCGCGGTGGCGGTGGACATTGCCGCCATGCCGCTGGACGAGGCGCTGTTGCAGTGGGCCGCGCAGACGCGCCAGCGCGTGTTCTATGCGCCTGAACTGGTGGCCGGCCTGCGCACGTCGGGCCTGCGCATGACCGCCAGTCCGGAGCAATCGCTGGCGCGCCTGCTGCAGGGCTCGGGCGTGGGCTATCGCTGGCAGGGCGACAGCATCGTCCTGACGCGGGAGGGCGAAGTGGCCAGCCTGGCGCCCGTGACGGTGCTGGGTGCGGGCGACCCGGCCGTGACCGAAGGCACCGGCTCGTACACCACGCCCGCCACGGCGGCGGCAACCGGATTGTCGTTGTCGCTGCGCGAAACGCCGCAGTCGGTCACCGTGGTGACGCGCCAGCGCATCGAGGACCAGAACCTGCGTTCGCTGGACGAGGTGATGGGCAACGTGGTCGGGGTGCAGGTGGTTTCCGAAGACAGCGACCGCACCGATTTCTGGTCGCGCGGTTTCTACATCGACAGCCTGCAGTACGACGGCGTGCCCACCACGATCGGCCTGTCCATGTATGGCGAGTCCAACAACGATTCCATCATCTATGACCGCATCGAGGTGGTGCGCGGCGCGACCGGCCTGATGACCGGCGCGGGCAATCCCTCGGCTTCGATCAACCTGGTGCGCAAGCACGCCAACAGCCGTGAATTCACCGGCGAGGTCAACGCCGGCATGGGGTCCTGGAACCGGTATCGCGGGTCGGCGGACCTGACCACGCCGCTGAACGCGGCGGGCACCGTGCGCGCGCGCATGGTGACGCTGTACCAGAAGTCCGATTCGTACATCGATCGCTATCGCGCCGACAAGAAGGTGTTCTACGGTGTGGTCGACGCCGATCTGACGTCCGCCACGCAACTGAGCGTGGGCATGGACTACCAGGACAAGCGGCCGCGCGGGTCGACCTGGGGCGGCCTGCCGGTGGTGTTCAGCGATGGCACGCCCACCGATTGGCGCCGCTCCAAGAGCAGCGCGGCCGATTGGACCTATTGGCACACGACGCAGCGCACGGCCTTCGCGACGCTGACGCACCGTTTCGACAACGATTGGGAGGCGCGGCTCGCCTGGTCGCAGCGCAAGAGCAAGTACGACGCCAAGCTGCTGTGGTTCAGCGGCAAGCCCGATCGCGCCAGCGGCGCCGGCTGGACCGGTTTCCCGGGGTACTGGAATTCCTATGCGCAGCAGACCGCGCTGGACCTGCAGGTCAAGGGCCCGTTCCAGTTGCTGGGCCGGCGTCACGAACTGGTGCTGGGCGCTTCGCGCAGCCGCTACAGCGAGGACTTCTACAGCTACGCGCGGCCCGCATCGATGGCGGACACCGGCTCGTTCTACGATTGGGACGGTTCCTATCCCGAGCCGGCCTGGGGTGCCTCGACGCTGCGCGACACCGTCACGCACCAGCGTGGCGTGTATGGCGCGGCGCGCTGGTCGCTGACCGACGACGTGACGCTCATCACCGGCGCTCGCCACGCCTCGTGGAAGTCGCGGTCGCCCACCCGCGACCAGCGCGATGCGCGCCTGTTGCCGTATGCTGGGGTGGTGGTCGACCTGGACCGTACCTATTCCGCATACGCCAGCTACACCGACATCTTCCAGCCGCAGGACTACCGCGACCGCAACGGCAACTACCTGGATCCGGTCGAAGGGCAGAACTACGAAATCGGCGTCAAGGGAGAATATCTGGACGGTCGGCTCAACGCGTCGCTGGCCTTGTTCAAGGTGAAGGAAACCAAGACCGCCGTGCCGGATCCCGGCTATGTGGTGCCGGGATCGACCGATGGCGCTTACCGGACCGCCGACGGCGTCACCACGCGCGGCATCGAAATGGAGCTGACCGGCCAGCTGGCGCCGGGCTGGAACACCACGCTGGGCGGCACCTACTACACCAGCCGCGACGTGCACGGCGTGTCGGTCAATACCGAGCGGCCGCGTGCCTCGGCCACGCTGTTCACCACCTATCGCCTGCCCGGGGCCTGGAACAGGCTGACGTTGGGCGGCGGCGCCAACTGGCAGATCAGCACCTACAGCAAGGTGGAGCTGGACGAGGGCAGCGTCATCGCCAAGCAGAAGGCCTACGCGATCTTCAACCTGATGGCGCGCTACGACTTCAGCGCGCACCTGTCGGCGCAGTTGAACGTGAACAACCTGTTCGACAAGAAGTACTACCTGGGCGGCGTGGCCAACCAGGTGTACTACGGCGAGCCGCGCAACGTGTTCCTGAACCTGAAGGCCACGTTCTAGCGCGGCGGCCGTGCAGGCCGCGTGACCCGGGCCTGCTTCAGGCCTGCTGGCGCGTCGCCGCCAGCACGATCTCGCGGATGCACACGCCTTGCGGCTGCGCATAGGCGTAGTAGACGGCGTTGGCCACGTCCTCGGCGGCCAGCACCTTGCCGCCCATGCCGGCCTTCCAGTCCTGGTAGCCGCTCTTGATGCCCGCGTCCGTGGTGTGGCTGAGCAGTTCGGTCTCGACCGCGCCCGGGGCGATGGTCACCACACGCACATTGTGTGGCGACAGTTCCTCGCGCAGGTTTTCCGACAGGCCATGTACCGCGAACTTGGTGCCGACGTAGGCCACGTGGTTGGGGAAAGTCTTGCGGCCGGCCACCGAACTGATGTTGATGATGGTGCCGCGACCGCGCTCGGCCATGCCGGCGGCGACGGCGTGCACGCCGTTGAGCAGCCCCTTGACGTTCACGTCCAGCATGCGGTCCCATTGCGCCGGGTCCTGGCGCGTGATGTCGCCCAGCAGCATGACGCCAGCGTTGTTGACGATGGCGTCGGCCGGACCATGCAGGGCTTCGGCCTCGCGCAGGGCGGCGGCCAGCGCGGCGCGGTCGGTCACGTCGACCTGGCGCGCCAGCGCATTCGGCAGGTTCAGCGCCTGCATCGGTTCCAGCCGCCGCGCCAGCAGCAACAGCGGGTGGCCGTGGGACGAGAACAGGCGCGCGGTGGCCAGGCCGATGCCGGAACTGGCGCCGGTGATGACGACGAGGGGGCGTTGAGGGGTAGTCATGAGGGAAACTCCAGATATCGATTATTCATATGCCTTAGGGGCTGGAGACCATTATGGGGCGGGCTTTTTTGCTTGAAAAATGGTTTATTCTTCTCGCATCGATCGGAAAAACTTATGGACAGCCGTCAGCTCAATGCCTTCATCGCGGTCTTCGAGGAACGCAACATCACCGCCGCCGCGCAACGCCTGCACCTGAGCCAGCCGGCGTTGTCGGGCACCATCAAGGCCCTGGAAGGCGTGCTTGGCACGCAGCTTTTCGAGCGCCAGGCGCGCGGCGTGTCGGTCACCGACGCGGCCCGCATCCTGTATCCGCAGGCGCGGCGCCTGGTGGCGCAGACCGAGTCGATGGCGCGCCAGTTCCGCCAGGACGCTCGCCTGGCGCAACTGCGCATCGGGGTCGAAGGCGAGATCGCGGGCGCGCACGTGCGCGCCTTCGTGGCGCAGGCCCGCCAGGCGGTGCCCAATCTGATGCTGCTCCTGCTGGAAGGCTGCGTCGGCGACGCCCGCCTGGCGACCGAGGACGAACGCTGCGAGGACGAGCTGTTCGTGCCGCTGTGGGACGACCCCTATGCCATCGCCATGCCCTTGGATGCGGGCACGGCCGCACCGGCGTGGATCGTGTGCCCCGACCACCCCAGCCACCAGCGCCTGTTGCCGTACTACGGCGCCGCCGCCAACGCGCCGGCCGGCCAGGCTGGCTCGCTGCGCCTGGCGCTGGAACTGGTGGCCGCCGGCGTCGGCGCCTGCGTTGCGCCGCATTCCCTGATCGCGCAGCAAGCGGACGTGGCGATCCACGACCTCGACGGCCTGGCGCTGTCGCGCCGCATCGGCCTGTGCTATGCGGCGCAGGCGCTGGACAAGCCGGCGCTGGCATTGCTGACGGAACATCTGCGGGAGGCAGGCCAGGGCTGAATGGCGCGCGGCTGCCTGGTAGCGGCGCGAATGGGATAAAATAGTAACAATTCCCATTTAGATTGCTCGCGAGCTGCGCCGTGTCCTCGACCGATACCCTGCCCACCGACACCGTCACGCAGATCTACCGCGAGCACCATGGCTGGCTGTCGGCCTGGCTGCGCAAGAAGCTCGGCAATTCCTTCGATGCGGCCGACCTCGCCCACGATACGTTCCTGCGCCTGATGGCGGCGCGCGTGAGGGCAGGCGGCGGCGACGAGCCGCGCGCGCTCCTCACGCACATCGCCAAGGGGCTGGTGGTGGATCACTGGCGCCGCCGCGCGCTGGAGGACGCCTATCAAGCCGCCGCGGCGCAGCTGCCGGCGCGCGAGGTGCCGTCGCCCGAGGTGCGGGCGCTGATCCTGGAGACCCTGTACGCGATCGATGCCACCTTGCGCACCCTGCCGGCCAAGACCCGCGAGATCTTCCTGTCGTCGCAGTTCGACGGCATGGCGTATGCCGACATCGCGCGCGCGCAACGCGTATCGCTGGCCACGGTCAAGCGCCACATGCAGAAGGCGCTGACGGCCTGCCTCATCGCCTACCAGGCGGGTTCCGCATGAGCGCGACGCCGGACCCCGCCCTGCTCGAGGAGGCCGCCGGCTGGCTGGTGCGCTTCCAGTCGGAAACCCTGTCGGTCGCGGACCGCGCGGCGTTCGAGCGCTGGCGCGATCGCAGCGCGGCGCATGCCGCCGCCTGGCGCCGGGTCGAAGACATGCTGCGCAGTTTCGGCCAGGTGCCGCCGGCGTTGGGCGCGCATACGCTGCGGCGCCTTGAGCGGCCCGCGCGCCGGCAGGTCCTGCGCACCGCGGGCGGCCTGCTGCTGGCGGGACCGGCGGCCTGGCTGGCCTGGCGCGAGGTGCCCTGGCGCGAATGGAGCGCCGACGCCCGCACGGCCATCGGCGAGCGGCGGCAGATGCTGCTCGCCGACGGCACGCGCCTGTGGCTGAACACCGCCACCGCGGTGGACATCCAGTACAGCGCGCGGCAACGGCTGGTCTGGCTGCGCGCGGGCGAGATCCTGCTGACCACCGGCAAGGACCCGGCGCCGGCGCCGCGGCCGTTCCTGGTGCAGACCGGGCTCGGCAGCGTGCAAGCGCTGGGCACGCGCTTCATGGTGCGCGACGAGGGCGCCGCCATCCAGGTCGCGGTGTTCGAGGACGCCGTGGAAATCCGCGCTGCCGGCGGCGCGCGCCGGGTGCTGCGCGCGGGGCAGCGGGCCCGCTTCGACGCGGACGCCATCGGGCCGGACCAGGCCGCGGACGCCGCGCAGGTCTCGTGGGAGCACGGCATGCTGGCCGCGCGCAATTGGCGGCTGGCCGATCTGGTGGACGAACTGGCGCGCTACCGGCGCGGCTTTCTGCGTTGCGATCCCGAGGTGGCCGGGTTGCGGGTATCGGGCGCGTTTCCCCTGGCCGACACCGACGCCAGCCTGCGGCTGCTCGAGAAGACGCTGCCGGTGCGGATCCAGCGCGTCACGCCGTATTGGGTCACCGTGGCGGCGCGGCCGGCGGGCGGCGAGACCGTCGTTACAAATTAATCGCCGCCGCGCTGACACTTTTTCCGCCTTCGTCCGGTGTACCGGGTGAATCGTCGCGGCCAGGCCGCGAGGCCCGCCCACGAAGGATCTTCCATGCCCGTCCGCCATTCCCGTCATCCGTTCCGCCGCGCGCGGCCCCAATCCCGCCCGGCGCTGGCCACGGCCCGCGCGCTCGGGCTGGGCCTGGCCCTGCTGCTGTCGAGCGGGGCGCCGGCCGCGCGCGCCGCCGACGACGCCAGCGCCGCGCGCGGCAACTCCTATGCGATTGGGGCGGGGGCGCTGGGCGACGTGCTGGCGCAGTTCGCCGCCGCTTCGGGCGTGCCGCTGTCGTTCGACCCGGCCTTGCTGGCCGGGCGCCACAGCGACGGCTTGAACGGCGTCTATACCGTGCGCGATGGCTTTGCGCGGCTGCTGGCCGGTTCCGGCTTCGCCCTTGCCGAGCAGGGCGATGGCGCCTACTCGCTGCGCAGGCTGCCGGCGTCGGGCGAGACCACCACCTTGCCGAACATCGTCGTGGCCGGCGCCGGCGCACCCGCCTCGGCCCTGCCGGCCAGCTATGCCGGCGGCCAGGTCGCGCGGGGCGGCCGGCTGGGCATGCTGGGCAACCGCGACGTGATGGACGCGCCTTTCAGCGTCGCGAACTATACCGCCGACCTGCTGGCCAATCGCCAGGCGGTGACGCTGGCCGATGCGCTCAACGTCGATTCCTCGGTGCGCTTCACCGGCCAGATCGGCGGGGTGACGGATTCGTTCTACATCCGCGGCTTCCCGATAGGCGAAGGCAACCTGGGCGAGATCGCGTTCGACGGGGTCTATGGCGTGGCGCCCAACTACCACGTGTTCACCGACTACATCGAACGCGTCGAGGTGCTCAAGGGTCCGGCCGCGCTGCTGTATGGCATGTCGCCCAACAGCGGCGTGGGCGGCGTCATCAACATGGTGCCCAAGCGCGCCTTGCCGCAAGACCTGACGCGGGTGTCGGCCGACTACGCCGGCACCTCGCAGTTCGGCGGCCGCGTCGACCTGAGCCGGCGCTTCGGCGATGATGGCGCCTGGGGCGTGCGCGTCAATGGCCTGCACCGGCAGGGCGACACGCCGCTGGACAACCTGCATTCGCGCACCGACATCGGCGCGCTGTCGCTGGACTACCAGGGTGAAAAGCTGCGGGCCTCGCTGGACCTGCTGACGCAGGAGGAAAAGGTGGACGCGCCGACGCGGCCATTCCTGGTGGCCGCCGGACTGCGCACGCCGGACGCGCCCGATGGCCGGCGCAACGCGACCCAGCCTTGGGGCTGGTGGAAATCTTCCGGGCAGTCCGCGCTGCTGCGGGTGGAGTATGACGTCGGCGAGCGCCTGACCGTGTTCGCCGACGCGGGCGGTTCGGATACCTCCATCGACCGGCTGTCCGACCAGACCCCCACCATCGTCAACGCCGCTGGCGACACCGTGGTGACGCCCAACCATTTCAAGTTCCAGGTCGACCGCAGCACCTACAACGCCGGCCTGCGCGCCCGGCTGGATACCGGCCCGGTAAGCCACGCCGTCACTTTCATGGGCACGCTGTACAGCGACCGCAACGCGCAGGCCAGCGTGAATGGAACGCCGCTGTCGTCCAACATCTATCACCCGGTGACGCGGCCGCGGCAGGACATCGCCGCGCCCGCCAGCGTGCCCAAGGTGTCGTCCTCGGACCTGACCGGCTTCGCGCTGGCCGACACCATGAGCGTGCTGGACGAGCGCGTGCAGCTGACGCTGGGAGCGCGCCAGCAGCGCGTCGAGTCGCGCAATTTCAATCCCGTCAGCGGCGCGCGCACGGTCAGCTACGACGAAAGCGCCGTCACGCCGCTGGCCGGACTGGTGCTCAAGCCGTGGCACAACGTTTCGTTCTACGCCAACTACATCGAGGGCCTGAGCAAGGGCGACGTGGCGCCGGCCACCGCGTCCAACGCCGGGCAGGTGTTCAAGCCGTACAAGTCCAAGCAGAAGGAAGTGGGCGTCAAGGTCGACTTCGACAGCGCCATGCTGACCCTGAGCGCATTCGAGATCACCAAGCCCAGCGGCCAGTTGACGGGCACGGTGTATGCCGCGGACAGCGAACAGCGCAACCGCGGCCTGGAGCTGAACCTGTCGGGCGAGCCGCTGCGCGGCCTGCGCCTGCTGGGGGGCGTGACCTTCCTGGATGCCGAGCTGACGCGCACCAGCAACCCGGCCACGCGCGGCAACCGGCCGGTGGGCGTGCCGCGCTGGACGGCCAACCTGGGCGCGGAGTGGGATACGCCCTGGGTCGCCGGGCTGACCCTGACCGGCGGCGTGATCCACACGGGCACGGAATACGTCAACCAGGCCAACACCCAATCGGTGTCCTCATGGACCACCTTCGACCTGGGCGCGCGCTACGTCACGCGCATGCACGGCAACAACCTGACCTTGCGCGCCAATGTCGTCAACGTGTTCAACCGCGCCTATTGGTCGGGCGTGGCGTCCTACGGCACCATCTCGCAAGGCGTGCCGCGCACGCTGATGCTGTCGGCCTCGATGGACTTCTGACGGCGCCTGGCGCGCGCTACGGCGCCAGGATGCCGCGGATGCGGGCCAGGTTGTCGAGCGTGCTGCGCAGGTGATGCGCCAGCGCCCGGGAGGCTTCTTCGTTGCGTTCGCGTTCGAGCAGGTCGAGGATTTCCAGGTGCTGGTCGCAATGCTGGCGGTAACGGCTGCGATCCTGCATCGAGCGGTACGACAGCAGCCGGCGCACGCGGTTGACGCGCTTGATGGTCTCGATGAAGAACGGGTTGCCGGAGGCTTCGACCAGCGACTCGTGAAAGCGCACGCCGCGCTCGTGCAAGCGGTCGGGGCTGTCGCCGTCGATGCCGCCGTCGAGCAGGTGGCGTTCGGCGGCGCGGCAGCGCTGCAGCACGGCGGGGTCCAGGCGGAACGTCGGTTCCAGCAGCGCCGCCGGCTCCAGCGCCAGGCGCAGGCGGTACGACTGCAACAGGCTGTCGGGCGTGGTCATCATCGACGAGAACTCCCAACCGTAGCCGGGGCGCCGCTCGGCCCAGCCTTCCTGCGCCACGCGCGCCAGCAGGGCCTGGGCCTGGGCTTGCGTCAGGCCATAGCGGGCCCGCAGCTGGGCCTCGCTGCATTGCAGCGGCAGCGCGCCGCGCAGCAGCTCGTCGGCCAGGCGGAAATAGCTTTGCGTGACGATGTCGTCGGCGACGGGGGCCAACGCGGCCGGCGCGTGCGCCAGCGCGTCATGATCGAGTTGCAGGAAATAGCCGCGGTTGGGCTGGCGCGCCACGATGCCATGCCGTTCCAGCAGGACCAGCGCGTCGTTCACCGGCGAGCGCGACAGGCGCAGGCGGTCGGCCAGTTTCTGCGCGCTCAGGTGCGCGCCGGGGCTCAGGCGGTCTTGCTGGATCAGTGCCAGGATCTTGTTGGCGGTGTGGGTCTGCGCGCTCATGGGTGGACGGAAATCGGCGGGGGTTCGGCCCGGCGCTCCGGCGTCCGTGCGCGGTCGCCGAGCGTGTCCGCCAGGATAGCCGGAATCACGCCGCCCATCCGTAGCAAGCGCAGTTCCAGCTGGGTCTCCACGGCTGCCGTGGCGCGCAGCGATTGCGTGGCGCCGTTGGCGCGCAGCAGCCGCACGGTGATGGACTGGCGCGGCGCCAGCTCGTGCGCGGGACAATCGATCTCGATGCGGTCGCCGGGCCGCAACGCCAGGCTTTGCGGCCCGGCGTCCGCGGCCAGCCGCAGGGGCAGGATCCCCATGCCGATCAGGTTGGAACGATGGATGCGTTCGAAGCTCAGCGCCAGCACCGCGCGGATGCCGAGCAGCCGCTGGCCCTTGGCGGCCCAGTCGCGCGAGGAGCCGGTGCCGAAGCGTTCCCCGGCCACCAGCACCACCGCGTCGCCGTCGCGGCGATAGCGCTCGGCGGCCTCCCAGATCGGTGCGATGGCGCCGCTGGGCGCATGCACCGTGTGGCCGACCGGGGCGTCGGGACACAGCAGGTTGGCCAGGCTCCTGCTGTAGAACGCGGCGCGCATCATCACCTGCCAATTGCCGCGGCGCGAGGCGAATACGTTCAGGTCGTCGCGGTCATCGCCTTGGGCCACCAGGAAGTCGGCGACCAGGCTGTCGGGTGGAATGGCGCTGGCGGGCGAGAGGTGGTCGGTGGTGACGTCGTCGCCCAGCACCAGCAACGGGTGCGCGGCGTAGCGGCCCAGCTGGCTTGCCGGGCCGGCGGCGGCAAAGGGCGGCCGGCGCAGCGCGGTCGAGGCCGGGTCCCAGGGAAAACAGGGCGTGGCGGGCGACCGCAGGGCCTGCCAGCCCGGATTGGCGCTGGCCGCCTGGAACGCCCGCTGGAAATCGTCGGCGCGCACGCCGCGCGCCAGCGCCGCGTCGATCTCGTGGTCGTCGGGCCAGAGATCGCGCAGGAACACCGCGCGCCCATCGGGCGCGACCTGCACCGGCTCGCTCGCCAGGTCGCGCTCGGCGTCGCCGGCCAGCGCGAAGGCAATGACCAGGGGCGGCGACATCAGGAAGCCCAGGTCCAGGTCCGGGTGGATGCGGCCGGTGAAATTGCGGTTGCCGGACAGCACCGCCACCGGCCGGACGGCGCCGGCCGCCATGGCCTCGCGCACCACCGGCGGCAAGGGGCCGGCGTTGCCGATGCAGGTGGTGCAGCCATAGCCAACGATGCCGAAGCCGACCGCCTCCAGGTCATCGAGCAGGCCGGCGCGCGCCAGATAGTCGGCGGCGGCGGGCGAGCCCGGGCCGAGCGAGGTCTTGACCCAGGCGGGCGCCTTGAGCCCGGCGCGGCGCGCCTTGCGCGCCAGCAGGCCGGCCGCGACCAGCAGGCGCGGGTCGGAGGTGTTGGTACAGCTGGTGATGGCGGCGATGGCGATGGCGTGGCGCGGCAGCGGCGAGGCCGTCGCCGGCGTGAACGCCTGGGCGGCGAGAAGGGCGCGGGTATGTTCGTAGGGATGCAGGTCCTGCGGCCGCGTGGGGCCGGCCACCCGGGTGCCGACCTGGTCCAGCGCGATCTCGACCACGCGCGTATAGCGCGGCGTGGCCGCCGGATCCAGCGCCAGGCCCGCGCTGGCCGCGTAGGCGCCGACCCGCGCCACCTGGGCCGCGTCGCGGCCGGTCTGGCGCAGGTAGTCGAGCGTATTGCCGTCGATGGGGAAATAGCCGGTGGTGGCGCCGTACTCCGGCGCCATGTTGGCCACCACGCAGCGGCTGCCGGCCGACAGGGTGGCGACGCCGGGACCGAAGAACTCCACGAATTCGCCGGATACGCCGATGGCGCGCAGGCGCTGGGTCACGGTCAGCGCCAGGTCGGTGGCGGTGATGCCGGCCGGCAGCGCGCCGCTCAGCCGCACACCGATCACGTCGGGAATGCGCAGCATGGTCGGCATGCCGAACATCACCGTCTGCGCCTCCAGCCCGCCCACCCCCCAGCCCAGCACGCCGATGCCGTTGATCATCGGCGTGTGGCTGTCGGTGCCGATCATCATGTCCGGGTGCAGCATGCCGTCCTGCTCGCACACCACGGTCGCCAGCTGCTCCAGGTTGATGGTGTGCATGATGCCGGTGCCGGGCGGATGGATGCGCACGTTGGACAGCGCCTGCGAGGCCCAGCGCAGGAAGCGGTAGCGCTCGGCGTTGCGGCGCAGTTCCAGCGCAAGGTTGCGCGCGGCCGCATCCGCTTGCGCATAGGCCTGCACCGCCAGCGAGTGATCCACCGACACGTCCACCGGCAGCACCGGATTGAGCGCGCGCGGGTCCATGCCGGCCTCGTCCAGGGCGTCGCGCATGGCGGCGATATCCACCAGCGCGGGCGTGCTGGTGGTGTCGTGCATCAGGACGCGGCCGGGCTGGAAGGCGATCTCCGCCTCGCTGGTGCCGCGCGCCAGCCACGCGAACAGGGCCGCCACGGCCGCGTCGCGCTCGGCGCCGCGCATGTTGCGCAAGGCGTTTTCCAGCAGCAGCCGCAGCACCACGGGCAGGCGCAGGAAATCCGGACCGTACCGGCCCGCCATGTCGATGTGGGTATAGGCGACGCCGTGCAGCGTGAAGCCGGTGCGGCGGGGTGGGGTGTCGTCGGGGGTCTCCATGGCGGCTAGTTTTGCACATTGACGTTTAAAAATGCAATGTGATTTCTAGCCAGCCCTGCCGGCAACCCGGCGCGGCAGGATCACCCGGGCCGGTCAGGGCGGGGCCGACAAGCCGTCCAGCGGCAGCGACAGGCCCACCCGTTCGCCGCTGCGCACCCGACTGACGGCGTGGCGCAGCGTGGCGCGGTAGTCGCCGTTGGCGCCATGGATGGGGCGGTGCGCCACCGCGATCACGGCGGCGTCGCCCCGTTGCAGCGGCAAGACCATGGGACGCGACTGCTGGCGCGGGCGTTGCTCCGTCATGACGAATTCACCGCCGGTGAAGTCCTGGCCGGGCTCGGACAGCAGCGCAATCAGGCCGAACGGGAACGCGGCGTCATCCGCGGCGTGGCGCAGGGGCAGAAAGCCGTCCTGGCGCAATCTGTTCAGGCAGGGCGGTGCCATTGCCGTGGCGGCGGGGGCGGCGCGTCCCAAGCGCCGCGCCCACGCATCCGCCAGCGGCGCCAGCCGGGCGCGCAGCGCGCCTTGCAGGGCGTCCAACCCCGACGGCAGCGGCGGGCGCAGCGAGCGCCATGTGTCGCCGTCCACACCGCTTGGCATCGCCTGCGCATCGTCGAAGGCGCGCGCCATGGCAACCGCCTGGGCGGCGCTGAACAGCGCGGGCAGCGGCGCCCAGCCCTCCGCGTCCAGCTGCCGCTGGATATGGTCCCAGTCGTAGCGCCGCAGCGACAGGGGCGCGCTCATGGCGCCGCCGGCGACGGGGTGGCGGGCATGCGCCACAGATACCAGGCCGCGATCGTGCGGTACGGGCTGAAGGCCTCGCCGATGGCGCGCATCTGCGCCGGCGAGGGCGCCTTGTCCAGCCGCTTCAGGCGCCGGTAGCCCTCGCGCACGCCGAAGTCGTCCACCGGCAGGATGTCCATGCGTTCCAGCGTGTAGATCAGCAGCATCTCGACGGTCCAGCGGCCCACGCCGCGCAGCGTCACCAGGCGTTCGACCAGGGCTTCGTCGCTCATCGCCAGCGCTTCGTCGCGCGCCGGGATCAGGCCGTCCAGCGCGGCCTGCGCGATGCCGCGGATGGTGGCCAGCTTGGACGCGGAGAAGCCGCAGGCGCGCTGGACCTGCGGATCGGTGTCCAGCAATGCGCGCGGCGCGGGAAAGGCCTGTCCGGGATACAGCGCCAGCAGGCGGCCGAGAATCGCGTCGCCGGCGCGGGCGTGCAGCTGCTGGTAGGCGATGGCGCGTACCAGCGCCTCGTAGGGATCGCGCGCCGGCCGCGAAGCGTGTCGACAGGGGCCGATGGCGGCGACATGGCCGGCCCAGTCGGCATCCAGCGCGGCCAGGTGCCGGGCCGCGCGCGCATAGAGGGCGGCAACGTCGTCGGCGGCGGCGGTCGCCTGGCGGGGCGCCGGCCGCGCGCGCTTCGGAGGGGAGGTCGGTGGCGTCATGAGGGGAAAGCTGCGGGTTGAATGGGGGCGCGGGGCCCGGGTTTGGCCGGCCGCGATACAGCATAGCGAAGCCTGCGGTCCGGCACACTCCGCCGCTTGCTGCCGCGGCGGGAGCCGGATTGGCGCGGTGCAGTATGCTCTAGGGCTTCCCCGACCCTCCCCGTAGCCGCAATGACTGATTTTCCCTTTGACGCCGTGTTGTTCGATTGCGACGGCGTCCTGGTCGATTCCGAACCGATCACCGCCCGCGTCCTGACCGAGATGCTCAACGAGCTGGGTTGGGCCATCACCTTCGAGGAAGCCACGCGTATCTTCACCGGCAAGGCGGTGCGCGACGAACTGCCCTTGATCCAGGCCCGCACCGGCGTGGCGCTGTCGCCGGAGTGGTTCGCACAGTTTCGCGAGCGGCGCAATGCCGCGCTCGACCGTGAACTGCGCGAGATTCCGGGCGCGCCGGACGCGGTGCGCGCCCTGCACCGGACGCTGGCGGGCCGCATCGCGGTCGCCTCGGGCGCCGACCGCCGCAAGGTCGAGCTGCAGCTGGCCAAGGTCGGCATCGCGGACTGTTTCGGCGAACGGGTCTTCAGCGGCCACGAGATGCCGCGCAGCAAGCCGCACCCCGACGTCTACCTGGCCGCGGCCAGCGCGCTGGGCGTCGATCCGCGGCGTTGCGCCGTGGTCGAGGACACCGTCACCGGCGCCACCGCCGGCGTGGCGGCGGGCGCCACGGTGTTCGGCTACAGCCCCGATGCCAACGGCCACAGCAGCGCCGAAGCGCTGCGCGGCGTCGGCGTGACGCACGTATTCACCGACATGGCGCAGCTGCCGGGCCTGCTGGCGGGCTGGGCCGCGGCGCGCTGAGGCGCCGCGCGCGCCGTCAACGGCCGGCGTACTGCTCGCCGCCGTCCAGGTCGATCACCGTGCCGCTGAGATACCCGGCGCGCGGCGACGCGCCGAACACCACCATGTCCGCGACTTCCTCGGGCTCCATCAGGCGGCCGAAGGGCAGGTCGTTCAGGGTTTCCTGCCAGCGCGATTCATCGCCCCAGCGGGCCTGCGCGCGTTGCCTGGCCAGGGTCAGCACCCGGTCGGTGCGGGTGCGCGACGGATTGACGCCGAACACGCGCACGCCGTGGCGCGGCCCGTCGCCGCCCAGGGCTCGGGTGAAAGCGATCAGCGAGGCATTGGCGGCCGCGCCGCAGATGTAGTCGGCCCGCGGCGCCGAGCCTGCCATGCCGATGATGTTGGCGATGACGCCGGCGCCCGCGGCGCGCATCAGCGGATAGTAGTGACGCGCCAGGTCGATGTAGCCGTGCACTTTCAGGTCCCAGCCGGCGCGCCAGCGTTCGTCCTGCACCTGGTCCAGGGCCCCGCCGGGCACCGCGCCGGCGTTGTTGACCAGGATGTCGATCGCCCCGGTCCGCTCCAGCACCCGGGCCGCGGCGCCCGGCTGCGCCAGGTCCACCGCCACGGTGCGCGGCTGGCGGCCGGTCTGCGCCAGGATCGCCTGCGAGGCGGCCTGCAATGCGGCGTCGTCGCGCGCGGCCAGGATCGGCTCGGCGCCCTCGCGCGCGAAGGCGGTGGCGCAGGCCAGGCCGATCCCCTTGGACGCGCCCGTGATCAGGACGCGCTTGCCAACCAGTTGTAGATCCATCCAAAGCTCCTCGTCGTGCCCGTCTCGATGCGGACCTGCCTGATGTTGTAAACCAGATGGGCGCAGCCACGCCAGCGCGGCCCTGCTATGCTGGCGCAACCACCACGGGGAGACGACGATGGCGGATATCTGGCTGGAGATCTGGAGCACCTTGCGCAGCGAATTCGCCGACATCCCCGACGTCGGCGAGGCGACCCGCATCGTGCTGCGACTGGGCATGGCGGTGCTGCTGGGCGGCCTGCTCGGTTACGAGCGCGAGCGCAGCGGCAAGGCCGCCGGCCTGCGCACCCACATGCTGGTGGCGCTGGGCGCGGCGATCTTCGTGCTGGTGCCGCTGCAGAACGGCATGCAGGTCGGCGACCTGAGTCGCGTGCTGCAGGGCGTCATCGCGGGCATCGGTTTCCTGGGCGCGGGCGCCATCATCAAGCTCAGCGACGAACGCGAGATCCGTGGCCTGACCACGTCGGCCAGCATCTGGATGACGGCCGCCATCGGCGTGGCCGCCGGCATGGGCCGCGAGGCCACCGCGGTGGCCAGCACGCTGATGGCGCTGTTCGTGCTGGCGGTGCTGCGGCGGGTCGAGGCGCGCATCGCGGCCAAGGGCGACAAGCGCGTGATCGAGACCGAGCGCCCCTGAATCGACTTCAGATCCAGACGTCGTTGGGCGCGCTGCGCTCGCCTCCCTGGTCGCCGGTGTTGCGCACCCCGCGCGGCTCGATCAGCATGGCATGCACTTCTTGCGGCGCACAGGGCTTGTGTTCCACGCCCCGGGGGACCACGGCCATTTCGCCCGGGCCCAGGTCGATGTGGCCGTCGCGCAGGTCGATGCGCAGCTGGCCCGCCAGCACGATGAAGGTCTCGTCGGTGTCGGCATGGGCATGCCAGACGAACTCGCCGTGCAGCTTGACCAGCTTGAACTGGTAGTCGTTCATCTCGGCGATGACCTTGGGCATCCAGGGTTCCTGGATCAGCGACAACTTGCGGGCCAGGTTGATGGCGGTGATGGCGGGCATGGCGACGTCCTCGGTGCGGCAATGAAAACCACAGCTTAGGGAGCGGCGCGCGCGGGGTCTTGTACGTTTGTGCGAAACGCGTCAGCGGCGCAGGGTGCCGCGCCAGTGCGCGGGCGTCATGCCGAAGGCCTCGGCGTGGCGGCGCGTCATGTGGCTCTGGTCGGTGAAGCCGGCGGCCAGCGCGGCCTGCGCCAGGGGCTGGCCCGCGGCGATCAGGCGGCGCGCCAGGTCCAGGCGGCGCAGCAAGGCATAGCGATAGGGACTGGTGCCGTACAGCGCGCGGAAGTCGCGCGACAGGCTCCAGCGGTCGATTCTGGCGGCGCGTTCCAGCTCGTCCAGCGATACCGCCTGGCCGCGCGCGTCATGGATGTACTGGCGGGCGCGTTCGCAGGCGGCGTAGTCGGGGCGGGGCCGGGCGGGAACCTGGCCGGCCGCGGCGCAAAGCGCCTGCGTCAGGTCGTAGATCGCGTCGTCCTCGCGCAACGGGTCCGCCATGGCGTCGGTGTCGCCCAGCAGGGCGGCGCAGGCGGCGCGCAGCCGCGCATCGCTGGAAATGCCGTCGCGCACGAAGGGCAGCGGGCGGCCGCCCAGGATGCGCTGGATCAGCGCCGGCTGCACATACGCCATGCGGTAGTGGAAGCCGGCCTCGGTGCCGGCCTGGCCGTCGTGGGCCTCGTCGGGGTGCAGCACCAGCACGCCGCCAGGCAGGCTGTGCCGCAGGCCGCGGCGGTAGTGGAAGCTCTGCACCCCCGCCAGCGTACAGCCGATGGCGTAGGTGTCATGCCGGTGCAGCCCATAGCCGCGGCCGCCGAAATAGGCTTCGATGCGCTCGAACCGGTCGTCCGGCGCGTGGCGCACGATCCAGTCGCGCGATGCGGTGGCGGCAGCGGAGCGGGCGGCCATGGCGGGGGCGGACTACTTCAGCTGCACCAGCACGAACTCGTTGCCGTACAGGTCGATGAAATGCGCATAGACGGCCGCGGTGTCGTCGACGGGCTCTCGGGTGAAGCGCACGCCGCGCGCGGCGAAGCGGGCGTGGTCGCGCGCCACGTCGTCGGTGTAGAACACCCCCACCGGCTGGCCGCCGGTCTGGTCGCCGACGCGGTCGCGCTGGGCCTGGGTCTGCGCCTGCAACAGCCAGACGCCCACCGAAGGTTGCTCGGGCAGGCGCAGGTGCACATAGCGCTGCGGCCCCACCGCCATGTCGACGAACACCTCCATGCCCAGCTTGTCCTGGTAGAAGGCGATGGCGGTGTCGTAATCGTTGACCAGCAGGACGAGGCGGCCCAGCGAATGCATGTCGGACTCTTTTGAAAGTTAGGCTTGCGGCTATGCTAACCGGTCTTCATGGCCCCACTTCGCGCAGCAGCCGGAATCCGACCAGCGGATAGCGCGTTTCGGGAGTATTCCAGTTGCGGTAGGCCGAGCGCGTGTAGAGCGGCCAGGTGTGCCACGAGCCGCCGCGGCGCACCCGCACGTTGCCGCTGGCGGGGCCTTGCGGGTCGTCGCGCGGCGAGTGCGCGTAGTAGTCCTCGCCGTACCAATCGGCCACCCATTCCCAGGCGTTGCCGTGCATGTCGTACAGCCCGAAGGCGTTGGGCGCGTAGCTGGCGACCGGCGCGGTGTAGCGATGGCCGTCGCTGCGCGCCACCGCGTAGGCCTGCCACTTGGGCCAGAGCGGCGCGGCGTCGGCGTCGAAAGTGTTGGCCACTTCCGCCAGGGCGGCCGGATCGTCACCATGCTGATAGCGGCCCCGGCCGCCGGCGCGCGCCGCGTATTCCCATTCGGCCTCGGTCGGCAGGCGGTAGACGCGGCCTTCGCGCTGGCTCAGCCAGCGCGCCATGGCGACGGCGTCGTTCCAGCTGACGTTGACCACCGGATGGGCGTCGGTCTGGGGGAAGCCGGGATTGCGCCACGAATAGCGGCGATCGCGGCCTTCGAAGGCATCGCCGCGCTCGGACGCGTCGGGATCATAGGCCGCGTTGTAGCCATAACCGCCGGTGCCGTCCGCTTCGGATTCCGGCACGTGGCCGGAGGCTTCCAGGAAGCGGCGGAACTGGCCCACGGTGACCTCGGTGGCCATCAGCTGGAACGGCCGGGTGATGTGCACGGCATGCACCGGCGCTTCGTCGAACAATTGCGTGAAACGCTCCCGAGGGTAGTGCGGATAGTCGCGCGCCAGCGTCTCGGGCGCTTCGTCGCTACCCATCAGGAAGCGGCCCGCCGGCACCGTGACGAACGGCATGCCGAGCGAATTCTCGACGCCGGCGGCGGGTTCGGCGGCGCCGGCGGGCGGGAGGGCCGACAGGCACAGAACGGTAAGGGCAAGGCGCGGGCGCATGGGATTCCCAAGGGGCGAAAAGGGTGCTCGATAGTAGGGCCGCTCGCCGCCAGCCGCCAGTTCTGGGGAACCCGCATGCGGGCCAGGCGGCGCTAGCCGGCGGGCTGGTCGAGCCAGCCGCGCGGCGATGCGCCGAGCTTGCGGCTGAAGGCGCGCGACAGCGCCGAGGCGTTGGCGTAGCCCAGCTCGGCGGCGATGACCTTGACAGGCCGGCCCTGGCGCAGCCGGGCCTGGGCCAGGGCCAGGCGCCAGTCCGCCAGGTAGTCGGCGGGCGGTTGGCCGACCGCGTCGCGGAACGCGGCGGCGAAGGCGCTGCGCGACATGCCGGCTTCCTGCGCCAGCGCGGCCAGGGTCCAGGACGCGCCCGGCGCCTGGTGCATGGCGACCAGCGCGCGCGCCAGCCGGGGATCGGCCAAGCCCGCCATCAGGCCGGCCTGGATGCCGGCCTCGTCGGGGTGGTCGACCAGCCAGCGCAACAGTTGGATCAGCACGACTTCGAACAGCTTGTCGGCCAGCAGGCGCTGGCCGCAACGCACCGATTCGGTCTCGGCGAACAGCAACGCCAGCGACTGTTCCAGCCCGTCGATCCGCGCCAGCGGCAGCGCGATCAGGGGAGGCAGCGCGCGCACCAGCGGATTGCGCGCGCCGCCATCGAAATCCAGCGTGGCGCAGGTGAAGTCGCTGCCGTCGCGCGGCGGGTTGTGGAAGTCGTGCCGCACGGGCCGGGGGTAGAACAGCAAGGTCGGTTCATCCAACGCCAGGCGGCGCGGCAGGTCCTGACCCGCCGGATGGCGGACCTCCATCCGGCCGCGCCGCAGCACGTGCAGGAATCCGCGTCCGTCCTCGGGCGGGAAGCGGGTCAGCCCGCACATCGGGCCGCTGTGGAACAGGCGCGCGCGGGCGCGGAACTGTTCCAGGAGGGCGGACAGGCGATCGACGGGTTGCGGCATGGTGCTTGGACGAATGGGTATGTTTGATGGACGTAAAGTATCCAATGATACTGCCGCAACGGGAATACTGGATGCCAGGCGAAGGACCCTTCCGGTCAGCGCCGCGATGCCCTCCCACTTTCAAAGGAAACCATCATGTCCCGTGTACCCCTGCTCGACACCGCCACCGCTCCGGCCGCCAGCCAGGATCTGCTGCGCCAGATCCACGGGACGTTCGGCGCCACCCCCAATATGTTCCGCGCGGTGGCCAATTCGCCCGCGGCCCTGGCCAGCATGTGGGCCGCCTTCGGCGCGCTCGGCGGCGGAACGCTGTCGCCGCAACTGGGCGAGAAGATCGCCGTGGCGGTGGCCGACAGCAACCGCTGCGAATATTGCCTGGCCGCGCACACCGCGCTCGGCCGCAAGGCCGGCGCCAGCGCCGAGCAGATGGCCGCCGCCCAGGCCGGACAGGCCGACGATCCGCGCACCGCGGCGGCGCTGGCGTTCGCGCTCAAGCTGGTGCGCGGCCGCGGCCAGGTCAATGATGCCGACGTCGTCGCTTTGCGCCAGGCGGGCTTCGACGACGGCGAGATCGTGGAACTGCTGGCGCACGTGGCGCTGAACCTGTTCACCAACTACGTCAACGTCGCCTTCGACGTGCCGGTGGATTTTCCCAAGGTGGCGCTGCGCGCCGCCTGAGGCGGGCCGCTTCAGCCGGCCTGGCGAATGGTGAAGTTGATCCGCACGCTGCCCAGCGTGGGATGGGGGCGGTCCTTGAGCGGCAGCACGCCGTGATAGCGCAGCCGGTCGACGCCGCCCCACACCACCACGTCGCCATGGAACAGCGGCACGTGCACGGCGCGATCGCCGCGCGCGTGGCCGCCGAACAGGAACACCGCCGGCATGCCGAGCGACACCGAGACGATGGGGGCGCCGTAGTCGCGCTCGTCCTTGTCCTGGTGCAGCGACAGCCGCGATCCCGGTTGATAGCGATTGACCAGGCAGGCGTCCGGCGCGAAGCCGGGAAAGCCCGCCGCCAGCGCGGCCGCGCGCGCCAGCGTGTCGAAGGCCTCGGGCATGGCGGGCCAGGGCAATCCCGACAACGGATCCTCGCGCGTATAGCGGTAACCGTGTTCGTCGCTGGTCCAGCCATGGCGGCCGCAGTTGGTCAGCGCCACCGACATGGGCAGGCCGCCGGGGGTGACCATGTGGCGAAAGGGCGCCTGGCGGCGCACCGTGTCGACGCCGGCCAGCAGCGCCTGCGCCGCCGGCAGCGCGTAGCCGCGCAGCACCATCGACTGCGCGCCGATGCGCTCGAGGCCGGTCTGCGCGATCTCTTCGTCGTCAAACAGGTTCAGGCTGGTTCCCATGTCAGGTCGCGTCGTGGAAGATCACGCCGAGCGTGTGGCGCCGGCCGCCGCGCAAGGCGCTGACGCCGTGGCGCATGGCCACGCGGCGCCAGCCGCGCGCGCCGGCCACCGGTCGCTGGTTGACGGTGAACACCAGCGCATCGCCCTGGCGCAGCGGCAATACCTCGGCGCGTTGGCCGGCGCTGTCGGTTTCGGTCATGACGAATTCGCCGCCGGTGAAGTCTTCGTCCGGCCGCGACAGCAGCACCGCGACCTGCAAGGGGAACACATGTTCGCCATACAGGTCCTGGTGCAGGCAGTTGTAGTCGCCGGCTCCGTACCGAAGAATCAGCGGCGTGGGCCGGCGCTGGCCCGCCTGGTGGCAACGCGCCAGGAAGGCGGCATGCTCGGCCGGATATTGCACCGCGATGCCCATCTGCCGGTTCCAGCGGTTGGCGATCGGCGCCAGCCGCGGATACAGCGCGGTGCGCAAGTTGTGCAGCAGGCGCGGCAAGGGATAGGCAAAGTACTTGTACTCGCCGCGGCCGAAACCGTGGCGGCTCATGACGATGCGGCTGCGGTAGCGGTGCTCGTCGTCGTAGCCGGCCGCCAGCGCCTGGCATTGCGCGGGCGTGAGCAGGCCGGCGACCACGGCGTGGCCGCGCGCGTCCAGGTCGGCGGCGATGCGGGTCCAGTCCAGGGTGTCGAGCTTGCTCATGGGAAAAGCGGGGCGGGAAGTCGGCGGATATCCAGTCTACCGCCGGCGCGGCCGGCGTGAACTCCGTAATTTGCTCCGCCGCCCGCGTCGTGGCCTGTCCGGCAACCTGCGTGTTGGCTTGGACGGCTGCTTGCGGCCGGACTACAGCAGCGACTCGATCGGCAGCAGCGACACGAACCAGACCGAGAACCGCTGCCAGGCGGTGGTGCCGGGCTCGGTGTCGTGCCGGATCGTGCGGCCTTCGCGCTGCTCCAGCCAGTAGAGCCGGTCCTGGTCGTCCAGGCAGACACGATAGGCATTGCGCGGGATGTCCTGGTCGAAGGCCGTGGCGATGTGCCGCGCCAAGGTCGGGCTGTCGATGACGAAGCCCAGTTCGGTGTTCAGGCGGGCCGAGCGCGGATCGAAATTGAACGACCCGACGAATACGCCGCGCCCGTCCACCGCGAAGGTCTTGGCGTGCAGGCTGGAGCCGGAGCTGCCGAACGGTCCCAGGCTCTTGTTGCGCCCGATCTCGCCCGCCTGCCGCTTCATCTCGAACAGCTCGACCCCGGCCGCCAGCAGCTCGCGGCGGCGCGTGGCGTAGCCGGAATGCACCACCGCCACGTCGGTGGCCTCCAGCGCGTTGGTCAGGACCCGCACCTTGACCCCGCGCCGCGCCATCGCCGCGAAGGCGGCGGTGCCGCTGGCGGTGGGCACGAAGTAGGGCGATACCAATTCCACGTCGGTGGCGGGCGTGCCGATGATGTCGTGCAACTGGTGCGACAGCATGGCGTCGGCCGGCGCGGTGCCGAGGGTCTTGCGCGGATCGTCGCTCACCATGCGGGTCGGGGCCCATTCCAGGGCCAGCTCGCCGCGCAACAGCTGCTGGATGAAGGGCAGCTGGCGCATGGCTTCGGCGTAGGCCGCCGCCGCGGGCGACTGCTCGACGGCGGCCGCCCGCTGGGCCAGCGCAGCGAGCTGGTCAGGGCCGGCGGGCTTGAGCAGGCCGACCACGGGATAGGCCGACTGGCTGGCCCAATAGCGGTCGAAGTCGCTTGAGACGTCCTGCACCACGGGCCCCACGGCCAGCACGTCCAGGTCGGAGAACAGCACGCCTTCGGCCGCGCCGAAATACTCGTCGCCGATGTTGCGGCCGCCGACGATGGTGGCCTGGTTGTCGGCGGTGAAGGACTTGTTGTGCATGCGCCGGTTCAGGCGGCGGAAGTCGGTCAGGTAACCGATGGCCTTGGGCCAGCGTACCGCGAAGGGGTTGTACAGCCGCACCTCGATGTTCGGGTGCGCGTCCATGGCCGCCAGCACCGTGTCCAGTCCGGAGGTGCCGTTGTCGTCCAGCAGCAGGCGCACCCGCACGCCGCGGTCGGCCGCCGCGTGCAGGGCTTCCATCAGCATGGTGCCGGTCATGTCGTCGTGCCAGATGTAGTACTGCACATCCAGGCTGCGTTGCGCGGTGCGCGCCAGCATCATGCGCGCGGCGAACGCGTCGTGGGCGTCGGCCAGCGCGTGGATGCCGGACTTGCCGGGGTGTTCGGCCGCCAGCGGCGTAATGGCCCGGCCCAGCGGCGTGTCGCGCGCCACGTCCGGCGCCAGCGCCTGGGTCGGGTTGGTCGTCGCCCGGGGCGGCAGCCCGCAGCCGGTGAGAATGCCAAGGCACAGAGCGGTCATGGACAGGAAACGGAGGGTAGGCATGGGCCGTATTGTGCCGAATTGTCGCCATGGCCGTCGAAGGGCTCGGCTGCGTCGCAGGCAGGAACGCATTCGCGTGGCCCGCCAGCAGGCACCGTTGATGTATTTCCATATATGGGATAAATTCCCGAATATGGAAAATTCATTCGCTCCCGAAGCCGACCTGGACCAACGCCTGGCCGATCGCCTGAAAACGCTGCGTGTCGAACGCGGCTGGTCGCTGGACGAACTGGCCGGGCGCGCCGGCGTCAGCCGCGCCACGCTGTCGCGCCTGGAAAATGCCGAGGTCAGTCCCACCGCCAGCGTGCTGGGCAAGCTGTGCGGGGCCTACGGCATGACGATGTCGCGCCTGATGCGCATGGTCGAAGACGACTTCACCCCGCTCGTGCCGAGCGCGGCGCAGGCGCTGTGGGTCGATGGCGGCACGGGCTTCCGGCGCCGCTCGGTCTCGCCGCCCTCGCAGAAGCTGGCCGGCGAAGTGCTGGCCTGCGAACTCCCCGCGGCCACCCACATTGCCTACGAGCATTCGCCGCGCGCCGGACTTGAACATCATCTGGTCATGCTGGAAGGCGAACTGTCGGTCCGCGTCGACGGCCAGTCCCATACTTTGGCGCGCGGCGATTGCCTGCGATACCAGCTTTACGGCGCCAGCGCCTTCGATACCCCGCCGCACAGCGGCGCCCGCTACCTGCTGTTCATCATCTGAGTCCGCCATGTCTCCCTGCCTGCCTGCCTTGACCTCCCTGTCCGCCGACCAGGCGCGCGATCGCTTGCCCGAGCTGGGCGCGCTCTTGCATGCCTGTGTGCAGGACGGCGCCAGCATCAGTTTCGTGCTGCCGTATTCGATCGACGAGGCGCAGGCCTTCTGGCGCGACAAGGTGCTGCCGCCGCTGGCGGCCGGCCGCCTGGCCTTGCTGGTGGCGTGGCAGGACGGCCGTATCGCCGGTTCGGTGCAGCTCGATTGCGACACGCCGCCGAACCAGCCGCATCGCGCCGAGATCCGCAAGCTGATGGTGCATCCCGATTTCCGGCGCCAGGGCATTGCGCGGGCGCTGATGCGGGCGGCGGAAGCCGCCGCCGTGGCGGCCGGGCGCAGCCTGATCACGCTGGATACGCGGACCGGCGACAATGCCGAGCCGCTCTACGCCTCGCTGGGTTATCACACCGTGGGGGTGATTCCGGGATTCGCCCGCGACGCGCGCGATCCGTCCAGGCTGGACGGCACGACCATCATGTACAAGGCGCTCTAGGAGGGCCCGGAGACGGCCGGGCGGGCAAGGCCGTTCAGGCGAGCGGCTTCAGTCCCACGCTGTAGGGCGGGGCATTGCCGCGCGCGGCGGCCTTGATCTTCAGCATCGAGCCGCCCGGCGTGAATTCGAACTCCTGGAACGGCACTTCGAACCACTGGTGGAAGCTGGTGCGCGAGAATTCCGGCACCCAGACCTTGGGGCGCTTGGCATCGCAGTGGAATTCCACCAGCGTGCGATCGATGCCCAGCGGCCGGGTGTTGCCTATACGGTAGCTGGCGCGCAGTTCGGCGCTCTCGGTGCGGCCGGGCTGCCAGGTCAGTCCGATGGACATCATGAATTGTTCGATCGCTTCAATGCCGCGATACATAGCTGACTCCGAATGCTGCCAGGCGCGGGCGCCGGCGGGAAACCGCCGCCCGTGGGCGGGAAATAGGCGGATTATCCGCCATTCCCCGTTTTCCTGCGCGGCGCCGGCTCGCCGCGTCAGCCTGGCGCCGCCGGCGCGGCGACGAAGTTCAGGATGGCGGCGGCCACCGCCTGCGGCGCCTCGCGCTGCGGGAAATGCCCCACGCCATCGAGCACCCGGCGTTCGTAGCGGCCGCTGAAGTAATGCGCCTTGCCTTCGGACGTGGCGGGTTGGTTGCAGGTGTCGGCGCCGCCATGCAGCACCAGGGTCGGCACGGCCAGCCGCGGCGCCGGCGTGAGCCGCGCGCCATCCTGCGCATAGGCTGGGTCGCCGGCTTCCAGGCCCCAGCGGTGGCGATAGGAGTGCAACACCACCGCCGCCCAGTCGGGGTTGTCGAACGCCTGCGCGGCCTCGGCGAATTCCTGCTCGGTGTACCAGCCAGGCGGCGACCAGGTGTCCCACAGGTAGCGGGTGAAGCCGCGCGCGTCGTCGCGCACGGCGGCTGCGCCGCGCGGGGTGGCCATGAACCAGTGGTACCAGTAGCTGCGCGCCTGGGGCAGCGGCAGGGCCTGCGCGGGATCGTTGGTGCCGTAGCCAACCGACAGCAGCACCAGCCGCGCGGCGACGCCCGCGTCCAGGCCGCAGGCGTTGGCGGCGGCACGCGCGCCCCAGTCGTGGCCCACCAGCAGCGGTTGCTCCAACCCCAGGGCGGCGATGAAGTCCAGCAGGTCGCGGCCCAGCGCCGCCAGTTCGCCGCTGCGCGGCGTGGCCGGGTCCAGGAAGCGGGTCGGGCCGAACCCGCGCAGCGCCGGGCACAGCACCCGGTAGCCTTCGGCGGCCAGGCACTGCGCCACCGGGCCCCAGCCGGCCGGGCTGTCGGGCCAACCATGCAGCAGCACCGCGCTGCGGCGGCCGGCGGGATTCCATTCGAGATAAGCGATTTCGAGCAGGGGAGTGTGGATCGTGGAGTAAGAGGGCATGGCGCCGTGTCCGGGGATGTCGGGAGTTCCACGATAGCGGCGCGGGTAATCATGATTAGTGAATAATCCGGGTTTATTATCAAAGAATCGTGTACTGATTTCGCCCCATGGACACCCTCCCGACTTCCCCCGGCGCCGTGCTGGACCTGACACTGCTGCGCACCTTTCTCGAGGTCGTGGACCACGGCGGTTTCGCGCTGGCGGCGGACGCGCTGGCGCTGACGCCATCGGCGGTCAGCGGCCACATCAAGCGCCTTGAATCGGCCGCCGGGGCCGTCCTGCTGGCACGCACCACGCGCAGTTTCGAACTGACCGCCGCCGGTGAAACGCTGTACGCCTACGCGCGCAACATCGTCGAGCTCGAGCGCGAGGCCCGCGCCCGGCTGAGCGGCGCGGGCCTGAAGGGCCGCTTGCGCATCGGTTCCTCGGAAGACTTCGCCGGCGCCTGGCTCGCCGAGGTATTGCAGGCATTCCATCGCGCGCATCCGGGGGCGTCCATCGAGCTGAAGGTGGGCGTGACGGCGGATCTGCTGCGCCAGCAGGCGCGCGGCAAGCTCGACGTGGTCTTCGGCAAGCAGTGCTCGCGCGTGCGCGACGAGGGCGAACTGCTGTGGGAAGAGGAACTGGTGTGGGCCTGGGGCGAAGACAAGGCCTGGCTTCCCGGCGAACGCGTGCCGCTGGCGGTGTTCCCCGAACCCTGCGTCTACCGCGAAGCCGCGATCGCGGCGCTGGGCAAGGCGCGGCGGGCGTGGTCGCCGGCATTCGAAAGCGGCAGCATGGCCGGTTGCCTGGCGGCCGCGCAGGCCGGTTTCGCGGTGGCCCCGGTGGCGCGCAGCCAGCTGCGGCCCGGGCTGCGGGCGCTGTCGCGCGAAGAAGGCATGCCGGCGCTGCCGAATGCGCGCTTCTATGCCTTCGCGCGTTCGGCCGAGCCGGTGGCGCGGGCGCTGGTGGCGGCGGTGCGGCAGACCGGCCAGCGGCGCCGCTTCGCCGGCTGAGCCACGGCCTTGCGTTCCCTCAATCGCCCTGATTGAGTAAACCAAATGGACGCGCGCCATCGCGCCCAGCAATATGAGCCCCATGTCTTATATAAGACCGGCGCAACTGCCGCCGGTCTGGGCATTTGACTCAAAGGAATCATCATGGCGAATCTTCTGCTTGCATTGGTCACCGCTGAACTCTCCCTTTTCGGCGTCGATGCCGCCGCTCCCGCCGTCGTGCCGGCGGCCGATGCCGCGCCGGCCGACAGCGCGCCGAGCTTTGACAGCGAACACTACCGCAGCGCGCTGGGCTGATATCCGGGCCCGGCCGCCGGGGACGGGGCGCCGCGACGGCCCCTTCCGGCAAACCCGTAGAAATAGGCAGGTTTCACGCAAGAACGAGCCTGTTCTGCCCGACGCGCGATTCCTACACTTCCTCTCACGCTTGGGGGCGATGTATTCCGCGTGAATCCGTGGCCGCCAGCGGGCCGCCGGCGTGTTGCCGGCCGCCGCAAGCAGAGGGAGATCGCATGAGCACCGAAAAAATCTGGTTTGTGACGGGCGCCTCCGGCGGCCTGGGCCTGGCGCTGGTCCGGATGCTGCTCGACCAGGGCCACAAGGTCGCGGCCACGTCGCGCGACGTCGATGCGCTGATGGACGCGGTGGGCGCCAAGCTTGAAGGCCGCTTCCTGCCGCTGGAAGTGAACCTGGCCGACGAGGGCAATGTGCGCCGCGCGGTGGACACCACCGTGGCAGCGTTCGGCCGCATCGACGTGGTGGTCAACAACGCCGGCCATGGCCTGGCCGGCGCGCTGGAAACCCTGTCGGACGCCGAGCTGCGCGACAGCTTCGACATCAATGTCTTCGGCGTGCTGAACGTGGTGCGCGCGGTGATGCCGCGGCTGCGGGCGCAGCGCGGCGGCCATGTGTTCAACATCTCGTCGATCCTGGGGTTCGATGGCGGCAGCGCGGGCTGGGGCGCCTACAGCGCCGCCAAGTTCGCCGTCAGCGGATTGAGCGAAACGCTGGCCCTGGAAGCCGCGCCGCACGGCGTGCGCGTGTCGCTGGTCTACCCCGGCGCGATGCGGGCGCGGGCGGAGGGGGCGCATCCCGAGGCCGGCGCCGGCCTGGGGCATCCCGCCGCCGGCGACCCGTCCAAGGCGGCACGCGCCTTGATCCAGGCGGCGCAGGCGCAGTACGCCCCGCTGCATCTGTTCCTGGGGCGCGACGCCTTCGACCAGGCGCGCGGCAAGATCCAGTCGGTGCAGCAGGAGCTGGCGCGCTGGCGCGAGATGTCCGTGTCGATCGGCTTCGTCGACGAACGGCGCCTGGCCGCCTGACGCCCGGCCAGGGCGCCTACCCGGCCAGGCCCTGCGCCACCTGGTAGGCGCCCAGCAGCGCCAGGCTGACCATGAAGCACTGCTTGAAGGCGCGCGCCGACAGACGGCCGCGCAACCACTGGCCCAGGGCCATGCCGGCCAGGGCCGGCAACAGCATCAATACCGAGGCGCCCGCGGCGCCTGGCGTATAGCTGCCGTTCAGCCACAGGCCCGCCGCCAGGGCGACGGTGGACACCGTGAACGAGATGCCCATCGCCTGGATCAGGCCGTCCTTGTCCAGGTGCAACGCTTGCAGGTAGGGCACGGCGGGAATCACGAACACGCCGGTAGCCGCGGTGATGAGGCCGGTGATCGCGCCCACCACGGCGCCCAGCGCGCCCTCGTGCCGCGCAGGCACCGCGGGCGGCGTGCCGAACAGCCCCCAGGCCGCATACGCCACCAGGGCGACGCCCAGGCACACGCTGGCCCAATGGCCGGCGGGGGCGCCGAACCATGCGGCGCCGGCCAGGGTGCCGGCGCAGACGCCCGCCTGCAGGGTGGCGATGCGGCGAAATAGCCGCATCAACGTCGGCCACGGCCGCGCCTGCCACAGGTTGGTGATGAGCGACGGCACGATCAGCAGCGCGGCGGCCTGCGCGGGCGCCATGATCAGCGCCAGCATGGCCATGGAAATGGTCGGCAGGCCCAGGCCGACCACGCCCTTGACCACGCCGGCCAGCACGAATACCGCGGCGGTCGCGGCCAGCAACGCGGGCGTGCCCGCGCCCAGCAGGTCGTTGGCGCTCATGCGGCCTCGCAGTGCGCGGTCAGCGCGTCGCGCGGCCGGCCGAACAGGGCGTAGGCGACGTCGTCGCCCGCGCCCTGGCCGGCTGCGCGCAGCAGCCATTGGCGGCCTTCGCAGAGGTCGGCGGGCTGCCCGGCGCCGTACAGGGCCGGACCGCCGATCAATGCAATGCCGAGCATGCGCTGGGCCGGTGAGTGGCCTTCGCGCGCCGCCGCCCGCAACCAGGCCAGCATGGCGGGGTAGTCGCCCTGGGTCTGGGCCTCCAGCGCCAGCGCATACTTCTGCACCGGCGTGGCATAGGCCGACAGGGCATCGTTGGCTTCGGCCCGGCCTGAGGAGTGCAGCGCCAGCGCCGCGAGTAGCGCCGCGCACCAGGCGCTGGCCGCGCGGCCGGTGATGGCATGTGTCATTGGAAAACCCCGTTTTCGATGATGGATGGCGCCATTCTGCGCCCGTGGCGCGGCGTCTCCCTATCGGGATCTGGCGTAGGCAGCCTATGGAAGCGCCTGAGCCTGGCGTGCTACGCTTTTTGCCATGCGCTTCGACCTTACCGATCTGCGGCTCTTCCTCAATGTGCAGGAAACCGGTTCCATCACGGCCGGCGCGCGGCGTTCGCACATGACGCTGGCGTCGGCCAGCGAGCGTATCCGCGGCATGGAGGAAACGCTGGGCGTGCCGCTGCTGCTGCGCGAGCACCGCGGCGTGCAGGCCACGCCGGCGGGGCGCACGCTGGCGCATCACGCGCGCCTGGTGCTGGCGCAGATGGACCGGATGCGCGGCGAGCTGGATCATTACGGGCAGGGGCTCAAGGGCCATGTGCGGGTGCTGTGCAACACCACCGCCCTCAGCGAATATCTGCCGGCCGTGCTGGGCGACTTCCTCAAGGATCACCCGCGCGTGTCGGTGGATCTGCAAGAGCGCCTCAGCTACGAAATCGCCGACGCCCTGCGCGCCGGCACCTGCGACATCGGCGTGCTGGCCGATTCGACCGACCTGCAGGGTCTGCAGGTTGCGCGTTTTCGCCATGATCCGCTGGCGCTGGTGGTGCCGCCGGACCATCGCCTGGCGGGCCGCGAGACGGCGCTGCTGGCCGACGTCGCGGACGAGGAATTCGTCGGCCTGGTCGAGGGTAGCGCCTTGCAGGAACACATCGCCCACCATGCGCGCCGCGGCGGCAAGGTACTGTCGTACCGGGTGCGCCTGCGCAGCTTCGATGCGGTCTGCCGCCTGGTGGGCCAGGGCGTGGGCATCGCCATCATGCCGCGCGTCGCCGCCGTGCGCCATGGTCGCGCGGCGGGCGTGCGTCGCCTCGCGCTGGCGGACGACTGGGCCAGGCGCGACCTGGTGCTGTGCGTGCGCGGCGAACTGCCGGCCTACGCCCAGCAACTGGTCGCCTACGCGCTGCGCGACGCGCCGCGGTCGTAGCCTGCGCGGCTCAGCGTTGGGACAGCACGCCAGGCCGGCGCAGATGGCCGCGTTCGAACCACGACCCCGATGCCACGGCGGCCAGGATCACCAGCCCGTACACCGCCATGGCCAGCGCCGCGACCGCGAAGAACCCCGCGAGCGACCCTGTCAGGCGCAGCACCGCGCCGCCCAGGCCGATTGCGATGGCCAGGCGCAGCACGCCGGCCCACAGCGGCCACTTCAAGCGTCCCGCGCCCTGCGAGGCGAAATACATCGAGAAGCCCAGCGCGAAGAAGCCGTAGACCGGACCCACGATACGCAGGTACGCGGCGCCCGCGGCCAGCATGTGGTCCTGCGCGCCGAACAGGCGCAGCCACGCTTCCGGAAAGAGCGCCGCCGCCAGGCCGATGACCTCGGCCAGCGCGAACGCCATGGCGCCGCCGGTCAGCGCGATGCGCAGCGCCCGTTCCGGCTGGCCGGCGCCGATGTTGGCGCCGACCATCGCCACCATCGGCGCGCCCAGGCCGAACGCCAGCGGAATCATCAGGTATTCCAGCCGCACCGCGATGCCGTAGCCGGCCACCGCCGCGGTGCCGGCGTAGGCGCCCACCAGCGCCACCGTCAATGCCACCAGGCCGTTGGTGAGCAAGGGGTTGAGCGTGGCCAGCGCGCCCACCCGCAGAATGCTGCGCATCAGGCTCAGGTGCAGGCGGCTGCGCGTCAGCCGCGCGGCATTGCGGCCGCTCAGGCAATAGCCGCCCAGCACCAGGGTGCCCGCCGCGTAGTACGTGACCAATGCCCAGCCGCCTCCCGCCACCCCCAGCGCCGGAAACGGTCCCCAGCCGAAGATCAGGCAGGGCGACAGCGGTACCAGCAGCGCCGCGCCGCCGCAGATCACCGCGCCCGGCACCAGCATGTTGCCGGTGCCGCGGATGACGCTGGCAAAGGCGTTCATCAGCCACATCAGCACGATGCCGCCAAAGATGACGTTGGAGTAGGCCAGCGCCGCGTCCAGCGTCGCGCCTTCGGCGCCCAGGGCGCGGTACAACTGCGGCCCGAACGCCAGCAGCAGCGCGCAGAATGCGATGCCGAGCGCGGCGTTCAGGACGACCGCGTGCAGCACCAGCTGGTCGGCCTCCCGTTGCCGTCCCGCGCCCAGGGTACGGGCGACGGCCGCCGAAATGCCGCCGCCCATCGCGCCCTGGGACATGTTCTGCATCAGCATCAGTACCGGCACCACCAGCGCCACGCCGGCCAGCACCGGCGTTCCCAGGCGCGCCAGGAACCAGGTTTCGATCAGGCCGGTGGCGGACTGCGCCAGCATCATCAGGATATTGGGCCAGGCCAGCCGGGCCAGCGTGGGCGCGATCGGCGCGTGCAGCATCGCCTGCAGGCGCGCGTTGGCGGGGCGAGGCGTGGCGGCGGAGGTGGCGGACATGATCTGGCGGCCGGAGGGAAGGGTGCGTAAAATTTACGTGCATATGCCAATATGTGTCAACATCGGGCTGGACTGGGACGGCGCGCGGCAGTAGCGTTATGGACTTGCCGCGCCCGGCTCGTCCGGTGAACCTGCCCACTGGCGCGCGCCTTTCCTTTTGCCGTCCGTATCCGCCATGTCCGACGCCGATTCCTCCGCCATTCCCCAGGACCCGCTGGTCTGCAACGGTGCCGCCCTGCGCAAGGCCACCCGGCGCGTTTCGCAGCTGTACGACACGGTGCTGGCGCCCTGCGGCCTGAAGGTATCCCAGCATTCGATCCTGGTTCATATCGCGCGCGCCGGCACGCCCTCGATGACCGATCTGGCGCGCGCCATGGTGCTGGACCGCTCGGCGTTGGCGCACAATCTCAAGCCGCTGCAGCGCGACGGCTACGTGCGCATGGCGCGCGACGAGCGCGACGGACGCAGCCGGCGCGTGGCATTGACCGATGCCGGGCGCGACAAACTGGCCGAGTCCAAGCGCCTGTGGAAAGACGCGCAGCGCCGCTTCGAAGCCGCCTATGGCGCGGAGCGCGCCGCCGCCTTGCGGCAATCCCTTGCCGACATCTTTTCCGACGATTTCGCGTTGGCCTTCAGCCGCGGTTGACGCGGCGCCGGCGCGGGCCGGTTCATTCCCGCCGCACCTCGAATTCCGGCGCGCGCGCATCCAGCACCGCATGGCGCAACGGCGCCTGCCACACCTCGGCCAGCGCCGCGCGCAGTTCTCCGGTCAGCCGCGCGATGTCGCGCGCCGCGCCGTCATGCAGGGCCTCGGCCACGATCAGCACCTCGCGCGTGTCGTCATGCACCGCGGACAGGCCGCTCTGGCGATTGGTCCAGCGGCGGGCGTGCGCGCGGCCTTCGGGATCGGCATAGGTCACTTCGCCCGGTTCCGGATGCTCGGTGTCGCCGCCGAACGTGAGATACCGCTCGGTGCCGTCGGCGTAGCGCACCTCCAGCGCCGATCCCAGGCGCTGCGCATCCAGCACCGCGACCGGGATGGCGTAGGCCATGGAGACCGCGTTGCACAGTTCGATCAGCGGATGCAGCGGCGGCATCGAGCCTTCCTTGCGCAGGCGGCGCAGCAGCGCTTCCGACGCGCAGCGGTACTGGGTGGGCTTGATGCCCATGCTGGCAAAGGCGCGGCGCCAGGCCTGGATTTCCGGCAGGTCGGATTCGCTGGCGCCTGCCAGCCGCTGGCGAGCGCGCTCCAGGAACGGCGCGGCCCGGTCGCCGACCCCGGCGTGCCGATGAATGCCGCGCACGTGCAGGGCGCCGGCGGACAGTTGGGGATAATCGCGCCAGATGGCGCTCGCGTGGCGGAACAGCATGGATTACCTCGCAACGGTGGCCGGTTTGCGGGTCCGGCCCAGGATGAGTACGGCGCCCAGCACGCAGGCCATGCCCGCGAGCTGGAGCGCCGACATGGATTCGTCCAGCAGCAGCGCCGCCAGCAGGACGGCCGATACCGGCGCGATGGCGGTGAACAGGGCGGCTTCCGACCCTGCGACACGCTCGGCGCCGGCGTACCACAGCACGAAGCCGGCCACGGTCGGCACCAGCGCGTAATAGGCTACCGCCAGCAGGGCCTCGCCGGAAAGCGCCAGCGTCCACGGCGCTTCCGCCAGGCTGGCCGGCAGGCACACGGCCAGGCCGATGGCGCACATCAAGGTCGACAGCGCCAGTGGCGGCACCGGCGCGCGCAACCGCTTCTGCAGCAGGATGAAAAGGCCCTCGCACAGCACCGCGCCCAACACCAGCGCATTGCCGATCCACGAACCGGCGCCAGATGCCGCATCGCCGTGCGTCATCAACCAGACGCCCGCCGCCGCCGTGGCGATGGCCAGCAGCGTGGCCTTGCCCGGCCGCTCGCCCAGCACCGCGATGGCGACGGCGGCCGACACCAGCGGCAGGGTGCCCAGGATGACGCCGCCGTCCACCGCCGAGGTGCGCCGCAGGCCGGCGATCAGCAGGGTGGTGTAACCGACGCTGCCGGCGACGGCCTGCGCCGCCAGCAGCAGCCAGTCGCGCCGGTCCAGGCGCGGCAGGCGCGCGCCGGCCAGCCAGCCCAGCAGCGCGAAACACGGCAGCGCCAGCGCAAAGCGCATGGCGGTGGCGGTGAAAGGCGGCAGCCCGGCGGCGATGACCTTGCTGGCAACGACGGTGCTGCCCACCAGCGCCATGGCGGCGGCCAGGCAGGCATACCCTTGGGTTCGGTTCATGGAGAGGGCCGGAGTCGGGACAAGGCCGCAGCGTAGGCGCGGCCGGCGCTTGCGGTCTTGAACGAAATTGCAGCGTGGTCGCGCTTGCCAAGGCCCTCAGTGCGCAGCGGCCAAGGCGTAGCGTCCGGGCGACAGGCCATAGGCGCGCGAGAACAGCCGCGTCATGTGGCTCTGGTCGGAGAAGCCGGCGGCCGCGGCGGTGTCGGCCAGCGCCATCCCCTGGCGCAGCAGGTGGCGCGCCAGCAGCAGGCGGCGCTGCACCTGGTAGGCGTGCGGCGTCATGCCGGTGGCGCGGTGGAAGGCGCGCAGTACCTGGAAGCGGCTCAGGCCGCAGGCCCGGGCCAGGTCGGCCAGCGACAGCGCGGCGGCGGGCGCGTCATCGATCAGACCTAGCGCGTGGCGGATGGCCGCGGGAGCGCCGGGCCGGGGCGCGCGGGCGCCCTGGCGGCCGGCGCGCGCCAGTACCCGCAGCAGCAGCGTGTCGCAGGCCAGCGGCTCGGCGGCGGCGGTGACCTGCGCATACAGCGCCAGCAGGTCCGCCGCCAGCGCCGGCGCGTCCAGCACCAGATGCTCGAATTCGAAGCCGGCCCCGGCCGGCAGGCCGTCCACCGCCTCGGCCACCACCGCCGGATCCAGGTACAGCATCTGCCAGGCGCGTTCGCCGCCGATGGGCGCGCCGTCGTGCACCTCGCCGGGATTCACGGTGATCACCTGGCCCGGGCCGGCCTCGACCTGGCCGCGGCCGCTGTGCGAGGCCTGGCCTCCCAGCCGCAACACGCCGATGCCGAACTGCTCGTGTGTATGCCGCGCAAACGTCCGGGCGCTGCGCGCGGCCACCGCCTGCACGCCGGCCAGGGCGCTGCGCTGCATGACGAATTGGTTGGCGTGCATGGCGGATTCCGTTGTGTGCCGGTATCTTGGCGGGCCGGCTCAGGCCCGTCCGTTGCGGCTGAAGACCTCGCGCAAGGCCGCCGCGAACAGGGCGTCGACATTGCGGCGCAAGCCGTCGGCGCGGGTGAACAGCGAAATCGGCGGCAAGGTCCAGTCGAAAGAATACGGCACGATCGCCGCGCCGGCGATACGCACCAGTTCATCGGCGATGTCGGCCGGCAGGATCGACACGGCGCGGTCGCTGGCGACGATCATTTCGCCGATCAGCTTGGACGAATCGCTTTGCACCGACGGCGTGGGCGGCGCCAGGCCGGCGCGCAGGAAGATGTCGGCCACCTGTTCACGGATCGGGCTGTCCGGCGTGCCCAGGATCCAGTCCAGGTCGGCCAGCATGTTCCATTCCAGCCGCGTGCGTCCCAGCCGCGCGGCCAGGCGCCGGCTGGCGATCAGGCGCGGCGGCTGGTGGTACAGCACTTCGAAGTCGATCTGCCCCAGGTCCACCGACGGAGTCGCCCAGCCCACCACCACGTCCAGGGTGTGGTCGCGCAACTGGCGCAGCAAGGCCGGGCCTTGGCCTTCGTGGATGGTGGCGGTGATGCCGCGTCCTTGCGGCATGGTGCGGGCGATGGCGGCCGACAGCAATTGCCCCGACACGAACGGGATCACCCCGATGTGCAGGTGCGCGGCATGGCCGGCGGCCACGGCTTCCATTTCCTGCACCAGGTGCCCCAGGTCGTGCACCAGCGCGCGGGCGCGCGCCAGCACCACCGCGCCCAGCGGCGTGGGCGTCATGCCGCGCACCGAGCGTTCGAACAGCGGCACGTCGAACATGCTTTCCAGTTCGGCCAGTGCATTGGTCACCGCCGGCTGGCTGGTGGCCATGTGCTCGGCCACCCGGGTGAGCGAGCCGTGCTGCTCGATTTGTAACAGCAGCATGAGGTGGCGCATCTTCAGCCGCGAGGTCAGTTTCCGGATAACCTCGTCCGGGGAAAACGGCGTCATAGACAAGCCATAAGAAAAAAGTGATGTGACAATATTAAATCTGAATGATCACCTTATGCCCGCCGACCTAGAATTTTCCCTGTTCAAGACTAGGAGGCGCCGCCCCATGAATTCGCAATCCGACCGCCAGGCCGCTCTGGATTACCACGAGTTTCCCACCCCGGGAAAGATCTCCGTCGTGGCCTCCAAGCCGCTCGTCAACCAGCGTGACCTGGCCCTGGCGTACTCGCCCGGGGTGGCGGCGGCCTGCGAGGAAATCGTGGCGGACCCGGCCAATGTGTTCCGCTACACAGGCCGCGGCAACCTGGTGGGCGTGATCTCCAACGGCACCGCGGTGCTGGGCCTGGGCAATATCGGCGCGCTGGCCTCCAAGCCGGTGATGGAAGGCAAGGCGGTGCTGTTCAAGAAGTTCGCCGGGCTGGACGTGTTCGACATCGAGATCAACGAGACCGACCCGGACAAGCTGGTCGAGATCATCGCCGGCCTGGAAGCCACCTTCGGCGGCATCAATCTGGAAGACATCAAGGCGCCGGAATGCTTCACCGTCGAGCGCAAGCTGCGCGAGCGCATGAAGATCCCCGTCTTCCACGACGACCAGCACGGCACCGCCATCACCGTTTCCGCCGCCTTCATCAACGGCCTGAAGGTGGTGGGCAAGGACATCGACAAGGTCAAGGTGGTGACGTCGGGCGCCGGCGCGGCCGCGCTGGCCTGCCTGGACCTGATGGTGGACCTGGGGCTGCCGCTGGAAAACATCTGGGTCACCGACATCGAAGGCGTGGTCTACGAAGGCCGCACCGTGCTGATGGACCCGGACAAGGCGCGCTTCACCCAGAAGACCGACGCCCGCAAGCTGGCCGAGGTGATCGAGGGCGCGGACGTGTTCCTGGGCCTGTCGGCCGGCGGCGTGCTCAAGCCCGAGATGGTTGCCAAGATGGGCCCGCGCCCGCTGATCCTGGCGCTGGCCAACCCGACGCCGGAAATCCTGCCGGAAGTGGCGCACGGCGTGCGTGACGACGTGGTGATGGCGACGGGCCGTTCGGACTACCCGAACCAGGTCAACAACGTGCTGTGCTTCCCGTACATCTTCCGCGGCGCGCTGGATGTGGGCGCCACGACGATCACGCGTGAAATGGAAAAGGCGGCGGTGTACGCCATCGCCGAGCTGGCCGAGGAGGAGCAGAACGAGGTGGTGGCCGCGGCTTACGGCACCTACGACATTTCGTTCGGTCCCGAGTACCTGATTCCCAAGCCGTTCGATCCGCGCCTGATCGTGCGCATCGCGCCGGCGGTGGCCAAGGCCGCCATGGAAGGCGGCGTGGCCACGCGTCCGCTGGCCGACCTGGAAGCCTACGAAGAGCAGTTGCAGCAGTTCGTGTACCACTCCGGCGCCTTCATGAAGCCGCTGTTCTCGGCCGCCAAGCGCATCGTGCGGGGCGGCGGCAAATCGCGCATCGTCTTCACCGAAGGCGAAGACGAGCGCGTGCTGCGCGCCGTGCAGGTCATCGTCGACGAAGGGCTGGCGCGCCCGATCCTGGTGGGCCGTCCCGCCGTGCTGCTGTCGCGCATCGAGAAATTCGGCCTGCGCCTGCGGCTGGGCGAGGACGTGGAAGTCACCAACCCCGAATACGACGAACGCTTCCACCAGTACTGGACCACGTATTGGGAACTGATGTGCCGCCGCGGCATCACCAAGGAGATGGCGCGCGTGGAAATGCGCCGCCGCCTGACGCTGATCGGCGCGATGATGGTGCACCTGGGCGATGCCGACGGCATGGTCTGCGGCACGGTCGGCGCCTATCACGATCACCTGCGCTTCGTCGACGAGGTGATCGGCCGCCGTCCGGGCGCCAACGTCTACGCCGCCATGAACATCCTGCTGCTCAACGAGCGCACGGTGGTGCTGGTGGACACGCACGTCAACGACGAACCCACGGCCGAGCAGATCGCCGAGTTCACCATCGCCGCGGCCAAGGAAATGCAGCGCATGTTCCTGGCGCCGAAGGTGGCGCTGCTGTCGCGCTCGAACTTCGGTTCGGGCAGCTCGGCCTCGGGCGCCAAGATGCGCCGCGCGCTGGAACTGGTGCGCCAAGCCGAGCCCGAACTGGAGATCGACGGCGAAATGCACGGCGACTGCGCGCTGGATGAAGCGCTGCGCCTGCGGATCCTGCCGTCCTCCACGCTCAAGGGCGAGGCCAACCTGCTGGTGTGCCCGAACGTGGACGCCGGCAACATCGCCTACAACCTGCTCAAGACGGCCGCGGGCGGCAACGTGGCGGTCGGCCCGATCCTGCTGGGCGCGAATGCGCCGGTGCACATCCTGACTTCCAGTTCGACCGTGCGCCGCATCATCAACATGACGGCCATGACGGTGCTGGACGCCAACCGCGTCGAAGGCTGACGCGGCTGCCGGCCCGCGCCACGGGCGCGGCCGGATGGCAAAACGCCCGCTTCATCCTGGGATGTCGCGGGCGTTCTCTTTGGCCGATGCAAGGGCCGCGATGCTCAGTTCGAGCTGGCCTTCCAGGTGCCGTCCGGTTGCTTGCAGAACCAGAACTTCCAGGTTTCGGTGGTGCTGGTGCGGGCGAAATCCCCTTCCAGCAGGCGGCAGGTGCGGTCGCCCGACAGCTTGCTGGTCTGCAGCGGGGTGATCTTGGCCGTGATCGGCGCGGCCTTGCGCTTGGGCGTGCTCGACCAGTTGACGCTCTGGCCATCGGCGGCATTGTTCAACGCATCCGCGACGGCCTGGTGGAAGGCGGGCTTGTCGGCCTTGGAAATCTGGGTGATGAGGGCATTGTTCAGCATGACGGCGGGCGCCGCCAGGGCCGGGCCGGCAGTGACGCCGGCGGCGAGCGCGAAAGCGATGAGACGGATGGTTTTCATTGCGGACTCCCTCATTGTTGTCACGGCTGCGCGGACAGCCTTTTGATGGTCAGGTCCGATGGTACGCGAAGCGCCCGTTTCTTGTCTCGATCCGCCGCGGCCGCATGCTCGCCGGCTTGTGCGGGCGCAAAAAATGGTCGGTGTCAAGACTTTCGTGGAAATCACGCTAGGCTTGAAACCACATACAGGGCAATAGGTTAGCTCTGTTTCATGTCGCTTGCAGCGGATGCGGCGTTGTGGGCTGGGAGCCACATGAGAGCCTGTGGAAAGCAAGCCGGGGCGTGCTGAGGCGGTGCAGACATTTGCTGCGAAGGGGCCTACCTCAGCAAGCCTAGCCCACCTATGCGCATGCTGTCATCAGACGTTAAACCAAGTTCCTCACTAGCCCCTACCACAAAGGGGCATGGTCGCCTTGGTTATTAGCCGTGCTTAAAATGTAGTGTTCTAGTGTGTGGGTCAGCTTTGAACGCAAAATCGTTTCCGTCCATGAAGCTCATTTGGTCGTTAGTTACGTGCTCGCCATTCAGCATGAACGTCCAGTAGTAGAGATCGTAAAGATCGAGATATGTTCCCGCTTCCGACTCGGTACTTTGCAGCACAATCGCCCCTGTTTTAGCATCTCGGTAACGTACCTCTACTGTGTCCTCCTGTACCAGAGTGGCTTCAATGGTCATAGTCTCAGTGGAGAGCAATAATTTCGTCTCGCCAACCTTCATGCCGTCAGAAGCTGCGGCCTTTGTCTTAGCCTCCAAGGTTTCCATGGCCTCTATGGCTTCCCGGTTTTCGCGCTCAATTATTTCATCAGCCCTTGCTTTGTAATCTCGAAATAAGGAATGAACCTCATCACGTGTCTTCACGAGGAATGTGGATGCAAGTGACAAACATATTGATGTATAACCCTCCTCTACAGGCGTTGGCAACCCTCTGCCGCGCTCCTCACCAATGCGAAAGAAAGACATCGGCAACGCATGGACGTGAGATGAAAGGAGAACGTACAACCACCTAAATTGGGCCTTCTCAATTCCAGCCTTCTCAGCTATATCCTCAAGCGGAAAAAGATAAGCTGATTGCCCGTGCAACGCAGTTTTCTTCTTTTTCTCTGGCAGGGCATCAAAGAATGGGTTTGCCCTGATTCGCTCACGTATTTCGTCGGCCGCCTGTGACAACTTTTCTACTTCTTCATTGTTTTCAATTGCTGTGAACATGCGGATGCGAGAGGTGCAGTCGTGGAGATTAAATATATTCCAACGGCACTCCCATTCTTTTTCTTCACATTCCTCAGTACACAAGTAGTAGAACGCGATTCGAAGCTCCAGCATCGTTCGAGTAATTCCAGCAGCAGAAGCGTAATCCCAATGCTCGATTTTTTTATCCACCCAAGGAGTGAAGGGCATGATCTGAGCAAGAGTCACCCCCTTGGTCACAAGTGCCGTGAACAAGACCGACGAATAGTAGTGCTTGGCACTTGGGGATGCTATACCACTATAGCTCCGTGACACGTACATGCACTCTCGAACAACATTGTCTAGCATATCGACAACGCGCATATAGTCATCGCTTGGCTTACCCCCCAAGGAGGAGAAGTCAACCATCTCATCGTGTGTGAGCGCTTCTGGCGTTTCGTCTGTCATTTAAACTGTTACCTGCATTAAAAATACCCTCTGGCACTATTGGTCTCGCAATATGCGTCCATGCGGTTAACGGCACCTGTATTTCAGGTGTTTCACTATACTAAACATCAACTGCTTCAGGTCTTGGTGCTTGTTCTCTTAAATCCCCGATCCCCGGCCATGAACGCCTCCAGCATGTGCGGGATCAGCGTCATGGCATCGACTGCCTCGCCATACGCCTGCGCGTGCAGCGCGGCGTAGCGGTCGAGGTCGGCTTTTACGCTGGCCGGGCAAGCGAAGGTCAGCTTCGTGGATTCGGTTTTCGGCAGCGGCCCGAGCCGGAGCTTCTTGGTCGTGCTCATCGCGAAGTCCCCCGATTGAAGAACAGCGGCTGGTATGGCCGCAGCACCAGATCGCGGTTGACGATGATCCGCACCGGCAGGCCCGGCCGCTCGGTCAGCGTCGGTTGGATGTTCATGTTGCGCCGATTGATCTCCTGGCCGACCTGATTGATGCTGTCTTGGGCGCTGTCACGCCCGGCGATGACGATGCGGTTGCCGTCCTGGCGGTTCTCCGGCGCGGCCAGCTCGGCACCCACGCCCAGCAGCGTCGTCAGCACCGCGCCCGCGACGATGCGCTTCCAGTGCCAATCCACGTCGTCTTCCAGGCCGGCGTAGCCGGCCGGGTCGGTGCCCACGAGGTTGTCGAGCGTCAGCTGACCTGCCCCCAGAACCCGTACCAGTCGATTTGAGGAATCCGCTGGGTTGAAGGAGATTACTCCTGGGTCTGCAGCGGTGCCGGGACGGCACCGCCGGTTGTTTGACGATGCTGTGCCGCGAACTTCGCTGGCGGTATCCGCCCGCAACTGCTGTGGGGCCGCACTTCGTTGTAGTCGGTGCGCCAGCGCGCGATCTCAACGCGCGCCTGCTTCAGGCTCTGGAACCAGTGCTCGTTGAGGCACTCATCGCGGAACTTTCCATTGAAGCTCTCGATGTACGCGTTCTGCGTGGGCTTGCCCGGTTGGTTGAGGATGTGGCGCACGCCCTTGGCCTGCGCCCAGGCCATGAAGGCACGGCTGGTGAACTCCGGTCCTTGGTCCGTTCGCACGGCCTGTGGATAGCCCCGGAATCTCGCCATCTGGTCCAGCACGCGCACGACGTACTCGCCGCCGATGCCGTGATCGACGGCGATGTCCACGCACTCGTGGCTGAAGTCGTCGGTGACGGTCAGGCACTTGATGCGCCGACCGCTGGCCAGGCTGTCGCTGACGAAGTCCATGCTCCAGACTTCGTTGACGCTCTGGCATTTGTGCAGCGGCACGCGTTCGAGCTTCAGGCGCTGCTTGCCGCGGCGTTTGCGCACCGCCAGGTCGGCCAGCTTGTAGAGCCGGTACACGCGCTTGTCGTTGATCTTGGTGCCCGCAGCGCGCAGCAGGTCGCCGATGCGCCGGTAGCCGAAGCGCCGCCGATCGTGTGCCAACTCGACGATGCGCTGGCTCGTCGCCTGGTCATGCTGCGCACGCTGGGGCGGGTGTCGCCAACTGTCGCGCGACAGGCCCACCAAGGCGCAGGCGCGCCGTTCACTGATAGAAGTCGCGTTCAACATCTCGCCCACCGCGCGTCGCTTCGCCGGTGGGCTCAGCGCTTTACGCCGAAGGCCACCTTCAGCGCCTCGTTGTCCAGCACCGCCTCGGCCAGCAGCTTCTTGAGTCGGTTGTTCTCGGCTTCGACCTCGCGCAGCCGTTTGGCGTCGCTGGCCTCCATGCCGCCGAACTTGGCCCGCCACTTGTAGAAGGTCGCTGAGCTGAAGCCCTCTCGGCGGCACAGGTCCGCCACGCTCATGCCGGCGTCGGCCTGCCTGATGAACCCGAAGACTTGCTCGTCTGTGAATCTGCTCTTGCGCATCGCGCTTCCTCTCGGTTGCGCGGATTCTTCTCTATTGCCGTGGTACGGGGCTCGGGTTGCAGGTCAGTTGCAGTACATATGCATCTGCCCCACATCGGCATGCGTCAGGCTGCCCAGCTTCAGGTCGATGATGACTAGGCAGCGCAGCTTCCGATGAAAGAACAGCAGATCGACCCGATACCAGGTCTGGTCGATACGCAAGCGCCGCTGGCGCCCGACAAAGGTAAAGCCTTCCCCCAGTTCCAGCAGGAAGTCTTCCAAGCGCTGGATCAATGCCGCTTCCAGGTCGGATTCCGAATACTCGTCCTTGAGGTCGAGGAACTCCAGCACATACGGGTCTTTGATCGCATCATTGGGCGTGACGGCATCTTCGGGCTTGGTCACCGAACCCTTGACCAGCATCGCCGCCTTGTCCTTGGACAAGGCGGTGCGCTCGTAGAACTGGCTGCCAATCTGCCGGTCAAGCTGGCGCACGCTCCAACCGCCACGCAGTGCCTCGGTCTCGTAGAACTGGCGAGCATGGTCATCCTTGACCGACAGCAGCCGGACATAGGCCGACCACGGCAAGGTGAAGACCTGGGCCAGTTCGGAGAGGTCGAATTTCCGAGACACCGTCTCGGAATTCTCGATGGGCAGTCCGTCTCCAGATTTCCGAGACAGTGTCTCGGAAATTGCTTCAAGGGGGTAGGCGGCGAAGAAGCGCCGCATGTTCTCCAGGTTGTCCGGGCTGAACCCGCGCCCGAATCGTGCAGTCAGGTCGGCGGACAGCCGCGCCATCAACTGCTCGCCGTAACCGGCCCGCCGCCTGCCTTTCTGCTCGGCCTCCACGATTCGGCGGCCAATCTTCCAATAGCTGGCCGTCATCAGCGCATTGACACTGCGCGCCGCTGCCTGGCGCGCCGCATCCAGCAGCTCCACGATGCCGCCGTGGATGCCGGCATAGCCAGCCGGTAAGGCCGCAGGTTTCCGCGTTGCCGCAGGCGTCTTCCTTGTCATGCTGTCACCTCCATAGAACGGGATGCCCCGGTAATCGCCAGCCGCCGATTTGCCACCAGTTCGGCCGCATCCCGCACCGGCTTGTCCTCGGTATGAACATCGTGCATAAACATCGCCACGGCCTTGTGACCTGTGAGCTTCATGCCCACCTTGGTCGGCACGCCCGAGTTGGCAATGTCGGTGGTCGCTCGGTGGCGGATGCCGTGGGTACCAACGTGTGGCACGCCAGCGGCCTTGAGCACGCGCGTCCAGCCGCCGTAGTGTTCGCCGTGAGTCATGTGCCGGGCCGGGTCGTTGGGTGACGGCAGGACGTAGGGGCAGCCCTCCCGGCGCGGCGCAGTGGACAGCAGCCGATAGGCTTCCTCGCTCATGGGCTTGGAGATACCGCCAGTCTTGCTGTCGGGCCAGACGACGCGGCGGTTTTCCAGATCAACCCAGCCCCATTCCAGTGGGCAGATTTCGGAGCGGCGGGCGGCAAACTCGAATTGCAGGCGGATCGCCAGTGGGATGACGTAGTTTTCCAGTCCTTCTGCCTCCAGGTGTTCCAGTTGGCGGAAGATTCGCACCAGTTCATCGTCCACGATGAGCCGGGTTTCCTTGCCGGGCGGGTACATCGGAACGTGGCGGCACGGGTTCGTGCCGTCGGGGCGCAGCCCCCACACTTCGGCCAGGTTGAACATCTTGCGCAGCACGCCGAAAGTGCGGTTGGCCTCGGCCTGCTTGTAGGCCAGCTTTTTCATCAGCGCGGCCACGTCGGGACGCTTCACGTCCTGCACCTTCATCCGGCCCATGATCGGGATGATGCAGCGGTCAATCACGCCCTGATAGCCACGCTGCGTGCTGGGCTTGTTGCGCTGCTTGGAGTAGTCCTCCATGAAGGTGTGGCAGAACTCCTTCATGGTCGGTGCCCTGCGGGCTGCGTTCTTGGCAGCGCTAGGGTCGCCGCCCTTGCGTACCTCGGCCAGCCACTCCTGCGCCATCGTGCGCGCCTGATCGACCGTCAGTTCCCCGTACTGGCCCAATGCGGGCTTGCGGCGCTCGCCGGCGTTCGTGCGGTACTGGAGCATGAACACCTTGCGGCCCGCCGGGGTGATCTTGCACAGGAAGCCAGGCACTACGGTATCCCGTAGTTCGACGGCCTTGTCTTGGGGTTGTGCCGCATCGACTGCGGACTTGGTGAGCTTGATCTTCGCCATGATGACTCCTCGGAAAGCCCGGTTTCCAAGAGCCGCATGGGAGCCACGCGAGGGGAAGCCGGGTCAAGTTTCGGAAAGCACCGGCATATCTTGAACTCGCCTAAGTGATTGATAAACCTGCTGTATCGAGCCTTGGCGTAGTCCAGCGAAATGCGATGCTGGAGTCATCGTGAAAAAAAAAGCCGCCCGGCAAGGGCGGCCAAGGTACAACAAGGGGAGGGGTAAATCGTCGGCCGATCAGTTGGCGCGATGGTAGGCGCCCGAGAACGGCAGGTCGTTCGGTTCGACGTTCGAGACCAGGCCGGCCGCCTTGGCGTTGGCCAGTTCGGCTTCGACCTGGGCGCGCGTCACGCCAGACTGGGGCGCGCCGTACACGCCCTGGAAGGGCACGTCGTTGGGTTCGACGTTCGAAACCTGGCCGGCGGCCTTGGCAGCGGCCAGTTCGGCCTGCACCTGGGCGCGGGTCGGGCCTTCATAAGGGGTGCCGTAGACGCCCTGGAAGGGCACGTTGTTCGGTTCGATGTTCTGCGAGGCGTAGGCGCCGGCGCTCAGGGCGGCCAGGGACATCAGCAGGGCGGAAGCAAGGGTCTTTTTCATGGTGAATCTCCGATTTCAGAAGCCTGGGAGCGAATCCGGCGGCCTATCCGTCGTGGTTCGTTGTTGTTTCCCGATGGCTCCATAGTGCGCGCAAACGGCCTACGGATAAACCCTGATATCGGTAAAAGATTTTTCCACCAATGGAAAGAAATGGCGATTATTGGTAGTTAGTCGCCATTTATGGCGACGATAGCTGTCGCCATATTGCCAGCGCGAGAGACGCCCAGCTCAGTAATGGGGCGGCAGTTCGTCGCGCAGGCTGCGGAACGGCGCCGCGCCTTCGGGCGCCTGTTGGCGCAGCTCGGCCACCTCGCGTTGCAGGCGGTCGATCTGTTGCTGCTGGCGCACGATGATCTGGTTCAACTGTTCCAGCAGGTCGTCGGCGAAACTGGCCTTGACTTCCAGGTCCAGCAGCCGGCGTTCGATGTCTTGCGGATTTTCCATGGCGCTATTAGAACCCATTCGCCGCGGCGTCCGGGCCGTATCGACATCCGCGCAATCCTGTGCGAGGCTCGGGGGCATGGTCACTCAGCGGGGAACTCGATTGGCGCAGCAACGACGCCGGCGCGGCGCCCTGGCCCGCCCCTTTCTGCAGGGCCTGCTGGGCATGGCGCCGGCGGTGGCGGCGCTGGCCCAATCGCAGGCGCCGCAGCAGCTGGCCCCGGTGGCGGTGACCGGCACCCGGATCGGCGCGCCGCCCTGGGAAACCCCGGCCTCGGTCGACATCGTGGAAGGCGCGGCGATGCGTCGCGGCCAGCCCGGGATCAACCTGTCCGAAGGCCTGGCCGGCGTGCCGGGCCTGCAGGTCCAGAACCGCCAGAACTACGCGCAGGACCTGCAGCTATCCAGCCGCGGCTTCGGCGCGCGTTCCACGTTCGGCGTGCGCGGGGTGCGGCTGTACGTGGATGGCATCCCGGCGACCATGCCCGATGGACAGGGCCAGACCTCGAACATCGACATCGGCTCGCTCGACCGGGTGGAGGTGTTGCGCGGGCCGTTCTCGGCGCTGTACGGCAATTCCTCGGGGGGCGTGATCCTGGCCTATACCGAAGACGGCGCGGTGCCCGCCGCAATCGGGGTGTCGGGCTGGGCCGGCAGCGACGGGACCTGGCGCTACGGCGCCAAGGCCTCCGGCGCCTCGGGCGACATCGACTACGTGCTCGCCCTGTCGCGCATGACCACCGACGGCTACCGCGACCACAGCGCCGCGCGCAAGAACCTGGGCAACGCCAAGCTGGGTGTACAGCTGGACGACGCGAGCCGCTTGACGATCGTGGCCAACAGCGTCGACCTGACGGCGCAGGATCCGCTCGGCCTGACCTACGCGCAATTCCAGGACGCGCCGCGCAGCGCCGCGCTGGCCACGCAATACGACACCCGCAAGACCGTGCGCCAGACCCAGGGCGGGCTGGTCTACGAGCGCCACGTCGACGGCGCCAACACCCTGCGCCTGATGCTGTACTACGGCCAGCGCGACACCACGCAATTCCAGGCCATCCCGCCCGCCGCGCAGGCGGCGCCGACCCAGGCGGGCGGCGTGATCGACCTGCGCCGCCGCTATGGCGGCGCCGACCTGCGCTGGACCGCGGAACTGGGGCCGGCGGAACGGCCTTTGACGCTGGTCGGCGGCTTCTCGTACGACACACTGCGCGAACAACGCAAGGGCTACCAGAACTACACCGGCGACGGCGCCGACCGCCAGCTCGGGGTGCAAGGCGCGCTGCGGCGCGACGAAACCAACACCGTCTACAACGCCGATCCCTACCTGCAGGCATCGTGGCGCATGGCGCCGCGCTGGACCCTGGATGCGGGCCTGCGCTACAGCACGGTGGCGTTCCGCTCGCGCGACCACTACATCGCGCCGGGCAACGGCGACGACAGCGGCGATGCCCGCTACCGCCGCGCATTGCCGGTGGCCGCGCTACGCTACCAGCCCGAGGCGCGCACCAGCCTGTACGTGTCCTATGGCCGCGGCTTCGAAACCCCCACGTTCAATGAGTTGTCGTACCGGCCCGGCGGCCTGCCGGGGCTGAACTTCGCGCTGGCGCCCGCGCTCGGCAACAGTGCCGAAGCGGGCCTGAAGACCGACCTTGCCGGCGGGCAACTGACCGCCGCGGTGTTCCGCGTGTCGACGCACGACGAGATCGTGTCGGCGGGCAGCGCGGGCGGTCGCGCCACCTTCCGCAACGCCGGGCGCACGCGCCGCGATGGCGTCGAGTTGGGCTGGTCGGCGGCCTTTGCCCGCCATGGGCGCGCGCAACTGGCCTACACCTGGCTGGATGCGCGCTATCGCGACGATGGCGCCGGCGGCATCCGCGCCGGCAACCGCATTCCGGGCATCGCGCGTCAATCGGCCTACGCCGCGCTGGGCTGGGCGCCACCACAGGGTTGGCAGGCGGGCATCGAGGCTCGCTACCTGAGCCGCCTGTATGCCGATGACGCCAACGACGCGGCCGCGCCGGGCTATGTGGTGGCCGCGCTGTCGGCGGGCTATGTCAAGCGCCTGGGAGACTGGGATCTGAGCGCCTACGCCCGCGTCGACAACCTGTTCGACCGGCGTTATGCCGGATCCGTCATCGTCAACGAAAGCAATGGCCGCTACTACGAGCCGGCGCCCGGGCGCAGCGTGGGCGCGGGGTTGGGCGCGACGTATCGCTACTGACCGGCCCGCCGTGGCTGGAGCTGGAGCGAGACGCGGCGGCGGGGCTTGATATTCGAAATGTCGGACGGTCGGACAGAGCAATACTAAAGGGGTGACCGATAAAATAGTTTTTACATTCTGAACATCCGGGGAGCATTGATCATGGCGACAAAAATAAAAAGGCCATGCGCCTGGCTTGCCGGGTTCATGGCCGCCTGCCTGCTTCTGCCGGGACTGGCATATGCGCAAGCCGGCGCCCGGGGATGCAAGCTGCTCGATGGCGGCAGCACCGTGGTATTCAATTTGCCGCCGTCGGTGAGTTTCTCGCTCGACGCGCAGTACGTTCCCGGCTTTCCCATGTACATCAGTCGCCCTTATGAGTTCAGGTACCGCTGCGTGAACAACGCCTCGGTCCCGCAGCGGGCCGCCATCGTGATTCTGGGCGACTACGGGCCGATCAGGAAAGCCTTGAGGGATGCGTCGCTGTCCCTCGCAATCGTTTATGACCGGCTGCAGGAGGGCCAGTGGAATCCGGATCCCCAGGAGCCGTTGTACTCACCTTATTTCAGCGTCGACGCGCCCTATCAGGGAGACTCCGGCGAGCGCCTGGGGCGCATCATGCTGGTCCTGTACTCGAAAAAAGCCGTAACCCGGCCTTTGCGTGTATTCCTCCCGCCCACGTTCGCATTCAAACTGGTCGCCGACGAGGCGGCAGTGGCGGATCCGGGCATCTTTCTCAATTCCACCGCCTCGCGCTTCCAGTTCATCCCTTCTTGCATCGGTTCGGTCAATGTCGACAACACCGTGGCGTTCGACACCGTGCTTACGACCAGCAACTACAACGGCAAGCTGCCCCAGGCCAAGCCGTTCAATGTGACGACCCGCATCAACAGTCCCGCCTGCCCGGGCTTGGCGTCGCTGACCGGTCCGCCGTCTTCCGACAATCCGCTGGACGAGTTCTACCTGCGCACGGTGGTGTCGTTTCTGCCGCAAGGCGGCGAGCGCACCGACCTCGCCAACGAGTCGATCTTCCTGAAAAATGCCGATGGCCAGGAAAACGGCCTGAAGCTGAGCATCACCAATGGCGCCAACCAGACGATCAAGCTTGGTGTGCCCCCTCCCGACGACCACGGTATCTTCCCCTCCTACTACAACGGCAATCTTGGCGGTGTCCTGCACGGCACCATGCTGTCCCACACGCAGACCTATACGGCCCACCTGGAGCGGACCAGCGGCGAACTAAAAACCGGCAGATTCAGCACCCAGGTGGTGGTCAAGGTGAGCTGGTTCTGATCCGGCGCGTGCCCAGGATGTGCTGAGGCGGCGGGGGGGGCTCAGTGCCCGGCGCCGGCGCCATAGCAGAAGCCGCGATCCTCGCAGTCCGAACAGCCGGGCGCGGCGGCAGCTGGCAGGCCTGCATGCTCAAACGCGGAATACGCCAGGAACTTCTTCCACCGCAGGTTTTGCGTATTGCGTGCCACCAGACCGGGGTAGTGGCGGGTCAGCAGCGCGGTGACGTCGTCGCGGCCCTTCAACCCCAAGTCCCGCCATAGGTGGTCAGGGCGCAGGCAGGCGTGCGCCAGCACGCTGGTGACCCATGGTGTCGTGACTGCCGGTCCGCCACAGGCATCGAGCAGCACGCGCAGCAGGCGCGTGAAATCCGCCTGTGGACTGGCCTGGCCCTGCGTTGCGTAGGCGAGCAATCGCGCCTGCTGGTCGGCGAGCGTCGCGGTCGCGCCGTCCTGCGTACCCGGAAAGACGCTGGCCAATACCTCGGCCAGTTCGACGGATGACAGGCCGGTGCGGGCCAGGTCGCCGTGCGCCAGGCTCTTGCCGATCACGGTGGCGAAAAAGCGCGCGTCGGGATGATCGGACGATGCGTGCGCCAACAGCGCACTGGTCAGGGCATCGATATCCCGGGCGGCGGGAGGGGCGATGAAGATGGCATCCATGAGCAGCCCGCGGTGGTAATATCAAAATTCGTTATGAGCTGAAATATATAACGAATAGTGGAGGGAGGCGTCTGCGCCGCATCAAACCCGCCGGAATGAAGGGCGGGGCCGTGCGTGGAAAGATGGATGCGACCGGGCGGCGTCAGGCCAGCCCGGGCCAGCTCGCCAGTGCCACGCCCGCCGCCAACAGCAGGCACAGCGGCGAATAGACGCGGGTGTCGAGGCGGGCGAAGGGGTCTTCGCCCTTGCGCTTGAAGAAACCTACGTAGCGAAAATCGCCGATGGCGCGCGCCAGCAGGCCCAGCGCCACGGCCATGCCCAGCCACGGTAGCCAGCGCAGGGGCGGCGCGGTCACCAGGCCGCCATTGGCGGCCGTGATCCAGGCGCAGCCGATCAGCACCGTGGCCACGGCCAGCGTGCCCAGCGGCGACGGCCGGAACAGCGGCTGTCCGTTCTGGATCGGCAGCGCTGCCCGGTGCGCCAGCCGCCCGCCGGCTGCCCAGTAGGCGTGCCACAGTCCGAGCACCACGAAGACGACGGCCGTGATGGCGGCGGCGATGGTTTGCATGCGGATTCCTCGGGGTCGATTCTGCGATGGCGCGAGTATGCCAAAGAAAGCAGCGCCGCGTATCTCCAGACCGCGGCCGCGGCAGGGCGTAAAAAAAGCCGTCCCGATAGCGTGACGGCCTTCCAAAAAAAACAGGCGCCTCGCGGCGCCTGTCTGTCGTCATCGGATGACGGGTCTTACATGGCGTGGCCCATGTTGACGTTCATGTTGTACAGCACCCAGGCCGAACCCCCGACGATGATGGCGATGATCATCACGGTGAAGACGAACGTGGCCAGGTTGTCGCGGGCCGATTTCGATGCGCCCATGTGCAGGAAGTACACCAGCTGCACCAGCAGCTGGAGCACGCACAGTGCCACCACGCCGATGATGGTGATGGTGTGGGACAGCGCGCCGCTCATCACCAGGCCGAACGAGCCGAAGGTGAGCAGGAGCGAGAGCACGAAACCGATGATGTAGGACTTCAGGCTGCCGTGGTCGGCGGCGTGATCGTCGTGGCCGTGTGCGGCCGCAGCGGAGTGCGACATCAGAGGGCTCCCAGAAGATAGACGAAGGTGAAGACGCAGATCCAGACGATGTCCAGGAAGTGCCAGAACAGGCTCAGGCACGCCAGGCGACGCTTGTTGATCGAGTCCAGGCCATGGCGGCGGATCATGTCGATCATGACGACGATCCAGATCAGGCCGAACGTCACGTGCAGGCCGTGCGTGCCGATCAGCGTGAAGAACGCCGACAGGTAGGCGCTGCGGCCGGGGCCCGCGCCTTCGGTGATCAGGTGATGGAATTCATAGACTTCCATCGCGATGAAGCCCGCGCCGAACAGGAACGTGACCATCAACCAGCCGATTGCGCGGCTCTTGTTGTTGGCGTGGACGTTCAGGTTGGCCATGCCGAAGGTGAAGCTCGAGAACAGCAGCAACAGGGTTTCGACCAGCACGAACTTCAGGTCGAACAGTTCCTTGCCGGTGGGGCCGCCCGCGGTGGCGTTGGCCAGCACCGCGAACGTCGCGAACAGCACCGAAAAGATCAGCAAGTCGCTCATGAGGTAGACCCAGAAACCGAAAACGGTCTTGGATCCATCGTCATGGTGCGCGTGATCGTCGTGACCCGCGTGGGGGTGAGTGGCTACGGCTTGAATCATGGCTCAGGCGGCCTTCTGCATTTTTTCAAAGTGGGCGTTTTCGATGCGTTCGACTTCCGCGGCCGGGACCCAGTAGTCGACGTCGCGGTCATAGGCGCGGACGATGAACGAACCGATCATGCCGACGAAACCGACGATCGACAGCCACCAGATGTGCCAGATCAGGGCAAAGCACATGACCAGGCCGAATGCGCCGATGAAGACGCCGGCGGCGGTGTTCTTCGGCATGTGGATGTCTTCGTACTTGGCCGGGCGCTTGTAGGCCTTGCCGTTCTGCTTGTCTTCCCAGAACTGGTCCAGTTCATCGACGTGAGGAACATGGGCGAAGTTGTAGAAAGGCGCGGGCGACGAGATCGACCATTCCAGGGTGCGGCCATCCCAGGGATCGCCGGTGATGTCCTGGTTCTGCTTGCGCTGGCGCACCGACACGAACACTTGCTGCAGCAGGAACCAGATGCCCAGCATGATCAGCGCGGCGCCGGCCAGCGCGACCAGCAGGTACGGCTGCCATTCGGGGTTGTCGTAGTGGTTCAGGCGACGCGTCATGCCCTTGAAGCCCAGGATGTACAGGGGCATGAAGGCCAGGAAGAAGCCGACGAACCAGCAGTAGAACGAGTAGCGGCCCAGGCGTTCGTTCAGCTTGAAGCCGAAAGCCTTGGGGAACCAGTAGGTCATGCCGGCGATGCAACCGAACACCACGCCACCGATGATGGTGTTGTGGAAGTGGGCGATCAGGAACAGGCTGTTGTGCAGCACGAACGACACGCCGGGGATGGCCAGCATCACGCCGGTCATGCCGCCGATGACGAACACCAGCATGAAGCCCAGCGTCCACAGCACCGGCGTGGTGATGCGCAGGCGGCCGCGGTAGATGGTGAACAGCCAGTTGAAGATCTTCGCGCCCGTCGGGATCGAGATGATCATCGTGGCGATGCCGAAGAACGCGTTGACGTTGGCCCCCGCGCCCATGGTGAAGAAGTGGTGCAGCCAGACCAGGAACGACAGCACGCCGATGGCGGCCGTGGCGTAGACCATGGACTTGTAGCCGAACAGGGTCTTGCGGGCGAACGTGGCGACCACTTCGGAGTACACGCCGAAGGCCGGCAGCACCAGGATGTAGACCTCGGGGTGGCCCCAGATCCAGATCAGGTTCACGTACATCATGACGTTGCCGCCCATGTCGTTCGTGAAGAAGTGCGTGCCCAGGTAGCGGTCCATCGTCAGCAGCGCCAGCGTGGCGGCCAGCACCGGGAAGGCGGCCACGATCAGGACGTTGGTGACCAGCGAGGTCCAGGTGAAGATCGGCATCTTCATCAGGCTCATGCCCGGCGCGCGCATGCGCAGGATGGTCACGATGAAGTTGATGCCGCTGAGTGTTGTACCCAGCCCGGAGATCTGCAGCGCCCAGATGTAGTAGTCCACCCCGACACTTGGGCTGTAGTCGAGCCCGGACAGCGGCGGATAGGCGAGCCAGCCGGTCGCGGCGAATTCACCGACGAACAGCGAGATCATCATGAGCGCGACGCCGGCGCCGAACAGCCAGAAGCTCAGCGAGTTCAGGAACGGGTAGGCCACGTCGCGGGCGCCGATCTGCAGCGGCACCACGATGTTCATCAGCCCGGTGATGAAAGGCATCGCCATGAAGAAGATCATGATGACGCCGTGGGCGGTGAAGATCTGGTCGTAGTGGTGGGGCGGCAGGAAGCCGGCGGAGTCGGCCGAGGCGACGGCCAACTGGGTACGCATCATGATGGCGTCGGCGAAGCCGCGCAGCAGCATGATCAGCGCGACGATGATGTACATCACGCCGATGCGCTTGTGGTCGACCGAGGTCAGCCATTCGGTCCAGAGGTACTTCCACTTGCGGAAGTAGGTGATGGCGCCGAAGACCGCTAGGCCTCCCAGGCACACGGCGGCCAGCGTGACCATGACGATGGGTTCATGGTACGGAATGGCCTCGAGGGTGAGTTTCCCGAGCATTATTGAGTCAATCCTGCGACAAGATTATTCGACGTGGGGGTGCACGTGGCGTCATCGACGCCGGCCATCTTGGACATGGTGCTGCCCAGGATGTAGTCGAACATGGACGGCGGCACCGAGGCGTACTTGGCGACCGGGTTGTGTTCGCTGCGCTTGGTCAGTTCCTGGTACACCGCCGGAGTCAGCGCGGTGCCGGAAGCCTTGGCTTCCTTGACCCAGTTGTCGAAGCCTTCCTGCGACGTGGCGATGGCCTTGAAGCGCATGCCGGAGAAGCCGGCGCCGCTGTAGTTGGCCGAGATGCCGGCGTAGGTGCCGGGCTCGCGCGCGTTCAGGTGCAGCTTGGTCTCCATGCCCGCCATCGAGTAGATCTGGCTGCCCAGTTGGGGGATGAAGAACGAGTTCATGACCGAGGCCGAGGTGATCCTGAAATTGACCGGGACGTCAACCGGGAAGGCGATCTCGTTGACCGTGGCGATGTCGTACTCGGGGTAGATGAACAGCCACTTCCAATCCAGCGACACCACCTCGATGGTGACCGGCTTGTGCTCGGAGACGAGCGGCTTGTAGGGATCGAGCGCGTGCGTGGAGCGCCAGGTGATCACGGCGAGGATCGCCACGATGATACATGGCACGGTCCAGACCACGACTTCGATCGCCGTGGAGTGGGCCCACTTGGGCTGGTAGTCGGCCTTGGTATTGGATGCGCGGTATTTCCAGGCAAACGTCAGGATCATGATGATGACCGGGATCACCACCAGGAGCATCAGACCGGTTGCCGTGAACAGCAGGGTCTTTTCCTGAGCGCCAATGTCTCCCTTGGGGGAGAGGATTTCCATGTTGCAGCCGCCAAGCAGCATGACCGCGCCGACGCCAAAAATGCGCGTAAGGGTCGCAAGGAGGGGGTGTTTCACGTACAGCCTTGGATGGAAGGTGGGAAATGCTGCGTAGCAGCAGACTGGAATGCTGCTAGGCAGCAACGTCCATCCTATCGGTTTGATTTGGGTCAAGGCTGCGACGAATGGTCGCATTGCCTGGCGGGCTTTTGCCCTCAAGGCTTCCCGTTAAGGGTTTTCCCAGGCGGGGGCGGGCTTTGCTGGAAGGGTGGGGGTGCGACGATATGTCGCACCTGCACAAGACGGGATTGTTGCGATGTGTGGCATCCGCGCCAATCAGTCGACCAGGACCTCGCGTTCCGGCCCCGGTTTTTTGGCCAACTTGCGCTGCAGGGAGCGCCGGTGCATCCCCAGCAGGCGGGCGGCGGCCGACACGTTGCCGCCGGTCTCGTGCAGCGCCTGGTGGATGTGTTCCCATTCTAGGCGGTGCAACGGCGTCATGGTGGTTTCGATCGTAACCGTTTCCGGCTTCACCAGGCCCAGGGTGCGCAGGATCATCGGGGCGGTGGCGGGCTTGGGCAGGTAGTCGTCGGCGCCGCGCTTGATGGCCTCGACCGCGGTGGCCACGCTGGCGTAGCCGGTGACCAGCAGGATGCGCATGTCGGCGCGCAGGGCGCGCAGGGGACGGATCAGGGTCAGGCCGGAGTCCTCGCCCAGGCGCAGGTCGACCAGCGCGAAGGCGGGGCGGATCTCTTCGGCCACGCGCAGCGCTTCGGCGATGCCGGTGGCGGTTCGGGTTTCCAGGCCGCGGCGCGACAGGCTGCGCTGCAGGGTGCGCACGTAGAGCTCGTCGTCGTCGATCAGCAGGCCGAGGTCGGTGGGATTCAACATATCAGGTCCCGGGGCTACCGAGGGGTAAATAAAAACGGATGCGGGTGCCGCCGCCATCGGCGGCCGTCATGGTCATTTCGCCGCCCATCTGCTCGACGGTGGCGTGCGACAGGGCCAGGCCGACGCCAAGCCCTCCCGGTTTGCCGCTGTTGAACAGGCTGGTGGCCGGCAGCAGCGTCTGGTCGGGGTCGAAGCCACGGCCGTAGTCGCGCACTTCGCCACGCAGGGCGCCGTAGCCGTATTCCAGGTGCAGGTCCACGCGCGGCTCGCTGGCGGCTTCGCCGGCGTCGGCCGCGTTGTTCAGCAGCGCCTGCAGCAGGTGGGCGATGGCCGGATCGACCCGCAGGCTGGCCGGCAGGGTGCCCGAGCGTTGCAGGTCGATGGTCGGCCGGATCAGGCGCCATTGCCCCACCACGCGAACCAGGTCCACCGCGGTTGGGACCGCCAGATTGCGGATGCGTTCCCGGCACAGGGCCAGCAGCTGGCTGAGGGTGGCGACATCCTGCTTGAGTTCGGGCTCCTTGACCTCGGCGGCGATCTCGTCGGCCAGCAGGGTCATGGTGGCCAGCGGGGTGTTCAGTTCGTGCGCCATGGCCGCCGCGTGGGTGGCCAGGGCGACAATGCCCTCGTTGCGCGTGAAGCGTTCGCGCAGGCGCGCCAGTTCGCGTTCGCGCGCCCGCAGGTCGGCGGCCAGGCGGGTGGTGAACACCAGCACCACCACCACGGAAATCAGGAAGTTGGCGCCCAGGCCCCACAGCAGCAGGGTGTGGGTGTTGACGTCGCCGCGCAGGGGCTGGCCGAGGATGGCCGCGGCGAAATAGCCGGAGATGCCCGCCAGCGCGGCGGCCAGCGCCCAGTTGCGCGGCAGCGCCAGCGCCGCCAGCGCCGTGAGGATCAGGAACATCATGCCGAACGGATTGCTCAGGCCGCCGCTCCAGCCCACCATCCAGGCCAGCACCGCCATGTCCACCAGCAGGTGGCCGAAGGCGGTGGCGTGCGACAGGTCGCGGCTGTGGCGCAGGCGCAGGCTGGCGTAGACGTTGAAGCCGATCAGCACGCCCACGCCGATCCACAGCGGTTCCAGCGGCAGGGCCAGGCCCAGCACGGCGCTGGCCACCAGGATGGTGGCAGCCTGGCCCGCGATGGCGAGCCAGCGCAGGCTGCAGAGGGTACGCAGGAAGGAAAAGGCGGAACTACCGGGCATATCCAGACACAGGGTTGCCGGTCCATCGCCGGCGGATCAGGCGCCCGGCTGCGCGGAGCGCTGGCATCCTGGGCGGCATGGGGCGCCGCGCTGCCGCCGGGCCCCGCGAGGCCGCCGGCGGCGGATGTGTGCTGGCATTGTATGAGGAATCAGCACGGGCCGCAGATCGCAGTGTGTCCCTTATTACTGCATGTCGGACATACCGCTATGGGCCATGGGCATCGGCGGATAGCTTTCCTGGTCGGACGCCATCTGCCCTTGCATTTCGGCGGTCTGGAGTTCCTGTTCGACCTGGGCGCGGCTTTCACCGGGGCCGGTTGAGACGATGGCGGGCGGGTAGTCTTCCTGGCCGAAGGTGTACTGGCCGTCGGCCTTGGCGCGGGCCAGTTCGGAGGATACCTGGTCCGAGGTCTTGGCCGCGGGCGCCGGATAGCTGACACGCCAGTCGCCGTACAGATCGCGCTTGTACTGGGCGGCCGGGGCCTGGGCCTGCTGGGCTTGCACGGTTGCGGCGGCGGTCAGGCCGGCGCAAAGCAACAAGGTGGCTGTCAATGTCTTCATGAAACGCTCCTGGCAATCAAAGCAAACGGCCTGGGGGCAGGCCGCGCCGTCGTCCCCGCTGCGGCTTGGGGACGATTTCCTGGGATGCGGGCGATGCGCGCCGGGAGCGTGGCGCGGCCGCGCGCCCGGTTTTCTTGATTCGACCGGGCGCGGGCCGTGGCGTTGCGGGAAACGCGGGTTGTCTTGCAAACAGCTATTTCAAGCTTGAAATACAGGTGTCAATCCGCTTGCGGTGATGCGATCCCCGTATTTCGCGGCACCGCTTCAGTGCTTGTGATCCCCGGCCGGCGCGGCCGCCGCTGACAGCGGACGGGCCTCGGCCGTCACCGGCACGCGCCGTTGCTTGCCGTCGGCGTCCTGCACCAGCAGCGTCAGGGCCACCGGGTCGCCCACGGAAATCTGCCTGGCCAGGTCGATCAGCATGACGTGGTAGCCGCCCGGCTTGAGTTCCACCGGCTTGCCGGCGGGCAGGTCGATGGCGGGCACCTGGCGCATCTTCATGACGTTGTCCTGCATGGCCATTTCGTGCACTTCGGCGTGCTTGGCGGCGGCGGATTCCACGCCCACCAGGCGGGCCGCGGTCGGCGAGGTCAGGCGCATGAAGACGCCGGTGGCGTGCTGGTTGGGCACCGTGGCGCGCACCCAGGCGTCCTCGACCTTGAGCGTGGCGTCCTGCGCCAGGGCGCCAGGACTGGCCAGCACCAGGGCGCCCAGGGCGAAGGCGGCGGCCAGGGACTTGAAAGCGGTCGGTTTCATCGGGAGTTCCTTTGGTTGGTGTGGTGGGTCAGAGCACGGTGCGCAGGTCGGCCGCGCATTCCTCGGCGCTCTGCTGGTGGCGCAGGGCCAGGCGCAACTTGCCCTGGGCGTCGATGATGTAGGTCAGCGCGGTGTGGTCCATGGTGTAGGACGAGCCGGTCGGCACCTTCTGGTAGAACACCTTGAACGACTGCGCGGCGGCGCGGGTCTGTTCGGCGTCGCCGCGCAGGCCGACGAACGCGGGGTCGAAGGCCCGCATGTAGGCCTGCAGGATTTCCGGCGTGTCGCGCTCCGGATCAACGGTGATGAACAGCACCTGCAGCTTGGCGGCGTCGGCGCCGAGCAGGCTCTTTATTTCCAGCGCGCGGGTCAGCGCGGTCGGGCAGATGTCCGGGCACTGGGTGAAGCCGAAGAACAGCATCACGGTCTTGCCGCGATAGTCGGCCAGTTGGCGTTGGCGACCCTCGGTGTCCTTCAGTTGGAAGTCGCCGGCGGGCATGCTGGACAGGTCCATGCCGTTGATCTTGGGGGCTTCGGGGCCGCAGCCGGCCAGGGGCAGCAGGGCCAGGGCCGACAGCAGCCGGCGCCGGTGACGGTCGGGCGCGGGCGGCGCGCCCAGGAGGGCGCGCGGGGATGGGGAGTGCATGAAAACCTCGTTGCTTGACGGTTCGCGTAGGCGCGGCGGGGCCGCGCGGAAAGGCGGAGTCAGGCCAGGCGAGGCGGGGCGCGCGAGCCCAGGGGCGGCCCTTGGGCCGGCTGCGCGGGCAGCGCGAGCGGGGCCGGCGCGGGGGGCGCGGCCCGGCGGCCGCTGGACAACGCCAGCGGCGAGGTGTGCGAGGCGGGAGCGGGCGCAATGTGCGCCAGCAGCCCGAAGGGGCATTGCGCGCCGGTATCGGCGTTGGAGTGGGCGCCGGAACCCGCGCCGCCCTTGTCATCGGGGGACAGCGCCAGCCGCAGCGTGGAAATATCGCCTGCCGCCGAGCAGAAGGTGACCTCGAGCCGGCCGTCGTGCAGCGCGCGGGCGTCGGGCATATAGCCCGCGGGCACCACCGCGCGCAGCAGCAAGGCCAGGAACGCCAGCCACAGCACACCGCGGACGCGCAAGGCGCCACGGCTTCGTGGAGGTCGGGTCAAGGCGGGCATGCGCCGATTGTAGGCCCTGTTGCCGGCCAGGATCAGGTATCGGGATCCAGGCGCCGGATCAGGGCGATGTAGCGGCGCCGGGCCTGGTCGGCGGGCAGGCCCGCAAGCAGGCGCCAGGTGGCCAGCTCGATCTGCTGGCGCACGGTGGCGTCGGCGGGATCCTGCGCGGGCGCGTCGCCGTGCCGGGCCTGCCGTTCATAGGCGTGCAGGCGGATGGCGACGCTGGTGGAGGGCGCTTGCGGCAGGGCGCGCAGTTCGATCACGGCGGCCTCGAACGCGTCTTCCAGGTCCTGCGCCGCGATCGCCAGCGTGGCCGGATCCATGGCGTCGCCCTCGGGCTCCAGTCCGCTGGCCACGGCCAGCCGTCGCCACAGGGCGTCGTCGGCGGCCGGGTCGGCGGCCTGCGCGCTTACCTTGACGATGCTGTTGTTGCGCAGGCGCAGGGTATGGGTGGCGGCGCCGCGGCCGGTGGCGGCGCCGTCCCGCACCTGGAAGGTCAGCGGCACCGCGATGGCGCGGCCGGCCAGGGCCGGCTGGCCCACGCTGTCGACGGTGAAGGTGTTGCGCGAATAGTCCATCACGCGCGAGAACAGGTCGATCAGGCCGCCACGGCCACGGTATTCGCCGCTCAGGGGATTGTCGCCGCCTTCCTGCCACACGACGTCGTCGGCGAACAGCGGGAACAACGTTTCGTATTCGCCCGACAGCAACGCCTCGCGGTACTGCGCGAGCAGGCGCTCGACCTCGTCGCCGGTCATCGCGGCGGCGCGGCCCGGACGCGCGGTGTCGGGGCGCTTGTCCATGAATTGCAGGATGTCGGCGGCGACGCGGTCGCGGTCGTTGTCCACGCAGATCATGTGGTAGCTGTTGTCCAGCAGCACCATCCGGCTGTCGGCAATGGCGTCATTCAGGAATCGCGCCGAGCGCACCGAGGTCAGCTCGTCCTCGTGCGCATGGATGATCAGGCTGGGGCAGGTGATGGCGTTCAGTCCGCGCTGCACGAAGCGGCGCAGGCGGTCCACCTCGCGGACACAGGCCAGCGGCACCCAGCGGTAATGGAAATTCTCGCCGCGCTCGAACTTGGCCTTGACGATGGATCGCACCAGTTCGTTCTTGATGCCGTAGGGTTCTTCTTCCTCGACGCGCATGCGCGCGGCCAGGCCAGGGATGCGGTAGACCAGCTTGCGCAGGCCGCGATACCAGGGCGTGCTCCAGCCGTCGATGAAGACCGGCGCGGCCAGGCTGACCAGCTTGCCCTTGCGGTGCCCGACGCGCTTGCACAGCTCCACCGCCAGCAGCGCGCCCAGGCACATGCCGACCACGTGCAGCGTGTCGTGGCGTTCGGCCACCTCGCGGTACTTGGCGGTGACGGCATCGATCCAGTCTTCGGCGCGCACCGGCAGCAGGTCCTCGGGAACCGTGCCGTGCCCGGGCAGCGTCAGCGAGTGGGTCTCGATGCCGGCGCGCTTGAGGATCTTGTGCAGCGACCCCAGGTCGTACTGGGTGCCGCCCAAGCCGTGGATGAGCAGGGCTCCGGTGCTAGTGGACATCTGCCTGCTCGATTTCGCCCAGGCGCCACATGCCGGCGACGACGGCCACGCTGCCGTCGAAATCCTCCAGCGGCGAACCGCGGTCGCTGATCACGCGCCAGCCGCCGCTGGCGTGCGCCATGCGGAACAGCAGCGGCGTGCGGTCGTGGGCGCCGGCGCGGCGCGCGGCCCAGTGCAGCGTCAGGCGCGCGCGGTCGTCCGGGTGGGCCAGTGCCAGCAGCGCGTCCAGGTTGGAAATGGCGGCCGCCTGCACGCCCAGGGCGCCCTGCAGGTCGCCGGCCAGTTCGAGCGAGCCGTCGAACGGGTTGTAGCGGTACATCAGCTGATGGCTGCCGGCCAGCGCCAGATCGAAGCGGCCGCGCCAGCGCTCGGCGTTCTCGAGTTCCTGCGCGCGGGCGGCGCGCAGGGTGTTGACCAGCAGGATCAGCAGCGCGGTGACCACCAGGTAGACCTGCGTGGCCAGCAGCACGTGCCAATGGTCGTTGGCTTCCACGAACGGGCCTTCGCCCTGCGCGCTCTGGTACAGCGCCATCAGGGCCAGCGTGATGACAGCCAGGGTGCCGCCCGGCGGACCCCACACCAGCGCGGTCAGCACCGCGAACACCAGCGGCAGGTAGGTCAGCTCGAAGGTGACCACGTACGGCAGGTTCTGGATCATGTCGCCGTCGAAGGTCATGAAGGTCGAGGCGATCAGCGCGACGTAGGCGATGGCGCCCAGCACCAGGTCGCGCTTGCGCGGCCCCCCCGAGCGGCGCGGGCGGAAATGGGCCCACACGGTCAGGGCCGGCGCGACGATCAGGATGCCGGCCAGGTAGGCCGCGACCCAGGTGCGCAGCCGCAGCCAGCCATGCGCTTCCTGCGTCAGCCACAGCCAGCCGCCGCCCAGCAGCGCCGACAGGCCCGCGCCCGCCAGCGCGCCGGCCAGCAGCGCGGCGACCAGCCCGAGTCCGCCCTCGCGCGGGGCCAGGCGCTGCACCGTCCAGGCCGCCAGCAGGCTGGACAGGCTGGCGGCGATGGCGAACACCAGCGCGGTGGCGGGCTGGCCACGCGTGAAGCTGGTCAAGACCAGTTGCGCGCAGAAGAAGGCGGCCAGGAGCAGCGGCCAATTGCGGCGCTGCGTCAGCAGATAGGCGCCCACCGCCACGCCCGGCGGCAGCCAGACGAAGACCGCGTGGCTGACCGGATCGTTCAGCAGGCGCGAGAAGACCCCGCACAGCAGGTAGGGGATGGCCCACAGCAGGCAGTACAGGTTTCTTCGGGGCGCTCGTGGTGTTGCCATATCGTTCCTTGCAGACGCGGTGATCCATGGCGAGCGCGGGCTCGCGCCAATCAGCGGGGTTATACAACACGGCCCGGCACCGTCCGCGAAAGTTGCCGGGGGCATACCGCCGTTCGAAAATCTTGGTACCCTTGGACGCAGTCGTGTCCCACTCCGTTCCAGGATTCAGTGCTCTCCTTGCCCGCCCAGACCCTGCCAGCCCCCGATTCCATTGCCGTTTCCGGGTTCGCCCGGGCGCGTCCGCCCCTGCGCGATGTCATCCGCTTCGTCCGGCTGGCGCTGCTGGCCGCGTTGCTGGCATTGCTGGCCGCCTGCGGCACCACGACCAAGGTCCAGCCCGGCTATTACCGGGTGCAGTCGGGCGACACGCTGACGCAGATCGCCCGCAAGCAGGGCACCAGCGTATCCAACCTTGCACGCTGGAACAACCTGTCGAACACCAATGCAATCGAGGTGGGGCAGATGCTTCGGGTGGTGCCGCCGGCGGGGCAGGCCAGCACTTCCGCGCCGTCCAAGTCGCGGCCCAAGGCCTCGGGCGGCTCGCGCGCGGGCGCCTCCAGCATGGGCAAGCGGCGCACCGCGCCGCCGGGGGCGATCTCGCTGGTGTGGCCGGCGCAGGGCAAGGTGACCCGCGGCTACGATGGCTCGGGGTCGAACGGCATCGTCATTTCCAACACCACCGGCACGCCGGTGGTGGCCGCGGCCGCCGGCACCGTCGCCTATTCCGGCAGCGGCCTGCGTGGCTACGGGCATCTGGTGATCGTCAAGCATAGCGCCAGCTTCCTCAGCATCTACGCCCACAACAGCAAACTGCTGGTCAAGGAAGGCCAGCGGGTGAGCCAGGGGCAGAAAATCGCCGAAATGGGCAATAGCGACAGCAAGCAGGTAGGACTGTACTTCGAATTGCGCTACGACGGCCAAGCGGTCGATCCGGCCGGGTCGTTGCCAGGGAAGTAAGGGCCCCCACGCGGCGCGCGCGTAGCGCGCTTGCTGCCCCCCGAGGAGGCTGCCCGGCCTTCGGGCGGCCGGGCGGCCGGGCGGCTATTTTTTTGTGGCGTTGTTGGTGGGGGGAGGGGACGCGCGCGTTCGATGGGGGGCGCCGCCTCAACCGATCTGGCCGGCTTCTTGCGTCAAGGTCGAGATGAACGTCGCGGTGCGCGGATCGCGCGGTCGGGTGAACAGGTCGCGCGAGGCGCCGGCTTCGACCACGTTGCCGTCGAGCAGGAACACCGCTTCGCGCGAAACGCTGGCGGCCAGGCGCAGGTCATGGGTGGCCATCAGCATGGTCATGCCCTCGGCGGCCAGCTGGCGCAGCACGTCCACCACTTCGGCCGCCAGGCCCGGGTCGAGCGCCGAGGTCGGTTCGTCGCACAGCAATACGCGGGGGGCGGGCGCCAGGGCGCGGGCGATCGCCACGCGCTGCTGCTGGCCGCCCGACAGATTGGCGGGCCAGGCCTCGGCCTTGTCCAGCATGTTGACCTTGCGCAGCAGTTCCTCGGCTCGCGCGCGGGCGCGGTCGGCGGGCCATTTCTGCACCGTCACCAGGCCTTCCATCACGTTGCCGATCACGGTCTGGTGCGGGAACAGCTGGAAGTTCTGGAACACCATGCCGGTCTGCATGCGCACCCGCTGCACCTGGTCGCGCGAGAGCTTCAGGCCGGGTTCGAAGTGGACCTGTTCCGGGCCGATCTCGAGGGTGCCGCGATCGGGCACCTCCAGCAGGTTGACACAGCGCAGCAGGGTGCTCTTGCCGCTGCCGGACGGGCCGATCAGCGCGGTGACGCTGCCTTCGGCGATGGCCACGTCGACCTGCTTGAGCACCAGGTTGCCGCCGAAGGATTTCTCGATCTGTTCCAGGCGGATCATCGGTTCTTCTCGGAAAACACCGCGTGCTGGCCGAAGCGCCGTTCCAGGCGCACCTGGGCGGCGGACAGCACCGAGCTGAACACCAGGTAGATCAGCGCGGCCTCGGTGTACAGGATCAGCGGTTCGTACGTGACGGCGGCGATGCGCTGGGCCGCCTGGAAGATCTCGGGCACGGTCAGCACGGCGGCCAGCGAGGTGTCCTTGACCAGGGCGATGAAGGAATTGGACAGCGGCGGCACCGCCACCCGCGCGGCCTGCGGCAGCACGGTGCGGCGCAGCGCCTGGCCGCGCGTCATGCTCAATGAATAGGCGGCTTCCCACTGGCCCTTGGAGATGGACTCGATGGCGCCACGGATCACTTCGGAGTTGTAGGCGCCGACGTTCAGCGTGAAGCCGATCAGCGCCGCCGGCAACGGGTCGAGCACCACGCCGACGCTGGGCAGGCCGTAGAAGATCACGAACAGCTGCACCAGCAGCGGCGTGCCGCGGATCAGCCAGACGTAGAAGCGCACCAGCGCCACCAGCGGCGCCGGCCCGAACAGCCGGATCAGCGCCACCACGAAGGCCAGTGCCAGCCCCAGCGCGAACGACATCAATGTCAGCGGGACGGTGAACACCAGCCCGGCGTGCAGCAAGGGCCAGAACGAGTCGGCCATCAACTGCACCCAGGCCGGCACCGCGAGGGTGTCGACCTGGGACAGGATCCAGTCGGGCAGGACGTTGTGCAGCCAGGCGGGGAGCGTCATCGAAGAGGCCGCTTATTGCTGCGCCGACAGGTCCGTGCCGAAGTACTTGACCGAGATGGTCTTGTAGGTGCCGTCGGCCTTGATGTCGGCCAGCGCCTTGTTGATGGCGGCCACCAGTTCGGGGTTGTTCTTGCGCAGCAGCACGCCGGAGTTGCTGAACTCGGCGGCCTTGTCGGTGGCGGCGATCTTGACCTTGGCGTTGGGCTTCTGCTTCTTGAAGTCCAGGAACGACAGGTTGTCGTTGACCGTGGCCTCGACGCGGCCCGAGGTCAGCAGGTCGATGGCTTCGTTAAAGCCCTGCACGGCAACCACTTCCGCGCCGTGGCTCTGCGCCAGCTTGCCGAAGTTGCTGGTGAGCGTGTTGGCGGACTTCCTGCCCTTCAGGTCCGCGAACGACTTGATGGTGGTGTTGTCATCGCGCACGATCAGCACCGCGGCCGACGAGATGTAGGGATCGGAGAAGTCGTACTTGGCGCGGCGCGCGTCGGTGATGCCGACCTGGTTGATGACGGCGTCGTAGCGCTTGGCGTCGAGCCCGGCGATCAGGCCGTCCCACTTGCCTTCGACGAATTCGGCTTTGACGCCCAGGCGCTGGGCGATGGCGCGCCCAATGTCGACGTCAAAACCGGTAAGCTGGCCGGAGGCGTCGTGGAAGGTGAAGGGAGCGTAGGTGCCTTCGGTGCCGATCTTGAACACGCCGGCGGACTTGATCTGGTCCAGCCCCGACTGGGCGTGGGCGGCGGACAGGGCGGCGACCTGGACCAGGCCGGCGATGAACAACGAGCGCAAGAGTTTCATGGCAATGCTCCACGGATGAGAGATCACTGCGAAAGGCCCGCGCCGATCGCGCCGCCTTCCGGTGTAGCCGCACTCTAACAACGCGCCTATTTTTCCACAAAGCATAAGGAATAGTAAAAATATAGCGGCAAGTCATATGCGGTATTCGCGCCCCGGCCGCCCGGCTCGGGGTTGATCCAGGCGGTATCCAGATGGAGACAGGCGTGCAACAACAGTGGAACAGGCGGGCTTTCATGATGGCGGCGACGGGTGTCGCTGCGTCCGCAAGTGTCATGCCGGCGCAGGGCGCCGGCGGTTTGCGGCGGGTGCCCGGCGGCGGCAGCATCACCGACGTGGCCGGCATCAAGGTCGGGCACTACACCGACACGCGGCGGCCGACCGGCTGCACGGTCATCATCGCCGAAGCGGGCGCCACCGGCGGCGTGGACGTGCGCGGCGCGGCGCCGGGCACGCGCGAGACCGACCTGCTCAACCCCGTCAACATGGTCGAAAAAGTGCACGCGGTGATGCTGGCCGGCGGCAGCGCCTTCGGCCTGGAGGCGGCCACCGGCGTCATGCGCTACCTGGAGGAACGCAAGATCGGTTTCGACGTGGGCGTGGCGCACGTGCCGATCGTGCCGGCCGCCATCCTGTTCGACCTGGGCGTGGGCGATGCCTCGGTCCGGCCCGATGCCGCGGCCGGCTACCAGGCCTGCAAGTCGGCCAGCGCCAAGCCGCCGCAGGAGGGCAACGTCGGCGCCGGCGCCGGGGCGACGGTCGGCAAGCTGTACGGCGCCAAGCGCGCCATGAAGGGCGGCCTGGGCAGCGCCTCGCTGACCGTGGCCGGCGTCACGGTGGGGGCCATCGTCGCGGTCAACGCGGTGGGCGACGTGGTCGATCCGGCCACCGGCCACGTGCTGGCCGGCGCCCGCACCGCCGACGGCAAGATGCTGCTGGACACGCGCGCGGCGATCCTGGCCGGCGACCTGCCGACCTCGATGCGCGAGGGCGCGGCCACCACCATCGGGCTGGTGGCCACCGATGCCAGGTTGACCAAGGCGCAGGCGCAGAAGATGGCGCAGACCGCGCACGACGGCCTGGCCCGCACCATCAATCCTATCCACACCATGCTCGACGGCGATACGGTGTTCGCCCTCGGCACGGGCGCGTCCGGCAAGCCCGCCAACATGATGCTGCTCGGCGTGATGGCGGCCGAGGCCATGGCGATCGCGGTGCAGCGCGCCATCCTGGCGGCGCGCGCGCTGGAAGGCTATCCGGCGGCGGTCGACTTCATCGCCTGAGCCCGCGTGTCGGGGCGGCGACGGCCGCCCCGACCTTGCTGCCCGTCTTGACCCCAAGCTGTCACATGGCTTGGGCAAGATGAAAAGCGTCGGCGTCACGCCTGCGCGCGGGGAGAGGGGCAGCATGTACGAAGGAGAGCGCTTGAACGGAGCCACGCACCTGGCCGGCCTGGCCTTGGCGGTGGCTGCATCCGGGGCCCTGATCGCGCGGGCCGCGGAACTGAAAGTGGAGTGGCGCCAGATCGTGGCCTGCGCGGTGTTCGCGGCATCCATGATCGCCGTCTATGCGTCATCGGTGCTGTATCACTGGTCGCGCGGACGCCGCAAGGCGCGCTGGGCCAAGGCCGATCATTGCGCCATCTACCTGCTGATCGCGGGCACCTATACGCCGCTGGCATTCGTGCCGCCGGAGCTGGGCTGGGGCGCCGCCATGGCGGTGGCGATCTGGCTGCTGGCGCTATACGGCATCGGCCGGGAATTGTGGTGGGCGCGTGACGCCGCGCCGGCCTTGCCGCTGTACCTGGCGATGGGATGGCTGGGCGTGATGTGCGCCGCGCCCATCGCCGGCGCGCTGTCGGGCGCCGGCCTGGCCTGGCTGCTGGCCGGGGCCGCGCTCTACACGGTGGGCACGGTGTTCTACGCCAACGACAAGCGCTGGCGCCATGCCCACGGCATCTGGCACCTGTTCGTCATGGGCGGCTCGGCCTGCCACTTCGTCACGGTGTTCGGCTTCCTGCGCCACGCGTAGGGCCCGATCAGCGCCAGGCCGCCAGCGGCAGCATGCCGCCGCGGTTCTTCACTTTGCGCATGACGATATGCGAGCACAGGTCGCGCACTCCGGCGATCTTGCTGAGCTTGTCCTCCACGAACTGCGAGAACGCCGCCAGGTTGCGGGTGCGCACCGTCAGGATGTAGTTGGATGCGCCGGTGACGATGCTGGCCTCGGTGATTTCGTCGTACAGGGCGATGCCGGCAAGGAATTCCTCGTGCCAGCCGGCGCGGGACTGGTCCAGCGACACGTGCACGACGGCTTCCAGCTCGAAGCCCAGCCGCTCGGCGTCGAGCACGGCGCGATAGCCCCGGATCAGCCCGCCTTCTTCCAGCGCCCGCACCCGCCGCAGGCAGGCCGACGGCGACAGCGCCACCTGCTCGGCCAGGTCCTGGTTGCTGAGCTGGCTGTTCTCCTGCAGGCGGTAGAGGATGCGGTGGTCGATGGCGTCCAGTTGCATGATGCAATCCAATTCGAAAAAAATGGCTATGACGCAATTTAATGCGAAATCCTAGGGTTAGCCACGCCTTGTTTTGCAACTATTCGGCTTGGCCGCGCTGCTAGTATGTAGCCAGCATATTGCCCGAAGGAGCTGTGAATGCATACCCGCGAAAGCTGTGTCGCCGCCGACCGGCAGGACCCCCTGGCGCCGCTGAAGGCGCGTTTCGACCTGCCGCCCGGCGTGCTGTACATGGATGGCAATTCGCTCGGCGTGATGCCGCGCGCCGCCGCCGCGCGTGCCGCCGAGGTCATCACCCAGGAATGGGGCACCGGCCTGATCCGCAGCTGGAACACCGCCGGCTGGTTCGAACTGCCGTCGCGGCTGGGCGACAAGCTGGCCGGCCTGCTCGGCGCGAAAGAGGGCGAACTGGTCATCACCGACACCACCTCGCTGAACATCTTCAAGGCCCTGGCGGCCAGCCTGCGCATCCAGCAGAAGCGCCAGCCCGAGCGCCGCGTGATCTTGTCCGAACGCGACAACTTTCCCACCGACCTGTACATGATCCAGGGCATGATCGACCTGCTGCAGCAGGGCTACGAGATGCGCCTGATCGACGACGACCTGCCGCTGGAGCGGGCGCTGGACGAGGACGTGGCGGTGGTGCTGCTGTCGCACGTCAACTACCGCAGCGGGCAGATGCACGACATGGCCGCGGTCACGCGCCAGGCGCACGAGCGCGGCGCGCTGGTCATCTGGGACCTGGCGCACGCCGCCGGCGCGGTGCCGGTGGACCTGAACGGCGCCGACGCCGACTACGCCGTGGGCTGCACCTATAAATACCTGAACGGCGGCCCCGGCTCGCCGGCCTTCATCTGGGTGGCGCCGCGCCACATTCCCGATTTCTGGCAGCCGCTGTCGGGCTGGTGGGGCCACCAGCGTCCGTTCGACATGACGGTCGCCTACGAGCCGGCCGGCGGCATCCGCCGCTACCTGTGCGGCACCCAGCCCATCGTGTCGCTGGCCATGGTCGAATGCGGCCTGGACGTGGCGCGCGAGGCCGACATGGCCGAGGTGCGCAGGAAGTCGCTGGCGCTGGGCGACCTGTTCATCGCCCTGGTCGAGGAACGCTGCGCCGGGCATCCGCTGACGCTGGTGACGCCGCGCGACCATGCCCAGCGCGGCAGCCACGTGAGCCTGCGCCATCCCAACGGCTACGAGGTCATGCAGGCGCTGATCGCGCGCGGCCTGATCGGCGACTATCGCGAACCCGAGGTGCTGCGCTTCGGCCTGACGCCGCTGTACTTCGGCTACGCCGACGTCTGGGACGCGGTCGAGATCCTGAAAGACGTGCTCGACAGCAAGGCCTGGGACAAGCCCGAGTTCAAGCAGCGTTCGGCCGTGACCTGAGCGGCCGGTTGCCGGCCCGAGCGACATCCAGCAAGAGAGCGCAGTACCGGAGGAGACAATGACACAACAACAAGGATTCGGCAGGATCGCCGAACGCGAACAGGGGCTCAAGCGCCGCCTGACGTCCGGCCAGATGAGCATGATCGCAATCGGCGGGGCCATCGGCACCGGCCTGTTCCTGGGCAGCAAGTTCGCGATCGGCTTCGCCGGCCCCAGCGTCATCATCAGCTACGCCATCGGCGGGCTGATCACGCTGCTGCTGATGGGCTGCCTGGCCGAGATGACGGTGGCGCATTCGACGTCGGGTTCGTTCGGCGCCTATGCCGAACACTACATCGGCCCGCTGGCCGGCTTCCTGGTGCGCTATGCGTACTGGTCGTGCGTGGTGCTGGCGGTGGGCACCGAGGTCACCGCGGTGGCCGAGTACATGAAATTCTGGTTCCCGTCGGTGCCCGGCTGGCAATGGGTCTGCCTGTTCTCGGCGGCGCTGATCTTCATCAACGCCATGAGCGTGAAGGCCTTCGGCACCATCGAGTACTGGTTCTCGACCATCAAGATCAGCGCCATCGTGGCCTTCATCATCCTGGGCGCCTATGTGGTCTGGGGCAATCCGCAGTACGGCACGGCGCAGTACACGGCGCACGGCGGCTTCTTCCCCAACGGCGTGTGGGGCATGTGGATCGCGGTGGTCATCTCGATCTTCAGCTACCTGAGCGTGGAGATGATCGCGGTGGCGGCGGGCGAGGCCGAGGACCCCGAGCGCGCGGTGAAGAAGGCGTTCCGCGCCACCATCGTGCGGCTGGTGGTGTTCTACCTGCTGACGCTGGCGCTGATCCTGGCCATCGTGCCGTGGGACCAGGCCGGCAAGGGCGGCAGCCCGTTCGTGACGGTGATGGAAGCGGTGAAGGTGCCGTACGCGGCCGGCGTCATCAACTTCATCGTGCTGGTGGCGGCGCTGTCGGCCATGAACAGCCAGCTGTACATCACCACCCGCATGATGTTCAGCCTGTCGCGCGCGGGGCATGCGCCGGCGGCTCTGGGCAAGCTGACGCGCAGCGGCACGCCCCTGAATGCGCTGCTGCTGTCGACCAGCGGCATCGCCATCGCCACCGTGCTGAACGTGTTGTATCCGGAAACCTCGTTCACGCTGATGATGGCGATCTCGATGTTCGGCGCGCTGTTCACGTGGATGATGATCTTCGTCACGCATTACTTCTTCCGCCGCCGCTGGGCGCGCGAGGGCGGCGCGGCGTTGTCGTTCCGCATGCCGGGTTTCCCGCTGCTGACGCTGCTGGGCGCGGGCGCGATGCTGGCGATCCTGGTGACGACCTATTTCACCGGCGTGTTCAAGATGACGCTGGTGTTCGGCGTGCCGTTCCTGTTGGTGCTGGCGGCCCTGTACCTGCTGCTGTTCCGCAAGACCGCGGCGGCGGTGGTGCTGCAAGCGCGCCAGCAGCGCTCCTAGCGGTTGCGCCGGCGGACTCGCCCGGTGTTGCCGGCGGCGCCTTTCAAACGGCGCCCGCGTCCGCGCACTGGCGGATCGCCGCCAGCATGGCGCGGGCCCGCGCCGGCAGCGAGCGCGAGGCGTACACGGCGTGCATCTGCGGCGCCACGCCCTGCGCCGAGGTGGCGGTGTAGCCGGGGCATACCCGCACCAACGTGCCGCGGGCGATCTCCGGCGCCGCCGCCCAGTCCGCCAATCTGGCGATGCCCACACCCTGCAGCGCCAGCGCCATCAGGCCGCTGCCGGTGCTGACCCGCACCGCCGGCTCGGCATGCATGCGCACGATGCGCTTGTCGCGCCGCAGGTGCCAGTCCTTCAGCACGCGCGGCCCGGTGTGCATGATGAGCCGGTGCCGCGCCAGTTCTTCGGGCTCGCGCGGCAGCCCCATGCACGCCACATAGTCAGGGCTGGCGCACAGCAGCCGCGCATACGGCCACAGGCGCGCGCCCAGCAGCTCGCTCGATGCCGGAAAGCCGCCGCGGATGGCGAAGTCCAGGCCCTCCGCGATGGGGTCGACCCACTTGTCGGTGTAGTTGATGTCCACCGTGACGCCGGGATAGTCCGCCGCGTAGCGCCGCAGCACCGCCGGCAGCAGGGTCACGCCCAGCAGGTCGGGCGCCGAGAAGCGCAGACGGCCCTGATCGCCCGACTGGGTGTCGCGCAGCGCCTCGCGCGCTTCGCTTTCCAGCCGCAGGAGGCCGCGCGCCGACTGGAAGTAGCTTTCGCCCTGCGGCGTCAGCACCACGCTGTTCTTGCTGCGCAGCAGGAGCTGCGCGCCGACCTGGCGTTCCAGCGCCTGCACCGCGCGGGTGACCGCGCTGGGCGAGGCGCCCAGGGCGCGGGCCGCCAGCACGAAGCTCTGGCGTTCCGCGACGGCGCAGAACACCTGGTATTCCCATAGCGCGCCACGTTCCATGGCGGTTCTCCATTGCATTTATCGCAACATGATATTGCAACGCGGAGCGCTCGGGCGGACCTAGACTGCGGCCATCCCCGACTTTCTCCAGGTTGATCGCCATGTCAGATCCCCACTATTTCGATCCCGCCACCGGCGCGCGCCATGCGCTGGATGAGGCCCGCTGGTGTTCCGATGCGCGCACCCCCTTGATGATCTCGCCGCTGCCGGGCATCTCGCGTGACGACATCGACCGGGGCGAGCGTTCGCTGTGGCGCTACCGCGCCGCGCTGCCGGGCGCCGTGGCGCGGCCGGTGTCGATGGGCGAGGGCGGCACGCCGATGGTCGAGCGCGCCTGGGGCGGCCTGCGGCCGCATTTCAAGCTGGAATGGTTCAACCCGACCTGCAGCTTCAAGGACCGTGGCGCGGCGGTGATGCTGTCGTGGCTGCGCCAGATCGGCATCCGCGCCATCGCCGAGGACAGCTCGGGCAACGGCGGCGCCGCCATCGCCGCCTTTGGCGCGGCGGCGGGCATGGACGTCACCATCTTCGCGCCCGCCTATACCTCGACCGCCAAAGTGGCGCAGATCCGCGCATTCGGCGCCGACGTGCAACTGGTGCAAGGGCCGCGCGAAAACGCCGAGACCGCGGCGATCGAGGCGTCCGCGCGCATCTTCTACGCCAGCCACAACTGGCAGCCGTTCTTCCTGCAGGGCACCAAGTCCATCGCCTATGAGATGTGGGAGGACTTCGGCTTCGAGGCGCCGGAGAACGTGGTGATTCCGGCGGGCGCGGGCAGCAATGTGCTGGGCTGCGCCATCGGCTTTGCCGAACTGCTTGCGGCCGGACAGATCCAACGCCTGCCGCGCCTGTTCGTGGCCCAGCCCCTGAACTGCTCGCCGGTGGACGCCAGCTTCCATGCCGGGGTCGACACGCCGGTGCCGCGCGAGGTGCTGCCGACGGTGGCCGAAGGCACCGCGATCAAGCGGCCGGTGCGGCTGCGCGAGGTGTTGCAGGCGATCCGCGCCAGCGGCGGCCAGACCGTCGCGGTGCCGGAGGCGGACATCGTTGCCGCCGTGCGCAGGCTGGCGGCAATGGGGCTCTACGCCGAGCCCACCAGCGCCACCGCGGCGGCGGCGCTGGATATGCTGCGCGCGCGCGGCGCGATCCGCGAGACCGAGCGCACCGTGGTGCTGCTGACCGGCACCGGCATCAAGGCCACGCAGTTCATGACCGATCTGTATTCGGCGGCGTGATCCGGGCGGCGTCGGCCAGCAGGTGGTCGAGCAGGCGGCGGGCGCGGGCGCTGAGCGTTTCGCGCGCTTGCACGCACAGCAGCAGTTGGCGCGAAGCCCAGGCGTCGGTCAGTGCCACCGACACCACGTCGAGCAGCCGGCACATGCTGTTGGCCGTGGTCTCGGGCACGATGCCGACACCGACGCCGGCCTCGACCAGCCGGCACATGGCGTCGAAACTGCGCAGCTGCACGCGCAGCTTGATCGGCCCGCCCGCCACCAGCGCCTGGCGCGCCAGGAAGCGTTGCAGCGCGCTGCTGCGGTCGAGGCCGACAAAATCCTCGTCCAGCACGTCGCGGAAGGCGGTTTCGGCGGTGCCCGCCAGCGCATGGCCGGCGGGCACGATCAGCACGAAGCGATCGCAATGGTACGGGTAGGTCTGCAGCGCGCCGGTATCGACGGTGCCGGCAACGATGCCGATGTCGGCCGAGCCATCGGCGATGCACTCGACGATCTCGTCGCTCAGCATCTCCTGCAATTCGACGTTGATGCGCGGGTGCGCCGCCAGGAAACCGCCGAGCGCTTCGGGCAGGAAGGCGGTCAGGGCGTTGGTGTTGGACAGCAGGCGCACCGAGCCGCCGAATTCGCCGGAGAAATCGGCCAGGTCGTCGCGCAGGCGGTCGGCCTGGGCCAGCATCACGCGGGCGTGCGCGGCCAGTTTCAGGCCCGCCGGGGTGGGGATGACGCCCTGGCGGCGGCGTTCCAGCAGCGGCGTGCCGAGAGAGGCTTCGAGGTTGCGGATGCGGGCGCTGGCGGCGGCCAGCGCCAGGTTGGCGCGGGCGGCGCCGTGGGTGATGCTGCCGGCCTGCACCACGTGCAGGAAAAGCGCCAGATCGGTCAGGTCGAAACGCATGGCGGCGAGCCTACGCGAGGCGCGCAGGCTGCCTCTGCGAATGGCGCATTTTCAGCGGCGGACAGGGTCCGTACACTGCGCCGATTCGTGTTTTTTTGGTGGTTTCTTCATGCATCTGGTCGCCTCCGGTTTTCCGATTCTACCCGCGCTGATCACCGCGATCACGATCGCGTTGTGGGCCTTTTCGCGGCTGCCTGAGTACCTGACGGCGCTGCTGTTCTTCAGCGCCGCGATGATCCTGGCGGTCGCCTCGCGCGATGTGGTGTTTTCGGGGTTCTCGTCGGCGGCGTTCTGGCTGGTGCTGAGCGGCTACGTATTGGGGCTGGCGCTGAAGTACACGGGCCTGGCCGACCGCATGGCGGGCGCGTTGTCGCGGCGCCTGTCGGGTTCATATCCGAAGGTGGTGGCCGGCGTGGTCGCGCTGACCTACCTGCTGGCCTTTGTGATGCCGTCGAACATGGGCCGCATCGCGCTGCTGATGCCGATCGTGCTGGCGTACGCCGACCGGATCGGGCTGGCGGCGGGACGGCGCGGGCGAATCGGGCTGGCGCTGGCGGTGGGCTTCGGCACCTTCCAGCTGTCCACCTCCATCCTGCCGGCCAACGTGCCCAACCTGGTGATGGCCGGCAGCATTGAATCCAGCTACGGCCTGCAGCTGGGCTACCTGCCATACCTGTGGCTGCATGCGCCGGTGCTGGGCATCCTGAAAGGCGCGGTGCTGGTGGCCTGTATTGCGTGGCTGTTTCGCGACACGCCGGAAGCGGCGCCGCCCGCCGCGCCGGCCCCGCCGCTGACGAGGGCTGAAAAGCGCCTGGTGGTGTTGCTGGGGTTGACGCTGCTGGGCTGGGTGACCGACGGATGGCATGGCGTGTCGCCGGCCTGGATCGGGCTGGCTGCGGCCTGCGTGTGCCTGTTGCCCAGGGTGGGGTTCGTCAGCGGCGAGCAGTTCGGCAAGGAAGTGAACTTTCGCACCGCGATCTATGTGGCGGGCATCCTGGGGCTGGCCGCGATGGTGGCGGACAGCGGCCTGGGCGGCATCATCGGCCGCGCCCTGCAGGCCTGGCTGCCGCTATCGCCCGACGCGCCGATGCAAAGCTTCTTTTCGCTGGTGGGGCTGTCGGCCGCGCTGAACTTCGTGGTCACGGCCAACGGCGTGCCGGCCTTGTACACGCCGCTGGCCGAGACGCTGGCGCAGGCATCGGGCTTTTCGTTGATGACGGTGCTGATGGCGCAGGTGGCCGGCTACGCCACCGTCATCATGCCGTACCAGGCTTCGCCCATCGTGGTGGCGATGGGCATGGGCCACGTGCCGGCGCGCAGCGGCCTGGCGCTGAGCCTGCTGACCGCGCTGGTGTCGTTCGTGGCGCTGGTGCCGCTGGACTTCCTGTGGTTCAGGCTCCTGGGAATGCTGGGATCGTGACCAGTTCCTCCTCGGCGGGCGTGGTGTCGGGCGCCGGGGCGAACACGCGCAGGCGGTGGCCGTCGGGGTCGAGCGCCACGAAGGTGCGGCCGAAGTCCATGTTGGTGGGCGCCTGCAGGATGGGCAGGCCGCGCAGGCTCCAGTCGAGGTGGCGCTGGTCGAGCGCGTCGGCGTCGGGCACGGTGAAGGCCAGTTCGGTGCAGCCGCCGCGGCCGGCCGCGGCCGGTTCGACGGTGTGGCGCGACCACAGGCCCAGCATCAGGCCGGAGTCGAGCGCGAACAGGGCGAAGGTGGGCGAGCTTTCGACGGGCGGGCGGTTCAGCAGCGCGCTGTAGAACGCCGCGCTGGCCTCGGGCTTGTCGACGTAGAAAATGACGAAGTTCTTGGCGGACATGATGCGCTCCTGGTTGGATGAGCGCTCATCTTAGAAAGACATGCTGTCAGATTTTGTCAGCAGTCTTTGGCCGGATGTCGCACCGGCCGCCCCGCGTCAGCAGCCGTCGCACTCGGCCGCATTGATGGCGCGCCACTCCTTGAGCAAGGCATGGCGGCGGCGCGGGTAGCGCTGCCCGGGTTCGAGCGTGGCGATGCGGTCGGTGCGGAAATGGCGGAAGTCCTGGCGCAGTTCGCACCAGGCCATCACGATGCGCACGCTGTCGAAAAAACCCAGGGCGAACGGCCAGATGACGCGCTCGGAGTCGGCGCCCTTGTCGTCGCGGTAGGTGATGGCGATCTTCTGTTCGCAGCGGATCGCCTGGCGGATCTGGGACAGGTCGACCCGGTCGACCACCGCCCAGCTGCTGGGGCCGACCAGCAGCGGAATGGCGTCGAGTTCGTCGCGCAGTTCCCGCGGCAGCACCGCGCTGATCTTGGCCAGCGCGTTGGCGGCGGCCTGGCCCAGGCGCGGGTCGGAACGGCCGGCCACCCAGCGGGTGCCCAGCACCAGGGCCTCGATCTCCTCGGTGCTGAACATCAGCGGCGGCAGCATGAAACCGGGCCGCAGCACGTAGCCGATGCCCGGCTCGCCCTCGATCTCGGCGCCCTGCGCCTGCAACGTCGCGATGTCGCGATACAGGGTGCGCAGGCTCACGCCCAGGTCGGCCGCCAGGCGGTGGCCGCTGACGGGCAGGCGATGGCGCCGCAGGGTCTGCAGCAGGTCCAGGAGTCGTTCGGCGCGGGACATGTAGGCGGGCAAGGGCGGGACGCCGTAATGCTGCCACGGAATGGCAGCAGCCGGAAGCCGCGGCCCTCAATCATCAAGTGGTTTGCGTTCGAGCCGATGCACGGGCGCGAGACCACCTTCGACCGCCTGCTCAGGCCTTGCGCCACCGCCATACCGGTCAGCATGCCGCGCCGTTGCAGGCGTGGCTGCGCGGCCAGGTGCGCGACGTGCTGCGCGAGCGCCTGGCCGCGGATGCTTCCAGCTAGCGGCTGACCGGCTTGCCGCTGGCCACGTCGATGGCCGAGCCGTCTTCCAGGCTGACGCGGTAGATCTCGCGCAGCACGTTGCCGGCAAAGCCGATCTCGACGATGGACACGTCCTTGAAGGTGGTGGCGATGCCGTCGGGCAGCGCGGCGTTGAACTTGTCGGATTCCTGCTTCATGGCGTCGGCCAGGCGGGCGTCGTACGGCGCCATGCTGTAGACCAGCGTGGTGTGCGGATTGTGGGCGCGCACTTCCTTGCCGTCCTTCATCACGTTGACGCCGCTCACGCCCATGGTCTTGACCTGGTCGCGGCCGGCCTCGCCCATCTTGGCGTACACCGGGCCGGTCACGCGCGGCAGCGGGCCATCGCGCAGCGGCGCCAGCGCGGCCGTGGCCACCGTGTTGTAGGCCATCATGGCCTCGAAGCCCGCGCCGCTCTTGACCACGCCCAGGTCCAGCCACCACGGATGGCCCGCGCCCTTGGCGGCCTCGGTGGGGTAGAAGCCCTTGAGCGTGACGGCCAGCGGCGCCGGCGGCTTGGGCAGCGCCCGCAGCATGCGCTGCGGCGTGGCGGGGTCGGCGCTGTGGATGTGGACCACCGTGACGTGGGGGATGTTGGGCGTTTCCGCCTCGGTCTTCAGGCCCAGCGCGAGCAGGTCCTGCTTGAGCGTGCCGTTGACCTTCGCGTCGAGCACTGCGTTGACTTCCTTGGGCAGGCGGTACACCACGCCATAGGTGGCCTTGTGATCGCGGAACGCGGGCTGTTCCAGCGCGCTGTTGTCGATGGGGGCGGCGGCCAGGGCGACCGAGAGGGTGGCGAAGGACAGGCCGAGGGCGGCCAGGGGCAGGATGCGCTTGATCATGGATTTTCCTTTTATGTGGGACCCGCGAGAGTCCGAGCCAGTGTGGCCACGCCGGATGTACGGCGTATTGCACCAGTCCAAAGAAATCCGATAGCCGCCGTGGTCTGGCCGATAGCTGCGCGCCACCGAAGCGGCCGGACCGGACCGCGGGGTGTCAGAGCAGGAAAACGGCCGCGATGATCGCCAGTCCCAGCGCCAGGTTGACGCCGACCCAGCGGCGGATGCCGGCCATCGCCTGGCCGCCGCGCGGCCAGTCGGAGGCGGCCACCGCCGCCCGCAGCCGGGGATAGAGCGCGGCGCGGATGTAGGCGTAGATCACGGCCATGATCAATCCGCCGGCGGCCATCACCGTCCAGCCGCGCGGCATGAAGAAGGCGCCGCCCGTCTGCGCGGCCTGGGACGCCTCCTGGCCGATCATCGCCGCGCCGGTGGCCAGGATCAGCACGATCGCGGCCAGCACGGCATTCAGGAACGGGCCGAGCACCGCATGCATCAGTCGCAGCCGTTGTGGCGGCTCCAGCTGCGCGGCCGCCGGCCGCAGGAAACAGTGGGCGAACAGCATGCCGCCCACCCAGAGAATGACGGCCAGCAGGTGGATCAGTTTGAACGCGCTGTAGAGCATCCGGTCGGCCTTGGGCAAGAGGGGGAAGGGACGTCGCGCCAGCGCCGGGGCGGCCGGTCGGGCAAGTCCGTCCCCATCATATCGCCACCCTTGCGCGGGCGGGGTTCTTGACCTGGGTCAGGGTTTTCCATTTAGAATGAGATTGATTTTTATTTGTGATCAAGTGTGTTCGGGAGCCCACCGTGTCCAACCTTGCGCTTGCCTGCGGCGACGCCGTCCACCTGCTTTACCGCGCGCACCACGGATGGCTGCACAACTGGCTGCGGGCCAAGCTGGGCGATTCGTTCGACGCCGCCGACCTGGCGCAGGACACCTTCGTGCGCGTGCTGCGCCACCGGCACGAGCTGGACGCGCTGCGCGAACCCCGTGCCTACCTGACCACCATCGCCAAGCGCCTGGTGCTGAACCTGCACCGGCGCCGCTCGCTCGAACGGGCCTACCTGGACGCGCTGGCCACGCTGCCCGAGGCCCAGGCGCCGTCGCCCGAGCAGCGCCTGCTGATCCTCGAGGCGCTGCAGGAAATCGACGAGATGCTGGCGGGCCTGCCGCTTCCGGCGCGGCAGGCTTTCCTGATGGCGCAGCTCGAAGGCCTCGGCCACGCCGAGATCGCCGCGCGGCTGAACGTGTCGCTGCGCTCGGTGCACCGCTACATCGCCAAGGGGTACGAACAATGCATCATGGCGGTGATGTAAGCGCGCCGTGGGGCGCCGCGGGCGAGCTGCCCGCCGTCGACCGCAAGGTGGCGCGCGAGGCGGCGCGCTGGCTGTTGCGCCTGAGTTCCGAGCGCGCCACCGAGGCCGACGTGCGCGCCTGCGCGCAGTGGCGCGCCAGCAAGGCCGAACACGAACATGCCTGGCAACGGGCGCAGCGCGTCAACCAGCGTCTCGGCCTGGTGCCGTCCTCGTTGGGCATGGCGGCGCTGAACCGGCCCGACCTGGCCGGCCGCCGCGCGGCCCTCAAGACCCTGGCCGCGCTGATCGTGGCCGGCCCCGCCGGCTGGGCCGCGTGGCGCGCCAGCCCGTTCGAGTGGAGCGCCGACTACCGCAGCGCCACGGGCGAGCAGCGCCGGGTCGCGCTGAGCGACGGCTCTTCCATGCACCTGAACACCGCCAGCGCGGTCGACGTGCTGTACGACGCCGACCTGCGGTTGCTGCGCCTGCGCGCCGGCGAGATCGCGGTCCACGCCGTGGAAGAGTCGGGCGCCCATCCGCGCCCGTTCGTGGTGCGCGCCCGGCAGGGCGAGGTGCAGGCGCGGGCGGCGCGCTTCTGCATGCGCCAGGACGGCGCCGCCTGCCGCGTGAGCGTGCAGGAAGGGCGCGTCAACCTGCGGGGCGGCGGCGTGGTCGTGCCGTTGGCGGCCGGCGAGCAGGCATGGCTGCGCGATGACGCGCCCGCGCGCCCCGAGCCGGCCGATCCGCATGCGGCCGACTGGACCCGTGGCGTGCTGCACGTCAACGCCTGGCGCCTGGATGCGTTCGCCGCTGAACTGGGCCGCTACCGGCCGGGCCTGCTGCGGTGCGACCCCGAAGTGGCGGGCCTGCGGCTTTCGGGCGCGTTCCAGTTGCATGACACCGACGCGGTGCTGGCGGCCTTGCCGTCGACGCTGCCGGTGCGGGTGCGCTATCGCAGCGCGTATTGGGTGACGATCGCGCCGCGCGCCGGACAGGCGTGAATCGTCGTTGTTACAAAAAAACCGAGGACACGCTGTCCGGTCCGCGAATGTCGAGGGTCATGGTCAGTAGAGGCACACGAATGCCGATACCCGTTGGATCGAAAGGACGACCATGGCTCATTTCCCCGCCAGCCGCGTGCGCGGCTATCCCATCAACCGAGAGGCCCCATGCCGACTGACCCGCCTGACCCTGGCGTTGCGCCTTGCCACCGCGTTGGCCGCGCCGGCCGCCATGCTGTGGCCGGCCGCCGCCGCGCAGGCGCAGGCCGCGCCAGCGCAGCAGGCGCGCAGCTACCGCATCCCGGCCGGCCCGCTGGCCGAGAACCTGGCGCGCTTTGCCGACCATGCCGGCGTCACGGTGCTGTTCGACGCGACGCTGGTGGGCCAGCGCCGTGGCGCGGGCTTGAATGGGGAATACACCGTGGCTGACGGCTTTGCCCGCCTGCTGGCCGGCAGCGGCCTGGCCGCGCGCGAGCGCAGCCCCGGCGTATTCGTGTTGCAGGCCTTGCCGCAGCCGGGTGTCGCGCAACTCGCGCCGGTCACGGTCCAGGGCGAAGGCGCGGTGGCGGCGCCGGCATGGGAAACGCGCACCGACCGCAAGCGCATGGACGATCTGCAGATCAAGAACTGGAGCGACCTGGGCAAGCGCGCCGAACCCGGCGTGAGCTTCAGCCGCCAGAACAACAGCATCAACATCCGCGGGCTCGACCAGGACCGCGTGCTGACGCGGGTCGATGGCATCCGGCTGCCGTGGCTCGACGACGGCGCCCGGGGCGTCAAGGGCGGCCTGGAGGCGGTGGACTTCAATACGCTGTCGCGCCTGGACGTCGTGCGTGGCGCCGACGCCGGCTCGGGCGGTTCGGGGGCCATTTCCGGACTGGCCGACCTGTACACGCTCAGCCCGGCCGACCTGCTGACCGACGGCAAGACCTTCGGCGCGCTGGCCAAGACCGACTACGACACCGCCGACAGCAGTTGGGGCGCCAACGCCGCGCTGGCCGGGCAGATCCATGACAACACCTTCTGGCTGGTGCAGGCGGGCGTGCGCAACGGCCACGCGCTCGACAACCGTGGCGACGTCGGCGGCTACGGCCCGCGCCGCAGCGAGCCGACGCCCGAAGACTACGCCCAGCGCAGTTTCCTGCTCAAGCTGCAACAGCGCGTGGATGGCGGCCATCGTTTCGGCCTGACCGGCGAGTACTTCAAGCGCAACGCCACCCAGGACAGCATGTTCGAGCAGGGCCCGGGCACCAGCTACCAGATCGGCGAGAACACCACCAAAAAGGAAACCGAGCGCGAGCGCGTGTCGTTCGACTATGCCTACAAGGCGCCGGGCGAGGGCGGCTGGATCGACAGCGCCACGGCGGTGGTGTATTGGCAGCGCATGCAGCTCGACAGCGCGCTGGATGGCCAGCGCAGCCGCGACGCGCGGGGCAACATTCCCGGCGACCCATTCCGCTACGGTTTTCCCAGTGGCGCCTATGGCCGCAACAACTCCATCCGTCAGACCATGTTCGGCGCCAATGCCGAGCTGACCAAGCGGCTGGCCGGCAACAGCGTTTCACAGCTTTGGACTGTGGGCGGGGAATGGTACGGCAACAAGACCGAGCAGAATTCCAGCGGCTACGACAATTGCCCGGTAGTGCGACCGGGCACACCCGCGCCGATGGGTCCGCGCACCTGCGACATGCTGCACACCAACCAGGCCGACGTGCCGCTGTCCAAGGGCAGCCAGTGGGCCTTGTGGGCCTCCGACGAATTCAGCTTCGCCGACGGCCGCTACACGGTCATGCCGGCGCTGCGCTACGACCATTACGAGCAGAAGCCCAAGTCCACCGAAAGCTACGCCAGCAACCGCAACGGCGGCGCGCTGCCGCCCGACAATGGCGGCGGGCGCTTCTCGCCCAAGCTGCTGGCCACCTGGAAGGCCGCGGACGAACTGAACCTGTACGCGCAGTACGCCTACGGCTTCAAGGCGCCCAGCGCGACGCAGCTCTACACCAACTACGGCGGCCCGGGCACCTACCTGCGGGTCGGCAACCCCTACCTGAAGCCGGAAACCAGCAAGGGCTGGGAACTGGGCGCCAAGCTGGGTTCCGATTCGCTGGGGGGCGCGTTATCGTTCTTCGATAACCGCTACCGGAACTTCATCGACAGCAACGTGCCGCTGGACGCCGGTTCGCCGCAATGGCAGGCGGGTTGGGCCGGGCAGTATCCGCTGGGCATCACCGGCAACGTCAACCGCGCCAAGGTGCGCATCTATGGCGCCGAGGCCAGCGCGCACTGGAAATTCTCGCCGGGCTGGCGCACCTGGGGCTCGCTGGCATGGGCCGTGGGCAAGGACGAGGGCACCGGCCAGTACCTGAATTCGGTGGCGCCGCTCAAGGCCGTGCTGGGCGTCGGCTATGGCCGCGACGCATGGGGCGTGGACGCGATGCTGACCACGGCCCTGCGTCGCAACAAGGTCGAGTATCCGGACGCTTCCGCCAAGGCGCCCAACCGTGATTTCCAGGCGCCTGGCTATGGCGTGGTGGACCTGATGGGCTACTGGCGCCCGGCCTCGGTGAAGGGCCTGCAGGTGCAGGCCGGCGTGTTCAACCTGTTCGACAAGAAGTACTGGGAAGCCATCAACGTGCCGACCGCAGGCGCCACGGCGCTGCCGCGGCCGGTGGACTGGTACACCGAACCGGGACGCAGCCTGCGCGTCTCACTGACGTATCAATACTGACCCGCGCTGCCGCCGCGCGTCAGCGGCGGCAGTCCCGATTTTCCATTCCGGCCGGAGGGCCCGCAATGAGCAACGAAGTGAAGCACCCCGATTTCGACACCCGCGCCGCCGAGCTGCGCGCCCGCAACGAAGCGCTGGCGGCGTCCAAGCCCGGCCTGCGCGCCCGCAACCTGGCCCAGGAACTCGGCGTGTCCGAGGCCGAATGGGTCGCCGCCGGCTGTGGCGGTGTCAAGGCAGTCGAACTGCATGGCCAGCCGCAGGAGATCTTCCGCGAACTGGGCACGCTGGGGCCGGTGATGGCCCTGACGCGCAACGACTGGTGCGTGCACGAACGCCATGGCGCCTACCTCGACATCCAGGCCGACGGCCCGGTCGGCCTGGTGCTGGGGCCGGACATCGACCTGCGGGTGTTCTTCTCGTGCTGGGCCTCCGCCTGGGCGGTCGAGCAGGACGGCCGCCACAGCCTGCAGTTCTTCGACGGCGCGGGCGTGGCGGTGCACAAGGTCTACCGCACCGAGGCCACCGATGCCGCCGCGTACGACGCGCTGGTGGCGAAGTTCGCGGGCGCCTCGCGCTGGCCCGACACCGCGCCTTATGCCGCCGCCACCGACGCGCCGAGCGTCGACGACAGCGCCCAGTGGCGGCAGGCCTGGCTCGGCATGCAGGACACGCACGAGTTCTTCCCGCTGCTGCGCAAGTTCAAGGTGTCGCGCCTGGCGGCGCTGGCCGCGGCCGGCGAGGACCTGGCGCAGACGGTGCCGATGGAGTCGGTCGAACGCATGCTGGAGTCGGCGGCGGCCAGCGGCTTGTCGATCATGTGCTTCGTGGGCAACCGCGGCATGATCCAGATCCACACCGGCCCGGTGCACCAGTTGCGCCGCACCGGCCCCTGGTTCAACGTGCTGGATCCGACCTTCAACCTGCACCTGGACACCAGCGCCATCGCGTCGGCCTGGGTGGTGAACAAACCCACCAGCGATGGCTGGGTGACGTCGCTGGAGCTGTATTCGTCCAGCGGCGACCTGATCGCGCAGTTTTTTGGCGAGCGCAAGCCGGGCAAGCCGGAACTGACGGGTTGGCGTGAATTGATGTCGGGCCTGTGCCGCGTGCCGCTGGCCGCATGAGGATGATGCAATGAAGAAATGGCTGGCGGTGGCGGCGGGATGGATGCTGGTGGCGGCCGCGCAGGCGGCGCCGCCCGCGCGCGTGGTGACCCTGGGCGGAACCGTGACGGAAATCGTTTACGGCCTGGGGCAGGGCGAGCGGCTGGTCGGCGACGACCAGTCCAGCCTGTATCCGGAGGCAGCGACCCGTCTGCCGCGGGTCGGCTATTACCGCGCCGTGCCGGTCGAAGGCGTGCTGGCGCTCCAGCCCGACCTGGTGCTGGCGTCGGAGCAGGCTGGTCCGCCCGACGCGCTCAAGCGCCTGGGCGAAGTCGGCGTGCGGGTGGTGAGCGTGCCGGACGCGCCGTCGGTCGATTCGCTCAAGGCGCGCATCCGCGCCGTGGCGGCCGCGCTCGACGTGGCGCCGGCCGGCGAACAGATGGTGCGGGACGTGACAGGCGAACTGGCCAAGGCCGAAGCCATGCCGGCAACGCGCGCGCGGGCATTGCTGCTGATCAACCGCAGCGGCGCGCCGCAGGGCGCGGGGCGCGGCACCGCGGCGGCCGAGATCATGCGCCTGGCCGGCCTGGACAACGTGCTGGCGGGACAGCAGGGCTACAAGCCGCTGTCGCCCGAGGCCATCGGCGCGCTGGCGCCCGACCTGATCATCGTCACGCGTGAATCGCTGCAGGCCAGCGGCGGCCTGGAGGGCTTTGCGCGCCTGCCCGGCATCGCGGCGACGCAAGCCGCGGCGAAACAGCGCATCATCGTCATGGACGATCTGCTGATCCTCGGCCTGGGGCCGCGGCTGCCGCAGGCGCTGATCCAGCTCAAGCAGGAGGCGGCGCATGCCATGGCGCGCTAGGGCGCCGGTGGCACTGGCGCTGCTGGCCGCGGCGCTGGTGCTGGCGGTGCTGGCGGCCAGCGCTAGCGGCGCGGTGCCGATCCCGCTGCGTGAACTGCCGTCGCTGTTGTGGGGCGCGCCCACGCCTGAACAGGCGCTGTGGCGCAATGTGCTGATCGACATCCGCCTGCCGCGGGTATTGCTGGCGGTGGTGATGGGCGCGGGCCTGGCGATCTCCGGCGCGGCGTTGCAGGCGCTGTTCCGCAATCCGCTGGCCGAGCCGGGGCTGATCGGCATTTCCGCCGGCGCTTCGCTAGGCGCGGTCATCGCCATCGTCATGACGCACGGCGGCTTCTGGTACACCGCGCCGGGCGCCTTCATCGGCAGCCTGGTCGCGACGCTGTCGGCCTATGTGGTGGGACGGCGCGTGCCGGGCGTGGCCGGGCTGCTGCTGGCGGGGGTGGCCATCACGGCCATCGCCTTCAGCCTGATCGGGCTGTTCACGTTCATGGCGTCCGATGCGCAGTTGCGCGACCTGACCTTCTGGAACATGGGCAGCCTGGCCGGCGCCAGCTGGAAGCTGCTGGCGTTCCTGGGGCCGTGGGTGCTGCTGCTGTCGTGCTGGCTGCTGCGCCAGTGGCGCGTGATGAACGCGCTGCTGCTGGGCGAGCGCGAGGCCCAGCACCTGGGCTATTCGCTCAAGCAGGCGCGCGCCCGGCTGGTGCTGGCCTGCACCCTCATCGTCGGGCCGCTGGTGGCTGCCAGCGGCACCATCGTGTTCGTCGGCCTGGTGGTGCCGCACCTGGTGCGCATGACGCTGGGCGCCAACCACCGCCTGCTGTTGCCGGCCTGCCTGCTGGGTGGCGGGCTGGTGATGACGCTGGCGGACTGGCTGGCGCGCATTGTGGTGGTGCCGGCCGAACTGCCGATCGGCCTGGTGACCGGGCTGGTGGGCGGTCCCTTCTTCCTGTGGCTGCTGGCGCGCGGCCGGAGGCACGGTTGATGCTGGCCGCCGAGAACCTGACACTGGCGCGCGACGGCAAGCGCATCCTGGACCGCGTCTCGCTGGCGATCCGGCCGGGCGAGGTGGTGGGCCTGCTGGGCAGCAACGGCGCCGGCAAATCGACCCTGCTGGGCGCATTGGCGGCCGAGCTGGATGCCGATGGCGGCAGCCTGGCGCTGGACGGCCGCCCGCTGCGCGCGCTGCCGCCGCGCGCGCAGGCGCGCAAGCGCGCGGTGCTGCCGCAGAAGCCCGGGCTGACCTTCGACCTGGGCGTGCGCGAGGTGGTGGCGATGGGCGCGTATCCGTTTCCGGAGCTGTCGCCGGCCGAGGTCGATGACCTGGCGCGGCAGGCGCTGGAATGGGCCGACGTCAGCCACCTTGACGGCCGGCGCTATCCGCAGCTGTCGGGCGGCGAGCAGCAGCGGGTGCAGTTCGCCCGGGTGCTGGTGCAATGTCGCGCGGCGCGCGTCCCGGGCGAGGCCCGCTACCTGCTGCTGGACGAACCGACCGCCAGCCTCGATCCCAGGCACCAGGCCGACCTGATGCGACGGGCGGCGCAACTGGCGCACGAAGGCAATACCGGTGTGCTGGTGATCCTGCACGACATGAACCTGGCGGCGCGCTGGTGCGACCGCCTGCTGTTGCTGAGCGGCGGCCAGGCGATCGCGCAGGGTACGCCGGCGCAGGTGCTGACGCCGGCCAACCTGTATCTGGCATACGGCATCCAGGCGCAGGTGATGCCGCATCCGTTGCAGGCGGACCGGTTGCTGGTGCTGATGGCTTGAGGGGCGCGCGCCCCGGTAAAATGGGGCAATCGCGGCGGCCGCGGCCGCCTTTTCTTCATCTACCGACAGGACCCAGTGTCATGCCTACTTTCGACGTCGTCTCCGAAGTCGACAAACACGAACTCACCAACGCCATCGACCAGGCCAACCGCGAACTCGCCACCCGTTTCGATTTCAAGGGCACGGATGCCAAGTTCGAACTGGAAGGCTTCGTGGTGACGCAAGTGGCGTCGAGCGCGTTCCAGCTCAAGCAGATGCTGGACATCCTGCGCGGCCGGCTGTCGGCGCGCGGGATCGACGTGCGCTGCCTGGACGTGGCGGATCCGCTGGAGAACCTGGGCGGGGCGCGGCAGAAGATCACGGTGAAACAGGGGATCGAGCAGCCGGTGGCCAAGAAGCTGATCGCGGCGATCAAGAACGCCAAGCTCAAGGTCGAAAGCCAGATCAACGGCGACAAGCTGCGGATCAGCGGCAAGAAGCGGGATGATCTGCAGACGGCGATTGCGTTGTTGAAGAAGACTGACGTGGATTTGCCGTTGCAGTTCGAGAATTTTCGGGACTGACTGTTTTGCTTGCGGCTGGGTGGGGTTCGTAGGCCGCCCGTCGCGCGGGGTGTCGGGGGGGCGGGCGCCCACGATTGCGGTCCGGAGCGTTCGCTCCGGACTGCCCCATCCTCAACCTCGTACGCCTTCGGCTTCCTACGGTTTCCGTCGGGCGCATCGAGGTTGCCCACCCCCCCGACACCCCGCGCAACGGGCTACCGGCGTCTAGGTTTGCGGCGCAGTCAGGTCGGACGGGGGCGCGGAGAGGCTTGCGTTGCCCGCAAGAACCGGCCGCCCTGCGCGGCCGGTTCTTGCATACGCAATTTGTTGCGTCGGAACGGTGTGCGCTGCGCGCTTGTGGAGAGGGGCGCGCTGAAGGTGTTTTTTGCTGGATAGGCGTGGTCTCGTTCTGCGGGCTCCGTGGAACGCCATTGATTACGGGCTGGCGTCTTCCCAAATTGCGTAACGCCATCCGACTTCCTCAATATTCCGCCCACAAGTGCTGGGCCGCATAGGCGCGCCAGGGGCGCCAGGCTTCGGCGCGGGCCAGGAGCTGGGCGGGGGTGTATTGGCGGTTTTCCAGTTTTTCCAGGGCGCGGATCAGGCCGATGTCGGAGGCGGGGAAGGCGTCGGGTTCGCGTAGCTGGCGCAGGGCGATGTATTGGGCGGTCCATTCGCCGACGCCGCGCAGGGTGCGAAGGCGGGTGACGGCGTTGTCGAGGCAGTCGGCGGTGTCGAACAGGCGGGGGTCGGCCAGGGCCGCGGCGGCGACGGCGGAGAGGGTGGCGGCGCGCGTGCGGGGCATGCCGAGCGGGGCGAGGTCGGCGGGGGCGACGGCGGCCGGCGTCGGGAACAGGTGGGTCAGGTCGCCGTCGGGCTGGTCCAGGGGCTGGCCGTAAGCGGCGACGAGTTTGCCGGCGAGCTTGATGGCGGCGGTGACGGTGATCTGCTGGCCGAGGACGGCGCGCAGGGCGAGTTCGAAGCCATCCCAGGCGCCGGGCACGCGCAGGCCGGGACGGGCGGCGGTGAGGGCGGCCATGACGGGGTCGTGGGCCAGTTGCGCGGCGAGCGCGGCGGGGTCGCTGGCCAGGTCGAAGACGCGGCGCAGGCGCGCGATGATGGTGGGCAGGGCGTGCAGCTGGGGGAAGCGGACGGTGGCTCGCAGCGCGTTGCCCGGGCCGGGTTCGACCCGCACGGTGCCCTGGCCGCCGTCCAGGCCGATGGTGCGCGTGTAGCTGTCGTCCGTGACCCGTTCGATGCCGGGGATGGCGCGCACGCGCAGGAAGTCCAGCATGGCGGGCCAGTCGTAGGGCGGGCGGTAGCGCAGCAGCAGCTTGATTTCGCCCTGCGGGCCGGCCGGGACGTCGGGCTTGCCGGAACGCCGCAGTTCGCCCGGGGCGCGGCCGAACAGGGCCAGGAAGATCTCGTTGAAGCGGCGGATGCTGCCGAAGCCGGCGGCAAACGCGATCTCGGCCATGGGCAGGCGGGTTTCGTGGATCAGCTGCTTGGCCAGCAACACGCGCCGGGTCTGCGCCACGGCCACGGGCGAAGCCCCCAGGTGCTGGCGGAACTGGCGCCGCAACTGGCGTTCGCCGACGCCCAGGCGCGCGGCCAGGGCGTCGACGCCGGCGTCGTCGAGCGCGCCGAGTTCGATCAGGCCGAGGGCGCGCGCGACGCTGTCGGGCAGGTCGCGGCCGCGGCCGGCGGCGGGCGCGGTTTCGGGCCGGCAGCGCAGGCAGGGATGGAAACCCGCTTCCTGGGCGGCGGCCGCCGTCGGGTAGAAGACAACATTGCGCGACAGCGGCGTGCGCGCCGGGCAGACCGGGCGGCAATAGATGCGCGTGGTCTTGACGGCGGTGAAGAAGCGGCCGTCGTAACGGGCGTCGCGTACGCGGATGGCGCTGTAGCAGGCGTCGTGGTCGAGGTTCATGCGATCCATGCTAGCGCCGGAAGCGGCCTGGATCTAGCGGTTTTCGGACACTGTTGTCCGGCTTGCTGTGATGTCCGGAATCCGCCAGCGCCGGCGCCGCGTCCGGCCTATATTGGGCGCGTCAATACCGAAGCCGGAGCCCGCCATGCCTGTCCAGATTTTCCAATTCGAACGCGTCGCCACGCCCCTCGGGCAGATGCTGGTCCTGACCGACGCGCAGGAATGCCTGCGCGCGGTCGACTGGCACGACTACGAACCCCGCATGCATGCCTTGCTGCGGCGCCAGTATGGCAAGGGCGCGGTGCAGTTGCGCGATGCCGCGCGCGCCTCGGCCGCGAGCCGCCAGCTGCAGGCCTATTTCGAGGGCGAGGTGGATGCGATCGACCGGTTGAAGGTGGCGTCCGGCGGCACCGATTTCCAGCGCAGTGTGTGGCGGGCGTTGCGAGAGATCGCGGCGGGCGAGACCGTCAGCTATGGCGCCCTGGCCACGCGCATCGGCCGGGCTTCGGCGGTGCGCGCGGTGGGCATGGCCAACGGCGCCAACCCCATCGGCATCGTGGTGCCCTGCCACCGGGTGATCGGCGCCAATGCGTCGCTGACCGGCTACGGCGGCGGGCTGCATCGCAAGCGGTGGCTGCTGGAACACGAAGGCCGCTGGCGCGCCACCCGGGGCGCGCCGGTGGCGCGGGCCGCCTGAGGCGGCCGCACCGGCAAGGAATGCCCGCGTCGCGTCGACGCGCGCGGCGCGCGGTGTGGCCGTCAGGCGCGGATCCAGCCGCGCGCGATGGGCAGCGCCAGCAGCCTGCGGTAGATGGCCTGCAGCACGGCCGTCAGCGGCTCGCCGACGCGGCGCCAGACCGGCACGGCCAGCCCGGCGGCCACTGGCGCCAGCAGCAGGCCGCCGGCGATGTCCAGCGGAAAGTGCACGCCCAGGTAGACGCGCGACAGGCCGACCACGGCCGCCAGCAACAGTAAGGCATAACCCCAGCCGGCCCAGCGCCGGTCGAAGATCAGCGTGAACGCCAGCGTGGCGATGATGATGGTGTGGTTGCTGGGAAAGGACGCGGTGGCCTTGTGCGCGAAGAACGCGTGGCCCAGCCCCAGCACGAACGGCCGCGCATGCGGCCACAGCGCGCCGCACAGGTAGCTGATGCAGAGCGCGGCGCCGATGCCGGCCAGCGCCTTGAGCGCGACGTCACGCTGGGCCTGGCCGCCCCACAGCCACAGCCCCGCGAGCGCGGCCGGCACCAGCAGGATCAGCCGGTTGGCGACGAACAGGGCCGCCTGGATGTGCCAGGCCGGGCTGGCCGGGTCGGCGTTGATCAGGAGAAACAGGGACTGATTGATAGGTTCCAGGAAATCCATGACGCGTCATTTTGCTGAAATATTCTCGACTGGCGCGATGGTAGTCGGGTTTGCCGTCAATTCCCTTGCAAAATGCGCGCCGATTCCCGGGATTTACTTTTGGATGCGCGTGTGGCTTTCCGTGGCATTTGCCGGTTTGCCCGGAAAGGGCGCGCGGCCCAGCTCCTCCTGTCCGGACTGCGTGGCCCCAGGTAGCGCGCGCCGGTGCCGTCGACACGGCGCTCACTTGGCGATGCGCTTGCCCTGCGCGTCGATCACCGCTTCGCCGTCTTCCTTGGTGAAGGCGCCTTGCTGCGGCGCGGGCAGGATGTCCAGCACCAGTTCGGACGGGCGGCACAGGCGCGCGCCCAGTGGCGTGCTGACGAAGGGGCGGTTCAGCAGGATGGGGTGGGCCTCGATGGCGTCCAGCAGGGCCTCGTCGCTCAGCGTGGTGTCATCCAGGCCGAGTTCGGCGTAGGGCGTGCCCTTCTCGCGCAGCGCGTCGCGCACGGTGATGCCGGCGCGCTTGAACAGCGCCTTGAGCTGTGCGCGCGAAGGCGGCGTCTCCAGGTACAGGACGACCTGCGGTTCGATGCCGGCGTTGCGGATCATGGCCAGCGTGTTGCGCGAAGTGCCGCACTTGGGGTTGTGGTAGATGGTGACGTCGGACATGGGCTTTCCTTGCGGTATTGCGGGGACAAGGAGGGAGCATAGTGCATTCCAGCCCCATCCCCGCGGCCATGGCGGCGTCAGGCGCGCAGCTTGCGGCCCAGCCGGCGCCAGCCGATCACAACGCCGGTCAGGCTCAGCGCCGCGCCGCCCAGGCTGAGGAACACCAGCAGGATGTCCCACAGCGGCCGGCGCGCCAGCAGGCCGGTCCAGTCCCAGCTGTGCAGGAAGGCGAACAACCAGCGGCTGGCGCGGTTGCGGCGGTCCTGCCGGCCCAGCACCTGGCCGGTGCGCGGATCCAGGTAGACCCAGCTGGCCTGCGGGTCGTCAAACACCAGGCGCCACGCCGGCAACGGCTTCTCGATGTGGCCGAGCATGGCGTGTTCGTCGCGGCCGTAGTAATAAAAATCGTAGCGGTCCAGCACCTGCACGTCGGCCAGGGCCGCGCCGGGCACCAGGCGGGCGGCGGCGGCGCGCAGGGCGGCGGGGTCGAGCGTGACGGGGCGGGCGTCGGCGGCCGCCAGCAGCCGCGGCGCGCCCGGGCCGCTGCGGGCCAGCACCAGGTCCTGGCCGTCCACGCGTTGCCAGCGCAGTTCGCGCGGCGCCGCCGGCAGGGCGCGGATCAGCGCGGCGGGCGGCGCCTGGGGCGCGTCGGCGGCATAGGGGCCGCCGGCGTAGGCCTGTTGCGCCAAGGGCGGCGCGCCGCTGCTGAACAGCTTCCACGGATTCATCGACATCAATCCGCTGAAGATCCAGGTGATGGTGATGCCGGCGAACAGCAGGCCCGCCAGGTGATGCCAGCGCATCATGTTCTCGCGGTAGGGCGAACGGCTGCCGCTGGCGTACGGGCGCGAGAAGCGCCAGCGCAGGATGCCGACCACCGTGCCGGTCAGCGCCAGGGCCACGCCGGCCACCGACAGCCAGACGACGATGTCGTGCCACCACGGATCGAAGGCGTTGCCGCGAAACGGATACAGCCAGTGGATCCAGGCGCCCGCGTAGTTCCACAGCCGTTCGCGGCGGGTGGCGTCCAGCACCACCTCGCCGGTGGCGGACGAGACGTACAGCCGCGTGCGCGCCGGATCGTCCATGTCGATGCGGTGCAGGGGCCGGTGCGGGTCGAGCGCGCCGGAATGGGTGTAGACGTCCTCGTCCACCTCGCCCTGGTAGTGCGCGGCGTAGCGGCCGTCGAACCAGGCCGCGGCGCTGGCGCTGGCGACGGCGGCATCGGCGCGCGGCAGCAATGCGCCGCTGGCGGCATCCACCACCTTGGGCGCGCGGCCGCGGCCGGCCGGCACCAGGTAGACCGGCGCGCCGCCGCGCAGCGCGGCCAGGCCCAGGCCCGTCATGTCGCTGGCGCCGGCGGCGGCCAAGGCCTGCGCCGGCGTGGCGGCAACGCGCGCCGGATCGAGCGGCGCGACGTGCGTCATGCGTTCGAGCGGGGTGAGCTTGGGATAGCCCACGTACATCATCACCACGCCCGAAATGAACCACATGGCGAAGAACAGGCACAGCACGATGCCGGCCCAGCGGTGCGTGAGGTACAGCCAGCGCTTGGCGCGGCTGGACCACGGCACGGGCGCGGGCCGGCGGCGGGGGGAGGGGATTGCGCTCATGATCGTTCTCAGTATCGCGCCTGCAGCGTCAGTTCGAACGAGCGCGGCGCGCCCAGGTAGAACATCGGCGTGCCGGTGACGTTGGCCGCGTACACCTTGTCGGTCAGGTTGCGGACCCGGCCGGTGAGGGTGAAATGGCGGTCGATGCGATGCGACAGCGCCGCGTCGAACACGGTGTACGACGGCGCCCAGACGGTGTTGGCGGCATCGGCATAGGCGCGGCCGACGTAGCGCGCGGCGACGCTGGCGTTCCAGTCCGGCAGGAAGGCGTAGTCGATCCAGGCGTTGGCCACGCGCCGCGGCGTGTTGGTCGGCACGTTGCCATTGCGCGATACGCGTACGCCGCCGACGGTTTCCGAGAAGTCGTCGTACTGCGGGTCGACGAAGGCGACGTTGGCCTGCAGCGACAGGGTGCGCGTCAGCCGCAGGCCGCCGGCCAGTTCCAGCCCGCGCGCCGACTGCTGCCCCACCGGGATGCTGACCGCCGGATTGTTGGCGTCGGGGGCCGAGATGTTCTTGCGCTTGATCTCGTAGGCGGCGATGGTGGCCGAGCCGCGGCCGTCCCAGAACTCGAACTTGCCGCCGACCTCCTTCTGCGTGCCGGTGGTCAGCTTGTCGTTGTTGAGCACGTCGGCGAACGACGCGGTGGCCATGATGCCGGACGGCGGATCGGCGGCCGTGGCGTATTGCGCGTACAGCGACGCCTGCGGCGTGATGGCCCAGTTCAGCGCCAGCCGGCCGGTGGTGGGCGAATAGCTGCGCGAGGCCGACGCCGGCGCGGCGGCCGTGACCGCGCGGCGGTTGGTCAGGTCCAGGTCGATGAAGTCCTTGCGCAGGGCCGACACGATGGCCACGCCGGGCAGCACCTCGGTGCGGTTCTCCAGCGTGAACGCGAGGGTGCGGACGCGGTTGTCGCGATCCGGATTGTGGCCGCGCGTCATGCCGGGAATGTCGTAGAAATAGCCCGGCTGGAAATCATACGGATCGACCGCGTCCACCGTGGCCGGCAGGCTGGTCGGATAGCGGGTCTGCCTGTTCACGCTCAGGTCGGCGCCGAATGACCAACTGGTGGGCAGGCCGGCCAGCGTCGATTCGACCAGTCCCTCGACGCGGTTGCCGACCAGGCTCTGCTCATGGCGCTGCAGCAGCGTGGCCGAGCGCAGCACGCGGCTGTTGCCGGCGTTGTAGCGGTAGGTCTCCAGGTTGCGGAAATCGCGCTCGGCGCGGTAGTAGTAGAGCGTGTTCTTGAACGTCACGCCCGGCGCGGCACGCCATTCCGTCAGCGAACGGGCCCACAGCACCGACTGCTCGTACAGGCCGTCGTCGACGTTGTAGTTCTTGAAACGCGTGCCGCCGCGGATGCGGCCCTCGCCGCTCACCTTGCCGTTGGCGCCGACCGTCAACGGCGTGCCCCAGTAGGGGCGGTCGACGCGCTCGCGCTGGTACTCGAAGGCCCAGGTCTGGGTGACGTCGTCGCCCAGGTCGGACAGCAGCGACGCCGCCACCTGGGTGGCGTTCGACCGTTCACCGTCGACCCAGCCGTTGCTGGCGGTGGTGTTGGCGTCGATGCGCAGGTAATGGCCGCGGCCGCCGGGCGACCCGGCCAGTTGCTGGTTGATGCCGGCCGATGCCTGGCGCGTGTCGAACGAACCCAGGCGCAACTGGCCTTCGTAGAAGGTGTCGCGTTCGGGCAGCTTGGTGACGTAGTTGATGGCGCCGCCGACGGCGCCGGCGCCGAACAGGAAGGTCGACGGGCCGCCGATGGCCTCGACCCGGTCGTAGATCCAGCTGTCGATCGGCCGCGCCGCCGCCGAGTCGTACTGCACCGAGATGCCGTTGAACAACTGCGACACCTGCCCGCCGCTGAAGCCGCGATAGCTGACGGCGCCGGCCATGCCGGGGGGCGAGGCGTTGTTCACGCCCGGGATGCCGCGGGCGATGTCCTGGGTGTTGAGGGCGCCGCGCGCCTCGATCTGCTGGCGCGAGATGACGGTGACGGAGGCCGGCGTGTCCTTGATCCGCAGGCCAAGGCGGCTGCCGGTGCCGTCGATGCGTTCCAGGTTGATCGGGCCGTTGGGGCGGTCCTCGGCGTTGTCGCCTTCGACCACGGTGGGCGCCAGCGTCTCGATGGCGGGCTCGGTCGTCAGCGCGAGCGCCGGATTGGCGGCGCAGGCGCCGGCCAGCAGGGATACTGCGTAGGTTCTTTTCATGGTCCACGCCGGCGGGGCCGGCCTGCGCGCCCGCGATGGCGCCGCGCTAGCAGGCGGCACCGGGATGCGGACGAGGGTTCTGCGGGAATCGCCGCCGGTCGGCGGCGACGAATGCTCGGGCGGAAGCGGCGCGTGCGCCGATCAGGCCGCCGGCGGGGCGCGCGGCTGGGCCGCGCGCCAGGCGTGGAGGGGGTGCGAGGCGCGGTAGAACAGCGCCGGGTAGGTGACGCCGCCGCTGGCGGGCGCCGGCAGCACGGTCAGGGGAGCGGGAGGGAGGCCGAGGTCGGCCTGGGGGTTGCGGCAGAACGGGCAGTGGTTGCTGTCGCCGTGGTGGGCGGCGTGGTCGCCGGCCCTGTCATCGCTTTGCACCTCGATGGTCAGGGACGATTGGCCCTCGGGGGCGCAGTAGTCCACGCTGACCTGGCGGCTGGCATTGGGCAGGTGATTGCCATGCGCCAGCGACGGAACCAGCGACGCCCACAGGATCGCGATCAGCGCGATCCAGGCGTAGCCGCGGTTCAGGAAGTGGGCGAGGTGCATGACGGCGCATTATATCCAAGCCTTTTCAGACGGAAAGATGGCGCCGCACGTCCTCGCCGTCGATGGCGGCGCGGTCGCCGCTGGCCACCACCTCGCCGCGCGACAGCACCACGAAGCGGTCGGCCAGCTCGCGGGCGAAGTCGAAGTACTGTTCGCACAGCAGGATGGCGATGTCGCCGCGCTGGCGCAGCATGTGGATGACGCGGCCGATGTCCTTGATGATGGACGGCTGGATGCCCTCGGTGGGTTCGTCCAGGATGATCAGCTTGGGCTCGGCCACCAGCGCGCGGGCGATCGCCAGCTGTTGCTGCTGGCCGCCGGACAGGTCGCCGCCGCGCCGCGCCAGCATGCTCTTGAGCACCGGGAACAGCTCGAACACTTCCTCCTTGATGCGGCGCGCGCGCGCCGCCGGCTTGGTGGCCATGCCCATCAGGATGTTCTCTTCCACCGTGAGCCGGGCGAAGATGTCGCGGCCCTGCGGCACGTAGGCCATGCCGCGCGCGGCGCGCTGGTGCGGCGCCAGGCGGGTGACGTCGGCGCCGTCGAAATCGATGGCGCCGCGCGCCACCGGCAGCACGCCCATCACGCACTTGAGCAGGGTGGTCTTGCCGACGCCATTGCGGCCCAGCAGCGCCAGGCATTCGCCCTGGTTCACGGCCAGCGACACGCCGCGCAGGGTATGGCTGCCGCCGTAGTACTGGTCGATGGTGTTCACGTTCAGCATGTCAGCGCCCCAGGTAGACTTCGATCACGCGCGGGTCGGCCTGCACCTTGGCCATCGGCCCCTCGGCCAGCACCGAGCCCTCGTGCAGCACGGTCACCTTGCCGTCGCCGGCGATCTGGTTGACGAAATCCATGTCGTGCTCGACCACCATCAGCGAATGGCGGCCGCGCAGCTCGTTGAGCAGTTCGCCGGTGCGCTCGGTCTCGGCGTCGGTCATGCCGGCCACCGGCTCGTCCAGCAGCAGCAACTGCGGTTCCTGCATCAGCAGCATGCCGATCTCCAGCCATTGCTTCTGGCCGTGCGACAGCAGGCCGGCGGGGCGGAAGGCCTCGGGCCGCAGCCGGATCAGGTCGAGCGTCTCGCCGATGCGGTCGGCCTGCTCGCCGGTCAGGCGCGCGAACAGCGTGGGCCGCACGCGCTTGTCGGTCTTCATGGCCAGCTCCAGGTTCTCGAACACCGTGTGCTGCTCGAACACGGTGGGGCGCTGGAACTTGCGGCCGATGCCGGCGTGCGCGATCTGCGCCTCGCTCAGCGTGGTCAGGTCGATGCTCTGGCCGAAGAACGCGGTGCCGGCGGTGGGCCGCGTCTTGCCGGTGATGACGTCCATCATGGTGGTCTTGCCGGCGCCGTTGGGGCCGATGATGCAGCGCAGTTCGCCGACGCCGATGTCCAGCGTCAGGTCATTGAGGGCCTTGAAGCCGTCGAAGCTGACGGTGATGCCCTCCAGGTACAGGATGGCGCCGTGGCTGGTGTCCAGGCCCTTGGGGCTGACGCGGCCGTAGCCGGCGTCGCCGCTGGGGCCGCCATCGAGCATGGCGCTTTCGGTATGGGTGCTGGTCATGCGCGTCGCTCCTGGTAGCGGGCGGCCAGGCGCCGGGCCAGGCCGACGATGCCGGTGGGCAGGAAGAGGGTCACCAGCACGAAGATCAGGCCCAGCGCGTACAGCCAGAATTCGGGCAGCACGCTGGTGAACCAGGTCTTCAGGCCGTTCACGGCGCCGGCGCCGATGATGGGGCCGATCAGCGTGCCGCGCCCGCCGGTGGCGACCCAGATCACCATCTCGATGGAGTTCTCGGTGGACATTTCGCTGGGGTTGATGATGCCGACCTGCGGCACGTAAAGCGCCCCGGCGATGCCGCACAGCACCGCCGACAGCGTCCACACGAACAGCTTGAAGCCGAGCGGGTCGTAGCCGATGAAGCGCAGCCGGCTCTCGGCGTCGCGCACCGCCGTCAGCACCCGGCCCAGCTTGGACTGCGTGACGGCGCGCGCCAGCACCAGCGCGCCGGCCAGCGCCGCCAGCGTGATCCAGTACAGCGCGGCGCGGGTGCCGGGCGCGGTGATATCGAAACCCAGGATGCGCTTGAAGTCGGTGAAGCCGTTGTTGCCGCCAAAGCCGGTGTCGTTGCGGAAGAACAGCAGCATGGCGGCGAAGGTCAGCGCCTGCGTGATGATGGAGAAGTACACGCCCTTGATACGCGAGCGGAAGGCGAAGTAGCCGAACACGAAGGCCAGCACGCCCGGCACCAGCACCACCAGCAGCATGGCGTAGGCGAAGTGGTCGGTGAAGGCCCAGTACCAGGGGTAGTCCTTCCAGTCCAGGAACACCATGAAGTCCGGCAGCCGGCTCTGGTAGACCCCGTCCTGGCCGATGGCGCGCATCAGGTACATGCCGTGGGCGTAGCCGCCCAGCGCGAAGAACAGGCCGTGGCCCAGCGACAGGATGCCGGCGTAGCCCCACACCAGGTCCAGCGCCAGCGCCGCCAGGGCGTAGCACATGAACTTGCCCAGCAGCGCCACCGCGTAGGCCGAGACATGCAGCGGATGGCCGGCGGGAAACGCCAGGTTCAGCAGCGGCACCAGCGCCAGCAGCAGCACGCCCGCGCCCAGCGCGGCCCAGGCGCGGCCATTGAACAGGGGCCGGCGCGCCAGCAGGTTGAAATCGGTCAGCGCGGTCTGCTTCATTCGACGCTCCGGCCGCGCGGGGCGAACAGGCCTTGCGGCCGCTTCTGCACGAAAAGCACGATGAGCACCAGGATGGTGATCTTGGCCATGACCGCTCCCGCGTAAGGCTCCAGGAATTTGTTGACGCCGCCCAGGCCGAGCGCGGCGATGACGGTGCCGGCCAGCTGGCCGACGCCGCCCAGCACCACCACCATGAAGGAATCGACGATGTAGCCGCGGCCCAGGTCCGGGCCGACGTTGCCCAACTGCGACAGCGCCACGCCGGCCAGCCCGGCAATGCCAGAGCCCAGCCCGAACGCCAGCATGTCGACGCGGCCGGTGGGCACGCCGACGCAATCGGCCATACGCCGGTTCTGGGTGATGGCGCGCACGAACAGGCCCAGCCGCGTGTGGTTCAGCAGCGCCCACACCAGGAACACCACGAACAGCGCGAAGCCGATGATGACCAGCCGGTTGTAGGTCAGCACCAGGCCGCCCAGCACGGTGAAGCCGCCGGACATCCAGCTCGGGTTGCCCACTTCCACGTTCTGCGCCCCGAAAAGGGTGCGCACGCCCTGCATCAGCATCAGGCTGATGCCCCACGTGGCCAGCAGCGTTTCCAGCGGCCGGCCGTAGAGCCAGCGGATCACGGTGCGTTCCAGCGCCATGCCGACCAGCGCGGTGACCACGAAGGCCAGCGGCAGCGCCGCCGCCACGTACCAGTCGAGCCAGCCTGGCAGCCAGGCGCGGAACGCCGTCTGCACCAGGTAGGTGACGTAGGCGCCGATCATCAGCAGCTCGCCGTGCGCCATGTTGATGACGCCCATCAGGCCGAAGGTGATGGCCAGCCCCAGCGCCGCCAGCAGCAGCACGCTGCCCAGGCTGAGGCCGTAGAACAGGTTGCCGGCCCACTCGATGGTGGCCAGGTGGCGGTCGATGCGCTTGAGCGCGTTGGCGGCCGCCTCGCGCACGCCGGCGTCGGGTTCGGGGTAGACGCCGTCCTGTTGCTGCGCCAGCGCCGCCAGCGTCGGCCGGAAGGCGGCGTTGTCGGTGCGGCCGAGCAGCTCGACCGCGTGGCGCCGCACGGCGGGGTCGGCGCTCTTGAGTTCCAGGCTGGCCTGCGCGATCTCCAGCGCGGCGCGCACGGCCGGGTCTTTTTCGGCGGCCAGCGCCTTCTCCAGCAGCGGCAGGCGCGCCGGATCGCCGGTCTGTTGCAGGCGGCGGGCCGCGGCCAGCCGTTCCTGCGGGTTGTCGGAGAACAGGCGCGAGCCGGCCAGCGCCGCCTCGATCGCGCGCCGCAAGCGGTTGTTGATGCCGATGGAGGAGGCCTCGGGCGGCAGCGCCAGGGCCGTGCCGGTGGCCGGATCGGTGGCCTGGCCCTTGCCGTCGCCGATCAGCACGCGGCCGTCCGGCAGCGCATACAGCTGGTCATTGCCCAGCGCCTGCAACACGGCGGCCGCGCCCGGGCCGGGCTGCTGGCCCAGGGCGGCAATGGCCTGCAGGCGGGCGTCGGTGTCGTCGCCGGCCAGCGGCGCCAGCAGCGCCGGGTCCACGCCGGATGCGGCCGCGTGGGCGGCCAGCGCCGGCGTGGCCAGCAGCCATGCAAGCAGGAGATGACGCAGGAATTTCGCGATGACCGCATTCAGCATGGCTGCGCTTCCGGTTCCGGTTAGAGGCCTTGCTTGCTTTCGTTGCCCGCGATGTACGGGCTCCACGGTTGCGCGCGGATCGGGCCCTTGCTTTTCCAGACCACGTTGAACTGGCCGTCCGCCTTGATCTCGCCGATGTAGACCGGCTTGTGCAGGTGGTGGTTGGTCTTGTCCATTTCGATGGCGAAGCCGCTCGGCGAATTGAACTTCTGGCCGCCCATGGCCGCGATCACCTTGTCGACGTCGGTGGTCTTGGCCTGTTCGACCGCCTGCTTCCACATGTGGATGCCGATGTAGGTGGCCTCCATCGGGTCGTTGGTGACCACGGTGTTGGCGTTGGGCAGGTTCTTGGCCTTGGCGTAGGCCTTCCACTTCTTGATGAACTCCTCGTTGACCGGGTTCTTGATCGACTCGAAGTAGTTCCAGGCGGCCAGGTGGCCCACCAGCGGCTTGGTGTCGACGCCGCGTAGTTCTTCCTCGCCCACCGAGAACGCCACCACCGGCACGTCGGTGGCCTTCAGGCCGGCGTTGCCCAGTTCCTTGTAGAACGGCACGTTGGAGTCGCCGTTGATGGTGGAGATGACGGCGGTCTTGCCGCCGGCGGCGAACTTCTTGATGTTGGCGACGATAGTCTGGTAGTCGGAGTGGCCGAACGGGGTGTAGACCTCGTCGATGTCGCTGTCCTTGACGCCCTTGGAGTGCAGGAAGGCGCGCAGGATCTTGTTGGTGGTGCGCGGGTACACATAGTCGGTGCCCAGCAGCACGAAGCGCTTGGCGCCGCCGCCGTCTTCGCTCATCAGGTATTCCACGGCGGGAATGGCCTGCTGGTTGGGCGCGGCGCCGGTGTAGAACACGTTCTTCTCCAGTTCCTCGCCCTCGTATTGCACCGGGTAGAACAGCAGGCCGTTCAGTTCCTTGAACACCGGCAGCACCGACTTGCGCGACACCGAGGTCCAGCAGCCGAACACCACCTCCACCTTGTCCTGCGACAGCAGCTGGCGCGATTTCTCGGCGAACAGCGGCCAGTTCGAGGCCGGGTCGACCACCACCGCTTCGAGCTTTTTGCCCATGACGCCGCCGTTGGCGTTGATCTCGTCGATGGTCATCAGGGCCACGTCCTTGAGCGACGTTTCCGAGATGGCCATGGTGCCCGACAGCGAATGCAGGATGCCGACCTTGATGGTGTCTTCGGCGGCGAACAGCTGCGGCATCCAGCCGGACATGGCCAATAGGCTCGCGGCGGTCAATTGCTTGAGGGCTAGTCTGCGTTTCATGGTGACTCCTGGATGGGAAGAGGCCGGCGGCGCCGGTGATGAAAGGACGTGACCAGGACGTCAAAGCAAAAGCCGTGCCAGCCGCGATGCGATGGCGGCGCGCTGTATTGAGCAATGGGTGTGCGCGAGGAGGCGGGGCGGCGGACGGGCGGCGCGCCGCGGTTCAATCTGGTGCCGCGTGCACAAAACCGGTGCGGCCGCTGCCCGCTGGGAGTGCGCGCGCGGACTTGTCCGCGAAGGCGGCCAGGCCGTGGCGCGCGGCGTGCAGGGCGAAAACGCCGGGCGCGGCGCACATGGCACGCGTATTGCTTGGGAATCCGTACTTGTATACCAGAAAGGATTCCAGCATGAATGCCGTAGCAACGCAGCAGGGCCCGCTCGGTTGGACGATCGCGCAATGGCTGTCGGCCTATCAGGAAGGGGCCACGCCCGAAGCGCTGTTGATGCCCCTGGCCGCCGCGCCGGACGACCCGGCCGACAACGCCTGGATCACGCGCGCCAGCGCGCCGGTGCTGGCGCGCCAGCTCGACGACCTGCGCCTGCTGCTGGCCGCGGCCGGCGGCGATCGTTCCCGCCTGCCGCTCTACGGCGTGCCGTTCGCCATCAAGGACAACATCGACGCGGCGGGCTGGCCCACCACCGCCGCCTGCCCCGCGTTCGCCTACACGCCGGACGAGGACGCCACCGTGGTGCGGCGCCTGCGCGCGGCCGGCGCCATCCTGATCGGCAAGACCAATCTCGACCAGTTCGCCACGGGCCTGGTCGGCACCCGCTCGCCGCACGGCGCGGTGGCCAACAGCTTCAATCCCGACTACATCAGCGGCGGCTCCAGTTCGGGGTCCGCCTCGGTGGTGGCGCGCGGGCTGGCGGCGTTTTCGCTGGGCACGGACACCGCGGGCTCGGGCCGGGTGCCGGCGGGGTTCAACAATATCGTCGGCCTCAAGCCGACCAAGGGCTGGCTCAGCACCGCCGGCGTGGTGCCGGCCTGCCGCACGCAGGACTGCGTGTCGATCTTCGCGCTGACGGTGGACGATGCCGAGCGCGTGGCCGGCATCGCCGGCGGCTATGACGAACACGATCCCTATTCGCGCGCGCAGCCGGCCGGCGCCGCCGCGCCCTGGCCCGCCGCGCCGCGGCTGGCCGTGCCCGACCGGCTGGAGTTTTTCGGCGACGCCCAGGCCGACGCCGCGTTCGAGGCCGCGGTGCAGGCGCTCAAGGCCGGCGGCGCCGAGGTCCAGGCCATCGACTTTGCGCCTTATGCCGAACTGGCGGCGCTGCTGTACCAGGGGCCGTGGGTGGCCGAGCGCTTCGCCGCGGTCGAGCCGCTGTGGCGCGACAATCCCGACGCCATCCATCCGGTGGTGCGCGGCATCGTCGAAGGCGCGGTCCACTACGACGCGCTCGACGCCTTCAAGGCCGAGTACCGCCGCGCCGAGCTGACGCGCAGTATCCACCAGTCGCTGCAAGGCTTCGACGCGCTGGTGGTGCCGACCTCGCCGTCGATCTACACCATCGCCCAGTTGCAGGCCGATCCGGTGCGGCTCAATTCGCAACTGGGCATCTATACCAACTTCGCCAACCTCGCCGACCTGTCGGCGCTGGCGCTGCCCGCGGGCATGCGCGATGACGGGCTGCCGGCCGGCATCACGCTGATCGGCATGGCGTGGCAGGACCGCGCGCTGGCGCATTTCGGCCGCCAATGGCAGGCGCAGCGCGGACTGCCGCTGGGCGCCACGGGCCGGCCGCTGCCGCCCATGGGGCCGACCGCCGCCGACCCCGGGCTGTTGCGCGTGGCCGTGGTGGGCGCGCACCTGACCGGCATGCCGCTGAACCATCAGCTGACCTCGCGCCGCGCGGTGCTGGTGGAAAAGACCCGCACCGCCGCCGACTACCGGCTCTACGCGCTGGCCAACACCACGCCGCCCAAGCCGGGGCTGGTGAAGTCCGACAGCGGCGCGCCGATCGAGGTGGAGCTGTGGGACATCCCGCTGGCGGCGTTCGGCGCCTTCGTGGCCGAGATCCCCGCGCCGCTGGGCATCGGCACCTTGACGCTGCATGACGGCCGCCAGGTCAAGGGCTTCATCTGCGAGCCGCGAGGCCTGGAGGGCGCGCGCGACATCACCGCCTTCGGCGGCTGGCGCGCCTATCTCGCCAGCCTGAACGCCACCCCCCGCTAAATCCAATCGCCCCTGGGAGCCGAACCGTGTTCGATACCGTCCTCATCGCCAACCGTGGCGAAATCGCCGTCCGCGCCATCCGTACCCTCAAACGCCTGGGCATCCGCAGCGTTGCCGTGTATTCCGATCCCGACCGCAATGCCGCCCATGTGCGCGAGGCCGACGTGGCCGTGGCGCTGGGCGGCGAGAAGGCGGTCGACAGCTATCTGCGCACCGACCTGTTGCTGGCGGCCGCGCGCGAGCACGGCGCGCAGGCCATCTACCCCGGCTACGGCTTCCTGTCGGAGAGCGCCGAGTTCGCCGAAGCCTGCGAGGCCGCGGGCATCGCCTTCGTCGGTCCCACGCCGCTGCAGATCCGCGAGTTCGGCCTGAAGCACCGCTCGCGTGAACTGGCGGCCGAAGCCGGCGTGCCGATGACCCCCGGCACGGGCCTGCTGGCCAGCCTGGGCGAGGCGCTGACGCAGGCCGAGCGCATCGGCTATCCGGTGATGCTCAAGAGCACCGCGGGCGGCGGCGGCATCGGCCTGTCGCGTTGCGACAACGAGGCCGAACTGACGGTGGCGTTCGACAGCGTGCAGCGCATGGGCGAGCACTTCTTCCGCGACGGCGGCGCCTTCATCGAGCGTTACGTGGACAACGCCCGCCACGTCGAGGTGCAGATCTTCGGCGACGGCGCCGGCCGCGTGCTGGCGCTGGGCGAGCGCGATTGCTCGGTGCAGCGTCGCAACCAGAAGGTGATCGAGGAAACCCCCGCGCCGCACCTGCCGGCCGCGACCCGCGCGGCGCTGCTGGCGGCGGCCGTCAAGCTGGGCGAGTCGGTGGCTTACCGCTCGGCCGGCACGGTCGAATTCATCTACGATCCGGCGCGCGACAGCTTCTATTTCCTGGAGGTCAACACCCGCCTGCAGGTGGAGCATCCGGTGACCGAGGCGGTGACCGGGCTGGACCTGATCGAATGCATGCTGCGCGTGGCGGCGGGCGAGCCGCTCGACCTGGCCGCGATGTCGCGCGCGCCGCAAGGCGCGTCGATCGAGGTGCGGCTGTACGCCGAAGACCCGCTGCGCCAGTTCCAGCCGTCGCCCGGCGTGCTGACGGAGGTGCATTTTCCCGAAGGCGTGCGCCTGGACAGCTGGGTCGAGACGGGTACCGAGGTGCCGGCGTTCTACGATCCGATGCTGGCCAAGCTGATCGTGCACGCCGACACCCGCGAGGCCGCGCTCGACAAGCTGGCCGATGCGCTGGCGCACACTCGCCTGCACGGCATCGCCACCAACCTGGACTACCTGCGCCAGATCGTGGCCGACGCGCGCTTCCGCGCCGGGCAGCTGTCGACGCGCTTCCTGGAGGGCTTCATCTATCGCCCCGCGGCCATCGAGGTGCTGGAAGCCGGCACCTACACCAGCGTGCAGGATTACCCGGGCCGCACCGGCTATTGGGATATCGGCGTGCCGCCGTCGGGCCCGATGGACGACTACGCCTTCCGCCTGGCCAATCGCATCGTCGGCAACGCGCCCGACGCAGCCGGCATCGAGGCCACGCTGGTCGGGCCGACGCTGCGCTTTCATGGCGATGCCATCGTCGCGCTCACCGGCGCCGAATGCGCCGCCACGCTCGATGGCGAGCCGGTGCCGATGTGGCAGCCGGTCACGGTGCGCTCGGGCCAGGTGCTGGCCACGGGCCGCGCGCTGTCCGGCTGCCGCACGTACCTGGCGGTGCGCAACGGGCTGGACGTGCCGGTCTACCTGGGCAGCCGTTCTACCTTCGCGCTGGGCCAGTTCGGCGGCCACGCCGGCCGCACGCTGCGCGTCGGCGACATGCTGCCGCTGGTGCGCCCCGAGCTGCCGGCCGCGAACGCCCAGGCGCCGGTGAGCGCGCCGCAGGCGGCGCCGGCTGAGCTGATCCCGGCCTATGGCAACACCTGGGAGATCGGCGTGCTGTACGGCCCGCATGGCGCGCCGGACTTCTTCCGCCCCGAGGCCATCGAGGCCTTCTTCGCCGCCGATTGGGAGGTGCACTACAACTCCAATCGCCTCGGCGTGCGGCTGACCGGCCCCAAGCCGACCTGGGCGCGCGAGAACGGCGGCGAGGCCGGCCTGCATCCGTCCAACATCCATGATTGTGAGTACGCCATCGGCAGCATCAACTTCACCGGCGACAGCCCGGTGATCCTGACGCGCGACGGCCCCAGCCTGGGCGGTTTCGTCTGCCCGGTGACGATCGCGCGCGCCGAACTGTGGAAGGTGGGGCAAGTCAAGCCGGGCGACCGCATCCGCTTCGTGCGCATCGATTACGCCGAGGCGGTGGCGCGCGAGGCCGCGCAGGACCGCAGCGTGGAGCAGTTGCGCGCCGTGGCGCCGCAGGCCACCACGCCCTCGGCGCCGCCCGCCACGGCCTCGGAGACCATCATCGCGGCGCTGCCGGCGACGGGCAGCCGGCCGTCGGTGTCGTACCGCCAGGCGGGCGACGGCTACCTGCTGCTGGAGTATGGCGACAACGTGCTCGACCTGGCGCTGCGCATGCGCATCCACCTGCTGATGGAGGCGCTGGCGGCGCGGCCGATCGAGGGCGTGCGCGAGCTGTCGCCGGGCGTGCGCTCGCTGCAGATCCGCTACGACAGCCGCGTGATCCTGCAGCAGGCGCTGATCGCGCGGCTGCTGGAGATCGAAACGCAGCTGGCCGACGTGTCGACGCTGAAGGTGCCGACCCGCGTGGTCCATCTGCCGATGGCGTTCGAGGATTCGGCCACGCTGGGCGCGGTGCAGCGCTACCAGGAAACGGTGCGCGCCAGCGCGCCGTGGCTGCCGAACAATGTCGACTTCATCCAGCGCATCAACGGCCTGGCCAGCCGCGAGGACGTGCGCCGCATCGTGTTCGACGCGAGTTATCTCATCATGGGCCTGGGCGACGTCTACCTGGGCGCGCCGTGCGCGGTGCCGATCGATCCGCGCCACCGCCTGCTGACGTCCAAGTACAACCCGGCGCGCACCTTCACGGCCGAAGGCACGGTCGGCATCGGCGGCGTCTACATGTGCATCTACGGCATGGATTCGCCCGGCGGCTATCAACTGGTGGGCCGCACGCTGCCGATCTGGAACAAGTTCCTGAAGAACCCGGCGTTCCAGGACGGCAAGCCCTGGCTGCTGCGCTTCTTCGACCAGGTGCGCTTCTATCCGGTGAGCGAGGCCGAGCTGGATGTGCTGCGCGAGGATTTCCGCGAGGGCCGCGCCACGGTGCACATCGAGGAGGAACTATTCGATTTCGCCGCGCACCAGCGTTTCCTGGCCGACCAGGCGGACAGCATCGGCGCCTTCCAGGCGCGGCAGAAGTCGGCGTTCGATGCCGAAGTCGCGCTGTGGAAACACGAGGACGTGACGGCGCCGCCGGCCGAGGCGGCGCCGGAACTGGAGATCGCGCTGCGCGACGGCGAACGGCTGGTCAGCGCCGATATGTGCGGCAACGTCTGGAAGATCCCCGTGCAGGTGGGCCAGAGCGTGGCGGCTGGCGACACGCTGGTGGTGGTCGAGGCGATGAAGATGGAGCTGTCGGTGATCGCGCCGGTGTCGGGCACGGTGGCCGCGATTCGCTGCGTGCCGGGCAAACCGGTCAACGCGGGCGATGCGCTGGTCGTGCTGGCCGAGGACGCGACTTGCCCGGTGGCCTGACCATGCGCGATTCGGTGCGTGTCGGGCCAGCGTTGCGGCAGGCGCCGGCGCTGGCGGGGTCGTTGGCCGAGCAGGTCTACCAGCGCATCAAGGATGAGCTGTTCGACTTCCGCCTGCTGCCGGGCGACCGCTTTACCGAGGCGGAGCTGGCGTTGCGGCTGGGGGTGAGCCGCACGCCGGTGCGGCTGGGGCTGGCGCGGCTGGAGCGCGAGGGCTTCGTGCTGCCCAGTCCGCGCAGCGGCTGGCAGGTGCGGCCGTTCGATTTCGAGCGCTTCGAGGCGCTGTACGACGTGCGCGTGGTGCTGGAACTGGCGGCGGTCGAACGGCTGTGCGCGCGCGAGCGCATGGACGATGGCGGGATGCTGGCGGCGCTGGTGGATGTGTGGCTGGTGCCGCCGGATCAACGCATTCTGGATGGGCGGATGGTGGCGCAGCTGGACGAGGCGTTTCACTGCTCACTGGTGGCGGCTGCCGGGAATGCGGAGATGGCGTTGATCCACCGGGAAGTCACCGAGAAGATCCGGATCGTGCGGCGGTTGGATTTCACCAAGGAGTTCCGGGTGGATGCGACGTATGAGGAGCATGGGGCGATTCTGCGGGCGGTGCTGGCTCGGCGGGGGGAGGCGGCGGGGAGGATGTTGCGGGGGCATGTTGAGATGAGCAAGGCTGAGGTTCGGAGGATTACGTTGCATATGTTGCATGTGGCTAGGGAGGGTTCTTAAGGCGCGGCGGGGCGAGGCTGGCGGGCGGGTGCGGGGCTACGATTGCGGTCCGGAGCCTTCGCTCCGGACTACCCCTTCCTCATCTTCGTCCAGGCCTTCGGCCTTCCCTTCAGATTCCGTCGGGCGCATCTACACGCCCCGCACCCGCCCGCCAGCCTCGCCCCGCCGCTCGTCTGTCTTCCTGCGACGGATTGGGGGGAGGGCGGTTTTCTTGGCGTTCTATTCAACGTCGGGGTGGGGCGGAGGAGATTGCGGGGCCCGCCAAAAACGGCTGCGCGGGCAGCCGTTTTTGGCATACGTGGGGTGGGGCGTCGGGACTGTGGTCGCTGCGCGCGGTGGCTGCAATTTAGGCGCGCCCTCGCCGTCCCCTCGCTCCTGCTCGCGCCCGGCTCAGCCTTGCAGTTGTTTGTAGACTTCTTCGGAGACGCGTTGCAGTTCGTCGCGGCTGATGGCGCCGGAGAGGGCGTAGCCGAATTGGCCTTCGACCCAGTAGAAGACGCGGACGGGGCCTTCCTGGGTGAATTGGAAGGCGGTCTGGCCGCCGGCGGCTTCGCGGGTGACGTAGAGGGTCAGGCGTTGGCCGTCGGGGGCGCCGTACATGAAGAGGGCGACGGGGCCGCTGCCGCCGGGCAGCAGGCGGCCGCCGACGAGGTCGTAGCCGGCATGGGTAAGGGACGGGGCGCGCACGGGGGCGCCGAGGCGCTTGGTGAGCCAGGTGACCAGGGCTTTTTCGTTGTCGCCGCTGACTTCGACGGGGCGGCCCATGTCGGGGGCGTAGACGGCGTGGGCGATGGCGGCGCGCTGGGCGTAGCCGCCGGCGGCGCGGTCGGGTATGGCGGTGGCCAATACGGTTTGCAGGTGGCGGGCGTCCATGGCGCCGCGCGCCATCCAGGCGCTGCTGGCGCTGATGACGGCGATGGCGGCACAGGCAGCGACGGCGCGCCAGGGCAGGCGGCGCGCGGGGGGCGAGAGCGGCAGGCGCAGGGGCAGGGGTTCATCCAGCACCGGGTCCAGCAGGGCGTGCAGGGCGCGGCGCTGGGCCTGCCAGCCGTGCACGCGCGCCAGGTCCTGCGGATGGGCCGCTAGGAAGGCGTCGACCTCGGCGTGGCGGCCGGGCGGCAACTGGCCGTCGGCGTAGGCGTGCAGGTCGGCTTCGGTGATGGGGTTGCCGGCGGTGGGAATGGCGTGGAGGCGTTTGTCGTTCATGTCATTTCACGCGATGGAGCCGGCTGGCGGGTTCCTGGCCCTGCATCAGGGCGCCCAGGCGTTCGCGGGCGCGCGACAGGCGCGACATGACCGTGCCGATCGGCACGCCCAGCACCTGCGCGGTTTCCTGGTACGACAGGTCTTCCACGCACACCAGCAGCAATACTTCGCGCTGCTCGGCCGGCAGGCCTTGCAGGCAGCGGTCCAGGTCGCGCACCTCCAGGTGGTCGGTCTGCGTGGCGCGCACCGGCACGTCGGGCAGGTCGCCCGCGCCGGCCTGTTCGGCCTGCCGGTGGCTGGCGCGCACGCCGTCGATGAAATGGTTATGCATGATGCCGAACATCCAGGCCCGCAGCTCGCCGCGGCGCTGCCAGCGCGAGTAGCGGCTCCAGGCCCGTTCGAGCGTGTCCTGCACCAGGTCGTCGGCCCGGTGCGGGTCGCCCGTCAGCCCGCGGGCGTAGCGCCGCAGGCTGGGGATGCAGGCCAGGATCGCGGCTTCGTCGTCGGCGCGCATGGTCGGGCGTGGAGGGACGGCTCAGGCCGGATCAGGGCTTGATGACGTGCCAGACGTCCTTGAAGTTGTCGCCGGTCTTGTCGCCCGGCTTGGTGTCCTTGGCATACAGGTAGACCGGCTTGCCCTTGTAGGCCCACTGCTTGGAGCCGTCGTCGCGGGTGATGATGCTCAGGTCGCCCGAGGCCTTGGCGTCGGCGGCGGCGGTGACGGGCGGCCAGATCTTGGCGCACTGGTCGTTGCAGGCGCTCTTGCCGCCGGCATCCTTGTCGAAGGTGTAGAGGGTCATGCCGGCGCTGTTGACCAGGATGCCGTCCTGGGTCTTGACGGCCTGGGCATGGGCGCCGGCCGAGAACAGGGCGGCGCAGGAGAGGGCCAGGGTTGCGGCGAGTTGAGTGCGCATGTCGTGCCTCGTAGATGGAAGAGTTTGGGGGACTGCCCTCTACAGACGCGGGGCGGAACGGGAATATTCCGCCACCGGACAAAAAAATCGGGAGGGCTGGGGATGAAGATTCAACCGAGCCTCGCGCGGGCCCTTCGCGACGGCCGCCGTCAGGCGTGGCCGCCGGCGGGCGGGGCGGGTTCGTAGCGCATTTCTATTTCCAGGGCGGTCTCCTCGACAGGGGTGAAGCCCAGCGACTCGTAGAGCCGGCGGGCGGGGTTGCCCTTCAGGACGGACAGGGTGACCGGGGCGCCTTCGTCGTCCGCCTGCCGCAGCAGGCCGGCCAGCAGGCGCCGGCCCAGTCCCTGGCCCTGGAAGGCCGGGTCGATCTGGATCTGCACCACGCGCCAGCCGGCCGGATCGCGGAAGGTCTTGAACAGGCCCGCCGGGCGGCCGTGCAGCCAGACGATCTGGGCGTCGTCGAAGTGATAGCGGATGCGCGCCAGGTGATGCGCATCGTCCCGCGGTGCGTCAACGCGCGCCAGGTGTTCGGTCATGGTTGCCTTGCGCAGCGCCAGCAGGAACGGCAGGTCGTCTTCGGTGGCGGCTTGCAACGCCAGGGAATGGGGGCTCATGGTGCGGCTTCAGGGTTGCTTGGGGGGACCACGCTTGGCGCTTTTGCCGGCCTGGTGGATAAGGTTATAGAGCTGTTGCGCCGCCGGCGCCAGGGGGCGGCCCCTGCGCGAGATCAAACCCAGGCTGCGGGTGACGCGCGGATGCTCCAGCTTGACGCCCGCCAGCGTGGCGTGGCCGGCCGGCGGCATCGCCAGCTGCGGCACGGCCGCCACGCCCAGCCCGGCTTCCACCAGCCCCAGCAGCGTCATGACGTGGCTGACCTCGAAGGCGCTGACGGTGCGCTTGCCGCTCTTGGCCAGCGCGTCGTCGATCAGCAGGCGGTTGCCGCTTTCCTTGGCCACGGTCATGAAGCGTTCCTGCGACAGCTCCTCCCACGACACGCTGCGGCGCGCGGCCAGCGGATGGTCGCGCCGCACCGCCAGCACGAAGTCCTCGCGCAGCACCGCCTTGAAATCCACGTCCGGCTCCTGGGTGCCGAAAAAACTGATGCCGAAGTCGGCGCGGCCGGTCACCACGCTGTTGAGCACGGTGTGGGCGGTCTCGTCGATGATGCGCACGCGGATGCGCGGAAAGCGCGCGGCGTAGTCGTGGATGATGGCGGGCAGGAAGTAGTAGGCCACCGACGGCACGCAAGCCACCGTCACCAGCCCGCCGCGCTGCGCCGCCAGGTCGCCGATGCTGAGCACCGCGCGTTCCAGTTCGTCGATGGCGCCGCGCGCCCGTTCCAGGAAGATGCGGCCGACGTGCGTCAGCGCCACGCGGCGCGTGGTGCGTTCCAGCAGGCGCGCGCCCAGCAGGTCCTCCAGCTTGTCGATGCGCCGGCTCAGCGCCGGCTGCGACAGGTTCAGGTCTTCGGCGGCGGCGCGGAAACTGGCGCGTTCGGCCACGGCCACGAAGGCCTGCAATTCCTGTAAATCGAAATTGATGCGTGCCATGCATTAATCCATCCGTAAGTTGCAATTCAAATAATAGCCGCGCCGTCGCAGAATGCACTGCATGGAAACGATCATCCCTTGCGTACTGATGCGCGGCGGCACCTCCCGCGGCCCCTTTTTTCTTGGCGACTGGCTGCCGGCCGATCCCGCCGAGCGTGACCGGCTGCTGTTGCAGGCCATGGGTTCGCCCCACGCGCTGCAGGTCGATGGCCTGGGCGGCGGCAACTCGCTGACCAGCAAGGTCGCGATCGTGTCGCGCTCGACCCGGCCCGACTGCGATATCGACTATCTGTTCGCGCAGGTCTCGGTGGACCGCGCCAGCGTCGACACCCGTCCCAACTGCGGCAACATGCTGTCGGGCGCAGCGCCCTTCGCCATCGACGAGGGCCTGATCGCCGCGGCCGACGGCGAAACCTCGGTGCGGGTGCACAACGTCAACACCGGCGCCGTGATCGAGGCGGTGGTGCAGACGCCGGGCGGCCGCCTGACCTATGAAGGCGAGGCGCGCATCGACGGCGTGCCTGGCGCTGCCGCGCCGGTGCGGTTGAATTTCCTGGATGCATGGGGGGCGGTCACCGGCCGCCTGTTCCCGACCGGCCTGCGGCAGGAAGTGGTTGACGGCGTGGCCGCCACGCTGATCGACGCCGCCATGCCGATGGTGCTGCTGCGCGCCGCCGACTTCGGCCTGCGCGGCGACGAGTCGCCGGCCGAACTGGACGCCAACCCTGCCCTGCTGGCGCGCCTGGAGCGCATCCGCCGCGAGGCCGGCAGCCGCATGGGACTGGGGGACGTCTCGAACAGCGTCATTCCCAAGCCGGTGCTGCTGGCGCCCGGGAGCGATCCCGCCGCGCTGTCGCTGCGTTCGCGCTACTTCACGCCGCACGCCTGCCATCGCGCCCATGCCGCCACCGGCGCGGTGGGCGTGGCCGCCGCCTTCCTGATGGCGGGCACCGTTGCGCACGACTGTGGCGGGCCGGCGCCGCGCCCGGGCTACCGTGGCGTGCGCATCGAGCACCCGTCGGGCGGCATGGACATTGACGTCAGGCTGGACGCCGCCAGCGGCGAGGTGCGGGCCGCCGGCCTGGTACGCACCGCGCGCAAGATCATGAAGGGCCTGCTGTACGTGCCGGGGCGCTATGTGCCGGCGCGCGAGGAACGCGCCAGCCGACCGGAGTCGGCGCCTGCCGCCATGGCGGCATAGGCTGCGATCAAGAATGCCGTACCCGGAAGCCGCCCTCGGCCGCCGGCACCGAAACATGAAGGTGGCGGCCCGAGCCGCCTCCGACCCGAGACACAGCGGTCCGCAGAGGCCGCCCATAGAACCATCAGGAGACATGACATGGCTTTTCCCTCCCGCAGCACCCTGTGCGCCGCCGCGCTTTGCCTGGTCCTGGGCAGCCCGGCCGCGCAGGCCGAATTCCCCGAACGCGCCATCACCATGGTGGTGCCCACCGCCGCCGGCGGCGGCAATGACACCCTGGCCCGCGTGATCGGGCAGAAGATGGGCGAACTGCTGGGCCAGACCGTCATCGTGGTCAACAAGCCCGGCGCGCAGGGCGCCATCGCCGCCGACTACGTGGCGCGCCAGCCGGCCGACGGCTACACGCTGATGCTTGGCTACATCGGCACGCACGGCATCAATCCGGCGCTGCAGAAGCTCAACTACGATCCGGTGCGCGACTTCACCGCGATCGGCATGGTGGCCGACTCGCCCACGCTGATGGTGGTGTCCAGCAGCATCGGCGTGCAGGACGTGCCGGGCCTGCTCAAGTACGGCCAGGCCCATCCCGACGGCCTGAGCTACGCCTCCGCCGGCCCGGGCACGGCGCCGGCGGTGGCGGGCGAGCTGTTCAACCGCGCCACCGGCGCGGCCATGCTGGAGATTCCCTACAAGGGCTCGGCCCCCGCCATGACGGACACGCTGGCCGGCGTCACCCAGGTCATGTTTCCCAGCCTGTTCAGCGCCTATCCGCACCTGAAGTCGGGCAAGATCCGCGCGCTGGGCGTGGCCGGCGCGCGCCGCGCCAAGGTGCTGCCCGACATGCCGACCCTGGCCGAACTGGGCGTGCAGGGCGTGGACGTGGCGCAGTGGTACGCGGTGTTTGCGCCGGCCAACGCCGATCCGCAGGTGGTTGCCAAGTTGAACACCGCGCTCAATGGCGCGCTCAACGATCCGGCCGTGGCCGCCAAGATCGACGACCAGGGCGCCGAGGTGCGCACCAGCACGCCGGCGGAGCTCGCCGCGTTCGTGCGCGAAGAGGCCGTCAAGTGGAAGCGGCTGGCATCGACGATTCACGCGGCGCTGTAAACAGCGCCAAAGGCGCGGCGTCGAAGTGGCGCAGGTTCGGAAACACCAGCCGCAGGTCGTCGGCGCTGGCGCCGAACCAGCCGCCCAGCGCCGCGCCCAGTTGCTCCACCGCCAGCGTCGGCAGCAGCCGGCCGTTGTCCACGAACCCGGGGCCGTCGGGCGCGATCTGCGGATGCGTGCCGTGGTAGCGGCCGCCGTTGACGGCGCCGCCCAGCACGAAATGATGCGCGCCCCAGCCATGATCCGAACCGTTGCCGTTCGATCCCAGCGTGCGGCCGAATTCCGAGGCGGTGAAGGTGGTGACCTGGCGCGCCACGCCCAGGTTTGCCAGCGCCGTCTGGAAGGCGGCCAGCGCCTGGCCCAGTTCCTTGAGCAGGGCCGGGTGGGTGTCGTTCAGGCCGGTGTGGTTGTCGTAGCCGTTCTGCGACACGAAGAATACCTGGCGCCGCGCCCCAAGGGCCTGGCGCGCCGCGATGATGCGGGCCACGATCTTCAACTGCTGCGCCAGCGGCGAGTCGAAATCGCCTGGCACGGCCACGCCAGACAAGGCCGCCCGCAGCCGCGCGTCGGCGTCGATCGACTGCGCCGCGATGCGCGACATTTCGCGTTCCATCAGGTGCTCGCGCGGCTGTGTGATCAGCTGGCGCAGCAACGCGGTGCAGGCGCTGGAGCCGTACATGTCGCGTGTCAGCAGCTCGATGCGGGTCGAGCCGTTCACGCCGACGCGGTAGCCCGCGACATGGCGGCCGGCCAGCAGCACGGTGCTGCCGCCGGCGGTGATGCCGGTGAAGCTGCGCTGCGCGTTGATGCCGGCGTACAGGTCCGTCAGGCGTCCGGCCCAGCCGGAGGAAGCGCCTTCCGGCGCTAGCGCCTGCCAGTACGACTGCTGGTCGTTGTGCGAGAACAGCTTGGGCGGCAGCGGCACCCGCGCGCCGATGTAGTCCGCCTTGCTGGTGGGCACCACCAGCGGGCCGACGTTAAGCACCGCCGCCATCTCGCCGCGCGCGAACAGCGGCGCCAGCGGCGCCAGGGACGGGGCCAGCGCGAATTGCGCGCCATCGGCGGTGGATGCCTTGTCGCGCAGCGCCGTGGATTGGAGGGCGTCACGCGGCAGCGCGATGTCGCTGCGGGCCGCGGCATAGGCGCGGTAGGCGGGCGCGTCGAACGGCACCAGCGTGTTGAACGGATCGTTGCCGCCGTACAAAAACACGCACACCAGCGCCTTGTAGTCGCCGTCGGCCGCCGATTGCGCGGCCGCCGCGCCCAGCGCCGCCAGGTTCAGCGCCAGCGGCGCCGCCGCGTGCGTGGCGCCCAGGGCGCAGGCGAGCAGCAGGAATTCGCGGCGGTCGGCCTTCATTTCTGCACCAGGTACTCGGGGCTGGCCGCCACCAGCGTGATGGCGGCGCGCACGCGGTCGCGCGGCCGTGCGCGCGGCAAGGTGTCGACCGCCTGCGCGATGGCCTGCGCCGTCGCCGCGCTGAAGGCGTCGCCCGCCAGCAGCAGCACGATGCGCGCCACCAGCGCGTCGGCGTCGGCGGCCAGGGCGATCTCGGCGGTGTACTGCGTCTGCAGGTCTTCCCAGCCGCGATCAACGTAGATGGCCACGAAGTTCAGGTAGCCGGCGATGCTGGTTTCATCGGTGATCTGCAGTTCCGGCGCCACCAGGCCGCGCCGCGCCAGCTCGGTGACGGGAGGGGCATAGCGCGGCCGGAAGAAGTTGAACACGCTGGCCGAGCGCATCGGGCTCTGCGCCAGCCGGATGGTGTTGTCGGTGGTGTCGGGCATGGCCCAGGCGCCGTTGGTGGAGGTGGCGCCGAACGCCCGAGCCCAGCCGGAAAAGCGCAGGATGGGTTCGCGCACCTTGCCCCAGCCGGGCGCGGCCAGATCAGGGTGGCGCGCCTCGTCGTCCAGCAGGATGGCGCGCACCACCGCCTTGAGGTTGCCGCGCGCGCCGTGGCCGTCGTCGTCGAACACGGTCGCCACCCGCTCGACGTAGGCCGGACTCGGATTGCTGGTGACCAGCCGCTGGATCAGCTGCGTGCCGATGAACGGCCCGACGTTCGGATGCGCGCTGATCACCTCCATCGCGAGCTTGAGCGACAGGTGTCCATCGGTGCCGGGCGGGATCACCGCGCCCAGGAAGCGCTTTTCGGCCAGCGAATGCAGCGCCGGATTGAGCGCCATCGGCCGGCGGTGGAACTGCACGTCGGTCTCCGGCCCATCCAGGTCCCAGCCGGTGAAGACCTTGGCCAGTCCCTGCACGTCGGCATTGTCGTAGGTCTCCACGGGGGCGCCGTTCACCAGCCGCGGCGTGCCGTCGCGGTTCAGTTCGACCAGGCCGATGCTGAACAACTGCATCACTTCGCGCGCATAGTTCTCGTCGGGATGGCGGCCGGTGCGCGGGTCTTCCTTGCGGTTGCCGCGATAGGTCAGCATGCAGCCCATCGACAGGTTGCGGGTGACGGCGGTGAGCAGGTCCTGGTAGCTGCCAAAGGCATGCTCGGCCAGCAGGTCCATGAAGCCGGCGGCGCCGAACAGCGGCCAGTTGGCCGTGATCGACGCCACCCCGACCACGAAGATCTCCGACAGCGCGAACGCCACGCGGGTGCGCACCTGGTCCTCGGCGCTGATGAACTTGCGCCACAGCGTCGATTCGAGCGGCGCGTTGATGCCGTTGCCCTTGTAGGCCTCGGTGTCCTTGCCTTGCTGCAGCAGCCAGTCGAAATGGCTTTGCGACGGCGGCAGCGCCAGTTGCGCGTCCAGCCAGGCGGCGTAGCCGTCGCGCACCACCGCGTCGATCAGCGCCGGCGTCGGGCCGAAGGTGGCCTGGGCCAGGAAGCGCGAGGCCTGGCCAGGCGTGGGCGGGCGGGTTTCAGCGGAAGCGGGCGGCGCCGCTCCGAACGGCGACGCGGACATGCAGGCAGCCCCGGGGTCGAATGCGAAAGCCTACGGTAGCGAAGCGCCAGGGGGGCTTCAAGACCGCCATTCGGACGAGGGACTAATCCTTTTGCACGAGGCGCGCACGCGCGGCGCGCCGGCCCGCGCGGGGGCCGGCCGGGCCGCGCGGATCAGACCGAACGGGTGATGCCGCCGTCGATGCGGATGTTCTGTCCGGTGATGTACGAGGAAGCGTCGGAGGCCAGGAAGGCGATCAGGTCGGCCACTTCCTCGGCGGTGCCGTAGCGGCCCATCGGGATGCGCGCGCGCCGGTCTTCCTTTTCCGGCAGGCTGTCGATGAAGCCGGGCAGCACGTTGTTCATGCGCACGTTGTGTTCGGCGTATTCGTCCGCGAACACCTTGGTGAACGCGGCCAGGCCGGCGCGGAACACGCCGGACGTGGGGAACAGCGCCTCCGGTTCGAAGGTGGCGTAGGTCGAGATGTTGACGATGGCGCCGGTTTTCTGCTGCTTCATGACCGGCGCCACCAGGCGCGCGATGCGCACCACGTTGAGCAGGTAGAACTCCATGCCCAGGTGCCAGTCGTCGTCGCTGATTTCCAGCAGCGGGCCCTTGGGGCCGTGGCCGGCGCTGTTGACCACGGCGTCGACGCGGCCCCACTGCTGCAGGGTCGCGTCCACCAGCCGCGCCAGGTCCTCGGGCGAGCGGTTCGAACCGGTCACGCCCAGGCCGCCGAGTTCGGCGGCCAGCGCCTCGCCCTTGCCGGACGAGGACAGGATCGCCACGCGGTAGCCGTCGGCCGCCAGTTTGCGCGCCGACGCCGCGCCCATGCCGCTGCCGCCGGCGGTGATGATTGCCACTTTATCCGTGCTCATGCGTCGTTCCCCAGGGTGTCGGAAAACGGCCATTGTAGGGGCGGGCGCGGCGGCCCCGCGCAGATCCCGCGAGGCCGGCAGGGGCGATCAGTCGACCAGCTTGAGCACGCCCTTCATCAGCGCGAAGTGGCCGGGGAACGAGCAGAAGTAGGCATAGTCCTGGCCGGCGGCCAGCTTGCTGACGTCGAAGGTGACCGAATCGGTCTCGCCGCCGCCGATCACCTTGGTGTGGGCGATGACGCGGGCATCGTCCTTCTTGACGTAGTTGTTGTCCAGGCCGGCGGCCATGCCGTCGTGGACGGCGCCCTGCATGTCGGCCTGCTTGGTCAGCACCCAGTTGTGGCCCATGACGTTCTTGGCCAGCTTGCCGGGGTGCTTGAGGTTGACGGTGAACTGCTTGCAGCTCTTGCTGACCGTGATTTCCTTCTTGTCGAACTGCATCTGGTCATTGCCGGCGATGTCGACCGAGCATTCGGCCGCCAGCACGGGCGCCGAGGCCAGGGCCAGGATGGTCGCGGCGCAGAGATTCTTCAACAGCATGTTCATGCCTCCAGGTGTCGAGGGGAAAAGGGCCGCGGAGCCGTTGCACCGGATCCCGCGGGCGACAAAGTGATCCGACCTCAGTCTACGCCTCTTGGGCCGGCCTTGCCCGCCGGCGGTTTGACGCAGCGCAATCGGACGCCAGCGAATTGCGCGGGCGCCGCATCAACGCGCCGCTGGCTGCGCGGTTACGCGCCAGATCACGTTGCCGACGTCGTCGGCCACCAGCAGGCCGCCGCGCCCATCCACGGCCACGCCCACCGGCCGGCCGCGGGCCTGGCCGTCCGCGTCCAGGAATCCCGTCAGCACGTCGCGCGCCTGGCCGTCGGCGCGGTTGCCGGTGAATGGCACGAAGATGACCTTGTAGCCGCTGCGCGGGTCGCGGTTCCAGGAACCATGCTGGCCGACGAACATGCCGTGGGTGAACGGCGCCGGCAGCGTGGCGCCGCCGGACCAGGCCAGCCCCAGCGAGGCGGTGTGCGGCCCCAGCGCGTAATCCGGCACGATCGCCTGCGCCACCAGGTCCGGGCGCGGCGGCTTCACCCGGGTGTCGACGTGCTGGCCGAAGTAGCTGTATGGCCAGCCATAGAAACCGCCGTCGCGCACCGAGGTCATGTAGTCGGGCACCAGGTCGCTGCCCAGCTCGTCGCGTTCGTTCACCGCCGTCCACAGTGTCTTGCCGTCGGGGCCCCAGGCCATGCCCACCGGGTTGCGCAGGCCGCTGGCATACAGGCGCTTGGCGCCGCTGGCGACGTCGATTTCCCAGATGGCGGCGCGGCCTTCCTCTTCCGCCATGCCGTTCTCGGCGATGTTGCTGTTCGAGCCGACCGTCGCATACAGTTTGGCGCCGTCGGCGCTGGCGATGAGGTTCTTGGTCCAATGATGGTTGCGCCCCGCGGGCAGGTCGGTCACCTTGACGCCGGGCGCGTCGATGCGGGTCTGGCCGACCTGGTACGGAAACCGCAGCACCGCGTCGGCGTTGGCGACATACAGCTGGTCGCCCACCAGCGCCATGCCGAAGGGCGAATTCAGGCCTTCCAGGAACACGCTGCGCGTCTGCGCCGCGCCATCGGGCGTCAGGCCGCGCAGCAGGGTGACGCGGTTGGCGCTGGGCGTGCGCGCGCCGGCGCGCTTCATGACGATGCCGGCGGCCCAGTCCTTGAGGCCGCCGGACATCTCGGGCGGCTTGGGCGGCGCGTTGGTCTCGGCCACCAGCACGTCGCCATTGGGCAGCACGTAGAGCCAGCGCGGATGATCCAGGCCGCGGGCGTAGGCGGTGACCGCCAGGCCGCTGGCCGGCGTCGGCAGGCCGGTCTCGCTCCAGCCCACCGCCCTGGCCGTGTTGACCGTGGGAATGAGGGTGGTATTGGGGGCGGGCAACTCGGGCCGCGGCCCCATGCCGGCCTCGACCGGCAGGCGGGCGACTTCGCCGCAAGCGGCCACCAGGCTGGCGGCCGCGACGAGCGCCGGCAACAGGTATCGAATTCGCATGGCGCGGCTCCAGGCGCGGATGGGCGAACTTCCATCATACGACGGGGCGGCGTGGGCTAGCGCATGTCGAAGGCTTCCTGATGCCAGTGGACGTTGCCGCGCCCCAGGCGCCGCAGGCCCTTGCGCAATGCGTTCGCCAGCCCGGCGGGGCCGCAGTACCAGACATCGGCGACGCGGCCGGCGGCCACTTCGCCCTGCGCCAGCGCGGCGGCGTCCAGGCGCTGGCCGGCGGCGGCGCTGTGTACCTGGAGCGTGACGTTGTCCAGCGCGGCGCAGCGTTGCCGCAGCACGTCCACGAACGGGTCGGTTGCGCCGTCGCGCACGCAATAGTGCAGCCAGACGGGCGGCGTGTGGCCGGACGCGTCGCGCGCGGCCTCCAGCCAGGCCAGGAAGGGCGTGACGCCGATGCCGCCCGCCACCCACACCTGCGGGCCGGCGGCGGGACGCTCGAAGCGGCCATAGGGGCCTTCCACCATCACGGGCGCGCCCTCGCGCAACGTGGCGGCCAGCCGCTGGGTGTAGTCGCCCAGCGCCTTGATCTGGAACGTCACGTCGCGGCGTCCGCGATGCGGCGCGCTGGCGATGGTGAACGGGTGCGCGCCTTCGCGCCGGTCGAAGGTGACGAAGGCGAACTGGCCGGCGGCGTGGCCGGGCCAGCGCGCACCGAGTTCACAGGTGACTTCGAGGATGTCGCCAGGCCGCTGCGTCAGCGCCGTCACCCGGCCCGCCACGCGCCGGGCCCGGCCGATGCGGCCGGCCAGCGACAGCAGCGCCGCCCAGGCGCCGCCCGCCATCAACGGCAGCAGCAGCGCGCCGGTCGGCCCGGTCCAGTAATAGGCCGGCGCCAGCGCCAGGGTATGGAACACCAGTATCAGGTAGGCCAGCGGCATGGCGCGGTGGACGATGCGCCAGGCATGGTACGGAAAGCGGCGCCACAGCGTGATGACCAGCATGGCCAGCAGCGCGTAGATCGTCCATTCGCCCAGGTCCTTGGCCAATCCGCGCGAATCCGCCAGCATGGCCAGCACCGCGTCGCGCGCCGGCCTGCCCTCGACGCCGACCAGCGCCTTCAGCGGCGTGCTGGCCAGCTTGACCAGCCAATGCGCGGCGCCGGCGCCGATGGCCAGGATGCCGGCCCATTTGTGCAGCCGGTAGATCTTGTCCATGCCGCCCAGCGGACCTTCCAGCCAGGCAGGGCGCAAGGCCAGCAGCATGATCAGCGACATCAGGCCGATGGACCAGACGCCTGTCAGGTACAGCGCCTGCTGGCGCAGCACCCAGGGCCAGGCGGCCGTGGCCGCCGGTTGCAGCACCAGGGCGTCGATGGCCCAGGCGCCGGTCAGCGCCAGCAGGAACAGTCCCAGGGCGGTACGGGTTTTCATGGCGTCGGCCTCAATCCTTGATACGGCTGCGCAGCACCGCGCCGGTCTGCGCGTCCACCCGCAGCTTCACGCGCTGGCCTTGCGGGTTGTCGGCCTTGACGTCGTAGCCGCGGTGATGCTCCAGTTCGATCTCGGTGATGTTGCGATAGCCCGCGGCGGTCAGCGTGTCATAGACCTGGCGCACGGTCAGGATCTGCGCGGCGGGGGCGGCCTGGACCGGCGCGGTTGCGGCGGGCGCCGGGGTCGCCGGAGCGGGCTGGGGCGCGGTCTGCGCCAGCGCGGCGGTGCCCGCGAGGGCGGCGGCGCCGATGGCCAGGGCTGACAGGGTCTTGCGGATCGGGTTCATGCGGTTTTCTCCTGAAGGTCGAGGTAGGGCCGTGGATCGGCCATGACGTCATTATTCGGCGGGGCGCATGAACCCGTTCTGAAGCCGCCGTTCACCCGCCGTTCATGTTCCGCCCGCTATAAATGAGGCGCTTGTGTTCCCTGTTTTTCCCCCGCGCGCCGGGTTACCCTGGAACGCGACCGCCCGACGGAATTCCCATGACCGCACGCCTACGTATCGCAATCTGGCTGACCGGCCTCGCGCTGGCCCTGGCGCTGGCCATCGGGCCGGGCGCGGGCCGCGCCGACGAAAGCGACCATGAACAGGCGCGCCAGGCCCTGCAGGCCGGCAAGGTGTTGCCGTTGCGGTCGGTGCTGGATATCGTCGAGCGTGATTTCCCTGGCCAGGTGGTCAAGGTGGAATTCGAGGAGGATGACGGCATCTTCCTCTACGAAATCCGCCTGCTGCAGCCCGGCGGCAGCCTGGTCAAGCTGAAGATCGATGCGCGCGACGGCACCGTGCTGGGCATGAAGGGGCGCGACATCCAATTCCGGAACCGACGCTGATGCGCATACTTGTCGTCGAAGACGAACCGACCCTGGCCGCGCAGCTGGCCGAGGCCCTGCGACTTGCGGGTTATACCGTCGACACCGCCGCGGACGGCGCCGGCGCGCACTACATGGGCGAGGTCGAGACCTACGACGTGGTGGTGCTGGACCTGGGCCTGCCGGTGATGGACGGCCTGACGGTGCTCAAGCAATGGCGCGCGGCCGGCCGCGGCATGCCGGTCCTGATCCTGACCGCGCGCTCCAACTGGCACGAAAAGGTCGCCGGCATCGACGCCGGCGCCGACGACTATCTCACCAAGCCCTTCCACATGGAAGAACTGCTGGCGCGCGTGCGCGCCTTGCTGCGGCGGCACAGCAACCACGCCAGCGCGCAATGGCGCTGCGGTCCGCTGATGCTCGACACGCGGCTGGCCCGCGCCACTGTCGACGGCCAGCCGCTGAACCTCACCAGCCACGAATTCAAGGTGCTGGCGGTGCTGATGCAGCACGCCGGCGAGGTGGTCTCGCGCGGTGACCTGATCGAACACATCTACGCCCAGGACCACGACCGCGACTCCAACACCATCGACGTGTTCATCGGCCGCCTGCGCAAGAAGCTGCCGGCCGACACCATCGAGACCGTGCGCGGGCTGGGTTACCGGCTCGCCTGTCCGTCATGACCGCGTCGCGCGCGCCGGGGTCGCTGCGCTGGCGCATGCTGGCCGGCACGCTCGCCTGGATTGCGGCGATCATCGTGCTGGCCGGATGGGGACTGGGCAGCCTGTTTCGCCAGCACATTTCCGAACAGTTGCGGGCCGAGCTGGCGCTGCACATGAACCAGTTGACGGCGGCGGTCAGCGTGGCGCCGGACGGGCGGCCGACCGTGGCTTCTCCCTTGAGCGATCCCCGCCTGGAGCAGCCGCTGTCCGGCCTGTACTGGCAGATCGACCGTCTCGACGACGCCGGCCGCGTGGTGGCCGCGGGCGTGGCGCGTTCGCGCTCGTTGTGGGACCAGGTGCTGGCCCTGCCCGCCACTGACCGCACCGATGGTTTCCATGACATCGCCGGACCCGAGAACCACGACCTGAGCGCGCTGACGCGCCTGCTCAAGCCCGAAGACAGCGACGCCGGCGCGCTGCGCCTGGTGGTGGCCGCCGATCGCGCGGTGCTGGCCGAGCCCATCGAACGCTTCGACCACATGTTGTTGCTGTCGCTGGGCGCGCTGGCGGCCGGATTGGTGGCGGCAGCGGTGGTGCAGGTGATGGTTGGGTTGCGGCCGCTGGGACGGCTGCGGCGCCAGCTGGCCGCGCAGCAGGGCCGCAATAGCGTGCGCATCGAGGGCCGTTTTCCCAGCGAGATCCAGCCGCTGGTCGATGATTTCAACCGCGTCCTGGCGGTCAACGCCGACATCGTGCAACGGGCGCGGACCCAGGCCGGCAACCTGGCGCATGCGGTCAAGACGCCGTTGACCATCCTGGGCAACGCGGCGATGCGCGAAGAGGGCGCCTTCGCCCGCCTGGTGCGTGAACAGGTTGCGATGGCGCAGCGCCAGATCGACCACCACCTGGCGCGCGCGCGCGCCGCAGCGGCCTCCGGCACGGCGGGCGGACGCACGCCGCTGCGGGCGCCGCTACAGGCGCTGTTGCGCGTCATGCAGCGCTTGTATGCGGCACGGCAACTGCAACTGGAGATGGACGAATTCGCCGACCGGCTCGAGTTTCGCGGCGAGGAGCAGGACCTGCAGGAAATGGTCGGCAACCTGCTCGACAACGCCTGCAAATGGGCCGCGCGGCGCGTCCGCATCGGCGCCCAGGCGACCGCGCCAGACCGCCTGAGCATCGTGATCGACGACGACGGCCCGGGCATCTCCGAAGACGAGCGCGAACGCATCTTCGAGCGTGGCGTGCGCATGGACGAGCAACGGCCTGGTTCCGGCCTGGGCCTGGACATCGTGCGCGACCTGGCCGGCACCTATGGTGGCGAGGTCAGCGCGGGGCCATCGCCGCTGGGCGGGCTGCGCGTGACGCTGACCTTGCCGGCGTTGCCGACCGGCCTCTAGCGGACCTGCCGCGCCGGCCGCCTCGCGCCCTCGCCGGGGTTCAGCGCACCAGCGTCACCGGCACCTCGGCCAGCTGCACCACCTGGTTGGCGACCGAGCCGATCAGAACGCCGGCCAGCGCGCCATGGCCGCGCGTGCCCATGACGATGCGCGCGCACTGGTGTTCCTGCGCATAGGCGTGGATCTCGATCGCCGGTTTGCCGAATTCGACATGGCTGGTGTAGTCGGTGCCGGTGACGTCGAGCAGCTTGCGCGCTTCATCGGCGGCTTCCTGGCCCTCGCGCACGTAGTACTCGTCGATCATGTCCTGCGTGACCAGCCGCGACAGGCCGGCGCGGCCCTGCGGCGGCGACTGGATGTTGAGCAGGTGGATGCGCGCGTCGGGCGCGCCCTGGGCCAGCTGGCGCGCGTGCAGCACGGCGCGGTTGGCATTGTCGGAACCGTCCACGGGGACGAGGATGTTCAGCATGGCGGCTCCTTACTTGACCAGGGTGACGGGCAATTCCGTCAGGTGCAGGACCTTGGTGGCGACCGAGCCCATGAACAGCGCGGCCACCGAGCCCATGCCGCGCGTGCCCATGTAGATTTCGTCGGCGTCGATCTCGGCGGCGACGCGGGCGATGGTCTCGGCCGCCGCGCCGGTCTCGATGCGCGGGGTGAACGGCACGCCGGCTTGCGCCAGCAAGGCGCTGGCGTCGCGCAGCGCGGCCTCGCCTTCTTCCTGGTGATAGGCGTCGATATCGGCCTGCGACAGGCCGCGGCCGATCTTGCCGGCCTGCAGCGGGATCTGCACGGTCAGCAGCTCCACGCGTTCGACGGGGTCATAGCTGCGCGCATCGAGCATGGCGCGCACGGCGTGGACGGCATGCTGCGAGCCGTCCACCGGGATCAGAATGCGTTTCATCGACGTCTCCTTGTTGTCCGCGAGCCCGCGGCCGCCCCGTCATGGCGGCGCCGCGGCAACTCCACTTTACGCAATTATTCCGCCGGACGGGGGCCGGCGGGATGCGCGCAATCAAGGGAAACGGAATCGGCCCGTCAGCACCACCCGGGCGGCACCCGCGTGGCGGTCGCCGGCAGGCCGAGCAGTTGCGCGGCCAGGCCGGCCAGCGCGGCGGCGTCGCCGGTGGTTACCAGTTCCACCGCGCCGGGGCCCGCGCCCGCCAGCAGTCCGCGTTCCTGCAACTGGTGCCGCAGGCGCCGCGCCACCGGCCCGCCGGTTTCCAGCAATGGCACGGCGGGGCCCGCCGCGGCCTGGATCGCGTCATGCAGGAACGGGAAATGGGTGCAGCCCAGCACCAGCGCATCGGCGCCCTGGGCCAGCAGTTCATGCACCGGCGCGGCCACGACGCGGGCGGCGGCCTCGCCTTGGATTTCACCGCGTTCCACCTGCAGCACCCATTCGGGGCAGGGGCGGAACAGGATGCGGATCTCCGGCGCCTCGCGCTGCACCAGAGCGGCGAACTTGGGGCTGGCCAGCGTGCCCGTGGTGGCGAAGACGCCCACCACGCCGCTGCGCGTCAGGTGCGCGGCCGGCTTGATGGCTGGTTCCACGCCGATGATCGCCAGGTCCGGATGGCGGGCGCGGAGGGCGGCGATGGCGGCGGCCGTGGCGGTGTTGCAGGCCACCACCATGGCCTTGGCCCGGCGCGACACCAGGTAGTCGGCGATGGCCAGCGCCCTTTGCTGGACGTATTGCTGCGTCTTCTCGCCGTAGGGCACGTGGGCGGAGTCGGCCACGTACAGCAGGTGCTCGTGCGGCAGGGCCTCGCGGATGGCGCGCAGCACGCTCAATCCGCCGACGCCGGAGTCGTATACGCCGATGGGATGGGGGGCGGGCATGGGGATGCGGCTGGGACTGGGGGTGGCCAGTGTAGCGCTATCGCGCCGGGTCCTCGGCTTCGCGGTGTGCCCGCACTTCCTCGATCAGGCGGCGGATGGCGCCGGTCAGCGGCGCGTCGCGCCAGATCAGCGTGAGCGGCGCGCGCATTGCCACCGGGCCGCTGACGTTGACGTACACCACGCCCTCGATATTGACCCGGCGCAGCGAGGCCGGCACCAGCGACACGCCCAGGCCGGCCGCCACCAGGCTGAGGGTGGACAGCATGCGCGGCGCTTCCTGGGCCACCCTGGGGCTGAAGCCCGCGGCGCGGCACGCCGAAATGATGGCATCGTACAGTCCCGGGCCGTTGTGGCGGCGATACAGGATCAGCGATTCGTCGGCCAGTTCCGACAGGGCGATGCGCTTGCGCGCGCGGCCCTTGACCATGGGGTGGTCGGCCGGAAAGGCGGCCAGCATGCTTTCCTCCAGCACGGTCTCGACCGCCACGCCGCGGTCGACGCCATGGGCGCCGCGGATGAAGGCCACGTCGACGCGGCCGTCGCGCACGTCTTCCATCAGTTCGCCGGTGCTGCTTTCCTCCAGCACCAGGCGCACCTGCGGCGCGTTCTCGCGAAAGCGGCGGATCAGCGACGGCACGAAGGGATGGAAGGCCGCCGAACCGGTGAAACCCACCGTCAGCCTGCCGCTTTCTCCCAGCGACACGCGCCGCACGCCATCGACCGCCTGGTCGACCAGGGCCAGGATGCTGCGCGCGTCGGCCAGCAGGGCGCGGCCGCTTTCGGTCAGCTCCATGCCGCGCGGCAGCCGGTGGAACAGCGTGACGCCCAGCTCCTGTTCCAGCACGCGGATCTGCTGGCTCAGTGGGGGCTGGCGGATACCGAGCCGGGCGGCGGCCTTGGTCAGGTGGGATTCCTCGGCCACCGCCAGGAAATAGCGCAACAGACGCAGGTCGACGGATGCCATATGAACAGGATATGAGTGTTTAACCAGTCATATATTAGACATTATCCTGGCGCGGGAGTAGGCTGCGTGCTGTCTCTCCACTCCCGGCGCCGCGGCGCCGGCGCCTTGCGGACCCGCCGCGACCTCCACGACAATGAACGCAGCAGCACCTGATTCCCCCGACGCCGCCACGCGGCCGCCGCCCACTTGCGGGCAACTGTTCTACGGATTCCTCATGCTCGGCCTGACCGCCTTCGGCGGCGCGCTGCCCCTGGCGCGCCGCATGGTGGTCGAAAAGCACCGCTGGCTGTCCGGCGCCGAGTTCACCGACCTGCTGGGGCTGTGCCAGTTCCTGCCGGGCGGCAACATCATCAACCTGTCGGTGGCGCTGGGCATGAAGTTCCGCGGCCCGCGCGGCGCCTTCGCGGCGCTGATGGGCCTGATCCTGGCGCCTTCGGCCATCGTGGTGCTGCTGGGCATGGTCTACGACCGCTTCCAGAACGACCCGCACATCCAGCACCTGTTCGCCGGGCTGGCCGCGGCTGCCGCAGGGCTGCTGATTTCGATGGCGGTCAAGATCGGCATGCCGGTCCTGAAGCGCCGCGATTGGCTGGCCGGCCTGGTGGCCACGGCCTGTTTCATCGCCATCGCGGTGCTGCGCATCCCGCTGCTGCCGACCATGGCGGTGCTGACGCCGCTGAGCATCCTGCTGGTCTGGAGGCAACGTCGATGATGCAGACCCTGATCGCCCTGGCCATCATCTTTTCGCAGCTGTCGGTGCTGGCCTTCGGCGGCGGCAACACCATCCTGCCCGAAATGCAGCGCCAGGTGGTGGAGGTGCACGGCTGGATGACGGCCGCCGACTTCTCCGCGCTGTTCGCCCTGGGCCAGGCGGCGCCCGGCCCCAACCTGATGGTGGTCACGCTGGTCGGCTGGCACGTGGCCGGCTGGGCCGGCATGCTGGTCACCACGCTGGCCAAGTTCGGGCCGTCGTCCCTCATCACCATCATCGCCCTGGGCCTGTGGGAGCGCTTCAAGGACCGGCCCTGGCGCGGCGTGATCCAGGCCGGCATCTTCCCCATGACGGTGGGGCTGGTGGCCGCCAGCGCCGCCCTGATCACCGAGGCCTCGGTGCATTCCTGGCTGCTGGGCGCCATCACCGCCGTGGTCGCGTTGCTGGGCAGCGCCTCGCGCATCCACCCGCTATGGCTGCTGTTCGGCGGGGCGCTGGTCGGATTGCTCGCTATCGGTTAGCGTTTAGGCTCCTGCCACGCTGGGAGTCCGCCATGACGCTGCCGGTCAAGGATCCGGATATCGAATCGCCGCCCGCCGGGATCGCGCCGCTGCCGTTCTTCCATGCGCACCGGCGGCTGGTGCTGTGCGGCGCGCTGTTCGCCATCCTGGCGGGCGCGCTGTGGCGCGTCGGCCTCACGCCCAGCCGCGCCGGGCTGCTGGCGTTCGACGTGGCGGCGCTGGTGTTCCTGCTGCTGACCGGCGCCGCGTTCGGCAGGGCCACGCCGGACATGATGCGGGTACGCGCGCAGCAGGTCGACGTCGGCCGCAGCGCCGTGCTCTGGAGCAGCGTGGCGCTGTCCTGCCTGGTGATGGCGGCGCTGTGGACCGAAATGCGCGCGGCTGGCGGCGCCGAGGGCGTGGCCGACCTGGTGGCGGCCGCCGTCAGCATCGTGCTGTCGTGGCTCTACCTGAACATGATCTTCGCGCTGCATTACGCGCATGGCTACTACAGCCATCGCAATGCCCTGCACAAGGGCCTGGATTTTCCGGGCAAGGAAGACCCCGACTACTGGGACTTCGCCTATTTCGCCCTGGTGCTGGGCATGACGTTCCAGGTTTCCGACGTGCAGATCGTCAGCCGGCGGATGCGGCGCACGGCGCTGGTGCACAGCGTCATCGCCTTCTTCTTCAACGTCTTCATCATCGCCATCAGCGTCAACGTCGCGGCGGGGCGGGCATGAAAAAACGGCCGTGAGGCCGGTTGACCGCTCTCAGGCCGCCGCCAGCCGCCACAGCGACGTGACTTCCTTCGAGCGCGCCGCGTACAAGGGATCGTCGGGATCCTTGGCGCGGCCATGCGTGGGCCGCGTATCGATGCGTTCCAGCACGCGCAGGCCGGCCTGCTCGATCATCTCCAGCAATTGCTCGCGGGTGCGCAGCCCCAGGTGCTCGGCCAGGTCCGACAGGATCAGCCAGCCCTCGCCGCTGGGCGTCAGGTGCGCCGCCAGCCCGTTCAGGAAGCCCCGCAGCATGCGGCTGTCGGGGTCGTAGACGGCGTGCTCGACGGGCGAACTGGGCCGGGCCGGCAGCCACGGCGGGTTGCAGACGGCCAGCGACACCCGGCCTTCGGGAAAGAGGTCGGCCTGCGCCACCTCGACCTGTTTCGACAGGCCCAGCCGTTCGAGGTTTTCGCGGGCGCAGGCCAGCGCCCGCGGGTCCATGTCGGTGGCGATGACGCGCTTGCCGCCGCGCCGCGCCAGCACCGCCGCCAGCACGCCGGTGCCGGTGCCGATATCGAAGGCCACGCTGCCGCGCGGCATCGGCGTGCGCGCCACCAGGTCGATGTACTCGCCGCGCAACGGCGAAAACACGCCATAGTGGGGGTGGATGCGGTTGTCCAGCGCGGGGATCTCCACGCCTTTCTTGCGCCATTCGAAGGCGCCGATCAGGCCCAGCAGTTCGCGCAGCGACGCCACGTAGGGCTCGTTGGCGGGGCCGTGGGCTTCTTCGCAGGCCTGCCGCGCATCCGGCGCGCGGCGCAGCGAAATGCCGTGGCCGGCGTCGAACGGAATCAGCAGCATGCCCAGGACGCGGGCGCGCTGCGACTGGATCTGGCGATGCTGGTTGAAGGCCTCCAGCATGGTGTCCACCGGCTTGCGCGGACGCTTGTCGACCCGCCGGGTCATGGCCTGCAGCAACTGGCGCGCATTCTGGAAGTCGCCACGCCACAGCAGGCCGACCCCTTCGCAGGCCAGGCGATAGGCCGCGTCCGCCGTGGTGCGGTCGTCGGCCAGCACCACGCGCTTGGGGGGCGCGGCGCCCGATTCCGAGCGCCAGCGGGCGCTATGGTGGGTCAGGTCCGGGGCCTCGCCCTCCGTCCAATGCAGTTCAGGCTGGGTCAACGGGACGCTCCGGGCAGGGAAGGCTTGGGGGACAGGGCGGTCATGAAACGGGGAAATCCGGGGAACGGAAAAAGAAAAGGCGCGGGCTGCCAATGTAGCAGCTTCGCGCCCCGTGGGCGGCGGACGAGGCGTGGCGCCGCCCACCGGGTCCGTCTCAGTGGAACAGCACCACCGTCTTTTGCAGCGTGATCCAGATGCCCCAGGCCAGCGGGATGCCGACGCAGGCCCAGGCGAACAGCACCAGGGCCAGCGGCGTGCGGAAGGTCGAGGCGCCCACGCCATGGGTCTCGGCGGCCACGGCGCGCTCGTGCGCCAGGGCCTTTTCGCGCGCCAGTTCCTCGTCGTTCATGAAGTACTTGGGATTCACCGGGCGGATCGCCAGGTTGCACAGGAAGCCCAGCACCAGCATGCCCGCCAGGATGTACATGGTGATGTCGTAGACCTGCGCCCGCGGCACGCCGATGGACAGCTGGTATTCGCGGATGTAGTTCACCAGCACGGGCCCGAAGATGCCCGCCGCCGACCACGCCGTCAGCAGACGGCCGTGGATGGCGCCCACCATCTGTGTGCCGAACAGGTCCGCCAGGTAGGCCGGCACGGTGGAAAAGCCGCCGCCGTACATCGACAGGATGACGCAGAAGGCCCCCACGAACAACGCCAGCGCGCCCATGTGCGCGGTCCACGGAATGGCCGCGTACAGCGCGAAGCCCAGCACGAAGAACACCAGGTAGGTCATCTTGCGGCCCAGCTTGTCCGACAGGCTGGCCCAGAAGAAGCGGCCGCCGATATTGAACAGGCTGAGCAGGCCGGTAAAGCCCGCGGCGATGGCGGCGATCGCGGCCAGCTGGCTCTTGTCGAGCTGGCCGTAGCCCAGCTCGGGCTTGTTGATCAGGCCGCCGCCGAACACTTCCTGCAGCAGCGGCGAGGCCATGCCCAGGATGCCGATGCCGGCGGTCACGTTCAGGCACAGCACCAGCCACACCAGCCAGAACTGCGGCACGCCCCAGACCCGCTTCACGTGCACGTGGCCCTTGGTGATCATGACGTTGTTGGCGTGCTTGGCGGGCGCGGTCCAGCCTTGCGGCTTCCAGCCGGTGGGCGGCACGCGGTAGCCGAGCGCGCCCGACATCATGAAGACGAAGTACACCAGCGCCATGGTCAGGAAGGTCTGCCACACGCCCGGCGAGGTGGGCGTGGCGAAGTGGCGCATCAGCACGTCGGCCAGCGGCGCGCCGATCATGGCACCGCCGCCGAAGCCCATGATGGCCATGCCCGTCGCCATGCCGCGACGGTCCGGGAACCACTTGATCAGCGTGCTGACCGGCGAGATATAGCCCAGCCCCAGCCCGATGCCGCCGATGACGCCCGAGCCCAGCCACAGCATCCACATCTGGTGCAGGTAGACGCCGGCCGCCGAGATCACCAGGCCGCCGCACCAGCACAGCGCCGACACCACGCCGGCCTTGCGCGGTCCGGCGCGTTCCAGCCAGCCGCCCCACAGGGCCGCCGAGCAGCCCAGCAGCACGAAGAACAGCGTGTACATCCACCCCATGGTGGAGATGCGCCAGTCGCAACTGGTGGTGAACAGTTCGGCGACCAGGCTCATGTCGGCCGGGCATTGCAGCGGCTGGGCGCCGCCGATGGCCTTGGACAGGGGCAGCCAGAACACCGAAAAGCCATAGGCCATGCCGATGCAAAGGTGGATGGCCAGCGCGGCCGGGGGTACCAGCCAGCGCGAGAAGCCCGGCCCGGCGATGGTGCGTTCTTTGTCCAGGAAGCCCGGCTTGGCGCCGGGCAGGTCGAGTGTTGCAGTGCTTTCCATGAGGTCTCCTCGGGGTGCGGCTTTATAGCGGCGTTGGCTGGAGAAATCCAGTCCCGCCGTCTCTTGTTGAACCCTTTGCTGCGGTAAAGCTTGCTGCGCCCGCGCGCCGTCGTGGGCACGCGGATCGGTGTGGACGCGTCGGTCGGTCAGGACACGCGCGCCAGCGGTGTCAGGCGTTCGCGGTTCTGCGCCACCGCCTCCAGCACCAGCGGATGCAATTGGTGTTCGCCGGCATCGCCGTCGGGCTGCCGCGCCAGGAAGTCCAGCAGCTCGTTGCGCATGCGGGGCTCCCAGAATTTGTGGATGTGGTTGGCCACGCCTTCCACCGCTTCCGGCCGCAGCGGCATGGCTTCGAAGAATTGGCCGATGCGGTTGGCCATGCGGATCAGGTTGCCGATTTCCATGCGTGTCAGGTCTGCGAAGTGATGCGTTCAGGGTGGGAATACAGGGTCGCGTCGTCGTCGCGCAAAAAGCCCAGCAGCGCGATGCCGGCGCTGTCGGCCAGGCGCACGGCCAACGCGGTCGGGGCCGATACCGCCGCCAGGATGCCGACGCCGGCCGCTGCGGTCTTCTGCACCATCTCGAAGCTGGCGCGGCTGGACACCAGCACCACGCCGTGCGCGGCGGACAGGGCCTGGCGCGCCAGCGCGCCGACCAGCTTGTCGAGCGCGTTGTGGCGGCCCACGTCCTCGCGCACCAGGGCCACGGCGCCGCTGGCGTCGGCCCAGCCGGCGGCGTGGGTGGCCCCGGTCAGGTCATGCAGCGCCTGGCGCGCGCGCATGTCGCGCATCGCCCGCAGCACCGCGCCCACCGGCAGCGGCGCGCCGGCGGGCACCGGCGCGACCGGCCGCAGCACCTCGGGCAGCGTCTCGACGCCGCACAGCCCGCAGCCGGTGCGTCCGGCCATGGCGCGGCGGCGCGATTTCAAGCGCGCCTCGCAGGCGCTGGAAATCTCGATCTGCACCACGATGCCGTCGCATTGCGGCAGCACGTCGATGCCGCGCACGTCGGCCACGCTGTCGATGATGCCTTCCGACAGCGAAAAGCCGACGGCGAAGTCCTCCAGGTCGGCGGGCGTGGCCAGCATGGTGGCGTGGCTGATGCCGTTGAACTCCAGCGCCACTGGCGTTTCTTCGGCCAGCCGGTCGCCCTCGGCGTGCGGCGCGATGGCGCCGGCCCGCACGCGGGTCACCTGGGCCGCCACGGAATCGGGGCGGTCTGCGGGGGAGGAAGGGCTGTGGTCCATGGCGGCTCCGGCCGGCTGTCGGGGTTATTTCCCCGCCAGCGTGGCTTCGCTTTCGCGTGAGCGCTCGCGCAGCAGCTTCTGCTGGATGTCCGCGAAGCGCGACCATTGCCGCTGCCATTCCGATGGCTGGGACACGCGCGTGACCTGCACGGCCGTGACCTTGTACTCGGGGCAGTTGGTGGCCCAGTCGGAACTGTCGGTGGTGACGACGTTGGCGCCGGACTCGGGGAAGTGGAAGGTGGTGTATACCACGCCCGGCTGCACCCGGTCGGTCAGGGTCGCGCGCAGCACGGTCTCGCCCGAGCGGCTCTGGATGCCGACCCAGTCGCCTTCGTTGACGCCACGGTCCTCGGCGTCCTGCGGATGGATCTCCAGCACGTCCTCGCTGTGCCACATGACATTGGGCGTGCGGCGCGTCTGCGCGCCCACGTTGTATTGCGACAGGATGCGGCCGGTGGTCAACAGCAGCGGGAAGCGGCGCGTGCTGCGTTCGTCGGTCGGCACGTACTTGGTGATCATGAACTTGCCCTTGCCGCGCACGAAGCTGTCGATGTGCATGATCGGCGTGCCCTCGGGCGCGTCGTCGTTGCATGGCCATTGCAGGCTGCCCAGCTTGTCCAGCTTCTCGTAGCTGACGCCGCTGAAGGTCGGCGTCAGGCGCGCGATCTCCTGCATGATCTCGCGCGGGTGGCGGTAGTTCATGGGATAGCCCAGCGCGTTCGACAGCGCCACGGTCACTTCCCAGTCGGCCTTGCCGTTCTTCGGTTCCATCACCTTGCGCACGCGCGAGATGCGGCGCTCGGCGTTGGTGAAGGTGCCGTCCTTTTCCAGGAACGACGAACCCGGCAGGAACACGTGCGCGTACTTGGCGGTCTCGTTCAGGAACAGGTCCTGCACCACGATGCATTCCATCGCCGCCAGCGACGCCGCCACGTGCTGCGTGTTGGGATCGGACTGCACGATGTCCTCGCCCTGGCAGTACAGGCCCTTGAAGGTGCCGCCCAGCGCGGCCTCGAACATGTTGGGAATGCGCAGGCCGGGCTCGGGCTGCAGCGTCACGCCCCAGTCCTGCTCGAACTGCGCCCGCGCCACGTTGTCGGAAATGTGGCGGTAGCCCGGCAGCTCGTGCGGGAACGAACCCATGTCGCACGAGCCCTGCACGTTGTTCTGGCCGCGCAGCGGGTTCACGCCCACGCCTTCGCGGCCGACATTGCCGGTGGCCATGGCCAGGTTGGCGATGGCCATGACGGTGGTCGATCCCTGGCTGTGCTCGGTCACGCCCAGGCCGTAGTAGATCGAGCCGTTGCCGCCGGTGGCGAACAGGCGCGCCGCGCCGCGCACGGCCTGCGCCGGCACGCCGGTGATCTCGGCCATGGCTTCGGGCGAGTTCTCGGGCAGCGACACGAAGTCGCGCCATTCCTGGAACGCCTTGGCCTCGCAGCGCTCGGCCACGTAGGCCTCGTCGATCAGCCCTTCGGTGGCGATCACGTGCGCCATCGATGACAGCAGCGCGGTGTTGGTGCCGGGCCGCACCTGCAGGTGGAAGTCGGCCTTGATGTGCGGCGAACTCACCAGCTCGATGCGGCGCGGGTCGATCACGATCAGCCGCGCGCCCTGGCGCAGGCGGCGCTTCAGGCGCGAGGCGAACACCGGATGGCCGCTGGAGGGGTTGGCGCCCATGACGATGACCACGTCGGTGTGCATCACCGAGTCGAAGGTCTGGGTGCCGGCGGATTCGCCCAGCGTCTGCTTCAGCCCGTAGCCCGTGGGCGAATGGCACACGCGGGCGCAGGTGTCGACGTTGTTGGTGCCGAAGGCGGCGCGCACCAGCTTCTGCACCAGCCAGGTTTCCTCGTTGGTGCAGCGCGACGACGTGATGCCGCCGACCGCGTCGCGGCCGTACTGGCCCTGGATGCGGCGGAATTCGGAAGCCGCGTACTCGATCGCCTCTTCCCACGACACTTCGCGCCAGGAATCGGTGATGCGCTTGCGGATCATCGGCTTGAGCACGCGTTCCTTGTGGGTGGCGTAGCCCCAGGCGAAGCGGCCCTTGACGCAGGAGTGGCCGCGGTTGGCCTGGCCATCCTTCCACGGCACCATGCGCACCACTTCCTGGCCCTTCATCTCGGCTTTGAAGCCACAGCCCACGCCGCAATAGGCGCAGGTGGTGACCACCGAGTGCTCGGCCTGGCCCATCATGATGACGGTCTTTTCCTGCAGGGTCGAGGTCGGACAGGCTTGCACGCAGGCGCCGCAGGACACGCATTCGCTCTCCAGGAACGGCTGGTCCTGCCCCGGCGACACGCGCGACTCGAAGCCCTTGCCCGAGATGGTCAGCGCGAAGGTGCCCTGGGTTTCCTCGCAGGCGCGCACGCAGCGGTTGCAGACGATGCACTTGGAGGCGTCATAGGTGAAGTACGGGTTGGACTCGTCCTTCTCGCTCTTCAAGTGGTTGGCGCCGTCATAGCCGTAGCGCACGTTGCGCAGCCCCACCACGCCGGCCATGTCCTGCAGCTCGCAGTCGCCGTTGGCCGGACAGGTCAGGCAGTCCAGCGGATGGTCGGAGATGTACAGCTCCATCACCCCGCGCCGCAGGTCGTGCAGCTTGGGTGTTTCGGTGAACACCACCATGCCGTTCTCGGCCGGCGTGGTGCACGAGGCGGGATAGCCGCGCCGGCCCTCGATCTGCACCAGGCACAGGCGGCACGAGCCGAACGGCTCCAGGCTGTCGGTGGCGCAGAGCTTGGGGATGTTGATGCCGGCCTCGGCGGCCGCGCGCATCAGCGAGGTGCCTTCGGCCACGGTGATTTCCTGGCCGTCGATGGTCAGGGTGACGGTCTTTTCGGACACCCGCGCCGGGGTGCCCAGATCGCGGTCGCGCTTGATGACGGTTTCTAGCATGGCGGTCTCGGATTCAGGCGGGGTGGGCGGCGGACTGCGCGGACTCGATGCCGAAGTCCTGCGGGAAGTGGTTCAGCGCGGACAGCACCGGGTAGGGCGCCATGCCCCCCAGGGCGCACAGCGATCCGCCCAGCATGGTGTCGCACAGGTCGCGCAGCAGGTGCACCTGCTGTTCGCGCCCCGGGCCGCCGGCGGTGATCTTGTCGATGGTCTCCACGCCACGGGTCGAGCCGATGCGACAGGGCGTGCACTTGCCACAGGACTCGATGGCGCAGAACTCCATCGCATAGCGCGCCATGCGCGCCATGTCGACGCTGTCGTCGAACGCCACCAGGCCGCCGTGGCCGATCATGGCCGAGATCTGGACATAGGCTTCGTAGTCCAGCGGCACATCCCACTGCGATTCGGGCAGGTAGGCGCCCAGCGGGCCGCCGACCTGCACCGCGCGCAGCGGCCGGCCCGAGGCGCTGCCGCCGCCGAAGGTGTAGAGCAGGTCTCGCAGGCTCAGGCCGAAGGCCTTTTCCACCAGCCCGCCCTGCTTGAGGTTGCCGGCCAGCTGGAACGGCAGCGTGCCGTGCGAGCGGCCCACGCCGTAGTCGCGGTAATAGGCCGCGCCCTTGGCCAGGATGATCGGCACGGTGGCCAGCGAGATCACGTTGTTGATCACGGTGGGCTTGCCGAACAGGCCCGCGATCGCCGGCAGCGGCGGCTTGGCGCGCACCACGCCGCGCTTGCCCTCGATGCTCTCCAGCAGCGAGGTTTCCTCGCCGCAGATATAGGCGCCGGCGCCCTTGCGCACTTCCAGGTCGAAGCGGCGGCCGCTGCCGTGCACGTCGTCGCCCAGCCAGCCGACGCTGCGCGCCCGCTCGATGGCGGCCTCCAGCGTGGCGATGGCGTGCGGGTATTCGGAACGCACGTAGATGTAGCCGTAGGTGGCGCCCACCGCCAGGCCGGCGATGGTCATGCCCTCGATCAGCACGTAGGGATCGCCTTCCATCAGCAGGCGGTCGGCGAAGGTGCCCGAATCGCCCTCGTCGGCATTGCAGACGATGTACTTGCGGTCGGCCGGCGACCCCAGCACGGTCTTCCACTTGATGCCGGTGGGAAAGGCCGCGCCGCCGCGTCCGCGCAGGCCCGACGTGACCATCTCTTCGACGATGGCGGCGGGCTCCATGGCCAGCGCGCGCTTCAGGCCCTGCAGGCCGCCGTGCGCGGCGTAGTCCTGCAGCGACAGCGGATCGATCACGCCGACGCGGGCGAAGGTCAGGCGTTCCTGCTGCTTGAGATAAGGAATCTCCTCGGTCAGGCCCAGGCCCAGCGGATGCGCGCCGCCCGTCAGCCAGCCGGCGTCGAACAGCGCCGGCACGTCCTCGGGCTGCACCGGCCCGTAGGCCAGGCGGCCCTGGGGCGTGGCGATCTCGACCAGCGGTTCCAGCCACAGCAAGCCGCGCGAGCCGTTGCGCACCACTTGCACGGCCAGGCCGCGTTCGTCGGCGGCCAGTTCGATGGCGGCGGCCACGGCGTCGGCGTCCATGGCCAGCGCCGCGGCGTCGCGCGGCACGTAGATCAGGGTGGGGGCGCTCATTGGCCGGCCTCCCGCGCGCGATGCAGCAGGCGGTCGAGCTTGGCCGGCGTGACGCGTGCGTGCGGCTGGCCGTCCAGCATCACCGCCGGCGACTGGGCGCACAGGCCCAGGCAGTACACCGGCTCCAGCGTGAAGTCGCCGTCGCGCGTGCTGGCATGGAAATCACAGCCCAACGCCTGGCGCGCATGGGCGGCCAGTTGTTCGCCGCCCATCGCCTGGCAGGATTCGGCGCGGCATACTTCCAGCGTGTGGCGCCCGGCGGGTTCGCTGCGGAAATGGGGGTAGAAGGTGATGACGCCGTGGACTTCGGCGCGCGACAGGTTCAGGGCCTCGGCGATGGTCTGCACCGCCTCGGCCGGAATACAGCCCAGTTCGTGCTGCACCGCGTGCAGCACCGGCAACAGGGGGCCGGGCTGGTCCTTCAGGCGCGCCAGGATGCGGGCGGTGGCCGCCACCGCCGGGCTGGCGGACGCCTGGGCGGCGTCCAACGCCAACGCGCCGCCACGGGCGCCGCCGGTGGAAGCCAGATCGGATTTTGCCTCGCGCTGGCGCATGGCGGTCTCCTCCAAGTAGTGCTGGGCCCCGTAGGGTGGGGGGCTGTTGTGATGGGAGGTCAGGGTGATTTATATGTAAAGAAAAACATATAAAATTCCCGTGCCTCGCGTTATTTGTGTACTCTAAATAGGTAATTAATCGCCTTCAATAAGAAATAAATGACATATAAGTTCCGAATCGGCCTGCGGCCGCAATGGACCTTGGGTGGAGACGACGGCGCCCCCGTGCCGCTGCAGGACATGCTGGCGCTGCTGGCCGCCATCGACGCCACCGGCAACATCGCCGGCGCCTGTCGCGCCTGTGATCTGTCATACCGGCACGCCTGGGGCGTGCTGCGCCGTTTCGAAGGCATCTTCGGCACCCAGCTGCTGATCACCAACCGTCGCCAGGGCACCCAGCTGTCGCCGTTCGCGCAGCGCCTGCTGTGGGCCAACCGCCGCATCGAGGCGCGGTTGATGCCCACGCTCGACAGCCTGGCCTCGGAACTGCAGGAGGAACTGGCGCGGCTCTTGCCGGAAAACGATCCGCACCTGCGGCTGCACGCCAGCCACGGCTTCGCGGTGGAATCGCTGATGGAACACATGGGCGGGCGCAAGCCGGGGCTGGAACTGCGCTACCGCACCGCGATCGAGGCGCTGGCCTCGCTCGAGCGCGGCGAATGCGACCTGGCGGGCTTCCAGGTGCCGCTGGGCGACTTCGAGGCGCCCATCATGGATCGCTACGCACAGTGGCTGCACGCCGACGATTACGTGCTGATCCACCTGGCGGTGCGCAATACCGGGCTGTTCGTGATGGCCGGCAATCCCAAGCGCATCAGCGGCATGGCCGACCTGGCGCGCCAGGACGTGCGTTTCGTCAACCGCCAGATCGGCTCCAGCACGCGCTATCTGGTCAGCCTGATGCTGCAGCGCGCGGGGGTCTCGATCAGCGAGGTTCAGGGCTACGAGACCAACGAATTCACCCACATGGCGATCGCCGCCCATATTGCCAGCGGCATGGCCGATACCGGTGTGGGCGTGGAGACCGCCGCCTGCCGCTTCGGCCTGGACTTCATCCCGCTGGTGCGCGAGCGTTATTTCTTCGCCATCCGCAAGAGTGCGCTCGAAACGCCCGCCATGCGCGACCTGCTGTCCATCATGCGCAGCCCCGACTACGTCGGCTACGTCGGCCAGCTGGTGGGCTACGACGCCCGCGACACCGGCCGCCTGCAGACCCTTGAAGAGGCATTTTCCTAGGCGCGCCGCCGCGTGCGCCGGGCTATGATGTTCCCATGAGCAAAGTGATCCTCCTGGCTGACCGCCGCACCGAGCGTCCGGCGCCCCTGGCGCCGCCGCCCGCGGGCCGGCCCGCGCTCGACCGGCGCGCGCGGCCGCTGCGCGACCTGCGCATCTCGGTCACGGACCGCTGCAATTTCCGCTGCACCTACTGCATGCCGCGCGAGGTATTCGATACCAACTACGTCTTCATGCGCCATTCCGACCTGCTGTCGTTCGAGGAAATCGCGCGGCTGGCCGGCGTCTTCACCCGCCTGGGGGTGGAGAAGATCCGCCTGACCGGCGGCGAGCCGCTGCTGCGCAAGCATGTGGAAAACCTGGTCGGCCTGCTGTCCGGGCTGCGCACGCCCGCCGGCCGGCCGCTGGAACTGACGCTCACCACCAACGGCAGCCTGCTCGAACGCAAGGCCGCCGTGCTCAAGCAGGCGGGGCTTAACCGCGTCACGGTCAGCCTGGACGCGCTGGACGCGTCCATGTTCCAGGACATGAGCGACAGCGGCTTCACCCCCGACGACGTGCTGCGCGGCATCGACGCCGCCGCCGCGGCCGGGCTGGCGCCCGTCAAGGTCAACATGGTGGTGCGGCGCGGCCTGAACGATGCGCAGATCCTGCCGATGGCCGAGCGCTTTCGCGGCAGCGGCCACATCCTGCGCTTCATCGAATACATGGATGTGGGCAACACCAACGGCTGGAACCTGACCGAAGTGGTGCCCAGCGAGGAAGTGCTGGCGCGCATCGGCGCGGCCCATCCGCTCGAACCGATCTCCACCGACGGCATGGGCCGCGTCGCCGAACGCTGGCGCTATCGCGACGGCGGCGGCGAGATCGGCGTCATCTCCAGCGTCACTCACGCCTTCTGCGGCGGCTGTACGCGCGCGCGCCTGTCGCCGGAAGGCAAGCTGTTCCTGTGCCTGTTCGGAAACGAGGGCCACGACCTGCGCGCGCCCTTGCGCGACGGCGCCAGCGACGATGAACTGGCCGCCATCCTCACGGGTATCTGGGCCGCCCGGGGCGACAACTACTCCGAACAGCGCGGCCGCAACATGGCCGACCCGGCCCGCAAAGTCGAGATGAGCTACATCGGTGGTTGACCCCGCGCCCGTTTTCGACCGGCAACAGGTGGCCGGCCTGATCCTGGCCGGCGGCCAGGGCTCGCGCATGCAGGGCAGCGACAAGGGATTGGTCCTGCTGGGTGGCGAGCCGCTGGTGGCGCACGTGGCGCGGCGCCTGGCCCCGCAGGTCGGGCCGCTGATTCTCAGCGCCAACCGCAATGCCGACAGCTACGCCCGCTATGGCCGGGTGGTGGCCGACGATACCGATGCGCTGGGCGCCTGGCAGGGGCCGCTGGCGGGCCTTGCCGCCGGCCTGGCGGCCGCCGCGCCGTGCGAATGGCTGGTGGTGGCGCCGTGCGACACGCCGTTCCTGCCGGCGGATCTGGCCCACCGCCTGATCGCCGCGGCGCGGGCGGCGGGCGCGCCCCTGGCCTATGCGGTGGCCGGCGGCCAGCGCCATCCGGCCTGCATGGCGCTGCGCACATCCATGCTGCCGGTGCTGCGCGACTACCTCGCCGCCGGCGAACGCAAGGTCGGCCTGTGGCAGTCGCGCGTGGGAGGCGTGGGCGCGCCGTTCGATGACGCGCCCGGCGCGTTCATGAACCTGAACACGCCCGAGGAACTGGCGGCGGCCGAGCGCTACGCCAGCCAGTGACGCAGGTCGTAGTAGGGCACGCGGTCGCGGTCCTGCACCCGCACGTCGGCGGGCAGGCGCGCCAGCCCGGTCGACCACGGCAATGAACTGATCACCCCCGAACCCTGGTGGCCGTAAGGCACCAGTTCGGCGCCGCCGTCGTCGGCCGTGCGGCGCTGCACCCGCAGGAATTCCTCGCGGCTGTCCTGGCGCGGATGCTCGGTGCGCAGCGGCAGCCGGCTGACCGGCGGGAACAACTCTTCGCGGCCCTGCATGCGGCGCACCAGCGGCGTCACCAGCATGGCGAACACCGCGTAGGCCGACACCGGATTGCCCGGCAGGCTGACCACCGGCTTGTCGCCGATCATGGCCAGCGCCACCGGCTTGCCCGGCTTCATGCGCACCTTCCACAGAGACAGTTCGCCGCCCAGCGCGGCCAGCGCCGGCTTGACCAGGTCGCGCTCGCCCACCGACACGCCGCCCACGCTCAGCACCAGGTCGCAATCGGCCAGCAGCGTCTTGAACGCGGCCAGCAGGTCGGCTTCGGTGTCGCGCGCATGCAGCAAGTGGGTCGGTTCGGCCGCCAGCCCGCGCACCAGCGCGGCCAGCATCGGGCCGTTGGAGTTGTAGATCTGCGCCGGTTCGCGCGCCTCGCCGGGGGCCACCAGTTCGTCGCCGGTGGTCAGGATGCCGACCCGCAGGCGGCCGAACACCGGCACGCTCGCAAGGCCCTGCGAGGCCAGCAGCGCCACGTGGGCGGCCTGCAGCTGCGTGCCGGCGGCCAGCAGCGGGGCGCCGGCCAGGGTGTCCTCGCCGCGCAGGCGGATGTGCTGGCCGGGGCGCGGCTCGCGCGTGATCTCGACCTGCTCGTCGGCCTCGTGCGTATCTTCCTGCATCACCACCACGTCGGCGCCAGCGGGGATCAGGCTGCCGGTGAACAGGCGGATGGCATGGCCGGGCTTGAGCGGCTCGGGCGTGTCGCCGGCATAGCAGCGCTGCTGGATCGGCAGGCGCGCGCCCGGCCGCCAGTCGGCCAGGCGCAGCGCGTAGCCGTCCATGGCGCTGTTGTCGGCCGGCGGGATGTCCACGGTGGCGTCGAGGTCGGCCGCCAGCACGCGTCCGGGCGCCTGGTCCAGGCCGACGTCTTCGCGGCGCGCGATGGGGGCGGCCGCGTTGGCCAGCAGGGTCTGGGCTTGGTCGAAATCCAGCATGGGTATCAGTGGTCTTCTTGGTCGCGGGGTTGGAAGTGCGTGGCGAAATTGCAGGGGCGGTGGCCGCTGTCGAGCTGCTCGCGGATGATGCGGTTCCAGGCGGTCTCGCAGGCGTTGTTCGAACCGGGCAGGCAGAACAGCAGGGTCTGGTTGGCCGCGCCGGCAAAGGCGCGCGACTGGATGGTGGAGCTGCCGATTTCCTCGTAGGAGATCTGGCGGAACAGCTCGCCGAAGCCGGGAATCTCGCGGTCCAGCAGCGGCAGGATCGCCTGCGGCACGTGGTCGCCGTGCGAGAAGCCGGTGCCGCCGGTGGTCAGGATGACCTGCACCTCGGGGTCGGCGATCCAGTCGCTGATGACGCGCCGGATCTGGTAGATGTTGTCCTTGGCGATGTCGCGCCGCACGCATTGGTGGCCGGCCTGGGCCAGGCTGTTGGCCAGCAGGTTGCCGGAGGTGTCGTCACCGGCGCTGCGGGTGTCGCTGACCGTCAGCACGGCGCAGGCCAGCGAGACGGGGGAGGCGTCGTTCATGGAGTCTCCTTGGGGGGCGGGGGTTCGGCGTCCCAGGACTGCGTGCGGTCCTGGTCGGATTGGCGCTGTTCCACCCAGAAGCTGTCGCCACCCGCCAGGGTCTCGCGCTTCCAGAAGGGCGCGCGGGTCTTGAGCGCGTCGATGATGAATTCGCAGCCGCGGAAGGCGTCGCCGCGATGCGCGCTGGCCGCGGCCACGAACACGATCTGGGCATTGCGGGCGAGGGCGCCAACCCGGTGCACGATCACGGTGCCGTCCAGGTTCCAGCGCGCGCGGGCGGTGGCGGCGATGTCTTCGAGCTCGCGCTCGCACATGCCGGGGTAGTGTTCCAGGTAAAGCGTGTCGGTGGGCGTGTCCGGCGCGTAGTCGCGCACGTAGCCCACGAAGGTGACGATGCCGCCCACGCCCGGCCCGGCGCTGGCGCGCAGGGCGGCGGTGAGCGCGGCGCCGTCGAAGTCGGCTTCCTGCACGATGACCATGACGCTCAGCCTCCGGTGACGGGTTCGAACACCGCCACCTCGTCGCCCGCGCGGATCGGCGCCGACGGCTTGGCGTGGGTCTGGTTGATGGCCAGCTTCAGGCGGCCGGCCGGGGCCAGTTGCGGATAGCGTTCGCCAAGCGCGGCCAGCAGTTGCGCGCCGGTGGACTCGCCGTCCAGCGGCCAGGCCTCCGCGCGCTTGCCGACCAGTTCGGCCACGCGGGCGAAGTACAGAAGATTAATCGTTGCGCCATTCACCGCTTTTACCTCCCGCCTTGTACTTCAGGCGAACTTGTTCGATCACGATACCTTTGTCGGCCGCTTTGCACATGTCGTAGATGGTGAGCGCGGCGACGCTGCACGCGGTCATGGCTTCCATTTCGACGCCGGTCTTGTAGCTGGTGCGGCAGGTGGCCAGGATGTCGATGCGGTGCGCCGCGTCGTCCAGCGCGAATTCGATGCCGACGAACGACAGCGGCAGGCTGTGGCACAGGGGGATGAGCTCGGCGCAGCGCTTGGCCGCCAGGATGGCTGCGACGCGCGCGGTGTTGAGCACTTCGCCCTTGCCCTGGCCGGGCTGCGTCAGCAGGCCGTAGGCCACCGCGTTCATGCGGACGCTGGCGGTGGCGATGGCGACGCGTTCGGTGTCGGTCTTGCCGATGACGTCGACCATGCGGACCTGGCCGGCTTCATCCAGGTGGCTCAAGGTGGGGGCGGGGGTGGACATGGGAATCGGGATCGAGAATTGTTAATGATTGAAAAGAGCGGTCCCGGCAGGCCGTGGCGGGCCGCTGATGCGCCTATGATAGACGAGCCGCCGCCCGCCGCGCTTTGAGGAAAGATAAGCGCGGCCGCCGTCGCCGTGGCGCCGCGCCCGCCCGCTTCATCCCGGGGTACGCGCCGGTCGCGGCTTGCGCGCTTTCGTGCCCCTGCGGGGGCATTTGCGCTTTTGGCGGCGCGGCCGCGATGGCGCGGCGCAAAAAGCCCCCCAATTTGCTCGAAGGACGCGATAATGGCCTTCGATTCGTACCAGGAGACGCACAATGCCCTTGCGGATGCCCAAGTTCCGGTTTACCCGCCGCTTAGGCAAGATCCTCTTGGGCGTCGTGGCCACGGCGTTGATCCTCTGTGGCATCGCCGCCTGGCAGGTGCCCAAGGTGCTGCACAATGTGCTGACCCAGGACGTCGCAAAGATGCTGGGCCGCGACGTCGCCGTCGGCAAGATCACCTTCAATCCCTTCACGCTGACCGTGCGCGCGCGCGATCTCGCGGTGGCGCAGCCCGGCTCGCAGACGCCGCTGCTCACCGCCGCAGAGGTCGACGTCAGCGCTGCCTGGACCTCGCTGTTCTGGTTCGCGCCGGTGGTCGACCGCTTCACCTTGCGTTCGCCCACCCTGTCGATCGTGCGCGAGGACGTCACCCGCTTCAACTTCTCCGACGTGCAGCAGCGCGTGGCCGAGATGACGGCCGCCAACCCCGACGAGCCGCCCAAGCCCGATGAGGGCCTGCCGCGCTTTTCCCTGAACAACATGGTGATCGAGGGCGGCGTCGTCACCCTGGACGACAAGGTCACCGGCCGCAAGCAGGTGATCGACGAACTGGCCGTGGGCGTGCCGTTCATCTCCACCTTCGGCTACGCCACCGACATCGACGTGCAGCCGCGCCTGCACCTGCGCATCAATGGCAGCCCGTTCGACCTGACCGGCGTGGCGCGGCCCTTCGACAAGGTGCCGTCGTCGACGCTGCGGGTCGCCTTCACCGGGCTGCAACTGGAAAAATGGGCCGACGTCTGGCCCATGCCGCTGCCGTTCAAGCTCGAGCGCGCGCTGCTCGACTCGAACTTGCAGATCGTGTTCGAGCAACCCAAGGACGCGCCGCCCAAGATCCGCGTGGTCGGCGACCTGGGCCTGCGCCAGTTCGACCTGCGCGATAACGCCGGTGAAAGCCTGGCGGCCTGGAGCGCGCTGACCATCAACCGCCTTGAAATCGAACCGATCGCGCGCCAGGTCTATGTGGGCGACGTCGGCCTGTGGGCGCCGCAGGTCTACGCGCGGCGCTACAACAACCAGCGCCTGAACTGGCAGGACGTGGCCGACAAGCTCAAGCAGCTGGGCGGCCCGGCGCCGGCGGCCAAGCCCGCCGCGACGCCTGGCGCGAAGCCGGCCAGCGGCGCCAAGCCGCCCGCGGGCGGCGCGCCCGCCGCCACGGCAAGCGTGGACGCCGGTGCTCCCGCCAAGCCCGGCGCCGCCAAGCCGGCCGCCCCGGATTCCGCCGCCAAGCCAGCGGCGGAGAAGGGCGCGCCCGCCGCGAGTCCCGCCGCCGTGGCAACGGCCAATCCCGCACAAGCCGCCAAGCCCGCGACCGCCCCGGCCGCCGGCCAGGCATCCGCGCCCGCCGTCGGCAACCCGGCATCCACGCCCCAGCCCGCCGCGCCCGCCGCCTCCGCGCCCAACGGTGCCCCGGCCGCCGCCGGCACGCCCCCCGCCGCCGACGCCCCGCCCAAGCCGGCCGCGCCCAAGCCCGCCGCGCCCGCCGAATGGAAGGTCACGCTGGACGCCTTCAATATTCACGAAGGCGAGCTCTACGTCACCGACGCCGTCAGCAAGCTCGACTACACCCTGACCGGCCTGGGCGTCACCGTCGAAGGCGTGGCGCTGCCGCAGGTCAAGGGCGAACCCATCAATCTCTGGCTGACCGTGGACAACAGCACCGACGGCGGCTGGATCCGCGCCAAGGGCCCGCTGGTGCTGCAGCCGCTGTCGCTGGAACTGGCGCTGCGCATGGGCAACGTCGCGCTGGCGCCGTTCGCGCCGGCCGTGCGCAGCCTGTCGCCGATCCAGCTGCTGGACGGCCGCCTCGGGCTGACGGCGCAGGTGCACGTGCTGGACAACAACGGCGCCATCGACGCATCCGCCACCGGCGTGCGCGCCGAGCTGGCCCAATTCAAGGCGCGCGACGAAACGCTGAAGCCGGCGCTCGACATCGCGCTGCAGCAGCTGGTCGTTACCGCCGACCGCCTCGCCATGGGCCCGGGCGCCAGCAATTTCACGCTGGCCGCGGCCGGCATCCAGGGCGGGGGCAAGCTCGACCTGAAGGGCGCCTTCACGCCGCAGCCGCTGACCGTCAAGACGTCGGTCGACCTGTCCGGCCTGAACGTCGCCTCGTTCGCGCCGTATTTCGCCTCCAGCCTGAACGCCACCGTGCGCGCCATCACGCTGGGCGCCAAGGGCGACGCCGACTTCGCCGCGGCCAACGGCAACGCGCCGATGAAGGCTGGCTGGAGGGGCGGCGTCGAGATCACCGACGTCGACCTGCAGGACCGCGTCAACAAGGACGACTTCCTCAACTGGAAGCGCCTGGCGTTCTCCGGCATGAACGTCGCCGTGGCGGGCGAGAAGATCGCCGCCGGCCTGGGCGACATCGCGCTCGACGACTTCTACGGCCGCATCCTGCTGAACGCCCAGGGCCGCCTGAACGTCATGGACCTGGTGGCGGCGCCCGGCCAGGCCGGCGGCTCCATCACCCAGGATACGCAGACCCCCGGCCGGCGCGCCGAACCGCCGGCGCCGGCGGCCAAGGGCGGCGGCATGCCCGACATCTCGCTCAACAGCGTCACCTTGACGCGCGGCCGCATGACCTTCACCGACCGCTTCGTCAAGCCCAACTATGTGGCCGAGCTGTCCAATATCGACGGCTCCATCACGGCGGTCTCGTCCACCAACCCGCAGCCCGCCAAGGTCAAGGTCACCGGCCGCGTCTACACCACCGCGCCCCTGTCGATCAGCGGCGTGGTGCAGCCGTTCGCCAAGTACCTGTCGCTCGACCTGAAGGCGTCGGCCAAGGGCGTGGACCTGCCGCGCTTCAACACCTACTCGGCCAAGTACGTCGGCTACCCGATCAAGCGCGGCAAGCTATCGGTCGACCTGGAATACAAGATCAAGGACCGCGCGTTGCTGGCCACCAACCACGTGGTGCTGAACCAGCTCACCTTCGGCGACAAGACCAACAGCCCCGACGCCACCAAGCTGCCGGTGCTGCTGGCCGTGGCCCTGCTGAAGGACTCGCGCGGCAACATCGACATCAACCTGCCGATCTCCGGTTCGCTCGACGACCCCGAGTTCTCGGTCGGCGGCATCGTCGTGCGGGTGCTGCTGAACCTGGTGGTCAAGGCCGTCACCTCGCCGTTCAGCCTGCTGGCGTCCGCCTTCGGCGGCGGCGAGGAACTGTCGTACGTGGAATTCGCGCCCGGCAGCGCCGCGCTCACCGAAGACACGCTGCAGCGCATCGAAACCCTGACCAAGGCCCTGGCCGACCGCCCCGCGCTCAAGATGGACCTGAGCGGCCGCGCCGATCCCAAGACCGACCTGGACGGCCTGCGCCAGGCCTGGGTCGACGCCCAGATCCGCCTGGCCAAGGCCCGCGACATCGCGCCGCGCGGCAAGAAGCCGAACCCGGCGGGCGTCGAGGTCTCGGGCGCCGAACGCGCCAAGTACCTGGAAGAGGTCTACGACGACACCGACATCAAGGACAAGCCGCGCAATTTCATCGGCATGGCCAAGTCCGTGCCGCCGGAGCAGATGGAGGAGATGCTGCGCAGCGTGGCGCCGGTCGGTGAGGAACAGTTGCGCCAACTGGCCGACGCGCGCGCGCAGGCGGTATACGAAAAGCTGCAAGCCCAGGAAGGACTCGCGGATCGCGTGTTCATCGTTGCCCCGCAACTGGACGCCGATGGCATCAAGGACGAGGGCCTGCCCTCGCGCGTGGACTTCTCCCTGAAGTGAACCCCGGCGGTTCGCCAGGACGCGCCCGCGTCCGGCGGCCGTCCCTTGCCCGGAGATGCATGATGAAAGACCAGGACGCGCATTTCGACAGCCTGCTGCCGCCCCTCAAGCTCGACCGCCGCGGCTTCATCGCCACCACCGTCGCCGCCGGCTTCTCGCTGGCCGCCGGCCCCGCCGTCGCGCAGACCGCCATCAAGACCGACGCCAACGGCCTGACCGCCGGCAAGGTCGACATTCCGCTCACCGATGGCAAGATGCCCGCCTACCGCGCCGCGCCGGCCGGCAAGAAGAACCTGCCCACGCTGCTGGTGGTGTCCGAGATCTTCGGCGTGCACGAATACATCCAGGACGTCTGCCGCCGCCTGGCCCACCTGGGCTACCTGGCCATCGCGCCCGAACTGTTCGCGCGCCAGGGCGACCCGTCCAAGTACACCGAGATTCCCAAGCTGCAGGCCGAGATCATCGGCAAAGTGCCCGACAAGCAGGTGCAGGCCGATCTCGACGCCACAGTCGCCTGGGCCGCCGCCAACGGCGGCAGCGACGACAAGCTCGGCATCCTCGGCTTCTGCTGGGGCGGCCGCCAGGTCTGGCTCTACGCCGCCCACAACCCCAAGCTCAAGGCCGGCGCCGCCTGGTACGGCCAACTGGCCGGCGACCCCACCGAACTCAAGCCCCGATCCGTCCTCAGCCTGGTCAACGACCTCAAGGCCCCGGTCCTCGGCGCCTACGGCGGCAAGGACGCCGGCATCCCCCAGACCGACGTCGACAAGATGCGCATCGAACTCGCCAAAGGCCCCGCCGCCGCCAAGGCCTCCCGCATCGACGTCTACCCCGAAGCCCCCCACGCCTTCCACGCCGACTACCGGCCGAGTTACCGCAAGGCCGAGGCGGAGCAGGCCTGGCAGAGGATGCTGGACTGGTTCAAGCAGAATGGGCTCGGGGCTTGAGGCGAGAAGCTCGTTCTTCGTAGGCCGCCCCTGGCGTCGGCCGGGCAGGCGGAGCGCGCCCACGATTGCGGTCCGGAGCCTTCGCTCCGGACTGCCCCGTTGTCATCTTCGTTGTCGCCTTCGGCGACTGCCTTCAGATTCCCTCGGGCGCATCGAGGTTGCGCCCCGCCTGCCCGGCCGACGCCAGGGGCTACCGACATCTGCATAGGTGAGGCCGCTCGGGCGGAGTGAGGGGAGAGATCTTGCGTTGCCCGCCGGGACCGGCTGCGCGGGCAGCCGGTCCCGGCATACGCTTTGGCGGTGCGTCGAAGGGCTGGCGCTGCGCGCGGGTGGCGAGGAGGGACGGTAGCTGCAACGTCGTTGACGGGAAGATCGGTGTGATCGTTGACGGGCGGCCTGCGGCTATCCGTGGGACGTCAATCCTCCGCACTCCAGACTCCGTTCCCAAACGCTCATGCCTCCCGCACGCGCGCAGCGTCATCCGTGACCGCAAGACCCCGCGTAAGCCAAAAAAAGGCCGCCCGCGCGGCCGGTTTTGGCGGGCCCTGCAAACTCCTCCCACCCCCGTAGATGCGGCCAAGCATGCCAAGCACCCACCTCGCCCCAACAATGCGGAAACCAAGACATCCTGAGCCCGGCGGGACGGCGGCAGGCGGGGGCGGGGCGTGTAGATGCGCCCGACGGAATCCGAAGGAGTCGCCGAAGGCGAGGACGAGGATGAGGATGGGGCAGTCCGGAGCGAACGCTCCGGACCGCAATCGTAGCCCCGCCCCCGCCTGCCGCCGTCCCGCCGGGCGGCTCAAGAACTCAATCCCCCGCCAGCAAAAAACCCCGCAGAGAATTCACTTCTCCGCACTCTCCCCCGGCAACCCATCACTAACCTCAGCCAACGCCGCCTTCATATCCTCATAAGAAATCACCCGCTCATTCTGAAAACTCCCCAGCACCCCCCGGCACCCGTCGACGCCCGACCGCTTCATCTCCTCCATCATCCGCGTCCCATCCGCCAGCCCCTTCTGGTACAGCCCGTCATACCCCGCGGCCGAAAACCCATATTCCTTGGCATACCGCTCCAGGTTCTTGCGCGAGGTCGCCTGGTGCTGCGCCAGGTCGGGTTCGGACGCCCCGCAGGAACGGGCCGCGCCGTTGGAGGCGCCCGCCGCCACCACGAACGATTCGAACTGGGCCTGTTCTGCCGCGTCGGGCGCGGCCCAGGCCGGGGCGGCCGCGGCCATCGTAAAGGCCAGGCCGATCAACATCTTGCGCATCGGTTCATCTCCGCAAAGCGCCCGCGCGCGGCCATCGCGCCCGGGCATTGATCACGCCCACATTATGGCAATGATCCCCGCGCCGCCCTGCGTGTGGAGTCGTTTCAGACTGTGCGGGTTTCTTTCCCGATCTGTCCGCCGGGCCAGCAAGCGCAACAGACACGAACTATGATGAGGGCTGTGGGGCACGTCCGCCCCAATGCAACACCCCAACACTGGAGATCCTCCCATGAGCATCAAAGTCGGCGACCGCGTGCCCGATGGCACCCTGACCGAATTCATCGAAACCGAAAGCGAAGGCTGCTCGCTCGGCCCCAACGCCTTCCAGGTCGCCGACCTGACCCGCGGCAAGACCATCGCCCTGTTCGCGCTGCCCGGCGCCTTCACGCCGACCTGCTCGGCCAAGCACCTGCCGGGCTACGTCGAGCAGGCCGCGGCCCTCAAGGCCAAGGGCGTGGATGAAATCTGGTGCGTGTCCGTCAACGACGCCTTCGTCATGGGCGCCTGGGGCCGCGAACAGAAGACCGGCGGCAAGGTCCGCATGCTGGCCGACGGTTCCGCCCTGTGGACCAAGGCCCTGGGCCTGGAGCTGGACCTGATCCAGCGCGGCATGGGCGTGCGCTCGCAGCGCTACTCGGCCCTGATCGTCGACGGCGTGGTCAAGCAGCTGAACGTCGAAGGCCCCGGCAAGTTCGAAGTCAGCGACGCCGCGACCCTGCTGTCGCAACTCTGATTTCTCGCGCAGTTCCTGTTTCATCGCTCAATGCGCGGGCCGCCCAGGCGGCCCGCGTCGCTCCCCCCCGGCAGGGGCAGCCAGACGCCATGCTTGCAACCCTCTCTTCTTTCTCGTCGCTGTATGTCGCGACCCTGCTGATGCTCATCGGCACCGGCCTGTTCAACACCTACATGGGGTTGAGGCTGACCGCGCAGTCCGTCAGCGAGATCTGGATCGGCGCGTTGATCGCCGGTTACTACCTGGGGCTGGTGTGCGGCGCGCGGCTGGGCCACAAACTCATCATCCGCGTTGGCCACATCCGCGCCTTCGTCGCCTGTGCCGCCGTCGCCACCAGCATGATCCTGGCGCAGACGCTGGTCGATTCCATGCCGCTGTGGCTCGTGTTCCGCGTCATCTCCGGCATCGTCATGGTGACCGAATTCATGGTCATCGAAAGCTGGCTCAATGAACAGACCGAGAACCATCAGCGCGGGCGCGTGTTCTCCGTCTACATGGTGGTGTCCGGCCTGGGAACCGTGCTGGGGCAACTGGCCCTGACGGCCTACGCCACGCTCGACCTGCGGCCGCTGACCCTGGTGGCCATGTGCCTGGTGCTGTGCCTGGTGCCGATCGCCGTCACGGCGCGTTCGCACCCGCCCACGCCGCTGCCCGCCGCGCTCGACATCCGCTTCTTCATGCGGCGCGTGCCGCTGTCCATGACGGTGCTGTTTGTCGCCGGCAACCTGTCGGGCGCCTTCTACGGCCTGGCCGCCGTCTACGGCGCCAAGCACGGCATGACTACCTCGCAGGCCGCCATCTTCGTGGCCGCCGCCGTCACCGCCGGGTTGTTGTCGCAATGGCCCATGGGCTGGCTGTCCGATCGCATCAACCGCGCCGGCCTGATCCGCTTCAACGCATTGCTGCTGGTATTGCTGCCGGTCGTCATGTGGGGCTGGCTGACGCTGCCGTTCTGGGCGCTGGTGCTGCTGTCGTGCGCCTTCGGCATCCTGCAGTTCACCCTGTATCCCCTGGGCGCCGCCTTCGCCAACGACCACGTCGAATCCGAGCGCCGCGTCAGCCTGTCGGCCGTGCTGCTCATGACCTATGGCGTGGGCGCCTGTGTCGGCCCGATGATCGCCGGCGTGCTGATGTCGCTGGCCGGCCACAGCATGTATTACGTCTTCATCTCGGCCTGCGCCCTGATCCTGGTCTGGCAGGTGCGGCCCACGCGCGTCACCGGCGCGCACCAGGTCGACGAGGCGCCGGTCCACTTCGTGCCGATGCCGGACACCCTGCAGAGCTCGCCGGCCGCGGCCGTGCTCGATCCGCGGGTCGACGTCGAAAACGATATCAGCATCGAAATGGTGCAGCCCGATCCGGCCGCCGCGCCCGCCACGCCGCCGGTGGAAGGCGCGGGCGCCGTGGACCCGCCTGGCGGGGCGGCCGAGACGCCGCGGGATGAACCCGCCGAGCCTGAGCGCCAGGCCCGCACCGGCACCTGACTGCCGCCGCGATTCACCAGGGCGCCATCAGCACGATGGCCGCCAGCGCCAGGGCCAGGCCGACGCCATTCAGGCGCGTCAGCGGCTCGCGGAACACCAGCGTTCCGACCAGCGTGCCCAGCGTGATCACGCCCATGTTCATGGACGCGAACACCAGAGCGGGGTGCTCCGGCAGCGCCTGGTGCGCGCGGATGTAGGTGATGATGTTGCCGAAATTCACCGCGCCCAGCGCCACGCCGGCCGCCAGGTGGCGCGGCGCCCAGCGTGCGCGGCGCCACAGCAGGTAGGCCAGCATCAGCGCGCTGGACAGCGCGAACGCCAGCAACAGGCCGCCCGCGAACGCGGTGCCGGCGCGCGCCATCTGCTTGAACAGGATATCCACCACGCCGTAGGCGACCCACACCGCCAGCGGCCACAGCCACAGCGCGCGGCGGTGCGCGGCGTCCATCGCGCCCGGGGCCGCCGCGTCCGTGGCGGCGGGCCGGCGCAGCAGGCAGAACAGCGCGGCGAAGGCCAGCGCGATGGCGCCCAGCTTGCGGCCGCTGACCGGCTCGCCGAACAGCAGGAACGCCGCCAGCAGGGGAATGAACAAGGACAGCCGCTGGGCCGCGTCGCTGCGCACCACGCCGGCATGGCGCACCGCCAGCGCCATCGCCATGAAGCCGCTCGGCAGCAGCAGGCCCAGCGCCAGCAGCACGGCCCACGGCGTCTGCGGCGTCAGCAGCGCGGCCGGATCCGGCCGCAGCACGACCCAGCAGAGCAGGGCGGCGACCGCGTGGTTCACCATGATGGCCCGGCGCACGTCCAGCTGCCAGCGCCGTGCCAGCTTCAGCATCGCCGCCACGGCGACGCTGCAGGCGACGCTGGCCAGCAGGTAGAACAGGCCGGGCGCCAGCGTCACGCCGAGATATCCTGGCGCGCGTGGTGGTGCGCGTGCTGGCCGGCGTCGATGCGCATGCCCAGGCGTTGCAGCAGGCGCTGGTCCGCCTCCATGCGCGGGTTGCCGGTGGTCAGCAGCACGTCGCCGTAGAACATCGAATTGGCGCCCGCCATGAAGCACAGCGCCTGCATGGCGTCGTCCATGGCTTCGCGCCCGGCCGACAGGCGCACCATGGCGCGCGGCATGGTGATACGGGCCACCGCGATGGTGCGCACGAACTCGAACGGATCAAGCGGCTCGGCATCGGCCAGTGGCGTGCCCTCCACCCGCATCAGGTTGTTGATCGGCACCGATTCGGGGTAGGGCTCCATGTTGGCCAATTGCGCGATCAGGCCGGCGCGCTCCTGGCGCGATTCGCCCATGCCGACGATGCCGCCGCAGCAGACGTTGATGCCGGCGCCGCGCACCCGTTCCAGGGTGTCCAGGCGGTCCTGGTAGGTGCGGGTGGTGACGACCTTGCCGTAGAACTCAGGCGCAGTGTCCAGGTTGTGGTTGTAGTAGTCCAGGCCGGCGTCCTTGAGCTGTTCGGCCTGGCCCTCGCGCAGCATGCCCAGCGTGACGCAGGTCTCCAGGCCCAGCGCCTTGACCGCGCTCACCATCTCGGCCACGGCTTCCAGGTGATGCGGCTTGGGGCTGCGCCAGGCCGCGCCCATGCAGAAGCGCTGCGCGCCGCCGGCCTGCGCGGCGCGCGCCGCCGCCAGCACCTCGTCCAGCGGCATCAGCTTTTCGGCTTCCAGGCCGGTGTCGTAGCGCGACGACTGCGAGCAGTAGCCGCAGTCCTCGGGACAGCCGCCGGTCTTGATCGACAGCAGGCTCGACAGCTGGATGCCGTTGGGATCGAAATGGGCGCGGTGCGTCTGCTGGGCGCGATACACCAGGTCCATGAACGGCAAGTCGTAGAGCTCCATCACGGCGGCGCTGCTCCACGCGGACGCGGGTTGCGGCCGGGACGGCTTGGGAACGGGAATGTAGGCGGTCTGCATCAACGGACTCCAGGAAGGCTTGCGGGGATCGCGCCGCGCGCCTTGGCGGGGCGGCTTGATCGGCGGATCGTAAGAAGCTGCGCAGGGTTGGCGCAATCTCGGGCCTGTCCGTGTTTTTGCGGGTGCGTTGGAGGCGATTTCGGAGGATATGGCGTTTTTTAGCGGGGATGCGAATCTAACGCGGCGCCATCTTCGCGCAGCCGTAACCCCGGATTATTTTGATTCAATTTGTAAATACACGCGCCAGGCATCAGCCTTGGCCGGCTTTGCCCCGGGTCCGCGGCTTTTCGTGGCCGGTGATGCCGCGGTCGCGGGCCCACACGATCGCCGCGCTGCGGCGGTGCACGCCGATCTTGCTGTAGATGGTGGCCACGTGGTTGCGCACGGTATTGCGCGACAGGCGCAATTGGCGCGCGATACCGTCGTCGTCGTGCCCCTGGCACAGCAGGTCCAGCACCTCGCGTTCGCGCGCCGTCAGTTGCGCCAGGTCGGCCACGTCGCGTGACGCCGGGGCCGGCGCGCGCAGTTGCGCCAGCTTTTCGATGATGCCGCGGCTGAACCATGACGTGTCCTGCATCACCGCCTCGATCGCGGCCAGCAGTTCGGTCTCGCTGCGCTTGCGTTCGCTGATGTCCTGCATCACCAGCAGCACGCGGCGCTCGCCGCCAATCATGACCGGTTCGGCGGACGCCAGGCAGTCGAGCTGGCCGCCATCGGCCGCGACCAGCATGGCCTCGCGGTTGCGCACGCTCTCGCCGCGCGCCAGGCTCTCGGCCATGCCTTCGGACGGACGCAGGCCCAGCGCGGTCAGTTCGCGGCCGACGGCATCCTCGGGCGAGACGCCCACGGCCTGGGCAAAGGCGTCGTTCAGGTCCAGCGCGCGCAGCGACTCGCCTTCGCACAGCGCCATGGGCACCGGCGCCAGCCGGAAGGCCTTGGAAAAGCGCTCCTCGCTGTGTTGCAGGGCCTCTTCCGCGCGCTTGCGCTTTTCCAGGTCGATGAAGGTGAACAGCATGCACGGCTCGCCCTGCATGTCGATCGGCTGGCCGGCGACGATGACGAACCTGGCGCCACCGTCGCCCAGCCGCAGCACGCCTTCGCGCTGGCTGATGGTCAGGCCGGCGTTCAGCTTGGCCACCGCGTCGTCCTTGTCCTCGCCGCCGTCCAGCACGTCGAGTTCGTAGGCCGACTTGCCCAGCACGGCCTCGCGCGGCAGCCCCGTCATGTCCAGGAAGCCCTGGTTCACTTTCACGTAGCGCAGGTCGGACAGCCGGCAGATCAGTGCCGGCGCGGGATTGGCGGCGAAGGTGCGTTCGAAGCGCTGTTCGGCGTTGAACGCCTCGGTCTGGTCGTCCAGGATCAGCACGCGGTAGTCGGCGTCGTCGTCTTCGAGCAGCAGGCCGCGCGCGCGGATGTTGCGCAGGAAGTCGGGGTCGTCCTTGCGGGTCAGGTCCAGCAGCAGGTCGTCGAAGGCGGCGCCCGCGGCCAGCAGATCCAGCGGATACTGCCGGGCCGGCACGCGGTGGTGGTTGCGGTAGGTCAGCGCATAGCGTTTGCGGTAGCCGGCCGGGGTGTTGCCCAACGCCTCCAGTGTGTCGATGCCATGCAGCGCCAGCGCGCTGGCGTTGGCCCAGGCGATGGCGCCATTGGCTTCGAGCAGGATGATGCCTTCGTTCAAGCCTGCGATGATGCGTTGCAGGTGCTGGCGATGCGCGTGCGGGGCGGCGTTGCTGGGGGTCACGTGGGCCTCTTGGCTTGGCTGGCACAAGCGCACAGGATGCGTTGCGCGGCGCGCCATGTCCAGAGGATAAACGGACGAGACGGGGGAAGGGGGCGGCACGGCGCTTGCTGCCGCGCAAAGCAAAAAAGCCCCGGAATCCGGAGCTTTTGGCGGGCGCCTTCTGGCGCAGTGCAGGAAGACTCCTGCGGAACAACTGGATCTTGCGGCTTGCTGGGATGCACGCAAGTGCTTGGCGGAGCGGACGGGGCTCGAACCCGCGACCCCCGGCGTGACAGGCCGGTATTCTAACCAACTGAACTACCGCTCCGCAGCGGCTTACTTCACTTCTGGCATGTCGTCTTGTCAGGACGATCCTGCAGGTCCGGTCGGCGAGCCAGCGAACTGGCGTCCCCTAGGGGATTCGAACCCCTGTACTCACCGTGAAAGGGTGATGTCCTAGGCCTCTAGACGAAGGGGACCGGAAACTGCAACTGCTCGAACTACTGTACTACTTACTGCTTTACTGGTGGAGGTAAGCGGGATCGAACCGCTGACCTCTTGCATGCCATGCAAGCGCTCTCCCAGCTGAGCTATACCCCCCAGAATCCCTGCCGTTCCAACCTGCAAACAACAAGGCTTACACCCTATAAATGCAAAAAGCCCCGAGGACGGAGCTCTTGAAAGGCACTGCGTAGAGCGCTTTTGGCGGAGCGGACGGGGCTCGAACCCGCGACCCCCGGCGTGACAGGCCGGTATTCTAACCAACTGAACTACCGCTCCGCAGCGGCATACTCAACTACTGTGTCACTTCAACTGCATCTTGTACTGCTGCCAGTAAAACTGGCGTCCCCTAGGGGATTCGAACCCCTGTACTCACCGTGAAAGGGTGATGTCCTAGGCCTCTAGACGAAGGGGACTTGGACTTGCGTCGTGCTTTACTACTGCACTATTTCTACTGCACTATTTACTACTCTTCGCTTTGGACTGGTGGAGGTAAGCGGGATCGAACCGCTGACCTCTTGCATGCCATGCAAGCGCTCTCCCAGCTGAGCTATACCCCCGTTTTTCTAATCAACTCCAGCCACGTTTTACGTTTCTCCGAACGCTTTCACGCCCGTTTTTTCGTATCTCGTTGCCGGTTTTGTTTAGTGCCGTTGGCGAAGAAACGAGATTATGCACGAACTAAATTCGGCGTGCAAGTCGGTTCGATGCAAAAAATGAAAAAGTTGCGTGGAAGTCGCTTTCAAGGGGACGCATGCGCGGGAAGCCGGAGATAAATCAAGGGTTTGCGCGAATGCTATCGTGGGGAAGGTCGCGGGCGCGCACAATGTGTATCCCGCCATGATGTCTTGCCGGCAGGAGAATTCTTTCGCATGAGCACCCGGACTTCCTTTCCGACGCGCCAGTTGGGGCGCAGCGACATGTTCATCACGCGGATTGGCGTGGGCGCCTGGGCCATGGGCGGCAACGCCTGGGCCATCGGCTGGGGCCCGCAGGACGACGGCGATTCGATCGCCGCGATCCGCCTGGCGGTGGACCGCGGCATCAACTGGATCGATACCGCCGCCGTCTACGGGCTGGGCCATGCCGAGGAAGTGGTGGGGCGGGCGCTGGCGCAGATGAGCCCCGCCGACCGGCCCTACGTCTTCACCAAGTGCGGCCTGACCTGGTCCCCCGACCAGCCGCGGGCGACGCCGCGGCGCAATGGCGCGCCGGCCAGCATCCGCCGTGAAATCGAAGGCTCGTTGCAACGCCTGGGCGTGGAACGGATCGACCTCTACCAGATGCACTGGCCGGCCGGCGACGGCACGCCGCTCGAGGCCTATTGGCAGGAACTGCTCGACCTGAAGCAGGAAGGCAAGGTGCGCGCGGTGGGCCTGTCCAACCACAACCTGGCGCAGTTGCAGGACGCCGAGACGCTCGGCCACGTCGACTCGCTGCAGCCGCCGTTCTCGGCGATCCAGCGCGGGGCGGCCAACGACCTGATTCCGTGGTGCGCGCAGAACGGCACCGGTGTCATCGTCTACAGCCCGATGCAGTCGGGCCTGCTCAGCGGCGCCTTTTCCGCCGCGCGGGCGCAGGCCCTGGGCGCGGATGACTGGCGTTCCCGCAACGCCGAATTCCAGGCGCCCAACCTGGCGCGCAACCTGGCCCTGGCCGAAGCGCTCAAGCCCATCGCCGAACGCCACGGCACCACCCAGGCGGCGGTGGCCATTGCCTGGACGCTGGCGTGGCCGGGCGTCACCGGCGCCATCGTCGGCATGCGCAACGCGGCCCAGGTCGATGGCGTGCTGGGCGCGGCCGAACTGGAGCTGGACAGCGACGACATGGCGCGCATCGCCGACGCGATCGAGCTGACGGGCGCGGGAGTGGGGCCATTGCGGCCGCTTGACGACAGCGGCGCGCTGCCGGTCAATTTGTTGCGCTAGGGGCGCGCCAGGACAAGCGCTGGCAGTAAAGGCGTGGGCCAGTACAGGCACGGCCGGTAAAGGCGTGGCCGGCAAGGGGGCGGCCTGCAAAGGCCTGTGAAGTGGAACCGGGCCAGGCAGAACCCGGCCCGTTCCTGGTTCAGGGACGACGCGCGCGGCGGCTGCCGAAGGCGGCGATGAGGGCCAGGCCGATCAGCGCCAGCGCCGACTTGTCGCCGAAGCGGGCGTAGGGCGTCAGGCCCGTCATGCCCTGCACCGAGACCGGCAGCACGCCCGGCTGCAGCGGCGCCAGTTGCGCCGCCACGCGGCCCTTGGCGTCGATGGCCGCGGTGATGCCGGTGTTGGTCGAGGTCAGCATGGGGCGCGCGGTTTCGATCGTGCGTAGGCGCCCGATCTGCAGATGCTGGCGCAGGGCCCACGTATCGCCGAACCAGCCCAGGTTGCTGACGTTGACCAGGATGGTCGCGCCCGGTTCGCCATTGGCGCCCGGTTGCAGCGCCGGCAGCAGGTCGGGACCGAACAGGTCTTCGTAGCAGATGTTGAAGGCGATGTGCTGGCCGCCCACCGCGAACGGCGTCTGGCGCTCGGGGCCGCGGTCGAAATCGCCCAGTGGGATGTTCAGCATGTCGACGAACCAGTGAAAGCCCGGCGGCACGTATTCGCCCCAAGGCACCAGGTGGCGCTTGTCGTAGCGCATGGCGGTGCTGCCGCCGGTCAGCTGTTCCAGCGGCGTCTGGCCGTCGAAACCCATGACGCTGTTGGTGTAGCGGTCGCGGCCATTGCGCACGTCGTGGATCGGCACGCCCATGGCGATCACGGCGTTCTGCCGCGCCGCCACCTGGCGCCAGACGTCCCAGACGCGGGGATCGAGCTGGTCCTGGAAGATCGGCAGCACGGTTTCCGGCAGGATGATCGTCTGTGGCGGCGGCACGCCCGCGGCCGGCGGCAGGGCCGCCAGTTCGAGGTGGCGACGCAGGCTCTGGTCCAGCAGCGCCGGGTCGAACTTCTGCGATTGTTCGATGTTGCCCTGGACCAGCCGCACGTTCAGCGCATCGCCGCTGGGCGTGGACCAGTCGATGCGCGACAGCGGCCAGCCGGCGGCGGCCAGCGCCAGCGCCACGCCGGCGGCCAGCGCCCGCCGGCCGTCGCGCGCTTGTTTCCGGTCGCCCGCCGGGCGCCACAGGCTGGCGATGGCGGCGGCGGCGAAGGCCGCCACCAGCGCCATGCCATGCACGCCCAGCAGCGGCGCCCAGCCGGCGATGGGGCTGTCGACCTGCGCGTAGCCGATGTTGAGCCAGGGAAAGCCGGTCAGCAGCACCGCGCGGACCCATTCGAAGCCGGCCCACAGCGCGCCCCAGGCCAGCGTGCCGGACAGCACGCGACCCGGCGCCGAGTCGGCCGTCAGCGGCACGTAGCGCCGCGCCAGCGCGCCGGCCGTGGCCGGGAACAGCGCCAGGAAGGCGGACAGCGCCAGCACCGCGGCCACCGCCAGCGGCGCGGCCAGGTCGCCGTAGCGGTGCAGGCTGATGAAGATCCAATACAGCCCCAGCGCGTAAGTGGCGAAGCTGAACAGCCAGCCGCGCAGCCAGGCCTGGCGGGCCGAGGGCGCGTACAGGGTGACGCGGGCGGCCACCGCCAGCGCCAGCACCTGGGTGATGGCCAGCGCCCAGCCCGGCAACGGGCCGGGGGCGAAGGTGAGGGCCTGGACGGCGCCGGCCAGCGTCAGGCCGGCCGCGCCCAGCAGGAACGGACCGCGGGGGGCGCGGCTCATGCGTCGGTATCGGGCGGAACGCCGCGGGACGGCGCGACGCGCTTGACGCGCAGCCAGATGGCGCGGCGGGCGTCGCCGCGCGCCACTTCCAGTTTCAGGCCGTCGAATTCGGCGCTGTCGCCGCGGCGCGGGATGCGACCCAGCTGGCCGCCCATCCAGCCGCCGACGCTGTCGTATTCGTCGTCGGGCAACTGGCAGCCGAACACGTCGTTGAAGTGCGAGATGTCGGTGGCGGCCAGGACGCGCCACTGGTTCTCGCCTTCGGGGAAGATCGAGTCTTCCTCGGTTTCGTCGAATTCGTCTTCGATGTCGCCGACGATCTGTTCCAGCACGTCTTCCATCGTGACCAGGCCGGAGATGCCGCCATGCTCGTCGATGACGATGGCCTGGTGGTTGCGGCTGGCGCGGAACTCGTGCAGCAGCACGTTCAGGCGCTTGGATTCGGGGATGAACACGGCCGGGCGCACCAGCGTGCGAACCTCGATGTCGGGTTCCAGCATGCAGCGCAGCAGGTCCTTGGCGAGCAGGATGCCGATGATGTTGTCGCGGTCGCCCTCGTACACCGGGAACCGCGAATGGGCGGTTTCGATCACGGTGGCCACCAGGTAGGGAATGGGCTGCGTGACGTCGAGCAGGTCCATGCGCGAGCGCGGCACCATGATGTCGCCGACGGTGCCTTCGGACACGGCCAGCGCGCCCTTGATCATCTTGTAGGACTCCGCGTCCAGCAGGTCGCGGTCATGCGCGGCTTCCAGGATGGCCTTGATGCCTTCACGGTCCTCGGGCTCGCGGCGCACGAGGGAAAGCAGGCGGTCTAGAAGGGATTTGGTGGCGGGTTTGGATGAGCGAGAGGGAGTCGCTTCGGGAGCAGGATAAGGGTCAGACATCGTCCGGGAGGACAAGTTATGGAGGGGCCAGCATAACCGAATCTGGCGCGCAATTTGTAACGCGACCCCGGAAAATGGGTCCAACCGACGCGATCTGCGCCTTGCTGGCCGCCATTTCGCGTCGATTGCTCAGGGTTGACCCCAGGCCCGTGAATCAGGCGGCAAGATAGGGATCGGCGATGCCCATGCGCGCCAGCGTGGCGGTTTCCAGCGCTTCCATGCGGCGGGCGTCGCGCGCCTTGATGTGGTCGTAGCCGAGCGAATGCAGCACGCCGTGCAGCGTCAGGTGGGCGGCGTGGTCCAGCAGCGCCTTGCGCTGCTCGCGGGCCTCGCGCACCAGCACCGGCACGCACATCACGATGTCGCCGCGCGCCACGCCCAGCGGATCGACGCCGTACTCGAAGGTCAGCACGTTGGTGGCGTAGTCGCGCTGGCGGAAGTCGCGGTTCAGGCGGCGTCCCTCGGCCGCGCCCACCAGGCGCAGGCTGAGCTCGGCGGCGCTGAATTCCACCAGGCCATCCTCGGCCGCGGCGGCCAGCGCGCGCTCGGCCCAGCGGCGCAGGCGCCAGCGCGGCAGGCGGGGTTCCTCGACGCCGTACTGGACGGACAGGGACAGTTCAGGCGTCATTTTCCGCGGCCCGGTCATAGGCATCGACGATGCGCGCCACCAGCGGATGGCGCACCACGTCGCGGCTGGTGAAGCGGGTGGTGGCGATGCCCTGCACGTCGTGCAGCACCTTGACCGCGTGCGCCAGGCCGCTTTCCTGGCCGCGCGGCAGGTCCACCTGCGACGGGTCGCCGGTGATGACGGCCTTGCTGCCGAAGCCGATGCGCGTCAGGAACATCTTCATCTGTTCCGGCGTGGTGTTCTGCGCCTCGTCCAGGATGACGAAGGCGTGGTTGAGCGTGCGGCCGCGCATGTAGGCCAGCGGGGCGATCTCGATGGTCTGCTTCTCGAACAGCCGCTGCACCTTCTCGAAGCCCATCAGGTCGTACAGGGCGTCGTACAGCGGACGCAGGTAAGGGTCGACCTTCTGCGCCAGGTCGCCGGGCAGGAAGCCCAGGCGCTCGCCGGCCTCGACCGCCGGGCGCGTCAGCACCAGGCGCTGCACCGTGTCGCGCTCCATCGCATCGATGGCGCAGGCCACCGCCAGCCAGGTCTTGCCGGTGCCGGCCGGACCCACGCCGAAGGTGATGTCGTGCTTGAGGATGTTGTTCAGGTAGTCGCGCTGGCGCGGCGTGCGCGGCCGCAGGTCGCTGCGCTTGGTGCGCAGGGCGATGGCGTCGCTGTCGTCGTCCAGCGACGGCAGCGGATCGGCCTCGCGGGCCGGCGCGTCCTGCAGCTTTTCTTCCTGGCGGCCGACGCCGATCTCGACCAGCCCCAGCTGGATGTCGTCGACCGACAGGGCGCGGTGCACCGCCTGCTCGTGGAAACGGCGCAGCACGCGGCCGGCCAGTTCGGCCTTGTCGCCTTCGATGGTGACGCGGCTGCCGCGGCGCGAGAGCTTCACGCCCATGCCGTCGGCGAGCTGGCGCAGGTTCTCGTCCAGCGGGCCGCACAGGTTGGCCAGGTGGGTGTTGTCGCCGTCCAGGGTGACGACGACGGGCATGCTGCGGCGGGCGCGGGGGCGGGAAGTGGTCATTCGGCCTCTTGGGGATCGCGGTCGACGTCGGCCACGCGGGCGCGCAACGAGTTGGTGTGCGCCTCGGTGATGATGACGTCGACCATCTGTCCGATGAGCCGCGCGGGCGCGGCGAAATTGACGATGCGGTTGTTCTCGGTGCGGCCCATCAGCTCGTTCGGATCGCGCCGCGACGGGCCTTCGACCAGCAGGCGCTGGCGGGTGCCGATCATGTTGCGGGCGATGGCGGCGGCCTGCTCGTTGATCAGCGCCTGCAGGCGCTGCAGGCGGCGCAGCTTGACGTCCTGCGGGGTGTCGTCGTGCAGGTCGGCGGCCGGCGTGCCGGGGCGGCGCGAGTAGACGAACGAGAACGAGGTGTCGAAACCGACGTCCTCGATCAGCTTCATGGTCTTTTCGAAGTCTTCCTCGGTTTCGCCGGGGAAGCCGACGATGAAGTCCGACGACAGCGTCAGGTCGGGACGCGCGGCGCGCAGGCGGCGCACCACCGACTTGAACTCCAGCGTGGTGTAGCCGCGCTTCATGGCCGCCAGCACGCGGTCGCTGCCGGCCTGCACCGGCAGGTGCAGGAACGACACCAGCTTGGGCAGGCGGGCGTAGGCGTCCACCATGCGCTGGGTCATTTCCTTGGGGTGCGAGGTGGTGTAGCGGATGCGTTCGATGCCGGGGATCTCGTGCACGTATTCCAGCAGCATGGCGAAATCGGCGATTTCGCCGCCATCGCTCATGCGGCCGCGGTAGGCGTTGACGTTCTGGCCCAGCAGGGTGACTTCCTTGACGCCCTGGTCGGCCAGGTCGGCCACTTCGACCAGCACGTCGTCGAACGGACGCGAGACTTCCTCGCCGCGCGTGTACGGCACGACGCAGAAGCTGCAGTACTTGCTACAGCCTTCCATGATCGAGACGAAGGCGGTGGCGCCCTCGACCCGCGGCGGCGGCATGTTGTCGAACTTCTCGATCTCCGGGAAGCTGATGTCGACCTGCGAGCGGCCCTCGGCGCGGCGGCGCTGGATCAGGTCGGGCAGGCGGTGCAGGGTCTGCGGGCCGAACACCACGTCCACGTAGGGCGCGCGCTTGACGATGGCCTCGCCTTCCTGGCTGGCGACACAGCCGCCCACGCCGATCACCAGGTTCGGGTTGGTCTTTTTCAGGTGCTGCACGCGGCCCAGGTCGGAAAAGACCTTTTCCTGGGCCTTTTCGCGCACCGAACAGGTGTTGAACAGGATGACGTCGGCGTCTTCCGGGTTGTCGGTCAGCTCCAGCCCCTGGTCGCCGCGCAGCACGTCGGCCATCTTGTCCGAGTCGTACTCGTTCATCTGGCAACCAAAGGTGCGGATGTACAGCTTGCGGGGGGCGCCGGTGGCGGGGGCGGGCGGGACGGCGGCGGCGCCGTCTTGCGCGTGGGGCACGCGCTTGAGGGAAGTTTCTTGCATGTCGGTCGCCGTGACGGGTGTAGATCCCGGGGGCAGTGGAGAGGGGAAAAGCGGAATTTTACCCCTTGCTGCAAATTTCCTTCATGCGGACGCAATGCAGGGTTACGATAGCTGGCCCTCGCCGATTCCCTTTCCGAGAACAATTATCTTTACGCGACCGGTCCGATGACGACGAATCCCTCCCTTCCGCCGGCCGCCACGCTCGCGCCCGGCGCCGCGACCGCCGCGACGGACGAGTTCCGCAATCCGCTGTCGACCTCCGCCTGGCTGCTGGCCGGGCTCGGGGTGGCGCTGGTGGCCGCGGTCTGCGCCCTGTGGGTCGACCTGCCGCTGGCGACCTGGATCCGGCAATCGGTCAGCGACGGGGTCAACACCTCGTTCGAGTGGATCGGTGAAATGGGCGAAAGCGGCCGCTACATCGGCGTGGCGCTGGCGTTCTACATCGTCGGCCTGGTCGGCCTGGCGCGCGGCTGGCGCAATCCGGTGCGCATGAGCTACGCCAGCATGGCGCGCGGCAGCCTGCTGATGCTGTCGACCATGGCGGTCGGCGGGCTGGTGGTGCTGGTGCTCAAGCGCTCGGTGGCGCGGGCCCGTCCCGAGCTGTTCTTCGAGAAGGGCATCTACGGGCTGGGCGAATCGTTCTCGCGCGCCAACCAGTTCAATTCCTTTCCGTCCAGCCACACCTATGCCGCCTTCGCCGTGGCGGTGGTGCTGGGCATCCTGGCGCCGCGCTGGCGCTGGGCCTTCCTGTCGCTGGCCGCGCTGGTGGCGACCAGCCGCCTGGTCAACCTGGATCACTACCTGTCCGACGTGTTGACCGCCGCCGCGATCGCCATCGCCGTGGGTCACCTGCTGGCGCCCCGGGTGCTCTGTAGCAAGTACCAGTGGCCGCTGCGCGCGCCGTGGCGCTGGTGGAAGAAGGGCTGAGCGCGCCGCGAGGCGCCGCCGACGGACTTCAATGAAAATGGCCGCCATGCAGGCGGCCATTTTCATTGGCGGCAAGGTTCAGGCGAACGCCACCACCACGCGGCGGTTGGTGCGGCTTTTCTTTTCGATCTTGGTGACGGTCACCGCGCCGATTTCGCCCGTGTTGGCCACGTGCGTACCGCCACAGGGCTGGCGGTCCACGCCTGGAATCTCGATGATGCGGATGCGTTCCGTGCCGGCCGGAGGCGCCGCGCCGATGGTGCGCACCAGGTCCGGCTGGGCCGCCAGCTCCTCGGGCGTGATGGCGTTGACCGTGACGTCGGTGGCGGCCGTGATCAGCGCGTTCAGGCGCTCGGTCAGGTCGGCCTTGTCCAGCGTCGACTCGGGCAGGTCGAAGTCGATGCGCGCCGAGTCGGGCGAGATGCTGCATCCCGTGACCGGCGCGGGCACCAGCGCGCCGAGCAGGTGCAGGCAGGTGTGCAGCCGCATCAGCCGGTGGCGCCGGGGCCAGTCGATGGCCACGGTGACGCGTTCGCCCACTGGTGGCGGCGCCACGCCTTCGGCCAGCACGTGCACGATGCGGCGACGCTCGTCGGCGTAGACCGTGTCGGTCAGCGCCAGCACCCGGCCGTCGGCCAGGGTCAGCGTGCCGCTGTCGCCCGCCTGGCCGCCGCTGCGGGCGTAGCAGACGGTCTGGTCCAGTTCGACGCCGTCGGCGCCGACGGCGATGACGGTGGCGTCGCACTGCCGTTCATAGGGCGCGTCGTCGAAGCGCTTGCGGGTCACGCTCATGGGGAAGTCTCCGTGTCCATTGTCCGTATCAGGCCAGGGTCTTGATGCCCTGCGGGGTTTCGATGGTGGCGCGCAGGCACGGCGCGCCGTCGGCCTGTTCGACCGTGATGAGATGCTCGGCGCCCAGCCAGGCCAGCCCCTGGCGCAGCAGCGCCGCGCGCGGGTGGGTGCCGGCCAGCGCCACCAGGGCCAGCGGTTGGGGCGGCAGGCTGACGCCGGGATAGGCGTCCACATCCCACTGGATCAGCGTCGGCAGCAGGCCGTCGCCGGCCGTTGCGCCTGCTTCGCGCCAGGCCGGCAGGCTGCCGTCGTCGGGCACGGTAAGGCGCCAGCGCAGGTCGCCGCGGGTCATGGGGATGGCGGGCGCGATGCGATCGGGGTGCCGCGCCTGCCATGCGCTCAGGTCAGCGGGCGCCTCGACTCGCGCCGCCCAATGCGCCAGGAACGGCCCTTCGGCCAGGCGCGCCCGCATGGCCGGCTGGTCCAGCCCGAACCAGCGCGGCCGCTGCGGCGCGGGCGCGTCCGGGTCGATGGCGATCACTTCCAGGTACACGCCGTTCGCCATGCCCAGCACGCGGTTGTGGGTGCCCATGCGCGGATGCGCGCCGCCGCCCGTGGGGGCGATGCCCAGCAGGCCGGCCACGTGGCGAGTGCCGCTGTCCAGGTCCGCGGCGGCGACGACGAGATGATCGAGAGCGAGTTTCATGAGGCCTATGGTAGCGAATACGGCGGCAGCCGTACCCGTACACCCTGTGGGCGGAGCGTCTGTACAGTGCGGGGCTGCCTCCCGCTCGTGCTAGGCCGCGACGCTGATCCCGGCAGTGTCGGATTGCCTTGCCTTGCGTACCCGTATCTCCACGTGCTGGTCCAGCGCGACCAGGGCGCGCAGGAGCCGCTCCAGCGAGATGTTCTGCAATTGGTAGCGGCGGATCTGGGAGACCTTGGGCTGGGTCATGCCGGTCAGGGCGGCAACCTGGGCCTGGGTGAGCTGGCGCTGGTCGATCAGATCGTTGAGCTTGATGGCGAGCTGCGCCTGGGTGGTCAGATCGGCGGCGTCGTCAAAGCCGAGGTCATGCAGAACATTCAGGGTGCCGGTAGTACGCGTCATGGTTGTCTCTTGTGGGGCCCATAGCGGGCCTGAACCTGTTTGAGCCGCGGGAGTTCGATAAACATGAATATACCTGTTCGGATATAACGGTCAACCTCCATGGCGACGGTCATGGCAAAGGTATCCGCATGTAGGACGGGCGGCTATTCGTAGTGACCGAGGGCCCTGCGCCAGGCTCGTCCGCCCATAAAAAAACCCGCCACAGCGGGCGGGTCTTGCGGGGCGGGAAGCAACTCAGGCGACTTCGCCTTCCTCGCCTTCCTTCTTGACCGGCTTGACCAGGTCTTCGCGCTTGACGCCCATCCACATGGCCAGCGCGGCGGCGACGAACACCGACGAGTAGATGCCGAACCAGATGCCGATGGTCAGGGCCATGGCGAAGTAGTGCAGGGTGGGGCCGCCGAAGAACAGCATCGCCAGCACCATCATCTGGGTCGAGCCGTGGGTGATGATGGTGCGCGAGATGGTCTGCGTGATTGCGCTGTTGATGACTTCCTGCACGTCCGCCTTGCGGTACTTGCGGAAGTTCTCGCGGATCCGGTCCATGATGACCACGGATTCGTTCACCGAGTAGCCCAGCACCGCCAGCACGCCGGCCAGCACCGACAGCGAGAATTCCCACTGGAAGAAGGCGAAGAAGCCCAGGATGATGACCACGTCGTGCAGGTTGGCGATCACGCCGGCCACGGCGAACTTCCATTCGAAGCGGAAGCCCAGGTAGACCATGATGCCGATGACCACCACCAGCAGCGCCATCAGGCCGTTGTGCAGCAGTTCCTGGCCCACCTGCGGGCCGACGAACTCGACGCGGCGCAGTTCCACGCCCTGGTCGGCGGCCTTGAGCGCGGCCATCACGGTTTCGCTCTGGGTGGCGGAAGTTTGGCCTTCCTGCAGCGGCAGGCGGATCATGACGTCGTGCGAGGTGCCGAAGTTCTGCACCTGGAAGTCGGTGTAGCCCAGCTTCGAGACCACGCCGCGCACGTTTTCAAGCTGCGCCGTCTGGGCGTAGTTGACTTCCATGACCGTGCCGCCGGTGAATTCGATCGACAGGTGAAAGCCGCGCGTGAGGATGAAGAAGACGGCCGCCACGAAGGTGACGAGGCTGATGATGTTCAGCACCAGCGCGTGGCGCATGAACGGGATGGTGCGGTGAATCCGGAAAAATTCCATGTTTTGCCCTGGCTATTCGGTGGCGGGCGGCATGGCCGCCCGCAAGCATGTTCAGTTGGTCTTCGGCTTCCAGACTTCGCCGATGGAGATCGACGTGAGCTTCTTCTTGCGGCCGTACCAGAGGTTGGCCAGCGCGCGCACGCCCACGACGGACGAGAACATCGAGGTCAGGATGCCCAGGCAATGGACCACCGCGAAGCCGCGGATCGGGCCGGAACCGAATGCCAGCAGGGCCAGGCCGACAATCAGCGTAGTGAGGTTGGAGTCGAGAATCGTGCCCCAGGCGCGCTCGAAGCCATGGTGGATGGCCTGCTGTGGCGACGCCCCGTTGCGCAATTCTTCGCGTATCCGCTCGTTGATCAGCACGTTCGAGTCGATCGCCATGCCCAGTGTCAGCGCGATGGCCGCGATGCCCGGCAGCGTCAGCGTGGCCTGCAGCATCGACAGCAGGGCCAGCAGCAGCAGCACGTTCAGGGTCAGGCCGACGGTCGAGAACACGCCGAACAGGTGGTAGTAGATGATGATGAAGACGGCGATGGCCAGGAAGCCGTACAGCGTCGAATGGAAGCCCTTCGAGATGTTGTCGGCGCCCAGGCTCGGGCCGATGGTGCGTTCCTCGATGATCGACATCGGCGCGGCCAGCGCGCCGGCGCGCAGCAGCAGGGCGGTGTCGGCGGCTTCCTCGGAACTCATGCTGCCCGAGATCTGCACCTGGCCGCCGGCGATTTCGCTGCGGATGACCGGGGCCGTGACCACTTCGCCCTTGCCGTTCTCGAACAGCAGGATGGCCATGCGCTTGCCGATGTTGTCGCGGGTGACGTCGCGGAAGATGCGCGCGCCCTTGGAGTCCAGCGTCAGGTGGACGGCGGCCTGCTGGGTCTGCGAATCGCGGCCGGGCTGGGCGTCCTGCAGGTTCTCACCGGTCAGGACCACCTGGCGGCGCACCAGGATCGGGCGGCCGTCGCGGTCGGAGTAGCGCTCCAGGCCGAACGGCACCGAGCCGCCCAGCAGCGCGGCCTGCGCGGCGGGCGAATCGTCGACCATGCGGATTTCGAGGGTGGCGGTGCGGCCCAGCAGTTCCTTGGCCTTGGCCACGTCCTGCACGCCGGGCAGCTGCACCACGATGCGGTCCGAGCCCTGCTGCTGGATGACCGGCTCGGCCACGCCCAGTTCGTTGATCCGGTTGTGCAGCGTGTTGATGTTCTGCTTGAGCGCCGAGTCCTGCACGCGGGTGACCGCGGCCGGGTTCAGCGCGCCCAGCAGCAGCAGCTTGCCGTTTTCTTCGCTTTCGGTGAATTCCAGGTCGGGCAGGCGGCTGCGCAGCGTCGAGATGGCGCGGTCGCGGTCCTGCGCGTTGGCGAAGCTGGCGGCCACGCTCATGCCCGAGCGCTCGACGCCGGCCACGTTGACCTTCTGGTCGCGCAGCACCGAGCGCACGTCGGCGGCCAGCGAATCGTAGCGGGCGGTCAGGGCGCCCTGCATGTCCACTTGCAGCAGGAAGTGCACGCCGCCGCGCAGGTCCAGGCCCAGGTACATGGGCTTGGGGGCGAACCAGCCCAGCGCGCGCATCCAGGTGGGCGAGGCCGGCAGCAGGTTCAGCGCCACGGTGTAGTGCGGGTCGCCCTGGACGGTATTGAGGGATTTGTCGATCAGGTCGCGCGCCTGCAGTTGCAGGTCGGTCGAGGTGAAGCGGGCGCGCACGGTGCCGAGCGTGCCATTCTGTTCGTAGTAGACCCCTTCATTGGGGATCTTGGCGTCGGTCAGGATCTGCTCGACCCGGCTCAGCATGGCCGGATCCACCTTGATGGTGGCCTTGGCGCTGGAAACCTGGACGGCGGGCGACTCGCCGTAGAAATTGGGAAGCGTATACAGCAGGCCGATAAGGACCGCAATCAGGACCGTAATGTACTTCCAGAGGGGATAGCGGTTCATTGCCGGCTACGTCATGTAAGAGTGGAGAAAAGGCCGCCCGGGCGGCTGGCGCGACGGGCGGCGGGCGGCTGCCGTCGGACCCCGGGGCCCGGCGGCGGAGCTCCTATGGGACGCTTACAGGGCCTTGATGGTTCCCTTGGGCAGAACGGTCGACACCGACGACTTCTGCATGATGATCTCGACCGGCTTGTCGGCCAGTTCCGAGACTTCGACGGTGACGTAGCTGTCGTTCACCTTGGTGACCTTGCCCAGCATGCCGCCGGCGGTGACGACTTCGTCGCCCTTGGCCAGGGCGGCGATCAGGTTGCGGTGTTCCTTCTGGCGCTTCATCTGGGGACGGATCATCAGGAAATAGAGGATCACGAACATCAGGATGATGGGCAGCATGCCCATCAGCGCATTGCCTTCGGGGGCGGCGGCCTGGGCCACGACGAGGCTGGCGGTATCGATAGCGGACATGTAATTCTCCTGCGTTTGGTCTGTTTGGGTTTGTTTATATCGTGCTGTCGACGATCTTGTTCTGCGCCCATCCCCGCGCGAGCCATGGATAGGGCAAGCCGACTATTGTAGCGAGGTTATCCCGGGCTACCAGTCACGGCCTGTGCGCAGTGATGGGGGCGGATCGCCAAATAAAAAGCCCCGACGATCTCGTGGTTTTCACTAGGTCGGCCGTCGTTTGCTCCTCCCGCTACTCCACCCCGCGCGCCCGGTCGGCCGCGAACTGCGCGCGCCAGGCATCGAAGCGGCCTTCGGCGATGGCCTCGCGCATTTCCTTCATGATGGTCAGGTAGAAATGCAGGTTGTGCAGCGTGTTCAGGCGCGCGCCGGTGATCTCGTTGGCGCGCTGCAGGTGATGCAGGTAGGCGCGCGAGAAGTTGGCGCAGGTGTGGCAGGCGCAGCTAGGGTCCAGCGGGCGGGTGTCGTCGCGGTACTTGGCGTTGCGGATCTTGACGTCGCCGAAACGGGTGAACAGCCAGCCGTTGCGGGCGTTGCGGGTCGGCATGACGCAGTCGAACATGTCGACGCCGCGGCTCACGCCCTCGACCAGGTCTTCCGGCGTGCCCACGCCCATCAGGTAGCGCGGCGCCTGGGCCGGCAGCTTGGGCGTCACGTGCGCCAGGATGCGCATCATGTCTTCCTTGGGCTCGCCCACCGACAGGCCGCCGATGGCGTAGCCGTGGAAACCGATGTCCTGCAGGCCGGCCAGGGACTCGTCGCGCAGCGATTCGTACATGCCGCCCTGCACGATGCCGAACAGCGCGTTGGGGTTCTGCAGCCGGTCGAATTCCTCGCGCGAGCGGCGCGCCCAGCGCAGCGACATGCGCATCGAGCGGGCCGCTTCCTCGACGGTCGCGGGGCGGCCGTCGATCTCGTAGGGCGTGCACTCGTCGAACACCATGACGATGTCCGAGTTCAGCGAGCGCTGGATGCGCATCGATTCCTCGGGCGTCAGGAACAGGCGGGCGCCGTCGATGGGCGAGGCGAACTTCACGCCTTCCTCGGTGATCTTGCGCATGCCCTGCAGGCTGAACACCTGGAAGCCGCCCGAGTCGGTCAGGATCGGCTTGTCCCACTGCATGAAGCCGTGCAGGCCGCCATGCTTTTCCATGATGTCCGTGCCCGGGCGCAGCCAAAGGTGGAAGGTGTTGCCCAGCACGATCTGCGAACCGATGTCCTTCAGTTCGTGCGGCATCATGGCCTTGACGCTGCCATAGGTGCCCACGGGCATGAAGATGGGCGTTTCCACCACGCCGTGGTTGAGCGTGATGCGGCCGCGGCGGGCGCCGCCGTCGGTGGCAAGCAGTTCGAAATTCAGTCCGGTCATGGGGCGGGGGATTCGATGAACATGGCGTCGCCGTAGCTGAAGAAGCGGTAGCGCTGGGCCACGGCGTGGGCGTAGGCGCGGCGGATCGGCTCGACGCCGGCCAGCGCCGACACCAGCATCAGCAGGGTCGACTGGGGCAGGTGGAAGTTGGTGACCAGGGCGTCGATGACGCGGTACTGGTAGCCGGGGGTGATGAACAGGCGCGTGTCGCCTTGGGCGGCGGCCAGCGGCAGGCCGGGAGCGGTGCGGCCCTCGGTCTGGGCGGCGGCCGATTCCAGGGCGCGCACGCTGGTGGTGCCGACCGCGATCACGCGGCCGCCGCGGGCGCGCGTTGCGGCGATGGCGTCCACCGTGGCCTGCGGCACGGTGAACCATTCGGCGTGCATGACGTGGTCGGCCAGGTTGTCCACGCGCACCGGCTGGAAGGTGCCGGCGCCCACGTGCAGCGTGACGAAGGCGCGTTCCACGCCCAGCGCCGCCAGGCGGTCCAGGGTGGGCTGGTCGAAGTGCAGGCCGGCGGTCGGCGCCGCCACGGCGCCCGGTTCGCGGGCGTAGACGGTCTGGTAGCGGTCGTCGTCGCCGGCGTCGGCGGCATGCGTGATGTAGGGCGGCAGCGGCGTCGCGCCGTGCGCGTCCAGCAATTCCAGCACCGGCCCGGGGAAGCGGATGTCGAACAGCTCGCCCTCGCGGCCCAGCACCGTGGCGTCGAAGGCGCCGGCCAGCCGCAGCACCATGCCGGCGCCGGGCGACTTGCTGGCGCGCACGTGCGCCAGCGCGCGGTCGGTGTCGGTGATGCGCTCGACCAGCACCTCGACCTTGCCGCCGGTGATCTTGTGGCCGGCCAGGCGCGCCTTGATGACGCGGGTGTCGTTGAACACCAGCAGGTCGCCGGGGCGCAACAGCCCCTCCAAGTCGGCGAACTGGCGGTCATGCAGCTGGCTGGCGCCGTCCAGGTGCAGCAGTCGGCTGCCCGTGCGCTGGGCAGCGGGTGTCTGCGCGATGAGCTCGGGAGGCAGCTCGTAGTCGAAATCGGAAACGGTAAGGGCTTGCACGCGGGTATCGGTATCAGGGGCGGGCGCGGCCTGGGCCGGCCGCCGGGCCGCCGGATGGGGCGGCGGCAAAAAAGCGAGCCGGACCTGTCGGCACGGCTCTGGGCAACTGTCTATTGTAAAGGGGCTGGCGAAAAGGGCGGGGCGGCCGGCGACGGCGGCGCCCGCGCAAGCGAGGACGGCAGGACGGGAGCGAGCGATTTTCAGGGGAAGGTGCGCCGGGGGCTGGCGCGGCGACTTAGCGCCCGCCGCGCCAGCCGAGCCGGCGCGAGCAGTCGGCCGCGGCCGCCATCAGCGCCCGCAGCGGCACGCCGTCCGGCGCCAGGTCGAAGCCGCCGTGCAATCCCAACCCGGTGATGGCGCCGGCCAGCTGGCCTTGCGCGTCCAGCACCGGCAGGGCGGCCGAGTCGATGCCGTGCAGCAGGTGGCCGCTGACGCTGGCGTAGCCGCGCTGGCGCGTGGCCTGCCAGCGCGCCCGCAGCGCGGCGGCGGGGTCGGCAGGATCCAGCGGCAGCCCGCCAGCGGCCGGATCGTCCAGCAGTTGCGCGGTGTCGGCGCCCTGGCGCCGCGCCGCGTCCCATTCGGCCAGTGCGCGCGGCAGCGCCAGCGGCTCCGGCAGCCAGGCCGCGAAGACGCGCCCGGTGGCGCTGTTGAGCAGCGGCAGCACCGAACCCACGCGCACGTTGACCGTGACCGGCAGCCGCGCGTCGCGCCACTGGACGATGGTGGGACCGTGCTGGCCCCAGACCGAGAGGAAGACGGTCTGGCCGATGGCGGCGCTCAGGTCTTCCAGGCAGCCGGCCGCCACTTTGACGAAATCCACCTCGGCCAGCGCCGCCAGCCCGGTGTGCAGCGCCTGCGGCCCGAGCCGGTAGCGGGCGCTGGCCGGATCCTGCTCGACGTAGCCGCGCCGCTCCAGCGACACCAGGTAGCGGTGCGCCTTGGCGCGCGGCATGTCCAGGCTGCGGCCCAGTTCCGACACCGACACGGCGCCGCCCAGCTCGGCCAGCCGGGTCAGGACGTCCAGGGCGATTTCGGCGGACTGGATCCCGGTGCTGCTATCTGTTGACATCAGTTCGTCTCTTATTAGAATACGTGTATCACTAAAAAATACATCAGCGTGCCGTGGCGGACAACCATCCGGGCCGGAAGACCGATTCGGGGGCGCGAGCGGACAAAGACGGAGACAAGCAATGAAGATGTCCATCTTCTCGGTGCAGGACCACTACCCCGACCAGCCCCGCAGCCTGGGCCAGCTCTACAGCCAGGTGCTGGAGCAGGCGCGCCGCGCCGAACAGCTGGGCTACGACACCTTCTGGGTGGCCGAGCACCACTTCCATGAATACGGCGCGGTGCCGAACCCGGCGGTGTTCCTGGCGGCGCTGTCGCAGCAGACGACGCGGCTGCGGCTGGGCACCGCGATCTCCATCCTCACCTTCCACAACCCGCTGACGGTGGCGGAAAACTATGCCCTGGTGGACCAGCTTTCGCAAGGTAGGCTGTCGCTGGGCGTGGGCTCGGGCTACCTGAAGCACGAGTTCGAGGGCTACGCCGTCGATCCGGCCACCAAGCGCGAGCGCTTCGACGAGAACCTGATGCTGGTCGAGCGCCTGCTGGCCGGCGAGCGCGTCAGCCACGAAGGCAAGTTCAACCGCATCCACGAGGTGCGCCTGAACGTGCAGCCGGTGCAGCAGCCGGTGCCCGTCTACGTGGCGATCCTGCGCCGCGAGGCCGCCTACCACGTCGGCCGCCAGGGCCGCCGCATGCTGTTCGTGCCGTACGCGGCGGTGGACAACTTCGAAGAGATCGGCCTGATGATGCAGGACTACCGCCGCGGCCTGGCCGAGGCCGGCATCGAGGATGCCACGGGCATGGCGGCGGTGGCGCTGCACACCCACGTGGCCGAGACCGACGACGAGGCCCGCGAACGCGCCGCCCGCGCCTTCGACCTGTACGTGGACACCCGGCTGTACGCGCGCAAGCAGGTCTACGACGACATCATCGCCAGCGGCCTGTCGCTGTTCGGCTCGCCCCGCACCGTGGCCGACAAGCTGGCGCGGCTGGCCGACATGGGCCTGGACCACGTGATGAGCCTGCACAACTTCGGCCTGATGCCGCAGGACCTCGTGCTGGACTCGATGCAGCGGTTGATGGCCGAGGCCATGCCGCTGTCGGGCGTGCGCCCGGCCAGCACGGTGCCGGCCTGAGCGGCGGCCGCGGGGAAGCCGCCATGCCTGCCAGCGACGATCTCAGCCCGCTTCGTCTGCGCCGGGCGCTGGGGCGCTACGCCACCGGCGTCACGGTGGTGACCGCCGCGGGCGCCGACGGGCCGATCGGCCTCACGGTCAACTCCTTCGCGCCCGTCTCGCTGGAGCCGCCCCTGGTGCTGTGGAGCCTGCGCCGCGCCAGCATCCACTACGCCGACTTCACCACCCGCGGCGGCTTCGCCATCCATGTGCTGGGGGCGCCGCAGCGCGACCTGGCGCGGGTGTTCTCGCAACCCGTGGCGGACCGCTATGCCGGGCTGGACTGGTATGCCACCGAGGACGGCATCCCCGTGTTCGACGCCTGCGCCGCCCGCTTCGAGTGCGCCACCCGCCAGGTGCTGGAAGTGGGCGACCACGCCGTGCTGATCGGCGAGGTGCGGCGCCTGCACGCGCCGGACGACCACGGCGGCGCCCTGGTTTTCCATGACGGCGCTTTCCTGTCGCACCGGGGGGATCCCGTCGTATAACGCTTTCTACGCCGTAGCGGATCGGCAAGACGCATAACGATATCCGCGCCCCAAAGGAGATACCGCATGACCCCTCGTAGCACTCTGACGGCCGCGTTGGCGGCCCTGCTGGTCGCGGGCGCCGCGCCCGCGCTGGCGCAGGTGAAGATCGGCGCCACCCTGTCCACCACCGGCCCCCAGGCGTCCCTGGGCATTCCCGAACGCAACACCATCGGCCTGCTGCCCACCGAGATCGGCGGCGTCAAGGTCGAATACGTGGTGCTGGACGACGCCTCCGACACGACCCGCGCGGTCAGCAATTCGCACAAGCTGATCTCCGAGAACAAGGTCGACCTGATCGTCGGCTCGACCACCACCCCCAACACCATGGCCATGCTGGACACGGTGGCCAGCGGCGCAACGCCGGTGATCACGCTGGCCTCGTCGGCGCGCCTGATCGATCCGGTGGACGACAAGCGCCGCTGGGTCTTCAAGACGCCGCATTCCGATTCCCTGATGGCCGAGGGCATCGCCCGCCACGCCGCCGCCAATGGCGTCAAGAAGCTGGCCTTCATCGGCTTCAACAACGCCCTGGGCGAGACTTTCTGGGTGGAAGTGGAAAAGGCCGCCAAGCAGCACGGCATCGAGATCGTCGGCAAGGAAAGCTTCGCGCCCACCGACACCTCGGCGGTGGCGCAGACGCTGAAGCTGGTCGGCGCCGCCCCGGACGCGGTGGTGGTGGGCGCCTCCGGCACGCCGGCGGCGATGCCGGCGCGCTCGCTGCGCGAACGCGGCTTCAAGGGCAAGATCTACTTCAACCACGGCGTGGCCAACAACGACTTCCTGCGCGTCTGCGGCGCCGCCTGCGACGGCGCCTGGGTGCCGGTGGGGCCGGTGATGGTGGCCGACCTGCTGCCGGACACCCATCCGGTCAAGGCCACGGCCCAGGCCTTCGCCAAAAAGTACGAGGCCGCCAACGGCGCGGGCAGCGTGTCGCTGTTCGCCGCCTACACCTGGGACGTCGGCCTGCTGCTGCAGCAGGCCGTGCCGGTGGCGCTGAAAAAGGCCAAGCCCGGCACCGCGGAATTCCGCGCGGCGCTGCGCGACGCCCTGGAGAACGTCAAGAACCTGCCGACCGCCACCGGCGTGGTCAACATGGGCGCCACCGACCACAACGGCCTGGACGAGCGCGCCCTGGTCATGGCGACCGTGGCCGGCGGCAAGTGGAAATTGCAGCAGTAGTGCCACGGCGAAGGCGGCCGGCGCCGGCGTTCGGCCCGTGTCGCCGCCCGTAACCGTCCCAGGTTTTGTATGCTCACGGTTTTGCAGGACGAGCAACCGGGTGGACAGGGCATGACGGGACTAGGGAAAAAGCGTGTGGGCGGGCCGCGGCAATGGCTGGCCGGTGGACTGCTGGCCCTGGCCGCCGGCGCCGCCTGCGCCCAGGTGCCGGGCCTGCCGCCCAGCGTGGTCAACGCCTGGAAGGCCAGCAAGCTGCCGGACAGTTCGCTGTCGCTGGTGGTGCAGGAAGTCGGCGGCCCGCGCCTGGCGGCCCTGAACGCCAAGGAAGCGCGCAATCCGGCCTCGGTGATGAAGCTGGTCACGACCTGGGCGGCGCTGTCCGAACTGGGCCCCAACTACGTCTGGCGCACCGCCTTCATGACCGAGCCGGGCGCCCGGCCCGACGCCAAGGGCGTGCTGCCGGGGCCGCTCTACCTGCGCGCCGGCGGCGATCCGCAATTCCTGATGCAGGACCTGTGGGTGCTGCTGCGCGAACTGCGCCTGCGCGGCGTCAAGCAGATCAACGACCTGGTGATCGACCGCAGCATCTTCGGCCAGGTCGCCACCGACCCCGGCGCCTTCGACGGCGCGCCCGACCGCGCCTACAACGCCAGCCCCGACGCCCTGATGGTGGGCTTTGGCGCCGTGCGCATCCTGTTCACCCCCGATCCCGCCGCCAACAAGTGGGTGCCGCTGATCGACCCGCCGCTGCCCGGTTTGAAGATCGAGGGCCGGGTCGAATGGAGCGATGCCCGTTGCCCGGGCGCGCCGGTGGTCACCACCGATCCGGTCATCACCCAGCAGGGCGTGACCCTGCGCGTGGGCGGCAAGGTGGCCGGCTCCTGCGGTGAATTCGACCTGTACCGGCTGGCGCTGTCGCAGACCGACTACGCCACCGAGCTGTTCCGCCTGCTGTGGAAGGAACTGGGCGGCACCTTCAAGGGCCAGGTGCGCGCCGGCATGGTGCCTGGCGATGCCGTGGTGCTGGCCTCGCACGATTCGCCGACGCTGGCCGAGGTGATCCGCCAGATCAACAAGCGCAGCAACAACGTCATGGCGCGCACGCTGCTGCTGACCCTGGGCGCCGAGAAGGGCCGCCGGCCGGCCACCGTGGCCAGCAGCGGCGCCGTGGCCAAGGACCTGCTGGCGCGGCAAGGCCTGGACATGCCCGAACTGGTGATCGACAACGGCGCCGGCCTGTCGCGCGACGCGCGGGTCTCGGCCGACAGCCTGGCCTCGATGCTGACCCTGGCCTGGAATTCCCCCGTCATGCCGGAGTACATTTCATCCCTCGCGATCGCGGGCGTCGACGGCACGGTGCGGCGCCGCATGAAAGGCGATGGCACCCTGGGCATGGCCCACCTGAAAACCGGCTCGCTGCGCGACGTGCGCTCGATCGCCGGCTACGTGCTGGGCGCCAGCGGCAAGCGCTACGTGGTGGTCAGCATCGTCAACCACGAGCAGGCCGGCGCCGTGCGGGCCTTCGACGACGCCCTGATCGCCTGGCTGGCCGAACAATAAAGGTTGACGCGGCCCCCTGCATCCTCCTGCCAAACCGATTACGATTCTCGGGCGTGCGCCATGTTGTGGCGGCGCCTGAGGCGAACCAACCCTGCTTATCAATATTCTGGAGATTTACGCACATGCCCGTGCACGAAATCCGCCATCCGCTGATCCGCCACAAGCTCGGGATCATGCGCCGCGCCGACCTCAGTACCAAGAGCTTCCGTGAACTGTCGCAGGAAGTGGGCGCGCTGCTCACTTACGAGGCGTCCAAGGACCTGCCGCTGGCGCCCGCCACCGTCGAAGGCTGGTGTGGCGCCGTGCAGGTCGAGAAGATCGCCGGCAAGAAAGTCACCGTGGTGCCCATCCTGCGCGCCGGCATCGGCATGCTGGACGGCGTGCTCAGCCTGATCCCGGGCGCCAAGGTCAGCGTGGTGGGCGTGGCCCGCAACGAAGAGACGCTCGAAGCGCACACCTACCTGGAACGCCTGGTGGGCGAGCTGGACCAGCGCCTGGCGCTGATCGTCGACCCGATGCTGGCCACCGGCGGCTCCATGGTCGCCGCCATCGACCTGCTCAAGCGCGCCGGCTGCAAGGAAATCCGCGCGCTGGTGCTGGTGGCCGCGCCGGTCGGCATCGACGCGGTGCTGTCCAAGCACCCGGACGTGCATATCTACACCGCGTCCATCGACGACGGCCTGAACGAGCACGGCTACATCATGCCGGGCCTGGGCGACGCCGGCGACCGCATCTTCGGCACCACCCAGAAGACCGACTGAGTCCTGCCGGGCGGCGTGGCCGGGGCCTTGCGGCAGCCGTCGCCGGCCGCTACGCCGCCAGCCTTTGCGGCGCGCCTTCCAGGTGCTCGCCGAACCAATGCAGTGATTGCGCCAGTCCCGCCACCTCGCCCACGATCAGCAGGGCGGGGGAACGGATGGCGTGCGCCCGCGCCAGTTGCGGCAGGTCGCGCAGCGCGCCCGACAGCACCCGCTGCTCGGGCCGGCTGCCGTTTTCGATCAGCGCGAACGGCGTCTCCGGCGCGCGGCCGTGGCGGATCAAGCGCTGCGTCAGCAATTCCAGCTGGCCCACGCCCATGTAGAACGCCAGCGTCTGCCGCTCGCGCGCCAACGCCGGCCAGTCCAGATTGTCCTCGTCCTCGCGGCAGTGCGCCGTCACCAGGCGCACCGATTGCGCGTGCTCGCGGTGCGTCAGCGGAATGCCGGCATAGGCCGCACAGGCCAGCGCCGCGGTGATGCCGGGCACGACCTCGTAGCGCACGCCATGCGCGCGCAGATGTTCCAGTTCCTCGCCGCCGCGGCCGAAGATGAAGGCGTCGCCCCCCTTCAGGCGCACCACGCGGCGGCCGGCGCGGGCGTGCTCGACCAGCAGGGCGTGGATGCGCGCCTGCGTGGCGTGGTGGTCCTCGCCCGGCAGCTTGCCCACCGCAACGCGCTCGGCGTCGCGGCGCGCCAGCGACATGACCTCGTCGCTGACCAGCCGGTCGTACAGGATCACGTCGGCTTCGTTCAGCGCGCGCAGCGCCTTCAGCGTCAGCAGGCCGGGGTCGCCGGGGCCGGCGCCCACCAGCACCACGCTGCCCTCGGCCGGCCTGAGCGGCTGGGCCAGCGCCGCGTCCAGCGCGGCCGCGGCGGCCTCGGGCCGCTGCTGGCGCAGCAGGCCGGCCACCGGGCCGTCCAGCAGCCAGTCGTAGAAGCGGCGCCGCGCGCCCAGGTCGGGATGGCCGGCGCGGATGCGCGCGCGGTAGCGTTCGGCCAGCGCCGCCAGGCGGCCCAGGCTGTGGTCGAACAGCGATTCGATGCGTTCGCGCAGGCGCCGCGCCAGCACCGGCGCCACCCCTGACGACGAGATGGCGACGATCACGGGCGAACGGTCGACGATGGACGGCACCTGGAACGAGGACAGCTCGGGGTCATCCACCACATTGCTGAAAATGCGGCGGGCCTGGGCGGCGGCGGAGACCGTGGCGTTGACGTCGCGGTCGTCGGTGGCGGCCACCACCAGCCAGGCGCCCTCGAGCCACGCGGGGTCGAAACGGCCGGGCAGGTGGCGGATGCGGCCGTCGGCCAGCAAGGCCTCCAGGGCCGGCGTCAATTCGGGGGCGCCGACGGCGACCGCGGCATGGGCTTCGAGCAGGGCCAGCGTCTTGCGCTCGGCCACCGCGCCACCGCCCACGACCAGCACGGGCCGGTCTTTCAGATCGGCAAAAATCGGGAAAAGCTTCATCACGCAGCCTCGGGCGCACCCGGCAGAAGGTCAAACGATCATAGGGACCGGGTTTCATCCCCACAACTTCTGATTTCTTGAATCCATATAGCCATAACTTATTTGGCGTGGCGCGCATGCGCGTTGCGCCGCCTCAAGCCATGCAAGTTCCATGCCCGCGCCGGGGAAGCGGCGCGATGCAACGCCGGTGTCCGCGGGCGCGCTGCCCGGAAATGCGGAAAAAGGCGGCGGCCGGCAGGGGGCAGGGCAGCCGGGCCATCGAACACAGGAACTGCCGTGGCGCGCACATCGATGGTGCGCCGCCGCATTCGTTTACGCACCAAGTTGGATCGCGGGTCCCGCCGTCGCCATCGGGCCTGGCCCGCGACCTGCGCCCGCGCCACTGCCGTGGACGCCCGCAAAGCCAGTGGGCACGCGGGCGCAGGGCCGCCGCGCCGGTCATGCGAGGCGCCTTGGCACGCGGATTGCTTAACGGTTCATGGGCGGGCCGCGAGCGGCTCGACCACGCCAAGCGCCGCGACAGCGGCAGGGAACAACGACGTTCCGCGGCGCCAGCGGGTTGTTCCCGCGCGGCGCGCGGGACGTTTTTTTTTGCCAGGAGCCCCGTATGACGCCAGTGAAACCCCGCCTTCCCGCCTCCGCCGCGGACCCGGATTCGACCACCGACGCCAGCCGCCGCAAGTGGCTGGCCGGCACCGCGCGCGCCGTGGCGGGCGCCGGCCTGCTGTCGCTGGTCGACCCGCTGGTGCGCGCCGGCGCCTGGGCCGCCGGCAGCGACGCGCCCGAACAGGCCGAGGTGAAGATCGGCTTCATTCCGCTGACCGACTGCGCCTCGGTCGTCATGGCCTCGGTGCTGGGCATCGACAAGAAATATGGCGTGACCATCACGCCGTCCAAGGAAGCCTCGTGGGCGGCCGTGCGCGACAAGCTGCTGAACGGCGAACTGGCGATGGCGCACGTGCTCTATGGCCTGATCTACGGCGTGCAGATGGGCATCGGCGGGCCCAGGAAGGACATGGCCGTGCTGATGAACCTGAACCAGAATGGCCAGGCCATCACCCTGTCGAGCAAGCTGTCGCAGGCCGGCGCCCGCGACGGTGAATCGCTCGCCAGGCTGATGGCGTCCGAGAAGCGCGAATACACCTTCGCCCAGACCTTTCCCACCGGCACCCACGCCATGTGGCTGTACTACTGGCTGGCCGCCTATGGCATCGACCCGATGAAGGACGCCAAGGTCATCACCGTGCCGCCGCCGCAGATGGTGGCCAACATGCGCGTGGGCAACATGGACGGTTTCTGCGTCGGCGAACCATGGGGCGCGCGCGCCATCCTCGACAAGATCGGCTTCACCGCGGTGACGACCCAGGCGATCTGGACCGACCATCCCGAGAAAGTGCTGGGCACCAGCGCAGACTTCGTGGCGCGCAACCCCAACACCGCGCGCGCCGTCACCGCCGCGATCCTGGAAGCCGGCAAGTGGATCGACGCCTCGCCCGAGAACCGCCGCAAGACGGCCGAGACCATCGCCGCCAAGTCATACGTCAACACCGACGCCAGCGGCATCGTCGACCGCATGCTGGGCCAGTACGACGACGGCCTGGGCAAGCGCTGGAGCGACGCGCACCCGATGCGCTTTTCGGGCGACGGCGCGGCCAACTTCCCCTACCTGAGCGATGGCATGTGGTTCCTGACCCAGCACAAGCGCTGGGGCTTGCTCAAGGAACATCCCGACTATCTGGCCACCGCGCGCCAGGTCAACCGCATCGACGTCTACAGACAGGCCGCGCAGGCCGCCGGCATCGCCGTGCCCGCCGGCGAGATGCGCAGTTCCAAGCTGATCGACGGCGTGGTCTGGGACGGCAGCAATCCGGCGGCCTATGCCGACGCTTTCAAGGTCAAGGCCTGAGCGCCGCCACGCAGAGGAGAGACTCGCCATGTCTACCGTAACGAGTATGGAACGGGCCGCCGCCGCGCCGGCGCCGCAGCCTGCCGCGCCCGCCACGCCCCCCCCCGCAATGGGCCGATGCCTGGCGCGAACGGCTGGAAGCGGCGCTGCGCGCCGTGGTCGGCCCGGTGGCCGGTTTCGCGCTGTTCGTGCTGGTCTGGCAGGTGGTCGCCATGCGCATCCCGGAGATCCCCACGCCGGGCGTGACCTGGCAGGCGGCGGTGGCATTGTTCTCGGATCCGTTCTACGACAACGGTCCCAACGACAAGGGCATCGGCTGGAACCTGCTGGCCTCGCTGCAGCGGGTCGGCATCGGCTTCGGCCTGGCCGCGCTGGTGGGCATCCCGGTGGGCTTTGCCATTGGCCGCTACGCGCCGGTGCGGGCGATGTTCTCGCCCATTGTCAGCCTGTTGCGGCCGGTGTCGCCGCTGGCGTGGCTGCCGCTCGGCCTGCTGCTGTTCAAGGCCGCCAACCCGGCCGCGATCTGGGCGATCTTCATCTGTTCGATCTGGCCCATGATCATCAACACGGCGGTCGGCGTGTCGCGCGTGCCGCAGGACTACCTGAACGTGGCGCGCGTGCTCAACCTGTCGGAATGGAAGGTCACCACCAAGGTGCTGCTGCCGGCCGTGCTGCCGTACATGCTGACCGGCGTGCGGCTGTCCATCGGCACCGCCTGGCTGGTGATCGTGGCGGCCGAGATGCTGACCGGCGGCACCGGCATCGGCTTCTGGCTGTGGGATGAGTGGAACAACCTGAAGGTCGAGCACATCGTCATCGCCATTTTCGTGATCGGCATCGTCGGGCTGATCCTGGAAACGCTGCTGGTCGCGCTGGCCCGCCGCTTCACCTACACCGAGGAGTAGCGCCGTGAAGAAATTCGTACGCATCGAACGCGTGGGCCAGACCTTCGCCACCCGCAAGGGCGCCTTCGTCGCGCTGCGCGACATCGACCTGACGGTGGAGCAGGGCGAGTTCATCACCCTGATCGGCCATTCCGGTTGCGGCAAGTCCACCTTGCTGAACCTGATCGCCGGCCTGACCCGTCCGACCAGCGGCGTGTTGCTGTGCGCCGAGCGCGAAATCACCGGCCCCGGCCCGGACCGCGCCGTGGTGTTCCAGAACCATTCGCTGCTGCCCTGGCTGACCTGCTTCCAGAACGTGCACCTGGCGGTGGAACGGGTCTTCGGCGCCTCGGAAAAGCGCGCCCAGCTGGCCGAGCGCACCCGCGCCGCGCTGGACCTGGTGGGCCTGCTGCCGGCGCAGAACAAGCTGCCGCGCGAGATCTCGGGCGGCATGAAGCAGCGCGTCGGCATCGCCCGCGCGCTCGCCATCGAGCCGGGCGTGCTGCTGATGGACGAGCCGTTCGGCGCGCTCGACGCGCTGACCCGCGCGCACCTGCAGGACGAACTGCTCAAGATCGTCGCCAAGACCCGCACCACCACCATCATGGTGACCCACGACGTGGACGAGGCGGTGCTGCTGTCCGACCGCATCGTCATGCTGACCAACGGGCCGGCCGCGACCATCGGCGAAATCCTGCCGGTGCCGCTGCCGCGCCCGCGCGACCGGGTGCGCCTGGCCAACGATCCTGTCTATCTGTCGTGCCGCGCGGCGGTGGTCGATTTCCTGCACCGGCGCCATGGCAACCCGGAACGCGCCCAGGCTGCCGTGGCGCTGGCCGCCGTGCCCGATGAGGATATCGACGCCGAGGCCGGTGCGGCCACCGGCTCGCGGGCCGTGGCCTAGCGAGGGGATCGATAGGCACGGGCGCCGCGCCTACGCCGGCGGGTCGCCCGGTCGCCCGGTCGTGGCGAGCCGTCGCGGGCCATTGGGGCGGTCGGGGGCCGTCGCGGCGCGTCGTCCGGCTGACACGTTCCGTCATGCGCCGGTTTCGCCAACCGGTGTAGTATCAAGCCAGCCGTGCGCGGACCGGCGCGCGGTGCGTTTCCTGGATTTCTGGAGTGGCTTGTGGCGTTGCGAAAATTGGCATCCCTGGTATTTGTGGCCGGCGCGCTGGGCGCGGCCGGCGCGGCGCAGGCCGGCGTCTGCGATGCGCAGTTCATGCATGACGGCGGCGCGGTGCAACTGACCGGCTCCGGCAATATCGCGCTGGGCGCCGACCTGACCTTCGCCGAGGTTACAAAAAGCAATGGCGACAACTGCCGCGCCCGCGTGCAGGGCGTGGCGCGCTTCAGCTACGCGGGCCTGCCGCCTGGCAAGTCCAAGCTCGATTACCTGATGACCGTCAAGGGCGGCCAGGCCACCTTCCTGAAGTACGCCAGCGCGGGCGAAGCGCCCAAGCCGTCCGAAGGCCAGTTCGACCTGCGCATGCTGGGCCTGTTCGCCTACGACGGCAAGCTGAGCGCCGGCCAGAAGCTGCCGGGCAATTCGTTCCGTCTGAAAATCGGCAAGGAAGCGCCGGTCGGCGGCCAGCCCAGCACCACGGTCCGCATCGGCGACAAGACGGTCGGCCGCGCCGCGGCGATCAACACGGCGTTGGGGCAGCAGTCGTGCCACCCCATCACCTACACCCGCAATTCCGATCCCACCATGGCCACGTTCCAGGGGCTGACGATTCCCATCCCCGGCATGAACACCACGGTCACCGACTGGTACTGCCCGGCGGTCAACCTGGTCATGAAGCAGGATATCGACCAGGGCGGCGTCAAGTCCGCCGTTGAGATTACGCAAATCAAGTAGCACACGGTAGCAAGCCGGCCGGGCCCATCGCGGAGCGGCTGGTATGATGGTTTCGTCATAGACACAAACAGGAGCTCAAAACATGGCCACGAGAAAATCCGAAGACGTCGCAAAAGAAAAACTCATCGACAGTGTCAAGACCAGCCTGAACGACGCCGAAAGCCTGCTGCGCGAAGCCGCCAGCAGCACCGGCGACAAGGCCGCTGAATTGCGCGAACGCGCCCTGACCTCGCTCAAGCGCACCCGCGAAGCCCTGTACGAAGCGCAGGACGCGGTGCTCGAACGCGGTCGCAAGGCGGCGCGCGCCACCGACGACTACGTGCACGACAATCCCTGGCAAGCCATCGGCATCGCGGGCGTGACCGGCCTGCTGCTCGGCTTGCTGATCAGCCGCCGCTGACAAGGCAGGACCTCCGGGCGGGCGGCGCCGGCCTTTGGCCGGCTCGCCCGCCCGGTGTCCTTTTGGCCATGGGTCTACGCAAATCTGTGTTTGGCGTGGCGTCCAGCCTGGTCGGGCTGATGCGCACGCGCCTGGAACTGCTGGCGCTGGAGGCGGCGGGCGAGAAGGCGCGCCTGCTCAAGCTGCTGGGCATGGCGTTCGCCGCCTTGCTGTTCCTCACGCTGGCGGTGCTGGTGTTCACCATCACGATCGCGGTGGCGTTCTGGCCCACCGAAGACCGCTACCTGGCCCTGGGCCTGCTGGCGGCCTTGTACCTGGTGGTCGGCGTGGTGCTGCTGCTGGTGGTGCGCCACGGCCTGGTCTACGGCCCGCCGCCGTTCTCGGCCACGCTGGAAGAACTGGGCCGCGACGCCGAATTGCTCGAACGCGTGCGCGACGCGCAGGACGATGACCGCGCGCAGCGGCGCCAGGAGGACTGAATCATGACGAAAAGGTCTCCCGCCGTCGACCGCGCCGTGCGCATCGAACTGTTGCGCGCCCGCGCCGCCATCGAGCGCGAATCGCTGGCGCAGGGCATCGTGTCCGCCGGACGCAGGCTCGAACCGGCCGCGCTGTTCAAGAGCTTGCTGCCCGGGCTGGCCTCGGGCGGGGCATCGCGCTGGGCCATGCAGGCCATCGGCCTGGCGCGGCGCTATCCGCTCATCAGCTCGTCGCTGTCGGCCATGTTCATGCGCGGCGGCGGCAAGTCCAAGCTGCTCAAGCTGGCCGGCGGCGCGCTGGTGGGCTGGCAGGTGTTCAAGCTCTGGCGTGATTCGCGCGACGAACGCAACGACGCGCGCTGATTCTGGTCTCTGCGTCCCCCAAAAGAAAACCCGCCGGATACGGCGGGTTTTCTTTTGGGGCGGGGGATGCGGCCAGGGCGGCAGGCCCGGCCATCGGGCTACAGCCCCAGCTGCCCCCACATGTCGTCCACCCGCTTCTTGACGTCGGCGTCCATGGTGATGGGCGTGCCCCATTCGCGCTGGGTTTCGCCGGGCCATTTGTTGGTGGCGTCCAGGCCCATCTTGCCGCCCAGGCCGGACACCGGCGAGGCGAAGTCCAGGTAGTCGATGGGCGTGTTCTCGACCAGCAGCGTATCGCGCACCGGGTCCATGCGCGTGGTCATGGCCCACACCACTTCCTTCCAGTCGCGCGGATTGATGTCCTCGTCCACCACCACGATGAACTTGGTGTACATGAACTGGCGCAGGATGCTCCACAGCCCGAACATGACGCGCTTGGCGTGGCCGGCGTACTGCTTGCGGATCGACACCACCGCCAGGCGGTAGCTGCAGCCCTCGGGCGGCAGGTAGAAGTCGACGATCTCGGGCAGCTGGCGCCGCAGCAGCGGCACGAACACCTCGTTGAGCGCCACGCCCAGCACCGCGGGTTCATCGGGCGGCTTGCCGGTGTAGGTGGAGTGGTAGATGGGGTTGCGGCGCATGGTGATGCGCTCGACCGTGAACACCGGGAACCAGTCCTGCTCGTTGTAGTAGCCGGTGTGGTCGCCGTAGGGGCCTTCCAGCGCCATCTCGTAGTCGCTGTTGGGCGGCGGATTGACGCCGTCCGGCACCACCGGGGCGATGGCGCGCGGATCCGACGACGGCAGCAGGTGGCCTTCCAGCACGATCTCGGCCCAGGCCGGCACCGACAGGTTGCTGCCCAGCGCCTGCGCCACCTCGGTGCGCGAGCCGCGCAGCAGGCCGGCGAACTGGTATTCGGACAGGCTGTCCGGCACCGGGGTGACCGCGCCCAGCGTGGTGGCCGGGTCGGCGCCCAGCGCCACGGCGATGGGGAAGGGGGTGCCGGGATGCGCCAGCGCGTGGTCGCGGAAATCGAGCGCGCCGCCGCGGTGCGACAGCCAGCGCATGATGAGCTTGTTCGGGCCCAGCAGTTGCTGGCGGTAGATGCCCAGGTTCTGGCGGCGGGCGTTGGGGCCGCGCGTGATCACCAGGCCCCAGGTCAAGAGCGGCGCCACGTCGCCGGGCCAGCAGGTCTGGATCGGCAGGCGCGTCAGGTCCACGTCCTTGCCTTCCCAGACGATCTCCTGGCAGGCCGGGCTCTTGACGTTCTTCGGGCTCATGTCCCACAGCGCCGACTTCAGCATCGACACCTTGGCCAGCGCATCGCGCAGGCCCTTGGGCGCCTCGGGCTCGCGCAGCGAGGCCAGCAGTTCGCCGATGTCGCGCAGCGCGCTGACGTCGTCGGCGCCCATGCCGCGCGCCACCCGCGAGGGCGTGCCGAACAGGTTGGCCAGCACCGGCATCCCGGCCGGCCTGCCGTCGTGCAGGGCCTTTTCGAACAGCAGGGCCGGGCCCTCGGCGCGCAGCACGCGGTCGGAAATCTCGGTCATTTCCAGGCGCGTCGAGACCGGCGCGGCGATGCGTTTGAGCTCGCCCATGCGTTCAAGTTGGGCGAGGAAGTCTCTAAGGTCGCGGTATTTCACTACAGATCCCGGCTATTTGGTTACATCTTGGGTAGAAAGAGAGGTTAACATTGACTCCCTCTTTTTTAACGCAGGAGGTTTTCATGCCCGATGCGTCAGTGGCCAGCCTGTTCAGGAGCATGGCCCAAGGAGTGCACCAATATCTTGCCGAATCACTGCGCATCTGCGCCCTCTACCTGGGCATTGCGGTGATCGTGACGGTAAGCATGGGATTCGCCTTGCCCGGTTTGCGCGACCAGGCATTGCAAGTGCACAAAGCCTTGTTGACCGCCCTCGCGCCTTCATCCATGCAGACCGGCGTCGAATCCGAAGCCGGGTCCGAACTCGGCGCCGATTCCTCGTCGGCGATCGCCATGGCCGTTCCCACCGCGCCGTCCAGCAATGCGACCGGCATGCTGGGGCCTGCCCGCGCGGCGCCCGCCGCGCCCAAGAAGCCCGCCATGGTCGCCACCGGCCCGCAGGCCGAAGCGTTGCGCAACTATATTTCGCGCAAGTACAAGGTCGCCTATGACGCGACCGGCCCGCTTCTGAATACCGTGTACAAGGTGGGCCGCGAGAAGCAGCTGGATCCGCTGCTGCTGCTGGCCGTGATCGCCATCGAATCACGCTACAACCCGCTGGCCGAGAGCCATGTCGGCGCGCAAGGCCTGATGCAGGTGATGACGAGCGTGCACCAGGACAAGTTCGATGCCGTGGGCAAGAACCCGCTGGACCCGGGCGCCAACATCGCCGTGGGCGCGACCATCCTGCGCGACTGCATCAACCGGCGCGGCTCGGTCGATGGCGGCCTGGCCTGCTATGTCGGCTCGACCGGGCCGGACGACAACGGCTACGGCGCCAAGGTGCAGGCCGAGCGCCGGCGCCTGGCGCTGGCATCGGGGATCGCGCTGGCCCGCGATTGATCGCGCTGGTCCCTGGAGCGGGTCCGGGGATCAGCGGAAGGTCACGAGTATCGTGACTTGCTGGCTGAATGTCCCCGGCACCAGCGGTGCGCCGGTCTTCATCAGTTCCGCCGAGTAGTACAGGTTCCTGGGATGCTGGGCAACGGTCAATGACTCGCTCTCACGCCATTCATTGAAGGCGATCGGAATGGCGCCGTTTTCCTTGACTCGCAGCGCAAGGCCGTTCGGCGTGCCGTCGGTGTTTTTCAGTTCGATGTTCTGGTTTCGGGACGTCAGCACCGCGCCGCCTTCGGGCTGGAACTTGATCTGCAGTGGAACCACCATGTTGCCCAGGTCGATGACGCGGAAACCGCCATCGCAGGCTTCGTCGAAATCCGCGGCGATGGTGAACTGCGTGGGCGCCGGCAGCGGCAGATTGCCCACGCTGTATGCCCTGCCCAGGTGAACCGTGCCGGGCGTCGAGATTTTGGCGATGCATGTCGGGATCAGGCTTATGGCCGTGTCGTTGTTGGAGCCGATCTCGATGTGATTCGTATTGATGAATGCGTAATGCATCCTGACCAGGTCGGCGTACGGGGGGAAGTAGGCCCTGACGGGTTTGGTCGGAGGCGTGACGGTGACCAGTTGCATCCTGCCGAGCAGCAGCCCTGCCGCCGTGAGCGTGGGGTCTGTCGCGGACTTGGGGGCGTAACGCTCGGCGCTCAAGCGGAATCTGTCATCGGTGGTGCTGCCCGTGGGTTCCCAATCCGGGTAACCGTTGATCTTGATGATGAGTTTCAGTCCAGCCCTGCGCAACTCGTTCAGTACCGAGGCCATGTTCCCCCCGGACACCAGGAAAGGCGCCGTGCTCGCACTGTTGCTGACGCACACCCAAGGCACGGGCGGCAAGGGGGCATCGTAGACGACCGTGCCGGGCGGATTGGACTTGTCCAACGTCAGGAGCGTTGGCGCGAATTGCCCGGGCGCGGCCTGCGTTCCCATGTCCTGTGTGTAGTTGCCGGCCTGCTTCGGGTCGAGCTGGCACCCGGGGCCCAGCGCATGGGCGGCAACGGGCAGCAGGCAGGCGAATAGGCTTCCCGCCACCGCCAGCGCGCCACGCCGGGGGCGGCGGACCATCGTCGCGATCCGCTTGATCATGAATTCACTCCTGGATAGGCGCGGCCGGGCCGCGCGGCGGCCGGCCGGATTGCGGAAAAGTCCTCGGGGAATATCGGTGGCCACGCGCGGGAGATGCCGCGCCGCGATGGGCGTGGCTATTGTTTCCGGGCGATTTCGGCGGGCGCGAAGGCCCTGCCATGGCTGTCGGGATTCACCGGGGCGTGGCACGGAGGCCGTGACGCCCGGCGAGTTTGCATGGCAAGGATTATCTGAACGTTAACTTCTCGTCAGATGCCTGGGTGGTGGCGCGCGGGGCGCCTCGCGAACGCGCGGCGCCCCGCGCTATCTTGCGATGTTCACTGAAAGGCCACCTGGATGGTGACCTGCTGGCTGAATGCGCCCGGCACCATCGGCGCGCCGGTCTTTTGCAATTGCGCCGAGTAGTACAGGGGCAATGGCCGATTGCTCACAGTCAGCGAGGTGGGTGTGTCGTGCCATTGGTTGAATGTGATGGGGTACGCCGCGGCCGCCTTGATCCCGAGCGCCAGGCCATTGGGCTGCCCGTCGCTGTTCTTCAATACGATTGCGCTATCGAACGGAGTGAGTTCCTGGTTGCCCTCGGGCTGGAACCTGACCTTGAGCGGCACGGTGAGCGAGCCCAGGTCGACGATGCGAAAGCCGCCGTCGCAGCTTTCGTCGAAATCCGCAGAGAGCACGAAATTTACCGGGGCAGGCAGTGGCAGATGGCCGACCCCGTAGGCTCTGCCCAAGTGGACCGTTCCCGGTGTCGAAATCTTCGCGATGCATCTGGGAATGAGGGCCACCCTGGTGCCGTTGGTCGATCCGATCTGGATCCTGTTCGTGGCGGCCAGATAGCCTGGATGCATTCTGACGATATCGTCCATGGGGCCGAAATAGGCACTGATCGGCCTCGTGGGAGGCGTTACCACGACGAGTTGCATCCTGCCGAGCAATACTCCCTTGGCCGTCAGGGTGGGATCCGTTGCCGACCTGGGCGCATAAATGGCGCTGGTCAGGGGAAGCTTGTCGTCGGTGGTATTGCCTGTCGGTTCCCAGGGCGGATAGTTGTCGATCAGCAGAACCATTTTCAGGCCGGTCTTGGCCAGTTCCTTCAGCACCACCTGCATGTATCCGCCGGGTGTCAGGAAAGGGTGTTGGGTTGCGAGTCCCGCAGTGCAGACCCAGGGGACCGGTGGCAGGGGCTTGTCATACACGACCATGCCTGGGGGATTCGATTTGTCCAGCGTAATGACATCGGGCGCCAGCTTGCCCAGCGCGTAGGATATGCCCACGTCTTGCGCGTAGTTCCCGGCTAGCGAAGGGTCGAGCTGGCATCCCGGTCCCAGGGCATGCGCCGGCAGGGGCAGCAGGCAGGCCGCCAGCCACGCGGCCGCCAACGCTCCGCGCCAACCGGGGCGGACGGTCCTTGTCTTGGGCTGGATCATGCGATTTCTCCTGGATCGGCGCCGTGTCACGCGGCGCGGCCGGGTCTGGCCGGAATGCCGAAAAATGAACGGAAAAATATAAGTGGAAGGCGGGCGCCCGAGACCGCGTCACCACAGGGTTGGCTATTGAGTCGGGAAGGTCTGGACGGATTGGAAATACCGGTCCGGCGATCCAAAATCAACGGGCGAGGGGAAGGGCCAGGCGGCCTCTTGCCAGGCGAGTTTGCATGGCAAGGATTATCTGAACGTTAGTTTTTCGTCAGACGGGGAGAGGGCGACGCAAAGCCGCCCGGCGAGTGTACCCGCGGGGGTCGGGCGTGAACCCGGCAGGGGGCGCCGCGGACCGGTGCGGTGCCGCGCCGGTGCGGCCCCGCGGAGCGTCAGCGGCCCAGCAGCTTGCCCATGCGGGCCACGGCTTCTTCCAGCCGGTCCAGGCCGGTGGCGTAGGAAAAGCGCATGGTGTGGCGGCCGTGCGCGGGGCCGAAGTCCAGCCCGGGAACGGCGGCGATGCCGGCTTCGAGCAGCAGGCGCTGCGAGAAGGCGGCGCTGTCGTTGGCCAGGTCGCTGATGTCGGCGTAGATGTAGAAGGCGCCATCGGGCTTGACCGGCACCTTCAGGCCCAGGCGTTCGAACTCGGGCAGCAGGTAGTCGCGGCGCTGCTTGAAGGCTTCGCGGCGGTGTTCGAAGGTGCGCAGGGCGTCGGGGGTGAAGCAGGCCAGGGCGGCGTGCTGCGCCAGGGTGGGAGCGCAGATGGCGAGGCTGCCGGCGATCTTCTCGACCGCGGCCACCATGGCCTCGGGCACGATCATCCAGCCCAGGCGCCAGCCGGTCATGTGGAAATACTTGGAGAAGCTGTTGATGACGATGATGTCGTCGTCCAGCGTCAGCGCGGAGCGCGGCTGGCCTTCGTACGACAGGCCCAGGTAGATCTCGTCGACGATGGCGAAGCCGTCGCGGGCGCGGACTTCGGCCAGCAGCCTGGCCAGTTCGCCATGGTCGATGGAGGTGCCGGTGGGGTTGCTGGGCGAGGCCACCAGCACGCCCTGGGTGGCCTCGGTCCAGTGCGCGGCGACGTCCTGCGCCGACAGCTGGAAGCGCTTGTCGGCCGAGCTGGGAATCAGGCGCGGCCGGCCGCCGGCCGCCAGCACGAAGTTGCTGTTGGCGGGGTAGGAGGGGTCCGGCATCAGCACTTCGGCGCCGGTGTTGACCAGGGCGGCGCAGGCCAGGGTCAGGGCGCCCGAGGCGCCGGCGGTGACGACGACGCGGCGCGGATCGATCCTGGCGCCGAACTGTTCGTGGTAGAACCGGGCGATGGCTTCGCGCAGCGGCATCAGGCCGGCCGGGGCGCTGTAGCCGCTGTGGCCGGCCTGCGCCGCGCGCTGCAGCGCTTCCACGACCTGGGGCGGCGCGGTAAAGTCCGGTTCGCCGATGCCCAGGCTGATGATGTCCTTGCCCGCTGCCTGCAGCGCTTGCGCCTGCTTGAACAGTTCAACCACCTGGAAGGTCAGGAAATCGTTGGTACGGGCGGCAAGGCGGGGCATCGGAATCTCGAAGGCGATTTGAAGCGGAAAAAAAGGATTGTAGTCATGCAGCCATCGCGGCGCGCTTTCCTCCTTGGCCGACGGCCGGTCCAGACCCCCTGGGCCACCTTCCTGCAACGGCTGGCGCTGCTGTGCCAGGGGGCCGTGCGCGACCTGGGCGAGGCGCCGGGCCTGGGGCCGCGCGCCATGCTGGCGCCGCAGCGCGAAGCGGACGTGGCCCATGCGCGCGCGCTGTGCGCGGAGTATGGCGTGGTGATGGCGCTGGACGAGGCGCAGGGGCCGTTCGCGCCGGCGAACGGGCCGCTGCTGGCGGTCGATCCGGGCCGCCTGGCGGGGCTGGCGCGGTTGACGGGGCCGACTCCGCGCTGGCGCGCCCAGCCGGGCGTGCCGCTGGCGGCCCTGGCGCAGGCGGGCCTGCGGCAGTTCGACGGGCTGCCGGGCAGCATGACCCTGGCGCAATGGCTGGCGGCCCCGGCGGCCTGGCCGATGGGACGCTGCGCCGATTCGGGCGTGCTGGCCGTGGACCTGCTGCTGGCCGATGGGGTGGAGGAAACCCTGGGCCCCTTTGGCACGGACGACGTGCAGCCGCTGCGGTCGGCGACGGTGCAACGGCTGGTGCCGGCGCTGTTCCAGCTGGCCGCAGGCGAACTGGCCAGCGCCTGCCGCGCGGCGCCGCGCTGGGGCGCGCGCTACCGCCTGGATGCGCTGGCGCCCGAGGCGCCCGCCACCGTCAACCTGGCGCATCTGGTGCTGGGACACGGCGGCACGCTGGCCTGGGTGCAGGGGGTGACGCTGGCCATCGGGGCGGCGCCGGCCGATTCCGCGTCGGGCGACGCCGCGCCGCCGCAGGCCGCCGCGCTGCGCGCGCGGATCAAGGCGCTGTTCGATCCGTATGGGCGTTTTCCCGAATTGGCGGCGCGCCCGGATGGCGACAATTTGTAAGCCGGGGGTAAGATGGGCGGCGCCCGCGGCCATGGCGGCCGTGCGCGCCGGCGGCCCCCAGCGGGAACGTTTCGTCCGGCCCGCCATCGGAATAGAATTGCCCCCTTTCGTGTTCCTCACTCTAGCCAGTAGCCGCCCCTATGGATGCCAACCTCCGCAAAGCCGCCCTTGAATACCACGAGCACGGCCGTCCCGGCAAAATCTCCGTCACGCCGACCAAGCAGCTCTCCAACCAACGCGACCTGGCCCTGGCGTACTCGCCCGGGGTGGCGGCGGCCTGTGAGGAAATCGTGGCGGACCCGGCCAATGTGTTCCGCTACACCGCGCGCGGCAACCTGGTGGGCGTGATCACCAACGGCACCGCGGTGCTGGGCCTGGGCAACATCGGCGCGCTGGCCTCCAAGCCGGTGATGGAAGGCAAGGCGGTGCTGTTCAAGAAATTCGCCGGGCTGGACGTGTTCGACATCGAGATCAACGAGACCGACCCGGACAAGCTGGTCGAGATCATCGCCGGCCTGGAAGCCACCTTCGGCGGCATCAACCTGGAAGACATCAAGGCGCCCGAATGCTTCACCGTCGAGCGCAAGCTGCGCGAGCGCATGAAGATCCCCGTCTTCCATGACGACCAGCACGGCACCGCGATCTGTGTGTCGGCGGCCTTCATCAACGGCCTGAAAGTGGTGGGCAAGGACATCGACAAGGTCAAGGTGGTGACGTCGGGCGCCGGCGCGGCCGCGCTGGCCTGCCTGGACCTGATGGTGGACCTGGGGCTGCCGCTGGAGAACATCTGGGTCACCGACATCGAAGGCGTGGTCTACGAAGGCCGCACCACGCTGATGGACCCGGACAAGGCGCGTTTCGCGCAGAAGACCGACGCCCGCAAGCTGGCCGAGGTGATCGAGGGCGCGGACGTGTTCCTGGGCCTGTCGGCCGGCGGCGTGCTCAAGCCGGAGATGGTCGCGGCCATGGGCCCGCGCCCGCTGATCCTGGCGCTGGCCAATCCCACGCCCGAGATCCTGCCCGAACTCGCCCATTCCGTGCGCGACGACGTGGTGATGGCGACGGGCCGTTCGGATTACCCGAACCAGGTCAACAACGTGCTGTGCTTCCCGTACATCTTCCGCGGGGCGCTGGACGTGGGCGCCACCACCATCACCCGTGAAATGGAAAAGGCGGCGGTGTACGCCATCGCCGAGCTGGCCGAGGAAGAGCAGAACGAGGTGGTGGCCGCCGCCTACGGCACGTTCGATATCTCGTTCGGCCCCGAATACCTGATTCCCAAGCCGTTCGATCCGCGCCTGATCGTGCGCATCGCGCCGGCGGTGGCCAAGGCCGCCATGGAAGGCGGCGTGGCCACGCGTCCGCTGGCCGACCTGGAAGCCTACGAAGAGCAGCTGCAGCAGTTCGTGTACCACTCCGGCGCCTTCATGAAGCCGCTGTTCTCGGCCGCCAAGCGCATCGTGCGCGAAGGCGGCCCGGCCCGCATCGTGTTCGCCGAAGGCGAGGACGAGCGCGTGCTGCGCGCGGTGCAGGTAGTGGTGGACGAAGGCCTGGCCCGTCCCATCCTGGTGGGCCGTCCCTCGGTGCTGTTGACCCGCATCGAGAAACTCGGCCTGCGCCTGCGCCTGGGCGAGGACGTCGAAGTCACCAACCCCGAATACGACGAACGCTTCCACCAGTACTGGACCACGTACTGGGAACGCATGTGCCGCCGCGGCATCACCAAGGAGATGGCGCGCGTGGAAATGCGCCGCCGCATGACGCTGATCGGCGCGATGATGGTGCACCTGGGCGATGCCGACGGCATGGTCTGCGGTTCGGTCGGCGCGTATCACGACCACCTGCGCTTCATCGACGAAGTGATCGGCCGCCGGCCGGGCCGCAACGTCTACGCCGCCATGAACATCCTGCTGCTCAACGAGCGCACGGTGGTGCTGGTGGACACGCACGTCAACGACGAACCCACGGCCGAGCAGATCGCCGAGTTCACCATCGCCGCGGCCAAGGAAATGCAGCGCATGTTCCTGGCGCCGAAGGTGGCGTTGCTGTCGCGCTCGAACTTCGGTTCGGGCAGTTCGGCCTCGGGCGCCAAGATGCGCCGCGCGCTGGAACTGGTGCGCCAAGCCGAGCCGGAACTGGAGATCGACGGCGAAATGCACGGCGACTGCGCGCTGGATGAAGCGCTGCGCCTGCGCATCCTGCCGTCCTCCACGCTCAAGGGCGAGGCCAACCTGCTGGTGTGCCCGAACGTGGACGCCGGCAACATCGCCTACAACCTGCTCAAGACGGCGGCCGGCGGCAACGTGGCGGTCGGCCCGTTCCTGCTGGGCGCCAACGCGCCGGTGCACATCCTCACCTCCAGCTCGACCGTGCGCCGCATCGTCAACATGACCGCGATGACGGTGGTCGATGCCAATACCCCGCGTTGAAGTCACCAATGGCGGTCCGGCGTGTCCGCGCACGCCGACCGGCCTGGTCCTGACAGGCGGCGGCGCCCGCGCCGCCTATCAGGTGGGCGTGCTCAGCGCCATCATGGAGCTGCTGGACCCCGACTGGCATTCGCGTTTCAAGAATCCCTTCGACATCATCTGCGGCACGTCCGCCGGCGCCATCAACGCCGCCGCGCTGGCCTGCCGGGCCGAGCGTCCCCACCTGGGCGTACGGCGCATCCGGCGCCTGTGGTCGTCGCTCAACACCGACATGATCTACCGGGCCGACGCGCCCGGCCTGATCCGCACGGGCGTGCGCTGGCTGGGGCTGCTGTCGCTGGGGTGGATGTACTCCGGCCTGACGCGCAAGCGGCCGCAGTCGCTGCTGGACAACAGCCCGATGCAGGCGCTGCTGGCGCGGGTACTGGATTTCGACCACCTGCAGTCCAGCCTGGAAAGCGGCGCCCTGTCGGCGCTGGCGATCACGGCCTCGGGCTACACCAGCGGCGAGCACCTGACCTTCTACCAGGCGCACACGCCGATCGAGCCCTGGCACCGCTACCTGCGGCTGGCCATCCCGACGCCGATCACGGTCGATCACCTGATGGCGTCGTCCGCCATTCCCTTCGTCTTCCCGGCCCGGCAGATCAAGGTGCACGGCAAGGGCGAGTGGTGCGGCGACGGTTCCATGCGGCAGCTGGCGCCGATCAGCCCCGCCATCCACCTGGGCGCGCACCGGGTGCTGGTGATCGGCACCGGCTTTCGCGACGACACCCATCCTGAACACCGCGAGGATTCCCCGCCGTACCCCTCCCTGGCCCAGGTGGGCGGGCATGCCCTGTCCAGCATTTTCCTGGACGGCCTGTCGATGGACGTCGAGCGCCTGGAGCGGATGAACTACCTGGTCGACCAGGCCGTTCCACGCGATGGGGGCGAGCCGGTCACCGTGCGCCGCATCCAGGTGCTGACCATCACCCCGAGCCGCTCGCTGGATTCGCTGGCGCTGGAGCACCTGGGCGACATGCCGGCGCAGGCCCGTGCCCTTTTCCGCGTACTCGGTGTATCGTCCGACCCAGGCCGTCCCGGGGGCGGTGCGCTGATGTCCTACCTGTTGTTCGAGTCCAGCTACACCAAGCGATTGATCGAACTGGGTTATGCCGATACGATGCAGCGTAACGATGAAGTGATCGCCTTTTTCAAGGAGGCACAGGCATGACGCGCAATGCCCAATCTACCCTGCACAAGCAGTTGAAGCGAGGTGGAGCGCTGGCCCATGACGGGCTGGACAAAAAGGCCGTGGTCGACGCCGCGCACGAGCTCGGCCTGGCACTGTTCGTGGCCAATTGCGACCCGGCCCGCAGCCGTTCCGCGGTGCTGCGCGCCATCGTCAAGGCGGTCGATTTCCCCGAGTATTTCGGCGGCAACCTCGACGCGCTCTACGACTGCCTGTGCGACACCGTGCTGGATCACAAGACCGGCGTGGTGCTGTGGCTGTACAAGCTGCATTCCGGCGACCCGGCGCTGGAGGAAGACGCCGCCCGCATCGAGTCGGTGTGCGCCGACGCCGCGGAGTTCGCCCACGAAAATGGTCGCACCTTTGCGTATGTGGTGGAGCACGCGGGCAAGCACCCGGACCCCGAGCCCGGCGTGGCCGCCGCGCCCTACGGCGAGAACGACTGAAGTCCTGGCGGGCGGCATTCGCGTCGTTACCAGCCCAGCAGCGCCCCGGCGGCTGAGATCAAGGCCAGGCCAGCTGTTTCCGTGCGCAGCACGCGCGGGCCGAACCTGACGGCCTGCACGCCGGCCTCGCGCGCCAGGGCCAATTCCTGGTCCGACCAGCCGCCCTCGGGGCCGACCAGCAGCGTCAGTGAAGCCAGGCCGGGCGTGGCGCCGAGCAGGCCGGCCAGGTCGGTATCGGCCTGCGGGTGGCACAGCAGGCGCAGGCTATCGGCGGGCCGCGCCAGCCAGTCGGCCAGGGCCATGGGCGCGTCGACCGCCATGAGGCGATTGCGGCCGCACTGTTCGGCGGCCGACTGCGCGATGCGCTGCCAGTGGGCCACCCGCTTTTCCAGCCGCGGGCCGGCCAGTTGCAGCACGCTGCGCTGCGCGGCGATGGGACAGACACGGGCGGCGCCCAGCTCCACGGCTTTTTCCACCACCCAGTCCATCTTGTCGCCGGCGGGCAGGCCCTGTACCAGGGTGATGCGGCCGGCCAGCTCGGCTTCGCGCGGATCGAACGCGCCCAGCTGGGCGAAGCCGGTCTTGCCCTCGATTTCCAGCATCGCTGGATATTCGCCGCCCTGGCCGTTGAACAGCACCATGGGTTTCCCCGCGCGCAGCCGCAGCACGCGGATGGCGTGGTGAGCCAGGGCCTCCGGCAGGGCGATGCGGGCGCCGGCGGAAAGGGGAGCGTCGCAGAAGAAGCGGGGAGCGGACATGGGTAACGCGGTGGCGGACGGAAAGCGGACGTGGGGCCGGGCGCAGACCCGGGGCGCGGCACGGGCGGCGGCCCGGCGACTCAGGGGCCTGGCTCGTCGCCCGGTCACCTGAGCGCGTAGCCTACCATCTTGATGCCCCAGTCGATCAGGGTGGGGGCGCTGGACGCCAGTTGCAGCGTCAGCAGGGTCAGGAAACCCACGGTCATTTTCTTGTCCAGCCGCAGGAGGTCGTGGCGTACCTCGGCCAGGTCTTCGTGGGTGGCGAAACGCTTGAGTTCTTCGCGGGTGGGCAATTGCTTGAGTTCCTCGCGGGTGGGCAATTGCGCGACGATTTCGACGAGTCTGTCGAATTGTTCCTGGGCGGCGCGCTTGGCGATGTCGCGTTCGAGCTCGGCGCGTTCGCGGGCGAAGTCGACGCGTGACAGGGCATAGGCCTGGAGTTCGGCGCGCGCTTCGTCCTGCGAGCGCTTGAGCAGGTCGGCCTCGCCCTGCAGGCGGGCGTGTTCCAGCGCCTGCGCCACCGCGATGGCGCGTTCCTCGCCGAGCGCGTTGCGCAGGGCCAGGATGCCGGCGGCGGGAATGGTGAAGCTCAACATGGCAATCATGATACGGAATCCAGCAAGGGGGGATGCCGGTCCATCATGAATCTCGGACCGGCCCGCCGCAATTGTGGGAACTACGCCATGCCATTGCGGTTTCCGCCCCGGGGGACCGCGTTTTCCCCAGGGGGTATCGTCCATCTGGCGGACCCCGCCGCCAGCCGCCGGCCGGGTCATCCCCAGGTGTTAAAATCGTCTGCTTCGCAACCTACTCAACTGGCCCCCATTTCCTGCGTGGGCGCGCCAGCCTCAAAGAGCCTTCCGAATGAGCAATCCGACCGCCCCTAAACTTGCCTTGGCGGATGCCATCCGCGCCCTCGCGATGGATGCCGTGCAACAAGCGAACTCCGGGCACCCGGGCGCTCCCATGGGCATGGCGGAAATCGCCCAGGCCCTCTGGATCGGCAACCTGCGCCACAACCCCAAGGATCCCGCCTGGGCCAACCGCGACCGCTTCGTGCTGTCCAACGGCCACGGCTCGATGCTGATCTACGCGCTGCTGCACCTGACCGGCTATGACCTGCCGATCGAAGAACTGAAGAACTTCCGCCAGCTGCATTCCAAGACGCCGGGCCACCCCGAAGTGGGCATCACCCCGGGCGTGGAAACCACCACCGGCCCGCTGGGCCAGGGCCTGGGCAACGCCGTCGGCATGGCGCTGGCCGAAGCGCTGCTGGCCGCCGAGTTCAACAAGCCCGGCCACACCATCGTCGACCACCACACCTACGCCTTCACCGGCGACGGCTGCCTGATGGAAGGCATCTCGCACGAAGTGTGCTCGCTGGCCGGCACGCTCAAGCTGTCCAAGCTGGTGGTGCTGTATGACGACAACGGCATCTCGATCGACGGCCACGTCGAGCACTGGTTCGCCGACGACACCGCCAAGCGCTTCGAGGGCTACGGCTGGAACGTCATCCGCGGCATCGACGGCCACGACGCCGCCGCCGTGGACGCCGCCATCAAGGCCGCCCGCGCGCAATCGGAAAAGCCCACGCTGATCGTCTGCCGCACCGTCATCGGCAAGGGTTCGCCCAACATGGCCGGCACCCACAACGTGCACGGCGCGCCGCTGGGCAAGGACGAGATCGCCGCCACCCGCGCCGCGCTGGGCTGGTCGGCCGAGCCGTTCCAGATCCCGCAGGACGTCTACGACGGCTGGGACGGCCGCAAGGCCGGCGCCGCCGCGCAGGCCGAATGGCAATCGGCGTTCGACGCCTACGCCGCCGAATTCCCGGCCGAGGCCGCCGAGTTCACGCGCCGCATGAAGGGCGAGCTGCCCGCCGGCTACGCCGACCAATTCAAGGCGTTCCTGAACGCCACGCTGGAAAAGGCCGAAACCGTCGCCACCCGCAAGGCCTCGCAGTTCGCGATCACGGCGCTGGCCGCCGCGCTGCCCGAAATGCTGGGCGGCTCGGCCGACCTGACCGGCTCGAACTTCACCGACTGGAAGGGCGTGGGCGCCGTGCGCGCCGGCGACAAGGGCATCCAGTTCGGGCGCCACATCAACTACGGCGTGCGCGAATTCGGCATGGCCGCCATCATGAACGGCGTGGCGCTGCATGGCGGCTACCTGCCGTTCGGCGGCACCTTCCTGACGTTCTCCGATTACTCGCGCAACGCCATCCGCATGGCCGCGCTGATGAAGCAGCGCGTGGTGCACGTGTTCACGCACGACTCCATCGGCCTGGGCGAAGACGGCCCGACCCACCAGTCGATCGAGCACGCCGCCAGCCTGCGCCTGATCCCCAACCTGTCGCTCTGGCGTCCCTGCGACACGGCCGAAACCGCCGTGGCCTGGAACGCCGCCGTGACGCGTCCTGCCAGCATCGGCATGGACGTGCATGACGGCGGCCCGACGGCCCTGCTGCTGTCGCGCCAGAACCTGCCGTTCGTGCAACGCGATGCCGCCACCGTGGATGCCATCGCCCGCGGCGGTTACGTGCTGCGCGACGCCGAAGGCGCCCGCGCCGTGATCATCGCCACCGGTTCCGAAGTCGCCATCGCCCTGGACGCGCAAGCCCAGCTGGCCAAGGAAGGCATCGCGGTGCGCGTGGTGTCCATGCCGAGCACCGACGTGTTCGACAAGCAGGACGCCGCCTGGAAGCAATCGGTGCTGCCCAAGGGCCTGCCGCGCGTGGCAGTCGAGGCCGGCGTGACCGCCTTCTGGCACAAGTACGTGGGCCTGGAAGGCGCCGTGGTCGGCATCGACCGCTACGGCGAATCGGCCCCGGCGGGCGCGCTGTTCAAGTTCTTCGGGCTGACCGCCGACAAGGTGGCCGAGACCGTCAAGCAAGTTCTGTAAAAAAGGAGCCTAGTCATGACCATTCGCGTCGCCATCAACGGTTACGGTCGCATCGGCCGCAACATCCTGCGTGCCCACTATGAAGGTGGCAAGAAGCACGATATCGAAATCGTCGCCATCAACGACCTGGGCGATCCCAAGACCAACGCCCACCTGACCCGCTACGACACCGCCCACGGCAAGTTCCCGGGCACCGTCGAAGTCGACGGCGAGTACATGGTCGTCAACGGCGACAAGATCCGCGTGCTGGCCAACCGCAACCCGGCCGAACTGCCGTGGGGCGAGCTGAAGGTCGACGTGGTGCTGGAATGCACGGGCTTTTTCACCACCAAGGAAAAGGCCGGCGCGCACATCAAGGGCGGCGCCAAGAAGGTCATCATCTCGGCCCCCGGCGGCAAGGACGTTGACGCCACCGTCGTCTACGGCGTCAACCACGGCGTGCTGAAGTCGACCGACACCGTCATCTCGAACGCGTCGTGCACCACCAACTGCCTGGCCCCGCTGGTCAAGCCGCTGAACGACAAGCTGGGCCTGGAAAACGGCCTGATGACGACCGTCCACGCCTACACTAACGACCAGGTCCTGACCGACGTCTACCACGAAGACCTGCGCCGCGCCCGTTCGGCCACCATGAGCATGATCCCGACCAAGACCGGCGCCGCCGCCGCGGTCGGCCTGGTGCTGCCGGAACTGAACGGCAAGCTGGACGGCTACGCCATCCGCGTCCCGACCATCAACGTGTCGATCGTCGACCTGTCCTTCGTGGCCAAGCGCGACACGACCGTCGAGGAAGTGAACGGCATCCTGAAGGCCGCCTCGGAAGGCGAGCTCAAGGGCATCCTGGACTACAACACCGAACCCCTGGTCTCGGTGGACTACAACCACAACCCGGCCTCCAGCACCGTTGACGCGTCGCTGACCAAGGTCTCGGGCCGCCTGGTCAAGGTTTCGTCCTGGTACGACAACGAGTGGGGCTTCTCGAACCGCATGCTCGACACCACCGTCGCGCTGATGTCGGCCAAGTAAGCATCGCTGTCGAACCGAAGGGGACGAACAGGTTTTCCGCCACGGCGGAAAGCGGGTTCGTCCCCTTCGTTCGCCAACTCTAGGAGACGCAAAGCATATGTCCAAGGTCAATACCCTGTCCGCGCTGGCCAAGGCCGGCGCCCTGTCCGGCAAGCGCGTGTTCATCCGCGCCGATCTGAACGTGCCGTTCGATGACGCCGGCCGCATTTCCGAAGACACCCGCATCCGCGCCTCGGTGCCCGGCATCCGCCTGGCGCTGGACGCCGGCGCCGCGGTGATGGTCACCTCGCACCTGGGCCGTCCCAAGGAAGGCGAGCTGACCGAGGCCGATTCGCTGGCCAAGGTCGGCCAGCGCCTGTCCGAGCTGCTGGGCATGCCCGTGCCGCTGGTGCGCGACTGGGTCGACGGCGTCAAGGTCGAGCCGGGCCTGGTGGTGCTGCTGGAAAACTGCCGCGTCAACGTCGGCGAGAAGAAGGACGACGAGGCGCTGTCGCGCAAGATGGCGTCGCTGTGCGACGTCTACGTCAATGACGCCTTCGGCACGGCGCACCGCGCCGAGGCCACCACGCACGGCATCGCGCGCTTCGCGCCGGTGGCCTGCGCCGGCCCGCTGCTGGAAGCCGAGCTGGACGCGCTGGGCCGCGCGCTGCACGAACCGAAGCGCCCGCTGGTGGCGATCGTCGGCGGCTCCAAGGTGTCGACCAAGCTGTCGATCCTGCAATCGCTGGCCGACAAGGTCGACCAGCTGGTGGTGGGCGGCGGCATCGCCAACACCTTCATGCTGGCGGCCGGGCTGCCGATCGGCAAGTCGCTGGCCGAGCCGGACCAGGTGGAGCAGGCGCGCGCCGTGATCGAGCTGATGAAGCAGCGCGGCGCGGACGTGCCGATCCCGGTGGACGTGGTGTGCGCCAAGGCGTTCGGCGCGGACGCCGAGGCCACCGTCAAGGCGGCCGATGACGTGGCCGCCGACGACATGATCCTGGACATCGGCCCGCAGACCGCGCAGCAGCTGGCCGAGATCCTCAAGCAGGCCGGCACCATCGTCTGGAACGGCCCGGTCGGCGTGTTCGAGTTCGACCAGTTCGCCAACGGCACCAAGGTGGTGGCGCAGGCGATCGCGGATTCCGAGGGCTTCTCGATCGCGGGCGGCGGCGACACGCTGGCCGCGATCGCCAAGTACGGTATCGGCGAGCAGGTCGGCTACATCTCGACCGGCGGCGGCGCGTTCCTGGAATTCCTGGAAGGCAAGACGCTGCCGGCCGTGGCCGTGCTGCAGGAGCGGGCCCAGTAATCTTTCCGCCCGCGCGATGAAAAAGCCGCTCCGAAAGGAGCGGCTTTTTTTTCATGGGCCGGAGACCACATTGTCCGCCGCGGGGCATTTATTCCATCTTCGCGCCCGACAGCTTCACGATGCCGCCGTAGCGGTCGACCTCGGCGCGCATGAAATCACCGAAGGCCGCGGGCGTCTGGCCGGCGGGGACGATGGCGCCCATGGATTCCATGCGCTGGCGCATGGCCGGGTCGCTGGTGATGGCGTTGATGTCGCGGTTCAGGCGGGCGACGATGTCGTTGGGCGTGCCGGCCGGGGCGACGATGCCGTACCAGGCCGAGGCGTACATGTCGCTGACGCCCACTTCGGCAAAGGTGGGCACGTCCGGCAGGGCGGGCAGGCGCTGGCGCGAAGCGACGGCGAGGGCGCGCAGGGCGCCGGCCTGGACCTGGGCCAGCGAGCCGGTGTCGATCATCATGTCGACCTGGCCCGCGAGCAGGTCGGATACGGCGGGGCCGCTGCCTTTGTAGGGGATGTGCAGGATGTCGACGCCGGTACGCGCCTTGAACATGGCGCCAGCCAGATGCTGCGACGAGCCGACGCCGCCCGAACCGTAGTTGAGCTTGCCGGGCGCGGCCTTGGCGGCGTCCACCAACTGCTGCACCGACCGGTAGGGCGATTGCTTGGGCACTTCCAGGATGTTGGGGATCTCGGCGACGAAGGCGACGGGCGTGAAGTCCTTGACCGGGTCGAAGCCCAGGCGCGCATACAGGTGCGGGTTGGCGGCGTTGGTCGAGCTGGTGGCGACCAGCAGGGTGTAGCCGTCGGGTTTCTCGCGCACGAATGCGGCCGTGCCGATGTTGCCGCCGGCGCCGGCCTTGTTGTCGACGATGACGGTCTGGCCCAGGCGTTCGGTCAGGCGCTGCGCCAGCATGCGCCCCAGGGCGTCGGTGGCGCCGCCCGGAGGCCATGGCACGACCAGCTTGATGGGACGGTCGGGGTAGGCCTGGGCGTGGGACAGCGCGGGGAAGGCGGCAAGTGCGGCGAATGCGAGCGCGGCGCCGGCGGCGCGGCGCAGGAATGCGTGGGGCATGCTGGGGTCTCCTGGCGCGCGGTCCATGGGTTCGGCCGCGCTCTTGTTCAAGGGCCGCTGGACGGCCCCGTGAGCGGCCGCGAGGCCGCATCTGTTGTGCCCCAGACTCTACGCAATCCCCAGATTGATAAAAAGGGATAAATATTTAAGGAAGTCGATTCCTTTTTGGAATGAAGGCGCGTTTACTGTCGATCGGCGCTTGATTCTCCCCCGGTTTGGGGGACGCGGACTGGTGTAGGCTTGGCGCTCGCCCGCGCTCCGCGGTATCCGTCCACGTTTCGCCTGCCCCGCAGCACCATGAACCTACGTTTTCTTCCTGGCCTGAACAATTTCCGGGGCATGACCCGGGAGTCCGCGGGCCGCGATATTGCCGCGGGCCTGAGCGTGGCCGCGGTGGCGCTGCCGGTGGGGCTGGCGTATGCCGCGATGATGGGCGTGCCGCCGGTGGCGGGGCTGTGGGCGGCCATCGCGGGCATGCTGGGGTACGCGCTGTTCGGGTCGTCGCGCACCTTGATCGTGGGGCCGGACACGGCCACCTGCACGCTGATCGCGGCGACGCTGACCGGCATGGCGCTGACCTCGCCCGAAGACCGCCTGGTGGCGGCGACCGGCATTGCGCTGACCGTGGGGGTGGGCTGCCTGATCGCGCGGCTGCTGCGGCTGGGCGTGCTGGCCAACCTGCTGTCGCGGCCGGTGCTGATCGGCTACATGGCGGGCGTGGCGGTGACGCTGGCGCTGTCGCAACTGAGCGGCCTGACCGGCGTGGGCCTGCGCAACAGCGGGCTGGTGCATCCGTTCCTGGAACTGTCGCGGCGCGTGTCGGAGATCCGCATTCCGACGCTGTGCCTGGGGCTGGCGTCGTGCCTGCTGCTGGTGGCGATCAAGCGCTGGCGGCCGACCTGGCCGGGGCCGATCATGCTGGTGGTGGGCGCCTGCCTGCTGTCGTGGCTGTTCGATTTTCCCAGCCTTGGCATCGCGGTGGTGGGCGAGGTGCCGGCGGGCCTGCCGGCGCTGCGCCTGCCGGTGCGGCTGGACGGCGTGGACAACATCCTGCTGGGCGCGGCGGGTGTGCTGGTGGTGAGTTTTTCCAGCGGCATCGTGACGGCGCGCAGCTTTGCCGCGCGCACCGGCGAACACGTCGATCCGAACCGCGAGCTGGTCGGTTTCGGCGCGGCCAACGTGGCGGCCGGGCTGTTCCAGGGCTTCGTGGTGACGGGGGCCGATTCGCGCACGGCGGTGGGCCTGGCCGCGGGCGGCTCGTCGCCATTGGTGGGCGTGAGCGCGGCGGTGGCGCTGGCCGTCGTGGTGGGCCTGCTGAGCGCGCCGCTCTATTGGCTGCCGCAGGCGGTGCTGTCGGCGATCCTGCTGCTGGCGGCCGCCAGCCTGTTCGACGGCCAGGCCTTCATGCGGCTGGCGCGCATTTCGCGCATCGAGCTGGCCTTCGGCATCCTGGCGGCCGTGGGCGTGGTGGGCTTCGGCGTGCTGCAGGGCGTGGCGGTGTCGGTGGGCGCGACCCTGCTGTACGCCATGTACGTGTCCGGCAATCCGCGCGATGCGCTGCTGGGGCGGCTGCCGGGCGAGTCGGTGCTGGGCAAGATGCACCTGAACCCGCAGGCGCAGCCGGTGCCGGGCGCGGTGATCTGGCTGTTCGAGTCGTCGGTGTGGTTCTTCAACGCGGACGCTTTCCGCCGGCGCGCGCGCGAAATCATCGAGCAGGCCGGCGATGTCACCTGGTTCGTGCTGGACGCCGAAGCCATGACGCAGGCCGATGCCGACGCCATCGAGGCGCTGTACGAATTGCGGCGCGAGCTGCGCGACCGCGGCATGGTGCTGTTGGTGGCGGGCGGCCACGGCCAGTTCCGCATGGCGCTGGAGCGCTCGGGCCTGGCCGAGCGCATCGGCCGTGACAAGATCTTTGCGTCGCCCGAACAGGCGGTCGAGGCCATCGAGCGCTGGCGCCAGGGGCCGGCGCCAGCCACGCTCTCCTGATACTTGGCGCGGGCCGTGGCGCCCGCGCCTCAATCGATGATGTGATAGCCGCCGTCGATATACAGCGTCTGCCCGGTCATGCGGCGGGCGGCGTCGGTGGCGAGCCAGGCGGTGGCCTCGCCGACGTCGTCGATCGACACCAGGCTGCGCGCCGGCGCCTTGGCCTGGGCGCGGTCGAGCAGCGCGTCGAACTCGGCAATGCCCGAGGCGGCGCGGGTCTTGAGCGGTCCGGGTGAGATCGCATGCCCGCGGATGCCCTGCGGGCCGAGCTCGGCCGCCAGGTAGCGGGTGGCCGATTCCAGCGCGGCCTTCACCGGGCCCATCATGTTGTAGTGCTCGACCACCATCTGCGAGCCGTAGTAGCTCATGCAGAACAAGGTGCCGCCGGTCGGCATCAGCGGCTCGGCCAGCTTGGCCATGCGGATGAACGACCAGCACGACACGTCCATGGCCGTCAGGAAGCCGGCGCGCGAGCAGTCGGTGACGCGGCCGTGCAGGTCGTCGCGCGGGGCGTAGGCGATGGAATGCAGCACGAAGTCCAGGCCGCCCCATTCGGTCGCGATGCGCTCGAACACCGCCTCCAGCTCGCCCTCGCGCAGCAGGTCCAGCGGCATCAGCAGCGGCGCGTCGACCTGGCGCGCCAGCGGCTCGACGTGCGGGCGGGCCTTGTCGTTCAGGTAGGTCACGGCCAGTTCCGCGCCCATGGCGCGGAACGCCTTGGCGCAGCCCCAGGCGATGGAGTCGGCGTTGGCGATGCCGGTGACCAGGCCGCGCTTGCCGGCAAGAGGCAGGGCGGCGCTCATCGTTGCTTCACCAGGGCCAGCGTGTGCTGCGCGATGATCAGTTCTTCGTTGGTGCGCACCACGTACACGCCGATGCGGCTGTCGTCGCTGGAAATGCGCGGCCCGTGATGCGCATTGCGCTCGGGATCCAGCTTGATGCCGAGCCAGCCCCAATGCTCGCTGATGGCCTGGCGGATCTCGGCCGAGTTCTCGCCGACGCCCGCGGTGAAGACGATGCCGTCGATGCCGTTCATGGCGCAGCCCAGGCCGATCATGCCTTCGGCCACGCGCCAGGCGAAGTACTTGAGCGCCAGCCTGGCCGACGGCGCGTCGCTGGCCAGCAGCTCGCGCATGTCGTTGCTGATGCCCGACAGGCCCTTCATGCCGCAGTCGTGGTACAGCAGGTGCTCGATGTCGTCGTGCGACATGCCCTGTTCCATCATCCACAGCACCACGCCCGCATCCAGGCGCCCGGGCCGCGTGCCCATGGGCAGGCCTTCGAGCGCGGTGAATCCCATGGTGCTGTCGACGCTCCTGCCCTGGTGCATGGCGCAGGCCGACACGCCCGAGCCCAGGTGCGCCGCGATGATCTTGCCCATCGCGATCTCGGGCAGCGCCTGGCGCAGCCGCTGCGCGATGTACTCGTACGACAGGCCGTGGAAGCCATAGCGGCGCACGCCCTGCTGGTAGAGGTTCTCGGGCAGGGCGTAGCGGTCGGCCACGTCGGAATGGCTGCGATGGAAGGCGGTGTCGAAGCACGCCACCTGCGGAATCCACGGGCGCCGCTCGCGGATCACGCGGATCGGCGCCAGGTTGTTGGGCTGGTGCAGCGGCGCCAGCGGCGTGAAGGTGTCCAGCTTGGCGAGGATGGCGTCGTCGATCAGCACCGGCTCGGCCAGGTCGGGGCCGCCATGCACCACGCGATGGCCCACCGCCAGCGGCGCGCCGCCCAGGTGGCCGCTGAGCCAGGTGCCGACCACTTCCTGGCCGTTGGGCACGTCGGGCGCGTGGCTGGGCGCGATGTCGCGTTCCACCAGCGTCTGGCCGGCGGCGTCGCGCACCCGCAGGCGCGGATGGCTGGTGCCGATGCCTTCGAGCTGGCCGCCCAGGCGCGGCGCCAGGGCCTGCTTGCCGTCGATGTCGTACAGGTAGAACTTGATGCTGGAACTGCCGGCGTTGATGACGAGAATGGTGTCGGACATGGAGTCGATCGCCTCTTGATGCAACGGACAAGGCGGGGCCGGGGCCCCGCCGCTCATTCACGGCCTGTCGGCCCGCCTAAGCCAGCGGGCGCGCCTGCTGCGCGGCCAGGTGGTGCGCGTAGATCGCCGCCACCGCGCAGGACGCCAGGCGCGAACGCGGGCTGTCGGCGCGGCTGGTCAGGATGATGGGCACGCGCGCGCCCAGCACGATGCCGGCGGCCTCGGCGTTGGCCAGGAAGGTCAGGTTCTTGGCCAGCATGTTGCCGGCTTCCAGGTCGGGCACCACCAGCACCTGGGCCACGCCCGCCACCAGCGAGCGGATGCCCTTGATGCGGGCGGCGTCGGGGCTGATGGCGTTGTCCAGCGCCAGCGGGCCGTCGAGCACGCCGCCGCTGATCTGGCCGCGGTCGGCCATCTTGCACAGCGCGGCGGCCTCGATGGTGCTGGGGATGCTGGGCGTGACCTGTTCCACCGCCGACAGGATCGCCACGCGCGGCTCGCCCAGGCCCAGGCCGTGGTGCAGGTCGATCACGTTGCGGATGATGTCGGCCTTGGTTTCGAGGTCCGGAAAGATGTTGATGGCCGCGTCGGTGATGAACAGCGGTTCGGCGTAGGTCGGCACTTCCATGATGAACACATGGCTGATGCGCCGGCCGCTGCGCAGGCCGGTGGCGCGCGCCACCACCTCGTGCATCAGTTCGTCGGTGTGCAGGCTGCCCTTCATCAGCAGCGAAGCCTCGCCGCCGCGCACCAGCGCCACGGCGGTCTCGGCCGCGGCGTGGCTGTGCGGCGCATCGACGATGCGGGCGTCGCCCAGGTTCAGCTTGTGCTGCGCGGCCGTGTCGCGGATCTTGAGTTCCGGCCCCACCAGGATGGGGCGCAGCAGGCCCAGGTCGCGCGCTTCCAGCGCGGCCGACAACGACGGTTCGTCGCAGGGATGGGCGATGGCGCAGGCCGCGGGCGCCAGGGTCTGGGCGCGCGCGATCAGTTTGTCGTAGTGCGTGGAGGTGGGCAGGCTCATTCCGGTTTGGCCTTGGCGGTGGCGGGTTTGCGGACGCGCGCGGGCGCGGCTTCCTTCTTGCGGGCGGCGGCCTTGACCGCGGCCTGCGGCGTGGACTTGGCGGCGGCCGCCGTGGCGGCGCGGCGCGCACGGGCGGCGGGCGGCGCCGGCGGCGACGGTTGCAGTTTCGCGGTGGCGGCGCGCACGGCCTTGCGCGCGCCCGGCGCCGGCTCATGCTTTTGCGCGCGGCGCGCGGCGGTCTCGAAGATCCGTTCCATCTCGGCCAGGCTGTCACGCGCCGCCGGACTCAGGGGCTGGGCCGCCTCGAGCACGTGTTTCATGGCCTCCAGCGCCTCGCGGATGGCGGCGGGCGACGAGTCTTCCAGCAGCTTCGGCATGGTCTGCAGCACGGCCGCGGAATCGAGCCGCATCATCATGGCCTGGTCGCGGGTGATGTCCTTGAATTCCTGCAGCGTCATGGCGTTGCCGGCCTCGGCCCGCATCTTGCGGATCAGCGCGAAGCTGCGTTCGTCCAGGCCGCCCTCGGCGCCGGCCACGTACAGCAGCATGCGGATGGCGGCCACGCGCAGGCCGCCTTCCTGCAGCAGCGAGCGCAGTTCGGCGGCGCGTTCTTCCATGAAGCGGCGGTGTTCGGGCGACACGCCGGGGTGGCGGCGCGGCTGGCCATCCTTGCCGCCCAGCCCGGCCAGGTCCTGCACCAGCGGCGAGCCGTAGACGCTCATGAAGGTGCGCTCGTCGGCCGAATCGCGCAGTTCCTGGAAGATGTTCAGGCTGGTCTCGACCAGCTTGGAAAACATTTCCTGGGCCAGCAGGAACGGGTTGTCGGGCGACACGGGCTGGCGATGTTCGCGCACCTGCTCGGCCACCTGGGCGATGGGCGCGATCAGCGGGTTGCGGTCGGACACCAGTTCGTAGGGCAGGCGCAGCGGATGCAGGCGCTGGCTCCATTCGGCCGATTGCGGCGTCACCAGGGCGCGCACCCAGGGCTGCACGAAGCTGCGGTACATGCCCAGGTTGATGTCGGAGATGCGGGCCACGGCGGCAAAGCGCAGGTCGTCGTCTTCCTTGCGTTCGACGATGGCGCGCACGTCGTCCATGCGGCGCTGCTCGAACGACAGCACGTAGTTGCCATAGGCCAGGTCGGCGTTGGGCGTGTCCGGCGTCTTGTCGGCGATCTCGGCCTGGTAGATGCCCGGCGGCAGCACATCGATCATGTCGATGTTGGAGGTGAATTCCTGGTGTTCCTTGCGCGCCACGCTGCCGGACACGAAGATGCCCAGGTGGCCGATGCTTTCATGCACGGCGTAGACGATGGTCTGGTCGTGCGCCAGCACCTCGGCGTCGTCCTGGTACAGGTCGGGGATCCAGCCCAGCGCCTGCGGCGGCGGCGTGATGTTGTCGCCCTTGGAGCAGAACACCACGATGGGCGAGCGGATGTTGCGCAGGTCGATGCGGATGCCGTCCGACGTGACCAGCCCGGCGGTCGACAGCCGGTTGCCGACGAACAGGTTGTCGACGATGTACTGGATTTCCGGCCCGTTCAGGAACACGTGGCCGCCCCACCATTTCTCGAAGCTCAGGTAGCGGCCGGCTTCGGTGTCGACCTTGGAATACAGGTTGTACTGCTTGGACCAGAGCGTGTTGGCCGGATTGAGGTTCTCGAAGTTCTGCACCAGCCAGGCGCCGTCGAACTTGCCGTCGCCCAGGTCGCTGGTCAGCGCGGTGAGCCAGCTGCCGCCCAGCAGGCCGCCGGCGTAGCGCATCGGATTCATGCCGCGCCAGCCCGCCCAATAGGACAGCGGCGCGCCGGCGATGATGATGGGGCCGAACAGCTCGGGACGCACGGCGGCGGTCATCATGATCTGCCAGCCGGCCTGGCAGTTGGCCACCACCACCGGCTTGCCTTCGGCGTCGGGGTGGCGCGCGATGATCTCTTCCAGGAAATGGGCCTCGGCCTTCATCACGTCTTCGACGGTCTGGGTGGGCACGGGCTGCGGCAGGAAGGTGGCGAAATAGCAGGGATGGCCGGCGCGCACCGCCACGCCGATCTCGCTCTCGGGCTTGAAGCCGCCGATGCCGGGGCCGTGGCCGGCGCGCGGATCGACCACCAGGAAGGGGCGCTTGATCGGGTCGACCGTCACGCCTTCCGGCGGCTTGATGCGCAGCAGGCCGTAGTTGACCGGGCGCGGCAGTTCGCGGCCGTCCAGCACCAGTTCGTACTCCATGCTGAGCACGTTGGGGGCCCGCTTGGCCATGTGGTCGTGGTACTGGTTGCCGCGCTGGCGCATCACATCGGCGTACAGCACGCCGCGCTGCCAGGCGTCCACAGCGTATTCATAGGCGGCCGTCCAGGGGTTGAAGGACGGGGCGGGGACGCGATCGTTGCCGGATCCGGCCATGGCGATCTCCTATAGGTAGCACCCGGCAGCGGGTGCTACCGGACCGGTTCCTCAAGTGGAACCAGCTGACTTGACCCCCCCATTACACCTGAATGGATGTTGCATCGCAACATGGGGACGGTTGATGCAGGTCAAACGTCGGGGACTATCCGTCCCTGCTTGTTCGCGGCAGCCGCGCCCGGCCTCACGGCGCGTCGTGGCAAGCGGCTTCGATACGGTTGCCGGATGGGTCCGACAGAAAGGCGGCGTAGTAATGCGGGTGGTAGTGGGGGCGCGGGCCGGGGGCGCCTTCGTCACGCCCGCCGTGGGCCAGCCCGGCGGCATGGAACGCGTCCACCGCGGCGCGGCTGGCGGCCTTGAAGCACCAGTGGCGGCGCGCCGGCGCGCTCGGCGACGCGGCCGGATCGGCCTGCACGCTCAGGTAGGTGTGGCCGGAATCGCCGGGGCGGCAGCGTTCGCCGTAGCCCAGCGCGTCGGCGTGGTCGTAGACCTTGGCCGCGCCCAGGGCGGCCATGACGGCGTCGTAGAAGGGCCGGGCGGTGTCGAGCCCGGCGACGCTGATGGAGACGTGATCCAGCAATTGCATGGCGGCTCCGGGTGGTGGATCAGGCGCGGGCGGCCGCGTTGTGATCCAGCCATTTGCGCACCGAGGGCCGCTGCCATTGGATCTCGACATACTCGCGCAGCGGGTCGGGCAGGCCGTCCTGCCACAGGCGGCGCAGCGCCACCGCCAGGTCCAGGTCGGCGATGCACCAGTCGTCGAACAGGCTGGCCTGGCCCGCGCCGATCAGGGCGCCGGCCACGTGGATCAGCTTGGCCGCGGCCGCATGGCCGGCGTCGGACAGGGGTTGTCCGGCGTCGCCGTAGAACACCGATTCGGTCGGCCGTTCCTGGCGCAGGGCGCCCAGGTCGCTGCGCAGCCAGGCCTGCAGCTGGCGGGCGCGGGCGCGCTCGCGCGGCTGGGCCGGGTACAGGGCGGTACAGGCCGGCGCCGGATGCAGGTCTTCCAGGTACTCGGTGATGGCGGTCGATTCGGTCAGGTTGAAATCGCCGTGGGTGAGGGCCGGCACGCGCGCGGTCAGGGCGCGGCACTGGTAGGGCTGCATGCGCTGTTCGCCCGCGTCCAGATCGATCAGGCGGACCTCGAAGGGCAACTGTTTTTCGGCCAGCGCCACATAGGCCGACATGGCGTAGGGGCTGAGGAACTGGGAATCGACGTACAGCGTAAACGGGGCGCCCAAGTGGATCTCCGGTCAGGCGATTGAAAAAACTCCAACGTTGCGCCTTCGGCTTGCTGCCCCGGAAAAGGGGCTTTCATCTCGAGGCGGCGCGGCGTTGAAAAAGGGGTGCGTAGCGCAAAGCGTAACGCAACTGAAATTTCGCGTGTCGCGCCGGCGCGTCAGTCGACGATGAACAGCCTGGCGCCGGTGGTGGTGGACGAGCGATGCGGCTCGGCCTGGTCGGCCACCTGGTAGCTCATGCCGGGCGTCAGCACGAAGGTGCGACCGTCTTCCAGCTCGGTATGCAGCTCGCCTTCCAGGCAGAACAGGATGTGGCCCTTGCTGCACCAGTGGTCCGCCAGGTAGCCCGGCGTGTATTCGACCATGCGCACGCGCAGGTCGCCGAACTGGCGGGTGCGCCAATAGGCCATGCCGGTGTCGCCGGCATGTTCTGTGGCTTCGACCTCGGACCAATCGGTGGTGCCGAAGGGGATGTTGCTCATCTTCATGTGTTTTTCCCTTGGGGGCGGCGCGCCCCGCGCGCCGCGAATGGAGGACTCAGGCGGCCAGCTTCTTCTGCCAGAACATGGCGCGGCCGGTGTCTTCGTCCAGCGAATAGCCTTCGTAGCCCAGCTTGCGGTACAGGCCCTGGGCCACGTCGTTGCCTTCCAGCACTTCCAGCGTGATCTTGCAGCAGCCCAGCCGGCGGGCGCGGTCTTCCAGCGCGGCCAGCAGCTGCTTGCCCACGCCCTGGCCCTGGAACCGGGGCGACACGCCCAGGTCGTGCAGGTTGACCAGCGGACGGCAGGCGAAGGTCGAAAAGCCCTCGATATAGATGGCCACGCCGGCCGCCTCGCCGTCGACCCGCGCCAGCAGGGCGCGCGCCGTCGGCCGCTTGGCCAGTTCCGGAATCAGGTTGCGCTGGGCGTACTCGGGCAGGGGCGTGTTGCCGCCCATGGGGCCGCTGGCGTATTCGTTGAGCATGGCCAGCACCTGCTGGCCGTGTTCCGGGTTGTTGAAGTCGACGTCGATGATTTCCAGCACGATCGGTTCCTGTTCATTGGCGATGGCCTGCCGGGCCCGGCGGCGGGCGCGGCAACCGTCCATTATGCGCGAAGCCGCGCGGCTGACGAAACGCATTGAAAAATCGCACCGTAACCCCTATCTTCTTTCCATTCAGGGCCGAATCCGGCGCGAGCCGCCTTTGGCTGCAACCCTTACCATGGGCTGGGAAATGGAGTTCAAGGACTACTACAGCATTCTTGGTGTGGAGCGCGGCGCCTCCGAAGACGAGATCCGGCGCTCCTACCGCAAGCTCGCCCGCAAGTACCACCCCGACGTCAGCAAGGAAAGCGACGCCGAGGCGCGCATGCGCGACGTCAATGAAGCCTACGACGTGCTGCGCGACAAGGAAAAGCGCGAGGCCTACGACAATCTCGCCGCCGGCGTGTCGCCGGGCGGGGGCTTCCAGCCGCCGCCGGGATGGGACGAGGGCTTCGAGTTCCACCGCGGTCCGGCGTCGGGCGAAGAGGCCCAGTTCAGCGAGTTCTTCTCGTCGCTGTTCGGCGGCCGCGGCCGCCGCGGCGCGCCGGGCCAGGGCCACCAGCAGGAATTCCGCGCCCGCGGCGACGACCACCACGCGGCCATCGAGGTCGACCTCGAAGACGCTTTGCAGGGCGCCACCCGCGACATCAGCCTGCGCTCCATGACGGTGGACGACCAGGGCCGCCCGCAGGTGCAGACCCGCACGCTCAGCGTGCGGATCCCCGCGGGCGTGCGAGAGGGCCAGTTCATCCGCCTGGCCGGGCAGGGCATGCCGGGCTACGGCGGCGGCGAGAACGGCGATCTGTACCTGGAGGTCCGCTTCAAGCCGCACGCCCGCTACCGCGCCGAAGGCCGTGACCTGTACATGACGCTGCCGGTGGCGCCGTGGGAAGCGGCGTTGGGCGCCAAGGTCAATGCGCCGACGCCGGGCGGCACGGTCGAGGTCTCGGTGCCCGCGGGGTCCGGCAACGGCCGCAAGCTGCGGCTGCGCGGCCGCGGCATTCCGGGCGATCCGCCCGGCGACCTGTACCTGGTGCTCGAGCTGGCGCTGCCGCCGGCCGACACCGAAGCGGCCAAGGAGGCCTACCGCAAGATGCAGCACGACCTGCCGTTCAACCCGCGGCGCCACCTGGGGGTCTGATCATGAAGAAAGTCGTCATCAGCAGCGCCACCGTGGTGGGCAAGTCGCAGCCGCTCAGCGCCGACGACCTGGCCCGCGCCTGCGGCGCGGAAGTCGAATGGGTCGCGCAACTGGTCGAGGTCGGCATCGTCGACGCCAGCGGGCCGCGTCCGGCCGAATGGCGCTTCTACAGCGTCGACCTGCAGCGCGCGCTGGATGCGCGCCGCCTCGAGCGCGACTTCGGCGCCGGCCTGGATGCCGTGGCGCTGATCCTGGACCTGAGCCAGGAGGTGCGCCGCCTGAAGGCGCAACTGCGCGCGCTGGGCGCGACCGGCGAATAGGGCGGCCGGTGGACAGGGCGGCCGGCGGACAGGCGCCTGGCCGCCGGTGACGGTACTGGCCGCGGCTGGGCGGCCTGCGGCACAATGGCCGCAGGGGCCGCGCCCCGGAACCAGGAGACCGCCCATGCTGACCCTCTATCACGCCCCGCGCTCGCGCTCTTTCCGCATCCTCTGGCTGCTCGAAGAGCTGGGCGTGCCCTACGACACCGAGATGGTGTCGATCCGCCGCCGCGACGGCTCCGGCCATATCCCGCCCGACTACATCGACATCCACCCGCACGGCAAGGTGCCGGCGCTGGTGCACGACGGGGTGCCGGTGTTCGAAACCCCCGCCATCGCGCTTTACCTGACCGACCTGTTCCCCCAGGCCGGCCTGGGTCCGGTCATCGGCGATCCGCAACGCGGTCCCTACCTGACCTGGCTGGCCTACTCGACCGGCGTGTTCGAGCCCGCCATGACGGAGCGCGTGTTCAAGACGGCGCACCAGCAGGGCACGATGGGGTGGGGCTCGGCCGACGAGGTCGAACAGGTCGTGACCCGGGTGCTGCAGGCCCGCCCGTATTTCCTCGGCGAGCATTTCAGCGCCGTCGACATCGTGCTGGGCGGCACCTTGCAGTTCATGATGCAGATGAAGGTGATTGCCGAGAACCCGGTGTTCTCGGCCTATGCCGAACGGCTGGCGGCGCGTCCGGCGATGCACCGCGCCTTGCAGCGCGACGGTGACATCGGCGAAGGCTGACTACCCGAGCCGGGCGCGCAGGTCCGCCTGCCATTGCGACGGGCGGCCCAGGAAGCGCGACGGTTCCAGCAGTTCGCAGGCGCCGTCGCGTTCCAGCGCCAGCGTCGGAAAGCCCGAGCCGCGCAGCCGCCCGAGCAGCGCGCGGCTTTCGGCAATGTGGCGATCGGTGGCCGCGCCTTCGGTGGCGGCATAGGCCTCCTGGAAGGCGGCGCCGTCCAGGCCGGCGTCTTGCGCCAGGCGCCGCAGTTCGGCCGGGTCGGCGATGCGCCGGCCCTCGACGTAATGGGCCCGTTGCAGGCGTTGCAGCAGGTCCAGGCCACGGCCGCCCAGCGATTGCGCCGCCAGGATGGCGGTGGTGGGCGGGGCCGAGTCGAATACCGCGCCGCTGTCGCGCAGCAGGCCGTCGAAATAATCCGGACCGAACTGCTGGCCGGTCAGGCCGGCGATGCGTTCGTCATGCGGCATGACGTAGCGCCGCAGCGCGTCGGTGACCGGCTGGCGGTTGCCGCCGGTCATCATGCCGCCGCCGTGCAGCGCAATGGCCAGGCCGTCGATGCCGCGGGCGGCCTGCACCAGCGGCGCGGCGCCATAGCACCAGCCGCAGAGCGGGTCGTAGATGTAATGCAGGATGGGGAAAGGGGTAGCCATGGCGCCATGGTAGGGGCGCGTCCGCGCGGGACATAGCCCGTCGCGGTAGCCACTGTGTTGCGCCGGCCGCGCAGATCGTTCGCGCGGCCGGTGGCGGCGTCAGCCGGCGATCTGCACGCCGATCCAGAACAGGCCGGCCGCCAGCAGCATCGAGGCGGGCAGGGTCAGGACCCAGGCCAGCAGGATGTTGCGCACCGTGCCGCCCTGCAGGCCGCTCTTGTTGGCGATCATGGTGCCCGCCACGCCCGAGGACAGCACGTGGGTGGTGGAGACCGGCAGGCTGAAGACGTTGGCCAGGCCGATGGCGCCGACCGCGGTGAGCTGCGCCGACATGCCTTGCGCGTAGGTCATGCCCTGCTTGCCGATCTTCTCGCCCACCGTCAGCACCACGCGGCGCCAGCCGACCATGGTGCCGGCGCCCAGCGCCAGCGCCACCGCCACGATCACCCAGAAGGGCGCGTATTCGGTGGTGGCGGTCAGGTCGGCGCGCAGGCGCTGCAGGTCGGTGCGTTCACGCGCCGGCAGGCCCTCGATGCGCGCCACCTTCTTGGCGGTGTCGTCCAGGCACAGCAGGTAGCGGCGCACGTCGATGCGCTTGGCGGCGGACAGGTCGGCGTAGTTGCTGACGCCGCGCAGGTCGGCCTGCAGCGCGTCGATGGTGGCCAGGGTCAGTTGCGGGTCGCAGCGGAAATTGCGCGGCAGGTCCGAGGCGGAGCCGGCGCGCTTGAGCGCCAGGAAGTCGCCCAGCATGGCTTCGTTGCGCTGGTAGAAAGCGCTCAGGTGGGTGGCGGCGTCGCGGGTGCGCTCGATCTGGTAGGTGGTGCTGTTGGTGTCCAGCACGAAGTTGGCCGGCACGATGCCGATCAGCACCAGCATGATCAGGCCGATGCCTTTCTGGCCATCGTTCGAGCCGTGCACGAAGCTCACGCCCATGGCCGACAGCACCAGCACCAGGCGGTTCCAGAACGGCGGGTGTTTCTTGTTGTCGATGGCGCGGCGCTGTTCCGGCGTCTTGTGCATCTTCGACAGCGGCAGCCAGCGCTTGAGCGCCAGCAGCAGGCCGCCGGCCACCAGGAATCCGGCCACCGGCGACACCACCAGCGAGGCGCCGATGTCGATCGCCTTGCCCCAGTTCACGCCATCGGCCAGCGGCAGGTCGGTGATCAGCGCGTTGGCCAGGCCCACGCCCAGGATCGAGCCGATCAGCGTGTGCGAGCTGGAGGCCGGGATGCCGAAATACCAGGTGCCCAGGTTCCAGGCGATGGCGGCGGCCAGCATGGCGAACACCATGGCCAGCCCGCGGCCGGTATCGACGTTGATCAGCAGTTCGACCGGCAGCAGGTGGACGATGGCATAGGCCACGCCCACGCCGCCCAGCAGCACGCCGAGGAAGTTGAAAATGCCCGAGAGCACCACCGCCAGGTGGGGCGGCATGGCCTTGGTGTAGATGACCGTCGCGACGGCGTTCGCCGTGTCGTGGAAGCCATTGATGAATTCGAAGGCCAGGACGAACGTCAGGGCCAGGACGAGGCTGAGGCCGACCCAGAGATCTAGGCCGTGGAAGAGGGAGGGCATGGGGGGGCGGGGAGAGGTTCCGGCGAGCCCAGATTATTACAGATTTGTGACCTGTCCCCGGTTGCTGGGGGCAATTTTCTCGACGCCTTTCCGACGGGGCTCCCGCCGCGCGGGGCCATGGCGGGCTGGCCGGGGCCCGGGCGCCGGCCAGCCCGCTAGAACTTCTGGTACTGGAACTCGATTTCCAGCGGCTTGCCCAGATTGGCCGACGTGTCGGCCTGGATCATCATGACCGCCAGCAGGCCCAGGTAGAGCAGGCACAGCCACAGGGTTTTTCTCATCGCGCGGCGTCCTTGGCCTGGGAAGGGGTATCGGGGAACGGGTTCACGGGCGGAAGACCTCGGCGATGCGCTGGTTGACACGCAGCCAGCCCAGTTCGCCCAGGTGCTGCACGTCGCGCAGGGTGCCGATCTCGTAGGGGGCGTCGTACATGTTCATGCAGGCCATGGCGTAGCGCGCGCACAGCGCGTCGACCTGGCGCTGGATCGGGGCGAAGCGGTCCAGGTCCTTGAACACCAGCGGGTGCAGCGGCTGCATCACGAACAGCGCGTTGACGCCATGGTTGTGCAGCAACCGCATCAGCGCCTCCAGTTCGCGCAATTCGTCCTTGCCGGTCAGCGGCCGCGGCAGGAAGGCGGTCTTGCCGCCGGCCGGGACGGCCTGCAGGTATTTGTCGAAGAAATCGTCGCGCACGGCATAGCGGTTGCGCGCCATCCGCGCCTGTTCGGCTTCCTGCGCCTCGCGCGCCAGGGCGTCCCAGTCGACCACCCGGGCGGCCGCCGCCGGGCCCGCCGCTTCGGTCTCGGGCGCCGGGGCGGCATGGGCCGGCGTCCACAGGTCGACCAGCCGCTGGCGGAACACATAGGCCTGCTCGGCGGCCATCGACCACGCCACCCGGGCATCGCCCTTGTCGCGCAGCCAGCGCGCCAGTTGCTCGCGGCCCTCGGGCTGGCGCACCAGGCGCGGCAGCAGGGGATTGGCATGTTCGCGGAATTCGTCCGGCCCCAGGCCGCCGTCGCCATCGAACCAGCCGGGCGACACCATGATCACCACGCGCGAGGCCGGCGACAGGTCGTCGGCCAGCGCCGCCAGCACCAGTTGCATGCCGAGCGACTGGAAGCCCGAATGGCCGTAGGCCATGACCGGCATGCGCAATTCATCGGCCAGGAAACGGTAGGGCACGAAGCGCAGGTCGGTGCTGGTGAGTTCCGACGACCCCATCACCACCAGCCGGTCGCCGGTGCGCAGCGCCTGGCTCAGGCGCGACAGGTTGCGGGTCTGGTCCTGCAGGGTATTGCCGAGGTTGTGGATGTAGACGCCCGTTGCCGCGTCCGGCGCCGGGCCGGTGCGCAGGGCCAGCCCGTGCCAGGCGCCCAGGCCCGCGGCCAGCGCGACCGTCAAGGCCAGCGCCGCCGCCAGCGCATGCTGCCCGAGTGTGCGTTTGAACATGAGGAACCAGGAGGCGCGGCGCGCGGGTCGGGTGGAAGGGAAGATTGTGAGCGGATGTTATCCAGCGCCCATGACCGATACAAGCGCGCAAACCCGGGGATTCCCCTTTTTGCCACAGGGACGGCAGGCCCGTCCGCGGGCCCAAGGGGGGAGAATGCGCTAGCATCCTTGTCTGGCGGACTCCTGGATTACCAGGATTGACCGCGTCCCGGCCCGCCGGGACGGTGGTTGCCGCCATCCGCCCACTCCACGCCCCGCCTGCCCATGACCGCCCCTGTCCGCATCGCCCGCCGCCACCCCGACGAACTGATCATCGGCCTGGTGTCGATTTCCGACCGCGCCTCGGCCGGCGCCTACCAGGACCAGGGGTTGCCGGCGTTGCGCGAATGGCTGGGCGGGGCGCTGGCTTCGCCGTGGCAGGCCGTGGAGCGGCTGATTCCCGACGAGGCGGGGCGCATTTCCGACACCCTGATCGAACTGGTCGACACCTGCGGCTGCGACCTGGTCCTGACCACCGGCGGCACCGGCCCGGCGCGGCGCGATGTCACGCCCGAGGCCACGCTGGCGGTCGGCACCAAGGAAATGCCGGGCTTCGGCGAACAGATGCGCCAGATCAGCCTGCGCTTCGTGCCCACGGCGATCCTGTCGCGGCAGGTCGCCGTCATCCGCGAACGGCCATCGCACGCCGCCCTGATCGTCAATCTGCCGGGCCAGCCCAAGGCGATCCGCGAAACCCTCGAGGGCCTGAAGGCCGATGACGGCACGGTGCTGGCGGCGGGCATCTTCGCGGCGATTCCCTACTGCATCGATCTGATCGGCGGCCCCTACGCCGAGACCCATCCCGAGGTCATCGCGGCCTTCCGCCCCAAGTCGGCGCGCCGTCCGCAACCGTCGCCGGACGCTGCGGTATAGTTGGCCGCCTCTTTCCATTCATTGCCAGAGAGTCCCGATATGAAGGTCCGTACCGCCTTGTCCCTTGCCGCCGCCGTGCTTGCCGTGTCGGCGTGCGCCAACGTCAAAGACGTCCGCCAGCGTGATCCGGTGTTCTACGGCTCGACCCAGCGCACGGCCGAGGACTACACCAACTGCGTGGCCGACGCCTGGAAGAGCCTGGACGTGAATTTCGAACGCAAGACGGTGCGCAACGGCTTCGAGCTGATCCAGTCGGACAGCCTGGGCGTCGAGGCGGTGCTGACCACCACCACCTGGAAGGGCAAGACCGAGGCCCGCCTGTCGACCCGCATCGCGCGGCGCGACCAGACCTTGATCGAACCCGCCAACCTCTGCCTGCAACAGTGATGCCGCAACGCCGAGACATGCTGCGGCTGGGCCTGGCCGCGGCGGCGGTGTGCCTGGCGCTGCCGGCCCGCGCCAGACAGGCGCCCGCCGCGCAGGCGGGCGGCTACATCAGCCGCAAGCTCAATGCGCCGGTGCCGGGCGGCGTGGCCGTGCTGGCGCTGGGCGACGCCGCGACGGCGCCCGAGGTCACCTACCGCGACCGCCGCGTGCTGGTGGTGCGCGAAGACGGCAAGCAATGGATCGCCGTGGTCGGCATCCCGCTGGCGGTCAAGCCCGGCCCGCAGGAGGTCACCGTGCGCGACGCCGGCGGCTCGCGCCAGTTGCCCTTCACGGTGGGCGCCAAGGAATACGTGGCCCAGCACATCACGCTGAAGAACCCGCGCCAGGTCAATCCCGATCCCGACGACATGAAGCGCATCGAGCGCGAAATGGCCGAGCAGAGCGCGGCCAACCGCGCCTACCGCGCTGGCGTCACGCCCAGCAACGTGCTGCTGGACCGGCCGGTCAGCGGCGGCCGCCTGTCCAGTCCGTTCGGCCTGCGCCGCTTCTTCAACGGCGAAGAGCGCAATCCGCATTCCGGGCTGGATTTCGCGGTGCCGGCCGGCACGCCGATCAAGGCGCCGGCCGCGGGCGTGGTGTCGCTGGTGGGGGATTACTTCTTCAACGGCAAGACGGTCTTCCTGGACCATGGCCAGGGCTTCGTCAGCATGTTCTGCCACATGTCGGCGATCGACGTGAAGGTGGGCGATAGCGTCGCGCGCGGCGGCGTGGTCGGCAAGGTCGGGGCCACCGGCCGCGCCACGGGGCCGCACTTGCACTGGAATGTCAGCCTGAACGATGCGCGGGTCGATCCCGCGATCTTCATCGGCGCCTTCAAGCCCTGACGGGGGCGCCGTCCTCAGGCGGGGGCGGCGGCCTGCTCGGGCCGCAGCGCGGCGGCATCCTGCGACTGCTGCAGCGCGATGCGGTGCAGGATGTACTGGTGCATGCGCTCGGCGTAGCGCATCTTTTCCAGCATGTCGTGCAACTGCACTTCCTGGTCATCCAGGCAGTTGTCGTACTTGGTCTTGGCCTCGGCGTAGGTCAGGCCGGTATTGCGCAGGCTGTTGATGAACGCCTCGCGCGACTGATGCAGCAGGCGCAGGCCTTCTTCCCCCTTGGCGAAGCGTCTTCGCGTCAGGGAGAGCTGGTCGGCGGCTTCCTTCAGTTCCTGGGTCAGATCCATCTTGCTGCGTATGCGTTGCCGCCGGGCCGGGCGCCGGGCGGAGCGCCATTCTTTCACGAACCGGGGTCTTGCGCATTACTACGGCAGCGCGCGGGCGGGCTTAAGGCCGCGTGGCGCGCCAGGGCGGGGCGGAAGGCCGGCACATGCCGGCCCCGCGGTTTCTCAGCGGCGATGCTGCTGGGGACGGCTCGGGGCGGGGCCGCGCTCATCCTTGTGGCGGAAGTTGATGCGGCCCTTGGTCAGGTCGTACGGCGACATTTCCAGGGTGACGCGGTCACCGGCCAGGATGCGGATGCGGTGCTTGCGGATGCGGCCGGAGGCGTAGGCGCCCACTTCGATGCCGTTATCCAGGGTGACGCGGTAGCGGCTATCGGGCAGCACTTCGTCAACGATGCCATCCAGTTCGATGAGTTCTTCTTTAGCCATTCTCTACTCCTTGATCAATACGCGCCGCCATGCCGTCGGCATGGCGCGCCACCGGGGCGGCGAGCGCGTCGGACTCTGATAGCCAGGTCCAGCGGTTGAACGTAAAACGTCCGGGCAAGCGCGGGTATGGGCCATGGCATCCCGAGTGGATGTCTGAAATGACGGATACTCGCGCCGCGAGGGCAGTGTGCGCGCGATGCGCAGCTTGGTCGCGGGTTGGCGCTTGTGGCGCGTCGCCGGAAGAAGCGGGTTGGAGTGTCTGCTGCAACGGCGCGCGGCGCGGGTTGCGCCATGGGCCAGGGGCAGGTTTCACCCAAGAAAACCGGTTGCAGAGTCGCAGGTATGCCAGGCGAAAGTCCGGCATGGCCCGTAGTAACTGCGGGTAGGCGCTCGACGTGAACGAAGCCCGGTTTTTGCGGAAAAATCACGCACTTATGTTACTGCAAAGCGCAATGATTAGCCAGTTTTTATCCGGCTTCGTGGCGTGATAGTTGCTATTGAACGACTGACCGGCTTTTCATTGCGCGGGGATGCGCGCCTGGTAGTCGGCTTCCCAGCGCAACAGCGCCGACCAGAAGGGGCCCGGTTCGCGCCCCGCCAGGCGGGCCGACAGTACTCCCAGATGCGTATGCCAGCCGCCGGCCACGTCGATCATGCCGGCACGCGAAGCCAGTTTGCGATGGGTCAGCACCAGGCGGGTGTCGTCCCCTTGTGGGGACAGTTCGAACGTCACTTCGGACGGTTCGCCGGGCGAGCCTCCCCAGGTGAATGCCAACAGCCGCGGCGGCTCGCAACGCGTGATGACGCCGTGGGTGGTGACGCCGTTCTCGTACGGCCTGTATGGCTCGGGCGTGGGCTCGGCCACGGACGACAGGTCGGCATGGACGAAACGCAGCGTAACGCCGCCGCCTTCGCGCAATTCCATGTCGCCGGTCGCCAGCCACAGGCCGCGCTTGTCGGATTCGGTCAGGAAGGCCCAGACCCGTTCGACGCTGGCGGGCAGCACGCGGGTAAAGCAGAGGGACGTGGGGCTGGTGACGACACCGTATTCACTCATGTTGGCTCTCCGGGGGAGTCCGGCCGGGGCGCATGGGCGGCCAGCGCGGCTTCAAGCGCGTCCAGCCTGCCCGACCAGAAATGTTCGTAGAAACGCAGCCATTGCATGGCTTCGGCCATGGGGGCCGGCTCGAGGCTGCACACGTGGCTGCGGCCCTTGACGGTGCGCCGCAGCAGGCCGGCCCGTTCCAGCGCCTGCACGTGCTTGGAGGCGCCGGCGAAACTCATGCGCAGGGGCGCGGCCAGTTCACCGATGGTCCGGTCTCCGCCCGCCAGGCTTTGCAGCATGTCGCGGCGCGTGGGGTCGGCCAGCGCGCGAAAGACGGCATCGAGGGAGGAAGGCATTGATTCAACCATAGGGTTGAATATAGCCTGCCGTTCATATCGAATTCAACTGTTTGGTTGAATTTTATGTAACCGCGTGGGGCAAGGCCGCTTCGGCATCTTCATAGGCCCCCGGATAGCGCGGCAGGTTGTCGGTGATGTCGAACCACGGCGCCTTGCTGGCGACGTGGCAATGCGCGGCCGGCTTGATGCCCGGGTCGTCGTCCAGGGCGCCCAGCGGCAGGCCGTAGATGTCGGGCGTCTGGTCGAAGCGGCTGAGCAGCGGCGTGCCGCAGGCCTCGCAGAAGCCGCGGTAGTTACCGGGCGACGAGCAGTACCAGGTGACATGGTTTTCCCCCTTGGTCCAGGCGAAGTCGGCGGCCTGCACCGTGGCGCGGCTGCGGAACGCGGCGCCGTGCGACTTGCGGCACATGGCGCAATGGCAATTGAGGGCGTCGGTGAGCGGGCCGGTGATCTGGTAGGCAACGCGGCCGCAGAGGCAGGAACCGTTGAGCATGATGACCGCCTGTCGGGAAGAGGGGATGCCTTGAATATACCCGGGGCCCGCGACAGCGGCGCGGCCATATATGACGGATGTCTTTCAGTTGGTTGCCATGGCCCCTATTTTCCGCCAAATGATTCGATCCCCGGGTCATCGCGTTGTCATGCCGCGAAAACAGAATGCGCGAATGAACCAGACCAAGGGGATTCAACGATGACCTACGCCATCGAAGTACAGGGGCTGAGCAAGTCCTTCCATCCCGGCGCGCGGGCGCTGGACAACGTCGACCTGCGCGTGGCCGACGGCGAGATGGTGGCACTGCTGGGCGCCTCGGGCTCCGGCAAGTCCACTCTGCTGCGCCACCTGGCCGGCTTCGTGGTGGGCGACGCCGGGCAGGGCAGCGTTACCGTCAATGGCCAGCTGATCCAGCGCCACGGCCGCCTGTCGCGCAATGTGCGCGGCGCCCGCGCCGGCATCGGCTTCGTGTTCCAGCAATTCAACCTGGTGGGCCGCCTGCCGGTGATCACCAACGTGCTGACCGGCCTGCTGCCGCGCGTGCCGATGTGGCGCAGCCTGACGCGCGTGTTCCTGCGGGCCGAAGTGCGCCAGGGGCTCGACGCGCTTGCCCAGGTTGGTATAGACGACTACGCATTTCAGCGCGCTTCGACGCTGTCCGGCGGCCAGCAGCAGCGCGCCGCCATCGCCCGCACCCTGGTGCAGAACGCCCGCGTGATCCTGGCCGACGAGCCGATCGCCTCGCTCGATCCGGAATCGTCACGTCGCGTGATGGACACGCTGGCGCAGATCAATCGCAGCCGCAAGGTGGCCGTGGTGGTCTCGCTGCACCAGGTCGATGTCGCCCTGCGCTACTGCCCGCGGGTGGTGGCGCTGCGCCATGGCAAGGTGGTCTACGACGGTCCCTCGGCCGAGCTGACGCCGGCCATGCTGCGCGACCTGTACGGCTCGGAATTGAGCGAGCTGCTTCCCGAATACACGCCGCAGGTCCTGCCCATGCCGGGCCTGGCGCCGCTTTCCCGACAGGCCTGCGCGGCCTGACCTTACCCGTTCCCTACCCGGAGCTTTCCATGCTACGCAGAACCTTTGTTGCCCTGATCGCCGCTGCCGCCTTGTCCACGCAAGTCCATGCGCAAGAGGCCAAGCCGTTGAACTTCGGCATCATTTCGACGGAGTCGTCGACCAATCTGAAGTCGGTGTGGCAGCCCGTCATCGACGACCTGAGCCGCGCCATCGGCGTGCCGGTCAAGCCGTTCTTCGCTTCCGACTACGCCGGCATCATCGAAGGCATGCGCTTCAACAAGGTGCAGCTGGCCTGGTACGGCAACAAGTCGGCGATCGAAGCCGTGGACCGCGCCAGCGGCGAAGTGTTCGCCTCGGTGATCGACAAGGACGGCAACCCGGGCTACTGGTCGCTGCTGATCGTCAACAAGGACAGCGACATCAAGAGCCTGGACGACCTGCTCAAGCGCCGCGGCCAGCTGACCTACGGCGCCGGCGATCCCAACTCGACCTCGGGCACCGCCGTGCCCGGCTACTACCTGTGGGCCGCCAACAAGATCGAGCCCAAGACCTTCTTCAAGGCCGTGCGCGTCAGCAACCACGAGACCAACCTGCTGTCGGTGATCAACAAGCAGGTCGACGTGGCCGTGAACAATACCGAGGCGCTGGAGCGCTATCGCCTGAGCACCGGCAAGGACGCCAACGACAGCGTGCGCATCCTGTGGAAGTCGCCGCTGATCCCGGCCGATCCGCTGGTCATGCGCACCGACCTGCCGGCCGACATGAAGGCCAAGATCCGCGACTTCTTCGTCAACTACGGCAAGGGCAAGGACGCCGCGCGCGAGATGGCCAACCTGAAGGCGCTGACCTACCAGGGCTTCCGCGCCTCGGACAACCAGCAGTTGGTGCCGATCCGCCAGATCGAACTGGCGCGTGAAAAGGCCAAGATCGAGGCCGATGCCACCATCGGCCAGGCCGAGAAGCAGAAGCAGCTGGCCGAGCTGGACGCCAAGCTGGCCAGCCTGGGCCAGCCGACCGCCAAGCAGTAACGATGCCACGCGGCGCCAGCGCTTGCCCCTGAAGCGCCGGCGCCGCGTCCATCCGATTTTTCTATTCCGGAATCCCCATGACCCTGGCCGTGCCTTCTTCCCGTTCCCCCGCCGCGCCGCGCTCGTCGCTGCCGGTCCTGCTCGTATGGGCCTTCGTGCTGGCGCTGCTGGTGATGTCCTGGCGCGGCGCCGACATGCGGCCGCTGGACCTGTTGCGGGACTCGGGCAACATGGCCCAGTTCGCGGCCGACTTCTTTCCGCCCAATTTCCGCGACTGGCGCATGTACCTGGACGAGATGATCGTGACGGTGCAGATCGCGGTGTGGGGCACGTTCCTGGCGATCGTGGTGGCCGTGCCGCTGGGGCTGCTGTGTTCGTCGAACATGGTGCCGGCCTGGGTCTACCAGCCGATGCGGCGCCTGATGGACGCCTGCCGCGCCATCAATGAAATGGTGTTCGCGATGCTGTTCATCGTGGCGGTGGGCCTGGGGCCCTTCGCCGGCGTGCTGGCGTTGTGGGTGCACACCACCGGCGTGCTGGCCAAGTTGTTTTCCGAGGCGGTCGAGGCCATCGACCCGCGCCCGGTCGAGGGCGTGCGCGCCACCGGCGCCAACGCGCTCGAAGAGATCGTCTATGGCGTGATCCCGCAGGTGCTGCCGCTGTGGATCTCGTACTCGCTGTACCGCTTCGAGTCGAACGTGCGCTCGGCCTCGGTGGTGGGTATCGTCGGCGCCGGCGGCATCGGCACGGTGCTGTGGGAAATCATCCGCAGCTTCCGCTATGCCGAAACCTGCGCGGTGATGATCATCATCGTCGGCTTCGTGGTCGTGATCGACATGGCGTCGGCCCGCATCCGCCGCGCGTTGATCTGAACCACGGGCGCGCCGCGGCGCGCCCCTTTGGCTCAGTCGGCCGGCGTGAGCGCCAGGAAGGCGGGCAGGGCCAGCAGTCCCGCCAGCCGGGCGGCGGCGATGTCCGCCGGCGCCAGCGCCGCGCGCGGCATCAGGAAGTTGACGGTGCCCAGGCAGGCGCCGTCGAACACCACCGGCACGTTGATCACCGATTGCAGGCCGAGCGCCTGGATGGCGTCGTGATCGTCGAAGAACTCGCGGATCGCGTCGCTGCCCTCGCCGATGAAGACCTTGCGTTCGAGCAGGACGTGGCGGCCCCAGGCGGTGCCGCGCTTGTCCTTGCTGCCGCCGGGCGGATAGGCGGCGGGGTTCGAGCTGTACAGCCGCACCACCCGCATGCGTTCGGCGTCATGGCGGTTGATGGTGCACAGCGTGTGCCCCAGCGTGGCGTGGGCGTGCGCGTCGAGCGCGGCGAAGGCCGCCGGGGCCGAGGCCGCGTCATAGGCTTGCGCGAGGCGCTCGACGGTGTCGGACGTGATGCTCATTCGGCGGTGATTCCCAGTTCCTTGATGAGCTTGCCGTACTTGTCGGCATCGCGCGCCAGCACCTGGCCGAACTGCTCCGGCGTGGTGTCCAGCAGCAGCACGCCCATGTCGCCCATCTTCTTGACGACGTCGGGCCGCTTGAGAATCTTGTTGATCTCCTGGTTCAGCCGCGCCGTCAGTTCCGGCGGCATGCCGGCCGGGCCGAAGGCGCCGTACCAGACCGACAGTTCGTAGCCGGGCAGGGTCTCGGCCACGGTCGGCGCCTCGGGCAGCAGCGGCGAACGCTGTTCCTCGGTGACGGCCAGCAGCTTGAGCTTGCCGGTCTGCACGTGCGGCAGGGTCTGGGTGCCGGCGCTGAACAGCACCTGGGTGCGGCCGGCCACCGTGTCCAGCACCGCCGGCGCGCCGCCGCGGTAGGGAATGTGCATCATCTTCACGCCCGCGGCCTTCTCGAACAGTGCGGCGCTCAGGTGGTTGGTCGAACCCTGGCCGGCCGAGGCGTAGGCCACCTTGTCGGGGTTGGCCTTGACGTAGTCGATGAATTCCTTGACGTTGGCGGCCGGCACCGAGGGATGCACCACCATGGTGTTGGTGACCAGCGCCAGTTCGGCGATCGGCGTGAAGTCCTTGACGCCGTCGAACGGCATGTTGCCGTAGAGCGCCTGGTTCATGGTGTGGGTGCTCATCGAGCCGACCAGCAGCGTGTAGCCGTCGGGCTTGGCGCGCGCGACGAAAGTGCTGCCGATGTTGCCCGAGGCGCCCGAGCGGTTCTCGACGATGACGGGCTGGCCGAGCGATTGTGTCAGGCCTTCGGACAGCACGCGCGCCAGGATGTCGGTGGAGCCGCCGGCGGCCCACGGCACGATCAGCGTGATCGGCTTTTCGGGCCAGGCGGCCTGCGCCAGCGCGGGCGCGGCGCACGCCACGGTGAGGGCGCAGGCGCGCAACAGTCGTCGGATGGTTTTCATGGTGTTTACCCCTTGCGATAAGGCCGGTCTCGTCGCCGGCTGGATGGAAAATCGGTTCATCGGCCGACCGCGTAGCCCTGCATGCCGCGCGGGTTGGCGGCGGCGCGCAGCAGCAGGCCGCCGCCGGCCGCGGGCTCGCGGGTGCAGGCGCTGATGCGGCCTTCGGACCAGTCGGGGCCGACACGCAACTCATGGCCGGCCTCGCGCAGCGCTTGTTGCGTGGCTTCGGCCAGGCGGCCCTCGACCGTCAGGCGGTTCAGCGTCAGCGCGCGCGGCCAGAACGAGCCCGGGAAATGATCGATGTGCCAGGACGGCGCATCGATCGCCTCCTGCAGGTTCAGGCCCATGGCATGGCGCAGGAAGAAGGCCACCGTCCACTGGTCCTGCTGGTCGCCGCCGGGCGTGCCGAAGGCCATGTAGGGTTGGCCGTCGCGCAACACCAGGCCCGGCGACAACGTGGTGCAGGGCCGCTTGCCGGGTTGCAGCTGGCCGGGCACGCCGTCGTCCAGCCAGGTCATCTGCAATCGCGTGGTCAGCGGGAAGCCCAGCGCCGGCACCACCGGGCTGGACGACAGCCAACCGCCGGACGGCGTGGCCGCGACCATGTTGCCGTCGCGGTCGATGACGTCGATCTGGCAGGTATCGCCGACGAAGATCTCGCGCGCGGCCCATTCCGCCACCGGTGGCAGCGCCGCGAAGGTCGGCTCGCCCACGCCGAAGCGCGTGTCCGAGGCAGCCAGCGTGCGGGCGGCGGCCTCCAGGTCGGGCAGGCGCGGCGCCCGGCCCGCGGGAGAGCCGGGTTGCAGCGTGGCGGCGGCGCGGGGGCCGATGCCGCTGGCGCGCGCCCGGGCGTAGTCGTCGCTCAACAATGCGGCCAACGGCACGTCGACGAAATCGGGATCGCCGTACCAGGCGGCGCGGTCGGCGAAGGCCAGCTTGGCGGCTTCGGCCACGCGGTGCACGAACTGCGGCGAGGCCGGGTCCAGGCCGTCCATCTCCAGGTGGCGCAGCAGCGCCAGCTGTTGCAGGTGCACCGGGCCTTGCGACCACACGCCGCACTTGGCCACGGTGTAGCGGCCGTATTGCAGCGTGACGGGATCGTCGTAGCGCGCGCGCCAGTCGGCCAGGTCGGCCTTGCGCAGCAGGCCGCGATTGCGCTGGCCGGTGGTGTCGCGCACCGCTTCATGGGTGTAGTAGGCGTCTATCTCGTCGGCCACGAAACCGCGGTACCAGATGGCCAGCGCGGCGTCGATGCGGCCATTGCGGTCGGTTGCCGCCGCGTGCGCCTCGTCCAGGATGCGGGTGTAGGTGGTGGCGATGGCCGGCGTGCGCAGCAGCGCGCCGGGCGCGGGCACCTTGCCGTCGGGCAGCCAGACGGCGGCCGAGCTGGTCCATTCGTCGCGGAACAGGGCCTGCACCGCCAGGATGGCCTGCGAGATGCGGGGCACCAGCGGGAAGCCGTTGCGGGCGTAGTCGATGGCCGGGCGCAACACGTCGGCCAGTTCCCAGGTGCCGTAGTCGCGCAGCAGGGTCAGCCAGGCGCCGAACGCGCCGGGCACGGTGGCGGGCAACAGGCCGATGCCGGGCACCAGGTCCACGCCCAGCCCGCGAAAGTAGGCCGGCGTCGCCAGCACCGGCGCCGGTCCCTGGCCGCACAGGGCGCGCATGCGGCCTTCGCGTTCGCTCCACAGCAGGATTGGCACTTCGCCGCCGGGGCCGTTCAGGTGCGGCTCGACGATCTGCAGCGTGAAGCCGCCGGCCACCGCGGCGTCGAAGGCATTGCCGCCGCGCTCCAGCACGCCCATGGCGACCTGCGAGGCCAGCCAGTGGGTGGACGAGACGACGCCGAAGGTGCCGCGGATTTCCGGACGGGTGGTGAAGGTGGACATGGACGGTACGGGCAAGGATGGGTTTCGTCGCAGTATAGGAGCCTGAAATAACTCAGGAAGCCATTGTTGGCATAATTGAATAACCAATCAGTTATAGGAATGCGCCCGTGATCTGGGATGCCGCCCGACTTGCCAACCGCCTGCGTCAACGTCACCTGGTGCTGCTGGAAAACATCGCCCGCCACGGCACGCTGACGCGCGTGGCGGCGGCCACCGGCATCAGCCAGCCGGCGGCCACCAAGGCGCTGGCCGAGCTGGAGGCCATTTTCGGCGCGCCGCTGTTCCTGCGCACCGGGCGCGGCATGCAGCCCACGCCGCTGGGCGAACTGGCGCTGGTGCGCGCCCGGCGCATGCAGAGCGACCTGGACCTGTGGGCGCGCGAGGTCGAGGCGCTGCACGATGGCCGGGCCGCCCACCTGCACGTGGGCGTGGTGCCGTATGTATCGAGCGCGCTGCTGACCGCGGCCATTGGCCGGCTGCACCAGCGCCATGGCGTCACCCTGACGCTGCACCGGGCGACGACCGATCACCTGGTGCCGATGCTGCGGCGGCACGAACTCGACTGCATCATCAGCCGCGCCACGTCGACGATGGCGCAAGATGACCTGGACCATCGGGTGCTGTACCGGCAGCGGCCGCGCGTGATCGCGCACAGCCGCCTGGCGCAGCGCCTGGCGCGGCGGGCGCCGGACTGGGCGCAACTGGCGGGGATGGACTGGGTGCTGCCGGCGGTGAACACGCCGACGCGGCAATTGATCGTCGAACACTTCATCCGCGCCGGCCTGCGCTCGCCATCGCCGGTGCTGGAGGCCTATTCCACCGACGTGATCGAAGGCATGCTCAGCGCCAACCCCGCGCTGGTGTCGGTGGTGCCGGAAGACATCGCGCGCGAGCTGTGCCAGCGCGGCAAGCTCGGCATGGTGCCATGGGATTTCGGTTGGGAGCTGCCGCCCATCAACCTGATCCGCCGCCGGCGCGAGCAGGCGCTGGCGGCCGAGGAACGCTTTTCGGACATCCTGCTGGAGTTGTGCGCGGACCTTGGCCAGGACGCGCGGCCGCGGGCTTGAGGCGTGTGGCCGCGTCCGGGCTGCCTGGCGTTCCGCGCGGTCTATGCGATGAGGCGGCCGCGGGCGATATCCAGCAATTCGGCGGCGGCGGCTTCCGGCGCGCCGTTGTTGGCGACGCGCAGCAGGCGGCAACCGTCGGGGACGGGGAAGTCCTGCGCGGCGCGCAACAGGCGCTGGCTGATCTGTTCAGGGGATTCACGGCCGCGCGCCGCCAGCCGCTGCGCTAGCCGCGCGGGATCGACGGTGATCTCCACCGCCGTCAGCGCCGGATAGCGCCGGTGCGCTTCGGCCAGGTGGGCGCGCGAGCCGTTGACGATGACGGCCGCGCCGCCGTCCAGCCAGGTATCGACCTCGATGCCGATGCCGTAATGCAGGCCGTGGCTGGCCCAGCGCAGGGCGAAGCAGCCCAGCGCGGCGCGGCGCGCGAATTCATCGACGCTCAGGCGCAGCGCGTCTTCGCTGGCGCCGCTGTCGCGGGTGATGTAGCGGTGCGCCACCAGCACCGGTTCGTCGCCGCGCAGGCCGGCGCGCAGCAGCCGCAGCAGGGTGTCCTTGCCGCTGCCGGACGCGCCCATCAGGTAGACCAGGCGTTCGCCGCTGGCGGGAACGGGCGGGTTCATGCCGCGGCCGGTCCTTCCAGGTAGGCCGCGCCCGCCGCGTCGACGTGGCCGCCGTCGAAGCGGTAGTGGCGCGCCGCGATGAAGTCGGCGCCCGCTTCCGGCTGTACATACACGCTCACGCCGGGCACCGGCATGGACTGGCCGCGCAATGGGTCGGCGAAGGCGGCGATGCCTGCCCGGGCCTGTTCCAGCGCTTCGCCGTCGAGCTTGCCGGTCAGCGTGATGTGGAAGGTGAAGGTATCGAACACGTAGGGGTAGCCCCAGCGCGCCAGCATGGCCTGCTGTTCGGGCGATAGCGCATGCGCCTGGCGCCGGGCCAGTTCGTCGGCGCCGGGCGCGGCGCGCAGGTCGTCCAGGCCGCGCACGGCGGCGGCGGCCAGGGCGTTGATGCGGGCGCGGCCGTCGGCGTCGGAGGATGCGATGCGCCAGGCCAGGAAGCCGCGCAGCGGCTCGCATTCGAGCTGGATGCCGAAGGCGCTGTCGCCGGCGGCGAGGCGGCGCACGGCGGCGTCCACATCCCGCGGCGTGGCGCCGGCGCGCAGCCGGAAGGGCGGCTTCAGCGTGGCGTGCAGGCCGTAATGGCGCGGCGCCGCGGTCCAGTCGCGCGCGGCCTCGGGCTGGCCGGGCAGTGGCGGCAGGGCCGCGCCGGTGTCGGCGCAACGGCCCAGCCAGCGGCTGCCCAGCTCACGCCAGGGGCCGGTGGGGGCGAGATACAGCGCGTAGCGGTGGGCCGACGGCATGGTCAGGCCGCCATGCGCTGGTGGCGGTCGTCGCCGAAGGCGCGGGTGGCGTAGCGCAGCTCGCCGCCGACGATGGCGGCGCAGACGCGCGGCAGTCCGGGCACCTGGTCGTCGACCACGATGGCGTCGGCGATCAGGCCGGGCGCCAGCATGCCGCGATCCTGCAGGCCGGCGGCGCGCGCCGGGTTCAGCGACACCAGGTTCCAGGCCTGCTCCAGCGGCAGCACGCCGTCGTTCACCAGGCGCAGCGCCGCCGCCAGCGGCGCGGGGTAGTAATAGTCGGAGGCCAGGATGTCGCACAACCCGGCGCGGACCATTTCGGTGGCGCTGGGGGCGTTGGTGTGGCTGCCGCCGCGCACCACGTTGGGCGCGCCGAACACCACCGAGTTGCCCAGGTCGCGGGCCACGCTGGCGGCGTCGCGCGTCAGCGGGAATTCCGCCACGCCGCAACCGAGTTGGTGGTAGTAGCGGCGGGTGGCGGCGTCGGGATCGTCGTGCGAGGCGACCCGCAGTCCGGCCGCCTGCGCGCTGGCGGTCAGCTCGCGCATGGCGTCGGCCACCGAGTCGGCCGCGCCCATGGCGCGGCGGATGCGCTCCTGGAAGGTGTCCAGGTCGCATTCGGCGCGGTCGGCGTATTGCAGCAGCTTGCGGTCGTCGCCCAGGCGGCGCGCCATGCTGGGCAGGTGGTCATTGAGGGCGACGAAGCGCACGCGGCCGTCGCGGATCCATTGCTGGGCGGTCTCGACGCCGCCGACGTGGTGGGTCTCGAAGCGCAGATGCACGTAGTGGCGCGCGCCCATGAGGTGCCGCATGCGTTCGAGCGCGGCGAACATGCGCTCGGCGTAGGCCTCGCCGCGCAGGCCGCCTTCCCACGACAGCGTGACGCCGTGGAATTCGGTGGTGATGCCGTTGGCCAGCAACTGGCGGTCGACGTCGAACAGCGCGCCGTCGTAGGGGAAGGTGACGCTGGGGCGCGGCATGATGGCGCGCTCGAAGGCATCGCCGTGCAGGTCGACGATGCCGGGCAGCACCAGCAGGTCGCCGGCGTCGAACCAGGCCGCGCCGCGCGCGGGCGTGCCGCCGGCGTCGTCGATCAGTCCGGCGTGGAATCGCACGCTGGCGTGCTCGATGCCGCGCGGGGTCAGGATACGTTGGCCTGTGACACCGGCCAGGGGCGAGGGGGCGTGTGCTTGGTTCATGAAGGGAAGTTAGCGGTGTTGCATTACAACCAGATGTCTAGATGAGTGAAATCGCCGTGCCGCCCGCGCGGCCGCCGGAAAGCGGCCGCAGCCGCGCTCAACTGTCGTCCGCCACCATGAGTTGCACCAGGTCGCCCACGAAGCGGGTGATGCTGTATTGCAGCGGCGCGCCGGCCTGGTCGACGTTCAGGGCTTCCACCTGCAGGATCGGGCGTGTCTTGGGTTGGCCCAGGATGCGCGCCACCTCCGGCGACGGCAGGGTGGCGGTGATGCGCGACCACTTGCGGGTGTAGTCGCCGATGCCGTAATGGGCGTAGACCTTGGACACCGAGCGCAGGGTGTTCATGCGCTCGATGAAATCGGGGAAGCGCTTTTCGTCGAAGTAGTGTTCCGAGGCGCTGATGGGGCGGTTCTCGGCCTTGCCGACCATCTGCACCCGCAGCAGCGGGGCGTTGCGCGCCAGGCCCAGGTGCTTGGCGATCTCGGCCGCGCGCAGCGTCTGGCTGCCCAGCGCTTCGAGGTGGCCCAGCATGCCCTGGCTGCGCAGGTTCTCGGAAAAGCGCGTGCGCTTGCCGATGGCGTAGTCGATGGCGTGTTCCTGCACGAAGGTGCCGCGGCCCTGCTCGATGCGCACCAGTCCGCTCTGTTCCAGTTCGCCCATGGCGCGCCGGATGGTGTGGCGGTTGACGGAGAACTTGGCGGCCAGTTCCGGTTCGGAGGGCAGTTGTTCGCCCGCCGTGTACAGCTTGTTGCGGATGTCGTCCGCCAGGGACTCGCCAATCTGTCGCCACACGGCGATGCCGGAACCTCTTTCGACCATGGAATGTGCTCGTGCTGTCATATCAGCTTCATCAGGAATGGCTGTGATTGTGCACCAAGCGGCGGGCGGGGGATAGGCGATGCGTCCCTGCCGCAACTGTCATCAAAAATTCACGCCAGGCTGTTGAACTTGCTTCTGAACGCGATCATACTCCATCCAGTCGTCTAGACGTTTAGAGGAAATAATGGACCATCCACAAACAGCGCAGGGCGGAATCCAGGCGCAACGGACCGCCTGGATGCGGGTGTTGGCGCTGGCCGATCCGGCCATGCTGGAAGGGGCCTTCGGCTCGCTCGGCGGGCTGCCGCCGCACCAGATGCTGCGCCCGGCGCAGACCGGCATGGCCATGGTGCGGGCCCGCAGCGGCGGCACCGGAGCGCGTTTCAACCTGGGTGAAATGACGGTGACACGCTGCGCCGTCAGCCTGGACAACGGCGTGGTCGGCATTGCCTACGTGCAGGGCCGCTCGTTGCGCCATGCCGAGCAGGCCGCGGTGGCCGACGCGCTGCTGCAACTGCCCGACTGGCACGACACGGTGCAGGCGCAGCTGATCCAGCCGCTGGCGCGCGAACGCGCCGAGCGCATCGAGCGCCAGGCGCGCGTGGCGGCGCAGACCAAGGTCGAATTTTTCACGATGGTGCGAGGCGAGGACTGACATGCATCAAGAACTTCTTGGCGCCGCGGCCGCCAGCCGCCGGCTGTTGCCGGGCTTCGCGGATCCGGTGAACGATGCGCAGGCCACCTTCCGCACCGCGCTCGATGCCATGGCGCATCCGGGCCGCGTGTACGACGTGGCCGCCACCTGCGGCGTGCCGGCCGGCCTGTCGCCGGCGCTGACCGCGCTGTTGCTGACGCTGGTGGACGTGGACACGCCGCTGTGGCTGCCGCAGGGCCTGGACGCCGGCGTGCTGGACTTCCTGCGTTTCCATTGCGCCTGCCCGGTGGTGCCGTCGGCCTCGCTGGCGCGCTTTGCCGTGGTGCCGGCCGGTAGCGCGGCGCCGACGCTGGCGTCCTGCCACCCGGGCGACCCGGCCTATCCGGACCTGTCCACCACGCTGCTGATCGAGGTCGCATCGCTGGACGCCGGCGCCGAAGTCTCGCTGGCCGGTCCCGGCATCCAGGGCCGCCAGGCGTTGCGCGCCGCCGGCCTGCCGGAAGGCTTCTGGCGCGACTGGCGCATCAACCATCAACGTTTCCCGCTGGGCGTCGACGTGTTCCTGACGCACGGACGGCAACTGTGCGCGCTGCCCCGCAGCACGCGCGTGGAGAGCTGACATGTACGTGGCCGTCAAAGGTGGCGAACGCGCCATCCTCAATTCCTACCGCATGCTGGACGACTACCGGCGCGGCGACCGGGCCCTGCCCGAACTGAGCCTGGACCAGATCCGCGAACAGATGCCGCTGGCGGTGTCGCGCGTGATGGCGGAAGGCTCGCTCTACGATCCGCAACTGGCGGCGCTGGCGCTGAAACAGGCCGCCGGCGACGCGATCGAGGCGGTGTTCCTGCTGCGCGCCTATCGCACCACGCTGTCGCGCTATGGCTACACCCAGCCCATCGACACCGGCGCCATGCGCCTGCAACGCCGCATCTCGTCGACCTTCAAGGACGTGCCGGGCGGGCAGATTCTGGGGCCGACCTACGACTACACCCAGCGCCTGCTGGACTTCTCGCTGGAAGCCGAGCGCGAGGCCGACGCCCTGCCGGCGGCTGGCGAGCCGCTGGACAGCGCCATGCCGCGCGTGACGGACCTGCTGGCGCACGACGACCTGATCGACGCCGAGCCGGTGCCCGAAGGCGATCCCGAGCCCTTCGATCTGACGCGCCAGCCGCTGGACTTCCCGGCCTCGCGCGCGGCGCGCCTGCAGAACCTGGCGCGCGCCGACGAAGGCTTTCTCTTGTCGATGGGCTATTCCACGCAGCGCGGCTACGGCAACACGCATCCGTTCGCCGCCGAGATCCGCTACGGCTCCCTGGAAGTCGAGATGCACATCGAGGAACTGGGCTTCGCCGTGACGGTGGGCGAGATCGAGATCACCGAATGCCAGATGGTGAGCCAGTTCTCCGGCAATGCCGAGGAAGGCCCCAAGTTCACCCGCGGCTATGGCCTGACCTTCGGCTACGGCGAACGCAAGGCCATGTCGATGGCGCTGGTGGACCGCGCCCTGAAGGCGCGCGACCTGGGTGAACGCGCCGATGCGCCGGCCAACGACCATGAGTTCGTGCTGTACCACAGCGACAACGTCGAGGCCTCCGGCTTCGTGCAGCACTTGAAGCTGCCGCACTACGTGGACTTCCAGGCCAACCTGGAACTGCTGCGCCGCCTGCGCGCCGAACGCGCCGCGCCGGCCCCCGAGACAACCCGCCAGCTGGACGAGGCCGTTGCGCCATGAAAACTTCCCATACTCCCGGCGCCGCGGTCGAACGCGACGACCACTACAACTTCGCCTACCTCGACGAGTCCACCAAGCGCATGCTGCGCCGCGCGCTGCTCAAGGCGGTGGCGATTCCCGGCTACCAGGTGCCGTTCGGCAGCCGCGAGATGCCGCTGCCCTACGGCTGGGGCACGGGCGGCATCCAGGTGACCGCGTCGATCATCGGCCCGGGCGACGTGCTCAAGGTGATCGACCAGGGCTCGGACGACACCACCAACGCCATCAACATCCGCCGCTTCTTCGGCCGCGTGACCGGCGTGGCCACCACCGAATCGACCCGCGACGCCAGCATCGTGCAGACGCGCCACCGCATTCCGGAAACGCCGCTGCGGGCCGACCAGATCATGGTGTTCCAGGTGCCGATCCCCGAGCCGCTGCGCTGGCTCGAACCGAGCGAGACCGAGACCCGCACCATGCACGCGCTGGCCGAATACGGCGGCATGCACGTCAAGCTGTACGAGGACATCGCCCAGCACGGCCACATCGCCACCACCTACGACTATCCCGTGATCGTCAACGACCGCTACATGATGCGGCCGTCGCCGATCCCGAAGTTCGACAATCCCAAGCTCGACAACAGCCCGGCGCTGATGCTGTTCGGCGCGGGCCGCGAGAAGCGGGTCTATGCGGTGCCGCCGTACACCCGGGTCAAGAGCCTGGACTTCGAGGACCATCCCTTCACCGTGGAGAAGTGGTCGGAATGCTGCGACCTGTGCGGCTCGCGCGACAGCTTCCTGGACGAGATCATCCTGGACGACGCCGGCACGCGCCGCTTCGTCTGCTCCGATACCGAATACTGCAACGACCGCCAGGCCGCGCAAGCCGAAAAGGAAGCCACCGCATGAACGCCCAACCCTTGCTTTCCGTGCGCGGCATGACGCGCACCTGGGACGGCGTGCACGGTTGCCGCAACGTCAGTTTCGACCTGTTCCCCGGCGAGGTGCTGTGCGTGGTGGGCGAATCCGGTTCCGGCAAGAGCACGCTGCTGTCGGCCGTGTCGTACCAGACCGCGCCCGACGCCGGCAGCGTCTGGTACGACACCCGCGACCAGGGCTTCACCGACCTGGCCGCGCTGTCCGGCGCGCGCCTGCGGCTGCTGGCCCGCACCGACTGGGGCTTCGTGCGCCAGAACGCCCGCGACGGCCTGCGCATGCAGGTCAGCGCCGGCGCCAACATCGCCGAGCGCCTGATGGCGGTGGGCGACCGCCACTACGGCGAGTTGCGCCAGGCCGCGGGCAGCTGGCTGCAAAAGATGGAGATCGACGCCGGCCGCCTGGACGACGCGCCGGCCTCGTTCTCCGGCGGCATGCAGCAGCGCCTGCAGATCGCCCGCAATCTGGTGACCCATCCGCGCCTGGTGTTCATGGACGAGCCGACCGCGTCGCTCGACGTGTCGGTGCAGGCGCGCCTGCTGGACCTGCTGCGCCAGCTGGTGACCGACCTGGGCCTGGCCGCGATCGTGGTGACGCACGACCTGGCGGTGGCGCGCCTGCTGGCGCATCGCACGCTGGTGATGCGCGGCGGCGAGGTGGTCGAAAGCGGCCTGACCGACCAGATCCTCGACGACCCGCAGCATCCCTACACCCAGTTGCTGGTGTCTTCCATTTTGCAGAGCTGACCATGACCGTTGCGACTCCCATGATCGAGGTGCGGGGCCTCGGAAAGATGTTCACCCTGCACAACCAGGGCGGCATTCGCCTGCCGGTGCTGGAGGCGGTCGATTTCGACGCCGCCGCCGGCGACTGCCTGGTGCTGGCGGGCCCCTCGGGCACCGGCAAGAGCACCTTGCTGCGCTGTCTTTACGGCAACTACCTGGCCACCGAAGGCAGCATCCGCGTGCGCGCCGGGGACGACTGGGTCGAACTGGTCGGCGCGCCCGAGCAGCGCATCCTGGCGCTGCGGCGCGACGTCATCGGCTACGTCAGCCAGTTCCTGCGGGTGATCCCGCGCGTGTCGGCGCTGGACGTGGTGGCCGAGCCGCTGCGCATGGCCGGCATCGACGCCGGCGAGGCGCGCGGGCGCGCCGCCGCCATGCTGCGCCGCCTGAACGTGCCGCAGCGGCTGTGGGGGCTGGCGCCCGCCACCTTCTCGGGCGGCGAACAGCAACGGGTCAACATTGCCCGCGGCTTCATCGCCCGGCATCCCATCCTGCTGCTGGACGAGCCGACCGCGTCGCTGGATCCGGACAACCGCGCGGTGGTGGTGGCGCTGATCCGCGAAGCGCGCGCCGCCGGCCGCTGCCTGCTGGGCATCTTCCACGATGAAGAAGTGCGCGACGCGGTGGCGTCGCGGGTCCTGGCCCTGCGTCCCGCGCAGGCCGCCGTCGAATTGGAGTGAGCATGACCAGCACCTACCTGACCCACGCCCGCGTCGTCTTGCCCGACCGCGTGCTCGAAGACAGCGCCGTCCTGATCGACGACGGCGTCATCGCCGCCATCGCGCCCGATGGCGCCGCGGCCGACCGCGAGATCGACCTGCGCGGCCTGACGCTGGTGCCGGGCCTGGTCGACCTGCATTGCGATGCCATCGAAAAGGAAGCCGAGCCGCGCTCGAAAGTGCTGTTCCCGCTGGATTTCGCGGTGGCGCAGGTGGATCGCCGCAACGCCGCGGCCGGCATCACCACGCCCTACCATGCGCTGTCGTTCGCCAACAGCGAATGGGGCGTGCGCAACAACGACACCGCCGCGCAGGTGGTGCGCAGCGTGCGCGCCTTCCGCCAGCACAGCCTGGTCGACAACCGCGTGCACTGCCGCTACGAAGTGACCGACGCCACCTCGGTGCCGGTGTTGCGGCAGCTGATGGACGAGGGCGCGGTGGACCTGCTTTCGGTGATGGACCATTCGCCGGGCCAGGGCCAGTTCAAGACGCTGGAGTCATACCTGCAATACATGATCGGCAACCACGCCATGAGCCGCGAGCAGGCCGAGGAGGCCGCGCATGCCAAGGCGCGCGCCAAGGATGGCGCGGTGCAGCGTGTGGAAACGCTGCTGGCGCATGCGCGCGACCGGGGCATCCCCACCGCCAGCCATGACGACGATTCGATCCATCGCATCGCCACCATGCGCAACCTGGGCGTGGCGATGAGCGAGTTTCCGATCACGCTCGATACCGCCCGCGCCGCGGTTTCCTGCGGCCTGCCCACCATCCTGGGCGCGCCCAACGTGCTGCGCGGCAAGAGCCAGAGCGGTTCGATGCGCGCCATCGACGCGATCCGCGCGGGCGTGGCCAGCTGCCTGTGCTCGGACTACCAGCCCTCGACCCTGATCGCCGCGGCCTTCGCTGTGACGGCGCAGACCGACCTGACGCTGCCGCAGGCGATTGCGCTGGTGACGGCGAATCCGGCCGACGCCTGCGGCCTGGCCGATCGCGGCCGCATCGCGGTGGGCCAGCGCGCCGACCTGGTGGCCGTGGCGCAGGTTGGCGCGTTGCCGCTCATCAGCCATACCTGGAGCGCCGGCCGCCTGGTGTTCTCGACCCACTATGCGCCGGCGCGCGCGCCGACGCCCGCGCGCGCGGCCGAGGCCGACGGCCTGGTGGCGGCCTGAGGAAACCGCCAGACCTTGTCGCCGGACAAGCGGGCGGCACGCGCATCTGGTTAAATGGGCGGACGAGGACGCCGCCAGCGGGCGAGCGGCCCGTCTGCCTTATTTTCCGGAGCGCGTGATGGCACGATTCAATTTCACCCAGGACCCCGAAGAACCCGATCTCTGGGCCGCCGAAAACGTGCCCGTGGGCGAGGGGCGTCCGCCCATCCACGTCATGGTGCAGACCGACGGCGAGGAGCCCTCCGGCGCGGCGTCCAAGGTGGTCAAGGCCATCATCGACAACCTCGATGAGCAGGTCCTGGCCGCGGCCGACTTCCTGCTGGACAACTACTCGTACGAACACTACAAGAAGCTCGGCATCGAAGACGACCAGCTGCTGGGCGAGGAAACCGCCGAGGCGATGGCCGGGAAGGCCGTGCTGCGCGCCCTCTGGCTGTTCGACGAGGACGGCGACGGCTATGAACTGTGGTTCACGCTGCCCTGGGACCCGGTGCACACCTACGACGTGGAATTCGAGGACGGCGCGCCGGTGTCGTGTTCGGTCAACGACTGAATCCACGCGGCGGCCCCAGGCGGGCCGCGGGATCGGCCGACTCATGAAAAACGGGCCCCGCATTCATCGCGGGGCCCGTGCTTGCGGTTCTGGAACGAGTCGGCGCGCCTGGCTCAGGCCTCGCGAGAGGCCGTGCGCGGCGGCGCTGAAACCGCGCCGGTGGCAGTGTCGGCGGCGGCATCGGCGGCCGCCAGGTCCTCTTCCTTGCCTTCCATCTTGGCGATGACGGCGGTGGCCAGGCTGTTGCCGACGACGTTGGTGGCGGTGCGGCCCATGTCGAAGAACTGGTCGATGCCCATGATCAGCAGCAGGCCGGCCTCGGGCAGGTGGAACATCGGCAGCGTCGCCGCCACCACCACCAGCGAGGCGCGCGCCACGCCCGCCATGCCCTTGCTGGTCACCATCAGCACCAGCAGCAGCGTCAGTTGCTGCGAGAAGCTCATCTCGATGTTGTACGCCTGCGCGATGAACAGCACCGCGAACGACTGGTACATCATCGAGCCGTCCAGGTTGAACGAGTAGCCCAGCGGCAGCACGAAACCCGAAATGCGCTTGGACACGCCGAAACGCTCCAGCGCCTCGATGGTCTTGGGATAGGCCGATTCGCTGCTGGCGGTCGAGAAGGCCAGCAGGGTCGGTTCCTTGATCAGGCCGCCCAGGCGGAAGGTCGAACGGCCCAGGAACAGGTAGCCCACGCCGAACAGGATGGCCCACAGCAGCGCCAGCCCCAGGTAGAACTCGCCGATCAGCTTGCCGTAGCTGACCAGCACGCCCAGGCCCTCGGTGGTGATGGCGGCGGCCATGGCGGCGAACACGCCCAGCGGCGCGAAGCGCATCACGTAGTCGGTGACGCGGAACATGATCTTGGCCAGCTCGTCGATCATGTTGTAGATGGTGTTGTGGCCCTTGCCGCGGATGAACGACAGCGCCGCGCCGAAGAACAGCGAGAACACCAGGATCTGCAGGATCTCGTTGTTGGCCATGGCTTCGGCGATGCTCTTGGGGAACACGTGCGCGATGAAGGCCTTGAGGGTGAAGTCGCCGGTCTTCAGGCCGGCCGTGGCGGCCGCGTCGGGCAGCGCCAGGTTCAGGTGCGCGCCGGGCTGGAAGATGTTGACCAGCGCCAGGCCCAGCAGCAGCGAGATGGCAGAGGCCGCGATGAACCAGAACATGGCACGCAGGCCGATGCGGCCGACGGCGCTGGCATCGCTCATGCTGGCCAGGCCGGACACCAGGGTGGCGAATACCAGGGGCGCGATGATCATCTTGATCATGCGCAGGAAGATGTCGGTGATCAGGCTGAAGTACGAGGCGATTTCCTTGGCCTCTTGCGCGTTCTGCGCGTACTTGTTGCAGAAATAGCCCACCACGACGCCCAGCACCATGGCGATGCCGATGTAACGCGTCAGCTTCTTTGTATTCATCTTCAAAAACAGGAAAACGGGGATCGTCGCGGTCGGCCCGGGGGAAGGCCTTACCCGCCGGCATGGGGCGGGGCGGATCGGTCCAATGACGGATATGCCGGAGGGCAACCGGCGCGGGTTAACCCTTGGGGCGCGATGTTAACGCCGCCAACCTGACAGTTAGTTGTCAGGTTGGGGACGGGTCAACCCCGACTGCCGCCGCGCCGGCCTCATGACAAAATGGCCTGGCCCCGGGACGCCCAGGCGTTGCCCCGGGGCGGGCGCCATCCATACAGATATTGGGCCTGCCAGGCCCGCCGTCACCAATAAGGAGAAAGCCGTGGGAGACAAAGCCATGCCGCAACGCGAATTGTCCGTGCTGGCCTCGGGGTACACCTTCCTGGAGGGACTGCGCTGGCGCGACGGGCGCCTGTGGGCATCGGACTTCTATACAGGCAAGGTCATCGCCGTCGACCTGGAGGGTCGGGCGGAAGTCATCTGCCGGGTCCTGGAGCAGCCGTCCGGCCTGGGGTGGCTGCCGGACGGACGCCTGCTGATTTCCTCCATGAAGGATCGCAAGCTGCTGCGGCGCGAGCCCGACGGCCGGCTGGTCACGCATTGCGACCTGTCCGCCCTGACCGGCGGACCGGTCAACGACATGGTGGTCGACGAGCTGGGCCGCGCCTACGTGGGCAATTTCGGTTTCGACCTGATGGCCGGCGAGCCTTTCGCCACCACCACCCTGGTGCGGGTGGATCCGGACGGGGTGGCCCAGGTGGTGGCGGACGGATTGTGGTTTCCCAACGGTTCCTTCATCACCCCCGACGGCAAGACCCTGATCGTCAACGAGACCTTCGGCAACCGGATCTCGGAATTCGACATCCTGGCGGACGGGGCGCTGGGGCCGCGGCGCGACTGGGCCCACTTCGGCGCCCTGCCGGAGTCGGACGACCTGTCGGTGCTGATCGAAGCGTCGGCCATCGGGCCGGACGGCGGCGCGCTGGACGCCGAGGGCGCGCTGTGGGTGGCCGACGCGATCGGCAAGCGCATCGTGCGGCTGGCGCGCGGCGGCGAGATTCTGGAACAAATCGATACCGGCGAACTGGGCATCTTTGCGGCGGCGCTGGGCGGGCCGGACGGCAAGACGCTGTTCATGGCGGCGGCGCCCGATTTCATCGAGGCCAACCGCCGCGCCCGGCCCGAAGGGCGGATCCTGGTGACGCGGGTGGACGTGCCGCGCGCCGGCCGCCCCTAACGGCTGGCCTGCTTATGGGGGAGGCGCCCGGCCGCGGCTCGGGCGGCCGGTTTAGTCCTGGCGGATAGGGATACCCGTCGTTTCAAGACCTTTCTTCGAATCCCCCGTAAAATCTCACCATTCCGCTTGATTTCAACCATCTTTCAATCGACAGTACCTAAGGAGGACCACTCATGGCCCTAGTCTCCATGCGCCAGTTGCTCGACCACGCCGCCGAGCACGGCTACGGCATCCCGGCATTCAACGTCAACAACCTGGAACAGGTCCAGGCCATCATGGAAGCCGCGGCGGAGACCGACAGCCCGGTGATCATGCAGGCCTCGGCCGGCGCCCGCAAGTACGCCGGCGAAGGCTTCCTGAAGCACCTGATCCAGGCCGCCGTGGAGTCCTACCCGCACATCCCCGTGGTCATGCACCAGGACCACGGCCAGTCGCCCAAGGTCTGCCAGGGCGCCATCGACCTGGGCTTTTCCAGCGTCATGATGGACGGCTCGCTCAAGGAAGACGGCAAGACCATCGCCGACTACGACTACAACGTCGAGGTCACCAAGAAGGTGGTGGACGTGGCCCACAAGCTGGGCGTGACGGTCGAAGGCGAACTGGGCTGCCTGGGCTCGCTCGAAACCATGCAGGGCGACAAGGAAGACGGCCACGGCGCCGACGGCAAGCTGACCATGGACCAGCTGCTGACCGACCCGGAGCAGGCCGCCGACTTCGTGCGCCGCACCCAGCTCGACGCCCTGGCGATCGCCATCGGCACCAGCCACGGCGCCTACAAGTTCACGCGCAAGCCCACCGGCGACATCCTGTCGATCGCCCGCATCAAGGAAATCCACGCCCGCCTGCCCAACACCCACCTGGTGATGCACGGCAGCTCCAGCGTGCCGCAGGAACTGCTGGCCGAGATCCGTGAATTCGGCGGCAACATGAAGGAAACCTACGGCGTGCCGGTCGAGGAAATCCAGGAAGCCATCAAGTACGGCGTGCGCAAGATCAATATCGACACCGATATCCGCCTGGCCATGACCGGCGCCATCCGCCGCTTCTTCGCCGAGAACCCCGAGAAGTTCGACCCGCGCGAATACCTGAAGCCGGCCCGCGCCGCCGCCAAGGCGATCTGTGTGGCTCGCTACACCGAGTTCGGCACCGCCGGCAACGCCAGCAAGATCAAGGCGCTGCCGCTGACCGAGATCGCCGCCCAGTACGCCTCGGGCAAGCTGACCCAGGTGGTGCAGTAAGCCACCGGCCGCCTTCCCCGGGAGGCGGGCAGCAAAAAGGCGGACCCTGGCGGGTCCGCCTTTTTTTCTTTGCGCGCCGGCCCCGTCAGGCGGGCGGCGCGTTGCGGGGGAAATGCGGCACGGTCCTGTCCACGTGGTGCCAGGACGGGGCCGAGTCCGTCCACATGGTGACGCGGGTGTGGAAGGCCTCGGGGTCGTCCAGCGAACCGGCCCGCACCACCTCGTAGCCCATGCCCTCCGTGCCGCCGAACAGCGGCGTGCCGCAGTCGGCACAGAAGCTGCGCATCACGGTGTGGCCGGAATCGCCCTGGTAGCGGTGCTCGCGCGCCTTGCCGCGCAGCAGGGTGACCGAGCCGGCCGGCAGGATCAGCGCGTGGGCCGGCGCGCCGCCGCTGGAATACTGGCAATCGCGGCAATGACAGGTGGCCGCCATGATCGGCTCTTCGGTCACCGCGTAGCGCACCGCGCCGCATTGGCAGCCGCCGGTCAGGTGGACCTGCGCGTCGGCGTGCGGCGGGCGTTTCTGGGTTGCATCCTGCATACGACTCTGTCTCCTCCAGGGGTAAAGGGGGCGCCGTGACGCGGTGCGCGGCCGGCGCATTTTTTGGAATCCGGCCAGACTAACCCGGGGCCCGCCGCGCGGCAAGACGGGGCTATTTGCAGTAACCTATGCGCTTTGCGCGACCCCCATTTTTGCCATAGGCCATTTTTCCGTGACTTCTGCTTTGCATCAATCCAGCATCAAGTCCTTGCCGCTGCTGGGCCGCGGTAAGGTCCGCGACATGTACGCGGTGGGCGACGACAAGTTGCTGATCGTCGCGTCGGACCGCATCTCGGCGTTCGACGTCATCCTCGACGATCCCATTCCCGGCAAGGGGCAGGTGCTGACCGAACTGACCGAGTTCTGGCTGCAGAAGCTGGCCCACATCCTGCCGAACCACTCCACCGGCATCAAGGCCGAAGACGTGGTGGCGCCGGACGAAGTCGACCAGGTGCGCGGCCGCGCCGTGGTGGTCAAGCGCCTCAAGCCGATCCTGGTGGAAGCGGTGGCCCGCGGCTACCTGATCGGTTCCGGCTGGAAGGATTACCAGGCCACCGGCGCCGTCTGCGGCATCAAGCTGCCCGCCGGCCTGCAGCAGGCCAGCCAGCTGCCCGAGCCGATCTTCACGCCGGCGGCCAAGGCCGAATTCGGCATGCACGACGAAAACGTCGATTTCGCGCAGGTGGTCAAGGAAGTCGGCCAGGAAATGGCCGAGCGCATCCGCGACGTCACGCTCAAGCTGTATGCCGAGGCGGCCCGCTTCGCCGCCACCAAGGGCATCATCATCGCCGACACCAAGTTCGAGTTCGGCCTGGACGACGACGGCACGCTGTACCTGATGGACGAAGTGCTGACGCCCGACTCCTCGCGCTTCTGGCCGGCCGACGGCTACCGCGTCGGCATCAGCCCGCCTTCGTTCGACAAGCAGTTCGTGCGCGACTGGCTCGAGACCCAGACCTGGGACAAGACCCCGCCGGCGCCGCGCCTGCCGCAGGACGTGCTGGAAAAGACGGCCGCCAAGTATCGCGAAGCGCTCGACCGCCTGGTGGCCTGACGCGCCGCCCATTCGAAAGACCGCCCGATCGCCGGGCGGTTTTTTTTGCCCGGCGCAGACCGTTCGTCAGGGTAATCCCTGTTTTTCGGTAAGAATTATTGCGTATTGTTACGTTATACTCGCCGGCAACTTGCAACAGGAAGCCGTCGGCGCGCCCGCGCGGCTTTCTCTCTGTCAACTTGCCGGACGCGGCCCGCAGCCGCCGCCTGAGCCTGGCCGCCCACCGGATGCAGAAAGGAGCTGCGCATGATCATGATGTTGCCTTTCCTGACCGGACTGGTCGCCGTCTGGTTCGGCCTGCTGGGCAAGCGCCGTCCCTGCGTCGCTTTCTGGCTGATCACCCTGGCGGTGTTCGCCGCCTGGTGCCAGTTCCACATGACCAGCCCGCTGGCGCTGTCGCTGTAGGCCCCGCCGACATGATCTTTTCCCGCAATCCCGCGCGCGGCTCGCGCGTGCTCAACGCCCTGGCCCTGCTGGGCGTGACCGCCATCCTCGGGCTGGCCTTCGCCTGGCAATTCGCCTACGACGAATTGCCGTGCCCGCTCTGCCTGCTGCAACGCGTGGCCTTCATGCTGGCCGGGGTGGGGCTGCTGCTGAACCTGCGGCTGGGCCCGTCTCCCATGCACTACGCCATGACCATTGCCGCCTCGCTGGGCGGCATGGTGGCGTCGGGCCGCCAGGTGCTGTTGCACATCGCCCCGGGCGATGCCGGCTACGGCACGCCGTTCCTGGGCCTGCACTTCTATACCTGGGCCTTCATCGCCTTCGGCGCCCTGATCGTGTTCTGCGTGCTGATGCTGTCGGTGGACCGCAAATGGGGCGACAACATGCTCAAGCGGCCGGTGTCGGTGCTGGGCGTGGTCATCATGGCCCTGTTTTTCATCATGGTGCTCGCCAACCTGGGCAGCACCACGCTGCAATGCGGTTTCGGGCCCTGCCCGGACAATCCCGCCGGGTATCTCTGGCTGGGTTCGGGCAATACGCCATAGGGGTGGCGCCGGCGCCGGGTAAAATACCGGGTTTCGCGGCACGGCCGCGGCCTTTCAACGACTCGACACCGGTTATGACAGCCAAGACTTCCGCAGCGGCAGACGCCACCCCCGTGGTGGGCGTGATTATGGGTTCTTCCAGCGATTGGGAGGTCATGAAGCACGCCGTCACCATGCTCGAAGACTTCGGCGTGCCGTACGAGGCGCGCGTGATTTCCGCGCACCGCATGCCGCAGGACATGGCCGAGTACGGCGCCGCCGCGTTCGACCGCGGCCTGCGCGGCATCATCGCCGGCGCGGGCGGCGCGGCCCACCTGCCGGGCATGATGGCGGCCTTGACCGAGGTGCCGGTGTTCGGCGTGCCGGTGCCGTCCAAGTACCTGCGCGGCGAGGATTCGCTGCTGTCCATCGTGCAGATGCCCAAGGGCGTGCCGGTGGCCACCTTCGCCATCGGCGAGGCCGGCGCCGCCAACGCCGCGCTGCACCTGATCGCCACGCTGGCGGGCACCGATGCCGGCCTGCGCAAGAAGCTGGTGGCGTTCCGCGCGCGCCAGACGCAGGCCGCGCGCGACATGAAGGTTCCGCCCGAGGCCTGATCCCCATGACGCAATCGACTGCTTTCACCATTGCCCCCGGCGGCTGGCTCGGCCTGCTGGGCGGCGGCCAGCTGGGCCGCATGTTCTGCCACGCGGCGCAAAGCCTGGGCTACAAGGTCGCGGTGCTGGACCCGGCCGCCGAATGCCCGGCGGGCATGGTGGCGGACCTGCACATCCAGGCCGCCTATGACGACGAAGACGGCCTGGCGCGCCTGGCGCAGACCTGTCAGGCCGTCACCACCGAATTCGAGAACGTGCCGGCCGACAGCCTGCGCGCGCTGGCGGCGCGTTGCCGCGTCAGCCCGGCCGCCGACGCGGTCGCCATCGTGCAGGACCGCATCGCCGAGAAGGCCTTCATCGCCAGCCAGGGCATCCCGGTCGCGCCGCACGCCGCCATCCGCAGCGAGGCCGACCTGCGCGCCGCGCCCGACAGCCTGTTCCCCGGCATCCTGAAGGTCGCGCGCCTGGGCTACGACGGCAAGGGCCAGGCCCGCATCGATTCGCGCGAGGCCGCGCTGGCCGCGTTCGCCGAGTTCGGCGGCGTGGCCTGCGTGCTGGAAGCGCTGATGCCGCTGGACTATGAGATCTCGGTCGTGATCGCGCGCGGTTTCGACGGCGCCAGCGTGGTGTTCCCGGTGGCGCGCAACGTGCACCGCGACGGCATCCTGGCCGTGTCGACGGCGGCGCCGGTCAAGCTTGACGCCGCCCACGCCGAACGCCAGGCGCAGGCCACCGCGGCCGCGCAGGCCATCGCGCAGGGCCTGGGCTACCACGGCGTGCTGTGCGTGGAATTCTTCGTGCTCCAGGACGGCAGCCTGATCGTCAACGAGATCGCGCCGCGTCCGCACAACAGCGGCCACTACACCATGGACGCCTGCGTCACCAGCCAGTTCGAGCAGCAGGCGCGCGCCATGGCCGGCCTGCCGCTGGGCAGCACCGACCTGCTGGCGCCGGCCGTGATGCTGAACCTGCTGGGCGACATCTGGTATCCGTCGGCTACCGGCGACACGCAGCGCGAGCCCGACTGGGCCGCCGCGCTGGCGGTGCCCACGGCCAAGCTGCACCTGTACGGCAAGCGCGAGGCGCGCCGCGGCCGCAAGATGGGCCACGTCACCATCGTCGCGCCGACGCTGCAACAGGCCCAGGCCGACGCGGCGCGTGTCGCCGCCGCGCTGGGCATGCAGGCGCCCGAGTAACGCCATGTCCGCTTCGTCCGTCTCCGCCAGCGCCGCGGACATCGCCGACGCCGCCCGGCGCCTGCTGGCCGGCGAGCTGGTCGCGTTCCCGACCGAAACCGTCTACGGCCTGGGCGCGGACGCCGAGAACCCGCGGGCGGTGGGCAGCATCTACGCCGCCAAGGGCCGGCCGTCGAACCACCCGGTGATCGTGCACATCGCGCCGCAGGGCGACCTGTCGTACTGGGCGGCCGAGGTGCCGCCCGAGGCGCGCCTGTTGATCGACGCCTTCTGGCCCGGTCCGCTGACGCTGATCCTCAAGCGCGCGCCGCATATCGCCGACACGGTCAGCGGCGGCCAGGACAGCATCGGCATCCGCTGCCCCTCGCATCCGGTGGCGCAGGCGCTGCTGGCGGCGTTCGCGGCCGGCAAGCCGAACGGGCAGGGCGGCGTGGCCGCGCCGTCGGCCAACAAGTTCGGCCAGGTTTCGCCGACCCGCGCCGACCACGTGCGCGGTGAATTTCCCGACGAGGTCGCGGCCGGCATGCCGGTGCTGGAAGGCGGCGCCTCCGAGGTCGGCATCGAATCCACCATCCTGGACCTGTCGCGCCTGGATCGCGGCGCCGGCCCGGTGCTGCTGCGCCCGGGCCACATCAGCGCGGCGCAGATCGAGGCCGTGCTGGGCGTGCAGGTGTTCGCGCCCGACGCCGCCGCGCCGCGCGCCTCGGGCACGCTGAAGGCGCACTATGCGCCGCGCACCGCGCTGGAACTGGCGTCCGACGCGCGCCTGCAAGCCGCGCTGCAGGGCCGCGGCCTGCCGCCGGGCAAGGTCGTGGTGGTGGCCTACACGCCGCCGCCCGCGGCCTGCGACGCGCGCATCCAGTGGCAGCAGGTGCCGGCCGATCCGGCGCGCTATGCCCAGGCGCTGTATGCCTTGCTGCGCGACCTGGATGGCCAGGGCTTCGCGCGCATCATCGTGCAGGCGCCGCCGGACAGCGAGGCCTGGCACGCGGTCAACGACCGCATCGGCCGCGCGGCCGCCGCGTTCACGCTGGATACGACCGACCTCTAGGACGGGGGGCGGCGGCTCAGGCCGCCAGGAATTCCCCGATCCTGGCCACCGCCTGGCGCATCGGCGCCAGGAACTCCCCCGTCAGCCGCTCCAGCGGCACCCGCGCCGCCTTGACGCTGACGTTGACCGCGCCGCAGGCCTTGCCGCTGGCCGAGCGCACCGGCACCGAGATGGCGCGCACATTCAATTCCAGTTCCTGGTCGACCACCGCGTAGTCCTGCTCGCGGATGCGCGCCAGCTCGGCCCGCAGGCGCGCCTCGGTGGTGATGGTGAACTCGGTGTAGGGCTGCAGTTCGATGGCGGCGAAGTAGCGCGCCAGCGCCGGCTCGGACAGCTGCGCCAGCAGCACGCGGCCGATCGACGTGCAGTAGGCCGGCAGCCGGCTGCCCAGCCCCATCGAGGTGGCCAGCAGCCGGTTCACTTCCGAGCGCGCCAGGTACAGCATCTCGTGCCCTTCCATGATGGCCAGCGCGCAGGTCTCGTTGACCGTGGCGCTCAGTTCCTCCAGCACCGGTTGCGCCAGCGAGACGAACGGCGTCGACGAGAAGTAGGCGTAGCCCAGCCCCAGGATGCGCGGGGTCAGGATGTACTGGCGGCCATGCTGTTCGGCGATGCCCAGCAGGATCAGGGTGTGCAGGCAGCGCTGCACCACCGCGCGCGGCAGGCCGGCGCGGCGCGCCAGCTCGGCCGCCGTCTGCGGATGGCGGCGCGTGCCGAAGGCACGGATCACGTGCAGGCCGCGCGCCAGCGTCAGCATGTAGTCGGGATCACCGCGCAGCTGGTCGGGGTGGTCCTCGGGGGCGAGGGGCGCGGCGTAGCCGGGCGGGGGAAGGTTGGGCAGCATCAGCCTGCGCGCAGCGGCGCGCCGGTGCGCGCCTGCAGCGCTGTCAATGTCATGCCGTCGATCATATCCCGGACCCGCAGGCCGTCGGGCGTGACGTCGATCACGGCCAGGTCGGTGTAGATGCGGTCGACCACGCCGGCGCCGGTCAGCGGATAGGTGCAGCGCTCGACGATCTTGGGCGAGCCGTCCTTGCTGTTGTGTTCCATCAGGATGTAGACGCTGCGCGCGCCCACCGCCAGGTCCATGGCGCCGCCCACGGCCGGCGCTTCGCCCGGCTTGTTGAGGGACCAGTTGGCCAGGTCGCCGTTGGCCGCGACCTGCATGCCGCCCATGACGCAGATGTCCAGGTGGCCGCCGCGCATCATGGCGAAGGAATCGGCGTGGTGGAAATAGGCGCCGCCTTCGAGCAGCGTCACCGGCTGCTTGCCGGCGTTGATCAGGTCCAGGTCGATGTCGTCCTCGGCCGGCGGCGGGCCCATGCCGAGAATGCCGTTTTCACTGTGCAGCACGATTTCGCGGCCGGCGGGCAAATGGGCGGCCACCAGCACCGGCATGCCGATGCCCAGGTTGACGTAGCTGCCGTCGGGAATGTCCTGGGCCAGGCGTCGCGCCATGGCTTCGCGGGTAAGGGGAGTGGGCATGGGAATCCTTCAGCTGGAGAACGCGGAGTGGGCCACCTGGGTGACGCGCTTGACGAAGATGCCCGGCGTCACCACGGCCTCGGGCGACAGCTCGCCCAACGCCACCTTGGCGCGCACCTGCACGATGGTGGTCTTCGCGGCCATGCACATGATGGGGCCGAAGTTGCGGGCGCTCTTGCGGTAGGTCAGGTTGCCCCAGCGGTCGGCCAGATCGGCCTTGACCAGGGCGAAGTCGCCGTGCAGCGGCGTCTCGAATACATGGCCGCGGCCATCGATGATGCGGGTTTCCTTGCCGGCGGCCAGTTCGGTGCCGTAGGCCGTGGGGGTGAAGAAGCCGCCCAGGCCGGCGCCGGCGGCACGCAGCCGTTCGGCGATGGTGCCCTGCGGCACGCATTCCAGCTCGATGCCGCCGCGCCGGTACAGGTCGTCGAAGACCCACGAATGCGAGGCCTTGGGAAACGAGCAGATCACCTTGCGCACCCGGCCGGCCTTTATCAGGGCCGCCAGGCCGGTCTCGTGGTTGCCTGCGTTGTTGCTGACCACGGTGAGTTCGCGCGCGCCCTGCTCGATCAGGGCGTGCAGCAGTTCGGTGGGCATGCCGGCGCCGCCGAAGCCGCTGACCAGCACGGTGGCGCCGTCGTGGATGTCGGCCACGGCGGCCGCGGGAGTGTCGATGAACTTGTCGATCATGGTTGTTGCTTCCGATGGGGCGCGCGCGGCGCGCCCCGTGTTGCTCAATCCACCGTGATGCGGGCCTGCTGGATGATCCCGGCGTAGCGCGCCGAGTCCTGCCTCATCAGTTCGGCGAACTGCGCGGAGGTGCCGCTGGCCGGCAGGAAGCCGGCATCCAGGAATTTCTGGCGCACGTCCGGTTCCTGCACGATTTCGCTGATCTCGCGCGCCATGCGTTCGATGATCGGCCTGGGCGTGTTGGCCGGCGCCATCAGGCCGGCCCAGGAGCCGGTGACGAAGCCCGGCATGCCGGCCTCTTCCATGGTCGGAATCGACGGCTCGGTGGGCCAGCGCTGCTTGCCGGTGAAGCCCAGCGCCTTCAGGCGGTTCTGCTTGACGTACTGCATCGGCACCAGGATCGGGTCGAACACCATCGACACCCGGCCGCCCAGCAGGTCGGTCAGGATCGGCGCGCTGCCCTTGTAGGCCACGTGCGTCATGGTGATCTTGTTGCGCAGCGCGAAGTCGGCGCCGGTCAGGTGCGCGCTGGAACCGTTGCCGCTGGAGGCATAGGTGAGCTTGTCGGGATGCTTGCGGGCGTATTCCACCAGCTCGGCCACGCTGTTGACGGGCAGGTCCTGCGAGACGAACAGGAACAGCGGCAGGTCGGCCATCTGCGCCACCGGCGTCAGGTCCTCGGGCTTGTAGCCCAGCTTGTAGAGGTGGAAGTTGATGATGTAGGCCGGCAGGATCGACAGGAAGGTGTAGCCGTCCGGGTCGGCCTTGGCCGCGATCGCCGAGCCCACGCTGCTGTTGGCGCCCGGGCGGTTTTCGACAATGATGGTCTGCTTCAGGCGCGGGCCGAGCTTTTCCATCACGATGCGGGTGACGATGTCGGTGGAGCCGCCCGGCGTGTAGGGCACGATGATCTTGATGGGTTTGCTGGGCCAGTCATCCGCCTGGGCGGGGCCGGCGGCCAGGCCGAGGGCGGCCAGGGCGGTGCACAACAGGGTCTTGAGGGCGTGGCGGCGATACCTTGCCGCGGGGCTGCGGAGCTGCGGTTTCCTTGCGAGTGCCATGGATTTGTCTCCTCCATGAATCGGCCGAATGCCGGCGCGCGTCCCGCGGTTTTTGTTGTGGCGCGGCCGGTTTTTCTGTGGGTTGGTGATCGCGCCGTCCAGCGGACAGGGCGCGAAAAAAGTATGGCACGCAGGGCCGCGCCAACCGGGGCGCGCAGCTGCCAATAAAGTTCGATCACCGGACTTCCTGCGCTCGTCCGCATCCATTTGCTACTCGGGTTTCCACTAGGCCGGTGTGCGTTGTTCACGCCGTGGACATGGCGTAATCTGGCGGCCGGCCCGCAAAGCATGGGCTTGGTTTCAGCCGCCGCGGGCCTACAGGCCGGCGCGGGCATCTAATTCAGGAGAAGCAATAATGAAGCGGTTGATTTCGTTTGCTGCCGGCGCGCTTGCCCTGGCGTGCGCATCCCAGGCGGCGGTGGCCGGCCCCACGCTGGATGCGGTCAAGAAGAAGGGTTACGTGCAGTGCGGCCTGACCGACGGCGTTTCGGGCTTCTCGGCCACCAACAGCAAGGGCGAATGGGAAGGCATGGACGTGGACATCTGCCGCGCCGTCGCCGCCGCCGTGTTCGGCGACCCGACCAAGTTCAAGGGCACCGCGCTGTCGACCCAGCAACGCTTCACCGCGCTGCAATCGGGCGAAGTCGACGTGCTGCTGCGCACCGTCACCCTGACGCAGACGCGCGACACCTCGCTGGGCCTGTCGGCCGTGGCGGCCAGCTTCTATGACGGCCAGGGCATCCTGGTGAACAAGAAGCTGGGCGTGAAAAGCGCCAAGGAACTGAACGGCGCCACCGTCTGCGTGCAGCCGGGCACCACCACCGAACTGAACCTGGCCGACTGGTTCCGCGCCAACAATATCGAATTCAAGCCGGTCGTGATCGACAAGGTCACCGAAGTCGTGCGCGCCTTCGAATCGGGCCGTTGCGACGCCTTCACCGACGACGCCTCGCAACTGGCCGCGGTGCGCGCCACGCAGGTCGCCAAGCCGGACGACTACGAGATCCTGCCGGAGCGTTTCTCCAAGGAGCCGCTCGGCCCCATGGTGCGCCAGGGCGACGAGAACTGGCTGGGCATCGTCCGCTGGACGCTGTTCGCGCTGCTGGAAGCCGAGGAATACGGCATCACGCAGAAGAACGTGGACGAGATGCTCAAGAGCAACAACCCCAACATCTCGCGCATCCTGGGCGTGACGCCGGGCGCCGGCAAGAACATGGGCCTGGACGAGAAGTGGGCCTACAACGCCATCAAGGCCGTGGGCAACTACAGCGAAGTGTTCGAGCGCAACGTCGGCAAGGACAGCAAGCTGGGCCTGCAACGCGGCACCAACGCGTTGTGGAGCAAGGGCGGCGCGATGTATCCGTGGCCGATCCGCTGAACGTGACGGCATGAGCCCGGAACGGCCCGCGCAAGCGGGCCGTTCTGTTTTCGGCGCTTGCCGGCGCCGCGGGCGCCCTGGAAATTCCGGCTGCCGGAACCCCTGAAATGGTTCCATGCCGGGCGCCGCAAATGGCTCTAGCCGGTTTGCGTTACCCTCCCTATGATTGCCGGGGAAGGGCGCGCAGCCGCTTGCGCCCGCCCGATACAAAACAACCAGGGAAACACGATGAACGGCGCTGATAGTCTTTGCGATACCCTTCTGGCCAATGATGTGGACGTCTGCTTCGCCAACCCGGGCACGTCCGAGATGCACTTCGTCGCGGCGCTGGATCGCAAACCGAAGATGCGCTGCGTGCTGGGCCTGTTCGAAGGCGTGGTGACGGGCGCGGCCGACGGCTATGCGCGCATGGCCGACAAGCCGGCCGCCACGCTGCTGCACCTGGGCCCGGGCCTGGGCAACGGCCTGGCCAACCTGCACAACGCCAAGCGCGCGCGCACGCCGATGGTCAACATCGTCGGCGACCACGCCACCTATCACGTGCAATACGACGCGCCGCTGACCAGCGACGTCGAAGGCGTGGCGCGCCCCATGTCGCATTGGGTCAAGCGCGGCATGTCGGCCGAATCGATGTCGGCCGACGCCGCCGAGGCCATCGCCGTGGCGCGCCGCCATCCGGGCAACATCGCCACCCTGATCCTGCCGGCCAACTCCGCCTGGACCGAGCTGCCGGCCGACACCGCGGTGGCCAAGGTGGTCGACGAGGCCGTGCCGCACACCACCATCGAGGCGGTGCGCGCCGCCGCCAAGGCGATCCGCTCCGGCGAAACCACCACCCTGCTGCTGGGCAGTACCGCCCTGCGCGAACGCGCGCTCAAGGCCGCCGGCCGCATCGCCCGCGCCACCGGCGTGCGGCTGCTGTCCGAAACCTCCAACCGCCGCATCGAGCGCGGCGGCGACCGCACGCCGGTGGACCGGCTGCCCTATCCGATCGACCTGGCCGTGGCCAAGCTCAAGGACGTGCGCCACCTGGTGCTGGTCGGCGCCAAGGCCCCGGTGGGCTTTTTCGCCTATCCCGGCAAGCCCAGCCTGCTGGCGCCCGTGGATTGCGAGAAGATCGTGCTGGCCACCGTCGAGCAGGACCTGGCGCACGCGCTGGAATGGCTGGCCGACGAACTCGGCATCGCCGCCGACGCGCCGCGCCTGGCCGCGCCGGCGCCGGCCTACGAGGTGCCGGCCAGCGGCAAGCTGACCGGCGCCGCCGTCAACATCCTGGTGGCGCACCACCTGCCCGACAACGCCATCGTCTGCGACGAGTCCATCACCCAGGGCCGTGAATTCCCGATCTACAGCGCCAGCAGCGCGCCGCACGACTGGCTGATGCTGACCGGCGGCGCCATCGGCATCGGCCTGCCGCTGGCGGCCGGCGCGGCGGTGGCCTGCCCGGACCGCAAGGTCATCACCCTGCAGGCCGATGGCAGCGGCATGTACACCTTGCAGGCGCTGTGGACGCAGGCGCGCGAAAACCTGGACTGCCTGACGGTGATCCTGGCCAACCGTTCCTACGCCACGCTGCACGGCGAGATGAAGAACGTGGGCGTGCAGGAGCCGGGCCGCAACGCGCGCCGCATGCTCGACCTGGAAGAGCCGTACCTGGACTGGGCTCATCTGGCGCGCGGCATGGGCGTGGAGGCGGTCAGCGTCGATACCGTGGAAGGCTTTGCCCGCGCCTTGCAGGACGGCCTGAAGCGCCGCGGCCCGTTCCTGATCGAAGCGTTGATCTGACGCTTTTGCCCCGTGCTGCAAGGAGCAGGCGCGGGGCGATCAGACGCCCAGGTAGCGCGTCAGTTGTTCCGGCGCGGCGGCCAGCGCCGCGCTGTCGCCGTCCCGCACGATCAATCCCTTTTCCATCACCAGGCAGCGGTCGGTGTGCGCCAGCACGGCGCGGTAGTTGCGGTCGACGATCAGCGTCGACATGCCGGTGGCGCGGATCTGCCGGATGATCTTCCAGATCTCGGCCACGATCAGCGGCGCCAGGCCTTCGGTGGCTTCGTCCAGGATCAGCAGGTCGGGGTTGGTCATCAGCGCCCGGCCGATCGCCAGCATTTGCTGTTCGCCGCCCGACAATTGCTGGCCGCCATGGCCTAGCCGTTCCGTCAGGCGCGGGAAGGTCTCCAGCACCCGCGCATAGGTCCAGTCGCGCCGCCCCTGTTCGCCGGCGCGCGCCGCCACCAGCAGGTTCTCGCGCACGCTCAGGTTGGGGAAGATGCCGCGGCCTTCGGGTACGTAGGCCACGCCCAGTTGCGCGATCGCGTGCGGCCTTGCGCGGGTGCAGTCGGCGCCGCGCACCGCCACGCGGCCCTGCGCGCTGCGCACTTGGCCGACCAGGCTGCGGATCAGGGTGGTCTTGCCCATGCCGTTGCGGCCCACCAGTCCGACGGACTCGCCGGCGCCGATGCGCAGGCCGACGCCGCGCAGCACGTGGCTGGCGCCGTAGTACACGTGCAGGCCGTCGGCCTCGATCAGTGCGCGCATGTGAACTCTCCGTCCAGGTCTTCGCCCAGGTAGGCGGTGCGCACCTCGGCATTGGCGCGGATCCGCGCTGGATCGCCGCTGGCGATGCTGCTGCCGTTGACCATCACGGTGATGGTGTCGGCGATGCGGAACACCGCGTCCATGTCGTGCTCCACCAGCAGGATGGCGTGGCTGGCCTTGAGCGTGCGCAGCAGCGCCAGGATGCGGTCGGTTTCCTCCGGGCCCATGCCGGCCAGCGGTTCGTCCAGCAGCAGCACCTGCGGTTCGCCGGCCAGGCACATGGCGATCTCGAGCTGGCGCTTGCGGCCATGCGGCAGCAGGCCCGCCGGCCGCGCGGCGTCGGCCGCCAGGCCGGTGCGCTCCAGCGCCTGCGCGGCCAGGTCGGCGCTGACCGCGCAGGCCGAGGCCGGCCGCCACCAGTGCCAGAAGCGCTGGCGCCGCGCCTGCGCCGCCAGCCGGCAGTTCTCGAACACGCTCAGTTCGGGAAACAGGGTCGAGCGCTGGTAGCTTCGGCCCACGCCGGCGCGGGCGCGCTCGGGCTGGCCCCAGGCGGTGATGTCGCGCCCGCCCAGCGACACCTGGCCGCTGCTGGGCGCCAGTTCGCCGGACAGGATGTTGATCAGGGTCGACTTGCCCGCGCCATTGGTGCCGATGACGGCATGCACTTCGCCGCGTCGCAACGCCAGCGACACGCCGTTGACGGCGGTCAGGCCGCCGAAGCGCCGGGTGACCGCGTCGGCGGTCAGCAGGGGATCAGGCATGAGGCTCTCCTTGGATCGGCAGGGGCAGCGGTTTGGCGGCGGGCGATGCGGCAGGCGCGTTCGGGGCGTGGCGCGCGCGACGCCGGCGCCACTGCGCCGGCAGGCCGGCCAGGCCGTCGGGCAGCAGCGCCACCAGCGCGATGATGGCCAGGCCCAGCAGCAGATGCCAATGGCGCGCGTAGTCGCCGAACAGCGCCTGCGACTGGAACAGCTCCTGCAACAGCACCAGCGTGGCCGTGCCCAGTACCGCGCCGCCCAGGCTGCCCATGCCGCCCAGGATCACCATCAGCAGCACCAGCCCCGACTGTTCCCAGGCCAGCAGCTCGGGCGTGACGAAGCCGTCCTTGAGCGCGAACAGGAAGCCGGCCAGGCCGGCCAGCGCGGCGCCGATGACGTAGGCCGCCAGTTTGTAGGGATAGGTGGAATAGCCGGCCGCCCGCATGCGCTGTTCGTTGATGCGGATGCCGGCCAGCGCCGCGCCGAACGGCGAGCGCCGCAGCAGGGCCAGGAAGCCCCAGGTCAGCGCCAGGCAGGCCAGCACGAAGAAGTAGTAGGCGTTGCCCTGGTCCAGGTCGAACGGCAGCCAGCCGCCGATCTCGGCCCGCGGCCGGAAATACAGGTAGATGCCGTCGCTGCCGCCGCCGACCTTGGTGTCATGGAACACGTAGTACGCCATCTGGGCGAAGGCCAGCGTCACCATGATGAAGTACACGCCGCGCGTGCGCAGCGCCAGCGCGCCGGTCAGCGCGGCGTAGGCGGCCGCGGCCAGCAGCGCCGCCGGCAGCAGCCACCACAGGCTGGCCGCTTCCGAGGACGGCGACAGCAGCGCGGCGGCATAGGCGCCGATGCCGAAGAACGCCGCATGGCCCAGGCTGACCAGCCCCGCGCCGCCCACCAGCAACTGCAGGCTGAGCGCGAACACCGCGTAGATCATGATCTTCACGGCCAGGCCGGTGTAATAGTCGCTGCCGCTCCAGGCGAAGGCGGCCAGCGCCAGCAGGGTCGCGACAGGCAGGAGTCGATTCACATTCATGGTCAGCCCTGTTTGAACAGCCCTTCGGGCTTGCACAGCAGAATCGCGGCCATCAGCACGTACACCAGCACGCCGGCGGCGGCGGGGAACAGCACCTGGCCGAAGGTCTCGACCACGCCCACCAGCATCGCCGCCAGGAACGCGCCGCGGATCGAGCCGATGCCGCCGATCACCACCACCACGAAACAGATGATCAGCACGCCGTTGCCCATGCCCGGATACACCGACGACACCGGCGCGGCGATGCTGCCGGCCAGCGCCGCCAGCGCCACGCCGGCGGCGAACACCAGCCGGTACAGCTTGTTGACGTCGATGCCCAGCGACCCGGTCATCTCGCGGTTGCTGGCGCCGGCGCGCAGCATCATGCCCAGCCGCGTGCGCGCGATGACCCAGTACAGCAGCAGCGCCACCGCGATGCCCACCGCCGAGATGAACAGCCGGTACACCGGGTAGGTCATCACGTCGCCCAGCGCGATGCTGCCCTGCAGCCAGGACGGCAGCGGCACGCCGTGCACGTCGTTGCCCACCAGGATGCTGCGCAGTTCCTCGAACACCAGGATCAGGCCGTAGGTCATCAACACCTGCTGCAGGTGGTTGCGGCGATACAGGTAGCTGAAGAACGCCGCCTCCAGCAGGTAGCCGAGCGCTGCGGCGGCCAGCACGCACACCGCCAGGGTGGCGACGAAGCCGCCGCCGAGCCAGCGGTCCACCGCCGGCCCCAGCGCGAACGCCATGTAGGCGCCGATCATGTAGAAGCTGCCGTGCGCCAGGTTGATGATCCCCATGATGCCGAAGATCAGCGTGAGCCCGCTGGCCACCAGGAACAGCAACAAGCCGTACTGGAAGGCGTTCAGGCTCTGGATGAGCAGGATGCCGAGGTCCATGGGGACTCTCCGGTCCTAGAGCTTGCAGCCGCGGGCCGGGTCGGCCAGCTTGCGCACGGCCACGTCGACCACCTTGTTCTCCAGGCCGTCGACGCGGCGCAGGTAGATGTCCTGCACCGGGTTGCCGGCCTTGGACAGCGTGAATGCGCCGCGCGGGCTGTCGACCGTGGCGCCGCGCATGGCTTCGCGGAATTCGGCCTTCTTGCCGAAGTCGCCCTTGACCGCCGCCAGCCCCGACTGCATCAGTTGCGCGGCGTCGTAGCCTTGCACCGCGTAGACGTCAGGCTGCATGTTGTAGGTCTTGCCGTAGTCGGCGCGGAAGGCGTTGTCGCGCGGCGTGTTCAGGCCGTCGGCATAGTGCAGCGTGGTCAGCAGCCCCTGTGCCGTCGCGCCCTGCGCCTGCAGCGTGCCGTCGGTGAGAAAGCCCGAGCCGTACAGCGGGATGGTCTTGTCCAGTCCCGCGGCGTGATAGTCCTGCACGAATTTCACCGCGCCGCCGCCGGCGAAGAAAGTGAACACCATATCGGGCTTGAGCGCGGCGATCTCGGTCAGGAGCGACTGGAATTCGACGTTGGGGAAGGGCAGGCTCAGTTCCTTGACCACCTTGCCGCCGGCCTGCTCGAAGCCTTCCTTGAAGCCGCCGATGGCCTCGTCGCCGGCCGCGTACTTCCAGGTGATGGTGACCGCCGTCTTGTGGCCGCGCGCCTTGGCCACCGGGCCCATGGCGTAGGCCGGCTGCCAGTTGGTGAACGAGGTGCGGAAGATGCCGGGGCCGCACAGCGGGCCGGTGATGGCGTTGGCGCCGGCGTTGGTCACGATCAGGGTGGTGTCGGCGTCCTTGGCGGCCTTGGCCAGCGCCATCGCCACGCCCGAGTGCACGGTGCCGATCAGCACGTCGACCTGGTCGCGCTTGATCAGGCGGTTGGCGTTCTCGGCGGCCTTGGACGGATTGGATTCGTCGTCCACCTTGAAGTATTCGATTTCGCGCCCGCCGAGCTTGCCGCCCTGCTCGGCCACATACAGCTTGAAGCCGTTCTCGATGGCGTTGCCGAGCGCGGCGTAGGTGCCGCTGTAGGGCAGCATGAAACCGACTTTGAGCTTGTCGGCGGCCAGGGCGCCGCTTGCGGCCAGCATCAGCGCCGCGCTCAGCGCGGCCCGGGTCAGGGCGTGGGTCATGGTGGTGTCTCCGTGCTTGTCATGGGCTGCCGCTGGGGCGGCCGGGTTGGTCCAGCGCGCCGACGAAGCCGGCGATGGCCTGGATTACGGTGGCGGGCTGGTCCTTGTGCGGCGAATGGCGGCAGTCGGGAATTTCCAGCAGCCGCGTCTGCGGCGCGGCGCGCCGGATACCGCGTATCTGTTCGAGCGTGCCGTACTCATCGTCCACGCCCTGCATCGCCAGCACCGGGCAGGCGATGGCGCGCAGGTGATCCTCGATGTTCCAGCTGCGGAAGGCGGGGTCCAGCCAGACGTCGTTCCAGCCACGGAAGGCCGAGTCGACGTCGTCGTGATGGCGCGCCAGTCGCGCGCGCAGGTCGGTGTCGCGGTAGGCCTGGCGCGCCTGTTCGATATGCGCCACGGTGCGGTCCTCGACGAAGATGTGCGGCGCGGCCACCACCACGCCCGCGACTGCGTCCGGCTGCATGGCGGCGTAAAGCAGGGCGATGGAGCCGCCATCGCTGTGGCCGAACAGGATGGGGCGATCCCGCTTGGCATCGATACCGAGCGCGGCGAGCAGCGCCGGCAGCGCGTCGGCGGCCTCGCGGTGCATGAAGTCGACCGCACGCCTTTCGCCGGTGGCCAGCGGCGTGGAGCGGCCATAGCCGTAACGCGAATAGACCAGCCCGCGGCAGCCAGCGGCTTCACAAGCTTGCCTTGGCCAGTCCTTCCACATCGACACCGAGCCCAGGCCTTCGTGCAGGAACACCAGCAATGGCGCGCCCTGGCGCGACGCCGCGATCCACTGGTATTCCAGGCGCAGGTCGCGGCCCGCCGCGCGCACGTCGGCCAGGGCAGCGGGCTCGGGAGCGGGCACGGCGCTCATGGCGTGACCTGTTCCAGCTGGCGCAGGCGGAATCGCTGGATCTTGCCGGTGGCGGTCTTGGGCAGTTCATCGGTGAAGTCGATCTGGCGCGGATACTTGAAGGGCGCCAGGTGCTGCTTCACATAGCGCTGCAGGTCGGCGCCGGTGTTCGCGTCCGGCGCGTAGCCCGGGCGCAGCACCACGTAGGCCTTGGTCTTGACCAGGCCGTCGTGGTCCGGCACGCCGATCACGGCGGCTTCGAGCACCGCCTCGTGCTGCACCAGCACGTTCTCCACTTCCACCGGCGACACGTACTGGCCGCTGACCTTGATCATGTCGTCGCTGCGGCCGGCATAGGTGTAGTAGCCGTCAGCGTCGCAGATGTACTTGTCGCCGCTCTTGAGCCAGTCGCCCAGGAAGCACTGGCGCGTCTTGTCGCGGTTGTTCCAGTACATCAGCGCGGCGCTCGGGCCCTTGATGTAGAGGTCGCCAATCGTGCCAGCGGCCACCGGCGCGCCATTGTCATCGCGCAGTTGCACCTCGTAGCCGGGCACCGGCTTGCCGGTGGTGCCGTAGCGCAACTGGCCGGCGCGGTTCGACAGGAAGATGTGCAGCATCTCGGTCGAACCGATGCCGTCCAGGATGTCACAGCCGAAATGGCGCTGGAAGCGTTCGCCGATGTCGCGCGGCAGGGCCTCGCCGGCCGAGGTGCACACGCGCATCGCCACCTGTTCGCGCGGCGGCAGGTCGGGCGCGGCCAGCATGCTGGCGTACAGCGTCGGCACGCCGTAGAACACGGTCGGGCGGTGCAGCACCAGGCGCTGGAACACGGCCTGCGGCGTCGGCCGCTCGGCCATCAGCACGACGGTGGCGCCCACCGACAGCGGAAAGGTCAGGCCGTTGCCCAGCCCGTAGGCGAAGAACAGCTTGGCGGCGGAGAATGCAATATCGTCCTCGCGGATGCCCAGCACCGGCTTGGCGTACAGCTCGGCGGTGTGCCACAGGTTGCCATGGGTGTGGACCACGCCCTTGGGCTTGCCGGTGGAGCCCGACGAATACAGCCAGAAGGCGATCTCATCGGACAGCGTGCGCGCGGCCGGTGTCAGCGGGGCGGCGGCCAGCAGCGCGTCGAGTTCGTGCGCGCCGGCGGGCAGCGCCGCCGCGGGGCGTGACACCACCAGGTGTTCGACCTCGCCGGGCGCTTGCGCCAGCGCGGCCTGCAAGGTCGGCAGCAGGCTCTCGGAGACGAAGGCGGCGCGCACGCGGCTGTGGTTGAGGATGTAGGCGTAATCGTCCGGCGTCAGCAGGGTGTTCACGGCCACGGGCACCACGCCCGCGTGCAGCGCGCCCAGGAACACCACCGGCCAGTCGGCCGTGTCCTGCATCAGCAGCAGGATGCGTTCCTCGCGCCGCAGTCCCAGCTGGCGCAGCGCGCCCGCCATGCGCGCCACGCGCTCGGCCAGTTCGCCGTAGGTGAGCTGGCGGGTGTCGTCGATGTAGGCCAGCTTGGCGGCGCGCGGCGCGTTCAAGGCGGCCAGGTGGCTGGCGAAGTTCAGTTCGGCGGGGCAGGCATTCACGGTTGTCTCCTGGTGTCCTGGCGGGCGGGGGCTGTCCGGCGGTCCGCAAGCGTCTGGCGGCTTGTCGTGACCGGCGGCAGGGCGTGGCTCAGCCCGCGCCGGCGGCCGGCCGGCCGCGCGGGGAGCGACCGGGGCGATGGGGAAGGGCGAGGCGCGGATTCATGCGCGGGTGAACTCGATGGCGCCGCCCGGCAGCAGGTACAGCACCAGCGCGCGGCCCTGCGTCACGGTGGGGCGGTGGGCGCTGCCGGGGCCATAGACCAGCCAGCCAGCGCCGTGGCCGTCGAAGCGCGCCGCGTCGGTCAGCGGCATGATCATGTCGACTTCGCCGTTGGGATGCGCGTGGTGCGGGCCGGCCAGATCGTCCATGTCGACCACGTCGACCGAACAGCCGCCCAGGTCCTCGGCCGGCTTGATGACGCGGCCGTAGCGGATGCCGCCGCCTTCGCGGTTGCACATCCAGCCGTCGGCCACTCCCTGCCTACAGGTGGCGAAGATGTCGGCGTACAGCGCGCTGTCGGGGCCGGCCTCCTGGTTCAGGCGCTGCTGCAAGGCGCTGTCCAGCGCCTGGCCGGCCATCAGGCCCGTCACCTGGCGCATCAGCGCGTGGAATCGTTCTGGCGTGCTCACCCGGTCTCCTCCTATACACTGTCGGCGCTTCAGCGGCGGATGCAATCCAGTGCTGTTTTGTCGCACCTGACACGCTGTTGAAGCTGTTGAAGGAAAAATAGTGCTTCCATTGATGTGGGTCAAGCACTATAGTGCATAAATCAGGTGTTATCAGGGTTTTTGCGGAGTCAGCTACACCATGAACCAAGCGCTAGAAGACGCGGCGCCAACCGAACCCAGGCGGGAAGCTTTCCTGGTGGCATTGGGCGAACGGGTGCGCCGCCTGCGCGCTATCCGCGGCATGACGCGCAAGGGCCTGTCGCAGGTGACCGGCGTGTCCGAACGGCACCTGGCCAATCTCGAGCACGGCGTGGGCAATGCCTCGATCCTGGTGCTGCTGCAGATCGCCAAGGCCTTCAATTGCGCGCTGGCCGAGCTGGTCGGCGACGTCACCACCGAGTCGCCCGACTGGCTGCTGATCCGCGAACTGCTCAGCGGCCGCACCGAGTCCGACCTGCAGCGCGCGCGCGAGGCGCTGACCCAGCTGTTCGGCGTGGGGGCCGGCGCGCAGCGCCCCAACCGTACCCAGCGCATCGCGCTGATCGGCCTGCGCGGCGCGGGCAAGTCCACGTTGGGCCAGATGCTGGCCGATGACTTGGGCTACCCGTTCGTCGAGCTGAACCGCGAGATCGAGCGGGTGGCCGGTTGCAGCATCCTGGAGATCCACAACCTGTACGGGCCCAACGCCTACCGCCGCTACGAGCGCCGCGCGCTGGAAGAGGCGGTGCAGATCTATCCGGAAATGGTGCTGGCCACACCCGGCGGTTTGGTGTCGGAGCCCGCCACGCTCAACCTGCTGCTGGCGCACTGCTACACGGTCTGGCTGCGGGCCACGCCCGAGGAGCACATGGGCCGGGTGATGGCGCAGGGCGATTTCCGGCCGATGTCCGGCAACAACGAAGCCATGGCCGACCTGAAGCGCATCCTGGCCGGGCGCGAGGCTTTCTATGCCAAGGCCGACCTGACCTGGGTCACCAGCCACCTGGAGGTGCAGGAGAGCTTCGCCGGCCTGCGTACCCAGGTGCGCAAGGCTTGCGGTCTGCCGCTGTAGCGCCCGCGTCTTTCGCCGACCGCCAGGGCCGCCCGTTGAGGCGGCCTTTTCTTTGGCGGGGCCTCGGCCTGTCCGTTCGGAGAGCGGGCTTCATTGAAGGACGCTTTGATGGGCCCCTTGGTGACCTGCACTTTTGTGCATCTTTTGCTTGACGCTGATTTTCACCTGCACTAATCTGCATAATAATTCATGTCGTGCAGTATTTTTCCTGTCAGATCAGGGCATCAGGAGACAAGCGATGAGCAGCACCGCCAGCAAGGTCGATTTTCGGACCGATCCCACCCAGTATCGTCATTGGCGCCTGTCGTTCGATGGCCCGGTCGCCACGCTGGCGATGGACGTGGCCGAGGACGGCGGCCTGCGCCCCGGCTACAAGCTCAAGCTCAATTCCTACGACCTGGGCGTGGACATCGAGCTGCACGACGCGCTGCAACGCATCCGCTTCGAGCATCCCGAGGTGCGCAGCGTGGTCGTCACCAGCATGAAGGACCGCATCTTCTGTTCGGGCGCCAACATCTTCATGCTGGGCCTGTCCTCGCACGCCTGGAAGGTGAACTTCTGCAAGTTCACCAACGAAACCCGCAACGGCATCGAGGACTCCAGCCGCAACAGCGGGCTGAAGTTCATCGCCGCGCTCAACGGCGCCTGCGCCGGCGGCGGCTACGAGCTGGCGCTGGCCTGCGACGAGATCCTGCTGATCGACGATCGCTCGTCCTCGGTCGCGTTGCCCGAAGTGCCGCTGCTGGGCGTGCTGCCCGGCACCGGCGGCCTGACCCGCGTCACCGACAAGCGCCGCGTGCGCCACGATCACGCCGACATCTTCTGCACCCTGGTCGAAGGCGTGCGCGGCCAGCGCGCCAAGGACTGGCGCCTGGTCGATGACGTGGTCAAGCCGGCGCAGTTCGAGGCCGCGGTGCGCGAGCGCGCGCTGGCGCTGGCCGAGGGCAGCCACCGTCCGGCCGGCGAGGCCGGCGTGACGCTCACCCCGCTGGCGCGCGAGGAAAGCGCCGATGCCTTGTCCTACCGCTACGTCGACGTGCGCCTGGACCGCGAGAAGCGCCAGGCCACCTGGACCGTGCGCGCGCCGCAGGGGCCGGTGCAATCGGAGCTGGCCGACATTCTGGCCGCCGGCGCGGCCTGGTGGCCGTTGCAGATGGCGCGCGAACTGGACGACGCCATCCTGTCGCTGCGCACCAACGAGCTGGACATCGGCACCTGGATCTTCAAGACCGAGGGCGACGCGCAGGCCGTGCTGGCCGCGGACGCTTCGCTGCAACGCCATGCCGGCCACTGGTTCGTGCGCGAGACCGCCGGCCTGCTGCGCCGCACGCTGGCGCGCCTGGACGTGACCTCGCGCAGCCTGTTCGCGCTGGTCGAGCCGGGTTCGTGCTTTGCCGGCACGCTTCTGGAACTGGCGCTGGCCGCCGACCGCAGCTACATGCTGGACAGCGAAGGCGAGGAACACGACCCGGCCCAACTGATCGTGGGCGAGGCCAACTTCGGCGCCTACCCGATGGTCAACGGCCAGAGCCGCCTGCAACGCCGCTTCCACGAGGAAACCGCGCCCCTTGAAGCGGTGCGGGCCCGCGCCGGCCAGCCGTTGGCCGCGCGCGAGGCGCTGGCGCTGGGGCTGGTGACCTACGCGCCCGACAGCATCGACTGGGACGACGAGGTGCGCATGATGCTCGAAGAGCGCCGCGCGCTGTCGCCGGACGCGCTCACCGGCCTGGAAGCCAACCTGCGCTTCGGCGGCCGCGAAACCATGGAAACGCGCATCTTCGGCCGCCTGACCGCCTGGCAGAACTGGATCTTCAACCGACCCAACGCGGCGGGCGAGAAGGGCGCGCTCAAGCTCTACGGCAAGGGCGAACAGGCGACGTTCGACTGGAACCGCGTCTAGCGCGGCCCGCGCGGCAATTCCCCATACACGGCGCCGGCCCGCGCAGCGCGGCCGGGCGCCCCAAGACCCGACGCCGCCCCGACGCGGCCGTCCATCCAGGAGCAGAGACAATGTCAGGCATCAACTACAGCGACAAGATCCCCAATAACGTCAACCTGTCCGGCGACCGCACGTTGCAGCGCGCGCTGGAACACTGGCAGCCCAATTACCTGCAATGGTGGCAGGACATGGGTCCGGACGGCTCGCATGGCTTCGACGTCTACCTGCGCACCGCCGTCAGCGTCGAGCCCGACGGCTGGGCCCACTTCAATCACGTGCGCATGCCCGACTACCGCTGGGGCATCTTCCTGGCGCCGCAGGACGGCCAGCGCAAGATCCACTTCGGCGAGAACATGGGCCGCGACGTGTGGCAGGACGTTCCCGGCGAACACCGCGCCAACCTGCGCCGCATCATCGTCACGCAGGGCGACACCGAGCCGGCGTCGATCGAGCAGCAGCGCCACCTGGGCCTGACGGCGCCGTCGCAGTACGACCTGCGCAACCTGTTCCAGATCAACGTCGAGGAAGGCCGCCACCTGTGGGCCATGGTCTACCTGCTGCACCGCTACTTCGGCCGCGATGGCCGCGAAGAGGCCGACGCGCTGCTGCAGCGCACCTCCGGCGATTCCGACAACCCGCGCATCCTCGGCGCCTTCAACGAGAAGACGCCGGACTGGCTGGCGTTCTACATGTTCACCTACTTCACCGATCGCGACGGCAAGTTCCAGTTGTGCGCGCTGGCCGAATCCAGCTTCGACCCGCTGGCCCGCACCACCAAGTTCATGCTGACCGAAGAGGCGCACCACATGTTCGTGGGCGAATCCGGCATCTCGCGCGTGATCCAGCGCACCTGCGAAGTGATGAACCAGTTGAAGACCGACGACCCGGCCGCCGTGCGTGCCGCCGGCGTCATCGATCTGCCGACGATCCAGCGCTACCTGAACTTCCACTACAGCGTCACCATCGATCTGTTCGGCGCCGACCAATCGTCCAACGCCGCCATCTTCTACGGCTCGGGCCTGAAGGGCCGCTACGAAGAAAGCAAGCGCAACGACGACCACCAGCTCAAGAACGACACCTACCGCGTGCTGTCGGTCGACAACGGCAGGCTGCGCGAGGTCGAGGTGCCGATGCTGAACGCGTTGAACGAGGTGCTGCGCGACGACTTCATCCGCGACTCTGTGGCCGGCATCGGCCGCTGGAACAAGGTCATCGAAAAGAGCGGCATCGCCTTCCGCCTGCAGGTGCCGCACAAGGCCTTCAACCGCCAGATCGGCACGCTGGCCGGCATCCGCATGTCGCCCGAGGGCGAGATCCTGTCCGAAGCGCAATGGCAGGCGCACCGCCACCAATGGCTGCCCACGCCGGAGGACCGTGAGTTCGTCGCCTCGCTGATGGGCCGCGTGACCGAGCCCGGCAAGTTCGCCAACTGGATCGCGCCGCCGGTCATGGGCATCAACCGCCAGCCCGTGAACTTCGAGTACGTTCGTTTCAACTAAGGCCCCGCGGCGGCGCCATGCGCCGCCGCGCCGCGCATTCGGATGACCGCGATGAACGCCGCCCTGCCCATGGAAGTCCTGAAGCAGCACCTGATCGATCCCGAGATCTGCATTCGCTGCAACACCTGCGAAGAAACCTGTCCGATCGACGCGATCACGCACGACAGCAACAACTACGTGGTCGACCCGGACATCTGCAACGGCTGCATGGCCTGCGTGCCGCCGTGCCCCACCGGCTCGATCGACAATTGGCGATTGGTGCTGCGCAGCGACGCCTATTCGGTGCAGGACCAGCTGGGCTGGGACGAACTGCCGCGCGAGCAGCCCCTGCCGGAAGCCGCGGCGATCGTGGATGAGGCGGCGAACGCGGTCGTCGAGCCGGTGTCGTCCGCCGCTGTGGCGGCCATGCCGTCCGTGACGCCCGGCGCCAGCGTGCCGCCGTGGTCCGCCGCGCATCCCTACGTCAACCTCTACACCCACAAGACGCCGGTGACCGCCACCGTGGTCGGCAACTACCGCGTCACCGGCGCCGACACCGACAGCGACATCCACCACATCGTGCTGGACTTCGGCGAACTGCCGTTCCCGGTGCTGGAAGGCCAGTCCATCGGCATCCTGCCGCCCGGCACCGATGCCCAGGGCCGGCCGCACCACGCGCGCCAGTATTCGTTGGCCAGCCCGCGCGATGGCGAGCGCGCCGGCTACAACAACCTGTCGCTGACAGTGAAGCGCGTCACCGAAGACCACCAGGGCCAGTCGGTCAATGGCGTCTGCTCCAATTACCTGTGCGACCTGGCCAGGAACGACACCGTGCAGGTCATCGGGCCGTTCGGCCACACCTTCCTGATGCCGAACCACCCGCGCGCCAACCTCATCATGATCTGCACCGGCACCGGCTCGGCGCCGATGCGCGCCATGACCGAGCGCTACCGCCGCCGCATCGAGACCGGCGAGAACGGTCGGCTGATGCTGTTCTTCGGCGCGCGCACCGAACGCGAGCTGCCGTACTTCGGGCCGTTGATGAAACTGCCGCGCGACTTCATCGACATCAATCTGGCGTTGTCGCGCGAAGCGGACCGGCCCAGGCGCTATGTGCAGGACCTGATCCGCGAACGCGCCGCCGACGTGCGGGGCCTGCTGGCCGATCGCAACACCTGCATCTACGTCTGCGGCCTGAAAGGCATGGAAGTCGGCGTGCTGGACGCCCTGCGCGAGGTGACGGTGCAAGCGGGGCAGGATTGGACTATCCTGCACGATGTGTTGCGCCGCGAGGGGCGGCTGCACTTCGAGACCTATTGAACCGGCGGCCGCCGCGAAGGACGCCGTCGATCGGTCACCTACGCGAGGGGAAGTCCACCAATGAAGTTCGCTGATTTCAAGGACGGCATGCTGATCAAGGCCGGCCCGGTCACCATCACGGAAGCCGAAATCCTCGAGTTCGCCCGCAAGTACGACCCGCAGTGGTTCCACACCGATCTCAAGCGCGCCGCCGAAGGCCGCTGGGGCGGCCTCATCGCCAGCGGCTGGCACACCTGCGCGCTGGCCATGCGCATGGCGGTGGACTCGGCGCTGCACGATTCCGAATCGTTCGGCTCGCCCGGCCTGGGCGAGGTGCGCTGGCGCACGCCGGTGCGGCCCGGCGATCAGTTGCGCCTGGAAGCCCGGGTGCAGGGCGCGCGCACCTCCTCGTCGCGCCCGGACCTGGGCATCATCACTTGGGCCTGGACGGTGATCAACCAGCACGACGAAGCCGTGCTGGAACTGGACGCGACCAGCCTGTTCGACCTGTCGGGGGAATGAACCCTGCCCGGCGCCGGGCGCACCAAGCGCCGCCTGGCCCGGCCCCATGTCGCAGTTGGCTTGTCCGCGAGGCCGCGCACCCGTAAGATGATTCCGTCGTGGGGCCATTGCGTCCAGCGATTCCGCTAGCCCGCCCGGTGATCCGAGCGGGCTTTTTGCATTGGTCCGCCCACATCCAGGCCCGCCGGCAATCGCCGGCGGGCCTTTTGTCTTGTGGCGCCCACATCGTTTTCATCGAGGCCCCTCATGCAATCCCTGAAACCCATCAACGTCGGCCATGCGCCGAACGACCAGACCGGCGATACGCTGCGTGACGCCATGGCGGTCGTGAACGAGAACTTCGCCAAGACCCGCTTCGGCGTGGAGGCGGTCGAAGTGTCCGCCGCCGCCGCCCAGCGCAAGGCGGACGCCGCCGTGCCGGCATCGGAAAAGGGCGCCGCGGGCGGCGTGACGCCGCTGGACGCGGCAGGCAAGGTGCCTGCCGCGCATCTGCCTCCGCCGGCCGTGCCGCTGTCGCAGAAATCGGCGCCTGGCGGCGTCGCGCCGCTGGATGACGCGGGTCGCGTGCCTGTCGATCATCTGCCGATCCCGGTGCCTGCCGTGCCGCTGGCGGAAAAGGGCCAGCCGAACGGCGTCGCCACGCTGGCCGCGGACGGCAAGATCACGCCGGTGCAATTGCCCGATCTGATCCCCGCCGCTGAAAAGGCCCGGCCCAATGGCGTCGCGACCCTGGCGGCCGACGGCCGCATCGTTCCCGGCCAATTGCCGGCGCTGATTCCCGCCGCCGACAAGGGCCGCCCGGGCGGCGTGCCCACGCTCGATGCCGACGGGCGCGTCCCCGCCGCGCAACTGCCCGCGGTGCAGGATGCCGTGCCGTTGGCGGAAAAGGGCCAGGCGGGCGGTGTCGCCACCTTGGGCGGCGACGGCAAGGTGCCGGCCGGCCAGTTGCCGGTGATCGACAGCATTCCGCTGGGCTTCGTGTCCTGGTGGCCGAGCCGCGCCGCGATTCCCGCGGGTTGGGCGCCGCTGGATGGCCAGACGATCAGCCGGGCCGCATTCCCGGATATCTGGGCCATCTTGGAGGCGGGGAAATTTCCGTTGGTGCCTGAAGCCAGCTGGCAAAGCGATGTGATGGCGCGCGCAAGCTACACGGCAGGGGATGGCGCAACCACGCTGCGTCTGCCTGACTTGAACGGCAAGTCGGCCGGTTCGTTGGGTGCGGTGATGCTGCGCGGCGATGGCGCGTTGTCCAGCGGCGTTGCCGGGCAGATACAACGCGATGCCATGCAGGCAATGATGGGAGAGCAGGCGCTGACCTACGGTGTCATCACAGGCCCCGGCTCGGGTCCCTTTGCCGGAAGCCGACAGGGAGACCGCGTGCCGCGCACCTCGCCTTCCTACCCGGCAAGTGTCGGGGGCGATACGCTGAGGTTCGACAACTCCGCCAGCGTGCGGACGGCTGTGGAAAATCGCCCCTTGAACGCCACCGGCTGCTGGGTGGTGAAGCTTGCCGGCATGGCGATCAACGCGGGCAAGCTGGATGCCTTGCAATTGGCCTCCGATCTGGCGAGCGTGAACGCGGAGATGCAGGCGCTGCGAAGCCAGTTGGCCAGTGTCCTGGGCATCGGACAGACGCTGCAGGATGTGACCGCGCAGCGGGCCCTGGCAACCAATTACACGAATCCGACAACGCGTCCCATCGTCGTGTACGGCGCCGGCACATCCGCGCTGGCGGGGGCAAGCATGGCGCTGGTGGTCAATGGAACGGTCGTATCGACTAGCACCTATGCGGGCACCGGCGCCGAGTTCGGCGTGTCGAGTATCGTACCGTCGGGGGCGTCCTACTGGATCGTCGCGTCAGGCCTGACCAACGGGAACACGCCGAAGAAGTGGATGGAATACCGCTGATCGGGCTTGCCTCGGCCGGGCCCTCGCGCCTGCGCAAGGGCCCGCGCGGCATCACGGCCTCCGCATCGCCTTCAGGATATTCACTCCGTCAGTCCCCGCCGCGGCCTCCCATTGCTTCACCGAGTCCGCCGCCGCTTTTTTCAGCGCCTGGCGCACCGGCATCGGCACCGCGGTATCGATGGTCACGCCGTTCTTGCGCATGTTGGCGTAGTTCTGCTGCAACCGGCCTTCGATGCGTTTCCACTGCTCGGCCTCGGTCTGCGCCGCGGCCTGGTCGATCGCCTTGCGCGATTTCGCGTCCAGCGCCTGATAGGCCTTCAGGTTCATCGTCGCCACCGAGATCGGCATGGCATAGTTGATCTCGGCGAAGCGCGGCAGGTGTTCCCACAGCTTGCGGCCGGCGCCGCCGTCGCCGGAGGACAACACCGCGTTGACCTCGCCCGAGGCGATGCGCGGCATGGCGTCGGCGAACGAAATGTTCTGCGCGCGCGCGCCGGCTTTCTGCATCACGTCCTGCGAGGTCGCGTCATAGGTGCGGATGCTCAAGGCCTTCAGGGCGGCGACACTGTCCACCTTGTCCTTGGACCAGATGCCCGAGGCCGGCCAGGGGGTGGTGTAGAGCAGCTTCTGGCCGTGCGCGGCCAGCAGTTTCTCGTAGGCGGGGCGGGCCGATTTGTTGAGCGCGCGCGCCTTGGACAGCGAATCGGCCAGGAACGGCAGCGAGGACACGCCAAACAGCGGGTACTTGGCCGCCAGCGCGCCGGCGAAGGCATCGCCGGCATCGACCTTGCGTGTCTCGACCGCGTCGATCATGTCACCCGACTTGATGCCCTTGGCGGCGTCGAAGCTGGCGTCGATGACAACCTGGCCCGCGCTCTTGCTGCGCACCAGATCGGCGAAGGTGGACACGCCTTGTCCCGGCATCGACGTGGCCGGGTACTCGGTGGTCATGGTGAGGGTGGTGGCGGCGAATGCGCCGTGGCCCGCAAAAGCGATGACGATGCCCGCCCACAGGCGGAACGAGGGACTGCCGTGCATGCGCGACTCCTGGTCGTGACGAAAAATCCGGGGTCGGGCAGGCGGATGCAGCGGGCCGGCACCAGGCCAATTGCACGCAGCGTAAGCCATGGGCCGCGCGCGGGCTAGCTCCTGATAACCCTAATGCGAGGCGGATGCGATGGTCGGCATCCAAAAAAAACGCCCCTCGAGAGGGGCGCCCAATCTTCGCCACGCCGGCGAACCGCGCGTCGGGAGCAGAGCCGGGCTCCGTCCGCGCGGGGCACTGCAAATCAATAGAAGGCCTGGATGCCGGTCTGCGCGCGGCCCAGGATCAGGGCGTGCACGTCGTGGGTGCCTTCATAGGTGTTGACCACTTCCAGGTTAACCAGGTGGCGGGCCACGCCGAATTCGTCGGAGATGCCGTTGCCGCCCAGCATGTCGCGGGCCAGACGGGCGATGTCCAGCGCCTTGCCGCAGGAGTTGCGCTTCATGATCGAGGTGATCTCGACCGCGGCGGTGCCTTCGTCCTTCATGCGGCCCAGGCGCAGGCAGCCTTGCAGGGCCAGCGTGATCTCGGTCTGCATGTCGGCCAGCTTCTTCTGGATCAACTGGTTGGCGGCCAGCGGGCGGCCGAACTGCTTGCGGTCCAGGGTGTACTGGCGGGCGGTGTGCCAGCAGGCTTCGGCGGCGCCGACAGCGCCCCAGGCGATGCCGTAGCGGGCCGAGTTCAGGCAGGTGAACGGGCCCTTCAGGCCGGACACGCCGGGCATCATCTGGTCGGCGGACACTTCCACCTCGTCCATGACGATTTCGCCGGTGATCGAGGCGCGCAGGCCGACCTTGCCGTGGATGGCGGGGGCGGTCAGGCCCTTGGTGCCTTTCTCGAGGATGAAGCCGCGGATCTTGCCGTCGAACTCGCCGCCGACGCACTTGGCCCACACCACGAACACATCGGCGATGGGCGAGTTGGTGATCCACATCTTGTTGCCGGTCAGCTTGTAGCCGTCGGCGGTCTTGACCGCGCGCGTTTCCATGCCGCCGGGGTCGGAGCCGTGGTTCGGTTCGGTCAGGCCGAAGCAGCCGATCCATTCGCCGCGGGCCAGCTTGGGCAGGTACTTCTGCTTCTGCGCTTCGCTGCCGAATTCGTTGATGGGCACCATCACCAGCGACGACTGCACGCTCATCATCGAGCGGTAGCCGGAGTCGATGCGCTCGACTTCACGGGCGATCAGGCCGTAGCTGACGTAGTTCAGGCCGGCGCCGCCGTATTCGGCGGGGATGGTGGCGCCCAGCAGGCCCAGCTCGCCCATTTCCGAGAAGATTTCCGGGTCGGTCTTTTCATTGCGGAAGGCATTCAGCACGCGCGGGGCCAGCTTGTCCTGCGAGTAGGCGTGGGCGGCATCGCGCACCATGCGTTCTTCTTCGGTGAGCTGCTGGTCCAGCAACAGGGGGTCTTGCCAATGGAACGAGGGATTCGAGGACATGCTGGGTCTCCGCTATGGATTTCCGTTTTCGGAATCTGGAAAGTTTAAACCTAAAATAATTGGCGCGGCAACCCGGGGTTTACGCGACGCGCGCGGGGCGCGTCGCCGTGGGGATGCCGTCGCCTCCGGGTATCAGTGCCGGGCCTTGAGCGCCGCGTCGCGGATCTTGTCCAGCGTGGTCGACGGCGTGATGGTCTGCGGGTCGATGAAGCAGTGCAGGATGGCCGGCTTGCCGCTGGCCAGCGCGCGTTCGAACGCCGGGCCGAACTGCTCGGTGGTCTCGACGCGTTCGCCGTGGCCGCCGAAGGCGCGGGCGTAGTCGGCGAAGTCCGGGTTCTTCAGCTCGGTGGCGGAAATGCGGCCGGGGTAGTGCTTTTCCTGGTGCATGCGGATGGTGCCGTACATGCCGTTGTCGACCAGCACCACGATGATGGGCAGGTCGTACTGCACGGCGGTGGCGAATTCCTGGCCGTGCATCAGGAAGCAGCCGTCGCCGGCGAAGCAGACCACGGTCTTGTCGGGCCAGACGCGCTTGGCGCCGACGGCGGCCGGCAGGCCGTAGCCCATCGAGCCCGAGGTCGGCGCCAGCTGCGTGCCGAAGCGGGTGAAGCGGTGGAAGCGATGCAGCCAGGTGGCGTAGTTGCCGGCGCCGTTGGTCATGATGGCGTCGGCCGGCAGGGTCTTTTCCAGGTAGGCCATGACCTGGCCCATCTGCAGCGCGCCCGGGGTGGTCACGGTGGCCGGGTCGCTCCACTTCAGGTACGACTCGCGCATCGCCTGCGTGCCGTCGGCCCAGGCCGGTTGCGCGGGGGCCTTCAGGCCGGCCAGCGCCTGGGCGAAGGCGGCGGGCGAGGTGTTGATGGCCAGCGTGGGGCGATAAACGCGGCCCAGTTCAGCGGCGTCCGGATGCACGTGCACCAGCTTCTGCTTTGGCACCGGAATGTCCAGCAGCGTGTAGGCCTGGCTGGGGTTTTCCGACATGCGGCCGCCGACCAGCAGCACCAGGTCGGCGTCGGCCACGCGCTTGAGCAGGGCGGGGTTGATGCCCAGGCCGACGTCGCCGATGAAACACGGATGATCGGCCGGGAACAGCATCTGGCGGCGGAACGACACCGCCGTGGGCAAGGCATGGCGCTGCGCGAAATCGGCGAACTGCTGCACCGCGCCCGCGTCCCAGCGCGTGCCGCCGAGAATCGCGACGGGATTGCTGGCCTGGGCCAGCAACTGCTCCAGGTCGGCCAGCTGGCCGGCGGTGGGGGCGGAATCGATGACCTCGTAGCGCGGCGCGTCGGCCACCTGGGCGGCTTCGACCAGCATGTCCTCGGGCAGCGCGATCACCACCGGGCCCGGACGGCCCGAGGTGGCGATGTGGAAGGCGCGCGAGATCAGTTCGGGAATGCGCTCGACCTGGTCGATTTCGGTGACCCACTTGGCCTGCGTGCCGAAGACGGCGCGGTAGTCCATTTCCTGGAAGGCCTCGCGCTCGCGCATGCCGCGCTCGATCTGGCCGACGAACAGGATCATCGGGGTCGAGTCCTGCTTGGCGATGTGCACGCCGGCCAGCGCGTTGGAGGCGCCCGGACCGCGGGTCACCATGCAAATGCCGGGTTCGCCGGTCAGCTTGCCATGGGCGTCCGCCATCATGGCCGCGCCGCCTTCCTGGCGGCAGACGGTGACCTTGATGTCGGCGTCGTGCAGGCCATCCAGCACCGCCAGGTAGCTCTCGCCGGGAACGCAGAAAACGTGTTTGACGCCCTGGGCGACGAGCTGGTCGACGAGGATGTGGCCGCCGAGGCGGGATGCTTGCTGGGACATGGTGGGTGTCAGGATGAGCCGAGATTAAGACACTCGAGCATAATGTTCCTTGATCGCACAACGCAATTGATAAAATTGCACAATCTAGTGACCCGCCGGCACGACCCGGATATTGCGCCGCGGCAGGCGCGGCGGGTGTTTCCGGCGATCTTCGGTTCCTTCCTGGCGGTTCCCGCTCCATGAGAAACGGCATTCCCAACCTCAGCGCCCTGCAGGCCTTCGAGGCCTCGGCCCGCCTGGGCAGTTTTTCGCGGGCGGCCGAAGAGCTGTCCCTGACCCACAGCGCGGTCTACCGCCAGGTGGCCAGCCTGGAGGCGCGGCTGGGCGTGCAGTTGTTCACGCGGGTGCGGCGCCGCATCGTCCTGACCGATCATGGCGCGGAATATGCGGGACGCATCCGCCATCACCTCGACCAGATCGAGAAGGACACCTTCGGCCTGGTCAGCCGCACGGGCATGGGCCGCAGCATCCACATCGCCGTGGTGCCGACGCTGGCCACCACCTGGCTGATCCCGCGGCTGGCGGATTTCCAGCGCGAGCAGCCGGACATCACCGTCAGCCTGTCGGTGCGCACGCTGCCATTCCAGTTCAAGGACCAGCCGTTCGACGGCGCGCTCTACCACGGCGACACGCTGTGGCCGGGCACCCAGGGCGTGCTGCTGTTTCCGGAACGCGAGCTGGTGCCGGTGTGCGCGCCCGAGCTGGCGGCGCGCGTGACCGAGGCTGGCGCCGGCGCGCTGGCCGGCATGACCCACCTGCACCTGAGTTCGCGGCCCGATGCCTGGCGCCAGTGGTACGGCGCCAACAACTATCTGTACGGCCCGCAGGCGGCCGGCGGGCCGCGCTACGAACTGTTCACCATGGTGATGGCGGCGGTGCAGGCCGGGCTGGGCGTGGGCCTGATGCCGCGCTTTCTGGCGCAGCCGGCGCTGGACCAAGGCACCCTGGCGATGCCGGTGCCGCAGTCGCTGACGGTCAGCCAGGGCTATTACTTCGGCTATCCGCAGCGCAGCGAGCGTTCCGAGGCCCTGAAACTGTTCGAGTCCTGGCTGAAGTCGGCCGCGGCGGTCGTGGGGCGCTGAATGCTCCGGCGACAGCGCCGCCGTAGAATGTTGCCCATCCCGCGGCCGATGCCGCGCCCGGCATTGCCTTGCGCGACGCTCCGCATACGCCTCGGCCGATTCGCCTTCCTGACGCCTTCCTCCCGGTCCCATGCCTGATTCCCGCGCGCCGCTTGCTTCCCAGGCCGACATCGATGCCTTCATCGACGCCGTCTGGCTCGAGGACGGCCTGTCGGCCAACACCCTGGCGGCCTACCGGCGCGACCTGACCGGCTTTGCCCGCTGGCTGGAGGACCCCGAGGCCTACGCCCGCGAGATGGCCGACCGCTACGGCGACGCGGCGTCGGCGCACGCGCTGCCGGCCGGCCCCGCCAAGGCGCTGGCCGAGGCCGGCAAGGCCGATATCGAGGCCTGGTTTGCCTTTCGCCACGAGGAAACCCGCGCCACCACTGCCAACCGCCGCCTGGCGGCGCTGCGACGCTTCTACGCCTGGGCATTGCGCGAGCATCGCGCGGCGCGTGATCCCTGCCTGACACTGGTGGCCGCCAAGCAGCCGCCGCGCCTGCCCAAGACGCTGTCCGAGCAACAGGTCGACGCGTTGCTGCGCGCGCCGGACCTGAACGAGCCGCGCGGCCTGCGCGACCGCGCCATGCTGGAAATGCTGTATGCCACCGGCCTGCGCGTGTCCGAGCTGGTTGGCGTGCGGGCGCTGGACGTCAGCCTGAACGAAGGCGTGGTGCGCGTGGTGCTGGGCAAGGGCGGCAAGGACCGCCTGGTGCCGCTTGGGGCGGAGGCGGCGCACTGGATCGACCAATACATGAAAACGGCGCGGCCCGAGCTGGCCGCGGGCCGCGTCAGTGACGCGCTTTTCATCACCGGCCGCGCCGAGGCGATGTCGCGCCAGGCGTTCTGGCAGCTGGTGAAGAAGTACGCGGTGCTGGCGGGCGTGCACGCGCCGCTGTCGCCGCACGTGCTGCGCCACGCCTTCGCCACCCATCTGCTGAACCATGGCGCCGATCTGCGGGTGGTGCAGATGCTGCTGGGCCACGCCGACATCTCCACCACCCAGATCTACACGCATGTGGCGCGCGAACGCCTGAAGGCGCTCCACGCGGCGCATCATCCGCGCGGCTGACGCGGGCGTTTGCGCGCCATCGCCGGCCTGCCTACACTTTTGCCTTCGCCTTTTCGCCGCACCGCCATGAGCAAAGCCCGCCACGTTTCCGAAACGCCCGCCACCCAGTTCCTCAAGCAGCACAAGGTGGCGTACACCGAACACACCTATGACTACGTCGATCACGGCGGCGCCGGCGAGGCCGCGCGCCAACTGGGTCTGGACCCGCACGCGGTGGTCAAGACGCTGGTGATGGAAGACGAATCGGCCAAGCCGCTGATCGTGGTGATGCACGGCGATCGCGAAGTCTCCACCAAGAACCTGGCGCGCCAGGCGGGGCTGAAGAAGGTCGAACCGTGCAAGCCGGAAGTCGCGCAGCGTCATTCCGGCTACCAGGTCGGCGGCACCTCGCCGTTCGGCACGCGCAAGAAGATGCCGGTGTGGGTCGAGGCCGAGGTGCTGCAATACCCGGTCGTCTACATCAACGGCGGCCGCCGCGGCTACCTGGTGGGCATCGACCCGAACGTGCTGGTGAGCCTGCTCGACGCCAGGCCGGTGACCGTGGCGCTGGAATAAGGGGTGCAGCGGCCTCGCGGCCCGCGTGGTATCCCGTTACCACCCTCGCGTTCTCCGGCGGGGGCACAATGACCCAAGAACATCAAGAACCGGCCGCCCGGCCCGCGGGCGCACCAGCCGGCGATCCCCATCCCCAGGAGACGAACATGAGCAAGAGACTGTTGATGCTGGTCGGCGACTACGCCGAAGACTACGAAACCATGGTGCCCTTCCAGACGCTGCTGGCGGTGGGCCACACGGTGCACGCCGTTTGCCCCGGCAAGAAGTCCGGCGAGAGCATCGCCACCGCCATCCACGACTTCGAGGGCGCGCAGACCTACAGCGAAAAGCGCGGCCACAATTTCGCCCTGAACTACGACTTCGACCGCGTCGAGGCCGATTCCTACGACGGCCTGGTGATCCCGGGCGGACGCGCGCCGGAATACCTGCGCCTGAACGAAAAGGTGCTGGAGATCGTGCGCGCCTTCGACAAGGCCGGAAAGCCGATCGCCGCCGTCTGCCATGGCGCCCAATTGCTGGCGGCCGCGGGCATCCTGGAAGGCCGCACCTGCTCGGCCTATCCCGCCTGCGCGCCGGAAGTGCGCCTGGCCGGCGGCACCTACGCCGAGATCGGCATCGACCAGGCCTACACCGACGGCAACCTGGTGACGGCGCCGGCCTGGCCCGCGCATCCGGCATGGCTGGCGCAGTTCCTGGCCGTGCTTGGGACCCGGATCACGCACTGAACCGGCCGCGTGGCCGGCGCCGCCTCGCGCGATCCGCTGCCGCGCCATGAAAGGGGGGGCGCCGTTCCCGCGCCCTGCGTGCATTCCCGCTCCGCAGCAAAACAAAGGCGCCTGCCATGGCAGGCGCCTTTTTGCGGGGCGAGGCGAGTGTTACGCCGCCATGTCCAGCACGATGCGGCCTTCGATCTGGCCGCGGCGCATGCGGTCGAACACGCTGTTGATGTTCTCCAGCTTCTCGGTCGCCACGGTCGCGCGCACCTTGCCTTCCTCGGCGAACTGCAGCGATTCCTGCAAGTCCAGCCGCGAACCCACGATCGAACCGCGCACCGTCACGCCGTTGAGCACCATGTCGAAGATCGACAGCGGGAAGTCGCCCGGCGGCAGGCCGTTGAGCGCCACCGTGCCGCCGCGACGCACCATGCCCAGCGCCTGCTCGAAGGCCTTGGGCGAAACCGCCGTGATCAGCGCGCCGTGGGCGCCGCCGATTTCCTTCTTCAGGTAAGCCGCTGGATCGGTGGTCTTGGCATTCACGACCACCTCGGCGCCGAGACGCTTGGCGAAATCCAGTTTGTCGTCGTCGATGTCCACGGCCGCCACGTTCAAGCCCATGGCGCGCGCATACTGCACCGCCATGTGGCCCAGGCCGCCGATGCCGGAGACCACGACCCAGTTACCCGGCCGTGTGTCCGTCATCTTCAGGCCTTTGTAGACCGTGACGCCGGCGCACAGTACCGGGGCGATGTCGACGAAGCCGACATTCTTCGGCAGCAGGCCCACGTAGTCGGCCGCAGCCAGCGCGTACTCGGCGAAGCCGCCGTTGACGGAGTAGCCGGCGTTCTGCTGCTGTTCGCACAGCGTCTCCCAGCCGCCCAGGCAATGCTCGCAATGGCCACAGGCGGAATACAGCCAGGGGATGCCGACGCGGTCGCCTTCCTTGACGTGCGTCACGCCTTCGCCCACCGCCACCACGTGGCCCACGCCTTCGTGGCCCGGGATGAAAGGGGGATTGGGCTTGACCGGCCAGTCGCCCTCGACCGCGTGCAGATCGGTGTGGCAGACGCCGCAGGCCTCGATCTTCACCAACAGTTCGCCCGCGCGCGGGCGCGGCACCTCGACTTCTTCGATTTCCAGGGGTTTGCCGAACGCGCGGGCCACCGCGGCCTTCATGGTCTTGTTCATTGCTGCCTCCGAAGTCAGATCAGTCTTAGCATGCTCGGATGGGTACGCGTCCGAGACCTTGATTTATATCAACGGTGTCCGGATGGGGGCGGCAAGGAAACTTATCGTTGCAGAATCGGCGAGGTCCTCCTGCCGGCAGGGGTGTCTTGCCGTGCCGCCGGGTGTCGTCGTAAAGTGGCTCGCAAGTATCGTGTCCGCACCAGGAGCGCCCATGTGTGAAATCTTCATCCGCGCCAGCGAACAGTCCTACGCGCCCGAAACCCGCTCCCTGCGCCTGCATGGGGCGGCCACCAGCCTGCGGCTGGAACAACTGTTCTGGCAGGTGCTGGAAGAGATCGCGGCGCGCGACGGCATGCGGGTCACGCAATTGATCGAGCGCCTTTACGACGAACTGGTGGAGTACCGCGGCGAGGCCGCCAATTTCACCTCCTTCCTGCGCGTGTGCTGCCTGCGCTACCAACTGCTGCAGGCCGAGGGCCGCATCCCCGCCGATGCCGCGGTGCCGATCCGCTCGCTCAACGCCAAAGCGGTGCTGGAAGGCCTGCCGCCTTCCATGTACGACCCGCAGCCGCTGCGGCCGAAACGGGCGGTCGCGGCGTAGGCGTGAATACACAGGCCTTCCGAAGGCCGCCGGTGTGGAAAGCGGATGCCCGCGTCCGCGCATGCGCCGGCCGGCGCCGGACGAAAAAAAGCCCGATCCTGGATCGGGCTTTTTCGTGGGTGGGCGAGGCGCGGATCAGCCGCCGGGTTGGGCCGAGGCCATGGCCACTTCGCTTTGCACGATGCGGCGGATGCGCACCGCATCGCCGATGCGCGACAGCTTGCCCTGCGAGTCCAGCAGCACGATGGCCAGGTCGCGGCCATTGATGCGCGCCAGCATCACCAGGCATTCGCCGGCTTCGTTGATGTAGCCGGTCTTGGACACCTTGATGTCCCAGTCGGGCTTGCGCACGAGCAGGTTGGTGTTGCGGAAGGTCTGCGTGCGGTTGTTGATCTCGACGTCGTACTCGGTATCGGTGGAGTAGCGGTGGATCAGCGGACGCTGCGAGGCGGCGCGCAGCAGGCGGGCCAGGTCGTGCGGCGACGACACGTTGTCGCTGGACAGGCCGGTGGGTTCGATGAAGTGCGTGCTGGTCATGCCCAGCGACTGCGCCTTGGCGTTCATGGCGGCCACGAACGCGGGCAGGCCGCCCGGATAATGGCGGCCCAGCGCGTTGGCGGCGCGGTTCTCGGAAGACATCAGGGCCAGGTGCAGCATGTCGCCGCGCGACAGCTTGGTGCCCACGCGCAGGCGCGAGGTGGTGTGCTTGAGGCCGTCGATGTCTTCATCGGTGATCTCGAGCATCTCGTCCATCGGCTGGTTGGCATCCACCACCACCACCGCGGTCATGAGCTTGGAAATCGAGGCGATGGGGCGCACCACGTTTTCGTTCTTGGCGAAGATCACGGTGGACGTGGCCAGGTCCTGCACATAGGCGGTGCTGGAGCGCAGCGCGGCGGCTTCGGCGCGCACCGACACCGCGGGCGGCGGCATGGCGGCGGCCGCCGCAGCGGCGGCCGTGCGCTGCGCGCGCGACGGTTTGTTCGGCTTGCCGTTCTTGCCGGCGGCGCCCTTCTTGGACGAACCCTGCTGCGCGACGGCCTGCTTGCCGCCCTTGGGAGACGCCTTTTTGCCGGCGGCCTGCTTGGGCGCACCCTTGCCCGCGGCCTGTTTGCCGGCGGCGCCCTTGGGCGTGGATTTGGCGGCGGCCGACTTGGGCGCGGCTTGCTTGCCGGCGGCTGCCTTGGGCGCGCCCTTGGCCGCGCTCTGCTTGGGGGCGGCGGCCTTGCCGGCGCCGGCCTTCTTGGCGGGAGCGGGCGCCTTCTTGGCTTGTTGCGCCTTGCAAGCGGCCGACTTGGCGTTGGTCTTGCAGGGGTCGGTATTCTTCGCGGCGAGCGCGGTGGAGGGCAGGAGCGCGCACATCGCCAGCGCCGCCGGCGCTATCGCGTTCGCAATTGCACGTTTCCAGTTAAATGCCATGGTTTGAACAGGCTTGTCAGTCTGTGAAGAATTGTTTCCCTGATCGTGCTCGCGACGGTTCAGGAAAAGTCCAGATGAATTAGAGGCTTACGCGTCGAATTTAAACAGCAATTTCAAGTGACGCGCAAGACGATTCGCTATCATCGCCCAAAAAAATATCGGGGTCGTATTGACGGATGGCGTATTCGTCACCAAACGCGTCCCGAGACGCTACCGGCGCGCGGCGCGTGAGCGTAGCCCGGATTAACCCTCATCTGGCTGAAAGCGGGGAATTTTCTTGCGATGGCCTGCGGAATCGAGGCCGGGGAAGGGTGGCCTCGCCGGGTGGAATCGAACCACCAATTGACCCTTAGGAGGGGCCGGTTATATCCATTTAACTACGGCGAGACTTCTATAAGTTGCTGAAAATAAAGGATTTTGTGTGCGACTTATATCCATTTGAGAGCAGAATTCTAACATTGAAGCGTCGATGGCTCGATCTTGCGTACGGGCTTGCTACAGCGCCCCAAAGTAGCTCTGCTCGTGTAAGCGACAGGCGTTCGGCAAGGACGACACCCTCCAACCTCCGCCTTGCAGGTCAGTTTTGAAACTTCTGGACGATCTTGCGAACTAGGACGGCTAGAGTAGCGGGAACAACTTTGTCGGTTGAAAGCCGTCGTCCTAGGTAGGAAGCAAAATCTCCTTTCTTGGTTCCCTTGAGTTTGTGATGGACGATCAACAGGTCATGTGGATCGTCCAGGAGCGCGTTAAGTGACTCAAGGGGCGGCCGATCTAGTTCCAAGAGCGCAGTGTTCGCTTCTATCAGGTCTGAGCCTCTCGTTTCTAGCCAGCCTTTGCTTTTTGCATGAAGCCAAGCGGCGTGGTCGCATAGTTCATCAATTGAGATCGGAATTTTGATTCCGCTTGATTTGATTCGCCGAACATGATCATCTCCATTGTCGATTCCGACGAAGATGCGGCTGGTTCTGCCCTCTCGGCCGATTGCTTGGCATCTCTCGAACAACTTGTTCGCGGCTTCTTTGCCCGCAGCGTCGTGATCAAACAATGCGACGGTAGTCGCCGTGACGTCAGTCATGGCTGCTCGCGCTAGACAGCAACTTGCCACCCAATTTGCTCCCCCACCCATGCCATCCTTGGCCATGATCACAAAATTCTGCTTTAGGCCAAGTGCCGATATCGCCGCCTCGATTATTGTCTTGTCCGAGCTGCCTTCAACATAGAGGGCTGGCTTATTCGTGACAAGCGCAGCAGCCTCCAGCTCCCTAACGGAAGCGATCAACTGTTCACGCTCTTCCTTGGCCTTTGCGAGATATGGTTCCACGAACGGCATCAATCCAAGATGCTGATCGACTTGTTCGGGGGATATTTCCCTGGAAAAATCTGTGCGGCCGTTGCTGCGTATGGTGTTCTGGATGCCACCGTTCGAGCTGGTTTTCGCGACGTTGTAAAACGCGGGCGAATGTGTGCTAACAAGGATCTGAACGCTAGAGGCGTAGGAGGCGAACTCAGTCGCCATATCAACTTGTTTGCTTAGTTCCAGATTGTTTTCGGGTTCTTCATATCCCCAGATTGTCTCTGATGGGGGTTTACCCATTGCAGAATTGGTTTTGCGCTGATCCGCGAGAAATTTCAATATCAGCGGGACATGGCGACCCTGAATTCCATCCCCTCGGTAGTGCAATGCAGTCTTGGTGTGATCGTCTGCGGAATTGAATTCCAAAGCTTCGAACAGGTCGCCCAAGTCACTGGGTAGCGAAAACTCGGTTTTTAGTTGGAGCAGTCTATGCGAGTCCTGCTCTATTTTTTTTACTTCGGCGCGGAGACTGGACAGAAAAGTCGTTGAGGCGCCCGTGAGTTTCGGCGCCACTGTGTCCGCCAGCGTCGCATGGAGTCTTCTTTTCAGGGAGGAAAAAAAGCTCTTCCCTCGCACGGCTGGCACGTACTCAAACGCCAAATGCCGAATCCAATATGCGGTTCTAGAACCTCGCGAGAACTCCCTTCCATCCTTACGGTACACCTGATCCAGATAGGGGGCTGGGGAGTCTGCGCGGTAGACCTTCTTCCAGATTACGTGATCAGCATCTCGATAATTTTTTGGCGGAGTGAACTCAACTTCTATCTCAATTTGTTTGGCCTTTTTTGCAACCAACTTGGCTTGTTGAGAGAAGTCGTTTTCGAATACTAGAGGCTGGTCTAGATCGGTATGCCCATTGAAGAAGAGGTTCAACGCGCGGAGGAGATTGCTCTTGCCGGAATCGTTCAAGCCCACAAGCGCCGTATAGTCATGTAGCTCGATATCTGCTTCCGCGAGAGACCGGAAATTCTGCACCCGTACCCTGGATATGTACACGTCACCCCCTATGAAGAAGGTGGATTGTAACTTGATGTGATTCGAGGCCTCTTATGCGCCTGGGACGTGCGATTCGCTACTACAAACCTACTACAGCAAAAACCCAAGCCTTTGAATAATTGTGGTATTTGGGTTGTAGAGTTCGCCGTTAACTACGGCGAGACTGCGCGATGGCTTCGCGCTGGAATCGCATCAGGCCAAGTGACGCCTAGTGCTTTGATATTCCAGGGAAAGACCGGCGCGTAAGTGTAACACCATTGGATAAGCACCGAAATTTAGTGGATTAAATCAACTATATGCCCTATATTGCCTGGCATGGCCAGTCGTCGCCGCCGCGCGGCGGTCCGGCCGCATACCCAGAACATCCAGGAGCAGGCATGACCCCGACTTTCCACACGATCCTGCTGGACGTGCAGGACCGTGTCGCCACGGTGACGCTGAACCGGCCCGACAGCCGCAACGCGCTCAATTCCCTCATGTGCGCCGAATTGGTGCAGGCCATGCAGCAACTGGCTGACGATCCGGACGCGCACGTGGTGTTGATCGCCGCGGCCGGCACGGCATTCTGTGCCGGCGCCGACCTCAAGGAGCGCAAGACCATGTCGAACGCGGAAATGACGGCGCGCCGGGTACAGGGCTTCGCCGCCTATGCCGCGATCGAACGCCTGCCGCAGCCGGTGATCGCGGTGGTGCAGGGCGCGGCGTTCGGCTCCGGTTGCGAGATCGCCGGCGCCTGCGACTTCGTGCTGGCCTCGTCCGAGGCCACGTTCTGCTATCCGGAGGTGGGGTGGGGCACCGTCGGCGCCACGCAGCGCCTGCCGCGCATCGCCGGTGCGCGCAAGGCCAAGGAATTGCTGTTCACCGGCCGCCGTTTCGATGCGGCCGAAGCGCGCGAGATCGGCCTGGTCAATCATGTGTATGCGCCCGACGCGCTGGCGGGCGAAGCGGCGCGCATGGCGGCGGCCATCGCGCGCGCCGCGCCGCTGACCGTCAGGCTGACCAAGCGCAGCATCGACCAGGGATTGGCGACCACGCGCGAAGGCGCGATGGCGATCGAGTTGCTGGCCATCGAGGAAAATCTGCGCGGCAGCGACTGGAAGCAGGCCATCGCCGGCTTCGGCGCGGCGGGAGACAAGGAATGATCGGTCCGATGACCCTGTCGCAGGCGCTGGCACGCCAGGTGGCCGAGCGCGGCGCCGCCGAAGCCTTCGTCGCGCCCGGCGAACGCCACACCTGGGCCGCGCTGCAGGATGGCGCGCAACGTATCGCCCGCGGCCTGCATGCGGCCGGCGTGCGCCGTGGCGACCACGTCGGCGTGCTGCTGGGCAACGGCGGCACCTGGGTGCAGGTGTTCTATGCCTGCGCCATGCTGGGCGCCGTGACGGTGCCGGTCAATACGCGCTTCAAGACCGATGAGCTGGCGTTCTGCCTCAGGCAGGCCGACGTCAAGCTGCTGCTGACGGCCGACTCATTCCTGGGCATCGACTTCCTCGGCCTGCTTACCCAGGTCGAGCCGGCGCTTGACAGTGGCTTGCCCGGCGAGGCGCTGCCGTTGCTGCGGCGCGTCGTGGTGCTGGGCGCGCGCTGCCTCGCGGGCGCGCAGCCTTGGCAGGACTTCCTGCGTGCCGGCGAGACGGTCGACGATATCGAGCTCGACACCGCGCTGCGCGCCGTGGCGCCCGACGACGTATTGCTGATCCAGTACACCTCGGGCACGACCTCGTTTCCCAAGGGCGTGATGCTGACGCATGCCAACATGCTGACCAACGCCTGGGCCGCGGCGCAGCGCATCGGCGTGCGGCCCGACGACCGCTATTTCAGCATCCGTCCGTACTTCCATGTGGCCGGCACTACCTTGTCGATCCTGGTCAGCCTGATGACCGGTTGCTGCCTGCTGACGCTGCCGAAGTTCGACGTGGCCGAGGCGCTGCGCATGCTCGATGAAGAACGCTGCACGCTGACGTCCGGCAACGACACCATCTTCCTCATGCTGATGGGGCATCCCGATTTCGACCGCAAGCGCATTCATCTGCGCGGCGGATGGGCGGCGGCAGGTCCGCAGGTGATGGGCAAGATCCGCGACGTGATGGGCGTGCCGGGCATCTGCAACGCCTACGGCCAGTCCGAAGCCTCGCCCAACATCACGCTGTCCGCGCACGACGATCCCTTCGAACTGCGCGCCATGGGTTGGGCTTTGCCGCATCCCGGCATGCAGGTGCGCGTGGTGGATCCGGGCACGGGCGCACCGCTGCCCGCCGGCATGCAGGGCGAGATCCAGGCGCGCGGTTGGAGCGTAATGAAGGGCTATTACAAGATGCCCGAGGCCACCGCCAAAGCGCTTGGCGCGGACGGCTGGCTCAGCACCGGCGACCTGGGCGAAATGGACGCGGCGGGCCGGCTGCGCATGGTGGGCCGCCTGAAGGACATGTTCCGCGTGGGCGGCGAGAACGTCGCGCCGGCTGAAGTGGAAGAGACCCTGCACGGCCACCCCGCCGTGCGCATGGCGCAGGTGGTGGGCGTGCCGGATGCGCGCCTGGGCGAAGTGCCGGCGGCGTTCGTGCTGCTCAAGGAGGGCCAGGATTGCACGCCGGACGAGCTGACGGCCTGGTGCAAGGCGCATTGCGCCAACTTCAAGGTGCCCCGCTATGTCGAGATCGTCGATAGCTTCGAGCACATCGGCATGACCGGCAGTTCCAAAGTGCAGAAGAACAAGCTGCGCGCCCACGCGCTGGCGCTGTTCGGACTGGAGCAGCAGGCATGAGCGCGCGCGACGTGGTGCTGTGCGAATGTTTCGCGCGCGACGGCCTGCAGCATGAGCCGGACTTCATCGACACCGCGGTCAAGGTCGACCTGATCGACCGCTTTGCCGCGCTGGGCTTCGAGCGGGTCGAGGCGACCTCGTATTCCAATCCCAAGGTGGTGCCGCAATTCGCCGACGCCACCGAGTTGCTGGCGGCGCTGCCGCGGCGCGCCGGCGTCTGGTACAAGGCGACCTGCGCCAATGCGCGCGCCGTCGAGCGCGCGCGGGCCGACCTGGATGCCGGCATCGGCGCCAACGAGATCAGCCTGCTGGTCTCGGCCAGTGAATCGCATTCGACGCGCAACCTGAAGCGCGATCGCGCCGCCCAATGGGACAACATCGCGGAGATGGCGCGGCTGGCGGACGGCCGTTTCCGCCTGATCGGCACGATTTCGGTGGCGTTCGGCTGCCCGTTCGAAGGCGCCGTCGATCCGGAGACGGTCATGGCCGACGCGCGGCGCTTCGCCGCGCTGGGCGTGGACATTGTCACGCTGGGCGACACCACCGGCATGGCCACGCCGGCATCGGTGCGTGACCTGTATGGGCGCATGGCGCGCGAGGTGCCGCAGGTGACCCCGGTGGCGCATTTCCATGACACGCGCGGCACCGGCCTGGTGAACTACGTGGCGGCGCTGGAGGCAGGCGTCACCCACTTCGATTGCGCCTTCGGCGGTGTCGGCGGGCATCCGGCCAAAGTGCGCTACGGCGGCGGCCATACCGGCAACGTCGCCACCGAGGACCTGGTCAGCCTGTTCGAGTCCATGGGCGTGCGCACCGGCCTGGACCTGGCGGGGCTGGCGGCCGTCTCGGCCCATTGCCAGGAAGTGCTGGGGCGCGCCCTGCACAGCCGGGTGGCGCAAAGCGGGCTGAACCCGCTGATCGGCGCTGCCGCGAGAGCGGCCGCGTGAGGGGCGCGCGCCGCCTTTGTATATCATGCGGGCAGTGGCGCGCGCAGGGCGCGAACGCCACGTTTTCCCGCATCTGACGAGTCCGCCATGGCCACCCGCACCGCATCCAAGTCCGCCACCGCCGCGCGTCCCGCACCCCGGGCGCTCAAGGAACTGTTCTCGTACCGGTTGAACCGGCTGGCTTATGTCTCCAGCCGCATTGCCGCCGGCCTGAACGAAAGCCGCTACGGCGTCGGTCCGCGCGAATGGCGCATCATCGCGCTGCTGGGCGCGGCGCCCGACATGTCGTTGAACGCCGTGGCGCGCGAAGCCAACATCGACAAGAGCCAGGCCAGCCGCACCGTGTCCGAACTGATCGAGCGCGGCCTGATCCAGCGCAGTGCCGACAGCCAGGATGGCCGTGGCGTCAGCCTGGACCTGACGCGCGCCGGCCGCGCGCTGTACGAGGAAATTTTCCCCGCGGCGATCGAGCGCAACGAAAGCATGCTGTCGGTGCTATCGGATGCCGAGCGCGAGGCGATGGAGCGCATGCTGGACAAGCTGACGGCGCATGCGCTGGAGATGTTGAACGAATGCAAGGCGGAGGTGCCGGCGCGCCGCGGCCGCGGCGTGCAGCCGCGCTAACGCGTGGGCGCGCGGCCCGCGCCTTTTTTTACCCTTATTGTTGATTTAATCAATCACTTTGCTTGTCGCCATTGGAAGAGGATATCCGTGATGTCGGAATTGATCATTGAAGACCTGGGCGCGGTGCGGCTGCTGCGCCTGAACCGTCCGGAAAAGCACAACGCCCTGAACACCGCGTTGACCACGGCGCTGCTGGAGGCCTTGCGCCAGGCGGACCGCGACGACGCGGTGCGCGCGGTGGTGCTGGCGGGCAACGGCAAGTCGTTCTGCGCCGGCGCCGACACCGGCGAGTTCTCGGCCCTGACGCCGGAACAGCCCGACGCGGTGCTGCGCCGCGCCGATCTCACTACCGATCTGCACCTGGTGTTCTCGCGCATGGTCAAGCCGGTGATCGGCGCGGTCCATGGCAATGCGCTCGGCGGCGGCGCCGGCCTGGCGCTGGCATGTGACCTGACCGTGATGGCCGAGGACGTGCGCTTGGGCTATCCGGAACTGCGCCACGGCATCGTGGCCGCGGTGGTCATGGCCAACCTGGTGCGGCAGGTGGGCCGCAAGCATGCCTTCGAGCTGGTGGCGATGGCCGAGCCCATCGACGGCGCCCGCGCGCTGCAGCTGGGCATCGCCAACCGCGTCGCGCCCGCCGCGCAGGTGCTGGACCAGGCATTGGCGATGGCGCAACGCCTGGCTGGCTGGGAGCCGGCCGCCATGGGCCTGACCAAGCGCGCCTTCCATCGCGCGGCCGACCTGGGGCTGGCCGAGGCGCTGGGCGTGGGCCGCGACGCCAACGTCATCATGCGCGGCTTTCGCCAGGGAGCGGCGCGATGAGGCCGCTCGAAGGCGTCACCATCCTGGACCTGTCGCGCGTCCTGGCGTGCCCGTTCGCCTCGATGATCCTGGCCGAGCTGGGCGCCGACGTGATCAAGGTCGAACAGCCCGGCGGCGGCGATGAGACGCGCGGCTTCGAGCCCAAGGTGCGCGGCGAGGGCGGCACCGAGTCGGCCTATTACCTGGCCTTCAACCGCAGCAAGCAATCGGTCACGGTGAACTTCCGCCACCCCGAAGGGCAGGTGCTGATCCGGCGCCTGGCGCAGACCTGCGACGTGGTGGTCGAGAACTTCCCGGTCGGCACGCTCGCCAAATACGGGCTGGACCGCGAGCACATCGCGCCGGACAACCCCGGCCTGATCTATTTCTCGTGTACCGGGTTCGGCATGACCGGGCCGTACGCGCCGCGCAAAGGCTATGACACCGTATTCCAGGCCATGGGCGGGATCATGAGCCTGACCGGCGAGCGCGGCGGTGGCCCGGTCAAGCCGGGCCTGCCGGTGAGCGACCTGACCTCGGGCCTGTGGGCCGCCATCGGCATCCTGTCGGCGCTGGTGGGGCGGGCGCGTTCGGGGCAGGGCTGCCACATCGACTTCTCCATGCTGGACGGCCAGGTCGGCCTGCTGTCGCTGGCGGCCGCGCGTTACTTCGCGCTGGGTGAGGTGCCGCCGCGGCTGGGCACCGAACATCCCGGCCGGGTGCCGTCCGCCGCCTTCGAATGCGGCGACGGACGCTGGGTGCAGATAACGGGCAGCGATCAGCACTGGAAGCCGCTGTGCGAGGCGCTCGACCTGCCGCAATGGGCCGACGATCCGGAGCTGGCGCGCAACGCCGTGCGCGTGGCGCGCCGCGACGAAGTCATGGCCGGCCTGTCGGCCGCCGCCGCGCGGCTGACGCGCGACGAACTGTGTCGCCGCTGCGATGCGCGCGGCGTGCCGGCCGGCCCGATCCTGGACGTCGAGGAGATCCTGCACAACGAGCACGTGCTGGCGCGCGGCATGGTGGCCAGCTACGAGCATCCGTCCATCGGCCGCTTCGGCGCGGTGCCGGTCCCGTTCAAGTTCGATGGTTTCGACGATCCGCGGCTGGAGCGTCCGCCCTTGCTGGGCGAGCACACCGACAGCGTGCTGGCCGGCCGGCTCGGCCTGTCGCCGGCGCAGATCGAGGCGTTACGCGCGCAGGGCGCGATCTAGCCATCGGGGCCATGCGCCCCGGGGCCTTTCCCCGCACCACGCATAAAACACAATATCCCAGGAGACAAACCATGAAGACTCTGAAGCGCCTGCTGTGCGGCGTGGCGGTGGCGAGCGCGTTGTGCGCCCCTGCCGTCGCCGCCGATTCCTATCCCTCGCAGCCAATCACGCTGGTCAACCCGTATGCCGCCGGCGGTCCCGCCGACGTGCTGGGGCGGGCCCTGGCGCGCGAGCTGGAAAAGCAGTTGGGCAAGACCATCATCGTCGAAAACAAGGCCGGCGGCGGCGCGGCCATCGGCGCCAACTTCGTGGCGCGGGCCAAGCCGGACGGCTACACGCTGTTGCTCGGCACGTCGGCCGCCCACGTGGTGACGCCGCTGATGCAGCAGACGCCGTACGACGGCATCAAGGACTTCGCCTTCGTCTCGATCGTCGCCAACCAGCCCAACATGCTGGTGGTGCGGCCCACGCTCAAGGCCGACAGCGTCGAACAATTGATCGCGATGGCGCGCAAGGAACCGGGCCGCATCAACTATGCCTCGGCCGGGCCGGGCAGCTCGCCCCACCTGGGCGCCGAACTGTTCCGCGAACGCGCCGGCGTGGACATCGTCCACATCCCCTACAGCGGCGCGGCGCCCGCCATCAATGACCTGGTGGGCGGCCAGGTGGACATGGCGGTGCTGAACCTGGCTGCCAGCCTGCAGTTCATCCGCAGCGGCCGGCTCAAGGCGCTGGCCTACGCCAACGGCCAGCGCTCGCCGTTGTTGCCGGACGTGCCGACCCTGGCCGAATCCGGGGTGAAGGGCGCGGAGTCGGCGTCCTGGTACAGCCTGGCCGCGCCCAAGGGCACGCCGCCGGAAATCCTCCAACGTCTGAACGATGCCGTGGCCAAGGTCAACGCCGATCCTGAATACAGCAAGCTGATGCAGGCGCAAGGGGTGGATCTGTGGAACATGACGCCGCAGGAGGCCACCGCCTTCGTCGAGAAGGACCAGGCCGCCATGCGCAAGCTGGTGCAGGCGGCGGGGTTGATGAAGAAATAGGACGGTTCCGGCGGCCGGAATGACGGTTTGCCGCCCTGGTCGGATCCTGATGAGCGGGAAAATCTCCCGGTGGCCCTGGCTGCCGGGGTGGTTTCATTGCTTTCTATGTAGTAACGTTACTACGTTATTTGTAAGGATCAGGGGATGCATCATGTCTATCACCACACTGTCCAGCCGGGAACTCAATCAGGACGTGACCCGCGCCAAGAAGGCGGCCCTGCATGGCCCCGTGTTCATCACGGACCGCGGCAAGCCATCCCACGTCCTGCTCGGCATCGAGGAATACTGGCGCCTGGTCGGCCAAAAACGAAATCTCGTCAGCGCATTGTCGATGCCGGGCCTGGCCGGCATCGATCTCGATGCCCCCCGCTCACGCGAGCTGCCCCGTCCCGCGGACGTCGACTGATGTTCCTGCTGGATACCAATGTGCTGTCCGAGCTGCGCAAAGCCGGCGACGGCAAGGCGGACAGGAACGTGATCGCCTGGTTCTCGAACGAGGACGCGGTGAACTTCTACGTTTCGGCGATCACGCTCATGGAAATCGAAATCGGCATCCAGCGCATGGAGCGGCGGGATGCCGACCAGGGCGCACGCCTGCGGGCCTGGATGCGCGATCGCGTCCTGCCGGAATTCTCCAACCGGACGCTGCCGCTCGATGCGGCCGTGTCGTTGCGTTGCGCCAGGTTGCATGTGCCGGATCTGCGTCCGGAACGGGACGCCTTCATCGCGGCTACCGCGCTGGTGCACGGGATGACGCTCGTTACGCGAAACGTGTCCGATTTTTCCGGTTGCGGGGTCCGCCTCGTGAACCCTTGGGAAGCGAGCGCCTGAAAGACAACGCCCAGGCTGCGCCGGCGTTGAGCCGGCGTCGGATGTCCCGCGCCGACCGACGGCGGCGCTTCGCAGTCAACCCGCCAGCGCCGCCACGCGCCTGAGCGCGTCGCGCGTTTCCGCCACCAGTTGCTCCACCACGGCGCCGGCCGGCTGCAGGCTGTCGATCAATCCAGCGCTCTGGCCGGCCTCGACCTTGCCGCCCTGCACGTCGCCGTCGAAGGCTGCCTGCTTGAGGGAACTGCCGGCGAACATCGTCTCCAGCATGGCCTCGTCGCCGCCGCGCTCGGCCGCAAGGTAGTCGCGGGCGAAGGCGTTGCGCAGCATGCGCACCGGCGAGCGGCCGCGCCCCACCAGCGTGGTGTCGGCCACGCCTGCCGCCAGCACTGCGTCCTTGTAGGCATCGCACACGCCGGCCTCGGGCGTCAGCAGGAACCGGGTGCCCAGTTGCGCGCCCGCGGCGCCCAGGCACAGCGCGGCCGCGATGCCGGCGCCGTCGGCGATGCCGCCGGCCGCCACCACCGGCACCGACACGCGCCGCGTCACCGAGCGCAGCAGCACTTGCAGGCCGATTTCATCGGGGCCGGGATGGCCGCCGGCCTCCAGGCCGACGGCGATCACCGCGTCCACGCCGGCCGCTTCGGCCTTGGCGGCATGCTCGGGGCTGGCGATGACCTGCAGCCATTTGGCGCCCGCCTCGCGCGCGCGGCCGATGTGCTTCTGCGGCCCGCCCTGCGACGCGATGATGACCGGCACGCCTTCGGCCAGCGCGATGTCCATGTGTTCCTGCGCGCGCTTGTTGTAGAGCGGGATGTTGACCGCGTAGGGCGCGTCGGTGCCGGCGCGGACCTCGCGGATGGCGGCAAGCAGCGCCTCGGGGTACATCGGGCCGGCGGCGATCACGCCGAGCCCGCCGGCGCGCGACACCGCCAGCGCCAGCGCCGCGTTCGACGAGGCCCAGCTCATGCCGCCCTGGATGATGGGATAGCGCGTGCCCAACAGGCGGGTCAGCGGGGTTTGCAGAGTCATGGCTGATCAGAAGAGGGAAAAACCCATTCTGGAATATATGGTTGATAAAATCAACTATATTTTGCGTGGCACGCCAGTGAGCGAGCACGCCATGCGCGATGCGCCGACGCGGGTATTGCCGGTCGCGCCAGGTTATTTGTTTATGATGTGCGCGTCTGGCCCAAGGCCCGGCCGTCCCGAGGAGGGGGCGCCTTTCCCCATCAATAAGAACAATCATGTCCAGCACTACCGATACGCGTTACGTGCGCACCATCATCCTGGGTACCCTGGTGGTGCTGCTTGCCATGGGCGTGCGCGCCACCTTTGGCCTGTTCATGCAGCCCATGGGCCTGGCCCACGGTTGGGGCCGCGATGTGTTTTCCATGGCCTTCGCGCTGCAGAACCTGGTGTGGGGCGTGGCCTGCATCTTCATGGGCATTCTGGCCGACCGCCATGGCTCCGGCCGCACCATCGCGCTGGGCGCGTTGCTGTACATGCTGGGCATGATCGGCACGCGCTTTGCCACGGACGAAACCACGCTGTACCTGAGCGCCGGCGTGCTGGTCGGCCTGGGGCAGGCCGGCACGACGTTCCCCGTGATCCTGCCGGTGGTGGCGCGCGTGGTGCCGCCGGCCTACCGCAGCACGGCCATGGGCATTGCCAGCGCCGGCGGCTCGCTCGGCCAGTTCGCCGTGGTGCCGACCGGCCAGGCGCTGATCACCGGCCTGGACTGGCCGGGCGCGCTGTGGGTGTTGTCGCTGTTCGTGGCATGCGCCGCGCCGCTCGCCTATTTCCTGCGCGGCCGGCCGCAGGCCCACGGCGGGCCGCAGCAGTCGCTGGCGGCGGCGGTGCGCCAGGCGGTGCGGCACCCGTCGTTCCACTTCCTGTTCTGGAGCTATTTCGTCTGTGGCTTCCACACGGCCTTCATCACGCTGCACCTGCCGGCCTACGTCACCGACGGCGGCCTGACGCCGGGGCAGGGCGCCACCGCGATCGCGCTCATCGGGCTGTTCAACGTGCTGGGGTCGTTCTACGCCGGCAAGCTGGGCGGCAAGTACAGCAAGAAGCGGCTGCTCGCGGTGGTCTACGGCATGCGCGCATTCGGCATCCTGCTGCTGCTGTGGATGCCCCTGTCGCCGTGGGTGCTGTATGCGTTCGCGGCCTGGATGGGGCTGTTCTGGCTCGGCACCGTGCCGCTGACGCAGGGGCTGATCGGCCAGATCTATGGCCTGCGTTATGCGGCAACCCTGTCCGGCATCGTCTTCCTGGGGCACCAGGTCGGCAGCTTCATCGGTGTCTGGCTGGGCGGCTACGCCTATGCCAAGACCGGCAACTACGACCTGGTCTGGTGGCTCGGCGTAGCGCTGGCGGTGGCCGCGGCCCTGCTGTGCCTGCCGGTGCGCGAACAGCCGCTGGCGCAGCCGGCCGCAGCCTGACAGGTCGCAACCCGCCATGAACGCCAGGCCTGCTCCCACGCCCGCCCGCCGCCATCGCGGCTGGCGGCTGCTGGGCTGGACGGCACTGGCGCTGGTGCTGGGCCTGGCCTTCTGGGGCTACACCACGCCCGAGATGCAGATCCACTGGGAAAACCTGGCTTCGCTGTGCGGTTTTTAGCCGCGCTGGCGCGGCGGCCTCGCGGTATCCTACGGCGGTGAACGATTCTTCGCCTTTCCATGCAGGACGACCCGCTTTCCTACCCTGATCTCAGCCTGCCCGAAGTCGGCGCCATGCCCGCCGCCGACCTGCTGGTGCTGACGGTCAACAACCGCCTGTCGCGCCGGCTCACGCTCGAGCTGGCCGGGCTGTTGCGCCAGGAACGCCAGGTCAGCGAACTGCCGCGCATCCTGCCCCTGTCCGCCTGGCTGGCCGAGTCCGCTAACGAACTGGCGTTCGAGGACGACGAGGACGTGCCGGCCTATCGCCTCGACAGCTTCGCCACGCAGCTGGTCTGGACCGAGGCCATCCGCGCCGAAGAAGCCGAGCGCGTGCTGCTCGATGCCAGCCAGGCCGCCCGCCTGTCGATGGACGCCGACCTGCTGATGGACGAATGGACACTGCAGGTGCCGTCCGGCGCCGATACCGATGAGTACCGCGGCTTCGCCCGCTGGCGCCAGCGCTACCGCAAGGCGCTGGCCGCCATCGACGCCGAAGACGCGAACCAGGGTTATGCGCGGGTGTTGCGGGCGCTCGAAGACGGCCGGCTGGCCGTTCCCGGGCAACTGGTGCTGGCCGGCTTCACCGATCTGTCGCCGCGTTTCCGGCGCCTGCTGCGCGCCTTCGAAGACCAGGGCTGCCTGATCGCGCAATGGCGCGATACCCAGCGGGCGCCGGCCACGCCGCGGCGCTTCGAGGCGGCCGACCACGGCGCCGAATGGCGCGCGGCGGCCGAATGGGCCGCGGGCCAGCTGGCACAGCATCCCTCCGGCCGCTACGCCATCGTTTCGCCGCAGCTCGAGGCCGAGTCGCCGTTCGCGCGCCGCATCCTGAGCCAGGCGCTGGCCGGCCGCGATGGCGCGCCGGCATTCGCCTTCAACGTGGCCGTGGGCCGCCCGCTCGACGAATGGCCGATGGCGCGCGCGGCGCTGGCCTGGCTGCGGGCGCTGGCTGAATGCGCGGCCGGCAAGGGCTGCGCCGTCGAGGTGCTGGGCGCGGCCCTGCTGGCGGGGCACTGCGCGGGCGACGTCAGCGAACGCGCGCGCCTGGCCGCCATCGACGCGCGCTGGCGTCGTCGCGGGCAGGTCCATGTCGGCGCGGCCGAGTGGCGCAAGCAACTGGCGGCCTTGCCGCCGTTGGCGCAGGCCTGGGACCAGGCCATGGAAATCTGGACGCGCGGTGGCGCCCGCGCGTCTTGCGACGTCTGGATGCTGCGTATGAAAGCGGCGCTGACGGCGCTGGGCTTTCCCGGCGAAGGCGTGCTGGACAGTGTCGGCTACCAGGCGCTGGGGGCGCTGGGAGAAGCCCTGGGCGGTTTCTCCGCGCTGGCGCCCGCCGCCGGCAAGCTGGGCGGCGTGGCGGCGGTCAATCTGCTGCAGAGCGTGGCGCGCTCGGCTTCGTTCCAGCCGCAGCGCGATCCCTCGGCGCGGCTCGACGTGCTGGGCCTGCTGGAAGCCGAAGGCGGCTTCTGGGACGGTATCTGGATACTGGGCCTGACCGACGACGTGCTGCCTGCCTCGCCCAAGCCGAATCCGTTGCTGCCCCTGGCGGTGCTGCGCCAGGCCAAGGCGCCGCGCGCCACGCCCGAACGCGAACGCGAATGGGCCGAGGGCATCTACGCGGCGTTGTGCCGTTGCGCGCCGCAGGTGATCGTCAGCCATGCGCACATGGACGGCGAACGCGAACTGCGGCCGTCGCCGCTGATCGCCGCTGCTGCCCCCACCGACTGGCGGCCGGCGCCGGTCGCGGCCGTGGCCGCCCTGCCGCAGGAATCGCTGGACGATATGCGCGGACCGCCGCTGGCGGCCGATGACCGCGGCGGCGGCGGCCTGGACGTGCTCGACACGCAGGCGCGCAACCCCTTGTGGGCCTTCGTGCGGCATCGGCTGGGCGGGCGCGAGCTGGCGCCCTATGCCGACGCGGCCACGGTGAACGTGCGCGGCCAGTTCCTGCACAAGGCGCTCGAGCTGGTGTGGGGCATGCTGCCCGACCAGGATGCCCTGCATGAAACGCTGGCGCAGGGGCGCCTGCCGGCGCTGCTGGAACAGGCGGTGGCGCAGGCGGCGGACGAGGAACTCCAGGAATACGCGCCGGCCCTGAAGGCGCTGGAATGCGCGCGCGCCAGGACGGTGCTGGCGGCGTGGCTCGACATGGAGGCGCAACGCCTGCCGTTCGCGGTGGCGCAGGTCGAGAAGAATCACCAATGGCGCCATGGCGCGCTGCACCTGAAGCTGCGGCTGGACCGCATCGACACGCTGGCCGATGGCCGCAACGTCATCGTCGACTACAAGACCGGGGTGGCCGCCGCCAAGCCCGAGCCGGATTGGTCGCGCAGCCGCCCCGTCAACGTGCAGCTGCCGTTCTATGCCTCGGTGCTGGCCGATGCCGCTGGCGGCGAGGTGGCCGGCCTGGTGCTGGCCCAGATCCACGCTCGCCAGGTGGCGGCGCAGGGACTGGCCGACGAAGACCTGGGCATGGAAGGCGTGACGCTGGCCGCCGAGAGCAAGTATTTCGATGGCTTGTCCTGGCCCGAGATCCGCCAGCGCTGGCGCGCCGCGATCGAGTCGCTGGCCGATGAATACGTGGCGGGCTACGCCGCCAACGTCGCCTATCGCCGCGACGACCTGAAATACTGCGATGCGCTGCCGTTCCTGCGCTTGCACCTGGACGATGAGGACGCCTGAGCCATGGCCGATGTCGAACGCCAGCCCCAGGACCACGCCGCGCGCGCGGCCGCGCTGGACCCCGCCCGCTCGTTCCTGGTGCAGGCCCCCGCCGGCTCCGGCAAGACCGAGCTGCTGACCGACCGCATCCTGGCGCTGCTGGCCACCGTCAATCGCCCCGAGGAAATCGTCGCCATCACCTTCACGCGCAAGGCCGCGTCCGAGATGCATGCGCGCGTGCTCAGCAAGCTGCGCCGCGGGCTGGACGCGCCGCCCGAGGCCGCGCACGAACGCCGCAGCTGGGACCTGGCGCGCGCCGCGCTGGCGCGCAACGACGCGCAGCAGTGGCATCTGCTGGACCACCCCGCGCGCCTGGCCATCCGCACCATCGACTCGTTCTGCGCCGGCCTGGTGCGCAGCATGCCGTGGCTGTCCGAATTGGGCGGCATGCCCGAGATCACCGACGACGCGCGCGCGCATTACGAAGCCGCGGCTCGCGCCACGCTCGACCTGGCGGACGACTACGACGCGGTGCGCATCCTGTTGCAGCACATGGACGTGGACGTGCAGGCCGCCAAGGACGCCATCGCCGACATGCTCGGCCAGCGCGACCAGTGGCTGCCGCTGCTGCGCCACGGCTCCGACCGCGAGGCCCTGGAAGAAACGCTGGCCGAAGCCATCGGCGAGGACCTGGACGCGCTGTGCGAGGCCATGCCGCTTGGCTGGGCCGAAGCGCTGTGCGGTCCCGCGCGGCTGGCCGCGGCCCAGTTGCAGGACGGCGGCGAAGACGACCGGCTGGCGCCGCTGCGCGACTGGACCGACGAACTGCCGGCCGACGCCGAGGCGCTGGACCAGTGGCGCGCCGTGGCCCATCTGCTGCTGACCGGCACCGGGTCGCTGCGCAAGACCGTCAACAAGAACCTGGGCTTTCCCGCCAAGTGCGCGCATAAGGAACCCTTCGTCGCCTGGCTCGAGAGCGCCGATGGCGACGCCCCGTGGGTGCGGCGCCTGGCTGCCGTGCGCGATATCCCCGCGCCGCGATTGAGCGATGCCCAGTGGGAAGTGCTGGGCGCGCAGCTGATGACGCTGGCGCTGGCCGTGGCGCAGCTGCGGCTGCGCTTCGCCGATACCGGCGAGGTCGATTTCATCGAGATCTCGCAACGCGCCGCCGCGGCGCTGGGCAGCGCCGACGATCCCGGCGAACTGCTGCTCAAGCTGGATGCGTCCATCCGCCATCTGCTGATCGACGAATTCCAGGACACCAGCCAGACGCAGCTGGATCTGTTGAAAACGTTGACCTCCGGCTGGCAGGCGGGAGATGGCCGCACGTTGTTCCTGGTGGGCGACCCGATGCAGTCGATCTACCGTTTCCGCAAGGCGGAAGTGGGCCTGTTCCTGGAAGTGGCGCAGCGGGGCGTGGGGGAACTCCAGCCCGGCTTTCTCAACCTCACCGACAATTTCCGTTCGCAGGCGGGCATCGTCGACTGGGTCAACGAATCGTTCGCGCAATTGCTGCCCAAGCGCAGCGACGCCGCCGCGGGCGCCATCAAGTACAGCCCGTCCAGCGCGTTCCACGAGACCCTGCCGGATCCGGCGGTGCGCTTTCATCCCGCCTGGTCGCGCGGCGGCGGCGTTCCGGCGGAGGAGCAGGCCGAGAATATCGCGGTCGGCCTGGTGCGCCAGGCGTTGGCGGACCACGCGGGCAGCAAGCATCCGGTCGCCATCCTGGTGCGGGCCCGCAGCCACCTTGGCAACCTCACGCGCCGGCTGGCGCAGGAGGGCATCCGCTGCCGCGCGGTGGACCTGGTGCCGCTGGCGTTGCGGCCGGTGGTGGCGGACCTGGTGCAGTTGGTGCGGGCGCTGTCCCACCCGGGCGACCGGCTGGCCTGGCTGTCGGTGCTGCGGGCGCCGTTCTGCGGCCTGACGCTGGAATCGTTGCAGCGCCTGTTCGGCGCCGACCACGTCACGCCGGTGCCGGTGCTGCTGGAGCGGTTGTTGCGCCCCGCGCCGGCCCGGCCCGCCGACACCCCGCCGGTGCGGGCCGTCTCGGCCACGGTCCCAGCCGCGTCGCGGCAGGGCTCGCTGTTCGACGACACCGAGAATCCGGCGCAGGGGGCGTTGTTCGATGACGCCGCGCCGCCGGGCGATCCGGCCGGGACGAGCCGGCAAACAGGCGCGGCGTTGCCGCCGGACGATGCCGGCGCGCGGCTTTCGGCCGAGGCTTTGCTGCATCCCGATGAATACGCCCGCCTGCGGCAGGTGGCGGCGGTGCTGCTGGACTCGCGCAACGCCTCGGGCGCCATGCCGTTCGCGGCCTGGATCGAGACGCTGTGGCGCCGCCTGGGCGGTCCCGCGCTCTACAGCGGGCCGTCGGTGGCCAATGACGCCGAAAGCCTGTTCCAGCTGGTCGAGCGCCTGGCGCCGCACGGCGCCATCGATCCGGCCGCGCTGGACGCCGGCATCGCGCGGCTGTTCGCGGCGCCGGATGCGGCCGACGAAGAGGCCGCCGTCGAGATCATGACCATGCACAAGTCCAAGGGCCTGCAGTTCGAAACCGTCATCCTTTACGGCCTGCATCGCGCTCCGCGCGGCGACCAGCCGCCGCTGGTGCGCTTCGAGCAAAGCGGCGGGCGGGTGCTGTTCGGCCCGGTCAAGCCGCGCGCCGAGACCGAGGCCGACCCCGTGTCGCGCTACCTCGGCGCGCGCGAGGCGCGCCGAGCTTCCTACGAAATCGACCGCCTGCTGTACGTGGCCGCCACCCGCGCCCGCAAGCGCCTGCATCTGGTTGGCCACGTCGCCATCGACGAAGCCACCGGCCAGGCCAAGACACCGTCCTCCGCCAGCCTGCTGGGCCGCCTCTGGCCCTGCCTGACAACACCCGTGCCGCCCGCGACGGACGGCGATAGCGCCGAACCCCGCGACGACGGCCCTGAATGGCAAGGCGAGCCCCTGCGCCGCGTGCATCGCGACGGCCTGGCGCAACTGGCGCGCCAGGCCGATATCGCCATCAGCCCCGGCTTCGCCGCGGCCGCGCGCGGCGCCTGGGGCGATAGCGCCGAGCATCCCGCCTGGCAACTCGAATCCGGCTACGACGCCGCCATCGGCACCCTGGCCCACGCCTGGCTGGCCCGCATCGGCCAGGACGGCATCGCCGCCTGGCCAGCCGAGGCCCTGGCCCACCGCCTGCCCGCCATGCGTCGCCAACTGACCCGCGCCGGCATCCCCGCCAGCCAGGCCGATACCGCCGCCGAAGCCGTCCTGGATGCCCTCCAGTCCACCCTCGCCGACGACCGTGGTCTCTGGCTCCTGTCCCAATCCGGCGCCCGCCGCGAATGGCCCCTCATCGACGCCGCCGGCAAGGTCTCCGTCATCGACCTGGCCCTGAGCACCGAAGACGGCTGGCTGATCGTCGACTACAAAACAGGCCGCCCCCAACCCAACGAATCCCCCGCCGCCTTCGCCCAACGCATGCGCCATCGCCACGGCGACCAACTCCTGCGCTACTGCGCCCAAGTCACCGCCCTGGACGGCCGCAAAGCCCGCGCCGCCCTCTACTTCCCCCGCGCCCGCGCCTGGATCGACCTATAGCTCCTCACCAAAACGAACCCAGCACCGCAACGTCCTCGCCTTCAGGAAAAAATCCAAAGCAAGCAACCAAGGAAAAGTGAGGCAAAGCGAAGCGAGCCCCCAAGACAAGCGAAGCAAAGTCTTCCTCCCTCCCCCTCGGGGGGAGGGCCGGGGAGGGGGCGCACATACAGCCCCTCGGGGCCCGCCAAGCAAGAGGCTAGCCGAGCGAGCAACGCGAAGCTCTGCTAGAATCTTGCTTGGCGGGCCCCTTCGCATGGTTCGACGGTGAACCTGGTCAGGTCGGGAACGAAGCAGCCATAGTCGTTTAGGGTCAGTGCCGGAGTAAGGCTCGCCAACCGGTTTCTCAAAGGGGACGGGGTTGTTTTCCAAGGGGATATCCCCGGAAGATGATTCCGTCCCTTTTGCATTTCCTGCCGGCAATCGCATAGGCTCTTGCAAAGGCTCTACAATCCCGCCATGACTTATCTGGTACTGGCCCGCAAGTGGCGGCCGCGATCGTTCGATACCCTCGTGGGACAGGATCACGTGGTGCGCGCGCTGACGCATGCGCTCGACACCCAGCGCCTGCACCACGCCTGGCTGTTCACCGGCACCCGCGGCGTCGGCAAGACCACGCTGTCGCGCATCCTGGCCAAATCGCTCAACTGCGAAACCGGCATCACCTCCAAGCCCTGCGGCGTCTGTCGCGCCTGCACCGAGATCGATGCCGGCCGTTTCGTCGACTACCTCGAACTGGACGCGGCCTCGAACCGCGGCGTCGAGGAAATGACCCAGCTGCTGGAGCAGGCCGTCTACGCGCCGGGCGCGGGCCGCTTCAAGGTCTACATGATCGACGAAGTGCACATGCTCACCGGGCACGCGTTCAACGCGATGCTCAAGACGCTGGAAGAGCCGCCGCCGCACGTCAAATTCATCCTCGCCACCACCGACCCGCAGAAGATCCCGGTCACGGTGCTGTCGCGCTGCCTGCAATTCAATCTGAAGCAGATGCCGGCCGACTCCATCGTGGGCCACCTGCAGGCGGTGCTGGGCGAAGAGCAGGTCGGCTTCGAAGTGCCGGCCCTGCGCCTGATCGGCCAGGCCGCGTCGGGTTCCATGCGCGATGCGCTGTCGCTGACCGACCAGGCCATCGCCTACAGCGCCGGCAACCTGACCGAAGACGCCGTGCGCGGCATGCTCGGCACCATCGACCAGCGCCACCTGGTGCGCCTGCTGGACGCGCTGTCCACCGGCGACGCCAAGGGCGTGCTGGCGGTGGCCGACGAACTCGCCACGCGCGGCCTGTCGTACGCCGGCGCGCTGGCCGACCTGGCGGTGCTGCTGTCACGCGTCGCCATCGAGCAACGCGTGTCCGGCGTGACGCCGGCCGAGGATCCGCTGGTGGCCGACATCGCCCGCCTGGCGCAGACCCTGCATCCCGACGCGGTGCAACTGTTCTACTCGGTGGCGGTGCACAGCCGCGGCGAACTGACGCTGGCGCCGGACGAGTACGCCGGTTTCATCATGGCGTGCCTGCGCATGCTGGCGCTCAACGGTGACGCCGGTCCGCAGACCGCCATCGAGGCCCCCGCCACGCCGGCCCGCCAGACGGCCGAACCCGCCGTGGCCGCCGCGCAGCCGCCGCAGGCGGCGCCGGTCGCCGCCGCTCCTGCGGTGGAACGGCCCGCGCAGGCGGCGCAACCGGCGGCACCCGCGCCATCCGTGCCTGTGAGCGCGCCGCAAGCGAACGTCGCGCCGGTTCCGGCCGCCGCGCCTGCGCCGATGGCCGCGGCGCCTGTCACCGCGCCCGCCGCACCTGTCGCGCCCGCCCAGCCGGCCGCTGCCAGCGTGCCGCCTTGGGAAGACGCTCCCGCCGCCGCGGATGCCGCCCAGGCCGCCGCAGCCACTGCCCAGCCGGCGTCCCCCGCGAATGCCGCAGCCGCAGCCGCAGGCGCTCCGGCCAAGACGGCATCGCCCAGCGCCGCTCCCGCCGTCGCGCAAGCGCCCGCCCCGCATGCCCCCGCCACGGACACTCCTGCCGTCTCCGCGGCCCCGGGGCCCGCCAAGTCGGCCCCGCTGGCCGTGACGCCCGCGGCTGCCGCGGTCGCGCCGGCCGCCGATGACGACGGTCCGCCGTCCTGGGTCGATGAGGAAATCCCGTTCGAGGCCGAAGGCGGCTTCGTGCCTGATGCTGGCTTCGCGCCCGACGGCGGCTTCACGTCCGACCCCGACGACGATTTCGAAACGCTGGCCAGCGCGCCATCGTCCGCGCCCGCGCCTTCCGCGGCGCCGGCCCGGCGCGAAGGCCCGGCCCCGGCCCGCAAGCGCCAGTCGCGCGCGCGCCTGGCCGACATGACCTCCGCCGCCTGGCCCGAACTGGCCGCGCGCCTGCCGGTCACCGGCCTGGCCGCCGAACTGGCGCGCCAGAGCGAATGGGCCGGCGTGCAGGGCGATGCCATCATCCTGCGCGTGGCCGTCAAGACGCTGGCCGAAAGCGAAAGCCGCGTGCGCCTGCAGACGGTGCTGTGCGAACACTTCGGCCAGGGCATCCGGCTGGACGTGGACGTCGGCGCGGTCGGTGAAGCCACGGCCCACGCCGTGGCCCAGGCCGAACGCGCGGCGCGCCAGCAGGCCGCCGAGGACGCGGTCGCCGTCGATCCCTTCGTGCAGGCGCTGGTGGCGGACTTCGGCGCCCATGTCGTGGCCGGTTCGATCCGCCACGTCGACTCTCCTTCCGCCGCCGCGTAACGCGCCGGCAAATCCCTACATTCCCTCGTTCAAGGAAGCTCCATCATGATGAAAGGACAACTGGCCGGCCTGATGCGCCAGGCGCAGCAGATGCAGGAAAACATGAAGAAGGCGCAGGACGCGCTGGCCGAGATCCAGGTCGAAGGCGCCTCCGGCGGCGGCCTGGTCAAGGTCACCATGACCTGCCGCCACGACGTCAAGCGCGTCGAGATCGATCCGTCGCTGCTGGCCGACGACAAGGACATGCTGGAAGACCTGATCGCCGCCGCCTTCAACGACGCGCTGCGCAAGGCCGAGGCCACCTCCCAGGAAAAGATGGCGTCCGTCACCGCCGGCATGCCGCTGCCCCCGGGCATGAAGCTGCCGTTCTGATCGAACGTTCCGGCCGCCGCCGCCCCGGGCGGCGCGGCCTTTGCCGTCCGCAAGTTGCCGTCGTGTCATGGACCCTCTACTGCCCGAACCCGAACCGCTGGTCTCGCTGATCGAGGCGCTGCGGCGCCTGCCCGGCGTGGGTGTGCGTTCCGCGCGACGCATGGCCTATCACCTGTTGCAGCACGACCCCCAGGGCGCCGACATGCTCGGACGCGCGCTGGCGGGCGCGGTGCGCGACCTGCGCCACTGCTCGCGTTGCAACAGCTTCGCCGAAGAGGACGTGTGCGCGACCTGCGCCAATCCCAAGCGCGATCCCTCGCTACTGTGCATCGTCGAGACGCCGGCCGATCAGAACATGATCGAGTCCAGCCACGGCTACCGCGGCCTGTACTACGTGCTGATGGGACGCGTCGCGCCGCTGGAGGGCATCGGCCCGCGCGAACTGGATTTCGACCGGGTCATACGCCGCGCCACCGACGGCGTGGTGCAGGAGGTCATCCTGGCCACCAACTTCACCGCCGAAGGCGAGACCACCGCGCACTTCCTGGGCGAGGCCCTGGGCGAGCGCGGCCTGCGGGTCACGCGCCTGGCGCGCGGCGTGCCGGCGGGCAGCGAATTGGAATACGTGGACGCCGGCACCATCGCCTGGGCGCTGATGGAGCGCAAGACCACCTGACACGCCCCCACAATAGCGCGCCGGCAATGTACCGGCGAGCATTGGAAAAACGGCCCGCCCCGCGCCGGCGCGGCCTCCACGAGAGGAAGACAACCAACATGTCAGCCCTGACCGGCCTGAAGGTCCTGGAACTCGGCACGCTCATCGCCGGCCCGTTCGCCGCGCGCATCTTCGGCGAATTCGGCGCCGACGTCATCAAGGTGGAAACGCCGCACGGCCCCGACGGGACCGGCGGCGGCGACCCCATTCGCAGCTGGCGCCACCTGCACGAAGGCAATTCGCTGTGGTGGACCGTGCAGGCCCGCAACAAGCAATCCATCGCGCTCAACCTCAAGCATCCCGAGGCCCGTGAAATCGCCCGCAGGCTGGCGCTGGACGCAGACGTGGTGGTCGAGAACTACCGTCCCGGCGTGCTGGAGAAGTGGGGCCTGGGCTATGAACAGCTGCGCGCCATCAATCCGGCGCTGATCATGGTGCGCCTGTCCGGCTATGGCCAGACCGGCCCGATGAAGGACCAGCCGGGCTTCGGCGCCATCGGCGAATCCATGGGCGGCCTGCGCTACGTGTCCGGCCACCCGGACCGCCCGCCGCTGCGGGTCGGCATCTCGATCGGCGATTCGATCGCCGCGCTGCATGGCGTGATCGGCGCGATGATGGCGCTGCGCCACCGCGACGCCACCGGCGGCCGCTGGAACGGCGTGCAGGGCGAAGGGTGCCAGGCGGGACAGGGCCAGATGGTCGACGTCGCCCTGTACGAGGCCGTGTTCAACATGATGGAAAGCCTGGTGCCCGAGTATGACGTGGCCGGCGTGGTGCGCGAACGCACCGGCGGCGCGTTGCCCGGCATCGTGCCGTCCAATACCTACACCACGCGCGACGGCCAGAACATCGTCATCGCCGGCAACGGCGATGCGATCTTCCACCGCCTGATGCTGGCCATCGGCCGCGACGACCTGGCCTCGGATCCGGACCTGGTGCGCAACGACGGCCGCGCCCGCCGCGTCGCCGAGATCGATGGCGCCATCCAGCAATGGTGCGATGGCCGCGGCATCGAGGAGGCGCTCAACACCCTGAAGGCGGCCGACGTGCCGGTCGGCAAGATCTACAGCGTGGCCGACATGTTCACGGATCCGCAGTTCCTGGCGCGCCGCATGATCGAACAGCACCACTTCGCCGACGGCAGTCCGGTCAAGCTGCCGGCGGTGGTGCCCAAGCTCTCGGAAACCCCGGGCGGCACCCGCTGGATCGGTCCGTCATTAGGGGAACATACCGAGGAAGTCCTGAAATCGCTGGGGTATGATTCAGCGGCTATCGACAAGCTGGCGCAGACCGGCGCTATCGGTATCCCCGCACCCAAGGAGACAACACATGTCAGTCACACGTCGTGATCTGCTCAAGATGGCCGGCGCCGCCGGCGTCATGGGCATGGCCCCCGCCATCGTGCGCGCCCAGAAGCTGGAAAAGACCAAGGTCCAGATCGCCGTGGGCGGCAAACCCCTGATCTACTACCTGCCGCTGTCCATCGCCGAGGCGCGCGGTTACTTCAAGGACGAGGGCCTGGACGTCTCCATCGCCGACTTCGCCGGCGGTTCCAAGGCCCTGCAGGCCGTGGTGGGGGGCAGCGCCGACGTGGTTTCGGGCGCCTTCGAGCACACGCTGTCGATGCAATCGAAGGGCCAGGCCTACCGCGCCTTCGTGCTGCAGGGCCGCGCGCCGATGATCGGCGTGGGCGTCTCCAAGAAGAACCTGCCCAACTACAAAGGCCCCGCCGACCTCAAAGGCAAGAAGATCGGCGTGACCGCGCCGGGCTCGTCCACCAACATGGTGGTCAGCTTCTTCCTGGCCAAGCACGGCCTGAAGGCTTCGGACGTGTCGATCATCGGCGTGGGCGCCGGCGCCGGCGCGGTGACCGCGCTGCGCAGCGGCCAGATCGACGCCATCTCCAACACCGACCCGGTGGTGTCGATGCTGGAAATGCCGGGCGACATCCAGATCATCGTCGACACCCGCACGCTCAAGGACACGCAGGACATCTTCGGCGGCAACATGCCCGCGGGCTGCCTGTATGCGCCGCAGGCGTTCATCGACGCCAATCCCAATACCGTGCAGGCGCTCACCAACGCCATGGTGCGCGCCGACAAGTGGATCCAGAAGGCAGGCCCGGACGAGATCGCCAAGGTCGTGCCCGAGACCTACCTGCTGGGCGACCCGGCGGTGTACAAGGCCGCCATCGGCAAGAGCCTCGAAGGCCTGTCGCCTGACGGCCTGATCCCCGAGGACGGCGCCGCCACCGCGCTCAAGGCCCTGGCCGCGTACCAGGCGGATTTCGACGGCGCCAAGATCGATCCGTCCAAGGTCTGGACCAACGACTTCGCGCGCCGCGCCAACGAGAAGTACCCCAATGGCTGAAGCCGCGCTTTCGCTGGAAAACATCAGCTGCACCTTCGTCTCCCGCGACGACCGCTCGCAGCGCTACACCGCCGTCAGCGACACCAGCCTGGCCATCGCGCCGGGCGAGTTCGTGTCGGTGGTGGGGCCGACGGGCTGCGGCAAGTCCACCCTGCTCAACGTCAGCGCCGGCCTGCTGGCGCCGTCGTCGGGGCAGGTCAAAGTGTTCGGCCAGCCGCTGTCGGGCATCAATTCGCGTGCTGGCTACATGTTCCAGGGCGAGGCGCTGCTGCCCTGGCGCAGCGCGCTCGACAACGTGGTGGCCGGGCTGGATTTCGCCGGCGTGCCGCGTGTCGAGGCCCTCGAGCGCGGCCGCGACTGGATGCGCCGCGTCGGCCTGGGCGGCTTCGAGAGCCGCTATCCGCATCAGATGTCCGGCGGCATGCGCAAGCGCGCCATGCTGGCGCAGACGCTGATCCGCGATCCCGACATCATCCTGATGGACGAGCCGTTCTCGGCGCTCGACATCCAGACGCGCCAGCTGATGGAAAACGAGGTCCTGGACCTGTGGATGGCCAAGCGCAAGGCGGTGCTGTTCATCACCCATGACCTGGATGAAGCCATCGCCATGAGCGACCGCGTGGTGGTGCTGTCGGCCGGGCCGGGCACGCATCCGATCGGCGAATTCGCCATCGACCTGCCGCGTCCGCGCGACGTGGCCGAGGTGCGCAACAACCTGCGCTTCGTCGAACTGCACGCGGCCATCTGGGCCGTGCTGCGCGAGGAAGTGCTCAAGGGCTACGCCCAACAACAGAAGCGGGCCTGAGGCCGTGCCTGATCCCGGCCACGCCCGCTTCCCCATGAACAGGCCCTGACCATGTCCAAGTCGTTCAAACCAGGCTCCGCCAGCCTGCGCTTCTGGCAGTTGCTGCTGCTGGTCGTCATCCTGGGCGTGTGGCACTTTGCCTCGCGCGATCCCAAGGTGGCGTTCTTCTTCGGCGAACCCCTCAAGGTGTGGGGCCGCATCTGGGCCTGGTTCGTCACCAACGCCGACATCTACACCCACCTGTGGGTCACGCTGACCGAAACCGTGCTGGCCTTCTTCATCGGCACCATCGCCGGCCTGGCCTTCGGCCTGTGGTTGGGGCTGTCGCCACGCGCCAGCGCGATTCTCGATCCCTACATCAAGGCGGCCAATTCGATGCCGCGCGTGATCCTGGCGCCGATCTTCGGCATGTGGTTCGGGCTTGGCATCTGGTCCAAGGTGGCGCTGGCGGTGACGCTGGTGTTCTTCATCGTCTTCTTCAACGTCTACCAGGGCGTGCGCGAGGTCAGCCCGACCCTGCTGGACAACGCCCGCATGCTGGGCGCGCGCCAGCGCCAGTTGCTGCGCCACGTCTATCTGCCGTCGGCCACCAGCTGGGTGTTCTCGAGCCTGCACACCTCGGTGGGCCTGGCCTTCGTCGGCGCGGTGGTCGGGGAATACCTGGGCTCGGCCAGCGGGGTCGGCTACCTGATCCTGCAGGCCGAAGGCACCTTCGACGTCAACACGGTTTTCGCGGGCATCGTGGTGCTGACGGCGTTCGCGCTGGTACTCGACTACATTGTCGGGATCGGTGAAAAGCGCCTGATGAAGTGGCAGCCGAAGTCGGGCGAAACAGAAAAGATCTGAGCCGCTTCCGGTCTGCCGCGCGGGCTGGTCCCGGGGGGGGCCGCTAGCCTGCAGCCCGCAGGGCACGCTGTTCGCGCAGCCAGGCGGCCAGGCTGTCGAAGGCATCCTGCGCGCCACGCAGCGCCTGCGTTTCGTGACCTTGGGCCGCCTCGTCCAGGTGCAGCAGGAACCCCTTCCACAACGGCCCGACGTCGTCGCCGTAGCCGCGCAGGTAGCCTAGCGGCAGCGGCGGCGCCAGCGTCTCGAGCCGCTTGGCCAGGAAGCGTCCTCCCAGTTGCGAACCTTCCACCACGTACGCCACGCCCAGCGCATAGGCGTCGGCCGCCCGCGGGCGCGGCGCATCAGGGCATTGCGGAACCGGCGCGCTGTCGCCCGCCGCCCGCAGGTCGGCGCGGATCAGCGCGCTCTTGCCGTCCCTGTCTTCGGCCCGCAGCGCGGCGGGCCAGTCCAGTTGCCACAGCCGGTTTTCGATCGGTTCAAGCCAGCCCAGCATGGCGCGCAGATACGCCACATAGCGGGCCGGACTGACGTTGCCATCGGCCAGCGCCAGTCCCTGATCCAGGGCCTCGTGGCGGTCGCGGGTGCCATCGCGCAGGAATTGGTGCACCGGGGAGATCATGCGGGTTCCTTGCCCGAGGCGGCGCGGTGCAACGACCAACTCTGCGGCTGCCGCTCGAAGCGCCAGCCTGAGTCGGCGGCCAGCCATTCGATGTCCCGCGTGTCGAACAGCGCGGCTCCGTCCGGCGCCTGCGCGGGCACGGTGAAGCGGGCATGCCATGCCGATGGGTCGGCCGTGTCAAGCTCCACTTCGGCGCCTTCAGGCAGCCAGGCCACCAGGCACAGCAGCCATGCCATGAGCAGATAACGGCTGGTGAAAGCGGGCAGTTCGAGCGCGCCCGGGTCCTCGGGCCAGCGGACCCGGCGCTTGGACCACATCAATTGCGAGAACAGCAGCTTGCGGCATTCCTTGAGCAGCGTCGCCAGCGGCAGCGTCGCGCCGTTGTCGCTGAACCACTGGTCCAGGTCGCGGATCACGCTGACGCTGTCTTCCAGCATGTCGTTGAGGTCTCCGGCCAGCCGTTCGCAGCGCTGCTGCCGTGCCTCGGCATCCGCGTCTTCAGGCGCGTGGCTCAGCATGGCCGCCGCCAAGGTGGCATTCGATAGCGGCGCGATGGCCTCGTGGCGCAGCACCGGGAATATCTGCGCCAGCACCTTCAGCCGTACGCCTTGCGCGGCCAGCGCCTGGGCGGATATATCGACTTGCATGGCGATGTCAGCCCGCCTGGCGCAGCACGGTCAGCAGCGCATCGGGGTCGGCAGGCTTTTCGATCCAGCCATCGAACAGGGCGGAGGCGTCTTCGTGCCGTTCATGCCGCGCCAGGCCGCTCAGGGCGTAGATGCGCGATGACACATTGCGCTCGCGCAGCCGGCGGGCCAGCTCGTAGCCGTCCATGTCGGGAAGCAGGATGTCAACCAGCACTGCTTCGGGGGCGAACGTGGCGGCCTGCCGCAGCGCGTCTTCGCCGGTACCCGCGCAGCGCGCCTCCAGGCCGGACAGCGCCAGGAATTCGGCCAGCAGTTCCGAGCCCATTTCATTGTCGTCAACCAGCAGGACGCGTAGGGCGCGCTCGTCGTTCAAGGGATGTCTCCAGATTCGGGGACCTGCGGCGCATCCTGGTCGCGCGGCAGGGTAACGGTGAAAATGACCAGGCCGTCGCGGCAGTCGACGGCGATCTCGCCCTGGTGGTCGCGCACCACCTGTTCGGCGATGTACAGGCCGAGCCCGAGGCCGTTGCGGTTGCGCGAATGGCCCAGGGATTCGGGCTTGAAGGGTGAGAACAGGTGCGCCATGACGTCGTCGGGGATCGGCGCGCCATGGTTGGCCACGGTGAGTTCGATGGTGTCGCCGCGCGGCATCGCGCTGACGTGGATCGGCATGCGCGGCGCGCCATGCTGGCGGGCGTTGCTCATCAGGTTGGTGACCACCTGGGCGATGCGGTCGGTGTCGGCCGTCAGCACCAGGTCGGGGTGCACGTCCGGCTCGATGAGCAGGCCGGGATAGGCCTGGCGCTTTTCCTCGATCAGGCCGTTCAAGAGGTCGGACAGGCGGCATTCGCGCTTTTCGATGCCTAACCCCATGCCGCCCTGCAGCCGGGAAAGATCCAGCACCTGCGAGATCAGCCGCTGCATGCGCCCGCTGGAATAGCGGATGCGTTCGCCCATGCGGGCGCCGGCGTCGGTCCGCGAAAGCAGCGTGGCCGCCATGGAAATCGATTGCAGCGGATCGCGCAGGTCATGGCCCAGCATCGCCAGCAGCGCGGTGCGGGCGCGGTCGACATCGGCGGCGCGGCTGGTGGCGATGTGCGACAGCTCGTCGCGCAGGTTGTCGGCCGCCTCGAGTTCGGCCGGCAGCCACGGCGGGCTGGTGTCGCGCATGACCTCGCGCCAGGCCTCGAACGAGCCGCGCGGGGTCAGGCGCGGCCCCAGGTTGCCCACCGCGTATTGCTTTTCGGGTTTGCCGCCCCACACCACGGTCTCGATCTGTTCGCGCCGCAACCAGATCAGCCAGCCGTTGTTCATGGGATCGAACTTGCACGCCAGCAGGCCCGCATAGGGCACCAGGTCGGTCTGCAGCTCGGGATAGTCGCGCGCGATGTGGTTGGTGTGGACCAAACGTTGCCCGCTCTGGTCCAGCGCGCACAGGATGCCGGCAAGTTCGCCGCGCGGCGCGATGCCCCCGAACACCGTGACGCTGTTGCCCCACAGGCACAGCGCGGCGTCGTTGGCGATCAGCGAGGCGGGCGTTTCCGGGCCGCCGGAAAGGGCCTGGTGGATGTTTTCGGAATCCGATGCGCGCTCGGTCAACCGGCTGACCAGCGCGACATTGCGCCGTGTTTGCGCGGCGCGGTCGTTGCCTTCGATGGTCGCCAGCGCCGCGGACAGCACCTGTGTCAGCGCCTCGCAGGCCAGCCGGGCCGGGTAGGGGACCAGGCGCGGCGAATGGTGGTGGCACGCGATCATGCCCCAGAGCCTGCCGCCGATCACCAGCGACAGGCTCATGGTGGCGCGCACGCCCATGTTTGCCATGTATTCCAGATGCACCGGCGATACGCTGCGCAGCACCGAGAAGCTCATGTCGAGCGGCGCGTCGATGCCGTCCTGCGCCAGCACCCGCACCGGCTGGTACTGGCCGTCGGCGATCTGGCGCAAAGTATTCACGGTGTACAGGCGACGCGCCTGGGCCGGAATGTCGCCGGCGGGATAGCGGCGCCCGACCCAGCCTTCGAGCGCGGGATCGCCGCGCCGCTCGGCCACGATCTCGCCGCTGTCGTCGGGATGGAAGCGATAGGCCATGACGCGGTCGAAGCCGGTGGCGCGTTGTACCTCTTGGACGGCGCGCTCCAGCAGGCCGGCGATGTCGCGCTGCGCCCGCACGCGCTCGATGCTGCGGTAGATCAGCGCGGGATCGGCGATGCCGGCGTCGTTGCCGCGGCGCTCGAGTTCGATCAGCGTCAGGTCGTCGGTGTTGCGGTGGGCGATGACGTCGTAGGCGTGCCCGTCCAGCGAGATGCTGAGCGGATCGAAGACGGGATCGTCCTGGGACAGCCAGCCCGGCAGGTTCCGCGCCAGGCCCGGCGGCAGCGAAGCCGGATCGCAGCGATAGCCCAATGCGACCGGCATCCCGAGCACCTGCGGGGCGTTTTCGCTGGCGTAGCGCAACACGCCCGCGGCATCGAAGGCAAGCAACGCGCCCAGGGGCTGGATCGCGCCCGGGACGTGAATCGGTTCGCTGTCGCAGTTCGCGAGCGTGACAGGCGGATGGGACTGGGTTGGCGCATTCATTCTAGGCTTGTCCTGGAGGTGCGCAATGTGTTGTCATTATGTCAAAGTTCTTGCGAATGTGTGCATATGCAGCGTCGGGGATTTTGGCGCGCGCCGCCTCGTTTTTTGGACGTCCACCATCCCTCTGGCCGTTTGGCGCAAGCGGCCGGATTATTCCGGAGTTTCCATGGCGCGTCTTCCCTACGCCGATCTGTCCCATCCTGAAGCACGACCCCTGGTCGACCGTATCGTCGCCGAGCGCGGCAGCGTGCTGCACCTGTACCAGATGCTGCTGCACAGCCCCGCCGTGGCCGGCGGCTGGCTCAACTACCTGACTTCCATCCGCCAGTTGTCCACCCTGCCCGGCGATATTCGCGAACTCGTGATCATGCGGGTGGCGGCGATCAACGGCGCGCCCTACGAGGCCGACCAGCACGCGCCGATCGCGCTGAAAGAGGGCGTGTCACAAGCCCAGCTGGACGCCTTGCCCGACTGGGAGGCGTCGACTCTGTTCAGCGAGCGCGAGCGCGCGGTGCTGGCCTACACCGATGCCATGACGCGCCACGTGCAGGTGCCCGAGCCGGTGTTCCAGGCGGCCCGCGCCGCCATGGGATCGGAAAAACTGATCGTGGAATTGACCGCCACCGTGGCGGCCTACAACATGGTGTCGCGCTTCCTGGAAGCGCTGCAGGTGCATTCGCACGATCACCGCTGACGCGCGGCCCGGCGGTGGCCGCCGGGCCAGCGCCGGCGGTCTCAGGCGCGCTGCGCTTCGATCAGCGCGTCCAGCTTGATGGCATCGGCCACGAAGGCGCGGATGCCTTCGGCCAGCTTGTCGCTGGCCATGGCGTCGTCGTTGAGCTGGGTGCGGAAGGCCACTTCGCCCGACGCGATGCGGGCGATATCGCCGCCCGCCGCATCGGCGCGCAACTGCGCCGGCGCGTCGCCTTCGGTCTGCGACAACTGGGTCAGCAACTCGGGGCTGATGGTCAGCAGGTCGCAGCCCGACAGCGCCAGGATCTGGCCGACGTTGCGAAAGCTCGCGCCCATGATCTCGGTGGCGATGCCGAAACGCTTGTAATAGTGATAGATGCGGGTCACCGACTGCACGCCGGGGTCGCGCGCGCCGGCGTGGTCGGCTTCGACCCAGGCGGCGCCGGCGGCCTTCTTGTGCCAGTCGTAGATGCGGCCGACGAAGGGCGAGATCAATTGCACCTGGGCGTCGGCGCAGGCCACCGCCTGCGGCAGCGAGAACAGCAGCGTCAGGTTGCAGCGCACGCCCTCGGCTTGCAGCGCGCGGGCCGCCTGGATGCCTTCCCAGGTGGACGCGATCTTGATCAGCACCCGTTCGCGCGGCACGCCGGCGGCTTCGTACAGCGCGATCAGGGCGCGGGCGCGCTCGATGGTGGCGCGGGTGTCGAACGACAGGCGCGCGTCCACTTCGGTGGAGACGCGGCCGGGCACGATATCCAGGATGGCGCGGCCAAAGGCGACCAGCAGCCGGTCCATCAGCTCGGCGGTGGGCGCGCCGCGGTGGTCGCGGGCGGTCTTTTCGAGTAGCGGGCGGTAGGCGTCCTGCTGGACGGCCTTCAAAATTAGGGACGGATTTGTGGTGGCGTCGGTGGGACGCAGCGCCTTCATTGCCTCGAAATCGCCGGTGTCGGCGACAACGGTGGTGTGATTGCGCAGGGCGTCAAGTTGGCTGGACATGGACAATACGGCTCGCAGCATCAGGGGTTGAAGGTGCTTTAGCGTATCACCGAGCCGCCGACGGCGCTGTCACCGTTGGTATGGCAAAGGAGGGGCACGGCCGGCCCGCCGCGGCGGCCGAAATCTCCGATCTCAGCCTTATTTGGCGCGGTTCCCCGGGAAAAACGCCCGCTCAAGGTATAATTCCAAGGTTTGATTATCGATTCTAAAACCGGGGTTTACTGTGCTGCCGCAACTCTTTCCCGAGGGGATCAACCGCTTCCCTCCTGCAATTCTGGCTCTGGCGGACGGTACCATTTTTCGAGGCGTGTCGATCGGTGCGCCTGGCCATACCGTCGCCGAAGTGGTGTTCAACACCGCGATGACCGGGTACCAGGAAATTCTCACCGATCCCAGCTATAGCGGCCAGATCGTCACGCTGACCTATCCGCACATCGGCAACACCGGCGTCAACGCCGAGGACGTCGAAGCCAATCGCGTCTACGCCGCCGGCCTGGTGGTGCGCGACTGTCCCGCCCGCGTGTCGAACTTCCGTTCCACGCAATCGCTGCCCGAGTACCTGTCCGAACAGGGCATCGTCGCCATTTCCGGCATCGATACCCGCAAGCTGACCCGCATCCTGCGTGAAAAGGGCGCCCAGGGCGCCTGCATCTTCGTCGGTTCGGATGCCGACCGCGCCGTCGAACTGGCCCGCGGCTTTGCCGGCATGGCCGGCCAGGACCTGGCCAAGGTCGTTTCCATAAAGGACAGCACCACCTGGACCCAGGGCACCTGGCAGCTGGGCGAAGGCTACACCCAGCCCGACCAGTCCAAATTCCATGTCGTTGCCTACGACTTCGGCATCAAGTCCAACATCCTGCGCCTGCTGGCCGACCGCGGCTGCCGCCTGACGCTGGTGCCGGCCCAGACCAGCGCCGAGGAAGTGCTCAAGCTCAACCCCGACGGCGTGTTCCTGTCCAACGGCCCCGGCGACCCCGAGCCCTGCGACTACGCCATCGACGCCACCCGCGTGTTCCTGGACAAGAAGCTGCCGGTGTTCGGCATCTGCCTGGGCCACCAGATCATGGGCCTGGCCGTCGGCGGCAAGACGCTCAAGATGAAGACCGGCCACCACGGCGCCAACCACCCGGTGCAGGACCTGGCGTCCAAGCGCGTGTTCATCACCAGCCAGAACCACGGTTTCGCGGTCGACGCGGCCAGCCTGCCGGCCAATGCGCGCGTCACGCACGTCTCGCTGTTCGACGGCACGCTGCAGGGCTTCGAGCTCACCGACCGTCCGGCCTTCTGCTTCCAGGGCCACCCCGAAGCCAGCCCCGGTCCGCACGACATCCTGGAGCTGTTCGACAAGTTCATCAGCCTGATGTCCGGCCAAAAGTAAAGATTGCATCATGCCCAAGCGTACAGACCTAAAAAGCATTCTCATCATCGGCGCCGGCCCCATCATCATCGGGCAGGCCTGCGAATTCGACTATTCCGGCGCGCAAGCGTGCAAGGCGCTCAAGGCCGAGGGTTACCGCACCATCCTGGTGAACAGCAACCCCGCCACGATCATGACGGACCCGGAAACGGCCGACGTCACCTACATCGAGCCCATCACCTGGCAAGCCGTCGAAAAGATCATCGAGCGTGAAAAGCCCGATGCGCTGCTGCCCACCATGGGCGGCCAGACCGCGCTGAACTGCGCGCTCGACCTGGCCCACCACGGCGTGCTGAAAAAGCACAACGTCGAACTGATCGGCGCCAACGAGCACGCCATCGAGAAGGCCGAAGACCGCCAGAAGTTCAAGCAGGCCATGACCGACATCGGCCTGGAATCGGCCAAGTCGGGCGTCGCCCACAGCATGGACGAAGCCTGGGAAGTGCAGCGCCGCATCGCCGCGGAAGTCGGCACCTCGGGCTTCCCCGCCGTGATCCGCCCCAGCTTCACCATGGGCGGCTCGGGCGGCGGCATCGCCTACAACGCCGAAGAATTCGAAACCATCTGCCGCCGCGGCCTGGAAGCCTCGCCCACCAGCGAGCTGCTGATCGAAGAGTCGCTGCTGGGCTGGAAGGAATTCGAGATGGAAGTGGTCCGCGACAAGGCGGACAACTGCATCATCGTCTGCTCCATCGAGAACCTTGACCCCATGGGCGTGCACACCGGTGACTCCATCACCGTGGCGCCGGCCCAGACGCTGACCGACAAGGAATACCAGATCATGCGTAACGCATCGATCGCGGTGTTGCGCGAGATCGGCGTGGACACGGGCGGCTCGAACGTGCAGTTCGCGGTCAACCCCAAGAACGGCCGCATGATCGTCATCGAGATGAACCCGCGCGTGTCGCGTTCGTCGGCGTTGGCGTCCAAGGCCACCGGTTTCCCCATCGCCAAGGTCGCCGCGCGCCTGGCCGTGGGCTACACGCTGGACGAGCTCAAGAACGAAATCACCGGCGGCGCCACGCCCGCCTCGTTCGAACCGTCGATCGACTACGTGGTCACCAAGGTGCCGCGTTTCGCCTTCGAGAAATTCCCCACCGCCGACGCGCGCCTGACCACCCAGATGAAGTCCGTGGGTGAAGTCATGGCCATCGGCCGCACCTTCCAGGAATCGTTCCAGAAGGCGCTGCGCGGCCTGGAAGTCGGCGTCGACGGCCTGAACCAGAAGACCACCGACCGCGAAAAGCTGCAGGTCGAGCTGGGCGAACCCGGTCCGGAACGCATCTGGTACGTGGGCGACGCCTTCGCGCAAGGCTTCACGCTGGACGAAGTGCACAACATCACGCACATCGACCCCTGGTTCCTGTCGCAGATCAAGGAAATCGTCGACATCGAGCTGGCGCTCGAACAGAAGACGCTGTCCGACCTGGACCACGCCACCCTGTGGGAACTGAAGCGCCGCGGTTTCTCCGATCGCCGCCTGGCGTTCCTGCTGGACACCGTGGAATCCGAGGTGCGCAAGCTGCGTCACCAACTGAACGTGCGCCCCGTCTACAAGCGCGTGGACACCTGCGCCGCCGAATTCGCCACCCGCACGGCCTACATGTACTCGACCTACGAGGAAGAGTGCGAAGCCGCGCCCACCGACCGCAAGAAGATCGTGGTGTTGGGCGGTGGCCCGAACCGCATCGGCCAGGGCATCGAGTTCGACTACTGCTGCGTGCATGCAGCGCTGGCGCTGCGCGACGACGGGTACGAGACCATCATGGTCAACTGCAACCCGGAAACCGTCTCCACCGACTACGACACGTCCGACCGCCTGTACTTCGAGCCGCTGACGCTGGAAGACGTGCTGGAAATCGTCCACAAGGAAAATCCGGTCGGCATGATCGTCCAGTACGGCGGCCAGACTCCGCTGAAGCTGGCGCGCGCGCTGGAAGCCAACGGCGTGCCGATCATCGGCACCAGCCCGGAATCCATCGACATCGCCGAAGACCGCGAGCGCTTCCAGAAGCTGCTGAACAAGCTCGGCCTGCGCCAGCCGCCCAACCGCACCGCCCGCACCGAAGGCGAGGCCCTGGCCCATGCCGCCGAGATCGGCTACCCGCTGGTGGTTCGCCCCAGCTACGTGCTGGGCGGCCGCGCGATGGAAATCGTGCACGAGCAGCAGGATCTCGAACGTTACATGCGCGAGGCCGTGAAGGTCAGCAATGACTCGCCCGTGCTGCTGGACCGCTTCCTGAACAACGCCACCGAAGTGGACGTGGACTGCCTGGCCGATGGCGAAACCGTCTTCATCGGCGGCGTCATGGAACACATCGAGCAGGCCGGCGTGCACTCGGGCGACTCCGCCTGCAGCCTGCCGCCGTACTCGCTGTCGGCCGACGTCATCGCCGAGATCAAGCGCCAGACCTCCATGATGGCCAAGGCCCTGAACGTCAGCGGCCTGATGAACGTGCAGTTCGCCATCCAGGGCGGCGATGTCTACGTGCTGGAAGTGAACCCGCGCGCCTCGCGCACGGTGCCCTACGTGTCCAAGGCCACCGGCCTGCAACTGGCCAAGATCGCCGCGCGCGCCATGGCCGGCCAGACGCTGGCGGCCCAGGGCATCACCCGCGAAGTCGTGCCGCCTTACTTCTCGGTCAAGGAAGCCGTGTTCCCGTTCGTGAAGTTCCCGGGCGTGGACACCATCCTCGGCCCGGAAATGAAGTCGACCGGCGAAGTCATGGGCGTGGGCACCAGCTTCGGCGAAGCCTTCGTCAAGTCGCAGCTGGCCGCCGGCGTGCGCCTGCCGGAATCCGGCACGGTGTTCATCAGCGTCAAGAACCAGGACAAGCCCCGCGCCGTGGAAGTGGCGCGCGGCTTGCACGCCCTGGGCTTCAAGCTGGTGGCAACCCGCGGCACCGCCGCCGAGATCGAAGCGGCCGGCATCCCGGTGCAGTTGGTCAACAAGGTCACCGAAGGCCGTCCGCACATCGTCGACATGGTCAAGAACGGCGAGATCTCGCTGGTCATCAACACTGTCGAGGAACGCCGCAACGCCATCGCCGACTCGCGCACCATCCGCACCCAGGCGCTGGCGGCGCGCGTGACCTTCTTCACGACCATCGCGGGCGCCCGCGCGGCCGTCGAGGGCATGCAGTATCTGCGCCAGGGCCTCGGCCTGCAGGTTTACCCGCTGCAGGAACTTCACGCGTCTTTATTGGACAAATAACGCTTGGGCGCGCAGGGGGCGCGTCTCAAGTGAATTGAGGACAAAAGAATGAAGTGGTTCATTCTGGCGTTATTCATCGTGTGCGCCACGGTAGTTCACTACCGTGGCCGCGTACGACACCGGTTCTCGCGGCAGGCGTTGGATCATTCCACCTTCACCGCGCCGCTGAACTGCTTCATGTACGCATTCTCCAGCGTGCCCAACAAGCCCTATCTCGACCTGGACCAGTTCCCGGAACTGAAGGTCTTGCTGGACCGCTGCGACGAAATCCGGGCCGAGGCCGTCAACCTTTATGGCGACGGCCACATCAAGGCCTCGGATAAGTACAACGACGCGGGCTTCAACTCGTTCTTCAAGACGGGCTGGAAGCGCTTCTACCTGAAGTGGTACGACGCCGACCATCCGTCGGCCGAGGCGCTTTGCCCGGTGACCACCAAGCTGCTGGCGGGCATCCCGACCATCAAGGCCGCCATGTTCGCCTCGCTGCCGCCGGGCAGCCGGCTGCCGCGGCACCGTGATCCCTACGCCGGTTCGCTGCGTTTCCACATGGGCCTGATCACGCCGAACAACCCCGACTGCTACATCAACGTCGACGGCCAGGAATACTACTGGCGCGACGGCGAGGCGGTCGTGTTCGACGAGACCTTCATCCATTACGCCGAAAACAAGACCGACCAGAACCGGATCATCCTGTTCGCGGACGTCGAGCGGCCCATGCGCTATCGCTGGGCCCAGGCGTTCAATCGCGTGGTCGGCGGTTTCCTGCTGCGCGCGGCCGCCGCGCCCAACCAGGAAGGCGACGCCACCGGCGGCATCAACCGCATCTTCGGCGCGGTCTACGCCGTGCGCCGCTTCGGCAAGGCGCTCAAGAAAAAGAGCAAGCCGCTGTACTACCTGTCTAAGTGGGCGCTGGTGGCGGCGATCTTCGCGCTCATCTTCCTGTAAACCCGGCGCCAGCGTTCCTGTAGCATAGCGGGCGGAGCCTCTCATCCGGGAGGCTCCGCTTTTTTACATCCGACCGGGGCCACCTTCATGGACAGGGTTTTCATCACCGGCGCCAGCAGCGGCCTGGGCCGCGCCCTGGCACGACGCTACGCCGCCAGCGGCGCCACGCTCGGCCTGCTGGGCCGGCGCGAAGACGCGCTGCGGGAACTGGCCGACAGCCTGCCCGGCCAGCATCGCTGCTACGCCGTGGACGTGCGCGACCGCCAGGCGCTGCATGCCGCCGCACAGGATTTCATCGCCTTCTGCCAGGGGCGGGTGGACGTGGTCATCGCCAGCGCCGGCATCAGCGCCGGCACCCTGACCGGGCATCACGAGGACTATGAGGTCTTCAAGGCCATCGTCGATACCAACCTGCTGGCGACCGTGGCGACCTTCGAACCCTTCGTCGAGCCGATGCGCGCGACGGGCGGCGGCCGGCTGGTCGGCATCGCCAGCGTCGCCGGCGTGCGCGGGCTACCGGGCGCGGGCGCCTACAGCGCCTCCAAGTCGGCGGTGGTGACCTACTGCGAAAGCCTGCGGCTGGAACTGGCGGGCGACGGCATCCGTGTCGTCACCATCGCGCCGGGCTACATCAAGACCGCGATGACGGCGCACAATCCGTACAAGATGCCGTTCCTGATGGACGCCGACAAGTTCGCGCAGCGCGCCCAGGCGGCGATTGGGCGCGGCACCACGTACACGGTGATTCCCTGGCAGATGGGCGTGGTGGCGAAACTGATGCGCCTGCTGCCCAACGCGGTCTACGACCGGCTGGCGCGCAACGCGCCGCGCAAGCCGCGCAAGGCGGACAAAGCCGGCTGAGCCGCAGGGCGACAGCGGCCAGGGCGTCAGGACGACACCCTGGCGCCGGCCGTCACGGCACGACGTCGTCGCCGACCTCGGCGGCCACGTGGCCCACGTCGCCCCAATCCAGCACTTGCCACTGGCGGCCGCGCACGCCGACCCGGTTGATGCTGACGTTCAGCAATGCCGCGTCGCGCGGCGCATTCAACGGCACGCCGCTGGCATGGCGCCAGATGATGTCCAGCACGCCGCCGTGGGTGAACATCAGGATGCGTTCGCCGTCATGGCGGCTGGCCACTTCATCCACCGTGGAGATGACGCGCGACTGGAACTGGCCCAGCGTTTCGCCGCCGTCCAGCGCGCGCAGCGGATCGCGGCTGCGCCAGGCGGCCGCGGCTTCCGGCGCCAGCGCGTCGATGCGTTCCAGGTCCAGCCCTTCGAGCACGCCGAAGCCGCGTTCGCGGATGCCGGGCTCGACCCGCACGCGCAGGTCCAGCTGTTCCGACACCGGCGTAGCGGTGGCATGGGCGCGTTGCAGGTCGCTGCTGTAGATGGCGTGGATCGGCGTGCTGCGGGCGTCTTCACGCAGGCGCGAGGCCAGCAAACCGGCCTGGTTGCGGCCGAATTCGTTCAAGGGGATGTCTTGCCAGCCCTGCAGGCGGCGCTGGCGGTTCCAGTCGGTTTCGCCGTGGCGGATGAACCAGATTTCAGTCATTGCGGTGTCGATACGGTGGGGAAGGGCGCGGGTGGCGGACCGACCCGGCTCAGAGCGGCTCGGGCGCGACTGGCGCGCGCGGCTTCCAGATGGCTTGAATCACCGAGCTTAACGCGACCAGCGCGGGCTCGCTAGCGCGTTCGTAGGGCAGGATGAAACCCAGCGTGGCATCGGCTCGCGCCTGGCCCCACACCATGAAATCGCCCGAGGCCGCGCCGGCCAGCGCGGTTTCCTCGCGCAGCAGCGCGCAACCGGCGCCGGCCCGCACCAGCGCCTCCAGGTTGGCCTGGTCGTCGTTCTGCATGGCGATGCGCGGCGAGAGGCCGTGGCGCTCGAACATGTCGCGCAACAGCAGGTGGGTGTGGCTGCCGGCGGGGCCGTCCAGCCACGGCAATTGCGCCACCTCGCGCCAGCCGCCGCGCTTGAGCACGGCGGCATGTTCGGTCGGCAGCGCGATGCGGTAGCGCACGCTGCGCAGCGGCAGCCACAGCACGCCGCGCGGCGGGTGCGCGGCGATGGTCAACGCCGCCGGCAGCCGGCCGGTGCTGACCTGCTCGGCCAGCACGGCGGTGGGCTGGATCTGCGTCTTCAGTTCGATCAGCGGCAGCCGCTGCGTGATGGCCGCCGCCAGCTCGCCCAGCCGCAAGAAGTCGGGCTTCTCGCTGGGCAGGCCCAGTTCCACCACGCCCTGCAGGCTGCCTTGCAGTTGCTGCGCCTCGGACTTGAATTGCGCGCCCAGCACCAGCAGCGATTCGGCCGTGGGCAGCAGCATCTCACCGGCCTTGGCCAGGGCCAGCCGTCCGCCGCTGCGGTCGAACAACGCCACGCCCAGGCTCTGTTCCAGCGCCTTGATCTGCGCGGTGACGGCGGGTTGGGTCAGCGACAGCGCTTCGGCGGCCCGCGTCAGGTTGCCCAGGCGGGCGACGGTGACGAAGGCGCGGATCTGATAGATTTCCATGCCGCCTTTGTAGGGGAAGCCGGCTCAGGCGGCAAGCAGCCGTACTTGCGTCGGCTCCAGCCCGATCGACACCGGCGCGCCCACCGGGAACGGCGACAGCCCCGCCAGGTGCGACTGGTCGGCCGTCAGGCGCTGTTCGCCGATCTGCACCTGGTAGCGGGTGAACTCGCCCAGGAACTCGCTGCTTTCCACCACGCCCGGCAGCCACACATAGCGCGCGTCGCCCAGCCCGTCGGCCATTTCGATCTGCACCGTGTGCGGCCGGAAGCTCGCCGCCAGGCGCTGCGCCGCCGGCGCTTCGGCCGCCAGCGGCAGGTGCAGGTCGCCCACGCCTTCCACCGCCAGCACCACGCTGCCGCTGGTGCGCTCGCGCACCTCGCCCTCCAGCACGTTCATGGTGCCGACGAAGTTGGCCACGAAGCGGTTCACCGGGTAGTCGAACAGCGTGCTGGGCGCGCCGATCTGCTGGACCACGCCGTGGTCCAGCACCGCCATGCGGTCGGCGGTGGTCATGGCCTCTTCCTGGTCGTGGGTGACGAAGATGGTGGTGATGCCCAGCCGCCGCTGCAGGCTCAGCAGGTCCTGCCGCATCTGCACCCGCAGCTTCTTGTCCAGGTTGGACAGCGGCTCGTCCAGCAGCAGCACCTGCGGCTCGATCACGATGGTGCGCGCCAGCGCCACGCGCTGCTGCTGTCCGCCGGACAGTTGGTTGGGGCGGCGGCGCGCGTATTGCGACAGGCCCACCAGCTCCAGCGCGGCCTCGACCTTGGCGCGGATCTGCTCGCGCGGCAGCTTGCGCTCGACCAGCCCGAACGCCACGTTGTCCCACACCGTCATGTGCGGCCACAACGCGTAGTTCTGGAACACCATGCCGATGTTGCGGTTCCAGGGCGGGATGGCGCTGATGTCCTTGCCGTCCACCAGCAACTGGCCGGCGTCCTGCCGGTTGAAGCCCGCGATCAGGCGCAGCAGGGTGGACTTGCCCGAGCCCGACGGCCCCAGCAGGGCGAAGAACTCGCCCGGCTCGATGTGGATGTTGACGTCCTTGAGCACTTCGGTTTTGCCATACGACAGCCGGATGTTGCGGCATTCAACGCTGACTTTCTTCATGTCGATTCCCCTTGATTCAGGCCGTCTCGTCGTGACGCGCCGGGCGCTGGCGCGCCTGGGCGCGTTCCACCAGCAAGTGCGAGACATACGTGCCGACCGCGACCGCGGCCACCGCCAGCACGCCCAGCGCCGCGCCCGGACCCCGGCCCGCCGCACTCTGCATGTACAGATAGATGCCATAGCTCATCGGCGCCTGGCTGTCCTTGGTGACCAGCATGATGGTGGCCGACAGCTCCACCGCCGCCGTCACGAAGCTGGTCACGAAGCCGGCCAGCATGCCGCCCGCCATCAGCGGTACCACCACCCGCCGGATGGTGCGCAGCCGCGTGGCGCCCAATGATTGCGCCGCTTCCTCCAGCGACACGTTGATCTGCTGCAGCGCGGCCACGCACGAACGCAAGGCGTAGGGCAGGCGCCGTACCGAGTACGCGATCATGATGATGATCCACGACGAGGTCAGCAGCGTGCCGGTGCCCGGGATCTCCACGCCGCGGAATGTGCGCAGCAGTCCGATCGCCAGCACGATGCCCGGGATCGCCAGCGCCGCCGAGGCCAGGAAGTCCAGCCATTGGCGCGCCGGCAGCCGGGTGCGCAGCATCAGGTAGGCGATGGCGGTGCCCAGGATCACGTCCACCCCCGCGGCCAGGCCGCAGTAGAGCAGGGTGTTGGCGATCATGCCCTGCGACTCGCTGAACACCGCGCCGTAGTGCGCCAACGTGTAGCCGTCCGGCAGCGGCGCGAAGCTCCAGACGCTCGCCAGCGACAGCAGCAGCACGCCCATGTGCGGCGACAGGACCAGCAGCAGCACCAGGACGATCCAGCCATAGGCCAGCACGCTTTCGGCCGGCCGCAGCTTGCGCTTCTGGATCGAGTTGCCGCCCTTTTGCAAGGTGGAATAGTCGCGCCCCTTGAGCACGCGCGCCGACAGCCACAGCGCCAGGATCGAAAAAGCGATCATGATGACGCTGATGACATAGCCCAGCGGATCTTCCAGCCCCACCTGCGTGATGCGCAGATAGGCCTGCGGCGCCAGCATGTTGGTGGTGCCCAGCACCAGTGGCGTGCCCAGGTCGTCGAACACCTTCACGAACACCAGCGAGGCGCCGGCCACGTAGCCCGGCAGCGCCAGCGGGAAGATCACGCGGCGGAACAGCCGGAAGCCGCGCGCGCCGAGGTTGAAGGCCGCTTCCTCCATGGCGCCGTCGATGTTGCGCAGCGCCACCACCAGGTTCATCAGGATGAACGGGAAGTAGTGCAGCGCCTCGACGAAGATGACGCCGTTCAGGCCTTCCATGAACGGGATGGTGAAGCCGAACCAGTCGTTCAGCAGCAGGTTGACGCTGCCGGAACGTCCGAAAATCAGCTGCATCGCCACCGCGCCGACGAAGGGCGGCATGATCAGCGGCAGCACGCCCAGCGTCTGGATGATGAGCGCGCCGCGGAAATCGAAGCGCACCGTGAAGTACGCCAGCGGCACCGCGATCAGCGAGGCCAGCAGCGCCGACCAGCCCGCCACGTAGAGGCTGTTGAAGAACGCCTCCAGCATCAGCGGCTGGTTGAAGAACGCGCCGAAGTGGCCGATGGTGAAGCCGCCATCGGCATTGACGAAGGCGCTGTAGAACACCGTGCCCACCGGCACGGCCAGGAACAGCGCCAGGAAACCCAGCACCAGGAGCGCGGCCAGCACGGGGCCGGCGGGCAGGCGTGAATGGCCCGGAAGATTCATCGAGATTCCCGTAAAGGTTCAAGACAGGCCGTCCGCGGCGGGGCGGCGGCCGGACGGGGCGAGCCCCCCGTCCGGCGCGAGCCGGGCCTACAGCGCCGCGGCTTCCCGCGCCAGCTTCACGGCCTGCTCATAATTGCTCTTGGCCGTGCCGTTCCATTCGCCTTCCAGCTTGGTGATCTGCTGGTTGACCGCGGCGTCCTTCTTGTTGCCGCTGAAGATCTTCAGGAACTCGGGATCGGCGGCCTGCTTGCCATCGACCAGCGGTGCCCAGGCCAGCTTGCGGGCCTGCGCCAGCAGTTCGGCCGGCTTGCCGCTCTTGCCCTTGTCGCCGAGCTTGGCCTCGGCGTCGTAGATCGCCTTGGTCGCCGCCTGCAATTCCTTCAGGCGGAACGTGACGGTCTGGTCGTACAGCGACTGCACCACGTAGTAGCGCGTCTGCGACAGGTCGGCGTTGAACTGCACCTTGCTGCGGCGCGCGATCTCGGCCGGGTCGGGGTAGCCCTGCGGCACCTTGCCCGCCAGCGCCGAATACGGCAGCACCGGCAGGCGCGAGATCTTCGGTTCCAGCAGCAGCTCCTGGCCGGCCTGGCTGAGCGTGAAGGCGATGAACTTCCTGCCTTCCTCGGCGTTCCTGGCGCCGTCGATCAGCGCGATGTTGGCCGGCACGATGGCGGTCTCGGAGGGATAGACGAACTCCACCGGGAACTTCGAGTATTTGCTCGACAGGCCGAAGAAGTCGATCACCGGACCCGCGCCGAACTGGCCGTTGTTGACGCCGTCCGGCACGCCGAACGAGCGCTCGGTCACGGCGCTGCTGTTGCCCGACATGCGCAGCAGCGTGTTCCAGCCGTCGTCCCAGCCTTCGCCCTGCAGGATGGTCTCGACCGTCAGGTGCATGGTGCCCGAGCGCGACGGCGAAGTGATGCCGACGTGGCCGAACCAGTGTGGCGCCAGCAGGTCCTTCCATTCGACCGGGGCGGGGATCTTGTGCGCCGCGATGTAGCGCGTGTTGTAGACGATGCCGTAGCCGGCCAGCGCCTGGCCCAGGTACATGCCGCCCGGGTCGTTGATGGGGTAGTTGCCGATCTTGTCCGGCACGTCCTTGTTGGCGACGTCCGCCGATTTGGCCAGCAGCTTGTCGCGTCCCAGCACCTCGAAGGCGTCCGGCGCGCTGGCCCAGAACACTTCCGGGCGCTGGCCGGCCGGCGTCTCGCGCACGTAGGCGATGCCGGACACGGTGTTCTTGTTGAGGATTTCCAGCGTGATGCCGGGGTTGGCCTTCTCGAACGCGGTCTTGTAGGCCTGGGTCAGGTCTTTCGGGAACGACGTGATCACCGTGACGGTGCCCGCCAGGGCGGGGGCGGCGCAGGCGGCCAGCAGCGCCCCTGCAAGGGCTGTGCGCATTGCATGCATGGTTTGTCTCCGTGGTTTTTTCGATTTGTCCGGAGACCTTAGCGGCTGCATGCGCCGCCAGTCCAATCACAAATTTTGATGCGCGCCATCAGCCCTGCGGGCATTCGGGAGAACCCGCGTGAGCGCGCGGATCAGGCCGGCCATCTAGGCCGTGGCCGACACGCCGCCGTTTGCCTTGGCCATCGCCTTGGCCTGCTCGGCCATCACCTGTTGGATCATGCCCATGATCTGCATCGCCTGGGCGTTCAGCGCCTGCAACTGGGTGGCCTTCTGCTCCGCCGACGCATTGCTGTCGCGCACGCGTTCGATCTGCTCCATGACGCGCTTGAGCTGGCGCTGGAGTTCCTTGATCTGGCGGGTGTAGTGGTCGTCGTTTTCGGACGATTCCGTTTCCTCGGCCTGGCCCACCTTCATGGCGCCCGCGTTGGTGACGCGGATCTTGCCGTCGGGGGTGACGGTGACGCCCGGGTCGCCAGCCTTGGCGTCCCTGGCCTCCTTGTTGGCCTGGATCTTCTGCGCCCACAGGTCGGCCATGCTGCCGATGCGCGAGGTGCCGCTGAGGGAATCGATGGCCATGAAGGTCTCCGGGGAGAGGTTTGACTGGGGTTTCCACTAATACGGCATGCTGGCGGGGAACTTAAGTTGCCGCCCGTTCCCGGCCCCCTTTACACTGGCGCCCGCTCACACCAAACACTCCCGGGGAATCCATGTCCAATTCCTATTTTCCGCGCTGGCGCCTGGCGGACGACGCCGAGCCCGGCGTCATCATCGCGCCCGATGAACGCCTGTCGTGGCCCAAGAACGTGGCCATGGGCGCCCAGCACGTGGTGGCGATGTTCGGCTCCACCGTGCTGGCGCCGCTGCTGATGGGCTTCGACCCCAACGTCGCCATCCTGATGTCGGGCATCGGCACGCTGATCTTCTTCCTGTTCGTGGGCGGGCGCGTACCCAGCTACCTGGGGTCCAGCTTCGCCTTCATCGGCGGCGTCATCGCGGTCACCGGTTACGCCGGCGGCGGCGCCAACGCCAACATCGGCGTGGCGCTGGGCGCCATCATCGCCTGCGGCCTGGCCTATACGCTGATCGGCGTGCTGGTCTGGATCGCCAACGGCCGCGCCGGCGGCGGCGCCAACTGGATCGACACCCTGATGCCGCCGGTCGTGACCGGCGCGGTGGTCGCGGTGATCGGCCTGAACCTGGCCCCCATCGCCGCCAAGGGCGCCATGGGCGCCTCGGGCTTCGACAGCGCCATGGCGATCGTCACCATCCTGTGCGTGGGCGGCATCGCCGTCTATACCAAGGGCATGGTGCAGCGCCTGTTGATCCTGGTCGGCCTGATCCTGGCCTGCGTGGTGTACGCGATCTTCGCCAACGGCATGGGGCTGGGCAAGCCGATGGACTTCTCGGCCGTGTCGGCCGCCGCCTGGTTCGGCCTGCCGCACTTCGCCGCGCCGGTGTTCAAGGCCGAGGCCATGGGCCTGATCGTGCCGGTGGCCATCATCCTGGTCGCCGAGAACCTGGGCCACGTCAAGGCGGTCAGCGCCATGACCGGCCAGGACCTGGATCGCTACCTGGGCCGCGCCTTCGTCGGCGACGGCGTGGCCACCATGGTCTCGGGCGCGGTCGGCGGCACCGGCGTCACCACCTACGCCGAGAACATCGGCGTGATGGCCGTGACCCGCATCTACTCGACCCTGGTATTCGTGATCGCCGCGCTGATCGCCGTCGTGCTCGGGTTCTCGCCCAAGTTCGGGGCCCTGATCCAGACCATTCCCGCGCCGGTGCTGGGCGGCATGTCGGTGGTGGTGTTCGGCCTGATCGCCATTGCCGGGGCCCGCATCTGGGTGGTCAACCAGGTCGATTTCAGCGACAACCGCAACCTGATCGTGGCCGCGGTCACGCTGGTGCTGGGCGCGGGCGACTTCACCGTCAAGCTGGGCAATTTCACCCTGGGCGGCATCGGTACCGCGACTTTCGGCGCCATCATTCTCTACGCCCTGTTGCGCCGCAAGAAATAGGACGGGGCATGGGCGGCGGCCCATGCGCTGTTCCGGGGCCATGGGCCGCCCCGATCCCGCCCGGGGCGCCGCCGTGCCTGCGCCGCCCCGGATTCAGAAACCCGCCGCGCCTTTTCAGGGGCGCGACAAGCGCGAAGCCGGCGCCCGGCCGGTCATCTGCACCGGCGCCGCCTCGATCACCTGGCCCGACTGGGTCTTGAATACCGCGGTCGCCTCGGCCAGGCGCCTGGCCTGCTCCTCCATCGCCGATGCGGCCGCCGAGGCCTGTTCCACCAGCGCGGCGTTCTGTTGCGTCACTTCGTCCATCTGCGAGACCGCCAGGCTGACCTGATCGATGCCGCCCGCCTGTTGCGTCGATGCGGCGGAGATCTCGCCCATGATGTCGGCCACCCGCTGCACCGAGGTCACGATTTCCTCCATCGTCTGGCCGGCGGCCGATACCTGGGCCGAGCCGGCCGCGACCGTCTCGACCGAGGTTTCGATCAGCGCCTTGATTTCCTTGGCCGCCTGCGCCGCGCGCTGCGCCAGCGTGCGCACTTCGCCCGCCACCACCGCGAAACCCTTGCCCTGTTCGCCCGCCCGGGCCGCCTCCACCGCCGCATTCAGGGCCAGGATGTTGGTCTGGAAGGCGATGCCGTCGATCACCGAGACGATGTCGGCGATGCGCCGCGAGCTGTCGGAAATTCCCTGCATGGTGGCCACCACCTGGCCGACCGTGTGGCCGCCACGTTGCGCCACCTCCATGCTGACCGCCGCCAGCTGGTTGGCCTGGGCCGCGTTCTCGGCGTTCTGCTTTACCGTGGTGGCCAGCTCTTCCATGGTCGACGCGGTTTCCTCCAGCGCCGCGGCCTGCTCCTCGGTGCGGGTGGACAGGTTGGCGTTGCCGGCGGCGATTTCCGCGGCGCCGATGTTGATTTCCTCGACTCCCTGGCGCACGGCCGTCACCGTGCGGGTCAGTCCTTCCTGCATGCGTCGCACCGCCGAGAACAGCATGCCGATTTCATTATTGGAGCGGGCCTCGACCCGCTGGGTCAGGTCGCCGGCGGCGATGCGATCGAAATGCCGGCCGGCGTCCTGCAGCGGCAACAGCACGCCCCGCCGGATGAAGGCCCAGCACAGCGCGGCCAACAACAGCGCCACCGACAGCAGCACGATTGCGGACATTCTTGCGGTGGAATAAGTGGTCTGCGAGCGTGCCAGCACGTCGTCGCTGCGCTCCTGCACCCGCGTCAGGAAAACCTGCATGTCCTTGGCGAAAGCGGCATCGGCCTGGCGCACCCGGGGCTCGCTCTGCTGGTAGCGCGCCGCGGAGCGTTCCTTGAGGGCGGCGTCCAGTTCGTCCAGCACTGCCACATAGGCATTGAACTGACCTTGCAGAATCTGCGCCAGCTCCTGGCCGCGTTCGCTCTTTGGCACCGCCATATAGCGGGTGAACCGCTCGCGCGCCTCTTGCAGCTGGCTGGCGGCGGCGGACTCGGCGGTGGCGGCCTGGTCGGCGGCGCCCGCCTGCAGGTCGGCGATACCGGCGCCGAGCGCCAGCCGCGCCCGCAGCAGGGCGCCGCTGGCCTCGTATAGCGGGTCGACCTGATGCACGGCCACATTATTCAGGTCCTCGATTTCCCGGACACTGTTTTCCGCATTGCGCCAACTCAGCCCGCACGCCTGGGCCAGGGTAATGACGAAAAAGAACAGCACCAGCATCATGCCCGTACGGACTTTCATTTTTTCCAGCATGGGAGCTCCCGTTCTTGAACGCGCTCCACCCCAGGCGCGGGCCTTTGCCCGCAAGCGCCACGGCGGAGGGACGAACGTCGAGCCGGATGACTGCGATGCGTCCGCCCAACCTGCAACACGCACAATCAATCGATTTACGCGGCGGCCATGAACAGCCGGCGCGTCCCTTCGCTGCGAACCAGAAAAAATGCCGGCGAATACCGGCATGTATTTAATTGTTATTAATGGGCCAGTTTGTCGGTTATACCTTTTTTATTGAATACAACCCGCCGTTTTTACATAAACCCGGCTACCGCCGGGTTTATCCCTATCGCCCAGTATCTTTTACGCAACGCGGGTTGTAGCTGGGAAACGACGGGTTTTAGCGGGTTACGGCGGCGAAATGCGCCGAAAACGCCGGTTTCTCCGGTGGCTTGCAATTCCCGCGGACTTTGACCACAATATGACCTTGATTGCCCCGGTTCCGACCCGAGCCGGGGTTTTGTTTTGGTCGCAGCTTGCCGCATTCGTCCGGCGGGCCGGCCCGAGCGGGCGCAAGGGGATCCATCGGGTTCAGCTTTGCCCGCCCCTGGCCGTTCCGCTCCTGGCGATGCCCGTCACGTATCAGCTTCCGACGGCGCCCCATGCGTCAGGTCCAAGACCTTCACACCGAGAACGCTCCGTCGGGGGCGTTTTCTACTTTTGTTTGGGAAACGACATGTCTGCCATTCCTTTGACCGTGCGCGGGGCCGAGCGCTTGCAAGAAGAGCTCCAGCGGCTGAAAACCGTGGAACGTCCCGCCGTCATCAACGCTATCGCCGAAGCGCGCGCGCAGGGCGATCTGTCGGAAAACGCCGAGTACGACGCGGCTCGCGAGCGCCAGGGTTTCATCGAGGGCCGGATCGCCGAGCTTGAGGGCACGCTTTCCAATGCCCACCTGATCGATCCGACCTCGCTCGAGGCCGAAGGTCGCGCCGTGTTTGGCGCCACCGTCGACATCGAGGACCTGGATTCGGGCGATCGCGTGACGTACCAGATCGTCGGCGACGTCGAAGCCGACATCAAGTCGAACCTGATCTCCGTGTCGAGCCCCGTGGCCCGCGCGCTGATCGGCAAGAGCGAAGGCGACGTGGTCGAGGTCAAGGCCCCGGCTGGCGTTCGTGAGTATGAAGTGTTGAGCGTGCGTTACATCTGACGCTGGCTCTGAGCGGTAAAATCAGCAAAACACCATAGCCCGCACCGGATATCCGGCACGGCAATATTGCGGAACGCTATGGTGGACCGGGCGCGTAAAGCGCCCGTTTTTGTGCCCGGCGGTACTATCTTTTGGGCGACGACTTGCGGCTGGTGCCGCTGCGGGCCCCGGCCCGCAGGCTCAGCGCGCTGCCGGCGCGGCGCGGAATGCCGTGGCTGCCGGAAGTGGTTTTCTTGGTGCCGGGACGCATCGGCTTGCCGTTCTTGTTGAGCTGGTCCTGCGGCACGAAGCGCGTCTTGGGCTTGGGCTCTTCGGTTTCGGAACGGCGCGGGCGCTTGGCCAGGGTCTTGCCCTCGGCGGCCAGCTTCTTGGGCGTATGCGGCTCGGAGGCGCGGCGCTTGGCGGGGCGTTCCGGCTCGAGGGCGGCCAGCACGGGCGGCTTGATGTTGCCGGCCAGCGGGCGGAACAGGATCAGGGTCTTGCCCAGGTGGTGCACCGGGGCGCAGGACAGCGTGTCGCAGATGGTCGACAGCATGGCCTCGCGGGCCTCGCGATCGTCGCCGCCGGCCCGGACCTTGATCAGGCCGTGGGAAGTGAGTGCCAGGTCGATTTCCTTGAGCACGGCTTCGGTCAGGCCGTTGTCGCCGATCAGGACGACGGGGCGCAGAGGGTGGGCGGCGGACCGAAGGTCGCTACGCTCACGAGAGGTAAGTTCTAATATAGGCATGCGTGGAATTGTACGGTAATGGCCAAGAATAAATTCTCCAAAGACTGGATTCACCAGCACATCAACGATCCCTATGTGAAGATGGCGCAACAGAAGGGCTACCGGGCCCGCGCCGCCTTCAAGCTGATCGAGATTCTCGATACCGAGAAGCTGTTGCGGCGTGGCGACCTGGTGGTCGACCTAGGCTCGGCGCCCGGCAGTTGGTCGCAGGTGGCGCGCGAGCGCCTGGCGGGGCCGGGCGGGGTGGTGGACGGGCGCATCATCGCGCTCGACATGCTGCCCATGGAGCCCGTGGCGGGCGTCGAATTCATCCAGGGCGACTTCCGCGAGGATGACATTTTGAAACAACTGGAAGACATGGTCGGATCGCGCGCGGTCGACCTTGTAATTTCCGACATGGCCCCCAACTTGTCTGGCGTGGGTATCGCCGACGCCGCGCGCATCCAGCACGTGTGCGAGCTGGCGATGGAATTTTCCCTTGCCCACCTCAAGCCCAACGGGGCGCTGATCGTCAAGGCATTCCACGGAACCGGCTTTTCGCAGATCGTGGAGTCCTACAAACAGCACTTCAAGCGGGTGGTCGAGCGCAAGCCGAAGGCATCGCGGGACAAGTCCTCCGAAACCTTTCTGGTTGCGCGCGATCTGAAATGACCCGCGCCAGGGCACGTGCCCTGGTGTCACAAGAACCTACCGGCCCGACGGCGGCCGGCCTGCCGAGACAACGACCAGCAAAATCACGAATCAGACGTAACTTAGCGGCCCGCCCCTTCCCAGGACGCAACCCGGTCCGACAGGGTAGAATGGGCTATTGACATACTTGTGACTGTGCCATATGCGGGTGCGCGGTCGCCGGTCGGAATCGAAAGCAGGAGATCGACCTTGAATAATTCATTTTCGAAAGTCGCCGTCTGGATGGTGATAGCCCTGGTGCTATTCACGGTCTTCAAGCAGTTCGACGGACGCGCGCAGACCCAGGACGGCGTGACATACACGCAGTTCATGGACGACGCCAAGGCGGGCCGTATCCGCAAGGTGGACGTGCAGGGCGGCCCTGGTGGCGACGTGCTCTACGTCACGCCGGACGCGGGCCGCGCCTACACGCTGACCTCGCCGGGCGACCTCTGGATGGTTTCCGACCTGCTCAAGTACGGCGTGCAGGTGTCGGGCAAGCCGCGCGAAGAGCAGTCGCTGCTCATGAGCATCTTCGTGTCCTGGTTCCCCATGCTGCTGCTGATCGGCGTGTGGGTGTTCTTCATGCGCCAGATGCAGGGCGGCGGCAGGGGCGGCGCGTTCAGCTTCGGCAAGTCGCGCGCTCGCATGCTCGACGAGAACACCAACCAGATCACCTTTGCCGACGTCGCCGGCTGCGATGAGGCCAAGGAAGACGTCCAGGAACTGGTCGACTTCCTGCGCGACCCCAGCAAGTTCCAGAAGCTGGGCGGCCGCATCCCGCGCGGCGTGCTGATGGTCGGCTCGCCCGGCACCGGCAAGACGCTGCTGGCCAAGGCTATCGCCGGCGAAGCCAAGGTACCGTTCTTCAGCATCTCCGGTTCGGACTTCGTCGAAATGTTCGTCGGCGTGGGCGCGGCCCGCGTGCGCGACATGTTCGAGAACGCCAAGAAGCACGCGCCCTGCATCATCTTCATCGATGAAATCGACGCGGTCGGCCGCCAGCGTGGCGCCGGCCTGGGCGGCGGCAACGACGAACGCGAGCAGACGCTGAACCAGATGCTGGTGGAAATGGACGGCTTCGAGTCGGGCCAGGGCGTCATCGTGATCGCCGCCACCAACCGTCCCGACGTGCTGGATCCGGCGCTGCTGCGTCCGGGCCGCTTCGACCGCCAGGTCGTGGTGCCGCTGCCCGACATCCGCGGCCGCGAGCAGATCCTGAAGGTCCACATGCGCAAGGTGCCGCTGTCGCCCAACGTCGACGCGACCATCCTGGCGCGCGGCACCCCGGGCTTCTCGGGCGCCGACCTGGCCAACCTGGTCAACGAGGCCGCGCTGTTCGCCGCGCGCCGCAATGGCCGCACGGTCGACATGTCGGACTTCGAAAAGGCCAAGGACAAGATCATCATGGGCGCCGAGCGCCGCTCGATCGTCATGCCCGAAGAGGAACGCAAGAACACCGCGTACCACGAGTCCGGCCACGCCATCGTCGCGCGCATGCTGCCCAAGACCGATCCGGTCCACAAGGTCACCATCATCCCGCGCGGCCGCGCGCTGGGCGTGACGATGCAGCTGCCGGAAAGCGATCGCTACAGCATGGACAAGAGCCGCCTGCTGTCGACCATCGCGGTGCTGTTCGGCGGCCGTATCGCCGAAGAGATCTTCATGAACCAGATGACCACCGGCGCCTCGAACGACTTCGAACGCGCCACGGCCATCGCCCGCGACATCGTCACGCGCTACGGCATGACCGACGAACTGGGCCCGATGGTCTACGCCGAGAACGAAGGCGAGGTCTTCCTGGGCCGCAGCGTGACCAAGACCACGCACATGTCCGAAGCCACCATGCAGAAGGTGGATTCCGAGATCCGCCGCATCATCGACGAGCAGTACGGTGTCGCGCGCAAGATCCTGGAAGACAACCGCGACAAGGTCGAAGTCATGACCGCCGCGCTGCTCGAATGGGAAACCATCGACGCCGACCAGATCGACGACATCATCGAGGGCCGCCCGCCGCGTCCCCCGAAGACGCCGCAGGGTCCGTCGGACACGTCGGACACGCCTCCGACCGGCCTGGCCGCCGGCGGCAACACGGCAGCCGCGGTCTGAGGTCTTTCGTCCTGATTTATGGCGAATAACTTCCTTTGCGGGCGCTTCGAGTTCGATCTCGAGCGCCCGCTTGTCATGGGTATCGTCAATGTCACGCCGGACTCGTTTTCCGACGGCGGCCAGCACGACGATACCGATTCCGCGGTGGCGCATGCGCGCCGCTTGATCGAAGAGGGCGCGCGGATCCTGGACCTGGGCGGCGAGTCGACGCGGCCGGGCGCCGAACCGGTGTCGGTCGCCGACGAACTGGCGCGCCTGCTGCCGGTGATCGAGGCGCTGCGCGATTGCGGCGTGCCGCTGTCCATCGACACCTTCAAGCCCGAAGTCATGCGCGCCGTGCTCGACGCCGGCGCCGACATGATCAACGACATCTACGGGTTCAGGCAGCCGGGCGCCATCGAGGCGGTGGCGCAGTCGCGCTGCGGATTGTGCGTCATGCACATGAAAGGTGAGCCGCGCACCATGCAGGCGACGCCGCCTGAATATTCCGACCTGATCGGCGAAATCGGACTCTTCCTGGGATCGCGGGCGCAAAAGCTGCGCGGCGCCTGGGTCGATCCCCGACGCATCGTGCTGGACCCCGGTTTCGGGTTCGGCAAGACGGCCGACCAGAACTTCCAATTGCTGCGCCGGCTGTCCAGCCTGCGCAGCGGCGGTTATCCATTGCTGATCGGCCTGTCGCGCAAGAACATGATCGGCCAGGCCACCGGCCGGCCGGTCGGCGACCGGCTGCCCGGCAGCATTGCCGCCGCCTTGGCCTGTGTGGCCCGTGGCGCCTCCATCGTGCGGGTGCACGACGTGGCGGCCACGGTCGACGCGCTAAAGGTCTGGCAGGCGGCTGAACAAGGAGCAATCACTTCATGATTCGACGCAAGTATTTTGGTACCGATGGTGTGCGCGGCGAAGTCGGCGGCGCGGTGATCAACGCCGAATTCGCCCTGCGCCTGGGCTACGCCGCCGGCCGCGTGCTGGCCCGCGAGCACGCGGTGCGCGGCGGCAGCCGCCCGCAGGTGGTGATCGGCAAGGACACCCGCATTTCCGGCTACATGCTGGAATCGGCGCTGGAAGCCGGGTTGTCGGCCGCGGGCATCGACGTGCTGCTGGCCGGCCCGATTCCCACGCCCGCGGTCGCCTACCTGACCCGCGCGCTGCGCCTGGTCGCCGGCATCGTCATCAGCGCCTCGCACAATCCCTACCAGGATAATGGCATCAAGTTCTTCTCGGCCCAGGGCATGAAATTGCCCGACGAGATCGAGGCCGCCATCGAGATCGCCCTGGACGAACCGCTGGGCTGCGTCAGCTCTGAAGGCCTGGGGCGCGCGCGCCGCATGTCGGATTCCCAGGGCCGTTACATTGAATTCTGCAAGAGCACCTTCCCCAACGATCTGGACCTGAACGGCATGACGATCGTGGTGGACGCGGCCCACGGCGCGGCCTACAACATCGCGCCGCACGTGTTCCGCGAACTGGGCGCCGAAGTGCACGCCATCGGGGTGCATCCCGACGGTTTCAACATCAACAAGGGCGTGGGCGCGCTGCACCCCGAACTGCTGGCCAAGGAAGTGAAGGCGCGCGGCGCCCAACTGGGCATCGCGCTGGACGGCGATGCCGACCGCCTGCAGATGGTGGATGGCGACGGCCGCATCTACAACGGCGACGAATTGCTCTACGCGATCCTGCGCGAGCGCATGCAGCGCGGCAAGGTGGATGGCGTGGTCGGCACGCTGATGACCAACTTCGGCTTCGAGCGCGAACTGCAACGCCTGGGCGTGGGTTTCGAGCGCGCGAATGTGGGCGACCGCTACGTGCTGGAGCAGATGCAGGCGCGCGGCTGGCTGTATGGCGGCGAAAGCTCGGGCCACCTGCTGTGCCTGGACTGCCATTCGACCGGCGACGGCATCGTGGCGGCGCTGCAGGTGCTGACGGCGTTGCGTCGCAACCATGTGTCGATGGCCGATTGGGTCAAGGATCTGCGCATGTACCCACAGAAGATGATCAACGTGCCGTTGACGCCGGGCCAGGATTGGAAAACGCACCCCGGCCTGACGGCGGCGCGCCGGGCAGTCGAGGAGGAACTGGCGGGCCGCGGTCGGATCCTGATCCGCGCTTCCGGCACCGAGCCCAAGCTGCGGCTGATGGTCGAGGCCGAAGACGAGGCCCTGGCCGTGGCCAGCGCCGAGAAGCTGGCGGCCAGCCTGGGGTAGGCCCACCACCCGCTCCAGACCCGACATGGCCATTCATTGTTTTGCGATGAATGGCCATTATTTGTGAATATTTCGTCTTTGTTTGTAAAGTTTTGTCGAGCTTTGCAGGAATTGACTCTCCTCGCTCCAAACTAAACTTCATAGTCACGTAACATATTGGTCAAGTCATTGACATACAGGGCGTCCAAACTGACCGGACTCTCTAGGAGCTTCGCGCAATGCTGGAACTAGCACGCATCAACCCAAGCCGTAATGCCGCAGAACCATGGACGGGCGCCGCCCCCCGGGTGCTGGTGGTCGGCCTGGCGCGCACGGCCGAGGAAATCGAACAGATCCAGCGCCTGCGCTACGACGTCTTCACCGAAGACATGGGTGCGGTCTTCCCGGATGCCCAGGACGGAATCGAGCACGACCGCTTCGATCCATTCTGCGAGCACCTGATGGTGCGCGAGCTCGACACCGGCCGCGTCGTGGGCACCTACCGCATCCTTACGCCCGAAAAGGCGCGCGAGGCGGGCGGCTACTACTCGCAGTCCGAATTCGACCTGTCGGGGCTGGGCGCCATCCGCGACGAACTGGTGGAGGTGGGGCGTTCGTGCACCCATGCCGACTACCGCAACGGCGCGGTCATCATGCTGTTGTGGTCGGGCCTGGCGGAATACCTGCGCCGCGGCGGCTACCAATACGTGCTCGGTTGCGCCAGCGTCAGCCTGCGCGACGATGGCGTCACGGCGGCCGAAGTGTGGCGCACCATTTCCAAGCAGCTGCCGAAAGAGGGCGAGCCGCAGGTCACGCCCTTGCATCGCTACCCCGTGGAAAAGCTCAACAGCACGCTGCCGGCACGCGTGCCGCCGCTGATCAAGGGATATCTGAAACTGGGCGCCACGGTTTGCGGCGAACCGGCCTGGGACCCCGATTTCAACGCGGCCGATTTTCCGGTGCTGCTGAAGATGGACGGCATGGACGAGCGCTACCGCCGCCATTTCGGCCTGGATCAACCCGCGACCGTCGGCCAGCGCTGATCATGCGCCGCCTGTTCCGCCGTATGAAGATCAAACTGATTCGGCGGGCCACGCGGCCTTTCCGCCTGGAGCTCAAGCAGCTCGATCGCCAGACCGACCTGTCGCCGTTCTAGCCGCCCCCCGCCGTTGCATGGCAAAAGGCCCCGGATATTGCCGGGGCCTTGTCGTTTTCAGAACTCGAGCAGCTCGAACGAGAAGCCGACCTTCGACCATTCCGCTTCTTCCGCCCGCAGCGTGAAGTCGCTGAGCGGGTGTTGCGCCAGCCAGTCACGGTTCACGCGCACCACGATGGAATCGTTGCGCATGGACGCGGTCAGGGGCAGCGGTTCGATTTCACCGCGGCGGCGGAACAGCAGCACGGCCAGCCGCAGGCTCAGGATGGCCATCCATTGGGCGCGGTTGCGCACCAGCGGTTCCAGCTTGCCCAGCTTGCCTTGGTGGCCCAGCGCCAGCAGCGCCAGCAGCTGCTGGTCGGCGCGGGAAAAGCCGGGCATGTCGGCGTTTTCAAGCACGTAGGCGGTGTGCTTGTGATAGGCGTTGTGGGCGATCGACAGCCCGACTTCGTGCAGGTCGGCGGCCCAGCCCAGGGCCGCGCGCAATTCGGTGCGTTCGGCGCCTTCGGGCATCATCGCGTCGAACAGGCTGAGCGCGGCGTGGCGCACGCGCCGGGCCTGGTTGACGTCGACGTGGTAGCGCTTGACGAACTGGCGCACCGATTCGTCGCGCTTGTCGTGTTCGTCGTCGCGGCCGAGCAGGTCATACAGCACGCCCAGACGCAGGGCGCCGTCGCCCGTGTGCATGACGTCGATGCCAAGCTCGTCGAACAGCGCGCTCATGATGGCCAGCCCGCCCGGCAGCACGTCGGCGCGCTCGACCTTGATGCCGGGCAGTTCCGACGGGATGACGCGGCCGGCGCGCACGATGCGGTCCTTCAGCTTGCTCAGGCCGGCGCGGGTGATGCCGCGGTCGGACATGCCGCCTTCGGTGAGGATGGCAAACAGTGCCTTGGCGGTGCCGGACGAGCCGTAGGCTTCCTTCCAGCCCGTCTTGCGGTACTGCTTGGCGATGACTTCGATCTCGCGCCGGGCGGCCAGTTCGGCCTGCTTCATCTGGTGGGCGTCGACGATGCCATCCGAGAAGAACTGCCGGCTATAGCTGACGCAGCCCATATACAGGGACGACATCAGGCCGGGCTCGTGGCCCTTGCCGATGATGACCTCGGTGGAGCCGCCGCCGATGTCGATCACCAGGCGCTTGTTGGGCGAAGGGGGCAGGGTATGGACCACGCCCGAGAAGATCAGGCGGGCCTCTTCGCGTCCGGCGATGACTTCGATGGGAAAGCCCAGGGCAGCCTCGGCCCGGGGCAGGAAATCGCGGGTGTTGCGCGCGACCCGGAAGGTGTTGGTCGCCACCGCGCGCACGCGGTTGGGATGGAAACTGCGCAGGCGATCGCCGAAACGTTCGAGGACGGCGATGGCGCGCTCGATGGCGTCGTCGCCCAGGCGTTTTTCGGCGTCCAGCCCGGCGGCGAGCCGGACGGTTTCCTTGAGGCGGTCGATCTGGTAGATCTGGGGCGTACCGTCCTGCTGAACGATGCGTCCGATGGAGAGGCGGAAGCTGTTGGACCCGAGGTCCACGGCGGCCAGAAGTTGATCCATGCGGCTCGTGATTTTGGCTGTGAGGTGGCCTGATTATAGAGACCCCATATGACAGCGCCGGCCCCCGCGGGTTTTCGCTTATGGAACAGATAGTTGGCGCCGGGAGACCATGTGCCATACGTCCCGGTTTTGTCGTACGCTACGCATTTGGCGTTGTGTCATAGAACCGTCACTCTTTTGAAGTAAAACTCCACGCTTTCCTTACGTATGGAATCCGGTATGACCACTCGCCCGCCCGCCGAGCCGCTGCTGCTGAACCGTGAATTGTCGCTGCTCAAATTCAACGAGCGCGTGCTGGCGATGGCGGAAAATCCCGGCACGCCCCTGCTCGAACGGCTGCGCTACGTGTGCATCGTCAGTTCCAACCTGGACGAGTTCTTCGAGATCCGGATCTCCAGCCTGAAAGAGCAGCAGCGCCAGTCGCCCAACCTGGTGGGGCCGGACGGCATGACGCCCGACCAGGCGTTCGAGAACGTCCAGCAGGCGGTGCACGAACTGGTGGGGCGCCAGTATGCGTTGCTCAACGACGCCATCCTGCCGGCGCTGCAGGCCGAGGGCATCGCGCTGCATCATGCGTCGGAATGGAATGCCGAGCAGCAGGAATGGGCGCGCGAGGTCTTCAACCGCGACGTCATGCCGCTGCTGACCCCGATCGGGCTGGACCCGGCGCATCCGTTTCCGCGGGTCTACAACAAGAGCCTGAACTTCATCGTTTCCCTGTCCGGCGCCGACGCCTTCGGCCGCCAGGCCTCTATCGCCGTGGTGCAGGCGCCGCGCGCGCTGCCGCGCCTGATCAAGATGCCGCAGGAGCTGTCCGGCCATCCGGAAGGCTACATCCTGCTGACCTCGTTGCTGCGCGCCTTCGTCGGCGAGCTGTTCCCGGGCCTGGAAATGCTGGGCTGCTACCAGTGGCGGGTGACGCGCAACAGCGACCTGTTCGTGGACGAGGAAGAAGTCACCAACCTGCGCCACGCCTTGCAGGGCGAGCTGTCGCAGCGCAACTTCGGCGCGGCGGTGCGGCTGGAGATCGACAAGCTGACCCCGGTTGAGCTGGAGACCTTCCTGCAGCGCGAATTCTCGCTCAAGCCCGAGGACACCTACCGTGTGCCGGGGCCGGTGAACCTGTCGCGCCTGATGCAGCTGTGCAATTCGCCCAACCGGCCCGACCTGCTGTTCCCCGACTACCGCGCGCCGGTGCCGGCGCCGTTCGACCGCGTCGGTGACAAGCCGGCCGAGCTGTTCGAGGCCGTGGCCGAGCAGGACCGCCTGCTGCACCACCCCTATCAGTCGTTCCAGCCCGTCATCGACTTCCTGACCGCCGCCGCGCTGGATCCGGACGTGATGGCCATCAAGCAGACCATCTACCGCACCGGCGAGGATTCCGAGCTGATGAAGATCCTGCTGGCCGCCGCGCGCGCCGGCAAGGAAGTGACGGTGGTGGTAGAGCTGATGGCGCGTTTCGACGAACAGACCAACATCAACTGGGCCTCCAAGCTGGAAGAGGTGGGGGCGCACGTGGTCTACGGCGTGGTCGCGCACAAGACCCACGCCAAGATGGCGGTGGTGCTGCGGCGCGAAAAGGGCCGCCTGCGCCGTTATGCCCACCTGGGCACCGGCAACTACCATCCGCGCACGGCGCGCCTGTATACCGATTTCGGCCTGCTGACCGCCGATCCGAAGCTGTGCGAGGACATGGACAAGGTGTTTGCGCAGCTGACCGGCCTGGGCGCGCGCCGCGCGCTCAAGTCGCTGATGCAGTCGCCCTTCACCATGCACGACGGCATGGTGGCGCTGATCCGCGCCGAGGCGCGCGCCGCCAAGGCGGGCCAGCGCGCCCGCATCATGGCCAAGATGAACTCGCTGCTGGAAGAGCAGATCATCGAGGAACTCTACAAGGCCAGCCAGGCCGGCGTGAAGATCGACCTGATCGTGCGCGGCGTCTGCGCGCTGCGCGCGGGGGTGCCGGGGCTGTCGGAAAACATCCGGGTGCGTTCCATCGTCGGCCGCTTCCTGGAGCACTCGCGCGTCTTCTATTTCTATGCCGACGGCGCCGAGACGGTGTACCTGTCCTCGGCCGACTGGATGGACCGCAACTTCTTCCGCCGCGTCGAAATCGCCTTCCCGATCTACGACAAGACCCTCAAAAAGCGCGTCATCGACGAGGCCTTCACCTTCGCCCTGCGCGACAACCAGCTCGCCTGGCAACAACAGGCCGACGGCGACTACGTCCGCGTCCGCAGCCGCCGCGAACCCTTCAATCTGCACCAATACCTGATGCAGAAACTGGGCGTGTAACACCAGGCCGCGCGGATCCGACCCGCCGGCCCACCTCTGGCGCCCTCGGGGAACGACTCCGCCCCCGGGGAAACGACTCCGCCCCCCATTTCCACCAGCAAACCGCCCCCCATCCCACCCGCGCCCTCCCAAGCCAGGCCGCGCGGATCCGGCTCCGCCGGTCCGCCACCGGCGCCCCCCTGGGGGGGAAGCGCGCAGCGCTCCGGGGGGGGGGTATATGACTGTCACTATCCTGTCACGTTGGACTTCTAAGATGCGAGGGTCGCTGAAAGACAGGCAGTGGAAAGCCTGCCAAAGACTCCTCTAACGAGCACAGAAGGAACCAAGATGTTCAAACGTGTCTTCAAACAAGTTTCCCTGGGTGTCGCGCTGAGCGCCGCCGTTTTCGCCGTCCAGGCCGCCGATGTGACCGGCGCCGGCGCTTCGTTCCCGTACCCGATCTACGCCAAGTGGGCGTCGGACTACAAGGCTGCCACCAACAACGCCGTGAACTACCAGTCGATCGGTTCGGGCGGCGGTCAGCAACAGATCATCGCCAAGACCGTCGATTTCGGCGCCTCGGACGATCCCATGAAGGCCGCCGACCTGGAAAAGAATGGTCTGCTGCAATTCCCGGCCGTCATCGGCGGCACCGTGGCCGTGGTGAACATCGACGGCATCGAGCCGGGCAAGCTGAAGCTGTCGGGCAAGGTCCTGGGCGACATCTTCCTGGGCAAGATCAAGAAGTGGGACGATGCCGCCATCAAGGCGCTGAACCCCGACCTGAAGCTGCCGTCGGCCGACATCATCGTCGTGCACCGTTCGGACGGTTCGGGCACCACCTTCGGCTGGACCAACTACCTGTCCAAGGTGTCGCCGGAGTGGAAGGAACAAGTCGGCGAAGGCAAGGCCGTCAAGTGGCCCGTGGGCCAGGGTGGCAAGGGCAACGAAGGCGTCGCTGCCTACGTCGGCCAGCTGAAGAACTCGATCGGCTACGTCGAATACGCCTACGCCAAGCAGAACAAGCTGGCCTGGACGCAGCTGCAGAACAAGGCCGGCAAGTTCGTCCAGCCGGAACAGAAGGCCTTCGCCGCCGCTGCCGCGAACGCCGACTGGAAGAGCGCGCCTGGCATGGGCGTGGTGCTGACCGACGAGCCGGGCGCCGATTCGTGGCCCGTCACCGCCGCCACCTTCATCCTGGTCCACAAGTCGCAGGACAAGCCGGTGCAAGGCAAGGCCGTGCTGGACTTCTTCGACTGGGCCTTCAAGAACGGCGCCAAGTCGGCTGAAGCCATGGACTACGTGCCGCTGCCGGAAGCCGTCACCAAGGAAATCCGCGCCGCCTGGGGCGAGGTCAAGTCCGCCGACGGCAAGGCCGTCTGGAAGTAAAGCGGTTGCCCGGCGCGACGGCCCAGCCACGCGCCGGCATCTGCCAACTGCCCCGGCATCCGGTTCGCCGGACGTCGGGGCGGGTCTCCCGGACCCACTCGTCGTTTCCCCCCAAGGTTTCCTAAGGAAAGTCCATCCATGAGCGCGGTAATGGATAATAGTGTGCCGCTTCCGCCCAGCGTGGCGGACTCCGTGACTACCGGCACGCCTTCGCCTATGAAGCAAAACAAAAACGCGCTGATGGATGCGCTGTTCAAGAACCTGACCCGCCTGTTCGCCTTCCTGGTGTTCATCCTGCTGGCGGCGATCCTCGTTTCCCTGATCTACGGCAGCCGCGAATCGCTGGCCAAGTACGGCCTGTCGTTCCTGTGGCTCAACGATTGGGACCCCGTCAAGCAGAACTATGGCGCGGTGGTGCCCATCATCGGCACGCTGCTGACCTCGGCCATTGCCCTGATCATCGCGGTGCCGGTGTCGTTCGGCATCGCCATCTTCCTGACCGAACTGTCGCCGACCTGGCTGCGCCGCCCGCTGGGCACCGCGGTCGAGATGCTGGCGGCGATTCCGTCGATCATCTACGGCATGTGGGGCCTGTTCGTCTTCGTGCCGGTGTTCCAGCAATACGTGCAGCCTTTCCTGATCGCCACGCTGGGCAGCGTGCCCGTCATCGGCGGCATCTTCGCGGGACCGCCATTCGGCATCGGCATCTTCACCGCCGGGCTGATCCTGTCGATCATGATCATCCCGTTCATCGCCGCGGTGATGCGCGACGTGTTCGAACTGGTGCCCGCCATGCTGAAGGAATCGGCCTACGGCCTGGGCAGCACGACCTGGGAAGTGATGTGGCGCGTGGTGCTGCCGTTCACCAAGTCGGGCGTCATCGGCGGCATCATGCTGGGCCTGGGGCGCGCGCTGGGCGAGACCATGGCGGTGACCTTCGTGATCGGCAACGCCTTCAAGTGGTCCGGTTCGCTGTTCTCCCCGGGCAACTCGATCGCCTCGGCCCTGGCCAACGAATTCAATGAAGCCGGCGGCATCCAGAAGTCGGCGTTGCTGGAACTGGGCCTGATCCTGTTCCTGATCACCACGATCGTGCTGGCGCTTGCCAAGATGCTGCTGGTTCGCCTGTCGGCCGGTGAAGGCAAGCGTACCTGACCGGCGCCGCACAAGGAAAAGATCATGGCTGCTGTATCCGTACTCAATATGCAAAACGGCGTCTACCGCCGGCGCCGCGTGGTCAACCGCGTGATGCTGACCATCTCGCTTGGCACCCTGGTGTTCGGCCTGTTCTGGCTGTTCTGGATCATCCTGACGCTGCTGCTCAAGGGCGCGCCGGCGCTGTCGTACACGCTCTTCACCGAGATCACGCCGCCGCCGGGGCAGTCCGGCGGGCTGGTCAATGCCATCTTCGGCAGCGTGATGATGGCGGGCGTGGGCACGCTGATCGGCACGCCGGTCGGCATCCTGGCCGGCACCTACCTGGCCGAATACGGCCAGCGCGGCTGGCTGGCGCCGGCCACGCGCTTCCTGAACGACGTGCTGCTGTCGGCCCCGTCCATCATCATCGGTCTGTTTATCTACGCCGTGTACGTGGCGCAGGTCGGGCACTATTCGGGCTGGGCCGGCGCCATCGCGCTGTCCATCCTGGTGATCCCGGTGGTGGTGCGCACCACCGACAACATGCTGCTTCTGGTGCCCAACAGCCTGCGCGAAGCCGCGGCCGCGCTGGGCTGCCCGAAGTGGCGCATGATCACCCTGGTGTGCTATCGCGCCGCCAAGACCGGCATCATCACCGGCGTGCTGCTGGCGATTGCCCGCATCTCGGGCGAAACCGCGCCGCTGCTGTTCACCGCGCTGTCGAACCAGTTCATGTCGACCAACATGAACGGCCCGATGGCCAACCTGCCGGTCGTGATCTACCAATACGCCGCCAGCCCCTTCAAGGACTGGAACGACCTGGCCTGGGCCGGCGCCACCCTGATTACGCTGCTGGTGCTGGGCATCAACATCATCGCCCGCAACATGTTCCGCAAATAAAGATCGCTTTGCCGGCGCGCGTGCCGCGCCGGACCTAGGGAAACCAAATGGAAAACACCGCTACCGCCGTCAAGAACAAGATCGAGGTCAAGAACCTGAACTTCTACTACGGCAAGTTCCATGCGATCCGCAATGTGAACATGTCGATCCAGGAGAAGAAGGTCACCGCCTTCATCGGCCCGTCGGGCTGCGGCAAGTCGACGCTGCTGCGCACCTTCAACCGCATGTTCGAGCTGTACCCGGGCCAGCGCGCCGAGGGCGAGATCATCCTGGACGGCGAGAACCTGCTGACCGCCAAGACCGATATCTCGCTGATCCGCGCCAAGGTCGGCATGGTGTTCCAGAAGCCCACGCCGTTTCCCATGAGCATCTACGACAACATCGCCTTCGGCGTGCGCCTGTTCGAGCGCCTGTCCAAGGGCGAGATGGACGAGCGCGTGGAGTGGGCGCTGAGCAAGGCCGCGCTCTGGAACGAAGTGAAGGACAAGCTGCACCAGAGCGGCAACAGCCTGTCGGGCGGCCAGCAACAGCGCCTGTGCATCGCGCGCGGCGTGGCCATCAAGCCGGAAGTGCTGCTGCTGGACGAGCCGTGTTCGGCCCTGGATCCGATCTCGACCGCCAAGATCGAGGAACTGATCGCCGAACTGAAGAACGACTACACCGTCGTCATCGTGACCCACAACATGCAGCAGGCCGCCCGCTGTTCGGATTTCACGGCCTACATGTACCTGGGCGAGCTGATGGAATTTGGCCAGACCGACCAGATCTTCGTGAAGCCGTCGCGCAAGGAAACCGAGGACTACATCACCGGCCGCTTCGGCTGATCGGCGGCGGGAGCGCGCCTGGCGGGCAACCGGCGGGCGGCGCTCCCGCGGCGCTTCATCACGGTGGTATCGGCGGCGCGCCTGGAAGGGCGCGCCGTTGTCATTTCCGCTGGCCTGCGTTGCTCGCCCGGCAGATGGGCAGCATCAGGAACGCTGCTGTTCCAGCGTCCGCGCGCCGGCCGCGGGTTGCGCCGACGCGCCACCGGCGTAGCGCCCCGGGATCAGGATCACGAACACCGCCGCCAGCACCGCCGCGCACGAGAACGCCATGAAATTCCATGCCAGCGGCAGCTGCAGCCCGGCCAGATAGCCGCCGACGATGGGGCCGCTCATCGCGCCGATGCGGGCGAACGACAGCGCCCAGCCGGTGGCGGCGCCACGCGCATGCGCCGGGTAGTAGCCCGCCAGATAGCCGGTCAGGATCAGCGAAGACGAAATGCTGCCGATCCCGGCCAGCGCCACCCACAGGTAGTTGACCGCCAGCGGATTGTTGTAGGTCAGGCAATAGATGCCGATAGCGCCCACCAGATAGAACAGCGCCACGATCCTGCGCGGTTCGCTCTTGTCGGCGAACTGGCCCAGCACCAGGCCGCCGATCGCGGAGGCCAGGCTGAAGACCAGCAGGAACGAGATGCTCGACCCCAGGTCGTAGCCGTTCTTGCGCATGATCTGCGGCAGCCAGGTGTTCAGGCCGTAGACCAGCATCATGCCCAGGAACAGCGCTCCCCAGAAGCACAGGGTGGCGCGCAGGTGGCGCGGCGCGAAAACCGCGGCCATCACATCGCGCCAGGTGGTCTTCTCGCCCGTCACTTCGCGCGGGCGGAACGGCTCCAGCGAGGCGATGCCCAGGCGTTGCGCCATGGCGCGGGCGCCGGCCTCGTCGCCCTTGGCCAGCAGGTATTCGAGCGACTCGGGCAGCAGGCGCGCCAGCACCGGCACCAGCAGCAGCGGCGCCGCGCCCACCAGGATCACCGCGCGCCAGCCCCAGTGCTGCAGCACCGCCATGGCCACCGCGGCCGAGCACAGGATGCCGAGCGAGTAGCCGGAGTACATGACGCCGTAGTTGAAGCCGCGCTTTGCGGGCGGTGAATACTCGATCGTCAATGCCGCCGCCACCGGGATCACGCCGCCCAGCCCCAGGCCGCCGATGAAGCGGAAGGCCGCGAACCAGGTCGGGGTGGGCGCCCAGGCCGCGCCGATCATGGTCAGGGAGAACAGCGTCACGCAGGCCAGCAGCATGCGCCGGCGGCCCAGCAGGTCGGACAGCGTGCCCACCGCGAACGAGCCGACGAACATGCCCGCCAGCGCGTAGCTGCCCAGCATGCCCAGTTCGATCGAACTGAGATTCCAGCTCTTGTCGTCGGCCAACGCCGGCAGCACCGCGCCCATGACGCCGACGTCGTAGCCCTCGAACAGGATGGCCAGCCAGCAAACGAACAGCACGGTGTAAGTGGTCCGCGCGGGCGTGGCCCAGGCGGACGGAGTGGAGGCGTTAGCCATGTGGTTCCCGATGAATGTCGTTATGAGTCGTGGGGCTTAGAGGGCCACATTTAATTTATGCTTCAACTATATAGGTGTCAATCAGGGCACGCCCGACGGGCGCGGAGCGGCGGCATGCTCCCGATGTGGTCGGGGATGGCGCCGGTATCTGGTATAGTTGCGACCCTCGGGGCGTAGCGCAGCCTGGTAGCGCATCTGCTTTGGGAGCAGAGGGTCGCGAGTTCGAATCCCGCCGCCCCGACCAGGAAACACAAGGCCGTTAGTGAACGCGTTCACTAACGGCCTTTGTCATTTCGCCCTCGCGCGGGCTTTTTTGCGGCGATAAGCGGAACGGGCGTTTATTAAGCGCTTGTCCGCTCCATGGCGTTGAAAGCCTGGTTCATTCAGAAAATGGTAAGCTGCCGCCTGCCCGGCCGACCTCGTCCCTGCCGCTCGGTGCTGATGTGAAAAATATAAGACCAAGAAGTTGACGCGTTACGTGCCGAAGCCGGGATGTTGGACACAGTTTGTTAAAATGCGACAACAATTATTCAATTGAAACATTCTTATGCCGCATTTTCAGGGCCTTCGGCTACCCGCGTTGTTTCGGTTTTCTTTCGATCCTGGCAATGGCAAGGCTCCGCGGCTCGTGGACGTAGGGCTGGCCAGCGCGATTCCGTCACACATTTCCGAAGCGGCCGAGCCTTATGCGCTGACCGTGCTGGAACCTTCCTCCACCATGACCCGGTTGCGGCAGGCCGGCTGGCGCCTGTGCCTGGACCCGTCCGGCAATATCCAGGCGCGCCAGCATGACAAGCGCCTGGACATCGAGCCAAAGGCCACCACCCCTTATGGCGTGATCTCGACCGAGGATTTTCTCTACGCCGAGGCCATGGTGCTGATGTCGCAAAGCGAGGCATCCTGATGCGAGACGGCGGCCAGATGCCCCTGCGGATCATGCATTCCGAGGCGGCCACCACCTTCGGTGGCCAGGAAAATCGGATCTTCCGGGAAATGATGGCGCTGCGCGAGCGCGGCCATACGCTCGAGGCGATCTGCCAACCCGCAAGCAAGCTGTCTTCGCGCCTGCAGGCGGAGGGGTTTCGCGTGCACGAATTCCTGATGGACGGGATGTCGAACTACACCCGTGCGGTATATGGGATCCGCGGGATCCTGGCGCGCGGCAAGTTCGACGTCCTCAATACCCATAGCCGGCGCGATACGGTGATCGCGGCGATGGCGGGCAGGCTCGCGGGCACGCCGCTGATCGTGCGGACCCGTCACCTGGCGAAGCGGCCAGGGTCCCTATGGAGTTACACGCGGCTGCCACACCGCGTGGTGGCGGTCAGCGACTATGTCGCCACCCAGATGATCGAGCGCGGCGTGCCCCAGAGCCATGTCGCGACGGTGTCCGACGCCATTCCCATCGCGCCGAACGACGGCCGCTCCAGCCTGCGCGAAGAACTGGGCATTGCGCGGGCCGCCATCGTCATCGTCTGCGTCGCGCACCTGCGGCCGCAGAAAGGCCAGGGCCTGTTGCTGTCCGCGGCGGCGCCCCTGATGAACGGTCCGGCCGATATCCATCTGGTCTTCGCGGGCGAAGGCTCGCAGCTCGACGTCCTCAAGGACATGGCCCGCCAGCATGGCTGCCAGGCGCGCACGCATTTTCTTGGCCGACGCGCCGATATCGGCAACGTGCTGGCGGCCAGCGACATCTTCGCGCTTGCCACCCAGTTCGAGGCCCTGGGCACTTCGTTCATCGAAGCGGCCGCCTGCGGGCTGCCCATCATCGGCACGCGCGTGGGAGGCGTCCCCGAAGTCGTGAAGCACGGCGAGACCGGGCTGCTGGTGCCCTACGGCGATGTCGACGCCTTGCGCGCCTGCCTGGAAACCCTGGCCGCCGACGCGACCTTGCGGCGACGCATGGGCGCCGCCGGCGCGGCCTACGTGCGCGGCGAGAAAAAGTTCTCGCTCGCCGGCATGGCGGAAAGCATGGAAGCCGCCTATCTGCGATGGTTGAAGCGATGAGGTGGCCGTTGCACATGGCCCAGCACGCAACCTGATTCTTGGATCTACCGGAAAACGCCATGCGGGCGCAACATGACGTTTTCACAGCCGAATTCAGGATTCACCATGAGCCAACGCATCGACTACGCCCAAGCCGCGCCCGAGGGCTACAAGGCCTTTGGCGCCGTATACGCCTATCTGCGCCAATGCGGCCTGCCCGAGGAGCTGGTCAACCTCGTGTATCTGCGGGTCTCGCAGATCAATGGTTGCGCCTATTGCATCGACATGCACTCGCGCGACCTGCTCAAGCAGGGCGTCGCGGTGGACAAGCTGGTGCTGGTGCCGGTGTGGCGCGAAGCGGGCGCCTTGTTCAGCGGGCGCGAACAGGCGGCGCTGGCCTGGGCCGAATGCGTGACGCGGGTGGCCGACAGCGGCGTGCCGGATGATGATTACGAGGCCGCCTCGGCACAGTTCAACGACAAGGAGCTGGCCGACCTGACCTATGCAATAGGACTGATGAACGCGTTCAATCGCCTGGGCGTCACGTTCCGCAATACGCCGGCCGCCGTCCGCAAAGCCACGTCGGGCCAATGAGGCCGGCGGCGCGACAGAATCACGGCCAGACCAGCTTCAACGCGATCGCCAGCATGGCGATGCCGACCAGGACGTCCAGCACCCGCCACGCCGTCTGGCTGGCGAACACCGGCCGCAACAGGCGGGCGCCGAACCCCAGTGTGAAGAAGAACGTGAACGAAGCCGCCATCGCGCCCAGCGCGAAGGCAGCCTTGTGTCCGTCGTACTGGCTGGAGATCGAACCGAGCAGCACCACCGTGTCGAGATAGACATGGGGATTGAGCCAGGTGAAGGCCAGGCAGGTGGCCAGGGTGGCGCCCAGCCCGGCCGCTTGCCGACCCGATGGCGTCAGGCTGCCGTGGTTGCGCAGGGCGGAACGCAGGCTGCGCGCCGCGTACGCCAGCAGGAACAGCGCCCCGCCATAGCGCAGCACCGGTTCCAGCCAGGGCAGGGCATGCGATGCCAGGCCGAAGCCGGCCACGCCGGCGGCAATGAGGATCGCGTCCGAGACGGCGCATACCAGGCAGACGGCAAAGACGTGTTCCTGGCGCAAGCCTTGCCGCAGCACGAAGGCGTTCTGGGCGCCGATCGCGAGGATCAGGCTCAGGCTGAGGAAAAAACCGGGAAGGAAGGCGCTGGTCATGTCATACCCTGGATCAAGGGCGACAGACTAGCGGCTGCAGGGTGATTAGAGAATCTAAAGATGCTAATCCATCTTTAGAGATACTGAAGGAACGCCGGGCGGCTCAGTGGCGCGGACGGGTAGGTTCGGGCTGCAGCTTGTCGAGCTGGGCCTGCAGTGAATCGAGCAGCAGTTGCAGTTGTTCGGAGGTCATGGCGTAGACGCGGCCGCGGCCAGCGCGGCCCATCGCCGTGGGCGAAGGATCGCTCAGGAAATCCAGCCGCAGCAGCAGCGAATCATGTTCCCGCAGCGGCATCATGGCCCAGCCCGTCACGGGCGACACGGCTTCGCCGGCCTTGAAATCTCTGTCTTGCACCTTGCACCGTCCTGTTTGCGCATCCGGCGGATGGCCGGAAGGCCTGATTTTATTAATTCAGTTATTTGTCAGCAAGCGGGCGCCTACATAATCGGACGGGATAACTGGACAAGGGGCAGGAGCTTTATCCCGTCGATGGGCGGCGGACGCCGTGGCAGCGTGGCGGCGACGGCTTGCCAGGCAGCAAAAAGGCGCCGCGATGGCGGCGCCCTGCGCAATGATCGGGCTCGGGAAGGAGGGTGGTCAGCCGGCGCTCTGGTCTGCCGCCTTCAGCAAGCTGTACAGCTTGTCCTTGAGCAGCAATTTTTCCTTTTTCAGGATTTCGACGCTGGTGTCCGAGGCCGGCACGATGCCCGCCTCCATATTCTTGATTTCCTGGTCCAGGTCGTTATGGCGCTGGAACAGGGCCGAGAAGTGACCGTTCTCGGCTTTCAGGCGGGTGATCAGTTGGCGGTACTCAGGGAACATGACGGCCTCTTGCTGGATCCGGGTGGAAGGGGACTGCGCGGGGCCGGCGGACCGGCCCGTAAACGAACTGTCGGTTCCATGACATAACAATGCCCCGTCAAAGTCAACCCGCCGCGCCCGTGCCGCCGCGGCCGGTTTGACGCGGCGCAAGCACGGTTCAGGCGCGCCGTCGCCTGGTCTTATCTACTCACGTTTGTTTACATGGCATGCCTGGGCCGGGGATACACTCGCTTCCCCGTGGTCTGCCATAAAAGTGAAATGAATCAGCGCGCGCCCATTTACCGTCAGGTCCTGGATTTGTTCAAGCAGGACGGCCGCATCCGCCCCGGCACGGGAATGATCACCGGCGTGATCGCGCTGTTCCTGGCGATCCTGTCCGTACTGGGCGTCCTGGCATTTCATTTCCCGGCATATCTGACGACCCCGGAGCTACGCAGTTTCTATACGGTGGAGGCAATGCGCACGCTGCTGTTCGCCGCCTTGCTGGCCTCCGGCACCATTGCCTTGACCAACATCGTGTTCGGCCGCCAGCGCTGGCTCAATATCGCCGCTTTCGTGCTGGTGTGCTGCGCGGTCGCGGCGGGCGGCAGCCAGGTCGTGGTGACCTCCTCCAATACCGGCCACCACCCCTATCTGGGGCTGGACTGGTTCATCCTGGACCTGCTGGCCTCGAGCACGGTGTTCATCATCTTCGAGAAGCTGTTCCCCCTGTACCCGGGCCAGCCTGTGTTCCGCGGCGAATGGCAGGTGGACATGAAGCATTTCCTGTTCAATCACCTGTCGGTCGGCGCGGTGCTGTTGTGCATCAACTTCTTCGTGCACCGGTTGTTCTCGTGGGCCGCGTATGAGCCGCTGCAGCAGGCGATCCAGTCGTTGCCGTACCTGGCGGAACTGTTCGTGGCGGTGCTGGTGGCGGACCTGGTGCAGTATGCCGCGCACCGCGCGTATCACGAGGTGCCGTTCCTGTGGCGCATCCACGCCGTGCACCACAGCACCCGTACGCTCGACTGGCTGGCCGGTTCGCGCCTGCACATCGTCGAGCTGCTGATCACGCGGGTGGCGGTGCTGGGCGTGCTGTTCGCGCTGGGCTTTTCCAAGCCGGTGCTGGATGCCTACATCATCATCGTCGGCTTCCAGGCGGTGCTCATCCACTCCAACGTCAAGCTGCCGTGGGGCTGGCTGCGCTACGTGATCGTGACGCCGGACTTCCATCACTGGCACCACTCGTCCGACACCGAGGCCATCGACAAGAACTACGCGGCGCACCTGTCGTTCATCGACTATCTGTTCGGCACGGCGGTGCGCGGCACCGGCAAGCGCCTGCCGGAAAACTACGGCATTCTCGACAACGACATGCCCGGCACGTTCCTGGCGCAACAGGCCTACCCCTTCCGCAAGAGGTAGGCCCGCGAGGCAGGCTTGCGCCGGACGGCTTACTTGCCCTTGGTGGTCGAGTACGACGCCATCAGGTTGCGATAGTCGGGGATGTGGTTGGCGAACAGCGTGCCCAGGCCCTCGATGTCGTTGCGCCAGTCGCGATGCAGTTCGCAGGCCACGCCGAACCACGACATCAGTTGCGCGCCGGCCTGTTCCATGCGGCTCCAGGCGGCGTTGCGGGTGACTTCGTTGAAGGTGCCCGAGGCATCGGTCACCACGAATACGTCGAAGCCTTCCTCCAGCGCCGACAAGGCGGGGAAGGCCACGCACACTTCGGTCACCACGCCGGCGATGATGAGCTGCTTCTTGCCGGTGGCCTTGACCGCCTTGACGAAGTCTTCGTTGTCCCAGGCATTGATGTTGCCGGGGCGGGCGATGTAGGGCGCCTTGGGGAATTTGTCCTTCAGCTCCTGCACCAGGGGGCCGTTGGGGCCGTCCTCGAAACTGGTGGTCAGGATGGTGGGCAGCTTGAAATAGGCGGCCAGGTCGGCCAGCGCCAGCACGTTGTTTTTGAATTGATCGGGTTGGAAGTCGCGCACCAGGGACAGCAGGCCGGCCTGATGGTCGACCAGCAGTACGGCGGCTTCGTTCTTGTCCAGTTTGACGTAGGGTTTGCTCATGGCTTTGCTCCGGTTGCGTGAGGGAGGCGGGGCCCAGGGCCGCGCCGTGGTCAGGATCTTGAGTCTGTAGCCTGCATCCTAGATTAGCCGGGGAACATGTCGGTAGTGGTTCAAAGCGATCCTCAGCGTTCTATTCCTGGGACGATATATATGCCTCTTGAGCGATCTGGGGGCAATGACGGCGCTGCGCCTGGATCTCAAGTTCGCTGATGCCGTGATATTGCTCCGCCATGAAATCCAGCAGTTCGCGCACCGCCGGCAGCAGGCCGCGACGCGAGGGGAAGACCGCGTGCACGTTGCCCGGCTCGGGCTGCCAGGGGCCGCCCACGTTCACCAGGCGCCCCGCATCCAGTTCGTCGTGGATCATGACCATCGGCAAGGCGACGACGCCCACGCCGCGTAGCGCGGCCTGCTTCAAGGCCAGCATGTCGTCGGTGACGAACCGCGGCGAGTAAGGCACCTCCAGGCGCGCGCCATCGGCGCCATCCAGTCTCCAGACGGATTCGCGCTGCTCGGGCCCCAGCGCCAGCGTCGGCAGCTGGCTGAGTTGTTGCGGATCGGCCGACGCGGGCAGGCGCTGCGCCAGTGCGGGGCTGGCCACCAGGCACTGGCGTCCAACGCCCAGGTGCTTCATCACCAGGTCGCTGCTTTCGATCTGGCCAAAGCGCACCCGTACCGCCAGGTCGTAACCCTCGCGCAGCACGTCCACGGGCCGGCTGAAGCTCTTCAGGTACACGTTCACCTTGGGACACTGCTCCATGAAGCGCGCCACCATGTCGCCCAGGAAATAATAGATCAACGCCGGTGGCGCGCTCATGCGGATGGTGCCTTGCGGCTCGGCGTGGGTGCGGTCGATGACTTCCTGCGCCGCCTCCGCGCCAGCCAGCATCGACAGGCACTGCTCGAAATATTCCTGGCCCAGCTCCGTGACCGCGAAGGTACGCGTGGAGCGCTGGATCAGCCGTACGCCGAGCCGTTCTTCCAGCAGCGCGATCCGCCGGCTGAGGCGCGATTTGGGGATGTCGAGCGCGCGTCCGGCCGGCGCGAAGCCGCCGTTGCGCACCACTTGCACGAAGTAGTAGAGGTCGTTCAGGTCTTGCATGGGGGCGCCGGCATTCGCAGTGGGGAGTCCCCAAGCATATCGCCGATTCCCGGTCAGGCGCTCCGCGTCGCGTCGCCGGGAGGCCCGAGCCGGGTGGCTGTGCGGCTGCGGCCGTGCGTCACAGGATCAGGCAGCCGCCAGCGCTTCGTCCTTCCAGCGCTGTTTGTCGCGCAAGGGCGGCGTGCCGAACAGGCGGCTGTATTCACGGCTGAACTGCGACGAACTCTCGTAGCCGACCGCATGGGCCGCCAGGGCCACGCCGGCATCATCGGTCAGCATCAGCCGGCGCGCCTCCTGCAGCCGCAGGTGCTTCTGGTACTGCAGCGGGCTCATGGCGGTGGCCTGCTTGAAATGATGATGCAGTGACGACACGCTCATATGCACGTCGCGGGCGATTTCCTCGACCCGCAATGGCAGCGCGTAGTTGTCGCGCAGGATGCGGATCGCCTTGGCCACCCGATTGAGCTGGCTGTCCTGCAGCACGGTCTGGCGCAGCACCACGCCCTGGCCGTTCATCAGCAGGCGGTACAGCAGTTCGCGCTTGAGCATGGGCGCCAGGATGGGGATGTCGCGTGGCGTATCGAGCAGGCGGAGCAGGCGCAGCATCACGTCCAGCAGGGTGCCGCCCAGCGGATTGACGCACATGGCACGCGAGGCTTCGGCCGGCACCAGCGGCGGCAGGTTCTCGTCGCTGATCAGGGCGGTGATTTCCTCTGGGTTCAGGTCCAGCCGCAAGCCCAGGTAGGGCAGGGTCGGGCTGGCCACCGAGACCTTGGCCACCACCGGCAGGTCGACTGAGGAGATCAGGTAGTGGAACGGATCGTACTCGTAGGCTTCGTCACCGATCAGCACCCGCTTGGATCCTTGCGCGATGACGGCCAGCGCCGCCTTTTGCAAGGCGGGCTTGGGACCGGTCGGCTGCGAGATGCGGTGCAGGAACAGGCCTTCGATGGGTGTATCGAGCGAGCCTTCGAGCGTGCCGGTCATGCGCTCGAGCAGGCACAGCAGTTCGTGCCGGGCGGGTTCGAAAACGGCATTCGGCGGGGTGATCGTGTCGGTGGGGACGGGAGGCATGGAGGGGCTCCGGGCAAGGCGCCCTTGCGCGCGCGTGGCGGGCGGGGCGCCGGAGGATCAGGCGTCGTCGAGTGTAGATCCAACCAGCGAGCCTGCGTGCCATCCGGCAAGTGGGTGCGGAGGAATAGGCAAAAAACATGGAGGATCGGGCGCATGCCAGGGAGGGGGGCGGCCGGGCCGGAGGATCGGGCAAAAAAAGGGCAGGATCGAGCATCGCCGGCGGCCCCTCCGGCGCCGCATACTGTTTCCACCCCGGCCGTGCGCCGCCGCCGTCCCATCCCGGGCCGGTACCGCGCCGTGCCTGCGAAGGAGTGCACTCATGCGGTACAAGAAATTCGGCAATACCGGCCTGTTCGTTTCGGAATTGTGCCTGGGCACGATGACCTTCGGCGGCGAAGGCGAGTTGTGGAGCAAGATCGGCGCCTTGCAGCAGGAGGACGCCAACCGGCTGGTGGGCCGTGCCCTGGAGGCGGGCGTCAACTTCATCGACACGGCCGACGTGTATTCGGAAGGCCGTTCCGAGATCATCACCGGGCAGGCGCTGCGCGACCTGAAGGTGGCGCGTGACGATGTGGTCGTCGCCACCAAGGTGTTCGGCCAGACCGGGCCAGGGGCCAATGCCCGTGGCAATTCGCGTTTTCACATCATGGACAGCGTCAAGAAGAGCCTGGCGCGCCTGCAGCTGGACCATATCGACCTGTACCAGATTCATGGCTTTGACCCGGCCACGCCCATCGAGGAAACGGTGCGGGCGCTCGACAATCTGGTGCAGCACGGGCACGTGCGCTACGTCGGGGTATCCAACTGGGCGGCCTGGCAGATCGTGAAGGCGCTGGGCATCGCCGAGCGCCTGGGCCTGGCCCGTTTCGAATCGCTGCAGGCCTACTACACCATCGCCGGCCGCGACCTGGAGCGCGAGATCGTGCCCATGCTGCAAAGCGAGGGGCTCGGCCTGATGGTGTGGAGCCCGCTGGCGGGCGGCCTGCTCACCGGCAAGTACGGCCGCGATGGCCAGGCCGCGGCCGGCGACCGCCGCGCCCAGTTTGACTTCCCGCCGGTCGACCGCGAGCGTGCCTTCGACAGCATCGACGTCTTGCGCCAGGTGGCCGAGGCGCGCGGCGTGTCGGTGGCGCAGGTTGCGCTGGCCTGGCTGCTCCATCAGCGAGCGGTCACCAGCGTCATCATCGGCGCCAAGCGCGTCGACCAGCTGGACGACAACCTCGCGGCCACCGCCATCCGCTTGACCGGCGACGAACTGGCGGCCCTGGACAAGGTCAGCGCCCTGCCGCCGGAATATCCGGGCTGGATGTTCACGCGCCAGGGCGAGTTCCGGCGCAAGCAGCTGAGCGAGTCCGACGCCGTGTGAACGGATTTGGGCTGGTAAAGCGTCGATGGCGGCGGCTGCCGCCTGCCGAAGGGGCGGCCGGGCGGGTAGAATCCTGGAACCAGGCGCGGCCGGCCAGCCGGCCGCGCCGCCTATTTCCGGGAGCCTCCGTATGCCGCGCACCGCGCGCGTTGCCACCCTGGCGCAGCGTGACAAATCGCTGGCCGCGCTCGAACTCATGCCGCGCACCGGCTACGTGGGTCCGTGGGACCGCCCGACGCGCTAGCGTATCGCGTCGCCATGGCCATTCCTTTCCTGCGCCAGCTCACCGCGGTCAGCCGCACGCCGCAGGCCAACCGGCGGCTGGCCTACTTCCTCACCTTCGTCGCCGGGGCGGTCAACGCGGGCGGGTTCCTGGCGGTGCAGCAATACACCTCGCACATGTCCGGCATTGTTTCGATGATGGCCGATCACATGGTGCTCGGCAGCGTGGCAGTGGTCTTGCAGGGATTGGCCGCGTTGCTGTCGTTCCTGGCGGGCGCGGCGACGTCGGCCTCGCTGATCAACTTTGGGCGGCGTTCGCACCTGGCCAGCGAATTCGCGCTGCCCCTGGTGCTCGAGGCCTTGCTGCTGCTGGCCTTCGGCCTGCTGGGCGCGAACCTGGGGGACCTGCGCTGGTTCTACGTGCCGGGCACGGTGATGCTGCTGTGCTACATCATGGGCCTGCAGAACGCGATGATCACCAAGGTGTCCAAGTCCGAGATCCGCACGACCCACGTGACCGGCATGGTCACCGACATCGGCATCGAGCTGGGCAAGCTGTTCTACTGGAATCTGGCTCACGACGACAAGGCTGGCGGCCCGCGAGTGCGGGCCGACCGTGGCAAGCTGATCGTGCTCAGCACGCTGGTCACGCTGTTCTTCTGCGGCGGGGTGGTGGGCGCCTATTCCTTCTTCCACTACGGTTTCGGCTCGACCCTACCGCTGGCGTTGTTCCTGCTGGTTCTGGCGGCGGTGCCGGTGGCCGACGACATCCGCCATTTCTTTGCGCGCCCCTAGCTTTGCATGACCCTGGCGCCTGGTCCGGGCGCGGCTCAGGCCTTGGCGTGTGCCAGAAAGACCTGCAGCGCGGCGGCCGTCTGCCAATGCAGGCTTTCGAGGCGGGCGTCCCTGGCCGGGTCGGTGATGGCGCGGCCCTTGGCGTCGATGGGGTAAGGCTCTCCCAGCAGCCGCGCCATGTCGATCTGGTAGTGGCTGCTGTCGCCATAGGGGCGCTTGCCATCGATGAACGGCATGGGCCAAAAGGCGTCGCCTTCACGCAGCACCGCTTCCAGTTCGTCCTTGCCGGCTTCGCGCCAGCTGGCCGCGCGCAGCAGCGTCAGGTGCTCGCGCCGCAGTTCGAAGCGGCCCTGCGCGTCGACGCCGCTGTCGGGAAAGTCGAACATCTCCCGGCGCTCCGGCGGCACGGCGTAGCGGCCGGGCGCCAGCCGCCCCAGCTGGCGAACATAGGTCGGCACCAGCCGGCAGACTTCCGCCAGCCGTTGCGCCGCCAGCGCGGGGGCGCGCGTGTCCAGTGCCGCCATGGCCGCGGCCAAGGTATCCCTGCCGCCCAGGGGATGCTCGAATTCGATGCCGGGCGCGCCCGATTCCACCGGAATCCAGATCACGCCCAGGCGCCGCATCAACGCGGCGTGTTGCGCGCCATAGCGGATCTGCCCGGGGGCGGCCTGGAACACCTGCCTGACAATGGTGTCGCGCCCCGGGCTCGCCCGGGCGCGCAACGGCGCGCAGGCCAACGCGGCCAGGGCCAGGGTGAAGCGGCGGCGGGAAGATGAAGGCATGATCGGCGGCATGCAGGCCCCTGGCTCAGGATGGAGCCCCTACGATATCGCGAAATCCCGGCATGCACGCCGCGCGGCCATGGGCCCGGCATTGCCGCCGGGCCCATGGCCGCTCTCCGAGGCTCGCCGCGATCACTTGGGCATGAGCACGGTGTCGATCACATGGATCACGCCGTTGGACTGGTAGACGTCATAGGTGCTGATATTGGCCACGCCGCCCTTTTCGTCCTTGACGACCAGGTTGTGCTTGCCGTTCATCATGACCCAGAGCTTGCCGCCGCTGGCGGTGGCCAGTTCCGTGACGCCGCCCTTCCTGGCCCGGGCGGCCAGCGCGTCGAAGTCCAGCTTTCCCGGAACGACGTGGTAGGTGAGGATCTTGGCGAGAGTCGCCTTGTTCTCCGGCTTGACCAGGTTGTCGACGGTCCCTGCCGGCAACTTGGCGAAGGCGGCGTTGGTGGGCGCGAACACGGTGAAGGGGCCCTTGCCCTGCAGGGTATCGACCAGGCCGGCGGCCTTGACCGCCGCCACCAGGGTGGTGTGGTCGGCGGAGTTGACCGCGTTGGCGACGATGTTCCTGGCGGGCATCATCGGTTGTCCGCCCACCATGACGTCGGCCGCATGGGCGGGCGACAGGGTCAGGGCAGAGCAGGCGATGGCAAGCGAGGCTAGCAGTTTCATGACGATCTCCTTTTTGGTTGGCCGTCACCAGGAGATACGCGGCGCCTGGGCCGTTGGATGCAGTCGCTTGATCAGGACAAACCCCAGGTGGAGCCATTTGGCGCCCGCCCGTGGCGCGGGCTCAGATCACCTTGCCACTCAGCACGATCGGACCGGTCGGAACGCCCTGCGGCGCGCCGCCCGGTGGTTCGAGCGAGACCGCCACCGTATCACCCTGGCGTGGCGGTTGGCGGGGGGTGATGAAGGTGATGGCGCCGGGCGCCAGCAGCCCGAGCGAGCGCGGCGCCTGGCCCGGCGAAATGGCCCACAGCTCCAGCGCGCGACCGTCGGCCAGCGCCGTCAGGTCCTGCATGGGCTGGACAGCCAGGCGCTGATCCGACACGCGATTGAGCACCAGCAGGGCAGGCGTCTTGTCTCCGGCGAGGACGGCGATGGTCTGCGGCTCGCGCGATGACGGGGTGGGCGTCAGCGTCAGGAAGGCCAGCGCCACGACGGCCGCGGCCAATCCGGCCGACAGGGTGCGCCACCATGTCAGTCCGCGCCAGGACGAGCGTGCGGCGTCGCGCGGCGCCGCGATGCGAGCCCGTACCGCCTGCCAGACGCGCGGCGGCGGCGCTTCGGGCGGCAGGGCCAGCGCCAGTGGCAACAGCCGTTCCTCCCATTCGGCCACCGCCCGGCGCAGCGCGGCGTCTTCCCGCATCAACTGCATGAAGCGCCGCCGCGCGCCCGCGCGCAGGCCGCCGAGCACGTATTCAGCGGCCAGGCGGTCCTGCAGGTCGGGATCGCGATAGTTCATTCCAGGCACCTCTTGAGCCGCAGCAGGCCGCGGCGTATCCAGCTTTTTATGGTTCCCAGCGGCGCATCCAGGCGGGCGGCGATGTCCGGATGCGCCATGTCGTCGAAGAACGCCATGGCGATCGCTACCCGCTGCGGGCCTTCCAGCTGCCCCATGCAGTCGGCCAGTCGCTCGCCGTCGCGGCTGGCGGACAGGCGGGCCAGCGGGCCGGGCGCGTCGTCCGCCATGGCCAGCGTCAAGCTATCGTCGGGGTCTGGCAGTTCGATGCCTGGACGCCGCAACCGGTCGATGCAACGGTTGCGGACGATGCGGGTCATCCAGGTCATCGCCTGGCTCTGCTCGGCGCGGTATTGGCCGGCCTGGCGCCAGATCGAAACGAAACATTCCTGCAGCACGTCCTCGGCGGCTGCCTGGTCTCTCAACATACGCCTGGCGAGCGTAAACAGATGCGGGGACGCAAGCCTGTACAGTTCGGACAGCGCGGATTCGCGCTGTTGCGCACATTGGGCGAGCAGGTCCTGGAGGCGCTGGGCGTCGGGCATCGGATCCTGGAAAACGTCGATCGCGTCGGTGGGGGCAGGCCGGCTAAAGCATACCGGCGCGGCGCCCGCGCGTCACCCTGGCGCGACCACTACAATAGCGGGTTTGACGGCCGGTCCGGCACGCTGCCCGGGTCATGGCCGGCACGGGATGCCGGTAAGCGCGCCTTTCGGGCGTCTGTTCAAAACCTCGATCGGCTTTCGGCCGGTTAGTATCCAGGGAGCATTGCCATGCCGCGCACCGGCGCGCGGCATTGTCCGCGAATCGCGCGATTCGCTATTTTTCCGGAGGACAAGAACAAACATGGACGCGGAATTCTGGTTGGAGCGCTGGCGTGACGGGCGCACGCATTTTCATCAGACACGAGTGACGCCGCTGTTGCAGAAATACTGGCCGACACTCTCGGTGCCCGCGGGCGGCAAGGTGCTGGTGCCGCTGTGCGGCAAGTCGCTGGACATGGTCTGGCTGGCGGCGCAGGGCTACCAGGTCCTGGGCGTGGAACTGTCGCAGTTGGCCGTCGAGCAGTTCTTCACCGAGAACGAGCTCAAGCCGGTGATCCACGAGAGCGCCTATGGCAGGCACTACGTGGCGGGCAATATCGAGATCATCTGCGGCGACATCTTCAAGCTGGACGCGCCGCTGCTGTCGCACTGCGTGGGCGCGTATGATCGTGCCGCGCTGGTGGCGCTGCCCGCCGACATGCGCGGCGACTATGTGCGCCACGTCTATGGCCAGCTGGCGCCCGGCTACCGTGGGCTGTTGATCACCCTGGACTATCCGCAGGAAGAAATGGACGGGCCGCCATTCGCGGTGGTCGACGCCGAGATGCGCAATCTGTTCACCGGCGTGTCGCCAGCGGTCATCATCGACCGCCGCGACATCCTGGCCAAGGAACCCAAGTTCGCCGAACGCGGCGTCAGCCGGCTGGACACCGTCGTCTACCGGCTGGGGGTCCAGGCCTGAGAGGTTGCCGGGCGGCGCGTCGACGCCGCCCGTCGGGCGCTCGGGGCGTGCCCGGCCTGCCGCCTGGCGCCGTGTCCCGCTCGCCGGCTCAGAAGAACCAGCCGCCGCGGGTCAGGTCCTTCTCGCAGCTCTTGTACTGGCTGGCGAACTTGTCGGCGCGCGCCTGCACTTTCTTTGATACGGTCTTCAACCACGCCTTGCGGTCGTAGCTGCGGTTGCGATAGCCGGTCCAGCCCTCGTGGTAGTTCAGGTACTGGCCATAGGCGTCCCATTTGGAGATGCCATTCAGGCGCTGGGTCTTGTTCATGTACCAGCCCATGAAATCGAGCGCATCGGCGAAATTGTCGCGGCTGGCGCCCCAGCCGCCGGCATCTTTCTTGTAATCGGCCCAGGTTTCGTCCTTGGCCTGGGCGTAGCCGTAGGCGGAACTGACCCGGCCCCACGGAATGATGCCCAGGAAGTAATAGCGCGGCGGCACCGCGTCCTGCTTGAAGCTGGATTCCTGGTACATCATCGCCATCGGCACCGGCACCGGCGCGCCCCATTTCTTCTGCACCTTCAGCGCGGCGTCGTGCCAATCCGGCTTTTCGCGGAAGATAGCGCAGATGTTCTCGGGATTCGAGGGCGGGGCGGTGGCGCAGCCGGCCAGCGCGGTCAGCAGCGGCAGCGGCATCAAGAGCCGTGTCATTGGCGGTTTTCTCCCGGTGCCGGCGGGCGGCGGTTACGTCTTGCTTGTCACGATTTGCGGTGATTGTATGAAAACGTATCGCCGTGAAAGTTCCGTCCCCTACTGTCGGACGCATGGCAGGGTGTGTCAGTCCGATCTGCGGCTTCGCCAAACCCGTGGGCCACGCCAATGAAAACAGCCCCGGATCACTCCGGGGCCGTGTCGCAGGCGAGCCTACGTGGCGAGGTTTACACCTCGATCACGTCCGCCACGTCCTTGTAGTCGGCGATCTTGTCGAAGTTCAGGTACTGGTAGATCTGGTCGCCGCTCTTGTTGATGACGCCCATGTCGGCCATGTACTCGTCCTTGGTCGGGATGCGGCCCAGCTTCGAGCAGATCGCGGCCAGTTCGGCCGAACCCAGGTACACGTTGGTGTTCTTGCCCAGGCGGTTCGGGAAGTTGCGGGTGCTGGTGGACATCACCGTCGCGCCTTCGCGGACCTGCGCCTGGTTGCCCATGCACAGCGAGCAGCCCGGCATTTCGGTGCGGGCGCCGGCGGTGCCGAACACGCCGTAGTGGCCTTCCTCGGTCAGCTGGGTGGCATCCATCTTGGTGGGCGGGGCCACCCACAGCTTGACCGGGATGTCGCGCTTGCCTTCGAGCAGCTTGGACGCCGCGCGGAAGTGGCCGATGTTGGTCATGCAGCTGCCGATGAACACTTCGTCGATCTTGGCGCCGGCGACTTCCGACAGCGTCTTGACGTCGTCCGGGTCGTTCGGGCAGGCCACGATGGGCTCGTGCACGTCGGCCAGGTCGATCTCGATGACAGCGGCGTATTCGGCGTCGGCGTCCGGTTCCAGCAGCTGGGGATTGGCCAGCCAGGCTTCCATCGCCTTGATGCGGCGGCCCAGCGTGCGCTCGTCTTCGTAGCCGTTGGCGATCATCCACTTGAGCATCACGATGTTGCTGTTGATGTACTCGATGATCGGTTCCTTGTTCAGGCGCACCGAGCAACCGGCGGCCGAACGCTCGGCCGAGGCGTCCGACAGTTCGAAGGCTTGTTCGACCTTCAGGTCGGGCAGGCCTTCGATTTCGAGGATGCGGCCGGAGAAGATGTTCTTCTTGCCTTGCTTGGCGACCGTCAGCAGGCCCTGCTTGATGGCGTACAGCGGGATCGCGTTGACCAGGTCACGCAGGGTGACGCCGGGCTGCAGCTTGCCCTTGAAGCGCACCAGCACCGATTCCGGCATGTCCAGCGGCATCACGCCGGTGGCGGCGGCGAAGGCGACCAGGCCCGAACCGGCCGGGAACGAGATGCCGATGGGGAAGCGGGTGTGCGAGTCGCCGCCGGTGCCGACGGTGTCGGGCAACAGCATGCGGTTGAGCCACGAGTGGATCACGCCGTCGCCCGGACGCAGCGAGACGCCGCCGCGGGTGCTGATGAACTCGGGCAGCGTGTGGTGCGTCTTGACGTCCACGGGCTTCGGGTAGGCGGCGGTGTGGCAGAACGACTGCATCACCAGGTCGGCCGAGAAGCCCAGGCAGGCCAGGTCCTTGAGTTCGTCGCGGGTCATGGGACCGGTGGTGTCCTGGCTGCCGACCGAGGTCATCTTCGGTTCGCAGTAGGTGCCCGGACGGATGCCGCGGCCTTCCGGCAGGCCGCAGGCGCGGCCGACCATCTTCTGGGCCAGCGAGAAGCCCTTGCCGGTGTCGGCCGGGTCCTTGGGCAGGCGGAACAGCGTCGACGGGGCCAGGCCCAGCGCTTCGCGCGCCTTGGCGGTCAGGCCGCGGCCGATGATCAGCGGAATGCGGCCGCCGGCGCGCACTTCGTCGAACAGCACGTCGGACTTCACTTCGAATTCGGCGATGACTTCGCCGTTCTTGATGGCCTTGCCTTCATAGGGGCGCAGCTCGACCACGTCGCCCATTTCCATCTTGGAAACGTCGAGTTCGATCGGCAGGGCGCCGGCGTCTTCCATGGTGTTGTAGAAGATCGGGGCGATCTTGTTGCCCAGGCACACGCCGCCGAAACGCTTGTTCGGCACGAAGGGGATGTCTTCGCCGGTGAACCACAGCACCGAGTTGGTGGCCGACTTGCGCGAGGAGCCGGTGCCGACCACGTCGCCGACGTAGGCGACCAGGTGGCCCTTTTCCTTCAGCGATTCGATGAACTTCACGGGACCGCGCTTGCCGTCTTCTTCCGGTTGGAAGGCGGCGCCGTCGCGCTTGTTCTTGAGCATCGCCAGGGCGTGCATCGGGATGTCGGGGCGGGTGGTGGCGTCCGGGGCCGGCGACAGGTCGTCGGTGTTGGTTTCGCCGGGCACCTTGAAGACCGTGATGGTCAGGCTTTCGGGCAGTTCGGGGCGGCTGGTGAACCACTCGGCGTCGGCCCAGCTCTGCATCACGGACTTGGCGTTGGCGTTGCCCTTGTCGGCCTTTTCCTTGACGTCGTGGAAGGCGTCGAACATCAGCAGGGTCTTTTTCAGGGCGTCGGCGGCGATCGTGCCGATTTCCTTGTCGTCGAGCAGTTGGACCAGCGGGCCAATGTTGTAGCCGCCCAGCATGGTGCCGAGCAGTTCGGTCGCCTTGGCGCGGCTGATCAGGGCACAAGCTTCGGTGCCCAGGGCCACGGCGGCCAGATACGAGGCCTTGACCTTGGCGGCATCGTCCACGCCGGCCGGAACACGGTGGGTCAGCAGATCGACCAGGTTCTGCTCTTCGCCCGCGGGCGGGTTCTTCAGCAGTTCGATCAGTTCAGCGGTTTGTTTTGCCGTCAGGGGCAGCGGGGGAATCCCCAGGGCCGCGCGTTCGGCAACGTGTTGGCGGTAAGTATCCAGCATGTGAGGCCTGCTTAAAGTCGGGTTGGAAGAAGGGTTGTCGCCGGAATTGTAGAGGGAAGAGGGGGCCGCTAGCAAATGTCTTATATCTTATATAAGACTTGGGTCGATAGACGTTGCCTGCGGGCCACGCCGGGGCGTCGCCCGGCATGGCGGTGGCGGTCCGGCGAGCCTGAAAATGGGGTCGATTCGGCCTTCCGCGCCGGGGGGCGCCCCGGGCGGGACGTCGCGGGCGCGCTGCGTCAGGCACCAAGCCGCGGTGGAGTAACGGTGCCTTGCGCTGCCTCGATCAATTGCGGGCGGGCCGCGCCGCCCGTGGCTCAGTTGGCCTTGGCGTCGTACACCACGCCCACGCGGGCGAAGTTGGCGCCATACTGCTTGACGTCCAGCTGGAACGGCGCGCTCTCGCCCGGCTTGAGCTTGGGCAGGCGCAGCTCCGAATAGCGCGCGCCGGTCAGCTTGTCCTGGGCGTCGTAGAGGCTGACCCAGACCTTGACGTTGTCGATCTCGGCGTCGTCGTTGTTGCGCACCCGGCCATGCACGGTGACGTACTTGTAGCGATAGCGGTAGGTGAAATTCAGGGTGCCGGTGCCGATGCCGGCCTCGGTGTTCTCGACGCTGATGTCCAGCGCCGGGCGCGAGCCGGGCAGGGCCGCGCGCTTGGCCGGCTTCCAGTGGGTCTTGACCTCGGAATAGCGCTCGAAATTCTCGCCGTTCAACAGCACCGGAATGCGCTCGCCGGGATAGAGCATGGCCGGCAGCGACCATTCCTGGCGCAGACGCAGGGGGCGCGAGCCGTCGAACACCGAGATCTCCATACCCGGCGACAACGCCACGTACTTGTCGCTGCGGTTGACCACCTCGGCCAGCAGCAGCGGACGTTCGATCTCGTCGAGCAGGCGGCGCGGCGGCGACAAGGCCAGCGCCGCCGGATCGAAAAGGGCGAAGTCCGGATCCAGCAGTTCGGCCGTGGTCAATCGCACATCGTCGATGATGCGTGGGTTGGCGGGGCTGACACGCACGATGCGGCTGGCGGGGCCTTCGGGAACCGGCGCCGTGGCGGCGGGCGCCGGCGCGGCCTGGGCTGCCTTGGGCGCGTCCCAGGGCAGCAGGCCGTTGTACTTGGCCAGGGCATAGCCGCCGGCGGCCAGGATGATCAGCACCAGCCCGGCCCGGGCGGGCCGCGACAGGGGCCGTGCGGGGGAACGGTCAGCCTTCACTTTGCACCATGTAATCGTAGGATCCGACCTTGCCTTCGGCCAGCATGTCGCAGCGCACGTCGAACGAGGTCAGCGCGCCGGGGGCGAGCGGACTGGCCGACCCGTAGCCATTGCCGGTGCCGATCAGCTTGCCGTCCTCGCCGTACAGCATCACCGTCACCTGGGTGCTGCTGGCCGCGGCCGTGCCCTTGTTGCGCAGCAGGCCCACCAGCCGATAGGCGCCATCGTTGCGCACCAACTGCACTTTGTCGGCGGCGACCTCGCGGGCGTTGCTGTGCGCCAGCGACGGCGTGGCCGGCTTCAGGACGTAGCGGCTATAGGCGGTGTCCGGCAGGGAGATCGTCACCGGGGTATATTCGCCCGGCAGCAGGGTGCGCGCCATCGGCGAACCCGAGGAGGACGACAGGGTCAGCTCGCCCTGGTAGAACGTGGCGGTGACGCGCGGCGCATCGATCTTCTTGCCGGTCTCGTTGCGCATCAGCATCACCAGTTGGCTACGGCCGCGCGAACGCACCTCCTGCACGTCCGTCAGCTTGACCAGCGCCGCATCGATCGGGGGAGGCGCCGCGCGCGAAGGCGGGCGGGTCGACGAACCACTGGTGAACAACGAGGCGGTGACCGGCACCAGGATGGCGGCAAGCACCACCAGCCCGATCGCGATGACCGCGCCGGGCTGCAGCCTGGCTGCTGGCGCCGGCTGCTGCATGCCGCGCAGAATCTTCTCCAGGCGCTGGGCGACGTTGTCCTCGACCAGGGTGACGGCGTGGCAATGGCTGCACTGGTACTCGTTGGTGTCCAGCTTGGTGAACTGGGCGCTGCCGCAGGTCGAGCAGGTCAGCGTCACCGTATTGATCGTGGTCTGTTTGGGTGTCATGCGTGGGGACGGGCGGGCCGCGTCCGGGGTGGCGCCGGGATGGCGCGGCCCGCCCGGGCGCGGCGGGCATACTGGGCGGCAAGGATAGCGGCCGGGCGCGGTGGACGGGGTGCATGAGCGCATCCGATTATTACAAAATGTAGGAAAACCGCCCGGCAAGCCCTGGACCCGGTGCTATCATCGCCGGCGTCGAACACCCCTCTAGATACGCCGTTTCTCCCAAGTCGTTCCGCTCCGGATCGCGATATTTCGCGGCGGGGCCGAGCCGAGGCAGGTCAGGCTCCGCCCCAGCATGAGCATCCTCCAACACGTGTTGTTCCTCGCCTGCGTGGCGCTGGCGACGTACGCCCAGACCATGACCGGTTTCGCCTTTGGCCTGGTGCTGCTGGGCCTGTCCGGGGTGTTCCAGCTGGCGTCCGTGTCCGAGGTGGCCAATGTGGTCAGCGTCCTCTCGCTGGTGAACGCCGTGGTTACGCTGGCGCGCGCCAAGCCCCAGGTCAACTGGCCGTTGATGGCGCCGGCGCTGCTCAGCAGCCTGGCGGGCGTGGCGGTGGGCGTGGCCGCGCTCGCCTGGATCAGTGGCGCCATGGCGGTGCTGCTGCAATTGCTGCTGGGCCTCACCATCATGGCCTGCGCCGTATTGCTGGTGGCGCGCGCCCAGCCCCTGGCGCGCCTCTCGTCGCGCGCGTCGTTCCTGTTCTTCGGCGGCGTTTCGGGCGTGCTGGGCGGCCTGTTCTCCAGCGCCGGGCCGCCCATGGTCTATCACCTGTACCGCCAGCCGCTGCCGCTGGCGTCGATCCGCAACAGCCTGCTGGTGCTGTTTTCGCTGAATGCCGTCGTGCGCCTGACGCTGGTGGCGGGACAGGGCGCCTTCATGGCGACCTCGTTCTGGCTGAGCCTGCAGGCCCTGCCGGTGGTGATCGGCGTGACGTGGGTGGCGCGCCGCTATGCCACCGCCGGGTCGATGAAGACCGTCAAGCGGATGGTGTTCGTGCTGCTGCTGGCGGCCGGCCTGGGCCTGGTGGTGCCGGCGTCGCGGCTCCTCGCGGCGGGCTAGCCGCGAGGCCCCCGGTGATGCCGGAGATGGCGTTCAGCCGCGCTCGCCGGTGATGTAGCGTTCGAGTTCGGTGATGATGAACTTCTGTTCGCTCATGACGTCCTTGACCAGGTCGCCGATGGAAACCAGGCCGACCAGCTTCTGGTCCTGGATGACCGGCAGATGGCGGAAGTGACGTTCGGTCATCAGCGCCATGCAGTGTTCTCGGGTGTCTTCCGGACGCACGTAGAAGACGGAATCGGTCATGATTTCGCGTACCTTGGTGGTGCGCGACGAGCGGTCCTGCAGCACGATCTTGCGGGCGTAGTCGCGCTCGGTCAGCATGCCCAGCACCTCGTCGCCCTGCGCCACCACCACGGCGCCGATACTGCGCTCGGCCATGGTTTTGATGGCGTCGTACACGGACGAGTCCGGTGAGACGGTCACGACGGCGGGGTTGGCCTTTTCCCTGAGAATCTCAGCAACTTTCTTCACGATGTGCTCCCGAATCGCTGGCAAGGTTCACGCGCCGGCCTGAGTCCGTGCCGGGCGCCTTCAGCCGGCGCACGGTCTGGCCGTGGCTCCATCCTAAGCCCGGCGACGGGATTGCCGCAAGTTTGCCGGCCATAGCGTTGCGGTCGGCCACAATAGCGTGGACAGCGGCGCGGACGGGATCATCGCGGAATGTCATTTGATTCCGATATATCCGTTCATGATCAAAGCCGGTTGCCCGCTTGATAATTTCTCTGTAACTTATAAGCTACACCATGGCCGTCGCGACGATTGAGTTGCGGCGCTACGTGACCGCGCAGGGCATATCGCCATTCGGCGTGTGGTTGCGAGAACTCGGCGACGCCAAGCTGCGCGCATGGATCGAAGTGCGCCTGAAGCGCATCGGCGCCGGTCTCCTGGGCGATTGGCGGGCCGTTGGGCAAGGTGTCATCGAATTTCGTCTGGATATCGGTCCGGGTTATCGCGTCTATGCCGGCAGGCATGGCACCCGCTTGATCGTGCTGCTGGCCGGGGGCGCGAAAGGCACGCAGCGGCATGACATCGAACTGGCCAGGCGTTATTGGGCGGACTGGAAGCAGAGGCAGGCATGAACAATCGCCAACATGACATCACGTCGATTTCCCATACTGCGGAGACCATCGCCGAATTGCGCGAGGATCACGACTTCGCGGTCGAATACCTGAAGGCGGCGCTGGAAGAGCTGGACCATCCGGATCATCGCGCCGCCGGACTGCTGGCGCTGCGCGACGTGGCGGAAGCCTATGGCGGCATCGCCGCCGTCGCGGCGGCCGCGGGCATCTCGCGCGAGGCCCTGTACCGCGCGCTCTCGCCCCAGGGAAATCCGACGCTCAAGACGCTGCTGGCCGTGCTGCATGCCGTCGGCATGCGGCTATCCGTGGTGCCGGCGGGCGCGGCGCTGAAGGTCTGACGCCGCGCCATCGCCGGCCGCCGCGCGTCCTCAGCGGATCAGGAATCCCGCGCCCACCGGATCGTTCTTGTCGATGACCCAGCGCGCCGTGCCCAGGATGCTGGCCGTGCCCTTCACCGTCGGCCGCACCGCCCGGGTGCCGTTCAGGTCGACCTCGCCCAGCAGGCAGCCTTCGAAGGTGCCGCTGCCCAGCAGGCCTTCGGACCTGATCGGCTGGTTCAGCCCCATCTTGCCGCGCGCTTCGAACATGGCCATCATCGCGCTGGTGCCGGTGCCGCCGGGCGAGCGGTCGAGCTGGCCGGCGCTGAACACGTGCACGTTCTTGTAGAACGCGCCCTCGATCGTCGGCTGGTGCCAGAACGTGATGAAGTTCAGGTTGTTGATGTGCGCTTCGGTCGGATGCTGGATGCGCTGGCGGGCATTGAGCTGGTCGCGCACGATCAGGCCCATGCGCGACAGTTCGGTGCCGTTGTCGGGCGAGATGCGCAGGTCGCAGTTCGACAGGTCGACGATGCCGAAGTAGTTGCCGCCCCAGACGATGTCGGCCGACAGCTTGCCGTAGCCCGGCAATTCCACCGGGATGTCCTGCGCCGCGACATAGGCCGGCACGTTCTCGAAGCGCGTCCACAGCACGTTGTCGCCTTCCGAGGCCACTTCCGACACCACCAGGCCGGCGGTGGTCTCGAAGCGGATGCGGGTGATGCCGTCCTGGCCGCGTGGCACCAGGCCGTTGGCCACCATGGCCATGCTGACCGCGATGGTGCCGTGGCCGCACATGTGCGAATACTCGGTGCCGTCGATGTAGATCAGGCCGGCGTCGTACTCGGGGCTGGACGGCGGCGTCAGGAACACGCCGAACATGTTCTTGTGGCCGCGCGGCTCGCGCATCAGCGCCTTGCGCAGCCAGTCGTAGTGCTGCTCCAGGAACGCGCGCTTCTCCAGGATGGTGGAGCCGGCGGGGTACGGAATGCCGCTGTGCACGATGCACAGGGGCTCGCCTTCCGTATGGGTATAGATGACATCGAACGCGTCTTGCTTGCGCATGACAGTGACTCCAGGCGGTAGATAGGGGGAAGAGGAAAGTTATTTGCCGCGTTCGGACAGCATGTCCAGCCCGACGGTCAAATCCAGGATCACGATGGCGACGACCGCAGCCACGATCGTGGCGCCCGATACGGCTGCGATGGTCGGATCGATCGTGTATTGCACGTAGTTGAAAAGCTTCACGGGGATGGTGTTCAGGTCCGCCGTGGTGTTGAAAATCGACAGTTCCACATTGATCCACGACGAGATGAAGGCGAAGATCGAACCGGTCACAATGCCCGGGCGGATCTGCGGCAGCACCACCAGGAAGAACGTGGTCCAGGGGTTGGCGCCCAGGTCGGCCGACGCCTCCTCCAGCGCGCGCTGTTCCGGCGTCAGCAGCGTCAGGGTGGAGCGCAGCACGAACGGCGCGATGATCACGACGTGGCCGATCAGCAGCGACAGGAAGCTGCGGGTCAGGCCGAAGTACGCGCCGAATTGCAGCAATGCCGCGCCCAGCACGATGTGCGGCAGCACCAGCGGCGACATCAGCACCGAGGTCAACGCGGCCTTGCCCGGGAACTCGTAGCGCGCCAGCGCCAGCGCCGCCGGCACCGTCAGCAGCACCGCCGCCACCGTGGCGGCCAGCGCCAGCACCGTGCTGGTGGTGAACGCGGCCATGTAGCCGGCCTCGACCAGCAAGGTGCGGTACCACTCCAGCGTCCAGCCCTGCGGCGGAAACGCCAGGTACGGCGTGGCGGTGAACGACGCGCCCAGGATCACCACGAGCGGCAGCGCCAGGTAGGCCAGCACGGCCAGCGCGGTCAGGCGGATCAGGTGGCGGGCGATCATCGCGCGGCTCCCGGCAAGGCGGCGGCGCGGTTGGCCAGCGCCACCAGGATCAGGGTGAAGACCAGCAGCACCATGCTCAGCGCGCCGCCGTAGTGGAAATCGAACACCGTGCTGTATTGCTGGAAGATCAGCATCGACAGCACCGTGACGCGGCCGCCCGACAGCAGCGCCGGCGTCACGTAGGCGCTGACCGCCAGCGTGAAGACGATGATGGCGCCCGACACCACGCCGGGCAGCGTCAGCGGCCAGGTTACGTGCAGGAAGGTCGCGACCGGGCTCGCGCCCAAGTCGGCCGAAGCCTGCTCGCAGGCCGGATCGACCCGCGCCAGCGCATTGCCCACCGCCAGCACCACGAACGGCAGCAGCACGTAGACCATGCCGATCAGGATGCCCAGCTCGGTGCCGATGAAGCGCATCGGCCGGTCCACCGCGCCGGTGGCCATTAAGCCCTGGTTGACCAGGCCGTTGCGGCCCAGCAGCACCATCCAGCCGAAGGCGCGCACGATGTTGCTGGTGAACAGCGGCACCACCAGCAGGATCACGCAGGCGCGGCGCCAGGCCTGCCAGCGCACCACGCGCACCAGGTACCAGGCCAGCGGATAGCCCAGCAGCAGGCAGGCGACGGTGGTGAACAGGGCCAGCCGGAACGTCACCAGGATTACGTCCCAGTGGTATTGGTCGGCCAGCACCTTCATGTATTGCGCGGCGGTCGGCGTCAGTCCGTCGGGTCCGCCGGTGGCGCTGGCCAGCGCCACCACCGCCAGCGGCGCCAGGAAGAAGGCCGCGAAGAACAGCACCGGGGCCGCCAGCAGCAGGCCGGGAGAGAGCCAGGCGCGCCGCGTCATGGCTGGCCGCCGATCAGGTGCAGGTGCTCGGGCGCGAACGCCAGCGTCACCTCGCCGCCGGCATGCAGGCCGCCGGGCGCGAGGCCGCCGTGGCGCGCCACCAGCGTCTGGCCGCCGATGTCGACGTGGATCATGCTGTGGCTGCCCACGTTGATCACGTCGCTCACTGAGCCGGTCAGCATGGCGTCGGTGCGCTCGCACAGCTTCAGGTCCTCGGGCCGCAGCACGGCCAGGCCGCGACCCGCCGCCGGGCGTTGGGCGAGCGGCACGCGCAGGCCCTGGGCATCCAGCATCAGGGCGCCGTCATCGGCCACGGTATAGGCGATGAAATTGGCGTCGCCGATGAACTCGGCGACGAAACGCGTGGCTGGCTGGCGGTAGATGTCGGCGCCGGCGCCGACCTGCTCGATGCGGCCGGCGTGCATGACCACGACGCGGTCCGCCATGGTCATCGCTTCTTCCTGGTCGTGGGTGACGAAGATGAAGGCGATGCCGAGGCGGGCCTGCAGATGCTTGAGTTCGAGCTGCATGCGCTTGCGCAGCTTCAGGTCCAGCGCCGACAGCGGCTCGTCCAGCAGCAGCAGCTTGGGCTGGTTGACGATGGCGCGCGCCAGCGCCACGCGCTGCTGCTGGCCCCCGGACATCTCGCGCGGATAGCGCGGACCGAAGTCGGCCAGGCCGACCATGTCCAGCGCATCCCGGGCGCGCTCGGCCGCTTCCGATTTCGACGCGCCCTGGCGCCGCGGACCGTAGGCGACGTTCTCCAGCACCGTCATGTGCGGAAACAGCGCGTAGTTCTGGAACACGGTATTGAGCGGGCGCTTGTGCGCCGGCAGCCGGCTGACGTCCTGGCCGTCGATCAGGATCCGGCCCGATTCCGGCTGCAGGAAACCGGCGATCGACTTGAGCAGCGTGGTCTTGCCGCAGCCGCTGGGGCCGAGCAGCGCCACGAACTCTCCCTGCTGGATCGCCAGGTCGATGCGGTCCAGCGCCTGGTAGGCGCCGAAGCGCATCGACACGCCTTCGATGGTAAGCAAAGCGGACATGGGGAACGGACCTTGCTCAGCGCTTGCGGGCGACCTGCCGGTTCCACGCGTCGGTGACCTCGGCGCGGCGGGCGTTGATGATGTTCCAGTCGAACAGGCTCAGGTTCTTGACCGAGCCGTCGGCGCCCCAGGGCAGCTTGCGGGCCACGTCCTTGGATACCTGCACGTCCTTGACCGCGGGGCCCAGGTACAGCTTGGTCGCCAGGCAGGCGGCCGCGTCCGGCGTCAGCGCGGTGTCGATGAACTTCTGCGCGGCGGCCTTGTTGGGCGCGCCCTTGACCAGATGCAGGCGGGCGTCGGTGGCCCACACGCCTTCCTTCGGCACGCTGAAGCCGATGGGCAGGCCCTTGTCGATCAGGTCCCAGGCGCCGACGTTGAAGTGCGCGCCGATCACGGCTTCGCCGCTCTGGAAGGCGTTGGTGGCCGCGCCCGAGCTGTCGAAGAACAGCGCGGTGTCCAGCGAGGCCAGCTTGGAATAGAGCGGCCCCAGGTTCGACGGGTCGATTGCCCACACCCGCGCCAGGAAGGAGATGAACGGCACGCCCGACGAGTTGGCGGGCGAGGGCACCGCCACCGCGCCGGCATACTCGGGCTTCCACAGGTCCTTCCAGCTGCTCGGCGGCTGCGTCACCTCCTTGGTGCTGTAGGTGATGCCGAGCGAGTAATAACCGGTGCTGACCGCGAAGGCGGCATTGCCGTCGCGGTACACACCCTGTTCGATGACGTTCTTCAGGTTGGGAATGGCGCCGGCATCCAGCGCATCCAGCACGCCGGCCTGCTGCGCCAGTTCGCTGATGCCGCCGTCCATCCAGGCCACGTCGATGGTGGGCGCTGCCTTCTGCTGCTGCAGCTTGGCCAGCGTGGTGGTGGAGGTGCCGACTTCCGGCACCACCGTGACGCCGGTGGCCTTGGTGTACGGTTCAGCCACGCAGGCGCGGAACGCGTCGCCCCAGTTGCCGCCATACCAGGCGACGGTGATTTTCTGCTGCTGCGCCAGCGCCGCGTGCGAAGCCAGGAGCAGCCCCGCGCCGAGCGCAGCCGCGCCCAGCGCGCTGCGGGTGTTCGTTGCCATGTCGGATTCCCCTTGTAGATTTGTCGATCCGCGACTCATTGACTCAAGTACCACAGGCGCATCTTGGGCGATCCTCGGGAAAACGAGCTTGAAGGCGCGGGACATAAACTTGAATAATTGCGTCATGTCCGTCGTCGCGCCACCCCCGTCCTTGCCGCTCTCCTATGAAGACGGCGAAGCGCACCCGCCTCAGGGAAAACCCGCCCTGACCATCGGCATCGTGCTGCTGGACCAGTTCACGCTGGCGGCGTTCGCCGGTTTCGTCGACGTGTTGCGGCTGGCCGGCGACCATGGCGGCCGCAGCCGCCAGATCCATACCGCCTGGCGCGTGATGAGCTGGGACGGCAAGCCGCGCTGCTCCAGCGCCGGCCTGACCATCGAAGTGGAAGCCGGCCTGCCCGACGATCCGGCGCAGTTCGACTACATCGCGGTCTGCGGCGGCAATGATTATTCGAGCGGCCGCATGCCCGAGCCGCTGCGCGATTGGCTGCGGCTGGCGGCGGCGCTGCGGGTGCGGCTGCTGGGCATCTGCACCGGCACCTTCGCCCTGGCGCAGGCCGACGTGATCGGGCCGCGCACGGTCTGCGTGCACTGGAACGTGCTGGAAGCCTTCCGCGAGCGCTTCGCGCAGACCCGCGCCGTGGTCGATCGCCTGTTCGTCGACGAAGGCGACCTGATTTCCTGCGCCGGCTCGACCGCCGCCATCGACCTGGGCCTGTACCTGGTGGCGCGCCATTGCGGCCGCGACAAGGCGCAGCAGGCCATGCGCCACATGATGTTGCAGGGGGCGCGGCCGGGCCGCGTGCCGCAGGCGCATTTCCGCACCGACCTGTCCGGCATCCAGGACCTGCGCGTGCGGCAGGCGGCGCATTTCATCGAGCAGCGCATCGACAATCCTCCGCCGCTGGACGCCATCGCGCGTTACGTCGGCGTGGGCCGGCGCCAGCTGGAACGGGCCTTCCGCCTGGCCACCGGCATGTCGCCGATGGCGTTCCAGCGGCAATTGCGGCTGGAATATGGCAGCTGGTTGTTGCTTAATAATGCCTGCAGCATCACGCAAATCGCGCTGGATTGCGGATTTGCCGACGGCGCGCATTTTTCACGCGATTTCCGCGCGCATTTCGGGCAATCCCCACGCCAGTATCAGCAAAGCCACGGGCGGCAGGCCGCGCGGCACGAAGGCGAAATCAGCGTCTTTCCCGCGTAGCCTTGCGCCCGCAAGGAGACCGGCATGACATACGACCTTTGGTATTGGGACGGCATACCCGGACGCGGGGAATTCGTGCGCCTGGCGCTGGAAGCGGGCGGGATTCCGTATCGGGAGCGCGCGCGCGAGCCGGCCGGCGACGAAGACGCGCTGGTCAAGGACATGCTGTCCGACCGCAAGCATCCGCCCTTTGCGCCGCCGTACCTGGTGGCAGGCAAGATGACCCTGGCGCAAACCGCCAACATTCTGCTGTTCCTGGGTGAAAAGCACGGCCTTGCGCCCGCCAGCGTCGAAGGCCGGCTGTGGGTGAATCAATTGCAGCTGACCATCGCCGATATGGTGGCCGAGGCGCACGATACGCACCACCCCATTTCCGCCAGCGATTATTACGAAGACCAGAAAGAAGAGGCGGCGCGGCGTGCCCGTGATTTCCGCCAAGCGCGTATTCCGAAATTCCTGGGTTACTTCGAGCGGGTGCTGAGCGGCCCGGACGCCTGGCTCGCGGGCGGCAAGCGCTGGAGCTACGCCGACCTGTCGCTGTTTCAGCTGGTCGATGGCCTGCTTTATGCCTTTCCGCGTCGCATGCGGACGCAGGCGGTCAGGTTTCCCAATGTCATGGCCTTGCACCGCCGTGTCGCCGAATTGCCGGCGCTGCAGCCCTATTTCACCAGCGGTCGCCGCCTGCCGTTCGGCGAAGGCATATTCCGCCATTATCCGGAACTGGACGCGGAATAACGATTCCGGTTCGCAGTAGGGCGCCGCGGGCGGATTCGTATTAACCCCTACTAATAATCCGGAAGGCCGCGGCTTGCGCGCCGATGAAACACGGTGAAATAACGGCCGGCGGAATTTTTTTGGTAAACGCGCGCTGAATATATTGAGAACGCCCCATTTTTGGGATTAAATATTTTCGACTGGATACATTCTTCCTTTTCTTGTAATCACTGACCTCCCGTCGCGGCGTTGGCGGCGGACATCCAGGCAAGCGCGTGCATGCGGCGCGGCGTGCACGGCCCGGTTCGTGGGACGCGCCAGCAGTCTGCTTCAGACAAGCCAACTGGTTTCCTCATCGCCTTTCAGCAAACTCGTCCCATTCCCTGCGGGAGACGTCAATATGCAATGGCTTACCCTAAAACGCCTGCTGCGCGCCGAACGCGGCATGCGGAAAGCGGATCTATACGGGCAGATAGCGGCCATCCACAAGGCACAGGCGGTTATCGAGTTCGATCTCGATGGCCATGTGCTGATGGCCAACCAGAATTTCCTCGACACCATGGGCTACGAACTGGACGAAGTGATCGGGCAACATCACCGCATATTCGTGTTGCCCGACGAGCGCGAATCCGCTGATTATCTGGCGTTCTGGGAGCGGCTGGGGCAGGGGGCGCATGACTCGGGGCGTTATCGCCGCATTCGCAAGGATGGCGGCGACGTCTGGCTGCAGGCCAGCTACAACCCGATTTTCGACAGGCATGGCCGGCCATTCAAAGTAGTGAAGTACGCCACCGACATTACCGCGCAGCAGCAGCGCCAGGCCGATACCGAAGGCCAGCTGGAGGCGATTTCCAAGGTGCAGGCCATCATCGAATTCGAGCTGGACGGCACGATCATTCGCGCCAACGAACTGTTCCTGAATGCGGTCGGGTACCGCGAGGACGAAGTGCGCGGCAGGCACCACAGCATGTTCGTGTCGCCGGAAGAGGCGCGCGGCTCCGCCTATGCCGATTTCTGGCACAAGCTCCGTAGCGGACGGCACGATACCGGACAATACCTGCGCATCGGCAAGAATGGCCGGAAGGTCTGGATCGAGGCCAGCTACAACCCCATCTTCGACGCCGAAGGACGGCCATTCAAAGTGGTGAAGTTCGCCACCGATATCACCCGCCGCTTCACCGCCGCGCAGACGCTGCGGGTGGCGGTGCAGGGCCTGACCGAAAACGCCGATCGCGCCGGGCAGGCCAATGCGCTGGCGCGGGATGCCTGTCGGGTGGCCGAAGAAGGGGGCAGGACCGTGGCGGGCGTGGTGCGCACCATGGGCGCCATTACCGAGAGTTCCAAGCGCATCTCCGAGATCATCGGCGTCATGGATGGCATCGCGTTCCAGACCAATATCCTGGCGCTGAACGCCGCGGTCGAGGCCGCGCGCGCCGGCACGCACGGCAAGGGCTTCGCGGTGGTCGCCTCCGAAGTGCGCAGCCTGGCGCAGAACAGCGCGGCGGCGGCCAAGGAGATCAAGGGACTGATTACCACCTCGGTCGAACAGATCGAGAACGGCGCCGGCCAGGTCCAGTCGGCCGGCGTCACCATGGAGGACATCGTGGCGTCGTCGCGCCGGGTCACGGAGATCATGGCCGAAGTGGTGGAAGTGTCGCTGGCCCAGTCGGGCAAACTGGGCGAGGTGACCGAGGACATCACCCACATGACCGCCGATGCCGCCTCGGTGCCGCAGGCGGCCCACGAGTTGCACGGCGGCAACCGCGTCCTGAAACCCGCGCTCAAGCCGGTGGCGCCGGCGGTGCGCGCCCGGCCGGCCGCCAACACGCCGTTGCCGGCCGAGCCGGTGCTCGAGTACGTGCGCTACTGAGCGCCCGGGCGGCGATGTGTTGGCCGCTGCCCGAGTGCGCTATAAATACGGACTTGTTCGAACCCGTCGGCCCTGGCAGGAGCCTTTCCGCCCGGGCCGCGTCTTTTGCGGCAATGCTCCATGACCGAATCCGAAGCCCTGGCTCTCGCCACCCATCGCCACTACAAGGGCGGTCTCTATCGCTACATCGATACGGCGCGCCATTCCGAGACGGAAGAAGCGATGGTGGTCTATGAGCACCTGTGGCCGCATGCGCGCGGCTTGTGGGTGCGTCCGGCGGAGCTGTTCTTCGGCCAGCTGGCCGACGGTTCGCCGCGCTTCGCGCCGTTGCATCGGGCGGAGTAGGGCATGGCCTTCTATTACCGCAGGACCCGCGCGCCGGGGGCCGCGGCGCGCTCGCCAGCCGCTGGCCGGGCGCCTTCAGCGGCGCTGTCGGCGGCGCTGGACGCCTTGCGCGGCCCCTTCGTGGTGGCCGACCTGGAAACCACGGGGCTGTCGACCGCGTCCTGCGAGATCCTGGAATTTGCGGCGGTCCGGGTCGGCGCCGACGGCGCGGCCGAGCGCGAATACGCGCAGGTGGTGCGCACCCGCGCCACGGTGCCGCCGTTCATCACGCGACTGACAGGCATTACCGAAGCGGAGGTCGAGCGCCAGGGAGTGCCGGTGGGACAGGCATTTGCCGCGTTCCTGGATTTCGTCGAGGACTTGCCGGTGTTTTTCCACAACGCCTCGTTCGATCGCCGTTTCCTGGATGCCGCGGCGTTGCAGACCGGCCTGCCGTTCGCCAACGCCACCCATTGCACGCTGGCGCTGGCCCGGCGCGCCTGGCCGGAATTGCCGTCGCACAAGCTCGACGTGCTGGCGCGCCACGTGGGCGCCTCGGAACCGACCCACCGGGCCCTGGCCGACGTGCGCACCACGGTGGCCGTTGCGCTGGCGGCCAGCTCCCGCCTGGCGACGGCCTGAGGCCATCGCCGGACGGGCAAGCCGACGCCGTTCCAATGGCCCGGCGGACCTGAACCGCATCCGCGGGAAAGTACCCCAGGCTCAGATCACCTTCTGTTCGTGATGCACCTGCGGCGGTTCGACGAAGAAGCCCGCCACGAGTTTGCGCCACTCCTGGAAATCGGCGGATTCCCGGAAGTCCACCATGTGGTTTTCGACGGTTTCCCAGTCCACCACCAGGGTGTAGCGCTGCGGCTGCTCGATGCTGCGGTACAACTCCATGCCGTGGCAGCCGCGGGCGCGCAGGAACAACGGCTTGGCCTGTGCCACGCCGGCTTCGAACAGGGCTTCCTGTCCTTCGCGCACGTGGATGCTGGCAATCTCCTGGATCATGATGGTGTCTCCGGATGAAAAAGGCCGGGCGGGGGCCGGCCGGCGGAGTAGTATGGCTCAAAATTTCCCGGCCGATGAATCGATCCCCCCGGACCCTGCCCCACTTCATCGTCGCGCGCGCCACCTTCATCCTGACAGTAAGCCTAACGGCGTGCGCCTGCCGGGCCGCCGTCTTGCGCGCTAGGGAAATCGTGCGAGGGGGCGCCACCGCATCCCATCCTATGAGCTGAGATGCGGCGCAGCAATCTGGCGCCACGGGCGTCCGGTCTCGGCCATATGCATGGCCCGCGACGGGGTAGTCGCAGATTGCCCGACATCTTTTACGTCTTCCTCCCCAGTCTCTTGGGACCGGTCGCCCGTTTACCCGATACCGACGTCCTTAGTCCGGCGCAATCATTCCGTACCAATACGAAAGTCCCGAGCGCCACGTTGCCTCATAGGCGTACTGCGTTGGGGGGGTAAAGGTCCGCGCCGGTCGGCCACCGGCACCTGTTCATCCGCGTGCAGCGGATCAGGAGGAGCTCAAATGAAAAAGCTCGCAGCAGTCGCAGCGTTGTCCCTCGTCGCGGTATCCACCGCCTACGCGACCGGGCCGGGCCAACCCGGCATTTCCGCCTCTGGCTACGTCGGCACCATTTCCGGAACGGTATCCTCGGTCTCCACCGGCACGTCCGTGGTCTCCACCCAGATCAACGGCTACGGCTCGTCGAGCCAGACGTCGTTTGGTGAAACGGGCGGCGTCGCCACCGCGGGGGGATCGTTCAGCCCGGATGGCACCACCGTGGTCACCAGCACCCGCCAATACGCCACCAGCGAGACCTACGGCCACATCCATGGCAACGCGCCGATCATGGTCGGCGACAGCATCGCCAATGGCGGCGCCACGTTCGGCAGCACCACCACCAACGCAACGGCGACGGGAACGTACAACGCCGGCGCGATCGGGGCCACCGCGTCGATCCACGGCATCGGCCCGGTGGGCCACGTGGGCGGTTTCGGTCACTGAGCAGCACGCAATCCGGACGGCTTCGGCCGTCCGGTCGAGAGGACATCATGAAAACCCTTGCGCTTGCCTTATCCCTGTCGCTGGTGGCCTTCTCCGCCGGTGCGCAGACCAGTACTTCTTCCTCGACCACCTCGGCGACATCGGGCTCGACCAACGCCGGCAACAATCAGGGCATCACGTTCAATTCCAACAGCAACGGTTCGAGCACCTTGCGCACCGCCCCGCCCATCGGCGCGCAGAGTTTCTACGGTTCGTTCTCCTCCGACAGCTGCATGGTGTCGGCGGGGGGCGGCGGCTCGGTGGTGGGCTTCGGCATGAACGTGGCTTTTCCGGTCGAGGACCAGAAGTGCAGCCTGCGCCGCAACTTCGAGCGCACCATGCAAGCGGCCGCGTCCACCAAGGACCCCGAGCGTTCGCGTCGGCTGGAAACCGCCGCCGTCGACATCCTGTGCCAGACGGATGACCGCACCAAGGCCGCCCTCACCGCGCAGGGACTGTGCACCAATCCCTCGCTGACCACGGCCGATCACCGCTTCGAGAATCCGACGCCCAACGTCGCGCAGGTCGCGCCGCCGGTGCAGGCCCAATACGCCCCCTCGCCGGCGCCCGGCGCGCAATATACGGCGAGCGCGCCCGTCGCGCAGGCATACCCGGTGTCGTCCGCGCAGAACATCATGGCCAATTCGCCGCCGTTGCGTAATCCAAGGATGGATCGCCAGGGCTTGCTTGACTTCTATTCGCCGGGTTGACGATCGTGGCGCGCGATCATCGACCCGGGTGGTCAGGGCGTGGCGGCGGGCGCGGCCGCGGCGCCCGGCCCCTCGGCCGCGTCGGGGCGCTGCGAGGCCATGGCTGGAGGGGGCGATGCCAGCAGCATCGTGGGCGGCGACGACACCTCAAGGCCGGCATCGTGCAGGCGCCGCAGCACTGTGAACAGCAGCGCGCTGCGCACGCCATAGGCCGAGCGTGGCGACGAGACGTAGCCCTTGGCGTTAAATATCAGGTTGCCGCCCTCGATGCCATCCAGGAACACATTGGGTGCCGGCGTCTCCAGCACGTCCTCGTGGTCGGCAAAGGCCTGCAGGATCAACTCGCGCACGCGCTGCGCATCGGTTGACAGCGGCAGCGGCAGCTTGATCTGCACCAGTCCCAGCGGATTCGAGCGCGTCACGTTGCGTACCGTCTTGGTCACGAACTCCGAGTTCGGCACGATCACGGTGGAACGGTCGCCCATCTGGATCTCGGTGGCGCGCACATTGATCCGCAGGATGTCGCCTTCGACGCCGCCCAGCGACACCCAGTCGCCCACCTTGACCGGCCGTTCGGCCAGCAGGATCAGGCCCGAAACGAAGTTCTGCACCACCGCCTGCAGACCGAAACCGATGCCCACCGACAGCGCGCTGGCGATCCATGCCACCCGCTCCAGCCCGATGCCCGCGGCCGACAGCGACAACGCCACCGCCAGCACGAAGCCGGCATAGCCGAACAGCGTCGCCGCCGACAGCTGCATGCCCGGATCCAGTTCGGTGGTGGGCAGGTAGCGATTCGACAGCCAGCGCTTGAGCATCTTCACGCCCAGCAGCGATAGGCCCAGCACCATCAGCGCCTGCAACACCGCGCCGGGGCGGATCTGCGCCTCGCCGATGGCCAGGCCTTTGCGCAACTGGTCGAAGCGTTGCAACAGATCCATCGGGCCTTCGCCGAAAGGCGCCAGCAGCAGGATGATGGCCAGCAGGGCAACCGCCACCCGGCCCACGCCCGACAGCAGCACGGCCGCCTGGTCGCGCAGGCTGGGCCCTTCGCTGTCATCGCGGTGCGAGGTGCCGAGCAAGGTGCTGAAGCCGTCCTCGATCAGCACGGCCAGCAGGTACGCCGACGCCAGCACGATCACGACCCACAGCACCTGCTTGGTCAGGAAGCTGCCGAACGCGACATACCCGGCCAGCAGGCTGGCCAGACTGATCAGCAGCACCGTGCCGGTGGCCGTCAGCAACAGCGAGGTCCAGAAGGGCGGAGGGGGGCCTTCTTCCCGCAGCGCCCGGCGCCGCAGCCGGCGGCCGATCGACAGCGCCACGGCCATCGTCACCATCACGAACACCGCGACGATGCCGGTCAACGTGATGGTGGTGGTGAGACTGGCGTTCAACAGCACCGGCAGCCGCTCGGCCAGCCAGATCATCACGACCAGCACGCCAAGCGCGCCCGGCAGCCAACGCAGGCGATGCGCCACCTTGTCGGAGATCGGCGGCAGGCGCCATGACGGCCGGTTGGCCGACAGCAGCGCATAACCCAGGCCCGAAACGTAGCCCCCGAAACAGACCGTCACGACGAGGTTGGCCAACAGGGCGCCGGTGCTCTCCGACAACTGTGAATTCCAGTCCAGGCCGACGTGGGCCAGCAGGGCAATGATGCCTGGCGTGGCCACCGCCAGCGTCAACAGCGCCACCGCCAGGAACGAGCGGCGCAAGCGTCCCGGCGGCACACGCGTGGCCGTGAGGCGCAGCAGCACCCGGCCGATCCAGATTCGCAACGCGACCACCAGCGCCGCCGCCGTGGCCAGCAGCAGCCAGCCCCATTTCGGCGTCTGGCCGACCGCCGTGACCAGATCGTCGCGCAACGCCACCAGCCGCTCGAGGTCGCCCGGGAATTCCTCGCGGAATTCGGCCCAGAACTGCCCCGACAGGAAGGAATCGCGTCGTTCCCCTAGCCGTGCCTGGAATTGCGTGCGGCGCAGACCCGATATCTGTTCCGCCGTCTGCGCGGCATCGACCGACAGCAGCCGCGCCAGTTTGATCTGCGCGTCCAGCGCGCGGCTGTTCTTTTCCAGTTGCGTACGCTGCGCGGCGACGTCGGGCGCTTCCTTGGCGCCTGCGGGCGGCGCGCCCAACTCGCTCAGGCGGGCGGCGACGCTGGTCAACTGTGGCGTGAGCGCGTCGGCGGTGGCGTCGGCCTTGGACTGGATATCGAGCGCATCGCCACGCTGCTTGACCAGCTCGGCGTCGTCGGTTTCATCCGGCACCCGTTTGCGGATGTCATCGAGTTGCTTGCGGGCGCCGGCCAGCATGCTGTCGACTTCGGCGGGCGAAGCGGGCGTGGCGGCGAATGCCGGCGCCAGGCACAGCGCCAGCAGCAAGGCGGCGATCAGCGCGGCGAAAGAACGGGCGCGAAAAAGCGGATGTTGCGGGTTCGGGGTCATGTTTTCTTGGGGCGATAGGCTCGCATCGAGGCGGCAGCATAACAAGCTGCCACCCGGTCCGTTGCAACAAAAACTCCTCTGTGTCCCCCTTAGATTCGCGGCGAGCGCGTTTCAGGACCGTCCAACCCGTTTGCCCGCGCCCAGAACCTCATCGCACACTTGCAGCCAGGCGCGGGCGGCGTACGACAAGTAACCCGATTGCTGCCAGATGTGGCCGACCTCCCACTGCAGTCCCGATTTTGCCAGTCGGGCGGTGCTCAGGCCGCGGGTCTTCATGAGCCGCATCAGGGGTTCAGGCAGCAGCGCCGCGCCCAGGCCGGCGGAAGCCATGGCCACCAGGAAGTCCCAATGCGCGCTCTGGGCCGCAATGCCGGGTTGCAAGCCGGCGTCGGCAAAAGCCTGCCGCAAGCGTCGGGTCATGGCGAAATCGTCCGTCGGGATCAGCAGGCGCGTATCGCGCAAGGCGCTCAGGGGCAATGAAGTCTTGCCGGCCCAGGCCGCGTCCGGCGGCCCGATCACCCAGATCGGATGGCTGCCGAAGGCCCGCGCGGCCAGGCCGCTGTCGGGGACGATCGGCAGGATGGTGGCGCCCACCTCCAGTTCGCCGCTGGCGACCAATTCTTCCACCGCGCGGCCGGTGCCTTCGCGCAAGGTCAGGTGTATCCCGGGGTGAAGTTCGCGGAAGCGTTTGACCACCGGCGTGAACAGAAGGTTGATCATCGGCGGGATGCCCACTTCGAGCGAGCCGCGTTGCAGTTCCGCCGTCTGCCGCATTTCCTCGGTCAGCTGGCGCATGGTTTCCAGCACTTGCAGGCCGCGCTGGTACATCACGCGGCCCGTATCGGTGGGGCGCGCGGTGTGGCCATCGCGCACCAGCAGCGGCGTGCCGGCCTCCTCTTCCAACTGCCGGATCATCTTGCTGACCGTCGACTGCGTGACGAACAGCGCCTTGGCGGCCTGCGTAAAGCTGGCGTGCCTGACCGTTTCCACGAAATACCGTAAGGCGCGCACGTCCATGGCTCATCCCCGCGCAATGCGCGAAACATTCAATCAATGAAAAAAACGACTGGATTGAATGATTTTAAGTCATTACGAGATTTTGCCGGCGCTTCCTATACTGCCGGAAATTCGTCCCGAAACCGCGCTGGAATGCGCGGCGGACGTCAGGAAACGCCGCGTCAGACGGCGCCTGGATGCGAGCGGCGCTTCCGCCGCGTCCGGCCGCAAGTCGCCGGCTATTGAATCAGGAGACACCATGCATTCCGACCGTATCCGCCACCCCGGGCTACGCGCCAAGATCACTTCCGCCCAACAGGCGGCCTTGCTGGTCCAAGACGGCATGACCGTCGGCATGAGCGGCTTCACGCGCGCCGGCGACTGCAAGTCGGTGCCGGCCGAGCTGGCGCGACGCGCCGAGCACGAGCCGCTGTCCATCACCCTGATCACCGGCGCCTCGCTGGGACACGACACCGACAAGATGCTGGCGCAGGCCAATGTCCTGGCACGCCGCATGCCGTTCCAGGTCGACACCACGCTGCGCCGCAAGATCAACCAGGGGGAAATCGCCTTCATCGACCAGCACCTGTCGGAAACCGCGGAACAGTTGCGCGCCGGCCATATCGGGCCGGTCGACGTGGCCATCATCGAGGCGGCCGCCATCACCGAAACCGGCGCCATCGTGCCGACCATGTCGGTGGGCAACTCGGCCTCGTTCGTGCAGCAGGCCCGGCGCGTCATCATCGAGTTGAATCTCGGCGTGCCCGCCGCCATCGAGGGCCTGCACGACATCTACGTGCCCACGGAGCGTCCAAAGCGCGAGCCCATGGGCCTGGTGTCGGCTGACCAGCGCATCGGCCAGCCATTCATCGAGGTGGACCCGGACAAGATCGCCGCCATCGTGATCACGCAGGAGCCGGACAGCCCGTCCAACGCCTTGCCGCCCGATGCCGAGACCAACGCCATCGCGGCGCACATCAATGCTTTCCTGCGCCGCGAAGTCGACGCCGGAAGACTGGGCAATTCGCTGCTGCCGCTGCAAGCCGGCATCGGCACCATCGCCAATGCCGTGCTGCATGGCTTCGAATCGTCGGATTTCGAATCGTTGACGATGTATTCGGAAGTGCTGCAGGATAGCGCCATCGAGCTGCTCGACCAGGGCAAGCTGGCGTTCGCCTCGGCTTCTTCCATCACGGTGTCCAAGCCGGTGTACGAAAAGATCCTGGCCAACATCGAGCACTACCGCCAACGCATCGTGCTGCGCCCGCAGGAAATCAGCAACGCGCCCGAGATCGTGCGCCGCCTGGGCATCATCGCCATCAATACGGCCCTGGAATTCGATATCTACGGCAACGTCAATTCGACCCACGTTGGCGGCACGCACATGATGAACGGTATCGGCGGCTCGGGCGACTTTGCCCGCAATGCGCATCTGGCGATCTTCGTGTCCAAGTCCATGGCCAAGAACGGCGACATTTCCAGTGTGGTGCCGATGGTGTCCCACGTGGACCACACCGAGCATGATGTCGACGTCCTGGTCACCGAATGCGGCCTGGCCGATCTGCGCGGCCTGGCGCCGCGCGAGCGCGCCCGCGCCATCATCCAGCATTGCGTGCATCCTTCCTACCGAGAAGCGCTGCAGGACTATTTCGACCGGGCCTGCGAACGCGGCGGACAGACGCCGCACCTGCTCGAGGAAGCGTTTTCCTGGCACCAACGCTTCAATGAGACCGACACGATGCGTTCGGTCCCGCCCGCGACCCGCAAGGTCGCCTGAGGCGCGAGCGCCGCTTCCGGCGGCACCGTCTATGGCTTCTCGTCCCGCGTCGCCTGGGCGGGGTCATGGCGTGCCGCGGTGACCAGGCCCTTGCCCGACCGCTCCAGTTCATCGCGCAACCATTGCTTCAAGGCGACCAGCGGTTCCCAGTCGCGCAGACTGGGCCGATAGACCAGGTGATAGGTCTGGGCCTGCTCGTAATGCACGGTCACCGGGGAAACCTGCACCAATCGTCCCGCGCAGATCGCGTCCGCCGCCAGCAACTCGCGGCCGAGCGTGATGCCCAGTCCTTGTTCGGCGGCCTGCAGCATCATGCCGGCGTCGTTGAAAGTGGCCACGGGCGTGACCGGCACCCGCAAGCCGGCCGCGTTGAACCAGTGCTGCCACATGTCGCGTTCACCCAGCAGGGGCTGGCGCGCCAGCGTTTCGGCGGTGTTGTCGGGCAGCGCCGCCGCGGTTTCCGGCGAGGCCAGGGCAATCAGCGGTAGCGGCATGTCGAACAGCGGCTCGGACTCCACGCCGGGCCAGGGACCCCGCCCGAACCGCAATGCGGCGTGAAAGCCGTCGCGCAACAGATCCACCACCTGTTGCGAGGTCTCGATCTCCAGCGACAGCCCTGGATGGCGCTTGTGCCAACGCGCCATCCGGGGCAGCAACCAGCGCTGCGCGAACGAAGGCAGCACCGAGACGCGCAAGCGCTGGGCGCTGCCGCTGGCCGCGGCGGACGCGGCCATCAGCCCCTCGTCCAGCAGCGCCATTGCGCTTTGCACGCTGCAAAGCAGCGCGGCGCCGGCCGTGTTCAGCACAATGCCGCGGCCGCTGCGTTCGAACAGAGGAAAACCCAGCTGTTCCTCCAGCCCCTTGATCTGCTGGCTGACCGCGCTGTGCGTGAGATGCAGCCGATCAGCGGCTGCGCGCAGGTTCTGCAGTTCAGCAACGGCGCGGAAGGCGGGCAGGGTATTCAGAGGCAGGCGCATGGAGAGTGTGGTCGAAAAAGGGGAGGACGGAGAACGTTCCTGGCGAGCCCGCACGGATGGCATTGAATTGGTAAGAATAGCTTACCGTAGCGGGTAAAACAATTCGATTTTCAGCGGCGATTTGGGCGAATACGCTTACCAAAACGACGCATCGAGGAGCTGCCCATGTCTGCCGAAACCTGCATCCAACCCACTGGCCCCTTTGGCATCGAGCCGAAGCGGCTGCCGACGCCAGAATCGTCCCCGCCGGTCCGCTCCGAATCCGTGATGTCCGCGCCGGCGACACCGGCCCCGCCAAGTGCCGACGCAGCGCTACCGGCCGGCCTCGTCTCCCGCCTCTGGCGCGCGTACCGGGAATGGCGGAGGGAAAGAACGCTGCGCAACCTCGCCGAGAATATGGATCCCCATCTGCTCAGGGACGTCGGCGCGCCGGAGTGGCTGGTGAACCAGAGTTCGGTCGAGGAATCGCTCAAGCGGATCACCCGCATCGACGCCTTGCGTTGGTAGCGGCCGCGGTGGTTCATGGCGGCGAGCAGGCGGGGCGGTGTCCGCCCGGGCCTGCTTGTAATGCTGCCATTGGCCCTGGGGCGGCCGAGCGATGGCGAGGCGCCTGCCTGCCCGGGGCGACGGAGGCATCCATCCAAGGACCTCTCTCTATATATATAGGGATAAGGGGGAGCGTGCGCCGCCTCTCCACTCTCCCTATGCCGCGCCTCTATCTATATGTGGCGGGTTGCGCTGACGCCTGTCGCCACGAGGCGCCTCGCAACGGCGTAGGCCCTCATGGGGAAAGGGGGGGCGTCAACGGCGCTGCGGCCGTTCAAAGGCTGTGTTGCGCCACCAAACATCATCTTTCTGCAAAATGGTTGTCATGCCGGCGTGACAGGCCGAAATTCTGTGCTATAGTCTCGCTCCTTCGCAGTTCAAGCGGTTTTGTTGAGCGGCGGGGCCAGGCAAGTACAACGGATCCGAAGTGCTACGGCAAGCGGATCTGCCGCAGGGCAGCAAGGCGGTGAGTCAGCGATGATTCTCTCGAACCGGCGGTCAGCGAGTTTTGCGTAAGTCGGTGCAAATCAGGCAGAAGCCAGTTGCACGATCTGCAAAAATTGTGCTATAGTCTTGGGCTTGGCTGGTGACAGCGAATCAGGGTTTACCCGATAGGGTGGTCTGGTCAGCGTTGCAAGCCAGCTGGGGCGGTAACCAACCTCCGAAGCGATTCGGGGCTGCTGCGAAAGTGAAGCGATTCACGAGGCGGCGGGGTTGCAAGATAGGATGCAAGTTAGGCAAAAGCCGGTTGCATAATCTGCAAAAGTTGTGTTATAGTTTCAGGCTTGGCGGTTACCGAAAACTTAGGGTTAACCCTGATATTTCGATAGCTGCTAAAGAGAAAGCCGGGTGCGAGCCTGGTGAGACCTGAAGAGGTCGTAGGCAAGGCAGCGAAGTGAAGCAAGCGACGCTGACTTGACAAACGATAAAAACTTCTTCATAATCTCGTTTCTCTGCTGCTGACACGGCGATCGACGCGAAAGCGAAATCGCCGAAGAAGGCAGAAGATGCAGTAAGTAGTACGGAATTTAGCAGTACCGCTCTTTAACAATTAAACAACCGATAAGTGTGGGCGCTTGATGCGAGTGCACAGTGATTGGGTTTTAAATCCTTTCACAAGCACAATGAAATCAAGTGCTCACTAGAAGTGAAGTACCTTAGATGTCAAGTCTAAGCACATACCTCACTTCCTTTGAGTAGCGACGTATGACTCGGTTCTTCGGAACTAAGAAATACGAAACAAATACAGAGATTAAACTGAAGAGTTTGATCCTGGCTCAGATTGAACGCTAGCGGGATGCCTTACACATGCAAGTCGAACGGCAGCACGGACTTCGGTCTGGTGGCGAGTGGCGAACGGGTGAGTAATGTATCGGAACGTGCCCAGTAGCGGGGGATAACTACGCGAAAGCGTAGCTAATACCGCATACGCCCTACGGGGGAAAGCAGGGGATCGCAAGACCTTGCACTATTGGAGCGGCCGATATCGGATTAGCTAGTTGGTGGGGTAACGGCTCACCAAGGCGACGATCCGTAGCTGGTTTGAGAGGACGACCAGCCACACTGGGACTGAGACACGGCCCAGACTCCTACGGGAGGCAGCAGTGGGGAATTTTGGACAATGGGGGAAACCCTGATCCAGCCATCCCGCGTGTGCGATGAAGGCCTTCGGGTTGTAAAGCACTTTTGGCAGGAAAGAAACGTCGCGGGTTAATACCCCGCGAAACTGACGGTACCTGCAGAATAAGCACCGGCTAACTACGTGCCAGCAGCCGCGGTAATACGTAGGGTGCAAGCGTTAATCGGAATTACTGGGCGTAAAGCGTGCGCAGGCGGTTCGGAAAGAAAGATGTGAAATCCCAGAGCTTAACTTTGGAACTGCATTTTTAACTACCGGGCTAGAGTGTGTCAGAGGGAGGTGGAATTCCGCGTGTAGCAGTGAAATGCGTAGATATGCGGAGGAACACCGATGGCGAAGGCAGCCTCCTGGGATAACACTGACGCTCATGCACGAAAGCGTGGGGAGCAAACAGGATTAGATACCCTGGTAGTCCACGCCCTAAACGATGTCAACTAGCTGTTGGGGCCTTCGGGCCTTGGTAGCGCAGCTAACGCGTGAAGTTGACCGCCTGGGGAGTACGGTCGCAAGATTAAAACTCAAAGGAATTGACGGGGACCCGCACAAGCGGTGGATGATGTGGATTAATTCGATGCAACGCGAAAAACCTTACCTACCCTTGACATGTCTGGAATGCCGAAGAGATTTGGCAGTGCTCGCAAGAGAACCGGAACACAGGTGCTGCATGGCTGTCGTCAGCTCGTGTCGTGAGATGTTGGGTTAAGTCCCGCAACGAGCGCAACCCTTGTCATTAGTTGCTACGAAAGGGCACTCTAATGAGACTGCCGGTGACAAACCGGAGGAAGGTGGGGATGACGTCAAGTCCTCATGGCCCTTATGGGTAGGGCTTCACACGTCATACAATGGTCGGGACAGAGGGTCGCCAACCCGCGAGGGGGAGCCAATCCCAGAAACCCGATCGTAGTCCGGATCGCAGTCTGCAACTCGACTGCGTGAAGTCGGAATCGCTAGTAATCGCGGATCAGCATGTCGCGGTGAATACGTTCCCGGGTCTTGTACACACCGCCCGTCACACCATGGGAGTGGGTTTTACCAGAAGTAGTTAGCCTAACCGCAAGGGGGGCGATTACCACGGTAGGATTCATGACTGGGGTGAAGTCGTAACAAGGTAGCCGTATCGGAAGGTGCGGCTGGATCACCTCCTTTCAGAGCTTAGTGCTCGTGTTAAGCGTCCACTCTTATCGGTTGTTTGATATAGCTGGGATCGGTTGTGGGCTTGGGTAGAGGGACTCCTCCCTGTGTCCATGACTTCTGACTACTGATCCGAGAAGGTTTTGGGTCTGTAGCTCAGTCGGTTAGAGCACCGTCTTGATAAGGCGGGGGTCGTTGGTTCGAATCCAACCAGACCCACCAAGTATTCGCAGGTAGAGATGCCGTGAATATGGGGGTGTAGCTCAGCTGGGAGAGCGCCTGCTTTGCAAGCAGGATGTCATCGGTTCGATCCCGTTCACCTCCACCAAGACCTGTGCCTGGTGGGATGTAGAGGCTAACTCATAGCGTCGTGCGGATAGTATCTGCCCGGTCTTATGAGTTGGGTTTTACTCAACAGCTATATTCGTTCTTTAACAATCTGGAAGAAGCACAACGAAATGTGCTCATCAAGTAATCAGCTTGCTGATGAAGATGGGTACGGGTTGTGATTGCATTAATTTTGTTCCAAGTTCTCAAGACTGGGGTGAATAACCTCAGACTGCTTTGAAACTTATGAACGGCACAAACGCTAATACTCAGGTCCTATAGCCTACAGCGTTATAGGATCAAGCGACTAAGTGCATATGGTGGATGCCTTGGCGATCACAGGCGATGAAGGACGTAGTAGCCTGCGAAAAGCTGCGGGGAGCTGGCAAACAAGCTTTGATCCGCAGATATCCGAATGGGGAAACCCACTCCGCAAGGAGTATCCCTGACTGAATACATAGGTCAGTGGAAGCGAACCGGGTGAACTGAAACATCTCAGTAGCTCGAGGAAAAGAAATCAACCGAGATTCCGAAAGTAGTGGCGAGCGAAATCGGAAGAGCCTTCACGTTTTAGCATGCAAGATAGTCGAACGGAATGGAAAGTCCGGCCGTAGCAGGTGATAGCCCTGTAGACGAAATTTTGTGTGTGGAACTAAGCGTGAGAAAAGTAGGGCGGGACACGTGAAATCCTGTTTGAAGATGGGGGGACCATCCTCCAAGGCTAAATACTCGTGATCGACCGATAGTGAACCAGTACCGTGAGGGAAAGGCGAAAAGAACCCCGGAAGGGGAGTGAAATAGATCCTGAAACCGTATGCATACAAACAGTAGGAGCCTCCTTGTGGGGTGACTGCGTACCTTTTGTATAATGGGTCAGCGACTTACATTCAGTGGCAAGGTTAACCGAATAGGGAAGCCGTAGCGAAAGCGAGTCCGAATAGGGCGATTCAGTCGCTGGGTGTAGACCCGAAACCAGATGATCTATCCATGGCCAGGTTGAAGGCACGGTAACACGTGCTGGAGGACCGAACCCACTAATGTTGAAAAATTAGGGGATGAGCTGTGGATAGGGGTGAAAGGCTAAACAAATCTGGAAATAGCTGGTTCTCTCCGAAAACTATTTAGGTAGTGCCTCAAGTATTACTGCGGGGGGTAGAGCACTGTTATAGCTAGGGGGTCATGGCGACTTACCAAACTATGGCAAACTCCGAATACCCGCAAGTACAGCTTGGGAGACAGAGCACCGGGTGCTAACGTCCGGACTCAAGAGGGAAACAACCCAGACCGCCAGCTAAGGTCCCAAATTATCGCTAAGTGGGAAACGAAGTGGGAAGGCATAGACAGTCAGGAGGTTGGCTTAGAAGCAGCCATCCTTTAAAGAAAGCGTAATAGCTCACTGATCGAGTCGTCCTGCGCGGAAGATGTAACGGGGCTAAGCGATAAACCGAAGCTGCGGGTGTGTACTTTGTACACGCGGTAGGAGAGCGTTCTGTAAGCCTGCGAAGGTGGCTTGTAAAGGCTGCTGGAGGTATCAGAAGTGCGAATGCTGACATGAGTAGCGATAAAGGGGGTGAAAAGCCCCCTCGCCGTAAGTCCAAGGTTTCCTGCGCAACGTTCATCGGCGCAGGGTGAGTCGGCCCCTAAGGCGAGGCAGAGATGCGTAGCTGATGGGAAGCTGGTTAATATTCCAGCACCGTCGTACAGTGCGATGGGGGGACGGATCGCGGAAGATCATCAGGGTGTTGGATGTCCCTGTTGACGTATCGAAGATGGCGCTTAGGCAAATCCGGGCGCGTAAATCAAGGGTACGGCACGAGCGAGCATTGCTTGCGAAGTGATTGGAAGTGGTTCCAAGAAAAGCCTCTAAGCTTCAGCTGTACGAGACCGTACCGCAAACCGACACAGGTGGACGGGATGAATATTCCAAGGCGCTTGAGAGAACTCAGGAGAAGGAACTCGGCAAATTGATACCGTAACTTCGGGAGAAGGTATACCCCGGTAGTGTGAAGCGCCTGCGCGCTTAGCATGATGGGGTCGCAGAGAATCGGTGGCTGCGACTGTTTATTAAAAACACAGCACTCTGCAAAGACGAAAGTCGACGTATAGGGTGTGACGCCTGCCCGGTGCCGGAAGGTTAAGTGATGGGGTGCAAGCTCTTGATCGAAGCCCCGGTAAACGGCGGCCGTAACTATAACGGTCCTAAGGTAGCGAAATTCCTTGTCGGGTAAGTTCCGACCTGCACGAATGGCGTAACGATGGCCACACTGTCTCCTCCTGAGACTCAGCGAAGTTGAAGTGTTTGTGATGATGCAATCTACCCGCGGCTAGACGGAAAGACCCCATGAACCTTTACTGTAGCTTTGCATTGGACTGTGAACCGGCCTGTGTAGGATAGGTGGGAGGCTTTGAAGCGTGGTCGCTAGATCACGTGGAGCCATCCTTGAAATACCACCCTGGTTTGTTTGCGGTTCTAACCTTGGTCCGTTATCCGGATCGGGGACAGTGCATGGTGGGCAGTTTGACTGGGGCGGTCTCCTCCCAAAGTGTAACGGAGGAGTTCGAAGGTACGCTAGGTACGGTCGGAAATCGTGCTGATAGTGCAATGGCATAAGCGTGCTTGACTGTGAGACTGACAAGTCGAACAGGTGCGAAAGCAGGACATAGTGATCCGGTGGTTCTGAATGGAAGGGCCATCGCTCAACGGATAAAAGGTACTCTGGGGATAACAGGCTGATACCGCCCAAGAGTTCATATCGACGGCGGTGTTTGGCACCTCGATGTCGGCTCATCTCATCCTGGGGCTGTAGCCGGTCCCAAGGGTATGGCTGTTCGCCATTTAAAGAGGTACGTGAGCTGGGTTTAAAACGTCGTGAGACAGTTTGGTCCCTATCTGCCGTGGGCGTTGGATACTTGACGGAGCCTGCTCCTAGTACGAGAGGACCGGAGTGGACGTACCTCTGGTGTACCGGTTGTCATGCCAATGGCATTGCCGGGTAGCTAAGTACGGAAGAGATAACCGCTGAAGGCATCTAAGCGGGAAACTCGTCTGAAGATTAGGTATCCCGGGGACTTGATCCCCCTAAAGAGTCGTTCGAGACCAGGACGTTGATAGGTCGGGTGTGGAAGCGCAGTAATGCGTTAAGCTAACCGATACTAATTGCTCGTGAGGCTTGATCCTATAACACTGATGGTTATGACCTGGTGATATAGCGTTCCAAGTGTCGTTCAATACAAAATCTGGCTGCCCCGTCAGCAGCCAGCCAACACCAATTACACCCACTGTGCGGGATCATCGAGACACTCTCTGATCCCCACACGTTGCGCTTCTTCCAAGATTGGAGCGGTTGTCCCTCAAAGACAATCTCTCAACCCGTTACGCCTGACGACCATAGCAAGGTGGTACCACTCCTTCCCATCCCGAACAGGACAGTGAAACGCCTTTGCGCCGATGATAGTGGACGGACGTCTGTGAAAGTAGGTCATCGTCAGGCTTTTATTGCTCAAAACCCCATAGGCTCGCGCCTGTGGGGTTTTGTTTTTATGAAAAGCCCGTTCATGCGTGCGCCACGATTATCGAGCCCGGCTCTGATCGTCGCGAACAAAGCTGGCCATGCAGTACCCAGGATTGGAGCGCTCGCCATCGAGGCGGGATGCTCGGCAGGTCAAGCCTGATGCCCATAGCAAGGTGGTACCACTCCTTCCCATCCCGAACAGGACAGTGAAACGCCTTCGCGCCGATGATAGTGGACGGACGTCTGTGAAAGTAGGTCAGTATCAGGCAGTTATTCAAGAAGAAAACCCCGCAGGCTGACGCCTGCGGGGTTTTTTCATTGGCGGTTGCTTTCCGGCTACTACGATCTGGCGCCGCGGGCGGGGGCCAGGCAGGTGCCGGCCTCCCCGGGGAAGAAGGAAGTTCAGCCGGGCTGACGCTGCGCGGCGTCCGGCAACTGGCGCCGCAATGCGGCGAAGAACAGTTCCGACTGCAGGCGTTCGCTCTGTATTTGCGCGGCCACCTTGCCGGCGATCAGCGGATCCACCGGGGCCAAGGCGCGGCCGGTGGATTCGGCAAGCACTTGCGCGGTACAGGCGCGTTCGAGGAAGAAGAGATCGTCGTAGGCGTAGTCGAGCCGCTCGCCGCAGACCACCACACCGTGATTGCCGAGGAAAGCAATGTCTGCGCCCTGCATGGCGCGGGCAATGCGTTCGCCTTCGCTGGCGTCCAACGCCAGGCCGTTGTATTCGTCATCGACCGCGATGCGGCCATGGAAGCGCATCGCATTCTGCGAGAGCGTGGTGTCGAGGGCGCGGGTGCTGGTGAGCGTCAATGCGGTGGCGTAGGGCATGTGGGTATGCAATACACAGGCCTTGCCGGCGATGCGATGGATTGCGGCGTGGATGAACATGGCCGTGGGTTCGACTTCGTGGCGTCCCGCCAGCTTGCGACCCTCGGCATCGACCAGCACGATATCGGCAGCCTGGACCTCATGCCACATCAGGCCGCGCGGGTTCAGCAGGAAATGGTCGGAGTCTCCCGGTAGCGCCACGCTGAAATGGTTGCAGACGCCTTCGCCGAGCCCGTGGGCGGCGGCGGCGCGCAGCGCCAGCGCAAGGTCATCGCGCAGGGCGCTGACGTGCTCGGCGTGGAACAGCGCGTTGGCGAAATGAGGATCGTGGTTCATTGGCTGCCCGATTGAAGTTGGAAATCGCCAGGATGGCGTCGTGAGCGAGAGTGCCGGGCGGCGGCGTCGAGCCGGCCGGGATGCCGGATCGGAACGGGCGGTGATATGCGCCCGCCCGATTCCCTACATCCAGCCGGCCTGGCGCAACAGCCCGGGTACTTGGTCCAGAGTCGATACGGTAGCGTCGGGACGGTAGTCCGGCAAGGGCTGGCGGCCGGTACCGCGGTCGATCCACACGCAGCGAAAGCCGATGTCGCGCGCGGCGGCATGGTCCAGGTGGGGACTGGCGCAAATGTGCACGACTTCGTCCGGGGTGACGCCGAGGCTGTCATGGGCATGGGCAAAGATGCGGCGCGACGGCTTGTAGGCGCCCGCCTGTTCGGCGGTGACGACGCGGTCGACGTGACCGCCTAATTGCGCCACATTGCCGGCGATGATGGCGTCGTCGGTATTGGAGATGATGCAGAGGCGGAAGCCAGCGCGCTTGAGCAGCGCAAGCGTGTCGACCACTTCGGGAAATGGCGGCATGGCCGAAATACTGTCGGTGAGCAGCGCGGCATCCTGCGGGCGATATTCGAGTCCCAGGTCGTGCATGGTCAGCCGCAGCGCTTCGCGCGTGATGTCGGCGAAATGCCGATGGGGCGGGGTGCGCTCCAACCGATGTTCGTGCTCGTCGTAGATACGCAGGAATCGCGCGGGCGTCGGGGTGCGCTGTGCCCCCTGATTGGCGGCCAGAATGCGGGCCACGGCGGCTTGCAGGCCTTCATCCCATTGGATCAGGGTGCCGTAGCAGTCGAAAGTGAGCCATTGCGGGCGCGGGAGGTGATCCAGGGGCATGGCGTTTCCTTGAAGATCGTTGAAGACGGGTGCCAGCTTAGGATTGCTCAGGTAAGTTGTAAAATTAATAATAAAACTGCTTTCAGTGATATTTCAAATATCATTCCTGGCAGGTGAAAACGAACGCGAAAACGCTTGGCCCCTCGGCGAGGTTCGCGGAAACCGGGACCCCGAGGCTTCTCAAACGGATATCTCATGCTCGATCTCGAATTGCTCCGCACCCTGGTCTGCGTGGTCGATGAAGGCAGCTTCACACGGGCCGCCGGTCGCGTGCACCGCACACAATCGACCGTGAGTCAGCAGGTACGCAAGCTTGAGCTGACCGTGGGCAGGACCCTGTTGCTGCGCGATCGCGCGGGCAACCAGGTGCAGGCCACCGACGATGGCGAGCTGATGCTGGCCTACGCGCGCAAACTGCTGGCGATGGCGGACGAGGCGGAACTGGCGCTGGCGACGCCGCGTCGCACGCGGGCGATCCGGCTGGGCATTCCCGAGGACTTCGATGTGGCGCGACTGACGGCGCTGCTGGCGGGGTTTGCCGTGAGCCATCCGGATATCCGCCTGGAGACCGGCAGTGGCATGAGCATGGAGCTGAAAGCCCGGCTCGGCGCCGGGGAACTGGATCTGGCCCTGATCAAGCGGGAGCCCGGCGAAGGCCCTTGCCTGGCGGCGTGGCCCGAGCAACTGGCGTGGGTCGGGGATGAGCGTTTGCTGCAGGGCGTGGAGCCGCTGCCGTTGGTGTTGTTTCCGCACGGCTGCATCTATCGCAAGCGCATGATCTATGCGCTGGAAAGCGCCGGTCGGTCGTGGCGCGTCGCGTATCACAGCCAGAGCCTGGCTGGCGTGCAGGCCGCGGTGGCGGCGGGGCTGGGGATTTCGCTGCTGCCGGCTTTCGCGTGTCTGCCCGAGCATGGTGTGTTGGGGCCGGAGTCGGGTTTGGCGCCAGCGCCTCGGACGGAGTTGGCGATCGTGGGAGGAGCGGGCGCCGCGGCCGATGCGGCGCTGAAGAACCTGGTGACGGTGCTGGCGCAGGCGGTAGGCCAGGACGTGCAGATGCCGCCGCAACGGCGGGCTTCAGCTTAGGTCGCCATCCAGGTAATACCAGCGCCCGGCTTCACGCACGAAGCGGCTGACCTCATGCATGCGGCTGGCGCGTCCGGCCAGGCGGCTGCGGGCCACGAATTCGACGGTGGCGTGATCGGCATCCTGGTCGCGGGCCTGCTTGATGGCCAGGCCGAGCCACTTCATCGCGGGCGGATTGGGTTCGAGCGAGGCCGGGCGGGTCGTGGGATGCCAGGTTTCGAGCAGGTAGTCGAGCTTGTCCAGCACGAAGGCGCTGTAACGCGAACGCATCAAGTCTTGCGCGGTGGGAGCCTGCAAGGCTTGGGGGCCCTGGTGCCAGCGGCCGCAGCAGGCGGTGTAGGTTTTGCCGGTGCCACAGGGACAGGCGGTGGAATCAGGCGCGGTCACGGCAGGGCTCAGGCCAGCAGGTCGTTGTATTCGGGGTGGCGGCGCATGTAGACGTCGGCATAGGAACACTGCGGACGGACTTTCCAGCCTTGCGCGCGGGCTGTGTCGAGGGCGACGCGGGTGAGCTCGGCGGCGATGCCGCGTCCACCCACCTGGCTGGGCACGCCGGTGTGCGTGATGGTCATCACGCCATCACGCAGGTGGTAGTCCAGTACGCACAGCACGCCGTCGACGGTGGCGGTGTAGCGGGAATGGGCGGTGTCGTGGATGACGGAAAGCATGGGAATCCCTGCGTGTGAAAGAGCGGGCGGCGTGGCGTCCCGGGCAAAGGACAGCATAACAGCGGCGGGCCGCCGGCTGGCGCCGCCGGGCCGGATCAGCGCTGCAGGACCTTCAGCAGCGCCGTCAGCTGCGCGTCGCGATCCCGCACCAGGTCGGCGATGTCGCGCTGGCCGGCTTCGGCGTTGACGCCTTCGATCAGGCGGCGCCGCAGCTCAGGCGTGACCTCGGGCGTTCCCAGGTCGTCCCACCAGGTCTGGATGGGGCCGAGCAGGTGGTCCATGAAATGTGCCATGCCGCCGGCGCCGCCTCCGAGGTTGAAGGTCATGTGCGGGCCGAACAGGGCCCAGCGCAGTCCCGGGCCTTGCGACACCGCGGCGTCGATATCGGCGACGCTGGCGACATTGTCGGCGGCCAGGTGGATCGCCTCGCGCCACAGCGCGGCCTGGAGGCGGTTGGCGATATGGCCCGGGACTTCCTTGTTGACGCGGATCGGATGCTTGCCCAGCTGGCGGTAGAAAGCGATGCAACGCTCGACCGTCGCTTCGGAGGTCTGCTTGCCGCCCACCACCTCGACCAGCGGGATCAGGTGAGGCGGGTTGAACGGATGGCCGATGACGAAGCGCGCCGCATGTTGGCAGCGTGCCTGCAGGCGGCTCATGATGAGTCCGGAGGAGCTGGAGGCGACGATCACTTCGGGCGGCAGCAGCGCGTCCATGCGCGCGAACAGGTCGGTCTTGAAGTCTTCGCGTTCAGGACCGTTTTCCTGGACGAAGTCCACGCCGCGCAACGCGCCGGCCAGGTCGGCATCGAAACGCAGCGCCTCGGGGCTGGCGCCGGCGGCCACGCGGCCGAGCTCGGTCAGCACCGGCCAGGCGGCGGCGACGCGCGCGCGCGTCAGGGGTTCCGCGTCGGCGGCGGGATCGCAGACCACGACTTCGAGTCCATACGCCAGGAACAGCGCGGCCCAGCTGGCGCCGATGGTGCCCGCGCCGACAATGGCGACGCGGCGTATGGCGGGGGAGGGGGACGTGTCGGTCATGCGAGGCTCCGGAAGGTGTCCAAGGAAGGTCCATTGTGAAGCAAAGCGGGCTGGGTTGCCACGCGGGGCCTCGGCGGGCAAGATGGCGGGATGCCGGCGGCCCCTGCTTGCGCAACACCGCCATCCACTTTTTGCCGGAGCGATTCATGGACGTGTCGCGGTCAGCCGAACGGCGGGCGGTGCCGTATTTCTGCCAATGGGAATCGGCCCATCTGGCCGGCGCCATCATACGCAAGGAACTGCGGCTGGAGGACGATCCTTCCTGGCGCGCCTCCGGCGCGCGGGACGTGGCGGAATATGCCCGCTGGGCCAGCCATGTCTGCGGCATGGCCTGCTTGAAGATGGTGCTGGCCGCCACCACCGGGCAGGTACATCCGACCCTGGAACTGGCGCGTCGCGGCATGCCCCACGGCGCCTACACCGAGGACGGCGAGGGGCGCATCAAAGGGCTGATCTACGCGCCGTTCGTGCGCTTCGTGGCCGAGGAGTTCGGGCTCGAAGCCGAGGTGTGCGTGGACCTGCGGGGAGAGGCGCTGCCGGCAATGATGAGCCGCGCCGCCTATTTCATGGCATCGGTTCATCCGTGGATCCGATGGCCGGATCGTGAACCGCCCGCCCGGGGCGGCCACCTGGTGCTGGTGACGCGGGCCACGCCGGAGCACGTGATTTTCCACAATCCTTCCGGCGAGCCGGGCGCGCAGGCCGATGCCTGTGTGCCGCTGGATGTCTTCGACCGTTTTTTTGCCGGCCGCGGGATCGCGATCCTGCGTCGCGATTGATCGGCCGCGCCGCGCGCCGTTCAGGCAGCGTGGCTTCACGGCGGCGCGGCCTCGCCGCCAGATGACGGCCGGCCGCCGATGCCCGTCAGGTGTTGCGGGCGTGACGCAGGTGCCGCCATACCAGCATCGCGGCAACCAGATACGCGGCGGCGATGATGACGTAGGAGGCGGGCAGGCTGGCATGCCAGTCCGGCAGCAGGTGCAGGATGGTGCCCATCAGTGCCACCCCCACCAGGGCGCCCGATTGCCGGTTGGCGTTGAGCGCGGCCGCGGCGCTATTGGCGTGATGCTTGCCCGACACCTGCATGACCACGCTGGTCATCGCCGGCACCGCGATACCGACTCCCAGGTTCGCCAGCGCCACCACGGCGGCGAAGGGCCGGTAGGGCATGTCGGGCGTGAACGCGGCCAGGCCCGCCAGGCTCATGACCGTCGCCAACAGGATGCCGCCCAGCAGCGAGGCGGATACGTTCCAGCGCGCCGATATGCGGCTCGAGATCAGGTTGCCGATGGAGAACACCGCCAGCATGGGCACCAGTTGGATGCCGGTCTCCAGGGCGTCGGCGCCGCGGGCCTGTTGCAGGAACAGGCTGAGCAGGAACAATTGGCCGTACGAGGCGAGGTTGATGAGAAAGCCCACGCCGTTGGCCGCCGCAAACTGCGTGGTCTGGAACAGCGCGCGCGGAATGATCGGCTCGGCGTGGCGCCGCTCGCGGTGTATGAGCAGCGTGGCGGCGAGCAGGAACACGAGCGCCGCGCCCAGGATGGGCAACGAGTCCCATCCGTAGGCGTTGCCCTGGATCAACGCAAAGCAGAGCGATGACAGCGCGACGACACCGAACACATGGCTCAGCGGATTGAGCGCGCGCGGGCGGCGCGGGGCCGCCTGGATGCGGCGCCGCGCCAGCCACAGGCCTGCCAGGCCCAGCGGCAGGTTGATGAGGAAGATGCCGCGCCAACCGAACTGGTGGATCAGCACGCCGCCCAGCAGCGGACCGGCGGCGCCGGCCACGGCCACGATGGCCGACCATGCGGCCAGCATGCGATTGCGCACCTGGTCGTCTTCATAGGCATGGGTCAGCAGGCTGAGCGAACTGGGCATGAACAGCGCGGCGCCCAGGCCCTGCAGCATGCGGGCGGCGATCAGCAGGTCTCCCCCGGGCGCGATGCCGCATAGCAGCGAGGCCAGGGTAAAGACGCCCAGCCCCGCCAGATAGACGGTCTTGGCGCCATAGCGGTCGGCCAAGGCGCCGGCCACCAGCAGCAGGGCGGCGAAGGTCAGGGTGTAGCCGTCGACGATCCAGACCAGATCGGTGAGCGGCACGGTGAACTGCTGCGCGATGCTGGGCAGGGCGACGTTGACGACGGTGACGTCGAGCATGGCCATGACGAAGCCGATGGCCAGGGTGACAAGGGGCAGCAGGCCGGTCGCGGCGGGACGAAGGGCGGGTTCGACGGGGAGCGGGGCAGTGGAACAGGCGGGGCGCATGACAGGAACTTCCGGGGACTTCCGAGGTGCACAGATTAGGGGTTCCGCTGATGCAAAAAAATAGGAGAATCTGCTTTATAGTGATGCAAAATTGCATCAACATTTGGCGCCGTGGCGATCCGCCGGGGCCTTGGCGGAGCCGCCTGCATGGATTGGGACAACGCGCGCATCTTCCTGGCGATCTACCGCAATGGCACCCTGCGTGGCGCCGCGGCTCTCTTGCAGATCGATCAGGCCACGGCCGGCCGCCGGCTGGCGGCGCTGGAGGCTTCGCTGGACGCCCGCTTGTTCCTGCGCACGCCGTCGGGCTATGTGCCGACCGCCGCGGGCGAACAGGCATTTGCCGCGGCCGAGCGCATGGAGCAGGCCGCCGATCAGCTGCAACGGCAGATGCAAGGGCTGGATCACCGGCTGTCGGGCGTGGTGCGGGTGGCGACGTCCGAGACCGTGGCCAGTTATTTCATCATGGAAGCCATCAGCCGGCTGCACGTGCAGCATCCCGACATCCGCATCGCGCTGTCGACCTCGATTCAGCTGAGCAATCTGACCCGGCGCGAAGCCGATCTGGCAATCCGCAATATCAAGCCGGACAATCCCGACCTGATCCAGCGCCATCTGGCGCGCAAGGAAGTCGGGCTGTATGCCTCCCGCTCCTATCTCGAAGCGCATGGCGAGCCGCGTCCCGGAACCGCCTTCGCCGGCCATACGCTGGTGACCTACCAGCAGGCCGTGCTGCCGGGCTGGTCGGACACCTTCTGTGGCGAGCCCACCGGGAATGGCCGCATTGCCATGGAATTGAATTCGGGCCTGATGATCATCGAGGCGGTGGCGGCGGGCCTGGGCATCGGCGAACTGCCCATCCATATGGCGCCGCAGTATCCGGACCTGGTGCGGATCTGGCCTCATCGCAGCGAGCCCTATGATTTATGGCTGGTGATGCATGGCGACCTGAACCGGACAGCGCGGGTGCGCGCCGTCGCGGACGCGATTGTCGAGGTGTTCGAGGAGGACTGAAGCGCATGGCCTGGCGGCGCGCCCCGGCTTGTGGACGCGTGCAAGGGGCGCTAAGGTTGGCCGTCCGGCGGCGCCTGGCCGCCGGTTTCCGTTGACCAGATAGAGGAGTGCCGCGTGTCCGATCTTTGGCGTTTGTCCGCAGTTGAGCTTGCCGCCCGTATCCGCCGGCGCGATGTTTCCGCAGTCCAGGCCGCGCAGAGCGCGCTGGATCGCCTGCAGGCGGTGAATTCCCTGATCAACGCCGTGGTCGATCACCGGCCCGAGGATGCGTTGGCGCAGGCTGCCCTGGTGGACCAGGCCCTGGCGCGCGGCGAAGACCCCGGCGCGCTCGCGGGCGTGCCGGTGACGGTCAAGGTCAATGTGGACCAGGTCGGCTTTGCCACCACCAACGGCGTGACGTTGCAGAAGGACGTGATCGCGACGGTCAACAACCCGGTGGTGGACAACCTGCGCAAGGCGGGCGCGGTGATCATCGGCCGCACCAACACCCCCGCGTTTTCATTGCGATGGTTCACCGGCAACCGGCTGCACGGCAATACCTTGAACCCGCGCAATCCCGCGCTGACGCCGGGAGGCTCGTCCGGCGGCGCCGCGGCGGCGGTGGCGGCGGGCATTGGCCATCTGGCGCATGGCACCGATATCGCGGGCTCGATCCGCTACCCCGCCTATGCTTGCGGCGTGCACGGCCTGCGTCCGTCGCTGGGCCGTGTGCCCGCCTACAACGCAGCCCTGCCCGAACGCACCATCGGCGGCCAGATCACGGCGGTGTCCGGTCCGCTGGGTCGCAGCATCGCCGACCTGCGGCTGGGCCTGGCCGTGATGGCCGCGGCCGATCCGCGCGATCCGTGGTGGGTGCCGGCGCCATTGACCGGTCCGGACCGGCCGCGGCGCGCGGCGCTTTGCCTGAATCCCGACGGCATGGAGACCGCGCCGGCGGTGGTCAAGGCCTTGCAGGATGCCGCCCGGCGCTTGAGCGAGGCGGGCTGGGCGGTGGATACGATCGATACCCTGCCGCCGCTGCAGGAGGCCGCAGACCTGCAGATCCGCATGTGGATGGCGGATGGCTACGACGCCATGGTCGAGGCCGCGCGCAAGGAAGGAGACCGCGGCGCGCAGGTGGCCCTGGAGGGCCAGCGTGAAAACGTGGCCGGCATGGACATGGCCGGGTTCTCGGCGGTGTTGACGCGCCGCGCGACGCTGACGCGCCTGTGGGAGCTGTTCCTGACGGAATATCCCGTGCTGTTGCTGCCGGTGTCCGCGGAGCTGCCGTTTTCCGACAACCTGGACCTGGAGGGCGACGCGGCCTACCGTCGCGTATGGCGCGCGCAGATGACGCAGATCGGCCTGCCTTTCATGGGATTGCCCGGGCTGACCGTGGCCATGGGCAGCGCCGGCGACAGTCCCGTGGGCGTCCAGGTGGTGGCGGGGCGCTACCGCGAGGATCTGTGCCTCGCTGCCGGGGCAGTGATTGAGGCCGGTGGCCCCGCCGTCGGCATTGCGGAGCCGGTGGTCCGCTAGCCGGCGGAGCAGCTCAGGTTGCGCGCTGAATGGCGGCGTCAGCCGGCCGCCATTCAGTACGCAGCAATCCCATCATGCCGGTATCCCAGCGCGCCTCGCCGGCGCGCGTGGATGAGCGCCGCACGCCTTCGAGCGTGAAGCCGAGCTTCTGGTAGGTGCGGATGGCGGGCTGATTGAACATGTAGACATTCAGCTCCAGGCGTTCGATGCCTGGCGTGCGAAAGGCCTCGTCGATCAGCAGCGTCACCATCGGGCCGGCCAGTCCCTGGCCGCGTTCGGCCGGGGCGATGGCGACACGGCCCAGGCGGGCATTGCCGTCGCGCCAGTCGTACGCCAGTTGGGCGTGACCCACTGGCGTGTCGCCGCGGCATGCCATCCAGCAACGCCGGGTGGGCGGTTGGACCTGTCCTTCGCGCAGCATGGCATCCAGATCGGCCTGTGCCAGCGGGTACGAGAGATGCGACCCTCCCCATTGCACCACGTCGGACAGGCAATTGAACCAGCTCGAAAGCAGGGCGTAGTCCGCGGGAGCAAAGGGACGCAGGGTCAGCATGGCATGGCCTCGGGCGATGGCGGGTGTCGATTCAATCGACGACAAAGCGCAGTTTCAGGACGCCAAGGTCGCCATAGGCCAGTTCCAGGTCGCGGTTTGCGGGCACGTCCAGATAGCCCGCGTACGAGCCGGTGATGACGTGCTGGCCCGCGGCCAGCGCCAGGCCTTGTTCGCGCAGGAAATTGGCAAGCCAGTACAGTCCGGCCTTGGCGTGGCCGTTGGGATGGATGCCGGGATGCTGCTCGACTTCGGCGCCATCGACGGACAGGGTGATGGTCATACTGGCCGGCGCGGCGTCCGGCGAGGCGATACGCGGACCCAGCACCAGCCCGGCATTGAACATGTGGTCCGCCAGCAGTTCGGGCAGGCTGGCGTGCTCGGGCGCGGCATAGCGGCAACCCAGCACTTCCAGCGCCAGCCGCGCGCCGCCAATGGCGGCGTCGATCTCGGCTGGGCTGTATGGTTCGGCGCGGGCGGGCAGGTCGCGCGCCAGTTCGAACGCGATTTCCGGTTCGATGCGCACCACCTGCGTGGAGGCGGACAGCCTGCCGGCCAGCGCCACGGTCGAGGCGTAGATGGGGGCGACCACGGTTTTCTCGGGCGACGGCAGGGCGCTTTTCCAGGCGCCGATGCCATCGCGGCGGGTCTCGCGCAGCAACTGCGCGGTGCGTTGCTGCACGGCGAACGCCTGGCCCTGGGTCTGGGGGCGGCAGGCGGCGGGCAGGCGCGGGCCGGCGATGCCGGCCTCGCGGGCGGCGATCAGGATGCGCGCGGCTTCCGTGCAACCCGGGTAGTCTTCGATCTCGATCCGCATGGGCCTCAGGCTCCCAGGAACAGCATCGTCCACAGCACGATCATTGCGATCAGGCCCAGCCAGCACGAACCCCAGAAACCGACGATCGGCCACTTCAAGGCCAACGGCGCTTTCTTGGGATCGAGGTGCGCCAGCAGGTCATTGGCGTTGCCAATCAGCCAGAATCGGGTGCCCGGGAACATCAGGCGGAAGAAATAATCCAGCATGATCGCTGCCTTGATCGCCAGCGGGTAGCGCTCGAACGGGCGATGCTGCAGATAGGGGTGCTTGAATGCGGCGTTGATCTGCTTGCTCTTGACGAAGAACAGCACCAGGCCGCAGAGCGAGCAGGTGATGAAGCACAGCACGAACAGACTGAAGGCCATGGCCATGGCGGGTGAATGCATGGAAATCCCGGTAGTGCGCGGCAGGCCGCGAGCTTGAAGAAAGTGGAAGATCAGCCGCGGGTCTGGCCTTCGCCGGTCAGCACCCATTTGAGCGTGGTCAGGCCTTCCAGGCCGACCGGGCCGCGCGCATGCAGGCGGTTGGTGGAAATGCCGATCTCGGCGCCCAGGCCGTATTCGAAGCCGTCCGCGAAGCAGGTCGGCAGGTTGACATAGACCGAGCTGGAGTCGACCTCGCGCTGGAAGCGCTGCGCCGCCGACAGGTCTTCGGTGACGATCGCGTCGGTGTGGCCGGAGCCCCAGCGCGCAATGTGTTCGATGGCGTCGTCGAGCGAGTCGACGATGCGGATTGCCAGGATCGGGCCCAGGTATTCGGTGGCCCAGTCGTCGTCGGTGGCCGGCTTGGCGTGCGGCAGCAGCGCCAGCGTGCGGGGGCAGCCGCGCAGTTCGACACCGTGTTCGGTCAGCGCCGCGGCCAGGCTCGGCAGGATCGAGACGGCCGCCACGGCGTCCACCAGCAGGGTTTCCATGGCGCCGCAGATGCCGTAGCGATAGGTCTTGGCATTGAAGGCGATGGCGTGGGCCTTGTCCGGGTCGGCGGCCGCGTCGATGTAGATGTGGCAGTTGCCGTCCAGGTGCTTGATCAGCGGCACGCGCGCCTCCTGCGACAGTCGGGCGATCAGGCCCTTGCCGCCGCGCGGCACGATGACGTCGATGTGCTCGGTCATGGTGATGAGCTTGCCGACCGCGGCGCGGTCGGCCGTGGCCACCACCTGCACCGCGTCCTGCGGCAGGCCGGCGGCGGCCAGGCCCATCTGGACGATGCGGCCCAGCGCCACGTTGGAGTGCAGGGCTTCGCTGCCGCCGCGCAGGATGGCGGCGTTGCCGGACTTCAGGCACAGCGCCGCCGCGTCGATGGTGACGTTGGGACGGGATTCGTAAATGATGCCGATCACGCCCAGCGGCACGCGCATCTGCGCCACGCGCATGCCGTTGGGGCGCACGGTGGTGGCGGTGACGCTGCCGATCGGGTCGGGCAGGGCGGCGATCTGGCGCAGCCCTTCGGCCATATGGGCCAGTGTTTTCTCGGACAGCGTCAGGCGGTCGAGCAGGGCCGGCTCCAGGCCATTGGCGCGCGCCGCGGCGACGTCCTTGGCGTTGGCGGCCAGCAGTTCGGCCTGGTTGGCGGCCAGCGCTTCGGCCATGGCCAGCAGGGCCTGGTTCTTGGCGGCGCTGTTGGCGCGCATCATGGCGCGCGAGGCCCGGCGCGCATTCTCGCCCAGGGTCAGCATGGCTTGTTCGATGGAGGACGAGGACATGACGGCGTCATTCATAGTGAAGAGGGGGCGGCGAAGGCGCCGCTGATGGGATTAGTTTATCCGGCCGGGGGCCGGGAGGACGAGGCGGCGGCCGCAGCCGCCTTCACGGTCGGGTGCCGGCCGCGGCCACGCGCAAGGCCAGGCGGGTCATTTCTTCCCAGGGATCGGACAGGCGCCCGGGTACCGACAGGCCCTTGATGAGACGGTCGACCTCGTGGGCATGCTGCACCGCGGCCGGCCAGACATCGGGACGGACCCGGCCCAGCGCCTGCAGCGCCAGCCGTTCATGCGCTCCGAAAATGCGCAGCCGGCGCATCAAGCCATTGGCGTCCTGCCCCAGGCTGCGCGCCTCGGCCACGCGCGCCAGCAGGCGGATCTCCTCGCCCACCGCCCACAGCACCAGCGGCAGGGCCTCGCCTTCGGCGCGCAGGCCGTCGATCATGCGGATGGTGCGGGCGATGTCGCCAGCGAGCATGGCGTCGCGCAGCCCGAACACGTCGTAGCGGGCGACGTTGAGCACGGCGCGCTCGACGTCCTCGGGCGCCAGCTGGCCTTCGGGATAAAGCAGGCCCAGCTTCTGGATTTCCTGGTGCGCGGCCAGCAGGTTGCCTTCGACCTTGTCGGCCATCCATTGCAGGGTGGCGTTGTCGGTGCGCTGGTTCTGGCGCGCCAGGCGCTGGCCGACCCATGCCGGCAGGCGGCCGCGTTCGACGTTGGCGATGTCGACCGTCATGCCGCCGCGGGCCAGGGCCTGCATCCAGCGGCTTTCGCGGGTGGCCTTGTCCAGGCGCGGCAGCGCCACCAGGATCAGCGTATCGGGGTTGTCGGCCTGCTTTTCAGCCTGCTCGGCCAGGCGTGCCAGTGTGTCGGCGCCCGACTTGCCCGGCTTGCCGGTGGGGATCTTGAGTTCGAGAATGCGGCGGTCGCCGAACAGCGACACGCTCTGGGTCGCAGCGATGACGGCGCTCCAGTCGCTGCGCGCGTCCATCACCATCGACAGCCGTTCGGTGTAGCCGGCGCCGCGTCCGGCGGCGCGTAGCGCATCCACCGCCTCGGTCACCAGGAGAGGTTCGTCGCCGGACACCGTGTACAGCGGGGCGAGGCGGTTGCCCGCCCGCTGCAGGTGGTCGGCCAGGCGATCCGCGTCCAGGACTTGTGCCATCGGTCAGCGCGTATAGGCCGGATCGGTGGTGGACGGCGTCTGCCACGGCGCCGGCGTGCTGCGCGGCATGGGCGCGGCGGGGTCGTACAACGGTATTTCGCCGTCTTCGCCGCGCTGTTCGCGATTCTCGAACGCCTTGCGCACCTCCGGCGCCGTCATGCGGCGCAGCAGGCGCGAGACCAAGTCGCGCTGCATGGCGATGTAGAGGGATTCGATCTGCCCTTGCTTGGCCTGCACGATCTGGTCGTCATAGGGCATTTCGCGGTAGATCGACAGCGTGGTGTCCGGGATCAGGGCGCGGCCCTGGGCGTCGATGAGGCGGAAGGTGTAGTTGATGCCGAGTTCGTATTCCTCGACACGGCCCTGGGCGTTCAGCGACACCTCGCGCAAAGAACGCGTGTTGGACACTTCCTGCAGGATCGCCTGCGCATCCTTGGGCGAAGCGACCAGCTTGGTATCGGGCGAGGCGGCCCGCAACGCGCGGCGCACGTCGGCCCCGAACTGCGTGTTGTCGGCGATGCCGACATAGAGCGTGCTGAACGGCATCGGCGTGACACCGCGCAGCGCGAAACCGCAGGCGGAGAGCAGCATGAACAGCGCCAGGCAGGCGCCGCGCAGCAGCCAGGATTGGCGGGGGGAGTGCGTTTGTTGCCCGGCGAAGTGCATGCTTGACCTCATCAGCCTACGACGTTGACCAGTTTGCCCGGAACCACGATGACCCGCTTGGGCGGGCGGCCTTCCAGGTAGCGGGCGACTTCGTCCTGGGCGGCGGCGAGCTTTTCGATGTCTTCCTTGGCGGCCTTGGCGGCGACGCGGATCGAGCCGCGCAGCTTGCCGTTGACCTGCAGCATCAGTTCGATTTCGTCCGCCACCAGCGCGGCTTCGTCGACGTGCGGCCACGGCGCGTCGAGCAGGTCGCCCAGCTCGTGCGCGTAGCCCAGGTCGCGCCACAGTTGCCAGGTGATGTGCGGCACCACCGGATACAGCACGCGCAGCAGCACGCCGAGCGTTTCGGCGTAGGCGGCGTCGGCGTGCGCGCCTTGCGGCAGCTTGGCGTCGTCGATGGCGTTGAGCATCTTCATGCACGCGGACACGACGGTGTTGTACTGGATGCGCTGGTAGTCGTAGTCGGCCTGCTTGAGCAGGTTGTAGACCTCGCGGCGCAGGTCCTTGACGGCGGCGGGCGCGTCGGTCCAGTCGGCGCCGGTGGCCAGGCCGCGGGCGATCGCGTCGCGCTGCGCGTAGCTGATGGACCACAGGCGGCGCAGGAAGCGGTTCGAGCCTTCGACGCCGGAGTCGGACCATTCGAGGGTCTGCTCGGGCGGGCTGGCGAACATGACGAACAGGCGCGCGGTGTCGGCGCCCAGCGTGTCGATCAGCGATTGCGGATCGACGCCGTTGTTCTTGGACTTGGACATGGTGCCCACGCCGCCGTAGGTCACCTCGGAGCCGTCGGACTTGAGCTTGGCGCCGGTGATGGCGCCGCGCGCGTCGTAGACGTTCTCGACTTCCTCGGGCCAGAAATACTCGATGCCGCCCTGGGCGTTCTTGCGCGAGTAGATGTGGTTCAGCACCATGCCCTGGCACAGCAGCTTGGTGAAGGGCTCGTCGAAGTTGAGCAGGCCCATGTCGCGCATGACCTTGGTCCAGAAGCGCGCGTACAGCAGGTGCAGGACCGCGTGTTCGATGCCGCCGATGTACTGGTCCATCGGCATCCAGTAGTCATTGCGCGCATCGACCATGGCCTTGTCGTTGCCCGGCGAGGTGTAGCGCATGAAGTACCAGGACGAGTCCACGAAGGTGTCCATCGTGTCCGTCTCGCGGCGCGCCGGCTTGCCGCAGCTGGGGCAGGCGCACGACAGGAAGGCTTCGTTCTTGGCCAGCGGATTGCCGCTGCCGTCCGGGATCAGGTCGTCCGGCAGCACCACCGGCAGGTCCTTTTCGGGGACCGGCACCGGGCCGCAATCGGGGCAGTGGATGATGGGGATCGGGGTGCCCCAGTAACGCTGGCGCGAGATGCCCCAGTCGCGCAGGCGCCAGGTGGTCTGCTTTTCGCCCAGGCCTTGCGCGCCCAGGTCGGCGGCGATGGCGTCCACGGCCTCCTTGTGCGACAGGCCGTCGTACTTGCCGGAGTTGATGGTGCGGCCGCTCTGCTTGTCGCCGTACCATTCCTGCCAGGCGTCGGTGGAATAGGCCTTGCCGGCCACGTCCACGACCTGGCGGATCGGCAGGTCATATTTCTTGGCGAAGGCGAAGTCGCGTTCGTCGTGGGCGGGCACGCCCATCACGGCGCCATCGCCGTAGGTCATGAGCACGTAGTTGCCGACCCAGACCTCGACCTGGTCGCCGGTGATCGGGTGGGTCACGAACAGGCCGGTGGGCAGGCCTTCCTTTTCACGCGTGGCCAGCTCGGCCTCGGTGGTGCCGCCCAGCTTGCACTGTTCGATGAAGGCGGCCAGCGCCGGGTTCGACTGCGCGGCGTGGGTGGCCAGGGGGTGTTCCGGCGCCACGGCGCAGAAGGTCACGCCCATGATGGTGTCGGCGCGGGTGGTGAAGACGTACAGCTTGCCGTCCTGGATCAACTGGCCGTCCTGGCCGGTGATCTGGTGCGGGAAGGCGAAGCGCAGGCCCTCGGACTTGCCGATCCAGTTTTCCTGCATCAGGCGCACGCGCTCGGGCCAGCCGGGCAGGTCGTTCTGCACCGCGCCCAGCAGTTCGTCGGCGTAATCGGTGATGCGCAGGTAGTAGCCCGGGATCTCGCGCTTTTCGACCGGGGCGCCCGAGCGCCAGCCGCGGCCGTCGATGACCTGTTCGTTGGCCAGCACGGTCTGGTCGACCGGGTCCCAGTTCACGACCTGGGTCTTGCGGTAGGCGACACCCTTTTCGAGCATCTTCAGGAACAGCCACTGGTTCCATTTGTAGTACTCGGGATCGCAGGCGCACATCTCGCGCGACCAGTCGATCGCCAGGCCCATCGCCTTCATCTGCTTCTTCATATAGGCGATGTTGTCGTAGGTCCACTTGGCGGGCGGCACCTTGGACTTGATGGCGGCGTTCTCGGCGGGCATGCCGAAGGCGTCCCAGCCCATCGGCATCAGCACGTTGTAGCCCCGCATGCGCAACTGGCGCGCCATCATGTCGTTGATGGTGTAGTTGCGCACGTGGCCCATGTGCAGCTTGCCGCTGGGATAGGGCAGCATCGAGCAGGCGTAGAACTTCGGCTTCTCGGAGCCGTCCGGGTTCTTCGCGTGTTCATGGACCAGATAGGCGTCGCGGGCCTGCCAGTCTTGGTGGGCGGCCGCTTCGACGGTAGTGGGGAGGTAACGTTCCTGCATGGGCTCGTGCGCGATGGCGAAAAATGGGTGAACCGCCCCCGCGCGCCAGGCGCGGGGGCGGCCAAAACCCCTGATTATAGGAGGTGCTAGGCGCGGATAGGGGACGGGGCGATTTCCGGGATGCGGGCACTGGCGCCCAGCATGCCGTAGGCCAGGGTCATGGCCGCCAGAACCGCGCCCGCGGTGACCACGCCGGGCCAGCCGTAATGGGAGTACAGCCAGGACGATACCAGCGATCCGCTCGCCCCGCCGATGAAGTAGCTGGTCATGTAACCGGCCGTCAGGCGGCTGCGGGCCTCGGGCCGGGTGCGGTACAGCGAGCTGGTATTGGTGACATGGACGCCCTGGATCGCCAGGTCCTGGATCAGGATGCCGACCAGCAGCGCGATGACCGAGGCCTGGCCGAAGGCCATCAGTCCCCAGGAAGCCAGCAACAGCAGCAGGCCGATGCGGGTGGCCTGGTTGCCCAGGCCCCGGTCTGCCAGCCGGCCGAAGCGGTTGGCGGCATAGGCGCCGGCGGCGCCGGCCAGCCCGAACAGCCCGATGGTGGTGTTGTTGAAGCCGTAGTCCGGGCCCGACAGCAGGAAGGTCAGCGGCGTCCACAGCATGCTGAAGGCGGCGAACAGCAGGCCGCCCAGCAGCGAGCGGCCGCGCAGCAGCGGCTCCTCGGCGAACAGGCGGAAGATCGAGCCGAGCAGGCGCGGATAGCTCATGGCGGCGTGGCTCTTGTGGCGCGGCAGCACCTTCCAGAGCGCGGCGGACATGGCCAGCATCAGGATCGCGGCGACCCAGTAGACGGTGCGCCAGCTGCCCAGGTCGGCCAGCACGCCGGCCGCGGTGCGGGCCAGCAGGATGCCCAGCAACAGGCCGCTCATGACGGTGCCGACCGCCTTGCCGCGCTCGTGCGGCGCCGCCAGGGTGGCCGCGAACGGCACCAGCACCTGCGCCACCACCGACAGCATGCCGGTCACTGCAGTTCCCAGCATCAGCATCTGGATATTGGGGGCGAAGGCCGACAGCAGCAGGCCGCCGGAAGACAGCAGGGTCATCAGCACGATCAGGCCGCGGCGTTCGAACAGGTCGCCCAGCGGCACCAGCAGGATCAGGCCGAGCGCGTAGCTGAGCTGCGCGATCATGACGATGCTGCCCGCGGTGGCGTTGGACAGCGAGAATTGCTGGCTGATGGTGTGCAGCAGCGGCTGCGCGTAATAGTTGCTGGCGACCGCCAGGCCGGTGGCGACGGACATCAGCAGGATGACGGGCGCGGTGAGCGGAGCGGGTTGGGCGGGTGCGGCGTTCATGTGGGGCTGGGGAGTCGGGGTGTTGCGGGGACAGGGCTTGGTGTGGACAGGCCCTAGGCGGCGATGCCGCCGGGCGTTTCCCGGTCGTGCGGGATCAGCAGTTTCTTCAGCAGGCCGGCCATCTGGCGGCGCTCGGTGGCGTTCAGGGGGGCGAGCAGCGTTTCCAGTTCACGCAGATAGTCCTTGAGAACCAGCTTGATGACGCGCACGCCTTCGGCGGTCAAGGCGACGATGACGCCGCGGCGGTCCTCCGGGTTGGGGGTGCGCGCGAGCAGGCCGGCCTGTTCCAGCCGGTCCAGCCGGTTGGTCATGGCCCCCGAGGTCAGCAGCAGGGCCGCGACCAGTTTCTGCGGATTCATGGCGTGCGGCGCGCCGGTCCGGTACAGGGTCGCCAGCACGTCGAATTCGCCCTGGTGCAGGTTGTAGCGCTTGAACGCGCGGCCCACGTCGCGCGCGGCGAAGGCGTGGAGGCGGAACAGGCGGCTGGCAACGCTCATGGGCGAGATGTCCAGGTTGGGGCATTCCCGTTCCCACTGCGACAGCACCAGGTCGACCAGATCGTTCATGATGTTTTTATATAAAGTATCTTCACGTAAAGATAAATTCTAGCAGCCCGGCCCCACATGGCGCAAGGCGCGCGTTCGCCGCGGGAAAAGCGCGCGCAAAAAAAGAAAGGGCCCGCCCCATGCGGGGCAGGCCCTTTCCGGCTTGACCGGATAACCGTGCGGAATTACTGCGCGGCGTCCTTCAGCTTCTTGAGCGGGCGAACCTTCACCTTGACCGAAGCCGGCTTGGCGGGGAACCAGCGCTCTTCGCCGGTGAACGGATCCTTGCCGAAGCGCTTGGCCTTGGCGGGAACCTTCTGCACGGCAACCTTGAACAGGCCGGGCAGCGTGAATTCGCCGGCGCCCTTCTTGTCCACGGAGCTCAGCACCGAGGTTTCCAGGCTGGCCAGGACGGCCTTGACCGACTTGGCTTCAACGCCGGACTGCTCGACGATGTAGGCGATCAGCTGGGTCTTGTTCAGAGCAGCCTTGATAGCCTTGGGGGCGGCAGCGACCTTCTTGGCGGCGACAACCTTCTTGGCTGCGGGCTTCACAGCGGGTTTGGCGGCGGTAGCCTTCTTTGCGGGCGCCTTGGCGGCGGGCTTGGTGACTTTCTTGGCAGGAGCTTTAGCTTTCGTGGCCATGGTCAAAATCCGTATGTTGAGGACATGGAGCAGCGCGCGCGCCGGGTATCGACGTTTAACGCCACGCGCCCGATGATAGCGGAAGAGTGGCGGTTATAGCGGCTTTCGCAAGGCCTTTCGATCAATCTTTGTTGTTTTCCAGGCAGAAAAACCCCTTCTACAAGGGGTTCTGCAAAATGCGGTGACAATCGCTGCGATTTTTTCAGTGCCGCGCGCATCGCGCAAAGTGCCTGTGCAATGGGGTTTTGAACCATCCCCGGTTCCCATGTTCCAATGCTTCGCGCCGCGCGTCGGCGCTGCGCGAGGGCGGCCGAAGGCCGCCTGCGAGCGTTGCCCGCGCGCCATCCTTACCCTGCATGGAAGTGAAGCCCCTTATGTTGATGAAGAAGTTGGCGGCGAGCCTGCTCGTTGCGACCGCGTGTATGTCCGGCGCCCTGGCGCAATCGATGCCGCAGCCGGACCTGTCCGCCAAGGCCTGGCTGCTGCTCGATGAGACCAGCGGCCAGGTGATCGCGTCGCACGCGGCCACTGCCCGGATCGAGCCGGCGTCCCTGACCAAGATCATGACGGCATACGTGGTGTTCGGCGCGATCCACAACAAGGAGCTGTCGCCGGACCAGAAAGTGGTGATCTCGACGCGGGCGTGGAAAGTGCCGCCGGGCAGTTCGAAGATGTTCCTGGAGCCGGGCTCCAGGGTCTCGGTCGACCAGCTGTTGCGCGGCCTGATGATCCAGTCCGGCAATGACGCCGCCATCGCCCTGGCCGAGGCGGTGTCGGGCAGCGTCGAGGCGTTCGTGGCCCGCATGAACGACACCGCCGTGCAACTGGGCCTGCATGGCACGCATTTCGCCAGCCCGCACGGCCTGCCGGATCCGGGCACGTATTCGACCGTCAGCGACCTGTCGATCCTGGCCACGCGCTTCATCCGCGACTACCCCCAGCTGTACAAGACCTACGATTCGGCCAAGACCTATACCTACAACAACATCACCCAGCCCAACCGCAACCGGCTGCTGTGGCTCGATCCCAGCGTCGACGGCCTCAAGACAGGCCACACCGACGCGGCCGGATATTGCATCGTGGCCACCGCGCACCGGCCCAACGGCAAGGAGCAGCGCCGCCTGATCACCGTGGTGGTGGGCACGGCGTCGGACAAGCTGCGCACCCAGGAAAGCCGCGAGTTGCTGGAATGGGGCTTCCAGGGGTTCAATACCATCAAGTTATATGCAAAGGGCCAGGCCGTGGCCACGCCCGAGGTCTGGAAGGGCCAGGCCGATACGCTCAAGGCCGGCTTCGCGCGCGACGCCTACGTCACGGTGCCCGCGGGCGCCAAGGTCGAACCGGTGTGGACGCCGCAGGATCCGCTGGTGGCGCCGATTCCGGCCCAGGCCACGGTGGGTTCGGTGCGCGTCATGGTCGACGGCAAGCCCGCGATGCAGTTTCCGGTGGTGGCGCTGGAACCGGTGGCCGAGGCGGGCCTGGCCGGACGCGCCTGGGATTCCATCCGGCTGTGGTGGCGCGGGCATTCTTGATCAAGGAGGGGCGCCATGGCAGTGAATTTTCCCGGCGGGCCGGTGGCGGCGCCGACCCCCGATGATCCGCTGGGCCTGCTGTCGGCCTGTCATGGGCGCATGGCGCGCCAATGCGAAACCTTGCGCCGGCTGGCGGCGCACTTGCCGGCGCATGGCAGCGATGCCGCGGCCCAGGTGGCGGCGGCGGCTGTCGTGCGCTATTTCCAGACCGCCGCGCTGCACCACCACGAGGACGAGGAAGAGGATCTGTTTCCGGCCTTGATCGAGTCCATGGCCGGCTCGGACGCCGTTTGCCTGCACGCGCTGGTGGATGGCCTGGTTGCCGACCATGCGCGCCTGGCGGCGCTGTGGGCGCCGCTGCGGCAAACCCTGGAAGCGGTCGCCGACGGCCGTCCCGCCGAGCTGCCGGCGGCGCAAGTGGAGGCTTTCGCGGCGGCCTACGCCGAGCACATCCGGCGCGAGGAGGACGAACTGTTGCCGATGGCCGCGCGCCTGGTTTCCGATGAGGCGCTGGCCGCGATCAGCCGGGCGATGAAGGCGCGCCGCGGCGGCGGAGCGGGCTGAACGCCGTCGCACCCGCGGCCGCTTTTCGTGTTAAATGATCCCCAGCCGGCGCTCTGGGCGCCGGATCTCCGGACCCTCACGCCATGCATCGCCACGTACGCTTTCGCCAGAAATTGCAGGCTCCCGTCCTGATGCACGCCATGTCGGCGCACAACCCGCTGTCGGCCAAGTTGGCGGCCGAGGCGGGCTTCGACGCGATCTGGGGCAGCGGCTTCGAACTGTCGGCCAGCCATGCGGTGCCGGACGCCAACATCCTGTCGGCCGGCCTGCACCTGGAGATGATGCGGGCCATCGCGGCGGTGGTCGATGTGCCGGTCATCGCCGATATCGATACGGGGTTCGGCAACGCCATCAATGTCGCCTATGTCGTGCCGCAATACGAAGCGGCGGGCGTATCGGCCGTGGTCATGGAAGACAAGACCTTTCCCAAGGACACCAGCCTGCGCGCCGATGGCCGCCAGGAACTGGTGCGCGTCGCGGAATTCCAGGGCAAGATCGAGGCCGCCTGCGCGGCGCGTCGCGATGCGGATTTCTGCGTCATTGCCCGCACCGAGGCGCTGATCGCCGGGCTCGGCCAGGCCGAGGCGCTGGCGCGCGCGGCGGCCTACGAGGCCGCCGGCGCCGATGCCATCCTGATCCATTCCAAGCAGACCACGCCCGACGAGGTGCTGGCCTTCATCGCGGCCTGGTCCGGCCGCGTGCCGCTGGTGCTGGTGCCGACCGCCTATCCGCAATTGCGCGAGGCCGATATCCAGGCCCTGGGCAAGGTGGGGTTGGTGATCTACGGCAATCACGCGATCCGCGCCGCCGTGGGCGCCATGCGCGAGGTGTTCGCCCGCATCCGCAATGACGGCGGCATCCATGGCGTCGATGCCGGCCTGCCCACGGTGCGCGATATCATCGACCTGCAGGGCGATGCGGACATGCGCGAACTGGAGCGCAGGTTCCTGCGCTGAGCGCGCCCGGCATCGAGAAGAACAAGGACGGGGAATGATGGCGGCGGGACGCGGGGCGTGGCTGGTGCGGGTGTTTGGCGATTGGGTGCCGCAAGTCGGCCCCGCGACGCTGCGCGCCGACCTGGCGGCGGGACTGCTGGGGGCGCTCCTGGTGTTGCCGCAGGGCGTGGCGTTTGCGACGCTGGCCGGCCTGCCGCCGCAGTACGGCCTGTATTCGGCCATCGTGCCCTGTATCGTCGCGGCGCTGTTCGGCTCCAGCCGCCACGTCATGTCCGGTCCCACCAATGCCAACTCGCTGGCCTTGTTCGCCGTGCTGACGCCGCTGGCAGTGGCGGGCAGCCCGGGCTATATCGAGCTGGCCCTGGCGGTGACGGTGCTGGTCGGCTTGATGCAGTGGCTGGTGGGCGCCCTGCGCCTGGGGTCTCTGGCGCATTTCATCTCGCCGTCGGCGCTGTTCGGCTTCACCAGCGGCGCGGCCCTGCTGATCGCGGTCCACGCCTTGAAGGATGCGCTCGGATTGCCGGCGCCCGCGTCGCACGGGGCCGGCGCCTTGCTGATCGGCCTGGCCGCCAGCGCGGGCCAGGCGCAAGCGGGGGCCGTGCTGGTCACGGCGGTGACGATCGCGGCGGCCCTGCTGCTCAAGCGGCTGGACAAACGCAAGCCCTACATGCTGGCCGGCCTGGCGGCGGGCGCGCTGGCCGCGGCCGCGTTCAATGCCCTGGCGCCGCGCTGGGGCGCCGCCGCCGTGCCGGTATTGGGAGACCTGGCCCAACCCTGGCCGCCGTTCCATGTTCCCCGTGTCGATTGGCGCGCCTTGCCCGATCTGCTCAGCCTGGCCTTCGCCCTGACCATCGTGGCGCTGGCGCAGTCCATTTCGATTGCAAAGGCCGTGGCCGCGCGTTCGGGCCAGCGCATCGACGCCAATCGCGAATTCATCGGGCAGGGCCTGTCGAACGTGGTCGGCGGCTTCTTTTCCTGTTACCTGTCCTGCGGTTCGCTGAACCGTTCCATTCCCAACTACGAGGCGGGCGCGAAGACGCCGCTGGCGGCGGTGTTCTCGGCCCTGCTGCTGATGGCGCTGGTGGCGCTGAGCGGGCCCCTGCTGGCGCGGATTCCGCACGCGGCCATCGCCGGCCTGCTGTTGCTGGTCGCCTGGACCTTGCTGGATGTGCCGCGCTGGCGGCAGTTGATCCGTACCCAGCGGGGCGAAAGCGCCATAGCCGCCGCCACGCTGGCGGCCACGGTGACAATCCGGATGGAAGTCGCGATCCTGCTGGGCACCGTGTTGTCATTGATGGCGTATCTGCATCGCACCTCGCGGCCGGCGATGCGCACCATGGGCTTCGATTCGCGCGGGCTGGAGCGCCGCTTCGTGGTGCTGGCGCAGCAACCCGAAGCGTTGCCGGAATGCCCCCAGCTCAAGCTGTTGCGCATGGAAGGCTCGGTCTATTTCGGCGCGGCCGCGCATGTGGCGCAACGGCTGCAGGACCTGCGCAGCGGACCCGATGCGCCGCGCCATTTGCTGGTGATGGCCAAGAGCATGAATTTCATCGACCTGGCCGGCGCCCAGGTCTGGGAAGACGAGCTGGCGGCGCGCCGCGCGATGGGCGGCGACCTGTATTTCCACCGGCCGCGGCCGGAAGTGCTGGATATGTGGCGCCGCACGGGATTCCTGGAGCGGTTGGGCGCGGACCACGTGTTTCCCGACAAGGCCACGGCGCTGCACGCCATCTATGCGCGGCTCGATCGCGGCATCTGCGCGCGCTGCAGCGCCAAGGTGTTCTGGGAATGCCAGCCGGACAGCCCCCAGGCCGGCGGTTGAGCGTGGTTCAGGCCCGCGGCGCGTCGGTGCCCAGATAGGCTGCCTTGACGCGCGCGTCGGCGGCGATGTGGCCTGGCGGGCCTTCGGCCAGCAGGCTGCCGCGCACCAGCACGGCGATGCGATCGGCGTGCTTGAAAACGACGTCCAGGCTGTGCTCGGTGAACAGCACGGCCATGCGCTGCGTATCGGCCAGTTCACGCGTCAGGCGCATGAGCGCGTGGCGTTCGTTGGTGGCCATGCCGGCGGTGGGTTCGTCCATCAGCAACAGCCGCGGTCGGTGCGCCAACGCCATCGCCAGTTCCACCCGCTTGACCTGGCCGTACGCCAGGGCGCCGCAATGGGCGCCGGCTCGGTCGGCCATGCCCACCTGCTCCAGCAGCGCCAGGGCCTCGTCGACGCGGTGCGACGCGGCGCGGCGCCAGGGCCGCAGCAGCAGGCGGTCGCGCGACAGCAGCGCGGTCTGCACGTTTTCCAGCACGGTCATCGAACGGAACGTGGCGGCGGTCTGGAAGGTCCGTCCCACGCCCAGGCGGCAGATCCTGCCGGCCGACAGGCCGACCAGTTCGCGACCGTCCAGCCGCACCGAACCGGCGTCCGGCCGCAACTGCCCGCCGACCACATTGAAGCAGGTGGACTTGCCCGCGCCGTTCGGGCCGATCAACGCCAGCATGCGGCCGGCCTCCAGCTCGAACGAGACGTCGGCCAGCGCGTCGATGCCGCCGAAGGATTTGCGCAGTCCCTGGACGCGCAGCAAGGCGGGGGCGGTCGTCATGCGCGTCTGCGTCCCAGGCGCGCCGCCGCGCCCGCCAGGCCGGCAGGGAACAGCATGACCAGCGCCAGGATGGCCAGGCCCAGCACGGCGTGCCAGTATTCAGTGCTGCGCGCGGCGGCGTCCTGCAGCCAGGTATAGGCCGCCGCCCCGACCAGCGGGCCGGCCAGGGTTTGCAGGCCGCCCAGCAGCACCATCACCAGGCCGTCGACCGAGCGGCTGACCGCGAGCACGTCGGGGGCGATGCTGCCTTTCGAGAAGGCGTACAGCGATCCGGCCAGGCCGGCCGCCAGCGACGCAGCCACGAAGCCGATCCACTGGATGCGGCGCGTGTCCATGCCCAGCGCCTCGGCCCGCAGGCCCGAATCGCGCACGCCGCGCAGCGCATAGCCCAGCGGCGAGAACGCCAGCCGCCGCAGCCAGGCAATGCCGAGCGCGCAAAGCGCCAGCGTCAGGTAGTAGAACCACGGGCCGCGCGCCAGCCAGCTCGACGGCCATAGTCCGATCAGGCCGTTGCTGCCACCAGTCACTTCGTCCCACTGGTAGGCCAGCGCCCACAGGATCTGTGCCACCGCCAGCGTCAGCATCGCCAGGTAGACGCCGGACAGGCGCACGCAGAACCAGCCGAACAGCAGCGCGCCGAGCGCGGCCGCGAACGGCCCCAGCAGCAGGGCGGCTTCCATCGGCAACGCCATCAATTTCAGCAGCAGCGCGGCGCCATAGGCGCCCAGGCCGAACCAGGCGGCATGGCCGAAGCTGGTCATGCCGGCCAGTCCGGTCAGGAAATGCAGGCTGGCGGCGAACAGGGCGGCGATCAGGATTTCGGTCAGCAGGATGCCGGCGTAGGGCCACTGCGACGTGGCCAACGGCGCCAGGATGAGCAGCGCCAGCAGCAGGCCATGGGCCAGCCGCAGGCGCTGGCCGGCGGGGACGATGGGGGCTTCGGCCGCCAGCGTGTGCGAGGATGGCGCTGGCGGCTGGCCCAACAGGCCCCACGGACGCGCCACCAGTACCACCGCCATGACGGCGAATTCGGCCAGCAGGGTGAGCTTGGACAGGTTGAACAGCCAGGGGCCGATCTGAACCTGGCCCAGGAACACGAACACCGCCTTGACGCAGCAGATGAGTATCGCGGCCAGGAATGCGCCCGGAATCGAACCCAGGCCGCCCACCACCACGACCACGAAGGCGCTGGCGATGATTTCCAGGTCCAGGCCGAGCGTGGCGGGCACGCGCGGCGCGGCCAGTGCGCCGCCCAGTCCGGCCAGGAATGCGCCCAGGGTGAAGGCCGAGGTGAACAGCCAGGCCTGGTTGACGCCGAGCGCGGCCAGCATGTCGCGGTTCTCGGCGGCGGCGCGCAGCAGCCGGCCCCAGCGCGTGCGCATCAGCAGCAGCCACAGCAGGCCCAGCACCACCGGGCCCGCGGCGATCAGCAGCAGATCATATTGGGGGAAGCGCCGCCCCAGAATGTCGACCGCGCCCGACAGGCCGGGCGCTCGCGGCGAAAACAGGTCCTCCGGCCCCCAGGCGGCCAGCGTGGCGTCGCCGATGATCAGCACCAGGGCGAAGGTCGCCAGCAGCTGGAACAGTTCCGGCGCGCGATACAGGCGCTTGAGCACCAGCAGTTCCGCCGCCGCCCCGATCAGGCCCGTGGCCAGCGCCGCCAGCAGCAGGCCGGCCCAGTAGCCGGCGCCGTCGCCGAAATGGCGGGTGAAGGTCCAGGCCAGGTAGATGCCCAGCATGTAGAAGGAGCCGTGGGCGAAGTTCACCACCCGCGTGACGCCGAAGATCAGCGACAGACCCGCGGCCACCAGGAACAGCGCGCTGGCGTCGGCCAGGCCGTTGAGCAGCTGCGACAGCAGCCCGGACAGGCTCATCAGCGCGGTCGCATCTTGCGCACTTGTTCGTCGGGCGGCTGCAGGCGCGCCCCGTCGATGTAGGCGAAGTCCTTCATGATGCCCTTGCCGTCCTCGACCGCGGTGACGCCGATGTAGACGCCCATGGTGGATTGGTGGTCGATCTTGCGGTACTGGATCGGGCCGTAGGGCGTGTCCACCTTCAGCCCGGCGAAGGCATCGACCAGCTTCTCGGTGTCGACCTCGCCGGCGGCCTTCAGGCCCTGGGCGATCGACATCAGCGAGGCGTAGCCCACTACCGAGCCGACCTTGGGCGTCTCGTTGTAGCGCTTGCGGTAGGCCTCGACGAAAGTCTTGTTGGCGGGCGTGTCGATGGCGTACCAGGGGTAGCCCGTGACGATCCAGCCCGACGGCGTGTCGGCGCCCAGCGGCTCCAGGTATTCCGGTTCGCCGGACAGCACCGAGACCACGGGAAGGTTCTCGAACAGGCCGCGGGTGTTGCCCTCGCGCACGAAGCGCGTCAGGTCGGCGGCGAACAGCACGTTGAAGATGGCGTCGGGCTTGGCGTCCGCCAGGGCCTGCACCACCGCGCCGGCGTCGACCTTGCCCAGCGGCACGGCCTGTTCGGCGACGAATTCGACGTCGGACTGGAACGACTTCATCATGGCCTTGAAGGTGGCCACGGCCGATTGCCCGTATTCGTAGTTGGGATAGACGATGGCCCAGCGCTTCTTGCGCAGCGCCAGCGCCTTGGGGGCCAGGGCGGCCACGTGCATCCAGGTGGACGGCCGCAGGCGCCAGGTGTAGCGGTTGCCTTCCTGCCAGGTGATCTTGTCGGTCAGGGGTTCGGCGGCCAGGAAGAACACCTGCTGCTGCTTGGCGAAATCGGTCAGGGCCAGGCCGGTGTTGGACAGGAAGCCGCCGAACAGCAGGTCCACCTTTTCCCGCGCCAGCAGTTCCTGGGCGGCGCGCACCGAGTCGCCCGGGTTGCCGTTGTCGTCGCGCGAAAACACTTCGAGCTTGCGGCCCAGTACCCCGCCCGAGGCGTTGATCTCTTCCAGCGCCAGCTGCCAGCCTTTCTTGTACGGGCCCAGGAAGGCCGGAATCGCCTTGTAGCTGTTGATTTCACCGATGCGGATCGGCTCTTTGGTGTCTTTGGCGGACGCGACCGGGGTCAGCGCCAGGGCCAGGAGCGCGGGGGCGAGCGCGCGGCGCAGCAGGGTCAGGCAGGGACGGAGCATGGCGGGTATCGCTGGCAAGAGGGCTCGACCGAAGCCGGGCTCATGTAGGGCACGATTGCAGTTTCGGCCCAATTGAAGCATGCGCGGCGCCCCTGCGCCAGGGAAAACGGCGTGGCGACCAGATCCCAGGCAGCGTTCGGCCAAACAAAAAGGCCCTGCGATGCAGGGCCTTTTTGGGCTATCCGGATACCGGCTGAATTACTTCAGCTTGGTTTCCTTGTAGTCGACGTGCTTGCGAGCGACCGGATCAAACTTCTTGATCAGCATCTTCTCGGGCATGTTGCGCTTGTTCTTGGTGGTCGTGTAGAAATGACCCGTGCCGGCAGTCGACTCGAGCTTGATCTTTTCGCGGATACCTTTGGCCATGTCGTGCTCCTAGTATGTCAGATTGGCGGGGGGGCCGATTAGGCCAGTTCGCCGCGGGCACGCATTTCGGCCAGCACGGCGTCGATGCCGTTCTTGTCGATCGTGCGGATGGCCTTGGCCGAGACGCGCAGGCGCACCCAGCGGTTTTCGCTTTCAACCCAGAACCGGCGCGATTGCAGGTTGGGCAGGAAGCGACGCTTGGTCTTGTTGTTCGCGTGCGAAACGTTGTTGCCCACCATCGGGCCTTTGCCGGTCACTTGGCATACGCGTGCCATGGATGCACCTCATTTATTCTTGCGCATCGCCGGGGGGAGACAGGGTTTCAGCCGCCGGGCTGTATCAGAGGCGTGGATCGTCGCGGTCTTGCCACGAGGCCTTGCCATCTTGCCGGCCACCCAGTCTTAGTGGATGAGGGGGAATCGGGGAGACTCCACCCAGTGCTTATACCCGCTGCCTGCCATCCGCAAAAATGCGCTTGGGGGTCAGAGTGTTGAACTACAAAGCATAGTAGTCCAGCACGGGAAACTTCATGTGAAGACGTAGATTCTAATACGAAAAATCCAGGTAAATCAAGTGCTGGGGCGGTAGCGCGTGTAAAAGCGTGGCGCTCAAGCCGCGGCAGGCGCGGCTGGATGGCGCGCGTCGGCTCGATCCCGGCAGGGATTTTCCGCTGCCGGGCGAAGGGCGGGCTTCTGTCTGCGTGCCGGCCGTTTTGCTTGCCTGCATTCAGGCGGGGTGCGATTGCGCCACCCGGCCCGACAGCCAGGACAGGCAGGCGCAGGTCGCCAGCGTGGTCGTCAGCGGCAGGGCGCTGTCGGTCTGCCAGGCGCTGACCGCGAAACCCGCCAGGGCGCCGCAGGACAGTTGAAGCGTCCCCAATAGCGCCGAGGCCGCGCCCAGCCGCTTGCCCTGGTCGGACAGCGCCAGCGCCGCCGAGTTGGGATTCACGAAGCCCTGGCTGCCCATGTAGCAGATCAGGCAGGCCATCAGCAGCGGCAGCGTCATCCAGCCCGCCAGGGCCAGCGCCACCGCCGCCAGGCTGGCGCAGGCCAGCGAGGTCAGGGCGCGGCGTTGCAATTGGCGCGGGGTGTGGGTGCGCAGCAGGCGGGCGCTGATCTGCGAGCAGATGATGAGCGACAGCGCGTTGGTGCCGAACAGCAGGCCGTAGTATTTGGGATCGACGCCGTACAGCTCGATGAACACCCGCGGCGAACCGATGATGTAGGCGAACATGCCGGCCTGGCCGAAGCCGCCGGCCAGGCTGTGCGCCATGAAGCCGCGGTGCGCGAACAGGGCCCGGTAGTTCTGCACGATGGTTCCCAGGCGCAGCGGCACGACGCGTTCGGGCGCCAGCGATTCCTTCATGATCAGCACCACAGCGGTCATCAGCATGGCGCCGCCGGCCAGCATCACCCAGAACAGGCTGCGCCAGCTGGCAATGCCCAGCAACTGCCCGCCCGCCAGCGGCGCGAGGATCGGCGCCAGGCCCATGATCAGCATCAGCAGCGACATGGCGCGCGCCGCTTCGTGGGTTTCGTAATGGTCGCGGATGACGGCGCGCGGAATCACGATGCCGGCCGCGCCGCCCATGGCCTGCAGCACGCGCCAACCTGTCAGCGCCTGGACCGAGCCGGCCAGGGCGCAGCCGAGCGAGGCCACCATGAAGAGTGCCAGGCCCACCATCAGCGGCGGCTTGCGGCCGTAGCGGTCCGCCATCGGACCATAGAACACCTGCGCCAGCGCCAGGCCGATCAGGTAGGCGGCCAAAGTGCGCTCGACATCGCCGCGCGGGACGCCGAGGTTGGCGGCGATCGTCGGGAACGCCGGCAGGTACATATCGATGGCGAAAGGACCGATTGCCGTCAGGGCGCCCATGAGAATGAGCCAGCCCGGCATGGCGCCGCGTGAGGAAAGTGTAGGGGGCATGTGGATCGCGAGGGAAATCGCGCGAGGGACAGGGTGCGACGCACTTCATTGCGCGTTTTGCACCAAGCCAATGACTGTATCACGCGCCGCCTTACACGCAAATTTCAACTGATTTCCGATACAGTCTGTCGTGTTCGTACGTATTCCAGAGGAGATGTCGTGAATCCTTTGTTGTCTGTTGTGGAACGCAAGCTCCAGGCACTGCCCGTGACTGTCCAGCTGGTGCTGCCCGATGGCACGGTAATGGGGCCGCCGGATCCCAGGGTGCGCTTCGTGACGCACGACAGGACCGCCCTGGCCCATCTGGCCGAAGGCGCTGTCGGAGTGCTGGGCCAGGACTACGTCGAGGGCCGCATCGACATCGAAGGCTCGATGCGCGACGTGATGGCGGCGGCCTCGGCGCTGCTGCCCGGCTCGCCGGTGGATGCGGCGCGCGGCGGCTGGCTGACCGAGCTGGTGCGCAAGGTGATGTCGGTGTGGCGCCACTCGGTGGAGCGCGATGCCCGCCAGATCGAATTCCATTACGACCTTTCCGACGACTTCTACGCGCTGTGGCTGGACCCGCGCCGGGTCTATTCCTGCGCCTACTACCGCGAACCCGGCATGACGCTGGCGCAGGCCCAGGAGGCCAAGCTGGACCACATCTGCCGCAAGCTGCGGCTGCGCCCTGGCGAACGCTTCCTGGACGTGGGCGCCGGCTGGGGCGGCCTGTTGCTGTGGGCCGCCGAACATTACGGCGTGGACGCCACGGGTATCACGCTGTCGCGCAACCAGCATGCGCATGTCACCAAACTGATCCAGGAAAAGGGGCTGGGCGACCGCGTGCGCATGGAGCTGCTGGATTACCGCAAGCTCGACGAGTCCACGCCGTTCGACAAGATTGCGTCGGTTGGCATGTTCGAGCACGTCGGCCGGGCCCAGCTGGAAGGCTATTTCGCCAAGTTGCGGCGGCTGCTCAAGCCGGGCGGACTGATCATGAACCACGGCATCACCGCGGCCGGCGTCTACAACGCCGAGCTGGGCAGCGGCATGGGCGAATTCATCGAGAAGTACATCTTCCCGGGCGGCGAGCTGACGCACATCAGCGTCGTCATGGAGGCCATGACCAATGGCGGCCTGGAAGAAGTCGACGTCGAGAACCTGCGGCCGCACTACGCCCGCACGCTGTGGGCCTGGAGCGATGCGCTGGAGGCGCGCCTGCCCGAGGCCGCGCAGATCCTGGGAGGCGAGCAAGGCGCGCGTTCGCTGCGCGCTTACCGGCTGTACCTGGCCGGGTGCGCCATGGGCTTCGAACATGGCTGGATCGCGCTGCACCAGGTGCTGGGACAGCATCCCGCGACCGGCAGGCCCGACGAATTGGACAACCCGCCCGACCTGGCCTATCCCTGGCGCCGCGATTACATGTACCGCGACGACGTCGGCGGCGCGCGCTGAAAGGGCGGTTTTTGCCCTTCAAATGTATTTATACGAACAAAATATTAACTAAATGTATCGTTATTTCCTTGAGCCGGTTCCCCAGGGAAAGTCGGGGAATCGCCTCTTGGAAATCAGGGTTTGTCCGGACGTTTTTGGGTATGAATGTATCCGTTTCGTTCAGGCTCGGGGTTGGGTTTTGCGGCAATTTCGTTTAAGATGCTGCCTTCTTCTTTCAGTTTGTTCACTATCTGTGGGTTCTCTAAAACTCTGTTTTTGAGACTCCTGTCTTGCAAGACTCCGCACCCCGCGGATCCTCTTGTTGCTAGTGTCGGTTTGTATTGGCGGTTCTGCCCGTCTTCCGCACAACCCCCTTAGCTCCATGGCACGGCCGGACCAGCGCCGCCGTGTCCCTGAACCTATGGAGGCAAAAGCCAATGCGTTTCACCCCTGTCAAGACCCTGGCCGCCGCGGCCGTCTTGTTCGCCTTCGCCGGTTCGGCCCAAGCCGCCGACGCGCCGCAATGCGAACTCAAGCGTCCGATCAACTTCGGCGCCATGAACTGGGAATCCAACCTGGTCCTGGTCGATGTCGAACGTTTCATCATGGAAAAGGGCTACGGTTGCAAGACCGAAACCCTGCCCACCGAGACCCTGCCCGCCCTGGCCGCGCTCGAGCGCGGTGACCTGGACATCAACACCGAGATCTGGCTGAACAGCGTCGCCGACCCCTGGGAACGCGCCGAAAAGACCGGCCGCGTCAAGCGGATCGGCGACCTGTACATGGGCGGCGAGGCCTGGTACATCCCGCGCTACACCGCCGAGCGCCTGCCCGAACTGAAGTCCGCGGCCGACCTGCCGAAGTTCAAGGACAAGTTCAAGGATCCCGAAGAACCGGGCAAGGGCCGTTTCTACGGCTGCCCGGCGGGTTGGGGCTGCGAAGTCACCAGCACCAACCTGTTCCACGCCCTCAAGCTGGACGACACCTACACGCTGTATTCGCCGGGCACCGGCGCGGCGCAGAAGGCGGCCCTGATGTCGGCCTACAAGCGCAAGCAGAACGTGGTCTTCTACTACTGGTCGCCCACGCCGCTGGTCGGCGCCATGGACCTGGTCAAGCTGGAAATGCCGCCCTACGACGCCGAAAAGCACAAGTGCCTGACGTCGCCCAAGTGCGCCAAGCCCGAGCCCAGCGCCTATCCCGACAATCCCGTCTTCACCGCCGTGAACACCAAGTTCTCGCAGGAAGCGCCGGTGCTGACCGAATTCCTGTCCAAGGTCTCGGTGCCGCTGCCGGTGATGAACGAAATCCTGGCCCACATGGAAGAGACCGGCGACGAGTCCGGCGCCGTGGCCAAGTGGTTCCTGAAGAACAAGCCCGACGTCTGGACCAAGTGGGTCCCCGCCGACGTCGCCGGGCGCGTGCAAAGCGCGCTGTAACCCCCGCCGCCTTTCCGGCGGTGGTCCGTTCCGGTTGGCCGGGACGGACCATCGGGTTGGACCTTTTCCCCTTGGGATGACCCCAAGGGGAAAAAGCCCTCCGGCAGGCGGACTGCCCGCCATGCGGGCAATGCGCGGGACATCTTGTTTCCGCGCCGGACTGTAAGCGTATTTCGCCATTGTCGATGACGGCGTCCCTTGGGGGCGCCGGCCCGGCCACCGCGCCGGATGCCATGCCGGCGCGGCGTGGCGCGTGGCGAACCCGCTGAAATGGAGTCAACACATGTTTCCTGAAATTATTCCCGCCCGTCAGGTGCGGGGGGCCATCGACGGATTCGTCGATCATCTGGTCACCAACTACGCCGATACCCTGGAGACGCTGTCGCAGCCCGTGCTGCACGCCCTGGTGTGGCTGGAGCAGGTGCTGCGCAGCTCGCCGTGGTGGGCGGTGGTCGGCGTGACCATCGCCATCGCCTGGCTGGTCAGCCGCCGCATCGGCCTGAGCCTGGCCATGGGCGCGCTGCTGTGCGTCATTGGCGTGCTCGGCCTGTGGGACGCCGGCATGCAGACGCTGGCGCTGATGATCATGGCGGCCGGACTGTCGGTGATCATCGGCATTCCGCTGGGCGTCCTGATGGCGCGCGTCAACTGGCTGCGCTCGATCATGCTGCCGGTGCTGGACGTGATGCAGACCATGCCCAGCTTCGTGTACCTGATCCCGGTCGTGATGCTGTTCGGCCTGGGCAAGATCCCGGCCATCATCGCCACCGTGATCTACGCCGTGCCGCCGCTGATCCGGCTGACCGACCTGGGCATCCGCCTGGTCGACCGCGAGGTGCTGGAAGCGTCGCGCGCCTTCGGCGCCAATCCGCGCCAGCAACTGTTCGGCGTGCAGCTGCCGCTGGCTCTGCCCAACATCATGGCCGGCATCAACCAGACCACGATGATGGCGCTGTCGATGGTGGTGATCGCCTCCATGATCGGCGCGCGCGGCCTGGGGTATGAAGTGCTGCTCGGGATCAACCGCCTGGAAGTGGGCCGCGGCCTGCTGGCGGGCCTGGGCATCGTGGTGCTGGCCGTGCTGTTCGACCGGATCACGCAATCGTATGGACAGCGCATGCGCATGGGAGGCCAGCGATGAGCAAGATCGAAGTCAAGAACATCTACAAGATTTTCGGGCCGCATCCGAAGAAATGGCTGGAAGCCGCGCAGGGCGGCATGAGCAAGGAAGCGCTGCTGGCCGAAAGCGGGCACACGCTGGGCCTGCGCGACATCAGCCTGTCGATCGAAGAGGGCAGCATCTACGTCATCATGGGCCTGTCGGGGTCCGGCAAGTCGACGCTGATCCGCCACTTCAACCGCCTGATCGAGCCCAGCGCCGGCCACATCCTGGTCGACGGCGTCGACGTCGTCAGCCTGAACAAGCGCGACCTGGAGACCTTCCGCCAGAAGAAGATGAGCATGGTGTTCCAGCGCTTCGGCCTGTTCCCGCACCGCACCGTGCTGGACAACGCCGCCTACGGCCTGGCCGTGCAGGGCGTGGGCCGCGCCGAGCGCGAGCAGCGCGCCCGCGAATGGCTGGAGCAGGTCGGCCTGTCGGGCTTCGAGCAGCAGTATCCGCACCAGCTGTCGGGCGGCATGCAGCAGCGCGTGGGCCTGGCGCGCGCGCTGGCCACCGACGCCGAGATCCTGCTGATGGACGAGGCCTTCTCGGCGCTCGACCCGCTGATCCGCCGCGAGATGCAGGACCAGCTGCTGCAACTGCAATCCAAGCTCAACAAGACCATCGTCTTCATCACCCATGACCTGGACGAGGCGCTGCGCCTGGGCAACCGCATCGCCATCCTGAAGGACGGCGAGCTGGTGCAGGAAGGCACGCCCGAAGACATCCTGCTGAATCCGGCCAACGATTACGTGCAGTCGTTCCTGCAGGACGTGAACCGCACCAAGGTGTTGAACGCGACCCACGCGGTGAACCCGGCGCGCCTGACGCTGACCATGCGATCGCGCCCGGCCCATTCGGTCGATCGGATGCGCGCGCTGAACTACGAGTACGCGCCGGTGCTGGACGGCAAGCGGCTGGCCGGCGTGCTGACGCTGGAAGCGGCCGAACAGGCCGTGCGCGAGGGCGGACGCGACGTGTCGCGCTTCGTCGAGGACCTGGCTTCGGTGCCGGCCACGGCCGGCCTGGGCGAAGTGCTGGCGCAGCTGGTGCACAGCGACCAGCCGGTGGCCGTGACGGGCGAGAACGACGAGTTCATCGGCATGCTGTCGCGCAAGAAGGTGGTCGAGCTGGTGACGCCGGTGTTGGCCGAGAGCGCGCCCGCGGCCGAATCCAGCGAATCCGCCGAACCGCCGCCCGCCACCGGCGGCGACCCGGCCCAGGCCGAGCTGCAAGGCCAGCCCCAGCCGACGCAACGGGGCGAGGCCGCCTGACGGCAGGCGCCGGGCGATCCCGCCGCGGCGTTCCGGTCCCCGGGGTGGCAGGCTTGCGCCCGGGGCCAGTCCGGATATGATGGCTGGCCGGCAACGATCGCCGGTTCGCCACTATTCGGAATATCGGAATCCGTCATGCCAATCTTGAATGTCCAGATCATGCAGGGCCATTCGGCCGCCCAGAAGACCGCGTTGCTGAAGGCGGCTTCGCAGGCGGTGGTGGAAAGCATCGCCGCGCCGCTGTCCAGCGTGCGCATCGTGCTGCAGGAAATCCCCGCCGAACACGTGATCGTGGCCGGCGAGATCGGCAAGGCCATGGCGCGCGTCGACGCGGCCCTGATCGAGGGCCGCGACGAGGCCAGGAAGGCGGCGCTGATCGCCGCGCTGAACCAGGCCGTGTGCGCCAGCATCGGCATCTCGGGCGAGGACGTGCGGGTGCTGATCCGCGACGTGCCCAAGACCGACATGGGCGTGGCCAACGGCCTGAGCGCCAAGGCCGCCGGCCGCTGAGACCGGAGCATGGCGACCGGCAAGGAAAAGGGTTCCGTCACCGTCGACGACGTGGCGGCCGAGGCGGGCGTGTCCATCAAGACCGTCTCGCGCGTGTTGAACAACGAACCCAACACCAGCGAGAAGACCCGCGCCAAGGTCATGGCGGCGATCGCGCTGCTGAAGTACCAGCCCAATCCCTCGGCCCGGCGCCTGGCCAGCAAGCGCTCGGACCTGATCATGCTGGTCTACGACAATCCCAGCGACAACTACCTGATCAACGTCCAGCAAGGCGCGCTCGATGCCTGCAAGCGTTATTTCTACAGCCTGCTGCTGCATCCCTGCGACTACCGCGCGCCCGACCTGGCCGCGCAGATCGAACAGTCCGCGCGCCAGCACGCCTGCGCCGGCCTGGTGCTGACGCCGCCGCTGTCTGACGTGCGCGCCTTGATCGACGCGCTCGACCAGGGCGACGTGCCCTTCGTGCGGCTGGCGCCCAGTTCGCCAAGCGCCAGGGGGCTGGAGGTCAGCACCGATGACCGCTCGGCGGCGCGCGACATGACGCGGTATCTGCTGGACCTGGGCCACCGCCGCATCGGCTTCGTGGCCGGGCACCCCGACCACGGCGCCGTCGGCGGCCGCCTGCAGGGGTATCGCGACGCGCTGGCCGAGCAGGGTGTGGCGTACGACGCGGCCCTGGTGGAGCAGGGGCTGCATTCCTTCGATTCCGGCGTGCGCTGCGGCGAACGCCTGCTCGATCGCGCCGACCGTCCCAGCGCGATCTTCGCGGCCAACGACGACATGGCGGCCGGCGTGCTGTACGCGGCGCACGCGCGCGGCATCAAGGTGCCCGGGGAGCTGTCGGTGGCGGGCTACGACGATACCCCTTTGTCGCGCCAGACCTGGCCCAAGCTGACCACGTTGCGCCAGCCGATCCGCGACATGGCCTACGCGGCGGTGGAACAGCTGGCATCGCGCGAGCCGCAGGCGCGGGTGCGGACGCTGGGATACGAGATCGTGGTGCGCGACTCGACCCGCGCGCCGGCCTGAAGCCCCCAGCCGCTATCCCAGATGGCGGCGCACGTCGTCGCGCGGGTCGTAGCCGATGCTGGCGCGGCCTTCCGTCACATCCCAGGCGCTGCCCTGGTTGGCCGACACGCCGTTGACCGTGACACTGGCGTCGGGCCAGCCGGCCGCGTCCGCCGTCAGGGCGGCGATCAGCAGGCGCTCGAAATCCCCATTGGACAGCCACATGTCGTGGAACCACGCCAGCGCGCGGCGCGCCGGTTCGTCGCGCGCGTCCGGTTCGGGCGCCCGCGGATGCGCCACGCCGGAATAGCTCATGTCGCGCGGGTCGTTGTCGCCCGGCAGGATCCAGCCGATGCGCGCGATCACGGTGGATAGCCGACCCTGCGTGACCGCGGCGTAGGCGCGGCACAGGCGTTCGCCCATGACCTTCGACGTGCCATAGGCCAGCGAATGCACCTCGCGCTCGCCGTCGAACCAGCGCGTGCCGGGGGCCGGCTCCGTCCTGGACGTGAGCTTGCCCGGCCCGATGGTCGCGGCCAGCGGCAGGTCCTTGTAGCCGCCCATGGCGTGGTTGGACGAGGCGAACACCAGCCGGCGCGCGCCATGCGTGGCGGCGGCGGTCAGCACGTTCAACGTCATGTTGTACGACCCCAGGGCTTCTTCCCAGCTGGCGTCGGGCGTCGAGTGCCGCGCCGCCAGGTGCAGCACGGCGTCCACGCCGGCGAAATGGTCGGTCCAGGCGGGGGCGGGGCGCTCCAGGTCGGCGGCCACCAGCGTCAGGCGCTCGCGCACTTCAGGGCTGAAGACGGTGTCGTCCGCCTGCAGGTCGATGCCGATCAGGTGCTCGCACCAGGGCTGGCGCGCCAGGATGGCGAGCGCCTTGCGGCCGAGCTGGCCGGTGGCGCCGGTGACGACGATGCGGGCGGGGGGCAGGGGAGATGTCACGGTGGAGGCTTCCGGTTCAAGGCAAGGGACAAAGGCAGGCGGGCGAGGCCAGGGGATAGGGCTGGCCCTGCGCGTGGGCCAGGCCCGTGGCCGGGTCGATGCGCCACGCGCGGATGAAGTGGTCGTCCTGGGACGCGACCAGCAGGAACGCGCCGTCGGGCGTGAGCGCGATGTCGCGCGGCGCGCGGCCGCCGACGTCGATGAAGCCCACGGGTTCGAGCCAGGGCGCCGCGCGCCGCAGGCGGTAGACGGCGACGCTGTCGTGGCCGCGGTTGGCGGCATAGAGCAGTTCGCCATCGGGATGCAGGCGGATGGCGGAGGCGGCGCTGGCGCCCCGCCAGTTGCGCGGCAGCGTGCTGGCGCGGGCGCGCTCGCCCGCCGGTTCGTCCAGCGCGTACACGGCCACGGTATTCGAAAGCTCTTCCACCACCGCCGCCAGCGCGCCATCGGCCGTGAGGGCCAGGTGGCGCGGCCCGGCGCCGGGGCGGGCGCGCAGTTCCTGCTCCGGCATGGGGGCCAGGCCATCGGGCCGCACCCGATGGCAGGCGATGGTGTCGGTGCCCAGGTCGCACAGGTAGACGCGCGCGCCGTCGTCGGTGGCGGCCGCGTAGTGCAGGTGGGGGCCCTCCTGGCGGTCCGCGCGCGGGCCGGCGCCGCGGCGCGCGATCACCTGTGGCGTCCCTTGCGGCATGCCGCCAGCATCCAGCGCAAAGCACAGCAGCTCGCCCGAGCCGTAGTTCGACACGTACAGCTGTCGCGCCGGCAGGTTGACGCTGACATGGCAGGGGGCCGCGCCGGGCAGCGCGATGCGGCCGAGGGGGCGCAGCGCGGCGGCGGCCTCGATGGCGTAGACCTCCAGGGCGGCGTCCCGTTCCCGTTCGCTGACGCCGTAGAGCCGTCCGGCCGCCGCGCACAGGTAGGAAGGGTTGACCGGGCCGGTCGGCACCTGCCGTTCATGGAACGAGGCCGTCGCGCCGTCGAAGGCCAGCAGGTGGATGCCGCGGCCGCGTCCCTGCACGTGCGGCAGGATCTCGGTGTAGGTGCCGACGGCGAGCATGCAGCTGCCGGGCGCGCTGGAAAGGGTCGGGTCATGCACGTTCGGACCTCGTTGCCACGTCGATCCACACCGCCAGCACCAGCACGGCGCCCTTGACGATCATCTGCCAGGAGGTATCCACGTTCATCTGCTGCATGCCGTTGTCCAGGCTGGCCATGACCAGCGCGCCGATCAGCGCGCCGTACACGGTGCCGGAGCCGCCGCGCATGGAGGTGCCGCCGATGAAGCAGGCCGCGATGGCATCGAGCTCGCCGCCCACGCCGGCCGACGGCGAGCCCGCGGCCGAGCGCGCGGTGGTGACGATGCCGGCGAAGGCGCACATCAACCCCATCAGCATGAATACCATCAGCTTGACGCGCTGGACGTTGACGCCGGACAGGCGGCTGGCCTCGACGTTGCCGCCGACCGCGTAGACGTGGCGGCCGAACACGGTCTGCGTGGCGATCCACGAGAACACGCCCAGCAGCGCCAGCAGGATCAGCACCGGCAGCGGCACGCCATGGGCCTGGTTCAGCACCAGCACGAAGCCGGCGGCCGCGGCGGCGATGGCGACGATCTTCAGGCCGTCGATCCAGCGCGGCGCCACCTCCAGTCCCAGCCGGCGATGGCGCCGGCGCCGCGCCAGCGTCAGGCCGCAGGCCAGGGCGACGATCAGCGCGGCGATGACCCAGGACAGCGTGGGCGGCACGAAGGCCTGGGCGATGGCGCCGAGGTCGTCGGGCACCGGCGCGATGGTGACGCTGTCGGTGCTCAATTGCAGCAGGCCGCGATAGGCCAGCATGCCGCCCAGGCCGACGATGAAGGACGGCACCCGCAGCCGCGTGGTGAGGCAGCCGTTGACCAGCCCGAGCCCGGCGCCGGCGGCCAGCACCACGGCCACCGACAGCCAGGTGTTCCAGCCGAGGTTGACGGTCAGGATGGCGACCAGGCCGCCCAGCAGGCCGAGCAGCGAGCCCACCGACAGGTCGATCTCGCCGGCGATGATGACCAGCACCATGCCGCAGGCCAGCATGCCGGTCACCGACATCTGCAGCAGCAGGTTGGAAATGCTGTTGGGGCGCAGGAAGCTGCCGTGGGTCTGGTGCCAGAAGAACAGCCAGATCAGGCCCAGGGCCAGCAGCATGGCCAGCAGCTTGTGGCGCGCGAACAGTTGCCGCAGCGGCGGATGGCCGCCGCGCGGCCGGGGTTCGGAGGATGAGGAAGCGAGCATCTGGGTCATGGCGTTCAGGCGGCTTGCCGCAGCGGTTCGGATTGGAGGGCGGCGGCCAGCACGCGTTCCTGCGTCAGGCCCTGGATGGGGAAATCGCCCGTGACGCGGCCGGCGTTCATGACCAGCACGCGATCGCTCATGCCGAGGATCTCGGGCAGTTCCGACGACACCATGATGATGGCCACGCCGCGATCGGCCAGGTCGAAGATCATCTTGTAGATGTCGTACTTGGCGCCGATGTCCACGCCGCGCGTCGGTTCGTCCAGGATCAGCACCTTGGGGTTCTTCAACGCCATCTTGGCCAGCACCACTTTCTGCTGGTTGCCGCCGGAAAGGCTGGCCACAGGCAGGCCCGGGCTGGCGGTCTTGATGCGCAGGCGGGCGATTTCGCGCTCGACGGTCGCCAGCTCGGCGTCGCCGTCGACCCGCGCGGCCCGGGCGTGGTCGGCCAGGCTGGCCAGCGTGATGTTCTCGGCCACGCTCATCAGCGGCACGATGCCGTGGCGCTTGCGATCCTCGGGCACCAGGCACAGGCCGTGCGCGATCGCGTCGGCGGGGCAGGCAATGCGCACCGGCTGGCCCGCCACCTGTACCTGGGCGGTGCTGCGGCCGGCATAGGCGCCGTAGATCGCCGACACGAATTCGGTGCGGCCCGCGCCCACCAGTCCGGCGATGCCGAGGATCTCGCCGGCGCGCACCTGCAGGGCGGCGCCGTCGACGCGCTTGCGCCGCGGGTTGGTGACGTCCCAGCAGGTCACGTCGCGCGCTTCCAGCATGACCGCGCCCGGCTGGCGCTCGGTGCGCGGAAAGCGCGATTCGAGCGCGCGGCCGACCATCAGGCCGATGATGCCGTCCTCGTCCAGCGTGTCGGCCGCGCGGGTGGCGATGTGCTGGCCATCGCGGATCACCGTGATGGTGTCGCAGACGCGCTTGACCTCGTCGAGCTTGTGCGAGATGTAGATGCAGGCCACGCCGGCGCGCTTGAGGTCGTCGATGATGGCCAGCAGCACCTCGATTTCCTTGGCGCTGAGCGAGGATGTCGGCTCGTCGAAGATCAGCAGCCGGGCCTCTTTGGCCAGCGCCTTGGCGATCTCGAACAGCTGCTGGTGGCCGTTGCCGTAGTTCATGACGGGGGCGGCGACGTTGACGTCGGTGAGCTTCAGGCGCGCCAGCAGTTCGGCGGCGCGCCGGTGCATGGCGGGGTAGTCCATGCGGCCGCCGGGCAGCCGCAGTTCGTTGCCCAGGAAGATGTTCTCGGTGACGCTCAGCTGCTGCACCAGCATCAGCTCCTGGTGCAGGATGACGATGCCCGCGCGTTCGCTGTCGCGGATCGAGCGCGAACGCAGTTCGCTGCCTTGCCACAGGATCCGGCCGCCGTAGGTGCCGTGGGGATAGACCCCGGACAGCACTTTCATCAGGGTCGACTTGCCGGCGCCGTTCTCGCCGCACAGGCCCAGGCATTCGCCGGGCCGCACCCCCAGGCTGACGCCCGAGAGCGCGCGCACGCCCGAGAATTCCTTGACGATGTCGCGCATTTCAAACAGCGGTTGCTGCTGGTCCATGGTGCGCCTCCCGGCTACTTGCCCGCGATCTGGTCGGCCGTATAGAAGCCGTCCTTGACCAGGATGTCCAGATTGTCGCGCGTCACCAGCGTGGGCGTGATCAGCAGGGAATTGACCTCGCCCTTGCCGTTGTCGAGCTTGGCGTTGAAGGCGGGCGTCTTGCCCTGCACCAGATCGACCGCCATGCGCGCGGCCGCCTCCGCGATGGCCTTGATCGGCTTGTACACCGTCATGGTCTGCGTGCCGGCGGCGACGCGGCGCACGCCGGCCAGGTCGGCGTCCTGGCCCGAGACCGCCACCTTGCCCGCCAGCTTCTGGCTTGCCAGGGCCTGGATCGCGCCGCCGGCGGTGCCGTCGTTGGAGGCGACGATGGCCTGGATGTCGTTGTCGTTCGCGTTCAGCGCGTTCTCGATGATGCTCTGCGCCTTGGACGGGTCCCATTCGGGCGTCCATTGCTCGCCCACGATGGTGATGTCGCCCTTGGCGACGAGCGGCTTGAGCACGTTCATCTGGCCTTCGCGGAACATGCGCGAGTTGTTGTCGGTGGCGGCGCCGCCAAGCAGGTAGTAGCGGCCCTTGGGCACCGCATCGACCATGCCCTTGGCCTGCATTTCGCCAACCTTGACGTTGTCGAAAGACACGTAGCCGTCCAGCGGCGCGCCCAGGATCAGGCGGTCGTAGGCGATGACCTTGATGCCGTTGCGGTGCGCCTTGGCGATGGCGCTGCCCAGCACCTTGGAATTGAACGGCACGATCACCAGCGCGTCCACGCCTTCGGCGATCAGGTTCTCGACCTGGGCGATCTGGCGCGATTCGCTGGCGTTGGCCGATTGCACGTTGACCTTGGCGCCCAGCGCGGTGGCGGCCTCGACGAAATAGTTGCGGTCGCGGGTCCAGCGCTCGACCCGCAGATCGTCGATGGAAAAGCCGATCACCGGAGCCTCCTTGCTGGCATGGGCGGCGTGGGCGGCGAACAGCGTGGCGGGCAACGCCAGCGCGCAGGCCAGCAGGCGGCGCAGGATTGGGGTCATGTCAGTCTCCTTGTGGCGCGATGCGCTCAGAATGTGATGCCGGTCTTCAAGCCTACGATGAAGGCGTCGTGGTTGGCGCTGGTGCCCCCAGGATGCCTGATGTACTGCAGATTGGGGCGCAGGTAAATGGAGGGGATCGGTGACCAGCTGTAATAGGCCTCGGCCACGTATTCATAGCCGTCGCCGACCTTGGTGCTGGTGCCCAGCCGCTGGTCCTGCTGGCGCACGTAGTCGGCGTAGCGGCCGTTGTTGTGGGTGGCGCCGACCGCCACGCCGATGACGTCGCGGGCCTGGCCGAACGGCCCCTTGTATTGCAGCCCCAGCGCGATCTGGTGGTCCTGCGCCGCCGTGTCGCGGTCGGCCTGGGAGAAGTTCAGGAACACCGAGGCGCCACGGCCGCCGGCGGTGCCGCTGACCTGTTGCTCGAAGTTGATGTAGATGCCGTACTGGCCGTTGCGCTCGCGCGGCGCCAGGCCGGTTTCGCCGCGCGGGGCGTGGTTGACGTCCTGGTACAGGTCGGCGCCGTTGGAGGTGTTGTACCAGGCGCCGAACTTGTACGAGCCCGGCAGGTCGTTCCAGGCCGGCAGCCAGCCGAATTCCAGTGGAATCAGGGCGCCGGTGGTGCCATTGGGGTTGTCCAGCGACAGGCCGTGGCGGCGCGCGTAGCCGTCGTCGACATAGTTGGGGTTGACCTGGTAGACGCCGGCCTGCACGTAGGTCTGCTCGGACGTGCTGACTTTCAGGCGGGTGGCCCATTGGCTGGTGGGCCAGTTGACCCAGTAGCTGCCGACCAGGTTGCCGGGCTGTGCGCCGCAGAAGGTCAGATTCTGGAAGTCGCACGAGAAGCTGGCGAAATCCTCGCCCACGGTGAGGCGACCGATCTTCCATTGCACCCGATTGTCCAGGAACGATTGGTTGAGCCAGAACTGCGTCATGTGCCAGGTCTGGCCGCGGCCATAGACCTCCTGGATCAACATGTTGTTGCCGATGCCGGCGTCGGCGCCCAGGTTGCGGCCGTTGCGGTCGGTGATGGTCATCTGGAAGGTGCCGCCGTGCCAGCCGAGCAGCTTGTCCAGGTCCATGGTGGCGCCGAACACCCATTGGTCGGTGTAGCGGGTCAGCTTGTCCTGGCCGCCGCTGAAATTGTGCGCGGCCTCGCCGGTGTAGCCCAGGTTCAGGGTGACGCCGCGTTCGGCCAGGCTGGTGCGCAGGCCGCCCCAGTCGCCGAACAGGTAGGGCGTGGTCTGCAGATCGTAGGCCCGGGCGCTGGTGCCGGCGGTCAGCAGGCCTGCCAGGAGCAGCGTGGGCAGAAAGCGGTGTAGCGGGAATCGGTGAGGCCGGTAGCGGCGAGCCCGGAGGTGCGCGCCGGTGCCTGCCGCTGCCGGGAAGCAGGGAGGTGTTGCCATGACTCTGTCTCCTGTCGCCGCCCGTGCGCGAGGCCGTTGCGGCTTGTTTTTGGTGGTCCGGCAGGGGGCCGGCGAAGCTAGTGTCTGCAAAAATGACAGCGCTGTCAATTGTGATGAGGGTTAGGGATTGCCCGGGGTGAAACAGGGGCGCGCAGCGGTTTTTGGGAGTCAGGAGAGGGGCGGTCCGGCGCGGCCGCGTGGGGCCGCCCGGGTGTGGGGGCGGCGGGATTGGCCCGCCGCCGCGCCGGCTGTCAGTCGAGCTTGACGCCGGCTTCCTTGATCACGGCGCCCCAGCGCTGGATCTCGCTCTGGATGTACGCGCCGTATTCCTGCGGAGTGGAACCGAGGGCCTGGGCGCCCTGGACCTTGAGCTGCTTTTGCATTTCGTCCGATTGCAGCGCGCGGCGGATCTCGGCGTTCAGCTTCTGCACCACCGGCTGCGGCGTGCCCGCGGGCACCACCACGCCTTGCCAGGCGCCCATCTCGAAGCCCGGCGCCACGGTTTCGGCGACCGTGGGCACGCCGGGCAATTGCGCGCTGCGTTCGCGGCTGGTGACCGCCAGCGCGCGCAGCTTGCCTTCGCGGATGAAGC